>NZ_BMNK01000001.1:0-228736 GCF_014646515.1 Nonomuraea glycinis
CGGACAATCTTTCAGGTAGGGCCCCGACACTTTGGCTGTCGGGGCCTTATCTGCATTTCTGGGAGTTCTAGATGGGTTCCACGTTTGACGTGTGCGGGGCTTGTGGAGGGGGTTTTCACGCCTAAGACGGTGTGGGAACCCCCTTTTTTGTTGTTGTGACGGGGTGCCGAATGCGCCCCGGCTATATGGGCTCAGCGGGTACTGCGCTGGTAGCGCCTTGTACAGACATAGGACCCCGCCCTGAACAGCCAGACGCGGCGATCGGGGATGCTTGGCGGCTGGCTGAGTGAACAGTTCTTCGGCTTAGGGCGAGCCCGGCCGGTGGGTTCAGGAAGCGGTGGTGGTGATGTAGCTGACTGCTTTGTGGCCGTACGCTGCGGACCATGGGAGGGTGATCACTGTGCCGGCGCGTTCGAACACCTTGGCTCGTCTTCCCTCACCGGCGTACTCCAGTGGGAGCTTTGCCACCTCATGGGCCTTGCCGGTGGCAGCGTCCAGACGAACCAGGCGGGGTGCGACGGTGTGTCGTTCGCCTGCTTCCAGGGTCAGGAGGCCCTGGTCGTCGGCGCGAATGTAGGTGAGCATCACGTCCTGGGTTGCCGACGACTCCCAGAGCCGCCGACCGGTCTTGAGGTCGAAGGCGAGTGCGGTGTTCTTGGTGCCTCCGGTTCTGGCCATTTTCTCGGAGGAGGTGGTCAGATAGAGGCGGTCGCCGTGGACCGCGTAGCGACGCTGTTCGAGTACGCCTTCGACGAAGACGACGCCGTTCTGGGTGAGGAGGTCCACCCGGCCTGTGGTGAACTCGCTCACCTTGCCGGCGGCCGCGAAGTGGGTGAAGACGTTCTTGCCGTTGATCTCGCGTTGGATGACGATCGGCTTGGCCGACAGGACGGCTCGCTGCAGTGGGAGCTCGCCGATCGGGAAATTGCCGGCGACGTCGCCCGTTCTCGGGTGGATGACCTGGACGCTGTTCTTCTTGGGGGAGCCGCAGTTGACGAGCGCGACCACGCGGCCGGGGCCGGCGTTGGCGTCATCGAGGTGACACTTGTTCGGCATGGGCTTGGCCCATTGCCGGCCGCCGTCGGAGAGGCGGTAGGCGGTCAGGGTGTCGTCCGTCTCGACGATGATCATGCCGTTGGTGGACATCAGGCCGGGGACCATGAGACCGGCCTGGGTGCTCGCCTTCCTGGTTGGGATCTCGATCCGCCAGGTGATCTTGCCGGTGGCCGCGTCGATGCCGGCCAGGTGGTCGCACACCTTCTCGGTGCCGTACGCGAACGCGCCCTTGCCCTCGAACAGGTCGGGGGTGGCGCCGCATACGTGCTCACCCGGTGGGGGCGTGCGCCAGGCCTGTTCGCCGGACTTGAGCTCGTACGCCAGCACGCCTTCCTTCTGCGCCCTGATGACGGTCGTGTCCGTCAGCCAGCTCGCGAACGCCATACCGGTGCTGAAGTCCGTCCCGCCGGCCCCGAGTAGGGGCACCGACCAGTTGGACGCCGTCGGCGTTTCCGGCTCGCCGGCCTGGAGGTTGGTGGGGGACAAGATGCTCGGTCGCGCGACGAACCACCACGTGGTGAGGCCGGCGGCCAGAAGGACCACCAGGCTGAGCGCGACGATGAGCACGATCTTGGTCGTCCCACGCGCCTTCCGCGGTGCGATGGCATCGCCGAGCGCCTGCGGCGTCGCCGCAGGCCACGCCCCCTGCCCGTACGGGTTCCCCATCGGCTGCGCCGGGCTGTACGAAGGGCCGCTTCCGGCAGGGGCGGGCGGTCCGTACGAGGGGCCGTTTCCGGCCGGGACCGATAGGCCGTACGGAGGGCCGCTTCCGGTATCAACCGGTGGACCGTACGAGGGGCCGCTTCCGGTCGGGGCCGGTGGGCCGTATGGGGGGTCGCTTCCGGAGGAGGCGGATGGAGCGTACGGGTTGACCGTCGGGGGTGAGAGGTCGCGTCCAGCCGAGGGCGGTGGGGATGGCCGGCCGTACGGGGTTTCGGCTGGGCCCTGTGTCGGGGCGTAGGGGTTTCTGCTCGGCGGGGGAGCGGGCGGGGTGTACGGGATGTCGCTCTGGGGGGTGGGGGCTTGGCCGTAGGGGGCGGCGGATGGTGTCCACGGCTGGTGGTTCTGGGGTGGGCCCCAGGTGGGGGCAGGCGTGGAGACGGGCCCGGGAAGGGGCTCGGGCGCAGGACTGGACGGGGGTCCGAGGGGGTGGTCAGTCATGGTTTCAATGGAGACGCCGGTGGCGGGCCGACGTCACGCTATGCCCTAATAGTCCGTTAAATGATCGAGGGGATGCTATCAGCGGGCCAGCAGCAGGGGCTCGATTCGGTAAGGGATCTGCGTCGACAGGGCGATCGTGGAGTCGGTGCGCCGCACCGCCGGTGAGGTCAGGATGTGGGCGATGATCTCCTGCAGATGGTCGGTGCTCTGCGCGACGACCCGGCAGAGCAGATCGTGCTGACCGCTGGTCCCGTGCACCTCCAGAATCTGCGGTACGTCACGCAGTGCCTCCACGGCCTCGGCCAGCCGCCCCTGGGCGATCTGCAGCCAGACGAACGCCTGGATCGGATACCCGACCCGGGCCGGGGAGACGGTCGGCCCGAAGTCCTCGATCACGCCGGCGGCCATGAGCTTGTCGACCCGAGCCTGTACGGTGCCGCGGGCGACGCCGAGCAGCCGGGCGAGCTCGGTCAGCCCGACGCGAGGATGGGCGCGCATGGTCACGAGCAACCGAGCGTCGAGATCGTCCACGGTGCCCCTCTCTCGCGATGTGCGATTCGTACAGGAAAGCGGGAGTATGCCGTACGGAAATGAGCGTATCGTGCAGGGAAAGTGCGCGCTCTTGCCAGGGATCGGGAGAGTTGCTGTCATCTGAGACATGTTCGAGGAAGCACAGTACTTCGCCCCGATCGCTACGCAGGACGATGGGTCGGTGGTGGTCGAGCTGGCCACGTCCCATCCGGGCTTCGCGGACCCGGTCTACCGGGCTCGGCGGAACGCGATCGCGGGGCTGGCGGTCAACCATCGGCCCGGGACACCCATCCCGGTCGCCGAGTACACCGAGCGGGAGCACGAGGTCTGGGCGCTCGTTACCAAGGAGCTGGCGGCCAAGCACGCCGCCTACGCCACGGCCGAGTACCTCGGCGGCGTCGCCAGGCTCGGGCTGCCGCGGACGCGCATCCCGCAGCTCCAGGAGGTCAGCGAGCTGCTGGAGCCGCTGACCGGGTTCCGGTATCTGCCGGCCGCGGGGCTGGTGCCGTTGCGGGACTTCTACGGGGTGCTGGCCGACGGGTATTTCCACTCGACGCAGTACATCCGCCACCATTCCGTGCCGTTCTATACGCCGGAGCCCGACGTGGTGCACGAGGTGATCGGGCATGCCAACGCGCTGGCCAGTGACCGTTACGCCGCGCTCTACCGGCTGGCGGGGGAGGCGGCGCGGCGGGTGGAGGGGGACGCGGCGCTGGAGTTCGTCTCCAAGGTGTTCTGGTTCACGCTGGAGTTCGGGGTGATGCTGGACGGCGGCGAGCTGAGGGCGTACGGGGCGGGCATCCTGTCGTCGTACGGCGAGATCGAGGAGTTCCGGAGCATGGACATCCGGCCGCTGGACCTGACCATGATGGGGACGACTCACTACGACATCACGAAATATCAGGATGTGCTGTTCCGGGCCGACTCGCTGCAGCATCTGGAAGACGTGGTGGGCGACTTCTGGGCCACCTGCGACGACGACTCGATCGCCGAACTCATGGCCACGCATCCCTAGCGAGGCGTGGTGATCTTTCGTGATAATTCATGAATGATCGCGGGTCGGGGCCGCGCGTTGCGGCGTTTGACCATGGCCATCGCCGTGCTGTCGTGCCTGGCCATGTCCACGCTCGCGGAGCGGCCACCCATCCCCCCGACCAGGGTCCCCGCGTCGGCCGAGGCGCTCGGCCCGCCCGTTTTGGCGGGGCTTCGGCTGAGTGTCCCGTCGGAGCGGGCCGTCCCCCGGATCATCCCCAAGAAGATCACCCAGCGCCTGGACCGCTATCTCGCGACCCGTCCGGGACGGGTCACCGCCATGGTCACGGATCTGACGACCAGCCGCAGCTACCGCTATCACGACGATGAGCGGATGATCACCGCCAGCGCCGCCAAGGCGCAGATTCTCATGGCCCTGCTGCTGAAGACCCCGTGGCGGGATCTCCCGGCGGCCGTCAGGCGCGACGCCGAGTCGATGATCCGCTACAGCGACAACCACGCCGCCGACCGGCTCTGGCTGCGGATCGGCGGCGCGCCCGGGTTCACCGAGACGGGCGAGCAGCTGGGCCTGCGCCACACGCGCGGCGTCCCGGGTGCCTGCGTGGACCTCTACTGCTGGGGCATCACCAAGACCTCCGCGCAGGACCAGATCCGGCTCATGCGGGCGCTCGTGTCGCCCGGCAGCCCGCTGCCCGCCAAGGCTCGCCGGCGGGTGCTGGGGCTGATGGGCAAGGTGGTCGACGGGCAGGACTGGGGCATCGGTGTCGCGAGGTGCGCGGGTGACCGGGTGGCGCTGAAGAACGGGTGGCTGAGGCGTGTGTCCGACAAGCGCTGGGCCGTCGCCAGTGTCGGGCTGGTCCGGGGGCACGGCCAGGCCTTCGCGATCGCCGTACTGACCGAAGGCAGTGCGAACGTGGCGACCGGCATCGCGACCGTCGAGGGCGTCACCGAGCGCGCCATGCGATCGTTTCGGAAATGTCCCAGGTGAGACCCCATGATGGAGGGCATGACTTCTGTGACGTACCGCGTATGCGTCGTGTGCATGGGAAACATCTGCCGCTCGCCCATGGCCGAGATGGTGCTCCGCAAGGTGCTCGCCGATCATGGGCTGGCCGCGCGGGTCGCGGTGGAGAGCGCCGGCACCGGTGGCTGGCACATCGGTGGGCCGATGGACGAGCGGGCCCTGCGCATCCTGGCCGAGCACGGCTATGACGGCTCCGAGCACAACGCCAGGCAGTTCACCGCCGACTGGTTCGACCGCTACGACCTGGTTCTGGCCATGGACCGCGACAACCAGGCGTTCCTGCGCCGGCTGGCCCCCGCCGGGGTGGAGGTGCGGCTGTTCCGCTCCTTCGACCCGGACGCGCCGGCCGGTGCCGAGGTGCCCGACCCCTACTACGGCGGCGACGAGGGCTTCGAGGAGGTCCTCACGCTGGTCGAGACCGCCGCCGAGGGCGTGGCCGAACACATCGCCGACGAGCTGGACCGGTGAAGTGGACCGATGAGCTCGGTACGTCCCACGGCCGGCGGCTGCGGCGGGGCGTGCTCGCCGACGGGCGCGAGGTCTTCGCCAAGATCGGAGAGGACTCGCCGGTGTTCGCCGCCGAGGCCGCCGGGCTGCGGTGGCTCGGCGAGGCGATCGCCGTGCCGGAGGTGATCGAGGCCGCCGAGGACCGGCTCGTGCTGTCGTGGGTGAGTGAGGAGCCGCCAACCGCCGCCGCGGCCGAACGCTTCGGCCGCGACCTGGCCCGCCTGCACCGGGCCGGCGCGCCCGCCTACGGCGCGCCCTGGCCGGGCTTCATCGCCGACCTGCCGATGAGCAACGCGCCCGCTGAGGACTGGCCGACCTTCTACGCCTCCCGCCGCGTTCTTCCTTTCGTACGGCGAGCGCGGCTGCCCGCCGGAGACGTTCAGCTGATCGAGCGGGCCGTCGAGCGGTTCGGTGAGGTGGCGGGGGAGCCGGAGCCGCCCGCCCGCATCCACGGCGACCTGTGGAGCGGCAACCTGCTCTGGTCCGGCGGCACCGGCGTGCTCGTCGACCCGGCCGCGCACGGCGGCCACCGTGAGACGGATCTGGCCATGCTGGCGCTGTTCGGCGCCCCGCACCTGGACCGCATACTCGGCGCCTACCGGCAGGAGGCGCCGCTCGTGGACGGCTGGCGGGAGCGGGTGCCGCTGCACCAGTTGCATCCGCTGCTCGTGCACGTAGTGCTCTTCGGTGCGAGCTACCGGGACAGCCTGATGGCCGCGGTCACTCGGGTGCTGGCGCTGTGAGCCGCCTGAGCACCTCGTCGTGCAGGATGCCGTTGGTGCAGACCAGGCTGCCGCCCTCCAGGCCGTTGACGCCCGCGACGTCGGTCCAGGTGCCGCCGGCCTCCTGGACGATCACGGTGAGCGCCGCCATGTCCCACGGGGACAGCTCCGGCTCTGCCGACAGGTCCACCGAGCCCTCGGCCACCATCATGTGCGACCAGAAGTCGCCGTAGGCCCGGGTGCGCCAGCAGGCGCGGCTCAGGTCCAGGAAGTTGTCCAGGCGGCCGGTCTTCTCCCAGCCGCCGAAGCTGGAGTAGGAGAAGGAGGCGTCGCTCAGGCTGGAGACCGACGAGACCCGCATCCGGGTCGCCTTGGTCAGGCTCCTGCCGGTCCACGCGCCGCCCTCTGTGGAGGCCCACCAGCGACGCCCCAGCGCGGGGGCCGACACGACGCCGACGACGACCTTGCCGTACTCCATCAGCGCGATCAGCGTCGCCCAGACGGGCACGCCGCGCACGTAGTTCTTGGTGCCGTCGATGGGGTCGACGACCCACGACCTGGCGCCCCAGCCGGTCTTGCCGAACTCCTCGCCGACGACCGCGTCCCGTGGCCTGGCACGGCGCAGCGTCCCCCGGATCGTCTCCTCGACGGCCCGGTCCGCGTCGCTGACCGGCGTCAGGTCCGGCTTGGTCTCGACCTTGAGGTCGACCGCCTTGAAGCGCCGCATGGTCAGATCATCGGCGGCATCCGCCATGACATGCGCGAGGCGTAGATCATCGGTGTAACCGTGCACGAACAGTCACGCTACCGTGCCGGGTATGCCGAGCATCAGTCGCCCGGCGTGTCTTTTCGGGTAAGTCCGCTTCCGGTTACTCCCCAGTAGCATGTACGGCATGTCCCTAGACGCCGGAGAACTCCTGCTCCAGACCGTGCCCTTCGCCCGCACCCTCGGCATCGTCTTCGACTCGGCCGGCGACGGCCGCGCCATCTGCCGGCTGCCTGACCGGGCGGATCTGCACAACCATGTGGCGGGGCCGCACGCGGGCGCGCTGTTCACCCTGGCCGAGTCCGCCTCGGGCGCCGCCATGCTCACCGCCTTCGGCGACCAGCTCAGCCGCGCGGTGCCGCTCGCCACCACGTCCACCGTCCGCTATCACAAGCTCGCCCTGGGGGAGCTGACGGCCGAGGCCCGGCTGCCGGCCTCGCGCGAGGAGCGTGCGCAGGTGGTGGCGAAACTGGACGCGGGCGGGCGGCCGGAGTTCGACGTGGAGGTGGAGGTCAGGAACGCCGACGGCGTCGTGGTCGCCACGCTCACCGTCGGCTGGACCCTGCGGCCCAACCGGGCCTGATCCCAGAGGGTCGGTCGTCTGGCGTGCTGTCACGACCGGGTCTGATCCCAGGGGGTCGGTCGTCCGGTGTGCTGTCACGACCGGGTCTGATCCCAGGGGGTCGGTCGTCTGGCGTGCTGTCACGACCGGGCCTGATCCCAGGGGGTCAGTCGTCCGGTGTGCCGTCGCGACTGGCCAGCAGGCGGCGCAGGGACTCCAGGCGGGTGGGGTCGGCGTGGCCCTGGCGTACCCAGTCGTCGAGGGCGCATTCGGCGGCCAGGTGGGTGCAGCCCTTGGGGCAGTGGACCGTGCCTTCGATCAGGTCGGGGAAGCCCGCCAGGACCGTCTCCACCGACACGTGTGCCAGGCCGAAGCTCCGCACCCCCGGTGTGTCGATGATCCAGCCGCCCTCGGGCAGCGCCAGCGCCACGGCCGAGGTGGAGGTGTGGCGACCCCGGCCGGTGACCGCGTTGACCTGCGAGACCGCCCGGTTGGCGTCCGGCACCAGGGCGTTGACCAGGGTCGACTTGCCGACGCCCGAATGGCCGACCAGGACGCTGATGCGGCCGGTGAGGTGGGCGCGCAGCTCGTCCAGCGTGCCGCCTTTGTGCACGACGACGTGCTCGACGCCGAGTGGCTCGTAGAGCGCCACGAGGTCGTCGGGCGGGGCCAGGTCGGACTTGGTGAGGCAGAGCAGCGCGTCGATCTCGGCGTCGAAGGCGGCCACCAGGATCCGGTCGATCATGCGCGGGCGCGGCTGCGGGTCGGCCAGGGCGGTCACGATGACCAACTGGTCGGCGTTGGCCACGACGGGACGCTCGATGCCGTCGGTGTCCTCGGTGTCGTCGGCGGAGCGGCGCAGCATCGACGTGCGCGGCTCCACCCTGACCACCCTGGCCAGGCTGTCCGGCTCGCCGGAGACGTCGCCGACCAGGGCGACCCGGTCTCCCACGACGATGCCCTTGCGGCCCAGCTCGCGCGCCTTCATGGCGACGACCAGGCGGGGCTCCTGCTGCCTGCGCTTGGCGGCCGAGCCCTTGGCGCGCTCGGGCTCGATCAGCGTGGTGTAGCGGCCGCGGTCGACCGCTACCACGAACCCCTGTACGGCGTCCTCATGCGCAGGCCGGATTCGGGTCCGCGGCCTGGAGCCCTTGCCCGGCCTGACCCGTACGTCGTCCTCGTCGTACTCCCGCTTTCTCAGCGGTCCGCTCCCCTGAACTCAAAGCCCTGACCGGTCATCGGGCGGCCAGCATCGACGCCCACATCGCCGCGAACTCCGGGAGTGTCTTACCCGTGGTCGCGATGTTCTCCACCTCGATGCCGCGCACCGCGAGGCCGAGCACCGCGCCCGCGGTGGCCATGCGGTGGTCGTCGTAGCTGTGGAAGGTGCCGCCGTGCAGCGGACGCGGCCGGACGAGGAGGCCGTCGTCCGTCTCCTCCGCGTCGCCGCCGAGGCGGTTGATCTCGGTGACGAGCGCGGTCAGCCGGTCGGTCTCGTGGCCGCGCAGGTGGGCGACGCCCCTGATCCGGCTCGGCGAGCCGGCCAGCGCGGCCAGCACGGCGATCGTCGGCGTCAGCTCGCCGACCTCGTGCAGGTCGGCGTCGATCCCGGCGATCTCGCCGGTGCCGCTGACCACGAGGTCGGCCGTCCCGTCGGCCCGGCCGACCGTGGCGCCCATGTCGGTGAGCAGGCCGCGCAGGGCGTCACCCGCCTGGGTGGTCGCCGGCGGCCAGTCGGGGACGGTGACCGTGCCGCCCGTGACCAGGGCGGCGGCCAGGAAGGGGGCGGCGTTGGACAGGTCGGGCTCGACCACCCAGTCCCTGGCGGCTATCGGGCCGGGCTCGACCCGCCAGACGTCCGGCTCGGTGTCGTCGACCGCGACCCCGGCCGTGCGCAGCATGTGGATCGTCATCCTGATGTGCGGCTGGGACGGGACGGGCGGGCCGACGTGGCGGATCGTGACGCCCTTGGCGAACCGGGCGGCCGTCAGCAGCAGGCCCGAGACGAACTGCGAGGAGGCCGAGGCGTCGAGGGTGACCTCGCCGCCGGTGAGCGGGCCGTGCACGGTGAACGGCAGGGCGTCGCCGTCGACCCGGGCGCCCAGCGCGCGCAGGGCGTCCAGAATGGGGCCCATCGGGCGCTTGCGGGCGTGCGGGTCACCGTCGAAGGAGACCGGGCCGTCGGCCAGCGCGGCCATCGGCGGGACGAAGCGCATCACCGTGCCGGCCAGGCCGGCGTCGACGGCCGCGCCGCCGCGGATCTCGCCCGGCCGCACCTGCCAGTCGACGCTGGAGCTGGTCTCGGCCAGCGGCGTGAGGGTGGTGCCCAGCGCGCGCAGCGCCGCGACCATCAGATCGGCGTCCCGGCTGCGCAGCGCCTGGCGTACGACACCAGGGCCGTCGGCGAGTGCGGCGAGCAGCAGCGCGCGGTTGGTCACCGACTTGGATCCGGGCAGCGAGACGGATGCCACGATCGGTCCGGTGGCGACGGGGGCGGGCCAGTGCTCGTTGGACATGCTCGAAGTTTACTGGCCAGGGTGCGACTGGGGGTCACGGTGAGATCGCGCATGCGAAAGGCGTACATGGCAGTGTGGTGCCATGTGCGGTAGATATGCCTCGGCGCGTGACAAGCACCAGCTCCTCGAGGAGTTCCAGGTGGAGCTCGACGGCGACCCGGACAAGGAGCTCGGCCCCGACTACAACGTGGCGCCGACCAAGAACGTCTACGCCGTGCTCAGCCGCGTGCCCAAGGAGGCCGAGCGGGCGGTGCGGCAGTTGAGGGTGATGAAGTGGGGGCTGGTGCCGGCCTGGGCGAAGGACCCGTCGGTCGGTTCACGCATGATCAACGCCAGGATCGAGACGGTGGCGGAGAAGCCCTCCTACCGTCAGGCGTTCGCCAAGCGGCGGTGCCTGCTCCCGGCTGACGGCTATTTCGAGTGGATGCCGGTCGAAGGCGACAAGAAGAAGAAACAGCCGTACTTCATCCACCCGGCGGACGGCGGGGTGCTCGCGATGGCCGGGCTGTACGAGTTCTGGAAGGACCCCGGGCGCGAGGAGGACGATCCGCTGAAGTGGCTGGTGACCTGCACGGTGATCACCACGGACGCGGAGGACGATCTCGGGCGGATCCATGACCGGATGCCGATGATGATCGAGCCGGAGCGGTGGGCCGAGTGGCTCGATCCGAAGCTCACCGACGCCAAGCTGGCCTCGGGGCTGCTGGTGCCCGCGCAGCCCGGCAGGCTGACCGCCGACCCGGTCAGCACCGACGTCAACAATGTCCGGAACAATGGCCCGGACCTGATCAAACCATTGTCTCCGGAAGACGACAGCGGCCTTTTCTAAGGTGTAAACGGCACGCTAAGTGGGCATCCGGTGAGGAAAGCAGTGCATCCGTTCACTCGGAGTCACCGCCATATATGCCCCCTTTGCGCCGGGCGGGATCACCGGGGACTTCCGCCGCGGGCTGCCCTCATCCTCCCGGAGGTGCGGATTCGTGGACGTCACGACCGCTCGCGAGCGGCTGTCAGACATGCTTTCTGAGCTGGACCGATCGATCGGGGTGCTCCAGGGTGACCCGGTCTCGGTCCGTGACCGGTCGGCGGCCGACGCGGGCTCCGACCTGACGGACACCGACCGCGCCCAGGCCATGCTGGTCGTGGCGACGACCCAGCGCAGGGCCGTGCTGGACGCGCTCAAGCGCCTTGAGGAAGGCGCATACGGCGAGTGCGTCGACTGCTGCAGGCCGGTGCCCGAGGGCCGCCTGGAGGCGCGGCCAGAGGCGGCCAGGTGCGTGCAGTGCCAGGGCAAGCGGGAGCGCCGCCGCTAGCTCGTGCGGGCGTTCGGCTTCTACGGCACTCGGTCCGTGCGGGCGTTCAGCTCTTGCGGGCGCTGGCCACCAGGTGGATGCCCACCGTGTCGTCGTCGTCCGGATGCGCCTCGAGCTCGGTGCGGACCAGATAGGACATCGTCCTGGTGTCGGAGCCGAGCACGTGATCGACCGTCGAGGGGGACAGCACCGTACGGGGCCGCATCCACTCCACCTCCAGCCCGGCGCCCGCCAGCAACTCGCGCAGCTGCCCGCTGCTGAAGCAGCGGGTGATGCTGCCGTCGGGCCAGGGCACCAGCATGACCTCGCCCGTCTGCCGCAGGTGCTGCCACTGCTCCTGCTCGGCCAGGATCGCCATGCCGAGCACCAGGGAGTCGACGCACACCAGGGCCCGGCCGCCAGGCTTGAGCACCCGGGCCACGTCGCTCATCGCCGACTCGGCCATCAGCTCGATCGACATCGCCCGCTCCTCGGCGACCACCGCGTCGACGCTCTCGTCAGGCAGGAACGACAGGTCGTCGGCGCGTACGTGGCGGACCAGGTCGGCGTCGTGCAACCGGCTCGGCCCCTCGGCGGCGCGGCGGAAGTCGAGCACCTCGATCACGCGGTGCCCGGCCCGTGCCGCCTGGCTCGACCAGTGCCCGCGGCCGCCGGACAGGTCGAGGACGACGGACGGCGTGCCGGGCAACCACCTGCTGAGTTGTTCGGCGACGACGGCGCGGTAGAAGGTCCAGTACGGCCCCAGCGTCCCTGAGCCGTTGAGTTCCTCGGCCGGAATGGGCAGCACGCGCGACTCCTGGGTTCCGGAAATGGCTACCAGCCGGTACGTATGGTTTTCCCCGCACCGGGTTGTTCGTCACCTTCTATCTTGCGGGAACAGACGAAGGCGCGGGCGTGTTGCGACGAGCATGCTCACATTGCTCGAACACCTCCCCAGTGACCGGGCGGTCGCTGACAAGCGGGTATTCTCCCCTGAGTACGGTGTCCCGCCACAGCCGGCCACCGGTGATCTTAGGGGGGTGGGTCCGGTGCCCGCGACAGGCGCGGAGACTCTGGAGCAGCGGAGCGACCGATTCGAGCGCGACGTCATGCCGTTTCTCGAACAGCTTTACTCTGCGGCGCTCCGGATGACCCGGAACCCCGCTGACGCGGAGGACCTGCTGCAGGAGACCTTCGCCAAGGCGTTCGCGTCGTTCCACCAGTTCCAGGAAGGCACCAATCTCAAGGCCTGGCTCTACCGGATCCTGACGAACACCTTCATCAACAGCTATCGCAAGAAGCAGCGTGAGCCCAAGCAGTCCGGCACCGAGGAGATCGAGGACTGGCAGCTCGCGCGGGCTGAGTCGCACACTTCGAGCGGCCTGAAGTCCGCCGAGGTCGAGGCACTTGACCACCTGCCCGACGGAGACGTCAAGGAAGCACTCGCGGCACTGCCTGAGGAGTTCAGGATCGCGGTCTACCTCGCCGACGTCGAGGGCTTCCCTTACAAGGAGATCGCCGAGATCATGGGGACTCCCATCGGCACCGTGATGTCGAGGCTGCACCGTGGGCGCAGGCAGTTGCGCAGCCACCTGGAGGACTACGCTCGGGAGCGTGGCCTGGTCCCGACGGAGGGATCCAAATGAGCTGTGGCAAGCCGCACGAGACCGACTGTCGTGAGGTCCTCGACAAGGTCTACGCCTATCTCGACGGCGAGTTGACCGAGCACGACGTGTCGCACATCCGCGTGCATCTCGACGAGTGCGGCCCGTGCCTGCAGGAATACGACCTGGACAAGGCGATCAAGGCGCTGGTGGCCAAGAAGTGCGGCTGCGATCCGGTCCCCGAGGACCTGCGCGCCAAAGTGCTCGCCCGCATCGCGCGGGTAAGGTCGGAGTTGGCCGACTAGGATTCCCCCATGCGCTTGCTTGTCACCGGGGGTGCCGGGTTCATCGGGTCTCATCTCGTCGATCGCATGCTCGCCGACGGGCACGAGGTCGTGGCGGTGGACGATCTGTCCTCCGGGAGCCGCGACAACCTGGCGGGAGCCCTGCGGAGCGACCGGTTCACCCTGCATGAGCTGGACATCCGCGATCCCGCGCTGATCCGGCTGACCGCCGAGCTGCGTCCCGAGGTCGTCTTCCACCTCGCCGCGCAGATCAGCGTGCGCAGGAGCGTGGCCGATCCGGTGCACGACGCCAGGATCAACGTCGAGGGCACCGCCGCGACGCTGGTCGCCGCCTGTGAGGGCAGCGCGCGCAAGGTCGTGTTCGCCTCGTCCGTCGCCACCTACGGCAGGCCGACCACGATCCCGGTGCCGGGTGACGCCCCCACCGACCCGCGCTCGCCGTACGCCGCCTCCAAACTGAGCGCCGAGACCTACCTCGCGATGTTCCGCGCCCTGCACGGAATCGAGTACACCACCCTCGTCCTGTCCAACGTCTACGGCCCGCGCCAGTCGCCCGACGGCGAGGCGGGCGTGGTCTCCATCTTCACCGACGCCCTGCTCGCCGGCACCCCCACGGTCCTGTACGGCGACGGCACCCAGACCCGCGACTACGTCTACGTGGACGACGTGGTCGACGGCCTCGTCCGGGCCGGCGGGTCCGAGGGCAACGGCCGCAGGTTCAACCTCGGCACCGGCATCCAGACCACCGACCGCAGGCTGCACTCGCTGATCGCCGACGCCGCCGGCGCCCCCGACAAGCCGGGCTTCGCCCAGCCGCGCGAGGGCGACCTGCCGGCGATGGCGGTCGACCCGGTGCCCGCCAACGAAGGGCTCGGCTGGGAGCCGCGCGTCGACTTGTCCACCGGCGTGAAGCTCACCGCCGAATGGGCCCGGAGTCGCCCCAGGTAGTTGGTTGATTACGCTTTGCTTGCGATTCTCGACTCCGCCCATGTGATCGTGCCTTCTTCTGTAGCGTGAGCGCAGAAGTAGACGTGGAGGCGTGGATGTTGAAGGCTATGATCGCCCGGTTGTTCACGGCCGCCGTGCTCATCACCCCGGTGATCCTGGTGCTGGCGGGCGGGACCGCACCGCCCGGGGTTTCCTGGACCTGAGTGCTGGTGGGGGGCCGCAATGCGTGATCTGCCGTGGCCCGCGAGGGTTTACCTGCTCGCCGTCATCGGCGCGGCGGCGGCCCTCATCGGGCGCAGTCTGATCACCTCCGGCAGCCTGGTGGCGCCGGAGAATCTCGATGTACTGCTCGTGCTCGTCCTGCTGTTCCTGGTGTGCGAGTCGATGCCGACCCTGCTCAACGTGGAGCAGTTCGCGGTGTCGGTCAGCTTCTCGGCGGCGCTGGCCGCGGTGGTGCTCATCGGGCCGGATGGGGCGGCGCTGGTGGGCCTGACGGCGGTGCTGAGCGTGCGCCCTGGGCTGCCGCTCATCAAACGGGTGTTCAACGGCGCGCAGTTCGCCATCTGCGGCTACGCGGCCGGTGGCGTCTATGTCTGGCTCGGTGGCGCCGTCGGCGTGCCGAAGGTCAACGCCTTCGACGATCTCATCGGCCCCTACGCCGCGGCCACCGCCGTGTTCGTGCCGCTCAACATCCTGCTCACGCTCACCATGATCAGGCTGGCCGCCAACGTCAGCGCCCTGGAGGTGCCGCTGCGCGGGCTGGCCCAGTTCCTGCTGTCCTATCTGGGCTACGGGACGTTCGGGCTGCTGGTGGCCGGGCTCTGGGCGACCGTGCAGTCCATCTCGGCGGTGCTCGTGCTGTTGCCGCTGTTCGTGGCCCGCTGGGCGTTCGGCCAGTATCACGCGCAGCAGCGCTCCTACGACGCCACCATCGCGGCGCTGTGCCAGGCGGTGGAGACCAAGGACTACTACACCAGGGGTCACTGCACCCGCGTCTCGCTCGGCTCCTCCATGATCGCGCACGAGGTGGGCATGGGGATGGAGCGGCTGCGGGCCATCCGCTACGCCGGCATGCTGCACGACGTGGGCAAGCTCGGCGTGCCCACCAAGGTGCTGCAGAAGGACGGGCCGCTGACCGAGGAGGAGTTCGCCGCGATCCAGCTCCACCCGATGCGCGGGCTGGAGATCGTGCAGGGGATCGACTTCCTGGATGAGGCGTTCGCCGGGATCATGCACCATCACGAGCGGCACGACGGCAGGGGCTACCCGATGGGGCTGGCCGCCGACGAGATCCCGGAGTTCGCCCGGATCATCGCCGTGGCCGACGCGTTCGACTCGATGACCTCCGACCGCGCCTACCGTGGCGCCCGGCCCATCGAGGTGGCCGTCGAGGAGTTGCGCAAGGGCGCGGGCACGCACTTCGACCCGGTGATGGTCGAGGCGTTCATGCGGGCGCTGGAGCGCGAGCCGTGGCAGCCGCCGCGCCGCGTCGAGCCGCCGCCTCCCGAGGGCCCTGACACCCTCACCAAGGACCACGACGACCCGACCATGCCCATCGAAGTGGTGACGGGGCCGTGACGCGCTCCTACCAGCGGTTCGGGGCCGCACAACTGCTGCTCATCTGCGCGGCCGCCCTGATCGCCACGGCCGGGATCGCCTACACCTGCGCCGTGGGCCTGGACCGGCCGGAGATCGCCGTCGGGTTCGGCGCGCTCATCGCGGCCGGGGAGCTCGCCAGGCTGACGATGCCGGGCAACCGGGAGGTGGCGCCCGTCGGCGCCGCCGCGGCGCTCGGCTACACCCTGCTGCTCGACCTCAGTCAGGCCCCGCTGCGGCACTCGGCGCTCCAGGTGGTGGCCGTGATCGCCGTCGGGATGTTCGCCGGCGCGCTGCCGCACCTGGCGGTCGGCCGCCCGCCCCGGCTGGACGCGATGGCCCGCCGCCTGCTCACCGGCGCCCTGCTCGCCTTCGCCTTCCGCCCGCTCGCCGATCCCCTCTACAAGGCCACACAGGGGCAGCTGGGCACCTGGTGGCCGGCGCTCGGGGTGATGGTGGTGCTCATCAGCCTTACCCTGCTGATCGACGTGCTCATCGCCGCCCTGCTCCGGGCCGAGCAACTGCGCACCGCCTTCAGGGTGGCGGTGCGTGACGAGCTCAACGTCGCCTTCCCGCTCGGCGCCGCCGTCGCCTCCTCGGGCATGCTGCTGGCCCTGGCCACGCACAGCATGGACCTGGTGGCCCTGCTGGTCTTCGCGGCCCCGCTGCTCGTCACCCAGGTGGCCTTCCGCAAGTACGCCGGCATCCGCGCCACCTACCTGCAGACGGTTCGCGCCCTGTCCCGGGTCACCGAGGTCGGCGGCTACGTCGAGCCAGGCCACTCGCGCCGGGTCAGCCGCCTGGCGGTGGCGATCGGCAGGGAGCAGGGCATGGCCGAGCCGGAGCTCCTGGAGCTGGAGTACGCCGCGCTCATGCACGACATCGGCCAGCTCTCGCTGCGCGACCCGATTCCCGGCGGCGCGACCGTGCTGACCGACCCGGAGCAGGCTCGCCGCATCGCCGAGCTGGGCGCCGAGGTGATCAGGCAGACGGGAGTGCTCGACCGGGTCGCCGATCTGGTCAGCCGCCAGTGCGACGAGATGAGCGATGACCCGCCGCAGTCGAGCCGCATCATCAAGGTCGCCAACGCCTACGACGACCTGCTCGGCGGCTCGACCGACCGCGACCGGGCGGGGGCCGCGCTGGAGCGGCTCAGGCTGGGCGCGGGCACGGCCTACGATCCCGTCGCCATCGAGGCCCTGGCCCGGGTCGCCGACCGCCCGTCGCACCGGCGCTAGAGGCGGCGCCGCGGGCCCCTGTGCAGGGCCGTGGATCCCTGGCACGATCGCCACGGAAGAGACGGTCGGATCAGTACCCAAGGGAGTCGGGATGGCTGAGGTCCACGCCGAGATGGTGGCGAACGTGTGGAAGGTCGTCGTCCAGGAGGGTGACGAGGTCTCCGAAGGCGACACGCTGGTCATTCTCGAGTCGATGAAGATGGAGATCCCGGTGCTCGCCGAGGACGCCGGCGTGGTGGTCCAGCTCAAGGTGACCGAGGGCGAGGTGATCCAGGAGGGTCACCTGATCGCGGTCATCGAGTAGTGAGGTGCTCCAGGAGGGTCACCTGATCGCTGTCATCGGGTGGCGCGGGCGAGGAACCGGTCGCGGTCATCGGGTGGCGCGGGTGAAAAAGCGGTCGCTGTCATCGGGTGGCGCGGGTGAGGAAGCGGTCGCGGTTCACCACGATCCGTTCGATCGTGCCGCGGGCGACGACGGCGTGCGTGTCCTGGGCCTGGAAGGCGAAGGTCAGCCGTCTGCCGTCGACTCCGGTGAGCTCGGCGCCGATCTCCACGTGGGTGCCGATCGGGCTGGCGGCCAGGTGTTCGAGCTCGATCCGGGTGCCGACCGAGGTCTCACCCGGCGCCAGGACCTGGCCGAGGGCCCGCACGGTGGCCTGCTCGGCCAGCGCCAGCAGCCGGGGCGTGGCCAGCACCGGGACATCGCCGCTGCCGATCTTCTCGGCCGTGTCCTCCCGCTCCACCATGATGAGCAGCTTGGCACGAAGACCCGGCGCGAGCGTCATGACGTCAGCCTAGTGCGGGTACCGGGGTCGGCCGCGTGGCGCGCACCCGGTACGGTGCTGTGATCTCACAGAAAACCGGGACAAGTGTGGTCGCCAGGCCGCAGGATAGGGTTTGTACGGCTTGTGGCAATTGTGTGGCATGTGAGGACAGTGGGCCGTACACTCTCGGAGTTCCGTGACCTCTGTGTTATCTCACCGCGACACAAGTCCGCTTGGTTGGAGAACCCTGGGGTGGGAGAGGTTCTAGAGGTAGAGGGGTAGCGGGGGAAGTCATGGTGGCCCAAGGGACGACGCTGGCGGGGCGGTATCGCCTGGATACCCGCATCGGCGCCGGTGGCATGGGCGAGGTCTGGCGCGGAGAGGACACGGTCCTCGCGCGGACCGTCGCCGTCAAGGTGCTGCTCCCGGGGCGCATGCAGGACCCGGGGTTCCTCGCGCGCTTCCAGGCGGAAGCCAGAGCGATGGCGACGATCAACCACCCCGGTGTGGTGGACGTCTACGACTACGGCGTCAGCGGCGACACCGTCTACCTGGTGATGAAGTTCGTCGACGGGGAGCCGCTCGACCGGTTATTGACCCGTCTCGGCAGGATCTCGCCGCAGCCCGCGATGGAGTTGATCGCGCAGGCGGCCTCGGCCCTGCAGGCCGTGCACGACCAGGGGATCGTGCACCGCGACGTGAAGCCGGGCAACCTGCTGGTGCAGCGCGACGGCACTCTGGTCATCACCGACTTCGGCATCGCCAGGTCCGATCTGGCCAACCGGCTCACCGACGCCGGCATGGTGCTCGGCACCGCCGCCTACTGCGCGCCCGAGCAGGCCGAGGGCGCGCCGGTCACGCCCGCCGTGGACATCTACGCGCTGGGCGTGGTGGCCTACGAGTGCCTGGCGGGGCAGCGGCCGTTCGATGGTGACAGCCCTGTCACCATCGCGCTCAAGCACATCCGCGAGGCGCCCCCGGCGCTGCCGGGCGACATCCCGCCGCCGGTGCGGGCGCTGGTGGAGCGCGCGCTGTCCAAGGACCCGGCCAGGCGCTTCCCGAGTGCCTCGGCGATGAGCGACACGGCTCGCAGGGTGGCCGCCGGTGACCCCTCGGTGGAGGTCGCCCTCCCGTCGGCGACGGGCGCCACGATGGCACCGCCGCCGCAGGCGGCCTACCAGACCGGTGCGATGCAGGCGGCGCCCGAGGTCACCACGGTGGCCGGGCCGCGGCAGGGCAGCCGGCGCGCGAGCAAGGCCCCCCGTCGGGGCGGGCTGATCGCGGGCCTGGCCGCCGCGGTGGTGCTCGGCCTGGGCGCGGGCGCGGTCGCGCTGACCGAGATGAGCGCGGAAGGCGTCCAGAGCGTCGATGCGGGCGCGGATTCGTCGGTGTCCGCGTCGGTGTCCGGCGGACCGAAGGACACCGCCGAGCCCGAAGAGCCGACGCGGGAGCCGACCAAGAGGCCGCCGACCCGCCCCGCGCCCACCCGCGAGCCGGTCGGCAACAGGACGACGCCGACTCCCTCGGAGGACGAGCCCAAGGACGACGCGACCACCTCTCCCACCCCCAAGCCCTCCAAGACGCCCACCCCGACGCCGACTCCGACGCAGAAGCCGAAGCCGAAGCGGGAGGTGCCTTACGTGGTCGACGTGCCCTACTTGCAGGCCCGGTCGATGATCGCGAAGGCCGGGTTCAAGCTCGACGCCGATGACCAGACCTTCGGCGAGGTGGAGCAGTCCTGCCTCAAGATCGGCCAGAGCTGGCCGGACGGCGGCGAGATGCTCGAGATGGGCAAGACGGTGCGGGTCGTCCTCATTCCGATGGTGCCGTGCAGCGCGCCCACCCCGAGCGTGACGGTGACCACCAACGTCAAGCAGTAGCGCGCCTCACACGCCGGTCGTGTTGCGCGGGTAGGCGATCGCCGGGTCCGTGGCGATGTTCACCATGTACGGGATGCCGGAGTCGAACGCGCGGCGGAGGGCGGGACCGATCTCCGATGGCTTGGTGACCAGCTCCCCGCCGCCGCCGAGCGCCGTGACGACCTGGTCGTAGCGGCACTGCGGCTGCAGCTCCGCGGCCACGTCGTAGCCGTAGAGCAGCTGCATCGGGTGCTTCTCCAGGCCCCAGATGCCGTTGTTGCCGCAGATCATGACGACCGGCAGGCGGTGCCGTACCAGGGTGTCGACGTCCATCAGGGAGAAGCCCGCGGCGCCGTCGCCCAGCAGGAGGACCACCTGCGAGGAGGGGCGGGCCAGGCGGGCGGCGATGGCGTAGCCGAGCCCGGTGCCGAGGCAGCCGTAGGGGCCCGGGTCGAGCCAGTTGCCCGGCTGCCTGGGCTCGACGTACTTGCCCGCGTAGGAGACGAAGTCGCCGCCGTCGCCGATCACCACGGCGTCCTCGGCCAGCACCTTGCCCAGCTCGCCGTAGACGCGCATGGGGTGGATCGGGTCGGAGTCGGCGGCCAGCAGGCCCGCGTCGCCGGCGATGGCGGCGGCGGCCTTGTCGGCCAGCTTCGTCACCCAGTCGGCGTAGCGGGTCGGCTTGACGCCCGCCTCGCCGCAGGCGTCCCCGAGGCTCCAGAGCACCACGGACAGGTCGCCCGCGGCCGAGGCGACCGGCCGCATGTGCGTGGTCAGGTGGGACGGCGCGTCGGCGATGTGCACCACCTTGGCCAGCGGCGCGCCGTCCTTGCCGCCGAACCAGCCGTAGCCGAGGCGGAAGTCGAGCGGGGTGCCGATGACGACGACCAGGTCGGCCTGGGCGAAGGCGTCGCCGCGGGCGCGGGTGACGAGCAGCTCGTGACCGGCGGGCAGGATGCCACGGCCCTGGCCGTTGGGGATGACCGGCAGCCGCCAGGTCTCCGCGAAGTCGCGGGCGGCCTCCTCGGCCCGGTCCATCCACACGTCCGAGCCGTAGACCAGCACCGGCCGCTCGGCCTCGGCCAGCAGCTTGGCGATGGCGCGCAGGTCGTCCCGGTCGGGCTCCAGCGGCGAGGGCGACTGCGTCTCCGTCTCGTGCACGGGGGAGGGCGAGAACAGGTGGTCCATGTGGAAGTCGAGGAAGACCGGGCCACGGTGCGGCGCGACCGCGGTGCGGAAGGCCATCTCGACGTCCTGGCTCACCGAGTCGGCGCCGGAGGCGGTGAAGGCCAGCTTGGTGATCGGGGCGAGCAGCGGCGGATGGTCCATCTCCTGCAGCGCTCCGCTGCCCCAGCGCGACTGCGGGGCGCGGCCGCCCATGATGACCACCGGCGAGCCGTTGGCATGCGCGGTGGCCACGCCGCTGACGCCGTTGGTGATGCCGGGCCCGGCCGTCAGCACCGCCAGGCCGGGTGTCCTGGTGAGCCGGGCCGTGGCCTCGGCGGCGAAGACCGCGCTCTGCTCGTGGCGCACGTCGAGGATGCGTACGCCCTCGTGCTGCGCGCCGTCGTAGAGGGGGAAGACATGCCCGCCCGAGAGGGTGAACATGGTCTCGACACCGTAGGCCTTGGACACGGCGACGGCGGCGTCACCGGCGTGCTTCGCAGACTTCATGCCCGGGAACTTACCAATGAGCCACAAGAGTAAACAGTCCATGGGCTCCCGTTCAGCAGCAGATGTCCACCTCGCCCTGCGGAGTGGACGCGGTGATCTTCCGCGGCGACGTGGCGGAGCGGTCGGTGGAGACGGAGGCGTCCGGGGCGTCCACCGACACGTCATAGCGAGCCTCCGGCAGGTTCAGGTCGATGTCGCCGGAGGTCCTGACCACCGCCCGCACCCGGGTCGGCGGCTCCCGGAAATCCATCTCCACCCGCCCGGAGCCCACCTCCACGTCGGCCCGGTCCACGAAGAGGTCGTCCCCCTTGACATCGCCCGAGCCGCTTCTGACGTGCAGGGGGCCGGGGATGTCGTAGGCGTAGACGTCACCGGAGACCGAGGTGACGCGCACGTCGCCGTACACGCCGTCGACGCCGACCGGGGCGGTGGAGCTGATGATCTCGATGTCGGTCTCCTGAGGCACGAACAGCCGGTAGTTGGCCTCGCAGGTCTCCTCCTGCTGCCATTCCGGTGTGCAGGAGGAGTCCAGCCGCAGCGTCCGGCCGTTCCAGTCCTCGGAGACGGACGGCTTGTCCCGCGTCCACTTCAGTTGCCGGTCGACGACGATCACCCCGGCCTCGCCCGCGTGCACGGTGAGTCGTACGTGGCCTCCGTTCGCCTCGATCCTGAGCTGCGCGTTGCCCGGGAGGGGGATGGTCCGGGCGGTGTGCTCGCTCGGCGCCTGCGCCATGGCCATCCCCCGGGAGAGGGCCACGGTGGTGATGACCAGGGTCAGCACGGTCACCAGAGCGCCGGTGATCAACCAGGCCGCTCTCATGGCAGGCTCCTGATCTTGAGAAACTGCAGGACGGCGAGCACCCGCCGGTGGTCACCCTCGGCGGGGGACAGGTCGAGCTTGGTGAAGATGTTGCCGATGTGCTTGCCCACCGCTCCCTCGCTGAGCACGAGCTGCCGGCCGATGCCCGCGTTGGAGCGGCCCTCGGCCATCAGCTGGAGCACCTCGCCCTCCCGGGGCGTCAGCCGGTCCAGCGGGTCGCTGTGGCCGCGCAGCAAGAGCTGGGCGACCACCTCGGGGTCCAGCGCGGTGCCACCCGCCGCCACCCTGCGCAGCGCGTCGATGAACTCGTCCACGTCCGCCACGCGGTCCTTGAGCAGGTAGCCGACGCCGCCGGTGGCGGAGGCGAGCAGCTGGGCGGCGTAGCGCTCCTCGACGTACTGGGACAGCACCAGGACCGCCGGCGAGGGTTGCGCCCGGCGCAGCACCAGCGAGGCGCGCAGGCCCTCGTCGGTGTGCGTGGGCGGCATGCGCACATCCGTGAGCACCAGATCGGGGCGGTGCTCCGCGGCCGCGCGCAGTAACTGCTCGGCGTCGCCGACGGCGGCCACCACCCGCATGCCGGCGGCCTCCAGAAGCCGGATCAGCCCCTCGCGCAGCAGCACGGAGTCCTCGGCCAGCACTACTCGCACGGTAGATCCACCTCGATCGTCGTAGGCCCGCCCAGCGGGCTGTGCAGGCGCAGGGTGCCGTCCACGGAGTCGATTCGCTGGCCGAGGCCGCGCAGCCCGGTGCCGCCGTCGAGCCGGGCGCCGCCGCAGCCGTCGTCGTAGACCAGGACGTGCAGCCGATCCCGCTCGCGGCGCACCGTCACCTCGGCCCTGGTGGCCGCGGCGTGCTTGGCGATGTTGGTGAGTGCTTCGGACACGATGAAGAAGGCCACCGCCTCGATCGTGGGGGTGGTGCGGCGCTCGATGTCGACGCGCAGCCGTACCGGGATGGGGGCCCGGGCGGCCACGCCGGAGAGCGCCGCGTCCAGGCCCTGGTCGTTGAGCACCGCGGGATGCAGGCCGCGGACGAGGTCGCGCAGCTCCTTGAGCGCCTGCTTGGACTCCTCGTGCGCGCGCTCGATCGCCTCGCGGGCCGGCTCGGGCAGGTCGCGCAGCGTCGCGCGGGCCAGCCCGAGGTTCATCGCCAGCGACACCAGCCGCTGCTGGGCTCCGTCGTGCAGGTCGCGCTCGATGCGGCGGCGCTCGGCGTCGGCCGCGTCGATCACGCCGGCCCGGCTCTCGGTCAGCGTCTCGATCCGCTGGCCCAGCTCCTGGTGGCTGGGGCCGAGCAGGGTGCGGGCGATCGACAGGTCGAGCATGGCCATCGCCCGCGCCAGGATGGGCGCCAGGAACAGCAGGAGGAGGCCGAGGGCGATGTAGACGGCCAGCACCACGGGGTCGCGCAGATCGATGGGGAAGATCAGGGGCGGCGGCTGGACGAGCGGGGGCAGGAAGGCGCTCACCCCCACCAGGCCCCCTGCCCACACGAGCGCGACCATGACCGCGCTCACCACGGCCACCAGCGGGGAGAGCAGGTGGTAGCCGATCTGCCGCCACAGGCTGCTGGTGCGCAGGGTCGGCGCGGCCGGCACCGGCGGGATGCGTACGCCGAGGAAGGCCTCGAACCTGGAGCGCTGCACCCGGGTGAGCCAGGGCATGCCGACGCGCAGCGCGGGCGGGACCACGGCCAGCACGAGGGTGAGCCCGGCGAGCACGAACGCGACGGGCGGCCCGGTCATGACGTGCGCCGTCGCCAGCCAGGCCCTCGCCGACCAGGGGCGGATGGCTTTCATGTCTCCAACGGTATTGATCGCGGCACCATGCGCGACATGGCCCTGCTGTGTCCATCCAGGGTGGAGATAGCCCCACCCTTACAACGGGATTATCCCGCTAAGTCGTGAAATGGGGGAGATCAGGCTTGCGGCCGCGCGCGGACGTGCATGCGTTCGCCCTGGGAGCCGAACAGGATGAGGATCTCGACCGGCTGGTCGTCGGCGCAGCCGAACCAGTGCGGCACCCGGGTGTCGAACTCGGCGGCCTCGCCCGCGCGCAGCACCAGATCACGCTCGGCCAGCAGCAGCCGCAGCCGTCCGGACAGCACGTACAGCCACTCGTAGCCCTCGTGCGTCTGCGGCTCCGTCCGGGGGCGGTCCGGCTCAATAATGATCTTGTACGCCTGCGGGCTGCCCGGCTGTCTGGTCAGCGGCAGCACGGTCATGCGGTTCAGCCGGCGGGGGGAGAGCTGGATGCGCGGGTCGCCGACCTCCGGCGCGCCCACGAGCTCCTCCAGGGGCACCCGGTAGGCCTGGGCGATGGGCAGCAGCAGCTCCAGGCTGGGGCGGCGCCGGCCGGACTCCAGGCGCGACAGGGTGCTGGTGGAGATCCCGGTGGCCTGGGTGAGCGCGGACAGGGTCAGGCCGCGCTCGGCACGCAGTCCCTTGAGCCGGGGGCCCACCTTCGCCAGGACCCCGTTGATCGCCGCAGAGTTCTCCATGGCATCTCTCATTCCCGGAAACAGCATGAAAAGCTGCCACAACGGGGGCATGAGCGCAAGCTCACGGACCCAGCGCGCAGGTCTCCCTGAACACCGCCGGGTCGAACGAGCCGCCCAGCGTGCCGGCCAGGCCGCGCCGCGACACGGCGGCGAACTCCTCGCGGCCGAGCCCGGCGGCGCCCTCGGGCAGCACCCCCGCCAGGGGCCGCGCCGCCAGCATCTCCAGGTCGGCCACGTTGCTCCGCTCGGCCAGGCCCGGACTGCGGGGCCAGGCCCCGATCACCAACCCGGCCAGGTCGAGTCCCCGGTGAGCCAGCGCCTCCAGCGTCAGCGCGGTGTGGTTGAGCGTGCCCGGCCCGGCGCGGGTCACCACGAGCACCTGCGCCCCGAGCAGCCTGGCCAGGTCGGCGATGGTCGCGCCGTCGTCGTCGAAGCGCACCAGCAGCCCGCCCGTGCCCTCCACGACCACCAGTCGGACGGTCTCGGTCAGCTCCCGGACCAGGCCCGCCGCCGCGGGCATCGACACCGCGGGCTCTCTCGCCAGCCGCGCGGCGGCGGCCGGCGACAGCGGCGCCTCGAACCGGGCCAGCTCGAACGTGGTCGTCACGCCGGACAGCCGGATGACCTCGTCGACATCGGCTCTCTCGCCGGGCGCCGCCCCCGTCTGGGCGGGCTTGACCACGGCCACGCTCGACCCCCGGCCCCGCGCCAGCGTCGCCAGCGCCGCGCACACGACGGTCTTCCCCACGCCGGCGTCGGTCCCGCAGACGACGATCACACTCATCAGGCCAGCGTAGAGCGCCGGCGGCGGAGACTACGGGCGGCGCAACCGGGTGACGAACTTGTAGCGGTCTCCCCGGTAGAGCGACTGCGCCCACTCCACCGGGTTGCCGTCGGCGTCGAAGGCGTGCCGGGTCAGCAGCAGCATGGGCAGGCCCACGTCCACGCCGAGCAGCTTCGCGTCGTACGGGGTGGCGAGCACGGTCTCGATGATCTCCTCAGCGTCCGTCAGCCGTACGTTGTAGGCGTTGTGCAGCGTCTCGTACAGGGAGGAGTGCACTTCCAGCTCGCGCCGCAGCCGGGGGAAGCGGCGCGCGGACAGGTGGGTGGTGTCGACCGAGACGGGCTCGCCGTTGGCCAGCCGGAGCCGGTGGATGCGCAGCACGCGCCCGCCCGGGTTGATGGCCAGCCGCCTGGCCAGCGGCTCGTCCGCGGTGAGGTAGCCGATCTCCAGGATCTTGGTGTCGGGCTCCAGCCCGGCGGTGCGCAGGTCGCCGATGTAGGAGGTCAGCTGCAGTACCTGGGCGACCTTGGGCTGCGCGACGAACGTGCCCTTGCCCTGGATGCGCAGCAGCCGCCCCTCCACGACGAGCTCGGTCAGCGCCTGCCTGACGGTCGTGCGCGAGGTCTCGAAGCGTACGGCCAGCGTCCGCTCGGGCGGCAGCGCGGTGCCCGCCGAGAGCGACTTGGTGAGCTCGAGCAGGCTCCGTTTCACGTCGTAGTACTTCGGTACGCGAGGGCCGTCGTCTGTCACGCTCTCACCTTCACTTCTGCCACGGCGGTGAGGGCGTGTCTGGTCACCGCGAGATCATCGGAACTCACTTCGGCCCGAGCGGTCAACCATGGGTGAAGGCGGCCCGCCGGCACGGAGGGCGGCCGGCAGCCTCCTGCCCGCGGTTGCGGCTCCGCACGGGTGGCAGGATCCGGGAGGGCGAGGCCGGGCGGCTCGCTCGCCCTGTCGCACGCCAATCCGGGCAGCTCAGGCTGATGGTGAAGGATAACCGCAGGGGTGGGCGTGGCCGCAACCGAGGTCGGTGCGAAGGCCCTGCGGGGTGCGGCAGGAAGCGTGCCGATCTTGGGAAACCGGCCCAGGAAGCGCGGGTCATGGTGGCGGAAGAGCCTGCGCAGTGTGATGGTTCTCACAATGTGAGATTTGATGAAAAGGGCGGGTAAAAAGGCACTTTCGCGTCTCGTATGCCGAGACGTTGCGTCTTGGCCGGACCAGGCCTCGCCGCTGCGGCCGAGGCGGCAGCCGGTGTGCGCGTACAGCCCCATGTGCGCATTCAACCAGGGCGCCGGTTTGGCTGTTAGGCGGTCGAGCACGCATGATGCACTCGTGCCGACTCTCAGCGACCTCGTCGTCCGCCACACCGCGCTGAACGCGGAGGACCTCGACTGGCTGCACTCGCTGGTCTCCGACTGGCAGCTGCTGGCCGACCTGTCGTTCGCCGATCTCATCCTGTGGGCGCCCCTGCTGGGTGAGGGCGGCTGGATCGCGATCGCCCAGATGCGGCCCACCACCGGGCCGACCGTGTATCACGACGACATCGTCGGCTCCGTGGCCGCCAAGGGCGAGCGCCCGCTGATCGACACCGCCTGGAACGAGCGGCGCATCTGCCGGGAGGGCGACCCCGACTGGTCGACCGGCGTGCCGGTCCGGGAGGAGACCATCCCGGTGCGGCGCGCGGTCCCGGAGGGCGAGGCGCGCTTCCTGGCGATCATCCAGCGCTCCACCAACCTGTCCTCGGCCCGCACCCCGTCCCGGCTGGAGCTCACCTACCTGCAGAGCGCCTCGGACCTGGCGCAGATGGTGGCCGAGGGGCGCTTCCCCTTCTCCGGCGACGAGCCGATCCTGGTCCGCTCGCCCCGGGTCGGCGACGGCCTGCTGCGACTGGACCGGGCGGGCCGGGTCACCTACGCCTCGCCCAACGCGCTGTCGGCCTACCGGCGGCTCGGGCTGCACGCCGACCTGGTGGGCGCCGAGCTCGGCAGGGTGACCGCGACGCTGTGCTACTCCGACGAGCCCATCAACGAAGATCTCATGATCGTGGCCAGCGGGCGGGCCGCCAAGGAGACCGAGGTGGAGTCGGGCGGCACGATCGTGCAGCTCCGGGCGATCCCGTTGATCGTCGGCGGCGGCCGGATCGGCGCGCTGGTGCTCATCCGGGACGTGACCGAGCTGCGGCGGCGTGAGCGCGAGCTGATGACCAAGGACGCCACCATCCGCGAGATCCACCACCGGGTCAAGAACAACCTGCAGACCGTGGCCGCGCTGCTCCGGCTCCAGGCCAGGCGGCTGCAGGTGCCGGAGGGCCGCGAGGCGCTGGAGGAGGCCGTACGGCGGGTCGGGTCGATCGCGATCGTGCACGAGACGCTCTCGCACGCGCCGGAGGAGTTCGTGGACTTCGACGACATCGCCGACCGGGTGATCGCGATGGCGGGGGAGGTCTCGGCGGCGGAGGCGGCCGTCATGCCGCGGCGGGTGGGCGGCTTCGGGGTGCTGCCCTCGCTGATCGCCACCCCGCTCGCGATGGCGCTGACCGAGTTGCTGCAGAACGCGCTCCAGCACGGCCGGCCTCAGCGGCTGCAGGTGGTGGTCGAGCCGGGCCCCGAGCGGCTCAACGTGCTCGTCTGGGACGACGGTCAGGGGTTGCCCGAGGGGTTCGACCTCGACAGTTCCACCAGCCTCGGCCTGCAGATCGTCCGCACCCTCGTCGAGGGGGAGCTGTCGGGCAGGCTGGCGGTGAAGCCGCGGGAGGGTGGCGGCACGGAGGTCACGCTCTCAATCCCGCTGCCCGCCGCCTGATGCGCGCCGCCTGAAGGGGCCGATTCCGTCAGAAAGCCTGAACGGATTCCCCCAGAAAGCCTGAACGCCGCGCCCCTGTGTCAGGGACGCGGCGTGGTCCTGGTGGAAACGTGGTCGCACCAGGCTGGGTGATGGGCTGCGGCGTTCAGACGGGGCTCCTTTGCCACGCTGTACTTCTCCGGATTGTTTCAGGCGGTGGCGCGGGCGCGGGCCCGGGCGCTGCGGCGCTTGAGCGCCCTACGCTCGTCCTCGCTGAGGCCGCCCCAGACGCCGGCGTCCTGTCCGGACTCCAGCGCCCACTTCAGGCAGGCATCCATGGCCGAGCAGGAATGACATACTTGCTTGGCCTCCTCGATCTGCATGAGTGCCGGTCCGGTGTTGCCGATCGGGAAGAACAGCTCGGGGTCCACGTCACGGCAGGCAGCTACGTGGCGCCAGTCCATGCGTCCACTCCTTAGTCGATGGAGCCTTAGGTCGGCTCCGCGCGGCTACTTTGTGAATGATTTCACTAAGGCGTGCGAACGAGGTCCCGGATCGTGTGGGCCGGGAGATGTTCGCCGTCGGAGGATCTTTGGGGTGTTAAAGGTCCTACGTTCCGACGTCGTGAATTGAGCTTTTCAGCCACGGAGAGTGCACGCAAGAGGGTCTGACCGAAGTTTTGGCCGTTTGGGATGTCGGATGCGTCACACAATCACCGAATGTAACGTGCTAGACCAGAACTTGTAATGCGTTCGGGGTAGCCCGGAATGTGACGTACTCGCGCTCGCCGAGGTAGTCCCCGTCCAGTTGGAAGGCCACCGGGCGGTTGGCGGTCAGGGTGAACTCCGCCTCGTCGTGCAACTGGACCAGGTGCCTGCCGGACGGCAGGCTGTCACTCTCGGTGAGGATGTGCCGGACCACCGGCGCCATCGCCAGCGGCCCGATCCGCCGCAGAGCCAGCATGTCGAGCCCGGTCTCGAAGGCCGCCCACGGTGTGGGGAGGACGGGCTTGCTCCCGATGTAGGACCAGGGCGAGGTGTTGCTGATGATCGCCATGTAGACGCCGGCGGCGGACGGGATGCCGGGACCGGTCAGGCGCATCGCGGGATGCTGCTTGTCCGTCGCCAGATAGTGCCGCAGGGCGGTGTTGACATACCGGGTGGGGGTTGCCTTGCGCCCGGCTCCCCGCAGCCCCTCGACGGCTCTGATGACCTCCGCGTCGTAGCCCATGCCCGAGCAGAAGGTGAAGTAGCGGCTCTCGCCCTCCCAGAGGGCCTGCCCCAGCCCGACGGTGCGCCGCCGGCCCTCGCGCAGCGCCTCCAGCACGGCGCCGGTGGCCTCGACGGGCTCGTTGGGCAGGCCGAGGGCCCTGGCGAAGACGTTGGCGCTGCCGCCCGGGATGACGATCAGGCCCGGCCGCCCCGCGCTCGGGTCGTCGCCGCCGGGGGGTGTGCCGCCGTTGACCGGGTTGAGCAGTCCGTTGACCGTCTCGTTGATGGTCCCGTCACCGCCCAGCACGGCCACCACGTCGTAGCCCTTGGCGCGGGCGTTGGCGGCCAGGGTGGCCGCGTGGCCGCGGTAGGCCGTCTGCTCGACGGTCAGATCGACGGCGGCGCCCAGCGCGCGGATGAGCACGTCGCGTGTCCGGGCGTTCGTGGTGGTGGCCTTGGGGTTCACCAAGAGCATCGTGCGCATGGGGCCAGCGTATCCGCTGGTCGATGTCTACCTTGTGGAGAAAATCCCATTTTGTGAGGTTTCGCCGGAGCGGGATTCTGCGGCGGGCGTACGCGTAGGTAGGGTTCGGATGTGTCGAAGCGTCCATGGAGCCTGATCACCGCCGCCCTCGTCGTCGCCCTCGAAGGGCTGGTCGCGTCCGGGCTGGGCATCTACGTCCTGGTGGAGACGGTGCGCGGCGGAGCCGACGACCTGACGGCCGCGCTGGCCGAGGCGGCGTTCGGCCTGCTGATCGGCGCCGGACTGCTCTGGGTGGCCTGGGGCGGACTGCTGGCGGCCGAGCGGTGGGGGAGAGCGCCCAGCGTGCTGACCCAGATCTTCATGATCCCTGTGGCGGTCACGCTCATCCAGTCGGACCAGCCACTCATCGGGATCCCGTTGATCGTGGTCGCCCTGATCGGGCTCGGCACGCTGCTGGCGCCTCCCACCACCCACGCCCTCTATGGGGACGAGACCTAGTCGTCGGCCGTAAGGCCCTCGCGAAGCTGGGCGAGGGTGCGGGCGAGCAGCCGGGACACGTGCATCTGCGAGATGCCGAGCTCGGTGGCGATCTGCGACTGGGTCATGTTGCCGAAGAAACGCAGCAGCAGAATGCGCTTCTCGCGCGGCGGCAGCCGCTCAAGCAGCGGCTTGAGCGACTCGCGATATTCGACCCCCTCCAGCGACTCGTCGACGATGCCGAGCGAGTCGGAGACGGCCGGCGCGTCGTCGTCGCCGGAGTCGGGCGCGTCCAGGGACACGGTCGAATAGGCGTTGGCCGACTCGAGCCCCTCGAGCACCTCCTCCTCGGTCATCTTGAGGAAGGTCGCCAGCTCGGCCACCGTGGGCGCCCGGCCTTCGCGCTGCGACAGCTCGCTGATCGCCTTGGTGAGCGAGAGCTTGAGCTCCTGCAGCCGGCGCGGCACCCGGACCGCCCAGCCCTTGTCACGGAAGTGGCGCTTGATCTCGCCGACGATCGTGGGAGTGGCGTAGGTGGAGAACTCGACGCCGCGGTTGAGGTCGAACCGGTCGATGGACTTGATCAGACCGATGGTGGCGACCTGCGTGAGGTCGTCGAGCCACTCGCCCCGGTTGCGGAAGCGACGGGCCAGATATTCGACCAGGGGAAGGTGAAGCTCGACCAGCTCGTCCCTGATGCGCTGGCGGCGCGGCTCCTCGGGACTCAGCTCGGACAGCTCGGCGAAGAGCATGCGAGCACGCACCCGGTCGGGCACGGCGTGTTCGCTGGTGGCCATGGCTCCAGTCCCTTCCGTCACGCCGACCTCGCCACGCCTCGGCGCTTACGCAGGACGATCGCCATGCGGTCGGGGGAGTCGGTCACCGCGTCGACGTCGTCTGCCAGCGCGGTCAGCACCATCCAGGCGAAATCATCGCGTTTCGGCGCAGAGCTCCCCACGGTCGCGACTTCGACGCGGACCTGCATCTCCTGGCCCGTGAGCTCGAACTCGGCGGTCAGGTCAGTGCCTGGCACCGCTTCGCTCAGCAGCATGGCGCACGCTTCGTCGACCGCGATCCGCAGATCCTCGATCTCGTCCAGCGTGAAATCCAGCCGGGCGGCCAGCCCGGCCGTGGCCGTACGCAACACCGACAGATAAGCGCTGGCGGCGGGGAGCCTGATGCTCACCACGTCGCGGATGGCTGCCTCGCCTGTCGTGCGCGTCTCGGTTTCCTCGGTCACGATCCTCCTCGCGTATAAGACGCCTACTGCAACTTACCGCCCCCGGGACGTGCTTGGCGGATTCAGACTCGCCATCAACGGAAAAGGCTCTGTGCGGTCTGGAGCCGCACAGAGCCTTTTGCGCCGGTTTAGGCGGCCTTGGTCTCCCAGAAGATCTTGGAGATCTCGTCGATCTTGCCGAGCAGCGCATCGGCCTTGGCGACGTCGACCGTCCCCTTGCCGCCCGCCGCGCCGGCCAGCTTCGTGGCGTCCCAGAAGAGCTGGTGGAGCTGGGGGTAGGTCTCCAGGTGCGGAGGCTTGAAGTAGTCGGTCCAGAGCACCCACAGGTGGTGCTTGACCAGCTCGGCCCGCTCCTCCTTGATGGTGATCGCGCGAGCGCGGAAGACCGGGTCCTCGTTGCCCGCGTACTTCTCCATGATCGCCTTGACCGACTCCGCCTCGATCCGGGCCTGAGCGGGGTCGTAGACACCGCAGGGCAGGTCGCAGTGGGCGGAAGCGACATGCTTGGGTCGTAGCAGTCGTGCGAGCATCAGAAAATCCTTCCTTGATGCCGAATCAGCTTGGTCCAAGTACCGACCTTACTCGTGTTCAAATGCCTTCGGATGAGGGGGTCAGGCCCATGAGAGTGCGTGTCGAGGGTGACTCGATGCGTCCGGCGCTGCTGCCCGGGGACTGGCTTCTGGTACGGCGCGGCGCCCGGGTACGCCCCGGCGACCTCGTGGTGGCCAGGTTGCCCGGCGAGCCGGACCGGCTGATCGTCAAGCGGGTCGCCTGGCACGGCGCGGACGGCTGGTGGCTGGAGAGCGACAACCAGCGCGCCTCGGGCCGCCGCGACAGCTGGGACTTCGGGGCGGTCCCCGAGCTGGTCGGGCGGGTCGTGCTGCGCTACTGGCCGCCGCGCTACCGGCCACTGCGCCACCGGCCACTGCGCTACTGGCGGCGGCGCGCCCGGTAGGCGGCCACGTTGGCCCGGCTGGCGCAGCGTGCCGAGCAGTAGCGGCGGGAGCGGTTGGAGGAGGTGTCGAGGAAGGCGTTCGAGCACCGGGGGTCCAGGCAGCGGCCCAGTCGCTCGGCGCCCAGCTCGGCGACGACCGCGGCCAGCCCCATGACGGCCGCGGCGCCGCTCTGGTCCGCCAGGTGCAGATGCCAGTGCCCGTCGTGGTCCGTCAGCTGAGGGCGTACGGGATAGCGGGACAGGAGGGCGTTGAGCAGGCCGGCCACCGTCGCGCCGTCGCCGGCGTCGAACACCGCGGCCAGCTCCGCGCGCAGCGGCTGGAGCTCGGGCGGTGCGGCGGGATCGTTGACCAGGCGGACCGCCCACTCGGCGTAAGAGGTCAGGTCCATGCCGGAGTATTACACGCCGCGAAGGGTGCCCCGAAACGGGACGCCTCTGATGCGCCGCGAGGGGCGCCTCGAAAGGGGACGCCCCTGGTACGCCGCGAGGGGCGCCCCGGAACGGGACGCCCCTGGCCGTCATCCCCCTTCGGGGTGCAGGACCCGGGCGAGGAAGGAGCGGGTGCGTTCGTGCTGGGGGTCGCCGATCACCTGGCTGGGCGGGCCGTCCTCGACGATGACGCCGCCGTCCATGAAGACCACCCGGTCGGCCACCTCGCGGGCGAAGCCCATCTCATGGGTGACCACGAGCATGGTCATGCCCTCCTCCGCCAGCTTGCGCATGACGGCGAGCACGTCGCCGACCAGCTCCGGGTCGAGCGCCGAGGTGGGCTCGTCGAACAGCATCAGGTCGGGGTTCATCGCCAGCGCCCTGGCGATGGCCACCCGCTGCTGCTGACCGCCGGAGAGCTGGGCGGGGAAGGAGTCGCACTTGTCGCCGACGCCGACCTTCTCCAGGTTCTCCCTGGCGACGACCTCGGCGTCCCGCTTGGACCGCTTCAGCACCCGCTGCTGGGCGATCATCACGTTCTGCAGGGCCGTCATGTGCGGGAAGAGGTTGAACTGCTGGAACACCATGCCGATGCGGCGCCTGACCGCGTCGATGTCCACGTCGGGGTCGGTGACCTCGATGCCCTCGACGTGGACGTGCCCCTTGGTCGGCTCCTCCAGCAGGTTCACGCAGCGCAGCAGCGTCGACTTGCCGGAGCCCGAGGGCCCGATCACGCACACCACCTGGCCGGGCTCGACCAGCATGTCGATGCCCACGAGCACCTTGTTGGCGCCGAAGTGCTTGTGCAGGTCCTTGATCTCGATGGCGTGGGTCATCGGCCCGTCCCCTTGAGCTTCTCCAGCCGTCCCGCGAGGTAGCCCAGCGGGATGGTGACGATCAGGTACGTGATGCCGGCGACCATGATGGGCGTGGCGTTGGCGTACTGGGAGGCCAGGTCGTTGCCGAACTTGGCCAGCTCCACGTACTGACCGGAGACGCCCAGGAACAGGACCAGGGAGGAGTCCTTCAGCAGGGCCACGAACTGGTTGGTGGTCGGCGGGATGACGATCCGGATGGCCTGCGGGATCACCACGGTGACCTGCGACCTGGCCGCCGACATGCCCAGTGACCTGGCCGCCTCGATCTGCCCCCGGGGCACGGCCTGCAGGCCCGCCCTGAAGATCTCCGCCTGGTAGGCCGCGCCGACCAGGCCGAGCCCGAGGATGCCCTGTCCGTAGGTGCCGAAGGGCACCTCGAAGCCGGGCAGCGCCAGCGGCAGGAAGGTGATCATCAGGAAGATCAGCAGGGCCGGCAGGCCGCGGAAGATCTCGATGTAGATCGCCGAGATCCACCGGTACGGACGCACCGTCGACAGCCGCATCAGCGCGAGCAGCAGCCCGAACACGGCCGACAGGACGAAGCCGCCGACCGTGTAGATGATCGTGTTGCGCAGGGCGATCGTGAACAGGTCGGGCAGGGCGTGCGCCGCCACGTCGGGCTTGGCGAAGTTCTGCGCCAGGCTCGGCCAGTCGGCGTAGAAGACGAACCCGACCAGGGCGGCGATCAGGACGGCGTACTGGATGCCGCGGCTGATGCGCTGTTTCTTGCGGGGGCTGAGCCGGGCTCGCGCCGGCTCAGCCGTTCTCGGCAGTTCCGCCATGGATCAGCCCAGCTCGCCGGGCTTCTTACCGAACCACTTGACGAAGATCTCCTCGTAGGTCCCGTCGGACTTGGCCTTGGTGATCTCGTCGTTGATCGTCTTGAGGAGGACGGGGTCGGCGCCCTTCTTGAGGCCGACGCCGTACTGCTCGCCGGTGTCGAGGCTGGCGATCAGCTCGAACTTCTCCGCGACATCCGGCTTCTTCAGCCAGGTGAGCACCACCGGGAGGTCCTGGACGATCACGTCGGCCTGACCGGCCTGCAGGGCCAGGAGCTCCTTGGGCGAGTCGGCGTACTCGGTCGGGTCGAAGCCCTGCTTCTTGACGTAGTCGAGGCCGGTGGTGCTGGCCTGCGCGCCGAGCTTGAGGTTCTTCGCCTTGACGTCCTCCAGGGAGGTGGCGCCGGTGCCCTTCTTGGCCAGCAGGGCCTGCGTGGCGTCGAAGTAGGGGACCGAGAAGTCGATGTTCTGCTGACGCTCGGGGGTGATCGTCATGCCGGCGGCGGCCACGTCGCACTTCTTGGCGGCCATGGCCGCGCCGCTCTTGATGACGGCGAAGTCGATGTCGACGATCTCCTGCTCAACGCCGAGCTTCTTGGCGGCTAGATCGACGATGTCCACGTCGAACCCGACGACCTTGCCGCTGGCGTCCTTGAACTGGAACGGCTCATACGGGATGTTCGTGCAAACGGTGAGCTTGCCGGGCTTCACCAACTGCGCGCCACCGGCGGCCGAGGCGCTGGTGGTGGCCGTACCCGTGCCTCCGGTGTCGCTGCCGCAGGCGGTCAGGGCCAGAGCGGCGGTCAAGGCGAGTGCGCCGGCGGCGGAGCCGCGGCGTGTCAAGGGCCAGAGGGCCATGAGAGGCCTCCTCAAGTGATATGCCACGAAAGATGAGTTTCATGCAGTTTAGATGGGGTTATGCAGAGCTCCGCACTCTGCTGATTAACAATGCGTCAACGGATCAGCGACGGGCGCGATACCAGAGGCCGTCTCAGCATGTGGCATCATGAGGGAACGGGTGACCCCCGTAACCCCCTCAACGAGACGATCGACGAGGGGACCCTGGCGGCTACCGAAGCCAGGCCTCTCGAGTGTCTTCCGAAGGTCTCTTCCGTCCGCTGAACTTCTGGGGTTCTGTGTCCATGACGCCCGCTTACGATCAAGATCCCGCCTTCGCCCTGCACCGCGGGGGCAAGCTCGAAGTCCGCTCCACCGTCCCGGTCCGCGACGCCGGTGACCTGTCGCTCGCCTACACCCCCGGGGTGGCCCGCGTCTGCACCGCGATCGCCGAGACGCCGTCGCTGGCCGACGACTACACCTGGACCTCCAACGTGGTGGCCGTCATCACCGACGGCACCGCCGTCCTCGGTCTCGGCGACATCGGCCCCGCCGCCGCCATGCCGGTCATGGAGGGCAAGGCCCTGCTGTTCAAGGAGTTCGGCGGCGTCAACGCCATCCCGCTCTGCCTGGCCTGCACCGACGTCGACGAGCTGGTGGAGACCGTGGCCCGGCTCGCGCCCTCCTTCGGCGGCATCAACCTGGAGGACATCAGCGCGCCGCGCTGCTTCGAGATCGAGGACAGGCTGCGCGACCTGCTCGACATCCCGGTCTTCCACGACGACCAGCACGGCACCGCCATCGTGGTGCTCGCCGCGCTGCGCAACGCCGCGCGGCTCACCGGCCGCACCCTGGGCGACCTGCGCGCGGTGGTGGCCGGCGCCGGCGCGGCGGGCGTCGCGGTCACCCGCATCCTGCTGGAGGCCGGCATCGGCGACATCGCGGTGGCGGACTCCAAGGGCCTGATCTACGACGGCAGGGAGGGCCTCAACTCCGTCAAGCAGGCCCTGGCGCGCGACACCAACAAGGCGGGTCACACCGGCTCCACCGAAGAGGCCCTGGTGGGCGCCGACGTGTTCGTGGGGCTGTCCGGCTCGACCGTCACCGAGCAGGCCATCGCCGCCATGGCCGCCGACTCCATCGTCTTCGCCCTGTCCAACCCGACGCCCGAAGTCCTCCCCGAGGTGGCCGCCCGGCACGCCGCGGTGGTCGCCACCGGCCGCTCCGACTTCCCCAACCAGATCAACAACGTGCTGGCCTTCCCCGGCGTGTTCCGGGGCGCGCTGGACGTCAGAGCCACCACGATCACCGAGAACATGAAGGTGGCCGCCGCCAACGCGCTCGCCGCCGTCGTGGGTGACGACCTCACGGCCGAGTACGTCATCCCGAGCCCCTTCGACGAGCGCGTCGCCCCCGCGGTCACGGCGGCCGTCGCCGCTCAGGCCAGGGCCGACGGCGTGGCCCGCAAGAAGGACTGAGCAGCCGCTCCCCGGGCAGGAGAACGCGGCTCCCGCATCCCCGAGCACGGCTCAAGCCGGCACCAGGATTCCCTCAATGTTCCTGACTCTCCGTGCTATAAAAAGAGCTCTCTGTAAGGATGCGGGCGCCCCGACTCCTGCCATGAGGAGAGCGATGGAACGCGAGCCCAACCGACTGCTGCGGCAGCTCATCGCGGAGGCGGGCTTCTCCCACAAGGGACTGGCCAGGCGCATCAACGACCTCGCGACCGCACGTGGCACCCCCGGCCTGAAATACGACCACAGCTCCGTGCTGCGCTGGATCGGCGGCCAGCGGCCGAGAGATCCGGTGCCCAGCCTCCTCACCGAGATCTTCGCCCTGCGCCTCGGCCGGCCCGTGACGGCGGCGGAGCTGGGCATGTCCGCCATCACCACCCCCCTCGATCTCGGGCAGGAGTTCACGCACACGTGGCAGGAGGGGGTCACGACCGTGACCGCGCTGTGGCGGGCCGACGTGGAGCGGCGGCGGTTCCTCATCGACTCGACGTTCGCGATCGGCGCGGGCTCCGTGGGGGCCGTGCGCTGGCTCACCTCCCCGCCCGAAGGACGGCCCAGCAGTACGGGCGCGCGCCGCGTGGGCAGGGCCGACATCGCCGCCATGCACGAGGTCACCCGCTCCTTCGGCGAGCTCGACAACCGGTTCGGCAGCGGGCGGGTTCGCTCCTCGGTCGTCAAATACCTCGACACCGCGGTGACCCCGCTGCTCAAGGACGGCTCCTACGGCGACAGCACCGGCCGCCGGCTCGCCGCCGCCGCGGCCGAGCTCACCCGGCTCGCCGGCTGGATGGCGTACGACCTGGAGCAGCACGGCCTCGCCCAGCGCTATCTCATCCAGGCCCTGCGCCTGGCCAGAGGCGCCGACGACCACGCCCTGGGCGGCGAGATCCTGGCCGGCATGGCCCACCAGGCCGTCTACATGGGCCAGCTGTCCCACGCGCTCGACCTGGCGCGGGCCGCCCAGCTCGCCGCCCGCCGGGCCGGCGTGCCCACCCTGCTCGCCTCCAGCCACGTCCTGGAGGCGCACGCCCACGCGGGGCTCGGCGACGCCCGCTCCTGCGCCGGCTCACTGCACGAGGCCGAACGCGCCTTCGACGCCCGCAGCCCCGCCGACGAGCCGCGCTGGCTGAGGTACTTCGACGAGGCCTACCTGGCCGCGAAGTTCGCGCACTGCTTCCGCGACCTCGGCGAAGGCGAGCGCGCCGTACGGCAGGCCCGGCGCTCCCTCGACATGGACGGGCGGTATGTGCGGGGCCGGATGTTCAACCTGTCGCTGCTGGCGGCGGGGCTGCTGCAGTGCGGCGAGCTGGAGGAGGCCTGCACGGTGGGGGTGGCGGCGTGGACGCTGGCCGGCGAGCTGCAGTCCGCCCGGTCCCGGTCCTACGTGGCCGACCTGCGCAGGCGGCTGGAGCCGTACAAGAAGGAGCCTGCGGTGGTGGCGCTGCACGAGCGGACGCGGGAGCTGGTCTGAGCATGCGTGAAGCCCGCCACCTGCGCGGTGACGGGCTCCGGTGCTGTCGTTACTTGAGCAGCTCGCCGTTCGGGCCGACGACCGGCTTCGTCTCGGCGTAGTTGGCCTTGTTGTACACGTCGGCCACCTCACCGTCGAAGTAGGGGGAGCTGATGAGGTCCACCCGGTCGTTGCCGTCCTGGTCGTGGAACATGCTCGTCACGCCGTTGAGGTAACCGGTGCGCTTGCCGTTGCTGTAGCGCAGCAGCCAGGGGCCGCCGTCCGCGCCGCCGGTCATCGAGCACTTGAGCACCTGGTGCGTCTCGACCCGGAAGGTGTTGGCCTGGTACGTCTTGGTGCCGGTCTTGCCGTAGCACCACTTGGGCGTCACACCGGTGAAGGCCTTGTGGCCGTCGGGGTGCGGCTCGCCCGGGTAGCCGAAGACCGTGACCTTCTGGCCCAGGGGCTGGTTCCAGGCGATGCCCTGGCCGCCGACGGCCTCGCCCAGGGGGCCCAGGTCCTTGCCGATGCCGATGGTGTACGCGGCGGTGAAGTACTTGCGGTCGGTGCCGGGCTTGACCCACTTCTGCGTGTAGTAGTGGGTGATCAGGTAGTTGCCGGCCTTGTCCTTGGACTTCGTGCCGAGACCCTTGTAGGCGTCCCACTGGGACCTGGTGACGTGCTCGACGGTCGGCTCGCCGAACTTGTAGCCCTGGCCCTTGCCGAGCTTGGCCGCCTTGTAGGCCGTGTCCTTGACCTCGACCCGCTCGACGACGGCGCCGGGGAAGTCGGGGCCGACGAGCTCACTGTCCGTTCTGCCCTGGGACCAGCACGTGCCGAGGTTCAGCCGGCACTTGACGAACTCCTCGCGGGTGATCTCGCGGGCCTTGACCCACTTGTCGCCCGTCCACTTGTCGTAGTCGGCCTTGCTGACTTCCTTCGAGCCGGCGAACTGGAAGCCGTTGTGCACCGCGACGAAGGCGAAGTCGCCGTCGTAGTCGTCGTAGGTGTCCAGGTCGTAGGCCGTGAAGGCGTAGGCGCCCGCGTAGATGCCCCAGGGGGCCTTGCCCTGGTAGTAGCCGGGGACGAACACCCACTTCTCGTAGACGTCGTCCTTGCCGTTCTCGAAGACGCAGTGGCCCGCGGTGGCGACCAGGTTCCGGTGCCGGGACTGGATGGAGGTGGCGGAGCACCAGTGGTGCTCGCCCTTGTTGTCGACGAAGAACACCTTGCCGATGGTGCGCGGCAGGTTGACGTTCTTGACCTTGGTGCCGGCCGGCGCCTTGGTGGCGGGGGCGGTCGAGCCGGGCTTGCCGTCGTCCGGCTGGTCACTGGCCTTGGCGATCTTGACCTTCTGCACGGCCTTGGAGTCCCAGTGGTACTGGGTGGCCTTGCGCAGGGCGGCGCCGTTGGCGCTGAGCCAGAAGTAGACGTTGCTGTAGCCGTCGGCGGGGGAGGCGGCGAGGGGGTCAGACGCCCAGGCGGGGGCGGCTGCGCTGGCGGGCACGGTGAGAGCTGCGACGCTCAGGGCGGTGGCGGTGAGGGGGATGAGCAGGCGCTTCACTGGAGATCTCCACAATATTTACATAACGGGCGTTAGAACCCTATCGTCACTCTGGTCACAGGGCTAAGAGCTCTCTGGACATCCCTGGAAATGGCCGAAGGGCCCGGCAGAAGCCGAGCCCTTCGGGTGGAACTAGGTGAGTACGAGGTTTGGACCCTCGCGCTCGCGGCTGATTCCGAATTACTTGGGAACCGAGCCCGACCAGGCGTTGGCGGCCTGGTTGTAGACCGTAGCGGTCTCACCGTCGAAGTACGGCGAGGAGCTGTAGTCGTAACGGTCGTTGCCGTCCTGGTCGTGGAACAGGCTGGTGACACCGTTCACGTAGCCGAGACGCTTGGCGTTGCTGTACTTGACGAGCCACGGGGAGCCGTCGGCGCCCGGGGTCATCGCGCACTTCAGGGCCACGTGCTCCTCAGCCTTGTAAGCGGCGGAGGCGTAGGTCTTGCCGGAGGTGGCGCCGTAGCACCACTTCGGCGTGACACCGGTGTAGGCCTTGTGGCCGTCCTTGTGAGCGTCAGCCGGGTAACCGAAGACGAAGACCTTGCCACCGGTCTTCTGGTTCCAGGCGACACCCTGGCCACCGACGTTGTTGCCGAGGGCGCCCAGGTCCTTGTTGACGTCCTTGAAGATGTAGAAGTCAATGCGGTAGTAGGAGCCACTCGTGCCCGGCTTGAACCACTGCTGCACGTAGTAGTGCGTGATGGTGGAGTTGCCGCGCTTGTCCAGCTTGATGGTGCCGGGGAACTTGTCGGCGTTCTTCTGCTGGTTCTTGTAGTACGCGAACGCGTCCTCGTAGGTCACGTTCTCGACGATGGGCTCGCCGAAACGCTTCCCGTTGCCCTTGCCGAAGCCAGAGCGCTTGTACGTGTTCTCGGAGACCTCAACCTTGGTGACCTCGGCGCCGGGGAAGTCGGGGCCAGTGGCCTTGTCCCTGGTGCCCCAGTCGAAGCCGTAGTAGTCAGCGGTCGCCGGGTCGTGGATTCCCTTGCGGAACTCCTCCTTGGAGACCGAAACCTTCTTCGGCTCCTTCTTGCCCTCGTACTTCTTGTACTCCTCGGGCGTGACCTTGGTGGCCGCACCCGCACCCGGCTGGAAGCCGTTGTACACGGTCACGAACGCGTAGTCGCGGTCGCGGTCGTTGTACACCGAGTAGTCGTAGTGCGTGTACGCCGTCTTACCGACGTAGATGCCGAAGGGAGTCTTGCCCTGGTAGTAACCGGGGACGAAGACCCACTGCTCCATGACGCTGGCGTTCTTGTTGTCGTCGTAGACGCAGTGACCCGCGGTGGCGACCAGGTTCTTGTACTTGCCCTGGATCGAGGTGCCGGAGCACCACTTCAGCTCGCCCTCGGAGTCCACGAAGAACACCTTGCCGATGGTCTTCGGCAGGTTGATGTTCTTGGTCTTCGAGGCGGTCTTCTTCTCCTCGCCAATCGGCTGGACCGTCGAAGCCTTGGTGTCGGGCGTATAGCCGCCGCTGACCTTGAGCTTCGAGGTGGCCTTGGTCTCCCAGGTGTAGGGCTTGGCCTTGGCGAGGTTGTTCGTGGCGCCGTTGACCTTGGTCCAGAACTCGACGACCTGCGCAGCGGCAGGGGCGTCCTTGGCCAGGGTGTCGGATGCCCAGTCGGGAACCGCGTTGGCGTTAGCGGTACCGGCCAGGCCGGCGGCCAGCAGTCCGGTGGCCAGAATGGCGCCACCGGCGGGGAGGAGGATGCGCTTCAAGGTAACTCCTTGGTCTGTCGTGGAACGCTTTGTGCGCCCCATGCGTCAGTAAAGGGATAGCCAGGAACATACAGTGTGGATCTTGAAGTCGGGTAGCCGCTTTGCCAGGAAAAGATGGGACATGGCGGGCGTAACCGTTCCGTGATGTTTAGCCGGCCGATGCGGATGAGGCGGGCGAACGGGACTGACGGTGCATCTCCGCAGATCAACATGAGCGTGTTGTCAGTGGGGCGACAGGGTCGGCAGTGTCCCGCCGACTCCACCCGCGTGAGCGGTGTGACGCAGATCACAGTGGCTTGATGGCACCGTCTGGGGCTCCCATGCGTCCAAACGCCTTCACATTCCGCTCCGGAAACGGCCGAAGGGCCCGGCGATGCCGGACCCTTCGGGTCGAACAGTGACGATGCGTGAGAATCGATCGCCGGGTGTGACTAAACGATCTTGCCGGACCACACGTTGGCGGCGGCCTTGTAGATCGTGTTGGTCTCACCGTCGAAGTACGGCGAGGAGATGTAGTCCACGCGGTCGTTGCCGTCCTGGTCGTTGAAGGTGCTGGTGACACCGTTCACGTAGCCGAGACGCTTGTTGTTGCTGTAGTTGAGCAGCCAGGGGCCACCGTCGGCGCCCTCGGTCATCGCACACTTGAGCGCGACGTGCTCCTGGATCTTCTTGGCGGCCGAGCCCACCAGCTTCTTCGTGGTCTTGCCGTAGCACCACTTCGGCGTGATGCCGGTGTAGTTCTTGTGGCCGTCGGGGTGCGGTCCGGAGGGGTAGCCGAACACGCGGACGATCTTCTGGGTCGGCTGGTTCCAGGCGAAGCCCTGGCCGCCGACGTTGTCACCGAGACGGCCCGCGTCCTTGACGTGGCCCTCGATGATGTAGAAGTCCGTCTTGTAGAACTTCGTGTCCGAGCCCGGCTTGTACCACTGCTGCACGAAGAAGTGGGTGATGGTCCAGTTCCCGCGCCGGTCCTTCACGACCTTGGCCGGGTACTTCTTCGGGTTCTTCTTCTGCCGGGCCTGGTAGACCTTGGCGTCGTGGTCGGTCACGATCTCGACGACGGGCTCGCCGAACTTGCGGCCGTTGCCCTTGCCGATCCGGGCCTTCTTGTACGTCTCCTCGGCGACCTCGACCTTGGCGACCTCGGCGTTCGGGAAGTCAGGGCCGGTGGGCTGAGCCTTCTCGCCACGCTTGACCCAGCAGGCCACGGTCGAGGTGGGGTCGAGCTTGCACGCCCGGAACTCCGACCGCTGGATCTCGATGTCCTTGGCTTCCTTGATGCCCGTGTGCTTGTCGAACTCGGCCTTGGTCACCTTCTTCGGGGTGCCCGCGCCGATCTGGACGCCGTTGTAGACGGCCACGAACGCGTAGTCGCGGTCGTAGTCCTCGTACACATCGAAGTCGTAGTGCGTGTAAGCGGTCTTACCGACGTAGATGCCCCACGGGGTCTTGCCCTGGTAGTAGCCCGGGACGAAGACCCACTTGTCCATGACGTCCGTGTTACCGGAGGTGTCGTACACACAGTGGCCGGCGGTGGCCACCAGGTTGCGGTACTTGGACTGGATCGACGTGGCGGAGCACCACTTGCGCTCGCCCTTCTTGTTGACGAAGAACACCTTGCCGATGGTCTTCGGCATGTTGACGTTCTGCGACTTGGCGGAGCTCTTCTTCTCCTCGCCGATGGGCTTGGTGCTGCCCGGCTTGGTGTCGGAGCTGTAGCCGCCCTTGCTCTGGAGCTTGGCGACGTCCTTCGCGCTCCAGACGTTGGACTCCTTCGCGGCCTTCAGGGCAGCACCGTTGGAAGCCGCCCAGTAGTCGGCGATGGCCTTCGCGTTGGCCGCGCTCGTCGCCATCGGGTCCTTGGCGATGTCGGAGGTGGCCGTGGCAGTGGCCGTGCCGGCGAGGCCGGCGGCCAGCATGCCGGTGGCGAGGATGGCTCCACCGGCGGGAATGAGGATGCGCTTCAAGGGAACTGCTCCTTGGTCTGTCGTGGGCCGCAACATGCGGCCCATGCGTCAGTAAAGGGATAGCAAGGAACATAGCGCGGTGATCTCCGCAGGTGAAAGCCGTTGTGGAGGCTTCGGCACGAACCCCAACCGTCGTGACCTTTTCGTTATATGTCAGGGGTGAATGCGTTGAGTGATCGTTCGGGTGCGTCTGTGCAGGGTATGCGGGGGCTGTTGCGGGCGGGACGAAAGTGCCGTTAGTCCCCTCGCGCGGGTCGTTGACTGGAGAAATGTGACTTAGATCACAGGAACCAGATTTGCCGCTGTTCCGTCTAAGTTGGCTCGATCTTCACAGGGAACGTTCAGGTTGGGGTCGCAAGCACGAAAAAAGGGGGCCCGGCCGAAGCCGGGCCCCCTTCGTGATGCCGCTACTTGTACAGCTCGCCCTTCGGGCCGACGATCTTGCCGGACCACACGTTCCTGGCGGCCTGGTAGACCGCCGCGGTCTCGCCGTCGAAGTACGGCGAGGTGATGTAGTCGATGCGGTCGTTGCCGTCCTGGTCGGCGAAGGTGCTGGCGACGCCGTTGACGTAACCGAGCCGCTTGCCGTTGTTGTACTGGGTCAGCCAGGGGGCACCGTCGAAGCCGGGGGTCACGGCGCACTTGAGGCCGATGTGCTCCTGGATCTTGAGCCAGGAGGCGCCGACCGTCTTCGCGGTCGTCCGGCCGTAGCAGTGCTTCGGCGTGACGCCGCTGTAGGGCTTGTTGCCGTCGGGGTGCGGCGCCGCGGGGTAGCCGAAGGTGCGGACCGTCCGGTTGGAGGCCTGGTTCCAGGCGAAGCCCTGGCCGCCGACGTTGTCGCCGAGGCGGCCCGCGTCCTTGGACAGCAGGATGTAGTGGCTGCCACCCCAGGAGCGCTTGGGACCGCTGAAGCGCTTGTAGTCGCGCTTGCTCACCCGCTTGACGCCGTCGAACTGGATGCCGTTGTAGACGGTGACGAACGCGTAGTCGCGGTCGTAGTCCTCGTAGACGTCGAAGTCGTGGTGGGTGAACGCCTGCTTGCCGACGTAGATGCCCCACGGGGTCTTGCCCTGGTAATAGCCCGGGACAAAGACCCAGTTGTCCAGCAGTGCGGAGTTGCTGTCGGTGTCGTACACGCAGTGCGCGGCCGTGGCGACCAGGTTGCGGTAGTTCGACTGGATCGACGAGGCCGAGCACCAGCGGAACTTGCCGGATCCGTCCACGAAGAACACCTTGCCGACGGTCTTCGGCAGGTTCACGTTCTGGGAGTTGGAGGAGGACCGCTCGGCGCCGCCGGGGGCGGTGCTGCCGGGCCGGCCGTCAGGGCTGTAACCGCCCTTGGAGACGACTTTCCGCACCTGGTTGGAATCCCAGGTGTAGGCCGTGGCCTGGCGGAGCGCCGCGCCGTTGGAGGCGAGCCAGAACGATACGACGGAGGCGGCCTGGCTGGTGTTCCTGGCCATCGGGTCGGTCGCCACATCGCCTGCGGCTTGTACGGCACCGGTCAGACCGGTCGTGAGCAGGCCGGTCGCCAGGACGGCGCCACCAACGGGAAGGAGGATTCGCTTCACAACATCTCCAGGCTTTTCCTTTAGCTGACGCGGCGCCTTCGTGCGCCCCGAAGGTCAGCGAACGGACAGCCGGAACCGTACAGCGCTGACAGCGACCGTGTGGTTGCGCTCCAGCGCAGGTCAACGGCGGGAGTGTCGTCGTGATCGTTCCGAGATGTGGATCCCTCCTGATCACGGCGCGTGACCGGGGGGTGACGTATGAGCTACATCACATTTGTCGGAGTTGTCTGCGCAGCGGCGTGCCGGTAGGCCTCTCCGGTGACGATGCTGAAGTACGGCGACGAGACCGCGTCGAACTCGCCCTTCGCGTCGGTGTTCCAGGTCAGGCTGTTGACGCCGACCAGATTGCCGAGCTTCTTGTCCGCCTGCCAGCCGTACACCCAGGGCCCGCCGCTGGCGCCCTTGCTGAAGTTGCAGGGGGCGAGCTGGACCCCGAAGTTGAGGTCGAGGCCGGGGGCCACGGCCTTGCGGGTGCTGCCCACGCAGGGCTGCAGCGACAGGCCGTTGAACGGGCGGCTGCCGTCGGGCTGCGGACCGGCCGCGTAGCCGAAGGCGTGGATGTCGCTGAGGGGGGACCTTCTGCTGAGCTCCAGGCCCAGGCCGCCGACGTTGTCCTGCAGTTGGCCGACGTCCTTGGCGACGTATTTGTCGCCCTGCTTCTGCCAGGTGAAGCCGCGGTGCACGGTGACGAACGCGTAGTCGTAGTCGTAGTCGTTCTTGCCCGGCCAGTCCTCGTGCATGCTGATCGAGGAGCCGACGTAGATGCCGTCGGGCGTCTCGCCGTTGCTGCCCGGATTGGGAACGAAGATCCAGTATGCGGCGGCGTTGCCCTGCCGCGCGTCGTAGGCGCAGTGCGCGGCCGTGGCGACCACGCTGTGGTTCTTGGCCGCGACGGAGCTGGCCGAGCACCAGTATTCCTTGTCGCCGAAGCGGAAGTAGACCTTGCCCATGGTCCTGGCGGCGCCCTTGGTCGGCGGGGCGGGAGTCACGGCCTGGGACGTCCGCAGCGCCGAGGTGGACGCGCCGATCGGCGCGTTGACGGAACCGCCCGAGGCGGCCTTGGCCGCCGGCGCGGGCTGCGAACTCGGCGTGGCGGGACTGTAGCTGTCGGCCTTCTTGAGCTGCTCCGGCTTCCAGTAGTTGGCGACCCGCTGCACGTCCGCCCGCGTCTTGGTCAGCGCCACCTTGTAGACCTTGGAGGCCGCCGAGGCATCCGACACCCCCGCGAAGGCAGGCAGCATCAGCAGCGCGCCGCTGAGCGCGGCCGCTGCCAGGTGCCTGGCCCGGGGGATCATGAATTGCCTTTCTGGGGTCGTAACGGTGGATTTTTCCAGATCAACTGGTCAATTGCAGCTGGGATAGGCATTTGTTATCTGGCCAGCGTGGACCGCGGTCTATAAGGATCGCGTCAAGCGTGTTGCGCGCCCATCGGTCAATGATCCTATAGGACGGACGTCGCCGCAGGTCACGGACCCCGTGGGGGGTGTCGATAGACGGTTGTTTCTGATGTGGCTTTCGTGGCGGTACGCGGCTCGAACGGATCTTGATCGCCATTCGCGATCATGAATACTAGGAGTCTACTCCCCATTGACCGAACATTGTTCTGGTTAGATGGCGGAATGGATCCACGCACGCCCTGCCTCATCGGCGCCGCCCAGCGCACGGTCCGCAAGCAGCCCGGCCCCGAACCGCTCGACCTGTGGGAGGAGACGGCCCGCGCCGCCGCCCGTGCGGCCCGGCTCCCCGTGGCGCGCCTCGACTCGATCCAGATCGTCCACACCGACTCCTGGCAGTACGACTCCCCGACCGGCAGGCTCGCCGAGCGGCTCGGCGCGACCCCGCGCCACCGCACCTACTCCAAGGTCAGCGGTACGGCCCCGCACCTGCTCATCGGTGAGGCCGCGGCCAGGATCGCGGCGGGGGAGCTTGACTCGGCCCTGGTCGCCGGAGCCGAGGCGCTCGCCACCCGCCGCGCCTACCGGCAAGCCGGCGAACGGGTGCCGTGGAGCCATGCCGCCACCCCCAAACCGCCCTACGGCTGGGAACGGCCGCCACACCCCGCCGAGCTCGCGCACGAGCTGTTCCTGCCGGTGCACACCTACGCGATCATGGAGACGGCCCGGCGGGCGGCGCTCGGCCTCTCCCTCGAACAGGAGATGCTCGACCGGGGGCGCATGATGGCGCCGATGACCGAGGTGGCCGCCGCCAACCCGCACTCCTGGCGGCGCACCCCTCGCACGCCCGAGGAGCTGGTGACGGGCAACCGGTTCGTCGGCTGGCCGTACACCAGGAACACCGTGGCCGTGCTGGAGGTCGACCAGGCGGCCGCCGTCATCCTGGCCAGCACCGAGCTGGCCGACCGGCTCGGCGTCCCGCACGACCAGCGCGTCTACCTGCGCGGCTGGGCGTACGCCGAGGACACCTGGGAAGTCGCGGCCCGGCCCGCGCTCGGCTCGTCGCGGGCCATCGCCAGGGCGGCCACGGCGGCGTTCGCGCGAGCCGGGCTGGGGCTGGACGACATGGACGAGCTCGACCTCTACAGCTGCTTCGCCATCGCGCTGCGCCAGGCCTGTGACGCCATCGGGCTCGACCCGCTGGACCGGCGCGGGCTCACCGTCACCGGTGGCCTGCCGTACGCGGGCGGTCCGGCCAGCGACTACGTGCTGCACTCCACCGCCACGATGGCCGCCCGGCTGCTCGCCCGGCCAGGCCACGGCCTGGTCACCGGGGTCGGCATGCACCTGACCAAGCACGCCTACGCCGTCTGGTCCACCGAGCCCGGCGGCACGCTGGGCGACGGCGAGCCGGTCTTCACCGCCGAGCCGGTGCCGATCGTCGCGGCCTACGCGGGGCCCGCGGTAGTGGCCGGCTACACGGTCGCGCACGACCGGGACGGGGCGCCCCGGAAGGGCATCCTCGTCGTCGACCTGCCGGCGGGCGGACGCGCGTACGCCCAGGTGACCCGGCAGGAGCTGATGGCCGACGCCGAGTCCCGCGAGCTGGTCGGGCAGCCGGTGGAAGTGGTGACCGACGGGGAGGTCAATGTGGCGAGCTGGTGACGTGGCAAAGGAGCTGTAAAATCTGTGACCGTGTGACTACTATCTGCTGTTGACATTTTTATGTCGGCGGCGGACGCTGGAGTCATGCGGAGGACCACGGTGCGCATCGACGAAACGCTCCTCAACGAGGCGAAGGCGTACGCAGCACGCAACGGACGCAGTCTCAACTCAGTGATGGAGGATGCCTTGAGACAACTCATGAACCGCTCCACCGAAATGGCGGAGCGCCCCCCGATCGATCTTCCCCTGTCCGGCGACGCCACAGGGCCGAAGCTCACGTGGGCAGAGATCAAGGAAATGATGGAGCTCGAGGACATCGAGCGCGTCCTCGGGGAGGTGCGGCATGCGGATGCTTGACGTCAACATGCTGGTCAGCGCTCAGCGGATGGATGTCGAGCACCACGAGCCGTGTCTCGCCACCGTCAAAGAGCTGCTCGGCGGTGATGAGGCGTATGCGGTGAGCGACTTCGTCATCAATGGCTTCGTACGCATCGTCACCAACCGCCGGATCCCAGGCTCCACGACCTTCGAGATAGCCAGGCGGTTCGCCGACAGTGTCCGAAACCAGCCGCATGCCGTGCTGGTTCACGCAGGCGAGCGGCACTGGGAGATCTTCACCAGGCTCTGCCGCCAGTCCGGGGCGACGGGCAATCTGATCCCTGATGCCTATCTGGCGGCGCTCGCCATCGAGCATGGTTGTGAATTCGTGACCTGTGACAAGGACTTCGCCAGGTTCGAGGGGTTGCGCTGGCGGTCCCCGCTCAACTGAACTGGGATCACGGCATAAGCCCCATAACTGGCGAGGTTGGTAGTGACCGAGCTATTCGATGTCATCGAGACGGGCGGCCGGCGGCCTCGCCGGTGGATCGGGCTGGCGGTGGTCCTGGTGCTGGTGGGAGTGCCGGTCGTCGGGCTGCTCAGCAGCCGCGACCCGATGGCCGAGCCCGCGTCCGAGCCGACTCCCGGCTCTTCTCGCACCAGCGCGGACAGCGCGCCGAGCCCCAGCGGCGGACTGAACAGGGTGCTGAACGCGCCGAACGCGCTGCACGCACGGGCGGCCGACGACGGCGACATGGAGGTCCTGGACGTCGTCTTCCCTGACGGGCAGCGGGCCGAGGTTCGCTACCCGGCGAAACTGAACCTCGACCGGCTGGGGTCGCGGCCGTTCCACAGCGTGTGGGTGGACGGCCGTTACCGTCAACTCGTCGCTCCCTACAACGGCGAGGCCGAGGTGACCAAGGGCGGGAAGCCGATCAGGGAGTTCGCCCCCAACGTCACGCTCTGGCCGCGTCAGTCCGGCAGCGCCTCGTACGGGCAGGTGCTGTTGTTCGCGTTCGGGCCGTGGCGGGTGGCGATGTACGACCGCTGGCAGGGGCTGGACTTCACCGACCGGGTGGCGCTGGCCCAGCGGTTACGCGGGAAGGTGACCGGCGACGGCTACCTGACCCTGTCCGTGAAGGACGCCGGGGGTGTCGAGTCGGCCACGGACACCGGTCCCGGCGCGGGTCCGGTCGAGATCCGGATGGCGCGGCCGGGCGAGATCGCGATGGGGGATCCGGTCGGGCCGCAGCTCTGGTTCGGCGGCGGCACGGACGGCATGGTGATGCTGATCCCGACCCCCGACTGCAAAGAGCCCAGGACGCCGCCGCGCCCGGGCCGATGGCAAGGACGTGCGGTCAGGGACGTGTGCCGGGGCGGCATGCGCATCGGAGCCACGGGCGACGAGCGCTTCGTCACCACCGCACTCGACGGGATCCGCGTCAAGCTGAAGTGAGCCGCGCAGGCGGTCCAGAGGGCGCGGCGCGTCGGGGTGCCGCAGGCGGCCCGGATGAGCGGGACGCGTCGAGTGGAAGTGCGTCGCGCAGGCGGTCCGGGGGGTGGGGGCGCCGCCGGGTCGAGGTGAGGGGGCCGGAAGTCGCTGAAGTAGGGTGCGGCCATGTTCGCCGTTACCGTCACACAGACCGATCCCGACAACCCTCTCGCCGGGCTGACGCTCGGCGAGCGTCCGGAGCCGAAGGTTCCCGACGGATGGACGACCGTCTCGGTGCGGGCAGCCGCGCTCAACCATCACGACCTGTGGACGCTCAAAGGCGTGGGCATCAGGCAGGACCGGCTGCCGATCGTGCTCGGCTGCGACGCGGCCGGGGTGGACGAGGACGGCAACGAGGTCATCGTGCACGGCGTGATCGGCACGGGCGCCGACGAGACCCTGGATCCGAAGCGGTCGCTGCTGTCGGAACTGCACGACGGCACGTTCGCCGAACGGGTGGCCGTGCCGCGCCGCAACCTGGTGCCCAAGCCGGCCGCGCTGAGCTTCGAGCACGCCGCCTGCCTGCCCACGGCCTGGCTGACGGCCTACCGGATGCTTTTCGACAAGGCCGGACTGGAGCCGGGCTCGACGGTGCTCGTCCAGGGGGCGGGCGGCGGGGTCGCGACCGCGGTGATCGCGCTCGGCCGGGCGGCCGGCTACCGGGTCTGGGCGACCAGCCGGTCGGAGGCCAAGCGGGAGCGGGCCAAGGAGCTGGGCGCGGACCAGGTCTTCGAGCCGGGCGCGCGGCTGCCGGAGCGGGTGGACGCGGTCATGGAGAGCGTCGGCCAGGCCACCTGGGACCACTCCCTCAAGTCACTCAAACCGGGCGGTCGCATCGTGGTCTGCGGCGCCACCAGCGGCCCGGCCCCGGCCGCCGACCTGAACCGGGTCTTCTTCCTGCAGCTGTCCGTGGTCGGCTCCACGATGGGGACCCGCGACCAGCTCCAGCGCCTGGCGGTCTTCCTGGAACAGACCGGGCTGCGGCCGGTCGTCGACAGGACCCTGCCGCTGACCGAGGCCCGCGACGGCTTCGCGGCGCTGCACGAGGGCGACATCTTCGGCAAGATCGTCTTCACGAACTGAGCCCAGAGGTACGAGCGCCTCCCGAACTAAGCCCAGAGGTACGAGCGCCTCCCGAACTGACCACAGAGGTACGAGTGCCTCCCGTGAGTGGCTGCACCCGGGCCGGGGGCGGGAGCGCGCAGGTCATCCCGTCCCGGCGGGGCGCGGGTGTGGGGCGGGGCGATCGTCGGTCGTGGTCGCCGGATGGTTCGGGTGCGGCCGGCTCGGGTGTGGCCGCCTGGTTCCGCCGCCGGGGGACCAGGCGCTGCACCGGAGGGCGCAGGCCGTACCGGATCATGATCGGAGGGTGTCGCTGAGCCGGGCGGCGGCCTCGTCGAGCGTGGCGCGCAGCTCGTCGAGCTTCTCGCGGGTGATGCGGGAATCCGACGCCTCCGCGCGCACCCGGGCGACGAAGTCGGCCAGCGCCTCACCCAGCTCGTTGTCGAGGTCCGCCCGGTTCGCGGGCGCCCCGCCCACCGTGCTCCAGACCTCGGCCCAGATCCTGCGCCACTCCCCGCTGAGCCGCTCGCCCTGACCCTGCCACTGCTGGGCGTGCTCGCTCCACTGACGCTTCTGCTCGTCCTTGAGCCGTTTGAAGTCCTGCTTCTGGTCGCGGCCGCCGGTGCGGACGTCCTTGGCCATCCGGGTCAGCTCCTCGCGGAGCGACTTGACGGTGTCGCGTACGTCCTCCTTGACCTCGCGGGCGATGTCGCGGACAGAGGCGGAGATCTCCTCCTCCAGGTCGTCGAGCTCGTCGAGGCGGGCGTTCAGCTCGGCGCGGCCCTTGTCGGTGATGGAGAAGACCTTCTTGCCGTCGATCACCTCGTGGGTGACCAGGCCCTCCTCCTCCAGCCGCGCCAGGCGCGGGTAGATGGTGCCGGGGGAGGGGGAGTAGACGCCGAGGAAGCGGTCCTGCAGCAGGCGGATCACTTCGTAGCCGTGGCGAGGGCTCTCCTCCAGCAGCTTGAGCAGATAAAGCCGGAGCCGGCCGTGACCGAAGACAGGGCTCATTGCTTCTCCCCCTTGAGCAGGGTGACGTCGCCGGAGACGGTCGTGGCCGTCAGGGACGCCATGCCGCCACCCAGCCGGCCCGTCATCGATCTCATGGCGGGACCGCTTGATTTGGACACTTCGTCGAACGAACTGACCAGCCGGCCGGAGGTGGATCTGACCGCCACGTCCGCCTGGGTGTTCTCCGGCAGCCGGACCATGATGGCTCCGGAGACGGTGTTGAGGGTCACATGGCCGGTGGGCTTGAGTTGCAGGTCCGCGGTGATGCGCCCGGAGACGGTGTTGCCGCGCAGCCTGCGTGGGCTGCCGCCGGCGACCGTGAGCTCGCCGGAGACGCTCTTGAACGACAGGTCGCCCTCCATCGCCCGGGTCTCTACGTCGCCGGAGGCGGTCGTGGCGCTTACCTCGCCGCTCACGCCGTCGAGCACGATCTCCCCGGAGACGCTCCTGACCTGGGTCATCCGCTCGAACCCGGCGACCACGGCGGAGGCGGTGACGACTCCGGCGTTGACCGTGCAGTGCCGGGGGACGGCGAGGGTCGCCACGGTCTTGCGGCGGTCGCGGCGCAGCCAGCCGAGCAGGCCGTCCCAGGTGAGATCCTTGTAGGTGACGCTGAGCTCCCTGGAGTCCTCGTCGTAGGTCACCAGGAGCGGGGTGGCGGAGTCGAACTCGGCGACTTCGAGTGTCGGTGGGCCGTCACTGGCCAGCACGGCCAGTTTCCCGGCCACGATCCGCACGTCAAGGGCATCCACGGGTCCGAACGTGAGCTGTTCGGGCCCCTCGATCGTCCATTGCTGCATGTTTCCGCCCTTCCGGCGATATATCCCGACGTAAGACACGATATGTCGCGTCTGTCGAAAACTCAAGATGTATCGCGTCTATGGGCGGAGATCAGTCCTCGTCTTCGTCGTCGAGCCGGGCGAGCCAGGTGGCCAGCCGCTCGACCGGGGTCTCGAACTCAGGATTCAGGTCGACGAACTCGCGCAGCCGCTCGCCCAGCCACAGCAGGCTGACCTCCTCCTGGCCCCGCCGCTCGACCAGCTCCTCGATCCCCCGATCGGTGAAGTACATCGTGCTCCATTCATCATCATCCAGCGGGACGTCAACGCGCCCACCCCAAAACTCTAGCCACCACCCAGTACGGGTCCGCCGGGTGGATCCGTACAGGTCCGCGGGGTGGTGAAAGCCACCATCCCGTACGGGTCCGCGGGGTGGTGAACGCCACCATCCCGTACGGTCCGTCGGGTGGGAAAGCGGTGAGCCCCCGCCAGAAGGCGAGGGCTCACCGGGGTCGTGCTCGGATCAGCCGAAGATCTGCTTCAGGATCTCCCCCAGCTCGGCGTCGTGGGCGGCGTGCGAGCCGGCCGCGGGCGAGCTGTTGGCGGGCCTGGAGACGCGCCGCAGCGGGCGGCCGTCCAGCAGTTGCGGGTCCTCCGCCAGCTTGAGCGCCAGGTAAGGCCACGGCCCCATGTTGATCGGCTCGTCCTGTGCCCAGATCAGCTCGACCTGAGCCCCGTAGCGGGCGAGCTCGGCGTTGAGCTCCTCCGCCGGGTAGGGGTAGAGCCGCTCGATACGGACAAGGGCGACATCGTCCCGGCCCGAGGCCTCGCGCCCGGCGAGCAGGTCGTAGTAGACCTTGCCGGAGCACAGCACCACCCTGGTGACCTTGCCGGGGTCGACCGTGGTGTCGCTGATCACCGGCTGGAAGGTGCCGGAGGTGAAGTCCGCCGCCTTCGAGGTCGCCTTCTTGTGCCGCAGCAGCGACTTGGGCGTGAAGACCACCAACGGCTTGTGCCTGCCGGACTCCACCTGCCAGCGCAGCAGGTGGAAGTGGTTGGCGGGCGTGGTGGGCTGCGCGACGGTCATGTTGTCCAGCGCGCAGACCTGCAGGAAGCGCTCGATGCGGGCCGAGGAGTGGTCGGGACCCTGACCCTCGTAGCCGTGCGGCAGCAGCAGCACGACCCCCGAACGCTGGCCCCACTTCTGCTCACCGGACGAGATGAACTCGTCGATGATCGTCTGGGCGCCGTTGACGAAGTCGCCGAACTGCGCCTCCCACGCCACCAGGGCGTCGGGACGCTCCACGCTGTAGCCGTACTCGAAGCCGAGCGCCGCGAACTCGCTGAGCAGCGAGTCGTAGACGTAGAACTTCGTGGTGCCCTCGTTGAAGGTCTTGAGCGGCGTGTGCTCAGCCCCCGTGACCCGGTCCACCAGCACGGCGTGCCGCTGGGTGAACGTGCCGCGCCGGGAGTCCTGGCCGACCAGGCGGACCGGGTGCCCGTCGATCAGCAGTGCCCCGAACGCGAGCGTCTCGCCCATGCTCCAGTCGATCGTGTCCTGCTCCACCATCTGACCGCGGCGCTGCAGCACCGGCGCCAGGCGCGGGTGCGGCGTGAAGCCCTCGGGCAGGTTGAGCTGGGTGTCGACGATGCGCTTGAGCGTCTCGTCGCTGATCGCGGTGGGCGTGTCGTCGTGCGACCACTTGACCACCTCGGTCGGCGGCACCCGCATCGCGCCCGCCTCAAGCGGCTTCTTCGCCGCCTCGCGGGTCTCGGTGAAGGCCTGCTCCAGCTTGGCCTGATAGTCGCGCAGCGCCGACTCGGCCTCTTCGACCGTGATGTCGCCCCGGCCGATCAGCGCCTCGGTGTAGAGCTTGCGGGTCGAGCGCTTGGCGTCGATCAGGTCGTACATCAGCGGCTGGGTGAAGGCGGGGTTGTCGCCCTCGTTGTGGCCGCGGCGGCGGTAGCAGATCAGGTCGATGACCACGTCCTTGCGGAACGTCCTGCGGTATTCGTAGGCGAGCTCGCCCACGCGCACCACGGCCTCGGGGTCGTCGCCGTTGACGTGGAAGATCGGCGCCTGGATCATCCGGGCCACGTCGGTCGCGTAGACCGAGGACCTGGAGGAGGCCGGCGAGGTGGTGAAGCCCACCTGGTTGTTGACCACCACGTGCACGGTGCCGCCGGTGCGGTAGCCGCGCAGCTGCGACAGGTTGAGCGTCTCGGCCACGACGCCCTGGCCCGCGAAGGCCGCGTCGCCGTGGATGAGGACCGGCAGGACGGTGAAGCCCTCCTCGCCGCGCTCCAGCAGGTCCTGCTTGGCGCGGACGACGCCCTCCAGCACCGGGTTGACCGCCTCGAGGTGCGAGGGGTTGGCCACCACCGAGGCGCTGATGGTCTTGCCGCTGGGCGCGGTGAAGGTGCCGCTGGCGCCGAGGTGGTATTTGACGTCGCCGGAGCCGTGCGCGGTCCGCGGGTCGAGATTGCCCTCGAACTCGCCGAAGATCTGGGCGTAGGACTTGCCCACGATGTTGGCGAGCACGTTGAGCCGGCCGCGGTGGGCCATGCCGATGACGACCTCGTCGAGGTCCTCGTCCGCCGCGTCGCTGATCACCGAGTCGAGCAGCGGGATCAGGGACTCGCCGCCCTCCAGCGAGAAGCGCTTCTGGCCGACGAACTTCGTCTGCAGGAACGTCTCGAACGCCTCGGCGGTGTTGAGCCTGCTCAGGATGTTGAGCTGCTCGTCACGGGCGGGGGGAGAGTAGGGCTTCTCCACCCGTGCCTGGATCCAAGCCCGCTCCTCGGGGTTCTGGATGTGCATGTACTCGATGCCGACGGTGCGGCAGTAGGAGTCACGGAGCACACCCAGGATCTCGCGGAGCTTCATCAGCGCCCGGCCGCCGAAACCGCCGGTGGCGAACTCGCGCTCCAGGTCCCACAGCGTCAGGCCGTGCGACTGGATGTCGAGGTCGGGGTGCTTGCGCTGCTTGTATTCCAGCGGGTCGGTCTCGGCCATGAGGTGGCCGCGTACCCGATAGGCGTGGATCAGCTCGATGACGCGCGCCGACTTGGCGACGTCCTCGTCGTGCGAGGCGGAGATGTCCCGCACCCAGCGGACCGGCTCGTACGGGATCCGCAGCGCCTCGAAGATCTCGTCGTAGAAGCCGTCCTCGCCGAGCAGCAGCCGGTGGATCGTGCGCAGGAAGTCGCCCGACTGGGCGCCCTGGATGATCCGGTGATCGTAGGTGCTGGTCAGCGTCATGACCTTGGAGACGGCCAGGCGCGAGAGCGTGTCGGGGGAGGCGCCCTGGTATTCGGCGGGGTATTCCATCGCGCCCACGCCGATGATCGTGCCCTGACCGGGCATCAGGCGCGGCACGCTGTGCACGGTGCCGATGGTGCCGGGGTTGGTCAGCGAGATCGTGGTGGAGGTGAAGTCGTCGACGCCGAGCTTGCCGGAGCGCGCCTTGCGGACCACTTCCTCATAGGCCATCCAGAACTGCCGGAAGTCCATCTCCTCCGCGCCCTTGATGGAGGGCACGAGCAGCTGGCGCTCGCCGTTGCTCTTCTGCACGTCGATGGCCAGGCCCAGACCGACGTGCTCGGGCTTGACCAGGGTCGGCTTGCCGTCGACCTCGGTGAAGGAGAAGTTCATCTCCGGCATGGTCCGCAGCGCCCGGACGATCGCGTAACCGATCAGGTGGGTGAAGGAGACCTTGCCGCCGCGACCCCGCTTGAGGTGGTTGTTGATCACAATGCGGTTGTCGATGAGCAACTTGGCCGGGATGGCCCGGACACTGGTCGCGGTCGGAACCGACAGCGAGAGGTCCATGTTGGCGGCTGTGCGAGCCGCCGCCCCGCGCAGCTTGATCTCTTCGGCGCCCTTGGGCACCGGTGTAGAGGGCTGCTTGGGCTTGTCGGCAGGCACTTTGGCGGTCGCAGGCTTAGGGGGAGCAGGCGCCGCCTTGGGCGGTGCCTTGGCGGGTGCGGGCGCGGTTGCCGTGCCGTTCGCCGCCTCCCTGGCCGGGGTGCGGCCCGGTCCGTAGTCGGGGTTGTAGTCAGCGAAGAAATTCCACCAGGCCTTGTCAACAGACTCGGGGTCCTGGAGGTATTTCTGGTACAGCTCGTCGACAAGCCACTCGTTCTGACCAAAGCTTGCCAGCGGGTTTGTCCGCGACGACTCAGACGACACGGCGGAAATCGCCCTCTTCCGCAGATCGGTTTTGATGTTAGAGAACCTGTCCAAGGCTACTCGCATGGATTGGCGGCGCGCGCCCGGGAGGCTATGCCGCCTCGCCTGATCCTCTCAGGACTGTTCAAAGAGGTCACGCCCCCCTAGTCAACGCTGGTGTGCCCGGCAAGGTCACTGTTCGGTATCAACAGTAGGGCGGGAGGTTTAGTTCCCTCTGACCACGAGCCTGGTGGCGATGCGAGCCTCCGGGGAGAGCCGTGTCAGTAGGTCCGCCAGCTCCTCGCCCGCCTCCTTCAGCTCCTCCAGCGACATCGGCTCCAGCCGCTCCAGGAGGAACAGGGCGTTGGTCGTCTCCTCGACGAGCCGGGTGCGGGCCACCTGGCGCCAATTCCACCTGCGGCAGGTGACGCCCGTGTCGTCGCGCCAGATCACTTCGCCCGGCTCCGGCTGCCCGAGCGCCTCCTCCGACGCCTCGTCGCCCACGGCCCTGATCAGCCGCGCCGGGCCCGCGTAGCGGTCGAGGTCCTCGCCACCGATGGGCAGCGCGTGCTTCACGCTGACCGCGTTGTAGGCGTCGACCACCTGGTTGATCTCCGGCAGCGGCAGCCGGCGGGTCAGCGCGTCGACGGACGGCCGGGTCCGCTGCGGCTTGGCGCCGAAGGCGCGATAGGCCTCCTTCCAGGCGTCGATCTTCTCGGGCTGCGGGGCCCGCTCGGCGGCCTCGGTCAGCAGGGCGCGCGACCAGTCGTCGGTGGGGCCGTTACGCAGGCCGCGCGCGGTCATCGCGAGCACGGCGAAGTCGGGACGGAGCGCGAAGACGGCTTCGTCCACCCAGATGTCGTCAAGCATGCCTCCAGTTTAGGAGCCCGGAGAAATCGCAGAATTCCCTTTGCAAAATTGTCTTTGCGGTCTACCGTGAGGTGTATGGAGGAAGCCTTCAAGATCAGTGATCCCCGGGTGCTCAAGGTGGTGGCGCACCCGCTACGGGTGCGCCTGCTCGGCCTGCTGCGCGCCGACGGCCCCGCGACGGCCAGTGAGCTCGGCCGTACGGTGGGCGAGAGCTCCGGCTCGACCAGCTATCACCTGCGTGAACTGGCCAAGTTCGGTTTCATCGAGGAGGATCCGGAGCGTCGCGACGGCCGTGAGCGCCGCTGGCGGGCCCGGCACCGCTACACCTCCTGGGACACCGACGAGATGTCGGCGACGGCCGAGGGGCGAGAGGCCGTCAAGATCATGCAGCTGCGCCAGGTGGCGGTGCTGGAGCAGGTGGTCCAGTCCTACGACATCGCGGGCCGGTCGGCGGAGTGGCTTCAGGCCGCGGGCATGAGCGACTACTGGGTCACGCTGCCGGCCTCGGCGCTGAAGGAGCTCATGGACCGGCTGGAGGAGCTGATCCACGACCTCGAGGCCCGCCACGCCGGCTCGCCGGACGCCGAGCAGGTCCACCTCTGGGTCGCGGGCTTCCCTCGCGGCCGTACGACCGAGGAAAGCGCGTCCGGTGAGAGTCGGGAGGACGGTCGATGACCGCCCGGTCGGCGGTGCGCCGCTACATGCTCGTCACCTTCCTGACCTGGCTCCCGATGGGCCTGATGCTGCCCGTCATGGTCCTGCTCATGACCGAGCGAGGTCTCAGCCTGGCTCAGATCGGCCTGTGCGTGACGGTGTTCTCGCTCGTCACCATCGGCCTGGAGCTGCCCACGGGTGGCCTGGCCGACGTGCTCGGGCGACGGGTGCTGCTGGCCGCCTCCGCCGTGTTCACCCTCGCCGCGCTGATCCTCCTGGCGGTGTCGACCACGCTCTGGATGTTCCTGGTGACCGGCGTGATCAAGGGTGTGGCCAGGGCGTTGTCCAGCGGCCCCGCCACCGCCTGGTACGTCGACACACTGCACGAGCTCGAAGGCCGCGACGCCGACCTCAGGCCGGGACTGGCCAGGGGAGGCGTGATGGAGTCGGTGGCCCTCGCCGCCGGCGTGCTGGTGGGGGGGTTCGCGCCGCTCCTGATCCCGCCGGGCGGCGTCGTGGCGTCAGGTGTGCTGGTGCCGCTGTCCGCGCCACCCCTCATGGGCGCGGTCGCCGCCGGTGTCCTGCTGGTCGTGGCGCTGGTCGCGCTGCCCGAGCCGGCTCATCGGCACCGCTCGCTCGGCTCGGTGCTGCGGGACGTGCCCGCCACGATCGGCGAGGGCGTGCGGCTGGCCGTGGCGGGTCCGGTGCTGCGCCGCCTGATGCTGGCGACAGCGGGGGCGGGCGTCGCGCTGACCGCCGTCGAGCTGCTCACCCCCGGACGGCTCGCCGAGCTGGCCGGTACGGCGGAGCAGGGGAGCACGGCCTATGCCGTGGTCGCGGCCCTCGGGTTCGCGGGCAGTGCGGCGGGCAGCGCGCTGGCGCCCGGTGTGGCCCGCATGGCGGGTGGTCCGGCGGGCGGTTCGGTACGGGGCGCGGTCGCGGGGACCCTTCTGACCGCGCTCTCGGTCGGGGCGCTGGCCGCGACGGCGGGGCTCACCGGCTCGGCGGGGCTCGTCAGCGCCGGCGTGGCCTACGTCGTGCTGTTCGCCGGGCTCTCGGTGGCCGGACTGCTCTGCCTGGAGATGACCCACAACGCGGTCGGCGCCGCCCAGCGCACCACGATCACCTCGACCGGCTCGCTGGCGATCCAGTCGGGCGGGGCCCTGTCCAACCTGGTCTTCGGCGCACTGGCCACCGGAGCCGGGACGGCCGCCGCCTGGTGGACGGCCGCGGTCATGATCCTCGCCTCCGCGCTGGTGTTCGTCCGGATGCCGGTGGCGTCGCGCCCGCGACCTGCCATGGTCCAGGAGGGGTCCGGACGCCCGGCTTCCGGGCCCGTTGCCCGACCCCAGTAGAACATCGTTCCAGAACAGCAGGCAGAATCTTCCGCATGGCTAAGTTCGTGGTGACCCCGTCCAATGAAGACCAGCGTGCCGCCTGGATCGGCGGGAAGGTGCCGGAGGTCGAGCGGGTGCGGCCCGGCCTGTGGTCGATCCCGGTGCCGATTCCGGTGAACCCGCTGAGGTACGTCCTGGTCTACGCGCTGGAGGTGGACGACGGCGTGGCGATCGTGGACGCCGGGTGGAACACCGACGAGGCCTACGACGCGCTGGTCGCGGGGCTCGCGGTGGCCGGTTATGCGATCACCGACGTGCAGGCCGTCCTGGTCACCCACATCCATCCCGACCATTACGGCCTCGCCGGGCGGGTCCGGGAGATGTCCGGCGCGTGGATCGGGCTGCACCCCGCCGACGCGAGCCTTGTGCACGAGCGTTATGACGACAGCACCATCGAGTCGATGGTGGACAAGCAGCGGGCGATGCTCGACCGGTGCGGGGTGCCGCCGCAGACCGCGGAGGAGCTGGCGAGCTCGTCGATGATGATCCGGCACATGGTGTCGATGGCCAAGCCGGACCGGCTGATCGAGGACGGCGACCGGCTCGACCTGTCCGGCTGGGACCTGCGGGCCATCTGGACGCCCGGCCACTCGCCGGGCCACCTGTGCTTCGTCTCGCCCTCCAGGAAGCTGCTGTTCTCCGGGGACCACGTCCTGGCGAAGATCACGCCGATGGTGGCGGTGCACCCGCAGTCCGCGCCGAACCCGCTGGCCGACTACCTCGACGCGCTGACCGCCGTACGTGAGCTGGACGTGGAGGAGGTGCTGCCCGCGCACGAGTACCGGTTCCTGGAGCTGCGGGGGCGGGTCGACTACGTGATCGCGCACCACGGCGAGCGGCTGGGCGAGATCGAGCAGGTGGTCGCCGAGGCGAACGGGGTGACCTGCTGGGAGGCGGCCACCAGGCTGACGTGGTCACGGCCCTGGGAGACGATCCCGCCGTTCATGCGGCGCGCGGCCAACAACGAGACGCTGGCGCACCTGGTGTGGCTGGAGGCGCAAGGGCGGGTGCGCCGGGAGCCGGGCGATCCGGAGCTCTGGCATTCCATGTAAATCCTGTAGGAAATGTTGACTTTGTGGATCGGGCTGCGTAGCGTCGAACGCATGAGCCCGGTTCTCACCCGGCGCGCGCATGTCGATAACTGCCGCGTCATCAGCGCACAGTGTCACTGATCACGACCCGGTCCTGTCCCATCACCGTTTGAGGACATTCTCGTGATCAAACATGCCATTTCCCTCGTCTCACTACTCGCTGTCACGGCCTGCGGCACCGCCCAGGGCTCCGCGGAGACGCAGGAGCTGCGATACCAGGGCAGCGTCGGCGCCGTCACCTTCCCTGAGCTGGCCGAAGATCTCGGCTACCTCGCTCCCGTCAAGCTCAAGTGGATCGGCAACACCACCAGCGGACCCCAGGACATCCAGGCCGCCGCCACCGGGCAGACCGACTTCGGCGGCGCCTTCAACGGCGCCGTCGTCAAGCTGATCGCCGCCAAGGCCCCGATCAAGGCGGTGATCAGCTTCTACGGCAGCGACAAGGACGTCAACCAGGGCTTCTACGTGCCGGACGACAGCCCGATCCGCGAACCCCGGGACCTGATCGGCAAGAAGGTCGGCATGAACACCCTCGGCGCCCACGCCGAGGCCGTGCTGAAGGAGTACCTCACCCGCGGCGGCCTGACCCCCGCGCAGATCCAGCAGGTGGAGCCGGTCGTCGTGCCCCCGGTCAACCTGGAGCAGGGCCTCCGCCAGGGGCAGCTCGACGTCGCCGTGCTCAGCGGGGTGCTGCGTGACAAGGCGGTGGAGCGCGGCGGCATCAGGCCGCTGTTCAACGACGTCGACCTGTTCGGCGACTTCTCCGCGGGCACGTACGTGCTCACCGAGCGCTTCATCGAGCGCAATCCCGGCACCGCCAGGAAGTTCGTCGAGGCCACCGCCAAGGCCATCCACTGGGCGCAGACCCACGACCGGGCGGAGGTCGTGGCCAGGTTCCGGCAGATCATCGCCAAGCGCGCCAGGAACGAGGACACCAAGACGGTCGGCTACTGGAAGAGCGGCGGCGTGGCCGGCACCGGCGGGGTGATCGCGCCGGAGGAGTTCCAGCGGTGGATCGACTGGCTGGAACGCGCCGGTGACATCGAGCCCGGCCAGGTCAAGGCCGCCGACGTCTACACCAACGCCGACAACCCCTTCGCCGAGGAAGGCACCCGATGAAGATCGAGCTCTTGGACGTCACGAAGGAGTTCCCGGTCCGCGACTCCGGCACACCCTTCACCGCCCTGTCCGGCGTCTCGCTCTCCGTCGCGAGCGGCGAGTTCCTCACCCTCGTCGGGCCGAGCGGCTGCGGCAAGTCCACCCTCCTCGACCTCCTGACCGGCCTGGCCACCCCCACCCGGGGCGAGATCAGGCTGGACGGCGTCCCCGTCACCGGTCCCGGACTCGACCGGGGCATCGTCTTCCAGCAGTACGCCCTGTTCCCGTGGCGTACCGCGCTGGCGAACGTGGAGTTCGGCCTGGAGGCCAAGGCCGTCCCCCGGCGTGAACGCCGCGAGCTGGCCGGGCACTACCTGGACCTGGTGGGCCTGACCGGCTTCGCCGAGCGCTACCCGCACGAGCTGTCGGGCGGCATGCGGCAGCGGGTCGCCATCGCCAGGAGCCTCGCCTACGACCCGGCCGTGCTGCTCATGGACGAGCCGTTCGCCGCGCTGGACGCCCAGACGAGGGAGTCGCTGCAGGAGGAGCTCCTGCGCATCTGGCAGGCCACCGGCAAGACCGTCGTCTTCATCACACACGGCATCGACGAGGCCGTCTACCTGGGGCAGCGGGTCGCCGTCATGACACCGGCGCCCGGCCGCATCCGTGAGGTGGTCGAGGTGTCGTTCGACTCCCGAGAGGGCGACCTGCGCGGCACCGCGCGGTTCGGCGAGTACCGGCACGCCATCTGGTCGCTGCTGCGCGAGGAGGCGGTCCCCGTTGCCTAGGCCATCGCAGGGCGCGGGCGGCCTGGCCCTCTCAGCGCTGGACGACTCCGTGCTGGACTATTCGGTGCCGGACTACGGGGTGCAGGACGACTCGGCACAGGACGACTCGGCACAGGGCGACTCGGGGCAGGACGACTCGGCACAGGGCGACTCGGGGCAGGACGACGACGACCCGCCGCGCGGGGCACCCGGACCGGCCGCCCCATCGGTCACTCGGCCACGACCGCCGGAGCGGCCGGGACGCGGCCGCCGGGCGCTGCTCGCCGGGCGGCGCGCCGTCCGGGCGGTGGCGGCCCTGCTCCTGCTGGCCGCCGTCTGGGAGATCCTGCCCAGGCTCGAAGTCGTCGACCCGACCTTCCTGCCGCCGCTGAGCGAGGTGCTCCTCGCCTGGGCCGAGCTGCTCAGGTCCGGGGAGCTGGCCGACCACGCCGGCGCCTCGCTGGCCAGGTCGCTGGCCGGATTCGGGCTGGCCATCGCGCTGGCCGTCCCGCTCGGGCTGCTCATCGGCTGGTACCGGCCCGTCGCGCAGTTCCTCGGCCCGGTGCTGGAGCTCTTCCGCAACACCGCCGCGCTGGCCCTGCTGCCGGTCTTCGTGCTCATCCTCGGGCTGGGCGAGACGTCGAAGGTGTCGATCATCCTGTACGCCTGCGCCTGGCCGATCCTGCTCAACACCGTCGCGGGGGTGAAGGGCGTCGACCCGTTGCTGATCAAGTCGGCGACGTCCATGGGGCTCAAGCCGTACAGGCTCTTTCAGAAGGTGATCCTGCCCGCGGCGGTGCCCACCATCTTCACCGGCGTCAGGCTGGCCGGCGCCTACTCCATCCTCGTCCTCGTCGCCGCCGAGATGGTGGGGGCCAAGGCGGGGCTCGGTTACCTCATCAACTACGCGCAGTTCAACTTCCGGGTGCCCGACATGTATGCGGGGATCATCACGATCTCGGCGCTCGGCCTGCTGTTCAACCTGCTTCTCGTGCGCCTGGAGCGGCGCTTCTCCACCTGGAGGACCACGTGACCATGCATCTGAACGCCTTCCTCATGGGGGTCGGCCACCACGAGGCGGCCTGGCGGCATCCCCTGACCGAGCCGCGCCACGTCACCGACCTGCGCCACTTCCAGGAGCTCGCCACGATCGCCGAGCGCGGCAAGCTCGACTCGGTGTTCCTCGCCGACGGCCTGGCCCTGCTGGGCAACGTCCGGCACAACGCGCTCGGCGGGTTCGAGCCGCTCACGCTGCTGGCCGCCCTGGCCGCGGTCACCGACCACATCGGGCTGATCGCCACCGTGTCCACGACGTACAACGAGCCCTTCCACGTGGCGCGCAAGTTCGCCTCGCTGGACCACATCAGCGGCGGCCGGGCCGGCTGGAACATCGTGACCTCCTCGGGCGCGGCCGAGGCGCGCAACTTCGGCCGGGAGCGCCCCGCGCACGGCGAGCGCTACCAGCGGGCGGAGGAGTTCCTGCACGTGGCCACGGCGCTGTGGGACAGCTGGGAGCCCGGCGCGGTGCTGACCGACCGGGGGAGCGGCGTCTACGCCGACACCTCGCACATCAGGCCCATCGAGCACGTCGGCGACCACTTCAGGGTCCAGGGGCCGTTGAACATCCAGCGCTCGCCGCAGGGCCGGCCGCTGCTCGTCCAGGCGGGCTCCTCGCAGGACGGCAAGGAGTTCGCCGCGAAGTGGGCCGAGGCGGTGTTCACCGCGCAGCAGACCCTGGGGGACGCCCAGGAGTTCTACGCCGACCTCAAGGGACGGCTGCCGGCGTACGGGCGGCAGCCGCACGAGCTGAAGATCCTGCCCGGCATCTCACCCGTCATCGGCGGCACCGAGCGCGAGGCGCGCCGCCTGGAGAAGGAGCTCGAAGAGCTCATCGTGCCCGCCTACGGGCTGGGACAGCTGTCCACCATGCTCGGCGTGGACCTCACCGGACTCCCGCTGGACGGGCCGCTGCCCGATGTGGAAGCCGACCCGGACGGGCAGCAGAGCCGGGTCAAGCTGATCAAGGACCTGGCCGGGCGCGACGGGCTCACGATCCGCCAGGTGATCGCCAAGCTCGCGGGCGGGCGCGGCCACTGGGTGGTCGTCGGCACGCCCGAGCAGATCGCCGACCAGCTCCAGGAGTGGTACGAGAACGGCGCGGCCGACGGATTCAACGTGATGCCCCCGTACCTGCCCGGCGGCCTGACCGACTTCGTCGAGCAGGTGGTGCCGGAGCTGCAGGTGCGCGGGCTGTTCCGCAAGGAGTACGGGGAACGGACCTTGCGCGAGCGCTACGGACTCGGACTGGCGGTGGCCTCGTGAGCATCGTGACCGTGGTGGGCAACCCGCGCGCGGGCTCGCGCACCCTGGACGCGGCCGTGGCCGCCACCGACGCCGTCGCGGCCCGGCTGGGGCACTCCGGCACCCGGGAGGTCGTCGACCTGTCCGCCCTCGCGCCGGTGCTCCTGCACCCCGGCGCGCACGCGGCGCTGGAGCTCGCGTTCGAGCAGTTGGCGGCGGCCCGGGTGGTGGTGCTGGCCAGCCCCACCTACAAGGCCACGTACACGGGGCTGCTGAAGGTGTTCCTCGACCGGCTCCCGCCGGGCGCGCTCTCCGCCACGGCCGCGCTGCCGATCCTGGTCATGGGCGACGCCCGGCACGCGCTGGCGGTGGAGGTGCACTTCCGGCCGCTGCTGGTCGAGCTCGGCGCGTTCGTGCCCACCCCCGGCCTGGCCCTGCTGGAGTCGGAGCTCCCCGGCGGTGAGCGCCTCACCCAGTGGGCGGACCAGGTCAGCCCGCAACTGGCCGCCTGGGACAGAGCCCTGACCTGAGGATCCCTCACCGGCCCCGGCCGGTTCTCAGGCCAGGCGGACCAGGGCCGGCCGATTCCCGGCCGGCTCAGGCCAGGCGGATCAGGCCGCGGCCGGTCGGGAGGGGGAGGTCCAGCAGGGTGCGGATGCCGGGCGGGGCGGCGCAGACGGCGGGGATGGTGTTGACCGCGTGCGCCGCCGCGGCGGTGAGCCCGTGGCTGACGTCCTCCACCCGCACCGACAGCTGCGGCACGCCCTCGATGTGCAGCGCGAAGCCGGGCTCCGGCCAGCGGGCGGTCTGGGCGGAGTCGGCCTTGTAGACCACCTCGACGGTCATGAAGGGCCGGCCGCGCACCAGCCCGGAGAAGACCCAGCGGGAGGCGCAGACCGTCCCTTCGCGGACCGGCCCGGCGGCGATCTCGAACGCGCGGGCGGCGACCTCGAACTCGTCGGTCTCCGCCACCTCGTCCAGCCGTACGTCCAGCGCGTCGGCGACCAGGTGCACGCTCTCGGCGAAGAGCATGCGCTGGAACGCCCGGAAGGGCCGGACCATGGTGGCGTAGTCCCCGGCCGGGCGGGTGAACCCGATCAGGTCCACGACGACCTGGCGGGAGGGGTGCCCGCGCAGGTCGGACGACTCGCGTACGTAGATGTGGTCCACCCGGTCGGACAGGCCGGTGAGCGCCAGCGGCAGGAAGTCGCACATGAAACCGGGGTTGATCCCGGTGCCGTGCAGGGTGGTGCCGCCCTGGTCGCAGGCGGCCTCGATGCTGGCGACGACGGCGGGGCCGTAGGACTTGGGATAGACGAAGCCGGTGGTGGTGATGACGTTCTTGCCCGAGGCCAGCAGGGCGCAGATGGTCTTCAGGTCGGCGGTGTGGTCGGAGCTGAAGTAGGCGGCGGGCAGCGGCATGTGCAGCACGCAGTCGGCGTCCATGGCCATGATCCGGCCGGTGTCGCCGGTGCAGACGACTCCCGTGCGGGACAGGCCGGCCACCTCGCCCGCGTCCTTGCCGATCTTGTCCGGGTCGTGCACGAGGACCCCCGCCAGCTCCAGCGACGGCCTGCCGATGACGCTGCGCAGCGCGTAGCGCCCGACGGCGCCGGTGGCCCACTGGACCACGCGAAGAGGGCCGCGATCTGGGCGAGGTGCGGGCATGTCCGGCCTCCTGGCCCGGTGTGGAGGGCGGCAGGATGGTGCGGAACGCCGCCCGTGCGAGCCCAGAACACTAGCAGAAGAAGACCCGATCGATCACTATCCGCGACGATCAGTCACCTTGCCGCCCGGCCGGGTTATGGTGCTCGTACTAGAATGTTGTTCGCCTGGTGGGAGGTTCGATGCTTCGCTTCGATGACAGGGTCGCGATCGTCACGGGTGCCGGGCACGGTCTCGGCCGCTCGCACGCGCTGCTGCTGGCCGACCGGGGCGCCAAGGTCGTCGTCAACGACCTCGGCGGCGCGCTCGACGGCACCGGGGCCTCGACGGGACCGGCCGCCGACGTGGTGGAGCTCATCACCAAGAACGGCGGCCAGGCCGTCGCCAGCACCGACAACGTCGCCACCCCCGAGGGCGCCGCCGCGATCGTGGCCGCCGCCGTCGAGGCGTTCGGCAAGATCGACATCGTCGTCAACAACGCCGGCATCCTGCGCGACAAGTCGTTCGGCAAGATGACGGTCGAGGACTTCGACAACGTGCTGGCCGTGCACGTCCGCGGCTCCTACCTGGTCAGCCGGGCCGCTTACCCGTACATGAAGGAGGCCGGTTACGGCCGCGTCGTCAACACCTCCAGTCCGGCGGGGTTGTTCGGCAACTTCGGCCAGGCCAACTACTCCACCGCCAAGATGGGGCTGGTCGGGCTCACCAAGACGATCGGCATCGAGGGCGCGCGCAATGGCATCAGGGCCAACGCCATCGCGCCCATCGCCTGGACGCGGATGACCGAGGCGATCCTGCCGGCCGAGTTCGAGGCCAAGTTCTCGGCCGAGCGGGTCAGCGCGCTGGTCGCCTACCTCGTGCACGACTCGTGCGAGGTCACCGGCGAGGTGTTCAGCGTCGGCGGCGGCCGGGTGGCGCGGGTGTTCGTGGCCGAGGGGCCGGGCTGGCAGAGCGACGACCTCACGCCGGAGGCGGTGGCGGACAACTGGGCGTCGGTCATGGCCGAGCAGCCCTACGTGCTCACGGCGGCCGACTCGATGAAGGCGATGCTCTAGCGGCGCGATGCTCCGGCGGGCTCCGGCGGCCGGATGACGGCGATGCTCCGGCGGCCGGATGACGGCGGTGGTCCTGCGGCCGGATGACGGCGGTGGTCCTGCGGGCTCCGGCGGTCCGATGAGGCGGTGGTCCCCCTGCGGACCACCGCTTTTTTTCAGGCCCAGAATCCTGACAAATCGGGGTTTGTTCGATTATCGACAGAAGTCAGCCTAGTTTGATCGCCCTGGACTCTTGTATTGCCAGTTGTGCGATCTTATTGTCTCGGCATGACCTCCGCTCCGGGCTCGCCCGGCGACGTGCTGACGCTCATCAGCGCAGGCTTCGCGACGACTCGCTCCGACCTCGCCCGCCTCACCGGCCTCGCCAGGTCCACGATCGCCCAGCGAGTCGACGCGCTGATCGAGCGTGGCCTGGTCGAGGAGACCGAGAGCGGCGAGTCCACCGGCGGCCGGCCGCCTCGCCAGCTCCGCCTGCACACCGAGCAGCACGCCTTCGCCGGGGTCGACCTCGGCGCCACGCACTGCCGGATCACGCTGATGGACATGTCCGGTGAGGTGCTGGCCTCCTGCGAGGACCAGCTGCTCATCGGCGACGGCCCGGAGACGGTCCTTGCGCACGTGGACGGGCGGCTCGACCGGCTGCTCACCGAGGCCGGCCGCCCCCGCGCCGCGCTGCGGGCCATCGGGATGGGCGTGCCCGGCCCGGTCGAGTACGCCACCGGCCGGCCCAACAACCCGCCGATCATGCCCGGCTGGAACGACTACCCGATCCCCGAATACTTCGACGGCGCCGCCGTCCTGGTCGACAACGACGTCAACGTGATGGCCCTGGGCGAGCAGCGCAACGCCTTCGCCGACACGCACCACCTGCTCTTCGTCAAGGTCGGCACCGGCATCGGCTGCGGCATCGTGGCCGAGGGCAGGCTGCACCGGGGCGCGCAGGGCTCGGCCGGCGACATCGGCCACATCCGGGTCAACGGCCACGACGACGCCGGCTGCCGCTGCGGCAACAGCGCCTGCCTGGAGGCCGTGGCCGGCGGGGCGGCCGTGGCGCGCAGGCTGACCGAGCTCGGCATCGCCGCCGAGACCGGAGCCGACGTCGTGGCACTCGTACAGGCGGGCAACACCCAGGCGCTGCGGCTGGTCAGAGAGGCGGGCCGGCTCATCGGCGAGGTGCTGGCGAGCCTGGTCAACTTCTTCAACCCCGAGGTCATCGTGATCGGCGGCGCGCTGTCCCGCGTCCACGAGCATCTGCTCGCGGGCATCAGGGAGACGGTCTACCGCAGGTCGCTGCCGCTGGCCACGCACCACCTGTCGATCGTGCCCAGCCGGATGGGGATCAACGCCGCGGCGCTGGGCGCCGGGATGCTCGCCATCGAGCACTACCTGTCACCCGAGAACGTCAACCGCATCGTCAACGCCTGAGAGGGGATCCGATGCTCGTCATGAGAGGGATCGTCAAGCAGTTCCCTGGCGTGCGCGCGCTGGACGGGGTGGACCTGGACGTGCGAGCGGGCGAGGTGCACTGCCTGCTCGGCCAGAACGGCGCCGGCAAGTCCACGCTGATCAAGGTGCTGGCCGGGGTCCACCAGCCGGACGAGGGCACCATCGAGTTCAACGGCGAGCAGGTGCGCCCGTCGAGCCCCAACGACGCCATCAGGCTCGGCTTCGCCACCATCTACCAGGAGCTCGACCTGGTGGACGGGCTCAGCGTGGCGGAGAACATCTTCCTCGGTCACGAGCACGCCAAGCTCGGCTTCGTCAACATGTCGGCCGCCAACCGCGCCGCCCGCCAGGTGCTGGAGCGGCTCGGCCACGGGGAGATCCGCCCGTCCACCGAGGTGGGCCGGCTGCCCGCCGCGGCCAAGCAGGTCGTGTCGATGGCGCGGGCGCTCTCCCACGACGCCCGCCTGATCATCATGGACGAGCCGTCGGCCGCGCTGGCCCACGACGAGGTGGACAACCTCTTCCGGATCATCCGCGAGCTCACCGCGCAGGGCGTGGCCGTCGTCTACATCTCCCACCGGCTGGAGGAGATCCGCGAGATCGGCGACCGGGTCACCGTGCTGAAGGACGGCCGTACCGTCGCCGTCGGCCTGCCCGCCCGTGAGACCGCCACCTCGCACGTCGTCTCGCTGATGACCGGCAGGAACGTCGAGTACGTCTTCCCGCCCCGGGCGGCGAACCCGCCCGGCGAGGAGGTGCTGAAGGTCGAGGGCCTCACCTCGCCGGGCGCGTTCGCCGACGTGTCCTTCTCCGTACGCGCCGGCGAGATCGTCGGACTGGCCGGCCTCGTCGGCTCCGGCCGCTCGGAGATCCTCGAAGCGGTGTACGGCGCCCGCCCCGCCTCCGGCAGGGTGGAGCTGGCCGGCAAGCAGGTACGGCACAGCGTCGTCGGCAACGTCAGGCGCGGCATGGGCCTGGCCCCCGAAGAGCGCAAGGCCCAGGCGCTCCTGCTGGACCAGAGCATCACCGCCAACATCACCCTGGGCAGCCTGCCGAGCTTCGCCAAACTCGGCTGGATGAACCGCGCCCGCGAGCGGGCCGAGGCGCACCGGCTGGTGAAGGCGCTGGACATCCGGCCGCCCGACCCGGAACGGCCGATCAAGAACCTGTCGGGCGGAAACCAGCAGAAGGCCGTGCTGGCCCGCTGGCTGCTCGGCAGCCGCAAGCTGCTCCTGCTCGACGAGCCGACCCGGGGCGTGGACGTGGGCGCCAGGGCCGAGCTCTACGCGGTCATCCGCGACCTCGCCGACCGGGGCATCGGGGTGTTGCTGGTCTCCAGCGAGGTGCCCGAGGTGCTCGGCCTCGCCGACCGTGTCCTGGTGCTGCGCGAGGGCACGGTCATCCACCAGGCGGACGCCGGCGAACTCGACGAGCACCGCGTGCTCGACATGATCATGGATGGGAGAGCGGCCTGATGAGCGAGCCCAAGATACCGCCGGCGGCGGTCCCGGAGACAGGCGGATCCGCGCCGCCGGGCGCGGCGACACGCAACCCGCTGAGCGCACTGGGCGAGGCCCGCCACCTCGGCCTGCTGGTGGCGCTCGGCCTGCTGATCATCGTCGGCCTGGTCACCAGGCCGGAGAACTTCGCGACCACCTCCAACCTGGTCAGCATCCTGTCGCTGGCCGCGACCATCGGCGTCATCACCGTCGGCGCGACGTTCGTGATCATCGGTGGTGGCATCGACCTGTCCGTCGGCGCCCTCATGGCGCTGGCCTCGGTCTGGGCGACGACGCTGGCCACGCAGGAGTACGGGCCGTTCGTCATGGTGATCTGCGCGCTGCTCGTCGGCACCGGCGCGGGGCTGGTCAACGGGCTGCTCATCGCCTACGGGCGGCTGGTGCCCTTCATCGCCACCCTCGCCATGCTGGTGGCGGCGCGCGGCCTGGCCCAGCGCATGTCCGACCGCAAGACCCAGCTCATCCAGAGCGGCAACACGGCCCTCGTCGATTTGTCGACCACGCGGGTGCTCGGCATCCCGCTGCTGGTCTACATCTTCGCCCTGGTCGTGGTGCTCGGCTGGATCCTGCTCAACCGCACCACCTTCGGCCGCCGCACCTACGCGGTCGGCGGCAACCCGGAGGCGGCCCGGCTGGCCGGCATCGACGTCCGCAGGCACACCATGCTGCTGTACGCGCTGTCCGGGCTGACCTGCGGCATCGCCGCCGTCCTGATCATGGCCCGGACGACCACAGGCTCGTCCACCCACGGCGACCTGTACGAACTCGACGCCATCGCGGCCGTCATCATCGGCGGCACCCTGCTGACCGGTGGCCGTGGCACCATCATCGGCTCGATCCTGGGCCTGTTGATCTTCACGCTCATCACCAACCTGTTCATCCTCAACGGGCTCAACACCAGTGACCAGCTGATCGCCAAGGGCCTGATCATCGTCGTCGCCGTCCTTCTCCAGCGGCGGAATCTGAAGGAGAGAGCACCATGAGCAACAAAGTCGCGCGCAGAGGATTCCTCGTCGGTGGCGCCGTCCTGCTGGCAGCGGGCTGCACCAGCAACGAGCCGGCCGAGCCCGCCTCCAGCGCGGCCCCCGCGCCCGCCCCGGCGGCCAGCGGAAACGACGAGCCCGGCACCAAGGTGGTCATCGGCTTCTCCGCGCCGGCGGCCGACCACGGCTGGATCGCCGCCATCGCCAAGAACGCCGAAGCCGCCGCCAAGCAGTACACCGACGTCGAGTTCAAGCCGGTCGAGCCCACCAACGACATCAACCAGCAGATCTCCGCCGTCGAGTCGCTCATCGCGGCCAAGGTGAACGCGCTGGTGATCCTGCCGAACGACGGCCAGCAGCTCAACCAGGTCGCCCTGCAGGCCACCGCGGCCGGCATCCCGGTGATCAACCTCGACCGCGTCTTCCCCGACAAGCTCGCCTACCGCACCTGGATCGGCGGCGACAACTACGGCATGGGCGTCGCGGCCGGCCACTTCATCGGCAAGTCGCTGAAGGACAAGGGTGTCGCCGACCCGGTGATCGTGGAGATCCAGGGCATCGCCACGCTGCCGCTCACCCAGGACCGCAGCAAGGGCTTCGAGGACGCGCTGAAGACGTACGGGTTCAAGGTCGCCGCGAAGCAGGACGCCCAGTTCACCGTGGAGACCGGCAACGAGGTGGCCGCCTCGCTGCTCCAGGCGCACAAGAAGATCGACGCGCTCTGGAACCACGACGACGACCAGGGCATCGGCGTGCTCGCCGCGATCAAGGAGGCCGGCCGCGACGAGTTCATCATGGTGGGCGGCGCCGGCTCGGCGAACGCCATGAAGGAGATCCAGGCGGGCACCTCGGTGCTGAAGGCCACGGTCACCTACAGCCCCACGATGGCCGCCTCGGCGATCAAACTCGCACGTCTGATCGCCCAGGGCAAGGGAATGAGTGACCTGCTGGAGAACCAGGTTCCGCAGTCGATCACCCTGGCCTCCGAGACCATCACCAAGGAGAACGTAGATAAGTATCTGCCACTTGGCTTCGAATCCTGATCGGGGGCTGCATGTCAGACAGAACCGTCGGCGTCGGCATGATCGGCTATGCCTTCATGGGACGCGTCCACTCCCAGGCCTGGCGTAGCGTCGCCGCCTTCTTCGACGTACCGGTGATCCCGCGGATGCGGGTGATCTCCGGACGCTCGAGGGAGGCCACGAAGGCCGCGGCCGAACAGATGGGCTGGGAGGAGGCGGTGACTGACTGGCGGGAGGTGATCGGGCGGCCGGACGTCGACATCGTCGACATCTGTACGCCCGGTGACACCCACGCCGAGATCGCCATCGCCGCCCTGCGCGCCGGCAAGCACGTCATCTGCGAGAAACCGCTGGCCAACACCGTCGCCGAGGCTGAAGCCATGGTCCAGGCGGCGGCTTCGGCCACCGGCAGGAGCATGGTCGCCTTCAACTACCGGCGGGTGCCCGCCGTGGCGCTCGCCCGTGACCTGGTCGCGCAGGGCAGGCTCGGCGAGATCCGGCACGTACGCGCCCAGTATTTGCAGGACTGGATCGTCGATCCGGAGTTCCCGCTGGTCTGGCGGCTGCAGAAGGACAAGGCCGGGTCCGGCGCGCTCGGCGACATCGGCGCGCACATCATCGACGCCGCCGAGTTCATCAGCGGCCAGCTGATCACCGGCGTCTCGGCGCTGACCGAGACGTTCATCAAGGAACGCCCGCTGTCGGAGGGGTCGTCCGGCCTGGCCGCCGCGGGCGGTTCCGGCCGGGGCACGGTGACCGTCGACGACGCCGCGCTGTTCACCGCCCGGCTGTCCGGCGGGGCGGTCGGCTCGTTCGAGGCCACCAGGTTCGCCACCGGCCGCAAGAACGCGATGCGGATCGAGCTCAACGGCTCGCTGGGCAGCCTCGCCTTCGATTTCGAGTCGATGAACGAGCTGTGGTTCAGCGAGGGCGGCAAGGGCTTCGAGCGCATCCTCGTCACCGAACCGGACCACCCGTACGTCGGCGCGTGGTGGCCACCGGGACACGGCCTGGGCTACGAGCACACCTTCACCCACGAGATCAGGGACTTCCTGGAGGCGATCGGCCAGGGGACCGACCCGACGCCGTCGTTCGCCGACGGGCTCCGGGTGCAGCGTGTGCTGGCCGCGGTCGAGCAGAGCGCGGCTGACGGCAGCCGCTTCACCACCGTGGAGGACACATGAGACCCATCACGCTGTTCACCGGCCAGTGGGCCGACCTGCCGTTCGAAGAGGTCTGCAGGCTGGCGGCCGAGTGGGGCTACGACGGCCTGGAGATCGCCTGCTCGGGCGACCACTTCGACGTCGAGCAGGCGGTGACCGACCCGTCCTACGTCGAGCAGAAGCGCGCCCAGCTCGACAAGCACGGCCTGAAGGTGTGGACCATCTCCAACCATCTGGTCGGCCAGGCCGTCTGCGACCACCCCATCGACGCGCGGCACAAGGCCATCCTGCCGGCCCGGATCTGGGGCTCGGGCGACCCCGAGTCCGTACGGCAGGCCGCCGCCGAGGACCTGAAGAACACCGCCAGGGCGGCGGCGCTGCTGGGCGTGGACACGGTGGTGGGCTTCACCGGCTCCTCCATCTGGCACACGGTCGCGATGTTCCCGCCGGTGCCGGCCTCGATGGTGGACGCCGGCTACCAGGACTTCGCCGACCGCTGGAACCCCATCCTGGACGTCTTCGACGAGGTCGGGGTCCGCTTCGCGCACGAGGTGCACCCCAGCGAGATCGCCTACGACTACCACACCACCGTCCGCACCCTGGAGGCGATCGGCCACCGCCCCGCCTTCGGACTCAACTGGGACCCCTCCCACATGGTGTGGCAGGACCTGGACCCGGTGGGGTTCATCCTGGACTTCGCCGACCGGATCTACCACGTGGACTGCAAGGACACCCGGATGCGGGTGGGCGACGGCCGGCGCGGCCGCCTGTCCTCGCACCTGCCGTGGGCCGACATGCGGCGCGGCTGGGACTTCGTCTCGACGGGCCGGGGCGACGTGCCGTGGGAGGACTGCTTCCGCGCGCTCAACTCGATCGGCTACACCGGGCCGATCTCCATCGAGTGGGAGGACGCGGGCATGGACCGCCTGGACGGCGGCCGTGAGGCCCTGTCCTACATCCGTGGCCTCAACTCCATCACCCCGCCCACCACCTCCTTCGACGCGGCCTTCTCCACCGACTGACGCCGAGTGACGCAGGGCAGGAAGCCCGGGCCCGTGCGGCCCGGGCTTTCTCACGCCCGGGTCAGTCCATCACCACGATCTGGCGCAGGACCTCGCCGCTCTTCAGGGCGGCCACCGCGTCGTTCAGGTCGGCCAGCCTGATGCGGGCGCTGATCATCGACTCCAGGTCGAGCTGGCCCGCCTTGTAGAGGTTGGCGAAGTAGGGGAAGTCGTGCCGTACGTCGGACTCGCCGTACAGGCTGGACAGCAGGTTCTTGCCCTCGAAGAGGAGGTTGAAGGCGGGGAAGGAGACCATGTCGTCGACCGCGCCGGCGCCGACGACGATGACGTCGCCTCCGGCGCGGGTGATCTGCCAGGCGTTCTGGATGGTGGCCGCCTTGCCGACGACCTCGAAGCCGTAGTCGAAGCCGTTGCCGCCGGTGAGCTCGTTCAGTGCGGTGGGGACCTGGTCGGGGGTGACCGCGTGGGTGGCGCCGACCTTCTTGGCCATCGCGTGCTTGGACTCCAGCGGGTCCACGGCGAGGATCGTGCGGGCGCCGGAGACGCGGGCGCCCTGGATCACCGACAGGCCGACGCCGCCACAGCCGATGACCGCGACCGTGGAGCCCGGCCGTACCTTCGCGGTGTTGATCGCGGCGCCGACGCCGGTGGTGATGCCGCAGCCGATCAGCGCACCGACCTCCCACGGCACCTCGGGGTCGAGCTTGATCGCGCCCTGCCACGGGACCACGATCTCCTCGGCCCAGGTGCCGCAGCCGGCCATGCCGAAGGCCGTGGTGTCGCCGCCGTAGCGGAAATTGCCCTTGGTGAACGACTCGATCACGTACTTCAGGCACAGGTAAGGCTGGCCGCCCAGGCACAGGTCGCACTCCTGGCAGGCCGGGCGCCAGCTGATCACCACATGGTCGCCGGGTTTGACCGTGGAGACGTGCTCGCCGACCTCCACCACCTCGCCCGCGCCCTCGTGGCCGGGGATGAGCGGCACGGGCTGCGGCAGCACGCCGGTCATGGCCGACAGGTCGGAGTGGCAGACGCCGGTGGCCTTGATCCGGACCCGGACGTCGGTGGGCCCGACGGGGGCCAGTGTGACGTCGTCGCGGATGTCGAGCTTGTCGTCGCCTACGGCGTGCAGAAGGGCGGCGCGCATGGGGGATCCTCTCCGGCTATTCCTCTACGGAAAGTGCGGCTTTGGGACAGGATCGCACCGCGTGGCGGACGCGATCCAGCATTTCTGGCGGTGGCTCGGGGAGGAGGATGTGCAGTTGGTCGTCCTCGTCCAGCTCGAACACCTCGGGCGCGAGCCCCATGCACACGGCATTGGCCTCGCAGACCAGCTCGTCCACCTTGACCTTCACGAGAGCCTCCTGTGATCCCATGAGACCATCTTGGTGGGCTCGACCACGTAAGCGACCCGCTTGCGACCTGTCTGTTCGACGTAGGGGCGCAGGAGCTCGTCCGCCACCCCGGGCGTCATCCGGCGCGCGACGGCCATGCCGACGGCAAGGACGGACTCGGCGTCGTCCATCGGCGTGACGCGGCCGTACACCAGGACGCCGCGCAGCTCGGCGTAGTCCTCGCCGGCCTCGATGAGACAGCTCACCCGGGGGTCGCGCGCCAGGTTGCGGGCCTTCTGAGCCTTGCCGTAGGTCCAGAAGGTGATCCTGCCCTTGTCGAGCCCGTAGAACATGGTCACCAGGTGCGGTGTGCCGTCGGGGTTGATGGTCGCGAGCTGCAGCTTGCGTGCCCCCTCCAGCAGTGCGGTGACCTCGTCTTCCGACATGGCGATCCGAGTACGCTGATTCACGCTGCTAGTAGAACAGGTTCCATTATAGCGGGCAAGGGGACCCCGGAATGTTGTTCGGTTCTACTAGGGTTCAGGGCTATGACGATGCCGCCTGAGCTGCTGCGAGCCGCCGAGGAAGCCAAGGGTTTCATGCCGCAGAAGGAGGGCCTGGCCCTGTTCGAGGTGGCCTGCGACTACGGCGCGCGCGGGCCCGTCTGCGAGATCGGCACCTACTGCGGCAAGTCCGCCATTTACCTCGGCGCGGCGGCCAGGCGGACCGGGTCCGTGGTCGTCACCGTCGATCACCACCGGGGCTCGGAGGAGATCCAGCCCGGCTGGGAGCACCACGACCCGGAGCTGGTCGACCCGCGCTTCGGCCAGATGGACTCACTGCCCGTCTTCCGCGCCACGATCGCCGCGGCGGGCCTGGAGGACGAGGTGATCGCGATCGTCGGCAGGTCCGAGCGGGTGGCCGCGCTCTGGCGCACTCCGCTCGGCATGCTGTTCATCGACGGCGGCCACTCCGACGAGCCGGTCACCCGCGACTACGAGGGCTGGGCGCCGCACGTCATGACGGGCGGGGCACTGGTCTTCCACGACATCTACCCCGACCCGGCCGACGGCGGGCAGGCGCCCTACCGGATCTACCTGCGCGCGCTGGAGTCCGGCGCGTTCGCCGAGGTGCGCGCCGAGGGCTCGCTGCGCGTCCTGGAGCGGGTGGCTCCGGGGATCTAGGCGTTCTGGAGCGGGTGGCGCCGGAGGCTCAGGCGTTCTGGTGGCGGCGGGCCCACAGCCTGCGGGTGTGCGCCTGCCAGCTCTGGAAGTCCTCGTGGCCGCGCGGGTCGTGGCCGAGCATGACGAGCGCGCTGTCCGCCCAGCCGGCCGCCTGCGCGGGGGTGTCGCCCGCGAGGATCGGCACCGCCTGCGCGACGTGGTCGGGCAGTGGCCCGGCCTGCGTCCTGGCCGCGACCGCGAATGCGCAGCCCTGGGCCAGATGCGCCCGGAACCCGTCGGCGCCCGCGTGCTCGGTCAGCCACCACAGCTCGTCGGCCTCCGCCCCGCCGGTGTAGGCGGCGGCGAACCCGACCCCGCTCCACAGCGCGGCCCGCCTGCTGACCGGGTACGCGGCGATCCTGGCGGCCACGTCGTCGGGCGAGGCGCAGTCGTGGTACCACAGCAGCCGGCCCAGGCCCTGGTCGAAGAGCGCGCAGTGCGACCTGGTGAGCAGGTCGGGCATGGCCCGCTCGCCCACCATCCGGTCCGCCCGCGCCATGCTCCAGCCGAAGCCGAACCCGTCGAGGGCCAGCCACCGCAGCAGCGGATGGGCCCGCCGGGGCGGCCGGATCGGCCGCAGGCGCAGCATCGCGTAACCCCGGCCGGCGCCGAGATGGACGGCGAACTGGTGACGTGTCCCGGGGCCGGTCAGTAGCTCGCGAAGGCGCCGGCCCCGAGTCGCGGTGATCAGGTCGAGCACCGCGCACGCCGCCCCCGCCCCTTCGAAGGCGAAGGCCTGCTGCTCACGGGAAATCTCATCGATCCTCACAACTTCCCGTGACATCACTGCGTTGAAGCCATACAGATACGACTTTTCCGCATTCTCAATGACCGCCCGAGAAGGTCCTCGGGTGAGCCGGAACCTCCGTCTGCTCAGATCGGACTCGCGAGGATCCTTGACCAGAAATCTCCGCCAGCCCCGGGCCGGGGCCAGCGTCGGCTGGATCCCGACCTGCTCCAAGAACGATGTTGTGCCCGTGTCGCCCACGCTTCCCCCGAAGACGCCTCGTACGGCCACTGTCGAACCTAGTGACCCCCATGCGGGCACCCATCGAGCCGCCACGCTCCTGGCGGCAAAGAAGCGGCAAAACCCCTTGCGGAGTCAGCGCTGAGCCGGTGCGCGCCCGCTCAGCGACGAGCCGGGGCGCACCTGCTCAGCGGTGGGCCGGGGCGCAGCCGCACCCTTCCGGCTGTACGGCGGTCAGGGCGGCGGCGTCGCGGAAGATGCCGGAGGCGCCTGTCAGGCCGTCGAGGGCGTCGGCGGCCAGGATCACGGCGGCCGCGGTGTAGCCGGACCGCTCGTGCGGGAAGTGCTTGCGGTTGGCGAACTGCCAGCCGGTCCAGTAGGAGCCGTCCTCGTGCCGCAGGTGCTGCATGTCGCCGAAGAGCGTCGCCGCGCGCCCGCGGTCGCCCAGCGCGTCCAGCGCCAGCGCCAGCTCGCACGTCTCCGCGCCCGTCACCCACGGCTGGTCCGACACGCACCGGATGCCGAGCCCCGGCACCACGAACGTGGCCCACTCGCGCTCCAGCGACTCCCACGCCTGCGCCCCGCGCACCGCGCCGCCCAGGACGGGGTAGTACCAGTCCATCGAGAAGCGGCTCTTGTCGGCGAACGCCTCGGGATGGGCGGCCAGCACGTGCGCCAGCCGGTCGGCGGCCAGCTCCCAGTGCGGCTGCGGGTCGCCGAGCTCGTCGGCGAGCAGCACGCCGCACCGCAGCCCTTGGTGGATGGAGGAGCAGCCGGTCAGCAGCGCGTACGCGGCCGCCTGCCCGTGCGCGTCCCGCTCCCAGACGATCTCCCCGCGCTCGGTCTGCAGCCCGGCCACGTAGTCCAGAGCGGCCTTGGCCATCGGCCACCGCCGCTCGGCGAAGGACCGCTCACCGGTGACGAGAAAGTGGTGCCAGAGCCCGACGGCGACGTAGGCGGCGTGGTTGGACTCGCCGCCCGCCTCGATGGCGACCCCGTCGAGCAGCTTCATCGGCCACGAGCCGTCGTCGCGCTGGTGCCCGGCGAGCCAGTCGTAGCCCTTGCGTACCGGCTCGTCCAGCCCGGCGACCGTCATGGCCATCAGGCACTCGATGTGGTTCCACGCGTCGACGTGCCCTTCCGGCCAGGGCACTCCGCCGTCTTCCCGCTGGATGGCCGCGATGCTCTCGGCCGTCCGGACGACCTGCTCGCGGGAGATCACGCCTCGGGCTTCCTGACGTAGAGCACGACGCTCTTGCCGATGACGGGGTTGAGCAGGGCCTCGGCGATCCTGGTCGCGGCGGGGCGCTTCATGATGTCCCAGACGAGCAGCTCGTGGTACGCCTTCGCGATGGGGTGGTCGTCGTTGTTGACGCCGACGGCGCACTTGATCCACCAGTACGGCGCGTGCAGGCCGTGCGCGTGGTGGTGCGGGCCGACGACGAACCCGGTGGCCTTCAGCTTGGCCGACAGCTCGGCCAGCGTGTAGATGCGCACATGCCCGCCCGGAGCGGTGTGGTAGTCCTCGTCGAGCGCCCAGCAGATCCGCTCGGGCAGAAAGCTCGGCACGGTGATCGCGGCCGTGCCGCCGGGCCTGAGCACGCGGAAGATCTCGGCCATCGCCGCCATGTCGTCGGGGATGTGCTCCAGCACCTCGGCGGCGATGACGCGGTCGAAGCCGCCCTCGTCGAACGGCATGTCCAGCGCCGTGCCCTGGACGGTCTCCCCGGTGCCGCCGGGCGGCACCTCGCCCGCCTTGTCCATCGCGGCGAACATGGCGGCCACGTTGTCGAGCTCGGTCTGGTCCATGTCGAACGCGACGACGTCCGCGCCTCGGCGGAGCACCTCGAAGGCGTGCCGGCCGCCGCCGCACCCCAGGTCGAGCACGCGCGTGCCGGGGCCGACGGGCAGCCGGTCGAAGTCGACGGTCAGCACAGGACGCTCTCCTCTGATCAGCGGGTACGGCGGGCCGCGATGGCCTCGCGATAGGCCTCGACGGTCTTCTTGGCGACGACGTGCCAGGTGTAGCGCTCCATGACCCGGTCGTATCCGGCCTGGCCCACCCGCTCGCGCTCCTCGGGCGAGTCGTGCAGGCGGCGCAGCACGGCGGCGAGCTCCTCCGGGTCGCCGGGCGCGACCTGGACGGCGGCGTCGCCGACGACCTCGGGCAACGCGCCCGTACGGCTGGCGACCAGGGGCGTGGCGCAGGCCATGTGCTCGACCGCGGGCAGGGAGAAGCCTTCGTACAGGGACGGCACCACCGAGATCTCGGAGGTGGCGATGAGCTCGCCCAGCTCGTCGTCGGAGATGCCGTGCACGAAGCGGACCCGGTCCTCCAGCGACAGCTCCCGTACCAGCTTCTCGGTGGGGCCGCCGGGGGTGGGCTTGCTGACCACGGTGAGGTTGACGTCGCGCTCGGTGGCGAGCTTGGCGACGGCGCGCAGCAGCGTGGCGACGCCCTTCATGGGGGAGTCGGCGCTGGCCACGGCCACGATCGAGCCCTTGCGCCGGGGCTTGTCCGGGCGTGGGTGGAAGTAGCGGGTGTCCACGCCGAGCGGGATCAGGCGCATGTTCGCCTGGGGGACGTTGAAGTCGCGGTGGATGTCGGCCAGCGACGACTCGCTGACCGTCAGGATCGGGCTGAGCTGGGGAGCGACCTTGGCCTGCATCCGGACGAATCCGTACCAGCGGCGCATGGTCAGCTTCTTGACGCCCTTGGCGGCTTCGAGCTCGATCCGCCGGTCCACGCTGATCGGGTGGTGGATGGTGCCGACCACCGGGAACAGCTTCTGGATGCCGAGCAGTCCGTAGCCGAGCGTCTGGTTGTCCTGCACGACGTCGAAGTCGCCGGCGCGCTTGCTCAGCTCGCGGCGGGCGCGCAGGGTGAAGGTCAGCGGCTCGGGAAAGCCGGCGGTCCACATGGTGCCGACTTCGAGCAGGTCGATCCAGTCGCGGTATTCGGCGAGCTTGGGGGTCCTGAAGGGGTCCTCGTCGCGGTAGAGGTCGAGGCTCGGCACCTTGCGCAGGATCACGCCCTCGTCGAGCTCAGGGTAGGGCTGACCGGAGAACACCTCGACGTGGTGCCCGAGGGCGACCAGCTCGCGGGTCAGATGACGGAGGTAGACGCCCTGGCCGCCGCAGGTGGGTTTGCTGCGGTAGGACAACAGCGCGATCCGCAGCGTGTCACTCACGGACACCCCTTTCTCCGCCCGGTAGGCCCCGAGAAGGGCGTGTACCGTGAAAGATGACCTTAGTCCGAGAAGGCTACCATTCGGTAGGTCATCTGGAATTGTTCACAGCGGCAGCCACACGCCGTGCGAACTGCGACGTTGCCGTGACCGAGCGTGGTTCGGTAGAACGTGTTCTAGATGGATCCGAGGGCATGGCGTACATTTCCGTCGCAACGGACGCGGCAGCGATAGTTGGAGGACCCCGTTGGCCAGGCGCGCTCTGATCACCGGCATCACCGGCCAGGACGGTTCTTATCTGGCGGAGCACCTGCTCGGTCAGGGATATGAGGTGTGGGGGCTGGCCCGAGGTCAGGCCAACCCGCGGCTGTCGCGGATGCGCAGGCTGCTGGCCGACGTCCAGGTGATCCGGGGCGACCTGCTGGACCAGGGGTCGCTGATCTCCGCGGTGGAACGGGTTCAGCCCGACGAGGTCTACAACCTCGGCGCGATCTCCTTCGTGCCGATGTCCTGGGAGCAGGCCGAGTTGACCGCCGAGGTCACCGGGATGGGCGTGCTGCGGATGCTGGAGGCGATCCGGGTCTGCTCGGGCGCGTCGCGCGGCGGCCGCCCCTCCGGCCAGATCCGCTTTTATCAGGCTTCGTCGTCGGAGATGTTCGGGCAGGTCAGCGAGACGCCCCAGACGGAGACGACCGGGTTCCATCCGCGCTCGCCCTACGGCGTCGCCAAGGCGTACGGCCACTTTCTCACCCAGAACTACCGCGAGTCGTACGGCATGTTCGCCGTCTCCGGCATCCTGTTCAACCACGAGTCGCCGCGGCGGGGGGCCGAGTTCGTCACCCGCAAGGTCACGCTCGGCGTGGCGCGCATCAAGCTCGGCCTGGCCGCCGACCTCCGTCTCGGCAACCTGGACGCCAGGCGTGACTGGGGTTACGCGGGTGACTACGTCCGCGCCATGCACCTGATGCTCCAGGCCGGGACGCCGGAGGACTACGTCATCGGCACCGGGCGGATGAAGTCGGTCAAGGAGCTGGTGCAGGCCGCGTTCGCGGCGGTCGATCTGGACTGGGAGCGCTACGTCGTCACCGACCAGAGCCTGCACCGCCCGGCCGAGGTGGACCTGCTGTGCGCCGACCCGAAGAAGGCCCGCGTCCAGCTCGGCTGGGAGCCCTCGGTGTCCTTCGAGGAGCTGGTCGCCATGATGGTCGAGTCCGACCTGCAGCTGCTGGCCAACGGCGGCGACCCCGACCAGGAAGGCTCCTGGCCCTGATCTGACCGCGGCCCCGCCGCGGCTTTCGCATGGGCCATTGACAAAAATGGTTTTTACGTAAAGACTCATTTTTGCGATGAGAGACGTCCTGTACCTAGAAGAGATCGAGCAGGCCGAGGCGCTGCTCAAGCCGCAGCGCGTCGAGGTGCTGCGGCAACTCGCCGAGCCGGCCACCTGCGGCGAGGTCGCGGCCCGGCTCGGCCAGACCTCGCAGCGGGTCTACTACCACGTCAAAAGGCTGGTGGACGCCGGTCTGGTCGACCTGGTGTCCGAGCGCCGGGTGCGCGGCATCAACGAGGGCATCTATCAGGCCGCCGCCCGCTCCTACTGGCTGTCGCCGCGGCTGGTCGGCCGGATCGGGCTGACGAAGGCGCGTGACGAGCTCAGCCTCGGCTACCTGCTCGACCTGATGGAGGACGTCCAGGCCGACATCGCGGCGCTGGACAAGACCGCGCCGGAGCTGCCGTCGATCGGCCTGTCCGGCGAGATTCACGTACGGCCGGAAAAGCGGCAGGAGTTCCTGAACGACCTGCAGACCATGATGCGGGAGCTGTTCACCCGCTATGGCGGAGCCGAAGGCGACGCCTTCAAGCTCGCCGTCGCCTGCTATCCCAAGGGAGAAGTCCATGAGTGACCCGATGATCATCCGCGCCCGCGTCCCCGCCTCCGTCAAGCAGGTGCGGCACGCCCTGACCGACCCGGACACCCTGCGCGTGTGGCTGGCCGAGCATGCCGAGGTGGAGCTGCCCGGGATTTACGCGTTCTGGGGCCGCTCCACGCCCGAGGGCGACGCGCCGCACCAGCGGCTCCTGCACGCCGACGACCGTACGGTGCGCTTCGCCTGGACGCTGGACGGCGTCGAGACGACGACGGAGTTCGCCGTGGAGGAGGACGGTCCCGACGCGGCGATCGTCTCGGTGTCGCAGAGCCACTTCGACATGCAGGAGGCGCTCGAGGACACCAACATCCGCGGTGTCCTGCAGACCTACTGGTACCTCGCGGTGGCCAACCTGGTCGAGCACTTCGAGGGCCGCGACCTCACCCCCAAGCCCGACTTCACCTCCGCCGAGCTGCGCGCGGAGGTCCTGATCGACGCCTCGCCGGCGAAGGTGTACGCATCCCTGATCGACTCGGAGAAGGTCAGCCGCTGGTTCGGCTACCCGATCGAGATCGAGCCGCGCGTCGGCGGGCGCTACTCCATGGGCGGGTTCGACGCCGAGGGCGAGCCGGCGAGGATCCTGGAGCTGGAGCCCGACAGCAAGGTCTCCATCGACTGGGGGCACAACGGCGTCGGCACCTGGGAGCTGGAGGGGAGCGGCGGCAAGACCCGGCTGACCATGGTCCAGAGCGGCTTCGACCGCACGCCCTACGCGGGCTGGCTCGGCAGCATCTCCGGACTGGCCGAGCTGCGCCGCTTCAACGAGATGGCCGACTGGAGCCCGATCTGGCTCAGCTGACCTCGGTGCCTTCGCGACCGTGCCGAGCACCATGGGCCAAGCATCTGCTTGTCCCGTTATGACAGACACAGGAGTCACCCATGCCCCCCGACACACCCCCGCACCTGTCGCCCGAGGCGTGGACCGGCCGGTCAACGCCCCGGCCCGTGCACTTCTCCTCTGCGGCGTGGTCGCCGGCCCGCTGTTCCTTCTGCTGATCGTCGGCCAGGCGATGAGCCGCGACGGATTCGACGCCCGCCGCCACCCCCTCAGCATGTTGAGCCTGGGCGAGTACGGCTGGATCCAGACCGCCAACTTCCTGGTCTGCGGGTTGTTGATCCTGGCTTCCGTCGTCGGCCTGCGTCGCACGCTGGAGCCCAAGACCCCGGGCCGCGCCTGGGGCACCTGGCTCCTGGGCGTCTACGGTGCCAGCCTGATCTGGGCGGGCGTCTTTCCCACCGACCCCGCCGACGGGTACCCGCCCGGAACCCCCGGCGGCCTCCCCGCCCAGGTCAGCTGGCACGGCCTGCTCCACAACCTCGCACCCCTCGGGATGGGGCTCGCGTTGAGCGTGGCCTGTCTGGTGTTCGCCCGCCGCTTCGCCCGCGACGGTCAGCGCGGCTGGGTGCTCTACAGCGTTCTCGCCCCGGCCGCCTACCTTGTCCTGGGGTTCGCCGCGTTCCCCGCCCAGGACTACCGTCTGATGCTGGCCGGCGGTGGCATCATCTGGACCTGGGCCGCCGCGCTGTGCCTCAAACTGCTGACCGAACGTCCCAGGCCATAGCCCTCACCCGGCCGGCCGCGCGCCGTCACCGCTCAGAACGACGCGGCGGCGCAGATTCAACCGGCTCCGACAGATGAGTGAGTACGGTCTCCGCGACCGTGCCGAGCACCTCGATCTGCTCCCTGGTCAACAGGTCGATGAAATGGCGGCGCACGGACTCCACGTGGTCCGGCGCCGCCGCCTCGATGGCCCGCAGCCCGCCCTCGGTCAGCACGACCATGGCACCCCGGGCGTCGGACGCGCACTCCTCGCGGGTGACCAGCCCGCGCTGCTCCATCCGTGAGATGTGCCGGGACAGCCGGCTCTTGGACCAGAGCATCCACTCGGCGAGCGCGGTCAGCCGCCAGCGCCGCTCCTCGCTCGAGGTGAGCGCCGTCAGCACGTCGTAGTCGGGCGCGGACAGTCCCGAGTCGTGCAGCAGGTCGCGGTTGACCTGGGCGTCGAGCAGCAACCTCATCCGGCGGTAGCCGATCCACGCGCGGAACTCGGCATCGTCCAGCCAGCGTGGCTCGTCCATGCTCCCCACCCTAGTCCGGTTTGGTTGACGTGTAACCAACTGCGGCCATAGGTTTACATGTAAACCGTCAAAGGGAGGGCTGCCATGACCACGCCGCTGTTCGGGCTCGGCATCTCGGCTTCGGCCGCTCAGGGGGCCGATCCGGTGGGTGACGCGCGGGCCGCAGAAGAGCTCGGGTACGACTTCGTCTCCACCTCCGACCACCCGTCGGGCACCGAGCCGACCTACGAGGTCTGGACGATGCTCACCTGGGTGGCCGCCGCCACCTCCCGCGTCAAGATCGCGACCCGGGTGCTGGGAGTGCCGTACCGGCCGCCCGCGATGGTGGCCAAGATGGCCGAGAGCCTGCACCGGCTCTCCGGCGGCCGGCTCATCCTGGGGCTCGGCGGCGGCTACTCCGACGAGGAGTTCCGCGCGTTCGGGCTCGGGGTGCCGACGCCTCGGGAGAAGGTCGACGGGATGGTGGACGCCATCCACATCATGCGCGGGCTGTGGTCGCAGGCGGAGCTGACCTATACGGGGAGCCGCTATCGCACCGAGCAGGCCGCCATGGAGCCCAAGCCGGACACTCCCATCCCGATCTGGCTCGGCACGTACGGCAACCGGGCGCTGGCGGCGACCGGGCAGTTGGCGGACGGCTGGATCCCGTCACTCGGGTTCGCGCCGCCGGAGCAGGCCGCCGCCATGCGCGAGCGGGTCCTCGACGCCGCGCAGGGGCGGCCGGTGCGGTGCGTCTACAACGTGCCGTTCCAGATCGGCGCGGACTCCGACTCGGCGTCGGTGGTGGCGGGGCCGCCGCAGGCGGTGCTGGATCGGCTCGGGTCGCTGGCGGCGCTGGGGTTCACCTCGATGAACTTCATGCCCGCCGGCCCGGACCCTCGTGGGCAGGCCGAGCGGCTGGCCCTGGAGGTCCTTCCTGAGCTGCGGAAGCTGGTCTGACTTCGAGCACGGCGTAGCCGTACGTGATCCCGCTGCGCCTGGCCCGCGAGAAAGGTTCAGGCGCGCGGCAGCACGCCCAGGAGCGTCGAGGTGATGGAGATCCGCAGCGCGTCACGCAACTCCAGGTTATGCACGCTGAGGGCGGGCTCGTCCGCGTAGGCGGCGAGGAGGCTGGGCGGCGGCGGGACGTACGCCGAAAGCGCGCCCGCCGAGACCAGGGTCATCAGGCAGAACAGCTGCGCGCTGTCGCCGAGCTCGGGCACGTGGCGGCGCATCAGCTCGGCCATGGCCGCGAGCCTGGCGAGGGAGGAGCGCTTGTGCCGCTTGACCACCTCGACCGAGACGTTGTGCTCAAGGACGCCGCCCTGCGCGCCGAAGAGGTCGCACAGCACCACGCGGTCCGCCAGTGACCGGCTGAGGATCTCGGCCAGCCGGCCCGCCCGCACTTCCGGCTCGGCGTGCGCCTCGATGCCCGCGGCCAGCTCGTCCGCCAGCTCGGCGAGCCAGCTCTCCAGGAAGACGTCCAGCAGTTCGAGCAGCACCGCCTCGCGTGACTCGAAATACCGCAGGACGTTCGACTTGGCCAGGCCCACCCGCCGGCTGAGCTCGTTGAGGCTCACGTCGGCCACGGGCATCTCGTCGAGCATCGCCGCCGCCGTGTCCAGGATCGCCCGGCGGCGGATCCCCCGCTGCTCCTCGCTGCGCGCTCGCTGAAAGGTCACGTACTCAGCCTATCTTAGAGACCGCCGGTCTCTTGACAGGAGACCGGCGGTCTTTTATGTTGCTCCTAACAGACCGATGGTTCTTTAGGTTTTTAGGAGTACGCCATGAGCAGCAACTGGACCGAGCAGCACATCCCCGACCAGCACGGCCGGGTGGCGATCGTGACCGGCGCCAACACCGGGCTGGGCTTCGAGACCGCCCGGATGCTCGCGGCACGCGGGGCGACAGTGGTCCTGGCCGTCCGCGACATCGAGAAGGGCAAGCAGGCGGCCGCCCGCATCACCGGCGACGTCACCGTCCAGGCCCTCGACCTGACCTCCCTGGACTCGATCCGGGCCGCGGCGGCCGACCTGCGCGCCGCCCACCCGCGCATCGACCTTCTGATCAACAACGCCGGCGTGATGTACACCCCGCGGCAGACCACCGCCGACGGCTTCGAGCTGCAGTTCGGCACCAACCACCTCGGCCACTTCGCCCTGACCGGCCTGCTGCTGGACCGGCTCCTGCCCGTCCCCGGCTCCCGCGTCGTGACGGTCAGCAGCACCGGTCACCGCATCCGGGCCGCCATCCACTTCGACGACCTCCAGTGGGAGCGCTCGTACAGCCGTGTCGCCGCCTACGGCCAGGCCAAACTCGCCAACCTGATGTTCACGTACGAACTGCAGCGCCGGCTCGCGTCACACGGCACCACGGTCGCGGTGGCCGCCCATCCCGGCGTGTCCAACACCGAGCTCGTCCGCAACGCGCCCGCCGCGCTTCGCGTGCCCATCACCTGGCTCGCGCCGCTGCTCACCCAGAAGGCCGAGATGGGCGCCCTGCCCACCCTGCGCGCCGCCACCGATTCCGCGGTCGTCGGTGGGCAGTACTACGGCCCCGGCAGCCGGGGTGAGATCCGCGGCTACCCGAAGCTGGTCACTTCCAGCCCCGCCTCCCACGACCAGGCCGTCCAGCAGCGCCTGTGGACCGTCTCCGAGGAGCTCACCGGGGTGACGTTTCCCGTGCGGTGAAGCGGTGACCCACAGCGGAAGGATTTCCCTGAGGCCGCAACCGGATGCGAACGGTGAAAAAGAGTTCTTTGACTCAGGTTCGCTGTCATCTCGTGGGCTACGCGCTCCAGCGATGGTCGGAGAGCACGTCCCGTACTTGCGGTATGTCGGAGTAGGGCGCCAGTCGCGTGCGGACCACCTGCACCCGTTTGGCGGTGCGGTCGCTGGCCACATCTGCGGACATGGTGAGCATGCGGGTGGCGGCCTGCGCCGCGTCCTCCGGTTCGTTGGCATCGGCAAGTGCTACCGCAAGCCACGACAGGTACAGCGCGAGCTCACGGGTATGGGTGACGTCGTAGTGAGCAAGGACGTCAGTCAAGAGAGGAACGGCGCGAAGTGGGCGGCGAAGCTCGGTGTAGGAGCGCGCTTCCATGATCTGTAGTTCGCCGGCGTCCACCCAATAGAGGTAACCGGGCTCGTCTTCATCGTCATGGTGCGTCAGTGCTGTTTCAGCCTCGCCAAGTGCACGCATTGTCATCTGTGCTTCTCCGGCTCGTGCGTGCGCCCATGCCACCCGATCCCAGCACAGAGCGCGGGCGCGTGGAGGGGCATGAGGTCCGGCCAGGTCTACGGCGGCATGTGCGAGCGCGATGGCTTCTGAAGGGTCCCCGACGTTTGAGACCTGATAGGCCGATGATCCGACGAGATTGGATTCAAGAGTCCGGTCCCCGGCTTCGTGCGCTGCGCTGATGCCGAGGTGGTAGGCGCGGGACGCTTGTTCATGCTTTCCAGCGTCGATGGTTCGGCGTATTGCCGAGCGTGTCGAGCAGGGGTGGGCTGATGGTCCATGGGCTGCGGACGTACGGGTCGGTGCGGTGTCGCTTGTTGTCGGCGGGGAGAGGCGTCAGGGGTGACCGGCCAGGGCGTGCGGTTCGTGCGTGGTGACGCCAGGGCGGACCTGGACGGGCTGCTAGCGCGCTATGGCCAGGGCTGGGAGATCTGGCGGGGCGATGGGTGGTTCGCGGTCCGGCGCTGCGGTGAGCCGTGTCGTGAGCCGCAGGTGCACGGCTGGGCGCACATCATGCTGGCTTACAGCGTGCGGGACCTGGTGAAAGGTATGGAGGCGCGGCCAGGTGACAGGGCTGTGGTCTTCGGTTGAACCAGCGTGGTGATGCGGCGTACCGGTCCGGTAGGTCCTTCCCCCTGCGTGACTGGCAGCCCATCACCACGCTGTGCAAGGGCGGAGCGGCTCTTCCTACCCCTGCTCTGTGGATAACTCGATGTTCTCCACAGAATCTCGTTCGGACGCTTGGACGGTGGCGGGGGGAGCGCATGCTGGGCGGCGTGAACACCCCTGCTCTGCCGCTGGTCGATCGTGCCCGCTGCGTTACCCGTTGCGTTCCTCAGGCCGTCGCGTGTCGTCGGACGGCGGCTCATGTCTGGGGGCTGGATCCCCTTGCCAGTGCCATCCCCGCCGCTGACCGGCCTGTCGAGATCATGGTCCCCGCCGAGCTGGCGATTCCCGGCTGTCTCGTCCACGTGATGTCCGTGCCCAGCGGTGACGTCACCGAGCACGCCGGGGTACGCCTCACCACGCTGGATCGTACGGCCTTCGACTGCGCTCGCTGGCTGCCCCGGCTGGAGGCGGTGACGGTGGTCGACCAGTTTCTGCGTCGCGGCGTGGACCTCGACGGCCTGCTGCACCGCCCGACGACCTCCCGGCGCGTCCGTGACATCCTGGCGCTCGCCGACCGCCGCGCGGCCTCGCCTCGGGAGAGCTGGCTGCGCGTCATCCTCATCGACGGCGGCCTCCCCAGACCCACCGCGCAGATCCGCGTCCCGTTGCCGGGCGACCGTAACGCCTATCTTGACCTGGGATGGGAGCCGTACAAGGTGGCTGTCGAGTACGACGGCCGCGCCCACCACGCCGGGCCCGCCGACCAGCGCCGTGACGATCTCCGCAGGCAGGAGCTCAACCGGCTGGGCTGGCGCGTCATCGCGGTGGGCCGTGACGTCATCCCGGCCCGGACGGCCGACTTCCTGGAGCACGTGGCCAACGCTCTGATGGAGCGCGGCTGGCAGCCGGGGCCGGATGGCATGATCCGCATCCTGACCCGCATCCGAGCCGCCCGTCGCCGCTCCCGGCCACGACGACGTCATCTGCGGTCCTTCGACTTCTAGGACGTGCCCGTGCGCTTCTCAGAGCTCGATCTGTGCCGGCTGCGCGGCCGGTGCCGCGGCGGCGCGCGATCCTCAGGAGCGGACGATTGCCGGCGGCGCGGCCGGTGCTGCGGCGGCGGGCGATCGTCAGGAGCGGACGAGGATGACCGCGTCGCGCCAACGTGCCGGATCCGTGGCACGTCGTTCCAACGCGGTGATCCCCGTGGCTATCGCCCGGAAGTCTCTGGTGATGTCGCTCGTCCCGAGCACGCGCGCGGCAGCGGTGGCGACCGCCATCGCACCGAGCCGGACGCAGCGCACCGCGTCCGGGTCGAACCGGCCGGATCCGCCGAGCGAGTCGCAGGCGATCGTCCGCATGGCCTGCGCCACCTCGTAGGCCATGCCCAGATCGGCGTTCGCCTTGTCAGCGTCCACGACGTGGCCGAGATTCTCGACGGCTGCCTGGATCCTGACGAGGAGTGCGTCCGGCGTCGACGGTGGTACGGCGGTCTTGGGGCGGAAGGGCCGGACCAGCTGTGACAGGGTCGCCTGCTTGCTGGGAGGTTGCAAGATCGATGCCTGCGTGGACCGGTCCTCATCGGCCGAGTCAGGCGTCGCGGCCGCGAGCCAGCAGCAGAGAAAGATCGACATGCTGCTGATCAGGCACCTGCGGCGATCGCCCGACAGGTCCACCTCTCCGGCGCGGGCCAGGTCACGATCACGGGTGAGGTGGCGCATCAGGCTCCGGACCTGGCCGATGTTGAACGCCAGCAGGTGACTTTCAGCAGTGAGAAACCTGTCCACTCGGTCGCGCAGGTGATCGGTGCCGCGGAGGTCATGGCTGACGAGGTCGCGTTCGAGGGCCCGGCGTGGATGGGCGGCGAACTCACTGAGCTGGTACAGATCGCCAAAGGGAGCCGCGAAGGGGATCGTGTCGTTGCTGAGCGCGTTGCACAGATGCGTTCGGTAGAGCAGGCAGGCGATGAGGGTCGCATCCCGGACCTTCGAGTCCCGCAGGTCCGTGTGCACCTGGTCGTCCACCTCTTCGGGGGTCGCCGCGAACGGATGCGCGACTTCGCCGGCCACCTGGAGGTCCGGCAGCGACGATGCGGACGCCACCCAGACCGGGCGCGCATCCCCAGCGGTGACCAGCGCGAAGCCTGGCTCGCGCGTCAGCTCCACGGTGGGCAGCCGATAGGTGGGACCTCCGGGGACCAGGGCGTTCACCCAGTCGATGAGGGCGGCGACGTCCGCAGGCCATAGCGGCCCAGGCACAGGGTCATCGTCGCCGCGGTTCCGGGCGGTCGGCCCGGCCCAGACGAGGGCTCCGGCGCGCGTGGCCAGACCGGTCCTGCCGTACATCTCCGGGGTGATCGGCCGGGCACACACCCACGTCCGCTCCTGGACCCTGACGGCCTCCCGTAGGTGGCGCGTGACGGTTATCGCGGCGAGCAGGCGGGTGCGCTCGTCGCTCGCGTTCGACCCGTCATCCAGCAGCCGGTCCAGCGCTGCCTGAGCGTCCGGCGACACCGGGCGTCCTTCGTCCACGCAGTCGAAGGCGAGCGCGAGCGCCGGCACCGAGCTGGAGGCCAGGCAGGCCTGGACGATGCCGGTGGGGTCGGCCCGGGTCACGTAGAGCAGGGTCGTCTCCCGCCACCAGGGGTCGTCCACCGCGCCGGTCAGAATGCTCTCCAGCTCCGGATGGTCCTGTATGTAGGCAGCGGCGAGATACTCCTGGAAGGTCTGGTGTGCGAACGAATAGGTGCCGACCTCGCGTTCGAGCAGGAGCCCACTGGTCCCCATGTCCGTGAGCAGCTCGTTCGCCGACGTGCCCGGGGCCGGCTCACCGGCCGGTGAGCCGGCGCTCATGTCCGGGGCCGAGGTGTCGGCGGAGCCGTCCGGCGGCTGCGGTGCGAGGAACGCGTCGATCAGGTCCAGCGCCTGGGACCGGGGGAGGTCTCGCGTCCCTTCCCGCATCATCGTGAGGGCCAGCTCGCGCAGAATGCGCTCCTTACGCTCCCCGTCGAGCGAGCCGTCGCCGGGCTCCGCCGACCGCTTGTAGTCGTGCCGCCAGAGCACGACCCGGCATATCTCCGCGTACAGCTCCGCCCGGGTGCCGGGCAACTCGCCGCGGATGCGGTGCACGTTGACGATCATGGTGAGGAGAAGCGGGTTGGCTGCGAGCTCATAAAGGTGGGCGTTGCGCCGCAGTTGGCTCAGCAGCGCCTCGGGACGCCCACGCGATCGCGCCGCATGATCGGTCAGCCGGTCGGCCGCGCGGTACCAGGCCCGTACGAACTCCACGGTCTGTTCGGGCGTGAAGCGTTGCACCTGGAGCACGGCCGCGCTGTTCAGCGGATACTGACGGTAGCCGTAGGGCCGGCTGGTGATGATGAAGTCGTTGCGGTGATACTCGGCGATCTGCTGATCCACCCAGTCGATGACGCGCTGCCGGTGCTCCTCACGGGGCACTTCGTCCAGGCCGTCCAGCATGATGACGAACCGCCCTCGTCTCAGCTGCCTGTCGAACCAGCCAGGCGGCTCCTGCTCACGCAGGTGTCCGAGCCGGGTGACGATGACCTCAGGCAGTCCTATGTCGGGCCGTGCGACGATGGCTGCCGCATGGTCACGCAGGTAGAGCAGGACAGGCAGGGAGCGTCGAGATGATCTGTCTGAGCACATCCGCAGGGTCGTGTGGCGCAGCAGCGTCGTCTTCCCGGTGCCAGGGGCGCCGATGAGGGCCAGCACGGCCGGGTTCTCGCGCTGGATGAAGGTGCGCAGGGAGCGGCGCTGGTTCGACACCTGCGGGAGGTCGGTCACCAGGCCACCGGCGTCCTCGCGAGGCGGTCGTGACTCCAGACTGACATCAACGTAGATGTGCTCGAGCTCGGGCGCGTCACCACGGATGATGAAGCCCTTCTGGTCGACGAATCTGACGGTTTCCCGTACCTGCCGCCGATAGTCGCGCTGGAAGCGGGCGGAGGTACGGCGGAGCGTCTCGTCCGCCCAGTCCGCGGTGACTTTCACCCAGCGGTCCTGCAGATCGCCGAAGACCTTGCCGGCGAACCCGCCGACGAGAAGGAGAACCTCGTAGCCGGCGACGATCAGTACGGCGCCGATGACATGGCCACGGACCCATGCCCAGAGTGAGACCGCCGCCACTGACGGCGGCACGACGGCCAGGCCCAGCAGCAGGAGACGCCCGACCAGGGAGGTCACTCCGGTAGCAGGCGTCGTCACGGAGGCCTCCCCGGGCAGCGAGCGGGTCGTACCGGAAAGTATGGGGAACGCCCGACCTGCCAACCAGTCCCAAAAGGAAACTCGGCCCGTTGCCCACTCGAAGACGACGGGCTTGACCGCTTTCGACTGACGGGCCAAGTTCTGTCGGAATCCAGCCATCGGAGGGGCTGAAGTTGGCTCGTCTGCCCAGATCAGCTATTAGGTAGAAGGTGATTCCGCAACCTGTGCTCGTCTCTGACCCGCCGCCTGACGCTCGCTACCGCTGTCGCAGGGCTATCGCGCCGATCGAGCCGCGGACAGGGCGATGACGACGAGCGGCGCTCCGGTCGCCGCCGATGCCGTGGATGAGGCCGCAGGCCGCTTGGCCGGTGTGGTGCGGACGACGCCACTCGAACGCAACACACGTCTCTCCGATGCGACGAGCGCCGAAGTGTGGCTCAAACGCGAGGATCTACAGACCGTACGCTCCTACAAGGTACGTGGCGCGTTCAACCTGATCGCGCAGCTCGACGATGTCGCGCGAGCGGCTGGGGTGGTCGCCGCCAGTGCGGGCAATCATGCCCAGGGTGTGGCCTACGCCTGCTCGGCGCTCGGCGTACACGGGCGGGTGTACCTGCCGCGCACGACGCCGCGCCAGAAGCGCGACCGGATCGCGGCGCTGGGCGGCAGCATGATCGAAACCGTCCTGGGCGGCGATACCTACGACGAGGCGGCGGCCGCCGCGGCCGCCGATGCCCGTGCCACCGGCGCGACGATCGTGCCGGCGTTCGACGATGCGCGGACCATCGCCGGCCAGGGGACCGTCATCCGCGAGGCGGTGGAGCAACTTGGTGCCGGCCCGGATGTGGTGGTGCTGCCTGTGGGCGGAGGAGGGCTGCTGGCCGGCTCCCTCGCGTGGCTGAAGGAGCGGCACCCACGGACGCGCGTCATCGGCGTTGAGCCGGAGGGAGCGGCCGGCGTCGCCGCGGCACTCGCGGCCGGCGAGCCCGTCACCCTGAGCGAGATCGACACCTTCGTCGACGGTGCCGCCGTGCGCAGAGCCGGAGACGTCACCTTCCCGATCATCGCCGCCTCCGATGTTGAGCTCGTCGCGGTGCCGGAAGGTCGAGTGTGCAGCGAGATGCTGGCCCTTTACCAGAATGACGGCATCATCGCCGAGCCTGCCGGTGCGCTCGCCGGCTCCGCTCTCGGAATGGTGGAGATCCCGGACTCCGCCACAGTGGTCTGCGTGCTTTCCGGCGGGAACAATGACGTCAGCCGCTATGCCGAGGTCGTCGAGCGTGCCTTGATCCACGAGGAGCGCAAGCATTATTTCCTGATCGAGTTTCCCCAGGAGCCGGGCGCGCTACGCCGATTCCTCGACGAGGTGCTCGGCCCGAACGAGGACATCACCCTGTTCGAGTACGTCAAGCACAATAACCGCGAGACCGGCCCCGCCCTGGTCGGTATCGAGCTGGCCAGTCCCGACGATCTGCCGAGCCTGCTGAAGCGCATGGAGGCCGCCCCGCTCCGGATCGAACGCATCGACGCCTCCAGTCCGCTCTTCCGCTTCCTGCTATGACGCTCCGACCCAGGAGGAACGAGTGGCCTGCTATGAGGCCGAGAAAGCCGGCTGCCTCGGCTTCTTCTCTCAGTTCGATGAATTCCTCCGGCGATATAATGCCACGTTATGCAGAATTCGAGCCAAGTGTGGGATTCCGCGACCATGGTCCTGGAGCTCCCATCGCGTGCGGTGATCGCCCACCACGTGCACGATGAGCATCAAGTGGTGTACGCCAGCACCGGGGTCATATCAGTCACCACGAGCGCGGGGAGTTGGATCGCCCCTGCGAATCGGGCGATCTGGATTCCCGCAGGAGCGACCCACCAACATCGCGTTTACGGACCGACGAAATTCCATGGGGTCGGCCTGCCTGCCACAGGCAACCCCTTGGACGTGGATGTGCCGGCGGTGGTCGAGGTGAGCCCGTTGTTGCGCGAGCTGATCATCTACTACACCGAACAACCGGACGGCACGGGAGAGCCTGGGCGTAGCGAACGGTTGCTGGCCGTGCTCATCGATCAGTTGGACGTGTCGTCACAGCAACCGATCCGGCTTCCCGCGCCGCGCGATCCTCGATTGATCGAAGCCTGCAAGCTGGTCGAGGAGAACTTGTCCACGACCTTCGATCTTGAAGACCTCGCTCAGGCCTGTCGCTCCAGCGCGCGGACCTTGGCCCGATTGTTCCGGGAGGAAATGCGGATGAGCTACGTGCAGTGGCGGACCCAACTGAGGCTGTACCACGCTCTGCGCATGCTGGCCGACGGGGCACAGGTGAGTACGGTGGCGCACCGCTGTGGGTGGAGTGCGGCGAGTACGTTCGTCAGCGTGTTCCGCCGCACCTACGGGCATACTCCCGGCGGGCGTCAGCGCGCTGGATGACCCTGCCGGGAGGATGCCGACGGTGCGGGCCGTCAACCGTTGAGGAGGCGGCTCGCTTGGGCGAGGATCTGCTCCGGGTCGTCGACCGCCGGGTAGATCCACTTCGTGTTGATGTCCTGCTTCATGGTCTTGGCCTCGGGGCCGGTCGCCGTGACCGTACGCTCCCAGCCGTTCGTGGTGACGGCGCCGGCGGACCCCAGGTCCAGAGCGTTGCTGTAGGGGTCGGCGGTGAAGGGCAGGAGGTCGGTGCCGAGGAGTCCGGCTGCCACGTTGTATCCGGCGCACTTTCCCATCGGCTGGGCGTGCTGGCAGCTCTGGATCGTGTAGTGCCCGTCTTCGGCGGCGGCCACGGCGGTGTCGCCGGCCGCGTACACGTCGGGGACTCCGATCACCCGCATGTACCTGTCGACGGTCAGCCTGCCCAGTTGGTCGCGTTCGCCCGGGATCTGGGCGGTGAGGGGGCTCGCGGCCATGCCGGCCGTCCAGATGACGGTCGCCGCGGGGATGATCTCGCCGTCCGAGAGAACGACCTTCTTGGGGGTCGCCGACGACACGGTGGAGCCCAGACGCCGTTCGATCTTCAGCTGGTCGATCGCGCCGTTGATGTGCGGGCGAGGTCCTGGGCCTAGCTCTGGGCCGAGGACCTCTGCGCGGTCGACCAGGACGATCCGCACTGTCTCGCCGGCGCCCTGCTCGTCGGCGATCGCCCGCAGCCGCTCACCCAGGACGGTGGCGATCTCCAGGCCGGTGAAGCCGGCGCCCACGATGACGGCCGTGTACTGACCGTCGGAGGGTTCCCGCTGGGGCAGCCGCCGCAGGTGGTGGTCGAGCGCGGCCGCCGCGGGCAGGGTGTCGATGTCGAAGACGTCCCCCGCGCCGGGGAAGGTGGGGCGTACCAGCTGACTGCCGGTCGCCAGCACGAGCTTGTCGTAGGACAGGGTCAAGCCGGCGCCCTCCCGCCCGACGGCGCGGACAGTACGGGCTTCGGTGTCGATATCGGTCGCGGTCGCGGTGAGGCGGCGTACGCCGATCGGGCCGAGGACGCGGTCCAGCGGCACGCGCATGGTCTCCGGGTCGTCCTCGTACAGACGCGGGCGGATGACCAGGTCGTCGCCACCGCTGACCAGGGTCACGCGCAGCTCCTCCCCGGCGCTTCCGGCCGCGCGCGCGGCGCGAACAGCTCCTGCCGCGCTCCACACGCCGGCGAAACCGCCACCGATGACCAGGATGTCCTTCATGCCTTCTCCCCTTTGACGTGAGTACGGACGTCGCCGCCGGGACCTGTTCCCGGGCTCATGGACCGCGGTCCGCGCCGTACATCCTGGACGTTATATATCCTGGATATCAAATGTCAAGATTAGAGGCCGCAGCTGGGCGACACCTGGGTCCCGGACATATGATGTCCACATCATGAGAATGGCCAAGGGCGTCGAGTGGGCCCTTCACACACTCCTCAACCTGGACATGATCGGTGGCGGCCCGGTGGGCAGCGGTCAGCTCGCCGAGGCTCACGGGCTGCCGGCCCCTTACCTGATCAAGCAGTTGCAGCAACTCGTCAGGGCGGGACTCCTGACCTCTGTTCCTGGGCCGCGTGGTGGCTTCCGCCTGGCCAGGTCGCTCGGTGAGATCACTCTGCTCGATGTGGTCGAAGCCATCGAGGGTGACGCGTACCTCTTTCACTGCACCGAGATCCGTTGCTGCGGCAAGATCGGCGAGCTCTCTCCGCCACCTGACGGTCCATGTCCCGTCAAGACGGCCATGCGCCGCGCGGAACAGGCTTACTACGAGGCGTTGGCCGCCCAGACCCTCGCGGACGTCAGAGCGGAGCTCGACCGCGCACCCATGGTCGGGCAGGTCATACGGTCCGCGTTCACCTGAACGGGCAGTCCGTAGCCGGAATACGAAATAAGGCGCAGTTGTCGAGAAATCTGGCCAACCCCTGTCGGAGGCGTGCCATTTCTTTGCTGCGGCCACTGTGAGGTCCGCATGCTGGTGACTTGTCCGCGAAGAGTGGCACCCACGCCACCGGACGCGCGCTCAGGGGCTCTCCCACCGTTACCGCATGGGTCCGAAGCAGGGGACCGGAAAGAAGCACCTCATGACGACCGCCGCCGACCACGTCCGCACCCAGGCAGAGGAGATCGACGCCCTGGGCCACTACGCTTATGGGTGGTCCGACAGCGACGTGGCGGGGCAGGCCGCCCAGCGAGGTCTGTCCGAAGCCGTCGTACGGGACATCTCAGCGGCCAAGGGCGAGCCCGACTGGATGCTGCAGACCCGGCTCAAGGGACTCGGGCTGTTCGGCAGGAAGCCGATGCCCTCCTGGGGCGCCGACCTGTCAGGGATCGACTTCGACACCATCAAGTACTTCGTCCGGTCGACCGAGAAGCAGGCGGCCACCTGGGAAGACCTGCCTGACGACATCAAGAACACCTACGACCGGCTCGGCATCCCCGAAGCGGAGAAGCAACGCCTCGTCGCCGGCGTTGCCGCCCAGTACGAGTCCGAGGTCGTCTACCACTCGATCCGAGAGGACCTGGAAGAGCGGGGCGTCGTGTTCCTCGACACCGACTCGGCGTTGCGGGAGCAGCCCGAGTTGTTCAGGAAGTACTTCGGCTCCGTGATCCCCGCAGGTGACAACAAGTTCTCGGCACTCAACACCGCGGTGTGGTCGGGCGGCTCGTTCATCTACGTGCCCAAGGGGGTCCACGTCGAGATTCCGCTGCAGGCCTACTTCCGCATCAACACCGAGAACATGGGCCAGTTCGAGCGCACCCTGATCGTCGTCGACGAGGACGCCTACGTGCACTATGTCGAAGGCTGCACCGCGCCGATCTACTCCTCCGACTCGCTGCACTCCGCGGTCGTGGAGATCATCCTGAAGAAGGGGGCCCGTTGCCGGTACACGACCATCCAGAACTGGTCGAACAACGTCTACAACCTCGTCACCAAGCGCGCGATGTGCGAGGCCGCCGCGACCATGGAGTGGGTCGACGGCAACATCGGCTCCAAGGTGACGATGAAGTACCCGGCCGTCTACCTCATGGGCGAGCACGCCAAGGGCGAGACGCTCTCGATCGCGTTCGCCGGTGAGGGGCAGCACCAGGACAACGGGGCGAAGATGCTGCACCTCGCCCCGCACACGGCGTCGACCATCGTGTCGAAGTCGGTGTCGCGGGGCGGCGGCCGTACGTCCTACCGGGGCCTGGTCCGGGTCAACAAGGGCGCGCACCACAGCGCTGCCACGGTGAAGTGCGACGCCTTGCTGGTCGACCGGGTGAGCCGCAGCGACACCTACCCGTACGTGGACATCCGCGAGGACGACGTGTCCATCGGGCACGAGGCGAAGGTGTCCCGGGTCAGCGAGGAGCAGCTGTTCTACCTCATGAGTCGCGGCATGTCCGAGGACGAGGCGATGGCCATGATCGTGCGTGGCTTCATCGAGCCCATCGCCCGCGAACTGCCGATGGAGTACGCCCTTGAGCTCAACCGTCTGATCGAGTTGCAGATGGAGGGGGCGGTGGGCTGATCGCCCCGGCCGCCACGCGACGGCGTCACCGTGACGAGGCGCCGGAGCCGTCCGCAAGTCGCTGTGCGAGGCGCCGGAGCCGTCCGTGAGTCGCTGTGCGAGGCGTCGGCGGCTCCAGCACCCGAGACGCGTCTTAGGTCAGCTTGACCGGGAGTTCCTTGATGCCGTTGATGAAGTGGGAGCGCAGGCGGCGGGCGTCGCCGGTCTGGCGGAGGTTGGGGTAGCGGCGGGCGAGCTGCTCGAACAGGACGCGGAGTTCGAGCTTGGCCAGGTGGTTGCCGAGGCAGAAGTGGGCGCCGCCGCCGCCGAAGCCGATGTGCGGGTTGGGGGAGCGGCCGATGTCGAAGACTTCGGCGTCGGGGAAGACGCTGGTGTCGCGGTTGGCGGAGGAGTAGAAGACGACGACCTTGTCGTTCTCCTTGATCTGCTGCCCGCCGAGGACCTGGTCGGCGGTGGAGGTGCGGCGGAAGAGGTTGACGGGGGAGACCCAGCGGACGATCTCGTCGGCTGCCGTGGCGGCGAGTCCGGGGTCGGCCGCCAGGCGGGCCCACTGGTCGGGGTGCTCGAAGAGGGCGAGCATGCCGCCTGAGGCCGCGTTGCGGGTGGTCTCGTTGCCGGCCACGACGAGGAGCAGGACGAAGAGGTCGAACTCGGTCTCGTCGAGGCTCTGGCCCGCTTCGTCGGATTGGAGGAGCTTGCTGACGATGTCGTTGCGGGGGTTCGCCTTGCGCTGGACGGCGAGCTCGTTGGCGTAGGCGTACACCTCCATGGCGGCGTTGCTGCCCTCCTCCGGGGAGTCCGCGTAGTCCGGGTCCTGGGCGCCGATCATGCGGTTGGACCAGGCGAAGATCTTGTCGCGGTCGGTCACGGGGGCGCCGAGGAGCTCGCAGATCACGTACAGCGGCAGGGGGGCCGCAACCTCGGTGACGAAGTCGGCCTCGCTGCCGCACTTGTCCAGGAGGTCGTCGGTGATGTCGCGGATGTGCTGTTCGAGGGCGCCGATCGTGCGCGGGGTGAAGCCCCGGTTGACCAGCGAGCGCCGCCGGGTGTGCTCCGGCGGATCCTGGTTGAGCATCATCATCCGCTGCATCGCGATCTGCTCTTCGGGCATCTCGTTGAACAGCGCCAGCTTCCTGGCGGAGGAGAACAGCTCGGAGTGCCGGGAGACGTGCACGACGTCCTCGTAACGGGTGACCGCCCAGAAGTCCGGCTCACCCGGGTGCCGGTGGACGGGGTCGTTGGCGCGCAGCCAGGCGAGTTGCTGGTGCGGCGGCCCAGCTGCGGCGTAGTTGTCCTGGTCGACGAGGTCGATGTGCACCCGGTTCACCCTCTTGATCAAGCGCTTGGTTTTGGGGTACTGCAACGTGTTCTATTACGGCACTGTACGACCGTCAAGGAGGGATGGCGACCTCTTGACATGCCCGCCGTCTCACCACCAGCATCTGGAGGTAGAGACATCCGATGTCTGACGAAGGATGCGTTGCTGTGAAGCTGCTGCGAGTAGGAGCCGTCGGTCAGGAGCGACCGGTGGTGATGGACGACGCCGGTGACCTGCGCGACATCGGAGAGCCCGAGATCGACGGGGCGTTCCTCGCCTCCGGCGGGGTGGCGCGGGTGCGCGAGGCGCTCGACCGTGGCGCGCTGCCCGTCATCGACGCCGAGGGGCTGCGGATCGGCGCGCCGATCGCGCGGCCGGGCAAGATCGTGTGCATCGGGCTCAACTACAGCGATCATGCCGCCGAGTCCGGCGCCGACGTGCCGGCCGAGCCCGTGGTGTTCATGAAGGCGAGCAACACCCTGGTCGGGCCGTACGACGAGGTGCTCGTGCCGCGCGACAGCGTGAAGACCGACTGGGAGGTGGAGCTCGCGGTCGTCATCGGCAAGCGGGCCCGCTACCTGGAGTCCAGGGAAGAGGCGCTCGGCGTCGTGGCCGGGTACGCGGTGGCCAACGACGTGTCCGAGCGGGAATTCCAGCTTGAGCGCGGCGGCCAGTGGGACAAGGGCAAGTCGTGCGAGACGTTCAACCCGATGGGCCCCTGGCTGGTGACCGCCGACGAGGTGGGCGACCCGCAGGCGCTGCCGATGCGCCTGTGGGTCAACGGTGAGCTGCGCCAGAACGGCGACACCAAGAACATGATCTTCGACGTGGCCGAGGTGGTGCGCTATCTGAGCCGGTTCATGGTGCTGGAGCCGGGCGACGTGATCAACACCGGCACGCCCGCCGGAGTGGCCATGGGCATGCCCGGCCAGCCCTACCTGCGGGCCGGGGACGTGGTGGAGCTGGAGATCGGCGGACTCGGCAGACAGCGGCAGACCATGGGCCAGGCATGACGGCGCCCGGCGCGGGGGCGTACCGGATCGTGGGGATGCGGACGCATGACGTGCGCTTTCCCACCTCGCGGGAGCTCGACGGGTCCGACGCGATGAACCCCGATCCCGACTACTCCGCGGCCTACGTGGTGCTGACGACGGACGACGGGTTCGACGGGCACGGGTTCGCGTTCACCATCGGGCGCGGCAACGACGTGCAGACGGCGGCGATCGGCGCGCTGGAGCCGTACGTGATCGGGCGGGACGTCGAGGACCTGGGCGGGCTCTACAAGGAGCTGGTGCACGACTCGCAGTTGCGGTGGCTCGGGCCGGAGAAGGGCGTCATGCACATGGCGATCTCCGCCGTGGTCAACGCCCTGTGGGACCTGAAGGCCAGGCGGGCGGGCAAGCCGCTGTGGCGGCTGCTGGCGGAGATGTCTCCGGAGGAGATCGTCGGCCTGGTCGACTTCCGGTATCTGAGCGACGCGCTGACCCCGGACCAAGCACTCCAGATCCTGAAAAATGCGGAAAGTAGCAAGGAAGCGCGGATAAATCGGCTCATGGTCGATGGGTATCCCGCCTATGCCACCTCCCCAGGCTGGCTCGGGTACGACGACGACAAGCTGCGCCGCCTCTGCCAGGAGGCGCTGGATCAGGGCTTCGGCCAGATCAAGCTCAAGGTCGGCGCCGACCTGGCCGACGACATCCGCCGCCTCACCGTGGCCCGCGAGGTGTGCGGCCCCGACTTCCCGCTCTCGATCGACGCCAACCAGCGCTGGGACGTCGGCTCGGCCATCGCCTGGGTGAGCGCGCTCGCCGAGTTCCGCCCGCACTGGGTCGAGGAGCCCACCAGCCCCGACGACGTGCTCGGCCACGCCGCCATCGCCGAGGGCATCAGGCCCATCCCGGTGGCCACCGGCGAGCACGTCCAGAACCGGATCGTGTTCAAGCAGCTCCTGCAGGCCGGCGCGCTGTCGTACCTGCAACTCGACGCCGCCCGCGTCGGCGGCGTCAACGAGAACATCGCGATCCTGCTGCTCGCCGCCAAGTTCGGCGTCCCGGTCTGCCCGCACGCGGGCGGGGTCGGGCTGTGCGAGCTGGTGCAGCACCTGGCGATGTTCGACTACGTGGCCGTCAGCGGCTCGATGGACGACCGCGTGATCGAGTACGTGGACCACCTGCACGAGCACTTCACCGACCCGGTGGTGATCGAGCACGGCCGCTATCGGGCGCCCACGGCCCCCGGGTTCAGCGCCGAGATGCACGCCGAGTCGATCACCGCCCACACCTACCCCGGCGGAGAGGTCTGGACCCGGGCATGAGCCTCAAAGCCATCGTTACCGGCGGCGGCTCCGGCATCGGCCTGGCCACCGCCACCCTGCTCGCCGGGCGCGGGATACGGGTCGCCTGCCTCGACCTGCACCCGCCCGGCGAGCCGTTCATCGGCATCACAGTGGACGTGACGGACGACGCGCGGGTACGCCAGGCCGTCGCGGAGGCGGCCGAGCGGCTCGGCGGCCTCGACATCCTGATCAACAACGCCGGCATCGGCGCGCAGGGCACCGTCGAGGACAACGACGACGACGAGTGGCGCCGGGTGTTCGACGTCAACGTGCTCGGCATGGTCCGGGTGAGCCGGGCGGCGCTGCCGTACCTCAGGAGGTCCGAGCACGCGGCGATCGTCAACACCTGCTCGGTCGCCGCCACGGCCGGCCTGCCCGGCCGCGCCCTGTACAGCGCGACCAAGGGCGCGGTGCAGTCGCTCACGCTCGCGATGGCAGCGGATCATGTACGCGACGGCATCCGGGTCAACTGCGTCAACCCGGGCACCGCGGACACCCCGTGGGTCGCCCGGCTCCTCGACGCGGCCGACGACCCCGAGGCCGAACGGGCGGCACTGAGCGCCCGCCAGCCCATGGGCCGCCTGGTGAGCGCCGACGAGGTGGCGGCGGCGATCGCCTATCTGGCGAGCCCGGAAGCCGGCGCCACCACCGGGACCGCGCTGGCCGTGGACGGCGGCATGCAGGGCCTCCGCCTCCGGCCCCCGGGAAGGTGACATCCAGGATGAGCTCGCCGACGCGCCCGGTCCCAGCCTCACTGCGGGGCGCCGCAGCGGCGGTTCGCGGCAATGCGTACCACTCCGGGAGCTGATGTGATCCAACTGCCCCGTCACGGGCTCGGCACCGCGCCGATCGGCGGCCTCTTCCAGGCGCTGACCGACGAGCAGGCGAAGGCCACCATCGACGCGGCCTGGGACGGCGGCGTACGGCTGTTCGACACCGCGCCGCACTACGGGCTCGGCCTGTCGGAGCGCCGCCTCGGCGCGGCGCTCGCCGGCCGCTCCGGCTACGTGCTGTCCACCAAGGTCGGCCGCCTGCTCGTGCCCTCCTCACGGGGCGGCCGCGACGACGAGGGCTTCGACGTGCCCGCCACGTACGAGCGCGTCTGGGACTTCTCGCGCGACGGTGTACGCCGCTCCCTGGAGGAGTCACTGGGGCGGCTCGGCCTGCCCCAGGTGGACCTCGTCCTCATCCACGACCCGGACGCGCACGTCGACCAGGCGATCGCCGAGGCCTACCCGGCGCTGGCCGAACTGCGCGCGCAGGGTGTGGTCAAGGCGATCGGGGTCGGCATGAACCAGTGGCAGGCGCCGCTGCGGTTCGTCCAGGAGACCGACCTCGACGTGGTCATGCTGGCCGGCCGCTACACCCTGCTCGACCAGTCGGGCCTGCCTCTGCTGGCCGCCTGCGCCGAGCGGGGCGTGCGGGTGCTGGCGGCGGGCGTCTTCAACAGCGGCCTGCTGGCCACCCCGGAGCCTTCGGGCACCTTCGACTACGCCCCCGCTCCCTTGCCGATCATCGAGCGCGCCCGCCGCCTCGCCGCGATCTGCGAACGGCACGACGTCCGGCTGCCGCAGGCGGCGATGGCCTTCCCGCTCCGCCACCCGGCGATCGCCGCCGTCGTCCTGGGCGCCCGCACCCCCGAAGAAGTCCGTACGAACGCCGCCCTGCGGCAGCGCCCGGTCCCGGACGCTCTCTGGCACGACCTACGGGCGGAAGGACTGCTTCAGGAGGCGTAGTGCACGATCCACAGTCCGGGCACCGGCTCCGCCTCACCCTGCGGCGTGAACCCGAGCCCCTCGTACAGCGCCCGCGCGGGCACGTTGTCGCGCCCCGTGGACACCACGATCCGGCGCGCCCCCGCCCTGGCCACGACCTCCTTGACCAGCGTCCGCCCGATCCCCCGCCGATGCGCGCCGGGGTGCACGATCAGCCGGTCCAGGTCCACCTCATCGGAGGTCTGCGCCCAGGCCACCGCGCCGACCAGCGGCCCCTCGTCATCGAACGCGCCCAGCCAGGCGAGCGGCAGGGCCAGCAGGTCGTCCAGCGTCTCGTGCAGGGGCGGGATCCGGTCATCGCCGATGATCTCCGCTTCCACGGCGTACGCCGCGTGCTGCATCTCTAGCAGACCGGCCTGGCCGGGGGATATTTCGGTAATTCGCACCGGCCGATTATCGCCTACCCGACCTCCCACAGTGCGCTCACGGGCATGGCCCGCATCTTGTCGCCGAAAGGCAGAGTCAGTGTTCCTGTGTGGAGCACGATTCCGGCGACGAAATCCTCCCCGAGGCGATCGGCGAGATGTCGCAGCCCTCTGAAGTCGTCCGCCCGGACCGTGGAGGACGCTTTGACCTCGATGCCGACGACCCGCCCCTGCCGGTGCTCCAGCACCGCATCGACCTTCATCCCGTCCTTGGTCCTGTAGTGGTACAGCTCCACCGGCTCGTCGGCCCAAGTGAGCTGACGGGCCAGCTCCATGAGCACGAACCCCTCCAGGAGCGGGCCGAAGACGGTGTTGGGCCGGATCAGGCCACGAGCGTCCACGCCGAGGAGATTCGCCGCCACTCCTGAGTCGACGAACGCCACTTTGGGCGTTGCGATGGCGCGGTTGCTGAGGTTTCTCGACCAGGCTGGAATCCGCTTGATCAGGAACACCTCTTCCAGAAGGGCAAGGTAGCGGTGGACCGTGCTCGCTGATATGCCCAGTTCACGGCTCAGGGCGGCACCGACCAGAAGCTGTCCGGATCGGGCGGCGAGAAGCTGGATCAGGGCACGAAGCTCGCCTGTTCGCTCGATCTCGGCGAGTTGCCGCACCTCGCGCGCTATCAGGTCGCCGAGGTAGGAGTCGAAGAAACGTCTTTTGCTTCGCGGGCTCTTCCGGGAAATCGCCTCAGGAAAGCCGCCTCGGACAAGTCGTTCGGCGTAGTCGTTCCGCGAGACCTGGGAGCTGTGCCGCAGCGCGGCTCCTCGTCCTTCGGTGAAGACGGCGTCGACGAAGCCGTCCGGTGCGCCCTCGATCTCTCCTTGCGAGAGGGGCCACAACTCAATGGTCTCCATGCGCCCGGGCAACGTGTCGGGCAGGTCACGGTGGGCAAGCAGCCGTGACGAACCTGTCAGAAGATAGCGACCTGGTCGTGGATCGTTGTCGACCTGCGATTTGATGGCGAGCACCAGATCGGGCACCCGCTGTACCTCGTCGATCACCATGGATTCAGCGAAGGCCACGAAGCCGTCAGGGTCTTCCTGGGCTGCACACCTGTGCATCGCGGCATCGAGATCTCGCCACTCTGTCGGCCCTCGTCCGCCGGCCGTCATTCTCACCAAGGTGCTCTTTCCGACCCGGCGAGCGCCGTTGACCAGAACCACTCGCGTGTCGCCGAGCGCCTCATTCACCATTCGCCTGGCGTGTCGTGGGAGCGCCCTGCCCATCGGCGTCTTGGTCACATGACGAATCGTGGCATGCTCGCCGCTATCTGGTTGACACAACGGTCGCCCTAGTGCTGACGCGCTGGTCGCCGCTCGCGTGGTGGTCTGGTCGCTGGGTCGGTGGTGGATCGGTCGCTCAGGAGGGGATGAAGAGCCAGGCTGTTGACTCGCCTGGTTCGTACGGGGAATCGAGGCGTTTGGCGACCACGCCGGGCAGGCCCTGGTCCTTGGCCGCCTGGCGGACCGGGTGGGCTTGGCCGGGCCAGGAGGGGGCCGTCTGCCAGTGGGCGGTCGACAGGTTCAGTGCTTCCAGGGCGGCGCGGCGGACGGTGTAGGGCCGGTTCACCAGGGAGTGGCCGTCGTCGTACAGCAGGTCGTAGAAGACCAGCACCTCCGCGCCCGAGAGGGTGGTGAGTTCGCCGTCCAGCAGGGCGGTCCTGCTGCCGAACGACTCCGCCAGCGGGCGCAGCCAGGGGTGCTCGCGGGCGGCGGTGGTGCGGCCGCCCTCGATGGGGACCAGGAGGCGGCGTCCGCCCCAGGCGAACTCGTAGGCGTAGGCCGTCGGGTCGCGGGGTGGGCGGGCGTGTTCGGTGGGGATCATGGGGGACAGGTCCGGCAGCGGGTCGTGGGCCGGGGGATCCATGCGGTGGATCATCCAGTTCTTGCCGTCGGTCTGGAACAGCGCGAAACGGCCGCCGGCCCGGGAGCCGTGCAGGACGACCTTGACCTCTCGGTCGGACCATTTCTCCAGTTCGTAGGTGCCTTGGTCCCAGATGGTCATCGTGCCGCCGCCGTACTCGCCCTGGGGGATCTCGCCGTGGAAGGTGAGGTACTCCATGGGGTGGTCCTCGGTGTGCACGGCCAGGTGGTTGGCGCCGGGGTCGTCGGGGAGGCCCTTGGGGACGGCCCAGGAGGCCAGCACGCCGTCGTGCTCCAGGCGCAGGTCCCAGTGCAGGGAGCGAGCGTGGTGCTCCTGGATGACGAAGGCGTCGCCGCCCTGCGGCTCCGGGGGCGTCTGGGGGACGGGCTCCGGGGTACGGCTGGCGTCCCGCTTGCTCCGATATTTCGAGAGTTTGTCAGCCATATCGGCGTACTACCCCGTAACCCCGTGCGAAAATGATCTCTCCCCCAGCCCCGTATGAGGATGCAGACTCCCATGAGACGTTGGATGGTCCTGGCGACCGCCGCACTGTTCGTGTGGGCGCCGAACGCCGCGGCCGCGCAGAGCAGCGCCGCTCCGGACCCGGTGCAGGCGCTCAAGAAGCAGTTCCGCGCCGAGCGTGGCGTCGACTTCACCGAGATCTCCCGGCAGGGCGCCAGCACGGAGCGACTGCGGCGTCATGCGCAGGTGCAGTTCGGGCCCGGCGGACCCGTGGCGGCGTACGTCATCGGACGCGGCGTCATCGACGACAGCCGGTACAAGGACCTCGAGTCCGAGGCAGGGCTCATCGTGGCCGGCCACACGCTCTATCTGAGCGATTCCACGCTGGTCAAGGACAAGAACTGGGTGGGGCTGAAGTACGGCGCCAAGCTCAAGGCCGAGCCCGCCTACTTCACCACCGACCAGACGATCAACGTGTTCGACCCGGCGGTTCTGAAGGTCACGCTGAAGGGCGCGAAGGCCAAGCCCGTCTCCGGCGGATACTTCTACCAGGGTGACGTGACCTACGCCGAGCTGAGCAAGGTGAACAAGAATTACTACGTCCTCGACCCGGAGGGCGTGACCCGCAAGGCCAACGCCAAGACCAAGATCGAATGGCGGCTCTGGACCGACGGCGACGGCCTGATCCAGCGCCTGTCGACCAAGACGCTCTCGACCACGGGCAAGGTGCTCGAACGGGTCGACACCCGCTACTCCGACTGGGGGCGCTGGCAGATCATCGCGCCGCCGGCCGCCGGCGAGGTCATCGACTACGCCGACGCCAAGAAGCTGCCCCGCGACCTGCCCGACCCGAACGCCATCGACCTCGGCACGCCCTAGGGCAGCACCTTGCGCAGCCACGACTCCACGCCCGCGATGTGCACCGTGGCCCAGGACCGGGCCACGTCGGACTGACGGGTGGCGATGGCCTCGTAGATCGCGGCGTGCTGCTCCCGGGTCTTGTCCATCGCGCCCGCCTGGGTCAGGCCGCGCCAGATGCGGGCCCGGGTGGTCGGGCCGGACAGGCTCTCGATGAACGAGCAGAGCACGCTGTTGCCCGACCCCACCGCGATCCGCCGGTGGAACTCCAGGTCGTTGGCGACGAGCTGCTCGATCGTGGGGTTGGGGGGCAGCGCCTCCAGGATCGCGCGTAGCTCCTCGATCTCCGGCTCGGTCATCTGCTCGGCGGCCATCGCGGTAGCGGCGGGCTCAAGGATGCGGCGCACCTCGAAGAACTGCAGAACGGTGTCGTCGCGGTGCAGGTCCAGCACGAACGACATGGTGTCGAGCAGCAGTCGCGGCTCCAGGCTGGTGACGTACGTGCCGTCGCCCTGGCGTACGTCGAGCACATTGATCAGGGCGAGGGCGCGTACGGCCTCGCGCAGTGAGTTGCGTGACAGGCCGAGCCGCTCGGCGAGGTCGGACTCCTTCGGCAGCCTGTCGCCGGGGGCCAGCTCGCCGGAGAGGATCATCTGCTTGATCTTGTCGATGGCCGCGTCGGTGACCGCCACGCTCTTCTCCCTAGACATCGGACGTCTAGGATTCTATGGCCTGGAAGCGCACCGGGCCGGTGTCTGACAGGCGGCGGACCGCGCCGCGAGCCTCCAGCGCGCGCAGATGGGCCGCGGCCTCGCCGGCCGCCATGCCGCGCAGCGCGGGCGGCAGATCTGCCCAAGGCCTGTTCCAGGTCATCATGGCGGCGGTCTCCCAAATGGTCGGCGGATCGGCACACTCGGACAGTTGGGCGTGCAGCCGTTCGAGCTTCTCCTCGTGATGGTGGCGGATCTCTGCCGTCCGTGCTGCTACATCGGGAAATATCCACTCATGGGCGGGGAGGGCGTCGAGCATGCCGAGCTCACCCACCCGGCCGAGCGACTCCAGGAAATCACCCAAGGGATTGACGTCGGTCCGGTCATAGGGATAGATGCCGACGTGTGGGGTGATGTCGGGGAGCACATGGTCACCGGTGAACAGCCGGTCGGCGTCCTCCAGGTGCAGGCAGATGTGTCCGGGGGTGTGTCCGGGCGTGTGCACCGCCCGCAGCTTCCTGCCCGGCAGATCGATCAGATCCCCGTCCCGCAGCCGCCGATCGGGAATCGCCGGCACCTGCCGCCCTCGCGACCCCGCCCCTTCTGCCTTAGCCGCACGCGAGCCGCCACTGGGGCCTTCAGCTTGCGCCGCATGCGGGCTTGCCCCATCGGCTTTCGCCGCACGCGGGCTGTCGCTCGGACCCGCGTTCACCGCCGCGATCTCGTCGGCGCCCGCGCCCGCCAGTTTCAGCATCTCCGCCTGGAAGTCAGTGTGGGCGTCGTCGGACATGCCGTGCATGTACTCGACCAGCGCCGCGTCCGCCTCGTGCATCGCGATCCAGGCGCCCGACTCCTGCCGTATCTGCCCGGCCAGCCCGGCGTGGTCGGGGTGGAAGTGGGTGACGACCACGCCCCTGACCGAGGCCACGTCGATCCCGAGGGTGGCCAGTCCGCCGCTGAGCGCCGCCCAGGCGTCCGGGTGATTCCACCCGGCATCCACCAGTACGGGCCCCGCAGGCGATTCCAGGGCGTACACCAGTGTGTAGCCCAGCGGGCTGCCGGGAATCGGCACCGGCACGCTGCACACCCCACCACCGAGGTCCTGCGGGCGCTGCTCCGTGTACGGCCTGCGCCGTGATCTGCTCATCCAGGGTCCCCCGTCGTGCGTCTTCCGTAGATTGTGGGGGAGAGACACCCGGATCGGATACGAAATATCCGACCTGTCCTTCCCGCAAGCCTGCCGCCCGGCTCAGCCGATGCGCTCGATGATCGTGGCCGTGGCCAGCGCGCCGCCCGCGCACATCGTCACCAGCGCCGTGCCCGAGTCCGACCGTTCCAGCTCGTGCAGTGCCGTGGTGAGCAGGCGCGCGCCGGTGGCGCCGACCGGGTGGCCGAGCGCGATCGCGCCGCCGTTGACGTTGACCCGGTCGAAGTCCGGCTGGTGCACACTCGCCCAGGACAGCACCACCGAGGCGAACGCCTCGTTCACCTCGAACCGGTCGATGTCGCTCATCGACATCCCGGTCGCCGTGAGCACCTTCGCCGTCGCGTCCACCGGCCCGTCCAGGTGGTAGTACGGCTCCGCGCCGACGAGCGCCTGGGCCAGGATCCGCGCCCGGGGGCGCAGCCCGTGCTTGGCGGCGGCCTCCTCGCTCATGACCAGCACGGCGGCGGCGCCGTCGGAGATCTGCGAGGAGGTGCCGGCGGTGTGCAGCGTGCCCTCCCGGACGGGCTTGAGCCCGGCGAGGCTCTCGGCGGTGGTCTCGCGCAGCCCCTGGTCGCGGGTGACCTGCCCCACAGGGACGATCTCGCGCTCGAACCGCCCGTCCGACCAGGCCTTGGCGGCGAGTTGCTGAGACCGGGCGCCGAAGGCGTCGAGCCGCTCGCGGGTGAGCCCGCGCCGCCGCGCGATGCGTTCGGCGGCGGTGAACTGGTCGGGCAGGTCGATGCTCCAGTCGTCCGGCCGCGGCTTGGCCGGGATCACGTTGCTGCCGAGCGGCGCCCGGCTCATCACCTCGACCCCGCAGCCCACGCCCACGTCGATCACCCCGGCCCGGATCAGCGCCGCAGCCAGGTGCACCGCCTGCTGCGAGGACCCGCACTGCGCGTCGACGGTGGTGACCCCCGCCTGGTAGGGCAGGCCGGCGTACAGCCAGGCGTGCCGCCCGATGTGCCCGCCCTGCTCGCCGGCCTGGGTGACACAGCCGGCGAACACCTGCTCGACCAGCGCGGGGTCGATCCCCGCCCGGTCGATGAGGCCGTTCAGCGCGGTGGCCAGCACCTGCTGCGGCTTGAGGTCGGCCAGCAGGCCGCCGCGCTTGCCGATGGGGGTGCGGATGGCCTCGACGATCACCGGTGTGCCCACAGTCGCCTCCAGAATGATGCTCTGGTGGTGACTGTAACTCGTTCTACTTTGACGCGGAAGCCCGCTCCAGCGTGCGGGGCAGGCCGAAGAAGTCGAACAAGCTCAGGTCGAAGAACATGGACACGTGGCTGACCAGCGAGCCGGTGAAGGTGAGCACGGGCAGCCCGAACGCCCGATAACCGTCACCCTCGCGCAGATACATGCCGAACGCGGGCTGGCCGTTGGCCTGGGTGGGCACCAGCAGCAGATCGCCAGGGCCGCTCGCCGGGCAGTTGGTCCTGATGAGCGCCGCGATCGCCTCCGCGCCCTGATACCAGCCGTCGAAGGGCGGCATCTCCCAGATCGCGTCCCAGGTGAGCAGCGTGGTGATGGCGCGCACGTCATAGCTCTCGAACGCCTTCATGTAGCGGTCGAGCTGGACCTGCTGCTCCTGGGTCAGCGGCTGCGGCCGGTCGTCGAGGCTGGGCGCCACCTGCTGGAGCTGCGCACGGGCCCGCTGCAGGATGCTGTTGACGGCGATGGTGGTGGTGTCGAGCACCTCGGCGACCTCGGCCGCCCGCCACTTGAGCACGTCCCGCAGGATGAGGACGGCGCGCTGACGCGGCGGCAGGTGCTGCAGGGCTGCGACCAGCGCGAGCCGGATGCTCTCCCGGGCGGTGACGATCGCGGCCGGGTCGTCGCCCCCGGCGCCCACCATCCCGTCGGGCACCGGCTCCAGCCACGGCACCTCACCCCGCTCGACCGGCGGCGCCGTCGGCTCGGCGGCCGGCGCGCCGAGGCCGGTCGGCAACGGCCGGCGGCCCCGGCTGTCGAGCGCGGTGAGGCACTGGGTGGTGGCGATCCGGTAGAGCCAGGTGCGCAGCGAGGAACGGCCCTCGAAACCCTCGTAGCCGCGCCACGCCCGCAGATAGGTCTCCTGCACCAGATCCTCGGCGTCGTGCACCGAGCCGAGCATGCGATAGCAGTGCGCGAGCAGCTCGCGCCGCATCGGATCAGCCAGGCGCAGAAAGTCCTCGCTCGATGGCTTGTCGCTCATACCTCCTGTATAGGCCAAGCCACCGACAGATTGAGCTCCGAACCCACCCCCGCGCCACCGGAACGGCCGGGAGGCGAGTGCGGGTCAGTCGGGGACGGTGAGGACGATCTTGCCGGAGGTACGGTTCGTCTCCCCGAGTTCGTGGGCCTTGGCCGCCTCGGCCAGCGGCACGATCGCGGCGACCTCCGTACGCAGTTTGCCCGCCTCGGCCAGCGCCGCCAGGGCCCGCATCGCCGCGTGGTCGGGCTCGACGAGGATGGCCTCCGCCCGGATGCCCAGCTCGGCCGCCCGAGCCGCCAGCTCCTCGCTCAACCCCAGCAGGGACACGATGGTGCCGCCCTCGCGCAGAGTCCGCAGGGAACGCATCCCATAATCACCGCCGATGGCCTCCAGCACCACGTCGACGTCGCGTACCACCTCGGCGAAGTCCTGCTCCCGGTAGTCGACGAGCTCGTCGGCCCCGAGATCGCGCAGAAGGTCGTGCTTGCCGGCGCTCGCCGTGCCGATCACGTACGCGCCGCGCGCCTTGGCGATCTGCACGGCGAAGTGCCCGACCCCACCGGCGGCGGCGTGGACCAGCACGCGCTGCCCCGCCTGCAGTCCGGCGACGTCCACGAGCGCCTGCCAGGCGGTGAGGGCGGCGAGCGGGATCGCGGCCGCCTGCGCGTGGTCGAGGCCGGCGGGCTTGCGGACGAAGTGCCTGGACGGCGCGGTGACGTACTCGGCGTAGGCGCCGTGGCCCACCGGGTAGCGGAGCATGCCGAAGACCTCGTCGCCCGGTTTGTACAGCGCCACGCCGAATCCGACGGCCTCGACGACGCCTGAGACGTCGAAGCCTAGGACGAACGGGGGAGGTGTGCCCCACACGCTGCCACTGGCCCGGCTCTTCCAGTCGGTGGGGTTCACGCCCGCCGCCTTCACCCGGACGAGCACCTCGGTCGGTCCGGGGACCGGCTTGTCCACTTCCACCATCTTCAGCACTTCGGGACCGCCTGCGGTGTCCTGGCTGATCGCACGCATCTTCATAAGGACAAGCTTGCTGGACGCGGCGGCGCTGGGCGAGTGACCCGAAGGCCAATATGTGCAAAAATCGGGCCATGCATCGTGTGGCCGTCCTCGCACTCGACGGCGTGATCCCGTTCGAGCTCAGCATCCCGTCCCGCATCTTCGGCGGCGCGTACACCCCTGACGGCCGGCCGCGCTACGAGGTGGTCACCTGCTCGCTCGACGGCCGCCCGGTCGCCACGGCCGCCGACTACTCGGTGCTGGTCGAGCACGACACGGCCGTGCTCGCCACCGCCGACACCGTGGTCATTCCCGCCGTGGAGGACTTCTCCGACATCACCGGCCCGGAGGAACTGCCCGCGGGCCTGCTCACGGCCCTGACCTCGGTACGCCCGGGTACGCGGGTCGTATCGATCTGCGTCGCCAGTTTCGTGCTGGCGGCGGCGGGCCTGCTGGACGGCCGGCCCGCGACGACCCACTGGAAGCAGGCCGAGCGCCTGGCCCGCCTGTACCCCCAGGTGCGGGTGGACCCCGGCGTGCTGTTCGTGGACGACGGCGACGTGCTCACCTCGGCGGGCGCCTCCGCGGGGGTGGACCTCTGCCTGCACCTGCTGCGCCGTGACCACGGCAGCGAGGTCGCCAACCAGGTCGCGCGCCTGTGCCTGGTGGCGCCGTGGCGGGACGGCGGCCAGGCGCAGTACGTCGAGCACCCCATGCCCGAGCCGTCCGGCTCCGGGACGGCCCCCACCAGGGCGTGGGCCCTGGAGCGACTGGGCGAGCCGCTCCAGCTGGCGGACCTGGCACGGCACGCCGGCATGAGCAGGCGTACGTTCACCAGGCACTTTCGCGCGGAGGCCGGCACCAGCCCCGGCCAGTGGCTCACCCTGCAGCGGATCGAGCTGGCCAGGCGGCTGCTGGAGAGCAGCGACCTGCCGGTGGACGCCATCGCCGAGCGCGCCGGGCTCGGCACCGCGGCCTCGCTGCGGCAGCATCTGCACGCGGCGGTCGGCGTGTCACCCCACGCCTACCGCCGCACCTTCAGGCTGTCCGCGCCTGTCTAGATCTGCGCCTGTCCAGATCTCTCTGCGCCTGTCCAGATCCCTCCGCGCCTGTCTAGATGTCGCTCAGCAGCCGGTCGGAGGCTATCTCGATGCGGCGCTGGATCTGCTCGTAGGTGCGGCGCCCGCGCAGCATCTCCAGCAGCTCCTGCACCCAGATGCTCGACAGGGAGCCGGCGAGCGCGATCTGCTCCTCGCTGGCCTGGTCGCGGCTGATGCCGCCGGCCGAGACGCGGAGCAGCAGGCCGGTCATCCGGTCGCCGAACGGGGTCTCGACCTCGGCCAGGATCAGCGAGCGGATCAGCGCGTCGGCCAGCTCCGGCTCGCGCATCAGGCCGCGGGTGGCCCGCATCAGGACGTCGACCGCGCGCCCGGCGGGGGTGGAGGCGCTCGGCGGCCTGCGCTCGATGCTGCTCTCCAGCAGGTCGATCTCCTCGCCGACGACCGCCACGACCAGGTCCATCTTGGACGGGAAGTAGCGATAGAGGGTGCCGAGCGCCACCCCGGCCCGCTCGGCGACCGTGCGCATCTGCATCGCCTCGACGCCGCCTCGTGAGGCGAGCGCGGCGGCCGCCTGGACGATGCGCTTGCGGCGCTGGTGCTGGCTGCGCGTCCGGACGCTCTGCCCGCTGCTGGGCTCCTGCTCCATGGCCCCCTCGGTGTCACTGGGGGGCGTGGCGATGGCCGGCTGCGGGGTACGCATGAGAACACGTTACTTGATTTATCGGCGGCCGGGCTTGTTACTCACGGGTCACAAACAGCGCCTATAGATGCATGTCTCCCGCGCTACACGCATATATCCAGACTTGTCGTAACGGGTGGCCTCTGGACAGATATTAGAATCTGTTCTAGTTTGCGGTTCGACCGAGCGCTTGGTGGAGGCACCATGACCGCGGACACCCTCGCCGCCCTCCTGGCGGCCCGAGCGGAGGACGACCGTCCCGGCCTCCTGTTCGAGGACCGGCGATGGTCGTGGCGCGCGTACGTGCGCGCCTGCCGCCTGGCGGGCGCCTGGCTGGACCGGCGCGCCCGCCCCGGCCGGGCTCGTCCCGTCCACGCGGGCGTGCTCTGCGACAACGTGCCCGAGCTGCTCTTCCTGCTGGGCGGGGCGGCGCTGACGGGGCACGTCGTGGTCGCGCTGAACCGCACCCGGTCGGTGGCCGAGCTGTCCCGCGACGCCCGCGCGACCGACGTGGACGTCCTGCTGTGGGACGAGCCCTACGAGACCCTGGCCCGCGAGGTCGCCCGCGAGACGGGCGTGGAGCCCGTCCCCGTCTCGACCCTGTCCCAGCCCCCGACCGAGCCGAACGGGCCCGCCCGGCGCGACCCCGATGCGGACGAGCGCGGTCCGGATGAGCTCGGTCTGGAGGGGCCCGGTCCGGATGGGCCCGGTCTGGAGGGGCGTGTGACGGGTTGGCCTGAGCCGGGGGATCTCGTGATGTTGATTTTCACGTCCGGCACCTCTGGGCGCCCGCGTGCCGTTCGTGTCACGCAGCGCAAGGTCGCGCTGCCGGGGGTGTCCCTGGCCGCGCTTCTCACGCCGGACGACGTCGTCTACTGCTCGATGCCGCTCTTCCACTCCGGCGCGATCATGGCGGCCTACGCCCCGGCGGTGGTCTCGGGGGCCGCGCTGGCGTTGCGCCGGACGTTCTCGGCCTCCGGCACACTGCCCGACATCAGACGGTACGGGTGCACGTACCTGCACTATGTGGGCAAGGCGCTGTCCTACGTGCTGGCCACCCCGGAGCTGCCCGACGACGCCGCCAACCCGTTGAGGATCGCTTTCGGCAATGAGGGGAGTGCGACGGCGACCCGGCGGTTCGGGCAGCGCTTCGGTTGCGGGGTGATCGACGCGTTCGGGTCGACGGAGACGGCGATCTCGGTCTCTCCCGACCCGTCGGGCCCTCCCGGCAGCCTCGGCAAACTCCCCGAGGGCGTCGAGGTGCGTAACCCGTACACCGGCGCGCGGTGTGCCACGGCGGTGCTGGAGGAGGGGCGGCTGCGCAACCCGGACGAGGCGATCGGTGAGCTGGTCAACGTGGCGGGGCTGGGCCTGTTCGAGGGCTACTACAACGACCCCGAGGCCGACGCGGAGCGCGTCCGCGACGGCGCGTTCTGGTCCGGCGACCTGGCCTACGTCGACGGCGACGGCTACGTGTTCTTCGCCGGGCGCGGCACCGAACGCCTCCGGGTGGACGGGGAGAACCTGGCCGTCGCCCCGATCGAGGCGGCGATACGGGAGTTCCCCGGTGTGGTCGAGGCGGTGGTCTACCCGGTACCGGACGCCCAGGCCGGCGACCAGGTGATGGCGGCCCTGGTACTGAGCGCCTCCGAAGAGACGTCCGATCTCGCGCTGTCAGGTCCAGCAGTGTCCCGTCCAGCAGTGTCCCGTCCGGCAGTGTCCCGTCCGGCGGTGCCCGATCTCGCGCTGTCAGGTCCGGCGGCGTCCGAGCTGGCGGCGTCCGGTCCTGTGGGGTTCGACCCGAAGGCGTTCGCCGATTTTCTGGCGTCGCGGCGGGATCTGGGGGCGAAGGCGCTGCCCCGCTATGTACGGCTGTGCCGCGCGCTGCCCCAGACGCCCTCGAACAAGGTCATCAAGCGGCTCCTGGCCAAGGACGCCTGGCGGACCTCCGACCCCGTCTGGTGGTGGCCGGAAGCCCGCGCTGAGCCGCGATTACTCGGCAGGGAGGACATCGCGGCGATCGAGGGCGAGTTCATCCGGCATGGCCGGCATCACCTACTGGAGGGCTGGTGACTCCTCCGCTCTCTGAAGGGAGCGGCTTTTCGCTAAGCCGCTTGCGCGGCCTGGCGAAGGGCAAGCCCTGCCCTGAGGATGTTGATCGCCGCGTTCACGTCGGCGTGCGCGGCGTGCCCGCACGCCGTACAGGCGAACTCGGCCTGGGTGACGCGGTTGTCCTTCGCACAGTGCCCGCAGCGGGCGCATGTGCGGGAGGTGCCGGCGGGGTTCACCGCGATCAGCTCTCGACCGGCGCTTTCAGCCTTGTCCGCGAGGATCGTCAGGAACACCCCCCAGCCCGCATCCAGGATGCTCCGGTTCAAGCCGGACTTCTGCGCGACATTGCGGCCGGGCCGCTCGACCGTGCCGGACGCCGAGCGGGTCATGTTGCTGATCCGCAGGTCCTCGTGCGCGATCACGTCGTAGGCGCGGACCAGGGCGAGCGCAGCCTTGTGCGCGCCGTCCAGGCGCTGGCGACGGATTTTGGCGTGCAGCGCGGCGACGCGGGCCACCGCCTTGCGCCGCCGCTTCGAGCCACGCTTCTTACGGGCCAGGTCACGCTGCCCCGCCGCGAGCCGACCGGCCGTGGCCGCGAGGTGACGCCGATTGGCCACCTGACCGCCGTCGGAGGTGGTGACGAGCGAGGCGACACCCAGGTCGATCCCTACGCTCGCGCCCGTGGCGGGCAGCGGTTCAGCGGGCACCTCATCGCACGACAGCACCACGAACCAGCGGGAGCCTGCCCGCTTGACTCTGATCGTCTTTACCCAGCCCCTGACCGGCCGGTGCTGGTGGACCCGCACGTGCCCGACGCCCAGGAGCCGCACGTAGGTCGCGGTGGGGTGCTGCGGCTGGGAGTCCCACCGGCAGCCGTCGCCGTCCTTCGGCCACTCGACGCTGTCGAACCGGCCCCAGCCCTTGAACCGGGGGAAGCCCGGGGTGCGCCCGGCCTTGACGCGCTTGAAGAATGCACCGAACGCCTTGTCCAGACGGCGCAGGGTGGCCTGCTGGGAGGAGAACGACCAGCGGCCCTGCCCATTGGGGTCATCGCCCCGGATGTGTTTCAACTCGGCCGACTGGTCGCCGTACCGAATACTCACGCCCGCCTTGGCGTAGGCGATGCGGCGATGCTCCAGAGCGGCGTTGTACAGCTGCCGGTGATCCTCCAGACACGCCGCCAGCGCGATCTCCTGATGCCGGGTGGGGCGCAGCAGAAACGTGAACGACCTGCGCACACCCCACCTCCCCTCACGTTCGGTAACGACACCACCACGATATCGGCAAGCGCCGACAGAACCCGGAAGGACATCCGTGATGCGCGGACCTGACAGCTCAGGGCACGCTCGGGCTTTGATGGCCCTCCCGCTGCCGATTCCCCCGTCGCCTCAAGGCGACGGTCCCCTCGGGAGGCTTTGATGGATTTCAAGCTTGACGAGACCCAGGAGGAGCTGCGAGCCCTGGCCGCGGACGTACTGGCGAACGAGGCCGGTCACGAGCGGCTGGAGGCGCACGAGAAGAGCGGCAGGCCGTACGACGAGAGGTTGTGGAAGGCGCTGCGCGAGGCCGGCCTGACAGCCATCTGCGCGGCCGAGCACGCCGGCGGCGCCGGGCTGGGGCCTGTTGAGCTGGCCGTGCTGCTGCGGGAGGCGGGGGCGAGGGCCGCGCCCGGCCCACTGGCGGCGACCTTGGTGAGCACGCTGGCCGTCAGCAGGCACGGCTCCCGCGAGCAGCAGTTGAGGCTGTCCGGGACGAACGTGTCCACGGTGGCGATCAAGGAACCGGGCCGGCCGCTCGCCGCCCCGCCCACCACCACAGCCGAGCCAGGAGCGGGCGGATCGGCTGCGGGGGCGTCCGAGCCAGGGGTGGGTGGCTGGTCGGTCAGTGGTCGGAAGGCCGGTGTGGCGCATGCCGAAGGGGACGTGCTGGTGACGGCCGATCAAGGGCTGTTCCTGGTGCACGGGCCACCGGCGACGCCCGAGTTCGCCTCCACGGGGGAGCCCACGGCCACGATCACCCTGGACCGTACCCCGGCCGAGCGGGTCGCGGGGCCCGAGGCGGTCGAGGACGTGCGGCGGCTGTACACGGCGGCGGCCGTCGCGCAGGCGTCCGGCGTGCTGGCGGGGGCGCTGCGGCTCACCACCGAGTACATCAGGACCAGGAAGCAGTTCGGCCGGGCGCTGGCCGAGTTCCAGGCGGTCACCATGCAGATCGCCGACGTCTACATCGCCGGGCGCGCGCTGGACGTGGCCATGTGGTCGGGCGCCTGGCGGCTGGCCGTCGGCCTGCCCGCAGAGGAGGACCTGGCCGTCGCGGCGTTCCACGCGAGCGAGGCGGTCAAGGCGCTCTACACCTGCCAGCACCTGCACGGCGGCCTCGGGCTGGACGTGACCTACCCGCTGCACCGCTACTTCGCGCACGCCAAGCACCTGGCCCACCGGCTGGGGGGCGGCGACGCCCAGCTCGACCTGATCGGAGCGCTCGCCTGATGCTCATCGACCTGACCCCTGATCAGCGCAGGCTCCGCGACGAGCTGCGCGAGTACTTCGCCGCCTGCCTCACCGCCGAGGACCGCAGGAAGATCGCCGAGGACCCGTTCGGCGAGGCGTACATGGCGCACTGCCGCCGGCTCGGCAGTGACGGCAAGCTGGGCCTCGGCTGGCCCAAGGAGTACGGCGGCGGCGGCCACGGCCCCCTTGAGCAGCAGATCTTCGCCAACGAGATCGCCCGCGCCGGCGTGCCGTACCCGATCATCACCGTGCAGACCGTCGGTCCCACCCTCATGCAGTACGGCACCAGCGCGCAGAAGGACCGGTTCCTGCCGAGCATCCTGGCGGGCGAGTGCCACTTCGCGATCGGCTACAGCGAGCCCGAGGCGGGCACCGACCTGGCCTCGCTGCGGACCACGGCGGTGCTGGACGGCGACCACTACGTCGTCAACGGGCAGAAGATCTTCACCAGCGGCGCCCACTACGCCCAGTACATCTGGCTGGCCACCCGCACCAACCCCGGGGCGAAGAAGCACAAGGGCATCACCATGATGATCGCCTCGACCGACGATCCCGGTTACTCCTGGACCCCGATCGTCACCATGGACGGCCGCCATCACACGAACTCCACCTACTACAGCGACGTGCGCGTCCCGGTGGACATGGTCGTGGGCGAGGTGGACAAGGGCTGGGACCTGATCGTCAACCAGCTCAACTACGAGCGCGTCACCCTGGGCCCGGCCGGCAACCTCGGTCAGGCGTACGACCGCTTCCACGCCTGGGCCCGCCGCACAGGGCTGGCGGACGAGCCGGACGTACGGCGGGCGCTCGGCGCGGTACGGACCTGGTTCCGCACCAACGAGCTGCTCAACTGGCAGGTCGCGGCGAACATGGACCTCGGCTGGCTGGGCGCGCCCGACGCGTCGGCCACCAAGATCTACGGCTCGGAGCGGATGCAGGAGACCGGCCGGCTGATCGGCGACATCCTGGCCAGGTACGGCGACCCCGCCGACCCGGAGACGGCCGAGCTGATCAAGCAGACGGACCACGGGGCCAAGGGCGCGGTCGTCCTCACCTTCGGCGGCGGCGTCAACGAGGTGCAGCGGGAGCTGATCGCCATGCTGGGCCTGAACCTGCCGAGGCCGCCCCGATGAGCCCCGACACCGACAGAGCCGACCCCGGCAAGCCCGGCACCAGCACCGACAGGGACCTGCACGAGCTGGCCGTCAAGCAGGCCGCGCTCGGGCAGGTGCGCGGCGCCGCCGCGGTGGACCCGGTCAACGTCCCCATGATCAGGCACTGGCTCGACGCGATGGGCGACACCAACCCGGTCTACCTCGACCAGGGGATCGCCCCTCCGGCGATGGCGCAGGTGTGGACCATGCAGGGGGTGCGCCGGGCCGCCGGGCAGCACTCGCCGGTGGACGACGTCATGTCCGCGCTGGACGCCGTCGGCTTCACCGGCGTGGTGGCGACCAACTGCGAGCAGGTCTACCACCGTTACGCGAGGCTGGGCGAGCGCCTGACCTCGGCGATCCGCTTCGACGACCTGGCCGGACCGAAACGGACGGCGCTCGGCGAAGGGTACTTCGCCACCTGGACCATCACCTGGCACGCCGAGTCCGGGGAGGCGGTGGCGGAGATGATGTTCCGGGTGCTCAAGTTCCGCCCGCCGCCGCGGGCGGTGCCGCGAGAGCCGTACCCGCTCAGACCGGCCGTGAACAGGGACACCGCGTTCTTCTGGGACGGTGTCCGGCAGGGCGAGCTGCGCGTGCAGAGCTGTGCCGACTGCGGCGAGCTGCGCCATCCGCCGGGCCCGATCTGCCCCCACTGCCGCTCCGCCAACCGCGCGTACCGGATCGCGGGGGGCGAGGGCACGGTCTACAGCTACGTGGTGCATCACCACCCCCCGGTGCCGGGGCGGGAGCCGCCGTTCGTCGTGGCGGTGGTGGCCCTGCCGGAAGGCGTGCGGATCGTGGGCGGCATCGTGGACTGCCCGCCCGAGGCCGTGGGTATCGGTATGGCAGTGGTAGTGACGTACCGACAGATGGACGACGAGCTGGTTCTGCCCATGTGGGCACCACGGGAGCCGTGATGCGGACGTTGAGGGAAGATCAGGTCGAGCTCGGTGCGGTGCTGCCCGAGCTGTCGATCGAGCTCACGCCCACGGTGGTCGTCTCCACCGCGCTGGCCACGATGGACTTCACCCCCGTGCACCACGACGTCGAAGGCGCCCGCGCGCAGGGCTCTGCGGACATCTTTCTCAACATCCTGACCACGATGGGACTGGTCGAGCGGTACGTCACCGACTGGACGGGCCCGGCGGCCGTGATCCGGCGGATCAACGTCAAGCTGGGCGTCCCCGCCTACTCCGGCGACCGGCTGCTCTTCACCGGCACGGTCACCTCGATCGCGTCCGGCGAGATCACGGTGGAGGTCCGCGGCAAGGTCAGCCTCGGCGACCACGCCACCGGGACCGTCGCCCTCGTCCTTCCCGCCCGCCGGTAACGGCCGCGCCATCACCAAGGAGCGAACGTGTTGAGAGCCCGCGCGGCCATCGCCGGCATCGGCGCCACGGATTTCAGCAAGGACTCGGGCCGGTCGGAGCTGCGGCTGGCGGCCGAGGCGGTGTTCGCCGCCCTGGACGACGCCGGGCTGGCGCCGTCCGAGGTCGACGGCATGGTCACCTACACCCAGGACGCCAACCAGGAGATCGCGGTCGCCAGGGAGGTGGGCATCGGTGAGCTGAGCTTCTTCTCCCGCGTGGAGTACGGCGGCGGCGCGGCCTGCGGCACCGTGGCGCACGCGGCGATGGCCGTGGCGACCGGGATGGCGGACACGGTCGTGTGCTACCGGGCCTTCAACGAGCGCTCGGGGCGGCGCTTCGGCCAGCCCGACGCCCGGCTCGGCGGGCAGCCGTCGTCGCAGGGGCTGGAGATGAGCTGGCATGTGCCGTACGGGCTGATGACGCCCGCCGCCTGGGTGGCCATGTTCGCCCAGCGGTACATGCACGTCTACGGCGCGACCTCCGAGGACTTCGGGCGGGTGGCCGTGGCGATGCGCAGGCACGCGGCGACCAACCCGGCCGCCTGGTTCCACGGCCGGCCGATCACGCTGGCCGAGCACCAGGCGTCCAGGTGGATCGCGGAGCCGCTGCGGCTGCTCGACTGCTGCCAGGAGAGCGACGGCGCGGTGGCGCTGGTGGTGACGTCCGCCGAGCGGGCGCGGGACCTGCGCCGGTCCGCCGCGGTGATCACGGCGGCGGCCCAGGGAGCCGGCGCCGGCCAGATGATGATGACCAGCTACTACCGCGACGACATGGCCGGCCTGCCGGAGATGTCAGTGGTCGGCAGGCGGTTATGGGAGATGTCCGGCCTGACGCCCGCGGACATCCAGACCGCCATCCTGTACGACCACTTCACCCCGTTCGTGCTGACCCAGTTGGAGGAGCTCGGGTTCTGCGGCAGGGGAGAGGCCGCCGGCTATCTCCAGGACGGCGGCATCGAGCTCGACGGCCGGCTGCCCGTCAACCCGCACGGCGGCCAGCTCGGCGAGGCCTACATCCATGGGATGAACGGCATCGCCGAGGCGGTCCGCCAGATCCGCGGCACGTCCGTCAACCAGGTGGTCGGGGTCGCCAACGTGCTGGTGACGGCCGGCACGGGGGTGCCGACCAGCGGTCTGATCCTCTCGGCGCCCTGAGCGTCAGGGGCTGAGGATCGTCGGCACCGAGAAGAACACGATCATCGCGATCACCACGCAGATGACGAAGCCGATCAGCTCCCAGGCCCAGTCGAGGTGGCGCGGGCGCTGCGACTTCTTGCTGGGACGCCGCTTGGGCGGGCCCTGGAGCGGCCGCGCCTTGCGGACCACGGGCTTGCGGGTGTCGTACGAATCGAGTCCGGGCCGGCCGCCGCCGGGCTTCTTGCCGGGCGCCGTCTTCTGGGACCCGGCCGGCTTGCGGGCCTCGCGCTGCTGCCAGAACTCGCTCTTGGTGGTGTCGTGCTCGCTCGCGACGGCCTTGGGCCGCCGGGCCTCGGGTTCGGGCCGCCGGGTCTCGGGCTCGGATCGCCGGGCCTTGGGCGCGGCGACCGGCCGGGCGGCGGCGGGCTCGGCCGCCGGCATCCGGTAGACCGGCTCCCGGTCCTTCGCCGGTGACCGGGGCGTGAACAGCGGGCCCACGTCGCTGGGCAGGATGAAGTCGCCCGTCGCGGGCGGCACGTTCATGGGCAGGATCACGTCGCCGGTCGCGGGCGCCGCCTGCGGCCTGGGCGGCGGCCGGTCGTCGAGCACGTCCGCGGGCATCGGGGTGCGCATGATGAGCGACCGCTCGTCCGGCGCCTTCGGCGGCGGACCGCCGGGCGTCTTGCGGCGCGGCTCGAACGCGGCGAAGGGCGTCTGCGTCTCGCCGAACGGGACCGGCGACGGGAACGGCGCCGGGCCTTCGGCGCTGGGGCGGCGCAGTTTCGGCATCGGCGCCGTGGTGGCGTCGTGCTCAGGGGTACGGGTCGGCGACGGGGGCGTCAGCAGCTCGGCGGGGAAGAGCCTGGTGGTGCTCGCCGGGTCGGCCTCGTCCAGCGGCAGCGGCCAGTTGGGCGGCACCGGCCAGCGCGGCTTGACGAACAGCGGCGCCGGTGTCGCCGAGAGCGATCCGGCGAAGTGGATGCGCAGGGTGCCCGGCGGGGACGGCCACGGCAGGCGGCCGAGCACGTCGCGCAGCGGGGCGACCGCCAGCGCGGCGTAGATGTCGGCGATCGGCTTGGGCACGCGCTTCTCCGCGATGGCCAGCGCCTGTGCGAGGGACTGCTTGAACCGGCCCGCGGCGTTGACCGCGAGCTCTTCGGCGGTGTCGGGCGCCACGTCGAGCACCCAGGCCAGCTCGTCCCTGTTGAGCCCGCAGACCTGCGTCAGCAGGAGCACCTCGCGCTGCTGCAGGCGCAGCTCGCTCAGTGCCCGCTCGACCAGGGCGGAGGCGGGGTCGACGATCGGGTCCACCACGGGCGGCGAGTAGACGACGTCCCGCCGGAGGATCTCGCGCCGGGCGAACGCGTAAAGGGCGGCGCGCTGGGGTGCCGGTTGGCCGGCCGCCACGGGCACGCCGCCGAGGACGGCCACCAGGACATCGCCTGCGGAGCCCAGGTCGCCGAGCTGGTCGGCGCAGTACGCGAACAGCCCGGCCGCGTGACGGTCGTAGAGATCTGCGACCAGCTCGGGGCGTGAGCGCTGCTCGGTGAGCGAGTGAGTCACGTGACCGGTCCCTCTTAGTGAAGAAGCTGACGCTTTGGGGGGCGTCGGGGGTTTATAGGAGCAATCATGCCAATGAACCTTGGTCCGGCGCACTACCAGATCGATATTTGCTAAGGAATACCTGGTCAGTGAAGCGTTTAAGCAAGGCCCGATAGGACAGACCGGGCTGGATCGCCGTAGTGTTGCCTTCACTAGATCATGCGGCGGTCGTGGCAGGGGGGCCGCGGCCCTGCCCTGAAGCGGAAGGTCGCGCGTGATCACGTTCGACGCTGTCACCAAACGCTATCCAGACGGGACCACTGCCGTGGACCGTCTCAGCCTGGAGGCTCCCACAGGCGAGATCACCGTGTTCGTCGGCCCCTCGGGCTGCGGAAAGACGACATCGCTCCGGATGATCAACCGGATGATCGACGCCACGGAGGGCAAGATCCTGCTCGACGGCGAGCCGGTGCAGGGCATCGACCCGCCCACCCTGCGCCGGGGCATCGGCTACGTCATCCAGCAGGCCGGTCTCTTCCCGCACCGTAAGATCGTGGACAACGTGGCCACCGTCCCGTTCCTGCTCGGCTGGAGCCGTAAGAAGGCCCGCGACCGGGCCATGGAGCTGCTGGAGCGCGTCGGCCTCGACCTGAGCCTGGCCGAGCGCTACCCGTTCCAGCTCTCCGGCGGCCAGCAGCAGCGGGTGGGCGTGGCCAGGGCGCTGGCCGCGGACCCGCCCGTGCTGCTCATGGACGAGCCGTTCAGCGCGGTGGACCCGGTCGTCCGCACCAGTCTGCAGGACGAGCTGCTCAGACTCCAGGCGGAGCTGAACAAGACCATCATCTTCGTCACCCACGACATCGACGAGGCCATCAAGCTCGGCGACCGCGTCGCGGTGCTGCGCGTCGGCGGCCAGCTCGCGCAGCTCGCGGCCCCGAAGACGCTGCTGTCGGAGCCGGCCGACGACTTCGTCCGGGAGTTCCTCGGCCGCGACAGGGGCATCCGCCGCCTGCAGTTCGTGCCCACCGCCGGCCTGCCGCTGCGCACGGACCTGACCGTCCCCGAGGGGCACGACGGCACCGCGGACGAGCCGTGGCTGCTCGCCGTCACCCCGGACGACCGGCCGGTGGGCTGGATCTCCAAGGACCGGCCCGGCCAGCTGGAGCAGTTCGGCACGTTCCTGTACGGCCAGGACCCGCTGCGCTCGGCCCTCGACGCGGCGCTGCTGTCGCCGTCGGGCCACGCGGTGGCCGTGGACGAGACGGGCCAGGTGGCCGGCGTGCTCACCAGGAAGGCGCTGGACCAGGCGATGATGGAGGCCGCCGATGGGTGACGGCCCGCCCACACTCTGGGAGTGGTTCGCCCGCAACTGGCAGACCGGGCGGGTGGGCAGCATCAGCGACCTGCTGGGCGACCACCTGCTGATGTCGCTGGTGCCCATCGTGGCCGGGCTGGTCCTGGCGCTGCCGCTGGGGCTGGCCAGCGTGCGCTGGCGATGGCTCTACCAGCCGACGTCCGGGGTGTTCAACGTGATCTACGCGCTGCCCTCGCTGCCGGTGTTCATGCTGCTGATCTCGGTCACCGGGCTCTCCCCGGTCACCGTGATCATCCCGCTGACCTTCTACGCCATGGCCGTGCTCATCCCGGCCGTGGTCGACGGGCTCGGCTCGGTGCCCGACCACGTCCGCCAGTCGGCGGTGGCGATGGGCTTCACGCCGCTGCGCCGCCTGGTCCAGGTGGAGCTGCCGATCGCCGCGCCCGTGGTGCTCGGCGGGCTGCGCGTGGTGGCCGTCTCCAGCATCAGCCTGGTGAGCGTCGGCGCGCTGATCGGCCAGGGCGGCCTCGGCATGCTCTTCACCAGGGCCTACCAGAACCCGTTCCTGCCGCCGGTCATCGTCGGGATCGTGCTGATCGTCCTGCTGGCGCTGGTCGTCGACGGGCTGCTGGTCCTGTGCCAGCGACTGCTCACCCCGTGGGTACGGGCGAGGGGGACGTCGTGACCTGGCTGACCGACTTCTTCGGCGACCCCGCCAGATGGTCCGGGCCCGACGGGATTCCGGTACGGATGCTGGAGCACCTGGAGTTCTCCGTCCTGGCGCTCGTGCTGGCCATGCTGATCGCGATCCCGCTCGGGCTGCTGATCGGCCACACCGGCCGCGGCGGCGTGGTCGTGGTCGTCTCGGCCAACCTGGCCAGGGCGCTGCCCACGCTCGGCATCCTGGTGCTGTTCGTGCTGCTGCTCGGCACCGCGTCGATCTGGCCGGTGATCATCCCGCTGGTGCTGCTGGCCGTGCCGCCGATCCTGGTCAACACCTTCGAGGGCATCAGGGGCGTGGACCCCGAGCTGCGGGACGCGGCGTACGGGATGGGGTTGCGCGGCGGGCAGGTGCTCGGGCGGGTGCTGGTGCCCGTGGCGCTGCCGCTGATCCTGCTCGGGCTCAGGCTCTCGGCCATCCAGGTGGTCGCGACCACGACCGTCGCCGCCTACACGGGGCTGGGCGGCCTGGGGCGATTCATGATCGATGGATTCGCGACCCAGGATTACTCCAGCGTTGTCGGTGGTTCAGTGTTGATTGTGCTGTTCGCACTCGTGGTGCAGCTCGCCTTCATGCTCACGCAGAGGGTGACCGTCTCCCCGGGAGTGAGTCAGCGACTGAAGATTCGTTGATGTGTCGTACCGAAGGAGTTGTGCAGTGAGACGTATGTTCACCGCGGCGGCCATGCTGTTGTCCGCGTCACTCGCCTTGACCGCCTGCGGCGGCGGGGGCGGCGGCAACCCGCTGGAGACCACGAGCGCGGCGCCCACGGGCTCGGCCTCGGCCTCCGCAGCCGGCGGCCCGGTCGTGATCGGGTCGTTCGACTTCGACGAGAGCGTCCTGCTCGGCTCGATCTACGCCCAGGCGCTGGAGGCCAAGGGCGTGCAGGTGGAGGAGAAGCCGCGGATCGGCAGCCGCGAGGTCGTCTACGACCAGGTCAAGAGCGGCGGGCTGACCCTGGTGCCCGAGTACAACGGCAACCTGCTCGCCTTCGTCGACCAGGCCACCACCGCGGCGACCACCGAGGAGATCAATGCGGCGCTGAAGGAGAAGCTGCCGGCCGAGCTGGAGGTGCTCGACTCGGCTGCCGCCGAGGACAAGGACACCCTGTCGATCAGCAAGGACACCCAGACCAAGCAGTCGCTCACCACCATGGAAGACCTGGCCAAGGTGTCCAAGGACATGATCGTGGGCGGTCCGCCGGAGTTCAAGAAGCGCTGGGAGGCGCGTTTCAAGGACGTCTACGGCATCGAGTTCAAGCAGTGGAAGCCCACCGGCCCCACCACGGCCGACGCCATCAAGGACGGCTCGATCCAGGTCGGCAACGTCTTCTCCACCGACCCGAAGATCACCGCCAACGGCCTGGTGCCGCTTGAGGACACCAAGAACATCTTCCCCGCCCAGAACGTGACCCCGCTGCTCAACAAGGCCGGGGCCACCGACACCGTCAGGACCACGCTCAACGGCGTCTCCGCCAAGCTGACGACAGAGGGCCTGCTGGAGATGATGCAGAAGATCTCCGTCAACAAGGACGAGCCCGCGACGGTGGCCAAGGAATGGCTGACCACCAACGGCCTCGGCTGACCCGCACCGTGCCCAGGAGGCCCGCGCCGTGAGCGAGTTCACCGACGCCATGGCACAGCTCGCGGGAGGGGTGGCGGTCATCACCGTCCGCGACGGCCGCGACGACCTGGGCGTCACGGTCTCGGCGCTGGTGTCCGTCTCGCTGGAGCCGCCGCTCGTCCTGGTCAGCCTGGCCAGCGGCGGCTATCTCAACGAGGTCCTGCTCCGGCAGGACCGCTGGGCCTGCTCCCTGCTGTCCGCCGGCCAGGCGGCCATGGCCAGCAGGTTCGCCGCCGCCGGCCGCCCCGGCGCCCGCCACCTGGTGGCGGGCGCCCCGCATCACCGCGGCGCGCACACCGGCGCGCTGGTGGTGGAGGGCGGCGTCGCCGCCCTGGAGGCGGAGACCACCCAGGTGGTCCCGGCCGGCGACCACACCCTCTTCATCGCCACCGTCCTCGCCATCCCCTACGTGACCCCCACCCTCCAGCCCTTGGTACGCCTACGCGGCCGTTATCGCGCGGTAGGCGGTTGAGCCGGCGGTCCGTATCGGTCAGCGGATGGTGTACCAGGCCGGGAGGGCGAGGGGGCCCGCGGCGGGGAGGCCGAGTTCGGCGGACAGGCGGGCCAGGGGGCCCCAGGCGTCGAGCCGGATGCGGGTGAGGGCGGCGGCCTTGTCGTCGCTGGAGTCCGCTCCGCGCAGGCGTTCCAGCGGGTTGATGCGGGGGAAGGTGCGCACCGGGGCGTCGTCGGACAGGCGGGCGCGCTTCCTGGCCAGGGCGATGGCGTCCTCCAGGCCGCCCAGCTCGTCCACGAGCCCGCGGGCGTGGGCGTCGGCGCCGGTCCAGACGCGGCCCCGAGCCAGCTCGTGGGCACGGTCGCGGGTGAGGTCGCGGCCCTGGGCCACCTTGCCGACGAAGTCGTCGTAGATGCGGTCCAGCCAGGCGTTCACCCGCTCCCACTGCTCCGGCGAGAAGGCGCGCGAGGTGGAGAACATGCCGGCGTTGGCGCCCTCGGCGACCAGCTCCGTGTTGACGCCGATCCGCTCCAGGAGCTGCGCGAGCACCGGCTTGCCGCCGAAGACGCCGATCGAGCCGGTCAGCGTGCCGGGCTGGGCGAAGATCACGTCGGCGGCCATGGCGACGAAGTAACCGCCGGAGGCCGCCAGGTCGCCCATGGAGACGATGACCGGCTTCACCTTGCGGGTGAGCACGACCTCCCGCCAGACGGTGTCGGAGGCGACGTACGAGCCGCCGGGGCTGTCCACCCGGAAGACGACGGCCTTGACGTGCTCGTCGCGGCGGGCGGCCCGTAGGGCGGCGCTGATCGTGTCGGAGCCCATCGCGCCGCCCCCGCCGAGCGGGCTGCGGCCACTGCGGCCGGTGCGGATCTGGCCGGTGCCGTGCACGAGGGCGATGCCGTCGGCGGTCGGCTGCGGCAGCTTGCGGGCGTTGGCGCCGCGCTGGTAGCGGGAGACGTACAGCAGGTGGGTGTCCCCGCCGGTGGACTGCTTGACCTCGTCGTACACCTCGTCCCGGTAGGCCAGCCCGTCGACGAGCCCGGCCTCCAGGGCCTCGCGGCCGATGAACGGGCCGCGGTCGATGAGCTCGCGGACCTTGGCCGCTTCGAGCCTGCGGCCCTCGGCGATGCCGGCGACGAGCTGCTCGGTGACCGACTCCGTGATGCGGGCCATGGACTCGCGGTGCGGCTCGGTCATGTGATCCTGGGTGAAGGTGTTGGCGGCGGTCTTGTACTCGTGCCGCTGCGCCATCTCGTAGTCGACGCCCAGCTTGGACAGCGCGCCCTTGACGAAGCGCTGCTCCAGGGCCACGCCGGTCAGCCCGATGTCGCCGCTCGGCTGCAGGTAGACGCGCTCGAACGCGCTGGCCAGGTAGTAGGGCACGGTGCCGCCGCCGAACTCGCCGAACGTCTCGCCGAAGGCGACCGTCAGTTTGCCCGAGGCGCGGAAGCCGACCACGGCCTGGCGCAGCTCCTGGACCATCGCCAGCCCGATCGGGTTGCCGCCGATCTTCACGATCAGCGCCTTGACCCGGGGGTCCTTGGCGGCCCGCTTGAGCCCGGACAGCACGTCGGCCAGGCGGGTCTTGCGCATGGACAGCACTGCGGAGAGCGGGTCGGAAGGCGGTCCCTCCGTCAGCCCTTCGGTGAGGTCGAGCTCGAGAACCAGGGGCGCGGTACGCCGCTGACGGAGCTTGTCGATGCCTTCGAAGATCGCCTTACCTGCGTCCATAGAGCCACCCTAAGCGGCAGTAGTCGGCCATGGGCGGCCAACTACTGCCGAAGCGGACGCAGGCTCAGAGGCGGGGTCCGGCGGTGGCGGCACCGACGTCGATGCGGACCGTGGTGACGCCGTAGTCGATCGGGGCGCCGGTCGCCTGCAGCCGCTGCAGGACCTGCGCCGGGCTGAGGTTGGGGAAGGCCTGCTTCATCAGCGCGAAACTCCCGCTGACGTGCGGCGTCGACATGGACGTGCCGCTCAGCGACCGGTAGGTGTCGTCCGGCACCGAGGAGGTGACGCGCACGCCCGGCGCGAGCAGGTCGAGCAGCCTCCCCCGGTTGGAGAACGGGGCGATCTGGTCATCGTCGTTCGTGGCGCCCACGGCGACGGCGCTGGAGACGCAGGCGGGGGAGGCGACGGCGTCGCTCCAGCCGGCGTTGCCCGCCGCCGCGACCGGCGCGACCCCGGCGCCCAGCAGGGCGTCGAACTGGCTCTTGAGCGCGGCGGACTCGGGGTCGGCGTCGCAGTGCTGCCGGTGCGGCCCGCCGCCGCCGAAGCTCATGTTCGCCGCCGCCACGTTGTGCGTTCTGGCCACCCGCGCGACGTACTCCAGCGCCAGTTTCTGGTCGGAGGTGTAGCTCAAGTAGCACGGCGCCGGGCCACCGCAGCTCTGGATGCTGTCGAAGCGGCTGAAGACCTGGACGGGCAGGATGCCGGCGGCCGGGGCGACGCCGTTGGCGGGAGCCCCCGCCGCCACCCGGCCCGCCGCGATGCCCGCCACGTGCGTGCCGTGGGCGCAGTGATTGACGCTGCCGACGAGGCACCGCGGGGTCTCGGCGTCGGCCGCGCCGGGGCCGGTCTGGCTGGACCGGCCGTTCGGGCAGAGGGACACGGCCCCGGAGCTCGGGTCGGAGCTGGAGAAACAGGCCTCGTCCACGATCCGGCCGGCCACGAACGGATGGTCGCGGTCGATCCCGGTGTCCAGGATGGCCACGGTGGTGCCCGCGCCGGTCCAGCCTGCCGCGTTGGCGACGTCCGACCCGATCACCCTGGTGCTGGAGTCCAGAAAGGTGTGGCTCAGCGAGTCCGGGTACACCGACTTGACTCGTGGATCCTTTCTCAGCCCGGCCAGGGTGGCGCTGTCCACCTCGGCGACGAAGAAGTGCGGGGATCGGGTGGCCTCCAGCACGCTGGCCGTGGCGGAGATCTTCTCGACGTCGCCGGCGACGGTGCTGACGCTCTCGCCCGGGTTCAGTTCGACGATCGAGCGCACCTTCTGCCGGCTGGCGAGCTGGGCGAGCAGGCCGGGGCTGATGGTCGGGTCACCGGTGCCGATGACGCGGGCGTGCCCGGGCGATGCTGTGGTGAGCACCGTGGTGAGCACCGCCGTGGACGTGGCGAGCGCCAGGACGCCTGCCGTGAGCGTGCGTGAACGCACCGATTCCTCCGAGGTATCACAGACGGACGGGGGAGGTACTGTCGAAGATCCCCTCGGGTGGTGTCCGTGATGCCTAGGTTGTCGAAGCGGCGGGTGTTGGAGAGGTGATTGTTGCCGGAGCTTGGCAAGCTTTAGCGAGATTTAGTGATGTTCGTGGCTGCCCGCTTGAGAGCGCGGCCCGTGGGCTTGCCGGTCAGCCGTACCTTTTCTGAGGCTTTGAGGGTTTTGGTGTTGTTCACGCCGTGGGCCCAGTTGAGCCAGCCGGCGAGCAGGGCGCCGTCCAGCCGCAGCTTGGCGGTCTTGGCGCCCTTCAGCACCCGGTAGGCCTTGCCCAGCGACTGGGCCTTGGTCAGTTCGGGGAAGACCTTGCTGGCCTTGTGCGCCAGCCGCAGATAGCAGGTGAGCGTCGGGTCGGACAGCTTGCCGCTGCCACGGTGGACCTCCACCGCCCACTGCTTGGCCGTCATCCGCTTGGCGGCCGTGCCACGCGTGCAGACGGCCGGGGCCTTCGCGGCGGTGGTCGGCGACGGCGTCACCGTGACGGTCACCGTGACCGTGACGGTCGGCAGCGGGATCGGCGTCGGATCGGGGGTCGGGTCCACCGTGGGCTCTGGCGTGGGCCCGCTGCCCGTCGGGTCCGGCTCCGGGTCGGGATCGGGGGCCGGGTCGTCAGGACCGGGGCCCGGCGCGGACGGCGGGCTCTGGCTGATCTCCGGCTGCGGCGCCGTGCCGTTCAGCGCGGCGGCCACGTCCAGGCGCGGCGTGCGGACCTCCGCCCCGTCGACCTGATAGACGTACGGCCGGCCGGTCGTCTTCAGCTTGTCGATCAGCTCGGGCATCGGCGTCTGCGGGAACTTGGCCTTCAGCAGCGCCAGCGCGCCCGCCACGTGCGGGGTGGCCATCGAGGTGCCGCTGTGCACGGCCATCTGGTCGTCCGGCACCGACGACTCGATGTCCACGCCGGGCGCGAACAGGTCGAGCAGCGCGCCCCGGTTGGAGAAGTCGGCGATGGCGTCGCCGTCGTCGTTGGCGCCCACCGCCACCGCCGAGGAGATGCAGGCGGGGAAGGAGGCTCCTTCGAAGAACTCGTTGCCGGCGGCCACCACGGTCGCGACGCCCTTGGCCAGCAGGGCGTCGATCTTCGGCTTGAAGACCTGCGCCTCCTCGCTGTCGTCACAGGAGACGTCGGACGGCATGCCGCCCAGGCTCAGGTTCACCGCCGCGATCGGCTCGGTCATCGCGGCCACGTGGTCCAGGGCCAACCGCAGCGACGACTCGAAGGCGAGCAGGCAGGACGGCTCGCCGCACAGCTCCTCGTCGTTGATCCGGCTGAAGACCTGCACCGCGATGATCCCCGCGCCGGGTGCCACGCCGCCGCTGCCGGCCGCGATGCCGGCGACGTGCGTGCCGTGCTCGCACAGGTTCACCCCGCCGGCCTGGCACTTGGGGGTGGCGGCGTCGGCCGATGCGGGCCCGGTCTGGCTGACCTGCCCGTTCGGGCAGAGCGACTCGGCGCCCAGGTCCGGGTCCACCGCGGAGAAGCAGGCCTCGGCGACGATCCGGTCACCGAAGAACGGGTGGTTCCGGTCGATCCCGGTGTCCAGGATGGCGATGTTCTGCCCGGTGCCGGTCTGGCCGGCCGCGTGCGCCTGGTCGGCGCCGATCAGCTTGAGGCTGGAGGCCAGCGACGGGGGATAGGCGCGATCGCGGTGGATGGAGGTCACCCGGGGATCCTCGGCGAGCGCGGCCAGCTCCTCGGCCGTGCCCTCGACGACCATGAACGGCTGGCTCGCCGGCTGGAGGAGGACCTCCACGCTGTCGGCCGCCGCCTTACTGGCCACCGGGGCGTGCTGCGCCGGGTCGGTCAGCTCGACGATGGCGCGGACGGCGCCGCCGTCGACGGCTAAGCCCTCCTCCACCTTCTCCTCGGCGCTCTGGCTGACGCTGGGGGTCGGGGTGGGGGTGGGATCGTCGGCCAAGGCGGGCGCCGCCGGAAGCAGGGCCAGCACCAGCGAGCACACGATCAGGGGGCGAAGTCGCACCAGCGTCCTCCGAGACAGGATGATCCCGGAGTTTACGGTGATTTGTCAGGACCGCACAGTCCCTGAAAACCCTTTCTCATCAGACTTTCAGGTAGGCGGCGCCGGCATCGACAACCACACCGCCCCCAGGGGCGGCACCCGCAAGGTCGTGGAGTACGGCAACCCGTGGCAGGGCTCCTCGACCGCCTCCACCGAGCCCAGGTTGCCCACCCCGCTGCCCCAGTACTCGTAGGCGTCGGTGTTGACCGCCTCCGTCCACTGCCCGCCGTACGGCAGGCCGAGGCGGTAGTTCTCGTGCGGCCCGCCACTGAAGTTGACCACGCACGCCACCGCGGACCCGTCGGCCGCGTAGCGCAGGAACGACAGCGTGTTGCCCGGCGCGTCGTCGGCGTCGATCCACCGGAACCCCTCCGGCTGGGTGTCCTGCTCCCACAGCGCGGGCGTCTCCCGGTAGAACCGGTTGAGGTCGCGCACCAGCCGCTGCACCCCCTGATGCCCGTCGAACTCCAGCACCCACCAGTCGAGCCCGCGCTCCTCCGACCACTCCGAGCCCTGGGCGAACTCACCGCCCATGAACAGCAGCTGCTTGCCTGGATGCGCCCACATGAAGGACAGCAGGGTCCGCACCTGGGCGAAGCGCTGCCACTCGTCGCCCGGCATCTTGCCCAGCAGCGAGCCCTTGCCGTGCACCACCTCGTCGTGCGACAGCGGCAGCACGTAGTTCTCGGAGTAGGCGTAGATGAGGGAGAAGGTCATCTGGTGGTGGTGGTACTGCCGGAAGACCGGCTCATGCCGCAGATACTCCAGCGTGTCGTGCATCCAGCCCATGTTCCACTTGAAGCCGAACCCGAGCCCGCCCAGGTGCACCGGCCGCGACACACCGGGCCAGGCCGTCGACTCCTCGGCGACGGTGATGATGCCGGGCGCCTCCCGGTAGCAGACCGCGTTCATCTCCTTGAGGAACTCGACCGCGTCGAGGTTCTCCCGGCCGCCGTAGACGTTCGGCGTCCACTCGCCCTCACGCCGGGAGTAGTCCAGGTAGAGCATCGAGGCGACCGCGTCCACCCGCAGGCCGTCGATGTGGAACTCCTTCAGCCAGTAGACCGCGTTGGCCACCAGGAAGTTGCGCACCTCCCTGCGGCCGAAGTCGAAGACGTACGTCCCCCAGTCGGGGTGCTCGCCCCGTCCCGGGTCGGCGTGCTCGTACAGCGGGGTGCCGTCGAAGCGGGCCAGCGCCCACTCGTCCATCGGGAAGTGCGCCGGCACCCAGTCGAGCAGCACCCCGATGCCCCGGCTGTGCATCTCGTCCACGAACCGGCGGAACTCGTCAGGCGTGCCGAACCTGGCCGTCGGCGCGTAGTAGGAGGTCACCTGGTAGCCCCACGACCCGCCGAACGGGTGCTCGGCCACCGGCATCAGCTGCACATGCGTGAACCCCAGGTCCGCGACGTACTCCGCGAGCTGGTCCGCCAGCTCCAGGTAGGACAGGCCGGGCCGCCACGAGCCCAGGTGCACCTCGTAGATGCTGGTGGGGCTGCGCTGCGCCTGCCTGCCGCCGCGCTCGGCCATCCACTCCGCGTCCTGCCAGACATAGTGCGACTGCTCCACCACCGACGCCGTCTGCGGCGGCACCTCGGTGCGCCTGGCCATCGGGTCGGCCTTGTCCCGCCACACGCCGTCGGCGCCCAGGACCTGGTACTTGTAACGCTCACCGGCCCCGATGCCCGGGACGAACAACTCCCAGACCCCCGAACGGCCCAGCGAGCGCATCGGGTAGGCGGTGCCGTCCCAGTGGTTGAAATCGCCCACGACCCTGATGCCCCGCGCGTTCGGCGCCCAGACGGCGAACGCGGTGCCCTGCACGTCCTGGTGCTCCATCACCCGCGCGCCGAGCACCTCCCACAGCCGCTCGTGCCGGCCCTCGCCGATCAGGTGCAGGTCCACCTCCCCCAGCGTGGGCCAGTGGCGGTAGGGATCACCGGCCACCTGGGGCTCGCCCCCGGCGTACTGGACGCTCAGGGTGTAGCCGGGGACCTTGTCCAGCCCCGGCACAGTGGTCTCGAACACCCCATGTGCCTGGTGTTTCATGTCGTGCGCGGTGCCGTCCTCCAGCACCACGCGGACACGTTCGGCGAGCGGGCGCAGCGCGCGGAAAGTGACCCCGCCGGTGACGGGGTGCGCTCCCAGCACGGAGTGCGGATCATGATGCGCCCCGCCCGCGAGGCGGTCGAGCTCTGTCCTCATCGGCATGTTCCTAACCCTGCCCTACGGCGACCGTCCAACCCAGCCACTGCCCGCATTCACTGCGACAATCACCGAAAGTGCTGAATCTTGGGTTTATCCACCCCAGAAACCACCACTTCGATCAGTTGCCGTGACGCTCAGGCCTCCACACCCGGCTCCGAGAAGTCGTGACCGGCAGTGGCTCCTCCAGGTCGGGTGGCACCGGCCGTCATCGCGGCGGTGAACGCGTCGTCGCCCAGTGCCTGGCGCACCGCTGCCGTGATGCGGTCGACGTCGCCGCGTTCGGCGGGAGGCAGGGGCGCTCCCACCGACTCCCTGAGCGCGGCGGCCCCGCCCAGCAGCCGCGCCGCCTCGTCGTACCGTCCCCGCAGTGCCCGCGCTCCCGCGAGCCCTTCGAACGCCAGCGCCACCGCGCGCGGGTCACCGACCTTGCGGGCCGACGCCAGGCTCTGCAGGTGCAGGTCGAGCGCGCCCGCCGCGTCGCCGCGCTGCTCGGCGGCGAAACCCAGCTCCGCCAGGATCAGCGCCGCCCCCGGATCGCCCGACACCTCACGCACCCAGCCCAGCTGGGCGCGCATCCGGCGCTCCGCCTCGTCCAGCCGCCCCCGCCTCCTCGCCACCAGCGCCAGCCCCACCTCGGCGAACTCCTCGGCCGGCCGGTTCGACTGCGACACGGCCAGCGCCCTGGCCCGCTCGTGGTAGTCCTCGGCCAGCGCGTGGTCACCGGTCAGCAGGGCGATCCGGCCCAGCCGGGACAGCGCGTCCGACACCGCGCTCCACAGCCCGAGCTCCTCGGCCCTGCGCAGCCCCGCCCGCCGCAGCTCGGCCGCCCGCTCGTAGTCGCCGGTGATCTCGGCGTACGTGCCCAGGTTCTCGGCGGCCCGCATCTCACCCCACCGGTCGCCCGCCGCCCGGAACAGCACCAGCCCCCGCTCGCCGTCCTCCCGTAGCGCCGCCACATCCCCGCGCATCGCCGCCCACCTGGCCCGTACGTTCAGCGCCGCGGCGGTGCCCCAGGTGTCGCCCAGGGCCTGGAAGTCGGCCAGCGCCTCGTCGATGAGCCGCACACTCGCCGACAGGTCATCGAACCCGAACAGGCAGAACCCCGCGAACCACCGAGCCCTCGCCCGGGCAAGCGGCTCCCCGACAGCCTCGAACCACCTGCCGTCGAACCACCGCGTCTTGTTCTGTCCTGGTGGGTCGTCGGGGGAGTGGGGTTGCTCCGTCTTGCCCTGGACCGGCGGGTCTTCGGGGGAGTCGAGTGGGTGGGAATCGGGTTGCGGGGGGCGGCCGGCCAGGAGGGCCAGGCCGGTCAGCCAGATTCGGGCCTGGACGTCGTCGGAGACGGCCACCACCGACTCCAGCGCCCGGCGGCCCTCGCCCAGCCTGCCGCGCAGCACCCAGTACCAGGCGGTCGCGTTCACCAGCCGGACGGCCTCCTCGGCCGCGCCGAGACGTACCGAAGCCTCGATCGCGGCGCGGATATTGTCACCCTCGGCGTCGAAGACGGCGAGCAGGCGGCGCTGCTCGTGCCCGCGCAGGTGGGGCTCGGCCCGCTCGGCGAGGTCGGCATAGTGGCGGGCGTGCCGGAGCCGCATCGCGTCCAGCTCCCCGGCCTCGGCCAGACGCTCCCGGCAGTAGGCGCCCACCGACTCCAGCAGCCGATAACGCGGCCCGGTCCCCGACCGGTCGCCCGGCAGCCCCGGCGCCGCTCCCGGCCGGTCGTGCAGTCCTGCCGGCTCGGTCACCGATCGGTCGACCACCTGTCCGGCCACCCGCGTTGGTCCCGCCACCACCAGCGATCGGTCGACCAGCCGGGTGAGCACGTCCACGACGTCCGACCCGGAGTCGGCGCAGATGGCCTCGGCTGCCTCCAGGGTCCAGCCACCCGTGTGCACGGCCAGGCGTCGCAGGACCAGCCGCTCGGCTTCGGTCAGCAGTTCCCAGCTCCACGCGATCATCGCCCGCAAGGTCCGCTGCCGGGCGGGCGCGCCCCGCTGACCCGAGGCGAGCACCCGGAACCGGTCGTCGAGCCGGTCGGCGAGCTGGCGCGGGGTCAGCGCCCGCATCCGGGTGGCGGCCAGCTCCAGCGCGAGCGGAATCCCGTCCAGCCGCTCGCAGATCTCCGCCACCGCGGCGTCATCGTCCAGCCGTACGCCCGCCCGCGCGCGGAACAGCTCGACGGCGGCCGCACGCGCCAACGGCGGCACGCTCCACACCGTCTCGCCCGCGACCCGCAACGGCTCCTGACTCGTCGCCAGTATCCGCAGCCCCGGTGCGGCCCGTAGCAGCACCCCGGCCAGCTCGGCGACCTCGTCCACCACGTGCTCGCAGTTGTCCAGCACCAGCAGCGTCCGCCCGTCCCGCAGCGCCCCCGCCAGCCGATCGGTCAAAGCGCCGGGCACGTCGTCCCGCACCCCGAGGACCTTGGCCACCGCGTCGGCCACACCCCCTCTCCCCTGTACGGACACCGCCCCCAACTCCACCAGCCAAACCCCGCCCGCAAACCCCGACCCCGCCACCTCCCGGGCATCGGGTTGGCCCGCAACCCCCAGCTCCCGGGGTTGGGTCGCGACCTCCAGGGCCAGGCGGGTCTTGCCGACGCCGCCAGGGCCGGTGAGAGTGATCAGCCGGGTGGTGGTCAGGAGTGAGCGAACCTCTGCCACCGCTTCCCGCCTGCCCACCAGGGCGGTGAGCGGGGCCGGAAGGTTGGTGCGGGGGCCGGTGGGGTGGGGGTCGGTGGGTGGGGTGGGGAAGGTGAGGGTGGGGGATTGATGGAGGATGGCCTGGTGCAGGGATGTCAGTTCTGGGCCGGGGTCGATGCCCAGGTCGTTGGCCAGGCGGCTGCGTAGGGCGGCGTAGCGGGTGAGGGCCTCGCTCTGCCGGCCGGCGCGGTAGAGGGAACGCAGGTGTACGGCCTGCAGTCGTTCGCGCAGCGGGTGCCGGCGCACCAGGTCGGCCAGCTCCGCCGCCAGCAGGTCGTGCTCGCCGAGTCCGAGGCGGGTCTCGGCCAGAGACTCCATCGCCACGAGTCGCTGCTCGTCCAGCTTGGCGATGGCGGTTCTGGTGAACTGCTCGTCGGCGAACTCGCCGTACGCCTCGCCCCGCCACAGCTCCAGGGCCTCGGTCAGCAGCGCACGCCGTACGGTGAGGTCGGTCGTGTGTGCGGCGCGGCCAAGCAGGGCCTGGAACAGGCCCGCGTCCACCTCCTCGGCCGCGACCCTGAGCAGGTAGCCGGGCGGCTGGAAGGTCACCAGGTCGCGATCGCCCAGCGCCTTGCGCAGCTGGGACGCCTTGACGCGCAGTGCGGCGGGGGCGTTGCCGGGCGGGCGGCCGCCCCACAGGTCCTCGGTCAGCCGGTCGGTGGAGACGGGCACACCCCGGTGTACGAGCAGATCGGCCAGCAGGGCGCGAACCTTGACCTCGGGCACCTGGACCGGCTCCCCGGCCGCCGTCCACACAGCCAGGGGACCGAGCACCCCGAACCTCATCCGCCCTCCCGTAACCAACTCCGAACCGCACCATAACCGTCGTTCCGCATCGTGGTGTCCGTCCAACACCTCTTAGTAGGAAATGCGGAAATGTCGAACTCTATTTCGATCCTTGGTCTCGGTCTCATGGGGCAGGCGCTGGCCGGGTCCCTTCTGGACGCGGGCCACCAGGTCACCGTGTGGAACCGCTCGGCGGGCAAGGGGGACGACCTGGTCGCCAGAGGGGCGACGCGGGCGGCGACGGTGGCCGAGGCGGTGGCGGCGAGTCCGCTGGTGATCGTGTGCGTGCTGGACTACGCGGCGGTGCGCGCGCTGCTGACGGACGTCCCGCTGACCGGCCGCGTCCTGGTGAACCTCACCAACGGCCGCCCCTCCGAAGCCCGCGAGACGGCTGAGCTGGTGGCCGGGCGGGGTGGCGACTACCTTGACGGCGGCATCATGGCCGTCCCCCAGATGATCGGCCACCCGGGCGCGCTGATCCTCTACAGCGGCTCGCAGACCGCCTTCGACGGGCACCGGGACACGCTGGCGACCATGGCCGAGCCGCGCTTCGTGGGCGCCGACCCGGGCCTGGCCCCGCTGCTGGACCTGGCCATGCTGACCGGCATGTACGGCCAGATCGCCGGAGTCCTGGAGGCGGTGGCGCTGGTGGCCTCGGAGAAGGTGCCGGTGGCCGAGTTCACCAGCACGCTCCTGGTGCCGTGGTTGAACGCGATGGCGAGCACCATGCCGCAGCTGGCCGAGGAGATCGCGGCGGGCGACTACAGCACCGACGTGTCGAACCTGGAGATCAACCGGGTCGGCGTGGCGAACCTGGTCCTGGCCTTCGAGGAGCAGGGTGTCAAGCCCGACCTGCTCCTGCCCATGAAGGCCATCATCGACCAGCGCGTCGCCCGGGGCCACGGCGCCGAGGGCCTTCAGAGCCTGATCGAGGAGCTGCGCTGAGCGGCATCAAGGAGCTGCCCTGAGCAGGGTCGAGCGGTCTCGCCGGGAGGCGCTGGATCGGTCGGTCGGAGTGGTGTCGGGCGGTCGAGCGGGGTGGCGTCGCGGGTCGGGCACGAAATGATCTCGGATTGAGCGGTCCGTCGGTCCTGGCCTGACAGCCTGTCAAGCTGGCGGGCTCGTTCACTCCCGCGATCTTCAGAGGTGAGCATGTACCCGCCCTCGTACCCCCCGCCGTTACGCCCGGTCCGCGGACTCGCCGTCTTCGCCATGGCGGCCCTGGCGGTCTACTCTGTCGCGGCGGTCGCCGTGGTGGTGAGCGATCTGCAGCAGGCCGCGCTCATCGACCGGATCCTCGTCGACCCGACCGTAACCGACGCCGAGATCAATCTCAGTGATGCGCTGGCAACCGTCTTCGCAGTGGCGGAGTTGGCGACCACCCTGCTGGCGATGGTGGCGTTCATGGTCTGGCTGTACCGGGTCAGGGCGAACGCCGAAATCATTACGCCCGCAGAGCATCGGCGCGCCAGGATTTGGCTGGTCGCGGGGTGGATTGTGCCGATCGTCTCGTGGTGGTTCCCCAAGCAGATCATCGATGACATCTGGACCGCTAGCCACCGCCGGGGCCTGGAGCCGTCCCCTCGCGCCGGGCTGGTCACCACCTGGTGGGCGGCCTGGCTGATGGGCTCTTGGACGTCGTACGTGGCCGGACGCCTGTTCCTCAGGGCGGATGAGCCGGAGGCCATGGCCGCTGCGGCCAGGTTCGACGTAGTGTGCATCGCGCTGATGCTGGTGGCGGCGGGACTGGCGGCCATGGTGATCCACAAGATCAGCAAAGTCCAGGAGGCGCGGCGTCTGGAGCCCGTGCACCCGCAGGCGGGTGACGGCTGGCCCGCCGGAGCGGTGCAGCAGCAGCCGGGTGACGGCTGGGCCTCTGGAGGCGCGCAGCAGGCGGGTGACGGTTGGGCACAGCAGCGGGCCGGCGATGACTGGGCTTCTGGAGGGGTGCAGCGGACGGGCGAAGGCTGAGGCTCGGTGTGTGTGAGGGCTTTCGCCGTCGCCCGCTGTGGGTGGTTAACGTTCGTCGAGCAGTTGGCGGAGGCGTTTGACGATCTCGGTGTGGTCGGCGGTGGGCGGGAGGTGGTCGGCGGCCTCGGCCCACAGGTCGGTCGCCGCCAGGCCGAGCCTCGGGGTGACGCCGGTGGCCTCGGCCAGTTCGACGCCGATGCGCATGTCCTTCAGCATCAGGCGCAGCCCGAAGCCCGAGTCGTACGTCTCCGGCAGGATGTGGTCCGGCCACTTGCGTTCGGTGGAGCCGCTGCGGCCGCTGGAGCCGTTGACGGCCTCCAGCATGGTCGCCGGATCGAGCCCGAACCGCTGCCCGACGAGCATGGCCTCGCTGGTGAGGAGCAGGTGGGTGGCCGACATGAGGTTGTTCAGCGCCTTCAGCGCGTGCCCCGCGCCGGCCGGCCCGAGGTGCAGCACCCGCTTGCCGACGACCTCCAGCAGCGGGCGCACCCGGTCGACGTCGTCCGGCTCGCCGCCGGTCATGATGGTGAGCGTGCCGTTCACGGCGCCCTTGACGCCGCCGGAGACAGGCGCGTCCACCAGGTGGACGCCCCGCAGCGCCGTGCGCGCCGCCAGCGCCCGGGTGGCCAGTGGGCGCGAGGAGCCCATGTCGATGATGACCGTTCCAGGCTCGGCGGCCTCAAGAAGTCCGTCGCCGTCCATGACGGCCTCCACCGCGGCGGAGTCGGGCAGCATGAGCACCACGGCCACGGCGCCGCGGGCAACGCCGGCGGCGGTGGCCACGGCCGTGCCACCCGCCGCGACCAGCGCCTCGGAGGCGGCCTCGGCCCTGTCGTAGGCGTTGACGCGATAGCCGGCCGCGAGGAGCCTGCGGGCCATGGGCAGCCCCATGTTCCCCAGCCCGACGAAGCCGACCGTGGCACCGGGCTGGAGCGCGATCATGGGACGATTCCTCTCACCGGGCTGGGGCGGAGTGCTGGTCGGGGTGGGGTCGCCCCCGCTGGGTTGGGTCGGAGTGCCGGTCGGGGTGGGGTCGCCCGCGCCGGACAAGGGCGGGGTCGGGTCGCCCTCGCCGGCCAGGGGCGAGGAGCCCCCGCTGGTCAGGGGTGGGGTGGCGTTCAGGGGATCTTCACCCCTTCGGCGCGCAGTTCGCCGAGCGTGCGCTCGGCGATGCGGAACGATTCCAGCGCGGCGGGTACGCCGACGTAGACGGCCGCCTGCAGCAGCGCTTCCTGGATCTCCGCCTCGGTGACGCCGTTGGTGATCGCACCCCGTACGTGCACCGCCAGCTCGTGCCCGCGGTTCAGCGCGGTGAGCATGACCAGGTTGAGCAGGCTGCGGGTACGCCGGTCGAGGCCCTCCCTCGTCCAGACGGCCCCCCAGCAGTACTCGGTCACCAGCTCCTGCACCGGCCGGCTGAACTCGGTCACCGCGGCGAGCGAGCGCTCGACGTGCGCCGCGCCGAGCACCTCCTTGCGGGTGGCCAGACCGGCTTCGAAACGGTCGCTCATCGGGACTCCTCGTCGTGGGCCGCAGAGTAGTGGGCCGCGGTGTAGTCGTCGGGGCTGACCTCGTCGTACCAGTGGGTGGGGCCGAGGGAGATGGCGGTGTGCGTCATCAGGGTGGTCTCGGTCGCGCCGTGCCAGTGCCGCTCGCCGGGCGGCACCCAGACGGTGTCGCCGGGCAGCAGCCGGACGGCAGGGCCGCCCGCCGCGCAGACCCAGCCCTGTCCGGCCAGCACCTGGAGGATCTGGCCTTCGGCGTGCTCGTGCCAGTTGGTACGGGCTCCCGGGGTGAAGGTGACGAGGTTGATGGTGGTGCCGTCGGTGGTGGGCAGCACCGGGTCGGCCCACACGGTGCCGACGAACGTGGCGGACTTGACGACGGAGACCTCCCCGGCGGCGCGTCCGTGGACGATTCTCACTGCGTTCTTTCTCCTTCGTGTACGCGCACCCCGCCGGCGATGTCGCCGATGGCGTCGACCACGCGGTTGCTGATCTGGTCGGCGTACCCGAGGTTGGCGGCCAGGCCGAAGCTGGCCAGCGGCCCGGCCGCGTTCAGGGTGGGGACGCCGAGGTCGCGCAGGTGGTCCACGTACAGGACGATGTCCTTGGTCATCAGGGTGGAGGTCAGGCCGCCCTCCAGGTAGTCGCCGTCCACGATGTGCGGGAAGCGGTTGGCGGTGGCCCAGTTGGCGCCGCTGGAGGAGTTGAGCACGTCCAGGAGGGTGTGCGGGTCGAGCCCGGCCTTGCGGCCCGCGACCATGACCTCGCTGGTGGCGGCCAGGCTGACCGCGTTGAGGAAGTTGTTGAGCAGCTTGGCCGAGTGTCCGGCGCCGGGCCCGCCCAGGTGGAAGATCTTCTTCGCGAACGTCTCCAGCTGGGGCCGGATCCGCTCCAGCGCCTCCTGGTCGCCGCCGGTCATAAGGGTGAGCGTGCCCTTCTCGGCCGCGGCGGCGCCGCCGGAGACGCCGGCGTCGAGGTAGTGGCCGCCCTTGGCGTCCAGGAGCGCGGCGATCCGCCGGGTGGAGTCCGGGGCGGCGGTGCTCAGGTCGACGATGGTCAGACCGGCTCCAGCCTGGTCGAGCAGGCCGCCCTCGCCGAGCACGACCGCTTCCACGGCCCGGCTGTCGGGCAGCGAGAGGAAGATCAGCTCCGCGCCGGCCGCGATCTCGGCGAGGTCGCGGGCCGGGCTCGCGCCCGCGCGTTCGGCGCTGCCGGGCGCGGGGTCGTAGCCGAGGACGGGGTGCCCGGCGTCGGTCAGGCGGCGGGCGATCCGGCCGCCCATGTTGCCGAGGCCGACGAATCCGATGCTCACGCGCTGTCCCCCTTCGCCGCGATGACGCGGGCCGCCTCGTCCACGGCGGCGGGATCCCACGCGCCGGCGCCGCCGCCGGGGCGGACGGTGTTGACCCAGGCGGAGCCGCCGTCCACGGACAGCACCTCGCCGTTGACGTAGGAGGCGTCGGAGCTGAGCAGGAAGGCCACCGCCGCGGCCACCTCGTCGGAGGTGCCGGTGCGCCGCTGCGGGACGGTCGTGCCCCGTCGCCGCAGGTCGTCGCCCGCGCCGGGGCTGCCCGCCGAGCCGGCGAACAGGCCGGTGGGGACGAGCCCGGGGGCGACGGCGTTGACCCGGACGCCCTGCGGGCCGCCGTACATCGCGGCGCCGCGCATGACGCCGAGCACGCCGTGCTTGGACGACTCGTACGGCAGCAGGTCGTGGCTGCCGCGCAGGCTGGCGATCGACGCGGTCAGGACGATGGCTCCGCCGGCGCCTTGCGCGGCGTACTGGCGGAAGGCGGCGCGGACGCCGAGGAAGGCCCCGCGCAGGTTGACCGAGATGACCCGGTCGAAGTCCTCGACGGTGATCTCGGGCAGCCGGTCGAAGGTGCCGACGATGCCGGCGTTGAGGTGGTGCAGGTCCACCCGGCCGAATCGCTCGACGGCGGCGGCCACGTAGGCGTCGGTGTCGTCCGGGTCGGACACGTCGGCGCGGACGGCGAGCGCGGGCCCGGCGAGCTCGTCGGCGACCTTGCGGGCCCCGTCGAGTTCGACGTCCACCACGACGACCGACGCGCCCTCGCGCGACAGCAGCCTCGCGGTGGCCGCGCCGATGCCGGAGGCGGCTCCGGTGACGACGGCGACCGCGCCGTCGAATCTGCTGGTCATGACTTCCTCTCCGGTGATGTCCACCCCTGGTAGACCAGGCCACGCCGGGGCAGCGTGCGGCACAGCAGGTAGTAGACGAGGTGGGTGCGGGGCCACTGGGTGACGTTCGCGCCCGAGGACGAGTGGTAGTAGTTGTTGCAGCCGGCGTCCATGGCCGAGGCGTGCTTGGCGAGCTGGCGGTCCACCCAGCTCACGTGCCGGTCCAACGCCTCCTCGCGGGTGTCGACCAGCTTGGCGCCGCTCTTGCGGACCCGGCCGATGGCCCGTACGGCCACTTCGGCCTGGCGTTCGAGCTGGGCGATGATGGAGAAGCCGCCGTTGGTGTTGGGGCCGTACATGATGAAGAAGTTGGGGAAGCCGGGCACGGTCACGCCGAGGAAGGCGCGGGGGCGCTCGCCCCAGAACTCCTGGATCTCCTTGCCCCGCCGGCCGGTCACGGTGAAGCCGGACAAGAACCTGGTGGGCTGAAAGCCGGTGCTCAGGATGAGCACGTCGATCGGATGCTCGGTGCCCTGGTCGTCGACCACGCCCTTCTCGGTGACCTTGCTGACCGCGTGCGGCACGAGGTCGACGTTGGGCCGGTTGAGCGCCGGGTAGAAGCCACTGGCGAAGATCGGCCGCTTGCATCCCCACGGGTAGGAGGGGGTGACCGCGGCGCGCACGGCGGGATCGTCGATGGCGGAGTCGATGTAGCGCAGGCACAGGTCGCGCATTCTGCGCTGCTCGCGCCCGCCCGTGTCGTAGGCCTTGAAGCGCCGCATCGAGTCGCGGAAGAGCTTGTAGCGGTAGAGCCGGCGCAGCAGGGGCAGCCGCTGGAAGCGGGACCGCTCGGCCGGGGTGAAGGTCCGCTCGCCCTTGGGCTCCACCCAGCCGGGCTCACGCTGGAAGACCGCCAGCCGCTCGACCTGCGGGGCGATGGCGGGCACGATCTGCACCGCGGTGGATCCGGTGCCGACGACGGCGACCCGCTTGCCGGTCAGCTCCACCTCGGCGTCCCAGCGGGAGGTGTGGAACGACACGCCGCCGAACTCGTCCAGGCCGGGCCACGACGGGTAGCGGGGCACGTTCAGGAGCCCCACGGCACTGATCACGAAGCGGTACGGCCGCCGCTCGCCGTCATCGGTGGTCACCAGGTAGTGCCCGGCGTCGTCGTCCCAGGCGACGGACTCGACCCGGACGCCGAACCGGAAGTGCGGCCGCAGGGCGAAGTGGTCCACCACGGTCTCGGCGTAGACCTGCAGCTCCGGCTGGGTCGCGTGGGTGCGCGGCCAGTCGTAGGGCATGAAGGAGAAGGAGTAGGCGTGCGAGGGGATGTCCACCTCGCAGCCGGGGTACCGGTTGTCCCACCAGGTGCCGCCCGGTGCCGGTGACTGCTCGAAGATGGTGAAGTCGGTGATCCCCGCCTGCTGGAGCTTGACGGCCGCGGCGATGCCGCCGAAGCCACCGCCGATGATCGCCACATGGGTTTCTCCGGGCACGAGTTGGCCCCCTTTCAGGGCTGGACCGGCGGCCGGACGTCGAAGACGGCCAGTTGCGTGGCGATGTGCTGATACCAGCCGACGATCACCGTGACCTCGAAGAGCCCGGCTTCGCCGAGGGCGGTGACGGCGCGCTCGTAGGCGTCGTCGTCCAGAGCCCCGGTGCGCAGCAGGATGCGGGAGGTCTCGTGGACGACGCGTTCCCGCTCGTCGGTGAGGCCGGGGTCCGCGCCCGCGCACAGCGCGTCGACCTCCTGCTGGGACAGCCCGGCGGCCGGCCCGGCGAGCCGGTGGGCGTACATCTCGTACGGGCTGTCGCGGTGCTGGGCGACGGAGAGGATGATGATCTCGCGGCAGCGGGCGCTGAGGGAGATCTCGAACCGGACCGCCGCGCCGAGCTGCTCGAAGGCGCTGCCGATCGCGGGGTTGAGCAGCCAGGCGTTGCACGGTCCCGTCAGGGCGCCGGCCTCGTCGATGATGGGAAAGGCCCTGGTCTGGGTGGCGCGGCGGCCGTTGACCAGCGCGTCGTAGATGCTCCACTGCCGGGCGTCGAGCTCGTCGGGGCCGATCGAGGGGATCCTGCTCATGAGGCGGCCTCGGGCATGGGGTAGTCGGCGGCGTTCAGCACCCAGCCGTCCATGAGGGAGAAGTCGGTGCGCGGCGGGGAGAAGATGTCGATCAGGTGGTTGACGCCCGCGTCCGTCGCCTGGCTGGTGTGCACGGCGGGCGGCGGGATGATCGTGAGCGACGGGCTGTCGCAGTGCTCGTGCTCGTCCTCGCGCCACTGGCTCAGGTCGGTGGTCCAGGGCCAGCGCAGGTGATGGGTGAACGCGCCGTCGATGACGAGCGAGCACTGCTCGAAGTCGTCGTGCGAGTGCGGGGACATGCGGGTGGTGTCGCGCGGGCCATTGCGGGGATGGGTGACGTTCACCATGAACGAGCTGCACCGGAAGATACGGAAGGCGGGCTCGGTCAGGCCGGGCACGTCGAGGTCGTAGGTGCGCAGCTGGAACCCGCCGACCGGATCCGGCCAGGAGATGAGCGGGGCGACGCCGGGGTGCGGCTCGTCGTAGGCGGCGGCGTTGGCGGCCTCGCCGGGGGCGGCGCCGGAACGGGCGGTGAAGATCGTGATGACCCGGCCGCTGCCCTCAAGCCGTACGTCGGCCGCGTCCGGCGGGATGAACGTGAGCGTCTGGCCGGCGACCGTGGTGGTCTTCCCGTCAATGGTGACGGTCGCCGACGTGGTCGCCTCCGGCATCAGCACGGCGCATTCGTCGGAGGTCTCCGGCACCGTGAACCCGGTGGGCGTGACCAGGTCGGTGTAGCCGATCACCAGGTGCTGGCTGCGGCCGTACCAGGTGCGGGTGTCCCCGTCGGTGGTGACGGCGGGCAGCTCGTAGAACTTCACGTGGCTGGCGGGCGAGTAGATGCCGTCCGGCTGCCGCGTCGCCGTCGCCGTGGGGAGGGCTGAGCGCGCGTCGCTCGGGTCGTAAGGCATGGTGCGTCCTTTCTAGGGGTGGGAGATGACGGCGTTGCGGCGGATCTCGGCGGCGGCGTTGCCGAAGATGCCCGCGTCGTTGCCGATCATGACGAAGGAGAAGCCGCGTTCGGCCGCCGCGCGCGCCGCCGCGGCGTCCCGGCAGGCGGTGCCGACCGGCAGGTCACGGGCGCGGGCGGCCGACAGGAGCTCGTCGGCATGCCGCTGCAGGAGGGGGTCGTCGGCGGCCAGGCCGGTGGACATCGTCAGGTCGCCCATGCCGAGGAAGGCGGCGTTGAGCCCCGGCGTGTCCAGGATCTCCGTGACTTGTTCGAGTGCCGAGAGGTCTTCGAGCTGGGGGATGCGCAGGGTCTCCTCGTTGCCTCGCCGGACGTAGTCGGCCGTGGAGTCGAGGCCCCACGTGCCGGCGCGGGAGGTGGTGCCGAGGCCGCGCCCGCCGCTCGGCGGGAAGAGCATGCCGTTCATCGCGCGCTCGGCGTCCTCGCGGCCGGTCACGTGCGGGACGAGGATGCCGTCGGCGCCGATGTCGAGGACGCGCTGCAGGTGGCTGCCGCCGGCGTCGGGCACGCGGACCAGCGCGTGCATGCCGAGCCCTTGGGCGACGACGACCGCGCGATAGGTCGACTCCAGGGTCATGGGGCTGTGCTCCATGTCGGCGACCACGAAATCGAAACCCGCGCGGGCCAGGAGCTCGACGGTCTCCAGCGCGGGGATCTTGACCCAGGTCCCGATCAGGCACCGGGTGCTTTCGCGGAGGTGTTGGAGCATGCGCATGAATCCTCCTGTCCCTCATTGAGGGATGAGAGTTCTAGTAAGCGGGATAGGGGTGACGGTAGGCTTTCGGATGCGCTGCGTCAAGAGTCACGTTTTGAACACCTACTTTTCTTGAAGTAGAAATGCCGTGGAAACCTTGACGGCCCCGGTAGGGCGTGTTCTACAGTCCGACGTACCGGATGAGGGAATCGAAAATCCGCAATGCGGGACAAGCCCTGATCTGGATCGAGCGCCGGGAGGGCCGCACGTGACAATCCCCGACATCCCCAGCGGTGACCTTCAGGTCGTCGCCCGAGTGGTCCAGTTGCTGCGACTGCTCGGCGAGGCCGGGACCATCGACCTCGTGTCGGCCGCCCAGGAGTTGAGCGTGGGAAAGTCCACGGCGCACCGCTACCTGGCCTCGATGGAGAACCACGGCATGCTCCAGCGCCGTGACCGCAACCGCTACGAGTTCGGTCCGCTCCTGGCCGAGCTGGGCACCATGGCCCTGTCCCGGCTGGGCGTGGTCAACGTGGCGCAGCCGGTCATGGAGCAGATCAGCCTGCGGGTCCGGCACACGGTCGTGCTCACGATCTGGAACGGCCGGCAGGCGGTGGTGGTCCAGGTCCACGAGGACAGCAGCCGTACGGCTCACGTCTCGATACGGACGGGAAGTCTGCTGCGGGCGGGGACGGCGCAGGACTGCGTGTTCCGCGCCTTCCAGGACCAGTCCTTCTACCACTTCCGCAAGGAAGTGCCGAATCTCGGGCAGGAGGCTGACGGGCTGGAAGAGGTACGCCGGACCGGCGTCGCCATCCGATCGAGCGCCAGCGAGGGAGTGCGCGCGGTGGCGGTCCCGATCAGGGACGCGGCCGATCGCGTCGTGGCCGCGCTCGCGGTGATCGGCGTGACGCAGCTCGTACCGGATGAGGACGACAGCGATGTAGTGATGACCCTGCGTGAGGGCGCGCAGGCCATCCACCAAGCACTGAGCGCATCACTTGAGCGCGCAGGGGAGTGATCGACGCTCTCGTGCACCGCGACCGGCGAACGCCGGCCACGGACGAGTGATCGGGGGTGGACCCGGAGCCGTGACGTTCACCTTGGCCGTGACGGCTCTCCACTCAAGAAAGGCAACGACATGAGGCACAACCATCTTCTGGCCCTGGCGGCCACCGGCCTGCTGCTGGCCGCCACGGCGGCGTGCGGCGCTAACTCCTCGACCGAAGCGACCAAGACACTCACCTGGGCCAGCACGGGCGGCCAGTTCCAGGAGGACGAGAAGAAGGCCCTGCAGGCGCCCTTCACGGCCAAGAGCGGCACCCAGTTCGTCAACGTGAGCCCCGCGGACGCCTCCCAGGTCAAGGCCATGGTCGCGTCCGGCAACACCGCCTGGGACCTGGCCAACATGAGCTGGATCTACGCCGGCGCCTACTGCGGGGAGCTCTACGAGAAGCTGGACGATCCGGCGCTCGACCGCAGCAAGTTCCCGCCGGGAACGACCCACGACTGCTTCGTGCCGACCTACCGCTACGCCAACGTCTTCAGCTACAACGCGGACATGTTCAAGGGCGAGGCCCCCTCCAAGATCGCGGACTTCTTCGACGTCAAGCGGTTCCCGGGCAAGCGCATCGTCCATGACTATCCCAAGAGCGGCCTGCTCGAAGCCGCCCTGGTGGCCGACGGCGTGGCACCCGACAAGGTCTACCCGCTGGACCTGGAGCGCGCGCTGCGCAAGCTCGACACCATCAAGTCGTCCCTCGTGTTCGCCCCCAGTTACGGCGCGATCCAGCAGATGATGGTGGACAAGCAGGGCTCGATGGTCCTCACCGTGACGGCCCGCAGCATCGTGACCGCCCAGAGCGGCGCGAACCTCAAGGCGGTCTGGGACTTCACCACCGTCGACATCGGCGCCCTGGTGATCCCCAAGGGATCCCCCAACAAGGCGCTGGCCCAGCAGGCGCTCGCCTTCGTCACCGAACCGGCGCAGGCCAAGGCGTACGCCGAGCTGACGGGCACGGCGCCCGCGCGTGCCGACGTGGACATCTCCACCATCGGGTACAGCGACGTCCAGAAGGCCTTCAACGCGTTCCTGCCCGACCGCGGCACCCTGCTTGAGCAGGACAAGCCCTGGTGGATCGAGAACACCGACATGGTCACCAAGCGCTGGACGAGCTGGAAGGTCAGCTAGGTAATCACATGCCGGCCTCAACCGCGTCCCCGCCGACCGCCGCTTCCGCGCCGCCGGCCGGCCGCCGCCCGGCGGCCCGGCGGCGGCGGGCCGCAGCCCTGCTGCTGCTCCTGCCCGCCCTGATCGCCCTGATCTTGTTCTTCGTGCTGCCGCTGCTCGACATCATCATCGGCAGCTTCACCGACCCCGAACCCGGTCTGGGCAACTACCTGGCGCTCTTCAGCGACGGCTACACGCTGCGCGTGCTGGGCCGTACGCTGCTCGTCGCCCTGATCGTCACGCTGGTGGGCCTGCTGCTGGGCTACCCGTACGCCTACATGATGACGCTGGCGAGCCCCACCACCCGGGCGGTCATGGTGACCGTCGTGCTGGTGCCCTTCTGGACGAGCATGATGGCGCGCAACTTCGCGTGGATGGTGCTGATCCAGGACGGCGGGGTGGTGCAGGGCATCCTCAGCCTGGTCGGGCTGAGCGGCGTCACGCTGCTCGGCACCGCGACCGGCGTGGCCCTGTCGATGACCCAGGTGCTGCTGCCGTTCATGGTGCTGCCGATGTTCAGCGTGATGCAGCAGATCGACCGCCGGCTGCTGCTCGCCGGGCAGAGCCTGGGCGCCAGCCGCCTGTCGACCTTCCGTAAGGTCTACCTGCCGCTGTCGCTGCCGGGCGTCATCTCGGGCGGGTCGCTGGTCTTCGTGCTGGCGCTCGGCTTCTACGTGACGCCGGCGCTGCTCGGCTCCCCGCAGAGCGCGCTCATCGCGCAGATCATCAGCGTCCGCACCCGCGACCTGCTCGACTTCGGCGGCGCGGGCGCGATGGGCGTCCTCATCCTGGTCGTGACGTTGATCGCGCTGGGCGCCAGCAGGCGGCTGGCAGGCACGGGCACGGCGGTCGCCGCCCACGCCGTGGCAGCGGGAGGTGACAGGTGAACGCGCGTCCCTGGCTGAAGATCGTGTCCGTGCTCGTGGGCCTCTTCCTCACGGTGCCGACGCTCGTCGTCATCCCGATGAGCTTCTCCTCCTCCCAGACGTTCAGGTTCCCGCCCCAGGGCTGGTCCCTGCAGTGGTACGAGCGGCTGTTCACCTCGCCCGAGTGGAGCACCGCGATCCTGAACTCCCTCCAGGTCGGGCTGCTGACGACCCTGCTGGCCACCACCCTCGGCACCGCCGCGGCGCTGGGCCTGGCCATGCTGGGCAGCAGAGCGCGCGGCCTGGCGACCGGGTTCCTGCTGTCCCCGATCATCATCCCGAACATCCTCATCGCCCTGGTGGTCTTCTCGGCCTTCCTGCGGCTGTCGCTGACCGGCACCCTGTTCGGCATCGCGCTGGCGCACACCGCCATCGCCCTGCCGTTCGTGGTGATCGCGGTGACGGCGCGGCTGCAGGGCATGGACGCGTCCCTGCAGAAGGCCGGCACCAGCCTCGGCGCGGGGCCGCTGTCCGTCTTCAGGAAGATCACCCTTCCGCTGGCGCTGCCGGGCGTGCTCTCAGGCGCGGTCCTGGCCTTCATCACCTCTTTCGACGAGGTGGTCATCTCGCTGTTCCTGCAGTCGCCGACCACGCTCACACTCCCCGTCCAGATGTTCAACAGCGTGACCGTGCAGATCGACCCGACCATCTCGGCGGCGTCGAGCCTGATGGTCGTGCTGGTCAGCGGCCCCATCCTGCTCGCGCAGGTGATCGGCGCGCGCCGAGGAAAGGCAGGTAGGCAATGACGGCCGGTGACGGACGGATCGAGCTGACGGATCTGTGCAAACGGTACGGCTCAGGGCCACTCGTGGTGGACCACGTCAACATCGACATCGCGTCGGGCGAGTTCATCACCCTGCTCGGGCCGAGCGGCTCGGGCAAGACCACCACGCTCAACATGATCGCGGGCTTCACCGACGTCACCTCGGGGACCATCAAGCTGGGCGGGCGCGACATCGCGCCGCTCCCGCCGCACCGGCGCGCCTTCGGCATGGTCTTCCAGAGCTACGCGCTCTTCCCGCACATGACGGTCGCGCAGAACGTCGCCTTCCCCCTGCGTGAGCGCAAGGTGGCGAAGGAGGAGATCGCCCGGCGGGTGGAGGAGACGCTGCGCCTGGTCGACCTCGGCGGCATGGGCGGGCGGCGGCCCGACGAGCTGTCGGGCGGCCAGCAGCAGCGGGTCGCGCTGGCCCGCGCGGTGGTCTTCTCGCCCAGCGTGCTGCTGCTCGACGAGCCGCTCAGCGCCCTGGACCGCAAGCTCAGGCAGACCCTCCAGCAGGAGATCAAGCGCCTGCACGAGGAGCTGAAGCTCACCTTCGTCTTCGTCACCCACGACCAGGACGAGGCCATGTCGCTGTCGGACCGCATCGCGGTCTTCAACGCGGGCCGCGTCGAGCGCATCGGCACCCCGGCCGACCTCTACCGCGACCCCGGCACCCGGTTCGTGGCCGGCTTCCTCGGCGAGTCCAACCTCTTCAGCGGCCGGCTGCGACCCGGCGGCGTGTACGAGTGGGCCGGGCACAAGTGGGCCGTGCGCGACGCCGACGGCCTGCCCGCCGGCCGCGACCTCGTCGTACGCCCGGAGCGGCTGCTCCTCGCCGCCGCGCCCACCGACGTGCCGGCCGGCGTGAACAGCGTCCAGGCGAAGGTGACCGGCCTGTTCTTCCAGGGCACGCACCAGCGCGCCGAACTCGACTACGGCGACGGCATGACGGGCTGCGCCGTGCTGTCCCCCGACGCCATGGCCGGCATCCGGGCAGGCAGCAGCGTGACCGCCTACTGGGACCCCGCGCACCAGGTGCTGGTGACCCCGCCGACCGACCCCCATCCCAACGAGGAGACCGCATGACCCAGCCCGCTGCCTCACTGCTCGATCCGGAGCTGGACGGCGACCGGCTCACCGCCGACCCGGAGGCCGACGCGCTCCTCGTGGGCGCCGTGGACCTGCACGAGCACCCCGGGCCGAGCCCGTTCCCCCGGCGGATGACGCTCCTGGACGCCGCCAGGGACGCCGAGGGCGCCGGCTTCGAGGCCATCGTGGCCAAGTCCCACCACCACAGCATGGTCACCGACATCCTGGCGCTCGGCCAGGCCGGGCTGGACGAGCTGTCCGTGAAGGTCTTCGGCGGCATCGCGCTCAACCAGACCGTGGGCGGCCTGAACCCGCACGCCGTCGAGCTGGCCCTGCGGATGGGCGGCCGGGTGGTGTGGTTCCCCACCCTGTCCTCGGCGGCGCACATCGACCACCACCGCGACCACGACACCGGCTTCCCCACCTCCGTCGTGCAGCTGCGGCCCAACGACGTGATCACCATCCTCGGCCAGGACGGCAAGGTGCTGCCGGAGGTGCGCGACATCCTGTCGGTCATCGCCGCCGAGGAGGCGATCATGACCTGCGGTCACCTGGGCGTCGAGGAGACGACCAAGCTGATCGAGGCCGCCAAGCAGGAGGGCGTGCGGCGCATCCTGGTCAACCATCCCTGCTTCGTCGTCGGCGCCTCCGTCGAGCAGGCCGCGGAGTGGGCCCGGCAGGGCGCGCACATCGAGCACTGCCTGGTGATGTACTTCGGCCGTCCCGAGCGCCGCAGGGACCTCGGCGAGCTGCTGGCCTTCATCGAGGCGGTCGGCCCCGAGCAGACCGTGCTGTCGTCGGACTCCGGCCAGACGAACAACCCGCTGCCCGTCACGCTGTTCCGGCGCGGGGCGCGCGGGCTCCTGGACGCGGGGCTGGCCGAGGGCGACGTCCGCCGCATGCTCGGCGCGAACGCGAGCGCGCTGGTAGGCCGATGAGCGGCGCCACGTACGAGGTGCTGGCCGTCCGCTACGGCACCCGCGCGACCACCCGCGCCCAGACCTTCTTCAACCACCACGTCTACCGCGAGGCCGACAGCCCCATCGACCTGGACTTCTACCTCTGGGTGGCCAGGAACGACGAGCGCACCGTGGTGATCGACACCGGCTACAGCGCTGCCACCAAGGGGCACCGCATGGCGCGCACCGAGCTGACCGACCCGCTCGCCACCCTGGCCGAGCTGAACGCGCGGCCCGAGGCGTCCCCCCAGGTGATCATCACGCACGCGCACTACGACCACATGGGCAACCTGGACGCCTACCCCTCCTCCGAGGTGGTCATCGCGCGCGCCGAGTTCGACTTCTGGACCGGCCCGTACGCCACCCGCCCGCAGTTCGCCTGCACCGTCGAGGAGAACGAGATCGCCCACCTGCGCGAGGTCCGCGAGCAGGGCCGGGCCACGCTCGTGGAGGGCGTCGCCCAGGTGGCGCCCGGCATCGAGGCGATCACGGTCGGCGGCCACACGCCGGGCCAGCTCGTCGTGCGGGTGGCGACGGAGACCGGGCACGCCGTGCTCGCCTCCGACGCGGCGCACTTCTACGAGGAGGTGGAGCTGGACCGGCCGTTCACCTACCTCACCGACCTGACCGACACCTACCGCGCCTACGAGCAACTGCGCGAGATGACCGGCGAGCCCGGCGAGGTGCTGGTGGCGGGGCACGACGCCGACGTGATGCGGCGCTTCCCGGCGGTGCCCGGCGGCGGCGGACAGGTGGTGCGCGTTGGCTGAGCGAGGAGCGAGCTCGCCGGCAGGGAAGGCGGTGCGTGTTGGCTGAGCAAGGAGCGAGCTCGCTGGCCGGGAAGGTGGCCGTGGTCACCGGCGGCGGCAGCGGCATCGGCGCGGCCACTGCCCGGCGCCTGTCGCGGGACGGGGCGCACGTCGTCGTGGTGGACGTCAACGGCGACGCCGCCGCCTCGGTGGCGGGCGACCTGCCCGGCCGGGCCGTCGCGGTGACCGCGGACATCTCCACCGAAGAGGGCGTGGACGCCTACATCGGCGCGGCGCTGGAGGAGTTCGGCGCGATCGACCTGCACCACCTGAACGCCGGCGTGCTCGGCACCATGGCACCCCTGCCCGACGTGGCGGCGGCCGACTTCGACCAGGTCATCGCGGTGAACCTGCGCGGCGCCTTCCTCGGGCTGCGCGCCGCCTTCCGGTGCTACCGCGACCAGGAGACGGGCGGCGCCGTGGTCGTCACCGCGTCGATCTCCTCCCTGCGCGGCGCCGACGACCAACTGCCCTACCAGACGTCCAAGCACGGCCTGCTCGGCCTGGTGCACGGCGCCGCCATGTACGGCGGGCCGCGCGGGGTGCGGGTCAACGCGGTGGCCCCCGGCCTGGTGCCGACCGGCATCTTCGCCTCCTCGGGCGACGCATCCCGCGCCGCCACGGTGAGCCGGCGGGGCGGCACCATCCCCATGCGGCGGGTCGGCACCACCGACGAGATCGCCGGCGTGGTGGCCTTCCTGCTCGGTGACGACGCGGCGTACGTCACCGGAGAGGTCGTGTCCGCCGACGGCGGCGCGTTCATGGTCAACACCGTGACCCGTAGCGGCGGCGCGGGCGCGTGGACGCCCGCGGACTGACGAGTGAAAGGAACCACCCGATGACGCTCACCCCCGAGCAGCAGAAGATCAAGGACGAGTTCATCCAGGTGCGCGGCACCTGGGGGGAGTCGTGGGAGAGCATGCTCCGGCTGGACGCCGGCTTCCTCGAGTCCTACCTGCGCCTGTCCGCGGTGCCCTGGAACAGGGAGCACCTGCCGGCCAAGGTCAAGGAGTTCATCTACATCGCGATGGACGCCGCCGCCACCCACCTCTACCTCCCCGGCGTCCGGCAGCACATCCGCGCCGCCCTCAAGCACGGCGCGACCGGCGAGGAGATCATGGAGGTGCTGGAGCTGACCGCCACCCTCGGCATCCACGCCTGCAACATCGGCGTGCCGCTGCTGATGGAGGTGCTGGAGGAGGAGGGGCTGCGCACCGGCCCGGCCCCGCTCGACGAGCGCCGGGAGCGCCTGAAGGCCGACTTCACCGACAAGCGCGGCTACTGGCACGCATTCTGGGACGGCCTGCTGGAGCTGGACCCGGACCTGTTCGAGGCGTACCTGGACTTCTCCGGCGTGCCGTGGACGACCGGGGTGCTGGAGCCGAAGGTCAAGGAGCTGGTCTACATCGCCTTCGACGCCTCCGCCACGCACCTCTACCAGCCGGGGCTCAAGCTGCACATGCGCAACGCCATCGGCTACGGCGCCACCCCTGAAGAGATCATGGAAGTGCTCGCCATCGTCAGCGTCGTCGGCATCCACGCCGTCGTCGAGGGCGCGCCCATCCTCCAGGAGGAGCTGGGCGGCTAACGGAACGCGGCCAGCGGGATGGAGATCCACGACGGCCGGTTGCGGGACTCGTAGATCACTTCGTACACCGCCTTGGACAGCTCGAACGCGCGCAGCAGGGCGGCGTCCGCGGCGGTGATCGTGCCGCCGCCCTCGACATACCCCTCAAGGAACGCGGCCCTGTTGCGCTCGGCCCACTGGTCGGCCTTGGGCTCCAGCTTGTCCGCCTCGGCATGGCCGGCCAGCAGGTGCCTGGCGGCGTAGTCGAAGGAGCGGAGCATCCCGGCCACGTCGCGCAGCGGCGACGACATCGCCCGGCGCTCGGCCAGCGGCTGGCCCGGCTCGCCCTCGAAGTCGAGCACCACCCAGTCCGTGGTCGTGCGCATCACCTGGCCGAGGTGATAGTCGCCGTGCACCCGCTGCACGGCCACCTCGGCGGTCAGCTCCTCGACCCGGTGGTAGGCCGCCTCCAGCATGCCGACGTGCTCGCGCAGCTCCGGGACCTCGGCCGCCGCCCGGCCGAGCTTGCGCCGCAGGCCCTCGGCCATCCGCTTGACCTCGTGCGGCTCGACCGTGCCGGTCGGGAAGGCCGTGGCCAGCTCGCGGTGGATGCGCGCGGTGGCGCCGCCGAGCCGGGCCGCCTCGGCGGCGAAGTCTCCCCCGGCCTCCGCCGCGGTGACGTCGGGCAGCGAGTTGTACAGGTCGCGCACGCTGGTCAGCGCCAGGTCCCAGCCGTCGGTGGAGTTGGACAGGAACTCCTGGAGGATGGCGAGCGTGGTCGCGGTGCCGTCGAGGTCGATCTCCATCCATCCGTACGGCTGGGCGATGTGCGGGGCCTGCCGGGCGGCCAGCGCGGTGACGATCTCCAGCTCGGGATTGACCCCGGGGATGAGCCGGCGGAACAGCTTGCAGATGTACGCGTCGCCGTACACCAGTGAGGTGTTGGACTGCTCGGCCCCCAGCACCATGCTGCGGACGCCGGAGTCGATCCCGACGCCGGGCAGGTGCTCGAAGCGCACCACGCCCTGCTCGGTGTCGCCCGCCATGGACTCCAGGATCCAGTGGGTCAGCTCCGGGTCGTGGGCGGCGTCGTAGACGTGCCACCACGGGTGGGAGGGGCCGTTCTCGAAGGCGTACGGGCCGCACTGGCCGATGAGGGCGTGCTGGAGGGTGTCGGGGAGGTCGGCGCGCATGCCGAGCAGGAGCTGGTAACGCTCACGGGAGCCGTCCTGCCACACCGACACGATCAGGTGGCGCAGGCCGGGGTCGCCGGCTTCGATGGTGACGTCGGAGTCGATCGACAGAGTGTCGATCGGGCGCCCCTTGCCGCCGAACCAGCGCTGATGTCCGATCCATGCGGCAAGGAGCTCGTCCAGCACGTCTTACTCCTCCTGGGTGATGGCCGGTGGGAGGGTGAACCAGTAGAACCCATGCCCAGGAAGTGTCAAAAGATACGGAAGCTCGCCAATCGGTGGAAATGGAACTCCACCCATCGTCTCGACGGGCGAGACGCCGACGAATCGCCGCAGGTCCAGCTCCACCGGCTGCGGGAAGCGGGACAGGTTGTTCACGCAGAGCATGCGGTCGTCGCCCAGCTCGCGGACGAACGCCAGCACGCTCGGGTTGGAGGAGTTGAGCTCGGCGAACTCGCCCAGCCCGAAGACCGGATGGCGCTTGCGGATCTCGATCATGCGCCTGGTCCAGTGCAGCAGTGAGCCGGCGCTCTTCTGCTGGGCCTCGACGTTCAGGGCCTGGTAGCCGTAGATCGGGTCCATGATGACCGGCAGGTAGAGCCGTCCCGGGTCGCAGTCGGAGAAGCCCGCGTTGCGGTCGGGGTCCCACTGCATGGGGGTGCGCACGCCGTCGCGGTCGCCGAGCCAGATGTTGTCGCCCATGCCGATCTCGTCGCCGTAGTAGAGCACCGGCGAGCCCGGCAGCGACAGCAGCAGCGCGGTGAACAGCTCGATCTGGTTGCGGTCGTTCTCCAGCAGGGGCGCCAGACGGCGGCGGATGCCGACGTTGGCCCGCATCCGCGGATCCTTGGCGTACTCGGTGTACATGTAGTCGCGTTCCTCGTCCGTCACCATTTCGAGGGTGAGCTCGTCATGGTTGCGGAGGAAAATACCCCATTGGCAGTGTTCGGGGATTTTCGGGGTTTGTGCGAGGATTTCCGAGATGGGGTAACGCGACTCCCTGCGCACCGCCATGAAAATGCGCGGCATCAGCGGGAAGTGGAAGGCCATGTGGCACTCGTCCCCGCCGCCGACCGGGTCGCCGAAGTATTCGACCACGTCGGAGGGCCACTGGTTGGCCTCGGCGAGCAGCACCCGGTCGGGGTAGATCCGGTCGACCTCCTTGCGGACCCGCTTGAGGTATTCGTGCGTCCTCGGCAGGTTCTCGCAGTTGGTGCCCTCCTCCTCGAACAGGTAGGGCACCGCGTCCAGCCGGAACCCGTCGATGCCCAGGTCCAGCCAGAAGCGCAGCACCTCCAGCATCGCGTCCTGCACGGCCGGGTTCTCGTAGTTGAGGTCCGGCTGGTGGTGGAAGAAGCGGTGCCAGTAGTACTGCCCGCGCACCGGGTCGTAGGTCCAGTTGGACGTCTCGGTGTCGATGAAGATGATCCGGGCGTCGGAGTAGGCGGTGTCGGTGTCGGACCAGACGTAGAAGTCGCCGAACGGCCCCTCGGGGTCGTGCCGGGAGGCCTGGAACCAGGGGTGCGCGTCGCTGGTGTGGTTCATCACGAGGTCCGCTATGACGCGCATGCCGCGCTTGTGCGCCTCGTCGACCAGTTTCACGAAGTCTCCGAGATCGCCGAACTCGGGGAGGATCTTCATGAAGTCCGCGATGTCGTAACCGCCGTCGCGCAGCGGCGACTCGAACAGCGGCAGCAGCCAGAGGCAGTCCACGCCGAGCCACTGCAGATAGTCGAGCTTGTCGATCAGGCCCTTGATGTCACCCGTGCCGTCTCCGTTGGAGTCGGCGAAGCCCCTGATCAGGACCTCATAGAAGACCGCGCGTTTGTACCAGTAAGGATCGCGCGGCTTCTCCTCGTCGAAGGAGTTGGGTATGGGTGTGGAGCTCATGGGCTCTCCCTTGGGGGGCTCATGAGGGAGGCGCTAACACACACGTTGAAGACTCCCCGCTGAATTCAGTTCTACCGTGGCGAGGCCCGTACGGTGAGAATGTGGGCAGGCTGGATGTGAGGGTCGAGGCGCACGTAGTTGCTCTGGCGCCAGCGGTAGGACTCGCCGGAGAGTTCGTCGTCGACGACGAACTCGGCGTTCCAGTCGAGCCCGATCGCGGGCAGGTCGAGTTCGACCGTGGCCTCGTGGGTGTGGTGCGGATCCAGGTTGATCACCGCCAGAACGACGTCGCCCAGCCCGTGCCTTCGTGTGGCCGTGTCATAGGCGCCCGGGAGTCGTTTGGAAAAGCAGATGATATCCGGTTGGTCGACCCGGTGGAATCGTAGGTTACGCAATTCCTGCAGTGCTGGATGGGCTCTTCGAAACAAATTCAAATGCGTGAGGAGAGGGGCCATGCTCCGGCCCTCTCGTTCCGCTAGAACCCAATTACGAGGTTTGTACTGATATTTTTCACTATCTAGATATTCCTCACTCCCCGGTCGTACGGGGACGTTCTCCGCGAGCTCGTAACCGGAGTAGACGCCCCAGGTCGGCGAGGCGAGCGCGGCCAGCACGGCTCTGATCTTGAAGGCGGGTACGCCGCCGTGCTGCAGGTACTCGTGCAGGATGTCCGGCGTGTTGACGAACAGGTTGGGCCGCAGGAACGACGACGTCACGTGCGCCAGCTCCGACAGGTACGCCTCCACGTCCGCCTTGGAATTCTTCCAGGTGTAGTACGTGTAGGACTGGTGGAAGCCCACCTTGGCCAGCATCTGGAGCATCGGCGGCCGGGTGAACGCCTCCGCCAGGAAGAGCACGTCCGGATCGGTGGCGTGGGTGTCGGCCATCAGCCGCTCCCAGAAGGCCACCGGCTTGGTGTGCGGGTTGTCCACCCGGAAGATCCGCACCCCGTGGTCCATCCAGTGCCGCAGCACCCGCTTGACCTCGGTGTAGATCCCCTCGGGGTCCCGGTCGAAGTTGATCGGGTAGATGTCCTGATATTTCTTCGGCGGGTTCTCGGCGTAGGCGATCGTGCCGTCCGCCCGGATCGTGAACCACTCCGGGTGCTCCTTGACCCACGGGTGGTCGGGGGAGCACTGCAGCGCGAAGTCGATCGCGACCTCCATGCCCAGCTCGCGGGCCCGGCTGACGAACTGCTCGAAGTCCTCCAGGGTGCCCAGCTCCGGGTGGATGGCGTCGTGGCCGCCGTCCTCCGAGCCGATGGCCCAGGGCGAGCCGGGCTCGTCCGGCTCGGGGCTGAGCGTGTTGTTGCGGCCCTTGCGGAACGTGGTGCCGATCGGGTGGATGGGCGGCAGGTAGACGACGTCGAAGCCCATCTTGGCGACCGCGGGCAGGCGCTTGGCAGCAGTCTGGAAATTTCCGGACTTGGAGATGCCGACCTCGTTGACCACCGCGCCCTCGGACCTGGGGAAGAACTCATACCAGGAGCCGTACAGCGCCCTGCGCCTGCTCACCCTGATCCGCTGCTGCTTGGCCCTGGTCACCATCTCGCGCAGCGGATGCGCCTCCAGCAGCGCGGCCGTCTCGGGCAGCTGCGCCACCGACAGCCGGGCCCTGGGGTCCAGGTCCTCGTCCCGCAGCGTGGCCGCGACCGCCAGCAGCGCCGCCCGGTGCCCGCACGGACTGTCGCCGTTCTTGCCGTTCGCGGTGCCGTTCTTGGTGCCGTTCCTGGCGGCCGTGGCCGCCAGGACGGCCTGCCCGTCGGGCCCCGGGCAGTCGGCCTGCCGGACGGCCTTGGCGGCCCGCTCGAACAGGCGGGCGCCCTCCTCGCACATCAGATCGCTGTCCAGGCCACGAGGGATCTTGATCTCGGCGTCGTGCAGCCACGTGGCGAGCGGATCACTCCAAGCCTCCACCCGGAACAGCCAATCGCCCTCGGTGGGCAGGCAGATCTCGACCGCCCACCTGTCGGTGCCCGACGCGCTCTCGCGCATCCGTCTCAGCCGGCCACGCTGCCCATCGGGCGCGGTGAGCACCACGCCCGCGGCCACGGCGTCGTGGCCCTCTCTGAACACGGTCGCCGAGACCGCGAAGGTCTCGCCGGCGACCGCCTTGGCGGGCCACTGCCCGCAGTCGACGACGGGGGAGATGTCCGTGATGGGAATTCGTCCGATCATCGCATTTCAAGGTTGCGACGGCACACTCGGTACCGCCGGAGGCTTTCTGTTACAGGAACGATCCTTGCATGTAAATTCTGGGCAGCAGTGGATGTACCTCCCGAGTGTCACCGGGAGCGTCGACATTGGAGAAAGTTGCCCCAATCCTCCGTCTTCATGCTTCGTCCGGGAAAGGGGTTTGAACGCCTTGGCTGGGGGTGAAGGACTCAGAGGTCCCTCCTAGCCCGTAGGGTTCAAAATTGTGAGAGCTATCCGCCGGTTCACCGTCCGGACTGTCCTGCCCGCGGAGCTGGCCGCACTAGGCGAGCTCGTGCACAACCTGCGCTGGTCCTGGCATCCAGAGACACTGGATCTGTTCGCCGAGGTCGACCCCGCCCTCTGGGCGCAGGTCGGCCACGACCCGGTCGCGCTGCTGGGCGCCGTGAGCCACGAGCGGCTGGCCGAGCTGGCCGCCGACCGCCGCTTCCTGCGCCGCCTCGCCGACGCCGCCGACGATCTACGGGAGTACATGACCGCGCCGCGGTGGTACCAGGCGCAACCCGACGGCGCGCACGCCATCGCCTACTTCTCCCCGGAGTACGGCATCGCCGCCGCCATGCCGCAGTACTCCGGCGGTCTCGGCATCCTCGCCGGGGACCACCTCAAGGCGGCCAGCGACCTGGGCGTGCCGATCCTGGCCGTCGGGCTGCTCTACCGCCACGGCTACTTCACCCAGTCGCTCTCGCCCGAGGGCTGGCAGCTGGAGCACTACCCGTCGCTGGACGCGGGCGGCCTGCCGCTGAGCCTGCTCAAGGACGACGGCGCCCCGGTCAAGATCCGCATCGGGCTGCCCGGCGAGCGGGCGCTGCACGCGCAGGTCTGGGTGGCGCAGGTCGGCAGGGTGCCGCTGCTGCTGCTCGACTCCGACGTGGCCGAGAACGACAACGCCGCCCGGGACGTCACCGACCGCCTCTACGGCGGCGGCACCGACCACCGGCTGATGCAGGAGCTGCTGCTGGGCGTGGGCGGGGTGCGGGCCATCCGCTCCTACTGCCGCGTCACCGGCCACGCCGAGCCTGAGGTCTTCCACACCAACGAGGGCCACGCGGGCTTCCTTGGCCTGGAGCGCATCCGCGAGCTCACCGAGGCCCGGCTCTCCTTCGACGAGGCGCTGGAGGTGGTGCGCGCCGGCACGGTGTTCACCACGCACACGCCCGTCCCCGCGGGCATCGACCGCTTCCCCGTCGACATGATCGCCCGCCAGTTCGGCGGCGACAACGCCTGGCCGACCGTGCCGGTCGAGCGCATCCTGGCGCTCGGCGCGGAGGCCGACCCCAGCAGGTTCAACATGGCCGTCATGGGCATGCGCCTGGCGCAGCGGGTCAACGGCGTCTCGGAGCTGCACGGCGAGGTCAGCCGGGACATGTTCAAAGAACTTTGGCCGGGATTCGACCTGGACGAGGTGCCGATCGGCTCCATCACCAACGGCGTGCACGCGCCGACCTGGGTGGGGCGCGAGTTCATGGAGCTGGCCGCCCGCGAGGTGCCCTCGCTGCTGGAGAAGGGGCGCGGCTGGGAGAACGTCCACAAGATCCCCGACGCCGAGATCTGGAACATCAGGAGCATCCTGCGGGCCCGCCTGGTCCAGGGCGCCAGGGACCGGCTCCGCAAGTCGTGGCGCGACCGTGGCGCGTCCCCGGCCGAGCTCGGCTGGGTCGACGACGTGCTGGACCCGGAGGTGCTGACGATCGGGTTCGCCCGGCGGGTGCCGTCCTACAAGCGGCTCACGCTGATGCTGCAGGACCCGGAGCGGCTGACCGAGCTGCTGCTGGACCCGGACAGGCCCGTGCAGATCGTGATCGCCGGCAAGGCGCACCCCGCCGACGAGGGCGGCAAGAAGCTGATCCAGCAGATCGTCAAGTTCGCCGACCGGGCCGAGGTGCGCCACCGCATCGTCTTCCTGCCGGACTACGACATGACGCTGGGCCAGCTCCTGGTCCAGGGCTGCGACGTCTGGCTCAACAACCCGCTGCGCCCGCTGGAGGCCTCGGGCACCTCCGGCATGAAGTCGGCGCTCAACGGCGGCCTCAACCTGTCCATCCGCGACGGCTGGTGGGACGAGTGGTACGACGGCACCAACGGCTGGGCCATCCCGACCGCCGACGGGGTGGACGACCCCGACCGGCGTGACGAGCTGGAGGCGACCGCCCTCTACGACCTGATCGAGCACGAGGTGGCCGACCGCTTCTACGACCGGGCCGGCGACGGGCTGCCGCGCCGCTGGATGGAGATGGTCAAGCACACGCTGACCTCGCTCGGCCCCAAGGTGCTGGCCGGCCGGATGCTGCGCGACTACGTGGTGGGTCTTTATCTCCCGGCCGCCCGCGCGGCCCATGTGCTGTCGGCCGACTCCCAGGCCGCCGCCAAGGCGTTCGCCGCCTGGCGGCTCAAGGTCACCAGGGCCTGGCCCGGCGTGCGGGTGGAGCACGTGGAGGGCTCCGGCATCGGCGACACCCCGGAGGTGGGCGCGTCGCTGGAGCTGCGCGCCACCATCGCGCTGGGCGACCTGGAGCCGGGCGACCTGCTGGTGGAGGCCGCCTACGGCAGGGTCGGCCCGCACGACGAGCTGATCCACCCCCACCACCTGGAGCTGACCGCCGGCGACGTGGACGACGACGGCCGGGCCCACTACAGCGGGGTGGTCCCGCTGGATCGGACCGGCGCCTTCGGCTACACCGTCCGGGTCGTCCCGCACCACCCGCTGGCCGCCGCCAAGGCCGAGCTGGGCCTCATCGCGGTGCCCGAGGAGCCCGCCGGCATGACCAACGGCATCCTGCGCTGATCCGGCGACCCATGCCTGTGGGGGCCGCCGGCGGCGTGCTGCGCTGATCCGGCGGCACCCACTCATGCCTGTGGGGGCCGCCGGCATCACCAGCGAAGCCTCGCGCCGATCCGGCGGCACCCGACCAATCCGCAGGCACCGGCATAATCGGGTCTGTGGATGACAGTGGCAACAGCCTGCGGGCAGACAATCTGGTGGCGACGGTCCGAGGCTTGCTGCCGTCGCTGACGCCGGCCGCCAGGACCGTCGCCCGTCTGATCCTCGAAGACCCGGCGACCGTGGCGAAGAGCACCATCACCGAGCTGTCGGCGGCCTCCGGCACCAGCGAGGCCACCATCGTGCGCACCGCGCGGCTGCTCGGCTTCGCCGGCTATCCGCAGCTGCGCCTGGCCCTGGCGGCGGCAGCGGCCCAGCCCGACCGGCTGGTGCCCGGCGATCTGGCGCCCGACGACCCGCTGTCGGAGGTCATCCAGAAGGTGGCCAGGGCCGAGTCCGAGGCGATCAACGACACGGTCGCCCAGCTCACCTCCGAGCGGCTCGGCCTGGTGGTCGACGCCATCGTGGGCGCCCGCCGGGTGGACGCCTACGGGGTGGGCGCCTCCGGGCTGGTGGCGCAGGACGTGGCCCAGAAGCTGCTGCGCATCGGCCTGTCCAGCCACGCCTTCCAGGACGCCCACCTGGCGTTGACCAGCGCGGTGCTGCTCAAGGCCGGTGACGTGGCGATCGGCATCAGCACCTCGGGCCAGACGCCCGACGTGATCGAGCCGCTCCGGCGGGCGGGGGAGGCGGGTGCGACCACCGTCGCGATCACCAACAACCCCCGCTCCGCCATCGCGGAGCTGGCCGAGCACGTGCTCATCTCGGCCGGGCGCGAGACGGAGTTCCGTCCCGGCGCCCTGGCCAGCCGGATCAGCCAGCTCCTCGTCGTCGACTGCGTCTTCGTCGGCGTCGCCCAGCGCACGTTCGACTCCTCCCAGGAGGCTCTCACCAGCACCAGGAGCGCCGTCGCGGAGTTCACCAGACGACCGACCCCCGCACGTCGCCAGCCGTGACGAGGTCCACGAGGCTGACGACCTCCGCGCGTCGTCAGCCGTATCGAGGTTCATGAGGCTGACGACCTCCGCGCGTCGTCAGCCGTGACGGGGTTCACCAGGCGAACGACACCCGTACGTCGTCGGCCTTCACGAACATCACTCGGTGCCCGAACTGGATCTGCAGGTACCTCGTCGTGCCCCGGACGACTTTGTGGCCGGCCGGGTCGAAGGTGACGGCTCGGTAGTACTCCGCCGCCGCGGGGCCGGCCAGCGTGTACTTCTCGCCCGCCGAGAACGTGTACTGCAGCGGGGTGACCGCCTGGTACGGAATGCCCTCGGGGTAGGCCTCCTGCTCCGGGTACGCCCTGCCGTACACCGGGACCGTCGCCAGGCCCGGCCTGGGCGTCACCACGAGGCCCGCCGACGGGATGGCGGTCCGCGCGGTCGCCGGGTTGTGGAACCACGACTTCTGGCCGAGGTACCAGATGGCCGTCCAGTCGCCCTGCCGCTCGGCCACCGCGTAGCGCTGACCGGTGCTCGCCCTGGCGCTGTGGTCGTACACGCTGTAGAGGGATTCGCCGGTCGGGTGCTTGCCGATGTCCTTGACCAGCGGCGCGTCCTCGCGCGGCGCGGTGCGCAGCCAGACCGTGCCCGCGCTGAGCGGCGGGCAGTCCGCCTCGGGGTTGGCGCGGTCGCAGCCGTAGAAGTGCGGCTTGTTGGTGGCGAAGTCGGGCCTGATCATGACGCTGCCCGCCTTCGGGCCGCCGAGCGGGTGCAGGGGGGCGCCGAGCAGCGTGAAGTAGTGCGCCCAGTCCCAGAAGGGGCCCGGGTCCTCGTGCATGCCCCGGACCGTGGTCGGCAGCGTGCCGGGCACGTTGTCGTGGCCGATGATGTGCGCCCGGTCCAGCGGCACGCCGTGCCTGAGCGCCAGGTAGCGCACCAGCTTGGCCGAGGTGCGGTACATCGCCTCGGTGTACCAGGTGCCGCCCTCGGCCAGGAAGCCCTCGTGCTCCAGGCCGATGGACTTGGCGTTGACGTACCAGTTGCCGGCGTGCCAGCCGACGTCCTTGGTCTTGATGTGCTGGGCGATGTGCCCGTCGGTGGAGCGCAGGGAGTAGTGCCAGCTCGCCCCGTAGGTGGCGTCCTGGACCAGGCCGATCGACGGGCCGAAGTAGCCCTCCATGTCATGGATGACGATGTAGTCGATCTTCTGGCCGGTGGGCCGGTTCGCCAGGTCGTGGTTGCCGTAGTCGTCCGGCGGCAGCTCCTCGTAGGCGGCCGGGATCCACTCGCACGAGATGGTGCGCGGGCACTCCACGCCGTCCCGGCGCGGCGGGCGCAGGCCCAGCTTCTCCAGCCAGGTGGCGACCGCGGACAGCCTGGGGACCGGCGCCAGCCTGACCCGCTGGCCGTCGTCGGTGACGCGCTCCTCGCCCGACTTGATGGTGGCGAAGACCTCGTCGGCGAAGAACTTGGCCGCCTCGGACTCCGCGGCCCCCGAATAGCGGGCGACCGCGCCGTACCACTGGCCGGGGTCGTCGCTGAGCGGCGCGCCGAGCGCCTTCTGGTAGTCGGCCAGCAGGGCCGCGCCGCCTCTGATGTTGGCCGCCGGGTCGGTGCGGAGCTCGTCGTGGCTCTCGCCGGTGAGCTGGGCGGCCTTCTCCATGGTGCGCAGCGAGGCGGGGATCTCGACGGGGGCGGGCGTCCCGGTCGGGGCGGGCATCGGCCTGCTGTCGTCGCCGCGCGGGTCCTCGGCGCCTTCGGCGTGGTGGTTGGTCCCGGTGTACGCGGCGGCGTCGGTCAGGTGCATGGGCCCGAATCCGGCGTCGTTGCTGGGCCGGCCGGCGTGGGCGTCCCAGCGTGACTCGAGGTAGGAGACGCCGAGCAGCACGCTCTCGGGCACCTGGAACTCCTCGGCCGCCGCGCTGAAGGCGCGCTGCCGGTCGTCCGGCGCCGCGGCATGCGCGACCGGGGTGTTGACTAAGGGCAGAATGACGACCGCGGCGATCGCCAGCGCTCTGCGCATGTACCGCTCCTTGACTGGGGGGTTCTGGACCGAGTCAGCGTCTCAATGATTTCCTTCTTCGGCGAGAGTTTTACGAAGGATTTTTTCAGACGTGGCGTTGTAGGGTCGGATCATGGCTGAGTACGTGAACGTCGAGGTGGCCGATCAGATCGCCACGATCCTGCTGGCCCGTCCCAAGATGAACGCGCTCAACGGCCAGGTCCAGCGGGAGATCGCCGAGGCGGCGCGGGCGGCGGACGCCGACCCGGAGGTGCACGCCGTCATCCTCTACGGCGGCGAGCGGGTCTTCGCGGCGGGCGCCGACATCAAGGAGATGGCCGGCATGACCTATGCAGACATGGCCACCCACTCCCGCACGCTGCAGGACTGCTTCACCGCCGTCGCCCGCGTCGGCAAGCCCGTCATCGCCGCCGTCACCGGTTATGCCCTGGGCGGCGGCTGCGAGCTCGCCCTGTGCGCCGACTTCCGGGTCGCGGGGGAGTCCGCCAAGCTGGGCCAGCCGGAGATCCAGCTCGGCATCATCCCCGGCGCCGGCGGCACCCAGCGGCTGCCCCGCCTGATCGGCCCGTCCCGGGCCAAGGACCTCATCTACAGCGGCCGGCACGTGCCGGCCGCCGAAGCCCTCGCCATCGGCCTGGTCGACCGGGTCGTCCCCGACGCCGAGGTCTACCAGGCCGCCCGCGACTGGGCCGCCACCTTCACCGGCGGCCCCACGGTCGCGCTGCGGGCCGCCAAGCAGGCCGTGGACCAGGGTTTGGAGGTGGACCTCGACACCGGGCTGGAGATCGAGCGGCTCCAGTTCGCCGGGCTCTTCGCGACGGATGACGCGAAGATCGGCATGGGGGCGTTCACCGAGAAGTCCACCCCCAAGTTCACCGGCCGCTGACCCTTCTGGTGGTCAGCAGCTTGTCGTAGGCCGGTTTCGGGGCCAGGTTCTCATCCAGCAGGCACGCCGAGCCCTCACCGTCGAACCAGCCCGGGACCCAGGAGTGCCGGTCGGTGAAGCCCCAGACGGTGAACTCCCGGCAGGCCCGCACGCTGAGGCAGTCGCTCAGCGCCCTGCCGTAGTAGTCCGCCTGGGTGGCGAGCTTCTCCGGCGTCACCGGCAGCACCATGCGCACGTCGAGCTCGGTGACGGCGATCTCCAGGCCGAGGTCGGCGAAGCGCCGCATGACGTTCGCCCAGTCACCCGGATAGTCGTACTGAATGCCGAGATGGCCCTGGAAGCCCATGCCGTCGATCGGCACCCGCTGGGCCTGCAGCTGTTTGATCAGGGTGAGGGTGGCCTCGATCTTGGGGACGTTCCACTCCACGTTGTAGTCGTTCAGGTAGAGCTTGGCGTGCGGGTCGGCGCGGTGCGCCCAGCGGAAGGCGTCGGCGATGTAGCCGGGGCCGAGGTGCGTCAGCCAGATGGTCTGCCGGGGCGTGCCGTCCTCGTTGAAGGCCTCGTTGACCACGTCCCAGGCCCTGACCTGGCCCTTGTAGCGGCGGACCTGGGTGGTGATGTGGTCGCGCAGGATCTGCCTGAGCTCGGTGGCGCCGATCGTGCCGTTCTCGACGCCGGTGGTCAGCCAGGCGGGGAGCTGGTTGTGCCAGACCAGCGTGTGGCCGCGCACCTGCTGGCCGTTGCGGCGCGCGTTGCGCACCACCTCGTCGGCGTCCTGCCAGGTGTACACGCCGCGTTCGGGCTCGACCGACTCCCACTTCATCGCGTTCTCCGCCGTGAGGTGGTCGAACTCGCGGTTGAGCCGGGCCTTGTAGTCCGGCTCGGCGCGCAGGACGGCGACGTCGACGGCGGAGCCGATGTTGATGCGGAGCTTGCGCGCCAGGTCCCGCAGGTCCTGCACACGGTGGGGCCCATGCTCGGACCCGTGCTCGGACCCGTGCCCGGGCCCGGTGGCGGTCGCGGACGCGGGTAAGGCGATGGCCGGCACGGCGAGTGCCAGCGCCAGAGCGAGGATCAGTGGTCTCATCGGTGCTCCTTGACGGCGACGGGGGGCAGGGCGCACGCCTTCGAAACTTTCGGACATACGACGATATATTTCGTCGAATGCCGGAAACGTAAGCGGGGACGGCGATGGCGTCAACACCCTTGTCAGGATTTTCCGGACGGGAATGCGCGGCCGCGGCAGTCATACAGATCTTGGCTGGCACGTCCTGACGGGGATGGGTTTGCCACTATGGTGGCGTTTCATGAAGCGCGTCCTCGTCCCCTCCCGGCTGCGTTCGGCGGTGCGCAGCTGGTTCGACTCCCGCTACATCTCCATAACTGACCATCGTCAGGACATCAGGGACGCCCTGTGGGAGGTGCAGACCCTGCGCCGGGAGATGGCCACCCTTCAGGGCGAGGTCGAGCGGCTGCGAAGCTCGGGACCGCCCGTGAAGGGCGGCGTGGACAAGGCCACCTTCGACCAGACGCGCAAGCTCGCCCAGGAGACCGCCAAGGCGCTCGACGGGCTGCTGCGCAACGAGGTGCTCCTCTGGCAGGCGGTCGACGACCTCAAGTCCCGGCTGCCGGCGCCCGAGAGCGAGGAGCGGCCGTGCGCGTGAGCTGGGCCGCGGGCAGACTGACCTTCCGCCTGGACCCCGAGGACGAGATCACCGGCAGGGCCGCCGACGGGCACCCGGTCAAGCTGGCCATCAACACCTGCACCCTGCACGACGTGCCGGAGGACGCGCACCCCGACCTGTTCGCCGTCGCCGCCTGGACCGTGGTCGCGCCGTGGACGCGCAGGAGGATCACCTTCGACCGGGCCGTCTCCGCCGGCCTGGCCGCCGCGCTGCACGACGGGTGGGGGATCGAGGCCGGGCCCGTGGGCGCCGAGCCGCGCCCGGCCGGGCGGCGGCTGGCGATCTCCTACAGCGGCGGCGCCGACTCCGTGGCCGCCGCGGCGATCTACCCTGAGGCCCCGTTCGTGCACTTCAAACGGGTCTCGCACGAACGGGTGCCGAACCGCTGGCAGCACTACCGCTCCGACGTGCTGGCCGACCTCGCGAGCAGGACCGGGCGCGAGCTCACCGTCGTGCCGTCCGACCTGGAGTTCACCCTGGCCGAGCCCAGGCCCGGCTATCCCGAGCACCACGCCGTCGCGGCGGGGGCGCTGCTGCTGGCCGACCGGCTGGACCTCGGCGGCCTGGCCTTCGGCTACGAGCTCGGCTCCCGCTGGCTGGGCGGCGGCCGCTACGTCAAGCGCTACACCCCGGACAACCCCATGTGGGCGCCGCACGGCGCGTGGGGGCGGCTGTTCGCCGCGGCGGGCGTGCACATCGTGCTGCCGGTGGGCGGCGTGAGCGAGGCCGTCACCATGCGCCTGGCCCTGGACTCCGATCTCAAGGATCAGGTCCGCTGGTGCCTGACCGGCGTCAAAGGCCCCTGCCGCACCTGTGCCAAGTGCCTGTACAAAGAGCTCATCCAGGCCGCCGTCGAGCGCCGCCCGCTCGACACCCCCATCACCGCCGACCATCCGCGCGCCGCCAAGTGGCTCCGCCCGCCCCCGTACGGCGGTCAGGAGATGGTCGAGTACGGCCTCGCCCGCGTCCCCGGCATCGAGCGGACCCTCTTCGGCGGGATCATGCACCACTTCGACGCCACCGAGGAGTCCACGAGCTGGCTCGATCACTGCTACCCGCCCGCGATCGAGGAGATCGCCGCTCCCTGGCGCGGCAGGGCGGCCGCCTTCATGACCTCGGAGGTCGGCCTCATGACGCGCGAGGAGGCGCTCCGGGTGGAGACGTGGGGCACCGCCGGGCAGGGCACGCCGCCCACCCGGAAGAATGCGGTGTGATGAGAAGGAGCGGCGGATGAGGGTGTACCTGTCGGTCGACATGGAGGGCGTCACCGGGCTGACCGACCCCGAGGAGATGCACGCGGGCAAGCGCGGCTACGAGCGCGGCTGCGAGCTGATGACGGCCGACGCCAACGCCGCCATCGACGGCGCGTTCGCGGCGGGCGCGGACAGGGCGCTGGTCAACGACGCGCACGGGTCGACCAAGAACCTGCGGATCGACCTGCTCGACCCGCGTGCCAGCCTGATCCGCGGGCCGGGCAAGGCGCAGCGGATGGCGCAGGGGCTCGACGGGTCCTTCCAGGCCGCCTGCCTGGTCGGCTATCACGCGCGGGCCGGGGTGCGGCACGGGGTGCTCAACCACACCTGGATGGGCAAGGAGATCCAGAACGTCTACCTCAACGGCGAGGAGTGCGGCGAGACGCGGGTGGTGGCGGCGTGCGCCGGCTTCCACGGTGTCCCCGTCGTGCTGGTGACCGGGGACGAGGCGGTCGGCGAAGAGGCGCGTGAGCTGCTCGGCGACGTGGAGACCGTCGCGGTCAAGAAGGGCATCGACAAGTTCTCGGCCGAGTTGCTGCCGCCGAGCGTGGCCCAGGCTCGGATCCGTGAGGCCACGGTGCGAGCACTCAGCCGGTTGAGCGACTTCACGCCCTACACGATTCCGGCGCCGTACACGCTGGGGGTGGAGTGGAACTCCACCGCGATCGCGGCCGCTGTGGCGCTGGTTCCCGGGGTCAAGTCGGTGGGGTCGCGGCACACCGAGTTCACCACCGACGACTACACGGAGATCATGGCGCTGTTCGGCATCTTCGCCACCATCGGCGGCCAGGTCGCCTGCGGCAGCGGTCCGTACGGCTGAGCGCACGGGAGTAGCTGACGTGGAGGGTGCGGCGCTGACCAGGCGCGGGCTGCTGGTGGGCATCGGGGCCGCCGGGGGCGCCGGCGCGATGTACGCGGCCATGGGGGCGCTCGGGCTGGCGCCCGGCGACCAGGACAAGGCGTTCGTGCCGCCGCGGGCGAGCGACTTCTCGCTGCAGGGCAGGGCCGCGGGCAAGGTGGTGATCCTCGGGGCCGGGGTGGCGGGGCTGACGGCGGCCTACGAGCTCGGCAAGGCGGGCTACGACTGCACGCTGCTGGAGGCCAGGGGCAAGGCGGGCGGGCGGAACCTCACGTTACGCGGCGGGGACCGGCTGACCGAGCTGAACGGGCCGGCGCAGCAGGTGACGTTCGGGGAAAGGGCCTACTTCAACGCGGGGCCCGCCCGGATCGCGCCGTGGATGGTCACCCTGGACTACTGCCGCGAGCTGGGCATCCCCATCGAGACGTTCGTGAACCGCAACGCGCACGCCTACGTGCACACCAGCGGCCAGACGGTCCGGTCGGGAGCGGCCCGAGCCGACATGTACGGATATGTCGCCGAACTCCTCGCCAAAGCGACAGACCTCGGCGCGCTCGACAAAAAGCTCACCCGAGACGACCGGGAGCGGCTGCTGGAATTCCTCACCAGGTTCGGCGACCTCGGCCCCAAGCTCGACTACGAGGGCTCCAGCAGGCGCGGCTACGCCGAACTCCCCGGCCTGGACGCCGGCGCACCGCTCGGCGCGCCGGGCACGCTCAGCCAGGTCCTTGCCGCCGGCACCGGCCGGGCGATCACCAACGACTTCGGCTACGAGCAGGCCACGCCGATGTTCCAGCCGGTCGGCGGCATGGACGCGATCGTCACCGGACTCGTCGAGGCGGTCGGCGCGGACCGGATCAGGACCGGCGCCCAGGTCACCCAGATCACCAGCCTGGCCGACGGCGTGGAGGTCACCTGGCGCGGCGGCCGGATGAAGGCCGACTACTGCGTGGCCACCCTCCCGCCGCACGTGCTGGCGAAGATCCCGCACAACCTGGGCGAACCCGTCACGGCCGCGCTCCGCACGCCCGTCCCCGTCGCGGCCGGCAAGATCGGCCTGGAGTACGGCAGGCGCTGGTGGGAGATCGAGGACCGGATCTACGGCGGCATCACCGAGACCGACCTGGACATCACCCACATCTGGTACCCCTCGCACGACTACCACGCCGCCCGTGGCGTGGTAGTCGGCTACTACAACACCGGGGCCGAGGCCGAGCTGTACGGCGCGCTCACCCCCGAGGACCGCCGCCGCCGCGCGCTCACCCAGGGCAAGAAGATCCACGGCGAGAAATACCGCGCGGACGTGCTGTCGGCCGCCTCGATCGCCTGGGAGCGCCAGGAGCACATCCAGGGCGGCTGGGTACGCTGGCCGGTCATTGATTCGTCCTTCACTCTTCTGCAACGTCCCAGCGCGAGGGTGTACTTCGCGGGTGATTGGCTCACCCACCTGATCGCCTGGCAGGCGGGAGCCATGCAGTCGGCCCGCAGTGCCGTCACTCAGCTGCACCAGCGGGTGCTGCGGTCCCCGTGACGGCGCACGCCGCTCCCGTGACCGGCGTAGGGTCCTGGGAGAGCGATCGAGGAGCTGGGATGACGTTGGACTGGGTGCCCGCCACCGAGCGGAGCGACCTGCTGGCCGATCCGGTGGCGCGTGCCGTGGGCGAGATCGACGGCGTGCGGGTGGCCGAGATCGACCCCGAGCTGGCCGACACGGCCGCGTTCTGCGAGCGCTACGGCGTGCCGCTGGACGCGTCGGCCAACTGCGTGGTCGTCGCGGCCAAGCGCGGCGGCGAGACCCGCTACGCGGCCTGCATGGTGCTGGCCACGACGCGGGCGGACGTCAACGGCGTGGTGCGCAGGCACCTGGACGCGCGCAAGGCGAGTTTCGCGCCGATGGCACAGGCGGTGGAGCTCACCGGCATGGAGTACGGCGGCATCACCCCGGTCGGCCTGCCCGACGACTGGCCGATCCTGGTGGACACGGCGGTCGCCGAGCATCCGGAGGTGATCATCGGCAGCGGTGTGCGCCGCTCCAAACTCGCCCTGTCCGGGGCCGCGCTGGCCTCGCTGAAGAGTGCTTACGTGATGAGCTTGGCCAACTGACGCCAATTCGAGACCGTTGATTGGGAAACCGATGGGCCCTGTCTGGACGTTGTACGACTGGGAATGTGGCCTCGTGGTTCATCTCGTGGGCGGGGATTAAGCCGGTATGGTGCTTCATGCCATGAACGATGACCGACTCGGCCCTTACCGGCTGCTCAGGCGGCTCGGTGAAGGCGGAATGGGCGTTGTCCACCTCGCTGTCGACCCGCAGGGACGGCAGGTTGCGGTCAAGGTCCTGCGCGCCGAAGTCGCCGGTGACGAAGTCGCCAGGCGGCGGCTCTCGCGCGAGGTCGAGACGATGCGCCGGGTGCGCAGCAGATACATCGCCGAGGTGCTCGACGCCGATGTGACCGGTCATCGCCCGTACATCGTCACGCGTTACGTGGCGGGCCGGCCGCTCGACGAGATCATCAAGAACGACGGGCCGCTCGAGCTGCCCGCGCTGGTGCGGATCGGGCACGGGATCGCCACGGCGCTGGCCGCCGTGCACTCGGTCGGCGTCATCCACCGCGACCTCAAGCCGGGCAACGTGCTGATCCTCGACGGCGAGCCCGTCCTGATCGACTTCGGCATCGCCCAGGCGGTCGACGCGACCCGGCTGACCCAGACGGGCATGTTCATCGGCACGCCCGGCTACCTGGCGCCGGAGATCATCGAAGGGCAGGAGGCCGGGCCGGAGGTCGACATCCACGCCTGGGCCGGCACCCTGCTCTACGCCGGCACCGGCCAGCCGCCCTTCGGCAAGGGCACACTGGAGATGATCTTCTACAACATCACCGCGGGCAAGGCCGACGTCAGCGCCGCCCCGGCGGCCCTCCAGCCGCTGCTCAAGGCCGCCTTCCAGCGCAACCCGAACAAGCGGCCCAAGGCCGCGGAGCTGGCCGAGCAGACCGCGCGCATGTTCACCAAGCCGCCGGGCGGCATGCCCGACGAGATCTCCACCGTGCCGCGCCCGGACGCCGAGCCGCCGCCCGTGGAGAGCCTTCTGCCGCCGCACGACCCCTCGGTCACCCCGCCGTACGGCGCCGACCGGCCGTACGAGCCCCGAATCGTCCGCCAGCCGGGCAGCGGCCCCCAGTACGGCAGCGGCCCCCAGCCCGGTAGCGGCCCCCAGTACGGCAGCGGCCCCCAGCCCGGTAGCGGCCCCCAGCCGGGCAGTGGGCCTCAGCCTGCCGGCGGGTTTCAGTCTGGTAGTGGGTCGCAGCCTGGTAGCGGCCCTCAGCCGGGGAGCGGGCCTCAGCCTGGTAGTGGGCCGTACGACGCGTCCTCGGGGCAGGCGCCGTGGGACGGCTCCACGCCGCCGATGACGCCGCGCAAACTGGTCGAAGGCGTCGAAGGCCAGTACCCGAAGATCCCGCCCCCGGCACAGCCGGGGCCGCCGGGTCAGGACCACCAGTACGTCTCGCTGCTGCCCGGCCAGAGCGACCCGTGGCCCACCCGCCGGGTGAGCCCGGAGGAGCTGCGCCAGATGCAGCGGGAGGCGGCGTCCCAGCCGAGCCTGCCCTGGCAGCAGGCGCCCGCGCAGGCCGCCGGCCACGGCCAGAGCGCCCCGCCGCGCGAAGGCGGCCATGGCCAGCCCGGCCAACGCGACGCGAGCCACGGTCAGGGCGGTCCGCGTGACGGGAGCCATGGCCAGGCCGGTCCGCGCGACGGGGGTCACGGTCAGGGCGGTCCGCGTGAGGCTGGTTACGGTGCGCAGCCCGAGGGTGACATGCCGACCAGGCGGGTGCGCCCGGAAGGGCTCGACTACGGCAGGAACAACCCGGTCCAGCCGCCGCCCTACATCCCGGCGCAGGGCCAGTTCCAGCCCGACCTCAGGACCAAGCGCGAGCCGTTCATCCCCGGCGCGATCCCTGGTCAGGCCCTGCAGCGCTCGGCGGCCTACGGCGTGGCGAGCGCGATGCTGCTGGTCATCATGATCGTGCTGGCGTCCTTCGCCCCCGTGGTGGTGGCCGTGCTGGCGATCCCGGTCGCGGTGCTGCTGCGCGCCGCCGACCTCGCCCAGCCGGAGCTCCGGTCGACGGGCGCGGCGGCGCTCGACGTCATCAGGGTGTTCGCCTTCCCCAAGGCGCTGGCCAAATCGGCGGGCATCACGCTCGCCCTGTTCCTCTACGCGCTCATCCTTGGACTGCCGGTGACGCTCCTGCTCGCCGTGGTGGCGGGGATGAGCCCGTACAACGCGCTGGCATGGGGGAGCGCGGTGGCACTGTGGACCGTCTGCGCGGGCCCGGGAGTCGAAGGGCCCGGCAGACAGATGCGCAGGACGCTGTCATCCCTCGTACCCTCGAGAACAGCGGCGATGGTGATGGCGGGAGTTCTCGCGGCAGGAGCCGTGCTCTCGCTGATCCTCGCGGTCAGCACGTTCGGGGACAACACGAGGAGGTCCATATGGGCTCCGGTGGACGTCGGGCCGGTGGTAGGGCTGCTCAACAATCTGAAGGGGAACTCGGGGGGATGACGCGGGGCAGGTGCCGATGAGCACGGGCAACACCCAGACGCCAGAGCGGCTCGGTCCCTACCGGCTGATCAGGAAGATCGGCGAGGGTGGCATGGGAGTCGTCCACCTGGGGATCGACGGCGACGGCCGTGAGGTCGCCGTCAAGGTGCTGCACCCGCACGTCGCCGCCGACCTCAAGGCGCGCGACCGGCTGACCCGCGAGGTCGAGACCATGCGCCGGGTGCGCAGCCCGCACGTCGCCGAGGTGGTCGACGCCGAGCTCGTCGGCGGGCAGCCCTACGTCGTGACCCGGTTCGCCCCCGGCCGCACGCTGGAGGCGACGGTCCTGGAGGAGGGCGCGCTGCCGGCGCGCGAGCTCATCCGGATGACCCAGGGGCTCTGCCAGGCCCTGGTGGCCATCCACGCGGCCGAGGTGATCCACCGCGACTTCAAGCCCTCCAACGTCATGCTCGTCGACGGCGAGCCGCTGGTCATCGACTTCGGCATCGCCCATCTGGTCAACGCCACCCGGCTGACCCAGACGGGGATGTTCGTCGGCACGCCCGGCTATCTGGCGCCCGAGATCATCCGGGACTCCGAGATCACCCAGGCGGCCGACGTGCACTCGCTGGCCTCCACGGTGTTCTTCGCCGCGGTCGGCGCGCCGCCTTTCGGCACCGGCACCTTCGAAGCGGTCTGCTTCAACATCATGGAAGGCCGGGCCCAGCTCGACAAGGCGCCCGTGTGGCTGCGCGGCTGGCTGCTGCGGGCGCTCCAGGTGGACCCCGCCGCCCGGCCCAACGCGCAGGAGCTGCTGAGGATGGCCAGGGCGCTGGACCCCTCGGTGACCACGTTCAACCAGCCGGCGCCGGATGACGGGCCGGGCCGCACCAAGCGGCTGCCGAACCGCACCCGGACCATGGACGCCTACTCCGACCTGCTGCCGCCGGTGCAGTACGAACGCCCGTCGCGCGAGGTGAAGCCGGCCCGGCAGGAGCGGCCGCCGCCGTACATCCCGGCGCCGATGTCCGCCAGGCCGCCCGTGGCCGACCAGCGCGTGGCCGGTTACCCGGCGCCGCGCCCGGCCTACGCCCCGCCGACCCAGCAGCCCCAGCAGCAGGTCAGGCCCTACACGCCGCCGCCCGCGCCGGCGAGCGAGCGCAAGCGCTATCTGGCCGGCGCCCAGTTCGTCTCGTTGCTGCTGCTGGTCTCGCTGGTCGCGCTGACCGTGATGCTGCCCGTCATGGTGGGCGCGGCGGCGATCGCGCTCGCGGTGGTCTTCAGGGTGGGCGAATACCTGTTCGGTGACATGGTGAAGCGGCGTCAGGTGCGCGGCAGCAGCGCCGCCGACCCGCTGCTCGTGCTGGTGGGCACGCCTTGGGCGTTGATCAAGGCGTCGCTGGTGAGCCTGGTCCACGTGCCGCTGGCGATCGCCTTCGGAGCGTGCGTCTGGGGGGTGCTGCGCTGGGGCGGCGGGCTGAGCGTCAACGACGCCGCCGCCTACGCCGCCGGCGCCTTCGCGGCCGGGCTGTTCGTGCTGCCGGGCGGCGGAGCGCCGCGCCAGGCGGTCACCCGCACCCTCACCGGCGTGCTGCGCACTCCGGGGGCGGCCTTGGCCGCGGCGATGGTCGCGGGCACGATCGCGCTGTTCGCGGTGATGTTCGCGCTGGGCACGGAGACCGTGTGGGATCCGTGGCGGGCGCCCGAAACGGTGATCAACGAGCTGACCGCCAGCGCCCGCAACAGCGTCACGGGGTTGATCGCCGGCCTGGTGAACGACCTTCTGAAGGACCTGAATCTCGGGTTCCTGTCTCCCTGGTCCTGAGTGTCCCCGCCCGCGGGCGGGGGGAGAGATAGGGGTATGAACGGCGAGCGCCTCGGCCCCTACCAGTTGCTGTCGCGGCTGGGCGCGGGCGGGTTCGGCGAAGTGCACCTGGCACTCGACTCCGAGGGCCGCACGGTCGCCGTCAAGGTGCTGCACCCGCACGTGGCGGCCGACGGCGGCGCGCTCGCGCGGCTGGCCCGCGAGGTGGAGACCATGCGGCGGGTGGGCGGGCCGCACGTGGCCGAGGTGCTCGACGCCTCGCTGGAGGGCGCCAGGCCCTACCTCGTCACCCGTTACGTCCAGGGCAGGCCGCTGAGCGCCGTCCCGGTGCCGGTGGCCGACCTGCGGTCGCTGGCGACCGGGCTGGCGGACGCGCTGCTGGCCGTACACGAGGCGGGGGTCGTGCATCGCGATCTCAAGCCCGCGAACGTGATGATGACCGAGGGCGACCCCGTCGTCATCGACTTCGGCATCGCCAGCGCGCTCGACTCCCTGTCGGTCACCGCCTCAGGGGCGGTGGTCGGCACGCCGGGCTACTTAGCCCCGGAGGTGCTGGAGGGCGGCGTGGTGGGTCCGGAGGCGGACGTGTTCTCCTTCGGCGCGACGCTGGCCTACGCCGCGACCGGTCGCCACCCGTACGGGCAGGGGCCGCCGTCGGCGGTCGCCTACCGTGCCGTCCATCACGAGCCCGATCTGGAGGGCGTGCCCGGCTGGCTGGAGCCGCTGCTGCGCGAGTGCCTGGCCACCGACCCGGCCGCGCGGCCGACGGCCGCGCGGATCTGTGCCCGGCTGGGCGTGGACGCGACCCCGCCGGCCCGCCGCCTGTCCCGGTTCTCGATGGGTACGGCGCGGCGCGAGGAGAGTGATGTTCACCACCTGTCCACGCGTGAATGGCAGCCGGGCCGGGGCCCGAAGGCGGAGTCGGCGGAGCTGTCCAGGGCCCGGCATCGGGAGCGGGTGCGCAGGCGCTGGCTGATCGGGTCGGGGCTGTTCATGTCGCTGCTGGCCGCCGCGGCCCAGGAGCCGCTGCCGGAGGTGGCGCTGTTCCTGCTGGCCGCGTTCACGCTGGCAGTGGTGGCCGACGCGGGGGTGGCGCTGGCCACCAGGGGGCCGTTCAGGAAGAGCCGGATCATCGCCGACTTCACCGGGGTGGCGGGGACGCTGGGGATCTCGCTGGCGTTGAGCGCCTTCTTCAGCACGCCCGTGCTGGCGCTGTTCGCCGGCACGGCGCTGGTGGTGGGGATCGTCTTCGTGCTCTCCGCCTGAACGACCCCGGTCCCGGGATAACGGAACATAGTTCGGTAAGGTGGTGCCGCAAGCCGCTTTCGCGAGTTTGCACGTAAGCTACTCATGGGTAACATGACTTCGGGAGCGTGAGCGCACCCACTGTCACCGTTCCATGGAGCACCTGGCAGTCTGGACAGCATGCATCCGGCGCCCACCGCATCGTCGCGGAGGCGCACGCGAATACGGGAGGTCGGCCACCGGCCATGAACATCGTCGTCTGCGTGAAGCAAGTCCCCGACACGGCGACCGAGCGCAAGCTGCGGTCCGAAGACAACACACTCGACCGTGACGCGGTCGACGGCGTGGTGAACGAGCTCGACGAGTACGCGGTCGAGGAGGCGCTCAAGCTCAAGGAGGCCCACGGCGGCGAGGTCACCGTCCTCACCATGGGCCCGGGCAAGGCCACCGAGACCATCCGCAAGGCCCTGGCCATGGGCGCCGACAAGGCGGTCCACCTCTTCGACGACGGGCTGCGCGGCTCCGACGCGCTCGGCACCTCCTACGCGATGGCTCAGGCGCTGAAGCAGATCGGGTTCGACCTGGTCATCCTCGGCTCCGAGTCGACCGACGCGCGCACCGGCGTGCTGCCCGCGATGCTGGCCGAACGCCTCGGCACGCCGCAGCTCACGCTGGCCAACAAGGTCGACGTCGACGGCTCGTCGATCACCGTCCAGCGCCTGACCGACTACGGCTACGACAAGGTCGAGGCCACGCTGCCGGCCGTCGTCTCCGTGGTCGAGAAGATCAACGAGCCGCGTTACCCGTCCTTCAAGGGCATCATGGCGGCCAAGAAGAAGCCGGTGCAGACGCTGGCCATCGCCGACGCCGGGATCGACGCCGCCCAGGTGGGCCTCGACGCCTCCTGGTCCCAGGTGGTCGACTTCGCCGCCGCGCCGCCGCGTGCCGCCGGCACGATCGCCAAGGACGAGGGTGACGGCGGCGTCAAGGTCGCCGACTTCCTCGCCGCCAAGAAGTTCATCTGAGAACGGGGGTATTACTGATATGTCGGAGATTCTCGTTCTCGTTGAGCAGGTCGACGGAGAGGTCAAGAAGGTCACGCTGGAGCTGCTGACCCTCGCCCGCTCCCTCGGCACACCCGCCGCCGTCTGGGCGGGCCCTGGCATCACCGCCGAAGCCAAGGCCAAACTGGCCGAGTACGGCGCGGACACGATCTACGTCGCCGGCGCCGAGGACATCGTCGGCTACGTCGTCGCCCCCAAGGCCGAGCTGCTCGCCCAGCTCGTGGCCGCCAAGTCGCCGGCCGCCGTGCTGGTGGCCGCCACGGCCGAGGGCAAGGAGGTCGCCGGACGGCTCGCCGTCAAGACCGACTCCGGAGTCATCACCGACGCCGTCGGCCTCGGCGAGGGCTTCGTCGCCGAGCAGTCCATCTTCGGCGGCGGCGTCAACGTGCACTCCAAGGTCAGCAGGGGCACCCCGATCGTCGCCGTCCGCCCCAACTCGACGGCCCCCGAGGCTTCGGCCGGGGCCGGCACGGAGGAGGAGGTGTCGGTGACGCTGTCCGACTCCGCCAAGTCCGCCCGCGTCGTCGAGCGGGTCAAGCAAGAGAAGGGCGCCCGCCCCGAGCTGACGGAGGCCGCCATCGTGGTCTCCGGCGGTCGCGGCGTCGGCTCGGCCGAGAACTTCTCGGTCATCGAGGGCCTGGCCGACGCGCTCGGCGCGGCCGTCGGCGCCTCCCGCGCCGCCACGGACGCGGGCTGGTACCCCCACCAGTTCCAGGTGGGCCAGACGGGCAAGACGGTCTCGCCGCAGCTCTACATCGCCGCGGGCATCTCGGGCGCCATCCAGCACCGGGCCGGCATGCAGACCGCGAAGACCATCGTCGCGATCAACAAGGACCCCGAGGCGCCGATCTTCGAGCTGGCCGACTACGGCGTCGTGGGCGACCTGCACCAGGTCGTCCCGCAGCTCGCCGACGAGGTGAACAAGCGCAAGTAGTCCTCTTTTTCCCGTACGGCTCCGCCTGCGCGCGGAGCCGTACTGGTGTGCCGGGGAGGATCGAGGCTTCGTCAAGAGACGAGGGCCGATATCGGCCGGAGTTTCTCCGGAACGGCGCCTCACGGTGTGACGGCCGGCAGCAGGATCTGGAAGGTCGCGCCGTGGCCCGGGGCCGAATGGATCTCCACGTGGCCGCCGTGGGCGGTGACGATGGAGCGGACGATGGCCAGGCCGAGCCCCGCGCCGCCCGTCGCTCTGGCGCGGGAGGTGTCGGCCCGGTAGAAGCGGTCGAAGGCCCGGGCGGCCTCCTCGGTGCTCAGCCCGGGGCCGGAGTCCTCGATGACCAGCACCGCCTCGGCGCCCACGGTGCCGACGCCGATGCGGACCGGGGTGCCCGCCGGGGTGTGCGTGACGGCGTTGCCGACCAGGTTGCTGACCACCTGGCGCAGCCTGGCCTCGTCGCCCAGCACCGGGGCGCTCGCCGCCGGGCCGCCGTCCGGGCCGGTGAGGGTGACGGGCCTGGACGGGTCCAGGGCGGCGAAGTCGTGCTTGGCGTCGGCGGCCAGCGTGCGCAGGTCCATGGGGGTCGGCTCCAGGGCGGCGGCCACCCCCTCGGGCTCGTCGAGGGCGGCCAGCAGCAGCAGGTCGTCCACCAGGCGGGCCAGGCGGCCTGACTCGCTCTCGATGCGGGCCAGCGCCGCCTCGGCGTCGGTGCCGCCCATCCGGTAGAGCTCGGAGAAGCCCTTGATGCCGAACAGCGGCGTGCGCAGCTCGTGGCTGACGTCCGCGACGAACCTGCGCATCCGGGCCTCGGACTCCTGCCTGGCCGCGAAGCCCTGCTCGATCTGGGTGAGCATGCCGTTGAGCGAGCGGGTCAGCCGCCCGACCTCGGTGCCGGGCGCGTCGGGCTCGGGCACGCGCCGGGTCAGGTCCCCGGCGGCGATCGCCGCCGCCGTCTCCTCCACCCGCCGCAGCGGCGCCAACCCCGCCCGGATCGCCACCCCGCCCACCACGGCGAGTACGGCCAGCAACAGCGCGCCGGCCACCAGGCTGGCCAGGCGGAGCCGGTCGACGGTGGAGTCCATCGCGTCGAGCGAGAGCGCGATGGCGACCGCGCTGTGGCCGGGGACGTCGCCGGACCGCGCCCGCAGCTCCACCTTCAGCAGGGGCGACAGATCTTCCCCCACCCGGGAGGCCACCGCCAGCACGCGCCACCGCCCGCCCGACGCGTCGTCGACGGTGAACGGCCGGCCCGCCCGCTCCGTGACGGCGGCGGTGTCCAGCCTGGGCAGCTCGACGTGGCCGCCGAGGTCCACCTCCCGGAGCACCGTGCCGTCGGCGGCCAGGAAGGCGACGTACCCCTCGCCGGCCAGGTCGAACTCGTCCCCGCGCAGCGGCACCGGGATGGCGCGCATCCGCTCCTGCAGGGTGGTGAGAACCTCCGGCGTCAGCGTGGCCAGCGCCGAGGACAGCGGGCTGAGCCTTTCGTCCATTCTGGCCATGAGATGGGTCTCGAGCTGCTTGACCACCACCGAGCTGATCACGGCCAGGCCGGTGACCAGCAGCGCCACCGTGATGGCGAGCAGCCGGGCGCGCAGGGACAGCCGGGCGATCATCGCTTCGGCTTGCGCAGCACGTAGCCGACGCCGTGCACGGTGTGGATGAGCCTGGGGTCACCGGTGTCGACCTTGCGGCGCAGATAGCTGATGTACGTGTCGACGATGCTGGAGTCGCCGGCGAAGTCGTAACGCCACACCTGCTGCAGGATCTCCGCCTTCGGCAGCACCCGCCCCGCGTTCTCCACCAGGTAGTGCAGCAGCCTGAACTCCGTCGGCGACAGCCGCACCGGGATCCCCGCCCTGGTCACCTGCAGGCCGTCGGGATCGACTTCCAGATCGGCGACCGTCAGCGTGTGGGTGCCCGGTGAGGCGCCGGTGCGCCGGAGGATGGCCCTGATCCGGGCCAGGAGCTCCTCCAGGTCGAACGGCTTGGTCACATAGTCGTCGCCGCCCAGCCGCAGGCCGTTGATCTTGTCGGCGGTGCCGTCGCGGGCGGTCAGGAACAGCACCGGCACCGGCCCCGGCCGGCCGCCGCCCCGGGGCAGGGTCCGGAGCCTGCGGATCACCTCGAACCCGTCGAGATCCGGCAGCATGACGTCGAGCAGCACCAGATCGGGCGGCTCACGGCGGGCCGCCTCCAGCGCCTGCCTGCCGTTGTCGGCCGAGGTCACGGTGAAGCCCGCGAAGCGCAGGGTCGCCGACAGCAGCTCCTTGACCGTGGGCTCGTCGTCGACCACGAGCAGCCGTTCGCCTGTCTCCGCACGCACCTGACGGCTCTCCCCTCCGGAACGCCTTCACCTTACGAGCCCGAACCCACCGGAGTCAGACATCACGCGTACGGAACCGTACGAAAGCGGCGGTCGCCATGGCGGCCACGAAGGCGAGCAGCAGGCCGAGCCCGCCCCAGAGCCCGAGCCAGGACGACTCCGTGACGGCCGCGGCCTGGAAACCGGCGACGTTCGGCCAGTAGGTGGTGATGAAGTCGCTCACCAGGGCGGGGGCGACGTCGCTCATGACCGGGAGCAGCAGGAACACGGTGCTCACGTTCACCGCCGCGGCGGTGCTCCGCAGCAGGAACCCGAGGGTCAGCCCGAACAGCGCCAGCAGCGCGAGCACGACCGGCGCCAGAATCAGGAACCTGGTCACCGCGGGGTCACCGAACCAGGTCCGTGGCGCGCCGCCCGCCATGAGCGCCATCTGGCTCGTCAGGAACATCGTCGGCGCGGCCAGCAGCCCCACCGGCAAGGCCACCAGCACGACCAGCAGGGCCTTGGCGACAGGCAGCCGTTCTCGCCGGCCCACGGCGGCGACGCTCGCCCGCATCGTGCCGAAGTTGTACTCGGTGGTGGCCGCCAGCGCCCCCATCGCCGCGATCAGCAGTTGGACGAGAAGGATTCCCCGGCTCCCGATGTGCAGCGGCACGAAATCGAGCTGCTCCTGAGGCGTGGCGTCCAGGTAGGCCATGGCGCCCGCGTTGCCGAACAGCCAGCCGAACGCGCCCGACATCACGATGACGGCGACGGCCAGGACGAGGGTGGAGCGCACGCTCCTGAACTTGGTCCACTCGGCCTGCAGGATGCCGCTCATCGCGCGACCCCCTGACCGGCGCTGTAGTCGGCGCTGTCGCGGGTGAGCTCCATGAACGCCGTCTCCAGCGAGGTACGGCGCGGCGTCAGCTCGTACAGGGTCACGCCCTCGGCGGCGGCCAGCCGGCCGACGTCGGGTGCGGTGACGCCGGTGACGACGAACCCGCCCTCCTGGGACAGCACCTGGCCGCCGGCGAGCTCCAGCCGCCGGGCGAAGGCCGGATCACCGGCCCGGACGAACACCTCCTCGCCGGTCGCGGTGAACTCGGCGGTGTCCGCCTCGGCGATGAGCCGGCCCTTCCCGATGATCAGCAGGCGGTCAGCGGTGAGTGCCATCTCGCTCATCAGGTGGCTGGACACCAGCACCGTGCGCCCTTCGGCGGCCCAGGAGCGCATGAGGGTGCGGATCCACAGCACGCCCTCGGGGTCGAGCCCGTTGACGGGCTCGTCGAGCAGCAGCACGGGCGGGTCGCCGAGCAGGGCGGCGGCGATGCCCAGCCGCTGGCTCATGCCGAGCGAGAACTCCCCGGCACTGCGGCCGGCCGCGTTGGACAGGCCGACGAGGTCGAGCACCTCGGCGACGCGACCGGTCGGGATGCCGCTGCTCTGCGCCAGGTAGCGCAGGTGGTCGCTCGCGCTGCGGCGCGGGTGCAGCGCCTGGGCGTCCAGGAGCGAGCCCACCTCGCGCAGTGGCGTCGGCAGGTCGCGGTAGAGCCGCCCGCCGATGGTCACCGAGCCCGACGTGGGCAGGTCGAGCCCGAGGATCATGCGCATCGTGGTGGTCTTGCCCGCGCCGTTCGGGCCGAGGAAGCCGGTCACCACGCCCGGCCGTACGGTGAAGTCGAGGCCGTCCACGGCGATCACTTCGCCGTAGCGTTTGGTCAGATCATTGAGCTGGATCATGAGACCCAGCGTGGCCTGCCTGGTTGGAGGCGTTCTGGGAGAATCTGTGAGGGTTCTGTGAGGGGTGGAGCGTCCGGCGGGGCCGGACGCTCGATTCACCGGGAACTCACAGGGTTTCGGCTGACTGCCGCAGGCTCGCTTCAGCCGACCGTGACAGGTTCCGTTCAGCCGACCGCGGCAGGCTCGCGCACGGGAGCGGGCGGGGTCGCCACCGGCTCCTCGCGGGGCAGGAAGCGGGCGGTCGCCGCGATCAGCAGCCCCAGCACGACCGCCAGCCCGAGCGCGGTACGCAGCGACGTGGCGTCCGACAGGAAGCCGATCGCCACCGGCCCCAGCAGCAGCCCCGCGTAGCCCATCGCGCCGGCCTGCGCGATCGCCGGGCCGGGCGTGTCGGTGGCGGTGCCCGCCAGCGACAGGGTCAGCGGCGAGATCGTCGCCACCCCCAGCCCGACGAAGAACACCGCGACCAACGCCACCATCGGCGCGGGCGCGGCCAGCACGACCGCGAAGAACCCGGCCGTGGCCAGGCCCGAGACGGTCAGCATGCCGCGCACCCCGAACCGGGAGCGCAGCCGGTCACCGGTGAGCCTGGCGATCAGCATGCCCGCCTCGAAGATCGGGTAGCCGAGCGCGGCCAGCGCCTCCGGCGCGCCGAGCGTGTCCCGCATGAACAGGCCGTTCCAGTCCGCCACCGTGCCCTCGACCATGAACGCGAAGAACATCAGCGCGCCCAGCAGGTAGACGATCGGCGGCAGCCGGCGGCGAGCCGCACCGGCCGACCCCGCCGCCGGGGTGTCCGGCAGGTAGGTGCGGCCGAGCGCGACCATGACCGGCAGCGACACCAGGCCGACCAGCGCCACGTTGGCGGTGAACGACAGGCCCAGCACGATCGACAGGGCGCCCATAGCGCCCGCCGCGATCGCGCCGACGCACCAGCCGGCGTGCATGCCGTTCATCAACGGCCGGCCGTGGACGCGCTCGACGGTCGAGCCCTGGGCGTTCATCGCGATGTCGATCATCCCGAAGGCCATGCCGAAGAGCGCCGCCGCGGCCAGCAGCAGGGGGAGGTTCGGCGCGAACGCCACGGCCACCAGGCCGATCGCGGTCGCCGGGCCGCCGACGCGCAGCACCGTCCTGCTCCCCGCCCTGGCCATGACGGGCCGCATGGCCTGCATGGTCACCAGCGCACCCAGGCCCCAGACCAGCAGCACCGTGCCGATCATGGCCTCCGACAGGTGCAGCTTGTCGGTCAGGGCCGGGATGCGGACGGTCATCGTGCCGACCATCAGGCCGCCGAGGAGGAAGGTGAGAACGGCCCCGTTGCGGGCTGTCCTCAGGTCGCGCGTCATGAGGCACACCTCTTTCGTGATCAGGATCTGTCGGGAGTTCATGGCACGCCGCGCTTCGGGAGCGGCGGCTGCCGGACTGTCAGGGGTTTCGGACGGGCGCGCACGCCCGTTCAGGGTGCCGGGGCCGGTGTCGGCAGGCCCGGGAAGAGGTCCGTACGGCACCCGTGTCGGTAGGGTTCCGTACCTCTCGGGAGGGTTTGTTCTTCCGGCGCGAGCCGTACGAACGCAGGGTCGTGCGCTCGTGTTCCCGTTCGGTACGGGTCGGCTTCGGTGCTGGGGCGGGGGCGGGGGCGGCTGGATCCTGGATCAGGCAGGCGGTTTGGCCAGCGCCCGCAACCTGGCGTCCAGGGCCTGGAGGTCGCTCTCGGTGTTGAGCTCCGGGTCGTGGCTCGCCACGTCCCACAGCCCTTCGCACGCCAGCCGCACGATCTGCGACGCCAGCCGGTCGGGCTCCTCGTCCAGCTCCTCGCGATGCCAGCGGGTCATCGCCTCGCGCAGCGGTGCGAGAAGGTAGAGATTGCCCGAGGCGCCGGTCACCACGGCCCATCGTCGCAGCCTGCCCGAGCGCAGCGCGGCCAGGGTGGCGCCGATGTAGCGCTCGGTGTAGGTGTCGTCGTGCTGGGCGGCCATGAGATTGTCGAAGTCGTCGATCAATCGCTCGACCATGGCCTTGATGAGGGCTTCCTTCGTCCCGAAGTGGTAGAGGAGGCCGCCCTTGCTCACGCCTGCCCGGTCGGCGACGGCGGACAGGGTGAGCGAGGTCGAGCCCTGGTCGCAGAGGAGATCCTCCGCAGCATCCAGTAGCTCGTCCCTTCGCATGCCCCTACTGTACCGTCCGGACGGTACACCGGCAAACGAGATACCCTGGGTGGGTGAACAGACCGTCGGCCTATCTTGATCACGCGGCGACCACGCCCATGCTTCCCGAGGCGATCGAGGCCATGACGGAGCAACTCGGCCGGGTCGGCAACGCCTCCTCCCTGCACGCCGCCGGGCGGGAAGTGCGCAAGGTGGTGGAGGAGGCCCGCGAGACCATCGCCGACGCGCTCGGCGCCAGACCCAGCGAGGTCGTGTTCACCTCGGGCGGCACCGAGGCCGACAACCTCGCCATCAAGGGCCTGTTCTGGGCGCGCCGGCCCAGGAAGCGCGTCCTGCTCAGCTCCGTCGAGCACCACGCCGCCCTCGACTCGGCCGCGTGGCTGGCCGACAGTCAGGGCGCGCAGGTGGAGCTCCTGGAGGTCGACGAGCAGGGCCGGGTGCACCCCGACACGCTGCGCGCCGCCATCGCCCGCGACCCCGGCGACGTCGCGATGATCAGCATCATGTGGGCCAACAACGAAGTCGGCACCGTCCAGCCCGTCCAAGCCCTCGCGGCCGTCGCCGGCGACCACGGCATCCCCTTCCACTCCGACGCCGTCCAGGCCATCGGCCAGCTCCCGGTGTCGTTCGCGGAGTCCGGCGCCGACGCGCTCACCCTGACCGGCCACAAGATCGGCGGGCCGATGGGCGCCGGGGCGCTGCTGCTCGCCAGGGGTGTGACCCCCGTCTCCGTGCAGCACGGCGGCGGCCAGGAGCGCGACGTGCGCTCCGGGACCCTCGACGCCCCCGCCATCGCCGGTTTCGCCGCCGCCGTCCGCACCGCCGTCAAGGAGCAGCGGGAGCATTTCCTGCGCCTCACCGGCCTGCGCGACGAGCTCATCGACCGGGTGCGACGGGCCGTGCCCGACGTGGTGCTCAACGGCGACCCCGTCGACCGGCTGCCGGGCAACGCGCACTTCTCCTTCCCCGGCTGCGAGGGCGACGCCCTGCTCATGCTGCTCGACGCCCGGGGCATCGAGTGCAGCACCGGCTCGGCCTGCTCGGCCGGTGTCGCCCAGCCGTCCCACGTCCTGCTGGCGATGGGCGCCGAAGCCGCCGCGGCCCGCGGCTCCCTCCGCTTCACCCTCGGCCACACCTCGACCCACGACGACATCGACCGCCTGATCGAAGTCCTCCCGGCAGTAGTGGAGCGCGCCCGAAGGGCCGGCCTCAGCTGAGACAGCCCCGGGCCCGCGTTTGAGGCCGGGTTCAGTTGAGACAGCCCCGGGCCCGCGTTTGAGGCCGGGTTCAGTTGAGGCAGTCCGGGTTCGGGCGTGCGTTTGAGGCCGGGGTCAGCTGAGGAAGGCTGCTACCGCGCTCCAGGATGGGTCGGTGGTCACGTCCAGCCGGGGTTTGCCCTCACGCCAGTCGGCCATCAGCTCCTTGGCGTGGCTCGCGCCGTCGCCGGACGGGTCGGCGTAGACGTGGATGATCCGGTGGCGCTCCGCGCTGAGCTGGGCGACCATCACCGCGTCCCCGCCGGGCTTGAGCAGCCGGGCGGCCAGTCGCTCCTCGAAGTCCCGCAGCGCCGCCAGCGAGCCGCCGGTGGGCAGGCCGTTCGGGTCACGGTGCTTGTAGGGCAGGGTGATGGCGATGTGCTGGTCGAACAGCGGATAGTCGACCGGCCGCAGCGGATAGCGGGCCATGGCGGCCAGCGGCGCGCCACCGGCCGTCTGCCCCTCCAGCTGCGCCCACTGCTCCTGGCCGAACTCGGCGACCAGGTCGGCGACGATCGCGGGCAGGTGAACGGCGGGCACCGAGTCGATCGGCTGGAAGGTGGCCGGGGTGATGTCACCCACCCAGCGCGCCACGTCGTCCTCGCCGAGCAGCCAGTCGAGAGCGAGCAGCGTGGCGTCCATCCGGGCGTCCTCGTCGAGCTCGCCGAAGATCGGATGGTAGGCCGTCACGTCGACCCGTGGCGCTCCCCGAGGCGCCCGCAACCCCAGCGCCAGGCGGTCCAGCCCGAACTGCAGGCCCGCCACCTCCAGGGAGAGCTCCGCGGCCCGCGGATGGGCCGGGCGCGACGGGTGGAACTCCCACAGCAGGTCGGCCGGCGGCGCGGCCCTGGCCCAGCGGTGCGCCAGCGGCCTCAGCTCGGCGTCGCCCGCGGCGGTCACCACCAGGGCGTGCGCCGCGTTCCGGCCCGGCGCCACCTCCCAGACCAGCCCCTCGTGCAGCGCGCTCACCGCGGGCCCGAGCAGGTCGGCCGACCGCTCCGACTCCCCGGCCGCCACCATCGCGTCCAGCTGCGGCCTGGCGCCGTCCCACCACGCCCAGAATCCGGCGATGGCATCATCGGCCCTGGCCGGGTCCTCATCATCGTCTTTGCGCCCGAACAGTCGCATGCCCAGAATCCTCCCAGACGCCACCCCCACTCGTGCCTTCTTACGCGCTCGGCGCACGTCGCCGTACCCGCGCCTCCCTGCGCGCCCGGCAGTGCCGGGCGGACAGTAGGCTGGAACGGTCATGAAACTGCGCGTGCTTGCCGCCATGTCGGGCGGCGTCGACTCGGCCGTGGCCGCCGCTCGGATCGCCGAGGCCGGGCACGACGTCACCGGTGTGCATCTCGCCCTGTCGGCGAACCCCCAATCCCACCGCACCGGCGCCAGAGGCTGCTGCACGGTGGAGGACTCGCGCGACGCCCGGCGCGCCGCCGACGTGATCGGCATCCCGTTCTACATCTGGGACATGGCCGAGCGTTTCCAGCGTGATGTGGTCGAGGACTTCGTCGCCGAGTACGCCGCCGGCCGCACGCCCAATCCCTGCCTGCGGTGCAACGAGAAGATCAAGTTCGAGGCGGTGCTCGACCGGGCGCTGGCCCTCGGCTTCGACGCGGTCGCCACCGGGCACCATGCCAAGGTGGTCGACGGCGTGCTGTCCAGGAGCGTCGACCCCGGCAAGGACCAGTCGTACGTGCTGGGCGTGCTCACCCGTGAGCAGCTCAGCCACGCGATCTTCCCCCTCGGGGAGTCCACCAAGGCCGAGGTGCGCGTGGAGGCCGCCGAGCGCGGCCTGACCGTCGCCGACAAGCCCGACAGCCACGACATCTGCTTCATCGCCGACGGCGACACGCAGGGGTTCCTGGCCAAGCGGCTCGGCTCGGCCGAGGGGCCCATCGTGGACGAGCGTGGCGCCGTGGTCGGCAGCCACCAGGGAGCCCACGGCTACACCGTCGGCCAGCGCAAGGGCCTGCACATCGATCGTCCGGCCGCCGACGGCAGGCCACGCTACGTGCTGTCGATCGAGCCGGTGTCCAACACGGTCACCGTCGGCCCGCGCGCGGCGCTGGAGGTCACCTCGATCACCTGCGTACGCCCGCTGTGGAACGGCCCGTCGGCCCAGCAGGACGTGACCGTGCAGCTCCGCGCGCACGGCGAGGTGTACGGCTGCCGCTTCGAGGAGCGGGACGGCGCTCTCGTCATCGACCTGGACCGCCCGGCGACCGGCGTAGCGGCCGGGCAGGCGGCGGTCCTCTACTCCGGCTCCACCGTGATCGGCTCGGCCACGATCGACTCCGCGGCCTGAGCCCGCACGGTCAGCCGAGGGTGATGGATTCGCCGGTGGCGAGTCGGCGCATGTCGGCGCCCTGCTTCTGCGATTCCAGCCGGAGCCAGTTGTCCACCAGCGAGAGGCCGACGTCGTTGAGCAGGCCGTCGTGGGTGGAGAAGGCGCGGCCGGGGCGGACGGCGCGCAGGTAGTCGACCATCTCCGTGAGCTTGAGCCAGGGCGCGTTGGTCGGCACGAGCAGGGTGCCGATCGTGACGTCCGGGACGGTCAGGGCGTCGCCGGGGTAGAAGACCTCGTCGTCCACCAGGAAGCCGACGTTCTGCACGATGGGCAGGTCCGGGTGGTTCTTGGCGTGCCATTCGCCGAACGCTCTGACCGTGAAGCCCGCGGCCTGGAAGTCGTCGCCGTGCCGTACGACGTGGACCTTGACGGGGAGGTCCGTGAGCTGGGCGGCGACCGCTTCGCAGGTCCAGACCTCCAGGCCCGGCGCGGCGGCGAGGCGGTCGACGTCCAGGTGGTCGAAGTGCTCATGGGTGACCAGGACCGCGTCGGCGCCGTCGAGGACCGGGTCAGCGGTGAAGGTGCCGGGATCGACGACCAGAACCTTGCCGTCCTTCTCCAGGCGCACACACGCATGCCCGTACTTCGTGAGCTCCATATCGGACAGCCTACGCTGGTGCCCATGTTGACGTGGGAAGCCACCGGGGTCGGATCGCATCCGGGCGTAGATCATTTCGAGGCGATGCGGATGGTGTTCGGGGAAGTCCCCGGGCTGCCCTATCTGCCGGAGCTGCCCGCCCGGGGAGTCGGCGCGGACATGGTGGGCCGGACCGCCGCGCTGCTCGTCGAGCTGCCGGTGGAGGTGCAGCCCTCCGGATGGCGGATGTCGGGGCGGCCGGGGCGGGACCACCATCGGGCGGTCGACCATCTCCGGCGCGATCTCGACGCGCTGGAGGAGATCGGGCACGACTACACCGGGCCGCTGAAGCTGCAGGCGTGCGGGCCGTGGACGCTGGCGGCGTCGATCGAGCTGCGGCACGGCGACAAGATGCTGTCGGACCCGGGGGCGGTGCGGGACCTGATCGGGTCGCTGGCGCAGGGGGTGGCGGATCACTGCGCCGAGGTGCGGCGGCGGCTGCCCGGCGTCACCGAGATCGTCCTCCAGCTCGACGAGCCGGGGCTGCCGGGGGTGCTGAGGGGGACCGTGCCGACGGCCTCCGGGTTCGGGCGGCTGCGCGCCGTGGAGGGGTGGCGGGTGGAGGAGTCGCTGCGCCTGTTCGACGCACCGGTGGTGCACTGCTGCGCGCCGTCGGTGCCGTTCAGACTGCTGCAGAGAGCGGGCGTACGAGGCATCTCCCTGGACGCGTCCCTGCTGCGGCGCCGGGACGAGGAGATCATCGGGGACCTGGTCGAGGCGGATGTCGCCCTGTTCCTCGGCGTGCTGCCGGGGACCGGGACGCGGCCGCCGGACACGGGGGTGGTGGCCAAGCCGGCGCTGGAGTTGTGGCGGCGGCTCGGGTTCGCGCCCGAGCGGCTGGCCGGGCAGGTCGTGCTGACCCCGGCCTGCGGGCTGGCCGGGGCCACGCCCGCTTACGCCAGGGCGGCGCTGGCGGCGTGCCGCAAGGCGGCCAAGGTGCTCCGGGAGGATCCGGAGCACAGCTGAGCGATAGCGTTTTCCCGAGCGGAAGGAGCATCTTCGTGAGCGAACAGGGGATCGTGCCCGGTGCCGCGTCGCAGCGGCACGCCGAGTTGAGCGAGCTGGTCGAGGACGCGCGCCGTCGCTACTACGTCGAGGATCGGCCCACGGTCAGCGACGCCCAGTTCGACGCGTGGTTCAACGAGCTGCTGGCGCTGGAGGAGGCCCATCCGGAGCTGCGGACCCCCGACTCGCCGACGCAGAAGGTCGGCGCTCCCACCTCGGGCGACTTCGCCAAGGTCGAGCACCTGGCCAAGCTGGAGAGCCTGGACAACGTCTTCGACGCCGAGGGGATGACGGCCTGGCTGGCCAGGGCGGAGCGGCTGGCTGAGCACGACCCGGGCCCCTACCTGTGCGAGCTCAAGATCGACGGGCTGGCCATCGCGCTGGTCTACCGTGACGGCAGGCTGGAGCGCGGGGCCACTCGCGGCGACGGGCGGGTCGGCGACGACGTGACGGCCAACGTACGCACCATCAAGGGCATCCCGCACCGGCTCACCGGCGATGACGTGCCAAGCCTGGTGGAGGTGCGCGGCGAGGTCTACATCCCGGTCGAGGACTTCGGCAAGCTCAACGAGGAGCTCGTCGAGCAGGGCAAACCGCCCTTCGCCAACCCGCGCAACTCCGCCGCTGGCACGCTGCGGCAGAAGGACCCGCGGGTGACCGCGCGCCGGCCGCTGCGCATGCTGGTGCACGGCGTCGGCGTCTGGGAGGGCGCGGCCGAGCCGCAGGCGCAGTCGCAGGTGTACGACCGGCTGCGGGAGTTCGGCCTGCCGGTCAGCGACCTCTACCGGGTGGTCGGCGGCCTCGACGAGATCAACGACTACATCGAGCACTACCGCCGCCACCGGCACGACCCGGCCTACGAGATCGACGGCGTGGTGGTGAAGGTCGACCGGTTCCGGGAGCAGCGCGAGCTGGGCTCCACCTCGCGGGCGCCGCGCTGGGCGATCGCGTACAAATATCCGCCGCAGGAGGTCAACACCGAGCTGCTCGACATTCAGGTCGGCGTCGGCCGCACCGGACGGGTGACGCCGTTCGGGGTGATGGCGCCCGTTGTGGTGGCCGGGTCGACGGTCGTACGGGCCACGCTGCACAACGCCTCGGTCGTGGCCAAGAAGGGCGTGCTCATCGGGGACACGGTGGTGCTGCGCAAGGCGGGTGACGTCATCCCCGAGATCATCGCCCCGGTCACCGACCTGCGCGACGGCAGCGAGCGCGCGTTCGAGATGCCGGTCGTCTGCCCCGAATGCGGCACCGCGCTGGCCTACGAGCGGGAGGGCGACGCCGACCTGCGCTGCCCCAACGCGCGCGGCTGCCCGGCGCAGATCCGTGAGCGGCTGTTCTTCGCCGCGCATCGCGACGCCCTCGACATCAGGGGCCTCGGCTACGTGGCGGCCACCGCGCTCTCCCAGCCGCTGCCGCCGCAGGAGCCGGTGGTGCGCACCGAGGCCGACCTGTTCGACCTCACCCTGGAGCGGCTCGTCCCCATCCGGTCCGTCGTCCGCGACCAGGACTCCGGCCTGCCCAAGCTCGATCCCAAGACGGGCGAGGAGAAGGTCGTCTCGCTCTTCTCCAACGCCGACGGGCGGCCGAGCCAGAACGCCCACCGGCTCATCGAGCAGCTGGAGCTGGCCAAGGAGCGGCCGCTGGCGCAGATCCTGGTGGCCCTGTCGATCCGCCACGTCGGCCCGCCCACCGCCCGGGATCTGGCCGCCGCGATGGGCTCGATCGAGGCCGTCATGAACGCCTCGGAAGAGGAGTTGGCCGCCGTCGACGGCATCGGCCCGCGCGTGGCGGCCACGATCAAGGAGTGGTTCGAGGTCGACTGGCACCGCGAGATCGTCACCCGCTGGCGGCGGGCGGGGGTCCGCATGCGGGACGAGGCGCCGGTCGGCGTCGAGCAGGTGGCCAAGACGCTGGACGGGCTCACCTTCGTGGTGACGGGCACGCTGTCCCAGTACACCCGCGACCAGGCGGCCGCCGAGCTGACCAGCCGGGGCGGCAAGGTGACGGGCTCGGTGTCGAAGAAGACGTCGTTCCTGATCGCGGGGGAGGACGCCGGGTCGAAGTATGACAAGGCGGTCAGCCTGCAGATCCCGATCCTGGACGAGGCGGGCTTGCGGGCGCTGCTCGACGGGGGCCCCGAGGCCGCGGCGAAGCTTGCGGTAACCCCGGAGGAGTGAGCTGTCAAGCAGGCGGCGCCGTACCCGGACAGATTTCTGGATTCGGGAAGGTCTGGCGCACACGTAGCGTTCACCTAAGAGCTACACAGGGTGGGTATATCCGGAAAGCGACGTGACGCAACGTACGCGCTTGGTTTCGCGAAGTGGGGTTAAGGTCGTACCCTCCCATAGTGACCTAATGGGGGTTCTGTTACCGATGACTGACCCAACCGACACCCGCGACACCGGGCCACGCGTGGGCACGCCCCTGTGGGCGTTCCTCGCGGGCGCCACCGTGATCGGCTGCACCGCGCTGGTCGTCGCCCTGCTCAGGCTGGACACGACCGGGCTCGTGGAGCTGGGCCGCACGGCGCTGTTCTGGGTGGTGACGGTGCTGGTCGTCCTGGGGGAGCTGCGGCCCGTCATGGTGTCCTCGGCCGCCGCGGTGGGCGGCACCTACCCCTCGGCCATGTTCACCTTCGCCGTCCTGCTGCACTACGGGCTGCCCGTCGCCGTGCTTTTGCAGGCGGTGGCCATCGCCGTCAACGGGGTGGTCACCCGCAAGGCGTGGCACCGGGTGATGTTCAACGTCTCCCAGTCGACGCTCGCCCTCACGGCCGCCGCCGTGGTGCTCGGCGCCTTCGGCATCATGCCCAGCGCCGTGGCGCCCTGGGTGCCGTCCGGCGCGGACCTGCCGGCGATCGGCCTGGCCGGGGTCGCCTACTTCGCCACCCGCGCCATGCTCGTGTGCGGCGCCGTCGCGCTGCACGAGCGTAGGTCCATCGTGCGCGTGCTGCGGGCCACGGTGGGACCGCAGAGCCTGGTGTACGCCGCCCTGCTCGGCCTCGCGCCCCCGGTCGTCGTCGTGATGGCGCACTCACCGGGGATCGTGCCGCTGTTCGTGGCCCCGCTGGCCGCCGTCTACTTCACCGCCACGCTGTCGATGCGCCGCGACCACCAGGCGCTGCACGACGAGCTGACCGGCCTGCCGAACCGCAAGATGCTCATCGTCAGCACCGAGGAGGCGCTCGCCGAGGCCCGTCAGGACGAGCGGGTCGGCCTCTTCCTGCTGGACCTCGACCGGTTCAAGGAGGTCAACGACACGATGGGCCACCCGGTCGGCGACCGGCTGCTGCAGATGGTCGCGCACCGGCTCACCCATTCCGTACGGCCCGGCGACGTCGTGGCGCGGCTGGGCGGCGACGAGTTCGCCGTGCTGCTGCCCTCGATCAGGGATGCGCACGCCGCGCGCGAGGTTGCCGCCAGGCTGCGCGCCGCGCTCACCGAGCCGGTGCGGCTCGAAGGCATGACGTTCGACCTGGACGGCTCCGTCGGCATCGCCCTCTACCCGGACCACGCGCCCGACTTCGAGATGCTGCTCCAGCGCGCCGACGTGGCCATGTACCTGGCGAAGGAAGGCCGTACAGGCGTGGAGCTCTATCAGGCGGACAAGGACCGCAACTCGCCTGAACGGCTCAATCTCCTCGGGGACCTGCGCCGTGGGCTGGACAACCACGAGCTCAAACTGCACTACCAGCCGAAGGTGAGTCTGGCCGACGGCACCGTGCACGGCGTCGAGGCGCTGCTGCGCTGGCGGCACCCGGTGCACGGGGCGATCGCGCCGTCGGAGTTCATCCCGCTGGCCGAGCAGTCCTACCTGATGCGCCAGCTCACCGAGTACGTCATCAACGAGGCGCTGGAGCAGGCCGCCCGCTGGTGGCGCGCCGGCCTGCCGGTGCAGATCTCGGTCAACATCTCCGCCCGCGACCTGCTCGACTCGGCGCTGCCCGAGCAGCTCGAAGCCGGCCTGGCCCGCCTCCAGCTGCCGCCGTCGGCGATCCAGCTGGAGGTCACCGAGCGCATCCTGACCGGTCAGCAGGCCTACACCCACGACACCATCAAGGCCCTGGCCGCCCTCGGCGTCCCGCTGGCACTCGACGACTTCGGCACCGGCTACTCCTCGCTGATCAGGCTCCAGCGCCTGGCGGTGTCGGAGGTCAAGATCGACGCCTCGTTCGTCCGCCGCATCGCCGAGTCCGAGGACGACAACCGGATCGTCCGCTCCATCGTGGACCTGGTCCGCTCCCTGGGCCTGCGCTCGGTCGCCGAGGGCGTCGAATCGGACGCGGTGGCCCTCCGCCTCGCCGAAATGGGCTGCGACCTGGGCCAGGGCTGGCTCTTCGGCCGCCCGATGCCCGCCCAGGACGCCACAGCCTGGCTCCGCGACCGCCACATGACCAGCCCAGAGGCCACCTACGACCTCCACCCCGAGGTCACGACCGCCTGACACGATAGAAGCGCACTTCTTAGAAGTGTACTTCTACGTTCTGTGAGGCCCCATGCTCGCGAAGCCGGACCGCATCTTCGCTCGTGACTTCGAATGGCGGCACCTGGCCCGCTTCGCCGACCGTGCCGGCGAGCGCCCCCAACTGGGAGTCATCAGCGGCCGGCACCGCCAGGGCAAGACGTTCCTGGTGGAGGCGCTGGCCGCCCTGACCGGTGGGTTCTACTTCGCGGCGACCGAGGCCACCGAGGTCGAATCGCTGATGCTGTTCTCGGCCGCGCTGGCCGAGTACACCGGTACCGAAGTCCCGCATCGGTTCGCGAGCTGGGACGAGGCGGTGCGGCAGCTCTTCGCGCTCAGTGCCGAGCGGCGCGAGATCATGGTGATCGACGAGTTCCCCTACCTGTGCAAGGTGTCACCCGCGCTGCCCTCAATCATCCAACGGGAGATCGACCGGGCCGTGTCCTCGAACACTCCGGTGTCCCTGTTGCTCTGCGGCTCGGCGATGTCGGTCATGGGCCGGTTGCCGGCAGGCAACGCGCCGCTGCGCGGCCGTGCGTCGATGGAACTCGTGGTGCGGCCCTTCGAATACCGCCTGGCGGCGGACTACTGGCGGGTAAGTGACCCGCGTCTGGCCGTACAGACGCATGCCGTGGTCGGTGGCACGCCCGCCTACCTCAGGTTTCTCGGCGGCGACGGGCCGCAAGGCCCCGAGGACTTCGACGACTGGGTGCGCCGCACCGTGCTCGACCCGGGCACGCCGCTGTTCCGTGAGGCCCGTTACCTCCTTGAGGAGGAAGCGGACGTGCGCGACTCCGCCCTCTACCACTCCGTGCTGGCGGCGGTGGCGACCGGCAACTCCACGCGGGGCGGGATCGCCTCCTACATCGGCCGTAAGGCCACGGACATCGGCCATCACCTCAACGTCCTGGAGGACAGCTGCCTGCTGCGCCGGGAACCCGACGTGTTCCACCCTTCGCGCTCGGTCTACCGCGTGTGCGAACCACTGATCAACTTCTACCAGGTGGTGATGCGGCCACGCTGGGGGCTGCTGGAGAGCGGCCGGGCGGCGGCGGTCTGGAAGGACGCTCGCGCGCGGTTCAGCGGGCAGGTGCTCGGCCCCCACTTCGAGGAGATCTGCCGCGCGTTCGCCAGGACCGAGGACGTCTTCGGTGAGCTGCCCGGCGAGGTGGGCGCGGGGGTGATCACGGATCCTGTGCGGCGCGAGCAGATCGAGGTGGATGTCGCGGTGTTCGCGCCGGCCATGCCCGGCGAGCCCCGGCGGGTGCTGTCGCTGGGCGAGGTGAAGTGGGGCAAGGCGATGGGCCCCGGGCACAGCGCTCGCCTCAGGCGGGCGCGGGAGTTGCTGGCCGCCAAGAAGTACGACGTACGGGACACGGTGCTGGCCTGCTACAGCGGGGTGGGGTTCGATGGGGAGCTGGGCTCGGAGGGGGATGTGCGGGCCGTCGGGCTCGGGGAGCTGTACGGGTGATGTTTCCAGGTGGTTAAGGGTTCGGGGGCCATCCGTCAAGGCCCCTAGGATGTGAGTGTCCGAACTCCATCCACGAAACGGGTTCAACGACTCATGTCCGCCATAACCCGCGACGAGGTCGCGCATCTGGCCCGGTTGTCCAGGCTGGCGCTTACCGACGACGAGCTCGACCACTACGCCACGCAACTCGATGCCATCATCGAGTCGGTCGCGAAGGTGGCAGAGGTCGCCGCCGAGGATGTGCCGCCATCGTCGCACGCTCTTCCGCTGACCAATGTTTTCCGTCCCGACGAGGTGCGACCGTCCCTGACGCCCGAGCAGGCCCTGTCGGGCGCGCCCGCCGTCGAGGACGACCGCTTCCGGGTGCCGCGCATCCTCGGGGAGGAGGCATGAGTCTGATTCACAACACCGCCGCCGAGCTGGGCGCGATGATCGCCGCCGGCGAGGTGAGCGCCGCCGAGGTGGCCGGGGCGCATCTCGACCGGATGGCCGAGGTCGAGCCCAAGGTGGGCGCGTTCCTGCACGTCGACCGGGAGACCACGCTGGAGCAGGCGCGGGCCGTCGACGCCCGGCTTCAGGCGGGCGAGAAGCTCGGCCCGCTGGCCGGGGTGCCGATCGCGCACAAGGACATCTTCGCGACCCGCGACATGCCGACCACGGCCGCGTCCAAGATCCTTGAGGGCTGGCATCCGCCGTACGACGCGACCGTGACCCGCCGGTTGCGCGAGGCCGGGCTGGTCATCCTGGGCAAGACCAACCTGGACGAGTTCGCCATGGGCTCCTCCACGGAAAACTCCGCCTACCAGCTGACGCACAACCCGTGGGACCTGACCAGGGTTCCCGGCGGGTCGTCGGGCGGGTCCAGCGCGGCCGTCGCCTCCTACGAGGCGCCGCTGTCGACCGGCACCGACACGGGCGGCTCTATCCGCCAGCCCGCCGCGGTGACCGGCATCGTGGGCATGAAGCCGACCTACGGCGGCTCGTCCCGCTACGGCCTGATCGCCTTCGCCAGCTCGCTCGACACGCCGGGCCCGTTCGCCCGCACCGTGCTGGACGCCGCGATGCTGCAGGAGACGTTCTCCGGGTACGACCCGATGGACTCCACCTCGATCGACGCCCCGGTGCCGTCGGTCGTCGAGGCGGCCAGGAACGCCGACGTCTCCGGCATGCGGATCGGCGTCATCAGGGAGTTCGCCGGGGAGGGCGCCCAGCCGGGCGTGCTGGCCCGCTTCAACGAGGCCGTCCAGCTGCTGGAGTCGCTCGGCGCGAAGGTCGTCGAGGTCTCCTGCCCGTCCTTCGAGACCGCCCTGCCGGCTTACTACCTCATCGCGCCGTCGGAGTGCTCGTCCAACCTGGCGCGCTTCGACGCCATGCGCTACGGCCTGCGCGTCGGCGACGACGGCACCCGCAGCGCCGAGGAGGTCATGGCGCTGACCAGGGCGGCCGGTTTCGGCCCCGAGGTCAAGCGGCGCATCATGCTGGGCACCTACGCCCTGTCGAGCGGCTACTACGACGCTTACTACGGCCAGGCCCAGAAGGTCCGCACCGTCATCTCGCGCGAGTTCGAGGCCGCCTTCCACCAGGTCGACGTGCTGATCTCGCCCACGACGCCGACCACGGCGTTCCCGATCGGCGAGCGCGCCGACGACCCGATGGCGATGTACCTCGCCGACCTCTACACCATCCCGTCCAACCTGTCGGGCAACGCGGCCATGTCGGTGCCGTGCGGCCTGGCGGACGAGGACGGCCTGCCGGTCGGCCTGCAGATCATGGCCCCGGTGCTGGGCGACGACCGCTGCTACCGCGTCGGCGCCGCCGTGGAGAAGGCCCTGGAGAGCCGCTGGGGCGGTGGCCTGCTGGCCAAGGCTCCGGCGCTCTAGGAGAGGGAGGGACGGCGTGCTGACGCGGATCGAGATCGACGGGTTCAAGTCCTTCCTGGACTTCGAGCTCGACGTGCCGCCGTTCCTCGCTCTCGTGGGCCCGAATTCGAGCGGAAAGTCCAATCTGCTGGACGCGTTGGCCTTCGCGCGGGCGGCGCTCCTGGCGGACCGGTGGAAGGGGCGGGCCTCACTTGAGGATCCCCTTCTCGACGCGCGCAGGGGGAAGCCGCAGGAGCTCTTCCACCGGCCGCTCGGTCAGCGGTCCGTGGCCGACTTCACCATCGGGGTGCGAGCTCATGTCGGCGTGCAAGGCGAGTCGCAGAGCGTCGACGCGTTGATCATGGCGAGCCGTGAGGACGCGCGATGGGAAGTGGAGGCTCAGCCGGCTTGGGCCATGAGCAAGGTCTGGCCGGAAGAAGCGAGCTCGTGGCACTTTCACGTGCCGGATCCGGCCGCCGCCCGGCGGCCGGTCACGGCACTCGACCACAGACCTCTGGCGGAGAACGCCGGAAATCTGGCCGCCGTGCTCGGCCGGATGGCCGAAACCGGCGAGTTGGACGATCTCATGGTCGACCTGTCCGCCTTGGTGCCTGACGTCACAGGGGTCCGCCCGGTTTTCGACGAGCGTCAGGAGGAGTGGTCGTTCGACATCCTGGTCGACCACGAACCCATGCCGGGTCGGCTCGCTTCCGATGGCACGCTGCGCGTGCTGGCGCTGCTGGCGGCGCTCTATGATCGCACGTCGTCCGGGCTGCTCATGGTGGAGGAGATCGAGAATGGTCTCCACCCGAGCAGGCTGGGCCAGTTGCTCCAGCGGATCGCCCAACGGGTGGAAACGGTGGGCCGGTCCTGGCGCCAGGTCATCCTGACCACGCACTCTCCCGTGGCGGTGTCCACTCTCTACGAGATGGCTCCGGACTCGCTCGTCTTCCTGGATTCGGCCTGGAGAACCGGAGGGGGAGCACCTCGGTCGCGGGTGACAGTGGCCAAGCCGGTGCGATCGGAGGGGGAGCCCGGTACGTTCGTGTCTCCCCGGCAGGTCCGGACCTACCTCAGCACCGTGGGATCGGCGCCATGAGCCGTCCACTCGTTCCAGGGTTGGTCGCCGAGGGAGACACTGACGAGGTCTTCCTCGGCACGGTCATCGCTCGGCAGCTCCGCGCGCTGACGGACCTCGCTCCCCGCTCGATCGACGTGCAGTCCGTGCAGTACGCGGGCTGCCGGATGACCAAGGACGACAGCCGGATCGGCGCGGCGGTCGAGGAGCTGGCCGGCGACTGTCACCTGATCTTCCTGCACAGCGATCATCGTGAACGGGGTAAGGCCGATCGCCTCGCGGGCCACCTGGCGGACCGTGGGGTGAAGCGGCCGATCATCCCTCTGGTGCCCGTAAGGGAGACCGAAGCATGGCTCCTCGCGGACTCTGAGGTGTGGAAGAAGGTGCCGGGTGCCAACACGGGTGTCCTGCCGCCAAGGCCCAGGGAGGTGGAGCGAATTCCGGACCCGAAAGCCGCGTTAAGGACGGTTCTGGCGGGTGTCGCCCACCGCAAGGTCGGCGAGCACTTCGCTTTCGCCGGCGATCATGTCGATCTCGCCGTGCTGGCACAGCTCCCGGCCTACGCCACCTGGGTCGAGGCGACCTCGGAGGTCCTGAGAGGGCATGGCTTTCTCTGAGCTTCTCTTTGATAGTTTCGAACGCGATTTGAACTAAGGACTTCAACATGACTGTCGAGACGGGCATGCCGTACGCCGAAGCGCTCGATCGTTTCGAGCCGGTGCTCGGGCTGGAGACGCACGTCGAGCTGGGCACCCGGTCGAAGATGTTCTGCGGGTGCGCGGCCGTGTTCGGCGCGCCGCCCAACACGAACGTCTGCCCGACCTGCCTGGCGCTGCCCGGGGCGTTGCCCGTGGCCAACGTCATGGCGATCGAGTCGACGATCCGCATCGGCCTGGCGCTCAACTGCTCCATCGCCGAGTGGTGCCGCTTCGCCCGGAAGAACTACTTCTATCCGGACATGCCGAAGAACTACCAGATCTCGCAGTACGACGAGCCGCTCTGCTTCGACGGCTACCTCGACATCGAGGTCGACGGCAAGCCGGTGCGGATCGAGATCGAACGGGTGCACCTGGAGGAGGACACCGGCAAGTCCACCCACATGGGCGGCGCGACCGGCCGCATCCACGGCGCCGACTACTCGATCGTCGACTACAACCGCGCGGGCATCCCGCTGGTGGAGATCGTCACCAAGCCGATCCCGGGCACCGACCGGCTGGCGCCCGAGGTGGCCAAGGCCTATGTCACCGAGCTGCGTGAGGTCATGCGCTCGCTGGGCGTCTCCGACGTGCGCATGGAGGAGGGCTCGCTGCGCTGCGACGTGAACGTCTCGCTCATGCCGCGCGGCGCCTCCGAGTGGGGCACCCGTACCGAGACCAAGAACGTCAACTCGCTACGCAGCGTCGAGCGGGCGGTGCGCAGTGAGATCGAGCGGCAGGCGGAGGTGCTGTCCGGCGGCGGCCGGATCGTGCAGGAGACCAGGCACTTCCACGAGGACACCGGCACGACCACGTCGGGCCGGTCCAAGGAGGAGGCGCAGGACTACCGCTACTTCCCCGAGCCCGACCTGCTGCCGATCGCGCCGGACCGGGCCTGGGTGGCGGAGCTGAAGGCGGCGCTGCCGGAGCTGCCGTCGGCCAAGCGCCAGCGGCTGAAGGCCGAGTGGGGCCTGAGCGACCTGGACATGCAGGCCATGCACAACGCCGACGCGATCGACCTGGTGGAGGCCACGGTCGCGGCGGGCGCGCCGGCCGCGGACGCGCGCAAGTGGTGGATGGGCGAGCTGGCCCGCCGTTCCAACGAGACCGGCGTCGCGCTGGCCGACCTGCCGATCACGCCGGCGCAGATCGCCCGGGTCACCGTGCTGGTGGCCTCCGGCGCGCTCAACGACAAGCTGGCCCGCGAGGTGCTGGAGGGCGTGCTGGCCGGCGAGGGCTCGCCCGACGAGGTGGTCGAGAAGCGCGGCCTGAAGATCGTGAGCGACGACGGCGCGCTGTCGTCGATCATCGACGAGGTGCTCGCGGCCAACGCCGACGCCGCCGAGAAGGTCCGCTCCGGCAAGATCGCCGCCGCGGGCGCGCTGGTGGGTGGCGTCATGAAGGCCAGCCGTGGCAAGGCCGACGCCGCTCGGGCGCGCGCGCTGATCCTGGAGAAGCTGGGCGTCTCAGAATAACGATCCTGGGGAAGCTGGGCGTCTCGGAATAACGATCCTGGAGAAGCCGGGCGTCTTGGAGTCACGACGCCGTACGCAGGGGCCCCGTCACACCCGTGACGGGGCCTTTCGCGTCATTCGCCGGTGACGACCAGGGCCAGGAGGCGGTCGACGAGGCCGGGGTCGCCAGGGGACCGCTCGGCCGCCCAGCCGATGGCGTTGGCGAGGGTGAGCAGATCGGCGATACGCGTTGTGCCGGCGTGGCGCGTACGGGCCAGGAGCGCGGCGCCGGTCGCCTCGATCTGAGCGTGGCAGGCCGCCAGCGCGGGGCCCGCGCCCGCCATCTCGACCGCGACGAGCCCGCGCATCGCCGTCGCGTGCACCGCCACCGCGCGCAGCCAGAGGTGCAGCGCCTCGCCGGGTGAGGGGTGGCCCGTCAGCTCGCGCCCGTGCGCGCACAGCGCCGCCACCTGATCCTGGATGATCTCGACGAACAGGTCCTGCGAGGTGGGGAAGTGCCGGTAGAGCGTCCCGGCGCCCACGCCGGCCCGCTGGGCGACCTGGTTGAGCGAGGCGCCGGGCCCCTGCTCCGCGAACACCTCCCGGGCGGCGGCCACGATCCGTTCGCGGTTGCGCCGGGCGTCGGCACGCATCATCACGGAAGCTCCTGGAGTTGCTAACTGGAGAGGCTCTCCATATCCTAGCCTCCAATTCAATCGGAGAGGTTCTCCGGTTAATCGGGAGGCATATATGCGGATCGGCATCGCCATCGGAGACCTGCGCGGCCCCACGCCGCCGGCCGACCTCATCGGCCAGGTGCGCATGGCCGCCGAGCTCGGCTACGACACGGCCTGGTCGAGTCAGGCGTTCGGCTGGGACGCGCTCACCTCGCTGGCCGTGGCCGGCGCGCTGGTGCCGGACATCTCGCTCGGCACCGCCGTGGTCCCCGTGCCGCAGCGCCACCCGCTGGTGCTGGCGAGCCAGGCGCTCAGCGTCCAGGCCGCCACCGGCAACCGCCTCACGCTCGGTGTCGGGGCGGGCGTCGCGATGATGGTCACCTCCATGTACGGCCTGCCGTCGGACCGGCCCGCCACCCGGATGCGCGAGTATCTGACGGTGCTCCGGCCGCTCCTGCGCGGGGAGAGCGTCGCCCACCAGGGCGAGCTGATCACCGCCTCAGGACGGACGGAGGTGCCGGGCGCCGAGCCGCCACAGGTGCTGGTGGCCGCGCTCGGCCCGGCCATGCTCAACGTCGCGGGCGAGTTGGCCGACGGCACCGTGACCTGGATGACCGGCCCGAGGACGCTCGCCGAGCACATCGTGCCGTCCATCACCAGGGCCGCCGAGTCGGCGGGCAGGCCAGCGCCGCGCGTGGTCGCGGGGCTGCCGGTCTGCGTGACGGAGGACGAGGCGGGGGTGCGCGGGCGGATCGCCGAGCAGTTCGGGCTCGCCGGGCAGGTGCCGGAATATCGGGCGATGCTGGACCGCGAAGGCGTGGCGGGACCGCAGGACGTGGCCGTGGTGGGGGACGCGAGGGCGGTGGCCCGCGGGCTCGCCAGGCTGGCCGACGCGGGGGTAACCGACTTTCTCGCCGCGCCGTTCGGCACCGTCGCGGAGCAGGACCGCACGGTCCGCGCGCTGGCCGGCCGGACCTGAGGTCCTAGGTCTATTCTCGTGCATAGACCTAGGGCCAGGGCCGGAGGCGCCGCGCCGGGGTCGTGGCCTAGCGTCGCAGACATGACACGGAAAGCATTGACGGCAGGCCTGGTGGCGATGGTGTCGCTGGTGGCCTTCGAATACGTCGCGGTCGCGATCGCCATGCCGGTGGTGGCGGCCGACCTCGGCGGGATCGAGCTGTACGGCCTGGCGTTCAGCGGGGCGATGGCGGCCGGGGTGGTGGGGACCGTGCTGGGCGGCCGGTGGGCCGATCTACGCGGGCCGCTGGCCCCGTTGTGGACCGGGGTGGCCGCTTTCGCCGCTGGGCTGATCATGGCCGGGACCGCGCCGTACATGGAGGTGCTGATCGCCGGCCGGCTGGTGCAGGGGTTCGGCGGGGCGCTGGTGAACGTGGCGCTGTACGTGGTGGTGGCCCGGGTCTATCCGGAGGAGTTGCACCCGAAGATCTTCTCGCTGTTCGCGACCGCCTGGGTGGTGCCGTCCATGGTGGGCCCCGGGATCGTCGGCGTCATCGTCGAGGTGTGGGACTGGCGCTGGGTGTTCCTGCTGGTGCCGTTCCTGACGGTGGTGGGCGGCCTGCTGCTGTGGCGCGGGCTCGCGGGCCAGCCGGTCAGGGGCGGACAGGGCACGCCCGCCCCCGGCCTGCTCGCCATGGTCGGGTGGGCGGCGGTCACCGCCGTCGCCGCGGGCCTCATGCAGTACGGCAGCAACGGGCCGGTCGTCCTGCTGGTCATCGGCCTGGCGATCCTGGCCGTGGCGCTGCCCCGGTTGCTGCCCGCCGGGACGCTCAAGGCCGCCAGAGGACTGCCCGCGGTCGTGGCGCTGCGCGGCCTGGCCACCGGGGCGCTCTTCGCCACCGAGGTGATCATTCCGCTCATGCTCATCCAGGAGCGCGGGCTGTCGCCGCTGTGGGCCGGGATCGCGCTCACCGGAGGCGCGGTGACCTGGTCCTTCGCCTCGTGGCTGCAGGGACGAGAGGTGTTCAGCCAGATCACGAACCTGCGGCTGGGCTCGGCCATGCTGGCGGCGGGCGTCCTGCTCATGGGGGCCGTGACATTCGCGGCGGTGCCCGTCGCGCTGGCTTACCCGTCGTGGATCGTGGCCGGGTTCGGCATGGGGCTGATCTATCCGACGCTGTCGGTGCTCACCCTGGAGCTGTCCGAGCCGGGCGAGGAGGGGGTCAACAGCTCGGCGCTGCAGGTGGGCGAGGCGGTGTTCTCGGTGGTGGCCGTCGCCGTCACCAGCGCGCTGTTCACCGCCGTGGGCTCCGGCTACTGGGCCGTCTTCGCGGCCGCGCTGGTCATGGCCCTGGCCGGGCTGGCGATCGCGCCACGTGCCGTCCGGTCCGCCGTACCGGCTTTCAGAAGGGCGTGAACCGTCCCGAGGGGGCGGGGAAGCCCGCCCCCTCGGAGTCGGTCCTCCCGGGAGGGAGTCAGTCCTCCCGGGAGACGGGCAGCGGCGGCCCGCCGGTCCGCCGGGCCAGGAGCGTCCTGAACAGCGGCGTCAGCAGCGCCAGCGCCGACAGCACCAGCAGGACCACCGCGATCGGACTGCGCACCAGTACGCCGACGTCACCCGCCCCGATGGCCAGGGCGCGCCGGAGCTGGATCTCCGCCATCGGTCCCAGGATCATCCCGATGACCGCCGGCGCGACCGGCAGCCCGAACCGGCGCATCGCGAACCCGAGCACCCCGAGCAGGTACAACACCACCAGGTCGACCGCGCTGGCGTTGAGCGCGTAGACGCCCAGCGCCGCGAACAACACGATCCCGGCGTACAGGTACGGCCGCGGGATGCGCAGGAGTTTCGCCCACACCGGGGCCAGGGGCAGGTTCAGCACGAGCAGCATCGTGTTGCCGATGAACAGCGACGCGATCATGCCCCACACCAGGGCCGGGTTGTGGTCGAAGAGCTGCGGGCCGGGCTGCAGGCCGTACTGCTGGAAGGCGGCGAGCATGATCGCGGCCGTCGCCGACGTCGGCAGGCCCAGGGTGAGCAGCGGGACCAGGGTGCCGGCGGCCGAGGCGTTGTTGGCCGCCTCCGGCCCCGCCACGCCCTCGATGGCGCCCTTGCCGTACTCCTCGCGGGCCACCCCGCGCGCCAGGCGCTTCTCGGCGGCGTACGACAGGAATGTGGGGATCTCCGCGCCGCCGCCGGGCAGCGCGCCGAACGGGAAGCCCAGCGCGGTGCCGCGCAGCCACGGCCGCCACGAGCGGCCCCAGTCGGCGCGGCCCATCCAGGCCCGGCCGACGGGCACCACCTCGGGCGGCGCGTGGCGCAGCCGGGAGGCCACGTACAGCGCCTCGCCCACCGCGAACAGCCCCACCGCGACGATCACCACGTCGATGCCGTCGAGGAGCTGGGCGATGCCGAGCGTGAGGCGGGCCTGCCCGGTCTGCTGGTCGATGCCCACCAGCCCGATCATCAGGCCCAGCCCGAGCGAGGCCAGGCCGCGCACCACCGAGCGGGACAGCACCGACGACACCGCGGTGAACGCCAGGATCGCCAGCGCGAAGTAGTCCTCCGGCCCGAACGAGATGGCGAAGCTCACCACGGCGGGCGCGGCGAACACCAGCAGCGCGGTGGCGATCGTGCCCGCCACGAACGAGCCGATGGCCGCCGTGGCCAGCGCCTGCGCGGCCCGCCCGCGCCGGGCCATCTTGTTGCCCTCCAGCGCGGTGATCATCGAGGAGGACTCGCCGGGCGTGTTGAGCAGGATGGAGGTGGTCGAGCCGCCGTACATGCCGCCGTAGTAGATGCCCGCGAACATGATGAACGCGCTGGCCGGCGGCACGGTGAAGGTGATCGGCAGCAGCAGCGCCACGGTCATCGCCGGCCCGATGCCGGGCAGTACGCCGACCAGGGTGCCGAGCGTGACGCCGACGAGCGCGTACAGCAGGTTGACCGGGGTGAGCGCCGAGCCGAACCCGTCGAGCAGCAGTTGCAGCGACTCCACCTAGATCACCCCCCGCAGCAGGCCGCCCGGCAGCGTGACGCCCAGTCCCTTGACGAACAGCAGGTACGTCGAGACGCCCATGACCACCGCGATGCCCGCCGTGCGCAGTCGGTGCTCGGCGCCGAGCACCGTCGCCAGCCCGAAGAACAGCAGGCTCGCCGCGATGATCCAGCCGAGCACGTCCAGCACGGCGACGAAGGCCAGGAAGACGCCGCTCACCAGGCCGACGCTGCGCCAGTCCGAGGGCGCGTCGACGTCCACGTCCTCGCTCTCCTCAGGGTCGCCCCGCCCGCCGCGCAGCACGTCGGCCACGTAGAACAGGCCCACAAGGATCATGGAGCCGCCCACCAGCATCGGGAAGAACCGGGGCCCCAGGCCGAGCTGGGAGGCCGCCGTCGACACGTCCAGCGTGCCGAGGACGACGAGGACGCCCAAGGCCGGCACGACCAGTGCCAGGCCGAGCTCGGGACGCCACCACCGCCGCTTGCCGGCCGGGGCCGCCTCGTCCGGTGCCGACATCAGGAAACGAGCCCCATCTCGGCGATGATGGCCTTGACCCGGGTCTCCTCGGACTTCAGGTAACCGGCGAACTCCTGACCGGTCATGAAGGAGTCGATCCAGCCGTTCTTGGCCACCGCGTCCTTCCAGGCCTGCGAGTCGTGCATCTTGGTCACCAGGTCGGTCAGCGCCTTGTGGTCGGCGTCGCTGAGGCCGGCGGGGGCCACGAAGCCGCGCCAGTTGGCCAGCTCCACGTCCATGCCGCCCTCCTTCAGCGTGGGCGCGTCCAGGTCGGGCAGCCGCTCGGCGGAGGTGACCCCGAGCGCGCGCAGCTTGCCGGACTTGACGTGCTCGGCGAACTCGCCGACGCCCGAGACGCCGATGGTGACCTTGTTGCCCAGCAGCGCGTTGAGCGCCTCACCGCCGCCGGAGTGCGCGATGTAGTTGACCTGCTTGGGGTCCACGCCCGCGGCCTTGGCCATCAGACCGGCCACGATGTGGTCGGTGCCGCCCGCCGAGCCGCCCGCGACGGAGACCTTGGCCGGGTCCGCCTTCCAGGCGGCGGCCAGGTCGGCCAGCGTCTTGAGCGGCGATTCGGCCGGGACCACGATGATCTCGTACTCCTCGGTCAGTTTGGCGATCGGCGTCGTCTCGGCCAGTGTGACCTTCGACTTGTTCTGCTCGATCGCGCCGACCATGACCAGGCCCATGGTCATCAGCAGGTCGCCGTTGCCCTTCTCGCCGGCGAGCTGGGCCAGCCCGATCGTGCCGCCGGCGCCGGGCACGTTGAAGACCTCGACCTGGCGGTCCGGGACGGCGGACTTGATCGCCTGCTCGGCCACACGGGAGGTCTGGTCCCAGCCGCCGCCGGGAGCGGCCGGAGCCATGATGCGCAGCGCGCTGGTGCCGCCGCCGGAGCCGGTGTCGCCGCAGCCGCTGACCGCGAGGACGGAGAGCGCCGCGAGCGCGGCGAGTATGCGCAAACGCATGATCACTCCAAGGGTGGGGGGATTTCACATGATGAGAACTGGATGGTGATGTCCCCAACCCAGGGAGTCGAGGCTTTGTGGGTAGCCGTCGTAGTGGTCGTATTGGTCGCAATCCGCCCGTGACCTGGGAGTGTTTGCATGAGTCCCGTGAGACGGGTACGTGACCCCTCGCTGGGCACCCAGTTGTTCGTGCTGCAGATGGCGATCGTGCTGCTCGCCGTCGGGAGCACGGCCGGCGTGTGGGCCCAGCACACGCGCGCCCAGCTCGACTCCCTCTACCAGCAGCGCGCCCTGGCCATCGCGCAGTCCGTGGCGGGCCTGCCGGAGGTGCGCGAGGCGTTCGAGCTCCAGCGGCCCGAGGCGGTGCTGCAGCCGCTCGCGCTGAGCGTCCAGCAGACCACCGGCGCCGACTACGTGGTGATCGCCAACGACGACCAGATCCGCTACGCCCATCCCAACGCCTCGCTGATCCGCAAACGGCTGTCCACCGACGGCACCTACGTGCTGAGCACCGGCCGCAGCTGGGTCGGCACCGAGAAGGGCACCATCGGCATCACGGTCAGGGGCAAGACCCCGGTCCTCGACGAGTACGGCACCGTCATCGGCCTGGTCTCGGTCGGCGTCCTGGAGACCACCGTCGTGGACGAGGTCGCCGGCGCGCTGCCGCCGCTGCTGTGGACCGCGCTGGTCGTGCTCGCCGCCGGGCTCGCCGCCGCCGCGCTGATCACCGCGCGGGTGCGCAGGCAGACGTTCGGGCTGGAGCCGCGCGACATCGCCGCGCTGCTGGAGCAGCGCGAGGGCGTGCTGCACGGCGTCAAGGAGGGGGTGCTGGCACTCGACCTCGACGGCCGGGTGACGCTGGTCAACGACGCCGCCCGTGAGCTGCTCGGCGACGTCGGCGACGACCTGACCCAGATGGCGGTCTCCGACCGGATGCGCGACGTGCTCGGCGGCGCCGACCCGGGCGAGGACCGGATCGTGCTGCACCGCGACCGGGTGCTGGTGCTCAACCGCACGCCGGTCGCCGTCCGCGGCCAGCACCGCGGCTGGGTGATCACCCTGCGCGACCGTACCGAGCTGGTACGCCTGGCGCGCGAGCTGGACGACACCAGCAGCGCCACCGGGGCGCTGCGAGCCCAGGCGCACGAGTTCGCCAACCGCATGCACACGGTCGTCGGGCTGCTGGAGATGGGCGAGCACGAGGCGGCGATCAATTTCATCACCAGCACCACCCGCGGCACCTACGCCAGCGATCTGCACGATCGGGTGCGCGACCCCACGCTCGCCGCCCTGCTGCTGGCCAAGTCGGCCGAGGCCGCCGAGCGCGGCGCCCGGCTGGTGCTGGCCGAGGACTCCGCCGTGCCCGAGGGCGTGCTCGGCGACCCGCAGGACGCCGTCCTGGTCGTCGGCAACCTGGTGGCCAACGCGATCGACGCGCTGGACGGCAGGGGCGGCACCATCGAGGTGTCGGTCGCGGCCGACGAGCGGGGACTACGGGTGCGGGTCGGTGACTCCGGCCCGGGGATCACCCCCGAGCTGGTCGAGGAAGTCTTCAGGGAGGGCTTCACGACCAAGGCCGCGCGCTCCGGCACCCGCGGCCTCGGTCTGGCGCTGACGCGGCAGGCGTGCCTGCGCAGGGGCGGCTGGGTGAAGGTCCGCAACTCGGGCGGCGCCGTCTTCACGGCCCTGCTCCCGGCGGCGAAGGTCCCCGTATGAACGGCTCTGCTCCCGGCGGCGAAGGTCCCCGTATGAACGGCTCTGCTCCCGGCGGCGAAGGTCCCCGTATGAACGGCTCTGCTTCCGGCGGCGAAGGTCCCCGTACGAGCGGCTCTGCTTCCGGCGGCGAAGGTCCCCGTACGAGCGGTATGAACGGGATCCGCGTGCTCGTGGTGGACGACGACTTCATGGTGGCCCGCATCCACAGCGGCTACGTCTCGCGGGTGCCCGGCTTCCAGGTCGTCGCGACCGCGCACCACGGGGCCGGCGCGATCGAGGCGGTGGCCGAGCACCGGCCCGACCTGGTGCTGCTCGACATCTATCTGCCCGACATGTCGGGCCTGGACGTGCTCAAGGCGCTGACCGGCGTGGACGTGCTGATGATCAGCGCGGCCCGCGACGTGCCCACGGTCAGGGAGGCGATGCGCGGCGGCGCGGTCAACTATCTGATCAAGCCCTTCACCGCCGCCGCCCTGACCGAACGGCTGCAGCACTACGCCCGGACCCGTAAGACGTTCACCGCCATCGGGCCCGAGGCCCGCCAGGACGATGTGGACCGGCTCTTCGGCACGCCGACGACCGCCGCGACGCTGCCCAAGGGGCTGTCGGCGGCGACCTGCGCGCTGGTCGCCCAGACACTGCGCGAGGCGGGACACGACCTGTCGGCCGCGGAGACCGCCCAGCTCGCGGGTCTGTCGCGGGTCAGCGCCCGCCGATATCTGGAGTATCTCTGCGCCGACGGCAGGGCCGAGTCGCGTCCGCGCTACGGCTCGGCCGGGCGCCCAGAACACCGATATCGATGGCTAGGCTGACGCACTTCCGTAGTCTTTTCCCGTGACATATGCGGACCTGCGTGCCTTACTGTTGCCTGAGACGTGGCTGCGGAGCGGGAGGAGATTGAGGCGTGCGTAACGCCGGACCGATCGAATCGCCGACCGACCCGTTCAGTTCGGTCCCGCTGCCCAGCCGTGCCACGTCCAAGAAACCCAAGATCGAGGGCCTGCCCCCGGGCGTTTCCCGCGACATCTTCGGCGCGCCGGGCCAGCAGCAGCAGGAGCCCCGCCGTCCTGCCGGCGCCACCCCGCCGGCACAGAGCGCGCCGAACGGCGGCGCGCTGCCCCCGGCCACGCCGCCGTCGCAGCCCTGGCCGGTGAACGGGAATCCGCAGGAGACCCCCTCGTTCGGCCGGGAACGGCCGGCCCCCGCCCTGATCGAACCGGATCCGCCCCGCCGCCGTCGCTTACTCCCGGCCATCACCGTGCTCCTGCTGATCGCCGTCGCCATGGCCTACCTGGTGCCCGCGGTGCTCATGTCGGGTTCGGTCCTGCGCGGCACCCGCGTCGGCGGCGTCGACATCGGCGGCCTGACCGTGACCCAGGCGGCCGAAAAGCTCCGCACCGAGCTAGCCGCCAAGCTCAACAAGCCCGTCGTGGTCGACATCGGCACCAGCAAGGACACCATCCAGCCCGACGAGGCCGGCCTCCAGCTCGACGTGGTGACCACGATCGGCGAGGCACCCAGCGGCTTCCCCACCCCCTTCGAGGTGTGGCGGGCGCTGACCGGCACGACCGAGATCGAGCCCCGGGTGACCGTCGACGCCTCCCAGCTCGCCAGGACCGTGGACGCCCTGGCCGAGACCGTCGACAAGCCGCCGCACGACGGGCGCGTGACGTTCAAGGGCCTGCAGCCGGTCGCCACCCCGCCCCGCGACGGCGCGCTCATCGACCGGGCGAAAGCGGTCCACCTGATCAGCGAGGCGTTCCTGCGCGGCAGCGGCTCGGCGGTGCTCTCGCTCGAGCCCGCCCAGCCGACGACCACCCCCGAGGCCATCACCAAGGCCGAGGCACAGGCCAAGAGGGCCGTGGCGGCGCCGATCACGCTGACGCTCGGCGACAGGCAGGCGCAGCTCACCCCGCAGACGATCGCGGCCAACCTCACCTTCGGCAGCGACGGCGAGGGCAGCCTGGCGCCCCAGTTCGACGCCAAGACGGCGCTCACCGGGGTGGAGAGCAGCCTGGTGGACGCGGCCCAGGTGCCGCGCGACGCGACGTACGACGTCGTGAACGGCAAGCTCGTGCTGGTGCCCGCCCGCCAGGGCCGAGGGGTCAACAGCAAGCTGCTCGCCCGCGACCTGGCCAAGCTGGTCCGCAACGGCGGCCCGCGCGTCATCCCGGTCAGGCTCGCCGCCGCGCCGCCTCAGGTCACCACCGAGCAGGTGACAGGGCTCGGCATCAAGGAGAACGTGGCCTCGTTCACCTCGACCTTCGAGTGCTGCCTGCCGCGGGTGACCAACGTCCGGCAGATGGCGGCCGACATCGACGGGCGGCTCGTGCTGCCCGGCCAGACGTTCTCGCTCAACGACGTGGTGGGGGAGCGCACCGCCGAGGGCGGCTACGTGCTGGCGCCCCAGACCGTCGGCGGCAGGGTGATCACCGTCATGGGCGGCGGCGCCTCGCAGCTCGCCACCACCCTCTACAACGCGGCCTTCTTCGGCGGGTTCGACGACGTCGCGCACACCCCGATGGACTACCACTCCAACCGCTACCCGGCGGGCCGTGACGCCGCGCTGCTCTACCCGGGCGTGGATTTGAAGTGGCGCAACGACTCCGAGCACGGAGTGCTGATCAAGACCGCGTCCACCGCCACGTCCGTGACGGTCGCGCTGTGGAGCACCAAGCGCTACGACAAGATCGAGGCCGTGGAGTCGGCGAAGCGGGACTTCACCCCCTTCCGCGTCGAGACCGGCGCCGCCGCCGGCTGCCGGCCGGTCATCGGCCAGCAGGGCTTCACGATGGACGTCACCCGGGTGTTCTTCAAGGGCGGCGACGAGCTCAAGCGCGACCCGAAGGTGACCACGAAGTATCGGCCGCATACCCAGGTGACCTGCACCGGCACGGGCTGAGCGCTACGACGGCGAGACGGCGAGGATCTTGTCGTCGCCGTCGCGCTCGTCGCCTCGGCCGTCCTTGTTGCTGGTGCTCACCCACAGGCCGCCGTCGGGGGTGGTGGTCACCGCGCGGAGCCGGCCGTACGTGTTCGTGAAGTGCGCGACCGGCGTGCCCGGCGCGCCGTCCGCCGCCAGCGGGATCTGCCACAGGCGCTCGCCTTGCAGCGCGCCCATCCACAGGGAGCCGCCGGCGTAGGCCAGGCCGGACGGTGAGGCCTCGGAGGTGTCCCAGGTGACGATCGGGTCGGTGAAGTCGGGATCGTCGCCGCGGCCCTCGACCTCCGGCCAGCCGTAGTTGGCGCCCGGCTCGATCCGGTTGAGCTCGTCGAAGGTGCTGGCGCCGAACTCCGAGGCGTACATTCTGCCCGAGTCGTCCCAGGCCAGGCCCTGCACGTTGCGGTGGCCGAGGCTGTAGACGAGCGTGCCGAACGGGTTGCCCGGCGCGGGGGCGCCGTCGGCCGTCATGCGCAGGATCTTGCCGGCCAGGGAGTCGCGCCGCTGGGCGAGGTCCCCGTCGCCGGTCTCCCCGGTGCCGGCGTACAGGTGGCCGTCGGGGCCGAATGCCAGCCGGCCCCCGTTGTGGATGCCGCCCTTGGGGATGCCCGCCACGATGACCCGCGGCTGCGACAGGGTGTCGCCGCTGAGGCGGTAGCGGACGATCCTGTTGTCCGAGGCGGCGGTGTAGTAGAAGAACACCTGCTCGTTCTTGACCGCCACGCCCAGCAGGCCGCCCTCACCGTCGGGGACGACGCCGTCGATCGTGCCCAGCGCGGTGACCTGGCCGTTCTGGCCCACTCGCAGCAGCCTGGCCGTGTCGCGCTCGGTCACCAGCGCGTCGCCACCCGGCAGGAAGGCGATCGCCCACGGCACGGCGAGGTCGCGCGCCACCACCCGGGGCTCGCCCGGCGGCGCGGCCGCGGACACCGACGCCGTCGGCGAGGCGTCCCCTCCGGCGCTGGAGCAGGCGGTGAGCACCGTCAACAACATGATCGTCCATAGCTTCCTCATGTGTCCCATACTCACCCCAGGGCCATAAAGTTTCGTGCATGGAAACCTGGGTCCCGTCCGGCGAGGTCGCCGAAGCCCTGTCAGCCCTGCCCGATGTGCGCTGCTCCGTCTACGACGGCACGGGGCCGGAGCCCGGGGGGATCGAGGACGTCGAGGTGTGGATCCCGCCGCTGATCCCGGTGCCCGACGTGCCGGGGACGCTGGCCAGGATGCGGTCGCTGCGCCTGCTGCAGACCGTCACCGCCGGCGTGGAGGCCTACCGGCCGCACCTGCCGGAGGGCGCGGTGCTCTGCAACGCCCGCGGCGTGCACGACGCCGGCACCGCGGAATGGGCCGTCGGCGCGATGATCGCGGTGATCCGGGAGTTCCCCGGCTTCACCGACGCGCAGCGCCGGGGCGAGTGGACCTACCACCACACCGGCGTGCTGGCCGACGCCACCGTGCTGATCGTCGGTTACGGCTCCATCGGCGCGGCGCTCGAAAGGCGGCTCGACGGCTTCGAGGTCGAGGTCGTACGGGTGGCCAGGCGGGCGCGCGAGGGGGTGCACGGCATGGCGGAGCTGCCCGCGCTGCTGCCCGCCGCCGACGTCGTGGTGCTGCTCGTGCCCGCCACCGAGGCGACCGCCGGCATGGTGGACGCCGCCTTCCTGGCGCGGATGAAGGACGGCGCCGTGCTCGTCAACGCCGCCAGGGGCGGGATCGTCGACACCGACGCGCTGGTCGCCGAGCTCAAAGACGGTAGGCTGCGAGCGGCACTCGACGTGACCGCGCCCGAGCCGTTGCCGGAGGGCCACCCCCTCTGGAGCGCCCCCGGCGTTCTGATCACGCCGCACGTCGCGGGCAGCACCCCTGCCTCGGCGCGTCGCATGCTGCGGCTCATGCGCTCGCAAATGACTCGGCACCTCGCCGGCGATCCACTCGACAACGTCATCACCGACGCGTATTGAGAGGAATCCGGACCGTGGCTGGTCCGTGACCTTCAGTGCGTACGGTGGCGTCTAAGCAGGATTTCCTGACTGCCTGTCAAGGAGATCCTGGCGGCAATGGGTCGGTGTGGTTATCAGATCGGTGACGACATCGGCATTGTCACCACCCGCGCACCCACGACCGCACACACTGGCGATGTGCACCGCCGGGCTTCGGCGGTCACGGGAGCAGGGTTCGAGACGGGATGGGCAACGACTGTGATCCGCTGGCGTGATTCACGGGCACCTTTGACCGCCGCGACGGCGATCGGTGTGGCGGGTTTCGCGGCCGCGCTCCTCGCGGGCGGCCCGGCCCTCCTCGCCGGCTCCGTCGCCGGATTCCTCGCGGCCCTGCTGGCCGCGGCCTCCCTCCTGATCGCCTCGATCCAGCCGGTCGAGCACCGGACCATGGCGATGGGCACGCGCTGGATGGGCGGTGGCGCGGCCGTCTGGGCCGTGGGCATGGCCGTGCGCCCGTTCGCCGCGAGCTCCAGTTTCATGTCGAGCTTCGCCGACCTCCTCGTGCTGCTCGGCACCGTGCTGACGGGCGGCGGCGCGCTGATCGCCGCCGGTCGCAAGCTGTCGGCCATGACGGTGTTACGGCATCTCGCCGGCTCCTACCTCTGCGCCGCCTCGCTGTTCCTGATCGCCTGGGTGGCGGTGCTGCGGCAGGTCTACGCCGAGACCGCCGACCCCGCGCTGTTCACCTTCGCGCTGCTGCCGCCGATGCTCGCGCTGGTGGTGACCTGCGCGGTCATCCCGTCCGTGGTCACCGGCAGGTCCGCCGCCTGGCCGCTGGGCGCGGCGGGCGTCGCCGTGCTCGCCACCACGACGGTGGCCGGCATGGCCAGCGCCATGGCCCGGCTCGACGGCGGCCCGCCGCCGACCTGGAGCCTCACCCTCGCGCCGCTGGCGTTCCTGTTGCTGGCCGCCATCCCATGGATGCGCCCGCGCGAGATGCCGGCCGTGCCGCTCGTCGGCACCCTGATCTCGCTGGTGCCGCCGGCGCTGGTCGCCGTGGCGACCTGCACCATGCTCGTGCACCTGGCGAGCGGGCCAGGGCAGCATCCCGTCACCGGCGTGGTGGTGGTCGCCGCCTCGGTGGTCCTGCTCCTGCTGCTGCGCGTGTTCGTGCTGTCGGGGGTCAACATCCGGCTGCGCACGCTGGTCTCGCTCGGCGACAAGCAGCTCAGGGACCTGGCCGAGAGCACCGGCGACGTGGTGCTCATCTGCGACTACGACGGCAAGGTGCATGAGATCGGCGCGGGGGTCGAGGCCACCTACGGCTACGGCCCCGACGAGCTGGTCGGTGGATCGATCTTCGACTACATCCACCCCGAGGACGTGCCGCAGATCAAGTCCTCGCTGCTCGCGATGGGCCTGGACGACGACGAGAACGCCGAGTCCGGCGCCTGCATGATCGTCTGCCGGGTGCGCGGCGCGGACGGCACCTGGCGGCCCACCGAGTCCGTCGCCACCCGCCACGCGAGCGGTGAGGACCAGCTGCTGGTCACCGCGAGGGACGTGAGCGACGAGGAGGCGCTGCGCAACCAGGTGGCGCACCTCACCTTCCACGACGGCGTGACCGGCCTGCCCAACCGCTCCTACTTCGAGGAGCGCACCCGCGAGGTGCTCACCGGGCACGGCTCGGGGCACAGCACCGGGCACGTGGCCGTCATCTTCCTGGACCTCGACGGTTTCACCTCCGTCAACGACTCCGTCGGCCACGCCAGCGGCGACTACCTCCTCGGGCAGGCCGCGCGCCGGCTGCGCGGGGCCGTGCGCCCCGACGACACGCTCGCCCGGTGGGGCGGCGACGAGTTCGCGGTGCTGGTGGAGACCGGCGGCGAGGCGCAGCACGCCGTCGACCTGGCCGAGCGGCTGGTGCGGACGGTCTCGCAGGAGCCGTTCCGGGTGGCCGACCGCGACGTGGCGCTCACCGCGAGCGTGGGCGTCGCCTTCGCCGAGGACGAGCTGCCCGCCGGCGACCTCATCCGCAACGCCGACGTGGCCATGGCCCGCGCCAAGGAGCTGGGCGGCCGCCGGGTCGAGGTGTTCGCCGCGCAGATGCACGCCGACGTGGTGCGCAGGCTGGAGCTGGCCGCCGACCTGCAGCGGGCGCTCATCGAGCAGCAGTTCGCCATCGAATACCAGCCGGTGGTGGACCTGGCGACCTCCCGGGTGACCGCAGTCGAGGCGCTCGTGCGCTGGTGGCGCGGCTCGGTGTTCGTGCCGCCCGACCAGTTCCTCGGCCCGGCCGAGGACACCGGCCTGATCGTGCCGCTGGGCGAGTGGATCCTGCGCGAGTCCTGCCGCGAGGTGGCCGCCTGGCGCGCCTCGTCCTGGGACATCGGGCTGTCGCTCAACCTGTCGGCGCGTCAGATCACCGCGCCGAGGTTCGTCGAGACCGTCGAGGAGGCGCTGGCGGAGAGCGGGCTGCCGGCCTCCGCGCTCACCCTTGAGGTCATCGAGGAGATGCTCGTAGAGGACGCCGAGGAGACGATCAAGCGGCTGTCGGAGCTGCGCGCCCTGGGCGTACGCCTGGCCATCGACGACTTCGGCACCGGCTACGCCTCGCTGGCGTTCCTGCGGCAGTTGCCGGTCGACATGATCAAGATCGATCCGTCCTTCGTGTCGGGTCTCGGCCGGGACGACACGCTGACCCTGCTCACCCGCACCATCGTGCGGCTCGGCCACGACCTCGGCCTCGTCGTGGTGGCCGAGGGGATCGAGCGGCCCGAGCAGCTCGAACTGCTGCGGGAGATGGGCTGCACCCGGGGGCAGGGCTTCCTGGTGGCCCGGCCGATGGCGGCCAGGGGCGTCGACTCGCTCATGCAGACGAGTCTCACTGTATGAGACGAGTGTCCACTGAGTTGACACTTGGGCATTCGGAGCGGCTATGGTGTAAGGCATGCTTCGCAGTGAGATTCTCGTAGTACTTCGCCGGCGCGCAGGCCGTTAGCGAAGCACTTCGACCTGCGCGCCGCCCCAGTCCCACCGCCGGTGGGGAGGGGCATTTTTTATGTCCTTAAGTGAGTAGCCACGCAAGGAACGAGCCGATGACCGAACGGATGACAGGTGCACAGGCCCTGGTCAGGGCGCTGGAGCACGTGGGAGTCGACACCGTTTTCGGGATCCCGGGCGGCGCCATCCTGCCCGCCTACGATCCCCTTTACGACTCGGCCAAGGTCCGGCACGTGCTTGTACGGCACGAGCAGGGGGCGGGACACGCGGCCGAGGGTTACGCCCAGGCCACCGGCCGGGTCGGGGTGTGCATGGCGACCAGTGGCCCCGGCGCGACCAACCTGGTCACCCCGATCGCCGACGCCTACATGGACTCGGTGCCGATGGTGGCCATCACCGGCCAGGTGGCCAGCGCGGCCATCGGCACGGACGCCTTCCAGGAAGCCGACATCTCCGGCATCACCATGCCGATCACCAAGCACAACTTCTTGATCACCGATCCGGACGACATCGCCCGCACGATCATGGAGGCGTTCCACATCGCCTCCACCGGCCGGCCCGGCCCGGTGCTGGTGGACATCTCCAAGGACGCGCTGCAGAAGGAGACCACGTTCGTCTGGCCGCCGACGATGCAGCTGCCCGGCTACCGGCCGGTGACCCGGCCGCACTCCAAGCAGATCCGTGAGGCGGCCAAGCTGATCGCCGAGGCCCGGCGCCCGGTGCTCTACGTCGGCGGCGGCGTGCACAAGGCGGGCGCCTCGGCGGACCTGCTGACGCTCGCCGAGCTGGTCCACATCCCGGTCGTCACCACGCTGATGGCCCGGGGCACCTTCCCCGACAGCCACCCCCAGCACATGGGCATGCCCGGCATGCACGGCTCGGTCTCCGCCGTCGGCGCGCTGCAGCAGGCGGACCTGCTCATCGCCCTGGGCGTCCGCTTCGACGACCGCGTCACCGGGCAGCTGTCCTCCTTCGCGCCGTACGCCAAGGTCGTGCACGCGGACATCGACCCGGCGGAGATCTCCAAGAACCGCCACGCCGACGTGCCGATCGTGGGCGACTGCAAGGATGTCATCCGTGACCTGATCGCCGCCCTCGAGACCGCCGGCGAGAAGGGCGACTACACCGACTGGTGGACCACGCTCAACGGCTACAAGGAGACCTACCCGCTGGGCTACGAGGAGTTCGAGGACGGCTCCCTGGCCCCCCAGTACGTCATGCAGCGGCTGAGCGCGATCGCCGGGCCGGACGCCTACTACGTGGCCGGGGTCGGCCAGCACCAGATGTGGGCCGCCCAGTTCATCGAGCACGAGCGGCCGGGCGCGTTCATCAACTCGGGCGGCGCCGGCACGATGGGCTTCGCCGTCCCGGCCGCGATGGGCGCCAAGATGGGCCGGCCCGACGCGGTCGTGTGGGCCGTCGACGGCGACGGCTGCTTCCAGATGACCAACCAGGAGCTCGCCACCTGTGCCCTGGAGGGGGTGCCGATCAAGATCGCCGTTATCAACAACGGTAATCTCGGCATGGTTCGCCAGTGGCAGACCCTCTTCTATGACAAGCGTTACTCCAACACGAACCTGCAGGCGACGCGCCGCATCCCGGACTTCGTCAAGCTGGCGGAGGCCTATGGTTGTGTGGGCCTGCGATGCGAGCGCCCCGAGGACGTGGACGCGACCATCAAGAAGGCCATGGAGATCAACGACGTGCCGGTCGTGGTCGACTTCGTCGTCCACCAGGACGCGATGGTCTGGCCCATGGTCGCGGCCGGGACGAGCAACGACGAGATCAAGATCGCCCGTGACATGGCGCCTAAGTGGGAGAACGAAGAATGAGCAGGCACACGCTCTCGGTGCTCGTGGAGAACAAGCCAGGCGTCCTGGCCCGGGTGTCCGCCCTGTTCAGCAGGCGGGGCTTCAACATCGACTCCCTGGCCGTCGGGCCCACCGAGCACGACGACATCTCCCGCATGACGATCGTGGTCAACGTCGAGGAGCTTCCGCTGGAGCAGGTCACCAAGCAGCTCAACAAGCTGGTGAACGTCCTCAAGATCGTGGAGCTGGACACCTCGCACGCCGTGCAACGGGAGCTCATGCTCATCAAGGTCAAGGCCGACGCCGACAATCGGTCGAGCGTGCTGGAGCTCGTCCAGCTCTTCCGCGCTCGCTGCATCGACGTGGCGGCCGACGCCGTGACCATCGAGGTCACCGGCACCACGGACAAGCTCGAGGCGTTCGTCAAGATCCTCGAGCCGTTCGGCATCAAGGAGCTCGTCCAATCGGGCATGGTGGCCATCGGCCGCGGTGCCCGTTCCATCACTGACCGGTCCCTCAGGGCACTGGACCGTACCGCCTGAAAGGTTTCAGCAAGTGACCGAGATTTTCTACGACGACCAGGCCGACCTGTCGATCATCCAGGGACGTCGGGTGGCCGTGCTGGGGTACGGCAGCCAGGGCCACGCCCACGCGCTCTCCCTGCGTGACTCCGGGGTCGACGTGCGCGTCGGCCTGCCCGAGGGCTCCAAGAGCCGCGAGAAGGCCGAGAACGACGGCCTGCGCGTGCTCACGCCCGCCGAGGCGGTGAAGGAGGCCGACGTCACCATGATCCTGGCGCCGGACCACATTCAGCGCCACCTCTACGCCGAGCATGTCGCGCCCAACCTCAAGCAGGGCGACGCGCTGTTCTTCGGCCACGGCCTCAACATCCGCTACGGCCTCATCGAGGCCCCCGAGGGCGTCGACGTCTGCATGGTCGCCCCCAAGGGCCCCGGCCACCTCGTCCGCCGCCAGTTCGAGGCGGGCCGCGGCGTGCCGGTTCTGGTGGCCGTCGAGAAGGACGCCTCCGGCAAGGCCTTCGACCTCGCGCTGTCCTACGCCAAGGGCATCGGCGGCACCCGCGCCGGCGCGCTGAAGACGACCTTCACCGAGGAGACCGAGACCGACCTGTTCGGCGAGCAGGCCGTGCTGTGCGGTGGCGTCTCCGAGCTCATCAAGGCGGGCTTCGAGACCCTCATCGAGGCCGGCTACCAGCCGGAGGTCGCCTACTTCGAGTGCCTGCACGAGATGAAGCTCATCGTCGACCTCATGTACGAGGGCGGCATCTCGAAGATGTACTGGTCGGTGTCCGACACCGCCGAGTACGGCGGCTACACCCGCGGCTCCCGCGTCATCACCGACGAGACCCGTCAGGAGATGCGGCGCATCCTGGGCGAGATCCAGGACGGCACCTTCGCCCGGCAGCTCGTCGAGGAGTTCGACGGCGGCCAGAAGGAGTTCACCAAGCACCGCGAGGAGCTCGCCGAGAACCCGATCGAGAAGACGGGCGCCACGCTGCGTCCGATGATGAGCTGGCTCAAGGCGTAACGCCGAGGGCGTAACACCGAGTCCGGGCGGCGGGGCGGCGAACCCCGCTCGCCAACACCGACTCCGGGCGGCGGGGCGGCGAACCCCGCTCGCCGCCCCGCCGCGCGGACGGCGTGCTCGTCGTCCGCGCCGCGGTCGCCTTCCACCGCACTCCCGAGCAGGCATCGCCGCTCGACCGAGGCGGCCCTGGTCATGCGGGCCGCCGCTGCAGCCCATCTGAGCCCCGCTGGACGCCGGGCGTCGTCCTCCGGCACGCGAGCGTGTAGAAGCCGCGTCACGGAGCGTTTCCATCTCTGCTGTGGCACCTCCCGTCAGTCGATATCGGGGGTGTCTGCCGAGCATGCCCGATGTGCGTATCCATGCTCCGTTTTCAACTGACATGACCCAGTTTGCGCCAAGGGGGCGCTGCGCGATGGTCTGGAACTGGTCATGAGAAGCGGGAGTGCGTCTCAGCTAGGAACATCTATGCGTCAAGTGGGCCGATCTTCGGCATCGCTTCCCCCATGTGGCGTCTTCTCGCAGGTCAAGAGTGAAAATGCGAGAGTTTGTGGAAAGTAGGCGCCGGGCAGATCTTCTCCCGATAGCTACGGAGAGTAGTCGATCGGTATCAAGGAGATTCAGTATGTACAGACAAGGGCTCATCCTGGCCGGGATCGTCGGCGGGATGGTCATGTTCGGCGGCTCCGCGCTAGCTGCGATGCCCAGCGCCCCCACCTCGGCGTCGGTCGGCTGGCCGCATGACGACCCGGACTTCGACAACAGGGTCATCATCTGCGGTGACGACAACATCTTCACCAAGGAAGCAGTCGACAAGAGCACCAGGGGCGTGCTCGTCCTGCAGACCGGCGACATCCTGAGCCAGATCCTCGGCATCAAGAGCAAAGACTCGAAGTGCGTGATCAGCTAACGTTCACCCTCGGCGGCTGCGAAGCGTGACCCGGGGCCCGTCTACATGGCGGGCCCCTCCACGTTGTCCGGCCCCGAATCCCGAAGGCCGCCACGAAGAAGCCGCAGGCGCTCCGGATCGCCCCCCCGCACACCGTGGCCGTCTTCCCCGCATCAGCCCGAAGCACGCGGCGATCTGCGACCGCTGGAGGCCGCCCCCGATCAGGTCGCCCAGGCGGGACCGTACACGCCCTTCCGGGTCAGGGCAGGTTGCCCGCGGCGAGGTGGCCCCGGGACACCACGGCGACGATGTTCGCCACGGACAGGTCCTCGATCCGCTCCCACGGACGGCCGCGCAGCACGATGAAGTCGGCGCCGAGTCCGGGCGCGATGCGCCCCACCGGCATGCCGATGGCGTCGGCGGCGTCGGAGGTGGCCGCACGCAGCGCCGACGGGGCGTCGAGGCCGAGAACCTCGGCCATGTAGACGACCTCGGCGCACTGGTCGCCGAAGCGCACGTGGAAGCCGTTGGCATCGGTGCCCAGCACGAACCGGACCCCCGCCCGCGCGGCCTCGGCGAACAGCTTGTCCCGCTGGGCCACCAACTCGGCGGCCTTGACCATGACGTCAGGAGGCACCGGGACGCGGCCCTCGGCGATCACCCTGCTGATCAGCAGCGTCGGAGCCACCGGGGTGCCGCGCGCGGCCAGGGTCTCGGCCAGGTCGGCGCTCATCAACGTGCCGTGTTCGATGGAGTCCACGCCCTCCTCGACGGCGACGCGGATGCCGTCCTCGGAATGGGCGTGCGCGGCCACCGGCATGCCGAGCGCGTGCGCCTCGTCGACGATGGCCCCGACCTCCGCGCGGGTGTAGTTGCGCCAGGCGTGGCGGTCGCCGACCGACAGCACGCCGCCGCTCGTCGTGATCTTGATCCCGTGCAGGCCCGCCCTGGCCCAGGTACGCACCAGCTTGCGGCATTCGTCGGGACCGTCGGCGGTCGGCTTGCGCAACGGATGCGCGGCCGGCACGAACAGGTCACCGTGCCCGGCGGTCATCCCCACCATGCCGAGCACCCTGATCCGCGGGCCAGGTAGCAGCCCCGCGTCGAAGGCCCGGGCCAGCGCCACCTGCGCCTCGTCGCCGGCCATGTCGCGCAGCGTCGTCACGCCGTGCCGCAGGGCGCGCTGGGCGTGCGCGACGCCGTGCAGCACCTGCTCGTCCCGGGTGGTGACCAGCGGCCAGGTGCTGAAGTCGGACCGGCCCTCACCGGCGTCGCCGATCAGGTGGACGTGCGTGTCCACCAGACCGGGGATGACGCAGAGGTCGTCGTGTCGCTGCTCGGCGGGCCGCAGGCCGGTGATCCGGTCGGGCTCCCACTGGAGCTCGACCGGGCCGCGAGGTTCTGTGCCGTCCCAGAGTGGGATTCCGTCAAGTCTCATATCAAGGGATGACGCTACCGGACGGCCCTCTGACCTGCGTGGATGTCCCGTCCTCGCGCGCCGGGGACACTCGGCCCAGCTCGGGGGAAAGCATGCGGGCCCGGCCACGGTCCGTTGCGGGGGGAGTCGCGGCCGGGCCCGCCGGAGGGGAGCGTCGCGGGCGTGCGGTGGGAACCGGCACGGGTGGGGCCGGTGTGCCCGCGTGCTCCCTGGCTCAGTGCGCGGCGAAGACCTGAGTCCAGTGTGGACCCTTTGAGTGCTGGCCGACCCCTATGTGAGTGAACTTGCAGTTCATGATGTTCGCGCGGTGTCCCGGGCTGTTGAGCCAGCCCTGGACCACGGAGGCCGCGGTGCGCTGCCCCATGGCGATGTTCTCGCCCCAGGTCCGGACCGGGGCGAAGCCGACGGCTCCGATCCGGTCACCGGCGGAGCGGCCGTCCTGGGAGCTGTGGTCGAAGTAGCCCTTGGCCGCCATGTCCGCCGAGTGCCTGTCGGCGGCGGTGCGGAGCTTGGCGTCGTGGACGAGCGGCTTGCAGCCGCCTGCCACTCTGGCCCGGTTGGTGAGCCTGACGACCTCGGTCTCGGCGCTCGATGCGCCGGCCGTCCGGGCGGTGCTCGTGGTGGCAGTGGTGGCAGGCGGCTTCTTGCAGGACAGCAGGACGCCGTCCGAGGTGCTCTCCTGGCCCTGATGGTCGAGGGCGGTGACGTAGTAGCGGCGCGGGGTGTCCGAGCAGGGCAGCGTGGCCGTGATCCGGCCGTTGGTGAGGCGCTGGGAGCCGCTCTTGAGCGTCCGGTCCGGGCCGGCCGCGGCCTGCTGGACGCGCACCCTGAGCAGGGCCTTCTGGCCGCAGCCGGACCGGGAGGCGGTGCCCCTGATCAGTCCCTTGGCGTCGACGGACGGCTTGGCGGCCGTGACGCGGCAGTCCTCGGCCGAGCCGCCCTGCGCGCCCTCCAGCGGCGTCTCCAGCCCGCCGCCCGCCGAGTGTGCGGCGGCGGGGGGAGCCGGGATGGAGCTCAATGCCGCCAGACTCCCGAGGCAGGCGAGCACCTTGAGCTGTCTGCGCATTTCGTCCTCCGATTGAGGCCTAGACACTGCGTCGATCCCGCATTCTGGTGCTCACTCGTCGCCTTTGTCACGAAAAACGCCGATATATCTGGAGCTCCACGTGTCCCAATCGTAACAAAGATCGCAGCTATCTTGGTAAACCTCAAAGAAGATCTATGCGTCTAAGGCCCAATAAAAGGGGCG
>NZ_BMNK01000001.1:228744-763691 GCF_014646515.1 Nonomuraea glycinis
CGCGTGGAGAACCACGCGGCGCGCCCCCGTCAGCGGCGTTCTAACAACGCATCAGCGGCCTTCTAACACTGCACCGGCTTGAGCCAGGAGCACTCCAGATCGCCCGGCTGCTCGGCGATGGCGGCGCGCCGCCGGTCGGCGGCGTCGTTCACCGCGGCGGCCCTGGTGAACTGCGCCAGGCGGATCGCGATCTTGTCCTCGATGTCCTTGGGCGAGCCCGACAGATACTGATTCAGCATGATGGAGAAGACCAGCGGCTCCCCGTCGGCGCTGGTGACGTACCCCGACAGCGCTGTGACGCCGGTCAGCGAGCCCGTCTTGGCGCGCACGTTGTTCGCCGCGGCCGTGTCCCGCATCCGGCTGCGCAGGGTGCCGCCCACGAACCGGTCCTGGTTGCCCGCGATCGGCAGCGCGTCGTACCAGGTCTGGAACCACGGCTTGGCGCGCACCGCGGTCAGCAGCCGCGCGATCGAGGCGGGCGTGAAGCCGTCGCGGCGGGACAGTCCCGAGCCGTCCCGTATGTTCAGCACCTCGACGCCGTTGGCCTTGGCGAAGTCGGTGCTCACCTTGAGGCCGGCGGCCCAGGTGCCCTGGCCGGCGACCTTGCGGCCCATGGCCTTGGTGAGGATCTCGGCGTGGATGTTGTTGCTCAGTTTCATGAACGGCACCAGCAGCTCGCTCAGCGGCATCGACTCGCGCGCCGCCAGCTCCTTGGCGTCCTTCGGCGCCGCGCCGGTCACCGTCTTGCCGAGCACCTTCACGCCATGCCCGGCCAGCGCCTTGCGGAACAGCGAGGAGGCGTACGCCGTCGGGTCGTCCACGGCCACCCACTCGGAGTACGAGGAGGCCACCGTGCCGCTGATGACCACCGTCGCGGTGCCGTGCTGCCGCTCGATGAGGACGTTGTTCGAGGTGCCGACCGTCGCCCTGTTGACGATCTTGAGGTAGTCGCTCTCCGGTGTGGTCGACACCTTGAGCTTGCCGCCGTCGGCCGCGACCGACACGATCACCGAGCCGGCGTCGTAGTCGCGGTCGGGCGAGGCGGTCAGGGCGGAGATCGGGGCCGCGTAGTAGGCCGTCTCGTCGTCCCACGCCCAGTCCTGGCCGAGGCGTACCGAGTCGAACCAGGTGTCGTCGGCGACCAGCTTGCCGGTCACCACCTTGACGCCCGCCTTGGCCACCTGGGCGGCCAGCGCGTCGTAGTCCTCGGCCAGCATCGTGGGGTCGCCGGTGCCGCGCAGCACCAGGTCGCCGTTGACCACGGAGCCGAGCTTGCGCCCGCTGTGCAGCACGGTGGTGGCGAAGCGGTAGTCGAGGCCGAGCGTCTCGACGGCCGCCGCGGAGGTGAACAGCTTGGTGTTGGAGGCGGGGATCATGAGCTTGCCGGCGTCGGTCGCGTACAGCTCCTCGCCGGACTCCGCGCTCCTGACGACCACGCCCGCCCGGCCGATGGTCAGCCGGGAGTCGGCGAGGATCTGGTTGAGGTCCTGGGTCAGGTCGGCGACGCCCGGCGAGGGGTCGAGCGCGATGGCGGGGGAGGACGGGCCGGACGACCACGCGAGGGCCGCGACGAGCGCGCCCGCGACGAGGGATGCTGAGGTGCGCCGCAAGGGATCTCCAAAGGGGGATGCGACTGGGGTCGCCTGGATCATCGGCCAGCGCAGACGCCCTGTAATCCGCAAATATCCGTATCTTTCAGGTTGACGGCAGGTCCGAGCCGATCAGGAAACCGCAGTCACCGAAGGAGATCTCGTCGCCCGACCTGACCTTGGCGGGCCCGACCAGCCGCCAGCCGTTCAGCCGGGTGCCGTTGAGCGAGCCCAGATCGACCAGTGTCCACCCGCTGCCGTCAGTGTCGCGCCGCAGCTCGGCGTGCACCCGGGAGACCGTCAGATCCGCGAGTACGAGATCACAGGCGGACCCGCGACCGACCACGTAACGGCTGCGATCGTCGTTGGGCAGGGCCAGCCGGGGCAGCCGGGGCTTGCGCCAGGCGGCCTGGAGGTTGGAGGTGACGTCGGCGGCGGCGGAGACCACGCCGGTCAGCATGCCGGTCAGCCGCCGGCGGAACGTCGGGCGGCGCGGCAGGTCGGCCACGAGCGCGTCGAGCTCGTACTGGTTGCGGGCGCGCAGAGCCTGGTCCACGCGGCCGACGAAGGTGTCGTGGGAGAGCCGGCCCTCGACCGCGCGGTCACGGAGCTCGTCGATCGCACGGTCACGCTCACCGTCGGAGGCGCGGAACGGCGGCTGCGTCGAGCTCATCTCACGAGTATCGGCCTGAAGAGCGTTCCCTGTCCAGAATACGCGGATCTGTTGCCAAGAGCATACTGAGTATGCATACTCAGTATCCATGTCGATCAGACACGGACTGCTCGCGTTGCTGAGCAGAGGACCGCGCTACGGCTACCAACTACGGGTGGAGTTCGAGGCGTCCACAGGGGCGACCTGGCCGCTGAACATCGGCCAGGTCTACACGACGCTCGCGCGGATGGAGCGGGACGGCCTGGTGGCCCCGGGGGGCGCCGACGAGCAGGGCCGCGCCGTCTACGCGATCACCGAGGAGGGGCGGCGGGAGCTGGCGCGATGGTTCGCCACACCGGTGGACCAAACGGCCCGCCCCCGTGACGAGCTGGTCATCAAGGTCGCCATGGCCGTGGCGGCGGATGACGTGGACGTCGCGGCGGTGATCCTGGCCCAGCGGATGGCCATCATGCGCACCCTTCAGGAGCTGACCAGGGCCAAGCGGAGCAGCACCGAGGACGCCGGCCGGCGACTGGTCCTCGATTCGATGATTTTCAAGGCCGAGGCGGAACAGCGCTGGCTGGACCACTGCGAGGCCGTCGTCAAGGAGAAGAGCGCATGACTGTGGTGGAACTACGGGACGTGACCCGGGAGCACGGCGAGGTGCGGGCGCTCAACGGAGTGAGCCTGGAGGTGTCCCGGGGCGAACTGGTGGCGGTGATGGGCCCTTCGGGCTCGGGCAAGTCCACCCTGCTCAACCTGGCGGGCGGGCTGGACCGGCCCACCTCGGGCAGCGTGACGATCGAGGGCCGGGACCTCGCCACCGTCAAGGACCTCGCCGCGCTCAGGCGCGGCGGCGTCGGCTACGTCTTCCAGGACCTCAACCTGATCCCGTCGCTGACGGCCGCCGAGAACGTCATGCTGCCCAGGGAGCTCGACGGCGTGCGCGCCAGGCAGGCTCGCGAGGAGGCCGAATCCGTCCTGCGCGAGGTGGGCGCCGATGACGTCGCCGGCCGTTTCCCCGGGGACCTGTCCGGAGGGCAGCGCCAGCGGGTGGCGATCGCCAGGGCGCTGGTCGGCGAGCGGCGCCTGCTGCTGGCCGACGAGCCGACCGGCGCGCTGGACACGGCGACGGGGGACGAGATCCTGCGGCTGCTGCGCGAGCGCTGCGACGCGGGCGTGGCCGTGCTGCTGGTCACCCACGAGCCCCGCTACGCCGCCTGGGCCGACCGCGTGGTCTACCTGCGCGACGGCGAGATCGCCGACTCGACCGCCGTACGGCTGGAGAGCGCCCGATGAGCGCCCTGGTCGCCGCCCTGCGGATCGCGCGCAGGGACGCGCTGCGCGCCAAGGGGCGCAGCGCCCTCATCATGGCCATGATCGGCCTGCCGGTGCTGGTCATCACGGGCCTGTTCACCGGCTTCGCCACGGCCGGGGTGAGCCCGGCCGAGCAGGTGACCGCCAGGCTCGGAGCCGCCGATGCCAGGATCGCCACTAGCGAATTCCGCGTGCCGATCGTCCAGACGCCCGGGGGAGATGGCTTCAGGCACACCCGGACCGCCCGTTCGGACAGGTCGAGGACGGTGGCCGAGGTGACCGCGGTGCTCGACGGGCGGCTCATCCCCTATGACGTGGGCAGCGTGGAGGTCCGCCGCCCGGACGGCCACGACGTGGTGAGCGCGATAGAGCTGGACCTGCGCGACCCCATGACACGCGGCATCCGCCCCCTGGTCAGCGGCCGCTTCCCCGCCTCGCCCGGCGAGGTCGCGGTGACGCCGGAGATGATCGAGCGGGGTGTACGGCTCGGCGGGACGATCAGCGTGACGCCGCAGGAGCGGCAGGTCCGGGTCGTGGGCGTGGTCGAGCACCCGAACAACCTCAGGCGAAAGGAGGTGGTGGGCTTCCAGAACGTGCTGCTGCTGGACAAACGGGACGGGCACGGCACCGGCTGGCTCGCCGACACCCCCGCGCCGGTCCTGTGGCAGGATGTGCTGCGGCTGAACGGCGTGGGGCTCACGGCCACCTCCCGCGCGGTGCTGGCCGGCCCTCCGCCGGCCACTGAATTCCCGGGATACGACGCGGCCACCGACCCCCGGATACTCACCACCATCGCGGCGGGCGTCGTGCTCGCCGTCCTGGAGACGGTCCTGCTGGCCGGTCCCGCCTTCGCCGTGGGGCTCCGGCGCAGACGCCGGGAGCTGGCGCTGATCGCGGCACAGGGCGGCTCCGGCGCACACCTGCGAGCGATCGTGCTGGCCGACGGGCTGGTGCTCGGCGGCGTGGCGACGCTGCTCGGCGCCGCGCTCGGCACCGGCGGCGCGCTCGTGGCCGTGCCGATCCTGGCTCGCTGGACCGGAGGGTACGGCCCGCCCGAGGTGCCCTGGCTCCCGGTGCTCGGCGCCGCCGCCCTGGGCCTGCTCAGCGCGGTGATCGCCGCCCTGGTCCCCGCCGTCCAGGCCGCCCGGCAGCACCCCGCCCAGGTGCTGGCGGGACGCGAGAGCGAGCAGGGACGACGCCGCGCGGGCCGCCCGATCCTCGGCCTCCTGCTGATCACGGCAGGGCTCTGCGTGACGGCGCTCAGCCTGGACGACAGCGGTCCGACGATCCTGGTGGGCGGCGTGCTCGTCGTGTTCGGGCTGGTCGCCGTCATGCCCTGGCTGGTCCAGGCCGCCGGACGGCTCGCCGCCCGGCTCCCGCTCCCGCTCCGGCTCTCCGTACGCGACGCCGCCCGCCACCGGGTCCGTACGGCCTGCGCCGCGGCAGCGGTCATGGCCGCCACCATGGGGGCGATCTCGCTGGGCATCGGCGCCGAGAGCCAGGAAGCCGCGTTCAAGGCGAGCTACCGGCCGGAGGTGCCGACCGGCACCCTCACCATCACCGCCCACGGCGTCGGCGATCGTGGCTGGGCCGACCTGCGCGCCGCGGCCACGAAGGCGCTGCCCGGCGTCTCCCTGATTCCCGGGCAGCTGGCACTCGGCCGCGACGGCCGGCCCGTCACGACCGTGCTGGTGCCGCAGGGCTGCCATGGCCAGTGCGGCGTCGCCCTCGACTCGCCCATCGGGGACGCCGGACTGCTCGCCCTCGTTCAGGGCCGGGCCGACCCCCGCGCCGCGGCGGCGCTGGCGGAGGGCAGGGCGGTCGTGTTCGACGACAGGATGGTCAAGGACGGCACGCTGACCGTCGATCTGTCGTCGGAGGCGCCGGAGCGCACGTCGCTCCAGATCCCGGCGGTGACGGTCACGGCGGCCGACCCACGGCAGATCGGCGCAGTGCTCCCACCGCAAGCCCTCACCGAGGCGGGCCTCAAGCTGGCGGAGCGCCGCCTGTACGCGGCGCACCGGCCCGCCGACCTGCCACTGCTGGAGCGGCGGCTCAGCCTGGCCACCGGCAAGGCGGACGTCCACCTGGAAAGCGGCCCCGGCGACCCGTCCACCCCGCTCTTCCCGACCCTGCTCGGCGTCGCGCTGGTCCTGGGGCTCGGCGGCACCTTCGCCGCCACCGGGCTGGCGACCGCCGACATGCGGCGCGATCTCGACACCGTGTCGGCGGTCGGCGCGCCGCCACGGGTGCGCCGGCTCATCGTGGCGGCGCAGGCGGGCTTCGTCGCCGGGCTCGGCACCCTGGTCGGCGCCGTCGCGGGTGGTGTCATGGGGATCGCGGCCAGCTGGCCGATGTCCCGGCACGCCCGCACGTCGGGCGGCCCCCTGGACTACGACGCCCTCTTCGTCGCCGTTCCCTGGTCGTTCACCGCCGCGATCGTGGTGGGCCTGCCGCTGCTGGCGGCGCTGGTGGCCGGGCTGGTCACGCGGGCGCGTCCGACGCTGACCCGGCGACTGGCGTAGGGACCGTCAGCCGGTACTTCAGCGTCATCAGCACCGACAGCAGGATGATCAGCGCGGGGACCGCGGTCTGTCCGATGAGGACCGCGGTCACCGCGCTGTCCGGCTGCGCGACCGGCGTGTCCGGCTCGGAGGAGATGAAGCCGCCGATCGTCAGGATGGTCCCGAAGACCAGCGCGCCGAAGGCGCTGACCCCGCTCTCGATCGCCGTCCACAACCCGGTGAACACCCCGGCCCGCCGCTTGCCGGTCGTCGCCGCGTCCACCGCGATCACGTCCGCCAGCATCGAGAACTGCAGCAGCTGCACCCCGGCGATCCCGGTCCCGACCAGCAGGATCGCCACGTGGGCGTACCAGCCGCCGAAGATCGGCGTGGCCAGGGCCGCCGCCGTGCCGCCGCTGAACATCAGCGCGGCCAGGATCATCGCGCCGCGCTTGTCGAACCGCTTGGACAGCCGCACCCACAGCGGCATCGTCAGCAGCATGGGCCCGACCAGCGCGGCGAAGAGCGTCGTGGTGGCCCTGGGGTCACCGATGGTGTAGGCGGCGAAGTACGGCGCGGCGGCCAGCATCATGGCGACCGCCAGTTGCTGGGTGCAGCTGAGCACCAGCAGCCAGACGAACGCCGGGTTGCTCCTGGCGGCGGCGAACTGGGCACGCAGACCGCCGTTGTCGGGCTGGGGCGCGCCGGTCATCGGGGCTCGGGCCGTACCGAAGAAGGAGCCGAACATGGAGGCCGCCAGGACGACGGCGATCACCACCGCCATCAGGCGGTAGCTGTCCAGCGTGCCGTTGGGGCCGTCGCTGTTGACCAGCGCCGGGGCCGCGATGCCGCTGATCGCCGTGGCCGCGCCGATGAAGATCATGCGCCACTGCAGCAGCGAGGTCCGCTCGTGGTAGTCGCCGGTCATCTCGGCCGGCATCGTCTTGTACGGCACCTCGAACAGGGCGTAGGCCGTGGCCGCGGCCAGGAAGCAGGCGCCCACGTACAGGGCGGCCGGGGTGCCGGTCAGCGGCGGGCCGGCGAACACCAGGAAGAACGTGATCGGCAGGGTGGCCGCGCCGGCCAGCATCCACGGGCGTCTGGGGCCCATCCGCGACACCGTCCGGTCCGACCAGCGGCCGACCAGCGGGTTGATCACCAGGTCCCAGACCTTGGGCGCCGTCACGACCACCCCGGCCAGCCACGCGGGCACGGCCAGAAAGTTGGTCATGTAGTAGAGCAGCAGCAGGCCGGGGACGGCCCCGAAGGTGGCGGTGCAGAAGGAGCCAAGGCCGTAACCGAGGCGCACGCCCCGGGAAACGGTGGGCAAGGTCGCGGCCGGTGCGGTCATTGGCTCATTCAAGCCGACCAAGGGCTTGTTCGGTAAGCCCCAAAAAACCCGGTTCGGTCAGTCGCTCACGTTCGCGCAGGCGACGTCAGTCGCTCACGTTCGCGCAGACGACGTGCGCGCCGATCTCGATCATCCGGCGCTCACTGCGCGAGTCCGCGACCCTGGCCATGAGGATCGGCGCCCCGCTCGCCGCGAACTGCGGCAACCTGGCCCGGGCCCCGCGATGCAGGTCGCGCACCACGTCCTCGGCCGCCGACATGTGCACCTTCACGTGCAGCATGATCCCGGTCGCGCCCGACGCCGTGCGGGCCTCGGAGATCCACACGTGGTGCACCAGCGGGTAGTCCATGAGCAACTGCGCGATCGCCTGCCGCAGGGCGGGCAGGATCGGATGCGTGCACCGCCGGTAGCCGGGGTCCACCTGCTGCATAGGACCCGACAGGTGCGGGCGCGGTGCCGGGATCCAGGGCATCGCCGGCGCCTCGGGGGACGGCGGCGCCACCTGGGCGAGCGGGCCGCCCCGCGAGATCGTCGCCATCGCCCCCGTCGCGTAGGCGGCGGGGACGGCCCCGGACATGACCGGAGTCGGTCCCGAACGGGTGGAGGTGAGGAACCGCTGGAGGTCCTCGATGGGGACGGCGGCCGCGGCGGGGCCGGCGGCGTCGATCACGATCTCTCGCACGCCAGTGACGCGCTGGATGTCCAGGACGGTGTCCGGGTCGCACGCAGACAGGGAATGGCTGCCACGGTGACGGGCATACGTCACCGTGCTGGTGTACCCGAGAAGCACTCGGTCACCGGCCTGTGTCGTCCCCAGGACGACTGATCGGTCTGGTCGCACGGCCACCAGGACTCCACCGTCAGCGAGAGCCGCCAGCAGACGGTGCGGACCGCCGTGCTGGGCGAGCACGTCGGCAAGCGCAGGATTCCCGATGCTCATATGACGAACCATAGGTAGTTGGCCACGGCTTAGCAGGTTAATGGTGAATAAATCTCCCGATCAAGACAAAGACGGGAGCAGTGTGGATGATTTTCCGCAGAAGGGGGTACGACGCGGCGCCGGGGCGTCTCAGATGCTGGGTCCTTCGTGAATGCGTTCACAAGCCTGGATAGACTCTGTGGGACCGGAGGGGCCCGTCGCCGCGCCCCTCACACTCGTCGCACGCTCGAAGGATTCACACTCGTGAACAAGCCCGTCGTTCTGGTCGCAGAGGAGCTGTCCGAAGCAGGCCTCGCCGTGCTCGGCGCCGATTTCGAAGTCCGCCACACCGACGGCGCCGACCGTTCCCAACTGCTGCCCGCGCTCGCCGGCGTGGACGCGCTGATCGTCCGCTCCGCCACCCAGGTGGACGCCGAGGCGCTGGCCGCCGCGCCCAAGCTGCGGGTCGTCGCCCGCGCCGGTGTCGGCCTCGACAACGTCGACGTCGAAGCGGCCACCAAGGCAGGCGTCATGGTGGTCAACGCCCCGACGTCCAACATCACCAGCGCCGCCGAGCAGACCATCGCGCTCATCCTGGCCAGCGCCCGCAACACCGCGCAGGCCCACGCCGCCCTGAAGAACGGCGAGTGGAAGCGGTCCAAGTACACCGGGGTCGAGCTCGACGAGAAGGTCGTCGCCATCCTCGGCCTTGGCAAGATCGGCCAGCTCGTGGCCCAGCGGCTGCAGCCGTTCGGCGTCGAGCTGATCGCCTACGACCCCTACCTGCCGCCGGCCCGCGCCGCGCAGATGGGGGTCAAGCTGCTCAGCCTCGAAGAGGTGCTCAAGCAGGCCGACTTCATCACCGTGCACCTGCCCAAGTCCAAGGAGACCCTCGGGCTCATCGGTGACAAGGAGCTGCACGAGGTCAAGCCCTCGGTGCGGATCATCAACGTGGCCCGCGGCGGCATCGTGGACGAGGGCGCCCTCTACTCCGCGATCAAGGAAGGCCGTGTCGCCGGCGCCGGCCTGGACGTGTTCGCCAAGGAGCCCTGCACCGACAGCCCGCTGTTCGAGCTGGACCAGGTCGTCGCCACCCCGCACCTGGGCGCTTCGACGCACGAGGCCCAGGAGAAGGCCGGCACCCAGGTCGCCAGGAGCGTGAAGCTGGCGCTGGCGGGCGAGTTCGTGCCCGACGCCGTCAACGTCCAGGGCGGCGCCGTGGCCGAGGACGTCAAGCCGGGCCTGCCGCTGGCCGAGAAGCTGGGGCGGGTCTTCACCGCGCTGGCCGGCGAGGTGGCCACCAAGCTCGACATCGAGGTGCGCGGCGAGATCGCCGCCCACGACGTGCGGGTGCTGGAGCTGGCCGCGCTCAAGGGCGTCTTCGCCGACGTGGTGGAGGACTCCGTCACCTACGTCAACGCGCCGCTGCTGGCCAAGGACCGGGGCGTCACCGTCGACCTGGTGACCAGCGCCGACAGCCCCGACTGGCGCAACGTCATCACCGTGCGCGGCGTCCTGGCCGACGGCCGGCACGTCTCGGTGTCCGGCACGCTCTCCGGCCCTCGCCAGATCACCAAGATCGTCGAGGTGAACGGCTACGAGATGGAGATCGAGCCGACCGCCCACCTGTCGTTCCTCACCTACACCGACCGCCCCGGCGTCGTCGGCATCGTGGGCAGGATCCTCGGCGAGCGGAGCATCAACATCGCCTCCATGCAGGTGTCCCGCGACGTCAAGGGCGGCAAGGCGCTGATGGCGCTGACCGTCGACTCGGCGATCCCGGCCGACGTGCTGGAGCAGATCGGCGCCGAGATCGGTGCCGAGTCCGGCCGTTCGGTGGACCTGGAGGACTGATTCCGCGGCAGCCGGTTTGTCTCAGGATGCGAGATGCTCGGACATCCAACGAGACAGTCCGGTTGCCGCCAGGTAATCTGACGAACGATGCGCCAGGTTCTCGTACTCATTACCTGCCGCGGCGGGGCCTGTTAGGGCAGGTCGGCGACCCGCCGCGGTGAGCGGCGTTCCGTCGGCCGGTAAGTCCCCTTCGAGTGGTCCGTGATCCGGACCCCGAGAGCAGGCCTGGTCGGATTCGCGACCGGGATCCGACTTCACGTTCCGACGCCTCGCGAAATGAGCTGAGCACATGTACGAGATGTATCCCTGGAACCGCGCCGACGAGCACGAGGACGAGGCGGCCCAGGCGCTGCAGGAGGCGCTGGACCGCCGCGACAACGGCGGCGCTCCTCAGAACCCCAGCCGGTAGAACGCCGCCGCCTTCGCCATCCCGGGCACCGCCCTCATCAGCCGGGCCGCCACCCGATAGCCCGTCGGCAGGCCGGGGCCCGTGAGATCGAGCGCGCTCAGCATGGTCGTGCACCGGAGCTTCGGGTGGATGGACAGCAGGTCCTGCGGTCCGTCGATGGCCCAGTGCATCTTCGCGTGCGCCTCGCGTACCGGCTTGTTGAGCACCTGCAGCCGCAGGCCGAGCCCGCTCATGGCGTCGAAGACGAACTCCCCGCCGGCGAACCGGTCCACGATCCGCCGGACGAGCTCGCGGCCGCGGGCCGCGTCGAGGTAGTAGAACAGGCCCTCGGCGACCACGAGCACCTGCCGGCCGTCGCCCGGCACCTGGTCCAGCCAGGCCAGGTCGGTGACCGACGAGCCGATCGTCGTGTGGCCGGGGAACTCGGGGAGCAGGCGCCGGCGCAGGTCGACGACCTCCGGGTAGTCGACGTCGTACCACTCGGTGCCGGGTGGCCGGTCCAGCCGGTGCGCGCGGGTGTCCAGCCCGCAGCCCAGATGCAGCACGACGGCGTCGGGGTGCGCGGTCAGGAACTCGGTGGCCCACCCGTCGATCAGGCGGGCCCGGAACGCGACCGAGGCGGCGCTGCGCCGGTTGATGCCGGTTCTGGCGAAGTCGTGGTCGATCCGCTCGACCACCTGGGCGGCCAGCGTGTCGCCCAGGATCGGATGGGGTGAGCGGGCGTCCAGGGCTCTGCCGTACAGGGTGGCGAGAAGGGTGGCCTTCTCCTCGGTGAGATGGACTTTCTCGGCTGCCATGCGCGCCACGCTACGCTTGTCGCAGCAGGAACGACACGTCCGAATTGTGAGATCGAGTGTTCGTCAGCCGAGACGAGCAGGTAGGGTTGCACCCATGGAGTCGCGCAACATTCGTCTGGCCGTCATCCCCGGTGATGGCATCGGCACCGAGGTCGTGGCCGAAGGTCTCAAGGTCCTCGAAGCTGTCGGGACCAAGATCGAAGCCACCCACTACGACCTGGGAGCCGCCCGCTATCACCGCACCGGCGAGACGCTGCCCGACGCCGTTCTCCAGGAACTGCGCGGTTATGACGCGATCCTGCTCGGCGCCGTTGGCGACCCCAGCGTCCCGCCGGGCATCCTGGAGCGTGACCTGCTGCTGCGCATCCGCTTCGCGTTCGACCACTACGTCAACCTGCGCCCGGTCAAGCTCTTCCCCGGCGTGCGGACGCCCCTCGCCGACACCCCGGCGGAGGACATCGACATGATCGTCGTCCGCGAGGGCACCGAGGGCCTCTACGCCGGCACCGGTGGCGTCATGCGGCGCGGCACCCCCTACGAGATCGCCACCCAGGAGTCGCTCAACACCGCGCACGGCGTCGAGCGCGTGGTGCGCTACGCCTTCGACAAGGCGATGTCGCGCCCCCGCAAGAAGCTGACCCTGGTCCACAAGACCAATGTGCTGACCTACGCGGGCGACCTCTGGCAGCGCACCGTCAACCGGGTGGCCGAGGAGTTCCCCGAGGTCACCACCGACTACAGCCACATCGACGCCGCCTCGATGTTCTTCGTGAGCCAGCCCGAGCGGTTCGACGTCGTCGTCACCGACAACCTGTTCGGCGACATCATCACCGACCTGGGCGCCGCCATCGCCGGCGGCATCGGCCTGGCCGCCAGCGGCAACATCAACCCCGAGGGCACCTCGCCCAGCATGTTCGAGCCGGTGCACGGCAGCGCGCCGGACATCGCCGGGCAGAGCAAGGCCGACCCGACCGCCACCGTCCTGTCGGTCGCCATGCTGCTCGACCACCTGGGCCTGGCCGCCGAGGCCGCCAAGGTCGAGCAGGCCGTCGCCGACGACATCGTCGAGCGGTCGGCGGGCAGGGCCGGTCGCACCACCCACGAGATCGGCGACGACATCGCCGCGCGAGTATCGAGCTAGGGCCGCCCCGAGCTCAGCAAGCGCCTGGCGGTCCGCGAGCGGACCCGCCAGGCGCTTTTTCACGTCTAAAAGGTCAAAACACCCTTGCTATCCCAAATGACGAGACAATAGGAAGTACGGGCTGCCCTTACGGCAGTACCGGCCGGAACCGCAGAGAGAAGGACCGTCGTCATGACCATCGCTCAGAAGCTCAGCTTCGACGTGCAGCTATCCGACCACGCTCGCACCGCGGCCGAGCGGGAGCAGGTAATGGCGAACCCGGGGTTCGGCCAGGTCTTCACCGACCACATGATCACCATCGACTACACCGACGGCGAGGGCTGGCACGACGCGCGCCTGCGCCCCTACGGCCCGCTCTCGCTCGACCCCGCCACTTCGGTCTTCCACTACGGCCAGGAGCTCTTCGAGGGCCTCAAGGCCTACCGCCAGGGCAACGGCTCCATCGTCGCCTTCCGCCCCTACGCCAACGCCGCCCGCTTCAACCGCTCGGCCGTCCGGATGGCCATGCCCGAGCTGCCCGAGGAGACCTTCGTCGAGTCGCTCGACCTCCTCGTCCGCACCGAGCAGGACTGGGTGCCCACCACCGAAGGCCACAGCCTCTACCTGCGCCCCTTCATCATCGCCACCCAGATCGGGCTCGGCGTCAACTACCCGTCGCGGACCTACACCTACCTGGTCATCGCCTCGCCGGCGGCCTCCTACTTCGCCGGCGGCGTCAAGCCCGTCTCCGTCTGGCTGTCCACCGAGTACACCCGCGCGGCCCCCGGCGGCACCGGCGCGGCCAAGTGCGGCGGCAACTACGCCGCGGCCTTCGTCGCCCAGCGCGAGGCCGTCGAGCAGGGCTGCGACCAGGTGGTCTGGCTGGACGCGCACGAGCACCGCTACGTCGAGGAGATGGGCGGGATGAACCTGTTCTTCGTCTTCGGCGACAAGCTCGTCACCCCGGCGCTGACCGGGACCCTGCTGCCCGGCATCACCCGCGACTCCATCCTCGCCCTGGCCGCCGACCTGGGCCTGGAGACGGAGGAGCGCCTCATCAGCACCGACGAGTGGCAGGCCGGCTGCGAGTCGGGCGAGCTCACCGAGGTGTTCGCCTGCGGCACGGCGGCGGTCGTCACCCCGGTCGGCTCGGTCAAGGGCGCCGACCGCGCCTGGACCGTCGGCGACGGCACCCCGGGCCCGGTGACCATGCGCGTGCGCGAGGAGCTGGTCGGCATCCAGTACGGCGCCCGCCCGGACACCCACAACTGGATCCACAAGATCGTCTAACGGACCGAGGCGCCGGGCGGCCGACACAAGCCACCCGGCGCCACCCACCCGCTACTTCCGGCCCTCCGGAGGTTGCCGTCCTCGCGGGCCGATGATTACGATCAGTCGGAGATCGCTCGCGCACGGTGAGGACGATGGTGTGATCAGGCCTGTGGAGGAGCGTTACCGTACGGTCCGTGAGCTGTTTCCTGAGCTTCGGACCGAGGTGTTCAACGGCCGCATCGTGGTGAACGACACCGGCACCTGGCAGCACAACACGATCCTGGCGCAGGTGCTCTTCCAGCTCATGCCCGTGGTCGCCGAGCGCGGGTGGGAGATCTGGCCGAACATCACGATCTTCCTCGGCGCCGAGGCCGACCGCTACGTGCCCGATCTGACGGTGGTGCCGCAGCGGCCGGTGATGGAGTCGGACGAGGCGGTGCGCGGTGACAGCACCCTGCTGCTCGTGGACGTGGTGGCCGCCGGCGGCGCCTACGACGACCACGTGGTCAAGCCGCTGGGCTACGCGCCCGCGGGCGTCCCGCTCTACCTGGTGATCGACCCGTTCCAGCGGCTCGTCAAGCTGTACAGCGAGCCCGGCCGGGACGGATACACCAGGGAGACGGTCGAGCCGGTGGGCGCCCCGCTGACCCTGCCCGCCCCGTGGGACCACCCGCTGGACACCGGCGGACTGCTGTGCGTCTAGCTCTCCCTACGACAGATCCGGATTTTTCCTGATCATGGTGAGTCCGTCCGCGAGCGGCAGGATGACCACGGTGACCCGGGGATCCTCCGCCACCAGATCGTTGAACTCCCGCATCCGCACCGTCGAGGCGTCGTGGCGGTCCGGGTCGGCCACGTGGCCCGTCCACAGCGTGTTGTCCACCATGAGCAGCCCACCGGGCCGCAGCTTGCCGACCAGCAGCTCGTAGTAGGCCGGGTAGCCGGGCTTGTCGGCGTCCAGGAACGCCAGGTCGATGGGCTGGTCGAAGGCGCTGAGCGTGTCCTGGGCGGGCCCCAGCGTGAGCGTGACGCGGTCGGCCAGCCCGGCCTTGTGCCAGTAGCGCCGCGCGATGGACGTCCACTCCTCGCTCACGTCGAAGCAGTGCAGCGTGCCGCCCGACAGGCCCCGCGCGATGCACACCGACGAGTAGCCGGTGAACGTGCCCACCTCCACCGCCACCCGCGGCGCGACCAGCTGGGTGACCATCGTGAGGAAGGTCCCCTGGTCGGCCGAGATCTGCATCTCGGCGCTCTCGCCGGTCGCCGCGGCCGTCTCGGCCGCGAGCTCCGCCAGCAGCGGATCGGGCCGGGTGGAGTGATCGAGGATGTAGCGAGCCACGGACTGAGTCAGAACGTACGCTTTCATGAGGCCATTGTGAGTCAGTCGACGATCCGGCTCGGCCTGCGGGAGGGGCCGGCGGCTTCCCGCGTAGCCGGTGGAACGCCTTGTTGTCATGGTCCGGTAAGGTCACGGCGATGATCGGGCAACGGGCGGGGCGGGATGATGAAGAGGATGGCGGCCATCGTGGTCGCCTGCGCGGCGCTGGTCGTGCTCGCTGTGGTGACGTTCTCCGGGCCCGGCCGGTCCGCGCCGGGGGAGGTCCGGCTGACGCGCCAGCCCGATGGGTCCATGGTGCTGGCCGACCGGGGCAGCCAGGCGCCCGTGCTCGATCTGTACGAGGACTTCGACTGTCCCGTCTGTAAGGACATGCACGCCCGGGTGGACCCGACGATCGCGCGGCTGGCCAGGGAGGGGAAGGTCAAGGTGGTCTTCCACGCGGTGACGATCTTCCGGGACGAGCCGATGCGGTCCAACTCCATCCGCGCCGCCGCGGCGGCCCGCTGCATGCCCGAGGCCAACTGGCTGGCCTTCAGGAACGAGCTGTACGCCCTCCAGCCGGCGCCGCACGGCGTGGCCTCCGGCTTCACCGTAGGGGAGCTGGCCGCGGCGGCCAAGAAGGCCGGGGCGCCGGCGGCCGAGCAGTGCGTGACCGCGCAGTCCTACGCCGGGACGCACCTGGCGGAGAACGCGAAGATCCGGATCGAGGGCACGCCCACGCTGGTGCTCGAGGGCCGGATGCTGGGCGGGGAGGCGTTCGACCCGGCCGCGCTGGAGCAGGCCATCACGGGTGGCGGCGGAGTCACGGTATGACCAAGAGACCGTCCAGAGGGTGAGATCGATGTGCCAGACGGTCAGTGACTGTGGCAGACTCGCAAGCACCATGTTCTACGGTCTGCTCATTATCGGCAGGCGCGCTGGCTAACGCAGGGACACCGCCAGCGCGCAGACCTCTCACGTCCGTGAGGGGTCTTTTTGTTTTCCCGAAGAGACGAACAAGAGAGAAGAACCATGGCCGACGACCGCTTCCACGTCTATGACACGACGCTGCGTGACGGAGCACAGCAGGAGGGGCTCAACCTCACCGTCGCTGACAAGCTCACCGTCGCGCGCCACTTGGACGGGCTGGGCGTCGGTTTCATTGAGGGGGGCTGGCCCGGCGCCAACCCCAAGGACACAGAGTTCTTCAGGCGCGCTCAAACAGAGCTCGACCTGAAGCACGCGCAACTCGCCGCGTTCGGTGCGACCCGCCGAGCAGGGGTGAAGGCAGCCGACGACCCGTTGGTGGCCGCGTTGCGCGAATCCGGCGCGCCGGTCGTGACCCTTGTCGCCAAGAGTCACGACCGGCACGTGGAGCTGGCCCTCCGCACGACTCTCCAGGAGAACCTCGCGATGATCCGCGACACGGTCTCTCACCTTCGTGCGGAGGGACAGCGAGTCTTCCTCGACGCCGAGCACTTCTTCGACGGTTATCGGTCCAATCCAGCCTACGCGCTGGAAGTCATCCGCACCGCTGCCGAGGCGGGCGCCGACGTCATCGCGCTGTGCGACACCAACGGCGGCATGCTGCCCGAGGAGCTGGCCGAGATCGTGGCCCAGGCCGTCGAGACCAGCGTCCGGGTCGGCATCCACTGCCACGACGACACCGGCTGCGCGGTCGCCAACACGCTGGCCGCGGTCCGGGCGGGCGCGACGCACGTCCAGGGCTGCGCCAACGGCTACGGCGAGCGCTCCGGCAACGCCAACCTGTTCACCGTGGTCGCTAACCTGCAGCTCAAGCGCGGGTTCGACCTGGTGCCGAGCCAGGCGCTCGCCGACATGACCCGCATCGCGCACGCGATCACCGAGGTCACCAACGTCACCCCCAACTCGCACGCGCCCTATGTGGGCACCTCGGCGTTCGCGCACAAGGCGGGTCTGCACGCCAGCGCCATCAAGGTGGACCCCAACCTCTACCAGCACATCGACCCGGCCGCGGTCGGCAACGACATGCGCATGCTGGTCTCCGACATGGCCGGCCGGGCGTCGGTCGAGCTCAAGGGCCGCGAGCTGGGCTACGAGCTCGACGCCGCCCACACCAAGACGCTGGTCGAGCGGGTCAAGGACCTGGAGTCCAAGGGGTTCACGTTCGAGGCCGCGGACGCCTCCTTCGAGCTGCTGCTGCGTGACACCGTCCACGGCGAGCGCAGGCGCCACTTCGAGGTCGAGTCGTGGCGGGTGATCGTCGAGCACACCAAGGGCGGCGAGCTCGTCAGCGAGGCCACGGTCAAGCTGCACACCAAGGGTGAGCGGATCGTCGCCACCGGCGAGGGCAACGGCCCGGTCAACGCCCTGGACAAGGCGGTGCGGCTGGCGCTGGAACGGCTCTACCCGGAGCTGGCCAGGGTGGAGCTCGTCGACTACAAGGTCCGCATCCTGGAGGGCACCCACGGCACCGGCGCCATCACCAGGGTGCTCATCACCTCCAGCGACGACGAGTCCGACTGGGCCACGGTCGGCGTCGCCGAGAACATCATCGACGCCTCCTGGCAGGCGCTGGAGCAGGCCGTCACGTACGGCCTGCTCCGGGCGGGCCACGAGCCCGCCTAGCGGCTACGAGTCCGCCTAGCGGCTACGAGCTGACGGGATCCGGCGCGAGCTGGGCGCGGCGGCGGCCGAGCAGGCCGTCGACCGCCCACGCGCCGGGTCCCAGGACCGCGATCAGCAGGAAGGCCCAGCAGTACATCGCCGCCAGCTCGCCGCCGTTGCGCAGCGGGAGCAGGTGGAGCGGCTGGTGGACGACGAAGTAGGCGTACGCCATCGTGCCGGAGGCCAGCGTGGCCGCGGCTCGGGTGAACAGGCCGCTCAGCACGAGCAGGCCGCACATGAGCTGGATAAGCGCGGCCCACCAGCCGGGCCAGGCGGCGAACGCGACGGCCTGCCCGGTGCCGCGATTGCCGCCCAGCACGCCGAACAGGGACGCCACGCCGTGCAGCGTGAAAAGGAATCCGGTCACCACGCGGAACAGCGCGAGCATCGGCTGCCCGATCCGGTCAAAATGGCGCATGAGGCCTCACCTTATTCCGGGGGGGATCAAGACGAGGCCAAGCGTGCGGACCGTTTCGGTCACCGTCAATCGGGGCCGCGGTCAATATCGCCGACAGCGATTCTGACGTGCGACTTTACCGATGAAAATACCAGCCGGTAAATTTCAGAGAATGCCGGCCGGGAAGCTCACGCCGTTGACGGTGACCTTTCCGCCGGAGCACGACACCTTGGGCGCGTCGGTGCCCGGCACGATGATCGTCAGCAACGACTTCGCGGCGGGGGAGACCACCACGTTGGTGGGCTGCTTGGACAGGTAGGTCGGTGACATCCAGCCCCGCTTGCCGCCGCGCTGCACCTTCTGCCCGCCCACCGGCTTGCAGGAGGCGAGCTGCACCATCGTGACGTCGAACTTACCGTCGCGGAGCACGACCCGGCCGCCCCGGTTGGACACCAGCTTGAGCGAGTCGTCGAACCGCCACAGATTCTTGATCTTCTTGCCGCCCGCGGCGGTGTCGAGCACCGCCATCACGTCCTCGTCGTGGTTCACCAGCACGGACCTGGTCCGGGTGACGCCATAGGCCTTGTCGGTCAGCCGGAACGCCTGGGTGCCGGAGCCGTACTTCGTCTTGACGAGCTTGCTCGACGTGCGCGGCCTGAACCGCTGACCCACGACGACGGGCACGTTGTGCGCCTCGGGGGAGAGCGTCCAGTAGCGGTAGGCGTTCTTCTCGTAGGAGTGGAACCCGGCGTCGACCAGGATGTCCCGGCCGTGCGCGTAGTAGGTGACGCCCAGGTGGTCCTCGTGCCCGTGGTACTTCATGCCGGGGCCGAAGCGGATGGAGTAGTAGGCCGAGTCCGGCTTGCCCCAGGCGGTCCGGCCGTAGACGTAACCCGCCTTGTACGCCTTGACGAGCTGCTTCGGCGTGCCGGTCGTCATCTTGGGCTCGGTCTCGGCGCTGCCGTCGCCGATGGGCACCATGTAGCCGTTGGGCTGGGTGGAGTGGGCGATGAAGTCCTTGAGCGCGTCGGCGCGCCTGCTGATCTCGCCCGGCACCTTGCGGCCGCAGGAGCGCATGTTGGCCATGGCGACCTGGAGCCGGCCGTAGACGTAGACCGCGTAGCGCGGCGCCTGCTCCATGAGCGCGCCCTGGGAGTCGACGTCCAGCTTGACCGTGCCGGTCAGCCGCTTGGAGGCCAGCCCCGACCAGTCCTTACGGCCGTAGCGGCAGCCGATGGCCATCAGCGCGATGTCCTGGTCGATGCCGTGGTTGTGGCCCTTCTTGTAGAGCCGGGGGTCGGACAGGAGCTTGGCGTGGTCGGCGAGGCTCCGCTTGAGCCAGTCGTCCTGGAGGTGCATGCTCAGGCAGACCAGCGCCTGGCTCCGCAGCGAGACCGGGTGGTCGTTCCAGACGTAGGCCTTGGTGCCGCGCGCGCCCCGCTTGTTGTGCGTCACCCAGTCCTTGGTGATCTCCCCGGCTCGATCCAGATAGCGCCGCTCACCGGTGTTCTCGTAGGCGACGACGAGTGTGCCCATCCAGCGCAGCGACTGGAAGACGTACTCCCAGGAGCGGTTGCGGTGCGGGCTCGCGGCCCAGTTGATCTTCTTGCCGAGCTTGTACGCGGGCAGGCCCACCAGAGAGATCTCGCCGCGCATCACGTCGTCGGCGGTGGGGGTGCCGGGCAGCCAGTCGCCCTGGCACTGCGCGGTGCGCTTGACCGGCGCGGACGCACTGCCCTCGGCCTGAGCGAGGTTCGCCGTCCCGCTGAGGAGGAGCGTCAGGGCAAGGGGGATCGCGAGGCGGCGCACGCCGACTTCCTTCCGGGCCGAAAAGGTGGGGAATTGGCACATGCTGGCCGAATCCCTATATCAAGGTCAAGTCGGGCACCGGATCGTTACGCCCCCCAGCCTCGCCCAGGTCGGCCGGGTCGGCGATGCTGTCCTGCATGAGATACGACGACGTCATCTTCCCTGACACGCCGGTCTGCGGGACGGCCCGCGAAGTGGCCGCCCAGTATCACTCCGCGTCGCTGCTCAACCACTCCATCCGGGCCTACATCTGGGCCGCGGCCTACGCCCAGGAGCGTGGCATCGGGTTCGACGCGGAGCTGTTGTACGTGTCGGCCATGCTGCACGACATCGGGCTGACCGCGGAGTTCGACAGCCACACGGTGCCCTTCGAAGAGGCGGGCGGGCACGTCGCCTGGGCGTTCGCCGCGGGCGCGGGCTGGCCGGTCGAGCGCCGGGTGCGCGCCGCCGAGGTGATCATCCGCCACATGTGGGACGTGGTGCCCGTGGAGGAGGACCCCGAGGGGCACCTGCTGGAGCTGTCGACCGGCATGGACATCTCGGGGCGGCGCACCGAGGACATCCCGGCCGGGCTGCGCGAGGAGGTCCTGCGCCGCCACCCGCGTCTCGACCTGGTCAAGGAGTTCGCCGCCTGCGTCACCGACCAGGGCACGCGCAAGCCGTCGAGCCTGGCCGGCGGGTTCGTCCGCGGCGGGATCGCCGAGCGCATGGCGAACAACCCGCTGGACGGCTAGCGCCGGCCGACCGGGCCGGTTTCGGCTGGCGCTGGACGTCTGGGCCGGCTTCGGCCGGCGCTGGACGGCTAGGCCGGCTTCGGCGCCGCGCTCTGCACCACCTCGAACGACCACACCTCCGAGCCGGACGCCGCCGGGCCCTGCCCATGGCCGTGCCCCTGACCCTGACCCTGCTCCTGGGCGGCCTGGGCGGCCTGGGCGGCCTGGGCGTGCCCGCGCTGGAACGCCTGGCCCTGCTGCCAGGTCTGGAAGTCCGCCTCGCTGCGCCAGCGGGTGTAGACGAGATAGCGGTCGGTGCCCTCGACCGGCCGCAGCAGCTCGAACCACTCGAACCCGTCGGCCGACTCCACCATCCCGGCCCGGTTGGAGAAGCGCTCCTCCAACTGGGCACGCATCTCGGCGGGCACCGTCAGTACGTTGATCTTCACGACCGATGACACGGGAGATCCTCCTTCACGTCGTTGCCTGTCCAGCCAATCAGTTGCCTGTCCAGCCAATCATGGGACAGGCGCCCGCATGGGCGGACCCCGCCGACGTCGGCGATAGCCTTGTCAGGTGCGTATAGCGAGGTTCTCCACAGGCGAAGGCGTCTCGTTCGGCGTGGTCGAGGGCGGTCCGGGCGAGGAGTTCATCTCCGCGATCACCGGCCACCCGTTCGGCCAGGTGCAGTTCACCGGGGAGCGGGTCCCGCTGTCCCAGGTGAAGCTGGTCGCCCCGATGCTGCCCAGCAAGGTGATCGCCATCGGCAGGAACTACGCCGAGCACGCTCGCGAGATGGGCAACGAGGTGCCCGACGAGCCGCTCATCTTCATGAAGCCGTCCACCTCCGTGATCGGCCACGGCGAGTCGATCGCCTATCCGACCACGCTGTCCGACCGGGTCGACTTCGAGGGCGAGCTGGCCGTGGTCATCGGCAGGCTCTGCCGCGAGGTGCCCGCCGAGCGGGTCAAGGACGTCATCTTCGGCTACACCTGCGCCAACGACGTCACCGCGCGCGACCTGCAGAAGAAGGACGTGCAGTTCACTCGGGCCAAGGGGTTCGACACCTTCTGCCCGCTCGGGCCGTGGATCCAGACCGACCTCGACCCGTCCGACCTGGCCCTCACCACCACGGTCAACGGCGAGATGCGGCAGACCGGCCGCACCAGCCAGCTCATCCACGACATCCCCGCCCTCGTCGCCTACGTCAGCGCGGTCATGACGCTGATCCCCGGCGACGTGATCCTCACCGGCACCCCGGCCGGCGTCGGCCCGCTGGAGATCGGTGACGAGGTCAGCGTCGGGATCGAGGGCATCGGCACTCTGACGAACAAGGTGGTCTCTCGTGACTGATCTCCGGGTGCGTTTCGCCCCGTCCCCAACCGGCATGTTCCACGTCGGCGGCGCCCGTACTGCGCTGTTCAACTGGGCCCTGGCCGAGAAGTCCGGCGGCCGGTTCGTGCTGCGCGTCGAGGACACCGACGCGACCCGCAACCGGCCGGAGTGGACCGAGGGCATCATCTCGGCCCTCGACTGGATCGGCATCAACGGCACCAACCCGGTCTTCGAGGGTCCCTACTTCCAGTCGGCCTACGAGCCGCAGCACCGCGAGGCCGTGGCCAAGCTGCTGGCCGGCGGCGGGGCCTACCACTGCGACTGCACCCGCGAGCTGCTCGTCGCCCGCACCGGCTCCGAGCACAAGGGCTACGACGGCCACTGCCGCGAGCGCGGGCTGACCGAGGGCGCGGTGCGCTTCCGCACCCCCGACGAGGGCGTCACCGTCGTCGAGGACGTCATCCGCGGCCGGGTGGAGTTCCCCAACGAGGCGCAGGAGGACTTCGTCATCGCCCGCACCGACGGCTCGCCCCTCTACGTGCTGGCCAACGCGGTCGACGACATCACCCAGAACATCACCCACGTGATCCGCGGCGAGGAGCACCTGGGCAACGCCGCCAAGCAGCAGTTGCTGTGGCCCGCGCTGGGCGCCACTCCGCCGGTCTGGGCGCACCTGCCGGTCATCGTCAACGAGCAGCGCAAGAAGCTGTCCAAGCGGCGGGACAAGGTCGCGCTGGAGGACTACCGCGCCGAGGGCTACCTCGCCGAGGCCGTGGTCAACTACCTCATGCTGCTCGGCTGGGGCCCCGGCGACGACCGCGAGATCATGCCGTGGTCGGAGATGGTGCCGCTGTTCGACCTGGAGGACGTCAACTCCTCCAGCGCCTTCTTCGACGACAAGAAGCTGCGCGCCTTCAACGGCGAGTACATCCGGGCCCTGCCGATCGAGACGTTCGAGGAGCGCTGCCGGCCCTACCTCGACCCCGACTGGGACCGCGAGCTGTTCAGCAAGGTCGCGATCCTGGCGCAGACCCGGCTGACGGTGCTGTCGGAGATCCGGCAGAACGTCGACTTCCTCTTCCTGGAGGAGCCGGTCTTCGACCAGGCGTCCTGGGACAAGGCGATGAAGAACTCCCCGGAGGAGATCCTCACCGGCTATCTGGCCCGCCTCGACACCCTGAGCTGGGATCCCGACTCCCTCAAGGCGGCGCTGGAGGAGGTCGGCACGGCGCACGGCCTCAAGCTCGGCAAGGCCCAGGCGCCCGTCCGCGTGGCGATCACAGGCCGGACCGTGGGCCTGCCGCTGTTCGAGTCGATCGAGGTGCTCGGCCGCGAGCGCGCCAAGGACCGCATCCGCGCGGCGCTGGCCCGCCTGCGAGGCTGAGCACCAGGCTGACGGCCGCGCCCGCGGCCATCGACAGCCACACGCCGGTGACGCCGAGCCACGCGCTCAGGACATAGGCGAGGGGCAGCTGTACGGCGAAGCCCGCCAGAGTGGCGGCCAGCAGGCGGCTGCCCCTTCCGCTTGCCTGGAGCACCCCGCCGACGGCGATCAGGGCGCCGAAGGGGATGAGATAGAGCGTCATCCAGCGCAGGAAGCTCACCGCCGCCGCCGGATCGCCGCCGAACAGGCTTGCGACGGGGACGGCCACGGCGTTGAGCGTGAGGGCCACCACCGCCCCCGCGAGCAGGCCGAGCCGCAGGGGTGAGCCGGTGGGCTCCGAGCGCGCGGTGCGGATCAGGGCGGCCTGGCGGAGGGCGTAGAAGAGCATGACCCCGGCGAGCATGACCTTCTGCCCGATGCCGTAGCCGGCGAGCTCGGCCGTGCCGAAGGACGCCACGAGGTCCACCAGCACCATGCCCACCACCGCACGAGCCAGGAAATCTCCGGACATGGGCAGCCCGGTCTTCAGGACGTCACCCACCACGAGCCCGGGCGCCGGCTCCGGGGACGCCGGGCGGGCGAGCGCACGGAAGGCCACGGCCAGGGTGAGGGCGCGGGCGAGCACGGTGGCCAGTGCGGCTCCTCGCACGCCCAGGCCGAGCCCGTAGATGAGCAGCGGATCCAGGACGCCCACCAGCGCGTTGCAGATCAGCGCGTGCCGCATCGGCCGCCTCGTGTCGCCCCTGCCCTTGAGCGTGCCGTCCACGATCGTCTGCGCGAAGTACACCGGCAGGCCGCCGAGCGAGATCAGGAGATAGGAGGCCGTCAGCCCCGCGTCGTCGGTGAACAGCGCCGCCAGCGGTTCACGGAGCAGGACGCCCGGCACGGTGATCACCACGGCGAACACGGCCCACAGCAGCCAGCCCGTCCTGATCACGGGGGTCAGCGGCGCTCGGCCGTCGCGGCGCCCGATCAGCACGGTGACGCCGGTCGGGACGGCCAGGAAGAGGCCGTAGGCGAGGTATTCGGTCGTGGTCGCCACGGTCACCGCCGCGATGGCGCCCTCGCCCAGCGGGGACACCCACAGCAGATCGATCAGGCCGACCGCCACGACGGCGGTCAGCAGTTCCACATAGATCGGCATCGCGAGCCGGAGCATGCGTCATACCTCGATTCGTAATAACTCTAATCGAGGTATAGCGGTACGATGCATGACATGGCAAGTGGCGGTGACCTGACCCTCACCATCCTGGGATTCCTCGACGAGCGTCCGATGCACGGCTACGAGCTCAAGGCCCGGATCGCGGCCTTGACCGGGCATCTCAGGCCCGTCAGTGACGGCGCCCTCTATCCGGCCATCGCCAGACTGGAGGCGAAAGGCCTGGTGGAGCGGCACGAGGAGGCCGGTACGCACGCGGCCCGCAGGCAGGTGCTCACCATCACCCCCGAGGGCAGGCAGCAGTTGCTCGGGCGGCTACGCGAGCCCAGCGACCTGGACATCAGCGACCAGAGCAGGTTCTTCGCCCTGCTGACGTTCCTGTCGGCGCTGCCCGACGCGCGAGAACAGGCGGAGGTGCTCCGGCGCAGGCTCGCGTTCCTGGAGGCGCCGGCGAGCTTCTTCTACGAGGGGGACAAGCCGGTCCGGATCCGGGACGAGCCCGACCCGTACCGGCGCGGCATGCTCCAGATCGCCCGCGCGGCCAGCGGGGCCGAGCAGGAGTGGCTCCGGCGGCGGATCGACGAGCTGGCCGTGGCGGGCTGACCCAGAGCCGCACACCCGTGAACGGGCCAAGGACCGCGCCCACGGTCTCGTGCGAAGGGCCGCGTCCACACGGCCCGCCCGGTCTCGTACGGACGGCGCGGTGTCCGTACGAGACGGGGACGTGATCGGACGGGAGCAGGAGAGGGGTCAGACGTGGCCGCGGCGCTCCAGAGCGGTCAGACGTGGCCGCGGCGCTTCAGGAGCGGTCAGATGAGGCCGCGGCGCTCCAGGAGGGGGCGGATGCCGGGCTCGCGGCCGCGGAAGTTGCGGAAGGAGGTCAGCGCGTCCACGCTGCCGCCCCTGGACAGCAGCTCACGGCGGAAATGGTCGCCGTTGGCCCGCTTGAGCCCGCCGTTCTCCTTGAACCACGCCACGCTCTCCGCGTCGAGCACCTCGCTCCAGATGTAGGAGTAGTAGCCGGCGCTGTAGCCGCCGGAGAAGATGTGCGCGAAGTAGTTGGTCCGGTAGCGCGGCCTGACCTCCGGCAGGGCGATACGCGCCGCCTCAAGCGCCGCCGCCTCGAACGCCTCGGAGTCCGGCACGCTCTCGCCCGCGCCGAGCTTGTGCCAGGCCCAGTCGAGCAGCGTGGCGGCCAGGTATTCGACGGTCTGGAAGCCCTGGTTGAAGTTGTCGGCGGCCTTGAGCTTGTCCACCAGCTCCGCGGGCATCGGCTCGCCCGTCTCGTGGTGCCTGGCGTAGCTCGCCAGGATCTCCGGCCAGGTCACCCACATCTCGTTGACCTGAGAGGGGTACTCGACGAAGTCCCGCGGCACGCTGGTGCCCGACACGCGCGGGAAGCGCACCTCGGAGAACAGTCCGTGCAGGGCGTGCCCGAACTCGTGGAAGGCGGTGGTGACCTCGTCGTAGGACAGCAGCGCCGGCCCCTCGGCGGGCTTGGTGATGTTGAGGTTGTTCATCACCACGGGCTTCTCGCCGAACAGGAACGACTGGTCGACCAGGTTGTTCATCCACGCGCCGCCGCGCTTGCCGGGCCGGGCGTACGGGTCCAGCAGGAACAGGCCGAGCTCGCTGCCGTCCTCGTTGAACACCTCGAAGACCTCGACGTCCTCGTGGTAGCCGGACAGGTCGGGCCGCTCGGTGAACGTCACGCCGTAGAGCAGGCTCGCCGCCTTGAACACGCCGTCGCGGTAGACGCGGCTCAGCTCCAGGTAGGGGCGCATGGCGTCGGCGTCGAAGTCGTAGCGGGCCCGGCGCACCTTCTCGGCGTAGAAGGACCAGTCCCACGGCTCGATCGGGAACCCGGCCTGCTCGGCCAGCGCCTCGGCCTCCTCGCGGGCGTTGCGCACGGCCGGGTCGACGAGCTGGTCGAGCATCTCCTCGACCGCCTCCACGGTCTTGGCCGTCTGGTCGGCGACGACGTACGCGGCATGGCTGGGGAAGCCCAGCAGCGCGGCCCGCTCGGCGCGCAGGGTCGCCATCTTGATGGCGAGCTCGAAGTTCTGCGGCGCCCGCTCGACGCTCAGCGTGTAGAGCCTGCGGCGCACCTCGCGGTCGGTGAGCTGGGCGAGGGCCGGCTGGTTGGTGAAGTTGAGCAGCGGCAGCACGTAGCGGCCGTCCTTCTCCAGCGACTTGACCGTGGCCTCGTCCAGGCCGTCGAGCTCCTTGGCGTCCGTCACCACCAGGGCCGAGCCGGTGGAGGCCCTGAGCAGGTTCTGCGAGAACTCGGTGGACAGCGTGGACAGCTCCAGGTTCAGCGCCCGCAGCCTGTCCTGCTCGGACTCCGACAGGTCGGCGCCGGCCCGGACGAAGTCCTCGCGGTACTTCTCCAGCAGCCACGCCTGCTCGGGGTCGTCCGTCGTCACCTGCTTGAGCCGGGCCCACAGCGCGCGGTCGAGCCTGATCGCGTCGCTGTGCTTGGACAGCTCCGGCGAGATCCGCTTCTCGATCTCCATGAGGGCGTCGGAGGTGTTGGACGCCGCGTAGCTGTAGAACACCGTGGCCACCCGGCCCAGGATCCGGCCCGAGCGCTCCAGCGCGGCGACGGTGTTGTCGAACGTCGGCGGGTCCTCGCCGGACGCCACGGCCGCCACCTCGGCCAGCTGCTCCGCCATCCCGCGCTCGAAGGCGGGCAGGTAGTGCTCCTCGCGGATCTCCTTGAAGGGCGGCAGCTGGTAGGGCAGGCCGCTGGGGGCGAAGAAGGGGTTCTCGGCCAAAGCTTGGGCTCCTCCACGTGGTGGTTTGTCCCCATCAGCTTGGCACGGAGAAGCCGATGCCGAGCGCCGCCGGGTATTCGTTTTGGTCTTCCACCCCTAGCTGGGCTATTCTTTCGGACGTCGCCAAGCGCCGCCTTCCGGGGCTGTCGCAGGCGGTGGGGTATGGTGTAATTGGCAGCACGACTGATTCTGGTTCAGTTAGTCTAGGTTCGAGTCCTGGTACCCCAGCAATGTGCGGATGCTCCCTTCAGGGGGTGTCCGTATTCTTGTTTTATGGATGAGTTCCGGATGGGGCGCGGATCCTTCCTCGCGTTCGCTGCCCCTTTCCTCCTCCCTCTGCTGCTCTTCTTCCCCGTGTGCCTGCTGCTCGGCGGCATTCTCACCGGCAGCCTCGCCTGGGCTCTGGTCATCGGCGCGGCGGGCACGTCGGCGCTCGTCGGAGTGCTGGTGGTCAAGCACCGGCGGATGATCGCGGGCACGGTTGTACGGTTCTCGCCGCGGGGCGTGGAGATGGCCGACACCTACGGTTTCGTCCTGCGCCTCGACTGGCCGGACGTCCAGCGCGTCGACGTGGTGGAGAGCCGGATGGCCAGCCCTCGCACCATCAGCCGCCCCGGCGGCGTCCGGGTGCGCGCCGGAGCGATGCGGAGCGTCGGCCTCGTCGGCTGGGGCGAGCGCGAGGTGCCGGCCCGGATGCCCCGCTGGATGCGCGACCACCTGGCCCGCGTTCCGGTGGACCCGCACACCGGCCTGCAGCGGCTGGGCATTCCGCTCGGCGTCGTGGACCCGCTCTGGGAGCGCGGGCGGATGGGGGACTGGGTACGTCGCCACAGGCCCGATCTGCTGGCCTGATAACGGTTTTGAGTGCTCCTTCCGGTGCGGTAGAGTTACCTGCGTTGCCGGGGAGACCCGGCAAGCTCGCTTGGAGACAGGGTCCCGTCGTCTAGTGGCCCAGGACGCCGCCCTCTCAAGGCGGTAGCGCCGGTTCGAATCCGGTCGGGACTACCACTGTCACCAAGCTCGCGAAGGTCCCGTCGTCTAGTGGCCCAGGACGCCGCCCTCTCAAGGCGGTAGCGCCGGTTCGAATCCGGTCGGGACTACACATCACCGCAAAAAGACCCGATCACCGATCGGGTCTTTTTCGCGTTTCACGACTACTTCGCGCCGCCGCGCGTTCAACCCGACCACTTCTCTTCAACCCGACCGCTTCTCACCGCCAGGCGCATGACCCGGCCGCTCCTCGCCGCCGCGCGTTCCGGGAACGCGCGGCGGCGAGCGGGGCGGCTAAGGGGTGGTCGCGGAGCGGGCCTTGAACAGCGCCCGGCGGGCCGTCTTGGCGATCTGCTTGTCCGGGTGCACCTGGGAGATCAGGTCCAGCAGCTCCTCGACGTGCGCATGCGGAATCTTCCACACCACGTCGAGCAGGCTGTTGAGCAGCTCAGGGCCGATGTCCCGCAGGCTGCCCACGAACTCGGCCCGGCCCAGCCCGGCCGAGATCGTCCACATGTCCAGGATCAGCCAGTGGGTGTCGTCCGGGGTCGGCTCGGGCGCGTCCGGCACCTGGAGCTGGCTCAGGTGCGTGGCCGCGTAGGGGCGCAGCGAGGACTCCTTGAGCGCCTCCTGCCAGGCGGGGATCGCGTCCTCGCCCAGCGTGCCGACGACACTGGCCGCCTGCACCCGGATGAGCGCGTCGCTCTCGTCCTTGGCGGCGGCCTCCAGCAGCTCCTCCGCCGCCCTGCTGGGCTCACGCAGCCGCATCCAGGCGGCGAACTCCGCGTCCGCCTCCTCCTCGGGCAGCTCGGCGCTGAGCACCAGCAGCTCGTGCGCGCTCATCGACTCGATGGCGGGCCGCGCGTCGATCTCGATGTCGGAGTCGTCGACCAGATGGACGACGCCCTCAGTGCCGAGCGGCGTGAGACTGACCGTGCCGCCGGTGACCTCGGTCATGCCGTAACCGGCCAGCCATTCGAGCACGGAGGCGAGCGGGTCGCCCGCGGCCTGCCAGGCGTCGGCGCCCAGCTCGTCGAACTCGGTGGCGGCCTCGGCCAGCTCCTGCCGCAGCTCGTCGAGGTCACGGCTGCCGCCCGCGAGCAGCAGCCTGACCAGCAGGGCCCGGGTCAGACCGGCCAGGGCCATGGTCAGATCCTCGTCGGGCAGCTCGGGGTCGCCGTAGTCGACCGAGTGCAGGCCGAGCATCCAGGCGTCGAGCACGTCCTCGTCGTCGTCGAACGGCCACTCCGAGGTGTCGTCCTGCACGGCCACGGTGTTGCCCTCGCCCGGCTCCAGGAACTCCAGGTCCACGGCGAGGTTCCACAGGTTCCACAGCTGGGGGACGGCCTCGGCCAGGGAGCCGTCCGTCTCCGGCTTGGGCAGCCCGACGGTGGCCAGCGCCTCCTCCACCTCGGCGTCGGACAGCAGCGTGTCCTCACCGACCCGGCGGCCCGAGCCGACCCACAGGGCCAGGTCGCGCGCCTTGGCGATCAGCGGGACCGCGCGGGCGGCGGCGGCCAGCTCGGCGTCGGGGCGCAGCCTGACGGTGGCCAGATCCGCCAGCGCGTCGGCGTACAGCTCGAAGTCCCCCAGATCGCCGGCCTCGTCCTCATCCTCGTCGGCGTCCTCGATGAGCTCCTCCATCAGCTCGACGAAGTCGTCCTCGACGTCGTCGAGCTCGGCCTGCAGGTCGGTGAGGGAGTCGGAGCCCTCGGTGAGCCTGCCGGTCATGGAGAGGAAAGTGAGGTACGCGTCGATGGCGGGAAGCATCCCGTCGGCCGCCGTGTCGGGGTCCTCGACGACCTTCGGCATCCGGTCGAGCACGAGGTTGCGCAGGTCGGCACGCTTCCACGTGCCGAGATCCGGCGAGAAGGCGAGACGGTGCCAGAGTGCGGCAGGCCCCACGAGCTCGGGGTCACTGTCGGGTGCGTTGGCGCGTGCCCACAAGATGAACTCTTCGAGCAGGGGTCGCAGCTCAGTGGCGGCTACCTCGATGCGATCTGTCACGCACTCAGGCTAGTGCTCCCGCGAGGCACTCGGCTCCCCGAATACGGGCTTTGGCCGGTCATGCTGATCATGAGGTGCGGCGCATGGCTTCGGTGATCCGCTCGGCCGCCGCCATCACGGGCACCGCGTGCAGTCTTCCGGGGGCTCTCGTCAGCCGCTCCAGAGGTCCGGAGACGGAGACGGCCGCGATCACCTTGCCGCCCGTGCCCCGTATCGGCGCCGACACGCTGGCCACGCCCTGCTCGCGCTCTCCCACGCTGTGCGCCCAGCCTCTGCGCCGTACGGAGGCGAGCGTCGCGGCGGTGAACTTGGCCCCCCGCAGGCCGCGGTGCAGCCGGTCGGGCTCTTCCCAGGCCAGCAGTATCTGGGCGGCCGAGCCGGCCGTCATCGGCAGCGCCGAGCCGACGGGCACGGTGTCACGCAGGCCGCTGGAACGTTCGGCGGCGGCCACGCAGACCCGCTCATCGCCCTGCCGCCGGTAGAGTTGCGCGCTCTCGCCCGTGAGGTCGCGCAGCTGCATGAGCACGGGGGCGGCGACGGCGAGCAGCCGGTCCTCGCCGGCGGCGGTGGACAACTCCGACAGCCGCGGGCCGAGCACGAACCTACCCTGGGTGTCACGGGTCACGATGCGGTGGTGTTCGAGCGCGACGGCGAGTCGGTGGGCCGTCGGGCGGGCCAAGCCGGTCGCCTGAACGAGCTGCGCCAAGGAGGCCGGTCCGGCTTCGAGGGCGTTGAGTACCAGAACGGCCTTGTCCAGTACGCCGACTCCGCTAGAGTTGTCCATACACCGATACTGCAGTCTCGACATATGAGAAGGCAAGTCGGAAGATTTTCAGGAGGAGATCATGGGTCGCACACTGGCCGAGAAGGTCTGGGAGCAGCACGTCGTCCGCCGCGCCGAAGGCGAACCCGACCTGCTCTACATCGACCTGCACCTCATCCATGAGGTGACCAGCCCGCAGGCGTTCGACGGACTCCGTCTCGCGGGCCGGACCGTGCGAAGGCCCGACCTCACGATCGCCACCGAAGACCACAACGTCCCGACCGTGCGCGGCCCCATCGCCGACCCGGTGTCCAAGGCCCAGGTCGAGACGCTGCGCAAGAACGCCGCCGAGTTCGGCCTCAGGCTGCACCCGATGGGCGACGCCGGCCAGGGCGTGGTGCACATCATCGGCCCGCAGTTCGGCCTGACCCAGCCGGGCATGACGATCGTCTGCGGCGACTCCCACACCTCCACCCACGGCGCCTTCGGCGGCATCGCGTTCGGCATCGGCACCTCCGAGGTCGAGCACGTGCTGGCCACCCAGACGCTGCCGGCCTACCGGCCCAAGACCATGGCCATCGAGGTCGCAGGCGAGCTGCCCGCCGGCGTCACGGCCAAGGACCTGATCCTGGCCATCATCGCCAAGATCGGCACCGGCGGCGGCCAGGGCTACATCGTCGAATACCGCGGCGAGGCCGTGCGCAAGCTCTCCATGGAGGGCCGGATGACGGTGTGCAACATGTCCATCGAGGCCGGCGCGCGGGCGGGCATGATCGCCCCGGACGAGACCACGTTCGCCTACCTCAAGGGCCGCCCGCACGCGCCCTCCGGCGAGGCGTGGGACCAGGCCGTCGCCTACTGGGAGACGCTCAGGACCGACGACGACGCCGTGTTCGACAAGGTCGTCGAGATCGACGCCGCGTCGCTGGCGCCGTACGTCACCTGGGGCACGAACCCCGGCCAGGGCCTGCCGCTCACCGAGACCGTGCCCGACCCGGACAGCTTCGCCGACCCGACCGCGAAGTCCTCGGCGCAGCGCGCGCTGGAGTACATGGGCCTGACCGCCGGCACCCCGCTGCGCGAGATCGAGGTCGACACGGTCTTCATGGGCTCGTGCACCAACGGCCGCATCGAGGACCTGCGCGCCGCCGCCGAGATCCTGCGCGGCCGCCAGGTGCGGACCCGCACGCTGGTCGTCCCCGGCTCGATGCTGGTCAAGCTCCAGGCCGAGCAGGAGGGCCTGCACGAGGTGTTCAAGGCCGCGGGCGCGGAGTGGCGGGAGGCCGGGTGCTCCATGTGCCTGGGCATGAACCCCGACACGCTCCAGCCGGGCGAGCGCAGCGCCTCCACCTCCAACCGCAACTTCGAGGGCCGCCAGGGCAAGGGTGGCCGCACCCACCTGGTCTCGCCGCAGGTCGCCGCCGCGACCGCCGTCACCGGCCGCCTGACCGCCCCCGCCGACCTCTAGGAGAACCTTCCGATGGACGCTTTCACCACCCACACGGGTACGGCGGTGCCGCTGCGCCGCAGCAATGTCGACACCGACCAGATCATCCCCGCCGTCTGGCTCAAGCAGGTCAGCCGCACCGGGTTCGAGCGCGGCCTGTTCGCCGCCTGGCGCGAGGACCCGGCGTTCGTGCTGAACGACGCCACCTACGACGGCGCCTCGATCCTGGTCTCGGGTCCCGACTTCGGCACCGGCTCCTCGCGCGAGCACGCCGTATGGGCGCTGCAGCAGTACGGCTTCCGCGTCGTGATCGCCGCCAGGTTCGGCGACATCTTCCGTAACAACTCCACCAAGATGGGCCTGCTGCCGGTCGTCCTGCCGGGCGACAAGGTCGAGGCCCTCCAGGACGCGATCGAGGCGGCCCCGGATCTCCAGGTGACCGTTGACCTGGGGGCGCGTCAGGTCCGCTGGGCCGGTGAGAGCGTCGGTTTCGAGATCGACGACTACACCCGCTGGCGGCTGATGGAGGGTCTCGACGACATCGGACTGACCCTGCGTCACGCCGAGGATGTGGCGGCGTACGAGAATGGTCGGCAGCCATGGCTGCCGACGACCGTCTAGAAGACGATGAGCTGGCGCGGCGGTTGCGTGAAGCGCACCGCCGCGTCCGCATGCTGCCCGCCGCCGACAAGGAGCGGGCGGCCCGCCGCTACCTGTCCATCTGCGATCAGGCCAAACGTGACCCGAAAAGGGCCGCGGCCCGCCTGGAGACCTTTCTCGCCACCCTGCAAGACGGTGCTTGCGACACGCCACGCGAGGGGTTAAACACGCCCGGTGATTGAGTTCACCCGCGATCCCGCCTACTTTCGAGCCCGTAAGGGGTTTCTACGTCGGACGCGTGAGCTGGAACCCCGCGCCGTAACTGGGGGAGCAGAACATTCATGAACAAGCGGGAACTGGTCGACGCCATCGCAGACCGGGTGGGCGACAGGAAAACAGCGACCGAGGCCGTGAACGCGATCATTGACGCCGTCCAGAAGGCAGTGGCGAACGGGGACAAGGTCTCGATCACCGGCTTCGGCGCTTTCGAGATGGTGCACAAGCCGGCTCGGACGGCGCGAAACCCGTCGACCGGCGCGGAGATCAAAGTCCAGGAGAGCTGGGCGCCGAAATTCCGCCCCGGCTCGGATTTCAAAGAGCTGGTGAACGCGGGCGGTCAGAAGGCCGCCAAGAAGAAGTAGCCACCGGGACGGCGAACGCCCGGGCTCCTATTCGGGAGCCCGGGCTTTTTTCATGGCAGCGCGAAAGTGGACAGCGTGACGTAGGTGATCTCGCCGTCGGCCAGCGCGAGGTTGACGCGCTGCCCGGTGCGCAGCAGCCGCAGCGGGCCCGCGTCGAAGGCGTGCGTGGGGAAAGCCAGGACGGTCCCGTCGTCGAGGAAGACCGAGCCCGAACGGGTCGTCTCGTCGAAACTGCGCACTGTCGCCTGCACACGAACCAGCCTACGGGTCAGCGTGCGGGCGGGCCAGCGGGCCACAGTTCGGCGACGACCGCCGCCGTGTGCCGGCCCAGCCCGAGCGCCATGGCTGCGCGCAGGTCGTCGGGGGTGTCCACGTCGCGCCTGAGCGAGTCGATGCCGTCCAGGCGCAACTCCTTGGCCCCGCCGCCCAGGTGCTTGATCCGTGACTCGCCGCCGAAGCGGGGCTCGAACGGCAGGCCGGGCCGTACTCCGTAGAAAGTCGTGCCGATGTCCAGCGCGTCGGGCACGAACGACTGGTCGAACTCGCTCGCCGCCGTCAGGGCGGCGGCGAGCTCAGCCGGGCGCAGCGCCGGCAGGTCGGCCTGCAGGGCGCCGACCGCGTCGCCGGGGGCCAGCCGCACGGCGTGCGCGGCGCCGGTGCGCAGCGCGGTGTTCAGGCCGCGGTCGGGGTCGGTGACCACGTCGGCGCCCAGCGCGCCGAGCGGGCCCGCGGCGGCGGGGTCGGCCGTCACCACGATCACCCGCGCGACCGGCGGGCAGGCCAGCGCCGCGGTGACGGTGTCGCAGGCGACCGCGACGGCCAGTCGCGTACGGTGCGGTCCCGTGGCGGCGGCCAGCCGGGTCTTCGCCGCGACCAGCGTCTTCACCGGAATGACCAGGGACCAGCGGATGCTCATAGGGTAAGCATCGCGCCTCGACAGCCCTGGCGGCCAACCAGGACACTGAGGCGGGCACCGGAGCCGTTGGAGGAGACCATGAGTCGCACGCGACCGTCGCGTTTCTGGGAGACCCTGGCTGTCGTCATCGTGAAACCGCTCTCCTGGCTTCTGGTCAAGAAGGACTGGCGGGGTGGCGACCGCATGCCCCGCACCGGAGGCGTCATCATCGCGACCAACCACCTGTCCTGGGCCGACCCCGTGCTGCTCGCGCACTTCCTCTACAACCACGGCCGCTGGCCGGTCGTCCTGGCCAAGTCGACCCTGTTCAAGGTGCCCTTCCTGGGCCACGCCGTGCGCGAGATGTGCGCCATCCCGGTCGATCGGGGCAGCGACGAGGCGGCCAGGTCGCTGCGCGAGTCGGCCCAGCGCCTGCGCGACGGCGGCGCGATCCTGTTCTATCCCGAGGGCACCTGCACGCGTGACCCCCGGCTGTGGCCGATGGTGGGCAAGACCGGCGCCGCCCGGCTGGCGCTGGAGAGCGGCGCGCCGGTGATCCCGGTGGCCCACTGGGGCGCGCAAGAGCTGCTGCCCTACGGAGACACATGGCCCAGACCGCTGCCCCGCAAGACCTTCCGCGTCATGGTCGGCCCCCCGGTGGACCTGTCGAAGTACGCGGGCCGCGCCCCGCACGCCGACGTGCTGCGCGCGGCCACCGCCGACATCATGGCGGCGATCACCGCCCAGCTCGCCGAGCTGCGCGGCGAGAAGGCTCCCGCAGTTCCCTACGACTCCACAGAGCGGTGACGCGATGACCAAGGCCGCCGTCTTCGGCACCGGCTCGTGGGGCACCACGTACGCGATGATCCTCGCCGAGGCGGGCAACAAGACCATCCTGTACGGGCGCAGACGCGAGGTGGTCGAGTCGATCGACCGCACGCACATGAACACCGACTACCTGCCCGGCATCTCGCTGCCCACCTCGCTGCGCGCGACCACCGACGTGGCCGAGGCGCTCGACGGGGCCGATCTCGTGGTGCTCGCGGTCCCCTCCCAGACCCTGCGGGCCAACCTCACCGCCTGGCGCGAGCACATCCCGCGCGAGGCCATCCTGGTCAGCCTGATGAAGGGCATCGAGCTCGGCACCACCAAGCGGATGAGCGAGGTGATCCGCGAGGTCGCCGGGGTGCCGCAGGAGCGGGTGGCGGTCGTGTCCGGGCCCAACCTGGCCAAGGAGATCGCCCAGCGCCAGCCCGCCGCCTCCGTCGTGGCCTGCACCGACGAGGGCGTCGCCGCGCGGCTGCAGGAGGCCTGCCACCTGCCGCCGTGGTTCCGTCCCTACACCAACACCGACGTGGTCGGGGTCGAGCTGGGCGGCGCGGTGAAGAACGTGATCGCGCTGGCCGTGGGCGTGGCGCACGGCATGGGCATGGGCGAGAACGTCGGCGCCATGCTCATGACCAGGGGGCTGGCGGAGATCTCCCGCCTCGGTGCGGCGCTCGGCGCCGATCCGCACACCTTCGCGGGCCTGGCGGGCATGGGCGACCTGGTGGCCACCTGCACCTCGCCGCTGTCCCGCAACCGCACCTTCGGCGAGAATCTCGGCCGCGGCATGACGCTGGAGCAGGTGATCGCCGCCACCAGGCAGACCGCCGAGGGCGTCAAGTCCTGCGAATCGGTGCTGGAGCTGGCCAGGAAGCACGGGGTGGAGATGCCGATCACGGAGGTCGTGGTCGGGGTCGTCCACGACGGCATGTCGCCGACGGAGGCGGGGATGCTGCTGATGTCGCGGTCGCCCAAACCCGAGCGCTATGGCACCTGACGAGCCGATCTGCGAGCTTCCCGCGTGCTTGACTCGCTGTAACGGGGGCACGCCGGTAGATTCGGACGTCATGAGCAAGCCACGCGTCGCCGTCGTTTTCGGGGGTCGCAATTCCGAGCATGCCGTGTCTTTGATGGGTGCGGGCAGTGTGCTGGATGCGATCGACAGGAGTAAGTACGAGGTGATCCCCATCGGGATCGCCCAGGATGGCAGGTGGGTGCTCGCGGCGTCCGGCCAGCGGTTCGCGATCGAGTCCGGGGAGCTGCCCGTCGTCGACTCCTCCGGCGCGGCGCTCGCGCTGCCCACCGGCAGCGGCTCGCTGGTGGCCTACGACCCTGGAAGCATCCCTGTGGAGCTCGGCTCGGTCGACGTGGTGTTCCCGGTCATGCACGGGCCGTTCGCCGAGGACGGCACGATTCAGGGCCTGCTGGAGCTGGCCGGGGTCCGCTATGTCGGCTCCGGGGTCCTGGCCAGCGCCGTCGGCATGGACAAGGGCTACATGAAGACCGTCCTGGCCGGCGCGGGGCTGCCGATCGGGCGCTATGTGGTGGTCCGTGACCGCGACTGGCGGCTCGACCGCGACCGCGTGCTGAAGGAGGCCGAGGAGCTCGGCTGGCCGGTGTTCGTCAAGCCGGCCAGGGCCGGCTCCTCGCAGGGCATCTCCAAGGCGCACGACCGGGCCGAGCTGGAGCGGGCCGTGGAGTTCGCACGGCAGCACGATCCCAAGGTGCTGATCGAGGAGGCCATGGTCGGCCGGGAGATCGAGTGCGCCGTGCTCCAGTCCCTCGGCGACGATCCGCCGGCCGCGTCCATCCCCGGCGAGGTGCGCGTGGAGGGCGGGCAGGAGTTCTTCGACTTCGAGGCCAAGTACTACCCCGACCAGATGTCGCTGACGGTCCCCGCCGACATCCCCGCCGAGGTCGCCGAGAAGCTGCGGGCGATGGCGGTGCGCGCGTTCGAGGCGCTGGACTGCGAGGGGCTGTCGCGGGTGGACTTCTTCTACACGCCCGACGGCGACCTGGTGCTCAACGAGATCAACACGATGCCCGGCTTCACGTCGCTGTCGGTGGCGCCCCAGCTCTGGGCGGCTTCGGGGCTGTCGTACCCCGCTCTGGTCGACCGGCTCATCCAGCTCGCGCTGGCGCGGTCACCGGGGCTGCGGTGAGATCTGGCCGATCGGGCCGGACAGGGCGGCGAGGACCTCGCCGGCCGGGTGTGAGCCACCGACGGTGACCTCCACGTAGACCGGGGCGGCGACGGCGGTGAAGAGGGTGGGCTTCTCGGGGTCGGCGTACCACCCCACCCCGTCGATCTCCTGGAGCCGGGCCGTCGGCTCCATCCTGGGCGGCCGCGGGACTCCGCAGCGCAGCGCCAGGGTCCCCGCACCCCACACCGCGACGTACGGCGACGGCGGGATGGACTCGACCCGGTCGTCCCCGTCGAGCGTCCGGGGGAGCAGCCCGGCCAGGCGCTGACAGGCGGCCACCGCCTCGCCTTCCGGCACCGGCGGCTCGACCTGGACGGCGCCGCCGCAGCCGGCGAGCGCGAGCAGGACGAGCAGGAGGCTGGCCGCACGCACGTAGAATCTGCCTTCAGATATGAACGATCGGACACGTGAGGGTGCGGGTGATCCCCTCGACGGCCTGGATCTGGGCGACGACCAGCTTGCCGAGCTCATCGACGTTGTTGGCCTCGGCGCGGACGATCACGTCGTAGGGCCCCGTCACGTCCTCGGCCTGAGTCACGCCGGGGATCCCGGAGATCTCGCGAGCCACGGCCGCCGCCTTGCCGACCTCGGTCTGAATAAGGATGTAGGCCTGCACCATTACGTCCTCCCGGGCGATTGGATCACGCCGAAGGGCCACCGTACCCTGTGTGCGTCAGGAGGTGTGTCATCACAGTCGGAGATCTCGGCGAGTTCGGAGTAGTTGCTCGTATTTCCGGACGTCTGCCACAGAGCGCGGCGGTGTTGCTCGGGCCGGGTGACGACGCCGCCATGGTCAGCGCCCCTGATGGGCGCGTCGTGGTGTCAACGGACCTGTTGATTGAGGGTAGGCACTTTCGTCGCGATTGGTCCAGCGGCTACGACGTGGGCCGCAAGGCCGCGGCCCAGAATCTCGCCGACATCGCCGCCATGGGCGCCGTTCCCACCTCCATCGTGGTCGGGCTCGGGATTCCCGCGGACCTTCCGCTCGCCTGGCTGGACGCGCTGACCGACGGGTTCGGCGACGAGTGCGCGGTGGTGGGGGCGAGCGTGGCGGGCGGTGACATCACCCGATGCGAACTGGTGGTCATCGGGGTCACCGCGCTGGGCGACCTGGGCGGTCGTGCGCCTGTGACCCGATCGGGGGCGCGGCCGGGGCAGGTGGTGGCCGTGGCCGGTCGCCTGGGCTACTCCGCCGCCGGGCAGGCCCTGCTGGAGGCGGGCGTGCCGGTGGCCGCCGACGAGCTGGCGCGGGCCGTGGCCGGGCACCGGCAGCCCCGCCCGCCGTACGCGTGCGGGCCTGAGGCGGCGCGGCTGGGCGCGGTGGCGATGCTGGACGTGAGCGACGGGCTGCTGCAGGACCTCGGGCACGTCGCGAAGGCCAGCGGGGTGCGGATCGAGCTGGACCCCCGGGCGCTGGAGGTGGCGGAGCCGGTGGCGGCGGCGGGCAAGGAGCTGGGAGCCGATCCGCTCGACTGGATCCTGACCGGAGGCGAGGACCACGCGCTGGCCGCGGTCTTCCCCGCGCAGGTGGCTCTTCCGCCGTCGTGGCTGGTCGTGGGGCGGGTCGTGGCGGGGGAGGGCGTCCACGTCGCGGGGCGCGCGGCCGGGCCGGGCGGCTGGGATCACTTTCGGTAAGGACCTGTCCCGATTTGGGTGACAATTCCCCGATTTGAGGGGCGACTACCGGGATTGATGAGACAAAGGCGTAGTAAAGGTGTTATGAAGATTGGCGGCCAACTGTAACCGGCAAGAAAGGGCAGCCATGGGCCGCCACGGCACAGGTGGATCCGAGGACGCGCGTGAAGAGGGGGACACCAGCGCCTTTTGGGGGCCGCAGGATCAGCAGGCCGATTCGTTCTGGGGGCCGTCGGACGGGAAGCAGGCCGACGAGCCCGGCTGGCCTTCGGCGCCTGGCCAGGTCGAAGTGACCGGTCAGTGGGCGCCCATGCCCCAGGGAAGTCCCGGCGCGGACGCCCCGGCTCCGCGGCGCGACCCGTTCGAGACGACGGGGGCCTTCGCCCCGCCGCCCCAGCAGGGGACCGGCAGGGTCGATCCGGCACTGGAGCAGCCCTACGAGACGACCGGAGCCTTCGTCCGCCCGGTCTCCTGGGACGACGCCCCGGATGCCACTCAGACGCTCGGGGCGCTGCCCCAGGACGGGCCAGGCCCGTTCGACCAGCAGCCTCGTCCGTTCGACCAGAATCAGAGTGTTTTCGACCCGCGCCCGATGGATCGGCCGGGCCCGTTCGAGCCGCGTGCGTCGGACGGTCGCAACCCCTTCGACAACCCGTCGGACCGTACGGCCGCGCACGAGCGGCCCGCGTTCGACCAGCGGCCCGCGTTCGACCAGCGTCCAGGGGAGAGCACGGGCGGCTACGACCCGTTCGCGGCCGAGAGCACGGGCAGGTTCGACCCGCCCGCTCACGAGGCCACGTCCAGGTTCGACGCACCCGGTCAGGACGGCACGGCCAGGTTCGACCTGCCCGGTCAGGACGGCACGGCCAGATTCGACCCGCTCGGTCAGGAGGCCACGTCCAGGTTCGACGCACCCGGTCAGGACGGCACGGCCAGGTTCGACCCGCTCGGTCAAGAGGCCACCGGTAGGTTCGACCAGCCTGGTCCCGACGGCCCGCCGGAGCCGGGCGACATCAAGGTGTACGGCGAGCCGACCATGGTCGGCATGGCCGCCCCGGCGTGGGCCGAGGCGGACAACGGGTTCCTGTCCTCCGACGAGGCGAAGGGCGACCCGGAGCCGCGCCGCCGGCGTGGCCGGCGTGGTCCGCCGAAGGACCCCGACCCGCTCGACGCCCCCTCCGGTGGCGGCGGTGGCCGGGGCCGGATGGCCCTGCTCTCCGTGGCCGCGGTGGTCGTCGTGCTCGGCGGCACCGTGGCGGGCGTCAAGATGATGAGCTCCGGCGGCGGGCCCGCCGACTGTCCCGGCGGCACCTGTGCCGCCGTCCAGTCGAGCAACCAGCCGGCGCCGAAGGACACCGCCCCGCCCGCCGACGAGCCGACCGAGGAGGAGGAACCGGCCGAGGAGCCGACCGAGGAGGAGGAGAGCGAGCCGGCCAAGAGCCCGACGCCGACCGCGACGTACAGCGCGCGGGAGCCGCGCCGTACCGCCTCTCCCACTCCCAAGCCGAAGCCGACCAAGACGAAGCAGACGCAGGAGCCGGTCGACGAGCCGATCGACGAGGCCACGGCGGAGGAGTCCATCCCCGAGGAGACCCCGACTGAGGAGATCTCCCTGGACCCGGACAGGGCTACCAGGCCCGACAACGGCGGCATCCCGCTGCCGACGGCCAGCGAGACCTTCCAGGGCGTCCCCAGCGGCGGCTCGGTGAACGTCGACTTCAACGTGACCAGCCAGCGCCTGACGAGCTACACGGCCACCATGGGTGTCACCAACGCGTCGGACCAGGCGCTGAGCACCTTCACCCTGTCGCTTCCCGTACGCGGGAAGATCCTCAGTGTGGAGGGCGCGACCTGGACGCAGGACGGCAATCTGCTGATCGTGGACCTGTCCACCCCGATCGCCGAGGGCGAGTCCACGGAGGTCACCATCGCGGCCACCGGAAGGGCGGGTCAGCCGACGAACTGCGGGCTGGTCGGAGGGGACTGCGCCGTTAGTTGAATGGTTGGATGGGGGATATGACGGTTTTGACTCCCCCACGGGTGCTGACCGTCGCCGGATCTGACTCCGGCGGCGGGGCGGGCATCCAGGCCGATCTGAAGACCATGCTGGCCCTGGGCGTGCACGGGATGAGTGTGATCGCCGCGGTGACCGCCCAGAACTCCGTCGGCGTCCAGGGCTACTGGGAGTTGCCGCCGGAGGCGGTGCGGGCCCAGCTCGGCTCGGTGCTCGGCGACATCGGCGCCCAGGCCGTCAAGACGGGCATGCTGGCGTCGCCGGCGCTGGTGGAGATCGTGGCCGAGACGCTCGGCGGCTACCCCGCGCCTGTCGTGGTGGACCCCGTCGGCGTGTCCAAGCACGGCGACTCTCTGCTCGCGCCCGAGGCCGTGGCGACGCTCAGGGAGCGCCTGCTGCCGGTCGCCACCGTCGTCACCCCCAACCTATGGGAGGTGGAGCAGCTCACCTCGGTCAAGGTCGAGGACGAGCGGGACCTGCGCCGCGCCGCCGAGGCCATCCTGCGGCTCGGCCCCACCTGGGCGCTGATCAAGGGCGGCCACCTGCCGGGCGAGCCCGTCGACCTGCTCACCGACGGCGTCCAGGAGCACGTCTTCCGCGCCGGACGCCTCGACAACCGGCACACCCACGGCACCGGCTGCACCCTGGCCTCGGCCATCGCTTCCTACCTCGCGCTCGGCGAGGACGTGCCAGGAGCCGTCGGCAAGGCCAAGGACTACGTCACGGGCGCCATCGGCAAGGGCTTCCCCCTGGGCGCCGGCATCGGTCCCGTGGACCACGCCTGGCGCTGGCGCTGACGGACCACGCCCAGTGCTGATGGACCATGCCTGGCGCTGACGGACCACGCCTGGCGCTCGCGCTGACATGACGAAAGCCCGCCGCTCATGGTGAGCGGCGGGCTTTCGTGAAAGTCAGGGACTAGCGGGTGACCTTGCCCGCCTTGATGCACGAGGTGCACACGTTGAGCTTCTTCGGCGTGCCGCCGATGACAGCGCGCACCGTCTGGATGTTGGGGTTCCAACGACGGCGGGTGCGGCGGTGAGAGTGGGACACGTTGTTGCCGAAGGTCGGCCCCTTGCGGCAGACATCGCAGACGGAAGCCACGGTATCGCTCCTTAAAACAGTCGATAGAGCCCTGTCCGCTGATGTTGTCGGGCGGAGGGCATGCCGGGACGACCGGCTAGCCAGACGAGAATATCCGATCCGCACCACTGGACGCGAACCCGATCACGCCAGGCACTGGACTCGGCCCGGCACGACGATATTCTCCTCGGTTAACGGTAGCGCATGCGGAGAGGTCGGACGCGCACATGGAGGTTCTCGACCCGCCCGCGGTGCGGCGCTGGGCACGGCTGGCCGCCGACGCGCTCGGCCGCGCCAGGGCCGACATCGACGCGCTCAACGTGTTTCCGGTCGCAGACGGCGACACCGGCACCAACCTCTATCTCACCATGCTCTCCGCCGCCGAGGCCGTCGAGGAGCTGCCCGACGACGTGGACGCCGCCGTCGTGTGGCAGACGCTGTCCTACGGCGCGCTGGTCGGCGCGCGCGGCAACTCCGGGGTCATCGTCAGCCAGGCGCTGCGCGGGCTGGCCGAGGTGCTCAAGCACGGCTCCGACCTGAGAGCCGGCTTGGCCAGAGCCGCGGCCCTGGCCAGGCAGAGCGTCGCCAGGCCGGTCGAGGGCACCGTGCTGAGCGTCCTGGCGGCCGTCGCCCGAGCCGTCCAAAGTGGTGACGGCGGGCTGGACGACGTGGCGCGGCGCGCCGCCGAGGAGGCCCGCGCGGCGCTGCGGCGCACCCCCGGGCAGCTCGACGTGCTGGCCCGCAGCGGCGTCGTGGACGCGGGCGGCGCCGGGCTGGCGATCCTGCTGGAGTCGCTGGCCACGGTGATCACCGGTGCCCACCGCGAGCGCTACGACGTGCCCACGCCGACCGCGCGGGTCTCGCCGATGACCGAGGTGGGCGCGGGTTATGAGGTGATGTACCTGCTCGACGCCGACGACCGGGCGGTGGACACGCTGCGCGCGGAGCTCGACGCGCTGGGCGACTCACTGGTGGTGGTCGGCGGCGAGGGGCTGTGGAACGTCCACGTGCACGTGGCCGAGGCCGGCCTGGCCATCGAGGCGGCGCTGCGGGTGGGCCGGCCGCACCGGATCAGGGTCACCTACCTGGCCGAACGGCCACGCTCCGCCGACGCCGGCCGGGGAGTGGTGGCCGTCGCCGCGGGCGAGGGGATCGCGGCACTGTTCGAGGAGTGCGGCGCGGTCGTCGTACGGCGCGAGCCCGGTGGCCGGCCGGCCCTGCCCGCCATGCTCGCCGCCATCAGGCAGGCCGGCAACGAGGTGGCCGTGCTGCCGAACGACGACGCCGCCGGAGCCGTGGCCGCCGCGGCGGCGGAGATCGCCCGCGAGGACGGGGTCGTGGTGAGCGTGCTGCCCACCAAGGCCACGGTGCAGGGGCTGGCCGCGCTGGCCGTACACGATCCGTTACGGCGTTTCGACGACGACGTGGTGGCGATGACCGACGCGGCCGGTCACACCCGGCACGGCCACCTGGTGCTGGCCGACCGGCACGGCGTCACCAGCGCCGGGCTGTGCGCCCCCGGCGACGTGCTCGGGCTGATCGACGGGGACGTGGCGGTGATCGGCGCGACCCTCGCCGAGGTGGCCGCGCTGGTCGTGGACCGGATGGTGGCGGGCGGCGGCGAGCTGGTGACCCTGGTGACGGGCGCGCTCGCCCCCGCCCGGCTGGCGACCGGCGTCGAGGAGCACCTCGGGCGCACCAGGCCGGACGTGGATCTGGTCGTCTACGAGGGCGAGCAGGGCGGCTACCCGCTGCTCATCGGCGTCGAGTAGGACGGCGGTTGTCGTTCCTGTCGGTCGCAGGCGGTAGAACATAGAGCCGTGAGCCGTTTCGACGAGCCCCTGAAGAAGGCGCTCGACCCGAAGACCGCAAAGCTGCTGCACAGTGTGCTCGGCCTGGAGACGGTCGGCGACCTGTTGCGCCACTATCCCCGGCGCTACGCCGAGCGCGGCGAGCTGACCTCGCTCGACGCGCTGGAGGTCGACGAGCACGTCACCGTGGTGGGCGAGGTGACCAGGCTGATGCGCAAGCCCATGCGCAACCGCGGCGGCACCTGGCTGGAGGCCGAGGTCGTCGACGGCAACGGCAACAAGATCTATTTGTCGTTCTTCGGCAAGGGCTCCCATGTGGCCGAGTCGCGGCTCAAGCCGGGGCGGCGTGGCATGTTCGCCGGCAAGGTGGGGCTGTTCGGCTCGCGCACCAGCCCGCGCTGGCAGCTCTCGCACCCGGAGTTCGAGCTGTTCGAGGAGAGCGAGGCCGCCGTCGAGGAGTTCGCGGCGGCTCCGGTGCCGATCTATCCGGCGGGCAAGGACCTCACCCCGTGGGCGATCAGGCGGGCCGTCGGCGTCGTGCTCGACACGCTGGGCCCGCTGGACGACTCGCTGCCCGCCGAGCTGCGGGTCCGCCACGGCCTTCCGGAGCTGGGCGACGCGCTGGTGGCCATCCACCGGCCGAAGGACTTCGGCGACGTGCAGCGGGCGCGCAAGCGGCTGAAGTTCGACGAGGCCTTCGTGCTGCAGGCCGTGCTGCTGCGGCGCCGGCAGGCGGCGACGGCCTGGCCCGCCAGGTCGCGCCCGCTCAGGGGTGACGGGCTGCTGGCGGACTTCGAGGCCCGGCTGCCGTTCCAGCTCACCGAGGGCCAGGCCGAGGTGGGCGTGGAGATCGCCGCCGACCTGGCGCTGGAGCACCCGATGCACCGGCTGCTGCAGGGCGAGGTGGGCGCGGGCAAGACCGTGGTCGCGCTGCGCGCCATGCTCCAGGTGGTCGACGCGGGCGGGCAGGCGGTCCTGCTCGCCCCCACCGAGGTGCTCGCCCAGCAGCACCACCGCTCGATCACCGGCATGCTGGGGGATCTCGCGCAGGGAGGCATGTTCGGCGGCACCGCGGTCACCCTGCTCACCGGCTCCATGGGCGCGGCCGCCCGCCGCTCAGCCCTGCTCGACGCCGCCTCCGGGACGGCGGGCATCGTCGTCGGCACGCACGCGCTGCTCCAGGAGCACGTCCAGTTCGCCGACCTGGGGCTCGTGGTCGTGGACGAGCAGCACCGCTTCGGCGTGGAGCAGCGTGACGCCCTGCGCGAGAAGGCCGGCGACACCCGGCCGCACGTCCTGGTCATGACCGCCACCCCGATCCCGCGCACGGTCGCCATGACGGTCTTCGGTGACCTGGAGGTCTCCACGCTCTCGCAGCTCCCCTCGGGCCGCGCGCCCATCACCACCCACGTGGTCCCGGCCGCGGAGAAGCCCCACTTCCTTGAGCGCACCTGGCAGCGGGTCCGGGAGGAGGTCGGCCTGGGCAGGCAGGCCTACATCGTCTGCCCCCGCATCGGCGACCTGGAGGGCGACGAGGGAGACCTGGCGGCCTCCGCCTCCGGGGAGGAGGACCGCCGTCCGCCGCTCGCCGTGCTCGACGTGGCGGAGCTGCTGTCCCAGGGCCCCTTCCAGGATCTGCGCCTGGGCATTCTGCACGGCAAGCTGCCGCCGGAGGAGAAGGACGCCGTGATGCGCTCCTTCACCCGGGGCGAGCTGGACGTCATGGTCGCCACCACCGTCATCGAGGTGGGCGTCGACGTCCCCAACGCCTGCGTCATGATCATCATGGACGCCGACCGCTTCGGCGTCTCCCAGCTCCACCAGCTCCGCGGTCGCGTCGGCCGAGGCGGCCTGCCGGGCCTGTGCCTCCTGGTCTCCGACTTCCCCGCGGGCACCCCGGCGCGGGCCCGCCTCGACGCGGTCGCCGCCACCCTGGACGGCTTCGAGCTGTCGAGGGTGGACCTGGAGCAGCGCCGCGAGGGTGACGTGCTGGGGGCGGCCCAGTCGGGCAAGCGGTCGTCGCTCAAGATGCTGCAGCTCCTGCGCGACGAGGACGTCATCGCCACCGCCCGCGACGAGGCGGCGGCCCTGCTGGCGGAGGACCCGACGCTGACCTCGCACGAGGCGCTCAGGGCGGAGATCGGCCGGCTGCTGGAGGACGAGCGAGCCGAATACCTCGAAAAGACCTGACTCCGCTTCTGCGAGCCGGATGCCGGCGAGGGTCTGGCTTCACGGCGAGGGTCTGGCTTCAGCAGCCGGACGTGTCAGAAGACCTGATCCCGGACGGGCCGGGAAGGTGATGCGAACCCAGCCGCGGGGACGGCCTCCCCCCGAATGCCGTCCCCGGCTGGGCCCACCCTCGGGTCAGGTGCCGAGGGAACCGGCGTGCGGAAGGGCTCACGATCACGCCGGTCGGCCTTCATCTGGGTCACCTCGAAGGCCGCAGACCTCATCTTGCTGACTCGACCGGGCAATGTGAATCACCCTTGCGCAGTCGAGGCCGACACTTGTCCACTCTTGACCTGCGTCGTTATGCGGAACAATGGCCGACATGACTCGGATCATCGCGGGGAGCGCAGGTGGGCGACGGCTGGAGGTGCCGCCGGGGCGCGGGACCAGGCCGACCAGTGACAGGGCGCGAGAAGGGATCTTCTTGACGCTCGACTCCCTGTACGGGCTCCGGGGGGCCCGGGTGATGGACCTGTACGCGGGTTCGGGGGCGGTCGGGCTGGAGGCGCTGTCGCGGGGGGCGGGGTGCGCGGTGCTGGTCGAGTCCGATCCCAAGGCCGTGCGGACGATCAAGACGAACGTCAGGGCGCTGGACCTGGGCGGCGGGGCCGAGGTGGTGGCCGACAAAGTGGCGCGTTTTCTGGGCAGGGGTCCGGCGGGCCGGCCGGGTGACGGGCCGCCGATGGAGGCGTTCGACATCGTGTTCGCCGATCCGCCGTACGCGGTGTCCGACGACGAGGTGATCGCGGTGCTGGCGCTGTTGCGGGACAACGGCTGGCTGGTTAATGGTGCTTTGGTGGCTTTCGAGAGGGAAAGCCGGGGAAAGCCGCTCATATGGCCTGACGGTTACGTTGAGGAGAGGGTCCGTAGATACGGCGAAGCGTCCGTTTGGTACGGTCGCGCGGCCGGAGTATCTGTGGACGGCTCGTAGACCTGGGAGGCGTTTTGCGGCGCGTTGTCTGCCCGGGGTCGTTCGACCCCATCACCAACGGTCATCTCGACATCATCGGCCGGGCCGCCCGGTTGTACGACGAGGTGACGGTGGCCGTACTCATCAATGTCGAGAAAAGCAGCCTCTTCACCGTTGACGAGCGGATCGAGATGCTCCGTACCGTGACGAAGGAGTACACCAACGTCAAGGTCAGGAAATTTCATGGCCTGCTGGTCGACTTCTGCAAGCAGAACGAGATCCCGGCGATCGTCAAGGGGATCAGGGTCGTCAGTGACTTCGACTACGAGTTGCAGATGGCGCAGCTCAACTACCGGCTGTCCGGCGTGGAGACGCTGTTCATGCCGACCAATCCGGAGTACTCGTTCCTGTCCTCCAGCCGGGTGAAGGAGATCGCCCGGTATGGTGGGGACGTGTCGGGTCTCGTCCCTGACCTGGTGCACAAGCTGCTCATCGAGCGGCTCAGGGGCTGACGGCGACCTGGTATCCTTTCATTTCGGCCTTGTACGACGGCGACTAACTCGCCATGCCTAGCGAGAGCAGGATGACTCAGCACCTCAACCCCCGCTCCCCTTGGGTGATCTCCACTCACGACCTGGGAAAGCGGCCGGGCACAATGCGAGAGATCACCCTGTCCCTCCCGGCACCGGCGGATCTCGGCGTCGACATGATCGGTGTCCCCAAGGACGCCGAAGTCGAGCTGGACCTTCGGCTCGAAGCAGTGATGGAAGGCGTGCTCGTCTCGGGCACGGCGCAGGCCCCGCTCGCCGGGGAGTGCGCGCGGTGCCTTGACCCGTTGACCTCCGATATCGAGGTCAACCTGCAGGAGCTGTTCTTCTACTCCGCCGAGGACTCCTCGGAGGACGATTCGCTGCTCGACGGAGACCTGCTCGACCTCGAGCCGACATTCCGCGACGCGGTGGTGCTCGCACTGCCGTTGAGCCCTGTGTGCGGCGACGACTGCCCGGGACTCTGCACGGAGTGCGGGATCAAGCTGGCCGAGGCCGGCGAAGATCACCGGCACGAGAAGATCGACGCCCGATGGGCGTCGTTGCAAGGTCTGGTTACCGAGAACGATAACGATCAGGAGAAGTGACGTGGCCGTCCCGAAGCGAAAGATGTCGCGGAGCAACACCCGCGCCCGTCGCTCCCAGTGGAAGACGACTGCTGTCGCCCTGGTGAGCTGCCCGCAGTGCCGTTCGCCTAAGCAGCCGCACATCGCGTGCCCCACCTGCGGCACCTACAACCGTCGTCAGGTCATCGAGCCGTCCGCCTGATCTCGCGAGTTGACGTGATGCCGACCGGGTGCCATTGTGCCCCGGTCGGCGTTACCGTTTCAGGTGCGTGCGGTGGCGGTTTCGCCCGCGGCCGTGGTGGACGCCGGGGCTCTGTTCCCCGACGCCCACCACGTTTTCGGGCATCTTCCGCAGTCCTCACGCCACGTGAAGATGTCTGAGGAGGAAAGACGTGGGCGCAGGTCCTAAGCCAGTGGCCGTCGAGGTCGCCAGAGACGAGCTTGAGCGAGTGCTGGGGGTCGTCCTCGATCCCGACATCCTGGAGCGGGCACTGACGCACCGCTCCTACGCCTATGAGAACGGCGGCCTGCCCACCAACGAGCGCCTGGAGTTCCTCGGCGACTCGGTGCTGGGCCTGGTGGTCACCGACACCCTCTACCGCAACCACCCCGACCTGCCCGAGGGGCAGCTCGCCAAGCTGAGGGCCGCGGTGGTCAACATGCGCGCCCTCGCCGACGTGGCGCGTGAGCTGGGCCTCGGCCGGTTCATGCGGCTCGGCAGGGGCGAGGAGGGCACCGGCGGGCGCGACAAGTCCTCGATCCTGGCCGACACGCTGGAGGCGCTGATCGGCGCCGTCTATGTCGACAAGGGCCTCGACGAGGCTTTCCGGGTCGTCCACGTGCTGTTCGACCCGCTGATCGTCCGCTCGGCCTCACTGGGCGCCGGACTCGACTGGAAGACCTCGCTGCAGGAGCTGACCGCCTCCGAGGCGCTCGGCGTGCCCGAATACCACGTCGAGGAGAGCGGCCCCGATCACGCCAAGTCCTTCACGGCCGTGGTGCGGGTGGGCGGCGAGTCCTACGGCGACGGGTCCGGGCGCAGCAAGAAGGAGGCCGAGCAGCAGGCGGCCGAGGCGGCGTGGACGCGCATCAGGGCCCGCCGCGAGGAGCGCGAGAGCCAGCCGACGGGCTGACGAAGGACCGGCGGGCGTCGTTCGAAGTGCCGAAGTGAGGTCTGGTTGTGCCTGAACTGCCGGAAGTCGAAGTTGTCCGGCGTGGCCTCGCGCAGTGGGTCATCGGCCGCGAGATCGCCGCCGCGGAGGTGCTGCACCCACGCGCGATCAGGCGGCACGTGCCGGGGGCCGACGAGTTCACCGCGCGGCTCAAGGGCCGCACGGTGCTGTCCGCCGAGCGCCGTGGCAAATACCTGTGGCTCCCGCTGTCGGGCGCCGAAGAGGCTTTGCTGGCCCACCTGGGGATGAGCGGTCAGTTGCTGGTCGTGGACCAGGACTCGCCGCTGGAGAAGCACCTGCGGGTCCGCCTTCGGTTCGAGGACGGCGGCCCGGACCTGCGCTTCGTTGACCAGCGCACCTTCGGTCACGTCATGCTCACCGCCCTGGTCGGCGGCGTGCCGGAGCCGATCTCGCACATCGCCCCCGACCCGTTCGAGGCGGCGTTCGACGAGGCCGAGTTCACCCGCAGGCTCAGGGCCAAACACACCGAGGTCAAGCGGGCGCTGCTCGACCAGTCGCTGATCAGCGGGGTCGGCAACATCTACGCCGACGAGGCGTTGTGGATCGCGCGGCTGCACTGGTCCCGCCCGACGCAGACGCTCACCACCCGCAAGGTCGCCGAACTGCTCGCCGCCGTGCGCGCGGTCATGGGCGCCGCCCTCCAGCAGGGCGGCACGTCGTTCGACAGCCTCTACGTGAACGTCAACGGGGAGAGCGGCTACTTCGACCGCTCCCTGGAGGCGTACGGCCGCCGCGACCTGCCGTGCTCCCGGTGCGGCACCCCGATCAGGCGGGAGGCGTTCATGAACCGGTCGTCCTACTTCTGCCCCAGATGCCAGCGACGGTCGCACTGACCGCGGTCAGAGCCACGCCCAGCCACATCACCGCAGAGGTCGACACGCCGTCCACGACCCGCCCGCCGGCGAACGCGCCGAGGGCGATGGAGACGTTGAAGGCGCTCACGAACAGCGCCGTGCCCATTTCGCCGCCGCCCGACCGCATGATCCACAGCTGCAGCGTCACCCCCACGCCGCCGTAACCGAGCCCCCACACCACGAGCAGGACCAGCGACAGAACGACAGGAGTCTGGCCGGTCAGCGGCAGTACCGCCATGGACAGGGCCATGAGGGCGGTCAGGGTGATCAGCACTGCCCTGGGATTCCTGGCCGCTCTGGCTCCGGCGGCGAAGTTGCCCGCCACGCCCGCCGCGCCGTACAGCAGGAGGGCGGTGCTGATGAGGGCGGGACCGGCGTGTGCGACCTGCTCCATGAACGGCCGGAGGTAGGTGTAGGCCGCGAAGTGGCCGGACACCGTCAGCACGGTGAGAACGAGGATGACCTTGAGGGGGCGTGAGAGCCACCCCAGGCGGTCGTCCGTACGGTCCTCCAACGGGTTTGACGTCTCGGTGGTGTGGGCGGGAGATTCGGATGTACGGGGATCCTGCTCGGTGGTGTGGGCGGGAGATTCGGAGGGGTGGGGCTGGGGCTGGGGTGTGGTCGGCATCGGTGGCAGGGTCGTGGCCAGGAGGGCGAGCAGGGCCAGGGCTACCAGGCCCATGGCGGCGAACGCGGTGCGCCACCCCGCGTACGACGAGAGGAACGTCGCGGCGGGCACGCCCAGCACCGACGCCACCGACACCCCGGCCAGGATGATCGAGGTCGCCCGCCCGACGAACCGCTCGGGCACCAGCCGTACGCCCAGACCGGCCGCGATGGCCCAGAACCCGCCGATGCTCACGCCGGTCAGGAGCCGGGCGGCCAGCATGACGGGGTAGTTGGGGGCGAACGCGCCCGCCAGGTTGGCCACCGCCAGCAACGCCATCAGCGCGAGAAGCGTGACGCGCCGGTCGAGCCGGCGGGTGGTGATCGCCAGCACGGGCGCGGAGACGGCGGCGACCAGGCCGGGAGCCGACATCATCAGCCCGGCCGTGCCGTCGGACACCTCCAGCGTGGACGCGATCGAAGTCAGCAGGCCGACAGGCAGCATCTCGCTGGTCACGATGGTGAAGGTGCCCGCCGCGACCGAGGTCACGGCGAGCCAGCGCGCCCGCGCCCCGGTCAGAACGTCAGTCGTGGTCATGCGGCTCAGCCTTCTGATTCGCGCCGGCGGGAACAACGACGAAGTACGAAGGCTTGGTTCAGTAGGGCTAAACGATCGGCCGGAGGCGCAGATGGAGTTCAGGGAGCTGGAGTGCTTCGTCGTCCTCAGTGAGGAACTTCACTTCGCGCGTACGGCGGAGCGCCTCTATCTGTCACCTGGCCGGGTGAGTCAGCTCGTGCGCTCGCTGGAGACCAGGATCGGCGGCCGGCTCTTCCAGCGGAGCAGCAGGCGGGTGCGCCTCACCCCGCTCGGTGCGCGTTTCCTGGCTGACCTGCGGCCCTCCTTCGACGGCCTGGCGAGCGCGGTGAGCCGGGCGAAGGCCGCCGCCCGTGACGTGACGGGCGTGCTAAGGGTCGGTTTCCTGTCCACGCCCACGGACGTCGTCACAGGCAGCGTGCGGGCCTTCGAGAGCCGCTATCCAGCGTGCGCGGTGGAATTGGTGGAGATTCCGCTCTCCGATCCGTTCAGCAGACTGCGGGCGGGGGAGGTGGACATCGCGTTCACCCTGCTGCCGGTGGACGAGCCCGACCTGGCGACGGGGGGTGGGCTGAACCGTGTCTCCTACCAACTCGGCGTCTCCACGCGGCACCCACTGGCGGGCCGGGCGGGCATCGACGCGGAAGAGCTGGCGTCCCTGCCGCTGATCGGCCTGGAGGGCCCGGCTCCGCGCGCCTGGCGAGAACGGGTGGCACCCTCCGTGACCCCTTTCGGTCGTCCCATTCCGGCGGCGGGCCGGGTCGCCACCAGTCAGGAAGGCCTGACCCAGGTGGCGCTCGGCCGGGGCGGCATGCTGTTCTGCGCCCCCACGGCGGCGCAGCACCCGCGCCATGACGTCAGCTTCGTCCCCGTGGCGGGTCTGCCTCCGTCTATCCTCGGTCTGGCCTGGGTGAAGTCGGCGGAGAGCGCGGCGATCCGGGCGTTCGACGAGGCGGCGGCCGGGCATGCGGTGGGCATGGCCGCCCTGGTGGCGTGAGACCGAGCGGGAGATCGTATGCCGCAGGACAGCGGAGACATCCGGATGACGGCCTGGGTACGGGGAACAGTCCAGGGGGTGGGCTTCCGGTGGTGGACCAGGTCCAGGGCGCTGGAGCTCGGCCTGGTCGGATGGGCCAGGAACACCGAGGACGGCCGGGTGGAGGTGGTCGCGGAGGGATCCGAGGAGGCGTGCGTCAAGTTGCTTGACCTGCTGAGAGGTTGCGACACGCCGGGCAAAGTCGATGGAGTAGTGGAACGTTGGAGCGAATCCCGAGGTAGTTTGGGCGGTTTTAGCGAACGGTAGCCGCTTTTGATAAACAGCCCAAATAGGGTATAGTTGTATGTCGGGAGTGCCTGATGTGGGGCACGGGCGGTTGCTCGACTTGACCGCCCACACTGCCGGTGCGACTCTTGTTAGGTACCACGCGCACCCCTCCCGCGGAATAAGAAGTGCGCGAACCAGTCTGGTCACTCAGCGTGGAGGACCCTTTACCATGGCGAAGGCTCTACTCGGCCACGTCGGCGGTCCTGACCCTCGAATGGTCTCGGAGATGCGCCGTTTGCAGCAGCGTATCCGTGATCTGGAGGCAGAACTCATCCGACTTCAGGCCCACAATGACGCTCTTGCGGCGCAAACCCGCGATGAGGCTCTCAGCCGAATGCAGGAGCGCGAGCCGGCACTCACCTGAGAGTGATCGGAGCGCAAGATCCAGGGACGTCTCGATGAGGCGTCCCTTGTTATTTGTGCTGATTCGAACATACTTCGGACCCCTTTTACGCCGCCCGGCGCGGACTCCGCCAGCACGGCCGCCAGCGATTGACGGTCGGGACCAGTAGTCTTTTCCGGAGTCCGTCCAGGGAGAAGGGGGTCCGTTCGTTGTATCTGAAGACCCTCACCCTGCGCGGTTTCAAATCCTTCGCCTCGGCGACCGCCCTGCGCTTCGAGCCGGGGATCACCTGCGTCGTCGGCCCCAACGGCTCCGGCAAGTCCAACGTCGTCGACGCCCTGGCCTGGGTCATGGGCGAGCACAGCGCCAAGTCGCTGCGCGGCGGCAAGATGGAGGACGTCATCTTCGCCGGCACCTCCTCCCGGCCGCCGCTGGGACGGGCCGAGGTGACGCTGACCATCGACAACACCGACGGCGCGCTGCCGATCGACTACACCGAGGTCACGATCAGCCGGCTGATGTTCCGGTCGGGCCAGAGCGAATACGCCATCAACGGCGACACCTGCCGCCTGCTCGACATCCAGGAGCTGCTCTCCGACTCCGGCATCGGCCGCGAGATGCACGTCATCGTCGGCCAGGGCCAGCTCGACGCCGTCCTGCACGCGGGCCCCGAGGACCGCAGAGCCTTCATCGAGGAGGCGGCCGGCGTGCTCAAGCACCGCAAGCGCAAGGAGAAGGCGCTGCGCAAGCTGGACGCGATGCAGGCCAACCTGACCCGTGTCCAGGACCTCGCCACCGAGCTGCGCCGCCAGCTCAAGCCGCTCGGCCGCCAGGCGGAGATCGCCCGCAAGGCGGCCGTCATCCAGGCGGACCTGCGCGACGCCCGGCTGCGCCTGCTCGCCGACGACGTCGGCATCCTGCGCGCCACCCTGCGGCGCGAGGCCGCCGACGAGGCCGCCATCCTGTCCAGACGGACCGCGGTGGAGGCCGGGCTGGCCGAGGGGCAGCAGCGGGAGGCCGCATTGGAGGCCGCCGAGGCCGAGACTCAGCCCCGCCTGGCCGCCGCCCAGGAGACCTACTTCCGGCTGTCGTCCCTGCGCGAGCGCACCACCGGGCTTGAGCAGCTCGCCGCCGAGCGCCACCGGCACGCCGTGGACGCCGCGTCGATCGAGCGCCGGGGCCGGGATCCGGAGGAGCTGGAGCGCGAGGCCGCCGAGGTCCGCGAGCGGGAGCTGATCCTGCGGGCCGAGCTGGAGCAGGCCCAGGAGTTGCTGGAGGAGGCCGTCGAGCTGCGCGCCGAGGCCGAGTCCGCGCTGGCCGCCGAGGAGCGACGGCTCGCGATGGCCGCCAGGGCCGCCGCCGACCGGCGCGAGGGCCTGGCCAAGCTGCGTGGCCAGGTGGACTCCGTACGCAGCAGGTCCCGTGCCGCCGAGGAGGAGATCGGCCGCCTGCAGCGGGCGGTCGCCGAGGCCGTCGAGCGTGAGCGGCGCGCCCGCGAGGACCTGGAGGCGGAGCGGCTCGAAGAGCCCGCCGCCGATCCCGCGCTGGCCGAGGAGCTCGCCGCCGCGCAGGGGCTGGTCGAGGAGGCCAGGCTGGTCGCCGACGAGACCCGCGCCGCCGTCGAGCAGGTCAAGGCGGCGCTCGACGCGCCGCGCGCCGCCCTCCAGTCCGCCCGATCAGGAGTCGGTACGGCACGAGCGGCCGATCAGGAGGCCCAGCGAGCCGTGGCGGCCCTGCGAGCTCGCCGGGACGCGCTCGAGCTGGGGCTGGCCAAGGGCGACGGCGGCGCCGCCCTGCTGGAGGCGGACCTGGCCGGCGTGCTCGGCCCGCTGGCGGCCTCCTTGCAGGTGGTCCCCGGCGCTGAGCCGGCCGTGGCCGCCGTGCTCGGCCCGCTCGCCGAATCGATCGCGGTCACCTCGGTCGACACCGCCGTGAGCGCCCTCGAACTACTCCGCGCAAAGGAAGCCGGCCAAGCAACCCTCCTGGTAGCCACCCCACCCCCTTCCACCCCTTCGGAAACCCCAGCCTCCGGCCCCAGCCCTTCGGGCGTCTCCGTGCCCGCTCCTGCGGGAGCCCTCGGCTCTTCGGGTGTCTCCGCCGCCGTTGGTGGGGTTGGGAGTGCGCCTGGCGGTGGGCGGTGGGTGGGGGAGTTGGTTGTCGTTCCTGAGCGGCTGCGGTCGGTTGTCGGGCGGGTGTTGGCCGGGGTGGTGGTGGTGGCCGATCTGGAGGCGGCTCGCCAGGTCGTGGAGGGGCATCCTGAGCTGCGTGCTGTCACCATGCGGGGCGATCTGGTGGGGGCCCAGGTCGCCAGTGGCGGGTCCGAGGGGGGCACGTCCGTGCTCCAGGTGCGCGCGGCGCTGGACGACGCCGTCGCCGATCTCGCGGACGCCGAGGCGACGGCCGAGCGGACCGCGGTCGCGTTCGAGGAGGCGGTCGCCGCCGAGCAGGCCGCGCAGGCGGCCGTGGAGGCGGCGCAGGCGCGGGTGAGCGAGACGCAGGCGGCCGTCAGCACCGCGCAGGCAGGGCTCAGCTCGGCGCAGGGAGCGCTGGACCAGGTCAGGGCCCGGCAGCGGGAGGCCGACCAGCGGGGCGCCGCGGCGGCCAGGCGGCTGGCGCAGCTCGAAGCCGCCGCCGACGCGGCGCACCAGGAGGCCGAACGGCTGGGCCGGAGCGTCACCGCCGCCCAGGAGGCCCGCGCCGAGGGCCTGGAGGAGCTGGCCGAGCTGGAGATCCGGCTGGCGGAGGCCGAATATTCCCAGGAGCTGGAGAGCGAGCCGACCACCGAGACGCGGGAGGAGCTGGCCGCCGCCTGCGAGACGGCCAGGCAGCGCGAGGTGGAGACCCGCCTGCGGGTCCGCACCGCGGAGGAGCGGGTGCGAGGCATCGAGGGCCAGGCGGACCGGCTCGTCCAGGCCGCCCAGCGTGAGCGTCACGAACGCGCCCAGGCGGCCGCTCAGCGCGCCAGGCGCAGGCAGCAGGCGCAGGTCGCCGAGGCCGTCAGCAAGGGCGCGCGGCGGGTGCTCGCCGCCCTGACGACGTCCATCGGGCTAGCCGCCGCCGAGCGTGACGAGGCGGACCTGACCAGGATCGCCGTGGACGCCGAGCTCAAGCAGGTACGCGTGCGCGTCCGTGAGCTCGGCCAGGAGCTGGACAAGCTGGTCAACCGGGTGCACGGCAGTGAGGTGGCCCGCACCGAGCAGCGGCTCCGGCTGGAGCAGCTGGAGCAGCGGGCGATGGACGAGTTCGGCGTCGACGCGGAGGCGCTGATCTCCGAGTACGGCCCCGAGGCCCCGGTGCCCGGCGACCCGCCCATCCCGTACGTACGAGAAGAGCAGGAGAAGCGGGCCCGCGCCGCCGAGCGGCAGATGACCCAGCTGGGCAAGGTCAACCCGCTGGCGCTGGAGGAGTTCGCGGCGCTGGAGGAACGCCACGCCTTCCTCACCTCGCAGCTGGAGGACCTGAAGAAGACCCGGCGGGACCTGATGACGGTGGTCAAGGAGGTCGACGACCGGGTGCAGGAGATGTTCGGCTCGGCCTTCGAGGACGTGGCCCGCGAGTTCGAGCAGATCTTCGGCAGGGTCTTCCCCGGGGGCGACGGCCGGCTGATCCTCACCGATCCCGACGACCTGCTCACCACCGGCATCGAGGTGGAGGCCAGGCCGCCGGGCAAGAAGGTCAAGCGGCTCTCGCTGCTGTCGGGCGGCGAGCGGTCGCTGACGGCGGTGGCGTTCCTGATCTCCATCTTCAAGGCGCGGCCGTCGCCGTTCTACGTGATGGACGAGGTGGAGGCGGCCCTCGACGACACGAACACGCAGCGGCTGCTGATGCTGTTCGAGGAGTTGCGGCAGAGTTCGCAGCTCATCGTCATCACCCACAACAAGCGCACGATGGAGATCGCCGACGCCCTCTACGGCGTGTCGATGCGCGGTGACGGTGTGACGCAGGTGGTCAGCCAGCGGCTGCGGGAGCGCGAGCCCGCCTGATCAGTCGCGTCGATCCGTGTGGCCTTGTGCGGAGTATGCCGGACGATCTGGAAAACTGACATCTTGTGGATGGTTACCTCGGCGTCATAGTGATCGTGGTCCTTGTCGCCCTTGTGGCGGCGGGGAGCCTGTTCCTGCTCTTCAGGCCGGGAGGCAAGGCCGCGCCGCCGGTCGAGCCGCCCGAGACGCTCCCCCTTCCGGAGGAAGGGGCGAAGCGGCCGGCGGGAGCGGAGGAGGGGGAGGGAGGGGCCACCACCACGCTCCCGCCTCCGGTGGCCGAGCCCGCCGTCGTGGTGCCGGAAGTGGAGGTGCCGCCGCCGTCCGCGGGCCGGATGACGCGACTGCGCTCCAGGCTGGCCAAGTCGCAGAGCGCGTTCGGCAGAGGGCTGCTGGAGCTGCTGTCGCGCGACCGGCTCGACGACGAGGTCTGGGACGAGATCGAAGAGCGCCTGATCACCGCCGATGTCGGGGTCGGGCCGACCCAGGTCATGGTCGAGGAGCTGCGCACCAAGTCCAAGGTGCTCGGCAGCCGCTCGCCGCAGGAGGTGCGGGCGCTGCTGCGCGAGCAGCTCCTCAACCAGATCGATCCCGGCCTGGACCGCACGCTGCGGGTGGCCAAGCATGGCGAGCGGCCCGCGGTGGTGCTGGTCGTGGGTGTCAACGGCACCGGCAAGACGACCACCACCGGCAAGCTCGCCCGTTCGCTCATCGGTGACGGCAAGAAGGTCGTGCTCGGCGCGGCCGACACCTTCCGCGCGGCGGCGGCCGACCAGCTGCAGACCTGGGGTGACCGGGTGGGCGCCGACGTGGTGCGCGGCCCGGAGGGCGGCGACCCGGCGTCGGTGGCCTTCGACGCGACGGCCAGGGGCATCGAGGAGAAGGTCGACGTGGTCATCGTCGACACGGCGGGCCGCCTGCACACCAAGACCGGCCTCATGGACGAGCTCGGCAAGGTCAAGCGGGTCATCGAGAAGAAGGCCACCGTCGATGAGGTGCTCCTCGTCCTGGACGCCACGACCGGTCAGAACGGCATGCGCCAGGCTCAGGTGTTCGCCGAGGTGGTCAACATCACCGGCATCGCGCTGACCAAGCTCGACGGCACGGCCAAGGGGGGCATCGTCATCTCGGTCCAGCGTGAGCTGGGCGTTCCGGTCAAGCTGGTGGGTCTGGGAGAGGGCCCGGACGACCTGGCGCCCTTCGACGCCGAGGTGTTCGTGGACGCCATTCTCGGCGAATGAAATATTGACATATTAGGAAATGTTCCTTTTCGTCGCGTGGCTTGTCGCCGGATCAATGTCGTGCTGACATGGAACGATCTGTCCAGATCGGAAAGGGCGAACATGAAGAAGGTCGTGGTTCATAAGCCGGGCACTACGAAGTTGACCGGCGCGGCGACCCCCAAGCACGCCGCCTAGCATCCCCTCATGGCAGAGGGGCGGCGCTTGCGGTGGGGGCGCCGGCCCAGCCGTCTCCCGAGGGAGCGACGCTGAGACAGATCACGCTCGACGCGCATCGCGCACTGAACGGCCCCTACACGCTGGCAGGCGCACTGGTGGGCGCGCTCGTCACCGAGGCGGCGCCTGAGTCGGTGGCGGCGCACGACATCGAGATCAGAGCAGCGGCTCCCGCCCTGCGGCACCGGGTCCCGGCCAGGCGCACGACACTGGCCGACCGGGTGCCGCAGGAGGAACGCATCCTCGTCCCCGCGCCGCTGCGGACCCTCCGGCTGGCCAACGGGCTGGCGGAGTTCGTACGCGATCAGTTGGCCGTGACGGGGCCGCTCGCACTGCGCGCACTCAACATCGGGCAGGCCGACCCGACCGACCTTGAGCTGCTGGCCGTCCTGGAGCGGCGGGTGCCCGCGCTGACGGTCGTCTGTGAGGAGTCGGGGCCGCCGCATCCGCCTCCGTCCTATGCGCCGGGCGCCGAGCTGGACCGCTTCCGCAACGAGGGCTTCCATCACGCGATGGCCGAGGCTGGCGCGGCGCTGCTGCCCACGCTGCCGGAGGACGGCGAGCCGTGGTGGACGCTGCTGCACCGCACCACCACCGCGCTGGCCGCCCTGGAGCGGGAGGACGAGGCCCGCGACCTGCTCGACCACGCCCGCCGGGTGGGCACCGACCCCAAGCACCTCGCCACCGCGGCCTACGCCACCGCGATGCTGCTGGTCAGGCACCACGATCCGGGCAGGCGTGACCCGGAGGAGGCGGGAGTCTGGATCGACCGGGCGGTGGCGCTGACCTCGCGGCTGCCCGACCGCACCGAGCGGGCCTTCCACCTGAGCTTCGACCTCAACGGCAAGGCGCTGGTGGAGGTCCGCCGAGGGCGTCCCGAGGAGGCGATGCGGCTGGTGCGCGCGGCGATCGAGCTGGCCGAGCGCGACCTCGCGGACGGCCGCCATCCGGTGCACAAGCTGGTGCTGCGGGCCAACCGGGCGCAGCTCACGGCCATGCGGGGCGACCCGGAGGGCGCGCTGGCCGACCTGGACGCGGTGATCGCGGCCGACCCCGGCTATCCCGACCACTACCTCGACCGCGGCAACTTGCTGCACCGGCTCGGCAGGCCGCTGCAGGCCGTGGCCGACTACGAGACGGCCATGCGCGTGGGCCCGCCCTTCCCCGAGCCCTACTACAACCGCTCCGAAGTGCGGTACGCGCAGGGCGACCTGGCGGGGGCGCTCGCCGACCTGGACTACGCGATCGAGCTGGACCCCGGCTTCGCCGACGCCTACGTCAACCGCGCCGGGCTGCTGGTGGCGCTGGACGAGCTCGACCGGGCCAGGGCGGACGCCGAACGCGATCCGGGCAACCCCTTCCTGCTCACCGTGCTGGGCCAGATCGAGACGGCGCAGGGCAATCTGGTGGCGGCGCGCAAGGCGTACGACTCGGCGCTGGAGCAGGCTCCTGCGCTGGCCGTCGCCTGGGCGGGGCGGGGGGCGCTGGCGTTCGAGGAAGGCGACGTACAGGCGTCGGTCTCCGACCTGACGCGGGCGATCGAGCTGGCGGACGGCGCCGAGGTGCGCTTCAACCGCGCCTACGCGCTGCGCGCGCTCGGCCTGACCGCCCAGGCACGCACGGACCTGCTGCGCGCGGCCGAGCTCGCGCCCGACGACGAGGATGTACGGCAGGCGCTCGCGGACCTGCCCTGACCAGGACTGACTTCTGAGCCGGTCTTGAGTATCAAGGGGACCACGGAGAGAGCACCGAGCCCATCAAGCCCTGGATCTCAGCCCCGGACTGAGCAGGATTTGTCACACTGGGGAGTCATGAGAGAGCGGAAGGTTGCGGCGGAGGCCGTAGGCCGGCTGGTGACGGAGGCCAGGGCGGGGCGTGGTGGGGCGGTGTTCCTTCAAGGGGATGCGGGGATGGGGAAGACCTGGCTGCTCCATGAGGTTGCCTGCCGGGCGGGCTCCGGCTTCCAGGTTGGAAGGGGGTATGGATCTCCGATCGAGTCGGGCGTGCCCTTTGACGTGATGGCGCAGGCGTTGACCGGTCTGGGGGTCGATGACTTGCTGGCGGGCGCGCCGGCGGACACGGTGGCCGGGTGGTGCTACCGGGTGTGGCAGGCCCTGCGGTCCTGGTCCGGTGGCCCGATGCTGCTTGTCATCGACGATCTGCACTGGGCGGATGCGGACTCTCTCACGTTGCTGGCGTTCCTGTGCCGCCGACTGGGCGCCTCCCGGGTGGCGGTGGTGGCGGCGCTGCGGGCCTGGCCACCGGCCGCACTGGAGGTCGCCCACGAGCTGCAGGAGGGTGGGTTCGCGCGCACGGTCGAGCTCGAGCCCCTGGGCGAACGATCTTCCGCCGCCCTGCTCGCGCACCGGGCGGGTCGAGAGCTCCCCGCCGAGACGGTGCGGACGGTGCGGGCGATGTGCGCGGGCAACCCGCTGCTGCTGGACCATGCCGCAGGGCTGCTCGCGGGTGGCACCGACCTGGGCAGGCTGGAGGCGCGAACACCCGACCTGGCCCGTAGGGAACTGCTGGTCCGGCGGTTCGTCGGGGCGACACCCGAGGCGATGCGTTGCGCGCGTGCAGGAAGCATCCTGGGCCTGTGTTTCGACCCCGGGATCGCTGTGGAACTGGCCGGCATCGACCCTGAGGTGGGAGACGACGCCGTTGCGCGGCTGCAGCGCGATCGCCTGCTCCGTGAAGCTCCCGATGGCCGGGTCGAGTACGTACATCCGTTGTTTCAGCAGATCCTTTACGACGAGATGCCAACCGCGACGCGGTTACGGCTGCACGCACGGGCGTTCGGCCTGCTGGCGCGGCGTGGTTTGCAGGCGGAGGCGGCCGAGCACGCCCTGCGCGGGAACATGGCCGGGGACGAGCACGCCATCACGGTGCTGGAGCGGGTCGGCCGCAGCGCGCTTGCCGTCGGCGCGACGGAGACCGCCGCGCGCTACCTGACCTGCGCCCACCGCCTGGCCGGGGACCGCGCGGACCCGGGGCTGGGGCTCATCGCTGGGCAAGCACTCATAGCGGTCGGCCGAGCCACCGCGGCGGTTGAGATGTTCGGCTCCGTCTCCCGGCAGGAGGTCGCCGATGTACGGGTCGCCGCGCAGGCGGCCTGGCTGTCAGGGCGCGGCAGTTACCTCGTCGGTGAGCACCGGCGGGCTGAGCAGGAGTTGGCCCGCGCCGCCGATCTGGCTGCGGCGCAGGCCCCGGAGATCGCGGTCGAGGCGCTGTTGGACCATGCCACCTTCCGGCACCTGACCGAGGGGGTCCGGGCGCTCCCTTTGGCCACCCGCGCCCTGGAGTGCGCGGCGGACGTGGGCCCGGCCCTGCGTCGCCGGGCTGCGTCGGCGCGCGGCTACATCGCGTTCCTCGGAGCCGACATCGCTGGGCTGGACCAGGTCACGCAGGCAGCGCGGGAGATCGAGGACGACCCGGCGGCCCAGCTCACCGATGTCCAGGGCACGTGGGGCGCGCTCGCCAACCACGCCTACGCCACCAAGTGGGCGGAACGCTTCGCCGAATGCGAGCAGGCGTTCAACCTGGTGATCGGTGCCGCCGAGCGCGCCGGGGCCATCAATACGCTCAGTTTCCTGTACGTCGCACGCTCCGAGTTACTGATCCGCGTCGGCAGGCTCCTGGAAGCCCGGGCGAGTGTGGAGCAGGCATGGGCCATCAAGGATCTGGCCCCGATGTCGGAACGGTTCATAGCCGTGGGGCAGGCTTGGATCCTGCTGCTGTCCGGCGACCTGGAAGAGTGTGAGCGCCGCTGCGCCCAGGTCGAGCAGAGCGCGACGGGCCTGAGCGACGTCGGCACACTGATCTACGTTTGGTATTTCCGCGGCCGCCGCGCACTGCACGAAGGCGACCTCGTCGCGGCGTGCTCGCTGTTCGACCTGCTGGACGAGACGACAGAACGGTTCGGGTTCCGCGAGCCCTGCTTGGTCCCGTGGGGTCGTGACGCGATCACTGCGTACATAAGGACAGGACGGTGTGAGTCTGCCGCGCGGCTGGTCTCCCGGCTGGAGGACGTCTCGGAGAGGCTTCCCTGCGTCTGGCCGAGAATCGCCGCCGCGACCGGCCGCGCGCTGCTCGCCGACGACCGGTCCACCGCCGAAGCCGAGTTCAGTACGGCGCTCGCCCTGCACGAGGACACCGACCTTCCCTTGGAGAAGGTGGAGACCCAACTCCTCTACGGCGGCTGGCTGCGCCAGAACGGCCAGACCGCCCGCGCCAGGCCGATCCTCGCCGAAGCCGCCACTACGGCCGCCCAGGCCGAAGCGCACTGGTTGGTCGTACGCGCCCACAAGGAACTACGCCTTGCCAGCGGACGGCGTAGGACCACCGACCCGCGCGAGTTGACCCCCGCCGAACGTCAGGCCGCGGCACTGGCCGCCCAAGGGCTGACCAACGCCCAGATCGCCGAACGCCTGTTCATCACCGTCAGGACCGTCGAGACCCACTTGAGCAGGGTCTATAGAAAACTGGATATGTCCCGGCGCGACCTCATCCTCCGCCCGCCTTCTGCCTTCCAGGACTGACAGTGCGTTCAGGAGAAGACCGTTCCGGCTGTGACGAGCGGACGAACAGATCACCGAACGGTCGGCGCTGCGCACTTATAGCCCTGCGCAACAGCTCGAATCAGCGCTTCTTCGTGACCGTCGGCATCTTGTTGTGAACCCAGCGAGACATACGAATGTCGCTTTCCGCGGCATTCGCAACCACTCTTAGAACTCAAGCCTTAAATATCCGTGGTTTCCTCGATGCTCGCGTAAGCACCGGAGCCCGATCCTGTGTGTGCCGAACCCTGCGGGACCGCACAGCAGTCCTTGATTCGACATGGAGCGCAGGATGACCGTATTCCCAGTCAGGAGAACCCGCCGCCGCTCTATCGCATGGACGGGCGCGGTGCTGACACTCACCACGTCCTGCTTGGTGACGGGTGCGCTGGTGAACCCTGTCCCGGCTCACGCCGGCTCGACCGGCATGCAGAAATGCCTGCAAAACCGTCAGCCCGACGTCAACTGGACCATCACGCAGTCGGGTGGAGGCCCTATCAACTTCCCGCCTGGCCCGAACCCGCCGAACGGAATCTTCCCCAACGAAGCACTCCACGTCGTCATCCAGCCCACCACGGTCTCCATCTCGAACTGGAACAACGAGTGGTACACCGTGGACGGCAAATCCGAAGCCGCCTCGGCCGGCTACCCGTTCCCCGGCTGGCCCAAATACGCCAATCTCTTCCGCATGAACAACAACCCGGGTGGCTGGGTGGCCAGCGGATCCGACCCCAACCCGTGGAATCCACACTTTCTTCGCGAACTCAGCTCCGTCTCCTGCTTTCCCGCACCCGTGCTCCCCGTCCGTATGGGCCTGGGCATCAACGACGACAACATCGGCGACAACTCCGGCAGTTGGACGTTCACGCTGCAGATCTGGCGCAACGATTGAGAGCGACGGGAGAGCGGCTCAGTACCCAGGACTTCAGCGCACGGGCCCCTGTCTTTACTGCGTCTCACATCCGTCCCGGAGGTGGCGGGCATGTCGGATACCTACGTTCTGCCGACCTTGGTGAAAGGGCCGTATTCGCTGATCGAACGGCGGCTGGTGGTGAACGTCGGCTGGCTGGCCGTGGTCTTCCGGGACGGCGTGCCCCGCACGGTCTGCGGCCCCGGGCGGCACCGGTCCTTTCTCGGCCTGTTCACCGGGCGGCGACTCCCGGCCACCGGTGAGTTGTCGGTGCTGCTCTTCGATACCGCGCCGCAGAACGTGCACCTCGCGGTGGAGGCGCTCCGGCTGGGCGACGGCCGCCGGGTCAGCGTCGGCGCCATGGCCGTGGTGCAGCCCCGCTGGGCTACCGAACCCAGCATCCTGCTCGGCGTCGCCGCCCGGTACGGCGTGCTCAGCGCCCGGTACGGCGAGGCCGCCGGCATCGACCTCTACGCTGACTTCCGCGCAAACGCCCGGCGGCTGCTCCGCCAGTTCGGCCACGACGACGTCTACCTCGCCGACGACGAGCGCGGCACGCTGGCGGCCCTCCCAGACGTGCCGGGAACCGGACTGCTCCGGGTCGAGCGGTTCGTGCACGTGACCGTGACCGGCGACCGGGTCGTCACCGAGACCGAACGGGAGCGGGAAGAGGCGGAGATCAAAGCGGAGAGGCTGAAGGCGAAGGCGGCGCTCCAGCCGATGGTCGCCGCCCTGGACCGGATCAGGAACCGGTTCCGCGACGAGATCGCCCGCGAGTGCGCCGTCCGGCAGACCAGGCTCGACGTCGACCTGGCCGCCCTGTACGGCGTGCTCCCGATGTTCCTGCGCGACCCCAAGGCCGCCGCCGAGATCGAGCGGGCACGTCTGGAGGTGATCTCCGGACTGCTCGGCGAGTACGCCGACACCATCGCCTATACGGCCGGTGAACTCGGGGTCACCCCCAACGAACTGCTCAGGGAAATCGCCATGGGCCGGGTGCCGGGTGACCCCACGTCCCCACCTCTCCCGAACGAGCTTGACGGCATCGAGCGACTTGACGACAGGAGGAGCCCCGGATGAGCGGCCCCCAGCAGGAGGACCCGAGGAACGCGCGGCAGGAGTCCGAGCCCGACGCCCGAGGCGGCGGCCCCGGGAGCAGTCGCGGAAACGCTCAGCGGGTCCCCGTCCGCGACCCGCACGAGGGCGAGCCCTCGCCCGAACCACGCACCCGCTGGGGCGCCACCCAGCAGACCGACGGCCATGGACACGTCCGGCATCCCGTGCCCGGCTGGGGCATCCCGCCACGCGAAACCGGGACGCCGCCACGCGGCCAGTCAGGCGAAGGCAATCATCAGCCCCCCGCGACCGGCGCCCAGGAGCATCACCAGCCGCCTGCTTCAGGGCAACGCGACACCGGTACGCCACCGCAGGGTCACACGGGCGAGCGCCACCACCCAGTCCCCGTGACCGATGGCCATGGACACGTCCGGCATCCCGTGCCCGGCTGGGGCGTTTCGCCACGCGATGGCGGCGTAGCGCCCGACACCTCGCACGGTCGTGACGCGGGGGCGCCCCCGCACGGGAGGCACGACGGCACGACCGGGATGCGGCCGCACTCGCAGCTGCGAAGCCGGGACGACGCCAACGGGGATCCTGTCTCCAACCCGTACGAACGGCTCGAACAGCAGCAGAACCGCGACCACGGCGCACAGAAGACGACCACCGAGCAGCCCAGGACGGACTACCACAAGGAAGTGGCGGGGTCGGGGGACCGGAGTCACTCCCACCAGGGCGACACGCAGCGCCCCAGCCGCACCGACTTCAGCTCCACGCTCAGCGGATCGATCACGGACCGGCCGACCACGTCGGAGCACAGGTCCGGCTCGGATCTCGGGGGGCAGCGATGACCGGGAAGCCGGGGGACCTGAACGAGCTCCGGGACATCATCCGCCAGGCGCAGCTGGAGAACACCCCTTACCCGGACGATCCGGCCCGGCGCATCACGGTGGGGAAGGACGGCACCATCTACCGGGGTGACCAGGCGGGCGACGAGCCGGTCTCCCGGGTGCACCACGGCACGTTCGCGGCCGACCGGCGGCTCGCCGCCGACCTGTGGTTCGCGCGGGCCAAGATGCCGGAGGGCACGGTCTACGTCGACGAGCCGGACGTGCGCGGCTGGGCGTACTCGATCACCACGGAGCTGAACGAGCGGTACACGCTTTTCGCCTTCTTCGACGGCCGTGAGTACCGGGTCAAACTGGTCGACCCCCCGCTGGAGCAGCTGGTCCGGGAGAACGTGATCGGCGCTCACGACGGTCACCTCTACCCGGACGGCACTATCTGCCTCTCCGGGACGCGGGGCGTCGGGCAGCCCTCCCTGGAGGAGGCGTACGCCAAGTCGGTGCTCTGGGCGCTGGGGATGGGGTTCGTCCGTAACGGGTACGCGTTCCCGTTCGCGGTGGAGGGGCGGTGAGCCGGCTGTGATGCGCGTCAGGGTCACCGATCAGGTGCTGGCCGCCATCGTGGCGCGGATCGGCGGTGTCGAGCCCGAGGCGGGTGGCGCGCTGCTCGGCCCGCCGGGCGGCGACGTGGTCAGCGGTCTGGTCCTGGACGAGGAGGCGTCGGTCACGGAGGTGCGCTACCGGACCAGCGACTGGCTCATCGATCGGATGGCGGCGCTCCAGCGGGCGGGCTCGGCCCGGTTCAAGGGCATCGTGCACTCCCATCCGGCCGCACTGCCCGAGCCCTCGGCCCAGGACCGCCGCGAGTACGGCAGATCGCTGAGCATCAACCCGCACCTGGGCCGGTTCGTCGCGCCGATCGTGACCCACGAGTTCCCCGGAACGCCGTCGCCCGCCGCGCACCAACTGTCCGTGGCGGGCGTCCGGGTGTCGTGGTTCTGCGCGGTGGCGGGCACCGGTCGGGTCGAGGTGGTGCCGATGCATCCGATCGTGCTGCCGATCGCCGCCTCGCTGGAGCGTGCCGGGGCCCGGGGCGTCGGGGAGGCCGAGGTGCTGACCGTGGAGGGGGTGCCGCTGCTGGCCGTACCCGCGGAATTCGAGGGGCTGCCGTCGGTGCGGGCGGTGATGTTCGGGGTGGACTATCCGGCGGTTCCCCCGGTTCTGGTCGCGCACGGCTCGCCCGTGGCGCTCGTCTGGGACCCGGCCCTGCGACCTGGGGAGCGGTTGGCGAGTGCGGTCGCCGCGGCCACGCGGATGCGGGGGCGCTCGTCCGCGCGGAGGGCCGGGTTCCGTGCGGCGCCTGGCGTGCTGACGAGGTGGGGGGCCGGGCGCCGCACGGCATCGGGGTTGTTCGCGCGGAGCGCGGGGCTGCTCGCGCCGGAGCTGGCCGAGCGGCACGCGGTGGTGGCCGGGGCGGGGTCGGTCGGCGGGTACGTCGCGGAGTGCCTGGCCCGGTCGGGGGTGGGGCGGCTCACTCTGGTCGATCCGGAGCCGGTGGCCCCGGAGAACCTTGGGCGGAGCCCGTACACGGTGGGGGATGTCGGGCGGCCGAAGGTGACCGCGCTGGCCCGACGACTTACGGCGATAAATCCGGAGATAGAGGTGGAGCGGGTTCGAGCGACCGTGCAGGGCACCGATCCGAAGGCGCTGGCCGGGACACTCCGCTCCGCCGATCTGCTCGTGGCGGCCACCGACGACGCGCGGGCGCAGCGCCGCCTGGACCATCTGGCGTACTGGGCCGGTGTTCCGGCCGTCTTCCCCGGCCTCTACCGGGCCGCCGCCGGGGGTGAGGTGATCATGACCTATCCCGGCTCCGCCTGCTGGGGCTGCGCCACCGCAGGAATCCGTGAGCTGTCCGCGGACACCGCGCTCGTCCAGTCCACCGACTACGGCACCGGCCGTCTGATCGCCGAGCCCGGGTTGATCGTCGACATCCAGTACGTCTCCGCCGCCGCCACCAAAATTGCCCTGGCCCTGCTGCACACCAGCCCGGAGGTCGAGGCGAAGATCGCGGGCTTCCTGGACGGGCCCAGGGCGGCCGGGCAGACCTATGTCGCGTTCGGCACTGAGCCTGGCTACTGGCTTTTCGGGCACGTACTCCGCGATGCCCCCGGTCAGCATGCCTTCCAGAGCATCTGGATGGCCGTGGACCGCCAGCCCGGCTGCCCGGTCTGCGGGTCCGAGGAGTCCCGCGCCGACCCCCTGGCCGGGCCCGCGCAGGTGGCGTCCGCCGCGCGCCTGCGTCAGCTCGTCGCGAGAGGCGGACGGCCATGATGGCGGCGCGCCAGGCGGTGGTGGGCATGACGGCCGTCTCCTGGCGGGTGACCCGGCTCCCGGCCCAGGCTGAAACTCCGGTGCCCGGCGCCGAGCCGACGACGGTCGGAAACGTGTTGCGGGAGCGGCTGACCGAGTTCCTCTCCGGAGCACGGGAGGCGGACCCGGTCACGCTCCACGCCGAGGTGGAGGGTGACCCGCAGACAGGAGCCCGGGTCACGCTCCACCTCTCCGGGCGTCCCGCCACGGTGGCCGGGACCACCTCCCGCTGCGCCGACCTGCTCGCGGGGCTGGTTGACCTCGCTCCGGCCACCGGGTCACCCGCGCCGCTTCCCGGCCCGCTCTGGCGCGTCCTGCCGGGCCGTGGCGAGCGGGTGCCGGGACGGCGGATGGCCTGCTGGCCGGCGGACGGCCTGCGCTGGGCGGCGCTGCTGGACGCGGTCGAACGGGCGGCGGGTCCTTGCGTGGCCCTGGTGACGTTGACCCCGGTTGAGCCGCCGCGGGCCGTGCTGCCTGTGTTGCGGCGCGCCCTCAGCCGTTCCGCTCCGGCCCAGCGGGAGGCCGGGCCGGAGGAACAGGCGCTGGACGCGCTGGAGGCGGCCTCCGTCGCCTTCCGAGCGGTCGTAGAGGTGAGCGCGGGGGACCCGGCCACCGCAACCGAACTCGCCGCGGCGTTGGGCGTGCGTCACGCGGTCCCCGGAAGTGGCCGGAGCGCGCTCGACCTCGTGCGGGACGGGACGATCGTCGCCCCCGGAACGGCCGCGGGCCTGGTTCCGCTGGCGGCCCTGCCGATGGAGGCGTCCACCCGGCATGCGCGGCGGCCCGCCGTCCTGGCCAGGTACGCGCCCGCAGGGGCGGGGGTGCGGCTCGGGCGGTCGGCGGGTGGGCGGGAGCACCGGCTCCGCGTGGCGGACCTGAACCAGCATCTGCTGGTCACGGGGCTGCCCGGGTTCGGGAAGTCGACCACGGTCATGACGTTGCTGCGCCGGTTGTGGCGGGACCACGGGGTGCCGTACCTGGTGATCGACCCGGAAAAGACCGAGTATCTGGGGTTGGCGGACCGGGCGCTGCGGCTGGGCCACGACGGCACGCAGATCAACCCGCTGGCGGTGCCCGAGGGGGTGAGCGCCGCCGCGTTCGGGGACACGGTCGCCGAATGCCTGGACGCTGGCACCGGTCTTTTGACCACCTGGCCCTTCGCCGCCGCCGTGCTGCGCAACGCGGTCACCGACCTCTATCAAGAGGACGACACGCCCACGGTCGCGACGCTCTACCGGGCGGTGCTCGACCACGCGGGCTCCTACGGCGGCGCGGGGGAGCAGGCTGCCAATCTGCGGGCCTCGCTGGGGCAGCGGGTGCAGGCTCTGGTGGCGGGCGCGGGCGGGGACGCGCTCGCGGGCGGCCCGCACGCCGGACTGGATTGGGCGCGGCTGCTGGCCGCCCCAGCCGTGATCACGCTGGCCGACTTCGGTGACCGGACCGCGCGGCAGCTGGCCTTCGGGCTGCTGCTGGCAGGGCTGGTGGCCTATCGGCGGGCGCACGCGCTACCCGGGTTCGGCCACTTGGCCGTACTCGAGGAGGCTCACTTGCTGCTTGGGGGTGGCGGTTCCCCTGAACATCCGGGGTCGGCGGCCGGGGAGGCGACGGCTACGGCGATCGCCACGCAGCGGTCGTACGGGCAGGGGTTCGTGCTGGTCACGCAGAGTCCGCGGCAGCTGTCGGCGACGGTGACGCGGTTGTTTCCCAACCGCTTGACCCATCGGCTGGCCGAAGATCCGGGGGAGGGGGCGATCGGGCAGGTGGCCGCGCAGGTTCCCATGCTGGACCGGGGGGAGGCGTTCGTGGTGGACGCGAGCGGCCATTCCTCGCCCGTGTGGGTCGCCGTGGACCCCGAGCCGGTGCAGTCTTCCCGGCAGTCGTCGTCGGCCGTGCCGGACGGTGGGTTTCCACCGGAACGGATCTGGTGTGCCGCGTGCCCGAACCCATGCTCGGCGCGGCACTGGCTGCGGCTGCTGCCCCAGGTCGAGCCGGCGCTCGCAGGCGTGGCCGAAGGCGACCAGGCGCGGGTGGCCATCGACGCCGTCGGCGTGGCTTTCATGGGGGCGGGCATGCGGCCGACGACGGAGGAATTCCATGCGGGGATGTACTGCGTCACCGCGCGGGCGCTGACCCGGGCGCGGGCGGCGGACCGGCGCGCGGCCACGACAGCCCAGCGGGAGGCTCGGGTGCTGGCCGACAGGGTCGCGGCCGACTCCCGGCAGGGACTACGCAACCGGGGGGCGAGTCATGAGATCGCGGAATGAGGACCTGAACAAGATCCGCGAGGCCATTCTGGGGGGCCAGGTCGGCGACAGGAGACCATCCCCACCCACCGGGAAGAAGGGGAAAGGCGGCCCCGCACCACTGCCGCGGCCGGCCCCACCGCCGCCTCCGTCCCCGCCATCGCGTGTGAGGAAGAGCTTCGGGGAGATCGTCGGCGGGCTGCTCACGGTCGCGGCGATCGGCATCTGGATCGTCAACGCCGACCCTGGGCCGTTCGCACCTCCACACCCCCCAACACACCAGGACGTCTACGACAGTGGCTCCGGAGACGGCGGTTCCGGCCTTTCGGCCGCCACTCCCAAACTCAAGGCCAGCCCTGAGAGCGGCTCAGTCCGGCGAGTCCTGAGCCTCACCGGAGCTGGCTTCCCGCCCGACTCCGAGATCCGCCTGACCTTCCACGCCACCGCGATGGGCTCGGCCCGCACCAACTCCAGGGGCTCCTTCAAGGCGAAACTGAAAGTCCCCAGCGCCGACTTCTACGCCCACTTCCCCGGCCAGACCTTCTCGATCAGCACCACGTACTGGACCTTGGACGGTGTCTACCGGGGCAACGGCCCCGGCACGAGCTACCGTGTCACCTGAGACCCGCCGTCATTCCCGGACCAGGATGCTAGGGGCCCTTGACGAGGTGGTCCGGGGCAGGGCGGCGGCGGTGGGGGCCGATCGGGATGACCAGCGGGGTGCCCGCCACCGGGTCCTCGATGACCTTGGCGTCCAGGTCGAACACCTCCCGCACGAGGTCCTCGGTGAGCACCTCGTGCGGGGCGCCGGAGGCGATCACCCGGCCGTCGCGCATCGCCACCAGCCGGTCGGCGTAGCGGGCCGCCAGGTTGAGGTCGTGCAGGACCATCACGATGGTCCGGCCGGCCCGCTGATGCAGGTGGCGGACCAGCTCCAGCACCTCCACCTGGTGGGCCAGGTCCAGGAACGTGGTGGGCTCGTCGAGCAGCAGCAGGTCGGTGCCCTGCGCGAGGGCCATGGAGAGCCAGGCGCGCTGCCGCTGACCGCCTGACAGCTCGTCCAGCGGCCGCTCGGCCAGGTCGGTGAGGTCGGTCATGGCCAGGGCGTCGGCCACCGCGGCCTCGTCGTCGGAGGACCACTGGCGGTACCAGGTCTGGTGCGGGTGCCGGCCGCGGGCGACCAGGTCGGCCACGGTCAGCCCTTCGGGAGCGGCGGGGGCCTGGGGGAGCACGCCGAGGATCTTGGCCACCTCCCGGGTCGGGGTCCGGTCGATGCGCTTGCCGTCGAGCAGCACCTCGCCGCCCTGCGGTTTGAGCAGCCGGCCGAGCGCGCGCAGCAGGGTGGACTTGCCGCAGCCGTTCGGGCCGATGATGGTGGTCACGGTGCCCGTCTCGACGCCGAGGTCGAGGCCGTCGACGATGGTGCGGTCGCCGTACCCGAGCTTGACGCTCGCGGCCTGGAGTCTCATTTTCTCGCCCTCCAGATGAGGTGGATCAGGTACGGCGCGCCGAGCACGGCGGTGACGATGCCGACGGGCAGCTCCAGCGGGAACGCGGTGCGCGCGATCAGGTCGGCGCCGGTGGTGAGCACGGCGCCGACGGCGGCCGACGACAGCAGCGGCGGCTGCCCGGACCTGGCCAGCCGGAGCGCGATCTGCGGGGCGGCCAGCGCCACGAAGGCGATCGGCCCGGCCGAGGCGGTGGCCACGGCCGCGAGCAGCACGGCGGCGAGGATCATCAGCGTCCTGGACAGGTTCGTCCGTACGCCGAGCGCGGTGACGGTGTCGTCGCCGTAGCGCAGCGCGTCGAGTGAGCGGGTGCCGAGCAGCGTCAGCGGGAGGAGTACGGCGAGCGCCAGCGCCACCGGCTGGACGTGCTCCCAGCCCCGGCCGTTGAGCGAGCCGCTGATCCAGACCATGGCCCGGCCGGTGTCGTTGACGTCGCCGACGGTGAGCAGCCAGAACTTCACGTTCGTGAACACCGCGGTGACGCCGATGCCGACCAGGACCAGGCGGTAGCCGTCCAGCCCGCGCCGCCAGGCCAGGCCGTACACGAGGGCGCCGCCGATCAGGCCGCCGAGCAGGGAGAGCGCGGGGATGCCGAGGGTGGACAGCAGGCCGCTGGCGCCGCCGTACGCGCTGCCGCTGGCCACCACCCCGGCCACGACGAGGACCGAGGCGCCGTTGGTGACGCCGAGGATCTCGGGGCTGGCGAGCGGGTTGCGGGCGATGGACTGGATGATCGCGCCGGACAGCGCCAGGGCCGCGCCCACCAGCGCGCCGGTCAGCGCGCGGGGCAGGCGGAGCTCCATGACGACGAAGTGGGCGGCACTGCTCGGGTCGAAGGTGGCGGCGATCACCTCCGGCACGCTCAGCCGGATGTCGCCGAGGCGCATGTTCAGCGCCATGAGGAGGCCGAGCAGCAGCACGCCGCCCACCGTCACGAGGACGCCGCGCGGCCGCAGCCGCCAGGACAGCGCGGCGATCCGGAGTGTGATGGTCGTCATAGCCGCACCGGCTTCCTGCGGCGCACCAGCGCGATGAAGAAGGGCGCGCCGATCAGCGCGAGCACCACGCCGACCTCCAACTCTCCCGGCGGCGCGACGACGCGGCCGAGCACGTCGGCGACCAGCAGCAGGACGGCGCCGACCAGGCCGGAGAAGGGCAGCAGCCAGCGGTGGTCGGTGCCCGAGAGCGGGCGGACCAGGTGGGGGACGATGAGGCCGACGAACGCCAGCGCGCCGCAGGCGGCCACCGAGGCGCCCGACAGCAGCGTGACCGCGGCCACCCCGACGGCGCGGGTCATGGCGATGTTCTGGCCGAGGCCGCGGGCCACGTCCTCGCCCAGCGACAGCGCGTTCAGGGCGGGCGCGTTGACCAGGGCGAGGACCAGGCCGGCCAGGATGAACGGCAGCACCTGCCAGACCACGTCGGAGCCCCGGGCGGCGATCGAGCCCGCCTGCCAGAACCGGAAGACGTCCATCGCCTGCTCGTCCAGCAGCACCAGGGCCGAGGTCAGGGCGTACAGCAGGGCGCTGACGGCGGTGCCGGCCAGGGCGAGCGTCACCGGTGTAGGGCCGCCTCTGCCGCCGGTCATGCCGAGCGCGAACACGGCGACGCTGGCGACGAGGGCGCCGGCCAGGCCGAACCAGATGTAGGCGAGCACGCTGGAGGCGCCGAGCAGGATGATCGAGGCGACCATCGCGAAGGCCGCGCCCTGCGTGACGCCGAGCAGGCCGGGGTCGGCGAGCGGGTTGCGGGTGTGGCCCTGCATGAGCGCGCCGGCCACGCCGAGCGCCAGCCCGGCCAGCACGCCGAGCACGGTCCTGGGGACGCGCAGCGAGCGGATGATGATGTCGTGCTCGGTGCCGGACGGGGCGGTGAGCGCGTGCCACGCGTCGGCCAGGGGCACCGGTTTCGAGCCGAGGGTGATGCTCAGCGCCACGGCCAGCAGGAGGCCGGCGAGCAGGCCGAGCAGGACGAGGAGCCGCCGGTGACGGATGCCGTGCGGGCTCGGCGCCACGGCGGTCGAACGCACCCGTCCCCCTAAGAATTTGCCTGAACCGGGGGAAGTATGCCAGCTTAGGCGCGGCTTACCTAATTTAGGGTTGCCTTACTTGATCGTGAAGAGGAATTCAGATGAGATCGTTGCGTGCGCTGGTGGGCGCCCTGCTGGTCGCCGGGCTCGCCGCCTGCGGCTCGACCGAGCCTGCCGCTCCTGGGCCTGCCTCCGCTGACAAGCCCGCGGAGGCGTTCCGCACCGTCAAGCACGCGATGGGCGAGACCGTGATCCCGGCCCAGCCCAAGCGGGTCGTCGCGCTGGACCAGAGCTTCGTCGACGCGGTGCTGACGCTGGAGACGCCGGTGGTCGGCTACACGACCTACCGCTCCATCGACAGCACGCTCCCCGACTACCTGGGGACGGTCGCGACGGAGTACGGCAAGGAGGCGACCACGGTGGGCACCCTGGAGCAGCCCAGCCTGGAGAAGGTGATGGCGCTCAAGCCGGACCTGATCGTCTCTGCCAAGGTCCGCCACGAAGCCCTGTACGACAAGCTGTCCAAGATCGCCCCCACCGTCTTCAGCGAGACGACCGGCGCCATCTGGAAGGACAACGTCCGCCTCGTCGGCCAGGCCCTGGGCAAGGAGGAGCTCGCCGAGACCAAGATCAAGGAGTACGAGGAGCGCGCCGGCCGGATCGGCACAGCGATCAAGGAGAAGGAGGGCAAGCTGCCCACGATCTCCGTCGTCCGCTTCGCCGGCGAGGACACCGTCCGCCTGTATGTGGAGAAGTCCTACTCCGGCCTGGTCCTGAAGGACGTGGGCTTCCCCCGGCCCGAGGGCCAGCCGACCGAGAAGGACGCCATCGCGGTCGACATCAGCCAGGAGCGCATCGCCGAGCTGGACGCCGACCGCATCTTCGTCGCCACCTACCCGGACCCGGCCTCCGACGGGCCGAAGGACACGTTCCTGAAGAACCCGCTGTGGGGCAAGCTCAAGGGCGAGCAGCACGAGGTCAGCGACCTGACCTGGATGAGCGCGGTGGGCATCCAGGGCGCGCACGCGATGCTGGACGATCTGGCGAAGCTGTTCGAGGTCGATCCCGCCAGAACCTGATCCCGCGGGTCCGTCAGAGCGGGTCCGTCAGAGCGGGTCTGTCAGAGCGGGTCTGTCAGAGGGGCAGGAATGCCCGCAGCGTCGCCAGGTGCGGCTCGATGTACAGGCCCTGGGACCGCAGCCAGTCGGGGTCGCCGTAGGTGCCCCGGTAGCGGTCGCCGCTGTCGCAGATGAGGGTGACGATGCTGCCCTGCCGGCCCGCCTCGCGCATCTCCTTGATGAGATCCACGCAGGCGGCGATGTTGGTGCCGGTGGAGCCGCCGACGTCGCGGCCGGTGACCTCGCGCACCCAGTGCATGGCGGCGATCGAGTGGGCGTCCGGCACCGCGATCATCCGGTCGATCACCGCCGGCTGGAACGAGGGCTCGACGCGCGGGCGGCCGATGCCCTCGATGCGGGAGCCGGGCGCCGTGACGGAGTCGTCGCCGGAGACCCAACTCGGGTAGAAGGCCGAGCCCTCCGGGTCGACCACCGCCAGGCGGGTGGCATGGCGGCGGTAGCGGATGTAGCGGCCGATCGTCGAGGAGGTGCCGCCGGTGCCGGCGCCCACCACGATCCAGGCGGGCTCAGGGTAGGGCTCCATGGACATCTGGGCGTAGATCGACTCGGCGATGTTGTTGTTGCCGCGCCAGTCGGTGGCCCGCTCGGCGTAGGTGAACTGGTCCATGAAGTGGCCGCCCGTCTCGGCGGCCAGCCGGCGCGACTCCTCGTAGATCATGCCGGGGTCGGTGACCAGGTGGGACTTGCCGCCGTGGAACTCGATCAGGTGGATCTTCTCCGGCGAGGTGGAGGCGGGCATCACGGCGATGAAGGGCAGGCCGAGCAGCCGGGCGAAGTAGGCCTCGCTGACCGCGGTCGAGCCGCTGGAGGCCTCCACGATCGTGGTCGTGGGTCCGATCCAGCCGTTGGCGAGGCCGTACAGGAAGAGAGAGCGAGCGAGTCGGTGTTTGAGTGAACCGGTGGGGTGCACCGACTCGTCTTTCAAGTAGAGGTTTACCCCCCAGCTTGAGGGAAGCGGAAAGACGTGCAGGTGAGTATCACAACTACGGTTGGCGTCGGCCTCGACCTTGCGGATGGCCTCCGCCACCCACAGGCGCGTCCCCGCGTCATGCCGGCTCACGAAGTTCATGCTTCAAAGCTATCTCATGTGACGCTGACCACTTTTTGTACACATGTGGCGTGTGAGTGTTACAATAATGAGATCGTCCGGCCGCTGGTGTGATGACGCACGCCGCGAGCACGTGGACTGTTCACCTCTCTGACCAGCACATCGAGGCTAACGCGGCCCTTACACCGGGCCTGCGACGATGGAATCGCGGTCAGGCGGCTGGGGCCGTACGGGGGATAGCGCAAGGGGGAATGATTTGATCACCATGACCGAAGAGCAGCGTCAGGACTGGTTCGAGCGCGACGTCGTGCCCGTGACATCGCAGCTGTTCGCTTCCGCCATGCGCCTGACCCGTAACACGGCCGATGCCGAGGACCTGGTCCAGGAGACCGTGGCCAAGGCGTACAGCTCCTATCACCAGTTTCGTGAGGGCACCAACCTCAAGGCGTGGCTGCACCGCATCCTGACCAACAACTTCATCAACGACTACCGCAAGAAGCAGCGTTCTCCCAAACTGTCGGCGGCCGAGGACATCGAGGACTGGCAGTTGCACGCCGCCGAGTCGCACAGCTCGACCGGGCTGCGCTCCGCCGAGAACGAGGCGCTCGACCGGCTGCCCGACAACGTGGTGATGAACGCGCTGCGCGCGCTGCCCGAGGACTTCCGCCTGGCGGTATACCTGGCCGACGTCGAGGGCTTCGCCTACAAGGAGATCGCCGACCGCATGGGCACGCCCATCGGCACCGTCATGTCCAGGCTCCACCGGGGCCGCCGCCAGCTGCGCGGCATGCTTGAGACGCACGTCCGCGAGGAAGGCGCCGTCCGCCTGCCCGCCTCCAGCGTGGCCTGACGCCTGACGCACGCCTGACGCCTGGCGCAGCCTCATGTGCAGCCGGACGCGCAGCAGCCCGTCCTGCGAGCGAAGCTCCACCAGATCGCAGAGCTGACGACTGATCCAGAGCCCGTATCCCCGCTGGGATTCGGGCTCTGGTCGTATGGAGCCGGGTAAGGGGTCCTCCAGCCGGCCGCCGGAGTCGCTGATCTCGGGTGCCGGCCGCGTGTCGTAGAAGCGCAGGGCGGTGGCGTGCGCGCCGGCCAGCGCGGTGTTGATCACCGACTCGTACCGGATCCACTCGCGGGTCTCGATCTCGCTCCGGCCGGCCCAGCGGGGCTCGCCCACCAGGAGCGTGCGCCGCCCCGGGCGTAGTCGTGGCAGTCGGCCAGGGTGCGCCGCGAAACGTAACAAGCGCTCGCCGCCTACGCAACGGCTATCAGCGCGACCGCACCCAACGCGCATGCGACTCCGGTCACTTGGATCGCGTGCAGCCGCTCCCCGAGCACCTGTCTGGCCAGCAGCAGCGTGCTCGCCGGATAGAGCGAGACCAGCACCACCACCAGGCTCAGCATGCCCTGCTCCTTGGCCAGCAGATAGAGCACGTTGGCCACCATGTCGAGCACGCCCGCGGCCAGGATGACGGGCAGCGATCCGGTGCTCGGCCGCAGCGCGCGCCGCGTCGCCAGAGCGAGCGCGACCACCACCGAGATGGACGACAGTCGCGCGCCGACCAGCGGCCAGAGGCCCGCCCCGTCAGGGGTGAGGTCCAGCAGGATGAAGAACCCGCCGAACCCGGCGCCCGCCGCCAGCGCGGTGAGCAGCGAGCCCGTCGAGCCGCTCCCGGCCGCCGTGCGGTCCTGGCTGACCAGCAGCACCGAGCCGAGGGCCAGCACGACTCCGGCCAGCGCCAGCGGGGCCGGGCGCTCCCCCCGGGCCAGGCCGTACATCACGGGCAGGGCGGCGGAGGTGACCGCCGTGGTGGGCGCGACCACCGACATGACGCCGCTCGCCAGCGCCCGGTAGAACAGGACCAGGCCGGCGGCGCCGCACAGGCCCGCACCGAGCCCCCAGCCGAGCGCGCCCCCGCTGAACAGACCGGGCAGCGCCGGCAGCAGGACCAGGATGAGCGCCAGCCCGGCGAGCTGGGAGAGCGCGACGACGGCGAGCACCCGCGATCGCCGGGTGGCGAGCCCGCCGAAGAAGTCGGCCGTGCCGTACACCACCGCACAGGCGGTCGCCAGAATCACCGCGGTCACGGATCCCTCGTTTCTCGCATAGTTCAGTTCATTGCACTTCCAGTACAGTACACAGAGTGCAACACAGTGCAAATCCTTTCCACTAGACTGCACTGGTGCAGGATCCGGAGACGATCACACAGGCCATCGCGACCAACGTCCGCGCCCAGCGCACCCACCGCGGCCTGACGCTCGACGCCCTGGCCGCCAGGTCCGGCGTGAGCAGGGGCATGCTGGTCCAGGTCGAGCAGGCCAGGACCAACCCGAGTGTGTCCACCCTCACCCGGATCGCCTCGGCGCTCGGCGTGACCGTGGCCCGGCTGGTCGAGGTGTCCGACGTGCCGATGGTCAGGGTCGTGGACAAGGCGGACGTGGTCACCTTCGAGCAGGGCGACGTGCGGGCCAGGCTGCTCGTCGGGGCGGACTCGCCGATGATCCTGGAGCTGTGGGACTGGCGGCTCGCGCCGGGCGAGCACCACGACGGCGATCCGCACCCCGCGGGCACCCGCGAGATGCTCACCGTGCTCGCCGGCGAGCTGACCCTCACCGTCCACGGCAAGAGCCATGCGATCGGCGTCGACGACGCGGTGCTCTTCACCGCCGACCGGGCGCACCGCTACGCCAACGAGGGGCGGGAAGAGCTCAGGTTCGTGATGGTCGTCGCCGAACCGCGCGCGCTCGCCGACCAATAACGTCATATGGCTTCCCGATCACCATCTGGAGTTTCATGATTACTTTATGTTCTTGACGGCTGCGGCTTGTCGGTGGGTACACCCACAGGTGTGCGACGCATCGTCGGCAGGGGGTGGCGGCGGGTGAGTGAATCCCGCGCGGCGACGGAAAAGCTCCAGGCGGAGCTGCAGGCTCTGGGCGTGACCAACGCATACGAGCTCGGGGACGGCCCGACGCTGTCGGTGTGGATCGGACTGGTCGTGCGTTACAGGGACGGCTTCTACCGATGGCATGAGGGAGCGGTGAAACGCCGGCATGTCGGCACGGACCCGGCAGGATGTGCGACGAGAGTGGCGCGTCGCTACACAGAGTTGCAAGCGGATATCCCATCATGGTGGGACGACCTGGCCAAGGAGATGCGGGGGGATCGGGTCCAGGACTATCCGTGACCCCGCGTCGGGTGGGGGCGGCATGCGCGTGTGGGTGGTGGCGCCGGCGTTGCTGGCGCTGGCGGGATGCGCCACGGGAAGCTTCACGTACGTCGAGTCGGCGCCCCCGCGCCCGGTCCCCGAGCCTGAGACGCTGGCCAAGCGGCTCATGGCCATGCAGCCCGACTGGCCGAAGCCGCGCCGCCTCGACTGCGCGGAGACCGGCTGCGTGGCGCTCACCTTCGACGACGGCCCCGGCCGCCACACGGGCCGGCTGCTGAACATCCTGCGCGCCCGGGACGTCAAGGCCACCTTCTTCGTCGTGGGCGAGATGGTCGCCGCCGGCCGGGGCGCCCAGCGGGTGCGCCAGATGGTGGCGGACGGCCACGAGCTGGGCAACCACAGCTGGAGCCACCGGCAGCTCACCGCCCTGTCGAAGAGCCGGATCAGGCGTCAGCTGCGGCGCACCGACAGGCTGGTGCGATCGCTGACCGGGGTCCGGATGCGGCTCATGCGCCCGCCGTACGGGTCCACCGACCGCCGCGTCGCCGCGCTGACCCGCCATCGGGGGCAGGCGCAGATCCTGTGGAACGTCGACACCTTCGACTGGCGTGACCGGGTGCCCGCCGTCGTGGCCAGGCGGGGGGCGCGGGCCGAGCCGGGCTCCATCGTGCTCATGCACGACATCCACCGCACCACCGTCAAGGCCGTCCCCGGCCTGCTCGACCGGCTCACCCGCAAGGGCTACGCCTTCGCCACCGTGAGCGAGCTGTACGGCCGCCGCCCCAAACCCGGCAAGAAGTACGAGGACGACATACCGCCCCTCGCCGAAGACCGTCGGTGACGCGTGGCACCCTTACGGCATGGGTTTCACCGGCATCCCCGACGAGGCGTTCGTCTTCTACGAGGGTCTGGAGGCGGACAACTCCAAGACCTACTTCGCGCGGCACAAGCACCTCTACGAGGAGGCGGTGCGGGCGCCGATGGTGGCGCTGACCGAGGAGCTGGCCGCCGAGTTCGGGCAGGCTCAGCTCTTCAGGCCGTACCGCGACGTGCGCTTCGCCAAGGACAAGTCCCCCTACAAGACGCACCAGGGGGCCTTCGTCGAGCACCAGCCCGGCATCGGCCTCTACGTCGAGGTGAGCGCGGCGGGTCTCTACACCGCGGGCGGCGTCTATTCGCAGGCCACCGACCAGGTGGCCCGCTACCGGGCGGCCGTCGACGAGGACCTGTCCGGCAAGCCGCTCGAAGAGATCGTCTCCTCGCTGCGCGCCGCCGGCTACGCGGTCTCCGGTGACCGGCTCAAGACCAGGCCGCGCGGCGTCCCCGTCGACCATCCCCGCCTCGACCTGCTGCGCCACCGCTCCCTGCACGCGGGCAGCCGCTTCGAGCCGGAGCCCTGGGTGCACACGCCGGAGGTCGCCGGGCGGGTGCGCGACACCTGGCGCGACTACGCCCCGCTGATCGAGTGGCTCTGCGCCCACGTCAGGGGGAGCGAGTTGCCCCGCCGCTGATCGTCCGCCGCCGACGAGAAAGGCCCTACGGCGTGATCGTCCGCCGCCGACGAGAAAGGTCCTACGACGTGCTCGTCCGCCGCAGACGAGAAAGGCCCTACGACGTGCTCGTCCGCCGCAGACGGGAAAGGTCCCACGGCGTGCTCGTCCGCCGCAGACGAGGAAGGTCCCGCGCGCGACACACGGTCGCGAGCGGGACCTTCACCGGTGGTCGGTCAGGCGCGCTTGGCGCGGGCGGTGGCGCGACCGCGGACGGCGGCGTCGAGCACCACCTTGCGGATGCGCACCGCGTCCGGCGTGATCTCCACGCACTCGTCCTCGCGGATGAACTCCAGCGCCTGCTCCAGCGACAGGCTGCGCGGCGGGATCACCTTCTCGGTCTCCTCGCTGGTGGAGGAGCGCATGTTGGTGAGCTTCTTCTCCTTGGTGATGTTGACGTCCATGTCGTCGGAGCGCGAGTTCTCGCCGACGATCATGCCTTCGTACACCTCGGTGGTCGGCGCCACGAACAGCGTGCCGCGCTCCTGCAGGTTGAGCATGGCGAAGGGGGTGACGGGCCCGGACCGGTCGGCGACCAGGGAGCCGTTGTTACGGGTGCGCAGCTCGCCGAACCACGGCTCGTAGGCCTCGAAGACGTGGTGCACCAGGCCGGTGCCGCGGGTCTCGGTGAGGAACTCGGTGCGGAAGCCGATCAGCCCGCGCGCCGGCACCACGAACTCCATCCGGATCCAGCCGGTGCCGTGGTTGGTCATGTGCTCCATGCGCCCCTTGCGGACGGCCATGAGCTGGGTGATGGCGCCGAGATATTCCTCGGGGCAGTCGACGGTGAGGCGCTCCACGGGCTCGTGCACCTTGCCGTCCACGAGCTTGGTGACGACCTGGGGCTTGCCGACGGTCAGCTCGAAGCCCTCGCGGCGCATCTGCTCGACGAGGATGGCCAGCGCCAGCTCGCCGCGGCCCTGGACCTCCCAGGTGTCGGGACGCTCGGTGGGCAGGATGCGCAGCGAGACGTTGCCGACGAGCTCCTTCTCCAGGCGGTCCTTGACCATGCGGGCGGTGACCTTGGAGCCTTTGGCCTTGCCGACCAGCGGCGAGGTGTTGGTGCCGATGGTCATCGAGATGGCGGGCTCGTCGACGGTGATCAGCGGCAGCGGGCGCGGGTCGTCCGGGTCGGCCAGCGTCTCGCCGATCATGATGTCGGGGATGCCGGCGATGGCGATGATGTCGCCGGGCCTGGCCAGCTCGGCGGGCTTGCGCTCCAGCGCCTCGGTCATGAGCAGCTCGGTGATCTTGACCTTCTGGATCGAGCCGTCGGTGCGGCACCAGGCCACCTGCTGACCCTTGCGCAGCACGCCCTGGTGGATCCGGCACAGCGCGATGCGGCCCAGGTAGGCGGAGGCGTCGAGGTTGGTGACGTGCGCCTGCAGCGGCGCGTTGGGGTCGTAGACCGGCGCCGGGATGGTCGACTTGATGATGTCGAACAGAGGCTCCAGGTCCTCCGCGTCCGGCATGCCGCCGTTGTCGGGGCGCGCCAGGGACGCGCGGCCGGCCTTCGCCGAGGCGTAGATGATCGGGAAGTCGATCTGCTCCTCGGTGGCGTCGAGGTCGATGAAGAGCTCGTAGACCTCGTCCACGACCTCCGCGATGCGCGCGTCGGGCCGGTCCACCTTGTTGATGCACAGAATGACCGGCATCTTGGCGGACAGCGCCTTGCGCAGCACGAACCGGGTCTGCGGCAGCGGGCCCTCGGAGGCGTCCACCAGCAGCACCACACCGTCGACCATGGACAGGCCGCGCTCGACCTCGCCACCGAAGTCGGCGTGGCCCGGCGTGTCGATGATGTTGATGGTCATGCCGCTGTGCTGGACGGCGGTGTTCTTCGCGAGAATGGTGATGCCTTTCTCGCGCTCGAGGTCATTGGAGTCCATGACGCGGTCGTCAACGTCCTGGTTCGCGCGGAATGCCCCGGACTGCCAGAGCATGGCGTCGACGAGCGTGGTCTTGCCATGGTCGACGTGCGCGATGATCGCGATATTCCGCAGGTCGTCGCGGCTGTTCAAAGGCATGAGTGGTCTCGCTCTGTGTTCGTGGAGGCGACCGCGCGAAGTCGCGGCGGAGTTAAGTCTAGTTGATCCCGTCTGATGGACGGAGCGAGACCGGCCCTGCACATTCATTCAAGGAGCTCTCCTACATACGCTGATGCACATTTGTGCGCATGGCAGGAAGGGCCGCAATCCCTAGATTGACCGGCATGACGTGGACAGAGCTGGTCATGGGCTCGACAGCGACGCAGGGGGATCAGCCGGCCGTGAGCGATGTCAGGACCGGCGCGATGCTGTCCCACGCCGCTTTCGCCCGGCGGGTCACGCACGCCGCGGCGGGGCTGCGCCGTTACGGCCTGCGCTACGGCGACCGCGTCCTGGTGAACCTGCCGCTCGGCGCGGCGTTGCCCGTCGCGGTCCACGCGGTGGCCTGGGCGGGCGGGGTCGCGGTGCTGGGCGGCTCCGGCGAGGCCCGGATGATGATCACCCATCGGGGCTGCGACGCCGCGGCGGCGGACGTACGGCACGTCTTCGCGGTGGAGGCGGCGGCGGGCGCGCTTCCGTTCAGCGAGCTGCTGGGCGACGGCACGGTGGAGTTCGGGCCGCTGGCGGGGCCCGCGCTGACGCTCGACGGCCATCGGATCTTCGACCACGACGAGCTGGCCGGCGATCTGCGCAAACTGGTCACCCGGCTGGTGGTCGGCAAGGACGACGTGGTGCTGGCCGCGGTCGGCGACGTGTTCAAGGGACTGCGGCTGCTGGACGCGGCGCTGATGTCCGGCGCGCACGTCGTGATCGCGCACGAGCCGACCGTGGTCGGCTGCCGGGTGCTCGCCCACGAGCACGGGGCCACCCTCGCGGTCGCCCCCTACGAGCTGGCCAGGCGCCTGGTGGGGACCCCGGCGCTGCGCGTGGTGGACGAAAGGGCCGTGGTCAGCTCGCTCGTCGGGTGAAAAGTGCGACACTGTGGGAGAGTGTGATCCTTCCGCGACGCAGGGTGACCACATGCCTGATCTCCCCCGGCACAACCTGCCCGTCGAGCCCAACCGGTTCGTCGGCCGGGAGCGCGACATCGACGAGCTGTGCCGGCTGCTCGGCCGGGCGCGGGTGGTGACCCTGTGCGGCGTCGGCGGCATCGGCAAGACCCGGCTGGCCTTACAGGTGGCCGCCAAGGGCGGCCCGCGCTGTCCCGAGGGCGTCTGGCTGATCGAGCTGGCCAGGATCACCCGTCCCGAGCTGGTGATCGAGGAGATCGCCAGGGTGCTCGGGGTGCGCCAGGAGGGCGGCCGGCCGCTGCTGGACACGCTGGTGGCCCGGCTGCGCGGCGGCGGCCCCTGCCTGCTGCTGCTGGACAACTGCGAGCACCTGGTCGACGAGTGCGCCGACGTGGCCGCCGCGCTCGTCGCGTCCTGCCGGCAGCTCGCCATCCTGGCCACCAGCAGGGAGCCGCTGCGCATCGCGAGCGAGCTCGTCTGGCGGGTCCCGCCGCTCGACCTGCCCGAGGGCGGCGGGTCCGACGCGGAGTCCGTACGACTCTTCCTGGAGAGGGCGACCGCGGCGGGCACCAGACTGGGCCAGGAGAGCCTGCCTGACGTCGTACGGCTGTGCAGGGCGCTGGACGGGCTTCCCCTGGCGCTGGAGCTGGCCGCGGCCCGTACGAGCCTGCTCAGCCCCGCGCAGATCGCCGACCGGATCGACGACCGCTTCTCGCTGCTCACCACCGGCGAGCGCACCGCCCCGGCCCGGCAGCGCACCCTGCTCGCCGCCGTCCAGTGGAGCCACGACCTGCTGTCGGCCAAGGAGCAGGTGCTGCTGCGCCGGCTGTCGGTGTTCGCCGGGCCGTTCGACCTGGGGCTGACCGAGCGGGTGTGCGCCGTGCCGCCCATCGCCGAGCCGGAGATCGTCGACCTGCTGGGCGGCCTGATCCACAAGTCGCTGGTGCTCTACGACGAGGGCCGGGGCCACTACTGGCTGCTGGAGACCATCAGGCGGTTCGCGGCCGAGCGGCTCGCGGAGGCGGCCGAGCGGGAGGCCGTGCGCGAGCGCCACCTGAGCGTCCTGTGCGAGCTGCAGGAGCGCCACTTCGCCGTCGAGGTGGCCGAGGCCGGGCTGCCGTGGCCGCACAGGCTGGCGGCGCTGATCAGGAGCAGGAGCCTGCTCGACGACCTGCGGGCCGCGCTGGACTGGGCGGTCGAGTCCGGCAACGTGCCGCTGGGCCTGCGGCTGTGCTTCAACAGCACCGGCCTGCTGCCGGTGAGCGGCAACCCGATGGAGATCGTGGGCTGCCTGGAGCGCCTGCTCAGCCGGGACCTGACGCGGGTGTCGGAGGAGCAGCTCGCCCAGGCCAGGGGCTGCCTCGCCTACGGGCTGGAGGCCAGGGACGAGCTGAGCCGATCGCTCGACCACGCCTTCCAGAGCCTGGTGGGCCTGCGGGACCCGTTCCAGCGCTGCGTCATGCACAGTCTGCTCACCATGGTGCTGCTGCGCACCGGCCGTGCCGACGAGGCGCTCGGGCACGCCGAGCAGGGCCTGGCGCTGGCCACGGCCACCGGCGACGCGTGGAACCAGGCGGCCGGGCTGGCCGGGCTGTCGGCGGTGGCGCTGACCCGCGGCAGGCTGCGCGAGGCGCAGCGGCACGGCGAGCAGGCGCTGGCGCGAGCGCGCGAGCACGGCCACCGGTGGATGATGGCCAGGGGCGCGACCCAGCTCGGCGCCGTGGCCGAGGCCCGCGGCGACCTGGTGACGGCATGGGACCACTACGAGACGGCCATCGCGTGGCTGCGGGAGCTGGCCGGGGGCGTGGAGCTGTGCGGCACGGTGGAGCTGGCGCGCTCCCTGGCCAGGGGCGGCCGGGTCGCGGCGATGCTGGGGGAGTTCGCGGCGGCCAGGGAGCGGCTGGCCGCGAGTCTCGAGCTGAGCAGGCGGACCGGGCAGCGGCAGGGCGTGGCCCGGTGCCTGGTGGGGCTGTCGGTGCTGGCCGAGGCCGAGGGCGACCTGGACGGCGCGGTACTGGCCGCCGCCGCCGCGGCCGCGCTGCGCGAGTCGATCGGCCAGCGGTTCGCCACCGGGCGGATCGAGGAGCTGCTCGGCCGGGCCCGCGCCAAGCTCGGCGAGGGCCGTACCACCTCGCTCTGGTCGCGGGGGCGGTCGATGTGTCCCGACGAGGCCGCCCGGCTCGTCCTGGAGGGCGTGCGGCCGGCGGCCCCGGCCGGCGCGGCCGTCACCGAGCCGGTCAGGCGCTCGCCGCTGACCGCCCGCGAGCACGAAGTCGCCGCCCTGCTCACCCGTGGGCTGTCCAACCGGGCCATCGCCGGCGAGCTGGTGATCAGCCCGGCGACGGTGGCCCGGCACATCGCCAACATCATGGAGAAGCTCGGCTACACCTCACGGGCGCAGATCGCCGTGTGGGCCGCGGAGCATCCGGCGCCTTCTGCATAGGGATCTGCATAATCCGCCCGATGTACGTACCAGGTGGTCCTGCCTAGCGTGGGCGCATGGATGAGCGCATCGTCATGGTCGACTCGGGCACCGGCCTGGCCCTCACCGAGCGGCAGTTGGACGAGCGATCCGCCGCCGCGAGCATCCTGTTACGGCGCCGTGGGGTGCGTCCCGGCGACACGGTGCTCATCTGCCTGTCGGTCGGCCCCGCGCTGCTGGTGGTGACCGACGCGGTGATCGCCGTGGGCGGCATCGCCTGCCCGGTCCCCGCCGAGCTGGACGAGGCCCGGCTGCGGGAGCGGATCCGGGACAGCAGCGCCCGCGTCATGATCACCGATCTGCGCGCGGCCGTGCGGGCGGCCGAGGAGTCCCGGGTCCGGATGGTGCTGGGCGCCGCCGACCTCGGCCGTCATGGTGACGCGCTTCGGCAAAGCGGTCACGGCGAGCCTCGGACCAGTGGAAACTGGCCGCGTGTCTGATCCTTCCGCGACCGGCCGTTTCGTCGGGCGTGAGCGCGATGTGGACGAACTGTGCGCGCTGCTCCGTGACGAGCGGGTGATCACGCTCGTCGGGCCGGGCGGCATCGGCAAGACCCGGCTGGCCGGGCGGATCGCCTACTTGGAACGTGCCAAAGTGGTGGAGCTCGGGTGTATCGCCGACGGGCGGTCGGTCGTCAAGGCGCTGGACGTGCACCCGGCCTCCTCCGGGCTGCTCGTGCTCGACGGCTGTGACCTGCCGCGGGGGGACTGCGCGGGGCTGGTCGCCGCGCTGGCCGCGCGCTGCCCCGGCCTGCGGTTCCTGCTCACCGGCAGGCGGGCGGCGGGGGTTCCCGGCGAGCTGGTCCGGCGGGTGCCGCCGCTGGCGCTGCCCGGCGACGGGCGGACGGACGCCGGGTCCGTGGAGCTCTTCGTGGAGCGGGCGGCCGCCGCCGGGGCTCGCGGGGTGGCCGATCGCGACGTCGAGCGGGTGTGCCGGCTGCTCGAAGGGGTGCCCCTCGCGCTCGAACTGGCCGCCGCGCACGCCCGGTCCATCGCCCCGGCGCGGATGCTCCAGCGGATCGGCGGGCGGCACGGACTGCTGCGGGTGGTGGATCCCGCCGTGCCGGGCCGCGCGCGTACCGTATGGGCGGTTCTGGAGTGGAGCCACGAGCTGCTCAGCCCCAAGGAGCGGGTGCTGCTGCGCAGGCTGCCGGTCTTCGCGGGCGCCTTCGACCCGGAGCTCGCCGCGCGGGTCTGCGCCGACGGCGGGCTGCTGCGTGGCGCGGAGCTGCCCGGCCTGCTCGGCGGCCTGGCGGACAAGGCGCTGGTGGTGCGCCAGGCCGGCGGACGGCTCCGCCTGCACGGCGTCGTCAAGGAGTACGCCGCCGAGCGGTCGCGGGAGGCGGCCGAGGAGGCGTGGCTGCGCGACAGGCACCTGCGGCGCCGGGAATAGGCTCGGGGCATGCCTTTCGCACCACACTTCCCCGTCCTGCTCAGGACCGAGGACGGGGTACGCATCGACGCCGCGCACACCGATCCCACGGGCCCCAGCGGGCGGGACGTGGGGATCGTGGTGGCGCACGGCTTCACGGGATCGTGGCGGGAGCGCACGGCGCGCCGCATCGCGCACGTGCTGAGCCGTTACGGCGGGGTGGTCGCGTTCGACTTCCGTGGCCACGGCCGGTCGGGAGGCGAGAGCACGGTGGGGGATCGGGAGATCCTCGACGTGGACGCCGCCGTCCGGCATGCCCGGGTGATCGGTTATCGCAAGATCGCGGTGGTGGGGTTCTCCATGGGCGCCTCGGTGGCGGTGCGGCACGGCGGGCTGTGCGAGGGGGCCGACGCGGTGGTGGCGGTGAGCGGGCCCGCCCGCTGGTACTACCGGGGCACCAAGCCGATGCGCCAGGTGCACTGGGCGATCGAGCGGCCCGTCGGGCGCTGGGCGGCCAGGGTGGCCAAGCGGACCAGGATCGCCGCCAGGGCGTGGGAGCCGATCCCGATGCCGCCGCACGAGGCGGTGGCGCTCATCTCACCCGCGCCGGTGCTGATCGTGCACGGCGACGCCGACGCCTTCTTCCCGCTCGATCACCCGCACCAGCTGTACGACGGCGCACGGGAGCCGAAGGAGCTCTGGATCGAGCCGGGGTACGGCCACGCGGAGGCGGCGGCGACCCCCGAACTCATCCATCGCATCGGAAAATGGATCTCTTCGAACTTTTCCTGAGTAAGAGACGTCTACCTATGGCGGATGGATAGAAACCGCCGGGAGAAAGTCTTAGGGGTACGAAACCGCCGAGGCGGTTGACGTAGGACATACTTCTCGTAGTCGGGCGGTTGCCCAGCGTTGCGGGGGCTCGCTGGGCGCCATCCGGGTGGATGGGGCCCCGGTATGTGCCGGGGCCCCACCGTTCAGCCGAGCCTGGCGATCGACTTGTACTCCAGATAGCCGCCGAGCCCCTCCGGGCCGAGCTCGCGGCCGATGCCGCTGGCCTTGTAGCCGCCGAAGGGCGTGTTGCTCTCCAGCATGTAGCAGTTGACCCCGTAGGTGCCGGTGCGGACCTGGCGGGCCACGTCCATGCCGTGCTCGGTGTCGGCCGTCCAGACGGTGCCGGCCAGGCCGTAGTCGCTGTCGTTGGCGATGCGGACGGCGTCGGCCTCGTCCTCGTACGGGATGACCGCCAGCACCGGGCCGAAGATCTCCTCGCGGGCGATGCGCATGTCGTTGGAGACCCCGGCGAAGACGGTGGGCGCGACGTACCAGCCGCGGTCGCGGGGCCGGTCGAGCCCGCCGACGACGACCTTGGCGCCCTCGTCCATACCGATCTTGATGTAGCCCTCGACGCGTTCCTGCTGGCGCTTGGCGACCAGCGGGCCGATGCCGGTGGCCGGGTCGGCGGGGTCGCCGACGGGCTGCGAGGTGACCATGGCGGCGACCGCCTCCACGACCTCCTCGTAGCGGTTGCGCGAGGCCAGAATGCGGGTCTGCGCGACGCACGCCTGGCCGTTGTTCATCAGCGAGGCGATGGCCAGCATGCCCATGCTGGCCTGCAGGTCGGCGTCGTCCAGGAAGATCGCCGCGGACTTGCCGCCCAGCTCCAGGCTGACCCGCTTGAGCTGCTCGCCGCAGATCGCGCCGATGCGGCGGCCCGCCGCGGTCGAGCCGGTGAACGCCACCTTGTCCACGCCCCTGTGGGAGACGAGGTGCTCGCCCACTTCGCGGCCCGCCGCAACGATGTTGAGCACGCCGGGCGGGATGCCGGCCTCCTGCGCCATCTCGGCCAGCAGGTAGGCGTCGAGCGGCGTCTCCGGCGCGGGTTTGAGCACGATCGCGCAGCCGGCCAGCAGCGCGGGCGCGACCTTGGTCATCGTGACGAACTGGGGGACGTTCCACGGCACCACGGCCGCCACCACGCCCACCGGCTCCCTGCGCACGGTCACCGGCCCGAACAGGCCGGGCCGCTGCTCCTCCTGCTCGAAGCCGGCGCCGAGCTCGGCGTAGTACTGCAGCATGCTGAGCGGCTGCGGCGCCTGCGCCAGGGTGGAGAAGGTGATGGGCGAGCCCATCTCCTCGGTGATGAGCGCGGCCATCTCGGCCTGCCTGGCGGCGTAGATCTCGGCCAGCCGGCCGATGGCCGCGGCGCGTTCGGCGAAGGTCAGGCGGGGCCACGGGCCGTGGTCGAACGCCTCGCGGGCCGCGGCGACCGCCCGGTCCACGTCCTCGGTCGTGCCGTCGGGCACCCGGCCCACGACCTCTTCGGTGTGCGGGGAGATGACGTCGATCGTCCCGGTGCCCGCCGGGGCCACCCATTCGCCCCCGATGAAGAGTGTGTCGTGCTGGCGCATGTCATGGCCTCCCGCAACCTTTGGTCGTCCGAGCCTCACCTGTGACCGAACCATGTTCTGGTCACGTACGCAAGAGGGGGCACGGCACGGTGTGCCGTGCCCCCTGGTGATCAGCGGAGATCAGCGAGGATCAGCGGGGATCGCCCAGAAGATGGCGCATCGACCGCTTGACGAGATCGGTGCGCGCCTCCTGACTCGTCACGCTCTCCGCGCCGAAGCCCAGGTAGACCGTGTCCTTGGTGACGATGCCGCCGCCTTCCTCGAAGATCTGGTCCGTGCGGGCCCAGTTGTTGATCGACGGTGAGGTGCCCTCGGGAGCGTCCGCCACGGCCCAGCCGCCCAGGTCGGACTCGAACGAGGTCTGCTCGGCCGCCGCGCCGTCCAGCGTGAGCGCGAAGTCGTCGAGGAAGACCCCCGCGCCCTGGGTGCCCCAGTCGCTGATGTAGGAGATGGACAGCTCGACCTGCTTGCCCGCGTACGGGGTCAGGTCGATCTTCCACTGCTGCCAGCCCGCGGAGTTGCCCGAGGCCGCGTGCCACGCGCCGGAGGTGCCGGTCGGCTCGCAGTTCGGCCCCTGGTAGCGCTGGGTGAACGGGTGGATGGTGCGCCAATCGGCCGCGCAGCTGTCTCCGGTGGCCTGCGTGGTGTGGCCGTTGGCGTCGGGCAGCGTCGTCCAGTCGTCGCCGCCCGCCGTGCGCGCCTCCACGACCAGGTGGTCCCAGCCGGCCTCGGTGTCGTAGGAGGTCCAGAACGACAGGTCGCCGGCGCTCTTGCCGGTCAGGTCGACGGTCTTGCTCAGCCGCTTCCAGGAGACGTCGGCGATGCCGCTGTAGACGTCCCACGAGCCGGTGTGCGGATCGAACGGGCCGCCGGGCCGGGCCCACTTGATCGGCGCGGAGCTGGCGAACAGCGGGAACCGGTCGGCCGGCAGGATCGCCGAGGTGGCCACGAACGAGTTGGTGTGCACGTCGGGCTCCAGCGTGGCGGAGAAGCCGTCGAAGGCGCCGGCCACGCCGTTCAGCGCGTACGGCTGGTTCGTCGCCGGGTCACTTCCCGCGTTGTCGAAGTAGACGTACGCGCCCAGCCAGTACTGCTGGAAGTCGTTGAACACCGGGATGCACGGCGGGTCGTTCGGCTCCGCGCACTCCGGCTGTCCCGGCTGGTCGGGCTGGTAGAAGTAGGCGCCGTTGGCGTTGGCCGCGTACGACGGATACTTGCCCGAGTGCATGACCTTGCCGCCCTCGTTCAGGTAGTCGCGGACGGCCAGTTCGGTGTCCACGCCCACCTTGGAGGTGGTGCCGGGCACCTGTCCCACGCTGCGGGGGATGACGTCGTCGCCGGTCTCCCAGATCACCGCCTTGTAGTGGCTGAGCACGCCCAGCGGATGCGGGGCCTTACGCCCTTGCTTGTCGACGTCGTACACGTCGGAGGTGTACCGGGCCTGGGTGAGCGCCGCCACGTACTCGTCGGCGTACTTGGCCTCGGTCACGCCCTGCGCCGGGCTGATGCCCGTCACGTCCTCGGCGGCCAGCACCAGCACCTTGCCGCCGATGTCGGTCGCCACCTTGTACGTGAACTCCGCGCTCTTCTTGCCGAGCGCGGTGAACCAGACCTTGACCGTGTCGCCCGGCTTGGTGCCGGTGATCTTGCCGCGCATCCAGTGGTAGTAGCGGTCGTAGCCGTCGCCGTAGCGCTCGCCGCCCTGCCACTCCTTGGTGGTCGCGGTCTTCTTACGGCCGTTGCCGATCTGGTAGTTGAGCAGCACGGGGCCGAGCTTGCGCTTGGCGTTGACCTGGACGACCTGGTCCTTGCCGTGGCTGAGCTCGAAGGGGTCGATGACGAAGTCGGGGGTCTTGTTGCCCAGGTGGCTGACCGGCTCCACCGGGTTGACCGCGGACTTGGCGATGTCCAGCGCGAACGGCAGGTTTCTCTCGAACTCCGCCTGCACCAGCGCCTCGTCGTCGGGGAAGACGAAGCCACAGCCTTCGCAGCCCTCGTTCAGCTCCGGCGTCCAGGACAGGGTGCCGTACTTGCGGTGCGCGTGGTCGTTGGTGTCGCCGTTGGTGGTGTAGAGCTCGGCGCCGAGGTCGGGGTCGAACCCGGGGACGGCGGGCCGGGCGTCGGTGCCGGTCAGCGCCTCGTAGATCGGGTTGTCCGCCGTCTCGGTGGCGATCTGGTAGCCGGCCGGGTAGAGCAGCAACGGGCCGAAGGAGTGGTAGTTGAGCTGCGTCTCGAAGTTGACGCGCCGCAGCAGCCCGTCCATCGCCTTCGTCTCCGGCTCGCTGGCCGGGCCGGTGCCGCGATAGGTCTCGCTGCTCGGGATGGAGGAGGAGCCCTCCTCGTCGTAGTGGAAGTTCGACGGGAAGTTGCGGTTGGGGTCGACGCCGTCGCCGGTGGTGATCCGGCCGTCGCCGTTCACGTCACGCAGGTTCTTGCGCCACAGGCGGTTGCCCTCGGTGAAGGTGAAGTCGTAGCCGTCGGGGTTGGCGACGGGCACGAACCACAGCTCGGTCTTGTTGAGCAGGTCCCTGAGCGCGTGCTTGTTGGCGACCACGTGCTTGAGCAGCCGCATGTCCACCTCGGTGGCGATCCACTCGCGGGCGTGCTGGGTGGCCGAGTAGAGGGCCGCGGGCTTGAGGCCGTCGGGCAGCACCCTGGCCTGCTTGGACACCTTGACGGCGAGGATGTCCTGGCCCCTCAGCGTCTTGCCGAGCGAGGTGAGCTTGACGATGTCCTTGTTGGCGTCGGCGATGGCCTTGAGCTGGTCGGCGATGCCGCCGGGCTCGGAGTAGGACTTGTAGACGGTGTAGCCGTTCGCGGCCTGCGCCCTGGCCGCCTCCAGCTGGGTCTGACCCTGGGGGTTGCGGACGGGCTCGGGCTTGAGGCCGAGCTTCCGCAGTCCGGCGAGGTCCTCCTGGGCGGCGGTCAGCTCGACGTGCTCCTTGCCGTCCTTGATCTCCTGCTGGACGACGTCGAAGCCCTGTTCCCGGAGGGACTGGCCGGTGCCGAGCGGGCTGTCGAGCTCGTAGAGCTCGATCCGGTCACTGGGTGGTAGAGGGTCCACGGCGGCCTGGGCCTGCAGGCCCACCAGGGACGTGCCTAAGCCGAGGACGGCCACGGTGAAGAGCTTCAATGATCGAGACACGGGTCTGCCCCTTCGCAGAGACGAGTTCGATCGCCATCTCAGACCGATGCGCCGATCTTGGCAAGGCCCAAACTTATTGGGAGCTTAGATCGGACAAGTCTTGACATCCTTCGTCAAAGGGGCATCAGTTCGTCCGTTCAGATGACAGCCCTCAAGATCATCTTCTATAGTTTCGATCCGTCTACTAGGGGAGGAAGGTCGTGAGAGCAGGGCGCATGGCCGTGAGTGCCGTCGTCCTCGCCGGGCTGTTCGCGATCCCCGCCCCGCAGGCGGCCTCGGCGGACCCGAGCCCCACCTCGCTGCGCAAGCTGACCAAGCAGGCCGCCGCGCTCAACAACCGCTACCGCGGTCAGATCCAGAGCCTGGAAGAGGTCCGGATCCAGGCGAAGCGGGCGGTGACCACCTCCGGCTCGCTGACCAGCCGGCTGGCCGCGGCCAGGGGCGAGTTGGCCGAGCTGGCGACGACCACCTACATGCTCGGCCCCATGGACCCCACCCAGCTGCTGAGCCTCGGCCTCGACCCGCACAAGGCGCTCGGCAACGCCGCCAACATGAACTACATGGCCATCGACCGGGCCGCCCGGGTCGCCGAGGTCGAGCGGCTCATCCGGGACTCCGACAAGGCCAAGCTGGCCGCCAACGACAAGATCAAGAAGCTTCAGAAGGAGATCCGCACGCTGCAGGGCAGACGCCGCGAGATGGACAGACTGCTCGCCAAGTACGGCTTCCAGCAGCCCGGCGGCGCTGGCGGCCTCACCCAGCGGCTGATCTCGGTACGGGCCGACGTCATGCAGAACTTCCCGATGCCCTACGGGGTCGGCTGCCTGCGCCCCGGCGACCCGGGGGAGCACGGCAAGGGGCGGGCCTGCGATTTCATGATCTCCCGGGGCATGGCCACCGGCGGCGAGGCCGACCGGGGCGACGCGCTGGCCGAATACCTGATCAAGAACGGCTCCCGGCTCGGCGTGATGTACATCATCTGGAAGCAGCGCTACTACGACATCCGCTCGGGCGGCGGCTGGGACCCCATGTCCGACCGTGGCGGCGTCACGGCCAACCACTACGACCACGTGCACGTGTCGGTGTTCTAAAGGGCGGCCAGAAACCCCTTCAGCCACGTGTAGGAGGCCTTGGGGGTGCGGCGCAGCGTCTGGAAGTCCACGTGGACCAGGCCGAACCGCTGGTGATAGCCCTCCGCCCACTCGAAGTTGTCCAGCAGTGACCAGACGAAGTAGCCGCGCACGTCCACGCCCTCATCCTGGGCACGTCGTACGGCCTGGATGTGCTCGTCCAGGAAGGCGATCCTGGCCTGGTCGTCGATGGTGCCGTCCGGGCCGGGGACGTCGGGCTGGGAGCAGCCGTTCTCGGTGATGTAGATCGGCGGCAAGGCCGGGCCGTACCGGGCGCGCAGGCCCACCAGGAGCTCGCGCAGGCCGTCGGGGACGACCGGCCAGCCGAAGGCGGTGGTGGGGACGCCGGTGATGCCGGCGTCGGAGAAGGGCAGGCCCGCTTCGGTGGGGGCGGCGATCCGGGTGGGGTTGTAGTAGTTGACGCCGAGGCCGTCCAGGGGCGCCGCGATGATGGCGAGGTCGCCGTCGCGGACGCAGTCCATGGGTCCGTACGCCGACAAATCCGGATATGTCGCGAGAAGGAGGGGTTCGAGGAAGAGGCGGTTGTGCAGGATGTCGTACGCCTCGGCGGCGGCCACGTCCTGCGCTGAGTCCGACGCCGGCCGTACCGGGGTGCAGTTGTTGGTGATCAACACCTGCTCGGCGCCGGCCGCCCGCAGCGCGTCCACGGCCAGGCCGTGGCCGAGGAGCTGGTGGTGGGCGACGGGCAGGGCGTCCACCATCAGGGCCTGACCGGGGGCGTGCATGCCCAGCGCGTGTCCGAAGGCCATGTGCACGAACGGCTCGTTGAGCGTGATCCACATCGCCACCCGGTCCGCCAGTCGCTCGGCCACCAGCGCCGCGTAGTCGGCGAAGCGGTGGGCGGTGTCGCGGCTCAGCCAGCCGCCGCGATCCTGCTCCGCCTGCGGCAGGTCCCAGTGGAACAGCGTGGGCACCGGCGTGATCCCGGCCGCGAGCAGCCCGTCGACCAGCCGCTCGTAGAAGTCCAGCCCTTTCGGGTTGGCCACCCCGTCGGGCTGCACCCGGGACCAGGACAGGGAGAAGCGGTAGGCGTTGACCCCCAGCTCCGCCATCAGGGCCACGTCCTCGGCCCACCGGTGATAGTGGTCGCAGGCCACGTCCCCGGTGTGCCCGTCCCTGGTACGGCCGGGCTCGTGGGAGAAGGTGTCCCAGATGGACGGGGCCCTGCCGTCCTCGCTCGCGGCGCCCTCGATCTGGTAGGCGGCGGTGGCCGTACCCCACAGGAACATCGCAGGCTCCTCAAGCTAGGCGAGTATGGCTCATGTTAACCGGCGCACGGCTACCTGCCAGTAATGCGCCAGGATGGGGGCATGACGAGTACCTTGCGCCGCCGCCCCGCCCAGCGTCGCAGCGTGGAGCGGGTGGAGCGGATGCTCGACGAGTGCGCGCTCCTCCTCGACGAGATCGGCTACGAATCGCTGACCACCAAGGAGGTCGCTCGCCGGGCCGAGGTGCCGATCGGGACCTTCTACCAGTTCTTTCCCGACAAACAGGGCCTGGTGCGTGCGCTCGCGCTGCGCAATCTGGAGGCGTTCCTCGGCCGGGTGTCCGAGCTCATCGCCGCCGCCGAGCTGAGCCACTGGACCGACCTGGTGGAGCTGGCCATCGACGAGTTCGTGTCGATGAAGCGGAGCACCCCGGGGTTCGGGGTGGTGGACTTCGGCGAGGTGCTGCGCGCGCCGGGCGGCCCGGCCATCGAGGGCACCAACCGCATGCTGGACGCGGCGCTGGAGAACAACGCCGTCGTCGCCGACCGCCTGCGCGGGCTCGGCACCGACCTGCTCGGCGTCCCCCTGGACCGCGGCCTCGACCGGGCGATCCTGGTGGCGGTCGAGGCCACGGACGCGGTGCTCAAGCTCGCCTTCCGGGTGGACCATGACGGCGACCCCGAGCTGATCGCCGAGTGCAAGCAACTCGTCCGCCGCTACCTGGCCGACCACCTGCCATCCTGATCGGCCCCCTGTTCAGCACGCCCGATCAGCCCTCAGGTCAGCCCTCAGGTCAGCCCTCAGGTCAGCCCTCAGGTCAGCCCTCAGGTCAGCTCCCAGATCAGCCGCCTGTCCAGCACTCCCGATCAGTCGGCATGCCTGATCAGCTCGGCGCGTCGAGTCGCGTCTTCAGCTCCTCGTCCAGCTTCAGCTCCGACCCGCCGATGGCCTCCTCCAGCTGGGCCAGGGAGCTCACGCCGACGATCGGCACATGACCGTCCGCCAGCAGCCAGGCCAGGACCACCTGGTTCGGCGTCGCGCCCAGCTCCCGCGCCACCTCGTGCAGGACGGCGAGCCGCCGCGTGGTGCCCGGGTGGTCGTACATCTCCGCGATCGGGCGGTCCTCGCGGGTGTACGCGCCGAACATCAGCGTGTTGTACGCCCACAGCGTCACGTCGTGCTCGCGTACGTACTCCAGGTGGTCGTCGGTGGTGAGCGTGTGGCCTCCCTCCGCCGGCCTGGTGTACGGGCGCGGGCGCAGGTAGGTGTGGCGTAGCTGCAGGTGGGTGTAGGGGAGCCAGCCGTGCGCGGCCGAGACGTTCCTGGCCCGCTCCAGGCGCCAGGCGGGCAGGTTGCTGGCGCCCGCGCGGCGGATCCTGCCTTTCTGGGCCAGCTCGTCGAGCTTCGCCAGGGTCTCCTCCAGGGGGACCGAGCGGTCCTCGATGTGCGCCCAGTAGAGGTCGACGTGGTCGGTGCCCAGTCTGCGGAGGCTGCCCTCGATGGCCTGGTCGATGGCGGCGGCCGACAGGCCCTCGGTCCTGTCCAGCGTCCTGTCGCCGGGGACGATCGGCCGGGCGCCGACCTTGGTGCTCAGGAAGACCTGGTCGCGGTTTCCACGGGCGGCCAGCCAGGCGCCGATGGCCGCCTCGCTCTCGTCGCCCGTGCAGCCCTCGACCCAGAACGGGTAGTTGTCGGCCGTGTCCAGCATGGTGCCGCCGGCTTCGACGAACCGGTCGAGAATGGCGAAGGTGTCCCGCTCGTTGACGGCGGTGCCGAAGGGGATGGTGCCGAGTGCGATCTGCATGGCCATGACTGTGGAAGCTGGAGTGCGGTCCATGTCAAGCGCCGATTTCATTTCCGGATTTACAGTGATATTTCGGTCATTTCGGGCGTGGCTTGACCTGGAGTGCACTCCAGGTGGGATGCTCGACCATCGTGAGCGTCTACACACCTGCCGAAGTGGTCGAAGAGACCGGCTTCACTCTGGACACGTTGCGCTACTACGAGAAGATCGGCCTGCTGGAGCGGGTCGAGCGCAACTCCGCCGGGCAGCGCCGGTTCACCCAGGAGGACATCGGCTGGCTCGGCACCATCCGGTGTCTGCGCGACACCGGCATGCCGATCGCCGAGATGCTGCGCTTCGCCGAGCTGGTCCGCGCCGGCGACCACACCATCGCCGACCGCATCAAGCTCCTGGAGGAGCACGATCGTCGCGTCGAGGGACAGATCGACAACCTGATCGAGCGCAAGCGCTACGTCAGCAACAAGATCTCCTATTACCGGAGCGTTCTGTAACGTCGCGTTGGCGGGCCGGTTGCTAGAACCGTGATGCATGGCCGGGCCCAGGGCGAGACGGATCAACATCCCACTGCGCCGCGTAGCGAGGATGTGCGCGGGGATGCTGTTCGCGCTGCTGGCGCAGCTCACTCTGGTCCAGGCGTTCGCATCGAGAGACCTCAACGCGGACCCGCGTAACGAGCGCACCCGCATCGCCCGGTTCGGCCAGCCACGCGGCGACATCGTCACCTATGACGGCACCGCCGTCGCCATCAGCCGCGAGACCGGCGGCGGACCGTACCGCTATCAGCGCTTCTATCCGCACGGCGAGATGTACGCCCCCATCACCGGGCACGTGTCCCCGCGCGGCGCCGGCGGCATCGAGCGGGCCCGGGAGGCGGTGCTGTCGGGCGACGACACCAGGGTGAAGGTGCAGTCGCTGGTCAGGGAGGGCACCGCGCAGGGCGCCGACGTCTGGCTCACCATCAGGAAGCGCGTCCAGTGGGCGGCCTACCGCAGCCTCAAGGCCTCCGGCCGCCCGGGCGCCGCCGTCGCCGTCAACCCGGCGACCGGCGCCATCCTGGCCCTGGCCACCTACCCGTCGTACGACCCGAACGCCTACGCCACCTTCGACTCCGCCGCCCTGGCCGCGACGGACGACCGCCTGCGCCGCGACCCGGCCGAGCCGCTGCTGAACCGGGCCCTCGACCGCACGTATCCGCCGGGCGCCATGACCGGCCTGATCGCCGCGGCCACCGCCCTCACCACCGGCGGCCACGTGCCGTCCACCGCCCTGGACCTGCCCGGCGACGCTCATGATCAGAACGGTCGGTACTGCGGGAAGAGCCGGCTGACGCTGTCTCAGGCTTTCCGGCTCTCCTGCGATCCGGCCCTGGCCGACCTCGGGCGGTCGCTCGGCCAGGACGCCCTGCGGGACCAGGCCGAGGCGTTCGGCTTCAACACCACGTTGACGGTCCCGCTGCCGGTGGCGGCGAGCACCTATCCGTCATCCCAGGACAAGCCGGGCGGCGCCCTGGCCACCGCCGGCACCTCGGACATCCGCCTCACCCCGCTCATGGTCGCGATGCTCTCGGCGACCGTGGCCAACGACGGCACGCTGATGCGCCCGTACCTGGTGGAACGGGCGCGGCTGCCCGGCGGCTCCACCATCAACCGAGCCGGCCCGTCCCCCTACCGCACGGCCATGAGCCCGGCCATGGCCGACCAGCTCACCACCATGATGACCACCCGCCCCTGGCCCCCCGGGGTGGCACTGGCGGCCACCGGATCAGCCACGGTCTTCACCGCCTTCGCCCCCGCCGGTGCCCCCGAGGTGGCCGTGGGCGTGGTCCTCGACCGACCGGGCCCCACCGCGGCCATCGCCCGCGCCATCCTCCGGGCCGCCCTGGCCTGATCGTCCGGCAGTCGTACGAGACGAGCGAACCGGTCGCCTCATGGCAGGGCGGAACACATCCTGCGCCAGGCAACGCCTCACCGGTGCATCAAGGTTCGCGCCTCCGCCAGCAGGTCCACCTGAGCACGCCAGTCGCCACCTGAGATCCCCACGACCGCGTGCGTCGCCCCCGCCTCACGGTAGGCCGCCAGCCTCTCGGCGGCCTGCTGGGGAGGGCCGGTGAGCGGAATCTCCATAGCCTCCTCCAGCGGTCGGCCGTACGCGCCGCTGATGCCGGAGGCGATCCGCGCCCGAGACGGCACCTCCGACCCGGTTCCCAGGGCGGCGACGCCTCCGATCGCGATGACCGGAACGGTCCGGCCGGCCTCCTGGGCCGACGCTGAGAGCAACTCGCGTCCCGTGGCGACCTCACGCGGGGAGATCAGCGAGGGGAACCACCCGTCTCCCCACCGTGCCGCCCTCCGGATGGCGATGCGCGAGGCGTTGCCGACCCACACCGGGGGCATGGCCGTCGCAGGCGTCAGTTCGACCGCCGGTTCCCCGGGCTCGTCCCGTAGGCGGGTCTCCTTGCCCGCCAGCAACCGGGGAAGCAACTCCAAAGCTGTGTCCGTACGGCTGCCGCGCTGGTCGAAGGGGACTCCGGCGGCGCGCCACTGGCCGGGACCGCCTCCCGAGCCGATGCCGAGGACGAGCCGGTCGCCGGATACGTGCTGCAACGTCGCGATCTGCTTGGCCGCCCAGACGAGAGGCCGGATCGCGGGGACGAACACGCCGGCGCCGATCGTGATCCTGGCGGTGGACGCGGCGGCGGTGGCCAGGGCGATCGGGGCGTCCAGCGTCGGCCCGCCGGTGGCCAGATGATCGCCGTGCCACACCCCGTCCAGTTCCGCGTCCTCCGCATGGCGCGCGGCCTCACGCAGGTCAAGGCCAGCACTGCGTTGTACGGCGACCCCAGGCAGGATGACACCGATCTCGAAGGTTCTCATGGCCCCTACGGTCCAACCTCAACACAGGTTGAGGTCAACCGGCGGAAGGATCAGAGCGCCTGACCGGTGCAGATCTATGGGCTGGAGGCAACAGTTCGACGAGGTCCTCGCTGAGCGCCTGGCTTACGGGAAGTCGCCCCTCGCTCGAAGCGCTCGTCATTGTGCTCGGCTGCTACGACGCATCCCAGCACGCTCAATAGAGAAGAATATGCAAGGTATTGCAGCGAATGATCTTTACTGTTAGGTTCCATATGGATTGATGATCTTCGTCAAGGACTGGAGTTTCGTGCTCGCATCTCACCTCCTCGTATCCTCCAACAGGCGTAGAAGGCTATTACGGGGGTTCATCGCTGGACTTCTGATAACACTCCTCCCCGCGACTGTACTCACGCCCATCGCATTGGCAGACCCCGTGCCTGGCGGAACCACTCAGCAGGAAAGCGCTACTCAGAACGTCCCCATCGAGTTATTGGGAGCGGCAACCGAAACCACGCGGTACTGGCGGTATCCCGATGGGCGTGTGACCACAGAGATCTGGCCGAGACCCGTTCGCGTCCAGAAGAGTGGCGCCTGGGCGTGGATCGATACCACCTTGGTGAAACAGGACGGAACTATCAAGCCGAAGGTCATCAAGGGTGACTTGTCGCTGTCTCCAGGCGACCGCACAGGCGCATTGACCACCTTTGCGCCCACGTCTAAGCAGACTCTCGCCTTGTCATGGCCCACCGGGTTACCCAAACCGAGATTGGAGGGAAGCCGAGCTACCTATGCCGACGCTGCTGGCCCTGGTGCTGACCTCGTGGTCACTGCCCTGGCGACCGGGTTCCGCTATGACGTAGTCCTCCGGAATCGGCCGGTCAAGGTTCTGGAGCTCAAAATCTCGGTCCAGGGTAAAGGTCTCGCACTGCGCAAGGCGCCAGATGGCCGTCTGCGGGTGATCGATGACGGTGACCGTAACATCGCTATCGCCCCGGAGCCTCTCCTGCGTGGCACCGAGACCGCTAAAAATCGTAGCGCTGAGGCTGGGACAGTAGAGACTGCTGTGCTTACTGCGAGCGGAAAGCAGACGCTGCTCCTCAAGCCCGATCCCGCATATCTGGCCGATCCGGCTACGCTATATCCGGTGACCATCCAGTCCGCGTTCAGCATCATCCCTACCGCCGACGCGGACGTTTGGAACATCTCCCCTGACTTTCCGAACGGCGACGGCAGCACTTTGAAGGCGGGCACAGAGTCGGACGGCAGCACGTCCCGCGCCTACCTGAAGTTCGATATGTCGCCCCTGGCGGGACAGCAGATCGGCAACGTGACGCTGTCCCTGCTCAACATCGACGGCCCCAGTTGTGGCACTGCGGTTAGTGACGGGATCCAGGTCCGTCGAGTCACCAGCGCGTGGAGTCCCTCTACCGTCACCTGGTCTGCACAGCCGACCAACACCACCGAAGATGCTGTCACCAACAGAAGCAGCGTCGGCGGAGCCTGTGGGCCTGCCCCGATGGACTGGAATATCACCGCCATGGCCCGCCAATGGGCCAACGACATTGGGAACTATGGTTTGGTCCTTATGTCCCCAACTGAGCGCGCGAGGAACAACTACCGAGTCTTTCCTGCCTCCGAAGATGCCGAATTCAACAACCCCCCGAAGATCACTGCGACATTTGATCCTATTGGTGGGCCAACCACCCTCTATCCAGCTGACTCCAACGGAGTGGAGGTTATACAGGCTCCTGCGAACTGGGGCAGCGACTCTGTGCAGATGGCGGAGCCTCTCGCGCATGCGCTTAGCGGAGCACATGATCGTGTAGAAGCAAATTTCGACGTGCTCGCCACCCCATACGTAGACATGGTTACCGGCCAAGTTATTGTTCCTGCAGCCACTGCTGACGGTCGCGCCATCGGCTCTGTAGCTCTCGCTGGTACGGCCTACCTCGGCTTGACGGGTACGGACTGGACCGTCCCTGGCACATACGAGGGGGACGACACCGACGAGCACAGCGAAGTACCAGCGGGCGAGACGGAGGATTTCACGTTCGCCCCGCAGGTCCCCGATGTAACCAGGAGTTCGGCCCGGCTGTTCGCGGTCATCCGTGAGGTACTGGATGCGGATATCAGTCAACTGCCTGGTGCGGACCGCATCGTGTCTGGTCGTGTCTGGCCTGAGCGCAACCAGGTTCTTCTCACTGCCAACGCTGTATCACCCGAGATGCGGCTAGCTCTCGCCCAACGTTATGGCACCAACACACTCGTGATCCGGCTGGATCCCGACGCTGTCCGCGCTGAGCGCCAAGACAGTCGGCTGAACGACAACAACGAACACATCAATGGCGCGGGAGCGTACATCAACAATGAGAATGAGCCCTGCACAATGGGCTTCGCGTGGTCGCTACCTGCTGGCAAGCGGCTGCTAACCGCCGGGCACTGCTTGGACAGAAACGCCTCGGAAGCTACCTTCTCTTATGGGCGCCGTGTACTGAGCACTCACCTTCTGGGTGAGGGTACCGTGCCTCTGCCAGGTCAGACCGCGCTTCTCGGTGATAGCGCACTCGTCGAGGTGACCAAGCCGGGCATTCAGCCGACAGCTTCCATCTTCGTTGGGGCTATCGACTCCAAGACCAAACGTCCTGTCAAGGGGAGATTCAGTCGTCGTTCTGTGGTGGGTGACCTGTACTGTGTTGGAGGCATGCGGACCGGGCAAACATGCAGCTGGAAAGTCACCGACGCCAATACAAGTATCCCTGTGGACGGCGGTCAGATTGTGAACGTTGTAAAGGGTACACATCCTTCGGCCTGCACTGGCCCTGGCGACTCTGGAGGGGCCGTCTACACCATCGACCGAGCTACCGGCTATGTAGTGGCCAAGGGAATCCACTCCTCAGCCAACACACCTCTCATTGGTGACTGCGACGAGTTCTTCACCGACATCCAACTCGTTCGCCAGGCCTATGGTGGCGATGTGATGAAGCGTAGGTTGCCGTAGTACGAGCTGCACAGAGACCTGGTAGGGAAACTATGTCCCTTCCGCGATTCCGTACGTTTTCCATAGCGGTTGTTATCGCCTTCTCGATACTGGTCCTAACGGCATGCACGGCCAAATGGGAGGAGGTTCACCTCGCATCCTTGTCCGCGGACGAGCGAACATTGACGGTTGATCTGGTTCTCCGACCTCCCAACGCAGAAGGTGAATTCTGTCAACGGGTGACGAACACTGAAGTATCCGAGACCCCGTCCCAGGTGATCATCGGCATCCAGGTGGACGACAATTGCCGGTCGTGGCCTTGGGAGAATGAATACCACCAGGATATCGGAAAGCTTTACCCGGTGAAGCTGGAACTGCAGGCTCCGCTGGCAGGGCGGGACTTGATCAATAAGGGAACTCGTCAACGCGTCAACATCACTCGTCCGGCGGATAATCCCTGACCAGCAACGTCCGCTTCAACTTGGGCGCCGGTCCAGGTCTCCTCGATACGTACGAGGAGACCTGGACTTCGGTGAAGTTCCGCAGGTGGACACCTCGTCAATGCGCGACCCTTCGCCGATCGCGGGTCCACTCCATAGAATGCAGGCGTTGCGCGAGCTCACCGATGAGGCCGCCGCTATTGCCGTCCGCCTGCACGGTCACTTGCTACTGCGAGATCTGGTGCAGTTTCTGCTGATCTCCGGCAGGATCAGCCCCGAGTCGCGCGGCCTGGTCCTGCGCCGTGACATCTCCTAACGCCCGCTTCGGGGATTATTGAGCCCTCGAAGCGGGCCGATAGTGCTGGGACGTGGCCGGCCAAGCACCCTGGGCCTCAGTAGCGCTGAGATGCGGCGGATGAGCCCGTCGCGCCGGGCGTTAGCCTGCAGTTAGGCAGTCCAGGCCGTGCGGTGGCCGGTCCGGCGCATCGTCCGTCGTGAACACTTCGGCCCACACTGTGTTCCAGCCGAGAGGTTGGGGCTGTGTCCCCCACCTGGCCGATACCTGCTCGACCAGCCAGAGCCCCCGCCCATGACAGTCCTCATCGCCGGACTCGCGGGGGCAGGGGGAGGTCTGTTCCCCTTCATCGGTCACCTCGATCCGGACCAGCGTGTCACTGATCGCCGCGACCTCCACGGTGACCAGTCCGCCGCACCGCGCTGAGCGGGTATGCAGGACGGAGTTGGACACCAATTCGCTGACCACGAGTTCCGCGTTCTTCACGTTCCGGTGCCCCGCCGCCGTAAGCGTGCGCCCGACACAGTGCCGGATCACCGGCACCGCCCAATCCACCCCCGGAACCACCGTCTCGACCAGAAACCTCTCCGTCATTGCGCCGCCTCCCAGATCCGTCGGAAACCGGAGTCGCTCAGGTCCGCCCACTGCTGCCTGCCGTGACCCCACGTGAAGATCCACCGCCCATCCCGAACCGTCACCCTCACCCGCAAAGCCCCCGAAGCCCGCTCGATCAGGACGAACGGCTCGCAGCCCTTCGGTAGGACGAGCGAGGTCCTCAGGCCCACCTCTCGCAGCGCCCATGCCAGCCGCCCTAAGCCGACGTACCGCTCTTCCTCGGGGGTGCGTTGCCTTGAAGGTTGGTGCGTCGCGCTTGCTCGCGTCCGAATCCGTCGCACTGGGTCAGTCGCCCCTTTGCTAGCCGGAATGGCCAAGGTCTGAGTCGTAGAGAGATCGGCATGCGGCCGATGCGTCGACATGTGCTGGCCGTTCGTTTCGAGAACGGTCGGCACGTCGAAGGCTTACAATCTGGAAGTTACCTCGGAGAGATTACCAATGGTAGCTTCCAAAGGAAGTTTCCTTTGGAAGTTTCCAGAAAGGTGTGACGTGTCAGCAGAGACGAGCCCGACCGTGCGCAGGCGTCGCCTAGCATCTGAGCTAAGACGGTTGAGAACTGATCGTGATATGTCAATGCAAGTGGTGGCGAAACGGATGGAGATGACCGCCGCATCGCTCAGCCGTATCGAAACAGGGCGCCGCGGGATCAGGCCTCGTGACCTTCGGGCGCTTCTCGACCTCTACAGCGTTGCGGGGAACGAACGGGAAGAGCTGCTCGCGCTCTCGCGGGAAGCTCAGCAGAAGGGATGGTGGCAGCAATACGGAAGCGTTCTGTCCAGTGAGTACGCCACCTTGATCGGACTTGAGGCGGAAGCGAGCACCGTAGAGAACTTCGAGCAGAGCCTTGTTCCTGGCCTGCTGCAGACAGAAGCCTACGCACGGGCGATCACCGCAGTATTCCGCCCAGGGGACTCGCCGGAGGATATAGATGGGCTCGTTGCCGTGCGCCTCAAGCGTCAGGAACGTCTTCGTGACAGTGAGTTCAATCTGTCCGTGATCGTAAGTGAAGCTGTGACCTGCCAGCATGTTGGGAGTCCGGAGGTCAGGGCCGAGCAGTTCCGACACCTCGCGCAGGCGAACCGTCAGGCCAACGTCATGGTCCAAGTCCTGCCGTTTCGGGCGGGAGAGCATGCAGCGCTGACCGGATCATTCAGCATCCTGGGGTTCCCTGCTACGACCGATCAGGACATCGTGTACCTGGAGAACATGACCAGTGCCGTCTACCTGGAAGAACCTCCAGAGGTGCGCATGTACAAGTCGGTGTACGACTATCTGAAGGCTGCCGCGCTCAGCCCGAAAGATTCAGCATCTATGCTGATAAAGGTAGCGGAAGGTCTCGCGTGACGCGGTTACGGAAGGGGCGCGGGATGCAGAAGGCGGAAACTGAGTGGGTGAAGAGCCCCTATAGCGGCGGAAATGGCAACTGTATCGAGCTCAGAAGGCGGGACGGGATGATCGAGGTTCGTGACTCGAAGAATCCGAACGGTCCCATCCTGCGCTTCACCGACGCAGAGGTCGCCGCCTTCCGTCTTGGTCTCGCCGATGGCGCGTTCGACCCCATTATTGGGTCATGAGTCGTACGGCCTGATGCGTTTAATCTGGAGGGGGCGAAGGCTGATCTCGGACCTGGCTAAATGATCGATTCTGTGGAACTTGTCCGGTTATTCACGGAAAGTCCGGGTGTCTCAAGTGGACCTGTCTGACATCAAGTGGCACAAGAGCGCGCGCAGTGGCGACGGCGCGAACTGCGTTGAGGTAGCTGCCGTGGACGCTCAAGATCTCCAGCTCGACAAGGCCGAGGTCGCGGATCGCCTGTTCCTCGTACGTGATTCCAAGGACCCCGACGGCCCTGTTCTCGCGTTCACCCCGGCGGAGCGGCGCGCGTTCGCCGAGGGGCCCAAGGATGGCGAGTTGAGCTGACTGCAGTTCCACTGGATTCGTGAGCCCCCGCCGCCAGCGGGAAAATCCCTTGAGGCCAGGGCCGTGATGCGAGAGCATCAGCGGCCGTATGACCCTCTTTCGCAACCGTGATTTCACTGTCTTCCTGTCCGTGCAGGCCCTGTCGGTGGCCGGTGACTCGTTCTCGATGCTCGCCATCCCCCTGCTGGTCCTGCACGCGACCGGCTCCGTCGTGCAGATGGGCGTCCTGACCGCTCTGTCCGGAGCCGCGTCACTCTTGGCAGGGGTGTTCGCCGGCCACCTCGCCGATCGCCTGGACCGTCGCCGCCTGCTCATCGGCTGCGACCTCGCCCGCGCCGCGCTCTACGGCGCCATCCCGATCGTCTGGATCTTCGGTCCGCAGATCTGGCTGCTGTACGTGATCGTCCCCTTGGGCGCCGCCCTCGGCATGTTGTTCCAGGTCACCTACGTCACGGTGGTGCCCAGCCTGGTCGAACCCGATCAGATCACCCAGGCCAACAGCCGTCTGTACGCCGTCTACGCCGCGGGGAGCATCGGTGGCCCCGCACTGGTCGGGGTGATCTCTGAGGCGTACGGCCCGGTGGTCGCGATCGGCATCGACGCCGCGAGCTTCGTGCTGTCCGCGCTCGGCATCCTGCTGATCCGGCTACGCCCGGCCACAGCGCCGGAGGACCGGGGCGGCCTGCTCGAAGGCGCCAGGTTCCTGTGGCGGCAGCCGGTGCTGCGCTCGCTGACCATCCTGCTGACCTTCTTCATCTTCCTGACCGCAGGGGTGGACGACATCGTCATATACCACCTCAAGCACGACCTCGCCCAGAACGATGACGCCATCGGCCTGGTCCTGGCTTGCGCGGCCGTCGGCACCATCCTGGGCGCCCCGCTGATCGCCCGCATCCGCAAGGCGATCGGATTCGGTCGCACCTGGGTGGCCGCCACCACGCTGTCCGGCCTGGCGATGGGCTGTATCGGGCTGGCCACCGGCGTGCCTTCGATCGCCGTCCTCATGGCGCTGTTCGTGTTCGGTACGGCCGTCGCGGGAATCTGCTCCCAGTCCTTCCGCCAGGAGGTCACCCCCAGCCACCTTCTGGGCAGGGTCACCGCCGCCTTCTGGACCATCCACTACGTCCTGGGCCCCGCCGGCGCCGCCCTCCTCACCCTCGGCGCCTCCCACCTCGGCGTCGCCACCGTGGCGGCCATAGCCGGTGCGGGCTGCGTCCTGGTCTCCTTGTCCGGCCTCCTTACTCCGATCCACCGCCCCCTCCCGCCCGGCTGACCTTCTGCTGTCATGTGGCCGCGCCGAAACTTGGGCAGAGCGCCTGGTCCGTCGACGTGCGAGATAGTCAGGGATCTGATGGTCCGAGCTAAAATCAGTGAGTGAGCCAAGAGCCCAAGGACGCCGTCGATCTCGTGCTGGAGCAGTGGCGGCGGGAGCGGCCCGATCTTGATCTTCCGCGACGGGCGTATTCGCGCGTATCGCGCGGCTGACTCGGCTGAGCCGTAAACACAAGAAGGGGAAGTCTCAAGGGGTGAGTTATGCCGCTGCTGGTGGTGGGCTATGACCGGCACCCGGCCGCGCAGAGTGCGCTGCGGACGGCCGCCGAGTTGGCCGACCGGCTGCGGGCGCGGCTGCTGGTCCTGCACGTCGTCGATCTGGAGGACTACCCCATCGACCCTGACGCCGCCGACTGGGAGGCTTGGGCCGAGCGGGCGGTGAGTGCCGAACGCGCCTCGGCTGAGGCGCTGCTGGCCGCGCACCGGCTGCCGTGGTCGTTCCAGGTGGACCACGGCGAACCGGGGCGGCGGTTGCTGGAGCTGGCCGCCCGCCATGACGCGCTGATGATCGTCATCGGCGTGGTCCGGCACGAATGGGGGGCGCATCTGCTGACCGGTTCGGTCGCCAAGCAGCTCACCCGCCACACCGACCGGCCGGTGCTCCTGGTGCCCGAACAGCACCCCCTCTGACAGCGCGATGGCCCAGGAGCGGTTCCTCGGTATGTACGAGGGCGCTGCCTATCCGGCCGAGACGGTGGGTCGTCCGCCGTTCGCCGGCTCGGGGGAGTTGGTCCGCCAGGCCAGCCAGCCGCGGCACAGCACGTAGGCGATCAGGGTCGTCCCCGTGACGGCGAGATCGATGAGCGCGGTGAGCGGCGCGTCGGGCAGGTGCCACATCACGAAGGAGTAAGCGGTGATCGCGCCCTTCTGGAAGAGAAGGAGCTCCCACAGGCCCTTTTGCCTGCGCGGTGAGACGGTGAGGATGACCCATATCCCCGCGAAGAAGATGTACGCGAACGTCCGCCAGGCCTCGGTGATGACGCGCTCATCGGACACGCTGGCCATGATCATCAGGCCGCTCGCGAACGCTAAGAGGGCCGCGGCGGCGTTGACGGCCATGATCCCGCGCCCGATTCGATCTGCCCAGGGCGCGGGGTGGGCAACGGTGGCGGTGGCGTCGGTTGCAGCGGTCATGAAAGCTCCTTGTCCCGTGGGGTGAGCGCCGTTCAGGCAGGTCACAGGGCATGGCCAACCATCGGTGATGGGCGCTAATTTGAGTTACGAGTCATAACGATAGCGTCGAGTCGTAGCGAAAACAACGGCGCTACACTCTTGTCATGTCCGTGAACGCCACCCCCGAACACCCGACCCGCCGCGAACGGCTCCGGCAGCAGACGGTTGATGAGATCAAGCAACGTGCCTTCGAGCTCGTCGACGCGAGTGGAGCGCACGATGTGACGATCGCGTCGGTGGGGAAGGCCATGGGCATGACCCCGCCGGCGCTCTACCGCTACTTCCCGTCACGCGAAGCTCTGCTGGCGGCGCTCGTCGTCGACGCCTACGCCGACCTCGGCTCCACCGTCGCGACGGCCGCACAGAACGCGACCGGGCAGGACGCCCGGGGTCGGGTCACCCTCATAGCCGACACGTACCGGCGCTGGGCGCTGACCTATCCACGCCGATACACGATGCTCTTCTCCGACCGCTCGCGGGACGTGCCGGACTCCCCGGACGGCATCGCCAGGGTCAACGAAGGCATGCTTCCCCTGCTCACCGCTCTGAGGGAGCTCACGTCGCCATCCTCATCCGACGGCGCCACTCCACTCGACGAGGAGTTGCTGCGGTGGGGGCAGGCGATCGGCGCACCCGCGGACATCACGCCGACAGCGCTGCGGCTCGCTGTGCTCACCTGGTCCCGCATGCACGGCCTCATCTCGCTCGAGATCGCCGGCGCCTTCGACAACATGAACATGGACGCCGGGCTCCTGATGGCCACGGAGATCGAGAGCGTGGTCGAATCGGCCGGCGGCTAGATCTCCCCATGTCAGCGGGCGAAGACTGTCGCTGGTGCCCGCCGCCACCAAGGATCCTCCTCGGGAACGGCCGGAAGCTCGGTGTAGGGTCCGCGCTTGCGTGAGCATTCGCTGCTGCCGAAACGCCGGAATCCGGGTCTGATGCGCACTGTGGGAATGATCTGCTGGCTCGTGCCGCTGCTCAGCCGCGTGGCACCGGCTGACGGCACCACGTGTCGTTCAGAAGGGGGCCCGGCCGAGCTGTGTGCGCTCGGGCAGCATGACCGGCTCCTCGGAGGCCCGCCTCAGCACGGTCCTGGCGACCAGCGCCGCCATGCCGACGCTGAGCACCGCGCCGGCCGCGAGCGCCGTGACGAACCACGGCGACGCCTCCATGAGGCCCATGGCCACCAGCACCGCCACCGCCAGCCACGCGATCGCGTTCAAGATGGCCGCCACGATCAGCGACTTGCCGACGGCGCGCGCGGCGGACCTCAGCGCGGGTGACGTCGCCGCGATGAGCGGCAGCGGCAGGATCAGCGCCATGAGGGGCGGCACGAAGAAACCGCCCGTGATGGCGCCGCCGAGCAGTCCGAGTGGTTGGCCGGCGCCTAGCATGAGGCCGGCGTATATGGTCAGGACGAACACGATCGGCAGGGCGATGGCCAGGCCGGTCACGACCACTCGATGCCCGGTCGTCCGGGCCGCCCCGAGCGGGGCACGCTTGCTGGCGGCGCGTACGGCGGGGTTGAGTTGCGCCAGCGACAGCAGTGTCATCGCGCCCGCCGAGGCGAACATGGTCGTGGCCGTTCTGCGCAGCTCGCCGGCGAGCGATCCGGCACGCGCCGCCTCGGCCCACACGCCCTGCAGGCTGGCTATGTCGCGGACGCTTAGGCTCCACAACAACCACAGGCCATAGACCCCCGCGACCAGGACCGCCGCGAGCGGCAGGCGCAGCGGCCGGGCACCGGGGATGCGCCGGTGGTGCAGCCACGCGTCGCCGGCCCCGGCGGCCAGGTCGGCCACCGTGCGCAACCGCACCGGCCGCGAGGCGACCAGGTCGGCGACCTCCTCGCCGTATCGCTCCCGCCACGCCTTCGGGTAGAGGCTCAGCACGGCCCCTGCCGCCGCTCGCAACACGCCTGCCCCCATGCTTCGCCTCATGCCGTCCCCCACGCCACTCGCCTGACTCCCGCCTGCTCGACCCGGCGCAGGGTGGCGAGCTGCTCGCGCAGCGCGTCACGCCCTCCGTCGGTGATCCGGTACGGCTTGCGTCGCTCGGCCGGCTCCACCGCCTCGATCCAGCCGCGCTCCTCCAGCCGCATCAACGCCCCGTAAAGGGTGCCCGGCTCCAGCGACGTGCCCGAGAACTCCTCGATGTCGCTGATCATCCGATAGCCGTGTTTCTGGCCCTCGGCGAGGCTGATGAGCACGAGCAGCGCCACATCCGTGAAGCGGCCGAGCTCCTGTGTCCTGCGTGCCATGTATTCAGTAAAGCTTAGTAAGTATCACTGAGCAAGTCCTAGCGCGTCCGCAGTCAGCCGCACGCAGTGCCCGAGCCGGTGACCGCGAAGGTCATCGCGGTGCTCGTGGCGACGATCGTGTCCTACGTAAAGGGATCAGACCACGCTCGGTTCAGTGTGAAAGGCGAGTTCTGGATCGGTCACCGCTGGATCTGGATGTAGATCAACGGCCCCGTCCCTGACGGCCCGGTACTGGGCGGATTTGCGCATTCACTGCGCATCAAGAGCCGACATTGCGCATCGGATCGCGGATCCTACACTCGTAGTCACTATCGGTAGGCCGACGCCTGCAAGGTGTAGAGCTCGGCGTAGAGGCCGTTGAGGGTCATCAGGGTCTCGTGGTCGCCCTGCTCGGTGACCTTGCCGTGGTCCAGGACGTAGATGCGGTCGGCGTAGCGGACGCTGGCCAGGCGGTGGGTGATCAGCAGGACCGTGCGGCCGTCGGAGTGGCTGCGGATGCGTTCGAACAGGGCGTGCTCGGCGCGGGCGTCAAGAGCCGCCGTGGGCTCGTCGCAGATCAGCAGGCAGGCGTCGCGATGAAAGCCTCGTGCTACGGCGATCCTCTGCCACTGGCCGCCGGACAGCTCGTGGCCGTCCTTGAAGCGCCGGTCCAGCAGGGTGCGGTAGCCGTGCGGCAGGCCGGCGATCACCTCGTCGGCGCCCGCGACGGCCGCCGCGGCCTGCAGGCTCTCCTCGCCCTTACCGGTGCCCATGGTGATGTTGTAGCGGGCGGTGAGCGGCCAGCGGGTGTGGTCCTGGGCGATGACGGCGGTGCGCCCGCGCAGCTCCTCGGGGTCGACCTCACGCAGGTCGGTGTCGTCCCACAGGACGCTGCCGGTGTCCGGCTCGTAGAGGCCGGAGAGGATCTTGGCGAGGGTGGTCTTGCCGGAGCCGTTCTCGCCCACGAAGGCGATCACCTCGCCGTGCTTGATCTCTACGGACACGCCGCGCAGTGCGGGCGCGTCGGAGCCGGGGTAGGTGAAGGTGACGTCCTTGGCGCTGATCCGCTCGAAGCCGTCGGGGGTGGCGGCCCGCCGCTGGTCAGGCAGCCGGCGCTCGGCATGGGCGCAGAACTCCAGGAAGTCGGTGAAGTAGAGGCCGTCCTCATAGAGCCGGTTGGTGGCGTACATCAGGTTGGCGAGGGAGGTCTGGCCGGATCTGATGGCCAGCACGGCGGTCCCCGCGACGGCGAGGGGGATGGCGGCGAGGGCGAGCAGCACGCCGAGCGCGACGTAAACCAGGGCGCTGCCGATCCCGCCCAGTGCTTCGCCGACGAGCCTGGCGACGGTCTCCCGTCTGGCCAGACCGAGCATCGTGTCCTGCTCCGCCTTGGCCGCCGCGTCGTACATGCGCAGCAGGAAGCCCCGCATGGTGAACGAGCGGACCTCGGCCGCCGGTGCACGCTCGGCGAGTAACTCGGCGATGATCCACTTGCGCCGGATGACGGGAATCAGCGCGAACCTGGCCGTGTAGCGCATCCGGGCGGTGCGCACGGCCGCCCAGGCGTCCGGCAGCACCGCGAGCAGCAGCAAGGGCAGCAGCACCGGGTGGAGCACGCCGAGCACGCCGGCCACGGCCGCGATGCCGACGGCGGCCGTCACCACGTTGATGGTCGAGGTCACGACCGAGTCGGCTATGGCCACGCCGCGCGACCTGGCTCGCTCAAGGGCGTCGTGGAAGTCCGGGTCGTCGAAGGCGGCCAGTTCGACGCGGCTGGTCAGGCCGTAGAGCCGCTCTTCGGTCCGGCGGCTGACCTGCGGATTGAGGCGGGACTGCGCCCAGCCGGCGCCCGCCTGCACCACGGTGCGCAGCGCCGCGGCGGTGGCCACCAGGGCCAGGCTGGGCAGCGCCGCGATCACCCGGTCGGGGGTGGGCCCCTCGCTGAACAGAGCGTTGAGCACGCCCGTGGTGGCCAGCAGGCCGAAGGCGGTGAAGAGCCCGCCCAGCAGGTTGAGCACGATCGTCGCCACGGTGTCGCGGGGGCTGGCTCGCCAGGCCATGCCCATCGCCTGGCGAACGAGTGACGGGAGTCGCCTGGCGATGGTGAGGAAACCGACCTCGGCCATCGTGTCGGCGTGCGCGTGCCAGTCGGACAGGGATATCTCGCCCAATTCGAGGGGCTCATCAGCCATACGAAGAGTGTGCACTCCAGCACCGACAGTTTCCTATGAGCGTCGCGTATGCGGACCTGTTACCCGTACCTGCTTGACGGGTCCGACCGGGAAGTGGGTTGATGGCACCTACTGACAACGTTGTCAACTCACCAACTCGGGGGGTTTGGAAGGGATGGTGTGCGCATGAGACGACGGTGGATGACAGCCGCCGCGATCACTATGGCAAGCGTGCTGAGCTTGTCCGCCTGTGGCGGTGGTGAGCAGGCGGCGCAACCCAGCGCCAGTGGCGGCGGCGACAAACAACAGGTCGAGGTCTTCTCCTGGTGGACCGGGCCGGGCGAGGCCGACGGTCTGCAGGCCATGCGGAAGATCTTCGAGCAGCAGAACCCGACGCTCACCTTCTTCGACGCCGCCGTCGCCGGCGGTTCGGGCGACAAGGCCAAGGCGCTGCTGCAGTCGAAGCTGCAGGCCGACACGCCGCCCGACACCTTCCAGGGTCACGCCGGCGCGGAGCTGCAGGGCTACATCAAGGCCGGTGACCTGGAGGAGCTCAACTCCATCTACGACGAGCTGAAGCTGCGTGAGGCCTTCCCGGAGCAGCTCGTCGAGCAGATCAGCGTCGACGGCAAGATCTACTCGGTGCCGGTGAACATCCACAGGTCGAACGTCCTGTGGTTCAACCCGACCGTCCTCAAGGACGCGGGCGTCGCCGGGGCGCCGAAGTCGATCGACGAGTTCGTCGCCGCCATGGAGAAGGTCAAGGCCAAGGGCAAGATCCCGCTGTCCATCGGCTCGGAGTGGACCGTCACCCACCTGCTGGAGAGCGTGCTGCTCGGCTCGCTCGGCACGGACGGATACAACGCGCTGTTCAAGGCGGGCGCGGACTGGAACAGCGCCGAGGTCACCAAGGCGCTGGAGAGCTTCAAGACGATCCTGTCGTACGCGGGCGACCCGCAGGACGACTGGCAGCCCGCGGCCAAGCAGGTGGCCGACGGCGAGGCCGCGTTCAACATCATGGGCGACTGGGCGTACGGCTACTTCCACAACCCGCCGGAAGGCGGGCTGGGCAAGACGTCGAAGACCGACTTCGACTGGGCGCCCTCACCCGGCACCGAGGGCTCCTACCTGTGGCTGTCGGACAGCTTCACCCTGCCCAAGGGCGCGAAGAACCGCGACGGGGCCGTGGCCTGGCTGAAGGTCGCGGCGAGCAAGGAGGGGCAGGACGCCTTCAATCCCCTCAAGGGCTCCATCCCCGCCCGTAAGGACGCCGACCAGTCCCTGTACACCGACTACCTGGCCGACGCGCTGAAGGACTGGGCGAGCAACAAGCTCGCCGGCTCCATCCAGCACGGTGTCGCGGTGAACCAGCCGTGGCTGGCCTCGATCAACGAGGCGGTCGGGCTGTTCATCGGCACCAAGGACGTGGCCGCACTGCAGAAGGCCCTGGCCGACGCCGCGACGGCGAACGCCCAGTAGCCGACGGGTACGGCAGGCGTTCCGCACGCCTGCCGTACCCCTTTTCGTGAAAGGGAGTGTTTCGTGAGGCGGGCACGCACCTGGCTCCCGGGGCTGCTCCTCGTCGCGCCGTCGATCGTGGCGATCGGCGTGTTCGTGTACGGCATGCTGGGATGGAACTTCCAGCTGGCCATGACGGACAAGCACGACGAGGTGTCCGAGGGAAACTTCGTCGGGTTGCAGAACTTCATCGACATCTGGGACCAGCCGAGATGGCATCTCTCGGTCAACCACGCCATCGTCTTCACGATCGTGTTCGTGGTCGGCGCGCTGGTGCTCGGCTGGCTGCTGGCGTTCCTGATGGAGAAGGGGATCTGGGGCGAGGGCACGTTCCGGGCGATCTACCTGTTCCCGATGGCCGTGTCTTTCGTCGCCACCGGCATCGTGTGGCGGTGGCTGATGAACTCCGGGATGGAGGAGCGGGCGGTCGGGCTCAACCGGCTGTTCGACGCGATCGGGCTGCCGCAGTGGCAGTGGTTCCGCGATCCGGACTGGGGGATGGCCGCGATGGCGCTCCCCGCCATCTGGCAGATGTCCGGATATGTCATGGCTTTGTTCTTAGCTGGCTTCCGGGGCGTCCCCGAGGAGCTGCGTGAGGCGGCGCGGGTCGACGGCTGCAACGAGTGGGGCGTCTACCGGCACGTGGTGCTGCCGCTGCTGCGCCCGGTCACGCTCTCGGCGCTGATCATCCTGGGGCACATCTCGCTCAAGGTGTTCGACCTGATCGTCGCGGTCTCCGGCAAGCAGATCATCACCGACGTGCCGGCGGTGTTCATGTGGGTGGCGGTCTTCGACTCCCACGACCCGGCCAAGGGCGCCACCATCGCGTCCTACATCGTGCTGAGCGTGGCCGTGTTCGTGATCCCGTACCTGGTCTGGTCCGTGCGTAAGGAGAGGCGCTCATGACGGCGGTGGCAGGGCGCAAGCCCGCCTTCACCTGGGTGCGGCTCGCGGTGCTGCTCGCCTTCGTGGTGATCGTCCTCATCCCGATCTACGTCCTGCTGGTCACCAGCTTCAAGCCGCTGACCGAGGCGGACCCCGGCCAGGCGTGGAACCTGCCGCGGACCTGGACGTTCGAGGCGTGGGGGGTGGCCTGGGAGAAGCTCGCCCCCGGCATGTGGAACAGCGTCCTGCTGGCGGTGCCCGGCTCGCTGCTGTCGTGCGCGTTCGGCTCGATGAACGGCTACGTGCTGTCGAAATGGCGCTTTCCCGGCTCCGACCTGGTGTTCACGCTGTTCCTGTTCGGCATGTTCATCCCCTACCAGGGGGTGATGATCCCGCTGGTGCAGCTCCTGGTCGGGCTGAACGACCTCACCGGGCTGCCGGGCGTCTTCTACGGCGGCCTGCCCGGCCTGATCCTGGCGCACGTGGTCTACGGCATCCCGATCTGCACCCTGATCTTCCGCAACTACTACGTCACCATCCCCGACGAGCTCATTGAGGCGTCCCGGGTGGACGGCGCGGGCATGCTGCGGACGTACTGGTCGGTGGTGCTGCCGGTGTCCGCGCCCGCCATCGCGGTCGTGATCATCTGGCAGTTCACCTCGCTCTGGAACGACTTCCTGTTCGCCGTCTTCCTCACCGGCCCGCAGAGCTGGCCCGCCACGGTGATGCTCAACAACATCGCCGGCGCCCAGGCCACGCCCTACAGCCAGCAGATGGCGGCGGCGATCCTGTCGTCCATCCCGACCATGCTCATCTACGTCCTGCTGGGCCGCTTCTTCATGCGCGGCCTGATGGCCGGCGCGCTGAAAGGCTGACCTCCGGGTTCGCGCAGTGCAGCAGCGGCTCGCGGCGCACATACCGGGCCACGTCGGCGGCCACGATCGTGGCCGCCTTCGCGGCGGTCTCCTTGCTCGCGCCCGCCAGGTGCGGGGTCATCACCAGATTCGGTACGGCGAGCAGCCGCGACTTCGCCGGGATCGGCTCCTCCGGGAAGACGTCCATCGCGGCGCCGAACAGATGGCCGGAGTCCAGCGCGTCGCACAGGGCGTCGTAGTCGAGCAGCGCGCCCCTGGCGCAGTTGACCAGGACGGATCCGGCGGGCATCGCGGCGATCTGCGCGGCGCCGATCATGCCGGTGGTCTCGGGCGTGGCGCGGGCATGCAGGGAGACGAACCGGGAGCGGCGCAGCAACTCGTCCAGCTCGACCCGGCCGGGCACGTCCACGTCCACGTACGGGTCGTGGACCAGCACCTCGGCGCCGAAGCCCGCCAGCATGCGGGCCACCCGCCGGCCGATCGCGCCGTAGCCGACCAGCCCGACGGTGCTGCCCTCCAGCTCGGGGCCGACGTTGTCGTAGCTGTAGTAATCTCCCCGCCACACGCCGCCGGCCAGGTCGGCGTGCGTCTGCGGGATGCGGCGCGTGGCGGCGAGCAGCATGGCCAGCGTGTGCTCCGCGGTGGCCACCGCATTGCGGCCGGGCGCGAACGTGACCGCCACGCCCGCTTCGGTGGCGGCCGCCAGATTGGCGTTGACCGGGCCGCCCCGGCTGACGCAGAACAGCCTGAGGTCCGGGCTGGCCTTCAGCACCCGGCTGGTCAGCGGGGCCATCTGGGTCACGCAGACCTCGACGCCGCGCAGCGCCTCGATCAGCTCGTCCTCCACGTCGGACGCCTCGTCGACCTCGCCCACCGGGCCGAACGGCACCATCGGCCACGGCAGCGTGAGCTCGCTGGTCTCCACCGCACCGGGCACCTCCCGCCTGAGCGCGTCGACGAGCAGGCGGTTCTGCACGAAATGGTCACCTGCGGCTAGGACTCGGGTGGTCAACGAACGGCTCCAATCGGGGAGTTGTACTGCAGGATCGCGGCCCGGTCGCCGCGCAGGCGCAGCTCGGTGATCGCGCAGTTGTCCAGCCTGGGGAACAGCCGCCGGTACTCGCCCAGCGGCACCCCGATCAGCCTGCACAGCGCGAGCCTGATGACGGTGGTGTGCGCGACCACCAGCACCCGCTCGCCGGGCCCGGTGGAGGACGCTGTGGAGGACACGGCGGAGGACCCGGTGGAGGACACTGTGGCGGCGATGTCGCGCAGGGCCGCCACGAACCGGTCCGCCGCCAGGGCCGGGTCCTCGCCGCCGGGCAGCGGGTTGGCGCCCGGGTCGGCCTCGAAGGCGGCGCGGGCCTCGGGGAAGAGCTCGCGCATCTCGGCGGCGGTGAGCCCCTCGCCCTTGCCGAAGTCCACCTCCCGCAGCCGTACGTCGACCGCGAGTTTGACGCGCGCGGCGTCGGCACCGGCGGCGGCGGTGATCCGGGAGCGGCTCAGCGTGGACGCCCACACGCCGGACAGGCCCGCCGTGGCGGCCCAGGCGGCGAGTCGCGCGGCCTGCTCGTGCCCGGCCGGGGTCAGCTCGATGTCGCTGATCCCGGCGTAGCGGTTCTCGGCGTGCCAGACGGTCTCGCCGTGGCGCACCAGCACCAGGTTCGTCATCGTGCGGTCCTCTCGCGGGCATGGTCGGCGGCCGCCGTCGGCAGCCAGCCGCGGTCTTCGAGTTCGGCGATGAAGCGCAGGTAGGGCTCGTGAAACTCGGCCCCCGAGGGGTCGATGACCGCGCGCGTGCGGACCATCCCACCGCCGCTCGCCGCGGTCGCCGCAGCGGCGGGTCCGGTCCCGGCGGTGGCGGGATCGGTGATGGCGGGACCGGTGGTCGCGCTTGCGGCGAGCAGGGCCATGCCCAGGGCGGGCTCGGCGTTCTCGCGCAGTGTCACCGGACGTCCCAGGACATCCGCCCTGAGCTGGTTCCAGTACGCGCTCCTCGTCGCGCCACCGGTCAGGATGATCTCCCCGTCCACGGGTGCGCCGAGGAGGTCGAGGTAGTCGAAGCAGAGGCGCTCGACGAACGCGGCGCCGCGCAGGATCGCCACATAACGCTCGACGTCGTCGGCGGCCTCACCGAGGGTGAACCCCTCGGCCTCCGGCGCCGCGAACGGGAACCGCTCACCGCGCGAGACCAGCGGATAGGTGATCGGGAGGAAGTCCGTGCCGCCCCCGCCGGTGCCGTAGCGGGCGGTGGCCTGTCGGCTGAGGGCGGCGAGGTCGCGGCCGGGGAGGTCGCGGGCCAGGACGCCGGCGCCGGTGCTGGACGCGCCGCCCGGCAGCCACGAGCCGTCGGGCGCGCGGTGGGAGTAGACGACGCCGAGCGGGTCGTGGATCAGCTCCTCGGTCACGCCCTTGAGCACCAGCGTGGTGCCGAGCACCGAGTTCCAGCTGCCCGGCCGCAGCGCGCCCGCGCCGAGCTGCGCGGCGCACCCGTCCGTGGTGCCGGCGATCACCGGCGTCCCCTCGGGCAGCCCGGTGGCCTCGGCGGCCGCGGCACAGACCACGCCCAGGACACTGCCCGGCCGTACGACATCCGGCAGGACCTCGGCGGGCACCCCCAGCGCGTCCAGGACGTCGTACGGCCAGCGCTCGTCGATCAGATCCACGCCGGTCTTCAGCGCGTTGCTCAGATCGGTCGCCACCTCGGTGCCGACCAGGCGCCGATTGACGAAGTCACTCTGATGCGCCAGCCGAACCTCCGCGCGACCACCACCACGCCGCACCGCCTGCGCCCCGGCACGGTCACCGCCACCCTGCCCCCCGGCGCGGGATGCGGTGTGCTGGGGCGCTGGCCGTCCCTCGGCGCGCAGCAGCCACAGGAGTTTGGGCAGCGCCCAGTTGGGCTGCATGCGCTGGTAGCCGAGTCGTTCCCAGACGCGCGCGCCCACGACGTTGACCCGCTCCACCTCCTCGGTGGCGCGCCGGTCGTCGTACATCAGGGCCGGGGTGAGCGGGTCGCCGTGGCCGTCGGTGAGCAGGACCGTGCCCGAGGTGGCGTCCACGGCCACCCCCGCGATCCGGCTCGCGGGCACGCCGGCGAGCGCCTCGCGGGTGGCCGCGGCCAGCTCCTCCCACCACTGCTCGGGGTCCTGCTCGTGGCGGGGGCCGTCGCGGTGGCTGGTCAGGGCGCGACTCGCCGCGCCGAGCACCTGCCCGCTCCCGTCGACGGCCATCGCGCGCACGCTCTGCGTGCCGAGGTCGATGCCGATCCACACGCTCATGTACGACTCCGCATCTCGGCCAGCAGCGGCCAGGACCGGGAGCCGGTCTCGCGCAGGGCCAGAAAGTCCTGGTAGGCCGTGCCGTAGGGGCCCGGCCGGGGATGGACGCTCTCGCGCAGCCGTACATGATCGTCGGCGGCGGCGCGGACGTTCGCGGCGGCGCCGGTGGCGACCAGGCCGACCAGGAAGGCGCCCCGGGCGCCGACCTCGCTGTCGGCGGAGCGCAGCACCGGCAGCCCGGTGACGTCGGCGATGAGCTGGAGCCACAGCGCGCTGGCCGCGCCGCCACCGCAGACCCGCAGCTCACGCGGCGGCCGGCCGGAGGCGGCCAGGCAGTCCTGGATGACGAGGGTGAGCCCTTCCAGGACGGCGCGGGCGACGTGCTCGCGGCCGTGCTCGAAGGACATGCCGAGGAAGGCGCCCCTGGCGAGCGGGTCGGAGAAGGGGGCGCGTTCCCCGGCGGGGGAGAAGTACGGCTGGAACGACAGGCCGCGCGCGCCGGGCTCGCTCAGCGCGGCCAGCTCGCTCAGCTCGGCCGGGTGGGCGAGGCCGAGCAGGCGGCAGGCCCACTGGACGACCTCGGTGCCGGCGAAGGTGGGGAAGGCGCGCAGGTAGCCGCCCGGCAGCGCGATCGTGATGCCCACCGGCTCGCCGTCCAGGTCAGGCCGCTCGACCAGGCTCTCCACGCAGAGCGTGGTGCCGAGGATGGCGCACGCCTGGCCGGTGCGCACCGCGCCGGCGCCGAGCGCGGTGGCGGCGATGTCGTAGGGCGTCATCACCACGGGGGTGCCGGCGGGCAGGCCGAGCAGCGTGGCCGCGCCGGGGGTCAGCCCGGCCACCCGGCGCGCGTCGTCGCGCAGCTCGGGCAGCAGCCGGGCGGCCCAGCCGAGGTCGAACAGCTCCAGCAGTTCGGCGGAGTAGCGGCGGGCGCGCAGGTCCATGAAGGGTGCCGAGGCGTCGGACTCGTCGGCGGCGAGCTCGCCGGTCAGCCGGGAGAAGATCCACCCGCCGCAGGTGAGGTTGGCCGCCGAGCGCTCCAGCCGGGCGGGGTCGTGCTCCTTCAGCCAGGTCAGGATGGCGTGCGGCAGCCCGGAGGCGGCCGAGGAGCCGTTGGTCCTGAAGGCGCGCTCGGCCAGCCCGGACCGGGTCCAGGCGTCGACCGTGGCCGCCGCCCTGCCGTCGTTCCACAGGATCGCCGGGCCGGTCGGCTCGCCGGCGGCGTCGACCAGCCAGCAGCCGTCGCCCTGCGCGGTCACCGCGACGAAGTCGACGCTGCCGGCGAGCTCGGCGGCGACGCCGCGCACCGTGCGGACGACCGCCTCCCAGACCGCGCCCATGTCCTGCTCGGCCTGGCCGGGCGCGGGCCGGGACACGCTGGTCGAGTGCCGGACCACGACGGCCTCGGCGCCGGAGTCGTCATAGCCGACGGCCTTGATCACCGTGGTGCCGGCGTCGACGCAGATGGCCGCCATCAGGCCCTGCCGTGTGAGGTCCTCGACCGGCGCGAGACGGAGTCGACGACCACCGCCAGCAGCAGGACGGCCCCGGTGACCATGAACCTGATGGAGGAGTCGAGGTTCAGCAGCGTCAGGCCGCTGGAGATCGACTGGATGACGATGATGCCGAGCAGCGCCCCGAACGCCGTGCCGCGCCCGCCGAACAGGCTCGTCCCGCCGATCACGGCGGCCGCGATGGCGTTGAGGTTGACGTCGCCGCCGCCGCTGCTCTGGTTGGCGGCGGCCAGCCGGGCCGCGGCCAGGATGCCGCCCACCGCCGCGAAGGTGGAGCAGAGCACGAACACCGAGGTGAAGACGGCCTTGACGTTGATGCCGGCCCGGCGTGCCGCCTCCACGTTGCCGCCGACCGCGTAGACCGACCGGCCCCACTTCGTCCGCGACAGCAGGTAGTGCATGATCAGGACGAGGGCCACGAAGAAGACGAACATCCAGCCGACGCCGCGCGTCTGGCCGAGGTACCAGACCAGAAAGGCCAGCGCCACCAGCAGCGCCGCGCTGCGCAGCACGAGCGCGGGCATGCCCATGGCCGACAGTCCCGCCTTGCGGCGCTCCCTGGCGTGCAGCCAGCCGCTGGCGAACAGCCCACCGGCCGCGACGACGGCGAAGGTGTACGAGAGCCAGGCCGGCACGAAGGCGAGCTGGGCGAAGTTCACCAGGCCCGAGTCGAACGGCAGGTTGATCGAGCCCTTGGTGCCGAGCACGTAGAGCTGCAGCCCCAGGAAGCCGAGGAGCCCGGCGAGTGTGATGACGAAGCTCGGCACCCCGAACCGGTTGAACAACTGGGCGTACACCCAGCCGATCACCGCGCCGAGGACGACGGCGGCCAGGATGGCCAGCCAGACGGGCAGCCCCTCGCTGACGAACAGCACCGCCAGCACCGCCCCCGACAGCCCGCTGACCGAGCCGACCGACAGGTCGATCTGGCCGACGAGCAGCACGCAGACGATGCCCAGCGCGATCACGCCGACGGCGGCCGACTCCAGGGTGAGGTTCACCAGGTTCGCGCTGGACAGGAAGATCGGGTTGAGGATCTGCAGAACGGTCCAGATGACGACGAGCCCGACCACGACCGGGATCACGCCGAGGTCGCCCGCGCGGGCCCGGTCGAGCACGCCGGTGAACGCGCCGCGCAGGCCGGTGCCGCCGCGCAGCCGCTCGTCCTGGCGGTCGGTGGTCATCGTGCTGTTCACGAGGGCGATCCTTCCTTCTGGTCTTCCCCCCGGCGCGGCACCCGCCGCGTCACCGCGTTGTCGGTGGCGCCGGTGATCGCGGCGATGATGTCCTCCGTGCTGACGTCGTCGACGCCGAACACCCCGTTGTTGCGGCCCAGCCTGAGCACCACCACGGTGTCGGCCACGGCCTTCACGTCCGCCATGTTGTGGCTGATCATGATGACGCCGTGGCCGTTCTCGCGGAGCCGGTCGATCAGGTTGAGCACCTCGGCGGTCTGGGCGACGCCCAGGGCGGCGGTGGGCTCGTCCAGGATGATGATCTTCGGGTCGCCGAGCAGCGACCTGGCGATCGCCACCGTCTGCCGCTGGCCGCCGGACAGCGCCGCCACCGGCACCCGGACGCTGGGGATCTTCGCCGAGAGCTGGCGGAGCAACTCCCACGAACGGGTCTCCATCGCCACGTCGTTCAGCCTGAGCGGGCGGATCTCCTGGCCCAGGAACAGGTTCTGGATGACGTTGAGGTTCTCGCACAGGGCGAGGTCCTGGAAGACGGTGGCGATGCCCAGCTTGTGGGCCGCCGCCGGGGTGGGGATCCGCACCGCCCGCCCAGCGAACGTGATCTCGCCCGTGTCCGGCGGGTGAACCCCCGAGAGGATCTTGACCAGCGTGGACTTGCCCGCGCCGTTGTCCCCGACGATGGCCACGACCTGGCCCGCGGCCACGTCGAGGGAGATGTCGGTCAGTGCGGCGACCGCTCCGAAGGTCTTGCTGATCCCGCGCAGGGACAGGACGCTGTCCGTCTGCTGAGTGGGCGACACGGAACTCCCCCTACTTGATGCCGAGCTCGGCGCAGCCGTCGGCGTACTCGGCGGTGCAGACGTCGGCGGCCTTCATGATGCCGCTGTCGAACAGCACCTCCTTGATGTTCTCCTTGGTCACCACGGTGGGGACGAACAGCTCCGACGGGGTGTCGAAGAGCGTGTCCTTGCCGGCGGGCTTCTGGCCCTGCATGAACTGGTAGGAGACGTCGGCCGCGGCCTCGGCCACGATCTTGATCGGCTTGGAGATGGTGTTGTACTGGTCGCCCTTGATGATGCGCTGGGCGGCGGCCACCTCGGCGTCGTTGCCGGTGACCGGCGGCACCTTCTTGCCCGCGGCCTTGAAGGCCGAGATCGTGCCGCCGCCGGTGCCGTCGTTGGCCGCGACCACGCCTGCGATGTCGTCACCGAACTGGGTGATCTGGCCGCTGACCCAGGCCTGCGCCTTGGCCGGCTCCCAGTCGGGGGTGTCGTACTCGGCCAGCAGCTTGAAGCCGCTGGGGTCGATGGCGCTGTGGATACCCTTCTTGATCAGGCCGGCCGCGGCGTCCGTCGGCGAGCCGTTCACCTGGAGGAGGCCGCCCTCGGCCTTCTCCTCCTTGAGGTGGTCGACGAGCGACTGGCCGATCAGCGCGCCGATCTTCTCGTTGTCGAAGGAGATGTAGTAGTCGGCCGGCTTGGCGGGGATGGGCCGGTCGTAGGCGATCACCGGGACCTGCTGCGCCTGCGCGGTCTGCACGATGGTGGCCGCCGCCGCGGAGTCGACCGGGTCGATCACGATCGCCTTGACGCCCTGCGCGAGCGCCGAGTTCGCCTGCTGCTGCTGTTTGGCGGCGTCGGAGTCGGCGTTCTGGTAGATGACCGTGCAGCTCGGGCAGAGCTGCTTCATCTTGGCCTCGAAGAGCGGCTTGTCCTGCAGCTCGTATCGGGTCGAGGCGAGGTCGGGCATGAGGAAGGCCACCTTGGCGTTCTCCACCGCCGCGCCGTTTCCGGTGGGCGCGGCGGCGTCGCCACCGGTGGCGTCGGAGCCGCACGCGGCCAGCGCGGAGGTCGCCAGGACCGCCGCCGCGGCGAGCACGGTGGTCCGCATCTTGGTTCTGTTCACGGGATCATTCCTCACTCGCTTCGTCCTCGCGGACGATCTCATTGCGTCGCTCATCGACGTCGCTCGCCCCCCCGACTGCGACCGAGGGACGTCCCCCAGCAGGTGACGTCCTGTGATGCACTTCACGCTAGCGCGAGGCCGGAACATTTGTCCAGCACGGATGTTCAATGTGTTCACATGTCGGTAACACCGAGTCAACCCGAAGGGGGTTCGTCAGCGAGAGGCGGCGAGCAGGATCCCGGCGGTCAGCGGGAGGCGACGAGCAGGCTTTCGGCGGTGAGCGCGTCGGTGACGAGATGGTTGAAGTAGCCGCCCTTGGCCCCGGCGATGATCGACAGGACCTTCTCCGCCCCGACCGCCACGGCGATCGAGCACGGGATCCGCCGCAGCTCCTCCAGCCCGGTCGCGACCAGGCGCTCGCTGCCCGGATAGTCCACCGGCGCGCCGTCGCGGTCGTAGAACCGGGAGCACACGTCGCCCACGGCCTGGCGCAGGCTGGGCGCGTCGCGCGGCACGAACGCGGGCACCACTTGCCGCATCAGCGGCGGCGAGCCGACGCCCACGATCGCGCACTTGGCCTGCGCCCACAGGTCCATCACCCGGCGCACCGACGGCTCGTGCTGCAGCGAGTAGAACAGCTCGGGGCCCGGCAGCGCGGGCGCGTAAAGGTAGCTGGGCACGCCGCCGAGCCGCTCGGCCAGCAGGCGGGTGGCCTCGTTGGTCTGGAACCAGGGCTGCGGATCCTGCTGGCCGCCCACGGCCGGCGCGATCGTCACGCCGGGGTAGTGGCCGAGCCCCTCGCGGGCGCACTCGTACACCGTGCTGCCCGACGACACCAGCACCACGTCGCCGGACTCCAGCTCCGCCCTGGCCAGCGCTCTGGCCAGGCCGGGGGCGAGCATGGGGCCCATCGCCGGGCCGCTGACCTTAGGCACGAGGTAGACCCGCTTCAGCGCCAGGGCGTCGGCGACCTCGCTGGCCAGCGGGCCCTCGGCCAGCGCGGCGGGCTGGTGCACCCGGATCTCGACGATGCCCTGCCTGCGGGCTTCGGTCAGCAGCCTGCTCACGGTCGCCCTGCTGACGCCGAGCCGTTTGGCGATGTCGGCCTGGGTAGCGTCCTGGAGGTAGTACTGCGACGCCGCCGCGTACATCAGCTCCTGGGGGAAGCGGGCTTCCTGGGTGGTGTCGGCGGCATTCATGCGCGCGCTCCCTGAGCTAATGAACGATTGTGCTGAACGTATGCGCAAACGACTATACCTTCGCGCCCCCCGCAGTGAACGGTAGCGATTCCGTACAACTCACGCGAGAGAGAGCCGGCCACCAGGCGTCTCACGCGAGAGAGCCGGCCACCAGGGCGTCGCCCAGCGGGGTGCGCGCGTACAGGACGCTGCGACCGGTGCGGGTGCCGCTGATGAGGCCCGCCCCGCGCAGCGCCGCCACGTGGCCGCCGGTGCCGCCGAGGCTCTGGCCGAGCAGCGCGGCCAGGTGCGTGGTGGTGGCCGGGGTGGCCAGCTCGGACAGGACGCGGGCGCGCGAGCGCCCGAGCAGCGCGGCCAGCCCCGCGCCGGCCCCCGGCGGCTCCGCGGCGATGCCGCGCGCCGGATAGAGCAGCGCGTACGGCCACGCCTCCTCCAGGTAGGCGCCGACGCTGGCGGTGAACACCGACGGCAGGAAGAGCAGGCCCCTGCCGCCGAGCCGGTGCCACTCCTCACGCCTGCCCATCGCGATCGCGATGTGGCCGTCGTCATGCCAGCGGACCTGCGCGTTGAGGTCGTCGAGCGCCGCCCCCCAGCCGGCGGTGACCAGCCGCCCGGCACGCTGCACCACGTCGCGTTCCAGGATCGCGTGAAAGCGCGGCCAGCTCTTGGCGAGGATCTCCGTCCACAGCGCCTCGAAGGCGTCGGCGATCAGCCGCACCACGTCCGGCCCGAACAGCAACTCCCTGACCTCGGCGGGCGCGGGCGCCCTGGCGGCCAGCACCTGCGCGATCTCCCGGTGCGCCACGGCGAGCGGGGTCGCGCGCATCGCGGCCAGCTCCACCTCGAACGGCACGCTCGTCCCCGACGGCGGGGGCGCGATGAAGTCCACGTTCGCGCTGCCCATGTTGCCGGAGATGACCGCGGTCGCGCGCAGCGCGGGGTGCTGGCGCGCCAGCTCTTGGTACGGTCCGCGCCAGCGCTCCACCCACCGCCGGTGCACGCCCGCCGCGGTCCGGCCCTCCAGCACCCACTGCGCGTGCATGGTCTCGATCAGCGGGGAGATGGCGAACCTGCTGGCCGCCACGTCCTGAGGGGTGACCTCGATCCTGAACACCACCTTTCGGTTATATCCGAAAGCTTCGCCAGTCGGTCCGCTCCGGTCCCAGCATCGGAGGCGTTCCTTCGACCGACCCGAGGAGAATCGTGTCCACAGAGCGCGGCGCCACCTACGGCGAGGTGTTCGCCGTCCGGGAGTTCCGGGTGCTGTTCGGCAGCTTCGCGCTGCTCGTCGCCGGCGACTCCATCAAGATGCTGGCGCTGTCGGTGCTGGTGTACGCCCAGACGGGGTCGCCCGGGCTGTCGGCCGCCGCCTACATGGCCGGGTGGCTGCCCTACATCGCCGGCGGGATGTTCCTGCTGTCGCTGGCCGACCGGCTGCCGCCCCGGGCCGTCATGGTCGTCGGCGAACTGGTCCGGGTGGTGGTGTGCATGCTGCTGGCCTATGCCGGGCTGCCGGTCTGGGCCATGCTGGCGCTGGTGCTGGTCACCGGGCTGTTCTCGCCGGTGTTCGGCGCCGCGCGCAGCGCGCTGCTGCCCGACGTGCTGCCGGGGGACGCGTTCGTGCTGGGCCGCTCGCTCCTGGGCGTCACCTCGGCCGGCGCCCAGGTGGCCGGCCTGGCCGTCGGCGGCGCCTTCCTGGCCGTGGCCGGCCCGCACGGCGCCCTCGCGGCGACGGCGGGGCTGTCGGCGCTGGCAGCGCTCCTCCTCCGCTACGGTCTCCCGTACCGGCCCGCCCGCCAGGGAGCCCCTCACATCCAGAACGGATCCCGTACGAGCGGGTCCGGTGTGGGCGAGGTGGGTGGGGAAGGGGCGGTGCGGGCGACGTTGCGAGTGAATCGGCTGTTGGTGGCCGATCGGCGGGTGCGCGGGCTGCTGCTGGCCTCCTGGCTGCCGCCGCTGTGCCTGGCCGGGGCGGAAGCGATGATTGTGCCCTACCTGGGCGGTCAGGGGCAGGCCGGGATCGTGCTCGCGGCGGCAGCGTGCGGGATGGCGGTCGGCGAGTTCGCCGTCGGCAGGTTCGCGGCCCCGGCGCTGCGCGAACGGCTGTCGCTGCCGCTGGCGGCGCTGCTCGGGATCCCGTGGCTGGGCTTCCTGGCCGCACCCGGGGCCGGCTGGGCCGCCGCGATCGCGGCCACGGCCGCCGCGGGGCTGGCCTACCAGCTCGGCCTGCAGCGGCGCTTCGTGGACGCGGTGCCGGAGGAGGTGCGCGGGCAGGCGTTCGGCCTGCTGTCCACCGGCTTGATGACCGGGCAGGCCATCGGGGCGGCGCTGATCGGCGTGCTCGGCGAGCTGTTCTCCCCACGGCTCGCGATCGTCGCCGCCGGCGGCGCGGCCATCCTGGTGGCACTCGCCCTGTCCCGAGCCCTCCGCCCGGAGACCGTGCCGTCTCTGGAGGCCCTTGGGAAAAAAGAGGTATCCCGCCCTGATGTTGGCCCGGCCTAGCCGTCATGATCGTCGTTTGGATATTCCGCGCGCGATCGGCGCGGGATCCGGTATGGCGTGGCCTCGTTGCTGGCGTTGTGCCTGACGGCAGGGGTCGCCAGTTCGGTACCTGTGGGATCTGGTTGACTATGAGTGTGATGTAAATCACAGTGTGTCGATCGCTGGGTCTGCTGGTTTTCGTAGCGGGTGGGTTGACCAGTACGCATGCACTGAGCTTCGACTCAGTTTCTGACTGTTTGTGTCAGATAAGTGACGCTCCCGTTGTTGACCGATCTTGGTTTGGCGATCACATCCCGATAGATCGTTTATTTCTTCCTTATGGCGTGTGAAGGGCCTCTTCACCGGGGTCTGCGTCAGCGTGCCCTGAAGGGGTTTCGGGATGCCGAGTCGACGTCTGCCGGTGTGGTTCGTGGCGCTGGTCATCGGGCTTTGCTCGCTGGTGATGATCTCCGGTGTGGGGGTGCCGGACGTTCTGATCTCGCAGGCGGCCGCCTCCGGGCCGGATCCTGAGCAGTCGGTCGATGGGCGTGCCGTGCCCGGCAAGAAGGTGGCCAAGGGCGCGGAGGACTCCGTGCCGAAGGTGGAGCCGAGGAAGCCGGTGTGGCCGAAGGCCGGCACCGCTGAGGTGCGGGTTGCTGAGGCGGGCAAGGTGACCGAGGCCGAGGGCTTGCCGGTCCGGGTGGGCTCGGTCAAGGGTGCGGGGTTGGACAGGGTCACGGTGCAGACCTTGGCGCCGGAGGCGGTGCGCGCGTTGGGCGGGGTGGGGATCGCGGCCCGGGTGACGCGCGCTGATGGTGAGAAGGCGGCGGGCAAGGTGCGCGCCGAGTTCTCCTACGCCGGATTCCGGGATGCCTACGGCGGCAACTTCGCCGGGCGGCTGCAGCTCCTGCGGTTGCCGGCGTGTGTGCTGGAGTCGCCGCGTCCGCGTTCGTGTGTGGTCCGGCCGGTGGCGGTGCAGTCGGTGAACGACCCGAAGGCCGAGACGGTGAGCGCGCAGGTGGAGGCGACGGCGCCCGACGCCGCGCCCGCCCCGGTCAAGTCGGCGCCGGGTAAGGAGAAGAAGACCGCCGCGGAGGCGATGGAAGCGGTACAGGCGGCGCAGTTCGCCGCAGGGTCGGTGTATGTGCTCGCGGCCGGCCTGACCGGGCCGGACGGGAACTGGGGCGCGACCGATCTGAAGCCGTCGGGCACCTGGCAGGCGGGCACCTCCGGTGGCGGGTTCGACTACGACGTGCCGCTGCCCGAGGCGCCGTCGGTGGCGGGTAACGGCCCGGATCTGTCGTTGCAGTACGACGCCTCTTCCGTCGATGGGCAGGGGCGCTGGACCAACAACCAGTCCGGTGTGGTCGGGGTGGGCTGGGATCTGAGCGCGGGGTTCATCGAGCGGCGCTATCGGCGCTGCCTTGTCGACAACTGGTACAACGGTGACGCTGAACTGATCTGGGAGGCCACGGAGAGGGCCAGCGGTGGGGCGTTGTGCTGGGAGTCGCCGGACCAGAACGACAACGATGGGTCCACCAACGATCAGACGCAGTCGGATCTGGTGCTGTCGGCGGGTGGCCGCTCGGCGTCGATCGTGCAGGACCGCACGAGTCAGGCGTGGAAGACGGTGCCGGACTTCGGGTGGAAGGTCGAGCAGGTGGCCGGGGGCGCGGACGGCCAGCCGTACTGGAAGATCACCAGCCAGGAAGGCCAGGTGTGGCGGTTCGGCCACGACCGGGACGCGCAGTGGCAGACCCCGTACGTGGGCAACGAGCACGACCCGCTGGGCGTGGCCGACGAGCCGTGCTACGACCGCTACTTCAACGACGTGATCCCGCCGACCTGTACGGGGGTGTGGCGGTGGAACCTGGACCAGGAGATCGACAGCAACGAGAACGTGATCGACTACTCCTACACCCGGGAGACGAACTACTTCTGCCTGCCCTCCTGCATCCACGAGACCTACCGGGTGCTGCCCTACGACCGGGGCGGGTTCCTGGCCGAGGTGACCTGGGGGCACAACACGCAGGTGGCCGGCAGCGAGCCGACCGCGCGCACGGTGTTCATCACCGTCCCCCGCGACGGCGAGGACGTGCCCACCGACCTGCACTGCGAGCAGGCCATGGACTGCGAGAACGACGCGATCGCGTTCTACTCCACCAGCAAGCTCGTGTCGGTGGAGACCGAATCGCTCAACCCGGGCTCGGGTGAATGGGATCCGGTGGACCGCCTCGACCTCACCCACGAGTGGATCTACCAGCGCACCGACTTCGGGTGGGCGTTCGACCCGGTGCTGTGGCTGGACACGGTGCAGCAGATGGGTGTGGCCGCCGAGCCGCCGGTGATGTTGCCGCCGCTGGACTTCGACGCGGTGATGCTGGCCGGGAAGATGGACTACGACACCATGTCGGACTGGACCGACCTGCTGTCGTGGCGGATGGTGCCGCGCATCGCCGGCATCGCCAACGGCATGGGCGGCCGGATCGAGGTCACCTACGGTCAGGCCAGCCCGTGCGGCGGCGGCCGGGGCAGGGTCGGCGGCAACTACCTGGCCGACAAGACCGGCGACTGCTACCAGCTCGACATGGGCAGCGACCCCGAGCAGGGCTACGAAACCTGGAGCCGGTTCTTCAAACAGCTCGCCACCAAGGTCGTCGAACGCGACATGGTGGCCGGCTCGCCGGACATGGTGCACCAGTACGAGTTCCTGGGCACCCCCCGCTGGATCGACCCCCGCCAGGACATCGAACCCGGCCAAGCGCCGGACAAGTCCGAATGGCGCGGTTATGCCCAGGTGCGCACCCTTGAGGGCGCCGGCACCGACCCGTCGGCGTACTCGGTCGCCACCCGCACCTTCCTGGGCGGCACCACCGATCCGATCACCGACTTCGACGGCAACACCATCACCGACGCGAAGCCGCTGCAGGGCCAGGTGCTGCAGGAGCAGTCGTGGAAGATGACCGCGCTCAGCCCGCGCGCCTACACCGAGGTGGACTCCACCCGGTACGAGTACACGATCCAGAACACCGGCAACGGACCCGGCACCATGGACCCCGCACTCGTGCTCACCACCCGGGAACGCTCACGTGAGAAGCTCGGCACCGGCGCCTGGCGCTACACCGACGAGCGCACCGCCTACAACGCCGACGGTTTACCGATCACGGTCAACGACTTCGGCCAGGAAGGCGTGGCCGGTGACAACACTTGCACCAGCACCACCTACGCCCGCAACACCGACGCCGGCCAATGGCTGACCGCCTTCCCCTCCGTCGTGGAAGAGCGCGCCGGCGACACCTGCACGTCCGGGACGCTGATCGGCAAGAGCATCACCCTGTACGACCTGGGCACGAACCCGGCCACGAACAAGCCCAGCGACGGCAACCCCACCGAGGTCCGCTCCTACGCCGGCGCGAGCACCATCTCCACCAGCAAGGCGACCTTCGACGACTACGGCCGCCCGCGCACCGCCACCGACCCGCTCGGCAAGACCAGCACCACCACCTACACGCCGCCGGTCGGCTGGCCCCACACCGGGGTGGCCACCACCAACCCGCTTGGTCATACCGTCACCGCCCGGCTGTCGCACACCTTGGGCGAGGCCGTCTCGGTCACCGACGCCAACGGCAAGACCACCGAGATGGACTACGACGCACTCGGCCGTACCACCGCGTTGTGGAAGCCGGGCCAGCCGCGCAGCGGCGGCACCCCGAGCGCGACCGTCGCCTACGACATCGCGTTCGACGGTTGGCAGGGACAGCCCACCGAGCCGATCAAGACCACCGTCAGCCAGCTGCTGACCGGCACCACCTACACGACCACCTACAGCTACGAAGACGGCCTCGGCCGCACCCGGGAAGCTCAGACCGCCTCCCCGGCCGGCGGCCGGATCGTCACCGCCACCACCTACGACCCGCGCGGCCTGACCGCGACCCAGTCCGAGCCGGTGCACAACACCGACGAGGCCGGCAGCGGCCTGCTCAACCCGGCGACCACCAGCCTGCCGCAGTGGACCAAGAACACCTACGACGACCAGGAACGGCCGGTCGCCACGATCGCCTACCACCTGGGCACGGAGCTGCGCCGCACCACCACCGCCTACCCGGGCAGCGAACGCACCGAGGTCACCCCGCCGGTCGGCGGCAAGACGGCCACCGTCACCGACGTGTTCGGCCGCACCGTCAAGGTCGAGGAATGGTCGGACGGCGCCACCCACGCCGACACCACCTACGGCTACGACCTGAACGGCAACCTCACCACGATGACGGACGCCAACGGCAACGTCCGCACCTACACCCACGACTGGCTGAACCGGCGCACCGCCGCCACCGACCCCGACGCCGGATCCTCCAGCTACGGCTACGACCTGGCCGGGCAACTGGCGTGGAGCATCGACGGCAACAACCAGAAGATCTCCAACAGCTACGACGACCTCGGCCGCCGCACCGCCCAATGGGCCGGTGAGATCGGCACCGGCACCAAACTCGCCGAGTGGAGCTACGACACCCTCGCCAAGGGCCAGCCCACCGCCGCCACCCGCCACACCGCAGGCCGCCCCTACACCCAGACGGTGACCGGCTACGACAACGACTACCGGCCCACCGGCAGCAAGGTCACCGTTCCCGCCAGTGAAGGCGCCCTCGGCGGCGACTACACCACCGCCCTGGCCTACGACGCGGCAGGCAACCTCCGCGAACAGACCCTGCCCGCAGCAGGCGGCCTGCCCGCCGAAAAGGTCACCTTCTCCTACACCGACCTCGGCTTCGCCGACAGCATGACCTCCGACCTGGGCGGCTTCACCTACATCGAGAACACCGCCTTCACGCTGACCGGCAAGCTCGAAAGCCGCTCCCTCGGCGCCAACGGCCAGATCAAACGCCTGCTCGAACGCGACCCCACCACCGACTGGCTGTCGCGCGTCACCACCCAATCCAAGGCCGACACCCCCACCCCCGACACCGTCCAGGACGACCAGTACGGCTACAACACCGCCGGCAACATCACGCGCGTCCTGGACGCCGCCTCGGCCGCCGACGGCACTACCGGCCAGTCCGAATGCTTCACCTACGACGGCTTACTCCGCCTCAAGACCGCTTACACCACCACCGCGAGCTCCTGCGCCGGCTCCGGCGACGGCCTCGGCATCGACCCCTACGACCAGGCCTACGCCTACGACAAGGTCGGCAACCTCACCACCCTGACCTCCAACGGCCAGGCCGCCACCTACACCTACCCCACCCCCGGCGCCTCCGCCGTCCGCCCGAACGCCGTCACCGCCATCACCCACCCCGACCGCACCGACACCTACGCCTACGACGACGCCGGCCAACTCGCCGCCCGCACCGTCGACGGCAAACAGGCCACCCTCACCTGGAACCCGCTCGGCCAACTCGACCAGGCCACCATCAACGGCCAGAACACCGCCATGGTGTACGACGCCGCAGGTGAACGCCTCATCCGCCGTGACCCCGACGCCAGCGTCACCCTTTGCCTCGGCTCAACCGAACTCAAGCTGATCGCGGGCCAGGTCACCGCCAAGCGCTACTACAGCTCCCCGGACGCCTCCCTGATCGCCATGCGTCAGAGCAGCGGCGTCACCTGGATGCTCGCCGGCCTGCACGGCAGCACCCAACTCGCCGTCAACGACGCCACCGGCGCGGTCAGCCGCGAACGCTACCTGCCCTTCGGCCAGCGCCGCGGCGGCGACGACCTGCCCTTCACCGACCGCGGCTTCCTCGGCAAAACCGAAGACCCCTCCACCGACCTCACCTATCTGGGCGCCCGCTACTACGACCCCACCATCGCCAAATTCATCTCCACCGACCCCGAACTCGACCTGCGCACCCCCGAATGGGCCAACCCCTACAGCTACGCCGCCAACAACCCCATCGACCAATCCGACCCCGACGGCCGCCGCGTCGACACCGGCGGCGGCAGCAAAGACACGAGCTACGGCTACTCCCGCAGCAAGAAACGCCCCAACGCCAACCAGAACTTCGCCAAAACCCACCAGGCCAGCGGCAAGAAAAAGACCAGCCGCGAACGCAAGATCCACAGAGACCGGCAGAAGAAGACCGAGAAGCAGCGGAAGGACATCGCTGCTTGGAAGAAGCGTGAGGCCAAACGGTCCCAGCATCACAATCGTAAAGCAGCCATCGCAAAAGAAGACATCGAAGCCTATCGCTGGACGATGCAAAACGTGGGGCTAGACGACGAGCACGGGATGGTCAGCTCCAGGTACCCGTCCATGCGGCAGACCCTGAAGACGCGCATCGGCGGCAAAACCCAAACGTCGATCAAAAGCGGACCGTGCAGCAGCTTCGTCCCCGGCACCAAAGTCCTCATGGCAGACGGCACCACCAAACCCATCGAAGACATCAAAGCCGGCGATAAGGTCATAGCCACAGACCCCGTGACCGGAGAAACGGCGGCCAAGCAGGTTCTCGCCCCGATCACCTCCAAGGGCGTCAAGAACCTGGTACGGGTAACCGTGGGCAGCGATGATGAGGCGGGCATCCTTACCGCGACCGGCGAACATCCCTTCTGGGTGCCAACCATCCGGCAGTGGCAGCAGGCAAACACGCTATGGCCAGGGCAGTATCTACGGACAGGCCAGGGTACCTACGTCCAAGTTTCGGCGATCACCGCGTGGACCTCCGCAGAACAGCGTGTCCACAACCTCACCGTAGCCGACACGCACACGTACTACGTGGTGGCAGGCGACCAGGCTATCCTGGTTCATAACAGCGCTGATCCCTTCGATGAAATTAATCCGAACGACGTCCGTTTTACGCACGACAGCGTTGGCCGTCGATTTAAGGATGGCCACACTATTGAAGAGACTAGAGACGCCCTCCGGGATGGTAAACTAAGCCCGCACGATCTCGACCCGATCCGCCTGGTGGAGCGGGATGGAAAGCTCTATACACTTGACAATCGGCGTCTCGTGGCGTACCAGCAAGCTGGCCTGGATTCTGTCCCGCATCGGATGGCAACACCAGCTGAGATCCGGAAGGAGTGGCGTAAGAAGTTCACGACAGAGACGGATGGAGTGGGCATCAAGATCAGGGGTGGTGAGTGGCATGGACCTTGTGACTGACACTGAGCGAATCGTAACAAGGGAAGATTTGGCGAATTTCGTTGCAGCGTTGGCTGCTGCTGCGGATTCGCCGGAAGTAGATGAGTGGGAGAATAATAATCTCCCACGTTTCTTGGACGGACTATCGGGCTGGCTCTATGGGATGAGGGGCTACTTCGTGAATCAGGGTCTTAATGAGCCTGAGCAGCCTTCGTGGAAACTCGTAGGGGAAATGCTGGCGGCAGCAACCCTGTACGAGTAGGCGGCCTGATCGGTCGATGCCGCTCGAAATTCTGCACCCCTTGTGACCACGGCATCGGCGTCTCGAGACTTTGACCGGGGTTGATTCCATGCGTGCGACTGGCGACGCCTCCGCTGCTGGTAATAGCTGACCCAATTCGGGCAGGGTGTCCGCCGATGTTTCCGGACCCGACCCTACCGGCAAGCTGGCGCTCGCTGCTGGCAGAGTTCCGACGCTGCTTCTCTTCCTCCACTTTCCCGGTGTTCTGTGCGCTGACCACGGGTTTGGTGGCCTGCACCCGGTTTCGCACGATCACCGGGATGCTGGTCGGCGCGGGGATGAACCTGCTGTGGCGGCACGAGCGCGCGCACCGCTTCTTCTCCCGCGCCTGCTGGTGCATCGACCACGTCGGCATGGTCGCAGCACGGCTGGTCATCGCCACGCTGGTCGAGGCCGGCGCACCGATCGTGGTGGCGATCGACGACAGCGTCACCCGCCGAAGCGGCAAGAAGGTGCACGGCGCGTTCTGGCAGTACGACGGCTCCACGCCGGACGGCAGGAAGACCAGCCGCGGCAACTGCTTCGTCACCCTCGGCATCATCGTCCACCTGCCGTTTCTCCCTCGAGCGGTCTGCCTGCCGGTCTTGGTCCGCTTGTACGTCAAGGACGGTCCGTTTGGAATCCTGGAGCTCTAGACCGTGAAAACATGGAAAGGCTCGGAGATAATTTCGGAACATTTGCTCTCTCCCTTTGCCGGCGCGCCGTGGCTCGCTGGAGAGAATTCAAATGAATCGGTATTACGGGAGTTCCCAGGAAAGCCCGTCAGGGTCGCCGAGCCAGATGCGCTGATCTTTTGATGTCACGGTGAGCCCGAAGCCCGACTGGTGGGGTCGGCCTGCCTCCATCCAGGTGAGGATGATCTCTTCTACCTGGTCCCACAGACGGTGTGGCCCGTGCTGATGGACCACCCAGCCGCCGCCAGGCGATGGGCGGATGTCGGTCTGGGAGCCGGTGGTCACGTCATGCAGGACCAAGGTGTCTTCCGCCCACCCGTGGTGGGCCTGTGGGACGGCGAGTTGGGCCACGAAGAGCGCCGTATCGTCCTTGAGGATTGCCGGGTCGACCTCGCTGTGACCGACTTCGCCGATGCCCATCTGCAAAGTAGGCCGTGGAGGCGCGGCGTGTGCCCGCGCAGGCATGAAGTAGACGTCATCCTCGCGGAATCGGCCGCTTGCAGTGCCGTCCTCGCTGACGTGGAGATGGGCGAACGCGACTCCGCCCAGCCAGCCGAGCATGGGCGCCGTGATGGTTCCTTCATCCCTGAGCTGCCGGAGCCAGGCCAGCGGAATGGTTCGTACAGCGCACGTGGCGATCAGTTGATCATAGGGAGCATTGCTCTCATAGCCCAGCAGCCCGTCACCCTCGATGAGGGTAGGCGAGTAGCCGGCCTCGTTGATGGCTCGCTTCGCACGAGTCGCAATCACGGGGTCGTACTCGATGGATGTCACCGATGCCGCGCCCAAGCGGTGGCACATCAATGCCGTGGAGTAGCCGGTACCTGTGCCTATCTCCAGAACCGTGTCCCCTTCGCGGACGCCCGCAGCTTCGAGCATCCGTACGACCAGGCTCGGTTGCGTGGATGATGACGTGGGTCGCAGGATCGTGACGGGCTCGGTCGCGTCCTCCGCGAGCACCCCATCGACCTGGGTCACCCAGGTCTCGTCCTCGTACGCCAAGGCGAGCCACTCTTCGGTGGTCATCTCTGTGCGATGCGTGGGTACCCAGCCGAGATGAGGATCGTGTCTGTAGACGGCGTCTCCCAGGAAGGTCGTGCGGGGCACCGCCTCCAAGGCTTCGCGCCAATCGGGAGACTTGATGCTCTCCGCCAGCGCTAGGCGGAGGTGTGCGGCAGTGGTCACGACCACCATCCTTTGAGGATCTCGTCAGCGAAGGCTTGAGCCATCGCCTCGGCGTCGGGCAGCCAAGCCCACTGCCCGTTGGGATTGCATTCGATGAAGACCCATTGTCCGGTCTCTGCTTCGATCGCGAAGTCGAAGCAGCCGAAGGCCAGGCCGAAGGCGTCGAGATAGGCGTGCAGAGCTGCTTCGATCGGTTCGGGCACGTCGATCGGTTCGTGAACCAGCGTGCCCCAGTCTCCCCGACGCCAGTCCAGCGCGCCGTCAGGAGTCGTGATGCGGTACGCGAACACCTTCTGTCCGATCATGGTCACCCTGGCGTCCGCGTTCTTGAGAACCTGTACCTGGAACATGTGCGCGGTCATCGCGATCGAGTCATCGATCTCGTGCTCGGTGACCGGCTGCGTCCATATCGCCGCGACCTGACCATCCGAGGCATGTGGAGCCCCTCGGAAAGACTTGTAGATGATCGGGCCGTGCTCGGCAGCGAACTCTCGTGCCCGCGCCGCATCGTTGGTGATCAAAGTTCGGGGTACGGGCATGCAGAGTTGGGCGGCCGTTTGGAGTTGGGCGGGCTTGAAGTCCGCCCGGTTGATCGCGCTGGGATGGTTGACGTACACGGCGCCGTGCAGGTTGTAGAGGACACCGCCAAGTCCATGCCAGGCCTCGGTGACGGCGAACTCTTTTTCCCTTTCCGGTAGGTGAGCGAAGCGGCTGGAGAAAGGGCTGGGACGGCGGTAGTACACCGCCCCGACCTCGTCCAGTGCGACGTCCCGGCTCGGCGTGTGGAGCCGGCCTGACCACTGGCCGAGCTCCACACCCATGTGGGCGTCGAACGACAGCACATCGCCGATGTCAGCAGGGTCTACGTGCGCAACCTGCACGCCTTGACGCTCGTTGAGCGCCATGATCACCAGGTTGGCGGTTACGTCTTCCGCCGATGTGATCACTATGACGGTGCTCTGCGGGGACTGCATTCTGCTACTTCTGATCGGTGTTGGAGTCGTCCGCTGAATGGGGCGCGTTCGTCGCGCCGTCATGTGGCCTGGACTGGGTCACCGTTGCGAAGGTGCCCGTGTCCACCATCCTCAGCTTCTCGTCGAGAAAGCGGGTGACCTGAGTGGCGGGGTCGAGCTGAATTGTGGCGTAGGGCGTCGGGGTGAGCGGGTGGAGACGGGTGGCTCGGGTCAGGCCCCAAGGCTTTGTAGTTGCGCGTTGGACATCATCCAAGGACCTCCGTGTGCAGGGAATTTCCTGGACGGAGATTGCCACGGAGTCACATGAGATGCATGCCTGCGTATGGCCATGCACAAAAGAGCATCGGCGTCAAGAGATGGGCGATTCAGAGGAGACCATCGCAAGATGCTGCCGGGCTTCCCTGACTTCGGGTATATTCTGCCATTTGGCCGACTCGCGAAGAATGTCCGCCACGCGCTTATTCACCCGCGCTGATGATACGAAGGGCACTGCCCTTGTCAGCAACGCGATTCGATCAGCGGCGAGGCCAGGATCGGCGGCCTTTATCGCTGTCTGTACTTGGCGGCCGATGTACTGCGCACGGAAGAGCGGTGAGTATTCTCCTATGTCGTCCGCTGCCCGCCGTAGCAGGGCGCCGGCCTCGTCATAGCGACCGAGCCTGCTCAGACCTATGGCGACATCCCCCACAATGACCGCCTCGGTGAACGGCGACAAGCCGTCAACGTTGAGTGCCCTGTCGAGGGTGTCTCTCGCCGCTACGGAGTTTTCCGGTATACGTGCGAGCGAACGACCGAGCCTCATGGCCAGCGATGCCGCTCTGCTGGGCGGAAGGTCCGGGAGGTTCAGCCCTCGACGGGCATACATGATGGCCCTGGCGGCATCACCACGGTAGAGGGCGACGCGGCTCAGGCTCTCCATGGCGTGGGCCTCGGCACCGGTGTCGGCGGCGCGGTGCGCAAGCTCCAAAGCGAGCATGCCTGTGCGCTCGGCATGCGCGAGCTTCCCGGCGTCGTACAGCACCAGCGTGGCTTGATACGCCATCTCGGAAACGGCACTCTGGAGCCGACTCCCGGATATGCCGGCTATCTTGTCGACGTTCTTCACGTGGCTCAGTGCGCGAGAGGCGAGAGGTATGCCGCCGGATTCGTAGCGATTCCGCGCCAGGCTTTCGGCCAAGGTGCTCACATAGTCAGGGTCTTGGTAGGGGTTCTTTTTAGTAGAAGGTACGAATACAGACGCGGCGGCTACGAGAAATTCCCGGCGTTCCACAGGCTCCTCCGTTACTGGAGACATTCGAACTTCCCAGCCAACGCGAGCGAGCAGGGCGGTTGCCCTGGCAGTCGTTGTGTCCCTGAGTCCTCTGGACACATGACTGACCCAGGTCTGTGACACGCCTAGTTCCCGTGCGAGACCAGCTTGCGTCCATCCCCGCTGCGCCATGATCGCTTTGAGAGCGTCTGGGAAGGTGCGAACGTCCATGGCGTGAGCGTATAGCTGAAAGCAATCTCTTCTCTATGTCGCTATTGCTCTAAGCAATTCCCTTGCTGGTGCTGCCAGAAACCGGTCGTAACCATGGTGGCCCAACCGTGAGGGAGATCACCGCACCGGGAGTGTGGTGAGCCGATGGAGGGCAACGGATGATTCACGAACTGTTGGAAAGAGCAGCCGAAGAGAACCCTGTCCGCGAGCCGATCAGCGACGTCGTCGCCGGTCGGCATGACGAAGCGCTGGCCAAGCTACGGCTACTGCTGACCAAGCGCGGAATGCGTAGCCAGGTGGTCGAATGGCTCAAGCTCACGCTCAGGTCGTCAAGGTTTCCCCTCCAGCCCACGAGTTCTCTCGTCCGGTATCCGCCGGAGCTGCTGGTCTTCTCTCCTCAAGGGTGGCGCGTCGCCACCGTGCGGATAGCGCCACGGTCCAGCGCGTACATCGTGGAGGTTGCCCAGGCCGGGAAGAACGACATTGTCCTCCCCGACAGGGTGACGCTGGTCCCCGGAGACTCGCCCGACAAGGCCGCCGCGCTGATCCCGGGCTACAGGCCATGAACTGCGAAGACCTCGAAGCGCGGTACGGCCGGGACTGGCACATCTATCCCCTGCGCTGGGGAACGGCGGCGGTCAGAAAGCGTGTACCGACTTCCGAACAGTTCGGGCAGGGCTACTTGTACGCCCTGATCGGCGCGAACCCGGACGACCTGGCGAGTCAACTCGACCAGCAGCCAGACCGCCGGATCTCCACCCAGCGTCCTATGTAGGGCGGCGCAGTTGAGCCACCTGGATGGGGAAAGGCCGTCAGGCCGGTAGTTCACCGGAGCCCCGGGGGATCAGGCGTACCGGGAGCAGCGGATGCTCCGACGGTCCGGTGTCGCCGTGCATGCGGCGGAACAGCAGCTCGGCCGCCACCCGGCCCATCTGCGCCGGGTCCTGCGCCACCACCGTCACGCCGGGGACGAGCAGGTCCGCCAGCTCGAAGTCGTCGAACCCGACCAGCGCCGGCAGCCGCCCGGCCAGGGCCCGCAGCGCGGTGACGGTGAGCCTGCCGTTTCCGGTGAACAGCGCGGTGGGCGGGGCGTCCAGGGCCAGCATGCGATCGACGTCGGCGCGTACGCCCGCTGGGGTGGGCGTCCGCATGGCGACGAGGCGCTCGTCGAACAGGTGCCCCAGGGCGGCGCGGAAGCCGTGCAACCGCCGGGCGGCGGTGAAGATCGACGGCTCGTCGCCGAGGAAGGCGATCCTGGTGTGCCCGTGCCCGAGCAGGTGACGGACCGCCAGGCCGGCCCCGCCGGCGTTGTCGGTGAGCACGGTGTCGACGTCGAGACCCGGCCCCGGCGGCCGGTCCACGAACACCGCCGGCGTGCCCGCCTCAAGCTCGGGCCGCAGGTAGGAGTGGTCCGCGCCGGCCGGCACCACGATCAGCCCGCCCACCCGCCGGGCGCAGAAGGCGCCCACCAGCTCGCGCTCCCGGACGGGATCCTCGCTGGACGAGCCGCTCAGCAGCATGCAGCCGTAGCCGGTGGTGACGTCCTCGACCGCGCGGCTCAGCACGGCGTAGAACGGGTCGGCGACGTCCTCGATGACCAGCCCGACGGTCGCGGTCCGCCCGCTGCGCAGCACGCTGGCGCTCTCGTTGCGGCTGTAGCCGAGCAGCTCGATGGCCTCGCGCACGCGTTCGGCGGTTCCCGGGTGGACGCCCGGCTCGCCGTTCACCACGCGGGACACCGTCTTGAGCGCCACGCCCGCCGCCGAGGCGACGTCCTTCATCGTCGGTCTCACTCCTGGATCCTGCCTTACCCGCCGACCGCCGGACAACGTTGTCAAGGGCCTGTGCCAGAGTAAGTCGCTATGGCGCCGAGATCCGCACTGCTCATGGCCGGTTTTCTGCTGGCCGCACTCAACCTGCGCCCGGCGATCGCGGGCCTCTCGCCGCTGCTCGACGAGGTCATGAAAGACGTCGGCCTCACCCCGGCGGCCGGCGGCGCCATCACCACCGTCATGATCGTCTGCCTGGGGGTGTTCGGGCCGCTCGCCCCGCTCCTGGCCAGGCGGATCGGCCTGGACCGCACCCTGCTGCTCGGGCTGGTCGTGCTCGCCACCGGCATCGCCCTGCGCAGCCTGGACGGGCCCCTCATGCTCTACACGGGCGCCGCCGTCGCGGCCACGGCCATCGCGGTGATGAACGTCATCATGCCCGGCGTCGTCAAACAGCACTTCCCGGCCCGGGTGAACCTCATGACCGGCGTCTACGTCTCCGCCATCGTGAGCGGGGCCGCCATCGCCTCGGGGGCGCTCATCCCGCTGGAGCGGCTCACCGGGCTCGACTGGCGCGGCGTCTCGGCGCTGCTGGCCGTGCCCGCGCTGGCCGCCGCGCTGCTCTGGCTGCCGCAGGCGCTCCGCCGGCACACCAGGCCGCCGCGCGACGGGCCCAGCGCGTTCGGCCTGCTGCTGCGCAGCCGGGTGACCTGGTACGTGACCGCGTTCATGGGCCTGCAGTCGTTCACCTTCTACGTCATGCTCGCCTGGCTCCCGACGATCTTCCTGGAGGCGGGCATCCCGGCCGACCAGGCCGGCTACCTGCTGAGCGCGACCACCGTCGTCCAGGTGGGCGCCACGCTCGTGGTGCCGATCCTGGCCGGCCGGCGGCACTCGCAGGTCTGGTACGTGTACGTCTCGTCGGCGCTGACCGCCGCGGGCTACCTGGGCGTGCTGCTGGCTCCGGCCACGCTGCCCTGGCTGTGGATGATCGTGCTCGGGGTCGGGCAGGGGGCGTCGTTCGCGCTGGCCTTGCTGATCATCGCGCTGCGCCCGGCGAATCCGGTGCTGGTCACCGCGCTGTCCGCGATGGCCCAGTCGGTGGGCTATCTGCTCGCCGCGCTGGGGCCGGTGCTGTTCGGGCTGCTGCGGGAGGTGTCCGGCGGCTGGTGGGCGCCGCTGGCGTTCGGGATCGCCGTGGTGGGGGCGCAGACGGTCGCTGGCTGGTTCGCCGGACGCCCTGCTACCTTAGGTTAGGCTTACCTATAGATAGGGGACAGGGCGTGCTGACCGAGCTGCTCGACCGTATGGCCGCCGAGCGTGGCGGTGTTCTCGGCGTCGAGCCGAAGCTGGTCATCGACCCGGACGAGAGCTGGACGCCCGTCACCGAGCTGGTGCGGGAGCCGTACACCCTGCTCGGGCAGTTGGTGGACGCGACCGCCGCGCGCTGGAACGCGCCGCGGCACGTCGGCGCGGCGCTGTTGTGGAAGACCTATTCCTACTGGCACACGATGCCGCTGGCGCTCGGCTGGGCGCTGGACGGGCGGATCCCGGTCATGCGGCTGGCCGACACCTACTTCAAGGAGTCCGAGGCCGGGATCACGGTCGCGGCCACGGACGTGCGGTGGGCCGCCGACGCCGAGGCGATCGGGGACGTGCTCGCCGAGTCGCAGGCGCCGCTGGTCAAGGTGCTCAGCGCGATGGCCAAGGTGGGGGAGCGGACCCTGTGGGGCTCGACCGCCGAGGCGTTCGCGCACCCCCTGACCCAGGTCATGCCGGGCGACTACATGGCGCTGCTCAAGCGGATCGGCAAGCCCGTCGACGGGCTGGTCGAGCCCGCCGACGACGCCTACTTCCGCAGGACCTGCTGCCTGTGGGTCACCCTGCCGGACGCGCAGGCCTGCGGAAGCTGCTGCGTGCTCAGGCCACGGCGCTCCCCGTCTCCGTGAGCGTCGCCGGGTGCGTCTCCGGGAGTGCCGCCGTGGCGGCGTTGTCCATGGGTCGCAACTCGTCGGCGTAGCTCACCGAGACGCGGCGCATGACGCCGGTGTCGTCGATGGAGTACTGACCCAGCCGCCACAGCGGCGGTGAGTAGGCGTGGATGGAGACGCTGTGCTCCACCGCGCCGGTGAGCCGGTGGATGTGGTCGGGCCCGAAGGAGAACGACTGTCCCTCGCTGACCACGGTCTCCAGGTGCTCGCCGCCGATGCGCGGGTTGCACTCCAGCAGCGCGCCGCTGACGACGTGCACCGCGCCGGAGGACAGGTCGTGGTCGTGCCAGCCGGTGTCGTCCTCGGGCCGCCAGCACAGTAGCCACACGTCGATGTACGCGTCCCGGTGGAGCGAGGCGTAGTGCCTGCCGCCGTCCGCAGGGAAGTCGACCTGCTCCTGCCAGCGGGCAGGGTCGGCCGCCAGCCGGTTGACCAGATCGCGCAGCTCACGGCGGTCGAGCGTGCGTTCGGGGAGGGGGGAGCTCCCATCCTGGCTGCCGTGCTGCTCGTTCACGAACGAGTCTCCTTCCTGCCGAGTAGGCGACGTGGGTTGGTGACGCGGATGGCATGGGCGGCCGCCTGACCGAGGCCGGGGTCAGGGGCGGTGGCGTAGGGGGCGTCGGAGCCGTTGACGACCACGTCGACGCCGAGCTCGCGGACGATCGCGTCGATCGCGCGCGGGCCGTAGGAGGAGGTCTCCACGTAGCAGCGGGGATCGACCTCGCCCCGGCCGCCGCCGCCCCGGGTCATGAGCCGTTCGGAGTGCAGCGGGGCCAGCCCGGCCAGCAGGGCGAAGCAGACGCGCAGCCGGGGGTGCCGGGGCCGGACGGCGGCGTGGAAGTGGTGCCAGGCCTGGTGCATCTGCTGGACGTACGGCACCACGGCCGGCCACCAGGACGGCGCGCCCGGGGGCGTGGCGCACGGACCGGGGTGGACGAACAGCGGCAGGTCCCGGTCGGTGAGCACCTCCAGCAGCCGGTCGTCGAACGCGGCCGTCGCGGGCATCTGCAGCCCGGCCAGGCCCCGGTCCAGATCCTTGGCCAGCCGCTCCGGATCGGGCTCGCTGTGGCAGGTGGCGGCCCAGGCGCCGAACGGCTCGGGCAGCGCCAGCGAGCCGTCGTGGTAGGCGTCGATCAGCGGCCAGGCCTCCTCGGGCGGCAGCGACTCGATGCCGAGCGGGCTGGAGAGCGAGACCAGGGCCAGCTCCAGGCCCGTGGTGTCGCGTTCGTCGTGGGCCGTGGGGTCGACCTGGTAGGGAGGCTCGTCGTCGAGGAGCAGCGTCCAGCCGTCCAGGCGGGGCGGCGAGGTGCGGCGACGCAGGGCGTCGACGAACGCACCGGTCCATAGGTGCTGGTGCACGTCGATACTCATGATCACGCCTCCCCTTATTTCCTACCGACTTTATAGGTAAACCCTACATTGTGGGAATCGAGCTGGTGAACCGCTTCACTGATACGCTTCAGTGAACCGCTTCACATGAGAGATTGTCAACGTCGCGCATCCTTACCAGGCACCCGCCCTGGCTGTCGGTGTCAGCCCATAAGGTTGTCGGATGGCTCGGAAGAGAGCGACGATTCGGGAAGTGGCCCAGGCGACCGGCCTGTCACCGGCCGCCGTCTCCTACGCGCTGCGTGGTCTGCAGGTCTCCGAGGAGACGATGGAGCGGGTCCGCGCGGCGGCGGCCGAGCTGGGCTACGAGGCCGACCCCATCGCCAGAGCGCTGGCCAGCGGCCGCACCGGCATGATCGGCCTGCTCTGCGGCTCGCTGGAGGACCTCTGGCAGCAGTCGCTCGCCGTCGGCATCAGCCGCGGCCTGCGCGAGAAGGACCGCTACGCGCTCATCCTGGACGCCGTCGGCGATCCCGACCGCGAGCGCGCCCTCGCCCAGCAGCTCCGCGACCAGCGCGTCGACGGCATGATCGTGCAGCCGATCGACCCCGCCGCGCCCTTCTGGGCCCAGCTGTGCGAGTCGCTGCCGGTGGTCGCGATCGGCGACTCCCTGCCCGGCACCGCCGGTGAGGTCATCTTCGACAACCGGCGCGGCGTCACCCTCGCCCTGGAGCACCTGCGCGCGCTCGGCCACCGCTGCATCGGCGTCCTCACCCCCACCCGGGCCAGCACACCCGACCGCCCGGCCGACGTGCACGTCACGGCCGAGGGCGAGCGGCTCGGCCTGGACATCCGGGTCGCCACCGCCCAGCACGGCCTGGCCGCCGCCACCCAGGCGGCCCACGACCTGCTCGCCGACGGCCGGCCGAGCGCCGTCTTCTGCTTCGCCGACTCGATCGCCTATGGCGTCTACGCCGCGGCGGGAGAGCTGGGGCTGTCCATCCCCCGCGACATCTCGGTCATGGGCTACGACGCCCATCCCATGTCCGGCCTGCTCACGCCGGGTCTGTCCACCGTCGACTGGAACATCGACGGCATCGTCCGGGCCGCCGTCCGGCTGATGGCCGCCGCCGCAGACGGAGGCACCCGCCGCCGCCGGATCGTCCAGCAGCCCACCCTCCGCCAACGCGGCTCCGTCGCCGACCTGACGACCTCCTAGCCGCGCAGGGCCTGGCGGGCTGTCTCCAGGTCGGCGGTGAGCGGGGTGTCCGGCTTCGGGCCGTGCAAGGCTCGGGCGGCGGCGGTGTGCTCGCAGGCCAGCACGATCTCCAGCGGCTCGACGCAGCGCAGGGCGTGGCGGGCGGCCTGGGTGGCGAAGCCCGCGTGATCCTCCGCGCCCAGGGAGATGACCGCCGTGCCCGTGGTGACCGGGGCGGCGAGGTGGCGCAGCTCCGCCAGGGCGTCCTGGGCCACGTACTCCAGGATGAGCGCCCCCGAGCCGCCGGGCCGATCGGCGAGGAACGGCAGCAGGCCGGTGAACTCGGGGTTCATCAGCGTCGCCAGCCGGGCCGTGCTGAGCTGCGCCACCTGGACGAGCGAGGCGCGCAGCGTGTCGAGGGCCAGGGCCACGGGGGCGGAGTGGAAGTTGCCGTTGTGCCAGGCGAGCGAGCCGGCGATGAGCGGGTTCTCCGCCGCCGCGTTGAGGTCCGTCTCGACCACCGCCTCCGCGCGGTCCAGCGCGTCCATGGCGGCGCCGTGCACCTGGGCGAAGGCACGGTAGCCGTACGGGTCCTGGACGCGAGGGCTCGGGCCCTTGGGGAGCAGGGCGCGCAGCCGGGCGGCCACGACCGCCTGCCCGGGGTGGGGACGCGCCTCCTGTACGGCCGCCGCCAGCGGCTCGGCGGAGGCGTCCACAGCCGCGAAGGAGCGGGCGGCTCCGTCGACGGCCGCGTCGAGCAGCAGGCGCAGCCGGTGACAGGCGAGCGCGGCGTCGCCGAGGGTGGCGGCGCCCGAGCTGATGAACGGCAGCGCATCGGCGTCAGCCAACGCATAGCGGGGAACGGCGGCAGGGGCAATGCCCGCGCCGGTGCCCGTGCCTGTGTCGGCGCTGCTGCCGGTTCCCGTTCCCGTGCCGGTGGGGGGTGAGTGCCAGGGGAGTTCGCCGAGTAGGCACAGGGCGGTGGTGGACAGGGCGGTCAGGTCGCCGGTGCCGATGGCGCCGTAGGTGCGTACCGGTGGGGTGAAGCCGTCGTTGATCGCCTGGGCCAGCACCGGCAGCACGCCGGGGTCGACGCCGGAGCCGCCCGCGAGGAGCTGGTTGAGGCGGACGACCAGCATCGCCCTGGCCCGTTCCGGCTCGACCAGCGGCCCGGCGCCGCACGCGTGGCTGCGCAGCAGGGCGGCCCCGCCCTGCTCGACCAGGACGTCCTTGTTGGCGCCCACGCCGGTGCCGCGTCCGTACACGACAGTGGTGAGCCGCTGGGCGGCGGTCCACGCGGCAAGGGCCCGGTCGGTGCCGGAGATGGTGACCCGGGCCTCGCCGTGGGCGACCGCGTGCACCCGCGAGCAGGTCAGCCCGCTGCCGCCGATGTCCATGGGGCTGTCAGTCGCCGTCGGGGATGACCAGGCTGAGCAGCCAGGTGACCACGCTGATGATGATCGCGCCCAGGACTGCGCTGGGCCAGAAGTCGTCGACGTGGAAGGGGATGTCGAACTGCCCGGAGATCCAGCTGGTCAGCAGCAGCATGCCCGCGTTGATGACCAGCAGGAACAGCCCCAGGGTGAGCACGATGAGCGCGCAGCCCAGGGCTTTGACGATGGGCCTGACGATGGCGTTGACGACGCCGAAGATCAACGTCACGATCAGCAGCGTCCCCCAGTATTCGGGGGAGTACGCCTTCGTGGTGATGTCGATGCCGTCGAGGAACTGGATGGCGACCCAGAGGGCAACCGCGGCTGCCAGGGTTCTGATGATGAATCTCACGCTGGATGATCCTCCCACGGTGACCGGCACTCCAACAGGGACCCTATGCGCCGGCCGATCACTTTGCGCTCTGCTGAAGTGGCTCCGTGTTTCGGACGCCCCTCGCGGGAAAGGTCGGTCCGAAGGGGAAGGAGCGAGATGGACACCACTGGTCTCGAGTCGCTGTCCGCGAGCGAGCTGCACGAACGCGCTGTGCGCTATGCCGTGCACCATGGGGATCTCGGGTTCCTGTGGAACCTGCTCAAGGTGATCCCGGCGGCCGAGGCCGCCACGGGCCGGGAGATGACCGCCGACCTCAGCCACGTCTCGGCGCTGCTCAGCGACGCCATCGCCGCGGGCGAGGGCGATCTGGGCGAAGCACTGCGACCGGTCTACCTGGAGTATCTGCGCGCCCACCCCGACGCCTGAGCCGTACGGTCCGGCGCGCTGCCCGCTTGTGACCTGTACGGCCCGGCTCGCTGCCCGATGTGAGCCGTACGGTCAGGCTCGCTGCCGGAGCCGGACGCTCGCCGTCGTGACCTGTGTGCCGGGCACGGCCAGCCGGGCCAGGGCGCCGCGCACGTACCTCGTGAAATGGCGTGGACCGGCCAGCACCACCTCGCGGTCGGCGATGTCGGGCACCTGGCGGCTCAGCCCGGAGGCGCTCAGCCGCTCCTTGGCCCTCGGATCGTGCTCCTGCCCGACGACCAGCACCAGGCCGTACCTCTCCTGAAGCTCACGCAGCTCGTCGGTGATCAGCTCGGTGCGGTAGACCGCCACGGTGCTCTGGTCGCGCCCGGCCAGCAGCGTGCGCAGCGTCCCGGGCTCCAGGTCGGTGGCGATGAGCAGCGTGGCCCTGGTCCGGGCGGCGCCGCCGCCGTGGCTCCAGACCGCCATCACCGACGCCACGGCGTACACCAGCAGGGCCGTGACGGTCATGGGTGAGGGGGAGGCGGCGCTGAGGTGGTACGCGACGAGGAGCGTGCCCGCCAGATAGGCGGCAAGCCGCAGGCGTCGCCCGGCCCGCCGCGACCGCAGGCGGCCGGCGGACCTGACGACGATCAGGCCGAGCGCGACCAGCAGCGCCGCGCCGGCGTAGGCGGCGGGCTGCCACGCCAGGCCGTAGCCGGGCTGGACGGCGCCGAACTCGGCGACCGCGACACCGCACCAGAAGAGCACCGGACCTGTGGAACTCGCCTCGCTACCCATGTATCGAACCATGCGCGCCGAACATGAGAGCTGTCTGAGTAAGGTCTAAAACATGGCTAACGTGCGTGTGGAGCGGACTGACGACGGCGGATTTCGGGCGACGAACGACCGTGGCGCGGAGGTGCGCCTGGGCAGCAACGCGGACGACGGTGTGTTCACGCCGGTGGAGTTGCTGCTGGCCGCCGTGGGCGGGTGCAACATCGTGACCGTGGAGCCGCTGACGGCCAAGCGCGGCCACCGGCTCGTCCGGCTCGCGATGACGGTGCAGGCGGACAAGGTCGAGTCGAACCGGCTGGGCCCGGTGACCGTGACCTACGACGTCGAACTGCCCGCGAAGGAGGCCGACGAGGTCTTCCGCGCGGTGGCGGGGCGGGTGCACGACCAGTACTGCACGGTCAGCCGCTCGCTCGCGGAGGGCACGGAGGTCCGTCTGGAGATTCCCTAACCGCTTGGCGCCCCCTCGCTCCGCACCGGTTCAAACCGGGTGAATCGCTAACATTCCTTGGCGTTCACCGAACGGATATTCGACCGCGTTATGACACAGCCGTTGCATAGACCTCGGTAGTGTCGAAGCAGGTCGGAAGCATGGTGACCGGCCGTAAGACCTACACCGGAGCGGACGCGGAGGGGGACCGCCGTCTGCCAGTGCGGGACCGCCGTCGCTTTTGGGGGAAAGCGCCGGCCTGGACCGCCGTCGGGATCGGGGTCGGGCAGACTTTGGGGGACTGCCCGACCCCGATCTCTTTTTTCGCAGGTCCGCCTCGTATCGTACGGACACGTGACCAAAGTTCTCATCGACTGCGATCCGGGCATCGACGACGCCATGGCGCTCGCCCTCGCCGCCGGCGCCACCGGCCTCGACCTCGTCGCCATCACCACCGTCGGCGGCAACGTCGACCTCTCCCTGACCACGGCCAACGCGCTGGCACTCAGGGAGTTCCTCGGCCTCGGGGACATCCCGGTCACGCCCGGGAGCGCCGGGGCCCTCATGCACCGCACCGTTCGCGCCGGTGACGTCCACGGCGACACCGGCCTCGGCGGGGCCGTGCTGCCGCCGCCGCTGCTCGCGGTGGCCGAGGGGCACGCGGTGGACTGCATCATCGACACCCTGCGGGCGGCGCCGGGTGAGATCACGCTGGTGGCGATCGGCCCCCTCACCAACCTCGCCCTGGCCGTACGGCGCGAGCCGCGCGTCGTCGAGTGGGCCCACGACCTGGTGATCATGGGCGGCTCCTTCACTCGGGGCAACCACAACCCCGCCGCCGAGTTCAACATCCTCGCCGACCCGGAGGCCGCCGCGATCGTGTTCGGGGCGGGCTGGACGGTGAAGATGCTCGGCCTGGACGTGACGCTGACCGCGATGGTCACCACCGCCGAGCTGGACCGGATGCGACCCCTGGGACGGCTGGCCGAGCTGCTGGTGCCCGCCGCCCAGTTCTACGGCGAGGTGACCGAGCACGGCGGCCCGGCCATCCACGACGCCTGCGCGGTCGCGTACGTGCTGGACCCGTCCCTGGTCACGATGGTGCCCGCAGTGGTGAACGTGGAGACCGTCGGGGAGTTCACCCGGGGGATGACGGTGGTGGACTTCCAACTGCGCGATCGCCGGCCGAACGCCCTGGTGGCCACCGCGCTGAACGTGCCGCGGTTCTGGGATCTCGTGCTGGAGGCGTACGGAAGACTGGCGGCGCGGCTGGGCGGATGAGGCCCGCGACAGTGTGCGGGCAGTGCGTGGCGGCTGATACAGTTACCCGTGTTGCAGGCGCCGCTAGCTCAGATGGTTAGAGCAGCTGACTCTTAATCAGCGGGTCCGGGGTTCGAGTCCCTGGCGGCGCACCGCATCGAAACCCTAGCTCAGTGCGCTGAGCTGGGGTTTTTCGATTTTCGAGTGGCTCTGGCGGCGTCGAGGTGCTCCCGTGGTTGCTCGCCGGATGCTCTTCGGCACGGTTTCCGGGCACACCAGGCGCAGGACGAGAGCGCGGATGGAGCGGACTGTGGGCGGGCGCCCAGGCCGCAGCCTGTCGTACCCGCCTCAGCCGCGTAACCCCCGAATGATTGACGAGCGAGACCGCTTAGTCGTGGTGGTCCCAGCGGTTGCCGGCGCCGGGGGCACGTGGCCGCAGGCGCTCCCGCCCTCCGCAGGACCGAGCAACAGTGACGTTCTCGAACGAGCTCTCCGTGGATGCGTAAAGCCCGACGCCGCCGCTGCGCACAACGGTGTCGCGATCCTTCAGGATCTCAACGCCGTTCAACGTCACGGTGATGCGGTCGCCGTGAATCGCCGCACCCAGTCGCACGGGACCTGTCAACGGGTTGCTGATGGATGCCGTGGCCACTGTGACGGGACCCGACGCGTGCGCCTCGCGGATGATGCTCGCGTACTGGGTTCCGTTGCTCGTCTTGCCGACGTGGATCCGATACCCGTACGCGTCCGTGGTGTCTCGCAGCGAGATTCCCGCGTTACCGACGGATCCGTCGATCGTGACCGTGGTCTCCACGGCGTAGTCGCACGCCTCGGAGAAGCGCTTCGGCAGTGTCGAGTCGGCCAGTACGTGCGCCCGGCCACCGGAAGGCGGCGTGAGGTGCAACTTGCCCGAGGCGACGGACACAGACCCTGTTATTCCTCGCCAATTGGCCTGATCGAGCCCTTCCCTGATCACGATGTTGTCGAAGGTCGCGGCCCGCCGATGCGTGAAGGCGGCGGCACCACCCGTCGGCAACTGTCCGTCGTCCGCGGAGATCGACGTGTCGCCGACTTTGGCGCTCAGATGCCTCCCGATCGCGGATACGACCAGCTTGTGCGGGACGTTGGCGCCGCTCGGCAGCTCGGTCTCCGCGAGAATCTCGGTCTTGGAGTCGTATATCTTCACGAGCTTCAGCGTCGCTCCCGACGTGGAGTTGAGCACTTCGGCCCGGTAGTAGTTGTGGGAATCGTGGTAGCGGAACGCGAGACCGGTACGGGATGTCGTCTGCCCGCGTGGTCCGGGAACGATGTCCGCGGCCATGACCACGTCATCGGGTACGTCCCGCAGCGCCGCGAACGACATCATGTCCGCAGTCGAGGTCTGTGCCAGCTGCGTGTCCGGCTGTGCGCCGGTCAGCGCCCAGGTCCCCTGGACCGGCCTCCAGCCGCCGAAGGATCCGTTGAAGTCATGAACGGTGCGCTCCAGGCCGGCATCGTCGAACTCGTCGTTGAGCACGGGTGCCGGGGCGAAGTGTTCCTCGAGTGACACGGTGATGAGGTTGCCCGTGCGGGTGAACGCGATCGGGGTGTCGTTCACCTTCACCGCGTTCGCGTTCGGCGCGTTGATGGAGAGCGTGCCGGTGAACGGGTCCCCCAGCGAGATCCGGGCGGTCGCGCCGCGCAGTTCCACACTGGCATCGGACACCGGTGCGGATGCGCTGATAACGGTGTTGCCTTGGTCGATCAGCGACGACCCTCTGGTCAGCGCGTACCTGGTGAGCCCGCCGCCCGAAGCACGCTCGAGGTACGCGGTCTCGGCGTTGGTCGTGGCGGCCCCGAACGCCCTCGACGAGGGAGTCGCCTCGCGCGACAGGTAGAAGCGTCCGGTCGCGTCCGGCAGGGCGATCTCCATCGCCGTCGCCACGGAGTGACTCACCCCGGGCATGGCGATGCGCTTCGCCGTCACCGAGGGCGCCGCGCCGGCCTGGCCGGGAACCACGACCGTGTCCAGTCCCGTCGACCCGGTGGAGGACCAGTCGTACGACAGGTAGTCGACGTCGGTGAGTACCCGCTCGCCGACGCGTACGGCGCCATTCTTGTGGACCCTGGGGGTCACCGCGGCGCCGGCCGTGGCCACCGGGATGAGCCGCACGCCGGCGACGGGTGCGGCTCCGGGCACGGTGTCGAACCCGACCGTGGCGACCTTCGTCGTCGGATTGACGGTCACCGGATCACCGGGGAAGTGCCAGAGCTGCCGGTATTCGTGCGCGGCGGTGTCACCGGTGAGGTCGTCGGAGACCACCCAGAAGCCGGGCTTGATGAAGTAGACCGCGCGGTCGTGCGCGACCGGCCGGTAGCCCATCGCCGCACCGCGGTAGATGTCGAGGCCCGCGTTCGAGCGCCACAGTGACGTCGTGCGGGGAACGCCTTTGGCCTGCGGCTCTCCGTCGACCTCGATGGTGTTGTGCGCCTCGGTTTCACGACGCATCCAGTTGTTCGTGTCGGTCGCGCTGTAGTCCCCCACCCCGGAGTCGACGATCAGCGGACGCCCGTACGCCGCCATCACCAGGCTGAGGTCGTCCGGATGCCGATGCGAGGCGGTGTAACTGGAATTCTGGTTGTTGATCAGCATGTACCGGGCATCGGCATCCCACCCGGAACGCTGAACCGCGAAGCTGATCGGAAACACCGTGGACGACAGCGTCGGGGCGGTCCCCTCCGTTCGGCCGGAGGCGACCCAGGTGAAATCGGGCCAGGAGTTGCGTACACCGCTCCTGCGAATGGCCGACGTACCCGCGTAGTTGTTCGGCGTGTCGCCGATCGCCGCGGGTTCGAGATTCGGCTGACGGGTCGCGAACAGCGAATCCGCGATCCAGTCCGCCCCCTGGACGAGCGAATCAGGAACGGTTCGCCCGTTGGCATTCGCGACTGCCACGATGGAATTGAGGATGTCTGCGACGTATGCCTGATAGTTGAACGCCGGCTCGCGGTACACACCGTCGCCCTTCACGTGCGCGCGCAGAAACCGCTCGGCCGAGCGCACCGCGAACCACTCCCAGCCAGGCGATGACGAGAACTCGGGCAGATACACGGCTGCCGCGTGGACGGAGCGGGCCATCGACACATACCAGTTGTTTCCGACATGTATCTGCATCACGCCGGCGAGGAAGTCCGTCGTGGCGTGCACGCCGGACAGGTACTTCACGAGATCGCTCGCGTCGATGCCAGGATCGGTCCGGAACACGGAGAACGCGCTGACCAGCTGGGCGAGCCGCTTGGCCGCCGACAGGTTGCGGCCCTGCGGCCAGCTCTGATTGTCGGCGAAGAAGTCCAGCGAGATGTCCATCCACGCCGCCGCGTACGCCGCACGCTTCGCCGGATCGCTTTCGGACACGTAGGCGTAGGTCAGTTTGGGGATGAACGTGAAGTCGCTCATCAAGGTCTGCGCGCCGCCCGGGGTGGTCTGCGTCCCACCCCAAAGGTCCTGCCAGTCGATGTCGATCCGCTGCTCGGCGCTGTTGTAGAAGGTGCGAGTTTCGGAGCCGAACCGGAAGATCCCCGCCGCGAGCTCGTCGGGGCCCGAGTCGCCACCGCCCAGGCCCTCGGCCGGAGCCGGGTAGTGGACGTCGGCGCGGCCCGCGTAATACACCTTGAGCTCGCTCGCGGCGCCCGCTTCATCACCGGCGGCTAACTTGGCCGCCACCGCGCTGAGCCCCGGGCGCGTCAGGTCGAGCAGCCTGCCGAGATCCGACATGTCGGCGAAGGCGGCACTGCCCGGCGACAGAAACGCCGCCACCAGAGCCAGCACGACCGCCGCACGGACCCGACGACGCGTGTACCAACGTAACGTGCTCCGTCTCACCACTGTCTTCTCCCTAACCCTGTGAGAGTGTCAGCTGAGTCCACGTCAACCACCCGCCTGCTCCTCGTACTCGGCCTTGATCTTGTTGCCCACCCGGTCCATGAACTTCTTGATGGCCGGCTGCCACGCCGAGACGGGCTTGTTCCCCAGCTGGATCTCCTGCAGCACCGAGTCCAGTTCCTGCTGCTCGCTGGCAGCCTTGCTGGCGGCGGTCTCCGAGTACAGCCCGAGGGTCGGGTCCGCGACGGCAAGCGGGACGCCGGCGGCCTGGTGGTCGTGCTGGTCCTGTACGGCCTGGCGGTTGCCCGGCTCGTAGATGACGGGCGATGCTTCGGCGAGGTACCGCACCGGCAGGAATATCTGGCTGCGCCCGCCCTCGGTGAGGGTCGGGTCGGAGCCGTCGCGGGTGAACGTCTGGCCCTCGACGCCGTACCGGAGGGCCAGGTACTCGCTGCTGCCGAAGGGTGCGCACAACCAGTCGAGGACCTTGAGGATCTGTTTGATCCGGTCGGCGTTGTCGGTCTTGGCTACAGCGGTGAAGCTGGACAGGGTCGGGCCGGGCGTGCGTACCCGCGTCCCTGTGCCGTCTCGGGTGGGCGAGAGCATGCCGGTCAGGCGGAAGCCGGGCACGTCTTTCGCCTGGCCGTAGAACTTGCCCCACCCGGCGTACCCGCCGATGGTGAACGAGGTCGTGCCGGCCAGCATCCACGCGTTGCGCTTCGTGTTGGGCGCGCCCGCGTGGTCGGGATGCACCACCCCCGACTTCACCAGCTCGACGGTGTCCTCGAGGGCCTGCATGAACTGCGGTGTCGTCCCGGAGTGGGTGAAGACGCCACCTTCGGCCTGCCAGACGCCGGTGCCGCCGGGCCAGTTGCCGGTGATCCCGTTCATCTCAAGGATCGTGTTGAACGGGATCTGTCCGAACGCCCACCGACCGGCCCGCTCGTCGGTCAGCGCGCCCGCCATCTCCTTGAACTCGGCCAACGAACGGGGCTGGAGGCTGAGTCCTGCCTTGGCCAGCAGGTCGGCCCGGGTGTACAGCACGGTGCCGATCCGTGCCCGCGGCACGGGAATGCCCCAGATCCGCTGGTCGTAGACGGTGCTGCGCCAGGCATCGGTGGGCAGGGCGGCGAGGTTCGGGTAGGCGAGGACCGCGTCCCCGGACAGGTACTCGGTGAGGTCGGTGAATGTCGCCTTCAGCATGGCCGGCATCTGCTGGACAACGCCCTGGATGGCCACGATGTCGGGCAGATCGCCACCGGCAATGGTCGTGGCGACCTTGCTCTTGTAGTCAGTCGAGGCGACGTACGTGATCTTCAGTTCGGTGCCGAGTTTGCTGTTGAGGTTCTGCCAGTAGGGGTTCGAGCCGAGCGCGGGGGCGATCGGATCATAGGTGTACGTCAGTGCCGTGACGGCTTCGCCCCGCACCGGTTGTGATGCGGCGCTGGAGGCGGCCGGGTAGGTGAAGTATCCCGGCGAAACCCCGGCCGGCGCGGCGGCCAGGTCGGGCGTGACCGCGGTGACGGGCTTGTAGGTGGGCAGCTTGACCGACCCGGTCGAGCTGTTCGGCGAACTCGGGCTGCCGTCGCCGCAGGCCCCGAGCAGCGGGGCCAGCCCTGTTGCCGCGCCGAGTGCCAGGACGTGGCGGCGGCTGAAGGTGGGTGCCATGACGTCTCCTTGCCACACTGCGTGGACGACCGGTCAGCCCTTGACGGCGCCGACCATGAGTCCCTTGGCGAAGTGCTTTTGGATGAAGGGGTAGATGAACAGGATGGGCAGGACGGAGATGACGAGAATCGCCATCTGGACGGAGATCTGTGGTGGCAGGTTCTCCAGGTTCGAGCTGAGCTGGTCGGACCCGATCGGGGTGTTGTTGACGACGTAGGTGCGCAGCACCAGTTGCAGCGGCCACTTTTCCGACGACTGGAGGTACAACATCGCGGAGAAGAAGGCGTTCCAGTACGCCACCGCGTAGAACAGCCCGATCACGGAGACGACCGCCTTCGACAGTGGCAGGACGATCCGCAGCAGGACGCGCATCTCCCCGGCACCGTCTATATAGGCGCTTTCCCGCAGCTCGCCGGGGATTCCCTGGAAGAACGCGCGCATGACGATGACGTTGAACGCGTTCACCAGCACCGGCAGGATCAGTGCCAGGTAGCTGTCCAGCAGGCCGAGCTGTTTGACCGTCAGGTACATCGGGATGATGCCCGGGTTGAACAGCAGGGTGAACACCGTCATCAGCAGAATCGGCTTCTGCAGCAACGCACCTGGCCGCGACAGCGCGTACGCCAGAGCGATCGTGCTGACGAGGCTGAGTGCCGTGCCGACCGCGGTGATGCCGGCGCTCACCAGCAGTGCACGGGTGACGATTCCGCCGGACAGGACGGCCCGGTAGGAGTCCAGCGTCGGTTCGTTCGTCCACAGCACGAAGCCGCCCGCCCTGTTGATCTCCTCCGGGGAGGCGATGCTGGTCATGAGCACCGCCCAGAACGGCACCAGAACCGCCAGGCAGCCCAGGCCGAGCACGAGTCCCCGCGCACCGACCCCCAGCTTGCTCGGCTCGCCCATCCAGGCCGGACGCCGGCTGCGGCCCGAGCGTGGCCGCCGCGGCCCTGTGCCCGCGGCGGGGCGCGCCACGGACACCGCAGTCCGCACAGATCGGCTCGTCACTTGGCGTACACCCCCTGCTCGCCCAGGGCGTGGGCCAACCGGTTGGCGCCGAGCACGAGCGCGACACCGACAATGCCTTTGATCAGCCCCACCGCGGCCGCGGTGCCCCAGTCGCCGCCGACGATTCCGTGGTTGTAGACGTATGTGTCGAGTACTTCGCTGGCGCCGGCACCGACCTGTGCCTGCTGCAGGATGATCTGCTCGAACCCGACGGACAGCGAGTCACCGAGCCGCAGAATCAGCAGCAGGACGATCACCGGGCGGATGTAGGGCAGGGTCACGTGCCACAGGCGGCGAGCTGCCGAGGCGCCGTCCACCACCGCGGCCTCCATCTGCGCCGGATCCACTCTGGACAGTGCGGCGAGGAAGATGATCGTCGACCAGCCGGTGTCCTTCCAGATCACCTGTGATGTGATCATGAGTTTGAACAACTCGGGTACGCCGACGATGGAGAACGTGGACAGGTCGGCCGAGCGCAGCCAGGCGTTGAGCATCCCGCCGTTGCCGAACATCTGCTGGAACAGGGCGACCACGATGACCCAGGACAGGAAGTGCGGCATGTAGAGGATCGACTGGGTGAGGCGTTTGAGCCGTTCGCTGATGGTCGCGTTCAGGATCAACGCGAGGCAGATCGGCAGCGGGAACACGAAGACCACCTGGATCAGCGTGATGATCAGTGTGTTGACGAGTGCGTTGAGGAACACCGGGTCGCCGGTGAGCACCGGCTCGAAGTTGTCCAGCCCGACGTACGGGCTGTGCCAGATTCCGAGGAACGGCTGGAAGTCCTGGAACGCGATGACGTTCCCGCCGAGCGGCAGATAGTGGAACAGCAGCAGCGCCGTGACCCCGGGAAGCGCCAGCAGCAGCAGGACCCGGTCGCGCCGCCAGCGGTCGCGCAGGCTACGCATCGCCGGTCTCCACCGGTGCGGGCAGGCCGATGGGCCGGCCCGCGACGCAGGCTTGCACCGCCGCCCGAAGCCGGTCGTCGGCATTGGCCGCGACCCTCCTGCTCCGGGCGACCGCGGGCGCCGGGTCGGTCGCGATGTCGGTGACCGCCGCGACGACCGTCGCCGCGGCACGATGGTCGAGCTCGACCACCAGGTCCGGGGCGCCGAGGTCGGCGAACATCTGGGACTTCGTGGTCTCGGTCGGCTGCCGCAGGTAAATCGTCGGGATCGCATGTCGCGCGGCCATGATCGGCGAATGACACTCCATGCTGACCACCAGCGACGAGACGGCGTAGACGCCGGTCGCCTCCTCCAGCGGCCAGTACCGGTCCAGGATCTGGACCTGACCGAGCGTCTGCGGGCTGAGCAGGCTGGGAAGCTGCTCGTGGGCGAGCTCGACGGCATAGCTCATTTCGGGCACCACGACGGCCGGCAGGCCGCTGACGCGTACCCAGGTCTCGATCGCCGCCGCCAGCACCGCCAGGTCGTGCGTCACGGTGGCCCGGTTGATCGCGTCGCGCCGCATCTGCTCGCGGGTCGGTTCCGTGCCGTAGATCTTCGCGTAGGGGGCGTAGCGCAGCCGCGGGACGAAGCAGGCGAACCGGCCAGGCTGCAGGCCGAACTCCTCCAGCAGGCGAGCGGCGGCGACGGCGTCAGTGTGGTCGAACGCGAACGTGCCATCCGGCCCGAAGGCGAGGTCGGGCCCGGTTATCTTCTGGCCGCGCAGGGTGGCCAGGGTCAGCGTTTCGCGGCAGTACACGAAGTCGGCGCTGTCGAAACGGTCCTTGACGTCGTCCTTGAGATAGGACGGTGGGAGCAGATCGACCATCTGTGTCAGCTCCGGCAGCGTCGCCATGGTCGGTGGGCACAGCGGATCCACGGTGACCCCGAAGTACCCGTACGGGCGGCCCACGTGCTCGCGCCACCAATCGATCTCGGTGCTCTGGAAGGCGTCGGCGCCTGATCCGTGCATGAGGACGTCCGCGCCGTCGATGGCGGCGGCCAACTCCGGGGTGCTCGGCCCGTCCCCGCCGAGAGTGCCATCGACGACGCGCAGGCCGGGAAACGTGTGCCGCAGCATGGATCGTTCGCGCTCCTCCAGCCGCACCGGCCAGAGGATGACCTCGACCTCGGGGGCGAACCGCTGAAACGCCCGCACCACGCCAGGGGAGTGAGCCACGTCGCCGATGTTCACCGTCGCCCAGGAGGACCGCAGGAGGACGGTGCGACGTGTCGATGTCATAGATACTCCTTGTTGACGTAACGTTAATTCAACATAGGGATGATGAGACGTCACGTCAATAACCGAGTAGGCTTTCACCATGGCAACGCAACGTGACGTCGCGCGGGCGGCTGGGGTGTCACTCGCCGTGGTGTCGGCGGTGGTCAACGGCACGAGCCACACCCGGATGAAGGAATCCACCCGCACCCGGGTGCTCCAGGCGATGCAGCAGTTGGGCTACCAGCCGAACCAGACGGCGCGCTCGCTGCGGCTCAACCAAACCGACATGATCGCGATGATCCTCAACAAGATCGACAACCCGGTCTACGGACCGCTGCGGCATGGGGTCTACGAGGCGGCGGCGGAGCACGGCGCGACGGTCCTGCTGGGCGATGCCGAGACGATGCGCTCCGGCAGCCAGTTCCTGACCCGGCTGCTCAGCCAGGGCACGGTCGATGGCATTCTGATCCGCGGCGAAGGGCTGCTGGACGACGACGTGATGGCCGAACTCAGCTCCCACCCCAAGCCGATCCTCATCCTGGAACATGCACTGGACCATCCCTGGATCGACATAGACGATCGCCGCGCAAGCGAGATCGCTACCCGATTCCTGGTCAACCTCCACCACCGCCACATCGTCTTCGTCGGGGGCTCGGGATACATCTCCCAGCAGCGCTACCTGGGCTACCAGCAGGCGATGGACGCCGCCGGGCTGACACCGGCCCCGCACCTGGCCACCGGGTTCGGTGAGCAGGCCGGCGCCGACGGGGTCCGGCAGGCCATGCAGGCGGCAACCGCGCCGACCGCCATCGTCGTCAACAACATCATGAGCGCGGTCGGGGTCCTGGCCGCCGCACGCGACCTCGGCATCGCCATCCCCGACCAGCTGTCGGTGGTCGGCATCCACGACGTCGACCTGATGCAACACCTGCGCCCGGCCGTCACCGCAGTCCGGATGCCCATGTACCAACTCGGCCGGGCCGGCGTCGAGGCGCTTTACGACCTGATCGCGGGGCGGCCAAGCGCAGGCGGTGTCATCACCGACCCCGAGCCCAAACTGGTGATCCGTGACTCAGCGACTGCTCTGACCCGGATCCGCGATTAGCGTTCGCATGATCGCCCGCGGCTCATATCGATGGTCGTCAGCCCATGTGATGGGGCACGGCTGGCGGCGGGGAGTCGGGTGGCGACGGCGTCCGGGACAGAGCCGGCGACCGCCGTCACTCCGGCAACCCCAGCCCGGTGAGAAGCCGCCGTGTCATGCGCTCGAATGATCGCCGGGGATCGTCGGGTGGGTCGAGGGTCGAGTCCGCCATGGCAGCCGCGATCAGAGGGTGGCGCCCGTCGGCGGCGAGCTGGGCGCGATAGGCCGCCTGGGCGGCCTGGCGGGCCGTGGGTGTTCGCCGTTCCTGAATCTCGATGTGCGCGAACAGCGTCACCAGGCCGTTCAACAGGCTGATGGCCTCGAGCTTCTGGCGTCCCGTCATCGGTACGTGCTGGAGGGCACGCAGCGCGTGCTCCAGGTAGTCGGCGGCGTGTGGGCCCAGCCGGGTTCGTTCGACGGGGACGTCCAGAAGCCAGGGATATCGCAGGTAAAGGTCTTTGGTGCGGACGGCCAGTGAGAGGAGGTCTTCGACCGGATCGCCGGTGAGCGGGACGCTGAGGTCGACCTCGCCGGTCACGGCGTCGTGCATCAGGTCGATGAGGTCGTCACGCGTGGCGACATACCGATAGAGGGAGGCGGGGCCGGTGCCGAGCACCTTGGCGATCTGCCTTGTGGACACAGCCGCCAGCCCGCCCGCATTGGCCAGGTCGATGGCGACCACGGCGATCTGCGCCCGGCTGCGTTCGGGTGCGGGACCGCGCGCGCCCCGTTCGGGTCTCATCCATTGACCGGCAACGATCAGGGAGAACCTCTGCTGCTGATCGCCGGCCTCGGCGTCTCCCGGCTGTGGTGGCCCCAGGGACTGAGCGAGGCCTTCGGCGCACGCGGCTTCGCCGTGGCCCGCTACGACCAGCGGGATGCGGGACAGTCAACCCGCCTGCCGGCCACCGCGGCACGCAGCCCCATCGCGGCGCTGCTCGGCAGGCGCGGTGCGGCCTACACCGCAGAGGAGATGACCGACGACGCGATCGCCGTGCTGGACGCGCTGGGCTGGGAGTCCGCGCACCTGTTCGGCGTCTCGCTCGGCGGCGCCATCGCCCAGCGCATCGCCATACGGCACCCCAGTCGTGTCCGCACGCTGACGACGATGTCGGCCGTCCCCGGCGACGCAGCGGGCCTGGAGACCATCCGGTACGTCCGGCTGAGCACGCTCGTCAAGCTTTCGCGCCTGAAATTTCCCGACACGGTCGAAGGCGACATCGAATCCGGTGTCGCCGTCGCCCGGCTCATCTCCTCGCCCGGTTACCCGTTCGACGAGCGTTCCTCTCGCGAGGCGATCACGCGCATCGCCGACGCGGGCGTCCGGGACGCGCGCAGCCAGAGTCGTCAGATCGGCGCCCAATGGCACGGCCCGCCGATCAGTACGATCAAGGCGCCCACGCTGGTGCTGCACGGGGAGGGCGACCCCTTGATCCGCCCCAGCGCGGCCCGCCGGATCGCGGTTCGCGTCCCAGGTGCGCGCCTGCGGATCCTCCCAGGAGTCGGTCACGAACTGCCCGAGCCCGTGTGGGACAGGATTGTCGACGAGGTTCGCGGCCTCCGTTCCTGAAGACCTTCCTGACCATGCGAGCGCACACCAAATCGGAGGTGGGGCGTTCAGTGCTGACGCGCTCCAACTCCTCGACCGGCCCGCCGCGCTGGGTGAGTCTTTGCCGGTGTCGCACGGCCGCTTGGGGGCAGCGGGGGAACAGGACACCGGAGGAGAGGAATACTGACATGACTGATGTTTCCGGCCAGGGATCTAGGCCTGGAGACCGGCGTGAGGTGCTGACCAACCGGCAGGGGCACCCGGTCTACGACAATCAGAACCAGCGGACCGTGGGCGCACGAGGTCCGGCGACGCTGGAGAACTACCAGTTCCTGGAGAAGATCAGTCACTTCGACCGTGAGCGCATCCCCGAGCGCGTCGTGCATGCCAGGGGGACGACGGCCTACGGCTATTTCGAGGCGTACGGCACGTTCGGCGACGAGCCGATCAGCCGGTTCACCCGGGCCAAGCTGTTTCAGGAGGCGGGCAAGCGGACCGAGGTGGCGGTGCGGTTCTCCACCGTGATCGGCGGGCGGGACTCGGCGGAGACCGCGCGGGACCCGCGGGGGTTCGCGGTCAAGTTTTACACCGAGGACGGCAACTGGGACCTGGTCGGCAACAACCTGGCGGTCTTCTTCATCAGGGACGCGATCAAATTCCCTGACGTGATCCACGCGCTCAAGCCGGACCCGGTCACGTTCAGGCAGGAGCCGAACCGGATCTTCGACTTCATGTCGCAGACGCCGGAGTGCATGCACATGCTCGTCAACCTGTTCAGCCCGCGCGGGATCCCCGCCGACTACCGGCACATGCAGGGATTCGGCGTCAACACCTATAAGTGGGTCAACCAGCAGGGCGACACGGTTTTGGTCAAGTATCACTGGATGCCCAAGCAGGGCGTGCGGAGCATGACCGAGGCCGACGCGGCGGTGATCCAGGGGCAGGAGCTGGGGCACGCCACCAAGGATCTGCGCGACGCCATCGAGCGGGGCGAGTATCCCGAGTGGGAGCTGCTCGTGCAGATGATGAGCGACGAGGAGCATCCTGAGCTGGACTTCGACCCGCTCGACGACACCAAGGTGTGGCCGGAGAACGAGTTCCCGGCCAGGCCGGTGGGGCGGATGGTGCTCGACAAGGCGGTGGGCAACAACTTCGCCGAGAACGAGCAGATCTCCTTCGGCACCGGCGTCCTGGTCGACGGCCTGGACTTCTCCGAGGACAAGATGCTGGTCGGCCGGACCTTCTCCTACAGCGACACGCAGCGCTACCGGGTCGGCCCGAACTACCTGCAGCTGCCCGTCAACCAGGCGAAGAACGCGGAGATCAGGACCAACCAGCGCGACGGCCAGATGACGTACTTCGTGGACTCGGCCGGGGAGTCGCCGCACATCAACTACGAGCCGTCGCTGCTCGGCGGGCTGCGCGAGGCGGAGTATCCGACCGTGGACGAGGAGGGGCCGGTCATCTCCGGGCGGCTCACCCGTAAGCGCATTCCCCGGACCAACGACTACGCGCAGGCCGGCCAGCGCTATCTGCTGATGGAGCAGTGGGAGCGGGACGACCTGGTGAACAACTTCGTCGCCCTGTTCAAGCAGTGCGAGCGCCGGGTCGCCGAGCGCATGGTGTGGCACCTGCTGCTCGTGGAGGACGAGCTGGGGTTGCGCGTCGGCGAAGGGCTCGGCATCACGCCCGACGACGTCAGCGGCCTGGAGCCGCTCGCCAGTCAAGACCTGACCGACGAGGACCGCGACCGCCTGGCCAAGCTGGGCGCGAACGGGCAGCGGGACGTGCACGGGCTGAAGATGACGCACTGCGTGCCGAACGAGCGGGCCGCGCACGCCGAGCGGGCGTGAGCCTCACTCCAGGCGGCGTAGCAGGGCCTGTTTGGCCGTGCTGAACTCCTCGTCGGTGAGCACGCCGGAGCGGTGCAGCTCGCCCAGCTCCGCCAGGTGGCGCAGGACGGTCTCCGTCTCGCCGGGCGTGCTCGGCGGCGGGGGCAGCTCGGCGAGGCCACGAGGGATGCGGGCGAGCACGGCCGCGGCGACGAGCGCGGTCGTGCCGCCGAACTTCTGCACGCCCCAGGAGACGCAGCGCGGGTCTTTCTGCGGCGGCTTGTCGGGGCCCTCGTCCTTGAGCCGGAAGCGCAGCGAGCCGTAACCCAGGCCGGTCAGCGGCTTCCACTCCACGCCCGCCAGGTCCGCCAGCGCGAACTCCTGCGGGCCCGCCTCGTCCTTGGCGCTGCTGGCGAAGGGGGTCCATTCCAGGCGCACCCGCTCGCCGTCGAAGTGGACGGTGCCGTCGCCCGCGCTGGTCGTGATCGGCACCGCGGGGCCGGGCAGCAGGAACTCCTCGCTCGGCGCGCTCGGCGTCTGCCACACGGTCAGCACGTCACGTATCTCGTCGGCGAAGTATTCGGCGGCGCCGGTGCGCCCCTTGGGGATCGCCAGCCGGTAGGGGTCGGCGGGGGCGGTGAGCGAGCCGGCGACCGCGTCGGTCAGCGGATCGGCCCCTTTGCGCAGCCGCAACCGCAGGTGCCCGCCCTTGCGGGACGGCTCGAACGTGACGCCGGCGATCGCCTCGATCGAGATCACCAGCTCGCCGAGTGTCTTGCGCAGCTCGTGCACGTCCCGGCCGCTGCCCGGCACGACCCGCAGGGTCTCGCCGTTGAACGTCCACACCCCGTCGGACACCGCCATTTCGGCCATGACCACCAGCCTAGGACAGCACGGCAGAGATCGATAACCTCCTTTGGTCGGTAATCGACCACCGGCCTGGGACGGCACGGCAGAGGTCGGTCAGGTGGGCGGGCGCAGCCTGGCCAGGCGGTTGCGTACGCCGTCGAAGTGGGCGTAGACGGCCGCCATCGCCTGCGCCTTGTCGCCCGCGAGCACCGCCGTGTAGATGTCGCGGTGGCGCCGGACCACGTCGTCCGGTGTCTCGTCAGGCGCGCCGAGGTGGTCGCGGAGCTGGTGGTAGACGTCCCAGAACGCGCCCAGGAGCTGGCTGACCACCGCGTTGTCCAGCGGCCGGTAGAGCAGGTCGTGAAAGAGCCGGTCGGTCTCCGGTGAGACGGCGTCCACCACCGCCTCGGCCTCCATGCGGGCGATCACGTCGGCGACGGGCGTCAGGTCGACGTCGGGGCCCAGGTCGATGAGGCGCTGGACCAGGCCGATCTCCAGGATCTCGCGGATTTCGATGAGGTTGGCCAGCGCGTTGCGGCCGTCCTGGAGGGTGATGCGGCTGTGAAAGGCGAGCTCGTCCACGAGGCCGGCCAGGGACATGCGGCCCACGAACATGCCGAAGCCGTGCCGGATGTCGACGATGCCGACGGCCTGCAGCGCCTTGAGCGCCTCCCGGATGGAGTTGCGGCTGACGCCCAGCTCCTCCATCAGCTCGGACTCGGTGGGGAGTGGGGCGCCGGCCACCAGCCCGCGCTGGAGGATGAGCTCCTTGACCCCCTCCTGGGCCTCGACGGCCCGGCTCGGACGGGGCCGGGGGCGCGGGACAGCGGTCATGAAGGATCCCTTTCCATTAGGCCTTTGCGTAACATTCCGGAAACCTCCTGTTGACCACAACCCTGCCGGGCATCTAGCGTCCACCGTACGCACAACATAGGACATGGGATGTCCCACGTTCTACGATAGCCGCCCCGAGCGGCCTATCGCAGGTAGCAATACTGCACCAACCCCCCGGGAGGCATCCGTGAGCTCTGAGTTCAGCCGCCGCGACTTCCTGCGTTACAGCGGTGCGACAGGCGCGGCCGCGATCATCGCGTCCACGCTCGCCGCCTGCAGCGGAGGCCCGGCCTCGACCGGCTCCGTCGGCGCCGGATCGAACAAGGACCTGATCACCGCCGTCATCGGCTACGGCAACGACCAGAGCTGGGACCCGACGCAGACGGCCTCGGCCTTCGCCATGGCCGGCATCAACCACATCTACGAGGGCCTGCTCGACACCGACCCGATCACCCGGGAGCCCTACGCCGCGCTCGCGACGGCCCTGCCCACGGATCCGAACGCCACCGCCTGGACGTTCACCCTCCGCGAGGGCGCCAAGTGGCACGACGGCAAGCCGGTCACCGCCGACGACGTGGTCTTCACCTTCGAGCGGATCCTCGACCCCGAGGCCAACGTGCTGGTGGGCAACTTCTTCCGGTCCTGGCTGCGGGAGGTCAAGAAGGTCGACGACCGCACGGTCGAACTCACCTTCAAGTACGCCTTCCCGGACGCGGCGCCGAGGCTGACCATCGCCAAGATCATGCCCAAGCACGTCTTCGGCCAGCAGGGCGCGTGGGACCAGGCCAAGGGCGGCAAGGCCGTCGGCTCGGGACCGTACAAGCTGGTCCAGCACAACCCCAAGTCCAACACCGCCTTCGAGGCGTTCGCGGACTACAACGGGCCGCGCCCGGCCACGGTTCAGAAGATGAACTGGCTGACGATCGTGGACGCGGCGGCGCGGGTCGCCAAGATCTCCGGCGGCTCGGCCGAGGCGCAGATCGCCGACAACATCCCGTACGCCAACGTGGACCAGCTCAAGCAGCAGGGGCTCACGGTCGAGGGCGGCGCGGGCATGAACCACATGTTCCTGATGTTCAACACCGCGACCAAGCCGTTCGACGACGTCCGGGTGCGGCAGGCGCTGCACTACGCGATCGACAAGCAGAAGATGATCGACGTGGCGCTCAAGGGCCACGGCACCGCCTCCAGCTCCTTCCTCAACGAGGGACACCCCGACCACAAGCGGGCCTCGGTCGTCTACGACTACGACCCGGACAAGGCCAAGGCGCTGCTCAAGGAGGCCGGGGCCGACAACCTGACGGTCAACCTGATGGCGGTGAACGTGAGCTGGCTCGCCGACTGCCTGCCGACCATCGCCGCCTCCTGGGAGGCCATCGGCGTCAAGACCACGCTGGAGCCGCAGGACACCGCCGCGCTGTTCACCAAGATGGACCAGTTCCAGGACTATCAGGTGGTCGCGGCGGCCTCGAACCCCAACCAGTTCGGCATGGACGCCGACCTGATCCTTCGCTACAACTTCGTCGAGGGCGGCCTGTGGATGAAGTACGCCCACTTCGACGGCAGCAAGGATGCCAAGGCCCTGTTCAAGCTGATGGACGAGGCCACCCAGGAGCCGGACAAGGCAGCCAAGACCACCAAGGTCCAGAAATATCTGGACGTGATCGCTGAGCAGGCCGTCCTCTACCCGGTCGTGCACACCGAGCTGATGACCGCCTGGGACCCGAAGAAGATCTCCGGCGTGCGGGCCCAGGCCTACCCGGGCATCAACGTGCTCCAAGCCAAGCGCACCTGAGTCGCCATGGTCCTCATCGCCAGAATGCTGCTGCGGCGGGTCCTCATCCTGGTCCCGCTCGTGCTCGGCGTCATCGCGTTCGTCTTCGTCGTGATGCGCTTCTCCAACAGCAAGCCGGAGTACGCCTACTTCCAGGGCGCCAACCCGACCGCCGAGCAGATCCACCGGTTCCAGGTCGAGAACGGCCTGCTGGACCCGCTGCCGCTGCGCTACCTGCGCTTCGTCGGCGACCTCCTGCAGGGCGACATGGGCACCAGCGTGCTGACCAAGAAGCCGGTGATCGAGTCGATCATGACGGCGCTGCCGCTGACGCTCCAGCTCACCTTCCTCGGCCTGGCCGTGGCCGTCGTGCTGTCGCTGGTGTTCGGCGTCGCCGGCGCGCTGTTCCGGGACCGCTGGCCGGACCAGGTGATCCGCATGGTGTCGCTGATCGGGGTGGCGGCGCCGTCGTTCTGGCTGGCGCTGCTGATGATCCAGTGGCTGGCGGTGGGTGAGGGCCTGTTCCCGACGGGCGGTTACATCAACCCGGCGGACTCCTTCCCCGGCTGGCTGCGCTCCATGACGCTGCCCGCCCTGTCGCTGTCGCTGCCGATCGCCGCCCAGCTCATCCGGATCATCCGGACCTCGATGGTGGAGGAGCTCGACCGCGACTACGTGCGCACCGCGATCGGCAGCGGCCTGCCGCCGATCGTGGTGGTCGGCCGCAACGTGCTGCGCAACGCGCTGATCAACCCGCTGACCGTGCTCGGCCTGCGGATCGGCTACCTGATCGGCGGCACCGTGGTCATCGAGACCATCTACGGCCTGCCCGGCATGGGCCAGCTCATGATCAACGCGGTGCGCGACGGCGATCCCGCCGTCGTGCAGGGCGTGGTGCTGACGATCGCGGTCGGCTTCATGGTCGTCAACCTCGCGGTCGACGTCCTCTACCTGCTGGTCAACCCCCGGCTCAGGAGTGCCGCATGAGACGAGGACTGACAGAGCGCCTGGCCCGGCCGGGCATGACGTTCAGGAGGCTGCCGCCGCTGTCGTGGCTGGCGGTCGGCATCGTGCTGGTCGTCGTGCTGGCGGCGCTGTTCGCGCCGCTCCTCGCGCCGCACTCGCCGTACTTCCAGAACTCGCTCGGCGGCGGCCCGTCCGCCGAGCATTGGATGGGGCTCGACAGCGCCAACCGCGACATCTTCTCCAGGCTGCTGTACGGCGCCCGCTGGTCGCTGATCATCGGCCTCGGCGCGACCGGTCTGGCCCTGGTGACCGGGGCGATCATCGGCGCGGTCGCGGCCACCTCCCGCAAGGCCGTCGACGAGACGATCATGCGGCTGCTCGACGTGATCATGGCCTTCCCCGGGATCGCGCTGGCCGCGGTGCTGGTGGCCGTGTTCGGCGGCAGCATCACGGTGCTGGTCATGGCCATGGCCTTCCTCTACATGCCGTCGGTGGCCCGGGTGGTGCGGGCGAACGTGCTGGCCCAGTACGGCGAGGACTACGTGGCGGCCGAGCGCGTCATCGGCGCCCGCACCCCGCACATCCTCGTCAAGCACGTCGCGATCAACTGCGCGGCCCCGGTGCTGGTCTTCTGCACGGTGATGGTGGCCGACGCGATCGTGTTCGAGGCGTCGCTGTCGTTCATCGGCGCGGGCGTGCGCCCCCCGGACCCGTCCTGGGGCAGCGTCATCGCCGACGGCAAGAACCTGGTGCTGCTCGGCGGCTGGTGGGGCACGGTCTTCCCCGGCCTGCTCATCCTGGTCACGGTGCTCGCGCTGAACATCCTGTCCGAGGGCATCTCCGACGCGTGGGCCGCCCCGGCCGCCCGGCGCCCGGTCCCCAAGGCCGACGACGCCTTCGAGCGGGCCGAGCCGGGCACCGGCGAGATCACCGAGCTGCCGGGCCTGGCCGAGGCCGCCCGCAGGCTGGCCGAGCGGGCCCGCCCACTGCCGCAGGGGCCGCCGATCCTGTCGGTGGCGAACCTGCGAATCGGGTTCGACGCCGGGGTGGACATCGTCGACGGCATCAGCTTCGACGTCCGGCCGGGCGAGGTGCTCGGCCTGGTCGGCGAGTCCGGCTGCGGCAAGTCGCTGACCGCGCTGACGGTCATGGGCCTGCAGCCGGGCAACGCCCGCGTCACCGGCGACATCACCTTCGCCGGTGAGCAGCTGCTCACCCTGCCCCGCAAGGCGCGCAGGAAGCTGCTCGGCCATGACATGGCGATGATCTACCAGGACGCGCTCTCCTCCCTGAACCCGGCCATGACCATCAAGGCCCAGCTGAAGCAGGTCACCCGCCGGGGCGGCCGGCGCACTCCGGCCGAGCTGCTGGACCTGGTCGGCCTGGACGCGCGCCGCACGCTCACCTCCTACCCGCACGAGCTGTCCGGCGGGCAGCGGCAGCGGGTGCTGATCGCGATGGCGCTGTCCCGCGAGCCCAAGCTGATCGTCGCCGACGAGCCCACCACCGCCCTCGACGTGACCGTCCAGGCGCAGGTCATCGAGCTGCTGCTCCGGCTGCGCGAGGAGCTGGGCTTCGCGCTCATCCTCGTCTCGCACGATCTCGCGCTGGTCGCCGACGTCACCGACCGCGTGGTGGTCATGTACGGCGGGCAGATCGTGGAGACCGGGACCACCGCGGCCCTGGTCGGCGCGCCGGCCCACCACTACGCCCGGGGGCTGCTGGGCTCGGTGCTGTCGCTGGAGTCGGGGGCCGAGCGGCTCACCCAGATCCGCGGGGTGGTGCCGTCACCGGCGGACTTCCCGGCGGGCTGCCGGTTCGCCGACCGGTGCCCGATGGCCACGGCGGTGTGCCGTACCGACACCCCGGCGCTGGACGGCGACGCCCGCCTGCACGCGGTGGCCTGCCACCATCCGGCGGTGCTCCTTGACCAGACCCAGGAGACGCGGGGGAGTGAGCAGCATGCTTGAGCTGACGGACGTGCACGTGGTGCACAAGGCGCGCTCGGGCGGGATCTTCTCCCGCGACCGCGTCTACGCGCTGACCAGCGCGAACATGATCATCGGCGCCGGTGAGACGGTCGGCGTCGTGGGGGAGTCCGGTTGCGGCAAGTCCACGCTGGCCAAGGTGCTCGTCGGGCTGCAGCCGCCCACGTCCGGGACGGTGTCCTTCCGGGGCCGGGACCTGTGGGCGCTGAAGGAGAGCGAGCGGCGGGCGGCGATCGGCTCCAGCGTCGGGATGATCTTCCAGGATCCGTCCACGGCGCTGAACCGGCGCCTGCCGATCAGCCAGGTCCTGCGCGACCCGCTCAACGTGCACCGGCGCGGCACCCCCGCCCAGCGGGACGCCCGGGTACGCGAGCTGCTCGACCTCGTCGGCCTGCCCGCCAGCGCCGCCGACGCGTTGCCCAGCCAGCTCTCCGGCGGCCAGCGTCAGCGGGTGGCCGTGGCCAGGGCGCTCGCGCTGGAGCCCGAGCTGCTCATCGCCGACGAGCCGACCAGCGCGCTGGACGTGTCGGTGCGGGCCCAGATCCTCAACCTGCTGCTCGATCTGAAGGAACGGCTCGGGCTGGCGCTGGTGTTCGTCTCGCACGACATCCAGACCGTCCGCAGGATGAGCGACCGGGTCATCACCATGTACCTCGGCAGGATCGTCGAGCAGACGCCCGCCGAGGCCCTGCCCCTGGGGGCGCGGCACCCGTACACCCGGGCGCTCTTCTCCGCCACCCCCGGCCTGCTCTCGCCGATCAACCCGATCCCGCTGGTCGGCACGGTCCCGTCGGCGACCAGGCCGCCCAGCGGCTGCCCGTTCCGCACCCGGTGCTGGCGGGCCGACGACGTGTGCGGCGCCTCCTGGCCCGAGGCCGGCACCGACGACGAGCACCTCTACCACTGCCACCACCCGGTGGCGGCGGGAGCCACAGACCTGCAACTGATCCAGGAGCGCGCATGACGACGGCTGTAACCCCCACGCTGAGCGGTGTGATCCCCCCGGTGTGCACCCCGTTGACCCCCGAAGGGGAGGTGGACGCCGGCTCGCTGGCCCGACTGGTCGACCACCTGGTGGCGGGCGGGGTGGACGCGCTGTTCGTGCTCGGGTCCTCCTCGGAGGTGGCCTACCTGACCGACGCGCAGCGCAAGGTGGTGCTGGACACCGTGATCGGCCATGTGGGCGGGCAGGTGCCGGTGCTGGCCGGGGTGATCGACATGACCGCGCCGCGGGTGCTCGCGCACGCGCGGGTCGCGGTCGCGGCCGGGGCGTCCGGCCTGGTGGCGACGGCGCCGTTCTACACGCGCACCCACCCGGCCGAGATCCGCACCCATTTCCGGGCCATCGCCGCCGGTGGCGGGGTGCCGCTGTACGCCTATGACCTGCCGGTCTCCGTACACACCAAGTTGTCCGCCGAGCTGCTGCTGGAGCTGGCGGCCGAGGGGGTGCTGGCCGGGGTGAAGGACTCCAGCGGCGACGACGGCGGGATGCGCCAGGTGATCCTGCGCCGCGAGGCGCCGTTCAGCGTGCTGACCGGGTCGGAGGTGACCGTGGACGCGGCGCTGTGGATGGGCGCCGACGGCGTGGTGCCCGGCCTGGGCAACGTGGACCCGCACGGGTACGTGAATCTCGTCAGGTCAGCGTCGCGGGGCGACTGGGAGGCCGCCAGGCGGGAGCAGGAGCGCCTGGTCAGGCTCTTCGAGATCGTGCACGTCGGCGGCTCCCGGATGGGCGGCAGCTCCGCCGGGCTCGGCGCGTTCAAGGCGGCGCTGCACCTGCGCGGCATCATCGACCACCCGGCCACGGCGATGCCGCAGACCCCGCTGAACGACGACGAGATCGGCCGGATCGGCAAACACCTGGCGGCGGCGGGCCTGCTGTAGGCGGTCCTGCTGTGGACCGGTCCTTCTGCGGACCGGTCCTGATGTAGGCCGGTCCTGCTGTAGGCCGGTCTTGTCGTAGGCCGGGTCCGTTGTGGGCCGGGTCTGTTGTGGGCGGGACAGCGGCCGGCCCGTTGTGGGCCGGTCGCCTTCGTGTGCCCCGTCAGTGCTGTCCGGCGAGTTCGGACACCTCCTGGGCGCCTTCCTCCATCAGCTTCGCGCCGAGCTTGGACAGCGCCCGCCCGACGGCCAGTTCGTCCCCGATGCCGGGCACGGGCGGGTCGTCCGGGTTGCGACGAGCGTGGGCCACGCTCTCGTGCCGCTTGCCCTCAGCGGTGAACAGCACCGCCGTGGCGGTGGTGACGGCGTCGTCGTCGTCCTCGCTGATCCAGATCTGCACGTTCCACTGCTTGTACTCCATAGTCCCCACCTCCCTCCTGCAAGCCTTTCCCATAGTCCAGCGGGGTAACGTCCTAACGGCTGACACCGTCGCCGTCCCGCCCGAGCAGGCGCAGGTCGTCGCGCCGGGGCAGCGACTCCCAGTCGCCCTGGGACGTCACCGCGAACGCCCCCGCCGCGCACGCCGTCTCCAGCCGCCGCTCGGGGGTGGCGCCGGCCAGCCAGTCGGCCAGCCACCCGGCCGCGAACCCGTCCCCGGCCCCCACCGGGTCGACCTCGGTCACCTGGTACGGCTCCGCGCGGAGCAGGCGTCCGCCGGACCACTCGATCGCGCCCTGGGAGCCCAGCTTGACCAGCACATGCCGCGGCCCGAACGCACCCAGCGCCCGCGCCAGCTCGGCGGGTTCCGTCCCGCCGCCGACCGGCCCGGGGCCGGCGGCGGTGATCAGCCTGCCCTCCGCCTCGGTGGCGAACAGCACGTCCACCTGGCCGATCATCTCGCGTAGCCAGGCGCCGGCCTCGTCGGGCGGCCACAACGCCCTGCGGTAGTTGATGTCCAGGGAAACGGTGACACCGGCGGCGCGGGCCACGGTCACCGCGTGCCGCACGCTCTCCCGGCAGGAGGCGGACAGCGCGGGGGTGATCGCCGTGAGATGCAGCACCCGGGCGTCCCGGATGAGCTCGGGGTCCAGGTCGGCCGGGGTGAGGCGGGAGCCGGCGCTGCCCTGGCGGTAGTAGGTGACGTCGATGTGGTCGGCCGTCCGCCTGCCCTTGATCATCAGGCCGGTGGCCGCCTCGTCGGGGAGGGCGCGCACGTCCACGCCCTCGCCCGCGAGCGTCGAGCGGATCAGGTCGCCGAACTCGTCCGCGCCCACCCGGCCGATCCAGCGGACGGCGTGGCCGAGCCGGGCCACGCCAATGGCGACGTTCGACTCGGCGCCGCCCAGGCCCAGGTCGAAGTCACGGGCGAAGCGCAGCGGCCCGGTGCGCCGGGCGGCGAACAGCGCCATCGTCTCGCCGAAGGTCACCAGATCGGTCATCCCGGGGAACTACCCATCTTCGCGGGGGCGCAGGTTCGAGGTGGAGGGGCCGTCGAGGACGGCGATCTCGTGCTCGTCGCCGGGGGCGAGGAAACTCAGCAGCCGGCGGCCCTCCTCGGCCACCGCCTCCAGGTCGGCGATCGGCTCCCACTGGTGGATGGTCAGCGTGGAGGCGCCTTTGGCGCGGGCCACGGTCCAGTCCCCGGCGGTGAAGCCGTCGACGAGGATGACGCGGGGCATCACGTTGGTGCCCATGAAGCCCCGCAGCGCGGCGAAACCGGCCTCGGTGATGACCCTCGTCCGGTCGGCATGTGACAGGAAAAGGTTGTCGAAGTCATACATCAATCGCACAGGTGCCGAAATTTCGGCTGAAGGTCGTACAAGGTGGGGAAGGTCGTACAAGGTGCGGCCGGACTCGTCGCGGAACCGGAGCAGGTCCATGGACTCCACCACCTCGGCGAGCCGCGTCAGGCCCGACCAGGTCTGCACGTCCATGACCGACGACGGGCCGAACGCCGACAGATAGCGGATGACCAGCTCCTCGGCGGTCATCGGCGGCATGTCGAACCCGAGCCACGACTCGGCGCTGGTGTGCGCGATCGGCCCGCTCCTGCCCCACAGGCCGCGCGGCGGCACCTGCACCAGCGGCACCAGCCAGCGCACCACCTGGCCCAGCGCGTGCGGGTCGTTGCCGGGCCGGCGCTCGGCCAGCGCCCTGCCGAGTGCGGCGAAGGTCATCGGCTCGGCCTCCAGCAGCGACCGCCCGTGGGCCGCGAGCTCGTCGAGGTCGACGCCGTCGAGCTTTCTGACGAAGGTGGTCCTGGTCATCCGCTCGGTGACCACCTGCAGCAGCGGCCGCATCGCCAGGCAGTCGCGCGCGGTGACCAGGTGGATGGTCGAGCGCTGCAATGCGATGCGGACCAGGGCGCGCGACTCCAGCAGCTTGGCGGCGTCCGCGGCCCGGAAGCCGGCGATCCGGTTCCACAGGCCGGTGTACCAGGTGTGCGGGGTCTGCGCCTGGAGGCCGCCGACCTGTTCGACCACCTCGGCGATGGGAAGATCGGTGCGGCTCAGGAGAAACTGCCGGTCAAGAGTCGCTCTGTTCAGTTCCCTGCGGGTGAGGAGGGGGTTCATGCCGTCCAACGTAGGGGCGATCGCGGCACATCTCGTGCCGCGATAATTGTTTCCTGGTCGTGATGATTGATTTTTCAATCACCGAGCGAGGCACATCATGCGCAGTGCACTCTTAGGTCTCATGAGTTCTCAGACATTACCGCCTATCGAGGCAAAAGCGGAGGAACCGCAGGTCCAGGCTCCTAAGGAGCGGGGCAGCGTCCTCGAAATCTTCGAAAGACTCGGCACCGTCGTGGTGCCGGTGGCCGTGGGCCTGTACGCCCTGCTCTACCTGGGCTTCCAGAGCGTCTATGACACCTTCGGCATCACCCCTGAGCAGGCCGGGATCGATCAGTCCACCCTCCTGGGCCGCCTGATCGCCACCCTGATCCTGCTCTTCCTGATCCTCCTGCCGCTGGCCGGCATGGTGGTCGGCGTCGGCTGGCTGCTCAACGTGATCACTCGTGGCTGGGCCGGCCGGATGCTGGACCGGGGACGTGAGCGGCCGTGGCTGGCCGCCACCGTCGGCGCCCTGCTGTCCGGCGTCGCCTACTGGGGTCTGCTGACCATGCTCGGCGTCACCGGGACGCCCGTGCTGGTCACCATCGCGGTGGTCGCACTCTTCGGCTACCTGATCCCGTACCGGCTGCTGCGCAGGCAGCCCTCCGGCCGGGCCGGCATGCGCGTGCTCATCAGCGCCCTGGTGGGCATCGGGATGGGGTTCGTGCTGGTCGGCTGGATGACCGAGGGCGCGGAGGACGTGTACAAGAACGGCGACAGCAACATCGTGCTCATGCTCGCCGGGTTCCCCAACCAGTGGGCCGCCGTGTCCGACGGCGACGGCAAGGTGCTCACCCCCGACGACCGCTGGCTGGTGCTCGGCCAGGACGGCGGGTCGTACACCTTCTATGACTGCGGCAAGATGGCCACGGTCCGCCGCCCGATCGAGGCCACCATCCTCACCAACATCGTGCTGGACCCCGACTTCAGCGAGGGCGGCACCGAAAAGGTCGAGGACTGCGGCTACGCCAACAAGTGATCAGCACATCTCCTGGTAGCCGGCCTCGGGGATCAGCCTGCGCCACTCGGCCTCGCTGAGCGCCCCGCCCGCCCGCGCACAGACCTCCCGTACGGCGAGCGCCGGGTCCACGGGGATGCCCGGCGACGCGACGGTTGCGGAGACGTCCAGCGAGACGACCGAGCCGTGACCGGTCAGGTAGTGCAGGGTCCGGCCGTCGCCGGAGAAGACATAGTGGTGACCGGGGGTGTGCGGCGCGAGCGTCGCGAGCAGCCGCCGGTCGGCCACCCGCCACAGGCGCACGCCCTCCTCCGAGGGGATGGCCAGCAGACGGCTGTCGGGGCTGAAGGCGGGGGCGCCCAGCGGGCCGGCGTCCGATCCGGGAAGGGTGTGGGCGCGGGAGCCGGACTCGCCGATGAGCGAGGGCTTGGCGCCCGCGACGGCCAGTAGCCGCCCGTCGGGGCTGAACGTGAGGGCCGGGGCAGCGCCGTCCGTCCGCGGGGGGACCTGGACGGTGCTGCTGACGGCCCGGCCGGGCACGTCCCACAGCTCCACCCGGCCGTCCTGGCTCGACACGGCGGCCCTGCGCCCGTCGGCGGACAGCGCCACCTGGCCGCCGACCACTTCGAACACCGGCCGGTTCCGGGCGTACAGCGAGGTACGGTCACCGTTGGTGATCGTGAAGGTCGCCTCCGCCGCGGGGAGCCCGCCCGAGACCGCCACCCGGCGGCCGGCGGCCGTCTCGGCGTAGCGGCCGTCGGCGCTCAGCGCCGCCGTGCCGGACGGCGTCGGGTACATCGCCAGCAGTCGTCTGCTCGGGACGTCCCAGTGCGTGACCGCGCCACCGGCCCACCTGATCAGCTTGTCGCCGATCAGCCGGTAGCTCGTCGGGAAGCTCGCGGCCGGGTCGGTGAACACGCGCAGCTCCGGCTGGGACAGCGACGCCTGCAACGCCTCGCGGGCCTCGACCACCGGCGCCAGCTTCCAGGCCGCGACGCTCAGCCGCATCGCCGCCTGCGGGTCCGCGGTGCGCAGGGACTCGGCGCGGGCCGCCACCACCCGGGCGTTGGCCTGGCTCACCACCTCGACCGGGCTCATGGCGCCCCGCACCGTGACGACGGACACGCTCACGGCCACCGCGACCCCGGCGGCCAGCAGCGCCACGGCGGGCACTCCCGCCCACCGGCGTGCCGCGCGGCGCACGGGACGACGGGCGCGGCCCGTGCGCTCGTCGGCCACCCAGGCGCGCAGCCTCGGCCAGGCCTTGTAGAGCGCGGCGCTCACCGGCACCACGCCGTCGCCGTTGACGGCCACCAGCGTGCCCAGCTCGCTCTGGACCGGGGGAACCCGGACGCTGGGCCGTACCAGCAGACCCGCCTCGGTGAGGCGGGCCAGCGTCCCGTGCTCGTCGCGCGGGGCGGGGCCGGTCATCAGGGCGAGCAGCAGCCCCGGCAGCTCCAGCCGCTGCGGTAACGACAGCGTGGCGTAGACCTCCTCGGCCACCTCGCCGAGCGGGCGCGGACCGGCGGGCCCGTCCGGCGCGGGCAGCTCAAGCGCCGTCTCCACCAGCAGCTCGCGGGCCAGGGGGCGCTCCGACGGGTCCTTGGCGAGGGCCCGCGCGACCAGGTCGCGCAGCGCCTCGGGGAGCATGCTCACGTCGGGATCGACGGTCAGCAGGCGGTGCATGACCTCGCCGAGGCTCTCCCCGTGGAACGGGTCCTCGCCGGTGGCCGCGTACAGCACCAGGCCGCCCCACGCGAACACGTCGGCCGCCGCGCCCGCGGGCTGCCCCATGAAGACCTCGGGCGCCAGGTAGGTGCGGGTGCCGCCGACCGCGCCCGGCCCGCCCACGCCGATCACCTTCGGCCCGCAACGGGTCAGCAGCACCTTGTCCGGTCTCAGGTCGTGGTGGGTGAGCCGGTCCGCGTGCAGCGCGTGCAGCGCGGAGGCCACGTTGACGGCCAGCGTGACGAGCTCGTCGCCGCGGTAGGGGCCGTGCCGGCTCACCGCCTGCCGCAGATCGGGGCCGTCGGCGAACTCGCTCACCACGTAAGGCACCCGGCCGTCGAGGCGGACCGCGACCACCTCGGCCAGATGGCGGTGCGCCACCCGCCGGATCGGCGCGAGGTCGCGGCAGGGCACCCTGACCGCGAAGCGGCGGCCCTGGTCGTCGTAGGAGTCGTAGACGATGCCGCGGCTGCCCGTGCCGAGCCGGCCTGCCAGCCAGTAGCCGCCAAGCTCCTCGGGGTCGCCGGGCATCGAGCGTGTCATCGAAGGCTTAGACGCACGTGGTGGAGGATTGGTTGTCGGCACCTCGGAACGCCACAGGCCCCCCGCGCGCCTCGGGGAGCCCATGGACAAAGATCATTATGGCAGGGTCTGGGATCTTGCCTGCCAGTCGGAGCGCAGGATCGACATGATCACCGAGTCGTACCACTCGCCGTCCCAGCGCAGCGCGTCGCGGAGCACCCCCTCCTCCACGAACCCCGCCTTCTTGTAGACGTGCTTGGCCCGCTCGTTGAAGGAGAAGACGTCGAGGCTGATCCGGTGCAGCGGCGTGGTGCCGAAGGCGTGGTCGAGCAGCAGCGACAGGGCCTCGCCGCCGTAGCCCCTGCCGAAGACGCGCGCGCCGATCAGCGCGATCCGCAGGTTGCAGGACAGGTTGGCGGTGTCGAGCTCGTTGAGCACCACCTCGCCCACATAGTCGCCCGCCACCGTGATCGCCAGGTCGAGCCGGTCGTCGTGCTCGCCCCTGGTGGCGTACCAGCGGCGGCCCGCCTCGGCGGCGATCTCGCCGTGCGAGCCGGTCAGCCGCCGCACCTCGGGGTCGGTGACCAGCTCGTGCAGCCCGTCGGCGTGCTCGGGGCCGACCGGCCGCAGGGTCACGAGCTCGCCCACCAGCGTGGGCTTGGCGGCGAACATCATCCGGCGGCCAGCTCCCGCAGCACCGCCTTGAGCACCTCCTCGGGCGTCATCACGCCCACGTCGAAGGTGAGGTCGCTCACCTCCTGGAAGAAGTGACCACGGCGGGCCCGCATGGCGGTGGGGGAGAAGTCGGGGCGGTGATCGCTGGAGCGCATGCGCTCGGTCAGGATCTCGTCCGCCGCGTCGAGCCAGATGACCAACGCGCCGCGCATGGCCGCGCGTACCACCGGGCTCTCCAGGGTGCTGGCCGCGGCGGCGATCACCTTCCGCTCGCCGGCGAGCTCCTCCAGCACGTGCTCGGCCTCGCGCTCGTGCAGGACGTCGGCGCCCTCGGCGGCGGCGATCTCGGCCGCGCTCCCGCCGAAACGGGCCCGCAGAAAGGGGTCGCTGTCGCTGAACGGCAGGCCGAGGGCGTCGGCCAGCAGGCGCCCTGCGGTCGTCTTACCGCTTCCCATCAGGCCGATCACCACGATTGGTTTGTTTTTCCACATGTGGATAGAGGTTCCTCGTGCCAAGGAGGTAAATCAAATGACCATCGCCGGAAGCATCATCCTCATCATGCTCGGTGCGATCCTCACCTGGGCCGTCGAATTCGATCTCGCCGGCCTCGACATCAACATCGTCGGTGTGGTCCTCATGCTCGGTGGCGTGGCCGGGCTGCTGTTCGGGCTCTACCGGATCAGCCTGACGCGCCGGGCCGTGGGCCCGATCGACGAGCCGGTCCACCGCCACGAGGTCTACGAGGAGCCGGACACGCGCAGGACCACCGTCTACGAGGAGCGTAGGCGCGTCGACGAACCCCCGCTGTGAACCCCACTGTGAACCCTGCGGTGAACCCCAGCTGCGAATCAGGAGGTGACAACTGACATGCCGGCCGAACAGGAACTGCCGACGACCGTCCGACGCTCCCCCAAGAAGGCGCGGGAGACGTGGATGGCGGCGCACGACTCGGCTGTGGAGCAGTACGGCGAAGGGCGGCGCGCCCACATGACGGCCTTCGCCGCGTTGAAGCACACGTTCGAGAAGATCGGCGACCACTGGGAGCCGAAGTCCGAGAAGGGCCCCTCCGACCAGGGCGCGAAGGACCGTTCGGGCCGGACCGAGGAGGGCGTCAACGCCAACGCGACCAAGGAGCACCTGCGGGGCGTGGCGGCGGAGCTCGACATCCGCGGCCGGTCGAAGATGACCAAGCAGGAGCTCGTGGACGCCATCAAGAAGGCCAACCGGCGGGCCACCGCCGAGGCCCGCCGCTGACCCGCCCCCTCACAGCAACCGCTTGACCGCCGCGACCACCGCGTGGCGGTCTATGCGGGCGTCCGAGAGCTGTTCGCCCGGTGTCGCCGACCCGGGCAGCCCCCGCACCGCGAGCTTGACGACCCTCGGTCCGAGCTCGCTCACCGCGTCCAGCACCGCGTCCCCCAGGCCGCCCTCGGGCCGGTGGTCCTCCACGGTGATGAGGTTGCCCGTGGTCGTCGCGGCCTCCATCAGGGCGGCCGCGTCGATGGGCTTGATCGAGTACATGTCCAGCACGCCGACGCCGATGCCCTCCTTCGCCAGGAGGTCTGCCGCGGCCAGCGCCTCGTGCACGGTGATCCCGGCGGCCACGATCGTGGCCCGGTCGGACGGGGAGTGCCGCAGCACGCGCGAGCCGCCCACGGGGAAGCGCTCGCCCGGCGGGTAGATCACCGGCGTCGCGCCGCGCGTGGTGCGCAGGTACGCCACCCCGGACAGGTCGGCCATCTCGGCGGTCAGGGCCGCCGCCTGGTTGGCGTCGCACGGGTAGAGCACGATGCCGCCGTGGACGGCCCGCATCATGGCCAGATCCTCCAGCCCCATCTGCGACGGCCCGTCCGCGCCGATCGACACGCCCGCGTGCGAGCCCACCAGCCGGATCGGCGACTGGCTCACGCCCGCCATCCTGATGAAGTCGTACGCGCGGGTCAGGAAGGCGGCGAAGGTGACGGCGTAGGGGACCCAGCCGCGCACCCGCATGCCGACGGCGGCGGCGACGAGCTGCTGCTCGGCGATGTACATCTGGAAGAACCGCTCGGGGTGGGCGGTCGCGAACGCCTCGGCCTTCGTCGAGTCGGCCACCTCGCCGTCGAGCACCACCACGTCGCCGCGCGCGGTGCCGAGCGCGGCGAGCGCCTCGCCGAACGCGGTCCTGGTCGCCACCTCGTCGCCGATCTTGAACTCGGGCAGCGCGAGCTCGCCGCCCCCGAACCGGTACGGCTCCGCCCGCCCGGCCGGCCGCCGGACCTCGACGGTCAGACTCCGTGGCCCGCCCAGCTCCGCTATGGCCTGCTCCGGCTCCTTCAGCGCCTTGCCGTGCGCCCCCTCGCGGTTCTCGACCTCGACCACGCCCGCGCCCTTGCGGGTCTTGGCCAGGATCACGGTGGGCCGCCTGCGGGTGTTGCGGGCGTCGCTCAGCGCGAAGTCGATCTGGCCGGGGTCGTGCCCGTCGATCTCGACCGTGTGCCAGCCGAACGCCCCGAACCGGCGGGCGTACGCCCCCAGGTCCCAGCCGTGCCGGGTGGGGCCGCGCTGGCCGAGCCGGTTGACGTCCACGATGAGCGTGATGTTCGACAGCCCTTCGCTGCCGGCGTGCTCGGCGGCCTCCCAGACGGACCCCTCGGCCAGCTCGCTGTCACCGCTGAGCACCCAGACGTGCTGCGGCACGCGTTCCAGCCGGCCGGCCATCGCCATGCCCACGCCCACCGGCAGGCCCTGTCCCAGCGAGCCGGTGGCGACGTCCACCCAGGGCAGTCGCGTGCTCGGATGACCTTCCAGCCTGCTGCCGTGTTGACGGAAGGTCAGCAGCTCCTCGTCACTGATCGCCCCCGCGGCCTTGAACAACGAGTACAGCAGGGGCGAGGCGTGACCCTTGGAGAAGATCAGGTGGTCGTTCGCCGGATCGTCCGGCCGGCTGAAGTCGTAGTGCAGGTGGCAGGAGAACAGCACGGCCATCAGATCGGCGGCGGACATCGACGAGGTCGGATGACCCGATCCGGCGGCGGCGGACGCGCGCACGGAGTCGACGCGCAACTGCGCGGCCAGCTCGCTCAGAAACTGGAGATCGTGTTCAGGCATCAGCCCTCCTTGTGGTTCTCCGCCGCCTACCCTCACCGGCCCGCTTAACGCAATTCCCCTGCCCGGCCGTGCTTTCCGCGGACCGGCACGCAGCCGGTCGCGGGCCGGCACGTACGAAGAAGCCACCCGCCGCATGGACGGGTGGCCTCAACCACGCTCTGTCTATGAAATGTCAGGACTTGGCGCGGAGGGAGAGCGCCAAGGCCGCCGCCACACCGCCGGCCGCGACCGCCACCGCGACCGGCCCGCGATGCTGGGAGAGCCAGAGCTGCGGGCTGCGGGCGTGGCTGCGGTCGTCGAAACCGCCGTGCGCGCCGAAATCCTGCGACTCGTCCGCCGGCTCCCACAGGTTGGAGACCTCGCCGGCGGGCTTGTCGGGGGTCTGCTGCGCCTCGATGCCGGTCCTGGCGAGATACCGGTCGACCAGGGCGGGCGCGACGCGCTGGGCGAGCAGTGTGGCGGCGGTGGTGGCGCCGACCCAGTACTCCTTGCGCTCCGGGTGCGCGGCCGCGTAGACGATGCCCCGCGCGGCGACCTCCGGCTGATAGATGGGCGGCACCGGTTGCGGATGGCGGCGCAGCTTCGACAGGACCCAGTCGAACTGCGGCGTGTTCACCGCGGGCAGCTGGACCATGGTGATCTGGACGCCGCTGCGCTCGGCCAGCAGCTCCGTCCTGACCGACTCGGTGAACCCCTTGACGGCGTGCTTGGCCCCGCAGTACGCCGACTGCAGGGGGATGCCGCGGTAGGACAGCGCGGAGCCCGTCTGGACGATCGTGCCGCGGCCCCGGGGACGCATCAGGTCGAGCGCCACCTTGGTGCCCCAGACGTAGCCGAGGTAGGTGACGGCGGTGGTGCGCTCGAACTCCTCCGGCCGCACGTCGGTGAACCTGGCGAACACCGAGGAGAACGCCACGTTGATCCACACGTCGATCGGGCCTAGCTCGGCCTCGATGCGTTCGGCCGCCTGCCGTACCTGGTCGTAGTCCGCGACGTCGGCCTCGTAGACCTGCCCGACCCCGCCCGCGACGCCCACGTCGACCGCGGCCGCGCCCAGGCCGGTCGTGCCACGGGCGATGAGCGCGACGTTGGCTCCCTGCGCGCCGAGCTCGCGCACGACGGCCCGCCCGACGCCCCCGCTCGCGCCCGTGACGACGACCACCTGCCCGCTGAGGGGATGCGCCGACATGCGCCTCACCCCGCCTCTCCGACGTTACGGTCCTTCTGACGGCGTACGGCGAGCACGATGTCGATGACGACCACCACGGCCGCGACGACGGCGATCCCGGTCATCACCGGCGCGCGGGCGATGATGCCGAGCACCGCCAGCGCGAACAGGAACACCAGGATGAACGACCCCACCCTGATGTGCACCACGTCGCGCGGCGTGGCGGGCACCATGGCATGCCCCCTGTCGGAGGTCTCTTCCCAATCCCTGTCTTCGGTCATGAGCCCCAACTGCCCTTCCCGTTTGCGGCCTAACGTCCCGGGTAGCCCGGCGGGCGTGCCGGAGTTGCAGCCCAGTGACCAGAACGAGCCGGGCATCGTCCGGCGCCGTCGCGGGCGCGGCTTCAGCTACCACCGCCCGGACGGCTCCCCGGTGCGCGAGCGGGCGGACCTCGACCGGATCAAGGCGCTGGTGATCCCGCCCGCCTGGACCGACGTGTGGATCTGCGCCTCCCCGGACGGCCACCTGCAGGCCGTGGGCACCGACGCGGCCGGGCGCAGGCAGTACCGCTACCACGACGACTGGCGCCGGCAGCAGGACGAGGCGAAGTTCGAGCGGGTCATGGAGCTGGCCGAGCGGCTGCCCGCCTTCAGGAAGACCATCGACGAGCAGCTCAAGGGCCGGGGACTGAGCCGGCAGCGGGTGCTGGCCGCCGCCGCGCGACTGCTCGACATCGGCTTCTTCCGTGTGGGCGGCGAGAGCTACGACTCCTACGGGCTGGCGACCCTGCGGATGGAGCACGTGACCTGCTCGAACGGCATCGTCACCTGCTCCTACCCGGCCAAGGGCGACATCCCGCGCGAGATCGAGGTGGCCGACGCGGGGGCGTGCCGGGTGATCAGGTCGCTGAAGTCGCTGCGCGCCGACGGCGAACTGCTGCGCTACCGCGACGGCTCGGCCTGGGCGGACGTGCGCAGCGACGACATCAACGCCTACCTGCGCGAGACGGTCGGCGACTTCACCGCCAAGGACTTCCGCACCTGGCACGCCACCGTCCTGGCCGCCGTGGGCCTGGCGGTGTCCAAGGGGGCGGCCACGGAGACCGCCAGGAAACGGGCGATCAGCCGGGTCATGCGCGAGGTCGCCGAGTATCTGGGCAACACCCCGACCGTGGCGCGGGCGTCGTACGTGGATCCGCGCGTGATCGAGGCGTACGAGCGGGGCAGGACGATCGCCGGCGCGCTGACCGAGCTGGGCGCCGACGTCGACTTCGGGCAGCTCGCCACGCACGGGACGGTGGAGCGGGCGGTCCTCGACCTGCTGCGCGCCGGTTGACCAGGCTCGATGGCCGCGCCGCCTGCCGCGCGCCGTTTGAGCACAGCGCCGATGGGCATGCGGCGTTCGGAGAAGGAGGAAACGATGGGAGAAGCTCCGCAGTACGTCGCGGCCCGCGTCCAGCAGGCGCTGGCCGAGGACGCGCGCACGAACGAGCTCGGCATCCGCGTCGACATTCGCGGCGATCAGCTCTTTCTGCGTGGTCAGGTGAGCGAGCCCGGACAGCGGGACAGGCTCGGTGAGGTGGCCCACGAGACCGCCCCGGCCCTTCACCTGCACAACGAGATCAGGATTCTCGACGCGAGCGCGCCCGGAGAGGATGAGCACCTTGACTGACCTACGCATCGCGGCCGTAGGGGACATCCACCTGGGCGAGGACGCCCGAGGCCACTACCGCAAGCGCCTGGAGGGCATCGAGGAGCGCGCCGACGTGCTGATGCTGGCGGGCGACCTCACCAGGCACGGCACCCTGGCGGAGGGGCGGCTGGTGGCCGACGAGTTCCGCGATCTGCCGCTGCCGGTCGTCGCCGTGCTGGGCAACCACGACTACCACTCCGACCTGCAGCACGAGATCGCCGGTGAGCTCAGGGACGCCGGTGTGACCGTGCTCGACGACGACTGGGCCGTCGTGGAGTGCGGCGGGACCAAGCTGGGCGTGGTCGGCGGCAAGGGCTTCGGCGGCGGGTTCGCCGGCAAGTGCGCGAGCGAGTTCGGCGAGCGGGAGATCAAGGACCTCGTCCGGCACACCCGGCTCATCGCCGAGGCGTGGCAGGTCGCGCTCAAGGAGGTGCAGGCGGACCACCGGGTGGTGCTGTCGCACTATTCGCCGGTCAAGGAGACCCTTGAGGGCGAGCCCTTGGAGATCTACCCGTTCCTCGGCAGCTATCTGCTGGCGGAGGCGGTCGACACGGCGGGTGCCGACCTGATCCTGCACGGTCACGCGCACAAGGGCAGTGAGAAGGGCATGACGCCGGGCGGGATCCGGGTGCGCAACGTCGCGCTGCCGGTGATCGGGCGGGCCTATGCGGTCTACTGCCTTGCCATGAACGGCGAATAGTCAGCTGTTCAGTTATTCAGCGAAAGCGGCCGGCTTGAGGAAGCCGGCCGCTTTTCGCGTGCGATCGTCAGCAAACCTTCATTAGAGACGCCCTTCCCAAGCCCGAGAGGAAGGGCGATAAGCGGTCATTGTCCACTGGGCCGCTCTCGGGTCCCGGCCCAGTGGAGGGACGGCTGGGGCGACGGGCGCCCCTAGACATTGAAGATGCTGACCCCTCCCGGACCCACCAGCAGCCCGAGAACGATCAGTACGATCCCCCACAGGAGATCGCGACGAGCCAGAATCACATAGATGCCGGCGATGACGAGAACTACCGCGAGAATCCAGAGCAAAGTAACCATGAGTCCAGAGCTGCCCCTGCGATTCATCTATTAACATGTTTTCCTGTCCGGCCCGGTCAGGACCCTGTTTCCGGTCCCACGCGCGGGAGCGATCCCACGGCCGGTGGCATTCCAGGGCCGGCTAGGTGGCCGACTTCATCAGCTTGGCGTAGGCGAGCTGCAGCCAGTCCGACGCGGCCACCGCCGTCATCGCCGCGCCGGCCAGCCGGGTGAACCTCGGCGCGAACACCAGGCCGATGGCGTATCCGGTGGCCGCCCACTGGGCGATGCAGAACGGGCAGCTCAGCAGCTCGCCGACGGTGTTGCGGGGCTCCTCCTTCAGCTCCGACGGCCCGCTCACGCCCTCGAATCGGGTGAAGGGCGCTCGCAGAGGGCTCGTCACCGGGTCCTTGGCCACCAGCCGCGCCACCTTGTGCGTGCACGCCGCCATCAGCCCCAGGTCCATCAGCCCGATGCGCTCCGGCAACCGCCGTCCCGTCACCGCCGCGGCCACCGTGGCGGTGGCCACCACGCCCCCGTAAACGGCCAAGATGCGGACGTACGTGCCCAGCGGCCGGTCGTGCTCGCCCTGGTAGTCCTGCTCGGTCTTGTCCATGAATTGGGTCATAAAGCCTGGCGCTACCCGTACCGCATCGCCATACTCGCGCACGCGGGCGACCGAACGCCTACTCGGCCTGCCTGCGGGTAGCGCGACTCCATGAGCAGCCATAGCCATGAGGTCACTGACGCCATCCTTGACACGCTCAAACGCGCCAGCTCCGGGTTGAAGGACGCGGGGGTGAAGTACGCGCTGGCGGGCGGGTGCGCGGCCTACGCCAGAGGAGCCGCGCCTTCCTTGCACGACGTCGATTTCGTGGTCACCGAGCACGACATCCCCGCTGCCTTGGAAGCGCTGCGCGAGATGGGCTTCACGACGGCCAAACCCCCGGAGGACTGGCTGGTCAAGGCCTTCGACGACGGCAGACTGGTGGACCTGATCTTCAAGGTGTCCGACCAGCCGGTCACCGACGAACTGCTCGACCGGGCCGAGCCGATGAAGGCGTCGGCCATGATCGTCCCCGTGCTGGAGGCGACCGACCTGGTCGTGTCCTGGTTGCTGCCGATGTCGGAGCATGCCTGCGACTACGGCGCCCTCCTGCCCCAGGTGCGGGCGCTGCGTGAGCAGGTGGACTGGCCGCGGGTCGCCGCGGTGACCGCCCACTCGCCGTACGCGGCCACGTTCCTCACCCTGCTCGAACGCCTGGGCGTCCTGAACGCCCCCGTCCAGCCCGCGGGGGACCCCACTTGGCCGTGAGAGCCGAACATCTCCGTACGGCCTGCGGGGGAGTCACCTGGCAGTGAGGCCGCGCGGCCTCACTGCCTGTTCACGCTTCCCCCTCCCGCTGAGATGCCGGGTGCGGATACGATCCGCGCACACCTCATCAAAGGGGGGCCCGCGTGACCATCCGCCCCGAAGCCGAGTGGACCCCTCCCGGAGTCGACGTCGAGCAGCCGAGCGTCGCCCGCGTGTATGACGCGCTCCTCGGCGGCGTCGACAACTTCGCCGCCGACCGTACCGTGGCCCGCGCCATGAAGTCGGCCGTGCCCGACGTGGTCGACCTCGTCTGGTGCTCGCGCGCCTTCACCGGCAGAGTCGTGGACTTCCTCGTTCGCGAGGCCGGGATCCGGCAGTTCGTCGACCTGGGCGCGGGCCTGCCGACCATCGAGAACACGCACGAGGTGGCCCAGTTCGCCTCCCCGGCGGCCCGTGTCCTGTACGTGGACCTGGACCCCATGGTGGAGCCGCACGCCCGCGCCATCCTGTCCGGCAACGCGCACGCCACGGCGATCACCGCCGACGCCCGTGACGTGCACGCGGTGCTGCGCCACCCGGAGGCGGCGCGGCTCATCGACCTGACCCAGCCGGTCGCCGTCCTGGCCATCGGGCTGTTGCACCTCATCCCCGACCGGGAGGACCCGCACGCCCTGGTCAGGCGCTACCTGGCCGCCCTGCCGTCCGGCAGCTACCTGGCGGCCTCCAACATGCTCGCCGGCCTCAACCCCAAGGCGCGGGCCCTGGAGGCGATGCTTCAGATGACCATGGGCACCGGCCACTTCCGCTCCCACGAGGCCGTCACCCGCTACTTCGACGGCCTGGAACTCGTGGAGCCGGGCGTCGTCCACTTCCCCCAATGGCGGCCCGACGACCGCCTCCCCGGCCCCCTCACCCCCTGGGAAGAACTCCTCCTGGGCGGCGTCGCCCGCAAACCCTGACCCACCCCCGACGCCTCGCGGCTCCGACCCCTGCGGGTCCCGACGCCTCCGCGCTCCGCCGCCTGCGGGTTCCGACCGCCTTCCGGCAGAGGAATAGAGTACGGCTGTGCCGCGCGATTTTCTTTGCTCCCCTCCGCCCGCCCAGTAGCGGGCGGCGATTCCTGATTTTCCGGGTCTGACCGATCCGGGGGTGGCTGCTGCCCGCACACCGGGCCCATCTCGACCACTCCACCCCGGAGCAATCTGTCATGACCGACCTTTCTCCTCGACGTGCCACCGTGTACGTCGCGATCGCCGCAGCGGCCTGGGGCACCGGTGGCGCCGCCGGCGCCCTGCTGTTCGCCTCGGGCGGACTCGATGCCCTGGACGTCTCCTTCTGGCGCTACCTGCTGGGCGCCGCCTTCCTTCTCCCTTTCACCCCTGTCCGCCTGTGGCGTCCCAACGGGCGGGTCGCGCTGGTGGGTCTCGGGATGGCCGTCTACCAGACGGCCTACTTCGCCGCCATCGCCGAGTCGGGGGTGGCGGTGGCGACCGTGGTCACCATGGGGGCGACCCCGCTGTTCACCGCCCTGGGCAGCCGCCTGTTCCTGGGTGAGCGCCTGGGCCGGACCGGACGGTACGCCCTGGTGACCGCGCTCGCCGGCCTGCTCCTCCTCACCGGCGGAACCGCCGTCGCCGCCGGTCCTGGCGGTGGCGCGGCGGCCGGGGTGGGGCTGGGGTCGTTGTCGGCCGCCGGGTACGCGGCGGTCACCCTGTTCTCCCGGCGGTATCGCGACGAGCCCGAGGGGATGGCCGTGGGCGGGTTCGTCGTGGGCGCGATCTGCCTGGCTCCCCTCGCCCTGGCGGGCGGGGTGCTGCCCCGGGTGAGCGGGGAGAGCGTGGCGCTGCTGGTCTACCTGGGTGTGGTGCCGACCGCGCTGGCCTACGGGCTGTTCTTCCGGGCGCTGACCGCGTTGCGGGCCACCACCGTGTCCATCGTCTCGCTGGGGGAGGCCGCCGGCGCGGCCGTGCTCGGCGTGCTGCTGTTCGGTGAGCGGCTCACCCCCGCCGCCTGGACCGGCTGCGCGCTGCTGCTGCTGGCCATGGTGATCCCGGCGGCGCTGCCGGCGGCACGGCGGCGCGCGTCACGACGCCTGTCAGCGCGCTGAGGGCGCGGATGAGGTGAGCTCGGGTGAGCGGTGTGACGGTGTGGTGGGCGGTATGGGTTAGGGTCCGTACGGCGACGCTTGCCGCACTCGTCGCTCCGCTCCCCGAGCCTGCGGACGGCACGGAGGGAACGGTGCCGGCGGAGCGCGCGTTGGAGGAACTGTGGCGTCTATTACAGCGATTGTCAGGAACCTTCTGGACCGTCCCGGAGGCGTGAACCTGACCCCTTACCGGAAGATCGTCAAAGCGGCGGGTGATCGCGGCGATCGGATCGGCGGGCTGGACGAGCTGCCGACGCCGGACATGAGCGACCTGGCCGAGTTCTGCGCCGTCGCGCGGGAGGCGGCCGACCGGACGCTGGGGCTCAGGCCTTACGACGTGCAGTTGCTGGGGACGCTCGCCCTGCTGGACGGGAAAGTGGCGGAGATGGCCACGGGCGAGGGCAAGACGCTGTCCGGGGCCATGGCGGCGGCGGGATACGCGCTGCAGGGCAAGCGGGTGCACGTCATGTCCGTCAACGACTACCTGGCCAGGCGGGACGCCGAGTGGATGGCGCCGTTCTACGAGGCGGTGGGGGTCAGTGTCGGCTGGATCGGCCAGGGGTCCACGCCGGAGGAGCGGCGGGAGGCGTACGCGAAGGACGTCACCTACGGGCCCGTCAGCGAGATCGGGTTCGACGTGCTGCGCGACCGGCTGCGGACGGACGCGAGCGCGATCATCGTGCCGGACCCGGAGGTGGCGCTGATCGACGAGGCAGACTCGGTGCTCGTGGACGAGGCGCGGGTGCCGCTGGTGATGGCCGGGGCCTCCGACGCGGGCAGTGCGGTGCCGGAGATGGCGGTGCTGGTCAGGCAGCTCATCAGGGGCTACCACTACGAGATCGACGACCAGGCGCGCAATGTCTATCTGACCCAGAAGGGCGCCGAGACCGTCGAGAACCTGCTGGGCGTGGAGCTCTACGACGAGCACGAGCCGGGCACGCTGATCGAGCTCAACCTGGCCCTGCACGCGCACGCGCTGCTGTCGCGCGACGTCGACTACATCGTGCGGGACGGCAAGGTGCAGCTCATCAACCCCTCGCGCGGCCGGGTCGCGATGCTGCAGCGCTGGCCCAACGGGCTGCAGGCGGCGGTGGAGGCCAAGGAGGCGCTGCCGCCGAGCGAGAAGGGCGAGATCCTGGACTCGATCACCGTCCAGGGCCTGGTCAGGCGTTATCCGACGGTGTGCGGCATGACGGGCACGGCCGTCGCGGTGAGCGAGCAGCTCGGCGAGTTCTACGGGCTGAAGGTCGCGGTGATCCCGTCCAACCGGCCGTGCGTCAGGAAGGACGAGCCGGACCGGATCTACCCGACGGTGCCCGACAAGGACGCGGCGCTGGTGGAGGAGATCCAGGAGGCGCACGCCACCGGCCGGCCCATCCTCATCGGCACCCTCGACGTGGCCGAGTCCGAGAGCCTGGCCAAGCTGCTGCAGCGCCGCAACCTGCGGCCGGTGGTGCTCAACGCCAAGAACGACGCCGAAGAGGCCACGATCATCGCCAAGGCGGGGGAGCGCGACGCCATCACCGTCTCCACCCAGATGGCCGGGCGCGGCACCGACATCCGCCTCGGCGACGGCGTCGCCGAGCTCGGCGGCCTGTACGTGATCGGCTCCGGCCGCCACGCCAGCAGCCGCCTGGACGACCAGTTGCGCGGCCGGGCGGGCCGGCAGGGCGACCCGGGCGGCTCGGTGTTCTTCGTCAGCATGGGGGACGAGCTGATCACCCAGTTCACGCCGGACGAGCGCCCGCCGGCCGCCGACGCCGACGGCCTGGTGCGGCACCGCCGGGGCGCCTATCTCGTCGGGCACGCCCAGCGGGTGGCGGAGGGCGTCAACCTGCAGATCCACCGCAACACCTGGCGCTACACCCGGCTGCTGGAGCAGCAGCGGGAGCTGATCATGGAGTGGCGCGACAAGGTCCTGCACGGCGACTCGGCGGCCAAGGCGCTGGCGGCGGCCGACCCCGAGCGCTGGGCGTCGCTGCCGGAGGAGACCCGGCAGGAGACGGCCAGGCAGATCGTGCTGCACGCGATCGACCAGTGCTGGACCGAGCATCTGGCGTTCCTCACCGACCTGCGTGAGGGCATCCACCTGCGGGCGCTGGGCCGGATGAGCCCGGTGGACGAGTTCCACCGGGAGGCCGTGGCCGAGTACAAATCGCTGCAGGCCGAGGTGGAGCGGCGCTCGCTGGAGTCGTTCGAGGCGCCGGAGCCGGATCTGAAGCGGCCCGAGGCGACCTGGACCTACCTGGTGCAGGACAACCCGTTCGGCACCGAGTGGGATCGGATCCTCAAGCGGATGAGTTCGAGCGCACGCGCTTCCCGTACCTGACAGAAGGTGGCAGGTACGGCTGCGAGCCTTGGGACATGACGACGACCAAGGCGAATCTCATAGCGTTCACGATCGACTGCGCGGAGCCCAGGAAGCTGGCCGCGTTCTACCACCAGGTGACCGGGTTCGACATTCAGTACGCCGAGGACGAGTACGCCGCCGTGAGCGACGGCACCACGAGCATCTACTTCGGCCGGGTGCCCGAGCGCAAGCCGGTGGTCTGGCCGAGCCCGGACAAGCAGTTCCATCTCGACTTCCGGGTGCCGGACGTGGCGCGGGCCGTCGAGGAATACCTGGCGATCGGCGCCACCAAGCCGGAGTTCCAGCCGGGCGTCACCGAGGAGGGCACCCGCTGGATCGTCCTTCAGGACCCTGAGGGCCACCTCCTGTGCGTCTGCCCGGAGACGCCAGATAGCGGTTCCTAGGCCCCTGGGCTCACCCCGAAATTGGCCTAAAGGATGATTCGGGGGCATTGCTTCACCTCTAAGCTGGGTCAATGCTCCTGGACGGACCTCGGACCCTGCGCGGGTGCCCATGACCTGGGTCGGTGTGGCCATCGCCCTGGCCGGCGCGCTGGGATACGCACTCGGCGCGGCGCTGCAGCAGTACGAAGCGGTGGCCGAGGGCGCCTCGTTAAGACTGGTGAGACGCCCTCGCTGGTGGATCGGCGGCGTCATCGGCATGACGGGCGCGAGTCTGCACGCCGTCGCGCTGAGCTTCGCGCCGCTGGTCGCCGTGCAGCCCATCAGCGTGGCCACGCTGGTCTTCGCGGTGCCGCTGGCCGCGCTCATGTACGGCCGCAAGCCGCACAAGGCGGAGATCCTCGGCTCGATCGCGGTGGCCGTGGGCCTGCTCTGGCTCATGATCCTGGTGCCGCAGCATCACGTCACGCCCCGGCTCGGCAACGGCTCCGCCCTGGCGTTCATCGCCGTGATCGGGGTGATCGTGCTGGTCAGCCAGGTGGCCGCGAGCCGGACCCACGGGCCGGGCCGGGCCATGCTGCTGTCCATCGGGGCGGGCGCCGTCACCGCGAGCGTGTCCACGTTCGTCCGGGTGGTCGGCGGCGGCATGGAGGGCGACTGGGGGCGGCTGCTGCACTGGTTCACCCTGGCCGTGCCGGTGCTGCTGGTCTGCGCGGTGGTGCTGCTGCAGCGCTCCTACGCGGTCGGCTACTTCGGCATCGCCTACGCCGGCGTGCAGGTCATCGACCCGATCACCTCGGTGCTGGCCGGTGCGATCCTGCTCGGCGAGCCGCTGCCGACCGGCTCCGCCACGGCGGTGCCCGCGCTGCTCGCGGCGGCGTTGACCATCGCCGGCACGATCACGCTGGGGCGGCTGGCTCCTGACCATTCCCCGTCCGTGGCGGCGGCCGCCAGCCCAGAATCCCGTCCATTGACTTCAGCATCAGATCGGGCGTGAGCCGGGTGGCCAGCGACATTCCGCTGTCGCGCAGCGCCACGGCCACGGGGTTGCGCAGCTTGGTCAGCGCGCAGATCGACATGGACCTGCGTACCACCTCGGCGGTCCGCCGCAGGCGGGCCTCGGTATAGGCGGCCAGGTCGCCGTCCGCGAGCCGCGCGAGCACCACCGCGTCCTCGATCGCCTGGCAGGCGCCCTGGCCGAGGTGGGGCGTCATCGGGTGGGCCGCGTCGCCCACCAGCGCCACCCGGCCCGCGTGCATGGCGGGCAGCGGCTCGCGCAGGTAGAAGAGGTCGTTGCGGATGATCCGCGCGGGGTCCGCGGCGCGCAGCACGGCCGGGATCGGCTGGTGCCAGCCGCCGAACCTGCGCAGCAGCTCCGCCCGCTCGTCACCGTGGGCGGCCCCGGCCGGTGACAGGTCGGTGGCGTAGAAGTAGACCAGGTCGTCACTGATCGGGTGGGCGCCGAACACGGTGCCCCTGCCCCAGCTCTCCGCGCTGGGCACCGGAACGTCGGGCCGCGGCACCAGCCCGCGCCAGGCGGTCACCCCCGCATAGGCGGGGGCGGGATGCCCGGGGAAGAGTGTGGCACGCACCGCCGAGTTGACGCCGTCAGCGGCCACGACCAGATCTGCCCGCAGCGCATCCCTGTCGCCGGCGGCCTTCTGCGAGCCGGTGGTGGTGAGGTGCACGTCACCGATGGTCGTCCCCGGGTCCGTGGTGGTGGTGTGGAGGTCGCCGGTGGTGGCGTCCACGGCGGTGACGGTGGTGTTCAGGCGCAGCCTCTCCGGCCCGAGCGCGTCCACCAGCAGATCCACGAGAGTGGCGCGGAGCAGCACCACCACCGAGTCGCCGTAGCGCCGCCGCGCCGTGTCCTCGGTGGTGTGCGTCAGCCAGCGCCCGCCGGCGGCGCGGATCCCCGCCTGGCCCTGGACGCGGGACAGCCTGCGCACCGCGTCACCGAGACCCAGGGTGTCGAGCGCGCGCAGCCCGTTGACGGCGATGGCCAGCCCGGACCCGACAGGCTCCAGCTTGGGGGCGCGCTCCAGCACGCTCACCTCCCAGCCCTCGCGGTGCAGGGCGATGCCGGCGGTCAGCCCGCCGATGCCCCCGCCGATCACTACGGCCTTCGCCATGGCAGCGCTCCTTAACTACGTCTGTAGTGTCAGGCTACTACATCCGTAGTTCCGTCACTACACGCGTAGTATCAGGGTCCGTGAAGCGTTCCGAGGCCGTCGCCGAGGCGGCGATCACCCTGCTGGCCGAGCGGGGCATGCGCGGCCTCACCCACCGGGCCGTCGACGAGGTGGCGGGCCTGCCGCCCGGCTCGACCTCCAACCTGGCGCGCACCCGCGCCGCGCTGCTGGAGCTCACCCTGTCGCGGCTGACGGAGCTGGAGGAGCGGGTGTTCGCCGCGGCGCTGACCGGGGAGGCCCCCGGCGACCTGCCGGACCTGATGGCCCAGGTGCTGCAGGTCCAGCTCCGCGACGGCAGGCGCACCCTGGCCCGCTACGAGCTGGCGCTGGAGGCGACCAGGCGGCCGGAGCTGCGCGCGATCTACGACCGGGCCGGCCGCCGCTTCCGCGACCCCGCCGTCGCCCTGCTCGCCACCGCAGGCTCGACGGATCCGGTACGGCACGCGCGCCAGATGGTCGCGTTCGGCGAGGGCATCATGTTCGACGCGATAGCCGGAGCGGGCGTCGAGCCGACGTTCGACGAACTCCGCGAGGCCGTTCGCGAGCTGCTGGCGGGCATGCTGGGAAGTCAGGCGCCGGGTTCCGCGTAGGCCGCCGTCAGACGGGCTCGGTGGGCGGGCCACTCCTCGTCGAGGATGCCGAAGTAGACCGTGTCGCGCCAGGTGCCGTCCGGCCTCGGGCGCTGGCGCCGGAGCGTGCCCTCGTGCACCCCGCCGATCCTCTTGATCGCATTCTGCGAACGTACGTTAAGAATGTCGGTCTTGAGCTGGACCCGGTTGTAGCCGAGCTTGTCGAAGGCGTGGTCGATCAGCAGCAGCTTGCAGCCGGTGTTGACGGCCGAGCGCCACCAGGCTCTGCCGTACCACGTCCAGCCGATCTCGATGCTCTGCTCGAAGCCCGGCACGTCGATGTAGGTGGTCCAGCCGGCGGCCCTGCCGGTCTCCTTGACGATCACCGCGAGCGGGATGTGCCGGTCGTCCTCCAGCAGGGAGCGAGCGATCGCCGCCAGGTCCGCCTCGGTGCTCGGCGTCTTGGCGGGCAGCCAGCGCCAGACCTCCTCGTCGCCGCCCGACGCGGCGAACAGGTCGGGCAGGTGGTCCAGGGTCAGCGGTTCCAGACGGACGAGGTCGTTCTCCAGCACCACGGGCGCGGGCAGATCAGCGGTCATGGCGTGACCCTATGGGTGGTCCGTGGCCTGGGGTGATGGCCACATGGGTGGTTTTGCCGGGAACCACCTGTCGACATGCATACCGGCCGGTCGGTAGCCTCCGTTCATGGACTTCGCCTTCGACAGTGTCACCGAGGACCTGCGCCAGCGTCTGCTGCTCTTCATGGACGAATGCGTCTACCCGGCCGAGCACGCCTTCGAGGAGCAGGCCGCCACCAGCGGCTGGGGCGCTCCGCCGCTGATCGACGACCTGAAGGACGAGGCCAGACAGCGCGGCCTGTGGAACCTGTTCCTGCCCGGCGACCACGGCGCCGGACTGACCAACCTGCAGTACGCGCCGCTGGCGGAGATCATGGGCCGCAGCCCGCACCTGGCCCCGGTGGCCACCAACTGCGCCGCGCCCGACACCGGCAACATGGAAGTGCTGGCCATGTTCGGCAACGACTGGCAGCGCAAGGAGTGGCTGCGGCCGCTCCTCGACGGCGAGATCCGCTCGGCGTTCGCGATGACCGAGCCCGACGTGGCCTCCTCCGACGCCACCAACATCGCCACCTCGATCACCCGCGACGGCAACGAGTACGTCATCAACGGCCGCAAGTGGTTCATCTCCGGCGCGATGAACCCCGCCTGCAAGATCTTCATCGTCATGGGCAAGACGGACCCGGAGGCGCCCACGCATCGTCAGCAGAGCATGGTGCTGGTGCCCCGCGACACCCCCGGCATGGAGATCAAGCGCGGCATGCACGTCTTCGGCTACAGCGACGCCGACCACGGCGGCCACGCCGAGATCGTCTTCACCGATGTCCGGGTGCCGGTGGACCACCTGATCGGCGAGGAGGGCGGCGGCTTCGCCATCGCCCAGGCCCGGCTCGGGCCCGGCCGCATCCACCACTGCATGCGGCTGATCGGCATGGCCGAGCGCGCGGTCGAGCTCATGTGCCGCAGGACGTTGAGCCGGACGGCGTTCGGCAAGACCATCGCCCAGCAGGGCGTGGTCCAGGACTGGATCGCCGAGTCCCGCATCCGCATCGAGCAGTTGCGCCTGCTCGTGCTCAAGACCGCCTGGCTGATGGACACCGTCGGCAACCAGGGCGCGCACACCGAGATCCAGGCCATCAAGATCTCCACCCCGATCGCCGTCGAGTGGATCCTGGACAAGGCCATCCAGGCGCACGGCGCCGGTGGCGTCTCCCAGGACTTCCCGCTGGCCGGGCTCTGGGCCGGCGCCCGCTCGCTGCGCCTGGCAGACGGTCCCGACGAGGTGCACAAGCGGTCGCTGGCCTACCGCGAACTCAAGAAGTACATGTGACGACGGGAGCTGGAGTGGACGAGACACGGCTCAAGGAGCGCGTCGCCGCGTTGCTGAGCGAGCACGACCCGGCCGGGGACCGGCTGGAGTTCCTGCGGGCCAGGTTCGACGCCGGGCTGGCCTGGGTGTGGTTCCCCGAGGGGCTCGGCGGGCTCGGCCTCGGGCGCGACCTGCAGCAGCTCGTCGAGCACGAGCTCGCCCACACGCCGCAGCTCGACGTCGGCGTGCAGGGCATCGGGCTGGGCATGGCCGCCCCCACCATCCTCGCCTTCGGCACGCCGGAGCAGCGGCGGCGCTTTCTGCGGCCGCTGTGGACCGGCGAGGAGATCTGGTGCCAGCTCTTCAGCGAGCCCGGCGCCGGATCCGACCTCGCCACCCTCGCCACCCGCGCGGTCAGGGACGGCGGCGAATGGGTCGTCGACGGCCAGAAGGTGTGGACCTCGGGCGCCCACCACGCCCGATGGGCCATCCTGGTCACCCGTACCGACCCGGACGTGCCCAAACACCGTGGGATGACGTACTTCATCTGCGACATGCACGCGCCCGGCGTCGAGGTGCGCCCGCTGCGGCAGATCACCGGCGAGGCCGAGTTCAACGAGGTCTTCCTCACCGGCGTGCGCCTGTCCGACGACCTGCGCCTCGGCGAGGTGGGCGACGGCTGGCGCGTCGCCCAGACCACCCTGATGAACGAGCGCGTCGCGATCGGCGGCGCGCCCGTACGGCGCGGCGGCGGCATGCTCGGCCCCGTGCTGTCCACCTGGCGCGAGCGGCCCGAGCTGCGCACGCACGACCTGCACCAGCGGCTGCTGTCGCTCTGGGTGGAGGCGGAGGTGACCCGCCTGTCCGGGGCGCGGCTGCGCGAGCAGCTGGCCGCCGGGCAGCCCGGCCCCGAGGGCTCCGGCATGAAGCTGTCGTTCGCCAGGCTCAACCAGGTGCTGTCCGGCCTGGAGGTGGAGCTCGACCGCGACCTCGGCTACGACGACTGGACCTTCCGCCGCTCGGACACGGTCGACTTCTACGGCCGTGGCCCCGGCTACCGCTATCTCCGCGCCAAGGGCAACTCGATCGAAGGCGGCACCTCGGAGATCCTGCGCAACATCATCTCCGAACGCGTGCTGGGCCTTCCCTCCGAGCCCCGCATCGACAAGGACGTGCCCTGGAAGGACCTGCCGCGATGACCCTCCTGTACACCGAAGTCGAGGAGGAGCTCCGCGCCGCCGTGCGCGGCCTGCTCGCCGACCGCTGCCCGCCGGCCGCCGTACTCAAGCGCGCCGAGTCCGATCCGTACGACCTGGGCCTGTGGAAGACGCTGGCCGGGGAGATCGGGGTGGCCGGACTGCTCATCCCCGAGGAGCACGGCGGCGCCGGCGCGTCGGCCAGCGAGGTGGCCGTGGTGCTGGAGGAGCTGGGCCGGGGCGTCGCGCCGGTGCCGTTCTTCACCAGCTCGGTGCTCGCCACCCGGGCGCTGATCCAGGCGGGCGCGGGTGACCTGCTCGAACGGCTCGCCGACGGCAGCGCCACGGCCGCGCTCGTGGTCTCGTTCGCCGCCTCCTCTTACCAACCCCTCAGGGGTGGGTCGGTGCGGGTGGCGGACGGCGGGGAGCGGTTGTCCGGCACGGTCACCGGCGTGGCCGGGGCCGACGTCGCGGACCTGCTGCTCGTGCCGGTCGACGGCGGCCTCTACGCCGTTCAGGGAGCCGAGGTGCGGGTGGTGCCGTCGCTCGACCTGACCCGGCCGGTCGCGACCGTCACGCTCGACGACGCGGCCGCCACCCGGCTCGGCGACGTGGACCTGGCGCAGGTGCTGCTGTTCGGCGCCGGGCTGCTGGCCTCCGAGCAGTACGGCGTGGCGCAGTGGTGCCTGGACACCACGGTGGCCTACGTGAAGGAGCGTCACCAGTTCGCCCGGCCGGTCGGCTCCTTCCAGGCGATCAAGCACCGGCTGGCCGACCTCTGGCTCGACGTGGTCAGGGCCAAGGCGGCGGCTCGCAACGCCGCCGCCGAGGCTTCGGAGGCTTCGGAGGCGTCGGCGGCTGTGTCGGCGGCTGTGGCCCAGGCGTGGAACGCGGGGGTGGCCGTACGCGTGGCGGAGGAGGCGCTGCAGCTGCACGGCGGGATCGGGATGACCTGGGAGCATCCCCTGCATCTCTACCTCAAGCGGGCCAAGGCGAGTGAGATCGCGCTCGGCACGCCGGGCGACCACCGGGAGGCGCTGGCCTCACTCGCCGACGTGCCCGGCCCCGAGGGAGGCCAGCAGTAGGTCGGCGAACTGCTTGCCCACCTGGGCGCCGGTCAGCGGCCCGTCCGCGCGGAACCAGGTGGACAGGTGGTGCACCGAGCCGAAGAAGTAGTCGACGACGAGCTCCGCCGCCACCCGGTCGCTGAAGACGCCCTCGCGCTGGCCTTCCAGCACCAGGTCGCGGAAGCGCTCGTGGTAGAGGCGGCGCTCGGCGCGTACGTTCTTGCGGGTCTCGGGCGCGAGCAGGTGCATCGAGCGGAAGAAGATCGTGGAGTCGTCGAGGTTGGCGCTGGTGGTCTCCACGACGTCGGCCGCCGCCCGGTGCAGCCGCTCGACGACGGTGCCCGTGCCATCGGCGATCCGCGTCAGGCGGTCCATCTGCATGCGCAGCACGCGACCGTAGATCTCGTGCAGCAGGTCATCCTTGGAGTTGAAATAGTGGTACATGGCGCCTTTGGTGACACCGGCGGCCACGACGATCTCCTGGACCGAGGTGCCCTCGAAGCCGTGCTCCGCGAACAGCCGGGTGGCCTCGCTCAGCAGCCTCTGGCGCACGGATTCTTCCTTCACTGTCACCCTCTAAGCATACCGGCTGGTCGGTCGGCGCCGTGATGCTTCTCTTTGGGGTACCAATTCCGTCACCTTAGGCTCGCCTTGGTTCCAGATGGGGTATCTCTTGACCGGCGAGGGATCTTCGGCGTGGCAGATCCTGGTTGACGACAACTCATTCGGGGAGTTTGCCGTGCCTGGTGGCTCAATCTACGTGCAGCAGGACGAGAAGTTCACAGGCTCGTCACCACAGTGGTGGTACGAGAAGTTCTGGCGCGAGGACGCCCAGAACCGCAGAAGGTCGCGGGCGCTCAAGGCGGCGGTGGGATTCGTCGCCGGATTCGTGCTCGCCCTCCGGTTCGGACTGCCCTACGCCGCCCTCTACGGCCTGCTGGCGGCCGGCCTGGTGGCCGCGGTCGACTGGTTCATCGACTGGCGGGCGTTCTGGGCCACGGCCGTCTGGCGGGGCCGCCGGCGCGGCGAGGTGATCACCGGGAGGTTGCTGCGCCGCTCCCTGGGCAAGCACGGTTACCAGGTGCTCGACGGCCGCGCCATCCGGGACCAGGCCTCCATCGACCACCTGGTGATCGGCCCCGGCGGGGTCTGGGTCGTGGACAACGAGTCCTGGAGCCCCGACACCGAGATCGCCACCTACGGCGGACGCCTGTTCTTCGGCGAGAAATACGGCACGAAGGTCGCCAAGCCGCTGGTCGGGGCCGCCGAGGCCTTCGCCGAGCTGCTGACCCGCGAGACCGGGGTCAAGGTCACCATCGCTCCGCTGCTGGCCGTGCACTGCGGCATGCTGCCGCGCGGCGGCTCGCTCACCGTGGAGGGCATCACCCTGCTCAAGCCCCGGCTGGTGGCCAGGCGCATCCGGCAGACGGCGACCCCGCAGTTCGACGACGCCCAGATCGAGCTGCTGGCCCGCACCGCGGCCCGGGAGCTGCAGCGCGTCTAGAGGTGTGTCCAGGCGCGTGTCTAGACGATGCTCTCGATGAACGCGGTCAGCTGGACCACGTTGCGGCACTCGTGCATGGGGATGACCGTGCCGTAGTCCGTGGCGATCGAGTCGCCGGTGTCCCACTGCGCCCTGGGCTCGGGGTTGAGCCAGTAGGCGTGGCGGGCGCGGGCGGTCAGTGACCGCAGCACGTCCAGGGCGGGCGGCTGATAGTTGGAGCGGGCGTCGCCCAGGATCAGCAGCGAGGTCTTCGGGCCGATCGCGTCGCCGTAGCGCTCGGCGAAGCCCTCCAGCGAGTGGCCGTAGTTCGTGCGGCCGAAGCGGACCATGTCGGCCTCGTTCGCCAGCCGGGTCATGGCCTCCACCACGTCGGCGCCGGGGACGAAGAAGCGGGTGATCTCGTCCACCCGGTCCACGAAGCCGAACGCGCGCACCTTGGTGAACTGCTCCCTGAGCGCGTAGGTGAGCAGGAGCGTGAAGTGGGCGAACGACGAGACCGAGTCGCTGGTGTCGCAGAGGATCACCAGCTCCGGCTTGTGCGGCCGGGGCGGCTTGAAGTGCGTGGTGAGCGGGACGCCGCCGGTCTGCAGCGAGGCCCGCATGGTCCTGCGGAAGTCCAACCGGCCCCGCCTGCCGCGCCGGTGCTTGATGGTCAGGCGCGCGGCCAGCCGCCGGGCCAGCGGGTGCACCTCCCGGCGCAGCCTGGCCAGGTCGGCCTTGGTGACGCGCAGGAAGTCGAGCTGCTCCAGCGGAGGGCGTACGGCCGAGCGGGCGATGCGCTCGATGCCGGAGTCCTCGGCGATGCGCCGGCGCACGTCGGTGGCCACGGCCTCCTCCAGCCGCCCGGTGTTGGCGGTGACCCGCCGGCGGGCCGTCTTCTCCGCCAGCCCGCCGCGCTCCTGACCGGCCAGGACCTCCCGCAGGATGCCGGCCATCAGGGTCTCGGGCGACAGGGCGCGTAGCACGCTGTAGGAGAACCAGTTCTGCCGTCCCGGCCCGGCCTCCTGGCGGCCGAAGCGCTCCACCATGGCACGGGCGAACGCGCGCATCTCGGCATCGGTGCTGCCGGTCAGCAGCCTGGCCAGATGCTCGCGCAGCTCCGGCAGGGGCGCGTTCGCCAGATCGGGCGTCCCCTCGATGCCGGGGCGGACCGCGTACAGGCCGCTGGTGGAGGCCGGGAACCACAGGTCGAACAGCACGTCGAAGCCAGGCCGGAAGGACGGCTTCTTGACCAGCGTCGCCGCGTAGGCGGCGCGCAGCGACTCCCGCTCGGTCAGATCGATCACCCGCAGCGCCCGCGCCGCGTCGAGCCCCTCGGCCAGCGACACGGGCAGCCCGGCCTCGCGCAACGCATGCACGAACCCGACATGTCTATCTACGAGCGACATATCCCCTCCTCGGGCGTCATGCGGTGGGAAGTCCGAGCTCCTTGACCGCCCGGGTCTGGTCGGAGTTGTGCTTGAGCACCACGCCCAGCGTCTGCGCCACCGTCGCCTCGTCCAGGTCCGCCCGGCCCAGCGCCAGCAGCGTGTTGGCCCAGTCGACGGTCTCGGCCACCGACGGCGCCTTCTTCAGCTCCAGCGCCCGCAGCGTCGCCACCGTCCTGGCGAGCTGCTCGGCGAGGTCGGCGCGGATCGTCGGCACCTGGCTGAGCACGATGTCCCGCTCGCGCTCCGGCGTCGGGTACGCGATGTGCAGGTAGAGACAGCGCCGCTTGAGCGCCTCGGACAGCTCGCGGGTGGCGTTCGAGGTCAGCACGACGTACGGCCTGCGTACGGCGGCGATGGTGCCCAGCTCCGGAATCGTCACCTGAAAGTCGGACAGCAGCTCCAGCAGCAGCCCTTCGACCTCGACGTCCGCCTTGTCCGTCTCGTCGATGAGCAGCACGGTCGGCGTCCCGGCCCTGATCGCCTTCAGCAACGGCCGCTCCAGCAGGAACTCCTCGCTGAAGATGTCGTCGTCGGCGCTGGTGGCCTGGATGCGCAGGAGCTGCTTCTTGTAGTTCCACTCGTACAGCGCCCGGGCCTCGTCGAGCCCCTCGTAACACTGCAGCCTGATCAGCTGGGACCCGGTGGCCTGCGCCACGGCCTTGGCCAGCTGCGTCTTGCCCACCCCCGCCGGCCCTTCGACCAGCAGCGGCTTGCCGAGCGCGGCGGCCAGGAACACCGACGTGGAGATGGCGTCGTCGGAGAGATAGTCCACGGCGGCGAGCCGCTCGGTGACGTCGGCGGGGGAGTCGAACATCAAAGCTCCTGTCTGCGGGCCGAACTTTATTCTAGCGAAGACGCATGACTCGCGCCGATTCGACCAAGATGCTCAGTGCCGGTATATTCCTTGATGCACGGCGCGCCGTTAGCTCAGTTGGTTAGAGCAGCTGACTCTTAATCAGCGGGTCCGGGGTTCGAGTCCCTGACGGCGCACCGCACGAAACCCCAGCTCGCTCCGGCGAGCTGGGGTTTCTTCTTTGAGGAGCTGCCCGCTGGTTCCGGCGATCTTGCGTACGGTCTGGGATAGTGACCGTGTGCGTACCGTTCACATCGAGGCCAAGCCGGATCACCTTCTGCGTCTGGCGCGTCAGAAGGATCCCGTGGGTGCGGTCGCGGAGATGATCTGGAACGCGCTGGACGCGGAGGCCACTCACGTCAGTGTCGACCTTGCGCCGAAGAGGGAGCAGGTTGGATGGGGTGGGAACAGCCTTGACAAGGTTCTCTGGCGAGGGCGGAAGGGTCCGCCTATTCAGCCGACGTTGACACACCCACCGGAGCCCGGCAGAGGCCCCCCGGTTGGCAACGATCACCTCGACCATGTCGCCGAAGACGACGAAGGCCCTGCCTGACCTCACCCCTTCGAAAAGATCAAGAAGCGAGGCGAACAGGGCCTCAAGCCGACCGCTGCGGTTCTATCCTGGCCTCAAGGAGGGCCAGCCTGTTATGACCAGGCTGGGCCTCCCCTAAGGCACCAGCAGCAGCGCCTCTCCGGGGGTTTCCGCCACTGGCGTGGGCAGCGCGAGGTCGGCCCACACGAAGTGGCCGAGCGTGTCGCTGCCGCAGGATCCGGTGGTGACCGCGAGTTCGGCGACGATCGCCAGGCCGCGCCCGCCGAGCGCGACCGCATCCAGCTCGCCGAGCCCGGCCGAGCCTTCAAGGCCCTCCGGATCGTCGTGCTGGGACGGTGCGGGGGCGGGTGCGCCGATCAGCCGGCCCGCACCGCCGAGGTCGAACACCCCGACCCGGACCAGGGTGCCGAAGGCGAGTTCGACGCCGAACCAGCCGCCGGGCTTCCCCGACCGCGTGTACAAGATCGAGTTGTTGGCGAGTTCGTCCACGATGAGACCGGCGTCGTCTTCGCGGCCAGTCCCGGTGAACAGCTCCTCCACCAGCTTCCGCGCTTCCCGCACCTTGGCGGGGATGCCGGGGAAGGTGTAGCGCAGGACCCCGGGGGGAGCGTCCGCCCTCCACTCCTTCGCCTCAAGCCTGATGGGCGTGTGGTGCATGCTGCCTCCTCGATCGGGTTTCCGGCCGCCGGACGGCGGCCGGAGCATCTGGGACCGCAGGAACGCGGTCCCGTAGACGGTGGGGCTCATGAGGTTCGCTTCTTCCCGTGCTTGCGGATCGTGCGGACGGTCCTGCGGGGCGGGGTCCGGCGACCGCCACCGCAAGCGGGACCCGGCCCAGGAACCGTGGAGCAGTCACCTTCACACCCCCTCTGGAGTGAGCCGGAGATCGGCGAGGCCCCGCTGGCATGCGGCACCTCTGGGATGGGCGATCGACTGCCTCTGAGCCGGGGCGCTCGTCGCAGGTCTTGGGACGGGCCCGAGGCGTGCCAGTGCGTCACCGGAGGGAGGAAGGGCGCCATGTCGGAGGCTCCGTCTCGGTCGGGACGGCAGGCAAACGGTCGCCGCGGCGGGCACAGATCTCTTTGCGGGAGCGCAAGCGTCGTTCTGCGGGCTGGTTGAGGCCGCTCATCTCAAGGTCAGCGATGGTCAGGCCGAGGTACGGATTCGGCTGAACAAGGATCGTTAGGAGTCCGGCTTGGGTGCGGTCGCTGGCCCAGGTGTGATCGGCGGGCGTGAAGTCGTCGTCGATCCAGATGAGTGCCTGGTCGGTGAAGCGCCGGGCAATGGTGTCGCGTTTCCAGAGGTAGCCGCCGGGGTGGCTGGTGGTGAGCGGGAGGTGGGGAAGGTCGATGTGGTCCCAGGTGGGCAGGCCGAGGCGGCTGCCGATGAGAGGAGCGGCGTCAGCGCGCCAGCTGGTGCACCACCAGGGAGTGAGGGCGTACCGGGTGGCCAGGTCGAGGACGAGTCGGCCGGTTACAGGGTTGAGCCAGATCTTGACGGGCTCGTCGTAGCCAGTGGGGGTGACGTGGTCGGTGCGGACGCCGAGCGGGATCTCACCGCTGGGGCCGGGGAAGGGGATGTGGACGCCGTCGATGTCGCACAGAAGGTGCATGGTCAGCTCCTGGTGTAGATGAGGACCAGGTCCGTGGTGTCGGTGGCGCGCAGCGTGAGCGCGAGCCGCCCGCCGGGTCTTAGGACACGGGCGGTCGCAGTCAGGAGCGGGCCAGGCTCGGTGGGTTCGAGGAAGGAGAACACTCCGAAGATCGAGAGGCAGAGGTCGAGTGAGGCAGGTGGGAGGGATCGAAGGTAGGCAATGGCGTCTGCCCGGACGAAGGCGAGACGGGGGACGTTTCCGTAGAGCGTTCGGGCGCGCTGGATTTTGCGGGGGTCGTGGTCGATGCCGACCGCCTCGGCGCAGTGGTGGACGGCGAGGTGGGCGAGGTTGTGTCCGCCGCTGCAGCCGAGTTCGGCGACCTGCCTGCCGTGCAGGTCGCCGAAGACGGCGGGTGGAGGGCCGATTCCCACGGCCCGGGTCCACTCGAACCGGTCGCGGACGGTCAGACCCGGAGCAGGAGCGCGGCTTCGGTGAGATGGCGGGAGATCGCGGAGATCCATGCGTCTTCGGCTCCTTCGGCCCATCCGATCGTGAGCTGATGGGTGAACCAGTCGGCCACCCACACGCGGTGCCAGCCGAGCGCCCACCGGGCCGCGCTCAACCCGCCCCTTGGGGCTGCTGTCTCCTCGGGGCCGCCGGCTGTGATGTAGGAGGTGATGAGCTCGCTGACCTTGCCGGTGTCGGGAGCGTCGATCGTGCCGGGCCACGACGCCAGGTCGAGCAGGCCCGGCCCACGGAACGCACGGGCGAAGTCGAGCAGGTACGACTCGTCCTCAGTGAGGTAGACCGAGGTCGGATGCCATTCGGAGTGGCAGAGCCCGAACGGCGCGAGGTCAGCCCCAAAGGCTCGGCCATCAGCCACCTTCGCAAGAGCGCGGGCTGTCTCGGTGAGGGAGGCGAGATCGTGGCGGGCGCCGTCGTGCTGGTGGAGGCGTTCACGGATCCGCTCGGGCATCGCCGTGAGGCCCTGCTCATCCAGGACCGGCAAATCATTGGTGTCGGTAACGGCGTGGACGCGAACGGCGAGTGCCGCTCCTTCGTCGTCGGTCGCCACGCCTGCCGCTGGCCCAAGGTCCGTGAGCAGCATCCCCAGCAGCTCGGGTGTGTGATCGACGGCGAGGCGTGCGGGGACGGGCAGGCCGCCGTCTTCGGCAACCGCGAGGGCGTGGTGTTCGGCGGCGAAGGGACCTTCGGCGTACTTGAACACCACCGAGGTGCCGTCGGCCAGGTGGAGGCGTTCCACGCCCGAGCGTGCCCAGACGCGGATCTCCTCGCGTTCGGCCGACCCCTGCCCGAGGTCGTCCAGCAGCCGGGCGAGCAGAGCGTTCACCTCGATGGTGTCCAAGATTCTGGCCTTCCTTATCGAGTGGTGACGCGGCAGGATTCGACGGCCGCGATCCAGCTGTCCTTCATGGCGGCGAGCTCGCTGCGGAACCGTTCCAGCGGAGCACCGTAGGGGACGACCGCTCCGCCGGTCTGGTTCGGCACGGACTGGCATCCGTGCACGAGCCGCCCACCGAGTGCGGTGTGAGCGCGTACCAGCTCCAGGCGGCGGTTCTCGTTGAACCAGCCGCCGTGGTAGACCTCGTCCAGCAGGTCGCCTTCGGCGTCAGTGAGGTCGAACACCGCCCGGGTGGTGGAGTTGAAGAACCAGGCCGGGCCGATGTTGGAGATCTCGCCGGTCAGCTCGACCTTGTTGAGCGCCATGAATGTGCCCGCCTGTCGAAGCATCGTCAGGTGGTCCTCTGTGATCTCCGGCAAGCCCAGGTCGGCGAGGTGCTCGGCACGGAACACGTACCGGTACACCTCGTATCCGATCTTCAGGACGCTCGCGGCGTCGCTGGTAGGCGCGGCGTTGGCGCGGATGTAGTCCAGCGCGACCTGCTCCAGCGAGGTGTCGGGCGTCTCGTGGGCGTCGAGCATGTTGCGCTGCACCTGCTGCCAGGGGATGACAAGCCAGGTGTGGTTGGTGAACTTGAAGAAGTACTCCTCGGGGTCGAGGGTGACGCGGTGGCCGTCGACGGTGATGCCGGGGATGCGGTTCCAGCGCGGGTCAAACGCCTCAGGCAGCTCGACACCGATCTTGTTGTGGGTGGTAGTGGACATTTGGGTGCTCCGTTCTCACGCTCCGGATGTGGGTTCTCGCTAACAGTGGCCTCGCTGCGAACCGGACCGCTATGGTCGAAGGCATCGCAGGGCGTTTAATCGGTTTATCCGTAGGAGTTCCGATGGCGAGGCCCCCCGGCCAACGCTCCCCGAACGACCGGCTGCGGGAGATGATCTCGGCTTCCGGTCTGAGCTATGAGGGAGTGGCTCGCGCGGTCGTGCGTCTGGCCGCGGAGAACGGCGAAGCGCTGCGCACTAACAAATCGGCAATCGCGCACTGGGTGGCAGGCGTCGAGCCGGGTGAGCGCACCATCGGGTATCTCGTCGAAGCACTCTCACGCCGAGCCGGGCGTTCGGTGACCCGTCAGCAACTGGGATTCGTCACCGACGAACTGCCGACACTCGAGGGTGATCAGCCCATTGAGACCACCATCCTTCTCAGCCGAACCGACGTCGAGAACCGGAACTATCTCGCCACGGCCGTCTACACCGCCGCCCACGTAAGAATGCCCCTCGGCTACGATGCCGAGGCAGTGAGCAGGCTCCTGCGGGCGCGCACCGGGCTGTTCCGCGTCGGAGCGGTCGAGGTAGCCGTCGTCCGGCAGATCACCGAGGCGTTCGGCGCGGCCGACGAACGCCTCGGCGGCGGACACGGGCTGTCCACCGTGGCGGCCTACCTTTCCGACACCGTCGCCCCCATGCTCTCGGGACGGTTCGCCGACGAAGCCACACGACGCGACGCGTTCAGCGCCGCTGCCGAACTTGCCTGGCTACTCGGCTGGAAACACCACGACCTCGGCCACGAGGGCGCGGCTCAGCGGTACTACCTCACCGGCTTCCAACTCGCGGTTGAAGCCGACCCCGGCGCCCACGCCGCCTGGATGATGCGAGCAATCGCCCACCAGGCACTCAGCCTGAAAGAACCCCACCACAGCCGAGATCTCATCGAAGCCGCTCTACGGCGAGCCGAAGGCCACTGCGACGGCGCGACCGAAGCACTCCTGCACATCACACATGCAAGGTCGAACGCGGCGCTCGGGGAGAAGATCGGTGCCGCACGCGCACTTCTCGCGGCCGAAGACGCGCTGAGCTGCACTAGCGATCCCCAGCCTTCTTACTCGCTGCTCATGGGGCCAGCCGCGGGGACCGTAGACTCCCACACCGCGAGAACCCTGACCGAGCTCGGCGACCATCACGGCACCGAGGCCCGCCACCGCGCAGCGTTCACCTCGTGGGATCTTGCCGCCTATCCACGCGTCCACTTGCTCACCCACATGGACCTCGGTGACTGCCTCGCTGCTCAAGCACGAGCCGACGAAGCCATCGGAGCCTGGAGCCAGGCGCTCGACCTCGCCGAAGGTATGGCGTCGGGCCGCAGCAGGACCGCCCTAGCAGGAATCCGTCCAACCCTCGCCGTCTACAAACGTCGAGGCGTCCCGGGTGCAGCCATGCTGGACCAGCGCATCCGACAAGCGGCCACCGTCGCATGAAAGGATCGCATCATGGCCACACCCGGCACTGCCCTTCCCCCTGCCCTAGAAGCGCACACCCTCCTTGTCGCCGCCATCATCGTTCACGACCAGGCCCAGCAACGGGTGCTACTCATCCGACGAGGACGCCAGGCGAAGTTCGCGCCTGACCACTGGGACCTCCCCGTCGGCAAGTCAGCCAAGGGCGAAGTGATCACCCAGACCGCAGTCCGCGAACTCAAGGAGGAGACCGGACTTGTCGTGGACCCCACCGACCTGCGCGTGGCCGGCCTGATCCACTGCTCCTGGGGAGTTGAAGCACCCAACGGCTTCGTCACCGTCGTCTTCATCACCAGCACTTGGAGCGGCGACCCACTCAACGCCGAACCACATAAACACGGCGCCGTCGCATGGCACTCGGTCAACCAAGTGCCCGAGGAATTCGTGTCGACCACACGTACCGCGCTGATCAACTATCTCAACGGCGGTCCCATGGTGACCACCGAAGGCTTCTAACGCCAGTGCTGTCCCTCACTGTCGGCGTCGATGACCTGCGGCCGCTGCGCACCAGCAGGGAGGGCATCCGCCTTCTGTTGGAGGAGTGCGCCACCACCCATAGAGACCAACAAACACCCGAAATGGGATGACGCCCGCCGTCCTCGTCGGGCAGCGCGGCGACAGTGGGTAACGCGTGTTTGCTCCGCGTTGGCTCCATCGCCATGACACCGACCCGCCAGCAGCCGATACCAACCGGTACACCAAACCGGTCGAATCCCTGGCTCCGAGGCATCAATCGTCCCATATCTCACAAGAGTCCGACAGAGAGGGTTCATATGGAGGCCAAGCCACGCGACCAGGAGCGCCGGACCAGACTGATCCAGGAGTGGAAATCCGAAGGCGTCTACCCCTACTCCGCTGAACCCGCCATGCCCTCACAGGCGGTCGAGCGTCAGATGTTCGACGAAGTGGCTACCACTATCGCTCGTCGTCTGCCTGGCGTACCGCAGAGCAAGAAGACCACTCTGCGCCTGCTCAGGGAGATCATCTCGCACGATCCAAGCGGGCTCTACCCCGTGCTCGACGAGCTGTTCCGGCTCCCGCAGTCCGAGCAGGACGAGCTCAAACGGATCCTGCAGCGGACCACTCTCTCCGAGGTCATCAAGGCGACTGGGCAGGTGAGTGACCGGCTCGATTTCCTGGCCGCGCTGAAAAGGCTGGCCTTCGAGCCGGAGATCAGCAAGACGGTCAAGGAGCGGAGCGAACTGCACAAGATTCTCGAGCGTGAGACCTGGATCTTCGGGGATGCTTACACGCTCATGGTCAGCGACCGAAGTTTGGACGCCGTACTCGTGCGTCATCTCAGGGAGTTGGGCCGTGAGGGGGAAGCACGCCAGCTTGACCCGGTCCTTCGTGAAGACGGCCGCAAGGGGATCGTTGACCTTATGCTCGGCAGGGCGCATCGCGGAAGCTCTGGACGGGAGCACCTCGTGGTCGAACTGAAGGCCCCCCAGGTCAGGATCGGCCAGACGGAGGTCGCGCAGATCAAGAGCTACGCTCAGGCGGTCGCCAACGATCCGCAGTTCCGTGATGCCCGGGTGTCCTGGGACTTCTGGGTCGTCTCCTGCGAGATGGACGACATCGTCAGACGCGACGCCAGCGCACCGAACCGCCCTCCTGGTTGCATCGCCGAATGGGAGGACGGTGTGCGCATCTGGGCACGTACCTGGAGTGAGATCATCGACGACTGCGAAGATCGTCTCCACTTCTACCGTGAACGGCTCAACCATGACCCGGCCACCGAGCATGCGGTGGAGTACCTCCAGCGAGTGCACGGCCCGGTCGCTCCGTCGGCCATGGTGGCGTGACAGGTCGCGCTGCTGAAATGTAACGGGATCCCGCTGAAATGTAACTGGACGGCTCTGAAACGTAACTAGATCCCTGCCAAATGTAACGGGGGCCGGTTACCTTTGTGATGCGCGAAGCTCCGGGCAGGGAGTGGCGGGGATCGTCAGGTTCGTGTCCTTGCCGCCGGGTTCGTGTCGCCCTGACGATGGAGGGGTGGACGTTGTTTTCGTCATCTATCCCGGGTTTCAGATTCTCGACCTGACCGGGCCGCATGAGGTGTTTCAGCAGGCCGGGCCGTACCGTATGGAGATCGTGGCCACGCAGGCCGGGCCCGTGCGGAGTGGGGGCGGGGTGGTGGTCGAGCCGACCGCGACGGTCGGCGCGTACGGGGGGCCGATCGACACGCTGGTCGTCGTCGGTGGGCGGGGGAAGATCGAGGCGTGCGGGGACGAGTCGCTGGTCGGGTGGATTCGGGAGGCGGCCGGGCGGGCGCGGCGGGTCGCGTCGGTGTGTACGGGGGCGTTCCTGCTGGCGGCGGCCGGGCTGCTGGACGGGCGGCGGGCGGTGACCCACTGGTCGGGGTGTGAGCTGCTGGCCGAGCTTTATCCGGCCGTCATCGTGGACCCCGAGCCGCTCTTCGTCCGGGACGGGAACGTCTGGACGTCGGCGGGGGTGACCGCAGGGATGGATCTGGCGCTCGCGCTGGTCGAGGAGGACCTCGGCGCGGAGGCGGCGCGGCGGATCGCCCGCACGCTGGTGATGTTCGTGCAGCGGCCCGGCGGGCAGGCCCAGTTCTCCGCGCAGCTGGCCGTGCAGCGGCCGGTCCGGGAGCCGTTGCGCGACCTGCCGGCCTGGATCGCGGCCCATCCCGAGGCGGACCTGACCGTGCCGGCGCTCGCCCGGCGGGCCGGCATGAGCGAGCGCAACTTCACCCGCGTCTTCGCCGCCGAGACCGGCCGTACCCCCGGCGCGTACGTCGAGGCGGCCCGGCTGGAGGCGGCCCGCCGCCTGCTTGAGACCACCGGCACGACGCTCGACTCGATCGCCCGCAGCTGCGGGTTCGGCACGGTCGAGACCCTGCACCGCAGCTTCAAACGAGCACTCGACGTCACACCGGGCCAGTACCGCCGTCACTTCCAGGCTGTGAGGAGCCACTGATGCGCATCGGAATCATGCTGTTCGACGACGTGGAGGAGTTGGACGCCGTCGGCCCGTGGGAGGTGCTGGCCTCCTGGGCCAAGTCGCACCCCGACGAGGCCGAGGTCGTCGCCTTCGCCCGCGAGGCCGGGCCGATCCTGGCTGCCAAGGGGCTGCGCCTGGTCGCCGAGCACGGACTGTCCGACGTCGGCCCGCTGGACGTGCTGCTGCACCCCGGCGGGTTCGGCACCCGCGCGCTGCTCAAGGACGACGCCCACCTGGCGTGGATCCGCGAGCAGCGGGCCCGCGTCCCGCTGCTGACCAGCGTGTGCACGGGCTCGCTGGTGTACGCCGCGGCGGGGCTGCTGGCCGGCCGCCCGGCGACCACCCACTGGGGCTCCCTGGACCGGCTCGGCGAGCTCGATTCGAGTATCGAGGTCCGGCCCGACGACCGGTTCGTCGACGACGGCGACATCATCACCTCGGCGGGCGTGTCGGCGGGCATCGACATGGCGCTGCACCTGGTGAGCCGGCTGGCGGGGGCGGACCGGGCGCGCGAGGTGCGGCGCTACATCCAGTACGACCCTCAGCCGCCGATCTGAGGCGGGTTATACGGTACGACCCTCAGCCGCCGGTCTGAGGCGGTCCATACGGCACGACCCTCAGCCGCCGATCTGAGCCTCCACGTGTGAGGAGCTCCACAACGCTTCATAGACCCCACCGGCCGCAACCAGCTCATCATGCGCGCCGACCTCCACCACGCGCCCGCCTTCCATCACCACCACCCGATCCGCATCCCGTGCCGTATGCAGCCGGTGCGCGATCGCGATCACCGTACGTCCCTCCAGCGCCGCCGCCAGCGACCGTTCGGCGCGCCGGGCCGTACGCGGGTCGAGCATGGCGGTGGCCTCGTCGAGGATGACCGTGTGCGGGTCGGCCAGGATGACTCGGGCCAGGGCGAGCTGCTGCACCCGGTCGGGGCCGAGTTCGGTCCCGGAGGAGTGCGAGCCGAGCTCGTCGTCCAGCGAGGTGACCCAGTCGGCGCCGACCGCCGCCAGGGCCTTCTCCAGATGGTCGTCGTCGGCCGTGGGGTCGGCCAGGTGGAGGTTGTCGCGGACGGTGCCGAGGAACAGATGCTGCTCCTGGGTGACCAGCACGACGTGCTCGCGGAGTTGGGCGGGGGCCAGGTCGGCGACCGGGACCGAGCCGACGGTGACCATGCCGAGGCGGGGGCGGTCGATGCCGGCCAGCAGCTTGCCGAGCGTGGACTTGCCGGCTCCCGAAGGGCCGACGATGGCCAGGCGCTCGCCGGGCCGTACGGTCAGGTCCACTCCGGTGACGACGTCGTCGGTGGATTCGTAGGCGAAGTGCACGCCGGTTGCCACGATGTGGTCGTCCCGGGGTTCCGCGGCGGCCACAGCGGTCTGCGTCGCCGGGGTCTGGAGACCTTCGATCCGGGCGAAGGAGGCGCCGCTGCTTTGCAGCTGTTCCATCCAGATGAGGATGGTCTCGATGGGCTGCTGGAGCTGGCGAAGGTAGAGCACGCACGAGACCACGGCGCCGAGGGTGACCTGGCCGCTGTCCAGCAGTACTCCGCCGAGCAGCAGGACCAGGACCGGCGGGAGGAGCGCCGAGACTTCCACCGACGGCCAGAGGACACCGCGCAGGAAGAGGGTGTTGAGCTGGGCGACCCGGCTGCGCTCGATCACCCGCTCGGCGGCGCGGGCGCGCCGGTCCTGGAGGCCGAGGGCTTCGATGGTGCGGGCGCCGGCGGCGTTGGCGGCCAGGTGCTCGGCCAGTTCTGAGCGGGCGGCGCCCTCCTCCAGGTAGGCGGCGCGGGCGCGGCGCAGGTACCAGCGGGAGGCGGCGGCGATGCCGGCCGGCGCGAGCAGACCGCAGGCTCCCAGCAGCGGGTCGACCAGGAAGACGGCCGCGACGAGGAAGAGCGCCTGCAGGGAGGAGACCAGCACGGCGGGGGCGGCGTCGCGCAGGGTATGCCCGACCAGGCCGACGTCTGTGGTGCCGCGGGCGATCAGGTCTCCGGTGCGGATGTGCTCGACCGTGGCGGCGGGCAGGGCGAGCACGCGGTCGAGGAGCTCCTGGCGGATGCGTTCCTGCGTGCGCTCGCTGAAGCGGGTGCCGATCTTCTCGGCGTATCGGGACAGGATGAGCTGCAGCAGCGCCCCGCCCACGGCGATCGCGGCAAGGAGGTCGATCGTGCCGCCGGCGGCGATGGTGTCGATGATGCGGCCCAATAGCCATGGGCTGACCAGGGCCGCGGCCGCCGCCAGGCCGTTGAGAAGGAGGGTGGCGGTGAAACCGGGGACGTCGCGGCGGATCAGGCGCAGGGCCGCCTGCCGTACGTGCTTGCGGTCGGCGACGGGGAGGTCGCGGATCACGACACCACCGTTCGATACGCGTCGCTGGATTCCAGCAGGTCGTGGTGGGTGCCCGTCGCGGCCACCTGGCCGTCCTCGATCAGGACGACCTGGTCCGCCTGGGCGAGCAACAGTGGCGACGTGGTGGCGACGACCGTCGTACGGCCGGAGCGCGCCGTACGAAGACGCTGCGCGAGCAGGGATTCGGTGTGCGCGTCCAGTGCCGAGGTGGGCTCCACCGCCAGCAGCACCTCGGGATCGGCCACCAGCGCTCTGGCCAGGCGCACCCGCTGGCGCTGGCCGCCCGAGAGGTTGCGGCCACCGGGCTCGATCGGGGAGTCCAGCCCGTGGCGCAGCCCGGCGACCACGTCCTGGGCGGTGGCGACGGTGACGGCGCGACGGATGGTCTCGTCGTCGGCCGCGCCGCGGCCCTGCAGGACCTCGCGCAGCGTGCCGGCGAACAGCGCGGCGTCATGGTCGGCGATCAACGAGGTGCCGTCGAACCCGCCGAGGCTCTCGAGCAGCGCCACGCTCTCCTCGGGGCGAGCGCTGACCAGCCCCACAAGGCTTCCCGGCGTGACCTCCAGCCCGGGGGAGCGGGGCCGGTCGCCGGGCCGCAGCGCGAGGAAGCGGGTGACCTGCCGGGCGGAGACCAGGCCGCGGCTGATCTGGAAGCTGCCCTCGATGAAGGAGGAAACCGGAACCACCAGCACGGCGATATATCCGTAGACGCCGACCAGTTCGCCCACCGTGATCGTGCCTTCCGCGGCCAGCCTGGCGCCCAGCCAGGTCACCGCGGCCAGGAACAGCGCGGGCAGCCCGGCGCCCAGCGCGCCGATCCAGCTCGTCAGCGACGCCACCCGGTAACCCTGCTCGCGCAGGCGCGCCGAGTCGGAGAGGTAACGCTCGGCGTAGGCGTCCTTGCCGCCGAAGGCGTTGAGCACCCGCAGCCCCTCGATCAGGTCGACCAGGCGGGTGGTCAGCCTGCCCTGGCTCTCGCGGTAGCCGTTCTGCACCTTCATCAGCCGCCCGAGCAGCGGCCCGAGCACGATCGCCAGCACCGGCACGCCGAGCAGCACCACCACGGCCAGCACCACGGAGACCTGCAGCAGCAGCGCCGCCACCACCCCGTAGCTGATCACCGCGCCCACCCCGGGACCTGTCACCGTCAGCGACGCGGCGATCGTGGTGACGTCGCCGATGCCGATCGTCACGACCTCGCCTGCCGAGGTGTGCTTGTTCAGGACCGCGCCGAGAGAGTTGATCTGCTCCACCAGGGCGCGTACCGTGCGGAAGTTGGCGTCCATCCGGATCTTGGTCATCGTGCGGTGCCGCATCATCGCCAGCCAGGCGTTGGCGAGGCTGGCGCCGAGCAGCGCCAGCACCCAGCCGGGCGCCAGGTCGTCGTCGATCGCCCTGGACAGTAGGTACGGCGGGAGCGTGAGGCCCACCATCCACAGGGTGCCCAGCGTCGCGCCCAGCGTGACCCGGCCCTTCTGCGCCCAGGCCAGCCAGCACAGATACCGAGCCGCCGCCTTCATGGCGATCACGCTAGACCATGGTTTTACCTACCTGGCAAAGGGGATACCCGGCCTCGAATCCGAGGTCAGGAAGCCGGGGTGAAGCCGGACGCCTCCAGGTAGCCGCCCGCCGGCAGGGCGAAGTGGGCCGGGACCACCCGGACGCCGGTGCCGGTGTAGCGGTCCACGAAGGCCTTGCGGGTGGCCGCGCCCTGCGGGACGTCGTGCTCGACCACGATGTGCCAGTCGGGGCGGGCGAACTGGTGGACGATGTGGAACAGGTCGCCGGTGAAGACCGCCTCCTGCGAGCCCGAGGTCACGTGCAGGCCGCTGTGTCCCGGGGTGTGGCCGGGCAGGAGCTCGACGCGGACGGTGTCGTCGATGGCGTGGCCGGGCTCGACCAGGCGGTGCAGGCCGGCCTCGACGACGGGCTGGACGCTGTCGGTGAAGGAGTCGTGGCCGTGGGAGCCGGGGCGCACCGTGGTCCAGTGCTCGTACTCCGACCGTACGAACAGGTAGGTCGCGTTCGGGAAGGTGGGCACCCAGGCGCCGTCCACCAGGTGGGTGTTCCAGCCGACGTGGTCCTGGTGCAGGTGGGTGCAGAAGACGTGGGTCACGTCCGCGGGGTCGACGCCGGCGGCCGTCATGGCGTCGAGGTAGCCGGTGTTCAGGAGGTGGGCGTACGGGTCGAGGCGGCGTTCCTTGTGGTTGCCCCAGCCGGTGTCCAGGACGATCAGGCTCTGGGGGGTGCGCAGGATGTAGCTGCGGAAGACCAGCACCGGGTCTCCGGCCTGGTCGAAGAGGGCCGCCGGGAGGCGGGCGCGCAGGTCCGCGGGGTCCTCGCCGTTCAGGCCCCGGAAGGCCAGGGCGATGGGAACGGACATCTGGGTCTCGACGATCTCGGTGACGGTGACCGCGCCTACCTGGAACCTCGCCATGCGTCCCCACCGTAGACACCGGGACAAGCTAAAACAAGCTCTTGCTTGGTACGGCCTTCGTGCGGCCCGGTACGGCCCCGGTGTGGCTGCTGTCACGGCACCCGGGCGACCCCGCCCAGCACGCCGCCCCTGGCCAGCCCGGTCCAGTCGTACGGGTCGTCCTCGTTGCGCCACCGCTGGACCGGGACCACGCCCGGGTCCAGCACGTCCAGCCCCGCGAACCAGCCCAGCAGGCTCTCGCGGTCGCGCCAGGCGAGCATGCCGGCCGTGCTGCTCCGGTAGATGCCGCGTACCTGCTCCGCCTTGCGGTGGTCGGTCCGGCCGGGCTCGGCGTACCCGTGCGAGATCATCAGATAGCTGCCCGGGACCAGCGGCCGGCGCAGCGCCTCGATGATCCGCGCCACCTCCGCGTCGTCGTGCAGGAAGTGGAGCACCGCCGCGATGACCACCGCCACCGGGCGGGTGAAGTCGAGATGCCCGGCGGCGGCCTCCAGGATGGCCTCCGGCTCGCGTACGTCCGCGTCCACGATGACCGTGCTGGGATTGTCGGCGAGCAGCGCCCGCGCGTGGGTCAGCACGATGGGGTCGTTGTCGGAGTAGACGACCTTGGCCTCGGGCGTGACCCGCTGGGCGACCTGGTGGACGTTGTCCTGGGTGGGCAGGCCGGTGCCGAGGTCGAGAAACTGCCGCACCCCGGACCTGGCGAGATGCCGTACGCCGCGGATCAGGAACGCGCGGTTGGCCGCGGCGCTCTCCCTGATGTCCGAGCCCAGCTCGCGGCCCAGCGCGATGACCTGCTCGGCGGCTTCCCGATCGGCGGGAAAGCTGTCCTTTCCGCCGAGGTAGTAGTCGTACATTCTGGCGACGCTGGGCACGGTCGGATCGATGTGTGCCGGAAACTGCTCGTCTCCTGTCATGCCCTCGCCTCTTTTCCGGTGCTTATGCCAGAAATAGTACGAGTTCTCGGCGCGGTGCGGATCTTTGGCGTAAGAAAAATGGTCGGCACTTTCTTCGGTGGCAATAAGAAACGTTCGATGGTTCGCCGCGGGCATACTTTGGTCGACTGTGGCGCGGACGTCGCCATGGCAGGGTGAGTCCATGAGGATTCTCGGCCTGGTGCTGCTCGGTGACGCCGTACGGCGCGGCGTGGAGAAGTCATGACGGCTGTCGCCGTCCCCGAGGACCTGACCGGCTGGCTGGCCGGGCGGGCCGGTCGGCTGGACACGCTGGAGCCGGGCGCGCCCGTCGCCGACCTGGAGCCGCTGCGGCTCGCTCTGGACGGCGTGCGCGTGGTGGGGCTCGGCGAGGCCACCCACGGCACCCGGGAGTTCTTCCTGCTCAAGCACCGGCTGCTGCGCTTCCTGGTCGAGGAGCTGGGCTACACCGTGCTGGCGATGGAGGCCAGCGTCGCCGCAGCCGAGGCGGTCAACGACTACGTGCTGCACGGCACCGGCGACGCGGCCGAGGCGCTGGGCGGGATGGTCTTCTGGACCTGGCACACGCGCGAGATGCTCGCGGTGGTGGAGTGGATGCGCGAGCACAACCGGGCCGCGCCGCCGGAGCGCAGGGTGCGCTTCGCCGGGATCGACCCGCAATATCCGGCGGCTTCGATCGAGTGGCTGGCCCGGCACCTGGGGGAGGTCGCCCCGGCGTTCCTGGAGCCGCTGGCCGCGCTCGGGCAGACGCGGCTGGGGGTGGACGGGCCGCTGGACCCGGCCGTCGAGACGGCCGCCCGCCGCCTGGAGGACTACCTGAACGCCCGCTGCGAGGAGGCGGACGCCGACGCCGGATCCCCGCGCGATGCGGACGAGACGGGCGCCGACGCCGGATCGCCACGTGGTGCGGATGCCGGGCACGGGTCTCCGTGTGAGGCGGTCGTGCATGCCAGGACGTTGCGGCAGAGTGCCGTGCTGGCGTCCCGGCCGATGCGGCACGCCGACCCGCAGCAGACCGTCATCGCCGTCCGCGACCTGTTCCTCGCCGACAACGTGGACCGGCTGCTGCGCGACCCCGGCGTGAAGGTCGCGGTGTGGGCGCACAACGGGCACGTGATGACCGGGCACCACGGCGGCGGCCCCGTCCCGGCCATGGGCCGGCACCTGCGGCAGCGGCACGGCGACGCCTACTACGCTCTCGGGCTGCTCATGGGCGAGGGGGAGTTCAGGGCCAGGCGGTCCCGCTTCGGCCGGCCGGACCCGCGCAAGCCGCCCGTGCGCAACCGGGTGCCGCGCGTCGACAATGCCACGATGGTCGAGGCCAGGCTGGCCGCCGCGTGTCCGTACGATCATCTGCTGGATCTGCGCGCCGGCGAGCGGCCGGACGGCGTGGCGCGCTGGCTCGGCGCCCGGCTGTACGTGCGCGGTTTCGGCGCCGTGGTCAACCGTTTCACCTACAAGTTCACGTTCACGCCGACCGTCCTCGCGGACGACTTCGACGGCCTGGCCTTCATCCGTTCGGGCACCTGCTCGACCGCCCTGCCGGCGGCGAGCCGCTGATCCCCGGTTTCGCGCTGTCAGGGCCGTCATGCGAAGCTGTGTACGTCCCCAATACCAGGAGGTCCTCATGGCGGAATCACCGGAGCAGGAAGCAAGCGAAACCCCCGAGGACGAGATGAAGCGCAAGTTCCGCGAGGCGCTTGACCGCAAGCGCAACCAGCAGGCGGACACGAGCGCGGGTGGCAGGGGCGCCGACGCTTCGAAGATCCACGGAGCACACGGGCCGGCTGCCAGCAAGCGATCGTTCAGGCGTAAGAGCGGCGGCTGAATCGGGGGAGTTCGCGGGGGTACGGCATGCCGTACCCCCCTTTTTTCTTGACCTCGTAGGTAGATCTTCGACCGATTCATGGCATTTGCTTTGCGTTTGTCCGGTTTGGGCTATACGTTGGGTGGCGTTACCAGGCGGTGACCTAGCCCTTCATCAGGAAGAGGCAGCCACCTGGCGCCGAATCCCGCGCCTTCGCGGGAACCGGGGACCCATCTCCTGGGGTGAATCCGACCTTCGCGGCCGGTAGGGCATCTCCACGCCCGAACCCGTCAGCTAACCCGGTAGGCGAGATGGAGAGGACGAACCTACCTGTGGTGCTTTCCCGCGTACCCCCAGCCCGCGTACCCCCGGCCCATGTAACACCAGCCGCCCACTGAGCGGCCACTTTCTCCGCACTTCTTCGCGCTCCGCGTAGCGTCCGTCGGCCTTCTGCTGCCCGGCTACGCCCTCAAGCGAGCGCGCCCCTCCCCGTTCTCTGACGAAGGACTTCATTCTTCATGTCTGCTCGCTTCGGCATGCGTTCCATCACCATGCTCGCCGGTGTCGCCGTCACCGGCGTCCTGACCTTCGGCGCGGGTCCCGCCGCCCACGCCGACGTCGACGACAACCAGAAGGTCCTGCTCCAGGGCTCGACCACGGCCTCCTACTTCTGGGACGACAGCTCCGGCCGCGCCGGTGACACCGGCCTGCCCGCCAGCGGAAAGCCGATGCAGAAGGGCATGGCCGCCAGCCCCAGCTGGCCGCTGATGACCGAGGGCTACGTGGTCTACAAGGGCAAGAAGATGCCGTTCTTCGTCGGTGACCGCGGCCCCGGCGCCCCCTCCAACACGGGCATCATGCTGGACCTGGACTCCAAGACCTTCGCCGAGCTGACCGGTGGCCGGTTCAACCCCCGGACGCTGATGGTCGACAGCAACGGCGGCAAGGGCCACATCAAGGTCCAGTACGTCATCACCAAGTGGGGCAAGGGCGTGGGCAAGAAGAACCACCCGGTGGCCTTCTCGACCGGTGCCTGGTCGCGTAAGGACGCCAACCCGGCCAAGCCGCCGCAGATCCTGGCCGAGAAGAAGGTCGAGGAGAAGGCCGTCGAGAGCAAGCCCATCGCCGAGGCCCCCTCCGGTTCGGCCTTCGGCGGTCCCGCCTTCGTCAGGACCGAGCCGGTCTCCGGCCCCGCCGGCCCGAGCGCGGCGGCGGCCCCGGCCGAGGAGCCGAACGGTGTCGCGGGCGCCGTGCTGGCCGGCGGCCTCGCCCTCGTCGGTGGTGGCGCCATCCTGGGCCGCGACCGCATCCGCCGCTTCATGACCCGCTGACCCGCTTTACGTCAGGGGCATTTGACGGTAATTGTCGTCCTGTGACCTTGCGAGCATCGGTTAACGGCATCGAACTGGCCTACGAGAGCTTCGGTTCTCCTGACGGGCGCCCTCTCCTGCTGATCATGGGACTGGGCGCCCAGCTCATCCACTGGGACGACGGCTTCTGCTCGTTACTGGCCGAACAGGGCCACCACGTCGTCCGCTACGACAACCGCGACGCGGGCCTGTCCACCCACCTGCACGACAAGGGCGTTCCCACACCGGGAGCGTCCTCGGCGTATCTGCTGGACGACATGGCCGACGACGCGGCCGGGCTGATGGACGTGCTCGGCTGGCCCGCGGCGCACGTGGTGGGCGCGTCGATGGGCGGCATGATCGCCCAGACCCTCGCCTTCAGGCATCCCGAGCGGGTGCTCACCCTCACCTCGATCATGTCGACCCCGGGCCCGTCGGTGGCCCCGCCCACCGAGGCCGCCGCCGCGGTGCTGTACGTCCCACCGGCCGCCGACCGGGAGACGGCGCTGGCGCAGGCGCTGACGAACCGGCTGGCGATCGGCTCGCCCGGCTACGAGCTCGACCGGGAGCGCTTCACGCGGATGGCGGGTTTGGCCTACGACCGCTGCTACGACCCCGCGGGCACCACCAGGCAGCTCGCCGCGATCATGGCCTCCCCCGACAGGACCGAGCTGCTCGGCGGGGTGAACGTGCCCACGCTGGTCATCCACGGTGACGCGGACCCGCTGGTCCCGCTCGCCGGCGGTCAGGCCACCGCGGCGGCCGTCCCCGGAGCCGAGCTCGTGGTCCTCCCCGGCATGGGACACGACCTGCCACAGCCCCTCTGGCCGCAGATCGTCGGTCCCATCACGAAGCTGACCGCGAATTCGGCCGGAAAAGCGTAGATTTGTGACGACGGCTCGCGCCCGCCGCGCCCGGACGCGAGCCGCCGCGCTTGTCAGACCTCGAGCCTGCCCTCGATGGTCTTGAGCTGGTGCCTGGCCATGGCCAGGTTGGCCCGGTTACGGTCGAGGGCCAGGTAGAGGAACAGGCCCTTGCCGCCACGGCCGGAGATCGGCCGGATGATGTGATACTGGCTGCCCAGGGTGATGAGGATGTCCTCGATCGCGTCCTTGAGCCCGAGCGAGTCCATCGTCCGCAGCTTGGCCTTGACGACCTCCGTGTTACCCGCGGCGGCGACCTGGAGATCCAGATCCTTCGAGCTGCCGAGCGAGCCCAGGGCCATGCCGCTGCCGTGGTCGACGATCGCGGCGCCGAGCGAGCCGTCGATCGTCATCATCTCCTTGAGTGAGATGTCCATGCTGGTCATGTTCTCCTCCGATCAAGAATTCCTGCCTTGTTGTGCGACCGCGGCGACCATGGACGCCGTCTTACGGCCCTCCAGCCGGAGCAGCCCGAGATTCGCGCCGGGCTCGGCCAGGACTGTGAGGACGATGGTGGGGCCCGCCGCGTAGAACGCGGCGTGGCCGGCGGTGCCGGAGACGAGCGTTTCCTCTAGGTCGCCCCGGCCCGCCAAGATCATCATTCGCCTGCTCATCGCGAGCAATGCCGAGGCCAGCGCGGCGACCTGCTCGCCCCCGTCGGTCACGAGGTCGCACGCGATCGTCAGCCCGTCGACGGTCGCGGCGACGCTGCCTTTGACGTCGGGTGTGCGCTCGCGCAGGAGAACCATCTCCCTGTGCACCTCTTCACGCAGCTCCACCGGTGGCCTCCTCTTGCGCGAGGGGAACCTCACGACAGTTCCTCCAGCGCCTTCTTGAGCCGCAGCAGCAGCTCGATGTCCGTGGGGTCGGCGGTCACCGGCGGGCCCAGCGGGCCGGCCGGGCGGGGGCCGCCGGCCTGCTGCCGGGCTTCGGGCCGCCTGTCCCGCTTGGGCAGCGCCGACGCCTGCTCGCCCGTGACGAGCAGACCCGCCGCCGCCAGCCTGCGCACCGCGAGCATGACCGAGTAGCTGGACCTGCCCAGCCGCTTGGCCAGCTCCGGGGAGGTGGCCTCGCCGTCGGCGCGGACCACGATCTCCCACTGCACGTCGCTGAGCGCCACTGCCCGTCCTGCCAGCCGGGAAGTGGGCCGTACAGGAGCGGTGTCCACGTCGGCGGCGGGCCAGATCTGGGCGAGGCGCGCGCGGCGGCGCGCGCACTCGCGCACCAGGCCGGGCACGTCGAAGTACCAGCGCCCGCCCAGCCAGTGACGCTCGCCGGGGCGGAACTTCGGCCTGGTCCCGGTGGTGGGCAGCAGGAAGAACGCGGCGTCCAGGACGGCGCCCAGCACGCAGTACTGCAGCTCGCCGAGGGTGACGGGCCCCTGTTCGAGCAGCTGCTCGCAGCCGCCGTCCGCCTGCAGCCTGCGCAGCGCGGCCTCCGACACCCGTCCCCGCGCGGCCAGCAGCCGTTCGACGCCCGGCGTCTGCGCACAGTCCATGTACGTGACGCGCCCCTCGTCGAGGAAGACGGTGCCGGCCCTGCCGACGCGCAGGGCGCCGGTGGACCGCTCGCGGGCGAGGCCGGCCAGCAGTGTGTCGAGCGGAGGCATGACGTCACGCCAGCAGCTGGTCGGAAAGGGCGCGCAGGCGATGGCGTGCCAGGGCCAGGTTCGAACGTTCCAGGTCGAGGCGCACGTAGATCACCAGTGGGCCCTCGAACAGGGTGTCCAGCATCCGGAGCAGATGGTGACCCTTGTCCGTGGTGATGAGCATGTCGTCGACGCGGACCGTGTCGCCGGGGCAGGAGTGCGCCAGCCCTTCCACGGTGGCGCGCAGCGTCTCGGTGAGCGCCGCCGCCGACTTCTCGGGGTCGACGCCGTCCGGCTGCCCGCTGACGGCCACGGCCATACCGCTCGTGTGGTCCACGAGCATCGCGTCGAGCGCTCCCGGTATGGCCATGACCGCGGTCAGGCAGTTGTCTAGTCCGAGCACATGGCCTCCCTCGCCGTCCTGGACTGGGACAGCTTAGAAGCGCCGGAAGGAGTGCCGAATGCCGGAACTTGGCGGGAGTCGTACAGAGATGGAGATGTATATCGCCGAGGCGAAGAAAAACCCTACCGTGATGCAGAATCCCGCGATTTATGTGAACAGTTCGCGAGATCTCAGAATGTGATTCGCGTTTTCCGCCTATTGCGGATCGGTGGTGGACGGCTCGGCGGGCAGCAGTGCCTTTTCCTCGGGTTTGAACACCAGCACGTTGTCCACGTACGACTGCACGGCCGTGCTCAGGCCGACGTCGCCGCCGGCCGCCTCCGACAGAAACCACCGGTGGTCCAGGATCTCGTGGAACAGCTGCGCGGTCTCCAGCTTGCCGCGCAGCTCGGCGGGGATGGTCGCGACCGTGGGCTGGAACACCTCGGCCAGCCACCGGTGTGCCACGATCGCCTCGTCCTCGTGCCGCAGCCCCTTGGCCACCCTGAAGCCGTCGAGGTCGTTCAGCATCCGCCGGGCCTGGTTCTCCTCGGCGTCCAGGCCGGTCAGCCGGAGCAGCCGGCGCTGGTGGTGCCCGGAGTCGACGACCTTGGGCCGGACGATCAGCCGGCCGGTGCCGACCTTGCGCCGCACCATCATCTCCGCCACGTCGAAGCCGAGCAGGTTGAGCCGCCGGATCCGCTGCTCCACCCGGTGCCAGTCGACCTCCTCGATGATCTCGTCCTGGGTGATCTCACTCCACAGCCGGTGATAGCGGTTGACCACGTCCTCGGCGGTGTTCATCGGGTCGATCGAGGGGTCCAGCAGCCCGCCGGCCTCCAGGTCGAGCATCTCGCCGAAGATGTTGGTGTGCGCGCTGTCGATGTCGGCGGCCCGCTGCCCCTCGCTGATCATCGGGTGCATCTCGCCGGTCTCGGCGTCGACCAGGTAGGCCGCGAAGGCTCCCGCGTCCCGGCGGAACAGCGTGTTGGACAGCGAGCAGTCGCCCCAGAAGAAGCCGTTCAGGTGCAGCCGCACCAGCAGCACGGCCAGCGCGTCCAGCAGCCGGGTGAGCGTGTCCGGGCGCAGCGTGCCGGACATGACGGCCCGGTAGGGGAGCGAGAACTGCAGGTGCCGGGTGATCAGCGCCGCGTCGAGTCCCTCCTCCCTGCCGGTGACGTAGGCGATCGGCTCCACGGCGGGGGCGTCCAGCCGGGCCAGGTCCCACAGGAGCTGGTACTCGCGCTTGGCGTACCGCTCGCTGATCTCCTTGATCGCGTAGACCTTGCCGGACAGGCGGGCGAAGCGCACGACGTGCCGGGAGATGCCGCGGGGAAGATCGACCAGGTGGCGCTGCGGCCACTGTTCCAGGGGGAGCTCCCAGGGGAGCCGGATCAGGTCGGAATCGCCTAGCGCGCCGGTGATCTGTAGGGGCATTTCACCAGGATATTGTGCGTCGATGGACGAGTTTCTCAAGTGGTACTTTTCCGGACGTCCGGTGGCCGCCGCCAACCTGGGAGCCGAAGGCTACGACCACACGCTCGGCGACTTCTCCGCCACCGCCTTCACCGACCGCGCCCGCGACGAACTCCGCTGGCTGGAGCGCCTGTCCGCTCTCCAGCCCACCACCCCCGACGACGCGATCGACCGTGACCTCGTCCTGTCCCAGCTGCGCGGCTCCATCGCGCTGGAGGCCTGGCCCGACTGGCGCCGCGATCCGGGCGGCTACCTCGGGACCGTCTTCAGCGCGCTGTACACCCCGCTCCAGCGGCGGCTCAAGCCCGAAGGCGAGCTGGTGGCCGCCGCGCTCTCCCGGCTGGCCGAGGTGCCCGGCGTGCTCGCCGCCTGCCAGGCCAACCTCGACCCCGACCTCGCCGCGCCGCTGCTGGTCCAGCGCGGCCTCCGGCAGGCCCGCACCGGACGCGGCTTCCTCACCGAGACCCTCCCCGCCATGATCGAGGATCCCGTCCTGCGCGCCCGGCTCGCCGACGCCGCCGAACCGGCCGCCGTCGCGTTCGACGAGCTCGTCGCCTTCCTCGACGACTTCCGGTGCGGCGGCACCTGGCGGATGGGCGAGCGGCTCTACTCCACGCTGCTGCGCGAGCGCGAACTCCTCGGGTACGGCGCGGCCGAGCTGCACGCCAAGGGCCGGGCGGCCTGGGACGCGCTGGACGAGCGGATGCGCGAGGTCGCGCCCCGGGTGAACGGCTCGGCGGACTGGCGGGCCGCGATGGAGTCCCTGATGGACGACCACCCCGCGACCCTGGCGGAGATGCGCGCGGAGTACGAGGTGGAGACCCGGCGGGCCCGCGACTTCGTCCGCGACCGCGACCTGGTCACCTTCGCCGACGGGGAGGAGTGCCTGGTGCTGCCGTCGGCCGTCTACACCCGGCCCGTCCTGTCCGTCGCGCACTATCTCGCGCCGCCGCCGCTCAGCAGCTCGCGCACCGGCGTCTTCTTCGTCCCCTACACCCCGGACGACTTCACCGACGAGCAGGTACGGCAGCGCCTGCGGACGAACTCCCGGGCCGTGATGCCCTCCCTGGCCGTCCACGAGGCCTACCCGGGACACCACTGGCACCTGTCCTACATGGCGGGTCATCCGAGCGCCGTCCGCAAGGTGTTCCGCACGCCGTACTTCACCGAGGGCTGGGCCCTGTACGTGGAGAAGCTCCTGCACGAGCAGGGCTACTTCGACACCCCCGCCACCGAGCTGGCCCACCTCGACTGCCGGATCTTCCGGGCCGCCCGCATGGTCGTCGACACGGCGCTGCACTGCGACGACATGACGATCGAGGAGGCCGAGACCTTCATGGCCACCAAGGCGTCCCTGTCACCCGGCACCGCCGAGGGCGAGGTGAACCGCTATTGCGCCTGGCCCACGCAGGCGCCGTCCTACCTGACCGGCGCCATCGAGATCGACCGGATCCGGGAGTCGTACCAGGGGTCGCTGAAGTCGTTCCACGACCGGATCGCGGGCGCGGGCGGGCTGCCGCTCGGCCTCGCCGAGGCCGCCGTCAGGCCGGGCGGCGCGGGAACCGCGGCGGGTTGAGCGCGCGCTCGACCACCGCCGCGAGCTGCTCGTCGGTGAGGATCGCCGGCTTGCGGACGCTCAGCCCGCGCACGTAGACCTCGCAGAGCCACTCCAGCAGGCGGGTGGCCTCGAAGGCCTGCTCCAGCGTCGCGCCGACGGTCACCCCGCCGTGGTTGGCCATGAGGGCGGCCTGCTTGCCATCGAGCGCCGCCCGCACGTTGGCCGCCAGCTCGTCGGTCCCGTACGTCGCGTACTCGGCGACCTTGACCACGCCGCCGAGCAGCAGCGCGTTGTAGTGCACGGGCGGCAGCTCGGTCATCGTGGTGGCCACCACCGTGCCGAACACCGAGTGCGTGTGCACCACCGCCTGCGCGCCGGTCGCCGCGTAGACCGCCAGGTGCATCGGGGTCTCCGAGGACGGCTGGAGCTCGCCTTCCAGGAGGTAGCCGTCGGTGTCGACGACGGGGCACAGCTCCGGGGTCAGGCGGTCGAGCGCCACGCCCGACGGGGTGACCGCGACCCGATCGCCCTCGCGCACGCTCAGGTTTCCCGACGTGCCGATGACCAGGCCGAGCTCCACGGCACGCCGGCCGTACTCGCACAGCTGTTCGCGCAGGCTCATGCGCGGCAATGTAGCCGGTCGGCCGGATCAGCACCAGTCGGCCCGGTCACCCTCGCGGGTCGTCCGCGCCCGTGGTGCTCTCCCGGATGATCAGCCGGTGCGGCACCACGATCTCGGCGGGGATGGCGGCGCCGCCGTTGATCGACTCCATCAGCGTGTCCACCGCCGTGCGCGCGATCTCGCCCTTGTCCGGGGCGACCGTGGTCAGGCTCGGCGTGCTGTACTGGCCCTCTTCGATGTCGTCGAGGCCCACCACGGCGACGTCGTCGGGGACGCGGCGGCCGTTCCTGGTCAGGGCCCGGATGGCGCCGAGCGCGAGCAGGTCGTTGTAGCAGAACACGGCGTCGGGCGGGTCCGGCAGCGCGAGCAGCCGCTCCATGGCCTGCGCGCCGAGCTTGCGGTGGAAGTGCGGCGTGGCGACGATGAGCTCCTCGTCCACCGTCAGGCCGGCGTGGGCGTGCGCCTGGCGGTAACCGACGGTGCGCAGCTGGGCGGTCTCCCCGGTCGCGTACGGCTGGTCGCCGATGGCGGCCACCCGGCGCCGGCCCAGCCCCAGCAGGTGCGCGGTGGCGTCGCGGGCGGCGGCCACGTTGTCGATGGCGACGTGGTGGAAGCTGCCGTTGAAGATGTGCTCGCCGAGCAGCACGATCGGGATCCGGTTGCCGCGTCCGCGCAGCTCCTCGGCGGAGACGGCGAGCGGGCTGAGCAGCAGCCCGTCGAACATCATGGCCCGTGAGTCCCGCCCGAGCAGCGCGCGCTCCCGCTCGACGGCGCCGTCGGTCTGGTCGATCATGACCACGTAACCGTGTGCGCGGGCCGCCGTGATCACCTCACGGGCCAGCTCGGCGAAGTACGGCACGTCGAGCTCGGGCACCACCAGGGCGATCATCCCGGTGCGGCCCTGCTTGAGGTTGCGGGCGATCAGGTTGGGACGGTAGTCGAGCTCGTCCAGAACGGCCTGCACCCGGGTGCGCAGCTCGTCGGAGACCGGCGCGTAACCGTTGACCACATTCGAGACGGTGCGAATCGAAACGTTCGCTCGCTTGGCGACGTCGCGCAGGGTAGGACCGGACATGCGTCTCTTGTACCTCCCGTCATCGGGACTGGGAAGATCCCAAACCCACACTTGCATCGTTGCAGACAAGTATGCATGATGTCTGCATCGTTGCAGAGCTCGCACCGGAGCCATGGCCGAGGAGTCAAGATGTCCACACCCCCGATCGCCCGACGTGGTTTCCTCAAAGGAGCCCTGGGTGTCGGCGCGCTCGCCGCGACCGGGTCCCTCGCGGCCTGCGCCCCCGGCGGCACCGGCGCCGCGCCGAGCAAACTGGCCGCGCCGAGCGCCTCCGCGTCCTCCGTCAAGGGCGAGATCACGATCTGGAACCGGTCGGGGGACCTGTTCAAGGTGTTCGACGCGGCGATCGGCAAGTTCCGCGCGGCGTACCCGGGCGTGACGGTGAACCACCAGGCCGTGGACATCGACGCCAAGCTGGCCAACACGCTGATCAGTGGCACGGGCGTGCCCGACGGGAGCTTCTGGGACGACGCCAAGATCGGCGGGCAGGCCGAGCACCTGTTCGACCTGACCGACCTCATCGCGCCCTACCGCGACCGGACCGCGCCGTACAAGCTGTCCGTCAACACCGTGGGCGGCAAGATCTACGGCGTGCCGTGGGACCTGGACCCCGGACTGCTGTGGTACCGCGAGGACATCCTGGAGGACGCGGGGGTCGACCCGGCGGGCCTGGCCACGTACGACGACCTGGTGACCGCGGCCCGGACGGTCAAGGAGAAGGACCCCACGACCAAGCCCATCCACCTGGACAAGGACCCCTTCCTCGGCCAGCTCTGGCTGGAGATGCTCGCCAACCAGCAGGGCACCAGCCTCACCGACGCCCAGGGCAAGCTGAGGCTGGACTCGGCCGAGTACCGGCGGATCCTCACCTGGATCGAGACCGCGGTCAAGGACGGCCTGGTCACCCACGTGCCCTACCTGAAGCCCGCCGACGTCAACACACTCGACAGCGGTCAGCAGGTGTTCGTGCCATGGGCGATCTGGTGGTCGTTCGCGCCGCAGCAGCTGCTCAAGCGGACCAAGGGCAAGTGGCGGGCCGCGCCGCTGCCGGCCTGGACGCCCGGCGGCGCGCGCAGCGGCGCCATGGGCGGCAGCAGCTTCGTCATCCCCGCCAAGGCCAAGAACCCCGAGCTGGCCTGGCTGCTGTACGAGTTCCTCTGCTTCAAGGAGCCCGGCTACACCGCGGTGTACGGCCCCAACGACGTCTACCCCGGCGGCCTGTCCACCTCGGTCCCCAGCTTCCAGCCCGCCCTGGACCCGGCCAAGCCGCTGTTCGAGCCGATCGAGGCGCTCGGCGGCCAGGACCTGTGGAAGGTCGCCGTCGAGGCCGCCGCCACCATCCCGGCCGCCGCGCCGATCCCCTGGTGGTGGGCCCAGTCGGTGGACTACCTGGGCAACAACCTCCAGCGCCTGATGGAGGGCAAGATGACCCCCGACCAGGTGATCGCCGAGTCGGGCGAGAAGATCCAGCGCAACCTGATCGACCGCTCATGAGGTCCGTACGGCTCACGCCGTACCTGTTCGTCGCCCCGTTCTTCGTGGTCTTCGCCGCCTTCGGGATCTACCCGCTGATCTACGCGCTGCAGCTCAGCTTCATGCGCTGGCGGGGCGCGGGCGCGGCCCACTGGGTCGGTGCGGACAATTACCTCTACCTGCTGACCAGCCCGGAGTTCTGGGCCTCGCTCGGCAACAGCGCGGTCATGTGGCTGCTCATCGTGCCGATCCAGGTCGTGGCCGGCCTGGGCGGCGCGGTGCTGCTGGCCAACGCCAGGCTGCGGCTGCGCGGGCTGTACAGGGTGGCGTTCATCGCGCCCTTCGTCACCCCGCTGGTGGCCATGGCGCAGGTGTGGATCGTGGTGTTCGACCAGGACCACGGGCCGGTCAACTACCTGCTCAACCTGGCAGGGCTGCCCGACGTGGGGTGGCTGACGTCCACGGTCTGGGCCAAGCCCACGCTGGCGCTGCTGTTCCTGTGGAAGACCACCGGGTTCGCGATCATCATCCTGCTCGCGGGCCTCCAGGCCGTCCCCGGCGGCGTGTACGAGGCCGCCGCGCTCGACGGCGCGTCCCGGTGGCGGCAGTTCTGGTCGATCACCGTGCCGCTGGTGCGCCGGAGCATGGCGTTCCTGGTGGTCGTGCAGACGCTGGCCGTCTTCCAGATGTTCGCCGAGCCGTTCGTGGTCACCGAAGGCGGCCCGTACGGCTCCACCACCACCGCCGGCCTCTACCTCTACGAGCACATCACCGCCTCCGACCTGGGCACCGGCGCCGCCAACTCGTTCCTGCTGGTCCTGCTGGTCTTCGGCCTGTCGCTGGGCGCGGTCAGGCTGCTGCGGCCGAAAGACGAGGTGTCATGAACCCGACCAGACCGGGCGTCGCGCAGTACGTGCTGCTGACGCTGCTCGCCCTCGCCTTCCTGTATCCCATCTGGTGGGCGATCAGCTCCTCGTTCAAGCCGGCCGCCGAGATCATCACCAGCCCGCTGTCGATCGGCGCGCCGACGCTGGACAACTACCGGGCGATGTTCGCCGACGTGCCGATCGGCACCGGGTTCGCGAACACGGCGCTGGTGCTGGCGGTCAAGGGCGCGATGACGATGTTCTTCTGCCCGCTGGCCGGCTACGCCTTCGCCAAGTACACCTTCCCCGGCAAGGACCTGCTGTTCGGCGTGGTGCTGCTGACGCTGATGCTGCCGACGCTGGTGCTGATCATCCCGCTGCTGCTGGAGATGAGCGCGCTCGGCTGGGTCAACACCTACCAGGCGCTGATCCTGCCGGGCAGCATCGACGCGTTCAGCATCTTCTGGATGCGGCAGACCATCGCCGCTATCCCGGACGAGCTGATCGACGCCGGACGGGTGGACGGGGCCGGCGAGTTCGGCATCTTCGCCAAGGTCGTGCTCCCGGTGATCCGGCCGGGGATGGCCGCGCTGGCCGTGCTGACCACCATGAACGTCTACAACGACTTCGTCTGGCCGGTCGTCGCCGTCAACGACACCTCGCACCAGACGCTCCAGGTGGTGCTGGCCACGCTGGCGCAGAACATCACCGGCAACCGGATCGGCGCCGACTTCGCCGCCGTCTGGGGCGAGCTGCTGGCCGCCGGCAGCATCGCCATGCTGCCGCTCCTGGTGATCTTCGTCCTGCTGCAGCGCCACTTCATCAACGGCATCCTCGCGGGCAGCGTCAAGGGCTGACCCGACGACCCTCACCGTCCCAAAGAACCTCGAATCCTCGTCATCCCAACGAAACGGAGCACCATGACGCCGCGTGCGGAATATCCCCGGCCCCACTTCGACCGGTCGCACACCTGGTCGAGCCTGAACGGCGACTGGGACTTCCGGGCCGACACCGAGCAGGACTGGGACCGGACCATCACCGTGCCCTTCGCCTGGGAGACCCCCGCATCGGGCATCGAGGCACACTGGCTGCCCCTGGCCTGGTACCGGCGCCGGATCACCGTCCCCGCCGCCTGGACGGGACAGCGGGTGGTGCTGCACTTCGGCGCCGTCCACCACGAGGCCACCGTCTGGGTGAACGACATCGAGGTGGCCGCGCACCGGGGCGGCTCCACGCCGTTCGAGGCCGACATCACCGACGCGCTGCGGCAGGGCGATCAGGAGGTGCTGGTACGGGTCTCCGCGCCGCTCGACAAGCGGGAGCTCGCGCACGGCAAGCAGCGCAGCATCCCGCGCGACGACTTCGACGGCGTGTGCTTCACCCCGTCGTCGGGGATCTGGCAGAGCGTGTGGCTGGAGGCCCGGCCCGCCACCCACCTGGCCGAGCTGCGCCTGCGCCCCGCCGCCGGGCTGGACGCCATCGAGGTGACGGCCCGGGTCGAGGGCCCGTCGGAGGCGACGCTGCGCCTGACCGTTCGCGAGACGGGCGCCACGGTCGAGCTCCCGGTCACCGGCACGGGCCGCGTCACCGGCACGGGCGCCGTCGCGGGCTCGGAGGCCGCGACGGCCACGGACCCGATCGTGCTCCCCGTGGCCGAGCCGCGACTCTGGTCACCCGAGGACCCGTACCTCTACCACGTGGACGCCGAGCTGATCTCCGCTGACGGCGCCGACCGGGTCGCCGCCTACACCGGACTGCGCCGGATCGAGGTGATCGGCGAGGACCTCTACCTCAACGGCCGCCGCCTGTTCGTGCGCGGCGTGCTCGACCAGGGCTACTGGCCGCGTACCGGCATCACCGCCCCCGACGACGCCGCGCTGCGCCATGACATCGAGCTGGCCGCGGCGGCGGGCTACAACCTGGTGCGCAAGCACCTCAAGCTGGAAGATCCGCGCTTCGTTCACCATGCCGACCTGCTCGGCATGCTGGTGTGGGCCGAACCCGCCGCGACGGGCCGCTTCTCGCCCGAGTCGGTGGCCGCGTTCGAGGAGCAGATCGCGCCCATGGTCGAACGCGACGGCAACTCCCCGGCGATCGTCATCTGGGGCCTGTACAACGAGGAGTGGGGCCTGGACTGGGACATCCCGGGCGACCCGGCCAAGCAGGAGGCGGCGGCGCGCGCGTACGACCTGCTCAAAGCACTCGACCCGACCAGGCCCGCGGTGGACAACTCAGGCTGGACGCACGTCAGGACCGACCTGCTCGACTGGCACTACTACGACGAGTCCGCCGCCTCCTGGGGCCGGACGGTCGCCGCGCTGCTCGACGGCGAGCAGGACGACTTCCCCGTCCGGCTCGGCCCCGACCACGTGGTGCGCAAGAAGCTGGCGGGCGTCCCGTCGCAGCCGCTGCGCGGCCTGCCGAACCTCAACAGCGAGTACGGCGGCGGCTTCACCTGTGTCGAACGCGCCTGGCACCTGCGCTGGCAGACCCAGGAGCTGCGCCGCCACGACCGGCTGGCCGGCTACGTCTACACCGAGCTGTACGACGTCGAGCACGAGTCCGCGGGCCTGCTGGACTTCGAGCGGCGGCCCAAGGACCTGGCCGGCGTGGACCCGGCGGACGTGAACGCCACGACCGCGCTCGTCCTCGACGTCGTCCCCGTCGCCCCCGGCCGTGACCTGCTCAGCGCGGAGCGCGAGGTCACCGTGCCCGTCCGCGTCTCGCACCACGGGACCGAGCCGGTCAACGGCCGCCTGCACACGGCCTGGACCCCCGTCTTCGGCCCCGCGCCGGCCGTGCCAGTCGCGTCGGCCCCGTCGGCCCCGTCCGCCCCGTCCGCCCCGTCGGCCTCGTCGGCCTCGTCGGCCGATCCGGGCGTCGAGGGTCCGTGGATCGAGGCCAAGCCGTTCCTGCTCAGCGGCCCCGCCGAGGTGCGCGCCGAGCTGCCGGCCGGCTGGTCGAGCGGGCGGCTGCACCTCGCCCTGGTCAGCGATGGCACCGTGCTCGCCCGCTCGGCCGTGGACGTGGACACCCACACCGGTTTCGTCATCGGCGACGACCGGCCCTGACCATCAGGGCCGGTCGAGGCTCATGCGACGGCAAGGTGGCCGGTCGGCCGGATCCGTTGGCTCAGGGGACCAGCACCCAGTTCTGGGTCATGCTGGAGGGGTTGCATCGCACCCCGAAGACCTGGTTCTGGTCATTGGCCAGCAGGCAGGTGTCCCTCAGTCGGCCCTGCCACTCGATCTGGTGCCGGTCGCCGCCGAGCCGGCGCGTGACCAGGGGGAAGGCGAACCGCTGGTGCTTCCGGTCGGAGCCGCACCGCCGCACGAGCACGACCGAGCGCTCGGGCACGTGCTTGGGGGCGCTGACGCACTGCTTGCCCTTGAAGCCGACGCTGGCGATATGTGCACGGGTGCGGGTCCACCGCAGGTCTATGGCGAAGGGGTCACAATTGCGGTAGGAGTGCAGGAAGTAGCCCATCTTGTGCGGTGAGTTGTCCTTGGTGATGCCCAGGCAGGTGCCGGTGGAGGCGTTCCTGATCATGTAACCCCGGGCCGCGTGCGCAGGCGCGGCCGGGGTGAGAGTGGCTACCAGAGCCGTCGCGAGCGCGACATTGACGATCTTCGCCCGTCTCTTCATGGGGCGGCATGCTATCCCGCGTTATCCGGAAATGTCGGTTATCACCTGATCGACGAACCGGAGGAGCAGGCGTTCCAGGTCCGCCCGGCGCAGGCGGTCGGGGTAGAGGAGCAGGTGCAGGCTGAGGCCGTCGACCAGGGCGAGGAGCTGCTCGGTGAGGTCGTCGAGGCTCTGGTCCGAGGTCAGCTCGCCAGCCGCGCGGGCCTGGCCGAGCAGGTCCCGCACGGCGGACCGCAACTCGGCCGCCTCGGCCCGCTGCACCTCGGCCAGACGCTCGGAGGCCAGACTGCGGCTCCAGAAGCTCACCTCAAGGCGGGTCTCCTGGGTGCGCTCGGCGTCCAGGGGCAGGTTGTCCAGCAGCAGCTCGCGCAGGGCGGCCAGCCCGGACGCGGCGTCGACCTTGCGGGCCAGGCGCTCGCGGATGCGCTGGTGCGACTGGCGCAGCGCCGACAGCAGGATCTCGTCCTTGTCGGTGAAGTAGTGCGCCAGGACGCCGTTGGAGTAGCCCGCCTCCTTGGCGATGGCGCGGGTGGTGGCCGCGTCGATGCCGTCCCTGACGATCACCCGGCTGGCGGCGGTGAGCACCTCCCGCCTGCGCTCGTCATGGTCGACGATCTTCGGCATGGACGGCCCCCTCTCGTTCTCGCCTCAGCATATTGACTTTTTATTCGGACGTCTGTCTATTTAGACCCATGACCGTCGCCACGGTCGGCGTGCACATCGTCGACATCCTCGCCAGGCCCGTCGAGCGCATCCCCGAAGGGCAGGACACCGTCCTGGTCGACCAGATCCGGCTGACCGCCGCCGGTGCCGCCGCCGGGACCGCGGTCGACCTGGTCAAGCTGGGCAACGAGGTCGTCTCCATGGGCGCCGTCGGCGACGACGAGCTCGGCGACTTCCTGGTGGCGGTGATGACCAAGCGGGGCGTGGACGTGAGCCGGCTGGTGCGCCGGGCCGGTGAGCAGACGGCCGCCTCCATCCTGCCGATCCGGCCCGACGGCGGCCGCCCCAGCTTCCACGTCCCCGGCGCCAATCTCGGCGTCACCCTCGCCGACCTCGACACCGAGACGCTGCGCGGCGTCCGGGCGATCCACCTCGGCGGCATGGACGTGACGTTCGGACTCGGCGACCCGGCCTTCTTCGAGCTGCTCGACGCCGTCCGGGCCTCAGGGGTCATCGTGACGATGGACCTGCTATCGGAAATGCCGGATTTGTTAGGCATGGCGCGGGCGTTCCTGCCCCACGTGGACTACGTCCTGCCCAACGACGCCCAGGCTCTGCTCATGACCGGCGCGGCCGACGTGCCCGCCGCCGCGGCGGCCCTGCTGGCCGACGGACCGCGCGGCGTCCTGGTCACCCTGGGGGCCGCGGGCAGCCTGGTCGTGACCGAGGCCGGGGCTGAGCCGGTGCCGGCGCTCAAGACGGACGTGGCCGACACCACCGGCTGCGGGGACGCGTACTGCGCCGGGTTCATCACCGGCCTGCTGCACGATCAGGACGTGCTGACCGCCGCCCGCTGGGGCACGGCCGCCGCCGCGCAGGTCGCCACCGGCCTCGGCTCGGACGCCGGCCTGACGGACCTCGCCACCACCCTGGCCCTCCTCGCCTGACTTTCTCGCTTGATCTTCTCGTGGAAAAGAGCTCTCCCATGACAGACGCCGATCTCCGCCGGCGGGCCATGAAGGTGGTGCCCGGCGGCATGTACGGGCATCTCAACGCGGCCATCTTCGCCCCCGGCTACCCGCAGTTCTTCGCGCGGGGCGAGGGATGCCGGCAGTGGGACGTGGACGGGCGCGAGTACATCGACTTCATGTGCAGCTGGGGACCCATCGTGCTCGGCCACCGGCACCCGCGCGTGGAGGAGGCGGCGGCCCGGCAGCTCGCCCAGGGAGACTGCCTCAACGGCCCGGGACCGGTCATGGTCGAGCTGGCCGAGCTGCTGGTCGACACCGTGCCGAGCGCCGACTGGGCGATGTTCTCCAAGAACGGCACCGACGCCACCACCCAGGCGCTGATGGTCGCCAGGGCCGCCACCGGCCGGACGAAGGTCCTCATGGCGCACGGCGCCTACCACGGCGCCGACCCCTGGTGCACGCCCTCGACCGCCGGCACGACCCCGAACGAGCGGGCCGACCTGGTGGAGTTCGCCTACAACTCGCTGGAATCGCTGGAGGCCGCGGCGGCCACCGTCGAAGGGGACGTGGCGGCGATCATCGTGACGCCGTTCAAGCACGACGCGTTCGAGGACCAGGAGCTGGTGGAGCCCACCTTCGCGCGCGGCGCGCGGGCGCTGGCCGACCGCCTCGGGGCCGCGCTGGTGATCGACGACGTGCGGGCCGGCTTCCGGATCGACCTGCGCGGCTCGTGGGAGCAGTACGGGGTGCGCCCGGACCTGACCGCGTGGTCCAAGGCCATGGCCAACGGCTACCCGATCGCCGCCGTCACCGGCACGGACGCGCTGCGCGGCCCGGCCCAGACGCTGTACTCGACCGGGTCGTTCTGGTTCTCGGCGGTCGCCATGGCGGCGGCCAAGGCCACGATCGAGACCCTGCGCGACACCGACGGGATCGCCACCATGGAACGGGCCGGCACCCAACTGCGCGACGGCCTGTACGCCCAGGCCAAGGCGCACGGCTTCACCGTCAACCAGACCGGGCCGGTGACGATCCCCTGGCTGAGCTTCGACGGCGACGCCGACCTGTCCACGGCCCTGTACTGGAGCGACGCCTGCCTGCGGCACGGGGTCTACCTGCACCCCTGGCACAACTGGTTCATGTCGGCCGCCCACACGGAGGAGGACGTGGCCCGCGCCCTGGAGGGCACCGACCAGGCCTTCGCAGAGACCCGCACCCACTTCGGCTGAGCCGCATTTCAGGCGCCGTCGGCGAGCAGGGGGCCGAAGGCGATGGCGAAGAAGGTGTCGAAGGCCTCGGCGGAGCGGTCGGCGCGGGCCCGCAGGAGGGTGCCTTCCCAGGCATTGAGGAGGAAGCGGGCCGTCATCTCGGGGTCGAGGCCGGCCCGGACGGCGCCGCCGCGCTGAGCCTGCGCGAGGGTGGCCGAGATCGCCGCCACCCACTGCCGGAATCCTGCCGCGACGCTGTCCCGGATCACTTCGCTGTGGTCGGCGATCTCGGCGCCGAAGTTGCCGAGCAGGCACCCCCGGGTGAACTCGAGCCGTACGACCTGGTCCCGGATGGCCTCGAAGTGGGCGCGCAGGCGGACCAGCGGCTCGTCCGCGCCGCCGAGCAACTCGTCGAGACGCCCCTCGCCGTAGACGCGCAGCACCTCGACGGCCAGCGTCTCCTTGCTGTCGAAATGGTTGTAGAACGACCCCTTAGGTACGCCCGCCGCGTCGGTGATCGTCTTGACCCCGGCCGCGTTGTAGCCGTGCGCATGGAACTGCTCCAGCGCCGCCGTGACGATCTCGTTGCGCATGCTCCGCCTGGCCATGACACACCTCCGTCGTCAATATGGCCGGTCATCTCAAGCACTGTCAAATCTCGTACCGGCACTTGACGAACCTAAGACGACCGGTCATATTGAAGACGCCGCGAGGCGCGATGGCCTGGACGGCGCGAGCACTCAGCAAAACCCGACCAAGACCTATAAATCAGGCTTACTGGGTACGAATCGTGACAAAGAAGGGGATATGACATGGACATCAACGGATCCGTGGCAGTGGTGACCGGAGGGAACCGCGGGCTGGGCAGGCACTTCGTCACGCAGCTCATCGAGCGCGGCGCCAAGGTGTACGCCGCCGCCCGCAACCCCGAGTCGATCGACGTGCCCGGCGCGGTGCCGCTGCGACTGGACATCACCGACCCGGAGTCGGTGGCGCGGGCGGCCCAGGTCGCGGCCGACGCGACGCTGCTGATCAACAACGCCGGCGTCTCCACCCGCAGCAGGCTCCTCGACGGCGACCTGGACCAGATCCGCCTGGAGATGGAGACCCACTACTTCGGCACGCTCGGCGTCACCCGCGCCTTCGCGCCGATCATCGAGGCGAACGGCGGCGGCGCCATTCTCAACGTGCTGTCCGTCCTGTCTTGGCTGCACCCGCCGACCTCCGGCGCGTACAGCGCCGCGAAGGCCGCGAGCTGGGCGATGACGGACGCGGTGCGTCACGAGCTGGCGCCCAAGGGCATCACGGTGACCGCCCTGCACGTCGGCTACATGGACACCGACATGGCCGCGTTCGTCGCTGCCGAGAACAAGACCGACCCGGCCGGGGTCGCCGGCGCCGCGCTGGACGCGGTCGGGTCGGGCGCACCGGAGATTCTCGCGGACGAGCTGACCCGCGCCGTGAAGCGCGATCTCGCGTCCTCGCCGGCGAGCTGAGCCGCGCGGGGCGGCGGATCGTCGGCGGCCCCGGCCAAGTCGATCACCGCCTGCGCCGCGTAGCGTTGCCCCCATGGACGTCGAGCAGAAGCTGCGTGAGCTACCCGGATGGCGGCGTGAAGGCGACGAGATCCGCCGCACGATCACCGCCCCCGACTTTCCCACGGCCATCCGGATCGTCGACGCGATCGCGGTCCGGGCCGAGGAGCTCAACCACCATCCCGACATCGACATCCGGTGGCGCGAGCTGCACCTGGCGCTCACCACGCACGACCAGGGCGGCCTGACCGAGCTCGACTTCGCCCTCGCCGCACGGATCGACGCCATCGCGGCCGAATACGGTGCGTAGCCGAGCGGCTACTCTATAGAGTAGGTGCCCCGAGAGTCCGCGCCCGTACGGACTCGTGCTCCAGAGGGGTTCACATGCGCCTGCCCGCACTTCTGCTCGCCCTGCTCGCGGCGGGCTGCTCCGGCGCGCCGGCGCAGCTCGCGCACCCGGCGGCACAGAGCGGCATCATGCTGAAGGGGAGCGGTGAGTTCTCCACCAACGATCCCGACATCATCACCTACGACCGCGGCCTGGTGCCCGTGGGCGCCCAGGCCAACGTCACCTCCGAGTCCACCGCGGGCCGGACGCTCACGTCCCTGATGGTCGAGAACTTCCGGCCGGGCCGGGCCTACGGCGCCCATCTGCACACCAAGCCCTGCGGCCCCAAGGGCGAGGACGCCGGTCCGCACTACCAGCATGTGCCCGGCCAGGTGAGCACCGCCAGCGAGGTCTGGCTCGACTTCACCACCGACGAGTCGGGGGCCGGTCATGCCAGCGCCCGTCACGACTGGAGTCTCGACTCCACCCGGCTGCCCCGATCCCTCATCGTGCACGCCCGGCCCACCACGACCTCCGGCCCCGACATCGGCATGGCCGGAGACCGCGCCGCCTGCCTGACCTTGAAGTGATCCTCTCCTGACGGTGGGTGGGCCCACGCGGACCCACCCACCGGTCATACGCGCCCGGCCGAGGCGACGGCCCGCCTGGGCCGTCGCCGGTGGCGTGTGACCGGCCGGGATCGCCCACGCGGACCCTCGCTGGTCACGGGTGCCCGGCTGCGGTGGTGGTTCGCCTCGCTGGTCACGCGTGCCCGGCCGCGGTGGTGGTCCGCCTCGGCGTCGCCGGTTACGCGTGGCCGGCCGGGATGGTGCCGAGCCTGCCCGCCTGGAAGTCCTCCATGGCCTGGACGAGCTCCGCCTGGGTGTTCATGACGAACGGGCCGTAGTGGGCCACCGGCTCACCGATCGGCTCGCCGCCCAGCACGATGACCTCCAGCGTCTCCGTGGTGGCGGAGATCGTGACGAACTCGCCGTCGGTGCCGAGCCCCGGGCGGTCGCCGAAGCCGTTGAAGACGGCCAGCTGGCCGCTCTTCAACGGGCGCTTGTCGGCCCCGACCGTGCCGCTTCCCGACAGCACGTACGCCAGCGCGTTGAAGTCCCTGCGCCAGGGCAGCGCGAGCCGGGCGCCGGGGCTGACGGTGGCGTGCAGCAGGGTGATGGGCGTCTGCGTGCTGCCAGGACCGCTGTGGCCGGCCAGGTCGCCCGCGATGAGCCGTACCAGCGCGCCCCCGTCGTGGCTGGCGAGCAGCGCGACGCTGGAGCTCCGGATGTCCTGATATTTCGGGGCGGTCATCTTCTTGGCGCCCGGCAGGTTCACCCACAGCTGGATGCCGTGGAACAGCCCGCCCTGCTGCACGAGCCACTCCGGCGGCGCCTCCTTGTGCAAGATCCCGGCCCCGGCGGTCATCCACTGGGTGTCGCCGTTGGTGATGGTGCCACCGCCGCCGTTGGAGTCGAGGTGATCCATCACCCCGTCGATCATGTACCACGAACGGGTCCAGGTAGGCGGGCTTGATCGCGGCCAGCGCCCGTCGCACGGGGAAGCCCTCGCCCTCGAACCCGCTCGGGGCGGTCTCCACGGCGAGCACCTTGCGCTGCGGCGTGCCGGGCGCGGGCTCAGGCAGCAGGGGGAGCGTCATCAGGTTCTCTACGGTCACGGCCGGCATACCGGGCTCCTTCCAGAGGTAAGTTGCCCGGCTCAACATGATTTATCCTTCAACTATTCCTGGCCGACACGAACTCACCTCGCACCGGAGCGCCGAAGTCATCGGCCGCCGAAGGGGCGTGGGAACTCGAAGACGAAGCTCGTCAAACTGCTGTACATGGCCGACCTTCAAGCCGTGGTCTCGGGGGAGAACCAGTTCAGTGGCGCCACCTGGCGCTGGGACAACTTCTGCCCCTATGACTCGGCGTTCACGCGAGCTGAATACGAGCTGTCCAACAGCAGCCTCATCAGTCGTCGTGACGATCGGCTCCGCACCGTGAAGCCGAAGCGGCCTGTCATCGTGGTCAGCGGTGACGAGACCAACGAGAACCCTGCCTGGCCGATTATTTTCGTGGTGCCTATCTCAACATCTCCCACGCTGAAGACCCCGTTCCGTCTGCAACTCGGGGCCGGCGTGGGCAACCTCCCGAGTAAGGGCTGAGCTCGGTATAAACCCGCAACGAGCAGTCGTCACGCAGCCAGTCGCACGAGCTGACAGGCCGCCGAGTCGTTGCAGGATCCGGCGAACCTGTCTTGTGCCGCGACCGCGCTCAACCATTTCTGGCCAGGGCGAAGCCGCCTCGTACCAGCGCCGCGAACTCTTGGCCGAGCTTGCCTTCGTCGTGCGGCTTGGCCGGGTCGATGCCCATCACGGTGACGACGAAGGTCCGGCCGTCCTTCGAGCGGGCAAGGTAGCTCAGGTCGAGCACGCCGGGCTCGGATCCGCCCTTGAACCACACCGACGGCCACGTCCCCTTGTCCAGGCCGAGCCCGCCGTCCGAGAGGGACATCGCCTCACCGACCCGCTTGTCACCCTGTTTCGCCAGCTTCGCGTAGGTGTGGCAGATGTCGGTGGGGGAGGCGAACCACTCGATGGTGTCGAGGTCGCGCGGCTCGGCCCAGGCGGTGATGTCCGAGAGCGGCACCTTGGCGATCGTTCTGGCCAGGTAGGCGCGCTGCTTGGCGTCGCTCATGGACAGGTAGCGTTCGGCCAGGCGCGGATGGTCGGTGCCCTTGAGCGTGAACAGCTCGCGGGTGCTCAGCAGCGGCACGTTGCGCCGGTCGGCCGAGCCGGTCCAGGCGCGCATCGTGCGCTCGACCGCCTTCTTGCCCACCTGGTGGATCAGCAGGTCGGTGGCGGTGTTGTCGCTGATGGAGATCATCAGTCTGGCGGCCTCCAGGACGGTCACCTCGCTGCCGTCCGGCCGGTCCTGGAGTTGCCCGGTCGGCAGGCTCTTCAGCTCGGGCGTGATCGTGAGCCTGGTGTCCCAGCCGAACGCGCCGCTCCGGATCCGCTCGGCGACCGTGCCGAGCACGTACAGCTTGACCATCGAGCCGAGCGGGCGCTTCTCGCCCGCCGCGACGCCGTGCACCGGGCGGCAGTCGCCGCGGGTCACCTCGGCCGCGAGGAAGCCGACCTGCGGCGCCGCCTTGCGCAGCCGCTCGTCGAGCTCCTTCCAGCTCGCCGGCGTGGGCTGGGGGGTGGGTGGCGCGCTCAGCCGCGCGCCGGTGATCCTGCCTGAGGCGTCCGCGGAGAGTTCGAGGATGTACGGGGTGCCGCCCGTTTCGACACGGGCGTACAAGGCGTTGGCATGCGCGACGGACAGCCCGAGCAGCCGCAGGTCCTTGACGGCCGCCAAGGTCTGGTTGAACGCCTCCGCCGGGACCTGGGCGAGGAAGGCGGGCGCCAGGTGCTCGGCCAGCTCGCTCTCCATGATCGGCGCCCTGGTCGAGGCGTCCAGCAGCCAGCGCAGCGCGTCGCCCAGCGGGGTGCCGGGGATCTCGACGTCGGGCGACGGGGACGCGGATCCGGACGCTCCAGGCGTGGCGGGCCCGGACGTTCCGGGCGTGGCGGTGGGAGAGGCGGTCCTGGATGCTCCAGGCGTGGCCGTGGCGGTCTGCCCGGCGCACGCGGTCATGGTGACGAGGGTCAGGGCGGCCGCCGTTGCCGCCATGGATCGCTTCACGGGGATTCCTTCCGTTCGGAGGACGTGATCCCAGCCAAGGCGATCCGGGAGTGCCCGCCCACCGTGTGAGCCACCGTTCCGGCGGGTGGGGTTGGCCGTACGGACTGTGCGGTCAACCTCATGGACACCGCCATATCCGCTTTGTGACGATGTCTCTTTTACGCGGAGGCTCCTTATGCGGACGAACGTGGCGGCCGGCCTGCTGGCGCTGATCGCGGCCGCCGGGCTGACGACCGGCATGCTGCTGGAGAGCACCCGGCCGTCGCAGTGGGCGTTCATCGCGGTCGGCCTGCTCCTGCCCGCGCTGGGCTGGCTGCTCGCCGCCCGGCGTCCGGAGGTGCGGTACGGCTGGCTGCTGCTGGTCACCGCGGTCTGTTTCGGGATCGGCATGCTGGGCGCCGGCCTGCTGATTCGCGGGGTGGCGGGCGGCTATCCGCCGGCCGCGGCGCTCGCCCTGTTCTACGGCCTGTCCTGGGTGTTCATTCCGCTGCTGTTTCCCGAGGGGAGGTTGCCCTCGCGCCGGTGGCGGCCGGTCGCGTGGATCGCGGGTGTCGCCATCGCGACGCATGCGGTCGGGAACGCGATGATGACGATCATGCCGACCGGTTACAGCGACGTCTCGACACCCGTCGGGCTGGTCGGCACGCTGGCGTCGACGATCGGTCAGACCGTCACCTGGATCATGTCCCTGGTCGTGCTCGGCGGACTGGTCGTGCGCTGGTGGCGCAGTGAGCGGCCCGAACGGGGGCAGTACGGCTGGATCCTGGCCGGCGCGGTGGCCGTCCAGGTCGGGATCGGGCTGGTCCTGTCCTTCAGCATGAACGCCGCCCTGCCGGGGATCGGCATGATCGGGCTCTTCACCCTGGTCACGGCCCTGCCCGGCGCCATTGTGGTGGCGATCGTGCGGCACCACCTGCTGGACATCCGGGTGCGAATCCGGGGCTCGCGAGTCCTGCTGGTGTTCGATGTCCGCCCCACCGTGGACGAGGTGCTGTCCCGTCTCGGCTCCGCGCTGGAGGCGACCGCCGAGCCCGTGGAGCAGCTCGGCAGGCTGGCCACGGCGGTGCGGACCGGCCTGGACACCCGGTGGGCCGCCGTCACGCTCGCCGACGGCAGGCGGGTGGTCTCCGGCAGGGAGGACGGCCCGGCCGCGCTGACGCTGCCCGTGCGCGGCGGTCTGGGGCGGATCGAGTGCGGCCCCCGGGACCGGGGGAGCCTCCACGAGGAGGACCAGCGGTTCCTGGAGGCGCTGGCCGTACCCGCCGGGCTGGCCATCCAGAGCGCCGGGCTGGCCGCGCGCCTGGTCAACGCGCAGGAGGCCGAGCGGCGGCGGATCGAGCGCAACATCCACGACGGCGTCCAGCAGCAGCTCGTCGCCCTGATCGCCGGGATCGAGCTGGCCCGCGCCACCGGCGGCGACGCCGAGACGCTCGGCCACCTGCGCGAGCAGGCCCGCCAGACCCTCCAGGACCTGCGGGAGCTGGCGGCGGGCATCCACCCGTCGGCGCTCACCCAGGGCGGCCTGGTGGAGGCCGTCGAGGCGCGCTGCGCCCGGCTGCCCGTGCCCACCCAGGTCTTCGCCCGCAGGGAGCTGCGGGGCGAGCGGTTCGCCGACGAGATCGAGGGGGCGATGTACTTCACGGTGAGCGAGGCGGTGGCCAACGCGCTCAAACACGCCGAGGCGACCAAGATAGAGGTACGGCTGGACAGGACGGCCGGCCGGCTGCGGGCGACCGTGTCCGACGACGGCAAGGGATTCGACGCCGGCGGGCTGGCGACGCTGGCCGACCGGCTCGACGCGCTGGGCGGCGGGCTCGACCTCGACAGCGAGCACGGGAAGGGGACACGGGTGGAGGCCTGGGTGCCGGTCGGTGGCTGAGACGATCAGGACGGTCGTGGCCGACGATCACTACCTGGTGCGGGAGGGCACCAGGCGGCTGCTGGAGATGTCCGGCGAGGTCGCCGTGGTGGGCGCGGTGGGCAACGCCGACGAGCTGCTGGACGCCGTACGGAGACTCGGCCCCGAGGTGGTGATCACCGATATCCGGATGCCCGGCGGCCGGTGGCGGGAGGGCTTCGAGGGCATCGACGTCACGCACCGCCTGCGCCACGAGCATCCCGGGGTGGGCGTGGTGGTGCTGTCGCAGTACTCCGACGCGCTGTTCGCCCTGGAGCTGTTCAAGCACGGCACCGAGGGAGTGGCCTACCTGCTCAAGGACCGGGTCGGTGACCTCGACGAGCTGCTCGGCGCGATCAGGGCCGTCGCTTCGGGCGGCTCGGTCATCGATCCCAAGGTGGTGGAGGGACTGCTGGACCGGCACGACGTGCGGGGCGAGCACGAGGCGCTCACCCCGCGCGAGCGCGACGTGCTGCGCGAGATGGCCCACGGCAGGTCCAACGGCGCCATCGCCAGGGCGCTGCACCTGTCGGTGTCGTCGGTGGAGAAGAACGTCAACTCCATCTTCACCAAGCTCGGCCTGGAGAACAGCGCCGACGTGCACCGCAGGGTGGCGGCGGTGCTCGCCTATCTGAAGCCCTAGCCGAAGACGGCGGGGGGTGGCACCGGGGCGAGGACCGCGTCCCCGTCCTTGATGGGCGCCGCCCCGGCGATGAAGTTCGTCAGCGCTCCGCCGTGCACGCATCTGGCCTGGGTGAGGCCGCCGGCGGCGCGGCGGGTGAGCAGGTCGAGGGGCAGTTCGGTGCGGGAGGCCGCGACGATGAGGTTGCCGAAGCGACGGCCGCGCATGACGCCCGGCTCGGCCAGCAGCGCCACGTGCCCGAACGTGCCGGTGACGGTGGCCAGCAGGCGTCTGGCGAAGGCCAGGCCCTTGCCGTCGGCCAGATTGATCAGCAGGGTGCCCGACGGGCGCAGCACCCGGGTGAGGTCGCTCAGGTATTCGGTCGTGGCCAGCTCCACCGGCATCGTGGCGCCCATGAACGCGTCCAGGACGACCAGATCGGCCGAGTCGTCCCAGATCTTGGCGGTGCCCTCCCGGCCGCCCGCCACGATGACCTTCAGGCGCGGCACCGAGCGCAGGTCGAGCTGCTCGCGCACCAGGTTGACCAGCAGCCCGTCGGGTTCGATGACGATGTGCCGGGAGCCGGGGCGGGTGGTCGCGACGTAGCGCGGGATGGTGCAGGCGCCGCCCCCCACGTGCAGACAGCTCAGCGGACCCTCGTCCAGCAGGTCGATAACATCGGCCATGAGGCGTACGTACTCGAATTCAAGAAATGTCGGGTCTTGTAGGTCAACATATGACTGAGGTACGCCATCCTTGGACAGCACCCAGCCGTCCTGCCTGTCAAGATCCCGGAGCAGCTCGACCTCGCCGAATGTCACCGGGTACTGCCCGGGCATCGGCTCTCGCTGTCCACGTGCCACGTTGATCCCTCCTGGGAGAACCGTATGCGACGCCGAAGGTTGATTGTCCTCCTGAGCGCGGTTGCGGTGGTATTCGGGGCGGTCGCCTTCGCGGTCCTGGCCGCCGGCGGGGTCAGGGGCAGCGCCGCCGAGACCTCGGCCGCCTACTTCGCGGCCTGGCGGGCGGGGAACGTCGAGGCCATGGCCGCTCTGGTGCACGAGCCGCCCGCCGACTTCCGCCCCCGCCACCTGTCGATGAGCGCCGAACTCGGCGTCAAGAGCGTGGAGTTACGGCCGGGGGCGGTCAAGGTCACCGGCGAGGAGACGGCGGAGGTCCCCTTCAGCGGCAGCCGGATGCTGGAGACCTTCGGCGCCTGGCCGTTCGACGGCACGCTGCGGCTGGCCGTACGGAACCGGCACTGGAAGGTGCTGTGGGCGCCGGAGACCCTCCACCCGCTGCTCAAGGACGGCGGGACGGTGGAGATCGTGGACGTCGAAGGGCCCCCGGTCGAGCTGCTCACCAGGGAAGGCCACAAGATCCCCAACAACGGTTACGTCGAGTCCCTCCTGGCGCGGCTGCGGCCCGAGCTGGACGGGGACAGCGCGGGGTGGGCGCTGGTGGCGAAGGCGCCGGGCCGGCCGGAGCAGCGGATCATGACGGTCGAGCCCAAGCCCGACGTCCAGCGCACCACGCTGTCCAGCTCCGTCCAGGCCGCTGCCGCGCGGTCGCTGGACGGGGCGGAGGACTCCGCGATCGTCGTGCTGCGGCCCGCCACCGGCGAGGTGCTCGCGCTGGCCGACAGGCTGAAGGACAACTACAGCGCTTTCCACGACTTCTTCCCGCCGGGGTCCACCTTCAAGATAATCACCGCTGCCGCTCTGATGAAGGCCGGGCTCGAACCGGCCGCCCAGGTGCCGTGCCCGGCCACGTACAGCTTCCCGGACCGGCGGGCCTTCACCAACGACGGCGGGGTGGATCGGGGGCTGGTCTCCTTCACCGACGCCTTCGCCTACTCCTGCAACACCACCTTCGTCGAGCAGGCGCTCACCCGCCTGCGACGTGAGGATCTGCGCGAGACCGCGGCCGAGTGGGGGTTCGGCAGGCCGATGCCGACCGGCGCGCAGGGCGCGTGCGGCGCCATCGAGGACCCGGCGGACGCCGACTGGTTCGGCTCGAACGCCATCGGCCAGGGTTCGGTCGTCGTCAGCCCGCTCTGCATGGCCATGATCGCCGCCGCGGTGCAGGACGGCACCTTGCGCTCGCCCCGGCTGCTGTCGGACGAGCAGGTCCGTCGCGTCGACGGCGAGCCGCCCCCGCCGGTCGAGCTGGACCAGGGCGTGGTGGCGAACCTGCGCGCCATGATGCGCGCCGTCGTGGAGCACGGCACGGCGAGCGGCGCCGGACTCCCCGACGGGGTGTCCGGCAAGACCGGAACGGCCGAGGTCGAGGGCGAACGGTCACATGGCTGGTTCGTCGGCTACCGCGACGACCTGGCCTTCTGCGTCTTCGTGCGGCACGGCGGATCGGGCAGGGCCGCGGCTGTGCCGATCGTCACCCGTTTCCTCAATGGGCTCTAACCTACGGTACCGTAGGTTATATGACGACGATCACCGTTAAGCCCAGGCTGCGGGGGTGGTTGCACGCGGGGGCGCTGCCCGTGACGCTGATCGCGGGATTCACGCTCGTGACCCTCGGGCCCACCCTCCAGGCACGGCTCGCCTCCGCCATCTACGCGATCACCTCCGCGCTGCTCTTCGGCATCTCGGCCACCTATCACCGCAGCACCCTCGGCCCTCGCCTGGCGGAGGTGCTGCGCCGTCTCGACCACGCCAACATCTACCTGATCATCGCGGGCACGTACACGCCGTTCGCGCTGCTCGCGCTCGACGGGGCCGCCAGGATCGCGGTGCTCGCCGTCACCTGGGGCGGAGCGCTGGCCGGCGTGCTGTTCAGGGTGCTGTGGATGGGCGCGCCGCGCTGGCTCTACACGGTCCTCTACCTCGCGCTCGGCTGGACCGCCGTCTTCGTGCTGCCGCAACTCCTGCGGGGCGCGGGGCTGGTCGCCGTGGTGCTGGTCGCCGTCGGCGGCCTCCTCTACAGTGCCGGCGCGATCGTGTACGGGCTGCGCCGCCCGGATCCGTCGCCGCGCTGGTTCGGCTACCACGAGGTCTTCCACGCCTGCACGCTCGCCGCCTACCTCGTCCAGTACATCGCGGTGTCGATCGTCGTCTACTCGCAGTGACGCCTGCCCCTGGTGGCGCAGATTTGACCGCATCTGCTGGCAATGACACAGATTTGACCGGGTGGGGAGGTGGGCGAGTGCCCGTTGCGGACAACAGTCCGGAATGGAGCAACTCGCACGCACCTGGTGGCTGGTGCTCATTCGCGGGATCGCGGCGATCATCTTCGGGATCCTGGCGCTGATCTGGCCCGGCATCACGCTGCTGGTGCTGGTGATCTTCTTCGGCGCGTACGCGATCGTGGACGGGATCTTCTCGATCTTCTCGGCGTTCCAGCAGGGGGTGAGGTCGCGGGCCTGGCTCATCATTTCCGGAATTCTCGGGATATTGGCTGGTCTGGTGGCGTTCATCTGGCCGGGGATCACGTCGCTGGCGCTGCTGTACGTCATCGCCTTCTGGGCCATCTTCACCGGCGTCGCCGAGATCATGTACGGCATCCGGGTCCGCAAGGAGATCGAGAACGAATGGACCCTCATCCTGACCGGCGCCCTGTCGGTGCTCTTCGGCATCCTGCTGCTGATCTGGCCGGGGGCGGGGATGCTCAGCCTGGTCTGGCTGATCGCGATCTTCGCCATCCTGTACGGCATCGCGCTGGTCGCCCTGTCGTTCAAAGTGAAGAAGATGGTGCCGAAGAGCTAATATCCGTAAATCTTACGGATATATCACGTCCAAGGCGGGGAATGTACTGTATGTCTGGCTCAACGTGGAGGAGACATGGACGTACACGCCCGCCTTGCCCGCCACCTACTCGTCGACGGCTACCACCTGGTGCTGGATCTGGAGTTGAGCCAGGGGCCGTGGCTCGTGGACGCCCGTGACGGCCGCCGATACCTGGACTTCTACACCTTCTTCGCCTCGGCCCCGCTCGGCGTGAACCCGCCCTTCGACCCGGACTTCACCAGGCTCCTCGGCCAGGTGGCGCGGAACAAGCCCGCCAACTCCGACATCTACACCGAGCATCTGGCGGACTTCGTCGACACCTTCACCCGGGTGCTCGGTGACCCCGCCCTGCCGCACCTGTTCTTCGTGGAGGGCGGCGCCCTGGCCGTCGAGAACGCCCTGAAGGCGGCCTTCGACTACAAGAGCCGCCGCAACGAGGCCGAGGGCAGGTCGCCCGCCCTGGGCACCCGCGTCCTGCACCTCACCAAGGCCTTCCACGGCCGCAGCGGCTACACGATGAGCCTGACCAACACCGACCCGGTCAAGACCGACCGGTTCCCCGTCTTCGACTGGCCGCGCATCGACGTCCCGGCCATCCACCACGGCGACGTGGAGGCGGCCGAGGAACGGGCGCTCGCCCAGGCTCGCGCCGCGTTCGAGCGGTATCCGTACGACATCGCCTGTTTCATCGCCGAGCCCATCCAGGGCGAGGGCGGCGACAACCACATGCGCCCGGAGTTCCTGCAGGCCATGCAGCGCCTCTGCCACGAGCACGACGCCCTGTTCATCCTGGACGAGGTGCAGACGGGCGGCGGCACGACCGGCACCCCCTGGGCCTACCAGCAGCTCGGCCTGTCGCCCGACATCGTGGCCTTCGCCAAGAAGGTGCAGGTGGGCGGCATCATGGCCGGCCGCCGCCTGGACCAGGTGCCCGACAACGTCTTCCGGCAGAGCGGCCGGATCAACTCCACCTGGGGCGGCGGCCTGGTGGACATGGTGCGCAGCCGGGGCCTGCTGGAGATCGTCGAACGGGACGGCCTGATCCCGCGCGCCGGCACGCTGGGCGCGCTCATCCTCGAACGGCTCACCAAGCTCGAAGCCGAGCACCCGGCCACCGTCGCCAACGTTCGCGGCCGCGGCCTCATGTGCGCCTTCGACCTGCCCGGCGCCGCCGAGCGGGACGCCCTGATCACCCAGTTGCGCGAGGAGGCGGGCGTCCTGGTGCTCCCGTGCGGCCCGCGCTCCGTCCGGCTGCGCCCGGCCCTGAACATCTCGGAGCACGACCTCGACCACGGCCTCTCGGCCTTGTCAGCGGCCCTGGAACAGCGCGCGTAGCCCTGGAACGACGCGTAGTCCTGGACCAACGCGTAGCCCTGGAACGACGCCTCGGCGCCGTTCGGGCCGGGCGGCGCCGAGGGGTGGGCCGGCTATTCCGAGGAGCGAGAACGCCACAGGCCGATGGCCGTGACGCGTGAATCCACGCCGAGTTTGGCGTAGATCCGGTTGACGTGGTTCTTGACTGTCTTCTCGCTGAGGAACAGTCGCTGCGCGATCTGGCCGTTGGACTGACCGGTGGCGATCAGGTCCATGACTTCGGCCTCGCGCTTGCTCAATGACGTGAACACGCTGTCAAACGCTGCATCGTCGACTCTCATCCGGCCTCCGGAACGAAGACGGTCAGATCGCCGAGGCCCCCGCGCTTCCGGCGTTAGCGGTAGACAGTGAGCATAACTCGCATTGTCATGTTTTGGGGACGATGTTGGAAAAAACGGCAACGGCCGGTCCAGAAGGACCGGCCGTTGCACCGTGGGGTGAGTGAAGGGACTTGAACCCTCGACATCCAGGACCACAACCTGGCGCTCTACCGCCTGAGCTACACCCACCATGAGCCACCCGCATGAGCGGCACAGGAAAAGTGTAGCGGTGTTCGGGAGTCTTTACGCCACTGATTAACCCGTGACACGCTCGGCGAGTGTTCTGGCCGTGGCCGAATCGGGCCCCGGCTGCCCCACGAACACGGCCGCGCGGTAGTAGCGCAGCTCTCTGATGCTCTCGGTGATGTCCGCCAGCGCCCGGTGCCCGCCCTGCTTCTCGGGCGCGGCGAAGTAGACGCGCGGATACCAGCGGCGGACCAGCTCCTTGATCGACGAGACGTCGATCATCCGGTAGTGCAGATAGCCGTCCACCGCCGGCATGTCCCTGGACAGGAACGTCCGGTCGGTGCCGATGGAATTGCCGCAGAGCGGCGCCTTCTTCGGCTCCGGCACGTGGCGGCGGATGTAGTCGAGCACCAGGGACTCCGCCTCGGCCAGCGTCACGCCGCCCGCCAGCTCGGGCAGCAGCGCGGAGGCGGTGTGCATCTCGCGGACCACCTGCGACATCTGCTCCAGGGACTCCGGCGGCGGCTTGATGACCACGTCGACGCCCTCGTCCAACTGGTTGAGCTCACTGTCGGTGACGACGCACGCCACCTCGACGAGCGCGTCGCGCCCGAGATCGAGCCCGGTCATCTCGCAGTCGATCCAGACCAGCACGTCACTCATTCGTTCTCCTCGCCGCAGCGGCTCGGAGCGTTCCGCCCGCTTGCTTGTCCCACCAGCCTAGTGCCACCGTTCAGGCCGGTTTCAGCGAGCTCAGCACGTCGCTGACCACATCGGTGCCGAGATTGTCCGGGACGGACATGTAGACCATGGCCGGTCGCCGGCCGTCGCCGCGGTCCATCAGCACGATCGCGCCGTTCTCCTTCTTCCACTTGTAGTCGTTCTTCTCCGACTCCGCGGTGAAGTCGAGCTCGAACTGGAGCACCCAGGCGTCCCGGTCGCCGACCTTCATGGCCTTGTCCGAGACGATCTTCTTCGTGTGCGGTATGCCGTAGTACTTGGTGATGAAGTCGATATAGACGGCCTTGGTCGCGATGCTCATCCCGGACACCCCGGCGTACGGATAGCTCTCGCCCAGCGTCCCGGAGTAGACGTTGCCGATCCAGCTGCCGTTCTTGCCGTCGTAGTTGTCGTGCGAGGTCTTCTGGACGCCACCCGTCCATTGCTGTGCGCGCGGGTCGGCGCTGTTGACGTTGGTCCTCGGCACCTCCCAGCCCTCCGGAACCTCGAACGAGACCCCCGCCCGCGGGTCGGTGACGCGCCCCGACACCGCCTCGGGGAACGGGGCCGAGGCCGAGGCCGTGGGCGCCGGCTCGGTGGGCGTCGCCTCCGGGGTCTGCTCTGGAGGCGACTCCTCCGTCTGCGTGGGAGCCGCGGAGGGCAGCCCGACGGGTGCGGAGCTGCTGTTGAGCACGAAGACGCCGGCCACCACGATGAGGGCGACCACGACGACGGCCGCCAGGCCGCCGAACACCCACGGCAGGGGACTGCTCTGCTTGCGCGGCGGGCCGTAGCCGACGCCGGGCAGCGGCGTGCCGCCCCACTGGGTCGGCTGCTGCCGGCCGTAGGGAGGTTGCGGCGACTGGCCGTACGCGAGGGTGGGGTTCGCGGGGGCGGCCGACCAGTCGGGCTGCTGGTTACCGTAGGGCTGCTGCGGGCCGGAGGCCGGCTGGGGGCCGGAGGACGACTGCTGCTGGTGTCCCTGCTCCAGGGGGTGCGTGGCGTCCGTCCACTGGGCACCGTCCCACCACCGGAGTTGAGGCGATCCGTAGGGGTCGGGGTACCAGCCCGCGGGGGTCTGCGTGGTCATGTCCGTCAGAGTAGTAAGAACCGGTTTGAGATGCATTGTTGCGTTGGTCAACACCGGTAAGTGAAGCTCGCCTTCCCGGTGCGCGGCGGGCCCGGCGACAGCACCCGTAACGTGGCGGTGGCCTTGACGGTGCTCTTGCCCTTCAGCGACCACCTCAGTGGCACGCTGTAGGAGGTCTTGTCGGACGTGGTCTCCAGGGTCGCCTTGACCACCTCCTTGTCCAGGTTCTTGCGCCACTCGTACGTGATCTCGCCGGCCTCGCCGTTGGTGACGATCGTGCCGGTGATGAGCACGGAGCTGTTGCAGCGCTGGGCCTTCTTCGGGGCCTTGACGGCGACGGACGCGACCGTCAGGTCCGGCGAGGCGCCCAGCCTGAACCAGGCGACGGCCGCGCCGGCCAGGATGACCGCGAGGACGCCCGCGGCCAGGATCGTCCGGCGGCGCCGCGCCCGCTCGACCTTGGAGCGCCGGGCCGAGCCCCGCCGGGGCCCGTCGCGCCCCTCACGCCAGATCCGCTCGACCGGCGTCTCGGTGCCGACGCCGGGCCCGAACCGCTCCGCGTCCTGGTTGCCGGGGCTGGGGTGCGTCGGCGCCTGACTGCCCAGCATGGCCTGGTCACCCGCAGAGCCCTGCCCGCCCGCGCCGAATCCCGCACCCGCGCCCGCGCCCGCGCCGAAGCCTGCGCCCGCGCCCGCGCCCGGAGCAAGTCCCGCACCCGCGCCGAAGCCCGCGCCCGGATACTGACCATCGGGTCCCGTGCCTGTGCCAGGTCCTGTGCTCGTGCCGGGGACGCGCAGCAGGGTCACGATGTCGCCCTCGTCGCGGTCCGCCTCGCGGCCGCTGCCGGCCGCGTCCTCCGGTCTGGTGTACGCGAGTGGCTGCGCGAACACCGACTGGCCGCGTGCCGCCTGCGCCAGGCCATGTCGGCTGACCACGCCACCGGGCAGCAGGTCGCGCTCGGCCAGCAGCATGCTCCTGGCCGCCGTGAGCCCACGGGTCGTCGCCGTCGCCGCGGCCCGTTCGAAGAGGTCGGCGGCCCGGGGAGCCCCGCGCGCGCACGAGGCGGCCAGCCCCCGGGCCAGCGCCGCCCAGCCGGACGAGTCCCGTTCGGGTGTGGAGAGCCGGCCGTGGATGGCGTCCGACAGGCCGCGCTCCGACAGCAGCGCGCCGCCCTCGGCCGTGATCACCACGGTGCCCGGCTGCACCGAGCCATGCGTGATCCCGGCCGCGTGCAGCGCGACGAGGGTGTGGGCCGTCTCGGCGAGCACGGACGCCGCGCCGCTCGCGTCGACCGACCCGGCGGCCAGCAGGCCGGCCAGGGTCGGGGTGACGGCCTGCGCGGTCAGCAGCCACACCTGGGATCCGGCGGCCACCACGTCGGCGACCGGGATGAGGCCGGGCAGCCCGCCCATGGCCAGCCTGCGGTCGGTCAGCACGGCCGCCACGACGCGGTCGCGCACGCCCGGCGTGTCAATGATCCTGGCGTCGAACAGCAGCGCTCCGGCCCGGCGGCCATCGGGCGAGATCGCGTCGATCCAGTTGCCCACCTCGGTGATCCAGGTGTGCTCGGTCAACTGGAATCCGGCGATGCCGTTTCTCGGATTGGTCATCGACGATGCCCCCGGCCAGCTCAGCGCTTCGTGCGGTGCCGTCCCGCCATGCGACGTTTCACCGCCAGTGTGCCCGGAAGCGTGCCGGACGTCACCAGGGCGAGTGCGAGCAGCACGCCCGGCGCCACGGTCACGGACTCCCGCACCTGCGAGATCTCGGGCACGCGCCGGATGTCAGGGTTGGTCGGCGTGTCACGGGGCGTGGAGCCACCACTGGGCGAGTTGCCGGGGGAGCTGGGATCCGTCGTGGTCGGAGTCCGGGACGGGGTAGGCCGGGGGTCGGGGTCGCGCGTCGGCGCTCGGGTCGGCTCCGGGGTCCGGGTGACCAGCGGCGTGCCGTTGCCGTTGTCCCGGCCCGTGCTGTTCAGCACCGGGTCGGAGGACTTGGTGGCGGTCGGGGCGGGCGTCTTCACCCGGGTGCGGGTGGGCCTGGCCGACGGGGTCCTGACCCGAGGGCTCCTGACGGGGGTTCTGGTGGCGGTCCTGGTGGCGGTCGGCTTCACGGTGGGCGGGGCGACGCTCGCGGTGTCCGACGGGGCCGCCGTCGGCTCCGCCGTGGTCTCCTCGGGGGCGGGCGTCGGCTCCGCTTCCAGCGTGGACTCGATGGGCGGTTCCGTCTCGGACGGGAGCGAGGTCGGCGTCACCTGTGAGGTCTGCGCCCGCAGTACGGGCTCCTCGTCGAGGGTGTTCACCAGCACGACCCCGATCACGATCACCAGGCCGGCGCACGCCGTACTGATCATGACCTTGCCCGGGATCCTGCTCATCAGCGTGGACGGCTCGTCGAAGCTGGTCTCGGCCAGGGTGGTCTGCACCTCGGCGGGCGCCTCGGGCGCGCTCGGGAACATCAGCAGCAGCAGGCCGGCCAGGCTGGACAGCCGGTGCCTGCCGCGCTCCTCCCAGTCGGGACCGTACGCGTCGGCCGCGATGGCCTCCAACTCGGTCAGGAACGCCTCGGCGGACGGCGGACGCTCACCCGCGTGCTTGGCCAGGCCCCGCTCGACCAGTCCTTGCAGCGGGGCGGGCACGTCTTCGATCGGCGGTGGCGTGCTCTGGTGCTGCCGCGCGAGCGCGGCGAGGTTGGGGGCCCGGTAGGGGCGGGCGCCGGTCAGGCACTCGAAGAACACCACGGTGGCGGCGTAGACGTCGGTGGCGGGCGAGGCGGGGTGGCCGGCCCACTGCTCCGGCGCCATGTACGGCGGGGTGCCGGCGGCGCTCGCGCCCTCTCCGGCCATGACCGCGATGCCGAAGTCGACGAGCTTGCTGTCGCCGTCGCCCTGGACGATCACATTCTCTGGTTTGTAGTCGCGGTGTACGACTCCCATCGCGTGCGCGGCCGCGAGACCCTGCAGCGATCCCTTCAACACCGTCAGCGCGGCTTCGGGGCCGGTCGGGCCCTGCGACCTGAGTAACTCGCGCAGCGAGGCGCCGTTGACCAGCTCCATGACGATGGCCGCGCCGTAGCCGGTCTCGAAGTAGTCGATCAGGCGGGCGCTGTGCGGGCTGCGCATGGTGCCGAGCAGCCTGGCCTCGTGGCGGAAGCGCGCCACGAAGCCCACGTCGGCCCTGAGCTCGTCGGACAGGTACTTGATGGCGACCTCGGCCCCGTCGTGGTCGCGCCGGGCGAGGGCCACTCTGCCGGTCGCGCCGCTGCCGAGCTCACGGACCTCGGTATATCCGGGAACCCCCCACTGACTATCCCCGTGCATAACGGTCTCCTCCTGGAGTCCTCTGGGCCCCCGCCCTAAACAGAAGGAGCGTAGTTTATCCGGCCGATACCGAGCTGTGACAGGCAATATCCTGATACATGAGAAACGGCACGTCAGTTAATGATTTCGCCCGAGTCCGAGTCGGAACCCGAGTCCGAGTCGGAACCCGGGTCCGAGTCCGCCGAGTCTGAGTCCGAGTCGGAGCCAGAATCCGAGTCCGAGTCCGGGCTTGGCGACTGCGGGCTCTTCGAGGGCTCCGCGCTCGGCGGGCAGGCCGGGGTCTTGCCGCCGGCCGACGCGCCTCCGTTGCCCGCCGCGGGCCGGGTGCCGGCCCGTACCTGCCAGGACGCCCCGCACGGCACCTTGCCGAAGGACCGGCTCACGGTCCTGACGTACGAGGTCGCGCCGGACAGGGTCACCGCCCTGACCCCGACGGTCCTGCCGCCGACGCTGAAAACGACGTTTACCCGTACCGGCTGGGTGTTGCCAGTGGTCACCGCGACCGACGCGGTGGCCGTGTTCCCGCGCAGCACGGCGCGTGAGATCGACACCCGCTTCACCTCCGCCGGGCAGGTGACCTCGGTGCTGCCCGTCGCGGTGCGCCCGCCCGCGACCACCCGCACCGCGACGGTGGCGCCGCACGGACGCGACCTGAAGGCGTGCGTGAAGGTCTGGATGTACGAGGTCCGCCCGGACAGGCTCGCCTCCCGCGTCGCGACCTGGTCCCCGTTGACCGAGAACGCCGCCGTCACGGGCACCGCGGAGGTGCCGCTGGTCGTCATGGTGACCTGGGCGCGGGCGCCGCCGGAGGCCGGGTTCAGCCGGACCCGCAGCCCGGTCACCTGGGTCGGGCACTCGGGCACGCTGACCGTGGACGAACTCGCCCCGCCGGGGGCCGCCGGGACGGTGCTGACGGTGAAGGTGACCCGCCGGCCGCACGGCGGCTCGGGCAGGACGTGCCGCAGGGATCGGGTGTAGGAGGAGGCGCCGCTGAGCCGTACCCGCTCGTTGTGGACCGTCTCGCCGCTGACCAGCCAGGTGGCGTTCAGGACGATCGGCGCGGTGCCGGTGGCGGCGACGGTGTACGTCCCGCCGGCCACGGTGCGCTCCACCGTGAAACGGTCCACGGTGAGCCGCGACACGGTGGTGGCCGGCGGCGTCGTCACGGGCGGTGTCGTCACAGGCGGTGTCGTGACGGGTGGCGTGGTGACGGGTGGGGTCGTCACCGGCGGTGTGGTCACGGGCGGCGTGGTGACAGGCGTGGTGACCGGCGGTGTGGTGACCGGCGGTGTGGTGACGCGCGAGGTGGTCGGGGTGCGGGTGGGCGTGCGGGTGAATGTGCGCGTGGGAGTTCGGGTGGGCGTTCGAGTGAATGTGCGGGTGGGCGTGCGGGAGCTCGGCGGGGTGCCGGCGGTGGAGGTCGACGTCGGTGCCGAGGCCGAGCGGGACGTCGACGGCAGGGTGAAGGGGGACGTCGAGGTGGGCGGGGTGGCGACGAGGGTGGGGGCGAGTGATTCGGAGGCGGGCGGCTGCTCGAGTGTCGGGCTGTCAGTGATCAACTGCTGCGGGCCGACCTGCGGGACGGCCGCCGGGGTCTCGGCCGCCGGCCGGCTCGGGACGGTGGAGGGCGGCGACGACAGCCCGGCCGGTGGCCGGGACTCCGAGGGCGCGGCCGCCACCGGGTTGAACGGCGTCGGCCGGTCCCGGTTGACCGCCACGATCACCACCGTCGCGGCCACCAGCGCGGCGAGCGTGGTGCCCATCGCCATCTTGACCGCGCCGGCGCGCACGCCGTGCGAGCCCCGGAACACCGTACGCGCCAGTGAGGTGGTGACCTGCGCGGGCGGTGGCGGGGTCTGCGGCACCGGTAACAGCAGGCCGAGCAGGACCACCAGCGCGGCCAGCCGGCGTCTGCCGCGCTCCTCCCAGTCCTCGCCGTAGGCGGCCTTGGCGGTCGCCTCCAGCTTCGCCAGGAACGCCTCGGCGCTGGCGGGGCGGTGCGCCGGGTCCTTGGCCATGCCCTGCAAGATGAGCGCGCGTACCGGCTCGGGCGCGTCGTGCGCGGGCACCGGGATGTGGACGTGCTGGTAGCCGAGTACGGTCGGCTCGGTGGAGCGGTAGGGCCGGTGCCCGGTCAGGCACTCGAAGAACACGGCCGTGGCCGCGTAGACGTCGGTGGCGGGCGAGGAGGGCTGCCCGGACCACAGCTCGGGCGCCATGTACGGGGGCGTGCCCTCGGGCTGGGAGATCGTCCCCTGGCGGACGGCGATGCCGAAGTCGACCAGTTTGCTCGACCCGTCCTCGCGGACGATCACGTTCTCGGGCTTGTAGTCCCGGTGCACCAGCCCCAGGGAGTGCGCCTTGGCCAGGCCGAGCAGCGAGCCTTTGAGCACGACCAGAGCCGCCTCGGGCCCGGTGGTGCCGTTCTCGCGCATGAGGGCGCGCAGGGAGACGCCGTTGACCAGCTCCATCACGATGGCGGCGCCGTACTGGTCCTGGATGTACTCCCACAGCGTGGCGACGTTCGGGTCGCGCAGCGTTGTCAGCAGCCGCGCCTCCGACCGGAATCGGGCGAGGGCCACCGGGTCGCGCAGCCACCTCGGCGAGAGGTATTTGATCGCGACCTTGATGCCCGTGTCGTCATGCACCGCCAGCACGACACGGCCGCTGGCACCGGCCCCGAGCTGCTTGACCTCCGTGTAACCGGGAGCTTCCCACTCCATGCGGCCCTCCCATCAGAAGTCGGCCCACCTGATGAGACGTGCGATCCAGCGGCGGGGTTTGCCGGACGGCCCGTGTTTTATGGAACTACTAACGGTCTGCTATGTGAACAGGTATGCCGATTTCTTTGGGAAGCACCGGATCTGGTTGTGGTTCACCCCATTTAGTGTCGATGGGGAGCACCCCCGCCCACAAGGGCAGCGCGTAGTCGGCTTCCTCGTCCTTCGGCGCGCCCCGGCGTATCTTGACCGACGCCTCCTCCAGCGAGAGCGCGAGCACGGCGGTCGCGGCGAGCTCCTTGGCCGTGGGCTTCCTGGCATAGTCCCACTGGCCGGGTGCGAGTTGCTCGCTCAGCGCCCGCAGCCCCGCCATCCGCTCGTCCTCGTCCGTCACCGGCCTGGCCCGGCCGTAGATCATCGCCGAGCGGTAGTTGATCGAGTGGTTGAAGACCGAGCGGGCCAGCACGATGCCGTCGACGTGCGTGACCGTGACGCACACGTCCCCGCCCGAGTCGTCTGAGCCGGCGCGCAGCGACCGGGCCCCGGTCGAACCGTGCAGGTAGAGGGTCTCGCCGATCCGCCCGTAGCCGGTGGGGATCACCCTGGGATGGCCGTCGACCACCACGCCCAGATGACACACCAGCCCGGCGTCGAGCACGTCGTACAGATCGTTCCTGTCGGCGCTGCCCCGGTCCTTCTCGCGGCCGAGGCGGGTGCGCGCGGTGGTGGAAAGCATGCGCACGACCGTAACGAGAAAGTGGACCTATGCTGTAGAGCCACTATCGGACTCTTCTCGGAGACCACTTCGTGCGTTCCCTCGTTGACCTGCCCATATCCCTGTCCCGGGAGGCGGCCGCGCCGCTCACCGCGCAGCTCGCCGACTGGCTGCGCGGCGCGATGCTGTCCGGGGCGCTGGCGCCCGGGGTGCGGCTGCCCTCCTCGCGCGGGCTCGCGGGGCAGCTCGAAGTGAGCCGTACGGTCGTCACGGAGGCCTACCAGCAACTTTACGCCGAGGGGTGGCTGGAGGGACGGCACGGCTCCGGCACGTTCGTCGCCTCGCTGGAGGCGCCCCGCCGCTCCGTGCCGGAGACGCCCGGTCCCGGGATGCGGCGCCGGGCCGTGCCGGGCGAGAAGGAGATCAATCTGACGCCGGGTCACCCGTGGGTCCGCGACTACGACCGGGCGGCGTGGAAGCGGGCCTGGCGCAAGGCCGCCGACCTGCCCCCGGGCGACTACCCCGACCCGTACGGCCTGCCGCACCTCAGAGAACTGCTCGCCGATCACCTGCGCAGGGTCCGGGCCGTGCCGGTGGGCCCGGAGAACATCCTGGTCACCAGAGGCACCGGCAATGGGCTCGACCTCTGCGCGCTGGCGCTGCTCGGCGCCGGCACCCGGGCGGGCGTGGAGGATCCCGGCTATCACGTGGCGCGCACCGTGTTCGCCGCCAGGGGAGCGGAGGTGGTGCCGTGCCCGGTGGACGAGGACGGGGTGATCGTCGAAGGGCTGCCGGACGACCTGCGCCTGCTCTACACCACCCCGGCGCATCAATATCCGCTGGGCGGGCGGCTGCCGATCCCGCGCCGGGAGCGGCTGCTCGCCTGGGCCAGGCGCACCGGCGCGATCGTCGTGGAGGACGACTACGACGCCGAGTTCCGCTACGACGTCGCCCCGCTGCCCGCCCTCTACGGCCTCGACCCGGCCCGCGTGGTGCTGCTGGGCACGCTGTCGAAGTCGCTGGCGCCCGATGTCGGGGTGGGCTGGCTGGTGGGCGCCCCGGAGCTGCTGGACAGGATCGCCGCCATCAGGCGTGGCGTCTGCGACCGCACCAGCGGCCCGGTGCAGCACGCGGTGGCGACCCTCCTGGAGCGCGGCGACCTCGACCGGCACCTGCGCAGGATGCGCCTTGAGTACGCGCGCCGCCGCGCCGTGGTCGTCGAGGTGCTCGGCGGGGTCTGCCGCCTGCGCGGGGACACGGCGGGGCTGCACGTCCTGGCGGAGCTGCCGCCGGGGACCGGGCCGGAGATCGTCGAGCGGGCCGCTGAGCGCGGGGTCCTGCTGGACACGGTCGAACGGCACCACTTCGGCCCCGAGCGGCTGCACGGCCTGGTGATCGGCTACGGCTCGGCGTCGCTCACCGACGTCGGACGAGGATGCCGAATCCTCGCCGAGCTGATCAGCGACGCGACCTGAGCCGAATCACCGGGTACGACCTCAGCCGGTCTGAGCCGGGCATGGCCTCAGCCGGTCTGGGCCGGGTACGGCCTCAGCCGGTCTGATCAGCGGCGGGAGCCGGGTCACCGGACCCGTTCCCAGGCGGGCTCCAGGTGGCGGAGCACCGGCAGGGCGCGGGAGGCGTACAACGGGTCGACGGGCAGGACGTGCCGTGCCCACCAGCGGGCCGCCGCCGGGTCGGCGGAGGGCTGGGTGAAGGGCTCGGCGTAGTCGTCGTAGGGAGGGTCGTACAGATAACCCGTCGCCACCCCGTACCGCTCCAGCTCGGCGATCGCGGCGTCGCGCTCGCGCACCAGCAGCGGGACGCGGAACAGCGGCTGATCGAGGTGGTCGCGGACGGCCGAGGCGGCCGACGGCAGGGCGGCCAGCCGGGCCACGCCCGCCAGCCTGCGCGAGCGTTCGCCGGGCACCGCCGCCACCCGCCGCGCCTGGTACCAGCGGGCCAGGGGGCCCCGCTCGGTGCGGTAGGAGTGTAGGTCGGCCTGGACCCACGGGTCGAAGGGCGGCAGCAGGGGAGCGTGCGGCAGCACCTGGGACAGGGCCTCGGCGAGCAGCGGGATGCGGTAGCCGTCGCGGGGCTCCTGCAGATCGAGCGCCCGCGCCAGCCGCAGCGCCGGACGGACGAGGTTGTACTTGAGCGCCAGCTGACGGGCCATCGAGGTGACCACGCTGAGCACCTCCGCGCGGAAGGCGCCGGGCTGGAGCAGTTGGTCCCGAGCCCGCTGCAGGGCCTTCAGGTCCGACGCGTGCTCGACGGCCAGGACGCCGCCCGAGCCGGCGCCGGGATGCTTGGAGAGGCTGAAGACGCCGGCCTGGCCGAAGGTGCCGAGCGGCCGGCCGTCGACGCTCGTCTCCATGGCGTGCGCCACGTCCTCGATGAGGATCTTGCCGGTGAACGCCGACACTTGGTCCGGCAGGCCGTACAGGTTGGTCGTGAGGACCGCGTCCACCGTGGAGAGGTCCACCTGGGCGGCGTCGATGTTGCCGTCACCCGGCGACAGCGGCGCGATCACCGGGCGCAGGCCCGCCGCCAGCACGAGGAAGAGGATCTCGTCGGCCGACAGGGGCGACATGAGGAGCCGCTGGCCCGGCGTGCACCAGTGGCGCAACGACAGGTAGAGGCCGAGGCGGTTGGAGGGCAGGAGTAAGCAGTGCCGGCCGGTGCGCTCGGCGATCGGTCTCACTGAGGCAGGACGGCACGCAACCGTCCGTACGTCTTCAGCGCCTTGTCGGCGGTCCGGTGCAGCAGGGGGTTGGCCAGCACCGTGGCGCGGGCCTTGCGGGCGGGCACCCGGAGCATCCAGTGCACGCCGGCCGACGGGCTGAGCCGGGCGATGCGGCCCTCGGACACCATGAGCTCGCCGTTCTTGAGCTTCTCTTTGTACTCCTTGTGGCCACGGCCCATGTCGATCACCTGGATGCCGGAGCCGGCCGCCTTCTCGGCCATGGCCAGGTGCTGGATGAGGCCGGGGGAGTATTTGGCGAAGGAGGTGTCGTAGGCGGGGAACCAGCCGGCCAGGGTCGTGCGGGTGCGGATGCCGAAGTGCCCGGCCAGCGGCGTGCCGTCGACGTAGACCATGTCCAGGACGCCGGCGAAGCTCTCGGTCCGGGTGTCCAGCAGGCGCTCGACCAGCTCGACGATCCACTGGTGCGCGAACCGGTCGGTGCGGCCGGTGCGCCGGTACTGGTCGGTCTTCCAGGACAGCAGGGTGCGCAGCGGCGCCAGGTCGGCGGTCGCGTAGTCGTGCCGGACCTCGCCCAGGTCGCGCTGGAGCTTGCGCGTCTTGGCCAGCGTGCTCTTGTAGGTCTTGCCGGAGTGCTCGCGCAGGAACTCGGTGTAGGGGGCGTAGCCGTCCCGCAGGTTGATGATCGGCGACGGGTAGGCGTCCGCTTTGGCGCGCTCCATCGGCTGACCCGCGACCAGGTGGTCGTACTCGTAGACGGACAGTCCGCACAGCTTGAGCAGCCGGTGCGGATGGATGTCGGCGTCCTTGAGATGGATCATGCCCTGCGCGTCGGTCAGACCCGCGGCCACCGGTCTGCCGATGCCCAGCGGATGGCGCTCGAAGGGGAAGAACCCCACGATGTCGGGCCCGTCATAGACGACCGCGACCCACACCATGTCGCGCAGTTCGCCGACCGTGATCGTGAATTCGGGAGACAGGAACGGGTTGTCGAACGCTGGGTCGGCTTCCTGAAGCGCGCGCCAGCGACCTACTTCGGATGCTCCCAGCTCGCTGGGGCGAACGAGCGTGACGTGCATGGGCTCCTACTGTCGACATGCCTTACTCGGATCAGCATGCGGGCAGACATGTTCGGCCAGCTTAGAGGATATGTACCGGTGGTCGGCCCTTCATGATTCGGAACGTTATGCAACTCTCAGGTGGTATTCAGGACCGAATAACGTTCTAATGGTGACTCATGACCGTTCCAGGCATTGATCGGACCCGGCTCTTCGCATGGCTGGGCCGGCACGTGCCCGACGCCGGTGCCCCCCTGTCCGTCTCGCTCCTCGCGGGCGGGAGGTCGAACCTGACCTATCTGATCGAGACGGCCGGGCGGCGCGTGGTGCTGCGCCGTCCGCCGCTCGGGCACGTCCTGCCGACCGCGCACGACATGCGGCGCGAGTGGCGGGTCATCTCGGCGCTCGCGCCCACCCCGGTGCCCGTACCGGAGCCGGTCGCGTTCTGCGCCGACGAGGACGTCATCGGGGCGCCGTTCTACCTCATGGGGTACGTCGAGGGCGAGGCCGTAAGCAGCAGGCGGCAACTCGGCGAGCCCACCCCCGCGCCCGCGCGGACCCGGCGGCTGTCGGAGCGGCTGGCCGAGATCCTGGCCGCCATCCACGCCGTCGACTACCGCGAGGCGGGCCTGGCCGACTTCGGCCGGCCGGAAGGCTACCTGCCCCGCCAGCTCGAGCGGTGGAACCAGCAGTGGGAACGGTCGAAGGCCGACGACCTGCCCGAGTACGACAGGCTCCGCACCCGGCTGCGCGAGCGCCTGCCGTCCCGCTCGGCCGGCACGCTGGTGCACGGCGACTACCGCCTCGACAACACGCTGGTACGGCTCGGCCCGGCGGAGCCGGAGATCCTGGCCGTGGTGGACTGGGAGATGTCCACCCTCGGCGACCCGCTGGCCGACCTCGGGCTCACCCTGACCTACTGGCAGGACCCCGGCGACGAGGAGCGGGCCCGGATCCCGCTGGCCGGGGACGTGACGGTCGCGCCCGGCTTCCTGAACGCCGCCGAGTTCGCTGCCCACTACGCCAAGGTGTCCGGCCGTGACATCTCCGACCTCGGCTTCTACACGGCCTTCGGAAATTTCAAACTCGCGGTCATCGTGCAGGGTATCCACGCCCGCTTCCGGCAGGGTAAGACCGTGGGTGAGGGCTTCGAGCAGATCGGGGCCGCCGTGCCCATCCTGATCGCCCGCGCCCACCGCATGCTCGACGAGTCGTGAGCGCCCCGGGCACCGCCTGCCTCATCCAGTCCCACCCCTGAGGAGCGCCATGAGCACTGTTGCACTGATCACCGGAGCGGCGAGCGGCATCGGGGCCGCCGTGGCCAGGCGCCTGTCGACGGGTGGCGCCACCTGCGTCCTGGTCGACCTCGACGGCGAGGGCGCCGAGCGGCTGGCCAAGGAGGTTGGCGGCGCCTGGCTGGCCGCCGACGTCAGCACCGAGGACGCCTCGCTGCGCGCCGTCGAACTGGCCCAGGAGAGGTACGGCAGGCTGGACCTGGTCCACCTCAACGCCGGCGTCACCAGCGGCGTGGACCTGGCGGCCTTCGACGTCGACGCCTACCGCAAGGCGGTCGGGGTGAACGTGGACGGCGTGGTCTTCGGCGTCGCCGCCAGCCTGCCGCTGCTCAAGCGCTCGGGCGGCGGCGCGATCGTCGTCACGGCGTCGCTCGCCGGGCTCGTCGGCTACGACGGCGACCCGATCTACACCATGACCAAGCACGCCGTCGTCGGCCTCGTCCGGGGGCTGGCCGCGCCGCTGGCGAAGGAGCGCATCAGGATCGACGCCGTCTGCCCCGGCTTCACCGACACCCCGCTGGTGGCCGAGGCCAGGGAGTTGTTCGCGAGCGCCGGATTCCCGCTGCTGGACGCCGACGACGTGGCCGCCGCCGTGGAGTCCGCCTTTTACTCGGAGGAAACGGGCACCCTGCTCATCGTGCAGCCGGGAAGGCAGCCCGTGCCGTACCGTTACGCAGGTGTTCCGGGCCCTGCGACGGGTCAGCGTCCGCCCTCCTCCTGACACGTCGCAAGTGGCGCGCAAGTGGTGCCGATACGGTTATATAGGCCGGGCGACCTCGCCCGGCCTTTGAACGTCGTGTGAGGGGTGGGATCCGTGATTCCGACGGACGGTCGACATGCCCGCAGGCGGTCGCCCTGGCCGATCGCCGTAGGGGCCGGTGTGCTCGCCGTTCTGCTCGTGGCGGGCATCATGATCTACGCGGGCATGAGAACGGCGTCCAAGCCGGACTTCAAGGGCGGCGAGGCGGCCAAGCCCATCCCCAGCGAGCCCGCCCCCAGCCTGGAGCCGCCGCCCGCCGTCGACGACTGGCCGCGCTGGGGCGTCACGCACACCCAGTACAGCGCGGACAACGCCGCCGAGCCGGTACGGGAGCGGGCCCAGGGGATCCTCGGCCAGGTGCCGATGCTGCAGAACCAGCACATCATGGGCTGGGGCTCCGGCAACCCCGAGCCCAGCCCCGGCCAGTACAACTTCCGTGACCTCAACCGGCGGCTGGAGTTCATGGCGTCGTCGCGGGCGCTGCCGATCATCACGCTGTGCTGCGCCCCCGACTGGATGAAGGGCGGCAAGGCGGGCTACACCGACTGGAGCAAGAACCACACGGTCGCCCCCGACCCCAAATTCTTCGACGACTACGCCAAACTCGCCGTCAGGGTCGCCAAGCAGTACCCGACGGTCAAGCACTACATGGTGTGGAACGAGTTCAAGGGCTTCTGGAACCCGACGACCAACCGCTGGGACGCCGAAGGCTACACACAGCTCTACAACAAGGTGTACGACGCGCTGAAGAAGGTAGACCCGGAGATCCAGGTCGGCGGCCCGTACGTGCCCATCGACAGCTACCAGAACGGCGCGCCCTCCGAGCTGTCCGGCACCTACGGCACGATCGACCAGCGCAGCCTCGACGCGATCGAATACTGGATCGAGCACAAGAAGGGCGCCGACTTCATCGTGGTCGACGGCGCGACCCTGACGGGCGACAAGGGCAACATCCCGGACGACTTCGCCGCCACGGGCAAGTTCAGCGCCATCACCGCCTGGCTCAAGGAGAAGAGCGGCGGCATGCCCGTCTGGTGGGCCGAGTGGTACGTCGAGCCGGAGACCTCGGACTGGACCGAGGACAAGCGCCTCGCCGTGCAGGCCGTCACGCTCATGGAGTTCGCCAGGACCGAGGTCACCACGGCCCTCTACTGGAGCCCGCAGACCAAGAACCCGGGCCCCTGCCGCGGCTGCCTGTGGGACGGCGGGAACGGCGCCGAACTGCCGATGGCGGGGCTGCTGAGCGGCTTCACCAAGTGGTTCCCCGCCAGCGTGGAGCTCGAGCAGGCCGCGGTGTCCGACAAGCGGGTCAAGGTGCTGGCCCAGGCCCGTCAGGTGGTCATGGTCAACACCGCCGCCACCGCCGTGACCGCCACGGTCGACGGCAAGCAGGTGACGCTCAAGCCGTACGAGGTCCGGTGGAGCGGCCGGGGCACGACCTGATCGACCTTGTCGACGGTGAAGGTCCCCTTGCCGAAGGGGACCTTCACCGTGGGATCAGGGGCCCAGGGCGATGTAGATGAACCGTTCGATGATCACTCCGAGGGCCACCGCGAAGGCCGGAATGCCGATGAACAGCAGCCACTTCCTGGCTCGCGGCGCTCGTTTGACCCCGTTGAGCCGGATGACCTCGTAGCCGAACAGGGCCGCCCACATCACGATCAGCGCCGCGACGCCGACCGGCGTCCAGGGTGAGCTCGGGTCGCCGGCCGTCTGGTAGGGCTGCGGATCCGGCGTCTCCGTGCCTCTGACGAACGACTTCCAGGTGTAGAGCGCGGCGTCCTTGTTGGCGTAGACCTTCTTCAGCTGCGGCGTGGCGTCCAGCGTCGCCCGGAACTTCTCGCCCCAGCCGTCCGGGAAGTTCTCGTTCAGCTGCAGGAAGTTGATCTGACCGCGGTTGACGACCAGGTAGGTGTTGCGCGGGCTGTCCGGCCCCGGCGCCATCCGTTTCACCACGTCGGCGACGTTCGTCGGATCCTTGTGCACGAGCACCTGCCCGGCGAAGTTGACCAGCTCGATGTCCCGTTCGCCCCACGGCAGCGTCGGCGTGACCTCCGGCCCCAGCTGCGAGGTCATGTAGACCACGCGGGCGCTCGGCTTGTCGTGCTCGTACACGTAGTGCATGGCGGCGACCTCGCCCGCGGTCACCCGCTCGAACTGCTCGTTGCCGTAGCGGGCGACCAGGAAGGCCATCGAGAACGCCACCGCGAAGCAGGCGGCCAGCACGAGCGACACCTTCTTGGTCAGCTCCGGGTTGAAGCGCGCGTTCCGCTTGCGCAGCGGGACGGTCTCCTCGCGCACGTCGGCGCTGTCCGCCGGCAGGTTCGGGAAGAACGCGAACGCCGCCAGCAGGCAGGCGCCGGGCAGCGCGAACATGTAGATCCGCAGCCCGATCTCGCCGCCGTAGCTCTGCAGTCCCAGCGCCGTCACCGGCACGCACAGCAGGATCAGCGCGGCCCGGTCGAACACGCCGCGCCGCATCCGCCGGAACAGGCCCACCGCCGCCAGCGCGAGGATCACCATGAGGATGCCGAGCCGCGCCTGCAGCACCAGCGCGTGCAGCGGGTCCGTCCCCTCGATACGGTCGCCGGTGTTGGTCTGCAGGTTCGTCAGAATCCTGCCCAGACCGCCGAAGATGGCCTCGATCTGGCCCGCCCAGAAACCCACGGCCTGGTAGCTGATCCAGGTCAGCACCACCATGCCGAGGGAGAACGGCAGCGCCCACGTCAGCGAGGTCCGCTTGAGGATCAGGAACGCGGTCATCACCCCGAGCATCATGAACGGGGTGATCTGGTGCGAGGCCGTCGCGGCGACGAACAGGGCGATCATCAGCATGAGCATGAGCAGCTTGTCGGCCCGGTACATGCCGGTGTTGGCCAGCTCGCCCGGCGTCATCGCGTCCAGCCGGCCCAGCAGCCTGCGCAGCCCCTTCGGCGCGAGGGGCTTCTTACGGGGCTCCACCCGCCCGAACCATCGCAACAGGATCGCCAGGAACGCCAGATAGAGCGCGAAGGTGAAACCCTGGGACGAGAAGTAGTCCTGGCCGATCCACTGCACCAGCACGAACAGCAGCGCCGCGAACCAGCGCGCCCGCGTGGTGGCCACCACCTGGCGCAGGATCAGCACGAACGGCAGCAGATAGAGCAGGTTGGACAGCAGCGGCGTCCAGTTGAGTATCGGCGTCAGGTCGGTGATCCCCGCCGCCTTCGTCACGAACGCGAACAGCGCGAAGAAGCCGGGCCAGCCCATCCGGGCGTCGATGTTGATCGCCGACTCGCCGGTCCTGCCGATGAACTCCACGAAACCGGCATGGATGTACGCGGTCGGGAACCTCGGCTCCTCGGCCACCAGCGCCCCGGCGCCGTGCAACGCGAAGGTGATCGCGGCGATCTGGAACAGCAGCAGGAACTTGCGGTCCGTGCTCTGCGCGACCGTGACGAAGAACGACACCAGCATGATCAGGATCGCGGCGAACGCGCTCGCGGGCAGCGCCGCGATCAGGCCCAGGCCGTTGATGTCCGCCGGGTTCACCCCGCGCAGCGGCCCCGGGCTGACCTTCAGCGCCAGGACGTACATGACGAGACCTTCGAGCACCAGCACCAGGGGCAGCCATTGGGGCGCGCTGGCGATCAGCGCCGAGATCCGCCCCCGGATGCCCGTCGCCGACGCCTGCCCGGCCCGCTCGCGCACCTGACCCCGCTCGCCGTCCGCCGCACCGGCGCCAGCGGCTTCCCCGTCCGACTCGGCGGGCTTCACCGTCGGCCCCGCCGGCCCCGTCGGCATCGTCCCGGGGGTCGCCGGGGCCGCGCCGGGCTTCAGAGCCTTCTCGGTGCTCGGCGGGGCCGTGTCGGCCTTCAGGGCTGTCTCGATGCTCGGCGGAGTCGTGTCGGGCGTCAGGGCTTTCTCGGTGCTCAACGGGGCTGAGCGCGCCTCCGGCGAGCCTGATCGCGCGTCAGGCGGGGCTGGTCGCGCGTCCGATGGGGCTGGTCGCGCGTCAGGCGGGGCTGGTCGCGCGTCCGATGGGGCGGGGCGCGCGTCCGGCGAGGCCGGGGGAGCGTGTGGCCTGCCGCCGGCCTTGGGGGACGGCGTGCTTGAGGGCTTCGGCGGCGCGTCGGTGGCGTGGGTGTCCGACACCGGAGCCTCCCGGGTGGACTCACCAGTGGCCGCCACCGGGGTGGGCTGGGTGGCGGTCACCTCCTCGGCCGCGCCACCGGGAGCGGTCGGCTTCGGGGCCGGCTTCCGGGCGGGCTTGCCGCCGCCGCTCAGGCGGGGAAGGGCGGGCCGCGTCTCCTTGCCCTGCTCCTCAGCGGAGGCCGTCTCCTGACCCCGTTTGCCGGCAGAGGCCGACTTTTTGGCCGGCTTGCCAGCGGGGCCCGGCTCCTTGCCCGGCTCCTTGCCCTGTTCCTCAGCGGAGCCCGGGTCCTTGGCCTGCTCGTCGGTGAGGGTCGGCTCGTCGAGGGTCGGCGGGCCGCCGATGCGGACGGCGGCGGACGTGGGGATGCGGAAGGTCATGGTGGCGCTGACGTCCTCGTCATCGCCCGCCGAGTCGTCCTCAGGCTCGGGCGGGTCGGGGGGTGGGGACGCCTTCGGGTCCGCGGAGCCCGACGGTGGGGTCTCCTTGACGGATTCGAGATCCAGCCGGGGAATGATCCCCGTCGCCTCCGGATCGAAAGGCACCTCTGACTCCTCTCCCGCGTCCCCCCGTACGCCGGAAGAGCCGGTTCCCGCTGTCATGCCATCGCCGTCCCGTTGCCTCACGTTGACCATCATGCGGCCCCGGGCGACCCCTGAGCGACTTCCACTTGCGTAGTTTCGCCGTATTTGAGAATTTTACGTAGTTTCCCGAAGATCAAAAGTGCGACCACGGTCTGGCTGATCAGCATTCCGTATCCCACCCCGTTCACGTTCGTGAACGGGAAAAGCACCAGAATAGAGGCCAGCACCAGCGTCGCCAGCCCGATCTGGACCAGTGCGAGCGTATGCGCCCGGCTCTGCGCCCGCAGCACGCTGAGATAGACCTCGATCAGCACCCGCGGCAGCACGGCGAGTGCCATCAGCCGCAGCAGCATGGTCCCCTCATCGGCGAACTTCGAGCCGAAGACCTGCAGGATGAACGGCGCGCCGACGATCACCGCCACGACGATCGGCACGATGATCAGCAGTGCCCGCCGCAGCGCGTGCCGGCAGTTGGCGGCGAGCTGGGACCGGTCGAAGGAGCCCTCGACGGTCAGCGACACGGCCATGTTGATCGCCAGCACCTCGATCATGCAGCCCAGCGTGTGGGCCATCGAGAAGCGGCCGAAGGTGGCCTCGCCCACCTGCGTGGCGACGACCACGGGCACCAGGTAGACGATCGCGAGCACCGACAGGGCGCCGGGAAAGTCGCCCGCCAGGAACCTGCCGACCTCCCGCAGCCCAGGAGGGTGCTGCCCGAGGTCGGTGGTCTGCCGGACATGCCGGGGCACCACGACGCCGAAGATCAGCCAGTTGATCGGGATCAGCGCGATGGCCGTGGGAACGATCCAAGAGACGAAGATCCCGCCGTTGGGCAGCGCGCCGGCCAGGGCCACCAGCAGGCCCATCTTGAGCAGACCGAACACCACGCTGTTGAGCGGCACCCAGGTCGCCTGGCGCAGCCCGGTCAGCGCCACGTCCTGCAGCGTGAAGACGGCCCAGACCACCACCGCGGCGACGAAGAACAGGCCGGGCCCGAACCCCGCCAGCACGGAGTAGGTCTCGCCCCACAGCGGCAGGGTCAGCAGGAAGCCGACGGCCGCGACGGCGCCGGTGCCGGCGGCTATGCCGTACCCGCGCAGGATGAGCTCCGGTGTGCGGCGGCCCGCCACCGGCAGGAAGCGCGCCAGCGCGCCCACGAGCCCCAGCGCGGTCAGCGACGCGAACAGCCGCATGACGACGATCACCGCCTGCCCGCGGCCGAACTCCTCCTCGGAGAAGTAGTGGGCGGCGAGCAGCCAGTAGCCCATGCCGAGAACGGCGGTGATGCCGGTGTTGGCCATCAACGCGTAGCCGTTCCTGAACAGCGGATTGCGGAGGTCGCGGAGCAGTCTCTGCCAGAGGCTAGACATGTCCGCGGACCCGTTGCAGCCCGTACCGTGTTCGCCTGACGACGGCGTACCCCTTGGTCAGGATGCGCTCGCGCAGATAGATGAGGGGCACGCCGGTGCCTTCGACCGCGCGCCTGAACATGGTGGTGGTGGTGCTCGTGGAGATCGTCAGGCGGGGGATGGCGAGCATGTCGTGCTTGTCGGCGGCGATCGAGTTGGCCACCGCGCAGGCGGCGAAGTAGCCGGCCTTGCGCACCTCCCGCCGGACGCGGGCGCTGCTGTAGCCGAACGGGTAGGCCATGGTGGCGACCGGGGTGCCGATCTTGTCCTCCAGCAGGGCCTTGTTGCGGCGCAGCTCCTGGCGCAGCTCCTCGCTGCGGAGCTGGTCGAGCTGCGGGTGACTGTGACTGTGGCCGCCGATCTCGATGCCGGTCTGGGCGGCCTCGCGGGCCTGGGTCCAGGACAGCATGTCGTCCAGCGGCTTGCCCGCCGCGTCCTTGCCCGCGTCGGAGACCCAGCCGCTGGTCAGGAAGACCGTGGCGGGGAAGGCATAGCGTTCCAGCAGCGGCAGCGCCTGGCTGTGGAAGTCGGCGTAGCCGTCGTCGAAGGTCAGCACGATGGGCTTGGCGGGCAGGATCCTGCCGTTGTTCTTGTTGAACGAGGCGATCAGGTCGCCCAGGGTGAGCGGCGTGAAGCCGCTCTCCTTTAAGTAGGCGATCTGATCGGCCAGGTCGGACGGCCGTACGGAGTGCGGTTTGGTCTCCTCGTTGGGCTTGTCGGTGACCGAGTGGTACATCAGGATCGGCACCCGGGTCATGACCGCACCACTTTCAGTCGTACCGAGCCCACCAGATAACCCCAGGCCGTCCAGCCCAGTCCCACCACGATCGCGCCGGCCCTGCCGAGCCCGCCCAGGTCACCTCTGACCGCCTCGCCGAGCCCGCGCAGCGCGCCGAGCGGCAGCGTCTTGAGCGCGTGCGCCCGCTCGCTGGACAGCCCGTCCTGGGTGCCGACCTCCTGCGTGACCAGGGCCTTCGACAGGCCCTCCGCGTAGCAGCGGGAGCGGAAGTAGCCGAACGTCTCCCGCTGCCTGGACACCTTGTGCCCGATGAGCGCCTGCGGCTCGAACAGCATGACCGAGCCGGGCTTGCGCTGGCTCAGCCTGATGCAGAACTCCGTCTCCTCGCAGCCCAGCGGCCTGCTCTTGCGGCCCTGCACGCTGCGGCCGATGCCGCTGTGGAATCCGCCCACCTCGGACACCACCTCGCGCAGGAAGGCCGCGTTGCCGCCCATGACGTTGCGGATCGGCGCTCGCACCTCGGGCATGCCCCGGTAACTGCAGCCGACCGTCCAGTCGAACTCGTACGGGAACCAGCCCGGCCTGCGCTGCGACGCCCAGATCGGCTCGGTGCGACCGCCCACGCCGACGACACCGGGATCCTGGAAGCCCTCCTCCAAAGCCTCCAGCCACCCAGCGTCGGCGACCGCGTCGTCGTCGAGGAACGCGACGATGTCACCGGTGGCCGTGGCCACGCCGGTGTTCTTGCCGCCGGACAGCCCCTGCTCGTGCGTGTTCTCCACGACGATCACGTCGGGATACTCGCGCTTGAGCTTCAGGTGCAGGTCCGGGTTGTGGTCGACGACCAGGATCAGCTCGTACGGCCGGCGCGTTTGCCGCTCGACCGACTCGACGGCTTGCCTGATGTCCTCCCACCGGTCCTCGGTGTAGACGCAGATGACAACAGACGTGTTCACAACGATTCCTTAGGGCGACTCGGTACGAAACCTACGCGACACCCCGGTCAGTGGCCGGTGCGGCGGCGGGCTCGGGCTGCGGAGGAGCGGGCTGGCGACGATACTCGCGCAGGATGGTCTTGAGCACCCGCAGGCCGTCACGGACCACGTGCAGGTTGCTCTCGCCGTGGATGCGGTTGCGCTCGTGGCTGGGCACCTCGTGCACCTTCAGCCCGGCCTTGGCGGCCCGGATGTTCAGCAGGGTCTCCACCTCGAAGCCGTCGCAGTCGACGTTGAGCACCTCCAGGTGACGGGCCCAGAAAGCGTTGTAGCCGTAGCAAAGGTCGGTGTACTGGGTGCGGTACATCGTGTTGACGATGCCGGTGAGGACCCGGTTGCCGAAGCGGCGGTTGAACGTCAGGTCGTCGCTGCCGCCCCCCGCGGCATAACGCGAGCCCTTGACGAAGTCCGCGCCGGTCACCAGCGCGCCGACGAACGAGATGATCTCGTGCCCGTCGGTCGAGCCGTCGGCGTCGATCATCACGATGATGTCGCCGGTGCACGCGGCGAACCCGGCGGCCAGGGCGTCGCCCTTGCCCTTGCCCGTCTGGGTGACGACCTTCACATTGGGCCGGAGGCGGCGGGCCACGGCCACCGTGTCGTCGACGGAGTTGCCGTCCACGAGCACGATCTCGTCGATCCACTGCGGCAGCGTGGCGAACACGTGAGGCAGGTTCTCCGCCTCGTTCATCGCGGGCACCACGACGCTCACCGTCGGAGAGATGGCCAGGTGAGGTGTGACCGGGGTGAACCGCTCGATAGGCGGCATGGAGCGCAGAGGCTTGAGCTGCGTCTTGCCGTTGATTTTGGTGATCTCGGGACTCATGGCGAGGTTGATCCTTCCGAGACCAGCCGACGCACCGCGTGGTCAGCCTCTCCCAGGTGCTGTGGGAATGGCTGATGAGGCGAGCGGTGCATCGGTGGTCCTGAGGTGAGGGCGGTGCAGGTGCTGTGCTGCTTCGGTGCTGTGCTGTGCTGTGCTGTCTTGCTGGTCTCGGGGGTGGGGATGGGCTCAGCCCGCCCCCGTCGGATCCTTCGCGACTGCGTCGGTGTCCTGCTGCATGGAACGGCGTACTCGACCGAAACCCTTCAGTACGCGATCGGCCGCCCTATAGAGAGACGGTCGATCCATGACAATTGTTCGAGCTTTATTAAAAGGAGTCCGGCCCATCCAGTGAACGGCCGCCGCGGGAGACGGTCGGGAGACGCGTCCCTCGGCGACGTAGAGGACTCCGCTCTTGAGCCAGTCCTTGTACTCCTTGCCGCCCTTGCCCATGTCGACCATGAGTAACCCGCTCGCGGCGGCGGCCTCGGCCATCTGCATGTGGTGCACGATGCCGGGGGAATATTTGGCGAACTCGGTGTCGTAGGCGGGGAACCAGCCCACGAGAGTGGTGGCGGTGCTCAGTCCGAAATGGCCCGCGACCGGCACGTCACCCGAGTAGAGCATGGTGAGCACACCGGAGAAGTCGGGTGACCGCTCGGCGTGCATGAGGTCGATGAGCTCGACGATCCACGGCTGCGCGAACCTGTCGACCCGGCCGGTCCGCTGGTATTGGTCGGATTTCCAGTTGAGCAGCGTGCGCAGCACCCCGGGGTCCGGCGAGGACCACTCGAAGCGGAGCTCCCCGTGCTCCCTGCCGAGCTTGCGCTCCTTGTAGCGCACGGTCTTGAGGTTCTTCGGGGAATTGGTCTTGACCTGCTCGAGCCAGGTGTCGAAGCCGAGGGTGAAATCCATCACGGGCGCGGGGCGGACGTCGCTCTCGAAGGGCGCGAACGTCGGCTGGCCGGCGACCAGGTGATCGAAGTCGAAGACGGTGAGTTTGCAGGCCCGCAGGAGCGCCCGCGCGTCGATCTTCAGGTCCGGGACCGCGATCAGCCCGTGGCACGTGGTGAGGAAGCCGCCGAGGGGCTTGCCGATGCCGAAACTGTGCCGCTCGTACGGAAGGAAGCCGACGATACGGTTGCCGTCCTCGATGACGGCCACCCGCACATAGTCGCGCAACCGGTCCATGGCGACCGCGAACTCCACCGACAAGAACGGATTGTCCAGACTGGCATCCGCCTTCTGGAGCTCCCGCCATCGGGCTCGCTCACCAGCGCCTAGCTCTCCTGGGCGGATGACGTTGATCTTCACCTTGCCCTGGCCCCCTGTTCGGTCTGCATGTTCTTCCCCCGATACAGCACCCGAAGCACGTACATGAACCCGCCGAGCACGGCGACCGTGGCCACCCCGGCCCGCGGCGACCACGCGTTGGCAAGCAGCATTCCCTGGGCGAGGAGCACGTTGATGACGAGGCTCGCCGCCGCTCCCACCGATAGTGCTGCAAGCGGATCACGATCCCGCAACAGTCCCACGACCGCGGATCCGGGCACCACGAGCAGGAACAGGGAGATCAGCAGCGGCCGCAGTGGCGTGTCGATGTCGAACAGCGCGATCACCGCTCCCGCGATGCAGGCGAGCGCGAGCAGCCACGTGAGCGCTCTGCGGTGCTTGAGCATCTACTGTCTCTCTCCCGGTCCGGCTGGATGTCACGACGATCGATCATATTCATGGGATCAATCTTCGCGCGTGTACGTCAACGCCGACGCTTGGCGACGTCCTCGGGTTTACCGGTGAGCGGGTTTTTTCATGTGGTGTTCAACACATGGAAAAACGGCTCCGGTCCCCCGATGTGCTTCCCAAGCACCCCAGGATGCCCTACTTGTCGCATACGTAGCGACCTGGGGCCCGATACATACCCCGATGTCGCGTAAATCAGTATCTATAAGCGCTTTGCCGTCCGTTGCCGATCATTGATCGGTGGTCGCGTGCGACGACTGGGCGTCGGCGCTGTCCCGGGCGGTGTTCTGGGCGGTCTCCTGAGCCCTGTCCTGGGCGGTGTCCAGGGTGCCCGTGGGCGCGGTGGTCTCCGAGCGGACGCTGGGCGTCCCGGTCGGATCCAGGTCCGGGTCCGGCTCGTCGGACGGCGGGGTCTGCGGCTGCGGATCGTCGCCGCGCCACGACAGCGAGCAGGTCGCGTCGCCCCCGTTGGAGTCGAACGAGACCGTGCCGCTGCCGGCGGTGCCGGGGTCGTCCACGGTGACCGAGATCACCACCGACCGGCCCGCCTTGACCGAGCCGGTCGCTGGGGACACGGCCAGGCCGCTCGACGCGGCCGCGCTCCAGGTGACGGTGGCGTTGCGGGCCCGCAGGCCCACCTTGGCGGTGTCCTCGATCGCGGACGGGCACCGGACGGCGAGCCGGGCGGCCGGCACGGCTCGCCGGCGGGTCGGCGTGGGCCCGGCCGGTGGCCTGGTGGTCGCGGCGGTGACGGCGACCCTCCTGCTCGGCGTCGCGGTGGGCACGTCGTCCGCGGGGGTGACCGGAGGCTCGGTCTCCGCGAGCGGCTCGGTGCTCGGCGTGCCCTCGGGGCTCTGGAGGGCGTAGTCCTCGTCCCCGGTCGGACCGGGGCTCGGCGGCACGTGCAGCGCGCTCCTGGCGCCTTCCTGGGCGTTCAGCACGATCACCACGCTCGTCCCGGCGAGCACGCACGCGCCGGCCAGCACCACCGGAGCGAGCCGGCGCCGGCCCCGGCGCCGCGGGCGCTCCTCCCGCGCGACGGGGAAACCGGCGCGGTCGAAGTCGTCGCCCCGGTCGGTGATCATCGTGCGGGTCTGGTCGAGTCCGGGGTCCACGCAGGTCTCGACCACCCTGCCGCGCAGCGAGAGCGGCGGCAGCGGCACGGGCACCAGGGTGAGCAGCCGGCCCGCCGACACCTGCCGGTGGCGCCGCTCGGTGCACACCTCGCAGCGCCTGATGTGGCCGGACAGCCGTCGGCGCAGCATCGGGCTCAGCGGCCCCTCCAAGGAGTCCACCATCGCCGACAGGTCCGGGCAGTGCGCCCGCCCCGTCCGCGCCAGCACCACGGCGGCGGCGGCGAGCTCCAGGTGGTCGCGGGCCCGGCCCGACCGGCCGGCGACCTGCCGCGAGGTGAGCCCCAGCACCGAGCCCACCTCCGCCGCCGTCAGCCCGTGGCGCAGGGACAGCTCCAGCACCTCACGCGCGTTCCTGCCCAGCTCGCCCAGCGTCTCGCGGACCAGCTCCGCGAGCTCCGGATCCGCCGGGTCCTCCAGCATCGGCGGGGGCGTCCGGTCCTGGCCGCGGTGTCCCAGCCGCGCCATCGCCTGGGACCTGGTCAGCGCGTACAGCCAGGCGCGTAGCCTGCCCGCGTCCTTCAGCCGGTGGACGCACCCCTGAGCGGTGACCAGGGCGTCGTGCACGCAGTCGGCCGCGCCGTCCCGGTCACCGAGCAGTGAGGAGGCGTAGTCGAACAGCCGCTCGGCGTACGCGCCGTACAGCCTGTCGGGGGCACCCGCGTCGGCGCGGCGCAGCGCCTTGACGAGCTCCTGTTCGTCGGCGCGCGTGACGGTCGGCCATCCAGGCACGAATTTCCTCCCCGCAGGTCGCAGGACTTCGGCGTCCCCACGGGGTTAAGGACGCCGCCTGCGGCAGGCGGGTTGACATGCGCGCTTAGATCATGCCGAACAGGCATTGACCAGGGAAAACTGGGTCAGATGTGACTGATGGCATCAGCCGTCGCAGTTGGGGGAGCAGAGGCGCCGCTCCATGCCCTGCAGGAAGAAGTCGCGCACCTCCAGCGGGTCCTTGGCGATGTAGGCCTCGCCGCCGGTGGCCTGGGCCACCGCGTCCATCTGCCGCTTGCCCGACTGGGCCTCCGGCCCGAACGCGATGAGCAGGATGCTCACCGGCCGCTGGGGGTTGTAGGCCTTCTTGAGGTACGTCAGGATCTGCGCGTTGGTGACCCCGCCGTCGGGGTCGTCGTTGCCGGCGCCGTCGGTCAGGATCAGCAGAGTGTTGATCTTGTCGGGCTGGTAGGTCGAGGTCATCTCCGTGTAGGCGGCCTTGAGCGTGTCGTTCAGGCCGGTGTCGCCCGTGGCCTTGGCCTGCACGGTGGCCATCTGGCGGGCCAGCGCGTCCTTGCGCAGCACGCCGTTGACGCTCTCGGTGAGCGGGCCGACGGAGACGACCTCCTGCCAGTCCTTGCCCCGCCCGTCGAGGTGGGTGGAGAACTTCCAGACGCCGATCTCGGAGTCGGCGGGGAAGAGGCTCAGGCCCTCGGTCGCGATCTTGCTGATGGCCTGCATGCGGGTCAGGTTCGTGCCGGGGACGGGCAGCGCCATCGTGCCCGAGACGTCCAGCAGCGTGAGCAGCCGGGTGCCGAGGTTCAGCCGGGTCCAGGTCTGGGTCATGGTGGCCACGGTCTTGACGTCGGGGGCGGGCAGCGCCTTCGGAGGGCTGGGGGTGAAGCCCTTGGCCGTCGTCAGGACCTCGCCCGCATCGCCGTCGGGGCCGCGGAAACCCTGGCCGCGCAGCACCCGCTGCGCGGACTCCGTGGTGAGCTCCTTACTGAAGGCGGCGGCGGCCTTCAGCACCTCGGGATCCTTGGTGACGACCGTGACGGGGTAGTCGAGGCTCAGCGTGCCCTCGCCGGGATAGAGCGCCACGACCGGCGTTTCCGGCTTTTTCGCGTTATGAGCGTGAATCGCCTGCTCGGACGTGACGCCGAGCGGGATCTTGCTGCCGCCCTTCACCGTGAGGCTGGCCAGCAGCGCGCTCGGGTCGGAGACGAGCTGCCCCGCGAGCTCCTTGAGCGCGCCCACCAGGGCCTTGTCCTGCTTCGCCGCCTTGGCGGTGCCCGCCGCGGCCAGCAGCGCGGCGAGTCCCGCCGAGTTCTTCTGCGGGTCGAGGGCCAGCACCCGGACCTTCTTGCCGGGGCCGTCCACGTTCGCCACGTTGGCCGCCGCCACCATGCTCGACCAGCTCGGCTTGAGGCTGCCTTCGAGCTTGGCCGCCGCGGACTTGGCCGCCGCCAGCACCACGGGCGAGGTGGCGATCGAGCCGGCGGACTCGGGCAGCGAGACCGCGCCGGAGGGATGGTTGCGCGCCCGGTTCACCACGAGGCTGGAGTCGGCCACCCAGACGTCGGCCGCGAACTTGCCGGCGACCAGCGAGTTCTCCGTCCTCGCCGCGGTCTGCTTGGCCACCGCGACCTCGACGCACTTGCCGTCGATCGAGTGCAGGGCCTTGTTGTACGTATCCGCGATCTTGGTGAGCGACGGCTGGATGTCGGGCGTCGCCACGACCTGGAGCGGCAGTTTCCCGCCTGAGCAGTCATGCTCCCGATTGAAAATCACGAACGCGGCGACACCGAGCAGCATGGCGAGCGCCACGGCTCCCGCCAGCGGAACGAGCACCCGGCCGCGCCCCGCGCGCGGGCGCCGGCGAGGGGCAGGATCCTGGGCTTGGTAGCCGCCATCGAACTCGTCTGTGCGGTGTCGCCCCACAATGTCCTCTTGGTGTGATCTGGTGGCTTCGAGACCTTCCGGTGAACACAGCCGGAGATGCTCCGCGATACTCGGGGAACGATACTCGGAACGCTTGCTGTGGCAAAACAGCCCTTTTGGTGCAGTGATAACCCATTGTTACGGTCAATGGCAGCATCCGTGACCACGCCAGGCGCGCGTTCCCTCTCGGATCGAGACCACCGCGAGCGCCACCGCCATCATCGGATCCACCCACCACCATCCGATGGTGTTGAGCCACAGTCCGGCCAGCACCCCGGCCGCCATCGCGCCGCACATGAAGTTCTGAGTGGCCTCGCCGGCGGTCGCCCCGGAGGCCAGCCGCCTGGCCAGCCGCCGTTTGACGGTCCCCAGGATCGGCATGCTGACCAGGCTGAACGCGGTCACCACGATGCCGAGGACGGTCGGCGCCGCCCGGTGCCCGACGTCCAGGTCGTACCAGACATGGATGATCAGATAGGGGGCGAGCAGCCAGAAGCTCACCGCGATCGCCCGGCGCGCCCGGTGCTCGGCGTGCGGCGACAGCGTGCGCGCCCCGGTGAACCGCCACAGCACGATCAGGCTCCCCGCCGCCTCGACCAGGGCCGCCAGTCCCCACCCGATCAGGGCCACGGAGTGCGCGGACAGCCCCGCCGCCAGGCCGAGCGTGCTCTCCACGGCCAGCCAGGCCAGCGTGGCCAACGACAGCGACCGCGCCAGGCGGGCGGCCCTGAACCATTCGGCTGACGCGGCCGGATGCGCATGAACGCGCTGCTCAGGCACCTTGAACCTCCGCATTCCCGCCTTCCGGCCGTCGACAGCGATAAGTAATCTACCCATCACTAATTGTGACGCTTAGGGATCGACGGCAAAGAATGGGTAGGCTTAAATGATCACTACGGGGAGAAGCGGGGGCCGATGCCGTTCACGCCCAGCCACATCGCGGCGGTGCTGCCACTGATGTCGTCGCCGCGCCTGCGCCGGTTCGCGGATCCATGGGCGCTGGCCATCGGCGCGATGGTCCCCGACCTGCCGATCTTCCTGCCGTTCCTGCCCGACTACAGCGACTGGCACTCCTGGCAGGGCGTGATCACCGTGGACCTGGCCGCCGTCCTCGTCCTGCTCGTCCTGTTCCACGGCCTCATCCGCGACCCGCTGCTGTCGCTGCTGCCGCCCGCGCTGGCCGGTCGCGCCGTCACCCTGCGGCCCTCCCCTGGCCACCTCGCGCGCAGCCTGCCGGCCATCGTGGCGGGCGGCCTGATCGGCGCCGCCAGCCATGTCCTGTGGGACTCCTTCACGCACTCCACCGCCGCCGCCGAGTGGGGCCGCTGGCTCGGGGTCATGCTCTTCGGCGTGCTGCCCCTCTTCCGTCTTCTGCAGTACATCTCCTCGGCGGTGGGCCTGGCGCTCGTGGTCCGGTGGGCCTGGCGCGGGCTGAGCGCCATGCCGCCCAGCCCGGTGCCCGGCCGGTTCCGGACCTCCGCCCGGGTCCGCGGCACGGTCGTCGCCTGCGGCTCGGCCGGCGTCATCGCGGGCGCCTTCCTCTGGCCCCTGGTGGACGAGCCGAACCCGGCCTTCGGCCTGGCCAGCGTGATCACCAAGGTCGGCGCGGGCACGGTCATCGGCCTGTGCCTGGTGCTCGCCTGCTACGCGGCCGTCTGGCAGGTCAGGCGGCTCATGGCAGTATCGGAAGGTGCTTGAACATCTGACGGACGCCGCCGACCCTAGGCTCGCCGACTACACCCGGCTGCGGGACGTCGAGCTCCGCAAGAGCCTCGAAGCCGAGCGCGGCCTGTTCGTGGCCGAGGGCGAGAAGGTGATCAGGCGCGCCATCGCGGCGGGCTACCCCGTCCGCTCGGTCCTGACCACCCGCCGCTGGGTGGCCTCCCTCGCCGACGTCCTCGGCCCGGCGACCGTGTACGTGGTCAGCGACGAGACCATGGAGGGCGTCGCCGGTTTCCAGGTCCACCGGGGAGCCCTGGCCTCCATGGAACGCCTGCCCCTGCCCTCGACCGAGACCGTCCTCGACCCCGCCGCCCGCGTCGTGGTCCTGGAGGACATCGTGGACCACGCCAACGTCGGCGCGATCTTCAGGTGCGCCGCCGCGCTGGGCGTGGACGGCGTCATCCTGTCCCCGCGCTGCGCCGACCCGCTCTACCGGCGGGCGGTCAAGGTCTCCATGGGGGCGGTGTTCTCCATCCCGTACGCGCGCATGGACAACTGGTACACCGGCCTGGACGAGCTGCGCGGAGCCGGCTTCCAGACGCTGGCCCTCACCCCCGACCAGTCGGCCACCGCGCTGGACCAGGTGAAGATGGGCGACCGGGTGGCGCTGCTGCTCGGGGCGGAGGGGGACGGGCTGTCGTCGCGGTGGCTGCACGAGGCCGACGAGCCGGTGTGCATCCCGATGAGCCCGTCGGCGATGGCCAACGGCGTCGACTCCCTGAACGTCGTGGCGGCGGCGGCCATCGCCTGCCACGGGCTGATGCGGTCGGCGGACCTGTCCCACCAGGAGAGCTGACTTCGCGGTGCGGCCTTTTCGGGTTCGTGATTATCTCCGGCGGATGGGGTAGGGCATGTCGACCGCCCCTGGACCACACCCGTGTGCGCGTACAGGGACGGCCGGACCGGGAGGAGAGGACATGCACCCTGTGCAGAAGGTCACGTCGCTGGGGATCAGCGTGCTCAGCGGCGCGCTGGCGACCGCGGTGTTCAGGAGGCTGTGGATGCTGTCGTCCGGTGAGGACGACGCGCCGGACGCGGAGGATATGGATCGCGGCTGGACGGAGGTCCTCGTCGCCGCGGGGGTGCAGGGTGCGATCTTCGGCGTGGTCAAGGCCGCCGTGCACCGCGCCAGCGCGCGGACCTTCCGGCATCGGGCGATCGAGAGCCGCGCCGGCGGCTGACGGGCCGTCGCTTACCGGATCCCCTACCATCGGATCGGGGTGTGCGCGTTGTCGAGCGGCTCGCCGACCCCGCCGGCCGGGGCGGCCCACAGCACCGCGTTGGCCAGCACGCGGCGTACCTCGGGATTGTGGTAGACGGGGTAGTTCTGGTCGCCGGGGCTGAAGTAGAAGACGCTGCCCTTGCCCCGGCGGTAGCAGCAGCCGCTGCGGAACACCTCGCCGCCGCTGAAGGAGCTGATGAAGACCAGCTCGTCGGGCTGCGGGATGCCGAACGGCTCGCCGTACGTCTCCTGCTCGCCGATGATCAGCGGGTGCGGGACGCCCGCGGCGATGGGATGGCCGGGAGCCACCGTCCAGACCAGCTCCCGCTCGCCCGCGTCCCGCCAGTTGAGGCTGCAGGTGGTGCCCATCAGGGCGCGGAAGATCTTCGAGTAGTGCCCCGAGTGCAGCACCAGCAGGCCCATGCCGCCGAGCACGCGCCGGCGGACCCGCGCCACCACCTCGTCGGCCACGTCCTCGTGGCTCATGTGCCCCCACCAGGTCAGCACATCGGTGTCGGCGAGCTCCTTGTCCGACAGGCCGTGCTCGGGGTCCGCCAGCACGGCGGTGCGCACCCGGACGCGCTCGCCGAGCCGCTCGGCCAGCCCGGCCGCGATCGCGCCGTGGATGCCGTCCGGATAACGCCGGCGCACGTCCGGCTCGCGTGGCTCGTGGTAGTTCTCGCTCCAGACAGTGACCCTGATCGGCATGTGCGCTCCCTCCGGGTGGCGGCTCTCTCCTCCTGTGCGACTTACCCCGTCACAGCGCCCACTCCATCGGCGCCGCCGGGACGAACGACGAGACGAGGTCGACCGGCCTGCCCGTCTCGTAGGACGCGCGGATGGCGCAGAGGATCTCCACCACGTGCGCGGCCTGCGCCCCGGTGGCTCGGTGCGGCCGCTCCTCCCGGATCGCCGCCGCGAGGTCCCGTACGGGCCGGCCCCACTCCACCCCCGCGTACGGCTCCCGCACCGGCGGCACCGGCCGCAACTCCTCGCGGAAGGCGGACATCTCCAGGACGGAGTCGAAGTTCTGCCAGCTGTGCAGCAGCAGCGACCCGTCGTCGCCGTGGAACTCCAGCCCGTGCTGGTGGGTGTTGTGGTTGTCGACGTAGAAGTCGCAGGTCAGCCGGAGCCGCACGCCGCCGTCGAACTCCACGTCGGCCACGACGTAGTCGGGGGTGGTGAGGGTGAACGGCGTGCCGTCGAGCCGTACCCGCTGCGGCCGCACGATCGAGGCGAACGCCTGCACGCGCCGGGCCGGGCCGAGCGCGGCCGTGGTCATCGTCAGCGGGTAGACGCCCACGTCGAACAGCGGCCCCACCTCGTAGAAGCCGACCGGATCCGGATGCCAGACCTCGATCCGCCCCCAGTTCACCTCCCCGTACACGAGCCTGACCTGACCGACGGCGTTCTCGCGGAGCAGCTTCAGAGCGGTCTGCTGGGCCTCGCCGAGGAAGGTCGCGGGCGCGCCGCCGAGCCGTAACCCGCGCTTGTCCGCCAGCTCGACCAGCTCCGCCGCCTCCTCGTGCGTCAGGGCGAGCGGCTTCTCGCTGTGGACGTGCTTGCCCGCCTCCAGGCAGCGGCGGATCACCTCGTAGTGGGCGCGGTGCACCGTCAGGTTCACCACGATCTCGACGCCAGGGTCGGCCAGCAGCTCCGCCAGGGAGCCGTAGACGCGCACCCCATGCGCGGCGGCGAGCGCTCGCGCCCGCCCGGCGTCCACATCCTGTACGCCGAGCAGGTCGATCTCGGGGAAGCCGGCGAGCTGGCGGGCGTAAGCCTGGGCGATGTTGCCGCAGCCGACGATGGCCACGCCGGTGGTCTCGGAAGTCACGATGGAGATCCCTTCTCGGCGGCTCAGGCGGCCAGCCACTCGCGCAGCAGTTCTCGTGACCTGAGAACCTCCGGGACCGGATCGCGGTCCTCCGGCTCGTGCTCGATGCTGATCGTGCCCGCGTAGCCGATCCGCCGCAGCACCTCCACACATCGCCGCACCGGGACACAGCCTTCGCCGAGGGACACCGTGTCATGCCCGCCGGGGGCGGCCACGTCCTTGATGTGCACGTGCTTGAGCCGGTCGGCGACCGCCTCGATCGCGTCGGCGGCGTCGTAGCCGTGCGTGCCGAACCAGCCGGTGTCCAGCGCCGCGCCGATCCGGCCGCCGGCCGGGTCGCCCATGGCCTCCAGATACTCCTGCGGGGTGCGCTCGGGGTGGTTCTCCACGCCGAGCACCAGGTCGTACTCCTCCAGCGCGGCCACCACCCCGGCCCGGTCGGCGGCCAGCACGGGCGCCATGCCGCCGATGACCGGCGCGCCGACGGCGCGGGCGATCCGGCACAGGCCGCGGAAGTAGTCCAGGTCGGCCCCGGCGGACCCGGCCAGGCTGGGCACGGTGAGCTGGTGCTCGGCGAGCAGCCCGGCGGCGATCCGGAGATGCTCGTCGGTCGCCCATCGCGGGTTCAGATGGGCGGTCCAGACGTCCATCGAGTCGAAGCCGAGCTCCTCGACCTCCGAGACGATCTGCCCGAACCGTTCGGCGTACCCGTCGAGCGGCGCGAACCGCTCGTTGGTGACCCGGTCGGCCGCACCCCAGCCGGCCGCGGGCATGCGGTAGTCGGTCTCTCTGGTGACGTAGTTGGCGCCCATGAACGCGATCGTGTTCACACGTCTCCTCGTGAACGGCATTTTTCGCGGTATTTCAGTGAAACTATGACGTACCACTCATGAGGTCAATGGGCTGCGATGGGCGATTTTCCTGCCTGCCACGCCACTTGACGGCGGCCTGGGGTGACACCTATGGGCCGTGGTCCACCACTTTTCACTGAAATTTCAGTACGACTACTCGAAGATCCGGTCGAGCTGGTGGCGCAGGATGGCCATGGCGTCCTCGGCGCTGCGCTGCCCGGCCAGCACACCCGCGCCGAGCCCGGCACACATGGCCAGCAGGGCGGCGGACTCCACGCCGGGGTCGATGTCCGGCCGTCCCTGGGCGAGCTGCTTGGCGATGAACGACTCCATCGCGTTCGGCGCCGCCAGGAACGGATGGGCGGCGACGCCGGGATCGGTCACCGCCAGCATCGCGTACGACGTGTAGACCAGGTGATGGATACGGCTGTCCTGATCCGTGGGCAGCGCCTCGGCCAGGATGGCCTCAACCAGGCCCCGGGGCCCGGTGACGCCCGCTGCCCGCTTTCTGATCCGGTCCCGCATGAGCTCCGCCAGACGCTGCAGCGTGAAGGACATGAGCTGCTCTTTGGTGTCGAAGTAGTGCTGCACCAGATGGAGGGACACGCCCGCCTCGGCCGCCACCGCCCGCATCGTCGCGGCGTGCAACCCTCGCTCGCCCGCCACCCGCAACAGGGCGTCGGCGATGTCACGCCTGCGCTGCTCGCGGTCTGCGCTGCGGGCCATACGAAGCTCCCTTGTGAGGCGGCCGAACAATTGGTACAACTGTACCCTATACATCTGTATTACTAGGAGGGCATATGAGCGGGAGCCGCGGCGGGATCGGCCGGTTCACCAGCGAAGAGGCCAGGCAGGCATTCGGGGTGGCGTACGAGCGCGCCATGACCCTCTGGCCGGATGACCGCGAGGCACTGGACATCGACACCTCCTACGGCGTCACCCGGGTCTACCGCCACGGCGCCGGGCAGGGCCGCCCGATCGTCCTGGTGCACGGCCACGGCGGAAACGCCTCCACCTGGTACGGCCTGGTCTCCCGGCTCGGGCGGCACCGGAGTGTGTACGCCATCGACACCATCACCGACCCCGGCGGCAGCGTCCAGACCGCCCCGCTCACCGACCCCGGCGCCTGGCTGGAGGAGGTGCTCGCCGGTCTCCATCTCGACGACGTCCATCTGGTCGGCCACTCCTACGGCGGCTGGCTGGCGCTCGGCCTGGCCGTGCGCGGGAGCGGCAGGCTGTCGGCGCTGACCCTGGTCGACCCGGGAGGGCTGCAGCGGATTCCGGCGAGATTTCTGCTCGGTCTGTTCGCGAGCCTGCTGGCGACTCAGGCGCCGGCGTCGTGGAAGCCGCGGCTGGCACGCCTGCTCGCCGACGCCGGCCTGGTCGAACGGCCCGAGATCATGGCCCCGGTTCTGCTCGGGGTGCGCAGTTTCCGGCCGAACCGTACGCCCGCCAGGACGTACACCGACGAGGAGTTGCGGGCAGTGACCGTGGCCACGCAGGTGATCCTCGGCGGTCGCAGCAGGATGCTGCGACCGGCGAGTGCGCTCGCCCGCGCCCGCCTGATCGGCTCCTTGCGCAGGGCCGAGGTCGTGCCGGGGGTCGGGCACGGCGTCCCGCAGGAGGTTCCCGAGCTGGTCAGCGAGCGCGTCCTGGACTTCGGCGGGGCGCGGCTGGAAGAGACGCCCTGACGACGAGAGTGCCGGCGCCGGGCGGCGGCCTCTGCGGGACCGCCAGGACCGGCGGCGGATCTGCCGAGGCCGGCCGGGGTGTGGCGCTGAGAGGCGTCAGCTGTAGGCGATCTGGTCGCCGGCGTGGTCGAGCAGGCGCTCGGCGGTGCTGAAGCGGCGCGCGTCCTGGTCGTTCAGCAGCACTCCGACCACCAGCCTGCCGTTGCGCTCACCGGCGAACAGCAGGCAGTAGCCGGCCGCGCGGGTGTAGCCGGTCTTGATGCCCAGCACGCCCTTCGCGCGGGTCAGCAGCTTGTTGGTGTTGCGCCAGGTGTGGGCGCGGTGCACGGCGGTCTTGCGCACCACGTGCGTCCGGGTGCCGACGACGGCCGCGAACGTGGGGTCGGACATCGCTACGTGCGCCAGCCTGGCCTGGTCGGCGGCGGTGGAGTAGCCGCCCTGCGACGGGGTGGGCATGCCGTCGGCGTTGGTGTAGCGGGTGCCGTCCAGGCCCAGTTCACGAGCGGTGGCGTTCATCTTGCGGACGAAGCCCGGCTTGCCGGGGCCGTACGTGCGGGCCAGGGCGTTGGCGGCGTCCGCGCCGGACGGCAGCATGAGGCCGTACAGCAGATCCCTGACGGTGAACCGCTCGCCTGCCTTGAGCGAGGCGGTGGCGGCGCCCCCTTTCGCGGCGTAGCGGACGTCCTCGGCGGTGATCCTGACGATGTCGCCCGGCTCGGCCTCGCGCAGCACCACGTAGGCGGTCATCACCTTGACCAGGCTGGCGATCGGGACGCGGGCCGTGGCGCGCTTGTCGTAGTGGATCGTTCCCTGGGAGTCGACCACGTAGGCCGTCCTGGCTCCCACGGCCGGGGCGTCCGCCGCGGTCGCGGGAGCGGCCGAGGAGACCCCGATGAGCAGGGCGAGAACGGCAGAGCTCATGAAACCGGCAATACGCATGCCGAACATGGTGGCATCCCGGCAAGCGGCCGGATGTCGAACATGCGGCGCGGCGAGAAAAACAACGCCCTAGGGACGGTAAAAGGAGGATAAATAGGGCAAAACGGGCATATCTAGAGGGTGTTGACGCGTCAAGGAGCGAAAGGGAGGCCCGCGTCAAGCGGCGAGGGCCCGCGTCAACGAGGGGCTCGCGTCACGCGGCGAGGGCCCGCGTCAATGAGGGGCTCGCGTCAAGCGGCGAGGGACTCACGCTTCCTCCTGCGCCGGACGGTGAGCATGACGATCCCCGCCACGACCACGACCGCCACGGCCCCGGCCGTGATCGGCGACCGGACCGCCAGGTGCAGCCAGCCCCACAGGCCGAACCACCACAGCGGCGCCCAGGTCAGGCAGCCGAGCGCGCTGGCCACGACGTACCACGGGTACGACACCCGCAACGCCCCCGCCACCCACGGCAGTGTGTGCCGCAGCATCGGCACCCAGAAGCAGCCGTAGACGGCGAACGCCCCCCACTTCTCGACGACCCGCTCGACCTTCTCGATCCGCTCCCGGCCCACCTTGAGGCCGAGGCGGGAGTCGTACATCTTCTCGCCGAGCGCGCGGCCGACCCAGTAGTAGATCTGGAACGCGCCGAACAGCGCCAGGATCAGCACGGCGCCGACCAGCCAGTAGGGCAGGCCGAGCAGGAAGGGGTCGGCCGGGGCAGGGACGGCGAGCGGGAGGTGCCGCATTCGTGCCTACTCCTCCCAGTCGGTCTGTTAGGTCAGCCTTACCTTATTTCACCGTGCAAGCGGCCGCCATACCGGCCTGCAAGTGGTGCAACCGCGTGACAAGCCGTGCTCAACCACTCTGCCTTATCCCTATATATGAGCGAAGAGGGGTAAAGATCATGGCGAAGACCGGTAGCACGATTCTGGCCAGCGGCTCGGCGAGCGCGGCCAAGTTCTTCGTGGCGGCGCTCACCTTCACCGCAGCCTACGTCGGACTGTCGGCCTACGGCACCGCCGACTCCACCCCCACCCCCACCCTCACGCCGACCGCGAGCCTGACGGCCCAGGAACTGCCCGTCGTCGCGACCGCGGCCCAGCGCTCGGAGCCCGCCGCCGAGGCCGGCCGGATCGCCATCGGCACCCAGACCACCGGCCCGAACTGCCTCAAGACGTTCCTGGCCCGCAGCCTCATCGTCAACCCGGAGCCGAACGAGACGGTCTCCTACAACTGGCGGCTGGCGCGCTGGAACCCCGGCACCAACACCTGGAAGACCTACCTGGTGGACTATTCGGGCTTCGCCGGTGACGAGCACAGCGCCGAGTGGGCCTACGCGATCTCCGCGAACCCCGGGTGGTACCGCGTCGAGCTCAAGGCCGAAGGCCGCAGGACCGTCAAGAGCGATCGCTTCCAGGTGAGTTGCTGACCGAGCGCCGCGCCGCCTCCACCCACCGCGGCACCCCGACCCGCTGGGCCACCTCCAGCGCCTTGTCGTAGTGGGCACGGGCGGCGTCCGGCAGATCCAGGCGTACGGCGAGGTCGCCCAGGGTCAGCGCCACCGGCCAGAGCGCCACGACCCCGGTCCCGGCGCCCGCGATGCGGTCGGCGAACGGCTTGAGCTTGTCGTAGCAGTCGACCATCCGCTCCCGGTCGTCCAGCAGCATCCCGGCCAGCGCCCGCCAGGTCATGGCGAGCTCGTACAGGAAGTCCGGCCGCACCGGCGGGCGCACGGCGGCGACCGCCTTGGCGTCGGGGACGTGACCGGCGGAGGCCAGCGCCAGCGCGTAGGCGTCGAGCGTCCACTTGGCGCCGCGCTGGTGCGCCTCGGCGAGCACGTCGACCATCTCGGCGGCCCGCCCCGACACCAGGTGCAGGCAGAACGCGGCGATCAGCGGCAGGTCCTGGCGGCCCTCCAGCATGCCCGCCCGCGCGGTCATCCTGGCGGCGTCCCGGTAGGCCCGCTCGGCGCCGGCGTAGTCGCCGGCGATCATCTGCCGCTGCCCGGAGTACCAGGCGTGCACGGCCGCCGGCGCGGGCAGGTCGTACTGTCTGGCCAGCTGGTCCGCCGCGGCCGCGTGCTCGTCGGCGACGGCGAACTCGCCGCGCGCCGCCGCGCACTCCAGCAGCACCAGATGGGCCAGCGCCTGGGTGGCGATCTGGCCGGAGCGCTGCGCCACGTCCAGCAGCTCGCGGCCGATGCTCTCCCGGGTGTCGACGGCCGGGATGTCGTAGGACTGACGCAACCGCCCGCTCAGCGCCACGGCGATGAGCACCGGGTCGCCGCTCTGCCTGGCCACCTCCAGCGCCTCCAGGGACGCCTGGCGGCCCCTTTCTGGCGAGGAGGAGCCCTCCAGCTCCAGCGCCAGCGTGGTCAGCAGGCTGGCGCGCAGCGACTGCTCCCCCTCGGGGAGCTCCATCAGCGCCTTCTCGGTGACGTCGACGATCTCCCACGCGGTGCGGGTGAAGTCGCGCGCGATGCCCTTGTGCGGCACCGCCAGCGACGCCGCCACCCGTGCGGTGAGCTCCAGGTCGCCGAGCGGCAGCGCGGCGTCCATGGCCTCGCGCCGCAGCAGCCTGGCCGCCGTCATGTCGCCGCACAGCGCCAGCGCCTTGATCCGGCGCAGCATGAGCTGCAGCCGCTGCTTGGTGCCGCCGCTGGTGCGGTCGAACGCGGCGGTGGCCTGCTCCCAGAGGGTGGCCGCCTCGCGGTGCGCGAAGCGCCGCTCGGCCTGCTCGGCCGCCAGTCCGGCGTAGTGAACGGCCTTCTCGGCGGCGTCGGCGAGGAAGTAGTGGTGCGCGAGCGCGGCCACGTCGGACGGCGCCCGCCGCTCGATCACCGCCGCCACGGCGGCGTGCAGCCGGGTACGGCGCAGCCGGGAGGCGTCGGAGTAGATGGTGTCGCGCACCAGGTCATGGTCGAACCGGAGCATCCCCGGCCCCGGCTCGGTCACCAGCCCCGCCAGCAGCGCGGCCTCGACCGCCTCCACCACCGCGTCCTCGTCGCCGGCCACGTCGACCAGCACGTCCACGTCCACGTCCCGGCCGATCACGGCGGCCTGCAGCAGGATCTGCTGCGCGCCCGCGGGCAGCCGGGAGATGCGCCGCCGCAGCACGTCGCGCACCCCTGACGGCACCCTCGACAGCACCTCGGCCGCGCTCGCCCGATCGGCCGCGCCCTCCGCGTCGAGCAGGCGTACGGTCTCGCGGACGAAGAACGGGTTGCCGCCGGTGCGCTCCACGATCGACTCGACCGCGTCCTCCTCGATCTCGCGCACGCAGGTGGCCCGGACCAGCTCGGCCACCGCCTTGGGCTCCAGCCCGGACAGGCCCACGCGCACCGGGCCGAGCCGGGCCAGGGCGGCCAGCACGTCGGCCTGGCGGTCGTCGAGCTCGCTCTCCCGGCACGTCACCACGAGCAGCACCCGGCTGGTGGCCAGCAGGCTCGGCAGCGCGCGCAGCAGCGCCAGCGTCTGGTCGTCGGCCCAGTGCAGGTCCTCCAGCGTCAGCAGGACCGGCGCCCGGCGGGCGACGCCGGCCAGGTAGCCGCCGACGGCCCGGTGCAGCCGGAACCCGCCCGACACCTCGTCGTCGTCGGGGTCCGGCGCGGCGTCGTCGAGCAGCGGCGCCAGCAGCTGGGAGTATTCGCCCGCGCCGGTGCCGGCCACGAGCGTGCGCAGGATCTCCACCCAGGCCCAGCCGGGCGGGGTGGCGCTGGAGTCGGGGCAGGCGCCGGAGGCGGCCATCCAGCCGTCGGCGGTGAGCTGCTGGCCGAGCCGGCGCAGCAGGGTGGTCTTGCCGGCGCCCGCCACCCCGGTGACGATCGCCACCTGGAACCGGCCGGTGCGGGCCGCGGTCGTGGTGAGCCTGGCCAGCTCGGTGTCACGGCCGACGAACGGCTCGGGGTCCAGCGGCGGCGGCTCGACCGGGGTGGCCGGCCTGGGCGGCCAGGTGTCGGCGGCCGGGACCTGGCGTGACGTCCGCGGCGGCGCGGCCAGCTCCAGCTCCGGCGCCTGGGAGAGGATGTCGGACTCCAGCTTGCGCAGCGCGGGGCCGGGGTCGATGCCGAGCTCGTCGGCCAGGATGGCGCGGGTCCTGCGCAGCGCGGCGAGCGCGTCGCCCTGCCTGCCGCACCGGTAGAGGCCGAGGGCGAGCAGCCGCCACCCCTCCTCGCGCAGCGGATGCTCGGTGGTGAGCGCCTCCAGGTCGGGCACGGTCTCGGCGTGCATGCCCAGGCGCAGCCCGGTGTCGGCGTGCCGCTCGCGCGCCACCAGGCGCATCTCGGCCAGCCGGTTGACCTCGGCCTCGGCCCACTGCTGGTCGGCGAAGTCGGAGTAGGGGGTGCCGCGCCACAGGCCCAGCGCCTTTTCCAGGCGGCCTCGGGCGGAGTGCGGGTCGCCCTCCTCGAGGTGCTCGCCCGCGGCCCTGACGAGCTGCTCGAACCGCAGCGCGTCCACCTGGTCGGCCGCCACCCGCAGCGCGTAGCCGGAGGCGACCGTCACCAGCAGCCGGTTGGGGCCGCCGCGCGGGCGGCCGGGCTCCAGCACCCGGCGCAGTCGTGAGATGTAGACCTGCAGTCCCGACTGCGCGCCCTTGGCGGTGTCATCGGCCCACAGGTCGTACAGCAACGTGTCCACGGGCACGACCTGACCCCTGGCCACGAGAAGCCGGGCGAGGACGGCGCGCTGCCGCAACCCGCCGAGGTCGAGTTCGTCGTTTTCGTACGCCTCGACTGGCCCCAGAACTCGGAACGCCACCATGTCAGCCGCCACGCTATGCGTGCTTCCGAATCACGCACAAGGCCCATGGTCGATAATCGCTGGTTAGGTTCGGGATAGTCACTGGGGGGCCTTCGAGATCGTCGATGATGGCGTTGCGGCGGCACCGCGGCCGTTGCGCCTGCGCAGGAGCGCCCACGCGCCCAGCGCGAGGCCGCCGAACGGGATCTCGACAGTGTAAGTCCAGAAGCCGAAGAGCAGTGCCGTCGCGGTCGCCGGAGCGGCCGCCATGCCGAAGGCGCTGGTGAGCAGGAAGACCACCCCGGCCTCCATGATCCCCGCGCCGCTGGGCGTGACCAGGGCGGAGGTGAGCACCCGGGACAGGGCGAAGACGGCGATCGACTGCGCCAGCCCCGGGTAGGCGCCGGTGGCGACCATGCAGGCGACCATGATCGCCCACTGGAGCCCCAGGAAGCCCGCCATGCCCAGCGACAGCCGCCCCCACCGGGTCCTGACGATCTCGGCGGTGTCGGACCGCAGCCGGTGGAAGGCCGCCGACGGCCGCACCTTCAGCCGGACCAGCCGCATGAGGAAGTCCAGCCCGGCGCCCAGGGCGTTGGCGGCGCGGTCCCAGTAGAGAGCGGCCGCGACCAGCGCGCACAGGCCCAGGATGGAGACCGCGCCGACCCAGCCGGCGTTGGCCACCGTCCGGTCGGGCACCTGCCCCGCCATGAGCAGCCCGATGATCCCCACAGCGGGCAGGATGAACCGGAACAGTGTGTTCCAGATGCCGCTGACCAGGGTCATGACCACGATCGGCCGGTTGGCGAAGCCCCAGCCCCTGGTCATCGCGAAGGTCAGCGCCACCCCGGCCGCGCCGCCGAACGGCAGCAGGTTGCTCACCGCGCTGCCGGCGGCGTTGAGGGTGAGCGCCTGGAGGTTGTTCAGCCCGGGCAGCGAGCCGGTCAGCACGAACGTGTAGGCCAGCAGACTCAGCAACCACAGCGCGGCCATCCCCGCGATCGTGCCCGCCCCCAGCCCGCCGAACACGGCCCCGATCTCACTCCAGGAGACGGGCTTGCCGGTGAGCGTCCGCACGATCTGCGGCAGATAGATCACGAGCAGCACGGCCAGACCCAGGGACAGGACGGACAGTGCGCCCTGCAGCCACTTGTTCTTCATCGCTTCCAGTCTGTCGGGCGCGGAGCCCTTCCTGCGCGCTATTTCGGCCATCGGTCGAAAGGATGATCCAGCCGAGTGCCGGGCGGCAGGTCACGGCGGACGAACCATTCGGTGCCGAAGACCAGACGGTAGACGGGGCCGGGGACCTTCAGCATGACGGCCAGCGTGCGGTCGCTCTCGCCGCCGCTGGCCTGGGAGACGTGCGCGGCCATGGCGGCCCGCTTCTGCCTGGCGAACCTGCGCACGTTGACCCGGTGCGTGATCGTCTCGCTCGACGAATAGGCGCTCTCGAAGGTCCGTACGTCGAACTCCGGCGGGAACCGGTAGACCCGGCCCGCCATCCTCAGCAGCTTGACCAGCGGGTCGCGGTTGACCGTCGCCTCCAGGACGATCTCCGTGCCCGCGATCTGCGCCGCCCGCTTGCCGACCCGGTGCACCTGCACATGGTCCGGGTGGCCGTAGCCGCCGGCCGGGTCGTAGATCGACAGCAGGTCGGCGTTCTCCTCCTCGAGGATGGCGGCCAGCGCCTGGGCGGCCTGCTCGGAGTCGGCGTCGATGAAGGCGTTGTCGGGGCGCTCGTCGGCCACGCCGCCCTGCGGGCTGAGCCCCGAGTCGCCGTAGCCGAGACACTCCACGCGGGCGCAGCCGAGCACGGCGGCCGACTCGTACAGCTCCTTCATCCGGGTCTCGCCGAGCGCCTCGCCCGGTCTCATCTCGGCCAGGCCGCGCTCGCCGGCGGTGGCCACCACCAGCACGACGCGGTGCCCCTCGGACGCGAGCATGGCCATCGTGCCCGCCGTCAGCAGGGCCTCGTCGTCGGGATGAGCGTGGAAGAACACAGCGGTACGTGGAGGCACAGGGCCAGATTAGTCTGGGAGGGGTGCGGATCTTTCACGTGAGTGACTGTTACCTGCCGAGACTCGGGGGGATCGAGGTGCAGGTGGCCGATCTCGTCCGGATGCAGCGCGAGTCCGGTCACGAGGTCGAGGTGGCCACCGCCACCCGAGGGGAGCCGCTGCCCGGCGTGCATCGGATCGTCGCGCGGATGCCCTTCGACCTGCCCGTGCACCCCGCCGGAGTGAGCCATCTCACGCGGCGGCTGGCGCTGTCGCGGCCCGAGGTGGTGCACGTGCACATGGGGGCGGTCTCGCCGTTCGCCTGGATGGGGGTGCGTGCCGCCGTGCGCGCCGGGCTGCCGTGCGTGGTCACCGTGCACAGCATGTGGGATCCGCTCACCCGCGCCCTCTACCGGCTGCTCAGACTCGGGTACGGCTGGCAGCGGTGGTCCTTGGTGGCCACCACGGTCAGCAACGCCGCGGCCGTCCCCATCCGCTCGATCGCCGGCCCCCGGGTGCCGGTCCACGTGGTCTCCAACGGCCTCGACCTGTCCGGCTGGCGCCACACCCCCACCGAACCCCTGACCAGGCCCTGTGCCCAAACCTCTGACGAGGCCCCTGCCGTTACGGCCGGGACCCCGGCCAGGCCCTCCGCCGACGCCCTCGACGAGGGCCCGGTCAGCCCGCCGGTCGACGGTGTGCACCTGGTGGCGGTGGGGCGTCTGGCGCCACGCAAGCAGCCCGTGCGCCTGCTCAAGCTGCTGGCCTCGGTGCGCTCCCGGGTTCCGGCGGCCGTCCCGCTGCGGGTCACCGTGGTGGGCGACGGGCCGGCCCGCGGCTCCATGGAGCGCTATCTGGCCAGGCACGGCATGACCGACTGGGTCTCGCTGCCCGGCCGCTACACCCGCGAGCAGATCGCCAAGGTCCTGGAGTCGGCCGACGTCTTCGTGGCGCCCGCGCCGCGCGAGTCGTTCGGCATCGCGGCCCTGGAGGCCCGCGCGGCCGGGCTGCCGGTGGTCGCGCGGGCGCAGAGCGGCGTCGCGGACTTCGTCGCGCACGGCACCGAGGGCCTGCTCGGCCGCGACCTCGACGCGCTGGCCGAGGCGGTGGCCAGGCTCTGCGTGGACACCGGCCTGCGTGAGCGCATCACCGCGCACAACCGCGCCACGACACCGTCCGCGGGCGCGTGGCCGACGGTCCTGGCAGGCTTCGACCGGGCTTACGCCCAAGCCGCCGCCGGAACCGCGTAGGAGGTCCGGCGCGCGGTGGAGACGCGTAGGAGGTCCAGCGCGCGGCGGGAGCGCGTGAGAGATCCCGCCTACTCGGGCGCGCCGGATTGGGTCAGGAGCGGTGGAGGACCACGTAGCCGTCGCGTTCGAAGACCTTGGCGTACCCCTCCGACAGCAGCAGGTCCACCTGGGCGAGTTGCTCCTCCGGCCCGCCGAAGGGGAACTCCCAGCGGGAGGTGTCGGCCACCACCCAGTCGGCGCCGTTCGGGCGGCCGGTCCACAGCAGGACGGTGGTGCGGCCCGTCAGCGCGGGGCCGAGGGAGTTCGCCGCCTCGACCGTCACCCCCGAGGGGATCTTGGCGACGGCCGCGGCGGCGGCGGCCGTCTTGACCGGGTCTCCCCGGTAGAAGTCGCGATGGTAAAGCTGGTCCAGGCCGAAGCGGGGGACCAGGGTCAGGGCGACGGCGGCGACCGCCACCGCCCAGGTCAGCCTGAGGGAGCGGTCCTCACCCCGGCCGAGCCGGCGCAGCAGCCTGGCCAGTCCGTCCACACCCGCGCAGAACAGGACCACCACGATGAACGCGTTGTAGTGGAAGTCCGACTGCCACCACAGGTGCCGGTCCGACAGCATGCGCTCCAGCACGAGCGGCAGCGCCACCAGCGTCAGCGGCGACAGCAGGCAGAGCAGCAGCGTGGGCCAGGCCAGCAGGAACAGCGTGTCGACCTTCGCCTCGTCGCTGAACGGCAGCAGCAGCGTGGCCAGGGGGTCGCGCGCCATCCCGAGCAGCGCGCCCGGCAGGTCGGCGCCGAAGTGGCCATAGGCCCAGGTGTCCCGGGTGTCGCCGCCCAGCATGGGGATGATCGCGCCACGCGCCGCCATGAGCCCCCCCAGGCCCACCAGGGCGCAGCACACGCCGCGCAGGCGGTCGCCGATCCAGAACAGGTAGCCGCCGAAGCCGATCACCATGAGCCCCATGTCCTCCTTGACCAGCAGGAGGGCGAACATGGCGAGGAAGGCGGGCAGCGTCTTGCCCGCCTGGTAGCGCTCAATCATGATCGCGGAGAGCAGCGGCACGAACATGGCCTCGTGCGCGTCGAACGAGGCCGCCTGCGCGAGTGGCCCCGACAGCGCGAACGCCACCGCGACCAGGTAGGCGGGGGCGGTCCCGAGCACCCGCCGGGTGTACAGCCAGACGAACGGGACGGCCGCCGCGAGCAGCAGCGCCTGCGCGACGATCAGCGACTCCGGCCCGTCATGCACCCAGTAGAACGGCGCCAGCAGGGCGTAGACGGGCGAGAAGTGGTCGGCCAGCTGAAGGTAGTCCAGCCCCCGGTCGTGCCACGCCCCCATGACGGGCACGTACGGAGGCCGGAAGGCGGCGTAGTTGCGTACCGCCTGATCCACGATGACCAGGTCGACGGTGGAGGCCCGGTAGGTGGCCAGCTTGACGAGGCCGATCGCCGCGTAGGCGGCGGCCGCGACCAGGCAGATGAGTCCGACGCGCGGGCGATGTCCGCTGAGCACGGCCGGTCGGCCGGCGGGGGCGGCGCCAGGCACCCCGGATGGCGCCGCCGGCGCGTCCCGCTTCACGTGCAGCCACACTACCGATTTCCCATCAAAGCCGCCCCGGCTTGCCGCACCGTCCTGCCCCCCGCAGGCGGAGCGGCCGCCGGGCTCTCATCAGGAGCAGGCGCTCGTGATCTTGGTCTGGAAGTCCTGGATCTTCGTGGTGAAGGTGCTGACGTTGGTCATGTCGCCCTTCATGCTGTCGAAGCCGGCGGCGAGGTCGTTCAGCGCGGCGGCGATCTCACCGTCGTGCTTGCTCGCGAGATCCTTGGTCTTCGTGGCCGCGTCCTGCGAGGCCTTCTCGATGGCCGCCGGGTCGGTCGCGCTCTTGGTGACCGCGCTGGACCAGTCGGTGGTGATCTTGCTGGCCTCTTGAGCCGCGGTGTTGCAGTCCACTGCGGTTCCGATGGCGCCACAGGCGGCGGTCATTGCGGCGAGGGTGAGCGTCGCGAACGCGATGGCGATGCGACGGCGAGGGGGAGTCATTTCCGTGCCCTTCGTTGGATGGGAGACGAGGAGACGGTATGGCCGCGTTCTTGACTGCCGCTTGCACCCCACTAACACCAACCGCATCAAGTCCGCGTAAAAGGATGCAGCCTCTTGACAGCCTCCTGGGCCGAGCTGACTATGTCGCATATAGAGCAACTCGGTGCGTATTACGCAACAAGGAGTGTCCCTTGGACAGCACTTCGAGTTTGATCTCCACCATGCCCGGACGCTCCTACACCGACCCGACCGTGTTCGCCGAGGAGCAAGCGAAGATCTTCGAAGCGCTGTGGTTCTGCGCGGTCCGATCGGACCAGCTCAGCAAGCCCGGGGCCTTCAAGACGGTCCAGGTGGGCAGGGAGAACGTGATCGTCGTCCGGGGCCGGGACGGAGCCTTGCGGGCCTTCCTCAACGTCTGCAGGCACCGCGGCGCGCGCCTGTGCGTGGAGGAGGACGGCGAGGTCAAGCGGACCATCAGGTGCGCCTACCACGCGTGGTCCTACGACCTGGACGGCACGCTCGTGGCCGCCCCGAACCTGGTCAAGATGCCCGACATCGACCGCGTCGAGTACGGCCTGATCCCCGTGAGCCTGCGTGAGTGGCTGGGGTACGCCTGGGTCTGCCTGGCCGACGAGCCGCCCTCGTTCGAGGAGACGGTGATGCACGCGGCCGTCGAACGGCTGGGCGACCTGGCCGCGATCGAGCACTACCACGTGGACGACCTGGCTCTCGGGCGGCGCATCCGCTACGACGTGCGGGCCAACTGGAAGCTCATCGTCGAGAACTTCATGGAGTGCTACCACTGCGCCACCATCCACCCCGAGCTGACCGCGGTGCTGCCGGAGTTCGCCGGAGGTTACGCCGCGCAGTACTACGTGGGCCACGGGGCGGAGTTCGCCCAGCGGGTCGAGGGGTTCACGGTGGACGGCAGCCCCGGCTTCGGCAAGCTGCCCGACGTGTCGGAGGAGCAGGACCGGCGCTATTACGCGATCACCGTCAAGCCGCAGGTCTTCGTCAACCTGGTCCCCGACCATGTGATCATGCACCGGATGTATCCGCTGGCCGTCGACCGCACGATCGTGGAGTGCGACTGGCTCTACCACCCCGACGTGGTGGCGTCGGGGGCCGACCTGTCGCTGTCGGTCGAGTTGTTCCACCGGGTCAACGAGCAGGACTTCGACGCCTGCGAACGGACCCAGCCCGGCATGTCGTCACGCGCGTACGGCAAGGGCGGCGTGCTGGTGCCCAGTGAGCACCACATCTCCGCCTTTCACGACTGGGTGAACCAGCGCTTGCGTGGATAGCGGACCGCGAGCTGGCCGTACTTGCTCCCGCCCGTCACCACCACGTGCAGGGCGCCGGGCCGGGGGCGGCCGGCCACGGTGGAGGAGGCCGAGCCGTAGGTGGTGCGGAAGCCGTCGATGTTCGCGGTGGCGCCCTCCGGCAGCACGATCTTGGCGGAGCCGTACTTGAGCTCCAGCTCGATCTCGACGACCGGATGCGGGACGACCGCCTCGGTGAAGTCGAGGTGGGCGCCGCCGTGCTTGGTGACGATCCGCAGGCGGTGGGGGACGGCCCAGTCGCCCGTGCGCTTCACGTGGTCGTGCACGGTCTCCAGCAGGACGGCTTCCTCCTCCGCCGATGGCGTTGCGGCGGGGAGGTCCTCGACCAGCTTGGTGAGATCGGCGCCGACCTTCGCGGTCAGCGCCTGTCCCAGACGGTCCTCAAGCTCGAGGTGGTCCAGCCGGCCTTCGGTGAAGGCCTGCTGGAGCCGCTGGGTGATGCGCTCTCGATCCGCGTCTGAGACGCGGATCTGCATGTCCGACATACATCGAGCATAGGTAAAGGGGTCTCAAAACGGGAGCAACTTACCGGTGGGCGTACGCAGATCGAGGGGGAGCGGCCGACGGGGAGGCCGAGGGCGCTGGACGACCTGTTGAGTCTTCACGATTGAATAGGTACCCAACAGTGTGCCTTGAACTCCTCAAGGACGGGTAGCGTGGTAAGCGATGTTGGCGGACCTGTTCACGCACCCGGCACTCTTCTACAGAGGCGATCGGGAATATGTGGCTGCCACCACCGGCTTCGTCCGCGAGGGCCTCGCGGCCGGTGAGCCCGTGGCCGTGGCGGTTCCCGGCCGAAACCTCGCGCTGATCGAGAAGGAGCTCGGCCCCCAGGCGGAGCGGGTCCTGCTGCTCGACATGACCGAGGCCGGTCGCAACCCGGGGCGGATCATCCCCGGCGTGCTCAGGGAGTTCGCCGACCGCCATCCCGACGAGCATGTGCGGATCATCGGCGAGCCGATCTGGCCGGGCCGCACCAAGGCCGAATACCCCGCGTGCGCGCAGCACGAGGCGCTGATCAACTACGCCTTCACCGGCCGGCACGTCACCATCCTGTGTCCGTACGATCTGGAGGGGCTCGATCCCGAGGTCATTCACGAGGCCGCGATCACGCACCCCGTGCTGCGCGACGGGTCCGGCGAGTGGGTCAGTGACCACTACGCCCCGCAGCGGGTCGTCGACGAGCACAACGGGCCGCTCGGCGAGCCCGCCGACTGCGCGGCGCTCCATTTCGACCGCACCAATCTCGCCGACGTCCGCACGCTGGCCGCCGACCGCGCCACCGAGCTGGGCTTCGGGTCCGTCCGGGTCGACGACGTCCGCCTGGTGGTCGCCGAGCTGGGCGCCAACAGCCTCGACCACGGTGGCGGCTCCGGTCAGATCAGGATCTGGACCGAGGACGACAGGCTGGTCTGCGAGGTGAGCGACTCGGGCCACATCACCGACCCGCTGGCCGGGCGCAACCCGGTCGATCCGCGGGTGGCCGGCTCACGCGGGCTGCTCATCGTCAACCTGCTCAGCGACCTGGTCCGGGTGCACACCCAGGCCGGCGCCACGGTCATCCGCACCTACTTCGACGTCCCCACGCGCTGACCCGGCCGGCCTGCGAGGTCAGGTTTCGATGGGCGACATGTCTGGATAGCGTCCGCCGCGGGCCGCGCCCGCAGGGACGGCTCGCTCCAGTGCGGCGAGCTGCTCGCCGGTCAGCGTGATCGACGCCGCCGCGGCGTTCTCCTCCAGATACCTCAGCCGCTTGGTGCCCGGGATCGGCACGATGTCGTCGCCCTGTGCCAGCACCCAGGCCAGGGCCAGCTGCGCCGCGGTCACCCCGGCCTCCCTGGCGATCTCCTTGACCCGCGCCACCAGAGCCGCGTTGTGCGCGGCGTTCTCGCCCTGGTTGCGAGGCAGATGCTTGCGGAAGTCGTCATCGGGCATCTCGTCGGCCGGCGGCAGGGTGCCCGCCAGAAAGCCGCGGCTGATCGGCGAGTAGGCCACCAGCGCGACGCCCAGCTCCCGGGCCGCCGGCAGGATCCGCGCCTCCAGATCCCTGGTGAACAGCGAATACTCGCTCTGCAGAGCCGCGATCGGGTGGACGGAGACGGCCTCGCGCAGGGTGTCCTCGTTCACCTCCGACAGCCCCAGATATCTGACCTTGCCAGCGGCCACCAGCTCGCTCATCGCGCCGACCGACTCCGCCACCGGCACGCCGGCGTCGCGGCGGTGCATGTAGTAGAGGTCGATGTGGTCGACGCCGAGCCGCTGGAGCGAGGCGTCGCAGGCGGCCCTGATGTACTCGGGGGTGTTGTCGACCGTGCGGACGCCGCCGTCGCGCCTGATGCCGAACTTGGTGGCGAGCACCACCTGGTCGCGACGGTCCTCGATGGCCCGGCCGACAAGCCGCTCGTTGTGCCCGTTGCCGTACATGTCGGCGGTGTCGAGGAAGTCGATGCCGAGGTCGAGGGCGCGGTGGATGACCGCGATGGACTCCTTCTCGTCGCCCTGGCCGTAGAACTCGGACATGCCCATGCAACCGAGACCGAGAGCCGACACCCGCGGTCCGCCGTTGCCCAAAGTGCGCCTGCGCATTACAGCCTCCTTCTGTGCCAAGCCTCGGTGCTGGAGCGCGCTCCAGGTCAAGTCCCTACCCTCCCTGAGGGGGCCTTCCCCACCGTCGACGGTGTTCACGCAGGTCAGACAGGTGCCTTAAGGGGTCGTACGACCGAAGTACTAGGGGATCTGCCAGGGCTCGCTGGGGCTCATCTCCGATACTCGGAAAGCCCTTGCTCCACGACCTTTGAGGCATGAAGGCTTTGTTGGTCAGTGGATTCACCGCCATCGGCACCGGAACCGGCGCCATGCTCACCCTGCACGCGGAAGCGGGCCTCGACCCGCTGCACTCGGTGATCAGCGAGTACGCGTTCCAGGCGGCGGGCTGGTTGCTGCCCACGTCGCTGACGCTGTTCGCGCTCGGTTCCGCGTTGATCGCCGAGGCGCTGCGCCGGGCCGGGGCCGATCGCTGGGTGGTGGCGCTGCTGCTGACATGGGGGGTGAGCATGCTCCTGATCGGCGCCTTCCCCACCGACGCCCCCGGCCTGCCGCTGTCGCTGTCGGGGGGCATCCACCGTTACGCCGCCTTCGTCGCCTTCCTGGTGATGCCGCTGGCGGGGTTCCTGCTGGCCAGGGCACGCATTCGCTACGCCAGGTGCGTGCGGATGCTCAGCGTGCTCGCACTGGGCGCGCTGCTGCTGGTCGTGATCCCGTACGTGGTGCGGATGTTCGGCATTCCGCTGTCCAACGATGACATCCCCGCCGGGCTGATCCAGCGCACCGTGGTCGTCACCGAGCTCGGCGTGCTCGCCCTGGCCGGGCTGGCGCTGCTCCGGCCGCTGACCCGGAGGTCGCGGGGCGGCATCTCGCCCGTCCTGGCCTGACCCAGGCGTGAACGGCCGCCGCTCGGTTAGAGGGAATGCCTGACCACGACATGGAGGTTAGCCGGATATGACTATCTTGATCGCTTATGACGGTTCGGACGATGCCAAGGCCGCGATCGCGTTCGCGGGCACCCTGTTCCAGGGGCAGTCGGCGGTGGTGTTGACGGTGTGGGAGCGGCTGGCGTTGACCACCGCCAGGGCGTCGGCCGGGTTGATCATGGCGCTCGACAACTCCGCCGCCGAGGACGAGGCGGTGGGCAAGGCCATGACCGAGCTGGCCAAGGCGGGAGCCGACCTCGCGGCGCAGGCCGGGCTGGACGCGACGCCCCGTTGTGAGCCGGACTCCGTCGCCGTGTGGGCCACGATCGTGGACGTGGCCAACGAACTCGACGCCACCTTGATCGTGACCGGCTCCCGTGGCATGGGCGGCATCAAGTCGCTGCTCCTCGGCAGCACCTCCGACCGCGTGCTCCACCACGCACGCCGGCCCGTGCTCGTGGTGCCGGGCACGGAATCCGCGCCGTAGAGGGGGTACGATCCCTCAGCGGCCGGCGGAGTCGCCGGTGAGCAGGATGAGGCGGAGACGTGGCGGAAGGGCTGGCGCGGCGGCTCGGGACCGCTGACGCGGTGTTCGTCGGGCTGAGCGCCATGATCGGCGCGGGGATCTTCGCGGCCTTCGCGCCGGCCGCCGGGGCGGCGGGGGCGTGGCTGCCGGTCTCGCTGGCGCTGGCCGCCGTCGTGGCCTACTGCAACGCCACCTCCTCAGCCCGGCTCGCCGCCCGCTACCCCGAGTCCGGCGGCACCTACGTGTACGGCAGGCGGCGGCTGGGCCCGTTCTGGGGTTACCTCGCGGGGTGGGGGTTCACCGTCGGCAAGACGGCGTCCTGTGCCGCGATGGCACTGACCTTCGGCGCCTACGTGGCCCCCGACCTGGCCAGGCCGCTCGCCATCGCCGCCGTGATCGCCCTGACGGCGCTCAACCTCTTCGGCGTGCAACGCTCGGCCACGGCGGCCCGCGTGATGGTGGCGTTCGTCCTCGTGATCCTCGCCACCGTCGTGGGCGCCGCCTTCCTGAACCAACCGCCCACCGGCACCGGCACGTCGGACCAGGCCGACCGGCCGCTGTCGTCTGATCCGGCTGGTGAGACGCTGTCGTCGAACGCCCGGATCATCGACAAAGAGCAGATCATCGAGCTCTCCGACCTCGATGATCCCTCGTTGGGCCCGATCCCTGACGGGATGCGCGAACTGGTCGAGGCCCTGACCGCCGGGGTCGCCGACCCAGGGGTCTGGGGTGTCCTGCAAGGGGCCGGGCTGCTGTTCTTCGCCTTCGCCGGTTACGCCAGGATCGCCACCATGGGGGAGGAGGTCCGCGACCCCGGCCGCACCATCCCCCGTGCCATCCAGATCGCGCTCGGCATCACCCTGCTGGTCTACGCACTGGTGGCGGCGGCCGCGCTGACCCAGCTCGGGCCATGGGCGCTGGCGCACTCCACCGCGCCACTCGCCGACGTGGTGGATGCGGCAGGTGCGGCCTGGCTACGGCCGGTCGTCGGCGCGGGGGCTGCCGTGGCCGCGCTCGGCGCGCTGCTCGCCCTGCTCCTGGGCGTCTCCCGCACCGTCCTCGCCATGGCCCGCGAACGCGACCTCCCACCCGCCCTCGCGGCCCTCTCCCCGATTCCCCCTCGCACAAGGAACACTTCGCCCTCACCGGACGGTCCTGACGACACCTCGGGCGATTCCCCTGCGTCGGGCAGTCCGCCCGTGCCAGGTGACTCCCCTGCCGCGCGTCGGGGTGGCGGTGCGGGAGTGCCGCGGCGGGCGGAGCTTGTGGTGGGGGTGGCGGTGGTCGGGTTGCTGGTGGTGGCCGATCTACGGGGGGCGATCGGGTTCTCGTCGTTCGGGGTGCTCGTCTATTACGCCATCGCCAACGCCGCCGCGCTGACGCTCGCGCGCGACGAGGGCGCGCCTCCCAAGGTCGTCTCCGGGCTGGGGCTGGTGCTCTGCCTGGGGCTCGCCGCCACGCTCCCGGCGCAGTCGGTGATCGCCGGGCTGGCGGTCTTCGCCGTCGGGGCGGCCGTCTGGGCGGTGCGGCATCGGCCTTGGGGCGGCCGGGCCGACGGGTTATCCTGAGGTCTTCCGTCGATGGCTCGGGCGTGCCGCTGAAAGCGCCCTCCACATGACAACCTCCGCGGAGGAGATCCGCCCGCGCGCATGAGCGGGGTCAGGGTCCGTACGAGAAAAGATCTGCGGTCCGTACGGCGCCGCCGCCCGCCGCGTTGCCTCGGCCATCTGACCGTGGCGCCCCTGTGGCCGATGCACGGCGTCAATCTGGGCACCCTGCTGCGCACCTGCGACGCGGTCGGCGCCTGCATGGCCGTCCCCCGCCTGCCGTGGGTGCCCGCGGCACTCGACAAGGGCAACACGCTGCGGGCCGGCGCGTGCGTGCACTGGGTACGGCCGCTGCGGTGGCTGGAGGAACGGCGTACGGCGGGCGAGCGGGTGGTGGGGGTGGAGCTGGCCGAGGAGGCGATCAGGCTGGCCGACCTGCCGATGGCCGGGCAGCCGACGATCGTGGTGCTGGGCCACGAGGCGTCCGGGATCCCCGCCGAGGCGCTCGACCTGCTCGACGCCGTGGTCGAGATTCCCATGATCGGTACGGGTGCCAGCCTCAACGTGGCGGTCGCCGGGTCGCTCGTGCTTTACAAACTGGCCGGGTTCGTCTGATGACGGGCGTTGCCATGAGTACATGACGGCGGCGGGGAGGGGTGGTCGCCGTGGCCGGAGCAACTGCTTGCGGGCCTCAGGGAGAGACAGTAACGATTTGGACTATTTGCCGTGGTGTGGGCGGCATTTGGTACGGACCGATTGCGGATCGGCATCGGTGGCCCTGGTGGACGCGATTCGGGGCCCCTGGGGGTGCCGCCGGATCGGCGTCAACCGCGCTGTCGCCTGCGTCCTGGGGAGTTCTGCCGAGGTCCGGGAGGAGGGCCTCAGCGCAAGAGTGCCAACTGCCGCTACGATCACATCCACGACGACATGGTGGCCGCACCGCGCGACCCGGGTGTGCCCGTTGAGCAGATCGAGCAGATGCTGGTGTCCGATTCCCGACGCGACCTCTCGTAAAGTGTGGGGAAGGGCAGCACAAATGCGGGTAGGTGGAGCTGGGTGAGTTCAGATCAAGCCTTGTCGATCAGTCTCGGGCTGCAGGGCCCGTGCGTCATCGCAAGGCTGACGGGAGACTTCGACTTCGGATCCGCGGCCGAGGTTCGCGATCGTGTCACCAAGGCTCTCGACCTGACCCAGCCACCTATGCTCGTCATCGACATGCAGGCGGTCGCCGTCTGCGACTCCTCAGGGCTGTCCGTGCTGGTCTACCTGCACAAGGCGGTCACCGCGTCCGGCGGCCGGCTGCTGCTGTCCGGGCTCAACGGCAGGTGCAAGCACCTGTTCGCGATCACCGCGCTCGACAAGTTCTTCGAGATCCGGACCACCGCCGAGCTCGCCATCGCCGAGCTCAACGAACCAGGAGATTCGCCAACCTTCTCCGGGTGATGCCTGTTCGCGGCAATTTGTTGACCCTGTCGCTTTCCTGGCGGTTAATCGGAAAGCGGGAGGCCGTTTTCGACTGGGGAAAGCGGCTGGTTGCGTTGCTCTGGGGGCAACATGGTCAGGAAATTCGCCGGCGCGCTCTTACTCGCGACAGCACTCACCGTCACCCTCGCGCCACTTCCCGCGAGCGCCGCGACCGGCGCGCCCGCGACCGCCCCGCCTGCGGCGATGACCGTCGCCGGCCCAGCGGGAGCCGCGCCTGCGGTGATGGCCGTCACCGGTTCAGCGGAATCCGCGCCCAAGCTGATCGCGTACAAGATTTACTTCGGCCGTTGTAAGGACACCTGCCGCATCAAGGTGCGCGTCACCAACAAGTCCCGTAAAACCCTCTACTCGGTGAATCTGAACGCACGCCTGAAGATCAATGGCCGCAAGGCGGGATCCTGTTACGACTACATCGGCAAGATCCGCCCCAAGCGTGTCCGCTGGGGAGGCTGCACGGTCAGGACCCGCACGCTGTCCACCCTGTGGAACCGGTGGCTCGACGGCGAGATCCGTTACGACAAGGACGTCAACACCGTGGTGCACTACGAGTACTACAGGTGAGGGGCCGGCACCCTTCGGCACCGGCCACCAGGCGGCGTCCGCCGTCAAACCCGTCCGGCGTCGCCGGCGTCAGTGGTCAGGAGGTCACCAGCAGGGCGAGACCGATGAGAACCACGATCGGCACGAGCCAGACGACGGCCTCGGCAGCGAACTCCTTGTACATTGCGTAGATCTCCCTTGGAACGCCCGGGCGGGGGCGGCGTGAACGTCACTGCGCAGCATAGCCGCCCTTGCCCAGTGCCTTGCTTTCGCCGTCGGCTGGCCCTCTCGCTCAGGTCCGGTGCCGGCTGATGCGTTTGTTGACGCTGGCCAGGGAGTCGTCGGCCATGAGAAGGGGCAGCCCGGGCGCGTCGGCGTCGATGCGGCGGAGGATCTCGGGGTGGTCGCCGTGGTGGCGGGTCCACGCCCGGACCACCTCCGGCATCGCCGCGATCGCCTCGTCCGACACGAGGGCCTCCCGGGGCAGCCAGGTGGTGAGGAACCGCGAGGCCCTGGCTGGACTCCACCAGAGCGGCCGGTCGCCGAGGAAGTCCACCAGCGCGTCGAACGCCTCCCGTGCCCCCGGCACGTCCGGCAGGTCGTGGAAACGGGCCACGAGGTCGTCGCCCGCATGCCGTACAGGGTGGGGGACGGCGTGCGCGCGGGCGAGCGCGAGGGCGCGGACGGCGGGGAGGGTCTGCGCGACCTCCGCTCCCATGACGAGGTCGGTGAGCTCGAACGCGTCCAGGATGCGCCCCGCCACCACCGCCGGGTCGGCCGGCGTGAGATCGAGATCGTCGAGGAACTTGAGCTCCTCGACGAGGGCGTCGACCGCCAGGCCGCCGTGGACCTGGTCGATGCCGACCACGAGCAGGTGCGGCTCCTTGCCGTTGCCGTAGCGGAAGGAGAGGGCGGCCAGGGTCTGCTCGCCGTAGCGGTCGGCCTTGCCGTGCCAGGCTCCCTCGCAGGTCACCTGGCCCATGCGGGCCACCCAGCCGGGAAGTGAGCCGACGGCCTCGCGGCCGGCCTGCAGCTGGGGTCCGATGACGTCGTCGTCCTCGGCGTCCGGCGCCACGGGATGGACCGCCGCCAGGGCGGCGAGGGCGAGCCGGGCCTCCGCGCTGCCGTCCTGCGCCAGCCGCGGCAGGAGCGTCCCGTCCGTCTGGACCTCGGCGGCGAGCCGGGCGGCCCAGAGCTCTGTGCGCAGCGGGGAACGCCACCTGAGCAGGTCGCGGGCCTGACTGATGGTCGTGTCGAAACCTGTGGTGCTCACCCTTCGACCGTATCGCCCTCCGGCCGCGCTCTGGCGGGATGCCGCGGCTTCTCGATCTTCACCCTCGCCGGCAGCGACCGACGGTGGCCACCGCCGGTCGACCTCCAAAAGAAAAGCGGCCGGTTTCCAGGAGCGCCACGATGTGGCAGGCGTTCTTGGTGCGAGTCCCGACCTCGGGGATTAAACCGACCCTTGACGTCAAGTGGAGCGCGGTGCACGATGGCGCAACACCATTGAAACTTTTTGTCCGATAATTGTACATCTCCACTTTCGAGCGCATTCATCGGGGCCCGAGCCGGACATCACCGTGCTCACCGATCAAGCGAGGCAAGCTCCCATCTGAAGTACGGAGAGAACGACGTGAAACGAGCATCGGTGCAATCTGTCGGGGTCCTCGCGCTGGCCACAGGTCTCGTCCTCGCCGGCTGTGGCGGTGGCGGTGGCGGAGGTACGTCCCCGCAGGGCTCGGCGGGCCCCAAGAGCGGCGCCGTCTTCACCTGGGGGGTGCCGGGCATGCCCACCTCCTTCGACCCCCGCAAGTCGGCGCCACTGGACCCGATCTTCCTGAACGCGGTCTATGAAAGCCTGATCAACCGGACCCCGGCCGGTGAGCTCGGCCCGGGCCTCGCCACCAAGTGGGAGTTCGGCGACGACAACAAAGTGCTCACCTTCACTCTGCGCGATGGCGTGACGTTCCACGACGGCGAGAAGTACGACGCCGAGGCGGCCAAGACGTCCCTTGAGGCGTTCAGGAAGACCGGCACCCTGGTCGGGCAGTTGGCGATCCTGGACAAGGTCGAGGTGACCGGGCCGCTGGAGCTGAAGCTGACCTTCAAGGAGCCCGCCGGGTACATGCTCAACGCGCTGGCCGGTGAGGCGGGCATCGCCGTCTCGCCGAAGGCGCTGGACGCCCCCGACCTCGTCACCCAGCCGGTCGGCACCGGGCCGTTCACGGTCACCGGCCTGCAGCCGGGCAGGGTCAGCTTCAAGAAGTTCGACGGCTACCGGGACGCCCAGGCGGTCAGCATCGGCAGCATGGAGATGGTCGTCTTCAACGATGAATCGACCCGGCTGCGTGCGGTGAAGTCGGGGCAGATCGACGGCACCAGCATCTCCGGCGAGCAGATCAAGGAGGCCGAGGCGGCCGGTCTCTCGATCGTCAACGGGCCGAACACCCGGTTCATGGGTCTCCTGCTGAACACCAAGGCCAAGGCGCTGTCCGACCCCAAGGTCAGGGAAGCGCTGCTGTACGCGATCGACCGTGAGTCGATCAACAACAGCCTGCAAGGGGGCAGCTGCGTCCCCACGGTGCAGCCGTTCCCGCAGAGCCACTGGGCGGCCACGCCCGACCTGAAGGACACCACGCCCTACTACGACGTGGCCAAGGCCAAGCGGCTCCTGGCCGAGGCCGGCTACCCCAACGGCTTCGCCATGGAGCTCGCGTCCGGCACCACCTCCTCCTACCAGGCGCTGGCGCAGGTGGTGCAGGCCCAGTTGAAGCAGGTCGGGATCAACGCGTCGGTCAAGGTCCTCGAGTTCCAGCAGATGATCAACGCGCGCCGGACCGGCAAGTTCACCGCTGCCGTCTCCGGGATCCAGGCCGGGCGCCCCGACCCGAGTCAGTTCATCGCCGACTTCTACCTGCCGGGCGGGCCGTACAACTCCGGCGGCTACGAGCTGCCCGGCGGTAAGGAGCTGCTGGCGAAGGTACGGGCCAGCGCGGACGACACGGAGCGCGGGGTCGCGATGCGGGAGGCCTTCAACACGGTGATCAAGGATGGCCCGCCGGTGATCCCCATCTGCAACCTGAATTACTTGGCCGCGTTCCGCAAGGGCGTGACCGGCTGGCAGGTGCCGGTGCTCGGTGACTACGACTTCACCAGCGTGCAGATCGCCGACTAGCGCATCGGAACCTCATCCAGGGCCCACGGAGATGTCGTGACGGCCTCGTTCCCGCTCGGCTGACCGGGTTCGAGGCCGGTGGCCAGATCTTGTCGCCCTACCAGATACAGCTTTTTGAAGGACTGTTGCGTTCCTTGATGTCAGCCAATGGTGTCCACGAAGGCACTCGCCGTGTCGGCTCAATTACGCAGAATTAGGTCTGCGCGGATCCGCCGAGGGCGAGAGACGCACCGCGCACGACGAAAGGGAAAACGGATGAGTGACGTCAAGGTCGCACGCGACGTGCTGAGCTCCTACGCGAAGTCGAAGGTCGCCAATCCCGTCATCGGAACCGCCGACCCGCAGAAACTGCAGAGCGCCGGGCAGCTCGAAAGGACGATCGCGCTCGTCCGGCCCTCGGACGGCGCCAGTCGGACGCCGGCCGAGATGAAGACCTGGACGGTCACCCCTGAGTACTGGTTCGCCGGTGGCGAACTCGTCGCGAATGCCCTCGAAAAGGATCCGGACCGGCCGTTGACGTGCATCCTGTTCGCCTACCTGAGCGTCTACGCCCTCAAGAGCACCGCGCCGAAGTTCACCGTCCCCATCGAGGTCGTCGAGATCAAGAAGCTCCACGACAATCACTACGTCCTCGTCGCCGGGCGGACCACCGGCGAGATCGGCGGCAAGCTCTCCGAGTGGAACCAGGACGCCTTCGTCATCGACCTCTGGGGCCACTGCCAGGGCCTCGGTGACATGGTGGCTCAGCCCCCCGCCATCATCGTGAACGACATGAAGGACTATCCCCGTAAGACCGTCGTCACGATCCCGGCCTGGGGCGTCTAGAGCGCAGGCCGTCCAGCGGCCGGTCGCGGGCCGGATGGGCGCGTCACAGGTATCCGGGTGCGCCAGAAGGGTGGGGGTGTGCCGCAGGCGTCCGGTAAGGACGCCTGCGGCGCGGAGACCTGAACGGGTCAGCTCTTGTCGCCGGTGAGGCCCGCCTTGCGGAGGGCTTCGGCCATGGCGCCCGACGGCTCGGCGCGCCGCTGACCCCCACCACGCTGACCCCCACCACGCTGGCCGCCATCGCGCTGCCGCTGGCCACTGTCCCGCTGTCCGTCCCGCTGGGCACCGTCGCCACGCCCGCGCTGCCCGCCGTCTCGCTGGGCAGCGTCACCACGGCCGCGCTGGCCGCCGTCTCGCTGTCCGTCTGGCTGGGGGCCGTCGCCACGCCCGCGCTGTCCACCGTCGCCACGGCCCCGCTGGGCGCCGTCACCGCGACCGCGCTGGCCGCCCGCGCCGGCGCGCTCGCCGTCACCCCGGCCGCGTGGGCGGCGGCCGCCCTCGGCCGAGCCGCCGGACTGGGCGGTGTCGGCGCGGGGGCCGCCGGTGGCGGACTGGGCCGGGTCGTCGTCGAGGCGGAGAGTGAGGGAGATGCGCTTGCGGGGGATGTCGATGTCGAGGACCTTGACCCGGACGATGTCGCCCGGCTTGACCACGTCTCGGGGGTCCTTGACGTAGTTGTGGGACATGGCGGAGACGTGGACCAGGCCGTCCTGGTGCACGCCGACGTCGACGAACGCGCCGAAGGCCGCGACGTTGGTGACGACGCCCTCCAGGATCATCCCCTGGGCGAGGTCCGAGAGCTTCTCGACGCCCTCCTTGAAGGTGGCGGTCTTGAAGGCGGGGCGCGGGTCGCGGCCAGGCTTCTCGAGCTCGCGCAGGATGTCGGTGACCGTCGGCAGGCCGAAGGTCTCGTCGGTGAACTCCTGCGGCTTGATGGAGCGCAGCGCCGCCGTGTTGCCGATCAGGGACGTGAGGTCGGTGCGGACCGAGCCGAGGATGCGGCGGACCACCGGGTAGGCCTCGGGGTGGACGCTGGAGGAGTCCAGTGGGTCGTCGGCGCCGGGGATGCGCAGGAAGCCGGCGCACTGCTCGAACGCCTTGGGGCCGAGGCGGGAGACGTCCTTGAGCGCCTTGCGGGCCTTGAACGGGCCGTGGGCGTCACGGTGGCGGACGATGCTCTCGGCCAGCGTGGAGCCGATGCCCGACACGCGGGTCAGCAGCGGGGCCGAGGCGGTGTTGACGTCGACGCCCACGGCGTTGACACAGTCTTCGACCACGGCGTCGAGGGAGCGGGAGAGCCGGGACTCGGCGAGGTCGTGCTGGTATTGGCCGACACCGATGGACTTGGGGTCGATCTTGACCAGCTCGGCCAGGGGGTCCTGGAGCCTGCGGGCGATGGACACCGCGCCGCGCAGGGACACGTCCAGCTCGGGCAGCTCCTGCGAGGCGTAGGCGGAGGCGGAGTAGACGGACGCGCCGGCCTCGGACACCACGATCTTGGTGATGGTCGGCATCAGCTTGACGAGCTCGCCGGCCAGCTTGTCGGTCTCGCGGGAGGCGGTGCCGTTGCCGATGGCGATCAGGTCGACGCCGTGCTTCTGGGCCAGCGCGCCCAGCACCGCCAGCGACTGGTCCCACTGCCGCTTGGGCTCGTGGGGGTAGATGGTGGCGGTGTCGACGACCTTGCCGGTGGCGTCGACCACGGCGACCTTGACGCCGGTGCGCAGCCCGGGGTCGAGGCCCATGGTGGTGCGGCTGCCCGCCGGGGCGGCCAGGAGCAGATCGCGCAGATTGGCCGCGAACACCCGCACCGCCTCGTCCTCGGCCGCCTGCCACAGGCGCATCCGCAGGTCGATGCCGAGGTGCACGAGGATGCGGGTGCGCCAGGCCCAGCGGACCGTCTCGGTCAGCCACTTGTCGGCGGGGCGGCCCTGGTCGGAGACGCCGAAGCGGGCGGCGATGCGCAGCTCGTAGTCAGGGCTGTCGTCCGGCTCCAGCGTGACGGTGAGGATTTCCTCCTTCTCGCCCCGGAACATGGCCAGGATCCGGTGGGAGGGCAGCTTGGTGAACGGCTCGGCGAACTCGAAGTAGTCGGAGAACTTCGCCCCCGCCTCTTGTTTGCCCTCGCGGACCTTGGCGGCCAGGCGGCCGTGGGTCCACAGCCGCTCGCGCAGGCCGCCGATGAGGTCGGCGTCCTCGGCGAACCGCTCGATCAGGATCGCCCTGGCCCCCTCCAGCGCCGCCCCCGCGTCCGCGACGCCTTCGGTCACGAAGGACAGGGCGACCTCGGCGGGGTCGAGCGAGGGGTCGCCGAGCAGCTTGTCGGCCAGCGGCTCCAGGCCCAACTCGCGGGCGATCTGCGCCTTGGTGCGCCGCTTGGGCTTGAAGGGCAGATAGATGTCTTCGAGACGGGCCTTGGTCTCGGCCGCCATGATCTGCGCGCGCAGCTCGTCGTCGAGCTTGCCCTGCGACTCGATCGACTCCAGGATCGCGGTCCGGCGCTCTTCGAGCTCGCGGAGATAGCGCAGCCGCTCTTCGAGCGTGCGCAGCTGGGCGTCGTCGAGGGCGCCGGTGGCCTCCTTGCGGTATCGCGCGATGAACGGCACCGTCGCGCCGCCGTCGAGCAGGTCGACCGCGGCTCGCACCTGCCCCTCGCGCGCCCCGAGCTCTTCGGCGATCCGCTGGTGAATAGAGAGCACTTGTCTGCCTTTCGATGGTCCCGCCGGTCAATTGTGCAGGACGACGCCGTCTTTCATGACCAGAGTCCGCGCAGGGTGAACCCGTCGGGCGCGCTCGCCGGCACCGGCACGTCGGTCATGCCAGCACCCTAGAGCGCGGCACCGACGATTCCCAGAACGCTTTGCCAGACGTCGACGAGACCTCTATATTTCGCCCAGATGCGCGACGTTCGCCCGGTCCGCGGAGTCGGTGCTGGGCCGGCCCGCCAGCCACGCGTCGAGAATCTCGTCCAGCATCACGGCCGAGGTGAGCCGGAGGCTGATCGCGAGCGCGTTGGCGTCGTTCCACTTGCGGGCGCCGTCGGCCGTGTAGGCGTCGACGCAGAGGGCGGCGCGCACGCCGGGCACCTTGTTGGCCGCGATGGAGGCGCCCGTGCCGGTCCAGCAGCACACCACCGCCTGGTCGGCGCGCCCCTCGCTGACGTCACGGGCCGCCGACTCCGAGGCCCACGCCCAGTCGTCGCGCTCCTCGGCGCTCAGCGCGCCGTGCGGGATGACCTCGTGGCCCCGCTCGCGCAGCGCCGTCACGACCTGCTCCGCCACCCCGTCCAGGCTGTCGGCCGCTACTGAGATCCGCATGGCTCCAGGTGTACCAGAGCGTGCTGACAGGCGCGGGTGGGAGCCCAGGCCCGCCAGGCCGTGGTGGCCGTCGAGCGGTGGCCCTAGGGCGGCGGCTGTCGGGCGGCGAGCGGCCGGTCGGCGGGGTGCTGGTCGGCGGGCGCGATGATCCGCTTCGGTTAGCCTGGCCGTCATGCGTACGCGTCTTGGTCAGATTGTGGTGGATTGCCGGGATCCGAGGACGCTGGTGCGTTTCTGGGCCGCCTTGCTCGGCGGCGATCCGGTGGATCGTGCCCGGGGTTGGTCCCACGTCGAAGCTCCGGGAGTACGGCTGGCGTTCCAGCCGGTCGCCGAGGACAAGACCGTGAAGAACCGGTTGCATCTGGACGTCGAGGTCGACGTCATCGAGCCCGCCATCGCCCAGGCGCTGCGCCTGGGCGCCACGCGGATCGGCGAGACGGTGACCGACGACCAAGGCTCCTTCCAGGTCATGGCCGACCCGGAAGGCAACGAGTTCTGCTTCGTCGGTGCTTGAGCCGCCCTTGACCGCGGATCAGAAGCGTGGTGGCGGGTGCGGGAATCGAACCCACCTGAAGCGGCGTATGAAACCGCCGGGCACACCAGCGCCCTCACCCGCCGAGAAGGCAAGCCTCGCGCGATCGGGTAGGGCGAGCAACCGATTAAGTGGCGAAACGCGGTCTTATGTGCTTGGTTGTGTCGCCATATGAGCATCATCAGGGTGGAAGACATTCCGGCGCTCGCGCGAGGGTGCGCGGTGCTCGGCACCGGCGGCGGAGGAGACGTGCGCACCGGTGCGCTGGCGGCCCGGCGGGCCATGGAGACGTATGGCGAGGTGCCGCTCGTCCGGCTGGCCGACCTGCCCGAGGACGCCCTGGTGGTGCCGCTGTCCGGGATCGGGGCGCCGACGGTCGGCCACGAGATGATCTACGGCGAGGACGAGCCCAGGCGCGTCGTCGAGGAGGTCGAACGGATCTTCGGCAGGCCGCCGACCGCCATCATGTCGTCGGAGATCGGCGGCTCGAACGGCGTGGCGCCGGTGGCCTGGGCGGCCCAGCTCGGCCTGCCGCTGCTCGACGCCGACGGCATGGGGCGAGCCTTTCCCGAGGTCCAGATGATCTCGATGCACGTCGCGGGACTGCCCGCCGACCTCGTCATCATGTCCGACATCGTGGGCAATGTAGTGACGATTCGTCCCATCGACGGGCTGTGGTCGGAGCGGCTGGCGCGGGCGGTGTGCGTGGCGGCCGGCTCGCACGCGCTGATGGCCGACTACATCCTCACCGCCGCGCAGGCGCGCGGCGCGGTCATCGAGGGTACGGTCACCCGCGCGCTGGAGGTCGGCCGATCCACCGAAGGCGCGGCCGAGCCACTGGCGGCCCTCCAGCGCGAGCTCGGGGCGGCGCGGCTGATCACCGGCAAGCTGACCGACGTGGAGCGGCGCACCACCGGCGGCTTCGTCCGGGGCACGGCCACGATCGAGGGCACCGGCGACGACCGTGGCCGGACGCTCCGGCTGGAGCTGCAGAACGAGAACCTCGTCGCGATCGAGGACGGAGAGGTCAGGGCCATGGTGCCGGACCTCATCACGGTGGTCGACACCGAGACGGCCGGTGCGATCCAGACCGAGAGCCTGCGTTACGGCCAGCGCGTGGCGGTGCTCGCCTGGCCGTGCGACCCGCTCTGGCGCACGCCGAAGGGCCTGGAGACGGCCGGGCCGCGGGCGTTCGGCTACGACCTGGAGTACGTGCCCGTCGAGGAGTCGGTCAAGGAGGAGTCGCGTGGCTGAGGGCGATCTGCGCGTCGGCATCGACGTCGGGGGCACGAACACCGACGCGGTGGTGCTGGACGCGTCCGACCGGGTGATCGCCAAGGCCAAGCGGCCGACGACCCCGGACGTCACCGCCGGCCTCCGGGCGGCTCTGGACGCCGTCCTGACCGAACTCGCACAGCCCGGAGCATCGGGTGGAGGGGCGTACGGGATGGAGGGTGGGGTGGTGTGGGGGCGCATCACTCGGGTCATGTTGGGCACCACGCACGCCACCAACGCGATCCTGGAGCGCAGGAATCTCGGCCGGGTGGCCGTGCTGCGGCTGGGCGCGCCCGCGACCACGGCTGTGCCGCCGCTCGTCGGCTGGCCCGCCGACCTGCGCGAGGTCGTGTCCGCGGGTGAGGCCATCGTGCCCGGCGGGCATTACGTGGACGGTCGCGAGATCGGACTGCTCGACCCGGACGCGATCCGTCGCTTCCTGGACGGGGTGCGGGCCGACGCGGTCGCGGTCACGGGCGTGTTCAGCCCGGCCGGCGACGAGCACGAGCGGGCGGTCGAGGAGCTGGTCAGGCGTGAGTACGGGCTGCCCGTCTCGATGAGCCATGAGATCGGCTCGCTCGGCCTGCTGGAGCGGGAGAACGCGACCGTGCTCAACGCCGCCCTGTACACGGTCGCCGGGCACGTCACCCAGGCGCTGACCAGCGCGCTGGCCGAGCGTGGGCTGTCGGCCAGGCCGTACCTCGCGCAGAACGACGGCACGCTGATGACGGTGGAGCACGCCGCGCGGCTGCCGGTGTCGACCATCGGCTCCGGCCCGGCGAACTCGCTGCGCGGGGCCGCGCTGCTGTCGGGGGTTCAGGACGCGATCGTCGCCGATGTGGGCGGCACCTCGACGGACCTGGGTGTGCTGGTGGGCGGGTTCCCCCGGGAGTCGGCGGCGGCGGTGGAGATCGGCGGGGTGCTGACGAACTTCCGCATGCCGGACATCCTGGCCATCGCGCTGGGCGGTGGGAGCGTGGTCCGGGACGGGGCCGTCGGGCCCGACTCGGTCGGGTACCGGATCGCCGAGGAGGCGCTGGTGTTCGGCGGCGGCACCGCGACGCTCACCGACGCGGCCGTGGCGGGCGGCCGCCTCCCCCGCGGCGTCTCAGGCTGGCGCGAGCGCCTGGAGGCGGTGCTGGCCGAGCGCCTGGAGGCGGTGCCGGCCGAGCGGGGGTCGGCCGGGCAGGGGTCGGCGGAGCGAGGGCCGGGCGGGCGGAGGGGGGTGGGCGACATGTCGGAAGATATTCGCGACACTCTGCAAAGGGCGCTGGCCGTCGCCGACGCGCTGGCGCTGGACGCGGTGGACCGGATGAGCCTCGGCCGAGCCGACCGTCCCCTGGTGGCGGTGGGTGGAGGGGCGTTCCTGCTGCCGGAACGGATCCCCGGGGTGAGCCGGGTGATCCGGCCCGAGCACGCCGCCGTGGCCAATGCCGTCGGCGCCGCCATCGCGCTGGCGAGCGGCAGAGTCGATACGATCATGCCTGCAGGTGAAAGCCGGTCAAAAGCGATCGAAAGGGTCAAGGAGGAGGCCGTGGCGCGGGCCGTCGCGGCAGGCGCGGATCCGGCCGGTGTCCAGATCGTCGATCTCCTCGAGGTGCCGCTGAGCTACCTGTCGGAACCCGCCGTACGGGTGCACGTCAAAGCCGCCGGACCCCTCACCCGGTGACAGATCGAAAGGACTTCCCCCACATGAGCTGGCACAAGCGTCTGCTCCTCTTAGGGGTCGCCGGTACCGTGGCCATGGCCGCGTCCGCGTGCGCGGGCGGCCAGGTGCGCGGCGCTGACCGTTCTCCCCAGCCGAGCAGCACCGGTGAGACGGCGGCGACCCAGACCCAGCCGGCCACGGCCACGGCCAACGACGACACCTTCGTCTACGCCCCCAACCTCGACGTGGTGACCGACTGGGACCCCGCGACCTCGTACTCCAACGAGAACATCGCGATGTCCAACATCTACGAGGGCCTGACCCGCTACAACTCCGCGACCAGGAAGCCCGAGCCGCGTCTGGCCACCGAGTGGACCTCGGCGGCCGAGGGCAAGGAGTGGACGTTCAAGCTGCGGCAGGGCGTGAAGTTCCACACCGGGGCCGCGCTCGACGCCGAGGCGGCCAAGAAGGCCATCGAGCGCACGATCAAGGAGAACTCCGGCGCGGCCTACATCTGGGGCGCGGTCGACACGATTGAGGCTCCCGACGCCTCGACGCTGAAGTTCACCCTCAAGTACGCCACGCCGCTCGACGTGGTCGCCGCCTCCGGCTACGCCGCCTACATCTACGACACCGAGGCCGTGGACCAGGTCAAGGACGGCAAAGCCGACGCCGGTACGGGTCCGTACACGATCGACAGCTGGCAGAAGGGCAAGGAGACCGAGCTCACGCTGAAGGCGTACGAGGACTACTGGGGCGGCTGGAAGCCCGAGCAGTACAAGAAGGTCGCCTTCCGGGTCACCCCCGAGATCACCACCGCCTGGCAACTGCTGAAGCAGGGCGAGGTCAACTTCGTGCAGCGGCTCAACCCGCAGCTGTTCGAGCAGGCGAGCGACACCGAGGGCGTGCAGGTGAGCCGGACGCCGTCGTTCCAGAACCTGCTGGTTCTGTTCAACACCGCCGGCGGCGCGACCAAGGACGTGCGGGTACGGCAGGCGCTGCAGCTCGCGATCGACTACGACGGTCTCCTCGCGGCGCTGAAGGGCGCGGGCGTGAAGGCCAGCGGGCTGGTGCCCGAGGGGCTGGTCGGCCACACGGCCAACCTGGAGGCCGAGCAGGACCTCGCCAAGGCGCAGGAGTTGCTGGCCTCGGCGGGCTACGGCGGCGACAACGAGGAGCTCAAGCTCACCCTGACCTACGCCCAGGGCGACGAGGACCAGAAGCTGCTCGTCACTCTGCTCACCGCCGCGCTGCAGAAGCTGAACGTGACGCTGCAGGCCAAGCCGATGGCCTGGAACGCCCAGTGGGACCAGGGCAAGGCGAAGGGCCAGGACATCTTCGTCATGTACTGGTATCCGGACTATCCGGACGCGTACTCGTGGTTCTTCAACGTCTTCAGGAGCAACGACAAGCCGGAGCTCAACCTGTCCTACCTGAAGAACGCCGAGATCGACGCGGCCATCGACGAGCTGCCCAAGCTGACGGCCACCGACCTGTTCGCGGCGGAGACGTCGTACGACGAGCTGCAGAAGAAGATCCTTCAGGAGCAGGCCGCCGTCGCGGTGCCGTACGTGCAGACCTACCAGCGCGCGCTGTCGGCGGACGTGCAGGGGTACGTCGACAACCCGGCCTATCCGAACGTGGTCTTCTTCCACGACCTCAAGCGCGCGAGCTGAGGCCTGGGTGCTGCGGTATCTGATCCGCCGGCTCGGCCAGGCCCTCCTGGTCGTGGCCGGCGTGGTCATGCTCACCTTCGTCGTCATGCGGCTGGTGCCGGGGGATCCGGCGGTGGCCTTCGCCGGGCCCAAGGCCACGCCCGAGCAGCTCGCGGCGGCGCGCGAGCGGTTCGGGCTGGACGATCCGCTGTGGGTGCAGCTCTGGAACTACGTCAGGGACCTGGTGACGGGAGACTGGGGGACCAGCCTGCACACCCGGCAGCCGGTCCGCGACGATCTGCTGCTGGCGTTCCCGGCGAGCCTGGAGCTGGTCGGGGCGGCGCTGCTGCTCGCGATCGTGGCCGGCATTCCAGTCGGGGTGCTCGCCGCCCGCTATAAGACGAAATTTCCGGACTTTGGGGTGCGGGTGGCCAGCATGCTGGCCGTCTCCGTCCCCGTGTTCTGGCTGGCCCTGGCGCTGCAGACGGTCTTCGCCAGCAACCTCGGCTGGTTCCCCGTCGCGGGAGAGTACGACTCCTCGCTCGACACCACCAGCCCGCTGACCCTCTGGACCAACATCACCGTCGTCGACGCGCTCATCACCGGCAACTGGCCCATTCTCACCAGCACCCTGCGGCATCTGGTGCTGCCCACGCTGGTGGTGGCCGCCTACCCGACGGGAGTGATCGCCCAGATGACCCGCGCGATGCTCATCGAGGAGGCGGGCCAGGACCACGCCCGGCTCGAACGCGCGCTCGGCTTCGGCGAGACGTCCATCCTGACCAGGTTCGCGCTGCGGCCCGCGCTGGGCCCGGTGCTGTCGCTGATCGCGCTGGTCTTCGCCTACTCGATCGTCAACGGCTTCCTGGTCGAGGCCGTCTTCAACTGGCCCGGCCTGGGCCGCTACGCCGCCTCCGCCATCTCCTCGCTCGACACCCCGGCCATCGCGGGGGTGACCCTGCTGGTGGCGCTGGTCTACGTGCTGGCGAACCTGGTCGTGGACCTCCTGCAAGGCCTGATCGACCCACGGGTCAGGCCCCAATGACACCGCCCGGGACACCGCCCGGGACACCGCCCGGGACACCGCCCGAGGCGTCACTGTCCGAGGCGGGGCCGTCCGAGGCGCCGCTGCGCCGTACCCTGCCCAAGATCACCGACCGGTTCGCCGCCACCGGCGCGGTGCTCATCGTGGTCGTCGCGGCGGCGGCGCTGCTCGCGCCCTGGCTCGCGCCGTACCCGGAGGACGCGGTCGATCCGGTCAACGCCCTGCTCGCGCCCGGCGCCGAGCACTGGTTCGGCACCGACCAGGCCGGCCGCGACGTGCTCACCAGAGTGCTGTACGGCGGTCGCACGTCGCTGTTCATCGCCGTGTCCGTGCTGGCGGTCTCGGCGGCCGTGGGCGTCACGCTCGGCCTGGTGGCCGGGTACGCCGGCGGCTGGGTGCGTGACGTGATCATGCGGGTGACGGACGTGTTCCTGGCCTTTCCCGCGCTGCTGCTGTCGCTGATGCTGGCCATGGTCCTGCAGCCGAGCGTCACCACGGTGATCGTGGCCATCGCGGTGACCTGGTGGCCGTGGTACGCGCGGCTGTCGGCCTCGGTGGCCGCCTCCGTCGCCACCCGCCCGTACGTGGACGCGGCGCGCTGCCTCGGTGTGCCCGCCCCGGTCATCATCGTCCGGCACGTCCTGCCGAACTCCATCACGCCCGTCCTGGTGCAGATCTCGCTCGACGCCGGCGGGGTCATCCTCACCGCCGCCGCGCTGTCGTACCTGGGGCTGGGCGCGCAGGAGCCGACGGCGGAGTGGGGACTGATGGTGGACCAGGGGCAGACGTTGTTCACCACCAACTGGTGGGTCGTCACCTTCCCCGGGCTGGCGATCCTGGTGACGGCGTTCGCGTTCAACGTGCTGGGCGAAGGGCTGCGCAACGCGCTGGATCCCCGGAGGGTCGTCAGGTGATCGAGGTCAGGGACCTTCAGGTGCGGTACGGGACGCGGGTCGTCGCCCGGGTGCCGGAGTTGGATGTGGGCGCGGGGGAGTGCGTGGCCATCGTGGGGGAGAGCGGCTCGGGCAAGTCGACGACCCTGCTGTCCCTGCTCGGGCTCACCGAGGGTGCCGACGTTTCTGGACATGTCAGTGTGTGTGGCGTCGAGGTCTTACAGGCGTCCCCCCAGCAACTCCGCCGGATCAGAGGCGCCCGCGTGGCCCTGGTCCTGCAGTCCCCCCAGGCCGCCCTCAGCCCCACCACCCGCCTCGGCACCCTGATGCGCCGCGCCCTCGAACTGCACGGCATCACCGGCCCGCGCGGCGGCGGGCCTGAGACGGGCGGGCCTGAGACGGGCGGGTCGGCCGGGTCGCGGAAGGAGCGGTCTTGGAAGGGCCGGGCCTCGAAGGGCGGGCTGGAGCGCGTCATGGTGGAGGCCGTGGAGGCGGTCATGCTCGATCCGGAGATCCTGCGCCGCTACCCGCACGAGATCTCCGGCGGCCAGGCGCAGCGGTTCGCCATCGCGCTGGCCATCGCGCTGGGCGCCGAGGTGATCCTGGCCGACGAGCCCACCAGCGCCCTGGACGTGACCGTGCAGGCCGAGGTGGTCGGGGTCCTGCACGGACTGCGCGAGGAGCGCGGCCTGGCCCTGCTGATCGTCTCCCACGATCTGGCCCTGGTGTCCACGATCGCCGATCGAGTGCTGGTCATGAAGGACGGCGAGGTCGTGGAGAGCGGCCCCGCCGCCGACGTCCTGACCCGTCCCTCCCACCCCTACACCCGCGAACTGCTGGAGGCTCTCCCATGACGTCGCTGCGGGCTGAGCGGGTGACGCTCGGTTATGGGCGTACGGCCGTGGTGCACGACGTCACGCTGGACCTCACCGAGGGCGGCGTCGGCCTGATCGGGGAGAGCGGCTCGGGCAAGACCACCCTGGCACGCGCCTTCCTCGGCCTCCTCACCCCCATGTCAGGAAATATCTGGTACGGCACACAAGACCTGAAAAAAGTGGACATGCGGAAGTTCCGGGGCGACGTGCAGCCGGTCTTCCAGGCGGAGGCCCTGGACCCCAGGATGCGCGTCGGCAGCTCCGTCGCCGAGGCGCTGCCGCGCGCCGACCGCCACCGCGTCCCCGACCTGCTCGAACAGGTCGGCCTGACCCCCGACCTGGCCACTCGCCGCCCCCACCAGCTCTCCGGCGGCCAGCGCCAGCGGGTGGTGATCGCCAGAGCACTGGCCGTACGCCCGCGCCTGCTCATCCTCGACGAGCCCACCAGCGCCCTGGACGTGACCGTACAGGCGAAGATTCTCGACCTGCTGGCGGGGCTCGACACCGAACGCCTGCTCATCACCCACAACCTGGCGATCGTGGCCAGGCTGTGCAGGACCTCTCATGTGCTGTTCGCGGGCCGGGTGGTCGAGTCCGGAGGCACCGCCGACCTCCTCGCCAGACCCGCCCATCCCTACACGCTGGCGCTGCGGGAAGCCGTACCGAAACTGGGGGGAGAGCCGCCGGCGGCGAGAGGGAGAGCCGAGGCCAGGCCGGCTGGGACGGGCTGTCCGTTCCGGCTGCGCTGCCCGCTGGCCGTACCTGAGTGTGAGCGCGCTCCCGCGCTGCGTGAGGTGGCCGGACGGCGCGTGGCCTGTCACCGCGCCGAGGACGTACTGAACGCCTGAGCCGAGGACGTGCTGAAGGCTGGAGCAGGGGGCTTGTCACCGCCCAGGGACATGCTGAGCGGGGCCGGTCACCGGGCCGAGGGCGTGCGGAGCGCCTGGAAGGGGCGTCACAGCGCCTTCAGCCCGGTGATCACCTCCAGCAACACCGTGGCGTCGGGGGCGGGTGGCGGCGACTCCACCTGGACGAGCTGCTGCGTGTGCAGGTCGCCGACGAGCACCCGCACCACGCCGATGGGCAGGTTGAGCTCCGCCGCGACGTCCACCAGCCGGGTCGGCTTGGTGCACTTCTGCAGGATGATCAGGTGCTCGGGACCGAGCCCGACCGGCGGGGTGAGCCCGCCGGAGGTGATGATCACCGCGATGAGGTCGATGGCCTCGCTCGCGGGCACGGTCCGGCCCCTGGTGAGTAAGTAGGCAGGGACGATGGGGCCGGCGTCCTCGTCCAGCCAGCGCTCGTCATTCACCTTGCACCACCCGCATGGGGCGTGCCGGCTGCCTGATGGGTTCCTCCGGCGCGGCCGGGGGATCTGTCACATGCTCTGCCGGGATCAGCACGATGGCGGTGGTCCCTCCATATGGTGAACCGCGCAACGTCACGCGGATGTCATGCCGGGCGGCCAGCCGGGAAACGACGAAAAGACCCAGCTGCTCGCTGTCGGCCAGGTCGAACTCGGGCGGGCTGGCCAGCCGCCCGTTGAAGTCGGCCAGTTCCTCGGCGCTCATGCCGAGCCCGCGGTCCTCGACGTGCACGGCGAAGCCGCGGGCCGCCGCCTCCCCGCGCACCATGACCGTGGTGTGCGGGGGTGAGTAGACGGTGGCGTTCTCGATGAGCTCGGCGATCAGGTGGATCACGTCACCGACCACGGGCCCGTTCAGCCGCTGCGTGGGCATCGGCTCGACGATGACCCGCTGGTAGTCCTCGACCTCCGCCGCCGCGCCCCGGACCACGTCCAGCAGCGGCACCGGCCTGCTCCAGCCGCGCCCCGGAGTGGCGCCCGACAGGATGATCAGGCCCTCGGCGTGGCGGCGCATGCGCGTCGTCAGGTGGTCCAGCCGGAACAGGTCTTCGAGCGCGTCCGGGTCGGTGGCCTTGTGCTGCATGTCCTCCAGCTGGATGCGCTGGCGGTGCAGCAGCGCCTGGCTGCGCCTGGCCAGGTTGCGGAAGACGTGGCCGACGCCGTCGCGCAGCTGCGCCTGGCCGACGGCCGCCTCCACCGCGGTCTGCTGGACGGTGGAGAACGCCTGGCCCACGTCGCCGATCTCCGCGGTGGTGCTGGCCACCGACAGCTCGGGCACCTCCACCGTCTCCCCCTTGCGGAGCTTGGCGACGACCTCCGGCAGCCGCTCCCTGGACACCTCGAGCGCCGCTTCCCTGAGGGTGAACAGCTCCTTGGACAGGCGGTTGCCCATCCGCAGCGTGAAGACGATCGACACGATGATCAGCAGCAGGCAGGTGCCGGCGAGGAGGAGCGCCCGGACGAGCACCGCGTCGGCCACCGGCTCGGACCGGGCCGAGAGCATGATGCTCGCCTTGAGCTGCGCCGCCGAGAACGACTTGGACAGCGCCTCGGTCGTGGCGAGCCAGCCGCGCGGCGCGCCGCCGGCGATGATCTGGTCCTCCATGAGCCGCAGCCGCTGGTAGACGGGCGAGGTGATGATCGAGACCTGGATCTCGCGCAGGGTGGGATCGAGCTCGCCCAGCGCGTGGTCGATGAGGAAGCGCCGGTTGCCCACGAGCTGGGCGAAGAGCCTGCGCTCGGCCGGTGTGGTGGGGCCGATCGCGATGGCCTGCTCCCTGGTGAGCAACTCCTCGGCGTAGCCGAGGTCGATGACCAGGCGGGACTGCTCGTAGATCGGGATGTCGTCGATGAGCCCGACCCGCCGGTGCAGCCCGAAGAGCGCGTCGATGGCGGCGTTGTAGGCCTCGACTGTGTGCAGCCGATCGGACAGGCCCGCGTCGATCTCCCCTCGGATCGAGTCGAGCCTGCTCAACTGCGTGTAAACCACGTCAACCTGCGTGCGGATCGCCTCCGACGTGTCCCGGGACGCGCCCGAGAGCTTCCTGAATTCCTCCCTGGCCCTGTCACTGCGCGCACGCTGCTGGGCGATGGCCGACCTGTCGGTGGCCGTCTTCCCGGCATTCAAGAACTTCACCGAGGCGAGGCGTTCGCGCTGCAACTCGTTGCCGAGCTTGTGAGCGGGATGACGCAGGTTAGTCCAGAGCGTGGTGTATTGCCGGAGCTCCAGACTCTCGCCGGCCGTGACTGCGGTGATGACTCCCCACAGCACGACCATCGAGGCCAGTGGAACCAGCAGTAGGCCGATGATCTTGGTACGGATCGTGCGGCTACGACCCATGACACCTCACTCCGGTCGGTCCCCTGCTGGCAACCCCGGACGGGACAAGCCAAGAGGATAGCAATCGGATCTCCGGAATGCCCAATTTTTCAGCGGGTTTGGACACGTAACCATGATCATGCAGTAGGTTTCGCAGGTAGATTCGGTCACTGAGGGAGATAGGTTGCGCCGTCGACTCGCAGCGGTCGCCGCGCTGGTGCTGCTGATCACGGCCTGCTCGGTCCCGCCCGAGGTGCGGCAGGCTCCGCCAGGAGAGTCGGCGTTCGTCTACGTCAGGCACCTGGACATGATCACAGAGTGGGACCCGAGCCGGTCCTACTCCAACGAAGTCGTCGCGTTGCAGAACGTCTACGAGACGCTCACGCTGTGGAATCCGGTCACCAAGAAGGCCGGTCCCCGGCTGGCCACCTCGTGGCGGGCCTCACCGGACGGCCGGACCTGGACGTTCGTCCTCCGCCAGGGCGTGACCTTCCACACCGGCCGGCCGCTCGACGCGAGCGCGGTCAAGGCGTCGATCGAGCGCACCAAGCAGGCCAAGACCGGCGCCTCCTACATCTGGGACGCCGTCTCCTCCATCCGGACCGAAGACCCGTCGACCGTGATCTTCACGCTGCGCTACCCGGTCCCGCTGGACCTGGTCGCCTCCTCCGCGTACGCGGCCTACATCTACGACACCAAGGCGGCGTCGGACCTGCGCACCTGGTTCGCGGCGGGCCGGGACGCCGGCTCCGGGCCGTACACCGTCTCCTCGTGGAAGAAGGGCAGTGAGCACGAGCTCACGCTCAGGTCGTACGGCGGCTACTGGGGCGGCTGGGACCGGCCGCACTACCGCACGGTCAAGTACCGCGTCGTGCCCGATCCCAGCCGGGCCTGGCGGCTGTTGCTGCGCGGCGAGGCCAGCTTCGTCTACCGGCTCGACCCCAAGCTGTTCGCCAGGGCGCTGGCCACACCGGGCATCCGCACGGCCGAGCAGCCGTCGTTCCAGACGGCCATGATGCTGTTCAACACGGCCACCGGCCCGATGACCGACCTGCGGGTGCGCCGGGCGGTGCAGAAGGCGGTCGACTACCGGGGCGTGGTCAGGGCGCTGCGCGGCGGGGTCGCGCCCGCCAGCGGCATCGTGCCCGAGGGGCTGCTCGGCCACATCAGGGGCCGCGAGCCGAAGCAGGATCTGCCGGCCGCCACCACGCTGCTGCAGCAGGCCGGGTACGGTCCGGGCGGTGAGCCGCTCACGCTGACCCTCACCTACGCCGAGGGCGACACCGACCAGCAGCAGCTCGTCAGGAGGCTGCGCCGGGACCTCGCGCCGCTCAACGTCACGTTGCGGGCCAGGGCGATGCCCTGGACCGCCCAGTGGGAAGAGGGCAAGAAGAAGCGCCAGGACATCTTCGTGATGTACTGGTGGCCGGACTACGCCGACGGTTACTCCTGGTTCGGCAACGTCTTCCACAGCGCGGACCCGCCGATGTTCAACCTGTCGTATCTGCACGATCCCGCCACCGACGCCCTGCTCGACACGCTGCCCGAGCTGATCGTGACCGACCAGGCCGCCGCGCAGCGCGTCTTCGCCCAGGCCACCACGCGGGTGCTGGACAAGCAGGCCGCCGTGGCGATGCCGTGGGTGGTGAACTCACGCCGGGCCTACCTCGGCGGGATCCAGGGCTACGACGACAACCCGGCCTATCCCGACGTGGTCTTCGTCTATGACCTGCGGCCCTCCGGCTGACTCTCGATCCGCTCGCGCAGCCGTACTCTGATCTCTTCCGGGGTGTAGGCGCGGCGGCGCCGCTCGGCGCGCGCGATCGCCACCCCGGTGGCCGCGACGCCCGCGGCCCCTGCCAGCCCGATTATCTTCCACCAGCGCATGTGCCTACGCTATCGGTGTGCTGACTCTCGATGAGGCCGTGGAGCTGACCAGGACCGGCGACCTGTGGATCTTCCGGGGGCGTTCGGTGCCGGACCGCGCCATCCAGACGATGACCAACAGCCCGGTCAACCATGTGGGCATGGCGATCGTGATCGACGACATGCCGCCCATGATGTGGCACGCCGAGCTGGGCAGGTCGCTGCCCGACCTGTGGTCCGGCTCCCACCAGCGCGGCGTGCAGCTGCACGACCTGCGCGACGCGGTGACGGTCTGGGCCGACCGCTACGGCCAGCGTCCCTGGCTGCGGCAGCTCGAACCGCAGGCGAGCGCCGAGATGGAGGACGCGGCGCTGCGGACCGTGGCCCGGCTGGACGGCACGCCGTTCCCGTCCACGGCCCGGCTCGCCGCGCGCTGGGCCAGGGGCCGCATCCCGCAGCTCCGCCGGGCGCGCGAGCGCACGCTGGAGAGCGCCTACTGCGCGGAGGTGGTGGCCGTCACCTACGAGGCGATGGGGCTGCTGCTGCCGGGCCGCCGCCCCAACTGGTACGACCCGGGCAAGTTCTGGAGCGGCGATGACCTCGACCTTCAGGGCGACTACCGGCTGAGCGGCGAGATCACTGTCGGAGTCCCGCTTTCTGCTCGTGGCGCGACTTCACCTTGATCGGCATGTGCTCCAGCTCGTCCAGCGTGCCGGGGGAGTCCTTGAGGAAGTCGAGCCTGATCAGGTCGTCGCCGGCGCACATGTTCATCAGCCAGTCGCCGCTGATCCTGAACCTGGTGCGCCCCGACGGCGCGGTCAGCAGGTGGTAGCCACGGGTGACGAGCTGCGCCAGCGGGCCGGACAGGTCCACGCCCAGCGGCCTGGCCACCGCGTCCCTGCCGCCGAGGTCGACGACCAGGCCGAGATCGCGATGCCGATACTCCCGCATGGGGCCGCCGCGCAGCGCCGCGATCGCGTTGCGCGCGGCCGTCGCGGCCTGCCGGGAGGCGTGCTGCGCGGTCTGCCCGCAGACCCCGCCCTGCGGCGTGGTCAGATCGGGTACGGCCGCCGCGTCGCCCAGCCCGAACACGCCGTCGTGCTCGGGCACCTGGAGGTCCGGGCCGACCACGAGCCGCCCCTTGACCGTCTCGGTGCCCAGACTCGACACCACCGGCCTGGGCGTCACCCCGGCCGTCCAGACCACGGTGCGGGTGGGCAGCGTCGTGCCGTCGGTGAGCTTCGCCGACGTGTCGGTCATGCTCTCCAGCGTGACGCCGAGCCGTACGTCGATCCCGCGCTTCCTCAGCAGCCGGGTGGCCGCGTCGCCGAGCTGTTCGCCGAGCTCGGGCATCAGTTTGGGCGCGATGTCGAGCAGGGTCCAGCGCAGCAGCCCGGGGTCCAGGCCGGGGAAGCGGGCCAGCGCCGCGCGGGTCACCAGCTGCATCGTCGCGGCGGTCTCCACGCCTGAGTAGCCGCCGCCCACCACGACGAACCCGCACCTGGCCGCCCGCTCCGCCGGATCGCTGGAGCTGGCCGCCAGCTCCAGCTGGGCGATCGCGTGGTCGCGCAGGAACACCGCCTCGGCCAGCGTCTTCATGCCGCGGGCGTGCTCCTTGAGCCCGGGGATGTCGAAGGTGCGGGTCATGCTGCCGGGCGCGAGCACGATCACGTCGAACGGCACGCTGGTGACCTCGCCGCTGATCTTGAGCACCTCGCAGCGGCGGCGGTCGAGATCCACGTCCATGGCGACGCCGGGCAGCAGCTTGGCGCGGCGCAGCCTGGTGTGCAGCGGTGCCACGATCGAGCGTGGCTGCAGCACCCCGGCGGCCACCTGGGGCAGGAGCGGGAGGTAGAGGGTGTAGTCCTTGGGCGTGATCAGCACGATCTCCGCCTCGTCGGGCCGCAGCCACCGCTCCAGGAGCCGGGCACAGGTGTAACCGCCGAATCCACTGCCCACAATCGCTATTCGAGCCACGTGTTAGCTCTTCCGTGGAGCAGGGCGCGTAAACCTGCGCCACCTTTGTGGAACCGATCGTTCCGTTCTGTTATGATGGGAATATAACGTTCCGTTCCGTTAGAGAAGAGCCGAGCAGATGGCCGTCGTAGCTCCCCCCGTACCCGCAGTCATCACCCGGGCGCCGTCCCGGAAATGGCTTGGCTTGTTCGCCATCCTCTCCGCCGACCTGCTCAACCTGCTCGACGGCACCGTCGGCAACGTGGCCGCCCCCGCCATCCGCGCCGACCTCGGCGGCTCCACGGCCACCATGCAGTGGATCGTCGCCGGCTACACCCTGGCCATGGCGGTCGGGCTGCTGACCGGAGGTCGCCTCGGCGACATGTTCGGCCGCAAGCGCATGATGATGATCGGCATCGTCGGCTTCCTGGCCGCCTCCCTCGCCTGCGGTCTCGCCTTCTCGCCCGAGTCCCTGATCGCGGCCCGCGTCCTGCAGGGCGGCTTCGGCGCGCTGATGGTGCCGCAGTCCTTCGGCCTCATCCGCGACCTGTTCGGCGACAGCACCGGCAAGGCCTTCGCCGCGCTCGGGCCGGTGATCGGGTTGGCCACCATCCTCGGGCCGGTCGTGTCGGGGCTGCTCGTAGAGGCGGACCTGTTCGGCACCGGCTGGCGGGCGATCTTCCTGATCAACGTGCCGCTCGGCGCGTTCGCGCTGGCCGTCGGCTGGAAGGTGCTCCCCGCCAAGCCGCCCACCGCGCGCGGCACCCGCCTCGACGTGACAGGCGCGCTGCTGGCCGCGGCCGGCCTGACCATGCTGGTCGTCCCGCTGGTACAGGGCCACGAGCTGGGCTGGCCCACCTGGACCCTGGTGATGCTCGCCGCCTCGCTGCCCGTCCTGGCCGCCTTCACCCTCCACCAGCTCCGCCGCAGCCGCACCGGCCGCGCCCCGCTGGTCGAGCTCAGCGTCTTCGGCAAGCGCTCGTACGCCTCCGGAGTCGCGTTCGTCGTCGCCTTCTTCGGCGCGATCACCGGCTTCTCCCTGGTGGTGGCCCTGTTCCTGCAGATCGGCCTGAAGTACTCGCCGCTGGAGGCCAGCGTGGCGATGATCGGCTGGGCGGTGGGCGCGTTCATCGGCTCGGCCGTGGGCGGCACGCTGATGAACAGGCTCGGCCGCAACCTCCTGCACATCGGCCTGGCCCTGATGACCGCCGGCCTGGCAGGCCTCTACGCGGTGTTCGCCATCACCGGCGCCACCCTGAACGGCTGGGACCTCACCCCCGCGCTCGTCGTGTACGGCATCGGCATGGGCATGATCTTCGTCCCGCTCTTCGACATCATCGTCGGCGGCCTGCGCGACCACGAGGTGGGCTCCGCCTCCGGCCTGCTGTCGGCCTTCCAGCAACTCGGCGCCTCCCTCGGGGTCGCGGCGCTCGGCACGCTGTTCTTCTCGGTGGCCGGCGCCCAGGGCTTCCTCGACGCCGTCACGCAGGTGACGCTGGTGGCCATCGTCCTGACGGCGATCACCTTCGGCCTGGGCTTCCTACTCCCCAACCGGGCCCGCTGAACGAACACTTTCGTCAGCCGGGTTCAAGGGCGTCGCAACCGATTTCACCGACTATCGAAAGCCAGTGAAAGTCCACCCGGCCGCCAGATGGGGACAGGAAAATGCGACGCTTATTCGCGGTCATTCTGATGTCGATCGTCGGCCTGCTCGTCTCGGCCGTGCCCGCGTCCGCGCAGGCCCCGCCAGGGCTGGCCGGCTACTACGGTCAGCGGCTCGCCTGGTCCGCCTGCGGCGGCGGGTTCCAGTGCGCCAAGGTCAAGGTGCCGCTCGACTACGCCAAGCCCAAGGGGCGGCAGATCGACATCGCGGTGATCCGGCTGCGGGCCAAGGGGCCCAAGCGGATCGGCTCGCTCGTGCTCAACCCCGGCGGTCCCGGCGGGTCGGGCGTGGACCTGGCCAGGAACGCCAAGCAGTTCCTGTCGCCCGCGCTGCTCGCCCGCTTCGACGTGGTCGGGTTCGACCCGCGCGGCGTCGGGCTCTCCTCGCCCGTCCGCTGCCTCTCGTACGGCGTGATGGACAGTTACCACGCGCTCGACCCCACCCCCGACACGCCGTCCGAGGTCCGCAAGGGCGACGCCTACCAGCAGATCTACGCCCAGGGCTGCAAGGCGAACGCCGGCGCGCTGCTGGCCCACGTCGGCACCCGCGACGCCGCCAGGGACATCGACGTGCTGCGGGCGGCGCTGGGTGACCGGCGGCTGACCTACCTCGGCTTCTCGTACGGCACCCTGCTCGGCGCCACGTACGCCGAAGCGTTCCCGAAGCGGGTGCGGGCCATGGTGCTCGACGGCGCGATCGACCCCGCCACCCGCGGGACCGCCCCCGGCGCGGCCGCGCACGGCTTCGAGACGGCGTTCGCGTCCTTCCTGCGCGACTGCTACAAGCGGCCGGGCTGCCCGTTCAGGACGCACAAGGTCAGCGCGTCGTTCCAGCAGCTGGCGAAGCTGTTCAAGCGGGCCGACAAGGCGCCGCTGCGCAACGACCTCGACGGCAGGCAGATCAACGAGGCGCTCGTGTGGCGCGGCGTGATGGCCGCCATGTACTCCCACGAGCAGTGGCCGTCGCTGCGCGCCGCGCTCGGCGACGCGTTCAAGGGCGACGGCACCGCGCTGCTGGCCTTCGCCGACGGCTACAACGGCAGGCGGATCGACGGCTCGTACGACAACAGCAGTGAAGCCTTCACCGCCGTCAACTGCGCCGACTACCCGCCCACGAGCAGGGCCACCCGCTCGGCGGTGACGTACGTGCCCGAGTCGCGGCACTTCGGCAAGTACTTCTCCGACGGGCTGCTCTCGCCGTGTGCCTTCTGGCCGGTCAAGAGCGGTGAAGGCATCGTCGGCCGGGTACGGGCCAAGGGCGCGCCGCCGATCCTGGTCGTGGGCACCACCCGGGACCCCGCCACGCCGTACAAGGACGCCAGAGCCCTCGCGGGCCAGCTCTCGTCCGGCGTGCTGCTCGGCTTCGACGGCGACGGCCACACCGCCTACGGCGACCCCTCCACCTGCGTGAACGGCGCGGTCGACCGCTATCTGATCAACCGCGTCCCGCCGAGGAACGGGACCATGTGCCGCCGGTAGCGAAGCGACGGACTGGACAGCGCCCCCGACGATCTGTCACCATCTGCGGCATGATCAATGAAAGGGGCGCTGCCGCCCCCCTCCGGTGAGAACGCTCGTGCAGCGGGAAGCTGCCGAGATCCGGAAAGAATGGCTGAGCTGGGTGTTCTCCACCCGGCCCGCCGATCGACCGGCCGCCGAGGCGGCCATCTCCGAGCTCTATCGCCTGATCGGGCGCACCCCACCCCGTTTCCACTGGGTCTCCTCGCCGCTCATGGCCGTGGAGACCGTCCCGTCCGGCGTCCGTCCCGCGGAGAGCATCGACCGGCTGGCCGACTGGCCCGTGCCGCGCCGGTTGACCACCCTCCTCCATACCCTGTACATGGAACTCGACAGTCGGCTCACCTATCCTCAGCGCCCGCTGGACCAGCTGATCGGCGCGCAGGTGCGCGCCCCGCTGGCCCGGTCCTTCGACAGGTCGCTCCAGGAAGCGCTCCCACGGGCGCGGAAGTCACGCTACGACTGGACCGCCAGCTGGTACGTGGCCCAGGAACCGTCCCGGATCGCCCATTACGACGCCCTGCGCCGGGCGGCCGGCGTGGTCTTCGCCACTGAGCAGACCCGCCTGCTCGATCTGTGGGTCGAGGTGGCCCGGTCGTGCGGCTGGTGGTGGCCCCGCGACGAGGTGTGCGTCATCGCCGAACGACCGGCCGAAATGCACACCGAGCCGGGAGACGAACCCGGGGAGATCCGGCTGCACCACGCGGACGGCCCGGCCCTGCGGTACGCCGACGGCTGGGACGTACACGCCTGGCACGGCCGGCCGGTGCCCGCGTGGGTGATCACCGATCCCAGCGTCGAGCGGATCGCCCGCGAGCCCAACGTCGAGATCAGGCGGTGCGCGATCGAGCGCATCGGCTGGGCGTCCTACATCGAGCGGGCCGGGCTGCGCCTGGTCGCCACCGCGCCGGACCCCGGCAACCCCGGCTCACACCTGCGGCTGTACGACATGCGCGCGGAGACCAAGGTGCTCCTCGCGGTCAACGGATCCGTCGAACGCGACGGGCGCCGCCGCCAGTACGGGCTGACCGTGCCGGGCTTCCTCCGCGACCCCGTCGACGCCGCCGGCTGGACGTACGGGCTGTCCGCCGAGCAGTACTCCCAACTCGTCCGCCGAACCTGAGGTGATCTCCATGACCGTGACACTCGCATCGCTCGCCCAGCAGACCGGACTCGCCGTGCTCGACCACCTGGAGCAGTCGGCCCGCATCCCCGTCGTCGACGGCCTCCAGGCCCAGGGCGACCTCATCGTCATCCCGCTGGCCATGCTGGCCCCGTCCGTGCGCACCTGGCCCGACAGCCCCTGGACGGACGTGCCCCCCGAGGGCATCGAACTCCTGCGCGGCGGATCCGGCGGCAACCCGCACACGCTCGTCGCCGACCGGGGCACCGGCCGCTGGACGACTCATGTGACGGACCCCGACTGGCTGGCGATCGGCATCTTCGAAGCCACCGCGCCCGTCTACCTGCTGCACCCGGAGCACGGGGCGTCCGGGTGCGCGCCGGGGGCGTACGTGGTCCGGCGGCAGCGCGAACACGACGGCCGCCGCGCCCGGATGATCGTGGACTGACAACGTGTTCCCCGCCCGCCGCGACCGGGGGGTGGGGAACACGGGTCAGGTGATCTGCTGCCGGACCAGATTCGCGATTGCCAGGATCTTCGGACGGCCCGCCGCCTTGAACCCGAGACCGTGCCGGAATATCTCTGGGATCCAGTACTGGTCCTCTTCGCGGAAGACGACTCCGTTCGCGGCCAGAATCTCCAGGTCACCGCTGGCCAGCCGCAGGGCTTTGGGGCCGGAGGGAATGCGTTTCTGTTCGATCGGCAGTTCATCGAGTCGCTTGAGCAGGGCCCCGACAGGAGGGCTCTCTTCACTTATCGCGCGAATCTTGTCCTGGCTGCACGCCACGAGTGCCTTTCGCATGGCCGCCGGTGCCAGCAGGCGGTCCGACCATCGCCCTTCGTCCACTGACAGGGCGGCTGACTCGGCGAGGAACGTCATGATGTCGCGAGCCTGGATCTGCCCGTTGAAGTCCGACAGCGCCGCCAGAAACCACCCGACCGACCGGGCCTCCCGCGATCGGGTGGAGCCCATCTTCTCGCCCCACAGTCGGGTGAGCAGATGTCCCAGTGCCTGATCGGTAGCCTTGAACACCTGCTCGGGGGTGATATCAGGCAGGGCTCCGGATTGCTGCGCGGCCCACAGCGCGAGCCGCAGCGCCTCAGATGGGTTCCATTTAAGTTCGTACTCGCTGTATCGCGCGAAGAACTGTCGAAGATTCTGTCGGATGGCCGCCTGGACCAGATCGCGGCGGACGAACACGACGAGCCCGAGTGGTCGCCCGCGCAGACTTCGCAGCCAGTCCAGGCAATCCACCAGGAGCACCCGCAGAGCCTGGCTCTCCGCCTTGTTCTGCGAGAAATTCTGGAGCAGATCCTCGAGACCGTCGACGAGAAATATCCGGCTGCTGCCGGCAGCGAACCGGGCGAGCAGCAGTTCGACGTTGTCCGGAGCCGCTTTCAGCCCGACAGAGCGGGCGATACAGGTCAGCCACACCCTCCGCCACTCGATATCCGACAGGTTCGAACGCAGCGCATCGGCGATCAGATCGCGGAGATCGAGTGGACTCGCAGGCACGCCGTCCGGGAACGCGCCGACGTCTCGCTGAATTCTCTCGAGGCGGTCCATTGTGGAGGTCTTCAGATTCTTCGATACGAAGACCGGTACCAACGGTGCCTTGAGCGTGACATCGCTGACACCCACGGATTCCGCATAACGGTTCCAGGTTCTGCGGAAACACATCTGGAGTTGGGTGAAGGTCTTCCCGGAACCTTTGGCTCCGACCACTACGCACAGCGGGGGCTCGGTGCGATGTGAGGAGAGCAGATTCCGGAGGGACTCGGTCGCGAGAAAGTCCGCGTCTTCCGCCGTCTCCGCGTAGACGAGTTTCCGGCTGAAACGCTTGAGGCGCTCCCGGCGGCTCGGCAAGTCATCGAGAATCATCTCGCCCCGTATGTCGTCATCGGCGGCGGCGCTTCTCACTTGGCTCAGCTCGTTGACGAGCGACGACAGCATCTCGGGCAACTGCTGGCGGCGGATCACATCGATGACAGCATCCCATGACGCGGGAAGAGCCAGGAGACGTTCCTGGAATGGGCTGAAGATGGGCTCAAGAGTGACATCGTCATCGACTGTGCGATCCTCCGCGCCGCCCTCGTCCGGAACGAGCGTCCATGCGACCGCGTCACGCAGCTGAGCCGCAGCGTTGGCGGCCAGATCTTCGTGCCCCTGATCACGGAACTGAGTGATGATCACTGAACCGGGCGGATCGATCTCCGGTCGGGTCGGTGCTCGGCGGCCGAGTTCCCTGATCGTGCGTACCGTCCCCCGCAATGACTGATCGTTTATCGTGGTGACGAAGACCCGTTTGACCCGCGGATCCAGCAGGACGGGGGCGGTAAGTTCGCTGGTGCCCGCGCGAAGGTCCACGAGCACGGTACGGGCATCCAAGTGTACGGCCAACTCCGCGAGCGATTCGGTGAGGAAGTAGCTCGAACGGCCTGGAGTCAGCAGGTCGACAGGTTCCAGCCGGGGTGGGACCACATCGAGGAGCGATCGCTTCGTCGGAAGCACGATGACGTTGTCGGCTCTCTGATTAGGCAGATAGGCCGCGCCGAGGGTTACGGCGTCGTCGGGACGACCGTCTTCGGAGGAGTGCAGGAGCGCGAGGAAGTCCTCGTAACTGAAGTCGATCCGCCGCCCCTGGGCCGCGAACATCCAGGTGATTCCCGGAGCTTCGAGATCGGCGTCCACCAGCAGCACCTTGCCGCCTCGCTGGGCGACCGCGTGGGCAAGTGCCACTCCGTGCAGCGTCCTGCCGACTCCACCCTTGAACGAGTGCAACGCCGCGATCTGCACTCCGCCCGCGAAAGGCGCCTCAGGCGCGGGCAGCGGTTCGCCCAGGGCCCGGACGATGTGCCGTTCCCGCCATCGCAGCTCACGGCGGGCGGATGTGACCTTGCGCTCCCTGATGGAGACCGGAAGCAGACGATCAGACAGGCGACCGGGCACTCCGTCGAGCCGAAGCGACGCCTCACCGGCCTCGCGCACCAACGACCCCACGCCGAATGACTCTCCCAGCCACTGTATGGCCAGGTCTGGGGAGGTGTCGGGGCGGACCGTCAACTCCAGCCCATCCCAGAACGCGTCACACTCGAGCAGCCACATCGGCCAGGCCCGGCATGTGGCCAAGACCGCCAGGTGATCGTTGACGTCGACCCACGTGTAGATGTGTTCCGGGACACCGGCGCCAGATACGGGCATGGTCATGGCCTCGATTCTCATCCACACCAGTCCAGCAAAGCACGTAGCACCACGACGGCTTGTATCTCGTGCTTCTCATCGAGTGGCCGGCCGTACCTCCAGGCTTCATGAAGCTCGCTGAAGGAGACTTGTGCTTCCCTCCGCCGGGTGGCGCAAGGCCGCATCTGGGCGCAGAGCTGCGGCGGTAGGTTCAGTTCTCTTGCCAGACGCTGCAGATCATGTTTACGCAGGTAGTCCGGGAGGTCGGCTGTGGTCCGCAGACCGCGTTGGTGGATGATCTCCGCCTTCAGTCCACACTCTGCCCCGTAGAAGAGCAGCAGCGCGGCCGACGGTTCCTCTTCCAGGGAATCGCTCGCTGCCAGATGGGCGGCTGAACGAGCTCGCAGTTGGTTTCTACCGACGTCAATGGCCACGAAGCGTAAGCATATAGATGCCCATAGTCACCGACTGGCCATATGCCAAACGTCATGGTCGTATCGAGGGCTCTGGTGCTCCGATGTCGCGTTTCCGCCTATATGCAGCTGACTAGGCCAAGTCCAGTGATCATGGTTTTGTGTGAGTGACGGGAGAGGCGTGTTTTGTGCGCGGGCGATGCATCTGCCACGGTGCTCGGATGGCTGGGCTTTTGGGTGACAAGCGTAGGTTCGCTGTCGAGGTCGGAGGCTGGGGCGGCTCGTCGCTGCGTCGGGTGGACCTGTGGGTCGCTGATCAGTGGGTGACGTGCGAGGACAACATGGTCTTCGTCAAACAGTTCCGTTTTGACGTGGCACGCACCGCTGCCGGGATCCGCTCCCTTGAGGACCAGGCCCCGCCGTTCGTCGGTTTGTCTCCGGCCGCCATTCACCGGCGGCTTCAGGCCGGGGCCAGGGACGGCGAGCAGGAGTACGAGCGGTTCGGGTTCTTTCACCGCTGGGGCTGGGGTCCCACGACTGACAACGTGACGTCATTCCTCTGGCGGGAAGGGGTCCGCCTGGTGATCACGTTGGAGTTCTGGCGAGAGGGCCACCTGCTCACACATCCCGGGCATGCGGGAACGGTCTTCGTGGCCGAGCTCCCTGCCGCCGAGTTCGCGGGAACCCTGGAGGAGACGGTGACCATGCTCGGCGATGGTGAGAGGGCGCCCGTCCCATGACGGGGTGGAACCTGTCTCACCGGGTTTGACAGGTTCCGGAGCGGCGCTACTTTCGCAGGCGGTTCACCAGCAGGACGATGAGGACCACCACGCCGACGATCACAAGCAGCTGGAGGATCTCCGGGACGCCCATATTGGTCATGATTTTCCTTGTGTCGAGGGGTGACACTCAGGAAACGCACGGGGTTCAGAAGGAGTTCCTTGTCGCGGGTCAGGGCTTGTTCGCCAACGGTGTTGCGTGACGGTTGAGACGTTCACCTGGCGCTTGCGCCGGAGCCGGGCTCGCCGGTCATCTCAAGCGTGCTGCGAACCGACCTCTGTACGGGCCGCCTCCAGGAACGCGTGCTGCGGACCTCTGAGGTGGTCCCACATCGAACCCTCGGCCGCGATCTGGTCGGGCAGGCGCCACAGGACATGGTCCACCGCTGTCGCGTAAGCACGCGCGAGTTGGTACATCTGAGGACGGAACAGGACCTGGATCATCCGCTCAGCCACCCAGAGGCGGTCGATGACGCTCCGGGCCTTCGCGAGCCACTCAGGCGTTCCTGCGGCATTCCAGTCAGGGGCCTGATCGCGCTCTTCGGCGATGCGAATGCCTTCCTGCGTGATCGTGATGAACTCGCGCAGCAGTTCCAGCTGCTCCGAACGTCGAGCCTCGGCCCGCTGAGCCGCTTGCCGCTTCTCCTCATTCCTGCCGGTAAGTCGCACGGTGGTGAACTGCGCCAGATAGGACATCAGCCCTCCCAGCAGCACACCGAGCAGCGAAGCCCAGACCTGCATCTCCATGGAGATTGTGTATCAAATCCGACAGGCCGCAACCGGCCGATCGCGAAACCGGTGATCGTTTCTTGTCACAGCCATAGCGGCGAGTCCGCCTCGCGGAGATTCCCGATGGGCCGGCCGGAACAACCCCCGTTCGTCTCGATCGGAGGTTGTCCCGGGCTCGCTTCAGACGGTCAGCACCGGCCGGCGCCGTCGAAGTTCCTGGGGCCGCGGGGCACCTTGCTGCTGATGGTGTCGCCCGGCCGTGCCGTCTGGCAGCTCCCGTCGACGCCGTGCGCCCAGACGATCTTGAGGTTCATCGTCTCGCCGCAGTCGTTCCTGGCGTAGCCGGTCTTGGTGATGGTGCCCGTGGTCTGCCAGACGGTGACGCAGGACGGGGCGTTGCCCGCGGGGATCGCAGATGCCGTTGCCGTGCCCTGGAGTGCGAGGAGACTCATGGCCGCGCCGCCGAGGGTGATTCTGAGGGCTGTGTGCATGGTCGGTGGTCCCTTCCTGTGGGGAAACGCTCGTGTGGAGGAGGAGCGTGGCCACAACGGTGCCGACTTTCATGGCCACAGAGCGTGATTCTATAGATACACACTGTCCACGGTCGGCCATATGCGCAACGTCATCACCACCGACGACCGATCTGCGGCAAGTTCCCTCGATACGTCTGGCGCGGCCTGGATGATGTGATCTATGAGGCGAGCGATGACGACGGATTCTGGGCTGAGGCTCCGGTGGGAGTGGGAGCCGGCGCCTTCGGTCAGGGCGCCGGAGTATCGGGCGACGTGGGCTCGGATCGAGATCAGTGTGGGCTCTGAGCAGGTGACACTGGTGGAGGACCGGGAGTCGGGGAGCTCGCGGCGGTCGATCTACTGCCCCTTGTACCCGCTGGCCGAATGGGCCGCCTACCACTGGTGGTTTCTGCGCGCCGACGCGAGGCCGGCGCGCAACGTCGATGTCGGCCGTCCGGATCGCTATCTGCCGCGAGATGTCCGCAGGCATTCCCTCCGTGGCAGTGGGGACGGCTTCCTGTGGCCCGATCTGCTGATCATTCCTGAGGGGCAGAGCAAGCGGCTGATCTGGCAGCGAGATCATGCACAGCCGGATGGGCAACGCCCGATTCGGTTCCTGTCCGAGGGAGAGGCGCTGGTCGATGGCGCGGCCGTGGAGTTGGAGCTCGAACGGCTGATCTCGGCCGTACTGACCCGGCTTGCCGAGCAGGGGGTTCACGGCACCACGCTGGAGAAGGAGTGGGGTGCGGTTCAGGCGGCTGAGCCCGATGAGGTGGAGTTCTGTCTCGCCGCCGCGCGGCTGGGGCTCGATCCCTATGCCGAGGCTGAGCCGTACCAGGATCTGATCGTGCGGGCGGCGAGTGAGCTGCGGGGGAACATCCTGGGGGACTTCTAGGACGCGGTGGAGCCGGACTCGCTGGCTGCCGCGCTGGACTGGATCAACGAGGCGCGGTCCGAGGTAGGGCTCACCCAGCGCCGGACGGATGCCGTACGGCTGCGGGAAGACCTGTGGGCGGGGGCGACGACGACGCCGCCGCCGGTGGATCGGGCCTGGGAGAGAGGATGGACGCAGGCGCGAACCGTGCGGCGTGCACTGGGTCTGCCAGACAGCGAGAGATTCCCGCTGGAGCCGTACATCGTCAATGTAGGTAGGAGTCCCGCCGATCCGGGGCTGCGCGCCTTCGGCGGCGCGGCCGAAGGGTTCGGGCCGGTGGCGGTGACCGTGCCGGGCCTTCCTGTGACGGCGAGCCGGTTCACCCTCTCCCGGGCACTGTGGCACTACCTGTGGGAGTCCGAGCCGTTCTTCCTGGTCACGACGGCGTACACCGATCGTCAGAAGGTGGAGAGGGCGTTCGCCGCCGAACTGCTCGCTCCTGCCGCCGGCATCGGCGGTCTGCTGGGCGCCTCGCCTCTGGTGGCGATCCAGGATGACATCGAGGAGATTGCGGTTCGCTATCAGGTCTCACCTATGGTGATCAAGCATCAGCTGGAGAACCAACTGCTGGCCGCCTGATCGCGCTGGGTCCTGTCAAAACACCAGGATGTCCTGGCGTTTTGACAGAATGCCTGTTCAGCAAGGGCAGGGTTGTCGCGCTGCTCTCCGAACCGGAAGGCGGCAGACGTGCATCCGGTGCGCCTGTCAGCGACAAACTGCTCGTGTACGAGGTCAGCTGCGGTCGAATTCGTTGGCCTTGACGCCGTTGAGGAAGGCGTCCCATTCGGCCGGGGTGAAGAACAGTTTTGGGCCGTCGGGGTCTTTGGAGTCTCGTACGGCGATCAGTGTGTCGTCATGACCGGGGCGGGCGCCCTCTAACCGGGAGGTCAGCTCCGCGACTTCGACACAGTTTCCGCCGTTGTCGCCGGAGAAGGTTGACTTGCGCCACTGCGCCTTGCTCAGGTCCATCGTTCCTCCGCTGTCCTCTTGATGAGCTCAAGCGACATGCTCAGCGGCAACGCCTCGGTGCGGATGGCCTCGAAACGCTCGATCGCCGCCGTGACGTCGTCGTGATCGTTGGTGGTCAGACCTCGGACGGCCGTCTCCGCATACAGTACGTCGATCCCGCCCTCCAGCGTCGCGATGGCGAAGCCGCCCATGAGACCGGAATGCATGCCATGGGGGACCACCTGCACGCTCAGCGCTGGACTGACCATGGAAATCAGGTGGTCGAACTGCTCGCGCATCACCTCCGGCGGGCCGATCGGCCGGTGAAGCACGGCCTCGTCGATCACGCAACGGAGGATCGGGGGCCGAGGGTCCTCGCGGGTGAGGATGAGTTGCCGATGAAGGCGGGCGGCCACGGCGCTCTCATCGCCACGCAGCAGCGCATGCGCGTACGCCTTGGTCTGGAGGAGACCCGGGATCAGGAGCGGCTCGTAGGAGCGCAGTGTGGTGGCGACCTGTTCCTTGTCGCGCCACTTGCCGAACCAGGAGGGGAAGACCTGGGCTCGGCGCCAGTCGAGCAGGCGCTGGAGGGCGCCGCCGGTGTCGAGGGTCGTGTCGCAGCATTGGGCGAACTCGGGGCTGGCCGGGAGCTGCCCGGTTTCGACTCCGCTGATCAGGGACTCGCTGAAGTGGATTTTGTCGGCGAGCTAAGCCTGGGTCAGGGATGCCCGCTGCCGGTAGTGGCGGAGCTCTCGGCCCCATATCGCCTGTGGTGAATGGAAATCACTCACTGCGCCCTCCCTCGCCAGACTTCAATGACATGGGCGTGGCCTTCAAATCCTACTCTTGGTAATGAATAATCTACTAAGAGTAGTCGCGGTGCGAGAGCGTGGAACCCGGGAATCCAAGACCGGGAGAAACATCGATGAAAGAGGCCCTCAGCGCCCGTGCGGCCCTGGCCGAATGCCGTTACGCGCCGGATCGGCTCGTTCCCGTGCTGGGCGAGAAATGGATTCCGTGCGAAAGGAGACGCCTGCCGTCGGCTCGCCGGTTCGTCCGCGACGTGGCCGCCGACTGGGGCGCGGCGGTGGACGTACCGGAAGTTGCCGAGCTTCTGGTCTCAGAGCTCGTCACCAACGCGCTCACGCACGGGGCGGCCGGCACTCACGCCATCCGCGTCACGGTCAGCCGCGAGGAGGAACTGCTCGTGGTGGATGTCCACGACACCTGTCCCGTGCTGCCCCGCCTCCGCCTCGCCTCACCATTGGACCTGTCCGGCCGGGGGCTCGCCATCGTCCAGACCTTCTCCCACGACTGGGGCTGGACCGTCACGCCATACGGGAAGTCCGTCTGGTTCCAGCTGATCGCTTGGCCTCGGAGTGGCGAGCCGATCGCAGTCCGTTGACAACTGTCAAAACGCCAGGATGTCCTGGCGTTTTGACAGAGCAGTGTCACCGGACGAACGGTGAGAGGTGTTGAAGTGCCTTGTCCGCCGCGTCCACGACTGCGGTCGCCGCTGGAAGGTCGTCGCGAACGCTGTCCTCGTCGATCCAGGTGGTCGTAGTCGGATATTCGCTTTCGTGTCGAGTCGTACGGATACGGTCGACCGGGCGGAGGATCGCTCCCATGGAGGCGCCGAACTGCGCGCGGGCGGCGTGCTGGACCGCCAAGTGGCCACCGGCCGTAGTCGCGCATAGGCCCTGGATCTGGAGGAGCGCCGCCTATCTCGTGCCTCCCACGGGCCCAGCTCGGCATCAGGTGTCTCCAACGGCGAGGCGCAGCGTCACCCGTGGGCGATTGTGGAGTTCACGGATGAATCCATCCTCGTTCGCCTGCCACCGGGCGCTGGTGACGACCACGGTGTTGACCTCGCGCGCGAGCCTGGACCTTGCCCGTGCCGTGGCGTCGTGGAGATCGTCGCGATCGGGACGGCCGATGACGAGAAGGTCGATGTCCACCGGGGCGGGACCAGGCTCGCCGCGCATGCGTGCCGCCCACGAGCCGAAGATCGCGGCTTCCTCGATCCCGTCGATGTGGCCCAGTTCCTCGGCGAGGACCTGGGCGGGACCCAGAGTGATCGTGACGAGGTCCCGCAATGGCTCATAGAAGGGAGCCGTCCGGTTGGCTCGCACCAATTTGGTGCGGCCTACGTGGCGGCTGGTCAGGATGCCGGCCTGTTCAAGCTTGAACACCTCGCGGGTCATGGTGCCGCTGTCGGTCCCGATGGCCTCGGCCAACTCGGTGACAGACTGCTCGCCGCCACCCACGTACGTATGCGTCAGCACCGCACAGGTGATCAGGGAGCGGAAGATCGGGAAAATCGGGGGCGGTGGTCGCTGCATGCCTGGATCCTTTGCCAGCAGCATGCGTGATGAACTGATCACGCTCCGTATATTAATGTCAAAGAGCCAGGATATTCTGGCTCTTTGACAGGATAGCTCGCCGTGCCCTGGAAGTCGCTGGAGGGGGTGGGATGCCGAGGTCCGGAATGCTCTGGGTGTTCTTGCTGGGGTGCACGGCCGGGCGGGGTGGTTAGCGGCAGGCGACTCGGTAAGCGTCCAGGTCCAGGTTCTTCTTTAGGGAGTTGAAGTTCTGGGTGTTGGACTTGGTGCAGAACTTTGAGGTGGGCAGCTCGTATTCGACGGTGAACACCGCCTTGCCCGCCTTGACGAACTGGTCGTAGCCGTAGTCGCCGTTCTGCTGGGTCGTGCATTCCTTGTACTGCCAGCACTGCTCGTTGAGGGCCCAGTCGAAGTACGGCAGCAGGGCGGGGATCTGGGTGACGTCGTTCTTCAGGGCGGCGGACAGTCCGCGGCGGTGGGCCTCGTTGGCGAGCCAGGCGTTGTAGCGAAGTTGGTCGCCGGCGTCGAGGTCGAAGCCGGTTTCGTTGGTGTAGCCGTCGACGTTGTCGAACTCGACGGCGTCGAAGCCCTTGGCCTTGCACATGTCCAGGCGGGCTCGCATGATGCCGCCCAAGGCGCCGGTGTACTGGCGGATGTCCAGCCAGCGCTCGCCCTCCCAGTCGTCGAGCGGGTCGCCGAGCACCGAGGCGGGAAAGTCGGCCTCGTCCGGCCGCCAGTCCTCGTACGATCCGGCGCTGAGGTAGCAGACGACCTTGCGGCCCGCCTTGGTGTCGTGCAGGCGGCGTACGGTCGCCTTCGTGGCGTTGAAACCGTCGATGTCGTACATGGTGACGTTGAGGAACGGCTCGGTGGGCACGGACGAGAGCTGCCACTGCCAGCTCGTGTTGAGCGCGGGACGCCAGCAGCCGGGGCAGGGGATGGGGGCGGGCAGCTTGAGCTTCTCGGCGGTGGCGGTGGCGGTGGCGGCGGTGGCCGGACGCTGGGTGTGCGCGGGCTGGGCCTGCGCCTGAGCCACGCCGGTTAGGGCGATGGCGCAGCAGGTGACGAGCGCCGTGATCAGGGATCGGGAAAAACGCATGTTCTGCCTCTCGCTGGGGTGAAGGGGCGTCGAACGTGATTCCGGTGGAGGGGGTCAGCCGCCGGCGAGCAGGGAGTTGACCTGCTGGTTCGCCGCGGTCAGGGAGGTCTTGGCGTCCTTCTGGCCGAGCCAGATCTCGTCGAACGCGGTGCCCATGATCTGGTTGATCTCGTCGGCGTGGTCGCTGACCGGCAGCAGGAAGGTGCCGTTCTCCGCCTTGGCCTGGTCCACGAAGAGCTGCACCTCCCGCCCGGCCTTCTCGTGCGCGGCCAGCACCCGCTCGGTGGCGCTGGTGATGGCGGGGAAGACGACGGCGTTGTCGGCGACGATGTTCTGGCAGTCGGTGGAGCCGAGGAACTTCACCCACTTCCAGGCCGCGTCCTTGTGCTCGGTGCCGGCGTAGATCACGTCGGCCAGGCCGTTGAAGGAGGACTTGCGGCCCAGCGGCCCGGCCGGCAGCGGGGCGAAGGCGAACTCCTGCTCGGTGGCCTCCAGGTACGTTTTGATCATCCAGGAGCCGGTGACGCCGAGTGCCGCCTTGCCGGAGGTGAGCACCGCGTCGGTGCCGAGCGAGCTGGTCTTGTCGTACGACGGCGTGTAGCCCTTGTCGGCGATGGTCTTGAACCAGGCCGCGGTCTCGACGAGCTTGGGGTCGTCGTAGAAGTACTTGGTGCCGAACGGGTTCTTGTCGATGTAGGAGAAGCCGTTGGAGACCGCCAGGTTGCCCCAGCTGTTCTGCCCCAGGGAGCCGTCGTTCAGCTCGGGCGCGTAGCCGTACACGGCGATCTTGGTCTTGTCGAAGCCGGGTTCGTCGCCGCGCTTGCCGGCGGTGTCGACGGTGAGCTTGGCCAGGGCGTCCTCGAAGGTGCCGCCGTCCTTGGGGTTCCAGGTCAGGTCGGTCAGGTCGACGCCTGCCTCCTTGGCCTGCTTGACGTTGTAGATGATGGCCATGGTGTCCCAGTCCTTGGGCAGGCCGTACCTCTTGCCGTCCTTGACCCAGGACTCGGCCAGGCCGGGCCAGTACTGAGTGAGGTCGACCTTGTCCGCGGTGACCATGGGCTGGATGTCCAGGAGCTGGCCGTTCTTGACGAACTGGGGATAGAACGACGCCTGCATGGTGATCACGTCCGGGGCGTCGCCGGAGACCATCTGGGTGGTGAGGCTCTGCCAGTACTGGTCCCAGGCGTTCTGGGTGATCTTGATGGTGATGTCCGGGTTGGCCTTCTGGAAGGCGTCGGCGCACTGCTGGTAGGCGCCTTGCTGGACGTCGTCCCAGAGCGCGTAGGTCAGCGTGGTCTTGCCCTCGCCGGACGCGCCCCCGTCGGACGCGCCGCCGCCGCCGCACGACGCGGTGAGCACCACGGCCGTCACCGCCATGAACAGCTTTTTCATCATTTATCCCTTCATGCCGGAGAACTGGATCGAGTCCACGAGGCGGCGGCCGAAGAAGGCCACCAGCAGCAGGACCGGGATGACCGACAGCGCCGAGCCCGCCATCAGGCCGGTCCAGTCGGGCGCCGTGTTCGGCGACTGCTTGAGGAAGATGCCGAGGGCCGCGGTGAGCACCCGCGACTCCTCGCCCGGAGCCACCAGCAGTGGCCAAAGGTAGTCGTTCCAGGTCCAGACCGCGGTGGTCAGGGCCAGGGTGAGCAGAGGGCCCTTCGTCATGGGCAGCACCACCCGCCAGAAAATGGTCCACGCGCCCGCGCCGTCGATGAGCGCCGCCTGCTCGACCTCGCGCGGGATGCCGAGGAAGAACTGGCGCAGGAAGAAGACCGCGAACGGCGTCATCAGCAGCGTCGGCGCCACCAGCCCCGGCAGGGTGTTGAGCCAGCCGAGGTCCTTGACCAGGACGAAGTTGGGCAGCAGGGTGAAGATCGGCGGCACTATCAGCGCCGCGACGAACAGGCCGAACAGCGTGTCCCGGCCCCGGAAGCGCAGCCGCGCGAAGGCGTAGCCGGCCATGGCGCACATCAGCGTCTGCACGACGGTGATCAGGCCGGTGTAGAGGATGGAGTTGCGCAGGTAGAGGAAGAAGTTCAGGTCGGCCCCCGAGCCGCCGGCGGCCCGTGCTTCTTCCCTGGTCGCCAGGCCGAGCACCCGCTCGAAGTTGAACAGCGTGGGGTTGCCGGGCAGTAGGCCGGCGTTGTCGGCGGCCAGTTCGCGGCCGGGGGTGATCGCGGTGCGCAGCATCCAGTAGAGCGGGAACAGCGAGATCACGAGGGCCGCGATCAGGCAGAGCCACGCCACCAGGCGGCCGATCTTGGACAGGTTCACGTGAGGTCCGAGGTGGAGGCGCGCAACAGGCGCAGCTGGATGAAGGTCAGCACGCCGAGGATGAGCACCAGGCTCAGCGCCAGCGCGGAGGCGTACCCCATCTTGAAGTGGGTGAACGCCTGCTCGTAGATGTAGAAGTAGACGACCCGGGTCGCGTTGACGGGACCGCCCTTGGTGGTGACGGCGATGGTGTCGAACAGCTGGAAGGAGCCGATCAGGGACACCACGAGGACGAACGCCAGGATGGGCCGCAGCAGCGGCATCGTGATGGAGAAGAACTGGCGCACCTCGCCGGTGCCGTCGATCGCCGCCGCCTCGTAGATCTGCGGCGGGATCAGCAGCATCCCGGCGTACAGCAGCAGGGCGGTGTAGCCGACGCCGCTCCAGGCGTTGATCACGGCCACGCTGGGCAGCGCCAGGTCGGGCGAGGTCAGGAAGCCCTGGTTGTCCAGGCCGACACCGCGCAGCACATGGTTGAAGAAGCCCAGGTTGGCGTCCAGCAGCCACATCCACAGCAGGGCGGTGGTCACGCTGGGCACCAGCCACGGCACCAGCAGCAGGGAGCGGATCAGCAGCGAGCGGGTGAGGCGGTGCAGCAGCGCGGCCAGGCCGAGCCCGCCGACGATCTGCAGGGCGATGGTCAGCACGACGTAGTAGCCGGTGACCTTGAGCGCGTTCCAGAACAGCGGGTCGCTCACCAGGGTCGCGTAGTTGTCCAGGCCGACGAAGGTCGGCTCGGACAGCAGGTTCCAGTCGGTCAGGGAGTACCACGCGCCGCGGATCGCCGGATACAGGTAGAAGACGGCGAAGGCGAGGCACACCGGGGCGAGGAATCCCACGGCGACCCTGCCGTCCCTGCGCTGTCTACGTGGGGTCTCTAGCATCGTGGCGGCATCTCCAGACCTCCTGAACGGCGGGATGGAGTCCATCTTCGCCACTTTCGAAACCTTGTCAATACCTTCGATGCGAAACGCGACGCGAGCGTTATGCGAGTAACTTCGTAAGACTTGACAAGTTATCGAAGGTGCTGGGAGCGTTCCTGCCGATGGCCGCCGCAGGGGCACGGCGGCACGGCCGACCTGGGAGGAAGTCGTTCCAGCATGAGAAACCCGAAGATCGTCTTCATTGGCGCGGGCAGCGTGGTGTTCACCCAGGGGTTGCTCGCCGACCTGCTGGCCTACCCGGAGCTGCACGCGGCCCGCATCGTCCTGCACGACATCGACCCCGAGCGGCTGCGGGTCGCCGAGGCCGTCGCGCACCGGATCGCCGCCGAGCGCGGCGCCCGCCCGGAGATCACCGCCGAGCCGGACCGCAAGATCGCCCTGGACGGCGCCGACTTCGCCATCAACATGATCCAGGTCGGCGGGCACGACGCCACCGTCACCGACTTCGAGATCCCGGCCCGCTACGGCCTGCGCCAGACGATCGCCGACACCATCGGCGTCGGCGGCGTCTTCCGCGCGCTGCGCACCTTCCCCGTCCTGGACGCCATCGCCGCCGACATGGCCGCGGTCTGCCCCGACGCGCTGCTGCTCAACTACACCAACCCGATGGCGATGAACGTCTGGTACCTCAGCGGCAAGGTGCGCAACGTCGTCGGCCTGTGCCACTCGGTCTACTGGACCATGCAGGGCCTCGCCGAGCTGGTGGGGGTGCCGTACGACGAGGTCACCTATCTCGCGGCGGGCGTCAACCACCAGGCCTGGGTGCTGCGGTTCGAGCGGGACGGCGAGAACCTCTACGACCGGCTGGACGCCGCCGTCGAGCGGGACGCCGAGCTGCGGCGGCGCGTGCGGGTGGAGATGTACCGGCGGCTGGGCCACTACCCGACCGAGACCAGCGAGCACTCGGCCGAATACGTGTCCTGGCTGCTCCGCCACGACGCCGAGATCGACCGGCTGCGCATCCCCGTGGGTGACTATGTGGGGATCAGCGCGGAGAACGTACGCGAGTACGAGCGGACCCGCGAGGCCGTCCGCACCGGCGCCGAGCTGCCCGTCGAGGGCACCGGCGAGTACGCGCCGCAGATCATCCACAGCATGGTGACCGGCACCCCGCGGGTGGTCTACGGCAACGTCGTCAACGACGGCCTGATCTCCAACCTGCCGCCCGGCTGCGTCGTCGAGGTGCCCTGCGCGGTGGACGGGAGCGGCGTGCGGCCCACCCGCGTCGGCGCGCTGCCGCCGCAGCTCGCCGCGCTCAACCGCACCTACGTGAGCGTCAACGAGCTCACGGTACGGGCGGCGCTCGAAGGACGGCCCGAGTATGTACGGCATGCGGTCATGGTCGATCCCAACGCCTCGGCCACGCTCTCCCTGGACGCCATCTGGCGCATGTGCGACGACCTGACCAAGGCCCACGGCGACCTGCTGCCGCCGGAGCTGCGGACGACCCTGGTCAGCTAGCGAGCTCGACCTTCGAGCCGCCCTGCTCAGCCGGCTCGACCTACGGGCCGCCCTGCTCAGCCGGCGAGCTCGACCTTCAGGCCGCGCTCGCGGAGCACCGCCACCAGCTGGGGATCGGCCGCCTCGCCGGTGATGAGCAGGTCGATGTCCGACAGTGCGCAGATCGGCGCCATGCTCGTCGCCCCCAGTTTGGCGGAGTCGGCGACCAGGATCCGGCGCGCACCGCAGCGCAGCATCCGCTGCTTCATCTCCGCGTCGGGCAGGTTGACGTTGGTGACCCCGTCGTCGGGATGCACGCCGCCGCACCCGATGAAGACGGTGTCCACCCGGACGCCCTCGATGAGCTTGCCGCCGAGCGGGTCCACCAGGGAGTGCTGCTGGCGGCGCAGGCTCCCGCCGGTCAGCACGACGGCGAACCGGGGCAGCGCCGGCTCCAGCTCCAGGGCGGTGCGCAGGCCGTTGGTGAACACGGTGACCTCGGTGAGGTCGGCGCGCGCCACCAGCTCCCTGGCGACGTAGGCGGTCGTGGTGCCGGCCCCCATCATCACGCTCTCGCCAGAGCCGACCAGCCGCGCGGCGGCCCTGGCGATCTGCGCCTTCTCCACCGCGGCGGTGCCCAGCGACAGCTCGAACGACGGCTCGGTGCGCGGCAGCGGACCGGCCACCACCGCGCCGCCGCGGACCCGCCGGATCCGGCCCTGCTCCTCCAGCGCGTCCAGGTCGGCGCGCACCGTCACGCTGGACACGCCGAACACCTCGGCCAGCTCGGCCACCCGCGCGAACTCCTGCTCCATGAGCAGGCCGAGCATGCGCTCGCGCCGCACCTCCGTCGGCACCGACTCGGTCATGAGCGGGCGCCGGCGGGACGGCCGGGGGCGCGGATCGCCGCCGGCAGCAGGTCGCCGTGGGCCTCGATCAGCTCCTCGCACAGCGCCTCGATGGCCGGCAGCGGGAGCGTGGCCGCGGTGTTCGGGTCCAGCATCGCGGCGTGGTGCACATGGCGCGGGTCGCCGTCGAGCACCGCGCGCACCGTCAGCTCGACGACATTGAGAAAGGTACGGTTCAGCGCGACCAGCTGGACGGGCAGGTCCCCCATCGGCTGCGGATGCACCCCGGCCGCGTCGACCAGGGCGGGCACCTCCACGCAGCAGCTCTCGGGCAGGTTGCCGATCAGGCCCCGGTTGCGCACGTTGACGTAGACCTCCTTCTCCTGGCCGGTCAGCATGGCCAGGATGGCGGCGGCGGCCGGCTCCTGATGCTGCCAGCGCACCAGCAGCGGCCGGCCCGCCGACAGCGCGCGCCTGGTCTCCTCGTATTTGTGCAGGCTCCGGCCGGCCCGGCGCAGATATTCCTCCACCGGCACGCCGAGGCGGGAGGTCTCCGCCGGGTGCCGCATGAACCACGGCACGTACTCGGCGGCGTGCTCGCTGGACTGGGTGGGGAAGTAGCCGAAGCGGCGGTACATCTCCACGCGTACGTGCCGCTCCAGCTCCGGGTCGGTCGCCAGCACCGCGTCGAGCTCCGGGTAGAGCGAGCGGCCGTCGGCCTCGAAGCTCAGCACGAACGACTGGTGGTTGACCCCGGCGGTGCGGAAACGGACCTCGTCCAGGCCACGGCCCACCAGGTCGGCGAGGTAGGCGTGGGTGTCGCAGACCGCGTGACACACGCCCGCGAACCGTTCGAACGTGGTGGCCTCCTGCACCGCCCAGCCCGTCATCGCCATCGGGTCGCTGCAGCTCAGCAACCAGGCGTCCGGGCAGAGCTCGGCCATCTCCCGAGCCAGCTCGACATAGACGGGGATGGTGCGCAGGCCCCGGAAGATGCCGCCGATGCCGATGGTGTCGCCGATCGTCTGGCGCAGGCCGTAGCGGTGCGGGATCTCGAAGTCGCGCAGCGTCGCCTCGAACCCGCCCACATGGAGGTAGCCGACCACGAAGTCGGCGCCGTCCAGCGCCTGGCGGCGCACGGGGCAGACGCTGATCACCGCGGCCGATCCCGCCTCGGCGTCCAGCGCCCGGACGAGCGCCTCGGCCGTCGCCAGATGGCCGGGGTCGTCGTCGTACAGCACGATCTCCAGCTCGCCCCGCAGGGCGGGGGCGAGGAGCAGATCGGAGACGATCCTCCGCAGCAGGTCCACGTCACCGGCGCCGATGAAGACGATGCGTGCCATCCTCACCTCCCACGCGTACGTGGGGCGAACATTACTTCACCACCGGCATGGGCGCACCCGGGGAGAGGGCGGGCAGCATAGGCACATGACCATGCACGGATTCACGCTCTCCGCCGAGGGGCCGTTCGACTTCGGCGCGTCGCTGCGCTTCGTCGAGGACTGGCCGGCCACCAGCGCGCTGCCCTCCGACGGGCGGGCCCTGCGCTTCGCCTACTGCGCGGAGGCCGACTGGCTGCCGATCGGCGTGCGCGTGACGGCCGCGCCGGACGGCGTCGCCGTCGCCACGACCCGCGCCACCGGGCGGGAGATCAGGGGCGAGGTGGCGCGGATCCTGTCCCTCGACGTGGACGGCGGCGGCTTCGCCAAGCTCGGCCAGGATGACGACGTGCTCGGCGACCTGCAGCGGCGCAGCCCCGGCCTGCGACCGGTGTGCTTCTGGAGCCCGTGGGAGGCGGCGTGCTGGGCGGTGATCGTCCAACGGTCGTCGATGATCGTCGCGGCCAGGCTCAAGCAGCGCATCGCCGAGCGGTACGGCGCCGAGATCACCATGGACGGGCAGACGTACGCGGTCTTCCCGCCGCCCGTGACGCTGCTGGAAGCCGGCGGGCTCGGGCTGCCCGCGCAGAAGGAGGAGTGGCTGCGCGGGCTGGCCCGCGCGGCGCTCGACGGCGTGCTCACCACCGAGCACCTGCGCGCGGCCGAGCCGGAGGTGGCCCTGGCCGAGCTGCGGGCGCTGCCCGGCGTGGGGCCGTTCTCGGCGGGGCTCATCCTGATTCGCGGCGCGGGCGCGCCGGACGCGTTCCCGGGCGACGAGCCGCGCCTGTTCGCGATCCTGCGCCAGGCGTACGACCTGCCGGAGGACGCGACCCCGGCCGCGTACCGGAAACTGGCGGAGGCGTGGCGGCCCTACCGCTCCTGGGCGTCCTTCCTGTTCCGGGCGTCGACGTACGGCACGGGTGGGCAGTCGACGTACGGCACGGGTGGGCAGGAAGTGGGCAGGAAACGGTCTGGAGAGTGGACATCCCGTTGAGAGAGTGTGGCGGCCACACCGCGTGTCGAGGGGAATGAAATGGCAGACCTGTCCACCGCTCTCGCCGAAGGCGTCGAGGCGGAGACCATGTACCAGTACGAGTCCATGGCGGCGCCCTCGGTCAAGGCCCAGCTCGGGATCGCCACCACGCGCATCGGTGGCGGGGTGGCGTTGTCGATCCTCCATGACGTCACCGGGTTCTGGAACAAGGCGCTGGGCTTCGGTTTCGAGGAGCCGGTCACGTACGAGCTCATCGGCCGGGTGGTGGACTTCTACCGCTCACAGGGGAACACGCGGACCACGTTCCAGATCGCGCATTCGGTGCTGCCGCCCGACTGGGAGGAGATCCGCGCCGCCTTCGGCCTCCGGCCGGCCTCGCACTACGTGAAGCTGGCCTGCCGGGTGGAGGACTTCTGGCCCGGGGAGAGCAAGCTGGACGTCGAGCCCGTCCGCCCCGAGGACGTGCGGCAGTGGGCGACGGTCACCTTCCGCGGGTTCGGGATGCCCGAGGAGGGGTTCACCGAGATGCTGGCGGCCACCTACGACCATCCGGACTTCCACCCGCTGGCCGCGTGGGACGGCGACACGATGGTCGCCACCGGCAGCCTCTTCGTCCGCGGGGAGGTCGGCGCGCTCACCGCCGACGCGACGCTGCGGGAATACCGCAACCAGGGCGCGCAGTCGGCCCTGCTGGCCAGGCGCGCCGAGCTGGCCGCGGAGCTGGGGTGCCGCTGGCTGGTCACCGAGACCGGGCTGCCGCAGGAAGGACGGCCCAACCCGTCGCTGAACAACATGCTGCGGGCGGGGCTGCTGCCGATGTACAGCCGCCGGAACTGGGTCTGGGAGCCGGACGGCGAGTGATCACGTGAGACCTGCCCGGCCCGCCGGGCGGAGCAGGAAGGCGCTGTCCGCGGTCTCGGGGACCCGCACCACGAGCCCGGTCTCGGCCAGGATCGCCGCGATCAGGTCCCGATCGCCGGCCCACTCCAGCGCGAGGTCGTCGACCAGGTCGCCACGGGCGTCGAAGCAGGACGTGTGCGCCTGGGTGGTCCAGAAGAGCGCCCTGGGCGGCTCCCCGGCCGGGGTCAGGTCGTGGACCGTCTGCCAGCCGCCGGAGGAGGTCGGCCAGAGGTCGGGCTCGGCGACGTAGCCGCGCGCGACCAGCCGGCCGAACACGCCGACGATCCGGCACAGATCCGAGGCCCGGTCCGTGGCCAGGCAGGTCACGACCCCTTCCTCCGCCTTGGCCAGGCCGTGGACCGCCGCGAAGAGCGCGTCCATCGCGGCGTCCGCCTGCTCGCTCAGCTCGTCGGCGTCCATCTCCAGCAGCGCGTCATGGTCGGCACGCCGCTCGGCCTGCCCGGGAACGGAGAGCACCAGCCCCTCCCAGGCGAACAGCGACTGGATCCGCGAGGAGAGCCCGCCCCGCCAGGCGAGGGCGACATCCTTCACCAGCGCGCCGTCGGGCGTGAAGTGGTCCCCCACGGCCGGGCTCAGCAGCCCGCTGGTCCCGGTGTCGGCGGCGAACCGCTCGGCGTCGACGATCTGCCAGCCTTCGTCCGCCAACCGGCCGAGCGCCCGCTCGAACCGGTCGCGGTCGGCGCGCCGCTCGGTGATCCGGCGGACCAGCACCATGGGCCACCAGGCCTCGGCGTCGCCGAAGGCGCCCGGATCCAGCGCCTTCAGCTCTTCGACGGTCGCGGATCCGAGCCGCAGGAGGAACTCCACGAAGTGGCCCAGGGAGCTGTTGACCTGCTCGGCGTGCGGCTCGTCGTCGAAGGTGAGCAGTCCCACGGCGCCGCTGCGGGGGTCGAGGAAGTAGCGCATGCCCGCGTCCCCCGGCGTCCCACCGAGCACCAGGACGGCGCCCGCCCGGAACTCCACCAGCGAGCCCACCGCCGGCTCACCGGTGACCAGGGTGGTGAACGCCGGGTCCACCCGTACCGGCAGCCCGACCTGGCACAGAAGGTGTGTGTCCGCCGCCGAGACGCCCGTGCCGTGGAGCCGCGCCGGGTCCATCAGCAGGAGGCCGTCGTCGCCGAACGCTTCGACCAGCTCTTCGTGCGTAACCACGATCCGGCACCTCGTCGTTGTGGACGATCGCGGCATGCGACGTCAGGCTCGGAGATCAAGTTGCCGCAAGCGTAGTCGGTGTCTCACCGCCGCCCACCCTCATCGATCACACTTGTTGATCAACCGGCCCGGGGGCTCCGACGGCCGTCGAGTCGGCAGGCCGATGTCATGCGGTCGCGGCTTCGCTCCTAAGATCCAGGGTGTGGCCAGGTACTTCGATGTGCATCAGGACAATCCGCAGCCCCGGCTGATCAGCCAGGTGGTCGACCTCTTGCGGGCGGACGGGCTGATCGCGTACCCGACGGACTCGTGCTACGCCCTGGGGTGCCGGCTGGGCAACAGGGACGGGATCGATCGGATCAGAGAGATCCGGGGCCTCGGCAGCAACCATCACTTCACCCTGATGTGTGGGGACTTCGCTCAGTTCGGCCAGTTCGTGCATCTGAGCAATGCGCTGTTCCGCTCGGTCAAGGCGGCGACTCCCGGCGGATACACGTTCATCCTGCCCGCGACCAAAGAGGTGCCGCGGCGGTTGATGCATCCCCGGAAGAAGACGGTCGGCGTCCGGATCCCCGATCACGTCGTCACCCAGGCGCTGCTGGCCGAGCTCGGTGAGCCGCTGCTGTCGAGCACCCTGCTGCTGCCCGACGAGGCTGAGCCCCTGACGCAGGGGTGGGAGATCAAGGAGCGGCTCGATCACGTGGTGGACGCGGTCATCGACTCCGGTGAGTGCGGCGCCACCCCGACGACGGTGGTCGACTTCTCCCAGGGTGAGCCCGAGATCCTCCGCCGAGGCACCGGTGATCCTTCTCTCTTCGAGTAGGCCCCGGACAGAGACGACCGCCCTGCCGCCTCGGCCTGGCTGCGCCAGTCGCGGACGGGGGCCGCGACCTGCGGTCAGCGAAGCCGGGCGGCGATGGCCCGCGCGCACTCCAGCGACTCGGTGTGCGTCGTGTCCACCTCCAGGTCGTAGGTCACGCCTCGGTGGACCAGCTCCGCCTGGGACGCGGCCATCCCGGCGATCCGATCGCCCCGGGCGATCTCGCGGCCCTCGGCGACCGCGGCCTCGCATCTCACGCCGACCCACACGACGTGCAGCCCATCGAGGGCCCGCTGCCAGGGCTGCTGGGACCCCGCCCCGCCCAGAAAGACCTCGTCGACGATGATGCGGGCGCCGGCCCGGGCCATCGCGGCGACGCCCTCGATCCACGCCGCCTGCATCGCCATGAACTCCGGCCCGACGCTCACGGTGCCGTCCGGGGCGAACTCGATCCCCGCCGCCGAGCTGTGCATCGCCGCCGGCATGGCCTCGATCATGGTGTCCGTCCCTAAGGCCAGCCACGGATCCGGCAGGACCGCCTGCAGACACCGGACCAGGCCGGACTTCCCCGAGCTGGAACCACCATTGAGAACGATCACCTGGGACATCACCGCGCCACCCTAGGCGATCCCGGCCGTCCTCATCGTCCTCCTCCCCACCCCAGGACACCCGTTCCGCCCGTACGGCGATCGCGCGAGCCTGTGCGCGGAACTCCGGCAGCCGCCGCGCCACCTCGGCCCGCTCGGGGCCGGTCAGTGCGAGCACCCGGTCGGCGAGCTCTCCGGTCCTGCGCGCGCTGATGAGATCGCGTACGTCCTGCCCGGCTCCATCGCGGGAGATCGCGTTCGTCATGCGCCGCAGACTAGAGATCGACTCCGACAATCAGCTGAGCCGCCGCAGCAGGTGGAAGGTCACCTCTTCGCCCGCCCGGTTCTTCCCGATGAGCTTGCACAGCGCCGCCCTGATGGGCAGCCAGTGCGGGCCGCCGCCCGACGGCATGAGGGTGGCGTTGAACGGATGGCCGTCGATCGTACCGGCGACCTTCACCGCCGCCCTCGTCCCGAGATACTCGGCGGAGCCCGGCACGGTCACGAAGGTGGCGAAGGCCCCGTCCTTCTCGATGGGCGCGGTGAAGGTGAGATCGATCGGCTGGGTGGGCATCGTGGTCTCCTCTGGTCGTCCGGTGGTCAGTTGTCGCGCAGGACCGCGTGGTCGTTCGGTGGTCAGTTGTCGCGCAGGATCGCGCGCAGCCGGGTGACGAACCGCTCGGGGTCGTCAGCGAAGCCGGTGTGGTCACCGGGGAACAGCGTCGGCTCGATGCCGAGCGCCGCGCCGAGCGCGGTCGACGTACGGTCGCAGAGCTGGCCGGTGGACTCCTCGCCGATGCCGATCACGATGCGGGTCGGCACCTCGCGCAGAGCCGTCAGGTCGGGCTTCCAGCCGATGGTCGGGCGCAGTTCGTGGGCGAACCAGCGGCGCTCGTCCGCCACCTGCTGGGGGTCGCGCTCCCCGCCGAACGTCTGCTCGATCATCCCCTCCGGCAGAAAAATGTCGGACAGGGCCATGAACCGCTTCCAGGCCCCGACGACGTCACCGGCGAAGTAGGTGGCGATCATGTCGTCGGCCGCGGCGTGCAGCCGCTCGCGGTCGTCCAGCAGGGCGTAGGCCGGGTGCTCGTGCGCGACCACGGTGTGCACCTGCTCGGGGTGGGCCTGGGTGAGCGCCAGCGCGCTGACCGCGCCGCCGCTGGAGCCGAAGACGGCGGCAGGACCGGCGTCCAGGTGGGTCAGGAGCCGGGAGAGGTCGTCGGCGCGCAGCTCAGGGGTCGAGTCCTGGTCCGGGTCGGCGACGGGGCTGCGGTTGATGCCCCGCGGATCGGTGGTGAGCACGGTGTGGTCGGTGGCGAGCAGGTCGGCCGCCGGCGCGAAGGCGTCGGCGCCCATCGGCGCGCCGACGAGCACCACGAGCGGGCCCGCGCCGCGCACCTCGTAGTGCAGGCGCGCGCCAGGGACCTCCAGCGTCGCGGAGATGGCGGGGATCGTCGGGCTCATCTGGGCCTCCTGGCAGGCGATATTCGGTCCGGTCGCAGTAGGGACTCCCCACGGAGGGCAGAATCGTCGCTCATGGAGGAGAATTCTGCGACGCGGGACCTGACGCTGGCACGCGACGGGGACGACACGGCCTTCACCCGCCTGGTGGAGCCGCTGCGCGGGGAGCTGCACGCGCACTGCTACCGCATGCTCGGCTCCACCCACGACGCCGACGACGCCCTGCAGGACGCCCTGCTGCGGGCGTGGCGGGGACTCGCCCGTTTCGAGGGCCGCAGCTCGCTGCGCTCCTGGCTCTACACCGTGGCCACCCGCACCTGCCTGGACCTCGTCGCGGCGCGCGGCAGGCGGGCGCTGCCCGTCGACCTCGGCCCGGCCAGCGACCACCCCGTGATCGACGACGCCCCGCTGTCCGACGTCGCCTGGCTGGGCCCCTATCCCGACAAGGCCCTGACCGGCGGCCAGGCCGGCCCGGCCGCGCGTTACGAGCAGCGCGAGGCCGTCGAGCTCGCCTTCGTCGCCGCCCTCCAGCACCTGCCGGGCAACCAGCGGGCGGCGCTGCTGCTGTTCGAGGTGCTCGGCTTCTCCGCCGCCGAGATCGCCGCGATGATGGACACCTCCGTCACCTCGGTGAACTCCGCCCTCGCGCGTGCCCGCCGCGTCGTCGCGGAGAAGGTCCCTTCCCGTACGCAGCAGCAGACGTTGCGCAAGATCGGCGACGCGCGCCTGCGGGAGATCGTCACCGGCTACTCCACCGCGCTCGAACGCGACGACGCCGACGCGCTCATCGCCCTGCTGACCGAGGACGTCACCTGGTCGATGCCGCCGCTGCCGCACTGGTACCGCGGCCTGGCGACCGTAACCGACTTCGCGGTACGGGTCCCGCTGACGGGCTGCGGCTCCTGGCGGCACCTGGAGACCGGCGCGAACGGCCAGCCCGCCCTGGGCTGCTACCTCTGGAACGACGCCGCCGGCGCCTACCTCGCCTGGTCGGTCAACGTGTTCACGCTGCGTGGGGCGTACATCTGCGAGATCACCTCGTTCATCGGCCCCGAGCACTTCACCGCCATCGGTCTGCCCGCCTCGCTGCCCTGAGGCGGCTCGATCAGGGTCGTGGCGTGCAGGCGGGCTGTCTGTCGCCCTGCGGCAGGAATCTGTCCCACTCCTCGGTGGTGAGTTCCCGTCCCGCGACGGCGCAGGCCTGCCGGATCAGGGCTTCGGGGGCGACGGGCCAGCGGCGCACCGACCGGTCCGCGGTGAGAGCCATGACGCTGGAACCATCGGCGGTGAAGACGATCTGATCGGGGTCGGTCTCCGGGGGGAGCAGCGGCTCGCCGAGGGGTTCGAGGGTCTGCGTGTCCCACAGGCGGAGCGGACTCTCGGTGATCAGCAGAGTGCCGTCCGGACTGAGGGTGGCTTTGCCGTTGCCGGTGGTCAGGCTGCGCCGTACCGCGCAGGACGCCGGATCAACGAAGCTGATGGTCTCGCTGTCAGGGGCGCTGACCACGAGCGTCCGCCCGTCGGGGGTGAACTGGACGCTGCCGGAGAGCAGGGTGTAGTCGTCGACCCGGGTGTCGCATCCTCCCTCGGGCGCGCCGGAGGCGATCTCCCACGTGCGGATCTGCCGAGTGCTCAGACTGGCCGCGAGCCGCCCCCCGGTCTCGTCGAGAGCGATCACCGGGTAGGCGAGGGCGCTGGTGAGGTCCGTCGGCTGGGCGAAGTCCGGCAGCGGGATCGTGGCCACCACGGCGCCGCTGCCGACCTCGTGGACCGTCACGGTGTAGCGGCCGGTGTTCGCGTCGCGCCGGGCCACCGCGAGGCGGCGGCCGTTCCCGCTGAACGCCGTCTCGGTGCCGAGCTCGTACGGGAAGCGCAGTACGGCGGCGGCCTGCGCGATGGACCACAGCACGTACGAGCTGCCCACACTGGCCAACAGGTGCGTCCCGGTGGGGGAGATCCGCAGGCCGCTTACCTCGCTCAGGCCGGGAATGGGCAGATCCTTCCCGTCGCGCAGGTCGCGACGCCGCACCTGGCGGCTGTCATCGGCATAGACCAGCGTCACACCGTCGCTGCTCAGCGCGGATGGCTTCTTTCGCGGAGCGGTGGGCACGTCGGCGGGGCGCAGCGCGGCCGCGACGTCCCACACGACGGCCGCACCTCCGATGCCGACCCCTGCGAGGCGGCGTCCCGAGGGGTCGAAGGTCACCGTGTAGATCGTCGACGGCTCCCCGGGCAGGGAGACCAACCGTGGTTCCGGCGCGGTCAGGTCGATCAGGCGGACGTCGTCTCCTGCCAGGGCGACGTGCCGGCCATCGGGTGAGACGGCCGCTGACCAGGCGTCGGCCTCTCCCGAGGCGATGACGTCGCCGGTCATGAGGTCGGTGACCTGGACGGGGGATCCTCGCACCACCGCCACCTTGTCGCCGGAGCCGAAGATCACCTCCTCTCCGCGCTTCGTCCAGCGCACTCGTACGGTGCGCGCGTCCAGCAGCGTCTGCCGGCCGGTGCTGTCACGGGAGTCGGCGGCGACCAGGAAGCGACCGGAAGGGCTGAAGGAGAGCCGAGGGTCCTGCCCGGGTGCGTGCCGGGCTCGGCCGGTGACGGTGCCGTCCTTGGTCGCGACCAGGATCACGGTGCCGTTCGCCGTCCACACGGCGAACCGGCCGCCGTCGGAGGACACCGCCGCGGCGACCGCCCGGCCCGGGAGCCCGGCCCGCCAGCGGCGTTCGCCGGTCGTCGCGTCGTAGCCCGCCAGGCTCGTCAGATCCCTTCCGGTCGCCATGACCACGCGGTCACCGGCCAACTCGGCGAAGCCGTACTGGGTGGCGACCTTCATCTTCACCGCCCGAGATGAGCGCAGATCCCACACCACGGGCCGCTCGGACGGGTCCTTGCCGAAGGCCCGTTCGCTACGGCGGTCCACCTCGAACAGCGTGCCCGCACGCCTGCCCAGCTCCCCGCCGGACACCAGGTCGAGGAGCACGACTCCGCCGCCGGCGGAGGACACGGCGGCGATGTGATGATCAGCGGTCACGTCCAGCGGCGCCTGGGCGGTCCGCACCACGCGAGCGGGGTCGCCGGCCAGGTCCCACAGCAGCACCTGGCCGTCGAGGTCCTCCGCGACCAGATGGCGGCCGTCCGGTCCGAAGATCAATCGCTTGACGTTCTGCACCCGCTCGAAGGGGCTGCGCAGAATGCGGGCGTCGCCACCGGCGAGCTCCCACACGTAGACACGTCCGTCGGCGGGCGCGCCGGCGTCTCCCCCTTCGCTGTATCTGCTGGCCGCCATCCTGCGCCCGTCCGGGCTGATCGCCAGCGTCAGCAGGTGGAAGGGAACAGGGTCACCGGGCCGGATGCGCGGGAAACCCACGACCCCCCGCATCGCCTCGTGCACGACCGTGACGAGACTGCTGCGGGCGGCGGCGGTCCGCGCCGTCCGCCAGGCGTGTACGGCCAGCAGCAGAGCCCGGTCCAGATTGCCCTCCCGGTCGGCGAGCGCCTGGCTGGCCAGATAGCGCGAGGTCGCCTGGCGCAGGTTGGCCAGGGCCTCTTCGGCGCGCAGGCCGGCGATCACCGCCGCCACCGCCGTGGAGGCGGCGAGCACGGCCAGCGCGATCACCGCCGCGGCGCTCACCTGGCGGGTCCTGCGATGCTGCCGGACGTCCTCGCCGTACAGCTCGTCCGGCTGCTTGCCGTGCAGCGGCGCGGCCAGTTGCACGACGCTTCTGTGGAAGTCGTCGTTACGCAGGACGCGCTGATCTTCCGCGTGCGCCCAGCGCAGGTCGACGTAGAGCGGCCGATGACGGTGGACGCCGCGCAGCACGGCGGGAAGCGCGGTGGAGCGTTCCATGTCGAAGCCGCGGGCAGAGGCGTCCCAGACGAGATCGCCGCCGGTCAGCACCAGCCGCAAGCTGTCCACGCTCTTGTGCCTCAACCAGTAGTCGATCTCCTGGGGGACCCAGGACGATCTGACGGCCGAGGGCGAGAGGAACACGATAAGGCAGCGGGAAGCGGCCAGCGCATCCTCGATCGCCGGATCGAGGGCCGAATTCGCCGCCAGGCTCGACGCGTCACGGAAGACCCGTAAGGCTCGCAGCCGATACCAGGGCCGCGCCAGCCGGTGCAGGGCGTCGCGCACGGCCGCCACCAGGGGGGCATCCGGCTCCCACGCGTAGGACAGGAAGGCGTCGTACCGGCTCTCCTCAGATCCCCGCACTGGCCATCGCCTCCGGTTCCCGAACACCCGCCAGTTTGGCGAACCCCATGGCGTAGCCATGGACGCGCCGCTGCACCTCCCGCAGCTCCGTGCGGCAGGCGGCGTTCGCCGGCCAGTCCGATTCGGGGGCGTCCGGCTGCGCCTGCTCGAACTCGCGGAGCCGAGGGTGCCACTTCGACAGGAACGGGCGGAGCTCCTGGTTGAGCATCGTGATCGCCAGATGCTCGACCGTCCGCCCTCCCGGCGCCGGGACCGACGGTCGGCTGGACTTCAGGGTGTCGCGGGTGGTGGCGAACAGGCCGTACAGCGACGTCAGCGCCTCGCGGGTCAGGCCCTCGTCATCGTCGAGAGGCTGCGTGGACACCCGGGTCACGGTCTCCACGAACAACTGCCAGGCGACGTTGCGGCTCTCGTTGTTGACCACGAACGTCAGCTCGCTCAGCTGCGGAACCGACACCTTCACCTCGGTCAGCCGGGCCGACCGGTTGTAGATCTGGATCACCAGGATGCCCGCCACCCCGGCCACGGCGCCGGCGGTGACGTAGAGACCGCGGCCACCGATCCTGGTCAACTCGAAGATCACCAGGCCGGCCAGTGCGCCGACGACGGCCGCTGCTAACACGCGGACGACCCGCCCCTGGCGAAGAGCGGTCAGCTGAGTCTTCGTCACGCCCCGACTTTACCTGCGGCGTACCCGGTTGACAGCTTTTGGAGCGAATGAAGTGATGCGGTTCCGATCCTTCTTGTCGTGGGTAGGGAACGTGTGGATTAGGCATACGTGACGGAGAGACCCGGCAAGTCCTTCCAGGTGGTCGCATGGATCAATCCTCCTCGGCTCAGGCTCCGCCGCCGCGCAGTGTCTTCATCTGCCACAGCTCGCAGGACAAACCTTTTCTGCTGATTCTTGTGGAGCTGCTGCGTTCGCATGAGATCGAGGTGTGGATCGACCTGCACGAAATGCATGCGGGTGACTTCATTCAGGATAAAATATCGAAACAGATTCCGGCCAGCTCATGTGTCCTCGCCGTTGTCTCACGGCATTCCGTGCAATCACGATGGGTCGCCGAGGAGCTCGTGCAGGCATTACAGCTGGAAGAGAAGCACCGTGGCCCGCGGGTCATCCCGGTCAAGCTGGACGACACCGAACTGCCTGCCTATCTGGCTCGGAAGCTCGCCATCGACTTCTCCCGGCCTGATCTTATGGCCGACTCGCTGCGCGCCTTGGTGCGGGCGATCAGAGCAGCGCATCCTCCGGTGACGATAACGAGGCATGACGAGCTGGAGCATGAACTCGCGCGGACGACACTACGTGAGGGCGATCTTCGACTTGCCGCACAGCTCTGCTCGAACATCCATAATGCGGTGAAAAACGTCCTCCTTACCGCTTATCGCCTTCTCGACGATTCGCCGTACCGCCATGTGCCGGCCGTCCGCGTCCTGTTGTTCACGGTCCACGAGCAGTACGAATGCCTGCGACTGCAGTTGTACGTCTCGGATACGTCGGTCGTCGGGCACTGCAAACACCGCTTCACTCTCGACCCTGGTCGGCAACGGCACCTGAACCCCGCCGCCAGCGCATGGAACAAGCGCCGGCTTCACCACGTGGACTACCAAGCGGAATACGCGGCGGATCCCGAAGCCTACATAGCGGAAGCCGTCCAGCACGGTTTCACCCGAGACAAGGTTTCGAACATCATTTTTCATATCGCCAGCAGCGTCTCGGTGCCGATCGAGCGGCTCGTATTCCCTTCGCTCGGCGCCGGGATTCCTGGTGTCGTCTGCATCGACAGCGAACGCCGGGCGGTCTTTCCTCAGGAGACGCACCCGGTGCTCGCCGAAATAGTCGTGGACCTGCTCAACGACTTCAACACCGGGCGGCGCAGTCCCTTGCAGTTCGAGGACAGGGACATCATGGAGGACAACCGGGGCATCATCGACGAGGTGACGAGATGATCCAGGGCCGGTAGTCGCCGGACGGTCAGTTGCAGTTGCAGTCGCAGCCGTCGCAGCAGCAGTCGCCGTCGCAGGAGCAGCACTGGGAGCAGTTGCCGCAGCAGTCCCAGCCGGAGCAGTCGAAGCGCCCGCAGCAGGAGCTCTGGTGGTCCTCGTCCCACTCGGGACGGTACAGGCCGCACGTGCAGCAGGTCAGCGCGGCGCATACGAACGACAGCAGGCCGCCGGGGTCCCGCTTCGGCGGGCGGTGTCCCGGTGGGGCGTCCGGGGAGCCGGGTGGGTGGCCGGGGCCGGGGGCGGCGGCGGCGAAGGCTCGGGAGACGGCGTTGCCGGTCTCTCGTACCAGCAGGGCGCGGGTCAGGGCGGGGCGGGGCAGGTCCAGCTCGTCCACGGCGGCGCGCAGCTCCGCGTGCGCGGTGTCGCAGTGGCGGCGCGCCTCGTCCAGGCCGGTGCCGGTGGCGGCCAGCGGGTTGTACGATCCGGACGCGCGGTCGTCGGCCAGGTCCTCCACCGCGTCGATCAGGTGGGCCAGCCTGCCGAACCGGCGCCCGGCCGCCTCCAGGGCCTCCTGGTTGTGCGGCTTGCCGGTGAGGGTCGCGGTGTGCGCGAACGCGGCGGCCACGGCGTCCTCGGTGGGCGCGGTCAGCTCCCGTAACCCGGCGCTCCCCGTACGTTCCAGGAGGGCCTGGCGGCCGGCCGCCGCCGTCAGTGGGGTGACGTCGAAGCCGAGCGTGCCGGCCGTGGCGGCGCCGGCCGAGGACCAGCGGTCGGCCAGGCGGGTGGCGCCGGCGGCCACCGGGCGGCGGGCGTAGGCGCCGTCCCCGTCCGCCACGTGGTCGCGCACCTTGCCGGCCGCCAGGAGGAGCGACACCGAGGCCGCCAGCCGTACCCCTTCGGCCTCCACCACGTGCGCGCCCTTGAAGCCGCGCAGCGCGCACGCGCCCGCTCGCCGGCGGGGCGCGGCGGCGGGCGACTGAGCTTCGGTGAGAACGGACACGAGCAGGCCGTCGTAGTTGGTCACCAGGCGGGACAGGTGGCCGTGCTCGTCGCGGAGCGCCAGGCAGAGCCCGCACAGGTGGCCCATCCAGTCCGCGTAGAGCCCTTTGCACATGCCGTGCTGACATGGCCGGACGATGCCAAACATATGTTCCCCCGTGCGTGTATTCGGGGGAAACCGTAGCACCCGCGATCAGGCCGTGTGCTGATACGTCGGGTAGGTCAGATAGCCCGCGTCACCGCCCTGGTAGTAGGTGGCATCGTCGACGGGTGTGATCGGGAGCGTGGTGCGCAGCCGCTCGACGAGGTCGGGGTCGGCGATGAAGGCGCGGCCGAAGCTGATGAGGTCCGCGCGCCCCGCTGGGCGTAATAGGTGGCCATGGACGGTGTCGCCAGGCCCCCGGCCGCGGCCCGGACCCGGGTCATCGGGGCCATCACCACCCGGTTGGGCAGGACCAGGTCCCCGAGCCGGTAGCTGTCGAAAAGGGTGGTCATCGCAAGGCTCCTTCGCGTTCCGCGGCGCCCGATCCGGCCCGCTGCGGCTAAGCTAGAACCTCACATCCATGTCAGAGGCAACCATGTGTGGCACAGGTCACAGTCGGGAGGACGGCGTGCGCATCGGGGAGTTGGCGTCACGTACCGGGGTCAGCGTCCGGTCCCTGCGTTACTACGAGGAGCAGGGGCTGCTCGCCAGCACCCGCAGCGCCAGCGGGCAGCGGCACTACACCGCCGGCGAGATCGACCGGGTCGCGCTCATCCAGCGCCTGTACGCCGCCGGTCTGTCCAGTCGTACCATCGCCGAGCTGCTGCCCTGTGTCCATTCGCCCAGCGAGGAGAATTCGGACGCCGCGATGGAGCGCATGGCGCAGGAACGCGACCGGCTGTCCGCGCACATCGCCGACCTCATCCGCACCCGGGACACGCTCGACGAACTCATGGTCATCAACCGAGCGCATCGGGAGAGTCTCCAGATGGCCCACAGCCACTGAGGTCTCACGCCAGGGCGGGGGAGGCGCCGGGCGCCGAGCCGCGCAGGCGGGCGGCGTCCTGGCTGGGCGGCGCGCCGAACTGGCGGCGGTATTCACGGCTGAACTGTGACGGGCTGTCGTAGCCGACGCGATGACCGACGGTGGTGACGTCGTTGGGGTGGGTGGCGAGCAGGAGCCGGGCCTCCTGCAGCCGGATCTGCTTCTGGAACTGGATGGGGCTCATCGCGGTGACCGCCTGGAAGTTGCGGTAGAAGGCGGACACGCTCATGCCGGACAGCCGCGCCACGTCCTCGACCCGGAAGGGCTGCGCGTAGTGGTCGCGGATCCACCGGACCGCCCGCGCGACGTGGGCGAGACTGCTGTCGGCGAGGCCGAGCTGACGGACCACCGCACCCTGCTCGCCGGTGATGAGCCGCCACAGGATCTCCCGCTTGAGCAGCGGGGCGAGGACCGCCAGGTCGCGTGGCCGGTCCAGCAGGCGCAGCAGCCTGATCACCGCGTCGACGAGCTCGTCGGGCGCGTCGCTGACGGCCATGCCGGACGGTGTGCCGCTGTCGGGTGGGAGGTCTCCGGGGGCCGCCTGCAGCAGCAGCTCGGCGACGGTGGTCGGGTGCAGGACCAGGCCGAAGCCGAGGGCCGGCCGGTCGGGGCTCGCCTCGGTGAAGTGGCCGGTGATCGGCATGTCGACCGAGGCCAGCAGGTATTGCCCGGCGCGGTACTCGTACACGCGGTCGCCCAGCGCGATCCGTTTCGCGCCCTGCGCGATGAGCGCCAGCACCGTGCCCGACATCGAGGGGGACGGCGGGTCCGCGTGCTCGGCCTTCGAGACCAGGACGCCCTCGACGGCGGTGGTCATGTCGGGCCGGGCATGGCGCGCGAGCAAGGCGCGTAGCTCGTCAAGGTTCATGCCCCGATTGAAGCACGTACCTGATTCTCTCGGCAATGAGAGGATCAGGCAAGAAGCCGGCAGCATCGTTCTAACGTTTGCGCAGGTCGGGCTGTTTACATTGACTCATCGACATCCCAGGAGCACACAGCGGCTCCACGATCGAAGGAGTCCCCCATGAGCGTCGAGCACGGTTTCCACGCCACCCTGACCGCGCGGCCCGGAAAGGCCGACGAGGTGGTCGAGTTCCTGCTGAACGCGCCGTCCCTGGCGAACGAGGACTGCGTCGTCTTCCTGGTCAGCCGCTCGGCCAGTGACCAGGACATCGTGTACGTCACCGAGGGCTGGAGCAGTGAGGAGGCCCACGGCCGGTTCTTCAAGACCGAGGAGGCGCAGGAGCTGGTCGCGAAGCTCGGGACGCTGCTCGTCGGCGAGTCCGAGTACGTCGACGAGGTGCCGGTCGGCGGTAAGGCCGCCTTCTAAGACCACCCGGCATCAACACCTTAGGAAGGACCCCTCTCATGACGCTCGCTCGCCCCGACTTCGACCCCGAGCTGCAGGTCGCGCTCGCCCAACTGCCGTCCATGCCGCCGCTCAGCTCCGAGGTGCTCGCCCAGCTGCGCCAGTATCCGTCGCCGCCGGTCGAGACCTTTCTCGAAGGGCTGGCGGTGGACCGGCGCGAGGTCAGCGTGCCCGGCTCGGACGGCGTACGGATCCCGCTGTCGATCTTCAGTCCCGCCGGGACCGATCAGACCGCGGCGGCACCGTGCGTCTACTGGATCCACGGCGGCGGCATGATCATGGGGGATCGGTTCTCGCAGATCGACATCCCGCTGGAGTGGCTCGCCGAGTTCGGCGCCGTCGTCATCTCCGTGGATTACCGGCTGGCGCCGGAGGTCAACGGGACGACGCTGGTCGAGGACTGCTACCAGGGGCTGAGCTGGGTCGCCGAGCACGCCGGTGAGCTGGGCATCGACCCCGCCCGTATCGTCGTCGCCGGTACGAGCGCCGGCGGCGGCCTCGCGGCCGGGACCGTACTGATGGCACGTGACCTCGGGGGCCCGGCCGTCGCCGCTCAGGTGCTGATCTGTCCCATGCTCGACCACCGCAACGGCACTACCTCCAGCAGGCAGTACGCCGAGGGGCCCGGCACCTGGACCGGGGAGATGAACGCGTTCGGATGGCGGGCGGTCCTCGGCGACCTCGCCGGCCAGGAGGTGCCCGGGTACGTCTCGCCCGCGGTGGCCGACGACCTGTCGGGTCTGCCGGCCACCTACATCGACGCCGGCACCGCCAAGGTGTTCCGTGACGAGGACGTCGAGTACGCCACCCGGATCTGGGCGGCCGGCGGCCAGGCCGAACTGCACATCTGGGCGGGCGGTTTCCACGGCTTCGACGCGCTGTTCCCGCAGGTGCGGCTCTCGGCCGCGGCGCGCAGGACACGCAGCGACTGGCTCGGCCGCGTCCTGGGCCAGGCTTCTCTCGCCCAGGCGCCGAGTCTCGCCCCGTAGACGGGCGACGCTGGCGACCCTGCCCAAACTGCCGACGGCCGCGTCGCCGTCAACGCCTTCCTCAACACCATGATCGCCGGCGCCGTCGGCATGCTCACCTGCAGGGCCTGTTCAACGGCATCGGCCAGGTGTTCTTCCAGAGCAAGTGGTACGTCGGCCTGATCTTCCTGATCGGCCTGCTGTTCGGCGGATGGCTCGTGGGGGTGGCCGCGCTCGTCTCCAGCGCCGTCGGCATCGTGGTGGCACTGCTGCTGGGCGCGCCCGCCGCCGACGTCGGCGCGGGGCTGTACGGCTACAACGCGGTGCTGACCGGCATCGCCCTGTGTGGCACGTTCCTCGCCCTGACCCCGCTGGGCATCCTGTACGCGCTCGCCGGCGTGGTGTCGGCGACCGTGCTGACGGCGTTCGTCGGCGACCTGTTCGAGCCCGTCGGCGGCCACACGCTGACCTGGCCCTTCGTCATAGTCACCTGGATCTTCCTGGCGGCGGTGCCGGCGTTCTCCGGCCTGCGGCGCAGTACTACCTAAGGAGAGCTGATGAACCTCGCCCCTCGTGAGATCGACAAGCTGATGATCTACGTGGTCGCCGACCTGGCGACCAAGCGGCGGGACCGCGGTCTCAAGCTGAACTACAGCGAGGCGGTGGCCCTGATCAGCGCCGCCGTCCTGGAGGCGGCCCGTGACGGCAGGACCGTCGCCGAGTGCATGGAGCTCGGCAAGCAGGTCCTCGGCGCCGACGACGTCATGCCGGGCGTGCGCGAAATGCTCAAGTTGATGCAGGTCGAGGCGTCGTTCAAGGACGGTTCCAAGCTCGTTTCCTGCCACGACCCCATCGGCGGCTGACACCGCCGCCAGACGAGAAAGGACCGGTTCGTCATGACGGACACGGACAGGGTCGTCTACGCCGACGGCCCCATCGAGATCAACGCCGGCCGGCCCACGGTCACCCTGACCGTGCGCAACACCGGGGACCGCGCCGTCCAGGTCGGGTCGCACTTCCACTTCTTCGAGGCGAATCGGGCACTCAGCTTCGACCGCGCGAAGGCGTACGGCAGGCACCTCGACATCCCGGCGGGCACCGCCGTCCGCATCGAGCCGGGCGACACCCACCGGGTCAACCTGGTCGAGTACGGCGGCGGCATGCGCATCGTCGGCTTCGCCGGCCTGCTCGACGGCGGCATCCGAACCCGGGACGCCCGGGCACGGGCGCTGCGGCGGCTGGCCGAGCTCGGCTACGCCGACGCGCCCGAGCCCTCGGCGACCGACCAGCAGGGCGCCGAAGGGAAGGCGGCGAAGAAGCCGGCCGACGGCAAGAAGTCTCCCAGCAGGAAGAAGGGCTGACACCGATGGCCACGATGAGCCGCAAGCAGTACGGGAGCATGTTCGGTCCCACGGTGGGTGACCGGGTCCGCTTGGCCGACACCAACCTGGTGATCGAGATCGAGAAGGACTACACGGCCGGCCACTACGGGGACGAGGCCGTCTACGGCGGCGGCAAGACCGTCCGCGACGGCATGTCGGCCGACCCTGGCTCGCAGAACGCCACGATCGCGCTCGACCTGGTGATCACCAACGCGGTCGTGCTCGACCCGATCCTCGGCGTCGTCAAGGGCGACATCGGCATCAAGGACGGCAAGATCGTCGGCATCGGCAAGTCCGGCAACCCGCACACCCAGAACGGCGTGGACCGCCGGCTGATCATCGGCGCGGGCACCGAGGTGCTGGCGGGCGAGAACATGATCGCCACGCCGGGCGCCATCGACCCGCACGTCCACTTCGTCTCCCCGCAGCAGGCCGAGGCCGCGCTCACCAACGGCATCACCACGCTCATCGGCGGCGGCACCGGCCCCACCGACGGCACCCGCGGCACGACCTGCACGCCGGGCCCGTGGAACATCGGCCGGATGCTGCAGGCCGTCGAGGCGCTGCCGGTGAACATCGGCGTCATGGCCAAGGGCAACTCCAGCCGGCCCGGCACGCTGATCGAGCAGATCGAGGCCGGGGCGTGCGTGCTGAAGGTGCACGAGGACTGGGGCTCGACCCCGGCCGTGATCGACTGCGCGCTGCGGGTGGCCGACACCTACGACGTCCAGGTGGCACTGCACTCCGACAGCCTCAACGAGGCCGGTTACCTGGAGGACACGATCAGTGCCATCGACGGCCGGGCCATCCACACCTTCCACACCGAGGGCGCGGGCGGCGGGCACGCGCCCGACCTGATCCGCATCGCCGGCGAGCCGAACGCGCTGCCGTCCTCGACGAACCCGACGCTGCCGTACACCATCAACTCGGTCGACGAGCTGCTCGACATGGTGATGGTCTGTCACCACCTCAGCCACGACATCCCCGAGGACGTGTCGTTCGCCGACAGCCGGGTGCGGGCGGAGACCATCGCCGCCGAGACGGTTCTGCATGACATGGGGGTGATCAGCATGTTCTCCTCCGACTCCCAGGCGATGGGCCGGGTCGGGGAGACCTTCACCCGGGCCTTCCAGACCGCGCATCACTGCAAGGACCAGCGCGGCAGGCTGCCCGAGGACTCCGAGCGCAACGACAACGCCCGGGTGCTGCGCTATCTGGCCAAGCTGACCATCAACCCGGCCAGGACCACCGGCATCGCCGAGACGGTCGGCTCGCTGGAGGACGGCAAGCTGGCCGACATCGTGCTCTGGCCGTTCACCTCGTTCGCCGCCAAACCGGCGCTCGTGGTCAAGGGCGGGTTGATCAACTGGGCGCAGATGGGTGACCCGAACGCCTCGCTGCCCACCCCGCAGCCCGTCTACTACCGGCCGATGTTCGGGGCGATGGGGATGGCGCAGCGCAAGAGCAACGTGACGTTCCTGCCGGACGCCGCCATCGCCGCCGGGGTGCCGGAACGGCTCGGCCTGCAACGGCTGATCGCCAAGATCCGCCACACCCGTACGGTCGACAAACGGCACATGGTTCGCAACTCAGCGCTGCCCAAGATCACCGTGGATCCGGAGACGTACAAGGTCACCGTGGACGGCGAGCACGCCACCATCGCGCCGGCGCAGGAACTGCCGCTGAACCACCTGTTCTTCCTGGCATGACCCTGCTCGCCCAGCTCCAGCTGACCGACTCGGCCTTCCCGGGCGGCCTCTACACGCTCTCCCACGGGCTGGAGGCGTACACACAGGCCGGGCCGGTGGACGTCGGTGAGCTGCTGGAGGACGTGCTGCTGCACGCCGCCGGGCCCGGCGACGCCACCGCCCTGGTGCTCACCCAACGGGCGGTGACGGCCGGGGACTGGGACGCGGTGGTGGCGGCCGACCGGCGGCTGCACGCGATCAAGCTCAGCCGGGAGATCCGCGCCGCCGCCACCAGGACCGGCAACCAGGTCCTGCGGACCGCCACCCTGGTCTTCGCCACCCCCGAGCTGGCCCGGCTCACCGAGCTGGTCGAGGCCGGGACCGCGCCGGGCAACCACGCCGTCGTCCTGGGCACCGCCTACGCCGGCCTGGGCGTGCCGGTGCACGACGCGGTGACCGGCGACCTGTACGCGTTCGCCGCGAGCTGGGTCAGCGCCGCCGTCCGGCTCGGCAGGCTCGACTTCCGGCAGGCCCAGGCGACGTTGTACGGCGCGGCGGGCGCGATCGGGCGGGCCGCCGCGCACGCGCTGGCCGCCCGCGGCCCTCTCGACCTGCACGCCGCCACCCCGGTCGCGGACATCATGAGCGCCGTCCACGAGCGGGCGGAGGCCCGCCTCTTCACCACCTGAAAGGCAGCACGCCATGCACCAGCACATGCACCACCAGATGGACCCCGGCACGCACCACGACATGGACGGCGTTCTCCGGGTCGGCATCGGCGGGCCCGTCGGCTCCGGCAAGACGGCCCTGATCGAGGCGCTGGTCCCCATCCTGATCGAGCGGGGGCACAGCGTGGGCGTCATCACCAACGACATCTACACCGTGGAGGACGCCGACCATATCAAGCGCACCCTCGACGGCGTGCTGGACCCGGCCCGCGTCGTGGGCGTGGAGACCGGCTCCTGCCCGCACACCGCCGTCCGCGACGACCCGACGATGAACCTGGCCGCCGGGGCCGAGATGGTCAAGCGCTTCGGAGACATCGACACGCTGCTGTACGAGAGCGGCGGCGACAACCTCACGCTCACCTTCAGTCCCGCCCTGGCGGACGTGTACGTGTTCGTCCTGGACACCGGCGAGGGCGACAAGATGCCGCGCAAACGCGGGCCGGGCATCACGAACTCCGACCTGCTCGTCATCAACAAGATTGACATCGCCCCGTACGTCCGCGCCGACCTGGAGGTGATGGCACGCGACGCCGACCGCGTCCGCGACGGGCGCCCGGTCATCCTCACCGACTCGCTCAAGGGCACCGGCGTGGCGGAGGTCGCCGACTTCATCGCCAGCCGCAGGCCGGCATGCTCGCCGAGCGCGTAGACCGGCTGGCCGCCGGGCACTACACGATCACCTCGATCCCGGAGGACGTGGCGAGGTACGCCGAGGTGCCGGACACGCTGCCGGTCGGCAGTCCGGGCAAGGTCGGCGTGCTCGACCTGGCCTTCGAGCGGCGTAGTGGCCGGACCGAGCTGACCGGCCACTATCAGAAGGCGCCGCTGCAGATCATGCGGCCGCTCTACTACGACCCGGCCCGGCCGGACCTGCCGTATGTGATCGTCATGTCCTCGGGCGGCGGGATGCTGCAGGGGGACCGCTACCGGCTCGACCTCGCCTGCGGCGCGGACGCGTCGGTGCACCTGACGACGCAGGCCGCCACGAAGATCTACCGGATGGAGCAGGACTACGCCAGCCAGCTCGTCACCATCACGGCGGGGCCGGGCGGCTACGTCGAGTATCTGCCGGATCCGGTGATCCCGTTCGCCGAGTCCCGCTTCTACCAGTGCACCAGGGTGACCTGCGACCCCACCGCCACCGTGATCCTCGGCGAGACCCTGCTGGCCGGGCGGCTGGCCCACGGCGAACGGCACGCCTACACCGCCTACTGCAACGACCTGGAGGTATGCGGTCCGGGCGGCGAGCTGCTGTTCGCCGACCCGATGAGGCTCGTCCCCGGGCGGGCACCGGTCGCCGGGCCGGCCATGTTCGGCGCGCACGGCGTGCTGTCCACCCTGTACGTGGTCACGTCGGCGGTGGACGCCGCCGAGCTGGCCGACGCGCTGCACGAGGCGGCGGCGGGCAGCGGGCTCGTGGGCGGGGCGAGCACGCTGCCGAACCGGGCGGGCGCCTGGGCCAGGCTGCTGGGACCGGAATCCCCGCACGTCAACGCGACCCTGGAACGGCTGTGGGACATCGCCAGGCGGGCGATCACCGGCACCCCGGCTCCCGACCGGCGCAAGCCCTGAGGCAACTCGCACGGTGGGCCGGGCCGGCATGGGAACTGCTGCGGCCGGAGGGCAGGCCGGACATCACGGCCGGGTCGGTGCTCGGGCGGCGGTTTCGTACGAGCGGCGGTTTCGTACGGGACGGAGGAGAAGCACGCTGGTATGACAGCATTCCTGGACCGGTGGAAGGAGCGGCGCTCATGACCTTGCCACGGACGGTCGGCGTCTTCGGCGGCGGGCGGATGGGGGCGGGGATCGCGCACGCGTTCCTCGCTTCGGGCAGCCACGTGATCGTCGTGGAGAACGGGCCGGAGGCGGCCGGCCAGGCCCGCGACCGGGTGGCTGAGAGCCTGGCCAAGGCTCGGGTGGCTGAGAGTCTGGCCGAGGGTCGGGTGGCTGAGAGCCTGGCCGAGGGTCGGGAGGCTGAGAGCCTGGCCGAGGGTCGGGGGGTGGCCGAGGATGCCCTTGAGCGGCTGCGGGCCACGGCCGACCCCGGCGACCTGGCGCCGTGCGACCTCGTCATCGAGGCGGTGCCGGAGGACGCGGCGCTCAAGGCCCAGGTGCTCGCCCTGGCCGAGAGGCTGGCGCCGGACGCGGTGCTCGCCTCCAACACCAGCAGCCTGTCCATCGGCGGGCTCGCCGCCGGTCTGGCCTCGCCGGACCGCTTCCTCGGGCTGCACTTCTTCAACCCCGTCCCGGTGAGCGAGCTCATCGAGATCGTCACCGGGCCCCGTACCGACCCCGCGCTCGTGACGCGAGCCCGGGACTGGGCGGTGGCGCTCGGCAAGACGCCGATCACCGTCGCGGACTCGCCCGGGTTCGCGAGCAGCCGCCTCGGCGTCTGCCTGGCGCTGGAGGCGATGCGCATGCTCGAAGAGGGCGTCGCCGGCGCGGCCGACATCGACACGGCGATGACCCTCGGCTACCGCCACCCGATGGGACCGCTGCGGACCACCGACGTGGTCGGCCTCGACGTGCGGCTCGCCATCGCCGAGCACCTGTCACGCGAGCTCGGCCCCCGATTCGACCCGCCACAGATCCTGCGCGACCTCGTCGCCGCCGGTCACCTCGGCCGCAAGACGGGCCAGGGCTTCTACACGTGGTGAAGACGGGCCAGGGTGGTATCAGGCCGGCGTGATGCGGGTCCAGTTCGGGTTGACGCGTCCGTCCTTCAGATTGGTGAAGGTGCCCTGGTCGTCGACTCTGGCCGTGGAAATCCCGCCGTCGCCTTCACGGTAGAAGAGCAGCTCGGACATGGACGTCCCCCTCTGGTGATTTCGCTGCCGCGCTGTTCGACACGGCGTGACGTGTCCCGGTCACTCCCGCAGATGTGTCCTTGGGCGGCGATCATCGAACCTGCCCCCGCGGAACCTTTGCCGATGCGCTTGAAGTGATCTACACGCCGACGGGGCGCCATCCGGGCACGTGGGCATCGACCCGGCTTGAGCTGGGGAGGAGTCCAAGTGCCCGGTGGTGAACCGCGGCCATCGGTGTGTGTCCAAGGACCTTTTCGCTTTGCCCGTGGGCGCCGATCCTCGTTGAGAACCACAGCAGAACGGAGGACGGAGACATGACCACCAAGACCGACGAGTTCGCCGATCACCTGCTCCAGGCGGCGCTCGGCACCATCGAGATTCTCGCCATCCATCTCGGTGATCGGCTCGGCTGGTACCGAGCGCTGGCCGAGCAGGGCCCGGCCGGACCCGCCGAGCTGGCCGTACGAGCCGGTGGCGCCGAGCGGTACGCCCGGGAGTGGCTGGAGCAGCAGGCCGCGGCCGGGATCCTGGAGGTCGCTCCGGACGGCCGGTTCGCGCTGCCGCCGGGCGTGGCCGAGGTGCTGACCGACCGGTCCAGCCTGGCCTACCTCGCGCCGCTGGCCCGCATGCTCGCCGCGGCCGCCACGCAGCTGCCCGCCCTGGAGAACGCCTACCGCACCGGCGGCGGGGTCGGCTGGGCGGCGTTCGGGACGGACATGCGTGAGTCGCAGGCCGACATGAACCGGCCCTGGTTCGAGCACGCGCTGCCGGACGCCCTGGCCGGGGTCCCGGACCTGGACGCGCTGCTGCGCCGTCCCGGCGCCCGCATCGCCGACGTCGGCTGCGGCGGTGGCTGGTCGGCCATCGCGCTGGCCGGGGCGTACCCGGAGGCGACGGTCGAGGGTGTGGACATCGACGCGCCCTCCATCGAGCTGGCCCGCCGCAACGCGGCCGGGCTCGGTGACCGGGTCACCTTCCGCCGCCGCAACGCGGCAGGGCTCGGTGACCGGGTCACCTTCCGCTGCGGCGACGCGGCCGGGCTCGGCGCGGGCCGGTACGACGCGGTGTTCGCCTTCGAGTGCGTGCACGACATGCCACGCCCGGTGGACACCCTCGCCGCCGCCCGCCGCGCGCTCGTGCCCGGCGGCGCCGTCGTCGTCATGGACGAGGCCGTCGGTGACGCGTTCACCCCGGACGCGGACGAGCTGGAGCGGCTGATGTACGGGTTCAGCCTGCTCATCTGCCTGCCGGACGGGATGAGCGAGCAGCCGTCGGCCGCCACCGGCACCGTCATGCGCCCCGGCACCCTGCGGCGGTACGCCGAGGAGGCCGGATTCACCGGCGTCGACGTCCTGCCGATCAGCGACTTCGGCTTCTGGCGCTTTTACCGCCTCCGGCTCTGATCGCGACGGACAGGTGATGCTGACGCCCGCGCGCTGAGCTTGCTCACGACCGACCATTTTCCGGCTCCGGCGGTGTCTATCCAGGGGAGAGGGGTCCATGGATGGAAGGAGCCGAGATGCAGGGGATTTCGCTGCCCGGGGAGCCGGCGGTGTCGGCGCGAGGTGAAGACGGCGAGAAGTTCCGCCGGCTGGTCGAGCCGTACCGACGTGAGCTTCAGGTGCACTGCTACCGCATTCTCGGGTCGGTGCAGGACGCCGAGGATGTGCTGCAGGAGACGTTGCTGGCGGCGTGGCGCGGGATCGACGGTTTCGAGGAGCGCGCGTCGGTGCGGACGTGGCTCTACCGGATCGCGACCAACCGCTGTCTCAACGCGTTGCGGTCCAGTGCCCGTCGTCCGCACGAACGCGCGGCCTACCAGCTGGAGGTTGCGTTGCCTGAGCCGTCGCGCCGCCGGGAGGAGCCGAGCTGGCTGGAGCCGTACCCCGACGTGCTGCTGGACGAGATCGCCGACCACCTGCCTGGCCCGGAAGCGCGTTACGAGGTCAGGGAGTCGGTGTCGCTGGCGTTCCTGGTAGCGCTGCAGCGACTGCCGCCGAGGCAACGGGCCGTGTTGGTGCTGCGGGACGTGCTGGGATTCCGGGCCGCCGAGGTGGCGAGCATGCTCGACACCACCGAGAACGCGGTGACCAGCGCGCTGAGACGGGCACGGGGCGCGCTGGCGCACGTGCTGCCGGGCCCCGACCGGGAGAGCGCCCCGCTGCCGGACTCACCACAGGAACGCCGGGTCGTGGCCGACTTCACCCGCGCGTTCGAGGCCGGGGACGTCGATGCGATCGTGGCCATGCTGACGGACGACGCGTGGCTGACCATGCCGCCGCTGCCGCTGGAATACCAGGGCCGGGACGCCATCCGGCACTTCCTGGCTACCGTCGCGCTGCGCCGATGCCGCCGCGAGATGCTGGTCCCGACGCGGGCGAACGGCCAACCGGCATTCGGCTGTTACGTACGCGACCCGCGGACACCGATCCTGCACGCGCACGGACTGCTGGTGCTCACCCTGACCGGCGACCGGATTATCGCGCTGACCCGATTCCACGACAACTCACTGCTGACCGGATTCGGGCTTCCACGATCGCTACGCGTGAACCGGAAATCCGACGGCACACCCGAAGAGGAGGAACGGTGAGTTCCAACGGGGGACGGATGACGTCCGAGCAGGCATGGGCCTTAGGACTTGCCGCACTGGCGTCGTTCATGATGGCCCTGGACAGCTTGGTCGTGACGACGGCGCTGAGCACGATCCGGCAGGATCTGACGGCATCGGTCGAATCACTTGAGTGGACCGTCAACGCGTACAACCTGACGTTCGCGGTGTTGCTCCTGACGGGAGCGGCGCTGGGCGACCGGTTCGGCCGCCGCCGGATGTTCGCCGCAGGGCTGGCGGTGTTCACCGTCGCGTCGGTGGCGTGCGCGCTGTCGCCGGACATCGGCGCCTTGATCGTGTCGCGGGCGTTGCAAGGGGTCGGCGCCGCGCTGGTGCTGCCGCTGTCGCTCACTCTGATCAGCGCGCTGTTCCCGCCACGGCAGCGGGGCAAGGCGATGGGCCTGTACCTGGGCATCACCGGCCTGGCGACGTTCAGCGGCCCGTTCGTCGGCGGCGTCATCGCCCAAGGGCTGGCCTGGCAGTGGATCTTCTGGCTGAACCTGCCGATCGGCCTGATCGCGATCATGCTCACGGCGCGGCGCGTGAACGAGAGCTTCGGCCCGAACAACCGGTTCGACCTGGGTGGCGTCGTGCTCGTGACGTTGGGCGCGTTCGGCCTCGTCTGGGGGCTGGTCCGCGGGAACGCGGCGGGCTGGACCAGCGCGGAAGTGCTGAGCGCGCTGCTGCTCGGTGTCGCGCTGGTGATCGCCTTCGTGCTGTGGGAGCAACGCACGGAGGCGCCGATGCTGCGGATGCGGCTCTTCCGGGTGCGGGCGTTCGCCACGGCCAACCCGGCGAACTTCTGCGTGTTCGCCTCGCTGTACGGCACGCTGTTCTTTCTCGCGCAGTACTTCCAGACCGTGCACGGCGAAGGGCCGCTCGGCGCCGGCCTGCGGCTGATTCCCTGGACCGCGACCCTGATGATCTGTGCGCCGATCGCCGGCAGATTGGCCGACAGGTACGGCGAGCGCACGTTCGTGGTCGCCGGGTTGCTGCTCCAGACGATCGGCATGGGCTGGATTGCCCTGGTCGCCGACACCGATACGGGCTACCTCGAACTCCTGCCCGCGCTCATCGTCGGCGGGGCCGGACTCACCATGGCCATGCCCGCGGCGCAGAAGGCGGTGGTGGGAGCGGTGCGACCACAGGAGATCGGCCAGGTGTCCGGCGCGTTCATGATGCTACGGATCTTCGGCGGGGTCTTCGGCGTGGCGGTCTCGGTCACCGTCTTCGCAGGCACCGGGGGCTACGCCTCGGCCGAGGACTTCAGTGCGGGGTTCACGGCAGCGATGGGCACGGTAACCGCGTTCGCGTTCGTCGGCATGCTCGTCGCACTCGGCATGCCCGGCAGGCGACCGGCCGCACCACCGCCGGTGGCGGGCGTCGTACCCCAGGGCGAACGCGCCTAATGATCACTATGACATGGAGGACACGATGACAGACCTGTTCCGCTCCGCACAGGAGAAGGCCGCCACGCTGCGGAGGTCGCACGTGGCCGGTGACCCGCTCGTGCTGCCCAACGCCTGGGACGCCGCCTCGGCCCGGATGGTCGAGGCGGCCGGATTCACGGCCGTGGCCACGAGCAGCGCCGCCACGGCCGCGATACTCGGCTACGACGATGGCGAGGCGGCGCCGGTCGAGGAGGTGCTGGCTGCGACCGAGCGGATCGTCCGGGCGGTGAGCGTGCCGGTGACGGTCGACTTCGAGCGCGGCTACGGGCTCGCGCCGGCGGAGTTGGTCGAGCGGTTCGCCGCGACCGGGGCCGTTGGGCTGAATCTGGAGGACTCGAACCCGCCGACCGGGGACATGATCGATGTCTCGGAGCAAACGGACTTCTTGGCCGCGGTGCGCGAGGCGGCGGTGTCGCTGGGCGTGGACCTGGTCATCAACGCGCGTACGGACTCGTTCGTACGCCGGGCGGGGTCGCCAGAGGCGCAGCTCGCCGCCACCCTCGACCGGGGTGCCCGCTACCTCGCGGCCGGCGCGGACTGCGTCTATCCGATCGGCGCCGGGGATCCCGACGTGATCCGGGTCCTGGCCAAGGACATTCCCGGGCCCATCAACGTCGGGTACGGGCAGGGGAAGCTGTCGCAGGCCGAGTTCGCCGCGCTCGGCGTCGCGCGGGTGAGCTTCGGGCCGGCCCTGCAACGGCACCTCTACAACGCGTACGGGTCCGCGCTGTTCTCGGCCGTCGCGTCCGGTGAGAATCCCTTCCTGCTCTGAAGCGGCGATGCCGAGCCGAGCCGCCCCAGCTCCGGTCACCGCGCGCAATACCGGGTGTGGGCCGGCGAGTGCTACGACATGAACACCGACAAGGGCGGCAGGACCTTCAAGCAGCGAGTGTGGTATCTGCCCACATCGCAGATCCTCATCGCCGACGACTGGAACGTCTCCGGCCTGGCGGGCATCGTCGAACGCGCCACCTGGAAGTGACCGGACGCATTCCGACTGAAGAGAGTGCCGTCGCGAGAGCTGCACCGTCCGGCCCTCCTGCCCCTTGGCAGGAGGGCCTTTTCGGCTGCGCTCTGATCACTGGATACGCGCCTCGGGGCCGTACATGTGCAACCTATGGGTTGCGCAAAGCTGGCCGATGTGCAACTATCAGATTGCACTAAATGTCGACAGCGAGGGAGTTCTCCTCATGACTGAGGATCGGATCGAACGCGAGACCCTGATCGCGGCATCGCTGGAGCGGGTGTGGTCGCTGGTGGCCGAACCAGGGTTCTGGGTGGCCGACGAGGCGGAGGTGGCCGGTAGTGTGGCCACGGAAGGCGCGTCGTTGGTCGCGAAGAACCCCCATCTCGGTGAGGTCTGGGTGCGTGTGGAGAAGGTGGAGCCGCTGACGTACGTGGCGTACCGCTGGACGAGCGCGTTCCCCGGAGAAGAGTTGCGTGCGGACAACAGCACCCTCGTGGAGTTCACCCTGGCCCAGGAGGGCGACAAGATCCGCCTGCGCGTCATCGAGAGCGGGTTCGCGGCGCTGAGCGCGTCCGAGGAGCTGCGCGTCAAGGCGATGCGGTTCAACACCAGCGGCTGGGCCATGGCGTTCGATGCGTTCAAGGCGCGCGCCGAGCAGGCATCCGTGTGACATACGAACGCGGCGGCGCCGCTGAGACGGTGGACGGCGTTCTGGTCGCGCTGGCCGACCCGACGCGACGTCAGCTGCTCGATCTGCTCGCCGCGCAGGGGATGGCCACCGCGACAACGCTCGCCGAACGACTGCCCGTCTCGCGGCAGGCGATCGTCAAGCACCTCGCCGTCCTGGACGCCGCCGGGCTGGTCACCGGCAGCCGGGTGGGGCGCGAGGTGCGATACACGGTGCGGCCTGCCGCACTGGACGCCGCGGCGCGGTGGATGGCCGCGCTCGCGGCCGACTGGGACAGGCGGCTGGCGACGATCAAGCGCGTCGCCGAGGCGGCCGAACCGGAACAGGGCTAGCCCACCTCTTACCAGGTCACCCGCCCACTGTCGCGGGTGGACCCGAAGGCGGCCAAAGGAAACAGCTCACCCCGTACCGCGGGTTTCCTGAGCGTGCCATGAAACCGAGTGCGGCGGGCTGTCGCGTGGGGCACCCCCGCCCACCCCGCCGAGAAGGTGAACGGCCGCGCTCGGCGGTCACCAGAAACAGTTTCCGTGACGACACCTGAGGGTGCGTATCCGACCGGCCCGACGACGGGCCGATGTCCATAACGGGTTCTTGAGAAGGGAACCGTCCTTTGCACATCGACACCACCGCGCCGCCCCGCTTCACCGGCCGGCAACGGTTGATCCTGCTGGTTCTGCTCGGCGCCGGGTTCATGTTGTCCGTCGACTTCTCCATCCTGAACGTCGCGCTTCCGCAGGTGGGCGAGGGCGTCGGGCTGGAGGTGACGGCGTTGCCCTGGATCGCCTCCGCCTACGCCCTGCCCGCGGCGGGTTTCACCCTCCTGTCCGGGCGGCTGGCCGACCTGTTCGGCCGTCGCCGGATCTTCCTCGCGGGCATGGTGCTGCTGGCCGCCTCCTCGCTGCTCGGCGGCTTCGCGACCGACCCCGAGACGCTGCTGAGCGCCCGCGCGCTCCAGGGCCTGTCCACCGCCTTGTCCATCCCGGCCTCGCTCTCCCTGCTCACCACCACCTTCGAGGAGGGCGCGACTCGGGATCGCGTCCTGGGCCTCAACGGCGCGCTGCTGTCCGGCGGCTTCACCATCGGCGCACTCGCCGGCGGCACCCTGGTCAGTCTGCTGAGCTGGCGCGCGGCGTTCTTCATCAACGTGCCCGTCGCCATGATCATCCTCGTGCTCACGCCGTTCCTGATCTCCGAGAGCAAGGTGCCCGACCGGGTCAAGCTGGACGTGGCCGGCGCGATCACCGTGACCGGCGGTCTGCTGGCCGTCGTCTACGCGATCATCGAGCAGAGCATCCCCGAGGGTGTCGTCGGCATCGTGCTGCTGGCCGCGTTCTGGGTGATCGAGCTACGCTCGCCCGCCCCTCTCGCCCCGGTCGGCATCCTCAAGCGCCCCACCGTCAAGTGGGGCAACTACGCCGGTCTCGTGGTGTTCAGCATGGAGACCGCGATGATCTTCATGATGACGCTGTACCTCCAGAACATCCTCACGTTCACCCCGCTCGTCACCGGCCTCATCTTCGGCGTCCCGGGGCTGGCCGCGGTGCTCGCGGGCCCGATCGCCGGTCGCCTCATCGGCCGCTACGGCTACCGCAAGGTGCTGCCGGCGGGGCTGGCCGTGCAGAGCCTCGCCGTGGTCCCGCTGATCTTCATCGGCTCCGACCCGCTGGGGCTGGTCGTTCTGATCCCGGCACTGCTCATCAGCTTCTTCGGGCACGTGACGTCCATCGTGGCGTACACGGTCACCGGCACGTCCGGCCTGCCCGACGAGGAGCAGGGCCTGGCCACCGGCCTCACGACGATGACGCAGAACGTCGCCATCACGATCGGCATCCCGATCCTCAGCGCGATCGCCGCCACCCAGGCGTCGGAACTGAACGGAATCCACCTGGCGCTGACCGTGAACGTGGTCGTCACGCTCGTCAGTGTCACGCTCATCTGGAGAGGTCTCCGGCCGGAGCGGTCCCACCGCCACGGAAAGGAGAACCTCTCATGATCGCGTTCCTGGCCTCACCCGACGACATCGCCGGCGACGAGTACGTGATCGACGAGGGCATGGTCGAGAACGGGTGAGCGGTTCCTCATCGGTCGAGTGACACGACCGTGCCGGTCAGGCGGGCGCGTTCGGCGGCCCACACCACGCGGTGGGTCATCAGGCTCTCGGCCGCCTCCGAGCGCAGCAGGGCCGGATCGCCCGAGGCCACGGCGGCGAGGAAGGCGTCCACCAGCCCTTCGTCGCCGCCCCCGTGCCCGTCGGCCGCCGACGGGCCCGTCGCCCCCTCCGTGGCGATGATCTCCTCCGTGCCGGTGCGGAAGTCCACCACCCGCAGCTCGTGCCCGTCGCCGTCGAGGTAGCCGTGGGTGCCGAACAGGCGGGTGCGCCGGTGCTCCATCGGCGTGAAGGCGCTCATGGTGAACGAGCACGTCGCCCCGTCGTCGAACTCCATCACCACCTCCTGGTGGTCGACGACGTCGTTGTCGCAGGCGTACACGCACCTCCCGTACGGCCCGGTCCGCAGCGCCCGCAGCACCTCCTCCTCGGTCCGCCCCTGCGTGACGGCCGACAACGGCCAGAACTCGCTGTCCTCGTCGCCGAGACAGCCCAGGTAGAGCCGCGGCGCCGAGTACGGGCAGGACGGCTCCAGCGGGCAGTCGACGCACCGGTCGGCCGCCGTCGCGGGCCGTTCCTCCGGGCGGAAGTGCGACAGCGAGCCGAACGACGACACGCGGGCGGGTGGGCGGCCGAACAGGTGCACGAGCCAGTCCACGTCGTGGCAGGCCTTGGCCAGCAGCATCGGCGCCGAGGTGTCCTGGCGCCGCCAGTGCCCGCGGACGAACGAGTGCGCCTGATGCCACCACCCCACCGGCTCCAGGTGCTGGACGCTGACCAGCCGCCCGATCCGCCCTTCGTCCAGCAGCTCTTTGATCATCCGGGTGTAGGGCGTGTAGCGCAGCACGTGGCAGACCGCCAGCATGATGCCGTTGCGGCTGGCCGCGTCCGCGATCAGGACCGCTTCCCGCTCCTCGGTGGCCATCGGCTTCTCCAGGAGGATGTGATAACCGAGGTCCGCCAGGGTGATCGCCGGATCGGTGTGCAGCCGGTCGTGGGTGGCGATGACCGCCGCGTCCGCCACCCGCCCGGCCGCCGCCAGCTCCTTCCAGCCCGGGTGCGCCTGGTCCGGCGCGATCCCGAACTCGGCCGCGAACGCCGCCCGGCGCGCCGGATCGGGCTCTGCCACCGCCACCACCCGCCCCGCGCCCGTGGCGTGCGCGCGGCGGGCGTAGGTCAGTCCTCGCAGGCCGCCGCCGACGACGGCTAGAGTCACCTCAGTCATGGAACCTTCCCCGACGAATTATCCTGGAGAGTGTCATTATTCGGTCTTGGGAAGCTGACGGCAAGGGGGCCCGATGGCCGGGGAACTGAGCGGCGGTGATCTGTCGCGGCTGCGGCAGCTCAACGCGCTGGCCGTGATCAAGGCTCTGCAGGGCGGGCCGTCGCTCACGCTCACCGAGGTCGCCAAGCGCACCGGGCTGTCGCGGGCCTCCACCGAGGACGTGGTCCGCGAGCTGCTGCAGAAGGGCTGGGTGGCGGAGGCCGGGGCCACGGCGGGCGGGGTGGGCCGCCCGGCCAGGCGCTATCGCTTCAGGGCCGACGCGGGCCGGCTGCTCGGCATCGACATCGGCGGCCACAAGATCCGCACGGTGGTCGCCGACCTCGACGGCGAGGTGCAGCACAGCGCCTGTGTGGCCGTCACGCCCGCGATGGGCCGGCTCGAACGTCTGGACGCGGTGGACCGCGCGGTCGCCGAGTGCCTGGCGGGCGCCGGGCTGACCGGCGGCGACATCTGGGCCTCGGGCGTCGGCACGACCGGCCTGGTGGACGGCGCCGGCCGGGTGATGCTGTCGGAGGCGCTGCCCGAGTGGACCGGCGTGGACCTGGCCGCGCACGTCCGCCGGCTGGCCCCGGCCCCGGTGCTGGTCGAGAACGACAGCAAGCTCGCCGCCCTGGCCGAGTGCTGGCGCGGCGTGGCCCGCTACGCCAAGGACATGGTGTTCCTGCTGGCGGGGCTGCGCACCGGCGCGGGCCTGGTCATCGACGGGAAGCTGCACCGGGGCTTCGGCAACGCCTCCGGCGAGATCGGCGCGCTGCCCGCCCTCGGCTGGATCCGCGCCCAGGAGCACCTGAGCGCCGCCAACGGCGAGGCGGGCGACGTGTTCGCCGCGGCCAGGGCCGGCGACCGGGCGGCGGTCGCGGCGGTGCGCCGCTACGTCAAGGATCTGGCGCTCGGCGCGTCCGCGCTGGTCCTGGCGCTGGACCCGCAGATGGTGGTGGTCGGCGGCGGCTTCTCGCGCTCGGCCGACGTGCTCATCGAGCCGCTCAAACGGGAGCTCGACCGCTGGTGCATCCGGACCCCCGAGGTGCGGATGTCCGCGCTCGGCGACGAGGCCGTGGTGCTCGGCGCCGTACGGCTCGCGCTCGACGACGTCGAGGACCGCGTGCTCGACGGCCGGGCCCCGCTCGTAAGCCATCTGTGACATAGGTGCCCTTGCCAATAATTTCCATGGACTCCATGATTACTCCCACGTTCTATGAGAGGACTGGGAGATGTGGAAGTCGGCACGGAGCGGTGCGGCCCTCCTCTGCGCGGCCTTGCTCGCCACCGCGTGCGCGGGTGGTGAGCAGGCCGGCACGGACACGGGGTCGCCGGAGAAGGTGACGCTGTCCTACGGCGTCTGGGACGCCACCCAGCAGGCCGTCATGCAGGAGCTGGCCACGGAGTTCACCAAGACACACCCGAACGTCGCCGTCGACGTCCAGCTCACCCCGTGGGTCGACTACTGGACGAAGCTCAAGGCGGCGGTGAGCGGCGGCGCGGCGCCCGACGTCTTCTGGATGAACGGCCCCAACTTCCAGCTGTACGCCTCCAACGGCGTGATCAAGCCGATCGAGGAGCAGGTCGACACCTCGGTCTGGCCCAAGCCCCTGGTGGACCTCTACACCTACGAGGGCAAGCTGTACGGCCTGCCGAAGGACATGGACACGGTCGGCGTCTGGTACAACAAGACGCTCTTCGACGCCGCGAAGGTGAAATATCCGGCCGACGACTGGACCTGGGCCGACTTCAAGGAGGCCGCGGCCGAGCTCACCGACCCGGACAAGGGCGTGCACGCCGTCGGGGCGCAGCTCACGAGCTTCCAGGAATACCAGTACAACACCATCTACCAGGCCGGCGGCCACGTGATCTCCCCGGACGGCAAGAAGTCCGGCTACGACGACCCCAAGACGATCGAGGGTCTGAAGTTCTGGACCGACCTCATCGCCGCCAAGCAGTCGCCCGACCTCAAGACCATGACCGACACCGCCACGCTCCAGCTCTTCGAGGCCGGCAAGCTGGCGATGTACTGGGGCGGGTCGTGGAACGTGGCGGAGTTCACCAAGAACGACTACACCAAGGACAAGGTCGACGTCGCCCCGCTGCCCAAGGGTGAGAAGCAGGCCACGATCATCCACGGCGTGGCCAACGTGATGTCGGCCAAGACCGAGCACCCGGCGGAGGCGTGGGAGTTCGTCAAGTTCCTCGGCTCCAAGCCGGCCGCCGACATCCTGGGCAAGAAGGGCCCCATCCCGGCCTACAACGGCACGCAGAGCGACTGGGTGGCCGCCCATCCGGAGCTGAAGCTGCAGACGTTCCTCGACGCCGTCGCCTACGCGGTGCCGTACCCGGTCTCCAAGAACACCGCCGCCTGGCAGGAGGCGGAGCTCACCCACCTCACCAAGGCGTGGACGGGGGAGGTGCCGATCGAGAAGGCCGCCACCGACCTCGCGACCGGCATGAACGACCTGCTGGCCAAGGAGTGACATGACCACCGCCCGGGCGGCCCACGTGGCGAAGCGCCGCGGAAACCGCACCCAGGCCCTGTGGGGGTACGCGTTCATCGCCCCCACCGGGCTCGGTCTGGCGATCTTCAACCTGTGGCCCGTCGCGCAGACCGCCTACTTCTCCTTCACCGAGTGGGGCGCGTTCGGCGGGCACACCTGGACGGGGCTGGACAACTACACCCGGCTGTTCGCCGACCCCGAGGTGGGCCGCGCGATGCTCAACACCCTGACGTACACCGCGCTCGGCCTGATCGGCATCCCCCTGGCCATCGTGTTCGCCGCGCTGATCAACCGGCCGGGCCTGCGCGGGGTGAGCGTCTACCGGACGGCGTTCTTCCTGCCCGTGGTCACCATGCCGGTCGCGGTCGCGATGCTCTGGCGCTGGCTCTACAACGGCGACTACGGCCTGGTCAACCAGGCGCTCGCGGTCGTCGGGATCGACGGGCCCAACTGGATCGCCGACCCGGCCACCGCGATGTACGCCCTCGTCGTGGTCGGCATCTGGAGCAGCATCGGCTACAACCTGATCATCTTCCTGGCCGGGATGCAGGCCATCCCCAAGGAGCTGTACGAGGCCGCGGCCATGGACGGCGCCGGCCGCGTCCGGCAGTTCTTCGCCATCACGCTGCCGATGCTGTCGCCGACCGCGTTCTTCATCTCGATCATCTCGGTGATCGGCTCGCTGCAGCTGTTCGACCTGGTCTTCGTGATGACCGGGTCCGGGCAGGCGGCGCGGGCCAATCCGGCCTACGCGCGGCTGCAGACCGTCGTGCAGCTGTTCTACGAGCGCGCCTTCGTCACCAACGACCGCGGCTACGCCGCCGCCATCGTGATCGCGCTGCTCGTGCTCATCGCGGCGCTGACCGTCGTACAGTTCCGGCTCCAGCGGAGGTGGGTGCACTATGTCTGAGCGTCGCGGCGTGCTGGGCGTGCACGCGGTGCTCGTCGTCTCGTCGCTGGTGATGGTGGCGCCGTTCGCCTGGCAGCTGATCACCTCGCTCAAGACGCTGAGCAGCGCCACCGCGGTGCCGCCGACGATCCTGCCCGAGGGCCGCTGGGACAACTACGCGAAGGTGTTCGACCTGCTGCCGTTCGGCGAGCAGTTCCTCAACACCGTGCTGATGGCCGCCGGGCGGGTGAGCGGGCAGGTGCTGTTCTGCTCGATGGCCGCCTACGCCTTCGCCCGGCTGCGCTTCCCCGGCAGGAACCTGCTGTTCGGCGTCTTCCTGTCGGTGCTCATGGTGCCGCCGCAGCTGTTCGTCATCCCGCAGTACCAGATCATGTCGTCGCTCGGCTGGCTCAACAGCCTTCAGGCGATCATCGTGCCGGGGCTGTTCAGCGCCTTCGGGGTGTTCCTGCTGCGGCAGTTCTTCCTGGCGCTGCCCCGCGAGATCGAGGAGGCGGCCCGCCTCGACGGCGCCGGTCCGGTGCGGATCTACTGGTCGATCATGCTGCCGCTGGCCCGGCCCGGCCTGGTGGCGCTGGGCATCCTCACCCTGCTGTGGGCGTGGAACGACCTGTTCTGGCCGCTCGTGGTCAACACCGACCCGGGCAAGATGACGCTGTCGGCGGGGCTGGCGGCGCTGCAGGGCCAGTACCAGACCGACTACCCGGTCCTCATGGCCGGCTCGCTGCTCGCCTCGCTCCCCGTGATCGCCGTGTTCGTCTTCCTGCAACGCCAGTTCATCCAGGGCATCGCCCACACCGGCAGCAAAGGCTGACCCATGTTCTTACGCCGAGCCGCCGTGGTGGCGGTTCTCCTCCTGACCTCTGTATCCGGGTTATCCGGTACCGCTCATGCGGACAGCACCCCGGCGGGCGTCTCCCTGGCCGTGCCCGCGTACTTCGCCCCGGGCGAGCTGTGGGACCGGCTCGCCGACCCCGGGGTGGGGATCGTCGTGGCCAACCCGTTCTCGGGCCCCGGCAAGGACGCCGACCCCGCCTACGCCCAGGCCATCTCCGACGCCCGCGCCGCCGGGGTCACCGTGCTCGGCTACGTGGCCACCGGTTACCTCGGCAGCACCGGCCGCGCCACCAGGCTCGGCGAGACCACCCCGCTCGCCTGGCTCGCGCAGGCGCAGCAGGACGTGGCCCGCTGGTACGAGCTGTACGGCGCGCACGGTCTCGGCGGCGTCTTCCTGGACGAGGTGCAGAACGTCTGCGGCCCCGGCAACGCCTACTCCGACACCTACCGGGCCCTGGACGAGTCGATCAAAAGCCTGCACCGTGGCGCGTTCACCGTCATCAACCCCGGTATCGGCACCGAGCAGTGCTACGCCGACATCGCCGACGTGAGCCTGACGTTCGAGGGCACGTACGAGACCTACCGGAGCTGGCAGCCGCCCGCCTGGCAGCGCGGCCGGGACCCGCGCCGGTTCTGGCACCTCGTGCACGCCACCGCCACCCAGGAGCAGATGACCGAGGCGCTGCGCCTGGGCAAGGAGCGCGGCGCGGGCTACATGTACGTCACTCCCGACGTGCTGGCCAACCCGTGGGACACGCTGCCGGACTACTGGCAGGCCGAGCTGGACGCGGCCAGGTCGCCGGACACCACCGCGCCCGCGCGCCCCGGCCCGGCCGTCGCCGTCCAGCGCGGCCCCACGACGCTCACCCTCGGCTGGCCGCCCTCGCCCGGCGCCGTCGGCTATGACGTACACCTGAACGGACGGCGCGTCGCGGGCACAGCCGGCCGCGTCCCCGCCGTCACCCTGAAGAACCTGGACCCCGGCACCGGATACGCGGTCACGGTCAAGGCCCGCGACGCGGCCGGCAACGCCTCACCCGCGAGCATCCCCGTGCCCGCGCGGACCAGGAGGTCCGACTCCCGGCCGCCCGCCACCCCGAGCGGGCTGCGCGCCGACCAGATCAAGGTGGCCAGCGCCCGGCTGACCTGGGCACGCACGCAGGACACCGCCTGGTACGACGTCCTCATGGACGGCCGTCGTCTGCTGAGGCTGCCCGCCGCCCTGCTGCCCACAGGCGCCACCGTCCCGGTCACCGGCCTGACCCCGGCGACCTCGTACACCTTCACCGTGGTCGCCAGGGACGCGACCGGGAACGAGTCCGCGCCCGCCCGGCCACTGACCGTCACCACCACCGCGCCCAGCGGCGACCCCATCTCCGAGCAGACCGGCTCGGTCACCGCCACCGACGCCACCTACCAAGCGCGCTACAACCTGCCCTTCGACTTCCACCACGTGTACATCGACCAGGACAACGACGCCACCACCGGCTTCGCGGTGGCCGGTATCGGCGCCGACTACCTCATCGAGAACTCCTGGTTCTACCGGCACACCGGCACCGGCTGGAACTGGACGCCCGTGGACCTGAACCCGCTGGTGTCCTCCGCCGACGACCTGTTCGTCTGGCGGGTGCCGCTGACCGGCCCGCACCGGGTCGTCTTCCACGGCTCGGGCAGCTCACCCGAGACGTACGGCCCAGTGATCACCGTCTCCTGACCTGACGCCCGGCCGTCGAGGCGAGCCACTCCCGGTAGGTGGTCCTGGCGATGACGGCGCCGCCCCCGGCGAGCAGGGCGCGGCCCGGCGCGGCGGCGTACAGGCCCGCGCCGTCGTCGGTGACGACGGCGCGGTGGTCGCCGCGGGCGGCGAGGGTGATCCGGCCCAGCTCGTCGAGCGTGAAGACCTCGGGGCCGGCGATGTCCCGGGTGCCGCGCAGCGGGACGCCCACGCTGACGTCGGCCACGGCCTGGGCGACGTCGTCCGCCGCCACGGGCTGCATCAGGGTGGCGGGCAGCCGGACGGTGTGCTCGTCGGAGGTCCAGGACAGCACCGTGTCGATGAACTCGAAGAACTGCGTGGCACGCACGATCGAGTACGGCACGGGTCCGGCCTTCAGGAGGTCCTCCTGCAGCACCTTCGCGCGGTAGTGGGCCAGGCCGGGCACCAGGTCGGCGCCCACGATCGACAGGATGACCGCATGGCCGACGCCGGCCTCCTCGGCGGCGGTCAGCAGGTGGTCCATGGTCTGCTGGAAGAAGACGGGGGAGGCCTCGTCGAAGGTCGCCGGCTTGGTCAGGTTGACGACGACGTCGGCGCCCGTCAGCGCCTCCGGCAGGCCCTCACCGCTGCGCAGGTCCAAGCCGGTGGACGTCGCGTGCGGCACCGCCCGATGCCCGCCCGCGTTCAGGACGCCGACCACCCGCGACCCGATGAGGCCGGTCCCACCGATGACAGCGATCTTCATTTCCTGGCCTCCTGGGTCAAGCGTGGCTCGTCTCGCCCGGCGGCTGGCGACGTCACTCGGCGCCGGGCTTCTTGGTGCGCTCCATCAGTTCGGTGAATTCCGCTGCGGAGGAGGCGAACTTCGTGATTCCCCTTTTCGGGTCGGTGTGCACATAGAAGAGCCAGGAGCCGGGGGCCGGCTTCAGCGCGGCCCTGATGGCGTTTTCTCCCGGGTTGCCAATGGGGCCCGGCGGAAGGCCGAAACGCCTGTAGGTGTTGTATGGCGACGAGCTCTTGAGATCCTTGAGCGCTGCCCTGGCCTCGTACTTGTCCAGGCCGTACAAGACTGTGCTGTCCATCTGCAGCCGCATTTTCCGGTTCAGCCGGTTGTAGATGACCCGGGCGATCTTGGGCATGTCCTCGTGCCTGCCTGCCTCAGCCTGGACGATGCTGGCGATGGTCAGGATCTCCAGCGGCGTTCTGCCGGCGCGCCTGGCGCCGTCGACCAGGTCGGCGTCCTCGGCGGCGGGCCCGAACCGGGCCACCATCGCCTTGAGGATCTCGCCCGGGCTCACGGTGGGCGCGAACTCGTAGGTTCCGGGGAAGGCGAACCCTTCGAGCCTCCCCCGGGCATAGGACGGCAGGCCGAGCGCCATGCCGTCCTTGGCGGCCTTCTCGAACTCCGCCACCGGCCTGCCGGTGAGCGACGACAGAGCCTTCAAGAGCTGCGAGAGCCGCATCCCTTCAGCCACGGTCACGGTGATGGCCGGTCGGCGCTCGGGGGCCAGGCGCGGGACGGCGTTCTGATGCCCGGCGACATCGCTGGGAGCCCGCGACGACATCCCCTGCACCACGACTGTGGATACGACCACCATCGCGGCGACGGCCGACGCCGCCACCAGGGCGAGGCCGCGGCGATGGGGTCGGCGCTCACGGACCTGGAGGAACCGGCCCGGCGCGGGTGGCCGCTCTTCGTCGGCCATGTCGGAGAGAGTCTCACGCAGCAGGTTCTCGATGTTCATCCGAACTCCTTCACGGTGGTCAGTTCAGGTGCCGTCTCCTTCAGGCGCGCCAGCGAGCGGTAGATCTGGCTGCGTACCGACCCCACCCTGACGCCGAGCAGGCGCGCGATCTCAGTCTCGGACAGGTCCTCGAAGTAGCGCAGCACGAGCATGGTCCGTTGCCGGGGGGTGAGCCGGGAGAGGGCCGCGCGCATCACCATGCGAAGCTCCACGACGTCGGCGTGCCCGTCGCCGGTCTGGTCGGGCAGCCGGCCGGAGGACACCTCTGCGACGCGTGAGCGCCGTCGCCACCAGCTCACCTGCTCGTGGTACATGACCCGGCGGACGTATCCCTCGATGGCGGCCGGATCGCGCAGACCGCGCCACTTCGCGGCTGTCTTGACCAGAGCCGACTGCACCAGGTCCTCTGCGGCGTGCCGGTCACCGGTCAGCAGGTACGCGGTACGGAACAACGCCCCTGATCGGTCCACGACGAACTGCCGGAAGTCCGCCTCGAATCCTGGATCCACCCATCCTCCTCGCGATGTCTACAGGCAAGGACGCGGGCAGCACCTCGATCTATGCCGGCACAGCCGAGGATTTTCGCCAGAACGCTCGACTCTCCACCTGGAGCCTTCACGGACTTGATCGAACGGTTACGGGTGGTCGTGTCTGAGGTCCGGTGTGGTCGGGCGTGTCTGCAGGCCGTGGAGGAGCAGGGTGCACACGGCGTCGAGTTCGGCCTCGATGCCGGGTGCCTGCCATTCGGCGGCGTGCGCGGGATGGTGGAAGCGGAAGGTGGCGTCGAAGACGGCGCGTGCGGCCTCGGCCGGGTCACCGGCCTGGAAGGCGCCGCCGGCGATGCCGTCGGCGAGGATGCCCCGCAACTGGTCGAGGAGGTCCGCCACGTGGTCGGCGGCCACGCTGCTGTGCTCGGCGGCCAGCATCCCGTAGGCCGCGTACAGCTCCGGGTCGTCGCGGACCTTCGCCTTCTTGGCGGCGAGCACCGCGGTGAGCCAGGCGCGTAGCCGCCGCGGCGGGGAGAGCTCCGTGTCGCCGGCGATCGCGGCCAGGGTGTCGCGGCCGCGGCTCAGCCAGCGCCGGGTGACGGCCTCGCGGAGGGCCGTCTTGGAGGGGAAGTGCTTGTAGACGGCGGTGTGGCTGACGCCGAGTGCCCGTGCCACGTCCACGACCGTCGCCTTGGCGGGCCCATGGCGGCGCAGCGTGTCCTCGGTGGCGGCCAGGATCGTGTCCGCGTCCAGCGGCGCCTTCGCCGCCATCAGCGTTCGCTGTCCAGCAGGGCGAGCAGCGCGGGGGCGTACCGTTCGCCGGCCGCGGCCGCCCTCGGCACCGCCTGCTCGATCGCGGCCAGGTCCGCGTCGGTGAGCTCCAGGCCGGCCGCGGGCAGGGCCTGGGTGATCCGCTCCGGCCGCTTCGCCCCGACCAGGGCCACGATGTCGTTATATTTCCTGCCCTGCGCGAGCACCCAGGCGATCGCCAGCTGCGCCACCGTGACCCCGAGCGCGTCGGAGATCGTCCGAAGCTCCTCGACCAGCGCGAGGTTGTTCTCGACGTTGCCGTCGGCGAAGCGCGGCAGGTGCGCGCGGGTGCCCGCGCGCGCGGCCGGCCGCCAGGTGCCCGACAGCAGGCCCTGGGCGAGCACCCCGTAGGCGGTGATGCCGATGCCCAGCTCGCGGCAGGTGGCCAGGATGCCGTCCTCGATGCCCCGGCTGAACAGGGAGTACTCGATCTGCAGGTCGGTGATGGGATGTACGGCGTGCGCCCGGCGGATCGTCTCCGGCCCCACCTCCGACAGCCCGATCCCGCGTACGTACCCCGCCTTGACCAGCTCGGCGATGGCGCCGATCGTGTCCTCGATCGGCACGGCCGGGTCCAGCCGGGCCGGGCGGTAGATGTCCACGTGGTCGGTGCCCAGCCGCCGCAGTGAGTAGGCGAGGTAGGTCGCCACCCCGGCGGGGCGTGTGTCGATGCCCCGCCAGCTCCCGTCGGGGCCGCGCAGTGCCCCGAACTTGACGCTCAGCATCGCCTTGTCCCTGTCGCCCGCGCGCAGGGCACGGCCGATCAGCATCTCGTTGTGGCCCATGCCGTAGAAGTCGCCCGTGTCCAGCAGCGTGATGCCCGCGTCGAGCGCCGCGTGGATCGTCGCGACGCTCTCCGCCTCGTCCGCCGGACCGTAGGAGCCCGACATCGCATCGCATCCCAGGCCGATCGCCGGAATCCGCAGCCCTGTCCCCAGCTGTCGCATCTTCATGACGCCGACTCTATAGGTGCTAGGTGACAGATTTCAAGTTCTGAAACCTGCAACCGAAACGGCTGCGTCGTACCCGACGTCGGCTGGAGTCCCAGCGCTCACGCCTTGCGTCCTGTCGTTTGCGGCAGCATGATCGACTGGTTGCGGCCGGGGAGGGACGCTTGGTCGTTTTCACATGTGCGGGGTGCGGTGCCGTGCTGACCGCGAGACTGTCGCGGGTCGCGCTTCCCGACCACGCCGACCAGAAGTACGGCCATGACCTGCTCCCCGCACTTCTGGAGCCGGGAACGTACTCGGTGCGGTCCGAACACTCCGAACCGCCATGGGAGGTGGACGCGGAGGCCCGTGGCGTGCACCTGCAGGTGTATTCCCTGTCGTACGGACCTCCGGGACTGGTCGGGGTCGCGCCGGGCGATGTTCGCGGAACCGCCCTCATCCGGGAGCGGTGTGACGGCTGCTGCTGTGGTCTGGACGGCCGGAGCGGTTCCAATCTGGCGTGCGTGGAATCGGGCTGGCCGTGGCGACCCGCGTTGACGACTGCGGGTTCTGGCAGGTGGTGTGGCTGGATCCACGAGCCGTGCGCCCGGTCGGCGTCGATGGTCCGGCTCACCCCGTAGTCGGCTGGGGGGCACTGCGGGAGGTGTATCCGGGCACGCCCCCCGTTGAGCAGCCCGGGTGGTGGAGCCCACGGTGGGAGGTGGCGATCGCGGCGGCGTTGGCATACCTGTTGGCGTTGTCGGGCGGCAAGCAGGTTGTCGTCCCTGACGGACCGGTCGCCGAGGCGTTCCGCAAGGCGCTCGACACGCTGCTCCCAACAGGCCCGTCGGCACGGGAACTCGTCTTGGCCGGGCCTGGCCTGTCCGCCGTGGTCCCGGACATCGCCCTGGTGCCGCGGCATCCGCAGACCGGCGAGGTATGGCAGTGCGGCGCGGGAGCGGTGGTGCCGCTGGCCACTGACGTGTGGATGTACCTGGCCTTCAATGACGATCGGCGTCTTGCCCCAGCGACGGCAGGGATGCCCGACATCGTCCGCCGCGACGATCCGCCCCCGCTGCTGCCGTGGAAGCCCTTCCGACCTGATCCAGACGTGTTCCTCCGCACGCTGGCACGGCTACCGGCTGCTCAGGAGCCGTGGTTGCGTGCGATCTACGACCATGTGAAGGATCACCGGTACAGCTTGCCGTGCTTCTAGGACAGAGCCTCTGACCGGCCAGGACCGCATATTCGAAGGGCGCACGGAAACCTCGGTCAGTTCAGGTTCAGAGCGACCCCCAGGCGCAGGTAGCGTCGCTCCAGGCATGCTCGACCAGCATCGCCACGCGCAGGTCCGGCAGGCGGGAGAGCAGTTGGCCCATCCCTATCCGTATCTCGATCCGGACCAGTGTCGGAAATCCCGGTTGACCTCGGGCGTGGCGACCACGACGGTTGCGCTGGCCGGGATGCTTCCAACAGCGCGAACGCCTGCATGTTCGCCGTGCTCTCATGGCCCACGTTGAGCATGATGAGTGCGACATCGACCAACTGCGAGTCGGTCAGGGGCGGGTCGGCGTCGTGGGTGAGCCCGGACGGCAGGTCATCGGCGGGGTTCGAGCGCTTGTCGGCGCTGAACGCGCGTCCGACAGCACCGTACGGGCCTCCTTGAACCCCGTCACCAGCTACGCCCGCGCACCATTCAGCAGGTCAAACGGTCGGACCGCGCCCCCCGCAGAGCAATCGGCGCATCGAACGGGCGCTGTCCCCCGCTTCACCACCTCCTGTCTCGTGGCTCGGAAGGGCCACCCTGCAAAGATCTACGGCGCATTAAGAAAGATCGACTGACGCTACCCACGCGGCGTGAGAGGCGCTAGAACAGCTCTCAACTCGATCCGCTCGCTTGCACGTGCAGTCGCTCTCAGTAGTTATACATTACCGATGATGCCATCAAATGGGAGTAAGAGCTTCAAATCGGACAGTACGACGCGTCCATATGTGGCATAGCGGAAGAAAATCCTTATCCGCAGGAGGAAATATCCACCTGCACATGCATTTGCACATGCGTCGGGACCTCTGAACCGTAATAATCTGGGGCGACGATGGATGTGAGACGCGGCAATGGCAACATCGCCGCATCGCTGCACTAAGCATGCCATTCGGCGCACCAGTGGAAGAAAGGAGCGGTCTGCGATCCCCGCCCATAGCGAGGATCTTCATCGCGCTTCGATCCCCCTTCGGCCCCTGACGTTGTGAGAAGCCCTAGCAGCTCGTCAGGTCCGGACCCTGATCTTGTCGATCTCCATGCCCGCCTTGCGCCTCCAGTCGAACCCCCGTTGCGGCTCTCAGTTGCTACGAACTTGAGCATCTCGGGAGGTCGAGGCCAGTGGACTTTGCACCAGTTTCTCCGATTTTCGATACATTTGACCGAAATGAGAAGTAATGGGCGTCACCATGCGCATCGCGCTCTGCTTAGTCATCGACATACTGCTCTCGCTGGTGATCGCACTCATCGCACTCATCGTTGCGCGGGAAAACGGGGTACTGATGGTCGGAGCTCTTGTATGGAGCGGAGGAACGTTCATCGCGACGGCGACCCTCGTCACATCAATCATGAACAACACAGGAGCCTTCGACCGGGGCCAGAAAAATCCGTAGCTGGAAGTCGGAGGAACGTTACCGGCCCACCCTCGGCGGCAACGCAGGACGAGGACCTGCAAGGTGCGTCCCAGACCACCCTCGGCACCGCAGGACTCAGCAACTCCCTCCTTCCTTCTCCCGGCGAAGGAGGAACGGCCCTGCGCGTCGGTAGGGGGCATCGATCGGCAGGGCCTGGATCCGGCGGCAGCTCTTGGAAGGGAAGGACTGCTGCCGGACGTGTGATGGGTGGGTGGCATGCTCCAGGTCGCGTCGGAAGCCGCGATCTGACGGAGTCCGCCCTTGATGGCCCTGAGTGGGGCGCTGGATCTCAGGAGAGGATCCGCCTGCCGGCGTCAGGACGTGCCGGATGCGGTGAGTCCGTCGACGGGGGTGATCCGTTCGGCCCAAGACCCAGAACCACCGATCGCTGATCGGGGTTACGCGGCGCTCGGGCGGGCTGCGGCCAATACGTGGCGGATACGAGCGGCTGCCGTGGCGGGCTGGGAGACCTCGACGATCGGTTCGGCCCATGACCACCAAAACAGCCATTGGTCGTCCTTCGGCGCTGCGGCGATGACCTCGGACAGGGTGGCGGCTTCAGGGTTGATCACGCGAAGGCGCGGTAGCCGTTCGTCCTGGGTGAGCAGGCGTGCGTGCAGGCCGAGGTTTTGCAGCAGTTCCTGCAGGTTGGTGAGGTGGGTGGCGGCTTGGGCCGCTACAGCGGGGGTGATGGGGTCGGGCATGGCTGACTCCGGGAGTGGATGGGATAGGTGGCGGGGAGGGGGGTCGGCCCGTGGAAGAGCTCTTCGAGTTGCGCCGGGGTAGGGCTGAGGTCGAGGTGGCACCAGACGACACGGTGCCCACTCGCGGGTAGCCGGTAGCTTCCCCACCGCCCGCGCGACAGGTTGTCCACGATCGCCAACCCCCGGCCCTGCTCCGCGTACAGGTTCGACGCCTGCATTGGGATGTATGAGGGCGTCGAGCGGGTCGATCCTGGATCGGTCACCACCAGCCGGAGGAAGTCCGGTCCCTGGGACAACGTGAGCTCGATCCAGTCGAGATCGCCGCTCGGGCCGAGGCTGGCGGCATGTTTGACGGAGTTGGTGACCAGCTCGGATGCCACCAAGGTCAAGGTCTCTCGGGCGGGGTGCGTAATTTCCGTCCAGGCGGTGACCGCCTCCCGTGCCCGATACGGTGCCCGATCATCGCGCGCTAGTTGGATAACACCGAGTTCCTGATGTTCGGTCGGTACAGGGATTTGGATCACCGTATTCGCCTCGCTGCTTCTCGATCGCTGGCCACGTCCTTTATGTGAATGATGCGAGCACCGTTGCGCACGCCCGTCTGTCTTTTCGTGCGGACCGATGCTTCATCGAGCGGGCCTGAAGTGACCATCCCAGAAATCCCCTGCCCATAGGGGGTAAGGCAAAGCACTTCCCACGCACGAACCAGGTGTGCTACTACACATGGCGCGTGCATTTGTTGTGCGCCATCGAGAAGGAGGCGCTCCGCTTTGAAAGACGCCGAACTGGAACCCGCTCTGAAAACGCCGAGAGCAGAATTCGGCATTTATCTCCGCGAATACCGCATGACGGCAGGGAGGCGACAGAAAGAACTCGCCGCGATGCTCGGCTGGTCGGTATCGAAGATCAGTATGGTCGAACGGGGACAACGGACGGCCGATGAAGCTTTCGCCCGCGCCGCCGATACCGCGCTGGGGGCGGAGGGGGGTCTGCTGGCGCGCTGGCGCGAGACGGTCGAACACTCCTCGCGCTGGCCGGTCTGGCTGGCTCGGCTGGCGGAGATCGAGCAGGAGGCGGCCACGCTCCGCCTGTGGCAGCCGCTGATCGTGCCTGGCATGCTGCAAACCCCGGAGTACGCGCGAGCCATCTTTCGCGGCAAGCCCGCCACCACCTCGGAAGAGGTCGAACAGAATGTCGCTGCGCGCATGGAGCGCCAGCGTGTTCTTCAGCGCGACAACGGGCCTACGGCATGGGTAATACTGGACGAAGTGGTTCTGAATCGGCCCATCGGTAGCGAGGCGGTGATGGCTGAACAAATGGCGCACCTGGTCGCGCTGGACGAGCATCCTCGCATCAACGTTCGCGTACTCCCACGCGACTCCTGGCTGACCACCGGCCTGCAAGGAGCTTTCGTTCTCGCCGATGGGCCAGGGATGCCGGACATGGCTTACCTTGAGTCGATCACACTCAGCCAGATCACCGCCGACAGCGGGCGAGTCCGCGAGATCAAGTCAAGGTACGAGATGTTGCACAACGAGGCCCTGCCCCGACGGGCTTCACTCCAATTGATGGGGAAGATGGCAGAGCAATGGACGACGTGACCGAAGAACTGCTGCAGAGCGCCGCATGGCGTAAGGCGACTCGCTCCGGCGAGGCCGGCGACTGCATCGAAGTGGCTCCCCTGGGCGATGGACAAGTGGGCCTGCGCGACTCCGACCATCCCGAGAAAGCACCCTACGTCTTCTCGCCGTCAGTCTGGGCGGCGTTCATCGATGGCGCCAAGAAGGGTGAATTCGACTTCTGAACGCCCTGTCGCTACCGAACCTGGCCGCGTTGCCGCGCGGCCAATAGGGTCCGCTCATGTACCCAGTATCGATCATTTCCCCGCGGCTCGGTCTGCGGGAGTTCGACAACAGCGACGTGGACACGGTGCTGGCCATTTACGGCGATCAGGCCCTGGCCGAGCACATGAGCTTCGAGCCCCCGCACTCGCGATCAGGTGGTGGTCGCCATCGACCAATGGGGGGAGATCGTGGGAGTCTTCGCGGGTGGCGATCGAGTGGTCCCGGCAGGAGATCTTCGGAGCGGTCAGGGCCTGTGTACTGCGTACTGGCGCTGTGACAGACGGGTACTCCGCCGTCGATGTCAAGGCGGAGCCCGACGGTATGTTAGTGATCTTTCGCTGGCGGCGAGATCCGAACGTGTACGCCATCGAGGTCGCGTTTCCGACGGTGCCGGAGAGTCCGTGGACCGGCCTGGCGGTGGCTTCGGCGGATGAATGGGCCGCGGACGTCGCGGCTCGACTGACGGAGGAATTCGCGACCGGGCTGGTCAGTCGAAGCCGGCGGGTGATCCGGAACGGGTACGTCGTGTTGGACACTTACGATGCGCCGGATCTCTGCCCGGCCGGGTTCTTCGTCAGTTCGGTTCACCTCGACGACGAGATCGTGCAATCCTTCTCCCCGCTGCGGAGGCATGACCGGGAGGCGGTATCCCCGCTCGCGTCCAAGGCCGGCTCCTGGTTGGCCAAGGCGGGGATGGATGTCGTCATTCCCAGACGGCTGATCGCCGAGGGGACGCTTGCCTGCTGGCTTCAGGCCTACGTCGACAACGCTCGCGGACGACCCTTCGTCGGTCATGTGGCCGCGTCCTGGGAGGACGAGCAGCGCACCACCGTCCGTCTCGATCTCGTGCACATCCGGCCCGGCGTCCCCTCGGAGGTACGCGCCGCGCTGGTGCGTCTCGTGGTCCGCGAGGCGGCCGAGAGCGGTGCCCTGCGCGTGGTCACCGCTCTCGAGACTCCCGAACTCCACGCACTGGGGTTCCGGCCCGCGAACGGTGGCGGCCTGACTCTTCACACCGGCGGCGCCGCCCCGCCATCGGACCTTACGGGGGAGGGCTGACCTGCTCCCGCGGCATTGAGGACGCGGTGCCGAATATGGCCTAGCCGGTGAGGCGGTGGTGGGCGAGTGCGTCGTAGAAGGGCTGGTGGTGGTCGGCTATGCGGCGCAGGTGTTCGTTGGTTTCGGGGGTCTCGCGCCGGCCGGGCGGCTTGGCCACCAGGCCGCTGCTCTCGGCGACCTCCGCGTGCCAGCGGTCGGTGCGCTGCCAGTTCGACTGCCGGCCGGGATCCCAGCGCATCGCCTCGGGCTTGAACGCGAGCCCGACCCGCTCGCAGTACGCCCGGACCATCGTCTCCGGATCGGCCACGAGATCGTCGCCGTCGATCACCAGCGGGACCTCACCGGTGGCCGAGCGCACGGCGTCGAAGATGGCGTGCAGGTATTCGAATCCGTATTCGTCCAGGGTGGCCCCCGGATTCATGGCGTAGTGCGAGGAGATCGCGCCCCGCGGCTCCCTGATCATGAACGTGTTGATCACGTCGTTGAACAGGCGCTCGTCCTTGAGCAGCGGCGGGTAGGTGTAGTCGGTGGTGTCCTTGGCGAACACCCGGCGCTCGGTGGCGTTGACCTCGAGCATCACGTCGAGCAGACCGACCGTCGACGTGACGCGCCGGCCCGCGAGCTCGTAGTGGCCGTCCACCTGGAGGTAGGAGAACGGCTCGTGGGCCACCTCCAGGTCGCCGCGCTCCAGCATGATGCGCAGGAACGCGGTGGAGCGCGATCGGGGCACGGCCCACAGCACGATGGGCTTCGGCGCGGCGCTCATTGCGACCACGCGGTGGGCCGGCGGTCCCAGCGGTGCTCGCGCAACCGGGCCATCAGCTCCTCGCTCAGCGGCTCCGCGTCGCTGGTGGCGAGGTTGGCGCGGACGTGGGTGAGGGTGCGCATGCCGGGGATGACGGTGGCGACGTCGGGGTTCTGGAGGATGAAGCGCAGCGCGAGTTCGGGCATGGTCATGCCCTCGGGCACGATCCGCGCCAGCCGTTCGGCGCGCTCCACGCTCGGGACGAGGTTCTCGGGGACGAAGTACGTGTTGCGCCAGTCGCCTTCGGGCCAGCGGGTGTCGCGGGTGAGGGTCCCGGTGAGCGTGCCCTCGTCGAAGGGCACCCGGGCGATCACCGCGACGTCCAGCTCACGGCAGGCGGGGAGCAGCTCGTCCTCGGGGGCCTGGTCGAAGATGTTGTAGATGACCTGCACCGCGTCGATCAGCCCGGTGTTCAGGGTGCGCAGGACGTTCCAGGGCTCCCATCGGTTGACGCTGATGCCGACGCCCTTGATCAGCCCGCGTTCCTTCATCTCGGTGACGGTGTCCTGCCAGGCGGTGTCGTGCGCCCAGGCGTCCTCCCAGACATGGAACTGGAACAGGTCGACGGACGGCAGGTCGAGCGCTTCGAGGCTGCGGTGCAGGCATTCCCAGAGATGATCCGGTGGGTAGACCTCGGACAGTTTGGAGTCGCGGGTGGACGGCCAGGCGCGGTCCTTGGGCGGGGGCTTGGTCGCGAGGTGCAGCCGGCGGTCCGGGTGCCGCTTGACCAGCTTCCCGAGCATCCCTTCGCTGCGGCCGCGGCCGTAGATCCAGGCGGTGTCGAAGAAGTTGCACCCGAGCCGCACGGCCTCGTCCAACGCGGTGTCACCGGTCTCGTCGTCGGCCCCGGTCCATCCGCCTTCGCCGCCGGCTATGCCCCACATGCCATAGCCGACGTCGCTGATCATCCAGCCGAGCCGGCCGAATCGACGCTCACGCATCGCTCTCTCCTTCCAGGCCCGAACTCCAGCGGTTGCCGCCCGAGCCGAACCGGGTCTGCTGCACCACGCGGCTGTCGACCGTCATCCCCTCGACCCGGGCGATGCCCCGGTGGACGGACAGGGTCACGCTGCCGCTGATCTCGCCGACGAGGCGGTCGATCGCGTCTCGCGCCGCCCGCGCGGCGGGTTCGAGCCACCGGGCCTCGTACATCGCGGCGCCCAGCCCGGCGGCCAGCCGGTCGTAGAGTTCGCGGCTCGCCGCGTCGAGGCTCGCCTGCAGGATGCGGGTCCACGCGCGTTCGAGCAGCTCCAGGCCGGGCGCCTCGTAGATGCCCCGGCAGACCGTGCCGATGATGCGCCGCTCGACCACGTCGCGCAGCCAGACGCCGTGCCGTGCGCCGATGTCGTTGGCCCGCGTCATCCACGCGACCGGGTTGGGCCCGCTGCCGTTGACATCGGCGACCCGTCCGTCGCGGAAGGTGACCGTGACGGTCTGAGGCTCGGCCGGGGCCTGCTCAGGCCACCTGCTCCATCTCGGCTGGAGCCTGGTGACCGGCGTCGCGAGGTCTTCCAGCTCGGCCGACTCGTGCGAGATGCCGGCGAGGTTGGCGTCGGTGGACCGCTCGGCGCCGCTGCCCGGGTCGAGCGGCAGCCCGTGCTCGGCGACGGCCTTGAGCATGGTCTCGCGATCGGGGAATCGCTCGAGCGCCTGCGGATCCGTCCACGGCTCGATGACCGGCAGCTCCGGTGCGATCCGGGGGCCGTAGCGGGCGAAGCGGCGCTGGTCGTTGCCCCCGCCGACGCAGCCGTGCGTGAGCATCCGGCAGCCGTCCGCCCGCATCAGCGGTGCGACCTCGCTGACGAGCACGAGGCGCGCGGCGCCGGTCGTGTTCCAGTAGCCGCCGTCGTGGCGGGCACGATATTTCAGCAGATCCGACGCCACGGCGGCCATCGATGATCGCAGATCCAGCAGGACGACTTCATCGCCGAATCCGCGCAGCGCAGATACAAGTGCGTCCATATTCGTACGATCCGACTGACCGATATCGGCAATATAGTGCCTCGTCTCGGTGTGCAGTTCACGGAGCCAGACGCCGACGGCCAGGGAGGAAAGTCCTCCCGACTGCAATAATCCGGCCCGTACGTTGTCATTGACTTGGCCCACGGCCTCCTCCTTCGTTGGTGGGCGGGGCGCGATATCGACCTCGGTGACAAGCGTGAACGCCCTTCTGCCCCGGGTGCTGCTGGTGCGGCCGATTCGGTGATTGGCAGGCGTCGGCTTGGGTAGAGGGCCTGCCCCCACTCGTCATTGCCTAACTCGCCATTCGAAAAACCTGCGCCGAACTTTCTTCGGTCGGCACGGGCGGAGGCCATTCGAGTGGTCGGCCCGGAGATTCGGGCTCGACCTCGGACCGATATCGGTGACGGGCCGCGCGGGCGGCGGCGACAGCCGGGGTTGCACATCCCAGCCACCTGTGCTCAGTATGGTAGTAACCCGTATCCAACTTGTTATCGGTTACTCAAGCTGTGCTCAGGTCATTAGGTCCAGGGAGAAAACACATGGTCACCGCAGTTCCCAGGCTCATCGCACGCCTTGCGCAGTCGCCTGCCCACAGCCGCAGGACACGGTGAACGCCTCCTCGTCACGCTCGCCGAGGGCCGCCCTGGCCGCCTGAGACGCACCGGCATGACCGGTGACTTTTCCGCGACGCGAAGGATCTTTACCAGTCGAGACCATGGGAGCACGATGCCACGCCACCAGCAGTCGCACCCGAGCGAAAATGCCTTAACCACAATTCACTTATCTTTGGGTCCGCAGCACGCGTTCCCTCGGCGGAGCACAGTACTCGACCTGTTCTGCGCACAAAAAGAGAACGCGCCCGACCGTCCCGCGATCCGCTATCGCGACACTACGATGAGCTATGCCGAGCTGGACGCCGCGGCCAATGTGACGGCCAATCGACTGATCGGTCACGGCGTCCTGGCGCGACAATTGATACCCGTGTTGATAGCGGACGGGCCCGAATTTCCGACCGCACTCTTCGGGGTGATGAAGACGGGCTCGGCATTCGTGCCGCTGGATCCCGCTTGGCCGATCGAACGTCTCGGCGCGATTATGGCCGAGCTGTCGCCGCCCGTCATCGTGGCATCGCGGGCGACCGCGGAGACCGTCGCCGAGCTGGATGCGTCCCTGCCGACGGTGATCGTCGACTGCGCGGAGCCGCCGCACGATCCAGCCGAGCTGACGCCCCCACCGGCCGGCCGGGCACCCGGTCCCGAAGACCTGATCTACGGGTTCTACACCTCAGGCTCGACGGGCACGCCCAAGTGCGCGCTGAACCACCACCGCGGCCTGGTCAACCGATTGACCACGATGTCGCGCCGGTTCGGTGACGGGGCCGGGCACGTGACGCTGCAGAACAGCCGGTCCACGTTCGACTCCTCGATGTGGCAGGTGCTGTGGCCGCTGGTGTCCGGCGGGCAGGTCGTGCTGCCGCACCGCGACGGGATCCTCGACCTTGAGGAGACCGCGATGACCATCGGCCGCTACGGCGTCACGATGACCGACTTCGTACCGTCGGTGCTCGCGGCGTTCGTGTCGCTGCTGGAGGTGCGCGAGGACCTGCGCGAGGCGACGTCGAGCCTGCGGCGCATGCTCATCGGCGGCGAGGCGGCCGGTCCCGGCGCGGTGCACCGGCTGCGCGCGCTGCTGCCCGAGCTCAAGGTCACCAACACGTTCGGGCCGACGGAGTGCTCGATCGGATCGGTGTTCCACGACGTCACGGACGCCGACGTCGACCGGATCCCGCTCGGGCGCCCCATCGACAACACCGCCGCGATCGTGCTCGACGACGATCTCATGCCCGTCCCGGCGACCACGCCCGGCGAGCTGTACCTCGGCGGTGAGTGCATCGGAGCGGGCTACCTCAACGATCCCGAGCGCACCGCGCGGGCGTTCGTGGCCAACCCGTTCCCCCAGATCCCCGGCGACGAGCTCTACCGGACCGGGGACCTGGCGCGGGCCGGCGAGGACGGGCTGCTGTACTTCATCGGCCGCCGCGACGAGCAGGTCAAGGTCGGCGGGGTGCGGGTGGAGCTGGGCGATGTCGCCTCGGCCCTGGCCGACCATCCGCTCGTGGGCAGCGCGGTGGCGATCGTGCTCGGTGAGGCACCCGAGTCCACGCTGGTCTGCTGCGTCACCCCGCGATCGCCGGACGATCCGCCGCCCGTGGAGCTTCTCCGCGGCTACGCGGCGGAGAAACTGCCGGCCGAGCAGGTCCCGCAGCAGATCGTGGTGCTCGACGCGCTCCCGCTCAACGGCAACGGCAAAGCCGACCGCAAGACCCTGGCCGCGCTCATCGTGGCCGAGACGGCGCGGCAGCCGGGCCCGGTGGAGCGGGTCGAACCGCCGGCCGACCCGATGGAGGAGCTGATCTGCTCGGCGTGGCGTGAAGTGCTCGAGCAGGAGCAGGTCTCGGTGGTCGTGCCGTTCTCCGACTACGGGGGCACCTCGCTGATCGCCTACCGGCTCACCGCCGAGGTCAGCCGGCGGCTGGGCAGGCCGGTGCGGCCCAGGGACCTCCTCGTCGCCTCCACCGTGCGCGCCCAGGCGGCGCGGCTGACCAAGGGCGTCGACGACGACAGCGCCGAACTGGCCTACATCAAGCACGACCTGGCGTGGCGCCCGCCGCAGACCCTGCTGCTCGCCGGCGCGACCGGGTTCGTCGGGGCGCACATCTTCGCCGAGTTGCTGATGCGCTCCAACGCCGCACTGATCTGCCTGGTACGGTGCGCCGACCCACCGGACGGCGCCCGGCGGCTGACCGAGGCCCTTGAGCAGTACGGGCTGACGTCCGCCTGGCAGCAGCTGCCCATGGCACTCAAGACCGGACGGGTCGAGGTGGTCCCCGGCGACCTGGGCAGCGAGCTGCTCGGCCTGTCGCAGCGGCGGTTCGACACGATCGCCTCGACCGTGTCCGGCGTCGTCAACGCCGCGGGCGCGGTGAACTTCCTGTCCGGCTATCTGGACCACCGCCCGGCCAACGTGCTCGGCGTACAGGAGCTGATCAAACTCGCCTCGGGCGGCGCCCGCCTGCACACCCTGTCCACCTTGAGCATCTTCCCGCCCCCCGGGCCGGCCGCCCCGCGCATCACCGAGAGTCAGATCCCGGCGCCGGACCAGGTCGCCGCGGACGGCTACAACAGGTCGAAGTACGTCGCGGAGAGCCTGCTCGCCGACGCGCAACGGCAGGGCGTCAGCTCGGTGGTGTACCGCCTCGGCGAGGTGTGGCCGCACCGGGCGACAGGCGTGGCCAACCCGGACTCGCTGGCGCACAACCTGTTGTACGCGTGCGCGCGCACCGGATGCGTGTTCCCGACCGAAGCCGCGACCGACGTGACCCCGGTGGACGTGGTCGGCCAGTTCGTGGCCCGCGCCGCGACCGGCGACCTCGAGGTGCCCGACGGCGCGATGCACGTGCTGTGGCCGTCGAGGCTGCGCTTCGCCGAGGCGTTCGGCGAGCTCGCCGACCGGTGCGGCCTCGACCGGGTCGGCTACGCGCGGTTCCGCGACCGCCTGGACGCCCTCGCCGAGCCCGACGGGAGGCTCGCCGGGCTGCGCCTGCTGCTGCCGCCTCCGGCCGCCGACGGTGACGCGGCGCCGGTCGAGTTCGACCGGATGTTCACCGACGGCTCCCGTCACTTCGACACCCAGCGGTTCAGCCGGCACGCGCCCTCGCTGGCGCGGCCGACGGCGACCGGGCCAAGGACGCTCGATCGCTACCTCAGTGAACTGACCGACATTCCCGCCTTCGTAGCTCAGGAAAGGTAAGCGCCATGGAAGACAAGTTCGTCGTGGTGATCAACCACGAGGAGCAGTACTCGATCTGGCCCGCCGGCCGGGAGATTCCCACCGGCTGGCGCGAGGCCGGCGTCGAGGGCGGCAGGAGCGACTGCCTGGCACACATCGCGCGGGTGTGGACCGATCTGCGCCCATTGAGCGTGCGACGGTGAAGGAAGAGAGGGAGATCATGGCTACACCCGACGAACGTAACGTCGCCGATATCCGGCGCGCCCTGCTGGAGATGAAGGTCCGCCAGCGGGTGGCGGAGAAGGCCGAGCGGGAGCGGATCGTCGCCGTCCCGCGCACCGGCAAGATGGCCATCGCCGAGCAGCAGCGGTTCCTGTGGTTCCTGCACCAGATGGTCGCGGGCGCACCCGTCTACAACGTGCCGTTCGCGATGCGCCTGCGCGGGCAGCTCGACGTGGCCGCCCTCGCCGAGGCGCTGCGCGGGATAGTCGCGCGGCACGAGAGCCTGCGCACCCGGTTCGGCGACGAGCACGGCGTGCCCTTCCAGACGGTCGATCCGCCGCCCGAGACCTTCGACCTGCCGGTGACCGACGGGACCGAGGAGTCCGTTCAGGACTGGATCGACGGGCAGGTGCGCGAGGAGTTCGACCTGCGCAACAGCCCGCCGTACCGGTTCGCGCTGCTGCGGCTGGGCCCTGAGGAGCACGTGCTGTCCATCGTCTGGCATCACATCGTCATCGACGGATGGTCCTCGCGCCAGTTCGCCGAGGAGCTGACGGCCCGCTACACCGATCCGAGCGGCGCGGAGTTCCCCCCGCTGCCCCTGCAGCCCGCCGACTTCGCGGCGTGGCAGCGGCTCTGGCTGCTCAGTGAGGAGCCTGCCAAGCAGATGGACTACTGGCGGGCCGCGCTGGACGGGATGGAACCCCTGGAGTGGCGTACCGACCGGCAGCGCCCGTCGGCGCCCACCGGGGCCGGCCGCATCTACGAGACCCGCCTGCCCGACGAGCTCGCCCGGGGGATCCGCGAGCTGGCCCAGGCCGAGAACGTCTCCCTGCTCGCCCTGACCATGGCCGGGTACCAGATCGTGCTGAACCGCTACACCGGTCAGCACGACATCGGGCTCGGGTCGGTCCTGTCCGGCCGGACCCGCTCGGAGACCGAGCCCATGATGGGGTTCTTCGCCAACACGGTGGCGGTCCGCGGCGACCTCTCGGGCAATCCCGTGTTCCGCGACCTGGTCCACACCACCAACAACGCCATCCTCGAAGGGATGGCCCGCCAGGACGTGCCGTTCGGCCGCATGGTGGAGGAGCTCAAGCCGGAGCGGCTGCCAGGCCGGAACCCGCTGGTCGCGCACCTGTTCACGCTGCTGCCCGAGCCGATGATCGCCCGCTGGCGGCTGCCCGGCGTCGAGGTCGAGATGCTCACCCCGCAACCGGGCACGACCCGGTTCGACCTCACGTTCCAGATCAACGACCTGCCGGACGGCGGCCTGGGCGTGTGGATCGAATACTCCTCCGAGCTGTTCGACCACGAGCGGGTCGAACGGCTGGTGGAGCACTTCTCCACGGTCATGGCCGACGCGCTGTCCCGGCCGGACGCCCGAATGGACGCGCTGGACATCATGTCCAACGGCGAATACCTACGGGTCCTCACCGAATGGAACCCCGCGCCCGGCGAGCCCGACGAGCGCCTGCTGCACGAGCTGTTCGCGGCGCGCGTGGCCGAGGCGCCCGACGCGGTCGCGATGCGCTTCGCGGAACGGGACCTGACCTACGCGCAACTGGACGAGCGGTCCAGCCGGCTGGCGCACGCGCTCGTCGAGGAGTTCAAGGTGGCGCCGGGGCGCGTGGTCGGGGTGCTGCTGGAGCGCGGCTTCGACCTGCCGGCCGCCGAGCTCGGCGTGCTCAAGGCGGGCGGGGCCTGGCTGCCGCTCGACCCGCAATATCCGCCGGAGCGGCTGGCCTACCAGCTCGCCGACGCCGACGTGGCCGCGGTGGTGACGACGTCGGATCTCGCCGACCGGGTGCCCGCCGACGTGGGGCGCATCCTGCTGGACACCGACACCCTCGACGACCGGCCGGTCACGCCGCCCTCGGTGCGCGTGACGCGGGAGGACACGGCGTACGTCATCTACACCTCCGGCTCGACCGGCACCCCCAAGGGCGTCATGGTCCCGCACCGGGCCGTGGTGAACTTCTGCACCACCTTCCAGCGGATGTTCTCGGTGACGCCGGACGACCGGATCCTGCAGTTCTCCAACCCGGCCTTCGACGTGAGCGTCTCGGACGTGTTCTCCACGCTGACCGCCGGCGGGACCATCGTGGGCGCGCCGCGCGCCGAGCTGCTCGACCCCGAAGCGCTGCAGCGGCTGCTGGCCCGCGAGCGGGTGACGATGGTGGACATCCCGCCCGCGGTGCTGGGGCTGCTCGATCCGTCCGTCCTGGACGACCTGCGGGTGTGCTTCATCGGCATGGAGCCCTTCGGCCCCGATCTGGTCAACCGGTGGCGCAAGCCGGGGCGCGAGTTCCACAACGGATACGGGCCGACGGAGGTCACGGTCACCTGCGTGGACTACCTGTGCCCGCCGGAGCCGCTGGACGGGCCGCCGCCGATCGGCCGCGCCATGGCCAACCAGCGGGCCTACGTCCTGGACAAGGCACTGCGGCCCGTGCCGCCCGGCGTGCCCGGCGAGCTGTACATGGCGGGCGCCGGTCTGGCCATCGGCTACCTCGGCCGGCCCGACCAGACCGCCGAGAAGTTCCTGCCCGACCCGTTCGCCGCCACCGCGGGCGAGCGCATGTACGCCACCGGCGATCTGGTGCGCTGGAACGCCGACGGCGAACTGGAATTCCTCGGCCGGGTCGACCGCCAGGTGAAGCTGCGCGGCCTGCGTGTGGAGCTCGGCGAGATCGAGCACGCCATCGAGAGCTTCACCGGCGTACGGCAGTGCGTCGTGACCGTGCGCGACCCGGGCACGCCCTCGGCCTGGCTGGCCGCGTACGTGGTCGGCGCGTTCGAGCCCGAGGAACTGCGCGAGCACCTGGCCGGGCGGCTGCCCCTGCACATGGTGCCCACCGACTACGTCCAGCTGGAGCAGCTCCCGCTGACCTCCACCGGAAAGGTGGACCACGCCCGGCTGCCCGACCCGCGCCCCGACGGCGGCGGGGGACAGGTCGAGCTGACCAGCGAGACGCAGCGCCGGCTGGCCGAGATCTGGCAGGGCCTGCTGAGCCTCGACGCCGGCAGCATCGGCGCGCAGGACAACTTCTTCGTCCTCGGCGGCAACTCGCTGCAGGTGACCCAGATGATCTCGCGGGTGCGCGACGCCTTCCAGGTGACGCTCGACCCGCGGCGGCTGTTCAGCTACCCGCTGCTCAGCCAGTTCGCCGCCCAGATCGACGACGCGCAGCGGGCCCTGCTGGGCGAGGACGAGGTGGCGCAGCTGGAGGATCAGGTCGCCGATCTGTCCGAGGAGGAACTCGACCGGCTGCTGAAGGAGACGAGCTGATGGCCGGCGCACAGCCCTCCACCCTGGAGGGGAAACGACGCGCGCTACTGCGACTGCGGTTACGGCGCAGACGGGAGGAGGCCCTCGCCCGGCCGCGCCCCGCTCGGCAGACGGTGTCTCAGCAGACGGTGTCCCCGCTGGTGCCGCTCCGGCCCGCGGGCACGAAGCCGCCGCTGTTCCTCGTGCACGCGGCGGGCGGATCGGTGGCGCCCTACGTGCCGCTGGCCGCGCTGCTGGGCGACGACCGGCCCGTCTACGCGCTGGAGGATCCGGGCCTGCACGGCGACCCGGTCGAGGGCCGGCGGCTGCCCGACCTCGCCGCCGCCTATCTGGCCGCGGTCCGTGAGGTCCAGCCCGACGGGCCGCTGCATGTGGGCGGCTGGTCGGTCGGCGGGGCGGTGGCGCTCGACATGGCGCGCCAGGACGGCGACGTCGCGCTGACGTTCGTGCTCGACACCGCCGTCCCGGACGCGCCGTCCCATCCCGGCGAGGACGAGCTGCGCGCGTGGTTCGCCGCCGACGTCGCGGACATGGGCGCCGAACCGGACGCCGCCGAGGTGGCCGAGCGGTTCCCGATGTTCGCCGCGAACGTGCGCGCGCTCCTGACGTTCCGTCCCTCGCGGGTGGCCGGCCGGGTGCTGCTGCTGTGCGCCGAGGAGTCGGGGCCGGAGAAGCTCGACCGATGGCGGGCCTACGCCGACGAGATCCAGGTGGTGCGGGGCGACCACTACACCATGCTCCAGCCGCCGCACATAGAGGCGCTGGCGCGGACGATGCGCGACGGACTGAGGGAGGTGAGCGCCCGATGATGCCGGCTTTCACCCCGGAGCAGGACGGCTTCCGGGAAGAGCTCTGCAAGCTGCTGTGCGAGGACGACGTACGCGGGGAGATCGCGCGGTCCAGGCGGATGCCGTACGGGCAGGAGAGCGGTCTGCTCGACGTGCACCGGCGCCTGGGCAAGCTCGGCCGGCTCGCGATCAACTGGCCCGAGCGGTACGGCGGAGCGGACGCCACGATCGTGGAGAAGGCGATCGTCACCGAGGAGATGATCCGCCACGGCGTCCCCGAGAACGTGCACTCGCTGGGCATCGACATCGTCGGGATGGCCATCCACCTGTTCGGCACGCAGGAGCAGCGGGAGCGGTACCTGCCGGGCCTCGCGCGCGGCGAGATCACGGCCAACGTGCTGTTCAGCGAGCCGGGTGTCGGCTCCGACCTGGCGTCGCTGACCACGCGCGCCGAGCCGGACGGCGACGGCTGGCGGCTGTCCGGCCGGAAGATCTACAACATGAAGGCGCAGCACAGCGAGTTCGCGCTGTGCGCGGCCCGCACGTCGACCGGCCCGGTGAACTTCTTCGGGATCACGCTGTTCCTGGTGCCCCTGCAGAGCATGGGCGTGGTCATCGAGCCGGTGTGGAACCTGTCGGAGGAGCGCTTCGACCTGGTGACGCTCGACGGGATCCGGGTCGGGCCCGAGGACGTGCTCGGCGAGGTCGACGACGGCTGGCAGGTGCTCGGCAAGGTGCTGCCGCTAGAGCGCACCGGCCTCGACCACTCCGCCAAGGCGGAGCGCACCCTGGCCGCGCTGCGTGCGCACGCGCCGCCCGGGTGCGAGCAGCGGCTGGTGGAGCTGGAGACGCGGGTACGCGCGGCGCGGCTGCTGGCCTGGCGGTGCGTGGCCAACCTGCACGACGGCCGGCCCGACGAGGTGCACTCGGCGACCGCCAAGTGGTACACGTCGGAGACGGCCAAGGAGGTGTCCGTGGCGGCGGTCGAGCTGCTCGGGCCGCAGGCGCTGCTGGACGCACGAGATCCCGAGGCGATCGCCGATGGCGTCTTCGACGCCGCGCTCCGGGAGGCTCCGGGGCTCACGCTCGCCCAGGGCTCTTCGGAGATCATGCTCTTCTTCGTCGCCACATCGAAATTGGGGCTGCCGTCATGACCACAGTGGGTACCGAGGCGATCGCCGGCTTCTTCGACGACGATCTGGCGCCGCTGGTCCGGCGGATGGCCGATCGGCCGCGCGGGGAAGGCGGGGGCAGCGACGAGGACAGCCGCGAGATGCGCGCGATGGTGTGGCAAGGGCTGGCCGGGCTCGGCGCGCTCGACACCGCCGAGCCCGTGCGGCTGGCCGAGCTGCTCGGGTCGGCGCTGTACCAGGGGCCGCTGCTCGACACGCTCACCGCGCGGGAGCTGGCGTGGGACGTCGACCTCGGCCAGGCGCCGGTGGCGCTGGCCGTCGCGGCCGAGCCCTGGTCGGTGACGAACGAGACGATCTCCGCGCGGCGGACCTTCGTCGGGTTCGCGGCGGAGGTGGACCACTTCGTCGTGGGCGGCGTCGACTCCGCCGGACCGCGCCTCGCGCTCGTACGTGCCGGGCAGCCGTCCATCACCCTGCGGCGCTACGAGGAGACGAGCCGGGGTGAGGCGTACGAGGTCGAGTTCGCGGACGCGACCGTGGCCGCGTGGGCCGGCTCCGCCACCGCGTGGGCGGCGGCGCTGGCCCACGCGCGGGTGCGCCAGGCGGCGTACCTGGTGGGCCTGGCCCAGGCGGCACTCGATCACGCCGTCGCCTACGCCAAGACGCGCCGCCAGTTCGGCCAGCCCATCGGCAAGTTTCAGGGCCTGGCGTTCCGGCTCAGCGAGCTGTCGATGCACATCGACGCGACCCGCATGCTGGTGCACGACCGCGACGCGGCCGAGCACGCGGCGGCCGGCCTCGCGGCGGCGTCGGACCTGGCCCGCACCGTCACGACGCGGACCATGCAGATCCACGGCGCCGCCGGCATGCTGGCCGACAACGACGCCCAGCTGTACTACCGGCGGGCGGCGGTCGAATCGGTGCGGCTCGGCACGCCGTCCCAGCTGCGCCGCGAGACCTACGTGGCGCAGGAGTAAGCCGATGAGCCTGGTGATCCAGAAGTACGGCGGAACATCACTGGGTGACGCGAACAAGATCAATCACGCGGCACAGCGCATCGCCGCTGCGGATGGATCCGTGGTCGCCGTGGTCTCCGCGATGGGCGGCACGACCGACGCCATCCTCGACCTGGCGCGTAACCTCACCGATGCGCCGCACGCCCGGGAGCTGGATCTCCTGCTCAGCACCGGTGAGCAGGCCGCCGCGGCGGCGCTCGCCATGGCGCTGCACGAGCTGGGCGTGCCCGCCCGCTCGTTCAGCGGCCGCGACGGCGGCATCGTCACCGACGGGGTGCACGGCAGCGCCCGGATCGTCAGCGTCGACCCCGCGCGGATCCGCGCATGCGTCCAGACCGGGCACGTCCCTGTGGTGACCGGCTTCCAGGGCGTCGCCGCCGACAGCGGCGAGCTCACCACGCTGAGCCGGGGCGGCTCGGACACCACCGCCGTCGCCCTGGCCGCGGCGTTACAGGCCGAGGCCTGCGAGATATTCACCGACGTCGAGGGGGTGTTCACCGCCGATCCGCGCCACGTCGCCGAGGCCCGCAAGCTGGACCACCTCTCCTATGAGGACATGGCCGAGCTGGCCGCCAGCGGCGCGACGGTCCTCGCCCATTCCAGCGTGGAGTACGCCAGCAGCCATCGCGTGCCCATCCACGTCCGATCCAGCACGACCGAGACCGCCGGCACCTGGGTGACCGGCTTCCACCAGGCCGCCCTGCTCGACCGCGAGCGGCTCACCGCCGTCGGCGTCGCCCACCAGACCGGCCAGCTCCGCTGCCGGCTCGACGGATTCGACCCCGCTGCCCTGACCCCGGTCGCCGCCGCGCTGACCGATCCGATGCTGTCGGTGGACATGCTCGACCATGTGCCCGGCTCGCTGCGGTTCATCGTGCAGGCCGGCGACCGGGACCAGGTCGACGAGGTGCTCACGGACCTGCACGCGGCCGGCGCCTTCACCGGGCGCCGCTGGTCCGGGCCGGTGGCGAAGGTGTCGCTGGTGGGCCGCGGGTTCGGTGGCCGCCTTCTCCAGGTGCTGCACACCCTCAGAGCCCACGGCATCGGGGTGCGGGACATGACCGTTCACGGGCGACGCGTCTCCATCACGTGCGCCGAGCATGACGTGCTCACGGCCGTGGCGCACCTTCACCGCACGTTTCTCGGCCGCCCGCTGTCCGAGATCTCCGGGCTGATGGCCGGCAGAAGCGAAAGGAAGGGACGATGAAGGAAGCATCCGTGCGCACGACCGGAGAGGCCGAGAGCGGATTCCGGTCCCGGCGGTTCTGGCAGCTCGCCGTCATCTGCGGCACCCAGTTCCTGGTCGCTCTGGACTATTCGATCATCAACGTGGCCGCCCCGAGCATTCGCGAGGGCTTGGCCTTCACCTCCGGTGGCGTCGCCTGGGTCCTGTCCACCTACCCCCTCGCCTTCTGCGGCTTTCTCCTGTTCGGGGGGAGGGTCGCCGATCTGTACGGCAGGAAGCGGGTGTTCATCTGGAGTCTCGCCGGCTTCGCCTTCGCTTCCGTCCTCGCGGGCCTCGCCTGGTCGCCGGCGGTGCTCCTCGCGGGCCGCGCCCTGCAGGGGGTCGCCGCCGCGTTCATCGCGCCGGCGGGTCTGGGGCTGCTCCAGGCGGCCATCCCGGAAGGCGCGCAACGCGAACGCGCGCTCGGCATCTATGGGTCGGCGCTGTCGGCGGGGTTCGTCTCCGGCATGGTGCTCGGGGGCGTGCTCACGGAGTTCGCCGGTTGGCGGTCCATCTTCCTGATCAACGTGCCGATCGTCCTGGTCGCCGGTCTTCTCGCCAGAACGTATCTCGACGAGAGCCGGGACACGCACGCCTCCCGTCGCCTCGACATCACCGGCGTCGCCCTGGCGACCACGGGCATGGTCGCGCTGGTGTTCGCCCTCACCGAGGGGGAGAGGTACGGCTGGTCGTCCGCGCCGATCCTGCTCGCCGCCGGGATCGCGGTGCCGGCCATCGCCCTGTTCATCTGGGTGGAGTCCCGCAAGGACGACACCCTCGTGCCGATCTCCATCTTCCGCACCGCCGCCATCGGCGCCGCCAACCTGGTCAGCGTCCTGCTGATCTGCTCGTACGGTGGAATGCTGTTCATTCTCACCCTCTACCTGCAGACGCATCTCGGTCTGGGCGCGCTCGCGACCGGCCTGACGTTCGCCGTCTCGGGCGCGATCGCGATCATTACCGGGATCTACGCGGGGAAACTCATCGAGCGCTTCGGGCTCTACCGGGTGCTCCTGTCCGGGATCGTCATCGAGACGTTCGGCATTCTCCTCATGGTGGGCCTGCCGGAGGACTACGGACTCGCCCTCGTCCTGATCGGCACCTCCGTGAACGCCTTCGGCCACATCCTCGCGCTGATCACGACGAGCATCGCCGGCACGAACGGCGCCGACGAGGGACGGCGGGCCACGGCCGGCGCGCTGATCAACGTCTCCCAGCAGCTGGGGCTGGCCGTGGGCGTGGGCGTGCTGGCCTCGGTGGCGGCTCACTTCACCGCGGCCTCCGGGGCCGACGTCGTGGGCTGGCGCTGGTCGCTGTGGTGCGCGGTCGGGTTCGCGGCCGCGGCGATCGTCGCGACCGTCCTCTTCCGGAGGCGCTTCATCGGAGAGATCACCTAGACCTGCCCTGGCGACCGGCCGAGTAACCATATATGCTCGGCTCAATGGTTACTCTCACTTCCGAGGTCCGGCCGCCCTGGCAAGACGGCCATTTCATCGGCGGTCACCCGGTCCTGGACCTCACGAACACCGTCTTCGATCGGCTGCATCCCGCCGAGGACGGCGAGCTGTTGAGAACGCCCTCGGACGTCCTGACCTGGTGCGCGTCCGCGGGCCTGTTCGAGGAGCCGCCGCCGCTGACGGAGGCGGCCGCGCGTGCCCTCGTGTCAGAGGTCCAGGCCGTTCGCGAGCAGGCGTGGGCCGTGTTCAGCGCGGTCGCGGGCGGGGAGCCGGTGCCGGCCGAACCCTTCGGCGCACTCCTGCAGCAGGCCGGGATGGGCGTACGAGCCGAGCAGGTTCAGCGGATCAGTGCCGCGCTGGACCGCTTCACCGTGGACTGGACGGCGCCGGGAGCGATTCCCGCGACCTTGTCCTTGCTGGCCGTTCAGGCACTGTTCGCCCTGCCGGCCGACCGGATCAGGGCGTGCGGGAGATGCGGCTGGCTGTTCCTGGATTCCTCGCGGGGCGGGCGTCGCCGCTGGTGCAGCATGAGCACCTGCGGCAACCGCGAGAAGGCGCGCCGGCACCGTCATGGCGGACGCGCCGCTGACTGACGTCACCCGGCGGCGCGGCCGCCCGCGCCGCTGACCGACGTCATCGGGCGGCGGGAGCTTGCGCCGCTGACCGACGTCATCGGGTGGCGCGGAGCTTGCGCCGCATGATCGGCCGATCGCCGCGCGGGCGGGCCACCTCGGTGAATCCCGCGTCGAGGAAGGCGCTGGCTATGCCCGTCATCGCCGTGTCCGAGCCGGCGCGTTTCCCGTCGCGAGGCTCGATCGGGTAGCCCTCGGCGGCCGGGTAACCGGCGCCGGCCGCGTAGTCGCAGACGGCTTCGAGAATGGCCGGCAGCAGCCCCGAGCCGCGATGCTTCTTCTCGACGAGGACGCACGCGATCGCACAGACCGGCTCGTCGTCGATTTCGGCGAGCAGCGGCGAGCGCTCCAGCCTCGGGAACGAGGAACGCGGCCCGAGCGAGCACCAGGCTACCGGCGCGTCCTCCTGGTAGACGACGACGCCCGGCGCCGGTTCGCGCTGGGAGAGGCGTTTCATCGCCTTCTTGTTCCCCTCGCCCTTTCCTTCCATCCACTCCGCGATGGACAGCCGCCAGTGCATGCACCAGCACCCGCGGGCGCCTCCGTTGGCCCCGAGCACCGTCTCGAAGTCGATCCAGGTCTTTTGGGACAGCTCTTTCACCGTCAGGGAGTCATGGCCGCTCATCACCGCACCGCCGATCTGGCGTCGAAAAGGCTGTTCCCGGCCGCGTGTCTCGGGCAGGTGAGTTGCTCCCTCCGCCACGCGGCCGAGCGCCGTACGCCATCTAGTAACCGATATAGCCTCTTTATAGGTTACTATAGGCGGACAGGGTCGCGGGGATCAGGGTCTGATCCGCCGGCGGCCAGTGGCGGGATCACGAAGACCAGAAGATCGTCCATCAGGTTGGTCTGGTAAGCGACGACGGAGGGCCGAGACGTGGCCGAAGAAGACGTCCTGGATGTGCTCGAAGCCGAGGCGATCCACATACTGCGCGAGGTCGCCGGGGCCTTTCGCCGGCCGGTGCTGCTCTACTCGATCGGCAAGGACTCCTCGGTGCTGCTGCACCTGGCGACCAAGGCGTTCGCGCCCGGCCGGATGCCGTTCCCCGTGCTGCACATCGACACCGGCTGGAAGTTCCGCGAGATGATCGCCTTCCGGGACGACACGGCCAGGCGGCTGGGGCTCGACCTCCAGGTGCGCACCAACCCGGAGCGGGCGACGCCGTTCACCCACGGCGCGCACGAGTACACGCGGCTCATGAAGACCGTCGTGCTGCGCGAGGCGCTCGACGACAACGGGTTCGACGCGGCGATCGGCGGCGCGCGACGCGACGAGGAGCGGTCGCGGGCCAAGGAAAGGATCTTCTCGCTGCGCGAGCCCGGCCACCGCTGGGAGCCGCGCTCACAGCGTCCGGAGTTCTGGTGGTGGGCGAACACCGAGCTGGCCGACGGTCAGTCGATGCGGGTGTTCCCCCTGTCGAACTGGACGGAGCTGGACGTCTGGCGCTACATCAGGCGGGAGGACATCCCCGTGGTGCCGCTGTACTTCGCCGCACCACGCCCGGTCGTCGAGCGGAACGGCTCGTTGATCATGGTGGACGACGAGCGCTTCCCGCTGGAGCCCGGCGAGCGACCACAGCCCCGCCAGGTACGGTTCCGCACGCTCGGCTGCTACCCGCTGACCGCGGCCGTCGAGTCGAAGGCCGAGAACCTCGACGAGGTCATCGACGAGATGCGGCTCGACCGCAGATCCGAACGCGCCGGCCGGCTCATCGACGGTGAGGGCGGCACATCCATAGAGAGCAAGAAGTCTGAGGGGTACTTCTGATGGTCGCGGTGCTTCGAATGGTCGCGTGCGGCTCGGTCGACGACGGCAAGTCCACCCTCATCGGCCGGCTGCTCGCCAGCACCGGCGGCGCCACCGAGGACCAGCTCGACTACGCGCGGCGGACCCGGCGCGGCGGCTCCACGATCCCGGCCGGCGCGGTGGACTACTCGCTGCTGACCGACGGGCTGGAGGCGGAGCACGAGCAGGGCATCACCATCGATGTCGCCCACCGCTTCCTGGATCTGCCGTCCGGGCGCCGGGTGATCATCGCCGACGCGCCGGGACACGAGCAGTACACCCGCAACATGGCGGTCGCGGCGTCCACCGCGGACGTCGCCGTCTTACTCGTCGACGCCACGAAGGGCATCCGCGAGCAGACCCATCGGCACCTGGCGATCTGCGCGCTGATGGGCGTGCGGACCGTCATCGCGGTGGTCAACAAGCTCGACGCGCTGGACTACGACCAGGCGGTGTTCGACAAGCTCGCGAGCGAGGTGCGGTCGGCGGCGGCCGGCTTCGACATGACGGCCGGCGTCATACCGGCCAGCGCACTCGGCGGGGACAACGTCGTCGCCCCGTCGCCGAACCTCCCCTGGTACGACGGGCCGACCCTGCTCGGCGCGCTGGCCGCGTGGGAGCCGCCCGAGCCGCCGCGACCGGACGCTCCCGGTGACTACCGGCTGCCCGTCCAGTACGTCATCCGCGCGGATGACCTGCGCGGTTTCGCCGGCACGGTGGTCGGCGGCCCGGTCCGACCGGGCGACGCCGTCGCGGTCGCCGGCAGCGGCGTCGCGTCGCGGATCGAGCGGGTGCTCGGCCCCGGCGGCGTCGACCTCGACCGGGCCGCGCCCGGCACCCCCGTGACGGTGACGCTGGCCGACGAGGTCGACGTCCGTCGCGGGGACCTGCTGACCACGCCGGGCACCCTGGACGACGGGCTGTCACCGGCGTCGGCGTACTCCGCCACGCTGGTCTGGACCGCCGAGGAGCCGCTGCGGCACGGCCGCTCCTACCTGCTGCGGGCCGGGTCGCGGACGGTGCCCGCCGTGGTCACGAGCGTGCGCGGCCGGCTGAACGTGGTGTCCGGCGAGCAGTTCGCCGCGCGCACCCTCGACCTCAACGACCTCGGCACGGTCGAGCTGACCACCGACACCCCGCTCTGCCTGGACAGCTACCGCGCCTGCCGGGACACGGGCAGCTTCCTGCTCGTGGACCGGGTCAGCAAGGAGACCGTGGCGGCCGGCATGGTCCGGCACGCGCTGCGGCGCGGTCGCAACGTCGTCCCGCACGCCTACACCGTCGACCGCGACGCCAGGCAACGGCTGAAGGGGCAGCGGGCCAGAGTGCTGTGGCTGACCGGCCTGCCGGGCGCCGGCAAGTCGACGATCGCCGACGCGCTGGAGCGGCGGCTGCACGCCATGGGGCTGCACACCTACGTGCTCGACGGCGACAACGTCCGAAGCGGGCTGAACAAGGACCTCGGGTTCACCCCGGGGGACCGCGCGGAGAACGTGCGCCGGGTCGCCGAGCTGACCCGCATCCTGCTGGACGCCGGGCTGATCGTGGTCGTCGCGCTGGTCTCGCCGTTCCGGACGGACCGGGCGGTGGCCAAGAGCCTGTTCCAGCCGGGCGACTTCGCCGAGGTCTGGGTGAACACACCGGCCGAGGTGTGCGCGCGCCGGGACCCGAAGGGCCTGTACGCCAAGGCCAAGGCCGGCACGCTGCCGAACATGACCGGCCTCGGTCAGGTCTACGAGCCGCCGGAGCACCCTGACCTGGTGGTCGACGGCGCCGGCTCGCTCGACGACGTGACGGACGCCCTGTGCGCCTTCCTCACTGAGTGAGTGATCCACAAGGCTTCATGGCCATCCGTAGAATGCCCGTGGCGGGCATGCGCCCGGAGTCGAAGGGGCGTGGGGCGCGGATGGCCAGACGGCAGGCCCGATTCACCGCACAGGACTTGGCGGACGATCCCCGGCTGCGGGACCACTCTCCCGAGCTGTGGCGACCGGAGCTGGGGGAGGTGCAGCGCCGCCTGCTGTCCTCGGCGGTCCGCTGCTTCGCCGCGAACGGATTCCACGCCACGACCACGCGCGACATCGCCGAGGGCGTCGGGCTCAGCCCCGCCGCCCTCTACGTCCACTTCCCCTCGAAAGAGCTCGTCCTGTACGAGATCATCCGGGTCGGCCACGAGCGGGTCCTGGCGCACGTCCAGGACCCGTCGATCGTGGGCTCGGGGAGCTCGGCGGATCGGCTGCGCGCCATCGTCGCGGCCTACACCGTGTGGCACGCCCGCCACCACGTGACCGCCCGCGTCTGCCAGATGGAGCTGAACGGTCTCACGGCCGAGCACTACGCCGAGATCGTGGAGGTGCGCCACCGGACCAACGCCTACTTCCGGGGCGCGGTCGCGCGCGGCGTCGCCGACGGGACGTTCGCGCAGGTCGACGTCGAGCGCATCACCCGCGCGATGCTGTCGCTGAGCATCGACCTGGTCCGCTGGTACCGGCTCGACGGCGCCGACTCGCCGGAGCAACTGGGCGACTTCTACGCCGACCTCGCGCTGCGGTTGGTCACCGGGCCCCGCGACTAGCCCGGGGCGCCCCGCCACCCGGGAGTGGTCCGGGGCGGCCCCGCCGCCGGAATCACCGGTTGACAAGCGGCCGTCACAAGCTGACTATGCGCTTAGTAACTTCGGGGAATCGAGATCGAAACACCGTCCGCCACAGGCCTACCGACGAGTTCCGTTCCCCCTCGCATGGGAGTCGCACATGCCCCTCCTCCGTCGCAGATCCGCTGTCCTCTCCGCCCTGCTCGCGTCGCTCCTGACGCTCCCCCTGCTGCCGGTGGCCTCGCCCGCGCAGGCGGACACCCCCTGCGCCCGCATGGGCAGGGCCGACGTCCCGGGAGCGCAGCACCAGGTCGCCGCCTGCCTGGACGACCTGACCACCGCCGGCACGGTCGCCTCGGGACACACCGACGCCGCCGACTGGGCGGGCCTGCACTCGGCGGCCACCCGCAACCCGGGCGGGGTGCCGGGCGTCCAGATCGACGGCTACTTCCCGGACACCTCCACGGCCAACCCCACCCACGGCTGGAACCACGACTCCCAGTTCGTGATCCGGCTGCCGAAGAGGTGGAACGGCGGGCTGGTGGTCGCGGGGGCGCCGGGGAACCGCCGCCAGTACGCCAACGACTTCACGATCTCCGACTGGGTGCTGGCCAAGGGCTACGCCTACGCCTCGACCGACAAGGGCAACGTCGACCTGGAGTTCTACCGGGACGGCAAGCGGCCCGGCGACGCCATCGTCGAGTGGTACCACCGGATGACCCAGGTCACCGTGGCCGCCAAGGCGACCGTCGCCCGCCACTACGGCAGATCCGCCCGCAGGACGTACGCGATGGGCATCTCCAACGGCGGCCAGCTGGTGCGCTGGGCGCTGGAGAACCACCCCGAGCTGTACGACGGCGGCGTCGACTCGGAAGGCACCCTCTGGCCGCCCGACAACGGCTCGAACGCGCTGGTCTACCTGCCGGTGGCGCTGCGCAACTACCCCAAGTACGCGGCGACCGGCGACCCGGAGGCGCACGCCGCGATGCTGCGGGCCGGCTTCGCACCAGGCTCGGAGTTCCTGTGGGACTTCAACTACCGCATCCTCTGGGACGGCACGCAGCGCAGATATCGCGAGGAGATCGACCCGGGCTTCGACGGTGACCTGGAGGCGGGGATCCCGTACTGCCAGAGCGGTACGCCCAACTGCGACACCGACTACGACTACTACGCGCGCCCGAGGAGTGTGCACCAGGCGGTGCGGCGGGCCTCGATGAACGGCCGCATCGGCAAGCCGCTGATCACCGTCCAGGGAACGCTGGACACCCTGCTCCCGATCAAGGTCCACGGCGACGCGTACGCCTCCCTGGTGCGTTCACAGGGGATGGCCTGGCGGCACCGCTACTACAGGATCGACGGCGCCTCCCACCTCGACCTCGAATACGACCTGTTCCCGGACCGGATGCGGCCCCTGCTGCCCTGCATGCGGACGGCCTTCGAGACCCTCGAACGCTGGACGGCCCCGGGCGGCGGCCACCAGCCCCCGCCCAGCGCCACCATCCCCCGCCAGACCTCCGGCGACGTGGCCAACACCTGCGCCCTCAGCTGACCGGAGCGCCCGTACCGTCATGCCGTTGCGGCTCCAGAGCCGGGTGCGGTATTGATCATGAATGTCGCGTCCGGCGTCAGGTGGCGATCTTGCGTACGGTCAGCGGCGTAAGCCCAGGAGAAACAGGTGTCCCAGCGGTCGGTACGGTGTGCGTCCGGGAAGTGCCAGGCCACCTCGCCGGTGTCGATCGACAGCGCGCACGGCCCCTGGACGGGATCGGGGTTGGTGACGATCAGGCTCTCGGTGGGATCGAAACCGATCGCGCCTATATCTCGGCGCCGTGCCTACCACCAGGCGAACGCGAGCCAGGCGAGGAGGGGTGCGACGAAGATCGAGATGACACCGTACGTGAGAAGCTGGCGGAACAGGCGGGGCCGGGCCGACGGTTCGGCGGCGCCGAGGATCAGTCCGCCGGTGATGCCGAGGGGGTTGATGTCGACCAGCACCGAGGCCAGGGCGAGGGCGAGCACGCCGCCGACCGGGGAGAGGCCGCCGGCCACCAGCGGGGGCAGCAGCGGCATGGCGGTCACGAACACCGCGATGGAGCTGGCGGCGAACGACGTGACACCGGCGATGTAGCACAGCACCAGCAGGCTGAGCGCCGTCGACCCCTCGACCTGCAGCAGGTCGCTGATCTGCTTGAACGCGCCCAGATGCTGCATCAGCCCCACGTACGTCAGCAGACCGCCGATCAGCAGGACGACGCCCCACGGGATCATCGAGACGATCGCGCCAGGCTTCAGGCCGAGCACCAGTTGCAGGATCATCGCCGCGGTCAGGCCGAGGTAGCCCACGTTCATGTCGAAGCCGACCGAGAGGGCGACGACGGCGAGCAGGGAGAACACCGTGAGGGCGCGGGCCTTACGGCTTCCCGGCGCGGCCGGGACGGCGGTGTCGTCGGACGGGCCGGTCGTCGCGTCCTGTGGGTCCGGTGAGGCGCCGGTCAGGCCGGTGAGCCGGGCCGGGGCGGTGGCGCGGCCACGTGGCAGGGCGCCGGTCCGCGACCCGACGAGCAGGCAGGCCACGCATACGGCCAGCCCGGTGAGCAGCCCGCCCAGCAGGAAGGTCACCGGGGCCGAGCCGGGCAGGTCGATGCCGAGTTTGGTGCTCAGCTCGCGGGCGGTGACGCCGTAGACGGCGAGCGGTGAGAGCAGTCCGCTGATGATGCCGGTGACGCCGAGGACGGCGGCCAGCAGCGGCGAGATCCCGTACCGCGCGGCGAGGCCCAGGGCGATGGGGGCGACGATCGCGGTGGCGGCCGCGGGCAGGGTGCCGACCGCGGTCAGCACCGCGCCGACGACGAAGGGGACCAGCGCGACCAGCAACAGCCGGCCGCCGACCAGGCGGAGCAACAGGTCGAGCAGCCAGTCGAGGGTCCCGTTGAGCTGGGCGGCGGCGAACAGGGCCGTCACCCCGACGATGAGCACGAAGAAATCGGCGGGGAAGAACCCCGTCACCTCGTTCGCCGGCACCCCGGCGGCCAGCCCGAGGAGGAACGCCGCGGACAGGGCGGCCAGTCCGAGGTCGAACCCGGGTCTCAGGGTCGCCACGAAGAGGGCGACCAGCACGATGATGGATAAGACTGCCATGGTCATGTCAGACCACTCCTCGGTCACGCAGGTCATCGATCTCCGGCTCGGTCAGCCCGACGAGATCCCGCAGTATGTCGGTGGTGTGCTCACCGAGAGCCGGTGCGCCGTGGCCGATCGTGGCGTCGAAGCCGGAGAAGCGGCCGGCCGGGGCCTGCATGAGACGCGGCCGCCCCGAGCCTTCGCCCGGCACCTCCACCACCGACCCGCGGGCGCGGATGTGCGGGTCGGCGCAGACGTCCGCCGCCGAGTTCACCGGCCCCGCCGCCACCCCGGCCCCGATCAGCGAGGCCATCAGCGGCTCCAGGTCGTGAGCCGCGACGAAGGCGGCGACGCGCGCCTCGATCTCCTCGCGGTGCTCCAGCCGGGCGGTCATGGAGTCGTGGACGGCCAGGTCCGGAGCGTCCATGACGCCGACCAGCCGCCGCCACATCTGCTCGGTCGAGGCGGGCAGGGCCAGCCAGCGGCCGTCGCGGGTGCGGTAGAGATTGTTGGGGCTGATGTGCGGATTCTCGTTGCCCTGACGCTCCCGGCTCGCACCGGTCGCGCCGTACTCGACGACGAAGTCCTCCATCATCCGCAGCAACGGCTCGTACAAGGGGATGTCGGCCAGTTGGGCCGCACCGGTGAGATCCCGCTGACGCAGCGCCAGCAGAGCCGCGAACGCGGCGTAGATGCCGGTGACGCCGTCGGCGACGGGATAGCCGGAGAAGACCGGCGGCCGATCCGGGTCACCCGTGCGGTAGGTCAGACCCGCGAAGGCCTCCGCCACCCGGGCGAAGCCCGGCCGCTCGGCGTAGGGACCGGTACGGCCGAACGCGCTCACGTGGACCATCACCAGGTCCGGCCGGTAGGCCCGCAGGTCGTCGAAGTCGATGCGGAACCGGCGCAGGGTGGCCGGGCGGAAGTTGGTCACCACGATGTCCGAGGCCGCGGCCAGCCTGCCGACCAGGTGGGCCGCCTCGGGGTGGTGCAGGTCGATCGTGACGCTCCGCTTGGTGCGGCCGAGCATCGTCCAGGCGGCCGACACGCCGTCCTCCAGCGGCGGGTAGAGCCGCGCCGGATCGCCCTCGGCGGGATGCTCGATCTTGATCACCTCGGCGCCGAACTCGCCGAGCAGTGCGGACGCCAGCGGGCCGGCCAGGATCGTCGACACGTCCAGGACGCGCACTCCGCTCATCGGGCCGTCGGACACCAGGAATTCCTTTCACATCGTGGACCTCGCATCGGGCCGGTACGAGGCTCACGTCACTATCGCTCCGCCGTCGGAGCGCTGGGAAGGCAGGATTCGACTTCACGGGTGAAAGGTTTTCCTTCTATGGTGGGCCGATGCGGGTGGAGCGAGCACGCTATTTCCTGGCCGCCGTCGAGACCGGATCGCTGCGTGCGGCGGCCGTCCGGTGCGGGGTCAGCCAGCCCACCGTCGGCCAGCAGATCGGGTTGCTGGAGGAGGAGCTCAACGTCGTCCTGCTCACCCGCAGCCGGCACGGCGTGCGGCTGACACCGGCCGGCCAGGCGCTCCTCGCGCCGCTGGGTCAGCTGGTCGCGGCCGAGGAGGCGGTGCGCGAATCGGCCATGCAGGCCGGCGGCGCCTACCACGGCCGGGTCCAGATCGGCGCGGTCTCGGTGTCCGCGGAGACGATCATCGCGCCGGTCGTGGGCCGGCTCCGGGCCCACCATCCCGGGCTGCGGTTCACCGTCCGCGAGGGGGCCTCGGCCGACATCGAGGGTGCCGTCCTCGATGGCGAGCTGGACTTCGGGGTGATCACCATGCCGATGGGCCCGGCCGCGACGGGGCTGCACCGTCTGCCGCTCCTCTCCGCGCCCGTCGGGGTCTACGCGCGCACCGACCATCCGCTCGCCGGTCGTGACCAGGTCGAGTGGCGCGACCTGGAGACCTGGCCCATCGTCACCATGCGGGCGGGCACCGTGATGTGGGAGGTCCTGCACCGGCACCTGCCCAGTCCCGGCATCGTCGTCCAGGCCATGTCCGCACGCACCGTCAAGGTGATGGTCGGTCAGGGGGCCGGGCTGGGCATCCTCGCCCGGTTCGACACCTCGGCCGACATCGCCGACCTGGTCTGGCTCCCGCTCCGCGACACGGAACCCGTCCACCTGTGCCTGACCCAGCGGCAGGACAGCCTGCCCTCGCAGTCCGCGCTCATCGTCCGCAGACTCATCCGGGCCAGGGCCGACGAACTGGAAGCACGGTGAGCCGCGCCGGCGGTCCTCCACACGGAACGCAGGTGACCATCGGTTCACGAGCGGTCACCGTGACAGAACCCCCGCGCGGTGGCGGGGGTTCGGGCGGGTCCGGCGAACCCGCGGGGGCCGTCAGCGCACGGCGAGCAGGACGGGCCAGGTCTGCGGCCCGACGACGCCGTCGGCCTCGAGCCCCGCGGCCGTCTGCAGGGCGCGGATACCCGTGGAATGGGCCGGGGCGAAGAGGGTGTCACCGATGCCTTCCAGCCCTTGGACGTCCCTGGCGAGCATCAGGTGATGCATCGTACGCACGTGCGGACCCTGGTCGCCCTGCTTGAGCAGCGGGAGTTCGTTCACGATGGCCTCCATCCAGCTCTCGGTCTGTTCGTAGTCGGGGTTCCAGAACCCGGCGATCACCGACGCGCCGCTTGCACACGTCGCCGGTGTTGTACGTCGGGATGTAGTCCTGCGTCACGTACAGATGAGACGAAGCGCTCACCGAGATGCACATGACTCCCTCACGGCCTGCCGATTCCACCGAGACGATGCGGCGGTGATACGCGCCTGACCGCTTCTTGGCCATGACCCAACGCTCGGCTTTCCTCGCCAGGCGGAACGGGTTCTCGGGAAGGTAGATGTTGCGGAGAATCCACGCGTTCCTGCCGGGTTGCTTCTCGGCCTGCGCCGGCGAGGTCCAGGTAATCCCCCGCTTGGCATGAACATTGCAGTTCCCGCCAAGCGAACGGATGAGCTCCTGCACATCACGCGCGAGGCGCTCGGACACCGTGCAGAACTCCGCGCGGCCGATGCTGTCGATCGAGCCGTCTGTGTCCATGAGCCCGCGGAGCAGTTCTAGCCGGACCGGGACCGAGGCGGTGAGGTAGGTCTCTGGGATGTGCTTCTCCCAGGAGCGCAGCCCCAGAACACCCATGTCCCCAAGAGCGGCGAGAAGAGGGTTGGCCTTCCACCGGCTTGGGCCGCGAACCAGGTAGGTAGCAGTCACAGCGCCCCGGTAGCTCTTCCGAGTGGTGTTCCCGAACTCGCACCCCTCAGGAAGGAGCCCAGCGAGGTGATCCACGATCTGCTGCTCGACGGTAGTGATCTTCACCTGATCGGCACGTAGGGAACCATCGCCCAGCAGAGCTCCGAGGAGATACGGGGCGGCGGGCGGCGCGCCTGGCGCGTCGAACTCGACCGGCGCGAGGGCTGGGAGACGAACGCGGCGGCCAGCATCGACCTTCGCCTTCACGTCCATTGTGGTCAGTACGACGGGCGCCCCTCCGTCACGTGTGGTGACCTCCCACAGGTGCTCGTCGCAGGCGAGCGCAGACTGTCCGCTCGCAGTTGTGACCCGGTAGATGTCACGCATCCCCTTGGGGTGAATGCCGGTGACCTTCGACGACTGCCCCATCGGGTCGATGACCAAGTCTCCGATCCTCAGCTGCCCTATGGTCGTCCACCCGGTAGGCGTGAGCACGGGCGCGCTGTAAGGCTGCGCATTACCTTCTATTGTCTGCACTCGACCATCTTGCAGGTTCTTCTCGACGATCCCGATGTGGTCGATCCGGCCGATGGAGTCGGTGCCGTCCCAGTCGAAGAACACCAGCGCGCCGGGCCGCGCGTGCTGTTTGATCTCGGCGGTGGTCCCCGCATGCCAGCGGCCCAGCCCTTCGCCGTCCTGGGCGTGCCACACCGTGTAGGCGCGATCGCCCTTCGGCAGGACCGCCGTGGCGTTGTCGGAGTGCCGTGCCCAGTAGGTGATGGCCATGTTGCACCACGGTTCCCGCAGGAACTGCGAGCCTACCGACCGGGCTTATACACTCAAAACCACCAAATCATCATTAACATGCCTGATACGGATATTTATTGATTATCAGCTATCGTGGTGGTGAAACATCGCGAATGGCCTGAAAACAGTCGCATCGTAAGGAATAGGCAGTAGGCCATTGTCGAGCGAGCCGGCCGCCCTTATCCGTAGGCGGCCCTGGGCAACGACCGGAGTTGCCGACCCTTCACGTGTACGGCGAGGAAACGGAGACCGCCCTGACCTCGGCGCTCCAGGTCACGCTGGGAAGGACCGCCTAGCCCCGCATCGGGTCACCGTTCAATACGAGGGGAAAAGAGGGAATTGTTCGTATTCATCTGAGCGCTCTCCAAGAAGGACAACTTGGTAACTTCCCTGGGTCTTGGAGAACGGGCGATGTCATGGCACGCCAACGCGGTGCGGATCGATTGATCCGATCCACCCGGGGATGAAGGGAGGACGCAATGTCCGAGGACGGAATACCTGGGGAAAGCAGCCTCGACACTCCCGTCGACTGGAGTCAGTTTCCCGAACTGGTACGCGCGACGACCTTCGGTGGCGACATCGACGCCTACCTCACCGACATCGGGGTCGACCCCTCTGTCCTGAGCGGTGATGACATCGTCTGAAAGGTAGGATCGCCATGGTCTGCATGACCGAGAAGCTGACCGCGGGAGTCGCCGGCTCCGCCGTTCTCGCCAGCGGCGCCGGGCTCATCGCGTCGACCGCGACCGGCCCCGCCTTCTTCGCCGTCGCCGTTGGGTGGTTGACGACGTGTGCGGGATACGGCATCGCCCTGGGGAAGGTGGCTCTCTGCCTGGAAGCCGGCGGCCACCCCGAGATGGCGCAGACGATCCGAGAGAAGGCGGACGCCATCATGCGGGAAATCGAGGCCTTCAAGGAGTTCGCCAGATCCGTCGGCGCGAGTATGTGAGCTCCGCGTTCCCCTGAGGCCGGACGTGGCGCCGCGAACGTCGATTATCGGGCGTTGAGTTCGGTGTTGATGATCGCTTCGACCAGGACTTCGCCGTTCGGGGTCAGTTCGATGTGGCCGGTCGGTTCGTTCAGTCGGAGGAGGCCGCGGTCGGCCAGTGAGCCGAACTGCTCACGCCACGGCCCGGCGAAGAGGGATTCGCCGGGGAAGCGCTCCCGGTGTGGGCGGTCGTCGAGGGGGCGGAGGGTGGAGAGGGCCATTTTGATCGAGCGGGCCTCTCGTGCCCGGCCGGAGAAGCCTGTGGCCGAGCCGAGTGGGATGCGGCCTGCCTCGACGTGTTCGGCGTAGCGTTTCCAGTTCACGTCGGTGATCGCTTCCGAGGCTCGGCAACTGGAGCTGCCGCCGAGGCCGATCGCCACTTCTGCCTCCTGCCGGTCCTGGTCGACCATGATCGACTTCCACTTCTCCGGGCCGAGACCGTCCCGGGCGAAGTACATCGTCGGATGCTCGGTGTAGCCGCCCGCCCGCAGTCCCTCGGTGAGGATCTCGCGCATCTGGTACTGCTCGCCCAGCGGCGGCCAGCGGTGCCCGGCGCGCACCAGCCGGTCGCGGTAGTCGGGCAGTTGCCAGGCGGCGGGCTGCACCCCGGCGACCCCGGTCCGGGTGTCCGTATAGGACTTCAGGTGCAGCTTGGTGCAGACCACCGCGGTCGGCCGTTCGGTGAGCACCACCTCCAGGTCGCGGCGCACGCTGTCCACGCTCTGGTCCAGCAGGCCGTACATCAGGTCGATGCTGACCCAGTCGAAGCCGGCGCGGTGCGCGTTGCGGATGAACTCCACGCACATGTCCGCGGTGTGCTCCCGCCCTGACTGCCGCAGCACCGGGTCGTCGAATGACTGCACCCCGCTGGACAGCTTGGTGCAGCCCAGCTCGGCGAGCAGGTCGAGCTTGTCCGGGGTGAACGTGCTCGGGTCGCCCTCGAAGCGGATCGTGGTGTCCGGGCCGAAGCCGAAGTTCTCCCGGTAGAAGTCGAGCAGCCTGCGGATGGCGTCCTTGGGCAGCAGCGACGGCGTGCCCCCGAACACGTTGAACTCGCCGACCGGCGCCGAGGCCAGCGCGGGAACCCGGGCCAGCCACAGCTTCCCCTCCCGGATGTTCCAGTCCACCCACTGGTTCGCCTGAGCCTCGGTCACCTCCTGGCTCCCCTTGAGCAGGACGACCGGGTACTGGCAGAACCGGCAGCGGTAGGCGCAGGTGGGAATGTAGGACCACAGGTGGATCGGGGCCGTGCCGGACAGCTGCGCGTCGAGATCGTCGAGAAAGGACTCGGGGGAGTAGCCGGATTCGTTGCCCGGGAAGACATGCGCGCCGAAGGGATCCTCGACGACGTACTCCAGCAGGTGCCGGTTCTCCGGCGCGGACAGCACCTCCGTGACGGCGGGCACCGGCGCGGAGCGGTCGGTCTGCCGGAGCGAGGCCAGCGCGTCCAGGTAGCTCGTCGTCATCAGAAGACGCCCCCGTTGCCGAAGTAGTTGTGCGCCTCGCCGGACTCGCGATCCTCGCAGTAGTACTTGACGAACTCGGCGAACCGGTCCGGCGGCACGTCCCGCAGGCAGGGCGGCAGCGGAGGCGGGTAGCCGATGTCCGCCCCGACGGTGGCGCGCAACCGCGCGAAGATCTCCTCGGCGAACTCGAAGTACAGCCGGAAAGAAGGAGTCTTGTACGAGTGGATCGGCGTGAAGTCGACCACCCGCATCTCGTCCTTGATCTCCGCGATGCGGCGGCCCAGTCGCTCGGCGAGGTCCGCGCCGAAGAACTCGATCACCGCGTCGTCCTCCAGCAGAGACGGGGTGAGCAGCACCGGCAGGATGGTGTTCTTCGGGGTGAAGTCCTTGATGGAGAACTCCCACGCCTGCCTGGCCTCCTCCTCGGTGAGATCCTCGTCCGCCGGGCCGGGGTCGGCGATCCGGATGTCGCGCATCACGATGATGCCGTCCGAGCCGTACGCACGGCCGGTGATCACTTCGTCGATGGCATGGTCGACCCGCCTGGCGTTGATCTCCACCCGGGACTTCGGCGCGTAGAGGATCTCCTCGCCCGAGCCGCGCACCTTGATGCCGAAATCCCAGTCGTCGGAGAGGTGGTTGACGAACCGGCCGTCCCTGAGCTGATAGAAGATCTCGATGCCACCGACGCGGTCGTAGGTGCCCCGGTCCACGGCGAAGCCCTTGCCGTCGGGAAAGCCGCCGAACAGCGCGAAGGTGACCGCGCGGCAGCGCAGCGTCCGGGAGATGGCGTCCCACAGCCGCGGCCGGCCGGCGAAGCGCTCGGCGGCGTAGTAGTAGTCGCAGACGCCGATGGCCGCCTTGCCGGACTCCATCGCGCGGCACAGCTCGAACAGCCAGTCCGGGTCCACCCGGCAGTCCGCGTCCGCGGACACCAGCAGGAGCCGCTGGTCCGCGCCGGAGCCGCGGCCCTTGCTGCGCGCGCTCGCGAAGTCCATCCCGGTGCGGCGCGCGCAGGCGACGCCCTGCTCGGGCTCGGACAGCACGTGTACGGCCAGATCCGGATGTTCCTCGGCGAACCGGCGCGTGATGGCCACCGTGTCATCGGTGGAGTTGTTGTCGACCACCACGATTTCGTACTCGGCGCGGTCCATGCCGCGCTGGCGGTAGAGCGAGTCGAGCACGGCGGGCAGGTCCGCGGCCTCGTTGTACACCGGCAACACCACGCTGGCCTTCGTACGTCCGCCCATCGGGGTGAAGAAGAGCCGGTCCAGCAGGCGCTCGGCCTGCCCTTCGCGGAAGTGCCGCTGCCCCAGTGCGTAGTTGTGCTCAGCCATCCTCGCCCGTTCCGTCTCGTCCGTGAGCAGCTCGGCCACCTCGTCCACGAAGGACGGCGTGGGCAGATCCGTGGCGCGCACGTCCAGGACGGGCGCGCGGAAGCCCTTGGTGCCGTAGATGGTGTCGTAGAGCTCGTACTCGCTGGTCAGGTACGGCACCCCGGCGGCGATGGCCTCGCCGATCGGGTTGCCGTAACTCTCGTAGTCGTAGGAGGTGAGGAAGGAGGCCACGGTGGCGTGCGCGAGCAGGTCCCGCACGGAGTAGCCGGACCCGCCGGGGTCGGCGTCGTACGGCCGGAGCCGCCCGCCGAACACCACCCGGTCGGCGACGCCCAGCTCGGCGGCTAACGCGGTGAGCCTGGCGAACTCCGCCGGGTCCTCCGCCCGATCGCCGGCCACGAACAGGTAGGCGCCCGGCAGCGCGGCGAGCAGGTGGAGGTCGCGGTCGATCCGCTTGGGCGGCACGATCCTCGTGTAGCGCGCGATCAGCGGGGCGTGCTCGGGAATGCCGTGGTCGGCGCGGAAAGCGGCGTTGCCCTGGTCCACCTCGGCCCGCCGATGGCGGAAGGTGTTCGGCAGCACGCTGATCTCCCGCAGGTGCGGCGCCCACTCCAGGGTCCGCCGCCTGGCCTCCTCGTGCAGCGCGACATAGTGAATGAACGGGCTGTTCACCGGGACCGGCGTGTGCGGATAGGGAAAGCGGCCGTACCTGCCGGTGCTCGGCTCGCTCTGCCACATCAGATCGTGGTCCCGCCATAACACGAAGCGACCGAGCCGGTGACGGCTGCCGTATTCTTCGATCGCCCGGTAGAGCGCGGTGGTGTATATGACGTTCTCGGGCAGCGTCCCATTCTCGACGACGACGAAAGAAACGTCATTATTCTCCCACTGAGCAATAATCCGACTTTGCAGCTCGGCGGCGATCGTATTCATCACCGAACGTAGCCGGGTGTCGTCGTTCCGTCCGATGACTTCCGCCAGCACGGCCGAAACCAGCGCCGGAGTGTAACCGTCGATGTGCTCGATGCCGTCGATCCTGCCCAGCTCAACCCACTCGGGCAGCAGCTCCGCCTCGTTTCGGTACGGCCTGAAGAAAGCGTTCTTATCTGCTTTGATGTCGTAACCGAGATCCAGGTGCACCCGGAGCCCCTGGGCTCGGAACAGTCGCGCCACCTTGACGAACTCGACGATTACCCCGGAGATGGGCGTGGCGTCGAAGGAGATCCCCCACAGGGCTGACATGGATGCGTCCACGCTCCCTTACACACCGTTAACAAATGGTTAATCGGTGAAGTTAATGTTACGTCCGAATACATCGACAGCACAACGGGGAGCTAACTTTGACATCTTCGCGAATCGCGGTCGCCGTGTCATTCGTGGTCAACGGCGCGCTCTACGGATCGTGGGCCGCCCGCGTTCCGGCGCTCGCCGACCAGGTCGGCGCCGGGGTGGACGGCGTCGGGCTGGCGCTGCTCGGGCCGGCCGTGGCCATGGTCCTCACCACCTCCCCGGCCGCCAGGGCGTGCGCCCACTGGGGTCCGCGGCGGGTGCTCGTGACCTGCCTGACGGCGGCCTGCCTCCTGCTGCCGGTGCTCGGCCTGGCCGATTCGGTGTGGACGCTCGGGCTGGCGCTGGCCCTGCTCGGCGGGCTGATGGGGGCGGTGGACGTGTCGATGAACATCGCCGCCGTGGCCGTCGTACGCCGGCTGGACCGGCCGTTGATGCCGGTGTTCCACGCCGGTTTCAGCTTCGGCGTGCTGGGGGGTTCGCTCGGGGCGGCGGGCGCGGCGGCTCTGTCGTCGCCGCCCATGGCGCAGTTCACCGTGGTCGGCGTCGCGGCGCTGGCCACGGTCGCGGTGACGGCGCGCGCGATCCCCGACAACCACGCGCCGGGCGAGGACCGGCCCGCCGGTGGATTCCTGCAGGTGATGTCCCGGGGCAGGTTGTGGCTGCTGGCGGGCGTCGCGTTGTGCGCCGCGGTCGCCGAGGGCGCGTGCGCCGAGTGGTCGGCGTTGTTCCTGGTGACCGAGCGGTCGGCCGGCGACGCGGCCGCGGCGGCGGCCCACTCGGGGTTCGCGGTGGCGATCGCGGTGACCCGGCTGACCGGCGAGAGGGCACAGCGGCGGTTCGGGCCGTACCGGCTGCTCATGCTGAGCGGCATCCTGGCCGCCGCCGGACTGTTCCTGGCCGCCGTGGTGCCGTCCGCCGTGGCCGGGTACGCCGGGTTCGCGATCGCGGGGATCGGGCTGGCGTTCTGCTTCCCGCTCGCCATGGACCTCGCCGGGGCGGCGGGCAATGAGCCGGGCGGCACCGGCGGAGACCGCGAGCTGGGCTTCGTCACCACCGTCGCCTACGCCGGCCTGCTCGCCGGGCCGCCGATGATCGGGGGAGTGGCGACACTGGCCGACCTGACCGTGGCGATGGGGCTGGTCGGCGTGATCGCCCTGCTCATCGTGCCCGTCACCGTCGCCGCCCGGCCCCGATGGTAGGCACGCGTGGACTCATCGCAGGCTGTCGACGGTGAGGGCCGCCATGCGGCGTAGCCGCGCCTCCTGGCTCAATGAGGTGCCCAGCCGGTTGAGGTGCAGGTGCAGGCAGCGGTTCAGCGCGTGGGTGATGGGCCGGGGGTAGGCGGGGGAGAAGGCGCCCTGGAGCTGGAGAGCGGTCAGCCGGTCGCGTAGTTCGCGGACGGAGCCCAGCCAGGCCAGGACGGGGACGTGCGGCGCGGTGGCGGGGTCGGTGGTCCGCAGGCGCTCGGCCATCGCGGTGAGCTCGTCCCGGGAGCGGGCCCAGGCCGCTTTCGTCTGCTGTGCGTCGGAAGTCGTGCCGGAAGTCGTGCCGGAAGTCGTGTCGGAAGTCGTGTCGGAAGTCGTGCCGGACGTCGCGGTGGGGGAAGTCGCGGTGGGGGAAGGAGCCGGAGGGGCGCCGTTCATCATCATCCGGGCTCGGTCGGGGACGGGAGTGCCGGGGGGCGCGGTCGGCAGGCTCAGCAGGGTGGCCAGGGTCATCGTCATCGCCGCGGACAGCCGCTGGGACGGGGGTGTCCGCAGCGTGTCGAGGGCTATCGCGGTGGAGGCGCAGAAGTGGCGTTCGACCGCGGCCAGCGACGGTCCGTGGCCGAAGGAGGCGTGTTCGGGCGGGTAGGGGACGGCTCGGATGGTGTCCGGCGGGAGCAGGTGGCGTTCGTACACGGAGAGACTCTCGGCGGCGGCGAAGTCGGCGGCGAAGCGCTCGTAGCCGGCCGGGTCCATCGGGTGGCGGGAGGGGTGGGCGCGCAGGTGGGCGCCGAGCCGATCGGTCACCCGCGCGCGCACCTCGCCGGTGCGCGCGGCCGGGGCCCGCATGCGGAGCCGGAGGTGCGGGCCGCCGTCCCAGTAGCGCAGATAGAAGAAGCCGAGGACGAGACCGTCGGCGACGAGTTCGGCCATGAGCGGGGCGACCTGGGTCAGCAGCAGGTCGTCATGGTCGTCGTGCCGGAAGACGTGGACGCTCTCCCACACCGGCCCGGTCACCGTTCCTCGCCGAGCGACTCGACGGGCGACTCGACGGGCGACTCGACGGGCGGCCTCGGATGCTCGGCGACGAACCTGCGCAGGAACTCGATCGCGGACACGTCGTACACGTCCTCGATGGCGTTGGCCGCCAGGTGGCACAGGAGGCCGCGTTCGCGCAGCGCGATGCCCGAACGCGTCAGGAACGAGTACGTGTAGTTCAGCACGACGCGGTAGCGCTGGAACACCGGGTTGCCGAACCCTCTCGCCAGATACTCGTCATTGCTGTACGCCAGGCGCAGGTACTCGCTGCCGCCCGGTGCCGGGGGGACGCGCCGGCCGGGGGCGAAGGGCGAGGCCACCACGCCGCCTTCGATGATCGGATCGGCGCGCTCGGCGTGGCTCACGATCAGGTCGGCCCAATCGAGGACGAAGGGGAGAGGCGCGGAGGTGCCGTCCAGCGTGTGGATCACGGCGCGCATGCGGCCGACGACCAGGTCGCGATTCTCCTGGTATTTCGCCTCGAACGCCGACCGCCAGGTCTCGGGCTCGGCGCACCGGTTGAGGAAGCCTTCCGCGTGCGCCCGGAAGGAGCCGACGTTGCGCCGGAGCCCGCCCTCGGCGTGGGCGGTGGTGAACAGCAAGGTCAGCATGAGCAGATCCCGGCGATCGTCCCCTTCCCTGATATATCGCAACATGTCCAGGTATAGCCCGTTGCTCTCCACGGCGAAGTCCGTGACCAGGTCCGCCACCTCCTGGCTGCCTCCCACCGCGTGCGCCCGGGACCGGTACGGCGGGAAGGTGATCGTGTTGTCGGGCTGCCACGGGGTGAGCGGCCCGATCTCCTCCTCGGCCTCGGCGAGCACCCGGTGCCGGGGGAGCAGGGCCCGCTCGTCGAGCCGGGCCGTGGACGGATGGTCCCTGAGGTAGGCCCCGATCGCCTCCTCGATCGCCGGGCGGATGACCCCGGCCCAATCGTGGTCGGCCGCGCGGATGTTGATGCGGACATGCGGTCCCTGACGCCAGTGCGGGACGACGAAGACGGCCTCCGTCACCGCGGTCAGCCGATCGAGCAGCGGGCGCACGGCGTCGACCAGGAGCCCGGACTTGTCCTTGTCGTAGTAGTAGACGTACGCGCTGTGCCATCGCACCGCGGCGTCCCCGGCGGGCCGCATCGTCATCCCATCACCTTTCTCCCGAGGGCCGGGGCCCTCACCGTTCACCGCTGTCCTCGGTGGCCGCCAGATCGAAGATGTACTCGGTGACCCGCGACCCGTGCTCCCCGTAGCGGGGCACGTCCGGCAGGGCCGGAAGCGCCTCCTCCAGCACCACCAGCCGGTCCGGGTGGCCGAGCGCGCGGACGAAGTCCTGGAGCAGGAACCAGTTGGTCACGTCGACGTACAGCGGCTTTCTGCTCTTGATGGGCCCCTGGGTGCCGTAGCCGTAGCGGTCCTCCATGACCCGCGCGAAGAACGCGCGCGGTATTCCCCGCTCGCCGAGCCATCGCGCCAGCCGGATCAGGTAGACCCCCCGGTCCTCGCCCTTGGCGGGGGCCGGGAACTCCCCGGCGCGCATCCGCCAGCGCGCCCGCGCCAGCACCACGGCGCCGACGGTGAGCCGGGGCGCGTACTCCACGGCCGAGGCCGGTGGGTAGCGCAGTCCGCCGCGCAGCACCCAGCCGGGCATCATCACGGTCGGATTCGCACCGAAGCCGCGTACCAGCAACGACTGTGCGGGCGGCAGGAACACCTCGGACGTCAGCCCCAGATGCAGCGGGCGGAGCGGCGAACCGCCGGGCCCGCGCAGCACCAGCAGCTCGCGGTCCCCGTCGTACTCGACGAGCAGTTCGGTCGGCGGGATCCCCGGCTCGGCGTCGTCGCCACCGGTGAAGGGATAGTCGATGACCGGCGACACCCGCGGGCGCAGGTCGAGATTGCTCCCGCCGCTGACCCGGAACTCCGCGAACGCCGGGTCCACGACCACCGGCTCCCCGGCATCGGCGGCCTGGTCACCCGCGACGCCCAGCAGGTGACGGATCCGGCCCATCCCCCTGCGCGGGCCCGTCACCACCCCGTTGACGACCAGGCGCGGCCCGTCCGGCGCGGTCATCACCTGCCCGTACACCGAGATCGACGTGGCGGGGGGCACGAAGGGCGGCCAGGAGGCCGTCAGCTCGTCCAGCACCGCGACCGGCATCGGGTTCCCCTCGCCCGCCTTCTCCTGAGCCGCGTGCAGAACCTTCCAGAAGGTACGGCGAAGCTCGCCGAGCCGGGCCACGCGGGGGCCGTAGCGATCCCGCACGCGTCCCGCCCCCGGCCCGAGGGGACGCGGTGCGACCTCCAGGAATCTCCGCACTGCCCGCTCCGCGCCGGTTCCTGCCTGCGGGTCCATGTCGTGGATCCGCCGGTAGAACGTGAGAAAGGGCACCGAGCCGGCCGGGCCGTAGACCTGGAGGAAGTAGTCGGCGAGGGCGATCTTCAGGGGGAGGCTGGGATCGAGTAGCGCGAGGAACCGGCGGACGTGGTTCAGGTCGTCGTACATCGGCCGCAGGCTCGCGCTCGGCCGGCGCACGGCCGTGCCCGCGAGCACGTAGCTCTCGTGCATGAGCCGCGGGGATCCGGCCCCGGTGCCGGCGGGCGCCAGCTTCTCCGCCAGGCGGTCGGCGTCCGCCCGCCACTGACGTTTCCGCTCGGCCGGGTGCAGCGCGTACGCCGTTACGGCCGCGTCGATCGCCCGCAGGGACGCCAGCAGGCGGGCCGGCTCGCCGGTCGGCTCCGGCAGGGCGCGCGCCATCCAGTCGATGAGTCTCGGCAGGGCGTCGGCCGTCCGGTCGGAGAAGGGCGGGCACCGTTCCACCAGGCCGCCGTCGATCAGGGTGGTGAGGAGCCGGTCGACCGTCGCGGCGTCGCCGGCGAAGGTGAGCCGTTCGGCGACCGCGCCGTACGTGGCGCCCGGATCCGAGCGGATGACGTCGAGGACGGCGCGCAGGGACGCGCTCGCCGGAAGGGAGTTGATGGGCTCGGCGAGGAGGTGACCGAGGAACCACAGGCGGCCGTCCTCCTCGACGGCGCTCGGATTGACCCGCAACACGACGGCGTCCCGCAGTCCCGGCTGCCGGGCCGCCCGCAGCCAGGAGGCGTAGACGACGGACCGGTCGGCCTCGGCGACCCCCACCATGCGAAGGTCGTCGGTGGCCGGCGCTGGACCAGGCCGGCGACGACGGGCCCCGGTCGCCGGGAGGTCCCGGGCGGGGGCGGCGGCGTCGCCCTCGGGACTCCACCGGCCCAGGCCGCTGGCGGCGAACGTCGCGTACGGGCTGGTCTTCATGGCGGCGCGGGCGAGGTACTTCGCGAGCCGGAGCAGCGTCTGCCGGCCGGGTGCGCGGTCGTCCGGCGCGTCCAGCCACGCGTCCAGGCGCTCCGACAGGTCCGGGCTGCTCTGCGCCAGGCCCTGACGGAACTCGAAGAGCCGGGTGGCATCACGCAGCACGGCCGTCTTCTCGGTGAGTTCGTGATCCAGCAGCCCGGAGATCCCCGCCCGCACCCGGGCCAGGCGATCGAGATCGTCCAGCCAGGCGGACAGCTCGCCGGCCACCGGCCCCGGGAGGAAATCCATGATCGCCGGAGTCAGGACCCGGGCCCGCGGCCTGCGCCCGGCGAAGAGATCGCGTCGAAGGGCGACGAGGGCCGGTTTCAGCTCCGGCCGCCGGCCCGCTCCGATCAGCGCGTGCAGGACGTCGGCGAGGCGCTCGCCCTCGGCCGTCACCCGCCCGGCCAGCCGGACCGCCTCGTCCACCTCGGACCACGTACGGCGGAAGCGCAGGGCGGCCACCCGCTCCGCCGGGATGCCGGCGACGCGCACCCCGAAGATCGTGTCCGCCGCGTATCCCGCACCTCGCGGCGCGCGCGCTCCCGAACCGGGCGTCATGACCACCGATCCCTCACCGATCCCACCTGTCATCCGCTCCTGTCGTCCGCTCCCGTCGTGCGCGGGGCCCGGGTGTCCCGTGGGGCCGGAGACACCCGGACGCCGCCCGCCGCCGGCTGGTCACCGACGGCCGTCAGGGACTAGATCTCGTTCTCGAACTCGTCCTCCAGCACGAAACTCGGCGTGCTGTTGGTGCCGCAGATGGTGGTGGTCTGCGAGCCGGCGAGCTCGGTCATGGCGTGGCCTTCGGTCATCCGCTCGACCGACTCCACGGGCATGACGCTGACCGATTCGATGGCCAGGGTGGACAGGTCGAACAGGGAATCGTTGTGCATGGGAACCTCCTGTTGGTGGGGTTTCCTCTCGTCCGAGAGGTCATGACGGTCACCGCACCGGAGCGAGCGGCGGGGCCCGTGCCATTGGGGACTCCTCTCGTACGGCTCGGGGACGGTCCTCCAGCCGGTCGGCGTGGCTCACGGAAACGGATGGGGGTGCGGGTTGATCTCGTCGGGGCGCAGGTCACGGTCCCGGTAGCCGAGCTGCCGGGGCACGGTCAGCAGCCGCGGCAGGCCCTCGGTCCTGCGGTAGGCGTGGCCGAAGGTCATCGGCAGCATGCCGGGGACGATGACCTTGGCGGAGGCGAACCCGCCGGCCGCCTGCTCGGTGGAGGTGGTGTCCACCGCGATGACGTCCAGGCCGGTGGCCAGGTACCGCCAGGTGAGTTCGCGCAGGTCGTCGGACAGGTCGGGGTGGCTCGGCCAGCCCGCCCGCGCGGCGACGGCGCCCAGGGAGAGCGGTGGGCCGCCGGTGTCGAGGAAGCCGGCCCGGGACCGGGTCGCGGGGTGGGTGTACAGCGCGGCGTGGTCCGCCATCTCACGCACCAGCAGGGGATCGGTCACCATCGGCGCGACGGCGTCCGGATCGAACCCGTCGCCCAGCGCCTCCATGAGACTGGTGATCTCCCACAGCGTCGACAGCACCGCGCGCTCGGGGCTGAGGTGGGCCGCGGCCCCGAACGCCATCGCCGGCCGGGCCGGGTCGGTGTCGTTCACCGCGAAGGTCATGAAGGTCGGCACCCGCTGTTCCAGCATGGTCGAGAAGACCGTCACCCGGTACCCGTACCGCCGGGTCAGCAGTTCCTCGGTCAGCGGGATCCTGCGGTCTGCCGCCGAGTCCAGCGCGACGCGCGGCACGGGCAGACGCGCGTACCAGGTCATGAGGAACGCGTCCCGCTCGGCCAACTCCAGCAGGCCGTGCAGGATCGCCTCCTCCAGGCAGGAGCCCGCGGCGCAGCCGTTCGACGACTCGAACATCCACCTCGGGCCGCCCCCGGTCGGCGGGCCGTAGTAGACGGCGGATTCCGGGACGAGCACCGGAGCCGCCCTGGCGAACGAATAGCCCCAGACCCAGCTCGTCTTCTGATCCGGGGCGAACGGCACAAAGGGGTAGTCCGGCAGCCGGTACAGCTCTTCCGGGTGGGTGCCGAGGGTGCGGGGGTCGATCGCGTCGGCGGCGAGTTGCTCGTACGAGCCGTGCACGGTCGTCCGGCGGCCTCCTGGACGCTCGCCCGCGCTGCGTTCCAGCGCCTCCGCCAGCGCGGTGAGCCCGGCCGAACGGTAGTCGGCGGCGCGGCCGTAGCCGTGCTGGGACTCGTGCCCGACCCGGCCCGGAGCCAGCCGGGCCACCGCGGTGGGCATGCCGCCGACCGATCCGGTGGCCACGGAGCCGATCAGCCCGGTCTCCGCGTCGACGTACCGGCCCCGCAGCTCGGCGTCCCTGCTCCGCAGGTCGCTCAGCCGGAAGCCGGGGGACGCCTTGTCCTTGGGCAGCGGACGGTCGCCCGGGATCGCCCCCGCGCCGGTGTCCGGCGGCAGGTCCGCGCACCACGGACACCACGGGTCGGCGAGGAAGCGATGCCTGCGCGCCGACCCGTCCAGCACGGACAGCCGCAAGATCGCGCCGTCGGTACGGGCGGCGTCCGGGCCCTCGGGCACCCCGTCCGGCTCGCCCCGCACCAACCCGTCCAGCTCGCTCCGCACCAGCAGGGCCCCGTCCGGCTCGTCCCGCACCAACCCGTCCAGCTCGCTCCGCACCAGCAGGGCCCCGTCCGGCTCGTCCCGCACCAACCCGTCCAGCTCGCCCCGCACCAGCCGGGCCACGGCCGCCGCCAGCATCGGCGGGACCATCGAGTCGGTGGTCTCCCGTGGCGCGGACCCCGGCCGCTCGCGCAGCAGGCGACGGGCCGACGCGTCCTGCCGGTTGCGACTCTGCCTGCGCCGCACGCACAGGGGACAACCCGGGCGCGGCGGACGCACCAGCGGGCCGATGGTGATCCACCCGCTGTCGAGGCTGACGGGCAGCCAGGGCGTCCGCCTGGCCGACGCGTACTCCTGGACCGCCCGCTGGGAAGCGTGCTCCATCCCGTGCGAGACCACGACGACCGCCGAGTACGCGCCCGCCCTGCTGCCCGTCAGGTCGTCCACCGACCCGACGGCGACGTACGGGATCCGGCCCGCGCCGCCGATGGCCTCGGCAACCTGCCCGGGGCCGAGTACGGCGACGGCGGTGGACGGCCGGGCCTGCGCCCGCGGCGGGGGAGTGTCCGCTCGCGTCTCGGTCATCCGGCGACCGCGGTCAGCACCGGCCCTCGCCCGTACGGCAGGACCCATGCGTCACGCACCTGCCGGAAGCGCCGTCCCGCCGAGTCGTGAATGGACGAACCCTCCTTGCCTTCGACATGGCGAACACCATTTATGAGGCGTGGGCGCATTGACCTGTCCTTTCGCACGCCAGTGCCGGAACGCGCCCCAGGGACACGAACCAGGCAGAGTCGGGATTGCCGTGCTTGCGAAAAAACCTGCCGGGCGAACCATCGGCGGAAGCGCCGATTGCGAAGGCTGGTAGGTGATTCTGGTTCTACCGGAAGGTAAGAGTGGGCCCAGATTCATTCGAGATCGGCCGGTGACCGGCCATGAACAAGAGGGGATCAGAGCGCTCGAGTCGAGCGGCCCGGATATGGAATTTTTTCGTTCAACGATCAGACGCGTGGCCACCGCCATCGAATGCCCTGAACGTCACGACGACACGGGCCCATCGGTGCCCGTCCCCGGCGGCGCCGGTCAGCGCGCCCCGCAGGGGCGAAGTCCCGTGCCGGAGGGCACACAGGAGATGATGGACAGCCCGCGCCTCCTGACCATCGCTGGGTGGACATGGGTTTGAACATGAGCTTCTGATGGAAGCTGTCTTATATAAGACAGCTTACTTGAGGCCATCACAGGATTCAATACGGAGTTGTCAAATGGCCTCTGACGATGTGAACAGTGTCGATCCGCTCACCCGGCCCTACTATCTGATCTACCAGCTCGGCTTCCTCATCGGCCATGACCTGGACCGCGTCCTGCGGCCGCTGGGCCTCACCCGTGCGCAACTCGGCGCCCTGAGCCACCTCGCCCGCGAGGGCGACATGTCGGCCGCTGATCTGGCCAGGAAGAGCCACATCACCGCCCAGTCCATGGGTGCGGCCATCATGCAGCTGGCCGCGGAGGGGCTCGTGGTACGCCGGGTGCGCAAGGAGAACGCCCGCGTCATCGACACCTCCATCACCGACAAGGGGCGCAGCCTGTACACGAAGGTGCGGGAGAAGCTGCGCGACACGGAGGCACTGCTGCTGCGGGAGCTGGACGACGATGACCTCGAACGCTTCGTCGGCCTGCTCCAGCACGTCTACGCCAGGTTGCAGACAGAAGAGATGGCCGACCGCGGCCGGCAGAGATAGCCGCCGGCAGCGGCGACGCGGAGGTCATCGCGCGCATCCCTGTGGCCGGGCGCCGTGGCAGGACATCTGCCACGGTCGAGCCATCGGCGGCTTGCCGGGGTGGTGGGTCAAGGCAGGATTTCGATGTACCCGTCGGTTCCGTGGACGCGGATCCGCTGCCCGTCCTGAATCAGCCGGGTGGCCCCCTCCACGCCCACGACGGCCGGCAAGCCGTACTCCCGGGCGATCACCGCGCCATGGGTCATCAGGCCGCCCACCTCCGTCACCAGGCCCGTGATCGCGACGAACACGGGCGACCAGCTGGGGTCCGTGTAGGCCGTGACCAGGATGTCGCCCGGCTGAAGATCGGCCTGCGCCATGTCCAGGATGACGCGGGCCCGCCCTTCGACGGTCCCGGCGGAGACCGGCAGGCCGACCAGGGCGCCGGCCGGCACGTCGGCGCGCCGGTACGCGCCGTTGACGGCCTCGCCGTCCGAGGTGAGCACCCGGGGCGGGGTGAGCGCGTGGTAGGACCGGAACGCGTCCTTGCGCCGCTGGATGAGCCGGTCATCCACGCTGTGCGAGCGTACGACGTCGTGGAGCTCCTGGAACGTGAGGTAGTAGACGTCCTCCCGCTCGGCCAGCACGCCGGCCCGGACGAGGCGCTCGGCTTCTGCCAGCACGGCCTGCTTGTAGACGAAGTAGCGGCTGATGATGCCGTACTTCGGATACTCGCGGTAGCCGATGAAGGTCCGGACCCGGTCGATCATCCGCTTGGCCTCGTCGGCCTTCCGCTCCCCGTCCGGAAGGGCCCGCAGGCGTGCCAGCACGTCCTGCTCCTTCTTCGCCGCCTCCTGCCGCCCGTGCTCGAAGCGGCGCTCGGCGGCGCCCGGCTCGAAGTTCCTGACGTTGTCGAGGATCACGGGCACGAGCGTGGCAGGGCGCTCGCTCCACCGCGGCCTCGTGATGTCGATCTCGCCGACGCAGCGCATGCCGTACCGGTCGAGGTAGGCCGTGATGGCGTCGCGCGCCTCGGCCCCGCCCGCGAGCTTCGGCAGCTCGTCCAGGAAGCTCCCGTCCTGGAGGCCCTCGTTCTCGACGCTCTGGAGAAACGCCACCACCTCCGGATGGGGGCGGATCATGTCCGCGACGTCGAGCAGCGCCAGGCCCATCTCCGACGTGATGTTGCCGGGGGCGGACAGCGTGAGCGTGTCGGCCGCGTTCTTCTCCCCTAGCCACTCATGCAGCTTGTCGTTGAGCCACCACGTGGCCTCCATGCCCGCCATGATCACCTGGAGGACCAGCGGATCGGCGAGGGCTCGCTTGTGCTCCTGGAAGGCCTCCAGCAGGAAGTCGAACAGCGCCGGTCCGGTCTTCGCCCGGATGTCGCGCCGCAGGGCGGCGACGGACGCCTCGCTGCGCTCGATCAGCTCGGTGACGATGGCCGGATCGGTCTCGATCGGGGCGGGCGGGCCCCCGGCCGGCGGCCCGCCGGGACCCGCGTCCGGGAGCGACGGGACGAAGCCGTCGCGGTCCAGGACGGTCTCCAGCGCGTCCCTGATCAGCGGATCGGATCGCCCCGAGAGGTCCAGGAGGGCGGCGCGGCTCGCGGGCGAGGCCAGGCGCCGGGTGACGTCGACGAACAGCCGGCCGCCGGCCTCGTGCATCGCCACCATGGCCGTCAACTGCCAGAAGGAGAACCCCAGGGGCTTCATGGGGTCGGTCATCATCTGCTGATGACCGACGGAGACGTAGACGTGATTGTCCTGGTCGTCGGCCGCGGGGATGGGGAACAGCGTGGTGATCGGCCGGGCCTGCACGATCTGGAAACCGTCGTCGACCAGGCACCATTCGATGTCCTGCGGGCGGCCGAAGTGCGCTTCGATCCGCCGGCCGAGCCGTACGAGCCGCACGACCTGCGCATCCGTCAGTGCCGGCCGCTCCTGCCGTCCCGGGTCGATCGCCACTTCCCGCGTCCCGCCGGTCGGCTGGGAGTGGAGGGCGCGCTTCTTGGTGGCGACCGTCCTGGCGACGACCTCGCCGTCTCGTACGGTGAACACGTCCGGGTTCACCAGGCCGGAGACCAGGGCCTCGCCGAGGCCGAAGCCGGCGTCCACGGTGGCGACCTTCCGGTTGCCCGTGACGGGGTCGGCCGTGAACAGGACGCCGGCCGCCTGGGGGTCGACAATCCGCTGTACGACGACGGCCATGTGGACCTTCCGGTGGTCGAAGCCGTTGCGCCGGCGGTAGGTCACGGCCCGCTCGGTGAACAGCGAGGCCCAGCACCGGCTGACATGCCGGAGAACCGCCGCCGGCCCCATGACGTTCAGGTACGAGTCCTGCTGGCCCGCGAAGGAGGCCGTCGGCAGGTCCTCCGCCGTCGCGCTCGACCGGACGGCGTAGGCGGCCTGCTCGCCGAGCCGGGCGAGAGCGCGGGTGATCGCCGTCTCGATGTCGCGGGGGATGGCGATCTCTTCGATGGTCCGGCGGATCTCCGCGCTGAGCGTGCGGATCGCCTCCCGGTCCGCCGGGTCCAGGCGGGACAGCTGATCGAGCCGGTCGCCGATCGACGGCGCTTCCGCCAGGACCCGCCGGAAGGCGTCCGTCGTCACGCAGAAGCCGGCCGGCACGCGGACGCCGTCGATCCGCGACAGCCCGCCCAAGTGCGCGCCCTTGCCGCCGACGACCGCGCCCCGCGTCTCGTCGACCTCGTCCAGACCCAGCACGTACGGCTCGATCATCGCGCCACCTCCGAGCCGGACACCCGCACCCGCGTGCCGTGCGCCCATGATCGCGCCGCCGGTCCCGTCGCTGGTTCGACGTCACCGCGTCCCCCGTACATCGCCCAACACACACGCACGTCGTGCCCCCATTTTCCGCAGGTTGTGGCTTCGGCCGATGATTCTGCGGTATGACCCGGGTCTTGCCGCAAGCCCCCCGGTGCGCTATACGTTAGGAGAGGAGAGGGATCTTCCTCCAGCCGCCGCGTGCCATGGGGCCGTCGGCACACCCGCTCGGATGGCGCAGCCGGACCAGCCGCTGCCTGCCGGGCCGGCAGACCGCCCGCTGACCGAGCTCGTCATGCCGCGGATCCCGGACGGCGACCGTACATCCCAAAAGCGACCAGCCCTCGCGCTGGTCGACGCTGCCTGAGTCATGCCCTTGCCATAGACGATCCGACAGATAATCGATTATCTATGTTATGGTCGATTCAGTGGTGATGAAAGACGGTGGTCTGCCCCTCTGTCTCCGCATCACCGTCACCCCACAGCACGGCCTGAAAGGAACGACGCGATGAGCGCCAACGACCCCTTCGCCCGCCTTCCCGAGGCGGCCTCCTTCACCGTCACCAGCACGACCGTCGCCGACGGCGCCGCCTGGTCGCCCGAGCAGTTCTCCTCCGGCGTCCCCGGCGGCAAGGACGTCTCCCCGCAGCTGTCCTGGAGCGGCGCCCCGGAAGGCACCAAGAGCTACGCCGTCACCGTCTACGACCCCGACGCCCCCACCGGGTCCGGCTTCTGGCACTGGGCGGTCGCCGACATCCCCGCCTCGGTCACCGAGCTGCCCGAAGGCGCCGGCGACGACACCGGCTCGGGCCTGCCCGGGGGCGCCTTCCAGCTGCCCAACGACGCCCGCGCGGCCCGTTTCCTGGGCGCCGCCCCGCCCGCCGGGCACGGCCCGCACCGCTATGTCGTCGTGGTGCACGCCCTCGACGTCGCGTCCATCGGCGTCCCGGCCGACGCCACCCCGGCTCTTCTCGGCTTCATCATGACCGGCCACATCCTCGGCCGCGCGGTCCTGACCGCCACCGCCGAGACCCCCGCCTGACGAGCGGCAGGTCCGGACTCATCGACACCAGGGATGTGTCTCCGCACTGTCCTGGAGCTTGAGGCGGAATGTCATTGCTGGGGGGAAGGTTGAAGAGCGTATGAAGAAGATTGGTTTCCTGAGCTTCGGGCACTGGTCGTCGTCGCCGTACTCGAAGGCGCGCAGCGCGTCCGACACCCTGCTGCAGTCGATCGAGCTGGCGGTGGCCGCCGAGGAGCTCGGCGCCGACGGCGCCTACTTCCGCGTCCATCACTTCGCCCAGCAACTCGCGAGCCCGTTCCCGCTGCTGGCGGCGGTCGGCGCGCGGACGAGCCGGATCGAGATCGGCACGGGCGTCATCGACATGCGGTACGAGAACCCTCTCTACATGGCCGAGGACGCGGGCGCGGCCGATCTCATCGCGGGCGGGCGGCTTCAGCTCGGCATCAGCCGTGGATCACCCGAGCAGGTGATCGACGGCTGGCGCTACTTCGGCCACGAGCCGGCCGAGGGTGAGACCGAGGCGGACATGGCGCGCAGGCACGCGGAGGTCTTCCTCAAGATGCTGGAGGGCGAGGGGTTCGCCGAGCCGAACCCGCGGCCGATGTTCCCCAACCCGCCCGGACCGCTGCGCCTCGAACCGTACTCGGCCGGGCTGCGGCAGCGGATCTGGTGGGGTTCCAGCTCGAACGCCACCGCGAAGTGGGCCGCCGGGCTGGGCATGCACCTGATGAGCTCCACGCTCAAGGACGACGAGAACGGCAAGCCGTTCCACGTGCAGCAGGCCGAGCAGATCGCGGCCTACCGGGAGGCGTGGAAGGAGGCGGGTCACGAGGGCGAGCCGCGGGTGTCGGTGAGCCGCTCGATCATGCCGATCGTCAACGAGACGGACCGCGCGTACTTCGGTCACGACCGCGCCAGCTCCGACCAGATCGGCTTCATCGACGCCACCACCAGGGCCATCTTCGGCCGCACGTACGCCGCCGAGCCCGACGTGCTCGTCAAGGAGCTGGCCGCCGACGAGGCGATCGCCGCGGCCGACACGCTCGTGCTGACGGTGCCCAGCCAGCTCGGCGTGGACTACAACGCCCACCTGCTCTCATCGGTCCTGACCGAGGTCGCCCCGGCACTCGGCTGGCGCTGACGGCGGCCGCACCGTACGCGCCGGACGGCGGTCAGGTGATCGCGCCGGGTGCCAGGACGGCGTGAACGCCCCAGGTCTCGTTCGCCACGGGAGTCGCCGGTCAGCGGCAGAACAGCTCCAGCAGCTCCTCCGCCCGGTGGGTGCGGGCGATCCACACCTCGCGGCCCCGGCGCTCCCGCTGGATCAGCCGTCCGGCGCTCAGCCGGTCGCAGTGGTACGTCAGGCCGCTGGGCGCGATCCGCAGGTCCAGGGCCAGCATGCTCATCGTCATGGGCTGGTCCAGGGCGCAGAGCAGGTGCGCGCGGACCGGGCCCAGGAGCGCCGACAGCTCGTCCACGGCGGGCGCGGCGGGCTTGCGCCACAACGAGTCCGCGCCGGGCACCGGGTAGGCGATCCAGACGGCGTCCGGGCCGTCCAGGCTGACGATCACGGCGTCCTTGCCGGCCAGCATGGGCACCAGAACGAGCTTCCTGTCGCCCAGCTCGAACGTACTCGACTCCAGGTCGGAGATGAGCAGGCCGCGCTCGCCGTACACGATGCGGTCGCTCAGCGTGCCCAGCAGCAGCTCGTGGCCGCCCCGCACGGCCGCGACGCCCACCCGCTCGATCTCCCTGTCGAGGAGCGGGCGGGCACGTTCCCACACGGGTTGCGTGGCGGTCCAGACGTCGGTGAGGGCGCTGGCGTACCCGCGCAGCCAGTGCGCGGGCCGCTCGGCCGCCGAGCGCCAGTGCGGCGGCGGCGTGCCCGGGCCGAACGCCTGCTCCAGGTCCTCGATCAGCGCGTCGGGCGAGGTGTCGTGCAGGGCGCTGATCTGCGACCTCACGCTGACATCGCCGTCGACGGGGGAGCGCGGCACGATGCTGTCCGGCGCGATCGAGCTGCCGGGTACGGCCAGCGGGCGCACGGCGTCCTGGCCGAGCGGGCCGACCTGTGCGGCGATCGCCTTGCGCCACGGCTCGGGCAGGCCACGGCGGCGCCCCGCGAGGGCGTCGGCGATCATGGCGAGCGCGGTCAGGTTGGGCGAGATCGAGATCTGGAGCTGAGGTGTGGAGCTCACCCGCAACTCGCTCCACACTCTGGTCTTCGTTGTTGTCTGGGCCTGCACAGGTAGGACTGTAGACAGCGAAGATATCTTCTCGGAATGCTTCAACGATGTTTGAAGTATCCGGACGCCGCGAACAGGTCAGACGATCGTGTACTGCGCCGCCTGCAGCCGGTACATGGACGCGTACGGCCCGTCGGCCCGCATGAGCTCCGCGTGCCGCCCGTGCTCGACGACCCGGCCGGCGTCGAACACGTAGATGCGATCGGCCCGCGACACCGACGCCAGCCGGTGGGTCACGAGGATCACCGTCCGGCCGGCGGTCGCCAGCCCGGCGACCTGCTCGAAGATCTCGATCTCCGCCCTGGGGTCGAGCGCCGAGGTCGGCTCGTCGAAGACGACCACGGGCGCGTCCCTGAACCAGGCCCGGCCCAGGCCGATGCGCTGCCACTGACCCCCGGACAGCTCGGTCCCGCCCATGAACTCCCGCGCCAGCAGGGTCTCCCAGCCGTCGGGCAGGGCGGCGACCACGGCGTCGCTCCCGCTGGCCACGCTCGCCCGCCACAGCCGCTCGCGGTCCCCGGCGTCCTCAGGACGGCCGAGCGTCACGTTGACGTGGGCGGTGGCCGGCCAGCGGGCGAAGTCCTGGGCGACCAGCGCCACGCTGTCGAACACCTCTCGCCGGCGCAGCCGCTCGATCGGCACGCCGCCCCAGCTCACCTGCCCGGCCGTCGGGAGGTACAGGCCGCTGAGCAGCTTGGCCATCGTGCTCTTGCCCGAGCCGTTGGCGCCGACGAAGGCGACGATCTCGCCTGGCCGGATCAGCACGTCGACGCGGTCCAGGGCGAGCCGGGACTGGCCGGGGTAGGCGAAGGTCAGCGCGTCGGCGCGGATCTCGACCGGGCCGGCGGGCAGCGGCACCGGCCCGCTGCTCATCCGGTGCCGGCCGGCCTCCTCGCACGCGCGCTCCCATTCCAGGACGTACAGGCCCTGCTCGTACACCTGGTTGGTGGACATGACGAGGCTGAGGAGGCTCGCCTTCGCGGTGCGGATGGCGATCACGACCGCGCCGGCGACGGCGAGCGGGATCGTGCCGGAGACCAGCAGCAGGCCGAGCGTGAGGTAGGTGAGCACGGCGGCGGCCCCCGAGGCCGCGTCACCCGCCAGCCCCAGCCGGGCCTCCTCGCGGCCCAGCCTGCCCTGCTCGGCCTCGGCCTGCGCGGAGAGCCGGTCGTAGTGCCGCAGCAGGAAGGCCCCCGCGCCGTGCGCGCGCACCTCCGTGGCCACTTCGCGGCCGGTGAGCAGACCGCTGAGTACGTCAAGCTGACGGCCGAGTTCCATGTGCCGCTTGGCGGAGGCGAACCTGGCCCGGGCCGAGCGGACCGCGCTCCACCCCTTCGGCACCACCGTGGCCAGCAGCAGCGGCAGGAGCAGCGGGTGCAGCACGCCGAGCACCGCCCCCACCGCGACCAAGGTGGACAGACCACTCAGCAATTGCGCCGCCTGCGTGATCACGACGCGAGCCGCCCTGGTCCCCTGCCTGGCGGCCTCCAGGAGGTTGTGGAAGTCGGGCGACTCCAGCGCGCTCAGCTCGGCGTCGGCCGCCAGGGCCAGCAGCCGGGTGTAGGCCAGGCGTTCGACCGTGGGGCCGAGCCGGCTGACGGCCGCCCGGCCGGCCGCGCGCGCCAGGCTGCCCGCCGCCGCGGCGGCGGCCATCACCAGCAGCGCCGGCACCGCCGACCGCAGCCGCTCCGCCGACGGCTCGCCCGTCATGAGCGGCACCAGCACACGGTACGTCGACAGCAGCGTGACGACCGTCGCCACCGCCGAGACGGACTCGGCCACCACCACGGCCAGGAGCTGCCTGGGCGCGGCCTTCCTGGCCAGGCGGACCGTCACCGCGATCAGGCCGGGCAACTCGCGGACCATGGACAGCAGTCCCGTCCGCACCCCGGCGCCCTCGTGCTTGAGCTGGCCGTTCGAGGCCCGGATGCCACCGCCGAACAGCGGGTCGCGGACCTCGTCGGGCGCGTGCCCGGTGCGGTGGCGTCCCATCAGGCGGCCAGGAACAACGACGCCGCGAACCGGTCCCCGGCCGTGACCGTCAGCAGGGCCAGGGCGATTCCGGCGGCGCCGGTGAGCAGTCCGGGGTCGGGCACGTCGAACCCGAGCGGCCGCCGGCCGTCATAGCCGGCGCAGAGGCGATCGAACAGCTCGTTCGCTGCCGCGTCCAGGCCGAAGGCGGCACTGATCAGCATGAGACCCGCCCAGCCGTGGCAGATCCCCGGCGTATCCAGCCCCCACACCGCGGGGGCCGCCAGCAGGCGCTCCATCGCCTCGGTGGCGACGCGCCGGTACCGGGGCTCGCCGACGGCGTCGCCGGCCAGCCACAGGGCGCGGGCCACCCCCGGCACTCCGTAGCACCAGGAGGCGCGGCGAGCCGACGGATACCGGGTCGCGCCGTCGACGCCCGCCGGCCAGAACGTCCCCCATTCGTCCTGCCCAGCCTGGGCCAGGAGCCAGTCGGCGACCTGCCGAATCGTCCCGGACCGCTCCGCGCCGCCCGTTCCCGCGCCGCCCGTTCCCGCGCCGCCCGCTTCCGCGCCGCCCGTTCCCGCGCCGCCCGTTTCCGCGCCGCCCGTTTCCGCGCCGCCCGTTCCCGCGATGTCCGTTCCCGCGATGTCCGTTCCCGCGCCGCCGCCGTCCCGCGCGAGCAGCGCCAGTACGGCCAGCGCGCCGGCCACGCCGTGGGCCAGGCCGCAGTCGGCGTAGTCGGCGGCGACCGTCCACCCGGCGGGGATCCGGTGCGCGGGCATCGGGTAGGGCGGGCTCGCGCCCCCGGACCGCACCAGGGCGGCCAGCAGGTCCTCCCGTTTCGCACCAGGCGGTCTGAGGAGCAGGTAGAGGCCCGCGCCCGCCGTTCCTGAGACGAGGTCGTGGTCGGGCACCGCCGCCACCGCCGCGTCCGTCCGGCCGAGCAGCCGCTCGTAGGCGCCGGTGCTTCCGCGGAGCGACGCGGCGGCCACGCCCAGCCCCGCGATTCCGCCGTCGAAAAGGCCCGCTCTTCCCGCCGCTCCTGCTTTCACCGCGTCCGCGAGAAAACGATGACCCACTGTATTCCAGCCATTTTCCGGGGAAATTCTGCCAAGTGCGGCATAAAGCATGGCGAAACCCGCACCGCCCTGTGACAGCGATGCGGGATGACGCCGCGTGAATGGTTCGGCGGCGAGACGGGCCGCCAATTCCTGCGCGATGGACAGGGCGGTGGCTCGCCGGGAGGCGCTCGTCAGTAGCACATGCCCGGGGCCTTGGCCCCATAGGTGGGCGAGCACGTCCCGCAGTTCTGGGTGCCGCTGCACGTCCCGCTCCACGACACCTGCGTACCACACGTGTAGTCGCTGCCGCTGCACGCGTAGACGGGCGGGATCGCGTCGGTCTCGAACAGCTGCTCGATGTCGAGGTCGAAGACGTCCTCGGCGAGGTCGGCCTGGGCGACTGGGCTCACTTCGTGTTCCTTCCTTCGAAGAGCCCCGATCGGGCTCATCGGGAAAGAAGCGTATCCAGTGCCGACGACGGAATATCGTCCACTTATACAAAAGTCGAAGTGTCCGGCCCGCGTGTTTCGCCGGTGTTATGCTCTCGTCCTCGTTCAGCCGAGTCCGGCGAAGCCGTATTACTCGCACCGGCCACTGATGAAAAGGCAAGGAATGGCAGAGTTCGAGGTCGCCGATTTCGCGTTGCTGCGCATGAGCACGCTGCCCGCAGGACGGGCGGCCCAGACCCGGACCGACAGCGGCGACCCGGCGGCCTACCTCCGGTCCATCACCGCCGACCTCCTGGTCCGGGAAGCCGTCGCGGTGTCCAGCCCGTCGCTCGCCCGCACACTGGACCTCGTGCACGACGGGCGTGCCGTCGAAGGGAAGAAGCTGCGGCGCGCCGTCGTGTCGACGACCCGCTACCTGCTCCGGATGGCCACCAGGCCCACCCCGTTCGGGCTGATGGCCGGGGTGACGGAGGTGCGCTTCGACGACCTGGGCAAGCTCCGGCTGGGCGACCGGCACCAGAAGCTGACCCGGCCCGACACCGCCTGGCTCCTGGACGTCGTCCGCGGCCACGAACGCGACCCCGAGGTGCTCCGCCGGCTGCGCGTCGTGCTGAACGGCCTGTGCCAGGTGCGCGGCGATCGGCTGTCCCTGCCGCACATGCCCCGCGACGGCGACGCCGCGGTGCGCGAACTGTCGGTCGGCATGAGCCCGCTGGTGCGCTCCGTCATGGCGTACGCCCGGCGGCCCGTCGCCTACACCGAGCTGGTCGACCACCTGCTCCTCTCCTTCCCGCAGGGCGCCAAGGAGAAGGCGGAGCAGGCGCTGGCCACCATGGTGGAGCGGGAGTTCCTGCTCACCGACCTGGTGCCGCCGGACGACGCTCCCGACCAGATCGCGCACGTCACCGCCCGGCTGCCCCCGGCCGCGCGGGCCGGGCTGGAGGCGAGCGCCGCCGCGCTGCGCGCCTACGCCGCCGTCCCGGCGGGCAGTGGCCTGCCCGCCCTGCGGGAGGCGCTGAGCAGCGCCGAGGCCGTGCGCGCCGGCCATCACGCGCCGCACGTGGACCTCAGGATGGACGCCGACGTACGCCTTCCGCAGGTGGTCGCGCAGGAGCTGGCGCAGCTGGGCCGCACCCTGGTCCGCATCACGCCGCCCGACGCGGGCATCGAGCACCTGCGCCGCTACTACGACGAGTTCCTCGACAGGTACGGCACCGCCCGCCTCGTTCCGCTGAAGGAGCTGCTGGACGGCGAGCTCGGTCTCGGGGGCCCGGCCGGCTACCGGGCGTCCGAGCGGGCCGAGATCGAACCCGAGGAGGACCGCTACCGCAACCGGGTGCTCGGCGAGCTGGCCCAGGGGGCCGTGCTGGACGGCCGGCTCGAGGTGGAGCTGGACGACGCCACGCTCGACCGGCTGTCCGACCGCGACGACGGCCGCCTGCCCGAGGTCCTGGAGCTCGGCGTCCACCTGCTCGCCGACTCGATGGAAGAGCTGAACGACGGGGACTTCCGGCTCGTGCTGGCCAACATGCCGCTCTCGCGCAGGCTGGGGGCCATGACGGGACGATTCACGTACTTCTTGGATGAGTTGCGCGAGCAGACGGCGCGCATGTGGCGGGAGAGCGCGGACGCGGTGCCGGCGCAGGTGACGTTCCAGCCCGCCTGGACCCGGATCATGAACGTGGCCCGGGTGCCGTCCCTGATCGAGCGCACCCTGCCGGTGGGCAGGTTCGCCGATCCGGGCGACGAGGCGGTGCTGACCCTGGACGAGCTGGCGGTGGGCGCCTCCGGCGACCGGCTGTTCCTGTGGTCCACCCGGCTGGAGTCGGAGATCGTGCCGGCCACCCCGCACATGCTGGTCGTCCCCCGGGTGGCCCTGGACGCCGTCCGCTTCGTGTACGAGATCGGCGAGGCCAGGCACCGGGTCTGCAAGGGGTGGGACTGGGGGCTGGCGGGCCGGCTGCTGCCCTACCTGCCACGGGTGCGCCGGGGCCGCTCGATCCTGGCCTCCGCCATCTGGCGGCCGGCCGCCGAGCTCAACGACGTCAAGGCGCCCGAGGCCGACTGGGGCCGGCGGTTCGACGCCTGGCGGGAGCGGTGGCGGGTGCCGTCGCAGGTCTACCTGACCAACGGCGACAACCGTATCGGGCTCGACCTGGACGCGCCGCTGCACCGCGACATCCTCCGCCGCGAGCTGGACCGCCGCCCCAGCACGCTCCTGGTGGAGGCGCCCGGCGGCGCCGGCTTCGGCGCCGGCTGGCTCGGCGGGCGCGCCAACGAGGTCACCGCGACGCTCCGCTCGACGGCGCAGGAGCCGCCGATCCGCACCGCGGCCCGGCCGGTCCCGCCGCCGCCACGGCACCAGCCGGGCGGCGAGTGGCTGTTCGCCAAGCTCTACGCCTCGGCCGACCGGCACACCGACCTCATCAGGCAGTGGTTGCCCGCCCTGCGCGCGGCGCTGCCGCCGGAGGTGGACCGCTGGTTCTTCATCCGCTACTTCGATCCGGGCCCGCACCTGCGCATCCGCGTGCACGCCGAGCCGGCCACGCTGCGTCGGGAGGTGCTGCCCCTGGTGCACGACTGGGCCGCCGACCTGCGCCGGGCCGGGCTGGCCCGGTCCCTCCAGCTCGACACCTACGAGCCCGAGGCCGACAGGTACGGCGGGGTGGAGGCGCTGGAGGCGGCCGAGCGGGTCTTCGCCGCGGACAGCGACGCCGTGCTGGCCCAGCTGCGGCTGCGCCCGGACCTGACCCCGGAGCTGCTGGCCGCGGCGAACTACGCCGACCTCGCCCGCGCCTTCCACGGCGAGGGCTGGCAGGACTGGCTGCTGGCCGCCTACCCGGTCGGCGAGCACCACCGGGCGTTCCAGTCGGTCCGGCGCACCGCCGTGGAGCTGATCGCCGACGGAGACCCCCGCCTGGCGGAGATCTGGCGCCCGCGCGCCCGCGTCGCCACCGAGTACGGCGAGCTGATCAGATCCCTGCACCGCCGGACACCCCTGGCCGCGCTGCTCCACATGCACCACAACCGGCTGATCGGGGTGTCGAAGCTGTCCGAGGGCATCTCCTACGCCATCGCCCGCGGCGCCGTGCAGGCTCTGCGTGACCGGGCCAGGCACGGGCGATGACGGCGACCCGGGAGCGGGCCGCCCAGGTCGCCGAGGAGGTGACGCGGCGGCTGGCCGACCCGGCCGCGGTCGAGCGGGTGGCCGCGGCCAACACCGATCAGCTCGCGGACGGGCGGCGCCCGCTGGTCTGGCATCCGATGTCGCTCAACGAGGGCTACCTGGGGATCGCCCTCCTGCACAGCGAACGGGGGGACCGCGACCGGGCGTACGCCTTCCTGAGCGCCGCGGCCCGCACCCGGCCCGCTCGGCACGCCCTCCTCGACGGCCTGCCCGCCCTGCTGTTCACCGTGAGGGCCGCCGCCACCAGGCCCGGCGACTACGCGAGCCTGCTGAGCCGGGCCGAGCCGGCGGTGCGGGAGCTGACCCGGGAGCGCGCCGCCGCCGAGCACACCCGGCTGCGACCCGGGCGCGACGGCGTCGAGTTCGCCGCCTACGACATCGTCGAAGGGCTCGCCGGGCTGGGCCGCCTCGTGCTGGAGTACGGCGACACCGAGCCGCTGTCCTACCTCATCGCCCTGACCGAGCCCATCGAGAGGGCGGGCACGTCCGTACCGGGCTGGCTGGTCACGCACGCCGCGGTCAGGGGCGACCACGCGGGGGACGGGCACTTCAATCTCGGTCTCGCGCACGGAGTCCCCGGCCCGCTGGCCCTGCTGGCGATCGCGTACGGCCGGGGCCTGCGCCTGCCGGGCCACGCGCAGGCGATGGAGCGCGTCGCGGACTGGCTGCTCGACTGGGCGCGCGGCGGGTCGTGGCCGCCGACGGTGCCGCTGCACGTGCAACGCGAGCGGGCGGCCGCACCGGGACGACGGCCGCACGATCACCGGGAGCCGATCCGCCCCGCCTGGTGCTACGGCACGGCCGGCGTGGCCCGCGCGCTCTACCTCGCCGGGCAGGCGCTGGACCGGCCCGGCTGGCGGGAGGCGGCGATCCGGTCGTTGCACGAGACGCTGGCCCGTCCCTGGGACACCTGGGGGATGGTGGACGCCGGGCTGTGCCACGGCTGGGCGGGCATGCTGCACATCGTCGGGCAGATCGGCCGCGACAGCGGTGACGAACGGCTCCTGGCCCACGCCGACGCGCTGGCCGGGCGCGTGCTGGACGCGTTCGCCGAGGACGCGCCGTTCGGATTCCGCTACGCCGCCTCCGGGGACGCCGAGGTCTCTCCTGACCGGGTCGGGCTGCTCGAAGGCGCCGCCGGCATCGCGCTCGCGCTCCATCACCACAGCAGCGGCAAGTCCTCCGCGACCGGCTGGGACACCGCCCTGCTGCTGAACTGACCGATCATCGGCAAGCGAAAGGACCGTATCGCATGGTGGGGTTGGCTGCCCTCGTGGGCGACGTCGAGCAGTTCTTCACCCGTCACCTCGGGAAGAGGCCGCTGCTGCGCGGCGGCGCGATCGCCGACGTCCGCGCGATCGCCTCTCTCGACGACATCGACCGCGTCATCACCGGCAGCGGCCTTCGGGCCCCGGGCGTACGCGTCGTGAAGGACGGCACGGTCCTGCCCCAGGACCGCTACACCTCGCCCTCCACCCTCGGCTACGCCGGCCTCACGGACGTCGTCGACCCCGCCAAGGTGACGCGCCTCTTCCGGGGCGGGGCCACGATCGTGCTCGGCACGGTGGACCTTCTCCTGCCCCGCCTGCACGAGCTGTGCAAGAACGTCGAGATGGACGTCGGCCATCCCGTGGACGCCAACGTCTACATCGCCCCGCCCGGCGCGAACGCCTTCCAGGTCCACTGCGACGCGCAGGACATCCTCGTCATCCAGGTGTACGGCGGCAAGCGATGGACCCTGTTCGACCACATCGTCCCCAACCCCGGCGGCGGCCGGATGCTCCCCGGCCTGGACGCCCCCTCCACCGTGTACGACCTGCGCGCCGGCGACGTCCTCTACGTTCCGCGCGGTATGCCGCACCTGGTGCGCACCGACACCTCGTCCTCCGTCCACGTCACCCTCAGCATCAACACGCTGACGTGGGCGGACCTGCTGACCGACCTCACCGCGCGGATCCTGCGCTCCGACGCCTACAGCCGTCCCCTGCCCATGGGCCGCGATGTCGCCCGCCAGGCCGAGCCCCTGCTCAAGCAGTATGCGGACGAGCTCGCGGCGAGGCTCGCCGACAGCGACGCCGCCGCCCTGCACCGGGCGATCTACAGCCGCCCCGCCTTCGCCGAGGGCCACCGGACCGGGCTGCTCCGCGACGCGCTGCTCGACACCCCGCCACCCGGCCGACCGGACCGCATCACCCTGCGCCCCGGCACCTGGCCGATCATCGCCAACCCGGACGCAACGACGGAACGCCCCGGCGCGACACCTAGCGCGGCGCCCGGGGCGGCATCCGGCGTGACACCCGGTGCGCGGGGCCGGGGGGAGGCCGTCCGTATCGAGGTCGGCGGCCGGGCGTTCCAGGTCGCGCCCGAGGTGGCCGACGCCTGCCGCCGGCTGCTCGACGGCGGACCGCTGCCCGTCGAGGCCTTGTCGGCGGATACAGCCGCCGGGGCCCGCATCGCGGAGGTCCTGCTCGCGCTCGGCCTGTGCACGACGTCACCGCACTGACAGCCGCGGCCGGACGCGCGCCCCGCCACCGACGCTCGGGTCGGCACTCTTTCGAGATAGAACGTTCGGTCTTGACATGTGCGTGGCGAAAGGCCACGATAGCTGGAGATAGAACGTTCGGTCTTGTCTTGTTGGCCGTGAAAGGAAACCGCATCATCATGAGCAAAGCGCTTTATCTCGGCATTGCCACCTCCACCGGCGACGGCAGGGCGGGAGGCCAGGCGAGAAGCGACGACGGCGTCCTCGACATCTCCCTGGCGATCCCGAAGGAGATGGGTGGTCCCGGCGGGGCGACCAACCCGGAGCAGCTGTTCGCGGCGGGATGGGCGTCGTGCTTCCACTCGGCGCTCAAGGCCGTCGCGGCCCAGCGGCAAATGAAGATCGCCGACTCCGCGGTCATCGCCGAGGTGCAGGTGTACGCGACGCCGGAAGGCGGGTTCAACCTCGGTGCCGCACTGCACGTCGAACTGTCCGGGGTGGAGCAGGCGGTGGCCGACGAGCTCGTCGAAGCCGCCCACGCGGTCTGCCCGTACTCCAACGCCACCCGCGGCAACATTCCGGTGACCATTGACGCGACCGTCGCCTGATACCGGTGGTCGGGCCGATGTGCGTCATCGGCCCGACCGCCGCGGCCGGATCACGCCGGACCGGCCGGTGGGGAGGGGCGCCGAAGCTGATCTATCATGGCCGCATGGTGAGGGATTCCGGCTCCACGCCGACCGCCGCCGGCTTGAGCAGTCGTGAGGTCATCTTGACCGTGGCCCGCACCCTCATCGGCGAAAAAGGCTACGACGGCATGGCCATCTCGGACCTGTGCGCGCAGTCCGGGCTGCCACCGAGCTCGATCTACTACCACTTCGGGAACAAGCTCGGCATCCTGGCGGCGCTCCTTGAGCGCACCTTCGAGGAGCTGCACGCCCTGTTCCCCAATCCGTCCTCCTTCGACGACCTGGCGCCGCTCGAGCGTCTTGAAGCGTGGTTCTCGGCGGCGTGCAGTTCCCTCGACCGGCGGCCTGACTATCTTCGCCTTCTGGTCGCCATCAGCGTGGGCCCGCAGAAGGACTCCGAGGTGGTCCGGCGGACCGTGCGCCGCATCCGCGACTACGCCCACGCGTCCTGGGTGGAAGCGCTCACGCCGATCTTCGCGCCGAACGGCGGCGAAGAGGACGAAGCTCTCGTCGAGCGGCTGGCCGTCCTCGGGCGAGCCCTGACGGACGGCCTTTCCGTGTCCGAGAGCTTCGACGACCTGTCCTACAGCTCGCAGGTCGCCCCGTTCGTTTCCCTGATCAGTGGCTTGGCGGAGCACCGCGGCGGCGGGGGGCCGCAGGCACGCGCGACGTAAAGCCGGACCAAAGGAACGTGCAGGACAGTGAAAGCATACAGAACGTTCTACCTGCTACACTTGAGACGATGACACACAACGCTCGAGGCCGAGTATCCGAGGCGCGATCGCGCCTGCTCGGCACGGCTACCCGGATCTTCTATGCGGAAGGTCTCCACGCCGTGGGGATCGACCGGATCGTCGCGGAGGCGAAGGTCACCCGCGCCACGCTTTACCGGCACTTCCCCGGCAAGGACGACCTCGTCGTCGCTTATCTGCAGGGAATCCACCAGATGGAGCGCGACCGGATCGGCGAGGTCATCGGCAGCGGCCGACCGGCGGCCGACGTCCTGCGGGCCATCGCCGAGACGATCGTGGACGGCATCGAGTCGGCCGGGTTCCGTGGGTGCGCCTTCCTCAACGCCGTCGCGGAATATCCGGACCCCGAGCATCCCGTGCACAAGGCCGTTCTCGGCCACCGCGACTGGTTCCTGCGCACCGTCACGGACCTGCTCGCCGAGGCCGGGGAGATGCCGGCCGAGCTCGCGGGCCGGCATTTCATCATGCTTCGCGACGGCGCGATGGTCGCGGGCTGCCTGTCCGACCCGGCGGAGGTCTCCGCCACGTTCCGCCAGGCGGTCGAAGGGCTTCTTCGGTTCCGTGGCGACTCCGCGTCGGACTAGCTCCACTCCGTAGGAATCACGCAAGGGGCGGCAAGCCGCCCCCCGTTTATCTGTGGCGTCCACCTGCGGCGTGATCCAGAGTGGCGACGGTCACATTTGGCTGTAGCCAACGCGTCGCGAAATCTATAGAGTGAACGCTACATACACGGAGTGTCCCGTCCCCGGCGCGCTTCCGGCGCTGGTGCAGGGCTCTCTCGGGGGCCTGACCGACCGTCGCAACAAAGCGAGGTTTCCCTTGAACGTTCTTGAGCAGGTCAAGAATTCACCGATGAGTCGCGCTCAGATCAGGGCGGTCGCCCTGTGTCTCGTGATCAACCTGATCGACGGGTTCGACCTTCTGGTCACCTCGTACGTCGGGCCGGCGATCACGCGCGAATGGGCCCTGTCGCCGTCGGGGGTGGGGGTGCTGCTCAGCGGAGGGCTGGCCGGCATGGCCACCGGCGCGCTCTTCCTGGCTCCACTCGCCGACCGCATCGGGCGCCGCCGGCTCAGTCTCGGCTGTCTCGCCCTGGCCGCGCTGGGCATGCTCGCCGCGTCCGTCTCGCAGGACTTCGGCCAGCTTCTCGTCTGCCGGCTGGTGACCGGCGCGGCCGTGGGGGCGATGGCGGCCAGCCTGCCGGTGCTCACCTCCGAATACGCGAACAACCGGCGCAGGGGCCTCGTCGTCGCGCTGATCACCACCGGATACGGCCTGGGCTCCGTCATCGCCGGGGTCGCCTCGAGCCTGCTGGTGGGCTCGCTCGGCTGGCGGTCGGTCTTCGTGTTCGGCGCCGTCGCCACGGCGATCCTGTTCGTGGTCGGGCTGCGCTTTCTGCCCGAGTCGATGGACTACCTCGTCGCACGCCGTCCCCCTCAGGCGCTGGCCAGGTTCAACCGGATTCTCGTCTCGATGGGCCGTGCCCCCGTCGAGGAGTTGCCCGCCTCGGCGTCGGCGTCGCGCAAGATGGCCCTCGCCTCGGTGCTCAGCGGGAGCAACGCCGTCCGGACGGTGCTGATCTGGGTGGCGTTCACCGCGGCGCAGTTGATGTTCTACTTCGCGAGCTCGTGGACGCCCAGCCTGCTGCTGCAGGCGGGTATGTCGAGCCAGCAGGGCATCAGCGGCGGGGTGCTGTTCAGCCTCGGCGGGGTCTCGGGTGCGGTCCTGCTGGGTGTCCTGGCGTCCCGGATCGAGCCGCGGCGGCTGACCGCGGCCTATTTCGGCATCGGCGCGCTCATGCTCATCCTCTTCTCCGTGTCGCTCGGCACGCTGGCCGCCGCACTGGTCGTGGCGGTGCTCGTCGGACTGTTCCTCAACGGCACGGTGACCGGGATCAACGTCATCGTCCCGAGCATGTATCCGGCCGAAGCCCGGGCGACGGCCCTCGGCCTGGCCGTCGCCGTGAGCAGGCTCGGTGCCGTGCTGGCGCCACTGCTCGCCGGCTTCCTGCTGCAAGCCGGCTGGGCCCCGGGATCGATGTTCCAGGTCTTCGCGATCCCGGGCGTCATCGGCGCTCTCGCGTTGATCGTCCTCACCCGATTCGGGCGCGCGTCCCGGAGCTCCTCGACCGAAACCAGAGCCGTGGAAGGCGCGGCGGCCGAGGCATGAGCCCCGGCGCCGGCGAGTCCCGCTCCCGGCAGCCGCGCAGCGCGACCCCACGTACGACCCATTGAGGAGGCTTAAGGTGACGGCCACATCGGCGGATGTCGCCCAGGCGGGCGCTGGCCCCGTTCTCGTGCTGCTGCACGGGGGCGGGCCCGGCGTCGACGCCGCGAGCAACTGGGCGGCGGTACACTCCGAGCTCTCGGCGGAGTTCCGCTGCCTCGCCCCTGACCTGCTCGGCTTCGGCACGCGGATCATCGGCGCGGGGACAGCCGGCCTCAGGGGACCGCGAGCCTGGGCGCGGGCCCGTGCCCAGCAGATCCTCGCCCTGCTCGATCGCCACGGCCTGCAACGCGCGCACCTCGTGGGCAACTCGGCCGCGGGCGGCGCCGCGGCCGTGGCGCTCCTGGCCATGGCGCCTGACCGGATCGGGCGCGCGGTTCTCATGGGGGGCGCGGGCACTGGGCCGCCGCCTCCTGCCGTTCCCTTCTACGACGAGCCGACGAGGGAGTCGATGCGCGCCACTCTGGGCCGTTTGGTCGCCGACGAGGGCGTCCACCGTGATCTCCTCGACGACCTGGCCGGTGTCCGGCTGGAGCAGGCCCTGCGGCCCGGCGCCGAGGAGGCCTTCCGATCGATGTTCGCCCACGTCGCCGACGGGCCGCCTCCCGTCGATCCGGCCACGATCGTCAACCCGGTCCTCGCCCTGCACGGGGAGCGCGATCGGGTCTCGCCGGTCGAGGTCTCCGAGCGGCTCGTCGAAGCCCTGCCCCACGGCCGCCTGGCGGTGGTGGCGGGGGCCGGGCACTGGATCCACGTCGATCGACCGGATGAGTTCCGCAGCCTGGTAGGGGAGTTCCTGAGCGCATGACACAGCAAACCAGCGGTCGTGCGGACCGAGTCGGCGTCCTGGTCGTCGGCGCCGGCCCCACCGGCCTGACCCTCGCCATCGACCTCGCCAGGCGGGGGGTGGCGTGCCACGTCGTGGAGGCGACCGAAGAGCGGGGCGTCAATCCCCGGTGCAACACCACCTCCGCCCGGTCGATGGAGATCTTCCGGCGGCTCGGCCTCGCCGACGACATCCGGCGGGCCGGTCTGCCTGAGGACTACCCCACCTCGATCCACTACCGGACAACCCTGCGGGGCGAGGAGATCTTCCGCCTCGACCTGCCCTCGGCGGGCGACGTGCTGGCCGGGGCCGGCCGGGACGGCTGGATCACGCCGGAGCCGCAGCACCGGATCTCGCAGCTGTTCCTGGAGCCCATCCTCGAGCGGCATGCGAGCGGGCTCCCCGGGCTGACCCTGGAGCGCGGCACCCGGTTGGTCGAGTTGCGGCAGCACGAGGACCATGTCGAGGCGGTCGTGGAGACCGAGGGCGTCCGTCGCACCCTCCGCTGCGCCTACGTGGTCGGTTGCGACGGGGCGCACAGCGCCGTCCGCCGTCACCTGGGCATTCGCTACGAAGGCGTCGACGCGATCCAGCGGTTCGTGTCGACCTTCGTCCGCTCACCCGAGCTCGGGCGGCTGGCCGCCCGGGACCGGGCCTGGACGTACTGGACCTACGGCCGCCGGCCCGCCTCGATGATCGCCATCGACGGGGACTCGCTGTGGCTCAACCACGTCACCTTCGCGCCCGACCACGACACCGAGGGCGAGGATCCCGAACAGCTCCTGCGGGAAGCCGTGGGCGGCCCGGTCGAGCACGAGGTGCTCGGCGTGGTGCGCTGGACCGGACGTCGGCTGGTCGCCCAGCGGTACCAGGACGGCCGGGTGTTCCTGGCCGGCGACGCCGCCCACATCTGGATCCCCGTCGGGGGATTCGGCATGAACGCCGGGATCCAGGACGCGGCGACGCTGGGCTGGATGCTCGCGGCGGTCTGCCACGGGTGGGCGCCACCGGCTCTGCTGACCGCCTACGAACAGGAGCGCAAGCCGGTGGGGGAGCAGTTCGCCCAGGCGGTGGGATCGGCCGCGCGCAAGTCCTTCGCGGACGTCTCGCCGGACATCCACCTGTCCGGCCCAGCCGGTGAGCGGGCCCGCGCCGAGCTCGCCGAGCGGTTCGCGGTCACCGAGCCGCACCGGTACTCGCCCGACGGCTTCAGCTTCGGCTACCACTACGCGGGCTCGCCCCTCGTGGTCGGCGGAGCGGACCAGGCCGCCATCTCCATGGGCGGTTACCAGGACCGGGCGCAGGCCGGTTTCCGGCTGCCGCACGTCTGGCTGGAGGACGGCCGCTCGGTGTTCGACGTGCTCGGGCCCGACTTCACCCTGGTGCGGACCGACCCGGACGTCAGCGTGACGCCCTGGACCGAGGCGGCGCGTGAGCTCGGGATCCCCCTCGTCGTGGTCGACCTGCCGGGGGACCACGACGGCCGCTATCCCGCCGCGCTCCTGCTCGTCCGCCCGGACCAGCACGTCGCCTGGATGGGCGGCTCGGACGCCCGTCCCGACGAGCTCCTGCACACGGTCACCGGACACCTCACCGTCCACCAGCGGTAAAGAACACCAGGAGAACCACATGCCATACGCACTGGGCATCGACGTGGGCGGCACGTTCACCGACGCCGTCGCCTCCGACGGGGCCGGCCGCATCGTGTCGGCCAAGACGCCGACGACCCCGCCGAACCGCGAGGTCGGCGTCATGCGCGTGATCGAGGACCTCGCGGCGGAGCTGGGCATCGGCGTCGGCGAGCTGCTCGCGCAGACCGACTACATCGCCCACGGCACGACCGCGTCGATCAACGCCCTCGTCCAGGGACAGGTGGCCGAGGTCGGGCTCATCGCCACCAAGGGGCACCGGGACTCGATCTACATCATGAACGCCGAGGGCCGCACCCTCGGCCGGTCGGCCCACGAGATCCAGGACACGCTCCGGCAGCGCAAGCCCGCGCCGCTGATCCCGAAGTACCGGGCGCTCGAAGTCACCGAGCGCATCGACTACGCCGGGAACGTCCTGGTCCCCCTGGACGAGGACGAGGTCCGCCGGGTCACCCGGTCCCTGGTGGACCAGGGGGTCGAGGCGATCGCCGTCTGCCTGCTGTGGTCGTTCAAGAACGGGACGCACGAGCGGCGCGTCCGCGAGCTGATCCACGAGATCGCGCCGGACATGTACGTCACGCTCTCCTCGGAGGTCAGCCCGCGCATCCGCGAGTTCGCCCGCACCTCCACGACGATCATGAACGCCCAGATCGGGCCGAGGCTGCGCACCTACCTGCTCCCGCTGCGCAAGCAGCTGGAGGAGGGCGGGCTCAAGGGGCCCCTGCTGGTCATGCAGAGCGAAGGCGGCACCATCACGGCCGACCGGGCTCCGGAGCACGCCATCACCACGGTCGGGTCCGTCCTGTCCGGCGGCGTCATCGGCGGGATGCGCCTGGCCGAGCAGCTTGGCCACCGCAACGTCATCACCACCGACGTGGGAGGCACGACGTTCCTGGCGGGGCTGATCGTCGACGGGGAGCCGGTCATGGCGCCGGGTTCCATCGTGAACCAGTTCCCGATCAACGCGGCGACCATCCGCGTGCACACCATCGGTTCCGGCGGTGGGGCGCTCGCGTCGGTGGACGCCGGCGGCAACCTGCGGCTCGGCCCGCAGAGCGCCGAGGCCGTCCCCGGCCCCGCCTGCTACGGCAACGGCGGCACGCGGCCCACGAACACCGACGCCAACCTGGTGCTCGGCATCCTGAGCGAGCGCGGACTGCTCGGCGGCCGCAAGCCGCTCCGCCTCGACCTGGCCAGACAAGCCATCCGCGAGCACGTGGCCGAGCCGCTCGGCCTCACCGTCGAACAAGCCGCGGTCGCGATCTACGAGGTGCAGAACGCGCAGGCGGGCGACCTCCTCCGCCGCGCCGTCGTACAGGCCGGGTACGACTCCCGCGACTTCGTCGTCTACGCCTTCGGCGGCGCCGGGCCCGCCCACTGCGCCGGCTACTGCCAGGACCTGGGCGTACGCGAGGTCGTCGTGCCGCTCGGCCCTGTCGCGTCCGCCTTTTCGGCCTACGGGCTCGCGGCTTCGGACGTCATGCTGAGCGCCGAGCTCTCCGATCCCTCCTCCTTCCCGGTCGACCACACGGTGCTGGAGGCCCACTACGCCCGGCTCGAGGCCGACCTGCAGCGTGCGCTCGACCGGCAGAAGGTGAAGTTCCACGACGTGACGCTGCAGCGCGAGGTCGACCTGCGTTACTCGATGCAGGTCACCGAGCTCGCCACGGCCGTCCCGGACGAGAAGTTCACCGAGAGCACCGGCGAGGAGATCCTCGAGCGCTTCGAGGAACAGTACGAGCGCATCAACGGCAGCGGCGCCGGATACCGCGAGGCCGGCGTACAGGCGATCACCTACCGGATGCGGGTCAAGGCGAGCCTCGGCTTCCCGGTCGTGCTGCCGGACATCCCGGAGGCCACCGGCCCGGACCCGGCGGCGGCTCTCGTCGGGGAACGCTCCGTCTGCCTCGACGCGCGGCTCGGCTTCGTGCCGACCCCCGTCTACGACTACGCCCGGCTGCACGCGGGCCACGAACTCGTCGGGCCGGCGATCGTCGAGGTGCCGACCACGGTGGTCGTGGTCCCCGCCGGGGTCACCGGCCGCGTCGACCGCCTCGGCAACCTCGTGCTGAGCTACCAGTGAGGAGAGCGTCCATGACATCCAGGATCCCCGGGGCGGACGAGTTCACCAGCCGTCCCCTTCCCCGCGCGGAACTGCTGCGGCAGATCTCACCGGCCCTGCCGCTGCACCAGGTCGACGATGAGCAGGCGGAGCAGGTCGACGCCCTGACCTACGAGGTCGTCCGGCACCGGCTCTGGGCGATCACCCAGGAGATGGGGGAGACGCTGCGGCGGATGTCGGGCTCGCACGTCGTCACCGAGTCCAACGACTTCAACTTCTCCATCTGCGACGAGCTCGGCGAGCAGGTCCAGGTCGGCACCTACAACGTGGGCCTCATCGGCTCGATGGACCTGGCCATCGTCTGGACGCTGCGCCACCGCAGCGACAACCCCGGCATCGCCGAGGGCGACATGTTCCTGTGCAACGACCCGTGGATCGGCGGCGGGCTGCACCAGAACGACGCCGCGATCCTGGCGCCGATCTTCCACGAGGGCAAGCTGTTCGGCTGGACGACGGCCATCGCCCACCAGATCGACCTGGGCGGGCCGCGGCCGGGCTCCTTCAGCCCGTCGGCCCAGGACGTGTTCGGCGAGGCGGTCCCCACGCCGCCGATGAAGGTCGTCCGCGGGGGAGTGCTGCAGCGCGACGTCGCCGACGCCTGGGTCCGGCGGTCGCGGCTCCCGCACCTGGTGGGACTCGACCTCCGCGCCAAGATCGCCGCCAACAAGAACGCGGCCGAGCAGATCCTCCGGCTCATCACCAAGTACGGCGCCGACACCGTCAAGGTCGTGATGCACCGGATGATGGACGACGCCGAACGCCGGCTGCGCGCCAAGCTCAAGACCCTGCCCGACGGGACCTGGACCGCGGTCGGCTACCAGGAGCAGTCGCGGACCGGCGACCGCGGCCTGCACGCGATCAAGGTCGCGATGACCAAGGAAGCCGACCGGCTCGTCTTCGACTTCCGGGGGACCGCCGAGCAGACCGGCATCATCAACTGCCCCTACCCGGGCCTGCGGGCCGGGATCGTCTTCACGATGCTGCCCCTGCTGGCCGGGGACATCCCGTGGGCGGCGGGCGGGCTGATGCGCTGCTTCGAGATCATCACCGACGAGGACACCATCACCAACGCGTCCTTCCCGGCCGCGGTCGGCAAGGGGCCCTTCGGGCCGGCCTGGGGATCGGGCAACCTGGTCGCCGAAGTGATCGCCAGGATGCTGGACGCCGAACCCGACCGCCGCGGCGACGTGCAGTCGATCTGCAACGGCACCACCGACCTCTGCGTGGTGTCCGGGGTCGATGTGCGCGGCGGTGGCAGCAAGGGCTTCGTGTCCCCGGTGTTCGACGTCATGGCCGGTGGTTACGGCGCTCAGGTCTACCACGACGGCGTCGACACCGGCGGCCGGCTCATCATCCCCTCCGCGCGGGCACCGGACGTCGAGATGACCGAGTACCTCTACCCCCTCGTCGCGCTGTGGCGCCGCGAGCAGACCGACTCCGGCGGGCCCGGCCGGCAGCGGGGCGGGATGAGCGGCTCGGTCTGCTACGTGCAGCACCCGGACCAGAAGGGGACGATGTCGCTGATCGTTTCCGGGACCGGCAAGGTCGCGAACCAGAACGTCGGACTGGCCGGCGGTTATCCGGGCAACTCCCAGCTCGACCTGGTGGTGCGCGGCATCAGCGACCCGCAGTTGGTCCAGGCGGCTGCCATCCCCGCTGACCTGGGCGAGCTCGGCGGGGACATCGAGGTCCTGCCCTGCGAGGGTGAGTCGGATCTCGGCCCCGGCGATGCCCTCTACCTGCACTGGCAGGCGGGCGGCGGGTACGGCGACCCCCTGCTGCGGCCAGCCGGGAACGTACGCGAAGACGTACGGCAAGCCCGCGTCTCGCCGGAGGCCGCGACGGACGTCTACGGCGTCGTGCTCGGCGCGGACGGCGACGTGGACGCGGTCGCGACCGGCGAGACCCGTGCGGAGCTGCGACGCCGGCGCGCTTCCGGCGCCGGCCTGTCCGAGGCGCGCCTCGCCGGGGTCGGCGCTCCGGACCTTGCCGGGATCGGTGCTCCGGAGCTCGCCGGGGCGCGCCGTCTCGACGACAACCTCGCCGTCCTGGAGTCGCCGGAGGGCGGGACCGTCGTGTGTCTGCATTGCGGCACCCAGATCGGCCCGCTCGCCGGTGGGGCGTTCATGGCGGCGCTGGCGCGTCGTGACGCTGCCCCGACGGAAGCGGGACCGCACATCTGGCACGACCCGTCCGAGTACGTCGACGCGGAGATCGTCTTCCGTCAGCTGTTCTGCCCCGGCTGCCTGACCGCGGTCAACTCCCGCGTCGTCCCCGTCGACCACCCCCTTCCCGCCGACGACTACCGAAGCTGGGCCTGAGACACGACGCGCTTGTCAGCGGGGGCCAGTGGGTGACCTGTGCCCGCCGAGAGGATCACAGTCCTGAGGACCGTGATCCTCTCGGCGGCGTTCCGTGGTGCCCAACGGACAAGAGAGAACGTTCTGTCTTGACAGCGCGCATGAACGTGCCATACTCAAACAAGATAGAACGTTCGGTCTTGTAGGGGGCTTTGGCGGCTTTCGCAGCACCGGGACTCTCGCGCCCGACGCCGAGCGTTCTTCCCCCTCGCCCCACCGTTGAAAGGATCATCGTGACCACCGTTGACTCACCCGCTACCAGCGGGATCGCGCAGGCTCTGCGCCGGCTGTACTTCGTGCGGTTCGGGTTCGCCATCGTCTGGGCGGCCTTGCTGGTCGTCACCGCGTCGCAGCTCGGGCCGCTCGGTATCGCCCTGATCGTCCTCTACCCCTTGTTCGACGTCGCCGCGGCGGTCGTGGACGCGCGCTCGTCCCGCACCACCGGCCCGGCCCGCGGACTGTACGTGAACATCGCGGTCAGCCTTCTCGCCGCCGCCGGCCTGGCCGTCGCCGGCACCTCCGGGGTGCCGGGGGTCCTGCGGGTGTGGGGCGTCTGGGCGATCGTCTCCGGGATCGTTCAGCTGATCGTGGGTGTCAGCCGGCGCTCGATGGGCGGCCAGTGGCCGATGATCCTCAGTGGCGGCATCTCCGTGCTGGCCGGGTCGTCGTTCTACCTGGGCGCCTCCGCGCCGAATCCGATGCTGACCAACGTGGCCGGCTACGCGGTCCTCGGCGGCATCTTCTTCCTCGTCTCGGCGCTGCGCCTCGGCCGCGCCGCCAAGGGAAAGTGACATGGACGCCACTACGTACGACGTCATCGTCATCGGTGCGGGCCCGGTCGGGGAGAACGTCGCCGACCGGGTGGTGCAGGGCGGTCTGAGCGCCGCCATCGTCGAGCGGGAGCTGGTCGGAGGTGAGTGCTCCTACTGGGCGTGCATGCCGACCAAGGCGTTACTGCGGAGCGCGGCGGCGCTCCGGGCGGCCCGGCAGGTGCCCGGCGCACGCGAGGCGGTCACGGGTGACCTGGACGTGGCCGCCGTCCTCCACCGTCGCGACTCCTTCGCCTCACAGTGGAAGGACGACGGGCAGGTCGCCTGGCTGGAGCAGGTGGGGATTCCGCTTCACCGCGGACAGGGGCGGATCACGTCCGCCCGGACCGTCGAGGTGACCGGCGACAACGCCGTCAAGACCACCCTGACCGCGCGGCACGCCGTCGTCATCGCGACCGGAAGCGGCGCGCTGGTCCCGGACCTCGCCGGTCTGCGCGAGGCGGCGCCGTGGACGAGCCGGGAGGCGGTCGCCGCGACCGCGGTTCCCCGCAGGCTCGCCATCATCGGCGGTGGCGTGGTGGCGGCCGAGATGGCGACCGCGTTCGCCGCGCTCGGCGCCTCGGTGACGATGCTGGCTCGTGACGGTGTGCTGCCCCTGGCGGAGCCGTTCGCCGGCGAACGGGTCATCGAGTCGCTGCGCGACGCGGGTGTCTCGGTCCGGCTCGGCGCGGAGGCCGGATCCGTGCAGCGCGACGACGACGGCACGGTGCACGTCACCCTCACCGACGGCGGGCAGATCGAGGCCGACGAACTCCTCGTCGCGGTCGGCCGTACCCCGAACACCCAGGACATCGGGCTGGACCACGTCGGCCTGACGCCGGGCGCCTGGCTCGCGGTCGACGACACGATGCGGGTCGTCGGGCCGGACGGCGCGCCGATCGATGACGGGTGGCTCTACGCCGCCGGGGACGTGAACCGGCGCGTGCTGCTCACCCACCAGGGCAAATACCAGGCTCGGGCCGTGGGGGACGTCATCGTGGCGCGCGCGAAGGGCGAAGCGGTCGAGGATGGCCGGTGGGGCCGGCACGCGGCGACGGCCGACGAGCGCGCGGTCCCTCAGGTGGTCTTCACCGAGCCGGAGATCGCTTCGGTGGGACTGACCGCCGCGGCCGCCGAGGCCGCCGGACTGCGGATCCGGGTCATCGACTACGACCTGGGCGCCATCGCCGGCGCCGCCCTGCACGCCGACGGATACCGGGGCGACGCCCGGATGGTCGTCGACGAGGACCGGAAGGTGATCGTCGGCTTCACGCTCGCCGGCCCGGACGTCGCGGAGCTGCTGCACGCGGCGACGATCGCCGTGGTCGGCGAGGTGCCCCTGGACCGGCTGTGGCACGCGGTCCCGGCCTATCCCACGGTCAGCGAGGTCTGGCTGCGGCTGCTGGAAGCCTACGGCCGCTGACCGGCCGGGCTGAGTGCCTGTTCCGCGCTCGCCGGCTTCCGACGAACGCGGGCAGCTGAGCCCGCGCCCCTGGCCCGACGCCGCCGACCTCTGTATAGTGAGCGTTACATACACAGGAGGCGTCAGAGCGATGAGCACGTTGGATGTTGGGGACGCGCGGCTGGCCTACACCGACGTCGGGTCGGGCACCCCGGTCGTGTGGCTGCACGGCTCGGGGCCGGGGGCCACGGGCATGAGCAATTTCGGCGGCAACCTGCCGGCCTTCGAGGATTATCGGAACATCGTGGTGGACCTCCCTGGGTGGGGAAGCTCCCCGCGGCCCGCGACGGACGAGCCGCTGATCTTCCACGCGGCGGAACGGGTGAGCCGCGCGCTGACGGCTCTCGGGATCGAACGCGCCCACCTGGTGGGGAACTCCTACGGCGGCGCCGTCGCGATGCGCATGGCGATGCGCCATCCCGACCGGGTGGACCGGCTCGTCCTCATGGCCCCGGGCGGAGTTCTCCCGGTGGACGCGCCGGCGTGGCCGATCGGGCTCGACCGCCTCTTCGCCTATATGGCGGCCGAGAAGCCGTCGCGTGCCGCGATGGCCGAGTTCGTGCGGCTGATGGTGTTCGACGAGACCCTGGCGACCGAGTCCCTCATCGACGAGCGGTACGAGTCGAGCCTCCGGGCCCACCCCGAACTGCCGATTCCCCCGAACTTCGGCGACCTGACCCCGGACCTGGCCCTCATCGCCGCCCCCACGCTGCTCGTCTGGGGGCGGGAGGACCAGACCGTTCCGCTGACCTGGGCGCCCAAGATCCTTGAGGGCATACCCAACGCGGAGCTCCGCGTGCTGCCGCACTGCCGGCACTGGGTGCAGTACGAGCGCGCACCCGAGTTCAACCACATTGTTCGCGAGTTTCTGCAGGGCGGAGCAGCCGCCGCCCCATCGGAGGGATGACACCGTGGGTATCCGCAAGCTGGGTTACGTCGGACTCAACGTCACAGACGTCGACGCCTGGACCGACCTGCTCGGGCGCACCCTGGGCATCGGTGTCACCCGAGTGAAGTTCGGCACGGACGAAGTCGCTCTGGCGGAACTCGACGAGTTCAAATACCGCGTGGCCCTTTACCCGTCCACCCAGGACAGCCCGCACGAGCTGGGCTGGATCGTCGATTCGCCGCGCGAGCTCGACAGGCTCAGCCAACGGCTGACGGACGCCGGCTTCGCCGTCGAGGACGGCTCCCCGGAAGAGGTGGAGCTGCGCGGCGCCACCCGTCTCCGCTGGTTCACCGACCCGGTCGGTTACCGCGTGGAACTGGCGGTCGGTGAGGCCAAGGCGCGCCGGGACGGTCCGCTTCACGGCACGACCGGTCTCGGCCACTTCGTCCTGGCCAGCCCGAAGCTCGACGAGCTCCGCGAGCTCTACGAGTCGGTGCTCGAGTTCAAACTGACCGATTACCGGGCCCCCGGCCTGTTCTTCTTCCGCTGCAACCCCACCCACCACAGCATCGCGCTCGCGAAGGCGGACGCGCCGTCGATCCACCACCTCGAGTTCGAACACGGCTCGATCGACGACGTCGGGCGCGCGTACGACCGGGCCAAGTCCAACGGGGTGCCGATCTCGATCAGCCTCGGCCGGCACATGAACGACAAGGCGATCTCGTTCTACGTGCGCAACCCCAGCGGGTTCCATCTCGAGATCGGCTGCGGCGGAATCGACGTGGGCGAGGACTGGACGCCGCACGACTTCGGGGTCTCGGACGTCTGGGGACACCACCACGCCGACGCCAATCCGTTCGCTTCGCCGAAGTCCTGACCGGCCACGCCTCCTTTCCGAGAGGCGGGGCTTGGGAGAACCCCGCGCAGGCCCCTTCCGTGGGTTCTCCTCGAAGCGCGTACGGGGGCGGCTCAGACCACGGGGATGATGCCGCCGTCGACCCGGAACTGAGCCCCGGTGAGCCATTTGGCGCGCCCGGAAGCGAGGAACGCGATCATCTCCGCGACGTCCTCGGGTTCGCCGGGGCGCCCCATCGGCACCTTCAGATGGTCCACGATCTGCTGCTTGACCTCGTCGACGCCCACGCCTTGGAGGTCGGCCAGCTGCTGAAGATGGTCGACCGCGCCCTCGGTGACGACGAAGCCCGGCAGAACGCACACCACGCGTACGCCGTACTCGCCCACCGCCGTCGCCAGCTCGCGGCTGTAGGCGTTGAGCGCCGCCTTCGATGCCGCGTACGACGCCTCGGCGGACTGAGGGAGGTGGCTGGCGATGGAGGAGACGTGCACCACGACGCCGGAGCCACGCTCGACCATCCCGGGAACCAGGGCCCGGTCGAGCCGGACCGCGCTGAGCAGGTTCATCTCCAGGTCGGCGAGCCAGGACGCGTCCGACCGTTTCAGGGTGGGCATCGGTGCGGTCGCGGCTCCGGCGTTGTCGACCAGGACGTCGATGCCTCCGACGCTGTCCACCACGCGCCGGCCGAGCTCCGCCGCCCCCTCCTCGGAGCGCAGGTCGGCGGGGATGAAGGTGGCGGGCAGGTCCGCCGGGGGCGGTGTTCGCGAGGCCGTCAGCACGGTGGCGCCGGCGGCGGCGAAGCGGCGAGCCGTCGCCTCCCCGAGCCCCCGGCTGCCGCCGGTCACCAGCACTCGCAGGCCGGGAAGCTTCTCGTGCTCGATCGTCATGGTTGTACTCCTTCGGTAAGGTGAACCCGACTCCGGTAACTGTACACACAAACGGAGTCCGATTCACCTTATGGAGGACCGTTGTCGTCATCACGTCCACTGCGCGCCGATGCCCGCCGCAACCGCGAAGCACTCCTGGTCGCGGCGCGTGAGGCGCTCCTCGCCGACGAGGATGCCCACGTGGAGGAGATCGCCCGGCGAGCCGGTGTGGCCGTCGGCACGCTGTACCGCCATTTCGAGACGCGTGAGGCGCTCGTCGCGGAGGTGTACCGCCAGGAGGTCGCCGAGCTCTGCGCGACCCCCGCCCGGCTGCTCACGCGACACGCCCCGGACGAAGCGCTGCGCACCTTCCTGCTGCTGCTCGTGGAGCATGCGGCCGTGGGCAGAGGGATGGGTGAGGCGCTGGAGAGCATCATGGCGACCGATTCGCCGGTCTTCGACGACGCGCGCGACGAGATGGCCCGCGCCCTCGACGAACTTCTCGCCGCAGGCGTCGCGGCCGGCCTCGTCCGCGGCGGCATGAGCGGGCGCGTCGTGCTGCGCGCCCTCGGCGGCATCTGCGGCCTGCGCGCCAAAGGCTGGAAGGACGACGCGCTGCGCATCGTCACGATCCTGTACGACGGGCTGCGCTACGGCGCGGCGAAGCGTGGCTAGGAGGCCGAGGTGGAGCGGTAGGAGCCGGGAGTCTGGCCCATGGTGCGGGCGAAGATGTCGACGAAGGCACTGGTCGTGGCCCATCCGCAGAGGTGCGCTGTCTCGGTGACGGTGGCGCCCTCGGCGAGGCGGATCATCGCGTGGATGATGCGCGCGTTCGTACGCCATTGAGGGTAGGTAGTTCCGAATTCGGTGCGGAACAGGCGCGCGAGGGTGCGTTCGCTGGCATTGACCTGCCGGGACAGCCAGGCGATGGTCCGGGGCCGGCTGAGGTCGTCGAGGACGAGGCGGCAGGCGTACGCGAGTCGCGGATCGTGGGCGCTGGGCAGGGTGAGGGCGCGGACGTCGGCTCGGCGCAACCGATCGCCGAGCACGGCACGAATGCGATGGATCTCCCCGGCGGTGAGCTCCGGTTCGGTGCAGGCGATGAGGAGCTCACGCAGCAGGGCCGAGACGGCGACGACGGTCGGCGAATCACCGGGGAGCGGAGGGTCCTGGACCGGGAACATCAGCGTGTGGGCGATGGTGTCGCCGTAGGCCTGGTGCTCATGCCAGGCGGCGGCGGGGACCCAGACCGCGCGATCCGCGCAAGCCACCCACGCCCCATGCTCGGTCTGTACGGCGAGGACTCCACGAGCGACGTAGATGAGCTGGTGGTCGTCATGCCGATGCCCGTGGATCACTTCCCCGGGCACGTGATGATGGCGGCTTTGCAACATATCTAGTCAGATTATCGGAAGCGCAACCCTCCCCGCGGGCGAGAACGTCAATGCATGAACCGTTTCGGGAGCCTTCGGCAGGCGATCGTCGACACGCGGCCCCTGGCTTTTCCGGCTTACCGCCGCACCTTCCTCGGGCAGGCGGCGGCCGTCATCGGAACGACGGTGACGCGGGTCGCCGTCCCCGTCCAGGTCTATTCGATCTCGGGTTCGTCCCTGGACGTCGGCCTCGTGGGTTTGGCGATGCTCGTCCCGATGGTCGTCTTCGGTCTCTACGGCGGAGCTCTCGCCGACCTGGCCGACCGGCGGCTGCTCTACCTCTGCTCGTCCGCCCTGACCTGGGCCGGAACGCTCGCTCTGCTGCCGCAGGCCGCTCTCGGCGTGCAGTCCGTGGGGCTGATCCTCGTGCTGGTCGCCGTCCAATCCGCCGGTTTCGCGGTCTCCGCGTCCGTTCGCGGCGCCATCATCCCCGCGCTCGTGCCTGTCGAGCTGATCCCGGCGGCCAACGCACTCACCTACACCGCCGGCAACGTCGGGCAGGTCCTCGGCCCGCTCATCGCCGGTGCGCTGATCATGCTTCCGAACGGCTTCGCGTACGCCTACGGCATCGATGCGCTGCTGTTCACCGCAGCGCTCTACGCCGTCTTCCGGCTGCCACCGCTGCCCCGAGCCGCGCTCGCACCCGGGGGGCGCATCGGCATCCGAGCCGTCATCGACGGCCTGCGCTTCCTCGGTGGCAAGCCCGTTCTGCTCATGGCGTTCATGGTCGACATCATCGCCATGCTGTTCGCCATGCCGGAGGCGCTCTTCCCCGAAGCCGCCGCCACGCGTTTCCATGGCGGCGTCGGCCTCCTGTACGCGTCGATCGCCACCGGATCGCTGCTCGCCGGGCTCGTCAGCGGATGGATCGGCCGAGTGCGACGCCAGGGTGTCGCACTCACCATCGCCGTGGCCCTGTGGTCCGCCGCCATCGCCTTCGCCGGAATCACCCACACCCTCTGGTTCACCGTCCCGCTGCTCGTCCTCGCCGGCGGAGCCGACCTCGTCAGCGCCGTCTACCGGCAGACCATCCTGCAGACCTACGTGCCCGACCACATGCGCGGGCGTATGCAAGGCGTCTACACCGTCGTTGTCGCCGGCGGCCCCGGCATGGGCGACCTCCGAGCCGGAATCATGGCCTCGGCCATGGGCCTCACCATCGCATGGTCGGGAACGGCCATCCTCGGCCTCGTGATCGTCCTCATCGCGGCCATCGCCGTCCGGCCCTTCTGGCACTACGCGACGCAGGCCGATTTGCCTAAAAGTATTAGGTAAATGCATAATAATATTAGTCTGATAGCGGAGATCTTGACAGAGGCTGAGGCAATGAACCCCGAGCAAGACTGGATCACCACACCTGTCACCGTGGACATCCTGCGCGGTCACCTCGACGTGGAGGCGACCGCGCACGGGCTGCTGCCGCATCGGCTGCCCGCCCGAGCTCGCCGGCAGATCCCGGACGACCAACTGGCCGTGGCCGAGGCCCAGCCCTCCGGCGTGCGGCTGGCTTTCCGCACCCGGGCCACGACCATCGAGCTGGACACGCTGCCGACCAAGCGGGTCTACCGGGGGTTCCCGGCCCCGGCGGACGGCGTGTACGACCTGCTGGTCGACGGCCGTCTCGCCGCCCAGGCCACGGTGGCCGGCGGAAACGTGCGCACGATCATCGACATGGTCACGCAGACCGCCGAGCTGACCGAGGGGCTCGCCGGCACCGCCCGGTTCACCGGCCTGCCGGCGCGGGACAAGGACGTCGAGATCTGGCTGCCGCACACGGAGATCACCGAGCTGATCGCCCTGCGCACCGATGCCCCCATCGAGCCGGCGCCGGACCGGGGGCGCAAGGTGTGGCTGCACCACGGCAGCTCCATCAGCCACGGCTCGAACGCCACCCACCCGAGCGCCATCTGGCCGGCCCTGGCAGCCGCCCAGGGCGGGGTGGAGCTGGTCAACCTGGGGTTCGGCGGCAGCGCGCTGCTGGACCCGTTCACCGCCCGTGCGATCCGGGACACCCCTGCGGACCTGATCAGCCTGAAGATCGGCATCAATGTCGTCAACGGCGACGTGATGCGCCTGCGCGCCTTCACCCCTGCGGCGCACGGCTTCCTGGACACCGTCCGCGAGGGGCATCCGACCACCCCGCTGCTGGTCGTGTCACCCATCCTGTGCCCGATCCAGGAGGACACCCCCGGCCCGCTCATGCCCGACTTCGACGGCCGGACCCTGCGGTTCAAGGCCACGGGCGATCCGGCCGATCGCGCCGCCGGGCGGCTGACGCTCAACGTCATCCGGGACGAGCTCGCCCGCATCGTCGAGCAGCGGGCGGCCGACGACCCGAACCTGCACTACCTCGACGGCCGCGACCTGTACGGCGAGAAGGACTACGCCGCGTTCCCGCTGCCCGACGAGGTCCATCCCGACCCCGCGGCGCACCGCCTTATCGGCGAGAACTTCGGGCGGCTCGCGTTCGGCGACGGCGGCCCCTTCGCCACCAGGACCCGCTGAGCACCTCGGCCGGACCGCGGCAAGGTGCCCAAGCCCCAGATCGGCCGGACCGCGGCAAGATGTCCAGGACCCACATCGGCCCGACCGCGGCAAGGTGCCCAAGGCCATGGCGATGCCGCTGCCGTCACCCTGGGCAGGTCCGGGGGCCGACGCTCTGTCCTGCGCCGACGACGGTGACCTGGGCGGGGCTTACCGGCGCCGTCACGGCGGCCGTGCACACGATCTGCTCGACGGCCAGTGCGGACAGCTCGCCGGCCGGAACGGACAAGGTCACCACCAGGTGGCCGGCCGGGTCGGCGGTCGCCTCGAACGGGCCGGCTTCGGGCGGGACTTCGGTGGTGAGCCCGCGCGCCCGTTCCCTCGCGGTGGGTCCGGCTGCCAGCAGCGCGAGCATGTCCGCCGGGAACATCGGACGATCCCCGGGCCGCGTCACCGCGCTGAGCCGGTCGTTCCTCACCAGATAGAGGGTGATCGTCATGGCCGGCACGACGTGTCCGCGCGGCGGGTCGCCGGCCCGGATGACGTCGCTGGGCTGCACGCCGCAGCCGGCCACGGCGACGAGCGACACGAGGCCCACGGCGAGCACCCGCCACGCGAGCACCCGGCGGGTGAACAGGCGGCGGGTGAACAGGCGGCGGGTGAGCTCGGCTCTCACGCGGGGCCTCCGTCCGGATCGGGTGTCCGGCGTGGCAGGCGCAGGGTGAACTCGGCGCCGCCGTCCGGGGCGTTGGCGACGGTGAGGTCGCCTCGGTGCAGGCGCGCGTTCTCCCGCGCGATGGCGAGGCCGAGCCCGCTGCCCTCGGACCTGGCCCTGGTCGCGTCGGCCTTGTAGAACCGGTCGAACACGTGCGGCAGCACCACTTCGTCCAGGCCCGGTCCGTGGTCGCGGACCTTGAGGGTGATCCAGTGCGGGTCGTCGGAAAGCCGTACCGACACCGGTGGCTCGCCGTGCCGCAGGGCGTTGCCGACCAGGTTAGCGAGGATGACGTCCACCCGGCGCGGGTCCAGCCGTGCCGTCACTGCGGCGGGAAGCTCGGTACGCACCTGCTCCGACCAGCCCCGGGTCCGCAGGGTCGAGCGCACCAGCTCGGCCACGTCGACCTCGTTCGGCACGAGGGCCGCGACGCCGGAGTCGAACCTGCTGATCTCGATGAGGTCGTTCACCAGCCCGGTGAGGTTGAGCGTCTCCTGGCTGACCAGCCTGGCGGCCCGGCCGGCCGGCTCGGGCAGCCGGGCCGCCTCCTCGTCGAGGATGTCGGCGACCGCGGCGAGCGCGGCCAGCGGGGTGCGCAGCTCGTGGGACACGTCGGCCACGAACCGGCGGGCGTCGGCCTCCATCTCGCGGAGCTGCTCGACGTGCCGTTCCAGCTCCGCGGCGGTGTGGTTGAACGTGTGTGCCACGGCGGCCAGCTCGTCGGTGCCGCGGACCGCGATCCTGGTCCGCATCTCGCCCTGGCCCAGCAGGCATGCCGCCCGGCCGAGCTCGCGCACCGGGCGCAGCACGCCACGGGTGGCCAGCAGCGCGAGGACGATCGCGAACGCCAAGGCCGCCCCGCCGGTGAGCCAGGCGGAGGTGGCGAGCCCGTCGATGCTGCGCTGTTCGGGAAGCAGGCTGCGCGCGCTGTAGACCTCGATGCCGGACATCCGCGCCGTCCGGTCCCGCTCGACGATCAGCAACGGCGTGCCGATGAGCAGGATGGGCTCGCCCTGCCAGACCACACGTTTCCACGCGAGGTCACCGCCGGCCACGGCCCGCCGCAGCGCCGGTGGAATCGCCCCGGGATCCAGGATCCGCGCGGCCCCGCCCGGCCTGAGGCCCCCCGGTGGTGGGTCGGGCGCCCCCGGCCGCGGACGGAGCAGCGAGTGCATCCCGTGGTAGACGGCGATCGCCGAGTTGTCCCCATCGGTCACGGTGGCGGCGATCTCGCCGAGCTCGGCCGGGCCCGGTGTCGCGGTCCGCAACGGGAAGAGCGTCTCCAGTCGGCTCGTCATCGCCTGCACCGCGGCATCCTGGGTTCGCTGCAGGATGTCATTGCGGGCCTGAACGTAGATCCCGCCGGCCACCGCCGCCGCGGTGACCACGGACAGCAGCGCGAACGCGAACAACAACCGGGCACGCAGCCCCAGGCTCGGCCGAGGTATCACCGGCGGCTCACACCGGCGGCTCACACCGGCCCGAACCGGTATCCGAACCCACGCACCGTCTGCACGTAGACGGGCGCCGCCGAATCGTCCTCGATCTTCGCGCGCAACCGCTGCACGCACGCGTCCACGAGCCGCGAGTCGCCGAAGTACCCGTGCTCCCACACCGACTCCAGCAGTTGCTGGCGGCTGTGCACCCGGCCCGGCGTGCCGGAGAGCTCGAGCAGCAGGCGCAGCTCGGTCGGGGCGAGGCTGACCGGCACGCCGTGCCTGACGACCACCAGGCTGGCCCGATCGATGGTCAGGTCCCCGTGCCGCTCCAGCTCCGCCTGGTCCCGGCCGAGCCGCCGGAGCACCGCGCGAATGCGCGCGTCGAGCACCCTGGGCTGCACCGGCTTGACCACGTAGTCGTCGGCGCCCGCCTCCAGCCCGGCCACCACGTCCATGTCGTCGCCGCGCGCGGTCAGCATGATGATCGGCAGCTCCCTGGCGGCCCGGATGCGGCGGCAGACCTCGAACCCGTCGATGCCCGGCAACATCAGATCGAGCACGACGACGTCGGGAAGGTCCGTACGCAGCCGGTCCAGCCCTTGTTCGCCGGACTCCACCGCGCGCACCCGGTGCCCGTGCCGGGTCAGGGCCAGCTCAAGGCCCTCCCGCACGGCCGGGTCGTCCTCGATCAACAACACTCGCGACACGCCGCCGAGTATCAACAGCACGCTCCGTAACTCGCCCGCCGGTCCACACGTCCACTGTCGACCGGCCGTGTCTCCGCCTCGTCCGCGCCGTGTCATGGTTGTGTCACGGTCGCGCCGGCGGTGGCCACCATCGAGAAACGGTGACCTGCGGCGGACAACGCACGCATATTGGACGCCAATCGTAGTTCGTCATGAACGAACCACGCACCATCCCACCTCGGCCCCGTGACCGGCTGTACGCCGCGGTCACGCTGGTGCTCGCCGTGCTCCTGCTGCCCGCGGCGTACGTCCGCCATCCTGGCCGGGCCCGCGAGACGGCCTGCCGCTGGGCGCTGGGGATGCGGTTCCCCGCCGAGGACCTCACCGGGCTGACCGCCGGGGCCATGGCGGCGTTCACCGCGGCGCGCACGGAGGCGCTCTGGCGGCACGGCCAGCTCATCGGCCTCACCTCGGGATACCGCGACCCCCTCGTCCAACTACGGATGTTCGAAGAGGAGGTACGACGGTCCGGCTCCCCGGCCTCGGCACGCATGCTCGTGCTCCCACCGGCGGAGTCCAACCACGTCAAGGGCATCGCGCTGGACGTACGCCCCCATGAAGGCGCGCGCTGGCTGGAGGAGCACGGCGCGTGCCACGACCTCTACCGCATCTACGACAACGAGTGGTGGCACTTCGAGTACCGTCCGGGCAACGGCGGCACGCCACCACGACGACGACCCCACCCTGGCGTGGGCCAGGCGAGCGAGAACGGGGACCAGAGATAGGGACGTCGTCGTGCCGCGACCGGGGGCGCGTCAGTCGGCCAGCGCGAAGCCGGCCGCCGCCTCCGCGTGCAGCCGGGCGCTCGGCAGCAGCGGGATGGCGGTGTCCTTCTCACTGATCAGGAGCTCGATCTCCGTGCAGCCGAGGATGACGCCTTCGGCCCCGTCGTCCGCGAGATCGGCGACGATCCGGGCGTACGCGTCCCTGGACGATTCCCGGATCACCCCGCGCACCAGCTCGTCGAAGATCACGCGATGGACCAGCTCCCGCTGCTCCCGCCCCGGGACGACCACGTCGAAGCCGTGGGCGGCCAGCCGGTCCCGGTAGAAGGACTGCTCCATGGTGAAGCGGGTGCCCAGCAGGCCGACCCTGCGCATCCCCCTGGCGCGGACCTCCGCGCCCACGGCGTCGGCGATGTGCAGCACGGGCACGCTCGCGGCCCGCGCCACGTCGTCGCTCACCCGGCTGAAGGTGTTGCTGCAGATGAGCAGGACCTCGGCGCCGAGCTCCTCCAGTTTCCCGCCCGCGCCCGTCAGCAACGCACTCACCTCGTCCCAGCGGTCGGCGAAGATGAGGTCCTCGACGGTCGTGTAGTCGACCGACCAGATGAGACTGTCGGCGGAATGGCTGCCGCCGAGGTGCTCGCGCACCCGCTGGTTGATGATCTGGTAGTAGATCACCGTCGATTCCCAGCTCAACCCGCCGATGAGGCCGATGGTGCGCATGGAACTCCGTTTCGTCAGCATGTGGGCATAGGTCGTGGTCAGGTCCCGCGCGCCGGCGGCCAGGGTCTTCTCCGGACCGGATGTAGGTGTTACGCGCCGACGCGCCGACGCGCCGACGGTCAGGCGGTCAGGCGGTCAGGTGGTCAGGCGGTCAGGCGCCGGCCAGCGCACGGGCGCAGGCGCTGAGCCCGATCTCGCTGGAGGCCTTGACGAGCACCACGTCTCCCGGCTCGACGAGCGCGGTGGCCAGCTCGATGGCCCCCGCCACGTCTTCGACGGCATGGACCGCCACGCCCTGGCCCGCGGACTCCGCCGCTCTCGCCATCGCGAGCGGATCTCCGGCTCCGACCGCGATCAGCACGTCGAAGCGCAGGTCGGCGACGAGCCGGCCCACGTCCGCGTGCCGGGCGCGCGAAGCCTCCGCCTGCTGCCCCATCGCGCCGAGCACGGCGACGGTACGACGAGCGCCGGCCAGGGCCTTGACCGCCCGCAGTCCGGCCCGCATGGACTCGGGGTTGGCGTTGTAGGCGTCGTTGACGACGGTGATGCCGTCAGGTCGTTCGACGATCTCCAGACGGCCGCCGGAGCGCCGCCGCGCGGCGTTCAGCCCATCGGCGATCTCGGCGACGCCGAGGCCGAGCGCGGTGGCGACCGCGGCGGCGGCCAGGGCGTTGCTCACCTGGTGCTCGCCGATGAGGTCGAGCTCGACCGGGGCGCGGCCGGCGGGCGTCACCAGCTCGAACGCGGGTCGCGCCCGCCCGTCCAGCCGCACGTCTTCGGCGCGCACCGGCGCCTTCGCCGACCTGCCGTACAACAAGATCTGGGCCTTGGTGCGGCCGGCCATCCCCATGACGTACGGGTCGTCGGCGTTGAGCAGGGCGAACCCGTCCGCCGCGACCGCCGCGACCAACTCGCCCTTGGCTTCGGCCACGTCGGCCTGCCCGCCGCCCATCCGCTCCACGTGCGCCGTGCCGACATTGAGCACCAGCCCGACCTGGGGCGGGGCGATCCCGGTCAGATACGTCAGGTCGCCCTTCCGGCCCGCGCCCATCTCCAGCACCAGGTAGCGGGTGCCGGCGTCGGCCCGCAGCACGGTGAGCGGCAGCCCGAGTTCGTTGTTGAACGACCTGTCGGTGGCGACCGTCGCCGCGTGCCGTTCGAGCACCTGGGCCAGCAGGTCCTTGGTCGTGGTCTTGCCCACGGAGCCGGTCAGGCCGATCACGGTCGGCCCGATCCGTTCGAGCACGTGCTTGGCCAGCAGGCCGATCGCGAGCTGGACGTCCTCGACCACGAGGGTGGGCACGCCGGTGGGCCTTGAGGCGAGCACGGCGACGGCGCCGTCCGCGACGGCGGCCGCCGCGTAGGCGTGCCCGTCGACGCGGGCGCCGGCCGTCGCGACGAACAGGCCGCCGGGCACCACCTCGCGGGAGTCGACCGCCGAGGGCGCCGTCACCAGGGCCCGCGGGTCGCGCACGTCGTGCGGGCTCGCGCCGACGACCCGCGCGATCTCGCTCAGCGTCATGGGGGTCACGAGCCGCTCCTGGTGAGCGCCAGGTCGATGAGGCGGCGCAGCAGGTCCGGGTACGGGACACCGCTGGCGGCCCAGGCCCTGGCGTAGACGGAACGGGAGGTGAAACCGGGCATCGTGTTGATCTCCAGCACGTACAGGCGTCCCGTGTCCTGCTCGTACAGGAAGTCGACGCGGGACAGGCCGTAGCCGCCGATCGCCCGGAACGCGCGCAGGGCCAGCTCGCGTACGTCCTCGGCCACACGCTCCGGCAGCACGGCGGGGATGGTGGCGATCTCGGCAGGGCTGAGGTATTTGGCCTCATAGTCCAGCCAGTCCCCGGGCACGATGAGCTCGCCGGGCACCGAGGCGTCCGGAGTGTCATAGCCGCCGAGCACGCCGCAGATGAGCTCGCGCGCGATCACCTCCTGCTCGACGATGACCACCCGGCCGTAGGTCAGCGCCAGGTCCACGGCCGCGCACAGGTCCTCCATGGAGGTGACCCGCGAGATGCCGATGGAGGAGCCCATGGCGGCCGGTTTGACGTACATCGGCCAGTCGAGCGGCTTCACCAGACTCCAGGGGTCGGTGGTGGCGTGCCATTCCTGCTCGGTGAACCACACATGCGGGGTGACAGGAATGTCCTCCGCCAGGAACGCGCGCCGCATCGCGACCTTGTCCATGGCCACGGCCGAGGCGAGCACGCCGCAGCCCACGTACGGGATCCCCAGCGTCTCCAGGTGACCCTGGACGACGCCGTCCTCGCCGAACGGCCCGTGCAGCACGGGGAAGACCACGTCCGCCAGATCGCGCCGCAGCTCCACCGGCCACCTGCCCTGCCGGTCGATGATGACGGGGACGGGCTCGTACCGGTCCTTCGGCAGAGCGTCGAGCACCGCCTGCGCAGACTGCAGCGACACCTCGTGCTCGGCGGACGGCCCTCCCGCCAGCACGGCCACGCGCATGCGTTCAGTCACGATCGATCAGCCTTCCTCAGTGGCGCGGAGACAGCCGGACCCGCCGCTGGGGCACAGGCGCCGGTCAACGCCCTTCACTGTCGGCCGATCGTGTCCCCGCCTCGTCAGCGCCGTGTCATGGTTGTGTCACGGTCGCCGCCGGCCGCCGGATCGTCCTCATCCGGCCGGCCCGGCGAGGAGCCCTGACCACCAACTCGTTGGGCGTGGCGATGGCGGTCGGGCCGCCGCCCGACGGCTCAGGGGGCCTGGAGGCGTTCCGCGATCGCGGTTCCCAGTTGGCCGGTGGTGGCGCTGCCGCCCAGGTCAGGGGTCTTCGCCACCGACCCGTCCACGAGAATGTCCTCGATCGCGGCGACGATGGCTTCGCCGGCGGCGTGCTCCCCGAGGTGGTCGAGCATCATCGCGGCGCTCCAGATCTGGCCGATCGGGTTCGCGATGCCGCGGCCCGCGATGTCGGGCGCCGAGCCGTGTACGGGCTCGAAAAGGCTGGGGAAAGTCCTTTCTGGATTGATATTGGCACTGGGCGCGATGCCGATCGTGCCGGCACAGGCCGGACCGAGGTCGGAGAGAATGTCGCCGAACAGATTGCTGGCCACGACGACGTCGAAAAGGTCGGGGTGGAGGACGAAATTCGCGGTGAGAATGTCGATGTGATACTTGTCCGCACGAATTTCCGGATACTGCCCGGCCATCGTCTCCGCGCGTTCGTCCCAGTAGGGCATCGAGATCGAGATCCCGTTGCTCTTCGTCGCCCAGGTGAGATGCTTCTTCTCGCGCTGTCGTGCGAGCTCGAAGGCGTATCGGAGGACGCGATCCACGCCTATCCGTGTCATCACGGTCTCCTGGAGCACGGTCTCCCGGTCGGTTCCCTCGAAGATCCGTCCGCCGATGCTGGAGTACTCACCTTCGGTGTTCTCCCGCACGACGTAGAAGTCGACCTCCTCCGGCGTTCGATCGCGCAACGGGCTGACCACCCCGTGCAGCAGGCGTACCGGCCGGAGATTGACGTACTGGTCGAACTCACGCCGGAACTTCAGCAGACTTCCCCACAGCGAGACGTGATCGGGGACCACCTCGGGCCAGCCGACCGCGCCGAAGAAGATCGCGTCGAACCCCACGAGGGTCTCGTGCCAATCCGGGGGAAGCATCTCGCCGTGCGCCTGGTAATACGCGGCGCTGGCGAAGTCGAACTGCTCGGTCTCGACGGTGAAACCGTAGAGCTCCGCCGTCCGGCGCAGGACACGCAGGCCCTCCGGCACGACTTCGACGCCGATCCCGTCACCCGGGATGACGGCGATGCGATAACTGCGAGACATGGATCCGTACCTTCTTCGCTGATGGGGGTCACCGCCGGTCACCTGACCGGCCTGGATCATCACCGTACGCAGGTCGTCACCTCGGACCTAGGGTCCATCGAGGAAGGTAGGCTTTCGCTCCAGGAAAGACGGGTGGCGGAGGTCGGCTGTGCCGGAGTCTGTCGACGACCTGAGATTCTTCACGGTCGTCGCCGCGAGCGAGACGCTGACGGCGGCCGCACGCGGGCTGGGGTGTTCCCTCCCTGTGGTGAGCAAGCGTCTCGCCGCGATGGAGCAGCGCCTCGGTGTGCAGCTCGTTCGTCGTGGCACCCGTAAGCTGGCGCTCACGTCCGAAGGAGCCGTTCTCGCGAAGGGGATCGGCCCGATCCTCGCCGATGTCCAGCGGCTGGAGGAGGAGATCTCCGGCGGCTCGGGGGACCTGCGGGGGTCGTTGGTCGTGGAGTCGACCCTCGGGTTCGGACGGGCGCATGTCGGCCCGCTGCTGGGGGAGTTCGGCGCGCATCATCCGCATCTCGACGTGCAGCTGACCACGACGCCCCTTCCGGTCAGCCCGCATCGGCGGGAGTTCGACGTGGCGATTCACGTGGGTCCGCTGCCCGACTCGACCCTGCGGATCAGGCGGCTCGCGGAGAATCGGCGCGTGGTGTGCGCGTCCCCGGCATATGTGCGTGAGCACGGCGCGCCCAGCACGGTGGACGAGCTCGCCGACCACAACTGCATCCTGCTTCGCGAGAACTACGGTGACTACGCGCTGTGGCGTTTCGGCCGCGGCTCGGAGGAGTTCCGCGTCCGGGTCAACGGCACGTTGTCCAGCAACGACGGCGACATCGTGACCGGCTGGGCACTTGAGGGCCGCGGCCTCATCATGCGCTCCACCTGGCAGGTGGCCCCCTTGCTGAAGGACGGGCGGCTCGTGCGGGTGCTGGCGGACGTGCCCACCCCCGCCGCGGACGTGTACGCGCTCCACACCGACACCGATCATGTCCCCGCACGGGTGACGGCGGTCCTGGACTTCATGAGTGAACGACTGCCTGAGCGGCTGGGCTGAGCTCGATCTGGTGAAAGGTGACCTTTCGCCGGCGGGGGTTATCCCGTCGAGGTCCCGCCATTACATTTCTGCGAGTGCCGTCACGGCCACGCCGGCGACCGCTGCCTTCGTCTCCGCCGCTTCCGCTGCTTCCGCTACCTCCGCCTCCGCCTCCGCTTCCGCTACCTCCGCTTCCGCTGCCTCCGCTGTCTTCGCCGAAAGTGAGTGCTCGACCGATGTCCCGCATCCTCATCACCACCGACTACCTCAAGCCGGGCGATCCGGTCGACGTGTACGTGCGCGAGCATGGGCACGAGACGGTGCACGCGCCGCTGCGCGGGCGTCGCGATCGCGACGAGCTGGTCGGACTGCTCGACGGTGTCGACGGCGCGCTCATCGCCAACGAGCCCATGACGGCCGACGTCCTCGCCGCGGCGCCGACCTTGAAGGCCGTCGTACGGTCGGGGGTGGGCTACGACTCGGTCGACGTCGCCGCAGCCTCGGAGCTGGGGATCCTGGTCAGCAACCTGCCGGGCATCAACGCGAACGCCGTCGCGGAGTTCACGATGGGGGCGATCCTGGCCTCGTCAAGGCGTCTGGTCGAGCTGGCCGTGGGCGTCGCCGAAGGCCGCTGGCCCCGTACGGACGGACACGAGCTGCGGGGATCGACACTCGGCCTGGTCGGGTTCGGCGCGGCGGCACGCGCGGTGGTGCCGCTGGCACGCGCGTTCGGGATGACCGTGCTGTGCCGCACCGCGATCGCACCGGACCCCGGCGCGCCAGCACCTGACGTGGAGTTCGTCGACCTCGACACCCTGCTCTCCCGCTCTGACGTCGTGTCCGTCCACACCGCACTGACACCCGCCACCCGCCACCTGATCGATGCCCGGGCCCTGAGCCTGATGAAGCCGGCCGCACTGCTCGTCAACACCGCACGCGGGGCGATCGTCGACGAGAACGCGCTGGCCGCGGCCGTCCGCAACGGGGCCATCGCCGGTGCCGCCCTCGACGTGTGCGAGGTCGAGCCGCTCCCGCAGGACAGCGTGCTGCGCTGTGTCGAGGGCATCACGGTGTACTCGCACATGGCCGGCCAGACGGTGGAGGCGCGTGAGGCCGCCGGGCGCGAGGCCGCCGTCGAGCTCGTCAACGCTCTCTCCGGCAGACCGGCCTTCCGCGTCAACGACCCCTCGGTGCACCGGTTCCGCGTGACCCTCCGGGAGTGATCGTGCGGTGCCGGTTGACATGGTTTGCATTGCCAACCATTATGAAGTGGTTGGCAAAACAAACCAATTTCCGGAGTTCACCATGCACGCTGCTGTCATCCCCGCCCCTGACGCGACGCCCGTCTACCGCGACCACCCCGACCCCTCGTCCCCGGCGTCGACGGCGTGGTACGCGACGAGGAGGGCAACCTCCGCTACGTGGTCCTCGACGACACCGCTCTGGGGACGTTCGCCGACCGGACCCTCATCGACCCTCGCCGCAGCGTGATCCTGCCCGACGGCATCGACCCCGTGCGGATCGCCGCCGCGATGAACCCCGCCATGTCGTCCTGGATCGCGCTGCGCCGCCGCGTCGACTTCCACGCCGGTCAGCGCGTCCTCGTCCTCGGCGCCACCGGCAACGCCGGACGGATGGCCGTCCAGATCGCCAAACTGTTCGGCGCCGCCCACGTCATCGCCGCCGGCCGCGACACCACCCGACTGAAGGCGCTGGCCGCGCTCGGCGCCGACGAGACGATCACCTTCGACCAGATCGGCCGCGCGGCCGACGTCGACGTGGTCATCGACTACCTGTGGGGTGACCCCGCCGCCGGCGCCCTGATCCCGATGCTCACCCTCCGTGCCGACCGCACCGCCCCGCTGGCCTGGATCCAGATCGGATCGATCGCCGGCCAGACCGCGCCGATCCCCTCCGCGGCCCTGCGCTCCGCCCGCGTGCAGATCGTCGGCAGCGGCATCGGCTCGGTCCCCGCCCGCGACATCCTCGCCGAGTTGCCGGAGCTGGCCTCGGCGGTGGCCGCGGGCTCGATCGACGTACGAGCCCGCGCCGTACCCCTCGCAGAGGTCGCGCGGGCGTGGACCGCCGAGACCGACGACCGCATCGTCTTCGTCCCCTAGCCGGCCCATCCGAATGGAGGAAGCCATGACTTCGTTGAGCAGCAGCAGGAAGCGGGCCCTGGTCGTGGGGCTCGGCGTCAGCGGCATCGCCACGGCGATCGGCCTCCGGCGCATCGGCTGGGAACCGGTGATCGTGGAAAGAGCGCCGGGCCGTCGATCGGGCGGTTACTTCGTCATGTTGTTCGGCGCCGGCCAGGCCGCGGCGCGGCGACTCGGCATTCTCGACGCACTCCCCGACCGATCGCCGTCCGGCTGCATCACCTACACGGTGGATCGCCACGACGTCCGCCGACCCGGCCTGGGGTTCGGGGATCTGCCGGTCTCGCCGCGCATGATGCTCCGCGGCGACGTGGAACGGGCCGCGTTCGCCGCGCTCCCGGACGACGTGGAGATCCGCTACGCGACGACCCCCACCCACATCGAGCAGGACGCCGCCGGCGCCGAGGTGACGCTCGAACACGACGGTGGATCCGTGACCGAGCGATACGACCTCGTCGTGGGCGCCGACGGGCTGCGGTCCACGGTCCGGCGTCTCGTCTTCGGCCCGCACGACAGATTTCTGCACCGGCTCGGCTACATGATCGCGGCGACGACGCTGCCTGGCCCGGTCGGCGGGCTCTCCCCGCACGAGGGGGCCTGTCTTCTCGAGACGGGCCGGGCCACGTGGGTCTTTCCGTTCGCCGACCACCCGCCCACCGTGCTCTTCTCCTACCGCACCGACGACGTCGACGCCGAGTTCATCGGCCCGCCCGCCGAACGGGTCCGCGCCGCGTACGGGCCCCAGCTCACGGGCCGGCTGCTCGGCGAGGCGCTCGACGCGCTCGACGCCACCGACGCGTTCCTGTTCGACTCGGTGGAGCAGCCCCGCATGGACACCTGGTCGCACGGCCGGGTCGTGCTGGTCGGCGACTCCGCCTGGTGCCCCAGCCTGTACGCCGCCATGGGGATCTCCGCCGGGCTCGCCGGAGCCGACCTGCTCGGCACCATGCTGCACCGTCACGCCGGCGACATCCGCGGCGCGCTGCACGCCTGGGAGGCACAGCTCCGCCCGCACATGTCCTACTACCAGGCCAACGGTGTCGAACAGCGGCATTTCTTCACCCCGGGCAACCAGCGGCAGATCGCCCTGCGGCCCCTCATCGCGCGCGGCCTCCAGCTCCCGGTGATCGGTAACGGCCTGCGCTCCCTGCGAAGCAACAACAGGTCCATCCGGGAAAGGGAGCTGGACATCGCCCACGTCGGCTGACAACGGCCAGGAAGTTCACTGTCGACAACCTTGGGGTGATTTGATGCGTATTTCAGTGTTCGTAGATGAGATGGGGCCGTCGCTGGAGGCGGTCGTCGATCAGTTTCAGGGCGCGGCCAAGGCGGGCTTCGCGGGGGTGTGGGTGGGTCAGCGCACCGGCCGGGACGCGCTGACGACCCTGGCTGTGGCCGGGTGCCGGACGCCGGGGGTCGAGCTCGGTACGGCGGTGGTGCCTACCTATCCCCGGCACCCTCTGGTTCTGGCGGCGCAGGCGCTGACCGTGCAGGAGGTCGTGGGCGGGCGGCTCAGTCTGGGTCTGGGGGTCAGCCACCGGCACATCATCGAGGAGCAGTACGGGTATTCCTTCGACCGGCCCGCCCGTCACCTTCGTGAGTATCTGTCCGTGCTGGTTCCGCTGTTGCGGGGGGAGAGCGTCTCCTACGGGAGCGAGACGCTCACGGCCGTGGGTGCGGTCGACGTGGCGGTGGCCCCGCCGTCGGTGCTGGTCGGGGCGCTCGGTCCGGCGATGTTGCGGGTGGCCGGTGAGCTGGCCGATGGCACCGTCACGACCTGGGCCACCGCGTCCGCGCTCGCCGAGCACGTCGTGCCGGTGATCACCAAGGCGGCGGGCGCAAGGACGCCTCGCGTGGTGGCCAGCACCGTGGTCTGTGTCACCTCCCGCGAGGACGATCACCGGGCGTGGGTGACCGAGAACTTCGCGATGGTCGGGCAGCTGCCCGTCTACCGTGCCATGCTCGACCGCGGTCATGCCGCCGGCCCTCAGGACACGGTGATCATCGGCGACGAGGCCGTTGTCGAACGTCAGATCCGCCGGTTGTTCGACGCCGGCGCGACCGAGCTCGTGGCGGTGCTGCTCGGTTCCGAAGAGGAACAGGCCCGGACCACCGCACTCCTGGCCGCCCTGTCCGGATAGGGCCGCCGGACCACCGCGCTCCTGGCCGCCCTGTTCGGAAAGGGGCCGTCTGACCGTTCACGTGCACGGCGGACACCACGCTTCGGGGCCGCGCCTCGGCTCAGGCGGGTGGGAGGCTGGGAGGTGCGGTGCTCTCGCGGACGATGAGTTCGGTGGCCAGCTCGACGCGGCTCTGGGACAGCGGCTCGCCCTGGCTCAGCGTCAGCAGCATCGAGGTGGCCGCGGCGGCCATCTCGGTGAAGGGCTGGCGGATGGTGGTCAGCGGCGGGATGGCCCACCGTACCGTCGGCAGGTCGTCGAAGCCGACCACGCTGAGATCGTCCGGGATGCGCAGGCCGAGCTGATGGGCCGCGTGGTAGGCGCCGATGGCCTGGCCGTCGTTCGTGGCGAAGATCGCGGTCGGCCGGTCGGGCAGGCGGAGCATGCGGTGGGACTCGGCCAGCCCGCGCTCGATGAAGAAGTCCCCTCGGCCGATCAGCTCGGGGTCGACGGGCAGGCCGGCCATGTCGAGGGCGGTCCGGTAACCGTCGAGCCGGGCCCGGCTGGCCAGCGCGGAGTCGGGCCCGGTGATGATGGCGATGCGGCGGTGCCCGAGCTCCAGGAGGTGGCGGGTGGCCGTGAGCCCGCCGTTCCAGTTGCCGGCGCCGACCGACGGGATGTTCCGCGCGGGGGCGCCGGCCGGATCCAGCAGGACCAGTGGGATCTCCGCGCGGGCGAGCTGTTCGTGCTGGGGCTCGGTCAGGCCGGAGAACACGGCTATCACACCGCTCGGGCGGTGCCGCAGCACGCGCTCCAGCCAGGCGTCCGCGGCGGCGCGGTCGCGGCGCAGATCCGATAACCCCACCGTGAGGTCGTGCTCACGCGCGACCTGCGCCACCCCTTTGGTGATCTCGACGGGATACTCGCCCTCCAGCGCGTGGAAGACCAGCTCCACCAGGGCCGTCGGCGTGGAGCGGCGGCGCTGGCGGCGGTAGCCGTGCCGGCGGATGAGCTCCTCCACGGCGGCGCGGGTTTCGGATGAGACCTCGGACCGGCCGTTCACGACCTTGGAGACCGTCGCGGTGGAAACGCCGGCCAGCTCGGCGAGCTGAGCAATGGTGAGACGGGACGACTCCGTGGTCATGGCGGCAGTCTAGTCACGCGGTGTGGGGCGGCCCGCAATGCCGGGGCCGCCCCGAAACGGTGTCCGAGCCGGACCCGTGTCACGCCGTCAGCGCTGCAGCGTCAGCACGCCCGGCCGGTAGGGCAGGAGGCCGTAGTCGCCGCCGGAGCCGGGGTTGCGTCCCTGGTAGAGCAACTGCAGGTTGCAGGGATCGACGGTCATGGTCTGATCGGCGTTGCTGCGGACCAGTTCGCCGTGGCTGATGTCGTTGGTCCAGGTGGCGCCGCTGTTGGCCTTGCCGGCGAAGGGATTGCTCTCCGTCGCGGCCTGCGGGGTCCACGAACCGTTCAGGCTGGTGGCCGTGAACGAGCGGAAGTAGCGGCCCTGCGCGCCGATCGCCTCGACGAGCATGAGGTAGCGGTTCTGGCCCTGGAGCTTGTAGACCTGAACTCCTTCGAACAGGTTGTTCGTCGAATCGCTCATGATCACCGTCGAGGTCGTGCCGAAGCTGCCCGGGAAATTCCCGATGGGCATACTGGCCCGGTAGATCTTGCCGTTGTCCCCGGCGAAGAACAGGTACATGTTCGTGCCGTCACCGATGAGGGTCTGGTCGATGGGTCCCGTCCCGGAGCCGGAGATGCTTCCGGAGAAGAGCACCTGCTCCGATGACCAGCCGTTCGCGTTGGTGGGGTCGCTGGAGGTCCGGTAGGAGAAGGCGGTGCCGCCCCACTGGTAGGCGAGCACCCAGAGGTTCCTCGGGGCGAAGTAGAAGAGCGTGGGCGCGACGGTGGAGGCGGACATCGTGTTCTGGCCGGCCGAGCCCATGTCGGACCAGTTGGTGAAGGGGCTGAAGTTCATCGAACCCCATCGCGTGCCCGTGTCGTGCGTCGTGGCGTAGACGAGATGCCTGCCGTTGTAGGGGGCGACGGTGAAGTCCTTGAGCGAGACCCAGCCCGACTTCGGGTTCGCCAGCGGGCCGGTGGACGTCCAGCGGTACGTCGACGGCAGATCGCACGCACCGGGGTCGCCGCCGCCGCCGACCTGGACGAGTCGCCATTGCTGGTTGGCGCCGCCCCAGTCGTCATACTGGACGATGTTGGCGCCGTCGGCGGTGGAGGCGCCCTGGACCTCCAGGGCCTTGTTGCTGTGGCGCGAGATGAGCCGTACATGGCCGTCCGAGCTGTCGGCCGGCCGCCACTGCTGGTTGGTGCCGTTGAGGTCGGCCCATTGCACGATCGCGCCGCCGTTGGCGGTGGAGAAGTTATGTACGTCCAGCACCTTGCCGGAGTGGCGGGACGCGATGCGGTAATAGCCGCCGCCGGCGTCGACGAACCGCCATTGCTGCTGGTTCTGGTCGTTCCTGGTCCACTGGGTGATGCGGCCGCCGTCGGCGGTGGACAGGTTGTACACGTCCAGGGCCTTGCCGCTGTTGCGGTTGACCAGGACGTACCAGGCGTTGGTGTCGATGGTGGCCGCATGGGCGGACTGCGCCTGAAGGGCGACGAACAGGCTCGCCAGTAAGGCGGCCACCGTCGCGAGGACGGCAAGGGGTCTGGATTTCACCGTGTTCTCCGATTCACTGTTCATGGTCAGGAAACAAGGCGCGTTAGCGCTAACATTCAAGCTCCGAACGGGCCTGCTTTCACGTTCCGAACGGGCCTTCCCTCGGCCTTTCGCGGGGCCGAGGGAAGGTGACACCGTGGTGCGGCCGGGGCTCAGGCGTCGGGCGCACGGGAGGTGAAGCTCACGCGGTGCTCGCGTTGTAGGTCCACTTCTGGTTGTTGCCGCCCCAGCAGCTGTACAGCTGCAGCCCCGTGCCGTTGCCGGTGCCGGCGCCGACGGCGTCGAGGCACAGCCCGGACTGTACGCCCACGATCGTGCCGTCGGAGTTGACGCGCCACTTCTGGTTGTCGCCACCCCAGCAGGAGTAGATCTGGACCCTGGCGCCGTTGGCCGTGCCCGCGGCGTCCAGGCACTTGTTGCCGTACACCTTCAGCTCCCCTGCCGAGGTCCGCGTCCACTGCTGGTTGCTCTGGCCGTTGCAGTCCCACAGTTGCACCGCGGTGCCGTCGGTGGTGCCGGCGCCGGGCACGTCCACACAGCGGCCGGAGGCCGTGCTCGTGATCTGCCCGTTGCCGGGGGTGGGCGTCGGGTCCGGATCCGGGTCGGGGTCCGGGTTCGGGTCCGCGGCGTTGAGCGCGTTGAGGACCGAGGTGTAGGCGGCCTTCTTGTTGCCGTTGCGGTCGAAGAGCAGGGGGCTGGTGTTCTCGCCCAGCCAGGAGTCGCTGTCGCGGACGCCCCACACGGTGATGCCCGTGCAGCGGGGGACGGCCAGGCAGTCGTTGGTCACGTTGGCGTAGGTGGTCGCCGAGCCGCCCTGGATGTCCAGCTCGGTGATCTGTACGTCGACGCCGAGGGCGGCGAAGCTCTGGATGGTGGTGCGGTAGTTGCTGGTGTAGGGGCTGTTGCCGTTGAAGTGCGACTGCAGGCCGACGCAGTCGATCGGCACGCCGCGCGACTTGAAGTCGCGGACCATGTTGTAGACGCCCTGGGTCTTGGCCCAGGACCAGTTGTCGATGTTGTAGTCGTTGTAGCAGAGCTTGGCGGCCGGGTCGGCGGCGCGTGCGGTGCGGAAGGCGACCTCGATCCAGTCGTTGCCGGTGCGCTGGAGGTTGGAGTCGCGCCGGCCGCCGGAGTTGCCGTCGGCGTAGGCCTCGTTGACCACGTCCCAGGCGTAGATCTTGCCCTTGTAGTGGTTCATCACGCCGTTGATGTGGTCGATCATCGCCTGGCGCAGCGAGCCGCCCGACATCGACTGCATCCAGCCCGGCTGCTGGTTGTGCCAGGCCAGGGTGTGCCCGCGCACCCGCTTGCCGTTCTGCACGGCCCAGTTGTAGACCCGGTCGCCGGCGCTGAAGTTGAACTGCCCCCGGTTGGGCTCGGTGGCGTCGATCTTCATCTCGTTCTCGGCCGTCACCATGTCGAACTCGCGGTTGGCGATCGTCGTGTAGGCGGAGTCGCCGAGCTTGCCGGAGGCGATGGCGGTGCCGAAGTAGCGGCCGCTCTGGGCGGCGGCCGCGCCGAGCGTGCTCGCCGCGGCATCGGCCGGAATCGCGGTCGCCAGTGCCGTGATCAGGCTGAGTGCGCCGAGCGCGCCGGTGATCAGCGCCCGGCGCGCCCCGAGCGGCCGTCGGGCGGTGGGTGGGGACGTGGCGTTGACACGCATGTTCGAGCCTCCGTAAGCGAATCATGGGGACAGGAGTGCGCGGGACACACCCGCAGACCGAAGTCACGCCCCGGTGGGGACGCACATCGCGTCGGGGCGGCAGTCCCCCCGTGGCACCACCGAGCCGGTAGGGGAGATCACCTCGGGCCCTTAGTGTGGGAATCCCACCGAAAATTGTCAAGGATGTAATGAAAAGTTTCGGTGCCGTCCTATCCGGCTATGCCACGTATGCAGGCCAGGCACCCGGCTTGACAGCTTGAAACTTTCGGCCGAGTTTGCCGAGCCAAGGCTTGCATGAAAGTTTCAGGCTGACGTTCCCGCTGATCGGCCGCGTTTCGACCCGATGATCCGAGATGAGCGCGCCGGGGCGCCACCGCCGCCGACCGGCTGCATGTTAAGGAGCTCTTGACAGTACGTTTCCGCCGCTTCTACCGGCGCCAGGCCCGAAGGGGGCTCGGCCGGTCGGCGGTTCGTTAGCGCTAACAGTGGAGAGGTCAACCGATGCGGCGGCGTGAACCGCCTACGGGAAGGTGCGCGGGCAGCTGAGCCTGGGCGCGGCGCGGCCATGTCTCATAGTACGCAATGTGAACTCTTTGTTCATCATACGTAACGTCAACGCCCCTGTCTACGATCGAGTGAGGCCGCCGATAGGCGTCGGCGGGCCGGCGGGTCGTGGATCGTCCCTGGTCAACGCCGCCTTCTTGCGCTCCGTAGCCGCCGAGGCACGGGTAAGACCCACCCTGAGCGTCGGTGCGATGCCCCCTCGCGTCGTTCGGCATCCGATGTCAGGCGAGCGTGCCAGTCGAAGATCTCTCTGTGTTCGACATATGCAACCCTCCTTTCGCCATACGGAAGAATAATCAGAGTTTATTCACCGCCTCGTCGAGAACGCCTGCAAGAGGCTTACATCCGTGGTCATAGGCCTGGAGAGAGGTGCGACGTCGTGATGGGACTCGCTCTTGACGTCGATGCTCCGTCACTTTATGTTCGTATTCCGCGCAGTGAGATCGTGAAATGAACAAAAATACGGAACCTCGTGGAGATGCGATGAGGAGCGATCCCCCGCCAGAAGCCGACGACAGCATCGAGCCCGGCGAGTAGAAGCACATCGCGTTGACCGTCCCTCGAGGTGCCGGCCTCGGCGCGACAACGCACTAGAGCGCAAGGAGTCACCGATGAAGGCAGGGCTTCTCCATTACGGCAGATTGCTGCTGTCGTCGTTCATTCTTTTCATCGTCGTCATCACGGTGCTGTTCTTCCTGCTCGAACTCGCACCCGGCGACCCGGTTCAGGCTCTCGTGGGCGACGTGCCGCTCACCGAGGAGTTCCGCGAGCGCATCATGGCGGCCTACGGCCTGGACAAGCCGCTCTGGGAGCGTTACCTGATCTACCTCGGCAACGTGCTCAGGGGTGACCTCGGATATTCGTTCGCCACCAACGCCGAGCCGGTCCTGGACATTATCCTCAGTCGTGCGGGCAACACGCTCGCCATCGCGATGCCCTCCTTCATCCTGTCCACCCTGGGCGGGATCGTGCTGGGATCGATCGCGGCCCGCACGCGGAAGCGCTGGCTCGACGGCGGCATCTCGGGCATCGCAGTCGGCCTGTTCTCCATTCCGAACTTCTGGTTCGGCATGTTGCTGATCATGGTGTTCTCGATCACGCTCGGCTGGCTGCCGACGCATGGCAAGAGCCCGTACGGCCAGCCAGGCATCTACTGGGAGTACATGGTGCTACCGATCATCACGATGGCCACCACCGAGCTGGCGTACAAGGCCCGGATCGCGCGTTCGGCGGTGATCGAGTCGCTGGGGCAGGACTACATCGACACGGCGCGGTCGAAGGGACTGTCGTCGCGGCGGGTGCTGTGGCGGCACGCGCTGCCGAACGGCCTGCTGCCGCTGGTCACGGTCTCGGGCTACAGCCTGGGGTTCATCCTGGCGGGCTCCGTGCTCGTCGAGCGGGTGTTCGGCTGGCCGGGGATGGGGTTGCTGTTCGTCGACGCCATTGAACGGAAGAACAACATGGTCGTGCTCGGGATCACGATCATGCTCACCATCACGATCATCATCGTCAACATCATCACTGACGTGATCTACGGGATCGTCGACCCCCGGCTCCGCGCCCGGCTCGCGCCCAAGCAGGAGGTGACGACATGACCCGTCAGGAGACACGTACGACAGGGCCGTCCTCGCCGGCGCCGGACGCGCGCACCGCCCCGCTCGCCGTGCGGGAACGTTCCCATGGCGGGCAGGGCGCGGCCTGGCGCGCGTTCCTGCGCCGGCCCTCCACCCTGGTGTTCCTCCCGCTCGTGATCATCTTCGTGCTCGTCGCGGTGATCGGTCCGTTCTTCGTGACCGACCCGGTGGCGACCAGCTTCCCGAAGCTGCTCCCGCCCAGCGCGGAGCACCCGTTCGGCACCGACATGCTCGGCCGCGACTACCTCGCGCGCGTCGTCTACGGCGGGCAGATCTCGCTGCTGGTGGGCTTCAGCGTCGCGGTGCTGTGCATGACGTTCGGGCTGATCGTCGGCGGCCTGGCGGGATACTTCGGCGGCTGGATCGACACCGCCATGGTCAAGATCGCCGAGTTCTTCCAGGTGCTCCCCGGCCTCGTGCTCGCGCTGGTCGCGGCGGCGGTGCTCGGCTCCAACATCGTCATCGTCGGCGCGCTGCTGGCGATCACGATGTGGCCCGGCGTCGGCCGCATCGTGCGGGCCGAGGCGATGCGGATCTCGAAGCTCGGCTACGTCGAGTCGCAGAAGGCGGCCGGTTTCCACAGCCTGCGCATCCTCTGGTCCGACGTGATCCCGAACGCCATGCCTCCCGTGCTCGTGGCCACGACCATGACCGTGGGGCGCGCGATCCTGATCGAGTCCGGTCTGGCGTACATCGGGGTCGGCGACCCGAGCAACCCGAGCTGGGGCGGACTGCTGAACGAGGCGCAGTCCTACATGCGGGACAGCTGGTGGCTCGCTCTCCTGCCCGGCACCTGCATCTTCCTCGTCGTGCTCGCCGTCAACATGCTCGGCGACGCGCTCAACGACGCGTTCAACCCGACGATCGGGAGGGTCAAGTGAACGCTCCTCAAGACGAGGCGCCGCTGGTTTCGGTGGAAGGGCTCCAGGTCGTACTTCCGACAGGGGAGCGCAGCGAGGTCGAGGCGGTCCGGCGCGTGGACCTGGTGATCAGGGACGGTGAACGGGTCGGTGTCGTCGGGGAGTCCGGATCGGGGAAGTCCGTCACGGGACGATCCATCGCCGGACTGCTGCCGACCTCACCGCGGGTACGGGTGAACGGATCGATCCGCATCTCGGGGCAGGAGATGGTCGGCGCGCCGCCCGCGGCGTGGGACGAGATCCGGCGCAGCCGCGTGGGCATGATCTTCCAGGACCCGCTGACGTTCCTGAACCCGACGATGCGGGTCGGCAGGCAGGTCGCCGAGTCCATCCCGCCGGGCCGGGAAGGCGACGGCTCCGCTCGGACCCGGGCGGTGCACCGGTTCCTGGAGCAGGCGGGTCTGGAGCGGCCCGAGCAGGTCGCCGCCAGGTTTCCGCACGAACTGAGCGGCGGGATGCGCCAGCGCGTGCTGATCGCGATCGCGATCGCCAAGCTCCCTGCTCTGATCATCGCCGACGAGCCGACGACGGCCCTCGACGTCACCGTCCAGCAGCGCGTGCTGAAGACCCTCGACACCACGGTCGCCGACCTGGGCACCTCCTTGATGCTGATCTCGCACGACCTCGCCGTCGTCGCGAACATGACCGACCGCATCTACGTCATGTACGGCGGCCGCGTCGTCGAGGAGGGCGCCACCGAGCAGGTGCTGCACGAGCCACGGCACGCCTACACCCAAGCCCTGTTGCGCAGCGTGCGCAGCCTGACAGATGACGGCGTGGAGCTCTACTCCATATCGCCCGAGCTGCGGCGACAACTGGCCGAGGAGGCCGTCGATGCTTCTTGAGGCCAAGAACGTCTCGAAGACCTTCCGGTCGGGACGGGGAACGGAGACGGTGCACGCCGTCCGGGACGCCACGCTGCGCGCCAGGCCGGGCGACTTCGTGGCGATCGTGGGGGAGAGCGGCAGCGGCAAGAGCACGCTGGCCCGCATCCTGCTCGACCTGATCCCACCCAGCTCCGGCGGGGTCGAGCTGGACGGAGTGCCGATCTCGGCGATGACGAAGAAGGAGCGCGTCCAGTACCGGCGCCACGTGCAGGCGGTGCTGCAGGACCCCGCGGGGTCGCTGAACCCCCGCAAGCGCGTCGAGCAGACCGTCGGCGAGGTGATCCGGTTGCACCGCATCGCCACGACCCGCGTACAGGTGCGCGAGAAGGTTCGCGAGGCGCTGCACCTGGTCGGCCTGAACCCCGCCGAGGAGTTCCTCGACCGCTTCCCCCACGAGCTCAGCGGTGGTCAGCGCCAGCGCGTGCTCATCGCCAGGGCCGTCGCGCTGAATCCGCAGATCATCGTGGCCGACGAAGCCGTTTCCGCGCTCGACGCGTCGGTGAAGGCCGGCGTGCTGCGGGTCATGGCCGACCTGAAGGACCGGCTCGGCGTCGGCTACGTCTTCATCACCCACGACCTCCCGGTCGTGCGGAAGGTGGCCGACTACGTCTATGTCATGCGATCGGGCGAGATCGTCGAAGAGGGCGCCAAGGAGGCCATCTTCGCCGACCCGTCGCACCCGTACACCCAGACCTTGCTGGCAGCCGCGCCGGTCCTGCACCGGGCGCGCTCCGATCGATCACTGGACAGCACGGCCCGCGAGGTCTGAGGACCGGGCAGAGAGGCAGAAGAGCGTGAGAACGAAGAGGACAAGACGCGGCAGAGTGCTCGCCGCCCTGATGGCGGGCGTGCTCGCGATCAGCGCATGCGCCGGAGAGAGCGGCGGCGCGGAGGACAAGGTGTACGTGTACGCGGTCAATGGCGACCCCATGACCACGGGTTTGAACGCTCAGTTAACGGGCGGTACGTACCCCATCCTGTTCAGCGCGCAGCTGGAGGACACCCTGATCTTCCTCTCGGACGACTACAAGATGTCGCCCGGTCTGGCGAAGGAGTGGCAGGTGAGCCCGGACGGGCTGGACCTGACGTTGCACCTGCGTGAGGGCGTGAAGTGGCACGACGGCAAGCCGTTCACCGCCGAGGACGTGAAGTTCAACTTCGAGGAGATCGTGCCGCTGCAGACCTTCGGCGCGCTGCTCGCCAAGCGGATCAAGTCGGTGGAGATCACCGGCGCGTCCACGGTCGTGGTGCACCTCGACAAGCCCTACGGCCCGCTGCTGGAAACGGTCTCCCAGCAGTTCATGCTGCCCAAGCACATCTATGCGGGAACCGACTACATCACCAACGAGGCGAACAAGAAGCCGATCGGCACCGGCCCGATGAAGTACGGCTCCTACACCCCGGGCCAGGAGGTCTCGCTCGTCAAGAATCCGGACTACTGGGGCGAGAAGTCCCAGGTGGACCGGGCCGTCTACACGGTCATGGCCGATCCCAACAGCCGGGCGGAGGCACTGGTCGCCGGTGAGATCGATGGCGCCGTGCTGGACCCGTCGCAGCAGGGGCGGATCTCCACCGACGAGAACACCGAGCTGCTCACGCACGGGATGTTCCCGCAGATGGTGTCGATGATGTTCAACACGCAGAGCACGTACCTCAAGGACCAGGCCGTCCGCGCCGCCCTGTTCGCGGCGCTCGACCGTGACGCCTTCGCGAAGACGGCGATGTCCGGGATCGGGAAGACCGCGACCGGCTTCGTCCCGCCCTCCTTCGATTGGGCGGTCAGCCCCGAGGTCGACTTCGACAAGGACTTCCCGCGCGATCTCGACGCGATCAACAAGACCCTCGATGACGCCGGCTTCGAACGAGGGCCCGACGGCACGAGATTCACCCTGAACATCCTCTACATCTTCACGCTGACCGAGGTCGGCGCGACCGTCCAGATGGCGCAGTCGATGCTCAAGGAGCTCGGCATCGCCACCAAGATCACCAGCGCGGGCGGCGCGGTGTACAGCGAGAAGCTGTACAAGAAGAGCGAATTCGATCTCGCCTTCGTCCGGATGACCACCGGGCCCGACCCGAGCCTCGGCATCGCCAACTGGTACCAGTGCAACAAGAAGCGGAACCCGGGCTCCAACCCCACCCACATCTGCGATCCGGAGATCGACGCCGCCGCTGCCGCCGCCCTCGACACCAACGACAAGGCCAAGCGGGCCGAGGCGCTCAAGAAGATGCAGGCCCGGGCGGCGGAGCTGATGTACTACGCGCCGCTCGCCTGGTTCAACGGCGCCTTCCCGACGATCAGCACCACGCGCTGGCAGGGACAGGACGCACCGCGGGTGATGGCGGAGCGCCTGCCCTGGTCGAAGATGACGCCGGCTCGGTAAGACGGACAGGAGCTCGTGCAGATGCTGAAGACGAAGAGGACCAGACGCGGCGGAGCGCTCGCGGCGGCCCTGATGGCGGGCGTGCTCACGATGAGCGCGTGCGCCGGACAGAGCGGCGCGGACGGCAGCGTGTACGTGCAGGCGGTCGGCGGCGACCCCATGACCCTGGGGCTGAACGCGCAGTTCGTCAGCGCCCCGATCTCGCTGCTGTTCAGCTCGCAGATCATGGATCCCCTGATCCGGATCTCCGACGACTACCAGATCTCGCCCGGCCTGGCGAAGGAGTGGCAGGTCAGCCCGGACGGGCTGGACCTGACGTTGCACCTGCGCGAGGGCGTGAAGTGGCACGACGGCAAGCCGTTCACCGCCGAGGACGTGAAGTTCAACTTCGAGGAGATCGTGCCGCTGCAGACCTTCGGCGCGCTGCTCGCCAAGCGGATCAAGTCGGTCGAGATCACCGGCGCGTCCACGGTCGTGGTGCACCTCGACAAGCCCTACGGCCCGCTGCTGGAAACGGTCGCGCAGCAGTTCATGCTGCCCAAGCACGTCTACGCCGGGACCGACTACGTCACGAACGAGGCGAACAAGAAGCCGATCGGCACCGGCCCGATGAAGTTCGGCTCCTACACCCCGGGTCAGGAGGTCGTGCTCCTGAAGAACCCGGACTTCTGGGAGGGCGAGGTGCGGGTCGACCGCGCCGTCTTCACCGTCATGGCCGATCCCAACAGCCGGGCGGAGGCCCTGTTCGCCGGCGAGATCGACGAGGCCGTGCTGGATCCGTCGCAGCAGGGCCGGGTCTCCACCGACGAGAACGCCCAGCTGCTCACGCACGGGATGTTCCCCCAGGTGGTCATCATGATGCAGAACACGCGGAGCGAGCACCTCAAGGACCCGGCCGTGCGGGCCGCGGTGTTCGCGGCACTCGATCGCGACGCCATCGCCAAGACGGCGCTGTCGGGGCTGGGGACTCCCACCGAGGGGTTCTTCCCGAAGTCGCTGGACTGGGCGATCAACCCGGACGTCGACTTCGGCAGGGACTTCCCGCGCGATCTCGACGCGATCAACAAGACCCTCGACGCGGCCGGCTTCGAACGAGGGTCCGACGGCACGAGGTTCACCTTGAAGGTGCGCTACATCACCCCGCTGAGCGAGGTCGCCAAGACGGCCGAGATGGCGAAGTCCATGCTGGCGGAGGTCGGCATCGGCACCGAACTCGTCGGCACCTCGGGCGCGGTCTACAACGAGAAGATGTACACCGAGGGCGACTTCGACCTCTCCTTCTTGCGGACCAACCTCGGGGCCGATCCGAGCATCGGCATCACTCGCTGGTACGAGTGCAACGAGAAGAAGACGGCCGCGGCGAACCCGTCCGGCGTCTGCGATCCGGAGATCGACGCCGCCGCTGCCGCCGCGCTCAACACCAACGACAAGGCCAAGCGGGCCGAGGCGTTCAAGAAGATGCAGGCCAAGGCGGCGAAGCTGATGTTCCACGCGCCGCTCGCGTGGTTCAACGGCTCCTTCTCGACGATCAGCACCGCGCGCTGGCAGGGGCATGACAAGCCGCAATCGCCGCCGGAGCGTAAGGCCTGGCTGACGATGTCGCCGAAGAAGTGACGCTCCCGCGATTCAGGTCACGGCGTCATCCGGTCCGCAGTTCCAGCCATCCGAGTGAAACGGAGCAACATGGTCTCGCCGCTTTTCGATACGCACGCGCATCTGATCTCTGACGATTGGGATACGTACCGGCCCAAGGCCCTGAGGCCCGATCTGCCGACACCGAAGCGCACCGACTTCACCGTGACGGCCGAAGCGCTGATCGCGATGATGGACGAACACGGCGTCAACGAAGCGTGTCTCGTGCAACGCGGTCATCTCTACGGTCATGACAACAGTTATATTCTCGAATCGGCTCGGAAGTTTCCTGGCCGACTGCATCCGGTGGTGATACTCGACCCCCAGGACCCGGCCACTCCCGAGCGTTATCGGGAAATGGTCAAGAACGACCACGTCCGCGGATTCCGCATGGCGCATACCCGGCCGTGGATCCTGGACACCGCATGGCTGAGCTCGCCGCAGGCGATGGAGGTGTGGCGGACGTGCGCTGAGCTCGGGACGCCGATGACCCTGATCCTGTTCATGAAGCAGCTCCCGTACCTGCTGCCGCTCATCAAGATCATCGCGCGTCAGTTCCCCGACCTGCCGATCCTGCTCGACCATGGCGGCATGCCGTTCGGGATGACGCAGTACGAGGTCCGGCTCGCCCAGGAAGCGGGCGAGGAGGTGCATCTGCCCGGCCCGCCGCATTTCGGGATCGACCAGACGATCGACATCTTCGACGACGTGCCGAACGTACATTTCAAGATCACCGAGATCAACATGGAGCGGCTGGTCGCGGAGGACGTGCGGCCGGCGCACATCGTGCGGCGGATGGTCGACAGCTTCGGCCCCGACCGCCTCGTGTGGGGCTCCGACGTGGGCCAGAGCATGCTCTGGAACTACACCGAGAAAGCGGCCATGGCCCGTGGGGCGGCCGATTTCCTGACGGCGGAAGAAGCGCGCAAGTTCCTCCATGACAACGCCGCCCGCGTCTATTCGAAGAACGCCTGAGAGGAGGGAAGATGATGAGGAGATTCAGCCCGCCGCGCGCGGCCAAGGACGTGGATCACGCGGTCGTCTATCGCCGCGACGGGGAGTTCTGCGCATGGCCCTATACGATGGGCTTCTGGGAGACGGCATCGGGCGAGTTCGTCGCCAATTTCATGTCACTGGACGCCGACTACAGCGACCCCGCCAAGATCAGCCATGATCAGCTCGGCGAGCGTGGCGGTCGCGGGAGCCGGTTGGTGACGATGCGGTCGGCCGATCGCGGACGCACGTGGGGGGATCCCGCGTTCGATGTCTACGCGCGTCCGACCCCGGCGGCGGAAGGCAGCCCTCGGGATCTTTCCCAGTGGGGGCCCTTCGACTTCCTGGATCGCGACGTCCTGGTGGGCAACAGCAGCATCGATTTCGGCAAGCCGGAGAGCCGTTCCTTCGTTCGCGTCTCGACGGACGCGGGACACAGTTGGACGCCGCCCGTCGAGCTGCCGCTGGACGGCCTGCACTCGCTGTCGGCGATCAACTCGGCGCTGGTGAGACCCGACGGCCGCTGTCTGCTGTTCCTGACCCTGATCAGCGAGGACGGGTGGAACCGCCGGCCGGTGGTGTACGCCGGCACCGACGACGGCACGGAGTTCCATTTCCTGTCCTTCATCACGCCCAAGCAGGATCCCTTCGCCTCGGCGGAAGGGGACTGGAAGAGCACTTATCGCTTCGGCGGTCACCGCTGGTTCTATCCCCGCGCGGTGATGCTGCCGAGCGGCCGCATTTTGTGCACGCTGCGCTCCCAGCGCGACCCCACCGGCGTCATGTGGACGGAGCTGTTCGCCAGCGACGACGGCGGCCTGACGTGGCAGTTCCTGTCGCGGGTCAACGACTACGGAGCGCCGGGCAGCCTGGTCGCCATGGCGGACGGACGGCTGGTCGTCGTCTACGGATACCGCCTCAAGCCCTACGGCATCCGCGCCGTGGTGAGCGAGGACGAAGGCAGGAGCTGGGGTCCTGAGATCATCGTCCGCGATGACGGCGGCAGCTGGGACCTGGGCTATCCGAACGCCTTCGAGGTCGAGCCGGGCCGGATCGGCGCGATCTATTACTTCAACAGCCGCGACGATGCCGTACAGGCCAATGGCGGTGTCCGTCATATCGCCCGCAGCAGCTTTGTCGCTGAGTGAGTGAGAGGGAGGAGGAGCGAGCAGGGATGAGCACGCAGGAGCGGCGGGCGATCGATGAGCTCGCGCGCGATGTCGCGCGGGTCGAGTCGCTGCGCGCCGTCAAGAACGTGCAGCGCGGCTACGCGCAGCACGGTCAGTTCGGGCAGTGGCATGCGATGGCCGCGCTCTTCGCCGATGACGGCACCCTGCGGTGGGGCGAGGAGACCGTGACCGGCCGCGAGGCGATCAGGGCATGGCTGGAAGCCCGTGCGGGAGACATGAACGGCCGCGCACCGGGCTCGCTGCACACCGAGATCATCGACGAGCCGCTGGCGAACCTCTCGGTCGACGCGCGCACGGCCCAGGCCCGGTGGATGACCATGCGCTTCCTCGGCGACGGCAGAGGAACGGCGCGCATCGAAGGGGGGATCTACGAGAACGACTATGTCGTGCAGGACGGGCGCTGGCTCATCGCGAGCATGCGTTACCACCCCCAGTTCGAAGGCGACTATCACGACGGCTGGGCCAACGTCGGCGGCCAGGATCTGCCGATCGTGCCGAAGCACTTCACCAGCGATGAGACGGGGGTGCCGATCCCGGCGCCGGTCGGCGCCGCCCCGCGCAGCGGCGCGACCCTCGAAGAACTGGCCGGCAGGATCCGCAGGCTGAACGACGAGGACGCGATTCGCAACCTCCAGAACGCCTACGGATACTACGTCGATCGCCGGATGTGGAGCGATGTCGTCGATCTCTTCGCCGAGGACGGGATCGTCACGGTCGCCGGTGTGGGCGATCACCCGGGACGCGCCGGCGTTCGCCGGGCCATGGAACGGATGGGCCCGGAGGGCCTCGCCCACGGCCTGCTCAACGAGCGGCTGATCTTCGATCTCGTCGTCGAGGTACTGCCCGGGGGCCGGGAGGCGTTGAGCCGGGGGATCGAGCTGGGGCTTGTGGGCGATGCGGCGAAGCGCGTGGGCTTCTGGGAGTTCTCCGTGTTCCGCAACCGCTTCGTCAAGGAGGGTGGCCTGTGGAAACTCAAGGAGGTATCGCTGACGCCGCTGCTTCGCGCCGACTACGCCGAGGGGTGGGGCAACGGCGGCATCGCGCCGCCGAGCGGCCACGGCCCGGAACAGCCGTCCACCCCGGACGGCGACATTCCAGCGTTTCTCGACGCGGCGTCCGGTGCGCTGTCCGGCGAAACGCCCCCGAGCCGGCCGGACGAAGCCCCGCTCGATCTGGCCGACCTCGCGCGCCGGCCGGACGAAGCCCCGCTCGATCCGGCCGACCTCGCGCGCCGGCTCGCCCGCTCCCAGGCGTACGACGGGGTCGAGAACGTCTCGTCCGCCTACGGCTACTACCTCGACGATTTCCAATGGTCCGACATGGCGGCGATCTTCGCGGTCGACGGCCACAAGCAGTCGCCGTTCGCGGGCTACTTCGTCGGTCGCGACCGGATCATCGGCGCGGCCGGCGCGAGCTGGGGCCCGTCTCCCGCACGCCGTGCCGCGATCTCGTTCCACTGGCGCACCCAGCCCGTGATCCACGTGTCGCAGGACGGCCGGTCGGCGAACCTGCGCACCCGGCTGTTCCAGCCCCGGACGTCGAAGGAACCGGACAGCTCGTCGACCGCCTTCTACATGGGCGGCCTGCACTCCGGGATGTATCCGAACGATCAGGCCGTGCTGGAGGACGGCATCTGGCGGCTGTGGAGCCTGACCATCGACGAACACTACTTCGCCTCGCCCGACTGGAAGGGCGGCTGGGCGTCCGCGGTGGCCCGACCGGAAGGCGCGCCACCGCCACCGCCGAGCCGCCTGCTGAGCACGTACCCGCCGGACATCCCGCTCACTGACCTGGGCTGGCGTCAGGAGGGGTTCCGCGGGGGGACGGGCACGTTCGTCGAGTGGCCCGCCATTCTGCCGATGTGGTTCCACTACCGCAATCCGGTGAGCGGTCGCACGCCGGAGCGTTTCTGGCCCGACTGCGTGCCGTGCGAGAAGATGCCCGAGACCCGCATGACCGCGCACGGCTACCAGAAGCCGCCGAACGGCCCTGAGATCGACGGGGTGGAACTCACCTCCTGACCGAGCCGCGCCGGTGGACGGGGTGGGCCGCTGCCTGGACCACGCGACCCCGGCAGCGGCCCGTACGGCTCAGCCCGGGTAGGGCCGGTTGAACCGGGGCGGGGTGAACGAGACATACCGAGGGACGGGGCCGGCCCCCAGCGCCGTCGTCCGGGCGTTCATCGCCGAGGCGGACGTCGCGGGCCAGTGACCGCTCCGCAGCCGGTCGAGCATCGTCGCCAGCGCCGCCTGCTGCTCCGCCGGTGAGAAGTCGCAGTGGCCGACGGTCTCGGTGTACGTCTGGCGCAGCAGGAGGTTCGCTCCCGCCCGGCGCACCTTCTCCCCGTACGACTGCTGCTGGGCGACGGTGGAGATCTGGTCACCGGTGCCGGACAAGGTCAGCACGGGGATCCGCAGGTCGCCGTCCAGGACGATGCCGCGAGAGAACCGCTTGACGGCGTCCGGGTTCGCCGCGATGCGCGGCGCGGCGGCCAGGTCCTTCAAGTCGGCCGCGAGTGCCAGGCCCGCCGCCTTGTACAGCTCCCCGACGGCACGCCGGAGGGCGGGATCGGCCAGGCGCAGCTGCTTCGCGTAGTCCACGCCGGTGTTCCAGGACGGGTTTCCGCCGACCACCGCCATGATCTGGCGCCGGCTGCCCATGGCCTGCCCGACGTAGGGCAGGGGCCCACCGGCGAGCGCGAGGTAGGCGCCCTGCTCCAGCGCGTCGGCGTCCCCGCTGTCCGGAGGCGGCGGCGTGGACCCGTCGGAGTTCCGGCCCCAGGCCGGCAGTTGACCGATCGCGGCGGCCAGGGCGATCCGGGCCCGGCCCTCGGGAGTCCGCTGCGCCGCGGCGAGAGCGTCGATCCACGCCTTCCGGGCCGACTCGACGTCTTCAGGGATGTCGATGACCGGAAGCCCCGGTGCGATCAGGCGCTCGAGCACGAAGAGCGTGTCGAGCTTCTGATTCCACTGGGCGACGGACCCGCCCAGTCCGCCGCACATCGGGACGGCCGCGTCGAAGGCGTGCGGATGGACCTGGGCGACGCCGGCGGCGACGAAACCCCCCATCGAGGTCCCGGAGGCGATCGCCTTGCGGGCCCGGCCGTAGGCCTGCTCGAAGCGGGCCAGGGCTTCGGCCTGGTTGTCGATGGCGGATCGGATGTCCCAGCCGGTGATCGCCCGGCTCGTGCCGCCACGGGCCACGCCGTCGGCCAGCAACCGCGCGGTCAGGGGCTCGGTCCGGCCCGGACCGGCGAAGTCGAGGGCGACCACCACGGTGCCGTTCCAGTGCGCCGGGACGACGAACTCGTAGGGCGTGCCGTCCCGGAGGGTGCCGCTGACACAGCTGGGGCGGGCGGGAGAGTCCGGCAGGCACGGCGTGCCACCGGGGGGCCTGGCGGGGTCGGCGGCGGCGGTCGTCGCTACGACGGCCATCACGATGGCCAGGCATGCGGTCACTCCGTGGCGGGTCACAGCGGGAGTCCCTTCGACTCGATGGGGAGGAGGCGTAGCGGTGCCGATCTGGGCCCGAACTCCAGCCAGTTGAACATCCGCACCTCGCCGTCAGGTTCGACGCGGGTGGTGCCGGCGAGCAGCTCGCCCAGCGCGACCGCCATCTCCAGCCGGGCCATCGCCGCGCCGGGGCAGCGGTGCGCGCCCCGGCCGAACGCGAGGTGCCGGTTGGGCCGCCGCTCCAGGTCGAGCCGGTCGGCGTCGTAGAACACCGCCTCGTCCCGGTTCGCCGAGGGGAAGATCATCGTGATCGCCTCGCCGGCCCGCACCGTGCGGCCGCCGAGCTCGACGTCCCGGGTGGCGGTACGGGCGAACACCCGGTAGGGGGCGTACAGCCGCAGGAGCTCCTCGATCGCCGCCGGCAGCAGCCCGGGGTCGGCGCGCAGCCGGTCCTGGAGTTCAGGGTCGCGGGACAGGTGGACGGCGGCGCTGCCCAGCACGGCGTGCGGCGCCCCGATGCCGGCCACGATCGTCTGCCGCACGGTGGCCACGACCAGGTCGTGCGGGATCGGCCGCGCCGGGTCGCCGGACGCCCGTAGCAGGTTGGTCACCAGGTCCTCGTCCGGGTCGCGGGGGTGGGCCCGGCGGTCCTCGACAATGGCCCGGGCGATGGCGTACAGCTCGTCACTGGCCGTCATGACCCGGGCCCGGTCCATCTCCTGGATGGCGAAGCTGTACTCGACGCCGATCCGGCGGATCTCCAGCACCTGGTCGACCGGCAGGCCGAGAAAGAGCGCGAAGCACTGCGCCGCGTACGGCAGCGCGAACTCCTGGGCGTAGTCGCCGCCGCCGCGGGCCAGCAGCGGAGCCAGCAGCTCGCGCGCCACCTGCGCGAAGGCCGGTTCGAGACGGCGTATCACGCTGCGGCGCAGCACCCGGTCCAGCGGAGCGCGGTAGATCTCGTGCTCGGGTGGGTCGTAGTGCAGCGGCGGCCGGCGCTGGGCGCGCGGCACGTGCGGGACGACGTTCTGCACCGCGGTGCTGAACGTCTCGCTGTCTCGGGCCACCCGCAGCACATCCGAGTAGCGGGTGGCGGCCCAGAAGCCGCCGTAGGCGTCGCTCCACGGCACCGGGCAGCGTCGCCGCAGCTCGGCGTAGACTCCGTGCGAGCTGTCGAAGGTCTCCGGTGCGGTGGGGTCCCAGTCGGAGGCGGTGATGGTCATGGTGACATCCCTTCGTTCCCGTTCTGAGCTCGTCCGCCGCTCACAGCAGGTGCCTGCGCGCGATCCGGGCGAGCGTCTCGATGGCGTACACGATGACGGCGATCGCGATGACGATCGCGGCGGTGGTGTCGTACCGCAGGGTGGCGATCGACTCCTGCATGAGGTAGCCGACGCCGCCCGCGCCGGCGATGCCGAGCACGACCGACTCGCGCAGCGCCATGTCGGCCACGAACAGGCCGTTGCCGGTGAACGACGGCACGAACTGTGGCCAGGTCCCGGCGGCGAACGTCTGCGACCGGCGGGCGCCGACCGAGGTCAGGGCCTCGATCGGCAGCGGGTCGAGCTGTTCCAGGGAGTCGGCGAAGAACTTGGCGGCCAGCGCGGTGGAGGAGATCCACAGCGCCAGGAAGCCGGCGAACGGGCCGAGCCCCAGTGCGGCCACGAACAGCAGCGCGTACACCAGGTCGGGGATGCCCCGGACCACCACCAGCAGCACCCGGACCACCGCGGACAGTGGCCGCCAAGGGGTGGTGTTGACGGCGGTGAGCAGGGCCAGCACCAGCCCGCAGGCGGCGCCCACCGCGGCGGCGCCCAGCGCCATGAGCAGGCTCTCCAGCACCGCCATGAGCAGGTCGCCGGAGAACGCGGGCGGCCACATGCCGGTGAGGACGCCGCGCAGGTTCGGCCAGGCGCCGGACAGCCGGCCCGGGTCGAGGTCCAGGGAGCACAGCGACGCCAGGAAGACCACCCCGGTGGCGGCGGCGCCGGCCACCCGCAGCACCCGGCCGCGGTCCCAGCCGACGTCGTGCGGGGCACGCCCGGCCGGCAGCGCGGCCGCACCGGACGTGTCCCCGGTGGACCGGCCGGCTCTGGTGCGGCGGCGGACCGCCACCGACAGCAGCTCCAGCAGCAGCACCAGGACGACGATCACGCAGATGATGCCCGCCGCCCGGTGGTAGTTGAGGCTGCCCAGCGCGGTCTGCAGCGCCACGCCGATGCCGCCGGCCCCGACGACGCCGAGCACGGCCGACGCCCGGATGTTGATGTCGAGGCGGTACAGCACGATGGCGGTCAGCGCGGGGAACACGCGGGGCAGGACGGTGGAGACGGCCACCTGCACCTCGCCGGCCCCGCACGCGCGGGCCGCCTCGGCTGGGGCGGGGTCGGCCTCCTCCACGGCGTCGGCCAGCAGCTTGGCGATCATGCCCACCGAGTGGACGGCGACGGCGAGCGCGCCGGCCAGCGGGCCAAGGCCGAAGATCCGCACGAACAGGATCGCGAAGGCCAGCGTCGGTACGGCGCGGGTCAGCACGACGACCACCCGGGCGGCCGGGCGCAGCCAGCGGGGCCCGCGATGGGTGCGCGCGGCGGTGAAGGCCAGCGGCACCGAGGCCAGCACCGCCAGGCCGGTGCCCGCCACCGCGATGAGCAGCGTCTCGGCGACCATCCAGGCGAGGTCGCCGGTGCCGGACAGGTCCGGCGGCCACATCCGGCGCAGCAGCCGCGCGGTGTCGTCCAGCCCGGCGGCCAGAGAGGCCGGGGACAGACCGATCCACCAGAACGTCAGCCAGGTGACGGCCACGGCCGCGACGAGCAGCCCCGCCGCGACGAGGGCGCGGGCGCTCCATGGCGGCCGCAGCGGGCCCGGGTCCGCCGCGGTCGTGGCGCGCGTGGCGGAGGTGGTGCTAGGCATCGCGGCCCCCCGCCGTGTCGTAGATCTCCCGCAGTCGCTCGGCGGTGAGGTCCGCGGCCGGCTCGTCCAGCGCCAGCCGCCCGCCGCGCAGCGCCACGACCCGGTCGGCGGTGGCGAGCGCGAACTCGATCTGATGCAGGCTGCACACGACGGAGATGCCGTCCTCGGCGCTGATCCGTTTGAGGATGTCGAGCACCAGTACGCTCGCCGCCGGGTCCAGCGAGGCGACCGGCTCGTCGGCGAGGATCAGCTCGGGGCTCTGCAGCAGGGTCCGGGCCACCGCGACCCGCTGCTGCTGCCCACCGGAGAGCGTGTCGCAGCGCTGGAACCGCCGGTCCGCCAGCCCGACCCGGTCCAGGTGCGCCACGGCGCGGACCCGCAGCGCGCGCGGGTAGCTCATCACCCCGTACCTGGGCAGGCGCAGGGTGGCCAGCGACCCCATCAGCACGTTCTCCAGCGCGGACAGCCGCCCGACGAGGCCGAACTGCTGAAAGACGAACCCGACCCTGGCGCGTAGGGCGCGCAGCCGGCTCCGGGAGCAGGTGGCCGGATTCTCGCCCAGGGTGCGCACGGTGCCGCTGTCCGGCACATGCATGCCGTTGACCAGCCGCAGCAGCGTCGACTTGCCCGCCCCGGACGGGCCGACCAAGGCGAGGAACTGTCCCTGCGGGACGTCCAGTGACACATCGTCGAGTACGGGGGTGCCGTGGAAGCCCTTGCCGACCTCCGACAGCCGCAGCACGGGGTCGCCGATCACGGCGGGTCTCTCAGCCACCGGACGTGCAGACCTCGGCCTTGGTGATCTCGCAGATGCGCGCGATCGGCTGATAGGTGGCGTCGTCGGCCTTGACGAACGTCCAGGCGGTGGAGGTGCCGAGGGTGCAGGCCGTGGCGTCGGCGTGCCGCCCCCAGTTCTTCGGCCCCTTGATCTCACTGCCCTTGCACAGCCCGGCGGAAGCGGCTCCGGTGGCGGTCAGGCCGGTCACCGTCTTGGCGATACGGTCGCGGACGTCCTGCGGCAGCCACGTGCCGACCACGATCGGCGGCCCGGGGATGAGCGGTGAGGTCCACACCTTGGTGACCTGCCCCGGCTTGAGCAGGCCGCGGGCGGGCAGCAACTGGTCGATGAACACGTCGCCGACGAAGGCGAGGTCGCAGTCGCCGGCCAGCAGCGAAGCGACCGCCGTGTCGTGCCCGTGGGTGAACACCGTCTTGACGTCCTTGTCCGCATCGACGCCGGCTTCCCGCAGCGAGGCGAGGGGCTGGAGATAGCCGGTGGTGGAGCCGGGGTCGGTGAAGCAGACGTCCTTGCCGGCGACGTCCTTGAGCGAGGCGATGCTCTTGTCGTCGCCGCGGGTCACCCCGTAGGCGTACGCGCCGGGGTCGCCGGCCGGGGCGGCCAGCGGGACGGCGACGGGCTCGACGTCGGCGCGGCTGCGGGCCAGGTAGTAGCTGAAGGCCCCGTAGACGGCGATGTCCACGCGCTTGGCCACCTGGGCCTCGACGACGGCGGCGTTGCTGGTGACGGCCTGGAACCGCACCGGGACGCCGAGATCCTCGCGCAACGCGGCGATGATCGGGGCGAACGACGCCTCAAGGTTGTCGCTCTGCTCCGATGGGATGGCGGCGAAAACCAGCTCGCCGGACCGGTCACCGTCGGCGGCCGCGCCGCGGGTGCTTCCGGGGCCGGCACCGCAGGCGGGCAGCAGTGCGATCACGGCACCCATCGCGACGACGCCCAGAGCTGACTTTCGGAACATCGAGGCTCCTCACATGCAGGTGGTCGGGCCAAAGTAAGCAGGCCCGCGTGCATTGTCAACACTTATGTTACGACCGTTAGATTACTGTCTAACATTACCGGCGGCTTAATTTGGACGACCGTCCACCGAAGTGTTGTGTATCTGGTGTCGCAGCAGCCTCCCACCCCTGGAGGTGGACATCAATCCCCATTCAGTGATCAATCGGGCGACCGCGCCGACGGCCGCGGCCAAGATCGCCGGGAAGAGTCCGGACGCCGAACCGGAGGACGTAAGATTCACGCAGGTCGAGCCCGGCCAGCCCGTGATCCAGACGTGGCCGGCCGGGGCCCCACGCCGGCTGAGGAGTCTGACGATGGACGGAGGCCAGGTGGCCGCGTCGCCGGAGCCCGGTTCCCTGCCCAGGGCTCGGCAAGGGGCCGAACCGCAGCGGCTGCTGACCACGCTGCTGGGCGACTACTGGTTCTGGCGGCAGGAGCACATCCCGTCGGCGGCGCTGGTGCGACTGCTGGAGGAGTTCGGCATCTCCGAGGCCAGCGCCCGCGCCGCCCTGCGGCGGCTCGTCTCACGAGGGCTGCTGGCCAGCTCCCGCAACGGCCGCACCACCGCGTACGGACTGCCGCCCCGGGCGTCCGACGTGATCGTGGCGCACATGCGCCGGCTGCTGACGTTCGGCGCCGTCACGCCGCCCTGGGACGGGGAGTGGACGGTCGTCACCTTCTCGGTGCCCGAGGACCAGCGGGACACCCGCCGCACGCTGCGTGACGGGCTGCGCCTGCTGCATTTCGGCATGATCTTCGACGCGGTGTGGGTGTCCCCGCACGACAGGACGGACGACGTCGTCGAACTCACGCGAAGGCTCGGCGTGCGCGGGGCGGTCGTGTTCCGGGCCCGCAAGGTCACCGACGACCTGGACCCGGTGCCGGCCCGCGCCTTCGACGTCACCGCGCTGCGCGAACGCTACCTGCGCTTCATCGACACCCATCGGCCGGTCGCCGAGCGGCTGGCGCTATCCGGCCCAATGTCCGGCCCGATGTCCGGCCCGATGTCCGGCCCGATGTCCGGCCCGATGTCCGGCCCGAGCCCCGCCGAGGCGCTGCGGCTACGGACCGCGATCATGACCGACTGGCGGGTGTTCCCCACGCTCGACCCCGACCTCCCCGCCGAGTTGCTCCCCGCCGGCTGGCCGCGCGACGAGGCCAGGCGGCTGTGCGTGCAGATCTACGACTCGCTCGGGGAGCCGGCGGAGCGGCGGTTCCACGAGATCCTCGCCGGATTCGACCCCGAACTGGCCGGGCTGGCCGCGCACCACACCTTCACGCAGGTGTCCGCCCTGGAGTCGCCGGTGACCCGGCGTCACACGGCCTTCGACGAGACGACCGACCGCGACCGCCTCGACCTCCTCGGCGGCGAGGAGGCCGGCGCGTGGCGGAAGGGCGGTGGAGATCGCTGACGCGCATCGAGGTCGCCCAGGAAGCATGACACATAGATGACGTGCGCAGGCTCAAGCGTTGTCAATATACTTCCGCTGTGAATGATAGCGAGCTGTCCGAGGCAGGGACTGTCGACTTTCCGCGCTTCCAGGTGGGCGCGCCCCCGCAGCACCTGATCACGACGCTTCTCGGGGACTACTGGATCAGCCGGCCCGAGCAACTGCCGTCCGCGGCCCTGGTGCGGCTGGCCGAGGAGTTCGGGGTCACCGCCGTGGCGGCCCGGGCCGCACTCAGCCGGCTGACCAGGCGGGATCTGCTGGAGTCGTCCAAGGCCGGGCGGCGCACCTACTACCGGCTGACGGACCGGGCCGCCGCGGTGATGCTGGAGGGGCGGCAGCGGATCATGTCCTTCGGCCTGGCGCAGGGCGCGTGGGACGGGAGATGGGTGATGGCGGCGTTCTCCATCTCCGAGGAGCAGCGCGACCTGCGCCACGCGCTGCGCGCGAGGCTGCGCTGGCTCGGCTTCGCCCCGCTCTACGACGGGCTGTGGGTCTCGCCGACGGCGAACGCCGGCAGCGCGGCGGCGGCGCTCACCGAACTGGAGATCCCCATGGCGACGGTCTTCCGCGCCGAGGCCCTGGAGCTTCCCGGCATGCGCGCCCCGCGGGAGGCATGGGACTTCGACCAGCTCCGGCGCACCTACGAGGGGTTCGTGGCCCAGTACACGCCTCTCCTGGAACGCGTCCGCAAGGGCGCGGTCGGCGCCTCCGAGGCGCTGGTGTCGCGTTCGGGGATCATGGACACCTGGCGGACGTTCCCCAACCACGATCCCGATCTGCCGGCGGAGCTGCTGCCCACCGACTGGCCGCGCGCTGCGGCCAGAGACCTTTTCGTGGAGATCTACGACACCCTCGGGCCGCTGGCCGAGTTCCGTGTCAAGCAGATCGTCGCGGAGTTCGACCCCGAACTGGCCGAGCTGGTCGCGCACCACCGGACCAGCTCCATTCTCGCGCCCACCTGATCGTCCCCCGACGATCCCCGCTCGCCTCCGCCGCACCGCAGCCTCTTGACAGGTGTGCACCCCTAGATGTGACACTTGCCCACACGGCCGCAACATTAAGTGCAGCATTAGTTGGTCGCGGGAAGGACCATCATGAGTGTGCCCAGGACCATCCTCGCGAGTGCGGCGGCTTTGGCCCTCGTCGGCGCCGCAGCTTGCGGTGGAGGCAACGCTGAGACGCAGCGGCCGGCCGGCGCGACGGCTCTGTACGACGCCCTACCCGATGGCGTCAAGGAAGCGGGCGTCATCCGATTCGCCGGGGATTCCCACCCGCCCTACAGGATCGTCGCCAACGACGGCAAGACCGTCACGGGCATCGACAAGGAGGTGCAGGACGCCCTCGGCAAGGCGCTGGGAGTCCGCACCGAGATCTCGATCGTCAGCGGCCTGCCCGCGGCGCTCTCCGGCATGCTCGCCTCCAGGTACGACGCCTTCAACGGGCCGGTCAAGGACACCGCCGAGCGCGAGAAGCAGTTCGACGCGATCGTGTGGATGGTGACCCGTACTTCCTACCTGATCCCCAAAGCCGGGTCCTCGGCCATCAAGAGCTCGAGTGACCTGTGCGGCAAGCGCATCGCCGGCACCGCCGGCAGCATCGTGGAGGACCAGGCCAAGCGCCTGACCGAGTGGTGCGCCCAACAGGGCAAGCCGGCGATCGACTTCATCGGCTTGGCCGACACGAACGGGACCATCCTCGCCGCCGAGTCCGGCCGCGCCGACGCGGCGGGCATGACCGAGAGCGCGGCCCTCGACGTGATGCAGAAGCAGAAGGACACCTTCACGTACGTCACCCAGACCGACGAGCAGGGCGCCGGCGTCGACCAGTTGGCGATGCTCGTGCCCAAGTCCAGCGGTCTCGGTCCGGTCATGCTCGACGCGTTCAAGGAGATCTTCAAGAACGGCGAGTACAAGAAGATCATGGACAAGTACGGCCTCCAGACCGTGGCGGTGGAGGAGCCCAAGATGAACACAGCGGCGGCGGGATGAGCACGACACCGCAGGTCGTGGACGTCGCCTCGGCCCGTCCGCGCATCCGCCCCCTGCGCTGGGTGTTCGGAGTCGTGCTGCTCGTGCTCGTCGCGCAGTTCGCCTGGTTTCTCGTCACCAACCCGCGGTTCGAATGGTCGGTGGCCGGCACGTACCTGTTCGACCCGAACATCCTGCGCGGTCTGGGCATGTCACTGCTGCTCACCGTCATCGGGATGGTGCTGGGCAGTGTGCTCGGGGTGCTTCTCGCGGCGGGCAGGCTGAGTGACTTCACGCCGGTGGCCTGGGCCTGCGGCGTCTACGTCGCGGTCTTCCGCGGCATACCGCCCCTGGTCCAGTTGATCTTCTGGTTCAACCTCGGTTACCTCCTGCCGCGGATCTCCCTGGGCGTGCCCTTCGGTCCCACCTTCGTCTCGTGGCCGACCAACTCCGTGATCAGCTCGCTGACCGCCGCCATCATCGGGCTCACCCTGCACGAGGCCGCGTACATGGCCGAGATCGTCAGGGCCGGCGTCTTGGCCGTGGACGGCGGGCAGCGTGACGCGGCCCGCGCGATGGGGTTCACGGCCAGGCAGAGCTTCGTGAAGGTCGTGCTCCCGCAGGCGATGCGGGTGATCGTCCCGCCCACCGGCAGCCAGTTCATCAGCCTGCTCAAGGGCACCTCCCTGGTCAGCGTGATCGCGATGGCCGACCTGCTGTACTCGGTGCAGGTGATCTACAACAGGACCTACGAGATCGTGCCGCTGCTGATCGTCGCCTGCGCCTGGTACCTGGTGGTGGTCACCGTACTGTCGCTCGGCCAGCGGCGCCTGGAGCAGCACTTCGGAAAGGGGCAGCGGTGAGCGACATGCCGGTCCTGCGCGTCCGTGACGTGCGCAAGCGGTTCGGCGACCACGCGGCGCTCGACGGGGTGAATCTCGACGTGCACGAGGGCGAGGTCGTCACCGTCATCGGCCCGTCCGGGTCGGGCAAGTCCACCCTGGTCCGCTGCGTCCACCAGCTGGAGAGCATCGACGGCGGGGCCATGTACCTCGACGGGGAGCTGCTCGGCTACGAGATGCACAGGGGTCACCTGCGTCCCCTGCCGGACCGCAAGGTGGCCGCCCAGCGCGGTCGCATGGGCATGGTCTTCCAGCAGTTCAACCTGTTCCCGCACTGGAGCGTGCTGCGCAACGTCATCGAGGCGCAGGTGGCGGTGCACGGCCGCAGGCCGGAGGAGGCGCGCGAGGAGGCGCTGCGGCTGCTGAAGCGGGTGGGGCTCGCCGGCAAGACGGACGCCCATCCCCGCCAGCTCTCCGGCGGCCAGCAGCAGCGCGTCGCCATCGCCAGGGCCTTGGCCACGCAGCCGAGGATCATGCTGTTCGACGAGCCCACCAGCGCGCTGGATCCCGAATTGGTGGACGAGGTGCTGAGCGTCGTGCTCGACCTGGCTCGCGGCGGCATGACGATGATCATCGTGACGCACGAGATGAGCTTCGCCCGCGAGGTGGCCGATCGTTGCGTCTTCATGGAGGAGGGCCGGGTGGTCGAGACCGGTACGCCCGAGGAGATCTTCGACAATCCTGCCTCACCCCGCCTGCAAGCCTTTTTGTCGCGCTTCTCCGGGCGTGCGACGCGAACCCCTGACGAACGCATCCTCGAGGAGGAGAGCACCTCTTGAGTTTCACGGTAATGGCCGTCGGCGACCTCATCGTCGACGAGCCCGGCCCCGCGTCCTTCTTCGCCCCGGCCCGGGAGACGCTGGGCCGGGGCGGTGTGGTGATCGGCCACATCGAGGTGCCCCACAGCACGTCCACCGCTCAGCTGAGCACCGACGTGCCCGCGCCGCCCGCCGATCCCGCCGCGCTCTCCGCGGTCGCCGAGGCCGGCTTCCATGTGGTGACGCTGGCGGGCAACCACGTCTACGACGTCGGCGACCAGGGGGTGGCCGACACGATCAGGTACGCGACCGAGGCCGGGCTGACCACCGCGGGCGCCGGCCTGACTCTCGACGAGGCCCGCCGTCCCGCGATCGTGGAGCGCGACGGGCTGCGGATCGGCGTGCTCAGCTACAACTGCGTCGGCCCACGCGAGTCCTGGGCGACCAGCCGCAAGCCCGGCTGCGCGTACATCAAGGTGCTGACCCACTACGAACTCGACCACGCCAGCCCAGGCGGGCCGCCCGCCGTCTACACCTTCGCCGATCCCGCCTCGCTGGCGCGGATGGCCGAGGACGTGGCGGCCCTGGCCGCCGAGGTCGACGTCGTGCTGGTGTCGCTGCACAAGGGCGTCGGGCACACGCCCGCCGTACTGGCGATGTACGAGGGGCCCGTCGCCCGTGCCGCCGTCGACGCCGGCGCGCACGCCGTGTTCGCCCACCACGCCCACATCATGCGAGGCGTCGAGATGTACCGCGGCCGGCCGATCTATCACGGGCTGGGCAACTTCGTGACCGTCACCCGCGCGTTGACGCCCACGGCGGGCGACGAAGGCGAACGGGCCGCGTGGGCGCGCCGCAGAGTCGAGCTGTACGGCTTCGCTCCGGATCCGGACATGCCGTACTACCCCTTCCATCCCGAGAGCCGGAACACCGCGATCGCGGTCTGCCGGTTCGATCGGAGCGGCCTGGTCTCGGCCGGTCTCGTGCCCTGCTGGATCGACGGCGCCGGCCGGCCGGTGCCGCTCGGGAACGACGAGGAAGGACGGCTGGTCGTGTCGTACATCGAGCGCATCACGCGACGGGCGGGCCTGAAGACGGAATTTCACTGGGAAGGGGACGAGGTGGTGCTGCGTGGCTGAACGTCCGCTCGCCGGTCGTACGGTGATCGATCTGACCACCGCGCTGTCCGGACCGTACGCGACCCTGCTGCTGGCCGGGCTCGGCGCCCGGGTGATCAAGGTGGAGAATCCGCTGACCGGCGGCGACAGCTCCCGCAACAACGCCCCCTATGTCGGTGCCGACGGGCTGACGACGGCCCGCCGCGGGGACGACGACATGTCCGTGTCGATGCTCCTGCGGGGCCGCAACAAGCAGAGCGTCACGCTCAATCTGAAGCATCCCAAGGCCCGCGACGTCCTGGCCGGTCTGGTCCGGGTGTCGGACATCATGATCGACAATTACAGCGCCGGCGTCACGGCGCGGCTGGGCATGGGCCACGACTGGGCGAGCGCGATCAACCCGCGCATCGTGTGCACGTCGATCAGCGGTTTCGGCGCGCAGGGCGGTCCCGGCTCCGGCAAGGCGATGGACACCATCATCCAGGCGCTCAGTGGCGTGATGATGACCGCGGGCGCGCCCGGCGAGCCGCCTGTCCGCTTCGGACTGCCGGTGGGCGACCTGGTCGCGCCGCTGTACGCGGTGATCGGCACGCTCGCCGCGGTCATGCGGGCCGACGCGACCGGCCAGGGCCAGCACGTGGACGTGTCCATGCTGGGGGCGCTCACCTCGCTGGTCGCGTGCGAGCCGTTCGACGCCTACGAGAAGCTGGGCCTGCCCATGCGCACGGGGATGACCGTGCCCAGGCTGGCGCCGTTCGGCACGTTCCCCGCCGCGGACGGCTGGTTCGCGCTGTGCGGCCCGACCGACGCCTTCGCCCGCGGCCTGTTCGCGGCGATGGGACACGACGACCTGGCCGCGGACCCGCGGTTCTCCTCCCGGGACGCGCGCGTGGCCAACGCCGGGGAGCTGCACGAGCTGGTGGGCTCGTGGGCGGCCGACCGCCCGCTCGCGGTGATCCTCGACCTGCTCACCCGGCACGGCGTGCCCGCCGCCGAGGTGCGCGAGCCCGGCGACGCCGTGCGCGACCCGCTCGTGCTGGAGCGCGAAGAGGTCGTGCCCCTGGAGCATCCGCGCCACGGACGCGGCGCGGACCTGTACGGGACCGGTGTGCCGATCCGCTTCTCCGACTCGGAGGCGGCGCTCGACCGCCCGGCGCCCGGCCTCGGGGAGCACAACGCCGAGATCTACGGCGGGCTGCTCGGCTACTCCGACGACGAGCTCAAGGCGCTGGCCGTGGATGGGGTGATCTGACATGCTCACGGCGCTGGCCGCGTTGGAAGAGGCGTACGCCCGCCGCGGCGTACCTCCGGCCGCCTCGAAGGACCGGATCGACGGCCCGATCGACGGCCCGATCGACGGCCGGAGCGGCGCCCGGGCCCTGGTCGTCGGCTACGTCGGGGCGGACATGCCGGTCGAACTGCTGACCGCCGCCGGGGTCCGCGTGTTCCGCCTCACGGGCGACCCGGAGTCCGACTTCGCGCTCGGAGACCGATATCTGGGTCGCGGGGTGGACCCGGTGGCCCGCTCGGTGCTCGCCCGGCTGCTCGCCGGGTCCTTCGGTGACCTGGACCGCATCGTGATCTCGCACGACTGCGAGGCGTCTCTGCGGCTGTTCTACGCGCTGCGCGAGCTGGGCCGCGTGGAGCCGGGCACGGCGCTGCCCGAGGTGTACCTGGTGGACATCCTGCACCTGCCGCACCGCACGACCGCCCGGTACAACCGGCGCAGGATCGGCGAGTTCGCCGCCAGGCTCGAAGCCTGGACCGGCCGCCCTCTCGACGTGGCCGGGGCGGTGGCGGCGCACGACGAGCGGCGCCGGCTGCTGGCCGCCGCCGCCGAGCTGCGCAGGGCCGTGCCCGCCCGGCTCACGGGGCGGCAGTTCCTCGCGGTGGCCAATGCGCCCCTGCCCGTGCATGAGCACATCGTGCTGCTGGAACGGCTGCTGGCCGAGGCGGGACGACTCGATGAGCACGCCGGGCGGCGCGTCTTCCTGAGCGGCAGCGACCACGACACGCCGCACGTGTACGAGGCCATCGAACGCGAGGGCCATGTCATCGTCGGCGAGGACCACTCCTTCGGGGACCTCTCCGTGACCGGGCCGGTCGGCGCGGGTGGCCTCGGTACGGGTGGCATCGGTACGGGTGGCCTCGGTACGGGTGGCCTCGGTACGGGTGGCATCGGTACGGGTGGTACGGGTGGCCTCGGTACCGGTGGCATCGGCGCGGGTGGCCTCGGTACGGGCGCCCTCGGCGCGCTGGCCGAGCATTACCACTACAGCGGTCCGACCGCCCACCGGGCCACGGCGGGCGAGCGCGCCGCGTACGCGGCGGCGGCCGTACGGCGCTGCCGGGCCGAGCTCTTCGTCGCCTATTGCAGGGCTGGAGACGAGGCCCCGGCCTGGGACTTTCCCGCGCAGCGCGCGGCGCTGGACATCCCCGCCGTTCTGCTGGAGCGCCAGGAGTACGGGCGTGCCGATCTGACTGCCCTGCGGAAGGAACATCCATGCCCCATGTGAGATCGCGCAGTGTGACATCCCTCGCCACGGCGGCCGAGGCGGGCAGGCACCAGCGCGAATGGTTCGCCGACCTGCGCCGGCGCGTCGCCGGCGGCGAGCCGTTCGCCCTGCTGAACGCGGACGTCCCGCACGAGATCTTCCGCACGATGGACATCCCGTACGCGGTCAGCCAATGGTGGGCGTCTCTGGTGACCGCCAAGCAGCGTTCGGTGCACTACCTGGAGCTGGTGCGGCAGCGCGGCTACCCCGACTATTCCGAGCAGTACAACTCGGTCACCCTCGGCTCCGCGTTCGACCCAGAGCCGGAGGCGGGCCCGTGGGGCGGCCTGCCCAAGCCGAACATCGTCGTCGGCGACGCCTCCGGCGACGTCACCCGCAAGATCTTCGACATCTGGGGTCACGAGCCCGGAGTCACTTTCTACCCGCTGGAAAGCGCCGCTGAGAACGATATTCCCGTCAACTGGTGGGAGCTCATGCCGCACCGGTGGGAAGAGGCCGTCGGCCCGGCCAGACTGGACCTGCTCACCGCGGAGCTGGAGAACCTCGTCAGGTTCCTGGAGACCACCACCGGCAGGCGGTTCGACGAGTCCCGCTTTCGTGAGGTGATGGCCTTGGTCAACGAGCAGGAGGAGTGGAACAGGAAGACGCGTGCCCTCATCGCTCACGCCCGTCCCTCGCCGCTCAGCGTCGTCGACAGCATCCCCAGCGTCATGCTCCCGCAGTGGCACCGCGGCACCGAGTGGGCCCGGGACATCGCCAAGCGTTTCTACGAGGAGGTGCGCGACCGGGTCGACGCGGGTCAGGCCGCGTGCCCGGGCGAGCGGGCGCGGCTGATGTGGATCGGTCGCGGCCTCTGGTACGACATGGGCTTCTACCAGCGCTTCCAGGAGAAGTACGGCGCGGTGTTCGTCTGGTCGATGTACCTTGCCATCGCCGCCGACGGGTACATCCGCTACGGCGACGATCCCATGAGGGCGCTGGCCGCACGCTTCGCCGCCTTCAGCGACCAGCTCTACACCCCGCCGTGGTCGAGTGAGTGGTACGTGAAAGAGGCCCGCTTGCACGGCATCGACGGCGTGGTCCACCTGGTCTCCGACGACCCCCGGGGCAGCTACTTCACCGCCAGGGCACTGGAGGCGGCCGGGTTCCCGGTGATCGAGATCCACGCTGACAACGTCGACGGCCGCACCTTCGACGACGATGTGGTCGAGCGCCTTGGTCAGTGGCTGGAGAACGTCGTCATGGCCTGACCTGGATCGTTCCCCGGCGCCTCTGAGGACTACTTCAAGGCACACGGGCACCGGCAGCCGACCATCGCGGAGATGGCCGCGTACTACCGGGAGCGGAAGATGGCCGCGGTGGTGTTCACCGTGGACGCCGAGCACGCCACCGGGCACCCGCGCATCTCGAACGAAGAGGTCGCGGACAGCTGCGCCGAGCACGCCGACGTGCTGATCCCGTTCGCCAGTGTCGACCCGTGGAAGGGCAAGGCGGGCGTACGTGAGACGCGGCGGCTGGTCGAGGAGCACGGCGTACGCGGCTTCAAGTTCCACCCGAGCATCCAGGGCATCGCCCCCAACGACCCCGTGACGTACCCGCTGTACGAGGCGATCGAGGAGCTGGGCGTCCCGGTGTTGTTCCACACCGGGCAGACCGGCATCGGCGCGGGCGCCCCCGGCGGGGGCGGGATCCGGCTGAAGTACTCCAACCCCATGCTGGTCGACGACGTGGCGGTGGGCTTCCCCGAGCTGCGGATCATCCTGGCCCACCCGTCGTTCCCGTGGCAGGACGAGGCCCTCGCCGTGGCCACCCACAAGCCGTCCGTCTACATCGACCTGTCCGGCTGGTCCCCGAAGTACTTCCCCCCGCAGCTCGTGCGGTACGCCAACACGCTGCTGAAGGACAAGGTGCTCTTCGGCTCCGACTTCCCGGTGATCACCCCGGATCGCTGGCTGGCCGACTTCGACAAGCTGGAGATCAAGCCCGAGGTCCGCCCGAAGATCCTCAAGGACAACGCCGCCCGCCTGCTCGGCCTGAAGGAGACCGCCTCATGACGACCACTGTGCACGGCCTGACGGAGATCAAGGCCCTGGCCGGGAAAGACCTCGGCCACAGCGACTGGCTGGAGATCGCCCAGGACCGGGTGAACACCTTCGCCGACGCCACCGACGACCACCAGTGGATCCACATCGACCCCAGCAGGGCCGCCGGCGGGCCGTTCGGCGGCACGATCGCCCACGGTTACCTGACCCTCTCCCTGGTCATCCCGCTGTTCAACGAACTGCTCGACATCCAGGGCGTCACGATGAGCATCAACTACGGCCTGGACAAACTCCGCTTCCCCAGCCCGGTCAAGGTGGGCTCCAGGATCCGCCTGGGCGCCACCGTCGCCTCGGTCGAGGACGTCCCCGGCGACGGCGTGCAGATGCACCTCGACTTCACCGTCGAGATGGAAGGAGCGGCCAAGCCGGCCTGTGTCGCCCGCGCCATCTACCGGCACTACGCCTGACGCCGTCTCCCACCGAAGACCGATCCGCGCTGCCGTACCTGCTCGATCCGATCGACACGCCTGTGCGGTCGTCCGTCACGGTAGGGTTCTGGCGGACTTCTTCAAGGTGGGCGGCACGTGTGATTAAGGCTGATGAGCTGGTCGGCGCGGCGCTGGAGGCGCTTGCCCGCGAGGATCAGGCGGCCTTCGACTCCGCCGCGGCCTTCTTGGCCGACCGGGACGACGCCGAGCGCGTGCTGGTGGAGGTCGTGACCCGTGTGGTCTCGGGGTTGTGGCGCAACGGCTGGCAGCCCGCCGACGTGGTCAGGATCGCGGCCAGACGGCTGACCGACTGGCATGGGCGGGCGGCGGCCGATCTCATCGCCTGGGAGATGCGGGCCTACGCGCCGGCCACGGTGGATGAGCGCTGGCGCGACCAGCTCGCCGGCCTGGAGGCCGCGGTGTGGTGGCAGGGTGGCTACCTGGCGGCGCGGCAGGCGCGCGACGGGGCCGGCCGGCTGGTGACCGTCTCCGGGGTGCTGGAGCTGCTGGGGGTGCTGACCGGGCTGCCGCGGCTGGAGTCGTTGAGCCCGCCGCCCGGGGCCGCTCGCCGTACGGTTCAGGCACGCTCGCACGCGGTCAGCGAGAAGACGCTCGTGCGGGTGCGGGGGCTGCTTGCCAAGGCGGAGTCGACGTCGTACGAGGCGGAGGCGGAGACGTTCATGTCGGCGGCGCAGAGCTTGATGGCGAAGTACAGCATCGACGTGGCGATGCTGGACGCGCGGCCAGGCGGAGGCGAGGACCCGGCGGGCATCCGGGTCGGCATCGACGCGCCGTACGAGCAGCCCAAGGCCGTGCTGCTCAACCTCATCGCCGAGGCCAACCGGTGCCGGGTGATCTGGTCGAAGGAGCTGGGGTTCGCCACCGTGCTGGGATTCCGGGCGGACCTGTCCTTCGTGGAGATGCTGTTCACCTCGCTGCTGGTGCAGGCGCAGACCGCGCTGGTGAACTCGGGCACCAAGAAGCACGGCACCGGCCGGTCGAGGAACAAGACGTTCCGCCAGTCGTTCCTGTCGGCGTTCGCCTCCAGGATCGGGGAGCGGCTCGCCGAGGCCACGGCGGCCGCGGTCGCGCAGGAGAGCGCCGGCCGGGGCACCGATCTGGTGCCGGTGCTGGCGGCCCGCGAACAGGTGGTGGAGCAGGCGGTCGAGCGCCTGTTCCCGAACCTGGTCTCGCACGCGGTCCGCACGTCCTGGGACCGGGAGGGCTGGGCGGCCGGCCGTACCGCCGCCGATCAGGCCAGCCTCGGGACGCGAGACCGATCCGCTGCCGCCTCTTAATCGACCAAGGCGATATCACGCTCCTTCTCAAGATTGTCCTCGCTGTTGTTGATCATCCGGCGCATCGTGGCGCCGACCACGGGCATCCGGTCGACGACCTCGAAGAATCGCCGCAGAACGAGTTGCCGCCGGTTGGCCGGGGTGAAGAGTGAGATCTGTTTGAGGCCGGTGCGCTGGTACGAGGCGATGTGCGGACGAAGGTGACTCTCCCAGGCCCGCAGCGGCGTTGAGGATGCCGAACCGCCGCGCGGAGACCTCACAAAAGCAATAAATCTGACAAAAGTACCAGTCGTTCTCAAATGGGCCACTTCAAAGCCGCTGGAACGGCCTGGATTTCGGCTGATCGGATAATCCATCTTTTTTATAGCGAGACCTCGGCCGATGCTTCTGCCGCCGTACGGTGAAAGCCGTATTGAATGCGCTGAGGAGGGGCGACTTGTTCGACGTGTTCATCTCGCACGCCCACCACGACGCGGAGTGGGCCGAAGGGCTGGCCGGAGAGCTCGCCGTCCACGGGGTCAAGGTGTTTCTCGACGAGTGGGACATCCTCCCCGGGGATGTCGTCGTGCACAAGGTGGACGACGCCGTCCGGCGGTCCCGCGGTGGTATCGCGATCATCAGCCCAGCCTCCCTCGCCTCCCCGCGCGCCCAGGACGAATACGCCACGCTGGCCACCGCCTCAGCGGCCGGCGGCCTGCGTTTCATTCCGGTCCTGATCGGTGAGGTCGCTCTGCTGCCGTCCGCCGAGAACCGGGTCTGGCGCGACTTCCGGGACGTGATCGGGCACGGCTACACCAAGAAGGTCGCCGAGCTGGCCGCCGTCCTCCTCGACCGCGAACCCGAACCGAGCGGCCGGGTGCCGTTCGAGAACCTGCGGGCCACGCTCCCCTCGCCGCCGCGTCCCCTCACCGAGCCTGAGCCGCACCGCATCGTGATCCGCTACGTGCGGGCCGACGAGGACTACGGCGAGCGGCTGGCCGAGCAGCTCCGCGCGGCCGGGCTGCCGGTCTGGACGGCGGGTGACCTGCGGCCGGGCGACGAGCCCTTCTGGGTGCTGCGGCAGCAGCTCGGCCACGCGGTCGCGGTCATCGTGCTGATGTCGCCGCAGTCCCAGGACTCCGCCGACATCACCCGCGACATCGTGGCCGCCAGGGAGCGCGGGCGTACTGTGTTCCCGATTCTGCTGCACGGCGAGCGCAACTACCACCTGGCCGCCACCTGGTACGTGGACGCCCGCGACGGCAGGCTGCTCGGCCCGGAGGAGCTGAACATCCTGGCCGCGCTGCACCGGGCCGACGCGGCGGGCCGGCCGCTGAGCCCGGCGCGCGCGCTGCCCGCCCCGGCCACCCGGCCGCTGCGCGCGGTGCGCATGCCGCCCTCGCTCTCGCTCGACCGGCTTCGGGAGTACCTCGCGGAGGGCCGCTGGCGGTACGCCGACCTGCTCACCACCGATCTGCTGCTCCGCGAGGCCGGCCGATCCGCGGAGGGTTACCTGTGCGAGGCGGACGGCAGGAAGTTGCCTGCCGGGCTGCTGGCGGGCATCGACGCGGTGTGGTCCGAGCACACCCACGGCAGGCAGGGCTTCGCCGCCCAGTCCGGGCTCGCCCGGGTGCGAACCGGGACATACACGGAGTTTCTTGAGCTGACTCGCGCATGCGGCTGGTGCGACGAGCGTGACGAGGTGGCGGGCGGCTACCGCGACTTCGCGGGGCGGGCCGGCGGGCGGAGCGGCTTCTACCCGACCCTGCGCAACCCGCAGAACGAACGGTACCTGAACTGGTACGACCAGTGGACCGAGACCGTGCTCGCGGTTCACCGCAGGTCACGCGCCTGGGAAGGGAAGGGATAGCGGTGGAGGCAGCTGTCGTCCTGATGCTGCTGGTCCTGGTGCCGGCGGGCGCCGGATACCTGTGGTGGGCGGGCCGGGTGGTGGTGCCACCGGACCACGTCGGCCTGATACGGCGCCGGATCGGGCGTCGGGACCAGGAACACCAGCGGATCACCCCGCACAACCTGTACGGCTGGCAGGCGCGCACCCTGCCCCCCGGGTCGCCGAGCTGGCTGATGCCGTGGCTCTACCACGTCCAGTTCGTACCATGGGTGCGCATCCCGGAGAACATGATCGGTCTGGTGGAGGCCGAGGCGGGGAGGGAACGGCCGCGCGACCGGCGTTTCGGCCGCCGGGTGGACGGCGGTTGCGACAACTTCCAGAACGGTCCGGCCTTCCTGCTCCGCGGCGGCGAACAGGGCCCGCAGGTGGACGTGCTGCCCGGCGGGCAGTCGTACTACCTCAACACCATGCTCTTCAAGGTCACCCTGGTGCCGTGCACCTACGTGCCGCCGGGCACCGTGGGCCTGGTGATCGCCAACGCGGGCCGGGTCCGCCCGCCGCACCGCCCCTTCGGCACGCACGTGGAGTGCGACAACTTTCAGGACGGCCAGGCGTTCCTGGACGGTGGCGGAGAGCAGGGCCGCCAGCTCGCCATCCTGCCCGGCGGCACCCACTACGACATCAACCCCAAGATGTTCCAGGTGATCACCGTGGACAACACGGCGGAGTCCCGGGACGGGCTGACCTCCGATCACCTGCAGGAGATCGCCATCCCGGTCGGCTGTACCGGCGTCGTGGTGGCCCTGGCGGGCGCGGTGCCCCGGCGGCCGGCGAACGACGCGGTGACGGAGGAGGACCCGGTCGGCCCCCGGATCGAGGGGCACGGCAACTTCCGCCTCCCGTGGGTGTTCCTGGACCTGGGCGGCTGGCTGGGCGTACAGGAGGAGACCCTGGATCAGGGCGTCTCCTACGCGCTGAACCCGTGGTTCGTCCGGGTGGTGCTGATCCCCACCCGGGAGCTCATCCTGGAGTGGAAGGACAAGAGCGGGGACGAGGAACGGAACTACGACGCCGAACTTGAGCAGATCACCGTCCAGATCCAGGGGTTCCGGGTACGGGTGCAGCTGAGCCAGACGCTGCGGATCCCGCCCGAGGCCGCGCCCCGGGTGGTCAGCCTGTCCGGCGGAACCGGGACCTCCCCGCTCGGCGGCCTGGTGGAGGACCCCAGGCCGGTGCAGCGGTTCGTGGAGAAGTCGCTCGGCGAGACCGTCGCCTCGTACTTCACCGGGATGGCTGCGGCGACCAACGTGGGGGAGTTCCTGCGCAAGGCGGCGCAGGCGCAGGTGGAGCTCGGCACCAAGGTGCGCCAGGCGCTGATCGCGCGGGGCGTCCGGTCCATCTCCACCAACCTGAGGTCGTTCGAGGCGGACGATCCCGAGCTCAACGCGATGCTGCAGAGACAGGCCGAGCTGGCGCTGAACCTGGAGAACGTGGGGTCGGAGCACCGGCTGGTCCGGGCCGGGGACCGGCTGGACGAGATCCGGGTGCAGGCCGAGCGCCGACGGGCGGTGCTGGAACTGGAGGCCGAGATCGAGGTGCTGGGCCGGGACAACGTGGCGATGATCCGGATCATCCGGGAGATCTCCAACATGCCGGTCCCGGACTACATCGGCGGGGACATCGGGAGCTACATGAACGCGCTCCCGATCACCACGGTGCAGAACCTGCTCGGCCACCTGCGCACCCTGCGCACCGGCCACGAACTCGACCCGGCTGAAGCCGTGGACGTTCAGCAGATCCCGTCCGCCCCCGAAACCCTCCCGCCCAGGAGTTGACCCGTGCCCGACGCGTACGACGTGTTCCTGTCCTACGCCCGCCCCGACCGCGACCGGGTGGCGGCCCTCGCCGACCGTCTCCTGGCCGAAGGGCTCACCGTCGCCTGGGACGAGGCCTTCATCCAGACCGGTGACCTCATCGTCGTGAAGATCGACGAGGCGATCCGGAACTCGGCGAACAGCATCCTCGTGTTCAGCACGGCCTCGATCGGCAGCGCCTGGGTGGAGAACGAGTACGCCGCCCTCATGAAGCTCGCCATCGAGCGACGACGCCGATTCATCCCCGTGCTGACCGAAGACGTCTCCCTGCCGCCCCTCGCCGAAGCCCGCTCGTACGCCGACTTGCGCGAGTCCAACCGCCCCAACTGGGACAGGGTTCTCCAGAAGATCATCCGAGCCCTCCAGTCGGCGGGCGCACCGCCTCCTTCGCCGGCATGACCCCGGGGTTCTCGCGAGCGCTGCCGGCCACCTGAATCAGGCTTCGGTGTCGGTTTGGTTGAGCCAGTCGGTGAGGGTGTCGATCGACTGGGTGTCCAGCAGTTCGGCCAGGTGCTGCCGGAATCGTTCCTCGCCGAGGTGGTGGCGTTGGCGGGCGAGCCAGTACAGGTCTATGGCGGCTTCCGGTGATTGGAGTTCCAGGCGGATGGCCAGGGCACGCGTGTTGCAAGCCACTGCTTCGGCCGTCCTGCCGGTCTCGGTATACAGCACCCCGACCTGGCTGATCGTCGAAGCCATGCCGGCTCGGTTGCCGAGTTCCTCGTCGATGGTCAGGGCACGGCGGTAGTCAGTCTCAGCCTGCACATACTCACCCCGCAACTGGGCGATCATGCCGAGCTGGTGGTAGCCGGTGGCCATGCCGGCCTGGTTGCCGAGCTCCTCCTCGATGGTCAGGGAGCGGCGGTAGTCGGTCTCGGCCTGCGCATACTCGCCCCGCAGCTCGGCGATCCTGCCGAGCTGGTGGTAGCCGGTGGCCATGCCGGCCCGGTCGCCGAGTTCCTCGTTGATGGTCAGGGCTCGCCGGTAGTCGGTCTCGGCCTGCGCATACTCGCCCCGCAACTGGGCGATCATGCCGAGCTGGTGGTAGCTGCGAGCCATGCCGACCCGGTTACCGAGTTCCTCTTTGATGGTCAGGGCTCGCCGGTAGTCGGTCTCAGCCTGCGCATACTCACCCCGCAACTGGGCGAGGATGCCGAGTTGGTGGTAGCCGGTGGCCATGCCGGCCTGGTTGCCGAGTTCCTCGTTGATGGTCAGGGCGCGGTGGTAGTCGGTCTTGGCCTGCGCATACTCGCCCCGCAGCTCGGCGATCCTGCCGAGCTGGTGGTAGCTGCCGGCTATGCCGGCCTGGTTGCCGAGTTCCTCGTTGATGGTCAGGGCGCGGCGGTAGTCGGTCTCAGCCTGGGCGTACTCGCCCCGATCCTGGGCGATCCTGCCGAGCTGGTGGTGAATCACGGCCTGCTCGTGGCTGCCGTCGGGGAACCAGGCCATCATCTCGCGAACAAGCTGCTCCTCCCACGCCCATGCCCCCCACCGGTGCAACCGTTCGCCCACCCAGTCCGTCGCCTCGGCCGCGCCGTCCAGGTCGCCGGCGGCGTGGCAGTGGAAACGCACCTCCAGCATGTCGAGCAGATCGTCCTGCTCATCCTGCGGGCGGGTCCGCACCCGCCAGCGCCAATACGCCGCCGCCGCCACATGCGCCGCCCGCACCTCCTCAACAGGCGTCCGTCCCGGATCGGCCAGCGACGCGGCCGTCCACCTGTGCACCACCACCAACGACCCAGCCAACCCCCCAAAACCATCTCCACCCGACCCGCCAGGCCGGCCACCGAAACCACCCTCACCAGACCCGGCAAGATCACCACCATCCGCCTGCGCCGGCGCCAGCAACCCCAGCCCGGCCAGCGTCTCCACCGCCGCATCCACCCCCACCGGCTCCACCACCGGCACCGCCCGAACCGCGGCCAGGTCCACCCGGGCGGCCTCCAGCTCACCGGCCGACAACCCCACATCCCCCAACCCCGCCCCCGGAACGGTCTCCCGCGCCCGCTCCACCCGCTCGAACAGGCGGCCCAGCCGCTCCTGCCGCCGCTCATCCTCAGGATCAGCCGGAGCCGGGGCCGAGACCGGCCACACCAGCCCGGCCCGATCCACCGGACGCCGATACACCGACACCCCCACCAGCAACCGCCGCGCAAACCCCGGCAACACCCCCAGCAGATCCGCCAGCAGCACATCATCGGCCGCCAACGTCACCGCCTCGGCCACCACCGCATCCACCCCACCCACCACAGCCCGAGCACCCACCCCCCGCAACCACCCCGCCGGATCAACGATCCCCCGCCGCTCCAGCAACCCCTCCAACCGCTCCCGCACATCAGCGAACCGCGCCCGCCCACCCCGCAACACCGCATCCAAATACTCCAACGTCCGCGGATGACCCCCCACAACCACCCACGCCCGCCGCTGATCCACCAACCCCAACCCATCCAACCCCGGCAACCGCCACATCAACTTCCGCGCCTCAGCCCACAACAACGGACCCACATGAAGGACGGTCAAGAGCTCGCGCGCATCGCTGGGCAGCGGGACCGGGTACCGACTGGTGACGATCAATTTCCTCGGGGAACCCGGTTGCGTCCAGGCGGTGAGGAAGGCGGCCAGCTCTTCATCCAGGAAGGACGGAGTCTGCCGCAGGTTGAGGTTGTCTTCGAAGTTGTCCAGCAGCAGCGTCAGCGGTGGGGCTTTGATGCTGGCTGCGACATCGGCCGGCAGCTGGGCGAGCGCTTCCGCCAGAGCTTCGAGACGGATTTGCCAAGGGAAGTCCAGGCGTCGTAGGAACTGGGAGATCTCCCGCAACGGTCCAGCGGAGGCGCCGAGGGCGGCGGTGGCCACGAGGATCTTGTCGGCGGCCTTGGTGAGGATCTGGTCGGGGCTCGTCCGTCCGACCAGGGAGATGACCAGCCCCGCGGCCACGCCTTGCTGGGCGAGGAGTTCGGCGGCCAGGGTCGACTTGCCGACTCCGCCGGTGCCGTGCAGCACCACGAAGGGGTGCTGGCCGCGCAGCACAGAGGACAGAATGCGCAGTTCGGTTCGGCGGCCGACAAAGTCGCCCACTCTGCGGACGATCACTTTGCGATCGAGGGTGGGTACGTAAGGCGCCTGGACCCGCTCCACCCCGTTGCCGATGTCGTACAGCGGCAGACCGGGGCCACGCTGGAACAGCGCGGGAGTGGCCCACTCGGCGAGGAGGGCATCCGGGCTCGCCGGAGGCTGGTTCCGGCGCCACTGTTCCAGGGCGTGGCGGGCTTGGGAGAGTGCGGTCAGCACCTCGGGTCGTGGGCGGATGGCCAATTCCTGGTACAGGGCTCCGGTGAGCAGGCTTGCGTAACGGTCGGTCACCGAGGTGGTCATGGCCAGTACGGCGGGAACGCCCGCATCCAGAAGCCCGCGGGCCAGTCCGATGAGGGTCTTCTCTTCCGTGCTGCCTGTCGGCTTGTCGGCTGTGCGGGTGTCCAGCGCGGTGGAGCAGCCGGACAGCACCACCAGAGGCACTCCCTCATTCGGGTTGATCGCGGTGGCGAGTTCTTGCGCGGTCACCTCGTGTACGCCGCCGACGGCGTTCTCCAGCAGCAAGACCCCGGGTTTCGCATGACAGGAGATGTGGAGAACGTGGAAACGCTCTTGCTTCAGTGCCTGCGTGATCGCCGCGAGCGTGCCCTGGTTGAGGATGCGCACGTGGGCGGCGGCGTGGCGACGGGCCTCGTCGACCGCGTCGAGTATGAGGCGGAGTTCGTCCTCCATGTGCAAGAGCGGACCGGCGTCAGGCCCTTCGGGTGCGGCGATGACGGCAAGAATGCGCAGTGGTGCTTTGATGGCGATTGCCGGAGGCGGACCCTCCGTAGGCGGCTGACGGAACATTTCCGTATGCGCATCGAGCACCAGCACCTGGTCGTGGTGGGGCAGCAGCAGCGTCTCCCAAGGTAGCTCGGCGAGCTCGCCTTCGACCTGCAGACCCAGGCGCAGGGTGCTGTTGCTCCGGCGGGCCTCGGCGAGATCGGCCGCCAGGGCGTCGCCGGCCGCGCCGGACAGGAACGTCTCGCCCAGCGCTCTGCCGACCGTGACCAGCCGATCTGTGAGCAGCGCCCCTGGGTGCTCGGCAAGGTCCGAGCCTTTGACATGGTGGCTCGTCCGGGCGGTTCGAGCGCGCTCCAATTGCCACAGTCGGCGTTCGAGCGCATGGGTCAAGGGGCCCGGTTCGTGTCGGGCGCGTGGCTCTTGACCGGCGAGTCCGTAGCTGACCTCGCCGAGGCCGAGCCGCAGCACTCGGTGCATGGCCCCTTCGGGCCGCAGCAGCCGGTGAGTCGGCAGCGGCGCTTCATCCGGGCGTCGGCCTCGCAGTGCCAGCAGTAGGCCCAGGTAGGGGCCCTCCTGATCCTCGCCTCTGAAGTCAAGGGGAGCTCGGGCAGCGGCGAACAGATCAAGGGGTACGTCCTCGATCAGGGCGGGGATGAACCGGTAGGCGTCCGGGGCGGCCAATAAGGCTTGATATTTCGCGGCCATCCATCTGTCCGCGTGGGTGGAGCGGCTATAGACGAACACGCATGTTCTGGCGGCGGTGAGTACTTCTTCGATGGTGTGGATGATGATGTCGCCGGGCAGATAGTCCTCCAGCGCGGCCCTGAACCCATCGGTGGCCAGCCGGGCCTGGAGCTGTTTGGCCCAGGAAAGATCGGCTTGGGCGTACACGATGGAGAGGTCGTACTCCACGCTGGTTGGATCGCTCATGTTTCTTCCATCTCGGCGGCGCTGGTTCCCGGGCCTCTGTTGGACGTCGGAGGGAAGACCTAAGTTGCCTCTGCGCGAATAATGCACCACTTATTGTGATCAACGGCCACCTGGAGCGGTCAGGGTTTAGCTTTACAACATGCCCACGGGGGGCGAACGGGCATGGGGTGCTGGTGCGCAGGAGGCGGTATTTATGGTGCAAAACGGGAAATACGACGCGTTCGTCTCCTACTCCCATCATGATCGTGACTGGGTGAAGCAGTTCGTCGGGCGACTTCAGGGCCTGGATCTGAAAGTCGCCTGGGACGGGGAGTTCATCCAGGTCGGGGATCTCCTCGTCATCGACATTGAGGAAGCGATCCGTAACTCCGCGAACGGCATATTGATCTTCAGCCCGGCCTCGGTGGCGAGTAAATGGGTGAAGAACGAGTACGCGGTCATGATGCAGCGCGCGATTGAGAATGACCGCCGCTTCATACCGGTCATCATTGAGGACGCCGAGATTCCCCTCTTCGCGCATGCCCGTTACGCTGCTGATTTTCGCGATACCAACAGCGCACGCTGGGATGAGGTTCTCCAGCAGATCGTTCGTGCGGTGCGGCATGGCGATGAGCCATGACGACCACTTATGACGCGTTCATCTCCTATGCGCCGCAGGACACCGCCTCGGCTGACGCGGCATCCCCGGAAGGGTTGAACCGCGCCGGGCGGGCGGCGTAAGCGGCCCGCCGGTCGTGATGTCCTGTAGGGATCGTCTAGATGGTGAGCTGCTTCTACCAGCGGAAACGCTGCCTCGCACCGTAATGAGGATCA
>NZ_BMNK01000001.1:763700-1066084 GCF_014646515.1 Nonomuraea glycinis
AGCAGCTGCTGTGATCGCGACGGGGCAGGGCTCGGCGACCGGCGCTCAGCCGTCGATCCGGCTGATGGTGTACGTCTGCGGGGTGGCGCGGTACTGAGCGCGCAGTTGATAGCCGTTGCCCGCACCGGAGGGCTTGGTGTCGCTGATCACCACCGGCCGTTCGTCTTGCCACCATTCGCACTGGTCGCCGCCGCCCAGGAATTTCCACCGCTGGCTGGTGGAGCCGACGGCGCAGAGATAGCCGTCGCTGGAGTCCAGCCAGTAACCGTTGTAGGGGCCGTCCTCGATTTTCATGCGGCAACTCCAGCCGCCGTCTTCTTCCCGGCCGTCCACCACGTGGAAGCGTGCCTGGGTGGAGTTGACGGCGCCCCAGCACAGCCACTTGGTGTCCACCAGGTGCGTAGGGTGGCCGACGGCGCCCTGAGCGCCGTACACGAAGTCCATTCGGCTCTGGGAATGTGGCTCCGTGCCCCGGTAGATGGAGAACCGTCCTTGTGGAAGTCCCATAGATCCCTCACAGGCTACTTTGTGTATTCGTACATGCTCATTGAGTAGCTACCCGGCATCAGAACGGGCCGCACCCAGGCCAGTGAGGCAAAGGAGAGCGTTTCGCAGCATCCCCCGCTTGCCACGGGGCCGGGCAGCGTGGGGGTCGGAAACGGGGGCCGCCGGCGGGGGTGCTCTTACCGTGTGCCGCGGCCTCAGCCGAGTTCGGCGGATGCGCCTGCGGTCAGGCGGCGGTGGTGTGGAGATCATGGACGACAACGCGCTGGCCGAAGAGCTGCGTCAGGTGATAGGGGAGCTGGTCCGCGCCGTACGGGTGGCCGACACCATGCCCTCCGGGAAGTCCGCCATCCTCGGCTACCTCGATCGAGATGACCGTGCAGGCGCGCACCTGACGATTCCAGGTCCTAGCCGGCCAGGCTCCGGAGCAGGCCCTCCAGATCGCGTTCGCCGTCGGGGGTCTGGGCGCCGTGGGCCAGTCCGTCGCGGATCAGCTCTGTGGCCGCAGGGCGCATGATCTGTCCCATCCAGGCGTCGTTCTCCCGCCGGAGCCCCTCGGCCAGGTCCTCCGGCAGGACGGCGCGCTTGGCCGCTGCGATCACGCCCTCGGGCAAGGCGGCGATGTTGCGGGCGAGCCGGTCGACGACGTCATCGAGTTCGTCGGCGGGGACGGCCTGGTTGACCCAGCCGTAGAGCTCCGCGGTCTTGGCGTCGTACAGGTCGGCACTCAGCACCGCCTCCAGCGCGCGGTTGCGGCCGACCCTGGTGGCGAGATACTGCGTGCCCCCTCCACCGGGCACGATGCCCATGAGGGCTTCGATCTGGCCGATCCCCGCACGGCCGATCGCCGCGAACGTCATGTCCGCGGCGGCGACGAACTCCGCCCCGCCGCCGCGCGCCATCCCGGCGAGCTTGACGATGGTCACCTGGGGCTGGTGCCGCAGCAGTTCCCCCACGGCCTGAAAAATGTTGACACCATCCGGAAGGTCTCGCGCCAACTCGTCCAACGCGTCCGGCGTGTCACCGAGCGACATGTCGACGTGGGCGATGAAGAAGTCGGGATTGGCGCTGTCGAACACGATGACCCGAACCGAGTCGTCGTCCCGCAACGCGGTCAGCAAGCGCCGGAGATCGCCCATCAGGGCGGCGTCCAGGACGTTGACAGGTGGATTGTCGAGGGTGACGCGGGCTATGCCGGCTTCGCGGCGCACCCGCAGGGTCGTGTAGGCGTCGTTCATGGAGATCCCCGATCCGTATCTGGTAGGCACCTAGGTTCCCGATGCATACTTACGATGCGGTGGTGGGTGATCAGCCGTCAATAACGCACTTCTGGCATCTCAAGGATCGCGAAGGATACCGATATGGCCATTCCCGAAGCCGGTACCTCGGTGGACCTCGTCTACCGGGCCGACTGTCCCAGCCGCCCGATCCTCGACCAGATCGCCGACAAGTGGTCGATGATGGTGATGGCGGTCCTCAACGAGCCCAGGCGGTTCAACGAGATCAAGCGCCGCCTTGAGGGTGTCACCCAGCGCGTCCTGACCCAGACCCTGCGCCGCCTGGAGCGCAACGGGATGATCACGCGCCGCGTGCTGCCCACCTCGCCGGTCGGCGTCGAATACTCACTCACGCCGCTCGGCGAATCGCTGCGGGAGCCGTTCAGCCGGTTGTACGACTGGACGGTCGACAACGCGGACGAGATCCAACAGCATCAAAGACAGTACGACCAGCACATCCAGAGCTGAGAACTCGATGCGCACGCGCTACACGCGGGGCGTCACCCGCCGGGGGTGGGCGTGCGCTGGTCCGTGACCCGGCCGGGGCGTTGCCTCATGCCCCTGCGCGCGCGGAGCGCTCGCCGAGCCGACCAGGCCACGGCCAGGACGACGAGACCGAGGATCACCATCGTGACGGGCCGTCCGAGGACGTACCCGGGGTTTCCGTCGGAGAAGGCCAGGGTCTGGCGCAGGGAGACTTCGAGCGTGGGCTGGAGGACGACCGCCAGCACGAAGGGGGCCATGCTGTACCCGGCTCGGCGCAGCACGAATCCGAGCAGTCCCGCGACCAGCATGACCATGACGTCGAACATCGAGTTGTTCTCGGCGTACACGCCCACGACGCACAGGCCGATCACGAACGGCATCAATGCCTGCGGCGGGATGGACAGCAGGCGGGTGAAGAGTCCCACCAGCGGAAGGTTGAGCACCAGCAGCATCAGGTTGGCGATGTACATCGCGGCGATCACGGTCCAGAACAGCTCGGGCTGATCCTCGACGAACGTCGGGCCGGGAACGATGCCGTTGAGCAGCAGCGCGGCGAGCACGAGTGCCATGGTCGGCGCGAACGGGATCCCGAGCGCCAGCAACGGGACGAACGCCGCGCCCGCCGCCGCGTTGTTGGCCGCCTCCGGGCCGGCCACCCCCTCGACGGCGCCCTTGCCGAACCTGCCGGGGTCCTTGGAGATCTTCCGCTCGACGACGTACGAGGCGAACGTCGACAGTACGGCGGCAGGGCCGGGCACCAGCCCCAGCAGGAAGCCGATCACCGAGCCACGCACCGCCGCCGGAGCCGCCTGCCGGGACTCCTGCCTGCTGGGCAGGAGCTCCCTGAGCCGTGGCGCCTTGACAGGATCCGGGCGCCGGCGCCGGCCGACCATCGTGAGTGCCTCGGCCACGCCGAAGACCCCCATGACCAGGGCGATGAAGCTGAAGCCCTCGGCCAGGGCGTCGGACCCCATGGTGAACCTCAAGTGACCGCCGGCCGGGTCGATCCCGACCGTGCCGATCGCCAGGCCGGCGCAGATCATGACGACCGCTTTCGCGGTGGAGCCGTCGGCGAGCGCCGCCAGCAGCAGGAGTCCCGCGACGCACAGCGCCAGATACTCGGGCGGACCGAGCTTGACCGCTATCCCGCTCAGCCACGGCGCCGACATCATGAGACCGAAGATGGCGATGGTGCCTGCCAGGAACGAGGAGACCGCCGCGATGGTCAGTGCGGGCCCAGCTCTGCCCCGTTTTGTCATCTCGTGGCCATCGAGCGCGGTGACCACCGACGAGGCTTCACCGGGGACGTTGAGCAGGATCGAGGTCGTCGACCCGCCGTACGTGGAGCCGAAGTAGATGCCGGCGAACAGGATCAGCGATCCCGTGGGGCCCAACTGCGTGGTCATCCCGAGCAGGACCGACATCGCGCCGATCGGCCCGATGCCGGGCAGCACGCCGACCACCGTGCCGAGCACCACGCCGACCAGCGCGAGGATGATGTACGCCGGATCGGCGAAGGTGGCGAAGCCCGCGCCGAGGTTGTCGATCGCGTCACCCACGGGGCGTCCTTCCGTTCAGAACAGGCCGAGCGTGCCGCTCGGCAGGGGGACCGACAGCCAGCGAACGAAGATCAACCAGGTGGCGGCGCCGAAGGAGAACCCGAAGATCACGGCTCTGCTCCACCGGGAGACCCCCATGACCTTGGCCATCAGGACCAAGGAGTTCGCCAACGTCACGACCATCCCCACGGTTTCGCCCACCGCCGGCACCAGCAGGGCGGCGGCCAGCACACCCGCGATCCGCCACCAGCGCACCTCGCCCTCGCCCTCGTCTTCTACGCCGTCTTCCGGTGGGGTGCCGCCGCCCGGCGTCCGCCGACGGCTCTGCACAAGGACGGTGACACTGGCGGCGGTCAGGACGAGCGCGACGATGAAGGGGAAGAAGCCCGCCCCGCTGTCCGCCATCGTCCCCAAGCCCTCACCGAGCGCCAGCGCGCCGTACAGCAGGCCCAGCACCAGCAGCGACCCGGCGACGATCACATCCGGCTTGGCGCTCTCTCGCACAAGACCCAAGCGTCTCATTTCGGCGCGATCAGGTTCGCCGCCTCAGCGGACTTCTCGGCCAGCCGTGCCTTGGCCGTCTCACCGTCGGCCCCGCTGACGACCAGCCCCAGCTTCCGCGCCGCCTCGGCGAACTTCGGACTCTTGACGGCCGAGCCGAACCCCTCGTTCAGCTTCCGCTGGACGTCGCCGGGCAGTCCCTGCGGCGCGATCACCACGTTGTAGGCTTCCCACTCCAGAGCGACGCCCTGCTGGTCGAAGGTCTGGATCTCGGGGGCGAGCTCGATGGGCTGGGCGGAGGCGATCGCCAGCGCGCGAAGCTTGCCGGCCTTCAGCTGCGCCATCCCGCCGGCCAGTTGCATGACGCCCACCTCGACGTTGTCGCCGAGCAGGGCCGTGACGGTCGCTTGGTCGCCATCGAACTTGACGTGCTTCAACCGCGTGCCCGTCAGCTGCTCGAACTTTTGGGCAGGGATGGCGTAATTGAGCGGACCCTCGGCGATCGTGATGGCTCCGGGGCGGGCCTTGGCGGCCGCGACCAGATCAGCGATGCTCTTGTACGGCGAGTCGCCGGGCACCACGAACAGCACCGGCGACGTGGTGACCTCGCTGATCACCGAGACCGTCGCCGGGTCGTAGGAGACCTTCTCGGTACGCGGGAGCAGGGTCAGCGGGCCGTCCGGCACGAGGCCGATCGTGTGCCCGTCCGGTTTGGCGCTGAGCGTCGCCGTGGTGCCGACCGAGCCCGCGCCGCCCTCCCTGTTCACCACCTGGACGCGCCGGCCGAGCTTGCCCTCGCCGTTGACGATCTCGACCAGTGCACGGGACGTGGCGTCGATGGCGCTTCCGGCCGGATAGGGCACGATGAGCTGGATGTTCCGTGTCGGATAGCCGCCCTGGGAAGCGGGCGCACCGCATGCCGCGGTGAGGAGTACGACGGCCGCGAGGACCGTGGGCAACGCGGTACGGCCGCGTCTGCCGGCCGGAAGAACACTCATGGGGCACCTCCTGGGAGGGACAGGGGAGGATGGGTTCCCGGCCCGATGGCGGCCGTCGCGATGATCGAGTCGTGCCAGCCGTCGTCGCCGAAGTCGTAGGCGTCTCGGTGGAGCCGTTTGAAGAACAGGTGCGCGCTGTGCTCCCAGGTGAAGCCGATCGCGCCGTGGAACTGCACCATCGCGGCGGACATCTGGCGGGCCAGGTCGGCGGCGCGGCTCTTGACCACTGACGTCATCAGAGCCGCGTCGTCGCGCCCGGTGTCGTGGGCGTGGGCGGTGTACCACAACGCGTGGGTGATCGTCGTCCATGCGACGTACAGCTCGGCCATCTCGTGCTGGATCGCCTGGAAGCCGCCGATCGCCCGGCCGAACTGCCGGCGCGCACGAAGGTGATCAAGAGTGATCCGCATCGCCGTGCCCGCGGCACCGACGAGGTCCGCGCTCACCAGCACGGTCAACCGCCGGACGATGTGCTCGAAGATTTCGTCGTGCGCCCAGCTCAGCGGCTCAGCGGGCACATCGGCCAAGGTCACCCGGGCCGCACGCACGGTCCGGTCGACGGTCTCGACCGCGCGGATCGACACCCCGGGATGCCCGGCCGCCACGACGAACACGGCGGGGCCAGTCGCCGACGTGGCGGCGACCAGCACGATGTCGGCGTCCTCGGCATGGCCGACGATTCCGGCGTCGCCGTTGAGCAGGCCGTCACCGGTGGCGGTGACGGCGATGCCGGCGCGGTCCCACGAGCCGCCCGGAGCGCGCAGGGCGGTCGCGCCGACGATCTCGCCCGCGACCATCGGCGCGAGCCAGCGACGCCGCTGCTCCGGGTCGATCGAGGTCGCGAGGACGTCGCAGGCGGCCATGGCCGTTCCGACGCCCGCCGGGGCGAGGCCGGCCCCCAGCGCCTCAGCGACCACGGCAAGGTCGAGCAGCCCGAGTCCGAGTCCGCCATCCGACGGCGCGGCCGTCACCCCGAGCCAGTTGAGGTCCGCCGCCGCGCGTCGCAGGCCGGCGTCGAGCCCCGCCGAGGGCGTGTCGGCGTACGTCGCCACGCACGCCAGGTCCAGGTGGCGATCGAGCCAGCGCCGTACGGCGCCGCCCATCGCCACCTGCTCCTCACTGAGCCTGAAGTCCATGTCACCGGTCCACTTTCGCGAATGGCACACAGTTCACAATGCATGGGTGTAGTACGTCAAAGACGTGAACTCACCCCGACTCATTGCGTTACACAATGAGTCGGTCATGGGTTTTGCTCTTTGACGCTCCAGGACGACGGTGCTCAGGATGGGCGTGCGCACAGGGCCGAGTCGGACAAGGAGTGGTGCACGGCATGGATCTTCGATACTCGCCGGCGGCGGAGAGATTCCGGCGGGAGATCCGTCGATGGCTGGAGGAGTCCGTGCCGGCGAAGCGGCGCCGGCCGCGTTTCTGGATCGACCGGGACGGGAGTGAGGAGTCCCTGGAGCTGCGGCGTCGCTGGGAGAAGGACCGGTTCGACAACGGCTTCGCCGGTGTCGACTGGCCCGCCGAGTTCGGCGGGCGCGGGGCCGATCACGAGATCCGGGCGGTGCACGACGAGGAGATGGCGCGAGCCCGGGCACCGATCGGTCCCTTCCTCGGCCTGACCTACCTCGGCACGGCACTGCTCGGCCCCACACTGCTGCGCTACGGCAGCGACGCGCAGAAACGCACGATCCTGCCGCGGATCCTGTCCGGCGAGACGATCTGGTGCCAGGGGTTCTCCGAGCCGGAGAGCGGCAGTGACCTGGCCGGCCTCTCGACCACCGCCCGGCGCGACGGCGACGTCCTGGTGGTCTCCGGCCAGAAGACCTGGACCTCGCTGGCGCGCCACGCCGACGCGATGTTCGCCCTGGTCCGCACCGATCCGCAGGCGGCACGACGGCGCGGCATCACCTTCCTGCTGATCGACCTGACGCTGCCGGGGGTGCACGTGCGCCCGATCCGTCAGATGTCCGGCTCGTACGAGTTCGGGGAGGAGTTCTTCGACGGGGTACGCGTGCCCGTCGACGGCAACGTGGTCGGCCGGATCGACGACGGCTGGGCCGTGGCCCGCTATCTGCTCTCGGTCGAGCGGAACGCCTCGCCGATCAGCCAGTACGTGGAGTTCGGCCACGAGCTCGACGACGTGATCGCCGCGGCCCGGCACACCTGGAAAGACGGCCTTCCGGCCATCGAACACCCACAGATCCGGACCCGGATCGCCCGCTGCCGGGCCGACCTGGAGCTGCTCCGCGTGCGCGGCTACGACGCGATGACCCGCACGGCCCGGGGGCAGGACCTGGGCGCCGACGCCTCGGTCACCAAGCTGCTGTGGTCACGGACCAGATTGGCGATCGCCGACCTGGGCGCCGACATCCTCGGCGTGGACGGCCAGCTGAGCACCGAGCCTGACGGCCGGCATCACGACCGGCTGAGCGCCGAGTCCGACGGCGGGCATCTCGGCCATCTCCGCTGGCGCCACCTTCATGTACGCGGCCAGCGGATCGCCGGCGGCACCGCGCAGATCCAGCGTACGATCATCGCCCGCGACCTGCTGGACCTTCCCCGATGAGCGCGACGGCGATCGGCTCGGGAACCGTGCTGTTCCAGCTCCACGACGGGGTCGGCACAGTGACCCTCAACCGGCCCGAGCGGCGCAACGCGATCTCCTGGCAGCTCGTACAGGATCTCCTCGCCGCCATCGAGCGGGCCGGCTCCGAGCAGGACCTGCGCGTTCTCGTCGTCACGGGCGCCGGTGCCGACTTCTGCGTCGGCGCCGACCTCGCGCGGGTCGGCTCGGACAGTGCGCAGGACCAGGAGACGCGCACCCTGCGCGGACGGTCGGTGGCCGACGACCGCGAACGGCTGAGCCGGGCCTCGGCCATCGTGGAGACGCTCGCGCACTTCCCGGCGCCGACGATCGCCGCCATCAACGGCGCCTGCGCCGGCGCGGGGCTCAGCCTCGCGCTGGCCGCCGACTTCCGGCTCGCGGCGCGGGAGGCGGTGTTCAACACCGCGTTCGTCAGCGCCGGGGTGTCCGGTGATCTGGGCAGCGCCTGGTTGCTGACCCGCGCGGTGGGTGGCGCTCGCGCGCGGGCGCTGCTGCTCGACCCGGCCAAGCTCACCGCCGCCGAGGCGGCCGGCCTGGGACTCGTGACCGAGACCACGACCGATCTGGCGGCCCGGGTCGGCGCGCTGGCCGGCAAGCTCGCCGCGCAGGCGCCGAAGGCGATGCGGTACGCCAAGGAGAACCTGGCCGACGCCGGATCGGCCACGCTGCCCGATTACCTGCGGCGGGAGGTGCCCCGTATGGTCGAGTGCGCCCGCAGCGGTGACGCGCGGCGGGCCGCCCAAGCCTTCCTGGAAAAGCGCAAACCGGTGTTCACCGGAGAGTAGGAGCGGCATGATTCCCCCTCTCGCGGGAGTTCGCGTCGTCGAGTTCGGCCACTACATCGCCGCGCCCGCGGCGACCCAGATGCTGTCCGACCTCGGCGCCGAGGTCATCAAGATCGAGCCACCCACCGGCGACCAGGCACGCGGCATCGGCGCCTACGGCGAGGGCATCGTCCTGGCCTACAACCGCGGCAAGCGCTCGATCGTGCTCGACCTCAAGCAGGCCGGCGACAGGGAGACCGCCCTGGGCCTGATCGCGGAGGCGGACGTCGTCGTGCAGAACCTGCGGGCCGACGCGCTGGCCCGCCTCGGGCTCGGGCCCGACGACCTGCGGACGGCCAACCCCAGGCTCGTGTACGTCTCGATCCGCGGTTTCACCTCCCGAGGCCCCTCGGCGCACCGGGCCGGGCTCGACATCGCCGCGCAGGCCGAGAGCGGGCTGATGTCGATCACCGGCGAGCTCGACGGTGATCCGCTCCGGGTCGGCTTCCCCGTCGCCGACGTCGCCGCGAGCTACGCGGTCGTCCAGGTCGTCCTCGCCGCGCTCCTGCGCCGGGAGCGCACCGGCGAGGGCGGGGTGGCCGAGGTCTCGCTGCTGGATGCCGCGATCCACCTGCAGTCGGCGATGTGGGGCGAATGGCACGCCTCCGGCCAGGAGCCGCGGCGCAAGGGAAACGGTCAGGCGACCGTGGCCCCCGCCGCCGACCTCGTACGCACCGCTGACGGGACCATCGTGCTGTCGGCCTACACCGCCGACCACTTCGCGCGGCTGTGCCGGCTCATCGACCGGAAGTGGATGCTCGACGACCCCCGCTTCGCCGACAACCCCGCCCGGGTCGCCAACCGGGAGGCGCTCCTGGCGGAGATCTCGCGGGCCCTCGGCGTCCTGCGGACGGAGGAGTGCCTCGCGATGCTGGCCGGCCACGGCATCGTCGCGGCGGAGGTGCGCACCTACCAGGACGTGGCCGAGGCGCCGGACGTGCTGGCCAGCGGAGTCCTGACCACGGGAGTCGGGCCGGACGGTGACCGCTACACCGTTCCGTCGCTGCCCTTCACCCTCGACGGTGTCACCGTCGAGGCGGACCGAGCGGTGCCCCGCGCCGGGGCCGACTCGGATGCGCCCGGCTGGCGCGGCGCTTGACCTGGTGAGCGGGGTCCCCATTGGATCGCACCATGAACGTCCGCGAGCTCGAATGCTTTCTCGCCGTTGTCGACCAGGGCAGCATCACCCGGGCCGCTTCCGCGCTCTACCTGGCACAGCCGTCCCTGTCACAGATCATCCGCCGCCTGGAAAGCGACCTCGGCGTGGAGTTGTTCCGCCGGGTCGGGCGCGGACTGGTGCTTGCCCCGGCCGGTGAGGCGCTCGTCGGGCCGGCCCGCCAGGTCGTCCGTGACCTGCACCATGCCCGCCAGGTCGCCGAGGGCTACCGAGGGCTGGAGCGCGGACGGGTCGACCTGGCGATCTCCACCTCACTCACGTCCAACTTCCTGGCCGCGTGGGTAGGCCACTTCCGCCGCGAGCATCCCGGGTTCACGGTCCGGCTCAAGCAGCACGACGGCGACACCGACGAGATCGTCCACCTGATCAGGTCGGGTGAGGCCGAGCTCGCCTATGCGGTCGCGCCCGTGTCCCGGCAGGGAATCGACTGCTTCCGCATCGGGGAGGGCGAGGTCGTGCTGGCGCTGCCGCCCAGTTGGCGCGCCGAGTTCCCCGACCCGATCCCGGCCGCCCTGCTCGGCGGCCTGCCCATGATCGTCGATCGGGGATTCGGGCGTGCGTACCTCGACTCCATCGGCGTCGAATCCACCGTCGTCGTCGATGTCAGTGATCCCGCCGGACTGGTACCGCTGATCATCGCCGGCGCGGGAGCCGCCGTCCTGCCGATGCGCCAGGCCTTGGACGCTCGACGCAGGGGAGCGAGCCTGCGCATGATCGAACCACTGACCGTACGAGCGATCTACGCCATCACCTCGACCTCCCCGCTGTCGATACCGGCCCGCAGATTCCTCGAACTCAGCAGGGAGAACCTCGATCGCTGGCGGCGAGCCGTGACCCGACGCACCGACCGGGGCATGACGCTGCTGGAGGCGTCCATCGACGCCGACAACGTGATCGAAGCCGCATATCAGCGTCTGGAGGAGCCCCCTTACCAGCCGATGACCTCCTCATCCGCACCGCTTCCGCCGCTGGACTCCGGGATCCGCGGGCGGTGAGCGGCACACGTCAGGGTCGCCGCCCGTCCAGCGGCTCAGCCGGCGCCCGCGCCGAGCGGCTCAGCCGGCGCCCGCGGCTCAGCTGCCGCCCGCGCGGAGCACCTCGCTCAGCCGTCGTCGGCGGCGTAGCGCCGATTCGACGGGCACCACGACGGCGACCGCCGCCAGGAAGACGACCGCCACCAGGCCGAGCCCCCACCACGGCGACGCCAGGGCCGGATCGGCCCCGGTGAGCAGGCGCAGGTCGAGCGAGCCGAACGTCAGACGGACGAGCACCGCCCCGAGCAGCGGACCGCCCACAGCGGCGACCACCACCGGCGGCAGCAGTTCTCCCGCGGCGACCCAGCGAGCCTCCCGGGGCCGCAGCCCGAGGGTGCGCAGGCGGGTCAGGGTCTGCCACCGCTCCGGCGCGCCGGCCGCCGCGCCGAGTGCGAGTCCCAGCAGGCCCAGCACTGGCAGGGTCACCGCCGAGACCCACGCCAACCGCAGCAGTCCCGCGGCCAGCGGCCCGGCCGCGGTCCCGTGGCCGACAGCGGCGCCCAGGGTGAGCGCGTACGAGGCCAGGGCGACGGAGGTCACGAGCACCAGCAGCGGTAGCACCCGGGCCGAGGTCGCCGCCGCCCTCGCGGCCCCGAACACCGCCAGCGGCCGGCGCGACCGCAGCAGCCGCTTGAGCGCGAAGCGCGTCCCGAGGGGCAGCGCCCGCGCCAGCAGGAGCCCGCCGGCGAGCGCGCAGAGGGCGGGCGCGCTCGCGGGCAGCACCCCGCCACCGATGCCACGCTGGTACAGAGCGATGACGGAGCCGGACGCGGCCACCAGCACCCCGGTCTCCAGGGCGGCCCGCCGCAGTCGTCCGGTGTTCCGCATCCACCGCCGCGCACTCCGGTTGGCCGGGACGCGGCGATCCCGGGTGGCGCGGGCGGCGGTGAGCGTGCCGAACGCCGGTCCCGCGGCGACGGCGGTGACCACCACGGGGGCGATCCACTCCCAGGAGACCCCCGGCGCGACGGCCCGGGCCAGGCCGAGCCCGGCCGCCGTGGCCAGCAGCGCCGACACGGCGGATTCGAGCAGCAGCTCGCCACCGATCACCGGCAGCGACATCCCTCGCTGCCGGGCGGCCGTCAGGGCGGGGGCGCGGCGGTGTACCAGCAGGTCGGCGGCGAGCAGCAGGACCAGGATAGCGACGGCGAGCAGGGTGATGAGCAGGACGGACGCCTGCGCGGAGGCCGCGTGGACCTGGGCGCTCACGTTCCGCAACACCCCGTCGAGCCGGGTCTCCCACTTCAGCGAGCCGTCCCGGGCGCCGGAGGAGCCGGAGGCCGCCTTGAGCCCGACCACCTTCGCGGCGACCGACGGGACCACGGCCCAGGTGAGCCGGGCCGGGTCGGGCGTGAACCAGACGGTACGCCGCAACTCGTCCTGTCCGAAGGCGAGCCGGGCGTCGGGCAGCGAGTCGCGGGACAGCAGCCCGGCGAACCGGGTGCTTCCCGCGCCGTCCGCGCCGGCGACGGGACTCAGCAGCGAGGGGAGGAGCCGCCAGGCGGGATCGGCGCTGTCCCGAGGCCGGAAGACGCCGCTGATCTGAACCTTCTTGACGTTCCCCTGGTCGTCGGCCAGCGGGAGGCGGTCGCCGGGACGGAGCCGGAGAGCGGCGGCGTCCGCCTCCGACAGGCCCACCTGCACCGGCCACGGCGGCGCGCCGTAGGGAACCGCCGCCGTCTCGGAGTCGGTGGGCCGGGGCGGGCCGCCCGCGATCCAGGTCACGTCGGGCCCGCCGTCGCGGGCTACATAGGCGAGCTGGAACGTACGCAGCACGCTGCCATCGGTGATCTTGAGGGTGGGGCTGATGACGGTGGCGACGGGTGGATGCAGAGCGGCGCGCAGGCCGGGGCCGAGCTCATCCGTCGCCCTGGCCCGGAAGTCGTCGACGTCCTCGGCGAGGCGGGGGTGCCGGACGCGGCTGCCGTTCGGCCCGTCGTCGCCTTCCATGCGGCTGTGGACCTGGAGGTCGCCGCCGCTGCTGCGTACCGCGTCCCTTACGGCGGCGTCGGCGGTCGCGGACAGGAGCGGCGGCATCGCGCCGGCCAGCAACGTGATGGCCACCACCACGACGGCGGCCAGGAGCAACGGCCCGGCGTCCGCGCGGGCGCGGCCGGCGACGCTGGGCCAGTGCGGTGCCGGGATCCTCACGACGCCACCCGCAGATGCGCGGCGTCGGCGAGCCGGGCCTGGACGACGACCACCACGCTCACCGCCAGCGCGCACCCGGCCAGCAGCCCGGTGAGCAGGGCGGCCTCGGCGGCCCACGGCCAGACGGACAGCACCTCCGGAACGGGAGCGGAGCCGGTGTCGGAGCGGACGAGCAGTGGCGCGACGAGGCGGGTGGCCAGCGCGCCGACGACCGCGCCCGCCGCGAGCAGCGGCACCAGGATGCCGACGTGCTGGCCGAGCAGCACCGCACGGATCTCGCGCCGAGTCATCCCCAGACCCCGCAGGCGCGCCACCTCGACCGCGCGGGCCCGCAGATCGAACGTCACGTGCAGGACGATTCCGGCGATCATCAGCAGCACCGCGGCCGGTACGAGCAGCCGGAGCACGGCCGGCAGCCCGGCCCGCAGCGGGCCGCCGGTGAGCCGGGCGGTCTCGGACGCGCGCGTGGTGACGCTGCCGAGCCGGAGATCGGCCACCTCGCCTCCGGTGGGACGGCCGACCCACCACGCGTCCACGGGCACGTCGAAGTCGCCGCTGACGGCGAGGGCCCGGGAGAGGGCGTCGAAGTCGGCCAGGACGGCCGCCGCGCCCGGAGCGGACGGCACGGCCGGCAGCACCTCGGCCACGCTCACCTGTACGGGGGTGAGCCCGACGGTGAGGTCGAGCCGGGCGCCGCGCCGGGCGCCCGCCTCGGCGGCGAAGCGGGCGGAGACGGCGACGGGCACCGGTCCCGGAGCCGGGAAGGCGGTGGCGACCAGGGTCCTGGCTGCGTCCGGCGGGCCCTTCAGCGCGACGGTCGTGGTCATTTTCAGCTCGGCGCCCGCTGCGGTGCCGGTCAGGGCGACGGCCGGGGTGCCGAGCTGCCCGGGGGCCGGCCCGGCCGAGGTGGCGGTCCAGGACGCTACCTCAGAGTCCGCTCCCGCCGACGATGCCGCAGAGTCCGCTCCCGCCACGGTGAGCGTCACGGCGACCCGGCTGTCGCCCGCCGGGGGTTCCGTCAGGGCATTGGAGTAGCCGGTGCCCACGTTCCCCGTCGCGATCGCGAACGGCAGGGACACCGCGACCAGCCGGAGCCCTTCGGCCGTCGCGCAGTCCGGCAGCGGATGCGCTCGTCCGTCGAGCGGAACGGGCGCGCCGGTGCACGGAGTACGCAGCCCGGTCGCATCCTGCAGCAGCAGCCGGGGCGTCACGGTGAGCGGCGTCGTACCGGTCGCCTTCCCGGCCAGCGAGAGCGCGGCTCCGGCCGGGACGGGCACACCGGCGGCGCGCGCCGGCGGCGCGAGAACGGCGCCCACGGCTTTCCAGGTGCGACCGTCGTTCAGCCGCCCGCGCAGCAGCGCCTCGGCACGCGTGGTGTCCACGGCGATCAGCCGCGGCGGGTCACCGGCACCGCCGAGCCACTGCCCGACCGCGACGCCCCGATCGGTGGCGGGGCTCACCTCTCCGCCAGTGGCCGCGCCGACCACCCGGCCCTGCCCGGCGGCGGGCGGGGCGGTGAGGGTGAGCGCGAGATCGGTGCCGACGGACAGATCGGCCTGGTCCTGCTGGGAGCGCTGCCAGGTGGCGTCGAACCCGATCCCGTACGTGGCCGCCGCGCAGCCCAGCCCGATCAGCAGCCCCGCCGCGACCGCCTGTGGCCTGCGGGCGGCTTCGAACGCGGCCAGCGGCAGCATCAACCCGCGAGCCCGGACGGCCAGCCGTTCCACGATGCGCAACGCGGGCCACACCAGGCGCAACGTCACCGCCGATCCGGCGATGAGCAGCAGCGCGGGAGCGAGCACCCGTACGGCGTCGATGGGAGAGCCCGAACCGGTCGGCTGATCGCGCAACTGCCACCAGCCGACGGCGGCGAGCGCCACGAGCAGCAGGTCGGCGCCGGAGCGGGCGAGTAGTTCCCGCCGCCCGCGCACCCCTGGGGAGGAGGTCCGCAGCGAGGGCACGACGAGCACCGCCGCCAGCGCCAGCGCGCCGCCGGCGACGGACACCACCTGTGCGGCGTTCACACCGAACGGCGTGGCGAGCCCGGCCCCGGCCATGGGCGGCAGCCGGGTCAGCCCGGCGTGCAGGGCGGACGAGGCCGGGATCGCCACCGCGGTGGCGAGCACGGCCAGCGCGCCGGCCTCGACGAGCGCCGCGCCGGCGAGTTGACCGCGGCCGACGCCCAGCGCGGACATCAGGGCCGTCTCGTCACCGCGCACCCCGGCGCTGAGCCGGCCGGCGAGGGCGAGGGCGGTCGCGGTCAGGACGAGTCCGATGGCGGCGACGGCGAGCACGGCGGCCGTGGTGACCCGCTGCTGATCGTGCGCGGCCAGCAGGGTCGAGGGCAGCCGGGAGGCGACGCGCTGGATGCGTACCCGGTCGCCGAGCGTCCGCCCCAGCCGGCGGTCGGCGCCGAGCACGGCCTGGGTGACGGTGTCGAGGTCGCGGCCGGAGGGGGCGGACAGGTCGGGGAGGGCGCTGATCTCCAGCCGGTCGAGGGTGGAGCCGCCGCCGAGCAGGTCGGCGAGGTCGACGATGAACGGCCCGTACGCGTGCACCGGCTGTGCGGAGCGGCCGTCGCGATAGGCCGGATCGTAGCCGGTGGCGGCGAGGGGGTCACGCTCCCAGCCGCTGCCCGGCAGCGGGCGGACGATCCCGACCACCCTCACCTCGATCCCCTGGTCGGGATCGTCGGCCAGCTCTCTGCCGAGGCCGACCCGGCTGCCGACGGTCAGGCCGAGGTGCCGCGCGGTGCTCTCCAGGACCACGGACTCCGCCGGCACGGCACCCGCCCGAGGCAGACGTCCGCCGGCCAGTTGGGCGCGGGCCGGCAGGTCCTCCACCCCCGACAGGTACGCCACGGCCGGAGCACCGGCGCGGGGGAGCGACCGCATCACGGACGCCCCGCGCGCGGCCGTCGTCGTCGCGAACGGAGCGAGGGCCGAGGTCAGCACGGCGCGGGTGTCATCGGCGACGGATCTCGCGTGCTCGCCGCGCATGGTGACGGTGTAGGCGGTGACGTCGATCTGGTCGGGGGTGGCGCGGGAGGCGGCGGTCTCCAGCGCCTGCTCGGCGGTACGGGTGAGCAGGAGGGCGCAGGTGCCGAGCAGCGTGGGGCCGACCACGGCGACGGCCAGGAGGGCCGCCAGCAGGGGCCATTGCGCACGGGCGCGCCGGGCGACCAGCCTCAGCACGGGCAGCTCTCACTGATCAAGAATCGCCCCGACCGTTGGCACGTCCGTCGAGCTTCCCATCAGAGCGCATGCCGGGATGCTCGTCGAGCCGCCCATCGGACCGCGTGCCGGGATGTTCGTCGAGCCGCCCGTCGGACCGTATGCCGGGATGTTCGTCGAGTTGCCCGTCGTTGATGCGGATCACCCGATCCGCCAGCGCGAGCATCGTCGGATCATGCGTGGAGACCAGCGCCGTCACCCCCTCCGACTCCACCACCCCGCGCAGCAGTGCCATCACCGACAGACCGGTCTCGGCGTCCAACTGCCCGGTCGGCTCGTCCGCGATCAGCAGCCGGGGCGAGGCGGCCAGCGCCCGCGCGATCGCCACCCGCTGCTGCTGCCCGCCGGACAGCTCACCGGGCCGCTGTTCGGCATGGGCGGCCAGTCCGACCAGGTCCAGCAGCAGCGCGACCCGCCGCTCACGCTCCACCGGAGGTACGCGGGCCAGCCGCAGCGGGGCGCCCACGTTCTCCGCGGCCGACAACACCGGGATCAGGCCGAAGGTCTGGAAGACGTAGGAGACCTTCTCCCGCCGCAGCAGGGACAGGCCGTCCTCGTCGAGGGCGGTGACGTCCGTTCCGTCGACGTGGACCGTACCGGAGTCCGGGCGGTCCAGGCCGCCGATGATGTTGAGCAGCGTGGTCTTGCCGGAGCCGGACCGCCCGACCAGGGCGGTCATGGTGCCGGCCGCGAGCTCGAACGTCACGTCCCGCAACGCGTGCACGGCGGTCGCCCCGCTGCCGTACCGGCGGTGAACGCCCCGCACACCGACCAGGGGCCCGCCGTTCACGCGGCCCCGCCGCCGTCGGGACGGATCGCGACGTGATCGGCCTCCAGCACCAGCCGGACCCGTCGGGTCAACGCCAGCGCCTCCCGGTAGTCGCGCGGCACCTGAATCCGCCCCGCCCGGTCCATCACCGCGTACTCCTCGGCGATCACCTGCGGGGCGCCGTCGTCCCCGGTGGCGGTACGCCGCAACACCTCGCTGCTCGTGCGCCCGTCGCGAATCGCCACCGTCCGCTCCACCTGCCCGCTGACCGCGGGATCGTGGGTCACGATGACGACGGTGACGCCCAGCCGCTGGTTGGTCTCCCGTAACAGCCCGAACACCGCGGCCGAGGTGGCGCTGTCCAGCTCGCCGGTCGGCTCGTCGGCCAGCAGCACCCTCGGCTCGTTGGCGAGGGCCACCGCGATGGCCACCCGCATCTGCTGCCCGCCGGACAGCTCCGCGGGCCGCCGCTCGGCACAGTCGGCGACGCCCAGCAGGTCCAGCAGCTCGGCGGCACGCTTGCGGCGTACCCGGCCGGGAGTGCGGGCCGCCGTCATCGGCAGGTCGACCATCTGCCGCGCGGTCAGGTAGGGGATGAGGTTGGCGGCCGTCTGCTGGCGTACGAGTCCCACGGTGTGCCGCCGGTAGCGGACCCGATCGGCCCGCGACATGTCCAGCAGATTCCACTGATCGACCCGCACCCGCCCGGCGGTGGGTGCGTCGACCCCGGCCAGGATGGACAGCAACGTCGACTTCCCCGACCCGGACGCGCCGACGACGGCCACCATCTCCCCGCTGTCCACGACCAGGTCCAGCCCTTGCAGTGCCTGCACCTCGACCGACCCGGACTGGTAGATCCGCACCAGGCTCTCGCACGCGATCAGCGCGTCTCGCCCGAACTCCGGCGCCTTCGCGGGAGGCTGCGGCAGGGACAAGGGCGTGCTGGACATGCCCCTCCTCGACCCCGGCGCGGCGCTGCTTCAGGGCGAGACTCTATCGTCCTGACAAATCGGACCCAAGACCTTTCACCCCGCGGATCTCACCGTGCGCCGAAAGAGCCGGGCTCGGTCCGGCTCCGCGTCGCGCCGGCCACGGGCCTGCGCCGAGGGCTCCTTGACCGGATCCGCATCGTCAACGCCAGGCAACTGCGGCGCGCCTGTCCCAGCCGCGGAGCTTGTCGGGGTTCACGACCAGCCATATCCGGGTGAGCACGTCGCCGCGCGCTTCGGTCGCGACCACGGCCACGGTGGCGCCGTCGATGCGGATGACGGCGCCGGGTCGTCCGTTGACGTCCTCTTCACACAGTTCCATGCGTGGTCGTTTGCGCAGCAGGCCGAGGAACAGACGGACCGCCTTGCCGGCGCCGACGATCGGGCGCCGCCCCGCGTGCGCCTTGCCTCCACCGTCGGTGTGGACGATCACGCCGGGATCCAGCATGGTGATCAGGGCATCGAAGTCTCCGCACTCGCAGGCTCGCTTGAACGCCGAGATGAGATCGCGGTGCTGCTCGGCCTCGGCCATGGGGCGCGCCCGTTTCCCCGCCAGCCTCCGCCGCGCGCTGACGGCGAGCTGGCGGCAGGCCGCCGGACTTCGGCCGACCACCTCGGCAACCTCTGTGAAAGGCAGGCGGAAGACGTCGTGCAGCACGAACACGACTCGTTCCGCGGGTGTGAACGACTCGAGGACCACCAGCATGCCCATGCTGACGGACTCGTCCAGCGTCACCCGGTCGGCAGGGTCATCCAGCCCGGCCACGACGCTGGTCCACACCCCGAGGTCTCGCACCGGCTCGGGAATCCACTCGCCCACGTAATGTTCCCGCCGCGCCCTCGCCGACGTCAGCTGATCCAGGCAGATCCGCCCGGCCACCCGCGTCAGCCAGGCGAGGGGCGCTCTGATGTCGCGCCGCTCCTCCTCGGGCATCGCGTACCAGCGTGAATACGTCTCCTGTACGACGTCCTCGGCGTCGTGGGTGGAACCGAGCATCCGGTACGCGAGCCCCAACAGGGCCCGCTGTTCGGCGGGAACCGAATGGTCAAGGGCCCACGCCCCCTGCCGCACATCGTCTTTCATGCCTCTATGACGAGGTGGCCGGCGTGAACGTGAGGACGTGGGCCCGGCACACCGTCATCGGCGGGGGTCCTCGTCTCTCCGCCATGCGCGAAGTTTCTCAGGATTCATCACAATCCACACGTCCTGGATGCGGTCGTCACAGGTGCGCAGCATGACGACCGCAGCCGTGGCGCCGTCCACACGGACGACGAGCCCCGGCCCGCCGTTGATCGACGCTTCCACCAAGGTCACGTCGGCCTGCCCGCCGAACAGGCCGACGACGAAACGCGCGACCTGCTCAGCGCCGGTGATCGGCTGGAGAGGCGCGCGTACCCGGCCGCCGCTGTCCGTGATCACCGTGACGTCGGGAGCGAGCAGTACGGTCAACTCGCCGACCCCGTCCGTCCCCTCGCAAGCCATCTTGAACGCCTGGACGATGCGGTCATACCGGTGGACAGCCCCCGGGGGCGTCATCGGCCCGCTACGGGGCGCGTGTTCGCCAGGGTGACGGGATTCGGCCAGGAGCGGCGGACTCACACGCGCCCCGTTCAGCCGTTCGAAGCACAGGCGGCTCGCGACGCTGGTGAGCCAGGCGGTAGGCCAACCGACCTCGTCCTGCAGATCCTCCGGCATCGCGTACCAGCGGGCATAGGTCTCCTGTACGACGTCCTCGGCGTCCCGCGCCGAGCCGAGCAGACGCTCAGCGATCGCACCCAGCAGACGCCGCTCGCCCACGATGGTGCTGATCCCCACGTCGGACCAGCGCCCGGGCCGGTCGGGCTCAAATGGTTGTGTGACGTTCATACCTCTACGACGACGTAGGGGTGTTCCCGTGTGAGGCGCACAGGGATCAGCCAGTGGCTGACCATGCACCGGTGATTGCTTGTGATCCGCTCGGCTGAGGCAAGTGGTGCAGTCGAGCAGCCCGTAAGTGGACTAGTTCACTGGTCCGTTCGCCAACTAGCGTCGATGGCATGGACCTGAAAAGCAACTCAGAACTCACGCTGCTTCTTGACGGGACGCCGCTCAGGCTTCCCGATCCTGCCCATACGATGACCGTGCTCATCGAGCTGCCGCCCGGCGACTCCGGTTCTCCGCCGCACCGGCACTCGGGCCCGGTCTACGGCTACATGATCGAAGGGGAGATGCTCTTCGAGCTCGAGGGTGAGCCGGAACGGGTGATCCGCGCGGGCGAGGCGTTCTGGGAGCCCGGTGGCGACGTCATCCACTACCAGGCGGCCAACAACCTGTCCGACCGGTGGAGCCGGTTCGTCGTGGTCATGTTCTGCGTGCCCGGTGAGCCGATGCTCACCTACGTCGACGACGAGGAGCTCGCGGCCCGCCGTGACCGCCGCGCTCCCCGTCCGTCGTGAGGGGGACCGGCATGCGGATCTTCCTCGCGGGAGCGACAGGAGTCATCGGCCGGCGGGTGGTGCCCCGGTTGATCGCCGCGGGGCACCAGGTAACCGCCCTCACCCGGAAACCCGACCGGACCGCCACGCTGCGCGCCTTGGGCGCGGAGCCGGTGGTGGCCGACGTCCGCGACCGCGTGGCCATCGCCACCGCCGTCGAAGCGGCTGCCCCCGACATCGTGATGCATCAGCTCACCGACCTTGCCGCGGGTGATGTCGCGGCGAACGCGGCACTGCGCAGGGAGGGCACCCGTAACCTGGTCGATGCGGCGCTCGCCGCCGGCGCTCGCCGGATGGTGGCACAGAGTGTCGCGTGGTTCTACGAGGCCGGAGACGAGCCGGCCGATGAGACGACGCCGCTCGATCTCGCCGCACCGGGGGAGCGCGGAAGCAAGGTGCGGAGCGTGGCGGCGCTGGAGGCGGCCGTCCACGAGATGCCTGAGTGGGTCGTGCTGCGCTACGGGATGCTCTACGGCCCCGGGACATGGCATGCGCCCGACGGCCTCACCGCGGGCATGGCGCGGGCCGGGAGATTGGCCGCCGACGACGAGGTGGTCTCCTTCGTTCACGCCGATGACGCCGCCATCGCGGCAGTGCAGGCGCTGACCTGGCCTGCCGGTCATGCGGTCAACATCTGCGACGACGAGCCGGTGTCGGGCCGGGAGTGGGTGCCCGCCTTCTGCGCGGCTGTGGGGGCGCCACCTCCGCCGGCTGCGGACCCCGGCCGGCCCGGGTGGGCGCGCGGCGCGGACAACCACTACGCCCGCAAGCACCTCGGCTGGGTGCCGGGGTATCCCTCGTGGCGGGACGGCTTCGCGGCGTTCGCCGGTGGCACCCCTACCCGCTTGTTCGGGACGGCCCGCTGACCAGCGAGACCAGCATGTCGAGCGCCTGACGCCAGGCGTGCTGCGGCGGTGTGGCGTAGCCGATGAGCAGGGCGGCGGGCCGCTCCTCGTCCATCGGGTACCAGTAATCCGCCGTGTGCAGGCCTTGCAGGAGCAGGCCCGCGCGCTCCGCCGTGGCGACCAGTTCGCGTTCGGCGGCTTCCGAGGCGACCGGCAGTAGCGTGTGCAACCCGGCGGCGACGCCCGTGAGCGGCGTGTCGGTGACCACCGCCAGCCGTTCGGCCAGCTCGTGACGGCGGCGCCGGTAAGCCAGCCGGGCCCGCCGTACGTGCCGGTCGTAGCTCCCACGGGAGAGCAGGTCGGCGAGCACGAGCTGGTCGATCACCGGGGGTGTCGAGCCGGTCTCTCGCACGGTCCGCAGCAGCGGGCGGCGCAGGGGGGCGGGCACCACCAGCCAGCCGAGCCGCGCCCCCGGTGCCAGGGTCTTGCTGGTGCTGCCCGCGTAGATCACCCGGTCGGGTGCCAGCGCCTGCATCGCGCCAACCGGTTGCTGGTCGTAGCGGAACTCGCCGTCGTAGTCGTCCTCGATCACGTAGGCGTCGTTCCGCCGGGCCCAGTCGATGAACGCCGAGCGCCTCCCGGGCGCCAGCACGACGCCCCACGGGTGCTGGTGGGCGGGAGTGAGCAGCGCGAACCCCGCGCCATCCGGCAGGCGCGCCGGATCGGAGCCACCAGCGTCCACCGCCAGCGGCACAGGGTCGATCCCCGCCGCGGCCAGCAGTTCTCGGTGCGCCGCGAACCCCGGGTTCTCGGTGGCGGCGCGCCGGGTGCCGAGACCGCGGAAGGTGCGTGCGAGCAGCGCGAGCGCCTGGGTGAACCCGGCGGTGATCACCGTCGATCCGGCGCTCGCCCACACTCCACGAGTCCGTGAGACGTATTCGGCGACTGCCGAGCGCAGCGCGGGCATGCCTGCCGGATCGGGGTAGCCCATCTGCTCGGACTCCATCGCCGCCATCACCCGGCGGACGCCGGCAACCCAGTCCGCGCGCGGAAACGTGCTGACGTCGGGCCTGCCGGGACGCAGGTCGCCGAGGGCCGTGGCGCGGAGCTCCGGAGGACCGTGGTCGGCGGTCTCGCTGGTGTCGGACTCCGGCAGCACGTCGGTCACCCGGGTGCCGGATCCGGGCACGCCTGTCAGCCACCCCCCGGCGATGAGCTGCGTGTAGGCCTGGACGACCGTGCCCCTGGACAGGCCGAGGTCGGCGGCGAGGCTACGGGTGCCGGGCAGCCGGGTGCCCGCGGTCAGCCGTCCCCGCCGCACGGCCTCGCGCAGGGCGGTCTCCAGCGACCGCCCGACCCCGCGGTCGCCGGTCAGGTCGAGATGCAGGTCGAGCCCTGACCTGAGGTCGGCTGGGGTGTCGTCCGGTGAGCCTCGCATCGACCGTCCTCCTCTGGTCTCGCCTCTTATGCCCTCGGCTGGAACCCGCATGACTTCCACCTGCTGTCCTAGGTCGATCCTCAGTGGAATCCGCCCTGCGGGGAGCGCGTGATGATCCCCGTCTCCACGCCGTGCTCGGCCACGAGGTGATCCGTCTGCTGAAGCGCGAGGCAGATCCACCGCGTGATGACGAAGGCGATGACGGGGCCGATGACCACGGCGTACCTGAAGAAGAGCGTCACCGTCTCGACCGTCAAGTGGAACTGGTGGGCGATCTGGTCGTTGGCCGAGGCCGTCCACAGCAGGCCGTAGAACGTGACGCCGGCGGCCGCGATGGCACTCTTCACCGGGGTGTCACGTGGCCGGTCGAGCAGGTCACGCGCGAGCGTCTCGCGGGTCATGCGGCTCGTGGCCTCGGGGCGGTTCAGCGTGTCCCGGCGACTGCGCCGCGAGAGGAGGAAGCGCTCGGCCGCCGGGTAGGCGGCCAGGGCGGTGAAGAAGACCCCGGGTATCACCAGCGTGGGGACGAGGACCGAGAGGCTGAGCGTGTGGTCGCCGATGGTGAGCTCCCACGCGGGCATGACCCGGAGGGCGCCGTCGAGAAATCCCATGTACCAGTCGGGAACCGAGCCCGCCGAGCTCTGCGTCGGCATGGCGGGGCCGTACAGCCATATAGGGGCGATCTGGAAACCGAACCCGAGGATGATCAGTGTGCCGATCGTCGCGAGCGCCATCGCCGGACCTGCGCTCCGTCGCGCAGGCACCGCGGCGATGAACCGGGAGTGGCCGTGCCGCCGCAGGAGCAGTTCACGGGCGATCAGCAGCGCGGCCATGACGACCGCGATCAGCAGGTGCCCCCCGTACAGGACCGGAATGACTCGCTCGCCGGGGAAGTCCGGGCCGAACAGCAGCGAGAACGCCCAGGTTCCCACCACGGGAACGGACTGCACCACTGACATGATCAGCCACAGGCTTCCACCCGACAGCAGGTCGTCCGGCAGGGCGTTGCCGCTCTCACCCGCGGCCATGCCCAGGGCCAGCAGCGTCACCCAGATCAGCCACTGCCTCGTGCGCGGGCGGCGGAACGCGCTGGTGAGGAACATCCGCAGCAGGTGCACCACGACGGCCGCCATGAAGACGAGCGCCGCCCAGTGGTGCACCTGGCGGATGAGCAGTCCGCCGCGCACCTCCAGACTCAGATGCATGGTGGAGTCGAAGGCCTTGCTGACGAGGAGTCCGCGTAGCGGACCGTAGGAGCCGTCATAGGTCACCTGGGCCATGCTGGGGTCGTAGAACACCATCAGCACCGCCCCGGTCACCGCCAGAACGACGAACGACCAGACGGCGATCTGCGCGAACATGAACGACCAGTGCGAGAACTGAAACGAGCGGCGTTTGACCGGCAACGAACGCATGTGGTCCCCCTGACCTTGCCTCATTCACATGACGGAATGGGGCGGGTCGATGTGACGGCGATGACGCGTCGGAGACGGTGATTCGCGTCACGGCCCTCAGACCGTGGCCGAGGGCTGAGGTGCTCTGGAGGGGCCTTTCCGCATGTGGCTTCGCTCACAGTTCGAGGTGAATCATCACACCGGCCCCGTCCCTGTCGTCGAGACAGTCGTAGCCATCAGGATTCCTGGCCTGCTGCAACGGCTGGGAGCGATCGGGGAGATCATCGATGCAAGCAACGAAGTTCCGCAGTCTCGCCCTCGGGGCGGTCGTGACCGCGACCCTGGCCGCGGGGACGCCGCTCGCCGCCCATAACAGCGACGAACAGCCGGTGACAGCGCAGAGACACGCGGTGACCGGTTCCCAGGGCGCGGGGGAGCTGGTGTCGGCCAAGGCCGTCGCCACCCTCGACCCGGTGCTGGCGTCGGTGGCCGGGCGGGCGGATCGGATCACCTATCGCTCCCGGGCGCTGGACGGTGATGACATCGTGGTCAGCGGGGTGCTCCTCAAGCCGAAAGGCAGGGCGCCCAAGGGAGGCTGGCCCGTGGTGTCGTGGGGGCACGGGTCCTCCGGCACCAACGACCAGTGCGCTCCGTCCAGCACGGCGAACAAGGACGGCAAGGTCGACCTGTACGGTTACAGCGGTTTCATCGTCGAACTGCTCAAAGCCGGTTATGCGGTGGCCGCGACCGACTACGAGGGCCTGGGCACCCGTGGCGAGCATCCCTACATCGTGGCTGACAGCGAAGGCCGTGGCATGATCGATGCCGTTCGCGCCGCGGTCCAGGCCGAGCCCACGCTGTCGAAGTCGTGGTTCGCCGTCGGGCATTCCCAGGGCGGGCAGGCCGCCATCGCCGCCGGGGAGCTCGCCAAGACCTGGGGCCGGGGCCTCGATTTTCGGGGCACGGTCGGGCTGGCGCCGGTGACCGACGTCGGTCAGGCCTACAACTACGGTTCGCCCGGCCCCGTGGACCGCGGCTTCTATCTGCTGGCGCTGCAAGGTCTGAAGACGCTGCACCCCGGCTTGCGGTACGACGACTACCTCGGCGCCCAGGCCATGCGCATGCTGCCCGTGGCCGAGAAGGAGTGCACCGCGAAGATCTGGGAGGACTTCTCCGCCGACCTCGGCGACAAGCTGAACGACTTCCAGTTCACGCCCCAGACCCTGGAGGCCGCGCTGAAGTTGCAGCCTCTGCTGGACGCGCAGAGTGTGCCTCGTGGGAAGACTCCCGGCCCGATGCTGCTGCTCCAGGGTGATCGGGACCCGTCCATCAAGATCGCAGTGACCGAGCAGGCGGTTCGCAACGCCCGCGCGGCCGGCACCGCGGCCACGTTCCGGGTCTACCCGGGCAAGGACCACTACACCGTGCTGACCCCGCACAGCGAAGGCGGCGCGGCCACGGACGTCATCAACTGGCTCAACGGCCACAAGGGTCGATGACGGCTGGGCAGGTAGGCGCACATCGTCCTGACTGTGGGGTACGGACCGGCTTTTGCCTCGGATGTGGGGTGAATGCGGTGTAAAGCGGCATAGCCTCTGTAAGCCGGGTGTGATCTCGTGGTGCGCCCACGTGAACCGCGGAAGGAGAGCCGTCGTGCCACGCCACTGGGGGCAGGCCGCCCTCCCGCTGAGCTCGATCTTCGACGAGCGCGCCGCCGTGATGCTGAACGATCGCGGCACCTTGATGAATCTCGCGTTCAGAATGCTCGGCTCGACCCACGACGCCGAGGACGTCGTGCAGGACGCCTACGCGCGGTGGTATGCCCTGTCCGACGACGCACGGCGCGCCATCCGCTCGCAGATCGCCTGGCTCGTGCGGGTGACCAGCAGGATCTGCCTGGACCAGCTCACCTCGGCCCGGGCACGCCGTGAAAGGTACGTGGGGGACTGGCTTCCTGAGCCGCTTCCCGGCGAAGCCCGGTGGGCCAGCACCGCGAGAACCCAGCAGGGCGATCCCGCCGAGCGGGTAACTCTCGACGACTCCGTCAGCATGGGCGTGCTCGTCATGCTCGAATCCGTGACCCCGGCAGAACGGGTCGCCTTCGTCCTGCACGATGTCTTTAACCTGCCGCACACCGAGATCGCCGACATCGTCGGGCGTACTCCGGAGGCCTGCCGCCAACTCGCCGCCTCGGCCCGGCGGCACCTTCAGCGCGACCGGCGCCTCGCCGTCAATGCTCAGCAGCATCGCAGCATCGTCTCCGCCTTCAAGGACGCCTGCGAGCACGGCGACTTCGATACCCTGATCAGCCTCCTCGACCCCCAGGTCAGCGTTCGCACCGACGGGGGAGGAAAGGTCCGGGCGGCCCTGCACCCGATCGCCGGCTCCGAGAAGGCGGCGCGCTACTTTCTCGGCCTGCGCCGGAAGAAATTCAGCCAGGAGATCACCGAAGAGAGCGTCAACGGCCGCCCCGGATTGGCCACCCATGCCGACGGCGAAATCAACGGTGTCATGGCCATTGCCGTCCGCGACGGCCGTATCACCGACATCTGGTTGATAGTGAATCCGGACAAACTCCAGGTCTGGAAAGGCTCCAACCGCTGAAAGGGCATCCCGGGCCGCTTACTCGTCGGCGCCGGGACGCGGCGGCCCACAGGAATTCCGCTGACGATACAGCGGCGTCAAATGTGAGGTCGCGCGGCCATGAGATATGCCCTATCGGCCGAATGGGAAAAATGGTCAATCGGTTTCTATGCTGAAGAAATGACTACCGAACAGAACCGACGCGCACTCATCGTCGGAATGGGAATCAGCGGTATGGCCACGGCGATCCGGTTGCGTCAGATCGGCTGGGAGCCGATCGTCGTCGAACGGGCACCGCAGCGCCGGACGGGAGGCTACTTCGTGCTCCTGTGGGGAGCGGGACGCGCAAGCGCCGAGCGGCTGGGCATGGGGTCAGGCGTGCCGGACCACGGCGCCCCCGACACCGTTCACTACGAGATCGACCGCCGCGACAATCGGACCAGCATGGCCATTCTCGGCAGCCTTCCTGACGGTCCGCGCATGATGCTGCGGGGCGACGTCGAGAACGCCGCGTTCGAAGCGCTGCCCGACGACGTCGAGATCCGCTTCTCCACTGTCCCGACAGAGATCGAGCAGGACGCCGACGGTGTCGACGTGACCCTGCGCGACACCACGAACGGCGACACCGTGACCGAGCGGTTCGGCCTGGTCGTCGGCGCGGACGGGCTACGGTCGACCGTGCGCGGCCTGGTGTTCGGCCCGCACGAGCGCTACATGCACCGGCTGGGCGGGATCACCTGCGCCTTCCAGCTCTCCAAGCCCCTGCCCGGCCTCGCGCAGGAGGACACCGCCGTCCTGCTGGAACCGGACCACGACCGCGCCATGTGGGTGTTCGGATTCCAGGACCGGATCCCCACGGTCATGCTCACGTACCGCACCGACGATATCGACTCCGAGTTCCGCCTGCCTCCGGCTCAGCGGCTGCGTCAGGTCTTCGGCGACCGGCCGACGGGCAAGCTGCTCGGCGCTGTCCTTGACGAGGCCGACAAGGTGCAGGACATCCTCTTCGACTCGGCCGAACAAGTGCGGATGGACTCCTGGCACCGAGGGCGGGTGGTTCTGATGGGTGATGCGGCGTGGTGCGTTACCCTCTACGCCGGGATGGGCGTCTCGGCAGGGTTGGTCGGAGCGGATCTGCTCGGCTCCATGCTGCGGCGGCATCCGGACGACCTCGAAACGGCGTTGACCGAGTGGGAAGGCAAGCTACGACCGGTCATCGCCGAGTGGCAGGGCACGGCCGAAGGGCTGCGTCAGTGGTTCAACCCGTCGGGCCGCCGTGAGAGTCTGCTGCGCCTTTTCTGGACCCGGGGCGAGGACTGGCCCGTCATCGGCCGCTGGGTCCGGCAGTTCTTCATGCGCGGCAGGGTTTCGAAGAATGCGGACGTCGCGGCGGTCTGAGCCTGGAGGAGCTGCCGTCGTAGAATGATCACTACCGAAAGTGATATTCGGCGACGATGTCGTCGGCGAATCCTCCCGAACGCGTTTCCTGTCCTCGTGAAGTGCAGTCATGCGACCGATACCCCGGGCGGGTCGCGTGTCCGCATGATGACCGGAGAACCGGACGATCACGAGGAAACCGATGGGCACTCAACTCCGGCGGGCGGCACGCGCGTGGGGTCGCCTCGCCGCAGGCGATCCCAGGCTCGTCCGTACGACCACCGCGCTCAGAGCCGTCGCGGGCATCGCGCTCACCCTGGCCGTACTGTCCTTCATGGACCTGCCTGCCGCGTTCCTCGTCGCGGGCTGCTTCGCCCCCTTCACCGTCGCGCTGGCCGCCGGCGACAGCCCCGCGCGCGATCAGGTGTTCATGGTCGGCGCGGCCGTTCCGCTGGTGTCCGCCGTCCTGCTCGCGGGTGGCGCGCTCGCGCCCTTCCGCGTGGCGGCCGAGGCCGTCTTCGTCCTGTTGATCTTCTGGGCGGTGTTCGTCCGCCGGTACGGGCAACGAGGGCAGGCGCTGGGGATCTTCGCCTTCATGGCGTACTTCCTGACTCAGTTCCTCGACGTACGGCTGAACCAGTTGCCCGGCTTGTACGCCGCCGTGGGCGTCGGCTTCGCCGCCGACGCGCTGGTGGGCTTCGGCCTGCTGTACGGCCTGTTGCGGACGACCCCCGCGAGGACACTGCGGCGGCTGCGGCGCGCCTTCGACCTTCACCTGGAGCAGGTCGTGCGCGGGGCGATCGAGGTGGTGAAGGCGGGACGGGACGACACCCGCTTGACACGGTCACTGGAACGCCGGGTCGCGGGCCTGCACCGGAGCGCGCTGGAGATCGCCGATTTCCTTGATCGGGGAGGAACCGCCGACCCGGTGCGGCAGGGGATCGTGCGGGCCGAGGTGGCCGCGCAGCGGCTGGCGGTGCTGGCCGTCCGCTCTGTCGCGGCCTTCACGGGGACGACGCGCGACGGAGGCCCTGCCGCCCTCTTGGACGTCCACCACGCGATCGTCGAGCTGACGCGTGCCGTGGACGGGCTCCGATCGGCCGCCGACGCCTCTTCGTACCGCGGCCCTCGTACGAAGGGCGCGGCTCACCGGCTGAGGCGTGTCGCGACGCGGCAGGCCGTCCAGGCCGCCGCGGCGGCGGCCATCGCCGTCGTGATCGGCGAGTTGTCGTCCTCCGCACACTGGTACTGGGCCGTGCTCACCGCATGGGTGGTCTTCGTCAACACCGAGAGTTCGGGGGAGGTGCTGGTCCAGGGCTTCCAGCGCCTGCTGGGCACCGTGCTGGGCGTGGCGTGCGGGCTGTCGATCGCCGTCGTGGCCGGTGGCGACCTGCCGCTGGCGCTCAGCGTGTCGCTGGTCTGTGTCTTCGGAATCTTCCGCACCTCGCCGAACGCGTACTGGGCCGTGACGTTCTTCATCACCTGCATGATCGCCATGGCGTTCGTCCTGCTCGGCACGTTCTCGGCCGAACTGCTCGCGCTGCGTGTGCGGGAGACCGCGCTCGGGGTGCTGTGCGGGGTGCTGGCGGGGGCGCTCGTGCTGCCCACGACCGTGCGCCGGGCCGGTGGCGAGCGGCTGATCGAGGTGCTGCGTGCCCTTCGGCGTACCCGCACCCTGGGCGGGGACGCGCCGCTCGACGCCCATGAGCTGGATCGGGCTCTGGAGGACCTGCGCGGCGCCCTTCGCCCGCTGACCCACCCGCTGAACCCGCGCCGCGCCCGCGCCCGCCACTTGCTCGCCCTGCTGGAATCGTGCGCGTACCACGCCCGCAGCCTCGCCGCCGTGAGCGCCGTGGCTCAGCCGGGCGAGGCAGGGTGCGAGGTCCGCGCCGTCGAGCGCATCCGGGCCAACCTGGACCAAGCGATCCGCCTCCTGGAGGCCGGCGAGTGGCCCGCGATCTCCTGCCACGACGACCGCCGCACGCTGGCGCGGCTGGCCGCGGACCGCCGGTGGCGCGGCGATCGTACGACGCGCGAGCTCTTTCATGTGGACCGCCTGGACCAGGCGACGGCCGAGCTGGCACGGACCCTCGCCGGCGGCCTCTGCGTGATGACCTAGCCGGGCATGCCGCCGTCCACGGCCGCCGCCTCCACCACGTCGCGAAGCTGGGAACGGGCGGTGACGCCCAGCTTGGGGAAGGTGCGGTAGAGGTGGGAGCCGACGGTACGCGGCGACAGGAAGAGCCGTTCGCCGATCTCGCGGTTGGTCAGCCCGCGGGCGGCGAGCCGGACGATCTGCTGCTGTTGCGGAGAAAGGCCGGCGATGGCTCCGTGGTCGGCCGGGTGGACGTCCAGACCGGCCGCTCGCAGCTCCGCCTGCGCGCGTTCGCGCCACGGCCACGCGCCCAGCCGGCGGAAGATGTCGTACGCCGCGGTGAGGAACGGCCGCGCCTCGGCGATCCGGCGACGGCGGCGCAGCCATTCCGCGTAGTCCAGCAGCGTCTGCGCGCGCTCGAAGGGCCAGCGTTCCAGCGCGGGATCGGCCAGGGCCGCCAGGAAGGCGGGCTCGGCGTGCTCGGGGTCGGCGAGCAACGCGCGGCTGCGGTGCACCAGGCTCCGCAGGCGGGGCGAGCCGCCGCGGGCGAGGGCGCGGGCCGAGCGCTCGACGATCACGGTCGCCTCGGCGTGATGGCCGCTGCGCGCGGCGGACTCGGCCAGCTCCGGCAGGGCCGGGTAGGAGGCGTGGTAGTGGACGGGATCGCCGTTGGTGTCGAAGACCGTCCGCGCGTGCTCGTAGGCGGCCTCGTGGTCGCCTTCGACCATGGCGGCGGCGGTCAGGGCGCGGTGCGCGTACACGGCGACCGACCGGCTCTCCAGCGGGTCCACCAGGCGCAACGCCTCGTCGGCGAGTGCGCGGGCGCCTGCCGCGTCGCCCTGGGAGGCCACGACCATGGCCTCGATGGCGTGCGCGCACGCGACGGCGTGGTCGAGCCCGGCCGCGGCCGGCAGCGCGCCGAGGTCGGCGCAGACCGCACGGGCCTGATCCCAGCGGCCGTACTCGAAGTAGGCCAGCGCGACCACGCCGCCGAGCCCGTCGGGGAGCGGTCCCGCGGTGCGCCACGACCGGACGGCCTCATCGAACGTCCGGACCGCCAGCGGGGTCTCGTCCAGCACCCACGCCGCGATGGCCAGCGCGGTCAACTGCCCGGCTCGGCCCCCGGCTCCGGCCTCTCCGCGATCGCCCGCTCCGGCCTCTCCGAGGCCGCCGGCCCTGGTCCCTCCGCGATCGGCCGCTCCGGAGCGGCTCGCGGCTGCGGCGATCATGTCAGGCAGCCGGGGCGCCAGGTCGCGTCCGCTGCCGAACGGGTCCGACACGATGCGCGCCCACTCCCGCAGCGCTCCGGCGGGCAGGCGCGGCAGGAGCCGGTCGATCATCCGCCGCTGGGACTCCTCGCCTGAGTAGAAGCGCAGCACCGCGGCGGCGGCGAGCGCGTCGAGCGCGATGGCGGGGTGGGTGGCCGCCAGCTCGTCGGCGATCGCGGCCATGCCGTTGAAGCCGGCGGCGTGCTGCCTGGTCAGCGCGGACAGTCGCCCGACGTGCAGTGCGGCGGCGGCGAGCAGGACGGGGTCGTCGGTACGGGCGCGGGCCCGGTCGGCCAGCGCCTCCACCCAGGACAGGTCCCCGGTGAAGACGGCCAGGCCGGCCGCGTCCGCCAGCAGCCGGGCGCTGTCGTCGCGCCCGGGACTCAACTCCGCCGCGCGGGCCAGCGCCTTGGCGGCCGTCGCGTAGCCGCCTCGCCTGCGCGCCCTGTCGGCCGTCTGCTCCAAGGCGGCCGAGACCTCCGGGTCGGGGTGGAGGGTGGCGGCGGCCAGATGCCAGGCACGGCGGTCCGGCTCGTCACGCAGGGCGCCGGCCAGCGCGCGGTGGGCCTCCATGCGGGCGTCGAACGGCGCCGCGTGGTAGATCGCGGAGCGGACCAGCGGGTGACGGAACCGTACGTGACGGCCTGCCCGGCGGATCAGCCCGGACTCTTCGACGGCGGGCCAAGCCTTGTCGTCGGCGTCGGGCAGGAGCGCCAGCACGGCATCGGGGGGATCTTCCAAGTCGGCGGCGGCCAGGAGCAACAAGGCCCGCCGGCCGGCTTCCGGCAGCTCCGCCAGCCGGGCGGCGTAGATGGCCGCCAGCCGCCGGCCGACCGGCAACGGGCCGTGGTCATCCGGGGTGAGCGAGGCGTGTTCGGCCAGTTCGAGCAGGGCCAGGGGGTTCCCTGCGGCCTGGTCGAGCACGCGTTCCCTGATCCTGCCCGTCAGGCCGGGCACCCGCAGGCCGAGCAGCCGCCGGGACGCCGCGCGGTCGAGCGGGGACAGCACAAGCGTCGCCGCCCCCTGGCCGAGGCCCCGCCCCCGGTCGAAGTCCCGCTCCTGGCCGAAGCCCGGCTCCCGGTCGAAGTCTCGCCCTTGGCCAAAGCCCGGCCCCGGGTCGAAGCCCGGCCCCGGGTCGAAGTCCGGGCCGCCGTCGCGTACGCCGAGCGGCGGTGCGACGGGGTCGTCGTCGCGTACGCCGACCAGCAGGGTGATGGGGTCGTCGGCCAGGCGGCGAGCGGCGAAGGCGAGGACGTCGGCGGAGGGGGAGTCGAGCCACTGGGCGTCGTCGAGCACGATCGCGAGCGGCGCCCGTTCGGCCACCTGGGACAGCAGGGTCAGGACGGCGACTCCCGTCAGCAGGGGATCGGGGGCGTCGGGCACGAAGCCGAAGGCGCCGAGCAGCGCCCGGCGCTGCCGATCCGGCAGGTGGGCCACCTCGTCCAGCACCGGCCGGAGAAGCTGGTGCAGGCCCGCGAAGGCCAGGTCCCTCTCCGACTCGCGGCCGCTCGCCCACAGCACCCGACGGCCTGCCACCACGGCGCGGCGGGCCGCGTACTCCAGTAGCGTGCTCTTGCCCATCCCCGCGGCTCCGGACATGAGCAGGACCCGGCCGCCACCGGACGCGTCCGCCGCCAGCGCGGCGAGCCGCTCGACCTCGGCGTCCCGCCCGACGATCGCGTCACGTCCCGCCGTGACGCGGGAACCCGGCGCCCGCTCGTGCACAGGCCCTCCAAAGATCTCATTGAGCAGGACCACAGGCCCGTTCCCCTTCCCGCCACGGTAGCAAGCGCGCAGCGGATGCAGTCACCTGACGCATACCGCCGGCCCCGGGCGGCGGCGCACGATGGACGGGCGGCGGATCTCACCGCACTCATCACCACTCGTCTGATCGAGGAATACTCATGCCTACCAACCAGATCACCTTGGGTGACGTCACGATCACGCGTATCTGGGAATACTTCGGGCCCGTCGAGATGACGCCCGAGACGTTCTTCCCGGAAAGCTCGCCACATACGTGGGAGAAGCACTCCTCCTGGCTGGAGCCGCACTTCGTGGCCCCCGAGACGCGGATCGTCAACTCCGCGATCCAGACCTGGCTGCTCCGCAGCGAAGGCAGGAACATCCTCGTCGACACCGGCGTCGGCAACCACAAGGAGCGGCCCTACGCGCCGGTCTGGGGTCACCTTGAGACCGACTTCCTCGACAACCTGGCCCGCGCCGGCGTGCAGCCCGAGGACGTGGACATCGTGATCAACACCCACCTCCACATCGACCACGTCGGCTGGAACACCTACCTGGACGGCCGCACCTGGGTGCCGACCTTCCCCAATGCCACGTACGTGATCCCCAAGGCCGACTTCGACTTCTGGAACCCGGTCAACGAGCACCCGACGGTGTTCGGGCGGGGCAACCAGAACGTGTTCGAGGACAGCGTCGTCCCCGTCCACGAGGCGGGCCTGACCCTGCTGTGGGAGGACACGTACACGATCGACGCCAACCTGCGCCTGGACCTCGCGCCCGGGCACACCCCGGGGTCCTCCGCGCTCACCCTCCGATCGGGCACCGACCTCGCGGTGTTCGTCGGCGACATGCTGCACAACCCGGTGCAGCTCATCGAGCCGGACACCAACAGCTGCTTCTGTGAGGACCCCGCGGCCGCCCGCGCCTCCCGTGGCAAGGTCCTCGGCTGGGCCGCCGACAACAACGCCCTGGTCATCCCGGCACACCTGGGCGGGCACGGCGCCGCCGAGGTGGTCCGCGAAGGGAGCGGGTTCGCCATCAAGAACTGGGCTCCGTTCGCCGCGTACTCCGAGAAGGCCGCCCGATGAACCACCACGCGGGGGACGTCGTCGTCACAGCGCAAGGTGCCGTGCGCGGCCTGAGGCGCGACGGGACGACCGCGTTCCTGAACATCCCTTACGCCGCTCCGCCGACCGGCGCCGCCCGCTTCGCCGCGCCACGCCCGCACGCCCCTTGGCACGGTGTACGGGCCGCCACCGAGCCGGGGCCGACCGCGCCGCAGGCCGAACGCCGGCTCGGCAGCGTGGACATGACCCCGTACTTCGGGCCGGGCTGGATCCCCGGCGAAGACTTCCTGACCGTCAACGTGTGGACGCCGGACGTCTCCGGGGAACGGCTGCCCGTGATGGTGTTCGTGCACGGTGGCGGGTTCGTGGCGGGCTCCACCCGGTCGGAGATCTACGACGGCTCCGCCTTCGCCCGCGACGGGGTCGTGCTCGTGACACTCAACTACCGGCTGGGCGTCGCGGGCTTCCTCGACCTGCCCGGCGCGCCCGCCAACCGCGGCCTGCTCGACGTGATCGCCGCCCTGCGGTGGGTACGGGAGAACATCGCCGCGTTCGGCGGCGACCCGGCCCGCGTCACGTTGTCCGGCCAGTCCGCGGGCGCCACGATCGTGGGCGGCGTGCTGGCCGCGCCCGAGGCCGAAGGGCTGTTCCGGCGCGCGATCGTACAGAGCGGCAGCGGCCTGGGCGCCTTCACGCCTGAGCAGGCCGCCCGCGTGACCCGCGCCACAGCCCATGCACTCGGGGTCGAGCCGCATGCCGACGCCTTCGCGGGCATTCCCGACCGGCGGCTGGTCGAGGTCACATCCGAACTGTCGGGCATCGACCTACGGACCGAGACCCATGGTGACCCGCTCATCGGGCTCAGCCCGTTCAGCGTCGTGCTCGACCGGCAGCCGGCCGAGGCCGTCGCCGCGGGCCGAGGCGCGGGCGTGGACCTGCTGGTGGGCACCAACACGGAGGAGGGCAACCTCTACCTGGCACCGTTCGGGAGCCTGTCCACCTCGACGACGGCGGACGTGGACGCCGCCGCGGCTCGCTCACACCCGCGGCCCGCCCGCCTCGTCGAGATCTACCGCAAAGCCAGGCCGCAGGCGTCCGAAGGGGAGCTGCGCTCGGCCATCATGGGTGACGCCCTGTTCGGCGTGGGCAGCCGGCGCCTGGCCGACGCACATGCGGGGAGGGGCGCCGCCACCTACCGCTACTCGTTCGCGTGGCGCTCGACCGCGCTGGGCGGCGAGCTGGGCGCCACCCACACGGTGGAGCTGCCGTTCGTCTTCGACATCACCGGCCTGCCCCGGCTGCGCGGTGCACAGGCCCTGCTCGGTCCGGACGAGCCGCCGTCGGACCTGACCGCCCGGATGCACGCGGCCTGGGTGTCCTTCGCCACGACCGGCGATCCCGGCTGGGATCGCTACGACACCGCGCGCCGGGCCACCATGCGCATCGACGGCGAGTGGAGCGTGGTGAACGACCCGCACGGCGAGGAACTCCAGGCGTGGCCCTGACGGGCCGGATGGCCTGCGATCTCCCGGGTCAGTCGGGGCGAGATGTCTCAGTGCAGATCACCCCCACTCAGCCCAGCGCACGATCCAGGCCTGGGCGATGACACCGCACAGACGCGCCTCCGTCTGCTCCGGAGTCTCGACGCTGACGCTGACCATGGGCGCTCCTGGATCTTCCTGGCGATGATCGCTCTCAACGCTGTGGTCAGATCGTCTATTTCGGTCGATCGCCCTCATCGTCCCCGATGCCCTGCCGCGCCGTGACCTCCTTGCCCGGCAGGGGAGCGGCACCTATCGGCTCGTCGCGTCCGGCGACCGCGCTGTCACCCCCCATGGGCCGCGATGTTTTAGATGGTTTACAACTCTTTGACCGTTTTGTTAGTGTTCGTCCCGCCTAATCCACTCATGTTGCGTGGAGCCGGGGACCCAACTTCTTCCCGGGGCGAATCGGCATCGCCGTAGGGCCACTTCCAGGCCCGAGCCCGTCAGCTAACCCGGTAGGCCGCATGGAAGGACACAGCAGTGGCTCGCATCGCCATCTGCCTGGCGTCGGCTATCGCCGGGCTCACTCTGGCCGCTCCGGCCCACGCCTCTCCCGACCCGACCCCCGTTTCCGGTCACGAGATCGAGCACCTCGCTCAGAAGAGCAAGCCCGCTCCCGCCTGGAAGGTCGCCCTCCGCTTCGCCATGAAGAAGCGCGGCATCCCGTACGTCTGGGGCGGGACCAGCGACAGCGGCTACGACTGCTCCGGGCTCATGCTCAAGGCGTACAAGCGCGCCGGGATCACGTTGCCGCGCACCGCGGCGGAACAGTACAGCGCGTTCTCCCGGAAGATCTCCTGGGACGACCTCCAGCGAGGTGACCTGGTCTTCTTCCACGGCCTCGGGCATGTGGGGATGATCTCGAGGCCCGGATACATGGTGCACTCACCGCACACCGGAGACGTGGTCAAGGAGGAACGGCTCTCCGGCTGGCGCCGGGAGTCGTTCGTAGGCGCCGTAAGGCCGGACCCCAAGGGCGTGCGGCTGTCCATCGAGCAGCGCACGACCCCCGAGCCCCCGACGCTCACCACCACCCCGCGACCACGGCAGGCCCTGCCTTAAGCGGATCTGCGCGGGCCGACTCACCATGACTACGGGCTACTCGCTGATGACGACGGCACGATCGAACGTTGGCGCTGCTCGGCCCGGCGTCCACCACGGCGGGAGCGGTGCCGGCGGTGGGGCAACCGGCCGGCGCGGCCGCCCGGATCGGGGCCGGACGATGGTCGGACCGCTCATCCGGCAAGGGACGGCCGCTGCACCGCCTCGCTCAGATAGGCGAATCGGTCAGGAATCCACGGCACCGCTATCGATTACGGAGTGCGATTGACCGTCGCTTTGCGTGATGTTAGTTTGCTTGTGCCGCTGAGACGCCGCTTCTCCCCTGGCCGGAGGTGCCATGGCTTTCGCCGTACCTGACATCCTCACCCGGAAGTTCGACAAGCGATTCGCTCTGTTCGACGCCGATGGTGACGGCGTGTTGACCAAGGACGACTTCGAGGCCGCCGCCGGGCGCTTCCTGGTGGCGTTCGGGGTCCCCGCCGACTCCGCCAAGGGCCGGGACGTGCTGGCTGCGTACGCGAGCATGTGGAATGCCCTGATCCACAGCGCAGACAATGACAGCGACGGCCGGTTGACCCGCGCCGAGTTCGTGGCATTCCTCGCCGGCGACGAGTTCCGCACGAACGGTTATGCCGTGACGGCCGGCCGCATCGCCGAGTCCATCCTCGCCGTCTGTGACACCGACGGCGACGGCCGGATCTCCTACGAGGAGTTCGCCACCATCCCCGGCATCTCCGCGCTGCCCGATGATGAGCGCCGTGAGGTGTTCGGCCGGCTCGATATCAACGCCAGCGGCCATCTTGACGTCGGCGAGATCCACGCCGCGCAGCGCGACTTCTACAGCAGCACCGATCCGGACGCGCCCGGCAACCTGATCTTCGGCCGGCTCTGAGGAGACATCGTGGACCACTCCGCGCAGCCTGACGGCCATTGCCGCGTCATCCGCTCCGCCGTGATGTACGAGGGCAAACAACGCCTCCAATTCTTCGCCGGTATCGCCGCCGAGACCGTGGGCGCCCGCAACATCTGCATGCACCTGCAGACCATCCCGCCCGCCGGAAGTGGCCGGGCCCATAAACATGACCGCCACGAGACGGCCATCTACGTCATCAAGGGCGCCGTGGGCACCTGGTACGGCGAGGACCTGCAGCACTATCTCGAAGCCCGCCAGGGCGAGTTCATCTACATCCCGGCCAGCACCCCGCACATGCCGATCAACCTCAGCGACCGCGAGCCGGCCGAGGTCGTGCTGGCCCGCACCGACCCGCGCGAGCAGGAGAGCACGGTGCTCCTGCCCGACCTCGAACACCAGCGGCTTACCCAAACTCCACCGGATCCGGCGGACTAGCGCCTCTGCGGAGTTCGGATCGGAAGTGGATCCAGGCTCAGGCGTCGGGGCGTAGCTCCGCCAGTTCGGCTTCGGTGAAGCCGGCCAAGATGCGATCTTCGACGTTGAGTGGCATCGGGCTGGCGGTGGGCCAGTTCGCGGTGGCCAGGAGCCGGCGGGTCTCCGCATCGAGGGCGGCGACGGCTTCGTCGCTGCCGAGCAGTTCGCGCAGCCAGCGGTTGCCGTTGCCGACGTGGGTGACCTCGTCGGCGTTGATGTAGTCGAAGAGCAGGGCGGTGCGTTCGTCGCCCATCTTCTTGAGGGCTCGGTAGATCACCATGCCGCCGTCCAGGCCGATGCCTTCGCCCATGCGCTGTTCGATGTTGATGCGTTCGGGCAGCGTACGGCCGAGGGTGAACTTGTCCCACACGTCAAATTTGATGGGATGGTCGCCGATCTGACCGCCGAGCTCGGAAATGCGGTTGGCTATCAGCTCAAAATGACGCCCTTCGTCGCGAACCTGTTTGGCCATGTCGTACCGCAGACCCCAGGGGGCCTCCGGATGATGGGCGATGAGGGCCGCGCAGATCTCGGCTGCGCAGATCTCAATACCGAAGATCATGTCGTGCAGGTGCCGGACGAGGCCGGAGGCCCGGGAAGTGCCTTCGGTAAGTCCGGCCTCCCTGCCGGGCCGACGGGGGATCGACTCCAACGCGGACAGCGGCGGAGGGATCTGCTCGTCCCGGTCCAGGCACTCGATGCCGCGCGCGAGTTCTCCCCTGCCACCGGATGCGGCGCCGCCGGTCGGCAGGGTGAGCTTGTCCAACTGCTCCGCCACGCTCTTCAGGCACGACACCGAAGCCTCGTCCGCCAATTGGTCGTGCCGGGCCTGCCGGAGGCAGACGACGTCGCGCAGCTCGGGAAACGCCTGCGACACCAGGAGGTCGTACTGCTCCGTCGGATCGCTGATCCGGATCAAGCCGTTGGTGAATTCGGCGTATCCGGCGACAGGCGTCATCGCCTCGGCAGAGGAGCGAAGGCCGGGCAGTCGCCGGCCGATGTGGTCGGCCGCCTGCGCGAGGCTCCACACATCACGGGAGAGGGCCACCTTGGTCTGAGAGTCGGCGATCCTTACCAGCACGCCGGCCGAGATCTCCAGCAGGCGGACGCAGGCGTACCGGAGAATCTGCATGGACCGGCGGCTCTCCGCCACATCGGGGGGAGTTTTCTCCGTCATTCAGAGCATCCTTTTGCCGGGGGGCGCAATACGAGCCGCATCATCCGCGCCGGACACGTTCACCGGTCGTCCCAGCCGAACCCGTCCGTAACCGTGAGGGTCTTTGTTCTCTGCGTTTCCTGGCTCATTCATCGAGTATTACCAGAGCTCGCCCCAGGATCAGCGGGCTGTGACTGGCAATTGTTCACCTGGCAGCAATCGTCCATTCCTCGTCAGGCTGGTCAGTCAATGACAGGAGTCGCCTGTGGCAGGAAGTAGCCACTGTCGGAGGCGGCGGGAAAGATGCTCTATTCGAGGTGTGACGCGGTTACCCGCCGGCTCTGAGAACCTGACCATGTACTGCGTTCTCATCGTGGTGGACACGCCCGGCCGGCGAGTGTCTGGAGCCCGTTTGCGTGCCGCCCTCACCGACTCGGCAGCCGGTAACGACCGCACGGAGCACATCTTCATGGACGTGCGGGACGGCCTGCTCGCCCTGGTCCTGTATCTCCGCGCGGCGGACCTGGACGTGGCCCGTCTCAAGGCTGAGCAACTGTGCCGTCGTGCGATGGCCGTCGCCACGCCGCCGGACGCCCTCTGGATGATCCGGTCGACGACAGTCCTCTGACAGGTGAGCTACCCCAGGTCGTCCGGGTCGATCCAGCCCAGGGCGACAGCTCGTGCGCCGACCTGGAATCTGCTCTTCGCCTCGAGTCTTTCCTGCAGCGCGGACACGGTGCGCCTGACCGTGCGGACCGACACGCCGAGCCGCCTGGAGACCATCTCGTCCGTATGGCCCAGGCCGAGCAGTCTCAGTACCTGCTTCTCCTGTGCGGTCTGCCCATCGCCGTCCCGGCGCCGCCGTGCGCCGAACGGCACCGCGCTCTTCCACGCGAAGCTGAACAGCGCGACCAGTCCCGTGAGCAAGCCGGGGCAGGTGACCTCCACCGCGGCGGCGCTGGTTTTCTCCATGTCGACGGGCACCACCGCGATCCGCCGGTCCACGATGAGCATCCGCATGGGGAGCACGGAGGTCGTGCGGACCTCGCTCCCCAGGTCGCAGAGCCACTGGGCGTAGGAGCAGGTCGCCGGGTCGTTACGGACGCTGTCCAGATAGATGGTGCGCAGGCGGACCCCACGGTCGATCGCGTCTCTGTCCAGGGGCCTGCTGGCCGCCATGCTCGCCTCCGACTGGGCGCCGCCGTACACGAAGGAAGCGGCCTCCCAGGTGCAGGTCTCGGCCAGTTCGCGGAGCCTTGCTCTGATGGTGTCGATTCCCTCGATCCAGTCGACCCCGGTCGCGGACGTGTGCACGCGGCTCCCCGCGTACACGTCCAGCAGCGCCGTGAGCGAGGCCCTGCTCTCCTCTAGCTCCTGTTGCCGCTTGGCGAGCTCAGCCTGCTGCCGGGCCAGTAAGGCCGCGAGCCCGGTCCTGGGGTTGACGGGCACGAAGACTTCGGGAGCGGACCCGGAGATGCGCAGTAAGGACATGCGTGCCAGGTCGTCCAGGGCCTGACGGATCTGGTGCTCCTCCATGCCGAGGTTCTGCATCAGGTCCTCGACCCCGGCCTGGGGATGCTCGAGCATCGCGAGGTACACCGATTCGGCCACATCGTTGAATCCCAGCGCCTCGAACATGACCCCTCCCTGCGCGTCGGCGTGTTCGGAGCAGAGCCGTTTCGTCCTGTCTAGCGGACGACGGTATGAGGTCAGTACAACGTCAGTACAACGCCGGTATACGTCCGGCAACAGTGCGGGTGGCCGCTTCATGCCACAGGCAGCAACTGACCACTTACGCGGGCGAACTCGAGCTAACGACGATGGAGGCCTCCGGCAACACCACTGATGTTTGCCACGGGAGGGTTTCCGTGCCTTCTTCTGCGCCATTCGACAACATATTTGCCGAGCCTGTGCTGCGGCCTCTGGAGCTCGGTGACCTCTTGAGAGAGCATCGGGAGCAACGTGGACTGAGCCAGCAGCATCTGGCGGATCTCTCCACAGTAAGCGTTCGCACCGTTCGCAATATCGAATCCGGGTGCATCAGAAAGCCGCGGCGGCAGACCCTCAGCCTGCTCGCCGACACGCTCAAGCTGGACAGAATCTCGTGCGCCCTGCTGAACGACGCCGCCGAACGATCCGAACCCGCCGACGGCGGCCTCGATCTCCACCCTCCGCACCCCTTCAGTTCGTTCGTCGGCCGGCTCGGTGACAGAGACGCCATCACCCGTACGCTGACCGCCGGAGACAGCCGTCTCGCGGTGATCAGCGGCCTCGGTGGCGTGGGGAAGAGCCGGCTGGCCATGGAGGTGGCGCTGCGTCTGCGTGAACAGAACGGCTGGCCCGTCCTCTGGGTCCCTCTGGGGGAGAGTGGGGACGGTGGGCTCCCCCAGGCGCCCGCCGCAGACCTCGCCGTGGACGCGATCCGCGGTGATGCCGGATCGAGCGCCAGACTGGCACGACTGATCGGCGGCAACGACGCGCTGATCGTTCTGGACGGGATGCCCGGAGGCTCCTCCGTCGAGGGCTTCGCCTTCGCCCTTCTCCGTGCCTGTCCCCGGCTGCGGGTGCTGGCCACGACGACCGCTCCGTGGCGGGCGAGAGGAGCGATGTCGCTCCGGCTGGCACCACTCGCCGTCCCATCGAGAGACCTCTGGAATGCTCCCGCACAGGTCACGGAGACGGAGTCCGTCCGGCTGTTCTTCGACCGCATGCACCAGGGGCGATCCGGCTCGGGCCTCCCCGATGCGGACCCGGTGGCCGTGGCCGAGTTGTGCCGGCGCCTGGACGGCATCCCGCTCGCCCTGGAACTCGCGGCCGCCCGCTGCGCGGAGCTCAGCGTGGAAGTGCTGCTCCACAACCTGATCACGACCGCGGGTGGCACGTCGGACCAGACGTTGCCTGGCGAGTTCGGTCCCGTCTGGGAAGTGATCGCGATCAGCTGCGATTTCCTGGCGGGCCCCCAGCGCGAACACGCACGCCTGCTGGCGCGGAGCGCTGAGCGGTGGTCCATCGAGAACGTCGCGGTCGAGTTGGAGCTCTCCATCTCCGCGGCCATCGACCTGGTCGACGCGATGGCCGCGGTCGGCCTTGTACGCGTGGAGAACCGCGGCACGTCGCCGGAGATCGTCCTGCTGAACCTGGTGCGTCGCGTCCTGCTGGCCTCCGTACCATGATCGGAGATGGCAAGAGTCTCATGGAACCGCCCCTGACCGCCGCCGACGTCGTGGTCCTCGACGATGTCCTCGAAGCGGCTGAACGGCTGGAACCGCACCTTCCCCGTACCCCGTTGCACCGGCTGCGGACGGCCGGGAACCGTCCGGTCTGGCTCAAGGCGGAACACGGGCAGCCGACGGGCTCCTTCAAGATCCGCGGAGCCCTCTTCGCGATGTTGAAGCTCCACGACGCGAGGGCGCTGCCGGGAGTGGTCGCGACGTCATCGGGCAATCACGGACGTGCGGTCGCCCATTCCGCCGCGATCCTGAAGGTCGCGGCGATCGTCGTGGTCCCGCACAGCGCGCCGCAGGTGAAGATCGACGCGCTCAGAGCGCTCGGCGCCGAAGTCGTCGTCACCGACCCCGGCTCCCTGGACGCCGTCGCCGTGGACATCCGTGATCGGCACGGTCTCGCACTGATCGGCTGCGACCTGCCCGATGTCATCGCGGGGCAGGGCACTGTGGGCCTGGAACTGGCGGCGCAGTGCCGGGAACTGAGCACCGTCTACCTGCCTACGGGCACGGGAAGTCTGCTGGCCGGTACGGCGGTCGCCCTCAAGGGGCTGGGGGGGACGACCAGGGTCATCGGCGTCGAACCGGAGCTGGCGGCGGACGCCTGCGAGAGTTTCCGGCGGGGGGAGTTGACCGCCTGGCCTGTCGCCGACACCTACAGAACCGTCGCGGACGGGTTGCGGGTGCCGAGCCTGGGGCCCTACGCGTGGCCATTGGTGCGCAGGCTCGCCGATGCCATGGAGACCGTCTCGGAGACGGAGATCACCCGGGCGGCGCGGCTGCTCGCCGAGTCCGAGGGCATCGTCGCGGAGCCCAGCGGGGCCGTCGCCTGCGCGGCGATGCTCCGGGGGCGTGGCAGGGACCGCGGACCGGTTGCGGCCGTGATGTCAGGCGGCAACGTCAGCCCCGCCTGGCATCGGTCCCTGCTCGATTCGCGATAGCGCCGGGAACGCCGCATCTTGCCGACGTAATTGCCGGTTGTCAGCTCAAATGGATTCTATGCTCGAAACAGCAGGAAGAAACGAAGGAGGTGTCAAAATGTTGAAGTCAAAGGTTATTACCATGTCCGCCCCCGAGGGTAATCCGTGCTCCCGGTCCGGGCACGTGTTTGAATCCGACTTCGCCGATTTCGGGGATTTCGAGCAGGAGCTGATCAGCGCCATCGCTGACGGCCGGCAGGAAAACGACTAGTCGCATAGTCGTCGATGCAGCAAGGGGCGGCGCTCCCTGGCCAGCAGCTCGGTGAGCGCCGCCTGACCCGCGTGTGACGATTCTCAAGGATCTGCGCCAATGGCCGACGACCCAAGCACGAGCAGGGGATCGAGCAAGACTTCCCTGCCCTTTCCTGTCAGATTCCAGCCGAAAATGCCGAGCACTGAACAGCAGGTCGACCAGGTGCGCAAGGTTCGCCTCGGATCCGACCCGCTGGCGCTTTACGTCCATGTGCCGTTCTGTGTGACGCGATGCTATTTCTGCGATTTCGTGACCGTCGTCGGGAAGAGCGTGACTCCTGAATTGATCGACCGGTACGCCAGAGCGCTGAACACGGAGCTGGATCTCTACGCCGAGGACAGCGCCTTCGGCGCCGCCCCGTTCGAGACCGCCCAACTCGGTGGCGGGACACCCACCATGTTGAGCCCGCACCAACTGGAGGATGTGCTGGCTCGGATGCGGCATTACCTCAGGGGCAACCCGGATGCGGAGATACTGGTCGAGGGATTCCCCACGTCCGTGACCCCGGACAAGTTGGAGGTCCTCAGGGCCGCCGGCAACATCAAGTTCAACATGGGCGTGCAGACCTTCAACGACGAGGTGCTGGAGGCCGTCGGACGCCGGCACGAGCGTGAAGACGCGATGCGCGCCATCACCCAGTCGAAAGAAGCCGGTCTGCCTTCTGTCGGCATCGACCTGATCTACGGCCTGCCCGGCGGCGGAACCGATGTGATCGCGGCGGACGTACGGACGGCCCTCGACTTCGAGGTCGACCACATCGCGTTGTACCCGCTGTGGGTCTATCCGCAGACGCGCCTCAACTCGCTCATCGAGACCGGCAGGCGATCCGGCACGGAGTTCCTGGAGCGGCAGGAGCAACTCCTGGTCGCGGACTCGATGCTGCGCGCCGCCGGGTACGAGAGATACACGAGCTTCCACTACAGCCGCGGTCCCGAGCATCACCACCAGTACGGGCTGTGGCAGATGAGGGGACGGGACTGGCTGGGAGTGGGCCAGGCGGCCGCGAGCCAGCTGAACGACGTGGTCTACGAGAACGATCGCAACATCAACAGGTATATGGCACTGGCCGACACGGGCGCCGAGACCGCCGTGACGGCCGATCACCTGGACCATCGGGCGCGGATGGTCCGGCACTTCTCCTACGGCATTCGCGAACGGCGGTATTCACTCCACGCGTTCGAGGCCCGGTTCGGCTCATCGCCGCACGACGTCTTCGGACCCGAGATCGAGTGGATGGTCGCCGAGAAACTGGTCGACGCGACCGCAGATCATCTGGAGCTCACCTTGCAGGGAGTTCTGCGGCTGGGCGACATCGAAGAGGCTCTGGCGCCCGCCGATCACTCTGTGGCGGAAGCGGGGACGTGCTGTGGCTGACCACCCAGGGAACTGGTACGGGGACGAACTGGCCGCCCTCTACGACCACTCCCCGCTGCTGGCCGACGGGGCGGGCAATCCGGCGATCGGCCACCTTCGTTCGCTCGCGGCCAAGTACGGCGGCCCGGTGCTCCAGATCGGGGTGGCGACCGGCCAGTTCGCCCTCCCGCTCGCCAGGGACGGTCACGAAGTCGTCGGGATCGATGTCTCCGAAAGCATGCTCGGTGCCGTACGCCGTCGGATGGAGGCAGAGCCCGCCGACGTGCGACGGCGGCTGTCGCTGGAAACGGGCGATATGCGCGACCTCGACCTCGGCCGGCGCTTCCCGCTCATCGCGATGCCGGGGAACGTGTTCCTCTACAACCTGACGCAACGCGACCAACTGGCGACGCTGGCGACCATGCGCCGCCACCTCACCGATGACGGGGTCGTGGTCATCGACATCTTCACGCCGGATCTCCGCCTCCTCGCCGATGGATCGGCCGCCGTCCGGTCCCACCGATTCCAGACCCCCGACGGCGCGGAGTACCTGGCGGAGCAGACCGTGCAGGTGGAGCGGCTCACCCAGCGGGAGAAACTCCGCATGACGCACCGGCGGATAGAACCCGACGGGGTGCTCGGCCCCGCCTTGTTCACGGAACTGACCATGCGTTACGTGCATCCGGCGGAAATGCTGCTGCTGCTCAAGGTCGCCGAGTTGCGGCTGTGTGAACTGGTGGGCGACTACGCCACCGGACAACGGAAGTCAGCGTATGACGGCCCGCAAGTGGTCGTGGCAAGGCGAGGTGAATGACTTGACCATCTACAAGCAGTCGAAATATGGGCACGTGCTGAGCAGCGAGGCGGGTGTCACGTTCTTCAACAGCCTGACGCTCGAGGTGCTCGAGGGTGATCAGGACGACGCGGAAGTGTGGCGTTCGTTCGAGCGGCCACGCCCGATCGAAGACGCGTCAGCGGCGACGGAGCAGGTGCTCGTGGGCTCTGGCCTGCTGGTTCCCGTGGACCGTGTCGAAGAGCGCCGCCTGCTCGACAAGCTCACCGACATTCGCCTGACGCAGCGGAAGACCCGCGACGGCAAGTTCGGCTTTCTCCGCATGTCCCTGACGGAGAAGTGCAACCTGAAGTGCGACTACTGCTTCGTCGAAGAGGTCATCTACAAAGACCTGCCCAAGCAGCCGGCGCCGGCCGAGCGCTTTCTCGAGCATGTCGAATGGCTCATCCAGCAGAACCCGGGCGGGTGGCCGACCGTGCAGTACTTCGGCGGGGAGCCGATGCTGAGGTGGGATCTGATCCAGGACACCACCCGAGCGCTCGAAGAGGCCGTGGCGGCCGGGCGCATCGCGGGATTCACCCACGAGATGACCACGAACGGCACGTTGATGACCAGTCAACGCGCCCAGTGGCTGGTCGAGCACGATGCCAGCCTCACCATCAGCCTGGACGGCTGGAAGGAGATCAACGACCGCCATCGCGTGTTCCACAACGGCCGCGGTAGCTACGACCTGGTGATCAAGGCGGTGAAGGAGATACGGGCCGCCGGCGGTGAGCCACGCTTTCTCATCACACTGCTGCCCGAGACCGTGGAAATCCTGCCGAAGATCGTCCGCTTCGTGGTCGACGAGCTCGGCGCGAAGAGCGTGGCGGTGAACGCTCCACAGCCGACGGCGGACGGCTGGGAAGTGGACGGCCTGTTGCTCTCTCGCTCCGTGCAGGAGTCATGGCTGTTCTGCAACAGCCGCGGGGTGGAGTTCCACTCGCTGGGCGCGTTCCTGGTGGAGCTCATCAACAAGCGCAGGCCGCAGCCCGACCGCTGTTTCGACGGCAACCCGACAGGCACCGAAGCGCACTGGGGCGGATACGTCGCAGCGGACGGGTCGCTGTCGTTCTGCATCGTGTGGCACCAGGACGAACGGGTCACCACCCCGAGCGTGCACCAGATCTCCAAGAAGCGCGTGACCGACTGGCACTACGACACCACAACCGCGGACGACTGCGACGGCTGCATCGCCGGCATGGTGTGCGGCGGGCCCTGCACGCTGGAGCGGCTCTTCAACGGCGGCGGTCTCAACCCCGACCGCTGCAAGTTCTTCAAGACCATGGTGCCCTTCGTACTCACCCAGTCGTCGATCGGCCCGCGGCCATGACTCTCCGCACCATGGCCGCCGAGGCGGCGGCGATGCCGCCAGGCAGCAAGATCCGTGTGTGCGGCTGGGTGACCGATCGAACCGCGGACGCCGTGCGGGTGGCCGACTCGACCGGGTCCATAGCCGTCGTGCCCTGCGCCGAGCTCGACGGCGTCCGGACCGGCGACGCCGTCGAGGTGCGGGCGACCAGGTCGGCCACCGGGTTCGTCGGAGCGTCGGCACGCGTCTGGCCCGCGACGGCCGCCCTGCCGGAGGACGTGACCGGGAGCGATTCGCCGTACTCCTACCTCAGATTCAGGAGCGGAGAGGCGGTCGACCTGCTCAGAGCCGCCGATCGGGCGGTCACGGTCGCCAGGAGCCATCTGGCGGGGCACTACTTCGTCGAGGCGAACACGCCGCAGCTCTGGCGGTCGACCAGGGAGTACGGCGAGCCCGAACTGCGGGTGACCGACCCCGCGGACCGGGAGTCGGGGAGTTGGCTGCAGCAGTCGCCGACCGTACCGGCGATGTTGTGCGCGATCGGCGGCATAGACCGCGCCTTCCAGTTCAGCCGGTGCTTCCGCACGGAACCGAGCGCGTCGCCGCTCAAGGCGTACGAATTCACCCAGCTCAACCTCGCGGTCACGTTCACCTCCGTGGAGGAGCAGTTTCGCCTCCTGGAAGGCCTGTTCGAGACGGTGAGCAGCGCCCTGGGTCGCCCTTCCTGGGGAAAGGCGCCGTTTCCGGTCATCGACCACGATGCCTGCATACGCAGGTTCGGCTCGGACACCCCCGACTACCGCTACGCCGCCTTCCCCACGCCCGTGCTGGACGGGGGGCCTCTCGGCCGCCCTGGCCAGCGCATCCGGGCGCTCATCGTCCCCGAGTGCGGCGCGGACATCGCCCAGGCACTGCGGAGCATGGCCGAACGGCATCTGGGCGCGGAAGCGGTCTTCCAGCACGACTTCGACGGGTCGGGCACGCTCGGCGCCATGATCCCCGACCTGGTCCCGTCCGGGCCGGTGGCGCTGGTGGGTTGCGCGGACGGGGCGCGCGCCGAGGCGTTCGTACGCATGCTCGCGCAGGCCCTCTACCCGCTCGTCACGAACGAGCGGCCACCCGCGTTCGGCCCGGTGTGGATCCGGCGCCAGCCGTTCCTGTCCGACGAGAAGCAGGAGGAGCACGCGCACCACAGCAGATGCCTCTTCGGGCGACGATTGGGCCCCGAGGGAGAACTCTCCGATTCGTACGACTTGGTGGTCAACGGGGTCGAGTTGCTGAGCGGCAGCCAGAACGAGGTGGATCACGGTCAGGCGCTGAAGAACTTCTCCGACGCGGGAGTGGCGGATCCGGAGGAGACCTACGGGTACTACCTCGATGCTCTCCGGTTCGGCGCGCCGCCCCTGCACAACACCTCGATCGGGTGGGAACGGCTGATGGCCCTGCTGCTCGGCGTCCCCATGCGAGATGTGATGATCATGCCGAAGACGGGATCGGGGCAGTGCGCGGTCACCGGGCTGCCGGTCAAGGGCTGAGGGCGGTCGAGCATGACATGGGCCGACCTCGTACAGCGATATTTCACGGTCGCGGTCACGCACCATCCGGGATACGCGCTCGCGTGGGATGAGTTCGCCATCTCGCCCACGCCCGTCGCCCCCGCCACGCTGAGCGAGGCGTACCGATCGATGAGCGACCACGTGGATCAGGCGTCCGACTCGGCGGACGATCACGAGGTGCGCCTCTTGCGCTGGTGCCTGGACGGCTGCCGCTTCGAACTGGACACCGCGCTGAGCTGGCAGCGTGATCCACAGTTCTGGGTGGATCGCCAGTGCTATGGGGTTCTCGCGCAGATGGCCGCGGGCAACCTCCGTGATCGGCCGCTGCCGCCGGCCTGGGTTCGTGCCTTCCTGGCGAACCTGCCCGGCCTCTTCGACTCGGCGATGACGAACCTCGACCGCCAGGAGTGCGGCCAAGTCGACCTCCGGCGCGCCGTACGCCATCTGGCCGCCAGCCGCTGCCTGGTGAGGCAGGTGGGCGATGCCGCCGGCGGGGGATGCGCGGATGAGGCGGCCCGTGCGGATGCGGCCATCGACGGGTTCTCGGCATGGCTGTCACAGGCCATCGGGAAAGGCCGCTCACTGCGCCCCATGGGAGCGCGGGTCTGGGAGGCGGGCCTGCGGGCTTCCACCGGCGTCGAGTGCGGTCCCGACGAACTCGAACATGCCCTGCGGCACCAGCTCGACCGGTCGAGGCGGGAGATCGCGCGCAGCCGCGCACCGGTCTCCGGCCCGATACCGGGGTCCGCGGCCGAGATCAGCCGGCTGATCGCACGGCTCCCGGGCATCTTCGCGCCGAGGTTCGGCGGCGGCGAATGCCTCGGCACGTTGCGCCTGGCCGTGTCCGATGACGCGGTGCCGGGAGTCACCTCGGCGAGCTACCAGAACGCCGGGTCACGTGGCGGCGGATCGGCGGTCGTCTTCGTCCGGCCGGCCGTTTACGCGTATCGGGCCGACCTCGAACTGGATCTCGCCCACGAGTGTTTCCCCGGCCATCACTGGCAGCACACCGCCCAGGTGCGTGGACACCACGGTCACCTGCTCTGCCTCCGGCACGGCAACCGGGCGTTCGTCGAGGGATGGGGACGCTGGTGCGAAGGACTGTACGCCGGTCTCGCCCAGGACCCCTCGGTGAACGCCCGGTTCCACGCGAGGATGGCGAAGTACTGCGGCCAGGCGCTCGCCGCCCTGCTCGTCCACGCACGCGACAGGCCGTTCGGAGAAGTGGCGGAGAACCTGACCGCGATGGATGCCTGCGGCTCGGCCGACGCCCCCTCCCTCGTGCTGCACTCCTACTTCGATCCCTGGCGGGCAACGGCGCCGATCGCCGGCTATCTGGCGCTGCGCACGTTCGCCGCCGAGCGCGGCGAAGAAGAGATGGAGGCCATGGTGGCCCAGCACGGCGCCGTCGACCTGCTCGGAAGGGGACTCAGTGAAGAATGACCCATCGGTGCGCCGGCTGGCCCTGTCCTTCGGCCTTTTCAGCGTGCTGATCAGCGTCGTGGACAAGCTCTTCGGCACGGGCTACATCCTGCGCATGAACGAGCAGGGGCTCGGGCCGGCGGAAATAGCCTTCGTTCTGACCTTCGGGTCCGTGGTGCTCGCCGTGGTGGACTTCCCGGCCGGCAACCTCGCCGATCAGTGGGGTCGCAAGCGCACCGCGGCGGCCGGATCGGTCCTCGTGGGCAGCGGCATGCTGATGTACGGCTTCGCCACCGACTCGCCCGGTTTCATCGTGGCCATGACGCTGTGGGCCGCGGGCATGGCACTGATCACCGGAGCTCCCACCGCCTGGCTCGTCGACCGGCTGGAGAGCGCCGGCGCGGGGGACCGGCGCACGACGGTTCTGTCGAGGGCCGCCACCATCTCCATGGTCGCCGGCGCGCTGGCGGCGCTCCTCGTGGGAGTTCCGCTGCTCAGCCAGGGCACGCACTTCGTGCTCTTCACAGCCGCCGCGCTGGCGTTCGTCACGGCGGTGGTGTTGCTGATGGGTACGGACAACCGTGATCCGCAGGGCAGAATCGCGAACCTCCCCGCCACGGTGTGGACCAACGCCCGGCTGGTCGTCCGCGATCCCACCATGAGGCTCGTCATGTACAAAAGCGCCCTGGTCCATATCGGCTTCACCAGTTTCCTGCTGAGCTACCAGCTGTTCGCCACCCAGGAGCTCGGGCTGCCGCAGAGCAGCATCGGTGTGGTGCTGGCCGGTTCGATCGCGGCGATGGCGCTGGGGACCTGGCTCGCCGGGTTGCTCAGCCGCCGGTGGGGCCTGGCGGCGCTGTCCGTGGCGGGCGTGCTGACATGCGCCGCCGGATACCTGACGATGAGCCTCGCCCCCCACTGGTCGCTGTGGGCGGCCGGCCTGGTCTGCTACGAGATCGGGCTAGGGCTGGACCTGATGGCCTTCAGCAGCTGGCTGCACGACCTCGTCCCCGCCGAGAAGCGGACGAGCTGGACTTCGGCGAGGTCGAGCATCCAGACCCTGGTCGGCATCGTCGGCACGCTCGGCGCCGGCGGGCTGATCTCGGTGTTCGGTTTCCGCGAGGTCTGGCTCGCGGCGACGGCCATCACGGCGCTCGCCCTGCTGCCGCTCCTCGCCCTTCGCCGGCGCGTCGCCGTATCGGCCCAGCTTGAGGGGAGCCTGTCGTGAGAACCCGAAACCGCGCGCTCGTCTCGGCAAGCCTGTGCTCCGACCGCGATGTCCTCCACGTTGAGACGCGGATCGAGCGCGACCCCGGCGACGCGCTCGTGGTGTCGCTGAGCTCTGGCTGCCAGGTGGTGGAGTGCCGCGGCGGGGACGGCTCGCCGATGCTGTGGCGGCACGAGGGGGACCGGCTCACTCTGGTCGGCTCGGATGGTGCGAGCAGCGTACACATCGCCTACGCCATTCCGGTCGGCGCACGAGTCGGCCTGGCGCCGGAGCAGCCATGGCTGGCCCGGCCGGCCGGGCGTGACTGCCACGTCACCAGGACGACGTCTCGGGTGATCGGCGAGGGCGGTCTCCTCTGTGGCACGGATCCGCACCACGGAGTCCCGTTCGTCGTGGCCTGGCCACCAGGCGACGAGCCCCGCCTCCGGGTCGAGGTGAGGCAGGGAGAGGTCGTCACGACCGACCGCCGGGCGGGCAGCGAGGTCACGCGTATTCTCCGGACACTCACCGGCTGGCTGGGGCCGATCGACGACGTGAGCGTCGTCGACGTGGCGGTGCCCGGTGCCTACGCCTACAGTTACCCGGGCATCATCGCCGTCCACCCCGGCCTGCTCGACTTCCCCGCCACACTGTTCGGCCAGTTCCTGCCGCACGAACTGTCGCATCAATGGTTCGGCAACCGGATCCGTTTCACAGGCCCGGGGTTCCTCTGGCCGCAGGAGTGCCTGCCGGAGGCGCTGCAGGCGCTGTACGTCAGGGAGCGCTGGGGAAGTGCGGCCTACGACGTGATCACGCGGTCCTATCCCGAGCGGCACGATGAACGCCGTCTCCAGCAGTTGTTCAGCGTCGGACCCGCCGAACGCGCGGACCTTTCCCTGGATCGCTATCACGACCTGCTCGCCGCCGGCACCCGGCGGTGGCTGTCCGCTTTCCAGGCCGACTCCCGCGCTCTGCACGACGTCGTTCGCGCACTCGCCGCCGAGCCGGCCGAGTTCACGGGGGCGCAGGTGGCCGCGCTGGTCGGGGAAGTCGTGGCGCTGCCATGAACGCGGGAGCGGCACGTACGCATGCCGGTTGGCTCGTCAGGGACAAGGGCTCGTTCTACCTCGCGATGGCCACCGGCTGGCTGCGCCTGCTCGGCGTCGACTCCGGCCGGCTGCGCGACCTCGGGCTCCGGCCGGAGTCTCCCGTCCTGGTCGATGGCTGTGCCGGCCCGCGGAACACCCTGCAGGTGACCAGGATCGAAGGGCGCGGCGGGCGCCGGCTCGGTCGCCCGGTGCGTCCCCGCTTCATCGCCAACCCCGTCCCGCATCTCGAGCCGGCCAGCGATATCAGGCTGGCCTGCCACGTCGAGCTCAGAAGGCGGGAGTTTCCCGAGGTGAGTCTGCCTGTCACGGCGGGTGACGCGGCCATCGTGGCGGCCATCGGCGACGGCCTGGATCGTTTCTTCGCCTTCGTCCCGCCCTTCCCGCCCTTGCCGCCCTTCCCGCACGGCTCCGCCGGCGACGAAGCCGAGGAGGACGCCGGGCAGGAGGAGCGGCTCGTGGTGGCGGACACGACCGCCGTGCCCGGCCACCTGGCCGACCTCGGCAGCGGGCTGATCCGCCGGCTGGCGGAGACAGCGGGCGACGGTGTGCCGGCCGGGGCGTTCGGCCGCTTCGCCACCCCGGAACGGTCGCCGGCGTTCTTCGATCCTCCTTCGTCCTGGCCCGCCCAAGCCCATGCCGTGCTGACCGGACGGCTGCACGCCGTAGGGGCAGAGCCGGTCAGGATCCCGCTACCGGACGGCCGGACCCGGCTGGCGGTGTGCGGCGGTGACCCCGTGGCGGTGGCCAGATTCCTCGATCTCGCCGGCAGCACCGCGCTGCGGGAGGAGCACGGCCTGCCCCGCCAGTGGTGTCCGACCTGGGTGTCTCCCGGGGACGGTACGAGCCGCGACTGGTTGCATCTCGGCGGATATCGAGTGGCCGAGTGCGATGGCGTCCTCCTTCACGTGTTCTGGGAACGGCTCATCACCGTCCTGTGCGGCCTGCGCAGCCCGGCCGACGCCCGCCTCCTCCCGGCACGGCAGGGGTGAGATGTCCGTGATGCCGCCAGAGAAGCAGGCGATCGCCGCGATCGCGGACGCCGTCACGCGACTGGACCCACGCATGGCGACGGTTGTGCTCATGCGGCGCGGCGACGATCCTCTCTGGACCGGCCTGCCACCGGCGCTACGGGAGCTGGGCATGGAGGTCAGCGATGTCCGGCTGCCCCCGCAGGACCGCTGCTGGGCGCCCCCCGCTCCGGACGATCGCGGCCGCCTGCTCGTCGGCGGCCGGGCCTACGCCGCGGACGTGCTCATCTATCACGACCCCTTCGGCCCGGGGCGTCCCGGCGCTGACCTCCAGGCCCTCTACCGCTTGCTGGACTGCGGGGTCAAAGTGGTCTTCGTCGACTTCCCGCACGGCATGACCTCTGCCGTGGCTGCCGATCCGCTGCGGAGCGCCTACCTGAGCGCGCTGTCGGCCGATGTGGAGACCGTGGTCGCGGCCGGTGCGGAACTGCGCGCCGTGCTCCAGGACAGCACACGGCTCAGGGTGCGATCGGGGAGCACAGGGGTGCTGGAGGTCAGCCGGCCGTTCGAGGTGCGGGATGACTTCACCTCCGCGCTTCTCGACGTTCCCGTGCTGCAACTGCCGTACGGAGAGGTGTGGGTCGTGGCTCCGCCGGAGTCGTTCGATGGAGCCGTCGAACTGTCCACGGGCCGCGGCAGGCACGTACGCGCCCGGGTTCGTCGCGGAAGGCTCTCACATGAGGGGGGCGCTGGGGCGTTGCCCGAGTTCGATGCTCCGATGGTGGAGCTCGGCATAGGTCTCAACAAGGCAGCACCCTGGCTTCCGCCTGCCACGTTGTTCGAAAAGAGCCAGGGGCGGTTGCACGTGGGTTTCGGCGACAGCGGGCTGATCGGCGGCAGCCGCCGCGAACGGCTCCACTTCGACCTGCCGCTCTCCCGTGACTCCTCCCTCGACAAGGAGTGGTGATGCTCACCCATCAGATGTGGATGGTGGCCGACCAGTGCAACCTCACCTGCACCTACTGCTATTTCGAGACAGGGGAGTACAGCTACACGCCCAGCCGGCTCACGGCTTCCGACTACGACCGCTGGTTGCGGCGGTGCACGAGTCACCTGCCTGTCAGGAGCGTGGCGCTCACCGGTGGCGAACCCCTGCTCCGACCGGACCTCGTGGAGCTGGCGGCCGTGGCGCGCCGGCACGTCGACATGGTCCGCGTCTTCACCAACGCGGTACGCGTGACCGATGAGATCGCCGAGGAGCTGGCGCGGGTGGGATGCAGCGCTGACGTGAGCATCGATCATGTGAGTCCTGACGCGGCCGACCAGGTTCGCGGTGGCACGAAAGCGACCCTGGCGGGCATCGAACGTCTCGACGCGGCGGGCGTGCCGCTGCAGATCGTCATGGTGGTGACCAGTCTCAACTGGAGGGAGGTCGAGGAGCTCGTCCGCCGGGCGCGGGATCGAACCTGGCAGGTCGAGCTGCTCGCGGTGTCGGTGCCGTCCCGCCATCCGCTGAGCATGAGCACCTTGACCCATGCTGAACGCACCGAGCTGCTGCGTGTCATCGACGAGTCGGCGGACGTTTTCAAAAGCCGGGTGTATTTCGAGAGATTGCGGCATTTCCTGACCGCCGGCCGAATCTCCATGATCCGGTCGTGCGTGACAGGCCAGGAAGGCGTGTTCGTGAACTCCGACGGCGAGATCTGGGTCTGTGCCCATCGCGGGGACATGTCGTTGGGGAACATCAGGGACGTGTCACTGCCGGAGCTCCTGGCCGGCAAGGGCGCGGTGCTCGCGCGCCGCCCGGCCGGACCGTGCGCGAGCACGGGATGCCTTTCGCTCACCTGATCGCGGGCTCGCATCTCACAGGCGGTAGACCCGGGTGGCCGTTGCGGTGAACACGTCCCGGATCTCTTCCTCCGATCGGCCGGAGAGCACGCTCTGCCAGGTGGAGACCAAGGTGGCCAGGTCGGTCCAGAGTTTCTCGATCGGGAAGTTGCTGCCCCACATGCAGCGGCGGGAGCCGAACAGGTCCAGGCAGGTGGCCGTCACCTTCTCGATCAGCGGCCGGTCCACACGGTGCACGAAGGTCCCCTGACCGGTGAGTTTCACCACGACGTTGGGCCGCTCGGCCAGGAGTCTCATGCCGTGGGTCCACTCGCCGATGGCCGCCGGCTCCGGGCCTACCGGCATCCCGGCGTGGACGAGCACGAAGGTCACGCCGGGGAACTCCTCCGCCAGGTCCGCGGCGTCGGCCAGCTGCGCGGGGAACACCTGGAGTTCGAACAGCCAGCCGAGGTCGGCGAGCGCCGCGATGTTACGCCGGAAGACGGGGTCCCTCATCCGGTCGGGGGCGGCGGCGAAGCGGAACTCCGGCCGCTCGTGCCAGTGCAGCTGCAGACGGGTGCCGCGGACGAGCGGGGTGATGGCGGCCTGGCGGCGCATGACCTCCACCGCGCCCTCGTCGAACAGGTCGGCGGAGCCCACCACCGCGGAGGGCCAGCCGGTCTCGGCGTGGACGTCGCGTATCCACCGCACCTCGTCCACGCAGCGGTCGAGCGGCCAGTTGGCCTGGACGTAGACCGCCGAGGTGATGCCGCAGGCGGTGGCCTCCGCGGCGTACTCGGGCGCGAGATAGTCACGGCGGATCGGCTCGTACGGGCCGAAGATGCGCGGAACCATCTCCCCTCGCAGCCAGGGCAGGTCGGCGGCGCGCCAGATGTGGTGATGGGAGTCGACGATCTCGTGGGTGGGGGAGAGGGTCATCGGGTTGTTCCCCTGGGTCGTGGGACGGACCAGCGCCTCGCCGCGAGGTGGCGGGGGCCGGACAGGACGGCGGGGAGGCGGCGGACCTCCTCCAGCGCGGTGCGCAGATCCCGGACGCCGCCGAGGTGGTCCAGGCTCGCGAGCTGGGCGGCCATGGCACGGGTGACGGGACGGTAGGTCGGCGAACAGGCCAGCGGGGACCACCAGACGAGCCGGTGGCCGAGCCGGGACAGGCGTGCCGTGGCGCGCACCATGGGAGCGTGGTCGCCGCGTTCGAGCCCGTCGGACAGCACGATCACGAGCGCTCCGCGGGCGAGCGCCACGAAACGCGGGTTACCCAGGAAGCATTCCAGCGCCGCGCCGATCGCCGTACCGCCATCGGCGTCCGTGACCAGGCTCGACACGGCTCGCAGCGCCTGGTCGGCGTGCGGGCGCGCGAGCGCGGCGGTGATCCGGGTGAGCCGGGTGCCGAAGGTGAACACCTCGGTGCGGGCCGGCGCCGCGCGCAGCGCGGTGTGCGCGGCGCGGAGCAGATCCGGGGTGTGCTGCCGGAGCGAGCCGGAGACGTCGATGAGGATCAGCAGCCGACGCGGGCGCGGCGGGCGGGCGAGGCGGCGCAGCTGGATGATCTCCCCGTCGTGGCGGAGGGCCCGTCGCCACGCGTGCCGTACGTCCAGCCGGTCTCCCGACCGGGCCGGGCGCCGCCGCCGTGACGGTACGGCGGGCAGCACGGCGGGCCAGGCGGCTTCGAGCGCGCGCATGAGCGCGGTCCGGTGTTCGCCGGTCCGGCCGAAGTCGCGGGTGTGGTGCACGCTCAGGGCGGCGGCCTCGGCACCGTCGCCCGGCCGCGCGTCGCGGGGCGGCGGATCGTCCTCGCCGGGTCCTCCGGGGGACCGCGCGCCGCCGTCGTCCGCTTCGAGCGGCGGGTCGGCGGGTCCGGGGCCGCCCTGCCGGAACCAGGCGTCGAAAACGCGGTCGAAGGCGGGCAGGTCGCTCACGTCCTGGAGCAGGGTGATCCGGGCGTACCAGTACAGCGCGGTCAGGTCGGGCGGCGAGGTCTCGGCGATCGTCCGCAGCAGGTCCGCCCGCTTGGTCGGCGCGGTGGGCAGGCCCGCGCCGCGCAGCGCGGTCAGGAACCCCCACAGGTGGTCGGCGGCGAGCACGACCGGGTCAGGCATCGCCGAACACGTCCTCGGCATGCGCGGGGGCATCGCCGAACACCTCATCGGCATGGGCGAGGAGCAGCCGGGTGTCCTCCTCGTCCTTGATCAGCAGGCCGAGGGCTCGGCGCAGTGCCACCGGCCACGGGCTGCCGCCCTCGGCGAGCGCCATCGCCCCGCGGCCCCACTCCACCGACTCGGCGATGCCGGGCCGCTTGAGCAGCGGAAGACGGCGTACGCGCCGCACCGCCCCCACCAGGCCCGCCGCGGCCTGCTCCGCCAGCCCGGGAACCGCCATGCGCAGGATCGCCCGCTCGCGGTCCGGCTCGGGGAAGGCGATCCAGTGGTAGAGGCAGCGCCGCTTGAGCGCGTCGTGAAGCTCGCGGGTGCGGTTGGAGGTCAGCACCACGATCGGCGGCGTGCGCGCCCGTACGGTGCCCAGCTCCGGGATCGTGATTTGGAAGTCGCCCAGGAACTCCAGCAGGAACGCCTCGAACTCGCTGTCGGCCCGGTCGATTTCGTCGATCAGCAGCACCGCGCCCTGCTCGGCCCGCACGGCGCGCAGTAACGGCCGGCGCAGCAGGAACTCCTCGCGGTAAAGGTCGCCGACGTCCTGACCGCGGCTCTCGGCCACCCGGACCTGGAGGAGCTGCTTGGGGTAGTCCCACTCGTACAGGGCCTGGCCGGAGTCCAGCCCCTCGAAGCACTGCAGGCGGATCAGGTCCAGACCGGTGACGCGCGAGAGCACCGAGGCGACCTCGGTCTTGCCGACGCCGGGCTCGCCCTCCAGCAGCAGCGGCCGGCCCAGCCGCAGCGCCAGGTGGATGGCCGTGCACAACCCTTCGTCGGCGAAGTAGCCCTGCGCCTCCAGCGCGGCGGCCAGCTCGCGCTCGCGCAGGAGGCCGGCGCCGTCGGTGGTCACAATTGGGCGTGCTCGGTGGTCAGCAGGTGGACGCGCTGGGAGGTGTGCGCGGCCGCGTCGGCCGCCGCGGCCTTGCCGTGCTCGGAGCCGAACGCGGCGGCGCGGGCGTCCTCGTCGTCGAAGTACAGCTCGTTCACCGAGTCGTACGCCCCGCCGTCGCCGTTGGTCACGCTCACCGTGTACTTCCGCAGGCCGGGCAGCTTCCTGGCGAACTCGACGTGGTCCTCCACCACCCACTTCGCGAACTCCTCGTGCGACAAGCCCTCGGCACGCTTGAGCAGCGAGATGACTTTCAGCATGGTTCCTCCTCAGGTTTTCGATTACCTCAGCCGTGCAGGGCGTCCAGCCCGCGCAGGACACGCTCGGGGGTGAACGGCATCGTGTCCAGGCGTACGCCGCACGCGTCGAAGATCGCGTTGGCGATGGCCGGGATCGGGGCGTTCGCCGTCATCTCGCCGATCCCCTTCGCGCCGTACGGCCCGTTCGCGGCCGGGCGCTCCAGGAACAGGCTGTGCTGGAGCGGGATGTCGGCGGGCCCGGGCATCAGGTATCCGGCGAAGTCGCGCGGCCCGTGATCGCGCCGGGGGTAGTAGGGCTCAGTGGTCTCGAACAGGGCGTGCGACACGCCCATCCAGGCCCCGCCCTCCACCTGCTGCGTCGCCATGGCCGGGTTGAGCGCCCGGCCGACCTCGTACGCGTTGTACAGCTCCAGTACCTCCACCACCCCCGTCTCGTCGTCCACCTCGACGACGGCGGCCGTGCACGCGTGCGCCTGGCAGGAGTCGGGGTCCATCTCCCCGGTCTCGGGCACCGGCGCGCTCGGCTCCTTGAGGTAGATGCCGCGCCCGGAGATCGTCCGCCCGTGCTTGAAGTGCGCGGCCAATGCCAGGTCGGTGATGTGGATGCCCTTCTCCTGCGCGCCCTTGAGCCTGATGAAGCCGGTGCCGTCGGTCTCCAGGTCCCCGGCGTCCACCTCCAGCTCCTCGGCGGCGACCTCCAGCATCACGGCGCGCGCCTCGGCCGCGGCCATGATGACGGCGTTGCCGACGCGGTGGGTGCCGCGGCTGGCGAAGGTGCCCATGCAGTGCGGCCCGGTGTCGGTGTCGGCGGTGTCGACGAGCACGTTCCCGATCGGCAGGCCGAGGGTCTCCGCGGCGCACTGGGCGGCGATCGTCTTGATGCCCTGGCCCAGGTCCACCGAGGACAGCGAGATCACGAACGTGCCCGTGGTCGTGGCGTGGATCAGCGCCTGCGAGGGATCGCCGCCCAGGTTCATGCCGGTCGGGTAGTTCACCGAGGCGTACCCCCGGCCGCGGAGTCTCGCCATCGCTACAGCCCTTCCCGGGTCGTGGAGGACATGCGGCGGTACGTCTCGGGCAGTTCGTGCCCGGCCATCTCCGCCACCTTCTGGATCACTTCGACCAGGGCCGTGCCCTCGGCGACCTTGCGGTGGGCCTTGAGGTCCCCGTCACGGTAGGCGTTGAGCAGGCGCAGCCGCAGCGGGTCCAGATCCAGCGCCCGGGCGATCCGGTCCATCTGCGACTCCAGCGCGAAGTCGGCGATGGTCACGCCGAAGCCGCGCATGGCGCTGGACGGCGTGCGGTTGGTGAACACGCAGTGGCAGTCGGCCCACACGTTCGGGATCGCGTAGGGGCCGGGCAGATGCGCGGCCGCCTTCGTGGTCCCGTACGGGCTGTGGCGGGAGTACGCGCCGGCGTCCACGTACAACGTGACCTTGCGTCCGATGATCCGGCCGTCGTTCATGACCGCGTCCTTGATGTAGATGCGCTCGGCGGCGCGCGGCGAGGAGACCTGCATCTCCTCGGCCCGGTCGTAGACGAACTTGACCGGGCGGTCGGCCAGCATCGCGGCCACGCACGCGACCGGCTCGACCACCACGTCCACCTTGCCGCCGAAGCCGCCGCCGACCGTCCCGCCGACGATGCGCAGCTTGTTGAACGGCGTCTCCAGGATCAGGGCGGTGTTGTCCAGGGTGAAGAAGCACGCCTGGGTGTCGGAGTGGATGCGCAGCCGGCCGTCGGCCTGCGGGACGACGACGCAGCCGGTGGTCTCGACCGGGGCCTGCTCGATCGGCGCGGACTGGTAGCGCCACTCGAAGACGTGGTCGGCCCGCGCGAACGCCTCCTCCACATCGCCGAACCGGATCCGCCGGCAGTGGTGGCCCTCGTAGCGGAAGTGGTTCTGCCCGTGGTACTCGTTGACCAGCGGCGCGCCCTCTTTCAGGGCCTCCTCGACGTCGAAGACCGGCGGCAGGTCCTCGTACGTGACCTTGATCCGGGCCGCACCTTCCAGCGCGGCCGCCTCCGTCTCGGCGACCACGGCGCAGATCGGCTCGCCCAGGTAGCGCACCTTGTCCACGGCCAGGACGGGTTCGTCGTCCGGCCCGACGCCGATCAGTTTGAGCGGGGTGAAGAGGTTGTTCGGGATGTCGGCGTGGGTGAGGATCCGCAGGACGCGGGGCACGGCCAGGGCCTCGGTCAGGTCCACGTCCGCGATCCTGGCGTGGTGCCGGGCCGAGCGGTGCATCTTCAGGTGGGCGAGCCGTGGCGGGGCCACGTCCTCGAAGAACTCGGTACGCCCCGTGACGTGCCCGCGCGCGTCGGAGCGCTGGACCGCCGAGCCGATGACGGTGTGATCCGTACCCGTACCCGCGGCGGCCCGTTCGGCGGTGAAGGTGCTCGTGTCGATCGGTGCGAGCCGGTAGGTCATCGCGACGCCACCTCCTGCGGGGCCTGCTCGCGGCGACGTCTGGCCGCTTCGAGGATGGCGATCACGATCGGCCGGTAGCCGGTGCACCGGCAGACGTTGCCCGAGATCGCTTCAACGACGTCTTCGTCGCTCGGATCGGGGTTCCTGTCGAGCAGCGCCTCGGCGACCATGATCATGCCGGCGGTGCAGAAGCCGCACTGGGTGGCGAAGCAGTCGACGAAGGCGCTCTGCACCTCGTCCAGCTCACCGCCGGCGGCGACCCCCTCCAGCGTACGGATCGAACGCCCCGCGACGGTCTCCACCGCGACCAGGCAGGAGACCTCGGGCCGGCCGTCGACCAGGACGGTGCAGGTGCCGCAGGCGCCCTGCGCGCAGCCCCGCTTGGCCGCGGTGAGTCCCAGCGACTCGCGCAGGCTCGCGAGCAGCGTGGCGCCCGGCGCGGCGATGAACTCCCGTTGCTCGCCGTTGACGACGAGCGAGACGATCTGTGACGGCACGGTCCACCTCTCACTGATGCGGCCTTGCTGGTGAGCTACTAGGGGAGGAAGGCTCGGCGCAGATGCACGGGCAGGACCCGCGCCCGGTACCACGCGCTGGCATAGGCGTCGTCGAAGGGGTCGATGTCACCGCGGGCCGCCTCGCCCGCCTCGGTGAGGACCTCATGGGTCAAGGGCCGGCCCCGCAGCAGGCGCTCCGCCGACCCCGCGCGCACCGGACGTGACGCGACGCCGCCCAGCGCGATCCTGGTAGAGGCGACCACGCCGCCGTCGGCGCGGGTGACGGAGGCGACGGTCACGATCGCCGCCGAGTTCAGGCGACGGCGCATGGCCTTGTGGTAGTACCAGGTGCCCGGCTGGGGGAGCACGACCCGCACCGCCACGACCACCTCGCCCGCGGCGACCCCGGACGCCAGCACGCCGGCCACCGGTGCGTCGCGCCGGCCGTCCGGCCCGGCGATCTCGCACGTCGCGTCGAGGGCGAGCAGGCAGACGGCCAGATCGCCGTACGGCTGCGCGACGAAGAGATTGCCCCCTACGGTGGCCTGGTTACAGATGGTGGGGGAGGCGATCGTCCGCAGCGCCGGCCGCAGGAACGCGAGCTCCGGCCGCTCGCCGACCGTGGTGAAGGTGGCCGCCGCCCCGATCGTGGCCACCCCGTCGCGCACCTCTACGCCGTCCAGCCCCGCCCGGCGCAGGCTGACCAGCTCGGTCACGGGCGCGGCCCCGCTGTTCACCAGCGGCATCACGACGGTGCCGCCGCCCATGACCCAGCCGCCTCCCGCCAAGCGGTCGACTGCGGCCTCGGCTGACTCCGGAACGTGCACCGCGCAGATCACCATGTGCGATCCTCCTCGGTGAGGTATTATCGATAATTGATTATCGATCGAGGAGCGTCAAGAGACCCGGTGGGACAATCGATAATCGGTAGGATCACCTCATGACCGAGGAGCCCGCCAAGCTGCCACGCCTCACGCTGGCCCGGCAGATCCGCGACTCGCTGGTCGCCGGCATCGTGTCCGGCCACTTCGGCCCGGGCGAGCGGCTGGTGGAGACGCGGCTCGCGGCGACCTACGGCACCAGTCAGGCACCCGTACGCGAGGCGCTACGCGAACTGGAGGCCATGCGGCTGGTGGAAACCCAGCCCCGCCGCGGCACGTTCGTGCGGCCCTTCGTCCAGGAGACCCTGCGCGAAAGCTACGTCGTACGGGCGGCGCTGGAGGAGACGGCCACCCGGCTCACGCTGCTGGCCGGAACCGTACCGGTAGAGGCCATAAGAGCGGACGTGGCAGCGATGCGGGCCGCCGCCGAAAGCGGCGACAGAGAGGCGTCGGCGCGTGCCAGCGTGTCCTTCCATCGGCGCATCGTCGAGGCCGCGCGCAACGAGCTGCTCAAGCTCACCTGGGAGAGCCTGCAGATCGAGGCGCGGACGTCGGTCACGATGGTCGCCGCCGAGGTCGACCTGCACGACATCGTCCAGGACCACGCCGAGCTGCTGGCCGCGATCGAGGACGGCGACCTGGAGGTCGCGTGCCGGCATGCCCGCGACCACCAATGGCACTACGCCGACCTCCCGCACGACGCTCACGGCCGCATCCGCGACTCCGCCGCGGGCTGAGCTCGGGGCGGAGAACGCTAGCGAGGTGCGGCGAGGACGTCCCGGAGCACGTCTTCCAGCGTGACGCGGGCCAGTTCGCGCCTCAAGGTCTCCTCGATGTCCTCGTAGACGCGCTGCATCGCCGGCTGGATGCCGTAGCCGATCACGCACCCCTGGTCCGGGGTGGCGCGATGCATCGCGAACAGCGAGCCGGGCTCGACTGCCTCGTACACGTCGAGCAGGGTCATCGACTCCAGCTCACGCGTCAGCGACCAGCCCGCGCCCACCCCTCGCCGGGACTCCACGAGCCCCGCCTTGCGCAGCTCACCCAGCAGGCGTCTGATCACCACGGGATTGGTGTTCGCGCTGGTCGCGATCTGCTCGGAGGTGGCGACCTGGTGGCCCTGGCGCTGATAAAGGCTGATCCAGGTCAGCGCGTGGGCGGCGATGGTCAACCTGCTGTTGGCGCTCACGATTACCTCTTCTCGGCCGTAACGCTTCATGTTACGACAGCGCAGTCGTAACAACAAATGTTGCGATCAAGTGTTGTAACTATTAGCGTTACGACAACGCATCGATCAACGAGGTGAGAAGAATGAACGGACCGCTCATGGGCAAGGTCGCCCTGGTCACCGGTGGGTCCCGAGGGCTGGGAGCCGCGACCGTACGACTGCTGGCCGAGCAGGGCGCCGACGTCGGGTTCACCTATGTCAGCTCTGACGAACAGGCGCAGGCCGTCGTGGACGAGGTGCGCGGCAAGGGGGGAAAGGTGGCCGCCTTCAAGTCCGACCAGGCGGACATGAGCCGGGCGCCGGCACTGATCGGCGACGTGGTCGCGTACTTCGGCGGCCTGGACATCCTCGTCAACAACGCGGCGATCTCAGTCAACGGCACGGTGGACGACCCGGATGCCGACACGGCCGCGCTGGATCGGATGCACGCCACCAACTACCTCGGGGTGATCGCCGTCATCCGGGCCGCCTCCCGGGTGCTGCGCGAGGGTGGCCGCGTCATCACGGTGAGCTCTGGGCTGGGCTCCCGGGTCGGCCTCCCCGGGCTTGCCGACTACGCGGCGACCAAGGCGGGGATCGAGAGGTACACCATGGGCGCCGCGCGAGACCTCGGGCCCCGGAACATCACGGCCAACGTGGTGGAGGCCGGGCTGATGGAGAACGGGATGGAGCCACCGGACCCCGAGACGCTCAAGGCCCTGGTCGGCTCGCTGTCCCTGCAGCGCATGGGCCACCCCGACGAGATGGCGGTGGCCATCGCCTTCCTGGCGAGCCCGGCCGCGTCGTACATCACGGGAGCGGTGCTGGACGCCCACGGCGGTTACAACGCTTGACCTAGGGGTTGCGGAGAGCTGGTGACTACTTCTGGAGAGGTACCGCCGGCGGCGAATCGACCGCGTCCGCGTCGGCCACCGACCGGGCGTCACCGGCGAAGCATTCCAACTCGCCGCCACTGAGCAGTCGCACGGGAGCGGGCGCACGTCCCGCCCACTCGGCCAGCGCCCGCGTCGGCAGGCTGCCGTTCGCTCCCACGAGCAAGAGATTTCCGATCCGGTCGCCGCGCAGCACATCCGGCTCACCGAACAGGCACACATCGCCGAACGCCGCACGCAAGGTCGCAACCTGACGACGCGCGAAATCGAAGGGCAGTGAATCCAGGATATTCAGCGCGTACTGCCCACCCTGCTTCAATGCCCCTGCCGCCTCGGTGGCGAACTCCAGACTCGTAAGCCGCGCGGGCACCCCTGTCCGGGTCAGCACATCCGTGACGATGAGATCGTAGGCTCGCGGCCGCGACGACCGCATCGCGTCCCGCGCGTCCGCGATACATATCTCTATCGCGGCATCAGCCGGCAACGGCAACGCTCTCCTGACCGCCTCCATCAGCGCGGCGTCCCGATCGACGACCAGCTGAGCCGACCCCGGCCGGGTGGCTGCCACGTACCGGGGGAGCGTGAGACCTCCGCCACCCAGGTGCAGCGCCCTGATCGGCGCACCAGGGTCCGCGACACGGTCGGCGATCGACGCGAGCCACTGAACATATGTGAATCTCAGGTGACGTGGGTCGGCAAGGTCCACATAGGACTGCGGAAAATAGTCGAACAACAGCACCCAGAATCCGGGGCGATCGGGATCCGGCGTCAGGTCTACCGCGCCGAAATCGGTCGACACGCTCACCGCACCTTCAGGTGGTTCATAGACAGTCATGGTCACCATCTCAGCGAGGGCTGCGGGAAGGCACTACGCCTGAGTATTGGCCGACATGAGTAACGGATCCAGGCCGGCGGCAGGACATTTACCGGACACTTCGAGCGTCGGACATCCGTCCCTGCATCTCGGAGTCGAGCCTGAATGTCCGGCAAATGCCCTCTTTGTGTCCTTTGAATTCGCGGCCTTCGCATCAATACTCATGAGGTAGAGCGTCCGAGAACGATCACAGAGAGGCGACAAAGACATGAGAGCTGCTTTAGCGTCAACGGGCGACAGGCTCCTCGCGTTCCTCGCGCCCAAGGCGGTCGCCAGCGCGGGAGGGTGTGAATACGAGAGAAGTTGCCGCGTCCAGCCATGTCGAATAGGGGGCAACGTATATCCGCGCGCGCTGTACATCCTCTACAGCAACTGCGACTTGGTCGTCTCGGGTTGTTGTCCTTAGGCTCCAGCAGGCTTGATCCTTAGAATCCTGCTTGGTCCCGCACCTGGCGATCAATGGAGGACAGGCTTCGAAAGGATCCACCCAGCTTTCGCCCTCGCCGGGAAGGAGTCGAATATTGATTGCCTATATTGGCTTCGGTTGCCGTGTGTTACTTGCGGTGGTTTTCTTCGCCGCGGCGGCGAGTAAAGTGCGGGGGCGGCGTGATCGAGCTGAATTCCGGGCGTCGTTGGGGGCGTTCGGCGTGAAACCGCGCTGGAGATCTGCTGTCGCCGCGGCGGTGATCATGTGTGAGCTGGCGACAGCGGCGCTGCTGGCGGTCGATGTCACCGCGCTCGCGGGTCTGGGAGTCGGGGCGGCACTGTTGATCGTCTTCACGACGGCGATCAGCTCGGTTCTGCGGCAGGGCACGTCGGCGAGTTGCCGGTGTTTCGGCGCGTCGGCGCAGCCGCTGGGCAGGCGGCACCTGGTGCGTAACGCGATCTTGTTGTCGATCGCGGCGGCGGGTGTTGCGGGGGCCTCGCCGACCACAGCCCTGGGAGCTGCCGGGTGGAACCCGGCAGCTCTGCTGGTGTCCGGGTTCGTGGCGGTGGTCCTGGCCGCTCTGGTCATTTCTTATGACGATCTTGTGGCGGTGGTCCTTCCCCGTTGAAGGCGGTTCGCCGAGCCTCTCAGAAACGTGGTCTTCCGAAGGAGGATGTGTCGATGGATGTGGTGTTGATCGCGGCGGTTGTCGTGGTCGGTGTGCTGGGCGGGCTCAACCTGTTGCTGATGCTGGCTGTGTTGCGGCGGTTGCGGGAGTATGACGAGAAATGGGCACGCGCGGGCATGGACAACCTCGCGGAGCGCAGGCTGGTCCCCGAGCCGGGAACGCGGATCGCCGATTTCACCGCGACCACGCTGGACGGCGCCGACATCACCTTGCGCGATCCGGCCGGTGTGAGTGGTGTGGAAGGTCCGCTGCTGGTCGGGTTCTTCTCCACCGGATGCCCGGCCTGTCATGAAGAGCTTCCCCGTTTCGTCGAATACGCCGGCACCGTGCCGGGCGGGCGGGAGCAGAACCTGATGGTGATCTCCGGATCGGCCGACGATGCCGCCGACATCATCGAGGCCGTCTCACCGATGGCCCGCGTGGTGGTCGAGCCGGTGGAGGGTCCGCTGATGACCGCGTTCAGTGTGCGGGGCTGGCCCTCGTTCGTCCTGCTCGGGCAGGACGGCACGGTCCAGGCCGGCGCCGGCGGCGTCGCCACTCTGGCGCGGTCGCAGCAGGCCGTCCCGGTGTGATGCGCGCGGCTGATCAGGCCACGGGTGCTGACGCGGCGGCTGAGCACGCGGCGGCTCAGCATGCGGCGGCTGAGCATGCGGCGGCTCGGCACGCGGCGGGCGAATCGAGCTGGCGGGAACGGTGGGTGACCGCGCTGGGGGTGGCCTGGCAGGCCAGACCGGCGCTGCTTGCCGCACAGCTGGCCGGGGCACTGGTCATGGGCGCCACGCCGGTCGCGGTCGTGTGGCTGACCAAGCGGATACTGGATGAGCTGCTGGGGCAGCAGCGGTCCATCGGCTGGCTGATCGGGCAGAGCGTGCTCCTGGCCGGGCTTGGGCTGATCGCGGCGGCGCTACCGCACCTTTTCCACTACGTCGACGCTGAAATGAGCCGCTCCATCCGGCTGCACAGCCGAGACCGGCTGTACGCGGCGTTGTCCCGCCTGGCCGGGCTGTCCAGGTTCGAGGACCCGGTCTTTCATGACCGGATCCGGCTGGCTCAGCAAGCCGGTGAGATGTCACCCCAGACGATCCTGGACGCCGCACTGGGCGGGGTGCGCACCGCGGTCACCATGCTGGGGTTCACCGGCTCGCTGCTGGCGGTCAGTCCCGTCATGGCCGCGGTGGTGCTGGCCTCGGCCATCCCGGTGGTCGCCGCTGAGCTGAGCTTGAGCACCAGGCGGGGCCGGATGTTGTGGACCATCAGCCCGCACGAGCGGCGGCAGGTGTTCTACTCGCAGCTGATGACCGACCGTACCGCCGCCAAGGAGATCCGGCTGTTCGGTCTGGCGGACTTCATCCGCTCGCGGATGATGGGCGAGCTGCGCCAGGTCAACGCCGCACAGCGACGGCTGGACCGGCGGGTGTTCCACACCCAGTTCGCGCTGGCCGCGCTGACCGCCGCCGTCTCCGGCGCCGGCCTGGTCTGGGGCATCCTGCAGGCACGCGCCGGTTCCCTGACCCCCGGCGATGTGATCGTTTTCATAGCGGCCGTCGCCGGGGTGCAGACCGGGCTGTCCGGGCTGGTCGCCCAACTGGCCGGCGGGCATCAAGCGCTGCTGCAGTTCGGCCACTACCTGGCCATCCTCAACGCCGAGCCGGACCTGACCACACCGGCCCACCCGGTGCCCGCGCCGCCGCTGCACGGCGCGATCGAACTGCGCGACGTGTGGTTCCGTTACGCCCCGGACAAACCCTGGGTGCTGCGCGGGGTCGACCTGCGGATCCCGGCCGGCTCGCTGCTGGCCCTGGTCGGCGTGAACGGCGCCGGGAAGAGCACCCTGGTCAAACTCCTGTGCCGGTTGTACGAGCCCACCCGGGGCTCGATCAGCTGGGACGGCGTCGACATCCGCCACATCCCCGTCGCCGGCCTGCGCGAACGCATCGGCACCGTCTTCCAGGACCACATGAACTACGACTTCACAGCCGCGGACAACATCGGCATCGGCGACCTGCCCGCCCTGCATGACCTGGACAGGATCCGCGCCGCCGCGGCGTCCGCCGAAGTGGACGCCACCATCGCCGCCCTGCCCCATGGCTACGACACCCTGTTGAGCCGGATGTTCTTCATGAGCTCCGACTCCGACGGCTCCACCACGGGAATGACGTTGTCCGGCGGCCAGTGGCAGCGGATCGCCCTGGCCCGTGGGCTGATGCGCGGCCGCCGCGACCTGCTCATCCTGGACGAACCCAGCTCCGGCCTGGACGCCGACGCCGAACACACCATCCACCAGCGGCTGGTTGAACACCGCAACGGCACCACCAGTGTGATCATCTCCCACCGGCTCAACGGGGTGCGGATGGCCGACCGCATCGCCGTCCTCGACGACGGCCGCATCACCGAACAAGGCACCCACGGCGAGCTGATGGCGCACGACGGCACCTACGCCCGGCTCTTCCGCATGCAGGCATCGGGCTACGACACCGGCCACGAGCCCCAGCCGATCCCATGATCGCCCTGGCCTCCTCGCTGGCGATGACCGCGGTGATCCTGGTGGCGACCGTCCTCCTACGGCGGCGCATCGTGGTCGTCACCGTGTCCGGGACCAGCATGACACCCACCCTCCAACCCGGCGAGAAGCTCCTCGTCCGCCGGTGCGGCATCACCGCGTTGAAGATCGGTGACATCGTGGTCCTGGAACCACCGCGCGTACCCGTCTCCCACGAGGTCAAGGTCCTCGCCTCCCTGCCGACGCGAACGCGATGGCAGGTCAAACGCGTCGCGGCACTCCCCGGCGACCCGATCCCCCCACCGGCGCAGGAGGCGGCCGGCACCCTGCGGACCGTCCCCGACGGCACGCTGATCGTCCTCGGCGACAACAACGCGAGCAATGACTCCCGCCTCAACGGCCCCTACCCCGCCGACCGAATCCTCGGCATCGCCCTCAGAAAACTGGCAGGAGCCACCTTCCCGGGGCCCGACTCGCCGACCTCGTGATTCGTGCCGGTTGTACGTCTTCTGGCCCGTACCCCTGCCGACCTGAAGCACCGACAGCGACCCCTATGGGGCGCGATGTTTTAGATGGTTCACAACTCTTTGACCGTCAGCGCGTTCTCCCGGAAGATCTCCTGGGACGACCTCCAGCGAGGTGACCTCGTCTTCTTCCACGGCCTCGGGCATGTGGGGATGATCTCGAGGCCCGGATACATGGTGCACTCACCGCACACCGGAGACGTGGTCAAGGAGGAACGACTCTCCGGCTGGCGCCGGGAGTCGTTCGTAGGCGCCGTACGACCGGACCCCAAGGGCGTGCGGCTGTCCATCGAGCAGCGCACGACCCCCGAGCCCCCGACGCTCACCACCACCCCGTGACCACGGCGGAGGCCCGCACCAGACCGCCCTGCACGGTTTCGGAGCCCGCCCCAGCGTAAGCACCCTTACAGCACAAGACATGAGTAAGCCTCGGCTGTCGGGAGCTTTGACACGGCCTTGTCACGATCGCGGTAACAATGGGTCGCTATCTACTCATCCTCTGTTATGGTCCCCACTTGTCCCTAATTGGGATGACTTTTACCTGAGGAGGAACATGAGGAACGCGAAGAGGGTTGCCGCCCTTACCGCGGCGGTGGCGACCGCCACCGCACCCCTGCTGGCCCTCGCATCCCCGGCGATGGCCGAGCAGTCCGCCAAGCCAACCCAGACCGTCCAGAACCTGCCGCTGGAGTGGCTCTCGCTCGACGCGCTCAGCGGGACCAAGCTGCTGCAGCGCGGCAAAGACCTGCTGAGCAAGGGCTATGTCCCCACGGCGCTGAACGTGACCAACGCGGCCAGCCCGCAGTACACGTCCCTGTGGACCAAGGACGCCACCCGCAAGGTCAACGTACTGCAGGGCCTGTCGGCCACGGACCTGCCCAAGCGCATCAAGGAGCAGCTGGCGGCCGGCTACCAGCCCAAGCTGATCAGCGGCACCGGCTCGGGCTCGGGCGCGGTCTTCGGGGCGGTCTTCGAGAAGACCACGCAGCTGGCCAAGTCCCAGCTGAGCATGTCCAAGGAAACCTTCGCGAAGGTCAACGCCGAGTTCACCGCCGCCGGCTACAGCATCGCGTCGCTGGACGTGTACGGCACGGTGGAGAGGCCCCTGTACGCGGCCGTCTGGGTGGCCGGCGGCGCCACCGGAGTTGTGCAGGTGACCCTCGGCCAGACCGTGCAGGAGCGCGGCCAGGAGCTGCTGGCGAAGACCAAGCAGGGTCTGCGTCCGGTCCTCATGGCCGTCGAGCCCGGCAAGCTGTACACCACCGTGTGGAGCAAGGGCAGCGCGACCGGCCTGAAGGAGTACCTGAGCCTGTCCAAGGTCACCTACACGCTCAAGTCCTCCCAGCTGAAGACGCTGGGGTATCGGCCGCAGATCCTGAGCGCCGAGGACGGCGTGATCGCGTCGATCTGGAGCAAGAGCTAGCAACCGGTGATCTGCCGGGTGAGGGCGGCGCCTTCGACCGGCCGGAAGATCACCCGATGACGTCGCGGCCCGCGGTTCCGGCCTGAGTCCGACGCAGCAAGAGTGTGCTGGTCGCGCTTGCCGATCCCCGCGAGTTCCGGCCGCGATCTCGTACGTCCGCTCCCCAGTGCTACGGGAACCCCGAAAGCCCTCTCTTCGAACACGAAATCCTCCACCGGCGCATGACCATGTGCGTGACCCATCACGGAGAGGCAGGGTCAGGCGACCGACAGCATTGGGGAGCTCTCGACTTCCGCACCCGCAAGGCCTTCGACGGCCTGTACATCATCGCCCGTATCAGGGCCGCCCTCCCTTGCACAACCCGAGCCAGATGATCGACATGACCTCCCGGATCCACCGCCGAAGGACCGGCACAGGGCTGATCAATGGGTACTACAGAGCCGCCTGATCACCCGGCAAACGCCCAGCTCAGCAGTAGTATCCGCGTTTCGGCACCGTACACGCTTGAGTGTGCCCCCAGGGCATGGCGTTCGCTAGTGCGTGCAACGACCATCTCGACCCAGGAGGACCGCCCGATGTCCGTGCCAAAACCCGGCCAGAAACCGGCCACGGCAGCGCGCCCGAGCTCATCGCACCGATCCGACGACCCGGCATCCGGACGTCGCGCGCCGGGTGTCGACGGCTCCCGGCCGTTCGGTGCCCACGTCCGCATGAGCTGGTGGAAGCCGCTGGTCGTCCTCGTCGTGCCGCCGGTCGTGATGGTGCTCCTGCAGATCCTGCTGTACCAGGTCGTGGGCGTCATCGAGGGCAGCGACGACCCGATGTCCGCCACCTTCACCCCGCTGAAGCTCCTGGCCGTCAACCTGAGCGTGGGCATCTCGGGCGTGGTGGCGATCCTGCTGCTGGCACGGCTGGCGAAGGTGCCGTGGCGCGGTCTGATCAGCTCGCCACGGGCGTTCGACGGTCGACGCCTGGCGCAGTACCTGCTCGGCGCGGCCCTGCTGGTGGGCGCCGGCATCGGCGTGGTGGCGCTGGTCGCCCCCGAGTCCCCAGGCTGGGTCGCGTTCGGTGTCTCCGGGACGACGATCCTCATGCTGGTGATCACCGTGCTGAGCACCCCGCTCCAGTCCGTCGGCGAGGAGCTGATGTTCCGCAGCGCCGTGCTGCCCGCCGCCGCGTCCTGGGTGCGCGCGGTTCGCCCGGCCCTCGCCGTCGGTCTGGTGGTCTCCAGCCTGGCCTTCGCGGTCGTTCACGGCTCCAGCGATCCCTGGCTGTTCGGCTACTACACCTTCATCGGCGCTGCCACGGGACTGATGGCGATCATCAGCCGCGGCATCGAGGCGCCGGCCGCGTTCCACATCGCCAACAACGTCCTGTTCTCGAGCGTCAATACGCTGATGGCAGACGGCGAGGCATACACCATCGACCGGTCCACCGACACCGGTGACGGGGCCCTCCTGATCCTCGCCGCCGTTAACATCGCCATGGTCGTCCTCGTCTGGGTGCGCGAGCGACGTACGCGGATCACGACCTAGAGCCGGCACCGGACGACGAGGGGAGGACCCATGACCTGGAGCACACGCGAGATCGCCGACCTGGCGGGCACCACGGTGAAGACGGTGCGCTACTACCACCAGGTCGGGCTGCTCGACGAGCCCGACCGCGAGCCCAACGGCTACAAGCGCTACGAGGTGCACCACCTGACGCGGCTCCTGCAGATCAAGCGCCTGACCGGGCTCGGTGTGCCGCTCGCGCAGGTGGCCGAGCTGGGCACGAGCGGCGAAGGGCGGGCCTCCGTCTTCCGGACCGTCGACGCCGAGCTCGAGGCGACGGTCCGGCGGCTGGAGAGCATTCGGCGAGAGCTGGCCATCCTGGCGCAGCCGGGTGCGTCGCCGGAGGTGCCGACCAGCTTCAGCGGCCTCGTCCAGGACCTGCGCGACAACGACCGCGCCCTGTTGACGATCTACGCCCAGCTTTTCTCGGACGAGTCGATGGAGGTGCTGCGCCGGACGCTCAAGGCACACCCGAACGACGAACTCGACGAGGCGTTCCGCGACCTGCCCGAAGACGCCGACGATGCCACCCGGCAGGCCCTCGCCGAGCAGCTCGCGCCCTTCATCGTCCCGGGCGCCACCGCACACGGCGTGACGCTGGAGCCGCGGGCCTCCACGCCAGGCCAGGCCGAGGCGGCGCGGCGCGCCGCAGGTCACGCCCTCAGGGCGCTCTACAACTCCGCGCAGGTCGACGTGCTCCGTCGAGCGCACCTGCTCCACGAAGCGGGCGACGACGGTGCCGACACCGGCGACGAAGCCCCGTGACCCGAGGCCGCCGGTTCAGGGCAGGGTGATCGCGAGCGCCGTGCGCGCGTCGGCGAGGCCGGTCGGTTCGGGGTGGCGGCGGGTCCTACTCGGGTTGACGTCACTGGACCTATGACGTCACTGGACCTAACCGAACCGGAGGACAGGACGACCCGCGCCCCACGCGGGCCGTCGCGACACGACTTGGTGCGATGCTCCTCATGCCCGATCGGTGCGGCCCGGCGGGTTGCGCCGTGGCTTGATGATCACGTCCGGCACCGGCGGCGCGGGAAGGCGGTGCCCGTGGTAGCCCTCGACGCTTCCGAAGCGGTCCGAAGCGGCCTCCCAGTCCTGGCGGGCTCGCAGGATCTCCTCGTGGTCGCGGACGACGAAGTTCCACCACATGACGATCTCCTCCTCGAACGGCGGGCCACCGAGCAGGATGGTGCGTGCCGGGCCGTCCGAGCGGTTCGTCACCGTCAGGATGTCGATGCCCGGCGTCACGTAGCCGAGCTCCCCCGCGGGGACCGCGGTACCGTCCAGGCGTACGTCACCGGCATCGACGAGCAGGCCGTGCTCGAATCCGGGGTCGACGGACAGCGTGACCGTGGCGCGCGGCTCGAGGTCGAGCTGCGCACCCAGCAAGGGTGTGAACGTCCGCACCGGCGAGGTCTCGCCTGCCACTGAGCCGAGGAAGACCCGCAGCTCGGCCCCGTCGATCCGCACGGGCTCCGGCACGTGGTGCTGGAAGTCACGCCCGGCTTCCCGGTCCGCGTCGGGCAGGGCCACCCACAACTGGACGCCGTGGAGGACCGTGGTGTCCGCAGTGGAGACCTCGGAGTGGGCGATGCCGTGGCCGCCGGTCATGAGATTGAGCTCTCCTGGACGGATGAGCGAGTGGGTGCCGAGGCTGTCGCGGTGCTCGATAGTGCCGCTGAAGAGCCAGCTCACCGTCTGCAGCCCCGTGTGCGGATGCGGCGGTAGGTCCATGCCGGCCGCCGGCACCTCGACCGGTCCGTAGTGGTCGGCGAAGCACCAGGCGCCGATCAGGGTCCGAGCCCGCTGGGGAATCGTGCGCCGCACCCGCAAGGCCCGCGGTCCGCCCAGGGGCACGTCGCGGGCCGCGAGCACCTCGACCCCGGTGGTGCTTCCGACCTGTGTCCTGGACCGCATCACTTCCGAGGCCGCTTCCGGATTGCTCACTTGGACCACTCCACGATCGTGTCGGGCACGGCTGCCTGGGTCAGAAGCCGGAGCTCGGCCGCCTGGACGTTGGCGCCGAAGGCGGCGGTGCCCGGCTCGAGTCGGACACCCTCGGCGAGAGGTCCGATAGGCACGGGGTCGAAGCCCAGGTCGTCGACGAGCGCCGCGACCTCGGTGACGGCTGCCTCGCTGTCACCGGCGACCGCGATCGCCTTGCGGCCCGGTGCCCCGGCGGGCCGGCCCTCGTCCTCCAGGTCGTGGTACCCCATGTGGTTGAAGGCCTTGACGACGCGTGCCCCGTCGAGGAAATGCTGCACCTCTTCGCTGGAGGAGACGCCGGGCTCGAGGAACCGCTCGCGGGGCCCGTCGACCTCCCACCAGTGGTTCATGGTGTCGATGACGAGCTTGTGGCGCAGCTCGTCGGTCGGGAGAGCGCGATACTTGCTGAGCGGGAGGGCGAGAATCACGACGTCGGCGTCCCGTACGGCTTCGACGGCCCAGACGGCGGTGGCGCCGGGCGTCAGGACGTCGATGGTGAGGGCGATCTTCGCGGGGTCCCCCGACCCCGCGACGAGTACGCGATACCCGGCGGCGAGAGCGAGGCGGGCCAGGACCGTGCCTACCTTGCCGGCCCCGAGGACGCCGATGGTGCGTACGGCCGTGCGCACCGTCATCGGGCCACCGCCGGCGTGCTGGGCTCCTCGGCGAGCAGCTCGCGCACCATCGGGATCACCTTGGTGCCGTACAGTTCGACGGCGCGCAGACGGTCGCCGGCCGAGACGGAGCCGGCAGCGGAGTAGATCAGGTCGAAGCGCCCGACGTCGAGCGTGCGGATGGCACGGGCCATCCTGCGCGCGACGGTCTCGGGCGAACCGACGTAGAGGGAGCCGTGCTCGACGTCGGCCTCGAACTCCGCACGTCGCAGAGGGGGCCAGCCGCGCAGGGCGCCGATGCGGTCGCGTATCTCCTTGTAGCCGGGCCAGAACAGTCGCTTGGCCTCCTCGTCGGTCTGGGCGACGAAGCCGGGCGAGTGCATCCCGACCGGGTGGGCGGTGGTCTCCAGCTGTTCCGTGGCGCGCCGGTACAGCTCGACGTACGGGGCGAACCGGTCGGGCGCGCCGCCGATGATCGCGAGCATGAGCCGGAACCCGTACCGCGCGGTACGGATGACGGACTGGGGCGACCCGCCCACACCGACCCAGGTCGTCAGCCGCCCGGACTCCGTCTTGGGGAACACGTCGGCGTCCTTGAGGGCGGCGCGCGTGGTGCCCTCCCACGTGACCGGTCCCTCGTCCAGCAGCTTGTGGAACAGGTCGATCTTCTCCTCGAAGAGGATCTCGTAGTCAGCCAGGTCATACCCGAACAGCGGGAACGACTCGGTGAACGACCCGCGGCCCAGGATCACCTCGGCGCGCCCGTTCGAGAGCGCGTCGACCGTGGCGAAACGCTGGAAGACGCGCACCGGGTCGTCGGAGGACAGGACTGTCACACCCGAGGCGAGGCGGATGCGCTCGGTCCTGGTGGCGATGCCGGCCAGCACCGTCTCGGGAGTGGAGATCGAGTACTCGGGGCGGTGGTGTTCACCGAGAGCGATGGCATCCACGCCGACCTGGTCGGCGAGCACCGCCTCTTCCACGACAGCGCGGATCGCCTGGCCATGGGAGACGACCTTTCCCTGATCGTCGCGAGGTAGGTCGCCGAAGCTGTCGACACCGAACTGGACGGCGGTGCTGTCGGTCATGGGTTCGCTCCTTGTGGGATTCGAGTCTCACCGTGATGGGGGTTGACGTGTCAATCCTGTAACGTGCAGAGTTGACGTGTCAATTCCGGAGGTGCCATGGTTCAGAAGAAGCGCCGCATGATGCCCACGCGTGAGGAGCTGCGCATCTGGCGCAACTACATCGAGACCGCCGAAACCTTGCGCACCCTCCTGGAGGGACGGCTCCAGAGCGAGTCGGCCTTGTCCTCCGCTGACTACCGAGTGCTGCTCGCACTGAGCGAGGCGGATCGCAGGACGTTGCGTTCCTCCGAGCTGGCCCAGCTGATCGGCTGGCAACGCAGCCGCCTGTCACACCACCTGGGGCGGATGGAGAAGCGCGGGCTCGTACGCCGAGCCCCGTGCCCCGACGACGTCCACGGCATCGACGTGCGGCTGACCGACTCCGGAGCGGAGTCGTTCCGGCGCGGCTCGCTGCCGCACCTGCGTGACGTGCGCGAGCTCTTCGTCGACGCGCTCTCCCCGGAACAACTGGCACAGGTCGACGAGTTCACTGAGGCGCTACGCCGCCATCTCGACCCCGAGCCGTAGCGCGTGCGTCACGAGAAGGGAACTCCATGACCACCATGGTGTGAACCCATGTACGTCACTTCCCCCAACGAGAGGATCACAGCAATGAACGATCAGAACCAGCAAGAAGTGACCATCCGCGACAACCCCGACAAGGGCCGCTTCGACGTCCTCGTCGAGGACACCCAGGCCGGGTTCTCCATGTACAAGGACTTCGGCGAGATGCAGCGCATCTTCTACCACACGGTGGTCTTCGATGAATTCGAAGGCCGCGGTCTCGCCGGCACGCTCACTCGCACCGCACTGAGCACGAGCGTCCAAGCCGGATATCGCATCGTGGCGGTCTGCCCCTACGTCAAGAAGTGGCTAACCACGCACCACGACTTCGACGATGCCACCGACCCCGTGGGCCGGGAGCACCTCCGCGCTTTGCGCTGAACCGTGCATGAGCGCGCACCAGAGCCATCCGCCACGACGCCTCTCGCGCTTGCGACAGGAAGGACCCCGCGACGATGCCCGCACCCCCGCCCCCGGCGAGCAGGTTCCGCCTCATCCCGATGGCAGCCCGCGACCCTCACGAACCGGGCCGGTCGGCCAGCATGCTCGAGCTGTTCTTCGACCTCGTCTTCGTCGTCGCAGTGAGCATCGCCTCCATCCAGCTCCACCACGCCCTGACCGAGGGGCACGTGCTCGACGGCCTGGTCACGTACGGTCTGGTGTTCTTCGGGATCTGGTGGGCCTGGATGAACTTCACCTGGTTCGCCACGTCCTTCGACACCGATGACTGGCTCTACCGGGTGCTGACCATCGTCCAGATGGCCGGCGTGCTCGTGCTCGCCGCCGGGATCGAGCCCGCCTTCACCGACGCGGACTACACTCTGCCGATCCTCAGCTACGTGGTCATGCGCCTGGCCATGGTCGCCCAGTGGCTGCGCGCTTCACGCTCTGACGCGTCCATCCGCCGCACCGCCCAGGTCTACGCCGGGGGTATCGCGGCGGTCCAGGTCCTCTGGCTCCTGCAGCTCACGCTGCCCGACGTACTGGGCAGGATCACGCTGGTCCTGCTCATCGTCGTCGAGATCGCGATCCCGGTCATCGCCCAGAGACGCGGCACCACTCCGTGGCACCCGCATCACATCACCGAGCGCTACGGCCTTTTCACGCTCATCCTGCTCGGCGAGAGCCTGCTCGCCTCCTCCAACGCGATCATCGAGGCCGTCCACGACACCGATGCCCTCGGGCCGCTGATCTCGATCGCCGCGCTCACGTTCGTCGTGACCGCCGCCCTGTGGTGGATCTACTTCTGGCCGCCCCACCACCGGTCCATCACCAGCTTCCGTGAATCGCTGCGTTACGGCTACGTCCACTACTTCGTGTTCGCCGCCGCCGGCGCGTTTTCCGCGGGCATCGAGGTCCAGATCGACGTTCTGACCGGGCACAGCGAGCTCAGCGACCTGGCCGCCTCCTTCGCCGTGACCATACCGATCGCGGTCTTCCTGGCAGGCATCTGGTGGATCGCGATCCGAGACCACGCCGACCCGCTCGTCAACGCCGTCGTCCCGCTGGCGGCGGTCCTGGTCTTGGGTGATCCGTTGATCCCCGTCCCCGTCACCCTGACCGCCGTGATCCTCGTGCTCGTGATCGTTGTCCTGGTCCTGCACCCACCCGTGAGCTCACCGACCCCACCACTGCCAGATGCGACAGGCGCGCAGCCTCGCCCGACTATCGGACGGCGATCGCGACGCTGACGGCGGCTGCCGCGCTGGAGGCGGCGATGTCCTGGACGGGCTCGCCGTTGCCAGAGCCCTGCCGGACACCACCCTGGCGCCGCATGACGAAGAAGTAGTTCTCCGGGCCGGCACCGTCCTCCACCTGCCGTGGCCACAGGGCGATACGGCAAGTATCCGCCTCGGGTGATTCAGCGGGCTCCAGCGCCGCCTGTGTGGGCGGTGGGTATGGAGTCCTGGCCAGACGCGCGCATGGGGGTGACTGCCGGCCCGTCGCGGCCGGTGCGGTACCAGACCGCCGCGGTGATGACCGCCAGCAGAACGACCGGGATCAGGTGGACGACGGACCCGACACCGGACGAGCGGTCCGTCGAGGCGCCGAGGTCAGCGTGCAGCACCAGCGCCAGCAGGAGCCCGAAGACATTGTTGGCGGCGTGCAGGACGACTGCGGTCTCGATGCCGCCGGTGCGCCACGTGATGAGCGCGAACGCTACGCCGACAGCCAGGAACTGGAGGTTCAGCCAGACGTCGGTGGACAGGTGGATCGTGGCGAACAGGACGGCGGAGACGATGACGCCCAGGGTGAGAGCGGATCGCGGTCCGCGGCCCCAGCTCCCGGCGACCCGGAAGATCAGCCCCCGGTAGCCGTACTCCTCGCCCGCGCTCTGCAGCGGAACGATGACGATCGTGACCGCGAACATGAACAACAGGTCGGCGACCGCCCAGCTCCCTGCCGGGGATGGCTCCAGGGCGGCGAGAACCGCCATGTAGATCGCCCAGATCGGGGCGAGGAAGAGGATCGCGCGGCCGAGGACCGCGGGTCGGAACGCCCCGACGACGGAGTGGAGCGAACCGCCCTTGACGCCGTACAACCAGCGCTGCAGGAGCATGCTCCAGGGGATCAGCAGCGCGGTGGAGGCGAAGGTGGTGGCCATCGTGACCGGTGTGAACTCCGTACCGCCCGTCACGACGCTGTCCCGCCCGAGCAGGAGGTCGATCTGACCCCCGAGCTGGGCGAAGGCAGCGCCGAAGCCCACCAGGCCGGCGTTCAGCAGCACGATCGCGAGGATGCCGCGGCCGATGCGGCGCTTCTGCCCCGCGAGCACCCGGTGATACGGCGCGCCTTCAGGGACCGATCTGGGCTGACCCCCCGAGCCGCCGGCGGACGAGGTCTCGGACAGGTGGGGCATGGGGTTTCTCCTCGAGAAGGCGTGCGTCAACAGGGTGTGCGCGGGGCAGGAACGTCTGCTGGATCGAGCGATACGGCGCCGAACAGAGCGGGTTCTCAGCCGACGGCGTTCATGACGCCACTCGCGATCAGCGCGGTGAGCGTGGTCCAGGCGATGATCGCGAGTGCCTGCCAGATCAGGATGCGGGTCTTGCCGACGCTGGAGGCGGCGAGCATGGTGGCCGTGAAGTGCGTGGGCAGCAGCAGGGGTCCGAGCAGGCTGACGCCCGGTACGCCGTAGCGCTCGTAGGCGTGCTGGAACTTCGCGCGGCGCGCGGCCCGGCGAGAGCCGCCGGAGCGTTCGGCCGGCGCCGCGGCCAGGGCGGAGTCGCTGCCGGCCGGCATGCCGTCGCGCGCCAGGACCTTTTCGCGGCGGCGGGTCACGACGGCGTCGCGCGCACCGGAGCTGAGCAGCACGAGTACGGTCACGATGAGGAAGTTGCCGGCCATCGCGGCGATCGCGGCGACGACCGGCGGGATGCCGCCGATGATGCCGATCACGACGCTGCCCTCGCCCTCGATGAAGGGGATGGCGCCCGCGGCCGCGACGATGAGCGGCTGGACGACGTCCGGCACCAGCCCGACGAGGTCCTGGAGGGTGTCGATGAAGCTCATGGGGTGCTCCTGTCGGTGTGGGCGCCGGGGTTGTCCCCCCGTCCTGACTCCAGTCCACCGCTCGGGAACGCAGCTCAGAAGTGCCTCGCTGTCACCGCCTTCCGGGACCTTCGCACGCCGCATCCATGACATGTGTCATGCCGGTAGCCTGGGCGAATGAGCAGCCCGCCCGGGGGCGCTGCCGCCGTATCGGCGGCAGCGGAAGCCCGCACCGCGCTACGGCTCACCCGGAGCATCAGCGCGACCTGGTGGTATGTCGCACTGGCGGTCGTGCTCTTCGAGCCGGTCGTCGTCCTGCTCCTGGTGACCGCCCTCGTCGAGGGCGGGTTCGGCAACCTCACGGCCGCGGCCGTCGGCGTCGGCGGGCTGCTGTGGTGGCTCGCGACGCTGCGTCCGCTGCTCGACTACCGGCATCGGACGGTTGACACGCCGCTGGTGAACTGGCGGCGCCACCTCGCGCCGCTCCTGATCGCGGCGGCCTACGGTCTCGCGGCCGGGCTCGTCACCGGCGTCTGGGTGGTGGGCGTACTGCCCGTGATCCAGGTGATCGTGCTGCTGAACTGGCCGCAGGGGGTACGCCTTCGCGTGGTGCTGGCGGCGACCGCCCTGCTCGTCGCGCTGGCAGTGATCGACGTCCGCCTCACCCTTGGACTGAGCGCCGACCCGAACTGGTTCCAGCTGATCGCCCTGTCCGTATTCCTTCCGGCCATGACCGTCTCCTCGCTGTGGTGGTGGGACGTGCTCGTCACCCTCGACCGGGCCCGGGCCTCGGAGGCGAAGCTCGCCGCGACCCAGGAGCGGCTACGGCTGGCGACCGACGTCCACGACCTGCAGGGGCACCACCTCCAGGTCATCGCCCTCCAGCTCGAGCTCGCTGAACGACTCATGCCCCGCGACCCCGAAGCGGGCATGGACCAGCTACGCGCCGCGCGCGCCAGCGTCGACGACGCACGGCAGGGCACCCGCGACCTGGCCACCCGGTTCCGCGCCGTCCCGCTGAGCGACGAGCTCGCCAACGCCGTCGACCTGCTGCGCGCCGCGGGCACGCAAGCCGAAGCCGTCGTCGATCCGGACGCGTCGCTGGCGCCGGCGTCCGCCCTCGGGCCCGTCATCCGGGAGACCACGACGAACGTGCTGCGCCACGGCGGCGGCCGGTGGGTCCGCCTGTCCCTCACCCGCGCGGACCGGTCGTGGCGCTACGAGATCTCCAACGACGTCGCCGGCAGCGCACCGGAGAGCACGGGCGACGGTTCCGGCCTGGAAGGACTCGCGCGACGCGCGGCCGAGGCAGGCGGAGACCTCGAAGCACGGCGCGAGGACGAGACCTTCACCGTGGTCGTCACGGTCCCCGCCGAAGAAGTCCCCGCCGAAGGAAAGGTTGCCGGATGATCCGCGTGCTGCTCGCCGACGACGAGGGCATGATCCGCTCCGCACTGGCCGCGCTGTTGCGCCTGGAACCGGACATCGACGTCGTCGCCGAGTGCGCCGACGGCGCCGAAGCGGTCACCACCGCCGAACGCCTCAAGCCCGACGTCTGCCTGCTCGATCTCGAGATGCCGCACCTGGACGGCGTCCAGGTCACCGAGAAGCTCAACCGCACCCTGGCCACCCGGTGCGTGATCGTCACCCGCCACGCCCGGCCCGGCGTCCTGCGCCGAGCACTGGCCTCCGGAGCCGCCGGGTTCCTGCCCAAGTCCCGCTCCGCCGACGAGGTCGCGGCCGTCATCCGCCGCGTCGCCGCCGGCGGTCGGTACGTCGACCCCGAGATCGCCGCCGACGCGCTGAGCGACGAACGCTCACCACTGACCGACCGCGAGCTCGACGTTCTGCGCGCCGCCCGGCACGGCCAGACCACCGGACAGATCGCCCGCACCCTCTCCCTCGCCCCCGGCACCGTCCGCAACCACATCTCCACTGTGCTGGGCAAGCTCGCCGTCGGCACCCGCCAGCAGGCCGTACTTCTCGCGGAAGAGCGCGGCTGGATCTGATCGGCGCCAGGGGAAGATCGCAGGGCAGAGGGCGAGTTGCCGATGGGCAGCGCGCGGAGCCGGTTTCGGCAGCAGGAGCGCGCCGGCTCCGGCCGTGCCGAGCTTCATCAGCTGCCTTCGCGTCAGGTGGTTCTCGGACATGGCTGTTGCCATCGTGAGGGTGCGGGAACGGGCTATTCCTGGACCTTGCCGCCGGTGAGGCGGGACAGCATGAGGGCGACGATGATGATCCCGCCGTTGAGGGCCTGGATCCACTGGGCGGGCACGCCGGCCAGGGTGAGGACGTTCTGGATCATGTAGAGGAGGAGGATGCCGGTGAACGCCCCGAACATCGTGCCCTTGCCGCCGTTGAGGCCGACGCCGCCGATCACGGCAGCGGCGAACACGGTGAAGATCGCGCCGTCGCCCTGCGCGGCCGCCACGGAGGCCAGGTGCCCCGACATCAGCAGGCCACCGAGCGCGGCCAGCACGCTGGCGCCCACCAGGGCAGTCCACAACACTCGGTCGGTACGGATGCCGGCCGCCTTGGCCGCGTCCACGTTGCCGCCGATGGCGTACAGGGCGCGGCCGTACTTGGTGAAGCCCAGCAGCACGATGCCGGCGGCGAACAGCAGCAGGCAGAGCCAGATCGAGGCGGGCACGCCAAGCCACAGGGCCGAGCCGAGATAGAGCATCGACGCCGGCAGGTTGAAGAAGGTCTGGCCGCCGGAGATGCCGGTGAGCAGGCCGCGCAGCACGATCAGCATGCCGAGCGTGACGATGAAACCGTTGAGCCCGAACCGTACGATCAGCAGCGCGTTGACCACGCCGACGAGCGCGCCGGCAGCCAGGGTGATGGGGATCGACCAGGCGCCCGGCAGCAGGCCGAGCCCGGCGCCCGAACCGGCGGTCACGGTCAGCCAGGCCGCCACGCCCGGCGCGAGACCGAACGTCGACTCCAGTGACAGGTCCATCTTGCCGGCGACCAGCACGATGGTCTGGGCCAGGACCAGCAGCGAGATCTCCGACATGGTCTGCAGGATGTTGATCAGGTTGTCGCCCTGCAGGAAGATCGGGTTGACGATCTGGCCGACGACGGCGATGGCGATGATCGCGGGGATCAGCGCGAAGTCGCGCAGCCGGGCCAGCCGGATCCGTGGCCGTTCCCGCTCCGGGGCGGCGTTCTCGGTGGCGGGCGTGAGAGTTCTCTCAGGCATCGAGCCGGACTCCTTCCATGGCCGCCACCACGTCGTGGTCGTGCCATCCGGCGGCCATCTCGGCGACGACACGGCCCTGGAACATCACCAGCAGCCGGTCGCACAGACGCAGGTCGTCGAGTTCGTCGGAGGCGATCAGCACTCCGGTCCCCTTGGCGGCCGTCTCCTCGACCTTGCCGAGCAGGAACTCCTTGGACTTCACGTCCACCCCGGCGGTGGGGGTGATCAGCACGAGCAGCCGGGGGTCGGAGGCCAGCGCCCTGGCCATGACGACCTTCTGCTGGTTGCCGCCGGACAGGCCCATCACGGGGAGGCCGGGGCCGGGGGTCTTGATCGCCAGGTTGGCGATCAGATTTCGGGCCAGCCGGTCGCGCCGCCGGCCGCTGATCAGGCCGGCCTCGCCGAGTTGGTCGGGGACGGTCATGGTGGCGTTGTCGGCGATCGACATCATCGGGACGAACCCCTGGTGGTGGCGGTCGCGGGGGACGAAGCCGACACCTGCGGCGAGCGCGTCGGGCACGCTGCCGGGACGGGGAACGCGCCCGGCGACCTCGATCGTGCCCGCATCGGCCGCGCGCAACCCGGCGACGGTCTCGGCCAGCTCGGTCCTGCCGCTGCCGGCCGCGCCCGCCAGGCCGACGATCTCGCCGTCGCGGATCTGGAAGTCGATCTCCCGGTAGGCGTCGCCGTACGTCAGACCGCGCACGCCGAGCACCACGCCACCGCCGGAGGGCACGGCCGTCCGGGAGGAGGTCTCGGCCAGGCCGGCGGCCTCTCCTGCCATCGCCGCCACCAGCTCCGCGTGCGGCAGGTCGGCCACGGTGGTGGTCAGGATGTGCCGGGCGTCGCGGAAGACCGTGACCGTGTCGCAGATCTCGTAGGTCTCCTGCAGGTGGTGGCTGATGAACAGGAAGGTGACCCCCTGTTCCTGCAGGGTGCGGATCCGCGCGAACAGCCGGGCGATGGCGGCGGCGTCGAGCTGGGCGGTCGGCTCGTCGAGGATGATGAATCGGGCGCCGAAGGACAGCGCCCGGGCGATCTCCACGAACTGCCGCTGCTCGACGTCCAGTTCGCCGGCCGGCAGGCGCACGTCGACGTCCACCGACCAGGTGGCGAGCAACTCGGCCGCCTTGCGCCGCAGGAGACCCCAGCGGATCAGCCCGAACCGGTTCAGGTCGTGGCGGTGCAGGTAGAGGTTCTCCGCCACGGTCAGCTCGGGGATGATCGTGGACTTCTGGTAGACGCAGGCCACCCGCTGCCGCCAGGCGTTACGGTCGGCCAGGCGCGGGGCGGGCTCGCCGCCGAAGCGCACCTCGCCCTCGTCGGGAGCCTGGAGCCCGGTGAGGATCGAGACCAGGGTGGACTTCCCGGCTCCGTTGCGGCCGACCAGCGCGTGGGTCTGGCCGGTCATGACGCGGATCCCGGCACGGTCCAGCGCGACGGTCTCGCCGTATCTCTTGGTGACACCCACCGCCTCGACGAGGGGTGTCACCGCCTGGTCAGCCGCCAAGGTTGTTGCCCCACAGCGAGGAGTCGCCCGGCTTGACGCTCGCCACGCCCGCGTAGGTGGCGCCGTCGGCGGTGACCAGGGGCGCGGAAAGCTGGTCCTCCAGCAGGCCGGGGCGCACCTGGATGATGGTGCTGTCGTGGTCGGTCGGGCCCGGCTTGAACGTCTTGCCGTCGATGGCGGCCTTGGTGTAATGCAGCGCGTACTTGGCGTACTGGTCGGCCGGCTGGGAGACGGTGGCGTCGATGTTGCCGGCGGCGATCTCCTTCAGCTCTTGGGGGATGCCGTCGTTGGAGATGACGAAGACGTGCTTGGGATCGTCCGGCGGGACCAGGAGGCCGCGCTGCTGGAGCACCTGGAGGGTGCCCGACAGGGCGAAGCTCGACTGCATGTAGACGCCCTTGATGTCGGGATTGGCGGTGAGCTGGGTCTGGAACTTCTGCGAGGCGACCGCGCCGTCCCAGTTCGTGGCCTCGCCGAACACGGTGATGCCGGGGTAGCTCGCCTTCATGCAGGTGTTGAACGCCTCCGTGCGGTCGCGGCCGTTGATGGAGGCCAGGTCGCCCTGGAGCATCACGACCTTGCCCTTGCCGGACAGCTTCTCGCCGAGGAACTTGCACGCCTTCTCGCCGTAGGCCCGATTGTCGGCGCGTACCACCATGTAGGCGTCGCCCTGCTCGGGACGGGTGTCGACCATGACGACGGGGATCTTCTTGGTGTTGAGCTGCTGGAGGGTGGGTGCCACGGCGGCGGTGTCCTGCGGCGCCAGCACGACGCCCTTGACGCCTTGGCTGATGAGGCTCTGGACGTTGGCGGTGAGCTTGGAGATGTCGTTCTGGGAGTTGGAGGTCTTCAGCTCCAGGCCGTTCTCGGCGCCGAACTGGGGGACGTACTTGATGAAGGAGTTCCAGAAGTCGGTGTCCGAGCGGGGGTAGTCCACCCCGACGACCGGCTTGCCGCCTCCGGAGGCGGCCGTGCCGCCGCCTGCGCCGCTCCCGCAGGCGGTGGCCAGGCCGGCTGACAGGACGACGGCCGTCCCTAAGGCGAGTCCTCGTCTCATGACTGTTCCTTTGTCGTGGGCCTCGACGGCGGTGATCAGCTCGGCCACGATGGCCCGCCTCGGTGATGCCTGCGCACGAAGGGGTTCCTCCATGGGATGTTGCTGGGCGGTGAAGGAGTCTTCACCGCATTAACATGGGATGTCTTTGTAACCTGGCAGGGGTGGCGTGTCTAGACCTCCTGGGAAATTCCAGGAATATGGCGAAAAAGCCGCCTCATCTAACGACAGAGACAGCCCATGTCTGTGTCCCGCCTAGCCCACCCCTCCCTCAAACATAGGATGTCTGTTATGTTTCCCAGCGTGACGCGCGTCCCGATCGAGCGACCCCGCGCCCGGAGGTCGCCCGCATGTCCCTGACCGACGAGGCGATCTCCCGCATCCGCGCACTCATCCTGTCGGGGGAGCTGCCACCGGGAGCGCGGTTGCCACCGGAGCACCAGCTCGCCGCCCAGCTCGGCGTCTCCCGCAACCCGTTGCGCGAGGCGGTCAAGGCGCTGGTCGTGGCCCGGGTGCTCGACGTCCGGCGGGGTGACGGCACCTTCGTGACCAGCCTGGAGCCGCGGCTGCTGCTAGAAGGGCTGGGGCTGGCCGTCGAGTTGCTGCGCGACGACACCCTGCTGGAGATCGTCCAGGTACGGCGGATGCTGGAACCCGCGGCGACCGCCCTCGCCGCGTCCCGGATCTCCGCCGAGCAACTCGACGAGATCGGCGAGCACCTGAACGCGATGCGCGCCGCCTGTGACGACGTGGAGAAGCTGAACCACCATGACGCCGCCTTCCACCGCGCCGTCGTGAGAGCGGCCGGCAACGAAACGTTGTCCACCCTGCTCGACGGGATCTCCGGCCGCACGCTGCGCATGCGGGTGTGGCGCGGCACGGTGGAGGCCGGCAGCTCGCACAAGACCGTCTCCGAGCACGAGGCCATCTACAACGCCCTGGCCGCCGGCGACACGACGCTGGCCCAGGCCGCGGCGCTCATGCACATCGGCACGACCGAGACCTGGCTGCGCTCGGTACTGGGAGACGTCGAAGGCTCCCGCGACCAGCACGGGGAGGAGGAGACCCTATGAAGGTCCGCCTGGCGTACGGGGAGAGCGGCCTGACGGTCGAACTGCCCGATGAGGCCACCACGGTGGTGACCCCCGTCCACCACGCCGCCGCCCCCGACCAGGCGGGCGTGCTGCGGTCCGCCCTGCGAGAACCGGTGTGCGGTCCGCCGCTGCGTGAGAGGGTACGCCCCGGCCAGACCGTCGCCATCTCGGCCTGTGACGGCACCCGCCATCGCCGTCTCCAACGGCCAGACCTATGAGGCGGGCATCGACCGGATCGTCACCGTCGCCATCGTGCGAACCTGACCCGACTGCGCCTGCCGACATTACATCCGCCCAGGTCATGCCCCTGCTAGGGCTACGCGTAGCAGGCACGGGTTCCGGCCATCGGGAGAGGGAGGTGTAGGGCGGATGCGTCCTCAGGGGCTGATCACCGCGGTGTCGAGGTGTTTGCGGATGGCGGTTCTGGCCCGCTCGTAGGCGTTAGCGTCGTCGTGCAGCAGGGAGGTGACGTTGGCGGCCTCCAGGAAAGCGATCAGCTCGAAGGCGAGCTGATCGCCATCTGTGTCGTCGGCGAGCTCGCCGAGCTGGCGGGCGTCATCGATGGCGCGCGCCACGAAGGCGGCCCAGTCGAGGCCGGCCGCGGCGATGGCATCCCGCACGCGGCCCGGGCGGGCGTCGAACTCTGCGGTGACGGCGAAGAAGAAGCAGCCGCCCGGAAAGACCCGCCGCTGTGAGTAGCTCAACCAGTTCTCGCAGAGTCGGCGCACCCGCCCCAGGCCCGGCGGCACGGTCAATGCGGGCTGGACGACCTCGTTGACGTACACCCCCGTCGCGGTGCGGATCGTGGCGAGCTGAAGCTCTTCCTTGGATCCGAAGTAGCCGAACAGGCCGCTCTTGCTCATGCCGAGATCGGTGGCCAGCCGGCCGATCGACAGCCCTTCCAGCCCGTCCTGCGAGGCGATGTCCGCTGCCCGGCGCAGGATCGTGTCGCGTGCTCGCTCGTCCCGCGGTCTTCCCGGCATCTCTATCCTCTCTGCGTACGAACGTTCGGTTCAGGATAGCGGCTTGACCTCGTTCATAACGTGATTCTAATATCGGCACGAACGTTCGTATAAGGAGGAGTGGTGCCGATGACTACCATCCCGGCTGTCGATCTCCGGGTCTTGGACCGGCGGGCCTTGGACGTCACTGGAGAAGTGACCGCCCAAGTCACTGCAGCGGACCTCGATCGGCCAACACCGTGCGCGGCGTGGAACCTGGGCGACTCCGCGCTGGCGACAGCCTCCCGGTGGTCGGACACATCGAAGACCCGCGGTCCTGGCGCCGCGTTCGGCATTCGCGTTCCGGTGCCCGGCCACGCGCCGGACTTCGAGCGGTTGCTCGGCCGCTCCCCGTCATGGGAGGCGCCATGCTGAAAACACACTGGACTCCTGGACCGGCGGCCGGCGTCGCCGGCCCGGTGCTGGTCAGCGTCACAGACTTCCAGATCAGCCGGCTACACGACCTGCCCGGCGTCTACCATGCCGGGCTCAGCCTGCGCCGTGACTGGCCCCGTCTGCCCGGAGCGGTCGGCATGTGGTTGTGGACGGAGCCACTGCGGGGCAGGTGCGGCTCGGTGTCGATCTGGCAGGACGAACAAGCCCTGCGCGATTTCGTCGCCTGGCCGGACCACGTCACCATCATGCGGCGTTACCGAGGGCGGGGACGGCTCAGGTCCGTCACCTGGACAGCCGCCCAGTCCGACCGTGGCATCTGGGCGCAGGCCCGCTCCTACCTGTCCGGCGACGGAACTCGAACACCATGACCGGGCTCCGCGCCGCCACGAAACGAGAAGGTCACATGCAACGCGAACCGGTGATCGAGCCCGGCCGGCATGAGGTGCTGCGCGTCCTGGCCGACCGGGTCCACCGCGGCAGCCGCCCAGGTGAGCGCCGGGACGGCTACCGGGTGGCCCTGGCCATCGAAGGCGGCGGCATGCGCGGCACAATCTCCGCGGGCATGGCCCTCGCCCTGTACGAAAGCGGAGTGACGCACGCCTTCGACGCGGTCTATGGAGCGTCGGCAGGGGCCATCACAGCGGCCTGGCTGCTCAGCGGAACTCCCGAGCAGCTGACCGGCTGGGCCGAACCCATCTACGCGAAAGCGATGATCCGCCCGTCCAACCTGCTGCGCGGCCAACCGATGGTCGATGTGCGCAACCTCGTCGAGTACCTGTACCGCGAGGTGGCCCGGATGGACTTCGACGCCGTCCTGACCAACCCCGTCGAATATCACCCGCTCGCCACCGATGTCCGCACCGGGCGTTCCACCGATCTACGCCCGCATCTGACCGGTCCCGCCGAACTGCGGTTGGCCCTGCGGGCCAGTGCCGCACTGCCGTTCCTCGCCGGTCCGCCCATCGAACTGGCAGGGCGGCTCTACTACGACGCGGGACTCGCCGAGTCCATCCCCTACCGCACCGCCCTGGCACAGGGCGCCAGCCATGTCCTTGTCCTGCGGTCCCGTCCCGCGCCTCCGACCGGGATCGGAACACCGGCCGCCGGACCCGACGCTCGACCGTCCTACGGAGCACGCTTGATCGCCGCGACCGTTCTACGGCACCATCCGGAGGCACTGCACCGAAGCTTCTTCACCCGCGGCCACCGCTTGCTGCACGACGACGCGCTGCTCGCGCAGTATGACCGAGCCGTGCCGCCGACGCTCCGCCCGCCCGCCGACGGCCAGGCCCCAGCGGTATTGTCCGTACGTCCCGGGCCTGATACCCCGCGCATCGGTCGCCTCACCCGCAACGGCAAACCCCTCAAGGCCGCGCTCGAAGCCGGTCACGCGGCTGTCAACCGTCTGCTGCAGCCGCTCGGCCGGCTCACCGCTATACCGTAGGCGCGACCGGCGCCGCCAGGGGCCCCAGGAGCGATGGAGCAGAATCCAACGAACTGCTGAAGCGCGATGGGGGACTCGGCGGCTTTGGGAGATTGGGGCCGTACGTCGTCTACGACCTGATCAGAGAGTTCGGCGAAGCGGTTGCGCTCTTGGCGCGTCTGTCCGGGTGAAGACGTACAGGTAGGGGTTGCGGGGCCGGACGTCCGCCGCGGCCTTGGCCAGGGCGAGCGCGCCGTCGGCCGAGGTGCCCAGCGGCGGGATGAAGCAGGCGTTCGGCAGCAGGTCCCGCACGGTGCTCTGGAACGGGTCCATGATCAGGTCCGCAGCGTCGAACAGGCGCCCACCCCAGGAGAACACCGGCTCGAGCCCGGTGGCGGCGGCCACGGCGGTCTGGGCGAGCTGCCGCCCGGCCTCGGCCCAGATCCCGCCGGCCACCCGGTCCCGCGAGCGGGCCGCCTCGGCGACGGACGGCGCGAACGACGCCAGGTGGTGGGCCGGCGAGCTCGACTGGTAGACGAGCCCCACCAGGTCCAGGGGGTGGCCGAAGCGGGCGGTCATGCGTTCGAGCAGGGCGGGCGAGCCGCCCATGCGGCCGTCGTGTGCCCGCAGGGCGGCCTGCAGGCCCTGCGCGCCGATCCACGCGCCGCCGCCGTGGTCGCCGAGCAGGTGCCCCCACCCGTCGGCCTGGTTCCACACGCCGTCGAGGTCGGTGCCGAGCGTGATGACGCCCGTGCCCGCCGCCACGACGACTCCGGGCCGGAACCCGAGCGCGCCGACGTGCGTGGTCACCATGTCGCCCGCGACGACGAGCGCGCCCAGGCCGAACCGGTCGCCCAGCGTCTGCCACAGCGTGCCCGGCTCGCTGACCAGGCCGGGCAGCCCGGTCACGCCGATCGCCATCCCGGCCAGCCGCTCCACGCCCGCGCCCTCGATAGTGGTGGCGATGCGGGCGGCGAGCCGGTGCAGGTCCACCCGGCCCCGGTCGCGGGGCACGGGGGCGGTGTCCTCCGCGTACGCGCTGACCTGGTCGCCCTCGATCTTGACCCTGATCCCGCCGCCGCCGACGTCCACCCCCGCATGGGCGGGCAGGCTCATCGGGCCTGCCCGCCGAGCGCGGCCACCGCGGCCCGCACTCCCGAGTACTCCCTCAGCGCCGTCCGCGCCCGCTCCGCCGGGCAGCCGGTGAGCAGCCGCACCAGTGCCTCGGGAATGCGCCCCGACGCGTCGGCCAGCGCGGCGCGGCAGGTCGCCTCGTCCGTCCCCGAGGCCTCCATGAGTAGGCTCACCGCCCGCTCGGCCAGCTTGGCGTTGGTGGCCACCAGCCCGACCATGAGGTTCCCGTACGTCCGCCCCGCCTTGATCATGAGCGCCGTCGAGAATGCGTTCAGGATGACTTTGGTCGCCGTCCCCGCCTTGAGCCGGGTGGAGCCGGTCAGCGCCTCGGGGCCGGTGTCGGCCGCGACGACGATGTCGGCCAGGTCGCGCGCGGCGGCGTCCGGGTTGCAGGTGACAAGCACCGTCAGCGCGCCCGCGGCCCGCGCCCCGCGCAGCGCCCCGATCACGTACGCGGTCGAGCCGGACGCGGTGACGCCGACCGCCACGTCGGCCGCACCGACCCCGCCGGCGTCGGCGGTGCCGAGCGCGCCGGCATCCTCGCGGTCGATGGAGGAGTCGGTGAGCGCCTGCGGGCCGCCCGCGAAGTGCGCGGTGAACAGCTCCGGCGGCGCGCCGAACGTCGGCGTGATCTCGGTGGCGTCCAGCACGGCGAGGCGCCCCGAGGCGCCCGCGCCGAAGTAGTGCACCCGCCCGCCGCGTGCCAGCCGCGCGTGCGTCTCGTCCACCGCCTCGGCCAGCCGGCCGGTCGCCGCACGCGCCGCCTCGACGGCCCGGGCGTCCTCGTCCAGCAGCAGCGCCAGGACGCCGGTGGAGTCCTGGGCGTCGATGTCGCCGGTGCGGGGGTTGCGGCGCTCGGTCGGTGGTACCTGGGTCATCGTGCTCCTTGTCCGGGTTCGAATGCGTCCGCGTACGCGGTGTGCAGGCGGCGCGACTCCACGGCCAGATCACCGGGAACGGCCCCGGGATCGACGGGGGCCACGCCCTCCCGCAGGAACAGCTCGGCGCGCTCACGCAGCCGTTCGCGCAGCTCGGGCTCGCCTTCTGGGCCGTTCAGCCCTTCCGCCCACAACGTCCAGCGGTCACGGTAGTAGCCGCCGAGGAGCCCCGCCCAGTGCCGTCCCGCGTAGTCGTCGAGCAGCGGGCTGTCGGAGGTGCCCCACACGGTGATGATGCGGCGGGCGTTGTCGCGCAGGATCTCGGCGTCCGCGGGCCCGCCGGCCCACGACACGGCCCTGGCCTCCCAGGCGTGGAAGGTGTACTCGGGGCGGCAGGCCAGTGTCCGGTCCAGGTCCTCGAAGAGGCGCAGGAACCGGGCGACGCTCGCCGGGTCGCCGGCCGACTCCACGACGTCGAGGTAGTGGTGGTCGGCGACCCTGGCCATGTACGCGATGGCGGTCTCGGCGAGGTCGTGCCCGAGCGGACCGGCCACCAGCCCGGGGTCCCGCTCGGCCACCTCGATCATCCGTTCCCAGGCCCGCGCCAGCTCGGCCGGGTCGTACCAGAGGGGACCGGTCGGCGTGCGCGTGTAGGAGGGCTCCGCGGTCAGGACGCCCTTGAACTGGTCGGGGGCGATCCGCAGGCCGTCGGCGGTGTAGACGGTGGCCAGCAGCCCGTGCCAGGCGGCCCGCAGCTCTTCGGTGAACCGGCCGCCGTAGCGCTGGGTCACGAATGCGTCGAGCCAGGCACCGAGGTCGGGCACCGCGTTCCAGATCTGGTCGGTCACCAGCTCGAAGAAGACGGGGTTGTTGCGGGTGGCCTCCATGGACAGGCCGATCCCGGTGGGCGGGCTCTGCGCGGTCAGGGCCGCGTCGATGCGGGCCGGCACGCCGGGCAGGTGGGCGACCGGGTCGGTGCGGCCGCCGAAGTTGAGCAGCGAGCACCAGAGCCACGGCTTGCCGGAGAACGCGTCGAACCGCTCCCACAGCGGGTCGTGCTCCGCCCACAGATCGGCCACGATCATCTGGTCGTTCGGGATCGCGTCGAGGAAGGCGTTGACGCGGTCCTCGGTCCAGAAGTCGCGCTGATAGGAGAACGGCCAGGCCTGCATGAGCCAGACCGCCTCCGGGTCGGCGGCCCGCAGACCGGCCAGTGTCGCCGCCGCCACCGCTCCGGGGAAGGCCGGGTCGGCGTCGATGGGGATCATCTCGATGAACGGGTCGGCGGCGTAGCGGTGGTCGGTGCCGAACAGCTTGATCTGGGCGCGGGTGATCTCGGCGCCGATGCGCTCGTACAACGGGTCGGACGGGTCCAGCGACCAGGTTTCGAAGCCCTGCCAGGTGCGGCGGCCCGCGCGGGCCGCCGCGGCGATCTCACGCGGGACGTGCCCGGTGAAGGCCGGCAGCACGGGCGTCATGCCGAAGGCACGCTCGCGGTCGAGGATGCGCGCGCCGAGCTCACGGTGGCCCTCGATCCAGGACGTGGGGAGCGGGCCCGCGAAGTCGTCCATGCAGCCCATGAACTGGAACGGCAGATAGCCGGGCCCGCCCAGGAAGCTCCGGATCTGGTCGTCGTCGAGGCCGAGCACGGAGTAGGCGGCGTGCAGCGCGGCCTCGTGACCGGTGACGGCCAGCGGCATGGTGATGCCATGCAGGGCCATCCAGTCGATCTCGCGTTCCCATTCGGTCCAGTCCCAGTAGGGCGTGGTGTAGCTGAAGGTGCAGAAGTTGAAGTAGTAGCCCTCACGCACCCGCGGCGTGCCCTCGCGGAGCGGGGCGTCCGGGAGCGACGTCAGCGGCAGGGGCAGTACTGTGTCCCAGCCCACGGACAGGCCGCAGCGCTCGCGCAGGTAGTGGTGCAGTGCGACGGAGGCGCTGACCCCGTCCGTCGCGCTCACGGTGAGCACGCCACCCTTCGCCTCGTACGCGTAGCCGCGTCCCGCGCTCTCGCGCGCGGCGAACCGGACCGGCTCCGCCAGGGGTCCGAGAACGCGGCGGGCCAGTCCGCGTACGACGTCCGCCCATGCCGTCTCTTCGCCGGACAACATCGCAGTTCACGCCTCTCGACAGATTAGTTCCGTACCATACATAATTATTATGCTAGCGTGCGCCGCACCACAAAAGGTGAGGAGACAGTCCATGGAACCGCTGGTCGCCGCGGGCACCCAGTTCATGCGGGAGGTCAACGCGGCCGCGGTCCTGACCCGGCTGCGGGCCGAACCCAGCATGAGCGTGTCGGCGCTGGCCAAGGCGGTCGGGCTGTCGCGGCAGGCCGTCACCCGCGCGCTGAACGCACTGGCCGAAGAGGGCCTGATCGAGTTCGGCTCCCTGGATCGTGACTCGACCCGGGCAGGCCGGCCGGCGCAGCTCGTCAGATTCCGCGCGGAGGCCGGCCACGTGCTGGGCGTCTCGATCAGCCCGCAGGACCTGCGGGTGGCGGTGGCCGATCTGTGCGGCACGGTCGTCGCGTCCGAAGCGGTGCAGTTCGGCGCCCACCCGAGCGCCGACGAGGTGGTGCGGACCCTCCTGTCCACGATCGAGCGCACGCTCGCGGCGGCCGGCCGCACGAGCCTGTGGTTCGCCTCCATCGGTACCCCCGGCATAGTCGACCCGGCCTGTGGCGTCATCAAGCTCATCCCGAGCATGCCGGGCTTGACCGGCGACGTCCTGCTCAACCGGCTCAAGGAACCGCTCGGCTGCCCGATCTACCTGGACAACGACGTCAAGCTGGCCACGCAGGGCGAACGCAGGCCCGACGCGGAACGGCGCGAGGACTCCCTGGTCATGCTGCACTGGGGCGAGCGCGTCGGCGCCGGGATCGTGCTCAACGGCGAGCTCTACCGCGGCGCCTCCAACGACGCGGGCGACATCGGCTTCCTCGACCTGTTCGAGGACGGCGGGTCGCCGAGGTCCCGGCACCCGCACGGCCTCGGCCCCTTCGAGGACCGGGTAGGCGGCGAGGAGATCGTTCGCCAGGCCACGGCTGCGGCCGGGCGAGCCGGTGACGGCGAGTTCCTGTCCCGGGTCGAGGCGGCGGGCGAGCGCGCGTTCGAGGCGGTGCTGGCCGCGTTCGCCGACGGCACGCCGGCCGCCGTCGAGGCGATCGACGTGGTCGCCCGCCGCTTCGCCAAGGGCATCTCGGTGATCAGAGCGATCCTCAATCCCCGGCTCGTCGTCATCGGCGGGCCGATGGCCCGATGCGGTGAGCCGCTGCTCGCGGCGCTGCGGCGGCATCTGGCCGGCGAACCTCTGGATCAGCCGGTTCTGGAGGTCTCGGCGCTCCAGCAGGACGCCGTCGTCCACGGAGCGCTGCTCCACTCGCTGGATGAGATCGAGCGCACCAGGTTCGGCCTGGTGAGAACCCCCTTGTCGTCATGAAGGCCGCCGAGGTTGCCGCAGCATGACGTCACCACCAGATACAGGAGAAATGTCATGCATATGACGACACCGCCCCGGCGGCACGCCCTCGTGGCGCTCGGCGTCACGGCGGCACTCGCGCTGACGGCCTGTGCCGGCACCGGCGGCACGAGCGCCCCGGCGCCGGTCAAGCAGGCCGACGTGTCGACGACCATCCCCAGCGACCCGGTGACGCTCACCCTGGCCTACAGCAACGATCCGCCCACCCAGCTGCTCATCGACGGCTTCAAGAAGAAGCACCCGAACGTCACCGTCAAGCCCCAGATGACGCCGTTCAACGACTACATCAAGTCCATCAAACTGGCGATGTCAGGCGATGCGGCGCCGGACATCGCGCAGTACAACCCGGGCGCGATGAACACGCTGGTCCCTGCGGGCCTGATCCTCGACCTGAACCCGTGGGCCAAGGCGTACGGCTGGACGGGCAAGTTCCCGCCGTCCACCCTGGAGATCCTCAGCTCCGACAAGACGGCCAAGCAGTTCGGGACCGGCGGCCTGTACGCCGTGCCCGGCGGCCTGTCCGTGGTCGGCGTCTACTACAACAAGACGATGGTCAAGGAGGCGCCGAAGTCACTGCCCGAGTTCGAGGCCGCGCTGCAGAAGGTCAAGGACTCCGGCGGCAACCCGCTGAGCCTGGGCGCGCTCCAGGTCGGCGGCTTCCACCTGTGGAACGCACTGCTGAACGTCACCGGTGACGTGGCCGACTACCGCGGCTGGGTGTACGGCAAGCCGGGCTCCACCATCGAGACCGACGCCGCGCGCAAGGCCACCGAGACGCTGACGAACTGGGCGAAGAAGGGCTACTTCCCCGAGGGCGCGAGCGCCACCGCCGACCCCGACGCGCTGGCGAACTTCGCCAAGGGCCGGAGCGCCTTCCTGGTGACCGGCAACTGGGGCGCCACCGCCCTGGAGAAGGACCTGGGCAAGGACGTCGGCTTCTTCCTGATGCCCACCCCGTCAGGTGAGCCCGCGAAGGTGGCCTCGGGCGCGAGCGTCGCGTACGCCATCTCGGCCAAGTCGAAGCACCCGAACGTCGCCGCGGCGTTCCTCGACTACCTGAGCTCGCCGGAGGCGGCGAAGATCGAGTTCGACGGAGGGTTCATGCCCGTCGACACCAAGGCCGAGGTCGGCGGCGAGGGCCTGCGCGGCGAGATCGCGACCGTCTTCGGCCCGGTGGCGCAGGCGAATGGGATCGTCCCCTTCCCCGACTACGCCTCCCCCGGCATGATCGACAAGCTGACCCCGGGCATCCAGGCCCTGATCGGCGGCAAGATGACGACCGACGCCTTCCTGAAGTCCCTTCAGGAGTCGTGGGACGGACACCATGGCAAGTGAGCTGAGCTCACCCGCCGCCCCGCCGCGCGCCACCCCGGTGCGCGGCGGGGAACCGCAGGTCATCCACCCCCCGAAGCGACGACTGCGCGGCTGGCTCTACGTGCTGCCCGCACTCGCCGTCTACCTGGGCTTCGCCATCTGGCCGGCGATCAACACGGTGCGTCTGTCCCTGCTGTCCTGGGACGGCATCCTGCCCGCCACCTTCGTGGGCATCGAGAACTACATCAAGATCTTCCGGGACTCGGCGCTGTTCGAGGCGATCCTGCACAGCCTCGTCCTGATCGTCTTCTTCTCGTTCATCCCCATCGCCGCCGGCCTGCTCATGACGGCCCTGCTGATGGGCAAGGTGCGCAAGGGGATGACGTTCTTCCGCGTCGTCTTCTTCCTGCCGCAGGTGCTGCCGCTGGTCGCCGTCGGCATCACCTGGCGCTGGCTCTACAGCGACACCGGTGTCATCAACCAGATCCTCGACGTGGTGGGGCTGGGGTCCTTCGGCCGGGCCTGGCTGGGCGACTACCAGCTCGCACTCACCGCGCTCGGCCTCATCGGCACCTGGTCGATGAGCGGCCTGTGCATGATGCTCTTCCTGACCGGCGCGCAGAAGATCGACCCGTCCCTGTACGAGGCGGCCAAGCTCGACGGCGCGAACACCTTCCGGCAGTTCCTGCACGTCACGTTGCCCGGGGTGCGCAAGGAGATCACGGTCGCCGGCGTCATCACCACGATCGCCGCGCTGGCCAGCTTCGACCTCGTCTTCGTCACGACCAACGGCGGCCCCGCCGGGCAGACCAACGTGCCAGGGCTGCTGGTTTACCGACTGGCCTTCAACGAGGGCGACATCGGCGGCGCCAGCGCGCTCGCCGTCGTCCTGACCGTCATCGTGATGACCGTGGTCGGCGGCATCCGATACTTCACCAGGGACAGGGATTGAGCATGCGTGGCGGAGTCGGTCTCAGGTACGGAGTGCTCGTCCTGCTGACGGTCATGATCTTGGTGCCGTTCGTCGGCATCATCCTGGCAGCCCTGCACCCGCCGGGCGCGCAGCTCGACGGGCTGAGCATTCCGGACCGATGGTCGTGGGAGAGCTTCGCGCTGGCCTGGCAGCAGGGCAACTTCACCGCGCTGATGCGCTCCAGCGTGCTGATCGCGGTCTTCGTGGTGCCACTGTCGGTGGTGCTGGCCACGCTGGCCGGGTTCGGGCTGCAGATCCTCAAGGTGTGGGGCAACAAGACGCTGTCGTTCGCGTTCGTGATGGGTCTCACGCTGCCGATCGAGGTCATCGTGGTGGCGCTGTACTTCAACCTGCGCGAGGTCGGTCTCACCAACTCCTACACCGGCATCATCCTGGCCGAGGCGGCGCTGTTCATGCCGTTCGGCGTCTACTGGATGCAGACGCACTTCTCGAACATCCCCGGCGAGCTCGTCGAGGCCGCGCGCATCGACGGCGCCAGGGACATGGTGGTGCTGCTGCGGGTGCTGCTGCCGATCTCGTGGCCGGCCCTCACCACGCTGTCGGTCCTGTACTTCATGTGGTCGTGGAACCAGTTCATGCTGGTGCTGGTCATGATGCAGGATCCGGAACGGCGTACGGCACCGGGCGGCCTAGGGCTCTTCGTCGGCCAATACACGACGGACATCCCCCTGCTGGCGGCGGCCTGCCTGATCGTCGTCGCACCGATCGTCGTGGTGTACCTCATCTTCCAGCGCAGCTTCGTCAGCGGCATCACCCAGGGCGCCATCAAGGGCTGACCTCTCCCGGCGGACTGGGGGCTCGAACGCTCGATTCACGTGCTGACCTGCGACTCTTGGCGGTCGCATAGGGCGGCCGAGTTCTTGGCACCCACAGGGACCAAGTCTCCTCGTCGGCTCTGAGTCACTCTCCACGCGCGCCCGTGCCGAAGGCCGTTCGGGTCACGGTCTGAGCGCACGCCGGGTGGACCGCTCGGCTTCGTCGATGATCGCATTGACCCGCGCCGGGGGTGGGGTCGATATCAGCTGCAGTGCGATTCCGCGGAGGAGGCCGACGAGGGACACGGCCATCGCCTCGGGGTCGGCATCTGCTCGCACCGAGCCGTCGCGGATCCCTTCGCGGACCTTGTCGGCGAGGAGGCGCCGGAAGCCGGCGTCGTGTTCCGCGTAGAGCGGCATCAGGACGGGATCGGCGGCAATCGCCTCGCCCCACATCTGCAGGAACGCGCCGGCAGCCGGACGTCGGCTGGTGACGTTCTTGAGGTAGGCGCGAACCGTCTCCACCAGCCAGTCAGCGGCGCTGTCCCCAAACTCCGGGAGGGTGAAGGTCTGAGCATCGCGCATCACCGCGCGGAGCAGATTCTCGCGGCTGCCGAAGTGATGAGAGACGATCCCCCGGCTGTAGCCGGCGGCCTCGCCGACCGCCGCCAGGGTGAGCGCGCGCGACCCGTGCTGGGCGATCAGCGCCGTCGCGGCACCTAGCACCTTGCGTTCGGTCTCTTCGCGTCGCTCTCGCTGCGTGCGGCGAGCGGGAGGCTGATCGGGCATCAGGACAGGACTCCTCAGACATCGGGTCGACCAAGCATATGGTCCGCCGGTTCTGCCGTTGGTCCCGTTGACGGCACGCGGGAGGAGCGCCGGCTGGAACGAACTGTTACGATTATTGCGTGTCAGTCAACAAGTATCTGAGAGGTGGTTCTGTGTCGAGCACTCCACTGGTCCTCGTCCACGGCAACCCCGAGACAGCGGCCGTCTGGGGACCGCTCATCGGGGAGCTCGACCGGGCCGACACGGTCGTCCTGTCCCCGCCCGGGTTCGGCGTCCCCGCGCCCCGCGGCTTCGACTCGTCGACGACGGCCTATCGAGACTGGCTGGCGTCCCAGCTGGAGCTGTTCCGCGCTCCGGTCGACCTGGTGGGTCACGACTGGGGCGGAATCCACGTCGCGGCGCTGGCCATGAGCCGTCCGGATTTGATTCGCAGCTGGGCCTCCGATGCCCTCGGTGTGTTCGCGCCCGACTACCTCTGGCATCCGCGGGCGCAGGTGTGGCAGCAGGAGGGTCCGGGGGAAGCCTCGGTGCAGGAGTTGTGGGGAGGCGATCTGGAGCAGCGACTAGCGGTGACGTCGGCCCTCGGTATGACCGGGCGCATGGCGGAGCGGGTCGCGGCAGGCATGGATCCCGAGATGGGCCGCGCCGTCCTCAAGCTGTTGCGGTCGGCACGACAGCCGGCGATGGCCGAAGCGGGACGGCTGCTGCCAAGCGCCGCAGAACGTCCGGGGCTCGCTCTCATCGCCGTTGACGACTTCGAGCGAGCCAGCGGGACGCTGGTGCAGCACGAGTGGGCAGCGCGGCAATCGGGCGCGAGGATGGCGCATCTGGAGGGCGTGGGCCACTGGTGGCCCGAGGAGACGCCGACGCCGGTTGCTGAGGCTCTGACGAACTTCTGGGCAGAGCTGCCGGATCCCGAAAGGAGCTAGCATTGCAACGGCACCTGCATCCGGGTTTGTAGTGGGCGGGATTACGTGGTCGAGCACCTGGGCGACCCCGGCGGCGTGCTGATCGTCGATGCCACCGGGTGTGCGACGTAGCCTCAAGCGCGCCTGTCGAGGGCGATGACCTCTACCTCGATGCGCCAGTCCGGTTGAGCGAGCGACACCACCTCGATCAGCGTGTCAGCGGGATAGGGCCTGGTCAGAAACTCCCTGCGCAGTTGGATCACGTGGTCGAGGTTGGCTGCCATGTCGCGGACGAAGATGCCGACCTTGACGACGTCGGAGAAGGAAGCTCCGGCAGCGGCCAGCACCGTCTCGACGTTGCGGAACGCCTGCCTGCCCTGCTCTAGGAATTCTCCGGAGACGGTGGCTCCGGTCTCATCGAATCCGGCCTGACCTGAGACGTAGATGAAGCCGTTCGCACGAATTGCCTGGGAAATATGGTACGGCTCGTACCAGTCGGGGGTGGTCGCAACCTGGCTGATCTCACTCATTTCATACATCCTCTCAGTCGCCAGGTGGGGCCTGGCCGGAGCCGAGGCAATCGTGAAACTCCGTGCCGTGAACAGCAAAGATGATCTTGAAGTCCACTGGGCCCTCCATCTCGCCCGCGAGCGGGATCGCAATCAACAGGCCTGCAACCAGCCCCGATGCGCTCTTGCTGCCTGATCAACCCAGTCACTGAGTTCGAGCTACCCACGAATGAGTTCAAACGCGGCGAACTGCGCGGGAAGATCGCCACCTGGGCCCAGACGGCTTAGGGCCAAAGGCCGAGCCTGGTGTCGGACCATCGCCCGATGCTCTACGCGCGCCCCCGGCTTACCTTGTGACCAGGAGATACCGATGAAGGAGCACATGATGAGCCGAGAGGTCGCCAAGGAGCCCAGGGACCTGTCCCGCCTGTTCTTCGAGCGGGTGAATGCCGGTGATGTCGGCGGAGTGGTTGAGCTGTTCGAGCCTGACGCGGTGTCCAGGTTCCCCGACGGCACGCTCGCGGTCGGGCATGATCAGTTGCGCGCGGCCTTCGAGGAGCTGGTCGCCTCGGGTGTTGAGTTCTCCGCCGTTGATGACAGGCCGTCGCTGGTCAACGGTGATCTGGCGATGACCAGTCGCCACTTGCCGATCGGTGACGTCCCCGTGGAGGTGGCGCGTCGTCAGGCCGATGGAAGCTGGCGCTGGGTGCTCGACTGGGCCAACGTGCTCACCTCGTGACGGGCGGGCGTACGAGGGCGCCCCCGTTGAAGACGGCCACCTAGCCCCGGGTCGGCGGAACCACTCGTATCCCGAAACCGTACGAGCCGATGGCGCCGGCGATCCCCAGAAAGAGCAAGCTGTAATGCTCCTGGCCCCGAGCCGTGGTGATGCCTCCAAGATCGAGCAGCGACTCCGTGGGCCAGCCCAGCTCATTCAGAAGCCCGCCGACCGTGCGTTTGGCCTCGGCGTCATCCCCCGAGAGGAAGACCGTGCTCGGGCCCTCCAACGAGTCAGGCGCGCCCATGAGCCGTGCGTCGATGGTACAGAGCGTCTTGACGACCATCGTGTCCGGAAACGTTCGCTGGATCTCCTCTCCCAGGCTCTCTCCAGGATGGGAGAGCGCCCCGTCCTCTGTGAAACCGACCGATACGTCGAGCAGCACCTTCCCCGCCAAGGCCGGGACGCCTATCTCGGCGAGCAGCGGCACGGATGCGGTGCCGGGCGTCGCGTTGACCACTACCTCCGCGCCTGCGACGGCTGAGGACGGGTCCATGACCGGTACGCCCTCTCCCAGCGCAGCCGCCAGTTCCGCTCGCAATTCCATGTCGTCCGACCGCCGTGATCCCAGGATGACGTCATGGCCCGCACCGGCCCAGCCAACGGCCAGTGCCCGTCCTACGTTGCCTGTTCCGAGAATTCCGATCTTCATGGCGTTTACGCTATGGCGGTCTCGCCCGCTGCCGCCTCCGGCCACAGCCGGGTATGCCGTACACCATTGGTCCTAGGACCTCGCACCCGGCGCAAGGCCCCCGGCCACGCGAGCACGCCGTCCCTGATATCCCATCCGGTGTGCTCTCGCCGGCGTACTCGGCACGCGACCACCCGTTCTTACGCTCCAGCCCTGACAGCAGTCCTTCGATACACGCGCGGGATAGCGGTCAGGACCGCGGCGGACACCAGGTTGGCGGACACGAGGATGCGGCGGCGCGGCCGGCGGTCAACCCAGGTACCGGCCGGGAGGCCGATCAGGAACCAGGGCAGCCAGCCGGCTGCGGTCAGCAGGGCCACCGTGCCGGTGCTGGCATGCAGGACGGTTATCGCCAAGAACGGGACGGCCACCGTGGTGATCGCCGAACCTGACCCACTGACCGACTCCCCAGCCCACAGCAGGCCGAGGTTCTGGGTGCGGAGCAGGCCGCCCGGCCGCCTTTTCTTGGCCACGGTGATGTGCGGCGGAACTCTTATCCCGCGATCACCCACAGAACTCACGGTATCGCCACAGCCGGGAGTGGCGGCGGCATTTAACGGAGCGGTGCGACCGGGCGAGGTGGTGGCGTCGTGCGGTGCGGTTTGAGGTCGAAGGCCCGCCAGATCCGGCCGATGGTCGGCTCCGACAGCCCGCTGCGCCGTGCCATCGAGGCACGTGTCCAATGGGTGGCGCCGACCGGTGTCTCCTCCAGCGTGGCCACCACGACCCGTTCGACTTGATCCAGGCTGATCGACGGCGGGCGGCCCGGGCGCGGCTCGTCGATCAGACCGTCCAGCCGCAGGCGCAGGAACCGCTGCCGCCATTTGGACACCGTGTCCGGGTGTACCCGCAACCGCTCGGCGATCTGCTTGTCGTCCTTGCCCTCCGCGCATCCCAGCACGATCTTCGCGCGCATCGCCACGACGCCGGTCTTGCGGATGATTCCTTCTCGGCGCAGCAGGTCGTACGCCTTGTTGACGGGGTGGATGTTGATCGCGAGGTCGACCGCCAGCTGTCTGGTCGAAGGCAGCACGGCGCCTGCCGCCAGGTGCCCGTCCGCGATGGCTTCCACCATGCGGTCGCGGATCTGCTGGTAAATCAGCGTCTCGCTGTCGAGGTCAAGTAGCAGCTGCACGCTAGTGATTATATCTGATATATATCTAATAGAACAGACGCTCAGCCACAGCGCTTCGCGGGAGAGGCTTGCCCCTCACCAGCGGCGAGGCGCGGGCCTCGCGCCGTCAACCAAGGAGACAAGACCATGAGCCCCACCTACCCGACCGCCTCAACGACGAGGCACCACAGCAATCGGCGCACCGTGGGTGTCGCCATAACCGCGGCGGCGATACTGGCCAGTTCGGGAATTGCCGTCGCCGCCCCCGCTGCCGCCACCCCCCACCCGGCCCCACCGACCACCGCCGCGTCCGCCCCGGCCGACGGCTCCATGCGTGACGTCGCACAGCAGATGCTGGCCATCGGCAACCCTGGTTACCTGGCACGGATCAACGATGGTCGGCGCGTTTCCACCACCGTCGCCGGAGTCGCCGACATGGCCACGGGCCGCGCGCTGCGCGCGGGCGACCAGTTCGAGATCGGCAGCAACACCAAGACCTTCACCGCGACGCTGATCCTGCAACTGGTCGACAAGAAGGCGGTCACACTCGACTCACCGGTCTCGGCGTACCTGCCCGGCGTCGTCCCCAACGGCGACAACATCACCGTGCGCATGCTGCTCAACCACACGAGCGGCCTGTTCAGCTACACCGGCGACCCCGAGGTGTTGTCCATCATGCAGAACGACCCGCAGCACAACTGGACCGAGCGAGAGCTGCTCACCGCTGCCTTCGCCCACCCACCGACATTCGCCCCCGGCAAGGGTTGGTCGTACTCGAACACGAATTACACCCTGCTCGGAATGATCGCGCAGAAGCTGACCCGCTCGAGTCTCGCTGACCTCATTCGCCAGCACATCGCCCGCCCGCTAGGCCTCAAGCACACCTACTACGCCAACCCGCGGGCCACCAACACCGGCCCAGGATACGCTCACGGATACGCCATCACCTTTGCCGACGGCACCCCGAAGTACACCGATCACACCGGTGCGAACATCGGCGGCTGGGCCGGCGCTGCCGGGGCGGTCATCTCCACCACCAGCGACTTGTCACGCTTCTACTCCGCCCTTCTCAAAGCCGAACTGTTCTCCCGTGCGCAGCTCCAACAGATGAAGACCACCGTCGCCCTACCGCGCGAATTTCCCATCAAGGGCCGCTACGGTCTCGGACTGATCAAGTTCGATACGCCCTGCGGGACGGCATGGGGCCACGGCGGCGACACCCAGGGCCACCACAGCACGACCGCGGTCTCCGGCGACGGTCGCCGCACCGCCATCAGCGACAGCACCGGCAAGGCCAGCGACCTCGCACCCAACGACGGGATCACACGCTGGACCAACGCAGAGTTCGCCGCCCAGAAGGTGGCCGTCTGCCACATGCTCGGCACGCCGGTGCCGGGCTCCCTCATCCGAGAGCTACACGGCACCGCACCGTAGAGGGCCCACAGATGGATCTGAGGGGCGCCTCACACCCCTGCCCGTAAGCGGCACCCTTGAGCTCCTCTCCTTCGGGCTGGCGCCACTTGGACCAGGCCCGGCGCACCAGACCGTCCTTGCCGATCCACAGCCGCCAGTCGATTTTCCACTCGCCGTACTCGTCCTCTGTGCCCTCGCGCATTTCGGGTCTGACGTCCCGTAGTTGACGGAACGTCATCGACCCTTGATGAAGGGTCGTAGGGGAGCCGTCGTAAGTGCCCGAAGCTTTCCTGGTCGTGGTGGTCGCCAGCACAGCCGCGAACACGGCAGGGCGCCGCCGAACAGCTCAGTCAGGACGGCGTAGGCGCGTTCGACCCTGGCCGCGTCGGCTCGCGCGGCCAGGACCAGGACGTCGTCCATGGTGCGGCAACGGTACGACCATGGCATAGCGGGATTCCTCCTTCCCTAGTCCGCGCTGAGGCTCAGCGGGGTGGTGAGCATCAGGGCCCATTCACCGCGGAACAGCGAGCCGCCGTCGTCGATCCAAGCGATCGTCGGTTTGCCCTGACCGTTCATGGTCATGGCCAAGCCCTCGCCGGCGCCCCGCATCCTGGCCACCGCGGTGCTCACGCACCGACGTCCGATGCAGGTGGCGAGCATGAGCCGGGTCCCGTCCTGGTTCTGGTACGCGACCAGCGGCCGTGCTGCCCGGTCCAGGACCAGCGCCGGGGTCGAGCGGTACGGGCCTCCGGCGTCCAGTGTGATCGCGTCGGCCTGGGCGCAGTCGGGCGTGCGGCAGTCGAGTAGCTTGGTCGCGCGGTCGTTCATGTCGCGGTAGGCAATCATCGGGCGGCCGTCCGCCCGTACCACCAGGGCCAGGCCGGTCTCGCGGCCCAGCCGGTCGTTGACGCCGGGCGGGTAGGCAGGCACGGGTCGGGTCACGCGGGGCCGCAGGCAGGCCGCGTCAGCGCAGGAGATGACGTGGATCTGGCCGCTGGTGGTGTCGAACCGGGCAACGACGGGACGGTCGCCGGGCGCCATCGCAACGGCCAGGTTGTGCACATCGGGCAGGTACGCGCTCGCATCCAGGCGGGCAACGTGCCTCGTCTCCGGACGCGAACAGCTCACCTCCGCGCAGAAGATGACGGAGACGATGTCCTTGGTCGGACTGTCGTCACCGTTCACCCGCTCCTTGTCGGCGAAGGCGACGACCAGGCCGCCGCCCTTCCGTACGGCCAGCGCCACCCCGGTGTATCCCGACGGGTAGTACGCCCTCGCGATGTTCCGACTGCCGGGGGCGGGCACACACTTGTCCGCCTCACACGTCAGCAGCCTGAGTGCCTGATGTGACCAGGTGGTCAGCAAAAGTCGTCCGTCGGGCAGGAGTGCGCTGACCGCACCGGGAGCCGCGTCGGTGTTGGCGTTGGGTGGCTCTGCCCACGTGAAAGTCGTTTTCCGGCAGGAGATGTCGGGACAGGCCAGCAGGCTGGCATAGTCCTCGAAGCCGTCGATGACCATGGTCAGGCCCGTGCCGCGGCCGGGGTGCACGTCCCGTAGGTCGAAGGGGCGCAGCTCAGGGTCGTTGTCAGAGGAGTCGGAGCGCTCCGTCGGCTGCCACGACTCGGTCACGTTCGTTTCGGCGACCTCCAGCCAGCCGAACGGATTGACCAGTACGACTCCGCTGAACAGCAGTCCGGGCAGCAGCGCCGCCGGCAGCAGGCTGGGCCTGACCGGGCGCGGCGGCGGGCCGTCGGGCAGGCCGTGCGCCAGGTCCGAGTCGTGGACCTCGGTGCGCCAGGCCATGCAGTGGAGGAACTGGCGCGCGACCACGGCGGCCTGGAAGGGCGTTATGGCCAGCGCCAGCACGGTTGCGACAAGGCCCCATCCGAGGGTCGCGAGCGGGCCGGGGAGCAGGCCAAGTCCTGACTCGAGAGCCCACGCCGCAGCGCAGGGGACAAGCACGACCCCAAAGGCGAGCGTCAACGCGGTCGGCAGGAAACTCAGCCGGGTCAGGCGATAGGCGCGGCGGATCGAACCCAGTCCCGAGCAGCCGTGCAGCAGGATGCCGGGCACGGCCAGCAGGCCCGGCATCGCCGCGTACGCGGCCACCACCAGCACCGCGTTGGCCAGCCACCGCTGATCAGTCGGCATCAGCACGCCGGCCCCCGCGGCCGCGGCCGCCCCGAACGCCAGCGCGCCCACCAGGAGCAGGACGAGCAGGGACGGAGTCGTCGCACCGTCGCCCGCAGCGCCTCGATGGGCGCCACGTGCCGGTCGACCAGGTGACCCGCAGCGATGATCACGGTCGCGGGGAACACCACGATCTCCCCGGCGAGCGCGACCGCCGCCAGCACGACCGTCCAGATCAGAATCGGGGCATCGGACGTCCCGATCAGCTGGAACCGCTGATTCACCACCGCCGCCGAGCCGCCGGCCGCCACCGTCAGCGCCAGCAAGGACAACGCGGCGAGCGGCACATGCACCAGCACACCGGGCAGCGCGAGCCGCACCAGATGCCGCCCGGCGTCCAGATAACTCCGGAACGGCACGCCGTACTGGCGCAGCCGTTCGACGTGTTCCATCGAGGTCACCGGCTCCAGTGAGGTCACGTGCCGAACGGTGACAGGGCGTTTCGTCGGTTCGCTTCCTATTCGGCGGAAATGGTCTAGCCCGGCATCGGCTGAGGGATCGTCATCGACGTGCCCGGTCTGCGCGGCGGACGGGCGTGCGCTGTCGCGGGTCAGGGCAGATTGAGCGGCGTGGTCACGACCAGGTCCCAGTCGGCGTAGCCTGCGACGTCCATCCAGGCGATCATCGGTCGGCCGTTGCCGTCCAGCGCCATGGCCAGGCCATCACTACCGCCGCGCCGGATCGTCGTGACCGGAGTGTGCGTGCAGCGTGTTTCGGCGCAGGCGGCGATGACGATCCGTTCGCGGTCGAGGTCCTGGTAGGCCACCAGCGCCCGCCCGTCCTGGTCCAGCACCATCGCCGGCCCCGCGTTGCGACCGGGCTCAGACACCGTGGCCGTGTCGGCCCGCGAGCATTCGCGGGTGCGGCAGTCGAGCAGCTTGATCGCGCCGTCGATCACGTCCCGGTAGGCGATCAGCGGCCGGCCGTCGGGTCGGATCACCATGGCGGCGCCGGCTCGGCCGTGGCGGCCGTCGAAGTTGTAGGGCCGATCCTCCCGGACGGGCCGCCCGATGCGTGCCTGGGCACAGGCGGGATCGTCGCAGGAGATCACGGAGATCGAGCCGGTTTCGCGGTCGAATCGCAGCACAACGGGCCGGTCGTCGGAACCTGCGCCCGCGATGAGGCCGCTCCTGTTGTGCGCGTATCTATTGGCGGGAAGCTTGGCAATCTCCTTGGTGCGTGGACGGGGGCAGGCCGGATCATCGCAGGTGGTGATCGAAAGCCCTTCCTTGTCGATGTCACGCTTGCTGAAGGGGAGCTCGTGGAGCTGGGCGACCAGCAGACCGCCGCCGGGCCGTGCCGCCAGGGCGACCGCCCTGTCCTGGCTGGTCCGCGTCACCTCCGTGATCGGCTTGCCGCCCGGGGCCGGTACGCAGCCCGTCGCGTCGCACATCAGCAGCCCGAGCCGGGCACGCCATTTCTCGTGCTCCCGTATCAGCCCGTCGTTGTCCACGCCCTTCCGCGCCCACGTCGACACGACCAGACGGCCGTCCGCCAGCCGGGCGCTCGCCGCTGTGTACCCGCCGGCAACGCCGACCGGCTCGGCCCAGGTGAACCGGATTCGAGTGCAGCTGCTGTCCTCACAGGTCAGCAGCTTCGCCTCGGCGGAGTCGTCCATGAGCATGACCATGCGCCTGTCCTGCCCCGCATACAGGGCTTGCAGATCCGACGGATCGAGCTCCGGCTCCGGACGCCCATCCTCCTCAGGCACCTCGGAATCCGGATCGCGTGACCAGCTCGCCGTGACGGCCGTCTCGGAGACCTCCAGCCAGCCCAGCGGGTTGATCAGCACCGTGCCGCCGTACAGCAGGCCGGGCAGGAGCAGCACCGCGAGCACCGGCACGCGCCTGGCCGGGTCTGGCGTGCCCGACGGCAGACCCTCGACGATCTCCTTGAATTCGGCGATCGTCCCCTTGATGACCACGCGGTGCAGGAACAGGCGGGCGATCACGGCCGCCTGGAACGGCACGGCGACCAGCGCCAGCACGCAGCCGGCCACGACCGGCACGATGGGCAACCCAGACACCGCCCAGTTCACCGCCCGCGCGGCCAGCGCGGGGAAGAGCACGACGCCGAAGGCCAGCGTGAGCGGCGTCGCCCAGGAGGCGCCGGCCGTCAGCCGGTACGCGCGAGCGAAGGCACCCCTCGCGGACCTGCCCTCCAGGACCACAGGCGCCACGGCCAGCAGGCACGGCATCGCAGACAGGGCCAGGACCGCCATCACGGCGTAAGTCGTGACCTGCGCCCCGGTCCACACGAGAATGCCGAGCCCGGCCACCAGAGCCACCGTGAACGCCACCACGCCGACCAGGACGAGCACTGCCATCGTGGGCCAGCGCCGGGTCGCGGCCCGCATCGCGCCGGAGATGGAGACGCTCTTGCCGGCCAGCCGCCCGGTGGCGAGCAGCACCGTCGCGGGCAGCGCCACGGCCTGTCCGGCCACCGAGACGACCAGCACCGCCGCCGACCACATCAGTAAGGACGTATCGGGCGCGCCGATCAGCTCGAAGTCGCCGTTGACCACCGCCACCGACCCGTCCACGAGCAAAACCAGGGCCGATGCCGCGAGCAGGCCGATCGGCAGGAAGACCAGCAGGGCGGGCGCCAGCAGCCCGATCAAGTTCCGCGCCGCGAACACGTAGGCCAGCCAGACCACGCCGTCCCGCCGCACCCTGGCCCGGGCGTGCGTGTGACGATCGTCGACAACGCCTCTTTCGCGGCTCTCACCGGTCACCCGGTTCATCGTCTGTCCTGTTGCCGAAGGTGAAGCCGGTCTTGGGCGGGCTCCGTGAGGATTCGCGTCGTTCCCGAAGCGTACGAGCAGGATCAGCATCTGCACCCAGAGACAGGCCCGCGCCAGCCGGGCCCTCGGCTTGGTGAACGGTTGATCAGACCCGGACATGGCGGCCTCCAGCGGGACCAGGGGTAGCCACGAGCCTAGATTCCGCACCGATCGTGAACGGGGCCGAAGACCCCCTTGGCATCGGATCGAACCCGGCCCTCGACGCGTTCCGTAGGTCACCGCCATCGCCACCGGCCTCCCTGTGGACTTGACCTTCGCCACCGAGGGCGAGTTGGCCACCACCTTGATGCGCGAGGCCCTCACCGACGGCGTCGGCTTCGACCCCGCAGGCCGGCCCGCTACTCGGCCCCGCCTGATCGCCGCAGCCGGGTTGCGCTGGCCGGTGGAGAAAAGGTCTTGAGTTCGAAAGAAAGGTGCACCTGCTGCTTCACCGAAGTTGATCATCATTGCTGGATGCGGGAGGCCGGCTGGGGAGGGCCGGGAAGTCACGCATGCTGCGCATTGAAGTGGCGAGCAGGAGCAGCGGGGTGACGGCGAAGAAGGTGGCCAACACCCACATCGCGGCGCCGATCCCGAAGGCTGTCGCCAGGACGGAGGCGGTGGCTGCGCCGAGCGGCACGCTGCCGGAGATGACGAACCGGGAAACCGCCGTGACCCGGCCCAGGAGGTGCGCCGGTATGTAGTTCACGCGGAAGGTAGCGGTGACGGTGCCCGACATCGTGGCGCCGAGCATGACCACGAACGATCCCACCGTGAACGGCACCAGTTGCCAGCCAGGGCCGCCGACCGGCAGCAGCAGCATGAACGGCGCGGTCGCGACATTGACCCCCACGTAGGTGCGCGCGCTGCCGAAGCGGGCGACGGCCCGGGACGCGAGCACGGCGCCCAGCAGGCCGCCCAGGCCGGCGAGGCTGATCAGGACGCCCACAGTTCCCGGCGCGATACCTTCGGCGCGCACCAGGAAGACGATGCGCAGCGAGAACACGCCGAGCATCCCGAGGTTGATCATCGCCGCCACGATGAGCATAGGCAGCATGAACTCGCCGTACTTGAAGTACCCCAGGCCCTCGCTGAGCTGCCGGAGCATGCCGGGCCGCGCCCCCGCCGCCGCCCTCGGCTCGGGCGTGGTCCGCAATCCGAGCAGGCAGGCGGCCGAGACGATGAAGGTGGCCGCGTCGATGAGGAGGCCGCCGACCGCTCCAGCCACCTCGGTGAGCAGACCGCCGAGGCCCGGGCCGGCGATCTCGGCGGCCGAGGCGCTGGCCTGGAGCTTGGCGTTGCCCTCCATCCGGTCATCCGGGGTCAGTAGGTGCGGCAAGTAGGCGTTGAATGCCAGGGTGAAGAACATGCTGGACGTGCCGGCGATCAGCACCGCGGCCAGCAGCATGGGCACGGTCAGCACACCGGTCCACGCGGCGACCGGGATAGCGGTCAGGACCGCGGCGGACACCAGGTTGGCGGACACGAGGATGCGGCGGCGCGGCCGGCGGTCAACCCAGGTACCGGCCGGGAGGCCGATCAGGAACCAGGGCAGCCAGCCGGCTGCGGTCAGCAGGGCCACCGTGCCGGTGCTGGCATGCAGGACGGTTATCGCCAAGAACGGGACGGCCACCGTGGTGATCGCCGAACCTGACCCACTGACCGACTCCCCAGCCCACAGCAGGCCGAAGTTCCGGGTGCGGAGCAGGCCGCCCGGCCGCCTTTTCTCAGCCACGGTGATGTGCGGCGGAACTCCTATCCCGCGATCACCCACAGAACTCACGGTATCGCCACAGCCGGGAGCGGCAGCGGCATTTAACGGAGCGGTGCGACCGGGCGAGGTGGTGGTGCCGCGCTCTCTCGTCAGGTGTGGTTTCAGAATGAGCAGGCGTACCCGCGGCCGGTACAGCAGCCGCCATTCGCTGGTGCTGTGACCGGAAATGATCACCGGTTGGGTGACAGGTTTCAGGCTGCGGAAGCCAGCGCACTCTCAGGGCGCCTCATGTCTGTAACGGCGGCTATCGGCTGGCTCTGATGGAGAACATCAGCGGGATGCGCGGCTGTCCTTCCGGCACCTGGTAGCGCCCGTTGCGGGACTCCAGGGTTGCGAAGCGTTTGAAGAGCGTGTGGTCGTGCTCGTGCAGGAAGTCGATGCGCAGCCCGGCGGCGGCCAGTGCGGAGATCACGTCGCCCAGGGTGTGCTGGAACTGGACGGAGGTGGTGTTCGTCAGTCTCTCCGAGCCGGTGTAGGTGTAGGGCTCGTCGTAGACGTGTGGTTCGCCGTCGAAGTAGTCGGAGGTGACGGTCGATCCGGTGGCTTCGTCCAGCATGTCGGTGACGGGGTGGAACTCCGACAGGTACAGGAACCCGCCCGGCTTCAGCAGGGCGGCCACCACCTCGGCCCAGCGCCACAGGTCGGGCAGCCAGACGAGTGCGCCGATGCCGGTGTAGACGATGTCGTAGGTGTCTTTCAGGGCGGCGGGCGCGTCGTAGACGTCCGCGGCGACGAAGCGCGCCTGCAGGCCGCATTCCTGCGCCAGCGCGGTGGCGGTCTCGATGGCCTTCTCCGACAGATCGAGGCCGCTGACCCGTGCGCCCCGCCTGGCCCAGGCGAGGGTGTCGAGCCCGAAGTGGCACTGCAGGTGAACCAGCGACTTGCCGCTGACGTCGCCGACCTCGTCGATCTCGAAGTCCCGCAGCGGGTCCGCGCCCGCTTTGAAGCCGGCAACGTCGTAGAAGTCGCTGGCCACATGGATGTCCACGCGGCCGTCCCAGTTGGCGCGATTGACGGTCAGGTAGTCGATCTCGCTCATGTCCGTCGAGCTTAGAGGCGCGCCCGATCATGACCAACGGGATATTCAGCGCGATGGCCGAACCCCGCGCCACCGCCGGTCCGGGCCCCCTCGTTGGGGGAGCAGGCATTGCGGTTCCTTTGCGTGACGGGCTGTCCCAACTCGTGCCTTGTGACAGGTATTTGGAAGAGGTGACAGGGGTCAGGCGGCCTGAGTGATCGGGCCACATCACCGTGACGCCACACCCGATCAGTTCCACCCGTTCCTTCCACTTCACCGGCCCCGACCATCAGGCCGCCCGTGAGCAGGCCCGGCGGCATTGTCGATGGGCTGCCGCGCGCGTCACCCGCCCCGAACACGTCGGCCCGGTACTGATCGACTTGGCCGGGACAGCCGCACCGGTCGTCATCGAGCAGGCATGTACCGCCGGCCAGACTGCCACTGCGGGGTCGTTCGACGTCGAGCCAGCGGAGGCGCTGATGGAGCCGGGCGGCTATCTCGCGTGATCACCGGCTTGTGCCATGCCGAGAACGGAGTCGTCGACCCGGCGCCGGGGATCATCGCGCGGACACGGCAGGTAGGTCTGGTCTATCGGCAGCACATCATCGCCTGGCGGACTCCGGCCCGTGGTAAGCGGATCGACCCGTCATCTCGCCCTCCCCTCGCGACGCGAACCCGAGCCTGACCGCCAAGGCGCACTACTGCGAGCCGTGGCTGCGCACCCGCGAGGCCTTCACCCTGTCACCGGGCCGCGACGTCGCCCGCCAGTTGAGCCGGCGGGTCCGCCGCATGCTCGGCTACAGCATCCACCCATCGGACACAGGCCTGGCGGACGGCATGCACCCCAGCGCCTGTTCTCCTGACCGCCGGCGAGGCACACCACGGCAGGGCCACCGCATGATCTTCAGATCCGTCACACCCGAATGATCACAGCGGTGGCCGTTGCACCCGCCGACCGTTGATCGACGATATCCGAAGCACGTTCGCCGGATCACTGCCAGTGATAGACCTCTTTTCCACTCGAGTCTGATGAGCACTCGGCTTTCCAGATGAGCGTGGTGCCCACCAGCGCACACCAATGCGACTCGAAAACGTGCCGCTGCAGCGTATGGTTGTACCCGTTGTGCAGGGTGATCTGATCGGCACTTTCCCCGAAGGCGACATTTACATGGAGCCAGACCCGGTGGCGGTCGGTGATCTGCACCGTGAGATCGTGCTTGGTGGCAACGAGTGCATCTCCGGTGCAGCTCTCTCGATAATCCCGATTCGCCTCGTCATAGCTCTCCGCCTTCAGGCAGATTTTGACGGTGGCACCCATTTGTTGACTCACTTGGATGTGGTAGTCGCGGTAGTTATTCGCCGATGCGGGAGGCGCGGCCATCCCCATGGCCACTAATGTCATTGCTCCCGCCAGAGCGACTCTGATCGCCTTTCTCACCCCGATGTCCTCTCTACGCGTGTCTTCGCCGCCCCATATCGCTTCCAGGTGAAACGATGTGGTCCACAGAGAGTCGGAAGGCGCCCCCGAGTAGAACGGTGCCCACGGGATTCCCTTTCCCCCGTCCCCATATTCGCGACAAAGGGCAAGCTATCACTGCGCAACTTCCCTTGACCAGAAGTCATTCTGGTAATTAGAAATACCTATCGGGAACAACGACTTGTGACCGTCGGACTACACCACGTCAAGGGCTGACAGGGGCCTTGACTCTTCCAGGTGTCACCATGCTGATGTCCGCCTCGATATTTTCCGAGGATGGTTCATATTTGGAGAAGTCGGCGGTGATTTCTCGCGCGGAGTCCGCGCCCACCGCTGAAATCGTGCACGCAGCACGGCGTTCCTTAGCTGTACGGTTCCCAGCGGACGTTCGTGTCATCGGTCTTGAAGCTGCGATCCCGGGCCGCCACTGTGACCGGACCGAAGGGTTGCTACGCAGAATCGGCAGCACGCTGGTCACGAGTTTGAGCTCCCGAAGCCGCCACAGCACCGGGAACCCCTCCCACGTGATCACGTCGAAGCCGTACCGCTCCGCGAGCGCGAGATGCTCGTTCACCGGGTAGTTCATCCGCAGGCTGCCCACCGCCACCGGCGTCAGGTCCCATTCGCGCGGCCCGATCGTGGTGCTGTCGAAGTCGCACAGCGCGGGCCCGTCCGGTCCGGCAATGACGTTGCCGAGGAAGGCGTCCCCGTGGATGACGCCCGGCGGGAGCACGTAGCGGAGCGTGCCGAGCTGGTCTTCGAGCTCGTCGCACTCGTCCAGGAGGAAGGCATGGTCGTCGGGGGAGAGGTCCTCCGGTTCGGCGAGCCGGCGGCGGATCTGGTTCATCGGCTGCCACGGCGGCAGGCTGTGGCGTGGATGGGGGAGGGTGTGCAGGCGCTGGAGCAGGGTGGCCAGGTCCGCGCCGCCGGGACGCGGTCCCACCTCGGGGATGTACGTCCACAGGGTGGCCAGCTGGTCGTCCACCCGTATGGGTTGCTCGACCCCCGGCAGGAGCCGTACGGCCGGGAAGTCGTGATGCGCCAGCCAGCGGGCGACCCGCACCACCGTGGGCAGGGTGACACGGGCGGCGGTGGAGCCCGCGATGCGGACGACGACGGGCGCGTGGGGCAGGCGGAAGACGGCGTTGTTGGTGAATTTGATCAGCTCGGCGCCGGCGGAGGGGAGGCCGGCCTGGTCGCAGACGGCGGTGAGCAGCGTGTCGAGCCGGTCGCGGGTGAGTCCGCAGGTGTGGTCGGTGGTCGCCGTCATGCCGCACGCACCGTCGCGATGCGCTGGGCCAGGTCTCGCGCGTCGGCGTCGGGCGCCCGTGCGCCGGAAAGATCGGCTACCATCGGCGTTGATCGGCTCTTCCAGTCGGGTCGCACGCGCCGGAGGTGTAACCGCCGCACGCCCCGTCTCCGGCGGGGACGACCAGGTTCGACTCCTGGCTGGCACTCTCGAAGCACAGCCGACCCGGGGTGCTCATGTTCCACGGCTCCATCCCCACGGACATGTGCCGAATCGTCCGCGAACACGTATCGCTGTGGACCGACGTCACCGACGTGTACAACGCGTGCTGCGGCAACTTCACCGTCGAGCGCACCATCGCCTCGCTGGGCAAGCGCCTGCACTCCTGCGACGTGCTCATGTACTCGACAGCGATCGGCCGCTACTACGCCGGCACGGCCGAGCCGCTGCAGCTGACCGAACTCGCCCTGACCGAGTTCCCCTTCCTGGCCGAGCACCACCCGGCCGACGAAGACCCGGCCGGACAGCTGTGTGCCTGCCGATAATGTCATCCGGCCAGGTCATGGTCCTGGCGGGATCGCCTAACGCGCGTGATGCCCAGCCGCTCGGAGTGAGGCATGATGATCGTCTGTGCTCTTTCGTCTGGCCTATCTCGCCGTCACGAACACCTCGCCGCGCTGCGGCTGCTGCCGATGGGCGATCGGGACAAGGACGTCGAGATCCTCGCCCTGCGCCATCAGATCACTGTTCTCGAACGGCAGCTCGGCGTCGACGCCAGGGTGAGATTCACTCTCGAGGACCGGGCCTTCCTCGCCGCCTTGCTGACGTCAATGCCCCGCGAGATCCTGCGCCGGCTGCGCCTCCTCGTCCGCCCGGACACCGTCTTGCGCTGGCACCGCGATCTGATGAGACGCGGTCATGCCCGTACCTGCGGGCCGAAGCGGCCGGGGCGCCCGCCCACGGTCCGCTCCATCCGCACGCTCATCCTGCGCCTGTTCCGGGAGAACCCGTCCTGGGGATATCGGCGGGTGCACGGTGAGCTGGTCATGCTCAGCATCGAAATCGCGCCCTCCACCGTGTGGGAGATCCTAAGCAGGAAGGCATAGACCCGTCCCCTGAACGAGCGTCGGTCACGTGGACGGACTTCTTGCGATCCCAAGCCGACGCGCTGCTGGCCTGCGACTTCATCGAGACCGCCACCCTCACGGGGCAACGCCAGTACATCCTGGCCATCATCGAGCACGCCACCCGGCGCATCCATGTGCTGGGCACCACCGCCCACCCGACCGCCGCTTGGGTCGACCAGGCATTCAGGAATCTCGTCATGGACCTACAGGACATGGGCTGCCGGGCACGTTTCCTAGTCCGCGACCGGGACGGGAAGTTCCCCGCTCTCATGGACGAGATCTTGGCCAACGCCGGTATCCGGACCGTGATCACCGGGATCCGGATACCGCGGATGAACGCGGCTATGGAGCGGTGGGTGCAGTCGTGTCGCCGCGAGCTGCTCGACCGCTGCCTGGTATGGAATGAGCGCCACCTGCGTCACGCCCTGCTTGAGTATGAGCGGTTCTACAACCGGCACCGCGCCCATCAAGCCCTGGATCAAGCGGCCCCGCTACGCACCGTCCCGGAGCCGATCACGGATCCGACGCGAATCGCCGAGCTGAGTGTACGCAGGCGGGACCGGCTCGGCGGGGTCCTCCATGAGTACTCACATGCAGCTTGACCTGCATGGATGTAGTTTTCGGCAGGCGCAGACCGGCCCGCGCGATCGACACCCGACAGGTTCGGGCGCCGAAACCGTGGGCGAGGTGGTCGGCCCGGTCGGTCCAGTCCTTGACCGCCTGCCCGTTCAGCATTTTCACCGTGACCACGTCAGCCCACGAAGTGCACGAGACCTTGACCAGGCGTGGCAGGTAGTCACGGGCCCGGCTTTGCCGTCCGAGACCGGAGACGATCATCACCGGCTGCCAGTGACGGCGGTAGACCCAGATGAGCCGCCACCAGGCGAGCAGCTTCCAGCCGATCAAGCGCAGGAACGAGGCCCGGTCCAGCAGCGCCCAGGCCAGCCCGGCCGCGACGACGCCGGCACGGCGCCCACCTGGGAGAGCAGCAAGACGAGTTGGTCGACCGCCTCCAGACCCCCTACAGCCCACGCATCCTGCGTGCCGTACGGGAAGGCCTGGCCCGGCCGGGCACGCCTAGGGAACGGGTTGACCACCTGATAGATCTCGCCGACTGGCGGACCAGGCCGAGCGGGTCGGCCCCCGAACCACTCCCGCCCGTCACCGAAGACGACGTGCGGCTGGTCTGCTGGATCGCCATCGCCTAAACGCCTTCGCCCACTAGCCTAATCACGAACAGTCACCATGATCCCGATCAGTCCGTGGCCTGGTCCAGATGCGGAAATTACCAGCCATCCTGGTCTAGGCGCACGTCTTTGAGAGGGTGCCCATGATGAGCAGCGAGGATCAAGTTAACGCGTCACCGGCCGACATCGCACGTCTGAAGCAGCACTTTGACGGCGCGGACCCGTCAGGGACGCGAGCGCCTCGCACGTTGGGTTCGCCCGGGAACGCCCTCTACGACTACGCGCACTTGGGCTATGTGCGGTCGGGCGCGAACCTGAGCCACGGTACCGGCGATCCTGATCTCTTCGACCGCCTGGCTGACCTGGCAGAGCACGAGAGGTGGGACGGACTGGAGGCCGAAGCGCAAGGCGGCAATCGCATTCTGCGCAACTACATCCGATGGACGTTCGAACGCGCGCACCAACAGGACAAGATCTCGACGACTGCCGACCGCAACTACTCTGCCTTCAACACGGGGCTGGCAACTGACCGTCAGGCGACGATATACGGGCTGTTCCGCCGGAACAATCGGCCGGACAAGCCCTGGGCCTTCGTGGATTGGCGGGTGGAGAGCGGACGTGACTTCATGGATCACTTCCCGCCCTCGATGCGTCCCGACGTGGTGACCTACGCCGACAACCCGGCGGACTACATCTACGACTGGCGTCAAGAACTCGTGGTCAACGTGGACCACATCCTAGACGACCAGGGCAACCTGGAACGCTTCCCGGCAGCCCTCCGGGAGAATCCCCACCTTGCTCGCATGGCACTGAAGGGCGCCGTCGACGGCGCGGAGGACCGGGTACGGCGCAACTACAAGGCGGCGGTGCCCACTTGGTACCCGGCCCAGGACAGGGTCCAACTTCTCCTGCCGCTGTCTCTCCTCGACGCGATCGTGGTCGACCTCGCGCTAGTGGTCTCCCGGCAGGGGGAGTACTACCGAGGCCACACGGTGCTCACCACTGCGATGGCTTACAACAATGCTCGGCTACTCGCGCGCCCCGACAGCGACTGGCTGCAACCAGCCGTCGCGGAAGACGAAGTGTGAAGATACCGTGAGCAGCCGCAAGACTAACCCGCCGACCTACCTCGACCGGCTCCTGACCGAACTCGAGGAGATCCACACTGGCTACCGAGAGATACTCTCCGCATCCGCCATCGTCAACATCGACCCCAACCTGGGCAGCAGATACGGGACCTTCATCGGCTTCGCCGAATGGGGCTGGGCGAAGAGCGATGCGACGCTCGAGGCCTCGCGGATGACGCTGTTGCAGCAGGTCCGTGAGTGGGAACCGCGTTTCAGACTCCTGTTCCCGCACCCCACACCCACCGTCAGCAAACGGCTGGACGAGCACATCGGCCGGTTGGAGCAGTGGCTCGTCCGTGAGGACGGCGAGCACGGGATTCCACCGACTCTGCAAGGTGCCGCAGCGATGATCGGCGCCGATGTGGCGGATCTTCGAGCGCTCGCTGGGCTGCTTCCCCTTGACGAGTACGTTGTGCGGCTCACCGTCGACACCAACACTTTGATTGACAACCCCGACCTGGCAGCGCACGTCACCACGCTGGGCCGCAGGTACATGGCACATCTGCTACCAGTCGTGCTGCGCGAGATCGACGACCTCAAGCGCGGAGGCCGGAACGAACAGCTTCGCGACGCGGCCAAACGCGCGGAACGACGACTCAAAGCGCTGCGCACCAACGGTGACGTACGATCCGGCGCCCGCGTCGCCGGCGACGTGTACGCCGTCTTCGAGCACATCGAACCGAGGAACGACAAGCTCCCCTCCTGGCTCGACCTGACTGTGCCGGATGACCGGTTCGTCGCATCCAGCCTGCTTCTGCAGTCAGCCCACCCTGGATCAGCTCTCTACGTCGCCACCAGCGACATCAACCTCCAGACCAAGCTCTCCGCAGTCGGACTGCCGTTCATCGAGCTCCCATAGCCTCACACCGGATCTAAGGGGTCGGCCTGGCCCACCAAGTCGGCTGCTACCCAGTTGATGTGAGTCGACGAATCCGCTGGACCATTCGTAATTACCCTGCTACCTCTTGGCTTCGCCAAGCGCATGTCGGACGTGGCCAGTCCACTACACCGAGGCCGGGCCTACCTGGTGGTGGGCGTCTCGGCGGGAGCACTGCAGAGCCCGAACACGGCACCGGTGTCAAGTGACCTGGGGACTGCACTGTCAAGTACGTCGCGGGTGAGGACACTTGGTCTGCCGAATTACGCTCATAGGAATTGACCTGACCGGAACAGTGCTGACCGCCGACGCGCTGCACACCGTCAGAGCCACCGCGAACCTGATTCGCGAGCACGGCGGTCACTTAGTGCTCCCGGTCAAGGAAAACCGCGGCGCGCTGTTCGACGAGCTCAACACGCTGCCCTGGCACGAGGTCCCGATCACCCACGCCAGCACCGAGACCGGCCACGGCCGCCTCACTACCCGCACCATCCAAGTCCTGCCCGCCCCCGATGACCTACCGTTCCCGCACGTCAGCCAGGTCTGGCTGATCGAACGCCACGTGCGAGCCAAGGACGGAACCCTGCTGTCGGCCATCGCCCAACTCGGCATCGCCAGCCCCGACGAGCACCTGGCCAGCTCCACCGACCTGGCCTGATTCAATCGTGATCACTGGGGCGTAGAGGTACTGCATTGGATCAGAGACACCCTCTATCGCGAAGACCACTCCCGCGTCCGCACCCGCTCCGGCCCCCGCGTCATGGCCTCCCTGAGGAACCTCACCATCAGCGCGTTACGCCTGGCCGGACGACCCGACATCACCGCCGCCACCCGCTGGGCCTGCCGATACGGGAACAGGCCCTTTGCCGTTCTCGGACTCGCCTAACGATCTTAGAACGGCCGTGACGAGCTCCGGGTGAGCTGGAACAACTGAGCAAGCGTGGATGTTGGCGTGAACTTGCCGAAAACCTCGCGGGCCTTGTCCTGGACGGGCTCTCCAGCTTGCCGAACTTGAAGAAGAGATCCTTTCGACGAACAGCTGGGCCATGCCGCTCCTCACGTCGCCAGTTCGGTCACGATGCCGTCTACCTGCGCCAGCAGTTCCTGCGGTGGCAGCGTCAGGTCCAGGGCGTGGCAGATGATCTCCGTTCCGGCGTGCCGCACGACGTGTCGGGCGGCGATCGCGTTGCCCTTCGCATAGATCAGGTGGCCGCGAGGCAGTCGCAGCGCCGTGCAGTAAGCGAGCATCTGGTAAAGATCAGCGTCGGGGTATGCGGCCGGTTTCTCCTGCTTATATTTGGCGTCGGCCACCGCAGCCGGCCGCCCGCGCAGCTCCCACACCAGGTCAGGCCGCATCCGTATGGCTGATGCGTCGTCCAAGTGGCACGGATATTGTGGGCGGGCGGCTCCGCCGTAGGTCTCGTGCAGCCGTTCCGAGACGGACACGGTGACGAAGTCCTCGAAGACTCTCGCCAGGTCGAACAGGAACCCGTTGGCGGCGATGTGCCGTGTGGCGCGCCAGACGATCTTGGCCAGCCGGAGTGCCGTGTGATAGCGGGCGTTGAGCCGGGTCGGCCGCCAGCGCGGAAGGGAACTGCCCTGGATCAGGCTCGTGACGCCGGACAGTCGCGCTCGCAGCGCGGCCAGGTGGCGGCGGGATTCGGCGTCGAAGCGGGGGACGGTGAGCAGCCGCGTGGCCGCGGCGAGGAGGATCTGGTTCTCCGGGATATCGAGGGTGAAGTCGTCATGGCGGATCTCCATGGGGATCACCTGGCCGTGGTGGCGCCGGAGTTGGTCTCCTTCACGCAGCCGTCCGCGAAGCACGTACGAGGATTCCTCGACCGTTCGGTACCCCTGCAGCAGCCCCTGACGTAGCGCCCGCTCGGCCTGCCGCCACAGCGCCTGAGCAACAGCGGGCAGCAATCCCTCGCGAGGGTTCAGGTGAACGCTCTCCTCCTGCCATCCCTTCGGATCGGCCGCGTAGCCGATCAGGAACAGCAGCCGGTCGATGGAGGGCTTCGGTGTCACCCACACCTCGACGTCGCCGATCAGTGCCACGCCCACTCTCTGACGCGAGGAGATCTCCCATACGTCCGCCTCAAACGGCGAGGGACGCGCGTCGACCATGCCAGAGCAGGCCAGCCGCCTACCCTGCTCAGCGGTGAGCCGGACGAGCACCCGCCCGGTCTCCGGGATCTGGATCCGCATCATCCGGATACGGTCTTCGCCTGCCGGAGCGCAGCTAGCCGGTAGCGGTCCAGGATGCTCGGCGGGCGGCGGGTCGATCCGATCGATGCCTACGTCCGGGTTCCGCGTCCGTCGGCGGTGATGCTGTGGACGCCGGAGCAGACCCGGCTGTTTTTAGAGGAGGCGAGCCGGCATCGGTTGTTCGCCCTGTATCGGCTGATCACGCTGCGAGGGCTGCGTATACTTCGGTCTTTCCGCAGGTGTCGATGGCGGCGGCGGAGAAGACCGCGGCGCTGTTGCTGGGAGACGACGATCAGGAAGGGCGGAGCGCGCTGAGGCATCTGCGCGCCTGACTGGGATGGGAGAGCGGCCTCGTCTCGCCGGACTCGCGGCGGAACGGGGACGCTCTGACTCGGTGAGCAACGCACCGAGCGGCGTAACGATCATGGTGTGTACGCGATTGGTACGGGCGAGCACCGCGCGAGCACCGATGGCCTAGAACTATGTTCCGTGCGCCCGCGATGGCACGCGTTTCCACAGGGCAACGCCATGATCAAAGCGCGCCCTGCAGGATTCGAACCTGCGACCGTCGGATTAGAAGCAAGATCTTTTAGAGTCGCACTATGTCGGTGGGTGATGGTTCGTGCTACCTCAGCGTGTTTTGTGTGTCCAGTAGTGCCGGGTCCTGACGGCGTGTGACGGGGCGTACGAGCACGCACCGAGCACCGCGGGCGCCCCAATGTGATCATTGCCGGTGGTGTCACACACGGAAACCTGTGCCCCACAACACGCTGGCATACGTGTAGATGACGGTCGCCGTGCTCGGACCGTGCTCCACCACCCGAACACTCCGTCGTGCCCCTGTAGGCAGGTCATCTTCCGACCAGTCTGGGAGGAGCCCGCGGTTTCATCACCCACCGGTTCGCGTGCACGATCGCCTCGAGACGTTCAGCCATGGCAGACCACGGGGCGCTCACTGGTTCCTGCGAGTCGAATCAATGGGCGGTCAGCTCTGTGATGTCGACCGCGTTCACCAGCGCCTGCAGCTCCGGCTCGGAGCGGAGATCGAGGGGTACGGTTCCTTGGCGGCGCCTTTCTGATTGATCATCAGGTTGTCGCTGGTGTCGTTGACCACCGTGGCCGCGTTGACGGCGTCCCATCGCACGCCGTCGAAGGAGCGCCGCTCGAAGCGTCCGGCGAGCATGCAGCTGACCTGGGCCCGGCCGTACGTGTCGATGCGGTCGGTACGCAGCACGACCGCCCGCGCGGCGCTGAGGTCAGGGGCCACGGCGAACGCCTCGCGCAGCGTAAGCAGCAGGTACCCGCACAACGTCAGGGTGTAGTAGCTCGCGCGCTCGGTCTTCGTGAGCTTCTTCCCGGATCCGGCTGCACCACGCCTGGTTCGACTGGAAGGGGAACGAGAAGGCGGGGCAGCGGCTGCTGATCATCGCATACCCGGGCACCCGTGGGGAACAAGGAGATCGTCTACCGGAAGGAGCTGCGGTAGAACCCGGGATTCGCCACCTCCGCCTCTGCGGCGCGGGCGAGTCGTTCGACCCAGTCCTGGTGATAGCGGTAGAGCGCACCGGGCTGCTTGCGCCCGAGCTCCTCAAGGAAGAAGGGGCCCTGCTGCGTTTCCTCGGTCAGCACGTGACAGCCATCATGCGTGGGCGTGATCACCCAGCCGTGGTACGCGCTCGAACCGGTGTCGTCGCCGTCGACCACCGTCTTCCACGCGAGCCTGCTGAAGGGCTCGCACTCCGTCACGTTAAGACTCATCGAGAATCCAACCGTCACCCGGCTGTACCTGGTTCCGGGCGCCAATTCAGGCTCACCGCTCAGGATCTTGACCTGGTCTTCGGGGGGAAAGTAGCTCGACCAGTTCTCGGCGTCGACGAGCAGCTTCCACACCACTTCAGGGGGCGCCTTCACGTCGATGTCGTTGAGCGCGTAGATAGCCGACGTTTTCGGGTCGTACTGCTTGGGCCACTTCACTTTGTCGTACATAAGCCACTTCTCCTTGTCTATGTGTGTGCCGGGGTCAGGCCCAGCGCCCGCCGCCGTCGACATGGAGGGTTTCGCCGGTGATGAAGGGGTTGGTCAGCAGCGCGCGGGCGGCGCTTGAGACGTCGGAGGGCTGTCCGACGCGGCGGGCCGGTGTCGTGGCCGCGACGTGCTGGAACAGTCGTTGTTTGTCGGGTACCGCGGTGTCCCGAGCGCCGGTGGTAATCACCCGGGGGAGATGGCGTTGACGCGGGTGGGCGCCAGCTCGACGGCGAGGGCGGAGACGAGCGTGGTGACGCTGCCGTTGGTGGCCGCCGTCGCGACGCCTCCCGGTGCCGGTCGCCAGGCCCCCAGACCGGAAAAGAACAGCAGCGAACCTCCCTTGGCGATCAGCGGGGCGAAGTGTTTGGCCAGCATGATCGGACCGACGGCCTTGGCGTCGAAGGCAGCGAGCAAGGCGCGGCGATCAAGGGAGGAGACCGGTCCGGAGGCCCTCTCCGTAGCGACGCTGACGAGATGGTCGAGCCCGTCGGCGGTCCCGGCCTGATCCGCGGCCGCCCGGATCGACTCCTTGTCCGAGAGGTCGAGGGCGATGGCCCGGACGGTGTCACCCACGGCCTTCGCCGCGGCGGCCGTTCTCCCGGCGTCCCGGCCCGCGAGCGTGACTCGCGCACCCTCCTGGAGGAGATCGGCGGCCAGCGCGGCCGCGATGTCCGAGCCGCCTCCCACGATCAGAACGTCCTTGTCCTTCAGCGAATATGTCATGTGGGAGAGCCGCTGCGCTCGGTCGCGACCTTGGCGAGCGCTGCGAGAAGTTCCTCGTGCGTGCGCCAGAAAACGTCGGGAGCCTTCTTCGCCAATTCGATCCAGAACGGCCCCTGCATCGTCTCTTCGGTCCAGAGATGACACCCCTTCGGCGTGGGTGTGATGATCCAAGCGTGATAAGCCTTGGATGCTTCCGCGGCCTTGGGATGGCCGCCCCAGGCAATGCGCGTCACAGGCGCGAACTCCTGCACGGACGCGAAGACGTCCTGGCCGGCCAGATTGGTCTCGAACCGCGTGCCGAGGTGCAGCGTGTCGTGGCCATCGAGCAGCCGTACATGCTCGACGCCAGGATAGAAGCTGGGCCAGGCCTGGGGGTCCACCAGCAGGGACCAGACCGTTTCAGGAGAGGCCGCGACCTCAAGCTCGTTGGTGAAGTGGATCGGGGAGCGGCTGGGGACCATGGCCTCCGGCCAATTTACTGCTTCGAACACATCAACCTCCAGATGGGAATGGAACGCGAGAGCGCTCATCAGAGCTCGCCGGGCACCGCGAATCGATAGAACACGCCTCCTATCGGGGCCACACCCATGAGGAGCCAGACCGCGTTCTCGAAGTCACGGGCGCGGGAGAGGTCTCCGACGCGTACCGGGTCGTAGCCGGCGTCGCGGATGAGGCGCTCGGTGATCTCGCGGGCGGCCTCGTCCGCGACGTACCAATTACTCGGCCGTACTCGCTGCTCGCGCACCGCCCCGAACAAAGCTCCGAAGTTCATGTTGAAACTCTTGGCCACCGGGCCGCGGGTGAAGGACTTCACCTCCTCGGCGTACGACGGAAAGTCTCCGTGGCGCGCGGGCAGGATGTTCGTCGCGTCGATCGCGATCTTCCCCTCAAGCCCCGTGACCTTGCTCAAGGCGGGCGAGATCTGGTCGCCGGGTACTGCTACCAGGACGACGTCCGCGTCCGACACATCCCCGCCATCACGGCCGAGCTCTTCGACGTCGTGTCCTGCGGCCCGCCACAGGCCGGCCAGTCCGCCGCCGATCGTTCCTCTTCCGATCGTGGCAATCCTCATTTCAGCCTCCTTCTGATTGAACGGATGTGAAGCCTTCACACACCGCTGAGTGCCACCGAATCCCTGACAGCGTGGAGACCGGCGGCATGCGAAACAATGGGGTTGTATCCGAGCTCGCCTGCGGCCTTGTCCGTCCGCAGGATGCACGGCTGCCCGAGGAACCATCGAACGGGAACCGGGACCTCGCGCTCCGCTGTCTCCGCGTCGAGGTCGGGGATCGGCGTATCGACGCCATAGATCGCGAACAAGGTCTCCATGAACTCGCGCAGGGGGACGCGGCGCCGGTCGGTGATGAAGTAGGCCTGACCTGGCCGGCCGCGCTGCCATCCGAGCATGAGGCCCTCGACGGCGTTGTCGACGAACGTGACGTCGGTCGTGTGCCGGCCTCCGTCGATCCAGGCGAACTGTCCCGCCTTCGCCGCCGCGACCAGGCCTTCGATGAGGATGCTGCCGGGACCCCAGACGAACCTCGGACGGATCGACACCGTGGTGAAGTCCGGGGCGTTCGCATCGAGCACGATCTTCTCGGCAACGGCCTTCACCGCACAGTAGGCGGCTTCCGAGTCCGGCCGCAGGGGCGCGGTCTCGTCGATGTCCATCAGCGGGTCGCCGGCGAGGAGCGCAGCTTCGCTCCCGCAGTGGACGAACCGAGGAACTCGCGCGTAGCCGGCCGCATCGACGGCTGCCCGAGTGCCGCGAACCGTCACAAGCTCATGACGCTGACGGTCTGCGGTGATGTCCGTCTCGGCAGCGAGGTGAAACACCACGTCACTCCCCGTTACCTTGTCGCGCCACGTGGCCGGGTCGGTCAACTCGCCCCGGACGGGCACCGCGCCCAGCGCCGCCACCTTTGCGGCCGACGCTTCGCTTCTGACCAGAACACGGACCGAATGCCCCTCGTCGAGGAGTCGCTGTAGCAGCACCTGGCCGATGAACCCCGAACCGCCCGTGACGAACGCCTGCGCCATGAAACTCTCCTTCGCCGAGTATGGGCCCCCTCTGTTTGGGTGAGAAGGCGTCGTGGGGTAGAGCAATCGATGGCCTTGAAGGCATTCCCTCAGAAATATTCATGTTTCGAGGCTCTGTAATAGAATTCTTGGATGGCTTCTCTTCGAGCGTTGGAGTGTCTCGTGGCGGTCGCGGATTCCGGGTCGATCACCCAGGCCGCGCGGCTGCTTCATTCGTCGCAGCCTGCTGTCTCTCATCAGCTTGCTTCGCTGGAGCGCGAGACAGGGACGGTCCTGCTTCGCCGCGAGCCCCGGGGGGTCAGGCTCACTCCCGCTGGGCGAGCCGCCGTGGCGGATGCCAGACGGGCGATCGAAGCGGCTACCTCTGCGGTGAGGTCGGCTCGTGCCGCCGGCGAAGCGACCGGAGGGTCACTTCGGTTGGGTTGTGCGCAGAGCCTGGTGTCCGTGCTCGCTCCGGTCATTCGCGAGTGGCACCGTCGCCACCCGGAGGTGGCGATCACCCTGCGTGAATCCACGGCGGCGGACGAGCTCCACGGCTTCGTCGACTCCGACGAGGTCGACCTGGCCTTGATGCCCGCTCCCGTGCCTGGCCGCTTCACGATCACCACCGTCGCTGAGGAAGAGATCGTGCTGACGGCACCCACCGGCCACCCACTGGCCGAGCAGCCGACTGTGCGCCTCGAGGATCTTGGAGGTGTGCCGTTCGTTCACTACGCGGCGGAGAACGGCCTCAGCGCCTGGCTCGATCGCTCGTTCGCCCGCGCCGGGGTCCGCCCGGAGCCCGTCATGAGGACAGCGGTGACGACCGCGGCACCGCAGCTCGCTGCCGCCGGCCTGGGAATCGCCGTGTGCCCCGTAAGCGCCCTCAGCGATGGTTTTCCTGGCGCAGTGCGATCGTTCTCGCCACGATGGGTCAGACAGCTGGTGGCGGTGACGTCCGCAGAACCGGATCCGCTCGCCGCCCGCTTCATCCGCAACCTGAGCAATCACGGCGTACATGTGCCTCACGGCGTACGAACCCAACTCGCAGCGGACAGCCCGACGTCCACGAAGACGCGATAGGTCATGGGGTCGCGGGCGGCGGCGTCATGAGGCTCGGCCCCGCCGGCAAGCGGGGCCGAAGCGCATATAGTCCGGATTCTCAACTCGCGTCCCTCTGCACGGCCCTCCGCTCGCCGGGTAGCCCCGGTGCATTGCTGCACCGTGTGAGGCTCAAGAACTCAGGTTTGCACCTCGGCCGATCGGCACCAATGTCAGCGGGGTGCGGCACACTGTCGGTGATTTCTGTGAGAGCCGAGGTGAGGAGCTGACTGGTGAACACTCCCAGGCAGTCCAGTCTGTTGATCCGGTTCGCCCTGGACAATCTTGGGGAGCGCAATGCGCACCACGAATTCGAACAGCTCTGTCTGGACGTGGCCCGTCTGGTGCTCGTGAGCAATTTGGTGCCGGCGACCGGCCCCGTAAGCAGCGGGGGCGATCAGGGTCGGGACGCCGAGAGTTTCTGGACGAGTCTTGCCGCGGCTCCGTCGCCGGTCTCGGCTTTCGCGCGCCTGGCTTCGACGGAGAAGGTCGTCTTGGCCTGCACGATCCAGAAGGACCGCGTCCCCGCCAAGATCAGAAGAGATTTGGCCTCGATCTGCGGCCAAGGCAGTCCCGTACAACACGTGCTGTACTTCACAGTGGCCCCGGTGCCGGTAAGCACACGACACACGCTGGAGGATGAGGCGCGGGATGTCCACCAGGTCAAGCTGGACATCTTCGATGCGGTTGCTCTGACAGATCTCCTGATCAGGCCCGAACTCTACTTCCTGGCCGAGCGATATCTGAGTCTTCCGCCGCTGCCGGGTATCAGCGGCGCGTCCATCGGCGACCTGTCGGTGGCGGTGCCCGAGGACTTGGTCGAGCACCGGATCCGCGGGCGCGAGGCGCTGCTGACCGCGTTGGAGGAGCGGGTGGCGAACGTCGGCGGGCGGTTGGTCCTGTGCGGGATGGGCGGCACCGGCAAAAGCACGGTCGCGCTGGCGCTCGCCCGACGAGTCGCCGTACGGCGGACAGTGTGGTGGGTCGATGCCGCGACCCCGGCCGCCTTCGTGGCGGCGTTGCGTGAGGTCGCCGTACAAGCAGGGGTGGAGCGTGCCGAGGCGCGTGAGGTGTGGCGCAACCACGAGGCAGCCCGAGATGTGCTGTGGGACGCTCTAAACAGGTCGACCACTGCGCCATGGCTGCTGGTCGTCGACAACGCCAACGACCCGGCGGTGGTGCGGGACTGGATCAGGCAGCCGGTCACGGGGAACACGGTGGTAGTGACGAGCCGCGACCAGCGCTCCGACTCTTGGTGGACGTCGGCGGCAATCCATGCCGTTGCCCCGATCTCCGAGGCCGAAGGCGCCGAGATGCTCCGTGAACTGGCGCCCGACGCTGGCTCCGAGGGCGATGCAGTACACCTGGCGCGGCGATTGGGCGGCCTTCCTCTCGCTCTGCTGCTCGTGGGCAAGTATCTGGCGATGACGAGCGGTGACCTGGTGCTCCCCGAGTCGGAGGCGCCTCGGACATTCGCTGCGTATCGGGAGGCGCTGGACGCGGAGTTCGCCGAGGCGGTCACAGCGCTGCCGCACGATCCACACGGCCCGCTGGCCCGTACATGGGAGATGTCGCTGGATCTGCTGGAGATGCGGGGTACGGTGGCCGCGCGGCCGCTGTTCCGGCTGATCTCGTTCTTCGCACCTGAGCCACTGCCGGTCGCCCTGCTTCGTAGGAGTGTGCTCGCTGCCGCAAACGACTTCAAAAATCTGTCCTCGTCTGGGCTCGAAGCTGCGGTACGCGGTCTGCTTGGGTGCGGACTGCTGCACCGTCGGCGCTTCGAGGGGCTCGGTTCGACGGCCGAGACACTGATCGTCCACCCACTTGTCAGGGAGATCACCCGTACCCAGCCAGCCGCCGTCGAGGCAGCACCGGTGTACGCGGCTCTGTCGACCGCCCTGCTTGCCATGGTGACGAAAGGGCTTGACCCGGCCGTCCCGGCGAACTGGCCTCTGTGGCGGCTACTGCTGCCGCACTGTGTCCACGTCGCGGCAGACACGACGCACGCTGTCGCGCTGGAGCACCGGATGCGAGGCGACCTAGCAGATCGGGCGGCGGTGTACGCGCAGCAGTCAGGCCAGTGGTCAGTGGCGGAGGAGCAGTTTGGCCATGCCCTGACCGCGTACGCCCACACCGCTCCCGACGATGGCCTCAGGACTGTGCTGACGACACGGCACAACTTCGCCCTGCTGAAACGCGATCAGGATCGTCTCGATGAAGCGGAGGCAGACTTCGGTGACATTCTGCGCACAGCGACGCGGGTACTCGGTCCTGATCACACGAATACGTTGACCGCTCGCCACGAATTGGCCCGGTTCCGCCTCGACCGGGGCGATGTCGAGGGCGCGCACACGGAGTTCTCGAGACTCGTACCGCATCTGATCGCCGTCCTAGGTCCCGAGCATTCGACCACCCTCGCGGCGCGCCACGAACTCGCCAGAGTGCTGCGTGGCCGAGGAAACCTCGCCCAGGCCCGCAACTCGTTCGAGCAACTGCTTCCCGACATGGTGAACGCGCTGGGCGACGCTTCTCCCAATACGCTAGCCTCCCGCCACGAACTGGCGGACCTACTGCTCGAACTCGGTGAAGTCGAGCAGGCCCTCGACGAGTTCGAGGCGACTCTCCGCCTGGAAAGACGGACGCTGGGCCGCGACCATCCGAGCACGCTGGTCACCCGACACAACGTCTGCAACGCGTTGCTACAGCTCGGTCGGTTCGACGAGGCTGAGACAGAGCTGCGCGCCATCCATGCGACGTGGGCCCGTATCGCTCCCCGAGGGCACACGTCCTCCCATCGAGCCCAGGGCACTCTCGCGGGGTTGCTCTCCGCGACGGGGAGGCCCGCCGAGGCCGAGGGACATTTCCGTGCTGCGGCCGAGGCATTGGTAGCGGCGCTTGGTCCCACTCACCCCGAGACAGTCGTCGCCCGCCTGGGCCACGCCGACACGCTTCGTCTGCTCGACAGACATGCTGAGGCGCAGGACGTGCTGCAGTCCCTGCTGACCTCTGTCCTCGCCTCTCACGGCACTAGTCATCCCAGTCTGCTCTCGGTGCGCCGGCACCTGGCGGACGTGTACTTCGAGCAAGAGCAAGACACCGCCGCCGAGCATCAGCTACGGCTTTTAGCTGAGGCGCAGAGCGACGTTCTGGGCACGGGGCACCCTGACACCTTGCGAACCCTCAGTCAGGCGGCGGCGGTCGCTCTCCGTCAGGGCGAGGTCAACCGCGCCATTCGCGAACTGGCTGCCCTGGTCGACCCACTGGCCTCGCACCTCGGCAGCGACAACGAGGACACCCTGAGCGCTCAGCTGAACTTGGCCTACGCGTGTCTGCTCCTCGGCGACTCTGCAGCGGCGAGTCGCCAACTGACCGATGTCTTGATGGCGTACGAGAACGGTTGTCGTGCTCCGGACGAGCTGCTGGCATCCGCACAGGATCTACAGCGTCAACTAGCGCCGATGAGCGCGCACCCCTGGCTTCCGGAGCGACGTCATGTGACGAGCACGGTGGTGAGCATCGAGAGATACGGCTCGTGGGCGAGATGCAGGCTGTCCAGGTCGGGCGTCTTGAACCACGCCACAGCGTCGTGCTCGTCCGGTGCGGCGTTGACGGGTGTTCCGGTCCATCTGTCGATCAACCAGATCTGCATGGCGAACGTCGCGGTCCGGATCTCCTGCATCGGCGGGCCGGACGGCTCCGGTGCCGTGATTCCCAGCTCCTCCCGAAGCTCGCGGACAAGGCTCTCTTTCGGATCCTCCCTCTCCTCGACATGACCGCCCGGCAGGTCCCACACGTCGGGATACCAACGGCGTCGGGCGCTTCGATGACACAGCAGCACCCGATCGCCGTCGCGAAGAACGGCCGTCACGATCCGGTCCGGACCGAAGGCGTCAGCGGAGATCGTCATCGGCACATTCTGACCCATGCGGATCTGCCGCAGACAAGGCGCGTCCCGCCTCCGACACCCGTCACGTGCGTGAGCGGCGCGCTGGCCGACAACAGACCCCGGGTCCTTCTCAGGGGTGGATCACGGTTGGGCGAGCGGCGATGGACTGGTGGAGGGTGTTCGCCACCGCGTGGACGAGCGGGGCCTGTGAGGCATCCCAGACGAGGTTGAGGCCGCTGTGGCTGCGGAGGATGAGCCTGCCGTACAGCAGGATGGGCAGGCGGGCGTTGTTCTTGAAACGGCGGTCGGGGCCGCCTTTGACGTTGACGTAGCGCCAGGTGGAGTCCACGACCGTGCCGTCGCGTGGCACCGGGCCTTCTTCGATGAAGCGGGCGTGTTCCATGCCGACGTGGAGGTGCTGATAGGCGAGGTCGGCGACGTGGCGGCCGTTCTGGAACAGGACCCGGTCGGGGAGGAAGTGCACCGACAGGTTGCCTGCGGTCAGGGTCGGGACGGCGACGTTGGTGACCAGGATCCGCGGTCCCGCCAGCAGGGCTGAGGCGTTCAGCCTGCGCAGCAGGTTGGAGGCGCCGGCGTTCACCTTGAACTGGTGGGTGCTGGTGATCGCGCCGGATGCGGTGATCAGCCAGAACCCGTGGGCTCGCTGGAGATCGGTGATCGAGGTGACGAGCTGATCGAAGCGCCAAGCGGCCTCGTCGGTCACGTCGTACATGACGACCACCGCGCGAGCCGCCCGATCGCGCAACGCCACCCAGAGCACGCAAGGCAGCCCGACGGCGACGATGACCAGGCCGAAGCGTCCCGTCACCAGTCCCGCGACGAGCAGGGCGGCCAGGGCGAACGGCCAGTACAGCCGGCGTTTGGCGGCCTTCTGCAACTGCTGGACGATGTCACTCGGCTGGGCCGGGACCAGGTTGACGACATCGTTCATGACCACATCATGGTCGGGTGCGGTGGTGCGGTAGGAGATCGCTCCGCGTCCCATGTGCACGACATTGCCGCGGGGGCCCATCCGCACCCGAAGGCCCGGGATTCCGGTTGAGACTCCCATTCCGGCCTGGCTGAGGGTGAAACGGAACGGTCCGGCCCTGAGGCTGGTGCGCACATAGAAACCCACGATGAGGAATCCTTCCGACCCGGGCGCCCGTTACTGCGGACGAAGTCCAACCCTGGGGGTGCCCGAGACACGGTCGGGCGAAGGCTGACGGGCGGTGAGTCGCAGCGCGCGCCGGACAGGGTGACCGCTGACTCCCCACGCGGGGTTCGCCTTCGCCCTGCGCTTCTTCGCCACGGCGCCGATCCTGGCGTCTCCCAGGGGTCAGGAAGGGCTGGTTCGCGTGGCAGGAGCGACTGAGGCCAGCCTCTGGGTCATACTCTGAACGCTATGCAGGAGGAGTTGCGGGCGTTCACCGAGTGGGTGGGCGGAGGCCGGAAGCTGACCCAGACGGGGAACCTGACGCTGTCGGACGCGCGGGCGCTGGTGGCGCTGCTGGAGACCGGCGACGAGATCGACCCGAAGATCGGCGACCGGCTGTTCCGCACGAAGAGCAGCACCGAACTGCCCGGATTGAACCTGATCGTGGAATGGGCCAAAGCGGCTGGGCTGGTTCGGGTGGTCAAGGGGCGACTGCTGCCGGTGAAGAAGGCGGCGCCACTGCTGAAGGACTCGGAGCGATTGTGGGAGGCGTCGTTCGCGGCGCTGGGGAAGATGAGCGAGGCGCTCTTCCCCAAGAACTACTGGTACGCGTCGCTGGTCGGCGAGGAGTTCACGCTCATCTGGCCGGCGTTGCTGCTTAGGTTGTACGGCGGGGCGGTGCCCGTTGCGGATCTGCGGGAGCTGGCCTGGGAGATCGCGTCGCCGTACTACGAGATGCACGACCCGCAAGCGCAGCGCCGGATGACTGACCGCGACCTCGATCGACTGCTGGCCGTCTTGGCCCGGCTGGGCGCGGTAGAGCTCACGCAGGAGACGGCGACCCTGACCCCGGTGGCGGTGAACGCCGCACGGCGCAGCCTGGGTGAGGCCGCACCGGGAGAACCGATCTATCAGATCCGGGTGACGCTCCAGGAGAGTGCGGATCCGGTGATCTGGCGGCGCCTGCTCATCTCACCCGGGATCACGATCGACGGGCTGCACCGCATCCTGGTCGCGGCGATGGACTGGGAGGGCCGTCATCTCCACCTGTTCACGGTGGGCGGTGTCCTGTACGGCGAACCGTCACCCGAATGGGATCTGGACATCATGGACGAGGAGAAGACCTCGCTGGCGGAGGTGCTCGCAGAGGTCGGGGCGGTCATGGAGTACGAGTACGACCTGGGTGACAGTTGGCGGCATGACGTCGTGCTGGAGGAGATCCCCATCGCTGAGGAATGGGTCCGTTACCCGGTGCTGGTGGACGGGGCGGGCGCTTGCCCACCAGAGGACGTTGGCGGCATCGGAGGCTACGCATACCTCCGCCTGGTGCTGGCCGATCCCGGACACGACGAGCACGACGAATACGTCCGCTGGGCCGGTCTGGAACGCCCGCAGGAGGTCGACCCGGCCCGGTTCGCCCTTGAAGCCGCCCGCCGAGCGCTGGCCTCGGCTGGATGATCAGATGCGCATCGCAGATGCCCAGCCCGCGAGCCTTCCTGCTGGAGCACTCGCCCCGCATATCAACGGCCCCTAGGGTGGCCGGTCGGGACTTATCCGGCCGCGCTGACCGCCTCGCCCCGGAGCTACCCCGGCCACTTGACCTGAGGTTACCCTTTATCGAATGCAAGCTCTAAAAGCTAGGCGTGTGCTGGAGGTAGGCCGTCGCGGCTGACGGCCAGGTACGTCTCCGGCGTCGCCGCTTCGAGGAGCCCCTCGTCGCCTTCCAGGTCGAGTGCTAGCTCCTGGGGACGGCGCAGCAGGTTATTCCAGTCGCTTATCGCTCCCCGCTCGTAGGCGTCGCGGAGCAGAGGGCGCAGTCGGGGGCGGGCTTCCTCCTGTTGCTCGCGGAAGATTCGCCGCTGGGTGAGTCGCTGTTCTTCCTGAGCGTCGTCGCTGAGTTCCTGGACATCGGTCGGCTGGTCCTCGGCGCGCAGCCCCGGGGTGCGCCGGGTGATGGCGAGGTCTTCCTCGCGGAGGCGCTCGCAGGCGGCGAACAGCTTGCGGGACATGCCGAGGTGAACTTCGGTTCCGGGGATGCGGCAGGTGAGGAAGTCGTCGAGGCCCATGGAACGGATTCTGGCGCGCAGGGTATGCCGCTCGGTGTGGGGGGCTACTCCGCGGGCTTCGGCCCGCATGGCGCGGGTGAAGTCGTCGCCTTCCAGAGGGGTGGTCAGCCCGGAGCGCCGACGACGGGAAGCGCGGTCGGTGGGAACGGGCACGGTGCGCAGTTGCGAGGCGGGAGCGGAGCGCAGCGCCAGGTAGGCGAGCATTTGGGCGCGGGCCGCGCCGATAAGCGCGTCGTCGCTGTCGCCGAGACGGTCCTCAAGATTGCCTGGGCCGACCGCTGACTCGTCGTCGACGTTGAGTCCGGCTGAGGTGAGCGGCCACTGTTCGGGGTGCAGGTCGTGGTCGATGGTGAGGAAGAGGTCGTCTCCGGGTCGTACGGACGCTCCGACCAGGACGGTGCGATGGGCGTAAGAGCCGAGGATCTTGCTGCCGGCGGCCAGTTGCGCCCACCCCTTGCGGAGCGTGCCGAGGCCCACGTCGCCACCCTTGGCCTCGATCAGCCAGTACAGATCCTCTGCCTGATGCTGCCCCCATAGATCGGGCAGCTTCTCCTTCGGATCCCTGAACGTGTCGAGCAGGGCGGGGATCGGGCCACCGAGTTCGAGGTGCTCGGTCTGACCGAGGCCCAGCAGTGAGCGGCAGGCCCACTCGGTCATCGTCATGCCCAGCCGGTAGGAGGCGGCGTTTTTCGCGCTGCGCTCCGTGCCGTACGCGTAGACCGGATTCAGGGTCAGGCGTCGACCCGTGGTGCCTAGTACAGGGTGCTGGGGCTGGACGGGGTGCATGCCGAGGTAGGCGTACAGCGGGGAAACCCGGGCGACGAGTTCCCCGTGCGCGTACCGCGGCTGATTCTGCAAGTGTGGGGTGACGTCGCGGCCGACCTCAATGGCGGCCTTAATGATCTCCCGCCAAGTGGCGGTTGGGACGTACCAGCCGCCGGTCGCCGGGAACCCGGCTGACCCCACCCACGGCTTGTGTTTGGCCGTCCGCCACTGCCTCCTGGGCTTCTTCGCAGGCCCGTTACGGAAAAGGACCGGCACGTCGAAGCTGTCGGCGTAGATGAGCGGTGGCTCGTCGGGGACGTGTGCGGGGATCATGTAGATCACTCTGGCACGGTTGGACCGCTTCCGGCGCTGGGGCCGCCGGCCGGTTCCCAGTGAGAGCCATTCGGTCGGCCTCGGGAGCGAGTGCGGGGCTCAAGAACTCGAGTACTTGAAGCGCAGAAGCCCTTCGCCCGGTGGGATGAAGGGCTCTGGGGCGCCGATTGGCTGGTCCGGGTCACCTGGGGATAGGTTTCGTGATCTTGTCTATGGTGTGCGCCATCACCCGGCGTCTGTTGTCTGAGGTGCCCACCTTCAGCTCATGCTGAACGCCGGTAGCGCCGCCCTGGCCGACATCGACCTGGTCCTTCTGGAGGCCATCGAAGCCTGCCTACCGTCCGGCCGGCACATCGACTTCACCTCGGGATCGCCGCTCTGTCCACCCGGGGCAGGGCTCGACACGCCACCGGCCTTGCACACGGCGGGCGGTCACGAGGTAGGGCACGGCCTACGAGCCTGACTGCCACTCGGCGGCGGCCTGGGCGAGGGCGTCGAGGGCGTCGGGATGGCCGCCGTGGTGGTCAATGTCGCGACGTACGCCGGCCACCGAGTACGGGCGGCGACGGCCACATGAGCCTCTCCCGCATCCGCACGAGCCGAGGTAGTCGCGGGTGAGATCGCCGATGGGGCCGCTGCGGTGCGCTTGAGCGGCAAGCCATGCGCCAAAGGTCATGGGATCCTGCTGGTGAGAGGCCGGGCTCAATTCGGATGAGCCGGCCTGGGCGTGTCAGACGGCGATAAACAGGTGGGGTAACGCAGACAGTTCGGCCCATCGCTTTCGAAGCGCCTTGCGATCCTCGGCTTCCTCCGCGACCTCAGCCTCTAGGCCATCCCACGCCTTCTTCGCTTGGGTTTTGCTCATGCAGTCTGCGGGGGAGTGGTGGTACATGTAGACGGGCTTGGCCTGACACTGCACTCCGCCGATAGTGAAGGCAGACGCGTCGTATCGACCGCCTTCTTCCTCGTTCCAGATATCCACGCGGTCGAGCCACTTCGGCCGCTGATGGCCGTTCTCGCAGTACCTACCCTGGATGGCCTGGTCAGCCCAATCGGACCAGAAGTACTTCCCTGCCCACGAGGGCCTATCGACTCGACTGCGGTAGAGATCGTCTCCCGACTGATAGACGACGTGCAGGTGCTCGTCGTCGCTTCCACATTTGTCAGGGTGGTAGTTGACATAGCCCCACGGGACACCGGTCAGGCTGGCGTTGGCGAACATGAGAGTGCGCTCTCGTAGTTGCCGGAAGACGGACAGAGTCACCTGCTTGCCCGAGATGGTGAGGGTCTGCACCTGCACAGTCGCGGTGGTGATCTGAGCGTTCTGCGTGTTGAGAATCCTGGTCATGAGGGGTTCTCCTTCTTACGCTTGGCCAGCGCGCCCTGCCTGCACGCTGGACGGCAGTACTTGGAGGGCAGTTTTAGTGGAGTGTACGGCTTGCCACAGTGCTCACACGTCTGCTTGGGGAGCTTCCGCCTGGCGTGTTGCGGAGGTCTGCGGCTTGCAGGGCGGGGTCATGGGGCGCGGGTCAACGGGCGGGTACCAGAACCTGTGCCACCACTCGGCTGCAGCCTCGCCTTTTTAGTCAGTTCGGACACAACTCGCTGGCCCCGGGAAGGCCGGGCTTCGCTACCAGCAACTTTGCGAGGCCCTATCCTCCGTATAAGCCTTCCCGTTTGGGCTCTGTGGACGTGTAACGTACCAACGTGCCAACCCCTCTACAGCACGTAGCCGACGAAGCCCTCCTCAAGAAGGTGTGGCGCAAGGAAGTTCGGCCAGCACTGCGCCGTATGACCTTCAGCGACTTCAATATGGCGCCCGACCCTCTTCACTATGCGGCGTACGAATGGGGCCTGGAGACGCTGGTAGCGGCACTAGCTAAGGATCTGCAGCTCGGCCGCTATTCGCCCGAGCCGGGCGAGATCGTGCGGATGGCGAAGGGAAAGGGGCTGTCCCGTCCACTCTGCTTTCTCGCTCCAAGAGATGCGCTCGTCTATAGCACTATAACTTGGTTGGCGCGAAGTGAACTTACGACGCAAGCCCGCAAATGGGTAGGTGTTGCTCACGGAGACAAGGGCACGGCCAGCAAGCCCGAGCAGGGCAATCCTGCCGAGGCAGGGGACAGCTTTGACTGGTTCCGATTCTGGCTGGCGAGACAAGGCCACATTCTGCAGATGGTGGACCACGAGCAGGTGAAGTACTTCGTGGAGTCCGACATAGCAAATTTCTACCCATCAATCCGACTGGAGGCCGTGCGGGAACACTTGCACAGCCAAACCAGCCTAGAGAAAGAAGTGGTGCGACTGTGTATCCAAATCATCGACAGGGTGATGCCGCGCCGCAACTATTCCGAAGTTTCACTGATGGGTCTCCCTCAGGAGCACATAGGGGCATCCAGAGAAATTGCACACAGCCTCCTTTTTCACGTGGATGAAGAGTTCGACAAGGAGGGACAAGACGGCCGTTACACGCGATATATGGATGATATTCTCATCGGCGTAAAAACTCCGCAGGATGGGGAGCGATGCGTCGCGCGTCTGCAACGCAGCTTGGAGACGCTTGGCCTCTACCCAAATGCGGCCAAAACGACAGTAACGAGCCTAAGCGGCTATCTCACCGCCGCGATGGTAGAGACGAATGCACAAATAGACCGAATCACCGAAGAGTTGAAAGAGGCAGAAGTAGGGATACTGCATGAGATTGAGCCAACCATGGATCATCTCGAACGCATTCAGGCTCTTTCCGTCGAACATCGAGTTCGCGAGGATCGCCCTAAGCGCTGGGGTCGAGTTACACGACGTATATACACCCTGCACCGAAGGGTGGGAGTGACCTCGTGGTGGGATTTCTGGCGCGGCGACATAGATGACGATCCGGGTGCGGCTGGGCCGATCCTTGAGTATGTCCGCTCCTGGCCACTCACCGAGGCCACTGTTGCGGATCTCGTACAGCTCAGCAAAGACTACAGTGATCTCTATGCGAACATATCGCTTCTAGCCGCAGAGGCAATTTCCTCTGCACCTGTCGCAAATGACACTCCTCTTTGGGGCCGAATTTTTGCTGCCTGCGATAAGGAGTTTTTGCGACTAACAAGAGGCCCTCACTCTCCCGAACGCGAACGGCTGGCAGCAGCATGGCTTATTGCGGCTTGGAAGTTCGCAAACCTATCCCAGCGGCAAAGGCTTCTGGCTGAGATACCAGCAAATACAGACGCAATGTCTCCCGTTCGCGTTCAAGCATTCCCTCTACTCGTGAGCGTAAAAGAACCTCTGACCGAGTGGGTGTCTGCAAAACCCGGGCTCGCCTGGGAGAATGCCATGGCTGCTGAATACCTGCGCAGCCTGGCCACAGGTGAAGAGAAGGCCGTTGGCGTCGCTCTATCTCTCTTGGACCCAGAAAAGAGACTTGCTCCGCTACGCTACATAGTATTGCCCAGAGCGGTTCCTCTGATCGAAATCGTGGGCCAAGCAGCACGAGCCAAACTCGACAAGGCAGCCCCGAAGGCGCTGGCCAAGCTACAGAAGAACCCTGATCGTCTTCGTGACCACAAAGTCGAGTCCATCCTTGCCCAATGGTGTCCGTAAGCGATCGCTGGACGCTCCGCAGCCCAATGTGGGGGCGGGGCCGGTATACACGGTGCCGTCTGCGACCGTGATCCTGTTACCGGCGTCGGCGCTGCGGTTCCACCGTTCCCGGCCGCTGGTGGCGTCCAGGGCGTGCAGCTTGCCGTCGGGGCCGCCGAGGTAGGCTCGGCCGCCGGTTGTGGACCTTCCGCGCACCGGGCGACAGGCTCTACAAATCACGGCCCCCACGGTGGCACACGGCTTTGCCAGTACCCGGCGCGGCGACCGGCTGGAGCCGCCCGCTGTATGTTGGCTCGCAAACGACGCGAGGTGATCAGCTTCCGCAGCTCGGTGATCTACGAACGTGTCCAGAACCCCATCATCGCACCCGACTCCGCTCAGCCGGGTCGATGAAGCTCGGACGGGAAGAAACACGTCGTCGGCGAAGGCAGCTGCCCGAATTCAGCGGGTTGGCTACTTCTCGACGGATCCCCGGGATCTTCACGTCAGGCCCGGCGGCGGCTCGTGCCGGCTCGCAGGCGCGGATGACTCACGCGTCCGGTCGGGCGGCGAGCCCGTCGAGGACGATGCCGAGATGCCGTTCGAACCGCTGGTCGCCGTCGTCGTGGAGGTGCCCGGCCTCCTTCACCAGTGACGCGCCTTCGCCGAGCCAGGCGTCGCGCTCGGTGGTCGAGTAGCGCGTCGGATCGGTCTCGGTGGACTGGCGTCGCTCCTGCTCCTCGATGACGAAGCCGACGACGAACGCGGTAACCACGTCGACGGCGTCGTCGGCGTCGACGGGCTTCCAGCCGGCCCCGGTCCAGCGTTCGAACAACGGCTCCTTCATGCGGACCACGTCCGGGTCGGTGATCCGGGTGCCGCTGAAGATGCGGGCCCCGTCGCGGTGGCGCAGGTACTCCGAGCGCAGGACTCGGGCGTAGGCGGTGAGGTCGTCGCGCCAGCCGTCGCCGGGCGAGACCGCGGCGAAGGCGCTGCTCACGCGGCGCATGACCTCGGTGGCCATCTCGTCGAGCAGCTCCTGCTTGTTGCGCACATGCCAGTAGAGGGCGGGGGCGCGGACGTCCAACCGGGAGGCGAGCGCGCGAACGGTGAGGGCGTCCATGCCCTGGTCGTCGAGCAGCTCAAGCGCCGCCGTGATGATCCGCTCCCGAGTGAGGCCCTTGGTCATGGTTGACAATTTAACATTGTTCAGGCACGCTGACTACAGCGTTGAACTTAGTTAAGGAGAATCTGATGCGTGCTGCAGTCGTCACCGTCCCCGATACGTCACCCGTCTGCGGTGACTTCCCCGAGCCGACGGTCCCACCCGGTCACGAGCCGCTGCACCTCGTCGGTGCCGGCCTGCACAACATCGTTCGCGGGCTGGCCACCGGGGGGCACTACAGCCACGGGCAGCTGACGTATCCGCTGGTGCCGGGCATCGACGCGGTCGCTCGCACCGGCGACGGGTGCCTGGTCTACACCGGATACGCGCGTCCACCCTTCGGGACGATGGCCGAGCGGCTGGTCGCTCCCTTCCAGGCGGAGGTTCCGGCGGGGGCGGATCCACTCGCGATCGCCGCGGGCATGAACCCCGCGCTGTCGGGCTGGATGGTCCTCACCTCGCGACGCAAGGAAATGGGGGCGTTGAGCACCGTGCTGGTACTGGGCGCCACGGGGATTTCGGGCAGCCTCGCCGTGCAGGGGGCGTTGGCGCTCGGAGCCGAGCGGGTCATCGCCGCCGGGCGCGATCCGGAGGCGCTGGAACAGTTGCGTGGCGCGGGAGCGACGCCCGTTTCACTGGCCCACGACGGACCCGACGGCATGGAAAAGGCCCTGGCCGATGCGGTATCCGAGACGTCGCCCGGTCTCGTGCTGGATTACCTGTGGGGGCCCGTCGCCGAGGCCGCCTTCGCCGTGCTGGGTCGCAGCGGCGAGGACACCGAGGCGAACACGGCCTACGTGCAGATCGGCTCGCTCGCGGGCTCGAAGGCGTCGCTGCCCGCGGACCTGCTGCGCAGCAGGCGGATCCGGGTCACCGGGAGCGGCGTCGGATCGCGGTCCGCCGAGGAGATGCTCGCCGAGGCGCCCGAGGTCATGGCCCGCTTCGCCGACGGGTCCCTGCAACTGCCCTACACCGCGTTCCCGCTGAGCCGGGTCGGTGAGGCGTGGGCACACACCGGCCGCAGCCGCGCCGTCGTCGTGCCGGATTAAGCCGTCCAGCCATCAGAACGTGATCGGAGAAAGGAAAGCCATGCAGAAGAGGGCATTAGTGGTCGGGCTCGGGATCGCGGGAATGTCCGCGGCCATCGGGCTGCGCCGGGCCGGTTGGACGCCGGTGATCGTTGAACGCGCGCCCGAGCGGCGTACCGGGGGCTACTTCATCTTCATGTTCCCGGAGGGTGTACAGGCCGTGGCCGACCTGGGGATCGACGAGCACCTGCACACCCGCAACCCGGAATGGCGACCGGGCGGGAACTCGTGGTCGGTGGATCGCCGGGGCAGGCGGAAGCCGGCCCTGGGGTTGCTGGACGCGCCCAGCGGGGTGGCAGCGGTGCTGCGCGGCGACATCGAGGCCGCGTTGTGGCAGGGCATCACCGGCAACGAGACCGAGGACGCGGTCGAGGTGCGGTTCGCGACCACTCCGGTCGAGATCACCGACGGCGCCGGCGGGGTGCGGGTCCTGCTCGAGGACGCCGGCACCGGGAAGCAGTACCGCGAGGACTTCGATCTCGTGGTCGGCGCGGACGGGATGCGCTCGAGCGTGCGCCGGATGGTGTTCGGTCCGGACGAGGACTACCTGGCGAACTGGAAGGCGATGATCTGCGCGTTCCAACTGAAGGAGCAAGTGCCCTCCTACGAGGCGGGCGACAGCATCATCGTCTCGCGCCCCAAGCGTGCGATGTGGGTGTTCGGACTCGCCGACCACGCGCCCTGCGCGTGGCTGACCTACCGCACCGAGGACATCCCGGACCGGTTCGCCGGGCCGTCGATCGAGCAGGTGCGCGCAGCCTTCTCCGGGATGGACGACGAACCCGTGGTCCGCCACGTCCTGGAATCCCTGGAACAGGCCCCCGACCACGTGTTCGACTCGATCCACCAGGTGAAGATGCCCCGGTGGAGCACGGGTCGGGTCGTACTGGTGGGGGACGCGGCCTGGTGCATGAACACCTACTCGGCCATGGGCTCCTCGTCCTCGCTGCGCGGCGGCGCCGCGCTGGGCGTGGCCCTGCGGGAGCACCCCGACGACCTCGCCGCCGCGCTGGACGCCTGGGAGACCGGCCTGCGTCCCTACATCACCAAGCAGCGGCGCTCCGCACGGGTCAAGCAACAGCGGTTCGTCCCCTCCAGCCGCCCGGTCCAGGTGCTGGTTTCGGGCGTTCTCGAGCTGATCCGCAGGGTCGTCCACCGCCGGCTGGCAGCGGGGTTCACCGCGGCGAAGGCCGCTGCCCCGGCCGGCACGGCGCGGTGACGGCTGTGCGGAAGAGGGCGTTGGTGGTCGGGCTCGGGATCGCGGGGATGTCCGCGGCGATCGGGCTGCGCCGGGCCGGGTGGACGCCGGTCATCGTCGAACGGGCGCCGGAGCGGCGTACCGGGGGCTACTTCGTCGGGCTGTTCCCGGAGGGTAGGCAGGCCGCGGTCGACCTGGGCATCGCCGACCACCTGCACACCCGCAACCCGGAACGGGCGACCGGAGCGAATTCGTGGTCGGTGGATCGCCGGGGCAGGCGCAGGCCGGCTCTGGGATTCCTGGATCAGCCCGGGGAGCCGGCAGCGGTGCTGCGCGGGGACATCGAGGCCGCGCTGTGGCAGAGCGTCACCGGCGTCGAGGTGCGGTTCGGGACCACTCCGGTCGAGATCACCGAGGGTCCGGCCGAGGCGGAGGTCCTGCTCGAGAAGGCCGGTGCGCGGTACCGCGAGAGCTTCGACCTGGTCGTCGGCGCGGACGGGATGCGCTCGAGTGTGCGCCGGCTCGTGTTCGGTCCGGACGAGGACTACCTGACCACGTGGAAAGCGATGATCTGCGCCTTCCAGCTGAAGGAGCAGGTGCCGTCGTACGAGGCGAGTGACAGCATCATCATCGCGCGCGCGAAGCGGGCGGTGTGGGTGTTCGGGCTCGCCGACCACGCGCCCACCGCGCTGCTGACCTACCGGACGACGGACATCCAGGAGCAGTTCAGCGGGTCGCGGATCGATCGGCTGCGCTCGGTCTTCTCGGGCATGGACGACCCCGTGGTGCGGCACGTCCTGGACTCCCTGGAAGACGCCCCTGACCACCTGTTCGACTCGGTGCACCAGGTGCGGATGTCGCGGTGGAGCACGGGTCGGGTCGTACTGGTGGGGGACGCGGCGTGGTGCATGAACCTCTACTCGGGCATGGGTGCCACGTCCTCGCTGCGCGGCGGCGCCGCACTGAGCGCGGCCCTGCGGGAGCACCCCGACGACCTCGCCACCGCTCTGGACGCCTGGGAGGCCGGGCTGCGTCCGTTCATCACCAAGCACCAGCGCACCGCGCGGCTCAAGCAGCAGATGTTCGTCCCGTCCAGCCGCCGGGCCGAGGCGCTGCGGTCGGTCCTCCTCGGTCTGGTCCGCAGGATCCGCGGCCGCCGGCCGGCGACGGGCGCGGGCGATCCGCGAGCCCGGGCGATGTCCGGCACGTCGCGGTGAGAACGACGTCCGCGCCGAGAAGGGAGACCCGATCGGCGTCCGGAATCCCGATCGTCGTGGCGGTGCTCGACGCGGCTTTCGCCGACGCGGGCGTGACAGTGGTGAAGATCCCGCCGCGCACGCCGCGGGCGAACCGCTACGCCGAGCGGTGTGCCGCGCGGTTCCAGCGCGGCCCGCCCCAGCATCTTGACGTCACCGCACGCCTAGGCGTCCTCATAGGCCGCCTCGAACTACCGGCGCGCGGCGCGCAGATCGCCGTCCACGTGCAGGGCTCGCTCGCTCGCCAGGATCGCGAACGTGAGCTGCGCCACTCACGTCCTGATGGGGCCAGGCCACGGACCCCTCGAACCTGATGCGGAGCCGATTGATCGGCCGATGTGATAATCGGCATATGGAGCTGCGCCAGTTGGAGTGCTTCGTCGCGGTCGTGGAGGAGTCCAGCTTCACTCGGGCCGCGGCTCGGCTGCACATCGTCCAGTCCGCGGTGTCGGCGACGATCGCAGCCTTGGAACGGGAGCTGGAGGCACCGCTCCTGCTGCGTACCACCCGGCAGATCACGCTCACCGACGCCGGGCTGCAGCTGCTGCCGAAAGCGCGGGCCACGCTGGAGGCCGCCCGGGACGCGCGTGAGGCGGTGCACCAGGTCACCGGTGGCATCCGTGGCACGCTGCGCATCGGAACGATGAGTTCGCTCGGGCTGATCGACCTGCCCACCCTGTTGGGGCAGTTCCACCACGAGCACCCCGCCGTGTCCATCCAGCTCGCGATCGTCGGCACCGGATCGCCAGGACTCCTCGCGGCGCTGACCGAGGGCCGGCTCGATCTGGCGTTCGTCTCGATTCCCGGCCACCAGCCAGCTGGTGTGCGCGTCCGGGATCTCACCTCCGTACCGTTGGATCTCGTCGTCCCGTCGGATCATCCGCTCGCGAAAAGAAGTGAGGTGGCGATCGCCGAGCTGGCCGAGGAGTCCTTCATCGACTTTCCGCTCGGCTACGGCAACCGCACCGTCACCGATCGGGCCTTCGACGCCGCCGGACTCGCGCACCACGTCACGATCGAGATCACCGACATCACCGCCGGCACCGACTTCGTCCGCCACCGCTTCGGCGTCGCACTGCTCCCGCGCGCAGTCCTGCTGCCGGACGAGGATCTGGCCGTGCTTCGCATCACCGGCGCCGACCTCGACTGGCCCATCTCGTTGGCCACGGCCACCGGCCGTACCCCCGGCGCCGCTGCCCGAGCGTTCGAGGAGTGTGTCGAGCGGCACGTGGCGTCGAACCGCTGAGGTTCGATTCATCTCCGGCTCTGATCCGAGTTATCGAAAACCGTCGTTGGACATTGTGCGGCGTCCGCATCAACCTTGAAATATGACAGTTGAAGACGATGCGCTGGGCGGGCGCCTGCCATTGGTCGACCCGTCGACATTGACGCACGCGCAGCAAGAACTCTTCGATTCGGTGATGGCGAACCAGTTGCCCTGGGCGAATGACGCCGGATTTCGGATCAGAACCGATGACGGGCGGCTCATCGGCCCGTTCAACACTTTTCTGCGCCACCCGGAGATCGCGTTGCGGTTTCTCGGATTCGCGGCCGCGGAGTCGGGCCACACCTCGCTGTCGGACCGGGTGCGCGAGGTCGTGATCGTCGCCGTCGGCGCCGTGTGGGGCAAAAATGCCCAGTACGAGCTGTACGCACACAAGATCCTGGCCTGTCGGCTCGGTCTCTCGCCGGACCTCATCGAGGCCCTCGGCAACGGCGAGGTGCCGGACCGTCTGAGTGACGATGAGAAGCTCGCGGCACGTGTCGCGCGGCAACTGCTGGTCGAACACCGCCTTGATGACGACCTTTACCACGCAGCCGAAGAGGAGTTCGGTCAGCAGGGCCTGTATGACATCGGCGCGGTCATGGGCCAATACCAAACGGTGTGCACATTGCTGACCATGTTCCAGGTTCCTGCTCCTGAACCAGCCGACATTCGATAACGAAGCCCTACCATTCGAGGAAATCAAAGTGACAGTTGACAACAAGCCGAAGCTGACGACGATCGCGACGCTGCCGGAGCACTATTTCCTGGAGAACATCGCCGTCCGTGCCGACGGTTCGATGCTGGTGACGGCTCTCAACCGCAAGGAACTGTGGTGGGTGCCCGCCCCGGCCGAGAACGCGACCATCGGTGCGGTCCTCGTGGACAGGCTCGATGGTCTGCCCATGAGCATCGTCGAGGCTGAGCCTGACGTGTTCTACGTCTCTTCCATGGCCCCGGCTGCGCTGGACCGCTTCGACCTGCGTGGCTGGACTCCCGGTGCGCCGGTGAACCGGACCAGGGCGCTGACCTTCGCATCGCACGCGGCGGGCCTGAACGGCAGTTGCCTGCTGGCGCCGGGCGTGATCCTGATCGCCGACTGTGCGGCCGGCCTGATCTGGCGGGTGAACCTGACCGAGGACGGCCTTGCCGGGACCGCCAAGGTGTGGCTGCGGCACGACTCCATGGCACCGGGCACGGACCCGGAGCAAGCCGTCCACCTGACGCAGACCTTCTCCATCCCCTACCCAGGCGTCAACGGCGTCCGCGCCGCCGAGCACTCTGACTACGTGTACTACACCGGCTCGTGGGAGCAGATCTTCATGCGCGTGGCCGTCGACCCGGTGACCCACGAGCCGGTGGGCGAACCGGAGGTGGTTGCGAAGGGCATCCATGCGGTCGACGACTTCTGCATGGACGAGAACTCCGGCGTTGCGTACATCACGACCCACATCGACAACACCCTGTACCGCGTGCCATTGGATCCGTCGACTCCGGCCACGGAGGCCGTCGTCATGGTCGGCGATCCGATCGATCACCAGTTCCTCGGACCGTCCAGCGCCGCGTGGGGCCGGGGCACCGGTGACTATGGTCGCATCGCCTACTTCACCACGGACGGCGGGCACACGCCGCCGAACCCAGCCGGGGTCATCAAGCCTGCTTCGGTCGTACGGGCCGAATTCCGGGCCGACGGCGTGTCGAGCTAACCACGCCCTGCCAGTGGCCTCTGGCACGATCAGGCGGGCCGTCCAGAAGGCGCGGGGAGCGCGGACTGGTCGTGACGCTCCCGGCGAAGGGAACGTACATCACACGGGCAGAACTGCCCTCATGTTGGGGTGACGCCGAGGATTTCTGCGGCGGCACCCCACGCTTCGCCGAAATGGGGAATGAGATCACTCCCATACCCAGCGCTGGTCGCGTGTGACACGGACCGTGCCAGCGGTGACGCCGCCGAAAGAGTGCCCGAGCACCAAGGGCTGCCGCTCGGAGGCAGGGACGATGTCGTCGACCAGGCCGGTGCTGTCATCCAGCGACAGCTCATAGGGATCGGGCACCGCTACGCTCAAGCCCCGAGAATACAGCAGCCCGGCGAGCTCGTCGTAATGCGCCGGTTGGCGCCTGGCCCCGTGCAGGATGATCACAGGGTACGAGGTCCCGGTAGCAATCGCTGCTGATCATCGCGGGGAACACAAGTCGGCTGAGCTACTTCAACACAGGCGCGCCCGTTCCTTCGGGGATCGTCACGTCGGAATTCTCCGGGCCGGACGTTGTGGCCTGTCCGGTGCCAAAACTCGCTCATAGCGCTGGCCTGCGGTTTCGCACGTCGTCAAGCGGCTCTGAAGGGCTAGTCGCCGAGTTTCTGGATGCGGTCCTTGAACATGGTGGTGGCGATGGCCGCCTTGGGCGAACACAAGGTGCCGGAGTCTCTCCGTGGGCAGGCGGTGAAGCAGCCCAGCGAGGAGGACCCGATCAGTCGGCGTGAACGCGGGCTTGGTCACCTGCCGCTGCAGCACCATCAGCTGGTGCCGTAACACCAGGATTTCGATTTCCTTGTCAGGATCGGTTCGAGGGAGCAGTCCCAGGAAAGAAAAGGTGGTCGTGACCGTGAGGTAGGCCAAGCACAATGGCACGATCAACCATCATGTCGTACCGGGAGCGCAAGAGAACGCATCACCTCCATGACGTGCACGGAGGAATATTCGGCACCCGCAGGGTTGATGGCATACACCTGATAGCCGGCGGCGATCAATGCCTGGACCCACAGCCCGCGATCAGTCTCGATCCCGATGAAGACCTCTGCACGGTCGAAGTCCTTGTCCGACTCCACATGGCGCCCGATCAGTTCATGCAGCCGGGAGATCCCGGCGATCCCCTCCTCGAGTCGAGCTTTGGCCGGCCGTTTCCCCCGTTCGTCCTGCAACTCCACATCGTGGTACTCCTCGGCCCAGTCATCGCCCACGGACAACAAGTCGCTCTCCCGTCCTCGGCGGCATGATCAGCAGCCCGCGGAAGAACCTCCGCCACCTAATGATCAAGTGCTCACGCCACCGAAGATGCGGGCACGACGTCCCATCAGCGGTCCGTCCTCCCGACCGCCGGCAAGGGCACGATCTGTCAATAGGACTCGACGTCCAGGTTTCGAGAGTGCTCACCTGCCAGTGGCTACCGGGCCCGAGTCTGCCCGAAGGCCGGCCCGGTAGCTCTCATGAGGTTCCGTCCGGACTCGAGCGCGTGGCACCCGCCAAGCCGGGACGCCCTGCCGGCGGCACAGCGCGATGGCCGGCACAGTCCCCCGTGCCGACGCTGGTCACAGCCCGCATCTCCCGGCGGTGAGTGCGGTGATCGCGCACTCGGCGGCGTGCTGTGCCGCGAATGCGGAGGGGAAGGGGGCACAACTTCGGGAGCCGCGGCCGACCGGTCCGCCGGTGATCCTCCACTCCCAGGCGGGGCATGGGGGGTGACGATGCCAGACGGGTGCCGCCGCCAGGGGAGTGCCCCGCGCGGTACGGACCAGTACGTCGTGTGTCACCCCGCGCCCCGCCGTGGTGGCGCAGTACCGGCGGCCGCTGTCGTGAACGGTCCAATTCAGGGGTGTCGGGGTGGAGTCCGACACCTCTAGGAGGGTGTCCGCGAGGTCGGCCAGAATCCGGTACAGCGCGGCTCGTACCACCTCGGTGTGGTCGCGGCCCCAGTGGCACGGGGACCGTTCGGCGACCTCCTGCGCGAGGGTGTGCGCGGCGAGTTCGCCCAACGGATCTCCGGCGCCGGGGTATCCCGGCGCCAGGACTGCGGCGGCGCCCCGTAGGAGGTCGTCCCGGGTCATCGCGGTGCCGCGGGCCAGCTTCCACAGGTCGGCCGGGCCGACACCGTCCACCGTGCGCCGGATGCAGAGGGCCGCCGTGTCGGAGGGGGCCGGGACCTCGGCGTTCAGGAGGCCCGCCTGTACGTCCGTGGCCGCGTACACATCGCCCGGCTGGAGCGCGCCCGGCGGCACCGACTCCACCGCCTGAAGGACCCGCTCGTGGATGCGGCGTACGGGATGGGCCCCAGGAGGAGGCGCCGGTCGTCCGGCCAGTACGCACAGAGCGTCGAGCAGGTGCGCCCGCGCGACCCTCAGGGCGGCGCACGCCCGTGTCAGATGACCGGCCATGGTGATCAGTCGTCCAGCACGGCCAGGGCGTCGATCTCGACGAGCACTCCCGGCGGAAGCCGCATGTACACGGTGGTGCGGGCGGGGAAGGGCGCGCCGACAGCCGCCGCGTACGCCTGGTTCATCTCGGCCAGATGGGCGGGCTCTGTGAGGTACACGCGCAGCATGACGACGTCCTCCCAGCCCGCGCCGGCCGCCTTGAGCACGGCATCGACGTTGCGCAGGGTCTGCGCGGTCTGATCGGCGACCGTGACGCCGGCGACCTCGCCGGTGTCCGGGTCGAAGGGGAGTTGCCCGGAGACCTGAAGGATGGGGCCCTTGCGGATGCCCTGGGACAGCGGGGCCCCCAGGATGGGGGCGTTCTCGGTGCTGATGACGGTTCTGGTCATGATGTTCCTCAGCTCCAGACCTGGCGTTCGTGGGTGCGGGGGCCGTCGATCTGGGTCCACTCGGTGTCGATGCGCATGGTCGCTCCGCGTTCGGCGTCGTACGGGTCCCAGCCGGGTTCGTCGGTCCTGGCGAACCGGATCCAGGTCTCGTGTACGCGGGCGGCAAGGCCCGCGGGAGCCGTGCCGGGACCGAGCAGGGCGTTGGGGCCGTGCAGATCGGGCCGGTCCGCGGTGGCGACGACGGGGTCAGGGCGGTGGTTCACAGTGGTGCCTTTCCGGGGGCTCAGACCTGCTCGGTGTACGGGGGCGAAGGGCGCCCGGCCCTTGATCGCGGACTTGCCTCCTCGCGGATGACTTCAGCGGCACCATGGCCGCGAGGTGCCGCGCTCCTGCGGGGCGGTGTGCCGGTGGTGCGGTGACCCCGACCGAGGCGTCCCCGCCCTCAGGGGGTCACGCCTGCTCATCCATGGTGCGCCGGCCGTGGTGGACGGCGGTATGAGTCACCTGACTGCATCTGGGCACAACGAGGTGTGCCGACCCGCTCAGCAGGCGGCACCGGCGGATCAAAGGCTCGTGTGAGCTCGGTCAGAATCAGGTCGATACGGTTCAGATGGAGCTGCGGACGCTCCTGCGGCGACAGTGGCCCGCGTCGCGTACGCCGTTCGCCGGAGAGCAGCGACAGCGCGCCGGTGATCTTGGGGCGTTCCGGGTGGGAGGCGGTGCGCCGCCGGCGTCGCGCGAGGCGGATCAGGCACGTCGCCCTCCCCTGCGCGCGGTCGGCCGCCGCGGTGACCCGGGTGGCGTACTCGTCGTCCAGCGCCCAGTCGAGATCATGGGCCGCGCATATCAGGCTCGTCGTGGTACCGGTGCTCGGGCTCCGCGTCGTCGCGTCCAGCAGACGGCTGAGGGCCAGCAGGAAGCGGACCAGTCCCTCGTCGCCGGACCGGCGGACCGTCAGGGGCGCCACGACCACGGTGGCGAGGACGCCGCAGGTGACTCCCAGCGCGGTCTCCTGCACGCGCAGGACGAGCACGGCCGTCGAGAAGGTGTCCAGCAGCGCGAGCAGCATGCTCAGCATGCCGGTGATGAAGAACGTCACCGCCCAGTAGGCGTCTGCCGGCGTGTAGAACATCCCGAACATGCACGCCAGCAGCAGCACCAGGAGCAGCGGGCCGTACGGTCCGGCCAGGGTGGCCAGGCCGTAGCCGAACACCACGCCGAGAACCGTGCCCGCCACTCGGCGCGCGCTTTGCAGGAGGACTTCGCCGGTGCTCTCGGTGTTGATGAACACGACCCACGTGGCCATGACGGCCCAGTAGCAGTGGTCGGGTGACGACAGGTGACCACCGAGGATGGACAGCGTGGAGGCGGCGGTCACCCGGAGGGCCTGCCGGGTCGTTCCCCGCCTCCGGTCTTCGAGGTCCGCCTCGCGGCAGCGCCCCGCGGTCCGCGGTGCGGCGGGCTCGTACGGAGTCGCCCCGATCCCCGTCGGGGAGACGACGCGCGGGCCGAGAAGGCGCATGGCCGTGGCCAGTTCGTCGATCTCCTGAAGAGAGTCCGGTAACAGGGCGCGGACGGCGAGGTAGATGAGCAGCAGGAACACGATTGCGGCCTGACCGGGTACGGCCTCAGCACGGCTCCGGCGGCCAGGGCCGCAGGGACACCGGAGCCCCTAGCCCCAGCGTGATGAGCTGGTTGCGCGGATGCGGATCGCTGATGGCCAGCGAGGTCACCATCGCGGTGAACCCGCCGGCCAGCAACGCCGTGCCGGACTGCCCCAGAGCCGCGAGGACGGTCAGGGACGCGGCGGCGCCGAGGACGGCGCGCATCGCGGAGGCCAGCCGCATCAGCCCGGGTTCGGCGGCGGCGAAGCGCTCCCACAGCGACGCCGTCTTTCTTGCCCACATGACGGTCTCCGTACATCCTTCCGTGATGAGAACAGAGGTCCTCCGACGGCCGGGTTAGCTACGGCTGAACCCCGCCCACTCCTTGATCCGGAAATTGCCGCCGCTGCGCTCCACCTCTGCAGCGCCGTGGCCGGGAAGGTGCGCGGGCAGGATGAGGGCCTTGTGATCGGCGGCCCACTCCAGTTCGCGGCGCCGGGTCGCGAGCGCCTGCTTCTCGTCCTCCTCGAAGCAACTGTTGAACTCGGGGTGTTCGAGCTGCAGCGGGGTGTGGAGCAGGTCGCCGATGAACACCGCTCTGTCGTTTCCCGACTCCAGCCGGATTACGGACGAGCCGGGAGTATGTCCGGCGGCGAGGTCCAGCTTCAGACCGGAGTCAAGGATGTACGAGCCCTCCCACAGCTTCACCAGGCCCGCCTCGTGCACCGGGAGCACACTGTCCTCCCAGACGTTCTGGTTACCCTGCCAGTACTTCGGCCGCACAGGGCCCGCGGGGTTCCAGAAGTCGAATTCGATCTTCGGGATCAGATAGGTGGCGTTGGGGAAGGTGGGCACCCAGTCACGGCCCTCGCGCCGGGTGTTCCAGCCGACGTGGTCGTTGTGCAGGTGGGTGTTGACAACGACGTCGACGTCCTCCGGCCTGACTCCCGCGCGGGACAGACGGCCCAGGAAGCCCGTGTCCATGTACTGCCACTGCTTGGCGTACGGACGGAACTTGTCGTTCCCGGCGCCGGTGTCGATCAGGATCGTCCTGCCCCCGCTGCGCAGGACCCAGGTCTGCAAAGCGGAGTTGACCATGTCGGTGCCCGGCTTCCAGAAGTCCGGGCTCAGCCAGTCCTTGTTCTCCTCCCAAAGTTCCTTCGGACTTCCGGGGAAGAACTGGCGTGAGGTCATGCCGACGGGTCCGCTGTACTCCAGGACACGAGTGACGGTGACCTTGCCCAGCTTGATCGTCTCGACGCGGGTCCGGCTCTCGGAGGCTGCGGCGGAGGCGGTGGCCGGCCGGCCCAGCGCGCCGCCCAGCAGCCCGGCGGCGCCGATGCCCGCCGCGGCTCCGACAAAGCCGCGCCGGTTCAGGGAACGTGAAGTATTGATGCTGTTCATTTCCGCACTCCGATGGAATCACTGGTCACGTCCTGCGTGTCATCGCGAGCAAGTAACAGCAGGACCGTGATAGGCCGCTCTCTGATGGTCGCGGCCAGACGCTCACCATCGTCCGCAATACTGGCGCCGACCGGTATCAGTCACCCGACTGAAGGGCCGCTGCCAGCAGATATCGGACAGCGGAATATCCCGGACGCCGCACGCGTTGATGACCTCGCGCGATTATTCGAGCAAATCTCTGGAGCGTTTGTGGAAAACGGTAGAAGGGCCCAAGGGAAGAACTCGGCAGACGATCTTTATCTGTCGATGGTGGGCCGGGAAACCGAGACCGCGGAAATCATGCGGCGGATCGCCGCTGACCGGTCATGCGGCGAAGTCCTGATCCTCACGGGCGACCCCGGTGCCGGCAAGAGCATGCTGCTCGACTTCGCGGCCGGTCACGCGCGGCGCGAGGGCGGACGGGTGCTTCGAGCGGCCGGCAGCGTGTCTGAGGCCCATCTGGGATTCGCGGGCCTTCATCAACTGCTCCGCCCGGTGCTCGGCGAGCTGGACAGCCTGCCGTCGTCGCAGCGCTCCGCGCTCCGGACCGTCCTGGGGCTGGACCAGGGAACCGTGCCCCCAGACGGCGTGCTCACCGGATCGGCCATTCTCACCTTGCTGTCGGACCTGGCGGAGCCGGCACCGCTGCTCGTGGTGGTCGACGACGCCCAGTGGATCGACCGTGCATCGCTGGACGTTCTCTCCTTCGTGGCCAGGCGCATGGACGGCGAACCCGTCACGCTGCTGCTGGGTGCACGCGCCGAGGCTGCGGTGCCCGGGTTCGACAAGGGATTCGAGCGCCTGGAGATCGGCCCGCTGAGCGGTGGGGCGGCGAATCGTCTGCTCGACCGGCAGCCGGCGCCGCCCACCGGCCGAACCCGGGTACGGATCCTGCAGGAGTCGGCCGGCAACCCGCTGGCTCTGGTCGAACTCGCCCGCGCCGGCGCGACCCGGCATTCCGGCGGCGGCAGCGTGGCGGGCCCGCTGCCCATCACCGATCGACTGGAGCGGATCTTCGCGGAGCAGGCGCGGTTCCTGCCGGAGGCGACCCGTCGCCCCCTTCTGCTGCTCGCGGCCGCTGACGTAACGGACGCGTTCACGGCCTCTCGCGGACTCCCCGAAGCCGGCGACAAGGCGTGGGAACCCGCGGAGCGGGCCGGTCTCGTACGCCAGGACGGCCTCTGGATCTCCTTCCGCCACCCGCTCATCCGCTCGGCCATCTACCATGCCGCCTCCTTCGAGGAACGCAGGCAGGCGCATCTCGCTCTCGCGAAGCTGAGCGAGGAGCCCGACCGCCGTGCCTGGCACCTCGCCGCCGCGACCACGCGTCCCGACGAGGAGGTGTCGGCCGCTCTGCGGCAGACGGCCGGCCGGGCGCGGCGCCGGGGCGGCTATGCGGCCGCCGCCGCCGCTCTGGAACGCGCGGCGGAGCTGAGCCCGCGCCGCGCGGACCAGGCGCGGCTGCTGGCCGAGGCCGCCGACATGGCCGTCTTCACCGGTCAGCTCGGCTGGGTGGAACGCCTGGCCGCCGAGGTCCGCGAGCTCAGTGACGACCCGTCACTGAGCAGCGGCGCCGCGCTTGCCACCGGGCGGCTCAGGTCCCTGCGCCGGCCTCATGCGGCGGCCTTCGCCCTGCTGACCCGCGTCGCCGACGAGGCGGCGGCCGTTCACTCGCCCCGCGTGCTGGACGCGCTCGCCGCGGCCGCGGTGGTCCGCTACTACTCGGGCGAGGAGCCACAGCGGCAACGGATCGAGAACCTGCTCTCCGCCGTACCGGACCTCACCGCTAGGGGCCCCTTGCGCGCCTGGGTGCAGGCCGTCTCCGACCCCAACGGCGCGGGAGCCTCCCTGGCTCCGGCGCTGCCCGGGCTCATCGCCGAGGCCAGGGACGACGCCGGCAGTCTGACCACGCTCGCCATCGTGGCGTGGATCCTGGACCAGCCCGCCCTGGCCGCCAGGACCTTCGACGAGGCGTACGACCGGTGGCAGGCCCGCGGCTCGCTGCCGGACGGCCTGGGCTCCGCCGTCGGTTGGACCTACCTGGATCAGAGCCGATGGACCGAGGCCCGTTCGGTGGCCGCCGACATCTCGGCGGTGGCGTCAGCGGCCGGGCTGGACCACGCCGAGGCATGTGCGTACGCGCTGGACGCGACGGCGCTCGCGCTGCTCGGCGAGACCGGCGACGCGCGACACGGTGCCGAGCGGGCGTTGGCCCTCGTCGACCCGCTGGAGAGCCGCTCCATCGTGGTCTTCGCACGCCGGGCCCTGGGCCTGGCGGCCGTGGCCGAGGGCGACTACGACACCGCGTACGCGCAGTTCCGCTCCGCCTTCACCGGCGACGGCGATCCGGTTCACTATCACGTCTCCTACACCGTCCTGGCCGAACTCGCCTCGGCGGCCGTCCGCCGAGGGCGGCAGGAGGACGCCGCCGACCTGCTGGAGCGATCGGCGTGGCGCCTTGGTACCGGCATGTCGGTACGGATCACCGCACTGCTCAACCGAGGCCGCGCCCTGCTCGCCGAACGGGACCACGCGGAACCGTACTTCCAGGCGGCGCTTGCGGACGATGCGGGCGAGCAGTGGCCGTTCGAGCGAGCACAGACACGGCTGGACTACGGTGAGTGGCTCAGGCGGCAACGTCGCATCGCCGAGGCTCGCCCGCTGCTGACCACGGCACTCGACACCTTCCAGCGGCTCGGCGCTCGGCCATGGGTGGAGCGGGCGAAGGCGGAACTGCGCGCCGCCGGCATCGAGGCCGCCAGCAGCGAAGCGCCCGGCGCTCTCACCGAGCTCAGTCCCCAGCAGCAGCAGATCGTCCAGCTCGCGGCCCGCGGCCTGACGAACCGTGAGATCGGAGAGAGAATGTACCTCTCGCCGCGCACGGTCGGCTCCCACCTCTACCGGGTGTTCCCCAAACTGGGCATCACCGCCCGCGCACAACTCCGCGACGTGGTCGAAGGCGCCCTGTCGAGCGTCGGCGGCCAGGGCCGGGATCCGGTCTGACACATGCGTGGACCGGAATGCTGCTGCCTATGCTCAGCCGCAAGGGTCGCGCCGACGTCGCCTCGGGATTGAAGTCCATCAGCCGGTCCTAACGGATGGCCATGTTCAGCGCATGCCGAAGCGTCGCCCGGATGCTGTATCGCTATCAGGGCCGGGTGTGCAACGCGATCTCCATGACGAACAAGACGTACAGGCGCTTGAGGAACACGGTGTCGCAGTAGAAGAAGTCGCACGCCAGGATGCCGGAGGCTTGTACGCGTAGGAACTCGCTCCAGGTCGATCCCGTACGCCGCGGTGCCGGTTCGAGGCCGGCTTTCCTCAAGATGAGCCACACGGTGGAAGCACCCATGCGATACCCCCAGCTGGCGAATTCACCGGCGATCCACCGATACCCCCACAACGGGTTCTCCCGGGCCATCCGAAGGACCAGCGATCACACCGAAGGCCGTGCCGCAGGCCGCCCATGCCTGCGGCGCTTGAACATCCAGCGCCTCCGCACCAGATCAGCGTGCCAGTGCAACAGTGTGCCCGGCGTGACGAACAACCTCAGACGGTCGGCTGCGGGCAACAGCCGGGCCAGCGCACTGATCACCGCCCGATCCGCCCACGACGGTCGCGGCCGGGCGACCGTTCACGTCCAGGGAGATGGTGTGCGGGTGATCTAGCCCATGCTGTGGTGCGGGTGAGATCCATGTGACAAGAGACGGCCACTCCGTAATCCTTCGATTCGCCTATATCTACACGAAGGGGATGAAGTGGCCGTCAATGACATTGTGCCTGCTGTCGGGGAGTACTTGGACGACACCCTGGCCGCAGCGAGCCCGGACCTGCTGCGGACGATGATCCGCGAGTTCGCCCAGCGGATGATGGACGCCGAGGTCGAGCAACTGTGCGGCGCCGGCTACGGCGAGGTCAGCAACGAACTCGGCGGTGTCCTCCACGAGTACTCACATGCGGCTTGAACTGCATGGATGACATTATCGGCAGGCGCAGGGGTGGGCGGCGGGTCGATCCGATCGACGCCTACATCCGGGTGCCCCGTCCGTCGGCGGTGATGGTGTGGACGCCGGAGCAGACCCGGTTGTTTCTGGAGGAGGCGAGCCGGCATCGGCTGTTCGCCCTGTATCGGTTGATCACGCTGCGAGGTCTGTGGCGTGGGGAGGCGTGCGGGCTGCGCTGGAAAGATGTCGATCTCGACGCCGGAACCGTGAGCATCGCCTGGCAGCTGGTGCAACTGGCCGGACGGATCCACGAGGGCAGGCCCAAGACGAACGCCTCCATGCGCACCGTCGCCCTGGATGCCGAGACGATCGCGATCCTGCGCGCTCACCAGCGGCGTCAGCACCAGGAACGGCTCGCCACGGGAGAGGCGTGGAGGGGGGACCGGCTTCGTGTTCACCCAATCCGACGGCGACCGGCTGCATCCCCAGCACGTGTCCGATCAGTTCCTTTGGCTTGCCTATCTGGCGGGCCTGCCACCGATCCGGCTGCATGATCTGCGGCACGGAGCGGCGTCGTTGATGCTGGCCGCGGGTGTGGAGATCAAGGTGGTCCAGGAGACGCTGGGGCACACCTCCAGTGCGTTCACCGCCGACACTTACACCTCGGTCTTTCCGCAGGTGGCGATGGCGGCGGCGGAGAAGACCGCGGCGCTGTTGCTGGGAGACGACGATCAGGAAGGGCGGAGCGCGCTGAGGCATCTGCACGCCTGACCGGGATGGAAGAGCGGTCTCGTCTCGCCGGACTCGCGGCGGAACAGGGCCGCTCTGGCTCGGTGAGCAGCGTAACGATCATGGTGTGTGCGCGATTGGTGCGGGCGAGCACCGCGCGAGCACTGACGGCCTAGAACTATGTTCCATACGCCTACGATGGCACGCGTTTCCGCAGGTCAGAACCATGATCAAAGCGCGCCCTGCAGGATTCGAACCTGCGACCGTCGGATTAGAAGTCCGATGCTCTATCCAGCTGAGCTAAGGGCGCTCCCGACTTATTGTGCATGATCCGGCGACTTGTCATGCACAGGTTTCGCCCGTGTCAGTCCTCGACCCCCACGTACGCGATCTTTCCCTCGTCGGGCGGCGGCTCGGTGGGGTGGTGATCGCGACCCATCTGTGAGCAAAAAGGCCAGGCGGGGGCGTCGCGGGGGGTCTAATCTGTCGTGTCATGTTCGCGACCCTCCTGCATGAGATTCCGCTGCAGGGCGGTGATGTGACGGACGGGGTGGTGCGTGTCGGGGACACGGTGCGCAGGCCGGTCGGTCAGTCGACGCCCGCTGTGCATGCTCTGCTGCGCCATCTGGCGGCGGCGGGGTTCGAGGGGGCGCCGCGGGTGCTCGGGGTGGACGAGTTGGGGCGGGAAGTTCTGACCTTCGTACCCGGGACGACGGGGTGGACGGCGGCGAGTGTCACCGGTGAGGCGCTGGCCGGGGTGGCACGGTTGTTGCGCGGGTTTCATGATGCGACCGCGGGGTTCCCGCTGGCTCATGACGGCTGGGAGGGCGGGTCGAATGATGACGCGCCCCCAGAGGTCATCGGACATTGTGATCTGACCCCGGAGAACGTGGTTTTTCGTGACGACCGGCCGTACGCGATGATCGATTTTGATCTGGCGCGGCCCACCACGCGGCTGTTCGATGTGGTCACCACGCTGCGGCACTGGGCGCCCATCGCCGATCCGGTCGACCGCCATCCGCTGTTACGCGGGGTCGAGGTGGGGGAGCGGTTGCGGGTGTTCTGCGATGCGTACGGTGTCCGCCCGCGTGATCGTCGCCGGCTGCTTGAGCTGTCCAGGCTGCGTTTCCAGCGTTCCTACACGGTCATGCGCACCCGGGCCGCGGCAGGGGGAAGCTGGGGGCGGATGTGGGCGAGCGGCGCGGGGGAGCGCATCCGGCGGGCCGGAGCCTGGCTGGATGTCCACGAAGATGAGTTGCATGCGTATCTGGTCTGACCGAGCCGCAGGGCTCGCGCTGGGAGTGGCGCTCGACGCGATCATCGGCGATCCCCGTAAGGGGCATCCGGTCGCGGCGTTCGGGCGGGTCGCGGGCGGGCTCGAAGGCAAGCTGTACGGGGACGCGCGGGCCAACGGGGTGCTGCACGTGGCGCTCTGTGTGGGGGCGGCGGCGGGGATCGGGGTGCTGGCGGAGCGGGTTCGCCATCCGGTCGTCCGTACGGCGCTGACCGCCGCCGCGACGTGGGCCGTGCTCGGCGGCACCACGCTGGCCCGCGAGGGCGAGCACATGGCCGGCGCGCTGGAGGACGAGGACCTGCGGCGGGCTCGGGAACGGCTGCCGCACCTGTGCGGGCGTGACCCGTCCGGGCTGGCGGCGCCGGAGCTGGCCAGGGCCACGGTGGAGTCGCTGGCGGAGAACACCTCGGACGCGGTCGTGGCGCCGCTGTTCTGGGGGGCGGTGGCGGGGGTGCCGGGGCTGCTGGCCTACCGGGCGATCAACACGCTGGACGCCATGGTCGGGCACCGGTCACCGCGGTACGAGCGGTTCGGCTGGGCGGCGGCCCGGCTTGACGACGTGGCCAACTATGTCCCGGCGCGGCTCACCGGGCTGATCACCGTACTGGCGGGTCCGGACCCGCGTGGGGCGCTGGCCGTACTGAAAAGGGACGGTCACCGGCACCCCAGCCCCAACGCGGGCCGGTGCGAGGCGGCGTTCGCCGGTGCGCTCGGCGTCACGCTGGGCGGGGTGAACGTCTACGGCGGCAGGATCGAGCGGCGGCCGACCATGGGGGACGGGCCTCAGCCGCGGGTACGGGACATCCGGCGGGCGGCGCGGCTGACCAGGGCGGTGAGCTTGGTCGCCGCGGGCGCCGCCGTGCTGACCGCCTGGGCGGTGCGCCGGGTTCAGACCCGCTGAAGGGTCACCAGACGGAGCCCGGTCTCGACGAGTTTCCAGCCCAGACGCAGGCGCACGGCCGACCAGGGGGAGCGGTGGCGCGGGCGGGCTTTCGCCTGCGAGTGGAGCTCGGCGGCGCGGATGTGGTGGAGTCGTAAGTGGATGTCGGGATGCATGCTGTGGCTCCAGATCATGGACGGGTCGGGAAGCCGAACAGGTGGAGGACGACGTTCTCGCGGCCTTCGGCGTCCGGTGTCGCGTCGGCGTGTGCTTGCCACTTCTTGAGCACCTCGCGCAGCTCCTCGCTGGCCTGCCGCAGCTCGTCGGCGGTGAGCTGGGCCAGGGTGCGGGAGGTGAAGGCGGCGCTGCGCCACTCCTGCTCCCAGGCCGCCTGCTCGTCGAGGTAACGCTCGTAGAGCTCGACATGCTCGCGGAAGGCCAGCCGGGTGAACGCGGAGTAGGCGGCGGCCCGCTCGGGAGCGTCGCTGAAGTCCTTGTGGCTGACGGAGTAGCTGCTCAGGACCATCTGCCACCAGCGCTCCCGGCCGTCGGAGCTCTGCTGGTCGGCCTCCTCGATGACGCCGTGGGCGGCCAGCTTGCGCAGGTGGTAGCTCACCAAGGAGACGGCCTCGTCGACCTGGTCGGCGAGCTGTGAGGCGGTGGCGGTGCGCGCCTGGTAGAGGGCGCGGTAGAGCCTCAGCCGCAGGGGGTGCGCCAGCGCCTTGAGCGTGTCGAGCTCGGTGATGCGCCGGTTCTCGTCGGTGGCCATGACTCCACCGTAAATAGGAAAGGAAAATTGCGCAACTAAATTTTCCTATCTCGGGGTGAGCACGGAGTGGGGTGGGCCTTCGGCGACGAGGCGGCCGTCGTCGAGCAGCAGGCAGTGGTCCGCGCGCAGGGCCGAGGGCAGGTCGTGGGTGGCGTGCACGACGGTGACGCCGGCGGCCTTCGCCGCGGCGAGCGCCGTCTGGATCAGGAGGTCGGCCTTGGCGTCGAGGCCGGTGGTGGGCTCGTCGAGCAGGAGCACCTCGGACTCCTGCGCCAATCCCTGGGCAACCAGGGCGCGCTGGCGCTGGCCGCCCGACAGGGAGCCGAGCGGGCGCGCGGCCAGATCGAGGATGTCCAGGCGGGCCAGGCAGCCGTCCACGATGGACCAGTCGTGTCTGGACAGCCGCCGCCACGGTCCCCGGTGGGCCCAGCGGCCCATGGCCACGGTGTCGCGGACCGTGATCGGCAGTGCGTCCGGCACGTCGCTGCGCTGCATGACGAAGGCGGGGGCGCGCGGGCGCTCGACGGTGCCGGAGGTGGCGGGGATCACGCCTGCCAGGACGCCGAGCAGGGTGGATTTGCCGGAGCCGTTCGGACCTACCAGCGCGGTCACCGCTGAGGCGGGGATCCGGGCCGTGACCTGCCGCAGGACCGTCCGCCCCGGGTAGCCGGCCACCAGCTCGTCGATCGCCATGCCCGTCATCTGAGCCCTCTCACTTGAACTTGATAACGGTTTTCATTGTAGAGTGCCGAATCATGGACTGGCTAATTGGCCCCTTTGAGGTGTCTTTCGTACGGCATGCGCTGTGGGCGACGATCCTCGTGTCGCTCATCTGCGCGCTGGCCGGGACCTGGGTGGTGCTGCGGGGGCTGGCCTTCCTGGGCGATGCGATGTCGCACGGGATGCTGCCGGGCGTGGCGCTGGCCTCGCTGCTCGGCGGGAGTCTCGTGCTCGGCGCGCTGGTGGCCGCGGTGGCGATGGCGGCCGGGGTGACCGCGCTCGGCAGGTCGCCCCGGCTGTCGCAGGACACCGGCATCGGACTGCTCTTCGCCGGGATGCTCTCGCTGGGAGTGATCATCGTGTCGCACTCCCAGTCGTTCGCGGTGGATCTGACCGGGTTCCTGTTCGGTGACGTGCTGGCGGTGCGCGGGCGGGAGCTCGGCTATCTGGTGGCGGCGCTGCTGGTGGCGGGGTTGGTGTCGGTGGTGGGGCACCGGATGTTCGTCGCGCTGGCCTTCGACCCGCGCAAGGCGCGCACGCTGGGGTTACGGCCCCGGCTGGCGCACGCGCTGATGCTGGGGCTGGTCACGCTGGCGATCGTGGCGTCGTTCCACGTAGTGGGGACGCTGCTCGTGTTCGGGCTGCTCGTCGCGCCGCCCGCCGCCATAGCGCTGTGGGCCACGCGTATTCCGGTGATCATGCTGGGGGCGGCGCTGCTCGGCATCGGCGCGGCGGTGACCGGGCTGCTCGTCTCGTGGCATCTCGGTACGGCCGCCGGGGCGACCATCACGGCGGTGGCCGTGTCGATGTTCTTCGTGTCGGCGTCGGCGTCCCGGTTGCGAGGCCACCGATGAAGGCCGCGCTGCTCGTGGCGATCATCCTGCTGTCCGGGTGCGGGAACGCGGAGAGGGCCGCCGTACCCGTGGAGGCCGTGTCGCCGCACGGATACGTACGGGGTGCCGAGGAGACGGCCGAGCCGCAGGCTCGCCTGGTCCTGGCCGACGCGGGCACCGGGGCGGTGCACGTACTCGATCTGATCACCGAGAAGGTCACCGCCGTGGCCCGGGTCGCGTCCGTCGAGGGCATGATAGACGACGGCCGTTTCGCCTATGTCGCCCACGCCGGTGAGTCGCTGCGCGTCATCGACAGCGGCGGCTGGACCGTCGACCACGGCGACCACCTGCACTTCTACCGGACCACCCCCCGCGACGTCGGCACGGTCACCGGACGGCGGGCGGCCAGCGACGCGGCCGTGACGGCGGTGTCCGGCTCCGGCGGTGTCCGCCTGCTCGACCGCGCGAAGCTGGAGGAGGGACTGATCGCCCAGACGGCCGCCGTCCCGGGGACCGGCACCGCGCTGCCGTACGGCGAACGGCTCTTCGTGCCGGTCGGCGGCAAGGTCGCGATCCACTCCAGGGCGGGTGCGCCGGCGGGCACGCTCGACGAGCCTTGCCCGCAGCCGCGCGGCGCGGTCGTGACCAGGCGCGGCGCGGTCTTCGACTGCGCCGACGGCGCGCTGCTCGTCGGCGGGAAAGGCGCGGAGAAGATCCCCCATCGCGACGAACGCCCGGGCGAGCGCCCGCACGAGCGTCCGGGCGAGCGTCCGGGTGAGCTCAGCGGCCGCCCTGGTAGCACGGTCCTGGCGGCCATCGCCGGTGACGAGGGCGTACGGGTGCTCGACGTCACCGCGAAGAGCTGGAAACGCCTCAAAACGGGCCCGGTGGCCGCCGTCACCGCCACGGGCCCGCAGGCCCCGGTGCTTGTCCTGACGACCGACGGCGTCCTGCACTCCTGGGACCCCGAGTCCGGCGAGAAGCTCGCGAAGACGCGGCTCCTCGACAGGGCCGACGACCGCGTGACCATCCAGGCGGATCCGAACAGGGCCTACGTCAACGATCCGGCGGTGAAGGCCGTACACGAGATCGACTATCGCGACGGGCTGCGCCGGGCGCGCACGTTCGAGCTGGACTTCACACCCACGCACATGGTGGAGACGGGCCGATGAGAATCCTGGTGATCGTGCTGGCGATGCTGCTGGCGGGCTGCGCGAGCGGTGGTGAGCGCCGTCCCGAGGTGGTGGTCACCACGGACATCCTCGGCGACGTCACCCGCATGATCGTCGGCGACCAGGCCCAGGTCACCGTGCTGATGAAACCGGGCTCCGACCCGCACTCGTTCGGCGTCTCCGCCCAGCAGGCCGCCCGGCTGGAGCGGGCCGCGCTCGTCGTGTACAACGGCCTCGGCCTGGAGGAGGGCGTCCTGCGCAACGTCCACGCGGCGCGGGAGTCGGGGGTCGCGACCCTGGCGGCCGCGGAGGCGGCCGACCCCATCCGCCCCGACCCGCACTTCTGGACCGACCCGCGGCGCATGGCCATGGCCGTGGACGCGATCGCCGGGGCCGTCGAGCGGATCGACGGCGTCGATCCGGCGGTGATCCGGACGAACGCCGCCGCCTACCGCCGCGAGATCGAGCGCCTGGACGCCTGGATGGAGCAGCGCCTGGGCGCCATTCCACCCGCCGGGCGCGAGCTCGTGACCAACCATCACGTCTTTGGCTACTTCGCCCAGCGGTACGGCTTCACGATCGTCGGCACCGTGATCCCGGGCGGCACGACCCTCGCCTCACCGAGCGCCTCCGACCTCAAGGAGCTCGCGGACGCCATCCGCGAGCACGAGGTGCCCGCGATCTTCACCGACTCCGCGCAACCCGACCGGCTCGCGCAGGTCCTGGCCTCGGAGGCGGGGGTGGAGGTCCAGGTCGTGGCCCTGTTCACCGAGTCGCTGAGCGGGCCGGGACAGGGCGCCGACACCTATCTGCGGATGATGCGCACCAATACCGACGCCATGGTCGACGGCCTTGGCACAACCCCCTGAAGATTGGACAAGAACACATGAATCGCACCTTGCCTCTGCTCGCCGCCGTGGCCTTCCTGGTGAGCGCCTGCGGCGCCTCCCCTGTCGCCGCGCCGCCGCCGGTCGAAGTTCCGCGCCCGCCGGTCAACGATCCCCTGGTCACGACGTACGACGGCGGTCTGTACGTGCTCGACGGCAAGACCCTCACCGTGGCCGAGACCATCCCGCTGCCCGGCTTCAACCGGGTGAACGCGGCGGGCGACGACCGCCACGTCCTGGTCTCCACCGCCACCGGGTTCCGCGTGCTGGACGCGGCCACCCCCGAGCTGAAGCAGGACGAGTTCAAGGGCGCCAAGCCTGGCCACGTGGTCCGCCACGCGGGCAAGACTGTGCTGTTCTCCGACGGCACCGGCCAGGTCACCGTCTTCGACCCCAAGCAGCTCACCGGGGGCCTGCCCAAGGGCGAGGTCTACCAGGCGGCGTCCCCGCACCATGGAGTGGCGATCCAGCTGGCGAACGGTGAGCTCCTGGTCACCCTGGGCACCGAGGAGAAGCGCACCGGCATCCTGGTGCTCGGCCAGGACCGCGCGGAGATCGCCCGCAGCGAGCGGTGCCCCGGCGTGCACGGCGAGGCCGCCGCCCAGGGCGAGGCCGTGGTGATCGGCTGCGAGGACGGCGTCCTCGTCTACCGCGACGGCAAGATCACCAAGATCGACAGCCCAGACGCGTACGGCCGCGTCGGCAACCAGGCTGGCACCGACGCCTCGCCCGTCGTGCTCGGCGACTATAAGACCGACAAGGACGCCGAGCTGGAGCGCCCCGAGCGGATCTCGCTCATCGACACCCGCACCGGCAAGATGAAACTGGTCGATCTCGGCACCAGCTACACCTTCCGCTCCCTCGCCCGTGGGCCGCACGGCGAGGCGCTCGTGCTCGGCACCGACGGCGCGATCCACGTGATCGACCCGGTCAAGGGCAAGGAGGTCGACACGTTCGAGGTGCTGGGCGACTGGCAGGAGCCGATCGACTGGCAGCAGCCCCGCCCGGCCCTGTTCGTCCGCGGCCACGTGGCGTACGTGACCGACCCGGCCGCCAAGCAGGTGCACGCGATCGACGTCGAGTCGGGCGCGAAGCTCCGCACCACCACGCTGCCGCAGCCGCCGAACGAGATCAGCGGCCCCGGACACTGATCCGCTACGGTTGGCCGCGTGAAAGGGGCACTGCTCGTCGCGGGCACCACGTCAGACGCCGGTAAAAGCGTGGTCACGGCCGGGATCTGCCGCTGGCTGGCCAGGCAGGGCGTCCGGGTGGCGCCGTTCAAGGCCCAGAACATGTCGCTCAACTCGTACGTCACCGCGGACGGCGCCGAGATCGGCCGGGCCCAGGCCATGCAGGCGCAGGCCGCGGGCCTGGAGCCGGTCGCGGACATGAACCCGATCCTGCTCAAGCCGGGCAGCGACCGCCGCAGCCAGGTCGTGCTCATGGGCCGCCCGGTCGCCGACGTCGACGCGATGGAGTACGGCGCGCTCAGGGACCTCCTCCGGGAGGCGGCCCTGGGCGCGCTGGCCCGGCTCAGGGACCGCTACGACGTGGTCGTCTGCGAGGGCGCGGGCAGCCCCGCCGAGATCAACCTGCGCCCCGGCGACATCGCCAACATGGGCCTGGCCAGGGCCGCGAACCTGCCGGTGATCGTGGTCGGCGACATCGACAGGGGTGGGGTGTTCGCCGCCTTCTACGGCACGGTCGCCCTGCTGGACGCCGACGATCAGGCGCTCATCTCCGGGTTCGTGGTCAACAAGTTCCGCGGCGCCAGAGAGCTCCTCGAACCCGGCCTCGACCAGCTTAGGGAGCTCACCGGGCGGCAGGTCTACGGCGTCCTGCCCTGGCTGGACGGCCTCTGGCTGGACGTCGAGGACTCCCTCGCGCTGGACAGCCGGGCCGTCACCACCGGCAGGCCGTACGGCAGGCAGACGCTCAGGGTGGCCGTGGTGCGGCTGCCGCGCATCTCCAACTTCACCGACCTGGACGCGCTGACGGCCGAGCCCGGGGTGGCGGTGCGATTCGTGACGGACCCGGGCGAGCTGGACGACGCCGACCTCGTGGTGCTGCCCGGCTCCCGCGCCACGGTGCACGACCTGGCCTGGCTGCGCGACACCGGCCTGGCGGCGGCGCTGCGCGCGCGTACCGGGCCGATCCTGGGCATCTGCGGCGGCTTCCAGCTGCTCGGCCGCGAGATCCTCGACGAGGTGGAGTCCGGGGCCGGCCGGGTGGACGGGCTCGGCCTGCTGCCCGTGCGGGTGGAGTTCGCGGCCGAGAAGATCCTCGGCCGGCCCACCGGCCACGCCTACGGACACCCGGTGCACGCGTACGAGATCCACCACGGGCGGGTGACCGTCGAGGGCGGCGAGCCGTTCCTGGACGGGTGCCGCGCCGGCAGCGTCTGGGGCACCACCTGGCACGGCGCGCTGGAGAACGACGCCTTCCGCCGCGCCTTCCTGGCCGACGTCGCGCTGCGGGCGGGGCGCGCCTTCGTCCCGCACCCCGGCAGCGACTTCGCCCGGCTGCGCGAGGAGCGCTTCGACGCCCTCGGCGACCTCGTCGAGCAGCACCTGGACACCGGCGCGCTGCGCGACCTCATCGAGTACGGCCCGCCCAAGGTGCCGCCGCTGCCGCCGGGGGCGCGTCAGCTCTGATGGACCACGTCCGTGGCGGCGGCGGTCAGGGCGAGCACCGGGAAGACGGCCTGCGGCGGCACCCGGTAGACGCCTCGCTCCGGCTGCTCCACCAGCCCGGCCGAGGTCAGCGTCTTGAGATGGTGGTAGAGCTGCCCCTGTGAGGCCAGGGCGAGCTCGCTCTGCAGGTCGGCGATGGGTTGCGGGCCCGCCACGAGCAGTTGCAGGATCCGCAGCCTGGCCGGGTGCCCGGCCGCCGCCAGCACGCCGGCCAGCGGCCCGGTCGGCTGCTCGACCAGCCAGCCGGGGGAGCGGGCCACCTCCCACTGCCACCGGTAACCGCCGAGCCTCGCTTCGCCGCCGTAGGTCAGGTGGCCGGTGTCGTCGCCGGTGGCCGCCGGCGACGGCTCACCCTCCAGGGCGGCGACGCGGGCTTCGAGCTCCCGCAGACGCTCCTCGATGCTGCTCACCCCAGCACCGTACCGACAACTCCGGAATTCCGGAGTCCGGAAGGGAACCGCCGCCGTTTCTGCCGGGGTCTGCCGGTGACGCCGCCGCCCGCCGGGCGGGATCATCCAGGCATGACAGCAGTGGTGCAGGCCGAAGGGCTGACCAAGTACTACGGCAAACGCCGGGGACTGGAAGATCTCACCCTGGAGATCCAGCCGGGAGAGGTCTTCGGCTACCTCGGACCCAACGGCGCGGGGAAGACGACGACGATCCGCCTCCTGCTCGACGTGATCAGGCCCACCCGGGGCCACGTACGTGTCCTCGGCGGCGGCTCGCGGGAGGCCGCGGTGCGCGGCAGGATCGGCTACCTGCCGGGCGAGCTCGCCCTGGAAGGCAGGGAACGGGCCAGGGACTACCTGGAGTTCCTCGGCAGAGTGCGCGGCGGCGTCCCCCGCGCCCGCGTCGACGCCCTGGCCGAACGGCTCAACGCCGACCTGTCGGTGCCGATGCGCAAGCTCTCCAAGGGCAACAAGCAGAAGATCGGGCTGATCCAGGCGTTCATGCACGAGCCGGAGCTGCTCATCCTGGACGAACCGACCGGCGGCCTCGACCCGCTGGTGCAGCAGGAGTTCCTGACCATGGTCCGGGAGGTGCGCACCGCGGGCCGTACCGTGCTGATGTCCTCACACGTGCTGGCCGAGGTGGAGCACGTCTCCGACCGGGTCGGCATCGTACGGGAAGGTCGCCTGATCGCGGTGGAGAACGTGGCCGCGCTGCGCGAGAAGGCGGTGCGCCGCATCGAGCTGCACTTCGACGCGCCCGTCCCGGCCGAGGAGTTCGCCGGACTGCCCGGCGTGCGGGACCTGCGCGTGACGGGCGCCGCCGTGCGCTGCACCATCGACGGCAGGCCGGACGCGCTGATCAAGGCGGCGGCCCGGCACACCGTGGTGCACCTGGTCAGCGCCGAACCCGACCTTGAGGAGATCTTCCTCACCTACTACAGCGACGAGGAGAGACACGATGATCGCCAAGAGTCTGCGTGACTACCGGCGGAGCCTCATCGGGTGGGCGATCGGCCTCAGCGCCTTCATGATGATGTACCTCGGGGTCTACAGCAGCATCAAGCAGAGTCCCGACCTCTACGGCGCGCAGGCGATGGCCAAGTTCCCCGGCGCGCTCAAGGACCTGATGGGCGGGCTGCAGGACTTCACCAGCGGCGCCGGCTATCTGCAGTCGGTCGTCTACCAGCTGTTCGTGCCGTTCCTGTTCATCGCGTGCGCGATGCTCGCCGCCAACCGGGCCATCGCCCAGCCCGAGGAGGCCGGCACGCTGGAGCTCATCGTCACCCTGCCCATCGACCGCAAACGGCTCGTCCTCGACCGCTTCGCCGCCCTCGCCCTCGGCCTGCTCGCGGTGGCCGCCGTGACGCTGCTCGTCACCTGGGTCATGGCCGAGGCCGTCGGCATCGGCGTCACCTTCGACCGGATCCTCGCCGCCCACACCGGAGTGCTGCTGCTCGGCCTCTTCTTCGGCACCGTCACCCTGGCCGTCGGCGCCGCGACCGGGCGCAGGGCCCTCGCCACGACGGTCGTCGGCGGGTGGGCGCTGCTCGGCTACGTCGTCGTCACCATCGGCAAGAGCGTCGAGGCCATCGCCTGGCTCAAATGGGTCTCCCCGTTCCACTACTACGCCGAGGGCCAGCCCCTCTATCAGGGGCTTCCGGTCGGGGACTACCTTGTGCTGGCGGGCGCCACCGCGGTGCTCGCCCTCACCGCGGTCCTCGCCTTCGACAGGCGCGACGTAGGAGTCTGACCGTGTCCGACCGCCGGGAGCTGCCCGCCGACCTGCTCGGCGAGCACCTCCGCACGCTGCGCCAGGCCGCCGCCACCGGCCTGCCGCCCGGCCGGGCCGAACTCGACGCCTACCGCGCCGCCGGCTCCCGCGCCGCCGAACTCGGCCTCCCCCTGCGAACGCTCGTCGACGCCGCGCTCGCCGCCGCCGACGGCTTGACCGCTCCCGCCGTACTGCCCGCCCTGCGCAAAGCCGTCTCCGCCCTCATGGAGGGGTACGACCAAGCCCAGCTCGCCGCCATCCGAGGCGCGGACGTCGAACGCAGGGAGTTCGTCGACGACCTGCTCCAGGGCAGGGCCGAACGCCTCGCCGAACGCGCCGAGCACTTCGGCCTCCGCCTCGCCGAGTCGTACGTCGTCGCCGTCGCCGGCGGCCTGCGGGACGTCGACCCCGACCGGATCGAACGCGACCTGATCGCCCGCTTCGGCTCCCACAACATCCTCCTCGCCGTCCGCGCCTCCGACGGCGACGAACTGCTCGTCTGCGTCGTCCCCGCCACCCTCCCCGCCGCCGTCGGCGAGTTCACCCACCATGTACGATCCCGCTTCCCGACAGGCTGGCGGGTCGGCGTCGGCCGGCCGCACCGCGGACCCGGCGGCGTGGTCACCTCCTACCGGGAAGCGGCCGGCGCCCTCGACCTGGCCGACCGGCTCGACCTCAAGCACGACGTGGTCAAGGCCGCCGACCTGCTCGTCTTCCCCGTGCTGCTGCGCGACAGGAGCGCCATCGACGACCTGGTGACCAGCGTGCTCAGCCCACTGCTCGACGCCCGAGGCGGCCCCGAGCCGTTACTCGAAACGCTCGAAGCCGTCTTCGCCGCCCAGGGCAACCAGACCGCCGCCGCCCGCCGGCTCGGCATCAGCACCCGCGCCGTCACCTACCGCCTGCAACGCATCCGGCACCTGACCGGCTTCTCCCCGGACGACCCCACCCAGCGCTTCACCCTCGAAACCGCCGTGCTCGGCGCCCGCCTCCTGTCCTGGCCCTCGTAGGTCGGTCGACGTCCGGCCGCCACGATGACGCCCACCGGTCAGTCGATGGCCAGCCGTACGCCGAACCCCACGATGACGCCCACCGGTCAGTCGACGGCCAGCCGTACGCCGAACCCCACGATCACCACGCCGGTGATCCGGTCGAGCAGCCGGCGGACGGACGGCGTGCGCAGGGTTCTGCTCATCAGGGCCGCGAATCCGATCAGCGCGGCGCTCCACAGCAGCCCCTCGCCCACATGCACACCCGCCAGCAGCAGGCCCATCACCGCGTGCGGCGCCTCCTGGGGGATGAACTGCGGCAACATCGCCACGTAGAACGCGCCCACCTTGGGATTGAGCAGGTTCGTCACCAGGCCGCGCCGGAAGCCGGTGCGGAACCGTACCTCCTGCCGGGCTTCCTCCTCGCCGGGCGCGTCACCCCTGGCCAGCAGCATGCGCAGGCCCATCCAGACCAGATAGGCCGCGCCCGCCCAGCGCAGCACCTCATAGCCGACCTGCGAGGCCGCCAGCAGCGCGGACAGGCCCACGGCCGTCAGCAGGCCCCAGGCGAGGGTGCCGAGCTGGATGCCCAGCACCACGCCCCAGGCGGGGCGCCTCCCGGCCACCAGCGACGTGCGCAGGATGAGGGCCGTGTCCAGGCCGGGAGTCACCGTCAGCAACGCCACCACCAAGGCGAACGACCCGACAGATGCGGCTATGTCCATGCTTGGAGGGTAATTGGGAAGGCTAAGGGATCAACAGCAGTTTTCCGGTGGTGCGGCGGGCCGCGAGGTCCTCCTGGGCGCGGGCCGCCTCCGCCAGCGGGTAGCGCTGGTGAACGTTCACCTTCAGCTCACCGGCGGCGATCCAGCCGAACAGATCCGACGTCCGGCCCAGCAGCTCGTCCCGGTCCGCGATGTAGTCGGCCAGCTTCGGCCTGGTGAGAAAGACGGAACCGGCCGCGTTCAGCCGCTGCGGATCCACCGGCGGCACCGGGCCGCTGGCCGCGCCGTACAGGGCCATGAGCCCGCGCGGGCGGAGCACCTTGAGCCCGCCGTCGAACGTGGTGGCGCCCACACCGTCGTAGACCACGTCCACCTGGCCGCCCAGCGCCTCGGCGAAGTCGTCGTAGTGCAGCACCTCGTCGGCCCCCGCCTCACGGGCCAGCTTCTCCTTCGCCTCTGAGGAGGTGGTGGCGATCACCTTGGCGCCCCTGAGCTTGGCGATCTGGATGAGCAGCTGCCCCATCCCACCGGCTCCCGCATGGACCAGCACCGTCTCGCCCGGCTTCACCTCGTGCGTGGAGTGGGTGAGGTAGTGGGCGGTCATGCCCTGGAGCATCACGGCGGCGGCCAGGTCCGCCGGCACCCCCTCCGGGACCGGGACCACCTGGTCGGCCGGCACCACGGCCTTGTCGGCGTAGCTGCCCAGGACGCCGGCCCAGGCCACGGTGTCGCCCACGGCCACCTCCCGCACCCCGGACCCGACGGCGGACACGATGCCCGCGCCCTCGGAGCCGATCACGGCGGGCAGCTGCAGAGGGTACGCGCCGGAACGGTGATAGATGTCGAGGAAGTTGACGCCGCTCGCCGCTACGTCGATCACCACCTCCCCGTCGCCTGGGGTGGGATCCGGGCGCTCCACGTACTCAAGAACCTCTGGGCCGCCCTGGGCGGCGATCACGATCGCATGCATACCTCCAGTCAACCTTGCTCCTGGCCGATGATGTTCCCGGGGACCTCCGTGGGGCTTTGCTCTTGGCTCCATCCCCAGCTCAGGACCGAGCTGCCGGGCTTCACTTCATCCCGTGTCGGGAGTGGTGCCTTGTCTGGGCGAGGCTCGGGCCGTCGGGTCCCGACGCGTAGGCGCGGGGGTCAGCCGGCCGGGACCTCGATCCTGGCCAGGGCGCCTGCCTCCAGCGCCACCCAGATCGCCCCATCGGGCCCAACTGTCAGACCGTGCGGCTCAGCGGCCTGCTCCGAGAGCTCCGGCTCGGCGGTCTGTGCCGGCACCTGGGGGAGGGGGTAAACGCCGATCGTGCCGTCCACGGTGATGCGGCCGACGTGGCCGGTGGCCCACTCGGTGAACCAGAGGGCGCCGTCCGGGCCGGCCACGATGGCGTGGGGCCGGGCGGCACGGTCGGGCAGGGGATATTCGGTGATCTTCCCGGCCACGTCGATGCGCCCGATCTGGCCAGCGCCGATCTCGACGAACCACAGCGCCTCATCAGGCCCCGCCGTGATGTGCACCGGCGCGGCCCCCGCCGTCGGCAGCGGATGAACCGTGATCTCGCCCGACAACGTGATCCGCCCGACGGCGTTGCCCTGGTTGAGCGTGAACCAGAGGGCGTCGTCGGGCCCGGCGGCGATCCCCGACGGCATCCCGCCCGGCACCTCGAACTCGGCGAGCTTCCCGTTTGCCCCGATCCGCCCGATCCTGTCGGTCTGCATGCAGGTGAACCACATCGCCCCGTCGGCACCGGCCACGATCCCGTACGGCGAGGAGACGTCGAACGCCGTCACCTCCCCATCCGCCCCGATTCGCCCGACCCGGCCACCCTGGAACTCGGTGAACCACATCGCGCCATCGGCACCAGGCGCGATCACCGTCGGCCCGCCGTCAGCGGGGTCAAGCTGATGCACGACCGGCTCCTCGCCCGGCACCAACCGCCCGATGCGCCCTTGATGCACCAGCGTGAACCACAGCGCACCATCAGGCCCGGTCGCGATGCCGTACGGCGCACCCGCGGAAATCCTGGTCAACATATGCGTCCCTCCGAAATCTCCAGCTCGGTTCCCCTGAACCGCCGTCGCAGCGCACGGTCGTGCGACACGACCACCAGCGCGCCGCCGAAGCCGTCGAGCGCCTGCTCCAGCTCCTCCACCAGGGTCAGTGACAGATGGTTGGTCGGCTCGTCGAGCAGCAGCAGATCGTGCTCGGCCGCCAGCAGACCGGCCAGCGCCAGCCTCCGCTGCTGCCCCACGGAGAGCGCGCCCACCTTGAGATCGAGCGTCTCCGGCCGGAACAGGCCGGTGGCCAGCAGCGCGCTCCTCCGCTCGTGGCGAGGACCGTGGTCGTAGACGTCCAGCACCCGCAGGGCGGGATCGTAGACGATCTCCTGAGGCAGGTGACCCACCCGGCCGCGCGCCCGCTCGGCGATCACCTGCAGCAGCGTGCTCTTGCCCGCGCCGTTCGCACCATGGACCAGCAGCCGGTCACCGGCCCTGATCGTCAGCCGCTCCACCTGCAGTCGATCCCCGACCCGAACGTCACGCAGCTCCACCAGCGTGCCGTTCGCGGAGGCGATGGTCCGCGCGGGCGCGCCTGTGTCGTTCGCGGGTGTCGGGAGCCGGCTGAGCGTGTGGTGCGGGGATGCTGCGGCTTGGCCGTTCGTGGCGGTCACCGAGGCTGTGGGCTCGCTGAACGTGCCACGGAAGCGTAGCGGCCGGGGCGGCTCGGGGACCGGGTCCGCCTCCAGGCGGCGCAGGCGCTCCTGGGCGTTGCGCACGCGGCTGGCGATGGAGCTCTGCACCCGTCCGGCGTTGCGGTCGTAGGCCATCTTGTTGTTGTCTCGCATGACCCGGCCCGCCGCGACGCGGTGCGCGGTGGTGGCGGCGTGCTCACGCACCTGACGCACCTCCGCGCGCCAGGCGGCGTAGGCCTGCTCGTGCCGTGCTCGCGCGGCCGCCTTCGCCTCGAGGAAGCCGGTGTAGCCGCCGCCGAAGCGGGTGGTCGTGCCGCCTTCGACCTCCAGGATGGCGGTGGCCACCCGGTCGAGGAAGATCCGGTCGTGGGACACCACGACGACCGTGCCCCGGTGGTCGCGCAGCCGCCCCTCCAACCAGGTCAGCGCGGACTCGTCGAGATGATTGGTGGGCTCGTCGAGCAGCAGCGTCTCTGGCGAGGCCGCCAGCAGGCAGGCCAGACCCAGCCGGGCCTGCTCCCCGCCCGACAGGCTGGACAGCATCCGCTCGCGCCCGACATGGCTCAGGCCGAGCCCATGGAGCGACTTGTCGACCCGGGCATCGGCTTCGTAGCCGCCACGGGTCTCGAAGGCCGTGACAAGATCACCGTACTCCTCCATGAGGTCGTCGGAGAGCGCCGACTCCAGCTCGCGCATCCTGCGCTGCATGGCCCGCAGCTCGGCCAGCGCCGCATCGATCACCTGCTGAACCGTGTGGCCGAGCGGCAGGTCGAGCGTCTGGCCGAAATAGCCGCCGTCGGCGGGCACCACGACCTCGCCCTCGTCCGGCCGCTCGGCTCCGGCCAGCAGCCGGAGCAGCGTGGACTTGCCCGAGCCGTTGTCGCCCACGATGCCCAGCCGCTCGCCCTTCCGGACGGACACGGACACATCGACCAGCACCTGATGCCGGCCGTACGCCTTGGAAACTTTTCGAAGGATGGTCAGGGTGGCACTCCAATCGCAACTGACGTAGCTTTAGCTTGCCACGACTTGAGACTTAATGCAACTGGAGTAGTTTTTGGAGACGAGTAAGCGACCCGGTGGACGCAGTGCGCGGGTCCGCGACGCCGTACGACGGGCCACACTGGCCGAGCTGTCCGAGCACGGCATGCGCGGCCTGACCGTGGAGAACGTGGCCGAGAGGTCGGGCGTGCACAAGACGACGGTCTACCGGCGCTGGGGGAGCGTCGAAGGGCTGATCGCCGACGCTCTGGAGATGGCTCAGGAGGAGCCATGGCCGATCCCCGACACGGGCACGATCGAGGAGGACCTGCGCGGGGTGGCGAGGCTGGTGCAGAGCGGGTTCGACGACCCCGAGCTCGGGCCAGTCTCGTCGGCGTTCGTGGCGGCCGCCATGCAGAGCCCCGAGGCCGCCCGCGCGCTGCACGACTTCTTCGAGGCCCGCCACGAGCAGTCGGCTCAGGTGGTGCGGCGGGCCGTCGACCGTGGCGAGCTGCCTGTCACGGTCGATGTGCGGGAGGTGATCAGGGTGGCGGTGGCGCCGATCTACTACCGGCTGTTCGTCGCACACGAGCCGGTGACCGAGCGGGACGCCGATCGGGCGGCGGATGCGGCTCTGGCTGCGGCCCGCGCCGGCGTGCTCTGAGGGCCTTCGCTTCGGGATGGCCGGTGGCCGGTGGCCGATTGTGGGCAGCGCGCTGTGATGTCGGCTACGGCGCTACAAGTGGGAAACCGTCACCGGTACGGGCAGGACGCCTACGAGCGGCTCGCCGCGTTCTCGATCCTGTACACGGCGCTGGCGGCAATCCTTTACGTGGCGGTCGACAAGTACCTGGCGGGCTCTTTCGACTTCGGCGGTGCGATGAAGGGCTGACGGCCGTGCCCGGCTCGATGGCCGGGCACGGCCGTCAGGTCACTCGACCATGAGCTGATAGGTGGCCTTGGCCGGCCCGGCCTTGGCATCCCCTGACGACAACGCGAGGTAGCTGTACCTGCCGGCGATGGCGGGCGTGTCGGTGAAGGTGTACGTGCCGTCGGCGTTCACGCGCACTGGCGGGAGCTTGACGCTTCCGGCGCTGACGTTGTCGATGGACACGCTGCGCTGCACGGTGAGCGTGGACCCCGGCGAGGGCGGCTGGCCGCCCGCCGTCAGCACGCCGGTCAGCTCCATGGCCGTGCCGACGACGCCTGACTGCGGCCCGGTCATGGTGAGGGCGGATCTGTGCCTGACCTTCACGGTGACGGAGGCGCTGCTTCGGCGATAGCGGTCGTCGCCGTCCCAGAACACCAGATAGGTCACTTCACCGATGTCCGGTGGCGTGTCTTCGAAGGTGAACGTGCCGTTCTTCTGTGTCGTCACGCCGGTGATCGACTCTTTGGCCCCGTTGATCAGGCGCCGGGTCACCGCGAGTGGCTTGATCCCGAGCGTCTTGCCGTCGGTGCGGGTGAGCCGTCCCTCGACGGTGACCGGTGAGCCGGCGTACTGCCACGCCGGGGCCGTCACCGTCAGCTTGGACGCCGGCAGTGCGGCGCCCGTCACCCGCCACAGCAGCAGCCGGTCCGCGGAGCTCCGCAGCAGCACGAAGACGTCCGGACCGGAGAACGCGACGCCGTCCGGGAGCAGCTCGGCGTCCGGCTGGTCGGCCGCGAACATCGCCGCGCCGGTCGCGGCGTCGTAGAGCGTGAGGTCGGTGCTGCCCCACTGGCGTCCCGCGGCGATGTAGGCGCTGCCCGGGCCGAGCGCCACGGCCGACGGATACCCGTCCCAGCCGTCGCCGTAGGTGCCGGTCGCCGCCAGGGTCCTGGTGTCGTACCTGGCGAAGTGACCGGGAGCGTCGGCGGCGGCGAACAGGGTGGTGCCGTCGGAGGTCAGGGCGAGGTCGCGCAGGTAGTCCATGCGCCACTCCTCGCCGTCGATCGTGCCGCGCGCCTCCGCGGTGCCGCCGCCGACGTCGTAGACCAGCATGTCGGCGTGGTGCAGGCCGGTCAGGCCGACCACGAGCGTGTCGCCGGCGGCCGCGAGCACGGGAGCGCGCAGGTGCTCGCCCTCTACCGCCACCGGAGCCGGTGTGGCCGCGCCCAGATCCAGGCTGACGAGGCCGCCAGGGCCGTTGTCGTAGCACCCGTGCCCCACCCACAGCCGCTCGCCCAGCAAGGCCAGGGTGGACGGGCACGGGTGGGCCGACAGGTCGATCCGCCGGGTGACGGCGAGGCTCGCGGTGTCGATCTCGGCCACCTCGTTCGAGCCGGCGAGCGCCGCGTACAGGCGGGTGTCGTCGGCGTTCATGGCCAGCTCGCGGACGCCGGGCAGGCCGGTGACGACGTCGCCGGTGAGGTTTCCGTCGGTGCCGGCCACGATGATCCGGTCGTCGGCGGCGACGAACACCCGACCGGCGCCGACGGCCAGGTCGGCGGTGTAGGAGTCGAAGGTCACCCCGAGGTCGGTCGTGGTGTCGGCCGCCGACGCGGCGGGGGCCACGACAGCGAGCAGGCCGGTGATCAAACCGGCGGCGCCGCAGTAAGCGGCTAATCGGCGAACCAGCGGGTGGCGCACGAAGACCTCCTGCACAAATGGGAACAGACGTTCTAATAAGGTCTTTCGGGTGCTCCCACGTCAAGATCGGCCGGTCGCGCGACACCAAACCGTGATCAAGCACCACCCGCCTCGGTTGAGAGGGCACGTCCTCGGGAAAGGCAGGGCTTGCCACCGCTGCTCACGTTCACGGGGGTGCGGCATACCCGGCGGCGCCCTGGGCTTGAGGCAGGCAAGGCTGTGATAACGGAGGGTTGCATACCGGATAGGGCTGTTATCCATTTTGTGATGATCGCTCCTCTTGTCGGGATGGTCATAATTTCTTACGTTGATCATCAGGTTGATGATCAGCTCCGAGCTGCGCGGAGAACGAGTACTTCCACCGCTGCGGAGGGCGACGGCTAACGCCTTGGCGGGCGTCCTTCGTGGTTCGGAGTGTGGTGGCGTATGCGCCGGTTCTCGTCGTGGGCTCGATCGCCGCGCCTGATTCCGTTGCTGGTCGCCGCATCGCTGCCTGGGCTGCTGTTTCTTCCTGTGGTGCCCGTTCAAGCCCAGGCGGTCGCACAGGCCGAAGAACTCCTGGCCACGGGGCCCTTTGACGTTCCCAAGCAGATGACCGGGACGGCCGCTGGGTTGCCGACGCTGGTGGACACCTCCGTCACTCAGGCATCCAGCGGGCCGCCGGAGGTCGAGGACGGTCCCGTACGTGGGGCGTTGCCGTTGGAGAAGCGACCGTCGGTCGAAGTTTCCACCTCGCAGAGCACCGGGCCGAAGCTTCCCGGGGGTGTTGAGCGGGCGGAGCAGCTCGATCGGCAAGCGGCGATGGGCTTTCCGCTCATCGACGACTTCTGGCCCGAAAACGGAGCGCTGGTGGAGGCCACGCCGCTGCTGAGCGTGCAGGTGACAAGCGGGGGCGGCGGGTCATCGGCGGATTTCAATTTCTTCTACACCGTGTGTGAGGTGCTGGAGGAAGACGAGGATGACGGCGGGTTCCCGGAACCCGATCCGACGCCGGAGTGCGTGGAGTCGGGAAGGCTCGCGGGAAAGGACACCTGGCGGGTGCCGGCGGGTGAGTTGGAGTGGGGCAAGCAGTACGAGTGGTGGGCCCGCGTCGTCGACCCGGGAGGTGAGGGGTCGGCGCGGACGGACAATCAGCGGTTCACCACGGGGGCGCCTCAGCCGGAGACGGGGGCGCACCTGGGTGAGCGGGCCAGCGGCGGTCAGGAGTTCGCGCCGATCTCCGGTAACTACACCACCGCTGTCATCGATGCGCAGATAGCCGTCGCGGGGCCGCCGCTCTCGGTGACGCGTACCTACAACAGTCTCGAAGCACGCACCGATGGGATCTTCGGCGCCGGGTGGTCGACCCAGTGGGACATGAAGATCGTGGCGGAGAGTACGGGCTCACAGGTGACCGGGCTGCTGGTCTTCTACCCTGACGGTAGCCGGGTGCGGTTCGCGAGCAAGGGGGACGGCGGGTATCAGCCGCCGCCGGGGATGCACGCCGTGCTGTCGGATGTCGACGGCGGCGGCTGGCGGTTGATGGATCAGTCGTCGACCAGCTTCTCCTTCAACGCCTCGGGCCGCCTGACGAAGATCTCCGATGCTCGCGGGCGGGCGCAGACGCTGACGTACGGCAGCGACGGCAAGCTCACCGAGGCGACCGGCGTGGGCGGTCGCTCGTTGCACTTCACTTGGTCCGGCCCCCGGGTGGCGACGGTGTCCACCGACCCGGTGGACGGACAGAGTCTCACCTGGACCTACGGCTACGAGGGCGACAACCTGACCCAGGTGTGCGCACCGGTCGCGGCACCGAACTGCACCGGCTACACCTACGCGGACGGGTCCCGCTATCGCAGCATCGTGCTGGATTCCGAGCCGGTGGGGTACTGGCGGCTGGGCGACAAGCGGTTCGAGCCGGCGGCCAACGAGGTCAGCTGGCAGACGGGCCAGTACACCGATGTCACCGTGGGGCAGCCCGGCGCGCTGGAAGGCAGCACGGACACGGCGGCAGGCTTCACGAAGTCGCATGTCCGACTGCCGCTGTTCACGCTGGCCCGGTTGCGGGATCGGGTGTCCATCGAAACCTGGTTCAAGACGGCACAGAGCGGCATGATCTTCTCCGCCAGCGAGCTCAACGGTGGGGACGGGGCGACGATACCGGCACTGTACGTAGGGACCGACGGGCTTCTGCGTGGTCAGTTGGGGGAGATCAGGAACGGTTCCGGGCCGCCGCTGTACACTCCGGTCACCAGCGCTGCGCCGGTCACGGATGACCAGTGGCACCATGTGGTGCTCAACGTCGACGGCACGCGGCAGGAGATGTTTCTCGACGGTCAGTCGGTGGGCGAGGTCACCGGCGAGCTTTATCCGGAGTTCCGGGAGAACGCTGTCATCGGCAGCGGTGACCGGGGCAGCTCCTGGTCCGACATCCCTGGTGGGCCCAGGACTCGTGGTGTCTTCGCGTTCAATGGCTCGATCGACGAGTTCGCCCTGTACGGCAAGCCGCTGACCAGCGCCGAAGTCCAGGCCCACTACACGGCTCGCACAAAGGTGCCGAACAAGCTGGCGGGAAGCACGCTCCCGTCCGGACGGGTCTGGGCGTCGAACACCTACGACACGGCGACCGACCGCCTCAAGACGCACACCGACCGGCACGGCGGCACGTGGCAGATCGGCACATCGGTGACCGACTGGAGCAACCAGGTCGCGACCGTCAAGGTGACCGACCCGCGAAACGGCACGGTGACCTACGCCTACGACGGGGGGCGCAACTTCCGCTTGGTGTACGAGGAAGACCAGAAGTTGTACCAGACCAAGTACGAGTACGACACCGGCGGATTCCCCTCCAAGGTCACCGACCGTAACGGAAATGTCTCGCGGCAGTGGAACGACAAGCGCGGTAACCCGATCAGAGCAAGAACGTGTCGTACCTCGAGCATTTGCCACATTGATTACGCCACCTACTACCTCAACAGGGACGACGAGTACGACCCGCGCAACGACAAACTGCTCACCTATCGGGACGCCCGCTCCTCCAGCGCTGAGGACAACAGGTACGCCACGACCGTCGACTACAACGCATCAGGCGAGCCGATCAAGCAGACCGGCCCCGCCACCCTGGACTTCCCCAACGGCCGCGCCACCACGATCAGCTACACCGACGGCACCGAGACCGCCATCGACGGCGGCACCATCCCCGCCGGCCTGACGAAGTCCGCCACCGACGCCCGTGGCAACACCTGGAACTACCGCTACACCGCCGCCGGCGATCTGGCCGAGCAGACCGCCCCGGAAGGGCTGGTCACCAGACTGGAGCATGATCCGCTCGGCCGCGTGACGGCCGGGATCCAGATCCTGCAAGCTCACCCGGGTGGCCTCAAGAGCACCTTCACCTACGACGCTGTGGGCCGGGTGACCACCCAGACAGAACCGGGCGTCAAGAACGAGATATCCAACGTCACGCACACCAAGCGCGTCACGTACACCTACGACCCGGACGGCAACCGGCTCAGCCAGACCATCGCCGACCTCACCGGAGGCGACGCCGAACGCGCGACCGTGACCACCTACGACGACCACGGCCGGGTCGAGACGGTCACCGGCCCCGAAGGCGGCGTGGTCCGCCAGGTATGGAACACCCTCGGGCAACTGGCCTCCACCACCGACCCGCGAGGAGCTGTGGTCGAGCACGCCTACAGCGAGCGCGGCGAGCTCACCTCACGGACCCTGAAGGGGTGGACCGACAGTCCTGTCAGCCCGAAGCCGGCCGTGAACGAGGTGCTGGAGGCGTTCACGTACGACTTCGGCGGCCGGTTGGCCACGCGGGCCGATGTGATGGGCCGCAAGACCACCTACACCTACTTCAACGACAACCTGCCCGCCAAGAAGACGGCCCAGGACGCCAAGCTGAACGGCTCCGGCGCCCCCAGGAACGTGGTGCTGGAGAACAACACCTACGACGCGGCCGGCAACCGTACCAAGGTGGCCGTCAGCCAGAGCGCGACCACCACCATCACCACCGATTTCGTCTACGACGCGGCTGGCCTGCTCACCTCGCAGGTGCTGGACCCCGGCGACCTCAACCGCAAGACCGCCTACGTTCACGACGCCAACGGCAACATTCTCAAGGCCACCCAAACAGGCAAGGGCAGTACGCGCTCCGAGGTCACCCAGTTCACCTACGACAAGGAGAACCGGACCACCAAGGAGACAGTCGAGAACGGCGAGCAGGATCTGGTCTCCACCACCGCCTACGACGAGCGCGGTCTGGTCGTCGCCACCACCGACCCCCGCGGCAACGCCGATGGTGCTGACCAGGCCGACTTCACCTCCACTTTGCGCTACGACCCTCTGGGCCGCCTGGTCCAGGCGACCGGCCCGCAGGTCCAGATCGACAAGGCGGGCGCCACCAGCAGCGGGCAGCCATCGGCGAGGTACGGCTACGACGCCTTCGGCGGCAAAACCCACGAGACCGACGCCGAAGGGCGTACCGTCACCTCGGTCTTCGACAAGGCCGGGCGACTGACCAAGCAGACCGCCCCCGGCTACACCCCACCGGGCGGCACCGCCATCACCCCCACGACCGAGCACGCCTACGACCTCGCCGGGCAGTTGATCTCGACCACCAACACCCGCGGTCACACGACCACGTTCGAGTACGACAAGCTCGGCCGCCAGGTGCGGATGACCGATCCGGCCCCCGATGGGCAGACCCCCGGCCGCTGGATCACCGAGTACACCATGGCGGGCGAGACGAAGGCCAGTATCGACCCGACCGGCGCCCGGGTCGATGTCACCTACGACGACCTGGGCCGGCAGATCACCGCGGCCGTGATCGAACGCAAACCCACCGCGACGGTCTCCACCACCACCATGACCTACAACGACGTCGGACACCTCCTGACGACGGTCGCGCCGGACAATAAGACGACGACGCACAAGGTGAACGCCGCCGGAGAGGTCATCGAAACGACCGATCCGATGAACAACAGATCGACCGTGACGTACGACCTGTCGGGCAGGCCAGTCACGGCCACCGATCCACGGGGCAACGCCACCACGCTGGAGTACGACCTGGCAGGCCGCCAGATCGGCGTCAAGGACGTGAACAATTCCGGCACGGTCCTGCGCAGCAGCAGCTCCACGTACGACCTGGCGGGCAACCTGATTTCCGCCACCTCGCCCGAGGGTCATGTCACGCGGCAGACGTTCGACGCGCTCAGCCGGGTCACCTCGATGATCGAGCCGGTCTCGGACAGCGAGTCGATCACCACCGGCTTCGGTTACGACGCGAGCGGCGCCCGCACCCGGCTCACCGACGGCCGCGGCAACGTCACCTGGACCGCGTACAACAGCCTCGGTCTGCCGGAAACGGTCACCGAGCCGGTCACTGCCGCTCACCCCGACGCCGCCGACCGTACCTGGACCCAGATCTACGATGCGGGGGGCAATGCGCTGTCCACCCTGCAGCCGGGCGGCGTGCGTACCGACCGGACCTTCGACCACCTGGGCCGGCTCACCCTGGAGAGCGGCGGCGGTGGTGACGCCGCCAGCGCGGAGCGGACGTTCGGCTATGACCTCGCCGGCCGCGCGACGACCGTCGGCGACCTGAGCGTGAACTACAACGACCGCAGCCTTCCGCTCAGCATCCTGCGCGGCACCGCCCAGCAGACCGCCTACACCTACGACGACCTCGGCAACCCCACCCAGCGCACCGACGCCGCCGGCACGGCCACCTTCACCTGGGACAAGGCCAGCCGCCTGGACACCGCCACCGACCCGGTCACCGGCCGCAAGCTCACCTACGGCTATGACGGGGCCAGCAATCTCACCTCCCTGACCGCCGTCCAGGGCACCACCACGACCGACTCCCAGTCCTTCACCTACGACGACCTCGACCAGCCGCTCACTCACACGTTGAGGCGAGGGAACAGCAGCGGCAGCCAGCTCGCGAAGATCACCTACGGCTGGGACAAGGACGGCAACCTCACCACCAAGACCACCGCCGGCACCGCGGGCGCGGGCACCAACACCTACGCCTACGACCACGCCGGACGGCTCACGTCCTGGACCGCCCCCGGCGGCGCCACCACCGCCTATGAGTGGGACGCGGCCGGCAACCGCACCAAGGCCGGCGACAAGACGTACGTCTACGACGCGCGCAACCGGATGACATCCGGCGGTGGCAGCACCTACACCTACACGGCGCGCGGCACCATGGCGAGTGAGACCAAGGACGGTACGACCACCCAGCTCACCTTCGACGCCTTCGACCGGCTCATCGCCGACGGCGAAAGCGTCTACAGCTACGACGCCCTCGACCGCGTCACCAGCCGCATCAGAGGGGTCACCAAGGAGACCTTCGCCTACACGGGTCTCAGCAACAACCTCGCCGCCATCGTCGACACCCTCGGCGTCGTCCAGGCCCGGTACGGCCGCGACGCCTTCGGCGCCCTGCTCGGTCAGAAAGAAGGCGCCAACCCCGCCCTCGCCAGCCTGACCGACATGCACGGCGACCTGGTAGCCACGTACAGCAACACCGCCCTGGCCACCACCACCGCGTACGACCCCTTCGGTGCGATCACCGACCAGACCGGGGCCAAGACCAATCTCGGCTACCAGGGCGCATACACCGACCCGGACACCGGCAAGGTCAACATGCACGCCCGCTGGTACCAGCCCGGCACCGGCACCTTCACCAGCCGCGACACCATGACCCTGTCACCGAGCCCATCGGTCCAGGCCAACCGCTACACCTACGCCAACGCCTCACCCCTCACCCACACCGACCCCACCGGTCACTGGGCCGTCGAGGGCAACCCAGCCAGCGGCGGCAGCGGATGGCAGGACTGGGCCCCAACCTCTGGCAACTCCATTCCCACGGCCGCCACCGCGGACCCGGATAAAGGATGGATATGTGGCGGCTGGGGCTGCTTCAGAGTTCGCGATCCCCTCTACAGCTGGGGTAACGAGAACGTCGGCGACGGCAGGGTTGCCCAGGACAATCCTCAGTGGCATTTCGAAAACTTTGTCGCAGACAATACCTATCTCGGTAGCCGAGCGGTCAAACCAAAAGGCTACGACGAAGCAAGCCTGGAGGCTCGTGAACAGTATAGAATTGCTTACTATTCGAATCTTGATGTGGATGAACTGGCGGCTGTCTGGAGTATGCTTCTTTCAGCTGAGACAGCGGGAGGAGGGGCTTTAGGGGCGACACCACGCCAAGGAAAGTCTCGCGGGTGTGCCGATGGGAGCCTCGGCTTCTCGGAGAAGTGCAAGGCTACGTATAGGAAGCATTGCGGAGCTGACCCAGGTTCCAGCGGCTGTGTGAAGTGGGTCGACAAACAGGTGCGAAATAGGCCTTCTTGGGCAAAGGATCTGCATCACGATTTCTATACTGCTCTGCTGCTTACCACTTATGAGATGGCCACGAATCTAGATAGTTCTGCATTTCGATCCATCAAGGAAGGCTTGCATAGTAAGAGTAGGGTGAAAATTGGAAATGCATTTAAACGGATGGTAGATATGTTCAAGACAGATGGGAGATGGGATCACAAGCAGTATCTACGTAAACACTTGAATCTTGGCTCGGGCAAGTTGCGCAATGACGGATTTATTTGTATCAAGAAAGACTGTAAAGGAGGGCGAGTATATTACGACATTTTTTCTAATGTGCACTATGGGTTCATCATGGCGGCACTCGGCCGAAACAGACATCTGACGGCGACAGCGCCAAGAGTTTGGGCTCTCTGGAAGGGGGAGGTCGAGGATGCGGGAGATAGGAAGTCGGCAATTATGGGGTGGTCGATCTATTATCGATTTCATAAGAACGATATTAACTCGGCTCGTCACATTGGCCCTTACGATCTCTGGATCAATCTGAATAACGGCCTTTTCACTCAATTCAGAGATGAGAACCTTTTCCAGTATAGATAGAAGGTTGAAATGCGAACTACTAATTTTGGCTATACCTCATCAATGTTTATCCTCGCTTTGATGGTGTTAGGCTGCGGCGCAAGTGGAAGCACTGCTCCTAAGGTCGTTGACGGAGGTGCGGCAAGAGTTCACATTGATGAGTTGTTGTTGGCGGACGGGCAGGTACCCAAGGCGATCAAGGGCCGTATGAATATATCGAGACAACTGGTTGATGTACGCAGCAGTACGGACGTGACCTTTATCGGCGCCAGCGCCTATCGGATACGCTCGTGGAGCGACAAAACTCAAGGGGGTGCTCCGTCGCTGTCGGAAGTTGTGTACGAGTTTCCACAGCAGGTCGAAGCAGAGGAGTACTACTCCGAGCGCGACGTGGGCGAGAATTTCCACCTTGCCGATGGCATGGCGGCGACCTCTCTTGATGTAGAGAGTTCTGAGTTTGCGGCGGATGACCATCATGTTTTTTGCGTAGCATACAAAAAAAGAAGGACGGTTGAAAATTGCGAGCAATGGGGCGCAAGGATGAGGTATAAACAATTTGTCGTCGACCTGGTTGCGCGGCAGTACGACGCAAATCGCGGGTATACGAAAATTCCAAAACATGATTTTCTTGATTTTGTGGCGGCGGCAGATGGGCATATTGCGCAATTGGTTGGTAATTCCTAATGGGCATCGAGGGTGAGGCCGTTATCGACTGTGCTGTGCCAGTATCCTGGTGCTTGCTAGGTCGCGGACGAGATGCGTCAGGTTCTGAATCGTACGTCCGAGTGAGGTGAGCGGGGAGGCGGTCTCGACAAGCGGAAGTACAGGTTCGTCTGAGCTAGAGGGTTCCTCCGCCACGGCCGTTCTCGTGGTTGGCCGCGAAGGTTCCGCCAGGTCCTGTACATGGAGGCTGGGCGATCCTCGCGGCGTGCTTGGATACATCTGCCAAAACAGGTCCACCGTTTCCTATGCCCAGGGGGCGGCGGCGACCGGAGGACAGGCGTGCTCCGTCAGGCGGAACCAGACCAGTCCGCCGGTCTCGTCGTGCTGGAATCCCCACTTGTCGGCGAGTGTGTCCACCAGCCACAGTCCTCTGCCTCCGTCGTCGGCGAGGGCAGGGGTGCGTACGGCGGGCATGGTGGTGGAGGAGCCTGCGTCGGCTACTTCCACCTGGACGGTTGTGCCCAGGCGGGCGATCTGTACGGTCACCTGGCCGGAGCCGCTGTGGCTGGAGTCGGAGTGGGTGATGGCGTTGGTGATGACCTCGCTGAGCAGGAGGAGGGTGTCGTCGAGGATCGGGGACGGGCCGCCGAGGGACAGCAGGGAGCGGGCCCAGCCACGAGCCTCGGGAACGGACATCGGTGTCGCGGGGAAGGACCGACTCCAGGTGGCGTGTTGCGTGGTCGTGAACGCCGGCCGGAGTGAGTCATAAGAGTTGAGCGGCCCTTTCATGCGTTCGCCTCGGCCACGATGATGTCGGCGGCATTGGTGGCGTCGGCCAGCACCCAGGTGTCGCGCCGCCACAGTCGTGACCACCACGGCCGCCAGGTGAACACCCAGCCGCAGTAGCGGCGGATGACGGTGACCCGGATCGCGGTGCCGTTCATGGAGTGCATCTCCAGGACCGGCTGTCCGGTCACTGGAACGACGAGCGAGACACGGATGCCCAGGCTGTGCAGGTCCCAGCCCAGGCGGGCCAGGTGGCTGAATCTCTCGTACGGTTCGCGCGCCGTCATGGTTCCGCCTTCCAAGTGCTTCCAAGGAGTTCGGCCAGGGCGCGGAACAATTTCGCCACCTATTCACTCCCAGCTACGGGAAGTGAGGCCGGCCATTTCACCTGTTGCCGAAAACATCTGTGCTCAGGGTGCCTTCTTGGCTGTGGGGCCGGCGACCGAGTTGCCAGGCCAAGGCAGCATCGACAATGACAATCGTCTGTCGGGTGTGGTTTAAATGGTGTCAGCGACTGGAGATGTTTCCGTTTTCTGGTAATTGGAGGGAAATGTCATGCACGTGGTGCCGTCTCTCGATCCGGATTCGCCTCGCGTACGGTTCGGTGCCGAGTTGCGGCGGCTGCGGGAGGCGGCGGAGTTGTCGCAGGCGGCGGTGGCGTCTCGGCTCGGGTGTACGCAGACGCAGGTGAGCTGGCTGGAGAAGGCGACCCGCACCCCGTCACGGTCCGACGCCGAGCGGCTGGACATGCTCTTCGGCAAGTCGGCGAGCGTCTCCTTCGCCCGGATCTATCAGCGCATCGTCGCCCAGCCGGGCAGTCCGATGTGGTTCCGGAACTGGGTCGAGGAGATCGAGCCCAACCTTCTCGTCCTACGCTCCTGGGATCCCCTGCTCATCCCCGGCCTCCTGTAGACCGAGACATACGCCCGTCACGTCTTCAGCCAGGGGCCGCAGGTCGCGCCCGAAGAGGTGGATGAGCGTGTGGAAGCCCGCATGCGGCGGCAGCACATCCTTGACCGCAGAAAGCCGCCAATGCTCCTGGTGCTCATCGATGAGGGCGTGCTGCACCGCAGAATCGGCGGCCCCCAGGTGATGCGAGAGCAATTGGGCCATCTACTGGAGACGGCTCAGCGACCTGCTGTCTTCCTCCAGGTGGTCGATCCAGAATGCGTTGCGGGTCTGGCAGGGGCCTTTATGATCGCCGAACTCCCGAACGGTCAGCCGGACGTCGTCAGCTCAGACTCACCGGCGCAGGCCCACACCACGACGGACCATGATGTTGTGACCTCGATCTGGCAGCGCTATGAGGCGATCCGGCTGTGGGCTTATCCTGAGCGCGTATCCGTCCTGAAGATCGAGGAAGTGAGGCGCGAATGGACCTGAGCGCCGCCGTGTGGCGGAAGGCATCGCGTTCTTCGGACAACGGCGGTCAGTGTGTCGAGGTCGCCATGAACCTTCCCGAGGTGGTCGCCGTCCGCGACAGCAAGGACCCGGACGGCCCCAAACTCCTCTTCACCCGCCCCGAGTGGCAGGCGTTCGTCCACGACCTCAAGGCCGGCGACTTCGACACGCTGGCCTGACGTTCGCCCTTGGCCCTCCGCCTCAATTCTCGCCGTGTGGCTAGGGCCATGGCGGCTCTTCGAACTTGATCGGGGTTGTGGCCTGAGCGCAGGGGCTCCCTACGGCTGTCCCTGCAACTCAAAGTCATCCCAGGCGGTCTTCAACACCGACTGACAGTCCTTGGGCGTACGAGTGAACACCCCACCCTGCCGTTACCGATCACGTGAGGGCCCCGTCTGCTCGCCATTCACCCACATAATCAACGTCACAGCGGACCCTGTCGGTTCGCAGGCGGCCTCGCAGCTTCTGACGTCGCCACAGAGAACTTCGACTGAAGGTCAGTGGAGTTCATGGACGGGGATCTACCTGAAGGGCGACGGAAAAGTGGTTGTGCTGTTCAAGGTAGAGGAAGGATACTGTCAGCGGAAAATCTTCTCTCCTCTTCTGGTTCCTGGTGCCGAGAACGTGATAAAGCGGGGCCTCTTGTGAGCTCTATCAGAGACGCCGTCTGTTGGAGTGGCCCTGCAGTCATCATTATTTTCACCCTCGGTCGGGTTGAAGATTGCCTTCAGAAGGCCACGTTCAGCTTTTCCGGAGTGCGTCCGGAGGGGGTGGAAATTTTTCGTATGCACCCTCAGCAAGGCATGAAGGGATTGATCGTCTGGGAGTATGATCTCACCTCCAATGACATCGATCAGCGCCTTGTTCCCTATCTACGGCAATGCCTGAAGAAGGCGTGTACAGATGCGGATGGCGTGGCCTGGTCAGCGTTCGAGGGAGCCTTTCACTTCGATCACCTCTTCACCGAAGATGTCGCGGAACAGATTTATGGATATTGCATGTCAGATAGCGATCCTGTGGTGGTCTGGCATAGTGAGACGCTGGAAAGCGACCGATGGAAGCGTTGTATCAGTGATGTGAGACTTGCCGTGTATAGAGACTTTCTGTGAGGACGGTGGATTCGAGATCCTGGAGGTCGCCGCCGGGCGATTCATTCCGTGCTGGCGGATTTGACGGCGGCGCCTGGGTGGTTGATGGACCAGGCGCCGACCGGCTTGTCTCAACGCCTCCGGCCGCCTTTCGACTGCCTCCGATGCTCTGTCGCCGGCACTGTTACGAGATGTTCCTAGATGGTCGGCCGAAGGAGCTGAATATGGACGAGTTCGATCTGGATCATTTCGTAAGCCTGGAAGAGCTGATGGGCCGCGGTCGAGAATTCATATGGACGACGCTGCCATATGCACGAGAAGTCGTCCGGAAGCTGGAGGCCGAATATATGGAGGACGGACTGTATGTCAGCACCTTTGAATATCTCCTTGAGATTATGGTCGAAGTGTTCGACCCTGCGGTGGAAAATGCAGAAGAAGAAATCTTAGATGCGTTCTTCGAGATGTGCGAGGGTCTTCTTGCCTTGCACAGTGGTCTTATCGAGGAGCATGTGGAGGGTTTCGTAGCGAAAGGTCTAGTCGTACGTCACCCAGACCTGATCGCGCGAAATGGTCCACGGCTGATGAGGCTCATCAGCGAAAACTATATTATATAGGAGCAGGCGGTCGGATCATTAATCCAACTTCAGTGATGCTAAGAATCGGACGGGACGTTACGGTCGTACGAAATCTCGGCAATGAGCAGTTCGGTTCTGCCATGGACGATGGGTTCTTCCGGTGAGCGCATTTCGTATGTACCTCAGGGTAGTCAGCGAGTCTTTGCAGCCGGAGGAAATCACCAGGAGCTTGGGGGCGGAGCCCGACGAGTCGACGTCGATCGGAAGCCGCTGGCGTCCTCAATCGCCTCCACGATCGCGTGCGACCTGGATTCGGCATGCCGGCGCGGTGGGAGGCGGAGCGAGACCGGAGGATCTGGAACCGGTGGTCCTCGGATGGGGGACGGATCTAGCCGACGCCCTCGGACGACTCGTAGACTCCGGGGAAGTGGCCGTTTCTCTGGAGATTGTTCAGAAGATCAGAGACCCGGACGATCCGCAGCAGAAAGGTATCTTCCTCGGGGCTGACCTGCTGGCCTGGTTGGGTGCGGCCAGGGCATCGCTCGACATCGATCAGTATGTCTATCACGAGTGCGGCGATGAATCGGACGACGCAGTTTCACGGTGATCGGCCGGTATCGTAAGGAGTTCGGGTCGACATTGTGTCGGTAAGCAGGCAGCGCCGACTCGTGTGTGCTCGTTCTCGTCAGCTTCTATCTGGATAAGATGATGCTCTGTGCGAAGAAGATGATGGCGAGGATTTATGGCCAGTGAGTCGGATATCCAGAGAAGGATCGGTGGCGCCACCGTCCTCTTCATCGGAGTTGGGCAAGAGCCGGAAGAGGCATCGAATTTGGATCTGATCCTGACGCTGGAGGACGGATCGCGATGGAGTGCGACGGTTCTCACCATGGCTGCGATCAATGACATCTGGGAACGGTGGGAGATGTCAGGAGAGTGCTTCAACGGCAGATACTTCAACTGCCCCGATCTCTTACTTGTGCGAGAAGCCGGAATCGACAGTATCTGCGAGGTCCTGGAAAACATCCTGGCTACGGGAGGGCCAGTAGGGGACCTGGTGCGCCTGGAAGACGATGACGAGATCGTTTGACCGCCCGAGAGGCTCGCGCGCCGGTCGCCGGTGAGGCATCAAGGGCGTCCGGCCCGCCGCTGATCGAGACCGAATGCGCGTCAGGACCGTCCGCCTCAGGCGTCGAGGAAGCCGGCTGGCCGCGAACCGCCGGACCTGAGCCGCCGGATTCCCTACTGCTGCTCCCGAGCCCCTCGCAACTCGAAGTCATCCCAGGTGGTCTTCAAAATCGACTCGCTGTCCTTGGGCGTACGGGTGAACAACCCCACCCCGCCGTTACCGATCCCATTGGGGTCGTCTGCCCGCTGCACCTGCTCCCCGTTCACCCACATGGTCAACCGCACAGCTGACCCCGTCTGCTCACAGGCGGCCTCAATCCGGACTTTCCCCTTCAACTCCCCGACCTTGACCGGCTGGGTGAGCGTCCCGCCCGACCCCCCATAGATCCGCCGAATGCGAGCATTACCCCCGGTGTCCAGCCCGAATTCGTAATAACTCTTGTCATCCGCCGCGTGACAGTAAACGCCGTACTCCCCGGACCCCGTAACCTGCTGCACCTCGGCACTGACCGCCACGAGCACCGTCTCCGGCAGCATCGGCGTAGGCGTGGCGGACGGCTCGGGCGTGGTGGTGGGCTTCTTGACCAGGAACGGGATGGCGGCCTCCGCCCAGCGCTCCTCGGTGTCCGGCTCCACGTCCAGCCCGTACGTGCCGTCGGTGCGGTAGCCGTAGCTGGAGGAGGCGTTCGGGTCGTACGTGCCGTTCCAGCCGCCGGTGGTCTGGGTGAAATCCTCCCGGTAGAGGACGGCGAGGTCGGGCGGCCCTCCGGAGGACAGCATCGCCCAGGCCGTCGTGGCGACGGCCACGACGACGGCCGTCGCCACCGCGATCCCCGCGAAGAGCCTGCCCCGGTGCTTGCGCGGCGCCGCCCCCTCGAACAGCGGCGTGGTCGCCTTCTGCCAGGCCACCTGCACCGTCTGGGCGGCCTGCTCGGGTGCCGCCGACCGCCCCACGAGATGGTCGAGCAGCTGCTGCGCGGTCGGCCGCATGGCCGGGTCCTTGCGCAGCGCCGCCATGACGAGCTCCCGCAGCCCAGGCTCGACGTCGTCCAGGTTCGGCTCGGTGTTGAGCACCTGGTACACGATCGCCGGCAGCGTCTCCCCGGGGAACGGCGAGCGCCCGCTGGCGGCGTACGCGATCAGACACCCCCACGAGAACACGTCGCAAGCGGGCGATACCGGCTCCCCGCGCAGCACCTCGGGAGCCATGTACCGGGGTGTCCCGATGAGCTCGCCGGTGCCGGTGACGCCGCCGAGAGTGTCGAGCGCCCGCGCGATGCCGAAGTCGATCACCCGCGGCCCGACGGGGGAGAGCAGCACGTTGGACGGCTTCAGATCGCGGTGCACCACCCCGGCGCCGTGGATCGCGATGAGCGCCGTGGCCACGCTGACGGCCAGCGCGTCCAGACTCGACCCGCGTAACGGCCCTGACTGCTGTACGGCCTGCTCAAGATTAGGACCTGGTACGTACTCCGTGACGACGTAGAGCTGACTCCCGTCGAGCGCGGCCTCCAGCACCGCGGCCGTACAGAACCGCCGCACCCGCCGCGCGGCGTCGGCCTCCCTGCGAAAACGCATGCGAAACTGCTCATGCTGGCTGAACTCCGGATTGATCACCTTGATCGCGACCTGTTGCCCGGAGGAGTCCTCGGCGAGATGAACCGTGCCCATCCCACCCTGGCCCAGCACTCGCAGCAGCCTGTAGCGCCCGATGTGGGATGTTTCACCGCTCACGGCGCGCAAGCTTACCTATTTCTGCCTGCCTGACGTATGGCCTCGACAATCAGCCAAGCGTTGGTTGACGGATTCCGCCCCTTGCGGTTGGCCTCGCAGTGATCGGGATCCGCCCGCTGAGCGCGTTCGCGGGCGAGCTCGTGGTCGGCGAAGGGGAAGTCCCGTCCCAGGTGCTTGTCGTACCCCTTGATGTGTTTCTTGAGCTTGCGGCTGATCTGATCGGAGTCGCACGCTGCAGTGCACGTCTCGAAGTGATACAGGATCCACAGCTCGAAGCACGGGTGGGAGACCGCCAGGTGCACCTGGCCCTTGCGCGCGGTGCTCATGGCTTGGTCGAGGGTGCTGTGGTCGTCCACATCGACCACACACCAGACTTCGTCGTAGGCGAGGTTGGCGTCGCGCTGACCGCGTGCCTCCTTGTCCTTCTTGTCACGCTCACGGATGGCATAGGCCACCAGGGAACCGGGGTCCCGGCCCAGGCCGATGACCTTGCAGGCTCGGATCTCAACGGGCAGGGACCGGAAGTGGTCGCGGATCCCTTCGAAGTACTCGACCTCGGTGACCTGGCCTTCGCAGACGATGAGGACACGCTTTCGCGGCGTGCGGCGACCGGTGGGACGGTCAAGGCGCTGGGGGCTACGCCTGTGGCTCACGTGTTGCTTCGTCCCTTTCGCGGAAGACTTCGCGGATGCTGTCGAAGTTGAGGTACGGAACCGCGCCGTAGCGGCCCTGAAGGTAGCCGCGTTCGACGTTCTCGTCGCGCCGGGGATGGAATTCGGCGAGAGCGTAGAGGCTGGTGGCGCCGGAGTCGTCCTTCTCGGTGAACCAGACCTCGTCCCTGGCCATGATCTCGTTGTCGAGCATCGAGCCCAGCAGGGTCGTGTCGTGCGAGGCGAAGATCAGCTGAGCGCCTCGCTTGTTGATCACCGGGTCTCTGAACATCCGGATGAGGCTGGAGCTGAGGAGAGGGTGCAGGCTGGAGTCGATCTCGTCCGTGACGAGCACGGCGTCTCCGCGCAGGGTGATGAGGGCGTGGCCGAGCAGGGAGAGCCAGGCTCTGGTGCCCGCGCTCTCCGCCTCCAGGCTGAGGGGCACGCCGCCGGACGTTCTACGCAGGACGACCTGGGCGCGGACCGCTCTCAGCACCGCTGCGGACTCGGTGGGATCGTCCGGCGTCGGGTCGTTCGGTCTCTCCATGACCTCGGCCCGCTCCACGCCGAGATCCGCCAGTCGCAGCAGCTTGTTGAGGGCCGGGGCGAAATCCGTCTCGTTCAGCAGGAACTTCGTGAGGTGGAGGCGCAGCTTCTCGTCCTCCTCGCCATGCTGGGCGAACATCACCTTGTTGATCAGGTCGGCGTACAGAGCGCCCAGCAGCGGATGGTTGTTGGACGCTGCGGCGGACAGGTAGAGCGAGTTGGGCCGGGTGAGCCGGCGAATGCGCTGGTTCTCGCCGGTGAGAGCGCGGCCGAAGGTGATCTCCTCGGCGCCCGATCGTTCGAACAGCTTCTTCTTGCGGCCGTGTGGGAACGTGTAGAGCCACTCGCCCAGGATCTGCGTGTCGTCGACCTCGAAGCCGTACGAATAGCGTGCGTCCTTGTGCAGGAAGTCCAGCTCGAAGAACGACGCGGCCGCCCGCCCGGCGTCTGAGAGCTTGAACGGCTGCCGGGGCACTCCGCCGACCGGTTCCCATTGGGTGTGGGACGAGCGGATCGCGTCGCTCATCCACATCAGCGCGCTGAGGACGTTGGACTTGCCGGAGGCGTTCGCCCCGTAGATGCCGGCGACCCGGACCGTGTCGAGCTCCGTGGTCTCGCCGCGGCGCGGCACGGCGACGAGGGAGAGGGTCTGCTCGTCGCGGATGGACCGATGGTTGGCCACTCTGAAGCGCAACAGCACGACGATCTTCTCCTCATCCGCCAGCCTGCGGTCAGGCTACACTTTCGCGCCTTCTTATGAAGAGATTCCCCCACAGAGGCTTTGAAAGCGCTTCAGGCGGACGCTGACCGTCAGGCGTGGCGGATGTCGCGGAGGGTTGGCAGGCCGTGTTTCGGGTGGACCACCAGGACGCGGCAGCCTGCTGACGTGGCGGCGGTGACGCCTGTGGGGCTGTCCTCGATGGCCACGCAGTGGCTCGGGTCGGCGCCGAGCCGTCGCGCCGCCTCCAGATAAGGGTCTGGGTACGGCTTGCCGCGCGTGGTGTCCTCAGCCGCGACGACCTGGGCGAAACGGTGCCCGAGTCTCGGCAGCACCAGGTCGACGATGCTGCGCGGGGAGGCGCTGACCAGGGCGGTGGGCAGGCGGGCGGCGGCGAGCTCGTGCAGCAGGGCCGTGGCGCCCGGTATGAGCTCCACGCCCTGCTCGACGCGCTGGGCGAACGACTCGGTGAGGAGGCGGATCAGGTCGGCGGCAGGCTGGGCGGGCGTAGCGCGTTCAGGGAAGTGAGGGGGCGGGGTGGCGGCCAGGAGGTGGGCGGCCGTGTCCTCGACCGTGCGGCCGAGGACGTGCGGGGTGTCGGCGGGGCCCAGTTCGACGCCGAGCGTGCGCGCCACCGACACCGTGGCCTGCCACCAGTGCGGCTCGCTGTCCACCAGGGTGCCGTCCAGGTCGAACAGCACCGCCTGCAGAGCCCAGGACGACCCTGCAGGCGGCCCGTCGAACCGCGGTCCTCCGGCGGACCCATCAGAAGGCGGGCCATCCGGCATTTCAGGCGGCCCGGGGAAATCGCCAGGTGGCTTGTCGGGTGGTAGGTCAGACGGCATCGGCGGGTTCGGTGACGGGGGCGGGGACCGTGACCGTGCGGGGGGCCACCAGGACCGGTCGTTCCACCAGGCGCACCGTGACCCGGGTGCCGGCGGCGAGCCGTACCGCCTCGTGGCCCGGCACGTCGGCGAGGACCTCGCCGCCCGCCAGGGCCAGCCGCAGCCGGACGGACGAGCCGCGGAACGACGCGACCAGCACCTCGGCCTCGCCGTCCTCGGCGGGGGTGACCTGTACGGCCTCGGGGCGGATGAGGACGTCCACTTCGGGGCTGTCGGGGGAGGGCCCGTCGATGGGCAGGGTGTGGCCGAGGACCGTGACGGTGCCCTCCGGCGAGGCTTGACCGACCAGGTGGTTCATGGTGCCGACGAACTCGGCCACGAACGGCGTGGCGGGCCGGTCGTACACCTCGGCGGGCGCCCCCACCTGCTCCAGCCGCCCGTCGCGCAGCACCGCGACCCGGTCGGCGATCGACAGGGCCTCCTCCTGGTCGTGGGTGACGAAGATGGTGGTGATGCCGAGGTCGAGCTGGAGGCGGCGGATCTCCTCCCGCAGCGCGACCCGTACCTTCGCGTCGAGCGCGGACAGCGGCTCGTCGAGCAGCAGCACGCGCGGCTCCAGGGCGAGCGCGCGGGCCAGCGCGACGCGCTGCTGCTGGCCGCCGGAGAGCTGGTGCGGGAAGCGGTCGGCGTGCGTGGGCAGGCCGACGAGCTCCAGCAGCTCGTCCGCCTTGGCCCGCCGCACCGCCACCGGCACCCGGCGGACCCGCAGGCCGAAGGCGACGTTGTCGCGGGCGTTCAGGTTGGGGAAGAGCGAGTACGACTGGAAGACCATGCCGGCGTCGCGCTTGTTGGCGGGCACGTCGGTGATGTCCTTGCCGTCGACGAGCACGGCTCCGGAGTCGGGCCGTTCGAACCCGGCCACGCACCGCAGCGCCGTGGTCTTGCCGCAGCCCGACGGGCCGAGCAGCGCCACGAACTCGCCGGGCTCGATGGTCAGGTCGAGGCCGTCCAGCGCGACCGTCTTGCCGAAGATCCGCCGCAGGTCGCGGAACTCCACCTTGGACGTCATTTCTTCTCCCTACCGAAAGCGCTGGAGACCGCGAGCAGCAGCAGCCAGATGAGCAGCAGGCTGAGGATGGAGACCGCGACCGACACCTGACCCCGGGAGCCGGAGATCGTCACGATCCACACCGCGAACGGCTGATAGCCGAGCAGCCTGGCCACGGTGAACTCGCCGAAGACCAGGGCGAGCGTCAGGAACGAGGCGCTGGCCAGGGCCGAGCGCAGATTGGGCACGATCACCCGCAGCAGCACGTACGGCCACGAAGCCCCCAGGTTGCGGGCGGCCTCCACGAGCGTGCGCACGTCCATGGTGCGCAGCCCGGCGTCCAGCGACCGGTAGACGAACGGCAACACCAGCACGACGTACGCCAGCACCAGCACGATCGGGAAGGCCGGGTCCTGGACCGCGATGAGCGTGGCCCAGAACGGGGTCGGCGCGAGCACCTCGGCCCCGGTGCGCAGCGAGGTGCCGAGCCCGGCCACGAACGTGATCGGCGGCACCACCAGCGGCAGCGTGCACAGCACCTCCATCACCGGCCGCAGCCGCGGCGCGCTGAGCCGTACGGCCAGCATCGCCGGGAGCGTCAGCAGCAGGACCAGCACGATGGTGGCGAGCCCGAGCCCCAGGGAGAGCGCCAGGCTGGCGGCGAAGCCCTCGGCCGTGAGCAGCTCGCCGTAGGCCTCGAACGACACGCCGGTGGTGGGGGTGTAGATGGTGTACCAGAGGGAGGCGCCGAGGGGCACCAGGAAGTAGAGCGCGGCCAGCAGGAGCACGACCGCCCGCCAGACCCTGGGCCGGGCGGGCGGCCCGGCCGACGGCACGACCAGCGGCTGCTCCAGGCCCGTCACCGCAGCCATCGGGTGCTCCTTCTCTGCAGTGGCAGGTAGACGGCCATCACCAGGCCGGCGATCACGATCATGTTGAGGCTGAGCGCGAGCGCGACGTTCTCCTGGCCGATGAGCACGTCACTGGTCAGCGCGTTCGCGATCTTGAGCGTGACCAGCGGCACGACGGTGCCCGCGCCCATGGCCGCCGCCGTGGCGTAGGCGGCGAACGCCCCGCCGAACAGCAGCACCACGCCGCCGAGCAGGGCCGGCGTCAGCACGGGCAGGCCGACGTAGCGCCAGTAGTGCCAGGAGGTGGCGCCGTTGTTGGCCGCCGCCTCCCGCCACTGCGGCCGCAGCCCGTCCAGCGCCGGTGCCATGACCAGCACCATCAGCGGGACCGAGAAGTACAGGTAGACGACGACCAGGCCCCAGAAGGTGTACAGGGCGCCGGTGGGCAGCCCCAGCAGCCCGCTGACCACGCCGGAGTTGCCCAGCGTGGCCACCCAGAAGAAGGCCAGCGGGACGCCGCCGAAGTTGGCCAGCACGCCGGACGCCGTCAGCACCGAGTGCCGCAGCGCCGCGAACCTGGAGGTGACCACGGCGTAGGCGAGGAACGTGCCGAGCACGGCCCCGAGCAGCGCCACCACGGCCGACACCTGGACGCTGCCGGCGATCGAGGTGAGGTTGCCGCCCTCCAGGCTCTGGCGCATGTTGGCCAGCGTCGGCTCGCCCCGCGAGGTGAAGGCGCCCACCAGCAGGGCCACCAGGGGGAGGCCGAAGACGAAGGCGTAGAAGGCGAGCAGGGGCAGCGCGCCGAGCCACCCCTTGGGCCGCCTCATCCGGAGATCGCGGCGTCCCAGCCGCCGGCCAGCTTGGCCTTGGCCGCGTCGACCTGCTCGCTCGTGGGGAAGGTGGGCGTGCCGTCCACCTTGGGCAGCGCCTCGGCCGCGGCCTTGTCCACGGTGCCGTCGGCCTCCATCACGGGCAGCAGGACCGGCCTGGCGAAGCCCTTCAGGTAGAGGTTCTGGCCTTCGGCGCTGTAGAGGTATTCCTGCCACAGGCGGGCCGCCGCCGGGTGCGGGGCGTCCTTGTTGATCGCCTGGGCGTACATCTGGAAGTACTTGCCGTCGCTGGGGATGTTGACCTGCCAGTCGAGGCCCTTGGCGGCCATCTGGGGGGCGTAGGCGGCGTTGTTGTAGTCCCAGTCGATGCTGATCTGGGTCTCGCCCTTCTCGATGGTCGCCGGGGTGGTCTCGACCGGGTTGAAGTTGCCCGCGTCCTTCAGCTTCTTGAAGAAGTCCAGGCCGGGCTGGATGTCGTCGAAGGAGCCGCCGCTGGCGATCGAGGCGGCGTAGACGCCGGCGAAGGCCGAGCCGGACTTGGTCGGGTTGCCGTTCAGCGCGACCTTGCCCTTGTACTCCGGCTTGAGCAGGTCGGCGAAGCTCGTCGGGCAGGCGCTGATCTTCTTGGCGTCGCAGCCGATCGAGATGTAGCCGCCGTAGTCGTTGGTCCAGAGCCCGGTGGGCTCCTTCTGGCCTTCGGGGATCTTGTCGAAGGTCTGCACCTTGTACGGCGCGAACAGGCCCTCGGTGGCACCGCTGATCGCGAAGGACTGGCCGAGGTCGAGCACGTCGGGGGCGCGGTCCTGGCCCTTGCGGGTCTTGACGGCGTTGATCTCGTCGGCGCTGGCCGCGTCCGGGTCCTCGCTCTCGATCTTGATGCCGTACTTCGCCTCGAACGCCTTGATGATCTCGCCGTAGTTGGCCCAGTCGGGCGGCAGCGCGATGACGTGGAGATTGCCCTCCTTCTTGGCCGCCTCGACCAGCTTGTCGAGGCCGCCGAAGTCGGCGGCGGAGGTCGCGGTGCTCGCGTTCACGCCGCCTTCCGTGGTCGACGCCTGCTGAGCTGATGGCGCGGCGCCGCACGCCGCGGTAACAACGGTCAGGGCAGCGATGACGCCTGCCACACGAGCGCGAGGTGTGAACACGTGGGCCTCCACTCCGGGGGTGTGGGAAGAATTTAAGGGAACTTGTACAAACAAGCGAGCCCTAGTAAGTCGCATATACATTGCTCTTTTGTGAACTGGGAGGGTCGTAGATGGTTGCGCGCTATGAACGGATAGCCGATGAGCTGCGCGACGAGATCCTCACCGGTGTCCACCCGGTCGGCGCGCAGCTCCCCTCCGAGGCCGAGCTGGCCGAACGGCACCGCGCGGCCCGGGGGACCGTGCGGCAGGCGGTCGCCGTCCTGGTGGCCGAGGGCCTGGTCGGATCGCGGCAGGGAGCCAGGCGCATCGTGCTCGGCAACGCGCGCAGCCAGAGCTTCGCCGAGCTGCACAGCTTCGCCCAGTGGGCGCGCGCCAACGGCTACCGGTTCGAGGGTCAGGTGATCCGCCAGCACCGCCGGCCGCCGAGCGCCGCCGAGGCCGCCAGGCTCGGCCCGCAGGAGGTGCTCGACGTGCTGCGGCTGCGGTCGCTGGAGGGCGAGCCGGTGCTGCTGGAGCGGACGGCGTACGCGCACTGGATCGCCCCGGCGGTCGAGGCGCTGCCGCCGGAGTGCGAGTCGGTCACCGAGGCGCTCTACGACTCGGCCGGCCTGGTGTTCGCCTACGGCGAGCATCTCATCGACGCGGTCTCGGCGGGCGCGCAGGACGCCCGCTTGCTCGGGGTACGGCGCGGCAGCCCCCTGCTGCGCCAGCGCCGGGCCACCACCACCTACGAGGGCCGGCCCGTGGAGTGCTCCGACGACCGTTACCGGGCGGGCAGCGTGGCCTTCAGCATCCGCAACTCGCTGGGCGCCAACTCGCTCGTCCGGCGGGCGGGCGACTTGCACTTCGGGGCGTAAGAACATATGTTCGATACGTAGCAAGCACCCGTCTTCCCCCGGGTGGCTCAGCATCCGACCAGAGCCGCGGGGAGAAGCGTCTTGAGCAGACTCTATGGCGATCCGATAGAGGTGTGGACCAGGGACGGGGAGCCGACCCAGTTCGTCTGGCACGACCGCCTCTACCTCGTCCGCCGCGTCCTCGACCACTGGGTGGTCGCGCGCGAGTGGTGGAAGACCAGCGAGGGGGATCCCGGTGAGCGCCGGTTCTGGCGGGTCGAGGCCAGCCCGGGGCGCGAGGTCGGCTCGTACGAGCTGAGGTTCGACACCGCCGGCAGTGGCTGGCTGCTCATGAGGGCGTGGGACTGATGGCGCCGCCCTTCCCGCACCTGAACGTGAGCTCCGCGTACTCGATGCGCTACGGCACCGCCTTCCCGCGAGGGCTGGTGGCGCGGGCGGCCGAGCACGGCATGGACATCCTGGCGCTGACCGACCGCGACGGGCTGTACGGCGCGGTCAAGCACGCGCAGGCGTGCGCGGACGCGGGGATCTCCCCGGTGTACGGCGTGAACTTCGCCCTCGCCGACCCAGATCCCGGCCATGGACGGCGCTCCGGGACGGCCCCCGGCCCCGGTCGCTGGTCGCGCTCCGACCCGGACCCCGGCTCGCGGCGGCCGCGGACCGGGCCCGGCGCTCAGGACCGGGTCACGGTGCTGGCCCGTTCGCGCGGCTGGTCCCGCCTGGTCCGCCTGGTCACGGCCGCCCACTACGCGGGCGAGCGCGGCGAGCCGCGGGTGACCCGCGAGCTGATCGGCGACTGGGACGCCGACGGCGACGGGGGACTGGTGGTGCTGCTCGGCCCCCGCTCCGACGTGGGGCGCGCGGTGGCCGCCAGGCGCGACGACCGGGCCAGGATGCTGCTCGGCCTGTGGCGTTCGGTGCTGCCCGGCGTGGTGGTGGAGCTGGTCGACCAGTACGGCTTCCACGACGCCACCACGGCCCTGCGCATGCTCCGCCTGGCCGAGTCCGCGGGCGTGCCGGCCGTGCTCACCAACGCCGTCAGATACCTGGACCCGGCCGACCACCAGGTCGGCGACGTGCTCGACGCGGCCCGCCAGCTCGTCCCGCTGCACCCGCGCCACCTGGAGCGCACCACCTCGCACGCCTACCTCAAGAGCGGCAAGGAGATGTGGCAGGTGGCCGCCAAGATCTGCGGCGCCGACGAGAGCCGGATCGGCCGCCTGCTGCACACCACACGGCAGCTCGCCGAGACCTGCGCGCTCGACCCGGCGGAGCTGCTCGCGCTGCGCAAGGACCCGCCGGACCTGCACCTGCCGGAGGTCGGCCGCGACCCGGTGCCGCTGCTGCGCCACCGGGTCGAGGACGGGCTGGCCGCACGCGGCCTGGCCCGCTCCCGCGACGCCAGGCAGCGCCTCGGCGCCGAGCTGGACATCATCGAGCGCAAGCGCCTGTCCGGCTACTTCATCGCCGTGGCCGGCATCACCGACATGATCCGCGAGATGGGCATCCGCTGCGCGATCCGCGGCTCGGGAGCGGGCAGCCTGGTCAACTACCTCATCGGCATCGGCGAGGTGAACCCGCTCGACCACGGCCTGCTCATGGAGCGCTTCCTGTCCGAAGGGCGCATCGGGCTGCCGGACATCGACATGGACGTGGAGTCCGCGCGCCGGCTCGACTGCTACAAAGCGATCTTCGACCGGTACGGCGAGTCGCGGGTCGCCTGCGTGTCCATGATGGAGACCTACCGGGCCCGCAGCGCCATCCGCGACGTGGCCGGGGCCATGGGGCTGCCGCCGCACGAGATCGACGCCATCGCCAAGGCGTTCCCGCACATCAGGGCCAGGCAGATCACCGCCTCGCTGAGCGACCTGCCCGAGCTGCGCGAGAGCCGGCTCGGCGAGGCCGGGCTCGACCGGGTGTTCCGGCTGGCGGAGAAGCTCGACGGGCTGCCCCGGCACATCGCGCTGCACCCGTGCGGTGTGCTGATCGGCAACTCCGGGCTGCGCGACCGCACCCCCGTCGAACGCAGCCTGCTGGACTTCCCGATGTCGCAGTTCGACAAGGACGACGTGGAGGAGTCCGGGCTGCTCAAGCTCGACGTGCTCGGCGTGCGGATGCAGTCCGCGCTGGCCTACGCGCTGACCGAGATCGAGCGGGTGGACGACGTGCGGGTCGAGCTCGACGGCCGGCCCGGCGCCGACCCCGGCGTCCAGTACGTCCCGCACGACGACCAGGCGACGTACGACATGATCTGCTCCGGCCGTACCCTCGGCTGCTTCCAGATCGAGTCGCCGGGCCAGCGGGAGCTGGTCGCGAAGCTGGAGCCGCGTACGATGCACGACCTGATCGTGGACATCTCCCTGTTCCGGCCGGGGCCGGTCAACTCCGACATGGTCACCCCTTACCTGGAGGCCCGGCATGGGTGGCGGAAGCCGTACTATCCGCATGAGAAGCTGCACGGCGCGCTGAAGGAGACGCACGGCGTCGTGGTCTTCCACGAGCAGGTGCTCAGGATCATCGAGGTGATGACGGGCCGGGACCTGTCGTTCGCCGAGTCGCTGCGGCGCGCGCTCGGCACCCCGGAGGGCCGTGACCGGGTGCGCAAGCACTTCGTGCCGCTGGCCAAGGCGAACGGGTTCGGCGACGAGGCCGTGGAGCGGGCCTGGAAGGTGCTCGACGCGTTCGGCGGGTTCGGGTTCTGCAAGGCGCACGCGGCGGCGTTCGCGCTGCCCACCTACCAGTCGGCCTGGCTCAAACGGCACCACGCGGCCGCGTTCTTCGCCGGGGTGCTGACGCACGACCCCGGCATGTACCCGCCGCGCGTCATCATCGACGAGGCCAGGCAGTGCGGGGTGGAGATCCTCCCGCTGGATGTGAACAAGTCCGCCAAGGACTGGCGGGTGGAGCGGCTCGGCCCGCGCGTCCAGGTCCGGGTCGACCCCGCCGGGCTGGGCGAGGCCGACCTGCCCAGGCGGCTCAGGGACTTCCGCCTCTCCGAGATCGGCAAGGGGTACGCGCTGCGGGTGCCGTTCTCGGCGATCAAGGGGGTGAGCGAGGCGGAGGTGGAACGCATGGTGGCGGGCCGGCCGTACACCTCGCTCGCGGACTTCTGGGACCGGGCCCGCCCCTCCCGGCCCACCCTGGAACGCATCGTCCAGGTCGGCGGCCTGGACGCGCTGCACCATCTGCGGCCCGGCGGCGGCGACCGCTGGCGGCCCGGCGAGCTGACCCGGCGCGACCTGATCGCCCAGGTCGGCGTGCTGGAGCGGGCCTCCGCCAGCGGCGTCCAGTCAGGACCGCGCACTTCCAGGCGCTACACCCCGAAGCCGGTCCAGGACCGCCGCCAGGCCGCCGTGCAGCTGCCGCTGGGGTTCGCCGAGCACATCGCGCCGGGTGAGCTGCCGGAGATGACGGAGACGGAGATGGTCGAGGCCGAGCTGGAGATCCTCGGCATGGACATCAGCCGGCACGTCGTCAGCTTCCACGACGAGCTGCTCGACGTGCTCGGCGTGACCCGCGCCAAGGACCTCCTCGACCTGCGCAACGGCGCCGACGTACTGGTGGCGGGGGTCAAGGTGGCCACCCAGACGCCCGCCATCCGCTCCGGCCAGCGGATCATCTTCGCCACCCTCGACGACTCGACCGGGCCGGTGGACCTGACCTTCTTCGAGTCGGTGCAGGGCCGGTGCGCGTCCACGGTGTTCGGCTCGTGGCTCCTGGTCGCCAGGGGAGTGGTCCGGCGCACCGGCACCCGCGCGGTCTCCATCCGCGCCCTGGACTGCTGGAACCTGGTGGACCTCGACGCGGTGTGGCGCTCACGCGGCGCCGACGCGGCCCGCGCCCTCCTCACCGCGCCCCCCGCCGACGGCGGCCCCGTGGGCGGACGCGCCATCGAGTACGCCAACGGCTTCAGACTCTCGCCCTACTCCGACCTCAGCGGCCCGGCCCTCACCACCCCACCCCGCGCCCTCTGGCACGCCAGCCAGGGCAGCTCCGGCCCCACCGCGGCCTGAGGGGCTTCGAGGTGGGTGGGTTCGATCCATCGCACCGGCCGGTGGATGAAGAAACCGACGTGTCAGCGCCAGTCGATGAACACAGCAGTGTCACCGAGGGTGGAGAACTCCCCGGTCCGCTCGACCTTCTTGGGCGTGGAGCCCGGCTTGGTGTCGCAGAGGTAGTAGTCCCTCACGGTCCCCTTCGCGGAGAGGAACGCGAACTGCTGCCCGTCGGGGGAGACCACCATGCCGTTGTTCCCATGGTCGTTGTCGGGAACGATGGGCGCCCCGGGCTTCGCCCCAGGAGAGATGTCGAGTGTGGCGAATCTGCCCTCACGGGTGCTCTTCGCGTCACACAGCACCGTGTCGTTGTCCAGCCAGCCCACCTGGCCCCCGCCGTCGCAGGAGATGAAGCGGCCCTTCTCCACGAGGTCCGGGCCCACTGCTCGGAGATCTGCCGCGAGTTCCTGGACGTAGCTCTCGCTCAGGAGGCGTTTTCCGTCCGGTGAGACGTGAGCGTCGTTGGCCAGCACCACCCTGCCCGGCGTCCCCACCACGATGAGGTGCCTTTCGCCGACGGTCTCGACCTGCAATTGGTCAACCGCCTTGTGGTCCCCGGCGAGCGCTCGGCTGGCGACGCGCTCTTGGCCGTCCACCTCATGGGTGAACCAGACCGCACTCCCGTCTGGTACGAAGACCGCATTGTCCTCGTGCGGAGTGTTGCCGAACTCCTCGTTCCCCGTCAGATCGGTGAACTTCCCCGAGCGGTCGAGGTATCCGACATGAGTCCCTTCGGTCTCCGGGTCCTCGGTGACCACGGCCATCTTCGTGAAGTCCTGATCGAAGAGCGATCTGATAGCCGTCACATCCCTGGCATCGGCGAGCATGTCGGCCAGCTTGCACAGTTCCTGCACCGCGGTGGCCGGCCTGCCCTTGTCGGACTGAACGACCGCCGTGTCCGGCAGCCGGAACTCCGTATGCGCCACGTGCTTCCAGCTCTGCGGCTCCCAGCCATCGACGTTGACGACTCCGCCGCTGCCGTTCCCCGGCGAGCACACCGCCGTAACGATCACGTTCTGCCGAGGGAAGTCGGCACTGATGCCGGTCTCCGACGATCTTCGATCGCCCTCCGCTCCCGGCCCGCGCTGGTCGTTGTCCGGGGAACAGGCAACCAGACTTGCTGCTAACGCCAGTGAAAGAAGAGTCACAGTAGTCTTCGGCATATCAACCTTTCGTCCGCCCCTTCCGATGCCGGACCGCATCGTACAGAAAGGGCTTCAGACGGGTGCGCCGTCAAGGATCTTGACAGCACCACTGCGTAGGGCTGCCGGCCGGCGGTGTCGATCCGTCACCCGTCCGGTGATCGCGCGACAGCGGTCAGGTGGTGCGGCCGATGGGGGCGGTGCCGAGCAGAGGGCTCAAGGGCTGGTCCGTGCTGTCCGGGGCGGTGCAGGCGAGCTGTTGCAGGCGGGTGATCTCGCGTACGGTGGCCGCGCAGAGCAGGGCGGACAGGGTCAGGCAGGTGAGCTCGGCGAGTCCCGCTCCCGTGAGGCCGCCGGAGGGGTCGCGGGCGAGTCCGGTCACGGCCAGGGTCAGCGTCGTCAGCCAGCTCAGCCACCAGGCCGCCACGAGCGCGAGCCAGCGCGCCCGCCGGTCGGACGGCGGCCGGGCGCCCTTCCAGAGCTCGTGCACCAGCAGAGCGGGCCCCACCAGGTTGACGCCGGGGATCAGCCAGGCGCCCGCCACCGCGGTGGACGGCGCGGAGGGGTCGTTGGCCTGTCTGGCGCGCACCAGCCAGGTGACGTAGGCGGCAGCGGCGGCGAGGGTGGCGGCCGTGGTCAGCATCAGCAGCACCGCGAAGACGGTCACCGCGCCGACGAGGGCCTCGGCGTCGGCGCCCCGTGGACGGCCGCCGAACGCGGCGAGCTGCGTGGCGAGCTCGCGTCCGCGGACCCGCTCGAAGAGCACGAGGGCGCCCAGGGAGACGACTTGCGCCGCGAGCGTCACGTAGACGGCAGAGGCGGCTTTGATGGGCGGTGCCTGGGCAAAGCGCACGATGTTCTCCCCCCGGGCCATGCGCTGAGGTTCTGTTTCACTTGTATCCCGCAGATCCCTCCGCTAATCAGGTGACGACGCCCGATTCCCAGGCCCATGCCGCGATCTCCACCCTGTTCCGGGCGCCGAGTTTGGTGAAGACGCTGCCGAGGTGCGTCTTCACCGTCGACAGCGACACGAACAGCTCGGCGGCCACCTCCTGGTTGGTGCGGCCCTTGGCGACCAGGCGGACGACGTCGAGCTCGCGGTCCGTCAGCGGCTCGGGCAGCGGGGCGGGCCCGCGCCGGGGCTGCGCCAGGTGCCGCAGCAGCCGGACGGTCACCGACGGCGACACCAGCGACTCGCCGCCGGCCGCCGCCCTGACCGCCTCCACCAGCAGCGTGGGCCCGCTGTCCTTGAGCAGGAAGCCGGTCGCGCCGGCCCGCAGCGCGCCGTACACGTACTCGTCCAGGTCGAAGGTGGTGACGATGACCACCCGCATGGGGGCCTCGACACCGGGCCCGGCCAGCGCGCGGGTCGCCTCCAGCCCGTCGAGCCTGGGCATCCTGATGTCGAGCAGGCACACGTCCGGCCGTAACCGCCTGGCCTCGGAGACCGCCTCCGCGCCGTCCGCGACGGCCGCCACGACCTCCATGTCCGGTTGGGCGTCAAGAATCATCTGAAAGCCGGTACGTACGAGTTGCTGGTCGTCGGCGATGAGCACCCGAATAGTCACGGGGCCAACTCTAGGATCAACCGTTCGGCCGAGGGGAAACCGGTCACAAAGCCGATCCGCGCCACCCTGCCCGCCCGCCAGGCTCTGAGGCATGAACGATGTGCTTGTTGGACAGGCCCTGACCAAGCGGTTCGGGCAGACGGTGGCGCTGGGCGGCGTGGATCTCGCGGTGCGGGCCGGGGAGGCCGTGGCGATCATGGGGCCCAGTGGCTCCGGCAAGTCCACGCTGCTGCACTGCCTGGCGGGGATCATGAAACCGGACGGGGGTGAGGTACGCCTGCTCGGCGAGCGCATCGACGGCATGCGCGAGCGGGCGCGCAGCGCCCTGCGCCGCACCCGGTTCGGGTTCGTCTTCCAGTTCGGGCAGCTCCTGCCGGAGTTGGCCGCCGAGGAGAACGTCGCGCTCCCGCTGATGCTGAGCGGCGTCCCTCGCGCCAAGGCCGTACGTCAGGCGCGCTCCTGGTTCGGGCCCCTCGGCCTGGGCGGCATGGAGACCCGGCGGCCGGGCGAGCTGTCCGGCGGGCAGGCGCAGCGGGTGGCCATCGCCAGGGCGCTGGTGACCAAGCCGGCGGTGGTGTTCGCCGACGAGCCGACGGGCGCGCTCGACCAGACGACCGGCCAGGAGACGATGCGGCTGCTGGTGGAGGCCACCCGGGGCAACGGCGCCGGCCTGGTCGTGGTGACCCACGACCCCAACGTGGCCTCCTGGTGCGAGCGTACGGTCGAGGTCCGCGACGGCCTGCTGGCAGTGGGCGGGGTGCGGACGTGAACCTCGACCTGACGTGGCGGCTGCTCAGAGGAGGCGGCCGCAAGGGGATGCTCGGCACCTGGCTCACGCTGGGCGCGGTGGCCGTGTCCACGATGCTGCTGCTGTTCGCCGTGACGGCCAACTTCGCCTTCCAGGCCAGGGCCGACAGAGGCGCCTGGCGCGTCCCGGTGGCGGCCGCCTCGGGCAAGGCCGTGGCCGTCGAGGCGACACGCTACGACTACGTACGCGGCCGGAAGATCACGGTCGTCGACCTGGCCGCACTGAACGGCCGGGCGCCCGCGCCGCCGGGGCTGGCCCGCTTCCCCGCCCCGGGCGAGGCGTGGCTCTCCCCGGCGCTGGCCGAGCTGGCCGGGCGGCTCCCCGCCGACCAGCTCGCCGCCCGCTTCCCCGCGCGGACGGGCGTACTCGGCGAGGAGGCGTTGATCCACCCGGAGGAGCTGGTCGCGGTCGTCGGCCACCGGCCCGACGCGCCGGAGATGACGGCGGCGCGCAGCGACGAGTGGACCGCGGGCAGCCGGCCGACCCAGGTGGCCGACCTGGTGGGCAGGCCCTCGGAGGACGCTCGCGGCTACCAGATCCTGGCGCTCATCGCCGGCGTGCTCATGGTGGTGCCGCTGCTGGTGTTCGGCGGGGCCGCGGCCCGGCTCACCGTGGCCAGGCGGGACCAGCGGCTGGCCACGCTGCGGCTGGTCGGCGCGACGCCCGGCCAGGTGGTCGGCATGACCGTGGCCGAGGCGGTGATCGTGGCGTTCGCCGGCGCGCTGGCCGGGACCGCCGCCTACGCGCTGGCCGTGCCGCTGCTCACCCGTATCGAGATCAGCGGCGGCCCCTGGTTCGCCGCGGACCTGCTGCCGCACCCGCTGGTGCCGGCCGCCTGCCTGGTCGCGGTGCCGCTGCTGGTGGGCCTGTCGGCGGTGGCCGGGCTAAGGCGGGTGGTCGTCAGCCCGCTCGGCGTGGCCAAGCGGGAGACCCCGCCCGCCATGCGCTGGTTCAGGGCACTCGCCCTGCTGGCGGTACTCGCCGTGGTCCCCATGCTGGGCCAGGCCACCAGCGTGACGGTCGTCGCGGTGGTGATCGGCCTGGCGTTCCTCTGCGTCAACCTGGTCGGCCCGTGGGTGGTCGGGATCATCGGCCGCGTCACCGCCGCGACCGCCCGCAGGCCGGCCGGACTGCTCGCCGGCCGCAGACTGGTGGACGACCCCCGCTCGGCCTGGCGCACCGTGAGCGGCGTGGCCATGACCGGCTTCGTCGCGGGCTTCCTCGCTCTGCTCACCCCGGGCGCGCTCGCCACCGGCGCGACCCCGGGCGAGCTGCGCGTCCTCGTCCCCGAGGGGTCGCCGTCGGCGGTCGCCGAGCAGGCCCGCGAGCGGCTCGGGAAGGCGGGCGTCACCGCCACCGTGCGGCGCTCGGACAAGCTCGTCGGCGTGACCCCGGCCGGCCACGCCGATCCGGCGACCATGGACCGGGCCCGCACCGCCCTGGCCGGGCTCGTCCCCGGCCGCACCCCCACCTCCGACGCCGACCACGAGCACGACAACGTGCAGATCATCGACGACATCCGCTCGGGAACGGTGGTGGTGCTGTCGGTGTCGTTCCTGGTGGCCATCGCCAGCGCGGGCATCACCGCGGCCTCCTCGATCCTCGACCGGCGGCAGACGTACGGACTGCTGCGGCTGGCGGGCACGCCGCTGACGGTGCTCGACCGCGCCCGCAGGACCGAGACGCTGGTCCCGCTCGCGGTGATGGGCGGCGGGTCGATCGCGGTGGGAGTGTTCTGCGGGCTGCCGTTCATGAGCGGCGCACCCGACGGCGGCGGCCTGACCATGCTCCTGGTCTGCGTGGGGCTCGGCTTCGCCGGGGTGCTCGGGGCAGGCGCCGCGAGCAGGCCCCTGTTGAGGTCTGTCACCGCCGACCCGGCCCCACGCCCCGACTGAATCGGTGCGGTCCAGATTCGATGGGCACGCACGATGGAGGGGGCTACGAGCCCGACTGACTGCCAGTCTGAGATCACCACGTCATGCGGGCCCGGATTCGTGGCGCGCTTGGCACTCGAAGTGATCATCGCTGCCAGAATGGCGCGATCTGATCCGGCTCCTGCGGTGGCGATGATCAGGACCGGGCGCTTCTTGTAGGGTTTCGGCTCCGCATGGCTGAAGGGAAACCAGACGAGCCGTACTTCTCCGGGGTTCACAGGTCGTCGTAGAGAGAGTCTTCGGGACTGTCCCAGTCCTCGCTCCAAAGACGGGAGACATATGTACGGACATGCTCGTCCGTGTCGCAGTCCTCGTAGGGCGCCGGCCCGACCAACGGTGAGTTGCTGGAAACTGCGGGCCAGGGTCCGTGGAGAACCGCTGACGTCGTGGGGTTCACGCGCACGGGCTTCAGATGCTGTCGCCGCCGCACCTGAGGGCTCGTAGAGCGTATGTGCTCGTATCGAAACTCCTCAGCGGTGCTGGTGGAGCAGAGAGAAAGAGACAAGGGGGGCGTCATGATCAGTCCTTCCCGTCGTGCTCGGACTGTGCCTTGGCAGCTCTGTCCACGAGAGTGTCGTACTGGTCGGCGGTCTGCTGGAGGACTTGGATCAGTTCATCCAGGCGTTCCCTGCTCATCTGGTAGCGACCATGGACCATGACCTTGATTCCATTGTCCTTCAGCACATCGAGGGCCTGCCTTCGGCCTTCGACGTCCTGCGGGATCAATGGCGGCGGGATCGTGCCGAGCACCAGGTAAATCCCATCCGGTCCGGCGCCTGCCGTCGGCCAGAATGGGCCAGAACATGGTCCAGGCCGTCAGCCGAGGACCAGGTCGCGGACGGTGCGTAGGGTCGGCTCGTCGCGGGGGCCCATGACGAGCAGGGATGTGACCGGGGACTTGTGCCAGAGTTCCAGGCGTTCCTTGATGCGGCCCGGCGGGCCGACCAGGGAGATGCCGTCGGCGAGTTCGTCGGGGATGGCGCGGAACGCCTCATCCCGGCGGCCCGCGAGGTAGAGCGACTGGATGTGCTCGGCCGCTTCGGCGTAGCCCATCCGGCCGATGATGTCGGCGTGGAAGTTGCGCTGCTTGGCGCCCATGCCGCCGATGTAGAGGGTGAGCATCATCTTGACGCCGTCCAGGGCGGCGCGGACGTCGTCGGAGATGACGACCATGACCATGGCGGCGATGTCGAAGCCGGGGCTCCTGGGCGCCAGCGCTTCGCCGTACATCTCCTCGATCTTGGACGGGAAGGCGAACAGCGGGAGCCAGCCCTGGGCGAGTTCGGCTGCCAGGGCGACGTTCTTGGGGCCTTCGGCGCCCAGGTAGACGGGGATCTCGGGGCGTAGCGGGTGGGTGATGAGCTTGAGCGGCTTGCCGAGGCCGCCGGGCAGGGGCAGCGGGTGGTGGGGGCCGTCGTTGGTGACGGGCTCCTCGCGGCGCCAGACCTTGCGCATGATCTCGACGTACTCGCGGGTCCTGGCCAGCGGCTTGGCGAACGGCTGGCCGTACCAGCCCTCGACGACCTGAGGGCCGGAGGCGCCGACGCCGAGCAGCAGGCGGCCGCCGGTGAGGTGGTCGAGGGTCATCGCGGTCATGGCCGTGGTGACCGGCGGCCTGGCCGACATCTGGGCGATCGACGTGCCGAGCTTGATGCGCGAGGTGCGCGCGCCGTACCAGGCCAGGGGGGTGAACACGTCGCTGCCGTAGGCCTCGGCGGTCCACACCGAGTCGTAGCCGAGCCGTTCGGCGGCGAGCACCGAGTCGGTCGCGTCGTCGGCGTTGCGCTGCCAGTAGCCGAGGTTAAGGCCGAGCTTCAAATCGACACCTCCCGAATTAAGTTCTATTAGGGGTCGGTGAGGGGCCGGGTGTCAATGCGGATCCATTGGGGACGTGTGCTTCGTGTACAAGGCTCTGTGTCGTCTCGTCTGTGTCCTGCTGCTTGTGCTACCGGTGGCCCAGCCCGCCGCGGCCTCAGGAGGCAGGCCGAACATCGTCTTCATCGTGGCCGACGACCTCGATTACGGGACGTTGCCGTACTTTCCGAACATCACGCAGCATGTGGTGAACGAGGGGACCTCGTTCGAGCGGTTCTTCGTGACGAACTCCTGGTGCTGTCCGTCGCGCTCGTCGATCTTGCGCTCGCAGTACGTGCACAGCCACGGAGTATGGACGAATACGCCGCCAGAGGGGGGCTTTGCCAGATTTTACGAACTAGGTCTGGAACGTTCCACCATCGGAACCTGGATGAAGGACGCCGGCTATCGCACCGCGTTGATGGGCAAGTATCTCAACCACTATCCGGGCAATGTGGTCCCGAAAACTTACGTGCCGCCAGGCTGGGACGAATGGGCCGTTCCGGTCAGCCATCTCTATCGGGAGTACGGCTACCGGCTCAACGAGAACGGGCGGGTGACCCGTTACGGCTGGGGGGAGGAGGACTACCTCTCGGACGTGCTGGCGGGCAAGGCCGGCGACTTCATCGCCGGCAGCCGGACGCCGTTCTTCCTCTATCTCGCCCCGATCGCGCCGCACCTGCCGGCCAACTCCGCCGTACGGCACGCCGGCGCGTTCCCCGGCGCCCGTGCCCCGAGGACGCCCTCGTTCAACAGGGAGGACGTGAGCCGGGAGCCGGAGTGGCTGCGCTCCAGGCCCCCGCTGACCAAGAAGCAGATCCGGCGCGTCGACCGGCGCTACCGCAACAGGATGCGGGCCATGCTGGGCGTCGATGACCTCGTCGGCTCGGTGGTCGAGACGCTGCGGGAGACCGGCAAGCTCGACAACACCTACATCTTCTTCACTTCCGACAACGGCTTCCACCAGGGCACCCACCGCCTCCCGAAGGGCAAGACCACGCCGTTCGAGGAGGCCATCAAGGTCCCGCTCGTGGTGCGCGGGCCGGGGATCCCGAGGAACGTCACGATCGGGGAGATGGGCGCCACGGTGGACCTCGCGCCCACCATCTCGGCGCTCGGCGGGGCCGTCCCGCCGCCCTTCGCGGAGGGGCGGTCGCTGCTGCCGGTGCTGCACGGCGGGCAGCCGGCGGTCTGGCGGAAGAACGCCCTGATCGAGTTCGACCGGCCGACCAACCGGTCCTCGGCCGCGCAGACGCCGGTGCCGCCCTATCGGGCCGTGCGCACGCCGCGCTACACCTATGTCAAATATGAGACAGGCGAGGAGCAACTGTACGACCTGCGCTCGGACCCCTACCAGCTCGACAATCTGGCCGCGACCGCCTCCCCGGAGCTGCTGACCGACCTGCGGGCCCGGCTGGAGGCCATGCGGACCTGCGCCGGAGCCAACTGCCTGGTCGCCGACTCCACCGGTTAGCCGTCAGCGGCCGGGAACAGCGACGGGTAGGCGTGCGCCAGGTGGTCGGTCACCGCGCGGGAGGCCGCGCCGGGGTCGCCGGCGTCGACGGCGGCCAGGATCCGCCGGTGGTCGGCCTGCAGCAGGGACGTGTCACCCAGCCGCTCCACCGCCTCCACCGCGTAGCGCCGCATCGAGTCCCGCAGCGAGCGCATGATGGCGGCGATCAGCCGGTTGCCGGAGGCGTCCGCGAGGGCGCAGTGGAAGGCCGTGTCGTGCTCCACGAACTCCTCGGCCGAGCCCGCCGTGCCCATCGCGGCCAGCGCTGCGGCCAGGCCCGAGGTGTCGGCGCGGGCGGCCGCCGCCCGGTCGGCGGCCCAGCGCTCGATCATCAGCCGGGTGTCGATGACCTCGCGCAGCTCCAGGCTCGCCAGGCCGAGGTGCAGCCGGAGCAGGTCGGTGAGCGCGGTGTCCGGCCGGGAGGTGAGGATGGCGCCCGCGTCGGGACCCCGCCCCACCTGCGAGGACACCACGCCGAGGGTCTCCAGCACGCGCATCGCCTCGCGCACGGACGAGCGGCCGACGCCGAGCTGCTCGGCGAGCTGCCGCTCGGCCGGCAGCCGGGCGCCCACGGTGAGGCCGTCCTCGACGATGCGCCGCTCGATCTGGGCGAGCACGTCCTCGAACGTGCGCGTCTTCTTGGCGGGCCGGTCGGTCAACGGGGTCTCCTTGGCGGCCACGAGGGGGTGCGGTCCGACGATGTCGTCCGGTATGGTCTGACCATACTGTGGTCAGACCATACCCCGGAAAGCTCGGAAGGTGAGGCGTGCGAGTCGCCCTGTTCATCACGTGCGTGAACGACACGCTCTTCCCCGGCACCGGCAAGGCCGTCGTGTCGCTCCTGCGCAGGCTGGGCTGCGACGTCGACTTCCCGGCCGCGCAGACGTGCTGCGGGCAGATGCACGTCAACACCGGTTATCCGAAGGAGGGCGTACGGCTGGCGCGCCACTTCACCGAGGTCTTCGCCGGCTACGACGCGGTGGTCGCGCCGTCCGGGTCGTGCGCGGCCATGGTGCGCGAGCAGTACCCCAAGCTGGTACGGCCGGGCAGCAAGGGCGCGGCGGCCATCGCCGAGGTCGCGCCTCGGGTGTACGAGCTCTCCGAGTTCCTGCTCGACGTCCTGAAAGTCGATGACGTAGGCGCATATTTCCCGCACCGGGTGACATATCACCCGACATGTCACTCGCTCCGGGGGCTGCACCTGGGCGACAAGCCCACCCGGCTGCTGAGCAAGGTGCGCGGCCTGGAGCTGGTCCCGCTGCCCAGAGCCGAGGAGTGCTGCGGCTTCGGCGGCACCTTCGCGGTGAAGAACCCGGCGGTCTCCGCCGCGATGGGCTCCGACAAGGCACGTCACGTGACCGGCACGGGGGCGGAGGTGCTCTGCGCGGCCGACAACTCCTGTCTCATGCACATCGGCGGCACGCTCGGCCGGCAGCGCTCCGGCGTGCGGATCATGCATCTGGCGGAGATCCTCGCGACGACGGAGGCGACCCCATGAGCGGCACATTCCTCGGCATGCCAGGAAATTTCCCGGAAAACGCTGCGAAGGCCGTACAAGACTCTCAGCTCAGGTACAACCTCCGGAAAGCCACGCACACCATCCGGGGCAAGCGCGCGAACGTCGTGGGCGAGCTCCCCGACTGGACGGAGCTCCGCGCGGCCGGAAAGGCGATCAAGGACGAGACCCTGCGCCACCTCGACCGCTACCTGATCCAGCTGGAGGAGGCGGTGACGAGGGCGGGCGGCCACGTGCACTGGGCCCGCGACGCCGCCGAGGCCAACCGCATCGTCGCCGACCTGGTCAAGGCCACCGGCGAGAGCGAGGTGGTCAAGGTCAAGTCGATGGCCACCCAGGAGATCGAGCTCAACGAGGCCCTGGCCGAGCAGGGCATCACCGCCTACGAGACCGACCTGGCCGAGCTGATCGTCCAGCTCGGCGACGACTTCCCCAGCCACATCCTGGTCCCCGCGATCCACCGCAACAGGGCCGAGATCCGCGAGATCTTCCTCGACAAGATGCCCGAGACCCCGCCCGGCCTCACCGACGAGCCCGCCGCGCTCGCCGAGGCCGCCCGGCTGCACCTGCGCGAACGCTTCCTCAGGAGCAAGGTGGCGATCTCCGGCGCCAACTTCATGGTCGCCGAGACCGGCACGCTGGTGGTGCTGGAGTCCGAGGGCAACGGCCGCATGTGCCTGACGCTGCCCGAGACCCTGATCAGCGTGGTGGGCATCGAGAAGCTGGTGCCCGCCTGGCGCGACCTGGAGGTCTTCCTGCAGTTGCTGCCGCGCAGCTCCACCGGCGAGCGGATGAACCCGTACACCAGCATGTGGACGGGCGCGGTCGAAGGCCAGGACTTCCACCTGGTGCTGCTCGACAACGGCCGCACCGGCGTGCTCGCCGACGAGGTCGGCCGCCAGGCGCTGCGCTGCATCCGCTGCTCGGCCTGCCTGAACGTGTGCCCCGTCTACGAGCGCGCGGGCGGCCACGCCTACGGCTCGGTCTATCCGGGCCCGATCGGCGCCATCCTCACCCCGCAGCTCAGAGGCATGTCGTCGGATCTGGACGCCTCCCTGCCGTACGCCTCCAGCCTGTGCGGCGCCTGCTACGAGGTCTGCCCGGTGGCGATCGACATCCCCGAGGTGCTCGTCCACCTGCGCGGCAAGGCGCCGCACAACCCGGCCGAGCGCGCGGGCATGCGCGTCGCGGGCTGGATCCTGGACGACTCGGTACGACTCGGCAAGGCACAGCGCCTGGCCACCCGCTTCCGCAAGCTGGTCCCCAAGCGGCTGCCCGGCCCGCTGTCGGCCTGGACCGACACCCGGGACCTGCCCGACATCCCGGAAGAATCCTTCAGAGACTGGTGGGAGCGTCATGAACGCCCGTGACGAGATCCTCGGCAGGATCAGGCAGGCCGTCCGCGACGCGCCCGAGGTGGAGATCCCCCGCGCCTACCGCACCCGGACATCGGTGGCCGACCTGGTGGGCCTGTTCGCCGAGCGGGTGGACGACTACCGCGCGATCGTGCACGTCCTGCCGTCGGCCGAGGTCCCGGACAAAATCACTGAGCTGGTACGCGGCCGCCGCATGGTGGTGCCCGACGGGCTGCCGCCCCAGTGGGCGGGACAGGCCGAGCGCGCCGGCGGCTCACTGGCCGAGCTGGACGCCGCCGACGGTGTCGTCACCGGCTGCGCGGTGGCCATCGCCGAGACCGGCACGATCGTCCTCGACGCGGGGCCCGGCCAGGGCAGCCGGGCGCAGACGCTGGTGCCCGACTACCACCTGTGCGTGGTGCGGGCCGAGCAAATCGTGGCCGGGGTGCCCGAGGCGGTCGCCAGGCTCGACCCGGCCCGCCCGCTCACCTGGATCAGCGGCCCGTCGGCCACCAGCGACATCGAGCTCAACCGGGTCGAGGGCGTGCACGGCCCGCGCACGCTCGAAGTGATCGTCAGTACCTGAGCACGGCCGCCACGTCCGGCACCTGGTCGGTGAACCAGAGCTCGGCGTCCGTCATGGTCGCCGCCCTGACCAGGGCCGAGTCGGCCCGCTCCGCGACCGGCTTCTCGACGCCCCAGTCGCGCAGCTCCCCGTCGTCGGCCGACACCTGGGTGCCGCCCTCGCCGACCCAGACCTGCCGGTCCAGCTCACCGGGCAGGAGCAGCGCGTGCACCCTGCCCTCACGCAGGGCGCGCGCGACCTGCGTCATCCCCACCGGCCCGTCCTGCTCGCGATGCCGCGCCAGCAGCTCGGCCCGCCTGCGATCGAGCCACCGGTCGAGCGCCACCTCCACATCATGCTCGAACCCGCCGAGACCGCCGCGATGGCCGTGCTCCACCATCAGCATCCGGTCGGTGGACTTGGTGCCGAGATGGTCGCCCACCAGGGACCGCGACTTCGCCTCACCCGCCACCAGTACGAGGTCCGCGCCGATGCGCCGTACCTGCTCGTCGATCTCGTGCGCGACGGCCACCGCGTTCTTCTCCCAGGTCTCCTCCACGGCTCGCTCATAGCGCTTCTGGGACCAGCCGCCCTGCGCGGTCTTCTGCAGCGGCCAGTCCTCGGCCTCGATCGTCGCGCTGCGCGGGGAGCCGCCGCCGAACACCGTCACCTCCGCCCCCGCGTGGTCCACGACCACCCGCAGGTGCGCCACGTTCTCACCGCGCCGCATCAGCATGGGCGTGACGTGCGGCAGCGGCGAGAAGCGGGCCAGTGGCCGCGGCGGCTCGGCCAGCCTCTCGACCAGCACCACGTCGTGCTCGGTGGCGAACACCGCCTGCCCCGGGCCCGGCCGCAGCGCCTCCTCCTCCAGCGCCTGCGGTATCCGCGCGCCCGCCCGCACCGCCTCGCCGCGCAGGCCGGCCCACTGCACCGCCCGTTCCCGCTCGGCGAGCGCCCCCACGTACACGCTCGTGTACGGTCCACCGCGCTCGTAGAGCGGCCGGATGAAGTCGAGCCGCACCGGTCACCACCTCCGCTCCTGGGTAACGCCCCTCCCTGCAAGCGCACCTACCCCCGCTTTCATGGGCAAACATGGCGATTGTGTAGCCTGCCGAGGGTGTTCGATGTGGACGTCGACCTCCCTACCGGACGTCTGGTGCTCCGGCAGTTCGGCCCTCAGGACGCGGACCGGATCAGGTCCATCGTGCGGTCCAAAGTCCCGTTCCTGCCGCCGGGAGCGCCCGGTCACGTCTCGGGCGTCAAGCAGTGGCTCGCCCACGGCGTGCACGGGTTGCGGCGCTCCGGGCAGGGCGTGCACCTGGCCATGCACGACAACGACGATCGCATCGTGGGCGCCATCAGCCTGTTCAAGACCTCCTGGGGCGCGGGCACCACCGAGGTCGGCTACGGCGTCCACCCCCTCTACCGGGGACGCGGCTTCGCCACCGAAGCCGTACGGGCGCTGACGGACTGGGCGTTCGCCACCACCGAGCTGCGCAGGATCGACCTGACGGCCAACCTGGACAACCTCGCGTCCATCCGAGTGGCCCACAAAGCGGGCTTCACCTGGGAAGGCGTGCTGCGCGCCGCCGTACTGGAGGATGACGGACCGCATGACCTGGTCGTCTTCGGCCTGCTGCGCGACGACGACCGCACCTCGGCCGACACGCTGCCCCGCACCGAGCTGCGCACCCCGCGGCTGCTGATCCGGCCGCTGGCGGAGTCGGACGCGCCGGACCTGGCGATCACCGCCGCCGACCCGCTCACCCAGGCCAGGATCGGGGTGCCGCGCGGCTACACCGAGACGGACGCCAGGCGGTACATCGACCTGGCCGAGCGGATGCGGACCAGAGGCCAGGGCCTCGCCTGGGCGGTGGAGGACCGGGCGACCGCGCGCTTCGCCGCCCACGTGGACCTCAGGGACGTCGACTGGGCCAACCGGAGCTGCGAGGTCGGCTACATGGCCGCGCCGTGGGCCCGCGGCAACGGGATCACCGCCGAGGCGGTCGCCGCCATCGCCCGCTGGCTCTTCCGCGAGCACGGCTTCCGGCGGGTCAAGCTCCGCGCGACCAGGTCCAACCCGGCCTCGCACCGGGTGGCGGAGAAGGCCGGCTTCGTCCGCGAAGGCGTCGAACGCAACGCCCTGGACGGGGAGGACCTGGTGATCTTCAGCCTCATCCCCTCGGATTTGCCGTGAAGGTTGGTCAACCGCCGGTAGAGCCGTCACCCTGGAGGTGAGGACGGTGAGGCCCATGATCACAGTTGTCGGCTGGGACGGTTCGGAGCTGTCGGCCAGGGCGGTCGAGCGGCTGCGTGCGGCCCGCCTCGTCATCGGGCCCGACGCCGTCATCGGCCGGCTGGCGCTGACCGCGCCCACCGTCGCCGACACCAGGCTGCTCGAAACCCTCGACGAGCACCTCGAACAGGGCGAAGGCCCCGCCGTCGTGCTCGCCGAGGGCGACCCCGGCTTCTTCGGCGTGGTGCGCCGGCTGCGCGCCCACGGGCTCAAGCCCGACGTGCTCCCCGCCACCTCGCTGATCACCCGCGCCTTCGCCTGCGCCGGGCTCGGCTGGGAGGACGCCCTCGTCGTCGCCCCCGCCGGCCCGCACCAGCTCAACCGCGCGGTCAACGCCTGCCGGGCACACCACAAGGTGGCCGTGCTCGTCACCCCCGGCGTCGGCCCCGGCGAAATCGCCAGGGAGCTCGCCCCGACCACGCCCCGCTCCCTCATCGTCTGCGAGGACCTCGGCGGCCCCGGCCAGCGCGTCACCGACAGCCGCATGGGCGAGGCCACCACCCGGCCCTGGAAGGACCCCGACGTGGTGCTCGTCGTCGACCCGCTGCACCGGCCCAAGGAGCCGGGCTGGGTGGCGGGCGCGCAGCCCGGCCCGTCGGAGTGGGCACTGGAGTGGGCGCCGCCGCTGGAGTCGCGGCTGCCGCCGGAGGTCCGGGCGTACGTCCTGGCCAAGCTCGGCCCCCGCCTCGGTGACCTGGTGTGGGACGTGGGCGCGGGCGGCGGCGAGATCGCCGTCGAGTGCGCCAGGCTGGGAGCCGCCGTCGTGGCCGTCGAACGCGACCAGGACGCCTGCGCCCGGCTGCGCGCCAGCGTGCTCGCCCACGGCGTCAAGGTGGCGCTGACCAGGGGACAGGCGCCGCCCGCGCTCGAACCGCTGCCCGACCCGGACGCCGTCTTCGTCGGCGGCGGCGGCACCGACGTGATCGTCGCCTGCGCCGCCCGCCGTCCCCGCTCACTCGTGTGCGCGCTCAAGACCGTCGAACGCGTGTCCGCCGTGCTCGACCGGCTGCGCGAGCTCGGCTATCGTGCCGAAGGCAGCCAGATCCTGGCTGCGAAGCTGGCCCTCGGCCCCGACGGATCCCACAGCCTGACCGCCGCCGACCCCGTTTTCGTCGTCCACGCGACACCCGCGCACACACCGTGACCTGTCGCCCACCGGCGCACATCGGTTATCCTCGCGTGTCTTCCTCTACGCACCGGAGTTCCTTCGCATGAAGCCGCCGCTCCTGCTCATCGGGCAGGGCTCGAACGACGACGCCGACTCTGCGGAATTCGGGCGATTCGTCCACCGGCTCCGTTGCCGACTCGACCCGAGCGCCACCGACGTCTCCGCCGGCTACCTCGAACGCGCCACCCCCCGGCTGAGCGACTCCGTCGCCTCCCTGGTCGCCAGGGGGCACCACCGCCTGGTGACGCTCCCGCTCACCCTGAGCCGGGTGGGCGACGAACTGCCCCACGCCATGGCGCTGGAGCAGAAGAAACACCCCACCCTGATGTACGACTCCGGCCGCCCGCTCGGACCCGACCCGCGCGTGCTCGCGATGCTGGCCGAGCGGCTCAACGACGCCGCCGCCGAGATGCCGCCCAGCCCTCGCCCGCTGGAGCTCGTCGGCGCCAGGACCAGGCTGCGAGCCGTCGACACGCTGCCCGCCGAGAGCCTGCCCCTGCCCATCGAGCCGGGCGAGACCGCCGTCGTCCTGGTCGGCGACGGCTCGATGGACCCGGTGGCCAACGCCGAGATCCACCGGGTGTCGCGGCTGTTCTGGGAGACCCACGCCTACGACTTCATGACCGTCGAGACCGCGTTCGTCTCCCTCACCCCGCCCGGCGTCCCGGGCGGTCTGGAGCGGTGCCGCCGCCTCGGCGCCAAGCGCGTCATCGTCGTGCCCTACCTGCTGTTCGCCGGTGGCGCGCTGGAGCGCGTATGGGCCCAGGCGCTGGCGTACGTCGCCGGGCACCCCGATCTCGACATCCGCTGCGCCGAGGTGATCGGCGACTGCGACACCCTGGCCGACGTGGTCATCGACCGCTACGAGGAAGTGCTCCAACTCGCCCCGTAGGACGTCGGAGCCGGGCGACTCCGACCCGAGAAGGCGCTCCGCCACGGAGCTGCGAAGCTTCGACCAGAGCCCGTACGAGAAAGCGCTCCACCCCCGTCAACCCGTGACTCCGGAGGTTCCCGTGCTCGCAGAGACGCTCGCCGCGATCCGCTCCGCAGACCCGGTCGTCCTCGCCGACGCCCGCGCCCACCAGGACCGCCTCACCAAGCCGCGCGGCTCGCTCGGCGCGCTGGAAGAGGTCGCCGTACGCCTCGCGGGCGCCGCGGGCGTCAGCCCGCCGCCCATGCCCGTCCCCGCCGCCCTGGCCATCTTCGCCGCCGACCACGGCGTGCACGCCAGGGGTGTCAGCCCGTGGCCGCAGGAGGTGACGGTGCAGATGGTGGCGAACTTCCTGGCCGGCGGCGCGGTGGCCAACGCCTTCGCCGCCCAGATCGGCGCCTCGGTGACCGTGGTGGACGTCGGGGTCGCCGCCGACCTGCCCGACGACCCCCGGCTGGTCAAGCGGAAGATCGCGTACGGCACGGCGGACCTGTCCCAAGGGCCCGCGATGACCGTCGACCAGGCCGTACAGGCTCTCGAAGCGGGGATGACCGTCGCGCGCGACCTGGTCGCGGCGGGCGCCCGCTGTCTGATCACCGGGGACATGGGCATCGCCAACACCACCGCCTCCGCGGCGCTCATCTCGGCCTTCACCGGCAGGGACCCGGCCGAGGTGACCGGCCTGGGCACCGGCATCGACGAGGAGACCCACGCCCGCAAGATCGGCGTGGTCCGCGAGGCACTGCGCGCCAACCACCTGCTCACCGAAACGCCCCCGGCGGATTCCGGGAGGCTCTCGGCTCCGGCCGGCTCCGGAGGGCTCTCGGCCCCGGTGGGCTCGGGTTCGGTGGGTTCCGGGCAGGAGGGGGATGGGAGCCGGGCGACCGAGGCGTTGCGGGTCCTCGCGGCCGTGGGCGGGTTCGAGCACGCGGCGATCGCGGGCTTCATCCTGGGCGGGGCGGCGGCACGGGTGCCGGTGATCCTCGACGGCGTCATCGCGGGCGCCGCCGCGCTCGTCGCGGCCGCTCTCGACCCCGCCGCCATCGATCATTGCGTGGCCGGGCACCGGTCGGCCGAGCCCGGCCACTCCGCCGCACTCGGGCACCTCGGCCTGCCCCCTCTGGTGGACCTTGGCCTGCGGCTCGGCGAGGGCACCGGCGCCCTGCTCGCTCACCCCTTGGTCTGCGCGGCCGTGCGGGTCATGCACGAGGTGGCGACCTTCGACTCGGCGGGCGTGACGGAGAAGCCCGTATGACGACGGGGTCGCTGGCGAGCACTATCCTTGAGCCACTCTGGGCGACGGCCGGACGCCGCATGGAGGTCGGGGACGGGTCTCGTTTCGCTCGACGGTCGTTAACTCGTGCGAAGCAACTGACGCGGTGATAGCCGGTAGGTTTACCTCCTAGCACACAAAACTTCGCGAACGGGAGATTCCCCCACTATGGGTCCCTACCTCCTCGGCCTGCGGCTTCAGGGTCGCCGAGCCCTCGTCGTAGGTGGCGGGCGTGTCGCCCAGCGGCGGGTGCCCGCGCTGCTTGAGGCGGGGGCGGTGGTGACCGTGGTGTCGCCGGGCGTCACCCCCGCTCTCGACGACCTGATAGCCGCCGGCCGGATCACCTGGCAGGCCCGCCCCTACGAGGTGGGTGACTGCGACGGAGCCTGGCTCGTGCAGGCGTGCACCGACGACAGATCCGTCAACACCGCCGTCGCCGCCGAGGCCGAGGCGAAACGGATCTGGTGCGTGCGCGCCGACGACAAGGACGCCTCCGCCGCCTGGACCCCCGCCTCCGGACGGGTCGACGAGATCAGCGTGGCCGTCACCGCGGGCGGCGATCCGCGCAGGGCCGCCGGCATCCGCGACGCCGTGGTCGGCGCGCTGCGTGACGGCACCGTCGACGCGCGGCGCAATCGCACCAAACCCGTCGGCGTCGCTCTGGTCGGCGGCGGGCCCGGCGATCCCGGGCTGATCACCGTACGCGGCCGGCAGCTTCTCGCGCAGGCCGATGTGGTGGTGGCCGACCGGCTCGCCCCACGGGCGCTGCTCGACGAGCTGGCGCCCGACGTCGAGCTGATCGACGCGGCCAAGGTTCCCTACGGCAGGTCGCTCTCCCAGGAGGCGATCAACGAGGTGCTCGTCGATCGCGCCAGGCAGGGCAAGTTCGTCGTACGGCTCAAGGGAGGCGACCCGTTCGTCTTCGGCCGCGGCGGCGAAGAGATGATCGCCTGTGCTCAGGCCGGCATTCCCGTGCTGGTGGTGCCGGGGATCACCAGCGCGGTCGCGGTGCCCGCCTCGGCCGGTGTGCCGGTGACCCATCGAGGGGTGAGCCAGGAATTCCACGTTATATCCGTGCATGTAGCACCAGATGATCCCAAATCCACCGTTGACTGGCCTGGGCTGGCTCGTTCCCATGGCACCCTGGTGCTCATGATGGCCGTCGAACGGCTGGGGAAGGTCGCCGAAGCCCTCGTTCGAGACGGACGCTCCCCAGAGACTCCCGTAATGGTGGTGCAGGACGGTACCCTTCCGACCCAGCGGGCGGTCATCGCCTCGCTTGCCACCGTGGCCGACCGCGTCTCCGCGGCTGGGATACGGCCACCGGCGATCATCGTCGTCGGCGACGTCGTAAGGGTCGGCCAGGAGGTCCAGATGGTTCGAGCGGAGCGCTTGCCGTGAACACGGCCATGGATGACGAACACGATGAGGCGCCGGGGGAGCAGACCCTGCAGTTCCGCGCCCTGATCGACCTGCCGGCGGACCACGACGCCGCCCCGCCCTCCACCGAGGCGACGACCGAGGTGGACGCGGAAGCGGACGAGACCCCCAAGGACGATCCCCCCGAAACCCCCGAGCCCCCGGCCCTCACCCCGGACGAGCCCGAGGCCTCCGCGCTGGACGAGCCCGAGGCCTCCGCGCTGGACGAGCCCGAGGACTCCGTGCCGGACGAGGTTGAGGCCTCCGCGCTGGATGAGCCCGAGGCCTCCGCGCTGGATGAGCCCGAGGCTTCTGCGCTGGATGAGCCCGAGGCTTCTGCGCTGGATGAGCCCGAGGCTTCTGCGCCGGATGAGCCTGAGGGCTCCGTGCTGGACGGGCCCGACGGATTCGCGCCGGACGAGTCCGAGAACTCTGTGCTGGACGAGGTCGAGGGCTCTGCGCTGGACGGGCCTGAGGACTTCGCGCCGGATGAGCCTGGGGACTCCGTGCCTGAAGAGTCTGAGGGCGTGGTGGCGTACTTCGAGGCTCAGGACGTGTCCCAGGAGTCCGCGCCTGTGGCGGAGGCCACGCCGTGGACGTTCGCCGCGAAGGATGCGGAGCCCGAGGCGGACGAATCCGCTTCTGCGGCCGAGGGCGTGGTGGCGTACTTCGAGGCTCAGGACGTCTCCAAGGAGTCCGCGCCCGTGGCGGAGGCCACGCCGTGGGCGTTCGCCGCGAAGAAGGCCGCGAAGCCCGAGGCGGTCGATCCCTCGTCTCGGCGGCCTCAGGACCCCGCGCCCGCCGCGGCAGCCGTCCCCGCGCCTGCGGCGGAGGCCAAGCCGTGGGCCTTCACCACCGATGCCGATGCCGCCCCGTCCGGAGACTTCGAGGCGGCGCAGGCTCCGGCAGCCGAGCGGGAAGTCCCGGTTGAGGACGCCGAGCGGGAAGTCACGGCTGAGAAGGCCGCGGCGGACTCCGTACCCCATGAGGGTGGAGCCGAGGGGACGTCCGGCGGGACCGAGGACGGTGGGCCCGCTGCCGAGAAGGAAGAGGAGCTGCCGGCGGAAGCCGCGCAGGCGTTGATGGCGGCCATCGGCGCGCTGCGGGAGAGTGTCGCGGGGCTGCGGTTCGGGCTGGACCTGCCGGGGGCCGACGAGGCCAAGCAGGAGCGCGCGGACCTGGTGGCCCAGCTTGAGGACTACGTGCTGCCGAGAGTGCGGATGAGGACCGCGCCGGCGCTCATCGTGATCGCCGGTTCGACCGGCGCGGGCAAGTCCACGCTGGTCAACTCGCTCGCCGAGCGCAACGTCTCCCGTACCGGCGTGCGGCGGCCGACCACCGGCGTGCCCGTTCTCGTCTGTCACCCCGACGACCAGAAGTGGTTCGCCGAGGGAGAACTGCTCGGCCGACTGCGCCGGATCGACAAGCAGACCTCCGACACCGACATGCGCAGCCTCATGGTGGTCGCCACAGAGAAGCTCCCGCAGGGCGTCGCGCTGCTCGACACGCCCGACATCGACTCGGTGGTCGAGGAGCACCACGAGATCGCGCACCGCATGCTCGACGCGGCCGACCTGTGGATCTTCGTCACCACCGCCGCCCGCTACGCCGACGCCCCCGCCTGGAACCTGCTGCGGTTGGCCAAGGAGCGCGGCGCCAGGCTCGCCATCGTGCTGTCGCGGGTGCAGCCCAAGGCGCGGGACGTGGTGGTGAAGCACTTCGTCCGGATGCTCACCGAATACGGCATGGGCGAGATCGACCGGTTCGTCATCAGCGAGTCGAAGGTCGCCGACGGCAAGCTGCCCGACAGCGAGGTCACCGACCTCCGGCTCTGGCTCGCCGAGCTCTCCGTCGACGAGGCGCGTCGCGCCCTGGCGGTCAAGGAGACGCTCAACGGCGTGCTCGACAGCTTCCGCACCCGCGTTCCGGCGCTCGCCCGGCACCTGGAGAAGCAGGTCGCCGTCAGGACAGAGCTGCGCGGCGACGTCGACCGGGCCTTCATGGGGGCGCTGACCGAGATCGACAAGGCGTTCGGGGGCGGGGCGCTGATCCACGGCGAGGTGCTGGCCCGCTGGCAGGACTTCTCCGGCTCCGGCGATCTGATGCGCTCCCTGCAGATCCGTAAGAACGGCAGGGTGAGCAAGCAGGCTTCCGAGCGGATCATCGCGTTCCGTGCGGCACTGCGCGCGGGCCTGGAGTCGGTGATCATCGCGGCCGCGAACAGGGCCTGCGAGGAGGTCATCGGCCGCTGGCGGCACCGCGCCGAAGTGGGCGCCACCCTCGGCGAGGGGCTGGACCAGCCCTCCGACGAGCTGCTGCGGCACGCCGGCCGGGCCGTCTCCGCCTGGCAGGAACACATCACCGAGCTGGTACGCACCGAAGGCGTGGCCAAGCGGTCGGTGTCCAAACTGGTGTCGTTCGACCCGGACTCACTGTCGTTGATCTTCATGGTGGCGATGTTCAGCGGAGGCAGGACCGAAGGAGTGCCGCACCGGCTCGTCAAGGCGCTGCTCGGCGCCGAGTCACTGCGGGGGATCGGGGCCAAGGCGCTCAGCGATCTGAGGGCGAGGATCGGGATGCTGTTCGACGAGGAATCCATGCGTTACGTGCAAGCGCTCGACTCCGCCGGGGTTCCCGACGAGTCCGCCGCGACCCGCCTCTACCAGGCGACGTACAACCTCGAGGTCGCACGATGACCGTAGCCACCTCCAAGCCGAGGCTCGCTCCCCGGCTGTCCGCGCTCACCAAGATCGTCGAGCTCGGCCCCGGCCGGCTGGACCAGAAGCTGCTGTCGGAGGCCGAAGCGCTGCTGCTGCTGGCCGGCGACCGGCTCAAGCTGTCGTCGGAGCACACCGTGGTCGCGCTCGCGGGCGGCACCGGCAGCGGCAAGTCGTCGCTCTTCAACGCCATGTCCGGGCTGGAGCTGTCGCCTACGGGCGTGCGCCGGCCCACCACGGCGCGCACGCACGCCTGCGTCTGGGGCCTCGAAGGCGCGGCGCCGCTGCTCGACTGGCTGCAGATCCAGTGGCGTCACCGCTTCGCCAGGGCCAGCGCGCTCGACAAGGGCGAGAGCCAGCTGCACGGGCTGATCCTGCTCGACCTGCCCGACCACGACTCCATCAGGGCGCTCACCGACACCGAAGCCGACCGGCTCATCGGCTTGGCCGACCTGGTGGTGTGGGTGCTCGACCCGCAGAAGTACGCCGACGCCTCCACCCACCGCCGCTACGTCACGGAGCTGGCCGGGCATGAGGCGGTCACCGTGTTCGCGCTGAACCAGGCCGACCGGCTCGCTCCCGAGGAGCTCGCCGAGCTGGTCATCGACCTCAACGACCTGCTCCGCCGCGAAGGCGTCGAGCACCCCAGCGTGGTGCCCACCTCGGCCGTCACCGGGCGGGGTGTGGAGAGCCTCAAGAGCGTCGTCGCGGGCGCCGTCTCGCGCCGCCGCGCCGCCATCCACAAGCTCGAGGCCGACCTGCACCGGCTGATGCAGCGACTGACGAAGTCGATGCCGGTCGGCGAGGCGCTGGCCGCGCCCGCCTCCGTCGACGAGGCCCGCAGAATGGGGCTCACCGACGCGCTCTGCGACGCCGTCGGCGTCCCCGCCGTCGGCGAGGCCATGGAGAACGTGTACGCCGAGCGCTCCAGCCAGTGGGTCGGCTGGCCGTACCCGCGCTGGGTGGACAAGCTTCGGCCGGACCCGATCAAAAGCCTGCGTCTCGAGGACATCGGGGACGAGATCCGCGGCATCACCACCGGCTCGGTCAGCGCGCAGTCGGCCGAGGTCACCAACGCGGTCCAAGCGCTCGCCGACGGGCTGACGGTCGGGATGCACCCCGTCTGGAACACCGCGGTGCACCGGGCGGCACGTTCCCAGCTGGCACAACTGCCGCAGGCGCTCACCACGAGCCTCACCGAGGTGGCTCCGCAGCTCGACCGGGTGCCCGGCTGGTGGCGGGCGCTCAAGGTGTGGCAGTACGTCCTCGTCGCGGGCTTCGGCCTAGGGGTGGCCTGGCTGCTGGCCGGTCTGCTGCTGCCCGGCGGTCTTCCCTCGTCGCTGCAACTGGTGGGCGACACCGAGGCGCTGCCCTGGGTGGGGCTGATGACGCTTTCCGTGCTGGGGCTCGGCGCTCTGTCGGGCATCGCGTCCCGTAACTTCGTGGAGCTCGGGGCGTCCAAGGAGCGCGAGCGGCTGGAGCGGGAGATGCGGCGGCGGGTCGCCGGGATCGCCGAGAAGATGGTGGTGGAGCCGGTGGAGACGGAGCTCGCGCGTCACCACGCGTTCTACTCGGCCATGCGAGGCTTGTCGGGCTGAGCCCTTCGTCCTCAGGAGTCTGCGCCGGTTGAGAGCTTGTCGGGTCGGGCCTGTTGTCCGCCGGTCGGAGCTGTCGGGCTGAGGGCGTTGTCCACAGGGTTTCCGCCGGTCGCGGGGCTGTCCACAGAACGTCGTTCGGGTGCCCGGGAGGACGGGCGGGTGGGGCACCGTGGGCCCAGGTCGCGGGCGCTCGGCCCGCCGCATGGGAGGCAACGGGATGAACGACATCTACATCACGCTCACCGGCAATGTCGCAGCAGAGCCACGGCAATACACCTTCGACGACGGCGTCAAGGTGACCTCGCTCCGAGTGCTCACCTCGCACCGCTACTTCGACAAGAAGCTGGGCCAGTGGGTCGACGGGGAGAAGGTCTGCTTCGCGGTGCGCTGCTGGCGCGCCCTGGCCGACAATGTCGCGCATTCGGTCCGGGTCGGGCAGCCCGTCGTGGTCTCCGGCAAGCTCCGCATCCGTGAGTTCGAGCAGGAGGGTGAGCGCCGGTTCATGCCGGAGGTGGAGGCGAGCTCGGTGGGCCACGACCTGCGCTGGGGCACCGGCACCTTCGCCAAGCCGGAGCGGGGCGGCGCCGCTGCCGCGGTGAGCAGGGAGATGCGTGAGCGCCTGGACGAGGAGACCCGGGACTGGGCCTTGGGCGCGGCCCACCCCGGCGGCCGCGCGGGCGCTCTCCAGTCGGTGCCGGATCCCCTGTCCGCCGCCCCGGCGCCCACAGAGCGATCCGCGACCGACGGACCGGCGCCCGAGAACGCGACGATCCGCATCCTTGGCGCGGCCGACGACAAGGACGGCGAAGAGGCCGAATGGCCCACGGAAGAGCGCGCGGCGGCATAGTCACCGGAGAGAAGGCGGCGGCATAGTCACCGGAGAGAAGGACGCCGACGGTGCGCATCGCGGTTGGGCGGGGGCGCCGTCGGAGAAGAAGGGCGGGTCGGAGAAGAAGGGCGGAGAGGGCACCGGCCGGAGAAGTGGCGGCTGAAGCGTCCGGAGAAGCGGCCGATGGCATTGCCCGTGAAGACGGTCAGGGCAGCTGTCAGGTCCAGGTAACGCCCCGCACCATGTGTGCTCCTTTCCGAACGGCTCCGCTCGCGGAGTGAGCGGTGTCCTATTACCGACCCCATGACACATGTGGTCGCTCCGCCCAACGTATCGGTTCCCATCGCACATCGCACACTCCGCAACTATTGTGTTACCGAGGGTTCGCACAAGGCTCCAGCCTCGGACCGGGGCCGAGTGTGACTTCCGTCGGAGGACGGCTCGCCGGTAGGTGGACCGCCCAGCAGTGCGTGGGGGTGGATCACGGACAGTGGCGTGGGGGGTCGGCGCTGGTGGTCGATGTATGCCGCTTGGGTGTTCACCTGGTGTGACCACGGAGGAGGCGTTACTATGTTCGAGCTCACTCAAAGTATGCGAAGCATTGCACAATGTAGGCTATGCGTCGTGTAGGAGGTGGTGTGCGGTGGGGCTGCCGTTCCGCGCGTGGGACTGCCCTTCCTGCGGTGAGCACCACGCCCCGGGCGTCGACGTCGCCCCGGACGTCGACGTCGCGCTCAACATCCTGGCCGAAGGCATCCACCTGAAGACCCTGCACGCCCTGGACGATTTAGCGGCCTGAACGGCATGGGGCCGTGCATGACGTGGCCGCCGGGACGGCGGACACCCGAAACGACTGTGCAGGGCAGATCAGACCAGGACGGCAATCCCGACGACCCTGGCGCCGCCCCGACATCTCCCCCGCGAGAGCGGCGCAGAAGCAGCAGTGAACACCCCGCCGTGAGGCGGGAGGATCCCCGTCTTTCATGGCGGGGAGAAGTCGAACATCGTTAGTCAGGAGGGACGCGGGATGGTGACAGCCGGTCACGCCTCGACAAAACCTCGCGACGGTGTGTCATCGCTGGCCGGTCGCTGGCCATTCCTCGCCCAGCGCCGGTTGCTCGTGGCCTACATCAGCGTCATCGTCCTGCTCGACCTCGCGGCGATCCTGCTGTTCGGGGCCGCCACCGAGGTCCGGTTGCCGGACGTGCTGACCTTCGTCGCCCTGATGAGCTGTGGCGCGGTCTGCATCGAGGCCACCAGACGGCTCGGCATGCCCGCCGGCGTCTCACGCGACCTGCTGTCGGCTTGGTGGCTGCCGGTCGCGCTGCTGCTGCCGCCGGTCTACGCCCTCTTCGCGCCGATCGTGCTGCAGGTGCTGCTGCAGGTGCGGGTCCGTGCGACGGTCCTGCACCGCCGGGTGCTGAGCGCGGCCGCCATCGGCCTGGCCGGCTGCGTCGCCTCGGTGGTCTTCCACCGGCTGGTGCCCGACCCGAGGGTGCTGTCCCACGGCAGTGCCGTCCCGATCATGTACGCGGTCGCCGCCGCCCTGCTCTTCGCCCTCATCAACACCGCGCTCGTCGCCGTCGCCGCGCACACCGCGGATCCCGACTCCCGCTGGCGCGAGGTTCTGTGGAACCGCGAGAGCATCCTGCTGGACGTGGTGGAGCTGTGCCTCGGCATCACGGTGGCGATCGGGAGCCACCTCAACCTCATGCTGCTCGTCTTCGCGCTCCCGCCGGTCGTCCTGCTCCAGCGCAGCCTGCTGCACGCCCAACTTCAGGCGGCGGCCCGCACCGACGCCAAAACCGGCCTGCTCAACGCCGCCGCCTGGCAGCGGGAGGCCGACACCGAGATCGTCCGGGCCCGGCGCACCGGCCAGACCCTCGCCCTTCTGATCATCGACATCGACCATTTCAAGCGGGTCAACGACGTTCACGGCCACCTCGCCGGGGACCAGGTTCTCGTCGGCGTGGCCGGGATGCTCCGCAGCCAGGTGCGCGAATACGACGTGGTGGGCCGCTTCGGCGGCGAGGAGTTCGTCGTCCTGCTGCCCGGGGCGGACCTCCCTGAAGCCCGGCGCGTGGCTGAGCGCCTGCGCACCCGCATCGGCCGCATGGCCGTTCCCGCCGACGAGGCGATGATCACGGTGACGGTCTCGGCGGGCGTCGCCCTGATGAGCGTCCACGGCGACGACCTGATCGAGCTCCTGGCGGCGGCCGACCTGGCCCTCTACCGGGCGAAGGAACTGGGGCGAAACCGCATCTGCATCCCAGCCGTCCCCTCACCACCACCCCGTCTGCCAGGAGAGGCCCCCGCCTGAGCCTTCGGCCGATCACCGCCGGCCGTTCGGGTTGGAGTGCGGGGGGAGGGGTTGTCAGGAGAGGCCCCGCCTGAGCTTTCGGCCGATCACCGGCGGCCGTTCGGGTTGGAGTGCGGGGGGAGGGGTTGTCAGGAGAGGCCCCGCCTGAGTCTTCGGCCGATCACCGGCGGCCGTTGGGGTGGAGTGCGGGGGAGGGCGTTGTGAGGCGGCTTGGTGGGTGGGGGAGTGGGGCGGCGGAAGCCCGGGTCGAGTGCCCCTAAGCTAGATACCATGCCGGAGTACATCTACACGCTGCAGCGCGTCCGCAAGGCTCATGGTGACAAGGTCGTTCTTGACAACGTCACGCTGTCGTTCCTGCCAGGCGCCAAGATCGGCGTTCTCGGGCCGAACGGCACCGGAAAGTCGACGCTGCTCCGGATGATGGCCGGCCTGGAGCACCCGTCCAACGGCGACGCCAAACTGATGCCGGGCTTCACCGTGGGCATGCTCCAGCAGGAGCCCCCGCTCAACGAGGAGAAGGACGTCCTCGGCAACGTGCAGGAAGGCGTCGCCGAGACGATGGCGATGCTCCAGCGCTACAACGACATCGCCGAGCAGATGGCCACCGACTACAGCGACGCGTTGCTGGAGGAGATGGGCAAGCTGCAGGACCAGCTTGAGCACCGCAACGCGTGGGACCTCGACAGCCAGCTCGAGCAGGCGATGGACGCACTGCGTTGCCCGCCGCCCGACGCCGACGTGACCATGCTGTCCGGTGGTGAGCGCCGTCGCGTCGCCCTGTGCAAGCTGCTGCTGGAGGCCCCCGACCTGCTGCTGCTGGACGAGCCCACCAACCACCTCGACGCCGAGAGCGTCCAGTGGCTGGAGCAGCACCTGGAGAAATACGCCGGCACCGTCCTGGCCGTGACCCACGACCGCTACTTCCTCGACAACGTCGCGACCTGGATCCTGGAGCTCGACCGGGGACGCGCCTACGCCTACGAGGGCAACTACTCCACCTACCTGGAGGCCAAGGCCGCACGGCTCAAGGTCGAAGGGCAGAAGGACATCAAGCGCAAGAAGCGCTTGGAGGACGAGCTGGAGTGGGTGCGGTCCAACCCGAAGGCCCGCCAGACGAAGAGCAAGGCCCGCCTCGAGCGCTACGAGGAGATGGCGGCCGAAGCCGACAAGCACCGCAAGCTGGACTTCGAAGAGATCCAGATCCCGCCGGGCCCGCGCCTGGGCACCACGGTGATCACCTCCGAGAACCTCACCAAGGGCTTCGGCGACCGGCTGCTCATGGAGGGGCTCACGTTCGACCTGCCGCGTAACGGCATCGTCGGCATCATCGGCCCCAACGGCGTCGGCAAGACCACGCTGTTCCGCATGATCATGGCCAATGAGACGCCCGACAGCGGATCGATCACCGTGGGCGACACGGTCAAGATCTCCTACGCCGACCAGAGCCGGGGCGGCATCGACCCGGGCAAGAACGTGTGGGAGGTGATCTCCGACGGCCTCGACTACATCAAGGTCGGCCACGTCGAGATGCCGTCCCGCGCCTACATCGCCGCGTTCGGCTTCAAGGGGCCCGACCAGCAGAAGAAGGCCGGGGTCCTGTCGGGCGGCGAGCGCAACCGGCTCAACCTGGCGCTCACCCTCAAGCAGGGCGGCAACGTGCTGCTGCTGGACGAGCCGACCAACGACCTCGACACCGAGACCCTGTCGTCCCTCGAGAACGCCCTGCTCGAATTCCCGGGCTGCGCCGTCATCACCTCCCACGACCGCTGGTTCCTCGACCGCATCGCCACGCACATCCTGGCGTGGGAAGAGGGCTCCAACTGGTTCTGGTTCGAGGGCAACTTCGCCGACTACGAGAAGAACAAGATCGAGCGCCTGGGCGCCGACGCCGCCCGCCCGCACCGCGTGACGTACCGGAAGCTGCACCGCGACTGATCCAGCCTGATCTCGCAGCCCGAATCCCGCACGGAGCTCTCCGCGCGGGATTCGGCGTGTAAGCGGCGCGGGCCGAGCAGCCAGAGGCATGGGATCCGGTCGATGGGGGATTGAGAGCTCGGTCTTGTGCTCCGGCGATTTGGGGATGTCCCTGATCTGGCGTCTCGGCCGCTTGTCGTACGGGGTGATGTGACAGGGCCGGAGCTGGGGCATGTGCGATGAACCGGTAGCGTTGCCCCGTGGTTCAACACTCCCTCGCACAGCGGCACGTCTTTCCCCGCATGGTGAGATTCGCGGACATCGACTCACAGGGCCATGTGAACAACGTCCGCTTCCTCGACTACCTCGAAGACGCCCGCCTGGGCATGCTGTACGTCGATCGCCAGCGGGCCGGAGAGACGCCGTTCAAGGGCCTGGTGGTGTCCCGGCACGAGATCGACTACAAGCGGCCGCTCGGGTTCCGCGCCGAGCCGGTCAGGGTGGAGACCTGGGTGACGGACCTCGGGGCGGTGCGGTTCACGCTGCGGTACGAGATCCGCGACGACGAGGAGCTGTACGTGACCGCCCGGTCGGTGCTCGTGGCCTACGACGTGGAGCGCGAGGCTCCGCGCAGGCTCACGGCCGACGAGAGGTCGTACCTTCAGTGTTTCACCAGCGACTGACCCCCACATCTCCGCCTCGATCATGAAAAATCGTGGCATGAGGCGTTGGGTGATGCTGGGACTCGGCGTCAACGCGCACGCCGGCGTCACCCTCGGGCTGTCCGGCCTGCCCCTCGTCATCCCCGACCTGCAACGGCACTTCGGGGTGTCCCTTCCGGTGGCCGGGATCATCGGCAACGCCCCCGGCATCGGCATCCTGTTCGCGCTCGTGGCTTGGGGCGCGCTGGCCGACAGGTGCGGCGAGCGCCTTGTCCTGGGCCTCGGCGTGGGGACGGCCGCCGTGCTGTTCGCCGCGGTGGCCTTCGTCGACCAGATCTGGGCGGTGATCGCGTTACTCGCCCTGGCCGGCGCCGCGGGCTGCGCCGCGCTGGTGGGCGGCGGCCGGATCGTGCTGCGCTGGTTCCTGCCGCCGGAACGCGGGGTCGCCATGGGGGTGCGCCAGGTCTCCTACACGCTCGGCATGGCCGCGGCCGCCTTCATCCTGCCACCGGTCGCACGCGCCCACGGCATCTCCGGCGTGCTGATCGTCTGCGCGGGCACGTGCCTGCTCGCGGCGGTGCTGGCCGCCGTCTTCCTGGCCGACCCGCCGCACACCCCCGGCCGGGCCGGCGCGGCTCCGGCCGTCTCGCCCTACCGGCAGCCGGCGCTGTGGCGGGTGCACGCCACCAGCGCCCTGCAGGTGGTGCCGCAGGTGGTGGTCGGTACGTACGGGGTGGCCTGTCTGGTCGGCGTCTACGGCTGGGACGGGGTCGAGGCCGGGCAGCTCTTCGGCTTCGCGGCCATCGGCGGGGCGGCCATCCGGGTCGCGGTGGGCCGCTGGTCCGACGTGACGGGCTTGCGGATGGCTCCCCTGCGGCTGCTCACCCTGGTCGCGCTCGGCGTGCTGGCCCTGCTGGTGCTGGGCACCTTCACCCGCTCCTGGCCCGGCGTCGCCATGCTGGCGCTGGCCTCGCTGATCACTGTGGCGGGCAACGGCCTGGCCTACCTCGCGGCAGGCGAGCTCGCCGGTCCGGCCGCGGCGGGGCGGGTGCTCGGCACCCACAACACCGTCCAGAACATCGTGGTCCTGGCCGTGACACCGGTGGCCGGGCTGCTGATCACCGGTGCGGGCTACTGGGCGGCGTTCGTGGCAGGGCTGGTGTGCCTGCTGATCTCGGTGCCCGTCATCCCCGTCCGCGACGAGCGCGACGGTACGAGCGCCGCCCCTGCGTGACACCAGGATTCGAGCGCCGCCCGTACGTGGCGGGGTGACAGCGCCGCCCTTACGTGGCGGGGTGACAGCGCCGCCCGTACGTGGCGTTGCGGGGGGCAGCGTCGTCCTACGTGGCGTCGCGGTGCAGCCAGACGGCCTGGTCGGGGGGTAGGGTCCGGCCGTCGAGCCGGCCGCTGGACAGCAGGACGCGTTCGTGCGGCGGAAGTCGTACGGGATCGGTGCCGCAGTTGAGTGCGCAGACCAGTGAGCCGCGTGCGAAGACCAGCGTGTCCTCGGGCGAGTCCAGCCACCGCAGTTCGTACGGGACGGTCCGCACCAGCGTGTCGCGGCAGGCCAGGGCGCGCCGGTAGAACTCCAGCGTCGAGTCCGGGTCACCGGCCTGCCGGTCCGCGCTGAGCGCAGCGAAGGAGTCCGGCTGTGGCAGCCAGGGCGTCACCCCCTGGGGGGAGAACCCGTGGGAGGCGCCACGGGGCGACCACGGCATCGGCACCCGGCAGCCGTCGCGGCCGGGCAGTTCGCCCTTTGATTGGATGAAAACGGGGTCCTGGCGCGCTTCCGGTGGAAAATCCTCTACCTGAGGGAGGCCTAGTTCCTCCCCCTGGTAGAGATATGCCGACCCGGGCAGCGCAAGCATTGTGAGCAATGCGGCTTTTGCCCGTGAAAGTCCGGTGCCGGGATCGGCGGTGTCGTAGCGCGTGCGGTGCCGTACGACATCGTGGTTGGACAGCACCCAGGTGGCGAACGGGACGGTCGCCAGCGTGTCGTCGATGACCTTTCTGAACGCGGTCGCCGACCAGGGCGCCTGCAGCCAGGCGAAGTTGAAGCTCTGGTGCAACTCGTCCGGGCGTACGTAGCGGGCCAGGTCCTCCGGGCTGTCGGTCCACACCTCGCCGACGGCCATCCGCTCACCCGGATAGCCGTCCAGCAGCCTGCGCCAGTCGCGGTAGACCTCGTGCACCTCCGGCCGGCCCCACACGGGCGAGGCGGTCTTGAAGGACTGGTCCTCGACGTCCGGCAGTCCTTCCGCCTTGAACAGCCCCATCGCCACGTCGATGCGGAACCCGTCGACCCCCCTGTCCAGCCAGAACCGCAGGATGTCCAGGAACTCCGCGTGCACCTCGGGATTGCGCCAGTTGAAGTCCGGCTGACTGGGGGCGAACAGGTGCAGATACCACGAGCCGTCCGGCAGCTTCGTCCACGCCGGGCCGCTGAAGGTGGACTGCCAGTTGTTCGGCCGGTCGCGGAACAGGTAACGATCGCGGCCCTCGCCCCGCAGCGCGGCCTGGAACCATGGATGCGCACTGGAGCTGTGGTTGGGCACGATGTCCACGAGCACCTTCAGGCCGAGCGCGTGCGCGTCGGCGACCAGCGCGTCGAAGTCCGCCAGCGTCCCGAACAGCGGATCGACGTCGCGGTAGTCCGCCACGTCGTAACCGCCGTCGGCCATCGGAGAGGTGTAGAAGGGGGTCAGCCAGACGGCGTCGACACCCAGCCGCTTGAGGTACGGCAGGCGCTCACGGGCCCCGGCCAGGTCGCCGACGCCGTCTCCGGAGGCGTCGGCGAAGCTGCGTACGTAGATCTCATAGACGACGGCATCACGCCACCAGGGGATATCCATGTGGCGTGTCCTGCCCGCTATGTCGGCGAGTTCACCAGGCTCTGCGCGGCGTAGACGAGATAGTCCCAGAGCCGCTTGTCCTGCTCCTCGGACAGCTCCAGCACGTCGACGGCGTCGCGCATGTGCTTCAGCCAGGCCTCACGCTCGGCCTCGCCGATCACGAACGGCACGTGCCGCATCCGCAGTCTGGGGTGCCCGCGCTGCTGGCTGTAGGTGTTGGGGCCACCCCAGTATTGGATCAGGAACCCGCGGAGCCGTTCCTCGGCGCCTGTCAGATCCTCTTCGGGGTAGAGAGGACGGAGCAGCGGGTCGTCGGCCACCCCTTCGTAGAAACGGTGCACGAGACGGCGGAACGTCTCCTCGCCCCCGACGGCGTCGTAGAAGGAGATCTCAGTCACGGCCCCAGCCTATGCGGTGGGCACCATGGCGATGTCCGCGGCGTCCAGCGCCGACTTCACCCGCAGCCGGAGCTCCCGGGCGACCTGCGCCTGCTGGGCGGGCAGCGTCTTGGCCGACAGGCGGAAGACCAGCGTGCTGTCCGACAACTGCTCCACTCCGTACACCTTCGGCTGCTCCACGAGCATCGTCTCGCGGAACTCGACGTCGGCCCAGATCTCCTCGGCCACGTGCTCCAGCAGCACGCGCACGGTGGTGATGTCGCTGGTGTAGGAGACCGGGACGTCCATGTAGGCGCGCGACCAGCCCTGCGACTCGTTGCCGACGCGGGTGATGGTCCCGTTGCGGATGTACCAGACGCGGCCGTCGGAGTCGCGCAGCCGGGTGACGCGCAGGGTGACCGCCTCGACGGTGCCGATCGCGGCGCCCGTGTCGATCACGTCACCCACGCCGTACTGGTCTTCGAGCAGCATGAACATGCCCGCGATGAAGTCCTTGACCAGCTCCTGCGCGCCGAAGCCGATGGCGACGCCGAGGATGCCGACGCTGGTGAGCAGGGGCGCGATGGGGATCGTCAGGCGGTCCAGCACGGTCAGCAGGGTCGTGCCGATGATGACGATGGTGGCGATGTGCTTGAGCACCGACCCCATGGTCTCGGCCCGCTGCCTGCGGCGCTCACGCAGCAGTGTGTCGATGCCCTCGGCCTGCGAGCCCTTGCGCCAGCGGCCGGAGAGCGGCCCGCTGACGGCGGTGCGGGCGACGACCCTGGTGATCAGCCGGAGCACGATGTTGCGGATCACGATGCCGAACACCAGGATCAGCAGAACGGTGATCAGGCTGGCCACGAGCGGAGCCCAGGCGGCGTTGTCGAACCATCCGGCCAGGGTCGCGCAGAGCACTGTGTCGTTCGAGCAGACGCTCGCTATCTGGGTGCTGACCTCGCCCAAGCTGGGGAGCTCGGACAGTGATGGGGTCGGCGACGGTGCCGGTGAAGCCAGCAGGGACACGGGACGGGTCCTCCTCGAAAGCGGTTCGGTCGGCGGTATGGGGCCAAACTCCCCAAAGATACCGCCGACCGAACCGGCCGCCGTCACATCACGCCGGGGAAGACGGGGGCGTCAGGCTCCTGGGCCGCGAAGGGAGGAGCCTGACGCTCCGATGACGGACGGCTTGGCCGGGACACACACCCGGAAGCGTGTCCCATGCCGTTTCCGGGAGGGGGCCCCGAAGCGCTCCACGGGCGAACCCGCGAAGCGAGCCTGTCACTCTGAGTGACGAAATCGGAGGCGGCGGGATGGCCAGGGCCCCCTGCGAGAGGGAACCCTCCGCACCGGCCACCCCGCCGACCTCGTGGAGCCGCGGTGGCTGCGGTGAGCCGTGGTGGCTGCGCTCCACCCGGATCACCGCGTCGTCACTCTCCCACCGCGGCGAGCACGCGAGCGACCTTGGTCGCCGCACCAGCCGGGTCGTCGACCGTGTGCATCCGCTCACCCCAGGACCAGCAGTACCACCAGTCCGGGAGTTCGGCGACCTTGGTCGGCCGACAGGTGACGTTCTCGGACAGGCTGGTCGCCTTCGGATTGATCACCCGGACGAACACCCGGCCACTCTGGGTCCGGACCACTCGTGCGAGAAACCCACGGGCGTCGAGCTCCAACACCAGGCGCTCCAGATGTCCGAAGTTGTCGTCCCCCACCTTTCGTCCCCTCCTCAGGAATCGTTGCTGGTGGGCCAAACATGACTCATGTCAACGGCGCGCGCAATGAGCCCCCTGGGCCGGCGGGGAGTCGCATTCTCACTCGTAGGTTGTAAGAAACAGTCCGCCGGAGGACGATCCTTATCCGTAATCTTCACAGGGACGTTTTCAAGCAGCCATGAATGGTCCATAGTCATGGCAAGGCGGACTGCAACGTAGGCGCTACGCAGGGTGACTAGAGTGACAAGCCGGTCAGGATAAAGGTTGTGAGAGGGGCCGGAATGTCCGGCAGACAGCACAGGGAAACGGAGATGGCCCGGCGGATCAGAGCCAAAGGGCTCGCCACCGGCCGCTCCGCTGCTCAGATCGCCGAAGAGATCCACGAAGTGTGTGGACCTCAGTTCGGCACCACCAAGATCAAAGGGCACCGCCTCTCCTACGGGATCGCGCTCGCCGACGTCATCGAACAGGTCAGAGCCCTGTTCGATCGGGACGAGAAGCCACCTCCCGGCATCGGCGAGACGCTGCTGTCCGCCTATGAGAGCGGGCTCAAGCGGCCCGGCCCCGAATACCTGCACTACCTGTGCACCGTCTACCGCGTGGAGCCAGCCTCGCTGGGCTATGACGGGCCGTGCATCTGCGGGCACGGCCACCGGATGCCGGGCGTGGTCGGCGGCAACGATCTGCAGGGCCGGCATGGCGCGGCGCTGGCGGAGCCGCCCGACATCGGGACGCCGCCGCCTCCCGCGGACCAGAGCTTCGAGGGCGAGGAGGATGAGAACATCCTCCGCCGCACCCTGTTACAGCTTCTGTCCAGCAATCCGGGCGTGGCCAAGCTCGACGGCCCGGTGCTCGGCGCTTGCGAGGGCATCAGGCGGCGGATGGATCGCACCCTGGTGTCCGCCACGGTCTCTCCCGCCATGCTCGACCAGTGGGAGGAGGCGACGCTCAGCTTCGGTCGGCAGTACACCACGACGGCGCCGCTCCGGCTGCTGTGCGACGTGCTGCTGGAGTTGAGCACCGTACGCACCGCCATGTGCCGGCGTCAGCCGATCGACCTGCAGGAACGCCTGTGCAGGATGGCCGCCCAGCTGTCCGGGCTCAGTGGCATGATCATGATCAACCTGGGTGACCACCGGCTCGCCCGCTCCTTCTTCCGCACCGGGCGCACCGCCGCCGACGAGACCGGTGACCGTGCCCTGCGCGCCTGGGTGACGGCCCGCGAGGCGCTCGTTCCCCTCTATTACGGTGACGCTCGCGAGGCGCTCAACCTGGCGAAGAAGAGCCGGGACCTGGCCGGTCAGACGCCGTGCGCGGCGCAAGCCATGGCGCCGGTCGTCGAGGCCCGAGCCCTGGCCATGCTGTCCGGCATCGACAGCAAGAAGGAGGTCGTCGACCAGGCCAAGCGGGCGCTGGCCCGGGCCCGTAACGCCTTCTCGCACATGAAGGCCGGGGACCAGGAGGACGCGGCGTTCGGCTACACCGAGAAGCAGCTCTACTTCTACCAGGGTGACGTGCTCACCAAGCTCGGCCAGACCCTGGAGGCAGAGGTCGTGCTCGACCAGGCCCTGGACAAGTATCAGGACCACATCCTCGACCAGACGCTGATCAGGCTCGACCGCGCCCAGTGCCGCCTGATCGAGGGCGATCTCGCCGACGCGCTCGACACCGCCACCGAGGCGCTGCGTCTGCTCGGCCCGGAATACCGTACGGACTTCATCATGCGTCCGGCGCTGGCGCTCGAGCAGGCGGTGATGGCGCGGGACGCCAACCATCCGAAGCTGACCACCTACCGGGAGCAGTTGCGGCCGCCGCAGCCGCTCCTGGGCGAAGGGATCGGCGGTGCATGAAGCTGAGGATTCGCCGTTATCGCTGGTCTGACCTCGACACCATTCTCGCCCTGCACCAGATCTGCCTCGCGGAGGTGGGTCTGGTGCCGGGCGACGGCGTCTACTACGACGACGACTTCCCGCGCATCCAGGAGCTCTACCTCGCCTGTGGCGGGGACTTCCTGGTCGGTGAGGTGGACTCGCGGGTGGTGTCGATGGGCGGGCTGAAACCCGTCGACACGCGTACGGCCGAGGTGTGCCGGTTGCGCGTGCACCCGCACTACCAGCGGCGCGGCTTCGGCGCCGCCATGCTGTCGGCGCTGGAGTGCCGGGCGGTGGAGCTGGGCTTCCACAACCTGTGCGGCGACACCACTCTCAACCAGGGCGCGGCCCTGGCGCTGTACCAGCGCCAGGGGTGGCGGGAGACCTCGCGCCGCGAGGTGGGCGGTCTCACGGTCATCTACGGCGAGAAGCGCCTGGTGTCCGCGACCATCTGAAAGTCCGCATATGAGCCCTGTTACGCCTGATGGCGTGAGTGGTGGGATATGGCCGGTTCGGCGAGTGGTGCGGATAAGGATGTCAGGGTCTACGAGTGAGGCTCTTCACTCCAGGTGGTAGAGGAACCTCACCACCGCTTCACTAGGCCGTGGCGACTGCGAACGGTAATGAGATGCTTCCGGTATGGCAGTCGTGCCCGCTCCCCGGCCCCTGACGGGAGTCGTGCTCCTGTTGTTCGTCAGCGCCGCCTGGGGGTCGGCCTTTCCGCTGATGAAGGATCTCATTCTCCGGTTACCTGTGGACGATCTCCTCGCCGAGCGTTACACGATCGCGGCCCTGACGCTGCTCCTCATCCGGCCCGGCTGCCTGCGGGGGCTGTCACCGACGGTGTGGATCAACGGGATCATCCTGGGGGTCATGTTCGGGGTCGGGCAGGGCGGGCAGGCCGTCGCGCTGCACGGCCTGCCCGCCGCGGTCTCCGGGTTCGCGGTCGGGACCAGCGTGGTGATGACGCCCATCATGGCGCTGGTCCTGTTCAGGGTGCGGATGCCCGGACGGGTCTGGGTCGGGGTGCTGCTGGCGCTGGCCGGCATGACCGTGTTCACGTTGCTGCGCGGGGTGGGCGACGACGCCTTCTCGCTGCCGGCGCTCTGGGTGACGCTCACCGCGGCCGCCCTCTACTCGGGGCACACGCTGCTGCTCGCCCGGATGTCGAGGAACGGCGAGACGTTCAACGCCTACGCGCTGACCGTCGTCCAACTCGGCACCATCGGCCTGCTCACCGGCGCGCTGGCCGTGCGGGACGGCATCACTCTGCCGACCGGCGTGATGGACTGGGCGGGGCTCGCGCATCTCTCCGTCGTCTCGTGCGCGCTGGGGTTCCTGGCTCGCTCGTACGGCCAGACGCACGTGCCGGCCGTCCCCGCGGCGGTGCTGATGTCCTCGCAGCCCTTCTGGGTGGCCGCCATCGCGGTGATCGGGTTCGGCGAGGAGATCGGCTGGAGCATGCTGATCGGCGGGGGGCTGATGGCGGCGGCGATGCTGCTCGCGGTGCCGTCCAGGACGCAGGTGGACGCGCCGGATCCGGTGCGCCGGCAGCTGCTGATCGTGACGCGCCGCGCCTCCTACGTGCTCGGCGAGCTGAAGGTCAAGCGCGACGATCCGCTGAAGCCGGAGGGCGTGGACCCGCCGGTGGACCCGCCCGTGGACGCGAAGACCTCCTGCGCGCACACCAAGGACTGCCCCTGGAGGGCGCACGCGGTCAAGGGCTCCGGGGAACCGAGCCTTGAGCGGCTGATGAAGCGCGCGACCGACATCGTGCGGTCCCAGCATCAGTCGCCGCCCGGCTGCTGCCAGTCGATGACGGTGCTCGGCCGTTGTCTGTGCGATCTTATGGGGCGGTCCGACACAGCAAGATCGGGGGCGAGTTCCTGCTGGTTTCGGTCCCAATAGGGCACATATCATCATGAATTACCAGGCGCTTCTTATCCATTAGACTCTTCTTATTCGGACATTAATCTTGATAATTCCCGAGGCGTCCGAATAATAGATAAATAACCCCGATGAAGAGGTGCATCATGAAGCGCATCGCTGTCCGCAAGCCTGGAACCGCGAGGCTGGGCGGGACCTCCGGCGTCATTCACAAGGGGTGACCGAGCGAAGGTCCCACCTCAGGGCGCAGGGCGCTCCGCCCGCCCGCCCCGAGGGCGAGCGGCCGCTGATGCCCATGATCGACGGTCATCGGCGGCCGCGCGGTCCCTACACGGTCGGGGCCGCCCTGCTGGGGCGGTTGGTCCCGGCCGCCTTGGAACGGTCCGGAAACCTGGTGGCGGCCCACGACATCGAGATCCGGGCCGTCGCACCCGAGCTGCGTGACCTCGTACCGGCCAGGCGGGGGACGCTCGACGCGGACCTCACCGACGACGAGCGCATCCTGGTCCCCGCACCCCGCCGCACGCTCAGGCTGGCCAACGGGATCGCGGAGTTCGTCCGCGACGCGGTCCCGCCGGGCCGCACCCTCGTCGTCTGCAACGGAGCGCAGGCCGATCCCACGGACGCCGAGCTGCTCGACGTGCTGATGCGCAGGATTCCGCCGGCCGTGCTGGCCATCACCGTCTACCTGGGCGGACCGGAGCCGCCGCCCGACTTCCGCGACGCCGCCGAGCTCTGGGCGATCGTGGACCGCGGCGTACGCGAGGGGTTCCTGCACGCGGTGGCCGAGCTCGGCGCGCGCGGGCTGGCGCTGAGCGAGCCGGGCGGCGAGGCGTGGTGGCGCTTCGCCCAGCGCACCGCGACGGCGCTCGGCGGCCTGGGTCGCCGGGAGGAGGCCCGCGCCCTGTGGGAGGAGGTGCGCAGGACCAGCCAGGACCCGGCCGTGCATGCCGCGAGCGCCTACGGCCTGGCCATGCTCGACGCCCGCCACCCCGAACCGGCGCGGCGCGATCTCGGGCGGGCCAGGGGCTGGATGAACGAGGCCATCGCCATCTCCACGCTGCTGCCCGACCCCGTGCGGCGAGCGTTCAAGCTGGGCTTCGACCGCAACGGGCTGGCGCTGATCGAGCTGCGGCAGGGCCGCCTCCGCCAGGCGCTGGCGCTCGTGGAGTCGGCCGTCGAGCTCGCCCGCGAGCTCGGGGACCGGCATCCGCTGCACCGCATGGTGCTGCTGGCCAACCGGGCGCAACTGCTGGCCGTGCTGGGGCGGGCCAAGGAGTCCCTGGAGGACTGGGGGGCGGCGATCGCGATCGATCCCCTCTTCCCCGACTCCTACGTGGACCGCGGGAACCTGCTGTTCGAGCTGGGACGGCACCGTGAGGCGCTGGCCGACTACGAGTCCGCGCTGCGGGCCGGGCCGCCACTGCCGGAGGCCCACTACAACCGGGCCGAGCTGCGGATCGTCCAGGGTGACGTGGCGGGCGCGCTGACCGACCTGGACCGGGTGATCGACCTGGACCCCGACTACGTGGACGCCTACGTCAACAGGGCCGGCCTGCTCGCCTGCCTCGAACGCGACGAGGAGGCCAGGGCCGACACCACGGCGGGGCTCGCGCTCAGCCCCGGCAACCCCTACCTGCTGACGGTCCTCGGCCAGCTCGAAACCGGCGCGGGCCGGCTGCCCGAGGCCAGGCGAGCGCTGGATTCGGCCATCGAGCTGGCTCCCGGGCTGGCCGCCGCCTGGGGCAACCGCGGGGTGCTCCGCTACGAGGCGGGCGATCCGGAGGGCGCGGTCGCCGACCTCACCCGGGCGATCGCCCTGGCCCCCCAGCCCGACCTGTACGTCAACCGCGCCGTGGCCCTGCGCGCCCTCGGGCGTACGGCAGAGGCGGCGGCCGACGACGCCCGCGCCGCCCCGCAGCCCGAGGTCCCCTGACCGCCGGCCTTACGGCGCCGAGCCCGGCGGCCCTACGGCGAGCACGGCGGACCTACGGCGCCGAGCCCGTCGGACATCAGAGCGTCGACTGACGCCCGGCGGTCGCTGGAAACGCACCGCGCAGAGGCTACGGTTGAGCCGTGGGGTACAACGAGTTGCTACGTGATCTCCAGCGGGGGGCGAGCGCCCAGGCCGCGGGCATCAGCCGTGGCCATGGCGGGCCGCCGCCGCGCACGGTCAGCGCCCGCTCCGGCCTGCACCGGATGCGCTGCGCCTCACTGCTCAAACCGCTGTACGCGTGGGTGACGGCCGCGCGCATCCCCGACACCGAGCGCTGGCGTCGCCACGCGGAGCCCGCGGTGGTCATCTCGTCCAACTCCGACACCCGCAGCCTCTGGCTGGCCGTCGGCCCGCTCGTCATCCTTGACGACATCTACCAGCGCACCGGCGTCTCCTGGCCGATGCACAACGCCGACCCCTCACGGTTCGGCTCGATCGAGGTGGCGGCCGACGAGGTCGCCACCGCCTACGCGGCGCTCGCCCAGGCCGCGTTCGCCGGCGATCCGGTGGCGGGCAGCGTCCTGGACTGGATGCGCCGGGTCGAGGGCGAGCAGACCTACGGCACGCGCCAGGCGCTCGGCGCGCCCGAGGCGGGGATCAAGTGCGGCTGGTTCGGCGAACCGGACGAGACCTGCCTGCGCACTCACGCGGTGGCCGTGCTGCCGGACGCCGGCACCCGGGCCACGGTGGTGGTGGCGCTGACTGCCCAGCCCTACACCGACGCCCGCGAGCGGGAGGTCTACCACACCAGGGTGGCGCGGGGGGATTCGGTCGAGGGCGAGCACGAGAAGGCGTCGGGGCCGCTGCTGCGCGAGCTGTTGGCGACGACCCTCGCCGAGCTCGGCCACAGCGACCCCCGATGACCTCAGGTCCGTTGGCCACGGCGACACCCGTTGGCCTTCTGACCGTTGGCCACGGCGACACCCGTTGGCCTTCTGACCGTTGGCCATGGTGACACCCGATGGCTTTCCGTCCCGTTGGTCACAGTGGCACCCGATGATCTTCTGTCAGGGGTCGTCAGCCGAGGGTGGTCAGGCGCTGGATGACCGTCGCCAGGGTCGGCGGCTCCACGGCGGTGGGCAGCTCCCGTGTCCACAGGCAGCCGAGGTAGGCCTCGCGTTCCTCCTCGGTGAGCGCGCCCGGGGTCACCTGGGGGCGGCTGGTGGCGAAGCGGGCCAGGAAGAACGACTCCGTCTTGACGTAGCGGACGCCGAGCCAGGTGAAGTCCCGCTCGACCTCGACCGCGAGGTCCTGGACGGCGGCGCCCGGCAGGCCGGTCTCCTCGGTCAGCTCCCGCCGGGCCGCCCGCAGCGGCGTCTCGCCGGGGTCGAGGCCGCCGCCGGGAGGCTCCCAGAGGTCCTGGCCGCTGACCCGGTCGTGCCAGTGCAGCAGCAGCACCCGCTCGTCGCGGTCCAGGCAGACGACCCGCGCGGCGGGCCGGTCGCTGGTGGTCATGGGCGGTCCTCCGGCTCGGTGAGGATCAGCGGGAGCAGGCCGGGAAAGCGGTCGTCGAACTCGGGCCTGCGCAGGCGGTTGAGCCGGCGCGGACCCTCGTCGCGCTGCTCCAGCAGACCCACCCCGCGCAGGACCGCGAAGTGGTGGCTGAGCGTGGACTTGGCCACCGGCAGGTGACTGAAGGTGCCGCAGGGGCGGCTCCAGTCGGGGACCCCGGCCAGCTCGCGGACGATGCGGCGGCGGATCGGGTCGCTGAGCGCGTCGAGGGCGGCCTGCAGCGACACCTCGACGGGGGAGGCGTGCACCAGGGAGCGAGATCGGCTCGATGGGGCTCTGGTGTAGTGTTCCATCTCGATCGAACAGTTTAACCAGAAGGAGTGGCCGTGGACGCCGGGCACGTCGGAGTGTGGCACCCCATGATCGCCAAGGCGCCGGCAGGGGAGGGCCGCCGGGCCGCGGTGGAGATCGAGGAGCTCGGCTACGGCTCCGCGTGGGTCAACGACGGCCGGGGGAGCAAGGACCCGTTCGCCTGCGCGGCCGTCCTGCTGGCCGCCACCGAGCGGCTCGCGATCGGCGCCGGGATCGCCAGCATCTGGTCGCGTGACGCGACGGCCATGGCCGCGGGCGAGGCGACGCTCGGCGACGCCTTTCCCGGCCGGTTCCTGATGGGCATCGGCGTCAGCCACCGCCCGCTGGTGAGCATGCGCGGCCACGACTACGCCAAGCCGCTGACCGCGATGAGCCGCTACCTCGACGGCATGGACGACGCCAGGAAGGTCCTGCCGACGCCGCAGGCGCAGGCGCCCCGGCTGCTGGCCGCGCTGCGTCCCCGGATGCTGGAGCTGTCCAGGGACCGGGCCGGCGGCGCGCACACCTACTTCGTGCCGCCCGAGCACACCGTGCTGGCCCGCGACATCCTGGGGCCGGACCGGCTGCTCGTGCCGGAGCAGGCCGTGGTCGTGGAGACCGATCCGGCGCGGGCCCGCGAGATCGCCCGCGCCCACACGTCCACCTATCTGCGGCTGCCCAACTACCTCAACAACCTGCGCACCCTGGGCTACTCCGACGAGGACTTCGCCGACGGCGGCAGCGACCGGCTGACCGACGCCATCGTGGCCTGGGGCAATCCCGAGACGGTCGCCAAGCGGATCGGCGCCCATCTCGACGCGGGGGCCGACCATGTGGCGATCCAGCCGCTGTCGCCCGAGCCGGACCTGGCCGACGCCCTGGTCCAGCTCCGTCTCCTCGCTCCCGCCCTGGGGCTCTAGCCCGCTCGCTTCAGCCCGCTCGCTCTGGCTCGCTCGCTCTAGCCCGCTCGCTCTGGCTCGCTCCGGCTCAGCGCTTCATGGCGCCGTCCGCGATGGCGTCCGCGGCCTCGCTGATGGCGATGCCCACGATCTCCAGGCGCCGCACCAGCTCGCGCTCCTTCATGGCGTTGGCGGTCAGCTCGCCGGAGAAGATGCGGGAGATCTCATACTGGTACATCCGGCGGATGGCGCCGCCCGTCTTCTTGGCCTCCAGCGCGTCGTGCACCACGGCCGACGGGCTGGAGACCAGGTCGCGGACGGCGTTCTCCAGCGCGTCGATGCCGACGATCACCTGGTCGAGCAGCGGGGTGAAGCGGATCTGGTCGGGCACCTGATACAGGTGCGACTCACGGACGAAGTCCCGCAGCGAGTCGAGCACGTCGTCGATCGAGCGCGACAACCTGAACAGGTCCTCCCGGTCGATCGGCGTGACCAGGGCCGAGCGGAGCTCCTCGACCAGGCGGCGGCGCTCCTCGTCGCCGAGGTGCTCGATCGTGCGCATCTGCTCGTGCGCGCCCGTCCTGCCGACCTCGCCGCCGATCATCGCCATGGCCAGCCAGGCGCCCTCCTTGGTCGCCGCGAGCTGCCCGAGCAGCGCGTCCGACAGCGCGCTGTCCATGCGGCCGATGAGCAGGTCGCGGATGCGGCGCAGCCGCTTCACCGGCCCACCTCCGATGCGCCTGCGTCGACACGGTCCATCACGCTCCCGCTCCCTTCACCAGAAAGGCCGCCACCGCGGCCAGCAGCAGACTGGCCGGCAGCGTCAGCAGCCAGGCAGTGACGATCTTCACGGCGGCGTACCAGCGGACCCGGCCGCCGCCCAGGTTGACGCCCGAGCCGATGAGCCCGCCGGCGATGGCCTGGGTCATGCTCACCGGCATGCCCAGCGCCGAGCAGCCGAGCACGGCGGTGCCCGCCGACAGCTCCGCCGACACGCCGTGCAGGGGCCGGAAGGCGATGATCTCCCGGCTCAGCGTACGTCCCGCCTTCGGCAGGCCGTACAGGGCGCCGACACCGAACAGGGCGGCCACCAGCGACGTGTACGCCAGCGGCGCTCCCGAGAAGCCCAGTGCGATCATGAAAACGGCGAGCATCTTCTGCCCGTCGTTGGCCGCGTAGGCGAGGGTCTGGAGCAGGAAGCCGGCCCAGTGCCAGTGCCACAGCCCGCGCGTGGTGGTGAATTTGATCAGCAGCCCGCTCACTACCCAGGCGAGTAACGCGCCCACGACAGGCGCCGCGACGCCGAAGGACAGCACGAGGGCCACGGACGAGCCGGAGACCGGCAGCCCCCAGCCGAGGCCCGCCCCGGTGAGGCCGCCGACGATGGCGAGGGTGAGGCTGGTCGGCCTGCCCTTCGCGCTGAGCACCAGGACCACGACCAGCGAGCAGATGACGGCGATGGTGGTGGCCGATCTACCGCCGTCGCCGTCGAAGGTGGCCAGCCGCGTGACGAAGGTGAGCGCGACCTGGTGGGTGGCCAGCGGGACCAGGGCCACGAACACCACCATGGTCGCGATGCCGGTGGCCGGGCGCACGGTGGGCAGCTTGAGCCCCGTCGCGAGGAGCGCCCCTCCGTCGTTCATCCCGGACACGATCGCGAACAGGCAGGCGACCCCGACCAGTAGTACGGCGTCCAAGGGCATGCGCTCCTTCCCCGAAAGCTGTCGCGTAATGCCTGGTACATACCCAAGGCCGGGTCTATGAGGCGGTCCGTGCCCGGTATTGTCGACGGTTGAGCCATCCTGCGCCCCGCCGCGAGAGTGAAGCATGAGCACCGAATACGTTCTCACCCTGTCCTGCCCCGACCGGCCCGGAGTGGTGGCCGCCGTCGCCGGCCTGCTGACCGCGCGCGGTTGCAACATCACCGAGAGCCAGCAGTTCGGCGACCGGGACGCGCAGCGGTTCTTCATGCGGGTGCAGTTCGCCGCGACGCAGCCGGAGGACGAGATCCGCGCGGCCTTCGCCGCCCTGGCGCCGGAGTTCGGCATGGTGTTCCAGGTCCGGGACCTGGCGCGCCGGCCGCGCGTGCTCATCATGGTCAGCAAATTCGGCCACTGCCTCAACGACCTGCTCTACCGGGTCCGGTCCGGAGCGCTCGACATCGAGGTCGTCGCGGTCGTCTCCAACCATCCCGACCTGCGCCCCCTGACCCAGTCCCACGGCATCGACTACCACCACCTGCCGGTCACGGCCGCCACTAAGGCCAGGCAGGAGGCCGAGGTGCTGGCGCTGGTGGAGCACTACCAGGTGGACCTGGTGGTGCTGGCCCGCTACATGCAGGTGCTGTCGGAGGAGCTGTGCCAGAAGCTGGCCGGCCGGGCGATCAACATTCACCACTCGTTCCTGCCGTCGTTCAAGGGCGCCAAGCCCTACCACCAGGCGCACGACCGCGGCGTCAAGCTGATCGGCGCGACGGCCCACTACGTCACCTCCGACCTGGACGAGGGCCCGATCATCGAGCAGGAGGTGGCCCGCGTCAACCACAGCCACTCGCCTGCGGACCTGGTCGCCATCGGCCGCGACGTCGAGTGCGTGGCGCTGGCCAGAGCGGTCAGATGGCACGCTGAGCAGCGCGTCCTGCTCGACGGTCACAAGACCGTCGTCTTCCCTCGCTGAACCTGGCGTTAGCCGGACGCCGGCCGGGGCACGCGCTGGGCATGCCAGAAGATGCGAACTCCACACCACCACCGCAGAGTCAGCCGTACCCAGGGGACACCGGCCGGATGGCGCCCGAGCCGCGGGACGAGATGCGCGGCTACGAGGGCAGAGGGTTGCTGGCCGGCAAGCGCGCGCTCGTCACCGGGGGCGACTCGGGCATCGGCCGGGCCGTCTCGGTCGCCTTCGCCAAGGAGGGGGCCGACGTCGCGATCGCGTACCTCGAGGAGCACGAGGACGCCAACCACACCAGGAAGCTGGTCGAGGCCCAGGGGCGGCGCTGCGTGCTGCTCCCCGGCGACCTGAGCGACCGCGACCACTGCGCGCAGGTCGTGGAGCGGACGGTGGCCGAGCTCGGCGGCCTGGAGATCGTCGTGAACAACGTCGCTTACCAGGCGCCGGTGGACTCGCTGGAGGAGCTGACCGACGAGCAGTGGGAGCACACGTTCGCGGTCAACATCCACAGCTACTACCGGGTGACCAAGGCGGCCCTGCCGCACCTGCGCGAAGGCGCCGCGATCATCAACACCTCGTCGATCAACGGGCTGCGCGGGAACAAGACCCTGATCGACTATGCGGCGACCAAGGGGGCGATCAACGCCTTCACCTACTCGATGGCGCAGAACCTCGTCGATCGGGGCATCCGGATCAACGCGGTCGCGCCCGGTCCGGTCTGGACGCCGCTGATCCCGGCCACCTTCCCGCCGGAGAAGGTGGAGAAGTTCGGTGAGCAGGTGCCGATGAAGCGGGCCGCCGACCCCGACGAGATCGCGCCGTCGTACGTCTTCTTCGCCGCCGACCGGTTGTCGTCGTACTACACCGGCGAGGTTCTCGCGCCGATCGGCGGGGAGACGCTGCCTGGCTGAGCACGGCGGATGAGAGCATTCTCATCCGAGCCTCAGCGCCCTCTCCTCCGCAACCGGCATGCTCGACGTCATGAGACGTCGAACACCCCTGGCCGCGCTTCTGATCGGAGTGGCCGCCGCCGGGTTCCTTGCGATCGGGCTCGTCCGGGCCGCGGGCAGCGGCCCGGATCTGGGCGGGCCCGTTGTCGTGTCGCAGACCTCGAAGGGCAGCGCGCAGCCTCAGGAGGGCCGTACCCGCGAACCGGCCGCCACCGCGCCGAGCTCCCCAGAGCGGACCGCCGAGCCGAGCTCCCCCAAGAGGACCGCCGCCGAGTCGACCGCCGATGAGCGGCCCGCCACCGAGCGGCCCGCTGTCGAACCGAGCAAGCGCGCGGCCAAGGTGGAGCCGGTCCGTCCGGCGTCGCCGAGGCCAGGCGGCGATGACGGCGACGACGGTGACGACGGCGGTCATGGCGATGACGGTGACGATGGCGATGACGACTGATCCGGCGCGCCGATGCGGATGACCGCTCGTGCCCGGATCGTGGGCTGGATGCTCGCGGTCGCCGGGCTGGCCCTGGCCGTCTCGGTCTTCGCCACCTGGACCATCCTGCTCACCCGGCTCGGCGACCGGATGCACGACGAGTTCGTCAACGAGGTGGAGAAACTGCGCCGCTACGCCGCGACCGCGTTCGACCCCTCGACGGGCCGGCGGGTCGACGACGTGGAAGAGTTGCTCACCGGCTACCTCGCCTACAACCCGCCCGACCGGTGGGAGACCTTCTTCAGCATCGTCGACGGCAAGGCGGACCGCCGCACGGCCGTCCCCGCGCCCGCCCGGCTCGACACCGACGACGCGCTGGTCGCCGGCATGTCCAAGGCGTCCAGACCACGCGTGGACATGTACGAGAGCACCGCCGGGACGGTCTGGTACACGGCCGTCCCGGTCAGTGTGGCGGGCGACTCCCGGTCCGGCCACTTCGTGGTGGCGATCTTCTACGACCGGCACCGGGACGACATCGTGGACGTGGTCCGGGTGGTCGGCCTGACCGCGCTGGCGGCGCTGGCCCTGGCGGGAGGGGCCGGCTGGTTCGTCGCCGGGCGGGTGCTCGCCCCGATCAGGCTGGTGCGCCAGACCGCCGCCCAGATCAGCGACTCCGCCGACCTGACCAGACGGCTCGACGTGCCGGGCGAGGACGACGTGGCCGCGCTCGCCGCGACCTTCGACCACATGCTCGACCGGCTGGAGCAGGCCTTCGCCGTGCAGCGGCACTTCGTCGACGACGCCGGCCACGAGCTGCGCACCCCCATCACCGTCATCCGCGGCCACCTGGAGCTGATGGGCGACGACCCCGCCGACCGGGCCGAGACCCTCGCCCTGGTCACCGACGAGCTCGACCGGATGAACCGGATGGTCGACGACCTGCTCACCCTGGCCAAGGCGGAGCAGCCCGGCTTCCTCGACATCGAGGAGGTCGAGCTGGCCGACCTCACCGTCAGCGTGGTGGCCAAGGCGCGGGCGCTCGGCGAGCGGCGCTGGCGGGTGGACGAGGTGGCCGAGGCCCGCCTGCCCGCCGACCGGCAGCGGCTCACCCAGGCGCTGATGCAGCTCGCGGCCAACGCCGTGCGGCACACCGAGGAGGGCGACCTGATCGCCGTCGGCTCCGCCGTACGGGATCGGTCGGTCGAGCTGTGGGTGCGGGACAGCGGCCCCGGGGTGGCGCCCGCGGACCGTGAGCGGATCTTCCGGCGCTTCATGCGCGGCGCCGGCCGCACCGGCGCGCACGACGGCGCCGGGCTGGGGCTGGCCATCGTCACGACCATCGCCGAAGCGCACGGCGGGACCGTCACCGTGGTGGACGCGCCCGGGGGCGGCGCCTGTTTCGTCATGACCGTTCCACTCAGGGAGGTGCGGTGAACCGCATTCTGATCGCCGAGGACGAGGGGAGGATCGCGTCCTTCCTGGAGAAGGGGCTGCGCGGCAACGGGTTCGTCACCGCCGTCGTCGAGGACGGCGTCGCGGCCTACGACGTGGCCGCCAGTGGCGCGTTCGACCTGCTCATCCTGGACATCGGGCTGCCGCTGAGCGACGGGTTCACCGTGTTGCGGCGGCTGCGCGAGGCCAAGGTGGGCATCCCCGTCATCATTCTGACCGCCCGCGACAGCGTCACCGACACCGTCGCCGGGCTCGAAGGCGGCGCCGACGACTACATCGCCAAGCCGTTCGCCTTCGAGGAGCTCCTGGCCAGGGTACGGCTGCGGCTGCGGGCCGACCGGCAGCCCGAGGTGACCGTGCTGCGGGTCGCGGACCTGGCCCTCGACCTGCGCACCCGGCGGGTGTACATCGGGGAGCGGTCGGTGGACCTGTCCACCCGCGAGTTCGCGCTGGCGGAGGTCTTCTGCCGGCACCCCGACCAGGTGCTGACCCGCGAGCAGTTGCTCAGCCACGTGTGGGGGTTCGACTTCGACCCCGGCTCCAACGTGGTGGACGTGTACGTGCGCTACCTGCGGCGCAAGATCGGCGCCGACCGGATCGAGACCGTGCGGGGGACGGGATACCGCCTGCGCGCCGGGTGACATCTTGATGAGAACGCCCTCATCATCGGCTCACCGGCGCTTCACCGCTGGTCGGCAGGCTGTTCGGCAACGGTACCGATCCATGGAGGCGCACCTTGCGAGCGACCACGATTCTCGGGTTCGCGATGGACCTGGCGGCGATCATCACGCTCGCCTACGGCCTGTACTACCGCCGTCACCATCGCCGGGACCTGTTGTTCGCCTACCTGGCGCTGAACGCGGGCATCTTCGCGGTGGTGTCCCTGCTGCTCGTCCAGCGGGTGGACCTGGCGGTCGGGTTCGGCCTGTTCGGCGTGCTGGCGATCATCCGGCTCAGGTCCGACGAGATCACCCAGCAGGAGATCGCCTACTACTTCGTCGCGATCGCGCTCGGCCTGGTCAACGCCATCGCGGCAGCCTGGCCGCTGACCGCGCTCTTCCTCGACGTGGTGCTGCTGGCGGTGATGTACGCGGCCGACCATCCCCGGCTGCTCGGCCGTACCCACCACCAGGTGGTGACCCTCGACGTGGTCCACGCCGACCAGGCCCTGCTCCGGGCCGACCTGGAGAGCCGGCTGGGCGGGCGGGTGCTGCAGTGCTCCGTCACCCAGGCCGACTACGTGAGGGACATCTCCGTGGTCGACGTCCGCTTCGAGCTGCCGCAGCACGCGCCTGTGCGGGCTTGGCGATGACGGCCCGCACGGAGGGGCCGGCCGCCGGCGTCCTGCTCGCGGGGGTGGCCTCGGTGCTGCCGCCGATCACCCTGGAGGAGGTGACGGCCGCCTGCGGGCTGATGACCCGGGTGGACCGCAAGTATCTGGTGAGCGCGTCCACGATGGCCAGGCTCGCGGCCGAGCTCGGCGACGGGTTCGCCGTGCTGCGGATCGGCGGGCGGCGGCAGTTCCGCTACACCTCCACCTACTTCGACACCCCCGACCTGCTCACCTTCCGCCAGCACCGCCAGGACCGGCGGCGCAGATTCAAGATCCGTACGCGCACGTACCTGGACGGGGGCGGCCGCTGGCTGGAGGTCAAGCTCGCCGGCGCGGGCGGCAGCACCGACAAACACCGCATCCCGTACGACGCATCCCCGGCCGACGCGCTCACCCGAGAGGCGCTGGACTACGTCGCCGACACCCTGGCGGGCAACCTGCGGCTGGCCCGCCCGCCGTCGCTCGGCCCGGTGCTGTCCACCGACTACAGCCGCGTCACCCTGGTGGACAGGTCCGGCTCGGCCCGGCTCACCTGCGACACCGGCCTGGTCTGCGGCGACGGGCGGCGCACGCTGGCGGCCCGCCGTGACCGCGTCCTGCTGGAGTCCAAGTCCGCCGACGGGAGCGCCACGGCGGACCGGATCCTGCGCCGGCTGGGCGTGCGGCCCGTCAGCGTCAGTAAGTACTGCCTCGGGGTGGCGGCGCTGCACGGCGTGACCGCCAACCGCTGGCAGCCGGTGCTGCGCCACTATTTCCCGGCACGGCACCGATCGTGAGGCTCAGGGCCGGTAGGTGCCGAAATACCAGGTGTTGCCTTCGGGGTCCGCGCAGGCGTACTCCCGCGAGCCGTAGGACTGGTCGACCAGCGGCATGGTGATCCGGGCACCGGCCGCTCTGGCACGGTCATGGTGGGCGTCCGCGTCATCGACGGCGACGTAGACGCCCGGACCGCCGGGGGCGCCGGGCCCGATCATGATGATGTCGTCGTCGACGAGCAGCTCGGCGTGCTTGATCCGGCCCTCCTCGTCCTTGGACGTCTCGTGCACCCGGAACCCGAAGGCGCTGGTCAGGAAGTCGAGGGCGGCCTGGCAGTCCTGATAGCGCGCCAGTGCGCAAACGGTTCGTCTCATGCCGTCAGTGTGCGCCGGGCGCGGGCCGGGGTCTTGGATATATCTGACCGGGAGTCGTGTCGCCCAGCGCTCTGAACTCGCGGTTCATGTGCGCCTGGTCGTAGAAGCCGCACTCGGCGGCCACCTGCGCGATCGTCGCCCCGGCGCGCAGCCGGTGCGCCGCCCGCCCGAACCGGATCACCCTGGCCGCCGCCTTGGGCGTGAGCCCCACCTGGTCGTGGAAGCGGGACACCAGGTGGCGATGGCTCCAGCCGAGGGAGTCCGCCAGCGACGACACCCCCAGGTCGCCGCCGGCGCGCAGCAGCCGCGCCCACGCCCACCGCACCCGAGGGTCCGGCTCCGGACCGGCCAGGATGCGCTCGGTCAGCAGCCGGTCGGTCAGGGCCAGCCGGTCGGGCCACGAAGGCGTCTCGGCCAGCCGGGCCACCACCGTGCGCGCCCACGGGCCCAGCAGGTCGTCCACCGGCAGCGTCAGGTTCGCCAGGTGCCGCATCGGCACGCCGTACAGCCGCCTGGCCCCGAACGGGGTGAGGTAGACCTCCACCCCCTCGGTCGGCTCGGCCGTGCGGGTCACCGTGAAGCGGTCGGCGAGGCCGCCCGCGAACGAGGTCAGCCGCTCGCCCGCCACCTCCATGGCCGCGCCGAAGCCCAGGATGAGCACCGTGGCGGGCATCGCCGCCTGCGCGCGGGTCACCGGCGCGGCGTAACGCTCGCGGTAGGCCGTCAGCCGTGTCACGTAGGGCCGCAGCACGGGGCTGGGGTCGGCCTCGACGATCGCCAGCCCCAGCTCGCTCATGCTCTGACGATACGCCGCCTAGAGGCCCAAGTGCTTGGCCAGGAAGGTCAGCGTGTCCGCCGACAGATCGACCGTACGGCTGATCGAACGGGCGCCGTGGCCGACCTCCGTCTCGTTGCGCAGCAGGATCGGCCGGTCGCCCGACGAGGCGTGCTGCAGCGCCGCGCACATCTTCCACGCGTGCAGCGGGTGCACCCGCGTGTCGGACCCGAAGACGGTGAACAGCGTCGCGGGATAGCTGACCGACTCCCGGACCTGGTGGTAGGGCGAGTAGGCGTGCAGCCAGCCGAACTGCTCGGGGTCCTCGGCGGTGCCGTACTCGACGTTCCAGGTGGCGCCGAGCCCGAACTTCTCATAGCGCACCATGTCGAGCAGCGGCGCCGAGCAGACCACCGCGGAGTAGAGCTCCGGGCGCTGGGTCAGCGCCGCCCCCACCAGCAGGCCGCCGTTGGAGCCGCCGGAGATGCCGAGCTGCGCGGTCGTGGTCACCCCCGTCTCGACGAGGTGGACGGCCGCGGCGTGGAAGTCGTCGAAGACGTTCTGCTTGTTGGCGAGCATGCCGGCGCGGTGCCAGTCCTCGCCCTCCTCGCCGCCGCCGCGCAGGTTGGCGATCGCGTAGACGCCGCCCGCCTCCACCCAGGCCAGGATCGACGCCGAGTAGCCGGGCGTCATCGACAGGCCGAAGCCGCCGTAGCCGTACAGGATCGTCGGGCGCGGGCCTTCGCCGTCGACCGGCGAGATGATCAGCATGCGGACGTCGGTGCCGTCCTTCGACCGGTAGACGACCTGCTCGGTGCGCACCGGCGGCACCTCCACCGCGCCGGGCGAGGCCGCCCAGAGCGTGGTCTCGCCGGTCCGGGCGTCGTAGTGCTGGATGGACGGCGGGTTGGTGTTGTCGGTGTAGCCGAACCAGGCCTCGTGGCCGCCCTCGGGCCGCTCGGAGATGCCGCCGATGGTGCCCAGGCCGGGCGTCGGCACCTCGCCCAGGCGCTCGCCCGTCGCCAGGTCGTGCACGGTGATCTCGCTGATCGCGTGGCGGGTCCAGCCCACCAGCATGACCGGGCGCTCCAGGCCGTCGAGGATGGCGAAGTCGGACAGCACCGCCTCCTCGTCCTGTGGGATCAGGTCACGCCAGGAGTCGTGGCCGGGCTCGGCCGGGTCGGTGACGCAGACCCGGGCGCGCGGCGCGTCCCGGTCGGTGTGCACGTAGAGCCTGCCGTCGCGGCCGAACACCAGGCCGGTCTGGGCGTCCACGCCCTCTTGCACGACGCTCAGCTCCGGCCGCTCGGGCGTGGAGACCTCCAGGTCGGCGACCCACAGGTCGTTGCGCGGAGCGGTGCCCTCGCTGGCGGAGATCTGCAGCCAGCGGCCGTCACGCGAGACCGAGACGCCGTAGTAGTTGGTCATCTTCATGCCGTCGCCGAAGATCAGCACGTCGTCCTCGGTGGAGGTGCCGACGCGGTGCAGATAGACGCGGCGGTGGAACTGCCGCTCGTTCTCCGGCACCTCGGTGCTCGGCAGCCGCCGCACATAGTAGAAGGCCTCGCCGCCCGGCAGCCAGGCGATGGGGGAGTAGCGGCAGCGGTCGATCGGGCCCTCGACACGGGCTCCCGTCGCCACGTCGATGACGTAGAGGACCGACTCCTCGTCGCCGCCCACCGAGATCTGGTACGCCAGCAGGCGCCCCTCCTTGTCGGGCTGGACCGCGTCGAGCGTGGTCAGCCCGGTGGGGTCGAGCGCCATCGGGTCGACCAGCACCCGCTCGGTGCCGTCCGCGTCCACCGCGTAGTAGACGGCGTGCTCCTGCTCCGGCGTGCGCCGGCTGAAGAAGTGCCGGCCGCCGCGCCAGGCCGGAGTGCCCACCGAGCCGGACATCAGCAGCTCCGCGATCCGCGACTTGAAGCGCTGCGGCTCGCTCTCCCGCTTGAACAACTCCGCCTGCCCGAGCAGCCACTTCTCCGTCTCCGCGCCGGCCGGATCCTCCAGCCAGCGGTAGGGGTCGGGAACGGGCGTGCCGTGCAGGATCTCGACGGTCTCCTCGCGCGGTGCGGCAGGGTAGGGCTCTCGCGTCATGCTTCGAACCCTACGGCAAGCGCGATGCCGGGAGGATGGCGTAAAGGCCTGGTGATGCGGGAATAAAACGTACCGTGCGTCCCTCTGGTCATTCCGGCTGGAGGTTAAGGGGTGGCGGGGACCACGCGGGAAACGCCAGACTTGCAGACAGGACGGTGCCGTGGTGACCATCCGCTGGGCCGTCCGGCGGAGGTCCACGTGACGCAAGCGTTGATGCCCCAGGAGGGGCGAATAGCCGGGACATGCCGCGGCATGTCCCCCTTCATACGCCCGCAGCGGGAAGAGGCCCGATGATGCGCCAAGTCCTGCTGCTGAATGCCACCTACGAGCCACTCACCACGCTCTCGCTGCACCGCGCCATCGTGCTGGTGCTGCGGGAGAAGGCCGACGTCGTGCACCGCGACGGCCGGGGCGCCGTGCTGCGCTCCGCCTCCTGCACGCTCGACGTCCCGTCGGTGATCCGGCTCCGCCGATACGTCCGCATCCCCTACCGATCGCGCATTCCCCTGACCAGGGCCGCTCTCATGCGGCGCGACGACTACCGCTGCGCCTACTGCGGCCAGCGGGCCGAGACCATCGACCATGTCATTCCTCGCTCCAGGGGTGGCACCCACACGTGGGAGAACTGCGTCGCCTCGTGCACGCCGTGCAACCACCGCAAGGCCGACAAATACCTTGAGGAGCTGGGGTGGTCGCTCCGCGTCGCCCCGGCGGTGCCACGGGGCGCTCACTGGCGGCTCATCGGCGCGTCTCTCGTCGGTGACCCGCAATGGGCGCCCTACCTCGAACCGGCGGCCTGAAAGCGATCCGCGAACCGGCGGCCCGAAAGTGATCCGCGGCCCGGTCCCCTGCCCGGGGGCCGGGCCCTTCTCGCTCTCCCTCCGGCTCGGTCCCCTGTCCGGGGCCGGGCTTTTCTCACTTTCCCTCCGGCGCGGTCGCCTGGCAGGATCTGCCGCATGTGGACCTTCACCACGGACGCCGAGGAGTTCGCCAGGGCCGCCGAGCCCTTCCTGCTGACCGATCCGGTGAGCAACACGGTGCCGCTCACCGTCCTGGCCGGGCTGCGCGCCGGCCTCCCCGCCCAGGACGCCTACTTCGGCTGGTGGACCGACGGCGGCCAGGTGCGCGGCGCCGCGTTCCGCACCCCTCCCCGTCCCGTGGGGCTCGCCCGCATGCCGGTCCGCGCCGTCGCCGAGCTCGTACGGGCGCTGAAGGGCGACATTCCCGAGGTCGTGGGCCCGCGCGAGCTGACCGACGAGGTGGCGCGGGCGCTCGGCCGCTCCGGTCACGTGCTCCCCGAGCGCCTCTACCGGCTCGGCACGCTCACCGTCCCCGACGTGCCCGGCCGCGGCCGGCCCGCCGTCGAGGCCGACCTGCCCCTGCTGGTGAGCTGGATGTACGCCTTCTTCGCCGAGGTCAAGCTGGGCGCGGGCGAGGACGTGCCCGAGCGGACCAGGCAGCGGCTGTCCCTGGGCGAGCTGTTCGTGTGGGAGTCCGGCGGTGTGCCCGTGTCGTTCGCCGCCCTGTCGCCGGCTGCGGGCGGAGTCTGCCGGATCGGCCCGGTCTACACACCGCCGGAGCAGCGCAGGAGAGGCCATGGCGCCGCTGTGACCGCCTACACCAGCCAGGTGGGGCTGGCCGAGCGCTGCGACGAGGTCGTGCTCTTCACCGATCTGGGCAACCCGACGAGCAACGCCGTCTACCGGTCGATCGGCTACGAGCCGGTGTCCGACTACGCCCAGGTGACCTTCTACCGGTGACGGCCGTACTCTTGGCGTATGCCGCGATACGACTACCGCTGCCGCGCCTGCGGCTCCACGTTCGAGCTGTCCCGTCCCATGTCGGCGTCGAGCGACCCGGCCCCCTGCCCTGAGGGCCACGACGACACGGTCAAGCTGCTGTCCACCGTCGCCATGACCGGCTCCGCCGCCGCCCCCCGCACGAGCGGCGGCGGTGGGGGCGGCTGCTGTGGCGGCGGCTGCTGCGGCTGAGCACCCTGCGGAGCGGCCCGTACGGCCGGCGGGGCGATTCGCTCCGCGTTGGTCCGCGTGTATGCCCGGTGGGGTGGCTCGCTCCGCCGTTAGTCTGCGTGTCCGGCAGGCGGGGCGATTCGCTCCGCCGTTGGTCTGCGTGTCCGGCCGCGGGGCGATTCGCTCTGCCGTTGGTCCACGCGTACGCCCGATGAGGCGGCTCGATTCGCCGTCAGGTGTTCTGGCGGGTGAAAGCCTGTACGGCCAGCCGGGCCACTTCCTCCACCGTGGCGATGCCGGTGCTCATGTCCGGGCTGCGCTCTGACAGCACCGCCATCAGCAGCTCGTGCCCGCCGACGGTGAGCCGGCCCAGGCTGTTGACGGTCCACCGGCCGTCGTGCGCCTCGGCGGGCAGCCAGCCGTTCTTCACCGCCACTCGCTCGCCCACCGAGCCCACGCCCCACGCCTGTGCGGGGGCGACCGTGGTCATCAGGCCGAGCGCGTAGCGGCGGTTGGCCGCCGACACCGGCCCGTCCGGGGCGGTGAGCCGCTCCAGCACCATGACCTGGTCCGACGGGTGGCTGGGCGTCGCCCCCCAATACAGGCCAGGTCCCGGCCGGGTGTGCCGCACGCCGAGCCGCCCCAGCACCTCGGAGAGCCCGCGCCGGCCGCCGATCGTCAGGTAGAGCTCGTGCGCGCAGTCGTTGTCGCTGTAACGGATCATCCGTGCGGCCAGCGTGCGCTCGTAGCCGTCCAGCCGGCGTCCCTCCTGCTGGGTGCGCAGCAGCAGCGCCAGCAGGATGTCCACCTTCGCCACGCTGGCCAGCATGAACGGCTCCCGCTCGGTGGGGAAGGCGTACCCGGTGGCGGTGGTCCTGTCGTAGACGGCCACCGCCGCGCGGCCCGGCCGGGTGGCCAGATAGCGCTCCAGCGCCCGATCCAGCCGGCGCCGCCGCTCAACGGGCAGCACCCGCTTCTCCGGCCTCGTGGCCGCCTCGGCGCCCGGCGGCCCCAGCTTCGTGGAAGCCCCGGGCCAAGGTCCGGGCAGTTCCCGCGCGACCAGGTCACTCACGGATGGTGGCCCGGCCGGGGGAAGCGCCGCAACCGCACAGCCCGACGAGGCGACCAGCAGGACGCCGATGAGCCAGATACGCCGAACACGCATGCCCGCGAGCCTGGCAGCCGCCATCCCAAAGCCCGGGGGCACGAAGAGTCAAGCACCGGCCACTTTTCCGCGCCGGTTCTACCTGGCTTGCGCGAGTCCCCCGAGCCTCTACCGCTCGTTGCGTGTCGGCCGGGCCCACACTTGCGCGGTCAGCCTCTGCCCGCGCGGTTCGACCGCGCCGACGGGGGCCGTGTCCCCTCCCGGGCAGGGAGGGGACACGTGTGCCGAACGGTCAGGCGACGGCCCTGGTGCGCTTGCGGCGCTGGAAGGGGAGGAAGCGGTCGGCCAGGTGCGGCCGGGACGGGGTCAGAGTGGGCTCGACCGCCAGGATCCGGTCGAACCGGAAGGCCCTGATCGCGCGGCGCGTCCGGCACACGCCGACCAGATACCAGTATTCGCGGTGGACCAGGCAGGTGACCGGCTCCACCTGCCGGCTGCTGACGTTTCCGGCGGCGTCACGGTAGTGGAGGCGGATCATCATGCGGCTGGTGATGGCGTCGGCGATGAGCCGCGCCCGGGAGGCCACGTCGACCGGCAGCGGCTCGGTGAGCGTGGTCAGCGTGGCGGCGATGACGTCGTCGTCGAGGTCCAGATGGTCGAAGACGTGCTGCAGGCCGCGCCTGGCGGTGACGGCCTGGGGGCCCGACCCCAGATGAGCGAGGGACAGGGCGAGGGCGGCGATCTCGGCGGTCGTCAGCGGGCGGGTCTGGGGCTTCACGACTGTAGCCATACCCCAAGAATACGTAAGGCCACCGACATTTTTCGAATACCTGTACGGCAGGCGACACGGTCATCGCCTGCCGGACAGGTTCGTACAGCCGGTCAGTGAGACAGCTGCGACAGGTCGCGCGACGCGCCCGTGGAGGCCGACGTCGTCATGGCCGCGTAAGCCTGCAGCGCGGCGCTCACTTGCCGGTCACGGTCGCGCGGCCGGTAGCGGCCCAGGTCGGCCAGCAGGCGCTCGCGTCGCGCGGCCAGCTCGGCCTCAGGGACGCGCAGCTCCAGCTTGCGGCCGGGGATGTCGATCTCGATGAGGTCGCCATCCTCGACCAGCGCGATCGTCCCGCCCTCGGCGGCCTCGGGGGAGGCGTGCCCGATCGACAGGCCGGACGTGCCGCCCGAGAAGCGGCCGTCGGTGACCAGCGCGCACGCCTTGCCGAGACCCCTGCCCTTGAGGAACGAGGTCGGGTAGAGCATCTCCTGCATGCCGGGTCCGCCCTTGGGGCCCTCGTAGCGGATGACCACCACGTCGCCCTCCTTGACCTTGTCCCCGAGGATGCCCTCGACCGCCTGGTCCTGCGACTCGAACACCACCGCGGGCCCGGTGAACTTCCAGATCGACTCGTCGACCCCGGCGGTCTTCACCACAGCGCCGTCGCGCGCGATGTTGCCGTAGAGGACGGCCAGGCCGCCGTCGACGGTGTAGGCGTGCTCCAGGTCGCGCACGCACCCGTCGGCCCGGTCGAGGTCGAGGTCGTCCCAGCGGTTGTCCTGGGAGTAGGGCTTGACCGTGCGGACGTTGCCCGGCGCCGCGTGCCACAGCTCGACCGCCTCCGGCAGCACCGTGGGCGACTGCGGGTCCCAGGCGGCGATCATGTCACCGAGACTGCCGCCGTTGACGGTCGGCACGTCGCTGTGCAGCAGCCCGGCGCGGTCGAGCTCGCCCAGGATGGCGGGGATGCCGCCGGCCCGGTGGACGTCCTCGACGTGGTACTTGCTGCTGGCCGGGGCCACCTTGCACAGGCACGGCACCCGCATCGAGATCTCGTTGATCTCCTTCAGCCCGAAGTCGACCTCCGCCTCGCGGGCCGCGGCCAGGATGTGCAGGATCGTGTTGGTGGAGCCGCCCATCGCCACGTCGAGCGTCATGGCGTTCTCGAACGCCTCGCTGGTGGCGATCGAGCGCGGCAGCACCGACTCGTCGTCCTCTTCGTAGTAGCGGCGGGTGATCTCCACGAGCTGACGGCCGGCGTCCTCGAACAGCTTCTTACGCGACTTGTGCGTGGCCAGGATCGTGCCGTTGCCCGGCAGCGCCAGGCCGATCGCCTCGGCCAGGCAGTTCATGGAGTTGGCGGTGAACATGCCCGAGCACGAGCCGCAGGTGGGGCAGGCGTTCTCCTCCATCTCCAGCAGGTCGGCGTCGGACACGGACTCGTCGGCCGCGGCGATCATCGGGTCGATCAGGTCGAGCTTGCGGCCCGGGGTCTTGCCGGCCTCCATCGGGCCGCCGGAGACGAAGACCGTGGGGATGTTGAGCCGGAAGGCGGCCAGCAGCATGCCCGGCGTGATCTTGTCGCAGTTGGAGACGCAGATCATCGCGTCGGCGCAGTGCGCGTTGACCATGTACTCGACCGCGTCGGCGATCAGCTCGCGCGACGGCAGGGAGTAGAGCATGCCGCCGTGGCCCATGGCGATGCCGTCGTCCACGGCGATCGTGTTGAACTCGCGGGGGATCGCCCCCGCCTCGCGGATCGCCCCCGCCACCACGTCGCCCACCTCGCGCAGATGCACGTGACCGGGGACGAACTGGGTGAAGCTGTTGGCCACCGCGATAATGGGCTTGCCGAAGTCGCCGCCCGCTACGCCGGTCGCCCGGAGCAGGGCCCGGGCGCCGACCATGTTCCTGCCGTGGGTGACCGTACGTGACCTGAGGGCGGGCATGATTTCTCCCATCGCTAGCGTCTACACATGGTACGGCCCCTCGCCCGGTAGCTGAGACGCGTGTCCACAGCCCGGACAACAAGGCCGGGGTCCGTGCCGGAACGGCACGGACCCGACGCGAGCGGCCCTCGCCTCAGCCTTCGCCGTAGCGGGCGGGCAGGACCTGGGCGGCGATCTCGTAGATACGGTCGATCTCGGCGTCGGTCAGCGCGCGCTCCCGCTTGGTGATCCACCTGCGGGCCCGGGCGCCCTCGTAGACGTCCACGCCGCGGATCGTCATGATCTTCCAGGGCACCGGCGGGCCGTAGATGGCCAGCGAGGGCACGACCGAGATCTCCCGCCCGAAGGACTTGGTGATCAGCTCGCTGGCCTGCGACGCCTCCCACTTGGCCTCGGTGATGCGGGGCTTCATGTCGAACGGCCCGTGGAAGAGTTTCTTGCCCATCTGCACCCGGACCGGCAGCCGCTTGTCCCACTTCTCGGAGTCGACGGCGTAGACGCCCGTCGGCCCCACGACGAGGTGGTCGATCTGGGCCTCGCTGCCGGGAATCGCCCTGGCGTGCAGCGTGCGGTAGCCGTTGCGCTCCAGCCTGCGCAGCTGCGCCTCGGTCCGGCGCTCGGCGACGGAGGCACGCCGCCAGGCCGGCACCGTGGAGTTGGAGCGGGCCCGGTAGACCGTGTCCAGGATCGCGGCCACGATCGCCGCGGTCACACCCAGTCGCCAGTCCGAGACCAGGAAACCCACGACCACGCCGACGGCCAGCGCCACCAGCGCCCGGCTGCCCAGGCGACGGAAGCGCGGCTGTTGCATCAGGTCACGCAGGGAGGCGCGCTCCATCGGCGCGTACGTCGTGATGGGCGCCGATGGCTTGGCGGCGGAGGCGGCGGCTTGCTCGCCTTCGGGTCGGTCGCTCACCCAGATGGGCGAGGTGTTGTGACCGTCTTCGCGCTGAGGGTCGGAGTCCACGCAACTCACCGTAGTCCGCTGGTTCGATCGATTCCTAGTGCTGCCTTGTCCATAGTTTTATGGCCCAGCTCACTGTGTTCCACGCCCGATTTCCGGGTACTTATTACTTTCTTCTCTAGAGATGTCCAGGGTGCGGAAGCGTGCCAGCACGACCTTTCGGCTCTCGAACAAGCGCGCTCCAGCAGGCCCGCCGTCTGGAACGGGAACCGCCGGACGGACCGCTCGCCGGAGTGCCGATCCCCGTCAAGGATCTTAACCTGGTCAGGGACGTGCCGATCATGTTCGGGTCGGCGACGTACCGCGACTTCGTCTCGCTGGTCTCGGTGTCGGCGCAGGTCGAGGCCGCCAGGGGCGGATTCTGGGGCGAACGCAGGCCGTCGCTCTGGTGACCTGCCCCGGCTTTGCCCACCTTGGGGGGATGATCTCCCGGCGGGTGCTGGCCCGGCGGACCGGCCCGGGAATACGGTCGGGGTGTGGACAGCGCGCTGGAGATCCTGCTCTTTCTCGTCGGGGTGTCGCTGGGGCTGTTCGTGCTGATCAGCCTGCTGGTCCTGGTGCCGGGCCGCCGTTCGGCGCGCAGGGCGGCGGCCGGCCCGGTGTGGTTCGGCGGTCCCGCGGGCAGCGAACACGGCGCGAGCACCTCCGGCCCGGTGCTGACCGACCCGCCGCCACGCTGGGCGGCCGTGACGGGGGCGGACTGGGTGACCGCCGCGGAGACGGCCGAGCCCGGCAGGCGGATCGGCGGCGCGTCGGTCGGATGGCGAGCGGAGACGCGCGCACTCACCCCGCAGCAGGCCGACGACGTCAGGCACGCGCTGACGGTCGCCGAGCGGCGCAGCGGACTGCGCTTCGGCCTCTTCCTCGGTGAGCCGGTCGGCGGCAGACGGCACTTCGCGGAGAAGCTGCACGCCGCGCTCGGCGCCGAGGCCGCCGGCGCCGTCGTGCTGCTCGTGGACGTCAAGGGTTGCGCCCTGGAGATCGTCACGGGCGAGAACGCCGGGCGCAGGATCCCCGACGCCGTGTGCGGGCTGACCGCGATGTCGATGGCCACCTCCTTCGGCGTCGGTGACCTGGCCGGCGGGCTGCTCAACGGCATCGGCGCCCTGGCGGAGCAGGCCACCGCCCGGCGCTAGCGCTCTACCGCTCGATCAGCGAGACGACGTGCCGGCTGACGCCCTCCAGCAGCGTCGAGGGGGCGAGGGGGACGGCGGCCACGGCCCCGAACAGCGACGGCAGGCCGGGCAGCGGGAAGCCGTCGTCCTGCGTCGCGGCCGCGCCCACCGGGTTCTTGTCCAGCGCCGTCCTGCTGCGCTCCCAGGCTTCGAGCACCTCCTCGGGCGAGGGCACGCCGAAGCCGTGGCCGACGGGAGCCGCGTGGCGGAGCCGTACCAGCGGGGTGTCGGCGAAGGCCAGCGCGGTGCGGGCGCGCGCCTGAAGGTCGGCGCGCGGCCCCGGCTCGATCCAGTCCATGGCCGTGCAGGGGTTGCGGCAGGTGGCCACGCAGACCGCCAGGGCGCCGGCGACCTGGCTGTGCTGGCGGTCGAAGTAGGCGCGCCAGCCCTGCGGCGGCTCACCCGCCACCCGCAGGGTCCGGTTGGCCGCCGACTGCTCCGACTTGGTGTGGTCGCACTCGCGGTCGCCGATCACCCCGAACCGGCTCTCGGGCGCGTTCAGCCCCGCCGGCCAGCGTGCGGGGTCGCCCGCGTGGCCGAGCCGCGGCTCGAAGGCGAGCAGCGGCAGATACTCGCCGGCGATGTGCACCGCGGCGATCATCGGGCTCAGCTCGCGGCGGTGCCAGCGGATGGCGATGACCTCCAGCAGCAGCCCGAAGGCGGGACGCAGCGACTCAAGGGCGCCACGCGGCTGCTCACGCGGCGTCTGCGGCATGTGACAGGCCCTCGCCTGCCGCTTCAGGTCGGCGGGCACGGCCTTGGTGTCCACCGCGAAGTCCTCGGCGTCGAGCGAGAGCAGCCGCTGGCCGAACTCGCAGGCCTCGGCGATCTGCGGACTCGGGGTCAGCGCGCCGAGATCGGCGAACGCGTAGCGCCGGGCCAGGGCGACGAACAGATCTCGGGTCGTTTCCACCAGATCACCCTCTCACGGCCGAATGGCCAGCTTTCCGAACACCAGGGCGGGGCCCAGTGCGTCAGGGCCGCGTGTCCCACGGGTCAGGGTGCTGCGCTCCAAGACCGCGTAGGGTGGGCCGGGTGTCCGTTACGCGCCGTGGTGTCCTGCTCGGCGTGGCGGCCTATGTGCTGTGGGGTCTGTCCGCCCTCTACTGGCCGCTGGTGGAGCCCACCGGCCCGGTGGAGATCCTGGCCCTGCGCGTGCTCTGGTCCCCGGTGGCGATCGGACTGCTGGTGCTCGCGCTCGGCCGCCGGCGGCAGGTGGCCGCGATCCTGCGCCGGCCGCGTGACCTGGCCCTGCTCACCCTGGCCAGCGTGCTGACCTCGATCAACTGGGCGCTCTTCATCTGGGCGACGATGAGCGGGCACGTGGTCGACGCCTCGCTGGGATACTTCATCACGCCGCTGGTCAGCATCGCCTTCGGCGTCGGGATCTTCAGGGAGCGGCTGCGCGGCCCGCAGTGGGCCGCGATCGGGCTGGCCGCCGTCGCGGTGCTCGTCCTCACCCTCGCGTACGGCGGACCGCCGTGGATCGCGCTGGCCCTGGCCGTGACGTTCGGCGGCTACGGGCTGATCAAGAAACGGGTGGACGTCGGCGCCGTCGAGGGGCTGATGGTGGAGACGGCGGTGCTGTTCCCGTTCGCCCTGGTCTACACGGTGGTGTTGCAGGCGGGCGGCCAGGCGACGTTCGGGCACGTGTCGGTGGTCAACACGCTGCTCGGCGTCGGCTCCGGGTTCGTGATGATGGTGCCGATGCTGCTGTTCAGCGCCGCCGCGACGAAGATCCCGCTCAGCGTGACCGGCATGCTGCAGTACATCGAGCCGATCGTGCAGTTCCTCATCGGGCTGCTCGTCGTCCGTGAGTCCATGCCCCTGACCCGGTGGCTGGCGTTCGGGCTGCTGTGGGTGGCGCTCGTGGTGCTGACGGCCGACGGCTTCAGGGCACGAGGTCGGGCGCCCGCGGCTCGTCGAGGTCCACCGCGCTCCGCTCGATCATCTCGAACTGCCTCATCAGGCGTTCGAGATCCGGAGGAGACACGGTGAAGGTGTCGTGGACGGCCTCGCCCGCCGCCGTGTAGTTGAGCTCGTGCCCGCAACTGCCGTCCCACACCCCGGTGATCACCCGCATGGCGGCGGGCAGCCGCAGGGCCTGCACGCGGCGGACGCGTACCCCCGCGTCGAGTTGCTCGCGGGCCAGCGCGTCGAGATCGTCGGTCCACTCGTGGTAGATGAACACGCGGCGGATCACCACGCCCCGCGCCAGCGCCTCCACCTGGGCCTGCCAGTACTGCCTGCCGACGGGCTCACGCCACCACGTCAGGTCGACGGCGGGCACGCTGGTGACGCACATCTGCTCCCGCGCCCGCTCGATCAGCCCCAGGAACACCTCGTTGTCGCCGTACGGCGAGCGGAAGTGGCCGCGTTCGAGGTCGGTCAGCGTGCGCAGGCACTCCTCGAAGGCGCGCCGGCAGGCGTCCTGGGCCGGCGTCCCGTCGTAGTCGCGCTCGACGTGCTTGGCGGCGCGCAGCATGGGCTCCATCAGGTCCGGCAGCCACGGGATCTTCTCGATGGTGGAGACCATGTGGCCGACCCTGGTCTCGTGGTCGATCCTGCGGCGCTCCTTCAGCAGCGTCTGGACCTGGAGCGTGATGACGCCGCCGATGAGCCCGGCCACAGTGCCGAGCGCCTGGGCGGTGTCCTCGCGTACGTAGAAGATCACGGCCAGCAGGACCGACAGGCCGGTGCCGATGATCAGCACGGGATCGACGATGATGGAGGGCTTCTTGGTGGGCCTGTTCAACGTGGCTCCCACGCGCGGTCGGGGGGTGACGGAACGCAAGAATAGTCGATCTTGCGCCGCGTTACCCGCCGGTCACGGGCAAGGCGTCCTGATGCACTGGATTTCGCCGGGGGGCTCGGTGGCCGTGGGCTCCACGGTCGGCGCCGGCGGCTCAGACGTGCTGGGCTCCTCCGACGGCTCCGGCTCTGGCTCCGAGGGGGGCTCCACCGTGGGCGTGACGGTGGGCGTCACGGTCGGGGTGACGGTGGCCGTCGCGCTGGGGGCGGGCACCGTGGGCGTGCTCGTGCCCGTGCTCGGCTGCGGGGCCGGGGTCTTCTTCGTCGGCGGGACGGGCCTGCCGCTGTCGCTGGGCGCGGGGCCGCTGGTGGTGGTGCGCGGCTCCTGCTGGGTCACCGGCGGGACGACGCCGCTCTGGCCGCTGGTCTCGGCTGGGCGCATCCAGACGATCCCGGCGACCCCCGCGGTGACCGCGACGGCGGCGGTGATGGCCAATACCGCCGACAGCGCGCGGCGGCGCGGGGTGGTGGTGCCGCCGGCGGTGCCGGCGATGGTGTCAGCGGTGGCGCCGGTGCCGCCGCCGGTGGTGACAGCGGCGGCGGAGGCGGTCGCGGGGACGGTGGCGGCCGGCGCGGGGGCGGTGATGGCGTCGGGGGAGTCCAGGGCTCGCCGCGCCGCCTGCGCCATCAGGGCGGCCGACGCCCAGCGCCGCTCCGGCGCCTTCTCCATCGCCCGGGTCACCACCTGGCGCGGCCCTGGCGCCACCTCGGCGGGCAGCTCGGGGACGGGGGCGTGCAGGTGCTTGAAGATGATTTGTACGGGAGTATCACCCTCGAACGGCAGCCGGCCGGTCAGGCACTCGTAGGCGACCACGCCGAGCGCGTAGACGTCGACGGCGGGCGTCACGTCGCTGGAGGTGGCCATCTCGGGCGCGCAGTAGCCGGCCGAGCAGAGCATCGCCCCGGTGGCGGTGAGCTGGCCCGCGGAGGCGGAGTGCGCGATGCCGAAGTCGGTGAGCGCCACCTCGCCGCCGGCCCGGACCATGAGGTTGGCCGGCTTGACGTCGCGGTGCACGATGCCCTGCGCGTGGGCGGCGGCGAGCGCGCCGGCCACCTCGACGACCAGCCGCATGGTGTCGGCCTGGGAGAGCGGGCCACGACGCAGCACGCGGTCGAGCGACTCGCCCTCGACGAACTCCATCACCAGGAAGCTCACCTGGCGCTCGGCGACCTCGCAGGTGCCGTAGTCGTAGACGTCGACCACGCCGGGATGGTTGAGCGTGGCCATGGCCCTGGCCTCGTTCTGGAAGCGCCGCAGGAACGTGGGGTCCTCCGACAGGGCCGGCTGGAGCACCTTGACGGCCACCGTGCGCCGCAGGACGGTGTCGTCGGCCCGCCAGACCTCGCCCATGCCGCCGCCACCGACCCGGCGGGTCAGGAGGTAGCGGCCGTTGAGCGTGATCCCGGATTCGAGCACGTCATCGAGGCTAACACCGTGACAGGTGTGCCCGGGGCCGGAATCCGCCGCCGGTGAACGAACCGGCGGCGGTGTCCCGGACCGCCGGAACAGGCGGTGTCCTGGACCGCCCAGCAGGCGGTGTCCCGGCCCGCCGAAACGGGCGGGGCGAGGATCGCCGTGATCCTCGCCCCGCCGTCAAGCCGCCCGAGCCCTCAGGAGGCGTCCTTGGCGCGGTTGCGCAGCGCCCGGCTGACGCCGTCGGCGCCTTCCAGGATCAGCCTGCGCAGCGCCTGGGGCCGCTCCTCGGCCGCCAGATAGTCCTGCGCCGCGCGTACGGTCTCCTCCTCGATGAGCAGCGAGGGGAAGCACCCGACCGCGAACGTCGAGGCCTGGTCGAACGTCCACTCCTGGTAGATCCGCCCCACCTGCTCGAAGTACTTCGCGCGGTAGGGCGCCAGCAGCTCGGGGTGGTGCGGGTCCTGGAAGCCGTTGATCGTGGTGCGGGCGATGTGGTTGGCGAGCTCGCCGCCCACGATCCGCTCCCAGGCCGCGGCCTTGGCCTCGGCCGTCGGGACGGCCGCCCGGCACAGCGCCGCGGACCTCTCGCCGGTGGCCGTGGGGTCGCGCTCCAGCTCGGCCTCGATGTCGGCCGGGCCCAGCCGGCCGCCGACGACCAGCGCGTGCACCAGCGTCCAGCGCAGGTCCGTGTCCACCGACAGCCCGGCGGGCACATCGCAGCCGTCCAGGATCGCCGTCAGCAGCGCCAGGTCGTCCGCGGAGGTGGCCACCGGCGCGAACGCCTGGAGGTAGGCGAGCTGGTGGTCCGAGCCGGGCTCGGCGGCGGCCAGCAGCGAGCGCAGCTCGCCGCCCAGCAGCGCCATGCCCTCGGCCCGCCACGCCGGGTCGGCGTACTGCTGGACGGCCTGCCGCGCCTGCCGCAGCACCGTCTGCAGGACGGTGAGGTCCTTGACCGTGGCGATGCCCGAGACGACGAGCTTGACGTAGTCGCGGGTGGACATCTCGCCGTCACGGGTCATGTCCCAGGCCGCGGACCAGCACAGCGCGCGGGGCAGCGACTCGGTGAAGCCGGAGATGCCGCCCTCGACCAGCGTGCGCAGCGACCGTTCGTCCAGCCGGACCTTGGCGTACGTGAGGTCGTCGTCGTTGATCAGCACCAGGTCGGGCTGCTCCGCGCCGACCAGCTCGGCGACGGCCGTGCGGGCGCCCACCACGTCGAGCTCCACCCGCTTGGTACGGGTCAGCGCGCCGTCGGTGAGGGAGTAGAGGCCGATCGCGACGCGGTGCGAGCGCAGCGTCGGGTAGTCGGCGGGGGCCTCCTGCAGCACCTCGAAGGAGGTGAACCTGCCGTCGGCCACCTCGAACGACGGCCGCAGCGTGTTGACCCACGAGGTCTCCAGCCACTCCTTCGACCACGACGACAGGTCGCGGCCGGAGGTGCGCTCCAGCGCGCCGAGCAGGTCCTTCAGCTCGGTGTTGCCCCACGCGTGCTCATTGAAGTAGTCGCGCACGCCGGCCAGGAAGTTGTCCAGCCCGACGTAGGCGACGAGCTGCTTGAGCACCGAGGCGCCCTTGGCGTAGGTGATGCCGTCGAAGTTGACCTCGACCGCCTGCATGTCCGGGATGTCGGCGGCGATCGGGTGGGTGGAGGGCAGCTGGTCCTGGCGGTAGGCCCAGGACTTCTCCACGTTGGCGAAGGTCGTCCACGCCCCGCCGCCCCAGCGGGTGGCCTCGGCCTGGGCGAGCACCGACATGTAGGTGGCGAACGACTCGTTCAGCCACAGGTCGTCCCACCAGCGCATGGTGACGAGGTCGCCGAACCACATGTGCGCCATCTCGTGCAGGATCGTCTCCGCGCGCCGTTCGACCACGGCGTCGGTGACCCGGGAGCGGAAGACGTAGTCCTCGAGGAAGGTCACGCAGCCCGCGTTCTCCATCGCGCCGGCGTTGAACTCCGGCACGAAGAGCTGGTCGTACTTGCCGAAGGGGTAGCGGACGCCGAACACCTTGTGGAAGAAGTCGAAGCCCTGCCGGGTGACCTCGAGGATGTTGTCGGCGTCGAGGTGCTCGGCGAGCGAGGCGCGGCAGTAGATGCCCAGCGGGATGCCGTCGTGCTCGGCGGTCACCTTGTGGTACGGGCCGGCCACGAGCGCGGTGATGTAGGTGGACATGATCGGGGTGACGGCGAAGGTCCAGCGCTTGGCGGCGGGCACGGTGCCGTGCTTGCCGGGCTCCGCGGGCAGCTCCACCACGGAGGCGGCCGCGGCGTTGGAGACGACCTCCCAGTCCCTCGGCGCTAGCGCGGTGAGCTGGAAGGTGGCCTTGAGGTCGGGCTGGTCGAAGCAGGCGTACATGCGGTGCGCGTCGGCCGTCTCGAACTGGCTGTGCAGGTAGACCTTCTGGTCCACCGGGTCGACGAAGCGGTGCAGGCCCTCGCCGGAGCGCATGTAGGCGCAGTCGGCGTCGATGAGCAGCTCGTTGGAGTCGGCGAGCGAGGGGAGCGGGAGACGGCCCTTGTCCTCGTCGTAGGTGGCCAGGTCGAGCTCCTGGCCGTTGAGCACGGCCTTGCGCACGCGGGCGCCGTGCAGGTCGATGAAGGTGGCGGCGCCCGGCTGGGCGCTGGTGAAGCGGACCGTGGTCACGCTCTCGAAGCGCTCGTCGCCCTCGGTGAGGTCGAGTGCCACCTCGTACGACTCGACCTTCAACAGCCGGGCACGCGTACGAGCCTCGTCCCGGGTCAGGTTGCCTGCCAAGTTGCGCTCCTTTTCACCACTTCGTCTGCGAATTGTCCGTATCCTGCCATGCCAGGAATAGGACACGGACCTCACAAGGTTATGGCCCCACATGACGCAGAAGACTCCTGTCAGCCTGTGGTTCGATCCTCTCTGCCCCTATGCCTGGGTCACGTCACGATGGCTTCTCGAAGTCGAGAAGGTCCGGCCCATCGAGATCAGCTGGCGCATCATGAGCCTCCAAGTGCTCAACCAGGACAAGGACGTCTCGGACGACTATCGCGCGCGTATCGCCAGGGTGGTCGGCCCGGGCAGGACGGTGGCCGCGGTCGCCGCCAAGTACGACGGTGACGCCGTCGGGCGCTACTACACCGAGCTCGGCACGCTCCTGCACAACGAGCAGCACGCCAAGGGCGAGGGGAGCCTGCGCCCCACCGTCGAGGAGGCCCTCGTGGCCGCCGGCCTGGACAGGGGGGTGGCGGACGCGATGGACTCCGACGAGTTCGACGAGGCCGTCCGGATCTCCCACGACGAGGGCATGGCCCTGGTCGGCCAGGAGGTCGGCACGCCCGTCATCCGCGTCGGCGCCAACGCGTTCTTCGGCCCGGTGATCACCTCCATCCTCAGGGGAGAGGACGCGGGCCGGCTGTGGGACGGCGTCCTGCTGGTCACCGAGTTCGAAGACTTCTTCGAGCTGAAGCGGACCCGCACGCGTTCGCCGCGTTTCGACTGATTTCTCCCTCTGTGGCGGTAGAAGAAGCTGTGTTCGCGGGGGACACAGCTCATCCCGGAAAGCGTGACTCCCTCGCGCAGTGACCACGGGCACGCCAGGATGAGAGATATGCGTCAGCTTTACATCGGCGGTGCCTGGACCGCCTCAGCCTCGGGAGAGGCCATCGAGGTCGTCAATCCGGCCACAGAGGAGATCATCGACCGGGTGCCCGCGGGCACCGCGGCGGACGTCCAGGAAGCGGTGCGAGCGGCCAGGAAAGCCTTCGGCTCCTGGTCGGTCACCGCGCCCGCCGACCGGGCCAAACTCCTGACCGCCGCGGCCGAGCTACTGGTGCGGCGCGCCGACGACGTCGCCCGGATCATCGCCGCCGACATGGGCTCGCCGCTGGGGTTCGCGCTCAAGGTGCAGACCCTGATGCCCGCCCGCGTGCTCGCCTCCTACGCCGGGCTCGCCGAGAGCCACCCGCGCGAGTCGCGCGTCGGCAACTCGCTCGTCGTCAAGGAGCCGGTCGGCGTCGTCGCCGCCATCACGCCGTGGAACTATCCGCTGCACCAGATCATCGCCAAGGTCGCCCCGGCGCTGGCCGCCGGCTGCACGGTCGTGCTCAAGCCGAGCGAAGTGGCGCCGCTGGCGGCCTACGCGCTGGCCGACATCTTCCATGAGGTGGGCCTGCCACCAGGCGTTTTCAACCTGGTCAGCGGGCGCGGGCCGGTCGTCGGCGAGGCCATGGCCGCGCATCCCGACGTGGACATGATCTCCTTCACCGGCTCCGTCAGGGCCGGCCGCAGAGTGGCCGCGCTGGCCGTCGAGGACGTCAAACGGGTCGCCCTGGAGCTCGGCGGCAAGTCGGCGAACGTCATCCTGCCCGACGCCGACCTCGGCGTGGCCGTCAAGGTGGGCGTCGCCAACTGCTTCGTCAACGCCGGCCAGACCTGCTCCGCCTGGACCCGCATGCTGGTCCACCGCGACCACTACGACGACGCCGTCCACCTGGCCGTCCAGGCCGCCCGCAAGTACACCGTGGGCGACCCGTTCGACGAGGGCACCCGGCTGGGGCCGCTGGTCTCCGCCGCACAGCGCGACCGCGTCGTCCGCTACATCAACCGGGGCCAGGAGGAAGGCGCCAGGCTGGTGGCCGGCGGCACCGAGCGGCCGCTGCCGCGCGGCTTCTACGTGGAGCCGACCGTCTTCGCGGGGGTCGAGTCCGGCATGACGATCGAGCAGGAGGAGATCTTCGGCCCGGTCCTGTCGATCATCCCCTACACCTCCGAGGACCAGGCCGTCCAGATCGCCAACGGCACCCCGTACGGCCTGGCGGGCGCGGTCTGGGCGGGCACCGAGGAGCGGGCCGTCGCGCTCGCGCGCAGGCTGCGCACCGGTCAGGTGGCCATCAACGGCGGCGGATTCAACCCGCTGGCCCCCTTCGGCGGCTACAAGCAGTCCGGCATCGGCCGCGAGCTCGGCGAGCACGGACTCGAGGAGTTCTTCGAGATCAAGTCGCTGCAGCTGTGACCGCCTGGTGCGCGGCACCGCCCGCCGTGCTCCTCCAGGCCGCTGATGAGATGTACGGTTCGCCGCGCGCCGCCCTTCGGCGCCGGGCTACGCCTGGAGGATGATCTTCCGGGCCTGGTTCTTCGGCAGGCGGTCCACGTACAGCTTGCCGTCGAGGTGTTCGCTCTCGTGCTGGAAGCAGCGTGCGAGCGAGCCGCGGGCCTGGACGCGGACCGGGCGCTCCAGCCGGTCGAAGCCCTCGACCGTCACGCCGGCCGCCCGTCCCACCGGGGCGAAGGCCGGTCGCCCCGTGCCCCGGTCGGGCACCGACAGGCAGCCCTCCTCGTCGACGATCTCCTCGGCGTCGTCGACGGTCAGTGTGGGGTTGATCAGATGGCCCTTGCGCCCGCTGATGTCATAGACGAACACGCGCCGCGACACGCCGATCTGCGGACCCGCCAGTCCCACCCCGTCCACCGCGTACATCGCCTGGAACATCTCGTCGATGAGGCGGCGCAGCTCACGGTCGAAGTCCTTGACCGGCTCGGCGGGGGTGCGCAGGACCGGGTCGCCGATCACGCGGATCTCACGCATGGACGCTCCCATCTCTCGTAAGGGCTGCATGGCGTTGGCAGTCCTTACTCTAGTCAGAGCCGACGGCACTGGAAACGGGCGGGCGCAGCTGTGGAAGACTGGGCGGGTGCGTGTCTACATCGGTGCCGACCATGCCGGCTATGAGCTCAAGAACCACCTGGTGTCCTGGCTGAAGGAGCACGGTCACGAGGTGACCGACTGCGGTCCCTCGGTCTATGACGCCGAGGACGACTATCCCGCCTTCTGCCTGCGCGCCGCCGAGGGTGTGGCGGGCGACCCGGGCAGCCTGGGCATCGTCATCGGTGGCTCCGGCAACGGTGAGCAGATCTCCGCCAACAAGGTGCGCGGCATCCGGGCCGCGCTCGCCTGGAGTGAGGAGACCGCCCAGCTCGCCCGCGAGCACAACAACGCCAACGTGGTCTCCCTCGGCGCGCGCATGCACACCACCGAAGAGGCCACCGGCTTCGTCGAGGTCTTCCTCGGCACCGCGTTCTCCGGCAGCGCGCGGCACAGCCGGCGCATCGCCCAGGTGCAGGCTTACGAGACCATCGGCCAGCTTCCCTCGCTGCCCTAGCTCCTGCGCTTGGCGTCGCGTTTGGGCATCTCGTCACGCAGGGGCCGCCTGTCGGCGGCCTCCTGCTGCTCTTTCGACGGCCGCGAGACCTCTCGCGCGCGCATCGCGGTGATCGCAGTGATCTGCAAACTCTGCAGGGCCATGTCCCGGACTCTACGTCAGAAGACGAGGCCGGCCCATGGCCTGGGGCTCCATGACATGGCCGTGTTCAGCGCGCGGACGGCGCCCGGCGTGTGCTCACCGAGCAGTCCGGCCCCGTGCTCCTCGATCAGGGTCCCGTCGCCCAGATAGGCGGAGCCCAGCGAGGCGGCCTTCAGCGTGATGTCGGGCTCGTCGTCGACCGGCTTGCACTCCGCGCCCGTGGTGTCGGCGCTGAGCCGCCAGCGGCGGGAGTTCCAGGGGCACGCCTCGTCCCGCACCGCCAGCACCACGTCCACCGGGGCCGCGTAGGAGCGCGAGGTCAGCGCCTTGTCCACCTCGACCAGGCGCACCCACACGTCGTCGCTCCAGCGAGCGCGCAGCTGCCGCTGGTCGGCCACCAGCGCGAACAGCGGATCGTCCACCGGCCGGGCATGGCTGACGATCTTGCTGACCAGGTCCCGGTCGAGCACGCTGCGCCAGAGCAGCGCGTAGGCGGCCGGATCGGCGGCGAACAACTCGTTCAGCCTGAGCTCACCGGCGGGCACCCCGTCGGCGTCCCAGTCCGGCTTGATCCTGAACAGCGCGTAACCCCGTACACCCTGGTCGTCCTCGGCGATCACCGAGCGGAGCGCGCCCGCGCCGCGCTGGTCGAACTCCTCGTCGGCCAGGATGTTGTCCCAGAACTCCGGCTTGCGCTCGTACAGGCCGGGACGCTGCGTGACGACGGCGGCGAACAGCCGCTCGAAGTCGGCGCGGGCCTCGGCCGGCTTGGCGACCCTGAGCCTCAGCGCCGGATCCACCGGTGCGTCCCTGACGAAGGCGGCGCCGCGCTTGTCGATGGTCAGCGCCATCTGGCCGGCCGCTCTGCCGTACCCGAACCTGCCGTAGATCGGCGTCTCGGACGCGTACAGCGCCGCGACCGCCTCGCCGCGCTCGCGGATGTCGGTGAGCTGCCTGCGCATCAGCGCGGACAGCACGCCCCGGCGGCGGTGCGAGGGCAGCACGCTGACGGCCGTCACGCCCGCGACCGGGATCGGCCCGCCGGGGACCGTCATCCGGAAGCTGAAGATCGCCGTGCAGCCGACGATGGTGTCGCCGTCGAAGGCGGCCAGGGTGCGGTCGAACTCGGTCTCCCGCTTGTGCCGCTCGGACTGAACGGGATGGGGGGTCCAGGCGAACCCCTCGGCGAGCACGTCGCCGAAGGCGGACCACTCGGCCTCGGCAACAGGACGGATGGGGTAGGTCATCCCTCCACGGTACGCACGGGCCAAGACGGACGGCACCTGATTATCGGTGCTTAATGATCAAGGTCTTGGTCAAGTGGGCTGCCCAAAGATGGTTCAGACCGATACAGTCAGGCGCATCATGAGTTCCCGCCCGGCCCCGCTGATCCCGCCACGGCTCCGCGCGCTGCTCGTGCGGGTGCCCTTCCTGGTGCAGGCCGTACGATTCCTCCGGCGCGGGCCTCTCGCGCGTGAGCGCAACCTGCTGATCACGCTGGCCGTGTTGTCGCTGGTCACCGGCCTGCTGGCGGCGCGGGTGTCGACCGAGTGGTTCTCGCCCTCGCTGCTCATCCTGGTCACCCTGGTGGGCGGGCTGCAACTGCGGGTGCGCAACTTGATCAAGCTGCTGGCGGTGGTCGCCGTCGCGCTCGGCTACATCGCCTTCACCCTCGGCGCGGCGAGCATCGGCGTCGGGCTGATGGTGACGATCGGGTTCACCACGGTGCTCGCGGTGCTCATGGCGCGCACCCGCGGCAAGCTCGGCGTGCAGGGGCTGCGCGGCGACGCGATGCTGCTGGAGCTGCGCGACCGGCTGAGAAGCCAGGGCGAGCTGCCCGAGCTGCCCAAGGACTGGGGCGGCAAGGTGGTGCTCAAGCAGGCGGGCGGCTCCTCCTTCGGCGGCGACTTCCTGGTGTCCATGCGCGACGGCGACCAGGTGGACATCGCGCTGGTCGACGTCTCCGGCAAGGGCGTCGACGCGGGCACCAGGGCGCTGCTGCTGTCGGGCACCTTCGGCGGGCTGCTCGGCTCGGTCGACGACTTCCTGCCCGCCTGCAACTCCTACCTGCACCGCCAGCGCGGCGACGAGGGCTTCGTGACCGCCGTGCACGTCCGGCTTCACCTGGCCACCGGCGACTACACCATCACCTCGGCGGGCCATCCTCCGGTGGTGAAGTTCGACGCCGGCACCGGCAACTGGGAGGTCGCCTCGGCCAAGGGCGTGGTCCTCGGCGTGGTGCCCGACCTGCACTGCGAGCCCGAGAGCGGCACCCTGCACAAGGGCGACGCGCTGCTGCTCTACACCGACGGACTGATCGAGCAGCCGGGGCGCGACATCGACGCCGGGCTCGACAAGCTGCTGGGCGAGGCCGAGCGGCTGCTGCCGTCCGGATTCCGGGACGGCGCCCGTGCCCTGGTCAACGCCATGGCCTCGGGGCACAACGACGACTGCGCGCTGGTGCTCATCTGGCGCCCTTAGGCATGGATTGTCCGCAAGCCGTCCAGGTGCGGAGAGTTCGACTACCCTGGGGCTGTCAAGACCCTCCGGCTGCCTGGAGCACACGTAGATGGACTGGCTCTTTCTCGCGGGGATCGTCATCTTCCTCATCGGTTTGATGGTGTCCATCGCGTTGCACGAGATCGGGCATCTCGTGCCTGCCAAGATCTTCGGCGTCAGGGTGACGCAGTACATGGTCGGCTTCGGCTCGACCGCCTGGTCCCGCCGCAAGGGCGAGACGGAGTACGGCATCAAGTGGCTGCCGCTGGGCGGCTACATCCGCATGATCGGCATGCTGCCGCCCCGGCCGGGCGACGACCCCAACAAGCTCAGGGGCAGCTCGACCGGCCCCTTCCAGGGCCTCATCGACACCGCCCGTGAGGCAGCGCAGGAAGAGGTACGACCGGGCGACGAGGACCGGGTCTTCTACCGGAAGAAGTGGTGGCAGAAGGTCATCATCATGTCCGGCGGCCCGGCGATGAACTTCGTGCTGGCGTTCATCCTCTTCACGATCCTGCTCGTCGGCATCGGCCTGCCCACGTTCGCCCCGATCGTGTCGCCCGACACCAACACGTGCGTGATCCCGATCAGCGAGCAGCGCACCGAGTGCAAGGCCACCGACCAGCCGACCCCCGCCTCCCAGGCCGGTCTCAAGGCCGGGGACAAGCTCGTCTCCCTCGACGGCAAGAAGATCGAGACGTGGCAGGACGCCACCCAGCTCATCCGCTCCCACGGCGCGGGCGACGTCGCGCTCGGCGTCGTCCGCGACGGCAAGCCCATGACGCTGACCGTCACGCTCATCGCCCAGGACCGGCCCAAGCCCGACGACCCCGACACCATCGAGCGCAATGTCGGCTTCCTCGGCGTCCTGCCCACCCAGGTCATGCAGACGCAGAGCGTCGGCGCGGTCTTCGGCCACATGGCGGAGCTCACCGGCAGGGTGGCGCAGTCACTGCTGAACCTGCCGGAGAAGATGGTCGGCGTCTGGCACGCCGCCTTCTCCGGTGAGAAGCGCGACCCCGAGGGCCCGGTGGGCGTCGTCGGCGCCGGGCGCATGGGCGGCGAGATCCTCGCCTCCGACCTGACCGGGGTGCAGAAGCTCGCCGTCTTCGTCAACCTCCTGGCCGGGTTCAACCTGGCGATCGGCATGTTCAACCTGATCCCGCTGCTGCCGCTCGACGGCGGCCACATCGCCGGCGGCCTGTGGGAGGGCATCAAGCGCGGCTACGCCCGGGTCATGCGCCGCCCCGAGCCCAACTACGTCGACATCGCCAAGGTCCTGCCGCTCACGTACGCGCTGGCGTTCGTCATGATCATCATGGCCGGGCTGCTCGTCTACGCTGACCTGATCAATCCGCTCAGGCTCACGGGCTGACGTCCCCGTCCCCGGTCATCCCGTCGATCCGCTCGCGCAGCAGGTCGGCGTGGCCGTTGTGGCGGGCGTACTCTTCGAGCATGTGCATCATGATCCACCGCAGGGAGACCGCCTGACCGTTCCGCCCCCGCTTGGCGAGCCCGTCCAGCGGCACGCACCTGGCCGCCTTGCGGGCCTGCGCCACCTCCTCCCGCCACTGCGCGGACGTCTCCGCCCAGGTGGCCGTCCCCGCCTCGGTGAACTCGGCCAGCTCGGGGTACAGGTGCGGAATGTCCTCACCGGCCAGGCGGCGCCGGAACCAGGAGCGCTCCACCTTGGCCAGGTGCCGTACGAGCGCCATCAGCGACAACGTCGACGGCGGCGCCGAGGCCAGGCGCAACTGCTCGTCGCTGAGACCCTGGCATTTGAGCATCAGGGTCTCGCGATGCCAGTTCAGCCACTCGTCCAGCATCTCGCGCTCGCCGGCGATGTAGGCCGGATAGGGATACTCCCGCATAGTGTCCGATTATGAACCCACTGGACGCATTGCGAGAGCTCTGCCGCGCCCTGCCCGAGACGACCGAGCGACTCAGTCACGGTGAGCCCACCTGGTTCGTCAGGGGCAAGAAGACCTTCGTCATGTACGCCGACCATCACCATGACGGCCGGCTGGGCTTCTGCGTCGAGCGCCTGCCTGCCGGTCCCTTCGGGCCAGACCCCGCTGAATACGAAGGCGGGCCCGTCAACCCGGCGCGGTGACCGAGCGGCTCAGGAAGGCGCCCGGGTCACTGCATGGAGATGTGTACGTGGTCGAAGTGGTTCTCGGTGACGCTGCCGCGGTTGGACATCGGGCTCCAGCCGGAGCCGTGGTTGATCCGCTGCTTCCAGATGACGTACTTGACGCCGAGCTTGTTGCGGTTCTCGATGGTCCACGCGGCGATGCTGTCGCCGAGCGCGTTGTTGACGGCGCTGGGCAGGCTGCCGCCGGTGCTCATCATGAAGTCGCACGCCCGACCCAGGGGGTGCTCGCCGCCGCCACCCGAGCGGAAGCAGCCGACCGAGAAGGGCAGCCTGAAGTTCTTCCGCAACTGCTCGCGCATCAGCCGGGTGCGGCCGGTGATGTTGTCGGCGCCTGACGGGAGCTGGGGCGCCCAGCTGCCGTCGGAGCGGCGGCCGGTGCTGAACGGGATGAGGTCCTTGAGCTTCTTCTGGATGTCGTCGATGACGTCCTCGGCCTCGTCACGCTGCTCGGCCACCTCGGCGGTGTCGGCGCTGATGTCGCGGGCGAGGGCCGCCGCCTCGTCGGCGGCGTTCTTCTTCTCGTCGCGCGCGTCGACCACGCCCTGAACCACGGCCGTCTGCTCGGCGGTGAGCTGCTCCAGCAGGGCCGCGGAGGCGCCGTCTGGCGGCACCACCCACGTCGGCAGCGCCATGCCGCCGTTCTGGTAACGCAGATTGGCCAGCTCGGAGACGCGCCCCCGAGCGGCGGTGAGCGCCTCCTCGGCGGTGGCGAGCCGCTTCTCGGCCACCTCGGCGGCCTGCTTGGCCTTGGCCAGCTCGACCCGCTTGAGATTGTACCGCTCGATGAGCTTGTCGACCTTTTGGTTCAGCCCTTTAAGCTCCTTGCGGAGCTGGGCCTCGGTCGGTTTGGGCTCGGCGCCGGCCGCGGACGACACGGTCGCGGGAATGAAGATCACCGCCGCTGCGGTGATGACGCCGATGGCAAGGTGCGCGGGGGACGCTGCCGCCACGAACGGGTTCCTCTCCCTCTGCCGGCCGGGTTAGCTGACGGGTTCGGGTCAGAGAGCTCTCCCTACCACCGAAGTGGATGCACCCCAAGTGCGGTGGGTCCCCGGCTCCAGGCGATTCGCCCGGATTAGGCGTGGCACGGCGTTACGGTCGTGCCCCAAGGGATATTAGTGGTAGATCCCGAGTAACGCGACTCCAATCGGAAATCAATCAGTGATCTACCTGTGATCGAAGCATCCGCGCGGCCTCTTCGGGGAGCACGTCGTTGACGAAGGCGCCCATGGCCGACTCCGATCCTGCCAGGAACTTCAGCTTGCCGGGCGCCCGCCGGATGCTGAACAACTCCAGGTGCAGATAGCCCAGCTCACGCTCCTGCCGCACCGGCGCCTGATGCCAGGCCGAGATGTACGGCATCGCGACGTCGAACAGGCCGTCCAGGGCCCGCAGCACCGAGGTGTAGAGCGGCGCGAACGCGGACCGCTCGGCCTCCGACAGCGCGGCCAGGTCCGGCACCTGCCGGTGCGGGTAGAGGTGCACCTCGAACGGCCAGCGGGCGGCGGCGGGCACGAAGGCCGTCCACAGCTCGTTGGCGGCCACCACCCGGGGCCCCTTCCGCTCGGCGTCCAGCACGTCGGCGTACAGGTTGCGGCCCTGATGGCGCTCGGCGTAACGCCGGGCGGCGGCCAGTTGCAGCTTGGTCCTGGGCGTCACGTACGGGTAGGCGTAGATCTGGCCGTGCGGGTGAAAGAGCGTGATGCCGATCTCCTCGCCGCGGTTCTCGAAGCAGAAGACCTGCTCCACGCCCTCGATCGCGGACAGCTCCGCCGTGCGGTCCGCCCAGGCCTCCATGACTAGTTCGACCTGCTCGTCGGAGAGCCGGGAGAAGGAGGAGGAGTGCTCGGCGGTGAAGCACACCACTTCGCACCGCCCCGCGCCCGGACGAACCTCACTAAGTCCGCCCGCTTCCTCGTAAGACCCGAAATTTCCGGAAAAAGACGGAAAGCGGTTCTCGAACACCACCACGTCATAGTCGTTCGCCGGGACCTCCGACGACCGCGTCTCGGACGACGGGCAGAGCGGGCACTCGTCGGCCGGAGGCAGGAACGTACGCGTCTGCCGGTGCCCCGCCATCGCGATCCACTCTTCGGTCAGCGGGTCGTAGCGCAGCTCGGACGCCACCGGCCGCGGTCCGAGGGGCCGCCGGTCGATCGCGCTTCGATCGGCGTCGTCGCGCCGATCGAAGTAGATCAGTTCCCGGCCGTCGGCCAGATGGGTGATGGTGCGCTTCACTGAGAGCCCTCCGCGATGATCAGTTCGCCGACCCGTTCGGCCAGCTCCATACGTGCGTCCTCGGGCAGCCCCGCGTCGCTGATGACCACGTCGGCCTCGGTCAGCTCGGCGATGGTGCTGATGCCGATCGTGTTCCACTTGGTGTGGTCGGCCGGCACGACCAGCCGGTGCGCGGCGGTCACCAGCTCCCTGTCGGTCTCGGACTCGAGCAGGTTGGGCGTGGTGTACCCGGCCCGCACACTCATCCCGTGCACGCCTAGGAAGAGCGTGTCCACGTGCAGCCGGCGGATCGCCGCCACGGCCACGGGGCCGACCAGCGCGTCGGAGGGCGTACGGACGCCGCCGGTGAGCACCACCGTGCGGTCGGCGCGGGGGTTGCGGTGGAAGACGTCGGCGACCGGGACCGAGTTGGTGATCACTGTGAGCTCGGGCACCCCGATCAGGTGCTGGGCCAGCGCCCACGTCGTGGTGCCCGCCGAGAGCGCGACCGCGGTGCCCGGCCGCACGAGCCGGGCGGCGCGGCGGGCGATCAGCTCCTTCTCCGGCTGCTGGCGGGCGGACTTGGCGGTGAACCCGGGCTCCTCGGTGGAGCCGGGGCCGAGCGCCGTCGCGCCGCCGTGCACCTTCTCCAGCAGCCCCCGCTCGGCGAGCACCTCGAGGTCGCGGCGGATGGTCATGTCGGAGACGCCGAGCTCGCGTACGAGATCGGCCACCCGGACGCCGCCGGCGCCGCGGACGCGTTCGAGAATCGCCTGCTGTCGCTGCTGTGCGAGCACGCCCCCGCTCCTTCCAACAGATTCCACCAAATTATGACACGCATATGTTGGGGAATGTTAGGTCATCGCATGGGCTTGTGCTCCACCGGCCCAGGGGAGACGTTGAGGACGGCAAACCGTACCCAAGGTCTTGGAGGGAATGAGCCCATGGCCAGGCGCGCCCGCAAGGGCAAGGCACGCAGGAAGAGGAAGGCCAACCACGGCAAGCGTCCCACCGCGCGCTGACGGTCCGAGCTAACCCGGCAGCTCGCTGAGGGCCTCGTCGATGCGCTCCTGCGGCAGCGTGCGATCCTCCATCCGGCCGGACAGGTAGCGGTCGTAGGCGCCCAGGTCGAAGTGACCGTGGCCGCACAGAGCGGTGAGGATCACCTTGTCCTCACCGCTCTCTTTGCAGCGCAACGCCTCGGCGATCGTCTCGGCCAGCGCGTGCGTCGGCTCCGGCGCGGGCACGATGCCCTCGGTGCGGGCGAAGCGCACGCCTGCCTCGAAACTCTCCGACTGCGACTTGGTGACCGCCTCGAACATGCCCAGTTCGTACAGGTGCGACAGCAGCGGCGACATTCCGTGATAGCGCAGCCCGCCCGCGTGGATGGGGTCGGGCACGAAGTCGTGGCCCAGCGTGTGCATCTTCAGCAGCGGCGTGAGCCCCGCCGTGTCGCCGAAGTCGTAGGCGTAACGGCCCCGCGTGAACGAGGGGCAGGCGACGGGCTCCACGGCGCGCAACGTCGGATCGATCTTCCCGGCCAGCTTCTCGCGCAGGAACGGGAAGATCAGCCCGGCGAAGTTCGAGCCGCCGCCGGTGCAGCCGATGATCACGTCGGGCATCTCGTCGAGCTGACCCAGCGCCTCCTCGCCGATCACCGTCTGGTGCATGAGCACATGGTTCAGCACCGAGCCGAGCGCGTAGCGGGTGCCGGCCTCGGCGGCGGCCACCTCGACCGCCTCACTGATCGCGATGCCCAGGCTGCCCGGCGAGTCGGGGTCCCCGGCCAGCACCTTGCTTCCCGACATCGTCACCGGGGACGGGCTGGCGTGCACGGTCGCACCGTACACCTGCATGAGCGAGCGCCGGTACGGCTTGTGCTCGTAGGAGGCCCGTACCATCCAGACCTGGCAATCCAGGCCGAACTGGGCACAGGCGAAGGCCAGCGCGCTGCCCCACTGACCCGCTCCGGTCTCCGTGGTCAGGCCGCGCACACCTTCGCGGGCGTTGTAGTAGGCCTGCGGCACGGCGGTGTTGGGCTTGTGCGAGCCGGACGGGGAGCCGCCCTCGTACTTGTAGTAGATGCGGGCCGGCGTGCCGAGCGCCCGCTCCAGCCTGCGCGCCCGCAACAGCGGAGTGGGCCGCCAGAGCCGGTAGACGTCGAGCACCTCCTGCGGAATGGCGACGAACCGCTCCTGGCTCACCTCCTGCCCGATGAGCTCCATGGGGAACAGCGGAGCCAGGTCCTCCGGCCCCACCGGCTGCCTGGTGGCCGGGTGCAACGGGGGCGGGGGTGGCGTGGGCAGGTCGGGAACGATGTTGTACCAGTGGCTGGGGATCATCGTCCCAGTCTGCGCTGGTCAGCCGCCGTGTTCCAGGCTCGCGGCCGGGTGTCGCGACGTCACCGTGCGACCTTGACCGCCAGCCGATGCGGATGATCCGCCCGTACCACCACATCCGCGACATCCGCCGGCCGCACCTCCCGCTCATACCGCTCGTACGCGGGCAACCGCCACCGCTCGCCCGCCGCCGTCCGCCGCGCCAGCGCCCCCTCGGACAGCCACAGATGTACGCTCACCTCGATCGGCAGCCCCCTGCCCAGCAGCAGCGTCCCGTCGAGCAGCAGCACCCCTCCGGCGGGCAACGTCTCGTACGGAACCCGGAACGCCCGATCCACCCGGCTGTCCCACAGCGCGGGCAGCACCTTGCCCGACCGCCCCCGGTCAAGCGGCTCCAGGACCTCCCGTACCAGCGCCCCCGTGTCGAGCCACTCGTCGTAGAACACGTCCGGATCGCTTCGCCCGTACTCCAGCCGCAGCGAGGCCGGCCGCAGGAAGTCGGCCGCGGACACCCGCAACACCGTCCGCCCCCGCACCCGCAGCGGCGCGACCAGCCGATCGGCCAGCTCCCCGGGCTCCGCCGCGGGCGCCCCGTCCACGGCGACCCGCACCCACGCCTCACGAGGCCGGCCCGAGATCGACTCGGCCAGCTCATCGACCAGCGATTCCATGGAGATCGGTCGTGCGCGCACCCCTGTGAGCCTACGAGCCGCGAATCCGGCACCGACCCGCGAACATGCGAAAGGCCAGGCTCCCCACCGGGGATGACCTGGCCTTTCCTGCCGAGAGCGGACGACGGGAATCGAACCCGCGTAGCTAGTTTGGAAGACTAGGGCTCTACCATTGAGCTACGTCCGCGCGAACCGGTCGAACTCTGGACTAGACTTCATCCGGTCGTCAGGGCGTAAGCGTACCGGAGTCCCGGAGCGTGTGCGCAACCGACGTAACGGGGCGTGGCGCAGCTTGGCAGCGCGCTTGCTTTGGGAGCAAGAAGTCGCAGGTTCAAATCCTGTCGCCCCGACTTGCCTGGCCAGCACGAAGGCCACTCACCCTGATGGGGAGTGGCCTTCTGAGTGACTAAGTGAGTGACTGTCCCTCTCCTGGCCCTGCTCTCTTCCAAACCTTGACCGCAGCCCACACGGCAAGAGCTACAGCGCCAAGGCTTGAGATTGACTGCCATCCGATCTTGCTCTCGATGTTGAAGTCGCCGGTGATCCCGATCAGGAGAGCTCCGACGAAGCTGAGGGCAATAACGGAGACGAACCAGACGCCGATGAAGGCGCCAAGAGTCTTGAGCAGTCGCATGGAGCTGACCCTTCTGTCGGCCCCGAGACGTGCGATGAACAGTATCGATTCGGTCGCGTATCGCAGAAGGCCTAGGGCTTACTAAATCTCGAAGATTCGGTCCATGGCTACAGCACCCGACTGCAGTACGGGCCGGATCTGCTTGCGGTAGACGACCTCGGTTACGGCCGTGCTGCTGTGGCCGACGAGCCGGGAGATCTCCTCCAGTGGGATGCCGTTGTCCGAGAGCAGCGAGACGAAGCTGTGGCGCAGCTCGCGTGGCGTCCACTCGGCGGGGTTCAGGCCCTGGGCATCTCTGATGACGACGCGGAAGGCACGCCGGACGTTCGAGGCGTCCAGCTCCGTACCGGCCGACGAAGCGAACACCAGTCCGCCGGTGGTCCAGGAGTCGCCCTGCTCGCGGCGCTGGTCCTCCCGATGTTGCCGGAGCACCTCTACACAGCGCCGAGGCAGGGCGAGCGTGCGCCGGGACTTCTGCGTCTTCGTGTCCCCGCCCGCACGGACCGACCGCCACACCGCCACATGCGGCGGCACGGGCGGGACGGCCTTCGGATCTCCTTCCAGATCGACGTGATCCCACGTCAGAGCCCTGAGCTCCTCCGTGCGCGCACCGGTGAGCAGGGATACCACGATGTAGGCGTACAGCCGTGTTCCGTCCGCAGCCTTGAGTACGGCGTCCGCCTGGGCGAACGTCAGCGCTTTGGACGGGCGACCCGCCTTTCCCACGGGCACTGAACACAGCTCCACCACGTTCCGTTTGACCTTGTCGCGGGCCATCGCCCGTTTGAGGGCGCGATTTAGGCAGGACCGAATGATCTGCAAGGTACGGGTGCTGAGCGTCTTCGCCTTGTCCGCCAGCCACCTGTCCACGTCCTCGGCGCTGAGGTCGCGGAGCTTGCGCTTGCCCAGGGCGGGGACGACGTGCTTCCGGCACAGGATCGTGTAGGACTCCACCGTTCCCGGATCGCGACCGTTCAGGCCGTAGGCCAGCCAGTCGTTCACGGCCCGTTCGACGGTGTAGTCCCCGGGAGCGATGGCGAGCCCATCCTCGTAGTCCCGGACGATCTCTTTGAGCTTGTCCTTGGCGGCCGTTTTGGTCTTGCCGCTGGCCTTCTTGACGATGCGCTTTCCGGCAGGCGTGTACCCCACGGTGAGCGAGGCGATCCAGCGTTGCCGGTCCTCGTCCCAGTGGAGGCCGCCGTCCCCGCGACTTCGGCGCTTAGTCATGACGCCTCCTGCTGCAACAGGCCGATGTACTCGCGGATGGCGCTTTCTGGGATCAGGCGGCAGCGGCCCTGCTTGACCGAGCGGAGGCGGCCGGAGCGTAGCTGCTCGTAGATCACGCTGCGGCTCATGCGGAGCTTCCGCATGGCGTCAGGAACGCGGTAGAGCTGGACGTCATCGGCCATGCTTGCCTCCTTCGTTGACGGCGGCGGCGAGGACGGATTCGCCGGGGGTGAAGCCTTGTCCGGCGTATTTCCAGTGGGCGAGTACGAGGGTGCTGGTCGGGTCGTAGGGCAGGCGTTGCAGTTCTTGGGCCTCGCGGTACTCCAGGCGGACCCGCCGCAGGGCGGTCAGGGTGGTGGAGTAGGCGCGGCTCTTGGTGGAGAAGTGGCCTCGGAAGCCGAGCATGTGGGCCCATTGGCGTAGGCGGAGCGGGGCCAGGTCGGGATGCGTGTCGGGGTTGCCGAGGTCCCAGGCGGTGCGGATCAGGCGGGCGGCGTGGTCGGTGACGCCGTGGGTGTGCAGGCGGGTGAGGTCGTGGTGGGTGACGCGGCGGTCCAGGGTGCCGGAGGTCTCGGCGGCTTTGGTGGCGTACTTGGCGATGTAGCCCGCGACGGCGGCCTCGGACAGGGCATCGGCGTCGAGGCCGGCGGATTGGATCGGGCGGACGTCGATGGCGCCCCAGGTGAGCGGTTGCCCGGTCTCCGGGGCGAGCAGACGGACGGCCTTGGCGGCGGAGGTGATGGCGGTGGTGAGCAGGTCGAGAGTGGCCCAGGCGGGCGGGTTGGTGAGGGTGTCGCCGTCACGGCCGTCGAGGCGAATGACGGCGTGGAAGTGGACGATGCCCCGGGCCTGGTACTCGGCGACCTTGGCGAAGGACAGGCGGGTGGTACGGGCGAACTCCTTGCGGGTCAGGCCGGTGGCGGCGGCCAGGTGCTGGCGGAGGTAGACGGTGAAGCGGTGCCACAGGGCGGCGGCGTGGGCGTTCCAGAGGACGTGGCCGGGGTGGTCGTAGGTGTCGGGGTCGAGCGGTTGGCCGATGGTCGGGTCTCCCTTCTGGTGGCGGGTAAAGCAGGCGGAGCCGGTGCGGCGTGGGTGGCAGACGTTGGTCGTGCCGTCCTTGTCGGGGCCTCGGTGGACGGGGCCGAAGGACGGGGCGGTCAGGGTGGCGAGCACTTTCGGGTGGGTGCGGACGATGTCAGGGACTCCCTTGGTTCCGCCGAGCAGGCCCGCGCGGATGAGGTGGAAGGTGTCTTGGCGGTAGGTCTCGGCGCAGGCCGGGCAGCGGGAGGCGCGGCGGTTGCCGCAGCGGATCAGGAGTTGGCCGTGGGGTTCGTCGCGGGTGGTGTAGGTGTGCAGGAGTTCGCCGGTGGTGCCGTGCAGGGTGGTGGACTCGCCGGTGAGGCGGATCGGGTCGGTGCAGCCGCGGAGTCGGTCGACCTGGTGTAGCCAGCGGGTGACGTCGTGGTTGGAGCGGCGGGCCAGGTCCCGGATGACGGGGCCGATGAGGTCGCCGAGTGGGGCGGGTGTTTCGGTCACTGAGCCTCCTCTCCGCTGCCTTCGCAGCACGGGCGGTAGATGGTGATCAGGTGGTGGGTGCGGGTTGAGCGGACGTGGACGGAGCCGTATCCGTCACATTCCGGGCATGGCTGGTGGCGCATACTGGAGGTCCTTCGTTGAGTGCGGAGGGTGACGCCCCACGGGGACGGCGGGCTGCCAGGCTTGAGCCGTCCCGTGGTGGCGTCGTCGCGGTTAGTTCTGGTTGTCGATGCCGGTGCCGGAGCAGTGGAGGCAGGTGTCGTCGTCGTACAGGCCGGTGCCGTTGCAGGTGACACAGACGTAGAACCAGATCATTCGGATTCACCTCCTCGCGGTGTGCAGGGACAGGGCTCGTCCGGTGTGGTGGTGTCGCAGTCGGGCGGGTCGCCGTCGAAGTCGCAGCCGTAGCGCGCGCAGCAGGTGCAGAACGGGCACGGTAAGCGGGTCATGGGTGGGCGCCGCAGCAGTCGAGGCAACGGCGGCAGGGCTGGTTCATGCCGGATCTTGATGCTTGGTGAGCCAGGCGACGCGGTTGCCGCTGGCGTGGGCGATGGCGGCCAGGACGTGGGCGAGGTTGGTGGTGTCCAGGCCGGTGATGGCGGGGCCGAGCTCGACCGGCAGGCCGTCGGCCAGCGAGAGGGCGATGCGCAAGATGGCGGCCTCGGAGCCGGAGCAGGGCATGCAGCCTCGGTTGAGCGCGATGTGCGCGGCCTGCCAGTCGATGACCGTGTACGGGACGCGGGTGTAGGTGGCGGTGACGTAGTCGATGGCGTAGCGGCGGAACTCCCTGTGGGTCAGCCAGACGCCGTGGCGGATGAGCAGCTCGACGGCGGCTTCCAGGGCGTAGGAGCCTCGGGCCCAGGCGCGGGCGGCTTCGGTCAGCTCGTTCGGGGTGGGGTTGGTCATGTGACGGGTTCCTTTCTGATCTGGGTGAGCAGGTGTGTGGCCAGGTCGGCGGAGACGTGCATGCGGGCGGCGAGGTGTTCGCCGGTGATGGCGCGGTGGTGGGTGGCCTGGTGGTCGTCGGCCAAGCGGCGGGCGTAGGTCAGAAGTGCCGGCGACGGCCCGTGCTCGGCCGGATGAGGCACGGCGTCCAGCGCGGGGACGTCGGAGGCGACCAGCTCGACCGTTTCGGCCGTACTGGTGTCGTCCTCGGTCGCCGGCTCAGGTGGGCGGTGGGCGGCGCGGCGCTCCAGCATGGAGACCGCGGCGAGGAAGGCGACGGCGGGGGTGGCGGCGGTGATCCAGCCCCACACGCTCGGGTGTGCGGTGGCCAGGTTGGCGGCCAGGGTGAGCACGATGCCGCCGGTCAGTACGAGCGCGGGCCACGAGATGAGGCGGCCTCGGTGGCGGCCGGTGCGCTTGTCGCGTTGGAGTTCGCGGGCGGCCATCACGCACATCAGGTCGATGCAGACGGCGACCGCCCAGGACTGCCAGCCGTGCTGCCCGTGCCGGGCGGCCAGGTCGCTGATGTGGGTGAAGGAGCCGACAGCGGCGATCACCGCCAGGACCACGACGGGGCCGGTGTCGAGCAACCGGGCGCGGATACGGCTCATGGCAGGAACCTCCCTTCGGTTTCGGGCATGGGGCGGGTAGGGACTTGGCGTGATGGGCTCAGGCCGGGGCCGGGGCCGGGGCCGTGGCGGGGTGGTTAGGTGGGTTCGCCTTCGCGGGCCAGGGCTTCGAGGTCGGCGTCCGTGACGGTCACGGTGTCGGTGCCGGTGAGCAGGTCGGCCCAGGCGGGTGTGAGTTCGGCGTTGGCGTGGGCGGCGGCCTCGGCGATTTCTTCGCTGACGTAGACCGAGCGGGCGCGGTACCAGCGGCCGTCATCGGCGACGACGACGGCGGTGCCGGGCATGTTCGCCGGGATCTGCCGGGCGGCGTCCAGGGCGGCCGGGTCGGTGTCGCCGAGGGTCATGGTGGCGGTTTCGGGGTCGTTGACGCGATGGCAGACCCGTCCGGACAGTTGGGAACGCAGGGCGGTGACGCCAGGGCCGAGGTCGGAGCCGACCCGCTGACCGCAGACGAACAGGTAGAGGCCGAACGCGCGGCCGAGCTGCGCCAGCCGCAGGAGCGCGGTGGCGGTGGAGGCGATCTCGTCCTTCTCGCCCTTGTGGGCCATCAGGAACAGTTCGGCCACCTCGTCGACCAGGACCACGACCGGGGTCGGGCGCAGGTCCTCGGGCAGTTTCCAGATGTTGCGGGTCTTGTTCGCCCGGCAGAGGGCCATGCGGGTTTTGACCAGGCAGATCAGGTCGTTGAGCAGGCCGACGCATTCGGTGCGTTCGGTGGCGATGGCTGACAGGCGCGGCCCGTAGGCGGTCAGCTCGACCCCGCCTTTGAGGTCGAAGCCGACCAGCGCGACAGGCTGCGCGGACAGGCCGGTGATCAGGGCGTTGAGCAGGGTGGACTTACCGGATTGGGTGGCGCCGGTGTTGAGCCAGTGCGGCACCGTACGGAAGTCGACCACCCACGGCGCGCCGGTCTCCAGCAGCCCGACCCGCACCCGCAGCAGCCCCTCCGACAGCACCAGGATACGGACCTCGGACAGGGGATCGCCTCGGGTGGCCAGCAGCGTGACGCGGCCGGGCCGGGAGGAGATGAGCCGGACGGAGTGCACGCGCCAGGCGTGCGCGAGGTTGGACAGCCGGGCGCTGTAATCCTCCGGCGTCTGGCCGTCCATGAGCTTGACGTTGATGCGGAAGCCGAGACGGCACGGGCGGACGATGCCCAGCCGGGGCGGCTTGTCGATCTGGACGCGGCGGACCTTGCGCCGCTGCGACAGGGCGATCGTGGCCTGCCCGACGATTGGCAGGCCGTCGAGGGTGTAGCGCCAGCGGCGGCGTTTGCGGGTGAGCGTGCAGCCGAGGGCGACGTTGCCCCAGGTGACGTAGACGTGCAAGGTCTTGAGCGGGTAGCCGACGATGAGCCAGAACGAGGCGGGGTGCAGCCTGCGCCACACCAGCAGGACCGTGCAGACCGAGGCCACCGTGATGGCCAGCGGGATCAGCCAGTCGGACATACGTGGAACGTTCCTTTCGAAGCATCGAAAAGGGGACGAGCCCCGGAGCGGGCGGACAGCTGCCAGGCCATGCGCCCGCTCCAGGGACGCAGGTGCGGCTAAGCCGCCTTCGGTGTGGCCACGGTGATGGCCTCGGCGCGAAAGCCGAGACCGGACCGGCCGTTCATCGACCAGAAGAACGCCGCCAGGCCGACCGGCCGGACCTGTACGCCCTCGGGGATCTGCGGGAACGTCACGCTCGGGAACGTCACCACGATCACCGGGTTGCGCCGGTCGTCGTTCGGCTTGGGCAGGAGCGGGATCGTGTACAGCTCCCGCCCCTCGGCGTCCCGCTTCACCTCGCCGGTGGCGCGGTCCACGATCTTGGGCTCGGACTCACCGGCGACGATGAAGGCCAGGTTGGTGATGTCGACGGGGATGTTGCGCATGGTGAACTCCTCTGAAAAGTTGCCTAACTTGGCTAGGCATCTCTGCTGACGAGTTCATGTTGCCCAGCATGGCTAGCCATGTCAAGCATGTGCGAGTAACTGGACTAGGCAACCTAGAAGAACTAGGCTGATTTGCGTGATGAGTCTCGATCCCGACGACCCCCGCCCGCCGTACCAGCAGGTCGCCAACGCCCTACGCGCCGCGATCCTGACCAAGAAGTTCGAGCCGGGGGAGAAGCTCCCCTCAGGCCACGACCTGGCCAAGACGTACGGCGTGGCGCGCATGACCATCCAGCAGGCCATCCGCCTGCTCCGCGACGAGGGCCTGGTCGTCTCCCGGCAAGGCAGCGGCGTGTTCGTCCGCGAGCGCACCGAACGGCCCGTCGAACTCCGCCCGCACATCGAACGGGCCTTCGAGGAGCCGAACGTCTCCATCGACTTCGCCGGCTTCTCCGGCGAGACCCTCAACGGGATGCTTCAAGAACCGCTGGACAAGATCCGGCTCGGACGGCTCACACCCGAGTCCATCAGCATCCGCATCCTGGTCCCCGACATGGAACACCCCATGTCCCTGCCCTGCCGCGCCGAAGACCTGAGCGACGATCCGGTGATCCGCACCCGCGCCCTGCGCATCCAGCAGCGCAGCACCCAGGCCATCGCCGACGCCGTCCACGAACTGGCCGACCTCGGACTCGTCAAGACCGCCACCGTCCACGTACGCGCCCACCAGACCGCGCCCGCGTTCAAGTTCTACGTGATCAACCGCGAGCGGGTGTTCTTCGGCTTCTACCCCGTCGTCAAGCACACCGTGCGCATCAAGGGAGAGCCGCACGAGCTGTACGACGTCATGGGCAAGGACGCACTGCTCTTCCACTACGAGATCACCGAAGACCCCGCCTCGATGGCCTCCCAGTACGTCACCGAGACCCGCCGCTGGTTCGACAGCATGTGGACCACCATCAGCCGCGAGGTCGACCTATGACCCCCGCAGCCGACCTCCTACGCCAGGCCGATGCCGTGCTGCTCGACTTCGACGGCCCCGTGTGCAACATCTTCGCCGGGCTGCCCGCGTCCGTGGTCGCTTCCCGGCTCAAGGAACTGCTCATCAGAGAGGGGGTACGACTGCCGCAGGACGTCGAAGCGCTGGACGACCCGCTCAAAGTGCTGCGCCGTACCGCCGACATCGCGCCCGAACTGGTCGACAAGGTCGAGACCGCGCTCATGGCCAACGAGGTCGAGGCAGCGACCTGCGCCGCGATCACACCGGGCGTTCGCGAGTTCCTCGAAGCTTGCGCAGTGGTCGGCAAGCCGGTCGCCATCGTGAGCAACAACTCCGAGCCCGCCATCGAGACCTTCCTTGCCCTGACGGACTTGGGGGAGTGGGTCACCGCGGTATCCGGGCGCCCCATCGGAGAGCCGGAACAGATGAAACCGCATCCGCAATCGACGCTACGCGCATGCAAGGCGCTGGGAGTTGAGCCTGCACGGGCCGTACTGATCGGAGACTCCGACTTCGATATGCAAGCCGCAAGCAGCGCAGGAATCCGCAGCATCGCCTACGCCAATGAGCAGGGGAAGGCCGAGAGCCTCACGCAGGCTGGAGCCGATGCGGTGACCCGCAGCATGGCCGAGCTTGCGGAGCAGCGGTAACGACGCCCAACCGACAGGCAGATAGGGCGGTTGTCTAGTCCCATGAGATGCCTGACGTTTCTGTCCCACGACATCGGCGACAGGTGATCTAGGAAACATGGTCGACCTTGTACGGCCGATGCACTTTGACGTTGCGGACCGGCAGATCGGTGGTGCGGTGCACCGTGCGCGGTCCTTCCTCCAGGTCGATGGTCAGCGTGGTGTCGCTGACGTGCACGGTGACGACCTGGCCGGCGTGCAGGCGGCCGAGGGAGACGGCCTGCCGGGTGACCATGATCACGCCGAAGGCGTTCGCGCGCCGCTGCACTGTGACCGGTGACCGCTCCGGAACCGGCGGCGGCCCCGCCGGGCGGGCGCCACGCAGCTGCAGGCACTTGGCCCAGATCAGCGGGTTCGGGCGGGTACGCAGCAGTTGGCGGCTGTCGGGGTCGAGGAACATCAGCGTGTTCTCCTCAATCCGGATGGTGACCCGGCGCCCGCCCAGGATCTCCGCCGCCAGCAGATACCGGCCGGCCAGGCTGACCATGCCGTACTTGTTCACCGTCCGCTCCACCTCCACCACCGCGTCGCTCTCCGCCTGCGGCAGCGGCGACGGCCCCGCCGACCGGCCACCATCGGCGAACAACCGGGCCAGATCACTGGTCGACAGATGTGAGCGCAGGCTCTTCAACCGCACCCCGCCGACCAGCAGATGGATCACATTCACATCCGCCCAGAACGTGATCACCTGACCGGCGCGGGCCGGACCCAGCCAGAACTGCTTACCCGCCACCCCCAGGTTGCCGCTGGCCGGCACCACCCGCTCGAACTCGATCGGCCCACCCGACCAGGCCGCCGCCGGACTCGCCGCCCGCTCAGCCCCGCGCTCGCCCTCGTCGCTGCTCTTGCTGTTGATTCGGCCCTTCGGCGCCGCAGGCGTGACGTCGGCCGCCATCTCCTGCGCGTCAGGCGGCGGGTCGGGCTGCGCGGTCAAGATGGCCGGCAGGCGCAGCGGCAGCAGTTCCCGCTCCGCCTGGCTCACCGGGACGAACCGGTCGGCCGGGACCGCCATGTCCAGGCTCTGATGCGGCCGGGCGGTGTTGTAATGGGTCACCCACGCATCCAGCGCGGCCTGGAAGGCGGCCAGGTCCTCGAACGGGTCAGCGTCGTCCAGCAGCTCGCGGCGCATCGACTGGTGGAAGCGCTCCACCTTGCCGGTCGTCGTCGGTGAACGCGGCTGCGTGAGCCGGTGCACGATCGCGTTGTCCCGGCAGATCCGGTCGAACAGCACCTCACCGCCATGCCCGAACCGTGCGGTGAACTGCTTGCCATTGTCCGTCAGCACCTCACCCGGCGCCCCGAACGCTCGCAACGCCTCAGTAAAGGCGAGGCAGACGGCCCGGCCGGTGGCCCGCACCACCGCCTTGGCGACCACACAGAAGCGCGAATGGTCATCCACGCCGGTGACCACCTTCACCTCGCACCCATCGGCCAGGAACACACCGCCCACGATGTCCATCTGCCATAACTCCATCGGCGCCTCACGCTGCCAGCGCCGATAGACCTTCTTGCGCCGCCCCGCACCGGGGTCGATCAGCCCGTGACGCACCAGCGCCCGATACACCCCCATCCGCGACGGCGGCGGATCCACCCCGCGCAGGCCGGCCTCATGCGCCAACCGGACCGGACCCCACCGCGGATGCTGGCGACGCAGCTCACACACCAGCACCTCCACCCGCGCACTCATCTGCGACGGAGACGAACGCGGCCGCCGCGAACGGTCCACCAGGCCACCAAGCCCGGACTCCCGATAACGCGACACCCAGCCCGACAACGTCTGCCGCGCCACCCCCACCTCACGCGCGACCTCGGTCACCGAACCACCCGCCAGCACCGCCAGCACAGCCCGATACCGCTGCTCCACCACGGACATATCCACCAGGGCCAATCCCGGCCTCCCGACGCACGACGCCGCAACGACGCACGCCAGACTGGCCGATGACAGCACCTGTCGCCCATGTCCTGGGACTCATCCGTCAAGCATGTCCCGGGACAACACAAAGCCGGGCAGGGCGGCCCATGATTCATACCTTCCCTACGTCATCAAGCCGCCGCCCGATGGGCGGCGGGCGGCCGGGCGGTCCGGGCGGGCGTGCGGCCTCTTCGGGCCGGTCCCGCCCGGCCACCCCGCCGCCACAACGGACGCACAGCCCCGAAGCTCGACAGAACCAGAACCAGCCTCGCATGACGTGTTATCGTCCGCTTGCCCCCTCAAACGGTGCATAAGGGTGCCCGAGGCGTAGCCGAACCAGTGGGAGGAAGAGGCGACCTGGGGGTAACCGCACGTCCGTGGCCCACGCTCGGGGTCCTGAATAATCCCCACTGGACCTTGTAAAAGCGCCTCCGGCGGGAGCACTCCGGCACCGAGGTGATCGCCACACGGCCCTGGACGTTGATGGGTGGCTGGGGGCTGATCACCTCGCACACCATCGACTCAGGCAAGCCCAGCAGACCGGCTCCTCCGTATCAAGCCCGGCTCTGACCGCAGGACAACGCATGATCGAGGAACGGCTACCGGCGAACGTGCACGCGAAGCCGAGCTTGACACTCCGTCCCCGGCCCGCTGCCGCTACGCGGTGAGTCGACGGCGTACGAGGTGATCAGATGGTGGTGCTGTAGGTGGGCGAAATAACCACGCGAGGCGATAAGTGATCAAGAGTATTATCGAGTCCCATGGGAAACAACAGTCCGGACCTCCGCTTCGGCATCAAGGTCGCGGGATTGCGCTCACGTACATGGCGCGTTCGGTCGGGCGTCTCGAAGCCTGAGCTCTTTCTAGAGCGAGAAGGACTGGAGAAGGCTGCGCATATCAGCCTCCACGAATCGGGATCCTGGCACTATAAGACGAACAAGCGGGAGAGTGTGCGCTGGACACGCCCGGCAGAGATCGCAGCAGGGTTCACCCGTGCAGTCCTGATCGTTCAGCCGGTTGCTGTCGCCATGATTTCGCTCGCTGATCCTGATGGTGTGCACCTCATCGAGGTGGATGAGGACTCAGATGCGATGAACTTCGACGTCTTCATCGAGCGGCCCGGCACCGATCTCTCTAGCTGGCCGGGGCGGACTGCCATGGGTACGGTCCTGGTCGGAAGGATTCCTCTAGCGAACAACGCCGGATGGTGCTCGGTGGTAGCCCGTCAGGCGCCGCTGTCCGACCCCATAGAGCTTCCTCGTCCGGACGAGGACACGATCGAGAAGATGCGAGAGGCCGCTGAGCAAGATGGCCTTTATATGACATCTGTGCACGACGTTTCGGACGGAACGATGGCCTTTGTGGATGGCCGTCTGATCTTCAACTCCCATTCGTAATGGTGTGAGGTTAGACGGCGCTGACTGCTCTACCCGGCCGAAGCGCTGTGGTTGTAACAAGAACAGCGCGTGTGCGCGCTTCGGGATAGGTCGGCTGGGTGACCAACTGGGTGACGATCGAGGCGTACGAGCGCGGACGTTCACGGACCTTGTCTGACTGTTTCCCCAGGTAGAGGCTCGCTATTGGCCCTTTCTGCGTGACGATCAAGTGGCTTTGGGAGCAAGAAGTCGCAGGTTCAAATCCTGTCGCCCCGACTTGCCTGACCAGCACGAAGGCCACTCACCGAATTCGGGAGTGGCCTTCTGCGTGACCACGGCTCCACGCGGCCCTCGAAGGCGCGGTTCAGGGCCAAGCTGACCCTCCCCATGCCGGTGGGAGCGCGATGGACGGGCTCCAAGATCGTCCTTTACACTGGCCGACGGCGTCTCACCTTGAACAAGTGCACAGCGTGAGGGGCTCCGTGCCATCTGCGGCGGGGTGATGTCCCCCCGCTGCGTCCTGAGCAGTGGGCCGCCCATGGTGAGTTCGCCCGGCGGTCCGCCGGGCGAAGGAAGGTGTGCCGATTGTCCAGCGACGTCTCCCTAGAGCCGACATATCCGGATTCGCCGTCCGCAAGTCCCGCGACGAGCGCCTCGACTCCGCCGGCCGCCACGCTCAGCCCGTGCCCGCACACCCCGACGTGCCCGTCCTCCGTGTGCCTCCCACCGGGTCTACGCGACGGCGGACCCCCGGCCACCGCTGACCGGGGCGCCGTCATCCCCTCCTCGGCGGCCGGCGGCGGTGTCGAGTTCCGTACCGATACGATCGCTTCGTTCGCCGAGGTGATGGATGCGGCGGCCAACGTGGTCGACCAGCTCAAGGCGGCCACCCCTAGATTCGACGGAGGGAATCTCGCACCCGTCGCCGGCATCCCGATGATCGGGCTGGTGTTCGTCGGCAGGCTCAACGACGTCGCCGACACCTGGGCGGACTGCGCGGAGATCCTGCGCGGCGTGCTGGAGAAGGACGGCGGGAAGCTCTTCAAGGTCGCCGAGAACTACCGTGCCGCCAACGAGCGGACCGTGACCGCCATCGAGAAGACAGACCCCTGGAAGACAGCCTCATGACGCCTCCCCAGCCCCCCAAGCTGAACTTGCCCAGCAGGATGCCCACGCCCGGCCCGGGCCGGCTCAACGTGTACGACCCCAACGGCAAGCTCATGCGGACCGTCAGCTTCGGGCAGCGTACGGACCCCGGATTCTTCAAGAACGTGGTGGCCCAGGTACGCAGTCACAACAAGCCGATCCGGCTCGGGCTGGCCATGTCCGGCTTCGGCGTGGCGGGAGGGGCGCTGGTGGTGGCCTCCGTCGTGAACCTCGGCAACCCCTTCCTCTTCTACGACCGCCGGGAACGGTGGATGGAGCTGCACGGCCACCTCAAGGGCAGTGCCTGGGACGTGTGGATCACCTACTTCAGCGTGATCTCGGGCAACTGGAAGGGCCACGCGGTCGACACGCTCCAGCAGTACCTCCGGTTCAAGCTGATCGGCATGTTCGACCAACTCGGCAGCATCGCCAAGGACATGACCGGCACCATGAACAGCCAGTACAAGGAGGTGCTGGAGTACGATCTGTCGGCCGCCGCGATGTGGGCCACCGCCGCGCCGGTCTTCAAGGCGCTCACCAAGATGAGCGCCCACCCGGTCGGCCGGGTCGCCCTGATGACGCAGGCCGGCGTTTTCCTCACCGCCGCCGGCACCATGCTCAAGCAGTTCTCGGACGTCTACAACAAGTACGAGAGCGAGCTCAAGGATCTCGCGCTCAAGCTCGACGAAGTGCAGGGCATCTTCTACAAGATGGGCAATCCCGACATGGGCGCCCGCGATCTGCACGTACACCCGGACGTCGAGAAGATCGACCACTGGCAGCCCGCCTCCGCGGAGGGGGCCAGATGACGCACAGTGACGCCTTCAACGAGGGCAGGGAAGGTGACATCCCCGGGCTGATCCGCGAGATCGAGGGCTGGGTCGACGCGTTCGCCGGCGCGCTGCGCGGCCTGGAGGAGCAGCGGATGACCGGTGCCGACGACACGGGCCGGGTGGCGGCCACGGTCTCGGGCTCCGGACGGCTGCTGCGGGTGGCGATCGACCCCAGAGCGATGCGAGACCTGGACCATGTCGCCCTCGGCCAGGCCGTCCTCCAGGCCGTCGGCGCCGCTCGCGGCGCGATGGGCGAAGGGCTGACCGCGACGATGGACACCCTGACCGGCGGCCGGCCAGAGCCCGACCTGGACGTACTGGAGAAGTATTTCGACGCGGTCCTGCGCGAGGAGTGAGCATGGACGAGATGCGGGAGCTGCGGATGCTCGCCGAACGACTCGCGGGGGCGTCCGCCAGGATCGACCCGATCGTCGAGGAGTGGAGCGCGCGCACCTTCACCGGCTCGGCCGCCGGTGGTGGTGTCGTCGCGACGGTGGATCCGGCGGGGACACTCCTGGCGCTCGACATCAGCGAGCTGAGCAAGCGCAGGCACGACGGTGTGACGCTCGGGGACGCGGTGGTCCAGGCCGTGCACGCGGCCGAGCGGGTGGCCGAGCGGGCCAAGGCCGCGATGATGCGGGAGCTGGAGGCCGCGGCGGGGCCGCACCTCGGCGGCCTGCTCGGCGACGCCCAACGCAGCTTCGAGGCCCGCGCGAACCGCGAACCGGAGTGACTCCGGGAGCCTGCCCGGCGGCGAGGCAGGGCTGAACGTTTCACGATCCGTCTCGGCGAGACCAGGCCGCCGGATGGGGCCGATCAGGTGGCCGTCCGCGCGCGGTGGCCGCGAAGGAAGAAGAATGTAACTGTGATGCGAATCTCTTCGATGGCCGCCGGGGCGGCGGCGGTGTCGCTGCTGGCCGCGTTCGTCGTCTCGTCGACGACCCTGGTGGCGATCTTCTGCCTGTTCAGCCTGCTGTGCCTGGCCGCCTGGTTCGTGCTGGAACGCCGCGGAGACTGACCGGATGGTTTACGGTTCGGTCCGAAAAAGCGCCCACACGGCCTTGCCGCCGTGCGCCAGCGGGTCCCAACCCCAGCACTGACTGTACGTTTCGACGATGTAAAGGCCGCGCCCGTTCTCGGAGACGAAGTCCGGCTCCTTGGGGCGGGGCACGTCGTCACTGGGGTCGGCCACGGCCAGCAGCACGTGCGGCACCACCCGCATCAGCAGCAGGGTGATCTCACGCCGGCCGCGGGCGTACATCGCGTATCTGACGGCGTTCGTCACGAGCTCCGACACCACGAGCGCCGCGTCGTCGCCGAGCTCCGGCAGGCCCCAGCCCCGGAGGGTGGAACGCGTCACATCCCTAGCGGTCTTGACCGAATCGGCCTGGAAGGGCAGGGGGCACGAAGTGGTGTACGGCTTGCCCGAGGTGAGCAGGTGATCGAAGCCCACCTCGCGGGTGATCTGCAGGCAGTCGGCAGTAACCAAAGGGTCCTCCACCATCCCGCCCGTACCTCCCAGATGCCGTCTCAGTTCGTGCATGTTTCGCCCAAAATGCACTAGCCCATCATGGGACACCATCACGTGTCGCTGCAAGACCCAAATGCACGTGCATGTGCAATGTGCAATCGCATGAGCGGTAACTGGTTACGTATCCGAATCGGACACCAGGTTGAGACCTTGTCATACCCAGCGATGTGGTGTCACTGTGTGTGCGGACCTTGATAGGAGGCAACGTGACGCAGAACCAGCCGGGCTCCGGGCCGACGGCGTTGCGCATCCTCCTTGGCTCCCAGCTTCGACGGCTGCGGGAAAGCAGGGGAGTCACGCGCGAGGAGGCGGGCCACCTCATCAGAGGCTCCGAATCCAAGATCAGCCGCATGGAGCTCGGTCGGGTCGGATTCAAGGAGCGCGACGTGGCCGACCTGCTCACGCTCTACGGAGTCGTCGACGACCAAGCCCGGGCCGCGGTGCTCGATCTGGTCGTCACGGCCAACGAGCCCGGCTGGTGGCATCGCTTCAACGACATCCTGCCCACCTGGTTCCAGGCGTACGTCGGCCTCGAGGAGGCGGCGGCCCGGATCAGGACGTACGAGGTGCAGTTCGTGCCAGGGCTGCTGCAGACCAAGGAGTACGCGCGCGCCGTCGTGACGGCGGGATCGGCCGGGCTCGGCGCCGAGGAGATCTCCCGGCGGGTCGACCTGCGCCTGGAGCGCCAGCGGGTGTTCGACAAACCCGACGGCCCGGTCTTCTGGGCGGTCATCGACGAGGCGGCGCTGCGCCGCCCCATCGGCGGCGCCGAGGTGATGCGCGCCCAGCTCGAACACCTCGCCGAGTTGATGCGCCAGCCGAACATCACGATCCAGATCATGCCGTTCAGCTTCGGCGGACACAGTGCCGAGGGCGGCGCGTTCAGCATCCTGCGCTTCCCCGATCACGACCTGCCCGACGTGATCTACGTGGAGCAGCTCGCCAGCGCCCTCTACCTGGACA
>NZ_BMNK01000001.1:1066174-1073642 GCF_014646515.1 Nonomuraea glycinis
TCGCGGAAGAGTTCTGAGAGCTGCCCAGCCTGCCCTAGACTGACAGACGGCGCTTGGATCCCGCCGTGGCGGAGCATGCCCAGCGCAGATCACGTGGGCGCGGCGCCCGAGCCGTAACCGAATGGACGTGCCCGCGATCACTCGAAGCTTGATCAAGGAGACCACCCCGTGAAGACCGCTGTCGAGGAGCTCAGCCCGACCCGGGTCAAGCTCACTGTCGAGGTGCCGTTCGACGAGCTGCGCCCGAGCATGGATGCGGCATACAAGAAGGTCGCGCAGCAGGTGCGCGTCCCCGGGTTCCGTCCTGGCAAGGTCCCGGCCCGCATCATCGAGCAGCGCTTCGGCCGGGCGGTGGTGCTGGAGGAGACCCTCAACGACGCGGTGCCCAAGCTTTATGGGCAGGCCGTCGACGAGGTGGACGTGTTCCCGGTCAGCCAGCCTGACATCGAGGTCACGAAGATCGAGGACGGCGAGCAGATCGAGTTCACCGCCGAGGTCGACATCCGGCCCAACTTCGACGTTCCCGACTACCAGGGCATCGAGGTCAGCGTCGAGTCCGCGGAGGTCTCCGACGCCGACATCGACACCCAGCTCGACGCGCTGCGCCAGCGGTTCGCCACGCTGACCGGCGTCGAGCGCCCGGCCGCGACCGGCGACTTCGTCGTGATGGACCTGCGGGCCGAGATCGACGGCAAGAACATCGAGGAGCAGCAGGCCAGCGAGGTCTCCTACGAGGTCGGCGCCGGCTCTGTGCTGCAGGGCCTCGACGACGCGCTCGAGGGCATGTCCGCGAGCGAGGAGAAGAGCTTCAGGACCGAGCTCGTCGGCGGCGAGAACGCCGGCGAGGAGGCTGACGTGATCATCAACGTCAAGTCGGTCAAGGAGAAGGTCCTGCCCGAGCTCGACGACGAGTTCGCCCAGCTCGCCAGCGAGTTCGACACGCTGGAGGAGCTCAAGGACAGCATCCGTGAGGGTGCCCGCCGCAACAAGCTCATCGAGCAGGTCGTCGAGGCCCGCGAGAAGGCGCTGGACACGCTGCTGGACCAGATCGAGATCCCGATCCCGGACAGCGCGCTCAAGGCCGAGCTCGACGCCCGCACGCACAACCTCGAGCACCAGATCGCCGAGAGCGGCCTGAGCCGCGAGGCGTTCTTCCGTCTGAACCAGACGACGGAGGAGGAGCGCCTGAGCGAGTTCGAGACCAGCTCCGCCAAGGCGATCAAGGTCGGCTTCGTGCTCGACAAGATCGTCAAGTCGGAGGAGCTGGGCGTCTCCGAGCAGGAGCTGACCAACTTCGTCGTCCGCCGCGCCATGGACATGGGCGTCCAGCCCAACCAGCTGGCCCAGCACCTGGCCGACAACGACCAGCTCACGCTGGCCATGGTCGAGATCGTCCGCGACAAGGCCAAGTCCGTGATCGGCGACGCTGCCAAGATCGTCGACAGCGAGGGCAACGAGGTCGACCTCAAGGCCATCTACACCGAGATCAGCGGTGAAGAGGCCGTCGAGGAGGACGCCGAGGAGTCCGCTGAGGAGCCCGCAGAGCAGAAGAACGAGGCGTGACCTCCGCCTGAGCACCGAGCCCCCAGTCGCTCTGGCCTGGGGGCTTCGTGCTTACCTGGAGATAGCGTCCGCCGACCCGAACCTGCGCCGTCAGCGAACAGCCCGTAGACCGGGCATGAGCTGTGGGCGGCGCGCGTTAGGGTCACAAGCAAAGCCAATCGATTACGACGCATCGGAAGGTGAAGCTGTGACCAGCCCGCCGACCTCCTTTCAGCCTGAGTCGCGCGGCCGTGAGAACGGCACGTCGTTCCGGCTTGAGGACCAGCTTTACCAGCGCCTGCTGCGCGAGCGCATCATCGTGCTCGGCCAGGAGGTCAATGACGAGATCGCCAACCGGATCTGTGCCGAGCTGCTGCTGCTGGCCGCGGACGATCCGGAGCGCGACATCACTCTCTACATCAACTCGCCTGGCGGCTCCGTGACTGCCGGCATGGCGATCTACGACATGATGGAGTATGTGCCCAACGACGTCTCCACGGTCGTGATGGGCTTGGCGGCCTCGATGGGGCAGTTCCTGCTCTCGGCAGGGGCGCGTGGCAAGCGCTTCGGCCTTCCGCACGCCCGCGTCATGATGCACCAGCCCTCGGGCGGCATCGGTGGCACCGCGGCGGACATCGCCATCCAGGCCGAGCAGATGCTCTACGTGAAGAAGACGCTGGCCGAGCGGATCGCGGTCCACACCGGTCAGCCGCTGGAGCAGATCGAGGCAGACTCCGACCGCGACCGCTGGTTCACGGCCGATGAGGCCAAGGACTACGGCTTCATCGACCACGTCGTGCGAAGCGCGCGGCAGGTGCCCTCGCAGGGCCCCGTCTCTTAGGGGAGCTAAAGTGAACATCCAAAGCCGCTACGTTCTCCCCTCCTTCGTCGAGCGCACGTCCTACGGCGTGAAGGAGATGAACCCGTACAACAAGCTCTTCGAGGATCGCATCATCTTCCTCGGAGTGCAGATCGACGACGCGTCGGCCAACGACGTCATGGCCCAGTTGCTGACGCTCGAATCGCTCGACCCCGACCGTGACATCAGCATCTACATCAACTCGCCCGGTGGTTCTTTCACGGCCATGACGGCGATCTACGACACGATGCAGTTCGTCAGGCCGGAGATTCAGACCGTCTGCCTCGGCCAGGCGGCCTCCGCCGCGGCCGTGCTGCTGGCCGGCGGCACCCCGGGCAAGCGCTTCGCGCTTCCCAACGCCAGGGTGCTGATCCACCAGCCGTCCACCGAGGGCGGCGGCCAGGGAAGTGACATCGAGATCCAGGCCCGAGAGATCCTTCGCATGCGAAACCTCCTTGAGGACATCGTGGCGCGGCACTCCGGGAAGTCCTCCGCCGAAGTCCGCAAGGACATCGAACGCGACAAAATTCTCAACGCGGACGAGGCAAAGGCGTATGGTCTGATCGACGACATCATCCCGTCCAGGAAGAAGCGAGCTCAGGCCGTCGCTTCCTAGACGAGACGTCAGGCACCGGAGCGCTGCCCAATAGGGCACGTTCCGGTGCGACTCGCCGCTAGGGGGCTCACTGTGGGCCCAGAAGACGGTAACGTCGAAACCTGAGCGGTTCGGACCGGGTCCGGAGGATACGGATCGCGGGAGCAGGACGGTCCCACGCAAAGGAGTATCTGGGGTGGCACGCATCGGCGACGGGGGAGACCTGCTGAAGTGCTCTTTCTGCGGGAAGAGTCAGAAGCAAGTCAAAAAGCTCATTGCCGGTCCAGGCGTCTACATCTGCGATGAGTGCATAGATCTCTGCAACGAGATCATCGAGGAGGAGCTCTCCGAGTCCTCCGAGCTCAAGTGGGACAACCTGCCCAAGCCGAGGGAGATCTACGAGTTCCTCGACGCCTACGTCATCGGTCAGGACTCGGCGAAGAAGGCTCTCTCGGTGGCGGTCTACAACCACTACAAGCGGGTGCAGTCCGGTGACCGGGGCAGAGACGACGGCCTAGAGCTGGCCAAGAGCAACATCCTGCTGCTCGGCCCCACGGGCTCGGGCAAGACACTGCTGGCCCAGACACTGGCGAAGATGCTCAATGTGCCCTTCGCCATCGCTGACGCCACCGCACTCACCGAGGCGGGCTACGTCGGCGAGGATGTCGAGAACATTCTGCTCAAGCTCATCCAGGCCGCTGACTACGACGTCAAGAAGGCCGAGACCGGCATCATCTACATCGACGAGGTGGACAAGATCGCTCGCAAGAGCGAAAACCCGTCCATCACGCGCGACGTCTCCGGTGAGGGTGTGCAGCAGGCGCTGCTGAAGATACTCGAGGGCACCACGGCCTCGGTTCCTCCGCAGGGCGGCCGCAAGCATCCGCACCAGGAGTTCATCCAGATCGACACCACCAACGTGCTGTTCATCTGCGGTGGCGCCTTCGCGGGCCTCGAAAAGATCATCGAGTCGCGCATCGGCAAGAAGGGCATCGGCTTCAACGCCATCATCCGCTCGAAGGAAGAGGTCGACACGGCCGACATCTTCGGCGACGTGATGCCCGAGGACCTGCTCAAGTTCGGCATGATCCCCGAGTTCGTGGGCCGCCTGCCGGTCATCACCTCGGTGCACAACCTCGACCGCGAGGCGCTCATCCAGATCCTCACCGAGCCCCGCAACGCCCTGGTGAAGCAGTATCACAAGCTGCTGGAGCTCGACGGCGTGGAGCTGGAGTTCACCGACGGCGCCCTTGAGGCCATCGCCGATCAGGCCATCCTGCGGGGCACCGGCGCGCGCGGGCTGCGCGCCATCCTGGAGGAAGTGCTCCAGTCGGTCATGTACGAAGTACCGTCCCGGCAGGATGTGGCCCGAGTGGTCATCACCCGCGAGTCGGTGATCGAGCATGCCATCCCGACTCTCGTACCTCGTGACCAACTCGCCGCCAAGCAGCAGCGCACACCACGAGAGAAGTCGGCCTAAGCCTTACCGGCCAGCGCGAGCGCCCCGTGGATGCCCTCCATGGGGCGTTTCCCTTTCCCGTCTCCCTAGAATTGGTCACTGTGACAACGCCAGAGCTGCCGACCCAGTACACCCCGGCCGACGTCGAGACCCGAAGCTACGAGCGATGGGTGTCCGAAGGCTACTTCCGCGCCGATCCCGGCAGCTCGCGCGTGCCGTACAGCATCGTCCTCCCCCCGCCGAACGTCACCGGTGTCCTGCACATCGGGCACGCGCTCGACCACTCCGTCCAGGACGCGCTCACCCGCCGGGCCCGCATGCTGGGGCACGAGACGTTGTGGCTGCCCGGCATGGACCACGCCGGCATCGCCACGCAGAACGTCGTCGAGCGCGAGCTGGCCAAGTCCGGCAAATCCCGACACGACCTGGGCCGCGAGGCGTTCATCGAGCGGGTCTGGGAGTGGAAGGAGGAGTCCGGCGGCAAGATCCTCGGGCAGATGCGCAAGCTCGGCGACGGCGTCGACTGGGAGCGCGAGCGCTTCACCATGGACGAGGGGCTCTCCCGAGCCGTCCAGACGATGTTCAAGAAGCTCTTCGACGAAGGGCTGATCTACCGCGCCGAGCGCATCATCAACTGGTGCCCGCGCTGCCTGACCGCCCTGTCGGACATCGAGGTGGAGCACAGCGAGGACGAGGGCGAGCTGGTCTCGATCCGCTACTCCGACGACATCGTCGTGGCCACCACGCGGGCCGAGACCATGCTCGGCGACACCGCCGTGGCCGTCCACCCCTCCGACGAGCGCTACGCGCACCTGGTCGGCACGCTCGTCGAGGTCCCGCTCACCGGGCGCATGATCCCCGTGGTGGCCGACGAGCACGTCGATCCCGCCTTCGGCACCGGCGCGGTCAAGGTGACGCCCGCGCACGACCCCAACGACTTCGAGATCGGCCGCCGGCACTCGCTGCCGTCGCTGACCGTCATGGACGAGCGCGGCATCGTCACCGCCCACGGCCCCTTCCAAGGGCTCGACCGGTTCGAGGCGCGCCCCGCCGTGGTCGCCGCCCTGCGGGCCGAGGGCCGCATCGTCGAGGAGAAGCGCCCGTACGCCCACTCGGTCGGCCACTGCTCACGGTGCAAGACCGTCGTAGAGCCGAGGCTGTCGCTGCAGTGGTTCGTCAACGTCGCGCCGCTGGCCAAGGAGGCCGGCGACGCGGTGCGTGACGGCCGCACCCGCATCCACCCGCCGGAGCTGGCCAAGCGCTACTTCGACTGGGTCGACGACATGCACGACTGGTGCATCTCCCGGCAGCTGTGGTGGGGCCACCGCATCCCGGTCTGGTACGGCCCGGCCGGCGAGGTCGTCTGCGTGGGACCGGACGAGACACCCCCCGAGGGCTACGTCCAGGACCAGGATGTGCTCGACACCTGGTTCTCCTCCGGGCTCTGGCCGTTCTCCACACTCGGCTGGCCCGAGGCGACGCCGGAGCTGGCCCGCTTCTACCCGACCTCCGTGCTGGTGACGGGCTACGACATCCTGTTCTTCTGGGTGGCGCGGATGATGATGTTCGGGCTGTACGCGATGGACGGCGAGCCGCCGTTCCGCGTCGTGGCCCTGCACGGCATGGTGCGTGATCAGTACGGCAAGAAGATGTCGAAGTCGTTCGGCAACGTGGTCGACCCGCTCGACTGGATCGAGCGCTTCGGCGCCGACGCCACCCGCTTCACCCTGTTGCGTGGCGCCAATCCCGGCGCGGACGTGGCGGTCAGCGAGGAGTGGGCGGCCGGCTCACGTAACTTCTGCAACAAGATCTGGAACGCCACCCGCTTCGCGCTGATGAACGGCGCGGCCGTCGGATCGCTCGACGGACTGGAGCTGACGGCGGCCGACAGGTGGATCCTGTCCAGGCTGCAGACGGTGACCAAGGCGGCCGACGCGGCCTTCGAGGACTTCGAGTTCGCCAAGGCCTCCGACCTGCTCTACCACTTCGCCTGGGACGAGGTCTGCGACTGGTATCTGGAGCTGGCCAAGATCCAGCTCGGCGACGGCATCGAGCACACCCGGCTGGTGCTGGGGCATGTGCTCGACGCGCTGCTGCGGCTCATGCATCCGCTCGTGCCCTTCGTCACCGAGGAGCTGTGGCGGGCCGTCACCGGCCGCGAGTCCATCGTCGTGGCCGCCTGGCCGGAGGCCGATCCGCGTTACACCGATCCTGATGCGGAGGCGGAGATCGTCGCCCTCCAGGAGCTGGTGACGGAGGTTCGCAGGTTCAGGTCCGATCAAGGGCTCAAGCCCGGCCAGAAGGTCGCTGCACGGTTGTCGCTGGCCGGTACGACCCTGGCGGGCCAGGAGGGGGCGATCCGCTCCCTGCTGCGGCTCACCGAGCCGTCAGAGGCGTTCTCGGCCACTGCCAGGTTCGCGGTGGGCGGTGTCGGGGTCGAGATCGACACGGCCGGCACCATCGATGTGGCGGCCGAGCGCAAGCGACTGGAGAAGGATCTGGCGGTCGCGCGCAAGGAGGCGGCTCAAGCGGTGGCCAAGCTCGGCAACGAGCAGTTCATGGCCAAGGCGCCCGAGGACGTGGTGGCCAAGGTCAGGGGGCGGGCTGACCAGGCCGCGGCCGACATCGAGCGGCTCGAAAGCCAGCTCGCCGCGCTGGGTTTGAGCTAGCCACAGACCGGGAAGGTCCATTCGTTACCGGGGAATGGACTTTCCCCGTCCCCGGGGCTGCTACAGTTTTCAACGCGGGGCCGATCAGCCCCGACACTCCTTCAGATGGATCCCGATCTTCGGGCCGCCTGTCCGCACGATTGGACAAGGGCTGAAAGTTCGGGTAAGTTGTGAGGGTTGCCTCGAAAGGGGCGTCCGAAAGATCCCAAATCGGGCGGTTTGACAAGAATCGTCCGGATCTGATAGTCTTCGGAAGACGAAATGAGCGCCTCCGCCGCGCAGCCCTGATCAAGGGTTGGTGCGGGGATGTACGCGTCCGTTTCTTGAGAACTCAACAGTGTGTT
>NZ_BMNK01000002.1:0-207963 GCF_014646515.1 Nonomuraea glycinis
CACGCAATTCAACCTTCAGCCGAACCGCTCAGCCGACCACACCTTGATCACGAAAGATCGAGGCTAGCCTCGGATGCTCGCAGAATAGCCATGCCTGGAGTCTTTGATAAATCGCACGCTGCCTGTGCTGGATCGTGACCTCAAGCCATGCCCCACCGAGAGCAATGGCCCCATCATTACGAGGTTCTTCATGATCGTCCAGAGGTGTCCGCCACAGGCACCGTTTACTGGACACGCCCCCGAGTGGCGAGGTGGCGGCGACTACGTGTTCACGACCGGCTGGGGTGAGCCCGTCCACCCGGACACACTCAACTCGCTCTTCCCGATCCTCATCAAGCTCTTCAACCAGGCCCACCCGAACAACCGGCTACCTCATGCCAGGCTGCACGACCTCCGCCATATCCACGCGACCACGCTGCTCCTGGCCGGCGTGCGGGTCCATGTCGTCGCGGCCCGCCTCGGCCACGCCGACCCCTCGATCGCTCTCAGGGTCTACGCTCACGTGATCCGCGCGGCGGAAGCCTCGGCCGCCGACGTCTTCGCTCAGGCCATCGACGAGTAGCGGGAACCACGCTGTTAGCAACGCCGTTAGCAAGATCACTCGTCGGGATACTCCTCAGGGCAAGGGGGGACGGACATGGGGAAGGTCCTGTCGACGACTCGCACCGGACTCGGCGAAGTTCCGCCGCCCCTGCGTAGGGCTCAGCTCGTAGTTCGGGCCTCCACGGACTTCGTCGGCGTCATGGTCGTCCTGTCCATCGTCTTCCCAGTAACAAACTGGACAGATCTCGTAGCCACCTCGCACGTTAAGAGTGAGGAAACCGCAGCAAGGGCATGGATACGGCTTATCTCTCTTGGAGCGGTGAACGGACACGAACTCCACCCGGACACCGTAACGTCCGCGCTCGCCGGCCTAAAGGCACCCACAACGACCATCTCCGTACGAGTCAACGGCACGTCCCAGGTCGGCGGACTCGTGCCCTGGTCGGGCCCTACACGCGGGTCGGTGGTGGGTGATCGTTTAAGGTGATGTTGCTGTACGGCGCTGCTGTGTCGATCAGCGCGGTGAGCTGGGATTACGGTTGCGAGCGACTCGCGGCATTTCTAATTGGACTCGGCGCTCTCATGAGCAGTGCCGAAACAGGGAAGAAGGCCGCTTCATGGCGATCCCCAAGAAGGGATCACGGCTCATCATCGTGGACGCCTTTCGATCATGAGCCGGGACCACAGCCACCACGGTCGGCACCTATCTCCTGAACTGGATAGAAAAACGTTCCCTTTGCCAGTCGCTCGCCCCGGCGGATCACGTGGCGCCTGCCGTACTCTCGCCCAGCGAGGGTCAGCTACCGGGCGGCGGGTATGCCCCGGGGTTCGTCCTGGGGTCGGGCATCTTGCTCCAGGACGGGTCGTCGACGACCTTGCAAGGCTTGACCGGGCCGGTGACGAGGTAGCCGCTGAACTGCCACAGGGCTCTGGGCTTCTCCGGGCCCGAGGTCTGGTCCTCGTTCTCGGTGAACTCCATGACGGCTGTCTGCCCCGGCTTGATGTGCTGCGGGCTGATCCGCACCTCGCCACCGCCCATCCTGAATGCCTTGCCGTTCGGCGAGCTGTCGATGGCTTCCCTGATCCTCTTCCGGACCTCGGGATCCTTGCTGTTGAGCTCCTCCTTGGAGAACGAGGGGCCGGCGTCGGTGTGGCCGCGGTCGGGGGCACACCGGGTGCCGGGCTTGACGTAGGAGACGTCGGCGGTCAGGCCGAGTGCCGCCAGGTCCTTCTCCACCTGGGTGGAGTCCCTGAACTCGTTGATCTTCAGGGTGATCGTGCCGTCGGTGTTCTTGGTGACCGCATAGGCCGGGGTCCCTGACCCGTTCAGGAACGGCACCGCGACGGCCGCCGCCGCCGCGATCCCGGCCACCGCCGCTCCGGCGAGCAGGCGCCGCCTGACGAGCAGGCGCCGAGCCTTGTTCCGGGCGACGATCTCGGCTTTGAGTTCCATCAGCACGTGCTCCTTGAATTTCATCGCATTCCTTCCATGACGAAGGGAGCTATCCCCGGCACGTTCCTGAGCGCGCGGCGGGCGCGGTGCAGCCTGGCCCTGGCGGCCCCCTGCCGGATGCCCAGAGCGATGGCCGCCTCGCTGATCGTGAGCTGGTCGATGACGACCAGTTCGAGCATCGCGCGATCACCGTCTGGTAGTCCGGCCATGGCCTGGAAGGCCCGCCTGGCCACGCTCTCCGCGTCGATCCGCTCTTCGAGCTGGGCGACGTCGTCGGAGTCGAGCGGCCTTCGTCCGCCTACGCGATCGGCCAGCTTCGTCTCCTTGAACGCCCGCCGCCGCTCGGCCGAGAGGGTGTTGCGAGCCACGCCGTACAACCACGCGATTTCGCTACCAAGTCCGGGCCGGTAGGTGTGGGCGGAGTCGAGCACCGCGACGAAAACCTCCGCCACCAGGTCGGCGACCGTGTTCGGATCATCGACCCTGCGGGCGAGGAACCACGTGATCGCGTCGACGTGGCGCCGGTAGAAGGCTTCGAAAGCCTCCGGGTCCGTAGCGATGTTCGCCTGTCTGCGACGCACCGGCCGTGCTCCCTTCGTCGATTACACCCCTTCTTGGTCAGCGGCCGGGAAAACGTTATGAGAGTGAACAGATGGGGCCAAATGTTTCCGCTGGGAGGCGGTCGAACGACGAGTTGGCCGATCTGCTGCGCGGTCTGGTGCCCACGCTGGAGAACGCCGTCCGCTCAGCCCCGGCCGAACACCAGCCCGAGCTGTTCGAACTGCTGGCCACCACCTACCAGGCCTGCTCGGCGCCACTGGCCAATCTCGGCGAGCCGGAAGCCGCGCGGATCGCCGCCGACCGGGCCATCGGCGCGGCCGAGCGCGCGGGCGACCCGTTGATGATGGCGGCCGACGCCTTCCAGCTCGGCTTCGTCTTTCTGGGCGCGCCTGTTCGATCAGGCTGAGGAGACCACCCGCACCGCTTCGGAGGCGCTGTGGTTCCTGGCCGATCAGGGCAAGCCGGAGGCGATGTCGCTGTGGGGCGGTCTCACCCTGCAACGCGCCGTCGCCGCCTCCCGGCTCAACTAGGCCGACACCGCCTATGACCACCTGGCGAAGGCCCGCGAGATGGCCGAGGGTGTCGGCGACGGACGCAACGACTACAACACCGAGTTCGGATCGGCCAACGTCGCGCTCCACGAAGTAGCCGTCGCCGTGGAGCTGGGCGACGCCGGGCACGCACTACGAGTGGGAACCGCGGTGGACACCTCGACGCTCTCGGCTGAGCGACGTGCCCGGCTGTGTGTCGATCTCGCCCGCGCACACACCCAGCGTCGTCAGATCGACGACGCGGTTGCCGCGCTGCTGGAGGCCGAGACCATCACCCCGGAACAGATCCGTAACCACCGGATCGTACGCCGGCTCGCCTCAGACCTGCTCTCCATGCAGGATCCCGCCTCGTCTGAGCTGCGAGGATTGTCCGAACGAGTGGGGACGTAGAAAAAGTGGCCGACGAACACCACACCGCCCACGGCAAGCCCATCACCCGCTGACGTCTTCGCTCAGGCGATCGACGAGTCTTGACGTCTACGTGTGGGTTCCAGAGCGTAGCTCCGAGGTCTTCGGACAATTCATCGACAGCTACGCGTGTTGCCGCCACGACATGTGTGCCGTGGCGGACGTCGTCATGGGGTGAGGAGGGCGAGGCGCCCGGCGTACTGGTCGAGCATGCTGTCGTGCGATGGCCACGGGAAGTCGGCCGAGGAGTGCAGCAGGGTGACGTAGCCGTGCAGCGCCGTCCACAGGAGGGTCGCGTCGTACTGCGGGTCGGTGCTGGTCGATGTGCCGGCCTCGACGCAGGCGGCGACGGCGTGGACGAGCAGGCCGAAGGCGTGGGCGCCGGGCATGGTGTCGACCGACTTCGGGGCCAGCAGGCCGGATTCCACCTGGCGGAGGAGGGACACCTTCTCCTGGCTGAATAGCAGGCCGTAGAGCTGGGGATTGGCCACGGCGAAGGACGCGTACCCGCGGCACAGCGCGCGCAGTCTGGCCACCGGGTCGTCGTGTTCGGCTCGTGTGTCTTCGAGGGTTGAGTGCAGCTTGTCGAAGGCCCGGTCGACCACGGCGGCCATGACGGCGTCGAGGTTGGCGAAGTGGAGGTAGATCGAGGGCGCCGTGATCCCGGCTTCGCGCGCCACGCCCCGCAGGGTGATGCCGGACGGGTCGGAGGTGGCCTCCACGAGGCGGAGGGCGGCCCCAACGATCTCTTCGGCCAGCACGCCGCCTGCGCCTCGCGGATTGGGCTTGCGCTGCTGGCCGGCGATGTGTTCCATGCTCGTACTTTACATGTGTTTTTCTTGCCGGTACTGTTCGCCTAACGGTCGTTTAGCGATGCGCTCGGCGGGCCTGTTCCGCCGTGTCTCGATCATCCGAACAACACGAAGTCCGTCGAATTCGACATGGCGTCGCGCTGTCGGCATGCCCACTTGACGAGAAAAGGCGGACAAGACATGAAGCACACCGGAACCGCGGTCCTCGACGCGCCGGCCGACCAGGTCGACCTGGAGAACTGGCTTTTCACGCTGTCCGACGCCGAGTACCAGGCCTGCGCACGGGGGCATCGCGCCGCGGGGACGTTCGTCCAGAACGGCGTCCGCGGCACGGTCAACGTCGAGGCCATCGGCGGACACCTCATCGTCCAGCACTACCAGGAGGTGTCCGCCAAGCCGTCCCGAGTGGAGATGCTGTCCAAGCGCAGCCGGGTGTACCTGTTCCACCTCGTCCCGGCGACCATCCAGGTCCGCTGGACGATGTCGGCGACCGCCCGCGACGCGGAGACCTCCGAGTTCCGCTGCACCGTCGAGCTGACCATGAGCCCCCTGCTGCGAGTCCTCGGCGCCCTGTCCCTGCTCGGCGTCGCCATCCGCGCCCACACGCTGGAGGAGACGAAGCTCTTCGGCGACGACATCGTCCGGAAGATCGGAACCTCCCGCTCTTCATCAGCGGGCGCGTAACCGCGCAACGAGTGGTGGCCATGCCGCCGGACCGAAGGGAATGGGAATCGTGATGTCGACCGACGTGGCGATGGACATCCGATGGCACCGATCCCCTGCTTCCAGGGGACGGATGGTCGGTTCCGCGGCGAGCGCGGCGACGGACGTCGTGGAGGCCGTTCGCGACGATCCCTCGGCCCGGCTGGCGCTGGCCGCCCGGTTCTATGACAGCGCCACGGGAGGGCGTGCCATCCGGCCGTACCGGCGTGCGGAGTTGGCGTTCATGCGGTGGCAGATCGGCCGCGGCGTACTCGACCCGCTCGCCCCCGAGGCAGGGGGAAGCCCGTGGTGGCGCGCAGTCAACGAGGGTTTGCTGCGCGACGCGGTGGAGGCGGAGATCCGACTGCGTGAGGACGACCGCTCCGCGACTCCCACGCGAGTGGGTCGGTGGATGCGCTTCCTGCGCGACCCCTCTCCGCGGACCTGGTACCGGGCGCACAACTCCAGCATCGTTGCCGGCTACCTCGCCCACCGCGACCTGGCCTACCTGGAGAACGCTGCCGAGCGGTTCTTCATGAACGCCGCGCTGCTGCGGGTCCTGTACGCCGACTGTCTGGTCTCCGACCCCCGACTCGCCCTGGGGCGTTTCGCCCCGGTAGGCCGCCTGCTCGGAGACCCGCGGCGCCACGCCACCGACGTGTTCTTGGCCCTGCGCAACATCCTGCCCGCGCGGTACCCGCTTGATGATGTCGATCTCGTCGACCTGCTCGAGGCCGAGAACCACCTGGGCCACTTGCTCGACTACGGGGTGATCCTGCCGCGTGCTCGCCAGTTGTACGAGCACGCCGCGTGCGACCTCGGCCAGCCCGCCTTGCTCGATTTGATCCACGGTGACCATCCCGCGTACGCGTGGTCGCGGGATGACGACCAGGTCTGGGGCAGTCGTCGAGCACGACGGACCCGGCGTGTGCTGGGAACGTGGACCTCGATGTCGTAATCGTGAACGCGGCTTGGTCGATCAGCCTGCCGGGACACCGGATTGCCTTGTGCTCGTGTGCGTGCCGCGTGATGGGAAAACGGTCATGTGTCGGTAGTCGGCTCTCCTGTCTGGATGCGGTGCACCAAGCCGTCCAGGAGAAGGCCCAGGCCTGACTCGAACGCGGAGTCGTGATCAATCCGAGGCAGGTCGGTCGGTAGATCCGAGCTGTCGTCCAGGCCGGGGTCCGCCTGCTCCTCCAGGACGCTGCCGAGCGTGAAGCGACTGGTGGCCAGCATCGCCATCACCGCCTCCCGCTCGGGCACGCCGGAGGTGACGAGGAACTCGAACTTGTGGCGAAGCCGCTCGAGGTCCCCGGTCGGGGTGCTGCCGGCGTGGAGTCGTGCGCCGTCCCGGCGCATCAGCAGCGTGTGCCTGAAGCTGCGGGTGTTCTCCAGGAACCACGTGCGCCAGTCGTCATCGGGCGTCGGCAGCGGTTGCGTCGCATGAGGTGCCATGGCCGCCTCCGCCATGGCGGCGAGGAGATCTTTTTTGGTGCGGAAGTACCAGTAGAGCGACGGCTGCTCGACACCCAGCCGCTTGGCCAGTCGCCTCGTGCTGACGGCGTCCAGGCCGACCTCGTCGAGCAGGCCGAGCGCCTCGGCGATGACGATCTCCCGGTTCATCTTGGTCATGTTGACAATCTATCGCCGATAGATCACATTAAAATCATTCACCGATAGATTTTTGGAAGGTAGTCATGGCGAAGAGATCACGCACCCAGCCCCTACGGATCCTCGTCGCCGGCGGCGGGGTCGCTGGGCAGGCTCTGGCCTTCTGGCTCACGCGGGGCGGTCATCAAGTGACCGTCGTCGAACGCTTCCCGGCGCTACGGGCAACCGGGGCGCAGGTCGACCTCCGAGGCCAAGGCATCGAGGCCGTCAAACGGATGGGACTCCTCGACGCCGTCCGCAGCAAACTCGTCGATGAGGCAGGGGTCGCCTTCATCGACGCCAACGGCAAGGCCAAAGCGACGATCATGGCCAACACCTCCGGAAAGGGCAGGCAGACCCTCACATCCGAGTACGAGATCATGCGCGGAGACCTGGTCCGCATCCTGAACTACGCGACGGAGAAGGACACCGACTACGTCTTCGGCAAGAGCGTCGACAACTTCGAGCAGGACGAACACGAGGTCACCGCTTATTTCTCCGACGGATCCTCCGGCGAATTCGACCTCCTGGTCGGCGCGGACGGGCAGGGATCACGCATCCGGCGGTCGATCCTCGCGGAGGGCTCGGACCCCTACTGGCGCGTCGGGATCCATATGGCGTACTGGTTCGTCCCGCGCATCGCGTCCGACGGCAACATCCGGGACACCTACATGGTTCCGGGTGGTCGCCAGATCATGCGCCGCAGCCACAACCCGACCGAGACGCAGGCGTACTTCGTGATGCGGGAGGAGTCGGAGGAAGCATCGGCGATCCATGACGCCCCCATTGAGCGGCAGCAGGCGTTCTGGGCCGACAGGTTCCGCGACGCCGGGTGGCAGGTCGATCGCTTCATCGACGGCATGGGCACCAGCCCGTTCTTCTACTCCCAGGAAATCGTCCAGGTGCGCACCGACACCTGGTCCCAGGGCCGCGTGGTCCTGGCCGGCGACGCAGCACACTGCGCTTCCCCCTACAGCGGCATGGGCATCTCCGGCGGCCTGGTCGGCGCCCACGTCCTGGCGGGTGAGATCAACCGGCACGCGGACGATCTGCCGACTGCTCTGGCGAACTACGACAGGGTGCTGCGGCCCTTCGTCAACGAGATCCAGGACCAAGTGAATCCGCGTCTCCTGCGCCTGGTCATGCCGACGACCCAACTTGCGATCGACGCCTTCCAGGCCGCCACCGCGCTGGCCGGCTTCTTGCATGTCCCCGACATCGCCGCACGCTTCGCCAAGGAAGACCGCGGGGGCAGTTGGCAACTCCCCGACAACCCGGCACCGCTCGATGCCGCTGGACAACCCGCCGGAACGGAAATCCCGTAAACCGTCGTGACCCAGGCTTGAGCCAGCTCCGCGAAAGTGCGTCTGCACGCTCGAACAGTTCGCTGTCCCGCACGGACACACATACGCAGACGTGAACGCGAGCTGCACGCCGTGCTTGTCGCGGCGGCGAATAGCGTTCCCGCCACCGTGGTGATGCTAGGGGCAATACCACTTCGCTTGTGTCCGCCAGGGCTGTGGCCTGCCGGTTTGCCGTCTTGGGTGTCACTGTCCACGATCGGCAGGTCCATGATGTCCCCGAGACGTCACAGCAGATCGGCACCGGTGTCCGCGGCCTGATACCACAGTGCGAAACCGTAAAACAGCTGGTCGCAGATCAACATCATCCCCGGCTCAACCAACGTGACCAGCTGCCGCCGTCATCCTTGCACCGCCTTCCGAACGAATTGAGGCCGAAGTCATGAAAATGACACGCACCACTGACGTCCAGACGACGCCCAGGTGGCCGTCCTGTCCGGTTGACACCGCGCTTCGGTCCGACCCACAGATCGTTTCTACGTGACTACCGATCCCAGAAAAGGCGAGTAAGCGAGGTATTACGCTTCGACCTCAGGAGCCTCATCCATCTTTTCTGCAGGGACACCAGGCCATTGCTCCCGAGGGCAAGAGGACCCGCAAGTGGGCGTACGGCAAGACCCGCGAAAAGACTCACGAGAAATGGCTCAGCCTCCACGAGCAGTCCCGCAAAGGGCCGGTGCCCACCAAGAACCCCACCTTGGCCGCCTTCCTGTCCCGCTGGCTGGAAGAAGTGATCAAACCCAACCGGGAGCCGACCACCTACGTCGCCTACGAGCCGCTCGTCCGGCTCTACATCGTCCCCGGCCTGGGCAAGAAGCGCCTGGACAAGCTGACCGTCCGCGACGTACAGACCTGGCTGAACACCCTGCCCACCCTCTGCACCTGCTGCGACCAGAAGAAGGACCATCAGCGGCCCGCGCACAAACGGCGGTGCTGCTCACTCGGTAAGTGCTGCAAGGGCTACCCGTCCCGAAGCACCATCGCGGGCCTCCGCCGCGTCCTGCGCTCCGCCCTCGGTCACGCCCTGCGGGAAGAAATGATCTCAAAGAACGTCGCATCGCTGACCACCCTGCCAAGCCCCAGCACGACCAAGAAGAAACGCCAGCACACGGCGTGGACGGTCGACGAGGCCCGTAGGTTTCTGGAGCATCTCCGGGAGGTCGACGACCCGCTCTATGCGGCCTATGTCCTCATCCTCGTCCTGGGCCTTCGTCGGGGGGAGGTCCTCGGCCTGGCCTGGGACTGCGTAGACCTCGGCGGCGAACAGCTCTGGATCTCCCGTCAGCTCACCAGAGTCGGTGGCCGGCTTCTCCACCGCGAGACCACCAAGACGGACGACTCAACGGCCTCCCTCCCTCTGTTCGGCCTCTGCGTCTCGGCTCTCCGGCACCGTCAACGCGTCCAGGAGGAGGCGCGCAAGGCGGCCGGAGACAGGTGGAAGCCTTCTGACCTGACCTTCACCACGCGGACGGGCACGCCGATCGAACCGCGCAACTTTAACCGCGCCTTCGAAACCCACTGCCGCAACGCGGGCGTCCCTCGAATCCGCGTCCACGACACCCGGCACACCTGCGCCTCGCTTCTGGCCGCCCTCGACGTACATCCACGCGTGGCGATGCGCATCCTGCGGCACTCGCAGATCTCGATGACCATGGACGTCTACACCCAGATCCCGAGCCCCGAGACGCGCAAGGCGCTCGACCGGCTCAATCAGAGCCTCGACGGCCAGGCCAAGACATAGCTCATTAATCCGTTGCCACAAAAGCCCTTTTGGGATCACCCCAAAGGGCTTTTAGTTATGCGCCAGTTCTAGCCATAGCTGAAAGGTTATATCGAACTGGCCACCGCGATAATTTCGTTATTCCTTGTTTGTGAAAGAAAAGAATAGGTTTCGTGCGAGCTGCTCAGTTCACCTTCACACCGAGCGCAACGGAGAGCGAATGACGCATCCTGTGAATTGTGAGCGCGCCAAGGGGCATCACTGTGGATGTTCCGCCTGCGGCGGGGCACAGCATGGTTGGACCAATGCCCTCACGTTGGCTCGCGATCCCTCCCCCACCAGCCGCCAAGAAGCGAGAGACCGCAGCGACGCTGACTGGGCTAAGACCCAACCACCCAGGGGGCGACGAGGGCCCTCCAAGGGGCGGCAGGCAGCAGCCACCGACAGTGCCACAGTCGATCTCATTGACTGGCTGGTCGAAAATCCAAGCACTATCGAACACATTCAGGAAGTCGGCGACCTCCTCGCCGGTCCTGTGATCAGAGAACTAGATAAGAGCTTCGGCGGCGGCGATCCACGAAAGACCAGACGACGCCTTACCGATCATTTCTGGTGCGATCTCCTCATCGCCCTGGCTGAAGGCATCGAGAAATTCTCGAAAGCCATGGACCAAATGCCCACATACGTTACGACGGCTATCATCAAGTCCAGAGATGTCGAGCATCGCAGCCCTCTCCTCGAAGCACTGATAGCCCTTGCCGTACGGACAGCGTGGGAGCCCATCAAGAGCATGATCCAAACCGGCGGGATCGAGGACCTGCAACGGACCTGTCGGATCCTTGCCGTCCTGATCTGCCCGGCTCCCGAAAATCACGCGGCAGTTCAGAACGGCGCCCTCCTGCCCCTGGCAAAGGAGGGCATGTTGGAGATCAGCAAAGAGCGACTTGAGCAGGTCTTCCCCGCAGACTGGGTTCACCGTCTGCGGGAGGGCCTCGGCGGTGCCTGAGCAAGGCTGCTGGTTTCCGCCCCCGTGAACGAACCGATCGTTAAGCGCTTCGCCAGGCGTCGGTGATGCAGGACTCCTCGAAGTGCCACCAGCCATCCATTTGACCGCGTGTCAGCAGCGTCCTTATCTGCCCAAGGTCTGCGTCAGCCGGCACGGTGAAGGCGATTAGAGAAAGCTCCGAGCTGAAGGATTCCCCGCCTAGGCCGAACGCGGCCAATCGCTCGCGCACGGCCTGCGCGCTTCGCCCGAGCGGTCCATCGGGCACCGGCAGGACCCGGATCGTGCAATTGCCCGACGCCTCCACCCGCTCACAGGCCCAGTGAAGCCCGTCGTCGTCGGTGATGAAGCGCACCACGTCGCCTTCGGCGACCCCGTCCTGCAGAAACGGGACGTTCGCCACACGGGCGGTGTCCCGGCTCAAGCGCGTGGCCCAAAGCCCTTCGGTGTCGTAGGGAAGCCAGCCTTCCCGCGGCACGAACTGAAACCACACCTTGATCAGGCCGGGCTCTATAGGAACACGTTCGGAGGGGGCTGCGAGGATCATGCCCACATGATCGCGTTGTCTGTAGGAGACCGGCTGTGTGGGCTCGCGTTGCTGTAGAACGCTGCTGTACGGCCACGAAAAAGGCCCTCCGGGATCATCCCGAAGGGCCTTTGAACTGGAGTGCGGCCGACAGGAGTCGAACCCGTAACCTTCTGATCCGTAGTCAGATGCTCTATCCATTGAGCTACGGCCGCTCGTTTCTGGAACAAGCATAGCGGGTCTTCAGCCGTGCCTCGAACCGGTTTCCGCAATCATGACTCCGCCTGCTCCACCTTCTTGGGCCAGAGGGTGTAGCTGACCGGCCAGAGAAGGGCGATCAACACGATCTTGCTGAGTCCTCCCACCATGCCCAGCAATGGCTCGGTACGGGTCGGATCGCCCACAAGCCAGACCAGGGCGAGCCCGATCATCCAGGCGACCCCGTACGCCACCACGATCCACAACCAGAGCACCCACTCGTACCGGGCTCTGGCCGTGCCGCCGGCCGGAGGACGTGGGGGTGGGGGGCCGTCGGCGAAGCGGTGGTGGAACTTGGCGTCGGCCCAGCGCAGGGTGCGGTGTCCGAAGACGAGCGAATAGGCGAGGTAGGCCACGGCGAGGACGTGTCTGAGGTCGGCCGGGGCACCGGCGCGCATGTCGATCACCGCGGCCGCGAGGAGGATCACGTCCAGGAGCGGAACGCTGAGCAGGAGGACGTTGCTGAGCCGGCGGTGGCCCCACAGATAGCGGCTGGCGAGGCCGAGGGCGAGCAGCACCCAGAAGCCGACTTCGCAGGCGACGATGATGGCGAGAATCACCTTATCCATGGTCATGGACGCTTTGGTGGTTTTCATCCCCAGGGAAGACGAGCCTGTGGATACATCGAAGGGTGTATCCACAGGCGGACCGGCGAAGGAGGGAAACGGTCGCGTTCGGTGGTGGGATGGGGGCATGAAACGCGTGGCCCTGTGGGCTGGGCTGGCCTTCCTCATGGGCCTGATCCTGATCGCGGCCGGGGCCTCCCTGCGCCGCGACGCTCCCATGGGGCAGCTCGTGGTTCCGCTGGCGATCGTGTGCGCGGCCGTCCTGCTGCGGACGCGGGCGCCGCTCTGGTCGCTCGGGCTGGGGACTTTGGGCGTCGTGCTCGACGCGTTCATAGGGCCGTCGCTGGGGACGGTCCTCGTCTACACCGACAATCTGTACGCCGCCGCGCTGTACGGTCCGGCGCGGTTCTCGCGATGGCTGCTGGGGATCACCACCGTGCTGGCGGTGGGGGCGGGAGCCGCCGGCTGGTTCATCGCCGGGGACTGGCGGCTGCTGGCCCTGGTCGGCTTCCAGTTGGCGCTGGTCCTGGTGACGCCGGTGACGACCGCGCTGGTTCTGCGCCAGCATCGTGATCAAGTGGTCATCGAGCGGGCCAAGGCCGAGCAGGTGGCGCGGCTGGCCGAGCTCGACCGCCAGGCGGCGATCTCCGCCGAGCGGACCCGGATGGCCCGCGAGCTCCACGACATGATCGCGAACCATTTCAGCGCCATCGCCATCCAGTCCACCGCCGCGCTCTCCCGTAAGGACCTCGATCAGGCCACCGTCCGCAAGGTCATGGAGTCCGTACGCGAGAACAGCGTGAAGGGGATGGCCGAGATGCGGTCCATGATCGGGCTGCTGCGGCAGGAAGGTGACGAAGGGGAGGCCATGCGGCCGCGGTTGCTCGACGCGGAGATCCTGGTGGACAGGTCCCGGCAGTCGGGGATGGCCGTCGAGTTCCAGGTCGAGGGCGAGGCGCGCGAGCTCTCTCCCGCGGTCGATCTGGCCGGTTATCGCATCGTTCAGGAGGCGCTGACGAATGCGCTCAAACACGGCGAGCAACCGGCCGCCGTCAGCATTCGCTATCAGCCTCACCAGGTGTCGCTGATCGTCGACAACCCGGTCAACGGCAGGAAGACGAGCCTGCCGGGCGCCGGGGTGGGGCTGATCGGCATGCGGGAGCGGACCAAACTGGTGGGCGGCACGTTCGAGGCCGGCCCTCGCGGAAGCGACTGGCGCGTCACGGCGGCTCTTCCCACCTCGGACAAGCCTGCGTCGGACAAGGATCCTCCGTGATCGTCCTCCTGTACGGATCCGTGTGGCGAGGTGAAGGCGATATGACCCAGCTGGAGGAACGATGACCATCAGGGTGCTGGTGGCTGACGATCATGCGGCAGTCCGGGCCGGGATTGTGATGATCCTCGATGGGGTGGACGACATCGAGGTGGTGGGTGAGGCGGCCGATGGGGTGGAGGCCGTCGCGCTGGCCGGCGAGACGCGGCCTGACGTGGTGTTGATGGATGTGCGCATGCCCAGGATGGACGGGATCTCCGCCACCAGGGAGTTGGCCGGGGTGGCCGACGTGCTGATTCTGACGACGTTCGACATTGACGAGTATGTGTTCGGGGCGCTGCGGGCGGGGGCTGCCGGGTTCCTGTTGAAGAACACCGATGCCGATTCGCTGATCGACGCGGTGCGGTTGGTGGCCAAGGGGGATGGGTTGATCTCGCCGGGGGTGACCCGGCGGCTGATCTCGGCCTTCGCCGAGCAGGCTCCGCGCCGGGAGCAGGCGGATACGACGGTGCTGACGCCGCGCGAGCGGGAGGTGCTGGCCTGCGTCGGGCGGGGGATGTCCAACGCGGAGATCGCCAGAGAGCTCGACATGGCGGAGGCCACCACGAAGACCCACGTCAGCCGGGTGCTGAACAAGCTCAACCTGAGGAGCCGAGTCCAAGCCGCCATCTACTACTCAGAGGGGGATATAGGGCCGTAGTCTGAACGCCGTGAGCACGCCACCGCCTCCGCCGCCCCAGCAGCCTCGTCAAACGGGACTGATCGTCGGGCTGGCGTTCGCGGGGCTCTTCGGTTACGTGGTCGTCAATGTGGTGGTGGGGTTCATCGCCGTGGCCACGGGGTCGAGCGTGGGGGTCGGCATCGCGGCGGCGTTCCTCGCCGCCTTCGCCTTCGGGCTCGGGCTGACGCTGGTGTTCATGCGTAAGCCCTGGTCGCAGGGGCTGGGGATGGGGCTGATGATCGGGTGGGCGCTGGTGTCCATCGTGTCGGCCGGCTTCTGCACAGGGCTCAATCCCGGACTGTACGTCTAGATGACGGCATCGATCGGGCGGCGATCCACGCCCTCTAGCCTGTACGGGATCGGAGGGGAGATCACGTGAGCACACCACCTCGGGAGCCGGACGACCACGGCCAGGACTGGCCCCCGCCTCACCAGGCCCCCCAGGGACCGCCGCCTCCGCAAGGACCCCCCGTACAAGGACCGCCACCCCCGTACGGACAAGGCATGGCCGGGCAAGGGCCGCCGCCCCCGGGGTACGGGCAAGGACCTCCTGGTCAGGGACATCCTGGGCAAGGGCCGCCGCCTCCTCCGTACGGGCAAGGGCCGCAGTGGGGGCCGCCGCCCCCGCCCTCCAATAACTCCACAGGCGTGGCTGTCGGGATGGCCTTCGCCGGTGTCGGCATCTACAGCGCCGTGAACACCGTGCTGGGGTTCTTCATCTTCTTCGCCGCCCTGAGCCAGGGCACCTCCACCAGCGGCGGCCCCAGCCCCTCCGTCTTGGTCGCGGTCGGGGCCGTGATCCTGGTGGTCGTCGGCCTGGTCGCCGGGATCGGGCTGCTGTTCGTCCGTAAGCCCTGGGCGACCGGCATGGGCCTCGGGCTCATGATCGGCTGGGCGCTGTGGTCGATCACGACGGCCGGCTTCTGCACCGGCATCAACCCGGGCCTGTACGGCTGACCATGCTCCCCCTTCACGAAATCTTCGTCGGCCTGGGGGTGCTCGTCGCCTCGGTGGTGTTCGTCCGTGAGGCCCGCCGCCGGGGCGCGCTGAACGAGCAGTCGCTGGTCGCCGTCACCGGAGCGCTGGTCGGCGGCGCGATCGGCATGCGACTGGCCGGCTGGCTGGAGACGCTGAGCCTGGCGGACCTGTGGATGTACGGCTCCCGCAGCATCCTCGGCGGCCTGACCGGCGCGTACGTCGGCGTCCTGATCGCCAAGAAGATCATCGGCTACCGGGAGCGCACCGGCGACCTGTTCGCCCCGGCGGTGGCGCTCGGCATGGCGGTGGGCCGGATCGGCTGCCATCTGACCGAAGCGCCGGGACGGCCCACGCTCCTGCCGTGGGGCGTGCACGCACCGGCATCGACACCGGAGTGCCCCGGCTGCCTGGCCGGGCAGGCGATGCATCCGTCGTTCATCTACGAGATCGTCTTCCATCTGGCCGCGTTCGCCGCCCTGGTCTGGGCACGTAAGCGGCTTACCGTGCCGGGTGAGTTGTTCACGCTCTATCTGGCGGGATATGCCACCTTCCGGTTCCTGGTGGAGTTCACCCGGGCGAACGAGATCCTGTGGCTGGAGCTCACCGGCCCGCAGTGTTTCCTCGTTCCGGGCCTGCTGCTGCTCGGGTTGCGGGTGGCGTACGGCTGGCGACGCGGCCACTACGATCCACTTTTCCAGCGAAAGGTCATGACATGAGCTCAGGAATGGGACTGCGGGGTGACCGCATTCTCCGCTACGTCAACGCGTTCTGCCCGCACTGCCATGGCCAGGACCTCGACCAGGTGGAGCGGCTGAGCGGCTATCTGGCGGCCAGGGACGGCAAGGTGTGGCTGGAGCGCGGGTGCCGCGAGCACGGGCTGGTGCGCACGCTCTACGACGAGGATCCGGAGATTCTCGCGTACCTCGAAGAATGGACCGCTCCCACCAAGGAGCACCTGCCGGATATTTCGGGGAACTTCGCGCCGGTTCCGGCGGCCTACCTCGACGGGCTGCCCGAGATGCAGACCCAGCACACCTGCATCCTCCTGGAGGACATCGCCGAGGCGTGCAACCTGCGCTGCCCCACCTGCTTCGCCGGCAGCTCGCCCGACCTGAGCGGCATCGTCCCGGTCCGTGAGGTGCTCGCCAACATCGACCAGCGGCTGGCCAGAGAGAACGGCCGGCTGGACGTGCTGATGCTGAGCGGCGGCGAGCCGACCCTGCACCCCGAGCTGAAGACGCTCCTCGCCGAGCTGCACGAGCGGCCCATCACCCGCATCCTGATCAACACCAACGGCGTCTTGATCGCCAGGGACGACTCCCTGCTCGACCTGCTCACCGAGCACCGCGAGCGGGTCGAGGTCTACCTGCAGTACGACGGCTCCTCGGCCGAGGCGTCGCGACACCACCGGGGCGGTGACCTGCGCAGACTCAAGGAACAGGCCGTACAACGGCTGTCGGAGCGGGAGATCTTCACCACGCTGGTGATGACCGCCGCCCTGGGCGTGAACGACGGCGAGATCGGCGACGTCGTACGGCTCGCGCTCGACACGCCGTTCATCGGCGGGGTGTCGTTGCAGCCGCAGTTCGGCTCGGGCAGGTCGGGCGCGATCGACGCGATGGACCGGCTCACGCACACCGGCGTGCTCAAGCGGCTCGGCCCGCAGACCAACGGCCTGGTGACCTGGCGCGACCTGACAGCGCTGCCGTGCTCGCACCCGCACTGCTGCTCGGTCGGCTACCTCATCCGCGACGACGCCGAGCAGTGGCGCTCGCTGGTGGCGTTGATCGGCCACGACCGGCTCAAGGAGAACCTGGGCCTGGTCTCCAACCGGATCGCCGACACGGAGATCCCCCGCGAGCTGCGGCTGGCCGTACAGGAGTCGCTGCTCGGGCTGCTGTCGGAGCAGTCGTCGCTGTCGCACCCGCAGGTGGGCGACCTGTGGCGCAACATCTGCGAGAACTGCGACCTCGGCGTGTCCACCCTGCTCACGCTGGCCTCGTCGGCGCTGCCCGGCAGGCGCAAGAAGCTGCGTCGGATGCTCGGTGAGCGGGTGGTGCGGATCACGGTCAAGCCGTTCATGGACATCTCGACGATGATCGAGGAGCGGCTCACGCAGTGCTGCGTGCACGTCGGCACGCGGGCCGCCCAGGATCAGTGCGCGCCGTTCTGCGCGGTGCAGGCGTGGCCGCAGCTGTCGGCCCAGCGGCTGTCCGCGGTGGCGTCGGAGCCGAGGGTACGGCTTCCGCTGGAGGTGATCACGTGACCACCGAGCAGAAGGCGGAGCCGTACGATCCGCTCCGGTTGTGTGTGTACGCGACGATCGCGCTGCTGGCCTGGCTGCTGGGGCCGTGGGCGTTGCTGGGGTTCGCGGGGCTGGGGTTCGCTGGTTATTGGAAGGCGCGGCGAGCCGGGTTGACCCGGAGCAAGTGCGTGCTGCGGGACACCCGGCTCGTGCTGGGCTATCTGGGGCTGCTCGCGCTGGTGGCGGCGGCCGCGATCGTCAACTCGCTGGTTTGATGGCCAGCGTGTTCAGCACCGTGAACTCCTTGCCGCCGCCCCTCTCCGTGCTCTGGCAGGACACGTTCCCCGCAGGGGACGTCGTCCGGCATTCCCGATGCCCCTTCTTGTCCTCGTCCCAGTACATGATCGTGGTGGGCGAGGAGGAGGTGCCGAAGCCGTAACTGGTCGAGCCCTCCGGCGACCTCCTGTGGACGCCGCCGATCTGGCCTGTCGCGGGGTCGTAGACCATTCTCACCGGGATGTAGTCGCCGGCCGGGTCACCGCCAGAAGAGGGTGAGACGAGCGCGAACCGCTCGCCGAGGAGCTCGCCGCCGAAGAATTCCATGCCTTCAGGGAGCTGCTCCTGGTCGGACCCGTCGATCCGTTGCACGACCGTGCGGTCACGTTGCGCGCCGAAGCACCAGTCGGTGGCGCAGGTCAGTTGCGTGGTACCCGGCGCCGCCTCGACGGCCGTCGACTGGCCGGTCTCCAGGTTGACGACGCGGTTCTGGTTCTTCTCCCCGCTCTTGCCGGGCGCGTAGCCGGCCGCCAGGGGCCAGGAGGTCAGGTGGAGGCCGTCGGTGTCGTCGATCTTCTCGGGAGCGCCGCCGGCCAGCGGGATGCGGTAGACGCCGCCCTGGCGCACGGACCAGACGAGGTGATCGTCGGTGACACCGATGCGCTCCACTCGGGACAGGTCGCCGGTGACCTCCCCTACCTGCCGGGCCGTCCCGCCCTCTCTTGGCATGATCCAGAAATCTGCCCATTTATCGCGGTTGTTCGGTGATTCGCCGTACCAGGCGTAGTACTTCTCCCCCACTTCAACGGCCTGGGAGAAGTAGCCCTTCACCCCCTCGGGCGCGGGCATCTCGCCCACGACGCGCGCGGTCCCGGTCGAGGTGTCGTACACCTCCAGGCGTCCCGCCTTCTCGAAGGACGACTCGGCGGTCACCAGCACCTCGGTCGGGCTGATGCCGGTCACCGGGCGATATTTCCAGCCATCGGCGGCCTTGGCGGGCATCTTGACGACGGCCCCGGGCCACACCTCGCCTGCGGGCCGCACCTGCAGACGCGGCTCCCCCACCGTGGGCTTGTCCTCCGTGGGCTCGTCCACCGTGACGGCCGGCTGCGCCTGCCAGCCTCCGCCGGACAGGACGGCCGCCGTACCCCCCGCCACGATCACCACCGCGGCGGTGGCCAGCGCCACCTGCGCCCGCTGCCGGAACCGCCGGGCGCGGCGGCGCGCGGCGACCGCGTGCGACAGCGAGCCGGGCCGCAGCGAGCCGGGCCGCAGCGAGCCGGGCGGCAGCGAGCCCGGCGCCGCGGGCGGCTGCGCGGCCTGGTCGGCGGCGGTGCGCAGGGTCCTGATCAGGTCTTCTTCGCTTCTCATCGCGCCTCCTGCAGCACTCGCTTGATCCGGAGCTTGTCCAGGGCACGGGCGGCCTGACTGCGTACGGTCCCGCGCGAGACGCCGAGGATCCGGGCGATCTCCGCGTCGGGCAGGTCCTCGTAGTAGCGCAGCACGAGCACGGCCCGCATCTTGCGCGGCAGTTCCTGGAGCTCGGCCCACAGGTCGGCGTCGCCGTACTGGTCGACACGGCCGCTCTCCGGCACGGCGGCCACCAGGTCCTCCCGGCGCCGCCGTCGCCACGCGTTGATGTGCAGCCTGACCATGATCGTGCGCACATAGCCCTCGGGGCTGTCCTTCTTGCGTACGCGAGGCCAGGCGTCTCCGAGGCGGGCCAGCGCCTCCTGGACGAGATCGGCCGCATCCTCGGAGTTGCCCGCCAGCACGTAGCCGTACCGGAGGAGCGCGTCGCCCCGGGTTCGGATGAACTCGTCGAAGGCAGCCGTTTCAGCTGTTTGGTCCACGAACCCAGGGACTGTCGAGCGCGCCCTTGTGTTGCATGAGAGGCGAAAGAGGAGTTATTCGGGAGCGGGGACGTACAGGCTGAGGGTCTCGGCGACGCAGGCGGGACGCCGCTCGCCCTCGATCTCGATCGTCATCTTCAGGTTGGACAGGTAGCCGGCGGGGGTGCCCTTGACGTCGGACAGCTCCGCGGTGGCCCTGACCCGCACGCCGACCGGCACCGGCCGGGGGAAGCGGACCTTGTTCAGGCCGAAGTTGACGCCCATCGCGATGCCCTCGACCCGGATGAGCTCGAACATGAACGCCGGAAGCAGCGACAGGCTCAGATAGCCGTGCGCGATCGTCCCGCCGAACGGCCCCTCCTTGGCGCGCTCCACGTCGACGTGGATCCACTGGTGATCGTCGGTGGCGTCGGCGAAGAGGTTGACCTGCTCCTGGGTGATCGTGCGCCACTCCGTCGGGCCGAACTTCTCGCCGACGCTCGCCTTGAGTTCTTGTACGTTCGCGAAGGTCCGCATGAGGTCGAACGCTATTGCGCGGGCGGCACGGCTGCCAAGTTCAGCACCCGGAATTTGTCCGGGTTGTCCCCCTTGCTGGCTCCCCAGTAGAGGATCGTGCTGGGTTCGGAGGACGTTCCGGAGCCGTACCAGGTGCTGGGGTTGTCGATGGTCGCCAGCCTGCCGGTCCGCATGTCGTACACACTGCTGCCTGTCCACAGGAACCGGTCCAGGATGGGATACGGCGTCAGGGGTCCGATATGGACGAGCTTTCGTGTTCGCAGGCTGCCCGTCCCGTCGATGCGCTGCACGAAACCGCCACTCTTGGCGCGGCCGACACACCAGAACGGGGCGCACCGCAAGCCCGTCACATCTTTCTGGGCGGCCACTTCGGAGACGAAGCCGTTCGTCAGGTCCACGACCTTGGTCTGGCCGCGTTCTCTGTCGCCAGGGCCGGAGCCCACGTCGCCGGCCCACGGCCACCTGATCAGGTGCAATCCGTCGCTGCCCGGCAACCGTCGAGGGGTTCCTCCCGTCGAGGGGACTTCCCAGACGCCACCCTGCGCCAGCGACCAGATGACCCTGTCGCCGTTGACCGCGATCTCGTCGATGTCCGCGTCAGGGCCGGTGCGGGTGGTGACGAGCCTGGCTTGCCCGCCTGCCAGGGGCGCCGTCCAGATGTCGCGTACCGGCGTCCCATCAGCCTGCTGGCCGAAGGAGAACCAGGCCATGGTCCGCCCATCGACGGCGGCGGTCTGCGTTATGTACCCCTCCAGGTCCGGATTTTTCGGCACTTCCGTTACTACTCTGGATTTGCCGGAGCTGCTGTCGTAAATCTCGAATCTCCCTGCCCGTTCGAACGACGACTCCGCGCTGAGCAGCACCTCGGTGGCGCTGAGCGCAGTGATCGGCCGGTAGCGCCAGCCATCGGCGTTCTTCGCCGGCATCGTGAACAGCGCCTCGGGCCAGATGTCGGCGGCGCGGACCGTCGAGATCTTCGCCGGAGCCGGCGCGATCGGGCCGCCGGATGGCGGCGCGACGCTCGCGGACGTGGTCACGGCGGGATGCGCGGGAGCGACCTCGCCGCCCCTGAGGGTGACCGCCGTGCCCGTGCTCGCCACCGCGATCACCGCCGCAGCGGCCAGAAGGTGGGTACGTCTCCTGCCGCGCCGCCGCCTGAGCCGTGCCACGCCCGCGATCAGGTCGGGCATCGGGGCATCGTCCGCCCCCCCACGCAGCGCAGTGATCAGGTCGTCCTCGGTCCTCATGTCCGTCTCCTTTCGAGCATCGCAGGTCTGACCCGCAGCGTTTGGAGCGCGCGGAATGCCTGGCTTCGCACCGTTCCACAGGAGATACCAAGGATGTCGGCGATCTCCTGGTCCGGCAGGTCTTCGAAATAGCGCAGCACCAGCACGGTGCGCTGTTTCCTCGGCAGCGAGGCCAGCTCCCGCCAGAGCTCGCCGGTCGCGTGACGGTCGGTGTAGGAGCCTTCGGGCACGTCGTCCGTCAGGTGCTCCCGGCGTCTGCGCCGCCACCAGCTGATGTGCTGACGAGCCATGATCGTGCGTACGTACGCCTCGGGATTGTCCTTGTTGCGCACCCTCCTCCAGGTGTCGCTCAGCTTGAGCAACGCCTCCTGCACCAGGTCGGCGGCGTCATCGGGGTTGCCGGAGAGCACGTAGCCGTATCTGAGTAGGGCGGGCCCCCTGGCGCGGACGAAATCCTCGAACTCCACACCACCCAGACGTTTGAACAGGGCGCCACGTTGCAAACTTCTTTACTCGAAAACATCGCGCAGGTGTTCGAGTGCGCGCTACAGTCTTAGGTACTCGACTCGAACAAGGGTTCGGCCTGGTGGGAGGGGGTGTGTTCGATGACGGCGCTCGCGCTCGCCCCTGCCCGGACACGCCGTAGGCCTTTCTTCCCGAATCTAAGACGGCCGCTATATCCGGCAATAGAGTCCGAGAGCGTGGACCCTGTGCGCAATCCCTATGCCCCCGGAGCCGGTCAGCGTCCGCCGGAGCTCGCCGGGCGCGATCGCGAGCTGCAGCAGTTCGAGGTCGTGCTGGAGCGGGTGGCCCGCGGCCGTCCCGAGCGCAGCATGGTCATCACCGGCCTGCGCGGCGTCGGCAAGACCGTCCTGCTCAACACCTTCAAGTCCATGGCGATCCAGCGGCTGTGGGGCACGGGCAAGATCGAGGCCCGGCCCGACCAGTCGATCCGCCGTCCCGTCGCCGCCGCCCTGCACATGGCGATCCGCGAGCTGGCCCCCCGGCATCGCGCGCCGGAGCGCATCGAGGAGTTCCTCGGTGTGCTCAAGGCGTTCGCCATGCGCGATCCGGCCGCGGCCAAGGGCACCTCGCACTGGTCCCCCGGGATCGAGGTGCCCGCCAGCCGGGGCCGGGCCGACTCCGGCGACCTGGAGATCGACCTCACCGAGTTGTTCGTCGACGCCTCGGCCGTGGCGACCGATCTCGGCGTCGGCATCGCCCTGTTCATCGACGAGATGCAGGACGTGCAGGCCGCCGACGTCTCGGCGCTCTGCGCCGCCTGCCACGAGCTGTCCCAGTCGGGTGGCCCGCTGATCGTGGTCGGCGCCGGGCTGCCGCATCTGCCGAGCGTGCTGTCGGCCAGCAAGAGCTATTCCGAGCGGCTCTTCCGCTACGCGCGCATCGACAAGCTCGACCGTGAGGCGGCCGACCTGGCGCTGATCCTGCCGGCGCGCGAGGAGGAGGTCGAGTTCACCCAGGAGGCGCTAGACGCCCTCTACGACGCCGCCGACGGCTACCCCTACTTCGTCCAGGCCTATGGCAAGGTCGCCTGGGACCTGGCGCCGCGCACCCCGATCACCCTCGACGACGTCAAGGTGTCGACCCCCGAGGCCGAGGAGGAGCTCGCCGTTGGCTTCTTCGGCAGCCGCTACGAGCGCGCCACCCCCGCCGAGCGCGACTATATGCACGCCATGGCGGAGATCGGCGACGAGCCGGTCCCCACCGCCGAGGTGGCGGAGGCGCTGGGGCGCAAGCCGTCCAGCTTGTCCCCCGCCCGCGACAGCCTCATCAAGAAGGGGCTGATCTACAGTGCCGAGCGCGGCCTGATCGCGTTCACCGTGCCGCACTTCGGGAGGTTCCTGCGTGCCCAACCGGTCTGAGCGGCACCCCTAGATCTCTATTGGGCTGTCTAGTGGGGAAGCTAGATAGCCCAATAGAGCTATATCGTCATGCCCGTCGAGGGACCGTCGAGGGATGTCTAGCCTGCTCTAGCGTCACACCGATACGGGCTTATACACCGGCAGAGGCTTGCTGTCCTCCGAGCCGACCACCGCGACCCGCACCGTCGGCCGGCGCCCGGCCAGCGAGACGGCGAAGACCACGTCGTGCTCGTCGTGGTTGCGGAAGGCGAAGAAGCGCCAGCACAACTCGCGCCAGCTGTCGTACGGCTCGGCCGTGCTCAGGTGCGCCTCGTGGGCCTGCCAGGCCTCACTCGACCTGAGCCGCGTCAGCGTGACGCTCTCGGCCGGGCCACGGCGCTGCTCGCAGGGCGCTCGATAGCGGGCCCGCTCGGCCAGCGTCTCGATCTCCGGCGACAGCAGCGCGAGCACGACCACGCCGGCGAGCAGATACTCCCAGGACGGATGCGCGAAGGCCAGCCAGCCCGGCCCCTCGGCCCACACCGACATCCCCGCCATACCGGTCAGCACGACGGTCCGGCCTATCGACCGCCACCCGACCGGCGCCGAGCTGACCTCGCCGAAGCACCCACAGCCGGCATCGGGCCGCCGCCTGCGCAGCTCGAGGAGGATGTACGTGGACATGGCGCAGAAAGCCACCGTCGCCCATCGGAAGAGCGGGTGGGCGGTGACCAGCAGCCCGGCGGCCAGCCCGGCCTCCGCCACCGCGCAGCAGAGCAGCGCCGCCCGCCGGAAGCGATCGGGCACCAGGACCGCGGGACCCAACTGGGCCAACGTCCCCGGCGAGCCCGACCGTATGGCAGCGATCTTGGCGACCGTCCCCAGGCTCAGCAGGACGATCAGGACCGGCAGTTGTGATGCCAGCACGTGCGTCACCCCCATCCGATCTGCGCGTTGAAACACCCGTCGATCAGCTCGCCGCCCAGCTCCACGAAGGAGGCGGGGGCGAGCTCCGCGATCCGGCCGCGCGGCGAGGTGCCGCACTGGACACATCGGTCGCAGAAGCGGCCCGCCACGCAGCCGCACGCCACGATCGGCATGCTCGCCGACCGGCTCGCGCACACGTTCCGCACATGAAGCAGTGACCCGATGGCAAGGTACGGCAGGCCCGCGCACGACATGCCCGCATCGGGGCAGGCGGCGTCGGAGGGCTCCACCATCGGGTAGGCGGCGCCCCGCTCCTCGGCGTCGAAGATGTCGGACCAGGTGATGGTGCCGGAGATGTTCGGTTGCATCCCGGTGTAGGGAGGCGGGGGTGCGGGGTGCGACGGCTGCGAGGTCGCCGGGAGCAGCGCCAGGGACACGCCGTCCTTCCGCACGCCGATCGCATCGAAGAGGTAGCCCGGCTCGAACTGCGGATGGCGCACCCGCAGGCGACCGCTGGCGCGGTAGGGGATGATGGCCGTCCGCCGGCCGCGATGCGGGCCGCAGTCGAGCTTGACCGTGATGTCCTTACGGCCGTCGATTGACACGATCGTCCCGGTCAGGCGGATGGTGTCGGCCCAGATGCGCTCCACCACCCGGCCGTCGCGCAGCGCTCGCATCGTCACGCGGGCCCCGACGGGAAGGTCTCCGGGCGGGGTGTCGCCGCCGTGCCAGGCGGTCGCCCACGGCGCGATGATCAACCGCTCTTCGCCGCCCTCAGGGGTCTCGACCACGATCAAATGAGGGCTGATGTCGCGAATCTCCCCTGTGACCGCGCGCAGCGGCTCGCCGTCCTCGGCCCCCGTGCTCGGGGCGGCCGGCTCCCGGCCCAGCACCGCTGCCGCGAGCACCCGGCGATGCTCGACGCTCGGATGGCTCATCGGCTCCTCCCCTCGTCCCGGGTACTAGGGTCACACGACTCCGAAGGGGCTCGCGCCGTACGGCACAGAAGAGAGCAAAATACGCATCCCCCAGGGAAGGAGATGACATCCGGCGACGTACAAACCGCCACCAACCTTGACCTACCTTTATCGTCGGCGGGCCGAATCCTGAATTGCGGTTCAGTCAGAACAGAGCATCCGGCTGCGATTCTGGCCACGATGCAGACCACCGGCTTCGACGAGGAGTTCCGTGCGTACGTACAGGCGCGCGGGCCGGCACTGCTGCGCGCCGCCAAGCAGCTCACCGGTCATCCGCTGGACGCGGAGGATCTCCTGCAGAACGCGCTGACCCGTACGTTCCTGGCGTGGGATCGCATTCAGGACCGGGGCGCGCTCGACGGGTATGTGCGGCGGGCGATGGTCAACATCAACATCTCCCAGTGGCGCCGGCGCAAGCTGGAGGAGTATCCCTCCGACGAACTGCCCGAGGTCGCGGGCGTGGTGGAAACCCCCTGCGACATGCAGGAACGGCTCGAACAGGCGTTGCAGCGGCTGCCTGAGCGGATGCGCGCCGCGATCGTGCTGCGTTACTACGAGGACATGACGGAGCCGGAGATCGCGCGCACTCTGGGGATCAGCGTCGGCACGGTGAAGAGCACGGTGTCGCGGGCGATGGCCAAGCTCAGATCCGAGCTGGGGATTCCGCGTCGCCCGCCCCCGCCGTAGCGCAGGGCCGTACGACGTCCCTGATCTTACGGAGAGTGGCGAGGAACGACTCCAGCTCCGCCGAGCCGAGCACCCCGGTCAGGATGTCGTCGATGTCCGCGAGGTGTCGCGGCAGCACCTCCTGGAGCTTGTCCCGCCCGGCGTCGGTGAGGGTGGCGTAGGAGGCCCGCCGGTCGGTGTCGCAGCCCTGCCTGCGGACCAGACCGTCACGTTCCAAACGGTCGACGACTCGCGTCACGCCACTGGTGGACAGGCCCGTCTGGGCTGATAGATCGGTCATCCGGAGCCGCTGCTGTGGCGAGCGTCCGAGCCTGATCAACGTCTCGAAATCGATCTCTGACAGTCCGGCCGCGCCGAAAACGGGCTGCATCCGGGCCGTCACTCCGGCATGGACCTCCGCCAGGAGGCCCATGGCCGTGAGCCGGGGGTCGTCAATGTGCGTCACGTTCACACTCTAACCGACGTTAGTTGACGTGCGGAATATTCCTCGTGTAGAAGTTCGTTGTAGCAAACATCCGCACCGCAAGCTTCTTGTTCCTCGGAGGGACCCCACTATGAGCACCACCACCTGGAACGGCCTGACCATCCCCGCCGCAGGCACCTACACGATCGACGTCGCCCACACCCGGGTCGGCTTCACGGTCAAGCACATGATGGTCAGCAAGGTACGTGGCGACTTCACCGACTTCGCCGGCTCGGTCACGGTCGCCGAGAACCCGCTTGAGTCGACGGCCGAGCTCACCATCAAGACCGAGAGCATCAACACGCAGGCCCCCGACCGTGACGGCCACCTGCGCAGCGACGACTTCCTGTCCGCGGAGAAGTTCCCGGAGATCACCTTCCGGAACGGCCGCGTCACCAGCCACTCGGGCGACGAGTTCACCGTCGTCGGCGACCTCACGATCCGCGAGACCACCAAGGAAGTCGAGCTCACCGTCGAGCACGGTGGCGTCGGCACCAACCCGTGGGGCGGCGTCGTCTGGGGCTTCTCGATCACCACCGAGATCGACCGCGAGGACTTCGGCCTCACCTGGAACCAGGCCCTGGAGACCGGCGGCGTCCTGGTGGGCAAGAAGATCAAGATTGAGATCGAGGGCGAGGCGAACCCCGCCTAAGCTGGTTATCCACAGCCTCAAGCCCGCTCCAGCAGGAGCGGGCTTTGTCCACAGCCACTTATGCACAGGCTGTGGACAACTGTTGAGGGAGACGCGCCTGCCAACCGCTTTGCTGCGTTGCCAGAAGGCCGGTACGCTGTCCTGAGCCGCGTGGCTACCGGGAGGATTCGCCTAGTCAGGTCTATGGCGCCGCACTGCTAATGCGGTTTGGTGGCAACACCATCCGGGGTTCAAATCCCCGATCCTCCGCAGGTCGAAGGGCCCTTCTTCGGAAGGGCCTTTTTGCTGTGCCCTGCTCCCCCACCCCTTGACCATCTGAGCCCTTGGCCGTCTACGCCCACCCGCCCGCGAGGGCCTCGCTGGCGCTCGGGCTGTCCTTCTTGGGCGCGCCGTCGGCGCGCTGCCTTCCTTGACGCTGATCAAATATCCACTCAGAGCGTCAAGGATCTTCGATGACCCGTCCGTAAGGGATGGGGCAGCCCAATGACCGAGCCCCGGCTTGCCGTAAAGCCGAATGGCCTCCGCGTCACGGTGGAGTCCTTCAGGCGCTTCTTGTCTGCCACCCACGTATCGAGCCGCCGTCCGAAGGGCACCATGCGGTCGGGCAGCTCGACGTACCCGACCGCCACGACGATGGGATGCGGGACGGCCGAACTACTCACGGGAGGGAGTCAGTACGCACACCGCGCCACGTTCGTGGAGCGTCGCGAGGCGCGTGATTCTCGCTGTGGTGGGCGAAGACGAGCTTGTCCCAGACCGCCCGCGTCTCGCTGTAGACGCCACGCCCTGTCTCCTCGTCGCCGTTCCCCATGGAGCGGAGGATGACGAACAGGCCACCCTGGCACACCCACTCAAAGGCACCACAACAGGACGTCTCCGTGACCCGCAGACGGCCGTATCCGGGCTGGTAGGGCTCCCACATGACGACCGGGTCAGCAGTCATCGGCGGCCTCGATCAGGCCCGCCGCACCACGCCTCACGCGGACCAGTACGCGGCCATAGACGTAACGGGGATAGCCGACCATCGGGTCGAGCCGGGCAGATCGGATGACACCGTAGGCCCCGTTGTCTGGCATGGACAGCATGGCGGTCACGAGGCGCAGACGAGCGACCAGGGGCTGATCGGTCACGCCCAGGACGGTACGGCCGGTGCTGCCGCAGGCGTCCCAGACGTACAGGCCTCCTGGCTCACCAACGATGCTCGTAAGGGGCGTCACTTCATGGCTTGGCACGCTGCCACTGTCGCGCCAACTCCCCATGGGCACGGGTAAGGACCATACCCATAGGCAGATAGGTACAGTACGTACCCATGCAGTTACGCTACGGGATCGAGGGGCAGCTTACGTGCCAGTTCCCGGGCGTCTTCGCGGACCGTCGCGCCGCCTACCGTCACCAACTCCTGTACGACAGCGCGAGTGAACAGGTTGTAGGCGATCGTGTCCGGGGCGATGGCATAGGCCCTGTTGAGCAGATGCACGACGGCCAGTGGCTCGCGCTTGAGGTGATAGGCACGGGCGATCTCGATGGTGTGGAAGGACCGGCGCGTCGCCGAGGGCATTGTCAGGGCGAGCCGGTCAGCCTGCCGTACGGCCTCATGAGCGTCCGTGAGATCGGCGTACATCGTGACCGCGTAGGCGTCGACTGTCTCCCTCCCGAACAGCAGCCACGGATGATGTGCGCTGAGCGAGCGGGCCGCGCGGTCGGCGTGATCCCAATGGCGCTCGGCGTCGCCTCGGTGCCCGGTCTTGGCGTACGACAACGCGATGGCCAGGTGGAGCAGCCCCCACAGGGACCGGTCCTGCTCACTGTCGTCCGGCCGCAACTCGGCTGCGGCGTGGTGGGCGAGGTCGATGCGCGCTTCGGCTGCTTCGCCTGCGTCGCGGTAGACATGGTTCATGTACCAGGCTGCGGCGGCCACCGCCTGGGGGTCGTCAGCCTCCTGAGCGGCGAGCATGGCGCGGTCGCCGGCCAGCAGGATCAGGTGGGGCACAGGCTGGAAGGACAGGTAGAGCTGCACGAGGTGGTACACCTGCGCGAGCGCGACCAGGGCTGCCCGTCGATCAGGGCCCTCCAGCAGCCGCGCTGAGATCCGGGCGTCCTGCAGCAGGCGCGGCAGGATGGTGGCGACGGCGCTGCGGTGCTGGGGCGATCCGTGCCAGACCATCCAGGCTTGGGAGACGTTGGCGGCCAACGTCGCCGGCAGCACCGGCTCCTGGTCTCTGGAGACGAACGGGTAGTCGACGACACCGGCCGCGATGCGGTCGATCTGTTCGTGGCGTCGCCTGCCGTAGACAGTGCTGGTGATGCGCTGCTCGCCGGTCAGGTCACCAAGGTCCGTCACGTCGAGAATCTCGGCCAGGCGGATCAGCAGCTGGAGCCGCGGCATCAGCAACCGGCCCGTCTCGATCGCCTTGACCCATTCGGCGGATCGTCCGCACAGCTCGCCGAGGACGGATCGGGTCATGCCCGCGCGGTCGCGGTAGTAACGGACTCGGTCGCCGAAGGTGCCCGGCGTGTTGCCGTCGTTCAAGGCTCCGCTCCTTCTGAGGCTCCAATCTCAGTATGGGCGCAGAGCCTTCTTTTATGGGGCTCTCGGTATGGGGAAGTGCCGGGTCTTCGCCGACACCGCCTCACCCACGGGCGACTTCGAGGACGAGCACCAGGAGCAGACCCGCCGCTACAGCTTGCTGCCTCGCTCTCCTGTTTCCTGCCTACGAGCTTCCCGTTCTGCGGCCTCGCACTTCTGAGTCGCCCTCTCAGCTGTGACTCGCTCATGCAAATCACCCCCGAATGGCCTGGTCATCCGTGGCCGGGCTCGTGCGAGTCAGTTGGGTGACCCAGCGCAGCCGTCCGTCATCGGCGAGTCGGCCGAACATGTAGATCTCGGTGGCGATGACGTTCCCCTTGCGCATTGACGCGATCAGCCGGTAACGCGCGGCGACCCGGTCGCCATCGACAATTGCCTCGTCCACCTCTACCTGAACGGCAGTCGCCCGCTTGCGAGCGGGGCGGATGTGGTCGAGCAGCCGCTTCCGGTCAAGGAGAATCCCATCGTTGACGAGCTCGTAATCGGATGTGTGATACCGATCCATGACCGTTTCCGGCTCCTCGTCGCCGAAGGTGACTTCGTGGGGGTAGCGGGTCAAGTACCCAGCCAGATCAGTCGCGGGCGTTATGTGCGGGCCGGCCATGCGTACCTCCGGAAGTGTGGTCGGCGCGATGCGAGCGCGCCCCTTGCTTATCTCTGACAGCCATGTCCAAGGTATCGCCATAGATTACCCTTGACAACTGTGTCTGAGATAAGCAGCAACAGGCCCAGGCGTCGTCGCCGTTCCGACGCCGACCGCAGCGCCACCTCCGTGCTCGGGGCAGCGGTAAGGGTGCTCGGTCAGCGGCCCGACGCGAGCGTGGAAGAGATTGCGGCCGCGGCGGGGGTGGCCCGCCAAACGGTCTACGCCCACTACCCCTCGCGGCAAGCGCTGCTGAGCGCGGTGATCGACCAGATCACGGATGACGCAATCGCCGCGATCGACGCCGCCGACATCGACGCCGGCCCGGCGACCGCAGCTCTCTTGCGATGGCTGGACACCAGTTGGCACCTCTTGGAGCGATATCCGTTACTGCTGCACCCGTCGGTAGCGACGATCGACCCGCAGAAGTCCTACGAGAGGCACGTTCCGATCACCGACCGGCTGCAGAGGCTGATCCGACGCGGCCAGGACAGCGGGGAGTTCGACCCCGCTCTCTCGCCAATCTGGCTGCTGACGGCCACGATGGCCCTTGGACATGCGGCCGGGGACGAGGTGGCCGCCGGCCGGATGACCTCCGCGCAGGCCGGCAAAGCACTGCGAGAGAGCGTCCGGCGCCTGTACATGACGGCCAATCCGCAGCACATCAACGAATGACTTCGCCCACCGGGGTTCCGCCGCCGGTGGTCACTCCCAGCCGCCGCAGCTCATTGGCTCAGTTCGTCCAGCCAGCGTTGCGCGGTGGCGCGTACGTTGGGATCTGAATCGTGGAGCGCCTGGCGGCCTGTCTCGGCGCAGTGCCGGGCGTCGTGTTTCCACCACTGCAGGGACAAGATTGCAAGACGGCGAGTAGCAGAGTCGGGATCGTTGACGACGACCGCGGTGAGACAAGGGATGACCTGCCGACCTACAACGGCGCCGAGGGCGCGTTCACCGAGGACACAGACGGAATGGCGACGGACCACAGGGTGTGGCGAGCGCAGAGCGTCGATCGCGGTCCCGACTTCCTCGGCCCGGATCGTGCAATAGCTCGATCCCGGGCTCAGCCGCTCGGAAACGGCTTCACTCAGCTCTACGTGGTCCGTCAGGAACCTCTCCAGCGGGCTGTAGTCGAGGAGAGGTGGCGATGTCGCCTGATCGCGAAATGACGAATACGGCGCTGACACTGCGGCGACCACTACCTCGCTGGGAAGGTCGGGGGCGACCAGTACGATGTCCAGCCGGTCTAGGCGCGACAGGGCAGCCGCGACCCAGTTCTGGTCTGCGCCAGTGGTGCGCCTCAGTGCGTGGGTAAGTGCCTCGATCACCTCGTCGGAGGCGTAGCCGATGTCAGCGAGCAGCTTCGCTGCCCTCCACCGGTCCGGGCCTTGGATCAACAGGTCGGTCAGAACCGGGAGCGCGACAGGGCCGAGGTCGCGCAGCCTCCTCTCTGCATTCTCCGGACCAATTAGGCCGCCCCCATCGCTGAGCGCTCGGGCGTAGTGGACGGCACGGTCCGCTGGTTCCTTAGCCTCCAGTTCGGTGGTCACGGCTGCCGCCTGGTCGTAGCCGGGAAATAGACGCTGCAGCTCGCGCTCGCCCAGGATGCGGCGCAGGAGCTGTTCCTCCTCATCGTCGTCGGTCAGTAGCACCACCACGAACTGCCGGTCGGTCGCCCCAGCTGCGAGCAACTGTTTGCGGGCGCGTGTGCACACCCGGGTGAGGACCATCAGGTACCTGGCGAAGGTCCGTTCCCAATGCCGTGTCGAGCTTCGACCGGCCTCGTCGGTCAGCGTCTGCTCCCACTGCCTCCAGCGGCCTTCCGGCAACCATTCAAACCACTGGGTGTCCCAATCAGGCACGCTCCAGAGCAGATCTTCATCCCTGGCCACCTCCTCCTCAGAGACGGCGCCCAGCATCGGCAGCCCGATCACACCATCGGTTTCGGCATAGATCTCGGCCAGCCCAGCCGCATACAGCCGATCACCCGCGGAGGCGCGCTCAGCCACCTTCACGACGACGCCTGCCACCAGTTCGTCCTCAAACGCCGCCCAATCCAAGCCCGCCACCATCCTCATGCTCTCGCCGCAGCCTGCAGATCAGGCATCCACAAACCGTGCCGCACAAGCTAGGCCATCTTTGAGAATGCCGCCGAAAACGATGCGGTGCACCTTGAGGATTGTGCTTGTGGACAGGCCCTTGTCCGTGCTGCCCCCGTCCAGGTGCCATCAAGGCGATAGGGGATCAGAACCAGCCTTCTTGCGTGAGAGGAGCAATCGGCGGGCGTCGCGATCTAGGCTGATGATGGTCACCTTGACGCGGTCGCCGACCTGAACGACCTGTTCCGGGGTCTCGACAGGCATGGAGACGAGCTCATCCAAGGGCACCAGGCCCTCGATGCCTTCTACGACTCTGACGAAGACTCCGAACGGGACGAGCTTGGTTACGGTTCCGCAGAACTCTTGTCCCTCGCGAGCCGCGTCGGCGAACCTCTGGAAAGGATCAGGCTGAAGTGCGCGAAGGGAGAGCCTGGCTTCGCCGTGTGTGGTATCAAAGCAGAGAACGGAGCAGGTGACCCGCTGTCCTACCTCGACGACCTCAGAGACCTCATCGAAATGTCGCCAGGACAGCTGAGGGATCGAGATGAAACCTACTCCTGGATAGACGGGATGCGGCGGCCCATCATCCAGCGCCACGAACACACCAAAGCGCTGCACCTCTGCCACTTTGCCGCTGAGTACCTCGCCAGGGCGGAGTCCTTTCAGGAATGCCCAGAGTTCGGGATTCTCGGTCGCGGCCAGAGACAGGCCGATCCTTCCCCGTTCCTCATCGACATCGATCACTTCGGCGGTGACGCGCCGGCCGACCTGTATGACCCCGTCCGGCAGACGACACCAGGAGACGTCCAAAGGCCCGATGTCCGCCGAGGCCAGACTCAGCCGCCCGTCGAGCCTCACCGCGGCCCCGTGAGGACGTCCCACCTGCGTGATCGTCCCCGAGACGATGTCGCCGACCCGAACCGCCCTCAAGATCTCCACTATGTCTTGATCGTTCGTCGGTCTGGCCACACTGCTCACTTTGTCATAACCGCACTGATGTCACCCGCCGCAAGTGCCGGGCCATTAGCGCCATTAGAAGGGGTGACGAGGGGTCAACCACGGTCACTCAGGACCGGTCCGCGCCCAGCTCAGCGCCTCATCAGGCCGTGATCGATGCAGTTCCCAAGCTGATAGCTCGGGAAGATGCTCTTGTGGGAGATCTCTGGGGCGCTATTGATGATCACATCGTCCGTGGACGTATCTTTCCAGTCCTGATGATCATGCGGGACCAGTTCGGTGACACGATCCATGACGCTATCGACAGGTTCGCCTCGCGCTACGAGTACCTCCGGGAGGTGCGGCCCGATGACTTCACGAAGTCTCGCGAGGGGTACGGGCGACGCTTCTACTCCTAGGAGACCGTCGGGGCGTGGCCGGGACCTGTCCATCAACGAACACCACATCGGCCGCAGGTGCAGCAGTTGCCTGCCCCGCTTCGGCGACCCCAGCACTGTCGAGGATCTCCGTTCCTCGCTCGCCGGGATGGACGGCACCTAAAACCGCGCCGAATCCGGCGTCCGCTGCGACCTCGGACACCCCTCCTCGCGGCTGGACGCCTGCTCTATGAACGAGGCGGAACCGCATTCGTCCCGGTGCGCCCGTCATCACCTGGGGATGTACTCGACCAGGACGTTCGCCGTACCCGCCCGATCGCTTGGGCATCGATTGGTGACAGCTGTCATGCCGGACTCGTGACTGCGATGTCTACGCTGCTACCCACTCTGCATACGAAGATCGAAGCATGACGAACAGCAAGAACCCACCCAACTGGAAGATCGGCATGTGGCCTGGCATCGCGCTCGGCATGGGGCTGGGTGTCACGCAGCACAACCTCCTTCTCGGCATCGCACTGTCCGTGTGTCTCGGAGTCGCCCTCTCGTACGCGCTCGCAGCCACCCGCAGGTCCGGAGAAGCGTGAGAGCGGGCAGCGGGGGCCACGTGCAAGGACGCCTTGGGTGCCGGGCCTGATGTACTGCACCTGACCTTTGCCTTACACTCATCGCGCATGCGACTGAAGGCGATCTTCGCGCTGTTCGCTGTCTACGCCGTCACGGCGGCGCCCGCGTTCCTGCCCGGCGAGTGGAAAGTGATCGTGCAACCCGCTACGGAGGACGCGGTCGAGGTCTACTACCAACCTGTGTCCCCTGTGCTGCTCAGATCGTACGAGGGCATCCGGCCGTTCCAGCGAGCCCTGGAAGCCGCCGAGCGGCGGGCCAAGGCATTCCCGCACGATCTCGCCCCGCCGTACATCCTGCATGAGCCGTACCGGCTGATCGCCCCTTACGTCACCACGCGAGGACGCGAACTGGCCTCACCACTGATCTCAGGAGTGGACTGGCCGGAGGGCGTGACCACCCCTTATGCGGTCATGCCCCAGGTACGGCCGGCGGAGAACAGCCAGGCCGCGCTGGAAGCGCTGATGGAGATGAAAGGGGGGCCCATCTACGAGCCCCAAGTTATCGGCATGGGAATCCGACCAGAGCTCAACCAAGTGGTCCTTTCGACGAACGCCTTCGACCAGGACCTACGCCGCAGGCTGGCCAAGCAATATGGCAGGCTCATCGCCATCGAGTGGGATCCCCTTGCTCGACCCTTGCGGCTCAACTGAGCTGGCTCGACACCTCAGCGATCAATTTATGGAAAGCCTTGCCCATGTCGAAATTGCTCGTGCTGTGGCCGGATCGCTCGTCGGCTCGTGGGACTGCATAAAAGCGATGGCTCAGGTGGTCTGTTCTGGGCGATGCTGTGCCGATGTCGTCGTTGCTGAGCGCGGTGGAGTATGAACGTACGGCCGCCGTGTTGCGAGGAAGGCGTATCCACAGGGTCGTCTACTACCCCTTGATGGGCGGGAAGGGTGGTTGCGACGTTGAGGAGTGGGACTTCGGGGCGTGGCACCAGCCCACCATGGGGGTGGAGTTGTTCACCGACGACGGCGGTTGTTTCTCGGCTGTGTGGGGCAGCAGCTTCGACCGCTACGGGCTTGAGGTCTTCCCTGTGCCGATGACCGCTCAGCTGCGGATGATCGGAGAGCCAGGCGGGTCGGCGGCGGTGGATGTGACCGATCACCCGCGCTGGTCGAGCCTGGTCGGCAGAGAGCTCACCTGCGTCGATATCGCTTGGTGCCAAGACTCTGAGGGCGGCCTCCGGAGGCCGGACGCGATCAGGTTGTGCTCACTGGAGAAGGTCGTGTGGATAGCCGCTGCGAGGCCGGCGGAATGGCCGCCGGCCGAGGTTTATCACCTGGGTACCGACGATGTCATGGTCGTCTTCACTGCCGAGTTCGCGGCCAAGGTGGGCATTCCCTCTGTCGGCTGACCGGCGGAACCTTCTGGTCGCCCCCTGGGCTTGCTGTTTCGGCATCTTCTGGGGACAGGGTTTCGCCTGGTGGGTCAGCATCGCGGCATGAACAGTTACGACGTGGTGATCGTTGGTGGTGGGCCGGCCGGTTTGGGTGCGGCGGTGACTCTGGGGCGGGCTCGGCGGGATGTGCTCGTGGTCGATGCGGGTGCGCCCCGCAACGCACGCGCCGCGCAGGTGAACAGCTACCTCGGGCGCGAGGGCATCGCGCCGTCGGAATTGCTGGAGATCGGCCGTACCGAGGTCGAGCAGTACGGTGGCAGCGTTCGCAGCGGCACCGTGGTGGCCGTCGACCGGGTCGACGCCGCGACGCTGCGGGTCACGCTCGCTGACGGGGCGGCGGTGGAGGCGAGGAGGGTGCTCGTCGCCACGGGTGTCGTCGACGAGCTGCCCGCCATCCCCGGTCTCTCCGAGCGTTGGGGCCGGGACGTGCTGCACTGCGCGTACTGCCACGCTTGGGAGGTGCGGGACAAGGCCGTCGCGCTGATCGCCGCCGGCGCGGCCTCGCTGCACCAGGCGCAGTTGTGGCGGCAGTGGACCGATCGGGTCACGTTCTTCGCCAACGATGCGGTCGAGCTGGATGACACCGCTCGTGCCGAGCTCACGGCGCGCGGGATCGCTGTGGTGACCGGCCGGGTCACCGGGGTGGAGGTCACCGATGACGCGCTGAGCGGAATCCGGGTCGGTGACACTGTGATCGGCGCTGACGCCGCCGTCGTGTTCCCGATCTCGGCGGCCAGGAGCGGCCTGCTCGTCCAGTTGGGGCTGCAGACTGAGGAGCAGCTGATGGACGACCAGGTCGTCGGCGCCACGCTGGCTGCGGACGTCATGGGCGCCACCAATGTTCCGGGCGTGTGGGTGGCGGGGAACGTACGGGGGCACCGGGCGCAGGCGATCGACGCGGCCGCTCAGGGCGGGCAGGCCGGTGCGATGATCAACATCGACCTCGTCTACGAGGACGTGCGCGAGGCGGTCGCGCTGCACCCGTTCACCCCTGAGCTGGAGCGGGAGGTCGCCGAACGGGTGCTCGGTTTGCCGAAGTAGCAAGAAGAATTGTCATCGGCGGAAGGGTTCAGGATGCTTGTGCGCGGGGGCGACGACGCGTCCTGCGGCTTGATGGCCACTGCGGCACAGCATCGGAAAGGACCACCTGATGAGTGGACACGACCACCGGCTCACCGAGGATGAGGCTGCCGCCATGTTCGAACCGCCGAGTTGGGACGAGCGATACTCCGGGCCGGAGACGGTCTTCAGCGGCAATCCCAATGCGCAGCTCGTCGCCGAGGTGACCGGGCTGACGCCGGGCACGGCACTCGACGTCGGCTGTGGCGAGGGCGGGGACGTGATCTGGCTGGCCGAGCAGGGCTGGACCGTCACCGGGGCCGACTTCTCCGCCAACGGCCTGGCCCGCGCCGCCCGGCACGCCGAGCAGGCCGGAGTCGCCGGCCGCGTCGACTGGTGGCAGGTCGACGCCAGAGCCTTCGTTGCGGACGGCCGGACGTACGACCTGGTCACCAGCCACTTCCTGCACCTGCCGGACGGCGGGATGGTGGACCTGACCCGTCGGCTGGCCGAGGCCGTCGCGCCCGGCGGGCATCTGCTCGTCGTCGGCCACGCGCCGTCGGAGGTGTTCACCCGCCTGACGGAGAGCCATCGCAAGGCGATGTTCCTCGCCGAGGAGTTGCTGCCGGGCCTGCCGAACGACTTCGAGGCCCTGGCCGTCGAGCAGCGGCCGCGGACGATGGTTCGCGACGGAGTCACGGTGGACGTGCACGACTCCACGCTGTTCGCCCGGCGTACGTCCTGAGGCCCGGACCATGGGGAGTGCGGCCGGGGATGTCCTGAAATCGGTGGGGTCGCGGCTGCGGGAGCTGCGGCGTCGGCGCGGTATGACCCTGGTCGGTGTCGCCGAGCGGATCGGGGTCAACGAGAGCACCCTTTCGCGGCTCGAAGGCGGGATTCGCAAGCCGACCCTGGAGCTGCTGCTGCCCTTGGCGCACGTCTACGCGCTACCGCTCGACGAACTCGTCGGCGCGCCCCGCACCGGAGATCCCCGGATCCATCTGCGTCCGGTCATCCGCGACGGGGCAACCTATGTGCCGCTCAGCCGCCCCGGCGGGGTCCAGGCCTACAAGCTGCTGCTCCCACCCTGGTCGGGCACCGAGCCGCAGCCGATGAGCCATGAAGGCTTCTCATGGGTGTACGTGCTGACCGGCAGGCTACGGCTTGCCCTCGGCGACCGGACCGTCGTCCTCAGGCCGGGAGAGGCCGCCGAGTTCGACACCCACATGCCGCACTCGATGGGTCCCGACGACGACCGCCCCGCGGAACTGCTGGTGCTCTTCGGGCAGCAAGGCGAGCGGGCTCATCTCAAGGCACGCACCACCTGAGTCAGGGTTGCGGAAGGTCGTGGCCACCGGCTGCGCGAACTTGTTCGCTGAGGGCACCTCACTGTTTGTGCGGCGGTGGGGTGTGGGTGAAGACGGCGATGTCGCGGTCGAAACAGACGATGACGTGGCCGTCTTCGCTGATGGCCACCTCAGTTACAGGTTTGGGGAAGTGCAGGTCGGGTCCGAGTTGCCTGCGGGTGGCGAGACTCCATACGCGTACCGTCTGATAGCTGGTGGTCACGGCGAGGGGTTGGTCGTCTACTGTGGCGGCGGCGATCGCTCCGGTGGCTTCGGTGGGAAGTTCGCCGAGGGCGTCGCCTGTGGCCAGGTCCCATATTTTCACGGGGTCTGAACTGGTGGCGCTGGAGATGATCGCGGCCGGCCGATCGCCCATGGTGGTGACGGCGAGGTTTCGCACGGATCCGCCGTCCGGATCGGCGGGGGAGGTAGTGGTCGACCGGTCGGTGGTGAGGTCGAGCACCCTGAGGGTGTCGTCTTGGGTGACGGTCAGGGCGACCGGCCGGCCGTTGAGGGTGGTGGCGCCGACTCCGCCCGTCCAGCGCCGCCGGCCGGCGGCGGACGCATCGACCTCTTCGCCTGTGTGCAGGCTCCACAGGCGGATCGCTCTGTCGTAGCTGCCGGTCACGGCCACCGACTGCCCATCGACCTCCACTACGGCAGCCATGCAGATAGCGCCGGTATGTCCGGTGAACGGCCCGCCTGTCTGCGTCCCCGAGCTGAGATCCCATACTCGGACCGTCTTGTCGAAGCTGCCGGTGACCGCCGCCGGTCGGCCGCCGACAAACGCGGTGGCGACCGCGGTGACCATGTCGGTGTGACCGGTCAGCGGATCATCGACCTGCTCGCCGGTAGGCAGATCCCACACCCGGAGGGTCGTGTCGTCGCTGCCGGTCACGGCGACAGAACGTCCGTCGAGCACCGTGGTGGCGACGGCACAGACATAGCCGGTGTGGCGGTTGGTGGACTCATCGACTCGCTGCCCTGACGACAGGTCCCACATCCGTACCGTGTGATCGTCGCCGGCCGAGACGGCCACCGGGCGCCCGTCCACCACCGTCGTCGCGATCGCCCGAACCTGATCGGTGTGCCCGGTGAGCGGCTTGCCGATCTGCCGGCGTGACCTCAGATCCCAGATCCGTATATTTCCGTCGATGCCGCCGGAAACAGCCACCGGCCGCCCGTCGAGAACCGTGGTCGCGACCGCCCGCACAAAGCCGGTGTCGCCGCTGAACGGCTCGCCTATCTGCTCGCGTGACCTCAGGTCCCACAAGCGCAGGGTCCCGTCGTCCTGACCGCTGGAAATCGCCACCGGCCGCCCGTCCACCACCGTGGTCACAACCAACTGCACGAAGTACGTGTGGCCCCTCAGCGGTTTGCCGGTTCGCCGGCCCGACGTCAGATCCCACACGCGTAAGGTGCGGTCGTGGCCGCCGGAGATGGCCACCGGGCGCCCGTCCACCACCGTGGTCGCGACCGCTGAGACCCGATCGGTGTGACCTTTGAACGGCTGGCCGATCTGCTCGCCAGACCTCAGATCCCACATACGCACGGTTCTGTCCTGACCGCCGGAGATGGCCACCGGCCGGCCGTCCACCACCGTGGTCGCAACCGCTGTGACCTCGTTGGTGTGATCTCTGAACGGCTCGCCGACTTGCTGACCGGACATCAGATCGCACACTCGTACGATTCCGTTGTTACCACCGGCGAAGACCGCCACCGGACGCCCGTCCAGGACCGTGGTCGCCAGCGACTCCGGGTAGTCGTAGGCGGCGTGACCGGTGAACGGCTGACCGATCTGCCGGCCTGATGTCAGGTCCCACAGGCGTAGGGTCCGATCACGACCACCGGAGACCGCCACCGGCAGCCCGTCCACGACCGCGGTCGCGATCGCCCACGCCCGATCGGTGTGGCCAGTTCGTTGGACCCCGACCGGCTCGCCGAAGGCCAGGTCACTCGCCGGCCGGCTGGTCCACGCCAAAGTCCACTGGGCATTCTCGGCGAGCGGAATCCGGGCCGCGCCCGATCGGGAAGAAGACATGGCGGGCATGTTAGCCGCCGCACCTGACAAAGATCAGCCGTGTGCCATGCCGTGCTTGTGCTGTGGGGGCTTGCCGTAGCCGAGGATGCCCATCATGCCCTGCTCCTGGTGGATGAGGGTGTGGCAGTGGAACATCCACTCGCCGGGGTTGTCGGCGTGCACGTCGATGTTCACGCGTTTGCGCGGCATGACGTTCACCGTGTCCTTCCTCGGGCCGCCCCGGTCGCTCGTCCTCACCTGGAAGGTGTGGCCGTGCAGGTGCATGGGATGCCACATGTGGGTGTCGTTGTGCAGGACGATTCTGATCGTCTCGCCCCGGTCGACCCGCAGGCGCATCGGGTCGTTGGCGAGGCGGCCGTTCATCATCCACTGGTTGCCGCCGCGGCGCATGCGCAGGCCGAGGGTGACGGTGACGGTTCTGGACGGAGGGGGGAGCTGGTCGGCGCGCTCCGCCTGCAGATCCTGATATTTCAGCATCTGTCGCTGGAGCTCCGGCACCTTGCCGTCCGGCGACGGCGTACGGGCGCCATGCGTGGTCCGCACCACCGCGAACGCCCTGCCCCTCTTGCCCTCCGCCGTCGCCATCAGCGGGAACGCGCCCGCGTCCAGCGTCGTGACGAAGTCGTAGCGCTCGCCCATGCCGATCAGGAACGTGTCCACGGTGACGGGCTCGCAGGGGAAGCCGTCGGTGTGCGTGACGGTCATGCGGTGCCCGCCGAGCGCGACCCGGAAGGCGGTGTCGGCGGCCGCGTTGATCACCCGGAATCTGGCCCGTGCGCCGGGACGGCTGGTGAACGTCATGGGATCGTCCGTGGTGCGGCCGTTGACCAAGTAGTACGGGTAGCGCACGTGACCGGAGGTGCCGCCGAGGGCCGGGCTGGTCAGGCTCTCGTCGTGCATGGTGGTGTTCACCCGGCGCAGTGCGTCGTCGGGGGTGCCGTTGACGCCGTCCAGCCAGTCGTCGAGCACGACCGTGAACTCGTGGTCGTACCCGAGCGGCTCGTGCGGGTCCTCCACGATGAGCGCGCCGTACAGGCCGCGGTCGCTCTGCATGCCCACGTGCGAGTGGTAGAAGTACGTGCCGGGGTCGGGGACGGTGAACACGTAGTCGAACGTCTTGCCGGGCGGGGTCGCCCGCTGCGAGAAGCCGGGAGAGCCGTCCATCTCCGGCGCGATCCGGATGCCGTGCCAGTGCACGGTGGTCGGCGCGGGCAGGTCGTTGACGAGCCTGGCCCGTACGGTGTCGCCGGCGGTGGTCCGGATGGTGGGGCCGGGCAGCAGGTCGTCGTACGCCCAGGTGGACACGGTGCGCCGGCCGAGGGACACGGTGGTGGGCCGGGCCCACAGCACCCCGCTCCTGGACGCCACGGCGGCCCGGCTCGCGGACGCTCCGGCGACGGCCGCGGGGGCGGTGCTGAGAGCGGCGAACATGCCGCTGACGAACAACCTGCGGGACACGATCCCACGCGAATCATTCACTGCGAATCCCCTCATCCACCCGCAAGGTAACCGAGAGTCATCGGGAATGCGCCGCGCCACGCTAGCTGAGCGATGCGTTGCGTAGTCGGCCGGTTCCTTCTTGACAGCGTCTTGGTCATGGCCCGTGATCGGCCCGGGTAGATGCCGCATGTCACTTACCGGACGCACGCGCTGCCGATCTCGCGGCTGCCATGGAGGTCCGGTCGAGCATTCGGCAGAGGAGCCAAACGATGGGTGAGCAGGAGCCCTGCGTGATCGTCCGGGCGCGGGACGTGAGCGTCGACGACGAGGGCAAGGTCACGATCGACAATCCCCAGACCGCGGAGATGATGACGGCCATGCTGCGGTACACGCCCAACCCCGGCCATACGGGCGGGGGTGGGGGTGTCACCAACAACATCTGCCCGAATCTCGTGGCAGGCTGTGGCGTCCTCAAATGAGTGTCTCCGCGCGAGCGGACGTCTCCTCGTTCGACAGGGAAATGGTGGAGTCGTTCCGCAATGATCGGCTCCACCTGATCCTGCTCCCGACCGAGCAGTGCAATTTCCGGTGTACGTACTGCTACGAGGATTTCGCCATCGGGAAGATGCGCCCCGAGGTCGTGCAGGGTGTCAAACGCCTCATCGATCGGCGCGGCGGCGATCTGGCGCACCTGCAGATCTCCTGGTTCGGCGGGGAGCCGATGCTGGCGCGCTCGGTGGTCGAGGAGATCGCCTCGCACGCGAGCTCGGTTTCCACGGCGGGGCGGCTCACGTACGTCAGCGACATGACCACCAACGGATGGCTGCTGGACCACAGTGCGGCCGGACGCCTGGCCGACCTGGGCATCCGTACGTTCCAGGTGTCGCTGGACGGGCCCGCGCACTGTCATGACCACACGCGGCTGCGCGCGGACGGCAGAGGGACGTTCGACCGCATCTGGGGGAATCTGCTGTCCATCCGGGACAGCAGCGTGGACGTTCGGGTGCTGCTGCGCATCCATGTGACGCCCGCCAATCTGCCGTCGATGCCGGCGTTCCTCCACCGGGTCAAGGACGCGTTCCTCGCCGATCAGCGGTTCGTCGTGGCCCTGAAGCGGGTGGCTCGCCTCGGCGGGCCCGGCGATGCGTCGATGGACGTGCTCGCCGGCGATGACGAGCGGCTCGCCGCCCTTCGCGAGATCGTTCGCGGGAGCCTGCCGGAACCGGTGACGTTCTGTTACGCCGCCCGCGCCAACTCGCTGATGGTCCGGGCGGACGGGCGCCTGGGCAAGTGCACGGTCGGCATGTCGGAGCCGCGCAACACGGTGGGGCGGCTGCGTCCCGACGGCACTCTCGACATCGACCAGCCGCGGTTCCGGCAGTGGCTACAGGGCTGGGAGACGGGTGACCAGGAGTCGACCCGCTGCCCTTACCGGGCGCTCGGCAGCCGGGGTCTGCCGGTGCTGCAGGTGGGCGAACGGCCTGGCGCGTAGGAGAGCCCAGGTGGCGGGCCTGTCCCGGTCGTCATGGTGCGGGGTCACCAGGGGATGACGCCCTCGTCGTTGAAGAACGAGCCGGTCGGGCCGTCGTCGGGCAGGGTGGCGAGGCGGATCGCTGTGGCCGCGGCCTCCTGGGGAGGGCGCCCGTATCCGCCGGTGAAATCGGTCGCGACCAAGCCCGGGCAGGCGGCGTTGATCAGGATGTTCGTGCCGGCGAAGTGTCTGGCGTACTGCACGGTGACGGCGTTGAGGTACGACTTCGTCGGCGCGTACGCCGCCATGATCGGGCCGACGTCGACGTTCGGGTCCGCCTGCCAGGTCACCGAGCCGACGGTGCTGGAGGCGTTGACGATGCGCGGCGACGCCGAGCGCCGCAACAGCGGCAGCATCGCGTTGGTCACCCGGATGACACCGATGACGTTGGTCTCCATGACCTTCCGGACGACGTCGAGGTCGAGCGTGGTCGGATCCTGCACCCACCCCGTCCCCATCTCTCCGGAGATGCCGGCGTTGTTCACCAGGACATCCAGGCGCCCGGCCTGGCGTTCGATCAGTTCCGCGGCTTCGGTGACGCTCTGGTCGTCGGTCACGTCCAACGGCACCCCGAACGCGTCCACCCCGGCGGCGCGCAGCTTCTCCACGGCGGACGCGCGCCGGGCCTCGTCGCGGGCTCCCACGCCCACGCGGTGGCCGAGGGCGCCCAGCCCGGCCGCGATCTCGTACCCGACGCCCTTGTTCGCGCCGGTGACCAGCGCAATCTTCGTTTCGCTCATGCCGTCGATGGTCCCTCGCGGACGAGCGGTGCGGCCAACACCGATAAGGTGCCCTGTCATACCCGGTAGGTATCACACGTATTCTGTGGCCATGGATGCCTTGGAGATGCGCGAGTTGAGGTACTTCATGGCCGTCGCCGAAGAGCTGCACTTCGGCCGGGCCGCCGAGCGCCTCGGCATGGCCCAGCCGCCGCTGTCGCGGGCGATCCAGCAGCTCGAACGGCGCCTCGGCGTCTCCCTGCTGAACCGTAACCGCCGCGGCGTCGCCCTGACCGGCGCCGGAGAGGTGCTGCTGCACGAGGGCCGCGCGGCTCTCGACGCGACCACCGCCGCCGTTCGCCGCACCCGTCGCGCCAGTGGCGCCGACGGTACGGGCGGCTCCCGCAACCGCCTGGCGCTGGCGGTGAAGGCCGCCGCGTCACATGAGCTGCTGCAGAAGCTCCTCGACGCCTACGCGGCCGAGCCCGACGCCGCCGAGATCGAGGTGGTGCCGAGCGGCACGTGCGAGGAGGAGGCGATGCTGCGCGACGGCCGCGCCGACGTGGCGCTCATGCACACGCCGTACAACTACCTCGCCGGGTTCGACAGCGAGGAGCTGATGACGGAGGGGCAGATCGCGATCCTGCCCGCCGGGCACCCCCTCGCCGCGCACAGGACGTTGACCCTGGCCGACGTCGGCGACGTCCCCGATCTTCCGCTCGCCCGCTGGCCCCGCAACGGCACGTATCCGCCCGGCCCCGGCCCGGAGATCCGCGACCAGACGCAGCTGGCCCAGCTGATCGCCCTCGGACGCACCATGGCCGTCTTCCCCGAATCCGCCCGCGCCTGGCTGTGGGCCGAGCACACCGCTGTCCCCCTGACCGACGCGCACCCCATCGTCACCCACATCGTCTGGCCCGCGCACAGCCGCTCCCTCGCCCTGGCCGGGCTGATCCGTACGGCCACGCGTCTGTGAAGATCTGAGGTGCGCCGCTCAGCGGCGAGCGGTCCGACGGGTGAGTACGTGGGCGGACCGCACGGTGGTCATGCCCTTCCCGGCCATCGGAGGGCCTCGACGGTGATCGGGTGGCCGGGGAGCCCGCCGTTCGCGGTCGCCCGCAGGCCGTCGAGCATGATGGCGATGGTGCGCTCGGCCGCGAACGGACCAAGCGCGTCGGCGACCGGCGACTGGCGCAGGATCAGCAGCAACAGGACCGCCATGTCCCCGGTGCCGATGTCCGTGCGCATCGTCCCCTCCGCCTGCGCGGTCGTGACCATATGGGAGATCTCGACCATCAACGTGTTCCGGATCTCACCGATCTCCGGGTCGGCTTGCAGGATGCCCTGGACCCACGTGGAGTTCCAGGCGAGGAGAAAGCTCACCTGGAGCTGGCGCGACCGGGCGATCAGCCGTTGCAGCGCGTCCCATCCCGTCGGCTCGTCGGCTCGGGCGGCACGCGCGTCCTGGAGCACCTGGGCGAAGCTCTCCTTGGCGACCGCCCGAATGAGCGACTCCCGGTCCGGAAAGCGCCGGTAGAGCGTGCCGACGCCGACTCCGGCGGTACGCGCGATCTCCTCCATCGGGGCGTCGGCGCCTCTGGCGACGAACATCTCGCGAGCGGCGGCGATGATCTGGTCCCGGTTGCGCCGGGCGTCGGCCCTCATCCGGATTTCTGGGTCAGCCGTCATCCTGTTCCTCTTTCTTCACCAGAAGGTATCTGTCGGCATAGGTGGACGACAAACCTCCGGTTATGTACCGTGAACGCATCCGGAAGGTTTTCTTCCGGATACGCTGCCGTCTAGATCGGATGGAGCCATGACCACATACCTGCCCATCACGCGCAGTTGCCCCTACGCACCCCCGGAGGAGCACCGGCGACTGCGGGAGGAGGCGCCGATCTCGCGCGTGACCCTGCCCAGCGGCATGACCGTGTGGGCGATGACGCGGCTTGAGGACATCCGCGCGATGCTGACCGACCCGAGGTTCAGCTCCAACCGGCGACATCCGAACTTCCCGCGGCTCCTCGCCGGACAGAGCCCGATTCCGAAGGATTTCAAGGCGTCCATCGTCGGCATGGACCCGCCCGAGCACGGCCCGGCACGTCGTGCGGTCGTCGGTGAGTTCACCGTCAGGCGGCTGGCCGCGCTGCGCCCGCGCGTCCAGGAGATCGTCGATGAGCACCTCGACGCGATGCTCGCCGGACCGCGCCCCACGGACCTGGTGAAGGCGCTGTCCCTGCCGGTGCCGTCCCTGGTCATCTGTGAGCTGCTCGGCGTCCCCTATGCCGACCACGACTTCTTCCAGGTCCGATCGTCACAGTTGCTGAGCCGGACGATCCCGCAGGAAGAGCGCATGCGGGCCTTCGCCGAGCTGCTCGGATACCTCGACAGTCTGATCGCGGCCAAGGGGAAGGAGCCGGCCGACGACCTGCTCAGCCGCCAGCTCGCCAAGCAGGATGACCGCGAGGCGGTGAAGAGCCTGGCGTTCCTGCTGCTCGTCGCCGGTCACGAGACCACCGCGAACATGATCTCGCTGGGCACGATGGCCCTGCTCGAACGGCCCGAGGACATCCGCAAGATCCTGGACGACCCGGCGAGGACACCGGCCGCCGTCGATGAGCTGTTGCGTTACTTCACCATCGCCGAATACGTGACCTCCCGCGTCGCGCTCGCCGACGTCGAGCTCGGCGGCGTGACGATCCGCGCCGGCGAGGCCGTGGTGACGCTGGGCAACATGGCGAACCGGGACCCCGAGGCGTTCGACCGGCCGGACGAGCTGGACATCGAACGCGGCGCGCGCAACCACCTCGCGTTCGGTTTCGGGGCGCACCAGTGCCTGGGCCAGAACCTCGCGCGGATGGAGCTGGAGATCGTGTTCGACACGCTGTTCCGCAGGATCCCGGACCTGCGCCCGGCCGTGCCGCTCGACACGCTGCCGTACAAGAACGACGCGAACATCTACGGCATCCACGAATTCCCGGTCACCTGGTAAGAGGACGCGGCACACCCGCGATGGGAGGCCGTTCTCAGGTCGCGGCGGGTTCGTCCGATGTGGGCGGGTCCGCCGGGGTGCGGGCGAGCGCGACGATCCGTTCCAGCGCCGCCGCGTGCCGCTGGAAGGCCTGTCTCCCCGCGGGGGTGAGCTGCACGTACGTACGCCGCGCCCGCTTGTCCTGGTCTTTGCGTACGGTGACGTACCCGGCGGCGGCCAGGGCGGAGACCTGCTTGGACAGCGCCGAGTCGCTGGTGCCGATCGTGTCCCTGATGAGGCGGAAGTCGACCTGGTCGGCCGGGACCAGCAGCGCGACGACGGACAGCCTCGCGGGGACGTGCAGGAACTCGTCGAAGAGCGGATCCATCAGCCGCGCCTGCCATCCCGCTGGATGATCGCCCTGAGGGCGCGGCGCACCAGGGGCACGATCGCGATGTACACCACCGCCGTCACGGCGGCGGCGACGACCGCCTGCGACGGGAATCCGTACGCCGGCACGCCGAACAGGGCGAAGGCGCCGATCCGGGACACGAAGAAGACCAGCAGGAGAACGATCGTCAACGCCACGTAGATTCCCGCCTCCTGACCATTGGGCTTCCGGCGGACGGAGGCCCAGTGCGCGTACGCGATTCCGATGCCCGCGTACAGTCCCCATCCGAGCAGGGTGACGACGGTCAACCATGGGCGGGGGAGGTCGGCTGCGGCTAACCCGGCGAAGATCCCGAGGCTCGAAATGATCACGTAGGGCAGTGGGAACACCTGGCGGGCGATCTCTTCGCGCGTCCTGTCCTGAAGGCGGCGGATGCTGTCGAGCGAGGCTTGAGCGTCCTGAGGATTCATGGGCCATCCCTGAGGGTCGACTACTTTCCTATGAGGAAAGTAGCAACTACTTTCCTCATAGGCAAGTGGTCGGTGTCCGCGTCCGCACGATCAGGCACCCACGTCAGGGCGTCACGACCGACAGGTCCCCGGAGTCGCTGGACAGGTCGATCGAGCTCGCCGCCGAGGAGTCGGCGACGGCCTTGATGTCCTTGGCCCCGGAGTCCGTCTCGGTCACGATGTCGTACGGCCCCTGCGGCAGGTGGACCACGGTCTTGCCCGAATCCGTGGACGTGGTGACCTTGTCGGGCCGCCCGGTGAAGGCCAGGGTCATGTCGCCCGAATCGGTCTTCGTGACGACCTGCTTGCCCGTCAGCCCGCTCGTCTCGATGGCTCCGGAGTCGGACGTGACTTCCAGGTCGCCGGACAGGTCCTTCAGCGTCAGGTCTCCCGAGTCGGAGGTCGCCTGGACGCGGAGTCCCTTGGGCACCTCGACCTGGTAGCTCACGTCGCAGGACGTGCCGATGGCGCCCCACCCCCAGGTGTTGGGACAGGTGAACGCCAACTCCAGCGTGTCGCCCCGTACCTCGTGGCTGGTTTCCGGTCTGCTCTTGTGCCAGGTCAGCCGCTCGGTCACGCGGATGCCCTGGCGGTCGGACTCGACCACCGCCACGGAGCCGGAGTCGGTCTCGACGTGCAGCGCCGCCACCTTGCCGGTGACGTCGTACGACACCGTGTCCTGCTGGGCCGGCCCACTGCCGCCGCACCCGGTCACCAGCGCCGCGAGGCCGAGAAGACCCGCGATCATCGCCGTTCTCTTCATCTTCATCAGCGCTCACTTCCGGAGGGTCACGTCAAGACCGCCTGGCCACCTGCGGCAGAGCTTCACAGCTCATGGGGATAACCCTAGAAGCACAGGCCGGCTGCGACATTGCGGCTGGCATGTCACTTGCTGGTGGTGTCCGCCCCCGCAGACAGGTGCCGTGACCCCGGCGTGGCGTTGTCACAGATCGGCCTGTCGCCCTGTCTGTTCAGAGGGAATGTTACGAAACGACAGGAGGCGAGACCGTGCGGATCCGGGTCCGGATGGTGGCTCGTGCGATCGATGAGCCACACCGTGCTGCGAGTCAGCTTGAACTGCTGTTCGATCTCACCTTCGTGATCGCGGTCGCGGCCATCACCGCGCAGTTCGCGCACGGCATCGCCGATGGTCATGGCCTGGCCGGGCTGGTGCCGTTCCTGCAGGTGTTCTTCGCGATCTGGTGGGCGTGGATGAACTTCACCTGGTTCGCCTCGTCCTACGACACCGATGATGTCGCCTACCGGCTGCTGACCTTGGTGCAGATGGCCGGGGTGCTGGTCCTCGCCGCGGGGGTGCCCACCGCGGCCGACCACTCCGACTACGGGATCGTCACCCTGGGCTACGTCATCATGCGGAGCGGGCTCGTCGTCCAGTGGCTGCGGGCCGGTCGCGAAGACCCGGCCGGTCGCCGCACCGCGCTGCGCTACGCCGCCGGCATCACCATCGCGCAGCTGGGATGGGTTCTTCGCTACTTCCTCGTGGACACCGGCGTCCTGCCCGCGTCGTTCGGCCTGCCGCTCTTCCTCTGCCTGGTCGTCCTGGAGTTGGCGGTGCCCCGGTGGGCGGAGCGGGTGCGGACCACCAACTGGCACCCGCACCACATCGCCGAGCGCTACGGCCTGTTCACGATCATTGTGCTCGGCGAGAGCGTGCTGGCCGCGAGCCGGGGAGTCGGAGGAGCGCTCGAAGCGGACCGGATCGGCGGTCCGTTCGTCGTCATCGCCGTCTGCTCTCTCGTCCTGCTGTTCGCTCTTTGGTGGCTCTACTTCCTCATCGAGGCGGGGGAAGCTCTCCATCATCGCCGTAATCGGTCCTACCTGTGGGGGTACGGCCACTACGGCATCTTCGCGGCCCTGGCGGCCCTCGGCGCCGGGCTCGAAGTGGCGGTGGAGCAGACCGGGCACGCCGTGGCGGCATCACCGGTGGCACTCGGCTATGCCGTCGCCATCCCGGCCGGTGCGTATCTCGCCCTGCTGTGGGCGGGTCACGCGCTGATCGCCGCAGAGCCGGTCATCCGTCCCGCCGCGGTGCTGGGCTGCGTCGCCGTCATGCTGTCGGTTCCTCTGGCGGCGTCCCGGATCGGCCTGGCCGCCGTGGTCGCGGCGATCACGGCGAGCTGCGTCCTGCTGCTCGCCGTCACGATCATGACCGCGGCCCACGGCCAGGGGAGACTGCGGTGAGTTTGGCCGGGTTCATCATCCACAGCACCTGGTCGATGCCCTGCTCCGAGGCGTTGACCGTGAGAACCGCGAACACCTGTCCGTCGCGGCTCAGCACCGCGGCGGTCTGGCCGTTCGTGCTCGCCCACGTCACCTCGACGCCGGCCCAGAAGTGGCCGGCGAACGCCTTGACGTACTTCGCCACCCGCGACGCCCCCGCCACGGGGACGCGAGAGGCGCGTACGACGCCGCCGCCGTCGGAGTAGCTGGTCACGTCCGCGGTGAAGAGCTCCTCCAGCGCGGTCAGGTCGCCGGCGCGGGCGGCGGCGACGAAGGCCGTCAGCAGCCTGCGCTGTTCGGCTCCCGTCACGGGGGCGCGACGCTCGGCGAGCACCCGCTTGCGGGCCCTGCTGACCTGCTGGCGTACGGCCGCCTCGTTGAGCCGGACGATGTCGGCGATCTGCCGGTAGGGGTAGTCGAACGCCTCCCGCAGCACGTACGCCGCCCGTTCGGTGGGCGAGAGCCGCTCCAGGAGCAGCAGCACCGCGAACTCCAGGGCCTCGCCGCGCTCCGCGCCGAGGTAGGGGTCCGCGCCGGTGTCGACGGGTTCGGGCAGCCAGGGCCCGACGTACGTCTCGTGGCGCGCGCGGGCGGACCGGGCGGCGTTGATCGCCAGCCGCGTGGTCACCGTCACCAGGAACGCGGTCGGGCTGTCCACCGTGGCGCGGTCGTAGGCCTGCCAGCGCAGCCAGACGTCCTGCACCAGATCCTCGGCTTCGGCCGCGCTGCCCAGCATCCGGTAGGCGATGCCGAACAGGCGCCGCCGGACACCGGTGAACACCGCCACGGCCTCTTCGAGATCTCCCGGTCCGCCGGAATCGCTCATCACTGTCATCCCCTTGTCCCGGCAGTGCCCGACCCTGGACTGCTCCTGCCTCCCGCTTGAGCAGCGAGGACAGGCCAGTGTCAAGTTACCGTCCAGGGAGGATTTCCCCCTAAGCCGGGCATGGCGGCAGGAGGGTCAGCCCTGGATGGACTTGGTCTCGAGGTACTCTTCCAGGCCGTGCCGGCCGAACTCGCGGCCGTTGCCCGACTGCTTGTACCCGCCGAACGGGGCCAGGACGTTCCAGTGGGCACCGTTGACGTCCACCTGACCCGTGCGCAGCCTGCGGGCGATCGCCATCGCGCGGTCGTGGCTGCCGAACACGGCGCCGGTGAGCCCGTACATCGTGCTGTTGGCGATCTGCACGGCCTGGTCGTCGCCGGTGTACGGGGTGATGGTCAGGACGGGGCCGAAAATCTCCTCCTGGGCGATCACCGCGTCCGGCACGACGTCGGCGAAGATCGTCGGTCGTACGTAGGCCCCTTCGGGCAGCCCGCCGGGCCTCCCGGGGCCGCCGAAGACCAGCCGGGCGCCGTCGGCGAGGCCTCGCTCGATGTAACCGTTGACACGCTGCCGGTGCTGCTCGGAGGCCATCGGGCCGAGGTGGACGCTTTCGTCCGTCGGGTCGCCGACGGTGTAGGCAGCGGCGGCGGCAACGGCCAGTTCGATCGCCTCGTCCTGCCGCGCGGCCGGCACCAGCATCCTCGGCCACGCGCCGCAGACCTGGCCGCCGTTGGTGAGGACCATGGCGACGCCACGCGTGACCGCCTCGGGAAAGTCGGCGTCGTCAAGGATGATGTTGGCGGACTTGCCGCCGAGCTCCAGCGTGACGCGCTTGACGGTCTCCGCGGCCGCGGCGGAGACCTGCCTGCCCGCGCGGGTGGAGCCGGTGAAGGACACCATGTCGATGCCGGGATGAGCCGCGATGGCCGCGCCGACGGTCGGGCCCGTGCCATGGACGACGTTGAACACCCCAGGGGGCAGCCCCGCCTCGGCCGCGACCTCGGCCAGGATCGCCGCCGTCAGAGGCGCGATCTCGGAGGGCTTGAACACCATCGTGTTGCCCGCCAGCAGAGCGGGCGCCAGCTTCGAGACGATCTGCTGAAGCGGGAAGTTCCATGGCGTGATGGCGCCGATGACGCCGATCGGCTCGCGTACCACCAGCGAGTTGCCGATCTGCTCGGTCCAGGCGAAGTCGGGGGCGAGCGCGGCGAAAGACGCCGCCACCGCGACCGGGAAGGCCACCTGCGCGGTGCGGGACAGGGTGATGGGAGCGCCCATCTCGCTGGTGATCGTGGCGGCGATCTCCTCGGTCCGGCCGCGCAGTCCGTCCGCGATACGGCCGACGACCTGCGCGCGTTCGGCGGGGTCGGTGGCGGCCCAGCCGGCGAAGGCCGCATTCGCCGCGGCGACGGCGTGGTCGACGTCGACGGTGGTGCCGGCCGGCACCTGGGCGATGACCTCGCCGGTCGCCGGGTTCACCACATTGATCAGGGCAGCGGTTCCGGCGACGTGCCGGCCGCCGATCCAGTGCGTTGCTGTGTTCATGCGAGAACCGTGGCAGCCGGGCGAAGCCGGAGGAATGTTCTCCCGATCCGGGGAATCCCGCGGGGTCCGATCCCCGTTCTGCCTATCCAGGGACTGGCAGAACATGGATACGCGGGGCCGACGCGTCGATACTCGAACCGTCGTCACTCGACACCGTCGTCGCGCAGAGGAGGGTCGGCCATCGTGGACCGGGCACGACTCGCCGAATTCCTGCGCCGCCGCCGGGAGGCGTTGCAGCCCGAGGACGTGGGGCTTCCTCGTGGCGGGCGGCGGCGTACGGACGGGCTGCGGCGCGAGGAGGTCGCCGTACTGTCCGACATGTCGGTCGACTACTACAGCAGACTTGAGCAGCGACGCGGTCCGCACCCGTCCGAGCAGATGCTCGCCGCCCTCGCGGGTGGCCTGCGCTTGTCTCTGGAGGATCGCGATCACCTGTTCCGTCTCGCGGGTTACGCCATCCCGCAGCGAACCCTGCGCGCCGATCACATCAACCCGGGCATGATGCGCATTTTCGACGGCCTTGAGGACGCCGCCGCCCAGGTGGTGAACTACCTCGGAGAGACGCTGAAGCAGACCCGGCTGTCGAAGGCGCTGCTCGGCGACGAGACAGTACGCACCGGGATGGCCCGCAGCACGCACTACCGATGGTTCACCGACCCCACCGCGCGGTCGATCCATCCCGAGGACGACCACGCGCCGCACAGCAGACTGATCGCCGCGAATCTGCACGAGCTGTACACCCGCGACCGTAAGGACCCGCGCGTGGCGGCGATCGTCGACGCTCTGCTGGCGGAGAGCACTGAGTTCGCCGCGCTGTGGCGCGAGCATCCGGTCAGCCGCCTGTACTGCCCGCCCAAGCGCGTCCAGCACCCGCAGCTCGGCCTGCTCGAACTGCACTGCCAGACGCTGATCGACCCCGATCAGTCCCAGATGCTCGTCGTCTACACCGCGCCGTCCGGCAGTGAGAGCTACGACAAGCTGCGCCTGCTGTCCGTGATCGGCGACCAGCGCGTCTGACAGGCGGGATGTCACAACTCACGCCGCTGTCCGGTCTTGTTTCCGGGAACTGCTTTCGTAGCGCGGGGAAGGAACACCATGCATGCGCCGGAGACCCAGATAGCCACGTCCGTGCTGGTCATCGGCACCTCGCCAACCCGGAGACGGTGCGCATCGTCACCGAAGGGGCCGCGCGCGGCATCGAAGACCTGCAGCGCTACGGCATGCCGTTCGCCCGCGAACAGGACGAGCGCATCTCACAGCGCTTCTTCGGCGCCCACACCTACCGGCGCACCGCCTACGCCGGGGACTACACCGGGCTCGAGATCCAGCGCACTTTGATCAACCGTGCGGCGTAGCTCGACGTCCCCATTCTCGACAGCGTCCACATCACCCGTATCTTCGTCCGCGACAACGCGGTCTTCGGCGCGTACGGCTTCGACCTGACCGACGGCACCCGCCATGTCATCCACGCCGATGCGGCCCCGAACTGGTGCAGTTCCACCCTTCCGGTCTCATCGCGCCCGAGAACGCCGCCGGCACCCTCGTCTCGGAGGCCGCACGGGGCGAGGGAGGAATCCTGCGCAACCAGCTCGGGGAGCGGTTCATGTCGAGGTACGACCCGGAACGGATGGAGTTGTCCACCCGCGACCGTGTCGCGCTGGCCGCCTATACGGAGATCAAGGCAGGCTGCGGCACCCCGGACGGAGGCGTGTGGCTGGACGTGTCCCATCTCCCCCGCGAGACGATCATGACGCGGCTGCCTCGCGTCTACCAGACACTCCTCGAACTGCAGATGCTCGACATCACCAAGGAACCGATCGAGATCGCGCCGACCGCGCACTACTCGATGGGCGGCGTCTGGGTGCGGCCCGAGGACCATGGCACCGGCGTCGACGGCCTGTACGCGATCGGGGAGGCGGCCAGCGGCCTGCACGGCGCCAACCGCCTCGGCGGCAACTCACTCATCGAACTCCTCGTCTTCGGCCGCATCGTCGGACAGGCCGCGGCCGAGTACTCCACAGGCCTCGACGCGCAGCGCCGCTCGGCCGAGGCGCTCGACGTGGCACGGGCGGAGGTGGACGAACTCCTCGCCGCCGACGGCCCCGAGAACGTACGGGCACTGCAGCGAGCCCTGCGCGACATCATGACCGAGCATGCCGGCGTGATCCGCGACGAGAACGGCCTGCGGCAGGGCCTGGCCGAACTCACCACGGTGGAGGCGCGCATCGGCGACGTCGGCGTACACCCGGACATCGCCGGCTTCCAGGACCTGGCACACGCCTTCGACCTGAAGTCGGCGGCGCTCGCCGCACGCGCGACCGTCGAGGCCGCGCTGGAGCGTCGTGAGACCCGTGGCTGCCACAACCGCTCCGACTACCCCGAGCTGGATCCCGCGCTGCAGGTCAACCTGGTGTGGTCCGGTCCCGGATCGGTGGCGAGGGAGACGATCCCCCCGATCCCCGACGAGATCGCGGCGCTCATGCGCGAGGTCTCCAGCGTCGGAAAACTTGTCGAGTAGCGACCTTCGGCAGGCTGGAAAAGAATTTCGCGGCAACTGTCACATCCTCGGAAGCCGCCCTGTCTTAGCTGATGACCGGTCGGCACACGGGTGCCCCGGCATGAAGAGAGGAACTGCCCATGAAGATCGTGGTAATCGGCGGAACCGGCCTCATCGGCTCGAAGACGGTGGCGATGCTGCGCGAGAACGGTCACGAAGCCGTGCCGGCCTCGCCGAACACCGGTGTCAACACCATCACCGGCGAAGGCCTGGCCGAGGCGCTGGACGGCGCGCAGGTCGTGATCGACGTGTCGAACTCCCCGTCGTTCGAGAGGGCCGCGGTGCTGGAGTTCTTCGAGACCTCCACCCGCAACCTGCTCGCGGCCGAGGCGGAGGCGGGGGTCGGGCACCACGTCGCGGTGTCGATCGTGGGCACGGAGCGGATACCGGACAACGGCTACTTCGCGGCGAAGATCGCCCAGGAGCAGCTGATCGAGAAGTCGGGGAACCCGTTCTCGCTCCTGCACGCGACCCAGTTCTTCGAGTTCACCCGCGGCATCGCCGACACGGCCACGGAAGGCAACTCGGTACGGATCGCGCCCGTGCTCTACCAGCCGATGGCCGGCGACGACGTGGCGCAGGCGGTCACCAGGGTGTCGGTCGGCTCGCCGCTGAACGGCAGGACCGAGATCGCCGGGCCCGAGCAGTTCCGGATGGACGAGTTCTTCCGCGACGCGCTGGCCGGCTGGGGCGACCCGCGCCAGGTGGTCACCGACGTGCACGCGCGCTACTTCGGCAGCGAGCTGAGCGAGCGGTCGTTGGTGCCGGGCGACGGCGCCACCCTCGGCAAGATCCGCTACCGCGACTGGGCCGCCCAGAACGCCGCCGGGAAGTAACACCTCCACGAAAGGTACATCCCATGTCCGACACCAGATCGACCGCATGGCAGACCGCGCTGACCACGCTGCAGGAGGTCGAACCTCCGTTCATCCCGCAGGGCGCGCACGCGATGACCGTGGTGATCGAGTACCCGCCCGGCGACCCCGGCACCCCGCCGCACCGGCACTCCGGCCCGGCTTTCGGGTTCGTCCTGGAAGGCGAGATCCTGCTGGAGATCGAGGGTGAACCGGCGCGGGTGCTGCACGCCGGGGAGGCGTTCTGGGAGCCGGGCGGCGACGTCATCCACTACCAGGACGGCAACAACCGCGACGACATCCCGCTGCGGTTCACCGTCACGATGCTGTGCGAGCCGGGCAAGCCGATGCTCACGCTGGTGGACGAGGAAGAGCTCGCCCAGCGCCAGGACCGCCGCGCCCCGCGCCCGGCTTGAGCCCCAAGGAGGGAAAGATGACTGCTCCGAACGGTGAGAACGAGTTTCTGTACGAGCTCCAGGCCGAGGTCGAGGTCGAACTGATCCACGTCGAAGAGAGCCGTCCGGAGCAGGAGTTCGACCTGCCGGTCACCGAGTGGCTGTTCGATCCGACGGACGTCGAGCGTGAGCAGATCGGCCTGCGCGGGCTGCTCGACGCGGTCGAGGTGCTGGAGGGCCACTCACGCCCAGGGGAGCACGGTGCGTGACATGTCCGTGAGTCACCGAGAACCGCTGGGAACCATCGCCGGGGCGCCACCGATCGACACGCTCGACAGCCTTCGTGAGCACCTGCAGTGGGCGATCGAGCTGGAGCACGCGACCTTGCCGCCGTACCTGTGCGCCCTGTACTCGCTGGACCCGGAGCGCAACCCGGAAGCCGTCGACGTGGTGGGCAGCGTCTTCGCCGAGGAGATGCTGCACCTGGCACTGGCGGCGAACCTGCTCAACGCCGTCGGCGGCCGGCCCCGGCTGGACACGCCGCAGATGCTCCCGCCGCATCCCCGGCCGCTGCCGCACGGCTCCCTGGAACTGTCCTTGGTCCCCTTCGGGCCGGAAGCGCTGGAGATGTTCCTGCGGATCGAGCAGCCGGCGCCGCCCGGCGCCGTGGCGGAGGGCGACCACTACGAGACGATCGGGCAGTTCTACGCCGCGATCGAACAAGGGCTGCGCCTCCTGTGCGACCGGCTCGGCGAGCAGGCGGTCTTCCACGGCGACCCGGCCCGCCAGGTGAGCGCCGCCCACTTCCGCCACACCGCCGGACGGCTGGTCGTGGTCGACGGCCTGGACTCCGCGCTGGCGGCGCTCGAAGAGATCGTCGAGCAGGGCGAGGGCACCTCCCGTGGCGAGGTCTGGGACGGCGACCAGGACATCTTCCACCCGGAACGGGACGAGGTCGCGCATTACTACCGCTTCCAGGAGCTCAAGATCGGCCGGCGCTACCAGCGTGGCGACACCCCGGAGTCCGGGCCCACCGGCGACAAGATCTCCGTGGACCTGGCCGGCGTGCATCCGATGCGGCCCAACCAGCGCCTGTCCGACCACGCTCCCGGCAGCGCGATCCGAACGGCCCAGGAGGAGTTCAACCACACTTACTGCGCCGTCCTGCACCTGCTGGAGCAGGCGTTCAACGGCAGCCCGAAGCTGCTCGCGGTCGCCACCGGCACCATGTACGCGCTCAAGGCGCAGGCCCAGGCCCTGATGCGGATGCCCGACGTGGGCGGCACCACGGCCGGTCCCACCTTCGACTACGTCGCACCGGAACAACGCCAGTGGGCCGTGGGCGACGACCGGCAGCGGATCGTCGTGCTCCGGGACGGACCGTACGTCGTGTACGGCAGCGTCCCGCTCCGGCGTAAACGCAAGATCGTCTCTGCCGAGAACAACGCGCTGACCTGGAAGACCGGCGATCCGCTGGAGACCGAGGACACCTACGCGCTGTGCCGCTGCGGCCACTCGGGCACCAAGCCGTTCTGCGACGGGACGCACGCCATGATCGGGTTCGACGGCACGGAGAGCGCGAGCGTCCAGCCGTACCGGGAACTGCAGCACGTGCATGACGGGGTGGGCATCTCGGCGCAGCGGGTGGGGGAGCTGTGCGTCCACGCCGCCTTCTGCATCGGCCGCACCAGGCCGATCGCCGCGATGCTGGCCGACACCGGCGACAGCGACGTGCGCTCCGGCGTCATGGGCCGCATCGACCACTGCCCGTCCGGCTCCTACAGCTATGCCCTCGAACGCGGCGGCGAGACGACCGAGCCCGACCTGCCGCAGGCCGTCTCGGTTCTGGAGGAGGAGAACGGGCTGGCCAGTGCGCTGTGGGTGACCGGTGAGGTGCCGGTCCTGCGGTCGGACGGCCTGCCGTTGGAGACCCGCAACCGGATGACGCTGTGCCGCTGCGGCCGCTCCGGCAACAAGCCGCTGTGCGACGGCACCCACCGGGAGATCGGCTTCCACGAAGACGACGCCGCACCCGTACGGGCCTAGCTCGAATACCGGACAAGGCGCGGATGAACATGCATACGGAGTCCCGGGAAAAGGTGGGACCGTCAGTTCCAGTTGTCGATCTTGACGTCGTCCGGGTCCGGCGCGCCCTTCCCGGTTTCGATCAGCGACTTCAGGCTCATCAGGAAGACCGCCCACTTGGTGCTGCAGTGGTGCATGAACTCCACCGGCTCCTTCCAGCCCGCGTGCTTGAACAGCACGATGGCGTAGTCGTCGGCGTGGGCGAGGTCCCAGGACACGTGCGTGCCGATCCACTCCTCCGGTCCGTCGATCACCTCCCACAGCACGCGCTTGCCCGGGTCGAGCTCCAGGACCTTCATGTCGAACCCACCGGCCCCGAACCGGAACCGCAGCACGCCGCCGAGGTCGTTCCCCTCGCCCTTCGTGTCGGTCGTCCACCAACCGGCGAGCCCCTCGGCGGTGGTCAAGGCCGTGTAGACCTCGGACACCGATGACTTGATGCCCACTCTGTGCAGGATGTCCACCATGGTCGATTCCTCTTTCCTGTCTGCTTTCACTGGTCTTTGCCGCGCTGGATCGTCTCGGCGATCCGCTTGATGCGCCGGAGCCTGGCGTCCCATGTCGCCCCCACCGAGGACAACTGAGCCACCGCACGGGCGAGCTGCGCCTCGTCCACCCGGTATCTCCTCTCCCGTCCCGCAGGGGACGCGTGCACCAGGCCGACGCGGTCGAGCACGCCGAGATGTTTCGCGATGGCCTGCCGGGTCACGGGCAGTTGCTCGCTGAGGCTGGTGGCGGTGCCGTTTCCGCCTGTCAGGAGCAGGTCGAGGATCCGCCGGCGCGTCGGGTCCCCGACCGCGGACCAGAGGTCGTCGTCGACGGCGGCGCTCATGACGTCGCGACCAGCCGCGCGAGGTAGTCCCCCAGGCGGGGAACGAATTTGTCCCAGCCGGCGACGTGCTGGCGGTACTGCTCCTCCAGCTTGGCGGCCGCCCAGCCCATCTCCCGGAACCCGGTCTCGACGAGCCGGATCCTGGTGCCCGTACCCGAGGGAGTGAGCTCGAAGGTGACCAGCAGGGAGTCGGCGGAGTCGTCGACTTTGCCATCGGGATAGCACCAGCGGAACGCGAACAGCCGAGGCGGTTCGGCCTTGACCACGGTGATCGGGACGACCTCGGCCCGGTCGCCCCAGACGAGCTCACCGACGGCGCCGGGAGTCGCCTCGACGTCGGCGTCGTCGGTCCACCACTGCGAGATGTGCTCAGGGCGGCTGACGACTTCGAAGACCACCTCGGGTGAGGCGTCGACGTGGATCTCGCGTTCGATGCTGCCGTACTCCATCGCTCTTCACTCCTTGGCAACGCGCAACGTTCGGTTGCACGTCACGCTACCGCGCGACCCGTGTATGCGCAACCATCGGTTGCATATAAGGCGCGCCCAAGAGCTCAGTTCAGCGGGATCGTTTCACATCGCCCGGGGCGGGGTGCAGGTCGGCCAGCAGGGCGTCCCTGGCGGTCGCCGCGGCCTCCTCGGCCATGGTGATCGCCGCCAGGATGGCGGCGGCCAGGTTCGTCGCGTCCAGCCGTCGCCTGCTGCGGGGCGAGATCTCCAGCCGGGTGAGCGTGCCGAGCGCGTCGGTGACGGCCACGATGCCGCCCTCGTCGGCCCGGCCGGAGAACTCGGCGGCACTCCACGCCTCCACCCTCGCCTCCGCCCGCTCGGCGGTGGCGATCAGCGCCTCCAGCCGCGCCTGCGCCTCCTGCATCGCTCACTCACCTCTCAGCACGTTGCGGATGTGGCCCTCCAGCGGGTCGGCGGCACTCGTCGTGCCGGTCAGACCCTGGACGACCTCCTCCAGCCGCTCCCCCATCGTCAGGTGGGCCGCGACGATCGCCGCCTGGACGGCCTGGGCGAGCTGGACATGGTCGAGGTCACGCAGGCCGCGCGGGTCGATGGACAACTGACGCAGGCGGCCGGTGCCGGACACCTCGACGCGGACGATCTCGGCCGGGTCGGTGCCCGTCAACCGCTGCTCCTCCAGCTCCCCCAGCGCCTCGGCCAGGGTGCGGGACCAGCCGTCCGCCTCGCGCAGCAGTCCGGTGACGTCGTCCGGCCGGCCCTCGGCGAACGACTCGACGTGCCTCATGAGGCGCCCTTGGACGCGGAGACCCAGTATTCCTTCAGCCGGAGGGGATCCGCGATCGCGGGAGTCAGGTTGAGGTCGCGTGCTCCCAGGTCCGGGCTGCCGCTCTTGTAGAAGGCGCCCCTCAGGTTGTTGAGCTTGAGTTCGAGCTTGTTGAGGTCGCCTTCGTAGGAGTTGTACACGTCGGCGAACTGCTTGACCAGGTTTCCGGCCGCGCTCATGAACAGGCCCACCTGGGTCATCAGGGCGACCTTGCCGACCGGGTGCGCGCTCAGCGCGGCGACGGTGCGCAGCATGGGGGCCGAGGTGGCATAGAGCCCGAACACCGACAGGTCGTACTCCAGCACCTCCTTGTACTGGCTGTGCATGGCGCCGCTCATCTCGCCGGACACACTGCCAAGCTGGCTGTACAGGCCGTTGACGTTGAATCGGACGTACTGCTGGAGCGTCTGCACCGCCTGGCCCTTCCAGTTGGGGGAGATGTCGTCGAAGAAGGACCGCCACAGGTCGGACCGGCTGCCTTCCAGCATCCCGGCCAGGTCCTTCCACTGCTCGCGCCGATCGTAGAAGAGGAAGGGGTTGCCCAGGTTGAGGGTGGCCGCCACGTCCAGCGCGAGCGCGGCGACGCCGAGCCCGGAGATCGCCATCGCGCCCCTGGTGGTCTGGCGCAGCGGGTTCAGCTCCGAGATCAGCCGCTTGAAGAAGCCGGGGTCGGTACGCACCGGCGGGGCGACGTTGACGGTCCGCTGCACGGCGCCTCTGGCGTTGGCGATGTGGAGCTGCCCGCCGGCGGCGGTGGGTGTGCTCTGACCTGGGACGATCAGCTTCGGCGGGTCAGCCATCGCGCGTTTCTCCTCACTTGACGGTGCTGGACCGCTCGGCCGCGACGTAGTTGTCGGCGGCCCTGAAGACCTTGCCGCTGTCGGTACGCAGCACCTCGGTGAGAATGCCCGCGCTGTCCCGCCAGGTGTCGGCGATGATGTTGAACCGGTTGACGAACATCAGGCCGACGATGGGGATGCCCGCCATCGGGGCCAGGTTCCAGCCCTCGAAGCGGGGCGTCCACTGCTTGACGGTGTCCACGCCGGTGGCCGAGTCGTCCATGGTGCCAGCGAATTTCCGTACATATCCCGCCTCGACCTCATACCCGCCCGGGGCGCCGCCTGCGGAACCGCCGGCGTCCGGCGCTGGTGGAGGCGTTCGTACGGCCACCGCCGGCTGCGCGCGCAGGCCGGGCGGGAGGCAGGCGGGCGGCGGGCACGCGGGGGTGTGCGGGCACGGGCTCACCAGCGACGGCGTGCTGGCCGGGTAGGACTGATCATCGGTCGACACGCGCTCTTTTCTATACCAATGACCGGTTCAACCGACCGCCATCCGTGACCCGTTCCAGCGGTCAACGACGAATGTTCAGCCGCAGGTCACCCCTGCGCCACCTACTTGTTGATCTTCGCCACCGGCCGGGGTTCTCTCCACCATGACGGCGAACCCGTCGAGGTGGCGGGCCAGGCTGTACTCGAACAGTCCGTCCAGGTCCGACACCGTCTCCTCGGCGATCGTGGCCAGCAACGGGAATCGTCCACTGCCGAGGAGTTCGTCGGCCCGCGTCCGCTGGGCGAGCCACCACCGGGTGAGCGTCACACCGGTCTCCTGCTCCGCTTCCACCTCGTCGGCCATGGACAGGGCGACGGTGATGACCAGTGCGTGCAGCGTGAGCGCCTCTCGAATCCGGGTCGCCATGGGCAGTCCGAGCCCGTCGAGCGCGCGCAGGGTCCACTCGGTGTGGGCCATCATGTTGGGCACCAGCAACGGGCGGGTGAACGAGACGGCCCTGGGCAGCCAGAGGTGCCGCCGCACCAGCTCCCACTGCCGGCGGGAGATCAGCTCGAGCTTCGGCCGCCAACCCGGCGGCCCGGGGACGGGCAGCTCGGGCTCGCCGAAGACCTCGTCGACCATCTGCGTCACCAGCTCGTCCTTGTTCGCCACATGCCGGTAGAGCGACATCGGACCGACGCCGAGCTCGACCCCGAGCCGCCGCATCGACACGGCGGCGAGACCCTCGGCGTCGGCGATCGCGATGGCGGTGCGGAGCACGTGCCTGCGATCCAGGGCCTGCCTGGGGACGCCCCCGACCGGCTGCGGCCCTCCCACGCGCGAGCTGACCGGCTGCGGGCGGACCGCGCGTGGGCCGACCGGTTGCGGCCGGCTCGTGCGTGGGAGGGCCGGCTGCGGCCGGCTCGTGCGTGGGCTGACCACGGTGCCGGAGCCGACCTTCGCCTCGACCAGCCCTTCGTCGCGGAGGGTCGCCACCACCTTGGTCGCTGTGGCGACGGCGACGCCCCACCGCTGCGCGATCTGCCGGATGGAGGGCATGCGATCACCTGGCCGCAGGTCGCCGGCCAGGATCCGGGCCCGGAGCTCCGTGACGATCCGCCGGTATGGCGGATCCGGCCGTTGCGCTGACGACGGCATGGGAGCCTCCCGATTCGCTGGTGATGTGTCGACCACTTGCCCGCAAGTGTACTAGTCCGCCTACTAGGTCACTAGTGCACTTTCTGCACGAAAAATGCCGATACAAAGCACTTTATGAGACCTGAGCCATACGCTGTACGCATGACACCAGATACGCCGTACGCACCAGTCCGGCAGGCAGGTGACCCGGACCGGAAGGCGGTGCTGGACGTCCTCACCGAGGCGTTCATGAACGACCCCCTCGTCTGCTGGCTCTTCCCCGAGGCGAACGACCGAGGTCGTCTCCAGGCGCACTTCTACCGCCCGCTGCTCGCCCATCCCGCCGGCGAGACCTATCTGATCGGCCGGGACGAAGGCGCCTCGGTGTGGCTGGCACTGGCCGCGGGCCAGGCACCCCATGACGAGCACCCGGACCCGCCCGAGACGGACTCGGTCTTCGGCGAGCACGGCACGCGGTTGCGGACGCTGGGACAGGCGCTTGCGCACCGGCACCCCGACCACGAACCACACCTCTACCTCCCCTGCATGGGAGTGGTCGGCGGGCGGCAGGGCGCCGGACTCGGCTCGGCGATGTTGCGGCACCGGCTGGCGCGCGCGGACACCGACGGGCTCGCCGCGTACCTGGAGGCGAGCTCGCCCCGGAGCCGCGCCCTCTACCTGCGGCACGGCTTCGAGGATCGCGGCGCACCGGTGCGCGTGGCCGACAGCCCGCCCCTGTGGCCGATGTGGCGCCGACCGCGCCGATGACCACCGACACACTCAAGGAGACAACGACGATGACATCGAACCTCACCACTGCTGATCGGCGACCGCCGACGCTGGTGCTCGTCCACGGCACCAACTCCTCCTCGGCCTGGGCCTCCGGGCTGATGCGGGAGCTCACCCTGCGCGGGCACCGGAGCGTGGCCGTCGACCTTCCGGGGCACGGCGACGAAGCGTTCTACCCTCGTGCGTACCAGGCCCCGCAGGACCTCAAGGCGCTGGCGACCGAGCCGTCACCCCTTGCCAAGATCACCATCGACGACTACGTGGATCGCGTCGTGGACGTGGTCCACCGCGCCCGCCGCCACGGACCGGTGATCCTCGCCGGCGCCAGCCAGGGCGGCGTCACCGTGAGCAGGGTCGGCAACGCCATCCCCGACCTGCTCGAACGAGTCGTCTACGTCGCCGCGTACTGCTGCGTCGACCTGCCGAACATGGCCGCCTATCTCACCGCACCGGAGAACGCCGACAGCCTCCTCCCCCTGATAGAGGCGGTGAAGGCCGCCGATCCGGCGATCCTGGGAGTGAACCGGGTCAACTGGCGCTCGGCCGACCCGGCCGTGTTCCACGCCGTCAAGGAGTGCCTCGCCGGCGACTTCACCGACGAGGCGGTGGGCCGGCTGCTCAACATGCTGGAGCCGGACGAGACCGCCGCCATCCCCGTCACCGAGGCCCGGGGCGAGGCGGCGACCTGGGGCCGGATCCCCCGGACGTACGTGCGCTTCACCCTCGACCGGCTGATCCCGCCGGCACTGCAGGACCGCTTCATCAACGAGGCCGACCGCCTCACGCCCGACAACCCGACCGACGTACGAAGCGTCGCCGTACCCCATGTCGGCCCCTTCGACCACCCCGACCTGGTGAACGTCTTCAGCGACCTCCTCAACCGCTGACACGACGCGACCGGCCAGCGGCCTGTCGGTAGAGGTCCACTTACGCGTCAGGAGGTCGCGACGCCAGCGCAAGATCGTCGCCGGGGTGACCGGGAACGCCTCCGCCCACCGGCAGCCGTGGACCGGTCTCGGCGACGCGGATCAGGCGAATGCCGTACATCACTATCCAGACCGCCCAGAGCAGCCAGCCGGTGAGGCCGATGAGCCCGAGCGGGCTCTCCTCCTTGATGACCAGGGAGGCGAGGCTGGCAGAGGTGAACTGGAGCGCAGCGGCCAGGAGTCCCAGCCCGCCGTGCCAGTGCCGGATGAACTGTGCGCGTAGGCCGGCCATGGAGAGGCCGACAAGGGCGGTTGCCAGAAACGTGCCGTTGAGGGTGAGCAGCGCATCATGTAACGCCCAGAGTCCGGTGGTCGCGGTGGTGTCGTACGGAGCCGTCCTGGCCAGCGCGAGGCGAGTGGCGATGACTCCGGTGAAGGTGACGTTCTGCATGATCAGGCCGGCGAAGCCGACCAGCGACCAGGCTTCGCCGCGCTTGCGCTCGAATGTCCACAGCGCGGCGACCGCGCCCGCGCCGAACAGGGTCGCCAGCACCCAGACGGCGGGGAGGAACCCGGATACAAGACCGACGAGGTCACCGTGCTCGCCGAAGAACGCGTTGACCTCGGCCGTCTCCGCACCGACCAGTGGCAGGCCGGCGGGCACCATGATCAAGTTGCCGCCCACGATCGTGATGGCGAAACCGATGGCGGCGAAGCCGCTGATCCGGGAGAAGCGCATGGAGATGCCTCCTTGTTTACTTGTCTTATATTCATTATAAGTAGCGTAAACCCTTTAAGGTGCAGGGCATGGGTGCAGAAGCGGGCCGACGGCGCTACGACTCGCTGCGCCGCGCAGCGCAGGCGGTGGACACGCGGGCCGAGATCGTCCGCGCTGCGCGCCGGCTCTTCGTCGCTCGCGGCTGGGCGGCGACGACCGTGCGCGACGTGGCCCGCGAGGCGGGTGTCTCCGTGCCCACGGTCTACTCGGTGTACGGGAACAAGGCCGGGTTGACCCGGGCACTGGCCGACGCCGCGGACCTGTCGGCCGGCCTGTCGCAGCAGGTCGCGCAGTTGGAAGCCGCGGCTGGGAATCCTGAACGGCAGCTGGCCACGATGGCCGCCTTCGACCGGCGGCTGTACGAGCGCGCCGGAGACGTCATCACACTGGTGCGCGAAGCCGGCCGCACCGAGCCCGAGCTGGCGGCGGCCTACCGTGACGGCCGCAGGCGAGCCGACGAGACCCGGGTGGCGGTGTTCTCCTCTTGGCCGGCCGGCACCCTCCGCCCAGGCCTGGACGTCCAGCAAGCCGTCGACATCTATGCCGGCCTGTGCAGCATCGATGTCTACACCACGCTCACCGCCGAACGCGGCTGGTCACCCGATCGCGTCGAGCAGTGGTGGAGCGAGACGCTGGTCCGCGAGCTGCTCCCTTGCGCGTGCCATCGGTCGGGTCCCCCAAGCCCAGCCGATACAAGGCGCTGAACGAGGGCCGCGACCAGATCCCTTTCCTCGCCTGCGCTCGCCCCTGTGTCCGGATCTGTGGGCTAGTGGTCCTTGTGGACATCTCCGGCCACCCACGAGGCTGGTGGCGTGAGAGATGTGGTTGTGGCCGTCTATGACGGGGTGGTGCTGCTGGACGCGGCCGGACCGATGCAGGTTCTGCACGGGTCCGGCGGCTACCGGATCCGGCTCGCCTCGGTCGATGGACGGTCCGTACGCACGGACATCGGCGTGCCCTTAGGGGTCGACCTGGCTCTGGACGACGTCGACGGGCCGGTCGACACGTTGCTCACACCGGGTTACGCGCACCCCGATGGTGACCGCCCCGGCGAGCCGTACCTGAACCTGCTACGCGACATCAGCCATCGCGCGCGCCGGGTGGCATCGGTGTGCACGGGAGCGTTGCTGCTGGCGGAGGCGGGTCTGCTCGATGGGCGGCGGGCCACGACACACTGGGCCGCCTGCGCTGAGCTGGCGTCCCGGTTTCCGCGGGTCGCCGTGGAACCCGATGCCATCTATGTTCGTGACGGGCCTGTGGTGACCTCGGCCGGCGTCACCGCTGGAATCGATCTGGGGCTCGCCCTCGTCGAGGAGGACCACGGTCCGGACCTCGCGCGGGCGGTGGCCAAATACCTGGTCGTGTTCCTGCAACGCCCGGGCGGCCAGTCGCAGTTCAGCGTTCGCGGGGCCGTCGCCACGCCACGCCATCCCGCGTTGCGCCGGCTGCTGGACTCGGTCGCGGCCGAACCGGCGGGCGAGCACACCCTCGCCTCGATGGCGGCCCGTGCCGCGGTGAGCGAGCGTCATCTGACCCGGCTGTTCCGTCGCGAGGTCGGGCTCACTCCCGGTCAGTATGTGGAGCGGATCCGGGTGGAAGCGGCGCAGGTCCTCCTGGAGACCGGTGCCGCCGGCGTGGCCTCGGTCGCCCGCAGTTGTGGTTTCGGGTCCGACGAGACGATGCGCCGGGCGTTCCTGCAGGTTCTGGGCACGACGCCGACCGCCTATCGCCAGCGCTTCCACACCTCCCACGCCATCCCGTTCAGCACATGACGTCTCAAGGAGACCGTATGAGCTCATTCCTGCCCCGCCGCACAGTGCTGGGAGCCGGCCTCGCCGGCGTAGCGGGCCTGGCGGTCGGTACACCCGCCGCCGCAGCCGACGGCACCGGGGATCAGTACGCCGACCTAGCCTTTCCGACCACGCGCGTCGCCCGGGCGGCCCGGCAACTGGTGACGGACGAGCAGCAGCCGTACCTGCGCAACCACAGCCTGCGCAGCTTCCTGTTCGGCCGGGCGGCCGCCGCCCAGGCCGGTCGCCGGCCCGGCCAGGACTACAACGCCGAAGTCATGTTCCTCATCTGCGTGCTGCATGACATGGGCCTGACCGAACGCGCCGCCACCAGCCAGCGATTCGAACTCGACGGCGCCGACTTCGCCGCCCGGTTCCTGGAGCAGCACGGCATCACCGACCGCCGCGTCGACACCGTCTGGGACGGCATCGCCCTGCACACCTCTTTCGGCTTCCACCAGTCGCCGGTGTTCGCGCGGCGCCGCCCGCCGGAGATCGCGATCGCCCAGGAGGGCATCGGCATCGACCTGACCGGCAGCCCCGACCAACTGCCCGCCGGATACGCCGAACGCGTGCACGCCGCCTATCCCCGCCACGGCGGCGCCCGCATCTTGACCGACGCCATCATCGCGCAGGGCCTGGCCGACCCGCGCAAGGCGCCGCCCATGACGCTGCCCGGCGAGATCCTGCACCAGCGGCATCCTGAGGTTCCCTATATGACCTGGGAAGGCTTCCTCGACGCCAGTGGCTGGGACGACTGACGGCACGCCTCACCCCTTGAGCGGCCGCCCTCGTCCGAACCCGTGAACAAACGTGCATGCGTCGGATCGACGCAGTCATCTGTCAGATGAACCGCGTCGCCGGCATCTACAACCTGCTGTGGGCGATCGTCGTCGTCTTGATGATCGTATGTCCCGGCTATGCCCGGGAGCGTGATCCGGAATGCGCACGCTGCGGATCGCGGCCGGCGTCGAGGCCGTCTCCTTGACGGTTCTGCTGATCAACCTGTTCGCCACCCACGTCACGGCGATCTCCTCTCTCATCGGTCCGCTGCACGGCGCGGCCTACGTCACCGTCGTCACGGCCACCCTGCTGTCCCGATCACCAGCCTCATCCGGCACCCGCCGGCGCGCTGCCATCCCCGCCATCGGCGGGCTCCTCGCACTGTGGCGACTGCGTGACCGTTCCCGAGCAAGCCAGCCCTGATCGGTGGCCACCAGGCCTGTCCTCCGGGTGCAAGGGACGGCCGGGGGTGGCGCGGGCACGTCTCGCATGTCACACTCACTGTTATAGAACTCTGCCAAGAGTTATAGAACGAGGTGAGTGTGACATGCGAGACGTGTCGACATCGAGCAGGTCCGTCCCAACGATGGGCGAGCCCCGGGCGCTGGGCCGGTTCGGCGAGTACGGCGGGCGGTACGCGCCGGAGTCGCTGGTGGAGGCGTGCCGTGAGGTGGCGGAGGCGTTCCGGGAGGCGTGGGCGGATCCGGGGTTCCGCGGCACCCTGGCGGAGCTGCTCGCCCTGCACGCCGGACGTCCGACCCCGCTCACGCCGGCCCGGCGGCTGTCGGGAGAGCTGGGCGTGCGGCTGTACCTCAAGCGCGAGGACCTGACCCACACCGGATCCCACAAGATCAACAATGTGCTGGGCCAAGCCCTGCTCGCCGTGCGGATGGGACGGCGCAGGCTGATCGCCGAGACGGGGGCGGGCCAGCACGGGGTGGCCACCGCGACCGCCGCCGCGCTGCTCGGCCTGGAGGCCACGGTGTTCATGGGCCAGCGCGACATCGAGCGGCAGGAGCTGAACGTCTTCCGGATGCGCATGCTGGGCGCCGAGGTGGTCCCGGTGACCACGGGCAGCCGTACGCTCAAGGACGCGACCAGCGAGGCCATGCGGCACTGGGTGGGCGTCACCGGCGACACCCACTACTGCGTCGGCTCGGTCGTCGGGCCGGACCCGTACCCGTGGATGGTCAGGGAGTTCCAGCGGGTCATCGGCGACGAGGCCCGCGCGCAGTGCGCCGCCGCGCTGCCTACCGGCGTGCCGGACCAGGTGGTCGCGTGCGTGGGTGGCGGCTCCAACGCGGCCGGCACGTTCGCCGGATTCGCCGACACCCAGGCGCGCCTGGTCGGTGTGGAGGCGGAGGGCGGCGCCGGGGCGGCCCGCGGCCGGCTGGGCGTCCTGCACGGCTGCCGCTCGCTGTTCCTGCAGGACGACGACGGGCAGATCACCCAGGCGCACTCCATCGCCCCCGGGCTCGACTACCCGGGAGTCGGCCCGGAGCACGCCCACCTGCGCGACCTCGGCCGGGCCCGGTACGTCACGGTGACCGACGACGAGGCGGTCGGCGCGGCGATCCGGCTGGCGCGCACCGAGGGCATCGTCCCGGCGCTCGAATCGGCGCACGCGCTGGCCTGGGTGATCCGGGCTGCCGACGCCGGCGAGTTGCCCGCCGGATCGACGGTCCTGATGACGCTGTCCGGCCGGGGCGACAAGGACATCTCCACGCTGAAGGAGCTGCTGTGACGAACCTCACCCTGACCCCGGGCCCGGTCGAGCGCCACCTGCGTGCCCGCCGGGACACCGGCCGCGGCCTGCTCATGCCGTACGTCACCGGGGGGATCACGCCCGGCTGGACGGACTACCTGCGGGCGTTCGCCGCCGCCGGCGCGGACGCCATCGAGGTCGGCCTGCCCTTCTCCGACCCCACGCTGGACGGCGTCACCATCCAGCAGGCCAGTGACACGGCGCTGGCCCGGGGGGCGAGCACGCGCCGGATCCTCGCCGACCTGTCCGGCCTGCCGGACCTGGGCGTGCCGCTGGTCGTCAGCACCTACTACAACCTGGTGCTGCACGACGGGGGCGAGGCGTTCTGCGCCGCGCTGCGCCGGGCCGGCGTCACCGGTCTGATCGTGCCCGACCTGCCGATGCACGAGGCGGACGAGCTGACGGACGTGGCCGCCGCCGCCGGGATCGAACTGGTCCTGCTGGCCTCGCCGGCGACGCCGGAGCCGAGGCTGGCGGAGATCTCGCGCCGCAGCCGCGGCTTCGTCTACGCGGTGTCGCTGATGGGCACCACCGGCGAGCGGGCCGCCCTCGGCGCCTCGGCGGCGGAGCTCACCACGCGAATCAGACGGGGCACCGATCGGCCGGTCTTGCTAGGATTTGGCATTTCCACGCCTGACCAGGCGCGGGAGGCCGGCAGGCACGCCGACGGCGTGGTGGTCGGCGCCGCGGTCATGCGGCGGGTGCTCGACGGGGCGGGGCCGGACGACCTGCGGGCCTTTCTCGCGACCTTGCGGCAGGCCCTCGACCAGGAGTGACCGACCACGATGCCCCCCGACGCCGGACACGAGGCGAGATACCGCGCCATCGCCGCCGATCTCGCCGCGAAGATCCGGTCGGGACACCACGCCCCCGGCGAGGCCCTGCCCCCGCAGCGGGAGCTGGCCGCCTCCTACGGGGTGACTCTTATGACGCTGCGCCAGGCGCTGCGGGAGCTCAGCGACGAGAAGCTGATCGTGCAGCGGCCCGGCAAAGGCACGTACGTGGCCCCGCCCCACCTGGCCTACCAGCTCGGCTCACTCCGCAGCCTGGCCGACGATCTGCGTGAGCAGGGCCACGACGTGGGCACCGTGGTGGCCGGGCGGGCGCTGCGCCGGGCCCCCGCCTCGATCGCGGCCGAGCTGCGGCTGCGGCCCGGCGACACCGCCCTGCGGCTGGAGCGGGTCCGCGAGTTCGCCGGCCGTCCCGCCGTGCACCAGGTGTCCTGGGTACGCCGGCCGGTGGCCGAGCAGATCCGCGACCGCGACTTCACCGCCGTCTCCCTCTACGCGGCCCTCGCCGACGCGGGCGTGGCGGTCGCCCGGGCGTCCGAGGTGGTCCGGCCCGGGCTGCTCGACCCCGCCGCCGCCCGCCACCTCCACGAGCCGCCGGGCAGCCCCGTGCTCGTCAGCACCCGGATCACCTATACGCCCGACGCCGTCCCCGTGGTGTCGGACCATGCCACCATCCTGGGCACCATGATGGAGATCCGCACCGAACGCGCCGCCACCGGCCTGTCCCTGTCCTGGCGCGCCACCAACTAGCCGTGATCTGCAGGGTGCCACCCGCCCGGTTTGTGGCCGCGCCGGACCTCACATGCCCGCGCGGTGGGCCTCGCTCAGCTCGATGATCTGGACGTAGTTGCCGTCCGGGTCCATGGCGGTGGCGAACAGGCTGCCGTCGCGGTCCTCCAGCTCCGCCACCCAGGTCACCCCGAGGTCGTTCATCCGCGCGACCACGGCACGGGCGTCCGGCACCTCGAAGTTGACGACCATCCTGCCGGGCTCCGGATTCTTGTCCCCGATGTCCGTCCGGGTGTCGATGAACAGGTGGAAGTCCCCGAACCTGAGCACCCCGTAAGACTCGACATCGGTCTCCTCCGCCGGCTCCAGCGCGGTGACGTACCAGGTACGCAGGCGCTTGGGGTCGGTGCTGGCGAGGAGCATGCTGCCCAGAACTGACCGTCTCATACCGTTCCTCCTGTGGGTGTCGACGTGCTGTCCACCATGGAGACCCGGCGCCCGGCCGAAACTCATCGCGGCGTGCCCGGCACAGTGCCGGACACGCCGCGTCACAGGTACGGGGTCAGCCTCTGGTGAGGGTCAGCCCGTAGGTGGAGAGGATCTCGTTGACCGGCTGGTGGTACGTCGTGCCGCCGACGGTGCAGTTGCCCGAGCCGCCGGAGGTGACGCCCTGGGCCTGGCTGCCCGAGATGAACGAGCCGCCGGAGTCGCCCGGCTGCGCGCACGCGCTGGTCCGGGTGAGGCCGGTGACCCTGCCCTGCGAGTAGGTCACGGTGGCGTTGTGCTGCTGGATGGTGCCGCAACGCCAGCCGGTGGTGGAGCCGGAGCGGCAGATGGACGAGCCGACCGACGCCTGCGTGGAGCCGGTGACGGTCACCCGGGAGCTGCCGGAGCCGCGTACGTACGGGGTGGGGTTGTTGCCGGGGGCGGCGACCCAGGCGTAGTCGTTGCCCGGGAACGAGGAGCCCTGGAAGGTGCCCGTCGGGTTGGTGGTCCGCGAACCCGCACTGCCGCAGTGACCGGCGGTGACGAAGCCGGGGGTGCTGCCGCGCGTCACGGAGAAGCCGACGCTGCACCGGCTGCTGCCGATGTAGAACGGCGAGCCGCCGATGATATCGATGTACGGCTTGGGGGTCTCGGTGGTCGCGGCCGTCTTGACCGCGCTCTTGTCGACGCCCGCCGCGGCGACCAGCGCGTCGGCGGCCTCCTGGGTGGCGGCGAGGACGGCGACGCTGTTGGTCGCCACGTCGACGTACCACAGCGTGGCGCCCTGGGTCTTCTCCGCCGCCTGGTCGAGCTGCGCCACGACGCCGTCGAGCTGGGCGAGCGTACGGGACACGACGACCGGCTCGGCGCCCTGGGACTTGATGGCGTCCGTGGTGGCGGCGTCGGTGGTGGCCACCATGAGCTTGGAGGCGTCGGCGTTCAGCCACGCTCCGCCGTAGGACTTGCCTAAGGAGGAGGTCAGGCTGGCCTCGGTGGCGGCGGCGCGCCGCTCGTTGTCGAGCCGGGTGATGGCCTGCTGCTCGGTGAGTCCGAGGTCGCGTTCGAGCGCGTCGATCACCGCGGGTGGGGTGGACGGGTCCGCCGAGGGGGCCGGTTCGGCCATGGCGGCGTGGAGAGGAGTCGCGAGGCAGGCCACGATGGTGGCTCCTACCAGGGCACAGCGTTTACCTAACATGTGCACTCCTTGAGGGGGGTGCTGTCAAGTTAACGGCTGGTACGGGACCTGACAGGTCCCCAAATGACCCCTATTTCGGTCTTATGGTCGTACGGCGAACTCCGCTGCGGCGCGCCCGAAACTAGCCGTGCAGGCAGACCTCGAACATGGCGGTCAGGCGATCGACGTCCGCGGGGGTGGGCGGCTCGGGGCCGAACGTACGGCGCATACTGCCGATGCCCAGGAAGAGCATCGTGACCATCCGGGCACGGGCGCGGGCCTCGGGGGCGTCGCCCAGGATCTCCGCGATCGGCTCGATGAAGGCCGTCCGCAGGCGTTCGCGTACCAGAGCCTTGACCTCGGGGTCCTGGGAGGAGTGTTCGAGCGAGCGCAGGATGCGGCTCTTCGGGTCGTGGGTCATGCGCTTGGCGGCGTAGACCGCCAGGCGTCTGGCCAGGCCCTCGGCGTCGCCGTCGAGGATGCGGCGGATCGTGGGCTCACCCTGCAGGACCTCGCTGAACAGCCCTGCCTTGGAGCCGAAGTAGCGGCCCACCAGAGCGACGTTGGCCTCCGCCTCGGCGGCGATCATGCGCACCGTCACGTGCTCGTAGCCGTGCTCGGCGAACAGCGTCCTGCCCGCGGCCAGCAGTCGCTGCCGGGTGGCCTCACGGTCTCGCGGTCTGACCGCCTCCTCGAGCTGGGTGTCCATGCCCGGGATCGCCTTGCCGTTCATGTGAGGAATATATCTACTTGCCGCGCGGCTAGTAAACGGACGTATACTCCAAAGGCATATCAGTACAAGAGGGGATGTGGTGTCGCGGTGGCGCAGGCACAGACCGCAACCGCCACAGCACGGCAGTACACACATCGCGAGATCCTCAAGGTCATGGCGGGCCTCATGCTCGCCATGCTCACCTCGATGCTCTCGACGTCCGTGGTGGGCACGGCACTGCCGACGATCGTGGGAGAGCTCGGCGGGCAGGAGCAGTACCCGTGGGTGGCGTCGGCGACCATGCTGACGATGACGGTGTCCACGCCGCTGTGGGGCAAACTTTCGGATGTGTTCGGCAGGAAACTGCTGTTCCAGACCGCTCTGGCGCTGTACGTCGGGGCCTCGCTGCTCGCCGGCCTGTCGCAGGACATGGGCCAGCTCATCGCCGCCCGCGCCGTACAGGGGCTCGGGGTGGGTGGCCTGTCGGCCCTCGCCCAGGTGATCCTCGGCGACATCGTCTCGCCGCGCGAGCGCGGCCGCTACTCCGGCTACATGGGCGCCGTCTTCGGCGTCGCCACCGTCATCGGGCCGCTGCTCGGCGGGTTCCTCGTCGACGCCGACTGGCTCGGCTGGCGCTGGTGCTTCTACGTGGGCGTGCCGCTCGCGATCGTCGCCGCCGTGGTGATCCAGCGGGTGCTCAAACTGCCCGTCGTCAAGCGGGACACCACGATCGACATCTGGGGCGCCACCGCCATCACGACCAGCGCGAGCGCCCTGATGCTGCTGCTGACCCTCGGCGGGCAGCAGTTCGCGTGGAACTCCCCCTGGACCTACTTCCTCGGCGCGCTCACCCTGCTGTCGCTGGCCCTGGCCGTGCTGGCCGAGCGCACCTCCGGCAACCCGATCCTGCCGCCCCGCCTGTTCCGCAACCGCACCTTCCTGCTCACCGCCTCCGCGTCCCTGTTCGTGGGCGTCGCGATGTTCGGCGCGCTGATCTACATGCCGCAGTACCTGCAGATCGTCAAGGGGATGAGTCCCACTAAGTCGGGACTCATGACGCTGCCCATGGTGGTGGCCATGCTCATGGCGAGCATCAGCTCCGGCAAGATCGTCACCAGGACCGGGAAGTGGAAGGCGTACCCGGTGGTGGGGCTGGCGCTCGTGTCCGTCGGCATGTTCCTGCTGTCCCAGCTGCACGTGGACTCGACCGAGTTGCTCATCGGGTTCGACCTGGGCGTTCTGGGCCTGGGGCTCGGCCTGACCATGCAGATGCTGATCCTCGCCGCGCAGAACGGCTCCGAGGTGCGCGACATGGCCTCCACGACCTCAGGCGTGTCGTTCTTCCGGGCGCTCGGCGGGGCCATGGGGGTGGCCGCGTTCGGCGCGATCCTCAACAGCCGGCTCACCACCGAGATGACCGAGCTGGCCAGGGCCGCGCACCTCACCCTGCCCAGCGGCGCCGTCTCCCTGGGCAGTCCCGAAGAGATCCAGCAGTTGCCGGTGGCCGTCAAGAACATCGTGCTGGAGTCGTTCACCCGCGGGCTGGAGACCGTCTTCCTGGTAGGCGTGCCGATCGCGGTGCTCGGCTTCCTGGCGGTGCTCTTCCTCAAGGAACTGCCGCTGCGCGGCAACACGGAGGCCGCTCCGGCCTCCCCACCGGCATCGTCGTCGCCCTCGTCCTCACCCTCACCCTCGCCCTCACCCTCGCCCTCGCTCAGCAAGCAGGACCTGGTCCTGGCCGGGCTGCTGCTCGAACTCGTCGCCCAGCGCGTCGACCGGGCCACCGACCGGCCGTCGGCGCTGCTCACCGCCGTGGCCAAGATGGCCCCGCCCGACGACCGGCCCGAGCGCGAGCGTGCCAGATCGGTGGCGCAGGACGTGCTGCGTCCCACCTCCCGCGCGCTGATCGAACAGGCCGTGCCACCTCAGAGAGACCTCGTGACCGGAGGAACCCCCCGATGATTCGCACCTTTGTGGGCGCTGTCATGGCCGGCCTGGCCTTCATGGCCGGGCTGTGGTTGATGATCGCGCCGTTCGCGCTGGGTGCCCAGCCGGAGAACGCCTCCTGGACGGGCGCCACCACGTCGCAGTTCTTCACCGGGCTCGGCGTGGCCGTCGTCGCGCTCGCCGGGGTGGCCGCCTTCGTCGCCGCCATTCGTGACGAGCTGGTCGCCCGCGGGTTGGTGGAGGTACGCAAGCCGGAGCCTGTCCCCGTGCCCGTCGCCGCCCCCGTGGAGACGTCCTCCTCCGAGTTGGCCACGCTGCTCGCCCCGCTCGTCGAGGCGCTGCGCGAAGACCTGAGCCACCGCCCCGGCCGCCAGAACGGCTCGGGCCCGCTGGTCAAATCGGAGGAGAACCTGTGATGAAGGCCCGGCTCGGCGTCTGCGCCCTCGTCCTGCTGTTCCTGGCCGGCCTCTGGCTGGTCGCTTCACCGTTCGTGGTCGGCTACCAGCCTGCGGGCGCCCCCTATACGGCCGCGACGGTCAACAACCTGTGGGTGGGCGGCGGGCTGGCCGGGCTCTCGTTCATCACCCTCGTCCTTTACGCGGCCGACGCACTCCGCGAGCTCACCACCCGGGCCGAACACCCCACCGACGCCTGACGCCTGACAGCGAAACGCCATGCCGTACGGGCCCATAACAGCTTGACCTGGAAAGACGTGGCATATGGTGGCCAGATGAAACGTGCTGCCGCCATGGCGTTCGTGGTGCTCGCGTCCGTTTCGTGCGGCGGGCAGGAACCGGCCGCGTCCTCGGAGCAGAGCCCGCCAGCCTCGCCCACCATGCCCGCCACACCCACCGCATCCACTCCCACACCTTCCCCGACCCGGACCGAACCACCCGAGTTCACGGCCAAGGTGACCAAGGTCGCCCGAGACCGCCTGCCCTACTCCTGGCGTGAGGGCTGCCCGGTCCACTACCGCGACCTGCGGCTGATCACCCTGAGCTACTGGGGCTTCGACGACAAGCCCCACACCGGCGAACTCGTCGTCCGCAAGACCGTCACCGACGACATCGTCCAGGTCTTCGGAAAGCTGTACGACTGGCGCTGGCCGATCCGGCAGATGAAACTGGTCGACGCCTTCAAGGCCGACGACTTCGCCTCGATCGAGGCCGACAACACCTCGGCCTTCAACTGCCGCCGCGCCACGGGCTCGAGCAACTGGTCCAACCACGCCTACGGCCAGGCGATCGACATCAACCCCCGCGAAAACCCGTACGTCACCGCAGGCGGCGACACCGCCCACAAGAACGCCGAGAAGTACACCGAACGCCCCATGAAGGGTAAGGGCGTGATCAACCCAGGAGACCGGGTGGTACGCGCCTTCCGCCAGGTCGGCTGGGAATGGGGCGGCGACTGGGCAGGCACCAAGGACTTCCAACACTTCAGCAAGGGCGGCGGCTGACACCTGCGCCGATGAGTTTCCGACGTTGCCCGGGTCAGTACTGGCGGCACATTGACTACGCGCGGAGGACGACATGGCGCTGGACCTCTTTGCTGGTATCCCCGTTACCGACTACGCCGCAGCTTTGCCGTGGTACGAGCAGTTCTTCGGCGGGAAGCCCTCGTTCCTGCCGAACGACATCGAGGCGGTGTGGGAGGTGGCCGAGAACCGGTACATCTACATCGTGCAGGATTCGGAACGGGCAGGGAACGCCCTGGTGCTGTCGTTCGTCGACGACCTGGACGACCGGGTCACCGCGATCTCGCGACGGGGTATCGAGCCCGCCGAGCGCGAGACGTACGACGGTGGCGTGACCAAGGTGATCTACCGGGACGCGGAAGGCAATGAAATCAGCTTCGGCGGCGTCCCAGGCTGACGCCACCTCGGGTCTGATCACGCACCGCCGAGGATGAAGGTCATCCGCCTGACACTGATGCCGTAGCGATGCCAATCACGCAGAAGATGCCGTGGCTCGCCGGACGCTATTGGCTGATGGCGTGAGTGTTGGGCACAGGCCTCGGCTGCTGGCAGGTCATCGACGGCCGCTTGGCCGGGTGGGCCCGGCCAAGCGGCACCCCTGTCAGGCTGCTGCCAGGCCCAGCCAGGACAGTTGCTCCTCCAACTCCTCGACTGTGGCCGCTGAGACGATGACCGGTTTTGGTGCCGACCAGGTGGCCAGCGCGTAGAATTGGCGTGAGTACGGGCCGTACATGATCGTCCAGTCCTGATACTCGCCATCCAGCCATGCCGCCTCGGCCCGCGCCTGGGCATCCCATCGGCGCCGGTGCATCACGGTGGGCACCACCTGTCCGGCGCGGTGCCGGCCGCCAGGCCGCATTACGGCGCCTCCCCCGGAGCGCCGCCGGAGGCATCGCCCCCTGCCCTCTCCAGTTGCTTGACCGCCAGCTCCAGTTCGCGGCGGAGTTGTACGGCCGTCTCGCCGTACAGGGTTCGCCGCCCGGTGCAGCCGCAGAGGCACGGGCTCGATCTTCCGACGGGCGAGCCGGTGATCGAGTTGCGCCGTACCACGCGTACGGCTGACGGGCGGGTGGTCGAGTATGCCCGTGGCGTGCATGCGGCGAGCCGGTTCATGTGGTCGTACACCTTTGTCATTCCTGACTGAACGACCGTCGGGACCAGCCCGTAAACGCCGCACACCCGCATGATCCGGCCCGGTCACCCGCTGCATCGCAGTCCATAATCATCCAGCACCACTGCTAGCAAGCGACGGTCTGACCAGGTGGCGTAGACTCAAAAGCATGAGCGTGGCCTATGAGGAGTACGAAGATCTTCATCGCCTGGTCGACCGGCTCACTCCGGACCAGGCACGAGCGGTCCGTGCGGTGGTCCTGCAGCTTGTTCCGAGCCAAGCGCCCGCAGAGGTTCCCTCATCCGAAGACGGCCGCGTTCGGCGCTTCCCCTTCGCTAAGACGATGCACGCCGAACACGACCTTGCCGCCCGTTCAGAAGACATCATCCGCAACGAGCTCGGCGGATACACCAGGTGATCATCTGCGACACGGGTCCCCTCGTGGCGCTGTTCAACGAAGCTGATGACGACCATGAACGCTGCCTCGCCTTCCTCGAACGCCACCCCGGCCCACTTGTCATCCCCGCCCCTGTCCTCACAGAAGTCTGCTGGCTTGTCGAATCCCGCGTCGGCGCTGAAGTCGAGGCTCAGTTCCTCCAGTCGATCGTTGACGGCGTTCTCACCCTCGAAGCTGTGACCACCCAGGACCTCAGCCGGATGGCCGACCTCATCCGGACCTATGCCGACTTTCCGCTCGGTGCCGCCGACGCCTCCGTAGTTGCCGTAGCTGAGCGCCTCAAGGTCCACGAGATCGCCACTCTGGACCGTCGACACTTCCACGTCGTCAAACCGCAGCACGTCAACGCCTTCACCTTGCTGCCATAACGTGGTGGTCCCGACCGACAAGACGGAAGGGTCTTCTATCTGCTGCGGGCAGCCGAACCACCATGAAATGACGGCTACGGGATCGCGGGTTTGACGGCACCTCGATGCCCAGCAGCACAAGAACGCCGGCGACATCGAGAAGAAACGCGAAGCGTATCAATGCCTGTCGGTCGGCGTGCTCACGGCGGCTCGAACCAGTCGGCCGTCTCCTCGCCCCAACGCCATGATTTTTCCATGAAAGGCGTCGCGGAGAGGTCCGCCGCGGTGCGGGAATTGGCGGTCCGAATCGCCTTTTCGTGGTCGGCGAGAACGCCGTCGCGCGAAAGCTCCAGCATCCAGAGCGGCCTCAGCTCGGCGCCGCGCAGCGCTTTCGCGTCGGTGGATTCGATGCCGGTGTGCACCATCCGGGCGCCGGCCTCCACGGCCCGCCGTAGCGGCAGGTAAATGACGAGATTGAAGTATTCGGCGACGCCGCGCAGCCGTGGGTAATCGAATCCCGCTGAGCGTACATAAAGCGTTCCGCCGTATATGTGATAAAGGACGTACCCAACCGGCGGTTCCCCCGGCGGGACGCACAGGGCGACCCTGGCCTCCTCGCCCATGTGCTTGGCCTGGGCGGTGAGCAGTCGCTCGTAGAACCCGGCGGGATGGGCATGGCCGTACTTCGCCTCGGTGGCCGCGAGCAGGTCGGCGGCCACGCCGGTCCACTCGCGCAGCGACCCCTCGATGATCTCGTAGCCGGCCTCGGCGAACCGCTTGACCTCGCTCCTGACCGTGTACCGGCGGCCCTTACTCAGTGAGCCCAGCCACTCGTCCCAGCCGCCCGCCGGAACCCGCAGCCAGGCGTCGGCCTGCAGCAGCACCGGCAGGGCCCGCACGCCGGCCTGGCGCAGCACCGCCACGTCCGGCGTGCCGAGGAACATCGCCATCGCGGGCAGCCCCGCCTCGTCGAACGCGGCGCGCAGCCGCTCGGCGGCCTCGCGCCGGTCGGCCCCCGGTGTGGTCAGCAGGTGCGTCTGGTAGCCGTGGCCGGGGCCGGCCAGCAGCCCGAAGGGCGGCGGCGCGGGCAGGCCGCGCGCGGTGAGGATCGCCGTCCAGTCGTAGAACGGGTTCTCCACCCCGCCCGCCAGCGCGACGGGAAGGGCCGCCAGGCCGCCGTCGGAGAGCTCCGCGGTGACCGCTCCCGACGGCATGGACGACATTTCCGCGCAGAACGCGAGCCAGCGGCGTGATGAATAGAGGAAATCGGCGGTCATCGCATTCCAGCGCGCCGCGGTCAGGCCACTCAGAGGTTCGACGAATGGCAACACCGAAATGGCCCCCGTTCCCCGGGTTCGCCGTGAATTCCATGAGCCGGACATCGCGAGATTCGCACGCGGGAAGATCGCTGTCAATGGCGTCTTTCCGATCACCGAGAAACTCCGACAACCGGGCTGAAAGCGCTGTCGTGAACGTGGGCGCGTCGCGGCCGGCCGGTGCGCCGGGTGCCCGTCCATCCATCAGAAAACGTCATTCAGCCCCGTACCGTGGCCGGCCCCCACCCGGTGCCCACGCCGGCATCACGCCCGACACTGGGTACGGTCAACTGAGGTACGGGTCCCCAAGGCGGCTGAGAGGATCACGGCATGGCGGACAAGGACGGCGACGGCTGGGCCGAGTGTGCGCAAGGGCACCGGCACTGGGGAGTGCACGGCGCGTCCGGATTGCTCGCCGTACACCATGATGACCTCGGCACCCCGTACGTCCTGATGCAGAAGCGCGCCCTGTGGAGCCACCATGGCGGCACCTGGGGTCTGCCCGGCGGCGCCCGTGACAGCCATGAGGACGCCGTGGCGAGCGCTCTGCGCGAGGCCCGCGAGGAGGCCGCGCTCGGCGCCGAGCACCTTCGGGTCCAGGGCGTCTACCGTGACGATCACGGCGGGTGGGCGTTCGAGACGGTGATCGCCGAGTCGGCGGGGCTGCTGGCGGCCGTGTGCGCCAACAGCGAGAGCGACGAGCTGTGCTGGCTGCCGCTGCCCGAGGTCACCGACCGGGTGCTGCATCCGGGCTTCGCCGCGACGTGGGACCAGGTCCAGCTCGCGATCAACCCCGAGACCGTGGTGCTGGACGTCGCGAACATCGTCGGCGCCCAGGCCGAGAAGGGCTGGTGGAACGACCGCCAGGGCGCGGCGACCCGGCTGCTGCGATCGGTCGCGGGCATGAACCTCACCCATCCGACCCTGGCGCAGTGGTATCCGCGCCTGGTGGCCGTGGTCGAGGGCGCCGCGAAGGGCGTGCCGGACATTCCAGGCATTCAGGTGGTGGCGGCCACGGGCAGCGGCGATGACGCGATCGTGGGGGTGGTGAAACGGGCCAGACCGTGGGAGCGGACGCTCGTCGTCACGGCCGACCGGGGGCTGAAGGAGCGGGTGAGCGCGCTCGGCGCCGAGACCACCGGCCCGAAGTGGCTGCTGTCACAGCTACGCGGGTAACACCTCGTCGAAGACAGCTTTGAGCCCCGTCACGTCGAGCACGCGCCGCAGGACCCCGTGCACGCCGGTGAGCGTGAGGGACCCGCCGCGCTCGGCGACGCCCCGCTGCAACTCGACGAGCGCCCACAGCCCGCTGGAGTCGCAGAAGGTCAACCGGCTCGCGTCGATCACGACGTCGAGCCGGCCCTCGGCCGACAATCCGCCCAGGCGCTCCTTGAACGCGGGAGCGGCGACCTTGTCCAGCTCACCGTCCAAGCGCACGGTGACGGTTTCCTCCACTCGTAGAACCTCGAAGCTAAGATCCGTCACCACTCGAACGTACACCGCTGCCACCACAGCCGCTATCGTTGTGTGCGCGCACTGGAGGGTTCGCATAGTGGACGAGTGCAGCCGCCTTGAAAGCGGCCAGGTCAGCGATGGCCTCGTGGGTTCGAATCCCACACCCTCCGCCACGTTCCAGCCCGCTCGGCGGTGACTCACTCCGGATCCGGCAGGTCCATCAACGCGAGCCTGGCCGGGTCGGTCACGACCGCGATGTCGGCGATCCGGCCGTCGACGACGGTGAACGCCATGACCGAGAGCGGGACGCCGCTGTCCAGCCAGGATACGAACCCGGGCAGGCCGTTGACGAGCACCGCTCGCCCGCGCACGGCCGTGGCCGCGCCCAGCCGCGCGCCGGAGGCGACCTTGGTGGCCCCGAGAACGACGACCACACCCTGGGGAGTGTCGACGGTCAGCCTCACCTCGGGGTCGAGCACGCGCAGCAACCCCGCGAAGTCGCCATGCCGAGCCGCCGCCAGGAAGGCCTGGACCACCTCTCGCTGCTCTCCTGCGGCGACTGTCGGCCGCTCGGTCGCCCGCACCTTCCTGCGGGCGCGGCTGGCGAGCATCTTGGTGGCGTCGGCGGACTTGCCGAGGATCTGGCCGATCTCGGCGAACGGCACCGCGAACAGGTCGTGCAGCACGAACGCCAGCCGCTCGCTCGGCCCGAGCGATTCGAGGACGACGAGGAGCGCGAGCCCCACCGAGTCGGCGAGCACCGCGTCGTCCTCCGGCGCCGGGCCGTCGTCGACCGTCACGACAAGCTCGGGCGGCCGGTCGCCGTAGGACGCCTCGGCGTGGGCCTGGCGCGAGCGCAGGACGTCGAGGCTGATCCGGCCGACCACCGTGGTCAGCCAGCCGGCGAAGTTGTGGATGGTTCCCGGGTCCTGGCGGGAGAGCCGCAGCCAGGCCTCCTGGACCACGTCCTCGGCATCGGCGTGTGAGCCGAGCATGCGATAGGCGACCGCGCGCAGCCTGTCGCGCTGGGCCTCGAACGTCTCGGCCACCGGGTCCGTCGGACTGGTTTCGGACATGTTGTTACCTTCCTCGGCGCTGCTCCGTCATGGGTGATGACGGGCCCGGACGGGCTCGGGTAACCGATGAAGGAGCAGGATCGATGGAAGCACGCATGAAGAGCCCCGCGAACGCCGACGTGATGACGGCGATCCAGGGCCTCTACAAGGCGATGTACGCCGGGGGCGTCGACCCGCGCGTACTCGGGCTGGTCCACCTGCGAGCCAGCCAGATCAACGGCTGCGGCCCGTGCGTGTTCGCCGGGATCGACTCGGCCAAGAAGCAGGGAGAGACCGACGAGCGGCTGCACAACGTGGTCACGTGGCGCCACACGCCCTTCTTCACCGAGGCGGAGCGGGCGGCGCTCGCGCTGACCGAGGCCGCCACCCGGATCCAGGACGGCGCGCCGGGCGTGACCGACGAGGTCTGGGACGCCGCCGCCGCTCACTTCGACGAGAAGCAGCTCTCCGCGATCATTCTGGACATCGCGCTGACCAACTTCTTCAACCGGATCAACCACACGATTCAGGAGCAGGCCGGCAAGACCTGGTGAGCCGGCCCCGTCCTGTGCCGGGCGCCCGTGCGGACGACGGCCCGCCCACTCCTGAGCGTCCGTGCGGACGGCGGCCCGCTCACTCCTGGGTGCCCGCGAACCCGTCGCCGACGTAGGCCGCGAGCTGGAGATACGCCTCCCTGGTGGTCTCCTGCAGCCGGTCCAGGTCGATCTCCGCGCCCTCTTCCAGGTGCGGGTCGTACGGCACGCGGATCACCGCACGGCACCGGGCGGCGAAGTGCGCCTCCAGCTTCTTGATGTCCACGGCCGACTTCGACCGGGGCCTGACGCTGCACAGCACCACGGTCGCGTCACGTACGAGATGGCCGTAGTGGTGGGCCTCCAGCCAGTCGAGCGTCGCCGAGGCGGCTCTGGCGCCGTCCACCGACGGCGAGCTGACCAGCACGATCTGGTCGGCCATGCCGAGTACGCCGCCCATGGCCGAGTGCAGCAGGCCGGTGCCGCAGTCGGTGATGCAGATGGAGTAGAAGTTCTCCAGCACCTGGGACACGGCCTGGTAGTCGGCGCCGCTGAACGCCTCGGACACCGACGGGTCGCGGTCGGAGGCCAGCACCTCCAGCCGTGACGGGGCCTGCGAGGTGAACGCCCTGATGTCGACGTACCTCTTGACCTGCTGATGCTCGTTGAGCAGATCGCGTACGGTGGCCGAGGTCTCCAGCACCAGTTTGTCCGACAGCGTGCCCCGGTCGGGGTTGGCGTCGATCGCGATGACGCGATCGCCGCGCATGTGCGCGAGCGTCGCGCCGAGGCCGACCGTGGTCGTGGTCTTGCCGACCCCGCCCTTGAGACTGAGTACGGCCACCCGGTGGTGACCGGCGGCCACCGGGGTGCGGGCCCTGGTCATCAGCTCGCGGCGGCGCCTGACCTCGGGCGGCTCACCCGGCTTGATCCAGCCGCCCGACGCCTTGAAGACCAGCCTGCGCCAGCCCTTGGACGGGGCGTTGCGGCGGCCGCGCAGCAGCGTCTCGGGGTCGAGGCTGTCGGCGCTTGGCCTGCCGGTGACCGGCGGGCGGGGCGGGGCGTTGAAGACGGGGATGGGTGCCGGGCGGTGCCGCGGCTCGGCCGAGCGCTGGAACTCCGGCGCCTGGCGGTGGCGTGGCTCGGCGGCCGGACGCTGCGGCTCGTCGAAGGCCGGTGGAAGCTGCCCGAAGGCGTGCTGCGGCTCGTCAAGCGGACGTGCGGGCTGGTCGTAAGCCCGCTGGGCGCCGCCGAACGGGGGCGCGGGCTCGTCGTCGAAGGCGCGCTCGTCCGAAGACTCCCGAACCGGGCGCTCAGGCTCCTCGAAAGCCGGTTTGGCCGGCCCATCGGCAGAACGCCGCGGCTCATCGAAGAGACGCCTCGTCCCGTCGGCGGGACGCTTCGGCTCATCGAAGGCACCCTGAGGCGCTTCGGCGGGACGCTTCGGCTCGTCGAAGGCCCGCTGCGGCATTTCGGGGAGGCGCTGAGGCTCGTCGAAGGCGCGCGGGGAGGTCTCGGCAGGGCGCTGCTCCCCGAACGGGCGGCGCGGCTCGTCGAAGTGCCGCCGGGGCTCCTCGAAGATGTGCCGCGGCTCGTCCAGAGATCGCTTCGGGGTCTCGGCGGGCGGCGGCGTCTCGGCGACCGGCTCAGGCCTGAGTGCAGCGGGCCGTCCGATGACCTGCTGCGGCCCGGTGTCCTGCTCGGCCTGATCCTCCTGCGCCTCCTCCGGTACGGACGCCGCCGACGACCGTGCCCACTCGGGCGGCAGCGGCCACGGGAGGTTCTCCTCCGTCTGGTCCTCGGGTGGCTTCACCTTGCCGGGCAGCGGCAGCATCGAGTAGGTGTCGGTGTCGTCGGGGCGGGGCAGCGGCCGGAGCGGCGCCCCGAACGTGTCGTCGGCCGCCTTGCCCAGGCTGGCCGGCGGGGAGGCGGGCTCGTCCTTGACGGCAGGCTCGTCCGGCGGCGCGGGCTTGTCCAGGAAGCTCGGCTTGGCGCTGTCCTGGAAGCCCGGCTTGGCGGGGGTGTCCAGGAAGCTCGGCTTGGCGCTGAAAGCGGGCTCGTCCTCGTCCGCCCACTCACCGGCCTCGCTCTTCGCCTCGGGCGCCTGCTCGGCCGGCGCCGCGCCGTACACGGAGTCGACCGCGGCGCGGAACAGCGGCGGGGGCGGTGTGTCGTGCTGCGGAACCGACGCCCACGGGTCCTGAGGGTATGGCGAGGCGACGGAGTCGTCGGGCGCGGCCGAGGAACTGACCTTGACCGGGACCTCTTCCGTCTCCTTGATCGCGTCAAGCCAAGCCAGCTGTTCCTCTAGCGATTCTTCTCGATCGTGCCTTGCCACCGTGTTCCCCCTCGGGTGGGTCTAAAGGGGCAGCAAATACTTCGCAGGTTAACGTCAAGAGTTGAGAGTAGCCCTGCCAACCCACAACTTCCTTGCCCCGTTACCTTGGTCTCATGCGAGCCATCGAGATCACCCGCAGTGGCGGGCCCGAGGTGCTGGAGTGGCGCGAGGTGCCCGACCCTCGCCCGGAGCCGGGCGAAATCGTCATCGAGGTGGCGGCCTCCGCGGTCAACCGGGCGGACGTGCACCAACGTAACGGCCACTATGACCCACCTCCTGGCGCTTCGCCGTACCCCGGTCTGGAGGTCTCCGGGGTGGTGGCCGAGGTCGGCGCGGACGTCGAGCAGTTCCGGGTGGGCGAAGAGGTCTGCGCCCTGCTGGCGGGCGGCGGTTACGCTGAGCGCGTAGCCGTGCCCTGGCAGCAGGTGATGCCGGTGCCGCAGGGAGTGCGACTGGTGGAGGCCGCCGGGCTGCCAGAGGTGGCGTGCACGGTCTGGTCCAACGTGTTCATGACCGCCAGGCTGCGCAAGGGCGAGACGCTGCTCGTGCACGGCGGCGCCAGCGGGATCGGCACGTTCGCGGTGCAGCTCGCCAAGGCGCTCGGCTCACGGGTGGTGGCGACGGTCGGCTCGGCGGAGAAGGCCGAGCGCGTCCTGGCGCTCGGCGCGGACGAGACCGTCGACTATCACCAGGAGGACTTCTCGGAGAAGGTCCGGGCCGATGTGATCCTCGACATCATCGGCGCCAAATACCTCGCCCAGAACGTCAAGGCGCTGCGCCCCGGCGGGCGGCTGGTCGTCATCGGGCTGCAGGGCGGCCGCAAGGCGGAGCTCGACCTGGGCATGCTGCTCGCCAAACGCCTCTCGGTGTACGGCACCACGCTGCGGGCGCGGCCCGTCGACGACAAGGGCGCGATCGTGCGCAGCACCGTCGACAAAGTATGGCCGCTGGTCAGCGGGGGCGCGGTGCGTCCGGTGGTGTACGCCGAGGTGCCGATGGAGCGAGCGGCAGAGGCGCATCGAATGCTCGATTCCGGAGAACACGTCGGGAAGATCCTGCTAGTACGGTGAGACGTATGAATGCTGAGGACAACAACACCCCCCACATCGTGGTGGTTGGCCCGGACTTCCAAGGTCAGGGCGATAACGGCGATGATGAGCGGTCGGTCACGAACCTGGTCGAGCAGCCCGCCAAGGTGATGCGGATCGGCAGCATGATCAGGCAACTGCTGGAGGAGGTTCGCGCCGCCCCGCTCGACGAGGCCAGCCGCAAGCGTCTGAAGGAGATCCACCAGTCCTCCATCAAGGAGCTCGAGGACGGCCTCGCGCCCGAGCTGGTCGAGGAGCTGGAGCGGCTGTCGCTGCCCTTCACCGAGGAGAACGGCCCGCCCAGCGACGCCGAGCTGCGCATCGCGCACGCCCAGCTCGTGGGCTGGCTGGAGGGGCTGTTCCACGGCATCCAGACCACGCTGTTCGCGCAGCAGATGGCGGCCAGGGCGCAGCTTGAGCAGATGCGCAGGGCGCTGCCCGGCGTGCCGCACGGCGAGGAGCCGCCGCGGCCCCCCGGCGGCTCCGGCCCCTACCTGTAGAGGTTTTCGAGCACCCGGGCGACGCCGTCATCGTCGTTGGCCGCGGTCACGTGATCGACCGCCGCCAGCACGCCGGGGTGCGCGTTGGCGACCGCGTAGGACGTGCCTGCCCAGCTCAGCATGGGCAGGTCGTTCGGCATGTCCCCGAACGCCACCACCTGTGACGCCTTGATCTCGTGCCGTTCGGCCAGAGTGGCCAGGGCGGTGGCCTTGGTGACCCCGCGAGCGCTCATCTCGACCAGCCCCTTGCCGCTGGAGTGCGTGGCGGTGACCAGATGGCCCACCAGGCCGTGCACGGTGGCGTGCAGCTCGTCGGGGTGCATCTCGGGGTGCAGGGCCAGCAGCTTGGCGCAGGGGCGCGAGGTGAGCGTCCGCCGGACCGGCAGGGACCCCGCGGTGGTCTGACGGTCCCAGCTTCCCAGCCGGAAATCGGACTCATGCGCGAAACCACCTTCGTACTCGACCGAAAAGGCGAGCTCGGGGACGTTCGCTCGAAGCTGAGCGACGACTTCCTCGAGCACCTGTACGTCGATGAGGTGAGATTCAACTATCCGTTCGCTGTGCAAGTCGTAGACCAGCGCGCCGTTGGCACAGATGGCTACGCCACGGTGACGCAGCGTGCTCACCACACCGCCCATCCACCGGGGCGGCCGGCCGGTCACGAAGACCAGCATGGCCCCGAATTCCTCGACTTTCGCGAAGGCCGCAGCCGTGCGGGGAGACACCGTTCCGTCGGTACGCAGAGCAGTGCCGTCCAGGTCGGTGGCCACAAGGCGGGGCGCGGGAAGGCTGTGCATAACAGGTTCCAGTTTGCCCGGTGATGCCACCGACCAGAAATCTTCCTAGGGAGAGGAACACCAACGCGGCAGAATGGTGTTAGATGTGGTGGCGTTGTATTAGCGATCCCGTAGTGAATACCAGCATGAGTTTGTCTGAGCCACCCCGGGGTGCTTGCTGTACGACACACCGGGACCCACGAGGTGTGGGTCCCATAGATTCACATCCTGAGGGAGAGCTTTTATGGCTCAGGGAACCGTCAAGTGGTTCAACGCTGAGAAGGGCTTCGGCTTCATCGCCCCGGACGGCGGTGCGCCGGACGTGTTCGTGCACTTCTCCGAGATCGTCGGCAACGGCTACCGCAGCCTTGAAGACGGCCAGCGGGTCGAGTTCGAGATCACACAGGGCCAGAAGGGGCCGCAGGCCTCCCAGGTCCGTGCTATCTGACCTGCTAACGGCGAGACGGGCCGGGGTTCGCTTCCAGCGAACTCCGGCCTTTCGCGTTTACCGGGCTCCCTTTTGGGACAACCTGTCTCGTATTGACCGGTTGTTGTCACGACTGTGACTCAATTAACACGGACAGTGAACCTGCATTCCTCAACGCATATGAGATATGCGGGGTTATGTCACCCCGTAACTGTCGTCTCGCTGTTCGTGCTGCCACTCAACGACCGGACCCGGGCGGGCAAACTCAGTCACGTCGACGGTTCGGCCCGCCGTCAGACCGCCACCATTCTGACGGACGCCGCTCTATACGCTCGTGAAATCCACGGAGACGGGCGCTGAGGCCGCCTCCCTAGCCCGGACCCCGATCCCGGCCCATGGCGCGTCCTGGCCGTTCACAAGGACCTGATCGCTCTGCCCGCGCGGGCTCCCCCGGGTGGATACGGCAACGCACTCTCCGGCTGGCCTCAGGACGCCGCCAAGTGATCGCCACTCGTGCCACTGGCCGTGCTCTCCGTGACTGCGAGCGGGGGTACGCGTATGCCTCTTTGTGGCTGCCACCGGGGGCGCTGATGCCGACGCCGGCGGCCGTGAACCGGGGCATCGTCCATCGTCTCCGGCGACCACGACACAGCGCTGACGCCCCTGCTCGGCCACGGGTCCGCGATCGGCGGACTCGTGACGCCGCGCAGGAGCGCAAACGTCAGCGTGTCGTACGTACGCCTACTTGACGGGCTCCAGCACGTCCAGGCCCACGAAGGGACGCAGCGCCTCGGGAACCACCACGGAACCGTCGGCCTGCTGGTGGTTCTCCAGGATGGCGACGAGCCAGCGAGTGGTGGCCAGCGTGCCGTTGAGCGTGGCCAGGTGCTGCGGCTTGCCGTCCTTGTCCCGGAAGCGGACCGCGAGCCTGCGGGCCTGGAACTCGGTGCAGTTGGAGGTGGACGTCAGCTCGCGGTAGCGGCCCTGCGTGGGGATCCACGCCTCGCAGTCGAACTTGCGCGCCGCCGACATGCCGAGGTCCCCGGCCGCCGTGTCGATGATCCGGTAGGGCACCTCGATCTTGGCCAGCATCTCCCTCTCGTACGAGAGCAGCCGCTGGTGCTCCTCCTGGGCGTCCTCGGGACGCACGTAGGAGAACATCTCGACCTTGTCGAACTGGTGCACCCGGATGATGCCCTTGGTGTCCTTGCCGTAGGAGCCCGCCTCGCGGCGGAAGCACGACGACCAGCCGGCGTAGCGCAGCGGCAGCTCGTCACCGCCGAGGATCTCCTGGGCGTGGTAGCCCGCCAGCGCCACCTCCGACGTGCCGACCAGGTAGAGGTCGTCGTCGGGCAGGCGGTAGATCTCCTTGTCGTGGGCGACGTGGAAACCGGTGCCCTGCATGGTCTCCGGCTTGACCAGCACCGGCGTGATCATCGGGATGAACCCGCGCTCGATCGCGTGCTGCATGGCCATGTTGAGCAGGCCGAGCTGCAGCCGCGCGCCCACGCCCCTGAGGAAGAAGAACCGCGAGCCGGACACCTTGGCGCCCCGCTCCATGTCGATGGCGCCGAGCCGCTCGCCCAGATCGACGTGGTCCTTGGGCTCGAAGTCGAACACCCGCGGCTCGCCATGGGTCTCGAGCACCACGTAGTCGTCCTCGCCGCCGGGAGGCGCGCCCTCCTCGACGATGTTGGGCACCGTCTGCAGCAGCTCGTCGAGCTCCCCGGCCAGCTTCTCGGCCTCGGCCTCGGCGGACTTGACCTGTGCGGCGAGGTCCTTGGCCCGCTGGAGCAGGGCGGCCTTCTCGTCGCCCTGCGCCTTGGAGACCGATTTGCCGAGACTCTTCTGCTCCGCGCGCATGGTCTCGAACGAGGTCAGCGCGGAACGGCGGCGCTCCTCAAGGCCGAGCAGCGTGTCGACGATGGAGTCGTCCTCACCGCGGGCACGCTGCGACGCCCGTAGCCGGTCGGGATCCTCACGAAGGGTACGCAGGTCAATCACAAGGAAAGGCTACCGGCGTTGACCGGCGGCCCGCTCCCGCATTAGACCTGTCCGGCCCTGATCCTGGCCAGCCACTGCCCCGCCTCGGCGAAATCGGCGTCGGCCGTCCCCCGCTTGATCTGGGGAGCGACGCCGTCGGCCCGCGGATAGCTGCCGAGGAAGCGCACCTGCTCGCAGATGCGATGCAGCCCGGAAATCGCCTCGCCGACCCGCGCGTCCGCCACGTGGCCCTCGAAGTCGAAGTGGAAGAAGTAGTGGCCGATGCCGTCGCGGGTGGGCCGCGACTCGATCCGGCTCAGGTTGACGCCGCGCACCGAGAACTCGGTCAGCATCTCCAGCAGCGCGCCCGGATGGTCGTCGGCGAGGAAGACGACCAGCGTGGTCCGGTCGGACCCGGTCGGCTCCGGCAGCGCGCCCGGCCGGCTCACCCTGATGAACCTGGTCACGGTGTCGGACCTGTCGCCGATGTCACCCGCCAGCTCCACCAGCCCGTAGTGCTCGCCCGCGATGGGTGCCGCGATCGCCGCGTCGTACGGCGAGCCCGGCAGCGCGACCTCCTGGGCCGCCGCCGCGGTCGACGGCGCGGACACCACGACGGCGTCCGGCAGCTCGCGGCTGGTGAAGGCGCGGCACTGCGTGATCGCCGCCGGGTGGGTGTAGACGCGCTTGATGTGCCCGATCTCGGTGTCCGGCCTGGCCAGCAGCGAGAACCGCACCGGCAGCAGCAGCTCGGCGGTGATCAGCAGCGGCTCGCCCCAGGCGAACTCGTCGAGTGTGGTGGTGATCCCGCCCTCAAGGGAGTTCTCCAGCGGCACGACCGCGCCGTCGGCCTCGCCGTTCCGCACGGCGTTGAGCGCGGCGGTGACGTTGGCGCAGGACAGCTGCTCGGCGCCGGGCTCCAAGAGCCTCAGGGCCTCTTCGGTGAAGGTCCCCTCAGGTCCGAGATACGAGATTCTGGGCATGCTTCCAGAGTATCCGCCGGTGGACGCGTGCTGCCGGGTTTTCGGGCCGCCCGTTTCGGCAGCCAGAACACCAGCAGCCAGACCAGGGCCAGCGCCCCCAGCCCGAAACCGTTCTGCACGATCTTGCCGAGGACCGGGCTGACGACCGGAATGTCGGCGGCCTTCAACGCCACCCCCCACCACGGCACCGGTACCACGTAGTAGAGCCACACCCCCGCGGCCACCCGCAACCTGACCGGATCCCGCCCGTCGCCCACGATCGCGCCCAGCACCACGACCACCCAGGCCAGATGGTGGATCCAGGCGACCGGCGAGAGCAGCACCGCCATCAGCCCCACGAGCGCGACGGCCGTCAGCGGCTCCTTGGCCAGATAGGCGTTCCGCGCGCCGCGGAAGCCGTACCAGCCGACCACCGCGACCAGCGCCAGCCAGATCACCGACGTCAGCGCGTCAGGCATGTACAGGCGGATGAGCATGCCGCGCATCGACTGGTTGGTGGTGGCGGCGTTCGCGCCCAGCCGTTCGGAGTCCAGCAGCGCCCCGAACCAGAAGTCCACCGCGTCCTGTGGCAGCACCGCGAACGGCAGCAACGTCAGCAGCGCCGTCACGAACGACGCCATGAACAGCGTCCGCCACTGCCGCGTCACCAGCAGATAGATCAGGAAGACGCCGGGCGTGAGCTTCACCGCCGTGGCCAGCCCGATCAGGAACCCGCGCGGCCACCACGGCCGCCGCGCCACACAGTCGGCCAGACAGAGCGCCACCAGCAGGATGTCCACCTGCCCGAACCGCACCTGGTCCCGGATCGGCATCAGGTAGGTGCAGGCGACCACCAGGAACGCGAACACCCACGGCGCGTGCCGCCGCCCGAGCACCTGCCTGAACGAGAACCCCACGGCCACCGCCAGCGCCAGGAAGATCCCCGCCGTCCACACCCACTGCGCGGTCCCCCAGGACATCTCCGCCAGTATCGCCGCCAGCATCGCCGCGATCGGCGGGTAGGTGAACGGCAGCAACTGCGGGGCAGGGGTGAAGTAGTCGTAAACCGGCCGCCCCTCAAGCAGCATCTGCCCGCCGGTACGGTAAACGTCGAGGTCGACGAGGCGCTGGTCGTCCGGGTTCGTCAGCCACTGCTGCACCAGCGGGGCCACCGCCGCGACGACGACCAGCACCACGACGGCCCACGCCCACCACTGCCGCCGCTTCACCGGCGTCTCGACACTCGTCACGGTGTGGCACGTTACCGTGGCTGTTGTTTGTCGAGCGCGCCAACACTGGGGGATCCACACATGCCGCAACCCACCTCCGGCGCGCCCTCCCCCATGCACCCGACCGCCTCCCGGCCCCCGCTCCCCGTTACCCACCCGTCGACCGGCCTTCCCCCCAGGCGCCGGTACGGCGGGCACGAGGTACGGCGGAGCTCGGCGCAACGAGTACGGCGCCCGGCCATGCGTACCCTCGCCGCTCTACTGCTGGCCATGATGCTCACGGCCCTCTGCGCCGCCCTTGGCCCGGCCGCCGCCTCAGCAGGAACCGCCCAAGGTCGCGTGGCCCTGGTCGGCGTGCCCGGCCTTGTGTGGAGCGACATCGACCAGTCCCGCACCCCGAACCTCTGGAAGCTCGTCACCCAGGGCGGCTCCGCCTCGATGTCCACCCGGACCGTGCCGCCCCAAGGCCGCGGCATCACCTGCCCCGTCACAGGCTGGCTCACGGTGTCGGCAGGCCAGCGGGCCGGGACGCCGGGCAAGGGCTGCCAGGCCACCCCCACCCCCCAGCCCAACGGCGAAGGCGCGACGATCCCAGGCTGGCGTGACCTGGTGACGCATCAATCCACCACCGGGTACGCCGCCCAACTGGGCACACTTGCTCAAACCATCACCGACTCCGGCGGAACCGTAGCCGCGATCGGCCCAGGCGCAGCCCTAGCCGCTGCCGACAAATCCGGAAATATCGCCAAATACGCCGACACCCCGGAAAGCCTGGGCGACCCAACCCGCTACACCCTGATCGTCATGGAGGCTCCTGACCTCGCCAACGCCTGGGCCGACCAGCCCCCGGACGAGTACGGCATCCCCGCCTCCATGCCCTCGACCACCCGCCAAGCAGCCGCCGCAGCAGCCGACCGCCGGATCGGCACCCTCCTCACCACCCTCCCCGCCGACACGACGATCCTCGTAGCAGGCGTCTCGGACGTCACCCCGGGCGCCCACCTCCACGTGGCGATCGCCACCGGCCCGCCGTACAGCCACGGCCACCTGACCGCGACCTCCACCCGCCAGGACGCCCTCGTCACTCTCGCGGACCTGACCGCCACAACGATCGAGCTGGCCGGCGCCGAACCCGCCCCCCAGGTCGTAGGCCGCCCCTGGCAATCCGCCGCCACCCCACCCCCGGCCACCGTGGCCGACTCGGTCACCGAACTGGCCGACGCCGACCTGGCCAGCCAGGTCCTCGTCACGGTCCGCGGCCCCTTCTTCGCCATATTCGTAGCGGTCCAGCTCCTCTTCTACGCCTTCGCCGCCCTCGCCCTCCGCCGCCGCCGCGCCTCATCCACCCCAGCCCGCCCCTCCCCCTCCACTCCAGACCGCCCCCAGCCCGCACTTCCAGCCAGTACGTCACCCGCATCCCCCACCACGACCGCCGCCCCCACGCAGGACTCCCTCCAGGAGGACCCGCAGAGCCCCGCCCCGGCAACCCCTCCGTCCCCCAAGCCGAACTCACCGACAGACCCCACCACTTCCGGCACAAGCCCAGCGCGAGCAACAGACCCCCCAGCCATCAGCGCCAACGGCAACGGAGTCGAGCACCGGACGCAGCCGCTCTCCGGGGGCTCGGGGGGCTCCGATCGCCTCCCTCGGGCCGGGTTCGAGGTGGCGAGCGCCTCTCGGCTGCTGGTCGCCGTGCAGGTGGTCTCCGTGGTGAGCGGATCCATCGCCGTCTCCACGTTCCTCGCGCAGTTGGTGCCCTGGTGGAGCTTGCCCGCGCCGATGACCGCCCTGATCGTCACCATCCTGGCGATCGCCGGCCTCATCACCGCCCTGGCCTTCGCCGGCCCCTGGCGTACGCACGTGCTCGGCCCGCTGACCGTGGTCGCGGCCGTCACCTCGGTCGCCATGCTGGTCGACGTGATGACCGGCTCCACCCTTCAGGTGAACGCCGTCTCCGGGTACGAGCCCGTCACCGGCGGCCGGTTCTACGGCTTCAGCAACATCGCCTTCGCCATCTACGCCACCGGCACCATCCTGGGGCTGGCCGGGGTCGCTCAGTGGCTGATGGGCAGGGGTGCGTCGAGGTTCGTGACGATGCTGGTGTGCGTGCTGTACGGCGGCCTGGCGGTGTTCGCCGACGGGTGGCCCTCCTGGGGTGCGGACTTCGGCGGCGTACCCGCCTTCGTGGTGGGTCTGGCCGTCTTCCTCATCCTGCTCTCCGGCCGCCGCGTGTCGGTGCTGAAGCTGCTGCTGGTCGGCCTGGCCGGAGGCGCGCTCATCAGCGCCATCGCCCTGTTCGACTGGCTGCGCCCCGCCACCCAGCGCACCCATCTGGGCACCTTCGTCCAGCAGGTCATCGACGGTCAGGCGTTGACCGTCGTCGTCCGTAAGTTCACGGCGATGGTGGGCGTGACCGTCGGCAACTGGTCACTGACGCTCCTCTCCCTGGTCGCCCTGGCCTTCCTCTTCCTGGTGCTCAACAGGCCCTCCCGCTGGGGCGCATCGGCTCTCGGCCAGACCTACGCGCTCGCCCCCGCACTCCGCGCAGGCCTGATCGGCGCACTCACCTCCGCCTTCATCGGCTTCCTGATGAACGACTCGGGCATCGCCATCCCGTCCATGGCGCTCACGGTCGCGGTGCCCCTGACTCTGGCCGCGTGCGTACGCGCCCTGCAGCTCGCCAAGTCCACACCATTAGCGCCGCCGTCAGCGCAAGAAGCGCCCACGGAGCGAACTCACCCCGTACGACGGTCCTGAGCCATTCGAGCTCCGGCGGCTGCCCAGCGACACGCGCCGGAAGATAGGCCAGCGACAGCACGATCAGGTGTACGACCATGAACCGGTCCACGGTGGAAGCGGCGACCAGGGCCAGCAGCCCGAACGCGAGCCCGTCGTACCAGGGCAGCACGTACGGCGAGGCGAACAGATAGGCGACCACCAGCACCAAGGCCACCACCGTCGCCTCATCCCCATCACCCCCACGACCCACATGCTTTCCGCCGCCCTCCGGCCCCACCTGGCCATGGACGGACGATTCGCCCGCCGACCGCCCGGCCGGGTCAGGCCGCCCGGCCGTGGACGGGTCAGGCCGCCCGGCCGTGGACGGGTCAGGCCGCCCGGCCGTGGACGGGTCAGGCAGCTTGGCCGTGGATACGAGCCTTACTCGGCCGGCGTCCGCCGCACTGCTGCCGCCCGTCGCGGCTGTCGGGGCTTGCCGCCCCCCACTCGGCGGGTGCTCTCCACCGCCCGGCAGACGCCCAGGATCTCCCGGCGAGCGCTCGGGATCGCCCGGAGGACGCTCGGGATCGCCCGGCGAGCGCTCAAGGTCACCCCGTGGACGCTCAAGGTCACCCGGCAGGCGCTCAGCGGCGGCACCTCGTGGGGGCCCGGGGGTGAAAAGCCTGGTGGTGAGGGGGAGGCGGTGGGAGGTCAGGCGGAAGAGGCACCAGGCCACGAGGGCGAGGACGAGCAGGGAGCCGATCTGGATCTCGCCCCGGTAGGCGCTGCCCGTGCCGACCAGTGACTGCAGCCAGCCCTGGACCAGCTTCCAGAACGAGGCGTTGGACACGGACTTGCTCGTCCGGGTCACCGGTTCGAGCGCGGCGGGTCCGACGATGGCGTAGCCGACGGCCACCACCGCCAGGGCGATCCCCGCCATCAGGGCCAGGCGAGCCGGACGGCGGCGAAGCTCCCAGGCCGGTCCGAGGGCCACCAGTCCGGCGTTGAGCTTGAGCGCGACCCCCACCCCGAGCAGCGCCCCGCCGACCACCGGCCGGCCCCTGGCGAGGAGGGCCGCCACCATGCAGGCGACGACCAGGGTGTCCACGTGCATGCCCGCCACGAGTTGGTAGAGCAGCAGCGGGTTGACCGTCCACAGCAGGGCGGCCCGGGTGCGCCTGGCCGGGTCGTCCCTGGTGAAGCGGTCTATCAGCAAGCCGGTGGCGATGAAGGCGGCGGCGTTGACCAGAGCCAGCACGAAGATGGTGAGCCGGAGCGAGTCACCGCCGATCCAGCCGGCCAGGGCCTGCACGGCCGTCGCCACGGGACCGTAGACGCTGGGCTCCTCACGCCACGGCGCTTCGACCGCGTCGGCTATGGGGTCGCCGGGCAGGGCGTGCGCGCCGTGCGTGTAAGGATCGAGGCCGAGGGTGACCATGCGGCCGTAGGCGGCGTAGTTGAGATGGTCGCCTGACCCTGCCGGGGGCAGGAACGCCAGGAGACCTGCGGCCAGGCAGCCGACGATCACGAGGATGCGGGGCAGGCGGGCCGAGGTGGCCGCCGGCGGCAGCGCCGTCAGGGCCGTCAGCAGGCCGAGACCACCGAGGACGATCGCGGCGGCGGCCATCGCCACCACCGCGTAGGGGTGCGGGTGGACGTCCAGAGAGTAGGGCGGATGCCAGCCCGGACCTCCCAGCGCCGGGATCATGGCTGACGGGCCGAGCAGACCGATGGCGATCGTCAGCATGATCGAGGCAGCGATCGACACCATGGCCGGCACCGCGAGCCGGTCAGGCGGCCTGACGCTCCGCGTCTCGGAAGTCACCCGCAAATTCCAGCACACTCCACGCCGGGCTTCGGCCGCCGATCCCCAGCCTGTGGATAACCCGCCCGCCCCCAGCAAACGGAAGCCGTACGGACCGAGTGCCCGTCAGCGTTTGGGACGCAGCTTGGCCAGGCTCTCGACCACCACCGGCTCCCGGCCGGCCAGGGCCAGTGCCACGTCCCGCAACTGCTTGGCGCGGTGCAACTGGGCCCGCCAGTCAGACCCAGTGGCCCGGTGCGCCATCTCCACCTCGACCTCGACGATCCGATACCCCTTGCGCAGCAGATCGATGGTCAGCGCGGTCTCCACGCCGAACCCGTGCGCCAGCGGCCGGGCCGCCTCGAAGGCGGCTCGGGTGAGGCAGCGCTGCCCGTTGAGGGGCTGGGACGCCTGGAAGCCGGTGGCGCGGCGGATCCCGTCCCGGGACAGGCGCACCACGATGCCGTGGCCGGCCAGCTTCACCCGAGTCTGGAAGACCGCGATGGTCATGTCGGCCTCGCCGGCCCGGACGGGCTCGACTAAGGGGGCCGCCGCCTGAGCGGTGCCGGCCAGGTCGGCGTCCAGGAAGAGCAGGTGGCGCGGGGTGTCGGCGTCCAGCAGCCGGACCGCCTCCGCGCCCGTCTCCATGGCGGCGGCCTTGCCGCGGTTGCGGCTGTGGCGGACGACCTTGGCTCCCGCGGCCCGCGCGACCTTGCCCGTCTGGTCGGTCGAGCCGTCGTCGACCACGACGACGAGGTCGACGCCGGGCAGGTCGAGCGCGGACTTGACGGTGAGGCCGATGCGATCGGCCTCGTTCTTGGCCGGTATGACGACCGCCGTGTCAGGACTCGTCATGAGCCCTCGGTGATGAGGAACTCCTGCGGCACCTCATCGTGCACGGTGAACACCGAGTCCAGTCCGGTCACCTGAAGGATCTTGCGGACGGCGGGGCGCGGGGCGGCCACGTCGAGCGCGCCTCCCTGCTCCTTCATCCGTTTGAGTGCTGACAGCAGCACGTTCATCCCCGTGGAGTCACAGAAATCCACGGCGGACATGTCGATGACCACGCGGCTGGGCCCTTCCTGCAGCAGGCGGGTGAACTCCGACTGCAGGTGGGGTGCCGTATAGAGGTCGATTTCGCCGGTGATCGCAACGAGTGCATGGCCGGCATGTGATCGAGTCGAGACCTTGAGCTCCACATGGGCAGGCTAGCGGCGAGACGGCCTCGGGTCACGTTGTCACGCCGATAGGGGGACGACGGGTATGAAGCGACGAGGCGAATCGACCCGTTCTTGACCTGACGTGGTGACACATTTTGCCATCAGGAGCCCCTGGTAGCGATCTGGCGATGAGAGTCCCTGTTTCGCCATCGCGGAGACGGAGAGTACGCGAAGCTTGACACTGTGACACCGGCGCCGGCGCCTTCGCGTCGGTCACCACTTCACTCAGGAGGAGGGGCTGGGCGAGTTTCGTGGGCCCGATCACCGATGAACACAGACCAAGCCGAAGATCCTCAGCGTCAGAGGCTCCGCGAGCAGCTGGAGGCCATTTTCATCCGCACGGAGAAGGCCGCTCCCTGGCATGACGAGGCCGCGCGCCTGCGCGGCCTGGTCAACCACGAGGGGTACGTCCCCGTCCGCACCAAACTGGCCGGCGAGGACCTCGACTTCCTCGCCGGCGCCCGTGACGAGCTGCTCAGGTTCTCCGAGCTCGGGCTCCGGCTGCTGGACCTGCACCAGCCGCGCGACGCGGGGGGCATCACCAGCGACGCCGCGCATCCGATCCTGCGGTGCCGGAGCTGCATGTGGCGCTGGCCCTGCCCGACATTTCGTGCGATGTCGGAGTCGTTCGGGACGAGCCAGGAGTCGACCGTTCCGGAGTCGGCCTGATGGGTCAGCGCGGTGCGTCGACCAGTGGCAGCCGGATCTCGAACCGGCAGCCGGGCCCGTCGTTGACCACGCCGATCATCCCGTCGTGCGCCTCCACGATGCCCTGAGCGATCGCCAGGCCGAGCCCGGCCCCGCCGTCCGCCGTCGGGGTCCGGGCCGCCTCGCCCCTGAACGCCACGTCGAACACCCGTGGCAGGTCTTCCTCCGGGATGCCGCCGCAGCAGTCGCTGACCGACACGCAGGCCATGCCCTGGTCCACCCGGGCCCGCAGCACGACCGAACCGTCCGACGGCGTGTGCTTGATCGCGTTGATCACCAGGTTGGCCAGCGCCCGGCTGAGCGCGCCCGCGTCGGCCTCGACCGGCACCGCGGCCGTCGCCTCGGCCGTCAGCAGCACACCCTTGGCCCTGGCCAGCGGCTCGGCCCCGGCCAGGGTGTCGGCCACGACGTCCGACAGCCCGACCCTGGCCCGCGACAGCCGCAGCGCGCCGGCGTGGATCCTGGACAGCTCGAACAGGTCGTCGACCATGGCCGACAGGCGTTCGACCTCCAGCTTGATCTGGCCGTGGTAGCGGCTGACCGTCTCGCGGTCGGTCACCACCCCGTCCTCCAATGCCTCGGCCATGGCCCGCATCCCGGCCAGCGGGGTGCGCAGGTCGTGGCTGACCCAGGCGACGAGCTCGCGGCGCGCGCCTTCCAGGGCGCGTTCGCGGGCGTACGCCTCCTCCAGCGTGTTGGCGATCGTCTGGAGCTCGGCCGGGAGCTTGCGCGGCGCGACGAACGGCAGCTCGCCCACGGCGGCGACGAGCCGCCTGCTCTCCCCCACCACCCGCCGGGCCAGCACGAAGGCGACCCCCAGCCCGACCAGGCCGCCCACGGCCACGACGCTGAGCACGATGTTCCGCGCCGGACCCTCGATGATCATCCTCATGGTGATCGCCACCACGCCCGCCAGGGTCGCGACGACCGCGACCACCACCACGACGGCCAGCATCACGCCGATCGACCGGGTACGCAGCCACCACATGACCGCGATGCCCAGGGCCGCCACCAGAAGTCCGAGCCCGGCGGTGACGGCCACGATCACGCCGAGGTCGTCCATCGCGGCCACGTGCGGCGTCATGCCGGGCCCTCCAGCGGTTCGTACCGGTAGCCGACTCCCCACACCGTGACGATCCTGCGCGGCTCGGTGGGGTCCGGCTCGATCTTCTCCCGCAGCCGCCTGACGTGCACGGTCACGGTCGAGGAGTCGCCGAACGACCAGCCCCACACCTGGTTGAGCAGCGCGGACCTGCTGAAGGCCTGCCTGGGGTTGCGCATCAGGTAGGCCAGCAGGTCGAACTCGCGGGCGGTGAGCAGCACCTCGGCGCCGGCCAGCCGCACCTCGTGCGCGCCCACGTCGACCATCAGGTCGTCATCGCGCAGCACCCCGGTACCGCCGGTGACGGCGGCGCCGCGCGCCCTGCGCAGCACCGACTGCACCCGCAGCGCCAGCTCGCGCGGGCTGAAGGGCTTGGTCACGTAGTCGTCGGCGCCGGTCTCCAGGCCCACCACCCGGTCGATCTCCTCGCCCAGCGCGGTCAGCATGATCACCGGGACCGGCCAGCGTTCCCTGAGCTTCCTGCACACCTGAAGTCCGTCGATCTTGGGCAGCATCAGGTCGAGCACCATCAGGTCGGGCGGGCTGGCCAGCGCCCTGCGCAGCGCCTCCGCGCCGTCCGCGACGCACTCCACCTCGTGCCCGTCCCGCTCCAGGTAGCGGGCCACCACCTCGGACACGGTGGGGTCGTCGTCCACGACCAGGATGCGGGTCTTCACGACCTCACGGTACGGCGCGACCCGGTCGATCGACACCCACGTCATGACTTCGTAAGCCTCGCGGATCTATCGGCCAGGACGTACGGTGGCCCCATGAGTCGAGTCATCATGCTCGTTTTGGGCGCCCTGCTGGCGCTTTTCGTGCTGTTCAATTTCATCATTCCCATGGTCCTGGGGCTGCTGAAGATCGCTCTCATCATCGGGGTGGTCGGTCTGTTCGTCTTCATCGCGGTCACCCTGGTCGGTAAGTCGTCCTCATCCCGGTGACGCTTTTCCTGTTCGATCCCTGGCTCATCGCCGTCACGATGATGGCGGTCCTGCTGCTGGCCTCATGGGCCGCCAGGATGCTGCCCGTCGTCGGCGGTGAGCCGGCCGGCTTCCCCCTGGTCTACGCGCGGCGTACGGCGTTCCCGCGCCAGAGCGATCCCGACGCGCCGGGACGGCCACGGCCACGAGCCCCCTCCACACGCCCCGCTGCCGAATAAGCGGGGCTGTCAAAGCCCTGACCTCCTAGTGGGATGGGCTCATGATCGATTCACTGGTCACCTTCGTCATCGGCGTGTCCGGCGGCAACGCCGCTCTCGCCATCGTGCTGTTCACCCTGGCCGTGCGGCTCCTGCTGCTGCCGCTGGGCATCCGCCAGGCGCGTAGCGCGCGGATCAGGGAGCGCCTGGCGCCCAGGCTGCGCGCGCTGCGCGCGACATTCGAGCGCGACCCGGAGCGGCTGGCCAAGGAGACGTCCGCGCTCTTCGCCGCCGAAGGCACCTCACCGTTCGCGGGGATCCTGCCGGGCCTGGCGCAGCTCCCCTTCATGTGGCTCGTGTACCGAGTCGCCACGCATCCGACCGCGCTCGCCGGCCATGACCTTCTGGGCGCTCCCCTGGGTCAGCAGGTGGCGAGCGTGGTCACTAGTTACGGTCTGGTCAGCTGGCCGGTTTCGGTCTTCGCATTGGTCATCGTGCTGCTCGTGGTGGTGGCCTGGCTGACCTCGCGGCAGATCAGGTCGAAACTCACGGCGGAGCAGCCGGAGGTCCTGCGCAGGGTCATGCCGCTGCTGCCGTACGGGTCGGTGCTCGCCGCCGCCGTGCTCCCCCTGGCGGCGGGGCTCTATCTGCTGGTCTCCACGGCCTGGACGGCCGGGGAGCGGGCGGTGCTGGCTACCCGGCCTCTTTGAGCACGCGGATCTGCCCGTTCACCGAGCCATGGGGAGCGGGCAGAATCGCCCACACCGTCGTCGTGTCACCGTCGTGGCGAACCCCCCAGCTCTCCGCGACGTACTCGACAATGCCCAGGCCACGGCCGCCCAGTGAGGACAACGTCGGGCGGCCCGCGCGCGGCTCGGTCGCCGCGCCCCCGTCGCTCACGGCGACCTCAATGTGATCATCACTGCGCATCCAGGTGACCTTCACCATGCCGGAAGGCAATGGATGCGCATGCCTCAGCGCGTTGCTCATCAGCTCACTCACCACGAGGACGGCATCGTCGATCGCGGTGCTGAACACCCCACAGTCCTGCAGGTCAGTGCTCAGACGCTGGCGGGCAACGGCGACGCTGGACGGCGCGTACGGCAGCAGCACGACGCTTGACACACCCACCTCCCCCGCTCACAGTGCCCCCCGCGGGAACACACCCCGGTACGACCGAAATGCCCCGTTACTCGATCCCAGAAACCGCATCTCGATCACAGCTTGTACACATCGGACGATAGATCAGCTCAACTGTGACCACCTCGTTACCGCATCGGTGTGTCGGATCCGATAGGTGAAGCACTTCTCAGCACGAGCTTCATCCGGGTGCCTCCGTCGGGCCGCGGATGGGCGCTCACCTCGCCGCCCTGGGCCCTGGCCAGGCTGCGCACGATGTAGAGACCGAGCCCGACGCCGCCGAATCTTCTGCGGTCACCGCTGTCCACCTGCACGAACCGTTCGAAGACGCGCTCCCGGTCCGAGGGCGCGATACCGACGCCCTCGTCGTCGACCACCACGGTCACCCCGCCGTTCTCGGGCCAGGCCGCCACCCTGATCAACCCGCCCTTGGGCGAGTACTTGAAGGCGTTCTCCAGGAGCTGCCCGAGGACGATGTCGGTGGCGAGCGCGTCCCCCCGCACCGGCGGCAGTCCGGCGCCGATGCTCACTTCGACCCGATGTTCGTCGGACAGCACCGGCAGCCCGAGCGTCGCCGCGTGCACCCGCTCGGCCAGATCGAACGGCTCGTCCCTGACCGCCTGCTCCTCCGCCCCCGCCCTGGCCCCCAGCAACAGGTGGTCCATGAGCTGCCCGAGCGAACGCGACCGCTCGGCGATGGTGTGCACGGCCGAGCGCCGCTCGGCGTCGCTCAGCTTGTCCCAGCGGGTGTCCAGCGTGCTGGCGAAGCCGCGCACGATCGTGATCGGGGTGCGCAACTCGTGGCTGGTCGTGGCCAGGAACAGGTCCTTGGCCTCCTCCAGCTCCTTGGCGGCGGTCACGTCGCGGAAGTCGACGACCAGCTCGCCGGTCTCCTCGATCTGCGCGCTGACCACGTCGAGCCAGCGCCCGGTGTCGAGCTGGAAGGTGAGCTTCTCACCGGGGGCGGGCAGCGGGAACGGCGGCTTCTGCCCGATGACCGTCTCGGCGGGGACGGCGGTGAGCTCGACGGCGGCCGGGTTCCACCTGAGCACCCGGCCCTCGTCGTCGAGCACCGCGATGCCGTCCGCGCTGGCGTCGAACACCGCCCGCTCGTACGCCCGCTGCCGCACCGCGTCCTGGTAGGCGACGGCGTTGCCGACCGCGATGCCCGCGTGCCCGGCGAGCAGCTCCAGCAGCTCCAGCTCCAGATGACCCGGCTTGCGCTTGGCGAACAGCGCGTAGAGGGCGCCGTACGGGCGGCCCCCGACCGCGGCGAGACCCAGCGCGATCGTGTGCAGCCCCTTCAGCTCGGCCCACACCAGGCCGTCGAGCTCCTGTGACTCCAGCATGACGGTCTTGCCGGTGCGCAGCAGCTTGCCGACCAGGCTGGAGTGCAGGTCGGCGGTGCTGTCCTGCAGCGTGCGCGGAAGCTGATAGGTGCTGACCAGCCGCACCCGCTCCCCGTCGATGAGCACGAACCCGCCCGCGTCCGCGCCGGTCAGCTCGGTGAGGCTGGCCGTGATCCGTTCGAGCACGGCGGGCAGGTCCAGCTCGGCGTTGATGTCGCCCACCACGTCGGTGAGCCGCCGCACCAGCCTGGCCCGGCGCGCCATCCGGTTCTTGGCGGCGTCGTCCATCCGGACCAGGTGGTAAACGCAGACGTAGCCGGCCACCGCGCTCCCCGTGAGCAGCGCGCTGATGTCCACCCGCACGTCGAGCAGCTCCCCGTCGCCGCGCACCCGCTTGGTGCGCAGCGAGACCTGCTCGCCCGTACGGACCCGCTCCAGAACGGCGTGGTGCTCGGCGGTCAGCTCCTCCGGCACGATCGGCGCCCTGCGCCCCAGCATCTCCTCGGCGCTCCAGCCGAAGAGCCGCTCCGCCGCCGCGTTCCAGACCAGGACACTCTGGTCCCTGTCGAAGGCCACCACGGCGTTGGGCGAGCTGTCGAGCACAGCGCGGGCTATCTCATCGTCACTCCCAGCCCTTAGGTCCCCCACATCTCCATAGTGCCTGTGGCGTGGCGCTCATGCCGGGCGATCCGTCCGATACGCTGCGGTCACGGCATTTCCGTGGCTGGCTGAAGAGGGTGAAAGCATGTCAGGCGACCTCGAAGCCCTGCTGCGGGTGACATCCGACACCTACCGTGACGACCGGCCGCTCGACGTCGCCTTCGGCACCTATGACGGCGCGGTCGGCCGGCTGGTGCTCGCGGTGACGGCCCGGGGCATCGCCTCCTGCAGCTTCGAGGACGAGCAGATCGTGTACGAACGCGTCGCCAAGCAGGTCGGCAGCCTCATCGGCCCCGAGGCCCGGCGGCTGGACCCGGTGCGCAGGGAGCTGGACGCCTACTTCTCCGGCCGGCTGCGGGCCTTCGCCACGCCGGTCGACCTGGCCCTCGCCACTTCCTTCGCGCGCACGGTGCTGCAGAAGACGATGGCGGTCCCGTACGGCACGACCACCACGATGGAGCGGATCGGCGAGCTCATCGGTCGGCCACGCGCGCTGCGCGCGGTCGGCAACGCGCTCAACTCCAACCCCGTGTGCGTGATCGTGCCGTGTCACCGGGTGGTGCGTGAGGACGGCGAGCTCGGCGACTACGCCGGAGGCGTGGCCGCCAAGCGGCACCTGCTCAACGTCGAGCGTCGCGAGTCGCGCGCCTGAGCGCGCCCACCGCCAGCGTGACCAGGGCCGCCACGATGGCGGCGCCCAGCGCGCCGTTCATCCAGGGCTCCCTGGTGAAGCCGATCGCCTCGCGGACCCCGGCCCACATCCCGTCCCACGCGGCGACCGTGGGGGTCGAGGTGGTCAGCCAGTAGGCGGCGAAGCCGAGCGCCCAGGGCAGCAGCATCGACCAGCGGGAGGGCGCGTTCTCGGCGGTGTTCCAGCGGGCCCCGCCGCCGAGCAGGAAGTAGTCCACGGCCAGCACCGCGAACATGGGCACGAAGACCGCGCCGATCAGGCCGAGGAAGGCGCCGTAGGACGTCACGTCGACCACCAGCGCGATGGCGACGGTCAGCACGCCGATGGCGATACTGAGGATCCGCCGGTCGACCCGCGGCATGAGGTTCTGCAGCGAGACCGTCGTGGAGTAGACGTTGGCGAAGGACTGGTCAGCCTCGCGCAGCACCAGGATGGCGAAGAACAGCGCGCCCAGCGGCGCGGCCACGAAGGGCACGAACACCGCCGTGCTGTCCGCCGCCACCGCCCCGGCGCCCGCGATGGCCACCGCGTAGACGCCGAGCCCGAGGCAGGCGACCTGGGCCAGGGTGTAGCCGCCGACGACCCCGGTGAAGGCCGCCCGGCTGGACCTGGAGTGCCGGGCGAAGTCGGCGGCGAGCGGCACCCACGACACCGACAGCGCGATCACGTAGTCGACCGCGGGCATGAACGCCGCCCACGTCCCGCCCGTCTGCGGCGGCGCGTCCCCGAGGAACTGCACGGCGAACCAGACGAGCGAGACGATCACGGCGATGGTGATGTAGCGGCGCAGCAGCCTGATCGCGCCGAGCGGCCAGATGGTCAGCACCGTGGTCAGCACCCCGGCGACGATCACCCACACCGCGTATGGGACGGTGTCGCCGAAGATGGCCATCGCGCCCATGGAGATGACCCAGAGCTCGAACGCCCCCCAGCCGATCATCTGGATGATGTTGAGCACCGTCGGGATGTAGGACAGCCGGGCCCCGAACAGCCCGCGCAGCAGCACCATCGCCGGCTGCCCGGTCTGCGTGCCGGGGATCGCCGACAGCCCCACCATGGCGGTGCCGATCAGGCTGCCCACGACCGTCGCGGTCAGCGCGGCGGCCAGCGTCAGCGGAGCGCCGCCCAGCGGGTCGATCAGGAACAGCGCCCCGGAGAAGCCCAGCAGGCTGACGGCCAGGTTGGCCCAGAGCGCGCCCTGGTCGAGCACTCCCAGCGTCTTGGGGGCCGCGCTCTGGAGAGTGAGGGGAACTTCGTCATCGTGGACGGCATGCGACATCGCGCACTCCCTACGCCGGCATTACCCGGACAGGTTCATGCGGTCGGCAGCAGCGGTAGCTACCCTCTCAGCCTGGTTGCCCCAAGCTCCCGCGGGGGTTTGGTACACGAAGCCGGGATCATCCCAGCTCGCGCCCCCATGATGCACCATTCGTCCTAGATCGGCCACCACCGGGGTAGCCGCCATCGCGCCCCCGGGAGAGTCCGTGCAGGTCCGCGGGAGCACAGCTAGGTGCGTTCGCCGCGCTCACCGAGAACGGGGGCAGGAGGGCTGCCCACTTCATCATCACATCGGGTGACCAGGCGTATTCCCAGCGTATTCCACACTGCTCCCGACGCGTGCAACGATCACTCCGGTGAACCGGGCCGCCGGAATCGCTCGTGTCAGCAGGGATTTCGAGCAGGGCGAAGCCTCGTCGCACATCTCTTGCTGGAGGACTGTTGAAGACACGCATTCTGGGCGCCGCGCTGGGAATCGCAGTATTGAGCGGGCTGCTGGTGGCAAGCCCGGCACAGGCGAGAGACGGAGTGTCCTCCGCCCGCATAGACACCGCGAGATACGGTGGCGGGTCCGTCCGGGCGACCGTCGACTTCGTCAACCGTAGGAAGGTCGTGTTTCGGAACTTCACGGTGCGCGACCTCTGTCCCGGCGACAACCTCCCGGTGCGAGCCCGGGCTTGGTGGAGACACACCGACGGAACCAACGGGTACGGCGCCTGGAAGTCGGACACCAACGGCTGCGGCGACGACGGCACCAACTTCGGAAACATCACCCGCCGCAGCACCAAGCCCATAGCGATGGTCTGGGTGGAGGTGTCCGTCTACATCCGACCAGGCGAGCGGACTACCAAGATCAGCAAGACCCGAGACAACCAGTACAACTGAGCCGCTGACGCTCAGGCTTTCTGATGGTCGGCGTACCAGGACTTGATGAGCCGTACAAGTAACCGAAGGGTCATCCGCAACCGTGCGGGTGGCCCTTGACCTGCGTCTCAACGCAGTACCGGCCGATGACAGCGCAAACTTGACGGGTTCGTTCAGGCGACGAAGGGCTGCTGCCCCGTCTCGCTCACCATCGGCCGCTTCTCGTGCTCCCAGGACCGCATGCCGCCGTCGACGTTGATGGCATCGCGGCCGAGCTGGTTGAGCCAGGCCGCCACCTGCAGCGAGCGGCCGCCCGACCGGCAGATGATGTGGACGGTCCGCTCACTGGGGACCTCGTCCACGCGGGACTGGATCTGCGTCATGGGAATGTGCACCGCCTCGGGCGCGTGGCCCGCCACCCATTCGTCCTGCTCACGGACGTCCAGCAGGTAGGCGTCGGCGGGGACGTCTCGGACCTTGACTTCGGGAACCGTCATGTCTCCATCATCTCGCGTCGCGCATCGTACGCCGCACGCGCTTCGGCGATCTCCTGCTGGTGCTGCTCGGTCCAAGTCACCAGCGACTTGATCGTCTCGTGCAGCGTGCGGCCGAGCGGGGTGAGCGCGTAGTCGACGCGCGGTGGCACCACGGGGTGGACGGTACGGTCGACCAGGCCGTCACGTTCGAGCTGGCGCAGCGTGACGCTGAGCATCCGCTGGCTGACGCCGTCGATCTCGCGGCGCAGCTGGGTGAAGCGCAAACTCTGGCAGTCGAGCAGGGCGATGACGAGCAGCGACCACTTGTCCGCGACGCGGTCGAGGATCTGCCGGACCTCGCAGCCCTCCCTGACGTCCCACTGGCGGATGTCGTAGTCGTCGTCGGGGACGGTGCCGTCGAAGTAACCGAGTGACTTTGAAGTGCCGTCTTCCATGCCTGTCCATGCTGCCGCATGATGTGGACGGTTACAAGAGGTAACTGATGTGCGCCAACGTAACCGGGGGATTCCACCATGATTGCTGAGGAACGACTCAGAGGCCGCCCGCTGGGCGTGCTGATGGTGCTGTGCGGGGCGATCTTTCTTGAGGGCATCGACGTCGCCATGCTGAACGTCGCGCTGCCCGCCATCCGCGCCGACCTCGGGCTGTCGACCACGATGCTGAGCGGCGTGGTCAGCGCCTACGTGCTGGGCTACGGCGGATTCATGCTCCTCGGCGGCCGGGCGGCCGATCTGCTGGGCAGGCGCAGGATGTTCCTGCTCTGGCTGACCGTGTTCCTGATCTTCTCCGGGCTGGGCGGCTTCGCGAACGAGGGGTGGGTGCTGCTGGTCGCCAGGTTCGTCACCGGGGTGGCCGCGGGATTCATGACCCCCGCGGGGCTCTCGCTGATCACCACCGGGTTCGCCGAGGGCAGACTGCGCAACAAGGCCCTGCTGATCTACGCGGGGACGGCCGCCGCGGGCTTCGCGCTCGGCCTGGTGGTCGGCGGCCTGCTGACCGCACTCGGCTGGCGGTGGGTGTTCTTCGCGCCGGTGATCCTGGCGCTGGCGATCCTGCTCACCGCCATCCCGCTGATCAAGGAGCCCGCCGTGCCGCCGCGCGCCGGCGGCCGATTCGATCTGCCGGGCGCGGCGACCATCACCGGCGCGATGATGTTGCTGGTCTATGGCGTGGTACGGCTGGAGCACCCGGCCGAGGGCTGGGTCTGGACCGCCGCCGTGTTCGCCGGCGGGCTGGCGCTGGTGGCGGCGTTCGTGGCCATCGAGCGCCGCTCGGCCGAGCCGCTGATCCGCCTCGGCGTGTTCCGATCGGGGGCGCTGGTGCGCGCGAACCTGGCGGCGATCCTGCTCACCGCCGCGTTCTTCGGCTTCCAGTTCCTGATCACCCTCTACCTGCAGGAACTGCGCGGCTGGTCGGCGATCCAGACCGGCCTCGCGCTGCTCGCCGCCGCCGCCGACGTGGTCCTCGCGCCCACCCTCACGCCCGTGCTGGTCAACCGCTTCGGCAACGCCCGGGTGATCTTCGGCGGCCTGGTGTCCGGGCTGGTGGCCTTCATCCTGTTCCTGGGCGTCGGGATGGACTGGACGTACGCGGCCATGCTGCCGTCGATGCTGCTGATCGGGCTGATGTTCGCCTTCGTGTACGGCCCGCTGACGATCGTCGCGACCGAGGGGATCGACGAGCACGAGCAAGGGCTGGCCGGCGGGCTGATCAACACGTCCTTCCAGTTCGGCGCCGCGCTCGGGCTGTCGGCGGTCACCGCCGTCAACGTGGCCGCGCTGGCCGCGGGCTCGACCGGGATCGACGCCCTGCGCGCGGGGCTGGCGGTGCCGGTGGCGGCCACACTGCTCGCGGCCGTCATCGTCGCCTCCGGCCTGCGCGGGCGGACCCGGGCCCCGGTGCCCGCCCGCGTGTAGGCCGCTACTTCAGCAGCTTGGACAGGCGGCGATCGGCCAGCGGTTTGCCGCCCGTCTGGCAGGTGGGGCAGTACTGCAGCGAGGAGTCGGCGAAGGAGACCTCGCGGATCGTGTCACCGCACACGTCGCAGAGCTGCCCGGCCCGGTTGTGGACCCGCAGGCCGGACTTCTTCTCCGCCTTGAGGTCCTTGGCCGCCAGGCCGTGCGCCCGCTCCACCGCCTCGCGCAGCGTGGTGATGATGGCCTCGTGCAGGTCGGCGATCTGGTCGTCGGTCAGCGACGCCGCGATCTTGAACGGGGACATCCTCGCCGCGTGCAGCACCTCGTCGGAGTAGGCGTTGCCGATGCCGGCGATCACCTTCTGGTCGCGCAGCAAACCCTTGATCTGGGTACGGTTCCCGCCCACGATGCGCTTGAGCGCGGCCACGTCGAAGGCGTCGTCGAGCGGATCGGGGCCGAGCGCGGCAACACCCGGCACATCGTCCGGATTTTTCGTGACATATACGGCGAGGCGTTTCTGCGTCCCCGCCTCGGTCAACTCGAAGCCGGGCGCGAGTCCCTCATCATCGGGCGCCAGGCGCACCCGTACGGCCAGGGGGCCTTTGCCCGGCCGTACCGGCTTGGCGTTCGTCAGGTCCTCGCGCCAGCGCAGCCAGCCCGCCCGGGCCAGGTGAAAGATCAGGTGCAGTCCGTCGCAGTCCAGGTCGAGGAACTTGCCGTGCCTCGACACGCCCGTGACCGTCAGCCCGCCCAGGGCGGTGACCGGCGGATCGAAGGTCTTGAGCGCCTGGAAGGCCACCACGTCGACGCCCAGGATCGTGCGCCCCACCGCCCGCTCGCGCAGGAAACCGGTGAGAGATTCCACTTCGGGAAGTTCCGGCATGCCACCAGACTACTGATCGGTTGTCCACAGCCTGTGGACGACTACGGCACCTCCCAGAAGGCCAGCTCGTGCCGCATCCCCTCGGCGAAGAGGGCCTCCGCCCGCGCGGGGTCCGGATCGGCCTCGTCGATCATCTGCCCGATCCGCGCGGCCAGCGCCGCGAACCCGGGATCGGCGTAGGTGTCCACCCAGGCCCGGTACCGCGGCTCGACCGGCGGATTTTCCGCCAATATCTGACCCAACGTCGAATATCCCCACATACACGGATAAAGCGCGGCGAGCCCGTCCGCGTACGAACCCGCCGACTCCAACAGGAACGCCGTGTACGCCGCACAGGCGGGCCCCTTGACCGCCCCATCGAGATCCGCCCCGAACCCGGCCGACAGCGACCGGTGCAGATCCAGCTCGTCATGGAACGTGGCGTGCGCCAGGTCCACCAGATCCCCCAGGTGTTCCGGCGGCGCCTGCCAGGCCAGCCGGGCGAACACCCGTACATAGTCGTGCAGGAACAGGTAGTCCTGCTCCAGCCACGACCGGAAGACCGGCTCGGCCAGATCACCCCGCCCGATGCCCACCACCGTGGGATGCGCGAGCTGGGCCTCCACCAGCGGCCGGCCGATCGCGTGCAACTTCGCAGAGACAGTCATGGCCAGCACGTTAGTGAAGGCGACGATCGCCTACGAAACGGACGTACCGTCTGACGGCTCCGGTGCGCGCCGCACCGGAGCCGGGCGGGGTCAGCTGGCGTCGAGGATGTCCTTGGGCACCGGCTTGTCCTCCTTGAGCGCGTTGAACAGGGCCAGCGCCTTGGTCCTGTCCCACTTGACGGCCGTGCCCCCGCCCGCGATCTCACTGCCGCCGAACGGCACCACCGTGGTCACCGGGCTGTCGCCCATGGCCAGGCCCAGCGAGAGCATGTCGAACACGCCCGTGCCGTTGTCGACGGCGACCGCCTCGGTGGCGGCCGAGGCCAGCGGGAGCGAGGTGAAGGGGTTGATCAGGACGCCCGGACTGGCCGCCTTCTTCACCACCGCGCTGAGGAACTGGCGCTGCCGCTTGGTCCGCTCGAAGTCGGGCAGCGCGCCGCCCTTGCGGGTGCGGACGTAGCCGAGCGCCTGGCCGCCGGTGAGGATCTGCTTGCCCTTCTTCAGCTTGAGGCCGGCCTTGGGGTCGTTCACGGCGGCGCGCACGTCGATCTCGACCCCGCCGACCGCGTCGACGATGTCCACGAAGCCGGCGAAGCCGATCTCCATGTAGTTGTCGATGTGCACGCCGGTGACCGTCTCGACGGTCTGGACCAGCAGCGGGGGCCCGCCGATCGCGTAGGCGGCGTTGAGCTTGTTGCGGCCCTTGCCGGGGATGGTGACCGCCGAGTCGCGGGGCAGGCTGACCAGCGTCGGCCGGTCGCCGGTGTCCGGCAGGTGCAGCAGCATCATCGAGTCGGTCCGCTGGCCCGCGCTGCGGCCCGTGGCCAGCTTCCTGCGCTGGGCGGCGGACAGGCCCTTGCGGCTGTCGGAGCCGACCAGCAGCCAGTTGGTGCCGGGGGTGTCGGCGGGGCGGTCCGGGTAGTCGTCGAGCACCTTGTCGATGCCGGCCAGCTTGCCGTCGATCCAGAAGAACAGGCCCACGGTCGTCACCAGCAGCACCGCCAGGATCGCCGCGATGATCGTGAGCACGGTCCGGGCGCGGGGTCGCCTGCGTGGTGGCTTCGGCCCCGAAGGTGGTGGCTTCGGACCCGAAGGGGGAGACTCCGCGCCCCCGCGCAGCGGCCTGACCGGGCTGCTGCCCGACCGCTGCTTGCCGTACACCCGGCCTTTGGGCTTCTGGTCGCCGCCCTGGGGGCTCTGGTCGGCCATCGGCGAGCTGACGACGGTCGCGTCATCGGCGACCGGCGGGCCGCCCGAAGTCGGGCGCGCGCCCGGCCGCTGCGGGAACGCGTGCGCCGGAGCGCCCGCCGAGCGGGGCTCCTCGTCGTTCCTGCGCGGCAGCGGCCTGCCGTCGCCTGGCGAGCGCATGGCCCGCGTCCGATCGTCCTCAGACACTTGGTTTCTACTTCCCTTCGCTTGGCATAGACGCTACGTCCAACCCCCTGCCAGTGCAGACTTCTCGCCAAGCTTTTCCCACGGAAAAGTACGCAGAACGCGGCTTAAGTCACTCCCGGAAACAGAGAAGCAAGCTGCATCGTTAGGTTTATCGACGACCTCTACCGAAGGGAAGATCGTGTCCGCTCCGGACTCATGGAATAGTCGCCCGTGCATGAGCACGGGTTTTCCTGAGAGCTCGCCTCGGTGAGCGCCTATGTGGGGCTGCTGGCCCTGTTCCTGCTCACCGCCGCGACAGGCTACTTCGTCGCCCAGGAGTTCGCCTTCGTCGCCGCGGACCGGGGTGTGCTGCGCGAGCAGGCCGCCGCCGGTGACGCCGCCGCCGAGAAGGCGCTGCGGGTGACCTCGCGTCTCTCCTTCATGCTGTCGGGCGCTCAGCTCGGCATCACGGTCACGGCGCTGCTCGTCGGCTTTCTGGCCGAGCCCGCCATCGCCGGGATCGTCCGTCCCTGGCTGACGGACGCCGGCCTGTCCGAGGCCATGATCGCCGGGCTGTCCGTGGCCATCGGCGTGCTCGTGGCCACCATCGTGCAGATGGTGCTGGGCGAGCTGGCCCCCAAGAACCTCGGCATCGCCAGGCCGGAGCCCGTGGCCAAGTTTCTGGCGGGCTCGACGCTGGCGTACCTGACCGTCGTGGGCCCGGTGATCCGGCTGTTCGACTCGGCGGCCACCGGCCTGCTGCGGAAGATCGGGATCGAGCCGGTCGAGGAGGTGGAGCACGGCGCCACCCCCGAGGAGCTTTCCCGGATCATCGAAGAGTCGACCGAGGCGGGCGAACTCCCCCCTCGGCTGTCAGCACTGCTGGAGCGCGCCCTGGAATTCGGCGACCACACGGCTGAGGAGATCATGGTACCGCGCCCCCGAGTGGTCGCACTCCGCGATTCTCAGCCTTTGTCCGCCTTCGTCGAGGTGATGCGGCAGTGCGGTCACTCCCGCTATCCGGTGCTCGGCGGCGACGGTGACGTGGTCGGCGTGACCGGCGTGCGCGAGCTGCTCGCCTCCGGCCTGGACGAGGGCAGGATCGCCGACATCACCCGGCCGCCGCTGCTGGTGCCCGACTCGCTGCCGCTGCCTGTGGTGCTCGACAGGATGCGCGTGGCCAAGGACGACATCGTCTGCGTCATCGACGAGTACGGCGGCCTCGCCGGTGTGATCACCGTCGAGGACCTGGCCGAGGAGTTGGTCGGCGAGCTCGTCGACGAGAACGACCCGGACCCCGTCGGCGCCGTGCGGCAGCCGGACGGCGCCTGGGAGGTGCCCGGCCGGCTCCGGCTCGACGAGGTCGAGCGGGCCACCGGCGTGGCGCTGCCCGAGAGCGACGACTACGACACCCTCGGCGGGCTGATCCTGGCCAAGCTGGGCCGGATGCCGGAGCCGGGTGACACGGTGACGGTCGAGACCGTCCCCGAGGACGACCCGTTCACCGAGGACGAGGACCAGCACCTCGCGGAGCTGACCGTGATGTCGCTCAACCGCCGCGTGCCCGAATGGGTACGGCTGGCGCCGACCAGGCATGTGGAGGCAGCGCGATGACGATGATCCTGATCGGTGTCGTCCTGCTGGCCTTCAACGCGCTGTTCGTGGCCGCGGAGTTCGCCTTCGTGTCCTCCAGGCGCCACCGGCTGGAGGAGATGGCCGGGGGCGGCAACCGCCTGATCAGAATCGCCGCCAGATCGGCCGTGGGCGGCAGCCGCCAGCTCTCGCTGATGCTCGCGGGGGCCCAGCTCGGCATCACGCTCTGCACGCTGGGGCTCGGGCAGGTCACCGAGCCGGCGATCGAGCACTACCTGGAGCCGGTCTTCGCCGCCCTGGGCGTGTCGGAGTCGCTGCGGCTGCCGATCGCGCTGACGATCTCGCTGGCGCTGGTGACGTTCCTGCACATGGTCGTGGGCGAGATGGCGCCCAAGTCGTGGGCGCTGACCAACCCGGAGCGGGCGGCCCTGATCCTGACGCTGCCCTTCCGCGGCTTCACCTGGGTGATGCGCCCGCTGCTGTCCTCGCTGAACGGGCTCACCAACGCGATGCTGAGCCTGTTCGGCGTGCAGCAGCGCGACGAGCTGGCCTCCACCAGGACGCCGCGCCAGCTCGCCATGCTGGTGGGCGAGTCCGGCCGGATGGGCCTGCTCGACCGGGAGGAGCACGACCTGCTGACCAGGGCGCTGCGCTTCGAGGCCGAGGGCATCGAGCGGCTGATGGTCCCGATCGGCCAGGTGACGGCCGTGCCGTCGTCCGCCGACACGGCCCGGATCCGGCAGGAGGCCGCGGCCAGCGGCCACCTCAGGCTGCTGGTGCGCGGCGAGGGCGCCGTGGAGGGCGTCCTGCACGCCCGTGACGCCCTGCTGGAGCCCAACCGTACGGCGGGCGAGCTGGCCCGCCCGGTGCCCCGGCTGCCCTGCGTCACGCAGGTCCCGGAGGCCGTGACGGCACTGCAGGAGGCCCGCTCGCATCTGGCGCTGGTCACCGAGGCGGGCGGCACGGTCATCGGCATGGTGAGCCTGACGGATCTGCTCGGCCAGTTGCTCGACACCCGGCGCCGACCGTCTGACGCCACGTTCGCTGTGGGCTAAAACACATCGCCCGGCCGAAAGTAACTCGAAAGTGAGTTGCAACCGGCCGGGCGTACTTTTCGCCCCCGGGGCCACGCCACGCGGAGAGGTCAGGTAAAAAGAAGAAGCCCCGGCTCTTGCGAACCGAGGCTGTCTTTCGTCAGTGTAGATCTACCGATTTCATCGGAGATCCGAGGTGGGCGAGGAGGGATTTGAACCCTCACGTCCTTTCGGACACACGGACCTGAACCGTGCGCGTCTGCCGTTCCGCCACTCGCCCTTGTGGGTGCTGAGAAACAGTAGCACGTAACAGCCACCAGTACTGAACCCGGATACGATCGCATAAGACACGGGAGCGGAGGAGCTGGGCGCGAGGGCCGACGAGCGCCAGGACCGCCGCGACGTGGGACGAGCGGAGACCGGGCGCCACAAGCGTCTGGGGGCCGCGATCATATGCACGGAGGAAGGGAGGTACCCGGTGGGAGTCCTTCAGCGCTTCGAGCGACGGCTCGAAGGCTTGGTTGAGGGGGCCTTTGCGCGGGCGTTCAAATCTGACCTTCAACCGGTCGAGGTCGCCAGCGCAGTGCAACGGGAGATGGACGAGCGGGCGGCGATCGTCGCCCAGGGTCGCACTCTCGTGCCCAACGACTTCGTGGTCGAGCTGTCCACGACCGACAGTGAGCGGCTTGAGGTTTACGCCGACAACATCAGCCACGAGCTGGCCAACCTCGCCAGGGAGTACGCCAAAGAACAGGGCTACTCCTTCGTGGGACCGGTCCGGGTCCGTTTCGAGACCGCCGCCGACCTGGCTGTGGGACTCTTCCGCATCAGGTCCGGCGTCATCCGTGGCGCGACGGTCGAGCAGGACGAGATTCGCCAGCCGGCGAGCGATCTGCCACCGTCTAGGCCCAACGCTTTCGGCGGGCGGCCCCGGCTGCTCGTCTCCACTCAGGACGACCCACAGGGCGACCGCTCCTACGAGCTCACCACTCCGGTGACCTTGCTGGGACGCGGCACCGACTGTGATCTTCGTCTCGTCGACCCCGGCGTTTCGCGTCATCACGCGGAGCTACGCGTCGAGGGTCAACTGGTCGCTCTCGTCGATCTTGGATCGACGAACGGCACGTTCGTCAATGGCCAGCCGGTACGCAGAATCGAGCTCCAGAACGGCACGCGAGTGACGCTCGGACGCACGACTCTGGTGTTCCGGCGCGATTAGGGGTAGACAGACGGTCCATGTCCGAGCTCACGCTGCTGCTGATCCGGCTCGCCTTCCTGGCGGTGCTGTGGTTTTTCGTCATTGCCGCAGTCGGCGTGATCCGGACTGACTTGTTCGGGTCACGTACGGCTCCCGCCGGTCCACGCAAGGGGGTTAAGCCTGCCAAAGCCGTGGCAAAGCCCAAGAGCAAGAAGGGCGAGCCACGCCAGCTTGTTGTGACAGGTGGCCCCTTGCAAGGCACCACCATTAACCTCACGGAGACGCCCATCACCATTGGCCGGGCTAGTGACGCCACGCTGGTAGTCAGCGACGACTACGCATCCAGCCGGCATGCCCGGCTCTTCCCTCAGGACGGTCAGTGGATCGTGGAAGATCTCGGTTCAACCAACGGCACATATCTCGAGCGCTCGAAAGTCACCCGTCCGACCCCGGTGCCGCTCGGCGTTCCCGTCCGTGTCGGCAAGACAGTCATTGAATTGCGCAAATGACCATCGCACTCCGCTACGCCGCCCGCTCGGACGTCGGCCTCCTCCGCGAAGGAAACGAGGACTCGGCGTACGCTAGCGGCCGCCTGCTCGCCGTCGCGGACGGTATGGGCGGGCACGCTCACGGCGAGGTGGCGAGCTCCGTCGCCATCGCCGCAATGGCCTCCCTCGACGAGGCCCAGCAGGGCGGTGACCTGCTCAACGCCATCGAAGCGGCCGTACGCGACGCCAATCGCAAGCTGCACGAGATGGTCGGACGGGACCCCAGCCTCAAGGGCATGGGCACCACACTCACCGCGATGCTCTGGCAGGGCACCCAGGTCGCGCTCGTGCACGTCGGCGACTCGCGCGCCTACCTGCTCAGACGCGGCGAGCTCTACCAGATCACCCACGACCACACCCTGGTGCAGCAGCTCGTCGACGACGGGCGCATCACCCCGGAAGAGGCCGCGACGCATCCGCAGCGCTCGATCCTGCTGCGCGCGCTCGACGGCAGCGGCGAGGTCGATCCCGACCTCACGCTGCGCGAGGCACAGGTGGGCGACCGCTACCTGCTCTGCTCCGACGGCCTGTCGGGTGTGGTGAGCGCGGAGACGATGCACGCCACCCTCACCAACATCGACGATCCGGAAGAGGTCGTCCGCCAGCTCATCGACCTGGCGAACCGTGGGGGCGGGCCGGACAACATCACCTGCGTGCTCGCCGACGTGCTGGAGATCGGTGACGGCCAGCAGCCGCTCGCCGAGGCGGCCGTGGTCGGCGCGGCGGGCATGACCCGGCTGCCGCCAGGTCCCCACGAGACCGCTCCGGGGCGAGCCGACTCGGCCACCGCCCCGCAGCCGGTGATCAGCGGGGACGACTTCGACGAGCCGGCCGCCAGGACCTCCCGGCGGGCGGGCAAGCGCCGGCGCGTCTGGCCCGTGCTGGTCTCGGTGCTGTCCGTGGCCGTCGTCGCCGCGGGCGTCGGCGGCTATTTCGGCTGGCAGTGGACCCAGGACCAGTTCTTCGTCGGCGCGTCGGCCGACGAGGTGGTCGTCTTCCAGGGCATCCAGCAGGAGGTGGGCCCCCTCCAGCTCTTCTCCGTGGTCGAGCGCACCGGCAAGTCCGTCTCCGAGCTCTCGCCGCCCGACCAGGCCCTGATCAAGGGCGGCATCGAGGTCACCAACGTGGCCGAGGGCCTCACCAAGATCAACGGTCTGAGCTTCGCGAAGGACACGACGGAGCAGAAGGCCGCCCCGGCCGCCAGTTCGACGCCATCCGCGACCCCGACGAAAACGAAACCCCAGTAATGAGCGAAGTGGCCGAAGCCTCCGTGACCATGCCCGCCAAGCGGCGCGTGGCCCAACTCGCCATGCTGGCCTTCGCCGTCGCGATCGTCATGGGCGCCTACGCCAACGTGGGACTGGCGATGGGCGGGGCGATCCCGTCGGGCATGCTGACCTACGGCCTTGGCCTGGGCGCGCTGATGCTGGCGGCCTATCTGGTGCTCGCCAGGTTCGCCCCGTGGGCGGACCCGCTGATCCTGCCGCTGGTGACGCTCATCAACGGGCTCGGCCTGGTGATGATCTTCCGGCTCTCCGAGTCGCCCTCGACGCTGCCGTCCGCCAAGCTCGCCTCACCCAGCACCCAGCTGATGTGGACGTTCGTCGGCATCCTGATGTTCAGCCTCACCCTGATCTTCCTGCGTGACCACCGCGCGCTGCAGCGGCTGACCTACACCGCCGGCGCGGTGGGCCTGATCCTGCTGATCTCGCCGCTGACCCCCTTCCTCGGCCAGGAGATCAACGGCGCCCGCATCTGGGTCGGCATTCCCGGCGTCGGCCAGATCCAGCCCGCCGAGTTCGCCAAGCTGGCGCTGGTCGTCTTCTTCGCCGGCTACCTGGTGGCCAAGCGGGACGTGCTGGCCCTGGCCGGCCGCAGACTGCTCTTCATCGACCTGCCGCGCGCCCGCGACCTCGGCCCGGTGCTCATCACCTGGGGTGTCAGCCTGGGCGTCCTGGTGATGCAGAAGGACCTGGGCTCCTCGCTGCTGCTGTTCGGCACGTTCGTCGCGATGCTCTACATCGCCACCCAGCGCAGCTCCTGGGTGATCATCGGCATCCTGCTCTTCGTCGGCGGCGCCATCATGGCCGGGATGCTCTTCAACCACGTGCAGCAGCGCTTCAACGTCTATCTCAACCCCGGTGATCCCGTGCTGTTCGACGCGGTGGGCGGCAGCGCGCAGCTCATGCAGGGCCTGTTCGCCATGGGGTCGGGCGGCATCCTCGGCACCGGGCTCGGCCAGGGCCACCCCGAGCTCATCCCGCTGGCCTTCTCCGACTTCATCTTCCCCGCCACCGGCGAGGAGCTGGGGCTGACGGGCCTGATGGCCCTGCTCATGATGTACGCCCTGCTGGTCGAGCGTGGCCTGCGCACCTCGGTCGCGGCCCGCGACCCGTTCTCCAAGCTGCTGGCCGGCGGGCTGTCGTTCCTGCTGGCCTGGCAGGTGTTCATCATCGTCGGCGGCGTGACCAACCTGATCCCGCTGACCGGTCTGGTCACTCCGTTCATGTCACAGGGCGGCTCGGCGTTGCTGTCTAACTGGATCCTTATCGCGCTGCTGGTACGCATGTCAGACGCGGCGCGTAAGCCACCGCCCCAGGCGATCCAGAACGAAGGAATGACGCAGGTGTTCCAGCGATGAACGGGCCCATCAAGCGTGCGGCCGTGGCCTGCCTGGCCATGTTCGCGTTACTGATGATCAACGTGAACGTCCTCCAGGCGATCAACGCCGGGAAATACCGCGACGACGCCCGCAACACCCGCAACTACTACGACCGCTACGCGGTCCAGCGCGGCCGCATCACGGCCGGCGGCAAGGTGATCCTCGCCCAGTCCAAGGAGGCCAAGGGCGACTTCAAGTTCCTCAGGGAATACCCCGAGGCCGAGCTGTACGCGCACCTCACCGGCTTCTTCTCCCCCGAGAGCGCCTCGGCCATCGAGGCCAGCCAGAACAAGATGCTCGACGGCTCCAGCCCTGACCTGCTGCTGCAGCGCGGCATCGACCTGTTCACCGGTGAGCCGACCCGGGGCGCCAACGTCGACCTCACGATCAACCCCAAGGCGCAGAAGGCCGCCTACGACGCGCTCAAGCAGAGCGGCAAGCGCGGCGCCGTGGTGGCGATGGACCCCAAGTCCGGCGCGATCCTGGCGATGGTCTCGCTGCCCACCTACGACCCGGGCGAGCTGTCGGGCACCAACAAGGGCCAGGTGTTCGGCCGCTACGACGAGTTGGCCAAGCAGAAGTCGCAGCCGCTGCTCAACCGCAACATCGACCGCACCTACCCGCCCGGCTCGACCTTCAAGGTGCTGACCGCCGCGGCCTTCCTGGAGGACGACTCCAGCCGGGACGCCCAGACCGTGGTCGACGCGCCGCAGGTGCTGCAGCTGCCCAACACCACCGCGGGGCTGCCCAACTACGGCGGCGCGGCCTGTGGCTCCGGGCAGGTCACGCTCGTCTTCGCGCTGGAGAAGTCCTGTAACACGCCGTTCGGCAGCATCGGCATGGACCTCGGCTACGACAAGATGAACGAGCAACTGACGAAGTTCGGCGCGGGGCAGCCGCTGGCCGTTCCGATGTCGGTGGCGACGAGCAGCTTCGGCGAGAAAGAGGACCAGGCCGCGGTCGCCCAGGCCTCCATCGGCCAGCGCAGCGTCCAGATGACGCCGCTGCAGATGGCCATGATCGCCGCGGGCATCGCCAACGACGGCACGGTCATGAAGCCCTACCTGGTCAACAAGATCACCGACGCCAAGGGCGACGCGCTCGACGAGGCCGATCCCGAGGAGTTCAGCGAGGCGATCAGCTCGGAGACCGCGGGCAAGCTGCGCGACATGATGGTCAGCGTCGTCGCCAACGGCACCGCGAACCGGGCGCAGATTCCCGGCGTCGACGTGGCTGGCAAGACCGGCACCGCGGAGACCGCCGACGGTCAGCCGCCGCACGCCTGGTTCATCTCCTTCGCCCCCGCCAACGATCCGAAGATCGCACTGGCGGTGCTCGTGGAGTCCGGCGCCGCGAAGGTGGGCGCCGAGGCCACGGGCGGCGGCACGGCCGCGCCGATTGCAAAGGTCGTAATGGAGGCGGTGCTGAACCAGTGATGGACGGTAACGTGCTGGACCATGCGGCTCGGTAACCGCTACCAACTGCTCTCCCCCATAGCCACAGGCGGCATGGGGGAGGTCTGGCGTGCCCGCGACGAGCTGCTCGGCCGCGAAGTGGCGGTCAAGGTGCTGCGCAGCCACATCTACGCCGACCCCGGGTTCCGCGAGCGCTTCCGCAACGAGGCGCGGATCACCGCCGGCCTGGCCGACCCCGGCATCGCGCAGATCTTCGACTACGGCGAGCACAGCGACCTGGCCTACCTGGTGATGGAGCTGGTGCACGGCGAGCCGCTGTCGGCCATCCTGACGCGCAACGGCTCCCTCGGCCCCGAGGTGGCCCTGGACGTGCTGCACCAGACGGCCAAGGCGCTGCACGTCGCGCATGCCTCGGGCATCATCCACCGCGACATCAAGCCCGGCAACCTGCTCGTCACCTCCGAGGGCGCCATCAAGGTGACCGACTTCGGCATCGCCCGCGCGCTGGAGGCGGCGCCCCTCACCCAGACCGGCACGGTGCTCGGCACCGCCCAGTACGTCAGTCCCGAGCAGGCTCAGGGCCTGCCGCTGACACCGGCCACCGACCTCTACTCGCTGGGCGTCGTGGCCTACGAATGCCTGTCCGGGCGGACTCCGTTCCGGGCGGAGAGCGCGGTGGCGATCGCCCTGCTGCACCTCAACGAGGAGCCGCCGCCGCTGGGTGTGGACGTGCCCGCCCCGCTGCGGCAGCTCGTCATGGCGCTGCTGGCCAAGGACCCCGCCCAGCGCCCCGGCTCCGCGCTGGAGCTCGCCGACCGCGCGTACGTGCTGCGTGAGTCGCTGGTGGGCGGTGCGGTGGGCACCGAGCTCAGCATGCTGACCGATCCGTCCGGGTTCGAGGTGCGCCCGGCGGAGCCGGACGATGAGCGGCTCACCGACGACTTCGGCGAGCCGGCGGCGGAGACCGTCCTTCAGGAGTCCGCTCCCCCGCCCCGGCCGCGACGGCGGCGCGGGGTCGGGCGGACCCTGGCGCTGGCCGCCACCGCCGGATGCGTGGCGGCGGTCGGATTCGGCGCCTTCGCGTTCTCCTCCCCGCAGGTGGCGCCGGCGCCCGTGCCCACCCCCACGGCGGAGCCCGCCGAGCCGGCGGGCGGTGTCGCGAGCCCCAAGCACAAACCATCCCGTACTAAGACACAGACCCGTCGCCCTCCAGTTGTTACGGTGAAGTCGACAAGGCCGGTACCCTCACGGTCGGCTACGGTTACCAAGTCGGCAACTCCGACGAGACGGCCAACGCCGAAGCCAACCCCGACCGCCACCCGTACACCTACCCCCACACCGACCCCAACGCCGACTACGACGCCGACAGCGACACCTTCGGCCTCGCCGGACCCGGGTGAGACAAACCCGCCGAAGGAGGAGACGTGATGCGCCAACGGGTCGATGATGGACACCGGCGGCCGCCCCCCGAGCAGGCCGGCCACAAGATGAACGGTAAGGGACAGTGCAGGAAATGACTCAGCCTCGGCTACTCGGAGGTCGCTACGAGCTCGACGGTGTCGTCGGGCGCGGCGGCATGGCCGAGGTGTATCGCGCCCGAGACATCCGGCTGGACCGAATAGTCGCGATCAAGACTCTCCGGTCGGATCTGGCAAGGGACCACACCTTCCAGGCCCGGTTCCGTCGGGAGGCGCAGTCGGCGGCCTCGCTGAACCATCCGGCCGTGGTCGCCGTCTACGACACCGGCGAGGACGCCAGCGAGGGCACCCCCGTGCCCTACATCGTCATGGAGTACGTCGACGGCCGGACGCTGCGCGACCTGCTGCGCGCCGATCGGCGACTGCTGCCGGAGCGCGCGGTCGAGCTGGTCGACGGCATCCTGCGGGCGCTGGACTACAGCCACCGCGGCGGCATCGTGCACCGCGACATCAAACCCGCCAACGTGATGATCACGACCGGCGGCGAGATCAAGGTCATGGACTTCGGCATCGCCCGCGCGATGGCCGACTCGGCCGCGACCATGACGCAGACCGCGCAGGTGATAGGGACCGCCCAGTACCTCTCGCCCGAGCAGGCGCGCGGCGAGCGGGTCGACGCCCGCAGCGACATCTACTCCACCGGGTGCCTGCTCTACGAGCTGCTCACCGGCCAGCCGCCGTTCACCGGCGACTCCCCTGTCGCGATCGCCTACCAGCACGTCCGCGAGGACCCGATCCCGCCGTCGCAGATCGACCCGGAGATCCCTCAGTGGGCCGACGCGATCGTGCTCAAGGCCATGGCCAAGGACCCCGCCCACCGCTACCAGAGCGCGGGCGAGATGCGGGCCGACATTCAGCGGGCCATGTCCGGCATGCCGGTCGACGCGCAGACGATGACGATGTCCGGCAACTACGGCCAGGGCCAGGGCACCCGGATGATGACGGCGACCCAGTCCGCCGCCGGGCCGGCCACTCAGCGCTCCGGCGCGCTGCCTGACTACGAGTACGACGACGGTGGCGGTCGTGGTGGGCGGCGCAGAGCCGGCGGCGGCGGCAACACCGCGGTCAAGACCGCGGCCTGGATCATCATCCCGCTGCTGATCATCGGCGCGTTCATCACCGTGGGTTACGTGGTGCTCAGCGGCGGTGGCGGCGGCGCGTCGACCGACGCCGCGATCAAGGTGCCCGACCTGGCCACGCAGCAGCTCGACTACGCCCAGACGGAGCTGCAAGCTCTCGAGCTCAAGGCCGAGGTGATCGAAGAGTTCAGCGACAGCGACAAGGGCACGGTCATCAAGACCGACCCGGCCTCGGGTGTCGAGGTGGAGAAGGGCTCCATCGTCAAGGTCTACGTCTCCAAGGGGCAGCAGAAGGTCAAGGTGCCTGACGGGCTCATCGGCCTGTCCACCGACGAGGCCAACCAGCTCCTCACGGACGCGGGGCTGAAGGGCTCGGTCAAGACCAAGGCGTCCAGCAGGGCGCAGGGCAAGGTCTTCCAGACCGACCCGGAGGCCGGCAGCGCGATCGCGAAGGGTGGCACCGTCACCCTCTACATCCCCAAGCAGCTGGCCGAGGTGCCGAGCGTGCTCAACCTCACCGAGGCGGACGCCAAGAAGGTGCTCGAGAGCGCGGGCTTCAAGGTCCAGGTGCGCAAGCAGCCCGACCAGCAGGCCCAGGGCACGGTCATCCAGCAGAACCCCGGCGAGGGCGCCAAGCTCTCACCACGGATGACCGTCACGATCGTGGTCTCCGAGGGGCCGGCGGAACCGACCGCGAGCGAGCCGCCGCCGGACGGTTTCCCGGACGACGACCAGCCGACGAACGACGACACGGGCCAGCCGCCCACGGACGATTTCCCGACCCAGGAGGAGCCACCGGGCGACGACGATCCGTTCAGCGACAACGGCCTCAACGGCTGACAGACGTGTGAAGGCCGCCATCCCCACCGGGGGTGGCGGCCTTCGCGTGTGCCTGCTGAGTCCGTACCGCGTGCTGGTTTTGTACGCCTGCCCGGTCGTTCTGTACGCCTGGCCGCGCCGGACGGCGAGAAGCGCCCCCGCCGCTCGGGGGCAACGGCGGGGACGCTTGTCTTTGTGTCGTTTCGGGGCGGTTGTTCGTTACAGGAGTGCGTGCAGTTCTCCGGTGTTCGTCACAGGAGTGCGTGCAGCCAGTTCTCCAGGAGTTGGTGGCCGTGCTCCGACAGCACGGATTCGGGGTGGAACTGGATGCCTTCGATCGGCGCGGTGCGGTGGCGCAGGCCCATGATGACGCCGTCGTCGGTGCGCGCGGTCACGTCCAGCTCGTCGGGCACGGTTTCCGGGCGTACGGCCAGTGAGTGGTAGCGGGTCATCCGCACCGGCGACGGCAGCGCGGCGAAGACGCCCTTGCCGTCGTGGGAGATGGCGCTGGTGTCGCCGTGCACGAGCTCGGGGGCGCGGGCGACCGTGGCGCCGAAGGCGCAGGCGATGGCTTGGTGGCCCAGGCAGACGCCCAGCAGGGGCTGAGCTCGCCGCAGCGCGTGGTGGACCAGGGGGATGCTCACCCCGGCCGCCTCGGGCGTGCCGGGGCCGGGGCTGACGAGCACGCCGTCGAAGCCCTCGGCGTCGGCCACGCGCACGTCGTCCCGGGGGCGCACGTCACACGTGGCGCCCAGCATGCGAAGGTATTGGACGATGGTGTGGACGAAGCTGTCGTGGTTGTCCACCACCAGCACACGGCTCATCTGCGTACGGTCACCTCGTCGAGCGTCACAGCCGGCTCCCATAGGGGGAACACGACATACCAGAGTATGGCCACCGCGACGGCGGCCAGCACCACCGCCCCCAGCAGCTTGGTCCCGGTGTCACCGGGGAGCTTGCGCCACAGCCAGGCGTACACGTCACTCCTTCCTGAGCTCGGTCTGCTTGAGCACGCCGTGGACGATGAGCCGCTGGGCGGCCGAATACTCCGGATGGCAGGTGGACAGGGTGATGTACGGACGGATGGGCCGGATGTCGGGCTTGCCGGGGACGGGGGCGATCACCTCGATCTCATCCGGCTCCACGATGTCCTGGGAGGTCACCCGGTAGGTGTAGCGGGCCTCGCGGGCCTCGACGATGATCTCGTCGCCGCGCTCCAGCTCGTCGATGCGGTTGAACGGCGCGGCATACGTGGTCCGATGCCCCGAGACCACGAAATTTCCTACCTTGCCGGGCAGGGCGCTGCCGGGGTAGTGGCCCGGCCCCTTCTTCAGATGCTCGGCGTCCACTCCCTCCACCACGGCGTACTCGTAACCGCGGCCCAGCCTCGGGATGCGCAGCATGGCCAGCGCCCCGCCCAGCTCGATCTTCTCGATCCGCCCCGCCGCCAGCTCACGCTGGAGCAGCAGCTGCTGGCTCGCGGTGTAAGCGCCGGTGCCCCAGAGCAGGTAGGCGCAGAACAGCGTCAGGATCAGGCCCGCGGTGACGCTCAGCTCCCCCACGGTCCGTAGCGTGACCCGCACCCGGCCAGCGTATGCGTGCGCGATCGTGATCCCTGGGATCGCCATGTCCCGCGCGTGGCGACTATCCTGGGGCACGCTACGACTACCCTTAACGAAGAGCCTGCGGACGATCCGGAAGCCCAGGCCCTCAGCAGGAGTTATCCAGTGCCCAAGTCCAAGGCTCGCAAGAAGGCGGTTTACACCCCGCCGCAGAAGTCCCAGACGGTGAAGGTCAGCCCTCGCTGGCTGGCGCCGACGATGGTCGCGTCATGGATCATCGGCATCCTGTGGATCGCCACCTATTACGTGGCGCCCAACGCACCCTTCATCGGCGATCTGCAGAACTGGAATCTGCTGATCGGGTTTGTCTTCATCATCTTCGGTGTGGTTCTCTCCACCCGCTGGCGTTAGTTTTTCCACAGCTTTTCCACAGCTGGGGACGTCAGCGCAGGGTGTCGAGGATCGTGGCATCTCTGACCAGCACGAGCACCACGAGGATGGCCAGCGCTCCCACGATCGCCAGCACCTGCCACAGGGTCCGGTTGCTCTTGGGGGCGAAGGTGATGGCGCCCGCCAGCACCGCCCCGGTGATGAGGCCGCCCACGTGGCCGGTCCAGCTGATGCCCGGCACGATGAACGTGATGACCAGGTTGATCGCGATGAGCGCGGCGATGCCGCCCACCTCGGTGTTCAGCTTGCGCCCCACCACGAACATCGCGGCGAACAGCCCGAAGATGGCCCCGGACGCGCCCACGGTCGCCGAGTTGGGCTGATCCAGCCAGAACACCATCACCGAGCCGCCCAGTGCGCTGACCAGATAGACGGCCAGGAAACGGGCATGCCCGAAGGCCCGCTCCAGGTAGGGGCCGACCATGTAGAGGGCCCAGCAGTTGAACAGGATGTGGAAAACTCCGCCGTGCACGAACGCCGCGGAGATCAGCCGGTAATACTCGTCCAGCACGGCGACCCCGGCCGGCCACATGGCGAGCCGCTCGGTGACGTCCAGATCCGGGAGCTGCTGGGCGCCGAACACGACCACGTTGATGGCCAGCAGTGCCCAGGTCACGACGGGCGTGGTGACGACTGAGCCGCCGAAGGTGGATCTGGCCTGCCGGATGCCCTTGTTGCCCTCGGCCACGCACTCGGGACACTGGAACCCCACGGCGGCATCGCGCATGCAGTCGGGGCAGATCGGCCGGTCACACCGCTGGCAGCGGACCCAGGTCTCTTTGCCAGGATGCCGGTAGCACGTCGGCACCGCCTCCGCGGGCTGCTCGGGCTGCGAAGGCGTGCTGGGCGGCTGGCTGGTCATGACCGCAGCCTATGGCAGCGACGACCCTGCCGCGTCTGCCTGAGCGCCCTCGTGCGGCAGGCGGTGCACCGGCGACAGGCGGTGCACCGGCAGCCGCCGCGTGGACGGCAGGGCGGTGCGGGCCGCCGGGTGGACGACGGGCGATGCGGGGGCCGCCGGGTGGGCGGCCCCGTCGCGTCCGGTCAGGTCAGGCTTGGACCCGCTCGATGGTGACCGACTCCAGGACGACGTCCTCCACCGGGCGGTTGTTGCGGCCGGTCTGGGTCTTGGAGATCGCGTCGATCACGTCCTGGCCCTCGACCACCTCTCCGAAGATGGTGTGCTTCCCGTTGAGGTGCGGCGTGGGCACGCTGGTGATGAAGAACTGCGAGCCGTTGGTGCCCTTGCCGAACCGGATCCCGGCGTTGGCCATGGCCAGCAGGTAAGGACGGTCGAAATAGAGGTCCGGGTAGATCTCGTCGTCGAACTCGTAGCCGGGGCCGCCGATGCCCTGACCGAGCGGGTCGCCGCCCTGGATCATGAAGTCGGGGATGATCCGGTGGAAGATCGTGCCGTCGTAGTAGCGGTTCGTGCTCTTCTCACCGGTGCCCGGGTGGGTCCACTCGCGGCTGCCCTCGGCGAGCTCGACGAAGTTTCGCACCGTCTTGGGCGCCTTGTTGGGGAAAAGCTCGACTTTGATATTGCCACGATTGGTCTGCAGATGTGCGATCAGCTTCTCAGCCACGAGACAGCTGCCTTCCTCTATGTACGACATTGATTTATACGGTTTTGATGCCTATGGCCGTTGGGCCGCTGTAGCCATCCTCCCATGGGTCGCCATGATTGAGCCGCCTTGTACCGGGAAGGTCAGGCGCGGGGCCCCAACAACAGGGGAGGTAGACGTGTCCCTGACACTGAGAAGACGACGCGTGGTCATAGAGGTACCCACCACGTGGACGGGCCGGATGAAGGCCCAGGCCGTGCGAACCGGCCGACGGATGGCGCCGATGGCGGATCAGGCCAAGTTGGTCGCCAACCGGCGAGTGGAAGACGCCCGTTACAGGGTGGCACCAATGCTAGAGAATGCCGCACACCGGGTCGAGGACCAACTCGCCCCGAAGGTCAGCTACGTGCTGACCACGGCAGCGGACAGGGTGAGTCCGGTCAGGCGGAAGTCCCGGCAGTGGCCGATGTTCACCCTGATGACCGGTCTTGCGCTGGGAGCGGTGGGCTACATGTTCTACCGCCGCAATGCCCAGCAGTGGACCGATCACATGAAGGAATCGGCGTCCGACGCCTCACGCTGGGTCAGCGAGAAGTCCGACAGGACGAGGGAAACGGCGGACCAGGCCGGTGCGACGATGTCCAGCACGGCGGATGAGGCTTCACGAAAGATGTCGTGATCCGCAGTGAGAGCGCGCTCCCGTGGTACGGGGGCGCGCTCTCCCATGTCCGGCGACTGTGAGCTTTGTCGCTGCATGTGACTTATAGGGTCATTGTCATGCTTTACGGCAGGACCGCGGAGACTGCCGCGATCGACGACCTCATCGGTGCGGCGGCGGCGGGAGCGGGGCGCGCGCTGGTGCTGCGTGGCGAGGCGGGTGTCGGCAAGTCGTCGCTGCTCGACCTGGCGGCCTCTCGGGCGACCGCGATGGCCGCGCCGGTGGTGGTGTTGCGGGCTCAGGGAGTCGAGGGCGAGGCCGATCTGGCGTTCGCGGCGCTGCACCAGTTGCTGCGGCCGGTGACCGGGCTGCTCGGCACGCTCCCCGGGCCGCAGCGGGACGCGGTGTCGGGGGCGCTCGGGCTGGCCGCGCCCAGTGCGGACCGGTTCCTCGTGTCGGCGGGCGTGCTCTCGCTGCTGGCCGAGGCCGCAGCCGGCGGCGGGCTGCTCTGTCTCGCCGACGACTTCCAGTGGTTCGATCGGGCCTCGGCCGACGCGGTGCTGTTCGCGGCCAGGAGGCTTCGGACGGAGAAGGTGTCGATGCTGCTGGCCGTACGGGGTGACGGTCAGTGCAAGGGGGTGCCGGAGCTGCCGGTGGGCGGGCTCGACCCGGAGAGCGCGGTCAGGCTGCTGGACTCCAAGGCGGTGGTGGCGCCCGGCGTGCGGGCTCAGCTCGTGTCGCTGACCGGTGGGAACCCGCTGGTCCTGGGCGAGACCGTGGCGTTGCTGAGCGCCGACCGGCTCGCCGGGCGCGTGCCGCTGCCCGACCCGTTGCCGGGTGGCGAGCAGCTCTTCGGTGAGCAGGTCGCCCGCCTGTCCGGGGACGCCCGCCGCGTCCTGCTCGTCGCCTCCCTGGAGAGCGACCTCTCCTTGGTCCTGTACGCCGCCGCCCACCTGTCCGCCGGCGACCCGTCCCCAGGCCCCGAGGAGACCTCCGGCAACCCCCGGAGCGACTACGGCAACCCCTTGGAAGGCCGGGCGATGGCAGGGCTGCATGAGGCCGAGAGCGTCGGGTTGGTCACCGTTTCCGGGGAGAAGGTGCGGTTCCGGCATCCGCTCGTCAGGTCGGCGGTGCACGCCTCGGCCAGTTCGGTGGAGCTGCGGCGAGCGCACGCGGCGCTGGCCGGCCTGGTGGAGGGTGACAGGCGCGCCTGGCATCTGGCCGCCGCCACCGTCGGGCAGGACGAGGCCGTGGCCGCCGCACTGGCCGCGTCGGCGGCACGGGCACAGGCCAGGGGTGGGTACGGCGACGCGGCCAACGCCTGGGCGAGGGCGGCGGAGCTCACGCCGGAGCCGCTGACCCGCGCCCGCCGCTTCAAGGACGCGTCCGCCGCCGCCTGGCTCGGCGGCCGCCCCGGCCAGGCACAGACCTACCTCGCGGACGCCCGCCGGCTCGCAGCCCTGGCGACAGGTGCGGATGGTGGGCTGGTCGAGGAGATCGGGCAGTTGCGGGGGCGGTTCGAGCTCAACTCCGGGGACGCGGCCGAGGCGATGCGGATGCTGGCGGCCGGGCGTGGCATGGGGATGCTGGCGGACGCGTGTGAGGCCGCGAACTGTGTGGGCGATGTGGACGCCATCATCGAGATCGGGCGCAGGGCACGAGCGTTTCCGCGCGGGTTCGTACGGGATGTGGTGGTCGGGATCGGGGCGATGCTGGCGGACGGCAGCGGCGGGGAGCTGCTGCGGGGGGCGGTGGAACGGGCGGACGAGCTGGCGGAGGCGGCCGAGTTCCTGTGGGCGTCGGCGGCGGCCTCGTACCTGGGTGAGGCCGATGCCGCCGCCGAGCTGGCCGGCCGGGCGGGCCGGGTGGCCAGGGTGTCGGGGATGACGGGCCAGCTGCCGGTGGTGCTGGAGTACCTGTCCACGGCCGAGCGGCTGAAGGGGAGGCCGGCCGAGAGCGCCGCCATCGCCGAGGAAGGGCTGGCGCTGGCCCGTGAGGCGGGCTACCGGAACTCCGAGGCGGCGCACCTCGCCAACCTGGCGGTGGTGGCGGCGCTGCGGGGCGAGGAGGAGGCCTGCCGGCGGTACGGGGAGCAGGCGCTGGCGATCGCGGTGCCGCATCGGGTCGGGTTGCGGGTGGGGGTGGCGGCGTACGCGCTGGCCCTGCTGGATCTGGGGCTGGGCAGGTTCGCCGCGGCGCATGACCGTTTCGTGGCCATCACGCGGGCCGGGCCGGGGGCGGGCCATCCGACCGTGGTGTGGCGCACCACCCCCGACCGGGTGGAGGCGGCGGTGGCGGTGGGTGAGATCGAGGCGGCGCGGGAGGCGCTGGCGGGGCTGGAGCGGTGGGGCGAGGCCAGGTCCGCCGAGTCGCGGGCGCTGCGGCTGCGCTGCCGGGGGCTGCTGGACGGCGACGCGGCGGACTTCGAGGAGGCGCTGCGGCTGCACCAGGAGCCGTTCGAGGGGGCGCGCACCGCCATGCTCTACGGGGAGCGGCTGCGGCGTACCCAGGAGCCGGGAAAGGCCAGGGGGCACCTGCGGGCGGCGCTGGAGACGTTCCAGAGGCTGGGGGCGGAGCCGTGGGCGCGGCGGGCGCTCGACGAGCTGCGGGCGGCGGGCGAGGCGGCCGAGAGGCCGGCGAGCGACGCGTGGGTCGCGCTAACGCCGCAGGAGCTGCGCATCGCGCGGCTGGTGGCGGAGGGGGCGTCGAGCAAGGAGGTGGCGGTCCGGCTGTTCCTCAGCCCGCGTACGATCGAGTACCACCTGTACAAGATCTATCCGAAGCTCGGCATCACGAGCCGTACTGAGCTCGCCCGGCTTCTGTAGAGGCCAGTAGTTCTACGGAAGGCACCGGTACGGGCGGCGGGCAGGCTGAGGGCATGCAAACGAAACTGATCGACATGGACGGCATCGAGCTCTACACCGAGGAGTTCGGCGACCCTGCTCACCCGCCGGTCCTGCTGGTGGCCGGCTCGATGTCCCAGGGCATCATGTGGCCGGACGAGCTCGTCGGGCGGCTGGTCGCGGGCGGTCGCCGGGTGATCCGCTACGACCACCGCGACACCGGCAGGTCGGGCACCGTGGACTTCGACGCGCACCCGTACAGCTGGCTCGATCTCAAGGACGACGTGCTGCGGGTGATGGACGCGTACGGGCTGGAGGGTGTGCATCTGGTCGGCCATTCGGCGGGCGGGCTGATCAGCCAGATCGTGGCCCTTGAGCAGCCGGCGCGGGTGCTGACGCTCACCCTGTTCGGCGCGTCCCCGCTGGGGATGGGCGAGGGCGAGGTGCTGATGCGGGCGCTCACCGGACAGCCGCAGCCGGAGGGCAGTCTGCCGCCGCCCACGCCGGAGTTCGTGCGCTGCTTCACCGAGCTGATCACGGGGACGCCGCCCACGACCAGGGGTGCGGAGATCGACCGGCTGATCGCCGAGGCCAGGGTGCTGAACGGCACCGCGCTGCCGTTCGACGAGGACGCCGAGCGGCGGCTGGCCGAGCGGGTGCACGAGCGGGCGAGGGATCTCTCGGCGCTGGTGAACCACCGCCGGGCCGGGGCGGAGAACCCGGGCTTCGAGCCGGAAGGCGTGCTCGGCCAGGTGAAGGCGCCGACGCTGGTCATCGAGGGCACGCACGAGCCGGTCAAGCCGGGACACGGCGCGATCATCGCCGAACAGATCCCGGGGGCGCGGCTGCTGATGGTCCGGGACATGGGGCACCTGATCGCGCCGCAGGTGGTGGAGGAGCTGGCCGGGGCGCTCCTCACGCACACGGCGCGTTGACCCGCTCTCGTATCGCGGCGCGTTGCACACTCGTACGGCGAATCAGCCGGTGATCTGCGACAGGGCGGCGAGTGCCTGCACGACCTGGCGGGCGTCGGGGGTGCTCTCCGGGTCGAGGAGCCACTGGATCATCAGGCCGTCGGTGATCGCGATCAGCACGGAGACCAGCACCTCGGGCGCGACGGGCATCTCGACGCCGAACTCGGTGCCGGCCCGGCGGAGCATGTCCACGCCCGCCTGGCGGCTCTTGGCATAGGCGGCGGCCAGCTTGTCCCGCAGGGCGCTCTCGCGCAGTGCGGCCGGATAGCCCTCCAGGCAGACGACAAGCTGGGGACGCAGCTCGTCGAACACGTCCACGAGCGCGGTCATGGCACGTTCGAGCAGCTCGCGGGGGGAGCCGACGCCGCCCGGGCCGAAGATGGTCCGCTCGACCCGCTCGGTCCACGCCTCGAAGCAGTCGGCGATGGCCTCGTGGAGCAGGGCGTCCTTGCCGCCGAAGTGGTAGCCGATGGAGGCCAGGTTGGTCCCCGACGCGGCGACCAGGTCGCGGGCCGTGGTGCGGGCGTAGCCCTTTTCGGCCAGGCAGGTCACCGCTCCTGCCAGGAGCCTTTCGCGGGCCTCTTTTCGTGACACGTGATCCATGCTACTGATGTATACAAGCGTCTATGACAGACGTACGTATACATCTGAGGAGATGCCGTCATGCTGCCACCCGGCCCACGACTCCCCTCGCCGCTCCAGCTGGCGTGGTTCGCGAGAGATCCGGCAGGGCTGTTCGAGAGCTGTCACCGCAGGTACGGCCCGGTCTTCACGATGCGATACCCCGGCTTCCCGCCCGAGGTGTACGTCGCCACCGCGGAGCTGGCCGAGCAGGTCTACCGGACCGACGCGGGCGGAGGGAACGCCGGCGAGGCCCGGCGTGACTTCCTCGAACTCCTGGTGGGCGCGCACTCGGTGCTGACCCTGGACGGCGACGACTGGGCGAAACACCGCAAGGCGCTCACCCCCCCTGCGTGCCAGGCAGGTCGCCGGCTACCACGACGAGATCGCGGCCATCGCCGCCGAGAAGATCGCCACCTGGCCGCTGGGCGAGCCGTTCACGCTGCGCGACCGCATGCAGGAGATCACGCTGGAGATCATCATCCGGCTGGTCTTCGGCATCCGCGACGCCGGGCGCATCGGCCGGCTGCGGGCGTTGCTCCCGCGGCTGATCGAAGCCGGTGGGTCCATGTCCGTGGCGATGCTGCCGCCCCGGCTGCGCGAGCCGATGGCCCGCCTGCCGTTCTCGCCGTACGTGCGCTTCCTCAGGGTGCGCGCCGCCGTCGACGCGATCCTGTTCGAGGAGATCGCCCGCCGCAGGAAGGAGCCCGAAGGGACGGACGTACTGAGCAGGTTGCTGGCGACCGGGCTCGGCGACCAGGAGGTGCGCGACGAGCTGATCACTTTGCTGATCGCCGGGCACGAGACCACGGCGACCGGCCTGGCGTGGGCCTTCGAGCGACTGCTGCGCCTGCCGGACGTGCTGCGACGGCTGCCGGACGACGAGCCCTACCTCGACGCGGTGATCAAGGAGGTGCTACGCGTCCGGCCCGTCGTCTATGAGGCTCCCAGGGTGCTCGACGCCCCGCTACGGCTGGGTGGGTATGAGATCCCGGCCGGATGGTACGCGGGACCGTCGATCCCGCTCGTGCACCACGACGCGGCGGTCTTCCCGTCGCCGGAGGAGTTCCGGCCGGAACGCTTCCTCGGCGGACGGCAGAGCCTCGACGGGCGGCAGAGCAGAGCCTGGATGCCGTTCGGCGGCGGCCGTCGCTTCTGCGTCGGCGCGCAGCTGGCACTGCTGGAGATGCGGGTCATCATCCGCGAAGTGCTACGCCGCCTGGAGCTCACGGCACCGGATCCGGCGCCCGAGGCCAGGCGGCTCGCGAACGTCACCTTCGCTCCCGCACGACTAACGCGCGTTATTGCGCGCGCTCACTATCCTGCTCGGACGCCGTAGCCGAGCGCATCTCATCCCGCTCGTCGTCGGCGCCCAACTCCTTGCGGAGCCGGTCATAGTCGATGTTGTGGTTGGTGTACTTCAGCTGGCGAGCGACCTTCGTCTGCTTCGCCTTGGCTCTTCCTCGGCCCATGGCTACTCCCTAGTCCCCGCTGTCATCCTAGCCAACAACGTTACGACTTGAAGAATTATGCAACTGCGCTCGATTAGTCTGGCAGTATGCACGTGGAGGTCAACCAGGCCAAGGCCGACTTCTTCCGAACTCTCGGCCACCCCGCTCGCATCCGAGTGTTGGAGCTACTCCAGGAAGGGCCACTGCCCGTCAGGGAGCTCCTGGCCCAGATCGACATCGAGGCGTCCAGCCTCTCCCAGCAGCTCGCGGTCCTGCGCAGGGCGGGCATCGTGAGCGCCATCCGCGAAGGCAGCACCGTGGTCTACACGCTGGCCACTCCGGAGCTCGCCGACCTGCTCGTCACCGCCCGCCGCATCCTGACCGACATGCTCGCCGACCAGGGCCAGTTGCTGGCAGAGCTCCGGGCGGAGGTCACCTAGGCCGCCCTGAGGGGCCAGAGCCCTCATCGGTTAGGCTCTGGCCCATGGTCTCCGAGCTCTTCGATGCCAAGGCGTGGCAGGTCGTCGACGGTTTCGACTTCGCCGACATCACCTACCACCGCGCCGTCGACCAGGGCACCGTGCGGATCGCGTTCAACCGCCCGGAGGTGCGCAACGCCTTCCGGCCGCAGACCGTGGACGAGCTCTACCGCGCCCTCGACCACGCCCGCCAGAGCACGGACGTGGGCTGCGTCCTGCTGACCGGCAACGGCCCGTCGCCCAAGGACGGCGGCTGGGCGTTCTGCTCCGGCGGCGACCAGCGCATCAGGGGCAAGGACGGCTATCAGTACGCCGACGGCACGGCCTCGACCGGCCGCCTGCACATTCTCGAGGTGCAGCGGCTGATCCGCTTCATGCCCAAGATCGTCATCGCCGTGGTCCCCGGCTGGGCCGCGGGCGGCGGGCACAGCCTGCACGTTGTGGCCGATCTCACACTCGCCAGCGCCGAGCACGGCCTGTTCAAGCAGACCGACGCCGACGTGGCGAGCTTCGACGGCGGCTTCGGCTCGGCTTACCTGGCCCGCCAGGTGGGCCAGAAGTTCGCCCGGGAGATCTTCTTCCTCGGCGACACCTACTCCGCCGCGGACGCCCACCGGATGGGCATGGTCAACGCGGTCGTGCCGCACGAGGAGCTGGAGACGGTGGCCCTGGAGTGGGGCCGCAAGATCAACGGCAAGTCGCCGACGGCCCAGCGGATGCTGAAGTTCTCCTTCAACCTGATCGACGACGGGCTGGTGGGGCAGCAGGTGTTCGCCGGTGAGGCGACCCGGCTGGCCTACATGACGGACGAGGCCGCCGAGGGCCGCGACTCCTTCCTGGACAAGCGCGAGCCCGACTGGTCCCCGTACCCCTGGCACTACTAGCCGGGCGCCCAGGATCCGATCCCCACGCCAGGCCGACAGCTGACCACCGCGAAGATCAAGCGATGCGGCGACTCCCCATGTGGGCAGAACGTCTATCTGCCATGCCCTGCCGAACCTGGTTTCCAAGTCTTCCGGGGTCATGACCCGTCCGTCACGTAGCCAGGAAGTAGCGGCGGGACCCTGGCCGACTCGTGCGAGGGGATGATGTACCGCCTGTCCGGTGCCAGGCCGCCGCGTCGGTCAGCCTGTGCCACATCCACGAGGTACGCACCGGATCGCGGAGCTATCCGCACGGTGGCGACACGCCATCCTTGAGGAGCGAAGATCAGCAACTCTGGCGGGTGGCGATGTTGCGTGCTTCCTGGAGGCGCGGGCCAGGTTGATGACTTAAGAGTGAGCTTGAGATATTCGACGATGTAGGTACGTATTCCGCGCTGGATCAGCAGATTACGCAGTTCCGCGAGAGTTTTGTCGTGCTTGGCCGCGATGACGTCGCTGATCGGCTCCCGAGTGGGGTCCGTATGGGACTCTTCAGCCATTTTCTCCCGTAGTTCGTGAATCATCGAGTATCACCGACCTTGTCCGTGTCCGAAAATACGGCATCCGCCGCAACAAGAACTCAGAAATATCCGTCTCTTGATCCGGACAGGATGATGAGGGCCTGTCCGGATGGTCTGCCGGTTTCCCCGAGAAGCATTCCTAGAGTGCTCTCTCCCAGTTACTTTGTATCTACCAAGCGACTGTCCGTATCCAGACAACCGCTGTACGCCTTGTCTGTGCGGTATTCGGGAGAGCTGTCCGGAGCAATTGGAGGAGCGGCATGTCGGCGGATGAACAGACTCCATCCCCGAACGAGGGCAACCCGTACGGTGCGGCATTGAGGGAAGCCCGGATGGCGGCCGGCCTATCCCAGGCGGCCATGGGGTCGTTGATCCCGTGCAGCGAAAGCTTGATCGGTCTGATTGAACGAGGCAAGCGAAAGCCGACCAGGAATTTCACCCTCTCGGCGGAAACTGTCCTGAATCTGGGCGGGGAACTGCTTCGTCTGCTGTCAAGCGCCACGGTTGTGTCGGCTCCGAAGTGGTTCAGAGAGTGGCCCAAAGTGGAGGAGAACGCCCACACGATCCGCACATGGCAACCCCTGGTCATTCCGGGGCTTCTACAGACGCCGGCCTACGCGCGAGCGATCCTCGGTGCTGAGCCAGGAGTCACCCACACCTGGATCGAGGAGACGAAAGGTTAATCTCAGATACGACGCGATCCATAAGTGGGCCCATCCCATACACGTGAGCGAGCGACTGGTACGTGAGGTGGCGGCAAGGTATGAGAATCACTGATGAGCTGCGCGTCGAGCTGAATGCCGCAGAATGGACGAAATCCACACTTTCCGGCTCCAGCGGAGGCGACTGTCTCTATGTGGCCAAGCTGAGTGGCGATCGCTACGCGATCAGGGACTCCGAGCAGCCGGACGTTGAGCCGCTGCTCTTGCGTGGGAGCGTCTTCCGCGCCTTCGTGGGCGGTGCGAAACTCGGCGAGTTCGACATCTGACCACTCAGGACAAGAGGTCCCCATCACTACAGGGGCCTCCGCCCTTCCCCCCTTCACCACAAAGAGTGTCCGTACGGTTACAGACGGCTCTGGTTTTCTTCCCAATCCCTTGATGGCTCCGTAGCGTCAAGGGAGAAAGGCTCCCCAGCGGAAGGAAATCTCGATGGCCATGACGCCAAATCAGACAGTGCGACCGTGGGGCTTGAGTCGTATGGCCCCGCATTGCTCAGTCGCTCCCCTGGAATACGCCACGGTCACGTTCGATCCCGAAACGCAGCTCACCCACTTCCATGACGCCGGTGGTGCGATCGTGGACATGCAGCGCGGAACGGTAACCACGTCGCAGGGTGGTAGTGACGGCTCGGCCAACTCGCCCAAGGTCGCGGACGACAGCAACGACTGATGCCACCAACGCCGACCACTGTGTTGGTTGTCACGTCATTGATTGACGAGACGGCCAACACGGTCATAAGAGTCCTGATCGAGCGCGAAGTGCGAGTGGTACGCGTCGATCCCGCCGACATCGGTACTGCGCTGACATTCAGTGCCCATATCGGTAACGGTCGTGACTCGTGGGGTGGCAGGCTTCTCACGCCAAGCCGTGACGTCTCCCTGGAGGAGATCGGGGCCACCTACTACCGGCGCCCCAGCCCTTGGCGTAGTGACGCCGCTGACGAACAGGTACGGCAGTTCGTGATCACCGAGGCTCGCCATGGGCTCAGAGGGCTGCTGAGGACCCTGCCGAACTGCCGTTACGTCAACCATCCCGCCGCCACCGAAGGTGCGGACTTCAAGGTCGCGCAGTTGCAGGTGGCTGTGCGAGCAGGGATGAAGATTCCTGAGACGTTGGTTACCAACGATCTCGACGCCGCCCGGAAATTCGCTCTTGAACACGAACACATCATCTACAAGTCGTTCCGAGGGGTTCCGCCGGGCGCGGGCTGCCAGGTAGGCGCCATATGGACGCAGCGGATCAGTGCAGATGATCTGAACGGGTCATTGTCGGTGACCGCTCACCTGTTTCAAAAGGAGATTCAGAAGACCGCTGACGCGAGAGTGACCGTGGTAGGCCGGAAGGTGTTTGCGAGCAGGATCACCGCTCCCGATGGCGCGCTTGATTGGAGACGCGGAGATTGGCGTGAGCTGATCCACGAGCCCATCGAAGTACCCGAAGCGATCAGGGAGGCTCTATACACCTACCTCGCACACTTCGGCCTGGAGTTCGGTTGTTTCGATTTCGCCATCGAAGAGAGCAGGGCGGGAGAAATCTGGACGTTCATCGAATGTAACCCGAATGGCCAATGGGGATGGCTGCCGGACTGCGACGCGATAGCGCATGCCTTCGCGGACGTACTACTGGAAGGATGGTGGCCATGACAGAAACAGCCGCAGGGCTTCGCCTCGAACTGGCGAACACAATAGGTTCTGCCGACTGGCGCAAGGCGCTGGAAATAGTGCCTCGCGAACGGTTTCTGGGTGATGCCATATACCTGCCTCACAAAGGCCGGGACGACCTATGGGTCCCGATGCGCTGTGCCGACACGGGCGAAGGCGAATGGCTTGCCCTGGTCTACGCCAACGAGACCTGGGTGACGCAGGTGGGCGGCGTCATGGCCGAAGACGCCTCGGAGCTCGTGACAGGGCGGCCGTCGTCGTCATCGACCTTGCCCGGCCTGGTTGTGCGGATGCTGGAGGCCGCCCGGATCGGCGAGAGTGACAAGGTTCTGGAGATCGGCACGGGCACGGGCTACTCGACGTCGCTGATGTGTCAGCGGCTCGGCAGCGACGCGGTCACTTCGATCGAGTACGACCCGGTGGTAGCCGCCCGGGCTCGTGACGCGATCCTCAAGGCGGGTTACACCCCGACGTTGGTGGTCGGAGACGGGCTGTACGGATACGCCGAGAACGCTGAATACGATCGGCTCATCGCAACATGTTCCGTTCGCACGATCCCGCTCGCGTGGCCGCAGCAGGTCCGCGATGGCGGCACCATCACAGCCCCGATGCGGGGATGGATGGGTGGGGTGGCGTTCGCGCATCTCACTGTGGCGGGTGACGGCGCCGCGAGTGGCCGCTTTCTGAAAGACGACCTGTCTTTCATGACCGCCCGCTCCCACCTGCCTCCTCCGCTCCCGCCGTTGGTCAGAGGCGTTGGAGACGTACGCGAGACCAGAATCGATCCGTCGGCTCTGGACGACCAAGCGGCTCTGTGGGTCGCTCAGCTCGCCGTGCCACAGGCCCAGTGCGTCTGGGGCGAGAACGACACGACCTTCCTGATCGATGTCGATTCCGGTTCACGCGCCGTGGTCGAGCCGCAGTCCACAGGCGGCTGGACAGTTCATCAGCATGGCCCGGTCAAGCTGTGGGACGCCGTCGAAGACGCCGTTCTGCTGTGGCGGGAAGCCGGTCAGCCGCACCAGTCCACCTTCGGCCTGACCGTGACGCCCGAAAGGCAGCGCGTATGGCTGGGCCACCCCGACGGACCGTCGTGGAACCTACCCGCCTGAAGCCAGGTGGGGCAGCAGGTGTTCGCCGGTGAGGCGGCCCACCTGGCCTACATGACGGACGAGGCCGCCGAAGGCCGCGACTCCTTCCTGGACAAGCGCGAGCCCGACTGGTCTCCCTGGCACTACTAGCCGAGGTCGCCTGGCCACCATCTATGTAGATGCCATCTACGTAGATGGCATCTACATAGATGCTGTGGGAAACCCCGTCGCGTTCAGCGGACGGGCTGTTTCAGCGTGATCTGGCGTGGAACCCCGGGCGTTCACGCCCGGGAGGAAACGACAGCGCGGGAGGGCCTCCAGGCCCGAGCGGTGCCCTGACAGTCGGTCTGCGTGGGTGACTCAGTCTGGCCGTTTCTGGTTCTCGATGTACTCCTTGATGATCGACAGGGGTGCTCCGCCGCAGGACGCGGCGAGATAGGAGGGGGACCAGAAATGGCCGCCCCACAGATACCGGCGGATGTGGACCGGGAACTCCTTGCGCAGCAGCCGGGCCGAGACGCCCTTGAGAGAGTTGACCAGAGTCGAGAGCGCGACCTTGGGCGGATAGTGCACCAGCAGGTGGACATGGTCGTGCTCGCCGTTGAACTCCACCAGCGTGGCGCCGAAGCTGTCGCATACCTCGATCATGATGTCCTCACAGCGGCGCAGGGTCTCATCGGTGAACACTTCGCGCCGGTATTTGGTGGTAAAGACCAAATGGGCGTGGAGGCTGTGGACCACGCTACGGCCCCGCCGGATCTTGGGGTTCGGCTCCCATCGCGGTGACATAGACCTAATGGTAATGTGTTCGATTGTGAAACTGGTGGTGCAGGTGAAGCTCCTGCCGACGCCGCAGCAGGCGGCGGCGCTGGAAGCCACCCTGCACGCCGCCAACCGGGCGGCGAACCTGGTCGCGGCACTGGCGTTCCAGCAACGCTGTTTCCGCACCTTCGACCTGCGCAAGCACACCTACGACCAGATCAAGGCCGACTTCGGCTTGGCCGCCCAGGCCGCCCAGCACGTCATCAAGAAAGTGTGCGACGCCTACCGCACCCTGCACGCCAACCTCGCCGCCGGAACCTGGGCAAGCCCGGATCGCCACGCCGGATCAAAGCCGAGACCAAACCGATCTCCTTCCGGCCGCTGGCGGCCCAGCCCTATGACGACCGGTGCCTGTCCTGGCAGCATGATGCGCGGACGGTGTCGATCTGGACGAGCGCCGGGCGGCTGAAAGGGGTGGCCTTCACCGGCTCGGCCGGGCAACTGGCTTTGCTGGCCGCCCACCGCCGGGGTGAGTCGGATCTGATCTGCCGGGACGGGATGTGGTTCCTGTATGCCACGGTCGAGGTGGCCGACCGGCCGCTGTCGGAACCGGACGGCTTCGTCGGGGTGGATCTGGGCATCGCCAACATCGCTACCACCTCCGATGGGGTCCGTCATTGCGGCAAGGGCCTGAACGCGGTCCGCCACCGTCATCGCCGCCTGCGCCGCCGCCTGCAGGCCAAGCGGACCAAGTCCGCCAAGCGGCTGCTGAAACGGCGGCGTCGTCGCGAGGCGCGGTTCGCCGCGAATGTCAACCACGTCATCGCCAAAAGCATCGTGACCGAGGCGACACGCACCGGGCGCGGGATCGCTCTGGAGGATCTCCAGGGCATCCGCGAGCGGGTACGGCTTCGCAAGCCCCAGCGGGTCACGCTGCACTCCTGGAGTTTCTACCAGCTCGGAGCTTTCATCGCCTACAAGGCGGTCCGGGCAGGCGTGGCGGTGATCGCCGTGGATGCGGCCTACACCTCACAGCAGTGCTCGCACTGCGGGCATGTGGACAGGCGCAACCGGCCCGACCAGGCCACCTTCTCGTGTACGTCGTGCGGTTTCGCTGAGCACGCCGACGTCAACGCAGCCCGGAACATCGCCTCACGCGGTGAGACGGGCTGGGCAGTCAGTCACGCTGCCTGACGCGGACCGGACCGTCGAAGCCATCGACGGCGAGGAGCTGCAAGCTCGGTCGTTTTACGACCGAGAAGCTGACACTGGGGTGGTGACGATCGTGGTGCCCCCGGCGTTGGTGGCGAATCATGTGAAGCAGGACGGTGCGGCGGGGCGGGCCTGGTCGGCGGGGTTGCCCGCGCTGGCGGAGCGTTATCTGCGGGAGTGGGAGCTGCGGCTCGACGGGGAGCCGAGGCACGGGGTCGTGTCGCTGGTGCTGCCGGTGGTGCGGGCTGACGGCACGCCGGCGGCGCTCAAGTTGCAGCCCGTCACGGACGAGCACGCGACCGAGGGGCCGGGGCTGCGGGCCTGGGCCGGGAACGCGTCCGTGCTGTTGCTCGACGAGGATCCTGGCGGCGGTGCCCTGCTGCTGGAGCGGCTGGACGCGGCCAGGCCGCTGTCCGCGGTGCCCGACGACATGGAGGCGGTGGAGATCCTCGCCGGGCTGCTCGCCCGGCTGGTGGCCGTGCCCGCGCCTGCCGGGATGTCGCGCCGGCTCGGGGACATCGCTCAGGGCATGCTCGACGACGTGCCGGAGGCGCTGGGCGCGCTGGGCGACGAGCGCGAGCGGCACTGGCTGCGGGTGTGCGCGGGAGCGGTCGGTGAGCTGGTCGCCGAGCCGGGCGACCGGCTCCTGCACTGGGACCTGCACTACGACAACGTGCTGGCCGCCGAGCGGGAGCCGTGGCTGAGCATCGACCCCAAGCCACTGGCCGGCGACCCGGGGTTCGACCTCCTGCCGGCGCTGGACAACCGGTGGGACGACGTGGTCGCCACCGGGGACGTGCGGCGGGCGGTGCTGCGACGCTTCGACCTCATGGTCGACCGGCTCGGGCTCGACCGGCGGCGGGCGGCCGGGTGGACCCTGGGCCGGGTGCTGCAGAACTCGCTGTGGAGCATCGAGGACGGCGAGCCGGGCCTGGACGAGATCCAACTGGCGGTGGCCGAGGCGATGACCCACCGCCAGTAGGGGCCGCTCACCGTGGGCAGCCGACGCCCGTAGACAGTGGGGGCGCCGGCTGTTGGCTGGCCGGTGTGGCCGGTCAGCCTACCTGGATGACGATCTTGCCGCGGCCGTGGCCGGTCTCGATCTCTCTGTGCGCGTCCGCCGCCTTCTCCAGCTCGTACGTCCTGCGTACCGGGAACTTCAGTTTGCCGGTGGCGTACAGGTCGGCGTAGCGGCCCAGGCGCTCGGCCGTACGGACGCCCTGGGTGGTGCGTACGCCCAGGGCGGCGGCCTTGGCGTGTTCGACCAGGGTCAGGATCCGGTCGGGGTCCTTGACGAGCTCCAGCGAGACCTCCAGCGCGTGCCCGCCCGCGCCGTCGAGCGCGGCGTGCACCCCGTCGGGCGCCAGGGCGCGGACCCGGTCGGCGAGGCCGTCGCCGTAGGCCACGGGGGTCGCGCCGAGGTCCCACAGGTAGGCGTGGTTCTCCTCGCGGGCGGTGCCGATCACGGTGGCGCCGCGCATCCTGGCGATCTGCACGGCGGCGGTGCCGACGGAGCCGGCGGCGGCGTGGACGAGCAGCGTGTCACCCGGCCCCACGGCCAGCCCGTCGAGCGCGATCTCGGCCGTCTGCACGCCGGCGGTCAGCCCGCCCGCGACCTCCCAGGGCACCCCGGCGGGCTTGGCGGTCACGTCTCCCGCGTTCACCACGATGTACTCGGCGTAGCTGTTGAGCAGCGAGAAGCCGAGCACCTCCGCCCCCAGCGGCACGCCGGTCACGTCCTCGTCCACCTGGTCCACCACGCCCGCGAACTCGTTGCCGGGGATGCGCGGCAGGTCGCCGGTCACGCCGGGCGGGGTCCAGCCGCCGCGCACGGCGGCGTCGAAGGGCTGGACGCCCGCCGTCCTGACCCGCACCCGCACCTGGCCCGCTCCCGCCTGCGGCGCCGGAAGCTCCATCACTCGCAGCACCTCGGGGCCGCCGAAGGCGGTGAACGCCGCGGCCCGCATCATCTCTTCACTCATGCGGGCCAGCCTGCTTCCTCAAGCGCGCTTGAGGTCAAGCTGTCTAACCATTCGGGAACTTTTTTCTTTAGTCAGCCTTTATCTAGATATAGTCCAACGAGTCAGGCACCGGGGGACGGGGCAACGAGTATTGAGCGAGTTCCTGCACGTCGCGTTGGACTTTCCGACGGTCTTTTTCAGCTTTCTGTTGATCGTGGTCGTCGGTTATTGGGTCGTGGTGATCACCGGCCTGTTCGACCTTGACGGCGCGGACGCGCCCTGGCTCGGGTTCGGCGGTGTGCCGGCCGGCGTCACGCTCTCCCTGCTGATCGCGACGGCCTGGCTGCTGAGCCTGATCGGGAGCCAGTTCGCGACCGGACCGCTGCTCTGGGCCGTGCCCGCCGTCGCCCTGGCGGGCGGCTGGCTGGGCACCCGGGCGCTGATCAGCCCGCTGCGGGGGCTGATGGCGAAGGAAATCCTCCCCTCGCGCGGCGACTTCGTCGGCCGCATGTGCGTGATCCGCACCGGCCTGGCGAGCCACGACTTCGGCCAGGCCGAGGTCACCGCCGCCGACGGCTCCTCCGCCGTCGTCCAGGTCAGGACGACCGGTCAGGATCGCCTGGTCCGCGGCGACAACGCATTGATCTTCGAATACGACGCAGACGGCGAGTTCTTCTGGGTCATGCCTTACGAAAGTGAGCACTGATGGATGTCATCTCCACCGGCTTCGCGGTTTTCCTCGCTGTCGTCCTTGTCGTCGTCATAGGTCTGCTCGTCGTCATCAGCCGGCTGTTCAGAAAGGTCGAACAGGGTAAAGCGCTGATCATTTCGAAGGTCAACAAGGTGGACGTGACGTTCACCGGCGCCATCGTTCTTCCCGTGGTGCACCGGGCCGAGACCATGGACATCTCGGTGAAGACCATCGAGATCGAGCGGACCGGCCGCGAGGGCCTGATCTGCATGGACAACATCCGGGCCGACATCAAGATCACGTTCTTCGTCCGGGTGAACAAGACCGCCGAGGACGTCATCAAGGTCGCCCAGGCCATCGGCACCGTGCGGGCCAGCGACGAGTCGACGTTGCAGGAGCTGTTCAACGCCAAGTTCTCCGAGGCGCTCAAGACCGCCGGCAAGCAGCTCGACTTCGTCGACCTCTACACCAAGCGCGACGAGTTCCGCGACGAGATCATCCGCCTCATCGGCACCGACCTCAACGGCTACAGCCTTGAGGACGCGGCCATCGACTACCTGGAGCAGACCGCGCTGACGTCGCTCGACAAGAGCAACATCCTCGACGCCCAGGGCATCCGCAAGATCACCGAGCTGACGGCGATCGAGCACGTGCGCACGAACGAGTTCCAGCGCACCGAGGAGAAGGAGATCACCCGCCAGAACGTGGACGCCCGCGAGGCCATCCTGGAGCTGGAGCGCCGCCAGGCCGACGCCGAGGCCAAGCAGAAGCGCGAGATCCAGACCGTACGGGCCCGCGAGGAGGCGGAGATCGCCCGCGTGCAGGCCGAGGAGCGGTTGCGGGCCATGGCGGCCAACATCAAGACCGACGAGCAGCTCGGCGTACAGCAGGAGAACCGGGCCCGTGAGGTGGCCGTCGCGGAGAAGAACCGCGAGCGGGTGATCGCGATCGAGTCCGAGCGGATCGAGAAGGACCGCATGCTGGAGGTCATCGCCCGCGAGCGGGAGACCGAGCTGTCACGCATCTCCAAGGACAAGGAGGTCGAGACCGAGAAGCGGTCGATCGCCGAGGTCGTACGGGAGCGCATCGCGGTGGACAAGACGGTGGCCGAGCAGGAGGAGGCCATCAAGCGGCTGCGCGTGGTCGAGGAGGCCGAGCGCACCCGCCAGGCGGTGATCATCGCCGCCGAGGCCGAGGCGCAGGAGAACCTGGTCAAGGGCATCAAGGCGGCCGAGGCGGCCGAGGAGGCGTCGAAGTTCAAGGCCCGCGAGGAGCTGGTGCTCGCCGAGGCCAGGCAGCAGGCCGCCGAGCTGGACGCCAGGGCCAAGATCCGGCTGGCCGAGGGCGTACAGGCCGAGACCGCCGCGGCCGGGCTGGCCGAGGCGCAGGTCAAGGAGCGGGGCGCGGAGGCGATCGAGAAGGTCGGCCACGCGGAGGCGATGGCGCTGGGCGAGAAGCTCAAGGCCGAGGCCGAAGGCGCTCGGGCGATGGCCCTGGTCGAGGGCGACCGGCTCAAGGCGCAGGCCGAGGGCGAGCAGGCGATGGCCCTGGCCTCCGCCGCCGCGATCGGCGAGAAGCTCAAGGCCGAGGCCGAGGGTCTGACGGAGAAGGCGGCCGCGATGGCGGCGCTGGACGACGCCAGCAGGGCGCACGAGGAGTACCGGCTGCGCCTGGAGACCGACAAGGAAGTACGGCTCAAGCAGATCGACGTGTCCCGCCACGTGGCGGAGGCGCAGGCGAGCGTGCTGGCCGCCGGTCTGGCCAAGGCGAACATCGACATCGTCGGCGGCGACACGATGTTCTTCGACAAGGTGATCGGCTCGATCACCGCGGGCAAGGTGGTCGACGGGTTCGTCGAGCACTCCGACGTGGCCCGGTCCATGGCCGGCCCCTACCTGAACGGGTCCGCCAGTCTGATGCAGGACCTGGCCGGCGTGGTCAGCGGGGTCAGCACCGAGGACCTGAAGAACCTCACCGTGTCGGCGCTGCTCATGCGGCTCATCCAGCGGGGCGGGCCGGACTCCGGGCCGCTGGGCGAGCTGCTGGACACGGCCCGCCGCCTCGGCGTGGCGGACTCGTCGGTGACGGCGCTGGTCCCCGCGAAGGTCTGACAGCGTGACTGACACTGCTCAGGAAGGCACCACCAATCTTGAGGCCGGCACGTACGAGGTGCTCAGGAACCGGCTCGGCGCCCAGGCCAAGGCGCTGTCGAAGGCGGCCGAGGCCGTCAACGCGCAGCGCCTGACGGTGTTCGGCGGGGCCGAGCTGCGACTGCTGGGCACCGAGCGGATCCGTACGGAGAACAATTGCGTCCCCAGGGACATCGTCTCCGTGGGCGACGTCATGCTGTTCGGCTACAACGTGTTCATCGGGCTCAAGCCGGAGACCGCAGTGACCGACGTGTTCGCCGTGCACCGCTTCACCCGGGAGGGCGACGCCTTCAGGTTCGATGCCGAGAAGCTGCCGGCCCTGGACGACCCGGCCTTCCGCAAGGACTTCTCCGAGCTCTACCGCTATTACAAGGAGACCAGCCTCGCCCAGCTCAGGCGGGTGGAGGGCAAGCTGCTGGCCGTCTTCCAGACGGGCCCGGCCGACCTCCGGGTCCTCCGCTGGACGGTCACCCCCACCGGGGTCATGAAATATCAGGACAGTCGGGGGGAGCGGGACCATGTCTTCCCGCCCTCCCACGACTTCGAGTGGACCCCCAGCAGTCGCGACGACCACGTCCTCGGCCGCCACCCGCACATCTCCATCGAGGACGAGGTGTTCGTCGAGACCGTCGGCGGCGACCTCACTATCAAGATCGAGAACAACACCGAGTCCGGCGCGGGCATCTACAGCGAGCCCGTCGCCGAGAAACTGCAGAGCCTGGCCGACGCCGACGTCGAGTACGCCCGCGTCGGGCCGCTCATCCTCATGCGGATCAGGCCGTACAAGGAGACCGAGTGGCGGCATCTGGTCTTCAACACCCGCACCAAGGCCGTGACCAGGCTCGACGGCATCGGGCAGGCCTGCCAGCGGTTGCCCGAGGACCAGGGGTTGATCTTCCCCGGCGGCTACTACCTGGCCACGGGGGTCAGCAAGACGTTCGACACCGACGTCAGCGACCTGGAGTTCGAGCGGATGGTCCGCTCGCCCAACGGCGAGGACGTGCTCTACGTCTTCCACGCCAGGGGTGACGGACGCTCGCTGCTGCTGCCGTACAACGTGATCAGAAAGGAGGTGGCCAACCCGATCGTCTGCCACGGGTTCTCGCTGTTCGACGACGGCACCATGGTGGTCTTCCGGGCCACCTCCGAGGAGCCGACGCGGGTGCACCCCATGCAGGTGTGGCAGACGCCGTACGTCTCCGACACCTACGCCGCCGCGCAGCCGACCGGTACCGGGCCGCTAGAGCGCATCGGCAACGCCGAGCTGGTGCGCGGCATCTCCGACTGCCTGTCGGTGTCGCGCATGGTCGAGGAGATGGCACCGGGGGCGGCCACGTTCGAGGCGCTGATCGCCGCCTGCACGCGCACCTTCGACAGCTACCACTGGCTCGGTGAGCACGGCCTGCGCGGGCCGCTCGCCGACGTGCGCGCCACCGCCGAGCAGGTGCTCGACGAGTACGAGAGCGTGGCGCAGCTCACCCGCCAGGCCGCCGACACGCTGGAGGAGGCCGCCGAGGAGGTCGCCCAGCTGCTGCGCCGGTCCAAGGGCGACTCCCCCGCGACCGCCGACGCCTGGGTCACCCTGCTGGCCACCCTGCGCCGGGCCCAGGGGCATCTGGTGACGCTGCGCGAGGTCCGCTACCTCGACCTCGCCCGGCTGGACGAGCTGGCCGCCGCCCTGACCGAGGAGGTCACCTCGGCGGGCCGGCGGGCCATCGCGTTCCTGGAACGGCCCGACGCGTTCACCGGCTATCACGCGGCCGTGGAGGAGCTCGCCGCGCAGGCCGCCGCGATCGCCACCGTGGCCGAAGCGGTACCGGTCACCGAGCGGCTGACCACCCAGGCGGAAGGGCTGGACGTCGTCACCGAGGTGGTCGGCTCGCTGGACATCGCCGACGCGACCGTACGCACCTCCATCCTGGGCCGTATCGCCGAGGTGCTGGGCGGCATCAACCGGGCGCGGGCGCTGCTGGACGGGCGTCGGCGCGAGCTGCTCGGCGCCGAGGGCAGGGCCGCGTTCGCGGCCGAGTTCGCGCTGCTCGGCCAGGCCATCACCGGCGCGATGGCCGTCGCCGACACGCCGGCCAGGTGCGACGAGCAGCTCGGCCGGCTGATGATCCAGGTGGAGAACCTGGAGTCGCGCTTCGGTGAGTTCGACGACTTCGCCGACCAGCTCAACGCCAAGCGCGACGACGTGTACGAGGCGTTCTCCGCCCGCAAGCAGGCCCAGCTCGACGCGCTCGCCCAGCGGGCCGACCGGCTGTTCACCTCCGCCGAACGCACCCTCGGCAGCATCACCAGGCGGCTGTCCACGCTGGGCTCGCTCGACGAGGTCAACACCTACTTCGCCACCGACCCCATGGTGGCCAAGCTCCGATCCGTCTCGGCCGAGCTGCGTGACCTGGGCGACGCCGTACGGGCCGAGGAGCTGGAGGGCAGGGTCAAGGCGGCGCAGCAGGAGGCCGGGCGTGCCCTGCGCGACCGCCTGGACCTGTTCACCGACGGCGGGGAGAGCATCCGGCTCGGCCGCCACCGCTTCGCCGTCAACACCCAGCCGATCGATCTGACGCTGGTCCCGCAGCGGGGTCCGGACGGCGACGGCGTGACGATGAACTTCGCCATCACCGGCACCGACTACCGCTCCCCGGCCCCCGCCTCCTTCGCCGACACCCGCCCCTTCTGGGATCAACTGCTCGTCTCGGAGAGCGCCGAGGTCTACCGCGCGGAGCACCTGGCGGCCTCCCTCCTGGACACCGCCGTCCCCGGCCCCGACCTGCCCGATCTGGTACGGCAAGCCGCCCAGGAGCGCTACGACGAGGGCTACGAGCGCGGAGTCCACGACCATGACGCCGCCGCCATCCTGGACGTCCTGCTCCGGCTGCGGGCGGGCGCGGGCCTGCTGCGCTACCCACCGGAGGCGCGGGCCGCGGCCCAGCTTTTCTGGACGTACGGCGTGCAGGAGGTTTCACGTAAAACATTCGCCACCCGGGCCGGGTCGCTCGGCCGGGCCCGGACCGTCTTCGGGGCCTCGCCCGCGCTCGCGGCGCTGGCCGGGGAGCTCGGCGGGCTGATCGACGCCTTCCTGGGCACCATCGGCCGGCGGGACGCGGGCGGCGTGGCGGCGATCGCCGGGGAGTATCTCGTCGAGGAGCTCGCCGGTCAGCCCGACGGGTTCGTGACCAGCAAGGCCGCGCGGGAGCTGGTGACGGGGTTCCAGCGGCAGCTCGGGCCGGTCAAGGTCAAGGAGTTCGAGGCGGACCTGAAGGCCGTCGCGCTGCCGGAGCGGGTGCAGCTCGCCCAGGCCTGGATCGGCGCCTTCGACCAGGGGCCCGAGCTGGCCGAGGCGATCGCGGTGCAGCTCTGCGACCTGCCCCGGTACGACTCCGGCGCGGCCGTCTCGGCGACCGTGGAGGGGCTGCTGGGCGCCCACCCGCGCATCGCGGACCGGAAGCTGGAGATCCGGCTGGACGAGATGCTGGCCCGGACCAGGCGGTTCGCGGCCGAGCGGGTGCCTGCCTACCGGGCCTACCAGAAGCGGCGCGGCGAGCTCGTCGCCGCCGAGCGGGCCAGGCTGCGGCTGGAGGAGTACCGGCCCAAGGTGATGAGCGCGTTCGTGCGCAACCGGCTGCTGGACGAGGTCTACCTGCCGCTGATCGGCGACAACCTGGCCAAGCAGCTCGGGGCCGCCGGTGACGGGAAGCGGACGGACCAGATGGGGCTGCTGCTGCTCATCTCGCCGCCCGGCTACGGCAAGACGACGCTGATGGAGTACGTGGCCAGCCGCCTGGGACTGATGTTCGTCAAGGTCAACGGGCCTTCGCTCGGGCACGGGGTGACGTCGCTGGACCCGGCGGAGGCGCCGAACGCCACGGCCAGGCAGGAGGTGGAGAAGATCTCCTTCGCGCTGGAGAGCGGCGGCAACACGCTGCTGTACCTCGACGACATCCAGCACACCTCGCCCGAGCTGCTGCAGAAGTTCATCTCGCTGTGTGACGCGCAGCGCCGCATCGAGGGCGTCTGGAACGGGCGCACCCGCACCTACGACCTGCGCGGCAAGAGGTTCGCCGTGTGCATGGCGGGCAACCCGTACACCGAGTCGGGGCAGCGTTTCCGGATCCCCGACATGCTCGCCAACCGCGCCGACGTGTGGAACCTGGGGGACGTCCTGTCGGGCAGGGAGGAGCAGTTCGCGCTGAGCTATGTGGACAACGCCCTCACCTCCAACCCGGTGCTCGCGCCGCTGTCGGCCCGCGACCGGTCCGACGTGGAGCTGCTGGTCCGCCTGGCCAAGGGCGACCAGGCCGTCCGGCCCGACCAGCTCCGCCACCCCTACTCGGGGCCCGAGCTGGAGCAGATCCTGAGCGTGCTGCGCAAGCTGGTGCGGGTGCAGGAGGTGGTGCTGGCCAACAACCGGGCCTACATCGCCTCGGCCGCGCAGTCGGACGCCGCCCGCACCGAGCCGCCGTACCGGCTGCAGGGCTCCTACCGGAACATGAACAAGCTGGCCGAGCGCATCGTCCCCGCGATGAACGAGGCGGAGCTCGAAGCGATGATCGACGACCACTACCTGGGCGAGGCGCAGACCCTCACCACGGACGCCGAGGCGAACTTGCTCAAGCTCGCCGAGCTGCGCGGCCGCCTGACTCCCGAGCAGCGGGCTCGCTGGGCGGAGGTCAAGGCGGCCTACCTGCGGGACAAGGCGCTGGGCGGCGGCGAGGACGACCCGATGTCCCGCGCGGTCGGCGCCCTCGGGCTGCTGGCCGACCAGGTCCGCGAGGTCGGCTCGGCCATCAGGGAGTCATGACCGCGTCGTGATCCCTTGCCGCCAGGAGGTCATGACCGCGTCGCGATCCCTGGCCGCTCGGTCGGCCTCGCGCCGGACGGCGGTGACGCCGCTGGAGGAGCTATGCCGGTGCCGTACCGGCGGAGTCGGCCTGTGAGATGGCCCGCTCGCTCGCGGGCACCAGCGGCAGCCGGACGTCGGCGGTGGGGATCAGGCCCCGGGCGTGCAGGACGCCCTTGATGACCGTCGGGTTCGGCTCGGCGAACAGCGTGGCCGACAGCCGGGCGAGCCGGTGCCCCAGCGCCCTCGCGCGGGCGGCGTCCCCCGCCCGCCAGGCGTCGACCAGCTCGGCGAAGCGGTCGGTGGCCAGGTGCGCGGAGGCCAGAATGCCGCCCGACGCGCCGAGCGCGAGCAGCGGCGAGATGACCGCGTCGTCCCCGCCCAGCACGTCGAAGTCGTCGGGCAGGTCGCCGAGCAGGTCGATGGCGTCCTGGTCGATCCCGCCGGCGGCGTACTTCACCCCGGCGATCATCGGGTGGCCGCCCAGGTGGCGCAGCGTCGCGGCGCTCACCGCCTGACCGGTCCGGTAGGGAATGTGGTAGATCACCAGGGGCACCGGCGTCTCCTCCGCCAGCGCCTCGAAGTGCGCGACGACGCCGCGCTCGCCGGGCCGCAGGAAGTACGGGACCGTCACCAGCGCGGCCGCGACCCCCTCGGGCAGCGCCTTCAGCGCCTCGGCCGTGGACCTGGTGTCGTTCCCGGTGAGGCCCACGGTCAGCGGCACGCCGCGGGTCCGGCAGACCCGCGCGCAGACGTCGATCACCTGGGCGCGCTCCGCCGGGCTCAGCGCCGCGACCTCACCGGTCGTCCCCAGCGCCACCAGTCCGGACGCGCCCTGGTCGAGGACGTGGTCGGCGAGCTTCTCCACCGCGTCGGCGGCCACCTCGCCGGTGGCGGTGAACGGCGTGATCAGTGGTACATGGATTCCCGTCAGCATGTCTTCGAGCGTGCCCTGTCCGAACCCGTTAGGTCCAGCGAAGATTTCTGCGGTTCAGCGTAAGCTCACCTTATGCTCGACCCTCGTAAGCTCCACCTCCTGCGCGAACTGTCCCGGCGCGGCACGATCGCCGCCGTCGCCGAAGCCGTGGCGTTCACCCCGTCGGCGGTCTCCCAGCAGCTCAGCGCGCTGGAGAAGGAGGCGGGCGTGCCGCTGCTGGAGCGCACCGGCCGCACCGTCGCCCTCACCCCCGCCGGTCACCTGCTGGTGGAGCACGCGCAGGCCGTACTGGAGCAGCTCGAACGCGCCTCCGCCGCGCTCGCCGGCGTCCGCGGCGGCCTGTCGGGCCCGCTGCGGGTCGGCGCGTTCCCGACGGCGGCCCGCGTCCTGCTGCCTCCGGCGCTCGCCGACCTGACCCGCGCCCACCCCGGCCTGGTCCCGATGCTCTCCGAGATCGACCCTGCCGACGTCTCGGCCGCCCTGGGCGCGGGCGAGCTGGACGTGGCACTGGTCCACGAGTACGACTTCGTGCCGCCGGTCACCGACCCGTCGCTGGAGACCGAGCCGCTCTTCAGCGAGCCGATCTATCTGACGAACCGCCCCTCGATCGCCGCGGCGGCCGCCGACCCGTGGATCGCCGCCAAACCGGGCACCCTCTGCTACACCATGACGATCAGAGCCTGCCAGGCGGCCGGCTTCGACCCGCTCGTCCGCCACCACCTCGACGACTTCGACACCGTCCTCGCCTTCGCCGCCGCCGGCCACGGCATCGCCCTGGTGCCCCGCCTCGCCGCCCTCGCCCCGCCCCCCGAGGTCCGCCTCACCCGCCTCCCCCTGAGCCGCCGCACCCTGGCGGCCTTCAGACGCGGGTACGAGGAGCACCCGGCGATCAGGGCGGCCGTGGCCGCGTTCCGGTCGGCGAGCACGCTGCTGCCGGTTTAGTCGGATCGATCTAAGTAAGATGGAGTCTTACTTAGATGAGATCGACCATGGAGGTGGCATGCGCACGTCACCGGCCGTGCCGACGATCTGAGAACTCTCGACGGGCAACTCCGCCAAGTGCTGGAGGGACGTCTCACCACCCGCCGCTGAACGGCACGTGGCTCTGCGCCGCATCGAGCGCTCCTGGACGGCCTGGCGCGGGCGCGCGGTCGAGCCGATCATCCGTGAGTCGCTGGCCAGAGCACTGCCCGATGAAAGATGGCCGGACACGGAGGAGATCGGCGGCTGGTGGAACCGCCGGAACAACCCGGAAGTGGACCTCATCGGCGCGGACAAGGGACCGGTCGCCGAGCGGATCCACTTCGTCGGGTCGGTGAAATGGTTCGACCAGCGGCTGTTCGACCGGCATGACTACGACACGCTGGTGCGGGACGGCGACTTGGTTCCCGGTGTCACCGCCGCCACGCCCCGGATCGCCGTGTCGAGGGCCGGCTTCGAGCCCGGTCTTCCTCTCCAGCAGTGGGGGCCGGATGACCTGCTCGCCGCCTGGCGGTCCTGACGGTCATCAGAGCAAGGCGTCGAAGACGGCGGTGGTGCTGGAGTGGGTGAAGTCGTCGTAGTCGCCCGCCGTGATCGCCACCACCATGTCCCGCGCCGGGAGCACGGCGAGCCGCTGGCCACCGTTGCCGTGGGCGGCGTACGCGCCTTCGGCTTCGAGGTACCACTGATAGCCGTACCAGCGGTCGTCGGCGATCGGCACGCGGGGGCGCAGCATCTCCTCCAGCCAGGCGGCCGGCACGATGTCCCGGCCGTCGTCGAGCAGCAGGGTCCCGATGGCCGCCAGGTCACGTGGCCGCAGCCGCAGGCCCGCCGCCGCCATCGCCACCCCGTCCTCCCCTGCGGTCCACTCGAACGCGCCGATCCCGAGTGGCTCGAACAAGGCGGCCCGCGCGAACTCCGCCAGCGGCCGGCCCGTGCCTCGCGCGATGAGGCCACCGAGGAGCGCGGTGGCTCCCCCGCAGTACGACCACCGCCGGCCTGGCTCCTCGACGATGGGCCGTTCGAGGACGTAGCGGTATCGGTCGAGGGCCGCCTCCATGGCGAGCTCGCTGTTGGCCACGCTCGTGTACGGCACGCTCTCGTCCCATGCGAGGCCGAGCGTCATGGTCAGGGCATGCTCGATGGTGAGGCGGGCGCGGGCCGGCTCGGCCAGCAGGTCCGGATATTCCGGGAATTGCCGTACGAGCTCCTCGCCCGGCTCCGGCACCAGCCCGTCCTTCAACGCGATCCCGTACAGCAGCGCGACGACGCTCTTGGAGATGGACCGCACGTCGTGCAGCGTCCCGGCGTCGAACCGGACCCGCCCGAGCGAGGTGCCGAGCCGGTGGTCCACGCCCTCGCCGTACCGCTCCAGCACCACCTGGCCCCGCTGGAGCACCACGAGAGCATGCAGGTTCGGCGCTTCACCAGCGCGCAGAACGGCGTCCACCCGATCCGCCATCGTCATGATTGCCTCCTGAAATCAGCAGTTCCGGCGGCAAATACTCGCATACAGCCCGTCTCGTCGTAATTTCTTCTCCTGTGGGTAGGTCGCTGACAAGCGGGTGAGAAAGTCGATCTGCTCCCCCGGTCGGCGAGACCTGAAGGTGTGACATGCACAAGCGCGAACCCTTCCCCTTCGAGCTGTCCGTGACAGTGAGCGAGCCGACACCCCACGGCATCGAGGAAGCCGCCTACCCCGTGGCCGAACGCTTCTTCGGCGACGGCGCCGAGCTGCACGTCGTCAGCGCCAAGGTAGAGCCGGACCTCACCGCCCCCGGCAACTTCCGCGCCACCGTCACCTTCAGAAAACTGTCGACGTAGGCCGCCTGTTCAGGGGCTCAATCGCCAGAGCGCGGCCAGCGGCAGCGCCTTGAGCCGATCACCGAACGACAGCGATTCCTGCCCGGAATACAGCACGAACCCGGCCAGAAAGCGCCTCCCGAGACGGCTCTGCAAATGACGCAAGCCGTCAAAATCGTCCCTGCGTACGGTCTCCGCCGCCTTGATCTCCACACCCACGAGGTCTCCCGAGGCATGCTCCAGCACAGCGTCCACCTCGATCTTGTCGCGGTCGCGGTAGTGGAAGAGCTGCACCGGCTCGTCGGCCCACGTGAGCTGGCGAGCTATCTCCCCAACGGCGAAATTCTTCAGCAGCGGCCTCACGGCACTGGTCGGCTCCATAGCGCGCTCAGGGGCCATGCCGATCAGTCTGCCGCCCAGCCCGGAATCGACCACGAGCAGCTTCGGCGTGCCAATCGCACGAGTGGTCAGGTTGGAGGACCACGCCGGGATCCTCTTGATGACGAAAACCAGCTCCAGAAGGTCCAGGTAACGCGACAGGGTCACGCGGGACATACCCACGTCGTTGCCGAGTGCCTGCGTGACCGCAAGACCGCCCATGCGCGCGGCCACCACGCTGAGGAGCCTGCGCATTTCCGCAGGCCGCTGAATATCGGTCAACTGGCGCACGTCCCGAGTGATGAGATCGGATACGTAGGAGTCGAAGAACCTGGCACGACGGCGGCCAGGGTCGCGTCGGACCGCCTCCGGATATCCCCCGCGCAGCGCCCGGCTGACGTAGTCACGCTTACCCAGCGTGGTACTGAGATCGACGTCGGCACCCCGGCGAAACACGGCATCCACGAATCCGTCCGGCGCCGAATCGATCTCGCCCTGGGAGAGAGGCCACAATTCGATCGTCTCTGCCCGTCCCGGCAGAGCGTCAGGAAGATCACGAAGGTCGAGCAGGCGGGCGGAGCCGGTAAGCAGGTAGCGTCCCGGCCGGGGATCTCGATCGACCTCACGCTTGATCGGCAATAGCAGCTCGGGGGCTCGCTGGACTTCGTCTATCAGGAGCAGCTCGTCATGCCGGACGAATCCGACCGGATCTTCCCGCGCCGCGTCCAGGACGGCAGGGTCGTCAAGGTACAGCTCCTTGGCTCCCGACTTGGCGTTAAGGATCGACCGGGCGAGAGTGCTCTTACCAACCTGGCGAGCACCGTTGACGACCACGACCCGAGTGTCGGACAAGGCTTCCAGAGCCATGGTTTCAGCACGACGTGGATACAGATTCTCTTCGGCCACGATCTCTAAGTTATCGCAGTTCACATCGGTCCTGTGGTCAGTCTGCCGCATAATCCGTGGTCATTCTGCCGCTGGTTTTGTGGTCAGTCTGCCGCATGATCCGTGGTCAGTCTGCCGCTGGGGTCGTGGTCAGTCTGCCGGAGTCCCTTCGTACGAAAGGCGGTCAGGCGGGCTTGTTCGAGGTAGCCGCGCTGAGGGGGGCGGCGATGTCCTCCAGGCCCTTCCGTTCGGCCTTGACGCCGAAGATCAACTCTACGATGCCGGCGACGATCATCAGGATGGCGCCGATCGTGAAGGCGAGCGCCGTGTCGCCGGGGACGCCGGTCGCGACCAGCTTGGCGAAGATCAGCGGACCGGCGATGCCACCCGCGGCGGTGCCGATGGCGAAGAAGAAGGCGATGGCCATCGCCCTGGTCTCCATGGGGAAGATCTCACTCACCGTCAGATAGGCCGAGCTGGCCCCGGCCGAGGCCACGAAGAGCACCACGGACCAGCAGGCCGTCAGGGTGACGGCGGTGAGCACGCCCTGGTTGAACAGCCAGGCGGTGCCCAGGAGCAGCAGTCCTGAGCCGATGTAGGTGGCCGAGATCATCGGAATCCGGCCCACGGTGTCGAAGAGCCGGCCGAGCAGCAGCGGCCCGAGGAAGTTGCCGACGGCGATGACGGCGAAGTAATAACCGGTGTAGGTGTCGATGTTGTAGAACGTCGACAGGATCTGGGCGTACCCGAACGTGATCGCGTTGTACAGAAACGCCTGCCCGATGAAGAGCGACAGCCCGAGCACGGTCCGCTTGGGGTAGAGCGCCACCATCGTGTGCGCGATCCGGACGAACCCGATCGACTTGCGCTGGTGGATGGTCATCGACTGCTCGGGCTCGGGCAGGTCACCGCCCACCTGGCGCTCGACGTCCTGGACGATCTCCTCCGCTTCACGGTCCCGCCCGTGGATGAACAGCCACCGCGGGCTCTCCGGCACATGCCTGCGGACGAGCAGGATCGCCAGGCCGAGCACCACGCCCAGGCCGAACGCGATGCGCCAGCCGATGTTGACCGGCAGGTTGTTCAGCAGCGGCACGGTCAGCAGCGCGCCACCCGCCGCGCCCAGCCAGTAGCTGCCGTTGATGAGAATGTCGATCCGGCCCCGATGCTTGCTGGGGATGAGCTCGTCGATGGCGGAGTTGATGGCCGCGTACTCGCCGCCGATCCCGAAACCGGTCAGGAACCTGAACAGGAAGAACCACCACGCGCTGAAGGAGAACGCGGTGGCCAGCGTGGCCGCGAGGTACACGAGCAACGTGATGATGAACAGCTTCTTGCGGCCGAACTTGTCGGTCAGCCAGCCGAAGAACAGCGCCCCCGAGCACGCGCCGGCCACGTAGAGCGCCGCGGCGAGCCCCGCCACCTGCTCCTGGGTGATGTCCAGGCCGCTGCCCGGCTTGGCGAGCTGGGCCGACAGGTTACCGACAATGGTGACTTCGAGCCCGTCGAGAATCCAGACGGTGCCCAGCCCGATGACGATCATCCAATGCCAGCGGGACCAGGGCAGCCGGTCAAGCCGGGCGGGCACTTTGGTGGTGATGGCACCGGTTTCAACATCACTCATGAGGGCCCTCGGTACCCCCGGGGCGAATATCAAACCGCGACTACGGTTTACGTGCGCGAAGCATCCAGGTCTTGGCCCACGGGCCGCCATGCCAGTAGCGCCAGCCGAGATCCCGCCGTTGGACATCGACCACGCCGAGCCCGCGCAGCACGGTCTCGTACGCGGGCACGTGCTCGTGATCGGCGATCAGCAGGAGCCCGCCGGGGCGCAGCACCCGATGGGCCTCGCGGATCGCCCCCGCACGCCCCTCGGCGTCGGAGATGTGGTGCACGGCCGGCCCGGCGACCACCACGTCGTACAACTCGTCCTCGAACGGCAGCTCCCGCATGTCGCCCCGGGTCAGCTCGACGAGGTCGGACACCCCTTCGGCGTCGGCGTTCGCCCGGGTGGCCGCCTCGCTGGCCCGCCCCTTCGGCCGCCACAGGTCGAGGCCCGTGGCAGTGCCGTGGCCGGTGGCAGTGCCGTGGCCGGTGGCGGTGCCGTGGCCCGTCTCGATGCCGTGGCTGAGCCGCTTGGCGGCGAGCAGCAGCACGGCGCCGCGCCCGGAGCCGAGGTCGAGCACCTTCTCCTCGCCGGTCAGCTCGCGCAGCGCCTCGTCCCAGACGGCGAACTTGCCCCGGCGGGTGGTGTAGAGATGGCTCGCCGCGCTGGCCAGCGTGTAGAGGGCGCCGAAGAGGAAGGCGACCGCCACCGCCGGGATGTCGTTGACGAACGAGATCCCCGCCAGGGCGAACAGCAGAACCGCGCCCAGGACGAGACCACCGACCGCCCAAGGCTCATCTAACCCGTACTTTCCACGTCGATCGCGCACATTCACGTTATAACTCAAACAATCCCTTGACCCGATGTTGGGGCGACACTTCCCTTGGCGAGCGTCAATCATCCGCAACCGGTGTCTAACGTTGCAGAGAATGGCGGGCGATGGGGGTTTGACCAGGCATGACGGGAAAGGATCGCGACTTCGGACTCGGCACGAGCCTCGCGCTCACGCTGGGATCGGCCCTGCTCTGGGGCGTGGCCCACCTGGCGGCACACCGCCACAGAACCGGCCTGGCGCTCATGGCGGCCCATGTGTTCCTGCTGGCCTTCATCCTCACGATGGCGACCGTGTTCAGCACGCACCTGCTGTCGCTCGCCGTACAGCCGCGCTGGATCACCGCGCTGGTGGTCGCCCTGACCGTGCTCGCGGCCACCTGGACCGCCGTGATCGTCTGGTCCTACACCCTGGTACGGCCCGCCGGCGGCGGCATCGCCGGCCGGGCGCTCACCACCTGCCTGACCATCGGCCTGTGCGCGCTCGTCCTGGCCCCGACCGCCTACGCCGCCCGGCTCGCCTACCTGTCGCGCGACGTGATGCACCACCTGTTCGCCGGCAACGCCGGCCCTCCGGTCATGTCCGAGGACCCGTGGAACGGCGCCCAGCGCGTCAACTTCCTGCTCGTCGGCGCCGACTCCGCCCCGAGTCGGCCCGGGGTGCGCACCGACAGCATGACCGTGGCCAGCGTGGACACCGCGACCGGCGCCACGACCCTGTTCGGCCTGCCGCGTAACCTCGAAGACGTGCCGCTGCCCAGTGGCCCCGCCCGCGACCGCTTCCCCTACGGTTTCACCGGCACGGGCGAGGCCCATCCGGGCCTGCTCAACGAGGTCTTCCAGTACGCCGAGGACCACCCGGAGGTCGTCCCCAGGGCCGCCAAGGGACAGCGTGGCTCCACCCTGCTCAAGGAGACGATCGGCGGCATCCTCGGCATCCCGGTGTCCTACTACGCCATGATCGACATGAGGGGCTTCGCCGAGATCATCGACGCCATGGGCGGCGTCCGGGTCACCGTCGACGAGCCCATCGTCTACGGCCGCTATCGCGAGGGCCTGCTGCCCGCCGGCACCCGCCGGCTCAACGGCGAGGAAGCCCTCTGGTACGGCCGCTCCCGCACCGACAGCGACGACTACGTGCGCATGGGCCGCCAGAAGTGCCTGCTCAACGCCGTCGCCAAGCAGGCGGACCCGGTCACCGTGGTCAACAGCTTCGAGAACCTGGCGACCGCCACCAAACGGGCCATCTCCACGGACATCCCGCAGAGCCTCCTGCCCGCCCTGGTCGAGCTGTCGCAGAAGGTCAAGGATTCCCACATCCGGAGCCTGAGCTTCGTCCCGCCGCTGATCAACACGGCCGCCCCGGACTGGCGGCTGATCAGGCAGAAGGTCTCCCAGGTGCTCGCGGAACGCCCCATCCGCATCGCCGCGACCACCCCCCGCCCGACCCCCACCACCCCCGAGCGTCCGGTGGCCCTCGACGCCACCTGCCGCTGAGCTCTACGCGACCGTCTCGTCGAGGTTGTCCGCGTAGTACTCGACCGCCGGCCGGTAGCGTCCGACCACGTCCGACTCGGCCAGCAGCTTGAGCAGCCCGGCCACCGCTTCCCGGGCCCGTCCCTCGTTGTAGAGCGCCATGGCCGCGAACGTCCGCAGCCCGGGAGCGCCGGGAAACTCCCCCAGCCCCCGCTCGAACAGCGCCAGCGCCTCGCCGAAGCGCCCCAGCACCCGCAGCGTGCTGCCCAGCCCGGTGAAGGCGCCCAGCCGGTGCTCCGCGCTCAGCCCGTCGCCGGCCAGCGCCCGCTCGTAGTAGGCCACCGCCTCGGCTTCGAGGCCGAGCGCGTCGTGCACCCACGCCGTCTGGTAGGCGATCTCGGCGTCGTCCGGATGCCGCGCCGCCAGCGCCACCAGCAGTTCCCGGGCCTCCGCCCGGTTGCCCTCCTCGCGCAGCCGGACCCCACGGGCCAGTTGCGCCGCGGCGTCGCCGGACGGCCGCGCCACGCTCGCCGAATCTCCTTCTCTCATCCCGCCAGTGTGGCATGATGACCATCGTACGGATCGACAACGGTTTTCATAATCAGCTTCAAGGAGGACCCCGTGAGGGTGGCGTTCGTCGGAAAGGGCGGCAGCGGCAAGACGACGATGTCGGCGCTGTTCGCGAGATATGTGGCAAGCCAGGGCGCCCCGGTCGTCGCCATCGACGCGGACATCAACCAGCACCTGGCCCTCGTCCTCGGCGTCGAGGAGCCGCCCGAGCCGCTCGGCGCACACCTCACCGAGATCAAGGACCACCTGCGCGGCGACAACCCGCGCATCCCCTCGGCCGCCGCCATGGTCAAGACGACCCCGCCGGGCCGCGGCTCCAAGCTCCTGTCCTTCGAGGAGCTCGCCTCCTACGAGCACGGCGTCACCACCGCCGAGGGCGTCCGCCTGATGGCCACCGGCCCGTTCAACGAGGACGACCTCGGCGTCGCCTGCTACCACTCCAAGGTCGGGGCGGTGGAGCTGCTGCTCAACCACCTGATCGACGGCCAGGGCGAATACGTCGTGGTCGACATGACGGCAGGCTCCGACTCCTTCGCCTCCGGCCTGTTCACCCGCTTCGACCTGACCCTGCTCGTCGTCGAGCCGACCAGGCAGGGCGTGGGCGTCTACCGGCAATATCGCGACTACGCCGCCGACTTCCAGGTGCCGCTCGCCGTGGTCGGCAACAAGGTGCACGACCCCTCCGACGTGGACTTCCTGCGCGAGCACGTCGGCCACCACCTGCTCGCCTGGATGGAGCACTCCGCCGCCGTCCGCGCCATGGAGCAGGGCCGCCCGCTCACCCTCGACGACCTGGAGCCCGGCAACGCCGACACGCTGGCCATGCTGCTCAAGCACGTGGACGAGCAGGAGAAGGACTGGGTCCGGTTCGGCCGCCAGACGGCGGAGTTCCACCTGCGCAACGCGCACGCCTGGGCCAACGACAAGACCGGCGTCGACCTCGGCGCGCAGATCGACCCCGAGTTCGTCTACGGCCCCTGACCACACGACTGTCCCCCTTCAGCCATCTGGAGGGTTCCCCGAAGCCGATCTAGCGTCGGACTCGATGTCTTTCGAAAGGAGACAGCATGTCGCTGACCGTTCCGAACGATCTGCTCGATCAGGCCCGAGCCGGAGAGGTCGATGACGCGGCGTTCCTCGCCTGCGTCCGAGACTCCCTGCCCTACGCCTGGTCGATGATCACCGAGCTGGTCGAGCAGCGTGACAAGACAGGAGCCGAGTTCGTCGACAACCAGGTGCCGCCGCCGGACGAGGAGGCTCGCGGGCAGCTCCTGCGCTGCTTGGCGAGCGACTCGATGCGCGGTGCGCTGGAGCGCCACTTCAGCGTCAAACTCGCCTTCCAGAACTGCCACCGGGTGGCCGTGTTCGACCCGTCGGCCCGCGAGGCCCTGCGCGAGTTCGTCACCCCCCGCGCGCAGATCCTCAACCAGAAGCCCGAGCTGGTCGACTGCTGAGCCGAGCGTGCAGGCCACCCGCCGCACCGGCGGGTGGCCGTACGGTCACCGCAGCGCGGGCAGCACCTCGGCGCCCAGCCGGCGGATGTTCTCCAGGGTCCGCCGGTGGTCTCCCGTACCTTCCACCATGAGGATGAAATGCTCGATCCCGGTCGTCCGTGACGTACGGACCAACGTCCGCGCGCAGTGCTCCGGCGAGCCGACCGGGTGCACCCGGGTGAGGAAGTCCACGTAGGCCGGCACGTCCCTGGCCGGGCGCGGACGGCCGTCCACCGGCACGTATCCCGCCAGGCCGGGCTCCAGCCAGGCGGGCATCGCCTGCTTGAGCTCCCGGACCGCCTGCGGGGTGGTGTCCGCGACGTGGGCGAGCGCCGCGGCGATGTGGTCACTCGCCGATCCCCCGTGGCTCCTGACCATGGCCGCCTTGTCCTGGTCGCCGATGTGCATGCCGAGCAGCATCGGCAGGCCGCGCTCGGCCGCCAGCTCCGTGGTGGCCTCGGAGGTGCAGGCCACCACCGGGCGCATCCGGGCGGCGGGGACCACGGTCGTCTCCCGGAAGCCGAAGAACTCGCCGCCGGCCGAGACCGGCCCGCCGGACAGGGCGGCGATCAGCAGATCGAGCGATTCGGCGAAACCCCGCTCGTACCGGGGCAGGCCGGTGCCGAAGACCTCCAGGTCCTGCCACGGGCCGCCCCTGCCCACTCCCAGCGTGAAGCGCCCGCCGGACAGGTGGTGCAGCATGGCGGCCTGCTCGGCCAGGGCCACCGGGTGCTGCGTGGACAGCACGCTCACCGCCGTGCCGAGGCCAATGCGGGTGGTACGGCCGATCGCGACCGCGGCCAGCGTCGTCGGCGAGGGGCAGACGCCGTACGACATGAAGTGGTGCTCCGCGATCCAGGCGTCGTCGAACCCGGCCCGCTCGGCGGCCACCACGAGCTCGACCGCGTCGGCCAGGATCCGCCCCGGCTCCTGGCCGGGGAACTGGGCGGCGAGCAGGAAGATGCCGATCCGCATCCCACCGATGATGGCCGAGCCCGGCAGCCGGTGCCACCCGGAAAGTCTGCCGGCCCCGCCGGTGCCACCCGGGAAACCTGCCGGTGCCACCCGGGAGACCTGCCGGTGCCACCCGGGAAGCCTGCCGGCCCTGCCGGTGTCAGCCGAAGAGGCTGGCCTGGCCCTCGCCCGCCGCCGGGTCGCGGTGCTGCTTGAGGTGGCGCCAGCGCGGGAGGTCGTCGAGGTAGGACCAGGACAGGCGGTGGTACGGGGTCGGGCCGAGGCGGGCCAGCGCCTCCTGGTGCTGCGGCGACGGGTAGCCCGCGCTCTCGGCGAAGCCGTAGTCGTCCCAGCCGATGGTGGTCATGTAAGCGTCCCGGTGGACCTTGGCCAGCACCGAGGCGGCGGCCACCGAGATGCTGGCCGCGTCGCCTTTGACCTCCAGCCGCACCGGCCAGGGCGGGCCGATGTAGTCGTGCTTGCCGTCCAGGATCAGCGCGTCGGGCCGGACCGGGAGCGCCGCCAGAGCGCGGCGGGCGGCTCTGCGCAGCGCCTGGGTCATGCCGAGCTCGTCGATCTCGGTGTGCGTGGCCTCGCCCAGGCCGATGCCCACCGCCCACGGCGCCAGCTCCGCCGCCACCTTCGCCCGCTTGGCGGCCGACAACTGCTTGGAGTCCGTGAGGCCCGTCGGAGGCGCCGACAGATCCGTGACGACGGCGCACACGGTGACCGGCCCCGCCCACGCCCCACGGCCCACCTCGTCCACGCCCGCGACCGTACGGACGCTGGGCTGGGCGAGCAGCAACTGCTCGATGTCGTACGTCGGCGCCATGACGGCAGACGCTACCGGATCTCACCGCCCGGCCGACCGTACTGAATCTCACCGCCCGGCCGACCGTACTGAATCTCACCGCCCGGCCAGGCCGTACCGGACCTCACCGCTCAGCCAGGCCGTACCGGACCTCACCGCTCAGCCAGGCCGTACCGGACGTCACCGCTCAGCCAGGCCGTACCGGGCGTCAGCGTTCGGCTGGGCGTACCGGAGCGAGGTCTGCGGCGATGTAGCGGGCGGCGACGTGGATGGCCCGCAGGGTCACCGACACCGACGGGCGGTTGACGCTGGAGGCGCGCGCGACCGCCTGCACCTCGCGCGCCACCGGGTTGCCGGGGAACTGGCGCACCGACAGCCCGCGCACCCCGGCCGCCAGCGCCAGGGCGGGGACGGCGGCGATGCCGATGCCCTTGGCGACCAGGGAGAGGATCGTTCCAAGCCCTTCGAACTCCCACGGCACCGGCCGGGTGCCGCCCACGTCGACGAAGAGCCGGTCGACCGCCAGCCGCGACGGCTCGCCGTCCGGGGTGGCCATCCACGGCTCGTCGCGCAGCTCGCGCAGGTCCAGCGGCACCGTGGGGTCGGCCAGGCGGTGCTTGCGCGGCACCACGAGCACCAGCGGGTCGTACAGCAGCGGGAAGACCCGCAGGCTCTCGCTGTCGCGGGCCTGGCCGTACCAGTCGTCGATCAGCGCGATGTCCGCCTCGCCCGACTGCACCTCCCGCATCCCCCGTCCCGACCTGCTCTGCCGCAGCCTGAGCGTGAGCTCGGTGTGACGGCGGAGGGAGCGGGCGAGAGCTGGGGCGAATGCGACGGCCGCTGTGGGGAAGGCGGTTACGACGACACGCCCGGCGGGGCTGCCCGCGTGGGCCGACAGGTCCGATTCCGCCTCCTCGACCATGGAAAGGATGCGTTCCGCATGCGCCACCAGCCTCCGGCCGGCGTCGGTGAGCTCCGCGCTGCGTGCGGTCCTGTCGATGAGGGCCGTGCCGGTCTCCCGCTCCAGCGCCGCGAGCTGCTGGGAGACCGCCGACGGGCTGTAGCCCGTGGACGCGGCGGTCCCGGCGATGCTGCCCCGGCGGGCGAACTCGCAGATCAACGTCAGACGGCGCAAATCGAGCATCAGACTTCCTTATGCCTACCCACCAAAAGCCTCGCTTGTCCTGATGCCTCTATCCAACCACCCTGGGAACGTGACAAACATGACCGTGACCCTGTCCGCCACCCTGGCGGCCAACGAAGACATCGAGCGAAGACGCCGCGCCGGGGAACACGTGCTCCACCTGGCTTTCGGTGAGGCAGGGCTGCCCGTGCACCCGGCGCTGCGCGACAAGCTGGTCGCCGCCTCCGATCGCAACGGCTACGGGCCGGTCGCGGGGGCGGCCGAGCTCCGGAGCGCGGCGGCGGGCTACTGGACACGACGGGGGCTCACCACCGACCCCGAGCAGGTCGTCAGCGGACCGGGCAGCAAGTCGCTGCTGTACGGCCTGCTGCTGGCGATCGGCGGCGACATCGTCCTGCCCAGACCCAGTTGGGTCAGCTACGCCGCGCAGGCCGACCTGGTCGGCTCCCACCCCATCCTGGTCCCCACGCCACACGGCGAGGGTGGCGTGCCGGACCCGGATTTGGTCACCGCGGCCGTGCAGCGCGCCAGGGCCCAGGGCCGGACCGTCCGCTCCCTGCTCGTGACGCTGCCGGACAACCCCACGGGCCGGCTCGCGACGCCCCCGACCATCCGCCGCCTGGTGGAGGTCGCCCGCGAGCTCGACCTCTACATCATCTCCGACGAGATCTACCGTGACCTGCTGCACGACCCGGCCACGCCGTACACCTCACCGGCGGACCTGGCTCCCGAGCGCACGGTCGTCACCACCGGCCTGAGCAAGAGCCTGGCGCTCGGCGGCTGGCGGATCGGCGTGGCCCGGCTGCCCGATGACGCGGCCGACCTGCGGGCCGGCCTGCTCGCGGTGGCCAGCGAGATCTGGTCGGCCCCGGCCGCCCCGGTGCAGGAGGCCGCGGCGTACGCCTTCACCGATCCGCCCGAGCTGACCGAGCGCATCGCGCTGAGCGGGAGGCTGCACGGCACGCTGGCGCACGCCGTACGCGACCGGTTCGTCGCGATCGGGGCCGACGTGCCCGTCCCCCAGGGCGGCTTCTATCTCTATCCGGACCTGAGCCACCTGCGGCTCGGCGGCGCGGCGGAGATCACCAGAATCCTGCTCGACGAGCACGGCATCGGCGTGCTGCCCGGCCACGCGTTCGGCGACGACCCCGCCGCCGCGCGGGTGCGCGTCGCGGTCAGCCTGCTGTACGGGACCACGGCCGACGACCGCACCGCCGCGCTGAACAGCGCGGATCCACTCCAGCTCCCCTGGATCGCGGCCGCGCTCGACCACCTGTCGATGGGACTGAAGGAGCTTTCCCTGGTACGGCAAGCAGCGCTCGTGCCGTGAACCCGCGAGGCCCCGCCCGACGGAAATGGGCGGGGCCGCAATTTTCCTGGCACCTATTTCTCTTCGAGCGTGACGCCCCCGTTTTTCCTGGGTCACGCTCGCTGACCACAGGATGCTGTGCACGGCTCAATGCCGAATCAAAGGCGAATCAACGCTTCGGTTAACGAATGCCTCCGTGCCTAGGTGCTCGGCGACTATGGATCTATCATTCGGTAACAAATCGTTCCATTGCGTTGGAGACAAGCGGGCATGGCTGGTCAGGACGTCGAAAGCAGGCTGCGGTTCGCCGTGCTGGGTCCCGTCCGCGCGTGGCGCGATGGCAGCGAGCTCGATCTGGGCACCCCGTTGCAGCGGTCGATCCTCGGCATGCTGCTCCTGCGCGAGGGCCGGGCGGTCACGCCGTCCGAGATGATCGACGCCGTCTGGGGTGAGGAAGCGCCCCCGAGAGCGCTGGGCGCGCTGCGCACCTACGTCTCCCGGCTGCGCACGGTCCTGGAGCCGCACCGGCCCGCCCGTACCCGTCCTGACCTGCTCACCTCCGTCGGCCGGGGCTACGCCCTGCGGTTGCCCCCGAACTCCCTGGACCTGACCCGGTTCGAGGCGGGCATCGCCGAGGCGGAGACCGCGCGCCGGGCGGGCAAGCTGTCGGCCGCCGCCGAGTGCCTGCGCGTCGCGCTCGGCCTGTTCGAGGGCGAGCCGCTGGCCGGAGCCGTCGGCCCCTACGCCGAGCACCAGCGCGACCGGCTGGTCGAGCGCCGGCTCAACGTCATCGAGTCGCTCATGGATTTGGACCTGGAGCTCGGCAATCACGCGGCGGTGGTCTCCGAGCTGATCGCGCTGACCGCCGACCACCCGCTGCGCGAGCGGCTGCGCGCCCAGCTCATGCTGGCCTACTACCGGTGCGGGCGGCAGGGCGACGCGCTGGCGGTGTTCACCGAGACGCGCGAGGCCCTGATCGAGGAGCTCGGCATCGAGCCGGGCCCCGAGCTGGCCGCGCTGCACCAGCGCATCCTGGCCGCCGACCCCACGCTGGCCGTCACGCCGGCCGCCACTGGAGCCGCCGCCGGGGCCGCCGCGCAGGCGCCCGAGCCGGAGGAGGATCCGGCGCCGGAGCTGCCCCGCCCCGCGCAGTTGCCGGCCGCGGTGAACGACTTCACCGGGCGCAGGGAGATCGCCGGGCGGCTCCGTACGCTGCTGTCGGCGCAGTCGTCGGCCGAAGGGGTGCCCGTCGCGGTGATCTGCGGCATCGGCGGCGTCGGCAAGACGACGCTGGCCGTCCACGTGGCGCACGCGAGCGGCGAGGTGTTCCCCGACGGGCAGCTCTACGTCGACCTGCGCGGGTACGCCGACGAGGCCACCGCGCCCGAGTCGGCGCTCGGCGCGTTCCTGCGGGCCCTCGGCATCCCGCCCGACGTGATCCCGGAAGTGCCGGCCGAGCGCTCCGCGCTGTACCGGTCGCTGCTCGCCGACCGGCGCATCCTGGTGCTGCTCGACAACGCTCGCGACGCCGCGCAGGTGAGCCCGCTGCTGCCCGGTTCGCCCGGATGCGCGGCGCTGGTCACCAGCCGGGTCAAGCTCGCCGACCTGCCGTCGGCCCGGCTGATCGACCTGGACGTGATGGAGCCGGACGAGGCCCTGTCGCTGTTCGCCGCGGTGGCCGGGCCCGAGCGGGTGGCGGCCGAGCACGCCGCCGCCATGGACGTGGTGGCCGCCTGCGGGTTCCTGCCGCTGGCCGTACGGATCGTGGCGGCCAGACTGGCGGCCCGGCCGTCCTGGACGGTGAGCTCGCTGGTGTCCCGGCTGGCCGACGAGCAGCGCCGCCTGGACGAGCTGCGGGTGGGTGACCTCGCCGTCGAGGCCACGTTCGCGCTCGGGTACGGCCAGCTCGAAGCCGCCCAAGCTCGTGCGTTCCGGCTGCTGTCGCTGCCCACCGGGCCGGACATCTCCACCGGAGCCGCGGCCGCCGTCCTGTCGCTGACCGCGCGCCAGGCCGAGGACGTGCTGGAGTCGCTCGTCGACGCGAGCCTGCTGGAGGCGCCCGCCCCCGGCCGCTACCGCTTCCACGACCTGCTCAAGCTGTTCGCGCGGCGGGCGCTGGAGAAGAGCGAGCGGCCGCAGGCCCGCACCATGGCGCTGCGCAGGCTGCTCGACTTCTATCTCGCCTCCTGCCAGTCGGCGCACCGGCTGGCCTACGAGGGCAGCATGATCTCCGGCAACCTCGCGGTGGCCGGCAGCGGCCGCGTGTTCGGCACGACCGACGAGGCCGTCGCCTGGCTGATCGCCGAGGGCGACTCGCTGTTCGCCGCGATCAACCAGGCCGCCACCTCCTCGCGCGCCGCCGAGCAGCTCCTGCCCGCCGGCGACCTGCTGGTGGCCATGGAGCCGCTGCTGGAGTCCGGCACCCACACCCGCGAGTTCGACCACGGGACCCGCGCCGTGCTCGCCGCCGCCATGAAGATCGGCGACCAGGCCAGTGAGCTGCGTGCCAGGTACGTGCTCGGCAGGGTGCTGTTCGCCGGGAACCGGTTGCCGGAGGCGGAGGAGCAGTTCAAGATCGTGCACGAGCTGTCCACGGCGCGCCAGGAGAAGATCGTCACCGGCGAGGTGCTGAACGCCCTGGCCGTCGTCGTCGGCCGCCAGCGCCGCCACACCGAGGCGCTGGCCTGGTTCGAGACGGCCTCGCAGTGGTACCGCGACAACGGCGTGCCCGCCGGTGAGGCGCTGGTGCTCAGCTACTCCGCCCGCGACCACCTCGGCCTGGGCCACGCCAAGGACGCCATCGCCGCGGCCGAGAAGGGCCTGGCCATCTTCACCGAGATCGGCAGCGGCGCCGGCACCGCAAGGGCCCGCTACCACCTCGGCATCGTGCTGTCGCGGGTCGGCCGGCTCACCGAGGCCGTCCACCACCACGCCGAATGCCTGGAGTTCTTCAGGGCGAGCAAGCAGCGCGTCTGGGAGCAGCGGGTCTGCTCCCGGCTGGCGGAGACGTTCATCACCGCCGAGCGCTACAGCGACGCCGTGCGCCACGCGGAGGAGGCCCTGGTGGTCTCCAGGGAGATCGGCCATCCGTTCGGGGAAGCGCTCTCCCTCACGGTGCTGGGCAAGGCGCTCAAAGGGCTCGGCAGCGCCACGAGGAGCACCGACTGTCTACGGCAGGCCTTCGACATCTTCACCCGCCTCGGCGCCCCCGAGGCCGGGGACCTCAGGCTCCTCCTGGACGGCGCTCAGGTCGTCGAGTCCTGAGTACAGCTCGTCGTCCAGACGTGTCATCCACACATGATTGAACAAGGCTGTCCTCTTCGGGCGTCAGGAGCCCCCGCCGATCCGTACCGAGCTGGAATTCGGCCCGGCCGGCCGTCTGACCGCCACGCTTCGCTAGGGGGCCCGGTTATCCGGATGCTCCGCGTAGCGGCTAGCCGCCTCACATCGACGGCCGGCCGGACCCGACACGGCCCTCGAACCCCCCAGGTCCGTGTCGCAGATCACAGCCTGCCCGGGGGCGCTCAACAACCAATCAACGGCGAATCAAAGAAAGAAGAGAGGGCCCGGTGAAGCACGGGCACCGGGGTGCGTCCGGCGAAGCAAAGGAAGCGGGTGGACCTGGCAAATCAAGGGAAGGTGGGCCCGGCGGGCCCAGGAAGAGGCGAATCATGGAGGAGGGAACGGCTCAGCGGATCAGAGAAGGAAGTAGCGTTCGGCGATGAGAGGGCGGATGGCGTCGGGGTGCGGCATCGCACCATCTCCGACCAGCTCGGCGATCACGTTGAGCAGCGGGCCGAGGGCCAGCTCTCCGTCGCAGACGCCGGCCAGCGCGGCCTCCACCGTGCCCACCTCCCTGCTGCGCCGCAGGCCCGTCGTCTGGCGCAGCACGATCCGCATGGGGTCTTCGGCGCCGGGCAGTCCGACGCGCTCGTCGAGCAGCCCCTCCGCGGTGCGCAGCAGCGCCGAGTCGAGATCGGGGACGCGGTGCGCGGTCGTGATCGCGTCCAGCACGTCGTCGACGTAGTCGCCGACGGGAAGGGCGACCTTGTGGGTGAGCTGCTCCACGCGGACGACCGGGTCGAGCGTGCCCGAGTTGCGCATGGTGATCCAGCCGAAGCCGACCCCCTCCACCTTGTGCTCCTCGAACCAGGCCAGCCAGCGGTCGTAGTGCTCGGTGTAGCCGGCGGTGCCGTGCTCGGCGGCGTCCCTGAGCCAGAGCTCGACGTACTCGGCCGGGTCCTGGACGTCACGCTCGACCACCCAGGCGTCGCAGCCGCCGTCGCGCAGCCAGCCGCCGACGCGCTCGCGCCAGTCCTCGCCCTCGACGTGCAGCCAGCTGGCCAGGAAGTGGGCCTGGCCGTCGGGATTGAGGTGGCGGGGCGTGCGGCGTACGAGCTCGCGGCAGAAGTCGTCGCCCTCGGCTCCCGACTCGCGGTAGGTCAGCTCACCACCGGGCGAGATGACGAACGGCGGGTTGGCGACGATCAGGTCGAACAGCTCGTCCGCCACCGGCTCGTACAGCGAGCCGGTGCGGGCCTCCACCCTCGTGACGCCGGACAGCCGCCAGCTGAGTCTGGCCAGCTCGATCGCCCGGGGGTTCACATCGGTCGCCGTGACGCGCTGCGCCCGCTCCGCCAGGGACAGCACCTGCACGCCGCAGCCGGTGCCGAGGTCGAGGGCGCGCTCGACCGGCCGGCGGGTGACGAGCTGGGCCAGGTTGGCCGACGCGCCGCCCGCGCCCACCACGTGATCGGGGCGCAGCGCCGGATCGCCGGGGCGCACCTTGCGGTCGGAGACGACGTAGCCGTCCTGCTCCCAGGGCTGCAGGTGCACCTCCGCCCTGGCCCGCGTGCCCGTCAGCCGCACCAGGCCGGACTCCAGCACCGCGGCGGGCAGGTCGCCCGCGTCCACCTCGACGCCGAGCCACCACAGCCGGATCAGCGCGGCCAGCGGGTCTCCGCCCGCCGTCGCGCGCAGGGCCGGGACCAGCTCCTCACGGGCCAGCGCCGAGGCCGCCACGTCGCCGAGCCGATCACGGACGCCGTCGATGGTGTAGCCGGTCTCCAGGAGATGATCGCGCAGTCGTTCCACGAGTCCATCCTTTCACCGCAGACCTCTACGCATGATCCGATACCCACAGTGATCATACTGTTACAGAGATACCCAAGCGTTCCGCAAGCGTCGGACAAGTGGGACGCGATACTTCTAAGGAGGTCGTACGCCGTTCGAAGAGGAGCGGACTCACATGCTCATTCCCTGCCTGGCCTGCGGGTCGCGCTTTCTGCCCGATGACTACTTCGGAGCCTGCTCGGACTACAACCGGGGGCTCGACCTGGTGTCGTGGACCTGCCCGGACTGCGGCAACCGCGATGATCTGCGCGTGCTGCCGGGCGAGCTCGGGTTCGGCTATCCGTCCCGGGGCCGGTTCGACGTGCTCGATCGCGTACGCGTGCCGGGGTTGCGCAGGCAGCGCGGCGAGCTCCGGCTGGACATCTCACTCGACAGCGCGAGCTGGCGGGTGCTCACGCGGGTCCGCCAGCCGGCCTGAGCGGTTCACGTGGCCTAGGCGGATCAAGTGGTCTAGGCAGGCATAGGCAGGTCTAGGCGGAGGTCACGCGCAGGCTCTGCCAGGCCGCCGCGCCCAGGCCCTTGATCTCTTCCTCGGTCGGGGTGTGCGCCCCGGCGAACCACAGGCGGCACATCTCCTGCGCGGGGCCGAGCCACAGCACGTAGCACATGGTGGCGTGGACGGGCTGGAGGACGCCGTTCTTCATGTGCGGCTTCCACCAGTCGGAGACCTGGCGGAAGAAGCCGTGCCTGGCCTGGGCCACCTCGGCGCCGCCGGGCTCCTGCTTGCGCGGCGGGCGCTCGCTGATCAGCAGTCTGGCCCGCTCGGGGTGCTCACCGGCCCAGCGCATGTGGAAGGCGACGACCGCCTCGATGCCGTCGCGCGCCTCCTGGTGGCTGACCAGCTCGGCGACGAAGCGCTCCTGGTAGGACTCGAGGATCTCGGTGTAGAGCACGCCGAAGACGTGCTCCTTGCTGGCGAAGTGGTGGTAGAAACTACCGACGCTGACACCGCTCTCCTCACGGAGGCTGGCCAGGGTGGTGGCCGAGACCCCGTCCTGGCTGAAGCGGCGCAGGGCGCCCTCGATGATGCGAGTCCGTCCGTCGCGGCCGCTCTTGACACTCTTCACGTCATCATGGTGCTGCACCAGAACCTTGTTCCGCAAATACTTCGCCCTGATGGATCATAGCCGTCACCTCCACACACCCTGAAGCGACCTTCATCTCGGCCCCGGGCCAGATCTTGCGGATCATCCTCAGCGCCCGCCGGTTCTCGCCGAGCACGTCCATGCCGACCGTGGTCGCGCCGCGCACCGTCGCCCTGAGCAGCAGCCTGCTGACCAGTTCGGGACCCAGTCCGAACCCCTGCCACCGATCCGTGACCACCACGGCGATCTCCACGTCGGCCACGCCGCCCCGGTAGCTCATGGCGTGGCCGATGATCTCACCCTCGCGCACGGCGACGAGCGCGTCCCTGCGCTCGCTGACCTCGATCAGCGCGCGCACCACGGCGGCGGCCGGGCGGCTGACCCCGGCGAAGAAGCGCAGGGTCTGCGTGTGCACGGAGAGTCCCGACAGGAAGCGACGGATCCCCTCCTCGTCGTCGGCTCTGGTCGGCCGGATGAGAGGCATCTGGGTTCCAAGCATGGACTCAGCCTTCACCATGCACCTAAGTCTGTCAATCAAACTCAGGTATCATGTGTTCATGAACGTGCCCCTCCGGGTTGAGCACTGCTCGATCGAGCGCACTCTGGACATCGTCGGAGAGAAGTGGACCTTTCTGGTGCTGCGCGAGGCGTTCGCCGGCGTCCGGCGGTTCGCCGACATACAGGCGATCATCGGCGCGCCGCGACAGGTCCTCAGCGCGCGGCTGACCCGGCTGGTGGACGAGGGCCTGCTCCGTAAGGTCCCCTACCGCGAGCCCGGCCAGCGGCAGCGCGACGAATATCGGCTGACGGACAAGGGGCGTGACCTCTATCCCCTGCTCGTCGCCCTCATGCACTGGGGCGACCGATATCTCGCGGGCGAGGACGGCCCGCCCGTCCTGCTGAGCCATCGCGACTGCGGCGCCCCCATCGAGCAGCACTTCCGCTGCGCCGAAGGCCACGAGGTGGGCGGTCCCCGCGAGGTCACGGCCCGGCCCGGCCCCGGCTCGGGCCTCCCCACGACCTGAGGCATCGGCCCTGGTGCCCAGCCTTGGAGGCGCGTGGAGAGGCATCGGTCCTGGTGCCTACCCTTGGAGGGTGTACCGGTTCCTGCTTACTCCGCGCTGGGTCGCGCTTCACCTCGTCGTGCTGCTCGTGATCCCCGCCTTCGTGTTCCTGGGCCGGTGGCAGTTCGGGCGCTTCGAGGAGCGCTCGGCCAACAGCGACCTGGTCACCGGCAACATCGAGAGCGCGCCGGTGCCGCTCGGCGAGCTCGCCCGGCCCGGACAGCCGGTCAAGGAGTCCGACCGGTTCCGGAAGGTCGTGGCGGCCGGCACCTACGACGCCCAGCACGCGCTGGTGGTGCGCCGGCGACCCCAGGACGGGCACAACGGGTTCTACGTGCTGACCCCGCTGGTGCTCGGCAGCGGGCAGGCCGTGCTGGTGAACCGGGGCTGGGTGAAGGCCGGCGCGACCGCCGACACGCCGCCCGAGGTGCCCGCCCCACCCTCTGGTGAGGTAACTGTCACCGGACGACTACGTCCAGGCGAGACCGAGGAGAACAGCGGGCTCAGGGACCGCCCTGGGCTGCCGCCCGGCCAGGTGCTGCTCATCGATCCCGGCAAGATCGGCGCGGCGTTGCCGTACCGGCTCGTGGGCGGCTACGTGGAGCTGGTCGAGCAGCGGCCGGAGAGCCCCGCCGCGCCCGCGCCGGTGCCCGCGCCCGACGTGGGGGCGGGCGGCGGGCTCAATCTCGCGTACGGCGTGCAGTGGTGGCTGTTCATCGGGATCGCGATCGGCGGCTGGGTGCTGCTGATCCGGCGTGAGCTGGCCGATCGCAAGGCCAAGGAGGACGCAGGCACACCCCTGGAGGCGGAAGTTTCTCCCCGTTAACGTGGGTTCATGAGTCGCCACATCAAGTTCACCAATATCCACAATTTTCGAGACGTCGGTGGATACGCCACCAAGGACGGGCGCACCGTCAGGTGGCGGCGGCTCTACCGTGCCGACTCCCTCGGCCGGCTGTCCGGTCAGGACCTCGACACCTTCCGTGCGCTGCGCGTGAAGACGGTCATCGACCTGCGGCACGCCCATGAGGTGGCGGGATCGGGCCGGGTGCCCGAGGAGGACGGCCTGGCCTACCACAACCTGCCCGTCGAGGGCCGGCGCTGGAACAACGTCCCCTACGACGGCACGCCGCCGGTGGCGCGCTTCCTCGCCGACCGCTACCTGGAGGTGACGGAGGACGGCGTCGCGCACCTGCGCACCGCCGTGACCACCATCGCCCAGGCCGACTGCGCCCCCGTGGTCGTCCACTGCGCCGCAGGCAAGGACCGCACCGGCCTGCTCACGGCCATGATCCTGTCCCTGGTGGGCGTGGCCGAGGACGACATCGTGGCCGACTACGCGCTGACCGGACTGGCCACCGAGCGCTTCATCGCCGACTGGCGCCTCAGGCACCCCGACGCGCCCATGTGGGACGGCTTCGGGCTGGCGCCCGCCGAGACGATGCGGCTCTTCCTCGACGATCTGGCGAGCAGGCACGGCTCCGTCGAGGGATACGTCACCGACGTGCTCGGCCTGGATGCCGCGGTCATCGGCGGGCTGCGCGAGCACCTTCTGACCGGACCGATCCCGGCCGAGTGACCGGCTCGGAGACCCAACGGATACGTCGCAGCTTGTTCGACGTTATCCCGCCGTCGTACGGTTACCTGCGTGACTACGCCGCTGCTCCCCGACCCAGACCCGAGGCGGCGCGACTATGTGATCATCTCGGCGGACGATCACTTGATCGAGCCCCCTGACCTTTTCGAGGACAGGCTGCCGGAGAAGTACGCCGATGTCGCGCCCAAGGTCGTCGAGACCGAGGCCGGTCACCAGGTATGGCGCTACGGAGGCGCCACCTACCCCTGCGCGGGCCTGGACGTGGGCGCGGGGCTGCCACGCGAGCAGTGGACGCTGGACCCGGTCAGGTTCGACAACATGCGCCCCGGCTGCCACGACATCGAGGCCCGCATCGAGGACATGGACGTGGCCGGCATCTGGGCCGCTCTGTGCTTCCCCGGCATGGTGGCCGGTCAGGCGGGCATGCCGTTCGCCAGGACCCGCGACCAGGAGCTCGGCCTGGCGCTGGTCAAGGCCTACAACGACTGGCACATCGACGTCTGGGCGGGCACCTACCCCGAGCGCATCATCGGCCTGCAGCTCCCCTGGCTGCCCGATCCCGACATCGCCGCCAAGGAGATCCGGGCCAACGCGGCGCGGGGCTTCAAGGCCGTGGTGTTCCCCGAGTTCCCGACGCGGCTGCGGCTGCCGTCGATCCACACCGGCCACTGGGACCCGTTCTTCGCCGCCTGCGAGGAGACCGGCACCGTCGTGGCCCTGCACACCGGCGCGTCGAGCTGGTCGCCGGCGCCCTCGCCGGACACGCCCATCGAGGCGATCACCACGCTGATGCCGACCAGCGCCATGTTCGCCTGTGCCGACTGGCTCTGGTCCGGACTGCCGCTACGCTTCCCCAACCTGCGCATCCTCATCGTGGAGGGCGGCGTGGGCTGGCTGCCGATGCTCGCCGAGCGGGCCGACTACGCGCTCGACCACCCGGTCGCGGGCGAGGCGGAGTGGGACGGCGGGATCAAGCCCAGCGAGGTGCTGCGCCGCAACTTCTTCTTCGGCACGCTCGACGACCACGCGCTGTCCGGCGTGCGGCTCGCGGTCGGCCTGGACCACGTCCTGCAGGAGAGCGGCTATCCGCACTCCGACTCGACCTGGCCCGACACCCAGCAGGCGGTCTCGCGCAATCTCGGCGCGCTGCCGCCCGCCGACATCGCCAGGGTGGCGTACGGCAACGCGGCCCGGCTGTTCGGGCACCCGTTGCCGTCGCGCGCCTGGCTCAGGATGGAAGAGATCTATCCTTCCTGAGGGATTCCTTCGACCCGGCCGGTGATGATCTGGCGTTCGTGGTCCACGTAGCGGCCGCTCTCACCGAGCAGCGAGGCCATGAGCCAGAGGAACACCCCGAAGTCGTCCGCGACCCCGATCAGGACGAGGAAGTCGGGGATGACGTCGATCGGAGAGATCATGTAGACGACGCCGAGCGCCATCAGGCCGAGCTTGCCCTTGCCCAGGCCGGTGTACCGGCCGCGCATCACCGCGCCGATCATGCGCGGAATCGCGCGCACTCGCGTCATCAGGCCCGGCGTGCCCGGCTTGGTGACCTCTTGGTAGGTGCGCCATGCCGCCGCCGCCCGTGCTGGTTTCGCCATCATGTGATCCCCCTTACCCGGTCATCACGACATAACGTGTTACCCAGGGAGATTCGTTCCTAACGATCTTCCTTTACGGGGGCAAGGTCGCGGACCGCCTGGGTGATGGAGACCTCGCCGCCAGGGATGGGGGCAAGAATCGGCGTATCGAGACCGTTGTCCACATATTTCTGGATCCTGGCCCGGCAGGTGGCCGCGTCGCCGTGCACCACCAGGGCGTCGACCACCTCGTCAGGGATGGCCCTCAGCGCCGCCTGACGGTCGCCTGCGGCCCACGCCTCGTGCAGGGGGCGCAACACCTCGGCCCGGCCCAGCCAGTCGTGGAAGGCGGCGTAGGCGGGCACGGTGAGATAACTGGCCAGCATCCACCTGGCCGTCTCGCGCACCTGGTCCGCGTCCTCGTTCACGCAGACGAACAGGCGGGCGATCAACTCGGTGTCCGGCCCGATCTCCGCGCGGACCGTGCGCACGTCGTCCGGCGAGAGCCAGTTGGTGATCGCCCCGTCGGCCTCCTCGGCCGCCAGGCGCAGCATCCGCGGCCGGAGCGCGGCCAGCACGATCTTGGGCGGCACCTTCGGCGCCCGTTCCAGCTTGAAGCCCTTGATCTCGAACGTCTCGTACGCCTGCGACACCTTCTCGCCGGCCAGCGCCGCCCGCAGGAAGCGCAGGGTGTCCCGGGTCCGCGCGTAGGGCTTGACGAACTCCACCGCGTTCCAGCGCTCCACGATCGCCGGGGAGGACGAGCCGATGCCGAGCACGAACCGCTCGGGCGCGAGATCGGCCAGCGTGGCGGCGGACATCGCCAGCAGCGCGGGGCCACGGGTGGACACGGGCACGATGGCGCTGCCCAGCCTGACCCCGGGGGCCCACTGCGCGGCCAGGGCCAGCGGCGTGAGCCCGTCCGCGCCGTTGACCTCGGACGACCACACGTCGGTGTAGCCCAGTGCGGGCAACTCCGCGATCAACTCCTGCGACTGGGCGAGCGAACGGTCGTAGAAGGGGATCGTCATGCCCCAGTTCTGCGTCATGCCCCCGACCGTACCAACCGGTCGGTCGTCGTACTATGCCCGCAGTTCGTGCACCGCGGCGATGAAGTCCTGCGTGATCCCCCGCAGCCCCGGCAGATGCGACAGGCTCACCAGCCGGTCCACCAGCGGCACCGTGACCTCGATCAGCCGGTAGGTGCGCGCGCACCCCGGCGAGGTGTCATGCACCCAGAACAGCACCATGCCCATGGACAGCAGCCAGAGCAGCTCCGGCAGCTCCGCACGGAGCTCGGCGTTCATCCGGTCCCGCGACCCCTCGACCACCTGCCGGTAGATCCCGATGGACGCCTCACGGGCCGGCGAGGACTGGGCGCTGAACGGGCTCAGCGGGTTCGTCGGCTCGGCCGCGTGCTTGAAGAACTTCACGGCGAACTCGTGGTACGGCTCCGAGACCCGTACCCACTCGCGCAGCACCCCACTCAGCCGGGCGGCCAGCGTGGACTCGGTGGCCAGCAACTCCTGGCAGGCCCGCTCGTGCTCCATCTGGGCGCGGTCGTAGTAGGCCTGGACCAGCGCCTCCTTGCCCGCGAAGTAGTAGTAGGCGTTGCCCACGGACACCCCGGCCTCGGCGGCGATCGCCCGCATGGTCGTCGCCTCGAAGCCGCGCTCCCGGAACAGGCGCAAGGCCGTCTCGACGATGACCTCTCGAGTGCTCTCCGATTCTCGGTTTCGGGCTTCGGACACGTTCGTCACTTTACGGCTTAATGCGGGGTTAGGTCATGAAGCCGCACGGTGATCGGCGCCACAAGGCAAAGATCCTGGTGTGGCAGGGGTTATCCGGCGTGAACAGTGGGATTGATGATTCCAGCGGAAGGGCTATTCCGCGAAAAGGCATCGACATGTGGATACGTAGGACAGTGCGGCTCCTCGTGGTTGCACTCTTTGCTCACGAAATCTCCATAATCGCACTGGCGTCCGCGGCCTCCGCCGCACCGATCACGCCAGCTGAAGAGCCAGGACCAGCGCCGGCCCCGATCATTCGCGTCTATCACCTCGGGGGGGCGTACCAGGCTCCCCAGTGGCACGACGCGCTCGACGAGGCCGCGACGACCCTGGCGGAGACCTATAACGTGCCGACCGCCCAGGAGGCGGCGGTTCCGCGCGAGCGGCGCCCCGAAGCGCGCGCGGGCAAGGCGGGGATCGGCTGGAAGCAGTCGGCACGGCCGCGGGCCAAGCAGGCCCGCCGGCCGCTGGTGAACCTGCGCCGAGCCCTGCCGAGGCAGGCGACAGTGCAGCTGTCGCACGCCAACGCCTCCCGCTGGCTCAAGCAGGCGGGTCTGCGCTGGCGATCGACGGGCAACTGCACCGACAAGCGACTGCGCTACTGCACCTCGCTGGATGCGGTCCGGACGTCGACCGTCTCCGGGCTCATCGAGCTCAAGCAGCGCAGTGGGTGCCGGGTCATGGTCACCGGCGGCACCGAAGCAGGCCACGCGCCCGGCCCGTTGAGCCATGGCGCGGGCTACAAGGCCGACATCTCGCCCAACCCATGCATCGATCGCTTCATCACACAGAATCACGATCGAGCGGGGATGCGGAGTGACGGCTCCCGGTTGTACCGCTCCGAGTCGGGCACCGTCTTCGCCGACGAGGGCGACCACTGGGACATCCTCTTCCGATGAACAGGATGTCCCATGCTCCGGTCAGAACTCCGAGGCGACCAGCTCGGCGATCTCCGCCGCGTTCAGGGCGGCTCCCTTGCGCAGGTTGTCGCCACAGACGAACAGGTCCAGCGTGTTGGGGAAGTCGATCGCCTGACGCACCCGGCCCACGTAAGTGGGATCGGTGCCCACCACGTCGGCGGGCATCGGGTAGACGCCGTTGGCCGGGTCGTCCCGCAGCACCACCGTCGGCGCCGCCTCCAGCACCCGATGCGCGTCGGCCACCGTGATCTCGCGCTCGAAGCGCGCGTGCACGGCCAGCGAGTGGGTGGTGATCACCGGCACCCTGACACAGGTCGCGGAGACCTTGAGGTCGGGAATGCCGAGGATCTTACGGGACTCGTTACGGAGCTTGAGCTCCTCGGAGGCCCAGCCACCGTCCTTGTAGGAGCCCGCCCACGGCACCACGTTGAACGCGACGGGCGCCGGGAACGGCGACTCCTCCGGCAGCTTGTTGGCCAGCGCCTTGCGCACGTCACCGGCCACCTGGCCGATCGTGCGGTCCCCGGCCAGCGCCTCGACCTCGTCGTAGAGCCGCGCCGAGCCCGCCACACCCGCGCCCGACACCGCCTGGTAGGAGGCGACGACGAGCTCGGTGAGCACATACTCGGCGTGCAGCGCGCCGATGGCCGCCATCATCGACAGCGTGGTGCAGTTGGGCGTGGAGACGATGTTGCGCGGGCGGTTGCGGGCGTCCTGCGGGTTGACCTCGGGCACCACCAGCGGGACGTCGGGCTCCATCCGGAACGTGCCGGACTTGTCGATGGCGATCGCGCCACGCTCGGCCGCGATCGGCACCCAGACGGCCGACACCTCGTCGGGCACGTCGAAGATGGCGATGTCGATGCCGTCGAACACCTCGGGTGCCAGCGCCTGGACGACCACGTCCTCGCCGCGGACCCGCAGCACCTTGCCCGCCGAGCGCGCCGAGGCCACCAGGCGCACCTCGCCCCAGATGTCGTCCCGGGTCGAGACGATGTCCCGCATGACGGTGCCGACCGCGCCGGTGGCGCCGATCAGCGCCAGATTGGGCCTGCTCATCGTCCTGAACCTCCATACACAACGGCTTCGACCTGGTCGGAATCGAGATCGAAGGCGTGGTGCGCGGCGGCCACGGCCGCGTCGACACCGTCCTGCTCGACGATCACGGAGATGCGGATCTCCGAGGTGGAGATCATCTCGATGTTGACCCCCACGTCGGCGAGGGCCGCGAAGAATGTCGCCGTGACGCCGGGGTGTGAGCGCATGCCCGCGCCGATCAGCGACACCTTCCCGATCTGGTCGTCGAAGAGCACAGACTCGAAGGCGATGTCTCCCTGGATCTTCTTCAGCGACGTCAGCGCGGTCGAGCTGTCCGCCGTCGGCAGCGTGAAGGAGATGTCGGTGCGGCCGGTCGCCGCGGCCGAGACGTTCTGCACGATCATGTCGATGTTGACCCCGGCCTCGGCCAGTGTTTTGAAGATCGCGGCAGCCTCACCGACCTTGTCGGGCACCCCGACAACAGTGATCTTGGCCTCGCTCCGGTCGTGCGCGACGCCGGAGATGATCGGCTGCTCCATCTCGGTTCCTTCGGTGTAAGGGTCGGAGACGACCCACGTGCCTTCCTTATTGCTGAAAGAGCTTCGTACGTGAATCGGCAGGTCGAAGCGGCGAGCATACTCGACGCAGCGCAGGTGCAGGATCTTCGCCCCGCAGGCCGCCATCTCCATCATCTCGTCATAGGAGATCTTGGGAATCTGGCGTGCTCCGGGCACGATGCGGGGGTCCGCGGTGAAGATGCCGTCCACGTCCGTGTAGATCTCACAGACATCCGCCTCCAGCGCCGCCGCCAGCGCGACCGCGGTGGTGTCCGAGCCGCCCCGGCCCAGCGTGGTGATGTCCTTGGTGTCCTGCGAGACGCCCTGGAAGCCGGCCACGATCGCGATGTGGCCCTGGTCGAGCGCCTCACGGATGCGGCTCGGCGTCACGTCGATGATGCGCGCCTTGCCGTGCGTCGAATCGGTGATCACACCGGCCTGCGAGCCTGTGAACGAGCGGGCCTCGTGCCCCAGGTTGGCGATCGCCATCGCCAGCAGCGCCATCGAGATGCGCTCCCCGGAGGTCAGCAGCATGTCGAGCTCGCGGCCCGGAGGCAGCGGCGACACCTGCTCGGCCAGGTCGAGGAGCTCGTCGGTGGTGTCGCCCATGGCGGAGACGATGACGACCACGCTGTTGCCGGCTTTTTTCGTCGTGACGATGCGCTGCGCGACCCGCTTGATGCTGGTCGCATCGGCAACGGACGAACCACCGTACTTTTGCACAACGAGGGCCACAAGAGTCTCCCGGTCTGGACTGTGAGATGCCAGTCTACTTGGGGTGTCTCATGCCACTAAGATGCGGACCAGTATGTGGACGTGCCTAGGCGGTGGTGGCCTCCTCCGCCACGTCAAGCCGCGAGTGGGCGGCGAGGGCCTGCAGCGCGCGCATGGCGGCGCCCGCGTGGTTGCCCCAGGTGTTGAAGTAGGAGTATTGCCACCACCACAGAGCCTCGTGCGGCCGGCCCGCCTGATAGTGGCGCAGCCCGTGGATGAGGTCGGCGGCGACCGCCGTCAGGTCGTCCGAGAGCCGGTAGGGCGTCACAGAGGTGTCCTTGTACGGATCGAACACCTCGGCGTAGTCGTCCACCGCCTCCAGCAGCTCACCCAGAGCCGTGCGCACCCCGTCGATGTCGGGGTCCTCGCCCAGCGGGGGCTCGTAGTTGCCGGAAAGGATCACGTCCTGGTTGGCGCCGAGCTTGGCTCCCGCCAGGCTCACCTGCGCCACCTCGACGAGGAGCAGCGACCAGATGGCATCGCCGCCCTCGCCGCCGGCCACTCTCGCCAGGCCGTCCACATAGTTCTGGGCGTGTCCGGCGATCTCCTCCGCCAGGGTGCTCCACTCGTCAGACATCCAGCAGCCTCCGTCCTTCGAACGCACGGCCCAAGGTCACCTCGTCGGCGTACTCCAGATCACCGCCGACAGGCAGACCGCTGGCCAGTCGTGTCACTTTCATGCCCATCGGCTTGACCAGCCGGGCAAGGTAGGTAGCCGTCGCCTCCCCCTCAAGGTTGGGGTCCGTGGCGAGGATGAGCTCCGTGACCCGGCCGTCCGCCAGCCTGGTCATGAGCTCACGAATGCGCAGGTCCTCGGGACCGACGCCGTCGATCGGGCTGATCGCGCCGCCGAGGACGTGGTAGGTGCCGCGGAACTCGCGCGTCTTCTCGATCGCGACGACGTCCTTGGACTCCTCCACCACGCAGATCACGTGCGTGTCGCGGCGCGGGTCGCGGCAGATGCGGCACTCCTCCTCGGCGGCCACGTTGCCGCAGGTCCGGCAGAATCGGACCTTGTCCTTGACCTCCAACAGCGCGTGCGCCAGCCGCTTGACGTCGGCAGGATCGGCCGCCAGCAGGTGGAACGCGATTCGCTGCGCGCTCTTGGGACCGACGCCGGGCAGCAGGCCCAGCTCGTCGATCAGATTCTGGACGACCCCTTCGTACATCGTCTAAAACCCTGGCAACTGGCCGAGGCCGCCGCCGCCCAGGCCCTGGGCCAGCGGACCGAGCTTCTCCTGCTGCAGGTCGGCCGCCGCCCTGACCGCGTCGCGCACGGCGGCGATCACCAGATCGGCGATCGTGTCGGCGGTGTCCTGCGGGTCGGCGGCGTCGATGACATTCGGATTGATCTTGAGCTCGAGCAGCTCGCCCGAGCCGTTGACGACGGCCGTGACCAGGCCGCCACCGGCCGAGCCCTCGATCTGCGCGTCGTTGAGCTCCTGCTGGGCGCTCACAAGCTGCTGCTGCATGAGCTGTGCCTGCTCCAGCAGCTGCTGCAGGTTGACATCCCCTGGGTTCACCGTCGTGCGCTCCTCGTGGCTCCGGTTCTTGACTGCCACGAGCCTACGGTGTTTGTGCCTCGTCATGTACTGAGGGGATACAGGTGTTTCGCACCGGCTCCGGTCTGGCCGGGTCCCGGCCCCCCTCCAGTGCCCGAGACCCGGCCGCACGTCGACCGGAGCGGCCGCACCACGCCGACGCGTTACACCGGAACGCTAGCCACGAGAACGTTGCACACACGTTGCGATGATTCAATCACCCTAAGCAATCCCCCGAACTGGTTGCGCTGACCGGCCCCCAAGACAGATGCTCGCCATAGGCGTTGATTACTTGGAGTGGCTGATGAGTTACGCTCACCTTGACGCATACTCCCGTCTGCTGCCCACGGCGCACGAGGCGGTGCCGTCTGGGACGCTGACACCCACCGTGCCCCGCCGGCTGATCAGCGCATCCTGGCGACGCTCCATGGCCGCCGGCATCGATCCCGACGCCACGGCCGCCCCCCTCGCCTACGGCCCCGCCCTCCTCGACCAGGTGCGCGAGTCCCACCCACTCCAGCCGCTGCTCCCGCTCCTCACCCAGACGCTCCGGCAGGCCACCAACGACAGCGAGCACATCATGGTCGTGACCGACGACCAGGGCCTGATCCTGTGGCGCGACGGCCACCCGAGCACCCTGCGCCGGGCCGACAGCGTGGGCCTCACCGACGGCCACCGCTGGACCGAGGAGACCGTCGGCACCAACGGCATCGGCACCGCCCTCGCCACCCGGCGGCCGGTGCAGGTCTACTCCGACGAGCACCTCATGCGCGTGCTGCACATCTGGTCATGCTGCGCCGCCCCGATCACCGACCCGGAGACCGGCCGGATCCTCGGCTGCCTCGACGTCAGCGGCACCGCGCCCAGCCTCCACCCCGCCACCATCGCCCTGGTGGGCGCCACGGCCAGACTCGCCGAGACCCAGCTCACCGTACGCATGCACGAGCGTGACGAGCTCCTTCGCCGCCGCTACGAGTCCGCGCGCTTCAACTCGGCCATCCTGCTCTCCCCCTCCGGCCGCGTCATCGCCGGTGACCCCGCGGGCGACCTGGGGGGCCGCATCGACCTGCCGGCCACCGGCGAGCGCATGATCCTGCGCGACGGCCGGGTGGCGCACCTCGAGCCCTACTCCGACGGCTACCTCCTGTGCCCCACCCCCGACGCCCCGCCGCCCCCGCTCACCCTCTGCCTCCTCGGCGACGGCCCGCCGTCCGCCTTCGTCAGCGGTCGCAAGCTCCCGCTCTCCCTCCGCCACGCCGAGATCCTCGCCCTCCTCGCCCTCCACCCACGCGGCCTGACCGCCGAGCAACTCTCTTTCCACCTGTACGGCGACGACGGCAACCCGGTCACCATCCGAGCCGAGATCCACCGCCTGCGCAGCCAACTCGGCGCCGCCATCGACGCCAAGCCCTACCACCTGACCTCTCCGGTGGAAGCGGACTTCCTGGACCTGCGCCGCCTGCTGTCGACCAACGACCCCACCTCCCTGGCCCGCGCCTACCCCGGCCCGCTGCTGCCCCGCTCCGAGTCCCCCGAGATCCGCCGCGAGCGGGACGAGCTCGAGGTCCAGGTCCGCACCTGCCTCCTGCAGCGGGGCTCCCCCCAGGACCTGTGGGCCTACGCCCAGACCGCCAACGGCCGCGACGACTTCCAGGTCCTCGAACGCATCATCAGGGCGCTCCCCCCGGCCGACCCCCGCGCCGCCGCCGCCCGAGCCCGCCTCCGCACCAGCTAGCGACGCATCTCCGCCGCGTGCGCGGGTCCCAGGGCGCCTCGCCGCCGCGTGCGCGGGTGTCAGGGCGCCTCGCCGCCGCGTGCGCGGGTGTCAGGGCGCCTCGCCGCCGCGTGCGCGGGTCAGCCGAGCTTGAGCAGGAGTTCGGCGAGCTCGCCCGGCATGGTGACCATGCAGTCGTGGCCGGTCGGCAGCTCCCACACCTGCGCCGGCGTGCCGTTGGGCTGCAGCGCGGGTACGGGCCGGCGGACGACGCCTTCCGGCACGCCGGCGGTGCAGTGGATGTGCGTCCGTGGAATCGTGCGCACCGCCGGGTTGTCCAGGTGGACCGGTTGCTGGAGGCAGCGCACCGGCTGATCCGACAGCATCGTGCGCAGCCAGGCGACATCCGACGGGTCGGTGACCCCGAACAGGCCCAGAGGCGGCGGCCCCTCGGGCAGCGGCGGAACCCGCCAGCCGCCGCCGGACCGTACGGCGAGGTCGATCAGGGCCTGGGTCATGGGCATGACGTCGACCGCGTTCTCGCCGTCCTCCGGGACCATCGCGTCGAGGTAGACCAACTGGGCGATCCGCTCCGGGATCTGGTTGGCCGCGGACGAGATGACCAGCCCGGCGTAGCTGTGTCCCACGAGCACCACGTCGGTGAGGTCTTCCTCGGTGATCAGCCCGACGATGTCGTCGACGTGCGTGTCCAGCCCCACCTCGGGGCCGAGCAGCCGCGCCTTGTCGCCGTAACCGGTCAGCGAGGGTGCGACCACCCGATGTCCGGCCGCCGCCAGGAACGGGACCACCCGCTCCCAGCACTGTCCGCTGTGCCAGGCGCCGTGTACCAGCAGATATGTCGACATGGTGTGCTCCTTGCTTATGGATGGGCCGCTGGCCACGCTGCCGCCGGAGCCCTGACGCAGCCAGTGCCCCTGCGATCCTGGGGGTGACAGGACCAGGCACGCGCACGGTCGCGCGAACTACGGTGGACAGATGAGCGACGAATCGAACCTGCTGGGCGATTACGTGCGCGCCCGCCGTGAGCTCGTCACTCCTGAGCAGGTCGGCATCCCCGTTCTGGGAGTACGGCGCGTGCCGGGCCTGCGCCGGGAAGAGGTCGCGATGCTCGCCGGCATCAGCGCCGACTACTACCTGCGCCTGGAACAGGGCCGCGACCGCAACCCCTCCGCCCAGGTCCTGGAGTCCCTCGCCCGCGTGCTGCGGCTCGATGACGACGCGACGGCCTACCTCCTGCGCCTCGGCGCCGGCAAACCCCGCCGGCGTCGGCGCCGGTCCAGGAAGGAGACCGTCCCGCCGGGCATCGCCAAGCTCGTCGCCACGCTCCCGCTACCGGCGTACGTCGAGGACCGCTACTTCGACGTCCTCGTCGCCAACGCCTTGGCGACCGCTCTGTCGCCGCGCCTCGCGGCGGGCGGCAACCGCCTGCGTGACGTGTTCCTCGACCCCGCCGAGCAGGCCCTCCACCCGGACTGGGAGGACGCCGCCGCGGGCATGGTCGCCGGCTTCCGCCAGTCCGTCGGCACCGACACGGACGACCCCCGCTTCATCGAGCTCGTCGGCGAGCTCTCCCTCGCCAGCCCTCTCTTCAGCCGGCTCTGGGCCCGCCACGACGTGGAGGCGTGCGAAGGCACCCCCAAGCGCCTCGACCACCCCCAGGTCGGTGACCTGTGGCTGAATCGGGAGCGGCTGGGCATCAGCGGCGCGGCGGGCCTGATGCTCGTCATCCACCACCCGGACCCCGACAGCGACAACGCCGACAAACTGGCACTCCTGGCTTTGGCCACCCGGACCCCGACCGCACCTCGAGACACGCACGCCCACGACCGGACGGGCCTCGGGGCGAGCCCGCCCGCCGACCGGTAACACACCCGTGAGGCGTCGTACTCGCCAGGGCGTCAGGCGTCAGGAGTGGTCGATCTCGCCAGGGCGTGCGGCGTCAGGAGTGGTCGATCTCGCCGATCACGCGGGCGCCCAGCTCGCGCTGGAGCAGGGCCATGCCCGACATCGCATCGGCATCGGCGTCCGCGTCGTTCAGTGGGTCGACGTCGTCGGCGTCGGCGTTCTTGCCGCGGCCGGGGACGGCGTCCGGCCAGGCCGGGGCCGCAGGGGAGGCGGCCGCTTTGCGGGCGCCGGCCACGCGAGGGCCCGCCTGGGCCGCGGCTCTGGCGGCCGAACGGGCAGCGGCCAGGCCGGTGCCCGGTGCCCCAGCTCCCCGGTGCCCCGGACCCGCCGACGTCTGGGAGGGGTCGGGGGTGGGAGGCGAGCCGGGACCGGGATCGTCAGGAGCGGACGGCCAGGATTCGTCCGTCGTCGGATGGTCGCCGGGCGACGAAGGGCCGCTGGAACGAGTCTCGTCCACCGCTGTACGACTCCGCGCCGGTGCCGTCGCACCGTCGGCTTGGACGGCGACTCCCTGCGGCGTCTGCACCGCGACCTGCGACCCGTCCTGAGCACCCACCGGCGAATCCGGGGCCGCTCCCCACTGCCCACCGGCGGCTTCGACCGCAGGGGCCGCCATGCCGCCGGCCGGCCCCGAACTTAGCGCCGCGCCCGGGCCGGGCCCTGCACCGGCCTGCCCTGAGCCTGGTCGCGGGCCCGACGGGGTGCCCGCCTGGGCGTCCGGTCCGCCGCCCTGGCCTGCGTGAGCATCCGACGATGAGCGTACGGAACCACCCGAGTGCGGACCGGCGGGACCGCCTGGATGCGTACCCGAGGGCCCGCCGGGATGCGGCCCCGCTGGCCCACCCGAGTGCGGACCCGACAGGCCGCCCGAAGGACTCCCCTGGTGAGGCCCCGACGGCGGGCCCGAGTGAGGGCCGGGCTGGGGGCCGCGTGAGGTCTGCTGCGGCGCGGAGCCGCCGCCCACCACCGCCTCGACCCGCCAGGTGCCGCCGAGCACGTCGCCCAGCGCGCTGGCCACCACGGCGTCCTTGCCGCCGCCGGTGAAGTTCTTCATCGCGCCGACCTGGAGGAAGCCGAGCGTGACCACGTTGCCTTCGACGCCCACCACCTGAGCGTTGGTGCTCACGTTCGACCAGGCCGCGATGCTGCGCTGCTTCAGCGCGGCCAGGACCACCGGCCACTGCTGCTGGATCGAGGCCGTACCCCCCGCTGTGACCCCTGACTGGGCGTGAGCCGGTGGCGCGGCGGAGGCCGGTGGTTGCGCCGCCGGAGCCCCGGGGCGAGCCGTCTCGGGCCAGTCGTCGGCGGCCGGCCGCGGCGCCTGGGCGTCCGCCCCCGAGGAGTCGAGCGCCGGCCCGCTCGGAGTGCTGACCGTCGCCGAACCCCCGTGCGCGGCATCTGGCACGGCCGCCGTACCAGAGCCATCGTGTACGGCACGCGTTCCAGGACCTGCCGGCGCGGCGGCCGCATGGGGACCTGCCTGGGCGGACGGCGTACCAGAACCTGCCGGAGCGGCGGGTGCGCCGGTTGAGCGGGCGGCCAGGTGCGCTACGGCGCCGCCGCGTTCGAGGCGCTCCAGGCGGGCGAGCAGGGCGGCCTCGCCCTGCGCGGCCGCCGGGAGCAGGACGCGGGCGCACATGAGCTCCAGCAGGAGGCGCGGCGAGGTGGCGCCGCGCATCTCGGTGAGGCCGCTGTTGAAGATCTCGGCGGCGCGGGTGAGCTCGGCGGGCCCCATCGACGCCGCCTGCTGGACCAGCCGCTCCAGCTCGTCGGCCGGGCGGTCGAGCAGGCCGCTGGAGGCCGCCTCGGGGACGTTCGCGAGGATGACCAGGTCGCGGAAGCGCTCCAGGAGGTCGGCGCCGAAGCGGCGCGGGTCGTGACCGCCTTCGATGACCCGGTTGACGGCGTGGAAGACCTGGGCGCCGTCGTGCGCGGCGAAGGCGGCGACGACCTCGTCCAGCAGGTCGCCGTCGGTGTAGCCGAGCAGCGAGACGGCCTTGGCGTAGGTGATGCCCTCGTCGTCGGCCCCGGCGAGAAGCTGGTCCAGGATGGACAGCGAGTCACGCGCGGATCCGGCGCCGGCCCGGACGACGAGCGGCAGGGCGGTCGGCTCGTACGGGACGCTCTCCGAGGAGAGGATCTCCTCCAGCAGCGCGCGGAGCGTCGCGGGCGGCATCAGCCGGAACGGGTAGTGGTGGGTCCGCGACTTGATGGTGCCGATGACCTTTTCCGGCTCGGTCGTCGCGAAGATGAACTTCAGGTGCGGCGGAGGCTCCTCGACGAGCTTGAGCAGCGCGTTGAACCCCTCACGGGTCACCATGTGCGCTTCGTCGATGATGTAGATCTTGTAACGCGCGGACACCGGCGCGAAGAAGGCGCGCTCCCGCAGGTCACGCGCGTCGTCGACACCACCGTGGGAGGCGGCGTCGATCTCGATCACGTCAAGGTGGCCGGGCCCGGTCGGGGCGAGGGCGACACAGGACTCGCAGACCCCGCAGGGATCGGGGGTGGGGCCCTGCGCGCAGTTGAGCGAGCGGGCCAGGATCCGGGCGCTGGAGGTCTTGCCACATCCGCGGGGGCCGCTGAACAGGTAGGCGTGGTTGATGCGGCCCGTGCGCAACGCCTGCCGCAGCGGGTCGGTGACGTGCTCCTGACCCTTGACCTCCGCGAAGGTCCCGGGCCGGTACTTGCGGTAAAGCGCAAGGCTCATGCGACCATCCCGCCTGCGAGGGGCTCCCAACGAAGAGACCCCTCGCACACCCGCCAGAGCCCGCTTATCCTTGCTGCCTTCCGGCCCTGGGGAGGTTCACAGGATGACGCCGCGCGAGGGGTCCTTCGACAGTCTAGCGGGACACGGCAGTGCTCGCTCCAGCCCATCACGCCGGAATATCTCGTACGGCGCCGCCGGAAAATGATGGTCTCCACACCCCCGATAGTCCGGTAAGCTCATCGACGGAGGATTCGCCTAGTGGCCGAGGGCGCACGCTTGGAAAGCGTGTAAGGGGCAACCCTTCAGGAGTTCAAATCTCCTATCCTCCGCCAGTCCAGAGGGGTGTGCCGTTTCGACGGCACACCCCTTCTGGCATTCCAGGGGCGGCGTCCGTTTCGCCTTGGGGCTCTCCATGGGTCCAGGGCAGCGTGAGAAGGGGACGGCACTCGGTGAGCGCTCGGCGGTCGATTTCTACGCGCGCCAGATGTTCAGGCAGCGGGCCATGATCCGGAAGGGAATGGCCCTTCCCTTGATCTGGTCGACGGTGCCGGCCAGGTGGACGTCGAGCTCGGGGCAGTGGAAGAGCCAGGTGCCAGTGACCCCTGAGTGGCCTACGAGGGTCGCGGAGCTGTGGCTCGGTGCCGCCAGGCGGCCGATGGTGAAGATCATGGTGCCCAGGCCGTACTGGAGGACGGGCACGTTGCGCAGGCGGTTGCGGCGCTCAGTGAGGAGGCCCACCGTGCGCGGGTCTTTGAAGAGTTCCCCCTTGAGCAGAGCCTGCTGGAAGGTGAGAAGGTCGCCGGTGGTGCTGATCAAGTCGTTGGCGGATGCGATCAGCCCGGGCAGGTCGACGCGGCGGCGTCCGGCGTAGAGGGGCACGGGGCGTTCCGGGAGCCGGGTGCTCGTCAGGCCCAGCGGGCCGGTGACGCGGTCGGCCAGCAGGCCGGCGAACGGGCGGCCGGTCACCGTCTCCAGGATGCGGATGAGCAGTTGGAAGCCGGTGTCGGAGTAGCGGGCCTTCTGGCGGCGGGCGGTGAGGTCCTGGGGCGCGAAGTGAGGGCCTTGCCGCCGGGCCATCCGCATGGCGTCCGTGAAGGTCCAGGAGACGTCCTCGCCGGCGGCCAGGTGGTCGAAGAGGCTGGGGCCTTCGCCGCGATGCTCGAAGAAGTCGGGGAGGCCGGAGGTGTGACCGGCGAGGTGGCGCACGGTGATCTCGGCCGTCCGGTCGACTCCGCCGAGGACGTGGAGGCGGTCGGTGGTCTCCGCCGGCAGGTAGGTGGTGATCGGCGCGTCCAGCGCGAGCTCGCCGCGCTCGTGGGCCTGCAGGACCAGCGCGATGATGAACCGTTTGGTGATGCTGGCGATGAAGAACGGGGTGTCGGGGCCGGGTAAGCCGACGGCGCCCGACCAGTGCTGTTCCCCGCCGGCGAGGGCGAGGTTGACGTGATGGAGGCCGCGCCGAGCGCCGAGCTTCTCCAGCAGGCGCGTCAGGCGGGCGTCGATGTCAGCGGGAACCATGACGAAACCTCATCTCTCTCATAGACATGTCTATTAGATATGTCTATGAGAGTCAACGGACTAGACTCGGCCGATGGCCTACGTGATCCTCGGTCTGCTCCTGATCGCCCCGCAGAGTTTCTACGACCTCATCAAGGCGTTCGAGAGCGGAGTCGCGCTCTTCTACAGCGCCAGCTCGGGCAGCATCAAACGCGCGCTCGACGGCTTGCTCGCCCGAGGGTTCATCGAGGTCGCCAGCGTCGAGGGCGGCCGGGGACGGAAGCTGTACCGCGTCACCGACACCGGCCGCGAGGAGTTTCGCACCTGGATGAAGGCAGAGCCGACCGGGCCCGATCTGGAGACCGCGGCGCTGGCCAGGCTCTACTTCCTGGGCCTGCTTGACCACTCGGAACGCGTACGGGTCCTGCACCGCATCACGGCGCGCATCGAGACCGAACTCGCCACCCTCACCGACCTCGACGAACGCCTTGACACCGTGAGCATCCCCGAGGAGCACCGCGACATCGCCACCCATCAGCGCGCCGCCCTCGACTACGGCATCGCCTCGGGCCGCTTCATGCTCGCCTGGTTCCGCGCCCACACCGACACCCTGAGTCGCTGACCCACCATCCGGCGAACCTCTGATCTAGGCCGTGGTGAGGGCCTTGGAGCGGTCGGTGGCGAGGTGGATGGCCATGCCGCCGAGCACGGTGCCCATGAAGTAGCGCTGTACGCGGACCCACAGGGGGCGGGTGGCGAGGAAGGTGGCGAGGCCGCCTGCCGAGATGACGATGAGGCCGTTGACCAGGGTGCCGACGGCGATCTGCGCGGAGCCGAGGGCGAGGCTCTGCAGCAGGACGTTGCCCATCGCGGGGTCGATGAACTGCGGGAGCAGCGACAGGTACAGGATCGCGATCTTGGGGTTCAGCAGGCAGGTGAGCAAGCCCATGGCGAACAGCCTGCGAGGCGGCTCGACCGGGAGCTCGCGGGTCTCGAACGCCGAGGTGCCGCCCGGCTTGAGCGCGTTCCAGGCGAGCCAGAGCAGGTAGGCGGCGCCGGCGAGCTTCAGGGTCGTGTACGCGGCCGGCACGTAGACGAAGATGGCCGTCAGGCCCAGGCAGGTGGCGGCCAGATAGGTGGTGAAGCCCAGGAAGACGCCCATGAGCGAGATGAGTCCCGCTTTGCGCCCCTGGGTGATCGACCTGGAGACCAGGTAGATCATGTTCGGCCCTGGGGTAAGCACCATACCCAGGGAAACAAGGGCAATCCCTAACATTCCACCCGTCATATCGGCATGTTAACGGACGGCCGTACGAGGCTCTTGGCCGCGTCGAGTCTCGCTTTTGGGGAAGTTGCCACCTGGCAACCCAGCGGAAGGGACACCGCCATGGACTTCAGGGACGACGTCAACCTCGACTCCTCGCAGGTCGAGGACGCCGGCGGCGGAGGAGGCGGTGGCGGGTTCCCGCGCGGCGTGGTCGTGGGCGGTGGCGGCATCGTCAGCCTGATCGCGCTCGTCCTGGTCTTCGTGCTGAACAACGTGGGCACCGAGCAGCCCGCCCAGCGCCAGCCCCCGCCGGCGAACCTGGCCGAGCGGTGCCAGACGGGCAAGGACGCCGACCAGACGGAGAAGTGCCAGGTCGTGGGCGTGGTCAACAGCATCCAGGACTACTGGAAGACCGAGCTGCCGACCTACCGCCTGGCCAAGACCGTGCTCTACTCCGGCGGCGTGCGCACCGCGTGCGGCGCCGCCGACTCCTCCGTCGGCCCCTTCTACTGCCCCGGCGACCGGCGCGTCTACCTGGACCTGAGCTTCTTCGACCAGTTGCGGAGCCAGTTCGGCGCCAAGGGCGGCCCCTTCGCGCAGGCGTACGTGATCGCCCACGAGTACGGCCACCATGTGCAGAACCTGCTCGGCGCCCTGGAAAGCGGCAGTTCGGTGGCGACCGAGCTGCAGGCCGACTGCTACGCGGGCGTGTGGGCCAAGAATGCCTACCAGGGCGGCTTCTACGAAAAGCCGTTCACCGACACCGAAATAGCCGAGGCGCTCGACGCGGCGGCGGCCGTGGGCGACGACCGGATTCAGCAACGCGGTGGTGGCAGCGTCGACCCCGAATCGTTCACGCACGGCAGCTCGAAACAGCGGGTGGCCGCCTTCCAGCGCGGATACGCCACCGGAAAAGCCGCCGAATGCACGGCCGGCGACCTGGTCTGAACTCGGCCGAGAACACAAGTAATCGAAATCACGCCTAAAATCAGTGGGGTGATCTTCAAGCTTGTCGGCGACGGACGCCCTTATCCCGAACACGGCACGTCCAACCGCGAGTGGGCCCAGATACCCCCGCGGCAGGTCCGGCTCGACTCCCTGATCACCACCAAGGCCATGCTGGACCTGCACTCGCTGCTCGCCGCCGACTCCACCTTCTACGGTGACCTGTTCCCGCACGTGGTGCAGTGGCGCGGCGAGCTCTACCTTGAGGACGGCCTGCACCGGGCACTGCGCGCGGCCCTGCACCAACGATCGATCCTGCATGCCAGAGTTCTCGAGCTGCCGAGCTAGAAACGGACTCCGCCTCGGCGCCTGCCTGTCCCTGACCGGCAGGTTCGCCCGGTTCGGCACGCAGGCCCTGCACGGACTGACGATCTGGCGGTCCAGGACCGAGGCCGCCGAATTGGTCGTCGAGGACGACAGAAGCGACCCGAAGTCCCTGGATTCAGCATTTCCCGACCTGGCCAGACGGTGCGACCTGATCCTCGGCCCTTATTCGACGCACCTGATGCGCCGCGCGGGGGACATCGGCGCCCACCTCGACCGGCTGATCTGGAATCACGGCGGCTCGGGGGACGACGTCCAGCATGCCCATCCCGGCCACCTCGTGTCCGTGCTGACGCCGGCGAGCCGCTACGCGGACCCGTTCGTTCAGCACGTGGCATCGGAGCTGGTCATCGTCCAGGGCAAGGGCGGCTTCGGCCGGCAGGTCGCCGACGGTGCGGTGACGCTGGCGCACGAGCTGGGCAAGGAGGTGGTCCGGCTGGGCCCGGACGACGACCTCCAGCGACCGGGGCCGTGGAGCCTGCTCTGCGCCGGCACGTTCGAGGAGGACGTCCAGACGGTACGGCGAGCCCGAGCCCTGCCGAATCCGCCGCGGTCGACCTGCGCGGTGGCGGCTGGTGTCCGCGCGTTCGGCTCGGCCGTCGAGGACGCCCAGGGCACGTACGGTGTCGGGCAGTGGTTTCCGGGGGCCGGTGGAGCCCCTGAGCTCTTCATGACGGAGTCGGACTTCCTCACCGCCTACCAGAAGCACGCCGGCGCCCCGCCGGACTATCCGGCGGTGCAGGCCGCTGCGACGGCGGCCATCGCCACGCACTGCGCGGAGCGAGCGGGCAGCACCGCGCGCGAGGCCCTGTGGCCGGTGGCCGCGGCCCTGGAGACCACCACGCTCTTCGGCGCTTTCAAGATCGACCCGCACACCGGCGTCCAGGTCGGACACCAGACCGCCTTCGCCCGCTGGGCGGTCGACGGCCCTGTCGCACTCCGCCGACTCTGATCCGGCCGAAGACCGGTGGCTCGATTAACGAGGGCCCCTGATCGATCGCCTCAGCACCGCCCGACGATTTTCGCCCCGTCCACCGGGCGTCAATCGCTTGGCGATCCCCGCCACGGAGGATGCGGGCATGACCGGGGGAACCTTGAAGATCGTCTTTACCGATGAGGATCTGGTCCGGGTGCGCATCGCCTCGCGCATCGATGAGCTGTGGGAAATGGCGATGAGCCTGCACGTGCTGCAGAGACCCGGCGGGGGCGCGGACCTGACCGGCTGGCGACGCCAGGCCCGCGCCGACCTGGCCGAGGCGGGCCTGCTGACACCGGTACGGCAGCGGCTGGTGCCGTTGATGCCGATCAAGGCCTACTTCCCTGACTTCCTCACCCCGTACCACGCCCAAGCGGGACCGCGGAGCGGCATCGACGCGCTGGCCGACACCCCGCCCTCCCGGGTGCGCCACGAGGTCGACCAGCTGCGCCGGCACGCCGCCCTGCCCGCCACCCTCGACGACCTCGCCCGCGGCGACCGGCGCGCCATCTCCGGGCTGGCCGGCCTGGCCGCCCGCTACTGCCGGACCGCCTTCGCCGGCCACCGCACCACGATGGAGCACGCACTGGGCCGCGAACGCACCCGGCTCACCCGCCTGCTCAGCGACCACGGCGTGGAGGCGATGCTCACCGCCCTGGGACCGCGCACGCGCTGGCGATCCCCCGTCCTGGAGACCGACTACGCCGCCGGCCGGTACGAGATCCAGCTGCGCGGCCGCGGCCTGACCCTGATCCCGTCCTACTTCTGCCGCTACACCCCGGTCGCGCTGGCCGACCCGAGCCTGCCACCCGTCCTGATCTTCCCCGCCCCCCGCCGAACCCCGGCACCCGACCCCGTCCTCGACGACGCGCTGCCCGACCTGCTCGGCCCCACCAGAACCCGCATCCTGCGCTGCGTCGCCGCCACCACCGGCTGCACCACCAGCGAGCTCGCCCGCCGAACCGGCACCTCGCTCTCCTCCGCCAGCGCCCACGCCCAGGTGCTGCACCGCACCGGACTGATCACCAGCACCCGCCACGCCAACATGGTCATCCACCAGATCACCCGCCTGGGCGCCGAACTGATCCACCACCGAACCCGGCTATGACCACCGGCGCACTGGTTCAATGACCTCATGGACCAGGCAGCCGCCCGCGAGCGTTTCGCGGCGGCACGAACCGCCACGCTCGCCACCGTGGACGCGGCCGGGACCCCGCATCTCGTGCCCGTCGTGTTCGCCGTGCACGGGGACGTGATCGCCTTCGCCGTCGACCACAAACCGAAGACCACCACGAACCTCCGGCGGCTGCGGAACATCGCCCAGAACGACCGCGTCTGCCTGCTGGTCGACCACTACGACGACGACTGGTCACGCCTGTGGTGGGTCAGAGCCGACGGCCGGGCCGTCATCGCCGAGGATCCCGCCCGATGGATCGAGCGCCTGGCGGACCGCTATGCGCAGTATCGGGAGCGTCCGCCGCAGGGCCCCGTCGTCACCATCACGGTGGACAGGTGGCAAGGCTGGTCGGCCCGATGACACGAAGGGCCCCCGAGAGATCGGGGGCCCGGACGAGTGGCGGTGGTGGTGGGATTTGAACCCACGGATGAGTTGCCCCATCACACGCTTTCGAGGCGTGCGCCCTCGGCCACTAGGCGACACCACCGTCGACGAGCTTACCGGATCCGCCGAGTGGCGAAGAACTTCTTTAGGGCCGTGGAGCTCTCCTCGGCCAGTACGCCCATGACGACCTCCGGGCGATGGTTGAGCCGGCGATCCCTGACCACGTCCCAGAGCGAGCCGACGGCTCCGGCCTTGTCGTCGGTAGCGCCGTACACGATCCTGTCGATCCTCGACTGGACGGCGGCGCCCGCGCACATCGTGCAGGGTTCGAGCGTGACGACGAGCGTGCAGCCGGTCAGCCGCCACTCGCCGCGCCGGCGGGCGGCCTGCCTGAGGGCGAGCACCTCGGCGTGCGCGGTCGGGTCGGCGGTGCTTTCGCGGTCGTTGCCGGCGGCGGCCAGGACCTCGCCGAGCGGGCCGAGCACCACGGCGCCCACGGGCACCTCGCCCCTGGCTCCGGCGGCGACGGCCTGCTCCAGGGCCAGGCGCATCGCGTCCGCGTGGTTCACCGCAAGCGGTCGAGCTCGTCGGCGAAGGACAGCCGCTCGGCCAGCACCGAGAGGATGTCGGCCGGGAGCATCCCTTCCTCCACGCTCAGCTCCAGCAACTCCTCGGAGGTCACGCCCAGGTCGCTGAGCAGCTCGAAGTCGCCTGCGGGGCGTACGCCGAGCTCGGTGGCCTCCTTGTCGGGGGCCACGCCCGCGAACTCGGCGAACAGCTCACCGAGGCGGTCGGAGAGGATGGCGTGGGCGTCGGAGAGGAACACCCGGGGCTCGTCGTCGCCGCGGTAGCGGACGATGGCGAACCACTCGTCCTCCACCTCGACGCAGAGCAGCGCCAGCTCGTCGCCCGCCAGGCCGAGCGCTTCGACCACGGCGTCGCCGAAGTCGTCGACGATCTCAGAATCACGCAGGTCGACCTCGGCGCCGCTCCAGCCGTCGGAGGTCTTGACGAAGGCCGCGGAGAAGGTGTTCGCCATGTGCGCTCCAGGGGGTCAGTCGAAGACCGATGCGATGGCCCGCTCGAACGGCTCGGAGAAGCCGAGCCGTGCGGCGATGCTGGACAGCACCTCGTCGGGCAGCAGGTCGACGTCGCCGGACAGGATGCCCAGCTCCATCTCGTCCAGTCCGAGGTCAGCGAAGATCGACAGATCGCCGGCGGGCAGCGCGGTGTCCTCGTCCTGAAGGATCTCGTCGAGCTCGTCCTCGTCGGGGACCGGCACGTCGAGGTAGTCGAGAACCTGTTCGGCCAGCGGGAAGTCCCAGGACGCGGCGATGTCGGAGAGGAAGACATCGACCCGTTCGCCGAGCACGCGCAACGCCACGAAGAACTCATCCCCCACGGCGACCAGGCCAATCGTGCCGCTCTCGCTCGGCTGCTGGCGCAGGGCCTTGATCAGCCCGTGCAGATCGGACGTGAGTGCGACGGGCAGCAACTCGGCGTCCCAGCAGTCATCCTCGAGATAGACCACGATGGCGAAATCAAGTGCGTCTTCGTCTGTCATCGCGATCCCCCACACCCGACCCTGTCAGTACAGAGCCTCTTCGGTTTCCAATCGTTCCAGACCTGACCGGCCGGCGTGTGCCCCTCCGACCAAATTGTGATCAAAACAGCGGACGCATCATGCCGGTACGTTCCACACAAGATAGCGTTGTCCCTTATGGAAACCCTCGTCGTCGACCATCCGCTCGTGGCTCACAAGCTCACCGCGCTGCGCGATGTCCGTACCGACTCGCCCACCTTCCGCCGGCTGGCGGACGAGCTGGTGACGCTGCTGGCGTACGAGGCCACGCGGGACGTACGGGTCGCCGAGGTGACGGTGGAGACCCCGGTGGCCACGGCCACGGGCGTGCGGATGGCCAAGCCGTACCCGCTGGTCGTGCCGATTCTGCGCGCCGGGCTCGGCATGCTCGACGGCATGACCAGGCTGCTGCCCAAGGCGGAGGTCGGGTTCCTCGGCATGGTCCGCAACGAGTCGACGCTGCAGGCCGAGACGTACGCCACCCGGCTCCCGGACGACCTGTCGGGGCGGCAGTGCTACGTCGTGGACCCGATGCTGGCCACCGGCGGCACGCTGGCGGCGGCCGTGCAGTTCCTGTTCGACCGGGGGGCCGACGACGTCACGGCCCTGTGCCTGCTTGCCTCACCCGAGGGCTTGGCGCACATGGACGAGGTGTTCGCCGGCAGCGGCAAGCCGATCCGGGTGGTGACGGCCGCGCTCGATGAGCGGCTCAACGAGAACGGTTACATCGTGCCCGGTCTCGGCGACGCGGGCGACCGCCTCTACGGCGTCGTCTGACAGGTCTTTTCCAGCACACGGACCACCCTCTTCGTTACATACTGTGTTTGCATGGGTACGAAGAGCGAGGAAGGCAACTTCCGCTGGTGGGGGAGCAGGATGAGCGTTTGTCCGATCGCCGGGGTGTTCTCGTGAACGATCGCACCGAGGCGGATCCGAATCCGTACGCGGAAGTGGAGACGGCGCTGCGCGAGGAGTTCGCGGGTGTCCACTCCGCTGCCACCGTAACGCGTTGCGTGGATGCGGCGCACTACGGCGCGCTGGAGGTCACAGGCTACGCGCATCCGAGTCTCGTCGAGCGGATCGCGCGCAAGCATCTTCACGTTCTGGCTCTGGTGGCCAGCGAACGTGGCTAAGCAAGATCGAAACTAGCTCGCGATGCCACCTTTACCCCGGCTACAGGGTGGGTAATGTATAGGGCGGGCGGAGTGAGTAAGTGTACGGAGGCGACAGTGCAGGTCAAAAAAGTCCTCAGCTACGGTGGTGTCGCGTTTGTCGCGTACTACCTGTTCGCACGACCATCCGATGCCGCTGACGCGGTCAAAGGAGCGTTCGACACCGTGTTCAACGCAGCCGACTCTCTGGCTCAATTTGTGAACCAACTCGCATGAGACTTGTGACCCACGGGGACTCTGCTCCGTCGTCGGTCAACCGTTATCTCCTCCCCCACGAACAACAGGTCATCATGGTGCGGCGCCACCCCGCCGTGCTGCTTCGTCCGATCGCCGAGGTGTTCGGCGGTCTGATCGTCGCCGGACTGCTCAGCAGGTTCTTCGGCGGAAGCGCGGGGGGTGGCACGGCTCTGGTCGTCGTGTGGTGGCTCTGGCTGCTACTCCTGATCCGTTTTGTCTGGAAAGTCGCTGAGTGGTCGGTCGACTACTTTGTGGTCACCTCTAAGCGGATGCTCTTGACTACGGGCTTGATCACGCGCAAGGTCGCGATGATGCCCCTCGGAAAAGTCACCGACATGAGCTTCCAGAGAAGTCTGCTTGGGCGCATGCTCGGCTACGGAGAGTTCATCCTCGAGTCGGCCGGTCAGGACCAGGCACTCTCCACCGTCGAGTACATTCCGTATCCCGAGACCCTCTACCTGGAGGTCTGTCAGATGCTTTTCCCAGGCAAGGACGACCCAGACGATTAATCTCCGCGTGGAGAATTCTTCACGCGGGGATACCCGATTCGGCTACTTCATGCAATCATTGCGTGTTGTTGACCCTTCCCCGCCTTGAGAGATGAGATGCCGAGTCAGGGAACCATCGGTGACCGCGTCCGAGGATTGCGGCTGAACAGGCGCATGTCGCAGGCCCAGTTGGCCGGACCCGACCTGTCGGACAGTTATGTCTCGCTCATAGAGTCGGGTAAGCGCACACCGACTCCTGTCGTCGCACGCCTGCTGGCCGAACGGCTGGGGTGCACCACCGAGTTCCTCCTGCATGGGATCGAGCCTCGGCAGCGCATCGACACCGAGCTCGGCCTGCGTCATGCCGAGTTGGAGCTGCAGCACGGCGATCCCGCCGTCGCCGCGGAACGTTTCACGGAGATCGTGAAGGCCGCCGACGAGGACAACGCCATGCTCACCGCGCACGCGCGGCTGGGCAGAGCGCGGGCTCTGGAGGCGCAGGGACGGCTCGGCCAGGCGGTCGAGGCCTTCGAACGCCTGCGCAAGGAGGCCGCCGCGCACCCTGAGCGACTGGCGGACCTGCCGCTCACCGTCGCGCTGAGCCGCTGCTACCAGCGGGCCGGCGACCGGCTGCGCGCCCGCGACCTCGCCTGCAAGGCGCTGGAGCAGGCCGAGCAGATGTCCATCACCCAGGGTGAGATCGCCATCGACCTGGCCGCCGCGCTCGTCGTGGCGCGCGGCGACCGCGAGGGGCAGTCCGCCGAGCTCGCTTTCGTCAAGAAGGTGCTGGACGTAGCCGGCGTTCCTGAAATTGTGGACCGTTCCGGAGAGATCCACGCGCTCTGGCAGGCGAGCAGCGCGGCGGCCGCGGGCGACGACTCCGCGCTGGCCGTACGCCTCGCCGACGACGCCGTCAACGCCGGCCGTCAGGAGCGGCTCGCGCTGCAGCTGGCCAGGACCGCCATGCACTGGGCCCGGCTGGAGAGCGCCCCCCTGAGCGAGGCGGAGCGGTTGTCGGCGGCCGCGGCGCACACGTTCGCCTCGGCCACGGGCAGGGAGCGCGAGCACGGTGAGAGTCTCATCGTGCGCGCCAGAGTCAAGGTGCGCGCAGGCGATATCGCGCTCGCGGGCAAGCTCGCGGGCGAGGCCCTCGACCTGCTGCCTGACGCTCCCGGCACGGCCGCGGCCGAGGCCAACCTGGTGCTCGCCACGGCCGCGCTCAGCCTGCACGGCGACCCGGCCACGCATCTCGGTAGGGCTCGCGCGCTGCTGGCCGACCGTGACCGGCAGGTGTTCGGCTCCGACCGGCCGGCCGCCCGCTGCTGGCGCGAGCTCGGCGACCTGTACGGCCAGGTGGGGGACCGTGCGCAGCAGACGGCCGCCTACCGCAAGGCCCTCGAATCCGCCGGAGTCCGCTCCATGATGGCCGGGCTCACGGTCGACGCCACCCTTTCCCACTGACCTCCGGGGGGCTCCAGGTCGGCTTCTTCCGGCCTGGAGTAGACTAGGGTTCTCCAGTCATTGACTCATAGGATGATTGGTTTCCCCCGGAGGAGGCGCGACTGTGAGTCTGCGTACAGCGCAGCGGGCTTCGCTGGTTGATCAAGTGATCGACCAGCTCAAGGAGCAGATCACCTCAGCGTCGTGGCCGATGAACGGCAAGATTCCGACCGAGACCGTGCTCGCGGAGCAACTCGGGGTTGGACGCAACACCGTTCGTGAGGCCGTGCGCGCGCTCACTCATGCCGGGCTCCTGGAGTGCCGGCAGGGTGACGGCACCTACGTCCGCGCCACCAGCGAGCTCTCGGGGGCCATGCTCAGGCGGCTGCGGCAGGCCGAGCAGCTGGAGATCCTGGAGGTGCGGCGGGCTCTGGAGATCGAGGCCGCCCGCCTGGCCGCCACCCGGCGCACCGACGAGGACATCGTCCTCATCGAGGCCGCGCTCGCCGAGCGGGACAAGGCCTGGGAGGCCGACGACCCCGACCTCTTCGTCGAGGCCGACCTGGCCTTCCACATGGCCGTCGCGCACGCCACCCACAACTTCGTGCTCATCGACCTGTACGAGGACTTCTCCGCCGCGCTGCGGGCCAGCATCACCGCGGCGGGCACCTCGCTCAACAAGAGCTACATCCCGCACGACGCGATAGCCCGCGCCATCACCGCCGGCGACGCCACCGCCGCCGAGCGGGCCGGCCACGCGTGCATGGAGCACATCCTCATCGCCCTGACCGACGCTTAACCACAGCGGCGGCCACCCGGCCCGCGCGGCATTCGGCGTCGTCGGCGTTCCGCGTCGCCAGAGTTCGGCGTCGTCAGAGTTCGGCGTGGTCAGGGTCCGGCGTGGTCAGGGTCCGACGTGGTCAGGGTCCGGCGTGGTCGGCGTCTTGCATGGTCGGCGTCGAAGTTCTCGAACGTTCGCCGTTCTGCTGGCGGCCTACGTCTGGCGGCTGGTCGCCTACCCGCGACGCGCCCTGGCCGACGCCCGGGGTCCTGGCCGGGCCTTCGGCTATTTCTCGTTGGTGGCGGCGCCCAACGTGCTGGGGATCCGGCTGGCCCTCGACCACCACCTGGCCGTGGGCTTCTGGGGGATCGGCGTGATCCTGTACCTGATGCTGACCGGGGTACGCTGCTCCTGCGTCCACTTCGACCACCGCTGCACCCAGCACGCCGGGACGCTCACGCCGATCCTGCGGCGATATCAGGATCGGCGGCAGGCCGAATCCGACCGGCTGAGCCCGCCGGCGATCTCCGTGGCCCGCGCCGGACCCATCGGGCTGCTACGCGATCTACAGGACCTCTACCAGCTTGCCCACCTGGTCGATATCACCTGGGTGCTGGTCGGACAGGCTGCCGCCGGCGCACGCGACCGCGCCCTGCTGAACGTCGTCGCCACCTGCGTCGCCACCTGCGGCCCTGATATCACCGCACGGCTGGCCTGGCTACGCGGCCGCATGAAAGCCGCCGCCCCGCAGACCCTGCTCGTCGCGTCCTGAGCGGCATCCCGAGCCGAGACCGCGCCGTGGGGCCGGGCGGTCAGCTCAGCCGCAGGGACATCACCAGGTAGCGGAAGGCCGGCTCGGCGTCGCCGGGAACGTCCTGGATCAGGGCGGGCCTGGTCGGCGACTCCATGTTGAGGCGGGCCAGCTCGCTGTCGATGCCGGTCAGGCCGTCAAGGAGGAACTGCGACTGGAAGGCGATCTGGATGTCGTCGCCGCGCAGCTCGCACTCGACCACTTCGGTGCCCCGGCCGATGTCACCGCCGCCCGCCTGGATCAGCACCTGCCCCTGGGTGAACGACAGCCGGACGGCGGTGTTGCGCTCGGCCACCAGCGCCACCCGCTTGATGGCGGCGACGAACGGCGCCACCCGCACGTCGGCCCTGATCGACCAGTCGGCGGTCAGCCGGGTGCGGTAGTCGATGAACTGCTCGTCGAGCAGCCGGACGGTGGTGCTGCGGCCGGCGCTCTCGAACCCGGCCACGCCGTCGCCGAGCGCCACGGACACCTCGCCGCCGCGCAGCGACTTGGCCACCTCCACCAGCACCCGGGCGGGGACCATGGCGGAGATCGAAGTGTCGGGGGCGACCGGGCGCCAGGCGAACTCGCGGGCGGCGATGCGGTAGCGGTCGGTCGCGGCCATCGTGATCGCAGCGCCGTCGATGTCCACCCTGATGCCGGTGAGCATAGGGAGGGTGTCGTCGCGACTGGACGCCGGGGCGACCTGTCCGACGGCCAGCGCGAAGATGCCACCGCCGATCGCGCCGATGCTCGGCGGCATCGTGGGCATGGTCGGGAAGTCCTCGACCGGCATGGTGATCAGGCCGAACTCGGCGGTGCCGCAGGTGAGCACCGCCTCGGAGCCCTCGGTGACGATCTCGACGTCATCGGCCGGCAGACTCCGGCTGATCTCCGCGAGCAGCCGGCCGGGAATCAGCACGCTGCCCGTCTCGGCCACGTCGGCGTCGATCGTGGCGCGGGCGGACACGTCGTAGTCGAACGCGGACAGGCTCAGCTCCTCGCCCGCCTCCAGCAGCAACCCGGACAGCACCGGCGCCACCGGGCGACTGGGCAGGACCCTGGCAGCCCACGCGACCGCCTCGGCCAGGACATCGCGGTTAACCCGGATCTTCACCTGATCCACCCTTTCTCTCGGCGTGCCCTACAGAAAATAGCCGAGCCCACCGACAAAGAGCTCCCTAGCGGCTGTTGAGGTAGGCGAGAACGGCCAGGACCCGGCGGTTGTCGTCGTCGGAGGGGGCCAGGCCGAGCTTGCCGAAGATGCTGGCCGTGTGCTTGGCCACGGCGCTCTCGCTGAGGTAGAGACGCTGGGAGATGGCGGCGTTGGAGCGCCCCTCCGCCATCGCTTCGAGCACCTCCCGCTCGCGCGGGGTGAGCGCGGCCAGCGGCTCGTGCGCGGCGTTGCTGGCCAGCAGCTTGGCGATCACCTCCGGGTCCATCGCGGTGCCGCCCGCGGCGACCCGCCGGACCGCGTCGACGAACTGCTCGGCGTTGAACACCCGGTCCTTGAGCAGGTAGCCGATCGCCCCGGAGCCGTCGGCCAGCAGCTCGCGGGCGTAGAGCTGCTGGACGTGCTGGGAGAGCACCAGGATCGGCAGGCCGGGCACCTGCTTGCGCGCGGCCAGCGCGGCCTGCAGCCCTTCGTCGGTCAAGGTGGGCGGCAGCCGTACATCCACGATGGAGACGTCCGGGCGCAGCTCCAGCAGGCCCTTGAGGAGCTCGGGGCCGCTCTCCACGGCCGCGACCACCTGGAAGCCGTGTGCTTGCAGCAGGTGGACCAGCCCTTCTCTGAGCAGGTAGAGGTCTTCGGCGATGAGTACGCGTAGGGGCACGCTTGGCACCATAGGCGGCTCGGGGTCGCCTAGCACCTCGCGGCTCCCCCCTTCTTCTCGTGCAGCGCGGGCAACGCCACGGCCGTCACGTACATGATGAGGCCGAGCGTGATCATGAAGGCGATGACCGGCCACTGCCAGGGCTCCGGCAGGTGCAGGGCGAGGAACCAGGTCTCCTCGTCGACGCCGAAGATCTTGAAGATGGCGGCCACGACTCCCTGGGGGAACAGCGGGCACCAGGCCGTCAGGTGCAGGGCCAGCACCGTGACGAGCTTCCAGCGCGGCAGCTTGGGCAGCTCGCCGGCCCAGTACTCGGGCAGCACCCGGGGCAGCTCCATGGTGACCGTGGTGGGGCCGCCGGGCGGGCTGTTGATCGCCATCACCCCGTCGAAGGCCGCCAGCCTGCGCTCGATGCCGGCCAGACCGCTTCCCTTGGCCGGGTCGGCGCCTCCCCAGCCGTCGTCGGCCACCGTGATCCGCAGGTTGGGGCCGTTGCAGCTGAGGTCGATCACCACCGACTTGGCCCCGCCGTGCCGGGCGCTGTTGGCCAGCAGTTCGCTGACCGCGAAGTAGGCGGCCGCCTCCACCGGGGCCTCCGGCCGGTGCGGCAGGTCCGCGTCCACCGTCACCCGCAGCGCGCTGTCCATCGCCAGCGCCCGCACCGCGTCCGCGAGCCCGCGCTCGGCCAGCACCGGCGGGTGGATGCCGCGGACGATGCGGCGCAGCTCCGTCAGCGTCTCCGCGGACGCCTCCCTGGCCTTGGCCATCAGCGCCTTGGCCGCGGCGGCGTCGGTGGTCATGAGCTCCTCGGCGGCGCCGATCGTCATGCCGATCGCCACCAGCCTGGCCTGTGTGCCGTCATGCAGGTCACGCTCGATCCTGCGCATCTCGGCCGCCTGCGTGTCCACGGCGAGGTTGCGTACCTTGCTGAGGTGGTTGACCTGGCCGGCCAGGCGGCTGGCCACGGTCGCGGCGAGCAGCATCTCGCACCACATCGCGTACACCCGCAGGCCGCGGCCGGGCAGCAGGATGAACAGCGGCACGAGCAGCACCTTGACCAGCGGGTCCAGCAGCAGCCAGAGGCCGTCACGCCAGGTCGCCGGGTCGGTGAGCAGCCACTTCCAGCGGTCGTTCCAGGCCGGCATCCGCGGCGTCTTGTACAGGGTGCGGTTCGACCGGTACATGCCGTCGGACTGCGGCTGCGGAGGCGGCGGCTGGGGCAGGTACGGCGGCTCGATCGTGACCCCGGCGGAGGCGTGCACCACGTGCCTGGTCGCCCTCGTCACCCACCGGATCATCCGGACCTGCGGCGGGAAGAGGAAGACCATGCCCAGGCCGAAGGTCGCCAGCAGCGTGAGCACCGACGAGGCGAGCGCGATGAGCTCGACGACGAGCAGCGCGAGCAGCGCCAGGACATGACCGAACTTCCGCAGCATGCCCCTTAGTGTGCTTTACGCGGGGCGATGCGCACACTGCACCTAGATACACCCTGGCCCGGCAACCAGCACGATTCTCCCGCGTAAGGTCCGTTCCTAGGCTCGAAGCCATGAACGTCATCGAGGTCGAGAACCTCCACAAGCGCTACCCCAACCATGTGGCGGTGGACGATGTGTCGTTCGAGGTGCGGGCCGGAGAGATCTTCGGCATCCTCGGGCCGAACGGCGCGGGCAAGACCACCACCGTGGAATGCGTGTCCGGCCTGCGCCGGCCCGACGGCGGCACGGTGCGGGTCACCGGCATCGACCCGGCCAAGGACCGCGACGCGCTGCGCCGCGTCCTGGGCGCCCAGCTGCAGAGCGCGGCGCTGCCGGAGAAGATCAAGGTCTGGGAGGCGATGGACCTGTACGCCTCCTTCTACGCGGAACCGGCCGACTGGCGGGCGCTGCTGGAGCAGGTCGGGCTGTCCGGCAAGCGGGACACCGCCTTCGCCAAGCTCTCCGGCGGCCAGCGGCAGCGCCTGTCCGTCGCGCTCGCGCTGGTCGGCAAGCCGCGCATCGCGGTGCTCGACGAGCTCACCACCGGGCTCGACCCGCAGGCCAGGCGCGACACCTGGGAGCTGGTCGAGAACATCCGCGACTCCGGCGTGACGATCGTGCTCGTCACCCACTTCATGGAGGAGGCCGAGCGGCTCTGCGACCGGATCGCGCTCATCGACGCCGGCCGGGTCGTCGCCACTGACTCACCCGCCGGGCTGATCGCGCGGGTGGGCGCCGAGCAGCGGGTGCGGTTCCGGCCGTCGGCTCCCGTGGCGGACTCCGTACTGACAGAACTGCCCGGTGTGACGGACGTCAGCCACAGCGGCGCCCAGGTGACGGTGACCGGCACCGGGAACCTGGCGCACGTGGTCACCCTCGCCCTGGCCCAGAAGCAGATCGTCCCCAACGACCTGCGCATCGAGCAGGCCTCGCTGGACGACGCGTTCCTCGCGCTCACCGGAAGGAAACTGGCATGAAGAAGATCCTCGCCGTCGAGGCTAAGCTGCTGCTGCGTGACTGGCCCGGCGTGGCCTTCAGCATCGGGTTGCCCGTCGGGTTGCTGCTGATCCTGGGGCAGATCCCGGACCTGTCGAAGCCTGACCCCGCGTTCGGCGGGCAGCGGTTCGTCGACGCCCAGCTGCCCGCGCAGATGATCCTGCTGGCGCTGCTGACGATCTCCTTCACCGTGCTGCCCAGTGTGCTGACCACCTACCGGGAGCGGGGCGTGCTGCGCAGGATGTCGACGACGCCGGTGCCCCCGGCACGGCTGCTCGGCGCGCAACTTCTGATCAACTTGATGGTGGCCCTCGCCGCCGCGGTGCTGGTGATCGGGTCCGGGTGGCTGGTGCTGGGGTCGCAGATCCCCGCGAATCTCGTCGCGTTCCTGCTGGTGTTCCTGCTCGGCACCGCCGCGATGCTCGCCATCGGGCTGGTGATCGCCTCGGTCGCGCCCAACAGCAAGTCCGCGCCCGGCATCGGGTCGGTCGTGATGTTCCCGCTGATGTTCGTGGCGGGCATGTGGATCCCGCGCGAGATCATGCCGGAGACGCTGCGCACGGTCAGCGACTACTCAGTGGTCGGGCCGTTCGTCAACGCCATGCGCGACACCTGGGCGGGCGAGCTGCCCCAACTTCCGCACCTGGCCGTGATCGTGGTCGGGCTGGCGCTGTTCAGCGCGCTGGCCGTCAAGCTCTTCAGGTGGGAATGACACAGCGAGGGGGGC
>NZ_BMNK01000002.1:207987-579328 GCF_014646515.1 Nonomuraea glycinis
CAGGGGCAGCCTGCGGGTGTTCGACGGCGTAAGGTGCCGACATGACGGTTATCGCGCACATCAGCGACATCCACATCGGCGGTTCCGAGGCGAGTGTGGAGCGGGCTCGGGGGGTCATGCGCCATCTCGCGACGCTCCGGCTCGACGCCGTGGTGGTCACCGGCGACATCGCCGACCACGCGCTGGTGGAGGAGTACGAGATCGCCGCCGACCTCCTGCGCGCCGAGGTGCCGTTGATCGTCTGCCCGGGCAACCATGACGCGGTGCCGCCGTTCGAGAAACTGATCGGGCCCGCGAACCAGGTGCTCAGGCTCGACGAGGTCACGATCGCGCTGGCCGACTCCAGCGTGCCCGGCGAGCCGCACGGCCATCTCGCTGACGAGACGCTGGTCTGGCTCGACGGGGTGCTCGCCGAGCGGCCCGAGGTGCCCGCCTTCGTGGGCATGCACCACCAGCCGATCGACCTCGGCATTCCGTACGTGGACCGGATCAGGCTCACCGCCCCGGAACGGCTGGAGGCGGTCGTGCGCAGGCACCCGCACGTGGCCGGGGTGTTCGCGGGCCACGCGCACACCGCGGTGTCGAGCACGTTCGCCGGGGTGCCGCTCGTCATCGCTCCCGGCGTCATCTCCACCTGTCTGACCCACGTGGAGACCGACGGCTTTCCCCTCGACTACGACCTGCCGCCCGCCTTCGCCCTGCACTTCTTCGACGGCGAGCGGCTGCTGACCCATTTCCGGCCGGTGATCCTCAAGTAACCTTGAGGATGTGACGAACGTGGCGTGGAACTCCCGGGAACTGACCGTCGGCCAGCTCGCCGAGCGCAGCGGGGTCGCCGTGTCCGCCCTGCACTTCTACGAGACCAAGGGCCTGATCTCCAGCCGGCGCACGGCCGGCAACCAGCGCCGCTACAGCCGGGACACCCTGCGCAGGGTGGCGTTCGTGCGGCTGTCGCAGCGGCTCGGCATCCCGCTCAAGACCATCAAGGACGCCCTCGCCGAGCTGCCGGAGGAGCGCACCCCCACCCGCGACGACTGGGCGCGGCTGTCCGGCGCCTGGCGCCGGGAGCTCGACGACCGCATCGAGCAGCTCCAGCGCCTGCGGGACGATCTCACCGACTGCATCGGCTGCGGCTGCCTGTCGCTGGACCGGTGCGCGCTGGCCAACCCCTATGACCGGCTGGGCGAAGAAGGGCCGGGCGCCCGGCGCATCGACACCCACGTCCGCCCGCCCGCGCCCCAGTGCCGTTAGCCCTTGACCGGCGGGACGATCAGGATCGGCCGGTGGATGTGGTGCAGCACGTGGTCGGAGACGCTGCCCAGGAGCATCGAGCGCAGCCCGGCCAGACCACGTGACCCCATCACGACCAGCGTGACGTCGAGCTCGTCCGCCACCTCGACGATCGTCCGCCAGATCGACTCGGTGTCCGCGACGGCCCTGGCCGTCACCTCGGCGAGCCCCGCCGCGACGGCCAGCTCGGCCCCCTCCTTGGCCACCTGCTCCGCCTGAGCCCGCGCCTCCCCCGTGTCCTCCGCGACGGTGATGGCTCCCAGCGGAAACCTGCGCATCCGCACGAGCAGCGGCTCCCACACGGTGATGACGACGGCGGGCCGACCGGTGAGAATCCGCCCCGCGACCTCGACCGCGGCCCGAGCGTCCGGTGAGCCGTCGTAGGCGATGAGAACGGTCATGGCGTGCTTCCCTTCGCTCCTACTCACCAGTAGAGCACTCCCGGAAGTCTTAACGAGGCGCCAAGGCCTGCCGGTAGGCCCCCGCCTAGTGCTGCGCCATGTCGACGAAGCGGCTGTAGTGACCTTGGAACGCCACGGTGACCGTCGCGGTGGGGCCGTTACGGTGCTTGGCCACGATCAGGTCCGCCTCACCCGCACGCGGGGACTCGCGCTCGTACGCATCCTCCCGGTGCAAAAGGATGACCATGTCCGCATCCTGCTCAATAGATCCGGATTCGCGCAGGTCGCTCACCATGGGGCGTTTGTCCGTGCGCTGCTCGGGGCCACGGTTGAGCTGGGAGATCGCGATGACCGGGACCTCCAGCTCCTTGGCCAGCAGCTTGATCGCACGGGAGATCTCCGAGACCTCGTTCTGGCGGCTCTCGGTCTTCTTCGGCGAGCTCATCAGCTGGAGGTAGTCAATGATCACGAACCGCAGATCGTTACGCTGCTTGAGCCGCCGGCACTTGGCCCTGATCTCCATCATCGACATGTTGGGCGAGTCGTCGATGAACAGCGGCGCCTCGGCCACCTCGCTCATCCGCCGCGCCAGCCGGGTCCAGTCGTCGTCGCTCATCATGCCCGAGCGCATCGACTGCAGCGACACCCGGGCCTCAGCCGACAGCAGACGCATCGTGATCTCGTTACGGGACATTTCCAGGGAGAAGATGACGGTGCTCATCCCATGCTTGATCGCCGCGGACCGGGCAAAATCCAGCCCGAGGGTGCTGTTGTGTGTGGGGATGCAGGTCCGGCCTGCCAGGTACATGTGATCGGCGTTGTCCACCTCGACACACCGGACCGGCCGCGACGGAACCGGACGCACGTCCACGATGTAGCGGACCAGCGTCGACGGATGCGCCCTGTCCACCTGCCCGGCCGTCTTACGGGGCAGTCGGAAGACCTTGTCCGGCGTAGTGAAGTCGATCAGGTAGCGGGTAGCGGCTCCCTGCACCGACTCGGTGCGAATCGTCGCTCTGCAACCGAGGCTGAGAACCAGCTCCTGCACGTCATGAGCGAGCCGCCGATTCGCCACCGCGAACTGGATCTGCCCGTCCGCGTGGATGCACCCATCGGAGTCGAGCAGACCTGCCAGCAGCTCGCGCCGCTGGCGCTCCGAGCCGCGCAGATAACGGGCGGGAATCTGCCCGGTGCGCGCATGCGCACTGTCACCGTCGCCCAGCCGACTCCCCAGCGTGTAAGCGGAGAGGGGGAGATCCTGGTCATCGAGCTGGAAAGCAGCCGCGACCGCGACGGCATGATTGGGCCGCCGATCCGAGCATCGCAACGTGGCGGCGATCTCCTCCGTGGTCACCACACCGCCGTGCCGAGCCGTCATAGCGGCGTCCAGGGCTCCTGCGGGACAGGTGGGCAGGTGCGCTGCGTGGCTGCGGACCGGGCCACCTACGCCGACCGTCCCCACCGTCTTCGCCACCGTAGGGAGGGACTCCGGCCCGACGGCGGCCACGGTCTCTCGGTGGACGATCCGCCGGCCGGGAGCGGTGCGCGAGCCGTGGTGCGCGTCCTTGACGCGCCGGATGGAGTCGGCGGGCCGGTGGGCTGACCGCAGGCTGCCAGCGGCCCTCCTGGCGGCTCGGGTGGTGGTGCGCCACTGGTGCTGGGCGTCGGCCACGATGACCGTGCCGTCGCTGAACTCGACCTCGTAGCAGGGCCTGCCGTGCATGACCTCGGTGGCCGCGACGACGCGGGTCGGCTTGCCGTCGGCGCCGATGAGGTGGTCGCCGACCTGCACCTCGCCCATCGTCGTCCACCCGGCCGGCGTCGGAAGTGGCGTGTCCAGTGCCAGTGCCTTGCCGATGGCGGGGCGGGCGGCCACGACGATCATCTGGCCCGGGTGGAGGCCGTTGGTGAGCTGGTCGAGGTCCTGGAAGCCGGTGGGGACGCCGACCATCTGGCCGCTGCGGCTGCCGATGGCCTCCAGCTCGTCCAGGGCGCCGGGCATGATGTCGGCCAGCGCCGCGTAGTCCTCGGAGGTGCGGCGCTCGGTGACCTTGTAGATCTCCGCCTGGGCTCGGTCGACCAGGTCGTCGACCTCTTCGTTCTGGCCGCCGTAGCCGAAGGAGACGATGCGGGTGCCGGCCTCGATGAGGCGGCGGAGGATCGCCTGCTCCCGGACGATCTTGGCGTAGTAGCCCGCGTTGGCGGCCGTCGGGACCACGGCCGTCAGGGTGTGCAGGTAGGCGGCGCCGCCGACCCTGGCCATCTCGCCGCGCTTCTGCAGCTCGTCGAAGACCGTGACCGCGTCGGCCGGCTCGCCCCGGCCGTAGAGGTCCGTGACGACGTCGTAGATCATCTGATGGGCGGGCCGGTAGAAGTCGTCGGAACGCAGGACCTCGACCACGTCGGCGATCGCGTCCTTGGACAGCAGCATGCCGCCCAGCACGGACTGCTCCGCGTCGATGTTGTTGGGAGGTGTGCGCTCGAAACCCGGGCCTGCGCCCACCTCTTCGTCGTCAATGCTCACCGCGCCCCCTCAAACAGCTTGCAGGCGGTCGCACCACCCCCACTTGTAGTCGACCGGTGAGACAGTTTCTCGGCTCACCGCGCCAACGGCAACGCAGCCTGTGGATAACTCTGTGGCCAACCTGTGGACGAACGGGCCCAAGATGTGAAAGGCCTGTGGACCAGCCTGGGGATAACTATGAAAGACATCCACCGAAACCGCTCTGACCTGGCACAACGGCGTCCACCGGCTGTGGAGGGAAGAAAGTTGGACCGCCACGCCGGGTAAGGGGCATAATGGACCGATGCCCATTACCACCCAGGACCGGGAGATACTCCGGCTGGCCGTGCCCGCGTTCGGGGCGCTGGTCGCCGAGCCGCTCTTCCTGCTCACCGACTACGCCATCGTCGGCCACGGGCTGGGCACCACCGCCGTGGGCGCGCTGGGCGTCGCCGGGGCGGTCCTGGCGACCCTGGTGAATCTGTGCGTGTTCCTCGCCTACGGTACGACCGCCTCCGTGGCCCGGCAGACGGGGGCCGGCAACCACGACCGGGCCATGCGCAGCGGCGTGGACGGCATCTGGCTGGCGCTGGCCATCGGCGCGGCGCTGATCGCGGTCTGCTGGCCGCTCGCCCCGGTCGTCGTGGACCTGTTCGGAGCCTCGCCCGACCAGGCCGCGCAGGCGGTGACGTACCTGCGGATCAGCCTGCTGGGCGCGCCCGGGATGCTGGTCGTGCTGGCGGGCACCGGGGTGCTGCGCGGGCTGCAGGACACCGCCACGCCGCTGCTGGTGGCGGTGGGCTCCTTCGCGCTCAACGCGGCGCTGAACGCCTGGTTCGTCCTCGGCCTCGGCTGGGGCATCGCGGGGTCGGCCTGGGGGACGGTGCTCGCGCAGACGCTCGGCGCCGCCGTGTACGTGGGCGTGGTGGTGCGGGCGGCGGCGCGGCTGCGTACCCCGCTCAGACCCGATCCGGCCGGGGTCAAGCAGGCGAGCACGGCCGGCTTCGCCCTGCTCATCCGGACCGTCTGCCTGCGGATCGTGCTCCTGGTCGCGATCACGATCGCCACCAGGATGGGGCAGGCGGAGCTGGCCGCCTACGCCATCGCCACCCAGATCTGGACCATGCTGGCCTTCACCCTGGACGCCATCGCCATCGCCGGGCAGGCCATCACCGGGCGGGCGCTGGGCGCCGGGGACACCGTCGCGGCCAGGGCGGCCACCAGGCGGATGGTCGTCTGGGGGGTGTGGTCGGGGGCGGTGCTGACCCTGGTCGTGCTGGCGGTGCGGCCGCTGCTGCCCGGCCTGTTCGACGCCGATCCACAGGTCACCGAGCAGCTGCTGGCGGTGCTCTGGCCGGTGGCGCTGTTCCAGCCGATCTGCGGCGTGGTGTTCGTGCTCGACGGCGTGCTCATCGGCGCGGGTGACCAGCGCTATCTGGCGTGGGCGGGCGTGTGGACGACGCTGGCCTACCTGCCCGCCGCCTTCCTCGCCGCCGATCACGGCATCGTCGCGCTGTGGTGCGCGCTCGGGGTGTGGATGATCGCCCGTCTCATCACGCTGGGCCGACGGGCCACGGGCACCGCCTGGCTGGTAACAGGGGCGTAATCGTCTCGTGCTTGCCGTTGTCGTAGTGGTGAGGCAGTGTGGGCGAGTCCCATGAGCGGGGTGTGTCCTTGTCCACTAGCACGCGATCCTCCATCACCCGACGCCTGCCACCTGCTGAGGCGACAGAGTTACGCACCGGTGCCCGCCACGCGCTGGCCCAGGTCTACCGCACGGGTGACCTTGTGGTGCTCGGCCTCGGCGTCATGATCGGCGCCGGCATCTTCAGCATCGCCGGTCAGCAGGCCAAGACCACGGCCGGGCCGGGCGTGATCCTGTCGTTCATGATCGCGGGCATCGCCTGCCTGCTCGCCTGCCTGTGTTACGCCGAGCTGTCGTCCACGATGCCGAGGTCCGGCAGCGCCTACACCTTCGCCTACGTCATCTTCGGCGAGGTGTGGGCGTGGATCATCGGCTGGGCGCTCATTCTGGAGCTCCAGCTCGCCGCCGCCGTGGTGGCCCGCGCCTGGTCGCAGATCACCGTCGGCGCCATCAGCAACTTCGGGGTACGGGTGCCGTACCCCGACGTGGTCGCCACCGTCCTCGTGGTGGTGATCCTGGTGCTGCTGACCGGGGTCGTGGCGGTCGGCGCGCGGATCGGCCTGCGCGCCCTGTGGGTCATGGTCTCGGCCAAGCTGCTGGCCATCGGCGCCGTCATCGTCGTCGGCGCCATGCACATCGACGTGGCCAACTTCGGCGACCTCTACGCCGAGCCGCAGCCGGCCACCGGCGCGAAGGCGACCGTGCTCGACTTCTTCGTCGGCCAGGGGCAGGCGTTCGGCTGGACCGGCGTGTTCGCGGCGGCGCCGGTGATCGCCTTCGCCTACATCGGCTTCGACATCGTCGCCACCGCCGCCGAGGAGACCGTCAACCCGCGGGCCGTGGTGCCGAAGGGCATGATCCGCAGCCTGGTCGTGGCCACGGTGATCTACATCGCGGTGGCCGTGGTCATGGTCGGCATGATCCCGTACACCAGCATCTCCCTGGACGCGCCGCTGTCCAGCGCCTTCCAGGACGTCGGCGTGGACTGGATGGGGCATGTCATCGACATCGGCGCGGTGCTGGGCCTGACCACCGTGATCCTGGTGCTGATCGTGGGCCAGACGCGCGTGGTGTTCTCGATGGCCCGCGACGGGCTGCTCCCCCGGCGGCTGGGCGCGATCAGCCGCGCCTACCACACGCCGCAGCGGGCGACGCTGGTGATCGGCGCGGTCGCGATCCTGCTGGCGGTGTTCGTGCCGGTGCTCACGATGCAGGAGCTCGTGGTGATGGGGACGCTGTTCGCGTTCCTGTTCGTGGCGGCCGGGGTGATCGCGATGCGCCGGACGATGCCGGGCCTGGAGCGGGGCTTCCGGGTCCCGCTCTCGCCGCTGCTGCCCATCGCCTCGCTCGTGGCGACCCTCTGGCTCATGGTGAACCTGCAACTGCTCACCTGGGCGTGGTTCGCCCTGTGGATGGGCTTCGGCCTGGTGGTCTATCTCGTGTACGGCAGGCGGCACAGCCTGCTCACCCTGGACGAACGGCCCCCGCCGGAGGCCGGTGGCCGGGGCCGGCACCGGCGTTAGTCCGACGCGTCAAAGGCGGCCCGAGCCGAGCACGCTGCGCAGGAAGCTCCTGGTGCGGTCATGCTCCGGCTCGGTGAAGATCTGCTCCGGCGGCCCCTTCTCCAGCAGGACCCCGTCGTCGAGAAAGCACACCGTGTCGGAGATGTCGCGGCAGATGGACATCTCGTGGGTCGTCACGATCATCGTCATGCCCGACTCCTTGAGCTCCTTGATCAGCGCGATCACCTCGGTGACCAGCTCGGGGTCGAGTGCCGAGGTGACCTCGTCCAGCAGCATCAGCCTGGGGCCGGTGGCCAGGGCCCGGATGATGGCCACCCGCTGCTGCTGCCCGCCGGAGAGCTGGTCGGGATAGGCACGGGCCTTGTCCGCCAGCCCGAACCTGCCGAGCAGCTCCATGGCGTGCTCCTCGGCCCGCTCCCTGGCGACCTTGTGCACCTGCCGGGGGGCCAGGGTGATGTTGTCCAGCACGCTCATGTGCGGGAACAGGTTGAACGCCTGGAAGACCATGCCGAGCCGCTTGCGCACGCCGTCCACGTTCACCCGCGGGTCGGTGATCTCCTGGCCGTCGAGGTGGATGGCGCCGTCGTCGACCGTCTCCAGCAGGTTCACGCAGCGCAGCAGCGTCGACTTGCCCGACCCGGACGCGCCGATCAGGCTCACCACCTCGTGCGGGCGGACCTCCAGATCGATGCCGCGCAGCACGCTGTGGTCGCCGAAGTCCTTCCACACCCCCTCGATGGTCAGCAGGCTCATGCCCCCCGCCTCCTTCGTGTGCGTGCGGCCAGGTGATCGGTGAACCGGGCCATCGGGATCGTCAGCAGGATGAACAGCAACGACGTGACCAGGTAGGGGGTGTAGTTGAAGGTGTTCGCGGCGTGAATCTGCGCCTGCCGGAGCGCCTCCAACGGCCCGATGGTGGCCACCAGCGCGGTGTCCTTCTGCAGCGAGATGAAGTCGTTCAGCAGCGGCGGGACCACCCGGCGGGTGGCCTGCGGCAGCACCACGAAGCGCATCGTCTTGATGTGGCTCAGGCCGAGCGAGCGGGCCGCGGCCACCTGGCTCGGGTGGATGGACTCGATGCCGGAGCGGAACACCTCCGCCACGTACGCGCCGTACGACAGGGTGAGCGCGATGATGCCCAGGGTCGCCAGGTCGGTGGGGACGCCCTGGAGGTTGAGCGCGGGCAGCCCGAAACCGATCAGGTAGATGACCAGGAGCGTCGGCACGCCGCGGAAGATGTCGACGTACAGCGTGGCCAGCGCCCGGATCGGGAAGAACGCGGGCGTACGGATGCTGCGCGCCAGCGCGACCAGCAGACCGACCAGCAGGATCAGCGGCTCGGCGATCAGGAACATCTTGATGTTGAGCAGGAAGCCGTCCAGCACGTCCGGCAGCGCCCTGACGAACATCTCCCCGTCGAAGAACTTCTCCCGCACCCGGGGCCAGCCGGGCGCGTTGGTGACGATCCACACGACCAGGACGACGAAGACGAACGTCGAGGCGGTGGCGATCGAGCCCGTGCGGCGGCCCTGGGACCTGCGGATCCGCTCGCGCTCGTGCTGCCGCTCACTCTTGACCCGGGTGGGCCCGGCGGTCACTTCAGCTCCGGCGCGCCCGCCGCCTCGCTCAGCCACTCCTGCTCGATCTTGGCCAGCTCGCCCTTGGACTTGAGGGCGTCGACGGCCTTGTCGACGCACGGCTTGAGCGCGCTGGCCCGCTCCATGACCAGGCCGAACTCCTCGGGCGTGCCACCGGTCGCGCTGAACTGACCGACGATCTTGGAGTCGTCGACCTGCGCGGCCGTGACGTAGAACGCCGTCGGCAGGTCCAGGACCAGCACGTCGATCTGCTTGTTCTTCAGCGCGCTGATGCTGTCGATCTGCTCGTTGTAGACGTTCGGGTCCTTGTCGGGCTTGATCACCTCGCGTACGGCGTTGAGCGCGGTGGTGCCGACCTGCACGCCGATCTTGGCGCCCTTGAGCTCGGCCAGCGACGTGGCGGAGGCGACCTTGCTGCCGTCCAGAGCCACGACGGCCTGCTTGGCGGTGTAGTAGCCGTGGCTGAAGTCGACGGCCTTGGCCCGGTCAGGGGTGATGGAGACCTGGTTGATGTCGAAGTCGAACTGCTTGGGGCCGGGCGCGTAGGCCGCGTCGAACTTGACCGTGTTCCACTGCACCTCGGTGCGGTCGAAGCCGAGCTCCCCCGCCACCGCGTAGGCCACCGCGCTCTCGAAGCCCTGGCCGCTGGCCGGGTCGTCGTTCTTGAACCACGGCTCGAAGGCCGGCTTGTCCGTGCCGATCGTCAGCTTCCCCGGGGTGATCAGCTTGAGCTGCTCCTTGGTGCAGGCGGTGGACGTCGTCGGGGCGGGCGACGTGCTCGCCGTGTTGTCGGCGGGCGCACACGCGACGGCCGCCGCCGCGAGCGCGCCGAGCGCGAGCAGCATCGAGGGACGGGCCATGGCTGAGCCTCCAGGGGGGAAAAGTGGGGAAGAACTGTCGAGATTCTACGCTTCCCGACATGTGGTGCGACCTGCGGGTAACAAGCAGCGGCCCTCCTCCCGTCAGCGGGGAGAAGGGCCGCGGCGAAGCCGGGAAATCGTCAGCCGGCGACGACCTCGACGTCCACGGACGCCGAGACCTCGGGGTGCAGCTTGACGGTCACCTTGTGCGAGCCGACGCTCTTGATCGGGTTGACGATCTCGATGCGGCGGCGGTCGAGGATCGGACCGCCGGCGGCCTTGACGGCCTCGGCGATGTCGCCCGTGGTGATCGAGCCGAACAGGCGGCCGGAGTCGCCCGCGCGGGTGGTCAGCCGGACGCGGAGCGCGCCGATCTGGCCGGCGACCTCCTTGGCCGTGCCCAGGTCGCGGATCTCGCGGGCGTCACGAGCCTTCTTGATGGACTCGATCTGCTTCTCGGCGCCACGCGTCCAGCGCATGGCGTAGCCGCGCGGGATGAGGTAGTTACGGCCGAAGCCGTCCTTGACCTCCACGACGTCGCCAGGGGTGCCGAGGCCGGAGACCTCGTTGGTGAGGATGAGCTTCATATCGACAGGCCTCCTTAGCGCGCGGTGCTCGTGTAGGGCAGCAGCGCCACCTCACGGGCATTCTTGATCGCGGTCGCCACGTCGCGCTGGTGCTGGGTGCAGTTGCCCGTCACCCGACGCGCACGGATCTTTCCGCGGTCGGAGATGAACTTCCGCAGCAGCGCGGTGTCCTTGTAGTCGACGTAGGAGATCTTGTCGTGGCAGAACAGGCAAACCTTTTTCTTCGGCTTGCGCAGTGCCGGCTTTGCCATCGTGGTGCTCCTTTCAGAGCCCCGCCGTCAAGCGGGAATGGGCCGAGGTGGACAGGCTGGATCGAAAAGTGCCGCTTCGCGGATCTTTCCGGTTAGAAAGGCGGTTCGTCGCTGAAATCGCCGCCGCCGAAGCCGCCGGACGAGGATCCGCCCTGCTGCTGCTGCTGGCCGCCGCCGCCCTGGAAACCGCCACCGCCACCGCCGAAGCCGCCGCCCCCCTGGGGCGAGGCAGGCGTGGCAGAGGCCCACGGGTCGTCGGCCGGGCCGCCACCGAAACCGCCGCCGCCACCGCCACCACCCTGACGGGAGGTGCGGTTGACCTTGGCCGTGGCGTTGCGCAGAGACGGGCCGACCTCGTCGACCTCGACCTCGTAGACGGTGCGCTTCTCGCCTTCCTTGGTCTCGTAAGACCGCTGCTTGAGCCGCCCCTGAACGATGACCCGCATGCCGCGCTGGAGGCTCTCGGCGGCGTTCTCGGCCGCCTGCCGCCACACGTTGCAGGTCAGGAAGAGGCTTTCGCCGTCCTTCCACTCGTTGGTCTGACGATCCATGAACCGCGGAGTGGACGCGATGCGGAATCGAGCCACCGCTTGCCCCGTCGGGGTGAAACGCAGCTCCGGGTCGTCGACAAGGTTGCCGACGATGGTGATTACGGTGTCGCCTGCTGCCATGGCTAGCGCTCGCCTTCCTGCACGCTTCGTCTTCGGTTACGGCTCAGAGTACGGCCGCCGCCCGACAAAAAGCCGGGCAACGAGCTGCTTAGTGCACGTCGGGACGCAGGACCTTGGTGCGCAGGATGCCCTCGTTGAGGTTCATCTGCCGGTCGAGCTCCTTGACCGTCGCGGGCTCCGCGGACAGGTCGATGACGGCGTAGATGCCTTCGGACTTCTTGTCGATGTCGTAGGCAAGACGACGACGGCCCCAGACGTCGACCTTCTCCACGGTGCCGCCGTCATTGCGGACGACGGTGAGGAACTGGTCGAGGGACGGGGACACGGTGCGCTCATCGAGCGAAGGGTCCAAAATGACCATTACTTCGTAACGACGCATGCGGGACTCCAACCTCCTCTGGACTTTTGCGGTCACGACACTCTGCCGTAACAGGAGGACGCTGCGCAGATCCCGGGGCGCCCATTTCGGCCCCTCGGGGTGACGGGTCACCCATCACAACGCAGCATGTCCAGGTTACCAGTCGCGCAAAGGTGGGAAGGCATCTAGGAAACCAAGGGGGTGCATCCGCTGTGCCGCACCTGCTCCAGCCCGCACAGAACGAGCGGTTCAGGCTCACACTCAACACCGACGGCCGAACTCATCCGGTCGAGAACATCCTCGCGGTCAGCACGCTGATCTGCGGACTGGTCTCCTTCGTAGGGACCTTCTTCCCCGGCGGTCACGTGGTCTCGTCCTGGTTCGGCACGCTCGGCTTCGGCCTCGGGCTTTACTCCCAGTACATCTCGGCCACCACACCACAGCGCTCACTCAACATCATAGGCATCGTCGCGTCGTTCGTGGGTGTCGCCCTCGGCATCGCCAGGGGCGGCTTCCTGCCGTGACACCGGCTTGCCGTCACACTGACGGCCCCGGCCGTCCCGGGGCCGTCCGGCTCGTCGGTCAACCGCCGATGTGCAGGTCCACACCGAGCAGGATCAGGAACCAGAGGAAGACCGCGATCAGCGCCTCGGCCACGTCCTTGAGAAGCGCCGGCGTGATGTAGTCGTACACCCAGGCCACGTACAGGCCGATGACCACGTAGATCAGAATGATTAAGGAGCGCAGGCGCCAGCGGCTCATATCGTTCTCCTCGTGTAGGGGGTGCAAGGCGACTTCCCGGGAGCGGGTCCGGCAAACGGATAGGCTCCTGGCATGGTGCGCATCGGAGCTCACGTCGGCCAGGACGACCCCGCCGCCCACGCCGCGGCGATCGGCGCCGAGGTGGTGCAGTTCTTCCTCGGCAACCCACAGGGCTACAAGAAGCCGGAGTTGCCCGCCGAGCCGGTCGAGGGCGTCGACATCTTCATCCACGCCCCCTACCTGGTGAACGTGGCCTCGACCAACAACCGCATCAGGATCCCCAGCCGCAAGCTGCTCGCCCAGCACCTGGAGGCGGCGGCGAGCATCGGCGCCAAGGGCCTGATCGTGCACGGCGGCCACCTCAACGCCGGCGACGACCCGCAGGCCGGTTTCGACAACTGGCGCAAGGTCTTCGAGCGCCTGGAGTGCCCCATCCCGGTGCTGATCGAGAACACCGCGGGCGGCGACAACGCGATGGCCCGCACCCTGGAGCGGCTCGCCCGGCTCTGGGACGCCCTCGACGGCTTCGACGTGGGCTTCTGCCTCGACACCTGCCACGCGCACGCCGGCGGCGAGGACCTGTCCGGCATCGTCGACCGGATCAAGGCCATCACCGGCCGGATCGACCTGGTGCACTGCAACGACTCGCGCGACGACTTCGGGACCGGCGCCGACCGCCACGCCAACCTGGGCAAGGGCCGGATCGATCCGGAGCTGATCCTGGAGGTGTGCCGGACGGCGGGCGCGCCGATCGTGGTGGAGACCCCGGCCGAGGGCCAGGCGGACGACATCGCCTTCCTGAGGAAGAATCTCTAGCCATTACACACAGCCTGTGGATAACTTCCCTGGATTACCGATGCTCGGAAGTGGGTATAGGGCTCAGCCCACCCAGGCGCCCGACAGGAAGCGAATGGTGTTGAGCACCATGAGCGGCCCCGACACCAGACCGTAGGCGACGAGCAGCCACGGCCGCCTGGTGGCGACGCCGGCGACCACCACCCAGAGCGGAAACCACAGCAGCAGCGAGCGCGGCAGCCCCAGATAGTAGGCCGACACCATCAACGCCGCCGCCTGCAGCCCCACGTAGACCGCCTCGCTCCACCGGCGTAGGACCAGCAGCCAGACCAGGGCCGCCACCGCGACCACCGCCCCGGCGATCTCCATGCGGAAGGGCACCGCCGCCTCGCCCTCGCCCATGGCCGCCTGCCAGGTGACCGTCCAGGCGTCCCACGGCCACACCAGCTCCCGCCCCCAGCCCGCCTCCTGCGCGCGCTTCCACGCCAGCCAGTCCCCGGTGCGGGTGAAGTGATAGTAGGAGTACGCCACCAGCGGCAGGAACGGCACCACCAGCCAGGGCGCCCGGCGCACCGGCTGCCGGCGCTGCCAGAACTCCACGACCAGGGCCACCGCCAGGAACAACCCCGTGATGCGCACGCATGACGCGCCCGCCGCCAGCACGGCCGCCGCCGGCCAGCGCTGCTGGCGTGCGGCCAGCCAGGCGGGGATCGCGAACGCCAGGAAGAGCGACTCGCTGTAGCCCGCGGTGAGGAACACGGCCGTCGGGAAGAGCACCAGCGCCAGCACCGCGGCCCAGCCGCGCGCGCCCTCCAGCTCCGCCAGCTTGGCCAGTGCCACCATGGCCACCGCCCCGGCGACCAGCGAGATGATCAGCCCGGCGGCCGACCAGTCCGGCACCACGAGGTGGACCGCGCGCAGCGCCAGCGGCATGCCCGGGAAGAAGGCGGGCAGTCCCACGTCCGGCCGCGTGCCCGGCTCACCGTCATAGCCGTGCTCCGCGATCGTGACGAACAGCTCGGCGTCCCAGAGCCGCCACTTGTCCACATACTCACCGGCGGCCACCCCGAGCAACGTCATCACCAGCAGTCCGGCACGGGAGCCGAGCCAGACCACCAGGGCGTCCCTCGCCGAGGAGCGGGTGAGCACGGGTGACGGCGCCTAGGTGGCGGCTCTCAGCGTGAACCGGTCGGGCGCCTCGTCGAAGACACCCCCGACCTGGTCGTCCACGCCGGCCTGCCGCACCACGTCCTTGTCCGGCCGCAGGATGTCGCGCACCACGAAGGCCATCATGATGGCGATCGTGATGATGCGCCCCCAGACGGCGGTGAAGTAGGTGTCGTCGCCGATGCCGAGGTCCTCCCGGCTGACCGGCGGCTGGGACAGCAGGTAGAGCCAGATGGCGAAGAAGTACCACACCTCGGCCACCTGCCACAGCGCCAGCGGCTTCCAGTTGGGCCTGGCCAGCACGGCGAAGGGCACCAGCCAGAGCACGAACTGCGGCGACCACACCTTGTTCGTCATCATGAAGGCGGCCAGCGCGAGGAAGCAGATCTGCGCCAGGCGCGGCCGGCGGGGCGCCGACAGGGTGAGGACCGCGATGCCGAGGCAGAGCAGCCCCAGCGAGACGATGCCCAGCAGGCTGACGTCGGTGGTGCCGAGCACCGGCCAGCCCTTGGTCTGGAAGAACAGCCAGGGCGAGCCCCAGTCCACGCCGCGCTCCTGGGAGAAGACGTAGAAACGCCGCCAGCCGTCCCAAGCGAGGATCATGAACGGCACGTTGACCACGAGCCACGCCGCCACGGCCGAGCCCGTCGTGACGAGGAACGGCCGCCAGCGCGCGGTGCGCAGCGTGAGCAGGAACAGCGCGCCGACGAACATCAGCGGATAGAACTTGGTGGCGATCGCCAGGCCGAGCAGCACTCCGGCCAGCACCTGGCGCTTCCTGGCCCAGGCCAGCAGCATGCCCATGCTCAGCGCGCCCGCGACCAGGTCCCAGTTGATGTAGGCGGCCAGGATCACGGCGGGCGCGAGGGCGTACCACGCGGCGTCCCAGCGCCGGGTCGGGCCGGCCACCGCGGCCATCAGCAGCACGCCGGCCACGAGACTGACGCCCATCAGGATGACCGTGAGGTCGTAGAACAGGGCTCCCTGCGCCGGCACCTCCGGCTCCAGCAGGCGGACCAGCCAGCTGACCGCCTGCATGACCTCGCCGAGCACCACCGGATACTCGACGTGCTTGTCGAACGGGACGTCGGCGAAGTACGGGCTCTGGGTGGCGAGCCGCCTGTCGAAGAAGAGTGGGTAGATGTCGGAGTAGCAGAAGTTGGTGTAGGTGGAGACCTGGTCGTTCCAACCGCCGCCACGGCAGGGCAACCGTACCAAGTAGGCGAGCGTCGCCCCCAGGGCCGCGAACAGCCCCAGGGGGAGGTACGGCACGGCGCGCGCGATGAAGGGCAGGCGCGCCCGCGTCGTCATGGTCACTGCTGCTCGCGCCTGCCTGGCCTCGACGATTCGGGCAAGGTCGCCTGACCGGCGCCGTCCCGGTCGCCCAGGAAGCCGTTGTCCTCGTCGGAGTCGTCGGAGAAGTCGTTCTCGTTCGGGTCGACGGAGACGTTGCTGTCCTCGTCACACGGGTCGACGAAGCCACACGACTCGTCGGGGCCCTGGTCGGGGTTCTCCGGGTCGGCCGTCGGGGTCGGCGTCGAGGTGGGCTCAGGCTTGGGGACCAGGTCCTCGGAGATGCCGGTGTCGGCGCGGGTCGGCAGCGGAATGACCTTCTGGCCCTTGGTGGCCTCGGTCATGAAGGTCCTCCAGATGGCCGCCGGGTAGGTGGCGCCCTGGAATCCTTCGCCCAGCGTGACCTCGAACGCCGAGCTGTACGGGTTCTGCGGGGTGTACTTCTTGCTCTTGCCCCTGGCCCACGGGCAGGTGTCGTTCACCGGCTTGACGACCTTGCCGCCCTTGGTCCGGCACTCCTGGCGGAACATGCCGACCGCGGTGGAGATCTGCGGGGTGAACCCGACGTACCAGGCTTCCTTGTTCTCGTTGTTGGTGCCGGTCTTGCCGCCCGTCGGCCGGTCGTAGAGGGCGGCGCTGCGGCCGGTGCCGGACTTGACCACCGCCTGGAGCGCGGTGGCGGCGTCGGCGGCGGCCTCGGGCGAGATGACCTGGGTGGCCGTCTTGTCCTCGGTGAGCATCACCTTGCCGGACCGGTCCTTGACCTGGATGATGACGTGGTTGTCGAAGTGCTTGCCGCCGTTGGCGAAGATCGAGTAGCCGCCCGCCTGCTCCACGGCCGTCACCTGGCTACTGCCGATGGTGATCAGGAAATGGTGGCGGGACTCGGCGTCCTTGAGCCTGGCCTCGCTGAGCCCGGCCTTGGAGGCGATGTCGATCACCTTGTCCAGCCCGACCTTCTCCCCCATCTTCGCGTAGGCGGTGTTGATGGAGTTGGCCGTGGCGGCGACGACGTCCACGGCCGAGGCCTTCATGGAGTGGTCGTTGTCGATGGGCGTGGTGCCGGGCAGCTTGACCGGGCCCTTGGTGGGCACCCAGCTGCGCAGGCTGTAGCCGACGTCCAGCCACGCGGCGAGCACGTACGGCTTGAACGCCGAGGCCGCCTGCTTCTGCGACAGGAAGGCGTCGTTCCACGCGTCCTTGGAGTAGTCGTCGCCGCCGTAGAAGGCCAGGATCCGGCCGTTGGTCGGGTTGACGGCCGCCAGCATGGCGTTGATCTCCGGGTTGAGGCTGCCCGTGTGCTGGTGCACGGCGGCCTTGGCGGCCCGCATGAGCTTCGGGTCCAGCGTCGAGTAGATCTTGAAGCCGCCCTTGTCGACGTCTTCCCTGGAGATGCGGCGCGATTCGAGCTCGTTGAGGACCGCCTCGACCATGTAGCCCCTGAGGCCCTGGAAGTAGTCCTTCGGCTTGTACTTGATCCGTTTGGGCGCCGTGGGCGTCTTCGCGGCCAGGCCGCCGTAGGCCTGCGGGTCGAGCTTGGCCATCTGCCCGATCACGTAGTCGTAGCGGAACTCGGTCGACCCGAGCTTGCCCGCCTTCTCGGCCTGGTCGAAGGCGTCGGGGTTCTGGATGCGGCCCGCGAGGTAGGCGCCCTGCTCCGGGGTGAGTTTCTCCACCTTCTTGTTGAAGAAGGCGTCGGCCGCCGCGCCGATGCCGTAAGCGCCCCGGCCGAAGTAGATGGTGTTGAGGTACTGCTCCAGGATCGTCTCTTTGTCCAGCTGCTTGTTCAGCTTGACCGCGACGAAGATCTCCTTGACCTTGCGCTGGATGGTGCGCTCCTGAGAGAGGCCGTCGTAGTAGGCGCGCGCCATCTGCTGGGTGATGGTGGAGGCGCCCTGCACCTGCTCGCCGGAGACGGTGCTGTAGAGCGAGCGCACCATGCCGCTGAAGGAGATGCCGGCGTCCTCGCGGAAGGTGTCGTTCTCGGCGGCGATGACGGCGTCCTGGACCGCGCGCGGCACCTGCTTGAGCTCGAGGAGGACGCGCTTGGTGCCGAGCCTGGCCAGCTCCTTGCCGTGCACGTCGTAGATGATGCTCTCTTGGTCCTTGACGCCTTCCTGGACCTGGCTCTGCGTCGGCACGGGCGTGTTGGCGTAGGCGACCGCGATCATGCCGAAGATGCCGGCGGCGAGCACGACGAAGCTGGCCACGACGATCTTCCAGCTGGGGATGAACCGCCGCCACTTGGGTCGGTCATCGCCGGGAGGAGGCGGCCCGGGCGGCCCGGCGGGCCCGCCGGGGCCGCCTCCGCTCCTGCGCGCGCGCCGGGGGCCGTCGCTGACCATGGTCTCCTGGTTGCTCCGCGAGCGGGTCGCGTCCTGCTCACCGCCGCTGCCGCGCCGGCGGGAGCCCGGGGCGCGCCTGCGGGGCTCGTGCTCCGGCGGGGGCCCGGGCTGCGGCGATGGCCCCGGCTGCGGCGCGTGCGACGGCCCGTGAGACGGTGCCGGGCCCGGCTGGTGCGGGTTTCCACGCGGGTTTCCACGCGGGTTCCCGCGCGGGTCCGGCTCGTTGTACGGCTGGGCGGACATCGCGCCGGTCTGCTCGTAGGCGGCCTCAGGACGACGGGAGGGCGGTGCCTCGCCCCAGCCGGACTCGCCGGACTGCGGTGCCTGGGGCATGGAACGGGATGAGTCGGAGCGGCGGCGCCTTCCCGGGCGGGCCGCCCCCTCATTGCTGCTGTAACTCACACGTCCTCGCATCGTCGTCGGAATAGCACGGCGGTTCTGGGGCGTGACTCCTCGCCGTCCTCGGTAACTGCTGTGTCGCGCCTACAGAAGGCTGACAACAGGTGGCGGCCCGTTACCGAGGAGGAACCGGACCGTCAAGCGATTCCAGGAACAACCTTGGCAGACCTCGACCACGTTCACCCGGAACTCTTCGTAATCCTGTGCCATGTCGCCCGACTTCGCGACGAGCTCTGCCTGGTCGGCATGGTCGTAGGGCGAACGGTCGTCGACATGTGTCACGTAAGTGACGTTCTCCCCCTGGCACACCGGGCAGAGGCGTTCGGCCGGCTCGCCGAACCGGCGGGCGGTCCGGAGGAGGCGGGGTTGTGCGTCGCGGGGATCACCAGGTGAACGCGTGGATCGAACCACCGCCTGCCTCGCCAGGCCGCCATCCACCACCCTTCCCTGTGACCACATGAGCGTCAGACTACGGCTTTTTCCTGATTCATCCCAACGACTTGGGGAAGTCGCTGATTGCGGCATATAGCGGCTCGACGTATCCTCAAGATGTATCGGCTCGATACATCGACGCGAGAGGGGGCGGTTCCATTGGCCAGCGGACAGGGCAGAGTGCTGGAGCTGGCCGTGCTCGGGTCGCTGCACGAGACGCCGCTACACGGCTACGAGCTGCGCAAACGGCTCAACGCGCTGCTGGGCATGTTCCGTGCGTTCTCCTACGGCTCGCTCTACCCCTGCCTGCGATCACTGCTGGAGCAGGGGCTCATCGCGGAGGAGCAACCCGCTCCCACCACGATCGTGGGCGGCAGATCGAAGATCGTCTACAAGCTCACCGCGGAGGGCAAGGAGCGCCTTCAGGACATGCTCACCCAGGCCGGTCCCTCAGCCTGGGAGGACGAGAGCTTCGGCGTCCACTTCGCGTTCTTCCGGCACACCGAGGCCGAAGTCCGCCTGCGCATCCTCGAAGGCCGCCGTAGCCGGCTGGAAGAGCGCCTCGACAGCGTCCGCACCGCCCTGGCCCGCACCAGGGAGCGGCTCGACAGCTACACGCTCGAGCTGCAACGTCACGGGCTCGAATCCGTCGAGCGCGAGGTCCGGTGGCTGAACGAGTTGATCGCAACGGAGAGAAAGGCCTCACAAGGGCCTGAAAGAGATACCACGTCAAGTGATGAGTAAGGGAGCGAGTGCGATGGGTTCGGTTCGCGTGGCCATTGTCGGTGTCGGCAACTGCGCGTCGTCGCTGGTCCAGGGCGTTCACTATTACAAGGACGCCGACCCGGACGTCCGGGTGCCGGGCCTGATGCACGTGAAGTTCGGCGACTACCACGTCGGCGACGTCGAGTTCGTCGCCGCCTTCGACGTGGACGCCAAGAAGGTCGGCCGGGACCTGTCCGAGGCGATCGTCGCCAGCGAGAACAACACCATCAAGATCACCGATGTGCCGCCGACGGGAGTGACCGTCCAGCGCGGCCACACCTACGACGGCCTGGGCGAGTTCTACAGCGACATCATCGAGGAGTCCGACGAGGCTCCGGTGGACGTGGTCCAGGTGCTGCGCGACAACCAGGTGGACGTGCTCGTCTCCTACCTGCCCGTGGGCTCGGAGGACGCCGACCGCTTCTACGCGCAGTGCGCGATCGACGCCAAGGTGGCCTTTGTCAACGCCCTGCCGGTCTTCATCGCCTCCGACCCCGAGTGGGCCGAGAAGTTCACCGAGGCCGGCGTGCCGATCGTCGGCGACGACATCAAGTCCCAGGTCGGCGCCACCATCACGCACCGCGTCATGGCCAAGCTGTTCGAGGACCGCGGAGTGGAGCTGCTGCGCACCTACCAGCTCAACTTCGGCGGCAACATGGACTTCATGAACATGCTGGAGCGCAAGCGCCTCCAGTCGAAGAAGATCTCCAAGACACAGTCGGTCACCTCGCAGATCCCGCACGAGATGGCCAGGGCCGACGTGCACATCGGCCCGTCGGACCACGTGCCGTGGCTCGACGACCGCAAGTGGGCCTATGTGCGCCTCGAAGGACGCTCATTCGGCGACACCCCGCTCAACCTGGAGTACAAGCTGGAGGTCTGGGACTCCCCCAACTCGGCCGGCATCATCATCGACGCCGTCCGCGCCGCCAAGATCGCGCTCGACCGCGGCATCGGGGGCCCGATCCTGAGTGCTTCGTCGTACTTCATGAAGTCCCCGCCGGAGCAGTACTCCGACGACGAGGCGCGCGACTACGTCGAGAAGTTCATCCGGGGCGAGGTCGAGCGCTGAGCCCCGCTGATCCCTGCGGCGCCGCAGCGCGCCGCAGGGATCAGTCCAGCCGTACGCGAGCCGCGGGTGGCAGCTCGTCGTCCGGGGCCGTAGGCCAGCGGAGTGGATCGGGGCCGAGCGCGGTCAGCAACGGCACCTGCTCCCTGCACCAAGGGGAGATCTCCAGCAGGCCGCTGAGCACACCCTTGGCGAAGTCGCTCCACGGCATCCAGCGCGTGTCGTCCACCTCGTCCGGGTTGGGCGCCTCGGCGAGGTCGACCGTGACGCGGTAGACGGGGCAGAGCTCGTGCTCGACGATCCCGTTGCCCATGACCGCCCGGTAGGAGAAACGCGGCAGCACCAGGTCGGCGCGCTTGGCGGGCAGGCCGAGCTCGTAGGAGAGCCTGCGCAGGACCGCGCGGTCCAGCGGCTCGCCGAGCATCGGATGGCCACAGCAACTGTTGGTCCACACGCCCGGCCAGGTGAGCTTGTGGGTGGCCCGCCTGGTGAGCAGCACCCGCCCCGCCCGGTCGAATACGTAGCTCGAGAACGCCAGGTGGAGCGGCGTCTCCCGGCCGTGCACCGACAGCTTGGGCGCGGTGCCGAGCGCGTGGCCGGTGCCGTCAACGAGTACCACGTGTTCCACGATCGTCACGCTATGAAGCGTACGTGGTCAGGAGCTCCGCCAGAACCCCGATACCCACCTGTTGCGCCAACCTCTGTGCGCACCCGATCACCACGCCCCCGGGGCTAGGCTGACCACGTGTCTTTCGTCGCCGATCTACGCGTGGTTCTCCAGGGGCGGGACTTCAGACGGCTGTTCAGCACCCGGCTGGTCTCCCAGTTCTCCGACGGGATCTTCCAGTTCGGCGTCCTCGGATTCGCCTTCTTCAGCCCCGAGAACCAGACCACCGCCCTGGGCGTCGCCACCGGGCTGGCCGTCCTGCTGCTGCCCTACTCCATCCTCGGCCCCTTCGTCGGGGTGTTCATCGACCGCTGGTCGCGGCGGCAGATCCTGATGGTCGCGCCGATCGTGCGCGGCGGGCTGCTGTTCGTGACCGCGGGCGTGGTGGCGGCCGACGTGCCCGACCCGTTCTTCTACGCCGCCGCGCTCGGCGTGCTGGGCGTCAACAGGTTCTTCCTGGCCGCGCTCGGCGCGTCGCTGCCGCACGTGGTGCCGCAGGACCGGCTGATGGCGGCCAACGCGGTCACGCCGACCTCCGGCACCGTGCTCACCTTCGTCGGCGTGGGGTTCGGCTTCCTGCTGCGCGAGCTGGTCGGCAGCGGAGATCTCGGCGTCGCGCTGCTGCTGGCCATCTCCGGCCTGATGTTCGGGCTCAGCGCGCTGATCGCCCGCACGATGGAGCGCTCACTGCTCGGCCCGACCTACGACCCCAACCGGCCGCAGACGCGCGAGGCCCTGCGCAACGTGGTGGCCGGCCTGGCCGACGGCGCCCGACACCTCGTCCACCACCGCGTCGCCGCCGCCACCATGGGCGCGATGGCGGCCCATCGCTTCTTCTACGGCATGGCCACGGCGCTCGGCATCATCCTCTACCGCTACTACTTCACCGACGGCGATCCCGACGCGGCGCTGGAGGGCATCGGCCTGGTCGTGGCCGCCTCCGGCGTCGGCTACTTCCTCGCCGTGATCATCACCCCGTACGCCACCGAGCGTTTCACCATCGTGCGCTGGGTGCCCATCGCGATGACCGTGGCGGGGTTGCTCTCGGCGGTGCTCGTCCTGCCTTTCCAGCCGTGGGGGCTGCCGATCGCCGGCTTCGTGCTCGGCATCGCCGGGCAGAGCGTCAAGATCTGCGCCGACACCACCGTGCAGCGTGACGTCCAGGACGCCTACCTCGGCCGCGCCTTCTCCCTCTACGACATGCTGTTCAACGGCATGTACGTGCTGGCCGCGGCGCTGTCGGCGGCCATCCTGCCGCCGAACGGCAAGTCCTATCTGGCCGTCGCGATCATCGCGGCCGGCTATGTGGCGAGCGGGCTGGCCTACCGGGCGATCACCCAGCAGCGGGTGCCGGTCACGTCGTGACCACACCGCCGTCGGCGCGCGCCCACTCGCGCAGCGCCTCGGTGGCCGCCTCCTTGCCGATCATGCCCTTGTCCAGCCGCAGCTCCAGCAGGAACTTGTACGCCTGACCCACGATCGGCCCCGGGCCGATGCCCAGCACCCGCTGGATCTCGTTGCCGTCGAGCTCGGGCCGGATCTTGGCCAGCTCCTCCTCCTCGGCCAGGCGGGCGATGCGCTCCTCGAGCTGGTCGTAGGTGCGCGACAGGGCCGCCGCCTTGCGTTTGTTGCGGGTGGTGCAGTCGGCCCTGGTCAGCTTGTGCAGCCGGTCGAGCAGGTGGCTGCCGTCGCGGACATAGCGGCGCACGGCGCTGTCGGTCCACTCGCCGGTGCCGTAGCCGTGGAAACGCAGGTGGAGCTCCACCAGGCGGGAGACGTCGGCCACCACGTCCTTGGGGAACCTGAGCTCGGTCATCCGCTTCTTGGTCAGCTGGGCGCCCACCACCTCGTGGTGGTGGAAGGAGACCCGGCCGCCCTGCTCGTGCCGGCGCGTCTTGGGCTTGCCGATGTCGTGCATGAGCGCGGCCCAGCGCAGGATCCGGTCCGGCTTGCCGTCCTCCTCCTGGGCGATGGCCTGGTCGAGGACGGTCAGCGTGTGGTCGTAGACGTCCTTGTGCCGGTGGTGCTCGTCGATCTCCAGGCGGAGCTTGGGCAGCTCGGGCAGGACGTGCGCGGCCAGCCCGGTCTCCACGAGGAGGCGCAGGCCCTCGCGCGGGTAACGGCCGCAGATCAGCTTGTCGAGCTCGTCGCGGATCCGCTCGGCCGAGACGATCTCGATCCGCTCGGCCATCGCGGTCATCGCCGCGAGGGCCGCCTCGTCCACCCGGAACCCGAGCTGGGAGGCGAATCTGGCGGCGCGCAGCATGCGCAGCGGGTCGTCGTCGAAGGACCGCTCGGGGGTGCCGGGGGTGCGCAGCAGCTTGGCCGCCGCGTCGGCCAGCCCGCCGTAGGGGTCGACGAACTCGTGCGACGGCAGGCGTACCGCCATCGCGTTGACCGCGAAGTCGCGCCGCTCCAGGTCGGCCTCCAGCGTCTCGCCGTACATCACCTCGGGTTTGCGGGACTTCGGGTCGTACGCCTCGCTGCGGTAGGTGGTGATCTCGATCAGCCAGCCGCCCTTGCGCAGGCCCACGGTGCCGAAGTCGATGCCGATGGTCCAGACGGAGTCGGCCCAGTCGCGCACGATCTCCAGCACCCGCTCGGGGCGGGCATCGGTGGTCAGGTCGAGGTCGTTGCCGACCCGGCCGAGCAGGAGGTCGCGCACCGGGCCGCCGACGAGCGCGAGCTCATGGCCCTGGGCGGCGAACAGCCGGCCGAGCTCGTCGGCCACCGGAGCGACCTTGCGGAACAGATCGCCCATGGCGCGCTGCTGGATTTCGGTCAGATTTGAGTCGGACAAGCTGGGTAGGTCCTTCGATTCCGGAACATATCCCCCGAGCCACACCGGGTCCGGGTTACCTTCGGTCAGGGGACCGACGACGCCATCGTATGAGGCAAGGAGGTCTGATGAAGGATGCCCTCGCGATCCACCGCTGGCTCCTCGCACACCAGATCCACCATGAGATCGTACGCCTTCCGCGCCCCATGACCGGTGCGGACGAATTACCGGAGACGATCCCCACCGCGCCCGCCCGGTGCGTGACGGTCACGGTGTTCGAAGTGGCCCCGCGGGTGGGACGCGAGCTCGTCGTGGCGGTGGTCTCGACCCTCGACAGACCTCCGCAGCCCGGGGTCGTCGGCGGCCTGTTCGGGGTCCGCCAGGCACGGCACGCCCCCGCGCACGTGGTGAACACGGCCACCGACTACGCCGCCGGGCTGGTCAGCCCGCTGCTGCTGCCCCGGGAGCTGCCCGTGCTGATCGACAACCGGCTGAGACCGGACCCCGACCCCATGTTCACCGCGACCGGCGATCGGCACACCGCCCTCGCGCTACGCGCCTTCGACCTGCTCGCACTCCTGACCGGCAAGACAGTGGATCTACGGGTTCCCGGGCACAGGGCGCCACTGGAGGCGGTCGCGCCGCGGCACTGAACCCGTACCATTGCGGGCGTGCGTCGTACTCCAGCTCGGGCAGACGCGTGATCCGTAAGGCCGCGCTGCTCGCCGTACTCTCAGCCGCGCTGTTCGCCCCCACGGTGGCGACGGCGCCCGGCGAGGCTGCCGCGATCACCAGCAGGCAGGGGGTCAACCTGACCCTGGCCACCATCACGCCCGACTACGCCACCGAGCGAGGGACCGAGATCAAGGTCACCGGCACGGTGCACAACGCGGGCACCGCGGCACTGCCCGGCCTGCGGGTCAGGGTCCGCTACGACTCCCAGCGCTTCGCGGACCGGGCCGCCATGAGCGCCTTCCAGGCCGACCAGACCACGCTCACCCAGCCGCGGCAGGTCTCGACCCAGTCCAGCATGGTCCTGCCCGAGCTGGGCGCGGGCGCCTCCCAGCCGTTCGAGCTCACCATGACGCCCGCGCAGTTCGGCCTCACCGCCTTCGGCGCCTATCCGCTGGCCGTCGAGGTGGTGCAGTGGGACGCGGTGCAGCTCGCCTCACAGCGGACCTTCCTCACCTACGCCCCCCCGACCCCGCAGCCGCCCGTCCGCAACCGGCTCGCCTTCGTGCTGCCCATCATCGACCAGCCGCACCGCGCCGACGAGGGCACGTTCGTCGACACCAAGCTCAGCGCCGCCATGACCGGCAAGGGCCGCCTGGCCACCCTGGCGCGCATCGCCGAGGCCGCACCGCCGAGCGTCACCTGGGTCATCGACCCCGCGGTCTTCGACGACGCGGACGCGATGGCCAAGGAGCACACCCTCAGCACGAAGGGCGCCAAGCAGAAACGTCCCGCCGACAACGCCGCGTCCCAGTGGCTGACGTCGGTGCGCACCTCACTGGCCGACAACCCCGTGATGGCCACGCCGTACGCCGACCCTGACGTCACCGCGCTCGCCCACCAGGGCCTGGACGACCAGACGGGACTGGCGCTGGAGCTGGGCGCGCAGAAGGCCAGGCAGCTCGTCAAGCCCGACGTGGGGACCTCCACCTACTGGCCGGCGGGCGGGCGGCTCGACGCCGACGCGCTGGACCTGCTCGCCGTCGGCAAGCCGAACGTCGCCAAGGTCGACAAGGTGCTGCTCGACGCCGCCAACCTGCCGCCGCAGACCCCCGCCACGACCACCCCCGACGCCGCCACCACGATCGACACCGTCATGGGGCCGATCACCGCGCTGACCGCCGACGCCGAGCTGAGTCGCACGCTGGAGGAGCCCTCGGGCACCGCCGGCTCGACGCTGCTCAGCAGGCAGCGGTTCATCGCGGAGACCGCCATGATCTCCGCCGAGCCCGGCCAGATCCGGCCCAGATCACTCGTCATCGCCCCCTCCCGACGCTGGAACCCCAGCCCCACGCTGGTGACGACGCTGCTCAAGACGGCCGGCAAGCTGCCGTGGCTGAGACTGACCCCGCTCGACTCGATCAAGCCGGGCGCGACCCAGGTGCCGCGGGCGGGACTCACCTACACCGCCCAGGACCGCAAGCAGGAGCTCGGCGCCAAATACCTCGCCCGCGTCAAGGAGACCGCCGCCAAGGCGCGGCTGACCGGGCTGGTCACGGGCCGGCCCCAGCCGGAGTTCGACGCCGCGGTGCTCCGGCTCAGCTCCTCCGCCTGGCGCGGCGGCCAGCGGGCCGGGCGTGCCATCGCCAAGCTGGTGGACGACGCGGTCACGGCCAGGATCAACAAGGTCTCGATCACGGGTGCCGGCCCCGACCGCCCGCGCACCCTCGCCGGCCGCGACGGCGACGTGCCGATCAGCGTGAAGAACTCGCTGGACGGCCCGATCTCCCTGTACATCGAGGTCAAGTCCAACAACCCCGAGCTGCTGCAGGTCGCCTACCAGCAGCCCGAACCGCTGCCGATCGGCTCCGGCCAGAGCGGCACGGTGCAGGTGCCCATGACCGCCAGCCCTGCCAGCGGCGACGCCACGGTGACCGTCCAGTTGCTGACCACCGATCGCACGCCCTACGGCGCACCCGTCAAACTGATCGTGCGCACCACCGGCTACACCGGGATCGCGCTGGTCATCGTGGGGGCGGCACTGACGGTCATGCTCGCGGCGGTGGTCACGCGGGTGCTCAGACGCAGATCGCAGCGGCGGACGGCGCGAGCTGCCAGGGCACGGGAAAGTGAGACCGTATGAGCCGCATGCTGCGGGCCAGCGCCATCATGGCGGCGGGCACGATGGTGTCCCGGATCACCGGGTTCGTGCGCACCATGGTGCTGGCCACCGCCATCGGCACCGCGGCCATGGGCGACGCCTACAACGCCGCCTACGCCATCCCCTACAGCATCCTGGACCTGCTGCTGCTCGGCGTGCTGAGCAGCGTCGTGGTGCCGATGGTGGTCCGTGCCCAGCAGCACGACCCCGACGGCGGGCAGGCCTACGAGCAGCGGCTGCTCACGCTGGCCACGGCCGTGCTGATCGTCGTCGCCGGAGTGGCCGTACTCGCCGCCCCGACGCTGATCGACCTCTACACCGACTGGGACCGGGGCAGCCGGCAGTTCGAGGTGGCGGTGCGGTTGGCCCAGTTCATCCTGCCGCAGCTCGCCTTCTTCGGGGTCGGCGCGGTGGCCGGCGCGATCCTCAACACCCGGGACCGGTTCGGCGCCCCGATGTGGGCACCGGTGGCCAACAACCTGGTGGTCATCGGCGTCCTGGTGGCCTACCACCTGATGGTCAACAACGGCGACGACGTCAACACCGTCACCAACGGCGAGCTCGCCCTGCTCGGCCTGGGCACCACGGCCGGCATCATCGTCCAGGCGACCGTGCTGGTGCTGGCGCTGCGGCGGGTCGGGTTCCGGTTCATCGCCCGGTTCGACCTGCGCAACGCCCGGCTGGGCGAGATGGCCAAGGCCGGCGTCTGGACGATCGGCTACGCGGTCGTCACCCAGCTCGGGTTCATGCTCACCACCAACCTGTCCAGCTCGGCGGGCAACGAGGTGCCTGGTCACGGCATCACGCCGTACACCCTGGCGTTCCAGCTTTTCCAGCTTCCGTACGGCGTCATCGGCGTCTCGGTGATCACGGCCATGCTGCCCAGGATGAGCCGGGCGGTGACCGACGGGCGGTTCGATGACGTACGGAGTGAGTTCAGGTCGAGCGTGCTGCTCATCAGCGCGGTGATGGTGCCGGTGTCGCTGCTGCTCATGGTGCTCGGCCCGGCGATCACCGTGCCGATCTACGCCCATGGCGCCACCTCCGTCGCCGACGCCGTCTACATCGGCAATGTGCTGCAGGTCTACGGGCTGGCGCTGCTGCCGTTCGCGTTCTTCCAGTTGTTGCTGCGGGTCTTCTACAGCTTCGGCGACACCCGTACGCCGGTGTTCGTGGGGGGTGCCGCCACCGCGCTCAACGCGCTGCTGATGGTGCTGTTCTTCAACCTGCTGCCCGCCCGGTACGCGGTGATGGGGCTGGCCTTCGCCTACGCCGTCGCCTACACGCTGGGGGCGGCGGGGGCCTGGATGCTGGCCAGCCGCCGGGTCAACGGCCTGGGAGGCTGGCAGATCGGGGTGGCGCTGACCAGGATGTATCTGGCGGCCCTGCCCACCGCGGTGGTGGCGCTGGTGGCGGTCTGGGCGGTTCAGGAGGCTTTCGGCGGACTCCAGTTCCTCAACTCGCTGATCATCTTGGCCGCGGGCGGCGGATTGGGCATGCTGCTCTACCTGTGGGTCGGCCACAAGGCGCGGATCCCGGAGGTCAACTCGGTCGTTGGGATGGTCGCCGGGCGGGTACGCCGGTAAAGAGCACGGGCCGCATCAGAGATGGGCACTAGCATGGTGACCGACACGCGCGAATGGAAGCAGGAGGGGCGTGGGCGGATCCTCCCGGCATAGTAGGCCTTCGTGGGACATCACCACGCGGGTCGGTCGAGTCATGCGCACGACTGATCTGCCGAGCGGAGCGAGCAAGTGAGCACATCGGCGGTCGAACCCGGCACTCGCCTAGCCGATCGTTTCCGTCTGGAGGACCGGGTCAGCGAGTCCGACGGCGCCACCCACTGGAAGGCCATCGACGAGATCCTGGCCCGCCCTGTCGGCGTACTGACCTTCTCCCCCGACTTTCCCCGCGTCCAGGAGGTCGTCACGGCCGCCCGGGCCGCGAGCAGACTCACCGACCCACGCCTGACCCAGGTGTTCGACGCCGCACAGGACGACGGGCGCTCTTACGTGGTCAGCGAGTGGGTGACCGGTGACACGCTCGTCGACCTGCTCGCCGCCGGCCCGCTGGAGCCGGAGCGGGCCGCCGGGCTGGTCGCCGAGGCGGCCGAGGCGCTGGCCCACGCCCAGGAGGCCGGTCTGCACCACCTGTGCCTGCGCCCCGAGCACCTGGTGTGGACGACCGGCAACACGGTCAAGGTGCTGGGTGTGGCGGTCGACGCCGCCCTGTCCGGCCTGACCACCGACCAGCCCGCGCTGGACGACGCCGAAGGGCTCGGCCGCCTGCTCTACGCCGGACTGACCGGCCACTGGCCCGGCGACGAGGAGGAGGGCGGGCTGCCCGCCGCCCCCATGATCGACGGGCACTTCTGCACGCCGCGCCAGGTGACCGCGGGCGTGCCGAGTTACCTCGACACCGTCACGATCCGGGCCTGCCTGCCGGAGACGCGCAAGGGGCATGGCGCGCTGACCAGCCCCGCCGAGGTCGCCGAGTCGCTGGCGGGCGTGGCCAGGCCGATGCCGATCCCGATGCCCTACCACCCGGCGCCCTCGGTCACGTCGGCCTCGCACTCCGAGGGGCTCGACACCCCCCAGCGGCCCACGACCGTCCAGCAGCGCCCCCACGTGGTGCACCGGCCCATGCCGCCCGGCGGCAACGGCGGTGGCGGTGGCGGCGTGCTCAACCGGGTGCTGATGACCGTCGTGGTGCTGCTGGTGATCGTGGCCGTCGGTGTCGGCGCCTGGACGATCGGCCGCAGCCTCGGCAACCCGGGCACCCGCGAGGCCGAGCCCACGCCGGACGCCAGCAGCGCGGCGCCGCAGCAGGCCCAGGCGGTCAAACCGGACGAGGCGAGCGGCTTCGACCCCCTTGGCGACAAGGAGGAGAAGGCCGAGCTCGCGGCACTCACCATCGACGGCAAGCCCAGCACGTTCTGGAAGACCGACAACTACAACAGCGCCGACCTGGGCAATCTCAAGGACGGAGTGGGCCTGCTCCTCGATATGGGCAAGTCCATGCAGATCAGCGACGTGGTCGCTACTCTGGCCGAGGCGCCCGGCGCCAGCGTCGAGCTCAAGGTCGGCGACAAGGCCGATCTTTCGTCACTGAAGACCGTCGCCAAGGCGAAGAGCGCGTCAGGAAAGATCACTTTCAAGCCTGATCAGACGGCAAGTGGCCAGTACGTTTTGATCTGGTTTACGCGTCTCCCGGCAGACGCGGGCAAGTTTCATGGCACCATCTATGAAGTAGTGGTGCACTCTCCAGGATCGGCGTAACCAGGAATCCCTCTTGTGAACTCCCCACCCGACACACCCTCAGCGGAACGGCCGGCGGTCAGCGACGCCGAGCTGCTGACCGCGCACATCGACGGGGATCCACACGCCTTCAGTGAGATCGTCAAGAGACACCGGGACCGGATGTGGGCGGTGGCGCTGCGCACTCTGGGCGACCCCGACGAGGCGGCCGACGCCGTGCAGGACGCCTTCGTCTCCGCCTACCGCAAGGCCGGCACCTTCCGCGGCGAGGCCGCCGTCACCACCTGGCTGCACCGCATCGTCGTCAACGCGTGCCTCGACAGGATGCGCCGCAAGTCCGTGCGTCCCGTGGCCGACGACGAGCTCATCGAAGCCGCCGAGCGGGACACGCCGCTGCCGGACCAGACCATCGAACGCGAGACCTCGATGGAGGTCTCGGCCGCGTTGAAACTGCTTCCTACCGACCAACGAGCCGCTCTCGTGCTCGTCGACATGATGGGGTATTCCGTCGAAGACGCAGCTCAGGTGCTTAGTGTGCCCAGTGGCACCGTGAAGAGCAGGTGCGCGCGGGGACGTGCCAAACTTGCCCCAATTCTTTCGCATCTGCGGAACCGATCGGACTCGGGTCGCGTCTCATCCGCGAAGGGAGACAGAACTTCGTGACGGGTGATACGCACTACGATCTGGACATCCTGGCCGGGTTGGCCGAGGGTCTCCTAGACGTCAGCACGGCCCGCCAGGTGCGCGAGCATCTCGCGATCTGCGACCCCTGCGGGGAGCGTCTGGCAGACCTTGCGGCGGTTCGAGAGGTGCTCGCCGCGACCCCCACACCGGCCATGCCGATGGGTGTCGCACTGCGCATCGACCAGGCGCTGGCCGCCGAGGCGGAGTCTCGGCGGGGAGGAGTGGGTCTCGCGGACGCGCCGGACTGGGACGAGCTCATGCGTGACTCCCCATGGGAGCGGCAGCGGCCACCGGTCGAGGCGCCCGAGCCGGTCCGCCTTGGGGTGGTAGCGACCGACGGCACCATCGTTCCCGCCCAGCGGCGGAGCGCACGGCGAGCGCGGTGGGCGGTGCCTGCCGTGGCGGCCGCCGCGGCTGCCGCCGTGGTCGGCACGGCGGTGCTCTCCACCGGCCTGCTGGCAGCGGGCGGCGGAGGCGGTGGCAGCACGGTCGGCCCCCCGGTCGCCGCGAGTGAGGTGCCGTCCAAGCAGCAGGAGAGGACGCGCCCCTACGCACTGACCGACAGCGGTTACAACTACAGCGACCAGGAGCTGGACAAGCCGCTGGGGACCTTCCTCGGCGTCGCTCCCATCGTGGCCGGCGATCCCTCCGAGGGCGACAAGGTGGGTGCCTGTGTGACCAAGGTCTCCAGTCGCACCAAGCTCAACGTCTTCGCCGTCGACCAGGGCCAGTACAACGGCCAGGAGGCCATCATCATGGCGTCCTGGAAGAGCAAGGCCACCAAGAGGCTCAGGATCGACGTCGTCGACCCGTTCAACTGCAAGAACCTGCGTAAGCCCAGCCTCGGTCGCTGGTAGCCGAAAGCACATGTCAGAGCCCGCTTCGGCGGGCTCTTTCGTGTTGCGGACCGGGTGGGGAATCACGGCGGCCTAGGATCTGTTGACGCCACTGGCAACAGCAGATGAGGAGGCGTGGGAGCGTTGAGCGACGTTCGTAACGTGATCATTATTGGGTCGGGTCCCGCTGGTTACACCGCGGCCGTTTACTCCGCACGCGCCGAGCTGGAGCCGCTGGTCTTCGAGGGATCCGTGACCGCGGGCGGCGCCCTCATGAACACCACCGACGTGGAGAACTTCCCGGGGTTCCCCGACGGGATCATGGGCCCGGACCTGATGGACAATCTCCGCAAGCAGGCCGAGCGGTTCGGCGCCGAGCTGATCGCGGACGACGTCGTCGAGGTCGACCTCAACGCCAACCCCAAGGTCATCAAGACCCACGACAAGATTTACTACGCCAAGTCGGTCATCCTGGCGATGGGTTCCGGCTACCGCGAGCTCGGCCTGCCCAGCGAGAAGCGGCTGTCCGGCCGCGGCGTGTCCTGGTGTGCCACCTGTGACGGATTCTTCTTCCGCAACAAGGACATCGTGGTCGTGGGCGGTGGCGACACCGCGATGGAGGAGGCCACGTTCCTGACCCGGTTCGGCCGCATGGTGACCGTCGTGCACCGCCGTGACGAGCTGCGCGCCAGCAAGATCATGCAAGATCGGGCGGTCAACAACGACAAGATCCGGTTCATGTGGGACAGCGAGGTCGTCGACGTGCTGGGCGACAGCCGCGTCGAGGCCGTCAAGGTGCGCAACGTCAAGAGCGGCGAGGAGTGCGAGCTCGCCACCGACGCGCTGTTCCTGGCCATCGGCCACGATCCCCGCACCGAGCTGGTCAAGGGCCAGATCGATCTCGACGACGAGGGATACGTCAAGGTGGCCGCCCCCACCACGGCGACCAACATCGAGGGTGTGTTCGCCGCCGGCGACGTCGTCGACCACACCTACCGTCAGGCGATCACCGCGGCCGGCACCGGTTGCGCGGCGTCACTCGACTCAGAGCGCTGGCTGGCCAGCAACAACAAGTAAGGAGCCCAACCGTGAAGGCAGTAACCGACGCCACGTTCGAGGCCGACGTCCTCAAGAGCGACAAGCCCGTGCTGGTGGACTTCTGGGCGGAGTGGTGCGGCCCGTGCCGTCAGGTCGCTCCCATCCTGCAGGAGATCGCCAACGAGCACGGCGACAAGCTGGAGATCGTCAAGCTCAACATCGACGAGAACCCGAACGTTCCGCGCGACGCCGGTGTGCTCCAGATCCCGACGCTGAACGTCTACAAGGGTGGAGAGCTCGTCAAGCAGATCATCGGCGCCAAGCCGAAGGCCATGCTGCTGCGCGAGCTTGAGGGCATCATCTAGACGCCCCGCGCCCAACGCAAAGCCCCCTGCGCCTACGCAGGGGGCTTTCGCGGCTCTGTACTGGTTTGTACGGGGCGAAAACGGCTATACCGGTCGCAGGGCACGCTCTGGGCTCATCGACCCCAGGAGACGCTCCAGGGCCACCTCCACGTCCTCGCGCCAGGAGACGGCGGTCTTGAGCTCCAAGCGGAGCCGCGGAAAGCGCAAATGTGGACGTACAGTCTTAAAGCCCACAGAAAGCAGATAATCCGCAGGAACCACGCAGCTGGGCTCTTCCCATTTGAGGTCGCCGAACGCTTCGATGGCTTTCACCCCGCGGCGCGTGAGGTCCTTGGCCATGCCCTGAATGAGCATCCGGCCCAGTCCGCCGCCGGTGAACTCCGGGATGATGTGCGCCGTCATCAGCAGCACGGCGTCGGCGCTGACCGGCGAGGTGGGAAAGGCGACCGAGCGCGGGCTGTACAGAGGCGGGCTGTAGAGCACGAACCCGGCGGGCACGCCGTCGACATAGAGGATCTTGCCGCAGCTCCCCCATTCGAGCAGTGTGCCGGAGATCCACGCCTCCTTCTCCAGGCTCGGATCCCCTGCCTCCACCGATCGCTCTCCGCTGACAGGATCCAGCTCCCAGAAAACGCACTGCCTGCAGCGGCGCGGAAGATCTCCTACGTTGTCCAGGGTTATGTTGACCAACCGGCGCGACAACTACGGCCCCAATCGTTGACCCGGAAAAACCCGCGAAAAACGCGTCCCCACCTGGCATCGTAGCCCAGTGATGGCGCCGCCAGCGGATACCACGACGGTCGAGGCCCGTCACGGGCGACATGTCCGACTAGCGTAATCTGGTATCTCGGATCGATATTCACCTAGGAGGTGGGCCGTGACAGCAGAGCAGGATCACGGTCAAACGCCCGCGACCCAAGGGTCGCGCATCGACGCCTACGTCGATCGGTACGCCGCACGAGCTACCGGGATGGTCGCTTCCGAGATTCGAGCTCTTTTCGCCGTCGCGTCGAGGCCCGAGGTGGTCTCGCTCGCGGGCGGCATGCCGTACGTCAACGCCCTCCCCCTGGACCTGGTCGGCCAGCTGGTCTCCGACCTGGTGACCAGGCGCGGTCCTGTCGCGTTGCAGTACGGCTCCGGCCAGGGCGACCCGCACCTGCGCGAGCAGATCTGCGACGTCATGCGCCTGGAGGGCATCCATGCCGGGGCTGACGACGTGGTCGTCACCGTGGGCTCCCAGCAGGCGCTGGACCTGATCACCCGGATCTTCATCGACCCGGGTGACGTGGTTCTGGCGGAAGGCCCCTCGTACGTGGGCGCCCTCGGCACATTCGCCGCATACCAGGCCAAAGTGGTGCATATTGCCATGGATGATCAGGGCATTGTGCCCGAATCCCTGGCGCAGACCATCTACGCCCTGGAGACCGCAGGCGCTCCCATCAAGTTCCTGTACACGATCCCCACCTTCCAGAATCCCAGCGGCGTCACCCTCAACATGGCCCGGCGGCAGCAGGTCCTCGACATCTGCCAGCGCGCCGGGATCCTCATCGTCGAGGACAACCCGTACGGACTGCTCGGCTTCGACGCCGAGCCCATGCGCGCCCTGCGCGCCGACAACGCCGACGGCGTCGTCTACCTCGGATCGTTCTCCAAGACGCTGGCCCCCGGCTTCCGGGTCGGCTGGGCGCTGGCCCCGCACGCCATCCGCGACAAGCTCGTCCTCGCCATGGAATCGGCCGTGCTGTCGCACTCCACCTTCACCCAGCTCGCCGTCGGCGAGTATCTGGCCTCCCAGCCATGGCAGGAGCAGATCAAGACGTTCAAGGAGCTCTACCGTGAGCGCCGCGACGCCCTGCTCGGCGCCCTCGAAGCGCTGATGCCGCCCGAAGTCACCTGGACGCGACCCGGCGGCGGGTTCTTCGTGTGGGCGCAACTGCCCGAAGGCCTCGACTCCAAGGCCATCCTGCCGAGGGCCGTCGCGGAACGCGTCGCATTCGTCCCCGGCACCGGGTTCTACTCCGACGGCAGCGGGGCGCGGCACATGCGGCTGTCGTTCTGCTACCCCGAGCCCGACCGCATCCGCGAAGGAGTTCGGCGGCTGGCCGGCGTCATCGAACAGGAAATCCAGCTACGGGACACCTTCGGCACCGGCTCCACCCGCGGGCACGTCGGCGTCGACACTCCGGGACCGGACCTGGCCTGACTTTCAGCGACAAGTACGGCCGGCGTCACGGATGGCGCCGGCCGTACTCCATGTCACGGCGAAGTGCCCACCCGCTGCCGAGCCACTCGCAGCCGCGAAAGCACCCGCCGCACCCGATTCGCCCCCCGACGCCGGTACGGTGGGACAGCGTGCGATCAGCGGAGGAGAAGTGATGAGCGATCTGGGCCACGTGCTCGTGCTGGCAGGAGGACTCTCCTACGAGCGGGAGGTGTCCCTGCGCTCCGGTCGCCGGGTGAGTGAGGTGCTGCGGGCCGCGGGCGTCGACGTCGAAGCCCGCGACACCGACGCCTCCCTCGTGCCGTCCATCCTGGCCGACCGGCCGGACGCGGTCTTCGTCACGCTGCACGGAGGCGCGGGCGAGGACGGCGCGATCCGCTCGATCCTGGAGCTGCTCAACGTCGCGTACGTGGGCGCCGACCCCGACGCGTGCCGGGTCGCCTTCGACAAGCCCACCGCCAAGGCCGTCGTACGCTCGGTCGGTCTGCGCACCCCCGCCTCCGTCACGCTTCCCAAGGAGACCTTCCACGACCTCGGCGCCACAGCTGTCCTCGGCCGCATCGTGGAGCGACTCGGCCTCCCCCTCTTCGTCAAGCCCGCCCGAGGCGGCTCCGCCCTGGGCGCCTCCATGGTCCGCACCGCGGAGGAGCTCCCGGCCGCCATGGTCGGCTGCTTCGCCTACGGCGACACGGCCCTCATCGAGCGCTACATCGAAGGCATCGAGGTGGCCGTGTCGGTCGTCGACCTCGGCGACGGGCCCATCGCCCTGCCCGCCGTGGAAATCGTCCCTGACGAAGGGGTGTACGACTACGCCGCCCGCTACACGGCCGGGCATACCGAGTTCTTCGCCCCGGCCCGCCTGTCTGCCGCGGCGGCCGCCGCTTGCGCCGAGGCCGCCGTCACCGCTCACACCGCTCTCGGGTTGCGCGACATCTCCCGTACCGACCTCATCGTGGACGCCTCGGACCAGCCGTACTTCCTCGAGGTGAACGTGGCTCCGGGGATGACGGAGACGTCGCTGCTGCCGATGGCGGCGGAGGCGGCGGGGCAGGACCTCGGCGAGCTCTGCCGCACCCTCCTCCAGATCGCCGCCGCCCGACCTCGCTCGTAACCCAATCCTTCGTCACTCGTGCCACCGCTCCACTTGGTCGGCTCGATCGCTGCGAGGCTCGATCGCTGCTGGGCTCCACCGCTGCGGAGGCTCCACCACTGCGCGGGAGCCGCTCGAGAGCCGCTCGGGAGCCGCTCGGGAGCCGCTCGAGAGCCGGGTATGCCGGCGGGCGATGGCCGTAACGACGGGCGATGGCCGTAACGATGATCCACTCCGGAGGGCCCGCACAGGGCGGCGGCTTGTGGCGACCACCTCGACATCCGGCGGCGATAGCTAACCTGGCCAGATGATGATCTCTCCTAAGAGCTTCGCCAGCGACAATCACGCCGGCGTGCATCCGGCCATATTCGAAGCCATGGCGGCAGCCAACCACGACGACGCGCCCGCCTACGGCGACGACGCCTGGACGTCGACGTTCGAGCGTCAGATCAAGGAAGCGTTCGGGCCTCAGGCCGAAGGATTCGCCGTCCTCAACGGCGCCGGCGCCAACATGGTCGGCTTGCCCCTGATGCTCGGCCGGTACGACGCCATCATCTGCGCTGACACCGCTCACATCGCCACGCACGAAACAGGTGCGGCGGAGCGACTTCTTGGCGTGAAGCTCATCACGGTGCCGACCCCGGACGGCAAGCTCCGCCCGGCGGACATCACCGGCCAAGCGCACAAGCTGGGCAGCCACCACGAGCCGCAACCCCGAGCGGTCTCCATCTCACAGGTGACCGAACTGGGCACCTGCTACACCCCCGCCGAGATCACCGAGCTGTCGGAAGCGGCCCACGCGGTGGGCATGCGTCTCCACATGGACGGCGCCAGACTCGCCAACGCCGCGGCCCACCTGGACTGCGGCCTGGACGCCATCACCACAGCGGCCGGCGTGGACGTCTTCAGCTTCGGCGGAACCAAGAACGGCGCTCTGGCAGCCGAGGCCGTAGTAGTCCTGGACCCATCCCTGAACCGGTCCATCCCCTACCTCCGCCGTCAGTCCCTGCAACTGGCCTCCAAGATGCGCTTCATCTCAGCCCAGCTCTCAGCTCTCCTGACAGACGACCTGTGGCACCAGAACGCCGCCCACGCCAACGCGATGGCCACCCGCCTGGCGGACGGCATATCGAGCGCCCCCGGCATCACCCTCGCCTACCCAGTCCAATCCAACGCCGTATTCGCCACCGTGCCCGCCCACGTAGCGACCACCCTGCGCAGCCGCTACCTCTTCCACCACTGGGACGAAGCCGCCGGCATAGTCCGCTGGATGACCGCCTTCAACACCACCCCAGAACAGATAGACGACTTCCTCAACGCCATCCACACAGCCGCCACCCCCTAACCCCCCGATCCCATGTTCCACGTGAAACCTCCCCTCGCCCCCACTCGCCGGGAGAGCGGGTAGTCGTGCGCCGGTGGAGCGCCGGTGGAGCGCCGGGCCGGAACTGCGACGGCTCGGCGTCTTCTTCCACCTAGAAACACGTACGCACGACAGGGCCACGCACGTACAACCCTTGGGTACCCCCGCCCTCCGCTTCGTCTTCCCCTTGAACAGAGCGGCGTGACGCCTGAACCATCACCCCGATAACCAACGATGGCGCCCGCGTCTCAACCGCTGCGCCCCAACGACACTTTCCCGCTGCTCCATCTCGCCCCGCCCCATCTGCCCTGCCGCACCCCGCATAAGACAGGCAGAGGTGACCGCGACGCCCAACGCATCGCCGGGCACGTTTCTCTTCTCGTGCCTGATCCCCCGCCCGACCACCTCTCTCAGCCCTCGGCACCCCAGCCCTGAACGCGCGTTTCACGTGAAACCAAAACCGGCTCCGCCAGAACCTTCCAGGGTCGCGGGAACCATCCCAGCCCCTCTTCGCAAGCGCCGGTAGCAGGGGCGCCCCTCACAGCAGTCCCACGAGGAGAGCCGAGACCGACCGAGTTGGACATGGCAATTGCAGTCATGAACCTCCCGGGACCGTCGGGTGATCGGAACGACCGGCCAAGCCGAGAGGGCATGCTTCCCGGATGTCCCCACGCCCACGCCCATGGTCGGCGTAGTCGTCGCGGTCATCGAGTACACGCGTCCCAGACGCGGAGGGATCTCCCGTCAACTCCCGGCCCGATAGATGTCGATGCCTCGACCGACGCTGCTGACAGCGTGCAGTCGGCGATGTTTCACGTGAAACGCGTCCCGGCGTCCCGGCGTCCCAGCGTCCCAGCGTCCCAGCGTCCCAGCGTCCCAGCGTCCCAGCGTCCCAGCGTCCCAGCGTCCCAGCGTCCCAGCGTCGGGGTTCGCGTTGTGCCCTTGTTGCTACTTACTCGATGGGTGTCGGAACGCTTCTGTTGAGTCCTTGACTGCTGTCCATGCCGTAAGGCGCTTCACCGTAGGGAGAAGCGGCATCCGCGTAGGAGCCTTCGCTCTGTTGTCCGCCTTCATGGGGGTGCCACCGATTCTCACGTCTCACGCCATAGCGAGGCATGCCCGTATGGAACTGGGCGATACGGAGCGCCCGGCAGCTAAGGGCTCGGGATGGGGGCCAACCACGGGGTGCCTGGGGTCCCGGTTGAAAAGTCTCGGTGCCTGGATAAATGGCCCTGGTCGCGTGGGCGCGGGTTGAGGCGTTGGCCTCAACCCGCCCGGGCAGCTGATCGCCTGAACCTTTTGGGTACGCGGGTAAGGGGCTTCGGCGCCTGGGTGCGCGGATTGAGGAGTCCGCTTCAGGGTGCGCGGATTGAGGGGGTGACTTCGGGGTGCGCGGAACGAGGGGGTGGCTTCAGGGTGGCGGCGCGTCTGGATCTTTGGGTGCCTGGCAGCTGGCGCCCAGGGTAAGGGTTGGCCTCGGGACGCCTGGGGGTTTGGGGGTTGGAGGCTTCTTGGCTGGGGTGGCGTCGGAGCTGCCTGGGGGGCGGTTTGGGGTGAGGGTGGTGGGTGAGGGGTTCGCCGTCGGCCTGGGTGGATTCCTCGGGCGGGGGGGTTGGGAGCCGCTACGAGGTGGGGTGGTGTTTCACGTGAAACGAAGGGGGTTAATCTTCGGCTTCGCGCATGACGCTCGCGGCGTTTGGGGCCATGGTGCCGATGATGCGCTCAAGGTCGTCGATGGTTGCGAACTCTACGACGATGCGGCCCTTGCGGCGGCCGAGGTCGACCTTGACCTTGGTTTCGAAGTGGTCTGAGAGGCGGTCGGCGAGGGTCGTCAAGCTTGGGTCTGCGGGCTTGGCGGGCTGACGCTCTCGGGCGGGCTTCTGGGGTGCGGCTCCAGCGCTGCCCAGGGCGACGATCTCCTCCACTGCCCGAACCGAGAGAAGCTCGGCAACGATGCGCGAAGCCAGATGGATCTGCTCCTCGGGGCTGTCGAGGCCGAGGAGGGCACGGGCGTGGCCGGCGGAAATAGTCTTCGCGGCGACCTTCAGCTGCACCTCAGGCGGGGAGTTGAGCAGGCGCAAGGTGTTGGTGATGTGGGAGCGGGAGCGGCCGATCCTCTGGGCGAGCTGGTCGTGAGTTGCTTGGAAGTCGTCCAGGAGCTGCCGGTAGGCGGCCGCCTCCTCCAGCGGGTTGAGCTCCTCGCGCTGAAGGTTCTCAATCAGGGCATCCCGTAGGAGGTCGGTGTCCTGGGTGTTCCGAACGATCGCCGGCACCGGGTCCAGGCCCACCAGCTTGCAGGCGCGCCAGCGACGCTCCCCCATGATGAGCTCATAGCGGCCACCCCCGACCGAGCGCACGACGATCGGCTGCAGCAGTCCGACTTCGCGAATGGAGGCCGCCAACTCATCCAGGCGCTCGCCATCGAAGATCTCGCGCGGCTGACGCGGGTTGGGCACGATCGCGGCTAGGTCTATCTCCCGGAAGTACGCTCCGGCAATCGGCTTCGGACCGGTCTCGTTCGTCGACCCGGTCGGGTCAACCGTCCCCGTCCCGTCAACGATGGGACCGGTCGGGATGAGCGCCCCCAGCCCCTTGCCCAATCCCCGCCGCACCTGGCTCACTACGTCTCCTCATCCGCCCGGGCTGATTCCGGTCTATCCAGGGAAGGTTACCGTTGCCAACCCGACCCGGCGCCTTCGCGCCACACACCGTCCCACCGGATTTACACCACCATGCCCTGAACACCCTCATTGCCTTCGCTCCCGGCGAAGCAGAGACGCCCTACACCGGAGACCGGCTGGCGCACCAGGCCTCACGCACGGAGCTCACGCACGTAGCTCACGCACGTAGCTCACGGACAGGGCTCACGGACAGGGCTCACGGACGGGGCTCACGGACGGGGCTCACCGCACCAGCAGCGGCTCTTCTGCGCGCGTGGACGCGTACACCTCTGAGCTGTACGGAAGCCGTACACGCAGACGACGGAAGCGTATGCACAGCGGACGGAAGCCGTACGCGCAGACGTGAACGTGCGGCCGTGAGGGGCGCGCTGGTGAGGGCGGCTAGACCGCTGCTCGGTGGGCGATCTCGCGGGCCGCGTCCATGTAGGCCATGGCTCCGCTGGAGCCGGGGTCGTAGGTCATGACGGACTGGCCGTAGCTGGGGGCCTCCGAGAGGCGGACGCTGCGGGGGATCACCGTTCTGAGGACCGTGTCGCCGAAGTGGGCTCGGACCTCGTCCGCCACCTGTGAAGCGAGCCGGGTGCGGCCGTCGTACATGGTGAGGACGATGGTGGATAGGCGGAGGGTGGGGTTGAGGTGGGCCTTGATGAGGTCGACGTTGCGGAGAAGCTGGCCGAGGCCCTCCAGGGCGTAGTACTCGCACTGGATCGGGATCATGACCTCGTCCGCGGCGACCAGGGCGTTGACCGTGAGGAGGCCGAGCGACGGCGGGCAGTCGATGATGATGTAGTCGAAGTCGATGCCCTCGTAGGCGGCCAGGGCGCGGCGGAGGCGGGCCTCACGGGCGACCAGGGAGACGAGCTCGATCTCGGCGCCGGCCAGGTCGATGGTGGCGGGGGCGCAGTAGAGGTTGGGCATCTCGGGGACCTGCTTGATGATGTCCGCCAAGGGCAGGTCGTCGACCAGCACCTGATAGACGTCAGGGATGTCACCGCGGTGCTCGGTCGCCAGCGCTGTGGAGGCGTTGCCCTGCGGGTCGAGGTCCACCACGAGGACGCGTTCGCCGTTCATGGAGAGGGCGGCGGCGATGTTGACGGACGTCGTGGTCTTGCCCACGCCGCCCTTCTGGTTCGCCACGGCGATCACCCGGCATCTGGCGGGTTTTGGCCATGAGCCGTCAGCCCGGTCAGGGGCGTCACCCGCCTGCGCCGGCAACTGCGCGACGGGTGTTTCACGTGAAACCACTGAGTTGAGCGCCTCTCGTACCAACGGCGAATCACCTGGGTTCAGGGGGGTCTGGGTCACGTTGGTAATCCTTTCAACCCGTGGCATTTCAGTGCCGGGAATTTGCTGTCGCGACACGCCCTTTTCGGGCCAGCCAACCCCAGTGGGACTTTCGGACAGATGGCTGCCCGGCCAGCCAAGACCGCTATAAGCGACTGGCACGACCGTCACCTCCTTCGTCGGCGCCTACCTTGCTCTGGCGCGCGACCCGATATCACCCGAACCAATGTTGCAGGCGGCTCGACCTTACCGTGCCCGACGGTCACAAGCTCGGCCGTTGTCGCCCCACTGGCTCGCAATTGGGGCTCCGCCTCGGCGAGTTCTTCCGCCGCTCGCTCCCCCTTCATCGCGATCAGCTCGCCACCTTCGCGCAGCAGCGGCATCGCCCACTTCAGGAGTCGGTCGAGCGGAGCGACCGCGCGGGCGCTGGCTACGTCGAACACCCGCTTGCCCGCGAGCTCCTCCGCCCGCCCGCGCAGCACCTCGACGTTCTGCAGCTTGAGCGCTTCGACGCACTCCTCCAGGAAGACGGTACGGCGCAGCAACGGCTCCAGCAGAGTGACCGTGATGTCCTGCCGGACGATCGCCAGGACAATTCCGGGCAGACCGGCACCCGAGCCGATGTCGACCAGGCGCACGCCCTCGGGGATGGCCTCGGCCACGACGGCGCAGTTGAGCAGGTGGCGGTCCCAGATGCGCGGCACCTCGCGCGGGCCCAGCAGCCCGCGCACCACTCCGGGTCCGGCCAGCAGCTCGGCGAACGCCTCTGCCCGGTCCCAGGCTTCGCCGGCGAAGACGTCTCGCGCGATGTCCGGCGGCGGCGGTAGCTCTTCGCTCACTGCTTGGTGGCCCTTTCTGAGGGATGAGTGGTGATGGTGTCTACCCAAGGCTAAGCGGGCGATCACTGTTGAAGACTAGCGGGCCGCCCTGAACGGAGCCTCCGCGTGCACCACCGTCGGAACGCTTTTCCGGCATGAGGAAAAGCGGAAGATCAGCCGGACGGTGACCCAATCCATCAACTCGACCGGGCAAGTCGGGTACGCAAGCCGGTCCACAAGGTTTCGGGTACGCAAGCGGTCCACTGCGGGTACGCAAGCCGGTCCACAATGCACGGCTCGCGCCGTACAAGCATCTGAGACGGAAACGGCCGTCAGCTGCCTGTAGGGCGGGCTGACGGCCGGTCGTGAGGAGGTGCGGGTCAGGCGGGCAGGACCACCACGTAGCGGTGGGGCTCCTCGCCCTCCGACTCGCTGGTGAGCCCGGCAGCGGCCACCGCGTCGTGCACGATCTTGCGTTCGAAGGGAGTCATCGGCTGGAGTGCCTTGGGCTCGCCCTGGTCCCGGACCTGGGCGGCGATCTCGGTGCCGAGCTTGGTGAGCTCCGCGCGGCGGCGCTCGCGGTAGCCGGCGACGTCGAGCATCAGCCGGGACCGCTCCCCCGTCTGCCGGTGAACGGCCAGCCGGGTCAGCTCCTGAAGTGCCTCCAGGACCTCGCCCGAAGGCCCGACCAGCTCGTTGCCCTTGAGCCCGACGACGGAGACCAGCGCACGGTCGCCTTCGACGTCCATATCGATGTCACCGTCGATGTCGGCGATGTCGAGAAGGCCTTCGACGTAGTCCGCCGCGATCTCGCCTTCCTGCTCGAGCACGCTGAGATCAGGAGCCTTCTCCTGCTCGGCCTCGGTCATGGCCGGCCTCTCCTTCGTATTCACGACTTCTTGCTGCCGGTGCGCTTGCTACGTGGCTGGCGGCTCGGCTGGTTCCTGACGATCTTAGGCTCAGGAGGCGGCGGGGGGGCCTCCTCCACCACCGCATCCGTCTTGCGAATCTTCGCGAGCAGGCTCGGCTTGGGCTTCACCGGAACGACGTTGCCCTTGGCGTCGAACTCCGGCATCGGGTTGCGGCTGTAGAACCAGTGCTGCTGGCCGAGCGTCCACACGTTCGTGGTCACCCAGTACATGATCAGGCCGAGTGGGAAGTTCAGGCTGAAGAAGGCGAACAGCGGGGAGATCCACATCAGGATCTTCTGCTGCTGGGCCATCGGGTTGTCCGGCATCTGGGCGATGGACCGCGTGACGCTCTGCCGGACGGTGAGGAACGTGGTCAGCGAGCTGATCGCCACGAAGATGCCGAGCACGACCTTGGTCTGGATGACCGTGGCGTTCAGGGCGACGATGTCCTCGCTGGACATGAAGAAGTTCGCGGGCAGCGGCGCACCGAAGATGTGCGCGGCTCGGGCGCTTCTGACGAGCTCTTCCGTCATGCCGTAGACCGCGCGGCCGTTGGCCATCGCCTGGAGCACGGTGAACATCGAGATGAAGATGGGGAACTGCGCCACGACGGGGAGGCAGCCCCCGAGCGGGTTGGCGCCCGCCCCCTGGTACAGCGCCATGACCTCCTGGTTCATGCGCTGCTTGTCGTTCTTGTGACGCTTGCGGAGCTCAGCCACCTTGGGGGCGAGCTCCTGCATCTTCTTCGACGACCTCATCTGCTTGAGGAAGAGGGGGAAGATGAGGATCCGCATGAGCACGGTCAGCGTGACAATGGTCAGCATCCATGTCAGGCCGCTGTCCGGGTTAAGGACTGTGCTGTAACCCGTATGGATCCAGGTGATGACGAAGGCTACGGCTTCATAGAGCCAGCTCAGCCAGGACAGCTCCACCGAGCTATCTCCCTTGCATTTCGTGGGACCGAACCGGGCGTGGGGGCACCGGGTCTATACCGCCGGGATGGAATGGGTGGCAACGCCCGATACGCCGGACAGTCAACCATGTGCCGCGCAATGCTCCGTGTACGGAGATCGCCTCAAGACCGTATGCGCTGCACGAGGGGTAGAAACGGCAGCGCGGACCGAGCATCGGGCTGATGAACGCCCGGTAGAACCGGATGGGGACGATCAGCACCCGAGCGCCAAGGCTCGGAGTCCCGTGCGGCTGCTCCGTCATCTCTGTCCATCCATCGAGGACTCACGCCGCCTGAGCAATCGATCCAATGCGAGGTCGAGCTCGGCAGCAAGCTGGTCGCATCGCGCAGACGCGGCCGGTGGATTGGCGCGTACCACCAGCAGGCTACCTCTCGGAAGGCGGTCGAGACGGTCCCGCATCAGGTGTCGGAGCCGCCGCTTGACCTTGTTACGCACCACCGCGCCTCCGACGGCCCGGCTCACCACGAAACCCACCAGAGGCGTCCCTTCCCCGGAAATACCGAGATGGACGACCAGGGTGGGACGACCTGCGCGCTTTCCGCGCTTGATCGCGGCCTTGAACTCGTCCCCGCGCCGCATGCGGGAATGACGGGCTAGCACCATATACGCCTATTGCCCGCCGGTGGACTGCACCGGCGGGCGGACTATCGGACGACTCGGGGCGATCAGGCCGACAGCTTCTCGCGGCCCTTACGGCGACGAGCGGCGAGGATGGCGCGACCGGCCCGGGTGCGCATCCGGAGCCGGAAGCCGTGGGTCTTCGCGCGGCGACGGTTGTTCGGCTGGAAAGTACGCTTGCTCACGGGTGGGCTCCAGGCTTGAAGGTGCGCACGAGGCGCTGAACACACATGGCCGGCCTGTCTGAAATGCGAGGGCACGCGAAATAGCCGTCGCGTGACAAGCCGACCGTCGTACGTTACGGGTGAAGAGCGTCTCAGGTCAAACCGAAAACGGTTATCCACGTATCCACAGGGGGCTTGTCCACCGCCCGGCTCATGTCCACAGCATGTGCACTCACGTACCACTAGGCTGTGGACAACGTCTTGAACACAGCTGTGCACATAGATACTGTCGGCCCTTCCAGACGCGCCATCAGGCTGTGCACAACTTGTGGATCTCCTGTGGAGACGCTGGGTATTCGACCCGGGCGCGATGCTGTGGACGACGGGGACTGATCACTACGCGGGCGGCCCCCGTATGTGGATAACAATCGCGGGGGGCCGCGACAGGAAGGAGGGGGAGCCACACCATGAACGGTGTCGACCTCGGCGCGGTATGGAAGAGGGCCCTGACCAACTTCCTCAACGAGAACGTGCCCGCACAGCAGCGCACCTGGCTCTCCATGGTCCGTCCGATCGCCCTGGCGGACGACACGATCGTGCTGGGCGTGCCGAACGACTTCCTCAAGGACCTCATCGAGCGCAAACTGCGCCCGCTCGTGGCGCACGCGCTGTCCCAGGAGCTCGGCCGGGCCATGCGGCTGGCCGTGATGATCGATACGACGGCGCCCGAACAGCCGATGCAATCGATGCAGGAACATCATCCACAGCCTGGGGGTCAAAGTTATCCCCAGAGCCAGGACCAGCAGCCACGTTATACACACGGTGCGCAACCCCAGCACTACCAGGCTTCGGAGCCGCCGCAGTTCTATTCTCCACAGCCTGACCAGGGGCCGTCATCCACCGACTATCCACAGCCGACGTTCTCGTTCGACCAGGCTCAGCCGTACACACCGCCTGTGCAGAAGGAGCCGGAGCCGGCGCCGAACAGGTGGGAAGCCAAGAGCAACAAGCCCAGCGAACCGGCCAGGCTGAACCAGAAGTACACCTTTGAGACCTTCGTCATCGGCGCCAGCAACCGCTTCGCGCACGCCGCGGCCGTGGCCGTCGCCGAATCCCCCGCGAAGGCGTACAACCCGCTGTTCATCTACGGCGACTCCGGCCTGGGCAAGACCCACCTGCTGCACGCCATCGGGCACTACGCGCAGAGCCTGTACGACGGCGCGCGGGTGCGGTACGTCAGCTCCGAGGAGTTCACCAACGACTTCATCAACAGCATCCGCGACCACAAGGCCGACGGCTTTCGCGGACGCTATCGAGCCATCGACATCCTGCTTGTGGACGACATCCAGTTCCTGGAGGGCAAGGAGCAGACGCAGGAGGAGTTCTTCCACACCTTCAACACGCTCCACAACGCCAACAAGCAGATCGTCATCTCCAGCGACCGGGCGCCCAAGCAGCTGATCACGCTGGAGGACCGGCTGCGCAACCGGTTCGAGTGGGGGCTGATCACCGATGTGCAGCCGCCCGAGCTGGAGACGCGGATCGCCATCCTGCGGAAGAAGGCCATCCAGGAGGGCCTGGCCGCGCCGCCCGAGGTGCTGGAGTACATCGCGAGCCGGATCTCCACCAACATCCGTGAGCTCGAGGGCGCGCTGATCAGGGTCACCGCGTTCGCCAGCCTCAATCGCCAGGGTGTGGATCTCCAGCTGGCCGAGGTGGTGCTGAAGGATCTGATCACCTCCGAATCCGGGCCGGAGATAACGATCGCCACGATCATGCACAAGACCGCCGAATACTTCGGGATCAGCATCGACGACCTCTGCGGCAGCTCGCGCAGCAGGGCCCTGGTGAACGCCAGGCAGATCGCGATGTACCTGGCTCGGGAGCTGACGGAGCTGTCGCTGCCCAAGATCGGCCAGCAGTTCGGCGGCCGCGATCACACCACCGTCATGCACGCCGAGCGCAAGATCCGCTCGCTCATCGCGGAGCGACGGTCGATGTACAACCAGGTCAACGAGCTGACAATGCGCATCAAACAGACGTCCCGCGGGTCCTAGCCGTCATGCACAGCCTGTGGATAACACTGTGGATCAGGGAAAACGCGCGAACGGCCCGTCCGTACGCCCCGCATTGCCCGGAAAAATTCCGCACAGCGCTTGGGGATAACCCTGGGGACATCCTGAGGAGAACCTGGGGACTACCGGTGGACGACTTGGGGACGGCCTGTGCACAGTCTTTTGGAGGCCGTTCGCGGGACCGTTTTGTCCGTGGACAACCTGGGGACAGGCAGTGGATGACCGGTGGATGAACACCCCCTGATCTGGGGATGGCCTGTGTGCAACGAAGCGTCGTCCCCAGCCGCCGAAGTTACCCCCAGGCGTCACCCACAACCGCAGTGGATGAAAACAGGGCCGTTGACCAGGGCAGACGCGGGTTGTCCACAGTATCCACCGCCCCTACTGTGATGACTTCACTTATCTCTTAAGAAGAAACTCAAGACCCATAGAGGGGTTCTCCCGGATCGAGGGTGCGGGAGACGCGACACTTGAATCAACGACGATCCAGGAGGCTGATGACCGTGATGTTCCGAATCGAGCGAGACGTCCTCGCTGAGGCGGTGGCATGGACGGCACGCAGTCTGCCCGCACGGCCATCGGTGCCCGTTCTCGCCGGCATGCGCCTCGAGGTCACCGAGGATCAGCGGCTGAAGCTGTCCGGCTTCGACTACGAGGTCTCCGCCGAGGTGACGCTGGAGCTCCACACCGGTGAGCAGGGGGTCGTCCTGGTCTCGGGCAAGCTGCTCGCCGAGATCACCCGCGCTCTTCCCGCACAGCCTGTGGACTTCGTCGTCGAAGGCGCCAAGGCCGTCGTGACCTGTGGCAGCGCCCGCTTCACCCTGCTCACCATGCCTGTGGAGGACTACCCCTCGCTCCCGGTCATGCCACCGGCCGCCGGGCGAATCGGCAGCGACACCTTCGCCTCCGCCGTCGGCCAGGTCGCCGTCGCCGCCGGGCGGGACGACACGCTGCCCATGCTCACCGGCGTGCGGATGGAGATCGAGGGCGACCTGGTGACGCTCGCCGCGACCGACCGCTACCGGCTGGCCGTGCGTGAGCTCAAGTGGCAGCCGGACCAGCCGGACTTCTCCGCCATCGCGATGATCCCCGGCAAGACGCTCGCCGACACGGCCAAGGCTCTCGGCGGGAGCGGCGCCGAGGTGGAGATCGCGCTCAGCGCGGCCGGCGGCACCGGCGAGGGCATGATCGGCTTCTCCAGTGCCGGGCGCCGGACCACCACGCGCCTGCTGGACCCCGAGTTCCCCAAGTACCGCTCGCTGCTGCCCACCGAGTTCTCCGCGAAGGCGGATCTGTCCACAGCCTCGTTCGTCGAAGCCGTCAAGCGCGTGGCCCTGGTGGCCGAGCGCAACACGCCGGTGCGACTGGCGTTCAAGAGCGGTGAGGTGGTGCTCGAAGCCGGCAGCGGCGACGAGGCCCAGGCCGTCGAGGCGCTGCCTGTGGACTACGAGGGCGACGAGATGAACATCGCCTTCAATCACCAGTTCCTGCTGGAAGGGCTCGGTGCCATCGACTCCGACATCGCCCGCCTGCAGATGACCACGTCCACCAAGCCCGCCATCCTCACCGGTGGCAAGCCTGTGGATGACGTGGGCGCTCCCGACTACCGTTACCTGATCATGCCCATCCGCCTGTCCAGCTGAGAACATCATCGGGGATGATGGAGGCCTGACGAGGGGGTTGGACTACATGCAGATCGGCATGGTCGGACTGGGCAAAATGGGTGGCAACATGGCCGAGCGGCTGCGCCGCGGCGGTCATGAGGTGGTCGGCTACGACCACGATCCCGAGGTCAGCGACGTCGGCAGCCTCAAGGAGCTGGCCGAGCGGCTGCAGGCGCCCCGGGCCGTCTGGGTGATGGTGCCCGCCGGCAAGCCCACCCAGCAGACGATCGACCGGCTGGGCGAGCTGCTGTCCGAAGGCGACGTGGTCGTCGACGGCGGGAACTCCCACTACGTCGACGACCAGAAGCACGCCGCCGAGCTGGCCGGCAAGGGCGTCAGGTTCGTCGACTGCGGGGTCAGCGGCGGCGTCTGGGGGCTCGAGAACGGCTACGCGCTCATGGTCGGCGGCGAGCAGGCCGACGTCCAGCACCTCATGCCGATCTTCGAAACGCTCAAGCCGGAGGGCGAGGACGGCTTCGTCCACGCGGGAGACGTCGGCGCCGGGCACTTCGCCAAGATGGTCCACAACGGCATCGAGTACGGCATGATGCAGGCCTTCGCCGAGGGGTGGGAGCTGCTGGAGGCCTCCGACGTCGTCAAGGACGTCAGGGGCTCGTTCAGCAGCTGGCGCACCGGCACCGTGATCCGCTCCTGGCTGCTCGACCTGCTGGTGCGGGCGCTGGACGACGACGAGAAGCTGGCGGAGCTGCGGGGTTACGCACAGGACTCCGGCGAGGGCCGGTGGACGGTCCAGGCGGCTGTGGATCACGCCGTCCCGCTGCCCGTGATCACCGCCGCCCTCTACGCCAGGTTCGCCTCGCGGCAGGACGACCCGCCGGCGATGAAGGTGGTCGCGGCGCTGCGCAACCAGTTCGGCGGCCACGCGACCACCTCCGCCGAAGGATCTGTGGAAAAGGGCGCCGACGCGCCGGGGGCGGACGTCCGTCCACCGCGCGAAGCGGAGTGACGCGGGTTTTCCACAGGGTGTGCGCCGGTTGCCCCAGTGGCGCTCGGGGCGCACTAACCTTCGTGGGGTGCACGTCGCCCACCTCTCGCTGACCGACTTCCGGTCCTACGCATCCGTGGAGCTCGGCCTGGAGCCGGGCGTCACGGCCTTCGTGGGCCCCAATGGCCAGGGCAAGACCAACCTGGTCGAGGCCATCGGCTACGTGGCGACGCACTCCAGCCACCGGGTGGCCGCCGACGCGCCGCTGGTGCGTCAGGGCGCGGCGCGGGCGATCGTGCGCTGCGCCGTCCAGCGGGACGACCGGCGCGCGCTGGTGGAGCTGGAGATCAACCCCGGCCGGGCCAACCGCGCGCGGCTCAACCGCTCGGCGGTGTCCAGGCCCCGGGACGTCATCGGCCTGCTGCGCACGGTGCTGTTCGCGCCCGAGGACCTGTCGCTGATCAAGGGCGACCCGGCGGAGCGCCGCCGCTTCCTCGACGAGCTGCTGGTGTCCAGGACGCCCAGGTTCGCCGGGGTGCGTGCCGATTACGACCGGGTGCTCAAGCAGCGCGGCGCGCTGTTGCGTACGGCCTCCCAGGCCCGCAGAGGCACCAGGAGCGGCCGACGGGCCGAGGGGGACACCGGGTTCGCGGCGGCGGGCGCCGGAGACGTCCTGAGCACTCTGGAGGTCTGGGACGCCCATCTCGCCCGGCACGGCGCGGAGTTGCTGCGCGCCAGGCTCGAGCTCATCGACGAGCTGCGCCCGCTGGTGGCGGGCGCCTATGCCTCGCTCGCCCCGACGAGCGCCCCCGCGACGCTGGCCTATCGCAGCACGTTGTCCACAGGCCAGGACGGTGCTGAGGACGAATCCCCCGGTGAGCGCGGATCTTCCGATGCACAGACGTTATCCACAGACTTGGGGAAAACCCTTGAAGAGCGGCTGCGCGAGCGGCTACTGGAGGTCCGCTCGGCCGAGATCGAAAGAGGCGTGACGCTCGTCGGCCCGCACCGCGACGACCTGGTTCTCGGCCTCGGCGAGCTGCCCGCCCGGGGCTACGCCAGTCACGGCGAGTCCTGGTCGTTCGCGCTCGCGCTGCGGCTGGCCGCCTACGACCTGCTGCGCGCCGACGGCGGCGATCCCGTGCTGATCCTCGACGACGTCTTCGCCGAGCTCGACACGCAGCGCCGACGCCGGCTGGCGGAGATCGTCGCCCCCGCCGAGCAGGTGCTCATCACCGCGGCTGTGGACGACGACGTGCCGGCCGAGCTGGCCGGTGCCCGATTCGACGTAGCGGAGGGGAGCGTGACGCGTGTCCGTTGACGACGATCCGACGGCCCGGGGCGCCGCCATGGCCAGGGAGAAGCTGGCCCAGGCCAAGGCCGACGCCGCCAAGCGGGGGCAGCTGCCGCGGCGCGAGCCCAGGCGCAAGGCCGCGGGCCCGCGCCGGGACACCGGGGACCCGCAGCTCTTCGGCCGGGCGATCAGCGAGCTGCTGGCCGCCCGCGGCTGGGAGCGGTCGGCGGCCGTCGGCGCCGTGTTCGGCCGCTGGATCGACATCGTCGGCCCTGATCTGGCGGCGCACACCAAGCCGGAGTCGTTCGAGGACGGCGAGGTGCTCGTCGTGGCCGACTCGACGGCGTGGGCGACCCAGGTCCGGCTGCTCGCGCGCACCCTTGTGCGCAGGCTCAACGAGGAACTCGGCGACAACACCGTGACGAAGGTCAAGGTCAGGGGCCCGCAGAACGCCCCTCGACCAGCGGGTGGATTACGGGTGACCGGAAGCCGTGGCCCCGGCGACACCTACGGTTAGGCGCGCCAGGCGATCAGAGAGCCGCAGACGCGTTGACCCCCGACCCAAGAGGGGGGATGCTTGCCAGGGGGCAAAACGAGCTAGGGAGCATCACAGGCGCGTTCATTGCTACCTTCGGGCTCCAGAGCCGGTAGAATGAAAGCGGATTCCGGACACGTCCGCTTGCGTGTCACCCCGGCACCAAGCCGACTCCCCTGGGTGACCGCGCATCGGGGGCATTCACGACGGTGACGGGCACGGCAGGGGCAGCTTTGAAAGCAATCGCCTCCCCCGCCGCGTGTCCGCGGCAGGAGGATTTCGCAGTTGTCCTACGACGCTAGCTCAATCACCGTACTCGAGGGGCTTGAAGCCGTTCGCAAGCGCCCGGGTATGTATATCGGGTCGACCGGTGAGCGCGGCCTCCATCATCTCGTCTACGAAATCGTGGACAACGCGGTGGACGAGGCGCTCGCCGGCTTCGCCGACCGTATCGACATCACACTCATGGCCGACAACGGTGTGCGCGTGATCGACAACGGCCGAGGCATCCCGACGGGCATCCACCCGGTCGAGAAGCGCTCGGCCGTCGAGGTCGTGCTCACCACCCTGCACGCCGGCGGCAAGTTCGACAGCCAGGCCTACGCGGTCTCCGGCGGCCTGCACGGCGTCGGCTCGGCCGTCGTCAACGCGCTGTCCACCGGCATGGACGTCGAGGTGAAGCAGCGGGGCCACTACTGGCGCGTCTACTTCGACCACTCCAAGCCGACGGCCCCCCTGGCCAAGGGCGAGGAGACCGACGAGACCGGCACGACCATCACCTTCTGGCCGGACCCCGACATCTTCGAGACCACCACCTGGAACTACGAGACGCTCTCGCGGCGCTTCCAGGAGATGGCCTTCCTCAACAAGGGTCTGACGATCACCATCACGGATGAGCGTCCCGACCACGTCAACGGTGAGGCGCACCGGGCCGAATACTGCTACCAGGGCGGCCTGGCCGACTTCGTCAAGCACCTCAACGGCAAGAAGGAGCCGGCGCACGCGTCGATCATCTCCTTCGAGGAGGAGGGCGAGGGCGCCGCGGTCGAGATCGCGATGCAGTGGAACCACTCCTACTCGGAGTCCGTCTACACCTTCGCCAACACCATCAACACGGCCGAGGGCGGCACCCACGAGGAAGGCTTCCGCGCCGCGCTGACGACCATCGTCAACCGCTACGCGCGCGAGCAGAAGTTCCTCAAGGAGGGCAAGGACGACAACCTCTCCGGTGAGGACGTCCGCGAGGGCCTGACCGCGATCATCTCGATCAAGCTGACGGACCCCCAGTTCGAGGGCCAGACCAAGACCAAGCTGGGCAACACCGAGGCCAAGTCGTTCGTGCAGAAGGCCTGCAACGACCATCTGCGCGACTGGTTCGAGCGCAACCCCGGCGAGGCCAAGGACATCATCAACAAGTCGCTGCAGGCTTCCCGCGCCCGCATGGCGGCTCGCCAGGCCCGCGACCTGACCAGGCGCAAGTCGCTGCTGGAGTCGGGCAGCGGCCTGCCCGGCAAGCTGGCCGACTGCCAGTGGAACGACCCGGAGAAGTGCGAGCTGTTCATCGTCGAGGGTGACTCGGCCGGCGGCTCCGCCAAGGGCGGCCGCGACTCGCGCTTCCAGGCGATCCTCCCCATCCGCGGCAAGATCCTCAACGTGGAGAAGGCGCGGATCGACAAGGTCCTGAAGAACAACGAGGTCCAGGCCCTGATCACCGCGCTGGGCACCGGCGTGCACGACGAGTTCGACATCGCCAAGCTGCGCTACCACAAGGTCATCCTGATGGCGGACGCCGACGTCGACGGCCAGCACATCAACACGCTGCTGCTGACGCTGCTGTTCAGGTTCATGCGGCCGCTGATCGAGGCCGGGCACGTCTACCTCTCCTGCCCTCCCCTCTACAAGATCAAGTGGGACCGTAAGGGCGACGACGCCTCCTACGCCTACTCCGACCCCGAGCGTGACGCGGTCATCCAGGCCGGCATCGACGCGGGGAAGCCCGACCCCAGGGCCCGCGACAACATCCAGCGCTTCAAGGGTCTGGGCGAGATGAACGCCTCCCAGCTCTGGGAGACCACCATGAACCCCGAGACGCGGCTGCTGCGCCTGGTCACGCTCGACGACGCCGCACAGGCCGACGACCTGTTCAGCGTGCTCATGGGCGAAGACGTGGAAGCCCGGCGCGACTTCATCATCCGCAACGCACGCGACGTCCGCTTCCTCGACGTCTAGCGGCCTAGCCGTCGGTACGGATTCCGCTACCCGCGGGGACCGCTCGACACGGCTCCTCGTACCACGAAGAAGGACCACAACCAGTGACGGAAGTGAACACCACTCCCCCGGCTGATCGCATCGAGCCTGTGGACATCCAGTCCGAGATGCAGCGCAGCTACATGGACTACGCGATGTCGGTCATCGTGTCCAGAGCGCTGCCCGACGTCCGCGACGGACTCAAGCCGGTGCATCGCCGGGTGCTCTACGCGATGTACGACGGCGGCTACCGTCCCGACCGCGGCTACTTCAAGTGCGCCCGCGTCGTCGGTGACGTGATGGGCTCCTACCACCCGCACGGCGACACCTCCATCTACGACGCGCTCGTCCGGCTGGCGCAGCACTGGTCGCTGCGTTATCCGCTGGTCGACGGGCAGGGCAACTTCGGCTCGCCGGGCAACGACCCGGCGGCGGCGATGCGTTACACCGAGTGCAAGCTCGCGCCCATCGCCATGGAGATGCTGCGCGACATCGACAAGGACACCGTCAACTTCCGGCCCAACTACGACGGCAAGTCGCAGGAGCCGGACGTGCTGCCGGCCCGCTTCCCGCAGCTGCTCGTCAACGGGTCCGGCGGCATCGCGGTCGGCATGGCCACCAACATCCCGCCGCACAACCTGCGCGAGGTGGCCGGCGCGGTCAAGTGGTGCCTGGAGAATCCGGAGGCCGACGACGAGGAGCTGCTCGAAGCCTCGATGCGGCTGGTCAGAGGGCCGGACTTCCCCACCAAGGCGCTGATCGTCGGACGCCGGGGGATCGAGGACGCCTACCGCACCGGCCGTGGCTCGATCACCATGCGCGCCGTGGTCGAGGTCGAGGAGGACGGCAAGGGCCGGCAGGCGCTGGTCGTCACCGAGCTGCCGTACCAGGTCAACCCGGACAACCTCGCCCTCAAGATCGCCGAGCTGGTCCGCGAGGGCAAGCTCTCGGGGATCGCCGACGTACGCGACGAGAGCTCCTCCCGGGTCGGCCAGCGGCTGGTGATCGTGCTCAAGCGCGACGCGGTCGCCAAGGTCGTGCTCAACAACCTCTACAAGCACACCCAGCTGCAGGACACCTTCGGCGCCAACATGCTGGCGCTGGTCGACGGTGTGCCGCGTACGCTCCCGCTCGACCAGTTCATCCGGCACTACGTGGCCCACCAGATCGAGGTCATCGTCCGCCGGACGCGCTACCTGCTGCGCAAGGCCGAGGAGCGCGCGCACATCCTGCGTGCGCTGCTCAAGGCGCTCGACCGGCTCGACGACGTCATCGCGCTGATCCGGGGCTCGGAGTCGGCCTCACACGCCCAGCAGGGCCTGATGTCGATGCTGACCATCGACGAGATCCAGGCGCAGGCCATCCTCGACATGCAGCTGCGCAAGCTCGCCGCCCTGGAGCGCCAGGCGATCCAGGACGAGTACGAGCACCTGATGACGCAGATCGCCGAGTACAACGCGATCCTCGCCAGCGAGGCCCGCCAGCGCGAGATCGTCAACGAGGAGCTCGGCGAGATCGTCGCCAAGTTCGGCGACGAGCGGCGCACGGAGATCATCGCGCACGACGGCGACATGTCGATCGAGGACCTCATCGCTGAAGAAGAGGTCGTCGTCACCATCACCCGGGGCGGCTACGCCAAGCGCACCAAGACCGACCTCTACCGGGCGCAGAAGCGTGGCGGCAAGGGGGTGCGAGGGGCGCAGCTGCGTCAGGACGACATCGTCGACCACTTCTTCGTCACCACGACCCACCACTGGCTGCTGTTCTTCACCAACAAGGGCCGCGTCTACCGGGTCAAGGCGTACGAGCTGCCGGACGCCGGGCGTGACGCGCGCGGCATGCACCTGGCCAACCTGCTCGCCATGCAGCCGGACGAGACGGTCATGGAAGTCCTCGCCATGCGCGACTACGAGGTCGCCCCTTACCTCGTGCTGGCCACCCGCAGCGGCCTGGTCAAGAAGACCCGCCTGTCGGAGTACGACTCCCCCAGGACCGGCGGCCTCATCGCGATCAACCTGCGCGACGACGACGAGGTCATCGGCGCCCGGCTGGTCTCCGAAGAGGACGACCTGCTGCTCGTGTCCAGGAACGCACAGTCCATCCGCTTCACCGCCACCGACGACGCGCTACGCCCCATGGGCCGGGCGACCAGCGGCGTCATCGGCATGAGATTCCTCGATGGCGACGAACTTCTCGCCATGAATCGTCTGGCCGACGGCCATGATGTGCTTATCGCCACCGAAGCCGGGTACGCAAAACGGACCCCCGTGGAGCAATATCCGGTGCAAGGACGTGGCGGCAAGGGCGTGCTGACTGCAAAGATCGTAAGTGCCCGTGGCAAGCTGATCGGAGCCGTCATGGTCAACCCGGAGGATGAGGTCTTCGCGATCACATCCGCAGGCGGGGTGATCCGGACGAGTGCGGGTGAGATCAAGCAGTCCGGCCGCCAGACCATGGGAGTGCGATTGATGAACCTCGCCGAAGGCGACAGCGTGGTGGCCCTCGCCCGAAACGCCGAGTCCTTGGAGGCTGCGGTGGAGAGTGAGGAAGACGGGGGTGGAGAGTAGGTCATGAGCACCCAAGGTGGTGGCCCCCGGACCAAACCGGTCCGGGAGAACGGCCAGCAACAGGAGCCGAAGAGGCCCTCAGGCAACGAGGGCCCCAAGCCAGTCGATGAGGGAGGAGCCGCGGCGCCCAAGCCGGCGGTGCAGCCTGACGGGCCTCCGCCCGTACGGCCGCAGCCGCTCGGGCAGTCACCTGGGCAGCCGCCCGGGCAGCCGGAGCAGGAGGGGGGCGAGACCGTACGCATGCGGGCCTCGTCGCTCACCACCGAGGCTCCGCCGCCCCCCATCGAGCTGCGTAAGAAGAAGTCGTCGAACTCCGGGGGGTCCCGCCTCCCGCGCAAGGCCCACCTGGTCCTGCGCCGCGTCGAGCCGTGGTCGGCCATGAAGTTCAGCTTCGTGGTGTCGCTGGTCTGCTTCGTGGTGCTGTTCGTAGCGGTCGCCGTCCTGTACGGCGTGCTGTCGGCCCTGGGCGTGTTCGATTCCCTTGTGGACCTGGTCAACCAGCTCGGCAAGGGTGAGCAGGGGCAGAGCTCGATCCCCATCGACATCGCGTCGTGGTTCGAGCCGGTCCGCATCCTCGGCTACACCGCCCTCATCGGCGCGGTGAACGTCGTGCTGATCACCGCCCTGGCGACGCTCGGGGCGGTCATCTACAACGTCGCCTCCGACCTCGTGGGCGGCGTCGAAGTGACCTTCAGCGAGGCGGAGTAGTTCGCGGGTCGCGCCGCACCCAGGGTTGTCGGCCCGGGTGCGGCGCGAATGGCTCACCGGAGGCGGTAAGCTTTTCCCGTCCGAACAACTGGTTCGCCTCCGCGCTGCGGATGCGATACCGTTTCGGTGTGTGCGGGGCTATAGCTCAGACGGTTAGAGCGCTTCCCTGATAAGGAAGAGGTCCCAGGTTCAAGTCCTGGTAGCCCCACTTAGTCTGACCAGCAGGAATAGCCACTTTCCGATCTTCGGAGGGTGGCTCTTTTGCTTCCCGAGGCCGTCTTGTCCGTGCGCGGTGCGCTGTGGACGTGCTGGGGCAGGGGGCGAGGTGTCCGATGGCACCCTCGTCCCGGTCCGTGAGCGGTCGCGTCTCCGCCTTCGCGGGCGGAGTCGGGCCGGGTGGGCCCTACTTTGTCCACATCTTCGGCGGCCATTTGACAACTCCGTGTTGAATATCGCGAGGGCGCTGGTATAAGGTGCCTTATATAAGGCAGCTAAAAAGGGTCTTTGTCCTCGAAAACCATGCCCACCAAGCGTCCGGTGGGAGCGCAGGCAACCATCATTTCCCTGTGTCCCTCCGCCACGGAACTTCGCCTCTCCAGCGGCGCGCCTGACCGGCAGTGCGGGTGGGGGAGCCGTACAGGAACGTGGTACGTCCACCTGGGCCGCGCGATCGCGGAGCTCAGGGATCTCGGTGGCGGCGGCCATGCGTCCGGCACCGGAACTGCAAGAAATGATTCTTATCAGAGCGACTCGCTCTGATCGCACCTGGATTCCTCACCGGTCACGGCTCGATCCCGAGTCGATGGTGAGTGGTTTCTTCGGTCCTTCATCGTCTTCCCGGTAGAGCCGGGACTTCTTTTCGGACGAACGGTCTCCCCGAAGCCGGCTGTCCGCCTCGACAGGGCATTTCTCTCAAGCGCCGTGCCTGGTGCGTGCTCTGCGGCATGCACCGGCACTGGCGTGCGAAAGGACAGGTCATGCGCCCACGCCTCATGGATGATGTTCGCTACGTCGAATGCCAGGAGGGTGTGTACATACAAAGCGGGCTGGACTCCTGCATTCTCGAGGGCCGGCATGTTTACCAGTGGATCAATGGGCTCGCTCCGCGGCTGTCCGGCGACCGGTCGCTGGAGGAGATCACCCAGGGTCTGCCCGACGCACACCGGAAGATGGTGGAAGACCTAGTCCGGACGCTGGCCGAGCGGCGCTTCGTCGTCGACGCGCGCGACGACAGGGCACACGGCCTCTCCGAGCAGGAACTGACGGAGTACGCATCCGAGATCTCGTTCATCCGCTACGGGTACGACTCGGCGGAATGGCGCTTCCAGCAGGTGCGGAACGCGCGGATCCTGCTCTACGGCCAAGGGCTGGTCCTCGCCGCGGTCGTGGAGGACGGGCTGCGGTCGGGCTGGCGGCGGTTGAGCGTCCTCACCGGCGCGGGCGGCGCCTCTCTGCGAGAGGTGGCCGAACGGGCCCGGCGGGACGAGGGGCAGCAGGTCCTCGTCGAGACGGCCGGGCTGGACCCGGCCGGCGACCCGCTGGTGCGCGACCGCATCACCGACGCCGATTTTGTGATTCACGTCGCGTCCGGCGATGACACCGACGCGCTGGTCACGACCGCCCGGATGTGCGCCGACGCCGGGGTCGCGCTGGCGCAGGTGCTGGTACGCGATGTGGACGTGTGGGCGACACCGGTCTACGGGCGGGAGCACGTGCTCGCGGAGTCGGGGTGGCGCTGGCTGTCGGCGGCCGGTGCGACCGAACGCCGAGAGAGCGGTGCAGCCGGACGGTGGGAGGCCGGTGCAGCCGGACGATGGGAGGCCGGTGCAGCCGGACAGTGGGAGGCCGGTGCGGCCGGACGGTGGGAGAGCGGCGTCGGCGATGGGGCGCCGGCGGGCCGACAGGGCTTGACCGGCGTCTCGTGGCTGACCGGGCCGGTGCCTTCGCTGATCGCCACCAGAGTCGTCCTCGCCTGCTTCCGCCACCTGGCGGGGATGCGCCCCGAGCGTCCGGGCACGCGCTCCGGATCCCGGATCGACGGGACGATGACGCGCACGGACCTGGAGAGCCTCGACACGACCGTGCACCGGTTCCACCGTCACCCCGCCAACGGCACAGCGAATGCGACGGGCGCGGCGGGTGCGACGGGAGCGGCCGGTGCTGCGGGTGCGGCGGGTGCGGGGCGCGCGGCGGGTGCTGCGGGGACGGCGGCTCAGGACGTGATCGCTTCTCTGCGGGCTGCGGAACGGGTGCCGCAGGTGGATCTGCTTGCTCGTGCCCGTGCGTTCGAGGACCCCTACCTGGGACCACTGCGTTCGCTTGACGAGGAGGATCTGCCGCAGGTGCCGCTGGCCCTGTGCCAGGCCATGGTGACCGATCCGTACGGTAGTCGTCCACCTCCGGAGGTGGAGCCGGTCGTCGGATGGGGGCCCGATCGTGAGACCGCACGCGCTCGGGCGGTGCTGGCCGCGCTGGCCGCCTACGGGTCCCTGGTGGCCGAGCACGCATCCCGGCAGGCCGGCGACCGGGCCACCACCTGGGGGATGGACCTGCTGACCGGGGCCGTCCGCCGAGTGCCGTTCCCGGGCGGGGGCCCGGCAGTGGTGCGGCGGGCGTACGCGGCGCCTCCTGCCGCGGCCGGGCTGTGCTGGGACGAGGCGGTGGAGGCCGGTCTGCTGGCGCACTTCGAAGCGCTGCCGGCGGTCCTGTGGGACGGGGCAGACGCGCCGATCGTCGATCCCGTACGGGGGTCGGGAGACGACGACGGGGTGCTCGAGACGATACGTCTGCTTGAGCGTACCGGTGAGGTGGTCGAGTTCTGGGACCACAGCGCCGCGCTGGGGCTGCCCGCGTACACGGTGACCGCCGCAGGCGGGGTGGTGGCACGGTCGGTGGCCCTGGCTCCCGGGCCGGCCCTGCGGCACGCGGCGGAGCGTGCCCTGCTGCACTGGCAGACCCGGGTCGAAGGGCGGTCGGAGGCCGCCCCGCCGGCGCGGCGATGGGCCGCGGGCGGGTCGCCGCGGGAGGCGGCCTTCCTCGCCGCGAAACTGCTGCGCCTCACCGGTCGCACCCCTGTGGTCGTACCGCTCGTCCGCGACGACGCCGTGAGCTCGTTGCTTCCCTTCGTGGTCCAGGTGGTGCTGTGCGATGACTGAGGTACGGGAGGACCCATCCGGAGCGCGGGTGGAACCTCGGCCTTTCGACGTCGCCGTCATCGGCGCCGGGCGGGTCGCCCGGGCCGTCACGGCCCAGGGCGAGGGCCGGCTCGCCTACCTCGCCGCCGATTCGGTGCACGACCTGCCGGCGGGCGTCGCGGGGGAGCAGGACCTGCCGGCGGGTGTCGCCGTGGAGAGCGGGTGCGCGGCGCTCGTCGTCGTCTCGGAGGGCTTGGTGCGTGCCGGAGAGCAGGAAGTCCAGGAGTACGCGTCGGTTCGGGGGACGCCCTGGCTGCCCGTTCACCTCGACGCCGGGTGGATCACCGTCGGCCCGCTGGTGCGCCCGCCGCGACCAGGCTGCCCGCTGTGCGTACGGCGCAGGCAGAGCCGTAACCGGACCGACTCGGCGGCCCGGCGTCTGCTGCGCGACCAGCCGCGATCCGCGTCGCGGGAGACCGGTGCCGCGATGGTCCCGCCGATGCTGGTCACGGCCGTGGCTCGGTTGGTGCGGGACGAGGTGAGGACGGTGCTCGCCCGTGCGGACGTGGCCCGGACCGACGGCGCCATCCTGCGGCTGTCCTTACTGGACGCGTCGGTGCGCAGACATCGGTTCCTTTCCGACCCGCTCTGCCCACGCTGCTCCGACCTGCCGTCGGATACCAGGCTGGGGATGGCGCTCCCCCGCCGGCCGCTGATCAAGGCGGACCCCGGCGAGTTCCGGCTGCACGATCTGCACAGTGGGGTCGCGGACCGCTACGTGGACGCGGAGACCGGTCTGATCGCCTCCGTGGACGTCGGATCGCGCGGGGGGATACCCAGCGCAGTGGCCCGCCTGGCGCCGGCCAGGATCCACCACGACTCCCAGCACGGCTTCGGCCGGGCCGGGGACTATCGCTCCGCCAGGCTCACCGCGCTGGCGGAAGCGCTGGAACGCAGTTCGGGCGAGCGGCCGGGGGGCCGCAGGACGACCGTGCGCGGGTCGTACGAGGAGCTCGCCGACGACGCGATCGACCCCCGCACCCTCGGCACGCCCCCGCAGGAGCTGTACCGGCTGCCCGGCTACCCGTACGTGCCGTTCGCGCCCGAGCAGAAGACGAGCTGGGTCTGGGGATACTCGTTCGCGCGGTCCGCTCCTGTGCTGGTGCCGGAGTCCATCGCCTACTACGGCAGGCGTCCGGAGAACGAACCACGCTGGGTGTTCGAGACGTCCAACGGCTGCGCCGCCGGGTCCTGCCTGGAAGAGGCGATCCTGTACGGCCTGCTGGAGGTGGCCGAGCGGGACGCGTTCCTGATGACCTGGTACGCCCGCCTCGCCGTACCGCGGGTCGACCTGGATTCGGCGGCCGACCGGCGGATCCCGCTGATGGAGGAGATGCTCGCCCGGCGCTTCGGGTGCGAGATCATGATCTTCTCCACGATGCTGGAGCAGCGGGTGCCGACGTTCCTGACCCTCGCGGTGAACCGGACGGCGGAGGCCCGGTGGGCGATGGCGTTCGGGGCGGCGGCGCACCTCGACCCCGAGCGGGCCGTGCGGTCGGCGCTGCGGGAGGTCGCGCCGCTGCTGAGGGCGCTGAGCGCCGGGCGTGACCACGCCGCCGTCGAGCCGATGCTGGCCTATCCCCTGCTGGTTCGTGACATGGACGACCACCCGGCCCTCTACGCGCATCCGGCGACGCGCCCACGGGCGGACTTCCTGGACGGCGACGGGCCGCGGCTGCCGCTGAGCGCCGTCACCGCCCGAGCCGGGTGGCCGCGCCACGCGGACCTCACGGACGACCTGGACGAACTCGTCGGACGGTGGCTCGCCGCCGGCCTGGACGTCATCGCCGTCGACACCACCTCCACCGAGCAGGCCGCCGGCCGATTCGCCTCCGCCAAGGTCATCGTCCCCGGGGCGCTGCCGATGACCTTCGGCCACGCCTCCCGCAGGACCGAGGGTCTGCCGCGGCTGCTGACCGTGCCCCGGCTGCTCGGCTACCGGGACCGCGACCTGCGCCCCGAAGAGATCAACCCGCATCCTCACCCGTTTCCGTAGCGTCACCACCGACTGGAGGGGCCGAGATGATCATTCAGACCGCGCGGGCCGCCCCCGATCCACGGGAACCGGCGACGTTGCCCGTCGGTGAGGCGACCCGCCGCTTCCTCGCGGCGGTGGGCGGGCCGCCCGCCGCCCCCAGTACGGGGGCCGCGAAGGCGACGGGCGCGTTCAAGCGGTACGCGGACGCCGAGCACCTGAGCCTGCCCGATGGCCGGGGGGACGTGCCGCCCGGGTCGGGGCCGGCGTTCGTCGGTCACCTGCTGCGGCACCTTCTCGGGATCGGCCCTTGCGACTGGACCTATGACCTGAACCGGCCGGGGGTGTGGCCCGGCCCGGTGACCGTCGGGGTGCACCGGCCGGTTCCGTCCGGCGGCGCGCTGTATCCGATCGAGGCGTACGTCGCCGGCGGGCCTCCTGGGTTGCCGGCGGGGTTGCACCATTACGATCGCGCCCATCACGCGTTGCGACGCGTACGCGCGGGCGATCATCGTACGGCGCTGCTCGAAGCGCTGACCGTGCCACCGGCCACGCCGCCCGATCTGGTGATCGTTCTCACGGCGGTGTTCTGGCGAACGGGTATCAAATATGGGGATTTCGCGTACAAGCTTCAGTGTCAGGAGACGGGCGCGCTTCTGGCGCAGGCGCTGGCCCTGACCGAGGATCTCGATCTCTCCGTCCGGCCGTACCTGGACTTCGACGGCGCCTTGCTCGACACCCTGCTCGACCTGCCGAAAGAAGCCGAAGGCGCGCTCGCCGTACTGTGCCTGACGGGAGCGGGAGCGGGAGCGGGAGCGGGAGCGGGAGCGGGAGCGGGAGCGGGAGCCGGAGCGGGAGCCGGGGCGGGGGCGCTGGGCTCGGAGGCGGGTGGGGTGGGGCTGGGGGCGCGGGAGCTTATTGGCCGGCGGGCTGCTGAGGCGGTGGACCCGCCTCCTTCGGTGAGCGACTCGCTGCCGCATCTCGCCGCCCTGCACGCCGCCGCCACGATGCCGAGCGGCCGGGCGGGGACGGGCGGGAGCGCGGGACCGGGACGACCCGCCTGGCCTGCCGGAAAAGGGTCGCCGCGTGGCGACGAGCCCGCCGTGCGGCTGCCGGAACCGGTGCCCGTCCCGTTGCGCGCGGGCATCGGCCACCGCAGGTCGGCCCCGGCCGGATTCGCGCCGGCGCCCATCCCCGCGGCGGCGTTCGCGAGCATCCTGGCGGCCGCGGCGGGCGGCTACCCGGGGGAACTGGAGGGCACGCCCGAAGGGCCGGCCACCTGCGGGGTGTACGCGTTGGCGCTGCGGGTGGACGGCGTGCCGCCGGGCGGCTACCGGTACGACCGGGAGGGCTGCCTTGGCGGCGCCGCCGTACCGTGGCGGGGTCTCGACGAGATCGCCGCGGGGGTGCAGCCGCTCACCGCGCTCGCCCTCCGCGAGGCGGCGGCGGTGATCCTTTCGGTCGGCGACCCCTTCGACGGTGTCGCGAGGTTCGGCGACCTGTGGTGCCGCCTCCAGCTGACCGAGTCCGGGATCAGCGTCCACCGCGCCGCCCTCGCCGCCGCCGCGCTCGGGCTCGCGGCCCGGATCCACTCCGACGTCTGCCACGGGGCGACGGACACGGCGCTCGGACTGCGCGGACAGGGCGGCGAGCCCGAGCGCGGCGGCGAGCGGTTCGGACTGCGTGGACGGGGCCGCGAGCCCGAGCGCGGCGGCGAGCGGCTTGGACCGCGCGGGCAGGGCCGTCGAAGCCTCAGCGCCCTGCTCGTGGGCAGATCTCCGCGCCGCACCCCCGTCCGATGGGACCCGTGGCCGGTCGCTGACCGGTACCGGCCCGACTGACATCTTCCCGCGTCGACCGGCGCGGGAGCCATCGACCGAGAGGACAGCCAATGCCACGAGCTCCGCCGGCCGCCCCGGTGCCGTGTCCCATCAGGTGAGCATCGCGTTCGCCCGCATCGGCCCGCGGCACCCGGGCTTTCGCCGCCGAGGACGACCTCGGCACCACCCTTCTCGACAGGTCACAACGATCAGGAGGTCATCATGCAGGACGGTTCCCTGTTCGATTTGTCGACTTTGGCGGTCGACTCGATCAGCGTGATCGAAGGCACCGCCGAAGGCCACGGCATGACCGAGCTCAGCGCGAGCAACTGTTTCTGTGGCACCTGCGCCACGTGTAACAGCGCGCCGAGCTTCATTGAGGACGAGGTTCTCTAGTCCCTGACAACTGCCGATCACCAGGTGATGGCGGGTGGCGTCCGGGCCTCCAACGGCGTGGCCCGGATGCCGCGAACCACGGGAGTGAACGATGGGTGAGATCGGTCAGGGACGGGTCGTCCTGAGGCCCGGTTCGGGAGCGCCGGCGCCGCGGGGCGAGGGATACGCGGCGGGCGCGGTGTTCGGGGTGCGTGTCGCCGGCATCCCGGCGGAGCGCGTGGCCGCCCTCCGCTTCAGCCGTACGTGGTCGCTGGTGGACGAGGTGGTACGGCTGGACGGGCAGGTGGCGGCCGAGGGCGCGCGCCTCGCGGACATCCTGTACGAGCTGATCGGGGCGGGACGGCGGCCGGAGCTCAAGCCGGCTCTCGTCGCCCTTCGACGTGATCTTTTCGCCGGGCGCAGGCCTCGGGACCGCGTCTGGACCCCGGTGATCATCGAGTTCCTGCCCCGGCCGGTGGCCGGGCGGATGTCCCGCTGGCTTGAAGATCTCGATCGGCTGACGGGGGCGCGGGCGGAGATGTCCGGCCTGCTGGATCGGGAGCTGGCCGAGAAGACGGCCGTGCTGCGCGATGCCACCCGGCTCTTCGAGTTCCGGCAAGGCCTGGCGCAGAGCAGCTCGGACCTGTCACGGCGCCTGGAGGCATGGCTGGACGCGCCGGGCGATGCCGCGCCCGCCCGGCAGACGCTGCTCCGGCTCGCCAAGTACCTCGCGCGGGCCGCCATGAAGACCAGCCCGTACGTGACATTCACCGCCAGCGGCCTGGGCGGATGGAGCGCCGGGGACGGCTCCGCCGTGTTCGCTGACGACCTGCCGTCGCTGGGGGTCGCCGAAGCCGACCGGGTGCTCGTGCACGCCTTCTGGCAGTGGTCGGCGGGGCAGCCGGGGCTGCGGGACAGCGTCGTCCTGCGGGTCAACCCGACCGCCGTCGAGGAGGACGGCCGCGTCTGGTTCCTCGGTCACCGCCCCGCCGAACCCATCAACTCGGTCCCGGCGAGCGCGTTCTTGCGCGCGGTCCTCGATCTCATCCGGTCCGTCCCCGGCACCACGCGCGGGGCGGTGGCCGGGAAGCTGACCTCCCTCGACGACGTCGAGCGGGTCGGCCACCTGCTCGACGTGCTGATCGCCAGTGGGTTGGTGGAGCAGCGCCCGCCCTTCTCCGAGCAGGCCGGGGACGCCCTGCCCCGGCTGATCGGCTGGCTGGAGCGGGCGGCCTCCGGAACGGGGGGTGATGAACCGCGTGCGCTGGAGCCGCTCCGGGCGATCGCCGAGGCCGTGGACGCGTACGCGCGCCAACCGGATGGCGGGAAACGCCGCTGGCGGGAGGGTGTCGAGCGGATCGCCGAACGGATGGCGCCCGACGCGCGACCGCCCGGGCCGGAGCTTCCCTCCCGGCACCTCGTGCATGAGAGCTACGTGCTCGCGGGCACGGTCGTGAGCTGGCCGAGCGCGAGCCTGCGGCGGGTGCACGACGACATGAACCGCGTCCGCCGGCTCCTCGCGGTGTTCGATCTGAGCCTTCCGTTGAAAATCGCCCTCGCCGACTACTTCCTCTTGGCGTACGGGCCCGATGGCTCGGTGCCCTTTCTCACCTTCTACCGGCGCGTTCACGACATGGGGTCGCTGGCCGACAGCGTCACGGGGGTCGCGGTCCGGAGATTCCTGAGTCAGCGGCCGCGCCGCACCGGCCAGGCAGGCGACTTGGCCGGGTACGGCTCGCGGATGGCGCGGCTGGGTGAGCTTCGCCGTACGGCATGGGACTTCCTGCACGCGGCCCAGGAGAAGGCCGGTGAGGGGAATCCGGTGCCGCCCGAGTCGCTGGAGGAGTTGATGGCCTCCTGGCCGCGCTTCATCCGCCCGACCGCGTCGATATCGGTGTACGGGCAGTTGATGACGACGCCCGAAGGGCCGCGGCTGGTCGTCAACTACGTGGGGGCGGGGCCGCGCAGGGGCGTGGGGAGGATCCAGCATCTTCTGGCGACCGCGGGCGATCGGGTTCCTGATCTCGCAGACCGGAAACCGGTGTGCGAGGACGCGACGCTCGCCGACCGGAAACGGGTGTGCGAGGACACGACGCTCGCGGAGTTCCGCGTCGACCACGGCAACAATCTCGACATCCATCCGCGAGCGTTGCCGGTCATCGACTACCCCCGCGCGGGCGGGGACGACGCCGAGGAGACGATCTCGCCGACCGGCCTGCGTGTCGAGTACGACCCCGACCACGAGCTGCTGGTCTTGCGCGGACCCGACGGCAGGGCGATCCGTCCGGCCCACCTGGGGCTGACCTTCGAGGTGTTCCTCCCGCCCGCGCAGTCGTTCCTGATTCGCGCCTTCGGGCCCAACCCGACCGTGATGATGGCCGGCTGGGTGTTGCGAGGGGGGATGAAACCCCCGCCGTCCCGCGCCGTGGAGCACGCGCCGCGGCTCACGATCGGCGCCGTGGTGCTGGTGCGGGCGCGCTGGCGCATGCGCGCGGGGGAGTTCCCGGCCCCGGGCAAGGGCGAGGATCCGGGCGCTTACCTGCTCCGGCTGGCGCTGTGGCTCGACGGGCACGGGATACCGCGCGAGTTCTTCGCCCGGGTGCTGAAGGTGAACGACAGCGGCGGCGACGGTGTGCTCGGCAAGAGCAGAAAGCCTGTGTACGTCGATGTGACCAACTGGTTTCTCATCCAGGATTTCGTTCGCGTGCTCGACGATCCGGATCGTCTGATGGTGCTGGAGGAGGCGGTTCCGGCGATGCCGGACCTGCCCCGGTACGGCGAGCACGGGTCTCGCGTCACGGAGTACATCTTCGATCTGGCGGCCATGGAATCGACAGCGGAACCGACAGCGGAACCGACAGCGGAGCCGACAGCGGAGCCGACAGCGGACACGGAGGCGTCCGTGGCGGACGGCGGTGAACGGGACCGCGCCTGACCGCGGTCGCCGTTGATTCATCACGAAGGAAGGCGATGGGAAATGACTCCTCGAACGACGCGGCTCTCCACGGATTCCGCGTGGCACAGCGCGCACGTCCACTACCACGAGAAGGACAAGTCCGGGCTGTTGATCGACGCCGTGGCACCCCTGCTCGACCGGGTGGCCGGGGTGACGGAGGCGGTCTTCGTCGTCCCGCACTGGCGGCAGGGGCCGCACCTCCGAATCAACATCCGTGCCCGCGACCACGACTGGTCCGAGGTGATCCGCCCGGCGATCGAGGAGACGATCGGGGCGTATCTGCGCGACCATCCGTCCACGACCCGGCTCGATGAGGGGTCGCTGCTCCCGCAGCACCGGCTCCTTGCCGAGATGGAGATGGAGTTAGGGCCGCTCACCCCGTGGTATCCCGACAACACGGTGCGCTTCGCGCCGTTCCAGTCCCGGCGGCATGCGGTGGGGGGTGACCAGAAGGTGGCGGATCTGATCACGGACTTCTCCGTCGAGAGCAACGGGCTCTATCTGGATATGTCGCGCCATATCAGGGAAGGGCGGGACCGTCTGGACCTGCTCATGCTGACCCTGACCTTCACCACCGCCCACGCGATGGGCGGGCTGCGGCGCAACGTCGGGTCCTTCCGCGCGCACTCCGAACGGTTCTTCGACGCGTGCGACCGGCCCGACATCTGGCGGTCGGCGTTCGGGGAGAAGTACCGGGACCATCGTGACCTGGTCGTGGACCGGATGCGCACCGTGGCCCGCACCCTGGACGGCGACGCTCCCGACGGCATCCCCGCCGAGCCTGTCCCGTTCGTCCGAGAGTGGGCCGAACTGGTCACCCGCCACGCCGAACGCGCCGACCCGATCATCGAGAGCAGCGTGCTGAGCGTGCTTCCCACCGCCGCCGCCGTTTCCGAGGGGCCACACCTCAGCGAATACCGCCGCCTGGCCCTGAGCAACGCCGAGTACATCAGAAGGGGATTCGGCAACCCCGTGTTCCAGCGCTATCGCGTGGTGCTGAACTACACGTACATGTTTCTGACCCGGATGGGCCTTCTGCCGCGCGAACGCTGCCTGCTGTGCTACCTGGCGGCCAACGCCATCGAGGACGTGTACGACGTGTCCGCGATCGAGTTCCTGCGCAAGTTCGTCGCCGAGCATCCGGTCCCCCGCGTCGAGTCCTCCCCGGAACAGCCGTGACCGAACCCGTACGGCGACCCTTGGTGAGCCGGTGCGCGGGGACGCGATGTACGGTGCTGGAGAGGAGGGCGTATGACGACGATCGGCGGATGCTACGTATGCAAGCGCACCTTCAGTTTCGTTCCGGATAGCGTCACGGTGGTCACGATCGACCCTGAGACCGGTCTGCCACCCGGCATGACGGTGCTGGGCACCTTCCGTGAGCCGACGCCGGAAGCGTTGGCCAGGGCGGTCGCCGAGCCCATCTGCCCGGACTGCGTGGGCAGGGCGACACAGCTCCTGGAATCGTCCGCGCCGCGGTTCGAGACCTGGCACAACCCCGACAAGGGCTGACGCTCACAGGTCGTCGGCGAAGAGGGACAAGGCCGTCGCCGGATCGGGCGGCTCAGCCTCGCCGTCGGTCAGCGGTTGCTCGGCCCAGATGACCTTGCCGCGGTGCGTGTGGCGGGTGCCCCAGCGCTCGGCGATGTGCGCGACCAGGAACAGTCCGCGCCCGCCCTCGTCGGTGGCGACCGCGCGGCGTGGGCGCGGGGAGCTCTCGCTCGCGTCGGACACCTCGCAGATCAGCGCCCGGTCCAGGATCATCCGCGCCCGGATGGGCTCGCTGCCATAGCGGATGGCGTTGGTCACCAGCTCGCTGAAGATCAGTTCGGCGTTGAAGGCGAGGTGCTCCAGGTTCCAGGCGGCGAGCCGCTTGGCGACCTCGCTGCGCATGTGGGAGACCACGGCGGGGTCGGACGCCAGGTCCCAGGAGGCGATGTGGTCCTGCGGCAGCGCCCGGGTGCGGGCGACCAGCAGGGTGACGTCGTCGGTGCGGTCGTCGCGCGGGACGGCGTCCAGTATGGCGGAGGCGGTCTGTTCGGCCGAGCCGCCGGCTTGGCCAAGGGCTCCGCGCACGCGCTCGGCTCTGGTCCGGGCGTCATACTCATGATCGTTGACGAGTAGTCCGTTGCTGTACAGGATGAGCCTGCTGCCCTCGGGCAGTTCCACCTCGGTTGTCTCGAAGGGGGAGCCGCCGAGGCCGAGCGGCTGCCCCGGGGGCACCTGCAGAAACTCCATCGCGCCGTCCGGGTAGATGACAGCGGGTGGCGGATGGCCGGCGCAGGCCAGGGCGCAGCGCTGGGAGGTGGGGTCGTAGACCGCGTACGCGCAGGTCGTCCCCGTGATGCCGACGTCCGGGGCGGCGAAATCCCCCAGCACGCTGTCACCCAGGTCGGTCTCCTCCTGACTGAGGCGGCGGACCAGCTCGTCCAGATGGGTCAGGATCTCCTCGGGCGGCATGTCGAGCGAGGCGAAGTTGTCGACGGCGGTGCGCAGACGGCCCATGCTGGCCGCACCGCGCAGGCCGCGGTCCGCGACGTCGCCCACGACCAGGGCGACACGGGCCCCCGACAGGCAGATGACGTCGAACCAGTCGTAGCCGGCCGCCCCCTGCGCAGGCAGGAAGCGGTGTGCCACTTCGAGCGCGCTCTGCTCAGGCAGGCTGCTGGGCATCATGCTGCGCTGCAGAGCCACGGCCATGGCCCGCTCCCGGATGAACCGGCGGGCGTTGTCCACGCATACCGCCGTGTGCCGGGCCATTTCCTCCGCGAGGGAGACGTCGTCGTCCTCGAAGGACGCGGAGCCTTCCAGGCGCACGAAGGTCGCCACGCCCAGGATGCGGCCATGGGAGAGCAGCGGGACGGCGATGAGCGAGTTGACTCCGTACCCGGATGCGGGAGCGGTGGTGCGCGGATCCGGCCACATCACGGCCTCCTGACCAAGGAGACAGTCCGCCTGCGGGGAGGTCGGGAGGTAGTGGACCGGCTTTCCCGCGTCGTGGAGAGGAAGATTCTCCCCTACGGCCCGGGACACGACGCGGCGCAGGCCCGTGGCCGGATCGCCGGGCTCCTCCCCGCGCAGGACGTTCTCATGCAGATCGATCGTGACATGGTCGGCGAGTCGCGGAACGGCCACTTCGGCGAGTTCTTCGGCTGTCACCCGCACGTCGAGCGTCTTGCCGATGATCGTCGCCGCCTCGTACAGGAGTCTGATGCGTCTGCGGGCCGCGATGGCGAGCTTGCCGACACCCGGCTCGCCGAACAGGATCAGCCACGGATCGGTGGGCGACTCCCTGGGCGGGTGGGCGGTCGCCGGCTTCGCCTGAGGGACGGGTCCGAGGTCGGGGATCTCGGCGGCGGGGGCTTCGGTGACGGGCTCCCACGGGCCGTCCTGGATCCGCACCTGCGCCACGACGCCGACCAACCCCGCGGGCTCGGTCGTGGGCACAGCCCGCAGCGTGGCGATGCGCGCACGGGAGAGAGGGACCTCGACGGCCGCCCGCTGCCCTAGCGCGATCAGCTCGGTGGCCTTCTCCTCCAGCAGGAAGCGGTCCGCACGCGGCAGATCGCGCAGGGAGGGGCGCGACCGCAGGGTGGGCAGGTCTTCGGCCCGCAGGTACGCCTCGAACAGGGCGTGCTCGCGCTCGCTGCTCTGCTCCAGGACCCGTCGTTCGATGCCCGCGGCCACTTGCTGCGCCAGGACGGCCATCGCCACGTCTTCGCGCTTGTTGGGGCAGACGACGCTGACGGCGCCGAGGGCGCGGCCGGTGAGCGGGTCCAGGATCGGCACACCGGTGCCGGTGAACGGCTGCACGCAGGTGGCGGGATGCTCAAAGGCCGCGACGCGGGTCAGTCGCCGCTCGGCCAGCGCGGTGCCGGTGCCGTTGGTGCCGATGGCGGATTCGGAGTAGTTCGTGCCGACTACCGCGCCTACTTTGTCGAAGAATTTCGTCATCTGGGGGTCGGCGAGGTAGCGCAGCACCAAGGTCGCCTGGCCGTCCACGAGGAGGACGGCCGCGTCCGCGTGGTCGACGATGGGCTGCACGCGGTCGAGGACCGGCCGGGCCATCCGGATCAGGAAGGAGTTCAGGTCCGGCTCCACCGGGTCCGGGAACCCGAGCTTGGCCGGTGGGGCGAGCTCCTGGCAGCGCCGCCAGGACCGCAGGATGACCGGACGCACGCTCTGGCGCACCGGCTCACCGTTCAGGAACCGCTCGAAGACCTCCTCGGCGGGCCCTTCCCCCACCCGGATGTGTGTCACCTGGGTACCCCCGACGCATCTCGACCGAAGCGCAGCGCAGTCCAATCTCGACATTACATGACAAAGAGTGATATTTCGCTGTCAGTGCCCGGTCGCGCGCCTGCTTCCACGGCGCGGCGCGACCGTCGGGAAAGATGGATCAGCCGGTTTGCGGTGGGATGGACGTGGGTAGGGCAACGGCCTCGTGCGGGGCCAGGAGAAGGGCAGGCGTCGGCCCCACATCAGACGGTGTGGGCTTCCCGAAGTCCCACCCGCGAACGAATGCGTGAAAGCCCATGAATTCCGGGATCCCACTCGGACCGGGAGCCATGGGCTGTCGCGTTATTTTTCGGAGATCAGGCGGCCCTTGAATTTCGGGTGCTTGGTTTCCCAATACCGCCAGCCCTCCACTCTGGCGGGCACGTTGGCGATTCCCCTGTCGATCTCCACGTGGCGGCATGTGCCGAGCACTCGCCAGGACGACCAGCCAATGCGGTAACCGAGAACGCGATACCACATATTGCCGTACATTCCCTTGCTGATCTCCTGTGTGTACTCGTGCCCGGTGAAGACCATGTGCCGCTCTTCGAGGTGGGGGAGACCCATTCTGCGGAAGCGGCGGATCAATGTACGAGTGTCAGTATGGGCGTCCTCGCGGGTTTCAGTATGGGTGTCACCAGCGGCGTCTGTGTTGGTGTCACTACGGGTGTCAGTATGGGTGTTGGTCCGCTGCTTCCCCCTTTCCCGCTGCCTTTCCTTCTCGGTCTCGATGAAGGCGAGCACCTCGTGTTCCCGCGTGACCGAAACCGTCATCGAGCCGCCGGGGCCGTCGATGAACCTGGTGCGGGGGACGAAGAAGTTCCGCGGCGAGATCCTGTTTACCTTGAAGAAGGCGTGCGGATTGCAGCGCCCGGCGAGGTCGTCGTCGTGCCTGTGGTGGTGCTTGTCGTGGTCGTCATCCGCACTCACCGGCGGGGACAGGACGGCGACCAGTGCCAACGAAAGGGTGCCGGCCATGGCGAGCATTCGCCTCGTCGTGTGACGCGCCTCGGACGGGGCGGGCGTGGCTGTGGCTGCTGTCCGGGGAATAGGCGTGAACATGTACCGTTCCTTTCGGATTGCGACTCCTGGTCGCGACTGACCCGCAGGCCGAATGCGGCTGTGTCCGCCCGCCGAGCGAGCCAACGTGACCGGTACGATGCTTACAGTTGTCGTGAGTCACGCCACAACGCCACGCCGTCCCGCAATTCCTGGTAAGAGGAAAGAGCGGGTGAAAAAATGTCACTACGGCTTCTCGTCCGTATTGTTCGCCAGGTTTAGTCATCACAAATGCGGCATATTGCGGTAAATCCGGGCGGCGTCGTACAAGGATGGCGATCGGACCGTAGCCGCTCAGAGGGTCGTGCCCTGCGGGAGCGCTGGCACGGGCGGTTCCCGGGTGGATTTATGTTGATCTATGTTGAGTCTTGCAAGGCCCGGCATTGCTGGATCGTGATCGTGGTAATTCGTATTAGTTCTTGACAACGCCTCAAGGTGGCGAGAACGTGTTTCCCTGGCTGAGCCGCCTGAAGACGGTCGGCCGATAACTCACCTGTTGAGTCGTGTTCCCCCGCGAGATCGTGGCGAGCCGGGTTCCGGCCGTCCTGGATGCCCGGCCTGAGCGTGCCGCGACCTCCGATCTGTTCAATTATGTTCCCTCTTGTGTGATCCGGTGGAGTGAACTAGTTTTGCGGGCCAGGCAAGCGCTTTCCGGAGGGAAGCCTGGTTCGGCCTTTCCAACCCCGAGGAGAGATCGTGTTGGATCCGTTGAATCGCCGCCGGTTCCTGGGTGTCACGGGCGCCGCGTTCGCCGGCGCGATCGTGCTCGACGGCGCCACCCTGCCGGCGCTCGCCGAGCGGGACACGGCACAGGGCGCGACCGTCAAGCGCAGCGGCGACATCTGGCGCCTGGAGAACGACGTGCTGCGCGTCAAGCTCAAGCAGAGTCGCTCCGGCATCGCGATCAGCAGTGTCTACAACAGGCAGGCAGCGCAGGAATACCAGGTCGCGCCCGGCGGCCGGCAGCTGTTCACGTACGAGTTCGACGGCAAGGACATGGTCGGCGCCGACAGCGGCTGGACGGTGCTGCAGCCGAGCACCGGCGACCTGTGGATGCACACGCCGCGCGGCCGGGTCAGGGTGGGCCGCGAGCTGCGCATCCCGCTGCGGCGCACCAGCCCGGTCGCGGTGACCGTGACAGCGGTGTTCGAGATCTACGACGGACGCTCGGGGTTGCGCTTCCACACGCTGGTACGCAACGACGCCACCGACCGGCGCACCACGATCACCAACTCGACCGTGCTGGCCCTGGCCTTCCCCGACCGGCCGCACACCCTGCACTACCCGCCGAACATGCGCTGGAAGAGCACCACGGGCGCGCTCGCGCCGCTGCCGGAGGACACCTCGTCCGCGGCCAAGCGCGCCGAGCTGCCCAAGAAGGTCATCAGCGTGTACGACGAGGGTCACGGGTGGAGCCTCAGCCCGGAGACCAACTGGAAGACCATGCGCGGCGACGGCGACCAAGCCGACTACATGCTGCCGCCGTTCGCCGCGCTCAACGCCTGGCACGAGGCCGACCACGTCAAAGTGGTCACGAACCCGGAGGCCCTGCGGCTGGTGCTGTTCGAGGGCGAGGAGTTCGAGTATCTGTCGGTGAACCTCACGGTCTTCCGCGGCGACGTGATCGACGCGAAGATGGCCGAGGAAGAGCACTTCCGCAGACGGTTCCGCTACAACAACGTCAGCACGCTCTTCAACACCAACGACTGGGACTACCGCGGTGGTCCGGGCAGCACCTTGCCCGACAACTACTACTACGACGTCATCATCCCCAAGGCGAAGCAGGCCGGCTTCGACATGGTGATGCTGGACGACCTGTGGAACACCACCCGCGACACCATCGTGCCGAGCGCCGCGATGCTGAAGTCGATCCGCAGCCTGGAGGAGTTCTCCGGCACGGTCACCGGCAACGGGATGCGGTTAGGTCTGTGGTTCAGCCTCAGCGGCGACGGCCACGGCAAGGGCCGGGACCTGGCCGACCCGGCCCAGATCGCGGAGAAGCGGGCGCAGATCGAGACGCTGATCACGCGGTATCGGATGTCGCACCAGATGGTCGACCTGACCGAGTGGTGGCAGAACGACACGGAGACGGCCTATTCGCACCCGAGCGACAACGTCTATCGCAAGAACGTGCTGAGCCGCCGCCTGCTCAACCAACTTGTCGAGAAATATCCGGACTTCTTGCCTAAGGTCACCAGCGAGCTGGACATCCACCCCACCCAGGGGGACCGGAACAACAGCTTGATGCACGTCGCGTACAACGGCTGGAACACCGCCAACGGCGGGATCACCGGCGAGGACCTGTCGTTGCGCACCGCCGTCACCGGCTTCGGTCACCTGCCGATGAACTCCACCTACATGAACGGCGGCCGGATCACCGGCCGGATGGAGGACTACTACTCCTACATCGCCGTCCGCAACGTGAAGTTCGGCCAGGACCCCGGCAAGCCCGGCACCTGGCCGGAGGCGGGCGCCGAGCTGATGACCCGCTTCAACCGCTGGCGCAAGCACCCGCGCGTGGCCGCGCTCACCGAGCAGCCGTTCCGCCCGGTCTACCTGGGCGCCGGCTGGGACGGCGAGCGGTGGAACTCCAGCACCGGGCCGTTCGTGTGGATGTGGACCGACGACGACCGCGACACCGCGCTCGTGATCGCCACCGGCAAGGGCGGCTACGCCGCCACCGTGGTGGCCGACCTGCGCTGGCTCGACGACGACGGCACCTACATGGTCGCCGACATCACCCTCGACGACGACGGCTCGCACACCTACGCCTATCGGGGCACGTACCAGGGTGAGCAGTTGAAGAGCTTCCCGATCGACCTGCGGGCGAACACCTCGCGGGGGAAGGCGTTCTGGATCAAACGCGCCGACGGCAAGAACTGCCAGGTGCTCTACGCCGACGAGAACGTGGCGTCGTACCGGGAGAACGGCTCGGCGAACCGGCTGCGGCTGGAGCTGACCGGCACGCCGGGCGCCGACGCGGTGGTCGTGGTCGTGGACCCCCGGCACGACCGGGGGCTGCCCAGGACGGTCAGGCTGGACGGCCACGGCCGCGCCTCGGTGAGCGTGCCCGCCGCCGACCTGCTGCCGCCGGTGGCGGTGCCGAGCGTGTTCGCCGAGCCGATCTACAACGAGGCGGAGTTCCTGCCCCGGACGTCCACCGCGACGCTGACCGAGATCGGCGAGCCGAACGCCGGCAACGCCGCGTGGATCCTGGCCGCCTTCACCGGCACCGGGCAGAGCGTCGAGTACACCGTGGACGTGCCCGCCGACGGGTTCTACCAGGTGGACGTGCGCTACAAGGAGAACGAGTCGCGCGGCAGCAGCAAGCTGTCGGTGGACGGCGCCGACCTCGGGCCGGAGTCGAACCACTTCCAGCCGCGCAACATGTACAAGGGCATCGAGTTCCGCGAGCGGCGGCACGGCAACGTGCGGCTGGCCAAGGGGGCGCACGCCTTCCGCTTCACCTCGACCGGGCGCACCGGCGGCAGTTACGCGGTCGGCGTCGACTACATCAAGCTCACCCCGGCCGCGACCCTGCCCCGGCTGGCCTTCGAGGCCGAGCAGGTGTGCACCGGCTCCCAGGGCGAGGTGGGCGCGACCGCCGATCCGGCGGCCGGTCCGGCGGTCGGCGGCGCCTGGCACGCGCTGCGCGCCCAGGCGGTGGGGGACTGGGTGGAGTACACCGTCCAGGTGCCCGCCGCCGGCCGGTACACGATCACGTCGCTGGTCAAGGCGCACAAGGACCGGGGGCGCGGCAGGCTGACGATCGGCGGCGCGGCGGTGGGCGAGGAGTTCGACCAGTATCTGCCGCCCGCCGACGGCGCCTACCACTATCGCGAGGCCGGGCACGGCGAGGCCGACCTGCCCGCCGGGGACGTGGTGCTGCGCTACACGGTGACCGGCAAGAACGCCGCCTCGGCCGCGTACACGCTGGCCACCGACCAGATCCTGCTCACCCCGGCGCCCGCGCTCACCCTGACCGGGAAGGACCGGCTCACGGTGGGCGAGAAGGCGACGTACCAGGTGGAGTTCGTGCAGTTCGCGGAGTATTACGCGGACGCGGCGTACGTGCTCTGGACCGTCGAGCAGGAGAGCGAGCCGGGCGTGCTCGTCGTCGGGCAGGACGGCCGGGTCGAGGCGGTCCGGCGGGGCACGGCGGTGGTGCGGGCGCGCAGCCAGATCGCCGAGCAGGCGACGGCCACGCTGACGGTGACGGTCGGATGAGCGCGATCAGTGAGCTGAGCACGCTCAGCAAGACCAGGGCCGAGCCGGCCCGGCGCGAGAACCTGGCCGCCTACCTCTTCCTCGCCCCCTGGCTGGTCGGCCTGGTGCTGATCACGGTCGGGCCGATGCTGGCCTCGCTCTACCTGGCCTTCACCGACTACAACCTGCTGGAGGCGCCGACCTGGATCGGGGTGGAGAACTTCACCCGGATGTTCGCGGACGAGCGGCTGCACAACTCGCTGCGGGTCACCTTCATCTACGTGCTGGTCTCGGTGCCGCTGCAACTGGCGCTCGCGCTGCTGCTGGCCGTGGTGCTGGACCGGGGCCTGCGCGGGATGGCGTTCTACCGCTCGGTGTTCTACCTGCCGTCGCTGCTCGGCTCCAGCGTCGCCATCGCCATCCTGTGGCGGCAGGTGTTCGGCGGCGAGGGCTTGATCAACCACGTGCTCGGCTGGCTCGGCGTCGCGGGCAGGAGCTGGATCGCCGACCCGGAGTCGGCCCTGTGGACGCTGGTCACGCTGAACGTGTGGACGTTCGGCGCGCCCATGGTGATCTTCCTGGCCGGGCTGCGGCAGATCCCGCGGATGTACTACGAGGCGGCGGCGGTGGACGGGGCGGGGCCGCTGCGCCGCTTCGCCAACATCACCATGCCGCTGCTCACCCCGATCATCTTCTTCAACCTGGTGCTGCAGATCATCCACGCCTTCCAGGCGTTCACCCAGGCGTTCGTGGTCTCGGGAGGGACCGGCGGGCCGTCGGACTCCACCATGTTCTACACGCTCTACCTGTACGAGCGCGGCTTCGGCAAGTTCGACATGGGTTACGCCTCGGCGATGGCGTGGGTGCTGCTGGTGATCATCGCGGTCTTCACCGCCGGGAACTTCGTCGCCTCCAAGTACTGGGTCCACTATGACGATTAGAACCGCGCTCAAGCACGTCGCTCTCGGGGCGACCATTCTGATCATGCTTTATCCGGTGATCTGGATGGTGGTCAGCTCGCTGCGGCCGGGCGACGAGATCTTCCGCGAGCCGGGCCTGCTGATCACCGACCTGGAGATCGAGAACTACACGCTCGGCTGGAACGCGCTGGGCCACCCCTTCAGCCACTATCTGATGAACTCGGCACTGGTCGTGCTCGGCGCGATCGTCGGCAACCTGGTGTCCTGTTCGATGGCGGCCTACGCGTTCGCACGGTTGGAGTTCATCGGTAAGAAGTTTTGGTTCGCCATCATGCTGATGACGATCATGTTGCCGATTCACGTCCTGATCGTGCCGCAGTATGTGATGTTCTCCGAGGTCGGCTGGGTCAACACGTTCCTGCCGCTGGTGGTGCCGAAGCTGCTGGCCACCGACGCGTTCTTCGTCTTCCTCATGGTGCAGTTCATCCGCGGCATCCCGCGCGAGCTGGACGAGGCGGCGCGGATCGACGGCTGCGGGCGGGCCAGGATCTTCCTGCGGGTGATCCTGCCGCTGATGGTCCCGGCCCTTGCCACCACGGCGATCTTCACCTTTATCTGGACATGGAACGACTTCTTCAGTCAGCTCATCTATCTCACTGACCCGGAGATGTACACGGTGCCCATCGCCCTGCGGTCCTTCGTGGACGCGACGTCGAGCACCTCGTGGGGGTCGCTGTTCGCCATGTCGGTGGTGTCACTCGCCCCCGTCTTCCTCGCCTTCCTCGTCGGCCAGCGATTCCTGATCAAGGGCATCGCCACGACCGGCGGCAAGTAGCTCCAAGAAAGGACGTGCTCAGATGCGGTCAGGAACCCTAGCCCGGCTCGCGGTGGCCGGACTGCTTCTCGCGGCCACCGCCGCGTGCGGCGGATCAGGCGGCGACGCCGCCGACGGCAAGGTCGAGCTCCGCTTCACCTGGTGGGGGTCGGACATCCGGCACCAGGCGACGCAGAAGGCGATCGAGGCCTTCCAGAAGGCCAACCCGAACATCGTCGTCAAGGGCGAGTACGGCGAGTGGAACGGCTACTGGGACAAGCTGGCCACCACCGTCGCGGCCAACGACGCCCCGGACATCATCCAGATGGACGAGCGCTACCTGCGTGAGTACGCCGACCGAGGCGCCCTGCTGGACCTGAAGACCCAGAAGGACCTGCAGACGGCGGACTTCGAGCCGGCCTCCCTGGGCGCGGGCGATGTCGACGGCAAGCTGTACGGCCTGAACGCGGGCGTCAACGCCTACTCGATCCTGGCCAACCCCTCCCTGTTCGAGGCCGCGGGCGTGAAGATGCCCGACGACACCAAGTGGACGTGGGAGGAGTACGCCAAGATCGCCGCGCAGATCACCGAGAAGTCGTCCGGCGGCGTGTTCGGCTCCCAGGCGTACGGCAACGACGAGGCCGGCCTGTCGGTGTGGGCCAGGCAGCATGGCGAGGCCCTCTACACCCCCGACGGCAAGCTCGGCGTGACCGCCCCCACCGTCACCTCGTGGTACCAGCAGCTGCTTGACCTGCAGAAGGCCAAGGCGCTGCCGAGCGCCGACGCGACCACGCAGGACATGATCGCGCCGCTCGACCAGTCGATGCTGGCCACCAACAAGGTCGCCATGGGCTACTGGTGGAGCAACCAGCTCAACGCGGTCAGCAAGGCCAGTGGCAAGGAGATGAAGCTGCTCCGCCTGCCGAGCGTGACCGGCAAGTCGACGGAGAACGGCAACTACTACAAGGGGTCGATGTTCTGGTCGGTGTCCTCGCGCAGCGAGCACCCGGCGGAGGCGGCGAAGTTCGTCAACTTCCTCGCCAACACCACCGAGGCCGGCGACATCATCCTGTCCGACCGCGGCGTGCAGCCCAACCTCAAGGTCCGGGCCGCGATCACCGACAAGCTGCCGCCCGCGGAGCAGGCCGCGCAGGCCTACATCGAGGACATCGCCGACGAGCTCGGCACGGTGCCGACCGCCCCGCCGCCCGGTGGCGGTGGCGCGCAGAAGATCCTGCAGCGCTACACGCAGGACGTGCTGTTCGAGCGGCAGACCCCGGCGCAGGCCGCCGAGGGCTTCCTCAAGGAGCTCGGCTCGGAGATCGCCGGCTAGCAGCTCAGGAGGCGGGCGGCGCGGAGACCGAGGCGCGCACGATGAGCCGCGAGCGCAGGGTGTGCGTCTCGCGGCCGGGCTCCGCGCCCTCCAGCGTGTCGAGGAGCACCTGCGCCGCCTTCGCGCCGAGCTCGTGCACGGGCTGGGCGATCATGGTCAGGGGCGGCTCCATGACCGCCGCCCACGCGCTGTCGTCGAACCCGATGAGCGCGATGTCACGCGGGTAGGACAGGCCCGCCGCCCGAAGGGCCCGCAGGGCTCCCGTCACCGCGTCGGTCTCGGTGCAGAACACCGCGGTGATCCGGTCGGGGATGGCGAGCATGCGGGCCACCTCCGCGGTGGCCCGCTCCTCGGTCTTGCGGCCGGCCATCACCAGCTCGGGGTCGAAGGGGATGCGCGCGTCGTCGAGCGCGTCGAGGTAGCCGCGCAGCCGCTCCCCGTCCGTCCACAGGTTGCGGGAGGCCTGCGCCAGCAGCTCGCGCCGGGTCGCGGGCGGCTTGGCCACCGGCGGCCCCCAGACGAACCCGATGCGCCGGTGACCGGCCGTGATGAGCATCTCCACCGCCTCGCGGGCGGCGTCCCGGTTGTCGATCACCACCGTGTCGAGGTCAAGCGCGGCCACCGCGCGGTCGACGAGCACCACGGGCACCCGGTCCATCGCCGCCTTGATGTGCGCGACCTCGCCCCGCCCGACGGCGGCCGAGGCGATGATGACGCCGTCGACGCGCTTGTCGATGAGCACGTTGGTGGCGGCGATCTCCTCTTCGAGGTTCTCGTACGTGCTCAGCACGATCGTGTCGAAGCCCCGGGCCCGGGAGGTGTCGCAGATGCCCCGTACGACACCGGCGAAGAAGGGGTTGCCGATGTCGGCGACGATCACTCCGAGCGTGTGGCTCACTCCGGTGGACATGCTGCGGGCCAGCGCGTTCGCCCGGTAGCCGAGCTTCTCGGCGGCTGAGAGCACCCGCTCGCGCAGCTCGGGACTGACGTAGCCGTAACCACCGAGGGTGCGGGCCGCGGTGGCGCGCCCGACGCCGGCCTCGGCGGCCACTTCGGAGATCGTCGGCGGCCCCGGCGCCTGACTCCGGTCAGCTGGCATGGATGGCGTCCCTCAATTCTCACGTTCGGAGGCTGGCCACATGCTAGCCATGACAGGCCGCCCGTGGCCGAACGCGCCTTCGACGAGGCACTGCTCGTAGGCCGCCGCCGCGCCGTCGCGCAAGGCCCGCTCGATCAGGTGCCGCGCCGGAGCGCCGCCCCTGGTCCAGCCACCGCGTAGCAGCGAGACGGCGAACCCGGCGAGGAAGGCGTCGCCGCAGCCCATCGTGTCGACGGGGTCGCGCACCTGGCGGGCCGCGGCGCCGACCGTGACGCGGCCGTCGTGGGCGATCGCGCCGTGCACGCCGCGGGTGGCCAGCGCGAGCCGCGCGCCGCGCCGTACGACGTCGGCCAGCAGGGTGCGGGTGTCCGCCTCGGTGAGATGGGAGCAGGACATCAGCACCAGGTCGGCGTGCGGGCAGACGCGGTCGAGGTAGGAGGAGGTGCGGAACTCCTCCTCGCTGGACAGGTCGAAGCTCACCAGCGGGCCGAGCCCGGCCAGCCGCGGCAGCTCGCTCTCGCTGCGGGAGTAGACGCTGGAGTGCACCAGGTCGAAGGACGACACGTAGGCGAGCAACTCGCCGTCGAGCGCGAGCGGCTCGCGTACCGTGACACCGCCGCCGTTCCAGCCCAGGAAGACGCGGTCGCCGTCGTCGACGCGCAGGTGCGAGACGCCGCTCTCGCCGGGCCGCACGACGCACCGGCCGACGGCGACGCCCTGGGCGGCGATGGACTCGCGCAGGAAGCCGCCCAGGTCGTCGTCGCCGAAGACGCCGAGGTAGGCGGCTTCGAGGCCGAGGCGGCGCGCGTAGACGGCCACGTTCACGCTGTTGCCACCCGGATAGTCGACGGCGCGGTCGACGAACCGGTCGACGATGTTGTCGCCGAAGCCGAGGACTCTCATCACGATCTCCTGCGCAGATGGGGAGCCCGCCCGGGGCGGTCCTCCGGGCGGGGGCGGGGGCGATGGGTCAGTAGTCCATGACGCGGTAGTAGCGGCGCAGGTCGAGCGAGTGGTCGCGGACCCTCTCCAGGTGCTTGCTGACGCGGCTCATCACCACGTCGAGCACGAGCGGGGCGAGCAGGCCGCGGAAGCGCGGGCTGATCCCTTCGAGGGGATAGTCGCGCGTGTCGAAGACGGTGACGTCCTTGGAGACGCGGCGGGCGAAGGACTCCGCGCGGTCGGTGAGGGGACGGGTCTCGTCCTCACCCTGGAAGATGATCACGCTGGTGTCCTCTTGGAGCAGCTCCAGTGAGCCGTGGAAGAACTCGGCGCTGTGCACCCTGGTGGTGCGCAGCCACTGCATCTCCTCGAGGATGCACATCGAGTAGAGGTAGGTGAACCCCCACAGGTTCCCGCCGCCGATGAGGAAGTGGTAGTCGGTGTCCCGGTGCGCTTCTGCGAAGGCGGCGGCCACCGGCTCGGCCTGCCCGGCCACCTCGACGAGGATGCGGGGGAGGTCCGTGAGCTCGGCGGCGAACTCCTCGTAGCCGTCCCACTCGCCCCTGCGTGACAGCAGCCTGCCCATGAACAGCAGCAGTTGCGTGTCGAACGGCCAGGTCTTCGGCTCGGAGACGAGTGCGACGTCGACCTTCTGGGCGATCGGCGAGTCGGGGTAGCCGGTGAAGCCGATCGTGTAGGCGCCCTTGGACCTGCAGAACTCGATGGCCCGGATGCTGTCGTCGGTCGTGCCCGAGACGGAGGTGAAGACCACCACGGTGCGCTCCCCGAGGGACGCGTCACCCGACGCGATCAGCTCCGCCGCGATGGCGGCCCGCACGGCGAGGGTCGAGTCGCGCCGGGCGAGGTGCTCGTACGGCCACATCTGGGCGTAAGTGCCGCCGGCGCCCACCAGCAGGAGGTTGTCGAAGCCCTCGCCCACGAGTCGATCGACGAGTTCCTCGATCTGCGGGCGCAGGGCCACCGCGCTGGCCATCTGCTTGAGGAATTCCGGCTCGTTGAATCCGAGCATGTCCGCGTCCTTTCACCGAATGCTTGCGGCCGGTGCCGCTTCCGCGACCTGATACCGGTATCACGCGGAGGTCACGCTGGCACAGCCAGCAGGCCCGCGTCAACACGGCACCTCTTTCTAACGGCTCTGAGCTGCAAGATTGCCGATCCGGTGAAGGGTCAAGAAAATAAGATCTTGACCATGGGGGTGGTACCGGTATCAGAACATCTGTACAGTCGGCCCACACCAGAGACACCCCTACGGCGGATCTGAGGTGCCACAGCACCGGCGGTCCCCTTTCCTCTGTGAGAAAGGAAGCCCCCATGCGCTCTCGCGCACTGACGACGTTCGCGGCACTCGCCGGGACCTCGGTGCTCGCCCTGGCCGGCTGCGGCGGCGGGACGGCGTCGGCCCCGGCGGCCGACATCGCGGCCCAGCCCGAGTTCTCCGGAACGCTGAGCATCCTCACCAAGTTCGCGGGCGAGCCCCTCGACCCCTACTTCGAGAACCTGGCCGCCGAATACCGGAAGGCGCACCCCGAGGTGCGGATCGAGCTCATCCAGGAGACCGACCAGAGCATCAAGGACAAGCTCAAGACCCTGACCGCCTCGAACGCCCTGCCCGACATCTACTTCACCTGGACCGGCAACTGGGCGGAGAACTACGTCCGCGGCGGACGCGCGGCCGACCTCAGCAAGGTGATCGGCCCGGACACCGAGTGGGGCCGCACCTTCGGCAAGGCATCGCTCGACGCCTTCTCCTTCGACGGCAAGTACTACGGGATCCCGCTCTACAACAACGGCAAGTTCATGGGCTACAACAAGGCCGCGTTCGCCAAGGCCGGCGTCAAGGTGCCCGCCACCTTCGACGAGCTCGTCCGCAGCTGCCCCACCCTGCGCGAGGCGGGCTACGAGCCCATCGCCTTCGGCAACAAGGACGGCTGGCCCGCCCTGCACTACCTGCAGCAGCTCTTCGCCTACAACGTGCCTGCCACGACCTTGCGGGCCGACTTCGACCCCGCGACCGCCAAGCTCGACGACCCCGGATACCTCACCGCGCTCAAGCAGTTCAAGACCGTGGTCACCGAGTGCACCGACACGGGCACCGGCACCAACGGAGTCCTCTACACCTCGGCGCAGGAGGCGTTCTCGAGCGGCAAGGCGGCCATGTACTACCAGGAGATCCTGGAGTTCGACAACGCCACCGCGGGCAAGGGGCTCACTCCCGAGAACTTCGGCATCTTCCCGCTGCCCGTCCCCGCAGCCGCCGCCGGCGACCCCAAGGCGCTCGAAGGATCGCCCGAGGGCTACCTGGTCAACGCCAAGTCGCCGCGGGCCGCGCTCGCCATCGACTTCATGAAGTTCGCCACGAACGCCGAGAACGCCAAGACGCTCTCCGCGCCCCCGTACGGCCAGCCCAGCACGGTCGTCGGCGCCGTCACGCCCGAGACCTCCAGCAAGGCCGTGTACGAGGGCATCGAGCTCGTCAACAAGGCCTCCAACCTGGCCATCTGGCTCGACACCGTGACAGTGCCCGAAGTCGCCGACGCGTGGCTGGCCGGCGGCGAGGCCCTCATCACCGGTGGCATGACGCCCGAGAAGGTGCTCGAAAGCGTGCGCCGGGCGTCCGCGTCGGCCAAGTAGGAGGCGAGCCGTGCGCGCCATCGTCGCGAGATCGCTCGGGCTCGCGTGGGTCGTTCCCGCCCTCGCGCTCGTCGGGGTGTTCGTCTACCTGCCGCTCGTGCAGAACTTCGGGTTCAGCACCCTCGAATGGGACATCTACAGCGGCAGCCAGGAGTACATCGGGTTCGACAACTACGCCAAGCTCCTCGACGACCCGGTCTTCTGGTCGTCCCTCGGCAACAACCTGCTGTACGCGGTGATCTCGATCGCCTTCCAAGTGTTCGGCGCGCTCCTGCTCGCCGCGCTGATCGAGAGCATCCGTGGCGAAGGGTGGCGGCGCAGCCTCCGGGTGATCTACTTCATCCCCTCGGCGATCTCGCTGACCGTCGCGGGACTGCTGTTCTACTTCCTGTACGAGCCCAACCTCGGCCCGATCAACCACCTGCTCGAAGCGGCGGGGCTCGGCCAGTTCGCGGCGGCATGGCTCGGCCAGGAGGGCACCGCGATGCCGGCGATCATCGCGATGAGCCAGTGGCAGGGCTTCGGCTACTCGACGCTGCTGTTCGCCGTCGCGATCCAGCGCATCCCTTCGGAGATCTACGGGGCGGCGGCCATCGACGGCGTCGGGCCGGTCGGCCGGTTCGTGCACGTGACGGTCCCCCTGGTGAGGGAGATGACCGGGCTGATGGCGATCGTCACGGTCTCGGGCTCTTTCCAGGTGTTCAACGAGGTCATGGTGATGACCGGCGGCGGGCCCAACAACTCCACGCAGGTGCTGGGGACATGGCTGTACCGCAGCGGGTTCGTCCGCAACGACTTCGGTTACGCCGCCGCGATCGCGACGGTGCTGTTCGTGATCACGCTCGGCGTCGCCATGGCGCAGCTGTGGGTCACCCGCAGGAGAAGGGTGGAATGGTGAGTCGCCTGAGCTTCATGGGCGTGATCGCGCGCGTGTTCATGTGGGCCTTCCTCCTCGGGCTCGTGGTGGTCGTCGTCTATCCACTGCTGTGGATGGTGCTCAACGGGTTCAAGACCAACGCCGAGCTCTTCAGCGACCCCTTCGCACTGCCGGTCGACTGGAGTTTCGACAACTATCGGAAGGCGTGGAACCGGGGAGTCGGCGACTACCTCACCACCAGTGTGCTCGTCACGGCGACCTCCACCGTGGCCACCGTGTTCGTCAGCGCCTGGGCCGCCTACGGCCTCACCAGGGTGGACATTCCGCTCAACAAGGCGATCACGGCGCTGATCCTCGGCGGGCTCATGCTGGCGCCCACCGTCGCGCTCGTGCCGCTGGTGAAGATGTTCCAGGCCATGGGGCTGTACAACAGCTTCTGGGCGCTGCTCATCCTCTATACGGCGTTCCGGATCCCGTTCACCACCTTCCTCATCCGCGCCTACATGATCGACCTGCCGCGCGAGGTGGACGAGGCCGCGGAGGTGGACGGGGCCGGCCGCTGGACGGCGTTCTGGCGGATCATCCTGCCGATGTGCAAGCCGATCATCACCTCGACGGTGCTGCTGCAGATCCTCTTCACCTGGAACGAGTACCTCTTCGCGATGGTGTTCACCAGCGGCAGCGGGGTGCAGACGCTTCCGGTCGGCCTGACGAGCCTGATGAGCAAGCACGGCACCGAGTTCCCGGTCGTCTTCGCCGGGATGGTGATCGCGGCCGTGCCGGTGGTGCTGCTGTTCGTCTTCGGCCAGCGCTATATCGTCAAGGGCCTCGCTGATGGAATCGGCAAATGAGCACCGCCGACGGAATCGGCGGATGACAGGAGTTCTCATGGACCTTCAGCGGATCACCGCCGCCAACTTCGCCTACCAGCACCTTCCGTTCGAGCGCTTCCTCGACGACGCGGCCGGCCTGGGCCGGGAACACGTGGAGCTGTGGGGCATCGCGCCGCACTTCCACATCCCGCAGGTGAGCGACGCCGAGGCGCGGGCCGTCCGCCGCCGGATGGAGTCACGCGGCCTCCGGGTGCGCTGTCTCACCCCCGAGCAGGTGATGTATCCGGTGAACGTGGCCTCGCCCGTCACCTGGCTGCGCGCGGGCAGCATCGCCATGTTCCGGCGCGCGGCCGAGCTCTGCGCGGAACTGGGGGCGGAGCTGCTCCTGCTGACCCCGGGCCGCGGGTTCGAGTGCGAGCCGGTGGAGGCGGCCTGGCGCCGCTCGGTGGACGCCGTCGGCGAGATCGCCGGCTACGCGGACACCCTCGGCGTCACCTGCGTGCTCGAACCGCTGCAGCGCGTGGAGTCCAATCTGGTGAACGACTCCCGTACGCTCGCGACGATGATCGACGAGGTGGGCGTGGCGAACCTGGGCGCCGTGCTCGACACCGTGGGCATGGCCGTGGCGGGCGAGGGCGTGGACGACTACTTCGACGCGCTCGGCGACCGCGTCCGCCACGTGCATCTGATCGACGGCCGTCCCGCCGGGCACCTGGCCTGGGGCGACGGCGAGCTGCCGTTGGCCGGCTACCTTGCCGCGCTGGACCGCAGGGGATACGCCGGTCACCTGACCTTCGAGCTCTTCGGCGACGGCCACTACGCTCTGGACCCCCGCGCGGCGGTGGAGCGCTGCCTGGCGGCGGTGCGGGCGGCACTCCCGGCCTGAGGTCGTACGCCGGTCATCCGGAGGAACAGCGCACCGTCGCCGGGCCGGTGCAACGCTCCCAGCCGGCCGCGTGACACCCGTCATGGATCGGAGCGGGTCCAGGGCGTGGCGTGGGGCAGGTAGGCCGTCACCTCCAGGCCGCCGTCGTCGCGCGGGCGGGCGACCACGTCGCCGCCGTGCGCCTGCGCCACCGAGCGGACGATGGACAGCCCCAGCCCCGCGCTCCTGCCGGTCACCAGCCGGTCGGCGTTGAGCCGGCGGAACGGCTTGAACAACTCAGGGACGTCGTACGGCGGGATGGCGGGGCCGGTGTTGGCGACGGTGACCATGACCTGCCCGCCCGCGGTCCCGCAGGTGACGCGCACCCAGCCGGTGCCGTCGCCGAGGTTGTGCCGGATGCCGTTCTCGACCAGGTTCAGCACCAGCCGTTCGAGCAGCATCGCGTCGCCGGTGGTGGGGGCGGGGAACGCCTCCTCCCGTACGGTGACCTTCTCCGCCTCGGCCTCCGGCGCGACCTGCGAGACGACATGGGAGACCACGTCGGCCAGGTCCACCGGCGACCGGTCGGCGATCTCGTGCTCGGCGCGGGCCAGGAGCAGCAGGCCGGAGATGAGCCGCTCGTGCCTGGCGTTGATCTCCAGCAGGCTCTCGCCGAGCTCTTTCACGTCCGGGGAGGCCGTACGCCGGTGCATGGCCAGCTCGACCAGCGCCCGGTTGAGCGTCAGCGGCGTGCGCAGTTCGTGCGAGGCGTTGGCGACGAATCTGCGCTGCCCGTCGAAGGAGTGGTCGAGCCGCTCGACCATGGTGTCGAAGGTGTCCGCCAGCTCCTTGACCTCGTCCCGCCGCCCGGCCAGCGCGATCCGCTCGTGCAGGCCGCGCTCGGCCATCGGCGCGGCGGCGATCCGCCGGGCCGTGGCGGTCACCTTGTGCAGGGGGGCGAGCACCCGGCCGGAGATGATCCAGCCCAGGCCGATCGCCGCGCCGCCGACCACGACCACCGCGACCGCCCCCTGGGCGAGCAGCGAGGTGGCCGCCGCCGCGCGCAGATCCAGCTGCTGCTCCTCCAGCAGCCGCTGCTGGTCCTCCATCAGCTGCTGCGCCTGGCCGAGGGTGAGCACGTTGCCCTGGGTGTGCAGCTTGAAGACCTGTTTGGGGCCGTACTTGTCGTCGAAGAGCCGGGAGAGCTCCTGGTTGAAGAGCAGGTAGGAGACGCCGATGAGCACCAGTCCCGCGACGAGGAACAGGGCGCCGTAGAGCAGGGTGAGCCGGGCCCGCAGGGTGACGTTCATGGGATGCGGTACCCCGACCCCGGCACGGTCAGCACGACCGGCGGATCGCCCAGCTTGCGGCGCAGTTTGAGCACGGTGAGCCGGACCACGCCGGTGAAGGGGTCGGCGTTCTCGTCCCACGCCTTCTCCAGCAGTTGCTCGGTGGAGACCACGGCCCCCTCCGCCCGCATCAGCTCGGCCAGCACGGCGAACTCCTTCTTCGACAGCGGGACGTACCGCTCTGCGCGGAAGACCTCGCGGCGGGCCGGGTCGAGCGTGAGCCCGGCGCGCCGCAACACCGGCGGCGCGGCCGGCCGGCAGCGGCGGCCCAGGGCGTGCACGCGGGCGGCGAGCTCGGCGAAGGCGAACGGCTTGGCGAGGTAGTCGTCGGCGCCCAGCGACAGCCCGGTCACCCGGTCGCCGATCTCCCCGGCCGCGGTGAGCATCAGCACCCGCGCGGTGGACTCCGACGCCACCAGCTCCCGGCAGACGTCGTCGCCGTGCACGATCGGCAGGTCGCGGTCCAGGATGACCACGTCGTAGTCGTTGACCGAGAGCCGTTCCAGTGCCGCTCCGCCGTCGTTCGCGGTGTCCACCGCGTGCGTCTCCTCGCGCAGCCACTCGGCTATCGCGTCGGCGAGCACCGGCTCGTCCTCGACCACCAGAACCCGCATTCCCCCGCCCTTCCTTGATCTAGGGCCGATGGTGGCGTACGTCCTGTTTGCTCGCTGTTAGCACGTGTGGAAACGGCGGGGAAACCGCCGCTTCGCTTGCATCTGTCCGGACGGTCGGGGCAGAACCGGCCGCTGGACGAGGAGAACGACGATGCGAGGACGAATCCTCGGCGTGACCGCTCTGCTGGCGCTGGCCCTGGCCGGATGCGGCTCGGGCGCGACCGGAGGCACCGACGTGGCGTCGGCCGGCGATGTGACGCCGACCTCCGGCAGCTCCGCCGCGCCGAGCCTAGGCAGGGAGGAGCGGACCCTCAAGTGGGCCCAGTGCATGCGCGAGAACGGCGTCGACGTGCCCGACCCGAAGGCCGGCGCGGGCATCAGGATGACGATGGGCCCGGGCTCCGAGGCGACCATGGACAAGGCCCAGCAGGCGTGCAAGGAGTGGCAGCCGTCGGGGGGTGACGGGCCTGGCGGCGCCCGCGACGGCGAGCGGATGCGCACCGTCGCCAGGTGCATGCGGGACAACGGCGTGGCGGAGTTCCCCGACCCCGAGGGCAACACCATGCGCCTGGACAAGAAGGTCGCCGACGATCCCGACTTCCCGGCGGCCCAGAAGAAGTGCCAGTTCGACCTCGGCGGGTCTTGATGGCCTCCTTGGACGAGGTCTCCGGCCGCCGTAAGCGCAGGGGGAGGATCGTCGCGCTGCTCGCCGTGGTGGTCGTGGCCGGTGCGGCACTCGTGGCGGCCGGCAACACGGGACTGCTGACGGGCGGCGCCCCGCCGAGCGCCGCCGCCGCACTGCCCCCCGCCACCACGCGGATCGCCAAGGAGACCCTGGAGGACACGCTGGACGCGGACGGAGAGCTCGGCTACGGCCCCGCGACCACGGCGGTCAGCCGCAAGCCCGGCACCATCACCTGGCTGCCGGACAGCGGCGACCAGATCACCCGCGGCGAACCGCTCTACAAGATCGACAACGATCCGGTGGTGCTCATGTACGGCGGGACGCCCGCGTACCGGGACCTGAGGACCGGCACGGAGGGCCGGGACGTGCGCGCCCTGGAACGCAACCTCCGCAAGCTCGGCTACACCGGCTTCACCGTGGACGACGAGTACACCTGGGCCACGGCCGAGGCGGTCAAGGAGTGGCAGGACGACCGGGGGCTGCCGGAGACCGGCGTCGTCGAGCTCGGCCGGGTCGTGTTCGCCGACGGCAAGGTGCGCGTGGACACCCTGGACACCCAGGTCGGTCAGCCCGCCGCGCCCGGCCAGAAGGTGCTCTCCCACACCGGCACCGCCAAGGTCGTCACCGTACGGCTGGACGCGGAGGACCAGCGGCTGGCCAAGCCGGGGGCGCGGGTGTCCGTCACCCTGCCCGACGGCAGGGACGTGACCGGCAAGATCACCGAAGTGGCGACGGTCATCGAGCCGGGGGAGGGCGACCAGGAGCCGGACACCAAGGTCGAGGCGCTCGTCGCCATCAGCGCCAAGGCGCGCAAGGCGACCGCCGGCCTGGACCAGGCCGCGGTGGACGTGACCTTCACCGCGGCCAGGCGCGAGAACGTGCTGACCGTGCCGATCGTCTCCCTCGTGGCGCTGCGCGAGGGCGGCTTCGGCGTCGAGGTCGTCGAGGGCGCCGCCACCCGGTACGTCGCGGTGGAGGCCGGGCTGTTCTCCGGTGGCCGGGTCGAGATCAGCGGCGACGGCCTGGCCGAGGGCATGACCGTGGGGACCGTGAAATGACCATGATCGCGTTGTCACAGGTGAGCAAGACCTACCCCGGCGGCGTCACCGCGCTGGCGTCGGTCACGCTGGAGATCGCGCGGGGCGAGCTGGCCGCCATCGTCGGCCCGTCCGGCTCGGGCAAGTCCACGATGCTCAACACCATCGGCACCCTGGACCGCCCCACGTCGGGGACCGTGCGCATCGACGGCTACGACATCTCGGCCCTGTCGGACAACCAGCTCTCCGCGCTGCGGGGGACCCGGATCGGGTTCGTCTTCCAGCAGTTCCACCTGGCCGCGAACGTCCCGGCGCTGGACAACGTGGCCGACGGCCTGCTGTACACCGGCCTCGGCCTGGCCGAGCGGCGGCGCCGGGCCCGGCTCGCGCTGGAACGGGTCGGGCTCGGGCACCGGATCGACCACGAGCCGCACGAGCTGTCCGGGGGCGAGCGGCAGCGCGTCGCCATCGCCAGGGCGGTGTCCGGCGACCCGCCGCTGCTGCTGGCCGACGAGCCGACCGGGGCCCTGGACTCGGTCTCGGGCGCGGGGGTGATGGAGCTGCTGTACGACCTGCACGCCTCGGGCACCACCGTGCTGATCATCACGCACGACCGCGAGATCGCCGCCGGCCTGCCCAGGCAGGTGTCGATGCGCGACGGGCGCATCGTCGCGGACACGGCGACGGGCGGAAAGGTCGCGGACACGGCGGTCGACGGCAAAGCGGACACGGCGGTCGGCGGTGTCGCGGTGTCGGGGCGGACCTCTGCCCATGAGCGCGCCCGGTCCGGGGCGGCATGATGGCGGCCGTCGACCATGAGGGCCGCCCCAGGTTGTCGCCGCCCCGGATGAGCGCCCGCGACGTGCTGCGGGTGGGCGCCGTGGGCCTGCGTACCCGCCCGATGCGCGCCTTCCTGTCGGCGCTCGGCATCGCCATCGGCATCGCGGCGATGATCGGCGTGGTGGGCATCTCCTCCTCCTCGGGCGCCGAGCTCGACCGGCAACTGTCCGCGCTGGGCACCAACCTGCTCACCGTCTCCGCCGGTCAGACGATCGCCGGCGAGGAGGCGAAGATGCCGGTGGACGCCGAGGCGATGATCGAGCGGATCGGCCCGGTGGAGTCCGTCTCGGCCGCCGCGTACCTCAAGGACGCCAAGGTCTACCGCTCCGAGCAGGTCCCCCGGGCCCAGACCGGCGGCATCTCCACCTACGCCGCCCGCCTCGACCTGCTCGACTCCGTGGGCGCGACCGTGCGCAGCGGCACCTGGCTGACCGAGGCCACCCAGACCTACCCGGCGGTGGTCCTCGGCTCGACCGCCGCCGAACGGCTCGGCGTGCCGGCGGCGGGCCCCGACACCCAGGTGGTGATCGGCGGCGAGCGGTTCACCGTCGTCGGCATCCTCGCCCCGGTGGCGCTGGCCACCGACCTCGATACCGGGGCGATGGTCGGCTGGCCGGTGGCGGAGCGGTTGCTGGACTTCGACGGCCACCCCACCACCCTGTTCACCCGCGCCGACGAGCGCCGGATGGACGCCGTCCGCGACGTGCTGCCCGGCACCGCGAACCCGGAGGCCCCCAACGAGGTCGACGTGTCCCGCCCCTCGGACGCGCTCGCCGCCAAGCAGGCCACCGACCAGGCGTTCACCGCGCTGCTGCTCGGCGTCGGCGCGGTCGCGCTGATCGTGGGCGGCGTCGGGGTGGCCAACACCATGGTCATCTCGGTGCTGGAACGGCGCTCGGAGATCGGCCTGCGCCGATCGCTCGGCGCCACCCGGGGTCAGATCCGCACGCAGTTCCTCGCCGAGTCGCTGCTGCTGTCGGCGATGGGCGGCGCGGGCGGCGTGCTCATCGGCGCCGCCGTCACCCTCGCCTATGCCTACGCCAAGGGCTGGCAGGCGGTGATCCCCACCGAAGCCACGGCGGCCGGCCTGGCGGCGACCCTCCTGATCGGCGCTCTCGCCGGCCTTTACCCGGCCGTCAGAGCCTCCCGCCTCTCCCCGACCGAGGCCCTGGCCACCACCTAGCCCCTTAGGAGGACAGCAGCCGCCAGATGGTCTGCGGGGTGATCGGTGTGTCGGTGACGCGGTCGGCGATCTCCGGAAGGGCGGCGGCGACCGCGTTGCCGATGGCGGCCGGTGGGCTGATCGTGCCGGCCTCGCCGACGCCCTTCATGCCGCCCGGGGTGATCGGCGAGGGCGTCTCCAGCGAGACGATCCGCACCTCGGGCACCTCGTACGCGGTGGGCGGCAGGTAGTCGGCGACCGGCTGCCCGTCCTCGCCGTAGCCGACCTCCTCCGTCAGCGCCATCCCGATGCCCTGGGCCACCCCGCCCCGGAGCTGGCCTTCGACGATGTCCGGGTTCACCTGCACACCGCAGTCGTTGACCACCCAGTAGCCCTCCAGCTCCACCTCGCCGGTCTCCGGGTCGACGGCGACGGCCGCCGCGTGCGCGCCGTAGGCGTAGGTGTAGTCGGCCGGGTCGTACGTCGCCCGTTCCTCCAGCCCGGGGGAGCAGCCGTCCGGCAGGTCCCAGCCGCGCCACGCCGACGTGGCGATCTCCCGCAGCGGCAGCGACGCCTGCGGATCCCCCTTGACCTGTACGACGGACCCGACGATCTCCAGGTCACCGGGAGCCGCTTCGAGCCGGTGCGCCGCCAGCGCGATGATCTTGTCGTGCAGCCGGGTGGCCGCCTCGGCGAGGGCCGGGCCGCCGACCGCGAGGGCCCGGCTGGCGATGGACCCGACCGGCGAGTACGGCGTCGACGCGGTGTCCGCCAGCACCACCCGGATCCGGTCCATCGGCACCCCCACCCGGTCGGCGGCGATCTGCGCCAGCGCGGTCTCGATGCCCTGCCCGATCCCGGACAGGCCGCTGGACACCACCACCGACCCGTCGGAGTTCATCCGCAGCAGCGCCGCCTCGTACCCGCCTTCCTGGATGCCGGCCGCCTTAAGGCCCATGGAGGGTCCCATGCCGGTGCCCTCCACGTGGCAGGAGTAGCCCACGCCCCTCCTGCGCCCGTCGTCCCCGCCCGGCGGCGTCACCATCTCCCGCAGCGTGCGCAGCGCCCTCGGGTAGTCGCCCGAGTCGTACGTCTGCCAGATCCGGTTCCCGCAGGGCAGGTCCTCGGGCCGCAGCATGTTGCGCAGCCGCAGCTCGACCGGGTCCAGCCCGAGCCGTCGCGCCGCCTCGTCGACCAGCCGCTCCCGCGTCCACGCGGCCTCCGGCTGGCCGAACCCGCGGTAGGAGCCGGTCGGCGTGGTCGTGGTGACCACCCCGCGCACCCGGGCCCCCGCCTGCTCGAACCGGTACGGCCCCGGCAGCAGCGTGGCCGTCACCGCGGCCGGCCCCGCGCCCACGTTGGAGGGATGTGCCCCGAGATCGCTCACGATGTCGGCGTGCACCGCCACGAACCGGCCGTCCCCGTCCAACGCCAGCCGCCCCCGGTGCACGGTGGCCCGCGACGGCAGGGTGGCCACCAGCCGGTCGCCCGGCGCCTCCGTCCAGCTCACCGGCCGTCCCAGCCGCATCGCGGCCAGGCAGGCGAGCAGTTCGTCCGGATACAGGTGCTCCTTCGCCCCGAACCCGCCGCCGACGTCCGCGCCGATCACCCGTACTCGATCATGACCGAGCCCCAGCGCGTTCGCGGCGTGCTCGCGCACGTTGTGCGCGGCCTGCGTGGAAATCCTGATCGTCAGCTCCTCGCCGTCGTAGGAGGCGACCACCCCGCGCGGCTCCATCGGGTACGGCGAGACGCGGCCGAGCGTGAACGTCATCTCGACCACGTGCTCGGCGGCCCCGATCGCCTCCTCGCAGTCGTCCCCCATGGGGAAGTCGGTGACCACGTTGGTGCCCCACTCCGGGTAGAGCAGCGAGGCGTCGTCCGCCAGCGCGCGTGCCACGCCGACGACGGCGGGCCACTGGTCGAAGTCCAGGTCGACCAGTTCGGCGGCGTCCCCGGCGGCTTCCGGGGTGTCGGCCACGACGACCGCGACCGGCTGGCCCACGTAGCGGATCGTCTCCTCCAGCACCGGGTAGGCCGTCAGCCGCTGCCCCGGCGACAGCCCGGCACAGGGCAGCCGGATCCCGGCCGCGTCCGCCGGGGTGATGACGTCGAGCACGCCGTCGGCGGCCCGCGCCGCCTTGACGCCGCACGCCACCAGCCGCCCGTGCGCGATCGGGCTGCGCACCACGACCGCGTACGCCATGCCGGGCAGCCGGACGTTGCCGACGTACCGTCCGCGTCCGGCCAGGAGCCGGGCGTCCTCGAGGCGGGGAGTCCTGGAACCTACGTAGGTGTCGTCGGCCATGACTTCGATTCTGAGCGCGAGGAGAGTTCCCGTCCATGAGCCGCACGGCGCGGGTGCGGCCCATGGACGGCCGGCTCAGGCCAGCAGGCCGTCGCCGATCCACCCCTCGGGCGTGCAGCCCGGCGGGATGGCGAAGACCGCCGAGCCGATGGGCGTCACCCACTCGTTGAGCAGGTCCCCCTCGGCCAGACGGCGCTGAACCGGGACGAACTGCCGCTCCACGTCCGCCTGATAGGAGGCGAACAGCAGCCCCGAGTCCGAGGTCCCGTCCTTGGACAGGCCCTCGTCATAGTTGTACGGACGCCGCAGGATCCGGGCGGCGGGATCGGCCGTCCGGGCCCGCCTGATGTGGGCGTACTCGGAGATGACCGGGAAACCGAGCCGGTTGACCCGCTCGAAATTCGGCTCGTCACGCTCGGCCCGGCCGGTCAGGGGAGCGCCGGTGTCCAGCCGCCGCCCGATGGTGAACTCCCTGGCCACCCGGTCGGCCGCGTCCCACGTCTCCAGCTCCATCCGGATGCGCCGCAACACCAGCGTGGTGCCGCCGCGCAGCCAGTCGGCCCCCTGATCGATCCAGACGGCGCGGTCCAGGTCGGTCGGGTTGACCGTGCCGTCGAGCTGGCCCATCAGGTTGCGCTGGGTATGCCCCTGAACACCCAGGTGCGCGCTGCGCCGGAAACCCCGCTGGGTCCAGCGCACCTTGGCGAAGGACCGCGCGTCCTTGACGATCATCCGCAGCGCGTGCGCCACGGTGAGCGCGTCGTCGGCGCAGATCTGCACCAGCAGGTCCCCGCCGCTCCACTCCCTGCGCAGCTTGTCCGTCTCGAACGCGGGCAGCGCCTGGACCGGCGAGTCCACCTTCGCCGCGGCGAACAGCCCTGGCCCGAAGCCGAACGTCACGGTCAGCCGGGCCGGGTCCGTCGCCAGCTCCGGCTCGGTGTCGGCCAGCGCGGGCCGCCCCTGGGTGAGGCGGCGCGCGTCATCGGTCAGCAGCGGCATCAACCGGCCGAGTGCCTCCCTCCCGGTGCCCGGCAGCAGGTCGAAGGCGACGAAGACCGCGTGCGCCTGCGGAGCCGTCGCCACCCCCGCCTGATGCACGCCGTGGAACGGCTCCACGACGGGTCCGGCGGGTTCGCCCGAGGCGACGGCCGAGGGCGTATCCAGCGCGCCGATGACGGCAGCCGAGCCGAGCGCGCCCGCCGCGGTGGCGGCGCCCCCGGTGATCAGCCCTCTTCTGCTGATCCGACCGGCCATCACTTGTGTCCCATGCCAGGCTGGTAGTCCTCCTTGCCTCCGGCGAAGTCCTTGCCCACGGCGGTGAACTCGAAGGGCTGCCCGTCCTTCACCGTCAGCGTGAACGGGATCCGCGCACCCGGCTTCACCTCCTCGGCGACCCCCATCAGCATGATGTGGTCACCGCCGGGCCGCAGCTCGTGGGTGCCGCGCGGGGGGATGACGAAGCCGCCCTCCTTGGGCCGCATGATCATCTTGCCGTCGGAGTCCACCACCTCGTGCAGCTCGATCATCGGCGACAGCGGGGACGCCCCGGCGACGATCGTCACCTCGGCGTCGGTGTTGTTGACCAGGGTGCCGAACGCGGCGGTCATCCCCTTCTCGGCCGTCTTCACCCAGGGATCGGTGATGGACAGCCCGGCGGCGGCGCCGGCGGGTGGCCGCGCCTCGGCGGCGACGGTCGAGCGGCTCTGGGTAACGGTGTCGGTGGTTTTGGCGGTGCCGGCGGTGGAGCCGCACCCGCTCAGCGCCACGACGGCGGCGGCGAGCAGGCACACAGGACGGATGTACATGAACATGCCTTTCTGCGCCCACGGCAGAGCATCGCCGCAGGCGGGGGTCGTCGAAAAGGATCAGCTGGTTTCGACGACCATCGGAGGTCCACGCCTGCTGAGCACGTGCCGAAGCACGGCCGAACGCAGCACTGGCGGCTCGACCACGGCCGCGGCGAAGAAAGGCGTCTCGGGCACCGGCGGCAGCAACACGGCGAGCAGCCGTACGGCCAGCCGGCGCAGCAGCGTCCAGAGCACGGCCTCGCCGCGCGCCAGCCACAGCGCGGTCAGCACGGTGGCCCAGGAGTGCGCGACCAGCATGCCGAACCCCGGCACCAGCCCCCCGGAGGCGTGCACGGCGTGCGCGACGGCCTGCGCGGGGGAGCCGGCGTGCGACAGCGAGAACAGCAGGTGCAGGGCGAGTTGGAGTCCGCCCAGCAGGGGCAGAATGGCGTGCAGCGATCGCTCGCGCCCCGCCATCGGATAGGCGACACAGGCGGCCAGCCAGAACGCCACCAGCATGGCGTCCCCGGACACCGTCCCCCCGCCGAAGACATGCGCCCCCACACCCAGCCCAAGGCACACCATGGCGAACACCATGGTGCGAATAAGGCGAAACGGCATGCTCGGCGTCACGATCCCGACATCATGACACGCCCCACCCCCGCCCCCCTTCCGAACCCGGCTATTTCCCCCATACGAACCGGAGTGAGTATTCACTCTGGCCATTGACGGAGTGAGTACTCACTCCGTACCGTGAGCGTATGAGCGACAAACCGACCCGGCGCAGAGCGCCGGGGATGAGTCCCGAGGAGCGGCGAGCCATGATCGTCGCTGCCGCCCTCCCCCTGGTCGCCGAGCACGGCACGGCCGTGACGACCAGCCAGATCGCCAGGGCCGCCGCCATCGGCGAGGCCACCATCTTCCGCGTGTTCAACGACAAGGAGGAGCTGTTGGACGCCTGCCTGGCCGAGGCGATCCAGCCGGACCACGTGGTCAAGGAGATCGCCTCCATCCCCCTCGACCAGCCACTCGCGAGCAGGCTGGCCGAGACCGTCGAGGCACTCTCCGCCCACCTGGATCGGGTCGGCACCGTGATAGGCGCCCTGCACGCGGGCGGCCACGGCCGGGGCCGGCAGCGGGACCGCCCGCAGCCCGGCGGCCGGGAGGCCTCCATGCAGCTGATCAAGGACGCAGTGACCGACCTGATCGAGCCCGACGCGGAGTCGCTCCGCCTCCCTCCCGACCAGATAGCGACAATTTTCCTGTCGCTGCAGTATTCCCAGAGGCGAGGCGGCACGCCGAGCGACCTCCCCGTGCCGGACCTCGTCGAGGTGTTCCTGCACGGTGCGATGAAGCCCAGCACATGAAGCATTTTGCCGCCGGTCGGCCAGGGAGTGCTCCATAAGGCCCTGAGCCATCAAGGGCCGGCGGCATAATGACACGCAATGCCGAAATATGCGGAACTCTCGACATATGCGGGGGCGATCGCGCCGGTCATCGGTGCGGTCCACGTCAACGTGCACGCCGCCGCCCGCGCGGTCGGCAGAGAGCTCAGCGGAGCCCCGGACCCGTCCCCCGGCTTCCTGAACGACCTCCGTTTCACCCTCCCACTCCGCCCCCTCACCCGCGCCGCGCTCGCCGCCGTCTACAGGTACGGCACCGCCGACGAACGCGAGAGCATCATCCAGGAGCACCTGGAGCAGGGCACCCTGACCGAGGACCCCGACGGCCTGCTGCACGCGACGGCTCACGGCCTGGAGATCATCCACAGCCTGTACGGCCTGCACGCCGCCGCCGTCGAGCGCATCTGGCCCGACCACGACGTCCCCGCACTGGCCACCCTCGCGCGCAGCGTGCTCACCCGGGCCCAGCAGGACCTGTCGACGACCGTCCACCCCTCCGGCCACTCGGCGGAGGCGGTGGGCGGTGCGTTCGCGGTGGTGGTGCCGCCGTACGAGCCGCTGGACGCCCCGCCGGGAGTGCTGCTGTTCAACCGGCTCGCCGCCCTGCGCTACCACCGCGCGGACGCGCACGCCGCGGCCTGGCAGGAAGCGGGCCTGTCGGTGGCCGACATCGTCGCCCTGAAGCGCGGCCCGGTACGCGAACGCATCGAGGCAAGGACGAACCAGCGCGCCGCCCGCCCGTACAGGATCCTCTCGGAGGCGGAGCGCGCGCGGTTGTACGACGGGTTGCTTCGCCTGGTGTGAGGGGAGGACGACTTGGGCATAGTTCGCAAATTGCCACCTCCCGGTAAGCAGCAAAGAAGCGCACTATGGTCAAGTACCTCTACGAGGAGAGTGTGGTGGATCAGGACCTGCCCAGTGGCGCGCGATTGATCGTGGGAGTGGACGAGTCCCCGGCCGCGCGCTGGGCGCTGGCCTGGGCCATCGGCGCGGCGCGGCTGCACCGCATGGCGCTGGTCGCGGTGCACGTCAGCCGGGCGCCCGTGCACCCCTTCCCTGAGGCGCTGCCCGTGCAGCACGCCATCAGGCAGGGGGAGGAGGATCGCTGCGGCGAGGTGGTGGCGCGGGCGTTCGAGGACGTGGCGGGCGGGGTGCCCGACGACCTCACCACCGCCGCGGTCGCGCGAGTCGGCGATCCCGGCTATCACCTGGTCGACCTGGCCCGCGACGGCGACCTGCTGGTGCTCGGCCGGGGGCGGCGTGGGCTGGTCAGCCGCCTGTTCCTGCCTTCGACGTCCATGTACTGCGCACGGCACGCGCGGGCCACGGTGGTGATCGTGCGCCAGCCGGTGCCGCCGGACGACCCGCAGTTCTCAGGTGAGCGGGCCCGGCGGTTCTGGGGTCGCCGGCATTATCAGTGACTTTCTGAGCAGTTCGAGGCCGCCGGGGATGGCGCTCTGCCCGATCGCGCCGTAGCCGATGACCAGGCCGCGCTGGGCCGGGCTTTCGCCGCAGTAGGCGTCGAGCCGCTCGACGCCGAGGCCGGGCCGCTGCCGTACCGCGACGCCGGGCGCGAGCCGGGCGCACAGGTGCAGGCCGGCCGCGGAGGGCACCAGGCGCAGCCGGTCCTCGCCGGACAGGGTGCCGGCGATCAGCGCGTGCCGGGCGGCGTACACCCGGGTGGCCTTCCTGATGTGCCTGGCCAGCAGGCCCTCGTCGATGAACCTGGCCAGCGCCGCCTGCGTCGGCAGCTCGCCGTGCCAGTCGGAGATCCGCTTGGCGGCCGTCAGCGTGGGCCCGAGCGAGGCCGGCGCGACCAGGAAGCCGAGCCGGAGCATGGGCAGCAGGGTCTTGGAGAAGGAGCCCACGTAGATCACCCGGCCGGCCCGGTCCAGGCTCTGCAGCGGCTCCAGCGGGCGATCGCCGAAGCGGAACTCGCTGTCGTAGTCGTCCTCGATCACCACCGCGTTCCGCCGCTCGGCCCACGCCAGCAGCGCCGCCCGGCGGGCCAGCGACATGGGCGTGCCCAGCGGGAACTGGTGCGACGGCGTGACGTACACCAGCCGCGCGGCACCCGGAATGGCGGAGACGTCCAGTCCCTCCCCGTCCACGGGCACCCCCACGACCCGCGCGCCGAGCGAGCGGAACAGCAGCCGCGCGGGCGGGTAGCCGGGCTCCTCCACGGCCACGCAGGCGCCGGGCTCGATCAGCACCCGGCCCACCAGGTCCAGCGCCTGCTGCGCGCCGTTGGTGATGAGCACGTCCCCGGCGCCGGCGTGCACGGACCGGCTGACCCCGATGTGCCGGGCGATGGCCTCCCGCAGGCCCTCGTGCCCCGACGGGTCGCCGTAGCCCCCGACGCCGCGCCGCAGCTCGCGGCTCACCAGCCGCCGCCAGCTCTCCATCGGGAACAGCTCCGCGTCGGGCACGCCGACGCGGAAGTCGTACGCCTGCATGGTCGACCCGTCCGGGCGGGCCGGGCCGGAGGGGCCGCCGGTGATGGACTCCCACACGGCGCGGGGCCGTACGACACCCTTGGGGGCGGCTCTGCCGCGCACCGGCTCGGCCGACACGTACGTGCCCGCGCCCGCGCGGCCGACCAGGAAGCCGTCGGCGACCAGCCGGTCGTAGGCGACGGCGACGGTGTTGCGTGAGACGGCCAGCCGCCGGGCCAGCTCCCGCGTCGGCGGCAGCCGCTCGCCCGACCTGAGCCGCCCGTCCAGGACCGCCTCCAGGAGCTGGCGGTAGATCTGCGCCGTCAGGTCACCCCGCCCCGACAGGGTCACGTGTACGTCCATCTTGGCCCAATCATTTAGCCGGAAATTGGAGCTTATATCGGGACAAGCTCCGGCCTAACGTGGGCGGCATGACGGAACGAATGAACCTGGGCAAGCTCGCCGGCGACGCCTACAAGGCGATGGCCGGACTCGACCGATTCGTGAGCGCGAGCACCCTCCCCAAGCCCCTGCTGGAGCTGGTACGGCTGCGCGCCAGCCAGATCAACGGCTGCGTCTACTGCGTGGACTCGCACAGCTCCGACGCCAAGCGGGCGGGGGAGAGCGACGCGCGGCTGCACGCCGTGGCGGTGTGGCAGGAGGCCCCCTTCTTCACCGCCCAGGAGCGCGCGGCCCTGGCCTTCACCGAGGCCGCGACCCGGCTGTCCACCGGCGACGTGACCGACGAGATCTGGCAGCAGGCCGCCGAGCACTTCACCGAGAAAGAACTGGCCGCCCTGGTGGTCGCCCTGGCCACCATCAACGCCTGGAACCGGATGGGCGTGTCGACCAGGATGACCCCGGAGTCCTACCAGGCCTGAACGGCCGGCGCCTTCCCGCGCCGGCCGTGCTGGGTCACTTGAAGCTCGGTCACTTGAAGCTCGGTCACTTGAAAGCGCGCAGCCGCAGGCTGTTGCTCACCACGAAGACGCTGGAGAACGCCATCGCGGCGCCCGCGATCATCGGGTTGAGCAGCCCCGCGGCGGCCAGCGGCAGGGCGGCCACGTTGTAGGCGAAGGCCCAGAACAGGTTGCCCTTGATCGTGGCCAGCGTTCTGCGCGACAGCCGCAGGGCGTCGGCCGCCACCCGCAGGTCGCCACGGACCAGCGTGAGGTCGGACGCCTGGATCGCCGCGTCGGTGCCGGTGCCCATGGCGAGCCCCAGATCGGCCTGGGCCAGCGCGGCGGCGTCGTTGACGCCGTCGCCCACCATGGCCACCACCCTGCCCTCGGCCTGCAGCCGCTTGACCACGTCCACCTTGTCGGCGGGCAGCACCTCGGCGATGACCTCGTCGATGCCGACCTCGGCCGCCACGGTCCTGGCGACCGCCTCGTTGTCGCCGGTCAGCAGCACCGGGGCGAGCCCGAGGGCGCGCAGCCGCTCGATCGCCTCCTTGCTGGTGCCCTTGACCACGTCGGCCACGACCAGCACCGCGCGCGCCTTGCCGTCCCACCCCACGGCGACGGCGGTACGCCCGGCGGCCTGCTCCCGCGCCAACGCGTCCTCAAGCTCGGCCGGCAGGTGCTGCGACCACTCCCGCAGCAGCTTCGGCCGGCCGACCAGCACCGCGTGCCCGTCGACGACGCCCTGTACGCCGAGCCCTTCGACGTTCGCGAAGTCCTCGACCGTGGCCGTGGACCCGGCCGCCTTGGCGATGGCGCGGGCGATCGGGTGCTCGGAGGCGTGCTCCAGCGCGCCGGCCAGCCTGATCACCTCACCGCGGTCCTCGCCCTCGGCCAGGTGGACGCCGACGAGCGTCATCCGGCCCTCGGTGACCGTGCCGGTCTTGTCCAGCACGATCGTGTCGACCCTGTGCGTGGACTCCAGCGCCTCCGGTCCCTTGATCAGGATGCCGAGCTGGGCGCCCCTGCCGGTGCCGACCAGCAGCGCCGTGGGCGTCGCCAGGCCGAGCGCGCACGGGCAGGCGATGATCAGCACGGCGACCGCGGCGGTGAAGGCCGCGCCCGCGCCGTTGCCGGTGCCGAGCCAGAAGCCCAGCGTGGCGATGGCCAGGCCGATCACGATCGGCACGAAGATGCCGGAGATCCGGTCGGCCAGCCGCTGCACGGCCGCCTTCCCCGTCTGCGCCTCCTCCACCAGCCTGGCCATCTGGGCGAGCTGGGTGTCGCCGCCGACCCGGGTGGCCCGCACGATGAGCCGTCCGCCCGCGTTGACGGTCGCGCCCACCACGGCTTCACCCGGCCCGACCTCCACCGGCATCGACTCGCCGGTGAGCATCGAGGCGTCGATCGCGGAGGTGCCCTCCTCGATCACGCCGTCGGTGGCGACCTTCTCGCCCGGCCGTACCACGAACCTGTCGTCCACCTGGAGCGCGTCGACGGCGACCCGTCGGCCGTCGGCCAGCTCGACGTCCTTGACGCCCAGCTCCATCAGCGCCCGCAGCGCCGCCCCCGCCTGCCGCTTCGATCGCGACTCGAAGTAACGCCCGGCCAGGATGAACGCCGTCACCCCCGCCGCGGCCTCCAGATAGATGTTGCCGGAGCCATCGGTCCGCTGGATCGTCAGCTCGAACGGGTGCGTCATGCCCGGCATGCCGGCCGTACCGAAGAAGAGCGCCCACAGCGACCAGCCGAGCGCGGCCAGCGTGCCCATCGAGACCAGCGTGTCCATCGTCGCCGTGCCGTGCCGCAGGTTGGTCCAGGCGGCCTTGTGGAACGGCCAGCCCGCGTACACCACGACCGGCGCCGCCAGCGTCAGCGACAACCACTGCCAGTACGTGAACTGCAGCGCCGGGATCATCGCCATCGCGACCACGGGCACGCTCAGCACCACCGCCGTGATCAGCCGGTCACGCAGGCTGTTGTCGGGGTTGTCCACAGGCTGTGGATCGTCGGCGGGCAGCGTGGCCGAGTAGCCGGCCTTCTCCACCTCGGAGATCAGCTCCTGTGGGTCGAGGTCGTCGGGGAAGGTGACCTTCGCCTTCTCCGTCGCGTAGTTGACCGTCGCGGTCACGCCTTCGAGCTTGTTGAGCTTGCGCTCGATGCGGTTGGCGCAGGACGCGCACGTCATGCCACCGATCGTGAGCTCGACGGCCTTTTCCTCGATGAGGGAAGACATCACCTCTCCTTTCCCTCGTCCGTTTCCTGCGCGCTGGACTTGTTTGTCTGGGCTTGTTCTCAGTGGGTGTGGGCCGGTTTTTCAGTGCGTGCGAGCCGGTGCCTGCTCGGCCGTTGCCGTGAAGCTCGCCGTACGGACGTCGCCGCCGTGCTGGAAGTCCAGGAACAGACGGTAGTCGCCCACACTGGGCACCTCGGCGTAAAACGTGATCTCCGGGCCCGGCGTGGTCCTGCCGTCGCCCGGCTCGCCGTCCGGGTGGACGTGCAGGTAGGCCAGGTCGCCCGCGCGCAGCGCCACCAGGTGGCCGTAGGCGCCCAGGTAGGGCTGCAGGTCCTTGACCGGCTTGCCGTCCTTGGTGACCTTGAGGGTGAGCTTGCTCGCGTGGCCGGGCTCCAGCTCCCCGTCGAGGGTCACTGTGTAGTCGCCCACCTTGGCGGTGCGGCCGGCCTGCGGCAGCGCCTTCGGCTCGTAGTCGCCGGGGGCCTGTAGGTCCACGCCCAGGGTCAGCGTGTCGGCGCCCGTGGGGGCGAAGTCGGCGAAGGCTCGGTAGGCGCCGGGCTCGGGCAGCTCCAGCTTGACCGACCAGACGCCGTTCTGGCCGAGCGTCGGGTGCAGGTGCTGGAAGCTGGTCAGGTCGCGGGAGGCGACGATGAAGTGGAGCTTCTTCTCGTGCGCCACGTCGTACTCGGTGACGGGCTTGCCGTCGGGGCCGGTGATGTTGAAGCGGAAGTCCTTGCCGGGCTTGGTGAGGGGGGTGAGCGTGTAGCCGTTCTGGGAGACCTGGAGCCCTCCGGGGGTATCACTCTCGTTGTGCGCCGCCTCGCCGTGCCCGCCGTGCCCGCCGTGCTCGCCCTGCTCGTCGCGCTCGCCGTTCTCGTCGGCGTGTCCGGCCGTGGTGTCGTGCGCGGTGCCGGTTGCGGAGTCCTTGTCCGCCGGCGCGGCCATGTCGGCGTGGCTCTTCGGGCCCGCCGTGACCTGCCCGGGCGGTACCGTGGCCTGCCCAGCGGGACCCGTGGCCTGCCGGGTCGGACCCGCGGCGGGTCCGACCTGGCCCAACGCGCTCCCGGCCCCCAGCGCCCCGGCGAAGATCACTGCCAGTCCGGCGCCGTACAGCCCGAGGCGTGCGGCCGTGTTCATGAGACGCCGACCAACTCATAGCCGGCTTCCTGCACGGCGGCGCTGATCCGCTCCTGGTCCACAGGGCTCTCGCTCACCACGGTCAGCGCGCCGCTCGCCAGGTCCACCTCAACGGACGTGACCCCCGAGACCTCGGTGACCTCCTCCTTGACCGAACTCACGCAGTGGCCGCAGGTCATGCCCTTGACGGTGTAGGTGGCGGTGCTCATGGGTGGCTCCTTCAGATGGCCGTATTCTTGCTCTATCGAGTCTAACACCGTACCCCCCTAGGGTATTCTTCCAGGGCTGGAAACGCCGCCCTCCCTCTTTCTTGTACGGCTGGAAGAGGTGTGTGGATCAATCCTTTGCTTCGCCCGCCGCTGTCGTGCGTCGCTGATTTATACCCCTAGGGGGTACATCTGGGAACATAACTTACCGGGAGGGGGTATGTCCACACCCTTCGCCCGCGCGCACTCAGCCGCGACATGCGGCATGATCCAAGATGGGCCGGGCACATGCTGTCCCACCTGGGACTGTTGGCCCGTTCTCGAACAATCCGTACATCTGGTTCTGGCAAACACCAGGACCGCAGCCATCCCTTGCTAGGCTGCTTGTCAACCGTTGGGTCTCACCCCGGCAGGTGAGACCGTCGAAGAAGTGGGGTCACACCGTGAAGAAGCTGCTCGTTCTGGCGCTGGTCGCCCTCGGGGGGTTGCTGGTCTGGCGTAAGGTACAGGCCGACCGCGCCGAGCTCGATCTCTGGACCGAGGCAACCGGTAGCGAGAACTAACCGACCGGCGAGGCGATGAGTGACGTCGTCCCCATCAAGCTGGTGTGCCTGGACCTGGCAGGCACGACGGTCGGTGACATCGCCATGGTCGAGCGCGCTTTCGCCGAGGCGATCGCCACCCAGGGCATAGTTCCCGGGACCGGAGCGTACGCACGAGCCATGGTTCACGTGCACCGGTCCCGGGGCCTCCCCACCATCGACGTGTTCCGCGGCATCTTCCCCGAGGACGAAGCCCAGGCCCAGGCGGCCAACCTGACCTTCGAACGCTCCTACGAGGGTCTGCTGGAGCGGACGGGCCTCGTAGCCATGCCCGGAGTCCTCGAAGTCTTCGACAAACTCCGCGGCTCCGGCATCCACCTCGCCTTGATCACCGGCTTCAGCCGCACCACCCTGAGCCGCGTCCTCAGCGTTCTCGCCTGGCACGACCAGATCGACCTGGCCATCTGCCCCGAAGACGCGGGCGGCCGTGGCCGCCCCTGGCCCGACATGGTGCTGCACGCCGTGCTCCGTCTCGCGATCGACGATGTCCGGCGGGTGGCGGTGGTGGGCGACGCCGAGAGCGACATGCGCTGCGGCCGCAGCGCCGGCGCCGCGATCGTCGCGGGGGTGATGACCGGCGTGCACAGCCGCGAGCGCCTCCTCCAGGGAGGCGCGACCCACATCATCGACTCGATCGCCAACCTCCCTGAGCTGATCCTCAGCGAGCGAACAGGAACGACACGGATGCCTGCGGAGGACGGGTAAGCTATCTTCGTCTCGAAGGGGCCTTAGCTCAGTTGGCAGAGCGCCTGCTTTGCAAGCAGGAAGTCAGGAGTTCGAATCTCCTAGGCTCCACCAGGTAGAACACCCCGCCACTGATCTTGTGACGGGGTGTTCGGGCCATTAACGGGCCATTAGCCATCCTGGTCCAGCCTCTTTCTCTCGGCCTCCACACGAGCGCTGAGCGCATCCGCGATCCGCTGGTCAGCGTCCTTGGTCGCGTGCTGGTAAATGAGCGCAGCCCGATCGCTGTGGTGCGGCGAAGTACTGCACGTCATAGCCCGCGACCCGGCGCAGGTTCTGCACGAATCGATCGACGAGCTTGGAGAAGTGCAGCGCGTCCCGAGCCGCGCGCCGGTAGTCATAGGTGTTCGGATCGACGGGTGCGCCGTCACGGACCTTGCCATAGCTGGGCAGGGTGAGCGTGACGAACAGCGACGGCCGATAGACCTTGCCATCGGAGCCGGTGAAGGTGCGTCCAAGAGTGGTGGCCGCCATCTTCCGCTTGGGCAGGTCCGGAGCGTCCTGCCGACGCCGGGTCGATCGGGTGCGCTTGGGCACCGCGGATCCGGTGACGCTGCCCCGCATCCCAGCCGCGTTGATCTCCTCGTCCAGGCTCGCGAGAACGGCGTCCAGGTCAGTGGCGCCGTCGCCGGCCTGCTCGGCGGCATCACGCTTGGCCTGCATGTCGGCGCGGAACTCGACCAATCGGCGCTGTTCCTCGCTGGCCTCGTCCGGGGTGATGGCCGGTTCGGTGTCGAGGTGCCAGCCCTCGCGGCACTGGGCCATGCGGAGCTGCCGGTTGCGCTTGGCGCAGGGAGGGCACTTGCTGTCCAGGGTGGAACCGCATGGCACGTCGATGATCTCGGAGGTACCGGTGACGGTGTCGAGTCGCCGCAGCGGGATGGGCCGGATGCAGACGCCGTGGAGCTTGGCGACCTCTTCGAGCACGTCCCGGGCCATCGGCATGGCTTGGCGGACGGCCCGGGGAAGTGCACGGTCGTGCGCATGGGTCATGTGAACCTCCCTTCGTTGACGTCAAGGACGATGAGCGCGATCTGGCCGCAGGCGCGGCACTCGACCAGGGCGCGGACCGGGTCGAGCCAGAGAGCGTTCACGGTGTGGCAGGTGGCGCAGCGCAGCTCTTCCAGCAGCTCACGCATCAGAACTCACCCCCAGGTCGGCGCAGATCCTCATGCGGCGCTCCCGTACGGGGTGTAGGCGTTGACCATGGCGTGAATGTCGGTGTCGGAGACGTAGGCGGCGCGAACCCGAATAGGTTCGGGACTTGCCTCCAGCCGGACGTAACCGACGCCCGCGCCTCGTTGGGGGACGGGTGAGATGCGGTCGGCCAGCGCTCCCCGGTCGCGTGCGCCGTCGCCGAGGACCATGTCGACCTGTTCGGACTCGTCCAGGCGGAGGGCGATCTTGTCGGGGAACAGGTTGCGGATGTTCATGACCTCTTTGCGCGGGTCCTGGAGTGCGGCCAGGACGCCGACGCCGACCGCGCGGCCTTGGGTGGTGAGCGTGGCGAGGGCGCAGGAGATGCGTTGCCGTAGCTGCCGATCGGACTGATAGGCGGTCAGGAACGCCACCTCGTCGACCACGACCAGGATGAACGGATCATCGACCGTGGGCGTGTGGGAGCGCTGGAGCCCGGCGAAACGGGCGGCTCGCTTCTGCATGACGGCGACGGCCTCGTCCAACAGGTCGGCACACTCCTCAGGCGTGGCCGCGTACCGCGTGCCGAACAGGGCGCGGCCGTAGGACAGCTCCATCAGTTTCGGGTCCAGCGCCCACAACTCGACCAGACCCCCACTGGCGGCGGGAAGTAGGGAGCGGATGACGGACCAGATGATCGACCCCTTGCCGGCCCCGGTCGCGCCCGCGACGAGAACGTGTGTCCCGTGCACTTTGAGCCGCCACGGTCGCCCGTCTTCTCGGGTGCCGATCTCGACCGGTCCCACGGTCGGTTCGATGGGGATGGGCAGGGCCGGTAGGGGCTCAGAGAGTGGATCGCTACGCGGGAAGGTCAGCGTCAGGTGTCCGGCCTGGGTCAGCGTCACCCGGCAGGATGCGGCGCCGAAGCCTTGGGCGAGGTGGTCGGTGCGGTCGGTCCAGTCCTTGACCGGTTGGCCTTTGAGCATGCGGACGGTGACCTGGTCGGCCCAGGATGTGCAGGTGACCTTGCCGAGCCGGGGCAGATAGTCACGGCCCCGGATGTGACGGCCGAGACCGGAGACGATCAGGACGGGTTGCCAGTGTCGCCGGTAGATCCGGGTGAGCTGCCACCAGGCCAGCAGCCGGTAACCGATCAGGCGGTTGAAAGACGCCCGGTCGATGTACGCCCATGAGGCGAGGGTCAGGATGACCGTGCCGAGCAGCGATGCGGCCATGGGCCAGCCATAGACGTACCAAGTAGCGCCGAGAGCGACCGGGATGGTGACCGCGATGGGGTGGCGCCAGATCGTACGGACGAGCCCGGCGAGCATGCGCCAGGCCAGGATGACGATGGTGAGGATTGCGGGAGTCTTGACGACGGCCGGGCGGAAGACGACGGCCGTGTCGGGCGTGGTGGAGACGAGGTTGCGCGCCTCGTCGCCAGGTAGCCGCTTGAACATAAGCTGGGAACCTCTCGTGATGGAGTGAGTCGTGGGAGAACCGAGGGGCCGCCGGAAGTTGCAGCTTCCAGCGGCCCCGCCTCATGCGTCAGGCCGCCGTGTCGGTGGCGTCTTTGGCCGGTTGTTCGGCGTGCAGGCACTCGCAGTCGGCCAGGTAGCGAGCGGCGGCGTTGAAGATCTCGCGGGCGACGGCCAGGTCCGCGTCGGTGACCGGCCCGGCTCCGGTGGTGGAGACGTGCACGTCGGCCTCCTGGGAGCTGAACTCCAGGTACGGGCGCGGAGTGCTGACCAGCAGTCCGGCGCTGACCTTCAGGCGCGGGGTGTGGAAGGAGATGCTGACGTGCGGGTCGGCGTCGGGGCGCATGGACAGGGTGACGTAGGTGTAGGGCCGGTGCTCGCTCATGCCGCCACCCCGTGACCGTCGGGCAGGCCGTAGAAGCTGCGCTCCAGGGAGCGGGCGAAGCGGTGGGCCTCGCGGGCGAGCTGGCGGGCGAACTCCAGGTCCTCCACCGTCACGGGGCCACCGGTGGTGACCAGGACGGAGGTGGCGCCGAAGTCGAGCGCCAGGACGGGCTCACGGCGGGCGAACGGGTGGTTGAGGGTGCGGGCGGCGTGGCCGGTGGTTAGCCGGATCACGCTGTTGCGCGGGGTACGGCGACGGGTCATCAGGCGGCGTCCTTTCCGGCCTTGGCCGGGGCGGTGGTCTGGTGGGGAGCGCGCATCTCCCGCACCTTGATGGAGTAGGCGAGGCGGCCGTTGCCGTTGACGTACGGCGTGACCGAGATGCCGTCGAACTCGACGGGCGTGAACGGAAGCCCCGGCATCGGGGACGGCGGCACCGGCTGGACCGGCGCGAGGATCTTGACCGCCACCGTCTTCTGCGCGGGCTTGAGGGCCGGGTCACCGTCCAGGACCGCGACCTGCCAGACCAGCTCACTCGTCTGCTTGTCGCGGGACTGCACGAAGCGGCCGTTGGTCGAGGCGTCGAAGTCCTTGACCGGCTCGACCTGACCGACGACGTAGCAGCCGTGCGGGAAGACCATGGCGAAGGTAACGGGGATGGGACCTTGCAGAGCCATAACAGCTTTCCTCTCTTGGATGACAGGCACTCGACCTATCAAGTAGTTGGACGATAACGCTGCGTAGCTTGGTAGGTCAAGTGTCTAAGCTGGAATGACAGCCGTGTCACCGTTGCGATACACAGGCGTGCAGGTCGACGGCTCCACATCATGGGAGGTTCTGGTGCGAATCTTGTGGGGGTGTGTGGTCGCAGCCGTGATCACCGCGCTGGCTGGCCTGTTCTTCCTGATCGTGAAGCCCCAACTGCGCGACAACGCTCGGCTTGATGCCTTTTACGAGCGCGTACTCGACTACCCGCTCCCACCGAGCACCCGCAACCTCTTCCCGATGGATGGTGATGCGATCTTCGACAAGAACCTGTCCATGGGGAGCGGAAGCTACTGCGACTACCGGGTTCGGATCACGTTGCAGACTGCTCTTACTCCGCAGGAGATCCGCCGCCACTATGACAGCGCGTCGATCCCTGGAGCCGAGGAGGAAGCGATGATCACTCTGTACTTTTCAGACGAGGACTCCGCCGGCGGTCGCCAAGTAATCGTCGAAGCGTACGATTCTCATGACTGGGACGGAGATTGGCGCTGCTTCTAGCCGCAGACCGCATCCAGGCTCAGATGGCTCTATGCGATCGGATAGGCGTCTTCTAGCTCGTGCCGGTCGGCCGGGAGAAGCACCTCCACAACGGCCAATGGGTGCCCTGACGCATCACGCACTGCCCCGAACACGGCCAGGAGCGGCACGTTCTTCGGCATGCCGAGCTGCTTGGCCTCCTGGGCGGTGGGCATGCGCGCGGTGATCTGCTCCACGATGTGATCGAAGCGCACCCCCTTGCGCGACGTCAGATGCTCCCGGACGCCCTCCCGCAACGGCTCACCACTGGTCAGATCGGTGCCCTCCGACAGCTCCAAGGGCAACCACAACGACACCAGCTCAGTCGGCTCACCGTCACCGGCCACCAGCCGCCGACGCAGGAACGCCCTGCCTTTGGGCGGCATCTCCAACAGCGACGCCACCCGGTTGGACGGCGTCACCGCGCCCGCCTCCACCAGCTCGCCGGGAGTATCGGTCTCCGGGTCGGTCAGGTACGCCTGTCCGGGCCGGTTGGACTCCATCGACGCCATCGCGGGACGGCCACGTACAAAACGGCCCTTGCCCTGCTGGGAATCGATCCAGCCCTGCTCACGCAGCACCCGCAGCGCGGCGACCACGGTAGGCCGGGACACACTGAACTCTTTGATGAGTTGGTGTTCACTGGGCAGGAGGGAGCCCGGTGGGTACGTTCCCGCCTCGATACGCCGCTGAAGGGCCTGCACAAGCTGCGCATACTTCGGCGGTACGGACTCAAGCGACATTTTGACCGTCCAACACCCGACAGGTTGTTTTACCAAGTTTGAGCGTAACCTGGATCAGCCCGCTCCGTCCAAGCATTCCGCTGACGTGCGGGAAGAAGGCCCGGCAGGCAGTCGCGGAGGAACGGGGGCGACCCTCCGTGGGCATGGACTCGGCCACCTGCCGGGCGATGAGACGCGACGAGGCTGGGAAGGACCGCCCCGTACCCCTCCGAACGGGGACTGGCGCCACCTCGCCGCGCCGGCCTCTTACTTGGCGGCGCACTCCGCCAAGACGCTTGCCGCCCCCTCCACATCGCCGACCGGATGCCGCCTCTCGGCGCTCTGCCAGGAGAAGTACGCACCGCCGTACCCGACGAACACCCACACCGGAAGCCCCGGCTCAGGTCGGCGCACGATGAGCGCACTGTTGTCCGGCAGCAACTCGGCCTCGACGCCGAGACTCGTGAGTCGCTCGCGCAACTGGGCCAGGGCGCGCCCGTCCCTCTGGTGCCCGAGCCCGTTCGTGGCCGCCAGCATGATCGGATTCATCTCTCGTTCCTTTCGGCCTGGCCTTCGCCGAGGCAGTCGAGACACTTGCGCTCCTCGATCTCTTCCGCCCCCTCTCCGCCAGTGCCGATCAGGAGGGCGCGGCACGAGCCTTTGAGCTTGTAACCGCGTCCCCGGCACGCCGGGCAGGGGCCTGTCTCGCAGTTCTTCTCTGGCCGGGTCACCGTCGCCATCTCCTCGCGAGTCGTTTCCGGTACTCCCTACGGCGGAAGTCCGCTGCACTTACCTTGTTGATTGATGGCAAGTCCACCGGCAATGCAGAATGAGGGGACCTCCTTTCCAGGTCCCCCAGTAACCCCCTTTGGCCACTCCCATTCGAAAGAAGGCCGGATATGCCCAGAACGGGGATGAATGTTCGCCTTCACGAGTGGCGCCAGAAGGCCCGTTTGACACGGGCCGAAATGGCAAAAATGATCAATCTCAGCAAAAGCGGGATCAAATACAAGCTGACCTGCGACGAGGAACGCCTACGCCGCTGGGAAGCGGGCGAGGTCGCATGGCCGCGAGAGCCGTACCGGCTGGCGTTGACCGAGGTCACCCACCTTGACCCGGAGGACCTGGGGTTCGCCCCCGTCAAGCGAGGTCCCGCCAAGGCGGAAAACGAGCAATTGCCACATAGCTCATCTTTGGCGAATATTGGCACTAACCTCGCAGCGCTACGGGACAAAGGAGACTTCGAGCGGCAGTTGTCAGCACCTGCGGACGAGGGGACACTTGTCGTGCCGGGCCGCGCTCCCGATGGGAGGATCATCTTCTTGTCTGTATCCCGCCGCACGTTCCTTCAGGGCCTGGGCGTCGGCCTCGCAGGAATCATGCCGTCAGAGAACACGTCGCTTCCCGTTTCACCAGCGCGACGACTCGCCACGGCCACGGGTGATCTCAGCCCCGTCGAGCACTTGCAGCAGGTACGCAAAGTCCTGATCGACAATGACAATCTGCTCGGCCCCCTGAACACGATCCCCGCCGTCCAGCAGCAGATCACCGCCATACATCAACTCCGCCAGGCGGCGCGAGGCACCGACCGGCACCGGTTGCTCAGACTGCAAGCCGAATACTGCGAGTTCTGCGGATGGCTCTACCACGACGCGGGCGACTTCCAGGCAGCCCAGTACTGGGCAGACCGCGCGCTGGAACTGTCGCACGCCATCGCCGATCGAGACATGACCACGTTCATCCTGGCGCGCAAGAGTCAACTCGCCGGCGACATGGGAGACGCGGTCACCGCCATCGACCTGGCCGAGGCCGCAAGCACCCTCGCCCGCCCAGGCAGCAAACTCGAAGCGCTCGCCCCCACCTACGGCGGATACGGGCATGCCCTGCGTAACGACGGCGATGCCGCCAGGCGCGAACTCGACCGCGCCCATGAACTTCTCCTCAACGTCTCCGACGACCCCCACTCTCCATGGGGCGTATGGCTGGACGAGCCTTACCTGGAGGCCCAGCGCGCGCGGAGCAACGCCGAACTCGGCAGGTTTAGCGAAGCCGTCGAAGGCTTCCGGTACGCGACAGCCGCCGTCCCGCCGTCCTTCCGCCGTGATCTCGGCGTCTACCTGTCACGGGAATCGATCGCCCACGCGGGAGCGGGAGAGCCCGAGCAAGCCGCCAACGTCGCCATGTCCGCGCTGTGCATCGCCGAGGAAACCGGATCCGCCCGCATCATCAACGAGCTCCTCAAGCTGGACCAGCAGCTCCAGCCCTGGCGCAGCGCACCCCTCGTTGCCGACCTGCACACCGCGTTGAGAGGTACGGTGTTGCGGCAAGCATGATCACGGTTCCCTGGAAGGTCTCATGCGACGCCCCTACGTCCTGCTGAGCTGCGCGATGTCCGTGGACGGCTACATCGACGACACCACCCCGGAACGGCTCCTGCTCTCCAACGCCCCCGACTTCGACCGCGTCGACCAGGTCAGAGCCGACAGCGACGCCATCCTCATCGGCGCCACCACGATGCGCCGCGACAACCCCCGACTCCTGGTCAACTCCGAAACCCGGCGAGCCCAGCGAGCTGCCCAAGGCCTGCCCCCGTACCCGCTCAAGGTCACCGTCACCAACAGCGGAGACCTCGACCCGGACCTGAAGTTCTGGCACCACGGCGGCGAAAAGATCGTCTACTGCCCCGACCCGGTCGTCCCCAAGCTCCGCGAGTCACTGCGCGACCTGGCCACCATCGTCGGCCTCGGCCCCACCACGGACCTCGCACGGATGCTGGACGATCTCGGCCAGCGCGGCATCCAACGCCTCATGGTCGAAGGCGGCGGCACCATCCACACCCAGTTCCTCACCCAGGGACTCGCCGACGAGATCCACCTCGCCATCGCACCCATCTTCGTCGGCGACGCAGGCGCCCCCCGCTTCGTCAACCCCGGCGACTTCCCCGGAGGCACCGGCCACCGCATGACACTCGCCGAAGCCCGCACCGTGGACGACGTCGTACTGCTGCGCTACCTCCCCAAACAGGCATCGGGTAGTACCACCTCATGACCACCACTCCAGACGACCACCGATGGCTGCTCACCGCGATCGATCTGTCCCGCCTCTGCCCACCCTCGCAGACGGCCTTCTCCGTCGGCGCGGTGATCGTGGACGAGTACGGCAACGAACTCAGCCGCGGCTACTCCCGCGAAACCGACGACCACGTCCACGCCGAAGAGTCCGCCCTGGCCAAACTCCCCACCGGCGACCCCCGCCTAGCAAAGGCCACCCTCTACAGCACCCTGGAACCCTGCAACAAACGACGCTCACGCCCGAAGACCTGCACCCAACTCATCCTCCAAGCAGGCATCCCCCGCGTCGTGATCGCCTGGACAGAACCTCCCACCTTCGTCACCGACGCCAACGGCACAGAAGCCCTCACGGCCCACGGCGTCACAGTGATCACGCTCCCCGAACTCGCCGAAGCAGCCCGATCAGTGAACGCCCACTTGATCGATCAGGGACTGGCCTGAGAGATCCTGCCAACCGTCGCGACGTGTCGTCGAAGCAGTATTGCGTGCCTGGAAATCTTGCCGAGTTGTTCTTGTAGGGATCAAGCGGCGGCGCGGCGCGCCGCCGTACCGGCCCGCTGGCGCCCGCCGCCCGGGCATGCGGCCTGGGGGCCGGTCCCGGACGGCGGCGCCTCGGGCCGGCCCGCGTCAGATCTCGCCGCAACCAATCAGACCCGCCGACCCTGGCGCCACGCCACCGCAGCGCACCCGGCCTACCGTCTGGACACGACAGTTCTGAACAACAGACGATGGCAGGATGCGCAGCCGGTTGACGATCCTCGCGGAAGTAGCCACCGTCGCAGCTCTCATGGTCGCCGTGATGACCTTCCTAAAATGGGACGAGAAAGCCCCATGGGGCGAAGGGAACGCTCCCTCAAACCCCGAGCAAGCGCAACTCACGGTCGCCGTTCCAACCCTTGTGGAACGGATGCAGATATTCGGCTCCGACCAGGACTTCGGGCGACTACTGCTCTGGGGGATCGGCCTGTACATCCTTCTCGGGGCCTTGGCACTGATCGTCTCAGGTGACTACGGCGGAGCAGCCCGAGCCGGACTCTGGCTTTTGTTGGCGCTCGCGGCCACAGCTGCTTGGCTCTGGCTGTTCTGGGGCTCGCTCAACGTACTCGGAATCATCTTGTTGGGAATCGGCCTCGTCATCGTCGGTATCGCGTGCCTCACGTACTTGGATATCTAGAAGCACGCCTCCGGCGGGGGTCTCCGGCTCCGGGATAATCGCCGAGCCAGGGGACAGGGCCGTAGGTGGTTGAGGTGGAAGTCTGATCATCCCGTCCGCCATCGACCCGGGACAAGCCGAGCGGGCCTGGGCCATGGGGTCAAGATCGTTCGTCCAGTGGGGCGCTCCATCTTGACCCCATGGCCCAGGCCCGCTTCCCCTTCGGGCGGGACGACGGCGGACGGGATGATCAGACAGGGGAGGAGCGTGTTGGCCGCACGTAGCAAGATCCGGACTATGCGCGGAATGATCTGCGGCTCCAAGGGCGAGACTGAGGGCGTACAGCGAGGTTGAGGCCGCATCGAGGCCAGGATCATCGGTCCCCTGTAAAACCGTCGGCACTGTTCCGGGGAGCCCGAGGTGACTCGTGCGCGACCTGCGTGGCGAACGCGTCCGAAAGCCTTCGGACGTCGTTTGGGGACCTACGGATTATGAGTCTGTAGGCTGGCGGACTCGTCCTAGTTGCAGTTCTAGTTGCAATCCAGCTACGTGCAGCCCCGTTCCAGGTGGAACTGATCTGGACGGGTGAGATCAGAGCTGCTAATGCGGTTTGGCTAGCATCCGTGCTTGCTGAACAGACCCAAGGGGGACAGCGTGGTGATCGTGCAGCGGATCCTTATCCGTTGGACCAATCAAGCGCGCGGCGCCGCAGAGGCCACGCATCGACGCGAGATTCCCTCGGCGTTCGAGCTGCCGCCAATGCCTGACGCGCCACTCGTCGTCCACGATCTCCTCACCGAGGAACGGTTCGAATACGCGCCAACCGCTGTCGTCGGCAGCCACACCCTTCCAGCGCAGCTCAATGGGCTGCGGTTCAAGTTGTTCGGAGCAGCGGTTCAAGTGGTTCGGACCCTAGTGCATGCCGCGTACCCCACCAATCGTTTCCCCGGCCAGGTGTTCTTGCTTCAGCCAGGGGAGCATGCCCGTTACCAGGCCAACTTCCGTTTCAGCGGTTACAGCACCGAGTGGTACTACGAGCAATGGACTGTCAACATCGCCCACAAGCCGTGGCGACGCGACGTGTTCCTGACAGAGGAGATTGACCACGAGAAGGACGAGCGCGTGTCTTTGTACGGTGGGCATCGCTGACCTACACGCGATATAGGTCATCTCTGGGCGGTCCAGGGGACGGGCCCGCGCACAGCACCAGATCGTGAGCTTGATCGCCGGGCCATTAGCGGGCCACTAAGGGTGGTCAACAGGGGTCAGTCGCGGTCACTCGCGGTCCGCCCCTGGCCCAGGTTGACGGCGTATCCCATCGAGATCAGACCGATTTGCAAGCAGGAAGTCAGGAGTTCGAATCTCCTAGGCTCCACCACCATTTGCACCCACCGTTGCCCGTCTGAGGGGTGGGCCGTTTGCTGCCTGCCCCGCTCTCATAAGGCGTGGGCGTCGCCGATCTGGCCGAGTAGAGGGCCGCGACTCCAGACCCCGCTTCCAACGACGGGCCGCCTCTACTCCTGACGGGAACATCAGGTGATCGGGTGGGCGTGCTGTTCGGTGGCGTAGACCTGCTGCTCGCCTTGAAGTTCCCACAAAATGGGCCCTGCACGATCCACTACCCGAGGGTTCAAGATGACTTTTCGTCGATCAAAACCACGCAACGCGACCGGCTCAATTCGCGGGTCCTTGTGAGCCTGTAGGGCCTGTACGGAGTTGAGATCAGAGGGATTCGCCTGCTCTGTGGTCCGCTCTGGCTCAGGAGCGGCCGCCTCCGCTCACTTGGACGAGGTCGTTGCCGCCGACGATGAATCGCACCTTGACGTCCGAGGAGTGGGTCGTGCCTTCGATCGCGCCGGCGACTCCGCGCACCTCCAGCGGCCCGGTGCCGCCGTCGATGACGATGTCGGCGCCGAACACCTTGATGAAGATGCCCGTGTCCTCCGGCACGTCGAGGACCAGGTCGATGCGGCTCCTCTGGAGGAAATAGCGTAGGGCGGACGACGAGGTGATGCGCAGGACATCGCCCTCGACGGTAGCCTGCGCGCCCAGCGTGGCAACATCACCGAGTGCCGTGACGTTCACCGTGCCGGTATCGATGGCGTTAATCCTGATGTTGCCGCCCACGATACGAATTTCGACCCGCTTGATCTGGCCGGGCTGGGTCGAGCGGAATACTTCCACCGTGCCGTCAGGCGACATCGTGGTCTCCTCGTGGGTCCCGGGATGCGTGCTCTGGATGGTCCCATGGTGAACCACATCAGCGCACGTGTCCTGATCCGAACCCCGAACAAGCTCTGGAGCCGAACGGGCACAGGTCATGCACGGGGTGATCAAGCTGGCGATGCCGGCGGAACAAAGCGTCTACCCAGGTCAGGATGGGCAGCCAGGCAGCTCCACCAGAGCTCTTTTGATGTGGTGCTCTTTTGGCGGAGTACAGCGACGGCGACGTGCATCAGCACGCATCACCAGCCACCACCTACCGTTTGACCAGGCAAAAGAGCGCCCGGCCTCGTGACTGGCTCCCGTTTGCTAGCAGGAAGTCAGGAGTTCGAATCTCCTAGGCTCCATACGTGTAAGCCCAGGTCAGAGAGTCGCTCTCTGCCTGGGCTTTGTCATGCTACGACAGCTTGAGGGCCGTACAGCAGACATTATGCTGTAACAGGCAGTCTCGGTTGGTGAGTGGTGAGGTGACTGCCCAGGGTTGGGCAGTCACCTGCGCCGTGATGCCGACGCCGGGTGGAGGGAGTTCACAAGCGCCCTGGTAGCGACCATCCGCTGCAGTCGGATCCCAGCTGGAAGAGTCCACTGTCATCGCAGCCCCGGACCGAGAAATAGTGGAGAGGGGCGTTGCTGCCCACGTGTTCTGGTCCTGGTCCACTCATCGGTCTGCTGAAGCCGCCGTTCCATGGGTCGCGGCGCTTCACTTTGTACTTCTTGACCTCGTCGTTGTTGAATGAGTAGCGGACCTCGAAGTAGTCCCAGTCTCGTCCGGTCGGCCCCCACTGGAAGACGGCCTTGTCGCCAGATCTGAACGCTCGAATCATCATTTTCGGCCCCAGAGCCGGAGACCAGCCGATCTGGCCATTATGGAAATCCTGCCTGCGGGCCTTGTTGGTGGTAAAGCCATACTCGGCGCGTGTGGGGCAGCCGAAAAGGCTGTTCTCGCCGCCCAAGGCCCGCCACTTCTCGCCGATCAGCCCGAAGGGCTGGAACGCGGGAATGCACGCGGCGGATGTCGTGGTGGCCGTTGTGGTGCTGCCGGCGTGGGCGGGAAGCACCAGCAGCATGGTTGCGGAAAGCGCGAGAGTAGCCGTCATCGAAAAGTAGAGCCGACGGTTCATGATGTACCCCTGCTCCTGAAGTCCGCAGCCGGTGCGGGCTTTCATGACTTGGTGATGGACGTGGCCTGCAGGGAGACACAGGCCACATGTGCAGCGCAGCCGAGCAGGCACCGGGCCGGTCGGATCAGCAGTGCTTCTTCAGCGACATGCCCTTGATCAGGTCGAACAGGTAGGGGTCGAACTGACCCTTGGCGGTCCACCGGTATGAGCGCCGGCTGTGCAGGTTCTTGACGAACTTGGTGCTGGTGCTCCCGTACACCTGAAGGTCGTCGAGCAGGCGGCCGCGACTGTCCTTCAACTGCGCCCACATCAGCCAGGCATCGTCGTCGTCGAGGCTGGAGACCGTGGCATCCAGGCGCGCCGTGCCGTTGGAATACAGCGTCCAGGTCGCGCCGGGCTCGATCGTGCAATATCCCGCCGACTGGTAACCCCGCCAGATGAACGTCTTCTGCTCCAGGGTGGCCGCGCCGGCCGTCGCGGTCGGGAGTGCCAGGCCAAGAGCTAGGGCGGCCATGGCGACCGTTGCGATCCTGCGGATCCTCATCGGGGAACCTTCCTTTCGATGGAGCTCTCGTTTGGTTATCAGGTCGAATTCGGGCGCTGAAACCACGACCGCTGTCACCGCCGTTACGGCGACTGTCAGGAGGCGCCTAGCCTGAGCGATCATCGTCCAACCTCTCGAAAAGAAAAGGGCCGCCGAGCCGCCTGGAAAGATGAGCTGCCAGGTGCGGGAGTGCCTGCCATCACCACGTTCGCTTCCCGGGAGGGTGTCCGGCGATATGACCGGACGAAGTTGAATCAATGACTGTGAATCCGCAGGTAGCGCTCGTTACTCTGAGTTGTGGGGAGAGTGTCCGGCGTCGCCGGACACCTGCAAAATGGGCGGGATTTGATCTGGCAAGGCGGTCAGATGGGGTTGGAATCGGATTTACGACCGGCGTTCGCCCGGCGACTGCGGGCGTTGAAGGATGCCGCAGAGGTGTCGGTCCGTGAGTTGGAGGTCGCCAGCGGCTGTACGCCGCGGCGCCGCGCGGGACAGGCGCCATTGCGGTTGAAGCGCAGCACCATCGACGGGATGATCAGCAATACTCGGCCGGTGTGCCCGCACCAAGAGCATTTCGAGGTGTTCGTCGACACCTGTTTGCTCCGCGTCGAACAATCTGGCCGGTCGCTGCCCGGCGAGCTCGGAGATCGTCAGGCTTGGGATGCGGCCTACCGGGCCTTGCTGGTGGGGATGGCCGGGGCGCGCAGCACGAGCCGTTTGGCGGCCGAGGCGGTCGAACGGCTGCGCGCGGCGAACCAGCCTCCGGCCGACGACCGCGACGACCGCGACGACCGCGATGACCGCGATGACCGCGATGACCGCGATGACAGTGATGGAGTCGGCGCGGTCACCCCGTACCGGGGACTGGAGGCATTCGGCCCCGCGACCGCGGCGGGATCCGGGCCGGTACGGCCGTCAGGGGCACAGATCCGGAGCCCCGCGAGCCCTCCGTTCGAGGTGCCCGCCCGGCCCGGTTGGCGGCGGAAGGGCGGCCTAGTTAAGGGGTTCGGCGTGCTCGTGCTGACCGGTGTGGCCGTCGCCGCCTGGGTCCTGTCGCCGCTGTCCCAGAGCGGGATGGGGGGCGCGCAACCGACGATCGCCCCGGCGGTCGTGGGCGGTGACGGGGTGCTGCGGCTGGGGGCGTTGGTGCCCAAGAGCGGCGGCCTGCAGTTCTTCAACCGTCCGATGGCCGCGGGTGTCCGTCTCGCCGTCGCCGACATCAACGCGGCCGGTGGGGTGTTCGGCCGGAAGGTGATCGGGTCCGAGGTCGATGCGGGCGACTCCGACGACCGCGGCAGTCAGGCTCTGACCCAGCTGGTCTCGGAAAGGGCCGATGTCATTATCGGTCCGGTCACCTCGTCGATGTCGCTGACGATGCTCGGCCAGATCAAGAACGCCGGCGTCGTGCAGATCTCCCCCACCGCGACCTCCGACCAGCTCACCGACGCCGACGATGATGGGCTGTTCTTCCGCATGGCGGGACCGGACGCCATCCAGGGCGATGTCCTGGGAGAGCTCATCCGGGCCGACGGCGGCCGGCGGGTGGGCATCCTCGCGCTGGCCGACCCCTACGGCACGGGGCTGAGCAGGCACATCCGCAGATCGCTGGAGCGTCGTGGCGCCGACCACATCCAGGTCGAGACCTACGACACCACCGACGCGAGCTACACCACAGAAGTGGAGAAGATCAGCGCATCGGGCCCGGACGCGATCGTGGTCGTCGGCTTCACTGAGACCGCGGACATCGCTCGTGAGCTGGTGCGGCAGGGACTGGGCGTACACGAGCACAAGTGGTACTTCACGGACGGCTACCTGTCCTCCGGCGAGAGCACCAGCAGCGGCCTTCCCCGCGGCACCCTCACCGGGGCCAAGGCGACCCAGGCGGGAGCAGAGGTGGCCACCGCCTTCCAGCAGCGGTTGCTCGCGGTCGGCTCCGCGCCGACGGACTTCACCTACGCGCCGGAGGCGTACGACGCGACGATCGTCGCCGCGCTGGCCGCCGTCGCCGCCGGCCGCGACGATCCGAAGATCATCGCCGCCACCGTGGCCGACGTGAGCAGGATCGGCGAGCGGTGCACCGACTTCAGGACCTGCGCCCTGCTGCTGGCTTCCGGCAAGGACATCGACTACGACGGGGCCAGCGGCCCGATCGACTTCACCGACAAGGGCGACCCAGCGAAGGCATCGTTCGGGGTGTTCCAGTACAAGGCCGACAACACCTCCATCACCCTTACCCACAAGCTCGGCGAACTGCCGACCTGAAGGCCGCCCTTCACCCGTTGGTGCACCTCGACACGGGCCGGTTCGGTCGGGTGGTGGTGTACAGCAGCACGTACAGCAACGCAGGCTCACGCAGGCACACGTCACCGTTCCGGATCCACTGTCTATGCAGGGTGAGAAGTCTTCTGTGGCGGGACCGGCTCCCGTTTGCAAGCAGGAAGTCAGGAGTTCGAATCTCCTAGGCTCCACCAGGTAAAACACCTCGCCACTGATCATGTGACGGGGTGTTCGTGCCATTGTTCTTGTAGGTATCAAGCGGCGGCGCGGCGCGCCGCCGTACCGCCGGCCCTCCGCCCGCCCGCCGTCCGGGCGTGCGGCCTGGGGGTCGGTCCCGGACGGTGGCGGGACACCGGGCCGGCCGCCGCACGCCTGCCGCGCCGTACCAACCGAACGCTCCGTCCGGGGTTGCCGCACCGCCGCACAGATGCAGCCCTACGATCGCCACGGCATGGCTGGCCGACGTACGTACATGGGGGCGATCGAAGGTCCAGGGCTTCGTTCCTCGGCCCTGGCCCCACCGGATTGCGTGGCGCTGGCAGTCAACAGTGACCCGTAAGACACAGGGCGGCCGAATTACTCCGGCTCTGACAATCGCTGCCGAGCTATCTCCCAAGGCCTTGGTTCCTGCACCTCATCGCGTTCGGCGGCATCTTCTTCGTACCAGCCCGTCCCCGAGAGCCAGGTCTCCAACCAGTTGGTCAGGCTCTCGGCGTCGACGTACCACGCGGTGTGCCAGTCAGCGCTAATGCCGTTCGGCTCGAAGAGCAACACGGTGCCCTCAGGACTGTGACAGTCCACCGCGGCGTACATGCCGCATCCCCAATCCAGGATCGGCAGAACCTCTGCCGGCCAGGATGCCTCACCGGACCGCCGCGTCGCACGTTCCTCGCGATAGTCGCTTACTGCGGTACGCCCATCGCCTGTGAGTGGCAAGAGTTGGTAGTCGGGGCCGAAACCGCCGTTGGCCACCTGACCGTAGAGCCGAGCCAGCACTGGAGGCAGCCCGAAGCCCAGGATGCGCTCCGCATCTTCAACTTCCTCCGCTGTCGCGGTGGGAGACAGCCGTTCCGTGGTCGCTTCTGCCTTCACGAGCACACGCCGTAGAAGGTCATCGATCTCAGCCATGGAGATGATCCTGCCAGGCCTATCTGATCATGGTTACTGTCCTGGGCTGACGGCTTGGGAGAAGGATGGAGTCCAGGCCGGTGGGGGAGCAGAGCAGCCTTGGGCTAGCTAGGCAACATCGCCCGAAGGTAGACACCTTTCGTGGCACGTCATCCGTTGATCGTCGTGCCATTAGCGTGCCATTAAGGGCGGTCAGCAGCGGTCAATCACAGTCACTTGTGGACTGCCCTCGACGCACGTCGTGGCCGTTACCCTCGAAGATCAGACCGATTTGCAAGCAGGAAGTCAGGAGTTCGAATCTCCTAGGCTCCACCGCACGTCGAAGGCCACCTCCCATGATCGGAAGTGGCCTTTTCGATCTTGTACAGCTGCAAAGTACAGCTACAGCATCAACTGTTCTCCACACGCTCGCCTTGCTCCTGCGGAATCGGGAAGCCGTAGCGTTGTGAAATCTCCTTGAGGGCCTCGACGCAGGCTGACTGCACCGGCTCGTAGTCCGCGTCTGCGTATCTGATCTTCACGCTCGCGTACGGCTTGTTCGGACATGGACCTCGCCCCGAAGTCATCTCGTGCCAGCTACAGAGGCCCTTGCGTCCCTTTGTGTCTGGGTTGTGATTCTTGGCCTCGAAGGGCTTCACCCAAATAACGACGTCTGCCATGGCTGCTGACCTTACGAGCCCTTCAGCAACGGAGGGGCTGATATCCGTTGATCGACAACGAAGGCCGCAGCACGCCGACTCGCCATAGCCGAAGCAAGAGACAGTCGACGCCCGCTGACGCCCCATCGCATCACGCACACGCCCCCGGCCATACGCGGAATCACCGAATACTTAGGGCGCGACTGGCCCGTCCGCCACCGAGTGGCACGGTTGCGCTCCATCTCAGTGGTGTCCCGTCGAGTGGTGGATCAACGATCTCGTCGGGCGTCGCCTACCTGAGCAAACAGGACTGATCAGGGCAGAAACTACACCGCTTTGCAGGACGTCACCCCCCATCTCTCTCGCCAGCGCTAATATCACACGCACCGCACATTCTGCGAGGGACTATCCGGACCTTGCAAGGGAGCCCAAGGTGTCGCTGCTGGCCTGGTTTCCGATTTGAGATTGCAGAAGACAGGAGGCCGGCAAAGGTGGCGAATTGTGTTCGGTGCGGAAGTAGGCGCGGTGAGTGCGCGAGGGCGCAATATCGCTTCGCGCAGGCACATGCAGCCGAGCCGCAACCACCGAGGGGGGCAGGGCGCATCCGTTCCTCTTCGCGGCTAGCCTCGCAAGGTGGACGACGCTGATCCTGCGATCCAGCTGTGGGGCGGCGCCGAGCTCGCTGTCGGAGCCGGCTTTGCCATTCTGTTGATCCTCTTACCCACCATCGTCTGGCTCGCCAGGGTGGTGCTGCGCCGTCGCAGATAGCGCCTCCGGTGGGCGCTCCGGGGATGATCAGGCGGGAGCGCGTGGCTCGGGCGGGAATTCGCTGCTCAGCAAGCCATGGAAGATTGAGACCGGACTGTATTTTGATCGTTCCTCTACACCAAGACACAGGCGGGACGCGATGACGTGGCCCGAGAAGTCATCGCCGCTCACGGTGAATGTCACGCCCGACGCTCTACTGTTCTCACCGACAGCGACCACGAGCCCGTTCATCCTGGTCGGAAGGTTGATCAGGTGGACGGACTGGAAGAGCAGTTCGACATGGGGCGTGTCTGGCTCGAACTCCGACCGCACGACGAGGCCACTATGCGTGGGCACGTAGCTCCAGAGACGGAAGCGGCGGTTCGGGAAGGCAAGAGGAAGCGTCAGTTCGTCGGGGTACCACTTTTTGCTCACGGCAGGAGCCCAACACGGCCGGACCCGCATAGCAAGAGATCTGCATGATCGTCGCGAGTAAGAAGAGTGACGGTTGAGGCTGGTTGCTCGGATGTTGCGTCGCCTAGATTTCGTGAACGCTCGGGTGTACGACTACTGGCTCGGTGGCAAGGACAACTTCGAGGCCGACCGGAAGGTGGCCGAGGCGGCCATCGCCGCGACGGCGGGTGTGGTGATGGGGGGGCGCGGGAGAACCGCGCGTTCCTCCGCCGGGCGGTCAGCCACATCGCCCAGCAGGGCGTCACGCAGTTCCTGGACATCGGCACCGGGATCCCCACCGCGGGCAACACCCATGAGGTGGCCCAGGGGGTCAACCCGGCGGCGCATGTCGTCTATGTCGACAATGACCCGATCCTGCCTGGAGCGGTCCCAGGCGCCTATGCCGGTGTCGGCAGGAAGATCTGACCAAGAGCGTCGGAAGCAGCTCAAGCGGGTCTACGGGGTCGTAGGTCCGCGGCTGGTCAGACGGTCAGCGCTACCCTGTGGATCTCGTCGGCCGGGTGCCCCGCCCGCTGGTGGATGCGCTGTACGGCATCCGCGTCCGGCGCCTCCGACAGGCAGTAGACCACGCCCTCGTCGGGGTCCGCCCACGCGTGCTGGAAGGTCACCCCCTCCTCGCTCTGGATCTCGAGGTCGGCGGTGTGCGCCTGCTTGAGCTGCTCGTCGGTGATGCCCGTCATGCCGTGATGCACGTCCATGAACTTCGCCATGGCTTCCTCCTCAGAGGCGTGACCTGCGGATCCATCCCAGCCTAGGCGTCCCTTGGCGGCCCGATCCCCAAGACTCCGCCAAGAAGGCCGGGACGCTCGCCTGATCTCCTGCTGGTCGTTCGGCATATCGAGACGGCATTAGGTCTGCGATAGCTGGATGCGGGGATAAGCCGGCCCGCGCGGTCAAGGCGGAGGGCGGCCGGCACTCTCGCCGACGGTCGTCGGCGAGGGTGCGTGACGAGCTGAGTGACAACGATCCCCGACGGCTCAGTTGAAGGGGTTGTCGTAGGTCACGGATTTGGTGCGGCTGTTGTAAGTGTTGCCCGGATAGAACCAGCCGCCCGTCACGTACAAAGTGACATTCGTGAGGGTGGTGGAGTGGGTGTATTCACCGTCGTAGAGGAACAGGGCCACTTGGCACCCGGCGGGCGCGGTCGTCGAGCCCGTCTGGGAGGGATAGACGACGGTGCTGCCGTTGACCAGGGCGTAGAAGTTCGGCATGGGGTAGGCCCCGTTGCCCCAGCACAGCCGGAGCGCGTACCTGAATTTCGTGTTCCCGTCGTCGAACGCCAGCGTGCCGGTCAGCTGGGCGAGCATGAGGGACGGGCCCGCGTTCGAGGTCACTGTGATGGACACGGTCTGATCTGGGCCGTAGGTGGCGTGCGCGGGAGTGACGGGCACCAGGATCGCCGCGAGCGTTGCGAGGACGATGGCGACAGAGCCGACCGCCCGACGTACTTTGGCACGTGTCAATTCCAACCTCATTTCTCATGATGTCGGCGGAGCACGCCCGGAGGTTATTGTCGGTCCTTTCAGTCGTCCATAGAGACGATGGAGAGCCGCTGATTCGGCTCGGCGTTAACTTGTGCCATGGCAGCTCGTGAGGACGGGTCAGGCGTGCCACCAGGTCGGGGATCAGTCCTGCGGAGCCGTAATCTCGGCGGGACGGATGAAAGTTTCATGCCGTTCGGGGGTGAGGAGTGGCTCGGGGAACACCGGGGCCGGGGCGTCGGGATCGAGCTGGGCGAAGAACGAGAGGGTACGCAGGAGCAGCCGCCCGCCGGGCTTGAGCAGGTCAGGTGGCTTCGCACAGCCTCTTGAGCTCGGCGAAGTCCGCGTTGATGTCCGCGATCACCTGTTCGGGATCGCTGCTGACCATGCCGGACAAGCGGAAGCTCAGCTCCTGGAATTCGGCGGTCAGCCGTCTGATCATCGCCCCCACCGCTCCTTGCGCGTCGAGGCTCGCGCCCATCAGATCGCGGTACGTCTGCTGAGCCGCCGCTGCCTGGCTGCTGCGGGTGCCCCCGGCGTTCCGGCGGTATCCGGCCAGCGCCGTCATCGTTTCGTCACAGCCGAGGGGCCGGACCGCCGCCACCAGCGGCGGGGAGGTTTCCCGGGCCCTTCGCGTGCGGCTCGGCTCAGTCTCAGGCTCGGTCTCAGGCTCAGGCTCAGGCTCTGGCTGCTCCGGAGTGCTGGAATCGGGCGACGGAGTCGGGGTCGGCGGTTCGGGCCGGGGTGTGACCCGATCCGGTGACGGTGACTGTCTGGCCGGAGCGACCGTGTCGGGCTGAGCCGGTGGCGGCGGGGCCAGGTAAGCGATCACCGCGACCACGGCGGCAATCGCAGCCGCCACAGCGCTCACCGCCGCCGCCCAGTTCAGGCGGGAGCCTGCCCCTCCGCCTGTCGCCGGCGGCCGCGCTGATCGGTTCTCCGTCATCCTCCCATCGTGGCCGAGCCGCCGAGCCCGGTCCAGAACGGCTGATCTTCTTACCCCAAAGGGCATACGAGCGGCACCCCTGACGGTGTGATCCGCGATCTCCCCGTGACGAAGGATCCGCCTGCCACGAGCGGGCGCACTCGTTCGTAAGCTGAGGGTGTGTCCCCCGGACTGGTCCTTCTCGACGACGTCCGCTGGCAGGGTGCGCGCGTGGTCGGCGATCGCGCGCACACGCTGCTGGCCGTGCTCGCCATGCACGGGCGCGCCGGGGTCGGTGTCGAGCGGCTGGTCGAGGCGCTGTGGCCTGAGGAGACGCCGGCCAACCCGACGAAGGCGCTGCAGGTGGTCATCTCCCGCACCAGGGCAGCGACTTGCGCCGACCTCGTGGTGCGGACGCCGGGCGGCTACCGGCTCGGGCTGCCGGCCGGTCAGGTGGACGCGCTGCTGCTCGGCGAGCTGGTGGAGCAGGCACGGGCCGCGCTGAGCGAGGACGACGTGGTGCTCGCCCGCCGCCGCGCCGAAGAGGCGATGGGTCTGGTGGCCGGTGGCTCGGACGGCGCCACGGGCCCGCTCGCCGAGCTGAGAGACCTCGCCGCCGGGTGGGTGGCCGAGGCGCGCCGGGTGGCGGCGATCGCGCGAAGCCGCGGCGGCGCGCACGAGAGCGCGCTGCCGCTGCTGGAGGACGCCGCCGCCGAGCGGCCGCACGACGAGGACCTGCTCGTCTGCCTGCTGCGCAGCGAGGCCGCCGTACGAGGCGCCGCCGCCGCTCTGCAGCGTTACGAGCGCTACCGCGCGGGCCTGGTCGCGCGGCTCGGCACCGACCCGGGGCCTGAGCTGGCCCGGGTGTACGCCGAGCTCCTCGTCGCCGATCGGCCGGTGCGCGCCGGCATCCTGTTCGACGGTTCCTCGCTGCTCGGCCGCGACGGCGACATCCGGGCGGTGCACGCCCTGCTGCAGACCAACCGGGTGGTCTCCATCATCGGCCCCGGCGGGCTGGGCAAGACGCGGCTGGCCCATGTCGTCGGCAGGAACGCCACCCAGCCCATCGCGCACTTCGTCGAGCTCGTCGGCGTCTCCTCGCCGGAGGGCGTGGTGGGCGAGGTGGGCTCGGCGCTCGGGGTCCGGGACTCGGTCAGCGGGCGGCGGGTCCTGACCGCCGAGCAGCGCTCCGACGTTCGCGCCCGGATCGCCCGGCATCTCGACCTCGCTCCGGCGTTGCTGATATTGGACAACTGCGAGCACGTGATCGAGGCCGTCGCCGACCTGGTGGCGTTCCTGACCGTGACGACCCGCGACCTGCGGGTGCTCATCACCTCGCGCGCCCCCTTGTCGATCCCCGCCGAGCGCGTCTACCTGCTCGGCGAGCTGCCCACGGGCGACGCGGTGGAGTTGTTCCGCCAGCGGGCCACGGCCGCCCGTCCGGGGGTGCGGATCGACGAGGGAGCGGTCGAGGAGGTCGTCGCCCGCCTCGACGGGTTGCCGCTCGCGATCGAGCTGGCCGCGGCCAAGGTGCGGGTGATGGCGGTGGAGGAGATCGCGCGGCGGCTGGCGGACCGGTTCGCCCTGCTGCGCGGCGGCAATCGTACGGCTCCCGACCGGCATCAGACGCTGCTCGCGGTCATCGACTGGTCGTGGAATCTGCTGGACGAGCCGGAACGGCAGGCGTTGCGGTGGTTGTCGCTGTTCGGCGACGGGTTCACGCTGGCCGCGGCCGAGCACGTACTCGGCCCGGACGCCCTGCACGTGGTGGACGCGCTGACCGAGCACTCGATGCTCAGCGTCCGCGAGACGAGGTACGGCCTGCGCTACCGGATGCTGGAGACCGTCAGGGAGTTCGGGCGGATGCGGCTGAAGGAGGCAGGCGAGGAGGCGCCCGCCCGGGCGGCGCAGCGGGACTGGGCGACGGCCTACGCCTCCGAGCATGCTTTCCGGCTGTTCAGCCCGGCGCAGTTCGCGGCGGCCGACGCGTTGAACGCCGAGGAGAGCAACCTCGCCGAGCTGCTGCGGCAGGCTCTCGGCGAGTCCGACCGGGCCACGGCGATGCAGTTGCTGTCCGGAGTCGGCTCGCTGTGGTCGATCCGTGGCGACCACTCCCGGGTGTTCGTGCACCGGGACGCGATCACCCGGCTGGTCAACGGCTGGGTGCCGCCGCCGCACCTCGTCGAGGCGACCAGGAGCGCGCTGATGATCATGCTCACCAACATCATGATCATCACCGACCGCCGCGACGATCCGCTGCGCGATCTCCTCCGCGCGCTGCCCACCGGCGACACGACGAATCCTCGCCTGTCGGCGATGGCCACGGTGCTGCTCGCGTGCGACGGCGGCGACGGCGCCGACGTGCGCCGCCGGCTTACGGAGTTGTCCCGGAGCGCCGACCGTGACGTGGCCGTGGCGGCGATGCAGATGAACGTGCACGTCCTGGAGAACACGGGAGAGATGGGCGCGGCGGTCGAAGCGGCCGAGCGCGTTCTGACCATGCTCCACGAGGACGAGGGGCCGTGGGCCGCCACGATCATGCATGCCGAGCTGGCCCAGCTGATCAGGCGGCTCGGCGATCACCGGCGGGCGGTCCGACACGCCCGGATCGCCATCCCGGTGCTGAGCCGGCTCGGCGCCACCGACGACGAGACCCAGCTCCGCGCGCTGCTGCTGGTCTCCGCGCTCGCCGACGGCGACCTCGACACCGCGACGGCCGAGCTCGCCGAGCTCACCCGGATCCACGACAACGAGGCGGTGTTCGGCGGGGTGGCGCTCGTCTCGTTGTGCGCGGCCGAGCTGGCCCTCGCCCGTGGCGAGACGGCCGCCGCGCTCGCGGAATACCGCCTGGCCGTCCAGCGGGCGTACGACCTGCGCATGCCCGGGGCGCCGAGCGGGGATCCCACGCCGTGGGGGATCATCACGGGATCGGTCACTTTGACGGCGTACGCGTACCACGCCCCTCCGGAAGAGGTCCGGTACGGCGAGGAGCTGTTCTCCATCATCCGGGGCTACGACCTGCTGACCGAGGACAACCCCATCCTCGACTACCCGGTGTGCGGCTCGATGATCTTCTCGCTCGGCGCCTGGGGGCTGCTGCGGGAAGCCATGGCCCCCCGCGACGCGATCAGGCTGCTGGTGCTGGCCGAGCGGTTCGCGTACAACAACAGCATGCCCTGCATGGCCTTCGAGCGGATCGAGCCGTACGCGGAGCGGGCCGCGCCCGGGACGATCGCGGCCGTACGGGCCGAGTACGGCGATCGACGCGGCGCCGACCTGCTCGACGAGGCGCGCGGTCTCGTGGAGCAGGTCTCCGGCAGGTCACTGTTTCCCGCCGAGGATGCTCCGGCCTTCAGGCCGGGGGAGGAATCGGACTCCTGCGGAGCAGAGCAGAGGTAGCCGGATCGCCGCCAGAGCGATCCGGCGTCCACCATCTCGCGGGTGTGGGACACCACAAAGATCGGTAGGGCTCAAAACTGTCAGTCCTGCCAGGTAGGTTCGGCTGCATGACGACAGAAGCGGCTACGGAGGACGTCGGGCATGCCCGGTACACCTTCCGGGTGCGTCTGTCGTCTGCGGCCCGGCGTCTGCTTGAGGCCGAGTGGGACCGGTGCCGGTGGATCTGGAATGAGTCGGTCGCCAAGTCCATGCAGGTGTACCGGTACAACAAGGCGACCGGTGAGAAGCGCACGTGTGGCCCGGCGCAGCTGGACAAGATGCTGACCGAGGCCCGCGAGCGCACGCCGTGGCTCGCGGCAGGCTCCAGCGTTGCGCAGCAGCAGGTGATACGCGACTTCGGGAAGTCCCGCGCCAAAGCCCTCAAGGACATCAAGGACCGGTTGCCGATGCGGCAGCGGGCCGGGATGCCGCGCTGGAAGACCAAGCGTGAGGCTGCGGCGAGTTTGAACTACACCAAGCGCGGGTTTCGCCTCAAGGACGGCGCTCTGCATCTGGCGGGCGGGATCGTGGTGCGCCCGGTGTGGTCGCGGGAACTGCCCGCCGCTCCTTCCTCGGTGCGGGTGTACCGCGATGCGGTGGGGCACTGGCAGGCGTCCTTCGTCGTCGTGGTGCAGGCCGAGCCCCTGCCCGAGACCGGCCGGGCGATCGGTGTCGACTGGGGCGTCCAACAGACGGCCACGACCACCAGCGATGCCCACGATCTTCCCCAGGCCGGGCACGGGCGCACGGCCGCGCAGCGGCTGGCCCGCTATCAGCGGATGATGGCTCGCCGCAAGCCGGCAAAGGGGCAGGCGGGATCGAAGGGCTACCGCCAGGCGAAGCGGCAGGCCGCGAAGCTGCACCGGAAGGTGGCGGCCCAGCGGCAGGACACCGGACGGAAGTGGGCCAAGGCCGTTGCCCGCGACCACGACCGGATCGCGGTGGAAGATTTCCGGCCGAAGTTCCTGGCCAAGTCGAACATGGCGCGCAAGGCCGCGGACGCGGCCATCTCGGCGACCAAGCGCGCCCTGATCGAGATGGGCCGCAAGCACGGGCGGGAGGTCCGCCTCGTGCACCCCGCGCACACCACCATGGACTGCGCGCGGTGCGGAGCGAGAACCAAGCACGCACTACCTCTCTCCGAACGAACCTATGCCTGCACCGCGTGCGGCGCTGTCTCCCCCAGGGACAAGAACAGCGCCCGCGTGATGCTGGTCCGGGCAGGTTGGAACCCGGCAGGTGTCGAGGGCGTAAGACCTGCGGGAGCGCCGCTCCCGGAGGCCGCCTGAGTCTGAAATCCCCACACGCCCGAAGGTGCCGCGAAAGCGGCGTCCGGCCGCAAGGCCGGGCGGGAATCCCCCGCCTTCAAGCGGGGGAGCCTTCAAATGTGCCGCTTGTAGCTGCGTACCGACAGCGGCGCGAAGATCGCGATGACGACCAGGCACGCCACGAGCGTCCAGGCCGCCTCGCCGCTGACGACGGCGTTGTTGGCGAGGTCGCGGGCGGCCGTGACCAGGTGTGAGACCGGGTTGATCCGGACGAACGCGGCCAGCCAGTCGGGCAGGGTCTCGACGGGGACGAACGCGTTCGACAGGAACGTCAACGGGAACATGATCATCATGGAGATGCCCTGGACGGCCTGGGCGCTCCTGGCGATCGTGCCGACCCAGGTGAAGACCCACGCCAGCGACCAGCCCGTGATGATCGCCAGGAGGATCGCGGCGAGCACGCCGCCCACCCCGCCGCCCGGCCGGTAGCCCATCACCACCCCCATGCCGAAGGTCAGCGTGGCCGCGGTCGTGTAGCGCAGCAGGTCGGCCACCATGGGGCCGGCGAGCGGCGCGATCCGGGAGATCGGCAGCGACTTGAACCGGTCGAAGACGCCCTTCTCCAGGTCCTCGCGCAGCTGCGTCCCCGTGGCCATGCACGTCGTCAGCACGGTCTGGGCGAGGATGCCGGGGATCATCAGGGGAAGGTAGCTCTGTACGTCGCCCGCGATGGCGCCGCCGAAGATGAAGGCGAACATCGCGGTGAACAGGATGGGCTGCAGCGCCACGTCGAAGAACTGCTCCGGGTTGCGGCGCATCTTCTTGACCGCCCGCCAGGCCATCGCCAGGGTCTGGCTGAGTGTCTCGGCCAGGGAGACGCGCCGCCGGGCGGCCGCCACGCGTTCGGCGGCGCGGACCGTCTCGCGGGTGGGTGCGATCATGGTGCTCATCGGTTCTCCTCCGTGCCGTTCTGGTCGTCATGGTCCGTCTCGTGGCCGGTGAGGGCGAGGAACACCTCGTCCAGGCTGGGCTTGGCCACGCTCACCGAGGAGATCGACACCCCGGCGGTGCGCAGCGCGATCAGTACGTCCGCGGCCAGGTCGGCCTGGTCGAGGGCGACGTTGAGGCGGCCCCGCTCCGGGCTGAGGACCGGCTCGGAGCCGAGGACGCGCCGTACGATCTCCACGGCGACGGGCACCTCGTCCGGCTCGGCGAGCAGCAACTGGAGGGCGGAATTGCCGACCGCGGTCTTCAACTCGTCGGGGGTGCCCTCGGCGACCTTGCGGCCGTGGTCGATGACGGCGACGCGATCGGCGAGCTGATCGGCCTCGTCCAGATACTGTGTGGTCAGCAGCACGGTGCAGCCGTCGGCGACCAGACCGCGGATGGTGTCCCACATCTGGCCGCGCGTGCGCGGGTCGAGGCCGGTGGTCGGCTCGTCGAGGAAGATCAGCGGCGGCCTGGTGATCAGGCTGGCCGCCAGGTCGAGGCGCCGGCGCATGCCGCCGGAGAACTGCGCGATCGGTCGGTCGGCGGCCTCCTCCAGGCCGAACTGGCCCAGCAGTTCGGCGGCGATCCGCCGGGCGCGCGGTGCGGCGATGCCCTGCAGGCGGCCGAAGAGCCAGAGGTTCTCGCTGGCGGTCAGGTTCTCGTCGACCGACGCGTACTGCCCGGTGACGCCGACGAGCTGGCGGATCATGTGCGGGTTGCCGGCCACGTCGACCCCGAAGATCTCGGCGCGGCCCGCGTCGATCTTCAGCAGGGTGGCCAGCATTCTCAGCGTGGTGGTCTTGCCGGCGCCGTTCGGGCCGAGGACGCCGAAGATCTCACCGGGGTGTACGTCCAGGTCGATCCCGTCGACGGCCCGATGCCCGCCGAACGCCTTCACCAGCCCTTCCGCGTGTACGGCCAGACCGGTGCTCCGGTCGGGGGGCGGGTCGCTCGCGATACGTCCGAGTTCTGTGATGCTCATGGCTTCACTCTCGGCGACGCCGGTTTCACGGCGCCCTCACCCGGTTTCACCGATTGCCGAGAGCGGCGGCCACTGATGCGAACTTTGTTCAGGTCGGGCGCATCGAATCACGCGTAGTCGTAGACATATGGGGTGAAGAATGGCGACGGCGCTGCTCGACGGTGATCCGCAGCGGTTGGGGCCGTACTGGCTGGCCGGGCGGCTGGGGGCAGGTGGCCAGGGCGTGGTCTACGAGGCCTATACGGAGGACGGCTGCCGTGTCGCGGTCAAGGTCCTGCACGGCGACCAGGCCGCCGCGTTGGGCAGAGAGGCGACAGCTGCACAGCGGGTGGCCGCGTTCTGCACCGCGAGCGTGCTCGACGCCCAGTTGGAGGGGCCCCGCCCGTACATCGTCAGCGAGTACGTCGAAGGGCCGAGTCTGCGTCAGGTCGTCGCCGGGGGCCGCCGGTTCGCGGGCGGTGACCTGCACCGCCTGGCCACCGCCATCGCCACCGCCCTGACCGCCGTCCATGAGGCGGGCGTGATCCACCGCGATCTGAAGCCGGACAACGTGCTGCTCGGCCCGGACGGCCCGCGAGTGATCGACTTCGGCATCTCCCGAACGGTGGACATGTCGCTCACGGAGACCGGCCTGGTCACGGGCACGCCCACGTACATGGCCCCGGAGGTGTTCACCGGACACCGCGCGGGAGCGCCGGCGGACGTGTTCGCCTGGGGCGGCATCGTGATGTTCGCCGCCACCGGCGCCGATCCGTTCCAGGCCGAGAGCCTGGGCGGGGTCATGCATCGTGTGTTGTCCGCCAACCCAGACCTCAGCGTGCTGCCGCAGTCGCTGCATCCGCTGGTGGCCGCCGCTCTGGCCAAGGATCCGCTCGACCGTCCGACCTCCCGCGAGCTGCTGCTCACTCTGGTCAGCGGCGGCGGGCGGCTGGACATCGCCCGGCTACTCGCTGAGGGCGGCCGCGAGGCCACCCGGATCGCCGTGCCGGCCGACGATCCCGCGTTGGGCGCGCTGGCGGAGAAGGCGTACGCGATGCTCAGGCCCGCCGAGCGTGAGCTGGTGGCCGAGGTGTTCCTGCGGCTGGTCACCGTGGACGAGCGCGGGGATCTGATCGTACGACGGGCGGCCCAGGCCGAGCTTCTCCAAGGAAGAGCACAGCACGAGGCGGCGGCGATCAACCGGATCCTGGAGGTGTTCACGTACCTCCTGGCCAGGAGCGGCGAGGAGATCTGGCTGGCCCGGCCGGCCCTGCCGCAGGCCTGGCCCAGATACAGGCACTGGATCGACACCAACCGCGACGGGCTGGTCGTGCACCGGGAAATCCTCACGGCGGCGGGGCGGTGGGACAGAGCCGGTCGGCGGGACAGCGACCTGTTCCGCGGCAGCAGCCTGGACAATGCCCTGCGGTGGGCGGCGAACTCGCGGCGGAACATCACGCTGACCTCGGTGGAGCGAGGTTTTCTCCAAGCGAGCGCGGACCTGGTCAGGCGCGGCGCCAAGCGTGCCCGGCTGGTCTCGCTCAGCCTCGGCGGGTTGCTGGTGATCTCGCTGGTAGCCGGAGGGCTGGCCGTGCAGCAGGGTCTGATCGCCGATCGGCGCGCCGAAGAGATCACCGCGTCGCTCGGCACGTCGGAGGCGACTCGGCTGGCCGGGCTCGCGCAACAGATACGCCGCACGGATCCGATGCTGGCGATGCGGCTGAGCGTGGCGGCGTGGAGCCTGGACCGCACGTCGCTCACGAGGGAAGGGCTGATGACGGCACTCGCCCAGCGCGAGTCGGCGATGTTCACGGATCGGGCGAGCGCCGGCGACACGGTCCGGGCGCTCGGCGCCGACGGGCGCACCCTGACCAGCGTCGGCCGGGACTCCGCCCAGGTGTGGGACGTCCGCACGGGGAAGCGGATCGGTGGGATCACCCGGCTGGACCTCGCCGGGGATCAGGTGCCCGCCGTGGCCTTGGCGCCGTCGGGTCGCATGTTCGTGGTCCTGACCGACAAGCGGCTCCGAGCCTGGGACCTGTCCAGCGGACAGACGATCGGAACCTGGACCTTCGGCCGCCCGCTCGATCTCGTCAACGGCTGGGCGGACATCACTCATGTGGACGACCGGACGGTGACGATCCGTGAGCCCGGCAAGAACCAGCGGTGGAATCCGCGGACCGGTGAGCGTACTCGGCTCCCCGCCGGCGTGGACGGCTCGTGGCTGGTGACACCGCGGGCGAAGACGGTGCGCCTGACCGACCTCAAGGACAGGTCCGTTGTGGACATCGGTCTCAAGGACGGCGCCGGCACGCAAGGGACCTGGAACGGCGGCGGGGTGACGGTCAGCGGCGACCGGAAGCTGCTCGCCTCGATCACCGGCGAGGAGGTTCAGTTCTGGCGGATGGCCGATGCCCAGCTGCTCACCACGGTGCCACTGCTGGGCAATGCGGACACCGGCGGCGAGGAACCCCAGGGCGCCTTCGACGGCCGGACGTTCCGCTACCTTATCGAGGATCGGGTCTTCTCCATCGATGTCAGCGATCTCGCCGTCACACCGACGGGCTCCCCGACCAATTTCGGCAAGCTGAGCCCGGGCGGACAGGTCCTGGCCTCCCAGACCGGTGATGTGACCCGGCTGCGCAACGTGCGCGACGGCAAGGCGGTGGGCGTGCTGCCCACCATGCAGAACGCTTTCTTCAGTAAGGACGGCAGGTTGCTGGCCGCGGTCGACCAGGGCAAAGTGAAGATCGTGGACGTCGCCTCGCGGGCTGTGCTGGGCGAGGTCGTTCCTGGTGAGGGAGGTCTGGAGCCCACCGTTGTGAGCTTCGGTCCTGACGGCACCCGCCTCGCGCTCGTCCTACGCAGCCCGGACGACGGGCGCGGCGTGCTCCAGCACGCCGCCCAGGTATGGGATTGGCGGGCCGGGCGAAAGCTCTGGAGCGCGGCGCTCCCGGAGACGAACGACGTGGCCTTCTCCCCCGACGGCACCAAGCTGGCTGTCGCCGGTGCCGACCAGCGTCTGCTCGACGCGGCAACCGGCCAGTCGGTGACCGCGCCCTTCAGCGCCACCGGCAGAGACACCATCGGCACCCGGATCTTCTTCCTCCACAACGGCGAGGGCGTGGTGGTCCTGGACTCCCGAGGCCGCCTGACCCTGTGGGACACGACCGGTAAGCGCCTTGGGCCGGGCATCCGTGAGAAATCCGGCGATCTGTCGATCGCCGCCTACTCCCCGCGTGGGGACATCATCGCGATCGGCGCGGGCGACGGCAGGGTACGGCTGCTCGATCCGACCACGGGAACGAGCCTCGGCACGCTGCCCGACTCCGGAGGAGGGCAGGACCCTGACACGGGACAACTCCAGTCGATCGCCTTCACGGCCGACGGGACGGGCGTCGTCACCCTCGGCCTGAACGGCGTGGCGCGCACGCACATCGTCGAACCCGCCGGTGTCATCAGGGCGATCTGCCGGCGTGCGGGAGGTTCCCTCACCACCGCTGAGTGGAGTGCCTACATCCCTGCCCTTCCCTACCGTGAGAGCTGCCCCACGTGAGGTCGGCGAGGCGGGCCACTGACGCCCACCGTTCCAGGAGCTAGCCGATGAGGGCCTCGGTGATCTGGCGGGTGGTCTGGGCGGCGATTCTCGGGTGGGTGGCGGCATAGGCGGTGTAGGCGTTCAGGCCGGTGGCGAGGGCCCAGCCGCGGCCCCGGGTCCAGGTGGCGTCGTCCACGTCGAGTGCGGCGCGGAAGGCGGCCCGGCTGCCGGCCGACATCAGGGTGAAGGCGATGGTCAGGTCACAGGCCGGATCGCCGATGCCGAGCCCGCCGAAGTCGATGACCGCGCTGAGCCGGCCGTCGACGGTCAGCAGGTTGCCGGTGTGGAAGTCGCCGTGGAACCAGACCGGGGGACGATCCCATCCCGGGGCGTGCACGGCCGCGTCCCACAGCTCGGTCATGGCGGTGGCGTCGAACACGCCGCCGACCTCCGCGATGGCGGCCCGCGTCTCGTGATCCCGGTCCGCCAGCGGCCGGCCGGTGAGGTCCTTCACGGCCGGAGACTCGAACCGCTGGAGGGCGGCCAGGAATTCCGCCAGTTCGACGGCGGCCGTAGACGAGTCGGCCAGCGCCTCGACGGTGGCCACCTCGCCGTCAAGCCAGCGCGACACCGCCCACCGCCACGGATAGCCGAAGTCCGGCTCGCCCACCCCCACCGGTACCGGGATGGCCAGGGGCAGGCGCGGGGCCAGGCGGGGCAGCCACTCGAGCTCCTTCTCGGCCTGTCCGATGGCGCCGGCGTGGCGGGGCAGCCGGACGGACAGCCGCTCGCCCAGCCGATAGATCACATGGTCCGACCCGGCCGGGTCCAGGAGCCGCAAAGGCAGCGCGGCCCACTGCGGGAACTGCGTGTCGACCAGCCTCCTGGCCAGCGCTGCGTCGATCGTCGGGCGGGTGTCCGCGGTGGCCAAGAAACGACTCCTCTGTACGGTGGGCGGCCGGACCATCACAGTGCACCGCGGGCCTGCCTGTCGACCGAATATCCCGTGGGTGATCAAGAGGTGGACGTGTCCGCGCGGGACGGCAGGACGTGGGTGGCGAAGGCGTCGATGGCGTTGATGACGGCTTCGAAGCGCAGCGAGTGGAACAGGTCGAAGGCGTGCTGCCCGCCGGGTAGTTCGGCGTAGATGACCGGCTGGGCCGACACCTCGCGCAGGCGGTCGGCGAAGCGGCGGGCGTCTTCGACCGGGGCGACGGTGTCGCGGTCCCCGTGGGCGAGGAAGAACGGCGGCGCGTCCGGCCGGACATGGGCCAGGGGCGAGGTCCGCGAGTCGGCGTCGTAGTAGGGGCCGTAGTAGCCGCCCAGGCCGATCACTGCCGTGACGGAGGTGTCCACCTGCTCGAAGCCGGGCTGGAAGGCGGGCACGTTAGGGGTGAGCGCGGCCAGGGCCGCCATGTGCGCGCCGGCCGAGCTGCCCGCCAGGAAGATCCGATCGGGGTCGGCGCCATAGGCGCGCCCGTGCTCCCGGACCCAGGCGATCACCTTCTTGGCGTCCACCAGATGGTCCTGGAAGGTCGCCTCCGGCCGCAGGCGGTAGTTGGCGCTGACGCACACCCACCCCTGGCCGGCCAGGCGGTACAGCAGCGGCAGCGCCTGGGTGTTCTTCCTGCCCCCGGTATAACCGCCGCCGTGCAGGTGGATCAGGACCGGGGCGGCGGCGGGCCGGGAGCGGTGGCGGTAGAGGTCCAGCAGGTTGCGCCTGCCCGCCGGGCCGTACCGGAGGTCGGGCACGCGCTCTACGGAACGGCGGCGGCGCAGGAAGGGGCGGAACAGAATGCGCCCGTACGGCAGGCGGCGCGAGACGGGCACCGTACCCATGGCGCGTTGTACGGCGGGCAGCGCCTGACGGCCGCGCCAGGCCACCAGGCCCAGGCCCGCCATGGTCACGACGGCCGCCCCGGCGATGACGGGCGAGGTCAGGTCGCCTTGGGCGAGGGCGAGGAGCGTGGCGGCCAGGAGCCAGGCCAACGGCATGAAGGGCAGCTCGTTGAGGGCCACGCCGAGGCGGAAGCCGAGCATGGCGAGGACCCGAGGGCGGACGGGCGTGGCCAGGGCGAACGCCGTACAGATCGCGATGGGAACCAGGGTGATCAGGTATCCGTAGGGCAGGTTCATCGCCGCACCAGCCCCAGGACGAGGACGGCGCCGACGGTCAGGTGCAGCAGGACCAGCACCAGCGTCGCGGCGGCGCCGACGGCGCTGCCGAGCGGGCCGGTGAGCGACAGCGCGCATACGACCAGGGCGATGATCGTCCAGATGCGGCCGGGCCGGGCCGACCACCGCTCCAGGACGGCCAGCAGCGCCCAGCCCGCGAGCCCGGCCACCAGGCTGGCCACGGCGACCGACACCGGATCCACCGTCTGGGTGCCGCCGGCCATCCGCACGGTCAGCGTCGTTCCGGCCAGTGGGACCGCCAGGGCCCACACGACCAGGGCGAGCGCGGGTGCGCCGAGCACGGTGACGAGGAGTCTTCTGATGGAGGTGTTCATGCCGATCAGCCTCGCCCGCCCGGGCGGGTCGCCGCATCGGGCACGTGGTCGCGCGCTGTCCGTCCCCGGTGCGGGGCGGGTCCTCCTTTGGTAGGTGCCGGCCGTACCGTGGCCGTCATTAGCCTGGGCCGGTGAATGAGAAGCGATCCCCGCGGCCCGTGCACGTAGCGAGCGTGCTCCTCGGGGTGGGCACGTTGACCGCGGTGACGCTGTGGGGCCAGGCCGACGGAGGGCTGGACGTGGCGGTCGCGGTGGTGAGCCTGGTCGCGGCGCTCGCCCAGCTGTGGTGGCCGGTCCCCGGAGCGCTGGCGGCCACCCTCCTCGCGGCGCTCTCCCCGGTGGCGACGCCCGCCGCGACGATGGGGGCGCTCCAGGTGGCTTCGCGCAGGCGGTTCCCCGTCGCGGCGGCGGTCGCCGTGGCGGGCATGGCGGCCCACCTCGTCCAAGGGCTGTGGCGGCCGAACTCCGGCATCTCCTCGGGCTGGTGGCTGCTGCTGATCTGCGCCGCGTACGGCGCGCTGTTCGGCTGGGGCGCGCTGCTCCGTTCCCGCCGCGCGCTGCTCATCTCCCTGCACGAGCGGGCCGGTCGCGCCGAGGCCGAGCAGGGCAGGCGGGTCGCCGAGGCCCGGATGGCCGAGCGCCGCAAGCTCGCCTGGGAGATGCACGACGTGCTGGCCCACCGCCTGTCGCTGGTGGCCACGCACGCCGGGGCGCTGGAGTACCGCCCCGACTCCTCTCCCGAGCAGCTCGCGCGGGCCGCCGGGGTGATCCGTTCCGGGGTGCACCAGGCGCTGGAGGAGCTGCGCCAGGTGATCGGCCTGCTGCGCGAGGAGGACGACCTCGGGCTGGAGCCGCAGCCCACGCTGGCCGACCTGCCCCGGCTGACCGCCGACGCGCGCCAGGCAGGCCAGGCCGTACGGATCGACGACGAGACCGCCGACGCCGGCCTGCCCGCCGCCACCGCGCGGACGGGTTACCGGGTCGTCCAGGAAGGGGTGACCAACGCCCGCAAGCACGCCCCCGGCCAGCCGGTGGAGGTGCTGCTGCGCGGTGCTCCCGGCGCGCGCCTGCTGATCGACATCCGCAACCCGCTGCCCGCGCCCGGCTCGGCGCCGACCGTGCCCGGCAGCGGCGTCGGCCTGATCGGGCTCACCGAGCGGGTACGGCTGGCGGGCGGGCAACTGGACCACCAGAGCACCGGCGGACAGTTCCGGCTCCGGGCCTGGCTACCATGGCCGGAGTGATCCGCGTACTCCTGGTCGACGACGACGCCCTGGTGCGCGCGGGGCTGTCCATGATGCTGGACGGCGCCGCAGGCATCTCCGTCGTCGGCGAGGCGGCCGACGGCCAGGAGGCTGTCACCGCCACCGACGCCCACGCCCCCGACGTCGTCCTCATGGACCTGCGCATGCCGAGAGTGGACGGCATCACCGCCACCCGCCGGCTGCGCGCCCGCGCCCGCCCGCCCGAGGTGATCGTGCTGACCACCTTCGACACCGACGAGAACATCCTGCACGCGCTGCGCGCCGGCGCCAGCGGGTTCCTGCTCAAGGACACCCCGCCGGCCCAGATCGTGGAGGCGGTCACCCGGGTCGCGGCGGGCGACCCGATCCTGTCCCCGCGCATCACCCGGCGGCTGATGGAGCGCACCCTGACCCAGGCCGACGCCTACGAGCGGGCCCGCGCCGCACTGGCCACCCTCACCCCGCGCGAGAACGAGGTGGCCCTCGCGATCGCGCGCGGCCGGACGAACGCCGACATCGCGGCCGACCTCACCATGGGCATCACCACGGTGAAGGCGCACGTCTCCAGCATCCTCACCAAGCTCGGCATGGACAACCGCACCCAGATCGCCCTCCTGGCCCACGACGCCGGCCTCGCCTGACGAACGCGCCCAGGCAAAAGGGCCTCGCTGCGCTCGGACTGTCTTTCTGGGGGGCGCGCAAGGCACTTCGCAGGGGCGCTTCGCGCGTACAAGGCTCAGCCGTGCGCTTCCCGTTGGCCGTGGACACAAGGGACGCCGCTGCCCCGCCGTGCCTGCCTCTTACGTGGCGACGTAGGCCGCCAAGACGTTCGCCGCCCCCTCCGCGTCCTCGACCGGATGGCGCTTCTCGGCGTTCTGCCAGGAGTAGTACGCGCCGCCGTAACCGACGAACACCCACACCCCTGTGCCACCGCGTGAACGCCGCCCTGCGCTTCGGCGACGCCGGCACCGCGATCGAGTACGCCCGCCAGGTAGAGCTGGACAAGCTACCGACCAACGAACGCAAGGCCACCCTGCTGCTCGACACCGCCCGAGCCTTCCTGATGTGGAACCAGCACGACAAGGCGCTGCACATCCTGCGCGCCGCAGGCGAGCTCGCACCCGAGGAGATCACCGGCCGCCCTTCGGCTCTTCGGCTGGTCCGTGACATTCTGGACACGGCCCCGAGCACTATCCGTCGTGAAGCTCGTGAGTACGTGGCAATCCTGGGAGTCGGCGCTTGACCCGAATCGGCAAGGTCCTCTACGTCATCGTGTGTGCCGCAGGGCCCGCCCCTGATGTCGGGCGGCTGGTCGCCCTGGCTCAGGAGGGCGGGTGGGTCGTGCAGGTCGTCGCCACTCCGTCAGCCGTCGACTTCATCGACGTCCCGGAGTTGGAGGAGCGGACCGGGCGTCCTGTTCGCAGCCGGTACCGCAAGCCGCACGAGCCCAAGCCTCCCCGTGCCGACGCCATCATCGTGGCCCCGGCCAGCTACAACACGATCAACAAGTTCGCCCAGGGCGTCGCCGACACCTACGCCCTCGGGCTTCTGTCCGAGGCGCCCGGGCTGGGCATCCCGGTCGTCGTGCTGCCCTTCGTCAACACCGCTCTCGCCGTACGCATCCCCTTCCGGCGCAGCGTCGACCGGCTACGCGCCGAGGGCGTGCGCGTGCTGCTCGGTCCCGGTGAGTTCGAGCCGCATCCGCCGAGCTCCGGGCCCGAGCAGATCGACGGCTACCCCTGGGCTCTCGCACTGGAGTGCGTCACCCGGCCGCAGGGTCAGTCGCCGGAGGAGCGCTTCGGCGACTGACCCTCAGACCGTCAGCCGCAGTGTTCGAACGGGCTGGTGTAGGTGCTGCTGCCGATCGAGCCGCCCCACTTGACGCACTGGCCAGGCGCGCTGCGCTTGACGGGCCCCGCGTAGGAGGTGTAGCTGCCTGAGTCGGTCGTCCTGCTCTGCCCCTGCGGTTCGAGGAAGGCCGCCATCGATGACGCCGAGCCGGCCTTCGTCTTCAGCGTCGCGACGCAGTTGGAGCCGTTGCCCGAGTTGTACAGCAGGTAGGCGCGGCCGCCGGTGAGTGCGGCCGAGTCGATGACCGCGTACCCGCTGCCGCAGACCTTCTCCGGGGTGGTGCCAGTGCCGCCCCCGCCGCCGCAGGAGTTGGTGCTCTTGATGGCCTTCTTCTGGCCCAGGGACACGGTCACGCCGTCCACCGTCGGGCTGGTGTCCATCGCGCCGCCGGAGGTCCGCTGCTCGTAGTGCAGGTGCGGGGCCTGGGAACCGCCCGTCGAGCCGACGGTCCCGATCGTGGTGCCCTGGCTGACGCTCATCGAGCCGCCGGCCGCCTTCACCGTGGTCGCGAGGTGGGCGTAGCGGGTTCTGGAGCCGTCGCTGTGCCGGACCTCGACCCATTTGCCATAGCTGGTGCTTCCCGCGTTGTAGAAGTACGCGGTGCCCGAGGCGGTGGCGCGCACGGTCTCACCGTTGATGGCGTCGCTGCCGTGGTTCTGCCAGTCGAGGGAGCCCGATGGGTTGTGGCCGGGGGACCAGTTGTTGGCGTAGAAGGTCTTCTCGCAGTTGAACGGGCTCTTGTGGGACACGGCCGCGACGGCGGTGTCCTGCGCTGAGGCGGGCTGGGAAATCAGCGCCGCGGCGAGAGTGACGGTCAGCGTAAGAACGGTCTTCGGCCAGGTCGGCCTGCCGGTGGTGGGCATGCTCGCCTCTCTGAACAGGTGCGTATGGGGGTACGGATCTCCGCCCGCTTCTGATGTCGATGAGCCGTGGGGGACAGACGGTAATGGAGGGGCTGCATAACATCCGCACATGATCCGCATAGGGAAGGGCGGGCATATAGGGCTTTCATCCACCTTTGGAACGATCCATAGGCGAGTTTCGCCGAAGGCTGCCAGCATCGTCGGACGACCCGAAAGGTGGAAAGCCATGAGTGAGATCGCGGTTCGGCCGAACGAGACGACGGTGCCGTTGATGCCGTGCGCGTCGGTGGAGGAGATGCTGGCGTTCTACGAGTCGCTGGGGTTCCGGGCCACGTACAAACAGAGCAAGCCGTACGTCTATCTGGCCTTGGAGTGGAGCGGGATCCACCTGCACTTCGGCCCGGCGCCCAAGGGGCTGGATCCGGCCCGGGAGGAGTCCGGGGGCTGCCTGGTCATGGTCGACGCCGTGGCGGCCTACCATGCGGTGATCGTCGCGGCGATGCGCCGGGTGCACGGGAAGGTGCTGAGCTCCGGTCAGCCGCGGATCACCCGCTACCGGCCGGGCGCGTCCCGGTTCACCCTGATCGACCCGTCCGGGAACTCGATCATCTTCATCCAGCGTGACGAGCCGGTCGAGCTGGAGTACGGCGGCTCGAAGAAGCTGACGGGCCTGGCCAAGGTGCTCGACAACGCGCGGATCCTGCGCGAATTCAAGAACGACGATCTGCAGGCCTTCCGTGCGCTCAAGTCCGGGATGCGCAGGCACGGCGCGGACGCCCCGGCGGTCGAGCGGGCCATCGCCCTGGGCCACCTCATCGACCTGGCCACGATCCTCGGCGAGCCCACCGACCCGTGGGCCGCCGAGCTGCGCGGCCTGGAGCTCACCCCCGACGACAGACAGCGCGTCGAGTCGGAGCTCGGGCATGTCTCCGGGCTCCAGGAGTGGCTTCCCTGAGCCGGGCTCTCGCCTGAAGAGCTTCCCGGCGGCGGGTGAGCATGAAGGTACCCCTGGCTATACCTCGATTGGAGTGCACGCGGGAGCGACTGGGCGGGGCGCGGGTGGTGTGCTGATCACTGTCAGTCAAGCGCTCCTGCAAGGGGAAAACGAAATGGCAGTCAACAGCCCACCGAGTGCCGAGCAGTCGGCTCAGACCGGGCTCCGAGGCGTCATCCGCCGCAGTCCACTTATCAGTTTCTTCGTCCTGGCCAATCTGATGAGCTGGGTCGCCTGGGTGCCGTACATTCTTTCGGCGACCGGCCTGGGAGTTTTAGATTTCACTTTCCCCTCGCAGCTCGGCCAGTTGCTCGGCGTTCTTCCCGGCGCCTATCTCGGGCCGATATTCGCCGCGTTCATCGTGACCTCGGTCGCGGACGGCAGGGAAGGCGTCCGGCGGTGGCTCGGGCGGATGACGAAGTGGCGGGTGAGCTGGGTCTGGTACCTCGTAGCCGGGGTCGGCGTGCCCGCCACCCTCATCGGGGCCGGTCTCGCGATGTCCGACGGTGACATCCACATGCCGCCCACCATGGTGCTCGTGGCCTATCTGCCGAGCCTGCTGCTCCAGATGGTCACCACCGGTCTGGCGGAAGAGCCCGGCTGGCGTGACTTCGCCCTGCCCCGCATGCAGCGCAAGTTCGGCCCGCTGGGCGGCACCCTCATTCTCGGCCCGCTGTGGGGCCTCTGGCACATCCCGCTGTTCTTCAGCGAGTGGGGCGGGTGGCCGGACGTCACCGTGCTGAGAGTGGCCGAGTTCGTCGCCTTCTGCATCGTCTTCAGCGTGGTCGTCACCTGGGTGTTCAACCGGACCGGCCAGAGCCTGCCGCTGATCATGCTGCTGCACGTCGGCGTCAACAACACCATGTCGGTCGTCTACTCGGACATGTTCCCGTCGCTCGCGTCCGCCGAGCAGGCGTCCCATGTGACCCTGCTCGCGGGCACCACGGCAGCGCTCGTGGTGCTCGTCGCGACCCGCGGCCGGCTCGGTTATCGTCCCGAGGAGGAGGTCGCCCATCAGAGCTGAACGCGGACGCGCGGCGGGGGACCGGCACCGGTCCCCCGCCGATTCGCGTTCCCGGGCCGTCCCCGCCGCCGCGCGCAAGGCTAGGGCCCGCCGGTCACCTCGAGCTCGGTGAGCCCTTCCATCGACTTCGGCAGGCTGGTCAAGGGGTTGCCGTCCAGGTAGAGCCGGACGAGCGCGTTGAGGTCGCCCATCGATTCCGGCAGGCTGGTCAGCCGGTTGCCGCTCAGGTAGAGCCCGGTGAGTGCGCGGAGGTTCCCGATCCAGCCGGGGAGGCTGGTCAGTCGGTTGTCACGCAGGTCGAGTTCGTTGAGCGCGGTGAGGTTCCCCATGGATTCCGGCAGGCCGGTCAGCCGGTTGCCGCGCAGGTAAAGCGTGGTGAGCGCGGTGAGGTCGCCCACCCAGTCAGGCAGGTCGCTGAGCTGGGTCTCGCCCAGGGAGAGCTGGGTGAGTCCGGTGAGGTCACCGATCCAGTCGGGCAGGCTCGTCAGCTCGATGCCGTTCAGGCAGAGCTGGGTGAGCTCGGTGAAGCCGCCGATCCAGTCGGGCAGGCCGGTCAGCCGGTTGTGGTCCAGGTAGAGCTGGGTCAGTCCGGTGAGCTCGCCCATGGACTCCGGGAGGCCGGTCAGCTGGTTGCCGGTCAGATGGAGCCTGGTGAGGCCGGTGAGATTCCCCATCCAGCCGGGCAGGCCGGTCAGCCGATTGGCGGACAGGTCCAGGAGAGTGAGCGCGCTGAGGTTCTCCGCCCAGTCGGGCAGCTGCGTCAGCTGGTTGTTCTCCAGGGTCAGTTCGGTGAGCGCGCTGAGGTTCCGCATCCAGCCGGGCAGGGCGGTGAGCTGGTTGTCGCCCAGGTAGAGCCCGGTGAGCGCGGTGAGGCTCGCCAACGATTCCGGCAGGGCGGTGAGCCGGTTGCCGCTCAGGTAGAGCTCGGTGAGCCCGGTGGAGTCGCTCATCGATTGCGGCAGGCCGGTCAGCTCGTTGCTGTCCAGATCAAGCTCGGCGAGTACGGGCAGGCGCCCGACCCAGTCGGGCAGCTCGGCCAGCTGGTTGCCGTCCAGGTCGAGCCTGGTGAGCGCGGTGAGGTTCCCCATGGATTCCGGCAGGCCGGTCAGGTGGTTCCAGCCCAGGCGGAGCTCGGTGAGCGTGGTGAGCTCACCCAGCCAGTCCGGTAACTCGGTGAGCCGGTTGTCGGACAGATCAAGACGGGTCAGCCCGGCCAGATCCCGTACGGCATCGTCCACCCGGGCGAGCCCCCGTCCCGACAGATCCACCGAGCCCACCCCACCGTCCCGAGCAGCCGCGATCACCTCATGAACCATCTCGCCCCCTTTGTCGCGCCAGCCCTCAGCGTATTTGCCTGTGAGGAGAAACGAGCGAGAAGATCGTGCGATGAACGAGCCCCCATTACGGAAGCAGAGCAGGCGAAGGGCGACAATGCTGCTGATAGGCGCTGCTCTGGTGTCGTCGTCGTCCTGTGGATTCGTTGACGAAAAGCGATTCGCGCGATCTGTCGACAGCATGGAGAAGGCGGCGCGGATCGCCGAGCCAAGCGACGGAACGCGGGAGAGGCCTCAGGAGATCGGGAGCTTCACTTTCGATGATGTCCATCGAGAAGGAGACCTGGTCTATTTCAAGCTCGGTGATCACTCCGGCGTGGACCCCTACGGCTATGTATGGAGCCCGAAGCGCAGGCCGATCGATGATGCCGAAGACGCGGTGGCGTCATCTTTTGAGCACGTACAAGGTCACTGGTATCGGTGGAGTGACTCCTACTGACGGCCAGGCCGACCGGCGGGGGTCGGCCTGGCCGTCAGGAAAGGGTTAGGCGAGGTCGAACCGGTCCAGGTTCATGACCTTGTCCCACGCCGCGACGAAGTCCTTGACGAACTTCTCCTTGGCGTCGTCGCTCGCGTAGACCTCCGCGAGCGCGCGCAGCTCGGAGTTCGACCCGAAGACGAGGTCGACCCGGCTGCCGGTCCACTTGACCTCGCCGGTGGCGGCGTCGCGGCCCTCGAACGTGGTCTGGTCCTCGGACGTCGCCTTCCACGTCGTGCCCAGGTCGAGCAGGTTGACGAAGAAGTCGTTGGTCAGCGTCCCGGGGGTGGTGGTGAGGACGCCGAGCGGCGACTGCTGGTAGGTGGCGCCCAGGACGCGGAGGCCACCGACGAGCACCGTCATCTCGGGAGCGCTCAGGGTGAGCAGGTTCGCCCGGTCGACGAGCAGGAACTCGGCCGGCAGCCGGCTGCCCTTGCCGAGGTAGTTGCGGAACCCGTCGGAGGTCGGCTCCAGCGCGACGAACGACTCCACGTCCGTCTGCTCCTGCGAGGCGTCCACGCGCCCCGGCGTGAAGGGCACCTCGACGGCGAAGCCCGCGTCCTTGGCGGCCTTCTCGACGGCCGCGACGCCGCCGAGCACGATCACGTCGGCGAGCGAGACCTGCTTGCCGCCGGTCTGGGCGGCGTTGAAGGCCTTCTGGACACCCTCCAGGGTGCTCAGCGCCAGCGCCAGCTGGTCGGGGTCGTTGATCTCCCAGCCGTTCTGCGGTTCGAGGCGGATGCGCGCGCCGTTGGCGCCGCCGCGCTTGTCGCCACCCCGGAAGGAGTACGCCGACGCCCAGGCGGTCGAGACGAGCTGGGCCACCGACAGGCCCGAGGCGAGAAGCTGCCCCTTGAGGAGGGCGATGTCCGCGGCGTCGATGAGCTCGTACGTCACCTCGGGGAGCGGGTCCTGCCACAGCTGGGTCTCGGCCGGAACCTCCGGCCCGAGGTAGCGGACGACCGGGCCCATGTCGCGGTGGGTCAGCTTGAACCACGCGCGGGCGAACGCGTCCGCGAACTCGTCCGGGTTCGCGAGGAAGCGCCGCGAGATCTCGTCGTAGATCGGGTCGATGCGGAGCGCGAGGTCCGTCGTCAGCATCGTCGGCGAGTGGGTCTTCGACGGGTCGTGCGCGTCGGGCACGGTGCCCGCCCCGGCGCCGCCCTTCGGCTTCCACTGGTGGGCGCCGGCGGGGCTCTTGGACAGCTCCCACTCGTAGCCGTACAGGATCTCGAAGAAGCTGTTGTCCCACGTCACCGGGGTGTTCGTCCACGCACCCTCGAGACCGCTGGTGATCGTGTCGCCGCCCTTGCCGGTGCCGAACGTGTTGTTCCAGCCGAGACCCTGCTCCTCGATCGAGGCGGCCTCGGGGTCGTTGCCGACGTGGTCCGCCGGGCCCGCGCCGTGGGTCTTGCCGAACGTGTGACCGCCCGCGATCAGGGCGACCGTCTCCTCGTCGTTCATCGCCATCCGGCGGAACGTCTCACGGATGTCGCGAGCCGAGGCGAGCGGGTCCGGGTTGCCGTTCGGGCCTTCCGGGTTGACGTAGATGAGGCCCATCTGGACCGCGGCGAGCGGGCTTTCGAGCTCCCGGTCGCCGGTGTAGCGCTCATCGCCGAGCCAGGTGGCCTCGGGGCCCCAGTAGACGTCCTCGTCAGGCTCCCAGACGTCCTCGCGGCCGCCGGCGAAGCCGAAGGGCTTGAAGCCCATCGTCTCCAGGGCGACGTTGCCGGAGAGGATCAGCAGGTCGGCCCAGGACAGGCTCTTGCCGTACTTCTTCTTGACCGGCCAGAGCAGGCGGCGCGCCTTGTCCAGGTTCGCGTTGTCGGGCCAGCTGTTGAGGGGGGCGAAGCGCTGCTGGCCGGCGCCGGCGCCGCCGCGGCCGTCGCTGATCCGGTACGTCCCCGCGCTGTGCCAGGCCATCCGGACGATGAGCGGGCCGTAGTGACCGTAGTCGGCCGGCCACCAGTCCTGCGAGGTCGTCAGCACCTCGGCGATGTCCCGCTTCACGGCCGGGAGGTCAAGGCCGTTGAACGCCTCGGCGTAGTCGAACCCCGCACCGAGCGGGTTGGCCACGGCGGGGTTCTTGGCGAGGACCTTCAGGTTGAGCCGCTCCGGCCACCACTGGCGGTTTCCGCCGCCCTGCGTCGGGTGCGGGGCGCGGACCGGGCAGCCACCTCCGCCCTCCGGCTTCGCGTCGGTGACGATTGCATCATGGTTCTCGGACATGGAATCCTTCCGGAATTTTCTACGGTGCTCAGGCACTGCGGGCGGTGGAACAGGCGGGGCACTGGCCCCAGTAGATGACCTCGGCCTCGTCGATCGAGAAACCGTGGTCGTTGGAGGCGGTCAGGCAGGGAATCTCGCCGACCGCGCAGTCGACGTCGGCGACGACACCGCACGAACGGCACACGACGTGGTGGTGGTTGTCCCCGACCCGTCCCTCGAACCGGGCCGGACTACCGGCCGGCTCCAGGCGTCGGACGAGTTTCGCCGCGGTGAGCGCGTGCAGGGCCTCGTACACGGCTTGCAGGGAGACATGGCCCACCCGATCGCGTACGCCGGCGGCGAGCGCCTCGACGTCGAGGTGGTCGCCCTCCCTGACGGTTTCGAGGAGCGCGACGCGGGCGGCCGTCACCCTGAGGCCTGCCCCACGCAGCTCCTCAGCAGTGGTCGGAGTCCTGGATGCGGTCATTGGGCCACACCTACCTACATAAACGTGAATGGTACAAGATAACGAATAATGCAAGCTTAGCGCCTGTTACGTCAACGTCTGTCCAGAAGGTGACCGCTGAGCCGCAGGTCAGCTCTGCTGTAGCGTCTTCGCCGGGGGCGCTCGGCGCTCGGTGGACCCGGGTCTGTTGTGATCCGTTGGGCAGATCCTGACGGGGATCAGGTGCGCCGGGACGCCACGGTGATGTCGGACACGGCTCGACCGCGCACCCTGAAGGCGCGGCAGGCGGATCAGGCCGGGTTTCTGAGCCGGGCGTAGGCGGCGGGGGTCATGCCGACGGCGGCGGTGAAGTCGCGGGTCAGGTGGGCCTGGTCGGTGTAGCCGAGCTCGGTGGCCAGCGTGGCGAGGTCGAGGCCCTGGTAGACGCGCTCCGCGGCCTCGTGCAGCCGGAAGCGGCGGATCACCCACTTGGGGCCGATGCCGACGTAGTCCCGGAACAGCCGCTGCAGCGAGCGCACCGACCGTCCCGAGCGGGCGGCCAGCTCGTCGACCCTGGTCATGGAGATGTCGCTCTCGGCCAGTGCGACCAGTGCCACGACCTCTTCCGTCAGCGGATCCGGCCGCGGGTCGAGGCTCTGGAGGAACGTCTCGACGTGCGCGATGGCGGCTTGGGGATCGGGCTCGGCCAGGACCTGGTCCACCAGGGTCGCGCCCGCTTCGCCGTACATGTCGCTGATCTCGGTGAAGCGGCCGGTCAGGTCGGAGACCGGGCCAATGAGGAACGGGCGGAAGCCGCCGGGGCGGAAGCGGGTGCCGAGGACGCGGCCGGCTGCCCGCATCGTGTAGGAGAAGCCGCCTCTGATCACGCCCGCTATGCGGTGGAAGTCGTGGGTGATGGTGAGGTTCACCGTGGGGTGGGAGACGATCCGCTGTTCGTACGGCTCGGCGAGGTCGGTCCAGGTGACCACCCAGAAGTGGTCCACGTATGGCGAAATTTCGGGTGATGGTGGGTGGCGGGTGAAGGTGAAGGCAGCCATTCCCGCGTACGGGTCGACCCAGCCGCGCTGTCGCGTTTCTACAAGCCGCTCTCGGGACGGACGGGGCACACTGGCTGCCATGGACGACATGATGCCGCTGATGACGCGGGCCACCGAACGGACCTCGGGCGTGGTGCGGGGGGTGCGCCAGGAGCAGTTCGGGGGGTCCACGCCGTGCGCGGAGTTCGACGTGCGGGACCTGATCAACCACCTGGAGTGGGTGGCGGACCTGTTCGAGTCGCTGGGCCGCGGCGGGTCGATGACCGAGCAGGGGCCGTACGCGGGCGACTTCCCCGACCGGGCGGAGCGCACCCTGGCCGCGTGGTCACGGCCCGAGGCCTGGGAGGGGAGCAGTCCCGGGATGGGCCTGCCGATGGCCACGCTGGGCCAGATGTACCTCGTCGACCTGGTCGTACACGGGTGGGAGCTGGCCAGGGCGACGGGTCAGCCGTACGAGCCGGAGCCCGGGGCGGTGGCGCAGGCGCTGGACTTCACCGACCAGATGGTGGAGATGGGCAGGCAGCGCGGCGCCTTCGGCCCTCCGGTGCCGGTGCCGGACGACGCCCCGGCGATCGACCGCCTCCTCGGCCTCGTCGGCCGCGACCCATCCTGGACGCCGTAGCCTCTTGCCGCTGCCCGTCCCAGGGGTGGGCCGTCCGCTGCCCACCCCGCCGCAAACGGCCTCGCTGCGTTCGGGCTGTCTTTCCGAAGGCGCGCCTGACGGCGCGCGGGCTGACGCCCTTCCCGACCACTTATGGATCCAGGCGATGGTTGACCACCACGCGGACGGCGGCCAGGCCCGGCAAGGGGAGTTCGGCCACAACCACTCCTCACCTCGTACATACGTGTTTGCGGATTGAGGATAGCGACCAGCCAAGCTGGAGGAAATCGATGGACCACCCCGCCCGGCACTCTGTCAGCGTGGCAGGCGTGATCATCGACGACCAGGGTCGCGCGCTCCTGACCCAGCGCAGGGACAACGGCCACTGGGAAGCACCTGGCGGCATCCTGGAGCTGGACGAGGACATCACCACCGGCCTGCTCCGCGAGGTTCGTGAAGAGGCCGGTTTGGAGGTCGAGCCCATGGCCCTGACCGGCGTGTACAAAAATATGCAGCGCGGCATCGTCGCCCTGGTTTTCCGCTGCAGGATGACCGGCGGCGAACTCATCGAGACGGACGAGACCCGAGCCTTCCGGTGGGTGACCGCCGACGAGGTCGAAGAGCTCTCCATCCAGGTGTTCGGCGTCCGCGTACTCGACGCGATGCGCAACGCCGGCGTCCCGGCGATACGTCACCACGACGGCGTCCACCTGCTCGAAGCTGAGTAGAGCAGCGCCGGACATCCGGGTGGAACTACCTGGAGCCGGTGGCCCGCCGCTTGATGGCGGACGTGCGCAAGCGCGGCGCGACCTGAACGGATCCCGTTCTGCCCCTGGACAGAGCTGTGCCCCGGCTGCGTGCGAAGCAGAGGCATAACCGGGGCTTATGGCTTGACCGTTCCACCCGGCCCGACTCCTGACCCTGTCCCGCACACGTTGACCGTCAGCTGAAGTGCCGACCGCAAGCGAGCAGGTCTCTGATGCGTCAGCATGAAGGAGTGACCGAGCCACTACTGCGTGCGTCCAGCGTCAAGCTCCTGGACGTGCACCGGCTTCGCCTGGTCGAAGCCGCTGCGCCCTGTTTGTCGCCTGACGATCGGGTGGCCATGGATCGTGCTTGGGAGAAGGCGGTGCGGGCCAACCCGAGCCTGTTCGACGGGCCGGTGGCGGCGTGCACGCGGCTGGAGCAGGAGGGGCCGGACGGCCTGGTCCTCGCGTGGGCGAGGACGACCTACCGGCAGTACGCCCTGCGCAAGGTCCCGAGCGCCACCACCTGGCTGCCGTCCCTCTACGTCTCCGTCCTGCAGCCGACCGATGACGGGCGCCTGCTGGTAGGGCGGATGTCACCGTCGACGGCGTCCCCCGGTCGCTGGCAGTTGCCGGGCGGCTGCGTCGAGCCGCCGGCCGGCGACGAGCCGCTCGACGTGGCGGCGTTGCACCGGCATGCCGCTCGGGAACTGGTCGAGGAGACCGGCCTCGACACCCCGCCCGGCGACCTGACCCCGTGGCTGGTCGCCCGCGGGACCAAGGGCAGCATCGGTGTCGTGTTCCGCGCCCCGAGCCGGCCGGCGTCGCTGCTGCTCGACCGGTTCGCGGCCCTGGTGGCCGAGGAGACGGCACTGGGTCGTGACCCGGAGCTGGATCGCATCGCCTTCGTTCGCTCCCCGGCCGAGCTGCCGGGCCTCGGCGGTGACCGGGTGGACTACCTGGAGCCGATCGTCCGCCGGTACGAGCGGGCGTACCCCAGCGCCTGACCCTGACGTCAGGTCACTCCATGCTGGACACCAGGCCCACCCGGAAGGCCAGGATGACCGCCTGCACCCGGTCGCGTAGGTCGAGTTTCATCAGGATGCGGGACACGTAGGTCTTCACGGTCTCGATGGTGATGAACAACTCCGCGGCGATCTCCGCGTTCGTCCGGCCGGCGGCGATCTGTTCGAGCACCTCGAGCTCGCGAGCGGTCAACGCGCGTACGACCTCCTCCCTGGCCTGCAGGGTGGTGGGGCGGAGGTGTTCGGCGTGGCGGCCGATGAGGGTGCGGGTGACGGCCGGGGCGAGGAGGGAATCGCCGCGGGCGATGGTCCTGACGCCCTTGATCAGCTCCGCCGGAGCCGCGTCCTTCAGGAGGAAGCCGCTGGCTCCCGCCTTGAGCGCTTCGTAGACGTACACGTCGACGTTGAAGGTGGTGACGACCAGGATCTTCGCCGGGGTGGCGAGGCCGGGGCCGGCCAGCTGCCTGGTGGCCTCGATGCCGTCGATGATGGGCATCCGGATGTCCATCACGATGACGTCCGGGCGCAGCCGCCGGGCGGCTTCGATCGCCGCGCGGCCGTCCGCGGCCTCCCCGATGACCTCCATGTCGGGCTGGGAGGAGAAGATGGTGGTGTATCCGGCCCGTACCAGCTCCTGGTCCTCGCAGATGAGCAGCCGGATCGGTGCGTCTGTCATGAGTCGCTCCTGAACGGGATGGTGGCGTGGACGCGGAACCCGCCTTCGGGCCGGGGCGCGGCCAGGAGGTCGCCGTCGAGCATGCGCAGCCGTGCGCGCAGCCCGTTCAGGCCGCGTCCGCTCACCGGCAGATCGGCCGTGGCGGCGCCGTCGGTGGTCACCTCGATGTCGAGGCGATCGTCGTGGTGGTGGACCGTGACCGTGGTGGGCTGCCCCGTCGCGTGCTTGATCGCGTTCGTGAGCGCCTCCTGGACCACGCGGTACGCGGCCAGCTCAACGTCGACGGACTGAGCTCGTCGCTCGCCGTGCTCGCCGTGCTCGGCGAGCTCGACGGGCTGGCCCGACACCCGGGCCTGCTCGACCAGGTCGCTGATCGTGCCGAGGGTGGGTGTACGGTCCGCGGTCGCGGAGTCGCCGGTCGCCTCCAGCACGTCGAGCAGGTGCCGTAACTCCGTCAGCGCCCGCCGGCCCGTGTCGCTGATGGCGGCGAGCCCGTCCCCGGCGCGGTCCGGCGCGCTCCCGACCAGGAACTGCGCCGCGTCCGCCTGGATCACCATGGCGGTCACATGATGGGTGACCACGTCATGCAGCTCGCGGGCTATCCGGGCTCGCTCGGCGGCGGTGGCCAGGCTCGCGCTGAGCCGCCGGCGCTCCGCCTCTTCCGCTCGCCACCGGCGCATCCCGGTACCGGTCATCCAGATCACCCCCAACACCAGATAGAACGCGGCGAAGTCCTGGACTCGGTTCGGTGATCCCAGATTGAGCAGGAGGACCACCAGGACGACATAGGCCGCGGTCCACACCGCCGCGAGACCGAGCCGGAACCGTCGCTGATGGGCTCCGGCGGCGTACAGGGCCAGATAGAGGCCGATGCTGCCGAACGTCTGCGGGTAGCCGAGCGCCTGATGAGCCATGAAGGCGACGCCGATGATCGAGAGGGAGGCGGCGGGCCACCGGCTGCCGACCGCCAGGGGGACGGTCTGGGCCAGGGTCAGCGTGACGGCCAGCGCGTCCGGCGGGCGTACGGGCAGGTCGCCGATCTGTGCCGCGATGGCGTCCAGTGTCGGCACGAATGCCAGCAGGGTGAGCACCGCCGCGAATCCACTGTCTCGCCACCAGCCTGGCCGGATCATCGGGCAAGCCTAGCGGCGCACCAGACCGCCGCGGCGGTGGGCGAGGACGAGCATCGGGATGGTGAGCAGCACGCTCACGATGACGGGCACGATCGACGCTTCGATCCCGAACCCGCCACCGGTCAGCAGCGCCGGGCCGGTGACCTCGGTGGTCAGCAGCCCGGGTGACGCATGGCCGGAGACCGGGATGCCGAGCAGTCCTACGGTGGTGTTCCAGGCGAAGTGCAGTCCCACCACGAACCAGATGTTGCGCCGCCAGAGGTACGCGGCCCCGAGCAGGACGCCCGCTTCGAGGGCGATGGCCAGCGAGCTCCAGGCGGTGGCCGCCGGGTTGCCCAGGTGCAGAGCGCCGAACAGCAGCGCGGTGATGGCCAGGGCCGCCCGGCTGCCCCACAGCCGTTCCAGGGCCTGCAACGCCAGGCCGCGGAACATCAGCTCCTCGGTGACCGCCGCGCCGACGGCCGTCGCCGCCACCGTGAACACGACCGGCAGTGGGTTTCCGGACGACCAGGAGAACGAGTAACCGCCGAGGATCGCGATCAGGAGCGCGGACACGAGCATGAACCCCAGCCCGACCCCGGCTCCTAACAGCGCCTCCCGCCCGGCCCCGGCTCTGGCGATCTCCGGCGTGGGCCGCCCCGCGACGAAGCGCATGACCGCCCAGTAGACGGCGATCGCGGCGGCCGCACCCACGATCATGATCACCGCGGGGCCGCTCGCGGTCAGCGCCGACACCAGGCTGACGCCGACCAGTCCGATCAGCATCCAGGTGAGGGGGAACCTGGCGATCCTGCGCATCCGGCCGTCTGTCGGCGGGACCTGCTGGGGGGTGGGTGTGGTGCTCATCGGTGACCTCCGTCGGCGTTGGCCGCCCGATCAGCGACCTACGGAGAACGCTATGAGCGCGACCTGTGCCGGCGAATCACCAGCGGGTAGGCGATCACGGTAGCTCTCATGGGGGATGGGAAGCGCCTCCGGCACCGGCCGCGCCTTGCCGCACTGCGAGTAGACCTCCCGTACGCGTACGACCGTGGCGAGCATGGTCGGGCTCGCCGTCGAGCACGTGGGTCTCACAGGTGCCGCAGACGCCCTCCCGGCACGAGCCGGTCACCGGCAGGCCCTCGTCCTGGAGCGCGGCGAGGCTCACCGCCGCCGTGAGCGGGGGGCGGTATCCCCGTCTCGGGGCCCGCTCGGTCGCCGGATTCCTCGACTTCGACGCCCGTTTCGCCTTCGGCCTGCGCGTCCTGCTGGCCGGCCTGAAAGCGGAATGCTCCCCCAGGGTGTGAGGTGTCTGGATACGGTGCAGATAGCGTGAATCTATCGATCAAAGTGTGGTGTGGCCGCTCGGCGGGGCGTCAGACTGCGGGGCATGGCAGAGGGCAGCGCCGGGACTCCTCCCTGGTGGAGAGTGCCCCCGCTCATGGCGTTCTTCGGCTGGCTGCTCCTGGCCGCCGCCTACTACTTCTACATCACGATTTTTCACACCATCTGGCTGTTCATCTGGCTGTTGCTCGGCTTCGGGTGGGTGTCGGCGGGCGTGTGGTCGTTCACCGCCGTGATCTCGTACCTGTCGATCAGGGCGTACGCCCGGGCCTGCGTGACGTTGACGATCGCGGTGACCATCGGGGCGTGCTTATGGCACACCGACTGGCCCAAGGCCAGCGTACGGAGCATGATCTGGCTGCACGGCGAGGCGTTCACCGAGGTCGCCACCGCCTACGAGCGCGGCCGGCCCGTCATGGTGCCGTCGTGGATGAAGTCCCTGGCCATCGACGGCGAGGTGCAGGCCCAGGAGAACGGGCTGTACTTCCCGGTCTTCGTCGACGAGTGGCGCGCGGAGACCGGCGAAGGCTTCGCTTACATACCAGGCACACCGAGCCGCCACAAACTACTCCAAACGGCGGACGGCGACCTCGGCGTCCCTACTCACGACCTCGGCGACGGCTGGTGGTGGGTGGAGTGAGGCACGATCCACCGTGGCACCCATGAGCCTCCTAAAAGTCAGGTGACAGCATCTACCAAGCCCTGCCGCGGGCACAACGGATTTCCGCCCATGCTCAGCGACCCTTGGCTTCCGTTGACACCTTGACGCCGAAGCTCATCCCGCTCTGAGAAACTCCTCGAACGCTTCACGAGCCAGCGCGGACACAGTTTTTCCCTCTCGCTCGGCGCGGGACCTCGCGCGCTCGCGCAGTTCTTCGGGCACTCGGAAGGAGACCCGGGGTGAGTGCGTGCCCTCGCCGGTCAGCGACGGACGCCCACCACGACTTGTCGAAACGGGAACGCGGCCCTCATCGATGGCGCGGTGAACATCAGCGATCGCGTCCGCCACGTACGCGTCGGTGATCCGATTGCCCTTGCCGTCCAAGACCTCTTCGAAGTCGCTGTCGATCTCGGAGTTGTCGTCCAGGGCCAGTTCGATGTCTTCTGGCGGCCAGACTTCTCGATGCTCGGTCATGACTTCCTTCTCCTCAGCGCGGTAGGCATCACATGGATGATCACTAGGTACTTATCCGCGAGGATGCCGATCACTTCCAGTTCGATGCCTCTGTCGTATGGGCCGATCCATACCCAGCGGTCCTCGAGATCAGGGTCGGTAGCTGGGACGATGGCCGGCGGTCCGGATCGAATCACATAAAGGGCGTGCGCCTGCCCGATGCGATGCTTGCGTGCCGACCGGTAGAAGCGCAACTTCCTCATACCCATATTATGTCAGACACAACCCGAATGGGTAGGGGTATTGACGCATGCGCCCGTGAGAGGAGGCCCGGCACTGGGTAGGTCGCTGGCGGGATTAGGTGACGCCCAGCTTCGCCGAGGCGCGGGCGATCCCGGTCAGCAGCAGAGGCATCTTGTCGGAGGTCCAGTCGATGGCGTAGACGGTCGGCTTCACTTGTTGCGGGCGGCTCATCGGGGCCGGGGAGGCGGCGATCAGCAAGGCGATGCGGGAGCTGAAGGGGGCGGGGCTGATCAGCACGAGCTACCGCAGGGTGATCGTGCTCGACGCCGACGGCTTGGGCGCCTACGGCTCGTGACACCCGTGGGACGACGCCCAGGGTGGTCGCTCCGAAGGCGCCCAACTCCAAGTGGTGATCGCCTCACTGGCGCTCAGCTTCAGGTGGCGATCGTTCCGATGGTGGTCAGCTTGCGGCGGCGCCCAGGGCGATGGCGCCGATGGTGGTTACCACCAGTAGGCAGATCCACGGAATGGACCGGGCGATCCGGCGGTGCTTGCGCGCCGCGATCTCGCTGAGCACTTGGACCGTCGCCCACGCCTCCTCAGCCTGCTGGCCCGGGTTGCCATGACCGGCGTTCCGTGTCGGCCGGTTGACGATGCTGAACCTGCTCGGCCGGTCCGTCGGCCGGAGGTCGGGGCGCAGAGCCTGGACGAGGTGGTAGCCGGAGGCCACGAAGCTGACGGCGAACCCGATGAGCAGCACCAGGCCGGCCAGGGCGACCCAGCCGCAGCCGCGCAGGATCGTGAACACCGGGCCCATCTGCGCCGCCAGCATCGACGCCCCGCCCGCCTGGACGACAATGAAAACGCCCGCCTTGGTGTCGGCGTGCTGAACGTAGCTCTGACAGACGGTCGCGGCGGTGAGCGCGCTCACCACTTCCTCGTGTCCCGCGTCTGACGCGTTCGTCTTCATGTCTCCATGAGACGTCGCCGTTCCGCTTTCAGCTGCGCCGTATTACATGATCGATGGGTGATCCTCACGTCGCCGACCAGGCCCACGCTGTCGAAGGACTTGTATCGGTAATGCATCCGGCATTCCGGACATGGGGTGAGTGTTGATGACCCCACGTGAGGAGACCGGATGGGAGCCGATCCCGAGAGCAGGTTCGAGGAGATCTACGGATCTTCGTACGGACCACTGCTGGGCTACGCGTTACGGCGGTGCCCCGATCCGGAGGATGCCGCCGACGTCGTGGCCGAGACGTTCATGGTGGCCTGGCGGCGGATCGAGGAGGTCCCCCGAGGGGGCGAGGCGAAGCTGTGGCTGTTCGGCGTGGCCAGGAAGGTGCTGGCGAACCAGCGACGCGGTGAGCGACGGCACGAGCAGCGCACCGCCGCACTCCGCGCCGAGCTGGCCGCCTCGCCGCTCGTCGCCGAGCCGCCCGCTGAGGACCTGTCGCAGGTGGGCCGAGTCTTCCGCACGCTGTCCGACGACGACAGGGAGCTTCTGTCCCTGGTCGCCTGGGAGCTGCTCGATCCCGGACAGATCGCCAAGACGCTCGGCATCTCCCGCAACGCCGCCCGCGTCAGGCTCTATCGGGCCCGCAAACGCTTTGCCCGTGGCCTGGCCGCGGCCGGGATCGATGCCGTACATGCAGTCGTGATCGAAGGGAGTGCACCGTGAACATCACCGATCTCGCGCGGGTTCGCGACGAGGACCTGTTCAGGGAGCCGGCGGGGCAGGCGTCCGGCGCGGGGGCGCGGGCGCTGATGGACTCGATCATGTCCGAGAAGCGCGAGCCCGTACGCACCCGCTTCCCCTGGTGGCGCGGCCTCGGGCTTGGTGCGGTGGCGGTCGCGCTGGCCGCCGCTCTGATCGTCTGGATGCCCATCGGTGGGCCGGTGACCGAGTACGCCAACGCCGCCGTGACGCTCAGGACCGGAGAGGACTTCATCACTGTCACGATCACCGACCCCGAGGCCGAGGCCGAGACGTTCGCCGAGGCGTTTCGCGCCGTGGGGCTGAACGCCGAGGTGAAGAAGGTCCCCGTGGCGGCTCAGGACGTGGGGAAACTGATCGGCCCTGCCGCGTCGGGGACGTTCCCGCCGGGGACGGGCATGACGATCCAGACCTCGTACGACTGCGCCTCCGTCTGGTGCGGCAGGATCTCCATGCCGGTCGGTTTCACGGGAAACATCGTGTTCGGGATCGGCCGGCTCGCCGCGCCCGGGGAGCGCTACGCGCAGCGCGTGCAGATCATCCCGATTCCGCCGCCCGAATTCCGGACGGACGGCTCGGAAGGTTACGACGGCGCCGGCCAGCCGGTCTCCAAGGTCCGGGGCGAGATGGAGCGGCGTGGGATGAAGCTCACGTACGAGCTGATGTGGCTCAAGCCCGACGGCAGCGGTGAGGGCTACCATGTCGACGCCGATCAGATCAAGGATGACTGGATCGTCGAGTCGGGCAGCAAACTCGCCTCCGACGCCGTCGAACTCACCGTCCTGGCCCCCAAGACCGTGCCGTACGACTCGGTTCCCCCATCGAAACTGCCGTCGCCCCACCATTGGGCCGAGGACTGATGGATGGCACTGACCGAATAGGGGCGGTGTCAGTGGTGGGCTGAGTCCCGGATGCGCGCCACGTACTCACGCCACCAGGAGGCGTCGGCGTCGGCGGGGAACGACGGGTCGCCGGGATGCCGGCCGCCTGAGCCGTCGAGCAGCTCGCGGACGATGTCGGCGTGCCCGGCGTGCCGTGCGGTCTCGCCGATCATGCGCAGCACGATCTGGCGTAGCGTCGTCTCCCGCCTGCCCTCCGCCCACCAGGCCACCGTGCCGACGTGGTCGAGCTCCAGCGCCTCGATGGTCTCGTCGGCGTGGGTGCGGGCGCGCTGGTAGAGGCCGACGATGTAGTCGGTGGACTCGCCGGGCGCGACCCACATGTCGGCGCCGTCCCAGGCGCTGCCGTCGTCCATCCACGACATCCGCTCCGGCGCGGGCCGGCCGAACGAATCGCCCAGGTAGCCGTACTCCAAGCCGGCCAGGTGCTTGACCAGGCCGAGCAGGTTGGTGCCCGTGGGGGTCATCGGCATGCGCAGCTCGGCGTCGCTCAGCCCGTCGAGCTTGTAGACCATGGCGTCGCGGAACTCCCGCAGGCTCGCGAGCAGCAGCTCTTTCTCGGTCATGCGCGTCTCCAGGGGCTCGGCTCGTCGGTCATGCGCGTCTCCAGTGGCTCGGATCGTCAGGGGCTCGAAAGGAGCTCGGATCTTGAAAGGGAACTCGGATCGTCAAGGGCTCGAAGCTTCTGGCGCGAGCGTAGCGACGGGCACTGACACTTGTTGTAGACCTGCGGCCACCCCGATGCCGACCCAGGTCGCTAAGGCGCGGGCCGGGCGTTTCCTAAGCTGAAGCCGTGCATGAGAACCAGCCGCCTGTGGACCGCGACGGCGTCGCGCTGCGCTACCTGCTGGCCGCGGTGCCCATGCTGTTCCACGGCGTCGTCCTGGCCACGGTCGTGCAGCAGGATCCGGACCGGCTCGCGGGCGCCCTGGTCGACGTGGCGCTCGGCCTGGCCGGGCTGGTGCTGATGCGCTGGCGGCGCCGCCTGCCGTGGCAGACCGCGCTGGCGACCGGGCTGCTGACGGCCGTCTCCACCACGGCGACCGGCCCGGCGTACGTCGCGTACGTGTCGCTGGGCACCCATCGCCGCTGGCGGCAGCTCGTGCCGATCGCGATCGTCTACTGGCTGTGCCTGCTCGTCCAGTCGACCAGGAGTGGCATCACCCAGGCGACCTCCGTCTCCCTGGTGTCCGGGACCGCCGTCCTGGGCGGGCTGACCATCTTCGCCCTCTACCTGCGCGGGCGGCGCGACCTGGCCGCCTCGGAGCGAGCGGCCGAGGTGGCCGCCGAGCGTGCGCAGGCGCAGCGGGTCGAGCAGGCCAGGCTGGCCGAACGGGTCAAGATCGCGCAGGAGATGCACGACGTGCTGGCGCACCGGATCTCGCTGCTGTCGATGCTCGCGGGCGGCCTGGCGTACCGGACGAATCTCACCGCGGAGGAGACGCGCGAGGCCGCGCTGGCGATCCAGGAGAACGCGCACCAGTCGCTGAACGAGCTGCGCTCGGTGCTCGGCACGTTGCGGCGGGACGGCGCGGTGGAGGCGCCGCAGCCGACGCTGGCGCAGGTGGACGCGCTGTTCGAGGAGGTACGGGTGGCGGGTCAGCGGGTGGAGGTGCGCGACACCATCGAGGATCGGGAGTCGCTGCCCGCGCAGACCGGGCGGCACGCGTACCGGATCGTGCAGGAGGCGCTGACGAACGCGCGCAAGCACGCGCCCGGCAGCCAGGTGCGGGCCGAGCTCGGCGGGCGGCCGGGGGACGGGCTGAGCATCAGGGTGAGCAATCCCGCGCCGTACGGCACGCCGGCCGGGCCGGGCGGGAGGCTGGGGCTGGTCGGGCTGGCGGAGCGGAGCCGGATGGCCGGTGGCTCGTTCGCCCATGACCTCAAGGACGGGCGATTCGTCCTCGATGTCCGGTTGCCATGGGAAGCTTCGTAAGGTGACTCGACTGGTGATCGTGGACGATGACGCGCTGGTGCGGACCGGGCTGCGGCTGATTCTCGGCGGCGAGGCCGACCTGGAGCTCGTCGGCGAGGCGGCGGACGGACGTCAGGCGATGGGCGTGATTCGCGAGCTCAGGCCCGACGTGGTGCTGATGGACATCCGGATGCCGCACCAGGACGGGCTGGTCACCACCGAGCTGCTGCTGTCCTGGCCGAACCCGCCCCGCATCCTGGTGCTGACCACCTTCGACGCCGACGACACGGTGCTGCGCGCCCTGAGGCTCGGCGCGGATGGCTTCCTGCTGAAGGACACGCCACCGCCGCAGATGATTGAGGCGGTGCGGACCGTGGCGCGGGGCGAGCCGGTGCTGTCGCCGAGCGTCGCCCGGCAGGTGATCGCCGCGGCCACCGGCGGGGCCGAGCCGCAGCGCCGGCAGGCGGAGGCGGAGCTGGCCAGGCTCACCGAACGGGAGCGTGAGGTGGCGGTCGAGGTGGCCACGGGCAGCTCGAACGCCGAGATCGCCGAGCGGCTGTACATGAGCGTCGCCACCGTCAAGGCGAACATCACCAGGATCTTCACCAAGCTGGAGACGGACAACCGCGTCCACGTCGCGATAAAGGTCCGTAACGCCGGGCTGCTCTAGGGCGCAGACTCGCGCCGCGACGCCGGGCTGCTCTAGAGCGCAGACTCGCGCCGTAACACCGGGCTGCTCTAGAGCGCTGACTCGCGGGCGTCGAGCAGCTCGTGCAGGTGGGCCCGGGACCAGGCGCACATGGCGGCCATGGGCTCCAGGAGCGTGCGGCCGAGCGGGCTCAATTCGTACTCCACCCGTGGCGGGATCTCCGGGTAGGCGGTGCGGGTGACCAGCCCGTCGCGCTCCATCGCCCGCAGCGTCGCGGTGAGCACCTTCGGCGTGACGCCACGCAGCGGAACCTGCAGCTCGGAGAAGCGCCGAGGCCCCGACTTCAGGCACACGATGATCTTCGACGTCCATTTGTCACCGATGCGGATCGGCGGGTTCTCGGCCGAGCATCCGCTGAACATCTCAGGATCAAGTGGCTGCCTCACCCCGCCGAGCGTACGTAACTATCGTTGCGGGAACCAAGGGGTCAGCGACTAGCGTCCGCGGCAGTGGCCGGCGACCAGGCCGGCACTGCCGAAACGGAGCATTCCATGAGCGAGATCGTCATCTTCGGCGCGGGCGGCCGAGCGGGCCGGCACGCGGTCGCGGAGGCCGTCGCGCGCGGCCACCGGGTCACCGCGGTCGTCCGCGATCCGGCCGCGCACCAGGCCCTGGCCGGTGACGGCGTGGCGCTGGTCAGGGGCGACGCCACCGACGCCGGCAGCGTCGCCGCCGTCGCGGCCGGGCATGACGCGGCGATCAGTGCCGTCGCGCGGCTCGACACGCCGCCGGAGGAGTTCTTCGTGGGTACGGCGCACGCCCTGCTCGACGGGCTGGCCCGGGCCGGGGTCGGCCGGCTCGTGCTCATCGGCATCGGCACCACCCTGGAGGTCTCACCCGGGGTGATGCTCCTCGACACCCCCGGCTTCCCCGCCGACGCGCGGGCGTTCTCCCTCGGTCACGTGGCCGAGCTGGAGGCGCTGCGCGCCGCGCCGACCTCCGTGGACTGGCTGGTGCTCGCGCCGCCGCCCACCCTCCTGGACGCCGAGGCGGCCCGCACCGGCCGCTACCGGGTCGGCGGCACCCAGGTGGCGGCGGCCGAGGAGGGCGTCCTGTTCCCTTACGCCGACCTCGCGGCGGCGCTCGTCGACGAGATCGAGGCCCCGAAGCACCACCGCACCCTGGTCGCCGTGGCACCGTGATTCCCTGCGGGGAATTGTCCGGCTTCGCGCCTTCCCGGAGCATCGGTCAGGCACCGATCGAAGGAGAAACCATGCCGGACATTGACCCCCAGGACCTGGCCGACCGCTATATCGCCATCTGGGTCGAGCCCGATGCGGAGCTGCGCCGTAAGGCCATCCAGGAGTTGTGGGCCGAGGACGGGGCGCACATCCTGCAGCCGCCGCAGGAGATCCGGGAGGTCGCCGCCAAGCTCGGCTTCGACCGCCCGACGTTGGAGGCGCACGGCCACGGGGAGATCGAACTGCGGGTGACGCGCAGCTACGCCGACTTCGTCGCGCCGGGCGAGTTCACCTTCCGACCGGCCGGTGACGCGGTCCGGCTCAAGGACGTGATCAAGTTCGGCTGGCTGATGGTCCCCGTGGGCGGTGGCGAGCCCGTCGGGGGCGGGCTGGACGTCCTGGTCCTCGACCGGGACGGCCGCATCGTCGAGGACTACATGTTCCCCGGCCTATGACCCGGCCAGCAGGGCCGCCGTGGCCGGGTCGGCGGGTAGGAAGGCCTCCAGCCTCAGCTCCGCCACTGTGACGTCGAGCGCGGTGGCGAACGTGGTGATCGTGGTCGTCAGCCGCAACTCGCCCCGCGCCGTGCGCAGCGCCATGGGGGCGGCGAAGCCCACGTGATCCGGTCCGGGTGACGGCTGCGGCACATATCCCGACAGCTCGTCGTACAGCTCGTCCTGGGGGATGCGGTCGAGGATGTGCCGCGCCCACCCGGCCAGGTTCGTGATCCGCGGCGCCAGCCCGTCGGGGTGCAGCGAGAGGCGCAGCACGTTGACCGGAGGGCGCAGCAGGTGCTCCGCGACACCCTCGGTGAGCAGCACGAAGGCGTCGTTGGCGAGCACCAGGTCGTGGCCGGCGTCCACCACGATCGCTGGATAGGGCAGATGGCCGGTCAGGATGTGCCCGAGCGCGGCGCGTACGTGTGCCAGCCGCTCGTCGTCGAGCGGCGTGCGCGGGTAGACGGGGGCGTAGCCGGCGGCGAGCAGGAGCTCGTTGCGCTCCCTGAGCGGCAGCTCCATCGACTCGCCGAGCCGCACCACCATGGTGCGGCCGGGCCGGGAGCGGCCGGTCTCGATGAAGCTGATGTGGCGCTGGGTCGTGCCCGAGCGGAGGGCGAGGTCGAGCTGGCTGAGATGACGGCGCCGCCGGGACGCGCGCAGAGCCTCGGGGAAATCCACGGATCCAGTCTGCCCCCGGGAGAGGACTTGTCCGCCTTCGTGATGAACGTTTTAATGCCGTCTAGGGGGCCGCATCGGGGGAGTCACGTGTCGATTGTGCGTGGTACGGGGTTGCCGGTCTTCCTGGCGTACGCGGTCTTCGTCCTGGTCGGGATGAGCGCCGCGGTGGCCGGGGTGCTGTTGCCCGCTCAGATGGCCGACTACGGCGTGGACAAGCCGACGATCGGGATCACGTTCTTCACCTTCTCCGCCGGGTTCATGCTCGCCGGGTCCACCGCCGGGCCGCTGGTGCACCGCTTCGGCACCCGCCTGGTCCTGATCGCCGGCGGTGCCGCGTACGTGCTGGCCGCTCTCTACACCGGCGTCCGGCCGCCGTTCGTCGCCTTCCTGGCCGTGCAGGTCCTCGCCGGGTACGGCACCGGCCTGCTGGAGTCGGTGCTCAACGTCTTCCTCGCCAGGCTGCCCTCGGCCACCACGCTGCTCAACCGGCTGCACGCCTTCTTCGGTGTCGGCGCGCTGCTCGGGCCGCTGCTGGCCGTGTGGATGCTGCGGTTCGTGCCGTGGCAGGCCGTGTGGGTGGTGCTGGCGCTGGTGTGCGTGCCGCTCGTCGCCGGGTTCGTCATGGCCTACCCCAGGCGGGACGACGACGGCGTGACCCACGAGCGGACGCCCGTCACGCCGGCCAGGAGCGGGCTGCTCGCCACCGTCCTGCGGTCCCCCGCGGTGCTGCTCGCCTGCGCGTTCCTGGCCGTGTACGTCGGGCTGGAGATCGGCGTGGGCAACTGGGGGTTCTCCTACCTCGTCGGCGAGCACGCCCTGCCGGAGCTGACCGCCGGGTACACCGTCAGCGGCTACTGGCTCGGGCTGACCGCCGGCCGCTTCCTGATCAGCCCGATCGCCACCAGGATCGGCTCGACCACCACCGGCATGACCTACGCCTGCCTGGTCGGCGTCGCGGCCGCGATCGGGCTGGCCTGGCTGGCGCCGGTCGCGGCCGTGGCCGCCGTCGGGTTCGTGCTGCTCGGGTTCTTCCTCGGACCGCTCTTCCCGACGGCCATGGCGGTGGTGCCCTACCTCACCGAGCCCCGGCTGGTGCCCACGGCCATCGGCGTCATGAACGGCCTGTCGGTCGCGGGCTCCGCCGGGCTGCCCTGGCTGGCGGGCGCCGTCGCGCAGGGCGCCGGGGTGTGGACCCTGATGCCCTTCGTGATGGTCCTCGCCCTGCTCCAGCTGCTCATCTGGTGGTTGCTGGTCGCGCGGATGTCCACCGGCTAGACGAGTCCGTGGAAGGTGTATTCGTGGCTGTCGAAGTCGAGGGTCCAGGCGTACTCGCTGAGAAAGGCGTGGGAGAGCAGGCCGTGGATGCGGATGCCGCCGAAGGATGACCAGGGGGCTCGGCGGGTCGGGGTGGTGGCCAGGAGGTGGCCGGGCTGTTCGAGGGGGCCGAGGGAGACGGGGTGGGCCGCGTGGAGGAAGGGGGCCGTGATGTCGCGGCGGGGGATGCCCCAGGAACGGTACTGGGTCTTGTCGGCGAACGTGGCCGCCTGCCGTGGCGGGCCGCCGTCGTCGGTCTGGAAGACGTGGACCAGGCCGGAGTCGATGAAGAAGGTGAGGTCGCGGCGGGCGCCGTAGCCGCCCCTCGCGAACATGAAGTGGTCCTGCCACAGGTAGAAGGGGATCCGGACGCCGTCCGGGCGGGCTGCATCGGTGCCTCGCGGGGCGAGCGTCAGGCGGGCGCCGGGATGGTCGACGGTGGCGCGGAAGCGTTGCAGCACGTTCGTGCCCATGATCACGAGGTCCGAGCTGCCGGTGAAGGTCGGCAGGATGTCCACCGGTACGTTCGTCAGCACCGCGCCGTCCAGCTCCAGCTCGCGGGCGATGCCGAAGCGGCTCGGCGTACGGACGACGCCGTGGTTGTGCCGGCCGTTCGGCACCGAGGCGATGCCCAGCGAGGCCGCCCGCTCGGTGCCCATGACCAGGTATGTGCCACCGGTGTCCAGGTGGATCAGGGTTCGGCGGCCGTCGATCACGCCTTCCACCGCAGGCAGATAGGGGGCCAGCGGATGGTCGCGGAAGGGAAGCGTGACGGTGCTCCGGGCTTCGACCGTCAGCGGCCGGTCCCGGCGGAGCGCCAGGTCGGGGGGCACATGCCGCTCGCCGCGCCGCCGGCTCACGTGGTCGAACGCCTCCTCCACCCGGTCCAGGTGCAGCAGGGCGTACGCGAACGGTTCGTCGAGCGCGGCCAGCCATCGGTAGCGGGCTTCGCGAAGCGTGGCGTAGCGGGACAGCGCCGATGCGTAGCGGCCGGACACGAGGTCGGTGAGCAGGAGCAGGTGCTCGTGACCGGACGCCGACGCGAGGCGCGCGGACGCCTCGATGTCACCGCGGGTCCAGGCCGACCACGCGGCCCGCGCCGCCTCCCCGCGCGCCCACGGCGCCGTCCACGGCGTCATTCCGCCTCCTACGTTATTCCGTAATTCCGGAATAACGTACTTTCTCTGGCATGCCGGGTCAACCGGCGGCTGCCCGGGCGGCACGGGACCAGGTGGCTGCCGCAGATCGCGAGCGTGCCGACACCCTCGGTCGCTGACCCGGCTCAGGACTTGCTCGTCTAGGTGCGGGTGTAGTCGGCGTCCCAGGCCTCGTGGGCCCTGTGCAGCAGGTCCATCAGCTTCTCGTCCTCGCGGAACTTCTTCTGGTATTTCTCCGGCAGGGTCCGCAGGTGCTTCTCCTCCGCAAGGAGCCTGCGGTAGGTGTCCGCGCACTCCTCCGGGTCGCACTCCGGGTCCAGCAGCCGGGTGGCGTAGCGGCGGGCGGCCGACGACAGGTTCTGGGCGCGGCCCTTGCGGCTGACCAGGGAGGCGATCACGGTGATGACGAGGACGCCGATGATCACCGTCAGCGACAGGCCGGTGGAGATCTCCACGACCGGTACGGGCTCGCCTTCGTTGATGAACGGGACGTTGTTCTCGTGCAGCGCGTGCAGGACGAGCTTCACGCCGATGAAGGCCAGGATCGCGGCCAGCCCGTAGGCGAGGTAGATGAGCCGGTCCAGCAGCCCGTCGATGAGGAAGTAGAGCTGGCGCAGTCCCAGCAGGGAGAAGGCGGTGGCGGTGAAGACGATGTAGACGTTCTGCGTCAGCCCGAAGATGGCCGGGATGGAGTCCAGCGCGAACAGCAGGTCCGTCCCGGCGATGGCCACCATGACCAGCAGCATCGGGGTCAGGACGCGCTTGCCGTCGACCATGGTCATCAGCTTGTCGCCGTCGTAGTGCTCGGACGTGCGCAGGAACCTGCGGGCCAGCCGGACCATGATGTTCTCGCCGGAGTGGCCCTTCTCGGTCTCCGGCTTGAGCAGGTTGCCGGCGGTGAGGAGCAGGATCAGGCCGAAGAGGTAGAACACCCAGGCGAAGCTGTTGATCAGCGCCGCGCCCAGGAAGATGAACCCCGTCCTGGCGACCAGCGCGAACGTGACCCCGAACAGCAGCACCTTCTGCTGGTCCGCCCTCGGCACCCGGAAACTCGCCATGATGATGAGGAAGACGAACAGATTGTCGACCGACAGCGCCTTCTCGGTCACGTAACCGGCGAAGTATTCGGCGCCCATGTCGGAGCCGCCGAAGAGCCACACGCCGATGCCGAACAGGATGGCGGCGCCCACGTAGGCGGCCGACCACACCGCCGACTCCCGCAGTGTCGGGATGTGCGCCTTGCGTACGTGGAAGAAGTAGTCGAAGAGCAACAGGCCGCCGATACCGATGACCGTCAACCACCACACCAGGACCGACACGTGCACGTGTGACTCCAAGTCTCGCTATCAGGAGCGCAGTCTAAGCGCTGAGTCAAGCAGTTACCCCTGCGAACAGGGCTCAAGCGAGGCAGATCTCGTTGCCCTCGGGGTCGGCGATCGTGACCCACCAGGTGGGCCCCTGACGGCCCTTGTGCAGCACCGTGGCACCCTTGCCGACCAGCCGGGCCACCTCGGCGTCGATCCTGTCGGCGCCCACCCGGATGTCCAGATGGACGCGGTTCTTGACCGTCTTGGTCTCCGGCACCACCTGGAACAGCACCCGGGGGGCGCGTTCGAGGCCGCTCGGGTGGCGGATCGCCGCGCCCTCCTTCCACACCAGGTTGCCGTGGTGGAAGGTGGTGTCGTCCTCGGTCGCGTGCCCCTTCTCGATCAGGCTGCGGATGAACGCCTCATCCTGCCGCTCCACCTGCCAGCCCAGAGCCTCCGCCCACCAGTCGGCCAGGTTGTGCGGATCTTGGGTATCGATGACTACCTGGATGTCATATGCCATGAGCTCATGCTAGATAGGGTCTTTGCCCATGACGTTGGTACGAGAGCTGAAATCGTGGCAGGAGGTCGGCGATCGGGTCTACGTCCGGCGCCACGAGTCGTACGACCTGAATGTGGGCCTCGTCGTCGGCGACGGACACTGCCTGGTGTTCGACACCCGCATGTCGCACCGTGAGGCGGCCGACCTGATCCACGCGATCAGGGGGATCACCGCCAGCCCGTGGACGGTCGTCAACAGTCACGCGCACTTCGACCACTACTTCGGCAACGCGCTCTTCCGCCCGGCGGAGATCTGGGGCCACGCGCGGTGCGCCGAGGAGATCGAGCTGTACGGCGCGGAGCAGCGGAGCAAGGTGGCCGGATTCGTCCCGGCGGAGCGGCGCGAGGAGGTGGCGGAGGTGGAGATCGACCCGCCGGACCACACCTTCACCACGGCCGCCACCCTGGACATCGGCGGGCGGATCGTCCACCTGCGCCACTTCGGCCTGGGCCACAGCTCCAACGACATCGTCGCGCACATCCCCGACGCGGGCGTGGTCTTCGCCGGTGACCTGGTCGAGCAGGGGGCGCCGCCGGCGTTCGGCGACTCCTACCCGCTCGACTGGCCGGACACCACCGCCCGGATGCTGAACGAGATGCGCGAGCCGGTGTACGTCCCCGGCCACGGCGCGGTGGTGGACCGGGACTTCGTGATCGGCCAGCACGGCGACCTGGTGACGGTGGCCGAGCTGGCCAGGCGGGCGCACGTGGAGGGGCTGCGTGACCTTATCCACGCCTTCCCCTACAGCGAGGAAGTGACCCGCCAGGCCATCGAACGGGCCTTCCTGCAGCTCGACGCCCTGCAAGCCTGACGGCGGCAGTGCGGCCCTGGACAGCGGAGCCTGCCCTGCTTATAGTGCATATTGCAATATAAAGGGAGGCATCATGGCACGACGCCACGATCTGGTGGGGCTCACTGTGCTCGCCATACTCTCGGTGCGCGCCAGCCACCCCTACGAGCTGCACCGTTTCATCATCGACACGCACAAGGACTATGTGACTGGCCTGCCCAGAAGCCTCTACCACGCGGTGGAGAGGCTGGCCAGGGACGAGCTGATCACTCCCACCAAGACCGACCGCGAGGGCCGCAGGCCGGAGCGGACGGTCTACGAGATCACCGACGAGGGCAGGCGCGAGCTGAGCACCCGGCTCCGCAGGCTGCTGGAGGAGCCGGAGCCGGACCGCCGCACGCTGGTGGCCGCGATCTCGCTCATCGGGGTGCTGCCGACGGAGGCCGCGATCAAGTCGCTGCGCCTCCGTGTGGCCGCGCTCACGGGCGCGATCGGCGGGCTCGACGCGCAGATGGCCACGATGGCGGAGAACGGCCTGCCCCGGCTGCTCATGCTCGAGCTCGAATGCGAGCGGGCACTCTTCGCCGCTGAGCAGGACTGGGTGCGCGAAGTGCTCGGCCGGATGGAGAGCGGCGAGCTCGACTGGCCGGCCACGGTCAAGCAGTCGCTGATGGAGCGCGCACTGGAGGAATGACCCCGCAGGAGAGACACCGCAGAAATGAGCAGGCCGTCAGGGTGCGCCAACACCCTGACGGCCGGAAATCCGAACAAGGCGCCTGCCCTGTCCAGGACTCGCAGTCTCAGGATAGGCGCCGCTGACCCTAGGAGCAGTGCCATGTCCCAAGAGATCCACAACCTGATCGACGGCGTCTACGAGACGTGGAACGCCGGTGACGCCGCCGCCTACGCCGCGCTGTTCACCGAGGACGCCGACTACATCACCTACTTCGGCCTGCGCCTCAAGGGCAGGCAGGCCATCGACGAGGGGCACCGCGACCTCTTCAAGATGCCGATCAAGCTCGAAGCCGCGGACGAGCCGTCCGTCCGGATGCTGAGCGACACCGTCGCGCTGGTGATCGCCACCGGCGGTTCGGTGGTGAACGGGCAGCGCGAGCCGGGCCGCGACTCGGTCCTCACCTACACCGCCGTCCACACCCCCGACGGCTGGCGCTTCGCCTCCTTCCAGAACACTCGGGTGGGACGACCGTGAAAAGGCTGGTGACGGAAGTGTCCGGGGTGGTGGAGGCGCCTGCTGCCACGGTACGGGTCGCGCTGGGGCGGGTGCTGCTGCCCGGTGGCCGGGACGTCGTGGGGCGGTTCACCGTGGCGGACGCGCCGGGGCACACCTCGACCGTCGAGGTCACCGAGGACCTCATCGCGTTCCAGGGCGGCTGGTGGTATCGGGGTGAGTGGACGCTGGCTCCGCACCCCGAGGGCACGCTGGTGGTCCACCGCGTCTACAACGTCGCCGAGCGGGCGCGGTGGGGGGTGGGGCTCGCCAATCGATTCTTCGTCGGCTTCGCGGACACCACTCGCCGGAGCTTCAACGAAAGTCTCGCCCGCCTGGGCGCCGACCTGAGCTGCGGCACCCGCCTCACGTGACCGCCTCCGATCGCCCGGCCGCACCTGAGCCGGGCGATCGGTCCCGCCTTGTTAGCGGGTCGCCGGGAAGGCGGCGATGAAGCCGCCGTCCTCGGCGGTGAGGGTGCCGTCGTGCAGCAGCGCGATGTCCCTGGCGATGGGCAGCCCGAGCCCGGCGCCGCCGGCGTCCCTGGCTCGGGCCTCGTCCAGCCTGGTGAACCGGTCGAACACGGCCTCGCGCTGCTCGGGCGGGATCCCAGGCCCGTCGTCGTGCACCTGAAGGATCGCCTGATCGCCGTCGGTGCGGACGCGTACGAGCACGTGGGTCGTGGCGTGCCGCAGGGCGTTGTCGACGAGGTTGGTCACCAGGCGGTCGAGGTGGCCGCGCGAGCCGCGTACCACCACGTCGGGCTCGATGTCGAGGTCCAGGTCGAGCTCCGGCCGCCGGCTGATCCGCAGGGACTCCTCCACGGCCACCTGGCCGAGGTCGACGTCGGTGGCGCGCGGTGGCTCGCCCGCGTCGAGCCGGGCGAGCAGGAGCAGGTCGGCGGCGAGGGACTGCAGGCGCGCCACGTCGGTGAGCGCCTCGGTGGTCAGCTCGCTGGGCTCGGCCAGCTCCAGCCGGGCGCGCAGGGTGGCGATCGGGCTGCGGAGCTCGTGCGCCGCGTCGGCGACGAACGTCTTGTGCGTCTCGACGGAGGCCTCCAGCCGGTCGAGGGTGCTGTTCACGGTGGTGGCCAGGGCGGCGATCTCGTCCCGTGAGCGGGGTACGGGCACCCGCTCGTGCAGGCCGCGGGCGGTGATGTGGGCCAGCTTGGTCCTGATGGCCGCCACCGGGGCGAGCGCCCGGTTGACGGAGAACCAGGTCATGGCCGCCACCAGGATCAGCAGCGCCGGCACCCCCGGCAGCAGCACGCCGTTGAGCGTCTGCAACGCCTGTTCGGTGCCGGTGAGCGGCACCCTGGCGTACAGCATGGCGGCGCCTTGGGGGGTCGTCACCCGCTGCCCGGCCACCGCGTAGCTGCTCGCGGGCGCCCACTCGGCCAGGGGCTCCTCGGTCGTCTTCGCGAGGTAGAGGTCGGGGTCGCCGACGAACACCGTCTCGCCGCGGACGCCCAGGTCCTGCGCGGTGACGGTGGGCGCCGCTTCGCCGCGGGCGCCCGGGTCGTTCGTGGTGGCGGTGGGCGTCGCTTCGGCGTGGACGCCCACCCGCACGGCCTCGACGGCGATGCCGGCCCTTCTGAAGGCTTCGGCGTCCGCGGCGCCCGTCAGGCTGCCGCGCAACACCACCACCAGCACGACCGTGATGGCTCCCAGCGCGACGGCCACGACCAGGGTCGCCGCGATCGTGGCGCGCAGCCGTACGGACGAGGGGTCGATCTTCATGCGATCACCGCTCCGGTGGGGCGTGCGGGCGAGGGGTCGAGCTTCACGCGGCCTCCAGGCGGTAGCCGGCGCCGCGTACCGTGACGAGGGTGGCGCGGCCGAACGGGTGGTCGATCTTGCGGCGCAGCGCGCTGATGTAGACCTCCACGATGTTCGGGTCGCCGTTGTAGGAGAAGTCCCACGCCTGGGCCAGCAGGTCGCTCTTGGAGACCACCTCGCCGGCCCGCCTGGCGAGCCCGTGCAGCACCGCGAACTCCTTCGGCGTCAGCGCGATCTCCACCGCGCCCCGGCGGCAGCGCAGCCCGGCCGGGTCGATGACCAGGTCGCCCACGGTGATCGACACGGGCCGCTCGGTGCCGCCGCGCCGCATCAGGGCGCGCAGCCGGGCCAGCAGCACCACGTACGAGAACGGCTTGGACAGGTAGTCGTCGGCGCCGTTGTCCAGGGCCTCGGCCTCGTCGTAGATGCCGTCCTTGGCGGTGAGCATCATGATCGGCGTCCAGTCGCCGGCCTCGCGCAGCCGGGAGCAGAGCGTGTAGCCGTTCATCCTGGGCAGCATCACGTCCAGGACGATCACGTCGTAGTCGTTCTCCGTGGCCAGCCAGAGGCCGTCGCGCCCGTCGTGAGCCACGTCGACCGCGAACCCCTCGCCGGTCAGCCCGCCTTTGACCAGCTCGGCCAGCCGCCGCTCGTCCTCCACCAGTAGTACGCGCACAGCGCCAAGAGTGCCGCACGCCACCTAAAGCCAACCTGAAGATCATTTACGCCGTCTTCAGCGTCACTTCAGGTACGGCCGGACAGTCTCTGAGTGTCAGAGCCGATCTACGAAGGAGACTTCATGTTCAAGCGGCGTATCGCTGTGCTCGGCGCGGTGGCGGTGCTGGTGGTCACAGGGCTGGCCGGGTCCGCCATGGCCTCCGGTGAGCCGCCCGTGCCGGGGGCCAAGGTGACGTGCACCACGCTCGACGGCAAGCCCGTGGACGTCCGGCTCGCCGAGGCTCGGCGGGCGGGCGATGACGGGCGCGCCCTCCCGGCGATCCCCGACGGCGAGGCCCGGCGGGCGGGCGTTGCGGGGCGCACCTCCGCCGGAGTCCCGTCCGACGACGAGCTCCGCAAGCTCGAGAAGAGCGGGGTGCGCTTGATGAAGCTCCCCGACGGCGGGGTGGCCGTGGAAGCGGTGCCGGCCTCCGAGCTAACGGCGGACGGTGCGGCGGCTCGCGTCACGGCGCCGCTTGAGGGCACGGCGCCGCTTGAGGGCACGGCGTCGTCTGGGGACACGGCGAAGTTCCAAGCCACGGCGCCGCTGCGGACCACGGACGCGGACGGCAAGCCGTTCGTCGTGCGGGGCAAGGACAGCAACGGCAAGGCCGTCGACGTGACGAAGCCGAAGGGTGAGGGCATCCTCTGCAAGGCCGTGAAGGAGTGACCTGACGCGGCCGCCGCGCGACCCGGGGGCGGGCGGCGGCCGCGCGGGGCTTCCCTCAGCGGGTCGTACGGGATGTCCATCGGCGAGCCAGGTGGGCCAGGTGGGCCAGGTGTCCAGGTGCCAGGTGGGCCAGGTGGATCAGGTGATTCGGGTGGGTCGCGGGTCAGGTGGGGAAGGACGGGTGGGGGCCCAGGGCCCAGTATTCGAACAGGCCGTGGCCGGTCAGTCCGCCGTACTCGAAGCGGCCGACGGCGTCCACCATGCCCCACATCCGGCCGGCGTCCTTGGGCAGGGTGTAGGTGACGCCCTGCACGACGGGCCCCTCGCCCTGGTACATGCCGTGCTTCCAGCCCGGCTCCAGGCCGTAACCCGTGCCGGCCATCAGGTGGACGGGCAGGACAGGGGTGCAGTGCACGTCGAACGGCTTGCCGCCCGGCGGCGAGAAGGTGATCGTGGCCTCGACGACGTCACGGGTGCCGGGGGCGTACCCGGGCCGGTATTCCGGCCGGCCCAGATACTCCTCCTCGCGCCCGTCGGACCACACCCTGGTGGCCGCTTCGAGCACGCGGCGGCCCCGCTCGTCCTCCTGGATGACGCAGAGGATGGCGTGGTCGCCGAAGCTCATCGGCGCGTACAGCCAGTAGAACGTCCCCGCGTTCTTCGCCTGGATGCCGGGCGGCTCGGGCTCGCCGACGGGCCTGACGCCCCAGGAGCGGTCACGGGTGCCCTGCCAGCGATCCGGGGTGATCGCGAGCTCCTGCTCCCCGACCGTGATCGTGCCCGACCAGCGTCCCGTCTGCGCCAGCCGTACCGAGTCGAACACGACGCGCTCCTGCCACCGGACGAAGTGCCGGGGTTCGAGCGTCGCCGGGATCGTGCCCTCCCAGGTGAGGTCGAAGGACAGGCCATGCTCGTTCGGCTCCAGGACGACCCGGAGCCTTTTGAGCCCTTCGATGATCTCCACCCGGAAAGGGCCGATCTCGGTGTCCAGCCGGTCCACGCCGAGCTCCCGGGAGGCCCGGACGACCCGGTGCAGGTCCTGATGGCGGACGCAGGCGAAGGCGTCGGTGACGCCCAGGTTCGGGTACTGGCCGAGCCCGACGATCAGCATTAGCTCGTCGGTGCCGGCGTGGCAGTTGAAGTAGTAGCGGTCGTAGAAGTTGCGGTCGGAGGTGGTCACGTGCCGCATGACCTGAGCCGCCTGATGGATGGGATAGTCGTCGAGCGGTGACAGCACCATGCCGCCGTTGTAACAAGCGCTTGGTAGAGGGTCAACCGGCGCAGGTGTCGTGGGTGGCGTCGAACCCCTTCAGCGCATCGCTGTCGCCCGGGTTCAGCGCCTTCAGGCCCCGCCAGTCGTCGCCGATCACCAGCACCAGCCGCGTGGTCCGCGCCTGGCCGACCAGCTTGGGCGAGGCCGCCAGCAGATCCTTGGCGAGCGTGGGCACCCGCGTCTCGCCGTTCGGACCGTACAGGATCATTGACTTCCGGTACGGCTTCCGCGGCGTGTCGCCGATCTTGGTGATGTGGTAGCCGCGCTGCTCCAGCGCGGCCGCGACCTGCCCGCCCAGGCCACTGCGGTAGGTGCCGTTGCGCAGCTCCACCTGCACCTTCGACCTCGGCACCTTGGACTGCCCGCCTTTGACCTCGGCCGGCTCGGCGTCCGTGGCGACGATGTCGAACAGCCTGCCCGCCTGAGGCTGCACCCACTCCACCCGGCCCGGCTGGCTGACCGAGTAGTGCCACGGCGTGGTGATGAAGTGGATCCGCCCGGCGTTCAGCCCCTGGAGGCTCAGGGCCAGGTCCTTCATGACCCCCGGGGTCAGCTCCGGGTCGGTGGTGACGGCCTTGGTGCCCGCGTCCAGGACGCTCAGCAGGCGGGCCGGGTCCGTGAGCGTCTGGCCGCTCATCACCTTCTTCACCATCGAGGCGACGAACATCTGCTGGCGCTGGATCCGGCCGATGTCGGAGCCGTCGCCGAAGCTGTAGCGGGCCCGCACGTAGCCGAGCGACTGCTCGCCGTTGAGCGACTGCCGTCCGGCGTGCAGGTGCAGCATCGCCTTGTCGTCGTCGACCCGCTCCGGCAGGCAGACCTCGACGCCGCCCACGGCGTCCACGATGCCCTTGAAGCCGGTGAAGTCCACCTTGACGAAGTGGTCGATGTGGATCCCGGTGAGCGTCTCGACGGTCTTCCAGGTGCAGGCGATGCCCCCGGAGTTGAACGATTCGTTGATCATGCCGAGGTGGGGCTGCTGGCCGGGCAGGCCGTTCCGCGCGCGGCAGGCCGGCAGCTGGACCATCGAGTCGCGCGGGAAGCTGATCACCATCGCGTTGTCGCGCTTGGAGGACAGGTGCGCGAGCATGATCGTGTCGGTGCGCTCGCCGTCGATGCGGTGGCCGTATCGGGCGTTCTTGCCGTCGCGCTGGTCGGAGCCGACGATCAGCACGTTCATGGCGGTGCTCGCCACCTTGGCCGGGCGGGCGGTGCCGAGATCCCCGGCGACGTCCTCGTGCTTGAGGTTGCCGGTCAGCTTCAGGAACAGGCCGACCCCGGCGCCGACGATCAGCAGCACGACCGTCACCACGCCTACGATCAGCCAGCGGAGCCAGCGGCGCGCGCGCTTCGGCGACGTGCTCGACGGAGATTGGGGCGCATCGACGAGCCCGCTGCTCACGTAACTCCCAAAGGGTGACGAAGCCAACGGGCAGCCGCCCTCGGCATCTGCGGAATCCGGCCGGTCGAGTGTACTTAAGGCAGGCCACCGGGCATGTGAGGTCCGCTAGATCGGCGTGCTTGCCCCGATCTCACCGGCATCGTCTCGGGGCTCAGTCCGGCAGCGGGATCCGGAGCGAGACGGTGCCGCGCAGGTCGAGCCAGGCCGCGCCGGGGCCGCGTACCAGGCGCAGCACCACCTCCTCGCAGCCGGGACAGCGAGCCACCAGCCCGGGGCCGGGACCGTACACGCGCAGGGCGGCGAGGGGCCCGGTCAGCCCGCAGTGCGCGCACCGGCCGACGGCCGTGGTGGCGTCGAAGGTGAAGAGCTCGCCGAGCGGGCCCGCCAGGGCGTTGCCGTCGAGGTGTTCGATGGTCATGGTCAGCCTCCGCTGGGGCCGAAGCGTTCGGTACGGACATGCTCGGGCGCGTGCCCGAGGTCGAGCAGCAGGTCGGCCGCGACCTCGACGAAGCCGGTCGGGCCGCAGACGTAACAGTCGGGCTCGAAGTCGGCGGGCCAGCCGCTCTCGGCCAGGTCGCCGAGCATGACCCGGCCGGCCTTGCGCGGCCAGTCCTCGGGCGTGGTCCTGGTGTAGAGATAGGTGATGTCCAGCCCCGGCTCGGGGCGGCGCAGCTCGGCCGCGTAATAGCGGCGGCCGGGGTCGCGCAGCGAGTAGAGCAGCCGGAAAGGCGTCCGGCTGCCCGCCAGCCTGCGCGCCCGGATCATGGCCATCAGCGGGACGATCCCCGACCCGCCGGCCACCAGCAGCACGGGCGCGCGGCTCTCCGGCCGCCACACGAACCACCCGCCGACCGGCCCGCGGACCTCCACCTGGTCGCCCACCTCGATGACCTCGGTGAGGTACGGCGACACCTCGCCGTCGTCCACCAGCTCCACGGTCAGCTCGATCCGCTCGCCGTCGGCGGGCGCGGCCAGGGAGTAGCTGCGCTGGGCGCTGTAGCCGTCGTCGGCGGTCAGCCGCACGTCCAGGTGCTGTCCCGCCAGGTGCCCCGGCCAGCCCGGGACGTCGAGGACCAGCGTGCGGGCCGTCGCCGTCTCCGCGCGGACCTCGACGAGCGTCGCCGCCCGCCAGATCAGGCGGCGCATTCAGTCGCCCTCGTAGCGCTGCTCGCGCCATGGGTCGCCGTAGTTGTGGTAGCCGGCGGTCTCCCAGAAGCCCGGCCAGTCCTCGTTCGTCAGCCGGATGCCGCGCACCCACTTGGCCGACTTCCAGAAGTAGAGGTGCGGCACCAGCAGCCGGACCGGCCCGCCGTGCCTGGGCTCCAGCTCCTCGCCGTCATAGCGGTAGGCGAGCCACGCCTTGCCGTCGAGCAGGTCCTCCAGCGGCAGGTTGGTGGTGTAGCCGCCGTAGGAGTAGACCTGCGCGTACTCGACGCTCGTCTCCACGTCCTCGAAGAGCGTGTCCAGTGAGACGCCCTCCCAGTTGGTGTCGAACTTGCTCCACTTGGTGACGCAGTGGATGTCCACCGTCGGCGTCTCGGCCGGCAGCGCCGTCAGCTCCGGCCAGGTCCACCGGTGGGTCTGCCCGGTCTCGGTGTCGATGGCGAACTCCCACCGGTCCAGCGGAACGCGCGGGGTCGGCCCGGCGGACAGCACGGGGAAGCCGTGCTCCAGGTATTGGCCGGGTGGCAGCCGGTCGCCACCCTCTGTCCGGCGGCCCCGGAAGCCGCGCGAGATGATGCCCATGGGCTCACCATCGCATCTGTCCGGTACGTCGCGCATTACCTAAAGCTGGTCATTTCCGATCATTTGACCTCGGGGAGCCGCTGCCTCAACGCGGCCGATCAGCTGCCGGGCAGGCAGGCCGGGCGGCGGTCGGAGGTGGGCCAGACATAGTCGAGGTCGTCCGGTTCCTCCTGGCCGAACAGCGGGCGGTAGTGGTCCGGGGCCTTGCGGAGCAGGGCCGAGCGGTGACTGCGGTGGAGGGCGGGCTCGCCCAGCCAGCCGGGCAGCTCGCCGGCCAGCGCCAGCTCCGGCTGGGAGCGTACGTCCGGCCGGCCGCAGTGCTCGGCCAACTCGCGCGTCATCGTGTCGGCGCAGGTGTCGGCGCGGCCGGTCGAGCACCAGTGACGGCAGATCTCCAGGCCGTAGCGCACCAGCGCTTCCTCGTATCCGGCCCACATCTTCACCGCGGGGTGATGCCGCCAGCCGTAGCCGGGAACGGTCAGCGCGCGCAGGATCTGCAGGGCCTCGACCCGCTGCTTGCCCAGGCGCAGCGGGTCGAGCACCGCCGCCGAACTGGCGAAGTCCGGAAATGGCAGGAAAGTTTGCATGGCGAGCCTTTCGATCTCGGCCGGTCAGTCGCGGTCGCGGGTGGTCCGTACTGCCTCGGGTTCGATTCCCTCGATGGCCGGTTTCAGGGGTTTGCGGCCCTGTTCGCGGCGCCAGGTCTCGAACGCGGCCACGGTGCCGGCGAGCACGGCCACGCCGAGCATGACGCCGGCGACGACGTCGCTGACCCAGTGCACGGCGAGCGCGACCCTGGTGTAGGCCACCGACGCCACCAGGAGCCAGGCGAGGGCCCAGGTGAGCAGCCGTCCCCAGGCCGGCAGCCTGGGCAGGATGAGCAGGACGAGCACGCCCGCGCCGAGAGTCACGTGCAGCGCGTGCCCGGAGGGGAAGGCCTCGCCCGGCGCCAGCGCCACGGGGTCGGGCAGGCTCGGCCTGGCCCGCGAGACGATGATCTTCAGGACGAAGCCGAGCAGCCCGCCCACGATGATCGTGGTGGCCGCCCAGACGGCGACCCGGCGGGCGCCCCGGACCCACAGCCAGACGGCCGCCGCGATGACCACGAGACGCCAGGTGAACGGCCCGAACACGTCGGTCCACACGATGAGCAGCCGGGTCACGCCGGGATGGGCCAGCGCGTACTGGTGCAGGTCCCTGGCCACCCGCGCGTCCAGCGGGTTGAGCGGCAGCTTGGCCAGGACGAGCAGCAGCATGAACGGGATCATGACGAGCGTGACCGTGACGGAGGCGACCGTCAGCCGCGCCCCCAGTCCGCCGTCGCCGTAGGAGCGGATCGCCTTCCAGCTCTGTAGCCCCATCAACGGCGGCTACCCGAACGGGCGGCGACCATTCCAGGGGCGGGGTTTCAGCGGCGGCGCTGCTTGAGGTGGTGGCTGATGAGGGCCGCGGCGCAGCCGATGACGACGATGGCCGACGGCAGGCCCGCCACCAGGCTCCAGCCCTCGATCGTGTTGGCGGTCAGATTGATCGCCGAGAACACGACCAGGAGAGTCCAGAGGAGGATGCGCACGGCCGGTCTGCCGGAGGCCGGGGGCTGGGAGGCGTCGTTCAGATCCGCTTCACTGCTCATAAGGTCGTTCATGTAAAAAACGCTATAGACCAGCAGCAGACGGAAAAATCCTGCCATCTACCCACTAGTAGTAGAGCTGGCTGGAATGACGTTCAGGTACGGCCTCCGTACAGTGTCGTTGATGATTCGTGACGCCTTCGAGGCCCTCGACCGTCTCGTAGGCGGCCTCGGCACCGCCGTGCTCGCGCTGTTCACCGTGGCCTGCTGGGGTATGGTCGGCGCCCTGTGCCTCGTCGGCGTCGGGCTGCCGTTGCTGCCCTTGATGCTGGGGCTGACCAGGCTGGTCGCCGAGAGGGAGCGGGCCAGGCTGAGCCGCTGGGGCGAGCCCGTGGTGAGCCCCTACCCGGCCGCCCTCCCGGACGCGGGCTGGCGGGACACCCTCCGCGCGGCCCGCCGCGACCCCGCGACCCGGCGGGACCTGTCCTGGCTGTTCATCCACGCGGTGTCCGGCCTGGTGCTCGGCCTGATCGGTCTGTCACTGCCGATCATGGCGGTGCGCGACGCCACCTTCCCGCTGTACTGGCGGCTGCTCCCGTCGAACGACATGACCACGGGCTTCGGCATCCCGGTGAGCACCTGGTCCGGCGCGATCGCCACCTCCCTGGTCAGCCTGGTCTGGCTGGGGATCGTCGTCACGCTCGGCCCCCGGATGGCCCGTCTGCAGGCCTTCCCCGGGCGGCGCCTGCTCACCCCGCACCCCTCGGTCGACCTGTCGGAGCGCCTCGCGCGGATCACGGCCACCCGGGCGGGCGCCCTGCGCGCGCACGCGGCCGAACTGCGCCGGATCGAGCGCTCCCTGCACGACGGCGCGCAGAACAGGCTCGTCGCGGTGGTCGTCCTGGTCGCCGCGGCCCGGCGCGCCCTCGCCCGCGACCCGGCGCAGGCCGGCCCCGCGCTGGAACGCGCCCAGAACGCCGCCGAGCAGGGCCTGCAAGAGCTGCGCGGCGTCGTACGCGGCATCCTGCCGCCCATCCTGGAGGACCGGGGCCTGTCCGGTGCGCTCAGCGCCCTCGCCTCGGGCTGCGCCGTGCCCTGCGCGCTGACAGTCGGCGAGCTGGGCACCGTCCACCTGCCGCTGTCGGTGGAGGCGACCGCCTACTTCACCGTCGCCGAGGCCCTGACGAACGTCTCCAAGCACAGCGACGCCCAGCACGTACGGGTAAATGTCGCCTTGCATGGCGATACGCTCCGCATCGCGGTGGAGGACGACGGCCGGGGCGGCGCGCACGAAAGCGACGGCTCCGGCCTGGCCGGGATCCGCCGCCGGGTGGAAGCACATGACGGATCATTCACCCTTACCAGCCCGCCGAACGGGCCGACGAAGATCGAAGTGGAGCTGCCTTGCGTGTCGTGATCGCCGAGGACGACGCACTGCTGCGCGAGGGACTCGCGTTGCTGCTGACCGGTGAGGGATACGAGGTCGCCGCGGCGGTGCCGGACGCGACGACCTTCATGTCCGCCGTGTCCGCCCACCGCCCCGACGTGGCGGTGGTGGACGTACGCATGCCGCCCACGCACACCGACGAGGGCATCAGGGCCGCGGTCGAGGCCAGGCGCCTGCACCCGAGCCTGGCCGTGCTCGTGCTGTCGGCGTACGTGGAGGAGGCGTTCGCCACCGAGCTGCTCGCCGGCGGCGCCGGCGGGCTCGGCTACCTGCTGAAGGAGCGGGTCGGCCGGGTCGAGGAGTTCGTCGAGGCGCTGGAGCGGGTGGCGGCGGGCGGCACCGCCATCGACCCCGAGGTGGTCGCGCAGCTCTTCACCCGCCGCCGCGACGGGCCCATCGACCGGCTGACCGCCCGCGAACGCGAGGTGCTCGCCCTCATGGCCGAAGGGCTCGGCAACACCGCCATCGCCGAGCGGCTGGTCGTGACGGAGGGCGCGGTGCACAAGCACATCCGCAGCATCTTCGCCAAGCTCGACCTGTCGCCCACCGACCGCGTGGACCGCAGGGTCACCGCCGTCCTGCACTATTTGGAGGCCTGACCGCTCTCCAGCTGCTCGCGCGCCTCCCCCACCCAGCGCATGACCCCCTTGGCGCCGGCCGCCTCGGCGATCGACCCGGCCTCGGCGAGCAGCTCCAGCGCCTCCTGGTGGTGCCCCTCGGCTGCGGCGATGTGCGCCAGCCCGATCAGGTTCGCGGCGACGCCGGGCAGGAAGCCGACCTCCCGACGGAGCCGCACCGACTCCTCCAGCCGCTCCCGCGCCGCGCCCAACCGGCCGGCCCGGTGCTCGGCGATGCCCAGATGCCGCAGCGCGTAGGACATCGTCAGCTTGTCGCCGGCCACCGCCGCCAGCTCGTAGGACCGTTCGAGCACCGGCACGGCGGCGTCCTGCTCGCCCCGCACCACCTGGTGCACCAGGCCCGCCCAGAACAGGGCCTCGCCCTCGCCCCGCATGTCGTTGAGCGCCCGGTAGAGCCCGGCCGCCCGCTCGAACAGCGCCAGCTCCTGCGGATCCGCCTGCGTCCCGGCGAGGAACCGCGCGTGCGCCAGCCGGCCCTTTGCCAGCGCGAGATCGGCCTCGACCGCGTCGAGGTCCCGCTCGGCCGCCGTGAGCGCGTCGACGTCACCGCCGAAGACGGCTTGGTCGTAGAGCACCCTGGCTCGTTCGATGCGTTCTTCCGTGGTCATCACGTCCCTGTTCCCGTCCACAGACTCGGGCGCCGCGCAGAGGCCCGGCGAACATGTCCGCCAGCCTACTTCCGTCACGCCCGGACCTGCTGTCACAGCCCGCCACCCGCGTGATAATGCGGATGTGCCGCGATACTCCAGGCGATCCTTGCTGCTGCTCGGTGGCATGGCCACGGCCGGGGTGATGTTCCCCGTGCGGGAGGATCCGCCGTCCCCGGATCTCACGGGCTTACTGGGTCCGCTGCGTGCGCGGTGGCGCGAGGTGACGGTCGAGGAGAGCCCGGCCGGGGTCCGGGCCGCGGCCCGCCATCGTGACACCATGGCGCCCGCCGCCGGGTCCCTCTGGCCCGACCTGCCGTTCCCGTCCTTCATCGAGACCCCGGCCAGGCTGCTGACCATGGCTCGGGCGTACGCCATGACCGGGGACGCCCGGCTGGCCGCGGCCGTCGCCACCGGCGTCGACCACTACCGGCGGCAGGTCTACACCGCGGGCGCGGCCGCCGACGGCAACTGGTGGCACTGGGAGATCGGCGTACCCACCAGGCTGCTCGACGCGGCCGTGCTGATCGGCCCCCATCTGACGGACCGGCGGCGCGCGGCGCTCGCGGACGCGGTGGACCACTTCGTGCCGGAGCGCCGCCTGGCCGACTACAGCGGCACCAGCACCGGCGCCAACCGGGTGGACCTGTGCACGGTGATGCTGCTGCGCGCCCTGATCGGGTCCGATCCGGGCAAGGCCGCGCTGGCCGCCGCCGCGCTGACCCCCGTCTTCCGGTACGTCTCCGAAGGCGACGGCCTCTACCGGGACGGCTCGTTCATCCAGCACACCACCGTCCCCTACCAGGGCGGTTATGGGGCGGTGCTGCTGCACGGCCTGGCCACCCTGTTCGCGGTGCTGCGCGACTCGCCCTGGCGGATCACCGACCCGGACCGGCGGCACGTCTACGACAGCGTCGAGCGGTCGTTCGCGCCGTTCGTGCACGACGGCCGCTGCATGGACCTGGTCAGCGGCCGGGGCGTGCGCAGGCAGCCGGACGGCGACCGGGTCAGGGGGCGACGGCTCGCCGCCGCGATCCTGCTGCTCGCGGAGACCGCCTCGGCGGCCGAGCGGGCCCGCTGGCTGCCCATGGTCAAGGGCTGGGCCGTGCGGGGGGCGTACGAGCCGACCGGCCGGGTCGCGGCGGTCCTCGGCGACGGTGAGATCCCCGTGGGGCGCGAGGCCGTGGGGCACCGGCTGCTGCCGATGAGCGCCCGCGCCGTGCACCGCAGGCCGGGCTGGTGCGCGGCGCTCAGCATGGCGTCGTACCGGATCGCCCACTACGAGCACGGCAACGGCGAGAACCCGCGCGGCTGGCACACCGGTGCGGGGATGCTCTACTGGTGGGGCGAGGGCCACGGCGATCATTACTCCGACGGGTTCTGGCGCGCCGCCGACCCCTACCGGCTGCCGGGCACGACCGTCTCCACCCGGCGGCTGCCCGACGGCGCCGGCCCGGCCTGGGGCGGCGCCTGCCCGCCCGCCCGCTGGGTCGGCGGCGCGACCGACGGCACGTACGCGACGGTCGGCCAGCATCTGTACGGCCTGGAGAGCACGATGGAGGCCGTCAAGTCGTGGGTCTTCCTCGACGACGCCGTCGTCTGCTTGGGCGCGGGCATCACCAGCACGGACGGCGTCCCGGTCGAGACCGTCGTCGACGTCCGGCGGACGGACGCGCCCCTCACCACCGGGGCGGGCTGGGCGCACCTGGAAGGCCACGGTGGCTACGTCATCCCTGGTGACCAGCGGCTCCGCACGCTGCGCGGCCGCGACCAGGTGACGCTCTGGCTCGACCACGGCACCGATCCGGTCGCGGCCGGGTACGCGTACCTGCTGCTGCCGAACGCCGACCTGGCGCGCACCCGCGCCCGCGCCGCCGAACCCGGCTGGGCGCGGGTGCTCGTCAACACCGGCCGTCAGCAGGGCGTGCACATCCCGTCCCTCGGCATCACGGCGATCAACTTCTGGCAGGCCGGCTCGACCGGCGGCGTCACCGCGTCCGCGCCGTGCGCCGTCCTCGTGCGCGAGCGGCGCGACGGCACGGCCACGGTCACCGTGTCGGACCCCCGGCGCGAGCTGACCGAGCTGACCGTCACCTGGCGGCGGCCGGTCACCGAGGTGCTCCGCGCGGACCCGCTGCTGACCGGCGTCGCCACCGGCCCGGCGCTCACGCTGGCGTTCGGCCGGCTGGCGGATCGCGGCGGCGGCTCCAGAACGGTCAGGGTGCGCACGTCTCACGGCGCGCGGCTGAAAACGCGGGCGGCGCGCGGATGAGGACGCGGACGGCGCGGTCTGAAAAACAGGGCGACCGGCCGAGGCGGGCCCGGTTACACTCCGCGAGTCCTGTTCGCGTGAATGGAGTGTTTTGACCCACAATGACCTGATCGTTCGGCCTATCACCGGACGCGAAGAGCTTGAGCTGTTCTGCCGCCTGCCCTACGTGCTCAACGACGAGCTCGCGGACGACCTCGACGCCGGCCGCCGGCGGCCCGAGTGGATGTGGGTGGCGCTACGCGGTGAGCGCCTCGTCGCCAGGCTGGCCTGGTGGGCGCCGCGCCCGGACGCCCCGCCGGCCATGCTGGACACGTTTGACCTGGACGACGCGGCCCCGTCGCCGGAGCGGCTCGACGACGCCGCACTGCTGCTCAGCACCGCCATGGCGGCGGTGTTGCCCTCGGGCGCCCGGCCGCCCGAGTACAACCGCTACATCCCGCCGGGGTGGCGCGAGGACGAGGCGGCCAGGCAGGTCGTCGAGGACCGCATGACCGTCCTCGCCCGCGGCGGCGCCAAGCCTCTCGTCGAGCGGCTGCGCTTCGAGTGGCGGCCCGGGGCGCCGGTTCCCGGGCCGAGCGGCCGCCTGAGCTTCAGGCCGGTCGGCGACCGCGCCGACCTCGTCGAGCTGATGACCCTCGTCCTGGAGGGCACCCTCGATGCCCACAGCCGGGCCGACCTGACCCGGATGACCGCCGCCCAGGCGGCGGCCGAGCAGTATGACGACGAGCTGGCGCACTACCGCAGCCCGCGCGACTGGTGGCGGATCGCGACCACGCCCGGCGGCGACCCCGTGGGATTCGTCATCCCGGCCCGCAACAGCTACAACCCGATCATCGCCTACATCGGCGTCCTGCCGGCGTACCGGGGCCGGGGGCACATCGACGACCTGCTCGCCGAGGGCACGCGGATCCTCGCCGCCCAGGACGTGCCGCGCATCCGGGCGGCCACGGACGTCGGCAACGTGCCGATGGCCCGCGCCTTCCACCGCGCCGGGTACACGCACTTCCAGGGTGAGATCAACATGACGTGGGGCTCATCCCCGCTGTGGGCTTCCAGCAGCAGGAAGATCGTCTCGTCCGGCAGCCGCCTGGGCGCTGATCCGCCCGCGTCGTTCCCCCCAAAGTGAATGTCCGGTACGTACGATGAGGACGGTACTTATGTTGATATTGCGCCAAATAGCGTCCGTATCCTAGGAACTGGACCGATCCTGAACATGAGCGACAGCAACGCCGCCGAGCCGGCCTGGGCTCGCGTGGACACGACCGTGCCGCACTCGGCCCGGGTATGGGACTTCCTGCTGGGCGGAAAGGATCACTTCGCCATCGATCGTGAGGTCGGCGAGACCTTGCTCCGGGTGTTCCCCGACTTTGTGATGGTCGCCCGCCTGCAGCGCGAGTTCCTCGCCCGCGCGGTGCACTACCTGGTGACCGAGGCGGGCATCCGGCAGTTCCTCGACATCGGCACCGGCCTGCCCACCGCCGACAACACCCACGAGCTGGCGCAGCGCCTCGCGCCGGAATCGCGGGTCGTCTACGTCGACAACGACCCCATCGTGCTGGTGCACGCCCGCGCGCTGCTCACCAGCACCCCCGAGGGCGCCACCGACTACCTCGACGCGGACGTCCGCGACCCGGAGGCGATCCTCGACGGGGCCGCCAAGACGCTCGACCTCTCCCAGCCCGTCGCGGTCATGATGCTGAGCATCGCGGGCCAGGTCACCGACGACGACGACCCCAAGGGTCTCATTGACCGGCTGATGGGCCCGCTGGCCCCCGGCAGCTACCTGGCCCTGAGCGACGGCGTCAACACCAACCCGGCGCTGGTGCAGGCTGTCACCACCTACAACCAGAGCGCCGCCAACACCTACCAGCTGCGCAGCCCCGAGCAGGTCGGCGCCTTCCTCGCCGGTCTCGACCTGGTGGCGCCCGGCGTGGTGCCGACGCCCGAGTGGCACCCGCCCCTGGACCGCTGGGACGAGCCGCCCACCGTGGTCAGCGCGGTCTGCGGGGTGGCCAAGAAGCCCTGAGTTGATAGCCTGGCCGCAGGTGGGCCGGGAAGTTTTGCCGGCCGCTCTGTTTATCGATACTGAAGGGCCGCCATGCGTGCTCGAGATCTCCTTACCCCCTATCCCACCGTCACTCTCGACACTCCGGTGGCGGAGGCGGCCAGACTGCTGGCCACCCAGAACCTGCGCGGCCTGATCGTCGTGGACGGCGACGGCAAGCCCCTGTCCATCCTGCCGGGCACCCAGGTGCTGCGGCTGGCCGTCCCCGGCTACTGCCAGGACGACCCGGCGCTGGCCCGGGTCGTCGACGAGATCCATGCCGACGCGTTCCTGCGGACGCTGGCCGGGCGCACCGTGCGCGAGGCCCTGCCACGGGAGAAGCGCGAGCTGCCGGTCACCGACCCGGACGCCACCGTGCTGGAGGTCGCGGCGCTGATGGCCCGCACCCACAGCCCGCTGGTCGCCGTGGTGGGTGAGCGAGGGCTTGAGGGGGCGGTCACCCTGCAAGCGCTCATGGAGCGTGCACTGGCTGCATGACGGCTGTCGCCTGGCTGTCGGTGGCGGTGTTCCTCGGCGCGTACGCGCTGATCGCCACCGAGAGGATCCACCGGGTCGCCGCCGCGCTCGGTGGCGCCGGGATCATGCTGTCGATCCATGCCACCGACGCCGGCTCCGCGTTCTTCTCCGAGGCGACCGGCATCGACTGGAACGTCATCTTCCTGCTGCTCGGCATGATGGTGATCGTCGGAGTGCTCAAGCAGACCGGCGTCTTCGAATATCTGGCCATCTGGGCCGCGAAACGGGCCCGGGGCAGGCCGTACCGGCTGATGGTGCTGCTGGTCGTCATCACGGCGGCCGCCTCCGCGCTGCTCGACAACGTCACGACCGTGCTGCTGATCGTCCCGGTGACGTTCCTGGTCTGCGAGCGGCTGGCGCTGCCCGTGGTGCCCTTCCTCATCGCCGAGGCGATGGCCTCCAACATCGGCGGCACCGCCACCCTGATCGGTGACCCGCCCAACATCATCATCGCCAGTAAGGGCGGGCTGTCGTTCAACGACTTCCTGGTGCACATGGCGCCGATGGTGGTGATCCTGGTGATCGTCTTCATCGGGTTGTGCCGGATCATGTTCGGGCGGATCTTCCTATACGACCCCGAACGCGCCGCCGACGTCATGCGGCTCGACGAGCGCGAGGCGATCGGCGACCGGCGGCTGCTGTGGCAGAGTCTGGCCGTGCTCGCCCTGGTGATGATCGCCTTCGTGCTGCACCCGGTGCTGCACTACGAGCCGTCCGTCGTGGCGGTCCTCGGCGCCGGCATCCTGGTGGCCGCCACCAAGGTCACCGCCGAGGAGGCCATCGCCGAGGTCGAATGGCCCACGCTGGTGTTCTTCGCCGGGCTGTTCGTGATGATCGGCGCCCTGGTGGAGACCGGCGTCATCGGGCAGGTGTCGCGGCTGGCCGTGGACGCCACCGAAGGACGGCTCGGGGTGGCCACGATGGTCCTGCTCGGCGGCTCGGCCGGGTTGTCGGCCATCGTGGACAACATCCCCTATGTCGCCACGATGAGCCCCATCGTGGCCGACCTCGTCCAGGCCAACGGGGGCAACGCCGACGCGCAGGTGCTGTGGTGGGCGCTGGCCTTCGGCGCCGACCTGGGCGGCAACGCCACCGCCGTCGGCGCGGCGGCCAACGTGGTCGTCATCGGCATCGCCGCCCGCAACGGCACCCCGATCAGCTTCTGGGAGTTCACCAAGTACGGGCTCGTGGTCACCGCCGTCACCGTCTCGCTGACCGCGCCTTACCTGTGGCTGCGTTATCTCGGGTGAGGACGAGGTAGTTGGTCCGTACATGGAAGATCTGTGCTCCCTTGGCCGCACCTAGAACCTGGTGAATGCCGCGTCTGCGTACCTTGAGGCATGGAGGGGACGGCGATGATGGCTGACGACTGGCAGGACGAGTCCGGATATCTGCCGATCGGGGATCATGGGCTGATCGGCGATCTGAGGACCGTCGCGCTCGTCGGCACCAACGGCACGATCGACTGGTACTGCTGCCCCCGCTTCGACTCGCCGAGCGTGTTCGCCTCGCTCCTGGACGCCGGCAAGGGCGGCTCGTTCGAGCTGACCGCGGACACGCAGGCCAGGACCAAGCAGTTCTACTTCCCCGACACCAACGTGCTCATCACCCGGTTCTTCGCCGAGGATGGCGTGGGGGAGATCCAGGACTTCATGCCCATCCCGGAGGACCCGCGGGAGGCCGACCGGCACCGGGTGATCCGCCGGGTGTCGTGCGTACGCGGCACGCTGCCCTTCCGCGCCCGGATCGCGCCCCGCTTCGACTACGCCAGGCAGTCGCACACCGTGCACCTGGACGGGGGGCGGGCGACGTTCGAGTCGCCGTCGCTCACCCTGGCGCTGACCGCGAGCGTCCCGCTGGAGACCGACGGCCAGGACGTGCGCGCGGCGTTCAAACTGCACGAGGGGGAGTACGCGGTCTTCGCCCTCGACCGCGTCCACGCCGGTCTCGAGTCGCGCGGCTGCCCGATCGCCGAGGCGGAGGACGAGTTCGCCGCCACGGTCCGCTACTGGCGGCACTGGCTGTCCGCCTCCCGCTACCGCGGGCGCTGGCGGGAGGTGGTGCACCGCTCCGCGCTCACGCTGAAACTCCTCACGTACGCGCCGACCGGCGGGATCGTCGCCGCGCCCACGACCAGCCTGCCGGAGCAGCTGTACGGCGAGCGCAACTGGGACTACCGCTACGTCTGGATCCGCGACGCCGCCTTCTGCGTGTACGCCCTGCTCCGGCTCGGTTTCACCGAGGAGGCGGAGGCGTTCATGGGCTTCCTGGCCGACCGCGTCCCGCTCGACGACGGCGGCCCCGCCGGCCCCCTGCAGATCATGTACGGCATCGACGGCCGCCGGGACCTGCCCGAACACGAGCTGGACCACCTGGCGGGATACCGCGGCTCCGCACCGGTCCGGATCGGCAACGGCGCCGCCGGGCAACTCCAGCTCGACATCTACGGCGCGCTCATCGACTCCATCTACCTCTACAACAAATGGGGCGAGCCCATCGCCAGCGACCGCTGGGACCAGCTGTCCACGCTGGTGGACTGGGTCTGCGAGAACTGGGACCAGCCGGACGAGGGCATCTGGGAGACCCGCGGCGGACGCAAGAACTTCGTGTACTCGCGGCTGATGTGCTGGGTGGCCATCGAACGCGCCATGCGGGTCGCCACCCAGCGCGGCCTGCCCGCCGACATGCGCCGCTGGCGCCAGTGCCGCGACGCGATCTACCGCCAGATCATGCGGCACGGCTGGTCGGACGACCTCCAGGCGTTCGTCCAGCACTTCGACGACGACGTGCTGGACGCCTCGGTGCTGATGATGCCGCTGGCCAAGTTCGTCTCACCGACCGACCCCAAGTGGCTGTCCACCCTCGAAGCGCTCGGCGACGGCCTGGTCTCGGACTCGCTGGTGTACCGCTACGACCCCGAACGCAGTCCCGACGGGCTGCAGGGCCCGGAGGGCACGTTCTCGATCTGCTCGTTCTGGTACGTCGAGGCCCTCGCTCGCGCCGGCCGCCTCGACGATGCCCGCCTGGCCTTCGAGAAGATGCTCACCTACGCCAACCACCTGGGCCTGTACGCCGAGGAGATCGGCCACACCGGCGAGCAACTGGGCAACTTCCCCCAGGCCATCACCCACCTGGCCCTCATCAGCGCCGCCTTCAACCTCGACCACGCCCTCGGCTGACCGGCCCCGGCGACGGCTACGATGCCCGGCCATGAGGGAACCTGACTTCGTCCGTACCACGCGTGACTCCTATGACGCGGTCGCCGGCCGCTACGCCGAGTGCTTCAGCGCGACGCTCGAGACCGAGCCGCTGCAGCGGGCGATGCTCGACGCGTTCGCCGCGCTCGTCCGGGGCGGTGGGCCGGTGGCCGACGTCGGGTGCGGTCCCGGCCATGTGACGGGCCATCTGCACGGGCTCGGGGTGGACGCGTTCGGTGTCGACCTGTCGCCGGAGATGATCGCGCTGGCCCGTCAGGCCCACCCGGAGCTGCGGTTCGAGGTGGGGACGATGGCCGCGCTGGAGGTGCGGGACGGCGGCCTCGGCGGTGTCCTCTCGCGATACTCGATCATCCACACCCCGCCGGAGCGGCTGCCGGAGATCGTCGCCGAGTTCGCGCGGGTGCTCGCCCCGGGTGGTCATCTGCTGCTCAGTTTCGCCGGGCATGACGAGCCCGCGGAGCTCGCGGAGGCGTACGACCATCTGGTGGCGCTCGCCTACCGGTGGTCACCCGACCGGGTCGCGGACCTGCTGCGCGAGCACGGGCTGCAGGAGGTGGCCAGGCTGGTGTACGCCCCGGAGCTGGACGTCAGACGCGGGTTCCCGGCCGTCGACCTGCTGGCCAGGAGGCTTCCTGAGCCGTCAGACGTGGGCGGCCAGGTGGCGTAGGGCGCGGGCGGCCGGGGTGTCCGGGTCGGCGGTCATGAAGACCACCTGCTGATCGTCGTCCGGGACCGTGAGGATGTCGCAGTTGATGCGGAGCCGGCCGAGTTCGGGGTGGGTCACGGTCTTCGTCCGGTGGCCGGGGACGCGCACCGGGTTGGTGGCCCAGATCTTGGTGAACTCCGCGCCGCCCGCCCGCAGGTCGGCCAGCAGCGCGGCGAGCGCCGCGTCGCGGGGATAGCGGTCGGCGGCGGCCCGCAGCCGGGCCACCACGATCTCGCCGAACTCCTCGTGGTCCGCGGTCATCACCTGATCGCGGTGCAGGAAGCACCGGCGGGCCAGGTTGGGCCGGGTGGGCAGGTCGCCGAGCAGGGCTTCGGCGAGCGGGTTCCAGGCGATCACGTCGTAGCTGGCCGCGGTGACGACGGCCGCGGTCCCCGGGATCCGGCGCAGCAGGCTCGCCACGTACGGGCGGACCTCGCGCGGCGGTCCGGCGGGCGGCTCCGGGGGCACGCCGGCCAGCCGGAACAGGTGCGTCCGCTCGGCGGGCGCGAGCCGGAGCGCGCCCGCCAGAGACGCGAGGATGCGCGGGGACGGCCGGGGGCCCCGCGCCTGCTCCAGCCGGACGTAGTAGTCGACCGACATGCTCGCCAGCTCGGCGACCTCCTCGCGGCGCAGGCCCGGCGTCCGCCGCCGGGACCCCGCGGGCAGGCCGACGTCGCCCGGCCGCACCCTCTCCCGCCGGTCACGCAGGAAACGGGCCAGCTCGCCTCTCGCCATCCGGTGCCTCCTCAGTCTGGTATCCATTGTCCCTGGATCGGGCGCTTCGCCGGCGGCACCCTCGACGGCATGGACAACTCGATCGCATTGGTCACCGGCGCCAACAAGGGCATCGGCAAGGAGATCGCGCGCCAACTCGCCGGCGCGGGCCTCACCGTCTACGTCGGCTCGCGCGATGCCGTACGCGGCGAGCGCGCCGTCGAGGAGATCGGCGGCGACGCCCGGCCGCTCGTCATCGACGTCACGGACCCGGCGAGCGTCGCCGAGGCCGCGCGCCAGGTCGGCACGCTGGACATCCTGGTCAACAACGCCGGAATCTCCGGCGAGGACAGAACCCCGGACCAGGAGGACCTCGACACGCTCCGCCGCGTGTATGAGACGAACGTCTTCGGGGTCGTCACGGTGACCAACGCCTTCCTGCCCGCGCTGCGCCGCTCCGCGCACCCCCGGATCGTGAACGTCTCCAGCGGCACCGGCTCCCTGACCTGGGGCACCGGGCCGCAGTTCCCGCACCAGGGCGCCTTCGCCGCCTACCGGTCGTCCAAGGCCGCGCTGAACGCGCTGACCGTCTACTACGCCCACACCCTGGCGGGGGACGGCGTCAAGGCCAACGTGCTCGCCCCCGGCCTGCGCCGGACCGAGCTCAACGCGCGGGCCGCCGCCAGCGACGGCGACCCGGCCGAGGCGGCGGCGGGCGCGGTCCGGCTCGCGCTGCTGCCCGACGACGGCCCCTCCGGGGAGTTCTTCTCCTGGGACGGCACCCCGGTCCCGTGGTAGGAGAGGCCGCCCTCCGGGGGCCGCCCGCCGCCGAGATCGGCACATGTGCTCGGCCTCATAGTGGGCTGCCGGAATATGTGAGCGAGTCACCTGGTCCACTGCCCCGGCTGCCACCTAGCGTTCACGGTTACGGCGGCCTGAGCGCGGTCAGGTCCGCCTGACGCGTGAGGAGGGCGGATGGGAGCAGATCCTACGGGGAGTGCGAACGGAACCGTTCCCATTCTGAAGGTGCGCGGGCTGAGCAGGGAGTTCCGCGGCTTCCTGGCCGTGGACGGTGTGGACCTTGACGTGGCCGAAGGCAGCGTGCACGCGCTGGTGGGACCGAACGGCGCCGGCAAGACCACCCTGTTCAACCTGCTCACCGGCTTCCTGAAGCCGACCGCGGGCAGCGTGCTGCTGTCCGATCGCCGGGAGCTGGCCGGGCGCAGCCCCGAGGCGATCACCCGGATGGGCGTGGCGCGCTCGTTCCAGATCACCAGCCTGTTCGCCGAGCTGACCCCGCGCCAGCACCTGGAGCTGGCCCTGGCCAGCGGCACCGGCCTGGGCTGGCGGTTCTGGCGTTCTGACCGGGCGCTGGCCCGCTTCGCCGGGCGCGCGGAGGAACTGCTCGACCAGGTCGGGCTCGCCGACCAGGGCGGCGTCCCGGCGGACTCGCTGCCGTACGGGAGCAAGCGCGCGCTGGAGCTGGCGCTCGCTCTGGCGCTGGACCCCAAGGTGCTCCTGCTCGACGAGCCGACCGCCGGGATGGGCGTGGAGGACGTGGACCGCACCAGCGCGCTCATCCGCAAGATCCGCGCGGGTCGGACCGTGATCCTGGTCGAGCACAACATGAACGTGGTCGCCAACCTCGCCGACCGGGTGACCGTCCTGCAGCACGGCAAGGTGCTGATCGAGGGTCCGTACGCCGAGATCCGCCACGACCCCAGGGTCATCACCGCCTACCTCGGAGACTCTCATGTTGATCGTTGACGGGTTGTCCGCCTGGTACGGCGAGGCGCAGGCCCTGCGCGAGGTGTGGATGCGGGTCGACGAGGGCGAGATCGTCACGCTGGTCGGCCGCAACGGCGCGGGCAAGACCACGCTGCTGCGCTGCCTGATGGGCCTGCACGGCGCGCACGGCAGGACGGCGGGCACGATCTCGCTGTTCGACGAGGACATCACCGGCCTGGCCCCGCACCGCAGGGCCCGGCGCGGCCTGGGCTTCGTCCAGGACGACCGCGGCATCTACGCCAGCTTGTCGGTGGAGGAGAACCTGCTGCTCCCGCCCGTCAACAAGGCCGGCCCGGAGCCGTGGTCGCTGAAGCGGGTGTACGAGACGTTCCCGGCGCTGCGCGAGCGGCGGCGCTTCCCCGGGACGAAGTTGTCGGGCGGCGAGCAGCAGATGCTCGCGCTCGCCCGCGTGCTGCGGACGGGCGCCCGGCTGCTGCTGTGCGACGAGCCCACCGAGGGCCTGTCGCCGCTGATCGTCCAGCAGATCGGCGAGATCCTGCGCGAGGTCAAGGCGGCCGGGGTGACGGTCCTGCTCATCGAGCAGAACGTGCACTTCGCCGCCACCGTCGCCGACCGCCACTATCTGCTGGCCGAGGGCCGGATCGTCGAATCGCTGGACAACGACCAGGTCCGCGAACGCGAGCACGAGCTGCTCGAATACCTCGGAATCTGACGACGGCAAAGATCGTGGACATAGAGGAGATGCCTGAATGAGAGTCACGGGCTGGAGCGGCTGTCTGGCCGCCACGGGACTGCTGCTGGCCGGGTGTGCGGGCGGGCCGGGCGGTGGCGGCGGGAAGATCAGTGACGACAAGGTGGTGCTGGCCGTGCTGAACGACCAGTCGGGCATCTACTCCGCGACCTCCGGCAAGGAGACGATCGAGGCCGTCCGGATGGCGGTGGCCGACTATCAAGCGAAATATGGCGACAAGGTGGCGGCCAAGGAGATCGTGGTGATGGCCGCCGACCACCAGAACAAGCCGGAGATCGCCAACTCCAAGGCGCAAGAGCTCTACGACCGGCAGCAGGCCGACGTGATCTTAGACGTGCCGACCTCCTCGGCCGCGCTCGCCGTCGCCACCGTCGCCAAGAACAAGAAGAAGGTCTTCATCGACGTCGGCGCCGCCAGCACCGAGCTGGAAGGCAAGTCGTGCAACAAGTACACCTTCCACTACAGCTACAACAGCTACATGCTGGCCCACGGCACCGGCACCGAGGTCACCAAGGACGGCGCCAAGAACTGGTACATCGTCTACCCCGACTACGCGTTCGGGCAGGACATGGAGAAGACCTTCAGCGCGGCGATCAAAGCGGCCGGCGGCACCGTGATCCAGTCCGACCCGACGCCGTTCCCGAACGACAACTTCGCCACGTTCCTGCTCAAGGCGTCGAACCTGGACCCCAAGCCGCAGGTGCTCGGCACCATGCAGGCCGGCGGTGACCTGGTCAACCTGGTGAAGCAGTACAACGAGTACAAGCTGCGCGACAAGGGCGTGGGGCTGGCGATCGGGCTGCTGGCCCTCAGCGACATCCACTCCCTCGGCCCGGACGCCCTGGCCGGCACCCGCTACACCGACTCGTGGTACTGGAACACCGACGACAAGAGCCGCGCCTGGGCCGACAAGTTCCAGGCCAAGACCGGCAAGCGTCCCACCGCCAACCAGGCCGGCAACTACTCGGCCGCCCTGCAGTACCTGGAGGCGGTGCAGCGCGGCGGCACCGACGCCTCCGACGAGGTGGTCAAGCAGCTTGAGGGCTACAAGTTCGAGGACATGTTCGCCCGCAACGGCACCGTCCGCGCCCAGGACCATCTGCTGCTGCACGACGCCTACCTGGCGGAGGTGAAGCCGGCCGGCGAGGTCAAGGAGCCGTACGACTACGTCAAGATCCTCAAGACCATCCCGGCGGCGGAGGCGTTCCAGCCGCAGCCCGACCCGGCCTGCAAGCTGTAGGCGGCCGGCGTGCTCCAGCAGGCGTTCAACGGGTTGGTGGGCGGGGCGTTCTACGCCCTGCTCGCCCTCGGCCTCGCCGTCATCTTCGGCATGCTCGGCGTGGTCAACCTGGCCCATGGCGCGTTCTACATGCTCGGCGCCTTCGGCGCGTTCGTCGCGCTGGACTCCTTCGGGCTGAGCTTCTGGGTGGCCCTGGTGCTGGTCCCGCCGCTGCTGGGGCTGGCCGGGGTGGTTCTGGAACGGCTGTTCATCCGGCGGCTGACGCCGCTGGATCCGCTCTACGGCTTTCTGTTCACCTTCGGGCTGGCGCTCATCCTGCAGGACCTGGTCAAGCGGGAGTACGGGGTGAGCTCCCAGCCCTACCCGAGGCCGGCGGAGCTGAGCGGCACGGTTGACCTGGGGCTGTTCACCTACCCCGCCTACCAGGTGTTCGTGCTGGCGGTGTCGGTGCTGGTGTGCGTCGTGGTGTGGGTGGTGCTCACCCGTACCCGGGTCGGGATGATCGTGCGGGCCGCGACCGAGCGGCCCGAGCTGACCCGGGCGCTGGGCATCGACGTCGGCCGGTGGGTGACCCCCGTGTTCGGCTTCGGGGTGGCGCTGGCCGCGTTCGCCGGGGTGCTGGCCGCGCCGATGCGGGCCGTCAACCCGCTGATGGGCGCCGATCTCATCATCACCGTCTTCGCGGTGGTGGTGATCGGCGGGCTGGGCTCGGTGTTCGGCTCGGTCGCGGCGGGTTTCGCCGTCGGGCTGGTGTCGGCCCTGGGGAACCTGTACGTGCCCGCGCTCTCCCAGACGATGGTGTTCATCCTCATGGCCGCCGTGCTGCTGTGGCGCCCGGCCGGGCTGTTCGGACAGCAGGAGGCGTTCCGGTGATCATGTCCAGGCTGGCCCGCGCGGGCCGAGGCGGGCCGTTGCTGCTGGCCCTCGGGCTGTTCGCCGCCCTCGTCCTGCCCTGGATGATCTATCCGCCGGTGGCGCTGGACATCGCCTGCTGGGCGCTGTTCGCCGCGGCGGTGGACCTGCTGCTGGGCTTCACCGGGCTGCTGTCGTTCGGGCACGCCGCGTTCTGGGGCGGGTCGGCCTACTGCACCGGGCTGATCGCGCTGCACACCGGGCTGCCGTTCCCGGTCGCGATCGTGGGTGGCGCGGCGTTCGCGGCCCTGCTGGCGCTGCCGATCGGCTTTCTGTCGGTACGGCTCAGCGGCATCTACTTCGCCATGGTCACCCTGGCCTTCGCCCAGATGACGTACTTCGTCGCCAACCAGTGGCGGGACGTCACCGGCGGGGAGAACGGCCTGCAGGGCATCCCCCGGGAGCTGTTCGGGCTCGACCTGTCCGATTCGTTCTCCTTCTACTACGCGGGGCTGCCGTTCGTGCTGGTCGGCCTGTTCGTCGCCTGGCGTATCGTCCGCTCGCCGTTCGGCCGGGTGCTGGTGTCGATCCGCGCCAACCCGGACCGGGCGCGCGCCCTCGGCTACCCCGTCGACCGCTACCGGCTGCTGGCCTTCGTCCTGTCCGCCGCGCTCTCCGGGATGGCCGGGGGAGTCTTCGCCATGGGCCACGGCTTCGCCTCGCTGGAGGGCGTGTACTGGACCACCTCCGGGCAGGCCGTGATGATGGTCATCCTCGGCGGGATCGGCACGTTGTGGGGCGGCGCCATCGGCGCGGCCCTGGTCGTTCAGCTGCAGGACTTCCTGGCCACCGCCGGGTTCGCGGAGACCGGGATCATCACCGGCTCGATCTTCATCGTGGTCGTGCTGCTGTTCCGCCGGGGCATCTGGGGGACCGCCCGCCACCTGCTGGCCTCCCGGCGCAAAGCCGCCGCGCCGGGCGAGGTGGCCGCCGAGCCCAGGAAGTCCGTCGACACTCCCGCCTGATAATTCGCGACCACAGGTCTTGACTCTTGCTCACTGTGGGAGCGCGAATGTTACAACGATGGACAAACACGCGGCCGTCGACGGCGTCGGCATCATCGGACGAGGCCGCGTTGACGGGAGCAAGGGTTGTGAACAGGCGCAGTTTCCTGCAGCTTCTCGTGGACGAGGCACCGCTGCCCCACTACGACGAGGTCCTGCACGCCGCGGTGGCCACCGCCGCCTCACCCGCCGAGGTGGCGGACCTGCACGCCGAACACACGCTGGCCCTCCAACTGCGCGACACACTGGAGAAACGGCGCAGCCGCCAGGAGCAGCAGCGTGCGCTGGTCGAGTGCGCCAAGGAGCTGGCGGAGGACCGCAGCGACCCGGACGCGATTTTGAGCCTGATCGTGAGCCAGGCGCAGCGGCTGCTCGGCTGCGACATGTCCTACCTGAGCCTGAACGACAACGCGGGCCGGGCGACCTGCATGCAGGTGATGGTCGGCGCGACCTCCTCGGCGTGGAAGGACGTCCGGATCCCGTTCGGCGTCGGGGTCGGCGGCCGGGTCGCCGCCACGGGCACGCCGTTCTCGACGCATGACTACTTCAGCGACGAACGGCTGACGCACGATCCGGTCGTCGACGCCTCGGTCAGGGCGGAGCGGCAGGTGTCGATCGTGGCCGTACCGTTGCGCAACAGCGCCGTCATCGGGGTGCTGTTCGCCGCCAACCGCACGCCGGGCTGGTTCTCCCACGACGCCATCGCCCTGCTGGGGTCCTTCGCCGCACTCGCCGCTACGGTCATCGAGCAGGCGCGGTCGAGGCACGAGCAGGCCCAGACCGTGACGGCCCTGCGGCAGGCGAACGAGACGCTCCGGCAACGTGCGCTCGACCAGGAAAAAGCGGTCGCGGCGCACGACCAGAGCATGGCCATCGTGCTCCGGGGCGGCGGCGTACAGGAGGTCGTGACCGCGGTGGGTGATCAACTCGGCGGGGTGCTGGCCATCTTCGACGAGTTCGAGACGCCCGTCGCCTGGACCCCCGGGGCCTCCGAGAAGATCCTGAAAGCGATGTCCGGCGCGCGCGACGGGACCTACCGGGTCACCGATCTCGTGGCCGGCACCGAGAATCTCGGCACCCTGGTCTGGGCCCCACCGGCCGCGCCGGCCCAGGTCGGCGACCTGGAGCGGCGGCTGCTCACCCGGGCGGCCGTCGTCGCCTCGCTGCTCCAGCTGTTCAGCCGCAACCTCGCCGCCGCGGAGGCCAGGGTGCGCGGCGAGCTGCTCGACGACCTCCTCACGCCCACCCCTCGTACGTACACCTCACTGGCCGAGCGCGCCCATCGGATCGGCTACCAGCCCCAGAAGCGGCACGCCGTCGTCGTCGCGCACATCCGGGCGGAGAACCGGCAGAGCCTCGCCTCGGTCGCGTCCGACCTCGCGGCCGCTCGCGACGGCCTGAGCACGGTACGGGACGGCCAGGCGATCCTGGTCATCCCCTCCGACGACCCGTCGCTGACGGGCCGGCGGATAGCGCGCTCGATGACCATGCGGCTGGGGTCGCCGGTCACGGTCGGCGCGGCGGGACCGGTCGACGATCCGGCCGACCTGCCCGCCGCCTACGTCGAGGCGCTGGCGTGTGCCCAGGCCCTGCTCCGGCTGGAACGGGTGGGAGTGGCCGCCACGGCCGCCGACCTCGGGTACGCCGGGCTGCTGCTGGGTGACGGCGCATCCGCGGTCCGGTTCGTGGCGCGGACGCTGGGTCCGGTCATCCGGCACGACGAACGGCGCTCGACCGCGCTGATGGAGACGCTGGAGGCGTACTTCGCCACCGGGCAGAGCCTCGTGGCCAGCGCCAAGCGGCTGCACATCCACCCGAACACCGTCACCCAGCGCCTCGACCGGGTCAGACGGCTGCTCGGGGTGGACTGGAACAGCCCGGATCACATGCTGGAGGTGCAGCTGGCGCTGCGGCTGCATCGCCTCGGCCGCGAGCTCGACGACTGACGCGCCAGGCCGGGCTCATCGGTCGTTGGTGGCGGCCCAGTCCAGCAGGGCCTGGGCGGTGTCGAAGCGGCGGCTGGAGTCGGTCTCGCCGAGCAGCACGCCGATCAGCCGGTGGCCGTCGTGCTCGGCCGCGAAGGCGAGGGTGTAGCCCGCGGCCCGGGTGTACCCGGTCTTCACCCCGAGCACGCCCGGGTGGCCGAGCAGCCGGTTGGTGTTCTTCCAGCTGTACGAGCCGTGCTCGGACGTGGCGCCGACCGAGTGGTACCGGGTCGAGGCGACCTTCCTGAGGGTGTCGTCGTCCAGCAGCGCCTTGGCGAGCATCGCCTGGTCCCGGGCGGTGGAGTAGCCGCCGCCCCGGTAGGGCATGCCGTCGGCGTTGACGTACTTGGTGTCGTTCATGCCGAGCCGGCGGGCGGTGTCGTTCATCTCGCCGACGAACGCCGGCACGCCCGGCCCGTACACGCGGGCGAGCGCGTGCGCGGCGTCGGCGCCGGAGGGGAGCATCAGCGCGTACAGCAGGTCCTCGACGGTGAGGACGTCGCCGGCGCGCAGGTAGGCCACCGACGCCCCACCCTGGGCGGCGTACCGGACGTCCGCAGCGGTGACCTTGACCTTGTCCGTCGGCTTGGCCTGCTTGAGCACGGTGTAGGCGGTCATCGCCTTGGTGATGCTGGCGACCGGCCGGCGCAGATCGGCCTGCTTGCTGAAGCGCACCTCGCCGCTCTCCGCGTCCATCAGGTAGGCGGCGCTGCCGAGCACGGCGGGCGCGTCGGTGACGGGGGCATGGGGCTGGGTGGCGGTGGTGGCCGGCGCGGCGGCCTGCGCGGCACCGGCGCCCGCGGTCAGGGCGCCGGTGGCGACGGCGAGGCCGAGCAGGGCATGACTGAGCCGGTCGGTGAGACGCATGGTTGCTCCTAGCTTCCATACCGCCTACCGGGTTAGCTGACGGGTTCGGGCGTGGAAGTGCCCTACGGCGCGGGTACGGCGCCGATTCACCCCGGAAAGAGTGGGTCCCCGGCTCCGCCTGACGGCGGATTAGGCGGCCGCGCGAAGGCGCGGTCCGGGCAATGAACAGCAACGGCTCTATAGGCGAAACCGCTACTCGAAGCACAAAACTTATCAAACAGGTATAAATCGGTCAAGAAATGGTGTCAGACCGCACCGAAGTAGCGGCTGCAGGTCGGGGCTGAGAGCCGCGATCGCCGTACGCGGCTACCGGCCCGCCCTCGGACGCGCGGCGGAGCACTGATCGGGGTGCCGGGCGAAGTCGATCACCTGGTCCAGTTGGGCGAGAGCCTGCCCCAGCTCGGCCATCTTCGCCGCGATGCGGTCGCGCTCGACGGACAGGATGTCGAGGGCCTCGGGCATCGTGGTGCCCGCGTCGACGAAGGGCAGCATCCGCAGGATGGTCCGGCTGGGCAACCCCGCGGCGTAGAACTGCTGGATGAGGCGGACCCGCTGGACCGCGGACTCGGGGTAGCTGCGCTGCCCGTTCGCCGTGCGCTCGGGGCTGAGCAGCCCTTGCTCCTCGTAGTAGCGCAACGCTCGCGTGCTCACTCCGGCGCGGCTCGCCACATCCCCGATGCGCACGATGCTCCCCTCGACTTGCCCTTGACGTCAACGTCAACTATTAGCGTAGCCGCGTCGAGCCCACCAGCTACGCATGAGAAGGAAACGCCCCACATGGACATCACCGACCAGATCGCCCTCGTCACCGGCGCCAACCGCGGCATCGGCCGCCAGTTCGTCGCCGAACTCCTCGAGCGCGGCGCCCGGAAGGTCTACGCGACCGCCCGCCGCCCCGACCTGCTCGAAGCATCCGGGCTCTCCGGGCTCGCCGGGGCCTCCGGGGCCTCCGGGGTCGAGGTGCTGACCTTGGACATCACCGACCACGACTCGATCCGCGCGGCGGCCGCCGCGGCGTCGGACGTCACGCTGCTCGTCAACAACGCGGGCATCTCCACGAGCACACCGCTGCTCACGGGCGACCGCGCGGAGATCCGCCGCGAGATGGACACGCACTTCTGGGGCACGCTCGACATGATCCGCGCGTTCGCACCGGTGCTCGCCGCCAACGGAGGCGGCGGCATCGTGAACGTGCTCTCCGCCCTGTCGTGGTTCGTATCTCCCGGCAACGGCGCCTACGCGGCGGCGAAAGCGGCCGCCTGGAACATGACCAACGGTGTACGGCTGGAGCTCGCCGGGCACCCTGGTCCAGGCCGTGCACCTCGCCGCGGCGGACACCGACATGACGGCCGGATACGACGTACCCAAGATCGATCCCCGTGACGTGGCCCGCGCGTCTCTCGACGGCCTCGTCGCCGGGGCTCTCGAGGTCCTCGCCGACGAGCCGAGCGCGTTCGTCAAGGCCTCGCTCGCCGGTGATCCCACCGCGTTCTACGCCATGGTCCTCGCCGGCTGAGCCGGCAGTGGTCAGGACGCCGTGACCGTGCCGAGGCGGGCGAACTGTGACCGGCCGGCGACCGTGCTTCCGACTGGCGTCAGATCAGCCGGGGCAGGCCGTAGCGCAGGGCCTTCAGCAGGAGGGTCCGGGTGAGCCAGCCGAGCGCGGCGGTGAACAGCGGCGCCCAGAACAATGGGTTGAGCGAGGTGAGGATCACGAACACGAGCGGCACCCACGGCGCGTGCACCGCGGCGTAGACCCAGGTGGTCTTGCGCAGCCTGATCACCCGGGCGATGTCGGGCAACGCGAAGAACAGCAGGGTGGCGAGACAGGCCGTCACACCGTACGTGAGGCCCTGGGCGATGGCGAATCCGCCGACGAACACCGTGGCCACCCACCACGCGATCTTCCGTAACCACGGACTGCGATCCTCAGGCTCCTGGGCCGATTCATCGTAAGGAAGTTCGAGCGTCACGCGACCAGCCTAGCCACCCGGAGCCACGGCGAGTCCCTGCACGCATGACACGGTGGCCCGCGTACCTCCTACCCTCGTAGGAAGAGTCCTGGATGCCAGAGGGCGAGAGTCATCCTGAGGGAGGACCCCGTCGCGACCTGGCGACGACGTGCGGCCCCTCGCCGGGGCGGCAGATTGAGGCAGGTGAGCATCCCGCGAACCACGAACTCGATTCCCGACAGAACCACGCCGTCGCCGGCCCGCCGCCGTACGGTGGTGCCGGTCCTGGTCGCCGCCGCCTGGTCGGTGACCTATCTGATCCTCGGCCTGCTCTGGGCCTTCGGCGGCCCCGGATACCCGTTCGACGCCGGCCGCGCGGGCATGGGCGACACCATCCTCGACCCGCTGCCCGCGGCGGCCGGCGGCGCCGTACTGGCGGTGCTGGCGCTGGTGAGCGGTGCCGTCGCGGTGCTCGCCGCCAGGGGGTCGCTCAACCTGCCGGCCGCCGTCGTGGCGATCGTGGTCGGCTTCGGCCTGGCGGTGGTCCTGCCGGACGTGCGGATCCTGATGACCGCCGGATACCTGCCGGTCATGTTCGTCGGCGCGCTCGCCGGTCAGGTGGAGTTCGCGATGATCGCGACCATGCTGACCTGGCCGAGCGTCAATCTGCTGATCCTGATGGCGGCCGGGCTCAGCCTGCTGGTGCTGGGCACGCGTGAGGTGTTGGGAGCCACGGGGAGGCCGATCGGCTTCGCCGGCGCACTCCGGGCCGGTCGCTACGCGGTCGCCCTCGCGGTCGCCGTCCCCGTGGTCTACGCCGTCACTCGTTTCGGCTGGCTCCTGGGCGTTCCCGTCGGCATCAGCGACGAGTTCCTGGCCTACATCGCCGAGATCACCCCCATCGGTGCCGGGCTCAGCGCTCTCGGTCTCCTCGGCGCGATCCTGGCCGTCGGCATGGTCCGGCCGTGGGGCGAGATCTGGCCGCGCTGGGTGCCGTTGCTGCGTGGTCGGCCGATTCCCGAGCGTTTCCCGGCGTACGCGGCGCTGGTCGTCTCGCTCCCCATCACGTCCGCCGGGCTGATGTACGTTCGCAAGAAGCTCAGCGGTGAGCAGATGGGCCCGCCCGGAGCCAACGCCGAGCTCGGCGCCTGGCTGCCGGAGATGCTGTGGCCGCTGTGGGGCGCGGCCCTGGCCGTGGCCGGCCTCGCTTACCTCGCCCGTCGCCGTACGGGCCGCTACCTCGACCACGGACGTGCACGACGATGACGAAGGCGACGCGGCCCTGCGTGGACTCGTTTCTCGGCCGGCACCGGGTGAGCGGTGACGCCGCGCTGGCGGTCCTGCTCGCTCTGCCGCTCGGTCTGATCTCGCTCAGCCTGCTCAGGGCGTCGGACAGCCCGCTGTCCATCCGTCTGGTCACGGGTTTCGGCCTGCTGATCCTGCACGGTTCTGTGGTGCCGCGTCGTCTGTGCCCTCGGGCGGCCTACGGCATCGCCGCCGCTGCGATGGTGCTTCTCGTGCTGCTGCCGCCGCTGCATGACCCGTCCAGCGGGGCCAACTACCCGCCGGTCCTGCTGCCGAGCACCCTGGTCTTCGGGCTGCTGCTCTACACGGTGGCGGGCCGGCTCGACCTCCTGTCCAGCCTGGCCTGCCTGGCTGTCGCCTTGATGGGCGTGGGCCTGGTGGTCGCGCGCCTGTGGGACCCGGTTTCGTGGGGAGGTTCGTCGGGCAGCTATGAGCTGCCCGTGTGGCGGATCGGGCTGGCGGCCGGCCTCGCCGCGGCGGCGGTGTGCTTGTGGTCGCTGGGCCGCCTCAGCGGGATGCGTGCGTTGTTCCTGGCGGAGCTCGCGGCCAAGGCGGAACGCGCCGAGGCCGATCGCGCACGCGAACGGGCGGAGGCGGCCCGCGCGGAGCGCGACCGGATCAGCCGGGAGATGCACGACGTGGTCTCGCACTCGCTGGCCGTCATGGTCAGCCAGGCGGAGGGCGGCCGGTTGTCCGATCCCGACGCGCCGGGAGCCGCCGTGTTCGGCACGATCGCCGGCGTCGGGCGGGACGCGCTGCGCGACATGCGCGGGCTGCTGGGCGTGCTGCGCGCGGACGGCGAGGTGGAGGGCCCGGCCCCCCAACCGCGCCTCGCCGACCTCCCTGACCTGCTCGAACACGTACGCCGTACGGGAGTTCGGGTCGTGGTGCGGGAGACCGGGGACGCCCGGCCCCTGCGCCCCGCCGTCGACCTGACCGCCTACCGCGTCATCCAGGAAGGGCTGACCAACGTCATCAAGCACGCGGGCGTGACGGCCACCGCCGACATGACGATCGCGTGGCGCCCCGACAGACTGGACATCACCATCGAGGACGACGGTGCCGGCCCGCCTCCCGGCGAGGCGGGCGCCGGGCTGACCGGGATGCGTGAACGCCTGAGCATGGTGGGCGGCAGCCTGCACGTCAGCGGCCGGCCCGGGGCGGGGTTCGAGCTGTCGGCCGCCGTGCCCTATGACGCGAGGAGTCTCTCATCATCAGGATCATGATCGTCGACGATCAGGAACTGCTCCGTAACGGCCTGACCATGGTCGTCAGGTCGCAGCCCGACGTGGAGGTGGTAGCCGAAGCCGGTGATGGCCTGGAAGCCCTGGAGGTGCTGCGGTCACGGTCAGTCGACGTGGTGGTGATGGACATCCGCATGCCCCGGATGGACGGTGTCACCGCCACCCGCGAGATCCAGCGGATGGACAACCCGCCGAAGGTGCTGGCGCTGACCACGTTCGACCTCGACGAGCACGCGTTGGCCGCGCTTCGCGCCGGTGCGAGCGGATTCCTGCTGAAGGACGCCCCCGGTGAGGAGATCATCGCCGCCATCCGGCATGTGCACCGAGGCGACTCGATCATCGCGCCCGCCACGACCCGGCGGCTGATCGGGCAGCTCGTCGCCAGAGCCGACACCGACCCGGACGCCGTTCTCAACGCGCTCACCGAGCGCGAGCGAGAGGTCTTCCTCGGCATGGCCCGCGGCGCCTCCAACGCCGAGATCGGGGCCGGCCTCTTCCTGTCGGAGACCACGGTCAAGACGCATGTCGGGCGGATCCTGGCCAAGCTCGGGCTCCGCGATCGGGTCCAGGCGGTCGTGCTGGCCTACGAATCCGGCGTCGTCACGCCGGGCGACCGCGAAGTTCAGTAGCGGTGCTCCTGAGCGCTTGTCCCCCGCGCGAGCTACCTGCGAATGTCCACCGGACGGTGACGACCTCCGGCCGGCCGATCCGTAGCGTTCCCCACGTAACCGCGGCGCTCGGACCGCGGGACATCGCAAGGGAGCCGTCATGCGACTGTTGCAGCAACTCGTGGCCATAGCGGCGGTCGCTTTCGGAGGCGCTACGGGTGTGAGCGCGGCACAGGGGAACGCGCTGCGCACCCTGATCCTGGGCGGCCACCGGGTCCACACGACCGCTACGCTCTCCCAGTGATCGATCTCCGCCGGGTCCCGGACCTGTGGCGTCGGTGTGACGTCACAGTCCGGGATTTCCCGCTCGCGCTGCTGTTAACCGTTCTGTCACTCCTGCCGGAGTTCCAAGGCGACGGGACGCAGATCAGCGAACTGCCGAGCCGCCCCTACGGCCTGCTGGCCGTCCTGGTGATCTCCCTGGAGTGCCTCCCGCTCACCGTGCGCCGACGGTGGCCGGCCGCCGCTCTCGTCCTGGTGTCGCTCGGCTTCGCCCTCGACCAGCTCTACGGCTTCTACGCGGTGGGAGGCATCTCGCTGCCCATCGCGCTCATCAGCGCGGGCGCCCATCTGGAACGCCACCGGCGCATCACCGCGATCATCCTGTCCGCCGCCTACGTGCCGCTCATGGTCGCGCTCAATCTGCTCGGCGCGAACGAGAGCCTGCCCGACATCGTGGCGTTCTACGTGGCGCTGGCGCTCTCGTGGGGCATCGGGTCCTGGCTGCGCTCCACCCGGGCCGCCGAGACCGAACGCCGCATCCATGTCGCCGAGGCCACCCGCACCGCCGAACGCACCCGGATCGCCCGCGAACTCCACGACGTCGTGACCCACCACGTGACGGCGATGGTCGTACAGGCGGAGGCGGCGCGCTACCTGACCGGCGCGCCCGATCGCCTCGACGCGACCCTGAGCGCCGTCACCGACACCGGCCGGCGGGCCATCACCGACCTGCGGCACCTGCTCGACCTGCTCAACCCCGACCACCACGCCGACATCAGGGCGCCGTCGGTCGGCGATCTGCACACGCTCGTGGAGCAGACCCGCCTGGCCGGGCAGCCGGTGGAGTTCATCCAGGAGGGCGAACCGGCGGAATCGGCGGGCAGCGCCGAGTTCGTGACCTATAGGGTCGTGCAGGAGTCCCTGACGAACGCCCTCAAATACGCCCACGGCAGCCAGACCGTCGTCCACGTGCGCTATGGGCAGAAGGAGATCAGCGTGCAGGTCACCACCGACGGTTCCGGCTCGCGGGCCGGTTCTCCTGGCGGGAGCGGGCGCGGCCTCGCCGGGCTCCGCGAGCGGGTGGACGCCCTGGGCGGTGAGTTCAGGGCCGACCGGCAGGCGGACGGAGGTTTCGCGGTACGGGCGAGCATCCCCGCCGGGAGCCCGTCGTGACCGCGCCGGTCCGGGTCCTGATCTGCGACGACCAGGCGTTGATCCGGACCGGATTCTCCACGATCATCGGCGCGCAGCCCGACCTGGAGGTGGTCGGCGAGTGCGGGGACGGGCGCGCCGCGGTCGACCTCGCCCACGAGCTGAAGCCGGACATGGTGGTGATGGACATCCGGATGCCGGTGCTCGACGGCATCGAGGCGACCCGCCTGCTGGCCGGCGCCGGGGTGGCGCATCCCATCAAGGTGCTCGTGGTGACGACGTTCAACCTGGACGAGTACGTGTACGAGGCGCTGCGCGCGGGGGCGAGCGGGTTCCTGCTCAAGGACGCGCCACCGGCGCAGCTGCTGCACGGCATCCGTACCGTCGCGACCGGCGCCGCGCTGCTGGCACCCGAGGTGACGCGGAAGCTCGTCGGCAGGTACGCGGCGCGGATCCGCCCCATGCAGGGCGCGCCGGAGGACGTCGCGCTGGCCCCGCGCGAGCTGGAGGTGCTGCGCCTCATCGCCAACGGCCTGTCCAACAGCGAGATCGCCGCGACGTTGGTGATCAGCCAGGAAACCGTCAAGACGTACGTGTCCCGCATCCTCACCAAGCTCGACCTGCGCGACCGCGTGCAGGCGGTCGTCTACGCCTACCGCAACGGCCTGGTGACCTGAGACCCGCTGCCGCGCACCGCGTCGAGACAGCCGGCGATGGCGTCCCGGTTGCGCATCAGGCAGTCGATGCGCTCGGTCATCTTGTCGCGTTCGCGCTCCAGGAGGGCGGCGGCTTCACCTCGGGGAGGACTCGGCGCGCAACCGGTGCCGGTAGCGCAGCGGTGACTCGCCCACCTCCCGTTTGAACGCCGTACTGAACGCGCTTTCTGACGCGTAGCCCAGGTCGGCGGCGAGCGAGCCGACGCGGACGTCGTCATCGCGGAGTGCGCGCTGGGCCAGCAGCATCCGCCAGTGGTTGAGGTAGGTCAGCGGCGGCATGCCCGCCACGGTACGGAAGCGCTCGGCGAACGACGTCCGTGACATCGTCGCGGCCTGCGCCAGCTCGTCCAGCCGCCAGGGCCTGCCCGGCTCGGTGTGCATCAGGGTGAGCGCCGGGCGCAGTCGTTCGTCGGTCAGCGCCCGTAGCCACCCCGAGGGCAGCGGCGTCTGCTCGACATAGGCCCGCAGCACTTCGAGCAGCAGGAGCTGGCCGTACTGCCGGATCGCGAACGCCGAGCCGATCCGGTCCGTGCTCACCTCCTCGAACAGCCGGTGGAGGGTGCCGCGCAGGTTGGCCGCCGTCTTGATGTGGGCCACCGGCGGAAGCGCCTGGAGCAGCAGGGCCCGACCGGCCGGGTTGAGGTCGACATGACCGCCGAGGATGACGTCGTCGGTGTCCCAGTCGATGCCGATGAGGCGAGTGGCGGGGTCGTTCTCCTCGGGCGTGACCTCGCGGGGCGGGCCGTCGCCGGTGCCGCCCTGGAGCTCCAGCCACGACCGGTCGTTCAGGATCGCGACGTCGCCCGCCGCGAGCTCGATCGGACCGTCGATGCCGTCGGTGACCAGCTGGGCCCGGCCGTACACCACCGCGATGAACTTCAACGAGATGCCGACGGCGGCGCGCGACACCCAGGGGCCCCGGATCGCGAATCCGCCGGACAGCAGTCCGCGAACCTCGACGAGATCGAAGACTTCGGACAGTTGATCGCCGACCATGTCCGTACTATCGCGCAAAAAATACGGACTTACAACCATTCAGCGTACGGACAGCCGGGTGCAGGGTGGTAACCATGACACAGAAACAACGCCCTGTCGGATCCGGCTTCACCGCGGCCTCGACGGCCGACGACGTGCTCAAGGGCATCGACCTGTCCGGTACGAACGTCGTCGTCACCGGCGGTCACGTCGGGCTCGGCCTGGAGATGACCCGGGCGCTCAGCAAGGCCGGCGCGTCCGTCACCGTCGGCTCGCGCGACCCGGACCGCGCCGCGCCCGCGCTGGCCGGCATCGAGCGCGTCCAGGCCGGCCGGCTGAACCTCCTCGACCCGGCGTCGATCGACGCCTTCGCCGTCCGCTACCTAGATTCCGGCCGGCCACTCCACATCCTGATCAACAGCGCCGGCATCATGGGCGGCCCACTGGTCCGGGACGCGCGTGGCTACGAGTCGCAGTTCGCGACCAATCATCTCGGCCACTTCCAGTTGACCCTCGGCCTGCTGCCCGCCCTGCGCGCCGCGCACGGCGCCCGGGTCGTCAACCTGACCTCCGGCGGCCATCGCGTCTCCGACATCCGCTGGGACGACCCGCACTTCACCACCGGCTATGACGGCATGCTCGCCTACGGTCAGTCCAAGACCGCCAACATCCTCTTCGCCGTCGAGTTGGATCGGCGCTGGGCCGAAGCGGGAATCCGCGGCTACGCCGTGCACCCGGGCATAGTCATCAGCACGAACCTCGGGCCCTTGCTGGCCGAGGGCGAAAAGCGGACACAGTGGCTGAGTGACGACGCGCTGCGGGCCATGGGACTGATCGACGAGTCCGGCCGGACGATCATCGACCCCGAGCGGGGGAAGAAGACGCCGCAGCAGGGCGCCGGCACCGGTGTGTTCGCCGCGACCAGCCCGCTGCTCGCCGACATCGGCGGGGTCTACCTGCAGGACAACGACATCTCACCGCTGGGCACCCCGCAGCCCATCGACTTCGGCACCCATGACGACATCCCGACCGACGTCGTCCCCTATGCCCTCGACCCGGAGTCGGCCCGGCGACTCTGGGACCTGAGCGAGCGCCTGCTCCAGGGCTGACGACGGCGCCGCCGGCAGGCGGCTACTTGACCACGCGGCCGGTCGTCGGCCGACCGTCCGAGGGCATGGCCATGCAGTAGACGGTCCTGTGGCGGGGCCAGTCATCCGCGGTGGGCCCAAATGCCCAAAGGCTGACTTTTCCGGCTTTCGACTCTTTGATCCGCAATCTGGGCAGGCATCCGTTCTCCATGAGCCGGGTCATGTCCGCCGCCGGGTACGGCCCCTCGGGGAGTATGTACGTGGTGGCGAACTCGGCCGAGTGCGGCACGTCGCAGGGGACGACGGTCACCATGGACGTCTGGGGCAAGGGCTCGACGCAGTCGCCGGGACGTAACTCGGTGGCATGGAACTCCTGCGCACCGGGGACGGCGCTCTGCTGCGGTGGCGTCTCCGGGGCGGGGGCGGGTGCCGCCTCGGCAGCCGTGGACGACGCTGACCGCGCCGATTCAGTCGCGCAGCCGGCGAGCGGGATGAGGAGGCATAAGGCCATCAGCGAGGTGCGAACCATGGCATACGAGGGTGGCGGCTGCAGATCACCTTGAGATCGCGAACGGGCCTCCAGCTGATGATCATCGGATCGGGACGGTTGACACTTAAGATGAAAGTGGTCTATTACTTACATCTAGCGACAGAGAGCTGGCTGCTACGTTTCGCCAGTTCGTAGCCTCATAATAAAGCGGTCAACCGCTTCTATACCTGGCCGACTTCAGAGAAGGGTTCAGTGATGAGCAACACTCAGCAGGGCACCGACAGCGTCCGGGCTGCCGCGCAGCAGACGTTCAGGAACCACCTGGACCACCTGTCCTCCGGGCGGTTCGCCGAGTGGGTGGACCTGTTCACCGAGGAGGGCGTGCTGGAGTTCCCCTACGCCCCGAAGGGCTACCCGGCCCAGGTCGCGGGCAAGCAGGACCTGCTCGTCCACCTGAAGAGCTTCTCCGAGAACTTCCGCGTGAAGTTCACCGACCTGCGCTTCCACGAGACCACCGACCCTTCGCTGGTCATCGCGGAGCTCAAGAGCGAGGGCGTCGCGCTGGAGACCGGCCGGCCCTACAACCAGACCTACATCTCCGTGGTCGAGACGAAGGACGGCAAGATCAGCCGGTACGTCGACTTCTGGAACCCCCAGGTGGCCGCCGAAGCCCTCGGCGGCGGAAGCGACGACCTGGTCTCGGCGTTCAGCAACGACTGAAGACGTCCGTCACCCGGCAAGGGCAGCGGACGGGCCGCTCCGAAACGGACCAGCGGTTTGACGCCCTTGTCGGAGATTGGTTGATTACTTCTATGGACACCAGGACACGACAGCGTTCCACCGCCGAGGAGCGCCGGGCCACGGTCATGCGCACGGCGATCAAGGCGTTCGCCGAGCGCGGCTATTACGGGACCTCGACGATGGACGTGGCCAAGGCCGCGGGCATCTCGCAGGGCTACCTGTACCGGCTGTTCAAGGACAAGGAGACGCTGTTCGCGGCCCTGGTGGACTACTGCTCGGACCGCCTTCGGGAGTCCGTGGCCGCCGCGGCGGCCACGGCGCGGAGCACCGATCCGGAGGCGGTCCTACGGGCGCTGACCGCCTCGTACGACGAGGTCATCGCCGACCGGGACGTGCTGATGATCCTCATGCACGCCCAGGGCTGCGCGGGTGAGCCGGTCATCGGCGAGGCGGTGCGCAGCTGCTACGCCAGGCAGGTCGAGTACATCCGCGCCGTCTCCGGCGCCTCCGACGAGCAGATCCGCCGCTACTTCGCGGACGCCCTGCTCAGCAATGTCGTGGTGGCGATCGACGCCGCCGCCGTCGACGCGCCCTGGGCGCGCACGCTGCGGGCCTAGCAGCCGGTCCTTATGGGAGCAGTCAACCGCTTACTCTGGTCTCGGCGCGTGCAGCGCGGTCAACGCCTGGCCTTCGAGCAGGCGGAAGCCGCAGGATCCGGCGATCGCCACGGCCTACTCGGCGGTGTGGCTCGCCGAGGCCGGGTCGCCGGCGGAGAGCCGGACGGTGGCGAGGCCGGCCAGGGCCCGTGCCTCCACGAACGGGTAGGTGTCGTGCGCGATCGTCACGCACTGCTCGAACCAGTGGGCGGCGGCCGTCGTGTCGCCGAGCGCGAGGTACGCCTGCGCCGCGGTGGCCGCGGTCTGCGCCGTGGCCTTCCTGTCGTGGACCACGATCGCCATGTCGTGCGCGCGCCTGGCCAGCTCCAGTGCGGTGGCGGCGTCGCCGCGCTGCCGGTGCAACTGGCTCAGCTCGTCCAAGGTGGACAGCTCGCCGCGCAGGTTCGCCCCCTTGCGGTACGCCGCGAGCACGTCGGTGAGCAGCTCGGCGGCGCGCGCCTCCGCGCCGAGTTGACGTAAGGCGCTCGCCAGGTTGCCCCGGTTGGCCAGCGCCGACGTCTCCCTGCCGGTCGCCACGTTGATCTCCAGCGCCGCGGTGAACAGCTCGGCGGCGTCCCGCAGCTCGCCCTGGCACAGTCGCAGCATCCCGAGCCCGTTGAGCGCGACCGCCCGTACGTGGCCGAGCCGGTCGTCCTCGGTCAGCTCCAGCGCGCGGTGCAGCCACTCCTCCGCGTCGGTGATCTTGCCGTGCTCCAGATGGTGCCACCCGATGTGATGGGACAGGTACGCCGCGGCCGTCGTCCAGCCGGTGGTGGACGCGAGCCGTTCGCCGGCCAGGCAGTCGGACAGCGCCTCCTCGTCCCGGCCGACCGACCACAGCGCCTGGCCGCGGCTGATCAGCATCGCGGTCCGCGCGACGTCGTCGCCGGCTCTGACGGCCGCGTCCAGACCCGCCTCCGCCGCGGGCAGCCAGCCGTCGATGTGCCGGCGGATCAGGAAGTAGCCGCGGAGCTGGTCGGTGATCCGCCAGGACAGCGCGCGGTCGGCAGACCCGGCCGTGTGCCTGACGACGGCGACCAACGCGGGCAGCTCGGCGTCCAGCCAGGCGAGCGCGTCGGCCTCGGTGGCGAAGATCGCGTCCCGCTCCGCATGCGTGTCCAGCCGTACGAGCTGCGGGTACACCCACTCCATCGCGGCCGTCACCGCGTCGGTGTACCACGTGTACAGCCGGGAGCGCGCGCTCTCGCCCTCGGCGTCGTCGGCGAGCAGCCGCCGGGCGTACAGGCCCAGCAGGTCATGGAACCGGTAGCGGTCCGTCGCGTACTGCATCAGCATGTTCGCCTCGAGCAGGTCCTCCAGCACGCGGTCGGCGTCGGTCGCCGGCATCGCCAGCAGGACGCCGGTGGTGTCGGCGGCGAAGTCGTCACCGGGGTGCAGGCTGCACAGCCGGAACGCGCGCTGCGCCGCGGCGCTCAGGTCGGTGTAGCTGAGCTGGAAACTGGTGAGCACGCTGGACTCACCGGTGGACAGCTCGCTGAGCCGGCGGTTGTCGTCGTGCAGCCGGCGGGTCAGGTCGCCGATGGCCCACGCCTGCCGGGTGGCCAGCCGCGCGCTCGCGATGCGCAGCGCGAGCGGCAGCCGCGCGCACGCCTCGGCGAGCGCGCCGGCCGCGTCGGGATCGGCGTCGATCCGGTGCGATCCCGTGGTCGCGGCGATCAGCGCGATCGACTCCTCCGGGTCGAGCGGTTCGAGGTGCACGACGCTCGCACCGGCGAGGCCGAGCACCCGGCGCCGGCTGGTCACGATCAAGTCGCTGCGGCCCGCTCCCGGCAGCAGCGGCCGGACCTGGTCGGCGTCATGCGCGTTGTCCAGCAGCACCAGCATCCGCCGATCGGCGAGCTCACTGCGGAACAGCGCGGCCGCCTCGGCCTCGTCGGTCCCGATCTGCCTGCTCGGCACGCCCAGCGCCCGCAGGAACCGGCCGAGCACCTGCATCGGCTCCGGCGGGGTCGCGGTGGCGCCGCGCAGGTCGGCGTAGAGCTGACCGTCGGGATACTCCGCGCGCAACCGGTGCGCGGCGGCGAGCGCGAGAGCGGTCTTACCGACTCCGGCGATGCCGTCGATCATGACGATGCGGGGCGAGCTCGGTCCGGGCTCCTGGTCCGTCCTGGCGAGCACGGCCTCGATCCTGGCCATGTGATCCGCTCTGCCGACGAAGTCCGGCGGCGCGGCGGGCGCCTGCTGGATCGAGGTCCGTCCCCGCTTCCGCCGGGCGTGCCCCTCCTGCTGCCGGAGCACCGCGAGCTGGGCGGAGCGCAGCCGCTCACCGGGATCGATGCCGAGCTGGTCGGCGAGTGCGGACCGGATCCGGTCGTAGGCCGCGAGCGCCTCCGCCTGCCGGCCGCTCGCGGCCAGGGTCAGGATCAGCTCGGCGTGCAGCGGCTCGTCCAGCTCGCGCCGGTGCGCCAGCTCCCGCACCGGTATCAGCGCCCGTTCCGGCCGGCCGAGGTCGCGCGCCAGAGCGGCGAACGTCTGGACGGTGGTGGCGTACTCGCCGGCTATCGCGGTGTAGAGCGGGCTCGACGCCGGCCCCTCCGCGTCGATCTCGCCGCGCCACAGCGCGACGGCCTCGGCGAGCCGGCTCAACGCCTCCTCAGGAGTGCCGTACGCCGCCCGCGCGGTGAGATCGCGGAACGTCAGCAGGTCCAGCTGATCGGCGGTGACCGCGAGCCGGTAGCCGGACTGGCCGCCGAGCAGCACGCTGTCGGAGTCCAGCAGCCGCCGTAATCGGGCGACGTGCGTGTGCAGCAGGGCCACCGGGTTCTGGGTTTCGCCGTGTGGCCACAGGAGGTCGATGAGCTCGTCCTGGCCGACCGCCGTACCGGCGCCGAGCGCGAGCCGCGCGAGCAGCGTGCGTTGCAGGTCGGAGCCGAGGGGCGCCTGGACGTCGCCGTGCCAGACCTCGATCGGACCGAGCACCCGGATGCGCAGCGGGCCGCCGCGGATCGGACCGGCCTCGGCGAGCTGTGCGCGGTGGGCCTCGGCGGCGGCGTGCAGGTGCTCGACGTCCGGCCCGCTCAGCCCGAGTGCGGTGGCGATGGCCTGGACCGACTCCCGCCTCGGGCTCCTCGTCCGGCCCTGCTCCAGATCGCGGATCGCGCCCGCGCTCATGCCCGCCCGATCGGCGAGTTGCCGTTGCGTCACTCCGGCGCGGCGGCGATGGGCTCGAAGCAGCCCGCCGAAGCTTGTCTCCGTCACTCGTGCCTACACCGAGTGATCAGACTGGTGATCCACGACCTTCGGGGCACTGCCCGATCTTAGGTCAGGAAGACGCCAAGGCCCAGAGTGCCGGCAGGAGCACTCTGAGCCCGGGTTCTGTGGATGTGGCGCCGGCCTACTCGGTTGCCCGGGCGTCCAGCGGCGAGGTCATCCGCTGGGGACGGTCGCGACACCGAGGATGCGGAAGGCCGCGACGCGGACGTTGCGGAGGCTGCCTTCGGGATGGACCGAGACCTTGGTGCCCGGTTCGAGGGCGTCTAGGACATTGCCGTCTCCCTCCCAGAAGGAGACATGGCCGACGGCTTCGTCGGTCGTCTTGTAGAAGATCAGGTCACCGACCTTCAGGTCCGCGTAGTCGACCGACTTGGCGTAGAACTTCGCCGGGGACTGGTGGTCGTTGGCCCATCTCCACATGTCGACGGCACGGCGGACCGGCCAGCCGGGGAAGTTGCCGATGGGGTTGTAGGAGGTGTAGACCAGCCCCGAGCAGTCGTAGCCGGGGCGCTCCGGGGTGCCCTCGCCGCCGAGGACGTAGTCCACGCCCCGCTTGGCCATGGCGTTCTTGTGGCCGATCATGCTCCAGTTGTAGATCTCCCGCACCTCGGTGCAGTTGGTCCCCTGGGCGGTCGTCCCGTTCTGCACCTGCACCCTGAGGTGGTTGATGTTGGGGATGGAGGTGGGGTTCCAGTCGGACTTGAGGCCCACGTCATGGGTGCCGTTGCCGCTGTTGAGGATGAAGAAGGTGTCGCCGCCGGGGAACTGGAAGGGCGCCGCGTCGTGGCCGGCGTCGTGGGCCTGGATCCGCAGCACCGGAGAGTAGTCGCTCGCCGTGCCGGTGTCGTCGACCCGCCAGCGGACGGTCACCTTGTCCCCGGCTTTCCAGTCGACCTGGATGAAGGCCCTGGCACCCGGGCATTCGACGGTGAGCGTGCCGCTCGGGTTGCTCAGACCGTCGGCGGACGCCGGCGGCGCGGACGCGAAGACGGCACTGGAGACCGCGACGGCGAAGGTCACGAGCGACGTCATGATTCTGGGCTTCACGTGCTTCCTTTCATGGCGGAGATGCCCTGCACCGTGGATCCCCGGTACGGGTCAGGTGCGGCTTGGTGAGAACGCTAAGAAGAGCCGCTGGCACGGCGCTGTCCGTACTCCGCCCGTACCGCCGCAGTACGCCACCCGTACCGGGCACGCGTCCGGCAGGGGGAAAAGGGACCGGTTCTCAGTTCGTCACGGTCACCTTGCGCTCGGGGTCGGACCGCCCGGCGTTGAAACTGTCCTGCTTACGGAAGATCACCCGTCGCCCTCCCGACGCCTGGGCGCGTTCCTTGATCGTGTATCCCCCGTTGCGGTCGGTCGTGTCGCCGGCCTGATTCGCGCCGTTCACCTGCAGCGTCACCGCGCGACCGCTGCCGAGTTTGCGCCAGCCGGTTCCGGACCAGTAATGGACGGTGCCGCCGTGCCTGACCGTCTTTCCTCTGCGCACCTTCGCCGGGTTCCGGCCGTGGGTCAGCTTGACGTCGCCCTCGCTGTGCGGGGCCGTCGAGGCGACCTCAGGGCCCCGGAAGGCGAGAAAGGCAGCGGTCCCCGGAAATTCCGCTCGCCAGAGTCCCGATTCCACCGCGGTGGCGGTGGCGGCGAAAAAGCCGCCTTCGCCGGTCTTGGTCTCTGTGATGACCCGCCAGGCGAATTCGTCCTCGGCCCGGAAGGACAGCAGGATGAGCTGTCCGTCGGGCAGTCCTGTCCACTCGTCCCGTCCGGCCGATCGTTCCAGCCGGCCGCCGAACGACAGCGGCTCGCCGGGCTCGGCGGGCTCGGGTTGGACGGTGAAGTCCCGGATGCGGGTCTCGACGGTCTCGGCGCGGTCGGTGACGTCGAAGGCCGTCTCGGCGGTGTCGTCCTCGACCCGGACGCCGGCCCGCCACCTCCCGGCGCCGGCGTCGATCGTGGTCTCGGCCCGCCACTCCTGCTGGAAGACGCTCTCGCCCACCCGGGCGAACCTCAGCCTGAGGGCCTCACCACCAGGGCCATAGAGGACGCCGGTGACGGTGCTCCTGGGGCCGGTCTGGCTGGTCACGACGGTGATCGTGCAGGGCTCGCCGAGGAGCGCCGTGGGCGGGTCCACCTCGATGGACTCGATCTGGGCGTAGTAGCCGTCTCTCCGGAGCAGCCGGTCAAGGAACCTCATGGCTCAGCAGACCTCTCTGAACGGGATCTCGGGGATGTACCTCTGCCACGCCGCCCGGTCGAGCGACGCATGGGTACGCGCGCAGACCGCGTGCACGGCCGGCCCGGGGTCGATGGGGTAGGACTGGACGGTGCCGTCCGCGCCCACGCTGCGCAGCCAGTGGCCGTCATCGGTGTAGGCCAGGGCGAGAACCTCGTCGACGTGCGCCCGGTAGGAGTCGCCGACGGGGACCAGGCGGCCGGTGTCCCACAGGCGCACCGCGCCACCGGCGCCGCCCGTCGCCAGCAGGTTCCCTCCGGGGTCGAAGGCCAGCGCGACGACGCTGTCGAACTCGGCGGGATCCGGCCACAGCCGGCCCTGGGACGTGCCGCCGGAGGCGTTCCACAGATCGACGCCGAACTGGTGGAACCCGGTGGCGACCCGGGACCCCGCGTACGCGATGGACCGGACCCCGTCGCGGCTGCCGCCGAAGGGCTTGTCCACGACGGCGTCGCCGCGCAGGTCCACCAGGGCACTGTCCAGGCCCCCGATGGCCAGCGCGCCGCCGTCAGGGCGGAAGGCCATGGCCCGGTCGCCGTCGCCGGGCAGGGTGCGGAGCCGGGTCCGGCTCGCGACGTCCCACAACTCGGCCGGCCCCTCGTCGGGCGAGGCGGCGAGCGTGCGCCCGTCGGGACTGAACACCAGGCCGTCCACCGAGTCGCCGTGGGCCAGGCGCACGGTCGCGGCGGCGGCGCGGCGGCCGACGTCCCACAACGTCACCTGCCGCGAGTGGGCGGCACCGGCCGCCAGCCACCGGCCGTCCGGGCTGAAGGCCAGCACGGCCGAGGAAGGCCCGCCGCGCAGCGGGCCGAGCGCCCGCCGGCGGGCCACGTCCCACAGCACCAGCCCGCCCTCGCCCTCGACGGCGGCGATCCGCGCGCCCGGCCCGAACGCCGCCCCCGCCACGGCCCGGGCCACCTTCAGCGGCCGCAGGTCGTGCCCCAGGTCCAGGGTGACCACGGACCCGCGCCCGGTCAAGTAGACGATCCTGGTGCGGTCGCGGCTGAGCCGCGCCAAGGGCTTGCTCATCGTGTCGGCCAGCTTGTACGACAGCAGGGGAGCGGTGCCGGGCACTTCCCATACGCCCAGGCTCGCCCGGTCCGAGGCCACCAGCATCGTGCCGTCCCGGCTGTAGGACATCCAGCGCGCCGTCATCCCCTCGGCCTGGAGCCCCGGCCGGAACCGGCCCGCGGCCAGGTCCCAGACGCGCACCGCGCCGTCCACGCTCAGCGAGACGGTGCCCGCCGAGCCGAAGGCCACCCCGTCGGCCCGCCCGCCGTTCGGCTCACGCAGGCGCCGCCGGGCCCGTAAGTCCCAGAGCTGGTAACGGCGGTCGCTGGACACCAGCGCCGCCAGCCGGCCGTCCGGGGAGATCACCACGTTGTCCGCCAGGTCGTCGCGCACCCGGACCAGCGGCTTGCCGCCGGCGGCGGGCCAGACCCCGACGAGATCTCCGGTGTTCACGCCCAGCAGCCGGTCGTCGGCGCTGAACACCAGGTCGATCGCCTGCTGCCGGAGGAGTTCGGTGGTGCGCCCGGTGGCCAGGTCGAGCACCCGGACGCCGTCGGCCCCGCTCACCGCCACCCGGCTCCGGTCATGGCTCAGCGCGATCGTCCGTACCCCCTGACCGAGGCCGCCGAGGTCGCGCAGCACGGCGCCGGTGGCCAGGTCCCGCAGCACGAGCCGGCCCTTGTCGGCCACGGCCTCGGCCTCGCCGTCGGCGCTCAGGTCGAACACCGCGTCGGCGCTGGTCAGAGGCGGTGACACCACGCTCACCTCCTTCTGCGCGAGCGAGCTGTACAGAGCCGCTCTCCCCTCGTCCACCGGCGAGACGCGCCAGGCGGCGACGCTCAGCGACCTCGCGAGCTCCGGCTGGGACGTGCGCAGCTCCTCCGCCAGCACGGCCGTCCTGCGGGCGATGGCCGTGTCACGTTCCCGCACGGCCGCGACCCGCTGATCGACGGCGACGCCCGCGGCGGCGACCGCCACGGCGAGCAGGACGGCCAGCACCGTGCTGACCTGACGGCGGCGGCGGGCGCGGACCCGGCTCAGGGCCAGTCCGGCGGCGAGGAAGGCGTTCTCGACCAGGTTCAGCGTGGCGTGGTGGCGGCCGGTCGCGGCCCAGCTGAGCGCCGCCTCCAAGGCGGTGCCCTGGTAGAGGTCGACCGGGCGGCGGCCGTGCTCGTCCCAGCGCTGCGCGGCCTCGCCCAACCGGCGATGGATCAGCAGCCCGTCGCGGTCGGCGTCGATCCACTCCCGCATCCGCGGCCAGGCCCGTAGGAGCGCGGCGTTGGCGAGCGACAGCGTGTCGCCGTCACGCGCGACCAGCTCGGCGCGGGCGAAGCCGGCCAGCACCCGGTCCGCGTCCGCCGGGGAGATGACGCCGTCCTCCAGCTCCTGCGTGCGCACCTTCCTGAGCATGTCCTCCGCACCCTCGCCGGGCATGACCATCCGGAGCATGATCTGCGGCACCAGCGCCTGATCCTCCGAACGCAGCCGCTGGTAGATCCCCTCGGCGACCGACTCCAGCGGGGGCGGCGTCAGCTCGGCGGGCGGGCGTACCGACCCGGCCGCCCGGCTGCCCTCGGCCAGCAGCGCCTGTACCTCGGCGAGCTCGCCGAGCTCGCCGAGGTCGCCGACCAGGCCGAGCAGGAGCGCGCGGGCGGTCGGCCGGGCCTCGGGATCCTTCGCCATGGTCGTGGCCACGAGCGAGCGGAGCGGCTCCTCCAGCATCGACACGTCGGGGTCGGCGGCGAGGATCTGATGGAACAGCGCCGCCAGGTTCTCGCCGGTGAACGGATCGCGTCCGGTCGCCGCGAACAGCATGACCGCTCCCCACGCCCACACGTCCACCGGCGGGCCCGCGCGCATGCCGACGACGCTCTCCGGCGCCATGAACGCGGGCGTGCCCGCCCCCTGACCCGTCGGCGTGAGCGACATCTCGGAGGTCCTGGCGATGCCGAAGTCGATCACGCGCGGGCCGTCGGGGCCGATGAGGACGTTGTCCGGTTTGAGGTCCCGGTGGATCACGCCGGCCTCATGGATCGCGGTCAGCGCGGTGGCGATCCCGGTGGCCAGCCGGTAGAGCTCGTCCGCCCCGTACGGGCCGCCGGTCTTGACGGCGCGGCGCAGGCTGGGGCCGCCGACGTACTCGCTGACGATGAACGGCCGGGCCGCGTCGAGCTCGACCGCCAGCACCCGCGCGGTACAGAACGGGGAGACGCTGCGCGTCGCGGCGACCTCCTTGGCGAACCTGCGCCGCAGCTCAGCGCCCGCCCCCGGGTGCAGCACCTTGATCGCCACCCGCTGCCCGCTCGGGCCGTACCCCTCGTAGACGACGCCCTGGCCGCCCTCCCCGAGCCGCCCGGCGAGCCAGAACTCGCCGAGCTGACGCGGATCCCCCGCCAGGAGCGCCGATGACATGCTTCGATGGTGCGACGCTCCGCCGCGCACGCCAAGAGCCCAGGCGCCACCCGTCCGGGAGGGTCGCCGGCTAATCCACCTCCACCGCGGCCTCGGTGAACTGGGCGGAGTACAACGCGGCGTAGGCGCCGCCCGCGGCCAGCAGCGACTCGTGCGTGCCCTGCTCGACGATCCGCCCGTCCTCCATGACCAGGATCAGGCCGGCGTCTCGGATCGTGGACAGCCGGTGCGCGATGACGAAGCTGGTACGCCCTTCGCGCAGCGAGCTCATCGCCTGCTGGATGAGCACCTCGGTCCGGGTGTCGACCGAGCTGGTCGCCTCGTCCAGGATCAGGATCGCCGGCTCGGACAGGAACGCGCGGGCGATCGTGATCAGCTGCTTCTCGCCCGCGCTGACCGTCGCGCCCTCCTCGTCGATCACCGTGTCGTAGCCGTCGGGCAGCGTGTGCGCGATGCGGTCCACGTGGGCGGCCTCGGCGGCGGCCTCGATCCGGTCGAGCGTGGCGCCTTCCGCGCCGTAGCCGATGTTCTCCGCGATCGTGCCGCCGAACAGCCAGGTGTCCTGCAGCACCATGCCGAGGTTGGCGCGCAGCTCCTCCCTGGACATCTCGGCGATGTCGACGCCGTCGAGCGTGATGCGGCCGCCGGTCACCTCGTAGAAGCGCATGATGAGGTTGACCAGCGTCGTCTTGCCCGCTCCCGTGGGGCCGACGATGGCCACGGTCTGGCCGGGCTCCACGATCAGCGACAGGTTCTCGATCAGCGGCCGGTCCGGCGCGTAGCGGAAGGACACGTTCTCGAACGCCACCCGGCCCCTGACCTGGGCCGGCCGCGCGGGCTCGGCGGGCTCGCCCGACTGCTCCGGAGCCTCCAGCAGCTCGAAGACCCGCTCGGCCGAGGCGACGCCCGACTGCACCAGGTTCGCCATCCCGGCCACCTGGGTCAGCGGCTGGCTGAACTGGCGTGAGTATTGGATGAAGGCCTGCACGTCGCCCAGCGAGATCGAGCCCGAGGCCACCTTGAACCCGCCCACCACGGCGACCAGCACATAGTTGAGGTTGCCGATGAACATCATGGCCGGCTGGATGAGACCGGAGATGAACTGGGCGCGGAAGCTGGAGGCGAACAGGGCCTCGTTGTGCTCGGCGAAGGTCACGGCGGCCTCCTCCTGCCTGCCGAACACCTTGACCAGCGTGTGCCCGCCGTACATCTCCTCGATGTGGCCGTTGAGCTTGCCCGTCGACGACCACTGCTCGATGAACTGCGGCTGCGACCGCTTGCCGATGATCGCGGTGACGTAGACCGACAGCGGCACCGTGATCAGCGCGATGAGCGCCAGGAGCGGCGAGATCCAGAACATCATCGCCAGCACGCCCACGACTGTCAGCACCGACGTGATGAGCTGGCTCATCGTCTGCTGCAGCGTCTGCGCGATGTTGTCGGTGTCGTTGGTGGCGCGGCTGAGGATCTCACCGCGCGACTGGCCGTCGAAGTAGCTCAGCGGCAGCCGCGCCAGCTTGGCCTCGATCCGCTCGCGCAGCCGGAACGCCGCCCGCTGCACGATGGTCGTGGTCAGCCGGAACTGCACGATCCCGAGCAGGGCCGCGAGCAGGTAGATGGCCAGCACCCAGCCCAGCACCTGGGCCAGCGCGGTGAAGTCGATGCCGCGGCCGGGCACCACGCTCATCGACGACACCATGTCCGCGAACGTGCTCTGGCCGTCGGCGCGCAGCCCCGCCACGGCCTGCTCCTTGGTGCTCCCCGCGGGTAACTGGGCCCCGATGATGCCGGAGAAGATCAGGTCCGTGCCGTAGCCGAGGATCTTGGGGCCCGTCACGCTCAGCGCGACGCTGACCGTACCGAAGGCGAGGACGACGATCAGGAGCGCGCGCTCGGGGCGCAGCAGGCGCAGCAGGCGGCGGAGTGAGCCGCCGAAGTCGAGCGCCTTCTCGGCGGGTCCGGACATCATCGCGCCCGGGCCGAAGCCGCCCTGCGGGCGGCGCGGCGGTGCCTGGGTGCTCATGAGCCCTCCGTCGCCGGTCTCGTGACCTGGGTGATGACCTCGACAGGCGCGCTCATGCCGCGGCCTCCTGTTCGGTGAGCTGGGACAGCACGATCTCGCGATAGGTCGGGCAGGTGGTCATGAGCTCGGTGTGGGTGCCGGTGCCGACCACGCGGCCGGCGTCGAGGACGAGGATGCGGTCGGCGTCGCGGATGGTGTTGACCCGCTGGGCCACGATGACGAGCGTGGCGTCGGTGATCTCCGCGGCCAGTGCGGCGCGCAGCCGGGCGTCGGTGGCGTAGTCGAGGGCGGAGAAGGAGTCGTCGAACAGGTAGATCTCGGGGCGGTGCACCAGGGTCCTGGCGATGGCCAGGCGCTGGCGCTGACCACCGGAGACGTTCGTGCCGCCCTGGGAGATCGGCTCCTCCAGCCCGCCGGGCATCGCCTCGACGAACTCACGGGCCTGGGCCACCTCCAGCGCCTGCCACAGCTCCTCGTCGGTCGCGTCCGGCCTGCCGTACCTCAGGTTGGAGGCGACGGTGCCGGAGAAGAGGTAGGGCGACTGCGGGACCAGGCCGACCGCCCGGGACAGCGCGGCCGGATCGAGGTCGCGCACGTTGACGCCGTCGACCAGCACCTCGCCCTCGGTCGCGTCGAACAGACGGGGGATGAGGTTGAGCAGCGTCGTCTTGCCGCTGCCCGTGCTGCCGATGATCGCGGTGGTACGGCCGGGCCGCGCCACCAGGCTCACGTCGCACAACACCGGCTCCTCGGCGCCCGGGTAACGGAAGTCCACCGACCGCAACTCCAGCTCGCCGAGATGTCGATCCGGGGTGACCGGGTCCGCCGGCGGGTGGACGGTCGGCTCGGCGTCGAGGACCTCCTCGATGCGCTCGGCGCAGACCTCGGCCCGCGGGATCATCATGAACATGAACATCGCCATCATCACCGACATGAGAATCTGCATCAGGTAGGAGATGACCGCGGTCAGCGCGCCCACCTGCATGGACCCGTCTGCGATGCGATGGCCGCCGAACCACACCACGGCGACGCTGGACACGTTCACCACCAGCATGACCGAGGGGAACATCAGCGCCATCAGCCGCCCGACCCGCAGCGACACGTCGGTCAGCTGCTCGTTGGCCTCGCCGAAGCGCTCCCGCTCGTGCTTGTCGCGAACGAAGGCTCTGATCACCCGGATGCCGGTGATCTGCTCGCGGAGCACCTGGTTGATCCGGTCGATACGCTCCTGCATCATGCGGAAGTGCGGGCGCATCCGCATCACGATCAGCCCCACGATGACGACCATCACGGGCAGCACGACGAGCAGCAGCGACGACAGCGCCGCGTCCTGGCGCAGCGCCAGCACGATGCCGCCGACGCACATGATCGGCGCGGCCACCATCATCGTGAACGTCATCAGCACGAGCAGCTGGACCTGCTGCACGTCATTGGTGGTACGGGTGATCAGGGACGGCGCGCCGAACCGGTTGACCTCCTGGGCGGAGAAGTCCTGCACCCGGCGGAAGACCGCGGCCCGCAGGTCCCTGCCCAGCGCCATCGAGATCAGGGCGGCGTAGTACACGGCCACGAACGAGCAGGCGATCTGGACGAGCGTCACACCGAGCATCACCAGCCCGAGGCGCGCGATGTAACCGGTGTCGCCCTTGACGACGCCGTCGTCGATGATGTCGGCGTTCAGTGTGGGGAGATAGAGCGTGGCCAGCGTCTGGACGAACTGGAAGAGGACGACGAGCGTGATCTCTTTCCCGTACGGCCTGAGCTGGACCCGCAGGAGGCGGAGCAGCATCAGCGGGGGCTTTCTGTCGGAGGGGTGGGGGAGGGACGCACGAGCAGTCCGTCGAGCAGCACGGAGACGATCTCCTCGTCGCCCATGTCGCCGAACTCGCCGCCTTGGCCGAAGCCACGGTGCACGCTCACCGCGATCAGCATGAGCAGCAGCTGCGCCGTGGCCTCGGGAGAGCGGCGCAGCCGGTCGCGATCGGGCTCGACCAGGAGGGCGATCGCGGCTGAGATATGACGCCGGCCGTCCATCATCCGCTCGCGGAACTCGGCGTCATCGGCCATCAGCTCCTTGGGAGCGGCGATGAGGTTGGCGTTGGCGCTCATTCCCGCCCGCAGCATCGTGACCGCCTCGCGCAGCCGCGCGCGCAGCTCGATCCGCGTGTCGATGGCCGCCAGCGCGTCCACCGCCGGTCGCGGGTCGAACGCGCTCATCAGCGCCGCCCGCAGCAGCGAGGCCTTGTCGGGGAAGACACCGAAGATCGTCCCCTCGGCCACGCCCGCGGCCTCGGCGATCTGGCGGGTGCTCACCGCGGTGCCGTACTCGCGCAGCAGGGGGAGCGTGGCGGCGATGAGTGCGGCCCGGCGGTCTTGCGGGGCCATGGCCGGCACCCGTCGCCTTCTTGTCACGCGGAACACCCTAATGAGCGAGCACTCACTCGTTCAAATGGTTTATGTCCGTCCCGTGCGGCACAGCCCTGACCAGGCCGAACAGGGTGCCGTCCCGCACATGAAATGATCGAAACTCACATTTTGCTCATATGAGCAGAATCTGGCTCAAGTGTTGCAACGCGGTTAATTCCCGACTTACAGTGCGTTACCTACCTCACATACGGAGGCTCAGATGCGCGCATTCCGGTCGCTCATAACCCCCTTTGCCCTGGTCGCAGCCCTGGCCGCCTGTTCGGTGTCCACCAGCCCGGGCGGCTCCGCCGAGACCGCCGCCCAGCAGTCGGACGGTCCCGTCGCCATCGGGTTCAGCCAGGCGACCCAGCAGTCCCCCTTCTACGTCCAGCTCCGCGAGGGAGCCGAGGCCGCCGCCAAGAAGGCCGGCGCCACGCTCTACTTCGCCGACGCGGGCGGCGACGTCACCAAGCAGAACAACGACATCCAGGACCTCATCACCCGTCAGGTCGACGTCCTGCTCATCAACCCGGTCGACCCGCAGGGCGTACAGCCGAGCATCGCCGCGGCCAAGGCGGCCGGCGTCTCGGTCGTGACCGTGGACCGGCCGGTGCCCGAGGGTGCGATCGCCCACGTCGGCCGCGACAACAAGGCGATGGGCGCGCTCGTCGGCAAGCGGCTCAGCGAGCAGCTCGGCGACAAGGGCGGCACGGTCATCGAGATCCGCGGCGACGCCGGTGGCGCCGTGGCACGCGACCGCGGCGCGGGTTTCCACGAGGCCGTGGCGGCCAACCCCAAGATCAAGATCGTTGAGGGCCCGTACGCGGACTACGTGCGCGCCAAGGCGGTCACCGCCATGCAGGACCTGCTCCAGGTCCACCCCGACGTGGCCGCCGTCTACGCGCACAACGACGACATGGCGCTCGGCGCCCTGCAGGTGCTCAAGGAGAACGGCAAGGACAAGGTCCTGGTCGCCGGCGTCGACGGGCTCATGGAGGCGGTCAAGCAGATCCCGTCCGGCCAGTACGTGGCCACCGCGCTCAACGACCCCATCTCCCTCGGCGCCAAGGCCGTGGAGACGATGCTCCAGGTCCAGAAGGGCGAGAAGGTCGAGCCCGCCATCGACGCGGGCACCGAGCTGATCGACACGGACAACGCCGCCCAGTACGCCACCGGAACCGGCGAGTTCGCCGAAGCCGCCAAATAGCACCCCACAGGAGAAAGGCGACAGGATGTCGGAAACCATGCAGGCCGCGGTGCTCCACGCCCCCGGTGACATCAGGGTCGAGCAGGTGCCCGTGCCCGTGCCCGGCCCAGGAGAGGCGCTCGTCCGCGTCGCGGCCTGCGGGGTGTGCGGCTCTGACATCCCGCGCATGCTGCGCGCGGGGGCCTACCACTTCCCGATCATCTGCGGTCACGAGTTCTCGGGCCACGTGGTCCGCCTCGGCGACCGCCTGGCCGCCACCGGCCGCGTCCGCGAGGGCGACCTGGTCACCGTGCCCCCGCTCATCCCCTGCCACGCCTGCGCTCCCTGCAGCCAGGGCCACTTCAGCCTGTGCAAGGACTACAGCTACTTCGGCAGCCGCAGGAACGGGGCCTACGCCCAGTACGTCACCGTGCCGGACGAGAACCTGATGGTGCTCCCGGCCGATCTCGACCCGCGTGCCGCGGCCATGCTCGACCCGGCCGCGATCGCGCTGCACGCCCTGTGGCGCACCCGGATGCGCGGCGGCAAGCGGGTGGCGGTGGTCGGCGCCGGCCCGATCGGGCTGTTCGCGGTGCAGTGGGCCAAGCTCGCCGGTGCCGCCGAGGTGCTCGTCGTCGAGGTCAACGAGCAGAAGGCCGCCATGGCCACCGAGGCCGGCGCCACCCATACCGCGACCAGCGCGGCGGCGGCCGCTGACGCGGTCGGCGAGGGCTACGACGTGGTCATCGAGTCGGCGGGCGTGCCCGCCACGGTGGAGCAGGCCGTGGGCCTGGCCGCCAGGCACGGCGAGGCGGTGTTCATCGGCATCCCGCACGACCCCGTGGTGCTGCCGAAGGCCACGTTCAGCTCGTTCCTGCGCCGTGAGGTCACCCTGCACGGGGCGTGGAACTCCTTCTCCGCGCCGTTCCCCGGTGAGGAGTGGCGGGTCGCCGCCAAGGGGCTGAGCTCGGGCGACCTCGCCTGGAAGTTCATGATCACGCACGAGCTGGGGCTGGACGCGCTGCCCGAGACCATGGCCGGCCTCGGTGAGCGGTCGATCTTCAGCTCCAAGGTTCTCTTCCTGCCGAACGAGGAGTGACGATGACGGCTTTCCTCCCGCTCGACCTGGGAACCGGACGATGACCGCCTTTCTCGCGCTCGACCTGGGCACGGAAGGCGCGCGGGCCGCGGTCTACAACGTCGAAGGCGCGCCGATGGGGACGGGCGACGCCGTGTACCCGACGCGTTTCCCCCGGCCGGGATGGGCCGAGCAGGACCCGGACGACTGGTGGCGGGCGAGCGTGCACGCGGCCCGTCAGGCGCTCGCCGAGGCGGGTGATCCGCCCATCGCCGGGGTCGCGGTGGCGACCACGGCCTCGACGGTGGCCGTCCTCGATCGGCAGGGCCGCCCGCTGCGGCCGGCCCTGCTGTGGATGGACGGCCGGGCCGGCGAGGAGTCGGCGTCGACCGCGGCGACCGGCCACCCGGTCCTGCGCTACGCCGGCGGCCGCGACGCGGTCGAGTGGCTGGTGCCCAAGGCCATGTGGCTGGCCCGCCACGAGCCCGAGACCTACCGGGCCGCCGCACGCATCGTCGAGGCGGTGGACTACATGGTGTGGCGGCTCACCGGGAGGTGGGCGGGATCGCGGATGAACGCGGTGTGCAAGAGCAACTACGATCCGCGCGGTACGGGTTTCCCACACGATCTGTACGCCTCGCTCGGCATCGGCGACCTGGGCGACAAGCTGCCGGACGACATCGTGCCCGTCGGCGAGGCGGTGGGGCCGCTCGGCGTACGGGCCCGTGAGGAGTTCGGCGTCACCGGCCCCGCCGTCGTCGTGTCGGGCGGGATCGACGCGCACCTGTCGCTGCTGGCCATCGGCGGCGCCCCGGAAGGGCGGGTGTCGATCGTCTGCGGCACGTCCAACGCGTTCGTCACCGAGATCGACGAGGCGGTCTTCCCGTCCACCGTGTGGGGGCCGTACCCGGACGCGCTGCAGACGGGCCGCTGGCTCGTGGAGGGCGGCCAGGTGAGCGCGGGCTCCGTGCTGGCCTGGGCGGGCGAGAAACTCATCGGACGGCCCCGGGCGGAGCTCGGCGGGCTCATCAAGGCCGCGGCGGAGCTGCCGCCGGTCGACCACGGGTTGATCGTCCTGGACTACTTCATGGGCAACCGCACGCCGCTGCGGGACCCGCGCCTGCGGGGCGCGGTGCTCGGGCTGACCCTGGCCAGCTCCGCCGAGCAGGTCTACCGGGCGGCCGTGGAGGGCGTCGCGTACGGCACCCGCCAGGTCCTCGACTCCTTCATCGACGGCGGGATAGCCGTGGAGGAGGTCTACCTGTCGGGCGGCATCCGGCACAACGAGCTGTGGCTCCAGACCACCGCCGACGTGCTCGGCCGGCCGGTCCACCTGGTCACCGGGGACAACCTGACGCTGCGCGCCTGCGCGGTGCTGGCCGCGGCCGGCACCGGGTGGCACGCCTCACTGGCGGAGGCGGCGGTGCGGTACGCGCCCCGGGTCCGCACCGTGGAGCCGCTCGCCGAGCACGTGGCGGCCTACCGCCACGGCTACGCCGACTACCGCGCGGCCACCGCCGCCACCACGGAGATCTCCCACCGGCTGAGCGATCCGCGGCGGAGGTCCGGCTCATGACCGACGACGACCAGCTCTACCAGGTGGCCGTCCGCTACTACGAGAGCGGCGAGACGCAGGAACAGATCGCCCACGCCATGCACCTGACCCGATGGAAAGTGGGGCGGATGCTGGCCGAGGCACGTGAGGTCGGCATCGTCAGGATCGAGGTGCTGCATCCGCGTTCCCGGGTGGGCGTGCTGGAGCGGGCGCTCAGCAAGCGGTTCGGGCTGCGGGAGACCATCGTGGTGGCGGGCAGCGGCGGCGACGAGCAGGCGCGCAAGCAGGTGGCCGCGGCCGGCGCCGACCACTTGGCGGCGATGCGGCCCGTGCCCCGGCTGATCGGCGTCTCCTGGGGCCGGACGCTCGACCGGCTGGCCGGCGGGCTCACCCCCGGCTGGGCGATGGGCGTCAACGTCGTGCAGATCAACGGCGCGCTCAGCCGCTCGCGGCAGCCGACCGGCGCGGGCAGCATGGCGAGTTCGATCGCCCACCACGGCGGCGGCACCGCGACGCTGCTGGCCGCCCCGGCGATCCTGGAGCAGCAGAGCACCCGGGCGGCGCTGGAGAACGACCGCGCCGTCTCCGACGTGCTCACGCTGGCCGCCAGGGCGGACCTGTTCCTGTTCAGCCCCGGCGGCATGGGCAGCGACTCGGTGCTGGTGGACTCCGGTCAGATCGACGCGGGCGACCTCGACAGGCTCGCGGCCGCCGGCGCGGTGGGGGACGTGCTGGGCCGCTTCGTCGACGCGCGCGGCCAGATCGTCGACCCCGACCTGGACGGCCGCACGCTCGGCCTGTCGCTGGACCTCCTGCGCTCGGCCGCCACCTCGGTCGCGCTGGTCAGCGGCGGCGCGAAGCGGGCGGTGTGCCGGGCCGTCGTGACCAGCGGCCTGTGCGACGTGCTGATCACCGACGACCAGAACGCCACTCACCTGCTGGAGGAGGCATGACCGAGCTTGTCGAGGTCATCGATAAACACAGCACCTTGGTCATGAGATCGACGAAGGAGGGCTCATGACCGAGCTTGTCGAGGTCATCGATGAACACAGCACCTTGGTCATGAGATCGACGAAGGAGGGCTCATGACCGAGCTTGTCGAGGTCATCGATAAACACAGCACCTTGGTCATGAGATCGACGAAGGAGGGCTCATGACCGAGCTTGTCGAGGTCATCGATAAACACAGCACCTTGGTCATGAGACCGACGAAGGAGGGCTCATGACCGGCACCGAGGAACGGCTGCGCATGACCGGGATCGTCAAACGCTTCCCCGGCACCGTCGCCCTGGACGGGGTCGAGCTGAGCGTCCGCCCCGGCGAGGTGCACTGCCTGCTGGGCGAGAACGGCGCCGGCAAGAGCACCCTGATGAAGATCCTGGCCGGCTCCTATCAGCCGGAAGAGGGCACGATCCTGCTGGACGGGCAGCCCTTCAGGCCCGCCACCCCGCATGCGGGGCAGGCGGCCGGCATCGCGGTGATCTACCAGGAGCTGGACCTGCTGCCGGACCTCACCGTCGCGCAGAACCTGCTGCTGGGCCGGGCGCCGCGGCTGGGCCCGTTCGTCCGGCGCGGGCAGCGGGCGCGGCTGGCCCGCGAGGCACTGGACCGGGTCGGCGCCTCCTTCCCCGTCACCACCCGGGTCGGTGAGCTGCCGATCGCGGCCCAGCAGCTCACCGCCATCGCCAAGGCGCTGACCGCCGACGCGCGCGTCATCGTCATGGACGAGCCGTCGGCCACCCTCGGCGAGAGCGAACTGCTGGCGGTGTTCGAGGTCATTCGCTCCCTCACTGCCGAAGGACGGTCGGTGATCTTCATCTCGCACCGCATGGACGAGGTCATGGAGATCGGCGACCGCGCCACGGTGCTGCGTGACGGCCGAACGGCGGGCGTCTACGACCTGGCGTCGACCGGTCCCGACGAGATCGTGGCCGCGATGATCGGCGAGGCGAGCGAGCTCGTGGGCGCCACGGACCGGCCCGCGCCCGGCGGGGAGCCGCTGCTGCGCGTCGAGCGGGTCCATGTGCCGGGGCTTCTCGACGTCCGCGATCTTGAAGTACGGCCGGGCGAGGTCGTCGGGCTCGCCGGTCTCGGCGGCGCGGGCCGGACCACGTTGCTGCGCGCCCTGTTCGGCGACCTCAAGGCCCAGGTCACGGCCCGGCTGGACGGCCGCCCGCTCAAGGTCGCCGGCCCGGCCGCCGCCGTCCGCGCGGGGCTGGCCCTGGTGCCGGAGAGCAGGAAGGAGCAGGGCCTGATGCTGGGGCTGTCCGTCAGCCGCAACGCCGCGATCGGCGCGCTCGGCCGGCCCCCGTGGCTGCTGCCCGGCCGGCTCGGCCGGCGCCTGGCCCGGCCCGCGCTCGCCGACCTGGGCGTCAAGACGGCGGGACTCGACCAGCTCGTGGGCCAGCTCTCCGGCGGCAACCAGCAGAAGATCGTGCTGGCCAAGTGGATCACCCGGGGCGGGATCAAGGTCCTGCTGCTGGACGAGCCCACGCGCGGCCTGGACGTCGGCGCCAAGGCCGACCTCTACCGGCAGGTACGCCACCTCGCCGACCAGGGCGTGGCCGTGCTGCTGGCCAGCAGCGAGCTCAACGAGCTGACCGCCAACGCCGACCACATCCAGGTCCTGTACGAAGGCCGCAACGTCGCCCGCTTCGACCCCCGCACCAGCCCCGAAAGCGTCATCGCGCACACCGTCATCACAGGAGCCACGGCATGACCACATCCCTCGGATCCACGGTGGCCTCGACCACCGGAAAGGAGCGCGGCGGCCGATCGCGCCGCGGCGCCGACCTGATCGTCAAGTCCAACCTGCTGCTGGTCTTCCTCGCCCTGTGCGTGGTGGCGTCGCTGCTGGCGCCGCAGTTCCTGACCGGCCGCAACATCGCCAACCTGCTGCAGCAGTCGTCGCTGACCGGCATCGTGGCCATCGGCATGACCATGGTGGTGCTGACGGCGGGCATCGACCTGTCGGTCGGCAGCGTCGCGGCCTTCGGCGGGATGACCGTCGCCCTGCTCATGGCCCCGGGTATGCCGGTCCTGCCGGCGATCCTGCTCAGCCTGGCGATCGGCGCGGCGTTCGGCGCCGTTATGGGCGGGCTGTCGGCGTACCTGTCGCTGCCGTCGTTCATGACCACCCTGGCCGGGCTCACGGCCATCCGCGGGCTCACGTACCTGCTGACCGACGGCAAGCCGGCGCAGGCCGGCGAGTCCGAGGTGTTCCAGCTCCTCGGCGGCGGGTTCGTCGGCTACGTGCCGATCGTCGGGATCATCTTCGTGGTGGTCACCCTCCTCGCCGCCGGGGTGCTGCGCGGCACCACGTTCGGCGAGTACGTGTACGCGGTCGGCAGCAACAAGGAGGCCGCCCGGCTGTCCGGCCTGCCCGTGCGCGGCGTGATCACCACGGTGTTCGCGGTGTCGGGCGGGCTGGCGGCGCTGGCCGGGGTGCTGCTCACCTCCCGGCTGACCGTGGGCCAGCCCACCGCCTTCAGCGGGCTGGAGCTGGACGCGATCGCGGCCGTGGTGCTGGGCGGCACCAATCTGTTCGGCGGCCGGGGCGGGGTGTTCGGCACCTTCGTGGCGGTACTGCTGCTGTCGGTGCTGCGCAACCTGTGCAACCTGCTCGGCCTGGGCTCCTTCTTCCAGATGGTGGTGACCGGCCTCATCCTGCTGGTCGCCCTCGTACTCAACATGCTCATCGAGAGGCGTGGCGCTCGTGCCTGACACCGTTCCCGGCTCGCTCCGGGCCTACCTGCACGGACTGCCCGGCGTCGACGAGGTCGGCGTCGGCCGGCGGGCCGCCGACCTGGCCACCCGGTCGATCAAGACCACGGCGAAGCGGTCCGCGATCGACCTGGCCATCAGCATGGTCGACCTGACCACCCTCGAAGGGGCGGACACCCCGGGCAAGGTGCGCGCTCTGGCGGCCAAGGCCGTACGGCCCGACCCGGCCGACCCCACCGCGCCCTCGGTCGCCGCGCTCTGCGTCTACCCCGACATGGTCGCCGTGGCCGCCGAGGCGCTGAAGGGCAGCGGCGTCGGGCTCGCCTCGGTCGCCACGGGCTTCCCCGCCGGGCGCACGTCGCTGGAGGTGAAGCTGGCCGACACGAGCGCGGCGGTGGCCGCCGGAGCCACCGAGATCGACATGGTGATCGACCGGGGCGCGTTCCTGGCGGGCGATTACCGCAAGGTCTTCGACGAGATCACGGCCGTCAAGGAGCAGTGCGGCCCGGCCCATCTGAAGGTCATCCTGGAGACCGGCGAGCTGGTCACCCACGACAACGTACGACGGGCGTCCTGGCTGGCGCTGCACGCCGGCGCCGACTTCATCAAGACCTCCACCGGCAAGGTCGCGCCCGCCGCCACCCTGCCGGTGACGCTGATCATGCTGGAGGCCGTCAGGGACTACCGGGCGGCCACCGGACGGCAGGTGGGGGTGAAGCCCGCCGGCGGCATCCGCACCACCAAGGACGCCATCCGCTACCTGGTGCTGGTCAAGGAGATCGCCGGGGACGACTGGCTCGACCCCGCGTGGTTCCGCCTCGGCGCCTCGACGCTGCTGAACGACCTGCTCATGCAGCGGACCAAGCTCGCCACCGGCCATTACGGCGGGCCCGACTACTACACGATCGACTAGGGAGAGGCGTGGAGATCTTCGAGTACGCGCCCGCGCCGGAGTCACGGGCCATCGTGTCCATCCGGCCGTCGTACGACCTGTTCATCGACGGCGAGTTCGTCGAATCCAAGAGCGATGAGCGCCTCGTCACGGTCAACCCGGCCGACGAGGAGCCGCTGGCCGAGGTGGCCGTCGCCGATGACGCCGACGTGGATCGCGCCTTCGCGGCGGCGCGGCGGGCCTTCGAGCAGGTGTGGTCTCGCCTGCCGGGGGCCGAGCGCGGCAAATACCTGTTCCGGATCGCGCGCGTGATCCAGGAACGTGCCCGTGAGCTGGCCGTCCTGGAGTCGCTGGACAACGGCAAACCGATCAAGGAGACCAGGGACGTCGACCTGCCGCTGGCCGCCGCCCACTTCTTCTACTACGCCGGCTGGGCCGACAAGCTGGCGCACGCCGGGCTGGGCACCCGGCCGCTGGGCGTGGCCGCGCAGGTCATCCCGTGGAACTTCCCGCTGTTGATGCTCGCCTGGAAGGTCGCGCCCGCGCTGGCCACCGGGAACACGGTCGTGCTCAAACCCGCCGAGACCACCCCGCTGACCGCCCTGGCGTTCGCGGAGATCTGCCAGGAAGCCGGGCTGCCGCCCGGCGTGGTGAACATCGTGACCGGCGCCGGCGCCACCGGCCGCGCCGTGGTCGCGCACCCGGGCGCCGACAAGGTGGCCTTCACCGGCTCCACCGAGGTCGGCAGGGAGATCGCCCGCGCGGTCGCCGGCACGGACAAGCGGGTCACCCTCGAACTCGGCGGCAAGGGCGCCAACATCGTCTACGACGACGCGGCGATCGACCAGGCCGTCGAGGGGATCGTCACCGGGATCTTCTTCAACCAGGGCCACGTGTGCTGCGCGGGCTCCCGGCTGCTGGTCCAGGAGTCCATCGCGGACGAGCTGCTGGCCCGGCTGCGGGCCCGCATCGAGCGGCTGCGCCTCGGCGACCCGCTGGACAAGAACACCGACATCGGGGCGGTCAACTCCGCCGCGCAGCTCGCCCGGATCCGCGAGCTCGCCGCGGCCGGCCAGGCGGAAGGCGCCACGGGCTGGTCACCGGCGTGCCCACTCCCCGAGCGCGGGTACTGGTTCCCGCCCACCGTGTTCACCGGCGTCACGCAGGCGCACCGGATCGCCCGCGAGGAGATCTTCGGCCCCGTGCTGTCGGTGCTGACCTTCCGCACCCCGGAGGAGGCCGTGGCCAAGGCCAACAACACGCCGTACGGGCTGTCCGCCGGCGTGTGGACGGAGAAGGGCTCCCTGATGCTCTGGACCGCCAGCCGGTTGCGCGCCGGTGTGGTGTGGTCCAACACCTTCAACGTGTTCGATCCCGCCAGCCCCTTCGGTGGCTACAAGGAGTCCGGGTACGGCCGTGAGGGCGGCCGGCACGGGCTGGAGGCTTACCTTGACTGACACCTTTCCGCGCATCGCCGTGCGCAGGACGTACAAGCTCTATGTCGGCGGCGCGTTCCCGCGCTCGGAGTCAGGCAGGTCCTATCCCGTGACGTCCTCGGCCGGAGACCATCTCGCCAACGCCGCCCTGGCCTCGCGCAAGGACGTGCGCGACGCCGTGGTGGCGGCCCGCAAGGCGTTCCTGGGCTGGTCGGGACGTACGGCCTACAATCGCGGCCAGATCCTCTACCGGGTCGCGGAGATGATGGAGGGCCGGCGGTCCCAGTTCGCCGAGGAGGTTGGCGCGGCGGAGGGGGTGGGTAAGGCCAGGGCACAGGCGCTCGTGTCGGCGGCCGTCGATCGCTGGGTCTACTACGCCGGGTGGGCCGACAAGTTCGGCCAGCTGCTGGGTGGCGCGAACCCCGTGTCGGGCCCGTACTTCAACCTCTCCGAGCCTGAGCCGACGGGCGTCGTGGGCATTCTCGCCCCCACCGGCTCCTCGCTGCTCGGGCTGGTCTCGGTGCTCGCCCCCGTGCTCACCTCCGGCAACACGGCGGTGCTGGTGGCGAGCGAGGATGCCCCGCTGCCCGCGATCACGCTGGCCGAGGCGCTGGCCACCTCGGACCTTCCGGCGGGTGCCGCCAACATCTTGACCGGCCGCCTGTCCGAGCTCGCCGCACCACTGGCCGGCCACGCCGACGTGAACGCCCTGGACCTGGCCGGCGCGGGAGGTCTCGCGGCCGAGCTGGAGGCCCTGGCGGCGACCACCCTCAAGAGGGTCCGGCGACCCGGCGGAGACGACTGGGACGATACCGACCCGGGTCTGTCCCGCATCAAGCCCTTCCTGGAGATCAAGACGGTCTGGCACCCGATCGGCCGGTGACCCGGGCGCCCGTGCGGCGCCGAGCGGAAGGACGTGGGCCTCCGCGCCCAGGAGCCGCTCGATGCGGCAGCTCGGCGATCCGGCACAATGCCACGGACAGCCACAAGGGAGACGTCAACGTATGAATAAGCCACCGTCGCCGGCTGGAGTGGAGCGGACCGACGGATCGTCCGTCCGGATCGGCGCTCTCGTACCGCTGACCCGGCCCGGCTGGGTCGAGGCCGGCCGGCATCTGCTCGCTGGGCTGGAGCTGGCCGTTCGCGAGGTCAATGAGGCCGGCGGGATCGCCGGAAAGCCGCTCGATCTGGTGGTGCGAGACACCGCGGCCGACCCGCAGCGGGCCGTGGCGGCCGTGGACGAACTGGCTCGCCTGGGCGTGGCCGCCTTGGCGGGGGAGTATCACAGTGTCGTCGCTCGTGTCGCCGCCGTCAGGGCCGACGCCCTCGGCCTGCCGTTCCTCTGCTCGTCAGCGGTTCTCGACGCGCTCACCGAGCAGCCGGCCGCATGCGTCGCGCGCCTTGCCCCGGCGCAGTCCCACGGCTGGCGGATCTACGCCGACTTCCTCCTCGGCGCGGGCCACCGCCGCATCGCCGTGGCCGCCCAGCCGAGCCTCTACTGGGCGTCCGGAGTGCGCATCCTGCGGGACCACCTCGCTCCGCGCGGCGGCACCGTCACCGAACTCGACCTTGGCGCAGCCGTGTGCGACGAACTCGTCGGCGCACGCGCGACAGCCCTCCTTCTCCTGGCCGGCCACCCGGAGCCGGCCGTGTCGATCGTCAAGTCCGTCCGCCGCGACCGGCGCCTGGCCGACATCATGATCGGTGCCCCGGCCGGGCAGCCGGAGTTCGCCACGTGGGCGACGTCGCTGGGCGACGACGGCGCCGCGATCCCGTTCCTGCGCTACCTGCCCGAGCGCCTCGGCCCACTCGGCGCCTGGGTCGAGACGGCCCTGCGCGAGCGGCTGGCCGAAGCGCCCTCCTTCGTCGCCTTCGAGGGCTACGACACGATCACCGTCCTCGCCGAGGTGCTGCGTTCGTACGGCACGGACCGGGCGAGCATCACCGAATCCTGGCCGCGCGTATCGGTCGAAGGCACCCGCGGGCAGATCCGGTTCTCCCGCACGCCCGGCATCCACGTGTGGCAATGGGCCTGGCCCCCGGTCCAGGTCGTCGATCGAGATCCGGCGCGACCCGACAGCCTGCGGATCCTGCACACCGGTTGAGAGAGATCACCGGAGCCTCCGTCCGCTGTCCGTGCAGCTCGTGCCGGAATCCCGGTCGGCGTTTCTGCACGTACACGATCGTCTGTGAATTCTCCGAAAAAAGATGGAACTCAATGGCCGCTGCCGTGGTGGCCTGGGAATTCGAAAATTCAATCACGTGAAGATTTGTTTCATGGGGCAATTTCTTGCCTTCTCGTTCGGGCGGTGGATAACATCCGTTGCCATAACGCTGAATGCATGCCGAGAAGCCGGAATGAATGGTCAGCCCTTATGGATAGCGCGGCGTCGTGGCACAGCGCGTACGTCTACTACTACGAGAAGGACAAGTCCGGGCTGCTGGTCGACGCCGTGGGCCCCCTGCTCGATCGGGTGGCCGCGCTGACCGAGGCGGCCTTCGTCGCCCCGCACTGGCGCCAGGGACCGCACCTCCGGATCAACGTCCAGGCGCACGCCTACGACTGGTCCGAGGTCATCCGTCCGGCGATCGAGGAGACGATCGGCGCTTACCTGCGGGAGCACCCGTCCACGGCCCGGCTCGACGAACGATCCAGGCTCCTTCAGCACCGGGTGCTCGCCCGGCAGGAGCGGGAGATCGGGCCGCTCGCTCCCTGGTACCCGGACAACACGATCCGTTATCCGCCGTTCGACTTCCGTCGGCACGTCGTGGGGGACCAGAAGGCGGCGGATCTGATCATGGACTTTTCCGTCGAGAGCAACGAGCTGTACCTGGACATGTCCCGGCACCTCCGCGAAGGGAGAGATCGTCTGGACCTGCTCATGCTGACCATGATGTTCACCACCGCGCACGCCGTGGGCGGGCTCCGGCGCAACGTCGGGTCCTTCCGCGCGCACGCCGAAGGCTTCCTCGCCGCGTGCGCCGACACCGAGCTGTGGCGCTCGGAGTTCGCGGCGAAGTACGGGAAACACCGTGACGTGGTCGTCGGCCGCCTGCGCGAGGTCATCCGCGCGCTGGACGGTCCTCATGCCGCGCCTTTCCCGTTCGTACGTGAATGGGCCGCACTGGTCGCCCGCCACGCCGAACGTGCCGGGCCGATAGCCGAAAGCGGCCTGCTGACCACGTCCCCGGCTCCCGGCGCGGACTTCTTCCGGGAAAGAGGAAACAGCGAATACCTGCGCCTGGCGCTGAGCAATGACGCATACCTGAAAAGAGGGCTCGGCAATCCCGTGTTCCTGCGCTACCGGGTGGTGCTGAACTACACGTACTCGTTCCTGACCCGTATGGGGGTCGCGCCGCGCGAGCGTTCTCTCCTGTGCCACCTGGCGGCCGATGCGATCGAGGACGTCTACAACGTGTCGGCGGTCGGGTTCCTGCGGAAATTCGTCGCCGAACATCCAGGGGCGCCCGCCGAGCCGTCCTGAGACCGCCACCGCGGGCGGCACGGGGAATGCGTCGCCTTCGTGGCGTGCGTCACATGCTGTCACAACGCTCGACCGTGCGGTGTCTTGAGGCCGAACCCTGGAAACGAAGGAGAGCCTCATGAACCTCGCGCTGTGGACGGCTGCCGCTCTGCTGGCCGTGGTCGCCCTGACCGGTGGCATCACCAAGACGTTCGTCTCCAAGGACACCCTGGCCGCGTTTCATGGCGGAGGGTGGACCGGGGACGTGGGCGTCGGTTTCGTCAAGACGCTCGGCGTCCTTGAGCTCCTGGCCGCGTTGGGCCTGATCCTGCCCGCCGCCCTCGCCGTCGCACCGGTTCTCGTGCCGGTGACCGCCGTCTGCTGGGTCGTGCTGATGATCGGCGCGATGATCACCCACGGGCGCCGCGGGGAGTTCGCGCTGGCCGGGCTGAACCTGATCTATCTCGCGCTCGCGGCGTTCATCGCCTGGGGCCGCTTCGGCCCCTGGGCCTTCACCGCCTGACCGGCCGTCCCGCATGCCCGCGCCCACGCTCCGCCCGACCCCGCTGTCACCCGAGGCAGAGCGAAGACGAAGGAGACATCATGGTGAGGAACACCGATGTGGTGGTGCCCGGCGGCGTCATGGCGGCCGGGAGAAGGGGCGGGAAATGAGCGACCACGCCACCGAGGTTTTCGTCGCCTACCGCAACCTGCTGTTCACCGTCGCGTACGAGATGCTCGGCTCGGCGGCCGACGCCGAGGACGTCCTGCAGGAGACCTGGCTGCGGTGGGTCAAGGTCGACCTCGGGCAGGTGCGCGACCAGCGCGCCTACCTCGTCCGGGTCACGACCAGGCAGGCGCTCAACCGGCTGCGCACCATGAAGCGGCGCAAGGAGGCTTATGTCGGTCCTTGGCTGCCCGAGCCGCTGCTCACCGCGCCGGACGTGGCCGAGGACGCCGAGCTCGCCGAGAGTGTGTCGATGGCGCTGATGCTGGTCCTGGAGACGCTGTCGCCGACCGAGCGCGCCGTCTTCGTGCTGCGCGAGGCCTTCGACGTCGGCTACGAAGAGATCGCCGCCGCCGTCGGCAAGAGCCCCGCGGCCGTCCGCCAGATCGCGCACCGCGCCCGCCGGCACGTCGATGCCCGCCGCCCCCGCCAGGTGGCCTCCCCGAGCCAGACCCGGGCGGCCCTGGAATCGTTCCACCGCGCGATCGAGACCAGGGACCTGCAGGGCCTGCTTGACGTACTCGCTCCGGAAGTCGTCCTCATCGGCGACGGCGGCGGGGTCAAGCAGGCCGTGCAGCGGCCGGTCACCGGCGCCGAGAAGGTGGCCCGCATGTTCGTCGGCGGTCTCGGCAAGGTCGAAGGGACGCTCACCGGCGAGCCCACCGTGATCAACGGCAACCCGGCACTCCTCGTCCGGCTGGACGGCGAGATCGACGGCATCATGGCGATCCGGGTCGAGGACGCCCTGATCACCGGCATCTACTACGTCCGCAACCCGCAGAAGCTGACCCACGTCGCATCCGAGACCCCGCTCACCCGGCAGTGAAACCGGACCTGCCTGACGGGCCGGGCATCAGCGGGACCGCGCGTCGTCGCGGCGTCGCCGATGTCGTCGCGGATCTCCAGCGCCCGCTCGTAATCCTGGACGGCCTGGCCGAACAGGCCGAGGTGCCGCGTCGCCTCCTCGAACCGGCCGGTGCCGCCCAGGACCAGGCAGAGATTGCAGAGCACTTTCGCCTGTCCGACCGGAGCTCGTGCTCGTCATCCACCGCGGCGCAGCGTTGCGCGGCGAACAGGCGGAGGAGGTCAGCAGGGCAGCGGCTTCTTCGTCGCTGAGCGTGTCCAGTTCCACGATCAGCGCGTCGTCGTACACCTTGAGGCCGGAGAGGTCGTTGCGGCTGGTGACGACGACCGCGCTGTGGGGGCGCGGCCGGCCAGCTCCTGCTGAGTGATGCCCGCTCGCTTCCGGTACGCGAGCAGGAGGTCACCCAACGTCATGGAGCTTCCCCTGGCACTCGTTCCCGATCGGGCTGACAAGCTACTGCGTTCCGGCGTCAAGGGCTCCTCTTTCTACAGATAGCGGTGAGTTCTGCCGGTAAGTCCTGGGCCGATCGGCATCAGCGCAGGTCAGCGGGACGGCGCGAAGAGCCTTGTGGAAGTACGGCGTCCAGGCGATGTCCAGTGTTCTGCCATCCGGATTGCCTACCCTCAGCGGAGCGGTCGTCGGGGAGGCGACGAGGCGCATCCACCGTTCGCGATCAGCTCCAGCTGAAAGGAACCACCGGTGACCGGAACCGTGCGAAGACGGCGGTCCACTTTCGGACGATGCCACATGGAGAAGAGCCACTGCGTGCCGAGCCGCCCTTCCGCCGCGCCGGCCTGCTTCTTCCGATCCGTGGTCGCGTACGCGACGCAGGGGGTGAGCTCGTTCGGGTTGAGCGTGGCGAGCAACATCTTCACCGACCGCTCCGATGTGGGGCTGCCGTCCTTCACCTACACCGTGTGCGCCGACGAGGGCGGCGTCCTACGCACCGATCTCGGCCTGCTCATGGAGGTGGAGCACGGCCCCGAGGCCATGAGCACCGCCGATCTGATCATCCTGCTGCCCACCGACGGCAGGCCCCTGACCGTACGCCCGCCGGTCATCGCCGCGATCGAGGACGCCTACCGGCGAGGAGCGATCATCGCCGCGTACGGCACCGGATCGTTCCTGCTGGCCGAGACCGCCCTGCTCGACGGCCACCGGGCCACCACCGACTGGTGCCTCGCCGACGAGCTGGCCGACCGATATCCCACGATCACCGTGGAGCCGGAGGCCCTGTACGTCGACGCGGGGCGCATCGTGACCGGCGCCGGCGCGGTCGCGGGCATCGACATGTTCCTGCATCTCCTGCGCCGCGAGCACGGCCCGGCCGTGTCCGACGCCGTGGCCGAAGAAGCGATGATCGCGCCGCGTTGCGAGGCCGGGCAGCTCCATCACGTTTCCACCCCACCGGACATCGGCGCCGGGGTCGACGACACGCGCTTGGCCGATGTCATGCGGTGGACCCGATCCCGGCTCCAGCAGGCCCTGTCGGTCGACGATCTGGCCAGACACGCGTTGATGAGCACGCGCACCTTCGCCCGCCGCTTCCGGGAGGCCACCGGCACCACGCCCCACGCCTGGATACTCCACCAGCGGCTCGCCCGGGCCGAAGAGCTCCTGGAGACCACCGATCTGTCGATCCAGAAGATCGCCCAGCTGGTGGGCTTCCGGTCCGCCGGTGTCCTGCGTGACCACTTCGTCAAACGGCATGGCGTCTCGCCGCGCGACTACCGGCGCGTCTTCGGCGGACATCGTACGGCGGACGAGGTTGGCAGGAAACAGCCGGACGATGGCAGTCACGGCGATCGTGAGCTCGTGGCCGACACGACGAAGTGACGGCCTGATCGCTGATCGGGCACCGGGGGCCCGGTCAGCGATGGAAGCGCGTTGTCTCACTCAGCGGCTCGCGGCCGACCGCGACCGCGTTGATCGAAGCCGTGGGGTCGGCGTAGCCGAACGAGATGCCGAACAACAGCTTCCCGCCGGTCACGCCGAGCGTCTGGCGCACCGTGTCGGCGTAGAAGCTCAGCAGCGCCTGTGGGCAACTGGCCACCCCGTGCGCGGCCATCGCCAGCAGCAGCGTCTGCGCGTACATCCCGACATCGGCGGTCAGCCGCGGGTCACCCGAGTCCGGCGCGTACAGCAGAGCGACGTGGGGCGCGTCGTAGAAGTTGAGACTCTTGGCGTCGTAGGCGGCGCGCAGATCCTGGGCGTCGCGGTCGATGCCGAGCGCCCCGTAGATGGCCGCGCCGAACGCCGCGCGCCGGCGGTGGTGCGCCGGCGCGTAGATGTCGTCGCTGTACGGGAAGTCAACGGTCCGCAGGCCGGCCCGGTCCGCGTCCATGAGCGCCTTGGCGAGGTTGTCCCGGGCGACCCCGCTGACCACCTCGACCTGCCAGGGCTGCGCGTTGGTGTTCGACGGCGCGGCGCCGGCCAGGCCGAACACGGCCTCGATCGTCTCGTCAGGCACGGGATCGGGCAGGAACGCCCTGGTCGCGCGCCGGTCGCGGATGAGCCGCGCCGCCGCGCCGGCAAGTTCGGTGGTCATGGTCGCTCCTTAACTACACGTTTGCGTTTACTTGAGGGGACTGTAGCGGAGAGCCGAAGCCTTGTAAACGCTGTCGTATACTTAGAGTCATGAGTGACGGACCGGTACGCCGAGCCGGGCGAGGCGGCCGGGAGCGCGTGCTCGCCGCCGCGAGCATCCTGTTCGCGACGCGCGGCATCACCGCGACCACGATGGAGGATGTCGCCGCCCGCGCCCCGGTCTCCAAGCGGACCCTGTACGCGCACTTCCCCACCAAGGAGGATCTCGTCCTGGCCCAGCTGGACTACCTCCTGAGCTCCGGGTACACGCTGCTGGAAACCCTGACGCGAACCGACGTCCCGCCCCGCGACCGCATCCTCGCGATGTTCGACATCCAGCCGTGGCCGGACGGAGTCGTCCGGGGATGCCCGTTCATCGACGCGGCGGTCGAGCACCCCGACCCCGCCGGCCGCGTGCACGCCTTCGCCCGCAAGCAGAAACTCGTCATGCTCGCCCTGGTGACCGACCTCGTGGACGAGCTCGGCATCGACGCGCCGGGACCGCTCGCCGAGCAACTCGTCATCCTCGCCGACGGCGCGGCGAGCCGCGCGATGGTGCTCAACGACCCCGACTATGGCCGCCATGCCCGCGAGGCCGCCGAGATACTCCTCGACCACGCACCCCGCCGCCCCGATCGCGCGACGAATGGTCACGGCCTCCGGCGCGAGTGACTCATGGTGATGATTCCGTCACCGTGCGGCGAAGGGGAGGGAACCGTTGCGGCAGGAGTCGCCGAGCGCGGTGCCGGGGACGATCGGGGCATGGCGAGCACATTTCAGCGGGGCAAGGTGCAACTCGTTTTCGGCGCGATGGACGCCGACGGCGACGGCGCACTGCGCGAGACCGATTTCGACGCACTCGCGGGGCGCTGGGCGTCCATTCGCGCGGCAGGCGATGCGGAGCGCCTCACCGCGATCATGCACGGCTGGTGGATAACGCTCGCCGAGCGCTCCCGCGACCCCGAGTCGGTCACGCTCGATGACGTCCTCACCGTCGTGGATCTGCTCGGCCAGATGCCGGACGCCGTGGACGCCACGGCCGAGGCCATGTTCGACGCCATCGACGAGGACGGCGACGACCGGATCTCACCGGCCGAGTACCAACGCATGATCGAGGCGTGGAACGGCAGCCCCACGGACACCGCCGTCATATTCGCCCGCCTCGACGCCGACGGCGACGGCACCGTCTCCCGCACGGAGTTCATCCGTCATTGGCGGGAGTTCTGGGCCGGTGACGACCCCACGGCGCCCGGCACCCACGTCTTCGGCACACCCCCCACCGCCTGACCGGGAGGGCGACGACCCCGGAGGGTCATGGGCCATTCGGAATGCGCGACAATATCCGGCACTTTCATGTTGTGAGTACTTAGCGGCATAAGTCATCTTAGGATCGGCGATTGTGACGTCCTATGGACTGCATTCCGCCCTCGCACTGGAAATGTCCGATCCTGTGCAACTCGGCCCGTACCGGATTGCCAGCAGGCTGGGGCAGGGCGGCATGGGCACGGTCTACCTCGCCGAGGGGCCGTCGGGGCCGGTCGCGATCAAGGTGATCAACCGCGTTCTCGCCGTCGACCCCGAGTTCCGCGCGCGGTTCCGGCGCGAGGTGTCGGCGGCGCGCCGGGTGCGGCGGTTCTGCACCGCACCCGTGCTCGACGCGCAGTTGGACGACGAGCCGCTGTGGGTCGTCACCGAGTACGTCGCCGGGCCCGACCTGGGCCGCATGCTGCGCGAGAACGGGCCGCTGGCCGGCTCCAACGTGGAGGCACTCGCCGTGGGCGTGGCGACCGCGCTCACCGCCATCCACGGCGCCGGATTGGTGCACCGCGACCTCAAGCCCGCGAACGTCCTGCTGTCACCGCTCGGCCCGCGCGTGATCGACTTCGGCATCGCCCGCGCCCTGGACGCCGGGGACCGGCAGACCGCCACCGACCAGGTCTTCGGCACCCCCGATTACATGGCCCCCGAGCAGGTCCAAGGTGAGCAGGTGGGCCCGCCCGGGGACATCTTCGCCTGGGGGTGCGTGGTCGTCGCGGCCACCGTGGGCACCTCACCGTTCGCCTCCACGAGCATGCCGCACGCGATGTACCGAGTCGTCCATGACGAACCCGATCTGAGGCGCCTCGACCCCGGCCTGCGGCCGATCGTCGCGGCGGCACTGAACAAGGACCCGGCGCAGCGTCCCACCGCGCAGGAACTGCTGGCCGCGCTGGTACAGCGTCCGGACGTCGATTCCGCCCAGGTCGCCAGCAGCGTACGGCTCGACCTGAGCGCGCTCCGCCGGGCGAGCCAGAGCCGGGTCCACTCCCGGCCGGCGAGGCACCGCTTGGCGGAGGGGAGCCGGCGGCGCAGGCTGCGGGACGTGCTGACCGGGGCGGGGGCGGCCCTGGTGGTGAGCGCGCTGATCGCCGCGGGAGTGATGGTGTGGATGGTGAACTCAGCACCGGAGACGCCTCCCCGCGGCCAGGTCGTCTACCACGAGACGTTCGCCGCCGACGAATCGGGCTGGAACAACGAGGGCACCCGGGTGGACACCGGCCAGGGTTACACGGGCGACGGCCGGTACACGATCAGGGTGAAGCGCGGCGCCGGGCACCGGTGGGGCACGGCGCCGGTGAAGACGGGACTCCCGGACCGCGCGCTGGCGTCGGTGAAGATGAACTTCTCCGGCGCCGGCCCCGGCACCTGGAACGGGGTCTACTGCGAGTACTCCAAGGACGACCAGGATGCCAACGACATCCTCTACATCCTGCAGATCCGTGGCGACGGGTACGCGAAGATCGCCAAGGTCGTCGGCGGCACCTCGCGGAACATGACCAGCGACATACCGTTGCCGGAGGGCACCGCCAGGGGGAACGCCCTGATGCGCGCCGAGTGCGTGCGTGGTGACGGCAAGGTCGACCTGGCGTTGTGGGCTGACGAGCAGCTCGTCATCCGGCTGGCCGACACCGAGGCGAGCAAGGCCGTCGGCCCGCCCCGCTTCGGGCTCTACGTCGAGAGCGTCTCCGAGACCCGGACCTATTTCGACGACTTCGTGGTCACCCGGCTCCCCTGACGCCGGCCGCCCGGCGATCTCCAGGAGGCCACGACGTGCTCCAGCCCGCGCCGCCGTCGCCCTGGACGGCGATCGTGATCTCGGGGATGGACGGGACGGGTGCGCACGGGGGATTCTGTGGCGTGCTGTTGCGTGAGTTGGAATACCTCGTCGCCTTGGCCCGTGAGCGGCATTTCGCCCGCGCCGCAGCGGCCTGCCACGTCTCCCAGCCGTCGCTGTCGGCAGCCATCCGCAAGCTGGAACGCGACCTTGACGTGCCCCTCGTCCGGCGCGGCCAGCGCTTCGCCGGGCTGACCCCGGAAGGCGAGCGGGTGCTGCTGTGGGCGCAGCGCATCATCGCCGACGCCGACGCGTTACGCCAGGACCTGTCCAGGATGCGCGAAGGCTTGTCGGGCACGCTGCGGATGGGGGCGATCCCGACCGCGCTGACCGCGGCCTCGCTCTTGACGACACCGTTCTGCGAGCGGCACCCGCACGTCCGGGTGTCACTGACGTCGCTGTCGTCGCGGGAGATCGCGCGGCGACTGACCGAGTTCGAGATCGACATGGCGATGACGTACCTGGACGACGAGGACGACCTCGGCGAGGCGCGGGTCAGCCCGCTGTACGAGGAGCGCTACCTGCTGCTCACCCCATCTGACGGCGCGCTGGCCGGCAGGCAGGTGGCGCGCTGGGCGGAGGTCGCCGCTCTGCCGCTGTGCCTGCTCGCCCCCGAGATGCGCAACCGCCGCATCCTGGACGCCAACTTCAGGCGGGCGGGCGCGGTGGCGGTGCCCGCCATCGAGACCGACACCGTCTCCGCCCTGTTCGCGCACGTGGCGACCCACCGCTGGTCCAGTGTGATCGCGCACGCGTGGCTGCACATGTTCGGCGTCCCGGAGGGCATGCGGGTGATCCGGCTGGAGCGGCCCGCGCGCGAACCCCGCGTCGGACTCGTGGTGGCCGGTACGGGCCCGGAGTCGGTGATGGCCAGGGCCGTGCTGGACATCGCCCGCGACCTCGACCTGCGCGAGGTGTTCGACCGGCTCACCCGCGAGCACCTGACATGAACGCACCGCGGCCGTGCGCCGCTGCGCCGCACGCGTTCATGTGTGACCCGCGCCGCCCCGCTACTTCTGGCGGGTGCTGTAGGAGTGCGCGCCGGCTCCGGCCAGGGCGCCGCCCTCGACGATGAGGTACTCCTCGCGGATGGGGGTCCCCGCCAGCCAGGCTTCGAGGATCTCGCGGGTGCCGGCGGCGTAGCGGGTCTGGGCGGACAAGGACGAGCCGGAGATGTGCGGGGTCATGCCGTGGTGCGGCATCGTCCGCCAGGGGTGGTCGGCCGGGGCGGGCTGGGGATACCAGACGTCGCCGGCGTACCCGGCGAGTTGCCCGCTCTGCAGGGCGCGCACGATCGCGTCGCGGTCGGCGATCTTGGCGCGGGCGGTGTTGATCAGGTACGCGCCGCGCTTCATGGTGGCGAGCAGCGCGTCGTCGAACAGGCCCTCGGTCTCCGGGTGCAGCGGGGCGTTGACGGTCACCACGTCGCAGTGCGGGACCATGGCGGCGGCGTCGGGGTGGAAGGTGAGCCCGAGCTCCTCCTCGACCTCGGCCGGCAGGCGGTGCCGGTCGGTGTAGTGCAGGTGCACGTCGAACGGCTTGAGGCGGCGTAGCACGGCCGTGCCGATGCGGCCGGCGGCGACGGTGCCGACGTGCATCCCCTCCAGGTCGTAGGAGCGGGCGACGCGGTCGGCGATGTTCCAGCCGCCGTCCAGCACGGTCCGGTGCGCGGGCAGGTAGTCGCGGACCAGGGACAGGATCATCATCACGACGTGCTCGGCGACGCTGATGCTGTTGCAGTAGGTGACCTCGGCGACGGTGACGCCATGGGCGATGGCGGCGTCGAGGTCGACGTGGTCAGAACCGATGCCGGCGGTGACGGCCAGCTTGAGCTCGGGTGCGCGGGCGATGCGCTCCGCGGTCAGGTACGCGGGCCAGAACGGCTGGGAGATCACCACATCGGCGTCGGCCAGCTCCCGGTCGAAGGCGGAGTCGTCGCCGTCCTTGTCGGAGGTGACGACCAGCGTGTGGCCGCGCTCCTCCAGGAAGCGGCGCAGGCCCAGCTCGCCCGAGACGCTGCCGAGCAGGTGCCCCGGGGTGAAGTCGATGCCCTTGGGGCTGGGCAGGGTCTGGCCGCCCGGGTATCCGGACAACTCGGGCAGGCCGTCGCGGGCGTAGGAGGCGGGGTATCCGTCGATCGGGTCGTCGTACAGCACGCACAGCACCTTGGCCATGAGCTTCGCTCCTCGTCGGTGGGGTGATCTCACTGTCCGCCGACGCGTATCCCCAGGTCAAAGCGTTTGTGTCTATCGGATGATAGGAGCCGCCTATGCCGATACGGGTCCGACCGGCGGAGCCTGACGCGGTCCCCCGCTCGGTGCTCATGCCGGGTAGGCGTGGGTTTCGGTGGCCTTGACCGAGGCCCAGATCTGCTGGCCGGGGGTCAGGTCGAGGTCGGCGACGGCGGCGGGGGTGATGTCGGCGAAGGCCGCGATCGGCCCGTCGAGGTGGACGCGGACGTTGTCGCCGTGGCGCTCGATGCCGTCGATGCGCGCCCGCCAGAGGTTGCGCGGGCTGCCGTCCGGCCGGGTGCGGTACAGCGCCACGGCGGCGGGCGGGAAGGCGACGAACGCGGCTCCGTCGAGATGCTCGGAGCTGTGCAGGAGCAACTCGCCGACCTTGACCCCGGTTCCGTCGGCCACGCCGCGATACAGGTTGAGCCCGACCAGGCGGGCCACGTAGTCGGTGCGCGGGCGGCGGGCCACCTCGCCGGGGGCGCCTTGCTGGACGATGGCGCCGTGTTCGATGACGATCAGCCGGTCGGCCAGCACCATGGCGTCGAGGGGGTCGTGGGTGACCAGGACGGTGACGCCGTCGAAGTCGGCCAGATGGCGGCGCAACTCGGAACGGATCTCCAGTCGGGTGTGCGCGTCCAGCGCGGCGAGCGGCTCATCCAGCAACAGCAGTCGCGGTCGTACGGCCAGCGCGCGGGCCAGCGCCACCCGCTGCGCCTGCCCGCCGGACAGTTGGCGGGGCTTGGCGGCAGCGTGCCCGGCCAGGCCGACACGCTCGAGGAGGGCGGCGGCGGTACGGCGGGCCTCGGCCTTGGCCACTCCCTGGCAGCGCGGGCCGAAGGCGACGTTGTCCAGCGCCGACAGGTGCGGGAAGAGCAGATAGTCCTGGAAGACCATGCCGATCGGCCGTTGCTCGGCGGCCAGCACGTGCAGTGGCTGACCGTCCAGGCTGATCTGCCCCTCGGACATGGCGGTCAGCCCGGCCAGGGCGCGCAGAGCGGTGGTCTTGCCCGCGCCGTTCGGGCCGAGCAGCGCGACCACCTCGCCCGGCGCGACTTCCAAGGTGAGGTCCAGCCGGAAAGCGGGCCGGGTGACGATCAGGCGGCCCCGCAGACTCATGGCGCGCTCACCCACCGATCCCGCAGGCTGGCCAGGACGATGACGGAGACGGCCAGCAGGACCAGGCTGAGCACGATCGCCGCCTCCGGCTCGGTCTCCAGGGCCAAATAGACGGCCAGCGGCATGGTGCGGGTGGTGCCGGGGAAGTTGCCCGCGAACGTGATCGTGGCGCCGAACTCTCCCAGCGCCCGCGCCCAGCACAGCACCGCGCCGGCCACGACCCCGGGCATGATGAGCGGCAGCGTCACCCGCCGGAAGATCGTCCAGCGGGAGGCGCCGAGGGTGGCGGCGGCCTCCTCGAAGCGCTGGTCGGCGCCGCGCAGCGCGCCCTCGACACTGATGACCAGGAACGGCATCGCGACGAACGCCTCGGCGATGATCACCCCTGCGGTGGTGAACGGCAGCGTGATCCCGAAGGTGGCCTCCAGCCACTGCCCGACCAGCCCGCGCCGCCCGAGGACGAGCAGCAGCGCGACGCCGCCGACCACCGGCGGCAGCACCAGCGGCACGGTCACCAGCGCCCGGACCAGCCGCCGTCCGGGGAAGTCCACCCGGGCCAGCAGCCAGGCCAGCGGTACGCCGAGCAGCAGGCACACCGCCGTGGCCACAGTGGCGCACACCAGCGACAGCCGCAGCGCCTCCAGCACGTGCGGCTCGGCCAGCCGCGCCAGGAGCGTGGGCCAGGGGGCGCGGATCAGCAGCCCGGCCAGCGGCAGCACCAGGAACACCAGCCCCAGCACCGCGGGCAACACCAGCACCCAGGGCAGCCGCCCGGAGGCCGCACGGCCCGCGGGCCGACGGCCGGTGAGCCCGCGACGCGGGCCCACCGGGTCAAGCCGCTCCGGCGCAGAAGAGCTCATCGGCGGATCAGGGGGCCTCGAAGCCGGCCTTGGTCAGCACGTCCTTGCCCTGCTGCGACAGCACCAGGTCCACGAACTGCTGGGCCGCCGCACCGGCCGGGGCCTTCGCCAGGGTGGCGATGGGGTAGTCGTTGATCGCCTGGTCCGCCTCCGGGAACTCGATGCCCCGCACCTTGCCCGCCGAGGCGATCACGTCGGTCTTGTAGACCAGTGCCGCGTCCACCTCGCCCAGCTCCACCTTGGTCAGCGTGGCCTTGACGTCCTGCTCCAGGGTGACCGGCGTGACCTTCAGCCCGGCCGCGTCCAGCGCCTTGACCGCCGCCGCGCCGCACGGCACCTGCTCGGCGCAGAGCGCCACCTTCACCTTGGTGTCGGTCAGGTCCTTCAGATCGTCCACCTTGGCCGGGTTGTCGGCCGGCACGGCGATCTGCAGCTTGTTGCGTACGAACGTGCTCGGCGAGCTTGCCGGCGACGCGTCGCTGACCGTCTTCATGGTGGCCGGGCTGGCAGCGGCGAACACGTCCGCCGGAGCGCCCTGGACGATCTGCTGGGCCAGGGTCGCGCTGGAGCCGAAGTTGAACCGCACCGTCGTACCAGGATGCGCGGCCTCGAAGACCTTGCCGAGTTCGGTGAACGTCCCGGTCAGCGACGCCGCCGCGAACACGGTCACCTCCTTGGCCTCGCCACCGGCGGAAGCCGACGCGGAAGTAGCCGGTTCGCCGGAACCGCAACCGGTCAGGCCCGCGAGCGCGAGCACGACGGGCAGGGCGATCGCCCAGCGGGAAAGACGCCTGAACACCAACGGGGCTCCTCACAAGTGACTGGCCACGCGTTCGTGACCGGGAATCTCCACGACGACGTTGGTGGACTTGATCACGGCGACCGCCACCACCCCCGCCTCCAGGCCCAGCTCATCGGCGGCCTGGCGGCTCATCAGCGACACCACCCGAAACGGCCCCGCGGCGATCTCCACCTGTGCCATCACCGCATCACGGATCACCTCGGTGACGATCCCGCGAAAGCGGTTACGCGCCGAGGTGCGACCACCGCTGTCGGTCTCCTCGATCTGCGAGCGGGCGAACGCGGCCAGATCCGCGCCGTTCACCCGCCGGTGGCCGTGCTCGTCCCGCTCGGCCCCCAGCCGGCCCGCGTCCACCCACCGGCGGACGGTGTCCGAGCTGACCCCGAGCAGCGCTGCGGCCTCACTGATCCGAAACGTCATCACAACACCTCACCTTACCTCTCGCACATTCCACCCTGAAGCCCCGCCTTTGACCGCACCAGCGGCAAGATCCATGGCTCAGGCATGGCATCCACAAGATCGGAGAGCGCCCTCATGAGTACCGCGCGACTGCGTAGTCAGCCCCAGCACACCGCGACATCAAGGGCGCCGGCTCCGAGGCACCTCATCCGCCCGCGGCGTCCTCCGCCTCCCAGCGCAGCAGGTCGCCCGGCTGGCACTCGAGTGCCTCGCAGAGCATGGCGAGCGTCGTGAAGCGCACCGCCTTGGCGCGGCCGTTCTTGAGCACCGCCAGGTTGGCGGGCGTGATCCCTACGCGGCCCGCGAGTTCGCCCACCGACATCTTCCGCTTGGCCAGCATCACGTCGATGTCGACGACGATCGGCATCAGATGACCTCGTCCAACTCGGCCCGCAGCCGCACCGCTTCGACGTCGCGCGCGACGGCCTGGGCGAGCAGCATCCGCAGCACGAGCACGATGAGCGCGACCCCCAGAATGGCCAGCCCGATCCCGCCCATGATGACGGTGACGCCCGGGTCGTCCCGCTGGCCCGGCGCATTGATGGCCGTGACCGTGAACCACAGGAGGGCAGCCGCCACGATCGCGCCGATCACGGCGTCCACGTACCGGAAGGCGGCGGGGGAGAACACGGTGCCCCGTCGCACCATCGTCACCAGCCGCCACACGCCGAACAGGGCGACCTGGACCGACACCATGCCCAGGACCGCGATCACGCGCAGCGGGGTCAGTGGGAGCGACCCGTCCTCCGGGTCGCTCCCACTGACCAACACCCACACCATCAATACCTGTACGAACACGGTGCCGGCGAACACCGCCACCAGCACAACGCGAAGCGCACGCACTGCCAGCTTTCCCATGCCACTCCTTCCATCGAATTACGATGAAAATCTATCGAATGTCGATAGGCTCGGCAAGAGTGGGAGTGAAGGGTCAGCGGTTTCGCACCGTGGCGATCCTGTGTGTCGTCAGGGGCGTTCTTCCTGCGGCTGAGCTGATGGCGGCCAGGTTCGCCGCCATCCGGTGACGATCAGCGTGACCAGCCCGAGCAAGGGCAACGAGCTGATCGCCCAGCTGATCCCCAGGGGCGGACCCGGTTGCTCGAGTACGGTGATCGCCACATCCCCCGTTCCCGATCCGCTGGGACCGTTGAGGGCGAATCGCATCGTCCACCGTCCTTGCTGCGGCAACGCGTGGATGTCCAGGCCCCACACCTTGCGATTGCGCGGGTGGCGGACGAGGTTGTTCTGCTGCACGCCACCGTCGGGCGCGATCAAGGTGAGAGTGCCGCTCTTGCCGCCGATGCCGCCGTCGGGGGCGAACGTGAAGTCGAGCGACTGCATCGCTTTCAGGGGCCAGGTGCTGAAGCCGGCGGTGAGCCGGTACGGTCCAGCCTGCACCTGCTCGCTGTGGACGACCTTCACCGGCTCGTACGGCTGCGCCATGGCCGGTGCACCGGCCATCACGCTGATCAGGCCGATCGCTCCGATCAGGTTGAGCAGTGTCAACGCGGTCCTGCGCATGGCGCTACCTCCCTTCCCGCGCCGGGGCGAGCCGCCGCAGCATGTCGCCGAAACGAACGCCGAGGAAACCGGCGGCCACACCTGCCGCCAGAGCGCCGACCACCGTGACGACCAGGCCGAGAATCGCTCCGGCGGTCATGTCCACGGCGGTGGAGTCGGTGCCCGGAGGGGCGCCCAGGAACAGGGCTGCCTGCAGAGGCGCCGTCGCTGTGACGATAAAGCCTCCTATTCCACCCGCTATAAGGCCATAGCGGACGGCGGACCGGTCCTGGCGCCGGGCGCGGGCCAGCAGCAGCTCCACGACGCCGGCGGCCAGCAGCAGGCACATCGGCATCATCACCGGCACGCCGGTGACGTAGTCGCGCATCGGCAGGTCGATCGAGTCCGCGTAGACCCGGGTGGCCCACGGAGAGAACCACCAGTAGAACGCCTGGAGCGCGGCCAATACCCCGGCGACGCTGAACGCGCCGCCCCGCCGGTCGAACAGCCGGGCACCCATCACCACGGTCAGCACCGACATGAAAGTCAGCCCGATCGTCGGAAGGTCGACCACGCCGCCGCCGAGGGCGCTCAGCCCACTGGTGGTCGCCGTGCTGAATCCGAGGAGTACGGCGAGCCCGACGACCGCGGTGACCGCACCCCACCTCTGGTCTCGGGCGGCCGAGGACACCATCACGGCGCCGGCCATCGTCAGCGTGATGGAGAGCAGGAACCCCATGTGCGGCGGTGATTCCAGCACCGCGTCGAATCCGTACAGCCCGTGCCACCACTGATCCCATAAACCGTAGATCAGGAACAACGCGGCGCCGACCCCCGAGACCAGATAGCCGACCGGAGCGGTGAACGTACGACCGAACACGCCGACGGCGTGGCCGCCGATGACCGGGTCCACCGGGTGTCCGCCCCGTTCCGCGGCGGTGGCCGCCAGCACCACGACCAGGCTCGTCACTCCGGCCACGGCGCTGCCCGCGTACAGCAGGAGGTGCGGCAACGTGAAGAAGGTGTCGGGCCCGACGTCGTAGTGCCACTGGATGTCCCAGACGAGCCCGGTCAGCGACAGCAGCGTTCCGCTGAGCAAGGCACCGGCTGAGGGCAGTCCTTTCGATGTGGTCCTGGCCGTCCCGTCCGTTCGAGCGGACGGCGCGGTGATGTCCATGTCTCTTCCTTTCACTTGACCATCAGGGGGAAAACGCCCTGTTCGACGCCGTGAGCGCCGTGCAGCGTGACGGTGATCCGCCACATGCCGGACATCGGCAACACCGCGTTCTCCGCGCGGTAACGGCCCGGCGCGAGCTGGGCGGCTGTGACAGGCGGGTAGGCGTGGCCCATATGGGGCATCACGGGTTGAAGGGTGACCTCGTCCATGGCGGACGGTGCGCCGTCTCGGTCCTTGATCTCAAGGTCGAACGTGTTGGCGCCGGCGCGCGGCCGGTTCGTGACCAGATGCACGGTGTACGAGGCGGTTGAGGTCTTCAGCGTGGTGGCGCTGTCCGTGTCCTTCCGCCAGGGTTGCATCACCAGCAGAACCCCCGCCAGCAACAACACCACCGCTGCCGCGAAGCCGGTTCGCGTGTTCATGGTGACGCCTTTCCGGGCTCGGGTACGTTCACGCTCGCGGGCACGGTGCGCACCGAGTAGCCGCGCTCGGCCTGGATCCACACGAGGTATCGGCCGGGCAGCGGGAAGGTGTAGGTGAACGGCACGTCGGGGCCGAACGCGGCGACGCTCTCGTCCGGCTGGTCCCGCGTACTCGGGAGCATCGAGTGGACGTGAGCCCAGATCGGCGCATCCGCGACCGCGCCGGTGACGGGCCCCACCACGATCATGTGACCGGCCATCCCCAGCCAGGGCTGCAGGTCCTGCGTGCCGAATCTCGCGGTGAGGGTGCTGGGCGACCCGGCGGGCGCGATGCGGCGATCCACGGTGTCGTTCTGCGTGGCCGGCGCCACGCCCCCTGCGGCGTCGAGAACGATCGAAGTCCGGAGCAGTTGCCTGCCGCCACCCCGCCGGGCGATCTCCGCCGCCACCGCGTAGCGACCCGTCTCCGGGGCGGTGAACGTGACCCGGTAGCCACCGGGCCCCGCCCGGACCGGGTGCAGGTGCCACAGCCTCCCCGCCGGCGACACGACCGCCAGGTGCACGAACGCGGCGTCGTGCACCAGCAGATCGTCGACCGGGTGTCCTGTCGACGAGTCGGTCAGCGCCAGTCGCAGGTCCCCGTCGCGCAGGTCCGACACCACATTCACCGGCGGCCGTGAGTTGTCCGCGGTGGGCGACGGCGCGGTGGCGTAGGGGGCGGCGATGTTGTCGGCGGTGGGGTCCAGCTCCGAGCCCGGCGGCGGCAGCGGCGGCACGCTCCACGAGAGCACCACCGCCGTCACCGCCACGGCCAGCGCCGCCACCGTGCCCGCCGCGGGTGCCAGCGCGGCGGCGGCACGCAGGCGGACCGCGACCACCAGCGTCACCATCATCAGCAGACCCGCGCCGACGAAGCCCCCGTACGCCGCGTTCTGCCACGGCGACATCACCCGGGCGGGCACGACGAAGGGGATCGTCGCGACCCGCATGCCGTCGTCGATCGCCAGCTCCCACAGGCCGGCTCCCGACACCGCGAGTGCGCCGGCGCGGTGGAAGCCCGGCTGCGCGCCGAGTCGCACGGTCGTCGCGCCGGTCTGTTCGCCGTCCTGGCTCAGCCGCAGCGCCAGTTCACCGGGCGGGTCGCCCGCGTGGGAGACCACGTCGACGTACACCGGCCCGGGCACCGGCTCCACCCGGCGGATCACCACCGTCAGCTCGCGGTCACCGAGGGTCTGCGCGACATGGATGTCACCGCCGTCGAACGCGCCGTCGGCGAACGCGGGAACCGCCGTGGTCCAGGGAAATGCGAGAGCGCCCAGGAACACCAGCACCGCCTTCAGCAAGCGCCCCCGCCGTCTCCGGCCATGCCGGCCGAGGAACACGCCAGCGGACAGCCCACCGCCGATCACCGACACCGATGTCAACATGACCACCTCCTCGATCGATACACTGTATTGCACAATACGCTGTATCGCATAGTAGTGGTGTATCGTTGGCCTGGCGCACAGATGGACGGAAGACGAGGGCGATGACGGCAGGACGGGATACCACCGACGACGAGCCGACGCTTGTCTGGGAGCGGCCGGAGCCCCCACACCGACCGGCGCCGAGCCCGCTGGACAGAGACCGGATCGTCCGCGCCGCCATCGAACTCGCCGACGCCGACGGCCTCGGCGCGGTGTCCTTGCGCAAAGTCGCCACCGCGCTCGACGCCGGCCCCATGCGGCTGTACGGCTACCTGTCCACCAAGGACGAGCTACTGGACCTGATGGTCGACATGGTGTACGGCGAAATCACCTCATCAGCACCGGTAGGCGATGACTGGCGAGCGACCCTGCGCTCCCTCGCGCACCGCACCGCACAGGCCGCCCGCCGCCACGAGTGGTTCGCCGACCTACTCGGCGGCCGGCCGCACATCGGCCCCAACGCGCTGGCATACATGGAGGCTTCGTTCGCCGCCCTCGACAGGGCCCCCGGCTTCGCCGGCATCGACGCCGTGATGCAGGCCGTCAGCGCGGTGAACGCCTACGTCATCGGCGCCGTTCGAAGCCAAACCAGCGAACAGCGCGCCGAACGCGCCACCGGCTCGGACAAACAACAGTGGCAGACGGCGTACGGCCCGTACATGAGCCGCATGCTGGCCACCGGCCGCTATCCGACACTGGTCAAAGTCTTCCAGGACGCCACCCACCCCGACGCCGACACCACCTTCGACGCGGGCCTCGACTACATCCTCGACGGCATCGCCACCCACCTATCCCCCTGACCGCAACCCCACCCACCCTTCCGCACAGACCGAATACCACCGCTACCGCACAACGCTGTGTTAGACCACCTGGCACGGTCTGGGGGTCAGAGCCGGGGATCTGATGCGGCTGAAGGAGCGCGTACAGGCAGAGGCTGTGACGATCTCAGCAGACGGCCGGAGTCCGGCACCGGGAGCAGCGCGATCGGCGTTGCCATCGGACGATGATCTCCGTCTGGATTGTCGCCCGGGCCCGCTAGGGTCTCGATCCACCAGCACATGATCACGTTGGAGGGGCAATGGCCGGACTGCTTCGAGGTGTCGAGGACGAGGTGCCGATCTCGTACGGCCTCTTCGACCTGCGCGACGGATCCGGGCTCGGCACGGAGGCCGAGGAGGAAGAGGCCGGCTCGTTGCTGGCCGGGCCGGGCGCGATCGCCCTCGGGCAGCTAAGGATCAAGAGCCAAGCGCGGGCGCGTACGGCGCGTGTCCGGATGGAGGCATGGGACGCCGAGCCTCCCGCGCCCGGCGAGCCCTGGGCAGAGGCCGGGCAGGTCATCTACCTCAGCCCGGGCGGCACGGTGCTGCTGTGCGGCCTCTCGTACAGCCCTTCGGGGCAGGCCCTGCTGCTGGGGCCGCCGTTCTTCGCCTACGGCGTGCGTGCCTACACCGGCCCCATACGCACCCAGCCGGCCGACTACGACGAGAACGTGAGCGAGGCCGTCGAAGAGGCGTGGCTGCTGAGGTTCTGGCCGCTTGCCGATACCGCCGGCCCGGTTCTGCGCGCGGAAACGGAGAGGACCGGATGGGATCCCGAGAGGATGCGTGACGTTCTCCCGCCGACCCCTGACACCATGATGGTCAGGCCGGACCTGTGGCCCGCACTGCTTCCCTCAGCCGGGTCCGAGCCTCCACTCCGGCTTGCCCCTTCCGCTCCACCGGAGCGCGTTTCGCATGACGAGTTCACCAGCTACCCGGTCATTCCTCAGGAGACGGCTGACGCTTGGCGACGCATCGAGGAGACACTGGGCGACCTGCGTATGGACATGCTCGGCAACCTGCCCAGCAAGATCAAAGCCTGGCCGCAGTCGGAGCTCGATCGGTACGCCGTGCAGTTGCGGGTGAGCATGCGCATTGGCAAGGAGCTGAACCCGCACGACGCACCCACCTGCCGGCTGGATCCCGCCAGCGTCCGCACTGTCCTGCTCAGGCCCGCTCCCGGGGTCAGCGGCCGCGCTTGGACATATGGCGAGGACGAGAACGACCATGCCGAGGTGTTCTCGGTTGACCGGCAGGTCATCGCCCGCGACCGCATCCGCCGACTCACGTTGCTGACCGGGATCGTCACCATCCTGCGGCACGAGAACGAGCTCGTCGAAGTCCGTGCGGCGACCGAGATGGAGGCGGCCCGGGTGCTCATGGTCGAAGGGATGCGGGGCTGACCGTGCCGAGGGCGTCAGTGGTGGCGACCCGAGATGTCACCCCTCGCGCCCGCCGAAAGAACCGTTCGAGGGCAGCGTTCGGGCCGGACAGGTCGGAGCACACGATCGCGGCCATGGCCGAGCAGGTGAGCGACCGCAATGAGACGGGCCTGATCGACCTGCGTAAACGCCTGTCGAAGTCTGATCGCAAGCTCAGTCAGTACTGCTTTGCCTTCGGCGCCGGAGGGATCCCATCGAGATTGCCGGATGGATCAACGAGACGAAGAGCGAACGTGCCCGCCTGGAAGGCGAACTCAAGGCAGCCCCGGCCACGCAGCGCATCAGCGTCGCGGAGATCGGATCGATGATCGAGGGGGTCGGCGATCTGGTGCGGCTGGTAGGTGAGCGGACCCGACGACAAGGCCGATCTCTACACCCAGCTCGGGTTGAAGCTCACGTACTGCCCACAAAAGCAGTATGTGGAGGCCCGGATTACTCCGGAACCCCCACATGTGCGTTCGGTGTGTGTCCGAGGGGCGAACACCACCGGCCGCACGTGGCCCATCACTATCCCCAGTCCCATACATCGCATCCGCGTGGCCTGAGCGATTCGACCTACGCCCGGCTTATCGCGGACAGCCATGCACATTCATGTACTGGATGAATCGCAGCGGAGCCGTGTGCTGCCTGGATCGCAGTTGTCGACGCCACCGAGTCGTCCACTCGCGATGGAACACAGGCTCATTACACTTATTAGATTTTCGTGTTGTGCGATGGCCGTACCCTGTCAGAATATCTGTGTTCTGGGGAGTGTTGTTGGGTCGAAGCTGACAACTGAACATAGAGAGGTGTGCCACATGTCCTTCGCCGAGCAGATTGTGCCGATTTTCCGTGCCACCCTGGAGGTGCTGCGTGAGGCCGGGGGCCCGATGTCACCCGGCGCTGTGCACGAGGCGGTTTCCGGGCGCGTTGACATACCTCGTGACCTGCAACGTTCTGATCCGCATGGCGAGATTCGCTGGTGGACTCAGATGAGTTTCCGCACCGGCGAGGCGGCATCCCTGGGCTGGATGACCAAAAGGAACGGCTGGGCGATCACCAGCGTCGGAGCCAAGGCATTGGATGATTTTCCGGGTGCTGCCATCTATCGGGAGTTGCAACGCCAGTACCGTGACCGACGGCTCCTCAGAGCCGGTGATTTCCCAGGCGCGTTCGAACAATTCCAGCGCAATCTCGGCTATGCCCGGCAACTCGTGCACGGCGGTCGAAATTTGGAAAGGTTGGGCGTCGGCGCCTTCGATGTCACCGACCTCTACCGGGCGGCCTGGACTCAGGCGGTCGCGGCCCTCGACCATTGGGTGACTCAAGAGATCATCGATCGGGCGGTGGCTCTGGCGCAGCGGCCGGGAGTCCCACGTCCGAATAATTTCAGCAAACTGTCCATTCCGGTCGAGTTGGTGGAGAAAGTACACCGTGACGCCGAACCGTTGGAAGACGCGTTCCGTGCCGCGCTGGAACGGTTCTTCGAGTTCAAGACCTTCCAGCATCCGGACAAGATCGCGGAGGGCTTCTCCCATGTCAGCATGGTCAGGCTATGGAAGACCGTCGCCGACAAGCTGACTGCTCAAGACCCGAGCAAGCCGATTGCGGCTGACGGGATACGCACGCAGCTCGCCGAGATCGCAAAGCGCAGGAACAACATCGCGCACACCGCCGACCACGACCCGGACAGCTTCCGTCGTAAGAAGCGGATCACCGTGCGGGAAGCCGAGCAGACCATCGACGTACTCGAGTCGGTTGTGATCGCGATACTCCAGGCACTCGGTGACCCACCGCCGGCTACGGACTACAGTGTTCCGCCGGCCGAGGCCGGCTCCCTTGGGGCCGTACCAGCCCAGGCCGACGCGAAGCGCAGGGGCGTGATTCGGACGCTGCCCAAGTGGACTGAGGAGAGCCTTCTCCACGCCCTTGACGAATACTGTCCTCCTGACGTGGCCGACACGCTCCTCGCCGTCTACCGGCATGCGGAGAGCCATCCGGCCTTCCGCAGCTATTACTTCGGGGAAGCCGCCCATCCCTCTGTCACTGCCTGGTTCAGCATCGGCCGAGACGAGGCGGCGGCGGTGTGGAGTATCTATACCGGCGTGAGCAGGTCGGTGCTGTCGATCAACTTCGAGTGGATGCGCAATAGAGAGGTGCCGGTGGATGCCCTGGAGCGACTCGCCCGTGCCCTCTCCGTACTCGCTGGTTGGGAGAACATGCCGGCGCAGCTTTCTGCCGACAACTACCAGAGAAGGCCGTCCCTCGCCCCGGCCGCCCTGGCAAGGCCGGATGCCTCCGCAACCGTCATCGGAGCACTGGACGCCCTGCTGGCCGCGGGCTCGTCGTCTCGAGCATGGACGGTGCACGATGGTCGTGAGGGGCAGCGGGAGGTGTGAGTGGTGGATGATCGTCATTGGCAGCATGATCCGGAATTTGGTTTGAGCCCTTGCCGGGTGGCGAGTCATCCGCAGGAGGATGGGGCGGTGGTACCGCCTGCAGCTTCGATGGAGTGAGAGGGTCGTTCAGCTGATCCCCTGGTGGGGATGAAACTGGCCCTTTGAAAGGGTACGAAGGCGTACAAGCCGTAGCTGCGGCTGATCAGATCTGAGCTTTCGAGATCCAGCGGTCCGGCTGGACGGCTTACGGGCACATCGTGCTTTCCGAGGCGTTGCCTATCAGCTATCTGGGGTGTGGGGGATACACACGCTCCAGACGGTCGGTGTGGACGGCACGGATGAAGGGGCCTGGGGTGTCCGCTGCGGCGAAGATTGCCTGTTGGTTGCTGATGAAGCGTGCGGCGTAGGCGGTGGAAGTGAGATCGCCGCGGGTGATGACGAAACAGCGGGCTTGGTGTTCGATGACGGCGTCGATCTCCGCTTGCCGGTAGCGGATGCGTTTGTCCTTCATGAGGACTGCCCAGCCGAGCTTGGCGCTGTCTTCGATCCAGCGGGTGTCTTCGATGGTCTCGTCTTGAGGGACGCCGTAGTGTTCGGCCAGGGTGATCAGGTCCCACCCGGCTTCACGCAGCAGCTTGGGTACGGCGACTCGGCCGAGACTGCGATCGACGAAGAACCTACGCGGCTGTTCGGGTGGCGACACGCAGGACATCCTCGATCTCGTCGCGGGTGAGCCCGTACTCCTCTGCTACGACATCGACGGGCTCTCCGGCCCGGAACAGGTCGATCGCGTCCTCGATCTTGGCGCCCCCGCGGGCGAATCGGGGCCGGCCGAAGGCGTGACGGGCATCTATCGTGACCTCGGCGACGCGGTATTGCGGAAGCGTGATCACTTCGGCGTATCCGTCGTGTGCGAAGTCCACGCGGCGCAGGTAGTTCTGCACGATCTCGGTGAAGACTCGTTGGTTGTTGCGGACGACGACCAGTTCGCGGGCCGAGTCGTCGCCGACGTGCTCGGCGTAGTCGTAGAGGACTTCGGCGCCGTTGGTGAAAAGCCGGCGGCTGGCCAGGGCGTGTTCCAGGCCGAGTTCACGCTGCAATGCGTCGATTGCCGGCCGGATGCGCTGCAGTGGTACGCCAGCCTGCCGGAATGCGGCCAGGGCATAGCCCTCGGCCAAGCCGATGAACGGCACGGACGCCTCGTTCGGCCGCTCTGCCCGGGTGGCGGTAATGACCGGCTTAGTGCGGATCGCACGACCGTCGCGCTGACGGCGTTGGTAACCGAAGGCCCAATTGGTGAAGGTGGAGGCGGGGATCGCGAGGTAGCCGGCAGCTTCGGCGATGCCGTACAGCGGCGTGGTGAACCGATCGATGACCATGCCCGCCTTCCTGATCACGTCGCTGAGCCTCTTCATGATGCCTCATGGTGTGGCGTCATAGGTGGCGCATTCCTGCGTCAACTAGGTATGTCCTTTTGTTCGACAGCTGGGTTCAGCACAAGGTCATCAGGCGAGTACGAAAGAGCGTTCTGCGGGGATCAGCTCACACAGCTCCTGCCGCTCCTTCAGCCCTACGGCGTCCAGCTGTGGATGCCAGAGGCAGGCGGGCCGGTAGATCCAGCAAGCCCGATGCATCAGGCGTTGATGCTGTTGCTGGCGGGCAATCACAGCGGGAGGTGCTGCGGGCCCGCTATCGCGTGCTGGCCGCGATGCGGAACCAGACTGCCGATCAGGGACGCTTTCTCGGCGGGCGGCCGCCGTACGGCTACCGCTTGGTCGACGCGGGTCCGCATCCGAACCGGGCGCACGCCCGCTGGGGGCGCCGTCTGCACCGGCTTGATGCCGACCCGCCACGGCACCGCACGTACGGTGGATGTTCGCGCAGCGACTGGCGGGTGTCAGCGTGGCGGAAATCGCCCGGATGCTGAACGAACGCGGTGTCCCGTGCCCCTCGGACGTGGATCGTGAGCGTAACCCGCACCAATATGGGCATGCATGGACGCTACGGACCTTTGCCGCGATCCTCAGCAATCCGCGCTATACCGGCCGCCAGGTCTGGAACCGTCGGAACGGTAGCGTCACCGATGCAAGTTTGAGCCCGATGAAGCCCAGGATGATGCCGAGCCCGTGGTTGAGGTGACGCAGCCCGCTACGAGGCCGCCGGGCAGCTCACTCGCGCCTGGACCGACACCACGATGCCGGCCCAGGCCCCGGGCATGAGCTCGTCCGTGCGTGCTTTGACGCGCGACCACGTCGGCCCTGGCCTCGACCGGCAGTGGACCGGGTGGGCGCTGCTGGCCGCGCTGACCGCGATGGACACGCACCGCGACGCTTTGCCCCTTCCTCCCGCTGCCGGCCTCAGTCCGGCTGGCGGCCTGTGCCATCCAGGTCGGCTGGAATCTGGCGCTCACCTCTGCGCTTAGCCTGATCGCCGACGGCGAGCGGGACGTGGCCGCGCAAGCGGCCCTTTAGGCTTCCGGAGGAACCCTCTACGGTGAGGGCGATGCTTCAACGTCGGCCGGCCTTGTGTGGCTCCGCAAACTCGCGTCCCCCTTCTCCAGCATCGCTTCGGAGAGAGGATTCATTATGTGGTCAGGTCCTTTCTTCCATTGGCGGCCGACTGCGAGGTGGTCGATGGTGAGGCGGGCGAGACAGCGGCGGAGCTCGTCTGGCGCATCAGCAACTGGTCCAGTTTGGCGTTGACGGCGGCCAGTTCCTGCTTGACGGTCTCCAGCTCCGCCTGCGCCTGGGTTTCGGCCGGGGAGGGTTCGGCGTCGTTCATGGCGTTGACCACGACGGCGATGAACAGGTTCAGCGCGACGAACGTGGACATCAGGATGTAGGCGATGAAGAAGATCCACGCCCACGGCTTGTGCGCCATCACCTCCTGGGCGACGTTACCCCAGTCGTCGCCGGTCATGATCTGGAACAGGGTGAACAGCGAGCGGGGCAGCTCGTCGAACCGCTCGGGCACGATGTCGCCGAACAGCTTGGTCGCAACGACCGCGGCGATGTAGATCATCAGTACCAGCAGGCCGATGATGGAGGCCATACCGGGCACCGCGGTCAGCAGCGCGCCGACCACACGCCGCATGCTGGGCACCGCCGAGATCAACCTGAGCGCGCGCAGGATTCGCAGCGCGCGCAGCACCGACAGCGGGCCGGAGGCGGGTACCAAGGCGATGGCCACGATGACGGTGTCGAACCAGTTCCACGGATCGGACCAGAACGCGCGACGGTAGGCGTACAGACGGGCGGCGATCTCGACGGTGAAGATGGCCAGTGCGATCCGGTCGACGGCGTGTAGCAGGCCGCCGGCCCGATCCATCAGGTGGGCGCTGGTCTCCATGCCGATGGTCACCGCGTTGATCAAGATCACCACTATGATCGCCCGCTGGGTGAGACGGTTTTCCAGGACGATGCGCACGCGTTCTTGCCCGGACACCTGTGCAGCCGCTCCCTCAAGGGTGGACAGTCTGTGATCATCGTAGATTCGGGCGGCACAGGCCCCTAACAGGGCATGACTGAGATACCGATCACATCCGGCACCTTCGCCGCTTTCCTGCCCGTTACCTGGGAAGATGCGCTCCCGCAACGGCTCTCGTGCAGCGATCGGCTAGCGTCGAATCAGCGCATGTGGGCGGGCCTGCCCTCATACGCCTCTCACGCTGGCACACCCGGCGGCAAGGACAGAAAGGAACGGTGGTGGTGTCCGTGTCAGCGGACCCGAGCAATCCCGACTTCATGATCGCCCACTTGCTGCGGGCATGGGGGCGGGCCTGATGAGCGTGGTGCTCGGCTTGGTGGCCATCTTCGTGCTCACGCTGGCCACCGGCTACTTCGTGGCCCAGGAGTTCGCCTACGTCTCTGCCGATCGGCTCGCCCTGTCCCAGCAGGCCGCCGCCGGCGACAAGAAGGCCGCCAAAGCCGTCCAGGTCATGGGGCGGCTGTCGTTCATGCTGTCCGGTGCGCAGCTCGGCATCACCGTCACCGCGCTCGTGGTCGGCTTCATCGCCCGCCCGGCCCTGGTGGAGCTGATCGCGCCCGCGCTGACCGCCGTGGGCCTGCCCGCCGGCATGGTCGGCGCGGTGGCGGTGGCGATCGGCTTCGCGCTGGCCACGATCATCCAGATGGTGCTCGGCGAGCTCGCCCCCAAGAACCTCGCCCTGGCCAGGCCCGAGCCGCTGGCCCGCGCGCTGGCCTCCTCCACCCTGATCTATCTCAAGGTCGCAGGACCGGTCATCAAGCTGTTCGACACCGCGGCCAACAGGCTGCTGCGCGCGGTCGGCATCGAGCCCGTCGAGGAGCTGCATCACGGCGCGACCCTGGAGGAGCTCGGCCACATCATCGGCGAGTCCGAAGCCCACGGTCACATGCCCGGCAGCCAGGCCGACGTGCTGGAACGCGCCCTGGCCTTCTCCGAGCACACCGCCGAAGAGGTGATGGTGCCACGCGTCGACGTCGTCGTCATCGCCGCCGCCGCGACCGTGGCGGAGCTGGACGAGCTCATCGCCGCCCACGGCCACACGCACTATCCGGTGCTCGGCGGCACCCTGGACGACGTGATGGGGCTGGTCAGCCTGCGCGACGTCGCCGCCGTACCGGTCGAGAAGGCCGCCACGACCCGCGTCGGCGACCTCGCCCGCGACGTGCTCCTCGTGCCCTTCTCGCTGTCGCTGCCCGACCTGGTGGCGCAACTGCACGCGCGCGGTGAGGAGGTGGCCTGCGTCGTCGACGAGCACGGCGGCCTGGCCGGCCTGGTCACCTGGGAGGACGTCGCCGAAGAGCTCGTCGGCGAGATCGCCGACGAGAACGACGCCGAGGCGCCGCGCGTGCTGCGGCGCGGCGACGACTGGGAGCTGGACGCCGCCCTGCGCATCGACGAGATCGCCTTGGAGACCGAGCTGAACCTGCCGGACGAGGACGAGTACGACACCTTGGCGGGGCTCATCCTGCACCGGCTCGGCCGCTTCGCCGTCCCAGGCGACGTCATCACCGCCGAACTGCCCGCCACCCTCGATCCCGCCGCGCCCACCCACGCCCGGATCGAGGTCCGGACGCTGAACCGGCACGTCCCCGAGCGTGTCCGCCTCACCCCTTACCGCCCTGACGGCGCCGACGGTCAAGACGACCGGGAAGGCGAGGAGCAGCCGTGAACCTGTCCATCGGCCTGGCGCTGACCCTGGTCCTGCTGATCGGCAACGGGTTCTTCGTCGCCGCCGAGTTCGCCCTGGTCGCCGCCAAACGCCACCGCCTGGAGAAGGCCGCGGCCGGAGGCAGCAGAGCCGCCGCCGCCGCGCTGGCGGGCATCAAGGAGCTGTCGCTCATGCTGGCCGGGGCCCAGCTCGGCATCACGCTGTGCTCGCTCGGCCTGGGCATGGTCTCCGAGCCGGTCATCGCCGGCACGCTCACCCCGCTCTTTCACACCCTCGGCCTGCCCGAGGCGGCCGCACACGCGGTCGCCTTCGTCATCGCACTGGCCATCGTGACCTTCCTGCACATGGTCCTCGGCGAGATGGCCCCCAAATCCTGGGCCATCGCCCACCCCGAACGCTCCGCCACCACCCTGGCCCTGCCGTTCCGCGCCTTCACCCTGGCCGTCCGCCCCCTGATCAGCGCCCTGAACGGCATCAGCAACGGCCTGCTGCGCCTGTTCAAGGTCCACCCCCGCGAGGACGGCGCCAACCCGCGTACGCCCGAGCAGCTGGAGCACCTGGTGGCCGAATCCCGCAGGCTCGGGCTGATCGACGCCGACGACCACGCCATCCTCAGCCAGACCCTACGCGCGCCGAATGCCGACATCACCCCGCTGATCACCCCGGCCGACCAGGTCGCCACCGTGCCCACCACCGCCTCGGCCCAGGAAGTGATCGACGCCTGCCTGACCGCCCAGCGCTCACGCCTGATCGTCGGTCCCGCCGCCGCCCCGGTAGGCGTCGTTCACGTACGCGACGCCTACCTCGCCCGCCGCCGGGGCACCTCGACCACAGCGGCGCAGCTCGCCTACCGCATCCCCGCTCTGCCACCCGGCGTCTCCGTCTCCGAAGCGGTGGCAACGCTCCGCACCCACCACAGCCAACTCGCCCTCGTCCGCGCCGGCGACGGCACCACAGCCGGCATCGTCACCCTCGACGACCTGCTCACCACCCTGCTGGTGGCCTGACGCGGCTCAGAAGACCAGCAAGAACTCGTACAGGTTCAGCACCTACACCAGCAGCCATGACTCCACAGCGGGCAAGCCGGCCGTTACAGCCTGACGTTCCCGTGGTTCGAGCACTTCGGCGTGCCGCTGTGGGTGCCTGAGGTCGGCGGGCCGATCGATCCGGTGAACGAGGCCCACGACATGATCATGGGCGTCTTCGGCGGGCTGTCGAAGGGAGAGCGGAACCGCGTGCCAGGGGCACATTCAGCCAGCGCCCCCACCCCACACGGCGTCCGTACGCCTTCCGGGGCGTGCTGTTCTGCGGGTACTGCGAGCGTCGGACGCAGGGCAACTGGAACAACCGGCAGGCCTACTACCGGTGCCGTTTCCCTGCTCAGTACGCCATCGTCAATGATCTCGACCATCCCAAGGTCGTCTACTTGCGGGAGTCGGAGATTCTGGATGAGGTCGATGGCCGGCTGGGTACCGCGTTCGGCCCGGAGAGGTTGGAGCACACGATCGCGGCGATGGCCGAGCAGGCGATCGACCCGAAAGAGGCGGCCCTGATCGACCTGCGCAAACGACTGTCGAAGTGTGACCGCAAGCTCAGCCAATATCGCTCCGCGCTCGACGAACGGGTGGCCGGCGAACGTTTCCCGGTGATCGTTGATCGCGCTGTGTAGCACGCCGCCCGTCGCTGTTGATGTAGGCAAGGTCCCGGTACCTGTCGTACTTCGGCTCGCAGCTCAGAGCCGTGCTCGTGGGCGCGTGGTCAAGAGGCGAAGCGCGTTGCAGGGTGCGAAGCGGGGCCGTGATGCCCGCGCGGGACGACGGCTGGGTTGAAGGTTTCCCAGACGAGCATGAGGGGGATGGCGGCGGCGCGGATGAGGTAGGCCTTGGACGCGGTTTCGCGCTGGTTTGCGCTCCAGCGGGCCAGGCCGGTGCAGCGTAGGTGGCGGCTGTGATCGATGTCGTGGGCGATCAGGTTGAGTCCGAGTGGGTGGCCGGGGTCGGTGGCGATGCGTTGTATGAGGGGAGTGCTCGGTGGGGTGATCACCTCGTTGCGGGAGAGTGGTGTGTCGTGGTGATCGTGTAGCAGTGAGCGGCGAATGGTGACGGTGGCGTCGCTGGTGAGCTGCAGCAGGGCTCGCACGTCGGCGGGCATGCCAGCGGCGGGTTGGTCGGTCAGGCTCTGCAGGTGGACGCTGACCGGCCCGCCGGTGAGCGCTTCGAGCAGCAGGGTGGTCGAGCCGTCGCTGGCCAGCAGCATGCGGGTGATCGCGCTGGTGAAAGAGCTGGCCGGGACCGGCAGCAGGCCTGCGGGCCGGTAGGCCGGAGAACTGGTGTGCAGCCTGTGGGGCGGGGTCGCGTGGTCGGCGGGCGCGTCCTGCGGGCCGCCCGCGTCGCGAAGAGCGTGGGCGGGCGGCGGCGAGGCTGGTGGGCTGTGCGTCATGCCGGCTGGTTGGCCAGCAGTTGTCCTGGGGTGTTCGCCGAGTCGCTGACGTAGTAGTCCTTGATGGCCGCTGACCAGGCGTCGGTGGTGATACGGCCGCGCTGTCCTGCCAGCGCGGCGAAGAGCTGTCGCACCTGCGGCGGGGCGAAGCCGATGGCCGTCATGCAGGCGATGAACTCGCCCTGTTCGACCTGTCCGTCGTCGTCGGTGTCGGCCAGGGCGACCACGGCGCGGGCGTACGGCGAGCCGTACTGGTCGAAGTGGGCGGCGTCGTGGATGGCCGCCGCGTACTCCTGGAAGGTGACGGTTGCGTCGCCGTCACGGTCGCAGGCCGCGGCCAGGCCCTGCCAGAAGGTTCTGCATCCTTGCGTCAGGGCGTGGGCTTTGGCTGAGTCTCGGTCGGCGCTGAGGGAATCGAGAACGCGGTCGGCGAGCAGGGCGAAGTCGTCGCTCTGCAGGTGGCCGTTGCCGTTGGTGTCCAGCAGGGCGAAGCGGGTGCGAAGGCGGATCAAGCGATCGGTGGGGTCCGTCGGCATGTCGTGTCTCCTCGTTGGGCGGAAAGAGCGACGGAGGGTTGGCGACATTGCCTCAACCTCCATCACTCACTGAGTGTAATGTTAAAACTACTCTTGGCAATGATGAGGTAATGCCTTCTATCTGGGACACAGACCCAGACCGCAAGGGAGGAGCATCCAGGTGACCCGACCGGCTCCAGCGCCACACGATTCCCCCTATCTCCTCGGCGCCTCCAGCGCCGAACACCGGCGACTGCTGGCCCAGGGCACCCTCCTGCGCGAGGCCGCACAACACCTCCTCGGCCGCCTTCCGCTGCCCGCACCGGCCCGCGCCATCGATGTGGGCTGCGGCCCCTTGGGTATCTTGGACCTGCTCAGCGACACGGTCGGCCCGCACGGCACTGTCGTCGGCCTCGACAACAACGAGCAGATGATCATCTGGGCACGGCAGTCCATCGCCCAACTAGGCCTGGCCAACGTCACCACCACGCTGGGCACGCTTCACGGCGACAGCCAACCGGCCTTCGATCTGACCCACTGCCGGCTCCTGCTGATCAACAGCACCGACCCGGCGGCGATCGTGGCCTCGATGGCCGCAGCCACCCGCCCCGGCGGCTGGATCGCCGTACAGGAATACGACTGGGCCACCTGGCACTGCGACCCACCCCACCCTGCCTGGGACACGCTCAAAACCCTGCTCGCCCCGGTCTTCGGCGGGGACGTGCACATCGGCGCCCGGCTGGCGAGCCTGCTGCGCGATGCCGCAGGCTGCCAGGACGTCCGCACCGCGGCGCACGCCCACTACTGGCGTGCCGCCAACCCCTGCCAAAGGCTACTGCTGCACTTCGTCGACCTGTTCGACGAGCGGCTCCGCGCCTGCGGCATCGACCCGCACACCCTGGCCACCCTGAAGCGCGAACTCGGCGACCATCTCGTCCGCCCGGCCACCGTCGTGCGCGAGAGCCTGCTGGTACAGGCATGGGGCCGCAAGCCCTGACACGATCCGTTGGCCGCCGAGTCGTCCCAGCTCAGGAGATCGATCAGCTCACAGCAGATCTGCCCCAGGCAGATCGCGTCACCCCTGGTCTGAATCGCTGCACATGATGGACGCATGAGCGAAGAATCAAAACTTCCGCTGTTGAACGCGCAGGTAAGACGCGAGCTTTATGAGCAGCGTGTTCTCGTTCTCGACGGCCCTCTCGACGATGACAACGGGACGCTGCTGGCCACGCAATTGATGACACTCGCCACGCAGGACGCGTCGACCGACATCGCATTGTGGATCCACTCCCCGGGCGGCTCGGTTCCCTCGATGCTGGCGATTCGCGACGTCATTCGACTCATTCCCTGCGACGTATCGACCCTCGTGTTGGGCATCGCCTACAGCGCCGGGCAATTCCTGCTGTCCTCGGGAGCCCGCGGGAAGCGCCGCGCCCTGCCGCACTCACGCGTCCTGATGCACCAGGGCTCGGCGGGAATCGGCGGCACCGCGGTTGACATCGAACTGCAGGCCAACGACCTTCGGCATACGCGCGACACGGTGCTCGGCCTCATCGCCGAGGACACGGGACAACCCGTCGGGCGCATATTCGAGGATTCCCTGCACGATCGTTGGTACACGGCGCAAGAAGCACTCGACTACGGCTTCATCGATGCGATCGTGCAGAACTTCGGCGAAATCGCGCCCCACCATCGCCCGCGGCCCGGATTCGGCATCACCGAAGGAGTCGGCACGTGACCTCATATACGATCCCGAACGTAATCGCCCAGAATCCTCGCGGCGAGCGGATCATGGATGTCTACTCGCACCTGCTCACCGAGCGAATCGTTTATCTGGGCACCGCCATTGACGCGGGCGTCGCGAACGCGCTCATCGCGCAGCTGATCTTTCTGGAGTCGGACAACCCCGATGCCGAGATCCAGTTCTATATCAACTGCGAAGGCGGCGACCCGAGCGCGATGCTCGCGATCTACGACACGATGCGTCATATCCGCCCGCGGGTCTCGACCACCTGCGTCGGACAGGCCGTCGCCGTGGGCGCTGTCCTTCTCGCCGCAGGCGCCGAGGGAAAACGTGCCGCTCTCCCACACGCACGGGTGATCTTGCACCAACCGGCCGCTCAAGGGCGCGGAACGATCCCCGATCTCATCTTGCAGGCTGACGAGGTCGTACGTGTCCGGGCGGACATTGAGCGCATCCTGTCACGCCACACCGGCCAGACGATCGAGACCCTACGCGCCGACACCGATCACGATCGCGTGTTCACCGCGACCGCGGCCTTGAAGTACGGGCTCCTCGACCAGATCATCGAGGAGCACTCCTAACGCGTGGACACCCCGGCAAGCCGCGCTATGCGGCCAGTGCGTACGCCGTGGCCGCCGAGCAGGTAGCGCCTCTCGACACGCTGTGCTGAGCGGGGCGCAGGCTCTCGGCCACGGCAAGGGTCAGATCGACCAGGGTCACATCCAGCGCTCCGGCGACCGCAGCGATCATCTCGCTCGACGGCTCTTTGAGCCCTCGTTCTATCTCGGAGAGATATTGCGGTGAGACTCCGGCGCGACTCGCCGTCTCGCTCAACTTCTCGCCTCGCTCGTGACGAATGCCTCGCAGACACTCACCGAGCACCTGCCTCCACAGCCGCTCGCGAACCGGAGAGAACTCGGGGGCGGTCCGATCGATCGCCGGACGCAGCGGCGGGATGGAGGAGGCCATGCCTACACCATAGGGAGGCCTCACGTTCGAGTCCTGTCGGCTTCGCGTAGAGCAGAACCAGTCACTGGCCCCTCCGCCCGCCCTCAGGGCGCCTCCGCCCGCTCACGAGTGGGCGCTGCGGCGGCGACCACTCGGTGACACCGGTTACCCGGCCACGTGACCAGGGCGCACACCGCGCTCTGCAAGGTGAGGCGGGGTCCGGAAGCCGGGTTGCGGTCCTTCCAACGCCAGGCCGGCCACTCGTGTGAGGCGCGGGCATCCTGAACGCCATGTCCGTCGCCGGGCCGACCGCCCCTCCCGCACTCGCCGTACCGACCCCCAGGCCCAGCACCTCGGCGCATCAGGACCCGAGGTGCTCAGCCCGCCGCCGGCTCTTCACCGACGGCGTACTGAGGGCCATGGGCTTACCGTGTATGTCGGAGGGGGAGATGAACCCCCATACGCCTGGCTTGGGGCTATAGGTTCCCCGACTTGAACCCTCAGCGCCAAGACAAAGCAAAAGCACCAGGTCAGAGACCTGGTGCTTTTATTGACCGGTGTCCGAGGGGGGACTTGAACCCCCATGCCCCGTAAAGGGCACTAGCACCTCAAGCTAGCGCGTCTGCCTATTCCGCCACCCGGACGTGGTGCCTGCACGTGAGACCGTCATCTCGCGTCGGCTCCGTAAGGTTAGCAAACTCTGGGGGGTGCGTCATACCGAGAATCTGGCGGGGCGCTCCGGAGCCGGCCGGGAGGCGATTCGACCGTGAAAACTGTCCCCGTCGCGGGCGTGTCATGGGGTGGACGGGCAGGTCGGGGCGATAAGAGACGGTTTGTGATGGGGGGACTTGACCCGTCGCTGGATCTCCGGCGAAATCGCTTTGCGGCAACCATGAGTGCTGCTACGGTTACTTTCCGTTGAGGGGTGAGTCCACGGACCGGCCTCACGATGTGAGGTCGGTCCAGGAGCTCAGGAGGTCACGTGGCACGCACGTCGGTGCAGCAGGTGAGGGACATGTCCCTCGCTGCTCGGCGCGTGCCCGCGACGATCTCGGCGGACGGTTCGATCACCTGCCGGGCTGACCGGATGGCGCGGTTCGCGGCCGGCGCCCGTCGGGTCATCGTGCGAGCGGCAGCGGCCGGCATTCTGCTGGCCGCTGGTTGGTTGCTCGCCGTTGCGCTCGGGATGCTCTTCGCCGCTCCGGCGGCTGCGGACACCACCGCGGCGACAGGAGCAGGCACCCCCCAACTCGCCGCCGGCATTTCGCCGGTGAGCGGAATGGCCTCGGCGTCCGATGATGCCGGGGCGATGGCGGGGCTGACGGTCGACGGGCTCACGAGCCAGTCCGACCCCGGCCTTCCACCGCCTTCCACCGCCGACAACATTCTGGACACCGATGGTCTGGTGCCCACTGGCGGTGGCAATGGGCCCTTCGGGCCGCACATGGGCGATGTCGCGCGGTCTGATTTCGACCCGCGGCTCGAGGTTCGGCACGCCCCCAGGGCGTTCGAGCTACCCCCTGTCGTCCGCACAGCGGCGGACGACCCCTCTTTCTCCCCTGACTGATCCCCACCACAGGTCCCGGCTTTCGACTGCCGGCGGCGGAGCGTGGCTCGACTGCCCCTCCGCCAGTGGGTGACACGTCAATCACTGGTTCGCCAATCCCGAGGTCTCCGCTGTGCGCGGTGCGTCAACGACCTCGTACGACCTCGGCTGCCCGCGAACTGTCAGGTATTCCCCCAATCAGTAGGAGCATCCATCATGCGTACGTGGGCGAAGGCTTCGGCCCCTGCGGCTCTGCTCGCGGTTGCAGTCATGTCTTTCGGCGGCGGCACCGCGCTCGCCGACACCTCCGGTGACGGTTCCATCGGCGGCGGCAACCAAGTCAACCTCCCCATCTCCCTGCCGATCGACATCAGCGGCAACTCCGTCGCCGCCGTCGGCGAGTCCAGCGCCTCCTCCCGTGGTGGTGCGTCGGTGGTCGACACCAGCCAGGGCCGCGGCATCCCCAACGAGACCTCCGGCAACCACAGCGTGCTCGGCGGCAACCAGATCAACGCGCCGATCAGCGCCCCGATCAACGCCTGCGGCAATGCGGTCTCGCTGGTCGGCAGCTCCGACGCCGGGTGCACGGGCGGCGCCACCGTGCGCAAGTCCGGCAAGGGCGGCTCGGGCGGCAACCGTACCTCTGGTGATCACAGCGTGCTCGGTGGCAACCAGATCACCGCGCCGATCAACGCGCCGATCAACGCCTGCGGCAACGCGGTGGCGATCTTCGGCGATGCGACGGCGGGCTGCAAGGGGGGCGCCTCGGTCCGTGACACCGGGCCTGGCGCGGGCGGCAACCGTACCTCCGGCAGGAGCTCGGTGCTCGGCGGCAACCAGGTGATCGCGCCGATCAGCGCGCCGATCAACATCTGCGGCAACTCGGTGGCGGCCTTCGGGCAGGCGTTCTCCGGGTGCAAGGGCGGTTCGAGCGTCACCACCGGCGGGCACGGCCACCACGGCTACAAGAGCGCGCGGCACCACCAGGGCTCGACCGGTAACGACACTGACGGCCGTTTCGGCGCGGGCAGTGGCAACCAGGTCATCGCCCCGATCAGCCTGCCCATCACCGCCTGCGGCAACGCGGTGGGCAACGCGCAGGCCGGGTGCGCGGGCGGCGCCTCGGTGCACAACTCCAAGCACGGCTCCGGCGCGGGCGGCAACAGGACCTCGGGCCGTTCGGGTGTGCTGGCCGGCAACCAGGTGGTGGCTCCGATCACCGCTCCGGTCAACGTCTGTGGCAACGCCGTCGCGGTCTTCGGCGAGGCGTTCGCCGGGTGCAAGGGCGGCGCCTCGGTGAAGAACGGCGGCAAGGGGGCCGGTGGCAACACCACCTCGGGTCGTTCGGGTGTGCTGGCCGGCAACCAGGTGGTGGCTCCGATCACCGCGCCGATCAACGCCTGCGGCAACGCCGTCGCGGCGCTCGGCCTCGCCCAGGCCCACTGCAAGGGCGGCGCCGCCGTCTCTCCCCAGCACGGCGTGGGCGGGGGCGGCAACCGGACCTCCGGCAGGAACTCGGTGCTCGGCGGCAACCAGGTGATCGCGCCGATCACCGCTCCGATCAACGTCTGCGGCAACGCGGTGGCCGTCCTGGGTGACGCCGCCGCCGGCTGCCTCGGTGGAGCGCACGTCGGCCGGCCCCCGCACGACGGCGGCCAGTACCCCTACGTGTGGCGCGTGAGCAAGACCTCACACGCCGGGACGAGCGGCACGCTGCCCGCACTGCCCGCGCTTCCGGCGATGAGCGGCGTGCAGGAGGCCGGCAGCATGGCTCAGCAGATGAGCGGCTCCGGTCTGCCGTCGCTGCCGGTCGTCGGCGACGTGGCCGGCCAGGCCGGTCTGCCGAAGCTGCCCGGGCTGCCCGGCCTGCCCGGCGAGGCGAAGACCCCGCCGAGGGCCAAGAAGCCGTCCGGCGCCGCCGCCTTCAGCCCGTCCTCCGCCAAGCCGGCCGGCGGTGCCTCCGGCCCGGCATCCGCGCTCGCTCCGGCCACTTCGCTGGTCGGCTCCACCCCGGTCGGCGGTGCGGTGAGCTCCGCGACGGGCGGCCTGCCCACCAGCGGCCTGGGCCTGATGAGCGCCGCTCAGCCCATGGGTGTCACCGGGATGAACGTCGGCGCGCTGTTCGCGCTCGTCCTGGGCGGCATGCTGGCCGCCTCCGCGACGCTGTTCGCCACCACCCGCCGCTTCCGCCTCGGCCGGAAGTAGCCGCACACGGCCACTGCCCGCCGCCAGCGGGCAGTGAGCGATAGACGCTTTGCCCGTTCCGGGGGCGCGGCCCGGAGCGGGCAAAGCCATGTCCGGATGCCAGCCGGTGCGGGCGAAGCCATGTCCGGATGCCAGCCGGTGCGGGCGAAGCCATGTCCGGATGTCAACCGGTGCGGGTAAGCCGTGTCCGGATGTCAAAGGGTGCTGCGGACCCGCATGATCCGTCGGCGGAGTCGTACGCGACGGCTCCCGTCGGGATACAGGCGGACCCGCGAGAGCTCCCACTGGCCGTACTCCGCGTGTTCGGTCAGCAGCTGACGTGCTGCTTCGCGTGATAGGTCGCGCGGGATGAAGATATCCATGTAGGAGTAGTCGGGCACAACGATTAGTCTCCAGAGTTGAGTCAGGGCGCCATGCAGCTCGATGGGCTTATTCTGCGTGCTGGTGGGTGGACCTGGAAGTCAGTGGGTAGCCCCGGGGGAAGGAATTTTTCGCGAGTCGGGTTACCTTTCAGGTCTGTGCCGGCTCCCGGCAGGGGGATTTTGCTAGCGAACAGCGAGGTAGGAAGCAGCGTGCCAGCCATGAACGGCAGCGCCGGCGGAACACGCCTGGTGATCGTCGAGTCGCCGGCCAAGGCGAAGACGATCGAGGGGTACCTCGGCGCCGGCTACATCGTCGAGTCCAGCATCGGCCATATCCGTGACCTTCCGGAGAAAGCCGACGACATCCCCGAGCGATACAAGGGGGAGCCGTGGGCGCGACTGGGCGTGAACGTCGAGCATGAATTCGAGCCGCTGTACGTGGTCAACCCCGACAAGCGGTCGCAGGTCGCCAAGCTGAAGCAGCTGCTCAAGGACGCCGACGAGGTCTATCTCGCCACTGACGAGGACCGCGAGGGCGAGGCCATCGCCTGGCATCTGCGTGAGGTGCTCAAGCCCAAGGTGCCGGTGCACCGCATGGTCTTCCACGAGATCACCCAGCAGGCCATCCGTGACGCGGTCGCCAACCCCCGCACGCTCAACCTGCGCCTGGTCGACGCCCAGGAGACCCGGCGCATCCTGGACCGGCTCTACGGCTACGAAGTCAGCCCGGTCCTGTGGAAGAAGGTCAAGCCGCGCCTGTCGGCCGGTCGCGTCCAGTCGGTCGCGACCAGGCTGGTGGTGGAGCGCGAGCGGGAGCGGATGGCGTTCACCTCCGCCCACTACTGGGACCTGCAGGCGCTGTTCGACACCGGCAGGACCGAGGAGCGCCCGCGGGACTTCACCGCGAACCTCACCGGGGTCGACGGCCGCCGCGTCGCGCAGGGCCGCGACTTCGCCAGCACCGGGCAGCTGAAGAACGCCGACGTGCTCCACCTGTCGGAGGCCGCCGCGGGCGAGCTGGCCGGCCGGCTCCAGGACTCGTCGTTCGCCGTCAAATCCGTCGAACGCAAGCCGTACACCCGCAAGCCGTACGCGCCGTTCCGGACGACGACGTTGCAGCAGGAGGCCAGCCGCAAGCTGGGGTTCTCCGCCAAATACACGATGCAGGTGGCGCAGCGCCTCTATGAGGAAGGCTTCATCACCTACATGCGCACCGACAGCATCACGCTGTCGGAGACCGCCATCGCGGCCGCGCGCTCTCAGGCGCTCAAGCTGTACGGCGCGGCGTACGTACCGGATAAGCCGCGCGTTTACACCAGCAAGGTGAAGAGTGCGCAGGAGGCGCACGAGGCGATCAGGCCGTCCGGGGAGGAGTTCCGCACGCCGGGCGAGACGCGGCTGAGCGGTGACCGGTTCCGGCTGTACGAGCTGATCTGGCAGCGCACCGTGTCGTCCCAGATGAAGGATGCCGTGGGCGAGTCCGTCACGGTCAAGGCGGGCGGCAGGTCGTCGGCCGGCGAGGACGTGGAGTTCAGCGCCTCGGGCCGGACGATCACCTTCCACGGCTTCCTGAAGGCGTACGTCGAGGGGGCCGACGATCCGTCGACCGACCGCGACGACTCCGAGAAGCGGCTGCCCAACCTGGCCGAGGGCGACCCGCTGACCGTGTCGCGGCTGGACGCGGCCGGCCACTCGACCAAGCCGCCGGCCCGCTACACCGAGGCGTCGCTGGTCAAGGAGCTGGAGGATCGCGAGATCGGCCGCCCGTCGACGTACGCGTCGATCATCGGCACGATCCTGGACCGCGGCTACGTGTTCAAGAAGGGGACGGCGCTGGTGCCGTCGTTCCTCGCCTTCGCCGTGGTCAATCTGCTGGAGCAGCATTTCGGCAACCTGGTCGACTACGACTTCACCGCCGAGATGGAGAAGGTGCTCGACGACATCGCCAACGACCGGGCCGAGCGGGTGCCGGAGTTGCAGCGCTTCTATTACGGCGCCGACGGCGACGAGGGCCTCAAGGAGATGGTCAGCGACCTCGGTGACATCGACGCCAAGGAGATCAGCTCCTTCGCGATCAGAGGCAGCGACATCGTCATCCGGGTCGGCCGCTACGGCCCCTACCTGGACCGGGACGGCACCCGGGTGAACGTGGCCGAGGACACCACGCCCGACGAGCTGACCGCGGAGAAGGCCGAGGAGCTGTTCTCGCGGCAGACGGGCGATCGTGAGCTGGGGCACGACCCGGAGACCGGGCACATGATCGTCGCCAAGGACGGGCGGTTCGGGCCGTACGTGACGGAGATCCTGCCGGAGGAGGCGCCGCCCGCCGAGGGGGCGCCGAAGAAGCGGACGAAGAAGGCCGAAGCCGTCAAGCCGCGGACGAGTTCGCTGTTCAAGACGATGTCGCTGGAGACCATCACGCTTGAGGACGCGCTGCGGCTGCTGTCCATCCCGCGCCCTGTCGGGGAGCTGGAGGGCGAGCCGGTGGTGGCGCACAACGGCAAGTTCGGCCCGTACCTGAAGAAGGGCACCGACTCGCGCTCGCTGGCTTCCGAGGAAGACCTGTTCACGGTCACGATCGAGCAGGCCAAGGAGCTGTTCGCGCAGCCGAAGCAGCGGGGCAGGGGCCGGGCCGCGGCCGCGCCGCCGCTGCGTGAACTGGGCGACGACCCCAACTCCAAGAAGCCCGTCGTGGTCAAGGAGGGGCGGTTCGGGCCGTACGTCACCGATGGTGAGACCAACGCCTCGCTGCGCAAGGGCGACACGGTGGAGGAGATCACCATCGAGCGGGCGGCGGAGTTGCTGGCCGAGCGGCGTGAGCGGGCACCGGCGCCCAAGAAGGCCACCACCAGGAAGGCTCCGGCGAAGAAGGCGCCCGCTGCCAGGAAGAAGCCCGCCGCCAAGTCCTGAGAGGGCTCTCAGGACGGCGGGCGCGGCCCTTCGGGGCTTGCTCGTAGCATGATGGCGTGGCCTTCCTCCTCGTGGTCGTGAGTGTGGTCGTTGCGATCCACCTCTATCTGTGGCACCGGCTGGTCCGCGCCACCACGCGGCCGGGGAGGGTGCGCACCGGGCTGACGTTGACGGTGGCCGGGCTGTTCCTGCTGGTGCTGGGCACCTTCGGCGGCATGCGCCTGGAGTCGCTGTCCTGGCTGTCATGGCCTGGCTACGCGTGGGTGGGGATCATGTTCTACCTGCTCGTGTTCCTCCTGGTGCTGGAGGTGCCGCGGGCGGTGGCCGGGCTGATCATGCGGCGGCGGGCCGAGGTGAAGGAGCCGGCCTCGGTTGTGGTCGCGAGCGCGCCGGAGGTGAGCGAGCCGGTTTCGGTTGTGGTCGCGTCCGTGCCGGAGGTTGACGGGTCGGCCGCGTCCGTGCCGGCACGGACGCCAGACGTGCCGGTCGACGCCTCTCCGTCGGGCGGTGTGTCTCCGTCGGTCGGCGCGCCTTCGCCTGTCGGCGCGCCTTCGCAGGGCGGTGACATGAGCAGGCGGCTGTTTCTCGGTCGTGTCACGGCCGCCGTCGCGGGGGCGAGCGCGCTTGGCACGGTCGGTTACGGCGTCACGGTGGCGCTGGGTGACCCGGTGATCGAGCCGGTCAAGGTCACGCTGCCAGGGATGGACTCCCGGCTCGGCGGGCTGCGGTTCGCCGTCGTCAGCGACATCCACCTGGGGCCGCTCACGGGCAGGGCGCACACCGAGCGGATCGTCCGGATGATCAACGGGCTCGAGGCGGACGTGGTGGCGATCGTGGGGGACCTGGTCGACGGCTCGGTCGAGAGGCTCGGCGCGCTGGCCAGGCCGTTGCGGGGGCTGGAGTCGCGCTACGGCTCCTACTTCGTGACGGGCAACCACGAGTACTACACGGTCAACGGTCCCGGGGAGTGGATCGAGGAGCTGGGCGAGCTCGGGGTGCGGTCACTGCGCAACGAGCGGGTGGAGATCCGGCACCAGGGGGCCGTGCTCGACCTGGCCGGGGTCAACGATCTCAACGGCGCCGCCACGGGCGACGGGCCCGACTTCGCCGCCGCGCTGGGCGGGCGGGCCGAGCGCCGGACGACGGTCCTGCTCGCGCACCAGCCCGTGCAGGCGGTGCAGGCCGCTCGTCACGGCGTGGACCTGCAGCTCTCCGGGCACACGCACGGTGGTCAGATGGTGCCGTTCAATCTGGTGATCCCGGTGCAGCAGCCGGTGGTGTCCGGGCTGGGCACGGTCGACGGGGTGCAGGTGTACGTCACGCGGGGGGCCGGGTTCTGGGGGCCGCCGATCCGGGTGGGAGCGCCGCCGGAGATCACTATGCTCGAACTCCGCTGACTTTCCGCACTCTGCCGTGCACGGAGCGTCTCCAATGCCGTAGTATCTCAAGGGATACACGGAGGTGATGATGGTCTCTTCCCCGGCCAGTGGGGTGCCCGACGTCAGGTTCTGGGCGGAGCAGGGCGGGATGCTGCTCAAGCAGGCCCGGCATGCGGCACGGATGCGGCAGAAGGAGCTCGCGGGGGTGAGCGGCACCTCGCGCACCACACTGTCGGCCTATGAGCACGGCCGTAAGTCGCCCACGCTGGAGACCGCCGGGCGCATTCTGGACGCGGCCGGCTTCCGGCTGGTGCTGGAGCCCAGGGCGGGGTTCTCCTCCCGGGTCGCCGACGACGGCCGGCCGTTCTCCGTGCCCGGCCACCTGCCGCGCCTGACGGTGGCCGAGGCGCTGGGCAAGCTGCGGCTGGGCGGGCGGATCTACGATCTGGCCGATCGCGGGCAGCGCCGCGAGGCCTACTCCGCCCTGCTGCGTGAGGGCGGGCCGAGGGAGTTGCTCGACCATGTGGACGGGGTGCTGCTCGTGGAGCTCTGGGAGGAGCTCGATCTGCCCGCCGCCGTCCGGACGGCCTGGGCGCCCATGATCGAGCAAGCGCGTAGAGGGGGCTGACGGACGATGGTCATTCCGGGGGCCCATTCACGCTGTGCTACCTGCGCGCGGGGCCATGTACGTACTACCCTCAGCGACGAGCCGCCGGGTATATCCGACTCGTCGCTCGCCATCCCACTCCCAGCGAACACCTGGATACGCTGACATCATGACCGCCCTTGGCCGACAAACCCACGTGCTGGCTATCGCACCGTTCCGCCGGCTCTGGACGGCCATGTCCGTGTGCAGCCTGGGTGACTGGCTCAACATCCTGGCCCTGACCGCACTGGCCGGAAACCTCACCGAGGGTGACTACCGCATCCAGTCACTGGCCATCGGCGGTGTGTTCATCGCCAAGATGCTGCCCGCCGTCCTGCTGGGGCCGCTCGCGGGCGCGTTCGCCGACCGGTTCGACCGGCGGCTGACGATGTTCAGTGCCGACCTGGCCCGTTTCGCCGTGGTGCTGTCGATCCCGCTGGTCAACAGCTACCAATGGGTCATCATCGCGACGCTGCTCGTCGAATGCGTCAACCTCTTCTGGGTGCCGGCCAAGGACGCCACCGTCCCCAACCTGGTGCCCAAGGAGCAGCTCGAGTCGGCCAACCAGCTCAACTTGATGGTCACGTACGGCACCGCACCGATCGCCGCGGTGCTGTTCGCGGCCCTGTCGCTGGTCGGCGACGTCACCCGCAACGTGGTGCCCTTCCTGGCCTGGATGGATCCGACCGCGCTGGCGCTCATCGTCAACGCCTGCGCCTATCTCGTCTCGGCCTTCCTCATCTTCACGCTGCGCGACATCCCCAAGCGGGACGGGGCGATCTCCACGCCGTCCGTGTTCAAGCAGATCGTCGAGGGCTGGCGGTTCGTCGGCAGCAACCGGCTGGTGCGCGGCCTCATCATCGGGATGCTCGGCGCGTTCGCCGCGGGCGGAGCGGTGGTCGGCGTCGCCAAGATCTACGTGGTGGCGCTCGGCGGTGGTGACGCCGCCTACGGCATCGTGTTCGGCGCGGTCTTCGTCGGCATGGCGCTGGGCATGTTCTTCGGGCTCCGGCTGCTGCGCGAGCTGTCGCGGCGGCGGCTGTTCGGCCTGGCGATCATCCTGGCGGGGCTCGTGCTGGCGGCCATCGCGCTGGTCCACAACCTCGTGATCGTGGTCATGCTGACCGTGGTGCTCGGGGCGTGCGCCGGCATCGCCTGGATCATCGGCTACACCCTCATCGGGCTCGAGGTCGAGGACTCGATGCGCGGGCGCACGTTCTCCTTCCTGCAGTCCACCGCCCGGGTGACGCTGCTGCTGGTCGTGGCCGCGGCCAACCCGCTCGCCGCCCTGTTCGGCGAGCACCTGCTCCAACTCGGCGACCTGACCTACCAGTTCAACGGCACCAACCTGGTGTTGCTGGCCGGCGGCGTGCTCGCCACCGTCGTCGGCATCCTCGGCCTGCGCCATATGGACGACCGGAAGGGCGTCTCGCTCTCCGAGGACATCATCGCGGCCCTGCGCGGCAAGCGCTTCGAGACCGGCGCGGCCGAGCAACTGCCCGGCCTGTTCGTGGCGTTCGAAGGCGGTGAGGGATCCGGGAAGACGACCCAGTCCAGGCTGATCGCCATCTGGCTGCGAGACCAGGGCTTCGACGTCGTGCAGACCCGCGAGCCCGGCGCCACCAAGATCGGCATGCGGCTGCGCGCCATCCTGCTCGACGCGGCCGAGCGCGGGTTGTCGGCCAGGGCCGAGGCGTTGCTCTACGCCGCCGACCGTGCGGAGCATGTGGAGAAGGTCATCCGCCCCGCCCTCTACCGAGGCGCCCTGGTCGTCTGCGACCGCTATATCGACTCGTCGCTGGCCTACCAGGGGGCAGGGCGGTCCCTCGACCCCGAGGACGTGTCCAAGGTCAACGCCTGGGCGACGGGCGGGCTGGTGCCGCACCTGACCGTGCTGATCGACACGCCGCCCGAGCTGGGGCTGAGCAGGCTGGGCGGAGCGGTGGACCGGATCGAGGCGGAGCCGCTGGAGTTCCACGAGCGGGTGCGCAAGGAGTTCCGCGCGCTGGCCGCCGCCGCCCCCGAGCGTTACCTGGTGGTGGACGGCACGCTGCCGACCGGGGAGATCACCCGCGAGATCCAGGATCGGATCCGCGAGATCCTGCCGGACCCGGTGCCGGAGGAGTCCGAGGACGCTACGGGCACGATGCCCGCCATCCGCGACTAGCCTGATGCCGTGGGTGTCTTCGATGACCTAGTAGGCCAGGACCAGGCGACGACCGTACTGTCGCGGGCGGCGGCCGCCGCGGGTGAGACGGTGCGGGGCGGGCGCGGGGCCGGGATGACGCACGCCTGGCTGTTCACCGGGCCGCCCGGCTCCGGCCGCGAGGAGGCCGCGCGGGCCTTCGCGGCGGCCCTGCTCTGCCCTGACGCCGGTTGCGGCCACTGCGACCAGTGCCACCAGGTGCTGATCGGCTCCCACCCCGACCTGGAGACCGTACGCCCAGCGGGTCTGTCCTACAGCGTCAAGCAGACCCGCGAGCTCATCCTCAGAGCGGCGGGCGCGCCCACCCAGGGGCGCTGGCGCGTCATCCTGTTCGAAGCCGCCGACCGGGCCACCGAGTCCGCCGCGAACGCCCTGCTCAAGGCCATCGAAGAGCCCCCGCCGCGCACGGTGTGGCTGCTCTGCGCCCCCGCCCCCGACGACCTGATGATCACCATCAGGTCGCGCTGCCGGCAGGTCACCCTGGTCACGCCCGGCACCGAGGCGGTCGCGCACCTCCTCGCCACCCGCGAGAGCGTGCCGTGGGAGACAGCCCGCTTCGCCGCCCGCGCGGCCCAGGGGCACATCAGCCGGGCCAGAGCCCTGGCGTTGGACGAGGCGACACGGCATCGACGCGAGGCCGTGCTGTCCATCCCACGCTCGCTGACCGGCGTCGGCGAATGCGTCAGCGCCGCCGAGCGGCTGGTCAAAACGGCCGAGGAGGAGGCCGCTGCCTCCACGGGCGCGCTCAACGCGACGGAGACGACCGACCTGCGCAGGCTGTACGGCGAGGGCTCCACGGGCAAGGGGCTCAATCGCGGGCTGGTACGCGGCGGCGCCGGGGCGCTGAAGGAGCTGGAGGACCGGCAGAAGTCCCGGGCCACCAGGATCAAGCGCGACTCGCTGGACGCGGCGCTGCTGGAGCTGATCTCGTTCTACCGTGACGTGCTGGCGATGCAGTTCGGCGCGGGGGTAGAGCTGGCCAACGACGACATCCGCTACGAGCTCGACCAGCTGGCCAAGGTGTCCACCCCGGAGGAGACGCTGCGGCGCATCGACGCGATCATGCGGTGCCGCGAGCGCCTCGACCTCAACGTGAACCCGCAGATCGCCGTCGAATCCATGATGCTGTCGCTGCGGGTGAAGCACGTGTAGGAACCTGTTGATTCGGCTCCTCCCTGATCGACGCGTTGACTCCGGCGCTACGGCGGGATCGACACGACGCACCTGAAGCTCGTCGACGTCATGCGGCTCTCCTCCGGCATTCTCGGGCTCACCTACTGCCCCAAGTAGACGACCTGCCCGAAGTAGACGATCTTCCGGTACGGCCGCCGCGAAGATAGTGCGGTGACTGAAGCAGCAGATGGGGCCGTGAGGCGTCTCTGTGATGTGGAAGTCGAACTGCTTTCCCGAGGGAAGGCTCTGATGCGCGAGCAGGTGGACGTTTCGGTGATCTTCGCCGAGCATCATGTCGGGCTCGTGCGGCTGGCACTGATCATGGTCGGGGATCAGGCGACGGCCGAGGACGTCGTGCAGGAGGCGTTCGCCCGCACGCACGCGGGGCGGGGCCGGCTGCGGGATCCTGGCAGAGCACTGGTCTACGTGCGCTCCGCCGTGCTCAACGGGTGCCGGTCGGTGCTGCGTCGGCGGGCCACGGTGTTCCGGCGGGCGGTGCCGTACGAACCGCCCGTCTGGTCGGCGGAGAGCGCCGCGATGGTGACGGAGGAGCGCCGCGAGCTGCTTCTGGCGCTGCGGGAGTTGCCGCGCAGGCAGCGTGAGGCGCTGACGCTGCGCTACTACCTCGGTCTCGCAGACCAGGAGATCGCCGAGACCATGCGGATCAGTGCGAGCACGGTCAGGTCCACGATCGCGCGAGGGCTGACCGCCCTCCGCCGGGCACTTGGGGAGGATTCATGAACAGTCCGATGGAAGATCGGCTGCGCGAGGCACTGACTGAGGCCGGCGCGACGATCGACACCAGCACTCTCCGGCCGCTGCACGGGGCCCAGCAGCGGTCACGGTTCCGGGTGGATCTCCGGCTGGTGGCCGTGGCGGCTGTCGTCGTGCTCGTCGGGGTGGCGGGCGCGGTGGGAATGGGCGGTCGGGGTGATGTGGACCGTGCCGTGGCGGTGAGTCCGGACCATCGGCAGGGCAAGGGGGAGATGATCGTCTTCCTGTGTTCCAAGACGTTGCCGAAGGAGGAGGCATGCCAAGGTCGTGACGTCACCGCCGAAGAGACGAAAGCGGTCGGCGCCTTGGTGCGGCAGTTGCCGGAGGTCGAATCGGTGGCCTTTATCGACCAGGCCGGCGCTTACGAGAAGTTTCGGCGGGAATTCGTCCGCAACAAGGCGCTGCTGGACGGTTTCAGAGCCGTCGACCTGCCGGCATCGTTCAGGTTGACGATCAGGGACGGGGCCGATCGAGATCGGGTGCCGCGGGCGCTGCGGGGGGTGGCGGGGATCCAGAATGTCATGGACCTGTCTTCTGACATGGTCGCCGACAATGCGGACGCCAGACCCGTGGTCAAAGCCTTCCTGTGTGGCAAGGAGGCGCACCAGACCCCGTGTGGCGCCGAGCAGGTTGTGGATGGGAAAGGCAATTTCAAGGGGGTCAAGAAAGCCGGAAAAGCGGCGACGAACGCGGAGAAGGCCGCCGTACAAGACCTGATCGATTCGCTACCCGACGTCGAGTCGTCCACGTTCGTGGACCAGGGGGCGGCGTACGAAAACTTCCAGAAGTCGTTCCCCGACAACAAGGCGCTCCTCGATTCGGCCAAGGTGACGGACATGCCCGAATCGTTCATATTGACGATGAAGCCAGAGGTCGACCGGAGCAAGACGATCAGCAGGTTGAAGCGACAGCCGGGCATCGCGGCGGTCGTCAACGGGGCGTGCACGGCCGACAAGGGGCTGCTGATGGCTAATTTCGGGCTCTTTCTTCCTGGGAGCAAGGTGTGCCCGGACGGCGAATGATCCTGCCGATATCCGGCGCTCACACCCTCACCCTCAGCGTCCTGGCACACGTAATGTGGCAACGAAGGCCGTAAGAACCCCCGAGGCCGTCAGGAGGCGAGCGCGAGTCCATGGGCATGATCATGGCCGTGAGCTTCACACGCTACGGACGCCTCTACTACCTCGATCCGGGCGGGCACAGCCCCAGCGTGGGCGACAAGGTGCTGGTCCCGACCGACTCAGGACCCGAGGTGGCAGAGTGCGTGTGGGCGCCGCAATATACGAGCGAGGACATCGACGGGCTGCCGGTGTGCGCGGGCGTCGCGGGCGAGGAGCACCTGTCCCGCGACGAGACCAACAAGCGCCGCAGAGCCGAGGCGCGCAGCGTGTCCAAACGACTGATCAAACGGCACACGCTGCCGATGAAGGTGGTGGGCGTCGACTATCTCGACCAGGACAACGTCTACACGGTCTACTTCTCGGCCCCGAACCGGGTCGACTTCCGTGCCCTGGTCCGTGACCTGGCCCGTAACCTGCGGGCCAGGGTGGAGCTGAGACAGATCGGCCCGCGCGACGAGGCCCGCCTGCAAGGCGGCATCGGCCCGTGCGGCCGTGACCTGTGCTGCGCCACGTTCCTCAAGGACTTCGAGCCCGTCTCGGTCCGGATGGCTAAGGACCAGGACCTGCCGGTCAACCCGCTGCGCATCGCGGGCGCGTGCGGCCGGCTGATGTGCTGCCTGAAGTACGAGCATCCCCTCTATCAGGAGTTCCGCGCCACGGCTCCCCGCGTGGGCGTCAGCGTGGACACCCCGCAGGGGCAGGGCACGGTGGTGGGGCACAACGTCCCCTCCGACTCGGTCGTCGTCCGCCTTAACGACGGCGGCCGCCGCTGCTCCTGCTCCAAGGCCAGCGTCTGCGGCCCCCGCAAGGCCCACGACGCCGCCTACGGCAACGAGCCCGCGGAGCAGCCGTAGATGGAAAGCGTCCGGGCCAGGCTCTCGAGTCCTGGCCCGGACACGCAACGCCCACGGTCACACCATGCGCGCCACTGACCTTCTCCAAGGACTGAGCCGGGAGCTCCTTCCGCGCCCGCTTGGACGCCGACCTGCTGGAACCGCCTTCCGGACAGTCACCCAGCGGTCATTTGGAGTGCGGGCGAGGCCGGGAGCGGGTCGGTGCCGGCGGGGCCGTTGACGCCCTGAGCTGGGCCTACCGGACGGAGGAAAACATCGGCTGTTCAGGGGAGCAAGGACCCCTCGGGCTCCTGTAGACTCTTCCAAGCCGTACGGCATGCCGCCTTAGCTCAGTCGGCCAGAGCACTTCACTCGTAATGAAGGGGTCTCGGGTTCGAATCCCGAAGGCGGCTCCAGGTCAAAGGCCCTTCCGGATGATCCGGGAGGGCCTTTTCCATCTCGTGGAGCAGCGCCGTACAGCAAGCCGGGCGAACCGTGATTCATGCCTTCCCGGACCTGTAACGGTTGGCGCCGGGCGGCCATGGCGTGAGATGTCAGGCTTCTCAGCAGTGCGGGCGGCTTGAGCCGGAGTCCGAAGGGGCCACGGGTCCGGCGTGGATGCTTCGGCTGAGTGTGTACTTTTGCAGGTCGGTGTGGGTTTGATACATGGACTTGTGCGCAGAAGAGAACAATGTTCTGGTTCATCGTTGGATCGAACGCGAGCGGTGCTCATGCAGAGAGCCCGCCAAGATCCATACGGGGTAATGACCATGAACAACATCAAGCGTAACGCCGTCCGACTGTCCCTGCTCGGCGGGTTGGCCGCCGGTCTGCTGGCCATGACGCCCGGAACGGGCAATGCCGCCGCGGGGGAGCCGACCGTGACCAGGAGCGGTGAGATCGTGACCATCACGGCGGGTTCCATCTCCAGGAGCGACAACATCACGCTCCAGGCCGTGAGCGGCCGGCTGCACGTGTTCGGGCAGGTCGTGGCACAGACAGGGGCGGGCTGCGAGCAGGTCTCCGCCAACGAGGTGAACTGCGGCACCGGTGTCACCACGGTCAACGCCACCTTGGGCGGCGGCAGCGACCGGTTCTCGTCGCTGGTGGGGATCGGCGGAACGATCAACGGGGGCGGTGGCGGGGACACCTTCCTGGCCGGGCGCGGCTTCGAGGGGACGAGCTTCACCTACGTGGGCGGAGCCGGGAGCGACACGGTCGACTACGGGTCCAGCGGCCAGCCGGTGACGGTGACCAAGGACGACCGCGCGCAGCGGGACGGCCGGTCGATCGACCGCGACGACGTCACCAAGGACGTGGAGACCATCGTGGGCACCGTCGGGGCCGACACCCTGATCGGAAGCAGTGTCTTCGACAGGCTGATCGGTGGCGAGGGCGCCGACACCCTCGAAGGCCGGGGCGGCGAGGACATCCTCGACGCCGACGACCTCCAGGGCACCAAGGACGCGAAGATCGACTGTGGTGGTGAGAACGACACGGTGATCGCCGACGCGGCGGACGCGCCGGTCGGCTGCGAGTCGATCAGCCGTCCGTAGCGAAGCGGAAAAGCCCCCTCGCGACAGCGGCCGCGAGGGGGCTCGACGAGCGACCATGGGTACGTGCATCCACACGCCTTCTATCGTGACCCCTATCCGGTCTACGCCGAGGCACGCCGGACCCGCGGGCTCACCTTCCTGCCCGAGCTGGACGCCTGGCTGGTCAGCCGGCGACAGGACGTACGCGAGGTGCTGGGTGATCCGGAGCGGTTCTCGTCGGTGAGCGCGCTGCGGCCCGATCACCTGCCGGGCAGGGCCGCGCTGGCGGAGCTGAGCAAGGGGTTCGGCGGGACGCGGACGGTGCTCAGCGCCGACGGCGACGCGCACCGGCGTCTGCGCCGCCCTCTCACCAGAGGGCTGTCCCCGGCGCGGATCGCCGCCACCATCCCGTACGTCACCGCACGGGCCGAGGCGCTCATCGGCTCGTTCGCGGGCGACGGTCAGGCCGAGTGGATGGCCGCCTACGCCGGGCCGCTGCCCGCGGACGTGATCGGCCACCTGCTCGGGCTGGATCCGGCCGACACCCCCGCCGCGATCCACGGCGCGCAGCGGGCCGAGGCGCTGGTGTTCACCGAGTTGACCGAGGCGGAGCAGGTCGAGGCCGCGCGGCAGATCGTGGCCATGCAACGCCTGCTCGACGAGTACGCCCGCGCCCGCAGGCGAGAACCGCGGGACGATCTGATCACCGAGATGGTGCGGGAGCTGGCGCCCGGCTCCGGTGACCTGGCGCCGGCCCAGCGCAAGGAGATCGTCTCCAACGTCCAGAACCTGCTGCTGGCGGGCCACCTGACCGCGACCGCGCTGCTCGGCACGGTGCTGCTGAACCTGCTCCGGGATCGCCGCCAGTGGGAGCTGCTGGTCGAGCGGCCGGAGCTCGTCCCGGCGGCGATCGAGGAGGCGGTCAGGTTCGACGCGCCCATCCAGGGCTTCCGGCGTACGGTCACCACCACGGTGACGTTGAGCGGCACCGAGCTGCACGAGGGCGAGGTGGTCTTCGTCTCCTTCGCCTCGGCCGGGCGCGATGCGGACGCCGGCGTACGTCCGGACGAGTTCGACATCACCCGGCCGGCCCGTCATGTCTCCTTCGGCCACGGCCCGCACGGCTGTCCGGGCTCCCAGCTGGCCAAGGAGCAGGTGCGGATAACCCTGGAAATCCTGATCCGCGTGCTTCCTGGCCTGCGCCTGGCCCGGACCGACGTCACCATGGCGCCCACCCTCATCCACCGCGCCCCCGAGGCGCTCTTCCTCACCTGGTGACCCCGGCGTCCGGGTGAGCATGCTCGCCGTGCTGAGGGGCAGAGGGCTCGTCATGAAAAAGTTCTTCAAGTTCCTGGTGGCCCGCCGGCTGGCGCGTACGCCAATCGGGCTGGCGGTTCTGGGGCTGGCCTGGCTGCAGCGGCGGCGGCGCATGCAGCGTGCGCAGCCGGAGAAAGCGGGAAGCGCTCGGCGGCGATAGATCACGAAATTCCGGATAAAGAGTGACATTTTGGCGAGCGCACCCCTATGTTCAACCGCATGATCATTCGCGCATGCGCGGTCGCCGCCGCCGGTTTAGTGCTCCTGTCCGGTACGGCGCACGCCTACCCCGTCAAGGGCGCCGCCGAGCTGACCCACAACGAGATCTACAAGAAGGGCAAGCTCCCCAAGACCACGTGCAAGCTGGTCAAGGGCACGACCAGGGCGTCAACGACGAAGTACATCAACGATCTCGTCACCTGCCTGAGCAAGACATGGAAGTCGCCGGTCCCCGACCTCCAGCCAGTGCAGGTGGGGTTCGTGGAGACGAAGGAGAAGCGAACCTGCAACTGGCGCCGGGAGGTCAAGGGATCATTCGCCGAGCAGTGCCTGAGTTTCATCCGGGTACGGGTGGCCGCCGATTGGATCAAGGACAAGGACGACTCGAAGGTGTTCGCCGCGGTCACGGACGCGTGGAGCGGAATCGTGCAGGTCCAGACCGGTATCGGCCTGGCCTGGCAGGCACTGCCGAACGGAGGCGAGCAGCCCGAGATCGACGAGCAGCTCCGCCGGCTCCAGCTCCAGGCCGACTGCTTCACCGCCGCCTCCTACAAGAGCTTCGGCCGTACGGTCAAGAACTGGAAGTCCGTCTTCGAGGGTCAGGACCCGCCGGAGTTCCACAAGCTGAAGGGGGAGGGCAAGCCCGCCAACCGCCTCGGCTGGTCCAAGAAGGGCTATCAGGCGGGTGGCCCGAGCGTGTGCAACACCTGGAAGGCGCCCTCATCCAAGGTCGCCTGAGGCCCTCGACGGATCGCCTGCCCGCGTGCCACGCTGACAAGCCATGAGGTACGTCTTAGCGGCTCTCGGACTCCTGCTCGTGGCCGCCTGCGGGACGGGCGGGACGGGTAGCGCACCGGTCAACGCCGCCGATGTCAGGTTCGTGCAGATGATGGTGCAGCACCACCGGCAGGGCATCGAGATCGCCAAGGTGGGCGCGGCCAGGGCGGTCACCCCCGAGCTCAAGACGTTGTCGGCGGCCATCGCCAGCACCCAGCAGACCGAGGTCGAGATGATGCTGCGCTGGCTGCACTCCTGGGAGCAGCCGCTCACCCCGCCGGACGGCGCGCACGATCATCATGGCGGGCTGCCGGACATCGACCAGAAGCGGATCGCCGAGCTCAAGCGGTCCCCGAGCCTGGAATCCGACCTGCTGACCCTGCTGATCACGCACCAGGACGGCGCCGTCCAGATGGCCGCGGACGAGGTTCGCGACGGGGTGGCGCCGGCCGTCACCCAGTGGGCCGCGCAGGTGCAGGAGTCGCGCCGGGCGCAGATCGAGCGGCTGCGGGACCTGCTCGGCCGGTGAGCCCTTTGCGCCCCAGCAGGGTGGTGGCTCTGTCGAGCCGTTCGCCCAGGTTGTCGCGCAGGTCGGCGAAGCGTTCGGAGTGCTTGAGCACGATCTTCCGCTGCTGCTCGGCGTCCGCGGTGAACCAGGCGGCCACCAGGCCGGACGACCACTTGCACGAGGTGTCCGCGACCGCGACCCGCTTCTCCTCGGCGGTGATCTCGGTGCCCTCCAGGTTCCAGCGGGGGTCGGCGATGGCCGCCTCCGGCGAGGGATAGGAGTGGCCGGCGGCCTTCATGCACGTCGTCCACTTGACCACGGCCCGCCGCACCGCCACCCGCTTGGCGGCTCGCTCCAGGGTGCGCGCGTCCTGCAGCGCCAGCCACTGCCAGTCGGCCGCCGGCGCGCTGCGGGCCAGGACCTCCGGCGCCCGGTCCAGGCAACCGGGCCGGCCCTGCTTGCCGTACAGGTGCCGGCTCGCGGTCAGGCCCAGCTTGTCCGCCCACCGCGACGACCCGGACGACCCGGACGGCGAGGTCCGCGAGGCCAGGTGGTAGCCGAAGCGGGCCGCCTGCGCCGGGTCCACCACGCCGTAGCGGCGGGTGTTGCCGGGGTCGGCGGCGGCGATGGCCTCCTGGTCCGTGCCCGGTGGGTGCACGGTGATGCCGTACCGGCGCATGCACCGTACGATCAGCAGGTTGTGGGCGTTGCCCAGGAGCGCCCGCTGGGCGGGCGTGGGCTTGTAGGCGTCGAACGGCAGCTTCAGATCCGCCACCCCGCTGACTCCGGGGGTGGTTGCGGGCGCCCGTGGTGGCTGCGCGCAGGCCGTAACCGCCACGAGGAGGGCGCCGAGCACGAGCGGCGGTCTGGCGTGGCGGCCGGTTTCCGGTGAAGCCCGGAAACCGGCGCTGCTCCGGGTCAGCGGCACCAGATGTCGATGGAGCTGGTGCGGTTGTTGCCGACGGCGTTGTTGGCCAGGAAGCCGTCGTTGGAGTCGTGGAGGAAGGTGCTGTGCGCGCCGGTGAAGTACGCGTGCTGCCACAGCGTGATCGGGCAGCCGATGCGGTTCCTGACCGAGCTGGTCTCGTTGTTCATGCTGTGCCAGGAGTTGCTGTAGTCCCAGGCGAGCCAGTTGTCGTCGGACAGGTCGGTGTCGTCCTGGACGAAGTCGCGCCAGTGGTCGGTCTGGCCGCGGTTGTAGTCGAAGCCGGCGTACAGGCAGACGCGGCCGCCGTAGCAGGTGGAGCGGGGGCTGGCGGTCGCGGTGGGGACCGGGGCGACCAGGGTGAACAAGGCCGCCGCCGCGATGGCGCCGGCGACTCGGGTGGACAGCCTCACAGGGGATCTCCTTGAGTGATGAGTTGTGAGAACGCCCCGTAACCTAGCGTGGTTTTTCGCATGCTGAGAGTCATGACGCGCTGTCTTGGGTAAAGGGCCGCCGAGGCCCGATGGCGTAAAGCGCAATGGTCGTGTCATTGACGCCACGACACGTCCTGACCAGCATGAAGGGTATGAAACGGCGGATCGTGATCGTGCTCTACGAGGGCTTCCAGCTCCTCGACATGACAGGGCCGGCCGACGTGTTCGCCGCGGCGACGGTGCTGACCGGGCAGGACGGCTACCAGGTCGAGGTGGGCGCGGCCAAGGCCGGCGCGGTCCCCGCCGCCCACCACGGGATCGAGGTCGTGGCCCAGGCGGCGTTGAACGAGATCCACGGGCCGATCGACACCCTGCTGGTGGTCGGCGGCCCGACCACGATGACGCAGGCGCGCGACCCGGAGCTGACAGCGCAGGTCGTCCGCCTGTCGCGGGTGGCCCGCCGGACCACGTCGGTCTGCAGCGGCGCGTTCGTCCTGGCCGCGGCCGGGCTGCTCGACGGCAGGCGGGCCACCACCCACTGGCTGCTCACCGGCTGGCTGGGCGCCTGCTACCCGGACGTCATGGTGGAGCCTGACGCCATCTACACCAGGGACGGCGAGGTGTGGACCTCCGCCGGGGTCAGCGCCGGCATGGATCTGGCCCTGGCGTTGGTGGCCGACGACCACGGGCACGAGGTGGCCAGGCAGGTCGCCTGCGGGCTGGTCGTCTACCTGCACCGGCCGGGTGGGCAGAGCCAGTTCAGCATGCCGATGAGCGTCATCAGGCCGCGCAGCGAGCCGCTGCGCGACCTCCAGGCGTTCATCGACGCCAACCCGGCCGAGGACCTGAGCGTGCCAGCCCTGGCCCGCCGCGCCGGCCTGAGCGAGCGCCATTTCTCTCGCGTCTTCACCGAACAGACCGGCCTGTCACCGGGCCGGTACGTCGAGCGCAGCCGTGCCGACACCGCCAGGCGGCTGCTCGAAGTCACCGACCACGCACTCGACAGGGTGGCCAGGGAGTCGGGACTGGGCAGGCCGGAGACCCTCTACCGGGTCTCCGCCGCCATCTGCGCGTATCCCCCGGCGACTACCGCCGCCGGTTCCACTCGAAGGAGACCTGACCCATGCACGCCGTGATCCCCCTCTACAACGGTTTCACCGGGCTGGACGCCATCGGCCCGTACACCGTGCTGGCCTTCGCCCCCGGCTGGCAGGTCACCTTCGTGGCCGCCGAGCCGGGGCCGGTGACCGACGACCAGGGCAGCCTCACCATCGAGGCCACCGCGAGCTACGCCGACGTGCCGAGTCCCGACGTGATCGTCGTGCCCGGCGGGATGGGCACCATGGAGGCGCTCTCCGACCAGGCCCTCGTCCGCTGGATCGGCGAGGCACACGAGCACACCCGCTGGACGACCTCCGTCTGCTCCGGCGCGTTCCTGCTGGGCGCGGCCGGGCTGCTGAAGGGGCGCCGGGCGACCAGCCACTGGGCGGCGGTCGACGAGCTGTCGGGGATGGGCGCGGAGCCGGTGCACGAGCGGGTGGTCGTGGACGGCAAGATCGTGACCGCCGCCGGAGTCTCGGCCGGCATCGACATGGCGCTGACACTGCTGGCCAAGGCCAGCGGCCAGGACACCGCCGAGGCCGTACAACTGCTCATCGAGTACGACCCGCAGCCGCCGTTCGACGCCGGCTCGCCGCTGACGGCCTCGGCGGACCTGCGCGCACGGGCGGTGAGCCTGCTCGGGTGAGGTACGGCCAGCATCTTCCCCCGGGTCGGTAAAGGCCACGACGTCGGTGCGGCGTGATCGCGTATGAAGGAGGATGCCCTTCGCGACGTCACGACTGACGACGGCGCTGGTCCTGCTCACGGGCGTCACCGGCGTGGTCGAGGCGGTCAGCTACCTCGGCCTCGACCGTGTCTTCGCGGCGGTCATGACGGGCAACGTGCTGTTCGTCGGCTTCGGGCTGGTCGACCGCTCGATCCCGGTCGCCGGCTCGGCCGTGGCGCTGGTGGCCTTCGTGCTCGGCGCGCTGGCCGGGCACCGGGTCAACGGCGCGCTGAGCCGCAGGCGGCCGGAGCGCTGGCTGACGTACGCGGTGTGCGGCGAGGGCGCCCTGCTCCTGGTGGCGGCGCTGCTCGCCCTCGGCCTCCCCAGCCACCCCGCCGAGCTGACGCCGCACCGCCTGGCCGTCATCGTCGTGCTCGCGGCGGCGATGGGATCACGCAACGTCACCATTCTGCGGGTGGCCGCGCCTGACCTGCCCACCACGGTGTTGACGCGGGCGCTGGCGGGCACCTTCATGCTGCCGTCGCAGGGGAGGATCGGGCGTCGCGTCGCCTCTGTCGTCGCGATGTTCGCCGGCGCGCTGACGGGCGCGTTCCTGCTGTCCTGGCATCCCGCGGTGGCCCTGGCGGCCGCCGCCCTGCTGGAGATCGTCGCGGGCGTCCTCTGCCCCCGTACGAAACCGTGATCCCGCCCTTCCGCACTCACCCGCCCGCCCGCCCATGAAACCCTCAGTACGGCCTCATCTGGTCCAGCACCTTGTGAGCCAGTGATACGAACTCCTGTGCCTTGACCAGATCCCGCCGAACGTCATCAGGAGTGATCCCAGGAGCGTTCGGCAGCGGGTATTCGGCGCTGTTGCGCCGGCGACGCATCCGGTCGAACGGACGAAGCGACTGCCCAAGGGGAGGGTCGAGTTGGGCCGTGACCGCATCCAGCACTGCGAGGTGACCGCCCCTGCTGGTGGCTCGCAACCCTTGGTTCTCCAGGATTGAGGCGAGCGACTTTCTGGAGGCGTCGTAGAGAAGCTGGTAAGCGCCTGTGGGATCTGTCTCGCAGCCGCTGTGGGCGAGTTCGATGTGCTGGCGGGCCTGGGACAGCAGGGTGTCGGCATGCTGCCGGTTCGCCGGTACGCGTTCCAACTGCCCCGACGACAGCATCGCGTCTATTCGGTCGCGTCCTTGCATCCATCTCATGAGTCGCGTTCTTTCGGAATCAGGGGGTACAGGGGCTTGGTTCGCACAGACGTCACGAACGGGTCGGGAGTGTCATCCGTCCAGGAGTCCGGTGCGATCCGGGTGACGTTCACTTCCCGGCCGAGGGTTCGCTCCGCTGTCCGTGCCGCGTCGTACAGTGCGTCGTCGTCGGCGGATCCCACCACGAGGACGTCCACGTCTTGTGGCGGCGGCCCTGGCTGGTGTGCGTGTCTGGCGGCCCACGATCCGTAGATGTACGCCTCATCGATGCCAGGGATGGGTTGGAGGAGCGGAGGCAGGACGGCGGCGGGACCGTAGGTCAGGGCCAGCAGGTCGGTGAGCGATCTGGCGATGATCGTGGTGGTGTCGGCGCGAAGCATGCGAAGGTTGCCGTGTCGCCGTTCCAGGATCAGTCCGGCTCTGGCGAATCGGTCCGCTTCGCGGCTCACGGTGGGCTGAGACGCTCCCGTCTGTGCGGCGAGTTCGGTCGTCGAATATTCACTGTCGGGGTGCAGGTACAGCCAGGCGAGCAGTTCACCGACGGTGTTGGACCGGAGGAGAGGCAGCAGCGTCGGCGGGGTGGGCCTCATAGATGAATAGTACTATGCATCTATAGCATGTTACTGCTGAGAGTAGTCATCTTTAGCTGTGAGTGAAGGATAATGAAAGTGCGATCCTGGGCGCCGGGCGGATAACCTGCAGCGCATGGGTCACGTCGAAGTGGGACATTTGACATACGTGCTGCCCGATGGGCGGCCGCTGCTCAACGACGTGTCCTTTCGGATCGGGGATGGGGTCAAGGCCGCGCTCGTCGGGCCCAACGGCGCGGGGAAGACCACGCTGATGCGGCTGGTCGCGGGCGATCTGCAGCCGATCGAGGGCAGCGTGGCGAGCTCCGGCGGGCTGGGCGTGATGCGGCAGTTCGTCGGCAGTGTGCGGGACGGCAGCACGGTGCACGACCTGCTGCTCAGCGTCGCGCCGCCGGCCGTGCGGCAGGCGGCCGAGCGGCTGGCGCGGGCCGAGCTGGTGATGATGGAGCGCGACGACGAGAAGACGCAGATGCGTTACGCGCAGGCCATCACCGACTACACCGACGCCGGCGGCTACGACATCGAGGTGCTGTGGGACACCTGTACGGTGGCCGCACTCGGCATGCCGTACGACAGCGTGAAATATCGGGATGTGTCGACGTTGTCCGGGGGTGAGCAGAAGCGGCTGGTGCTGGAGGCGCTGCTGCGGGGGCCGGATCAGACACTGCTGCTCGACGAGCCCGACAACTACCTCGACGTGCCCGGCAAGGAGTGGCTGGAGCAGCAGCTCCGCGAGACGCCGAAGACCGTGCTGCTGGTCAGCCACGACCGCCAGCTGCTGGCCAACGCCGCCGACCGGATCGTCACCGTGGAGTCCGGCGGCATCTGGATCCACGGCGGCGGCTTCGGCACCTACGCCGAGGCCAGGAAGGCGCGCAACGACCGGCTCGACGAGCTGCGCCGGCGCTGGGACGAGGAGCACGCCAAGCTCAAGGCCCTGGTCAACATGCTGAAGAACAAGGCCCGCTACAACGACGGCATGGCGGCGCCCTACCACGCGGCCCAGACGCGGCTGCGCAGGTTCGAGGAGGCGGGACCGCCCGAGGAGACGCCCAGCGACCAGAACATCACCATGCGCCTGCGCGGCGGACGCACCGGCAAGCGCGCGGTCATCTGCGAGGAGCTCGAGCTCACCGGCCTCATGCGGCCGTTCGACCTGGAGATCTGGTACGGCGAGCGGGTGGCCGTGCTCGGCTCCAACGGCTCGGGCAAGTCGCACTTCCTGCGGCTGATCGCGGGCACTCAGGTCGCCCACACGGGGGTCGCCAGGCTCGGCGCCCGGGTGGTGCCCGGCCACTTCGCGCAGACGCACGCCCGGCCGGACCTGCTCGGCCGCACGCCCGTCGAGATCGTGATGTCCGAGCACGCCCGGCTGAAGAACGAGGCCATGAAGATCCTGGCCCGCTACGAGCTGGCCGGACTGGTCGCCGAGCAGCGGTTCGACACACTGTCGGGCGGTCAGCAGGCCCGGCTGCAGATCCTGCTGCTGGAGCTGTCGGGCGCGACGCTGCTGCTGCTCGACGAGCCGACCGACAACCTCGACCTGGCCAGCGCCGAGGCGCTCCAGGTGGGGCTGAACGCCTTCGACGGCACGGTCATGGCGGTCACGCACGACCGCTGGTTCGCCGCTGATTTCGACCGCTATTTGGTGTTCGGCTCCGACGGAACGGTATACGAATCGCCGCAGCCGGTCTGGGATGAAAGGCGCGTGGTACGGCCTCGCGGATAACTGTCCGGCGAAGAGTCCGGTTAAAGACTTGGTACGGCTGGCGCGTGTCATGTGCCGTTCGTGCCCATGAACCGGTTATCACGGCAAAGTGATCCCGCGCAGCCTAACCGTCAGCCTCCTCGCACTCGGGGCGATCTGCCTCACCGGGTGCTCGCAGGATGGACCGTCCCAGCAACAGCAGCAGCTCAAGCCGCTCACGCTCAAGGAGCAGGCGTCGAACGTCGTCAAGTCGGCCGACGGATACGCCGTGAACTGGGCCGGAGTGCTCGCCAACGTCAATCCGTGGCACTTCGGCGAGCACGTGGTGGCCACCATCGTCGGCCGTGACGCCGCCGGGAAGGAGGTGGTGCGGATGGACCAGCCGCTGGACGCGGTGCCGCCCGGCGGGTCGCTCGCCTTCACGGGCGAGGCCAGGGCCGGCCAGAAGCCGGTCAAGGTGACGATCGACTACCGGCCCGCGCAGTGGCGGCCGGCCGCCCGCATCGCCTCGGCCTTCCGGTCGTTCCCGGTGTCGCGGGTGCAGACGCTGCCGCAGAAGGATGGCTCGTACCTGGTCACGGGCTATGTCGGCAACCCGTACCGGCTGCCCGCGAGCAGCCTGGTGGTGAACGCGCTGCTGCGGGACAAGACGGGCAAGCTGCTCGGCGGCGGGAGCACGTTCGTGGACGACGTGAAGGCGGGCAGCCCGCCCCGGTTCATCCTGACCGTCCCGGAGCTGCCCAAGGGGAGCTCGGTGGCCAGGACCGAGGTGAACGCCCGGACCTGGGGCTCGACCGGCCGGCCCTTCGAGGACCTGGCGCTCGGCGGCGCGGTGCCCATGCACACGATCAAACCGACCACTCCACCGTTCCAGACAGACCGGGGAAGTCAGGCCTTCTCCGGCCGGGAGCAGTAAATCTCCGAAATAAGCCAATAAATCAGGTATCGGCATGCTGTTTTCCAGCTATCCGCGCACAAAGCGAGAAGCGTTTTATGGCCTCGGAGTGACAAGGTACGGCTATCGCGCGGAAACGGTAGAACTACAAGTTACTAATCCATTACCTTCAGTGACATGAATGACCGCGTCCTGGTCGAAGCGCTGCGCGCGGGCGACCCGGGTGCCCTCACCGCGCTGTACGACACGCACGCCGAGGGCATCTACCGATACTGCTGGTTCCTTCTGCACAACACCGACAGCGCTCAGGTGGCGCTGCGGGACGTGCTGATCGCGGCGGAGGCGCACGCCGCCTCGCTGGCCGATCCCGGCATGCTGCGGCCCTGGCTCTACGCGCTGGCCCGCGGCGAGTGCATGCGCCGGCGGATCGCCCTGCCCCGGGACGCGGAGGAGACACTCGACGGTTCGGAGCCGGGCGCCGCCGACCTGCGGCTGATGGCCCGCAACGCGGTGCGCGGCCTGGCCCCGGCCGACGGCGAGGTGCTCGACCTGGTGGCCCGGCACGGGCTGACCACCAAGCAGCTCGCGCCCGTGCTCGGCCTTGCCCTGCACGAGGTGGTGGAGCTCTACGACGAAGCCCGCGACCGGCTGCGCGACGGGATCACCGCGGAGATCCTGGCCAGGAAGGGCCCGTACGACTGCCCGCAGCGGGCCCGCATCCTGACCGGCTTCGCGGGCGAGCTGACCGACGACCTGCGCCGGCGGCTCGTCGAGCACCTCCCTATCTGCGAGACCTGCGCCCCGCACCTGAGCCGCCAGGTGTCGGCGGCCAAGGTGTTCGAGCTGCTGCCCCAGGTCACGCTGCCGGAGGCGACCAGGGTCCGGGTGCTGAGCTGCATCGTCGACCCCGAGCTGTTCCTCTATCGGCGCTATGTGGCCAGGAGGTCGGAGGCCCTCGACGCCGCCGGATTTCCCCTTGCCGGCGGACGGCGGCCTCGCATGTGGCCTCGCGCGCTGGCGGGCGCGGTGGCGGCGGTCGCGACCATGGTGGCGATAGGGCTGATCTTCGGCTTCTTCGGCAAGGAGGTCGACGGCGGCGTGCCGGGCGTCGCCACGGTGGCCTTCCCGCCGGAGGGCGAGCCGCCGGGCATCACGCTTCCTTGGCAGGCGCGGGTGCAACCGGAGCGCGACAGCGTCGAACCGCTCCTCGTAAGTACGTCCACCCGCCCGCTCGCGACGACGCCGGTGAGGGTCGTGACCACGAGCGCGCTGCCCTCGCTGCTCGTCCCGGTCGACGACGGGCGGCCGTCCCCGACCCGCAGCACCCAGGCGGCCGACCCGACCCTGCGGCCGACCGAGCCGACGCGCAGGCCGGTCCCGACCCCCTGCCCGACGCCCACCCTGCCGCCCACTCCGATCGTCAGCCCGGCGCCCCCGCCCACCAGGCCGCCCACCCGGCCGCCACCTCCGCCGCCCACGTTCTCGCCGCCCGAGACCGTCGTCCCGACGGTGGTGCCCAGCCACACGCCGCCCACCTCGACGGTCCCCCCTGATTCGGAGCCGAAGTAACGTTACGGAAGGTAACAGTAGGGAACTGTATGCATAGAGTGACTAGGGGGACTCTATGCACGTCAGGGCCGGTTTTCTGGTCGCTTGTCTCATCGTCGTGCTGTGCCCGCCGGTCTACGCCGAGCCCGGGCCGTCGTCGCGTGACATCGCCAAGGCGCGGCAGGCCGTACACCATCGGTCGAGACAGCTGGGCATCGCGGCCGCTCGGCTGGCCGAGGCGCAGGGGCGGCTGGACCGGTTGTCGGCCGAGGCGGAGCGGCTGGTGGAGGCCTACAACGGCGAGCTCGTCCAGCTGAGGCGGGCCGAGGCGGAGCGGTTGCTGGCCGACGCGCGCGCCGCCGCCGCGGTGGCCGAGGTCGAGATCGCCCGGCAGCCGGTGGCGTTGCTGGCCGCGCAGGCGTACGGCGGGATGAGCCTGGACAATGAGCTCGTCATGCTGCTCAGCGACAGCGGCGACACCGACGGCCAGCTGCACCGGATGAGCGTGATCCAGCAGTTCGGCCGCGAGCGCGCCGCCCTCCTCGATCGGCTGCGCGACGCGGAGGAGGTCGCCACGATCCTGCGCGTGCACGCGGCCGGGGCCGAGGCCGCGCAGGAGGCGGCCGCGGCGCGCGCCGATCGGGCCAGGAGCACCGCCGAGGCCGCGGTGGCCAGGCAGCGGCGCGACACCCGGGCGCTACGGGTCGACAGGAACCAGATGCGGCGGCGGGTGGCCGCGGCGCGCACCCGGGTGGATCTGCTGGCAAGGCGGCGGGCGGCGGCGCTGGACCACATCGGGCTGGGCGTTTCGGCGAGCGGCTCGGCCAACGGCGACGTGGCCGCCAACTGGGCGCTGACCCAGCTCGGCAAGCCCTACCTGTGGGCGGCGGCCGGGCCGTCGAGCTATGACTGCTCGGGCCTGACCATGCGGGCCTGGGAGCAGGCCGGCGTGCGGATGGACCACTGGACGGGCACCCAGTGGACCTCCGGCCCGCACGTCCCGCTCGACCAGCTCCGCCGCGGCGACCTGTTGTTCTTCGGCTACGACAAGAACGACCCCGCGACCATCCACCACGTCGGCATGTACGTCGGGCGCGACCTCATGGTGCACGCCCCGCAGACCGGCGACGTGGTACGGGTCGCCTCGATGTGGCGGGGGGACCTGGTGGGCGCCACCAGGCCCCGCTGACTCAGTGGTTGAAGCCCTCGTCCTTGGCCCGCTGGAAGGACCGCTCGATCTCCGCCTGGGCCTCCAGCCGGCCGACCCAGTTGGCGCCCTCGACCGACTTGCCCGGCTCGAGGTCCTTGTAGACCTCGAAGAAGTGCTGGATCTCCAGCCGGTCGAACTCCGGCACGTGGTGAATGTCCTGAATGTGGGCCATGCGGGGGTCGGTGGCGGGCACGCAGAGAACCTTGTCGTCGCCGCCTTTCTCGTCGGTCATCCGGAACATGCCGACCGCCCGGCAGGTGATGTAGCAGCCGGGGAACGTCGGCTCCTGGAGCAGCACCAGCGCGTCGAGCGGGTCGCCGTCCTCACCCAGCGTGTGCTCGATGAAGCCGTAGTCGGCGGGGTACTGCGTGGAGGTGAACAACAGCCGGTCCAGCCTGATTTTGCCGGTCTCGTGGTCCACTTCGTATTTGTTCCGTTGCCCCTTGGGAATCTCAACGACAACGTCGAACTCCACCGCGGTTCCTCCACTCGCACCCCCGGGCACTCCCGGTCGGGCGTTAATGTCTCGTAGGCGAACACCAGGAAAGAGGTCAGGCGACGTGGTACGGCACGAGCGACTGGTGATGCTGGCCACTCTCGCCATGCTGCAGGTCGTGACCGTCGTCACCGGCGTCTACGCGATGAACAACGACCTCGACCTGAGCGCGCTGTCATCACCGACCGAACCGACCGCGTCTCCTGAAGGGGATCCCCCCGCCCCCGTGGTCACCGCGGGGCCTGTGCTGGCCCAGCTGCCGGTGAGATCAGGAGACGGACCTCTCCCGACCAAGGGTACTTTGACGCGACAGCTCACCGATGCCCTGGGTGACAAAGCGCTGGGCAGCCGGGTGGGAGCCGTCGTTCTCGACGCGGTCACCGGTGAGCGGATCTTCGCTGCCAACGCGGACGCGGGCATCGTCCCCGCCTCCACCACCAAGATCGCCACGTGCGTGGCGGCGCTCGCCTCGCTCGGCCCCGACGTCCGCCTGTCCACCCGCGTGGTGCAGGGCGCCACCGCCGGCTCGATCGTCCTGGTCGGCGGCGGCGACCCGACCCTGGCCGGCCCGTCGGCCAAGGCGAAGCCCTACCCCGCGCAGGCGTCGCTGGCCACGCTCGCCTCCCGCGCCGCCACGGCGCTCAAGGCGCGCGGCGTCACCAAGGTCACGCTCTCCTACGACGACTCCCTGTTCACCGGCTCGCCGATCGCCCCCGGCTGGAAGGCCGGCTACATCCCCGACGGGGAGGTGGCGCCCGTCCACGCGCTGGCCATGGACGAGGGCAGGCAACACCCGGCCCACCGCCAGCCGCGGGTGTCCGACCCGCCCAAGTACGCCGCCGCCGCCTTCGCCAAACTGCTGCGCAGGTACGGCGTCGCCACGGCCAGGACGATCCGCCCGGCCAAGGCGGCCCCGGCGGCGCCCGAGCTCGGCAAGGTCGAATCGGCCCCCGTCTACGCCCTCGTCGAGCGCACGCTGACCCTCAGCGACAACGACCTGGCCGAGGCCCTGGCCCGGCACGTGGCCATCAAGGAAGGCCGGCCGGCCACCTTCCAGGGCGCCACCACGGCCATGACCCAGGTGCTCCAGCGACTCGGCGTGGCCAAGGGCGTCGAGGTCCACGACGGCAGCGGCCTGTCCATCCGCAACCGGATCAGCGCCGCCGCGATGGCCACACTGATCAGCACCGCCGGCTCGCCCACCCAGCCCGGCCTGCACGCGGTCGCCTCCGGCATGCCCATCGCGGGCTTCTCCGGCACCCTCGGCAACGGCAGGCGCTTCACCGGCGGCGACAGCAAGGGCCAGGTCGGGCTGGTCAGGGCCAAGACGGGCACCCTCAACAACGTCAACACCCTGGCCGGCCTCGCCACCACCAAGGACGGCAGACTCGTCACCTTCGCCTTCATGGCCGACCGGGTCCCGGCCTACGCCGAGCCCATCCTCGACAGACTGGCCGCCATCGTCGCCCGCTCATGAAGGCGCGGCCGCCCCGTGTCCCGATGCCGATCGCGGCCGCCCGAGATCGCTTGGCCTCCGCACACCGGCGCCCTTTCGCGGGCTGAGCGACGAGCACGTACGGTGGACGGTATGCAGGTGATCGACTGGGATCTGGCCGTCACGACCGGCACGCGCCTTGTGCGCCCCGGTCCTCAAGTGAGTCGCGAGGAGGCCAGGCAGGCCGTCGCCGAGCTCCGCACGCTGTCGCGCGAGGCCGAAGGGCATGTGCGCGAATTCACCAGAATTCACACCGAGACCGCGCCACAGGTGGCGACCATCGTCGACCGGCCCGGCTGGATCAAGGCCAACGTCGAAGGCTTCCGGGTCGTGCTGGAGCCGCTCACCCAGCGGGTGAGCAGCTCCGCCAACCCGCCGCCGGCCATCGTCAGCGCCGTCGGCTCCCGGATCACCGGCGTCGAGGTGGGCGCGGTGCTGGCCTTCCTCGCCACCCGGGTGCTCGGCCAGTACGAGCTGTTCCTGCCGCCGGACCCGACGGGTCGCGAACCGGCCGGCCGGCTCACGCTCGTCGCGCCCAACATCGTCAACGCCGAGCGTGAGCTCAACGTCAACCCGCACGACTTCCGCCTGTGGGTCTGCCTGCACGAGGAGACGCACCGGGTGCAGTTCACCGGCGTCTCGTGGCTGCGCGAGTACGTCCGCTCGCAGATGACCGAGTTCCTGCTGGCCTCCGACCTGGACCTGCCGACCCTGGTGGACCGCCTGCGCGGTGCCGCCGACACGGTGGCCGACGTGGTCAGGGGCGGCGAGGGCAACCTCATCGACGTCATCCAGTCGCCGCACCAGAAGGAGATTTTGGACCGCCTGACGGCCGTCATGACGCTCGTGGAGGGCCACGGCGACTTCGTGATGGACGCGGTCGGCCCGTCCGTGGTCCCGTCGGTGGCGCAGATCCGGGCCAAGTTCGCCCAGCGCCGCGAGGGCGGCTCCAAGCTCGACCGCACCATCCGCCGCCTGCTGGGCATCGACCTCAAGATGAAGCAGTACGCCGAGGGTGCGGCCTTCGTCCGCAAGGTCGTGGGCCAGGCGGGCATGGACGGCTTCAACCGCGTCTGGACCTCTCCTAACACCCTGCCCACCCCCGCCGAGATCTCGGACCCGGACGCCTGGGTCCGCCGCGTCATCGGCACCCCCGCCCTCCCCAACTGACCCACGGGCCGGCCTCCCCTCCTTGACCGCAGGGAGGGGAGAGATCTGCTTCCGGGTCCCCGGGCCGGAACCGATCCCCGACCTCCGGGGGGAGGGGATTCGTCCTTCCCGGGTGCCGGGCCGGGGAGAATGGCGGGTGTGGGACCACATCCGGCCGTGGCCGACGTCCGCAGGGCGGTGCGCGAGGCCCTCGCGGACATCGGCGAGGGCCGGTTGGTGCTCGCCGCCTGCAGCGGCGGGGCCGACTCGCTCGCCCTGGCCGCCGCGCTCGGGTTCGTCGCCCCCCGCAGAGGGCTGCGGGCCGGGCTGCTCAGCGTGGATCACGGGCTGCAGCCGGGCTCGGCCGCGCGCGCAACCGAGGTCGCCGCGCTCGCGCCGGCGCTCGGGCTGGGGTTCGGCGAGGTGCTCACCGTCACCGTCGGTACGGCCGGCGGCCCGGAAGCCGCGGCCCGGGACGCCAGATATCAGGCGCTGGCCGCGGCGGCCGACAGGCTGGGCGCCGACGCGGTCCTGCTCGGTCACACGCGCGACGACCAGGCCGAGACCGTGCTGCTGGGGCTGGCCAGAGGCAGCGGCCTGAGATCCCTGTCGGGGATGGCCCCGGCCGCCGGCCGCTACCGAAGGCCGCTCCTGGACCTGCCCAGGAACGTCACGGTCGCCGCCTGCCGGGCGCTGGAGCTCGCCTTCTGGGACGACCCGCACAACGCCGACCCCCGCTACACCCGTGTCCGCGTGCGCTCCCGGGTGCTGCCCGTGCTGGAGCAGGAGCTCGGGCCAGGGGTTGCCGAGGCGCTCGCCAGGACCTCGAAGCTCGCCAGGGACGACGCCGACGCACTCGACGAGTGGGCCGGAACGGTCTTCCGCGATTGCGCTCTAAGCGATACCGGGGGGCAGGTGACGCTGGCCGTACAGGGGCTGGAGAGGGCTCCGGGGGCGGTGCGGCGGCGGGTGCTGCGGCGGGCGGCGATCGCGGCGGGCGCGCCGTCCGGCGCGCTGTCAGCGGCGCACGTGCTGGCCGTGGAGCGCCTGATCACCCACTGGCACGGGCAGAAGGCCCTGGACCTACCCGGTGGTCTGGCGGCCGTGCGGCGGTATGGCACTCTGATACTCGCCATCAGTCCCATCGCGTAAGGAACCAACAGGTGGACTCTGCCGACATGGGCAACGACCTCGAGAAAGTCCTCATCCCCGAGGACGAGCTCCAGGCCCGGATCAAAGAGCTGGCAGGCCGGATCGACGAGGACTACAACGGCAAGGAGCTCCTGCTCGTAGGCGTGCTCAAGGGTGCCGTCATGGTGATGGCCGACCTGGCCAGGGCCCTGCACGTGCCGGTGCAGATGGACTGGATGGCGGTGTCGTCCTACGGCGCGGGCACCAAGTCGTCCGGCGTCGTGCGGGTGCTGAAGGACCTGGACACCGACATCCTGGACCGGCACGTCCTGATCGTCGAGGACGTCATCGACTCCGGGCTGACCCTGCACTGGCTGCTGGAGAACCTCAAGTCGCGCAACCCGGCCTCCCTGGAGATCTGCGCGGCGCTGCGCAAGCCCGACGCCATCAAGGTGCCGATGGAGGTCAAGTACGTCGGTTTCGACATCCCCAACGAGTTCGTGATCGGCTACGGGCTCGACTATGCCGAGCGTTACCGGAACCTTCCGTTCATCGGGACCCTCGCGCCACACGTTTACAGATAGAGATCTTCGCGGCGCGGGGAACACCGCACACCTTGACGTACGTTGGTAGGGCAAGGCCGGTGTAGCGGGCGGTGTCTCCGCGCGCTTCCCCGGTGTACCTTCTGACTCCGGGAGGGTGACCCAGTGTCCCCTTCGGGTAGTCATGAAGTCGCGGCGTCGGATGCCGCGGCCCCGGGGACCACCCGGGGTTCCAGGCCATGGTCAGGAAGGGACGGGCCCGCAAGGGGTTCCGCATCGGATGGATCTCAAGCGATTTACACGTGGGCCACTGCTGTGGATCCTGGGCATCGTCGTGCTGCTCCTGCTCGTCACCCAGCTCTGGAGCGGCGGCGGCAACTTCAAGCAGGCCGACACGTCAACGGTGCTTCAGCAGATCCGCACCGGAAACGTCAGCAATGCCAAGATCATCGACAAAGAGCAGCGCATCGAGGCGACGCTGCACAAGCCGATCACGATCGGCGGGAGCGACACCCCGACCAAGACGATCCAGTCTGACTGGGTCACCGGCTACGGCAGCAAGCTGACCGACGAGCTGCAGGCGCAGGTCGACGCCAAGAAGACCGACAGTTTCGCCACCGACGTGCCCCAGGAGAGCTTCCTGGTCAGCCTGCTGGTGAGCTTCCTCCCCATCGTCATCATCGTGCTGATCTTCCTGTTCATCATGAACCAGATGCAGGGTGGCGGCTCGCGGGTCATGCAGTTCGGCAAGTCCAAGGCCAAGCTGATCAGCAAGGACACCCCGAAGACCACCTTCTCCGACGTCGCGGGCGCGGACGAGGCCATCGAGGAGCTCCAGGAGATCAAGGAGTTCCTCCAGGCCCCGGCCAAGTTCCAGGCGATCGGCGCGAAGATCCCCAAGGGCGTGCTGCTCTACGGCCCGCCCGGCACCGGCAAGACCCTGCTGGCCCGCGCGGTCGCGGGCGAGGCCGGGGTGCCGTTCTACTCGATCTCCGGCTCGGACTTCGTCGAGATGTTCGTCGGCGTCGGCGCCTCCCGGGTGCGCGACCTGTTCGAGCAGGCGAAGGCCAACGCGCCGGCGATCATCTTCATCGACGAGATCGACGCCGTCGGCCGCCACCGCGGCGCCGGCCTGGGCGGCGGTCACGACGAGCGCGAGCAGACCCTCAACCAGCTGCTCGTCGAGATGGACGGCTTCGACGTCAAGGGCGGCGTGATCCTCATCGCCGCCACCAACCGGCCCGACATCCTGGACCCGGCGCTGCTGCGTCCCGGCCGGTTCGACCGGCAGGTCACCGTCGACCGTCCCGACCTTGAGGGCCGTAAGGGCATCCTCAAGGTGCACGGTCGCGGCAAGCCGTTCGCGCCGGACGTCGACCTCGACGTCATCGCCCGCCGGACCCCCGGGTTCACGGGCGCCGACCTGGCCAACGTGATCAACGAGGCGGCGCTGCTCACCGCGCGCGCCGACCAGAAGCTGATCACGATGGAGCTGCTCGAGGAGTCGATCGACCGTGTCATGGCAGGGCCCGAGCGCAAGACGCGGGTCATGTCGGACAAGGAGAAGAAGATGATCGCCTATCACGAAGGCGGTCACGCACTGGTGGCGCACGCGCTGCCCAATTCCGACCCGGTGCACAAGATCACGATCCTGTCCCGCGGCCGCGCCCTCGGTTACACGATGACGCTGCCGATGGAGGACAAGTTCCTGGCCACCAGGTCGGAGATGATGGACCAGCTCGCGATGCTGCTCGGCGGCCGCGCGGCGGAGGAGCTCGTCTTCCACGAGCCCACCACCGGCGCCTCCAACGACATCGAGAAGGCCACGGCCGTCGCCCGCCGCATGGTGACCGAGTACGGCATGAGCGAGCAGCTCGGCGCCCGTAAGTTCGGCACCGGCAACGCCGAGGTCTTCCTGGGCCGCGAGATGGGCCACGAGCGCGACTACTCCGAGAAGATCGCTTCCACGATCGACGAGGAGGTCCGCCGGATGATCGAGACGGCGCACGACCAGGCGTGGGACATCCTGGTCGAATACCGCGACGTGCTCGACAACCTCGTGCTCGAGCTCATGGAGAAGGAGACGCTCTCCCGCCAGCAGGTGGTCGACATCTTCGCCTCCGTGGTGGTCCGGGAGCACCGGCCGTCCTACGCGGGATACGGCAAGCGGCTCCCTTCTGACCGGCCGCCGATCCTGACCCCGAAGGAGCAGTCCGGCAACGGCTCGCTCACCACGGGTCACCAGGACGCGCTGCCCTCTGGAGACAGTGCGTGAAAGCGCACAACGTAGATTCGGGACGGATCGAGAAGGCCGTCCGCGAGATCCTCTACGCCATCGGCGAGGATCCCGACCGTGACGGCCTTCTCGAGACTCCTTCCCGGGTGGCTCGCGCTTACGCCGAGCAGTTCTCCGGCCTCGGCCTGATCCCCGAGGACGTGCTCACCAAGGTCTTCGACGTCGACCACGACGAGATGATCCTGGTGAAGGACATCGAGGTCTACTCGACCTGTGAGCATCACCTGGTGCCCTTCTACGGCGTCGCCCACGTCGGCTACATCCCCAACGAGCAGGGCCAGGTGACGGGGCTGTCCAAGCTGGCCCGCCTGGTCGACGTGTTCGCCCGGCGGCCCCAGGTCCAGGAGCGGATGACCTCGCAGATCGCCGACGGGATGATGCGGGTGCTGGAGCCGCGCGGCGTGATCGTGGTGATCGAGGCCGAGCACTTGTGCATGACCATGCGCGGTGTCCGCAAGCCGGGCGCCAAGACCGTCACTTCCGCGGTCCGTGGCGACTTCCGTACCAGTGACAAGACCCGCGCCGAGGCGATGGCGCTGATCCTGGGACGCTGACGGCTGGCCCCCCGCCGCCTCGGCCGGCCGAGGCGCAGACCGCTCTCCTGCCGGCTGTTCCGGGCCTCGCGGGCCCGGCCCGGCCGCGTCACGAGGGTGATCACGTACGTGATCCGGATGCGTCGCAAGCGCGCAGGGATCGTTATTTACAACTGGGGACCCGCGATATCACCGGGTATGGTCGAGCGCCTAGGCTTGGGCACATGACTAGGGTGCCGGGGCTGGGCGACGAGGACCGGTGCCTCGTCATGGGCGTGGTCAACGTGACGCCCGACTCGTTCTCCGACGGCGGTCTCTGGTTCGACGAGGAAGCGGCCATCCGGCACGGGTTCGGACTGATCGCCGAGGGAGCCGACATCGTCGATGTGGGCGGTGAGTCGACCAGGCCGGGAGCCGCCAGGGTGTCCCTGGAGGAGGAGCTCGCCCGGGTGGTGCCCGTGATCAGGGCGCTCAGCGCGGCGGGCGTGGCCGTCAGCGTCGACACGATGCGGGCCGAGGTGGCCCTGGCGTCGGTCGAGGCGGGGGCGAGGCTGGTCAATGACGTGAGCGGCGGGTTGGCCGACCCCGAGATGCCCCGCGTAGTGGCCGCCACCGGCGTGTCCTATGTGGTGATGCACTGGCGGGGCCACAGCGAGGACATGGAGCGCCGCGCCGTCTACCACGACGTGGTGACCGAGGTGCGCGAGGAGTTGGCCAAGCGGGTCGACCTCGTGCTGGCCGAGGGGGTCTCCGAGGAGCAGATCGTGCTCGACCCCGGGCTGGGCTTCGCCAAGAACGCCGCCCACAACTGGGCGCTGCTCGCCTCCCTCCCGCGCCTGGCCGAGCTGGGCTATCCGTTGCTCATCGGAGCTTCGCGCAAAAGATTTCTCGGACGGCTGCTCGCCGACGCCGAGGGCACGCCGCGCCCGTTCAGCCACAGTGACGACGCCACGCTGGCGGTGACCGCGCTGGCCGCCCGTGAGGGCGCCTGGTGTGTGCGGGTGCACCACGTAGGTCCCAATGCCGATGCCGTCCGCGTGGCCGCAGCATGGAAGAGAGCCGGAGCCAACACATGAGCGTCGACACTGCCGCGATCGAGACGGTCAACCAGGATTTCTACACCGCCATCGAGGACGCCGACCTCGACAAGATGACCGAGGTCTGGGCGGAGGACACCGCCGACGAGCAGGTGAGCTGCGTCCATCCGGGCTGGACCCTGCTGGCGGGCAGGTCGGAGGTGCTGCGGTCGTGGGCGCTGATCATGGCCAACACCACCTACATCCAGTTCGTGCTCACCGACGTCAGCACCACGGTGCTGGGCGACGTGGCCGTCCTGACCTGCGTCGAGAACATACTGACCGCGGGCGAGGAGGGTGAGTCCAGCTTCGCCGCAGGCAAGGTGGTGGCCAGCAACGTCTATGTCCGCACCGCGCAGGGCTGGCGGCTGTGGATGCACCATGGCTCGCCGGTGTTGCAGAGTGACGACGACGAGGAGGAGGAAGACGAGCTTGAGCGCTGACCGGATCGTGCTGAGGGGCCTGCGGGCCCGGGGGAGACACGGTGTGCTCGCCGCCGAGCGGGAGCTCGGCCAGGAGTTCATCGTCGACGCGACCTTGTTCCTCGACACCGGGCCCGCCGCCGCGGGCGACGACCTGACCAGGACCGTCGACTACGGCGAGCTCGCCCAGGCGCTGGTCAAGGTGGTGGAGGGTGAGCCGGTCGAGCTGATCGAGACGCTCGCGGAGCGCTTGGCCGAGGTCTGCCTGGGCAGTGAGATCGTCGAGTCGGTCGAGGTGAGCGTGCACAAGCCGGCCGCACCGATCCCGTTGCCGTTCGACGACGTGGTGGTGACCATCGAGCGGAGCCGTCCATGAAGGCAATCCTGTCCCTGGGAAGCAACCTGGGCCGACGTTTCGACACCCTGCAGGGCGCCATCGACACCTTGTTCGACGCGCCCGGGCTGGCCTTCGTCAGGGCTTCCCCCGTCTACGAGACCGACCCGGTCGGCGGTCCTGAGGAACAGCGGCCGTTCCTCAACGCTATCGTCGTCGCGGAGACCACGTTGCCGCCGCAGACGCTGCTGGAGCGGGCGCAGGGCGTCGAGAACGCCTTCGGGCGGGTCCGCGCCGAGCGCTGGGGGCCGCGCACGCTCGACATCGACCTGATCGTGGTGGGCGACACCGTCTGCGACGAGCCCGACCTGACGCTCCCGCACCCGCTGGCGCACGAGCGGGCGTTCGTGCTCGTGCCGTGGTTCGAGGTCGACCCCGAGGGCGAGGTGCCCGGCCGGGGCAGGATCGCGGAGTTGCTCGCGGGCCTGGACCCGCAGGGCGTCCGGCTACGGGCCGAGCTGAAACTGCAGGAGCCCGATTGAGGCCCACCCGCCCGGGTGTCCTCGCCGGCATCGTCGTCGTCGTCGCGCTGGCCGCCTGGCTGCTCGTCCGGTTGATCTACACCGACCTGGTGATCCTGCCGTGGACCGCGGTCCCCACCGTGCTGCTGCTGGCCATCGGCGAGGCCTACAGCGGCTGGATGATCAAGGCCAGGATCGACCGCAAGCCCGGCACCAAGCCGGTGGAGCCGCTGGCCGTGGCCCGGATGGCGGCCCTGGCCAAGGCCTCCGCCTACGGCGGTGCGATGTTCGCGGGCCTGTTCGCCGGCTTCGCCCTGCACACGCTGCACCTGTTCGCCAAGGAGACGCCGCGCGTGGAGTTCTTCATCGCGACCGGCTCGTTCCTGTCGTGCGTGGCGCTGATCGCCGCCGCCCTCTTCCTCGAGTACGCCTGCCGCATCCCCAAGGACTCCGAGGATCAGAGCCCCAAGTAGTGGCTCACCGCGTGCTGCACCTTGGCCATCTCGTCCCTGCCCAGGTAGTAGACGGGTTCCCCGTGGATGAAGGTGGTGTCGATGGTGCGGATCTGGTCGACCAGGAAACGTGTCGTCCTCCCGCCGAGTTCGATCTCAGGGCGAAAGGCCGCAGGTTGCGCCTGGGTGGATATGGGGATGATCGTGGCGACGCTCCATGGCATGGAGGTCGGGCTCAACACGAGCCCGAAGCGCTTGCCCCGCTGCTCGGAGCCGCGTTTCGCCTCGCCGAGGTCCACCCGGTACACAGCTCCGCGGATCACCAGGCATCCCCTTCCGCGGAGAGATCTTCATCTACCAGTCGCTCGGCATCGGCTCGGGCCTGCTTGAGCCATACCTCCCGTTCGAGCAACCGGAGTGCGCGTCTGATGACGTCACTGGTCCGCTCTCCCTCCCGCATGGCCGCCTTGATGATGCGCTCGTCTTCTGGCGTGGCACGAAAACCGATGTTCGCCATAATCCCAGGATTGACTCGCGTTCAACTTTTGTCCTGCAATTGTTCGGCGGGGGTGCGGCGGCGGCCGAAGAGGTAGATGACCGGGAGGGTGCAGATCAGGGGGCCGATGATGGCGATGGGGCGTTCCAGCCACCACCACAGGTCCGGCGGCACCTGGGGGGTCAGGGAGCCGAACAGCCACCAGGACAGGCCGATGGCGATGGCCATGCCGGTGGTGTGGAAGAGGAACAGCGGCAGGGCGAACCGGTTGATGACGTCGTTGACGCGGCTCCAGCCGGGCTTGACGAGCACCCGCTCCATCGACGGCCGCAGCACCTCGACCAGGCCGATCTGGAAGATGAGCAGGGCCACGATGACGAAGGTCGGCGGGGCCATGTTGGACCATTTGTCGCCCGGGACGCCCACCATGGAGCCGGGGTAGATGCCCGAGTAGACCAGGCCGACCAGCGCGAACAGGCCCGTCCACAGCACGCCCACGTCATAGCGCCTGGGCAGCGCGACCAACCGGTCGTAGAAGAACCCGGCCTGGTGCGCCAGCCCCCAGACGATGAGCATGTTGAGCCAGCCGATCCACTCCACGTCGTAACGGAAGCGGATCACGTCGACGACCAGGGCGGCTCCGCCGAGCCAGACGAGCGTCAGCACGTCGTACTCGCGGTGCAGGTAGAGCGCGACGGGCAGGAGCGCGATCAGCACGAGGTAGACGGCGAGGAACCAGAGCGGGCTGAGCACGAGCAGCACCACCCGCCCCATCCACTCCACGTCGAACGCCCAGGTGACGAGCGCGCCGATGGCGATCCACACGCCGGACAGGCCCAGCGCCGGGATGGCCAGCGCGCGGATGCGCCGCCAGACGAACGCGCCGATGCCGGTGCCGCGCCGCTTGGCGCGGTCCCAGGACAGCAGGTGTACGTGCCCGCCGACGTAGAAGAACAGCGGCAGCACCTGCAGCAGCCAGGTGAGGATCCATAAGCCCGAGGTGAAGCCCAGCGGGCTGGTCGGCTCGGGCACGCCGTCCTTCCACTGCAGGATGGTGAAGGCCCAGTGCCAGACGACGACCACGATGAGGCTGAGCGCGCGCAGCCAGTCGACGTACTTGTCGCGCTGGACGGTGGTGGGGGAGCTCACTTGTCGATGTCACCCACTACGAAGAACATCGAGCCGAGGATCGCCACCATGTCGGCCACCAGGTGTCCGGGCAGCATCTCGCGCAGCACCTGGATGTTGCTGTAGGAGGCCGAGCGGAGCTTCAGCCGCCAGGGGGTCTTGTCGCCCTTGGACACCAGGTAGTAGCCGTTGATGCCGAGAGGGTTCTCCGTCCAGGCGTAGGTGTGGCCTTCAGGCACCTTGAGCACCTTGGGCAGGCGCTGGTTGATGGGTCCGGGGGGCAGCGAGCGCAGCCGGTCCACGCAGGCGTCGGCCAGGTCGAGCGAGACCTTGAGCTGTTCGAGCAGCACCTCGAAGCGGGCGTGGCAGTCGCCGGCGCTCCGGGTGACGACCTTGACGGGCAGCTCGGGGTAGGCCAGGTAGGGATCGTCGCGCCGCAGGTCGAAGTCGACGCCGGAGGCGCGGGCGACGGGGCCGCTGACGCCGTACTGCATGATCTGCTCGTGGGAGAGCACGCCGACGCCTCTGGTGCGGGCGTTGAAGATCTCGTTGTTGAGGATGAGGTTCTCGATGTCGGGGACGCGGCGCCTGGTCTCGGCGGTGGCCTCGGCGACCCGGTCCAGCCAGCCGAGCGGCAGGTCCTCCTTGAGACCGCCGACTCTGTTGAACATGTAGTGCATGCGCCCGCCGGAGATCTCCTCCATCACCGCCTGGATGCGCTCGCGCTCGCTGAAGGCGTAGAAGACGGGGGTGATGGCGCCCAGCTCCAGGGGGTAGGAGCCGAGGAACATCAGGTGGTTGAGCACCCGGTTGAGCTCGGCCAGCAGGGTGCGCGCCCACACGGCCCGGACCGGGGGCTCCATGCCGAGCATGCGCTCGACGGCGATGACCACGCCCAGCTCGTTGGCGAAGGCCGACAGCCAGTCGTGCCGGTTGGCCAGGACCAGAATCTGCCGGTAGTCGCGGACCTCGAACAGTTTCTCCGCGCCCCGGTGCATATAGCCGATGATCGGCTCGGCGGTGGAGATGCGCTCACCGTCGAGGGTGAGGCGGAGCCGGAGCACGCCGTGCGTCGAGGGGTGCTGCGGGCCGATGTTGAGGATCATGTCCTCGGTGGCCAGCTCTTTCGCGCCCACTCCGATTCCCACTACGCGTTCCGTCATATAGGCAATGCTGCCACCGGGTGCGGTGGTGATCCAGCGCTGGGGCAGGTCAAGGAACGGTATGCGGGTGCATCCCCGAGCCGGACAGGGGGAGTAATACCGGAAACGGGGGGAGAAATCATCATGAAAAGGGCTGTGTACGATATCGCCGCCCTGATCGTCAGGGTGGTTGTCGGAGTGATCTTCGTTGCCCATGGATGGCAGAAGTGGCAGAGCGGTCTGGGCACCACCTCCGCGGGGTTCGCCCAGATGGGCGTGCCGCAGCCGCAGCTCGCCGCCGCGTTCAGCACGATCGGTGAGACCGTCGGCGGTGCGCTGCTGATCATCGGGCTGCTGGTGCGGCCCGCGGCGCTGGTGCTGCTGATCGGCATGGTCGGGGCGATCGTGTTCGGCCACTGGGGCAAGGGGATCTTCGTCCAGGAGGGCGGCTGGGAGCTGCCCGCCGCGCTGGGCTCGGTCGCGCTGCTGTTCCTGGCGCTGGGGGGCGGCAGGCTCGGCCTTGACGGGATCATCCACGGCAGCTATAGGAGACGCGCACGGCAGCGCGCCGCCGAGAAGGCCTCGGCCGGCCGGCCCGCGCCGGGCCACCGCGAGGACACCCTGCCGATCCACCGGGACGAGCAGCCCGGCTACCGGGAGGGTACCCAGCCCGGTTACCGGGAGGAGCCGCCCAACCCTGGTGGGTACGGAGACACCCGGTCCGGCTACCAGGAGGAACGACCGCAGTCCGGTCATCGGGAGGACACCCAGCCCGGTTACCGGGAGGACACGGGGCAGGGCCCTCAGGGCGAGACCCGGCACACCGTGCCCAGGCAGCCGTCCGGACACCGGTCCGACGCCCTGAGCCCGGAGGACATGCGGGATCTCGACGCGTTGATCGGTGACGAGCACCGCAGACCCAAGCCGCCCAACCGCTGACCCGTCAGCGGGCGGCAAGCTCCCGCAGGGCCTCTGACCCGTCAGTGGGCGGCAAGCTCCCGCTGTTGACCCGTCAGCGGGCGGCGAGCTCCCGCAGGGCCTCGATGAGACGGTCGACGTGCTCCTGGGTGGAGCCGATGCCGATCGAGGCTCGCACGGCCGAGGCGGTGTCGTCCTCGCAGCCGCCGTCGGCGGTGCCGAGCAGGTGCCGGACGAACGGGTGCGCGCAGAACTTGCCGTCCCGCACCCCGATCCCGTACTCACCGGACAGCAGCTCGGCGACCTCGCGGGCGGAGTGCCCGTCGACGGTGAAGGAGACGATGCCCACCCGCGGGTGGGCGGGTCCCCACAGGGACAGCTCCCGTACGCCCGCGATCGAGGCCAGGCCCGCGCGCAGCCGGGCGATCAGCCGCTCCTCCTCCTTGACCAGCGCCGTCCAGCCGGTGGCGGTGAGGGCGTCGCAGGCGGCGGCGAGCGCGATGGCGCCCAGCACGTTCGGGGTGCCGGCCTCGTGCCGGGGCTCGGGGTCCTCGTGCCAGTCCGTGCCCTCGTCCGCGTGCCCGACTGCGCGCACGGCGCCGCCGCCCTTGAGGTACGGCTCGCCGCCCGCCAGCCAGTCACGGCGGCCCAGCAGCACTCCGGCGCCGAAGGGGGCGTACAGCTTGTGCCCGGAGAAGGCCACGTAGTCCAGGTCGAGCGCGGTCAGGTTGATCGGCCGGTGCGGCACGAGCTGGGCGGCGTCGACCAGGATGCGGGCGCCGTGCCGGTGCGCGATGTGGGCCAGGGCCGCGATCGGCCACAGCTCGCCGGTGACGTTGGAGGCGGCGGTGACGACGAGCAGCTTGGGCCCGTCGATCCCGGCCAGCGCCTCGTCGGCCGCGCGCACCGCCTCGCCGGGGAAGGCCGGGGGAGCCAGCCGTACGGCCTGCTTCCAGGGCAGCAGCGAGGCGTGGTGCTCGGTGTCGAAGACGACCACGGTGGTGCCGTCGGGCAGGCAGCGGGCCAGCAGGTTGGTGGCGTCGGTGGTGTTGCGGGTGAAGATGACGGCGTCGTCGGGCCGGGCGCCGGCGAAGGCTCGTACGGTGTGGCGGGCCTGCTCGTAGCGGGCGGTGGTGAGCTGGGAGGCGTACCCCGCGCCGCGGTGCACGCTGGAGTAGGCCGGGAGCGCGGCGGCGACGGCCGCGCTGACCGGCTCCAGACAGGGGGCGCTGGCGGCGTAGTCGAGGTTGGCGTAGCCGACCAGCTTGCCGCCCTTGACGGGCACCTCAAGGTCGGCGCCGAGTACGGCGGGGATGGGCCGGCCCTGGGGGACGGGGGCGACGGCGACCTGGTCCTGCTGCTCGGGAACGCTGGTGAAGATCGTCAACGTGGACACGGCGAAACTCCTCGGGTCATCGGACCCCTGGAGACCACGGAGCCCGCGCTTGCCCGCCACACCTCGTGACGGACCAGGTCCTCACCCGGGGCACCCCGCCGCGGACGCGAGGGTTGCCGGCCAGCGAGCCGGGGCTTGACGCTGGCACTCATGACCTACGTCAGGCACTATAACCGACGCCTGCCCGTGGATAGCAACCATCTAAGATGCACTTGTGCGCTTTGATCCCTGGAATCCCGATTTCGTGGCCAACCCTTACGGGGTTTACGCCGAGCTGAGGCAGCAGGCTCCGGTCACCTTCTTCGAGCCGACGGGTCAGTGGCTGATCGCCCGCCACGCCGACGTGAACGCCCTGCTCAGGGACCGCCGCCTGGGCAGGTCCTACCTGCACGTGGCCACGCACGAGGAGTTCGGCAAGGAGGCGGAGCCGGAGTTCCAGGAGCCGTTCTGGCGGGTGGTCAGGGCGGGCATGCTCGACGTCGAGCCGCCGGTGCACACCCGGCTGCGTCGTCTGGTCTCCAGGGCGTTCACCCCGCGCATGGTGGAGTCGCTGCGCCCCCGCGTGCGCGCCATCGCGGGCGGCCTGGTGGACGCGTTCGTCGAGCAGGGCGGCGGCGACCTCATCGCCGAGGTGGCCGAGCCCCTCCCGGTGACGGTGATCGCGGAGATGCTCGGCATCCCCGACGCCGACCGCCCCCTGCTGCGCCCCTGGTCGGCCGACATCTGCGGGATGTACGAGCTCAACCCGGCCCCCGAGGCGCAGCACACGGCCGTCCGGGCGGCGTCGGAGTTCGCCGGCTACCTCAAGGAGCTGGCCCGTGAGCGCGCGGCCCGGCCCGGCGACGACCTGATCAGCGCGCTCGCCCAGATCGACGAGCTCACCCTGGACGAGCTGGTCGGCACCTGCGTGCTGCTGCTCAACGCGGGCCACGAGGCCACGGTGAACGTGACGGGCAACGGCTGGTGGTCCCTGTTCAGGAACCCGGCCGAGCTCGCCCGCCTGCGCGAGGATCGCGGGCTGCTGCCCTCGGCGATCGAGGAGCTGATGCGGTGGGACACGCCGCTGCAGATGTTCGAGCGCTGGGTGCTGGAGGACATCGAGGTCGGCGGGGTCGTCATCCCGCGTGGCGTGGAGGTCGCGCTGCTGTTCGGCTCGGCCAACCGGGACCAGGAGGTGTTCGTCGACCCGGACCGGCTCGACGTGGGCCGGGCGGACAATCCGCACATCTCTTTCGGCGCGGGCATCCACTTCTGCCTGGGGGCGCCGCTGGCCAGGATCGAGCTGATCGAGTCGTTCGGCGCGCTGATGGACCGGGCGCCGAAGCTGGAGCTCGTCCGGGAGCCGGTGTGGAAGCCCGGCTACGTGATCCGCGGCCTGGAGTCGCTCGACGTCAGGGTCGCCTGAGGGGACGCCAGGGCAGCCCGAGCCACCGGCCGGGCCGGGCCAGCGCCAGGGCAGCCTGAGTCACCGGCCCGCGCCGGGCCAGACGCCAGGGCAGCCTGAGTCACCGGCTCTGGCTGAGCCAGCCGAAGCCGCCCAAGCCTGACGAATCGATCAGCTCGGCCTCCTCCGAAGCCCGAGCGAGGGACCTGAGATAGCCGCGTGCGTCGACCCGGGCCAGGTCGAGCGGCGGGCGTGTGCCGGTGATCCCCAGAGCACGCAGCGCGACGCGCTGTGTGGACAACGTTGTGGATATCGCACCGGCCCGTCTGCCCGCCTCGGCGCACGCGTCGAGCGCCACGTGAGCGGTGATGTCGCAGGTCCCGTCGGGGATGGGCGACACCATCGCGCCGTCGCGGTATCCCGTGAGCGTGCCACGGGGCGGACGGTTATCCACAGGGTGTGCATAATCCACGGCTATCGCGCGACCTCGTTCGAGCCGTTCCAGAACCGTCGCCCAGGCCGCGTCGCGCGGCCATCCGATCTCGGCCCGCGCGCCGGTGCGCGACAGCGGCCACCACCGTTCGAGCCACTCCCGATCGGCCCCGGACGGCGGGTCGCCGAGCCGCTCGTCGCCGGTCTCGGTGTCGACCAGGACGAGCCTGGGCCCGTCGGGTGTCCGCTCGGCGACGTCCAGCGGGATGTTGTCCAGCCACTCGTTGGCGATGGCCAGGCCGTTGATCCCGGACGGGACGGTGGCGCGCCAGTCGATCTCCGGAGGCAGGCCCGCCGGCCGGGGTGACAGGTCGACGGCCGTGACCCGGAGCCGGCTGCGCAGCTCGGGATCGGCCGCGGCGAGCACCCGGCCGACGAGCGCGCCCTCCCCGGCGCCGATGTCGACCAGGTCGAGCTTTCCCGGCATGCCGAGCTCCGCGTCCACCTGTCCGAGCAGGGACAGCACGGCCTCGGCGAACACCGCCGAGGCGCTGACCGAGGTACGGAAGTGGCCTGAGGGCCGCTCTCGCAGGTAGAAGCCGCTCTCGCCGTAGAGCGCGCGGTCGATGGCGGCGCGCCAGGTGAGCCACATGTTAGAAATATCTCACGCTGCACAATGGGTTGGCTTGTGACTGCACAATGTGCAGATCTTGTTTTGGCGTTGACACGTCACGTCTGCGGCAACTCGGTCGCCGCCCTCGGCCAGGCCGTCGCCGGCTGCCGGGGTGGCGCGAGCGTCGGCTGACATGCGCAGAGCTCGGACCGGGCGGACCGGTCCGAGCTCGACGAGTGACCGCCGATCGGCGTTGGCGGTCGCTGGTGCCCCCCAAGAGGTTCCTGCACTGTGCGGGCGTCGGGTCCAAGGACTCGGCGCCCGCTGCGATGAACCCCTCTCCTCATCTCTCCCGACAGGGGGTACACGATTTGTATGCCCTTGTCCGATTTGTCGATAACGCGACATGCGGCAAAACCCCGGTCACCTGCGTGCCCCCGTTCGGCCGTTACGCTGGTCCGCAGCGCCATCGGGTCGACAGGGGTGAGACGGCATGGACGCAGGTGATCGCCCGGCACGGCTGACCGTCGGCGTGCTGGGAGCGGGCAAGGTGGGCTCCGCACTCGGTGCCGCGCTGGCGCAGGCGGGCCACCGGGTCGTGGCGGCGAGTGGAGTGTCCGACGCCTCCAGAAGGTGGCTGACCGACCGGCTGGGTCTCGAGCCCACCCGGCCGGACGAGGTCGTCAGCGCGGCGGAGCTGATTCTGCTCACCGTCCCCGACGACGCGCTGCCCGATCTCGTCGGCGGCCTGGCGGCGACGGGGGCCGCCCTGCAGGGCAAGCTGCTCGTGCACACCAGCGGCGCCTACGGGCTGTCCGTGCTGGAGCCGGCGGCCAAGGCGGGCGCGCTGCCGCTCGCGCTGCACCCGGTGATGACGTTCACCGGCCGGGACGACGACCTCAACCGGATCACCGGCTGCTCGTTCGGCGTCACCGCGCCCGAGCCGCTCCGCCCCATCGCCGAGGCACTGGTCATCGAGATGGGCGGCGAGCCCGTCTGGATCGCCGAGGCCGACCGCGCCCTCTATCACGCGGCCCTGGCCAGCGCGGCCAACCACATGGTCACGCTCATCGCCGAGTCCGGTGAGCTGCTGCGGCGCATCGGCGTCGAGCACCCCGGGCGGATGCTCGGCCCGCTGCTCGGCGCCGCCCTGGACAACGTGCTCAGGCTGGGCCTCGCGGGCCTGACCGGGCCGGTGGTGCGCGGCGACGCGGGCACCGTGCGCAAGCACGTCGACGCCCTGATCCTGAGCGCCCCCGAGGCGGCCGACGCCTATGTCGCGCTGGCCAGGCTCACCGCCGACCGCGCGCTGGCGGCCGGGCTGCTCAAACCGGAGGAGGCCGAGCGGCTGCTCGATGCCCTGGGTGGCAACATATGGACCTGACCACAGCCGGTCACGGCGTGGACCCGCCACCTCGCTGACCGCCGCTCTCGGAGGCCCCGGATGGACCTGATCGTCGCCAGGAACCGCACCGACCTGATCAAGGCTCGCGGAGCCGGGACCATCGCCCTGGTGCCCACCATGGGAGCCCTGCACGAGGGGCACCGCTCGCTCGTCCGGGCGGCCCGTACGCATGCCGATCAGGTCGTGGTCAGCATCTTCGTCAACCCCCTGCAGTTCGGGCCGAACGAGGATCTCTCCCGCTATCCCCGTACGTTCGACGCCGACCTTGAGGTGTGTCAGGAGGAGGGCGCCGCGGTGGTGTTCGCCCCCGCCGTGGAGGACATGTATCCTCCGGGCCGCCAGGTGAGCGTCCGCGCCGGCGAGATGGGCCGGATCGTCGAGGGCGCCTCCAGGCCGGGCCACTTCGACGGGATGCTCACGGTCGTGCTCAAGCTGTTCAATCTGGTACGGCCGGACGTCGCGGTGTTCGGCCAGAAGGACGCCCAGCAGCTCGCGATGATCAGGCGCATGGTCGCCGACCTGGACGTGCCCGTCGAGATCGTGGGTGCGCCCACCGTTCGCGAGCCGGACGGTCTGGCGCTGTCGAGCCGCAACCGCTACCTGTCCGCCGAGGATCGCCAGGTCGCGCTGGCGTTGTCCCGCGCCCTGCGGGCCGGTGCGGCCGAGCGGGCGCCGGCGCGGATCCGTGCCGCCGCGCGAGAGGTGCTCGACGCGGCCACGCCCGAGCTGGAGCTCGACTATCTGGCGCTGGTGGACCCGGCCACGTTCGGCGACGTGCCCGAGTCCTACACGGGTGAGGCGGTGCTCGCCGTCGCCGCCCGCATCGGCGCCACCCGGCTCATCGACAACATGGTCATCACTCTGGGCTGATCCGGGAGGCGCTCCGGGTGTGGAGCGGCTGAGCTCAACATCCGGAGGTGCCCCGGGTGCGGAGCAGCTGAGCTCACGCGTTATCGTCAGTGTGACGAAATCGCCTCAAGGAGGTCCCATGAGTGCACCGGCGATCCCTCTGCGGCTGGTGGCGCCCGATCCCGGCTGGACCGTCGAGGCCGACCTGGTCGTGGTGGGCTCGGGCATCGCCGGGCTGACCGTCGCGCTGCACTACGCCGAGCTGGTCCCGCGGGCCAGGGTGCTGGTCGTCACCAAGGACGTGCTCGCCGCCGGGTCCACCCGGTGGGCGCAGGGCGGCATCGCGGCCGTCCTCGATCCGGCCGACACCCCCGACGAGCACCTCAACGACACGCTGCTGGCCGGCGTGGGCCTGTGCGACACGCGAGCGGTGCGAACGCTGGTCACCGAGGGGCCGGGCGCGCTGCGGCGGCTGATGGACCGGGGCGCGGACTTCGACCGCACGCCGGACGGGCACCTCCAGCTCACCAGGGAAGGCGGCCACCGGCGGCATCGGATCGTGCACGCCGGAGGCGACGCCACGGGCGCCGAGGTGCAGCGGGCGCTGATCGAGGCGGTCCGCGCCGGCGGGATCGAGGTGATCGAGCACGCGCTGGTGCTCGACCTGCTCAAGGACGCACGTGGCCGGACGGCCGGCGTGACGCTGCACGTCATGGGCGAGGGCGCGCGTGACGGCGTGGGCGCCGTACGCGCACCGGCCGTCGTGCTGGCCACCGGCGGCATGGGCCAGGTCTACTCCTCCACGACCAACCCGCTCGTCTCCACCGGCGACGGCGTGGCGCTCGCGCTGCGGGCCGGGGCCGTGGTGCGGGATCTGGAGTTCGTCCAGTTCCACCCCACCGTGCTCTGGCTCGGCAAGGGGGCGACCGGCCAGCAGCCGCTGATCTCGGAGGCGGTCAGGGGCGAGGGCGCCTTCCTCGTCGACCAGGACGGCGACCGGTTCATGACCGGCGTGCACGAACTGGCGGACCTGGCGCCCAGGGACGTGGTGGCCAAGGCGATCACGCGGACGATGCGCGCGAACGGCGGCGACCACGTCCTGCTCGACGGTCGTCACTTCGGCGAGGAGAAGTGGCGGACCAGGTTCCCCACGATCTACGCCGTCTGCCGTGAGCATGGCATCGACCCGGTGACCCAGCCGATCCCGGTGGCGCCGGCGGCCCACTACGCCAGCGGCGGAGTCCGTACGGACCTGCGGGGTCGTACCTCCATCGACGGGCTGTACGCGTGCGGCGAGGTCGCCTGCACGGGGGTGCACGGGGCGAATCGGCTGGCGTCCAACTCCCTGCTCGAAGGGCTGGTCTTCGCCGAGCGGATCGCCGACGACATCCACCACCTGAGTAGCGCGCCCGGCGAGCCGGTGCCGGCTCAGGCGCCGACGGGGCTGGTGGACCCGCGGGTGCGGGGGCGGATCCAGTCCCACATGAGCACCGGGGCGGGCGTGCTGCGCAGTCACGCCTCGCTCGCGGCCACGGCCCAGGCGCTGCGCGACGCCCGCTGGACGCCCGTTCAGGTGGCCGCGCGCACCGAGTCGTGGGAGGCGACGAACCTGCTCACCGTCGCCACCGTGCTCACCGGCGCGGCGGCGGCCAGGCAGGAGACCCGTGGCTCGCACTGGCGCGAGGACTTCCCCGACCGCGACGACGACGAATGGCAGGGCCACCTGGACGTGACCCTGACCGAGGAGGGCCTGCAAATGACCTACACGCCGCACGGTGACGCGATGCCGAACCGCCTGGCTCAGGAGCTCACCGCCGCCGGGCTGGACCCGGCCGACGTCGACGCGGTGATCGACCGGGCGCTGGCGGAGGACCTTCAGGAGGCCGGTGACGTCACGAGCCTGGCGACGATCCCGGCCCAGCAGCAATCGGCAGGGGACGTGGTGGCCCGTGCCGACGGGGTGGTGGCCGGTCTGGCGGTCGCGGAGGCGGTGTTCGTACGGCTGGGCGCCACCCGTACCGAACGCAGGGTTAAGGACGGCGAGCGGGTGCGCGGGGGAGAGGTGCTGATGACCGTCGAGGGGCCCGCCAGGGCCCTGCTGACCGCGGAGCGCACCGCACTGAACCTGATCACCCACCTGTCCGGCATCGCCACGCTGACCGGCCGGTGGGTGGCGGCGATCAGCGGCACGGCGGCGCGGGTGCGGGACAGCCGCAAGACGCTGCCGGGGCTGCGGGCCCTGGAGAAGTACGCGGTGCGCTGCGGCGGTGGCGTCAACCACCGCATGTCGCTGTCGGACGCGGCCCTCATCAAGGACAACCACGTGGTGGCCGCCGGGGGCGTCGCCGAGGCGTTCCGCGCGGTGCGCGAGCGCTACCCGGACCTGCCGATCGAGGTGGAGGTGGACAGCGTCGACCAGTTGGAGGCGGTGCTCGCGGAGGGGGCCGAGCTCGTCCTGCTGGACAACTTCACGGTGGAAGAGACAGCACATGCCGTGCAAATCGCGAAAAATAGTACGAAAAGCGCGGTTGCTCTTGAAGCCAGCGGGGGATTGACCTTGGAATTGGCACGTGATGTGGCTGAGACTGGCGTTGACTACCTGGCGGTCGGAGCGCTCACCCATTCGGCGCCGGCCCTTGACGTCGCACTGGATCTACGGGGGTAATCGATGCTGCTCACGATCGACGTCGGCAACACGCACACGGTGCTCGGTCTTTTCGACGGCGAGGACGTCATCGAGCACTGGCGGCTGGCCACCGACGCCCGCCGCACCGCCGACGAGATCGCGGTCGTCCTCCAGGGGCTGCTCGGCCAGTCGCCGCTGCTCAAGGGGGCCGACGTGGGCGGCATCGCCATCTGCTCCACCGTGCCCAGCGTGCTCAACGAGATGCGCGAGATGTGCCGCCGCTACTACGGCGACGTCACGGCGGTGATCGTCGAGCCCGGTGTGCGCACCGGTGTGCCCGTACGGATGGACAATCCCAAAGAGGTGGGCAGCGACCGCATCGTGAACGCGCTGGCCGCCATCGACCAGTACGGCGGCCCGTGCATCATCGTCGACTTCGGCACCGCCACCTCCTTCGACGCGGTGTCCGCCAAGGGGGAGTACGTCGGGGCGGTCACCGCCCCCGGCATCGAGATCTCCGTCGACGCCCTGGCCGCGGCCGGTGCGCAACTGCACAAGGTGGAGCTGATCAGGCCGCGCTCGGTGATCGCCAAGAACACCGTCGAAGCGCTTCAGGCGGGCATCATCTACGGCTTCGCCGGTCAGGTGGACGGCATCGTCGAGCGGATGGCCGCCGAGCTGGCCGAGGACCCCGAGGAAGTGACGGTGGTGGCCACCGGCGGGCACGCGGCGCTGGTGGTGGGCGAGTCCCGCTGCATCGACGTGCACGAGCCGTGGCTGACCCTGATCGGCCTGCGGCTGGTCTACGCCCGCAATACCGCTTAGCCGAGCGGCCCCCTGCTCGGGAAGGGGACCGCTCGTGCGTCCTTGGTAACCGGGAGCGCTTGCGGCGCCCCTGCAGGGGACCGACGACGGCTTGCAGGTGGCCGTATCCCCTACCCTTTGGTGGTGTGAGCGAAGAACTTCCTGAGCAGATGCGCATCCGGAGGGAGAAGCTCGACCGCCTTCGCAGTCAGGGCGTCGACCCCTATCCGGTCAACTTTCCTCGTACGGCCACCAATGCCGAGGTGAGGGAGAAATACCAGAGCCTTGAGCCCGACGCCGCGACCGGCGACCGGGTCGGGGTCGCGGGACGCGTCATGCTCAACCGGGTGGGCGGCAAGCTCTGCTTCGCCACGCTTCGCGACGGCAGCGGCGACCTGCAGGTCATGATCTCGCTCGACAAGGTCGGCGAGGAGTCCCTGGCGGCCTGGAAGCACGACGTCGACCTGGGCGACCACGTGGGCGTCGAGGGTGAGGTCATCACCTCCCGCCGCGGCGAGCTGTCCATCCTGGCCGACAGCTGGCAGATCACCGCCAAGTGCCTGCGCCCGCTGCCGGAGAAGCACGTCGGCCTCACCGACCCCGAGGCCCGGGTGCGCCAGCGTTACGTCGACCTCATCGTCAACGACGAGGCCCGCGAGATGGCCCGGATCCGCAGCGCCACCGTGCGCGCGGTGCGCGACTTCTGGCACGAGGAGGGCTACCTCGAGGTCGAGACGCCGATGCTGCAGCCCATCCACGGGGGCGCCGCGGCCCGGCCCTTCAAGACCCACATCAACGCCTACGACATGGAGCTCTACCTCCGCATCGCCATCGAGCTCTACCTCAAGCGGCTGGTCGTGGGCGGCATCGAGAAGGTCTTCGAGATCAACCGCAACTTCCGCAACGAAGGCGCGGACTCCACGCACAACCCCGAGTTCACCATGATCGAGGCTTACGGCACCTACCTCGACTACAACGACATGGCGGACCTGACCCAGCGCATGTACCAAAAGGCCGTGGTCGCCGCGCTGGGCACCTCCGTGGTGGTGCACGACGGCGTCGAGGTCGATCTGGGCATCCCCGAGTGGCCCAGGATCAAGCTGTACGACGCGGTGTCGGAGGCGGTGGGCGAGGAGCTCAGCACCGAGACCCCGCTGGAGCGGGTCCGCGCGCTCGCCGACAAGCACGACGTCCACTGGGACGCCAAGTGGGGGCAGGGCAAGCTGGTCCAGAAGCTGTTCGAGGAGCTCGTGGAGCACACCCTGATCCAGCCGACGTTCGTCATGGACTACCCGCTGGAGACCTCCCCGCTGACCCGCCAGCACCGGGACGACCCGCTGCTGACGGAGAAGTGGGACCTGATCGGGTTCGGCACCGAGCTGGGCACCGCCTACTCCGAGCTCATCGACCCGATCGAGCAGCGCCGCCGCCTGGTGGAGCAGTCCCTGCTGGCGGCGGGCGGCGACCCGGAGGCCATGCAGCTCGACGAGGACTTCCTGCAGGCCCTCGAATACGCGATGCCGCCGACGGGTGGCATGGGCGCCGGCATCGACCGCATGGTCATGGCCTTCACCGGCCGTAACATCCGCGAGACGATCCTGTTCCCGCTGGTGAGGCCGACCGGCTGAGCGAGTGGCTCCGCCGTCCCAGGTGCGGGTGGCTTCGCCGCCCGGGTGCCGCCCAGGTGCCGTCCGAGGGCGGTGCGCGGGACGGCGGAGCGTCACCACGATGGTCATTGCGCCCGGATATTTGCCGATATATGCGAGTAGTTCACCTACGGCGGGGTGCGCCAAGTGAGGCCGATCTCGTGCTTGACGACCTTTCCCGCATGCGTTTACCGTCTGGCGGGACGAGCAGCGTCACTCGGATCAACGACGTCTCCGAGTCGTGCTGTTGGGAGGGAGGGCTCCCGTTGAATGTGCTCACTGAAGGCGTTGAGCTGAGCCATGCCGATCTCGCATTGCTGGCCGAGCTCGCGAAGGGGGTAACGGTGGATCGGGTGGGACGGCGCTTGGACATCAGCGGGCGGACGGTGCGCCGAAGACTGCGCGGGATCTGTGATCGCATCGGCGTGGCCACCGCGATCGAGGCGGTGGCCTGGGCGGCACGCCGTCAGCTGATCTAGTCGGCGATGCGGACGGCGCCGGCGTAGGGGCGCCTGGCGATGGACGCGATGCGCACGACGTCACCCGTCTGCGGCGCGTGCACCATCATGCCGCCGCCCAGATAGATGCCGACGTGGTGCAGGTCGTTGTAGAAGAAGACCAGGTCGCCGGCGCGCAGCTCCTCCTTCGGGATGTGCCTGCCCGCCGTCCACTGGTCGCCGGTGTAGTGCGGCAGCGAGATCCCCACGCGCTGATAGGCCGCCATCACCAGGCCTGAGCAGTCATAGCCACGTGGGCCTTCGGCGCCCCAGATGTAGGGCTTGAGCTGCTGGGTGAGCGCCCACTGGGCGGCCTGCGCGGCCTTGCCGGAGCCGGGGATGGGCAGGCTCACGCGGGTCGCGGCGGTGCCCGGCCGGCCGGCCTCGCCGAGCGCGCGCTTGAAGAGGTTGCTCTCCACCTTGGCGACGAGCTTCACGATCTTGTCCCGTTTGGTGCCGAGATCTTGGACGATCCCCGTCACCTCGTCGATGCGCGCCTTGGCGCCCGCCCTGGCCCGCTCGGCCGCCTTCATGGCCTTGGTGAGCTGGAGCACCTCCGCACCCTGCTGCTGCTGGAGCGCGTAGGTGGTGGCGGCCCTGGTGAGATAGTTCTCGGGGTCCTGCGAGCCGGCGAAGTTCAGGGCGTTGCCGAGCCCGCCGGTCATGTACTCGTTCTGCGCGAGCATCATCGCCTTGGAGCGCTTGGTCCGCAGCACGGACTCACTGGCCGCCAGCGTCCTCTTGGCACTCTGTACGGACTTCTGGGCCGCCTTGAGCTTCTCGCGCTGCCCGTTGTAGTTCTCGGTCAGCGTCTCGATCTCGACGTGCATCTCCTCGACCTGCTTGGAGAGCTCCTTGAGCGAGGGCTTGGGGTCGGCGGAGGCGGAACCGAGTGGGCCGGCCATGAGCAGCGCGGCGGCCGTCACGCCCGCGATGCTGAACCTGAGGACCCCTCTTGCCTTGGTCCCGCTGCGCTTCACCGACCGAGCTCCTTCCATCGACGCCTACCGGGTTAGCTGACGGGTTCGGGCCGGAAGCAGCCCTACCGAGCCAAAAGCTCGGATTCACCCCTGGTGGTGCCGTGCGGCACCCCTGGTGGTTCCCCGGCTCCCCTGCGGGGATTGGGCGCGTCCCGTACGAGAATCGCGGGGGACATCGTCGCTGGACACTAATGCACTCCAGGTTCCTGCTCAACCGGAACTGCAGAGTCTGTAGAGGTTTCACAACCGAAGGGTCACAAGGTGATCTCGTGACACCCCGTACAGAAAGGGATTTATGTCCTCTTTGCCCTATGTTAGGTCTGTAGGAACCGCGCAAACGTAAGCGTGCTCGCGCGAACACAAGAGGTAACAGGCTGGGGCAGAGGTGAGAGTTAGGGCTGAGCCGTAATGACATCTGTACGCTGGACGTCCATGGAGCAGGTCGCCGAACTCACCGTCCGAGAGACAGAGGTCGTCGTCCGGCGTGCCAGAACCCCGGACGTCCGGACCATCAAACTCCTGGTCGACACCTACGCCGGCGCCGGACACCGGCTGCTGGAGAAGGCGACCGTCACCCTGTACGAAGACGTGCAGGAGTTCTGGGTCGCCGAGCTCGCCGGGGAAGTCGTCGGGTGCGGGGCCCTGCACGTGCTCTGGGAGGACCTGGCGGAGATCCGCACGGTCGCCGTCCACCCGGAAACCCGGGGTCTGGGCATCGGCCACCGGATCGTCTCGGCCCTCCTCGACACCGCCAGAGAGCTGGAGCTGCAGCGCGTCTTCTGCCTGACCTTCGAGGTCGATTTCTTCGCCCGGCACGGGTTCCGCACCATCCAGGGCACCCCGGTCTCACCTGAGGTCTATGCCGAGTTGCTGGCCTCCTACGACGAGGGTGTGGCCGAGTTCCTGGACCTGGAGCACGTCAAGCCGAACACCCTGGGCAACACGCGTATGCTGCTCCACCTGGCGGCGGGTGACGAGGTCCTTGACCAACGGGAAAGGTGATTGTTGATACCTATGTCGATACCTTGGGCCAGGACAGGCATGTGCCCTGACACGTGCCACATGCGCACTCGAAGCGAGGTGACACGGTGAGCACAGGACAGCCTCCGTATCCTCAGGACAACTCCGGCGAAAACCCGCCGTACGGGAATCCTGAATACGGGCAGAGCACGGGACGCCAGCAGGGCGAGCCCGACCCCGACGTGACCATCGTCGGTTACCGGGCTGACGACGCTTATGGCCAGCAGCCTCAGTATGGGCAGCAGCCGCAGTACGGGCAGCCGGGCTACGGCCAGCAGCAGCCCGAGTACGGCCAGCAGCAGGGCTACGGGCAGCAGCAACAGGGGTACGGACAGCCTGGTTACGGGCAGCCGTCCCAGCCTGACTACGGCCAGCAGCAGGGCTACGGGCAGCAGGGGTACGGCCAGCAGTCCCAGCCCGACTACGGCCAGCAGGCCAACTACGGCCAGCAGCCGGCGTCCCAGCCGGACTACGGGCAGCAGCAGGGGTACGGGCAGCCTGGCTATGGCCAGCAGCAGCCCGAGTACGGCCAGCAGGGCTACGGTCAGCAGCCTCCGTCCGGCCAGCAGGGCTACGGCCAGCAGCCCCCCTCGGGCCAGCAGGGCTACGGCCAGCAGCCGTCTTCCGGCCAGCAGGGTTATGGTCAGCAGCCGTCTTCCGGCCAGCAGGGTTACGGTCAGCAGCCGCAGTACGGCCAGCCCGGTTATGGGCAGCAGCAGCCGGACTACGGCCAGCAGCAGCCGGACTACGGCCAGCAGCAGGGCTACGGCCAGCAGGGTTACGGCCAGCAGCAGCCCGACTATGGGCAGCAGCAGGCTTACGGCCAGCCTGGTTACGGCCAGCAGCCTCAGTACAGCCAGCCGGGCTACGGCCAGCAGCCCTACGGGCAGTCGTACGGCAAGCCGGTCGGGGTGCAGCCGCCCGGGGCCCCGGCGCCGCTCGCGGAGTGGTGGCAGCGGCTGGTGGCCCGTCTGATCGACGGCGTTATCTTCGGCGTCATCTCCTTCCTGGTCACCCTCATCACGACCGCCCTGTTCGTCGCGAGCTACAGCTCGGTCACCGGCGCCACGAGTGGCTTCGTGGGCGCCTCCTCCTTCCTCGCGGGGCTCATCCAGTACGCCATCCTGACCGCGCTGTACGTGGCCTACGACTTCTTCATGACCAAGATGAACGGGCAGACGCTCGGCAAGATGGTGATGGGGATCAAGGTCGTCCCGGTGGGTCAGGCGCTGCCGCCCGGCGGGCTGCCGACCGACCTGGCGCTCAAGCGCGCCGGAGGCACCTGGGGTGGTTATGTGCTCGGCATCGTCCCGTTCGTCGGCCCGTTGCTCGGGGTGATCGTCGTGGGCCTGAATGCCGCTTCCCAGCTCTGGGACAAGCCGCTGCAGCAGACGTTCGCCGACAAGTTCGCCGGCACCGTGGTGGTCAAGATCAAGTAATCGAGATCAAGCGAAACAGGGGCCGGCATCCCGTCGGTCCCTGTTTTTGTGCCTCGATCCGGTACCAGAATGGGGACAGGCAGGGCTCTGACGGGTCTGCGATCGTTGAGGTGAGGTTATGACCGGGACACCGCCGCAGGTGGACCTGATGCCCGCTGAATGGTGGGAACGACTCGTCGCCAGACTCATTGAAGCGCTCGTCTTCGGCGTCTTCTATTACATTCTGTTCATCGCGCTATGGGGCATCTTCCGAACTGTCGGGGTTCTGGACGCGTTCGAGGGACGTTTGCCCGCCGTGTTCGCATGGGTGCTCGCGGGGCTGGCATATACGGCCTACGACTGGTGGCAACTTTCCCGGGGCGGGCGGACCTTCGGGAAGGCGATCATGAAGATTCGGGTTGCGCCGGGCGACCTTCCGCCGCGCGACCGGCTCAAACGAGCCCTGCTCTATCCGGCGCCCGCTATGGTGATGGGCATTCCGGTGGTCAATCTGCTGGCCGGAATGTTCGTGTTCGGCGTCGGTCTGCTCATCTTGATCGACAAGCCACTCCAGCGCGGACCGCATGACAGACTCGCGGGAACGCTGGTGGTCAAAGATCTTCGTTGAGGCGCACGTACCTGGCCCGATGGCTTTTCACCAAATTTTCCGCTTGATCCGGTAAGGAGCCTGGAGAGACTGGCATTAGGCTATGGGCGTCCGGGTTGCCGGATGTTGGTGCCCCCTGCCAGGCTGTGGGCATCTGTGTGCCGCTATGGTCGGGTGCGGGCGGTGCTCTCACCTCGGGCGACATGAGGGCCGGGTGGCCCCAGCTCCCCCGCGACGTGTGTATAAACGCTCCTGAAACCCCGGTCCGCTGTGGAGACGAGGACGAATGCAAGCCGTAACAGACGTATTGTCGGCGCTCATCCCACCTGTCGTCGTGGGCGGCGCCTTCATCTTTGGCGTGGTGAAGTTGGTGCGCTCCGAGGGCGCTGGACGGCGTCCAAACCGCCAGGATCAGGCCGAGAACCGCAACTGATCAGCGGCTCAGCGAATCACTGCAGCTCTGAATTGTCTTAACGCCTTTCCGGGTATATGTTTGGCTCAGGCGAATGAAACAATGCTCCGGGAAAGGATTGCGTAGATGGCCAAGCAGATCCAGGAGATTCTCATCGATGACCTCGATGGGGGCGAGGCCAATGAGACGGTCAGCTTCGCTATTGACGGCTCCACCTATGAGATTGACCTCAGCGACCTTAACGCCAAGAAGCTGCGGGACTCCCTCACGCCTTTCGTGCAGCACGCTCGCCGGGCAGGTGCCGTATCGACGCGCCGTCGCGGACGTGGCGGGCAGCGGGCGATGAGCCGCGAGAAGAGCGCTGAGATCCGGCAGTGGGCCAAGGCTCATGGGCTGCCGGTCAGCGAGCGAGGCCGTATCGCCTCCACCGTCGTAGAGAAGTACGAGGCGGCCCACTAAGGAGCCGGCTCACCGACATGCGCTTATGCCGATCGCCTAGGACCCCGGCGGCCGCCATAAGCGCATGATCATTTCTAGGCCGAATCTCAAATGGTGGACGGTTTTCCCGTTGATCTTCTGATTCTTCGTCGAAGTGGGCATTTGGGCCCGACTTTCCCCGTGGACAGCGGGGATCCCGGAGGAATGCGCGGCATTTGTTGATCTGCCGCCCGGCCCCACCCCCTTTCCCGCCAGACATCCCGACGCTCCCGCTTCCCCTGCCGGCCGTGCCGGGGAGGCGGGATTCGCCGTTATGGCGGCAAGCCCGATCGTCACTGTGATCGCGTTATGGCCGGCGGTCGCGAGAATCCGGCCATGAGAGCGTTCCCACGCCGGCGGTTCAGTCCGGACGTTCTCCAGGGCTCCACAGGACGTCGTTCTCCACGGCCCCAGAGGTTCTCCGCGGGATCCCACAGGACGTTCTCCACGGGACGTTCTTCACAGGGCGGGCGTTTCACGTGAAGCCGTTCAAGTGAACTCTCGCCCCAAGGGGCTCGCGAGAGCACTCGCCGCACTCATTCCGCCCCTCGTTTCGGCGCGCGCGTTCCCCGGCTTGTACGCCGGAGGTCCGTAATCCACGCCATCCTGGCCGGGTGCGCGGCGGGGCCTGCGGCGCCATCGGTAACGATCCTGACCAGACGGCTGTGATTACGCCCTGGGTGATACGTTCCACAGCCGCTTGGCCTGCGTTTGCATCAGCGCATACGATGGCAGGGGTAAGAGTTACGGACGCGGCACCAAGATGAGTGGGCGAGAGCGACCCCAGGCCTGTCCGACACGGCGTCCGCCAGTGGATCCGTGCCGATCCGCCCGCGCCGTCACCGGGGAATTTCACCCACTTCCGGCGAGCGCCCTAAACATCGTTCGCTTGCGGCGTATCGGGAACATGTGACCCCCGAACGGTAGTTGGATAGAGGGTGAAGGCCCTGCTCTCGGGGAACGTGTCTGCTATAGAGCGTGTCAGCGGCAGAGGGCAAGGTTTGCCGAGCCAGGGCTAGCATGCGGGATGACGGGACCGGATTAACCGGCCTGACTGACCGCTCTGTGAGGAGCGACGAGATGTTCGAGAGGTTCACCGACCGAGCGAGGCGTGTTGTCGTCTTGGCCCAAGAAGAGGCCAGGATGCTCAACCACAACTACATCGGCACTGAGCACATTCTTCTTGGTTTGATCCACGAAGGTGAGGGCGTAGCCGCCAAGGCTCTGGAGAGCCTCGGCATCAGCCTTGAGGGTGTGCGTCAGCAGGTCGAGGAGATCATCGGCCAGGGCCAGTCGGCTCCGTCGGGGCACATTCCGTTCACCCCGCGGGCCAAGAAGGTCCTCGAGCTGTCGCTCCGTGAGGCTTTGCAACTGGGTCACAACTACATCGGCACCGAGCACATCCTGCTCGGGCTCATCCGTGAGGGTGAGGGTGTGGCCGCCCAGGTGCTGGTCAAGCTTGGAGCCGATCTCAACCGTGTGCGGCAGCAGGTCATCCAGTTGCTCCACGGTTACCAGGGCAAGGAGCCGGCCGCCGCGGGTGGCCCGCAGGAGTCGGCCCCGTCGACCTCCCTGGTGCTCGACCAGTTCGGCCGCAACCTGACCCAGGCCGCCCGTGAGGGCAAGCTGGATCCGGTCATCGGCCGTGAGAAGGAGATCGAGCGGGTCATGCAGGTCCTCTCCCGGAGGACCAAGAACAACCCGGTGCTGATCGGCGAGCCTGGCGTCGGCAAGACCGCCGTCGTCGAGGGCCTGTCGCAGAAGATCGTCAGAGGCGAGGTGCCCGAGACGCTGAAGGACAAGCAGCTCTACACGCTTGACCTCGGTGCTCTGGTGGCCGGCTCGCGTTACCGCGGCGACTTCGAAGAGCGCCTGAAGAAGGTGCTCAAGGAGATCCGCACCCGCGGCGACATCATCCTGTTCATCGACGAGCTGCACACGCTCGTGGGTGCGGGTGCCGCCGAGGGCGCGATCGACGCCGCCAGCATCCTCAAGCCGATGCTGGCCCGTGGTGAGCTGCAGACCATCGGCGCCACCACGCTCGACGAATACCGCAAATACCTGGAGAAGGACGCCGCTCTCGAGCGCCGGTTCCAGCCGATCCAGGTGGCCGAGCCCTCGCTCAGCCACACGATCGAGATCCTCAAGGGTCTGCGTGACCGTTACGAGGCGCACCACCGGGTCTCCATCACCGATGGCGCGCTGGTCGCCGCCGCGCAGCTGGCCGACCGCTACATCAGCGACCGCTACCTTCCCGACAAGGCGATCGACCTCATCGACGAGGCCGGATCCCGGATGCGCATCCGCCGGATGACCGCTCCGCCGGACCTGCGCGAGTACGACGAGAAGATCGCCAACGTCCGCCGGGACAAGGAGTCCGCGATCGACGCGCAGGACTTCGAGAAGGCGGCTGCCCTCCGGGACCAGGAGAAGCAGCTCCAGCTCAAGCGCGAGCGGCGGGAGAAGGAGTGGAAGGCCGGCGACATGGACGTCGTGGCCGAGGTCACCGAGGAGCTCATCGCAGAGGTCCTGGCGACGGCCACCGGCATCCCGGTCTTCAAGCTGACCGAGGAGGAGTCGCAGCGCCTGCTCCGCATGGAGGACGAGCTCCACAAGCGGATCATCGGCCAGGACGACGCCATCAAGGGCCTGTCGCGGTCCATCCGGCGCACCCGCGCCGGTCTGAAGGACCCGCGGCGTCCCGGCGGCTCGTTCATCTTCGCCGGTCCGTCCGGTGTCGGTAAGACCGAGCTGTCCAAGGCTCTGGCGGAGTTCCTCTTCGGCGACGAAGACGCTCTGATCAGCCTCGACATGTCGGAGTTCATGGAGAAGCACACCGTCTCCAGGCTGTTCGGCTCGCCTCCCGGCTACGTCGGCTACGAAGAGGGCGGTCAGCTCACCGAGAAGGTGCGGCGCAAGCCGTTCTCCGTGGTCCTGTTCGACGAGATCGAGAAGGCCCACCCCGACATCTTCAACTCGCTGCTGCAGATCCTGGAAGACGGTCGCCTGACCGACGCCCAGGGCCGGGTGGTCGACTTCAAGAACACGGTCATCATCATGACCACCAACCTCGGCACCCGGGACATCTCCAAGGGCATCGGGGTCGGGTTCGCGAAGTCCAACGACGCCGACTCCAACTACGACCGGATGAAGTCGAAGGTCCAGGAAGAGCTCAAGCAGCACTTCCGGCCCGAGTTCCTCAACCGTGTCGACGACATCGTGGTCTTCCACCAGCTGACGCCGAACGAGATCATCAAGATCGTGGATCTGATGCTCGCCCAGGTGGACGCTCGCCTGAAGGACCGCGACATGGGGCTCGATGTCTCGACCGAGGCCAAGAACCTGCTGGCCGAGCGCGGTTACGACCCGGTCATGGGTGCGCGGCCGCTGCGCCGTACGATCCAGCGCGAGCTTGAGGACTCCCTGTCGGAGAAGATCCTCTACGGCGAGCTCCGTCCGGGGCAGGTCGTCAAGGTCACGATCGAGGGCGAGGGCGACAACGCCAAGTTCCTCTTCGTGGGCGAGGACGTCCCGCAGATTCCCGACTCGGCCGCGGCGATCGCCGGTTCGATCCAGAGCTGACGGTTCAGCGCCGAGCGCGCCAAGAAACCCCTCGTGTCCAGGACGCGGGGGGTTTCTTGCTGTCCGGGGTCGGTGCCAGGCGTTTCACGGCGACCGTTGCCGAAAAGTTGGCAGTTCGGCTATGCGCGCCACCAGAAGTAGTACTACACTGCGTAGAGCTTCGCCAAGTCCTTCCCAAGCCAGCCGCAAGAGCGCGCTTTTACGGTCGGAGGGACTGCTCCCTGGGGAGTAGTACGAAATCAACTCAGGGCGGACGCGTGCGCCACCCGTGAGCAGTCATGCTCGCCAGGGTCCGCGCGAGCCTCAAGCGGGCGAGGGGACAACCGATGCAAGTTGTGGAGGAAGCCGATGCGCCTGCGTCACGTTGACGGAACGCTCGTTCACCTCGCCTATAACGCAGGCGTTCACCCCGCTGAGGACCTGGAGAACCTGATCGCCCACCTGACCCGCTACGCCGTCCCGGTGCGCAAGCGGCTCGGCGTGGAGCGGATGGGCGTCGGCCTGTGGCTGTCGCCCACGGTGGCCGACCACCTCACCGCCGATCGCATCGAGCTGGTGCGGCTGCGCCGCTCGCTGGAGGAGCGCGGCCTGGAGGTCGTCAGCCTCAACGGCACCGGCGGCCGCAACCAGGAGGTGCCTGGCCCCGACTGGGCCAAGCCCGAGCGCTACCGCTACACGATGGCGCTGGCCAAGATCCTGGCGTTTCTGCTGCCCGAGGACGTGAGGTTCGGCAGCATCTCCACGATACCGATCGGCTGGCGCCGCGACTGGCCCGCCGACCTCCACTCCATCGCCACCCGGCGGCTGGAGCGGCTGGCCCGCGAGCTGCGCGGCATCTACAGCGTCACCGGCAAGACCATCAGGGTCGGCTTCGAGCCGTGGCCCGGGTGTGTGCTGGAGACGACCGAGCAGGCGCTGGAGCGCGTGGGCGGGATCGGCTCCGAGCACCTGGGCATCTGCCTGGACGCCTGTCACCTCGCCTGCGGCTCCGAGGAGCCCGGTGCGGCCCTGCGCGGCCTGGCCGAGGCCGGTGCGCCGGTGGTCAAGCTGGGCCATGTGCACAGCCACGCCGGCGGCACGCTCAACACCGGAGCCGTGCTCCACGACACGCTCACGGCGATGCTGTCGGGCGCGGTCAACGGCAGCGCGCACATCGAGGTCGAGACGCACAACCTGATGGTCCCGGGCCGCGCCAAGGGCCCCGGTGCCCTGGTGTCGCTCCTGGCCGAGGAGCTCGACTGGGCCCGCACCAACCTCAGCAGCCTGGGCCTGCAACTGGCCGCCTGAGGCCACAACGCCACGTCCGGTGGTGCGGGACGTGCTCACCTGCGTCATCTCTGTCAGAGGGTGCCGAACCACCCGGGGGTGTCGAGCCGCCAGAGGGTGGCCGGGGTCATCTTGCGGAGGTCGGACTCGAGGGCCTGGAGCCGGTCCGCGCCCAGCTCGGCGGCCCAGTTGGCGCGCAGGTCGTCGAAGATGCGGGCGGAGCGGGTGAGAGCGTCCAGGCCGTAGGGGGTCAGGCGGACGACTTTGCGCCTGGTGTCGTGGGGGTCGGGGGCGCGCTGGACGTAGCCGATGCGTTCCAGGGTCTCGATGGTCTTGCCCGCCGCCTGCTTGGTGACGCCGAGGGTGCGGCCGAGCTCGACGGCCGTCGTCCCGTGCGGGCCGATGGCCTGCATGACGAAGCCGTGCATGGGGCGAATGTCGGGGTGCCCCTGGCGGCCGAGCTCGGTGTGGAGCTCGTCGATCAGCACACGGAAGGCCAGGAGCAGACGCAGGGGCAGCTCGAAGCCTGGGGACTCGCTTGACATGATAGACAACCTGGTTCACTATCTAGACAACAACATTGTCTATCTTAGTGGAGGACGGCTGTGACTGTCATTCGTGACGCGCAGGCCCGCCGGATCGAGACGCCGAACGGCGTCATGACCACCCTTGCCTCGCCCACTCAGGGTGAGGCCGGCCAGTCCGTGTGGCGGGTGGACGCCCTGCCGGGGATGGTGGGCCCGCTGCATGCCTTCGACCGCGAGTCGGTGTGGACCTGGCTGGACGGTGGGTGTGTCGTGCAGGTGGGCCGCGAACGGTACGAGGTGGCCGCGGGGGACACCCTGGTGCTCGCGGCGGACGTGCTGCGGCAGATGTTCGGGGACGCCGAGCGTGGCTTCACCGCGATCGTGGCCGCTCCCGCCGGGGTGCAGGTCTACAACCCGGGCGGCCTCGTGGCCGACGGCGCCTGCGACCTCGTCCCCGAAGGAACCGAGCGAATGCCGCTGCCCTGGGCGTGCTGACCACGGCGGGATCTGCCGTCGCTCTCAGGCGTGCTGACCACGGCGGGATCTGCTGCCGGTCTCAGGCGTGCGGGAGGAGGCGGGATCTGCCGCCGCTCTCAGGTGTGGGGGAGGCGGTAGGTGCCGTCGTCCAGGTGCTCGGCCAGGCCGTCGGTGATGAGGCCGTCGAGGGCGCGTTCTCGCTGTATGGGCTCGTCCCACACCGCGTCCAATGCCGCCTTCGGCACCGGGCCGTGCGCGGAGCGCAGCACCGCCAGCAGACGGCCCCGGCACTGCCGGTCCGTGCCCGCGTACGACTGACCCTTGCGCGCAGGGCCCGCGTGCGGAGGCTTGCCGGCCAGGCGCCAGGCACACGCCCCCGCGATCGGGCAGTCGGCGCATCGGGGGCTGCGGGCCGTACAGACCAGGGCGCCCAGCTCCATCACGGCGACCCCCCAGCGGGCGGCGCCGAGCTCGGGCAGAAGTGCCTCGGCCAGCCGGCGTTCGGCGGCCGACGTGGCGGTGGGGGGATACTCCTCGGCCCGCACCGCTCGGGCGAACACCCGGCGGACGTTGGTGTCCAGCACCGCGTGCCGGCCGCCGTAGGCGAAACTGGCGACGGCGGCGGCGGTGTATTCGCCGATGCCCGGCAGAGCGAGCAGTGTCGCGTGGTCCGACGGCACGTGCCCGTCGTGCTCCGCGACGATGGCCTTGGCGCAGGCGTGCAACCGCAGCGCCCGGCGCGGGTAGCCGAGCCGGCCCCAATGGCGGACGGCCTCTCCGGGAGGCTCGGCCGCCAGCGCCTTCGGAGCGGGCCAGCGCGCCATCCATTCGAGCCACACCGGCAGCACCCGGGCGACCGGAGTCTGCTGCAACATGATCTCGCTGACGAGCACGCCCCAGGGGGTCGAATCGTCGGTGCGCCAAGGGAGTTCCCGGGCGTTGTTTTCGTACCACTCCAGAATGGGAAGGTGTAGGAGTTTCGGCTCAAGCACGCGCCCTAGCGTATGTGGAGATGGCAAGGCGCGGCGTGTCGTCACGCTGAGTGGCCGGGCGATTAAACATGCTGTGCTCATGGACCCCGATACGATGCGTGGCGACCCTGGATTGGGAGGCGACGTCTACTGGCGGCGGCGCATGAGCGTTCTGGTCGGAGTGCTTGTGGTGGTGGCCGTGGTGGCCTGGGCATGCTCCAGCGGCGGGAGCGGGCCCGAGCGCAAGTCCAGCGCCCAGTCCTCGGAGAGCGCCACGCCGGCCACCGATCCGCTGCTGGCCGGACTGCGCACTCTCGCCATGGGTACGGCCAGCCCCACGCCCAAGCCGAGCGTCACCAAGGCCACCCCGCAGGCACAGGCACAGGCGCACCGCCCGGGAGAGCCCTGCGCGGAGGCGAACCTGGTGATCGGCCTGCAAGGCAAGCAGGAGATCTACGCCGGAGGCACCCGCCCCAACTTCCTCATCACGGTCGTGAACACCGGCCCGGTCATGTGCAAGACCGACGTCGGGCCGCGAGCCATGGAGATCCGCATCACCTCGGGCGAGGACCGGATCTGGTCCACCTCCGACTGTGTCAGCGGCGCCGGAGTCGAGGTGAAGGAGCTGCAACGCGGCGTCCCCTACGTTCGCTCGCTCGACTGGGACCGCCGCCGCTCCAGCGGTGACTGCCGCACCGACCCGCCGAACGCCCTGCCTGGCACGTACGTCGCGGTGGCGCACATGGGCAAGCTCCGAAGCCCGAAGGGGGTCTTCCACCTGCGTTGACCGATCAGCTCCCGAGGCCGGTCGGAAGCGGCCCCGAGACGCTCGGCATCTCCTGCCGGCGCGGCCACCGCGCCACCGAACGCCACGAACGGGTGGGCGAACCGGGCCCCGACCGCCCTGAACAGATGGCGAAGGCGTAGACGAGCCAGACCGGGACGACAAGCAGGACTGCACGCCCGAGGACCCGCCATCGGAAGCGCCCCGCCAGTGACGACAACGTGGCACGGAGGGCAGTGAACGCCGGGGAGTCAGGAATCCTGGAACTTGTCGGCCAAGCCCTGGAAACCGGCCGGCAGGTCGTCGTAGAACAGCTCGGCCTCGGCCCGCTCGCCATGGAGCCGCCAGTAGGCCTCGGCGATGGCCTCGGGCTCGGAGGCGGGACCGCCCTGGCCGATGTAGGCCGCGATAGCGACATGGGCGGCGTAGACGCCGGTGCCGGACAGCGCCGCGTTCAGGTTCAGGATCCAGTTCCGCATGCCCGCGGTGGCGATCTGTACGTTCGCCACCTGCGGCACGATGATCGGTCCCGAGCCGGCCCCGCTGGTCACCAGGATGGTCCCGGAGCCGCGTTCCAGCATGCCGGGCAGCACCTGGTTCACCGCCGCCACCCCGCCGAGCAGGTACGTGTCCAGGTGGGGGAGCAGCGCGTCGACGGTGACGTGGGCCGCATCGACGATCGGCGCGGCGGTCAGGTCGGACGGTGTCGGAGCGGGCGAGTATTCCAGTACGTCGATCGGCCCAAGCTGCTCGGCGGCGGCGGCCAGTGCCGCTTGCAGGCCCGGCCGGTCGGTGACGTCCGCGGGGAAGACCTCCACCCGCGTACCCTCAGCGGCGATGCGGTCGGCGACCGCTTCCAGCCTCGTACGGTCACGCGCGACGAGTGCCACGTTGAAGCCCTCGGCCGCGAAGCGTTGCCCGATGGCGCGCCCGAGCTGCGGGCCCGCGCCGATGACGGCGATCGTGTTCATGAAGGGGACCTCGACTGTATCGTTCGGATTGCATTTCTCGACGTGGCGAGGGTGCGCCGGGGTCGGCATCGGCCGACGACCCGGCACCGGATCGACGAAGGATCGTTGACCGAAACGTACGTGAATCATCAAGGCCGCCGCTTGGATCGGCGCGACAACCAGGACGGAAGGTTTGCGACATGACGACCGGCATCCTCTCGTTCGACGCGTGCGGCCCGGGAGCTGTCGGTGATTTCATGCGCGAGTGGGACGCCCGGATCGGGAATCGATTCCCGCTGGCCTCCTTCAGCCCGGAGTCGGCCACCGGCTTCCGCTTCCGTTCCGCCGGGATGCGCGTCCGGGACGTGATGTTCAACAGCATCGACAGCACGTCGGCGATCCGGACCATCGGCGGGACCTTCGGCGTGGAGGACCACGTACGGGTGTGGGTCATGCGCCGGGGGGTGTCGCGATTCGGGAACCGCCAGGGCCGTGAGCACGCCGTGGCGGCGGGTCGATTCACGGCACACGGCGGGCGGTTAACCCATTTCGCCGCGGCGGCGCACTCCACCATCCAGGTGCTCGCGCTACCGGCCGGCGCCGTTCCGCGCCTGCGCGACCGTACGGTCTCCGGCTCGGCCGGTGCCGCGGAGATGCGCCTGCTGACCGCGCACCTCGACATGGTCCGCGAGAGTCTCGCCGCGCTTCGGCCGGCCGGAGTCGACGCCGCACGCAACACGCTCGTCGAACTGACCGCGGCGGCGGTCGCGGGAAGCTTCGACGAAAGCGAACCGCTGCTGGCTCCCGCGCTCGCCCGAGCCGCGAAAGAAATCGCCGACCGGCGGCTCACCGACCCCGAGCTGAGTCCGTCGGCGCTGGCGCGACATCTGAACGTCTCCGTCCGCACGCTGCAACGCGCTTTCGCCGCCGAGGGCCGCTCGGTCAGCGCCTACATCCGGGATCGGCGCCTGGAGGAGGCCCACCGTGCGCTGACGACGGCCGGGAAGTCCACGACCGTTTCCGAGCTGGCCGCGCGCCTGCAGTTCGCCGACGGCGGGCACCTCGCCCGCGCGTTCCGGAAACGTTATCGCCAGAGCCCCAGCGAATACCTCGCCGGCCTCCGCCGGTCATGATGACGGAGGCCGGACTCCCGGGCTGGCGCCCGCGTGACCTTCGACTGCGAGCTCGCCATCGCTGGAGCACAGGTGGTTCTTCGGGTGACCGAGGCCGGTCACCAGGATCCGCTTGCGTCGGCGATGATCCGACGGTCCCCGTGCGTACGGACGATCACACGTAACGTTCGAGGATGGAGGACTCCGCGAGGCGGGAGAGGCCCTCGCGGACGCTGCGGGCGCGGGACTCGCCGACGCCGCCTACGGCCTGCAGGTCGTCGATGCTGGCCGCCAGGAGCTTCTGCAGGCTGCCGAAGTGGTTGACCAGGCGGTCGATGACGGTGGCGGGCAGGCGGGGGACCTTGGCCAGCAGGCGGAAACCGCGCGGGCTGACCGCGCTTTCGAGCGTGTCGCCGCCGTGGTGGCCCAGCACGTTGGCCACCATCGACAGGTCCAGCAGCTCGCTGCCCGACAGGGCGTCCAGCTCGTGCAGGGACTCCGCGAGGCGGCGCTGCCGACGGCCGGCCGCCGCCGGGAGATAGTCGCGGACCACCAGCTCACGCTCGGAGTCGACGCCCGCGACCAGCTCATCGAGCTGCAGCGACAGCAGCCTGCCGTCGGTGCCCAGCTCGACCACATAGCCCTTGATCTCGTCGGAGATGCGCCGGACCATCTCCAGGCGCTGCGCCACCGCCGACACGTCGCGGACCGTCACCAGGTCCTCGATCTCCAGGGCGGACAGGGTGCCGGACACCTCGTCCAGGCGGTGCTTGTAGCGCTCAAGCGTGGCCAGGGCCTGGTTGGCCTTGGACATGATGACCGCCGACTCCTCCAGCACATAACGAATGCCGTCGAGGTAGACGGCGATGGTCCGCATGGACTTGCTGATCGCGATGATCGGCAGGCCGGTCTCCTTGGCCACGCGCTGGGCGGTGCGGTGCCGGGTGCCGGACTCGTCGGTCGGGATCGTCGGGTCGGGAACGAGATGGACGGCAGCGCGGATGATCCGGTGATCGTCGTTCATCACGATCGCGCCGTCCATCTTGGCCAGCTCGCGCAGCCGGGTGGACGAGAACTCCACGTCCAGCTCGAAGCCGCCGCTGCAGACCTGCTCGACGGCCTCGTTGTGGCCGAGCACGATCAGACCACCGGTCTGACCCCGCAGGATGCGCTCCAAGCCGTCGCGTAGCGGTGTGCCCGGGGCGACTGCCGCCAGGGCTTCGCGACGGCGGTCGTCAAGACTCCTGTCGTTAGGCACCTGACCCCCGTGTCCGATCGTCCAAACTCAGCTTAGCCGCGCAGGCCGAGGTCCACCTCCGCCTCAGGTCGAGGATTCCAGAGGTGACTCCTTCGGTGGGAGGAGGGCCCGCAAAGGTCGCGACATCGTGATATATCGCCCATTGGGGGTTGTTTCCCGGGTGACGCGTAATGGGGCTGTGACCGTACGATCAGATTCTGCTGTTACGGCGGAGGACCTCGACGGCGCTGACCGTGGTGTGGCCGCGCCAGTCCAGGGAGCCCGCCGGGGAGATCGTGGCGTAGTCGACGATCCAGCCGCCGTCGTCCTGCTGCAGGGCGGCGAGGCGGTCGAGGTCGGCGCCGATCACCGTGGGCGTGAACAGCTCCCGCGCCGGCCGGTCAGGGTAGGGCGCGAGGTCGAGCGGATGAAGGGCCTCGTTCTCGGTGCCGCCCTCGACCCGCACCCGGCCGTCCGCGGGCACGTACGCGCTGAGGCGGCGCAGGAGATCCGCCGCCTCGGGCCGGCTGTCGTACACGATGTCCAGGAAACGCACCGCGAAAGCCAGCACGTACGCGTGCGGCGCCTGGTCGAGCGCCTCGATCGCGGTCAGGCAGTAGCGAGTGGCCCGCTCCAGCCAGGGGTGCGCGGCCACCGCCGGGTCGTGCGCGGCGACGCGCCAGGCGGCCGCGGCCGTCACGGAGGTGATCTGGAGCGCCGACACGGTGGGGTCGGCGCCTTGCCACCAGGGGGCGGTGCCGGCGGAGACGGCGAGAGGCAGCGCGAACGGCAGCCCTCCATCGGGCAGAGACACCGACTCCAGCCAGTCGCACAGTGCCACGGCCTGCGGCGACGTGGCGGGGGCGACGTTCTCGAACACCTCGAAGGCGTGCAGCGCGGCCCCCGGCTGGCTCTCCGGGGAGCGGAGATCAGGCTCCAACCCCCACCCGTAACCGCCGTCGGCATTGCGGTAGCCGTCCAGGGCGGCCAGGGCGGCGGCGGGGCCGGTCCGGTGCATGAGCAGCTCGAAGCGGCGACGGTCCAGGACACGCGCGTGCGTGGCCATGAACGACTCGGCCGCGGAAAGGTCCACGTTCATGCGCCCATCGTCCCCCGCCCCCACCCCCAGGTCTTGTACGGATCAGCCATCCCTGGGTGTGTTGCCCCGGCTCACCACCTGCCCAGAAAAGTCAAGGGTCGAATCACCGGCGGCTGTTCCTGGATGTCAGGTGACGTGGGTGAGGGCGTCCCATACGTTTTCCGCCTCCATCACCTCGAAGCCCGGGGCGAAGGCGACCGGCCCCACTGGTACGAGGGAGCGCTGGCCGTTGCGCTTCTGGGTGCCCTGGTCGAGGGAGCCCGCCGGGACCAGGGCGCGTTTGAAGCCGAGTCGGGCCGCCTCCGTCAGGCGTCTGCGTACATCCTTGACCGGGCGTAGCTCTCCTGCCAGCCCGACCTCGCCGAGCGCCACCAGCCCGGCGGGGAGCGGCTTGTCGCCGGCGGCGCTGGCCACCGCGAGCATCACCGACAGGTCGACGGCCGGGTCGGCCAGCTTGAGGCCGCCGACCGTGGCCGTGAACACGTCACAGCCGCCCAGCCTGGCGTTGAGCCTGCGCTCCAGCACGGCGAGGATCATCTGCACGCGGTAGGTGTCGAGGCCCGAGGAGGTGCGCCTGGGCTGCTGCGCGTCGGTGCGGGCGACCAGGGCCTGCACCTCGGCGGGCAGCGGCCGGGTGCCCTCCACCGTGACGGTCACGCAGGTGCCGGGCACCGGGGCGCTGCGCCGGGAGACGAACAGGCCGCTCGGGTCGGTGATGCCTTCGATGCCGCGCTCGTGCAGGTCGAAGCAGCCGATCTCGTCGGTGGGACCGAACCGGTTCTTGATCGCGCGGACCATGCGCAGCCGGGAGTGGCGGTCGCCCTCGAAGCTGAGCACGACGTCGACCAGGTGCTCCAGGGTGCGCGGGCCGGCGATCGAGCCTTCCTTGGTGACGTGGCCGACGAGCACGGTGGCCATGTGGCGCTCCTTGGCCAGCCGGACCAGATTGGCGGCCACCTCGCGCACCTGCGTCACCCCGCCGGGCACGCCGGTGGCCTGGGCGGAGCCGACGGTCTGCACGGAGTCGACCACCAGCAGCTTCGGCTGGACCTTCTCCACGTGCGTGACCAGGGCCGCCAGGTCGGTCTCGGCCGCGAGGTAGAGCTCGTCGCGGATGGCGCCGATGCGGTCAGCGCGCAGCCGGACCTGCGCGGCGGACTCCTCACCCGTCACGTAGAGGACGGTGTCGCGCTCGGCGATGCGGGCCGCCGCCTCCAGCAGGAGCGTCGACTTGCCGATGCCCGGCTCGCCCGCCAGCAGCACCACCGCACCGGGCACCAGCCCGCCGCCCAGCACCCGGTCGAGCTCGCTCACGCCCGTTGTCCGCGCGGCCGCCATCTCGGCCTTGACCTGGCCGATCGGCATCGCCGGAGCGGTGGTGGCACCGGCCTGGACGACGTGCGCCCCGCCCCGCGCGCCTTCCTCGTCGACGGTGCCCCACGCCTGGCACTCGCCGCACCGGCCCACCCACTTCATGGTGCGCCACCCGCACTCGGCGCAGCGGTATCCGGGCTTCTGCGCTGACTTGGCCATGCCGAGCAGGCTAGCGCTCCCCGCCGACATTCCTCCCACAACCCGCCCCCCGGATCCCCGGTGTCCCCGTCCCGGCCCACTCCCCGCCATCCGGACGAACCAGCTCACCGACGCCTTGCCCCAGTCACTGCCGAAGCCCTCACCGTTGGCACAGGGACCATCGCACTCCCGTACCGCCGGATCGGGCCTCGCCGGATCGGGCCCCGCCGGACCGGGCCCCGCCGGACCGGGCCCCGCAGGACCGGGCCCCGCAGCACCGGACTGGGGGATCGGTGGATCGGTGGGCGCTTGGTCCGCTGTTCTGGTCGGTCGCCGACCAGGTCGACCAGCACGGCACCATCCATCGACCGTGGACACCCGCCCGGGTTTGGCCGCCCGCTTTGCGGATGCCGGTCTGTGGGGCCCTTGGAGGTCAGCGGGATGGGGTTGACGACCGGGTGAGCCGAGGCGTTGTGGGTTGCGGTCGAGAGGGGGCGCGGGGGTTTGGCGTTCGCGTGCGGCGTGGTGGGTTGATCGCTCGCATTGATGGACAGCGCGGCGATCTGGGCTCTCAATGGGGGTCAGGAGTGGCCGTGTGGTGAGGGGCTCGGTATGCGGCGTGGCGTTGAGGATGACGAGGGCGGCCCGGTCGCGGAGTGGGCGTGGGTTGATCCGCAGGCGTGGGAGACGAATGCCGCCGGCGGGGTGACGCCTGCGCAGCGGGCGCTGATCACGGGGCCGTGGGTGGGGCCGCCGGTTCTGGGGTGGGTGCTGGTGGTCGCTTTGGTGATCATGGAGGGATGGGCCGGGTGGATGGGGGCCACCACCAAGGGCGGGTTTCTCCCGGACGGCGGATGGCGCGGTGCTGTGTCGATGATGGCCTTCATCATGGTGGTGGTGGGCTGGCAACTCGTGGCAGGGATCTGGTTCTGGGGCTTGCCTGCCTGGGGTGAGCGGTACGTCTACCGCAAGGCGATCGTCGACCTGGCCGCCTGCCGGGTCGGCAGTGCGGTGGGGCAGATCGAGGTCGGCCCGACGGGACCACAGGCGCGGGTGGCGCGGGCTGAGGCTGCCCCCGGCGGCCCTGCTGGCCCAGACGGTCTCGATAGCCCAGGTGGTTCGGAGGTCTGGGGGGATTCTGGGGGTTCCATAGCCGACTCAGCGGCGCCGGAAGAGTCTGGGGCTGGTCCAGGTGGTTCGGCCGGGTGGGTGGGGCAGGTTGTGCCCGGCATGGGCGGCTCAGCGGGGCGGGAGGGGTCGCCCTTGCCGGTGGGGCAGGGGGATGTTGGGGAGCGGCGTTCGCAGGCGCTCGGGGAGGTGGACATCATTCCGGTGCCCCTCGGCGCTCCCGCCTTGCCGCCGCCCGGGCCCTATCGCCTGTACTGGCTGGAGCGGGGCAAGCGAGGGCGGCTGCTGCTGTCGGTGCGACCGCTGGACGAGTAGGGGTTGGTCACAGCGGGTGCACCCGGCAGGCGGTCGTTTGATGAGTGGCGGGTGCCACAAGGGGATGCATCCGGTAGACGGTCGCTGGAGGAGTGGCGGGTGCCGCAGTGGATGCACTCGGCAGAGGGTCGCCTGACGAGTTGCGGGGTGTCACAGTTGGTGCACTCGGAAGACGGTGGACTGGGGATACATGATGATCGTGTCGGGTGCCGGCTGGTAGCCCGGTATGGCGGACAGGTTGTGGCCCTGTTCGTATGCCTGGAGCCGCGCCGGCCCGGGAGGCAGCACGAGGGTGACCTCCAGCTCTTCGGGAGGGGCGTGATAGGCGAAGCCGGTCGCCCTGCTGAGGCGCCTGCCGTTGACCGTGATGGGGCCGATCGTGGAGTCGGAGACGGGCTTCGCGCCTTCTGAGGACATGATGGTGAGCCCGGTGACGGGGGCGTCGCCGGTCGGCTTCAGGCGGAGGGTCAGGGCGCGGTGTCCGCCGGTGGTCTCGTCCTTGACCACGGACAGCTCGGGGGCGCGCAGGTCGGCGGCCTGAGCGGGTCGGGTCGCCCAGCCCTCGGCGGCGAAGAATCGCTTGCTGTCGGGGCTGGGGGTCCCTGTCCGCGATCCCCAGACGGCCTCTCCGGTGGCGGTGTCCAAGGCATAGGCGAGACGTGTCTGTCGGGGATGCGCGGCGTCGAAGCGGTCCACGAACAGTCCCGCCGCCACCAGTCCCGCGGTGACGATCACGGCGGTCAGCAGTGGCAGGGCGGCCCGGCGGGGCTTGGCCGCCTGGGCGTCCGGCGCGACGCCACGCCCATCGCCCGGCCGGTCTCGCTCCACCAGCGGGAGCAGCAGCATCAGCAGCAGCGCGAAGTGCGGTGCCGCGATGATGCCGCCGATCGCCAGGCCCACGTCCATCGTGACCACGGCGGTGGCGCCGAGCAGGACCGCGGCGGGGGCCAGCCCGAGCGTGAGCGCGACCGTACGCCATCCTGTGCCGCGCAGTCGCGTCGAGACGAGCCAGCCGAGTGCGGCGAACAGCGCCGGCCAGCTCAGCGTGTGCGAGCCGCCGGGCAGCAGCGCGGCGAACACCAGCCCCAGCACGGCCACCAGCAGCAGAGCCCCGGCCGCGAGCGCGGCCGGTCCGACGCGGCGCAGCACGAGCCGCCAGGCCAGCACGACGGCGGCCGTGAAGACCAGCAGAGCCGCCTGATAGAGCCAGGGGCGATAGGGGTCGCCGGTCAGCATCCCGCTGTATTCGGGCCGGAACAGGGTGAGTAACGGCATCACCGCGAAACCGGCGGCCCCGGCGCCCACGACGGGCAGCAGCGCGAGTCCGGCGCCGGCCAGGGTGCGGGGCAGGGACGCCCGCCCTCGGCGTCTCAGGGTCCACACCAGGGCCGCCGCCAGTGCCAGGGCACCCACGGCGATGGGCAACTCCAGCCAGAGCGGATAGCGGACGAGCACCCCGGGGAGGGTGAAGTAGACCGACTCGTCCCCCGACTTGAGCGTGGCCAGGTCGGTGCCGGACAGGGTGCGGGTGAGGGCGAGCGCGTTGTCGCCCATCATCTGCAGGCTGCCCAGGTCCAGGTGGGCGGGGTCGTCGAGGGCCGTGTGGTAGTAGGCGCCGCCGCCGATGAAGGCGGAGTCGAGGCCGAGCCAGCCCGCCTCGTCGAAGACGTGGAAGTCGGTGTTGTTGGGCAGCACGCTCAGGATCGCCGCGAAGGCCGAGTCGGCCGACGGGTGGGGCGCGTGCGCGCCGTACAGGCTGATCAGCGGCGCGGAGCCGGGGGAGGCGCGGAACATCTGGACGGTGCCGCGGACGCCTCTGGCCTCCTGGTTGAGCACCACGACGGTGCCCTTGGCCAGGGGATCCTCCCTGATGAACGCCTCGGCGCCGAGCAGGCCGTCCTCCTCGCCGTCGGTGATGAGGAAGACGACGTCGTTGCGCAGGCCGGTGGGCAGTGCCCGCGCGACCTCGAGGATGGTGGCCACCCCGGCGCCGTCGTCGGCGGCGCCGGGACCGGCCTCCACGGAGTCGTAGTGGGCGGCCACGACCACGCGCCCGGTCGGCGCGGTGCCCGGACGCACGGCCACGATGTTGCGCATCGTGCCCATCGGGATCGCGCCGTTGGGGGACGGAAGGGGCAGGACGCCGACGCCCTCCTGGACGCGGACGTCCAGGCCGAGGGCGCGGAGTTGAGCGACGAGGTGCTCGCGGACGCGGGTGTGCTCGGCGGTGCCGACCGGATGCGGGGCGCGGGCGATGGCTCGGACGTGCTCGTGCGCCCTGGCGGCGCTGAAGGCCGCGGCGGGGGCGCCGGCGGGGCTGGGCGCGGGGGGTGCCAGGTCGAGCAAGGTGACGACGAGCAGCGCCGTCAACGCCACCAAGCCGGCCAGGGCGGTGCGGGTCATGGCCCAACGCTAGGGCGCGGCCTGGCCGGGCGGATCAACCCAGGGGAGGACTTCGAGGGTAAACCCAAGGGCTTAGGACAGGCCCAGATCGTTGACGAGCATGCGCTTGGGCTTGGCGCCCATGACCTGCTTGACCGGCTCGCCGCCGTCGAACAGCAGCAGCGTCGGCAGGCCCAGGATGCCGTAGCGGGCCATCAGCTCCGGGTGCTCGTCGGTGTTGAGCTTGCCGACCGTCAGGCCGTACTCGGCCTCGATCTCCTCCAGGACGGGGGCGATCATGCGGCAGGGCGGGCACCACTCCGCCCAGAAGTCGACGAGCACCGGCTTGTCCGCCTTGAGGACCTGCTCGTGGAAGTTGTCGGTAGTCAGCGTGATCATGTCTCTCCTCGTACGAAGCAGCCGGGGCACGACTCGGCGAGCTGGGCGGTGACCTCGGCGCGCCGGGCCAGCAGCACGCGGATCTCCTGGTCGATCTGGGTCAGCTTGCGCTGGTAGACCGCGATGGACTCGGGGCACGACCCACCGCTGCTGTGCCCCGAACGCAGGCAGTGCACGAACGGGCGCGTGTCCTCCAGCGTGAATCCCACCGACAGCAGGGCGCGGATCTCCGACACCAGCCGGACGTCCTGCTCGGAGTAGTGGCGGTAGCCGTTGGCCCCCCGCCGTGCGCTGAGCAGCCCGTGCTGCTCGTAGTAGCGGAGTGAGCGGGTGCTCACCCCGGTCCGTTCGGCCAGCTCTCCGATGCGCATGGGTTCACGTTAAACGTTGACACCGACGTCAAGGTCAAGCCCTCAGAAGTGCCGCCAGCGCAGCACGTTCGGGTAGGGCAGCTCCAGGCCCGGCGTCTCGGCGATGGCCCGCTCGGCGACCTCGGGCGAGAACTCGATCCGCAGCACCGCCTCCAGGTCGGCCCTGCTCTGGAAGGCCATCCGCAGGTCGAGCGGCTGCCGCTGCCAGCCCTGACGGACCCAGAAGTCCTCCACGGCGGTGGCGGAGTAGGTGGGCAGGGTGTGGCTGAACCACCGGCCGAACGCGCCGCGGGTGGCGTCCAGGTCGACGACGAAGGCCGCGCCGCCGCGCCGTACGACGCGGGACAGCTCGCGCAGTCCCGGCTCGCAGCCGGGACCGAAGAAGTACGCCCAGCGCGCGACGGCGACGTCCACCGAGGCGTCCGGGACCGGCAGGTCCTGGGCGGTGGCGGCGTGCACCTCGACGTTCGGCAGGCCCGCGCAGCGGCGCCGGGCCAGGGTCACCAGGTCGCCGTGCGGCTCCACGCCGATCACCGTGGCCGCCCGCGCCGCGTAGCCGGGCAGGTGGAAGCCGGTGCCGCAGCCGATGTCGAGCACGTTCGCGCCGTCCCAGGAGCGCAGCGCGCGCATGGCCGCGCCGGCCGCGTCCTCGGGGTCGACGGCCCGGTTCTCCAGCTCGTACACCTGGGGGGTGTGCCAGATGTTCGGGCTGGGAATTGCGCCTCTGGCGATCCTGGGCATGCGACAACCGTAGGCCAGGCGCGCCATATCCGGTCATCCGGCTTAGGCTGGGTCGCGTGGCTGATGTCATCCGCGTGCCCAATGCGAAGATCGCATTGTCCACTGCTTCGGTATATCCGGAACGCACTCCCGATGCGTTCGAGCTGGCCGCCCGGCTGGGTTACGACGGTGTCGAGATCATGGTCGGCGCCGACCCGGTGAGCCAGGACATCGACGTGATCGAACGGCTTTCCGATCACTACGAGATTCCCGTCCTGGCCATCCACGCGCCCTGTCTGCTCGTCACCCAGCGGGTCTGGGGGCGCGATCCGTGGGCCAAGCTGGTCAAGGCCCAGAAAGCCGCCGAGCGGCTCGGCGCGTCCACCGTCGTGGTGCACCCGCCGTTCCGCTGGCAGCGCGACTACGCCCGTGACTTCGAGACGGGCCTGGCCCGCATGCGCGACGAGACCGCGGTGACCTTCGCGGTCGAGAACATGTTCCCGCTGCGGGCCAGAGGCAACGACGTCGTCCCCTACTCCCCTGGGTGGGACCCGGTCGACTTCGACTTCCCGCAGGTCACGCTCGACCTGTCGCACACCGCCGTGTCCGGCTCGGACGCCATGGAGATGGCCACCAAGCTGGGCGACCGGCTGGCGCACCTGCACCTGGCCGACGGCCTCGGCGTGACCAACAAGGACGAGCACCTGGTGCCCGGCAGGGGCAACCAGCCGTGCGCCGCCATCCTGCAGCGCCTGGCGGGCAACGGTTACAGCGGCCTGGTCGTCCTGGAGATCAACACCCGCAAGGCGGCCGGTCGCACCGAGCGGATCGACGACCTGGCGGAGGCGCTGGCCTTCGCCCGGCTCTACCTGGCGACCTCCCCATGAGTGTGGGGCCGATGAGAGGGCTGGGCCGGGTGTTCGACAGCGTCGCCGACGCCTACGACGCGGGCCGGCCCACCTATCCCGACGAGCTCTACCGGGCGCTGTCGGAGGTGTCGGGCGTCGGGCTCGACGGCGCGACGGCGGTGGACGTCGGCGCCGGCACGGGCATCCTGACGCACGCCCTGCGGGCCCGCGGGTCACAGGTCATCGCGGTGGACCCGGGCGCGGAGATGCTGGCCAAGCTGCGCTCGCGCGCCGCCGGACAGGCGCCCGCCGCCGTCGCGGCGGTGCTGGCCGACGGCAACGCGCTCCCTCTCGCCGGCGGGGTCGCCGATCTGGTGACGTACGCCCAGTCCTGGCACTGGCTCGACCCGGTGGCCTCCATCGCCGAGGCCCGGCGGGTGCTGCGGCCGGGCGGGGCCATCGCCGGCTGCTGGAACCTCACCCACGCCGCCCAGGCCGAGTGGCTGGCCGCCTACGAGCGGCGCCTGGCGGGCAGCTGTCCCGGCTACTGGGGGCAGGCGCTGGAGGAGTGGTCGGTGCCGCCGATCGCGGCGGCGATGGAGCTGGTCGAGGAGCGCTGGATCCCGTGGACCAGGCTGGTCACGATCGAGGACTTCCTGGTGGACCTGCGCTCGCACTCCTTCATGGCGGTGCTGTCGCCTGAGGTGGCCGACGAGCTGATCGGGCGGGAGCGGGCGGAGCTGGCGCGTGAGTTCCCGGGGGGCGTGCTGTCGGTGCCGATGCGGGTCTATCTGGCGGTGGGCCGGTGACGGTCAAGCGGCGGCCCGGGCGCAGGCCCGGTTCGGCGGACACGCGTGGGGAGATTCTCAGCGCGGCCAGGAAGGTGTTCGCGGAGAAGGGGTTCGACAAGGCGACGGTGCGCGGCATCGCCCGTGAGGCGCAGGTCGATCCGGCCCTGGTGCACCACTACTTTGACACCAAGGACCGGATGTTCACCGAGGCGATGCGGCTGCCGGTCACGCCGGAGCTGGTGATCCCGACGCTGCTCGACGGCCCGCGCGAGGAGCTCGGCCGCAGGCTGGTCACGATGATATTGACGGTGACCGCCGAGGCGGAGACACGCGAGCCGATGATCGCGCTGATCCGGTCGGCGATGACCAACGAGCAGGCCGCGCAGATGTTCAAGGAGTTCGTCACCAGGGCTCTGCTGAGCCGGGTGGCGGAGGAGCTCGGCGTGCCGCACCTGCGGATCGAGGCGGCCTTCGCGCAGATGTTCGGCGTGCTGATGGCCCGTTACGTGCTCAGGCTCGAGCCGATGGCCAGCGCGGATCCGGAGGAACTGATCGATCTGCTGGCCCCGACGATCCAGCGCTATTTCGTCGAGTAGAGCATTGTTCCGGTGGTGAGGGTAACCATAAGGTGAGAGGCGTTACCCCGGTGTTGTTACCCATGAGTAGGATCCGGGGTGAGGCCAGGTCAGTACGCTGGCAGCGACATCGTCTGTGGGAGGACCCCCGTGCTCTGGGTTGCCATCATCGGACTCGTGATGACCGTTCTGGCGGTGGCCGTCGCGGGCCGCAGGATGTTGTTCCTATTCAAGCTCGCGACAGTGGGTCCACCGGCGCCCGAACGGGTCGACTATGCCAGGACCCATCTGGGCGCCGAGCTCAAGGCGCAGCTGGTCGAGGTGTTCGGGCAGAAGAAGCTGCTCAAGTGGACCCCGTCCGGCATCGCGCACTTTTTCGTCATGTGGGCGTTCTTCATCCTGCTGACGGTCTACATCGAGGCGTACGGCGCGATCGTCCAGGGGGCGATCACCGGCACGCCGGACTTCCACATCCCGCTCATCGGCACCTGGGCGGTGCTCGGCTTCCTGCAGGACTTCATCGCGGTCGCCTGCCTGCTCGGCCTGGTCGCCTTCGCGATCATCCGGGTGAAGAACTCGCCCAAGACGCTGGGCCGCGACTCCCGCTTCTCCGGCTCGCACCTGAGCGGGGCCTGGCTCGTCCTGTTCATGATCTTCAACATCATCTGGACGCTCTTCCTGGCCAGAGGCGCCGCGTCGGCCAACGGCAACCTTCCCTACACCTCGGGCGCCTTCGTCTCGATCCCGCTGGGCAACGCGCTGCCGCAGAGCGCGCTGCTGGAGGAGATCGCGCTGCTCCTGCACATCGGCTTCATGCTGGTGTTCCTGGTCATCGTGGTCTACTCCAAGCACCTGCACATCTTCACCGCGCCGCTCAACATCGCCTTCTCCCGCCGGCCCGACGCGCTGGGCGGGGCCGTCGAGATGCGCGTCGACGGCAAGCCGGTCGACTTCGAGGACGAGGACCTGGACCCGGAGCGGCTGGGCCGCGGCAAGATCGGGGACACCACCTGGAAGGGCTTCCTCGACTTCTACTCCTGCACCGAGTGCGGCCGCTGCCAGTCGCAGTGCCCGGCCTGGAACACCGACAAGCCGCTGTCGCCCAAGATGCTCATCCTCGACCAGCGTGACCACGCCTTCAAGGTCGCCCCCTACCTCATGGCGGCCGCCGCCGGGGTCAAGCCCGAGGACAACCCGCACGCCGGCACCGACGTGCTGGCGCTGCTGGAGAAGCCGCTGGTCGGCGAGGAGGGCGTGATCCACCCCGACGTGCTCTGGGCGTGCACCAACTGTGGCGCCTGCGTCGAGCAGTGCCCGGTGGACATCGAGCACATCGACCACATCCTCGACATGCGCCGCTACCAGGTGATGGTCGAGTCGTCGTTCCCGTCGGAGGCGGGAGTGATGGTGAAGAACCTGGAGAACAAGGGCAACCCGTGGGGCATGTCCGAGATGAAGCGCGCCGACTGGATCGAGGAGCTGGACTTCGAGGTCGAGCTCGTCGACGAGAAGATGCCCGAGGACGCCGAATACCTCTTCTGGGTCGGCTGCGCGGGCGCGCTGGAGGACCGGGCGAAGAAGACCACCAAGGCCGTCGCCGAGCTCCTGCACATCGCCGGCGTGAAGTTCGCGGTGCTGGGCCCGATGGAGGCGTGCACCGGCGACCCGGCCCGCCGGCTGGGCATGGAATACCTGTTCAACATGCTCGCCCAGCAGAACATCGAGACGCTGAACGACGCGGGCGTCAAGAAGATCGTCGCCACCTGCCCGCACTGCTTCAACACCCTGGCCAACGAATATCCCCAGCTGGGCGGCACCTACGAGGTCGTGCACCACACCCAGCTGCTGTCGAAGCTGGTCGACGAGGGGCTGCTCACCCCGATCACGCCGATCGAGGAGAAGATCACCTACCACGACCCGTGCTTCCTCGGCCGCCACAACAAGGTCTACTCCCAGCCCCGCGACATCATGTCCAAGGTGCCCGGGGTGCAGACCCAGGAGATGCACCGGCACAAGGACCGCGGCTTCTGCTGCGGCGCCGGCGGCGCGCGGATGTGGATGGAGGAGCGCATCGGCAAGCGGATCAACACCGAGCGGGTGGACGAGGCGCTGACCACGAACCCGGACACGGTCTCCACCGCCTGCCCCTTCTGCATGGTGATGCTCGGCGACGCGATCAACGAGAAGAAGGGCACCGGCGAGGCCAAGGAGTCGCTGGAGGTCGTGGACGTCGCCCAGCTTTTGATCAAATCGGTCAAGAGCTCTTCCTGACGGAGAAAAGTCGGACTCCTCCACAGGTCTTGTGGAGGAGTTCCGCACGTCAAGTGGCTCCACGGCAGGAAATTTGCCATCCACATAACGGGAAAATCACGGTAACCTCAACGTCGCATGGCTCTATTCGACGGGGAGGGGGGCTCGTGATGAGCGTCGTTGTCACAGACGCGGAAGTCACCCTGGCAGACGTACTCTCCTTGAGGCTGGCCATGCAGGAGCCGCTGCGCAGCGGGACCGAGCTGGTGCTCAGGCATCGCACCTCGGGGGTCGAGCGCGGGGTGCTGCTCGGCACGCCGGGGGCGGTGGCCCGCGAGGCCACCCTGGCGGTGTCGCTCGCGCCGCTGCTGCTCAGCGCCGGGCGCTGGGACGCCTATCTGCGCCGGGGCGGCAAGCGGATGCGGCTGCGCACCATCGATCCGGGCTTCTCGCTCGACCACCTCGACGCCTACGCCCTGTGCGAACGCACGCTGTCCTACCGCTCCTACCGCACCCGCAACGGCTACCTGGCACTCAAGATCGACGAGGCCGATCCGGTGGCGGAGGTCCGCGCGATCTGGTTCAGGGAGGGCCGCTTCGAGGTGACGGGCCTGCTCGCCTACACCGGGCTCGACGACGACGACTCACGCCACGAGGCCGTGCTGTCGCTGCATCGCAGACAGACGGGCGCGCACGTCACGTCCAACGCGACCGTGCAGGGCGTGCGCTTCCACGCCGCGGTCTCGCTGGTGGACGTGCTCGCGGCCGACCCGGAGGCGGCCGGCACCTGGGAGCCGTCGCTGGAGGTGGCCGGGGTCCCCGCGCCGCTGCGGCTCGGCGGCTGGCTGGACGACGTGGACGGCAAGCGCCGCCGGCTGCACTACCCCTCGGCCAGGGTCGACGGCGTGCCCATCAGACCCTCCTACACCGCCGACGACGAGCTGCGCATCGAGGTGGGCGGGTGAAGATCAGCCTGCTGCTCTCCTCCGCGTACGGCATGCGCGGCGACGTGCGTTCCTCCCTGAATCTCGCCACGGCGCTCTCGCAGCGGCACGAGGTCGAGGTGATCAGCCTCAGACGGCCGAAGGAGAAGCCCTTCTTCCCCGTCGGGCCGAACGTCACCATGCGCACGGTCATCGACACCAGGCCGGGCGTCCGCCACCTGTTCCCCAAGGGGCAGGTGCGCACCGAGGTGGCGCTGTGGCGGGTGCTGCGCAATCTCAAGTGCGACGTGCTCATCACCACCCGGCCAGGATTAAGTGTCCAGTCGGCCAGGCACGCTCCCCGGGAAGTGCTGCGGATCGCCCGAGAGTGGGGCCGCCCGGCCGTTCCGGGGCCGGTCAAGCGGCTCTACCCCCGGCTCGACGCGGTCGTCACCGCCACCGAGTCGGCGCAGGAGGAGTGGACCAGGCTGCTGGACGGCGGCCCGGCCGTGCACGCCGTGCCCGACGCCCTCCCGAGCGCCCCCTGGCCGCGCTCGCGGATGGACAACCGGATCGTGGCGGCGGGCGGCAGATGGGTGCCGGCGAAGGCCTACGACCGTCTGGTCAGGGCCTTCGCGATCGTCGCGGACAAGCGCCCCGACTGGCGGCTGAGGCTGTACGGCGGCGGCTCGGAGGAGCGGCGGCTGCGCTCCCTGGTCGCCGAGCTGGACCTGCACAACCACGTCTACTTCATGGGCACCACCCCCGACCTGGCCGGCGAGTTCGCCAAGTCGTCGATCGTGGCCAACACCTCGCACAGCGCCGATCTCGGCATGACCGTCCTGGAGGCCATGGGCTGCGGGGTGCCGGTGGTGGCGTACGAGGGGGCGAGGGGGCCCGCGGAGTACGTCGCGACCGGCTACAACGGCGTGCTCGTGCCGGAGGGCGGCGTGGAGCTCGAACTGTTCGCGGCGGCGCTGCTGGCGCTGATCGACGACGAGCGCAGGCGTCGCTCCCTGGCCGCCGGCGCGCTGGACACCGCGATCCGGCACGCGGCCGACGAGGTGGGCGAGCAGTGGGAGAAGCTGATCGCCGACCTCCGGTGAGCGATACCGGTAGCGGGTACCTTAGGACCATGCATGGGTACAGCGGAGACAAGCAGGCCTATCTGACGCGGCTCAGGCGGATCGAGGGCCAGATCAGGGGCCTGCAGCGGATGGTCGACGACGACGCCTACTGCATCGACGTGCTCACCCAGGTCTCCGCGGCCACCAGGGCGCTGCAGGCGGTGGCGCTCGGGCTGCTGGAGGAGCACATCTCGCACTGCGTGGCCGACGCCATCGCCACCGGTGGACCGGAGGCCGACGCGAAGGTCAAGGAGGCCTCGGCCGCCATCGCGCGGCTCGTCCGCTCGTAGCCGTCGGCAAAGGTCTCGTAAAGGACGCGTAGCGGAGTGGTGGAGTGGATTCGCGGGAGCTTGATCACGCGATTGACTAGTTATGCTGAACCACTCCTGGCGACCATTGTCCCGGACCCCTTGAGGAGTCCGGGACCGGTCTAGTGATCGTCTTCAGCGGCTCGCCGAAGTCCGCAATCCGAGCGCGTCGTCGAGCTCGTCCAAGGTCAACCGCCGCTCGCTTACTGCTACGGCGGTGAGCACCTCGGCGTAAAGCGCAATCTCGTCCAACGCGACACGGTCGTGGACCCGAGAGTCCAGGTCATTGTGCCCCACCGCGTCGTCCTTCCTTCCGCAGCCCACACCCACTTCGAGGTTACGGCGCGGGACCTTCCGGCGACATGGCCCATCGGAGTCATTCCTTCCGCCGTCACCTGGTCCCCATGAGGATCATTTCCCGAATCCGAGATCACAATTCAGCTAATGGCCCGTTGCTGAAGCGTTAGAACGATATAGCCGGAGTTAGGGTGAAATAACGGTATTAGTGGTTTAGATGGGGCTGTCGTCGCGTTCGTGGATTAGCCGCTGCACCAGCGCCGCAGACCCCGCGAACCCGCGCTCCGGCACCCGTGCCCCGGAAACCCCGCTCCATGCCAGCCCGACGGCGTACGCGGCCCCCAGCACCGCCGCAGCCCCGGCCCGATCCGCCGGCAACACCCCGCCCGCCGCTCCCTCTCCGGCGCGCGTGAGCCCCGGCCCCTCAAACCCCGATCCTGTACGCGAGTCGCCCGGCAACCCCGTGAAATGCTCCCGAGGCCCTGTACGCGAGTCGCCCGGCCCTGTGTGCGGACCCGTCGACGGAAAGCGCGGGCCAGGCATCACCGGAAACCCGTCAGGCTCGGTCCGTTCGCTCGCCGAGGTGCTGGTGAGCCCCGCGCGGCGCAAGTCGTCGTAGGCGTGTCTGAGCCGGTGGTCGAGCCGGGCGGGCAGCGTGCCCCGGGAGTCCGACAGGTCGGCCAGGTAGGTGGCGGCGGCGCGTGCCGGATCGGGGGCGAAGGCCAGCGCCTCGACCAGGTCGTAGACGGTGTGCGACAGATGAGCCTCCGGGTCGGTCTCCGCCAGCACCGCTCTGGCGAGCCGCGGCGGGCAGCGTCGCAGCCACGCCCGGCGCAGGGCGTCGTCGTCCCGCAGGGCCGCCTCGTCGTCCAGCTCTGGACGCTTGAGCACGGGCTCGACCATCGTCAGCAGCGCGAGAGCACGCGGCCTGAAGCGGCTGTCCCACAGCAGGATGTGCGCGGCGTCACCGATCAGCGCGGCCAGGCGCAGCGCGGTGCGCGGATGACCGGCACGCCGGCGCTCGGCGACGAGGGTGACCAGGTCGACCAGCGGCGGGGCCGGCAGCCAGCGCACCCACTCGTCGCCCGGCAGCGGCTTGCGCAGGAACTCGCCGAACATGGTGAGCAGCCGCTCGTTGCCGTCGAAGGCCGGCGCGTAGGCGCACCACATGATGGTGCCCCACACCGCGGCGACCGTGCTCGGCACGTCCCGGGCGAAGATGTCGCCGAAGGAGGTGAGCGGGTAGTCCAGCTCGGGCTTGCGGCAGTTGGCGCGCAGCAGCTCCCGCATCTGCTCGCACAGCTTGACGGACACGTCGGGGCCGACGAACGCCTGGGTGGAGCCGGGCTCGGCGGCGAAGTCCGGCCCGCTGGGGATGACGCCCGCGGGCAGCGCGGACGTGTGGTGCCCCTCCTGCCGCGCCCGCAGGCGTCTGGGCGGCGGGGCGAGGTGCCAGCGGCCGTCGGCCGGATCGTGCAGGTGCCAGCGCGCGTGCGCGCCGAACAGCCACCTGTCGCCGTCGCGCGTCACCAGGGTCCTGGCGGCGATGAGGTGGGCGCGATCGGGCTCGGGCAGCGTCCGCCAGCGCGCGTCGGAGACCATCGAGCGGACCTCCGCCTCGGCGGCATCGAACGCGTTCCAGGGGCGCACGGCGGCCATCGTACTGGGCGTACTCGGATCGCTCATGGGGATAACACGGCAGAATGTCCGCCATGAGGGTGAATAAGGCGTGGATGGTGGCGGCCGTGGGCTTACTCGCCGGGTGCGGGACGGCGACGCCGCTGCAGCCGCCGCCCGACGTGGCAGGCGTGCTGACCCTGGCCGCGGCCACGCCGCCCGACCCTGGAGGCGAGGTGGGCGGCGCCTCCACGGAGTTCGACGCCGCCACCGACCTGTCCATGTGGAAGAAGCTCAGCGCCACGGAGAAGGACGTGGACCGGATCGCGAAACTCGACGTCGACAAGACCGCCAAGGGCGCGATGTACCTGGAGCCCAAGACTTCGGCGTGGTTCGACGGCTTCCGCGGCCCGTTCGTCTACCAGGATCTCGCCGGGGACATCGTCATGCACGCCAGGGTCAAGGTCGAGGGCAAGAAGGGTGGCCGGCCCAAGCGCAAGTTCTCCATCGGCGGCCTGATGGCCAGGGAGCCCAACACCTACGCCGCCCCGCACTGGATGGCCATCGCGACCGGCACGACCGACAAGGCCGGCCAGTTGGAGGTGAAACTCACCACGAAGGGCAGCAGCAAACCCAAGGAGTCAGCGGTCGAGTCCGAGTGGGTGGACCTCGTCCTGGCCAGGCTCGGCAGGGTCGCCGTAGCCCTGTACAAGGAGGACGGCGGCACCTGGAAGATCGGCAACCGCTGGGAGTCGGACTTTCCCGAGGTGCTGCAGTGGGGGGTCAGCGCCTACACGGACTGGGACAGCTACAGCACCCTCAAGAAGGACGCGACCAAGGGCAACGCCAAGCAGGTCAAGGGGCTGCCGGACCTGAAGATGACCGTGGACTTCGTCCGGTTCCTGCGGCCGAGCCTGCCCGATTACGCCGACCCGCTCAACACCGCCTCGGTGCCGGACGAGGTGCTGATCAAATTGGTGACGCCTGCCGGTGTCTGATCGCCTTGGCCTGGTAGCGGTCCGCTGTGTGGGCGAAGGCGGCCCGGTCGTCGTCGGTGAGCTCACGCACGATCTTGCCGGGCACCCCGGCGACCAGCACGCCGGCCGGGATGCGCTTGCCGGGGCCGACCAGGGCTCCGGCGGCGACCAGGGTGCCCGCGCCGATGCGCGCGCCGCCGAGCACGATCGCGCCGATGCCGATCAGCGCGCCCGTCTCCACGTGGGCCCCGTGCACCATGGCCTTGTGGCCCAGGCTGACCCGCGACTCCAGGATCGTGGGCTCACCCGGGTCAGAGTGCAGGCAGCTCAGATCCTGTACGTTGCATTCCTCCCCCACCTCGATCCGCTCGTCGTCACCCCTGAGAACGGAGCCGTACCAGATGCTGGATGCCCGGCCCACGGAGACCCTGCCCACCACGACGGCTCCGGGAGCCACGTAAGCCTCGGGATGAATGTCCGGGACTGCCCCGTTGTTCAATGCAGCGATGTACATCTGCCCCATAGTAATTCCCGCCCTGGGTCTGGCGTTCCGGTTGCGGACGTGGGCAGATGGCAGGAAAGTCGATTCTTGACGTCTCGTCGTCAGACCCTCACAACCCGCAGTTTTCTTCCCCCGCCTCACGCAAACCCTTAGGTAACCCCCATGACAAACCGGCACGACAGCATTCCCGATCTGATGCAGGACGACACCTTCGAAGTCGTGATGCGCGGCTACAACCGCCGCCAGGTCCACGACTACATGATCCGTACCCGTAACCAGGTCAGGGACCTGGAGGAGCGGCTGGCGCGGGCGATCGACCAGGCCGAGCAGGGCCGGATCGAGCTGGCGGAGGCCAGGCGGCAGATAGCCGAGGTGCCGCAGAACTTCAATCCGAGCACCCGCCTGGAGCAGATACTCAAGCTCGGCCAGGAAGAGGCCCTGGCGATGCGCGAGGAGGCGGAGGCCGAGACCGGCGCCCTGCGCGAGTCCGCGAAGAACGAGTCGGAGCGGCTCATGGCCTCGGCGCGCGAGACCGCGGACAAGATCCTCACCTCGGCTCAGGCGGAGGCCGAGCGGCGGGTGAGCGAGGCCACGCAGGCGGCTGAGAGCATGCTGGCGCAGGCCGGTTCCGACGCCGAGGAGGCGCGCAGCGCCGCCCGCATGGAGTCGGAGACCCGGGTGCGCGAGGCGCACGCGGAGGCCGAGCGCCTGGTATCGGAGGCCACCAGCGAGGCGGAGCGGCTGGTGTCGACCGCTACGTCCGAGGCCGAGCAGATGGTGGCGCAGGCCCGCGCCGAGGCGGAGCAGACGATCGCGAGCGCGCGGGGTGAGGCCGAGCGGACGGTCGGGTCCGCCCGTGAGGAGGCCGAGTCCGCGCTGACGGCGGCGCAGCAGCGGGTGACCTCGCTGGACGAGCACGCCGGCCGCCGGGTGGAATATCTGACCAACACGCACAGCGAGGTCGTGCGGCGGCTGAACGAGGTCAGCGCCGTGCTCAGCGACCTCATGCGCGACGAGGCCGCGGCGGGCGCGCTGGTGCCGGACCAGCCCCAGACGCCCGCGCCGCAGGACGACGTGCGGGTCATCGTCAAGGACGAGCAGCAGGAGCAGGGTGACGACCGGCCCCAGGAGGCACCGGCCGAGGGCCGTGCCTCTGAGGGCCGTGTCCCAGAGGGTCGTGAGGGCCGCGCCTCGGAGAGCCGTGTCTCCGAGGACACGGACGTGAACATCGGCCGCCTGCAGCTGCGCCAGTAGCCGCAGGACGACGAAGGCCCCGCCGTTCGGCGGGGCCTTTCGCCGTCCAGGGGCCGGGTGGAAGCCTCCGCCCCCGATCGGGTCGGAGGCTTCCACGTACGCATCCCCTGGGAGATCGTTGGTGGCCCGGTGCCGGAGCCGCCGATTGCTGAACCCGGCACCGGGCTGCTCATGGACGGTGGACCGGGGAACGGTCCACCGCGTGCTACGGAGGGGCCGAGCCGGCCCTCCACTCGGGCCCGCCCGTCCGCCTCTCCTGGTCCCGGAGCTGCTTGCGCAGGTCGTCCGGGTCGTCCGCGTCGATGGTCATCGCACATCCGGCGGCGCACTGCTCGTCGTCGAGCGGATGGTGACGAGTGGCCCACCACCGCCCGGCGTCGCTCCGCCAGATGGTCCATTTGGAGTGCTCTCGGGCGATTTCGGCTAGATGCCGGTCAAAGGTCATCTGGTCAACCTTCCGAGGGGACCCTGTGCGAGGTTCCATCTCTTACGAAGGTGCGCCACTTCTCTAGAGACGTCAATTATCGAAGGGGACAGGTCCGCCTATCGCCGTGCAAAGGCTCAGGCGTCGAAGTCGTACTGGAGGACATACGCGGAGGCGTCCAGGACCATCTCGTTGAGCTCGATGGGCCGGCCGCCCGCGGTGTAGGCGGTGCGGTCGATGACGATGACGGGGGTGCCGCCCGGCAGGCCGAGCAGCGTGCACTCGCGGGGACCGGGCATGCGGGCGCGTACTTCCTCGGTGAAGTGGGCGGGTGGCAGGCCGAGGTCGCTCAGGCGGGCGTAGACGCCGCCAGGTCCGGTCTCGACGGCCGTGACCGCGCTGCCTTCGACCTGGTCGGCGGGGAAGTAGGAGGTGGAGAGCTGGACGGGGCGGGCGTCGACGGAGTAGCGCCGCCTGCGTACCCAGACCTCACGGCTGTCCAGCACGCCGGCGATGGCGTCGGTGGCCTGCTCGCGCACCACCTCCACCTCGTCCACGGTGAACGGGCGGCCGCGGGTGTCGGCGTCCCAGATCGAACGTCCCTGACCCCATTGGGTCCGTGCCAGGCGGCGGGAGCCGTGCCTGCGGATCGGCTTGAACAGTCGCACATAGACCCCCGAGCCCCGCTTCGGCACCGCCAGCCCCTCGTTGATCAGGACGCTGAGCGCCTGCCTGGCGGTGGCCCGTGCGACCGCGTAGTCGGCCATGAGCGTGTTCTCGCCCGGTAGCCGGTCCCCGTCGCGCAGTTCGCCGGACAGGATCCGAGAGCGGAGGCTGTCGGCGATGCGTCGATAGATGGGGGGCTCGTGGGGTACCGGGGATTCAGACACAGATGATCACCCTCTGTCACCAAGCGCGTTTGGCGTCTCCAGAGAACTTGCCCCGTCATGTCCACGATTGCACAGATGCAGAGGTTGGTCCCACGCTTCTTTTGAGAGGTGTGTGCCCGTGTGTCGAGAAGCCAGGATTTTCTGTCGACCGCTACCTCGCCTGCCTGCTGACCGGTATCCGTCTCGCCCACCAGCGGCGAGTAACCAACGCCGCCAGCACGGCCCCCATGGTGTTGATCAGCACGTCGTCCGCGGAGGAGAACCTGCCGAGGCGCAGGACGTACTGGAGGGTCTCCAGGACGATCGAGGCGGTGGCCGCGACGGCGGCGACGCGGGCCGCGCTCGCCCAGCGCGGGCTGCGGACAGGCAGCAGCGCGCCGAGGGCGGCGAACACCAGGAGATTGCCTCCGACCTGCACGAGGACGGTCTGCGAGGACTCGGTGGCGACCCAGCCGAGGTCCTGAGCGGGCCACAGACTGATGCCCTCCTGGCCGCTCCCCGGGGTGAGGATCATCCAGATCCAGGGGGCGGTGCCGACCACGATCCCGACGTCGGCCAGGGCCGTTCGCACCGCGGCGGGGTGGCCGCGGCGGGCCCGGTGGCGGGCGAGCAGCAAGATTGCCAGGATGCCCACAAGTGCTGCAATGACGGCAGCAATAATGACGTTTCCCCATAAATCCCACGTACGCGTCACGGGCCCATGATTGCGGGTCCCGCACCGCTACGGGAAGCTGTCCACGCGGCTAGGTGGGCAGGTGCTCGGTCAGGAACGCCATCGCCACTCCCCAGGCCCGCTCGGCGGCCGCCGGATCGCGGAACATCGGCGCCTCGTTGAGGAAGGCGTGCCCGGCCTCCTCCTCGATGTGCGTACGCACGTTCGGCCTGCCCTCGGCGGCCCGCTCCACCAGGGCGACCCGCGCCCGCGAGATGTACGGGTCGCTGCCGCCGAAGACCAGCAGGAGCGGCGAGTCGATCCGTTCCGTCAGCCCGGCCGCCTCGGGCACGGCCGAGCCGTAGAACGACAGCACGGCGGCCTGCTCGATCTGCGTGGCCAGCATGAAGGCGATCGAGCCGCCCAGGCAGAACCCGAGTGAGCCCGTCCCGCCCGTGACCTCGGTGAGCCCACGCAGGTGGGCCATGGCGAGCGCGCAGTCGGCCACTCCCTGCGGGAGGTCGAAGCCGGTGGCCAGCTCCAGCGAGGCGGCCAGCCCCGCCTCGTCGGGCTCGGCCTGCCAGCCCGGCCGCAGCCGCCAGAACAGGTCCGGCGCGGCCACGACGTAGCCGTCCCCCGCGAGCCGCTCGGCGACCCTCCTGAGCTGCGGGCCCACGCCGAAGAGCTCTTGGATGAGCAGGATCCCGGGGCCACGGCCGGCCTCCGGCAGCCAGAGGTGGACGTCGAAGGAGCCGTCATGTGCCGTGACTTCGTCGATACGAGTGCGCATGCTGTCAAGCATGGCGAACGGGGGCCGGGTCGCGCGGCAGCGGCCTGGCGCGGCGCGCAGGTCGCCGGTCGCCGGTCGCCCGTCGCCGAGGGAGCGAAGGGTGCAATTCATCCCTGGAACTACCAAAATGGTGCGAAGACGCCACTGAAGGAGTGACTCAGGTGCTGGATCGCGACCGCTGCATCGCCCTGGACGCCGAAGACCCGTTGCGGGACTTCAGGCACGAGTTCACCATGACCGAAGGCGTCATCTACCTGGTCGGCAACTCGCTCGGCGCGCTGCCGAGGCGGACTCCCGAGCGGGTGCGGCAGGCGGTGGAGGAGGAGTGGGGCGGCCGGCTCGTCGGCGGCTGGAACACCGCCGGCTGGTACGACCTGCCGCTGACCGTGGGGGACCGGATCGCGCCCCTCATCGGCGTGGGCCCCGGCCAGGTCGTCGCGGGCAACTCCACCTCCATCGCGATCCACCAGGCGGTGGCGGCGGCGCTCAAGCTGCGCCCCGGCCGGCGGGTGATCGTCTCCGACGTGCGGAACTTCCCGACCGACCACTACATGGTCCAGGGGCTCGCCGGTGCGCTCGGCGGCTACGAGATCCGCGACTTCGCCGAGGGCAGGTTCGACGACGCGGCCGTGGTGCTGCTGTCGGAGGTCGACTACCGCACCAGCGAGCGGCACGACGTGGCCGAGGTGACCGCCCGGGTGCAGGCGGCGGGGGCGCTGATGATCTGGGACGTGTGCCACAGCGTCGGCGCGCTCCAGGTGGACGTCTCGGCCGCTGACTTCGCGGTGGGATGTACGTACAAGTATCTGAACGCGGGACCGGGGGCGCCGGCCTTCCTCTACGTCAACCCGCGCCATCACGCCGACGCGCGGAACGACCTGTCCGGCTGGCACTCGCACGCCGAGCCGTTCGCGTTCGAGGCCGACTACCGGCCCGCCGAGGGGATCAGGCGGTTCGCGGTGAGCACGCCGCACGTGCTGTCGTTCGCGGCGCTGCAGGCGGCGCTCGACGTGTGGGAGCGGGTGCCGCTCGACCTGCTGCGCGCCAAGAGCGTGGCGCTGGGCTCGCTCCTCGTCGACCTGGTCGGCGACGCGCTGGAGCTCGCCTCGCCCGCCGACGCGGAGCGGCGCGGCAGCCACGTCAGCTTCCGGCACCCCGACGGCTATCCGGTGATGCGGGCGCTGATCGACCGGGGCGTGCACGGCGACTTCCGCGCCCCCGACATCCTGCGCTTCGGGCTCGCCCCGCTCTACACCCGCTACGTGGACGTGTACGACGCCGCCGGCACGCTGCTGGAGGTGCTGGACAAGGAGCACTGGCGGGACGAGAAGTACACCCAGCGACTGGCGGTCACCTGAGCACATGAGGTGGCTCGCGGTCACCTGAGCACGTGAGGTGGCTCGCGGTCACCTGAGCGCATGAGGCACACCCGGCGGCCGGCGGTCACCGGCGCCAGGTACCCTTTGACAGTGCCCACAAGGCACCTTCACTGTTCGCCCGCGTCACCGTGCGGCCTGCGCACGAGCGGGTTCGGCGGGAGCGCGCGCTCGGCTCTGGGAGACCCCCGCCATGCTGCTGACCTTCGTGGTCACCACCCTCGTGATGATCATGATTCCCGGCCCCGACGCGGCCCTGATCATGCGTAGTTCCCTCGCCCACGGCCGGATGGCCGGACTGCTGACCATGCTCGGCGGCCTGCTCGGCCTGTCCGTGCACGCCGCGGCCGCCGCGATCGGCCTGTCGGCCCTGCTGGTGGCCTCGCCCGCCGCGTTCACCGTCGTCCGCGCGCTCGGCGTCTGCTATCTGCTCTGGCTGGGCGTACACGCCCTGCTGGCCGGGCCCGCCAAGGCCGACCGGCCGCCCGTGGCGGCGCCGGGCGGCTCCGCGCTCGGGCACGTGCGCAGGGGACTGCTGTCCAACCTGCTCAACCCCAAGGTCCTGCTGCTGTTCGTGACGTGGCTGCCGCAGTTTCTGCCGGCGCACGGCGACGCCCTGGGCAGCGCGCTGCTGCTGTCGGCCATCGTCGCCCTGCTGTACGCGCTCTGGTTCAGCCTCTACAACCTGATCGTGGACCGGGCGGGCACGCTGCTGCGCACCCCGCGTATCCGCGCCAGGATCGAGCGCGTCACCGGCGTGCTGCTGGTCGGCTTCGCGCTACGGCTGGCCGTCCAATAGCTTGATCGCCCGTTTCGGGGCGATAGCCCGGTAGCTCTCCTCCACCCAGTCGAGCAGCACTTCGGTCTCCGGCAGCTCGGCCAGGAACGGCACGGTCACCCAGCCGGCCTTGCCGAGCCCGTAGCCGCTCGGCGCCGCCCCCTCGACCGTCAGCGCGTGGCCGTGCGTCTGCGACAGGAGCTTCACCCCGAAGGTCGGGTCCCACTTGTCGGTCTGCTCGTCGATGCCGAGAAACAGGAAGACCTTCTTGTTGACCTTGATGACCGTCTCACCCCACGGGTGGTCCTCGTGGGTCTCGGGCAGCCCGAGCGCGAACGCGCGGAGCTCTTCGCGTACGTCGTGCCAGTCACTCATGCCAGGACGCTACCGCCACTCGGCCAGCTTGCGGTCGATCGCGTCCCTGATCCGCTCGCGCGCTTCCGTCCGGGGCACGCCCGCCATGAGCAGCCGGTCGTAGTCGGTGTCGAGGTGCCTGACGGAGGCGACCACCGCCAGCGTGATCGCGTTCTCGTCGAGCGCCCTGGCGGCGGCCGTGCGGCCCACCCGGCCGCTGCCGCGCAGCCCGGCGTGCTCGGCGATCTCCTGGGCCCGCTCCGGCGGGCAGCCGGGGAACAGCCGGGCGATCCGCGCCGCCATCGTCGCCTGGTATTCGACGTCCTGCTCGGCCCGGCGCACCGTGTCGCGCTCACGGCGGCGCAGCCGCGCGTCCTCGTCGGCCAGGCAGCGCTCCTCGGCCCGGATCAGGGCCGCCTCCTCCACCAGCAGGCCGTGCCGCTGATAGACCTTGCGCCGCCGGTTGTAGCGCACCACCACCGCCGCCAGGCCGCTCTCCTGCTTGGCCCGGCGGCTCAGCGCCGCGTTGCCCGCCGGCAGGAACACCAGATGGTCCAGATCCGCGCAGGTCAGGCAGTACGCGTCGGCATCCTCCATGATCAGGAAGGGGCCGGTGTCGGCGCAGGAGGCACACGCCCAGGTCTCCAGCGGGGCCACGACCACCAGGTCCGGCGCCTTGCTCTGCCGCTCCACCAGCCGCTTGGCCCGCGCCTCGCTCAGCTCGGGAGACAGCCAGTGCACCTGAAACGCCTCCTGCTCGGGCCGCGTCGTGAAGCGCAGCGGGCTGCGATCCCGGCTGCCGGACACGTACGGCGTCGGCACCGGACGCAGGCCCTTGGCCCGCGCCCAGTCCCGCAGCAGCGCGGCCGTCGTCACCAGGCGGTCCTCGTCGACCGCCGCGAGCTCGGCGAGCGTGGCGGCGCGGCCCTGGCGCCAGAGGTCGACATGGCGCGAACGCAGCCAGCGCAGGCCCGTCACCACATCGATGAACGTCACGTACTTGTGGTCGGTCAGCGCGATCTCGGCTGCCTCGGCGACCCTGCGGGCGAGGTTCGGCTTGCTCACGCCCCTCAGTGTGCCGCCCCTTTGTCGGCCGGTGGGCATCCCTTGTGCCGATCGCGGCAAGGAAGCGTGCGTCGTGGTTCTGCTTCCGGGGGGATTCGTGCGCCTGCTCTGGCCTGCCGTACTCGTGCTCGTCACGTCCTGCGGAGTGACGGAGGGCGGGACGATGCCCCTGGTGACCGGCACGTTCGGCACCAGGCCGGTCGTCTCCGTCCCCCGTGGCGCACCCGGGCGCATGCCCAGGATGGCGGTGCTCAGCGTCGGGAGCGGACGCCGCACCATGCCCGGCGACGTGGTGCTGGCCGACGTCGAGATCCTCAAGTGGACGGACAACAGCCCCCAGCTGAGCACCTACGACGCCAACCAGCCCATCACGGTCGTCTTCGACGGACGGCACGTCCAGGAAACCTGGCACCAGGCTCTCATCGGGCAGCCGGCGGGCAGCCGGGTGCTGCTGGTCGGCCCCGCCGCGCAGGTGCTCGGGCCCGGCATGGAGCTCGCCGAGGTGGGGGCGGCGGAGCCGCTGGTGGTCGTCCTCGACATCCTCGGCGGCTACCCGCCGGACGCCCGCCTGGTCGGCCGGCCGCTGCCCGTCGTGCCCGCCGACCTGACGCCCATGACCCCGCCCCGCACCCTGATCGACGGTTCGGGCGCCGAGGTGCGGGCCGGGGCCAAGGTCATCGTGCAGTACGTGGCGGCCGCGTGGCCCTCACGCGCGGCGGTGGACTCCTCCTACCGCCGGGGTGGCCCGAGCGCCTTCAGGCTCGTGCCGGGGGCCGTGCCGCCCGGCTGGGTGACCGGGCTGGAGGGCCGGCGTGTGGGGGCCCGCGTCACCGTCGGCTCGCCCACCAGCGGGTACCCGGACGCTGTGGGCG
>NZ_BMNK01000002.1:579342-924405 GCF_014646515.1 Nonomuraea glycinis
CGGGCGCCGAGGCCTTGACCGGTCCGGCGTAGTAGGCGAAGTTGCCGGAGTCGGTCTTCCTGGCGCTGCCCTGGACCTCCAGGTAGGCGGAGGTGGCGGTGGCCTGGCCGAGCGAGGTGAGCTTCATCGTGGCCACGCAGTTCTGGCCGTTGCCGGTGTTGTAGAGCAGGTAGACCTTGCCCGCCGTGCCGAGGGCGGCCGAGTCGATCACCTTGAAGCCGCTGCCGCAGACCTCCTCGGGGGTGTGCGGGTTGGTGCCGCCGCCGGAGCCGCCGGTCACGTAGTTCATGTACGTGGTCCAGTTCCAGTGCGGGCCGGGGTCGGTGTGGTCGGTGCCGGGCACCTGGACGTGGCCGACGATGTGCGTGCGGTTCTTGGGGATGCCGTACCTGTCGGCGATGTTGCGGGTCAGCGCCGCCGAGGCCCGGTACATCTGGTCGGTGAACCACGAGGCGTTGTCCACGAAGCCCTCGTGCTCGATGCCGACCGAGCGCCTGTTGTAGTCGCCGGCGTGGAAGGCCCGGTCCTTCTCCCGCACCATCTGGGTGACCTGGCCGTCGGACGAGCGCACCACGTAGTGGCTGGACACCTTGGCCGCCGGGTTCTGGAACCACGAGATCGTGCCCGCGTACGAGCCCTGGGCGACGTGGATGACGATCCGGTCGATCGCATCACTGGTCGGGCGGCTGGACACCGCGTATCCGGCGGCGTTCGCCGCGACCCAGCGGGCTCCCGGGTAGTCGGTGGCCGCGGCGAGCCGGCGCGGAGCCTCGGCGTACTTGCCCAGGTCGGGGTCGACGGACTGCGCCTTGACCTGGACGCCTCGGGCGTCGACCCCGCCGGCCAGCGTCTCGTAGACGGCGTCGGCGTAGATCTTGGCCGTGTCGGCGGCCGCGGCGTGGCTGTAGGCGGCCACCGTGGGGTACCAGGCGTCGGTGTCCTTGCGCGCGGCGGCGCTCAGTCCGAGGGCGTCGGCCTGGGCGCGCAGCACGGCCGCGCCGCCGAGCACGTTGGCGGCGTCGTCGGACTTCAGCTCGCTCACCGGCTTGGCGGTGATCTTGGCGGCTTCCTCCAGCGTGTGCGTGGCGGGGTTGCTGACCAGGTGCATGACGCCGTAGCCGCCGCTGGCGCTTGGCTCGCCGGCATGGCCGTCGAGCCGGGACTCGGCATAGGCGACCGCGACGAGCAGGTCGCGCGGCACGTCATAGGTGGCGGCGGCCTTGGCGAAGGCGTCGGACAGCGGATTCTGCGCCGCCTGGGCGGCGTGCTGGCCGGACAGGACGAGTAACCCGGCGGTCACGATCAGGATCTTGGCTTTCACGATCCGGTGTGCTCCCTAGGACTGTTCGGAGGGGGGCCGCCCCGCCGGAGCTGCGGTTCCGGCGGGGCGGCGTGCTGCGTTAACTGCCGCAGTGCTCGAAGAGGCTGTCGTACGTGGACGAGCCGGCCTTGCCGCCCCACTTGACGCAGGTGCCGGGCGCCGAGGCCTTGACCGGTCCGGCGTAGTAGGCGAAGTTGCCGGAGTCGGTCTTCCTGGCGCTGCCCTGGACCTCCAGGTAGGCGGAGGTGGCGGTGGCCTGGCCGAGCGAGGTCTTCTTCAGCGTGACCACGCAGTTCTGGCCGTTGGCGGTGTTGTAGAGCAGATAGACCGTGCCGGCCGAGCCGAGCGCGGCCGAGTCGATCACGCTGAAGCCCGCGCCGCACACCTCCGTCGGCGTGTACGGGTTGGTCGCCCCGCCGCAGTTGCGCGAGGTCACCGTCTGGTTCGGATAGCCGAAGGTGGTGCCGTTGAAGACGGCCTGGCGGATGTTGCCCGGGTAGCCTTCGCCCTGCCGTACCTCGTAGTGCAGGTGGGCGCTGATGTTGTTGCCGGGCTTGCTGGTCCGGCCCACGGTGCCGACCTTCTGGCCCTGCGACACGCTCTGGCCCGCGCTGACGGAGCGGGTGTCCAGGTGGGCGTAGTACGTGGCCCAGCCACTACCGTGGTCGATCTTGACCAGGTTGCCGAACCCGTTGGTCGAGCCCTGGTGCGCGGAGATGGCCACGGTGCCGGCCGCGGCCGCCACGACGGTGTCGCCGAGGTCGGCGTTGGCCGAGTCGCCGCGATTGAAGTCGATCTCGTACGACTGGTGCGCGCTGCTCGCGTTGGAGTTGCCCGTCCAGCTCTGCCCGCAGGGGAAGGGCAGCTGGAAGTTCGTGGCGAGAATCTGTGCCTGCTCTGACCCGACCTCCGGATCGGCGGAGGCCGTCGAGGCCGTTCCGAGGCTGGCCAACAGGGCGATGCCCGCGACCAATGCGCCGCTGAACCTCATGAGGGTGATCCTTTCGGGAGGGATCTCTGGCACCAGAGTCCGGATAAGCCGCACAGAAAACGTCCAGAACCGGTACAAAAAGCTGTCAGGCCTCCAAAAGGAGCTGGTGCGTCATGACGGTTACCTTTCATGTGCTAGGACCGCTGGAAGTCCGGTCGGCGGGGCGAGCCGTCCGCGTCTCCGGCAGGAAGCCCAAGCTGCTGCTCGCCACGCTGCTCCTCGACGCCGGCCGGGTGGTCAGCGCCGACCAGCTGGTGGAGGTGCTCTGGCCGCGGTGCGCGCCGCGCTCCGCCCAGGCCAACCTGCGCACCTACGTCAGCTCGCTGCGGTCCGACCTGGCCGGCGCCGACTCCGGTCCCCTGCTGCGCGGCGACGGCTCCGGCTACGCCATCGACGTGCCGGACGGCGCCCTCGACCTGCTGGCCTTCGAGGACCTGGCGGCCCAGGCCCGCTACGCCGACGCGCTCGCGCTCTGGCGGGGCGCGCCCCTGGCCGACCTGCCCGGCCACCCCCTGTGGGACCGCCGCCTCGAACCGCTGCAGGAGCTGCGCTTATACGCCGCCGAGCGGCTCATCGGCCAGCGCGTCGAACGAGGGGACCACGCCGGCGCGGTCAGCGAACTGCGCGCCCTGCTGACCGAGCACCCGTACCGGGAGGATCTGTGGAGCAGGCTGCTGCTCGCCCTGCACGGCGGCGGCAGGAAGGCCGAGGCGCTGCGGGCCTACGCCGCCGTCCGCGCCCGGCTGGTGGACGAGCTCGGCGTCGAGCCCGGCGCGGAGCTGCGCCGGGCCTACGAGACGATCCTCACCGACGAGGCCCCGCCGCCCGTGCCGCACCAGCTTCCCCCGGACGTGCCCGACTTCACCGGCCGGAGCGAGGAGCTGGCCGCGCTGGCCCGGCCCTTCACCATCGCGGTGATCTCCGGAGCGCCGGGCGCGGGCAAGTCCACCCTCGCCGTGCACGCCGCGCACGCCCTGCGCGGCCGCTTCCCCGCCGGACAGCTCTACCTCGACCTCGACGGCAAGGAACCGGCCGAGCTGCTGGCCGAGGCGCTGCGCGCGCTCGGCGTCGAGAGCCCGCCGGCCACGCTGCACGAGCGCTCGGCCCTGCTGCGCTCGCTGCTCGCCGAGCAGCCGATGCTGCTGCTGCTCGACAAGGCCCTGGACGCGGACCAGGTACGGCCACTGCTTCCGGGCAACGACTGCGCGGTGATCGTCACCAGCAGGCGGCGGATCACCGAGCTGCCCGGCGCCCTGCAGATCGACCTCGGCGAGCTGCCGACCCAGGAGGCGCTGCTGCTGCTCGGCCGGATCGCGGGCGCCGACCGGGTGGCCCGCGAGCACGAGGAGGCCCTGGCCATCGTGACCGCCTGCGGGCGGCTGCCACTGGCGCTCAGGAGCGTCGGCGCCCGCCTGGCGGGCCGGCCCGGCTGGTCACTGGCGGTCCTCAGGCAGCGACTCGCCGACGACCGGCTCGGCGAGCTCAAGGAGGTACGGGCCAGCCTCGACCGCAGCTACCGCTACTTACCGGACGAGGCGGCCAGCACTCTCGGCACTCTCGGCCTGCTCGGCGGGTCCGCCCAGCCGGGCTGGGTGGTCGGCCCCGCGCTCGACCGGCACCGCGCCGACGACGTCACCGACCTGCTGGTCGATGTGAACCTGCTGGAGCTGGTCGGCACCGACCCGGTGGGTCAGCCGCGCTACCGGCTGCCCGACCTGATCCGCCGGCACGCCGTCGGCCGCGAGCCCGACCGGGCCGGCCTGGCCAGGGTGCTGGCCGCCTGGACCGCGACCACCGAACACGCCATGGAACGCCTGCCGACCACGGTCTTCAGCCTCACCACGGCGGTCGTGCCCCGCTGGCGGCTGCCCGAGACCACGCTGGAACGACTGACCTCGGACCCGCTGTCCTGGTTCGACGCCGAGCACGAGGCGCTCGCCGGGGCGGTCGGCGTGGCGGCGCAGGCAGGGCTGGCCGCCTCGGCCTGGGGACTGGCCGCCGCCATGGTCCCGTACCTCGATCTGCACTGCCACCTGGACACCTGGCAGCGCACGCACACCGTCGCGCTGGCCGCCGCCCGCGCGGCGGGCGACACCTACGGCGAGGCCGCCATGCTCAGGGGCCTGGCCCAGGTCGCCCTCTACCAGGACCGGTACGAGGAGGCCGCCGCCGGCTTCACCCTCTCCCGGCGGCTGTTCCGTGAGCTGGGCGACACCAGGGCGGAGGCCACCTCGGTCTGCGGGCTGGGCGCGGTCAGCCAGTTCAGTGGTGGCCAGGCCCGCTCGCTCGGCCACTTCAGGCAGGCCCTGGCCATGTTCCTGGCGGCTGGTGACCAGCACGGCGAGGCCTTCGCCCGGCAGGCGATCGGCCGTGCCTGCCTGAAGTCCGGCGACCTGGCGCAGGCGTCGGAGTCGCTCGGCCAGGCCATGCGGCTGGCGCAGGAGCTCGGCGACGCGCACCGCGAGGGCTGCGTCTGCCTCCAGATGGGCAACCTGCACCAGGCCATGTCCTTCCACCGGCACGCGCTGGAGATCTTCGAGTCGCTCGGCGACCGGCACTGCGGGGCGTACGCGCTGCAGAGCCTGGCCGGGCTGCAGGTGGCGCGCGGCGAGCTGGCGCCGGCCTCCGCCGGGCTGGAACGCTCGCTACTGGTCTTCCAGGAGCTGGGGGACCGCAGCGGCGAGGCCTCGACCACCCAGCTGCTGGGGGAGCTGCACCACTCGGCCGGCCGTACCGGACTGGCCCTCGACTACCTCAAACAAGCCAGCGAGCTGCGCCGCGCACTGCCCGTGTGAGCTACGCCCTCGCTTCGAACAAGCCTGTGAGCTATGCCCTGGACGTCAGGCGGCGCAGCAGGCGTCTGAACGGGGACTCCTGAACCGCCGCACCCTGGAGGGCGGCCAGGGACTCGGCGGCGCTCGGGCGCTTGGCCGGGGCGTGGTCGAGCATCCGGCGCACCACCTCGGGCACATCGGGGCCGTGCGCGTCGGCGCTGGTCGGCAGCTCGCCGGTGAGCAGCTGGTAGGCGATCACCCCGGCGGAGTAGACGTCGGAGGCGGCGGTCATCCGGTCGGGCCGCTCCTGGCACTCGGGCGCGACATAGTGGGCGTCGAGGATGTTGTGCAGCTCGTGGGCGACCGTGTAGTCGCGCGGGCCGGGCTTGGCGTAGTCGAAGCCGGTGAGCACCGCGTGCCCGTCGTCGGTCACCAGCACGCTGGCCGGGGTGAGCGCGCGGTGGACGACGCCGTGCGCGTGCGCGTGGGCCAGGCCGCTGAGCAGGTCCTGGATCACGCTCAGCCGCACCCCCTCGCCCAGGCGCAGGTGCAGCGCCTGGCCGTGCACGTCGTCGAGCACCAGCACGAACCGGCTCTCGTCGTCGATGGCGAAGAAGTCACGCGAGCGCACCACGCACGGGTGCGGGGGGATCCTGGCCAGCGTCTGGTAGGCGTTGGCGATCCGCTGCCGCTCCGCGGCCCGCCCGGCCTGGTCGGCCAGCGGGTCGGCCTGGTAGACGCGCAGCAGCACGGTCTCGCTGCCGGGCAGGGTGACGTTGAAGGCGCGGTATTCGGTGGTCTTGGCGTCGCCGCCGAGCCGCTCCTGGACCTCCCAGTTGCCGAACCTGGGGGGCGCGGTGCTGCGCCGCACGGTCTGGTTGAGCGCGTCGAGAATGGCCGTCATGTACGGCCTGGCGTCGGGGCTGCACCCCCGTCTGACCCGGGAGACGTCGCTCAGCGTGGTGATGAGCCGGGGCAGGTCGGTGACGTTGGCGACGTCGCGTCCCGCCGGGTCGACGAGCTCGGCGTCGGGTGCGGTGAGCACCACCAGGCTGTCGACGTAGACCCGTTCGAGCTGGGTGGCCCTGGAGACGAGCAGGCCCTTGAGCGCCTTGGCGGTGCCGCGCAACTTGGTCGCGGGAGAGCCGAACGCCTCCCTGCGGGAGGGGAACCAGCGCGACCCCGACACCTCGATGCGGCCCCGGTTGCCCTTGACGTCCACGAGCACGAGCGAGTGCCCGGTCAGCACGAGCAGGTCGACCTCGAAGACGTCCTCGCCGCGCGGAACCTCGACGTTGTGCAGCAGCAGCCACTCGGCCGGCGCCTGATCCCGCAGATGGGAGATCACCCGCCGCTCGGCGTCGTTGACCGGAGGTCCACCGCCGACGATCTCTGCCATGGGCTCTATCCTCGCACGGGAATGGATTGACAACATGCTGTCGTGATGACAACATACTGTCATGAGCACATCGAAGAAGACGGTCCATGTCGGCGTTTACGACACCATGGCCGACTGGGAGGTCGGGCACGCGACCGCCCACCTCCGCAGCGGCCGCTTCCACCGCGAGCCGGGCGGCTACGAGATCGTCACCGTGGGGCTCACCACCGAGCCGGTCACCAGCATGGGCGGCCTGCGCGTCACCCCCGCCCGCGCGCTCGACCGGCTCTCGCCGCGGGACAGCGCGATGCTCATCCTGCCCGGCGCCGACCTGTGGGACGCCGGGGACGACCTGGCGCCGTTCGCCCGCAAGGCCCGTGAGTTCCTGGACGAGGGCGTCCCGGTCGCGGCCATCTGCGGCGCGGTCGCCGGACTGGCCCGCGAAGGCCTGCTCGACGAGCGCGCGCACACCAGCGCCGTCGTGCACTACCTGGCGGCCCAGGAGGGCTACGCGGGGGCCGGGCACTACCTCGACCAGGACGCGGTCACCGGCGGCGACCTGGTCACCGCCGGCCCCACCGAGCCGGTGGCCTTCGCCCGCGAGATCTTCCGCAGGCTCGACGTCTGCACGCCCGAGGTCCTCGACGCGTGGCACCGGCTGTTCGCCAGGAGCGACGGCTCGGCCTACGAGGTGCTGATGTCGGCATGAGCGAGCCGATGGCCTCGGGCGACCTGCTCTCCGGCACCGCGCTGGCCGTCTTCCGGCTCAACGGCCGGTTGCTCGAGGTCTCCGAGCGGCTGGCCCGGCCGGCCGGGCTGACGGCGGCCTGGTGGCAGGTGCTCGGCGCGGTCCTGCGCGAGCCGCTGCCCGTCGCGGGCATCGCCAGGGCCATGGGCATGACCCGCCAGGGCGTTCAGCGCATCGCCGACCTGCTGGTGGAGAAGGAGCTGGCCGAATACCTGCCCAACCCCGCGCACCGCCGGGCCAAGCTGCTCAGGCCGACCCCCGAGGGGCGCGCGGCGATCAGTGAGATCGGCCCCGCCCACCAGGAGCTGGCCGACCGGCTCGCCGCCGAATTGGGATTGCCGGCTTTCCAGGAGTCCTTGGCGGCCCTTCACCGCCTCTCTGCGGCTCTGGACCGGATCGACTGAGGATACGCGCGCACGTTTCTCAAGGGCCGGTTGATCATTGTCTAACCGCAGGTGCTGGAACGGCTAGGTCATTCTCGCGGCAGACAAAATAAATGCCTTTTCGACGGCGGCCGAGATGACGCAGATGTGTACCCGTTCAGCGGCTCGTGAAATCCGTAGGCCAAGAAAACGAGGCGGCTCCTTGACCCCGGCCTGAGCAGAACAGGTTGCGGTTCCACGCCACTGCCGGGACAGTAATTGGCGGCACCTCACAGCCCTGCAGAAACGACTATGGCGTCGGAATACCGCGCCGATCAATGGAGGATACAGATCATGATCCGTCGCATTCTCGCCGGTGCAGCCATCGTGGGCCTGGCGCTCGGCTTCTCAGCCGCCGCCGCTTCGGCGGACGTCGGCCCGAACACCTACAACGGCGGCCAGGCTGTGCTCAGCCAGTTCAGCATCGTCGACGATGTCACGGCGCTGAACGACGTCGCCAACGACTCGCTCAAGTACATCAACGTCGGTTCCATCGGCAACCTGCAGAACGTCGACCTGGACCTGCTGAACAACCAGCAGGGCAACTTCGACCACCGCCACTAAACGCCGGTCCGCGGCGAAAGCGCGCGGCACGTCGCGTCCAGCTCACCGGTCGATACCGGTGAACCGCCGGCTCGGCCCGTCTCACGTGTGAACGCGTGAGGTGATTTCCGGAAGAGCGACCGTGGATACTCGAGGCCGCGGACCGCTCGGTGCGCACCGTCCGGCCGTCCGGCGGGCGGCCCGGGTGACCTGACTCAAGAGCGGGTGACCCGGGCCGCGTCCCTATCCAGGCCTGACCACGCTCTTGAAGGTCGGCCTATCCAGGTCTGACCACGCCTTTGAAGGTCGGCCTGTCCAGCGGCTCCACCCGCACCGACGCCCCGGTGAAGGGGGCGTTGACCATGTGCTCGCCGTCCACGACCAGCCCGACGTGCTCGGGGCCGCGCTGCCGGGGATCGCTGTCGTAGAAGACCAGATCTCCCGGCCGCAGCTGCTCCCTCGGCACGCGGGTCCCGTGGCGCCACTGCTGCCGTGCGGTGCGGCCGATCAGCACGCCGGCGCTCGCCCACGCGTACTGCGTCAGGCCGGAGCAGTCGAACCCCCGGGTTCTGGCGCCCCGGCCGACGCCACGGCTCGGCCCGTGCACGCCGCCACCGCCCCACGAGTAGGGCACGCCTATCATGTCCATCGCCGCCCGCAGCGCCGTGCCGCTGGCGGCATAACGCATCCGCTCGGCCGCATGCGAATACGTCGATCCGCATCGCGCCGGATCCTGGTCTGCGCAGCGGGCCATCACGGCGGTCGGACCGATTATTTCGGGGAACGTGCACCAGCCGCCTGTCATGGCCATCAGGATAAGCATTCTTGCTATCCGCATGGCTATTCACCGCTTCTGTTAATCGTTTCGCGCCGGGCCCTCGCCGGCCAGGCGCCTGGAAAGACGTTTCACCCTGCATTTTCCTCCCCGTCGATGGCGATAAAACGCCCTTTGGGGAGGCTGGATCCGCAGGTGGCCATAACCTGAAAAATCACATGCACAACCAGCCCGATATATGCTGAGAAGTCCGCATATGTGGGGTTGGCTGAAAAGCTCTGGGATCGGGAATTCTTTTTTACTCATGTTTAGGCCCGATCGCTTGTGGGCCGGGCCGCGGATGCTGGATTGTTGTCGGCGGCATCTCGATTCCAGTGAACGACAGCGATGACGCGCATCCCCGCGCGGATTCCATCCGAAGGAGTAGTAAAGAAATGATGCGTCGCATCCTCGTCGGTGCCGCCATGGTCGGCGCCCTGTTCGGCTTCTCCGCCGCCGCGGCCTCGGCCGACGTCGGCCCCAGCACCGCCAACACGGGCAGCGCGGTCCTCGGCCAGTGGGCGGTCGTCGACGACGCCACCCTGGCCAACGACGTGCTGAACGACTCGCTCAAGTACGTCAACGTCCTCAGCGCGGTCAACCTGCAGAACGTCGACGTCGACCTGCTGAACAACCAGACCAAGACGCACGAGCACCACCACTAGGGAGCGGGCGCCGCTCCCCGGTGAACCCCACGGCATCCCGCCGGCCACGCCCCCTTCCTGGCGGACACCCTGGACGCAGGGTGCCAGCGTGGCCGCGCGTTCGGGGTCACCACCGGGGGACGAACGGCGCACCGGCTCATCCCCACCGGCCCCGGCACTTCGCGTGCCGGGGCCGGTCGGCGTTCCGGTCTATAAAAGCGCCTCAATTCGGTCATTACTCCGCGAAAATCACCTTTCCGGATGACTTCCGGGTAATCTGGTTCTCGGTCACTGCCGATGCGGTCACCGCGAGAGCTTCGCTCGTGACACAACGGCTACAGCCCCCGGGACTCGACGTGATGGGGGTGAGCGCCAGATGACGGACATGGAGCGGCTGCTCTATGAGGACGAGCAGCTCCGCGTTACCCTGCGCGCCACCAGGCCGGTCCCCGCCGTGACACTCACCGGCGAGGTCGACGTCACCAACAGCCGAGCCCTGGCGCACACGCTGGAGCTGTCCCGGCAGGGCAGCACCCACATCGACGTCGACACCGGCGCGCTGACCTTCATCGACCTGTCCGGCATCCGCGTGCTCGTGCTGCCCACCCTGCCGCCCGCCCAGCGCTGGATCCGCCTGCACAACGTCACGCCGTCCCAGCGACGGCTGATGGAGCTGGTGGGCTGGTTCCACGAGGCCCACCAGCAGGCGCTCAGCTGAACGCCCACCCGAACGCCCATTTCGAACGATCAGCCAGACGATCGCCAGACGACCGGCTAGACGACCAGCGCCGCCGAGGTGCCCAGCCCGGTCGGCCCGATCAGCCGGGACCGTGGGGGCCGATGGTGGCGGCGCAGCGACTCCTCGTCGTAGCGGAAGCAGCCGCGGTGCCAGACGAGGATGCCCGACATCCAGTTCTCCAGCTCCCGCACGTAATCGGCGAGCGCCCCCCGCGCCTCCTCGCCCAGGTCGAGATCGTCACACAGGATGGGCAGCTCGTGCGCGACCACGTGCTGGAACTGCCGCATCCGTGACTCCATGAGATCGACGAGGATCTTGAGCCCGGTCGGGTAGTCGCAGGCGAAGAAGCTCTGCACCACCAGCACGCCGTTGTGCACCTCGCCCTCGTACTCGATCTCCTTCTGATAGGAGAAGACGTCGTTGAGCAGGGCGGCGTAGTCCTGTGCCGCGTTCTCCAGCGAGCGCATCGGGCCGCTGTCGTAGACCTCCTGCGGGATCGCGGCGGCGCGGGACAGCCGGCACAGCGCCATGGTGAGGTCCGAGCCGAAGGTCAGCCGGCGCATCTCGACGTAGTCGACCGGGTCGGGGATGCGGTTCACCGCCTGGTTGGCCAGCTCCCACAGCCAGCTCTCGGCCATCTTCTCGATCGCCTCGCGGAACGTACGCCGTGCTCGTGGTTCCATCGGCCCGGCCGAGCGGCGCCACAGATCGGCGAGCGAGCATTCGAGCGGGCTGGCCGGAGGGGGGAAGGTGGCGCCGTCGAGCGGCATGAACGCCGACAGCCGGTCCACGGTGGCGCGGGCGGCGGCGAGGTTGCGGGTGCGGCCGAACACGACGGGGAAGAAGTCGTCGCCGTAGGTGCCCCAGGCGAGCCAGGCCGAGGAGAGGTCGAGCTCCTCCAGCGAGGCGTCGGGGTGGATGCCCGCCGCGCAGAGCGGCAGATCGTAGTCGATGATCTTGGCTTCGTCCCAGACGGCCGAGCCGGTGACGCCCGGCTGGGCTTCGAGGATGCCCATCCGGTGCGCCCAGTCGACCAGGTTGCGGCGGGCGGCGTCGAGGTGGGGGGACAGCCGCGCCTCGAAGGGCATGTAGAGCTCCGGCACCTGGCTGGGGCCGACGTGCTGGTGGGGGACGTGCGCGTAGGACCGGATCCGCTTCGCGCCGAGCAGGTCGACGACCGACTTCATGCCCAGGGCGGGGGCGGACCGTGCCTCCTTGTTCATGTAGCGGCTGGAGCGCATGTGCCACTCGTGGCCGCCGGACTGCCAGTCCTGCAGGCCCTTGACGTAGGCCAGCACGCCCATGCAGGCGAGCGGGTCCAGGGCGTGCTCGGCGAACAGCGGCCCGAGCTCGGTGAGCGTGGTGTGCTCGAACTGCTGCAGCCGCGAGGTGAGCAGGTCGTTGACGGCGTCGGCGGCCTCCTGCGTGGTGCAGCCGAGGAACGTCTCCAGCACCAGCACCCCGTTGCTCAGCTCGCCCTCCTGCCCGATCTCGCGCTCGTAGGAGAACAGGTCGTTGCGCAGGTGCACCCCGTCGGAGAAGGCGTCGCGCAGCACCCGCAGCGGTCGCGACCCGGCGATCACGGCCGGCACCTCGGCGCCCACGGCATGCTCGACCAGGCCCGCCGACCAGGGCGCGCCGCCCACCTTGCGGCGCATCTCGATGTACTCGACGGGGTTCGGCACCCGGCCCGCGTTGATGTTGGACAGCTCCCACAGCGACTCGTTCAGCAGGTTGCGGGTGCTCTCGGTGAAGCGCGCCCGCCAGTCGGCGGAGGTGCCGGGCACCGTACGCGCCCACAGGTCGGCCAGCCCGGCCTCGACCGGGTTGGTCGCCTCGGGCACCTCCGCGCCCGGTTCCATCGGCATGAAGGCGGGCAACCGATCCAGGTAGGACTTACCTCCCACCCGATCCCCGGACCGCTTGAAGATCTCAAGAAAGTGGTCGTCGAAGAAGAACACCCACACGTACCAGTCCGTGATCAGGCTCAGCTCGGGTCCGTCACAGTCAGGATGCGTGTACGCGCACAGCAGCGCGTAGTCGTGGGCGTCGAGATCCGCCTCCTCCCAGACGCCGGAGCCCTCCAGCATGCCCATCGCCCGAGCCCACTGCTTGGTATGCGCACGAGCCTGTTCGAGGTGGGGGTTGAGCCGTGCCGGATACGGCAGGTAGAAGTCGGGCAGTTCGAAGGGCTGAGCCATCGTCACTCCGCTCGTGTGGTCAGGGTCATCAGCCGTGGACCTCGACGTCCCCGAGCACCCCGAGCGCGTCGGGGACGAGAACGGCGGCGGAGTAGTAGGCGCTGACGAGGTAGGTGGTGACCGCCCGCTCGTCGATGCCCATCACCCGCACGCTGAGGCCGGGCCGGTACTCGTCGGGGACGCCGGTCTGGTGCAGGCCGACGACTCCCTGGTCCTCCTCGCCGGTCCGGAACGCGAGGATCGAACTGGTGCCCGCCCCGCTGACCGGGATCTTGTCGCAGGGCAGGATGGGCACGCCCCGCCAGGCGCTCAGCCTGCTCCCGTCCAGCTCGACGCTGTCCAGATAGACGCCGGAGGCGCTGCACTGCCTGCCGAACGCGGCGATGGCCAGCGGGTGAGCCATCAGATAGCGGGTCTTCCGCCGCCGGCAGAGCAGATCGTCCAGGTCGGCCGGGGTGGGCGGCCCGGAGCGCGTGGTCAGCCGCTGGGCCGGGTCGGCGTTGTGCAGCAGCCCGAAGTCGCGGTTGTTGACCAGCTCGCGCTCCTGCGCCTCGCGGACCGCCTCGACGGTCAGCCTGATCTGCTCCTCCGTCTGGTCCATGGGGTCGCTGAACAGGTCGGCGGCCCTGGTGTGCACCCGGAGCACGGCCTGGGACACGCTCAGCTCGTACTCGCGCGGGCTCAGCTCGTAGTCGACGAAGGTGCCCGGCAGCACCGGCTCGCCCCGGTGGCCGGAGGCCAGCGTGATCAGCGCCTCGCCGTGCTTGGTGCGGGGCTCGGCGAGCCCGGCCAGGTGCGACTCCAACTGCTCGCGCAGCGACGGCGTCCGCCCGGCGAGGTCGTGCAGCGCCTGCCAGGGCAGGGCCAGCACCGTGCAGGTGGTGCCGGCCTCCAGGGTGAACCCCCACCGGGGCGGCGTCGGCAACTCCGCCCCGACCTGGTCACCGGGCGACAGCCTGGCCCGCACCAGGCTGTCGCCGTACGTGCCCGCCTGCACCTTGGCGGCTCTGCCGTAGGCGAGGAGGACGAGCTCGCCGGCCGGCTCGCCCTCCCGCACGATCGCCTCGCCGCGGGCGTACTCCCGCTGTTCGAACAGCCCGGCCAGGGTCTCCAGCACGGCAGGGTCGCCGTACCCGTGCAGCGGCGGCAGTTCGGTCAGGCTCGGCGGCACCACCCGCAGCCGCGCGCCCGTGTGCGTGAAGCACACGCGCCCGCCGCCCGGCGCGTAGGTGAGCCGGCGGTTCACCCGGTAGGCGCCGGCCGCGAGCTCGACCCAAGGCAGCGCCCGCAGCAGCCAGCGCGGGGAGATCTCCCGCATCTGCGGAGCCGTCTTGGTCGTGGTGGCGAGCTTGCGCGCCGCGGCCGGATCAAGGCTCAGCCGCGAGCCCCGCTCGTCCAACTCCGTCAACCGAAACACCACCTATCCCTGGGAGCGAAAATGCTCGGTCAGTCCTCGCGCCCGATCTCGACGTCCTCCAGTACGGCCAGCGCGTCGGGGACCAGCACGGCGGCCGAGTAGTAGGCGGTGACCAGGTAGGAGATGACGGCCTTCTCGTTGATGTTCATGAACCGGACCGACAGGCCCGGCTGGTATTCATCGGGGAGGCCGGTCTGGTGCAGGCCGACGACGCCCTGACTCTCCTGGCCGGTGCGCATGAGCAGCACGGAGCTCATCCGCCGCCCGGAAACGGGGATCTTGTTGCATGGGAAGATCGGCACGCCGCGCCAGGCCGGCACCCGGTGACCGCTCGCCTCGGCGGCCTGGGGATACAGGCCGCGCTTGCTGCACTCCCTGCCGAAGGCCGCGATCGTCTGCGGGTGCGCGAGGAAGAAGGCCGGGTCCTTCCATACCTTGGCCAGCAAGTCGTCCATGTCGTCAGGGGTGGGCGGGCCGGTGCGGGCGCGCAGGCGCTGGCTGAAGTCGGCGTTGTGCAGGAGGCCGAAGTCCCGGCTATTGATCATCTCGTCCTCCTGCCGCTCGCGTAGCGCCTCGATGGTCAGGCGGAGCTGCTGGTCGAGCTGGTTCATCGGCTGGTTGTACAGGTCGGTGACCCTGCTGTGCACCCGCAGCACGGTCTGCACCACGCTCAGTTCGTACTCGCGCGGGCTCAGCTCGTAGTCGACGAACGTGCCGGGCAGGGTGGGCTCGCCGCTGTGGCCCGACGACATGTCGATGGCGGCCTCGCCGTAGTCGTTGTGCGCCCGCTCACCGCTGGCCTGCCAGGCCTCCAGGTGCTCGCGCAGGCTCGGCGAGCGGTCCAGCAGCGCCTGGAAGTCCTCGCGGGAGAGGGTCAGCACGGTGGTGGCGGTCTTGGCCCGCGCGGAGAACTCCCACTGGCCACCGCCGAGGAGCAGCTGCTCGCCGAGGTGGTCGCCGTCGGCCAGCATCCCGAGGCTCTGCTGGTCGCCGTAGGCGCCGGTGGTGACCTTGGCGACCCGGCCGTGCGCGATCAGCACGAGCTGCTCGATCGGGTCGTCCTCGCGGACGATCTCCTCGCCGGCCTCCACCTCGCGCTGGGCGAAGCGGTAGGCGAGCGCCTCCAGGGCCTCGATGTCGCCGAAGCCGCGCAGCATCGGCAGCTCGCAGAGCTCCGCGGGCACGACGCGCACCTCCGCGCCGGTGGTGCTGAAGGTGATGCGGCCGTCGCCGAGGGTGTAGGTCAGGCGCCGGTTGACCCGGTAGACGCCGCCGGAGGTCTGCACCCACGGCAGCAGCTTCAGCAGCCAGCGGGAGGTGATCTCCTGCATCTGCGGGGCGGTCTTGGTCGTCGTCGCCAGATTGCGCGCGGCATCGGTGCTCAGGCTGAGCTGCTGGCCGTTGCCCTGCGCGGTCGATTCGGTCGATTCGGTCATCGTGCACCACCGATCATGAAGGATTGACTACGAACAGTGAGAAAAAGTGGCTCTGGGTAATCGATCTCGGGCAGGCCGAAGCGCCGCTCCTGGCTGATCCATTCGGGTCAGCTGTCGCGGTGGGCCAGTTGGGCGGTCAGCGCGGTCAGCGCGACCCGGGCCTCGGGCATGATCGGGGCGGCGTCGAGAGCCTCGACCGCCTGGCCCGCCCGCTCCTCGATCATCGACTCGACCCGGTCGATCGCGCCGGTGTCGAGCAGGATCTGGCGCATCTCGGCGGCGTGCTCCTCGGCCAGCTCGGGATTGCCGTGCCAGGTGCGCAGGTAGGCGAGCTGCGCGGGCGTGGCCCGCTCCACCGCCTGCGCGAACAGGACCGTCTGCTTGCCGTCGCGCAGGTCGTCCAGCGCGGACTTGCCGGTCTCCTCCGAGGAGCCGAAGGTGCCGAGCACGTCGTCACGGAGCTGGAAGGCCTCGCCCAGCGGCAGCCCGAACGCCGAGTAGGAGGCCAGCAGCTCCGGGGTCCCCCCGGCCAGCGCGCCGCCGATCTGCAAAGGACGCTCCACGGTGTATTTGGCGGTCTTGTAGCGGATCGTGGTCAGCGCCTGCTCCACGCTGGCCCCGGTGCGCAACTGGGAGAGAATGTCCAGGTATTGGCCGCTGATGACCTCGGCGCGCATGGCGTCGAACAGGTGGTGCGCCGCGCGCAGGCGGGCCGGCTCGACCCCGCACGAGGACAGCAGCGCGTCGGACCAGGCCAGGCTGAGCGTGCCCAGCAGGATGCCGCCGGCCTGCCCGAACGCCTCCGCGCCCGGCCCGGCGTGCAGGTGGGCGAGGCTGCGGTGCACGGTGGAGCGGCCCCGGCGCAGCTCGCTGCCGTCCATGATGTCGTCGTGGATCAGCAGGCCCGCATGGCAGAGCTCAAGAGAAGCGGCGGCGCTGATGATCTCCTCGCAGTCCTCGCCACCGGCGCCCCGCCATCCCCAGTAGCACAGCTGGGGACGGACGCGCTTGCCGCCCGTGAGGATGAAGTCGATGAGCAATCGGTAGGCGGCCACCACGTCCTGGTCGGTCACCGGCGCCCGCCAGCCGTCGAGGAACGCGGCCAGCCGTTCGTCCACACGCGGTCCCAAAAGGTTGGGGGTAAAGCTGACCGTCATGAGCCGGCTCCTTCTGTCGAGCTTCATCACCAGTAGTTACTCATTCAATACGGAGGGTGTAAAGCCGATTGGGGGATCAGAGTTTTTCTCGCACCTGACGAGACCCGCGCATGACTCCGTACAGGGCGGCCGACTCGTTTGACGGCAGGTATGTGGGTATGCGAGAGCAGGCGCCCCCCAGTGAGGAGAGAGCCATGAAGGCCGTCACCTGGCACGGCAAGCGCGACGTCCGGGTCGAAGAGGTCCCCGACCCGCAGATCAAGGAGCCGAACGACGCGGTCATCAAGGTGACCAGCAGCGGCATCTGCGGCTCCGACCTGCACCTGTACGAGGTACTCGGGCCGTTCATGACCGAGGGCGACATCCTCGGCCACGAGCCGATGGGCATCGTCGAGGAGGTCGGCGCCGAGATCACCGGCCTCAAGCCCGGCGACCGGGTCGTGGTGCCGTTCAACATCTCCTGCGGCCACTGCCACATGTGCGGGATGGAGCTCTACGCCCAGTGCGAGACCACCCAGGTCCGCGAGCACGGCATGGGCGCCGCGCTGTTCGGCTACACCAAGCTGTACGGCCAGGTGCCCGGCGGCCAGGCCGAGTACCTACGCGTCCCGCAGGCCCAGTTCGGCCCGATCAAGGTGCCCGCCGGCCCGCCCGACGAGCGGTTCGTCTACCTGTCGGACGTGCTGCCCACGTCCTGGCAGGCCGTCCGGTACGCCCACCTGCCCGAAGGCGGCAGCGTCGCGGTCTTCGGGCTCGGCGCCATCGGCCAGATGTGCGCCCGCATCGCCGGCTACCTCGGCCACCGGGTGATCGGCGTCGACGGCGTGCCGGAACGACTGGAGATGGCCCGCCGCCACGGCATCGAAGTCGTCGACGCGAGCGACGTCACCGACGTGCCCGAGGCGATCAGGCAGCTCACCGCCGGCCGCGGCACCGACTCCGTCATCGACGCCGTCGGCATGGAGGCGCACGGCTCGCCCGGCGCCAAGTTCGCCCAGGCCATCACCGGCCTCCTGCCCGACGCCATCGCCGCGCCGCTCATGGCCCACGCGGGCGTCGACCGCCTGGCGGTGCTCAACCAGGCCATCGAGTCCGTACGGCGCGGCGGCGTGATCTCCGTCATCGGCGTCTACGGCGGCATGACCGACCCGATGCCGATGCTGCGCCTGTTCGACAAGGGCATCACGCTGCGGATGGGCCAGGCTCATGTCCGGCGCTGGATCGGCGACCTGATGCCTCTGGTGACCGACGACGCCGACCCGCTCGGCGTGATGGATCTGGCGACCCACCGGCTGCCACTGGAGGAGGCGCCGCACGCGTACGAGATGTTCCAGAAGAAGGCGAATGGTGCCGTCAAAGTGCTGCTGAAACCATGAACTTCGCAGCTCAGACGGTTTCGCGGGCGTCAGCCGGGGCAGCCACTGCCGCATGAGAGTCGTGGTGGTGGGTGCGACAGGGAACGTCGGGACGAGCGTGGTGCGGGCGCTGGAGGCCGACGAGAGCGTGACGTCCATTGCCGGTGTCGCCCGGCGGCTGCCCGGCCTGAAGTCCGGCCGCACCGTGTGGCACCGGGCCGACGTGGTCACCAGCGACCTGTCGCAGATCTTCGACGGCGCCGACGCGGTCGTGCATCTGGCCTGGCTGTTCCAGCCCACCCGGAACGCCATGGCCACCTGGCGGGCCAACGTGCTGGGCAGCATGCGGGTCTTCCAGGCGGTGGCGGAGGCAGGCGTGCCCGCCCTGGTCTACGCCTCCTCCGTCGGCGCGTACTCGCCCCGGCCCAAGGACGAGCCGGTGGACGAGAGCTGGCCCACGCATGGCTGCGCCGGGGCCGCGTACGGGCGGGAGAAGGCCTACGTCGAGCGGGTGCTCGACGTGTTCGAGAACGGCAACCCCGGCATTCGGGTGGTCCGGATGCGGCCGGGCTTCATCTTCAAGCGGGCGGCGGCCACCGAGCAGCGCAGGCTGTTCGCCGGGCCGCTGCTGCCGCGCAGGCTGGTCAAGGCGGGCAACATCCCGTTCGTGCCGGACATCCCCGGGCTCAAGCTGCAGGTGCTGCACACCGAGGACGCCGCCGAGGCGTACCGGCTGGCCGTGGTGCGGCCCGTCAGCGGGGCCTTCAACCTGGCCGCGGACCCGGTGCTCGACCCGCCGGCGCTCGCCGACCTGCTCGGCGCGCGGCTCGTGCCGGTCTCCCCGGGGCTGGCGCGGGCGGCCGTGGCGGCGGGCTGGCACCTGCGGCTCGTGCCCGCCGCGCCCGGCCTGCTGGAGATGGCCCTGCAGATCCCGCTGATGAGGATGGACCGGGCCCGTGAGGTGCTCGGCTGGACGCCCGCCTACTCGTCCGTCGACGCCGTCCGGTCGGTGCTGGAGGGCATGCGCGAGGGCGCCGGCCTGGACACCGCGCCGCTCGCCCCCGACTCCGGCCGACGCCGCCTGCGTGAGTTCGCCACCGGCGCGGGGGCCCGCTCCACACCCGAGGGATAGTCCTCCGATGTTTCCGGCAGATGGTGTAAGGGCGTGCTCGTCGGGCAGGACTAGAGTCACGTGAGGTCCAGAAGCGCGGCCTAGGTGTCCATTACGACACGGAGGTCACTCATGGATCCATCGAACCTGCCTCGGCCGGTCCCCTCCCGCCGAGCGAACCCCGCTGACCCTCCGTTCGAAGGCGCCGGAGACCGCCCTTCGAACCCCGCATGTCGGCGTGTCCAGACAGGTGATCAAGCGATCGCGAGGAGCCTGCCATGAGTACGTTACTGACCAAGCCCTTCACCATTCAGGAGATCACCCCCCTGCGCCGTGCCGTCGCACGGCATGCCTCGACCTCGGGGCTGGCGGGTGCCCGGCTTGAGGACTTCGTGCTTGCCGTCCACGAGAGCATCGTCAACGCCGTCGAGCACGGCGGCGGGCGCGGTCACCTCAAGATGTGGAGCGCCGACGGGCTGCTCCGCGTCGAGACCGTCGACCACGGCCCCGGCATCCCCGGCCCCTACCTCAACGACGGGCAGCCTTCGGACACGGCGTACGCGGGCCGGGGGATCTATCTGATCCGGCGGCTCTGTGACGGCGTCGACCTGCGCACCGGGCCCGCGGGCACCACGGTTCAGATCACCATGCGCCTGCCGCGGCGCGGGCCCAGGCGCACCTCGCCGATGAAGCGCGTCCGGGTCGCGGCGAACGGGATCCACCCGCACGCGGGGCGCTTCACCGCCTGACGGGTGGCTGCGGAACGGGCGGGTAGGCTCGCTCGTGGTGACCGGACTTCTGGAGGATGGGTGCCATGAGCAGCGGAGCCGGCACGACGTTCTCCCCCTTGACGGAGATGGTCGAGCCCGTGCGGCGGATCGGGCGGCGCGAGTTCGACTTCCGGCGGCAGGTGGCGATCATGGCGATCGTCAACCGTACGCCCAACTCCTTTCACGACCAGGGCCGGACCTTCGAGCTTGAGCGGGCGGTCGAGGCGGCGCGGCGAGCCGTGGACGCCGGGGCCGACTGGGTGGACATCGGCGGGTTCGCCTTCAGCGCGGCGCAGGCCGAGATCGACGTCGCGGCGGAGATCGACCGGGTGGTGCCGGTCATCTCCGAGGTGCGCCGGGTCACCGACGCGGTGATCAGCGTGGACACCCATCGCGCCGCCGTGGCGGCGGCCGCGCTGGCGGCGGGCGCCGACGTGATCAACGACACCAACGGGCTGCGGGAGCCGGGCCTCGCGGAGGTCGCGGCGCGGACGGGCGCCACGGTCGTGGTGACGCACAGCCTCGGCGGGCCCGGCAGGCGGGTGATGCGGCCGCACTACGCCGACATCGTGCCCGACGTGTCGGCCTATCTGCGGGAGCGGGTGCGGGCCGCGCTGGCGGCGGGGATCGCGGCCGACCGGATCATCATCGATCCCGGACACGATCTCAACAAGAACACCTACCACTCGCTGGAGTTGATGCGGCGGCTGGAGGAGATCACCGCGATCGGATATCCGACGCTGGTGGCGCTGTCCAACAAGGACTTCATCGGGGAGACCCTGGACCGCCCGCAGGGCGAGCGGACGGAGGGGACGATCGCGGCCAACGTCATGGCGATCCTGCGCGGGGCGCGGATCGTCCGGGTGCACGACGTGCCCGCCACGGTGGCGGCGGTGCGGATGACCGAGGCGATGCTCGGCTGGCGGGCGCCGGTGGCACCCAAGCACAACCTGGCCTGAAGAGGGGAGAGGCGCGCGTGACCGAGCGCAAGCCACTGGGAATGCCGTTCGAGACCTGGGTGGACCGGCAGATTCGCGAAGCCGAGGAGCGGGGTGAGTTCGACAACCTGCCCGGCAAGGGCAAGCCGATCCCAGATCTGGACAAGGTCGGCGACGAGCTGTGGTGGGTGAAGCAGAAGCTGCGCGGCGAGGGGCTGTCCATGCCGCTGCCGCCGACGCTGGCGTTGCGCAAGGAGGCCGAGGAGTCGCTCGAGGCCGCCGCCAAGGCCAGGTCCGAGGGCGAGGTACGGTTGATCATCAATGAGATCAACGACAGGATCCGTGCGGCCATCAGGACCGGCCTGTCCGGGCCGCCGCTGAACCTGATGCCCTTCGACGTGGAGCGGGTCGTCTCGGAGTGGCGGGCGCGGCGCTGACGGGTTGGAACAGGGCCCAGGCGGCTGCCTGGGCCCTGTGATCGGGGTCAGGAGAGCGGCGGGTTGGCGTTCGCCACGAGCTGCCTGAACTGGGCGGAGAACCACTGGCCGGAGATCGGCGCGTCGGCCAGCGCCCCGGTCAGGTTGTTGCCGTTGAGTTCGTTTCCGGTGTAGGTGGGGTCGCACATCCGGTCGAACCGCTTGCCCTGGTCGTTGTCGATCTCCCTGCTGGAGCCGTCCGACTCGCCCGGCGGCTTGATCCAGACGTAGGCGTCGAAGCCGCTGGCGGGGGCGGCTTGCGGCCTGGCGCCGATGCCCGCGCCGCTCTGGTTGCACCAGTTGCCGGCGTGGATGCGGCGGTCGACGCGCGAGTCGTCCACGAACGTGTTCAGGTTGGTCGAGCCGCTTGGGCCGCTCGGGCGCGCGGAGCCGCCCCAGCCGTTGCGCGAGGTGTCGACGAGCATGCCCAGCCCTTGCCGGAAGCCCTTGGCGATCAGGGCGGTGCGCAGCGCGGCGGCGAAGGTCTGCTCATCGACGTAGAAGTTCCAGTCCACCCACTCGGACTGGCGCACCGTGGTGCCGTTGACGGTGGTGTTGATGGTGAAGTGCGGCTCGGTGGTGGTCGAGTAGTTGGCGGTGTTGACGATGAAGCCGTCCACGCTGTCCACGCCCGCCGTGGTGCCGGCGACGGTGGAGTGGAACAGGTCCACCGCGGGCTGGAAGTTAGAGTCCCAGCCCAGCCAGGCGTGGTGGGCGGCGTCGATGTAGGTGTAGACGTTGGAGATCGCGTGCAGCTTGTTCAGCGCGTAGCGGACGCTGTCGACGTAGCCGCCGGGGCCGTTCGCCTCGCGGCAGTCCGCGAAGCTGTCGATGTTGGTGATCAGGTTCGGCAGCGAGTCGGGCTCGATGACGGTGACGATGCGCAGGCCGGCGTACTGCGGGTCGTCGAGGATGTCGGCGATGGGGTCGATGTACTCGCTCTTGTAGCGGTTGAAGCCGTTCGCGGCGATGCGCAGCTCGCCGTTGGAGGCCAGGGCGGAGCAGTCCCGGTTCGGCAGGTTGTAGACGACGACCTGGATGGTCAGCGGCGCGGCGCCGTTGGCGGCGTCCTGCCGTACGGCCTCGTCCAGGTGCTCGCGCAGGCTCATCGCGTCCGCGGAGCCGGCGATGGCGGCGATGCGGTCCATCCACACGGCGGTGGAGGTGTTGGCGATGGCGGCGCCGCCCGGCTCGGCGGCCGCCTTGGCGGACCAGTTCGGGTTGACGTAGCCGGTGGCTCCCGCGTACGGGTTCTCGACGTGCACGGGGGTGGTGCCGTCGTCGTCCGCCTCGGTGGCGGTGACCGTACGGGAGGTCAGGCCGGTGGCCGCGACGGTGAAGACGCGGGTGCCGGCGGTGGTGTCGGCGTCCTGGGCGGCGGCCAGGGTGACGGTCTGCGGGGTGTTCCAGTTGGCGGGGGTGAAGGTGAGTGAGGCGCCGGAGCTGACGGTCAGGTCGGTGTCGCCGCTGCCCGCGCTCGTGGTGACGGTCACGTTCGAGGAGGGCTGCGCGGCCAGGCGCACGGTGTAGGTGGCGCCGGCGCCTTCCGGCACGGTCACCGACGTCGGGGTGACGACGAGCGACTGTTCCTGTACGGCGTCGTCGTCGATCTCGGTGCCGTTGACGGTGGCGGAGGTGACGCCGGTCCCGCCGACGGTGAAGACGGCGGTGCCCGAGGTGGTGTCGGCGTCCTGGGCGGCGGCCAGGGTGACGGTCTGCGGGGTGTTCCAGTTGGCGGGGGTGAAGGTGAGTGAGGCGCCGGAGCTGACGGTCAGGTCGGTGTCGCCGCTGGTGCGCGAGGTGCTGACGGTCACGTTGGCGGCCGGGGCCGACGACAGCCGGGCGGTGAAGGTGGCGGTGCCGCCCTCGTTGACGGCGACGGAGCTCGCGGAGGTGACGACCGAGGGGGTCGCGCCGCCGGGGCCGCCGCAGGTGGTGCCGTTCACGGTGTAGGAGGTGGGGTTCGGGTTGGTGCCGGACCAGGTGCCGTTGAAGCCGACGGTGACGGCGGCGCCGGTGGCGAGGGCGCCGTTGTAGGGCATGTTCGTCCCGGTCACGCGGGTGCCCGACTGGCTCCAGTTAGCGCCCCAGCCGCTCGGCGTGTACCGCTGGGTGGTGGTGGGGAAGTCGAAGGCCAGCGTCCAGGCGGTGAGCGGGTCGCCGAGGTTCTTCAGCGTGAGGTTGGCGGTGAAGCCGCCCTGTCCTGGGCTCGATGTCCACGTGTTGGGGGTGTACACGACGTCACAGGCGACCGCGGCGTGCGCCGTGGTGGCCTGCCCGGCGATGAGGCCGGCCGCCGCGACGCAGGTCGCGGTGGCGGTCACGGCCCATCTCCGGAGGGCGCGCGGGATTTTCACGAGTCATCATCTCCAGCGGTTGTTTGGGAGCGCTCCCATAGTGAGCGGGGTCCCGAGGGGTGTACAGCGAGCGGCCGGAGCCGTCGCCCGCTCCGGCCCACACGCTCGCCGAATGCCGCCGAACCGGGTTGAAACTTTCATACCGCGCTACCAGGTGGGAGTAAGCGCGGCGCTTCGGCGGCGGCCGTTTCTTTGACAGCCGGCGTCGGTCGCACCGCACAATCGCGATGGGAGCGCTCCCACCCCCCTACTCCCATGGAGAGACCGGAGAGACCGTGACCCACAGACCCCGATCTATGTTCGCCCGATGGGCCAGGCGGCTCGCCGGGGCCGCGACCCTGGTCCTCGTCGCCGGCACCACGACCGTGCTGGGCCAGGCCCCCGCCGGCGCCGCCGTCGCCTGCGAGGTGACCTACACCGCCAACGAGTGGACCAGCGGCCCGAACCAGGGCGGCTTCACCGCGAACCTCACGCTGAAGAACCTCGGCGACCCGCTCACCGCCTGGACGCTGGCCTTCGACTTCCCCACCACCACCCAGCGGTACACACCCACCGGCTGGAGCGCCAACTGGAGCCAGTCAGGCACGAGGGTCACGGCCACGAACATGCCCTGGAACGGCGCCCTCGCCACCGGCGCCGCCGTCACCGTCGGCTTCAACGGCACCTGGTCCGGCAGCAACCCCAAGCCCACCTCGTTCGCCATCAACGGCACCACCTGCGGCGGCACGAACGCCAACCAGCCCCCGACCGTCTCGCTGACCTCGCCGGCCGCCGGCCAGACCTTCGCCGCCCCGGCCACCGTGCCGATCGCCGCGACCGCCGCCGACCCGGACGGCACCGTCGCCAAGGTCGACTTCTACCAGGGCTCGACGCTGCTCGGCACTGACACCAGCGCCCCGTACGCCTACAGCTGGCAGAACGTGGCGGCCGGGAACTACTCGATCACCGCCAGGGCGACCGACAACGCGGGTGCGACCACCACCTCGTCCCCGGTCGGCATCACCGTCTCCGCCGACAGCACTCCCGTGCTCGTGGTGAGCCCGCTGAGCCTGGCCGTGCCCGAGACGGGGGACGCCTCCTTCGGCGTCAGGCTGTCCAGGGCGCCCACGGCCAACGTGACCGTCAGCACCGCGCGGGTCAGCGGCGACACCGACCTGACCGTCAGCTCCGGCGCGACGCGGACCTTCACCCCGGCGAACTGGAACACCGCCCAGCACGTGACGATCGCCGCCGCCGACGACGCCGACGCCACCAGCGGCTCGGCCGTCTTCAGGGTGAGCGCCACCGGCTACAGCCCGGTCGACGTCGCCGTGACGGAGGCCGACAACGACACGCCGGGTGGCGGCGACAACGCGTACATCGCGCGGTTCACCGAGCTCTACAACGAGCTGCACGACCCCGCCAACGGCTACTTCTCGCCCGAGGGGGTGCCGTACCACTCGGTGGAGACCTTCATGGTCGAGGCGCCCGATCACGGGCACGAGACCACCTCGGAGGCCTACAGCTACTACCTGTGGCTGGAGGCCGTCTACGGGCAGGTCACCGGTGACTGGTCGAAGTTCAACGCCGCCTGGGACTCGATGGAGACCAACATCATCCCGGCCACGGCCGACCAGCCGACCAACTCCTTCTACGACCCGGCCAAGCCGGCCACGTACGCGGCCGAGCACCTGGAGATCGAGAACTACCCGACGGCGATCGAACCCGGCGTCAGCGTGGGCTCCGACCCGATCGCGGGCGAGCTGCGCAGCGCCTACGGCTCGGCGAACATCTACGGCATGCACTGGCTGCTGGACGTCGACAACACCTACGGCTTCGGCCGCTGCGGCGACGGCACCACCAAGCCCGCCTACATCAACACCTACCAGCGCGGCCCGGAGGAGTCGGTCTTCGAGACGATCCCGCAGCCGTCCTGCGACACCTTCGCGCACGGCGGCACGAACGGCTTCCTCGACCTGTTCATCGACGACAGCTCGTACGCCAAGCAGTGGAAGTACACCAACGCCCCCGACGCCGACGCCCGCGCGGTGCAGGTGGCGTACTGGGCGCAGACCTGGGCCGAGGCCCAGGGCAAGGAGTCGCAGATCTCGGCGACCGTGGCCAAGGCCGCCAAGATGGGCGACTACCTGCGCTACGCGATGTACGACAAGTACTTCAAGCAGCCCGGCTGCACCAGCCCGTCGTGCCCGGCCGGGACCGGCAAGAACGCCGCCAGCTACCTGCTGTCCTGGTATTACGCGTGGGGCGGCGCGACCGACGCCAACGCCGGCTGGGCCTGGCGGATCGGCTCCAGCCACAACCACTCCGGCTACCAGAACCCGTTCGCGGCCTGGGCGCTGGCGAACGTCTCCGAGCTGCGGCCGTTGAGCGGCACGGGCGCCCAGGACTGGGGCACCAGCCTGACCCGGCAGCTGCAGTTCTACACCTGGCTGCAGTCGGCGGAAGGCGCCATCGCCGGCGGCGCGACCAACAGCTGGGACGGCCACTACGCCACCCCGCCGAGCGGGCTGCCCAAGTTCCACGGCATGGCCTACGACTGGCAGCCGGTCTACCACGACCCGCCGTCCAACCAGTGGTTCGGCTTCCAGGCGTGGACGATGGAGCGGGTGGCCGAGCTCTACAACGTCACCGGCAACGCCGCCGCCAAGGCGCTGCTCGACAAGTGGGTGGCGTGGGCCATGGACCACACCACCATCAACGCCGACGGCAGCTATCAGATCCCGTCCACGCTGCGCTGGACCGGCCAGCCGGCCGGGAGCTTCAACGCCACCAGCGGCATGCCGCCGGCCAACCCCGGCCTGCACGTCGAGGTGCTGGACCACACCCAGGACGTGGGCGTGGCCGGCTCGTACGCCAAGGTGCTGATGTACTACGCGGCCCGCGCGCAGGACGCCGAGGCGCAGGCCATGGCCAAGGCGCTGCTGGACGGCGTCTGGGACAACCGCGACGCCAAGGGCGTCTCGGTGGCGGAGACCAAGACCGACTACCGGCGCGTGGACGACCCGGTCTACGTGCCGCCGGGCTGGAGCGGCACCATGCCGAACGGCGACCCGGTCAACGCCGACTCCACGTTCCTGTCGATCAGGTCCTTCTACGAGGACGACCCGGACTGGCCGAAGGTCGAGGCGTTCCTCGACGGCAGCGGGCCGGCCCCGGTGTTCAACTACCACCGCTTCTGGGCGCAGGTCGACGTGGCGGTCGCCCTGGCCGAGTACGGCCGGCTCTTCCCCTGACCACCCGACAGCCCCCGCCCCGCCGTCCCCCGCGACGGGGCGGGGCCTACCGGCGCATCGAGCCGGGTCACCTGGCCAGCCCTGCCGACGAGTCACCGAGGAGGTGAGGCCGCAGATCCCACCCAGGTAAGCACCCTGCGACACCATCCCGCCCGGATGGCAGGAACGCGGCCGGCCGAGTCCTCCCCCTCGTCGCCGGCCGCGTTCCCGTGCCCGGATCAGCGCGCCCGGGAGAATCTCGCCCGTGCCGCGTCGATCGCCTCGTCGTCGGCGAACGCGCCGAACGCCTCCTCGTGGTAGCGCTCGGGGATCGCCTGTCTGACCCGCTCCGGGTAGCCGATGCCGGGCTCGGGCACCAGGATCTGCGCATGCTCGCCGAGGCGTACGGCGAGCGGGCCGGACACGCGTACGGACATCGCCCAGTCCTCGCCCGCACCGGTGATCGCGCACAGGTGCCGGGCGTACACCCAGTCCACCTCGGCCACCGTGGCCGCGTCCGCGGGCTCGATCCCGAAGGGGTCCACCGCGCACACGACCCGGCCCGCGTCCTCGCCGAACTCGTGGCCGTGCTCGTGATGCTCGGCGGGTGAGGACTGTTCCAGGATCGCCGTCACCCGGGCGGCGAGCGGATCGCGCAGCTCGGCCGGCAGCCCCTGCTGCCGCAGGCCCGCGAAGAGCGCCGCACCGGCGACGGAGGCCGCGACCACGGCGGTGATCGCCACGAGGCGTCCCCGCCGGGCCGTCGGCCTCCTCAGTTCGTCAAGCATGCCGGCGGCCTACGGGCTGGTGCAGGTCAGAGCCGGCACGGGGCTGGGCGCGGTACCCGTGGCGTTGAAGCCGAACGTGGTGGAGGCGTTCGGCGCCAGTTGCCCGTTGTGCGCCACGTTCTTGGCCGCCACCGAGGGTGGTTGCCCGGTCAGCGTGGCGTTCCAGGGGGATCCCTCGAAGCCCTGGCCGCCGGTGTAGTTCCAGCGGACGGTCCAGCCGTTCAGCGTGCCCGTCCCGGTGTTGCGCACGGTCACCTCGCCCTGGAAGTGGCCGGGCCAGTTGTTGTCGATCGCGCGGAAGGTGGCGGCGCAGGCGCCCGTCGGCGTCGGGGTCACGGTCGGGTCCGGGTCGGGGTCGGGGGTGGAGCCGCCGGGGCCCACACCGGTGACCTCGCCGTTGCCGCCGTCGAAGACCACGTCGGAGCAGCTGTAGAAGTTCTCGTTGCTGTCGGAGCGGATCCAGTGAATGTAGATCATGTGCCGGCCGGTCTTGCCGGACGGGAGCTGGACGTTCCAGTAGTAGTAGTTGAGCCCGCCGACGCCGCCGCTCTGCGGCGGGTTGGCGGCGCTGCCGAAGGACTCCAGGTCGGACCACTTCAGCGGCGCGTTCGGGTTCCAGCCGTTCTTGGTGACGTAGTAGACGAACGAGCCGGGGTGGGCGGCCCAGTTGCTGTGCCGGATCTGGATGTTGGCGCCCGAGGTCAGGTGGGTCAGCGGCCAGTCGGAGCGGACGGCGTTGTAGGCGGTGAAGTCGTACGGGCCGCTGGTGCCGCCGCTGCAGAGCTGGCCGTCGGGGATGAAGCCGCTGGTCCGGCCCGCGCCGTCGGAGCGCAGCACGGCGAACCAGTTGTACAGCGGGGTGGCGCCGCTCTGCGCGAGCGCCGCCGCGCAGGCGGGGTTGTAGGGGTCGATCTGCCCGTTGTCCCGCAGGCCGTCCTGCCAGCACAGGAAGGTGCGGCTGCCGGGGAACATCGTGACGCCGTGCGCTTGCGCCGGAGGGACCACCAGGGCCGCGACGATCATGGCTAACGCCGCGGCGGCGGCCAGAACCGCCGTTCGGATGACTTTCATGAGGAAGATTCCTTTGCTCGCCTGACTCTGCTCGCATGACTGTGGAACCCCCCACGACTCCGCCCGCCCGGCAGCACTCGCGTGGCCGCATTACAGCACGCCTCGACACGCTCGACAACGTCGCGTGAAACTTTCACACCGCAGCGTGAGAGCGCTGTGTGAGGGCGCTGTGGGGAGCACTGTGGGAGCGCTCCCATGTCAGCGGGTCACGGCTGGCGGCGGGCCGCGGTGATCTCGGTGAGCCGGATCTCCAGCTCGTCGCGGCAGGCTGGGTCGAGCCTGCCTTCGCGTTCCCGGTCGGCCAGCTTGCGGCGCAGCCCGGCCAGGCCGGACTCCTCCTTGCCTGGCGTCACCAAGGAGCCGCGCAGCACCTGCTTGATGTCGAGGGCGACGTCGCCGCCGGTGGATCCGCAGACGCCGGGCCGCTCCAGCGTCGCGTGGAAGCCGTCGACGGCCTGCCGGACGGTGTGCACCTCGACCTGCACCCGCTCGGTGAGCCGGTGGGAGGCGGTGACGGAGGGGACGGCGGAGGGGACGGCGGAGGGGACGGCAGAGGGGACGGCGGAGGGGGTGGCGGAGGGGGTGGGCGCCGTCACCACGGGACCGAGCTCGCCCGGCGGATACTCCAGCCAGGCCAGAAGGGACAGGGCGAGCACGCCGGCCCCGGCCCCGGCCATCGCCAGGCCGCGCCGTACGCGCTTGCCGAGTTTGAGTGCGGCGGTGAGCGCGTCGGCGGCCGCGGCCGCCGAGGGCCGGCGGTCCGGGTCGTGGGCGAGGCAGCGCTGGCAGAGCGCCGCCACCGAGTGCGGCACCCCGGTCAGGCGCGGTGGCGGAGCGGTGCGGCGGGCCGCCTCAAGCTGCTCCCAGGTGGTCTCGGGGTATGGCGTACGGCCGGTGATCATGGCGAACAGCAGCACGCCGAGCGCGTAGACGTCAACGGCCGGATGGGTGGCCGCGCCGTCGAGCCGCTCCGGGGCGACGTAGGGAGGGGTGCCGCGGTCGTCGTCGGGGGTGCCGGCCCGAGCCGCGATCCCGAAGTCGAGCAGCTTCGGCCCGTCGGGCGTGAGCAGCACGTTCTCGGCGGTGACGTCCCGGTGGACCAGGCCACGGGCGTGCCCGGCGGCCAGGACCCGGGCCATGCGCACCCCGATGCTCGCGGCCTCGGGCCACGGCAGCGGGCCCTCGGCGATGCGCTCGGCCAGCGGCGTCCCGTCCAGCAGGGGCATCACGACGAAGGCCGCGACGGCGCCGTTCCTGGTCACGGCCTCGCCGTAGTCGTAGATCTCGATGGCGTCCGGATGGAGGAGCCGGGCGGCGGCGCGCGCCTCGGTGCGCGCGCGGGCGCGGTCGCCGAGCCCCGTCTGCAGGGACGAGGTCACCACCTTGACCGCCACCGTGCGCTGCAACGACTGGTCGAAGGCCCGCCAGATCACCGACATGCCGCCGGCGGCCAGCGGCTCCAGCAGCAGATATCTGCGGGCCAGGAGGTCCCCGGGTTCATGCCGAGTCACGGACGATCAGTTCCGTCGGGAGGATGGGGTCGATGCCGGTCGTACCGGACAGGAGCAGCCGGGTGGCGATCGTGGCGACCTCCTCGACGGGCTGTCGGACCGTGGTCAGTGCCGGGTTGGTGCGCCTGGCGAGGGGCGCGTCGTCGAAGCCGATCACCGCGACGTCGGCGGGCACCCTGCGCCCGGCCCGGCGCAGTGCCTGGATCGCGCCCGCGGCCATCAGGTCGGAGGCGGCGAAGATCGCGTCGAGCCCGGGGGCGTGGCGGAGCAGCCACTGCGTGGCGTGCGTGCCGGAGGCGGCGGTGAAGTCCCCGTAGGCGACGGGCACGTCGGCGACGCCCGCCTCGCGCAGCGTGCTCACCAGACCGTCGAGCCGGTCGCGGGCGGCGGGCAGCGAGGGCGGGCCGCCGATGGCGGCCACGGCCCGGCGGCCGGTCAGCAGCAGGTGCTCGGCCGCCTGCCGGCCGCCGTCGCGGTTGTCCACGTCGGTGTACGGAAGCTTGAGGTCGTGCGGCGGCCGGCCGATGTTGCGCACGGTGATGCCGGAGGTGCACAGCTTGATCGCCAGGGGGTGCCGCTCCCGCGCGCCGACCAGGAGCACCGCGCCGGACAGCGCGGGGAGGATGGAGGAGGTCGGGCTGACGGTCGTCACCATGAGGTGGGTGCCGTGCTCGGCGACGACGGCGCCGGTGGCCGCGAGGAGCCGGGCATAGTACGGCTCGGTGAATAATCGCGGTAACTGATCGCAGACCACCACGGTGACCCCGGCCGCGGCGCCGCTGGAGACCGAGCCCCTGGGCGCCCGGTGACGCACATAGCCCATCCGCGAGACCGCTTCGTAGACCTGGCGCCGGGTCGACGTGCTGACCCGCACCGAGCCGGTGAGGACTCGGGAGGCGGTCGCCGGGGAAACCCCGGCGGCCGCGGCGACCTGTGCAAGTGTGGGCTGCTCGGACATGCGTCAGCACCTCGCGACAAAGATCCCTGGGAGCGCTCCCACGTTACCAATGTTTCCGCGTCGTTAACAGGCCCACTGTACGCGTAGTTAGGCGCCAGTAAGAGGGTCCCCGGTCGGCCGGGGACCCTCTGCGCGCTTACCTGCCGCCGGGCGGATCCGCGAGGGTGAAGTCGTCGTCCCCCACGTCGGGCAGGTCATCGGGCCCTCTGCGGTCCTCGTCGGGCTGCTGCCGCACGGGCGCGCAGCCCTGGCCGCAGCCGCCGAAGCGAGCCGAGTCGATCGGCGGGAACGGCGTCGCCGGGACTCCCTTCAGGGCCACCAGCATGGTGTCCTTGAAGATGGGGCCGGGCACGCTGGCGCCGAAGACCGAGCCGTAGTAGCGGCCGCCGATGGTGACGTTGTTCAGCTTGTACTTCTGCGAGCCGCGCGGGTCGCCGATGCTGACCGCACCCGCCAGATCGGGGGTGAACCCGGCGAACCAGGCCGTGGCCTGGGCGTCGGAGGTGCCGGTCTTGCCCGCCACGGGACGGCCGATGCCGCCGACCCCGCGCATCGTGCCCTCGGTGAAGACGCCGGTCAGCACGTTGGCGGCGGCGTCGGCCACCTCCTTGTCCATCACCTGCTTGCACGTCGGCTGATACTTCTTGACCTTGCCGTAGCGGTCGGTGATCTGGGTGACGACCATGGGCTCGCAGTATTTGCCGCGGGCCGCGATGGAGGCGTAGGCGTTGGCGACGGTCACCGGGTCCATCTCGTTCGTGCCGAGCGTGAACGTGGAGAACTCCAGCAGGTCCAGGCCGTCGGCGCGCTTGATGCCCAGCGACTTGGCGGTCTTGATGGTGTCGCAGAGGCCGACCTTCTCCTCCAGCTTCATGAAGAAGGTGTTGACCGAGCCCCAGGTGCCCGTCTGCAGCGTCTTGAAGCCGCCCGACCCCTCGTCGTTGGTGACGGTGTGTGTCGGGTCGGCGATGCTCTCGCCCTTGCAGTTCTTGAACGTCGAGTAGAACGGGGCGCGATAACCGGCCCCCACCGAGAAGCCGTCGTTGACCTTCATGCCCTCCTTGAGGGCGGTGAGCAGGGTGAACGTCTTGAACGTCGAGCCGGGCTGGAAACCGGTGCCCCCGCCGTGCTCCGCGTCGGCCACCACGTTGTAGGACATCTCGTTCTTGCGCTTGGAGTTGCCGTACTTGCGGCTGGCGGCCATCGCCTTGATCTGCCCGGTGCCGGGCTCCACCAGGGCCTCGGAGGCGACCGGGTGATCGGAGGCGAAGACGTGCTTCTTGATCGCGGCCTCGGCGGCCTTCTGCATCTTGGGGTCGAGCGTGGTCTTGATCGTCAGGCCGCCGCGGTTGAGGAGCTGGGCGCGCTGCTTCTTCGTCTTGGCGAAGACCGGGTTGCGGAGCACCTCGGCGCGCACGTACATGCAGTAGTACGGATAGCGGCTGGCCCCGCAACCGCCGGGCAGCTCGGTGCCCTTGTAGCCCAGCTTCTTCTTCTTGGCCGCCTCGGCCTCTTCCGGCGTGATCTTATCGAGCTGGTCCATCCGGTAGAGCACCAAGTTGCGCCGCTCGAGCAGCCGTTTGCGGTGGTCCTTGCCGAGGTTGGGGTCGGTCCTGTTGGGGTCCTGCACCGCGCCGGCCAGGGTGGCGGCCTGCGCCAGGTCGAGCTCAGAGGCCTTCACGCCGAAGAACCGCTTGGCCGCGGCCTCGATGCCGTTGGCCCCCGCACCGAAGTAGGCGATGTTGAGGTACTTCTCAAGGATCTGGTCCTTGGTGTACTTCTTCTCGATCGCCATCGCGTAGCGCAGCTCATTGAGCTTGCGGGCGTAGCTGGTCTCCAGGGCCTTGGCCTTCTCCTCCTCGGTGTCCGCGGAGTTGTACAGCACCTGCTTGACGTACTGCTGGGTGATGCTGGAGCCGCCCTGGGCGACGCCGCCCGCCGTGAAGTTCTTGGCCAGGGCGCGGATGGTGCCCTCGATGTCGATGGCGCCGTGCTCGTAGAAGCGGAAGTCCTCGATCGAGATGATGGCGGTCTTCATCACCTCGGAGACGTCGGCCAGCGGGATGACCTCGCGGTACTCCTCGTAGAACTGGGCGATCTGGTTGCCCTTGGCGTCCAGGATCTCAGTCTTCTCCGCCAGCGGCGGCTCTTTCAGGTCCTCGGGCTTGAGGTTCAGGTCTTCTGACGCGGTGATGAACATCGCGCCGGCGCCGCCGATCGCCGGTAGCGCGATGGCCGCCGTCAGCACGCCCGCGGCGGCGGCCGCTCCCGCCAGTCGAAGGATGTTCGAACCACGGCTCATGTGATAGAACCTCCCTTTCGCCATGAGAACCACTTCAAACCTTATAGGCACGGCGATTCAGCTGACTCCGTATAGGGGCGAATGCCGCAGTGGCGGACGTCACCCGGCAGACCAGGACGCCAGATCCGGTCAAGATACGCCACCGACCGCGGGTTTCCGGGAACCCCGGGAACTTGGTGATCGTTTCAGGTACGGTCGCGAGCCGTACCTGAACGGAGAGTATGCAGTGGTATTCAAGAGAATGCTGGGCGCCTTCGGCGTCGGAGCCCCCTCGGTGGACACCGTCCTCACCACGCCGCGGGTGCGGCCGGGTGGCACGCTGACGGGGCAGGTGCGGTTGAAGGGCGGCGAGTTCGACGCCGACATCGAGCACGTGACGCTGGGGCTGGTCGCCCGTGCCGAGGTGGAGCACGCCGAGGGCGAGCACAGCGGCGCGGCCGAGCTCTACCGGATGCGGGTCTCCGGCCCGTTCAAGCTCGCCAAGGGCGAGGACAAGGTCATCCCGTTCGAGACCCCCGTGTCGTGGGAGACGCCGATCAGCGAGGTGCGCGGGCAACCGCTGACCGGGATGGCGCTGGGTGTCCGCACCGAGCTGGCCATCGCCAAGGCCGTCGACAAGGGCGACCTGGACCCGATCTCGGTCGAGCCGCTGCCCTCGCAGGAGCGGGTGCTGGAGGCGTTCCTGGCGCTCGGCTTCACCTTCAAGTCGGCGGACCTGGAGGCGGGCCAGATCTACGGCGTCCGCCAGGAGCTGGCCTTCTACCAGGAGATCGAGTTCTACGGCCCGCCCGGACGGATCAAGGAGGCGGAGCTGACCTTCGTCACCGACGCCGACGGGATGGACATCGTCATCGAGGCGGACAAGCGGTCCGGGCACGGATCGAGTGACGCGATCGGCCGGTTCCGGGTCCGCCACGAGGAAGCGCTGCGGATGGACTGGGTCGCCGAGCTCGGCGACTGGCTGCGCAACCTGGAGCAGCACGGGCACGGCAGCCATCACGGTGGCCATCACGGCGAGCATCACCATCACGAGGAGCACCACCACCACGGCGGCGGCGGAATGGGCGGGGTGGGCGGCATGGTCGCGGCCGGCGCCCTGGGCGTGGCCGGCGGACTGGTCGCCGGCGAGATCATCGAAGAGGTGTTCGAGGGCGACGACGAGGGCGGGGACGGCGACTGGTAGCCGCCGTCCGCTTCGTCAGGCGTTGACCTGTTCGCCGTGCAGCAGCTCGGTGAACAGGTTCTCCCACATCGGCATCACGACGTCTGGCGCGTAGGCATGGGCGGCCGCGGCGGCCGCGGCGCCCATCTCCAGCCGCCGCCTCCGGTCGGACACGACCTCCCTGAGCGCGACGGCGAGCGCGTCGGCATCCCTCGGCGGCACCAGGATCCCGTCGACGCCGTCGGTCAGCACGTCACGCGGCCCGGTGGGACAGTCGAAGGCGACGATGGGCAGCGCGTGCGTCATGGCCTCGATCATCACCATCGGCAGCCCCTCGAACCGGGAGCTGAGCACGTAGACGGAGGAGGCGGCCAGCTCCTCATCGAGGCGCTCGGTGCGGCCCATCAGCGCGATGTGGTCCTGCATGCCCAGCTCGTCGATCTTCGCGGACAGCTGGGCCTGCCTGGGGCCGGTGCCGAAGATGCGCAGCCGCCACTCCGGATGCTCCGCCACCACCTGGGCGAAGGCCGGGATGAGCAGGTCGAACCCCTTCTGGGGCACGAGCCGCCCGGCGGCGACCACGATCGGGTTGTCCTGCCTGGAGTGCCGCTGATCGGCTTTGTGCACCGCGTTGGGAATCGACACGATCTTGGACTTCGGCAGCAGCTCCTGGTATTCGAGCTGGTTGGTCCTGGTGAGCACGGCCACCGCGTCGAACCGGTCGTAGTAGCGGCCGATCTCCCGGCGGATGGTCTCCGGGTAGGCGTTCAGGTTCATGTGCTCCTGCGCCACCCGGATCACGCCCTTGCCGGCGCGGCGGGCCGAGATCAGGTTGAGCGCCGGCCGGGTGGTGACCAGGATGCCGTCGGTCAGCCCGGCGACGTAGTCCATGACCGCCTTCTCCACCCGCTCGGTGAAGTAGTCGGCGGCGAACTCGCCCCGCGGCACCATCTTGCCCCGCACCCTGCGCCAGGCCTTGCGCCGCAGCGAGTCGGCCTGCCTGCCCTCGCGCTGGTCCACCAGCGTGCTGAGGCGGACGCTCGGATGGATGGCGAACTGCGGCTTGCCACGCCGGCGCACCACACTGACGATCTCCACGTCGTGCCCGGCTTTGACCATCGCGTTGGCCTGGTTGATCACCGTACGGATGGTGCCGCCCATGCCGTAGGCGTGCAGCATCAGGTAACGGATCTTCACGGCAGATACCCCCAGCTCCGGCTGATGGGCTTCAGCGACTCGGGGATCGACTCCGGGTCGGGGAGCTCACGGCCGGGCTGTACGGTGCCCGAACGGATCTTGTCTCGCCAGTCGCCCAGGCCCTTCTGGATGACCGTCTGCTCGCCGTACGAGAGCATCTGCGGCTCCCAGTCCAGGCCGAGGAACGCGCAGATCTCGCGGGTCACCCGCTCCGGATCGGCGCTGAGGTCTTCGTAGCGCACGGTCAGGCCGGGCAGCGCCGCCTTGGCCCGCTGTACGGCCTTCATGTAGCGCAGCGCGTCCAGCGCGGCCTCCTCCGGGGTGCGTTTGTCGGGGCTCGCCTCGTGCCAGGACGTCGCGATGGAGGCGGGGTGGCGCAGCAGGAAGACGAAGCGCGCGTCGGGCCAGCAGGTGGCGATGCGCTCGTGGGCGAAGGCGTTGGCGGGCGTTTTGTCCACGATGAACCGCTTGCCGCTGCGGTGCAGCTCCCGATGCAGCACCCGGTCCCAGAGGAGATGCTCAAGGTCGGCCTGGTTGTGACCGAGTGCCGCCATCGCCTTCTGTGCCAGGCTCGTGCCGAAGTCCACCCGCAGCCGCCGTACGTGAAGCTCGTGCGGGGCGTGCAGTGCCGAATGGGCGTTGAGTATCGCGCGGAGCAGGGTGGAGCCGGACCGCACCGGCGAGATGATGAAGACGGGTGCGGTCAGCAACCGGTCGGCCCGCGGGTCCGCGGGCGGCCGGACCTCGACGTCGCTCGGCTTGGCCGGCGTCGGCGCGGACGCCTTGACGATCCCCTGGTTCCCTACTCGGTGGATCTGGATTCCGGTGAACCTGACAAGCGCCTTGTTGATCTTACGCTGCCAGCTCATGCCGAGGGACACTACCCAGCGTTCCTGGTAGTTACCTGGCAGCCTTAGGGCAGGTGGAGCAGGCACGGGAGGCGTCACGGTTTGCGGCTTTCAGGGCGGATATCCTCGGGTGCATCGTGTCGCTGTACGGCCCGTCGGAAGACCCGTGGAGCCTCACGTCCTACCTGAGGAGCGGATCATCGTTGGCTGAGAGAAGCAATGACCCGGTCGTGGTGATCGGCCTCGGCCGGTTCGGCAGTTCACTGGCTCTCGAGCTCACCCGGCGCGGCACCGAGGTGCTGGCCATCGACAACCGGCCCAAGATCGTGCAGGGCCTCGCGGGGAACATCACCCACCTCGCCACCGCCGACGCCACCGACCTCGACGCTCTGCAGCAGCTCGGCGTACCCGACTTCTACCGGGCCGTGGTGGCGATCGGCGACCTCGAAGCCAGCATCCTGACCGCTTCGCTGCTGGTGGAGCTGGAGATCGACGACATCTGGGCCAAGGCGGTCAGCCAGCAGCACCGGCGCATCCTCAGCCGGGTCGGCGCCCATCACGTGGTGTTGCCCGAGCACGACATGGGGGAGCGCGTCGCCCACCTGGTGGGCGGGCGGCTGCTGGACTACATGGAGGTGGACGAGAACTTCGCGCTCATCAAGACCCGGCCGCCGAAGGAGTACGTCGGCCTCCCGCTGGGGGAGTCGGGGCTGCGGCGCAAGTACGGCGTCACGGTAGTGGCGGTCAAGAAGGAGAACGAGGAGTTCACCTACGCCACCGCCGACACCGAGCTGTCCTACGGCGACATCATCCTCGTCTCGGGCCGCACCGACCAGGTGGAACGCTTCGCCGACCTCAGCTGAGCCGCCGACCTCAGCTGAGCCGCGACCTCGGCTGGACCGCCGACCTCGGCTGGACCGCCGACCTCGGCTGGACCGCCGACCTCGGCGGAGCCGCGGTCATCCGTCGGCCGTACGGCGTTCGCGTCGCCGTCACTCGCCGTTCCAAGCCGTCGATCTAGGGTTTCCCCTCGGAGCGCAGCCCCGCGACGGGAGGACCCCATGGCAGAGCGCCACCCCACCTCGGTGCCGTACCGGGCGGGCACGGACGGCTATCACACCTTCCGCATCCCGGCCGTGGTGGTGACGCGGGCGGGCACCGTGCTGGCCTTCGCGGAGGGACGGCACGGCTCGGCCGGCGACTCCGGCCACATCGACCTGGTGCTGAAGCGCTCGACCGACGGCGGCGGCACCTGGGGCGAGCTGCGGGTGGTCGCCGCGGAGCCACGCCAGGGCACCGTGGGCAACCCCGCACCGGTCGTGACCGCCGACGGCAGGATCATCCTGGTCTCGGTGCGGCAGGGCCCCGCGGCCACCGAGAAGAAGATCAGGCGCGGCGAGGTGGCCGCGGCCGACGGCCGCAGGGTCTACGTCCAGCACAGCGACGACGACGGGGTCACCTGGTCGGCGCCGCGCGAGATCACCGAGAGCGTGAAGCGGCCGGCCTGGCGCTGGTACGCGACCACCCCGGGACACGCCCTGCAGCTGCGCCACGGCCCGCACGCCGGCCGGATCGTGGTCCCCGCCAACCACTCCCTGCCGCCGGCCAAGGGCGACGACGGCACCGAGGGCCAGTACAACGGCGGTCACGCGCTGCTCAGCGACGACGGCGGCGAGAGCTGGCGGATCGGCTACGTCGACGACAACCCCGACGGGTACGTCAACGTCAACGAGACCACGGCCGCCGAGCTGCCCGACGGCCGCCTCTACCTCAACACCCGCACCGACTCCACCGCCCCCGGCACCCGGGCCGACGCCTACTCCCTGGACGGCGGACAGACCTTGGAACTGCCCTTCCGCCCCCAGGCCGGACTGGTCTGCCCGGTGGTCGAAGGCAGCCTCCTGCACCGGGAGCCGGCCGGCCCGCTGCTGTTCTCGGCCCCCGCCGCCCCGGACGCCCGCGCCGTCCTGACCCTCCGGGCCAGCGACGACGACGGGCTCACCTGGCGTCCCGTGCACACGGTCTCGGGCCTGCCCGCCGCCTACTCGGACCTGACCGCGGTGGACGCGGGGACGATCGGGCTGCTGTACGAGACCGGCGACTTCGGGCCGTACGCCTCGATCGCCTTCCGCCGGATCGCGGCGACGGAGCTCGCCTGAGTCAGTCGTCGTGGTCGGGGTCGTACGTGGTGGGCTCGGCCGGCAGGGTGTAGCGCTGCTCGATGAGGTCGGCCACCTGGCGGAGGCTGTCGTCCGGCTCGTCCCGCTCCACCGCCGCGACCTCGTCGGCCAGCTCGTCGTCACCCAGCTTGTCGCGGATCCAAGAGGAGTAGTCGCCCTGCCTGAGGTGGTGGGTCCAGGTGCCGTCGTCCACCCCTTCGGCGAGCTCGACGAACGTGTGCAGGTTGCGCGCACGCAGGCGCAGCCGCTCCTCGGGGCCGGTGAAGTAGAAGCTCTTGTCCTTCGACATGGTGCCGGCCGCGTACTTGCGGCGGTGCCTGGTGCGCTGCTGGCGGGCGGGCGCGATCCGCACCCGCTGGGCGGTGTCCGCGGCGGTCCGCCACAGGACGATCCCGTCGCCGTCGCCCTCGATGTCCGGAGCCGAGCGGCCGAGCGCGCCGGCGAAGGCCGACAGCGTGGCGCCCGGCTCCGGCCCGACCGCGATCACGCTGTCCACCAGGGTGAGCGCGGCGGGGCTCAGCGCCTCGGGATGCACGGTGATCATCAGCATCGAGCCGACCTCGCCCACGTCCTTGATCGGCACCTCCTGCAGCTCGGCCGGCATCAGATGGTGCGCCTCGTCCACCACGACCCAGTGCGGATGGCCCAGCCTGGCGCGCAGCGCGGTCAGCCGGGGCAGCAACTCGGTGAAGAACGCGGGCCGGTCCCGCAGCGGCAGCCCGATCATGTTCACCACCGCGCTGCGCTCCGGCGACTCCAGCAGCCGCAGCACCTCTTCCACGCTGGGCGGCCGGTCCGGCTCGCCGAGCACGGCCACGTCGGGGAACTCCGCGTAGTCGCCCTCCGGGTCGATCACCACGCACTGGTAGTCGTCCTCGACGAGCCGCTCGATCAGCGCCGTGGTGGCCGTGGACTTGCCGCTGCCCGACGGCCCCGCCACCACCAGGCCGGTCCTGTACGGCGAGAGCCGCACCTCCTCGTCGCCCTGCTCGTTCTCGTGACCGACCAGCACGTCATGGCGCGCCACTTCGACCTCGTCGAGCTCACCCGACAGCAGCAGCGAGGCGAGCTGCTCGACCCCCTTGCCCGCGTCGTGGTCCAGCGGCAGGTCGCACTGCCGCCGCAGGGCCGGCACCGCGTTGGCGACCGCGGCCCCGCACTCGGCGGCGGTGAGGAAGGCGTGGTCGTTCTCCGCATCACCGACCGCCACCACGTTGTGGCGGGACATTTGCAGCCGGACCAGTGCGGCGGCCAGCCCCGAGGCCTTGTTCACGCCCGGCGGCAGCACCATCACGGCGCCCTTGTTGCGGATCACCTGCAGCTCCAGCCCCAGCTCCCGGATCGCCTCGTGCACCTGCGCGTCGTACGGCTCCCGGGTGGCGACCACGACGGCGCCGACGCCGAGCGGGGTCGCCCCCTGAGCGCGTAGCCGCTCGACGAGCTCGGCCGGCGGGGCGTCGGCGAGCGGCTCTCTGGTGCGCTGCCCGGGGTCGTAGAGCAGCCCGCCGTTCTCGGCCACGACCAGGTCGAACAGGTCGGTGTGCGGGAAGACCGTCAGCAGGTCGTCGAGCTCCCGCCCGGTGACGAGCAGCAGCTTCCTGCCCGAGCGGGAGACTCGTTCGAGGGTCTTGACGGTGTGCTCGTCGACCTGGCCCAGGGTGGCCAGCGTGTCGTCGTAGTCACAGGCGAGCACGTGATATCTCATGGGCGGCCCGTACCCGAGGAACGTCGTGGTTCACGTCCCGCTCTTCGCGGGTGCGGGCCTTCGACGATCGACCTGGTCCCGCCGTCGCAGGACCAGCCAGAGCGCGACGAGCACGTACGGCGCGGCGAGCACGGCGAAGCCCACGCCGTGGCCGGTCATCGACGAGACGGTGCCGTACCCGGCGTAGACGAACAGGGTGACCACGTTCGTGCCGAGGCCGGCCACCGAGGTCACCGTGGCGCGGCTCGGGCCCGTGATGCCATCCTGCAGCCGGGCGTCGGCCACCACGCCGGACATCTGGAACAGCCCGAACGCCACCGCGATCGGCACGATCCCCGCCGGATGCCCGCTCAGCGCGCCGCCCGCCATGGCCAGCGCGGCCGCCACCAGCGTCACGGCCAGCCCGCGCTCCGTCAGCCGTCGCGCGGCCCCCGCCAGCAGCCCGCCGCCGGTGGCGCCGATCCACACGATGAGCACCAGCACTGGAATGCCGGTGGCGGCCACCCCCGCCTCCGTGCCGAGGAAGGGGACGTACTCCTCCAGAGCGCCCCAGATCGCCGTCACGACGGCGAGCAGGATCACGGCGTGCAGCACTCGCCGGTCCCCTCGCGCCTCGGCCAGCCCCGCCTTCATGGTCGCCCAGTAGCCGAGCTCATCCTCGGCGGTCGCGGTGGCGCGGTGCTCGCGGAAGGCCAGGGCGGTGGCCGAGCAGAGGAGGCAGGCCAGGACGCTGGCCGCGCCGACCGCGAGATAGCCGCCGGCGGCGAAGACCGGGATGGCCAGGGCGATGGCCAGCGCGTTCGCGACCAGCCCGACCGACGAGGCCCGGCCCATCACCTGGGCGTACCGCCCGGCCTGGCCGTGCCGGTCGAGGCTCTCGTACACCAGGGCTTCCATGGCGCCCGAGACGAGCGCGCCGCACGCGCCCCAAAGCACGAAGCCGACGGCGAAGGCCCAGTAGGACGGGAAGATCACCCACAGCGCGAAGCCCGTCGCGGCGAGCAGCTGACCCAGGCAGAGCAGCAGCCGTCTGGAGACGGTGTCCGCCCACGCGCCGGAGGGCACCTCCAGCACCATGCCGGTGACGGACCAGATGACGAACAGCGAGGTGATCTCGGCGACGGACAGCCCGGTGTCGGTGAACAGCAGCGCGTACACCGGGTAGAGCAGGACGAATTCATCGAGGAACGTGTAGACGTACAGCGTGCCGGCCAGCCGGTCCGCGGGCGCGCTGAAGACACGGGTGAGCGAGGACATGCGTGAGGCCTTCCGAAGGGAGGATCAGGGACTCCGAGCGCCTGTCGCCTCGGAGGCCCGCGTGCCCCGCGTCGGCCTCTGGTGATGCATCAATGTCGCCAGGTCATGTCTGCGATGGTAATCGAGCCACCGCGCCGGCGCCTGTCCTTAAAAGCGCGGCCCGCGCTCATGAGGGCAGGCGCAGCTCGGCGAAGACCCCTCGATGGTCGGTGCCCGGCACGTCCAGCACCTCGACGGCGCGCACGCCGGCCCGCCGGTCGGCCAGGACGTGGTCGATGGTGATGAACGGCGGCATGACGCGTACGTTCGGCCAGGTCGGGGTCAGCGCCTGGCCCACCTGGCGGGCGGCGTCGTGATAGCCCTTGGCCAGCAGGTCGCGCATGGCCCGGTGGTCGAGACTGGCGTTGAAGTCGCCGGCCAGCACCCGGATCGGGCCCGTCGTGGGCGGCGGGAGGGCGGCCAGTGAAGCGTTCCATTCCTCGACCATCCTGCCCAGCGGCGGGTTGGGGTGGACGGCGACCACCTCCACCTTGACCCCGGACGGCAGCGACACCTCGGCGGCCGGCATGTTGTGCCCGATGGGCGTGAAGAGGCCGTGCAGCTCCCTGAGCGGGTGCCTGCCGTACAGGCCGCTGCCGGAGGCGCCGCGCTCGTCGAGCAGCACGCGGTGCGGCAGCAGCGCGGGCAGTCCGGCCGCGTCCAGCGCGGCGACCTGCGCGTAGGTGAGCTCCAGCGCGCTGAACACGTCCGGCTGCAGCCGCCGCACCAGCTCGACCACGGCCCGCGCGTCCGCGCGCCCGAACAGGTTGATGGTCAGCACCTTGAACGACGTGCCGCCGGTGGCCGGCTCGCCCGCCGCGAACGCCCTGGGCAGCACGGTGGCCGCCAGCGTCACGCAGGCCGCCAGGGCCACGATCGCGGCCCGGCGGTCGCGCCGGACCAGCGCGACGGCGACGATCAACGCCGGCACAGGGCTGTACGGGGTGAGCGTCATCAACTGGGTGAGGAACGATCCACTCTCGGCCCCGGTGACCCGGACGACCGCCCAGCCCGCCAGGAAGACGACGATCAGCCAGGACAGCCAGTGCCTGCGGCGTCGTGGCGCGACCTTCCCGCCGTCCGCCTCCTGACCAGCCTCGACCGTGATGCTCACGCGTGCCGCCGTTCGGTTCGATCCTGACCTTGCTCAGTGGAGCCTAAGCGGCACAGGGGGCGAGCGACGCCACCAGGGTCCGTCATCAGCACGTAAGGTCTCGGTCCGAACGGGCTGCGCGTCCGAGCGGGCCGGGAACGCGATGGACGCTCCCAGCGCCCCGGCTTCATGGGTGGGTAGTGATGCTGGGGTGAGAGTGGTGGCGCTGTCGGACACGCATGCTCCCCGGTACTGGAAGTCCTGCCCGCCTCGGGTGGCCAAGCAGCTCAGGGGCGCCGACGTCATTCTGCACGCCGGTGACGTGTGCGTGGCGTCCGTGCTCGGCGAGCTGGCCGAGTACGCGCCGGTCCACGTGGTCAAGGGCAACAACGACGGGCCGGACGTGGCGGCGCCCGAGACCCTGGAGCTGACCCTGGACGGCCTGCGGGTGGCGATGATCCACGACAGCGGCCAGGCCAAGGGCAGGCCGGCCCGGATGCGCCGCCGCTTCCCCGAGGCGGACCTGGTGGTGTTCGGGCATTCGCACATCCCGCTGGACGAGTCCGCCGACGGGTTGCGCATCTTCAATCCGGGCTCGCCGACCGACCGCCGCCGTCAGCCGCACGGCACCGTGGGGGTGCTGACCGTCGAGCGCGGCGTGCTCGTCGAGGCCAGGATTGTCCCCGTGACCTGAGTGGTTCATGGGTGACCGTCCGGGTAAGTCACGAAGAGTAATCATTCGGACACGATCTGGCAGGCGCAAAATGGATCATGTACGGCGGATCGCGCAGGCCGTGCTGTACGAACGCCATCTGCCCTGGCCGCCGGACCGGCACCCGTGGGCGCCCGGGGGCCTCCACCCTCCGGCCGCCGGCGGCGCGCACGCCGGCGGTCCATGGCAGATGCAGACCCAGTGCCTGGTCGAGGCCGGTCCGGCCGACACCGTGGACGTGCACGTACGTTTCCTGCACGTCATCACCCGGGAGGTGGCCCGCGCCCGCGGCGGCGAGCTGGAGCCGGTGGCGGAGCTGAGCGTCGACGGCACCCGGCACCGCGCGGGCCAGGAGGCCCGGGAGCGTGAGGAGGCGGTGTCGGGGCTGGAGCTCGGCCGGCTGGCCGGCGCGCCGCGGGTGATGGAGATCGACGTACCGGCGGACCAGGAGGCCATGTGGCTGATCGGCGCGGACGGCCCGGCCGGGGCCGTGCTGCGCGGCTGGGAGGAGCTGCGCGGCCGGGTCGAGGTCCGCGCCGAGCCGCTGCGTGCCCGGCTCTTCCGGCTCACCGTCCGGGTGGCGAACACCACCGCGTGCCGGGGTGCGGCGCGGGCGGAGGTGTGGAAGCACACGCTGGTCTCCGCGCACAGCGTGGTGCACACCCGTGGCGGGCGGTTCGTCTCGCTTCTGGACCCGCCTGAGAAGCTGCGCCCGCTGGCGGAGGGCTGCCGCAACATCGGCACCTGGCCGGTGCTGGTCGGGCGAGCGGGCGAGCGGCACACCATGCTGTCGGCGCCGATCGTCCTGCACGACCACCTGGACGTCTCGCCCCGGCAGCCCGTGTGAGCGTCACCGGGGCGCCCGCTCCGCCGCGATGATCAGCACCACCCCCAGGGCCGCCAGTGCCAGGTTCGCGAAGAGCTCGTAGCCGGTCAGGAGGTCCACCCTCGGGATGATCACCCGGTTGAAGAAGTTCAGGACGATCCCCATGACGGGCTGGACGAACACACGGTCGATGGCCCCGCTGAACCCCTGGAGAGCCAGGACCACGCCTGCGAACTGGATGGCTTTGCGCATGACCGAAACGCTAGACGGCGGGGTCCTGATCCGGATCGGACCTGCGTAGGCGGTCGAGTGACGAAAGTATGCGGTCAGGGCTCGATCTCTTCGCGCCGGTGCGACATGTGCGGGTGATGCAGGTCGAAGGCCGGCCGTTCGGACCGGATCGTCGGCATGAAGGAGAAGTTGTGCCGGGGCGGCGGGCAGGAGGTCGCCCATTCGAGTGACCCGCCGAACCCCCACGGGTCGTCCACCGTCACCTTGGGCGCCTTCCTGGCCGTCCTCCACACGTTGTAGAGGAACGGCAGCGTGGAGGCGCCGAGCAGGAACGCCCCCACGGACGAGATCTGGTTGAGCGTGGTGAAGCCGTCGCTGACGCTGTAGTCGGCGTAGCGGCGGGGGAAGCCCAGCATGCCGAGCCAGTGCTGGACCAGGAACGTGGTGTGGAAGCCGACGAACAGCATCCAGAAGTGGACCTTTCCCCAGCGGTCGTCGAGCATCCGGCCGGTCATCTTCGGCCACCAGAAGTAGAAGCCGGCGAACATCGCGAACACCACGGTGCCGAAGACCACGTAGTGGAAGTGCGCGACCACGAAGTAGGTGTCGGTGACGTGGAAGTCCAGCGGCGGCGAGCCGAGGATCACCCCGGTCAGCCCGCCCAGCAGGAACGTGATGAGGAAACCGATCGCGAACAGCATCGGCGTCTCGAAGCTCAGATGGCCGCGCCACATCGTGCCGACCCAGTTGAAGAACTTCACCCCCGTGGGCACCGCGATGAGGAACGTCATGAACGAGAAGAACGGCAGCAGCACCTGCCCGGTGGGGAACATGTGGTGCGCCCAGACGGTCATCGACAGCCCGGCGATCGCGATCGTGGCCCCCACCAGGCCGATGTAGCCGAAGATCGGTTTACGGCTGAAGACCGGGAACACCTCGGTGACGATCCCGAAGAACGGCAGCGCGATGATGTAGACCTCGGGGTGGCCGAAGAACCAGAACAGGTGCTGCCACAGCATCGGCCCGCCGTTGGTGGCGTCGAAGACATGGGTGCCGAACTTGCGGTCGGCCATCAGCGCCAGCAGCGCGGCGGCCAGCACCGGAAAGGCCATCAGCACGAGCATGCTGGTCAGCAGCACGTTCCAGGTGAAGATCGGCATCCGGAACATGGTCATGCCGGGCGCCCGCATGCACACGATCGTGGTGAAGAAGTTGACCGAGCCCAGGATGGTGCCCAGCCCGGACAGCACCAGTCCCATGATCCACAGGTCGCCGCCCACCTGTGGGCTGTAGGTGGAGTGGGACAGCGGGGTGTAGGCGGTCCAGCCGTAGTCGGCGGCGCCGCCGCTGACGAAGAACCCGCTCACCGCCATCAGCCCGCCGAACAGGAACAGCCAGTAGCTGACCATGTTGAGCCGGGGGAAGGCGACGTCGGGCGAGCCGATCTGCAGGGGCATGATCACGTTGGCGAACCCGGCGAACAGCGGTGTCGCGAACAGCAGCAGCATGACCGCGCCGTGCATGGTGAACAGCTGGTTGTACTGCTGCGGGTTGACCACCTGCATGCCCGGCTGCCACAGCTCCGCCCGGATGACCATGGCCATCAGCCCGGCCACGAGGAAGAACGAGAAGGAGGTGATCAGATAGAGGTAGCCGATGACCTTGTGATCGGTGGACGTCAGCCAGTTGACGATCACCGTTCCGGTCCGGTCGCTGCGGGCCGGAGCCACCGGCGAGGTCGGCTGCTCGCGGTCCGACGGCTTCTTGATCGTCACGTGGTTCCCTCTCATACGCCAGACGTACGCGCATGATTACCCACAGTCATCTCTGCGTACGCCCATGACTCGTCCGCTGATCGGCCGTGCCTATCCGTCCCGAATCCGGGCACAGAAGGTTTTCCCCTCGACCCCTTTGGAGGACCGGTGAGTACTGCGCAGAGCGCGAGAGCCGCGGCGCGGCGGGCGGCCGACCACCCGATGCTCGACCGGCTGGCCCGCGTAGGACTGGCCTGCCGAGGCGTGCTGTACGCGCTGATCGGCGTGCTGGCGATCCAGATCGCCCTCGGCGGCGGCGCGGGGGAGCAGGCGGACAAGGGCGGCGCGATCACCACGGTGGCCGAGCTGCCGTTCGGGGCCGTGCTGCTGTGGGTGATGGTCGCGGGCTTCGCCGCGCTGGCGTTGTGGCAGGCCTCCGAGGCGATCTTCAGCCACCAGAAGGCCTTCGACCGGGTCGAGGCGGCCGGCAGGTCCGCCGTGTACGTGCTGATCTTCAGCACGTTGCTGAGCGTGCTGCTGGCCGGCCGGGCCGCCTCCGAGGACGAGAAGTCCCAGGACATCACCGGCAAGCTGCTCGACCTGCCCGCCGGGCAGTGGATCGTGGGCGCGGTCGGCCTGGGCGTCATCGCGCTGGGCGTCTACTGGGTGTGGCAGGGCGTCGCCAAGAAGTTCCGCGAGGAGCTCAACCTCGGGCAGATGTCCGCGCGGGCCCGCTCGGTGATGGAGAAGCTCGGCCTGGCCGGCTATGCGGCCCGGGGCGCCATCGCGGGCCTCGCCGGGATCTTCATCGTCCAGGCGGCGATCACGCACGACAAGGACAAGGCCGGTGGCATCGACGCGACGCTGCACGCGTTCGCCGAGACCCCGGCGGGCCCGTGGCTGCTGGTGGCGGTGGCGGTGGGGCTGATGCTGTTCGCCGGCTACTGCTTCGGCGAGTCCCGCTGGCGCCGCACCTAGGACGTCAGGGAACCAGGACGTCAAGGAACCAGGACGTCAAGGAACCAGGACGTCAAGGAACTAGGACGTCAAGGAACTAGGACGTCAGGAACTCTGCGACGTTCTCCTTGGTCGCCACCTTCACCGGCACGGCCATCGTCTTCTCCAGGGTCGCGCCGCCGGCCGCCTTCACCGCCGCGTCCACGGCCTGCTGACCGAGCAGCCTGGGCTGCTGGGCGATGGAGGCGGCCAGGGTGCCGTTCTGGATCGCGGTCAGGCCGTCCGGGGTGCCGTCGAAGCCGACTACCTTGACCTGCTGCCCCGCCCGGTCGCCGAGCGCCTTGATCGCGCCGAGCGCCATCTCGTCGTTCTCGGCGAAGACGCCGGTGACGTCCGGATGGGACTGCAGCAGGTTCGTCATCACGTCCAGGCCCTTGGTGCGGTCGAAGTCGGCCGGCTGCCTGGCCACCACCTTGATGCCAGGGAAGGCCTTGATGCCCTGCTCGAAGCCCTGACCACGGTCGCGGGACGCCGAGGTGCCCGGCGTGCCCTGCAGGACGATGACCTGGCCCTTGTCGCCCAGCTGCACGGCCAGCTCCTCGGCGGCCAGCTTGCCGCCGGCGACGTTGTCGGAGGCCACGGTCTGGGCCACCTGGGCGCCGGTGACGCCACGGTCGGCGGCGATCACCGGGATGCCGGCACGGTCCGCCAGGGTGACGGCCGGCGCCGCCGCGTTGGAGTCGACCGGGTTGATGATGATCGCTTTCATGCCCTGGCTGGTGAAGTTCTGCACCTGGTTCACCTGCTGGGAGGCGTCGTTCTGGGCGTCGGTGACGGTGAGCGCCGCGCCGAGCTTGGCGGCCTGCGCCTGCGCCCCGTCGCGCAACTGCACGAAGAACGGGTTGTTCAGCGTGGAGACCGACATCCCGATCTTCACGCCTGCCTGCTCCCCGCCGCCGGACGAGCCACCCTCCGAGCCGCACCCGGCCAGGCCCAGCGCCAGCGCCACTCCTGCCACGACGATCGCGGGCGTCCGCATGATGATCATCCCCTTCTAGTACGTTCCCCTGCGGCGCAGGGTGTCGACCAGGACCGCCAGCGCGATCACCGCGCCGATCACGACCTGCTGCCAGAAAGCCGATACGGAGAGCAGGTTGAGCCCGTTGCGCAGCACGGCCAGGATGAGCGCGCCGACGAACGTGCCGAGCGCCTTGCCCTTGCCGCCCGACAGGCTCGCGCCGCCGATCACCACGGCCGCGATCGCGTCGAGCTCGTAGCCCGCGGCGGCCTGCGGCTGGGCGGAGGCCAGGCGGCTGGCCAGCACGATGCCGGCGACCGCGGCGAAGGCGCCCGACAGCCCGTAGGTGATGAGCAGCTGCCGGTCGACCTTGATGCCGGACAGCCGGGCCGCCTCCTCGTTGCCGCCGATCGCGTACATGGCGCGACCCGTGTACGTGCGGTTGAGTATCACCGCGGCGATGACGCCCATCACCACCATCACGATCACCGGGATCGGCAGGTAGCGGCCGAGGTTGCCGCCCAGGGCGGACACGGCTTCCGGCATCGCGATCGGGCTGCCCTGCGAGATGACCAGTGCCAGGCCGCGGGCGATGCCGAGCATGGCCAGCGTGGCGATGAACGGCGGCAGCTTCCCGTACGCGATGAGCGAGGCGTTGACCAGCCCGGCCATCACGCCGACCGCCAGCGACACCACCACGGCCACCGGCCAGGCCACCCCCGCGTCCGTGGCCGTCCAGGCCAGGGTGATCGCCGAGAGCGCCGCGACCGAGCCGACCGACAGGTCGATGCCGCCGGTGACGATGACGAACGTCGAGCCGAAGGCGAGGATCGCGGTGACGGCCGCCTGCACCCCCACGTTGAGCAGGTTGGTCAGGCTGAGGAAGTCCGACGACAGCAGCGACAGCGCCACCACCAGCACGACGAGCGCGGCCACCGCGCCGTTCTCGGCGAGCCAGGCGGCCGCCGGGGAGCGGCGGGCGAGCACGTTACCGGGCACGACTGCCCTCCACTTCGGTGACCGCCAGCGCCATCACGTCGTCCTGCGTGGCCTCGCCCGCGGCCAGTTCGCCGACGAGCCGGCCCCGCGCCATGACCAGGATCCGATCGCTCATCCCGAGGATCTCCGGCAGATCGCTGGAGATCATCAGCACCGCGCGCCCGGAGTCGGTGAGCTCGTTGACGAGCTGGTAGATCTCGACCTTCGCCCCCACGTCGATGCCGCGGGTCGGCTCGTCCAGAATGAGCACGTGCGCGTCGGCGACCAGCCACTTGCCGATGACCACCTTCTGCTGGTTGCCGCCGGACAGGGTGCGGACCTCCTGGTTCAGGCCCGTCATCCGGATGGCGAGCTGATCGGCCACCTTCGTCGCCGCCGTGCGCTGCCCCTTGCGGTCCACGAAACCGGCGCGGGTGGCGTCGCGCAGGGTGACCAGGCCCAGGTTCTCGCCGATGTCGGCGGTCAGCACCAGGCCCTGCCCCTTGCGGTCCTCCGGCACCAGCCCGAGCCCCGCCTCCATGGCGGCGTGCACGTCGTGCGGCGGCAGCCGACGCCCCCGTACGGTGACCTCACCCGAGTCGTAGCGGTCGGCGCCGAAGACCGCCCTGGCCACCTCGGTGCGGCCCGCGCCCACCAGCCCGGAGATGCCCACCACCTCACCGGCGCGCACCTCGAACGAGACGTCGTCGAACGCGCCCCTGCGGCTCAGCCCGGTCACCTTGAGCAGGGGCTCGCCCAGCTCGGCCGGGCGGCGCGGGAACTGCTGGTCGATCGGGCGGCCGACCATGAGCCGTACCAGCTCGTCCTGGGCGGTGTCGGCCGGCACCTCGGCCACCGAACGGCCGTCGCGCAGCACCGTCACCCGGTCGCCGATCGCGGCGATCTCCTCCAGGTGATGGGTGATGAACGCGACCGCCACGCCCTCGTCCCGGAGCTGCCGGACGAGGACGAAGAGCTTGTCGACCTCGCTGGTGGTGAGCACCGCCGTCGGCTCGTCCATGATCAGCACCCGGGCGTTCAGCGCCAGCGCCTTGGCGATCTCCACCATCTGCATCCGGGCGATGCCCAGCCTGGCGACCGGCGTGCGCGGATCGACGTCCACCTCCACCCGGGCCAGGAGCTCTCGCGCCTGCCGGACCATGGCGCCCTTGTCGATCAGCCCGAACCTGCGCGGCGGCCGGCCCAGCGACAGGTTCTCCGCCACGCTCAGCTCGGGCACCAGGTTGAACTCCTGGTAGATGGTGGAGATGCCGAGCCGCTGGGCGTCCCCGGCCGTGCGGATGTCCACCTGGCGGCCGTCCATCAGCACCCGGCCCTCGTCAGGGCGGTAGGCGCCGGACAGCATCTTGATCAGCGTGCTCTTGCCCGCGCCGTTCTCACCCAGCAGTACGTGCACCTCGCCGGGACACAGGCTCAGATCCACCCCGTCCAGGGCCTGTACGCCGGGGAAGCCCTTACGCAGGCCCTCGGCCCGGAGTATCGGCTCGCTCACCCTGTGGTCCTTTCCGGCCGAGCGACCGGCGAATCACATATGCGCAGGTAGAACGGCTGAAGGCCACCTGCCCGCCCACGCACGGGCCGCACCTCGGGCGCCCGGACCGTCACCGCCGCAGGCACTCTCCATCCTCGATCGGGGCGGTGCCGCGGTCGCGGAACGCGGTGCGGGCGAGGGCGGCCAGGCCCAGCGCGATGACGGCGCTCACCACCCCGACCACGTTCAGCCCGGCGATGAACGCGGCGTGCGCCGACTCCAGCAGCTCGGCTCCGGCGTCTGCGGGCAGGTCCGCGGCGGTGGCCAGGGCGGCGGGCAGGGTGTCACGGGCAGCGGCGGCGGCCTCGCCGGGCACCCCGTCCGGCACGGTGACGAGCGCCCGGTAGACGGCCGTGCCGACGCTGCCCAGCAGCGCGACCCCCAGCGCGATGCCGAGCTCGCCGCTGGTCTCCGACAGGGCCGACGCCGCACCGGCCTTCTCCGGCGGCGCCGAGCCCATGACCAGGTCGGTGCCCAGCACCATCATGGGCGCGACGCCGAGGAAGGCGATCGCCATGCCCGCGACCGCCGTGGCCGGCGAGCCGTCCACCAGGGCGAGCAGCAGATAGCCGACGGCCGCGAGCGCCAGCCCGGCCCCGATGAGGTGCCCCATCGGCATCCGGCCGGCCAGCTTCGGCGCGAGCAGCGAGCCGGCGATCGTCAGCAGCGTGGCCGGCAGCAGCCAGACCCCGGCTTCCAGGGCCGAGAGCCCGGCGACGAGCTGCAGATACTGGGCGACCATCAGGAACCCGCCTCCGGTGGTGACCACCGCCAGCAGCATGATCGCCAGTGCCGCGGCGAACCCGCGTTCACTGAACAGCCGCAGGTCCACCAGGGGCACGTCCAGCGTGCGCTGCCGCCGCACGAACCAGATGCCGAACAGCGCTCCGGCCACCAGGGCCGCCAGCGCCAAGGGGCGTGGACCGTCCTTGGCCAGCTCCTTGAGCCCGTAGACGACGGGCAGCAGCGCGGCCAGCGACAGAGCCACGCTGACCAGGTCGATGCTGCCCGGCTGTGGATCACGCTGCTCGGGGAGCAGCAGCGGTGCGGCGAGAAGCAGCAGCGCCATCACCGGCACCCCGATCAGGAACGCCGACCCCCACCAGAAGCGCTCCAGCAACAGGCCGCCGACCAGCGGGCCGATCGCGGTGCCGCCCATGAAGGAGGTCATCCACACGCCCACGGCCATCGCCCGCTGCCGTGGATCCTTGAACATGGTGCCGAGCAGGGCCAGCGTCGAGGGCATCAGCGTCGCCCCTGCCACGCCGAGCAGCGCCCGGGAGACGATCAACATGCCAGGGCCGGTGGAGTAGGCGGCCAGCGCCGAGGCCAGGCCGAAGGCGGTGGCGCCGATCATCAGCAGACGGCGGCGGCCGATCCGGTCGCCCACCCAGCCCATGGTCACCAGGAATCCCGCGATCATGAACCCGTACACGTCGAGGATCCACAGCAGCTCGGTGCCGCTGGGGGCCAGGGCCGCGCTGAGGTGCGGGACGGCCAGATGGAGCACGCTCAGGTCGAGGGCGAGGAGCACGGTGGGCAGCGCCAGGACGGCCAGGCCGGCCCATTCTCTCCGCCCGGCGCGCGAAGCGTTCGTCGTAGGGTTCGTCGTCATGGGGGCGAGCGTGCCCTGGCCGGCTCTCGGTTTCCGGTCGGTCGTCTGTCGGTAACGTGGCGGTATGCGATTCGGGGTGCTCGGCCCGTTGCGGGTGTGGACGGCCGAGGGGGAGGACGTCGCGATCGGTGAGGCGAAGGTCCGCGTCCTGCTGGCCGATCTGCTCGCGCACGCCGGGCATCCCGTCCCCGTCCACCGGCTGGTCGGTGACCTGTGGGGAGAGGAACTGCCGGCGAACCCCGCGGCGGCGCTGCACACCAAGGTCTCGCGGCTGCGCGGGTCGCTGGGGGCCGCCGGGCTCGTGGTCAAGCAGCCGGGCGGCTACCTGCTGCGGGCCGAGCCCGAGACGGTGGACGCCGGCCGGTTCGAGGCGCTGGCCGGGCGCGCCCGCCGGAGCGAGGACCCGCGCGAGCGCGCCCGGTTGCTCGGTGAGGCGCTCGCGCTGTGGCGAGGTCCCGCGTTCGACGGCTTCGCGGAGGAGCCGTTCGCCAGGAGCGCCGCCGCACGCCTGGAGGAGGAGCGGCTCCTCGTGCTGGAGGAGCGGGCGCTGGCCCGGCTGGCGCTCGGCGAGCATGCCGAGGTGGCCGCCGAGCTGGCCGGCCTGGTCACCCGCCATCCCCTCCGCGAGCGCCTGCACGGCGTGCGCATGCGGGCCCTGTACGCCGCCGGGCGGCAGAGCGAGGCGCTGGCCGGCTATCTGGACCTGCGCGATCGGCTGGTCACCGAGCTCGGCGTCGATCCCTCCCCGGAGCTGTCCGAGCTCTACGAGGCCATCCTGCGCCAGGACCGCGGACTCACCCCCACCACCCGGCGCGACAACCTCCCGGCCCAGGTCACCGACCTCATCGGCAGGGACGACGACGTCAAGGGCGTGCGCTCCTCGGTGGCGGGCGGGCGGCTGGTGACGCTCACCGGTCCCGGCGGCGTCGGCAAGACGCGGCTCGCGGTCGAGGCCGCCACCGGAATGATCGGCGACTTCGCCGACGGCGTCCGGCTGGTCGAGCTGGCCTCCCTCGACCCGCGTGGCGGTCCGGACGCGCTCGCCGGGCTGGTCATGAGGGCGCTGGACATCCGCGACGACGCCCCCGGCCCGCTGACCCCCGCCGAGCCGCTGGACCCGCCGGACCGGCTCGCCGCCGCCCTGGCGGTCAAGCGGCTGCTGCTCGTGCTGGACAACTGTGAACACCTGATCGCGGACGTCGCCGAGCTGGCCGCTCACCTGCTGCGGTCGGCCCCCGGCCTGAGCCTGCTGACCACCAGCCGCGAACGGCTCGGCCTCCCCGGCGAGGTGGTGCTCCCCGTCACCCCGCTGGCGCTTCCGTCCGCCGTCCGGCTGTTCGTGACGCGAGCCGCCGCCACGGCGCCCGGGTTCGCGCCGGCGCCGCAGGACGAGCCCGTAGTGACGGAGATCTGCCGCCGGCTCGACGGGCTGCCGCTGGCACTGGAGCTGGCCGCCACCCGGGTGGGCGTGCTCGGCGTACGGGAGCTCGCGGCGCGGCTGGACGACCGGTTCCGGCTGCTCGGCAACGGGCAGCGCGGCGTGCCGTCGCGGCAGCGGACGCTCAGGGCGGTGATCGACTGGAGCTGGGAGCTGCTGGAGGAGCAGGAGCGGGTGGTGCTGAGACGCCTGGCCGTGCATGTCGGCGGCTGCACCCTCCAGGCCGCGGAGGAGATCTGCGGCGGCGACGGGATCGACGTGCTGGACGCGCTGGGACGCCTGGTGGACCGGTCGCTGGTGACGGTCACCGACGGTCCCCGCTACCGGCTGCTGGAGTCTGTGGCCGAATACTGCCGGGAGCGGTTAAGCGAGGCGGGGGAGGACGATCTCGTACGCGGCCGTCACGTCCGCCATTACGTGCGCCTGGCCGAGCGGGCCGAGCTGCGCGGGCGCGGTCAGAGTGACTGGCTCAGCCGCCTGGACGCCGAGGCCGGCAACCTGCGCCGGGCTGTCCGCCACGCCCCCAGGAGCCGGGCACTGTCCCTGGTCAACGCCCTGACCTGGTACTGGGTGCTGCGCGGGCGGCTCGACGAGGCCCGTTCGGCGCTGGAGACCGTGTGCGGGCGGGTCGACGAGCCGTGGCCGCCGCTGGAGGACGAGGCGGAAGGGGTCCGCGGCCTGCTGGCCGAGGCGCGGGTGTGGCAGGTCGGCGTCGAGCTGCTCCGGGGCCACGGTCATGACCGCCGCACACGCATCGAGCGAGCGCTCGCCGCCTACCGCGAGCTGGAGGACCCGTCCGGGCTGGCGCGGGCCCGCTGGTTCCTCGGGTACGCCGGGTACGGCACGGCCGAACTGGCGTTGGGCGAGGGGCTGCTGGCGCGGGCGCTGGACGGGTTCCGGGCGCTGGACGACCGCTGGGGGGAGGCGGCGGCGCTGTGCGCGCTGGCCAACACCGCGCTGGCACGAGGTGAGCTGGCGTCGGCGAGAGAGCGGGCCGAGCGGAGCGCCGCCCTCTTCACCGAGCTGGGCGACCACTGGGGGATCTCCCAGACCAGCTACCCGCTGGGCGTGCTCGCCGAGATCCGCGGCGACTACCCGGAGGCGGCCCGGCTGCTGCGCGAGGGCCTGCGGATGGCCGAGGAACTCGGCCTGTGGAGCGAGGTCTCCGACCGCCTGACCGCGCTCGGCAGGATCGCGCTTCTCGTCGGCGACTTCGACGGCGGCCGAGCCCTGCACGAGCGCGCCGTACGGCTCGCCGCCGAGCAGGCGTTCACCCCCGGCGAGAGGTACGCCCAGATCGGGCTCGCTCTCGGCGCCCGCAGGCAGGGGCTGCTGGAGGAGGCCGAACGGCACCTGCGCGAGGTGCTCGACTGGTTCCGGGAGTACGACCACTACGGCGCGACCGCCCTGCTCATGGCCGAGCTCGGCTTCGTGGCCGAGCTGCGCGGGGAGGCGGCCGAGGCCAGGCGGCTGCACGCGGAGGGGTTCGAGGAGGCTCGGGTGTTCGGGGATCCGCGTGGCCTCGCTCTCGCGCTGGAGGGACTGGCCGGGGCCGAGGCGCTCGCGGGAGCCGCGCGTAAGACCGCGGTCCTGCTCGGCGCGGCCGACCGGGCCCGCCGTTCGACCGGCGCGCCGCTCCCGCCGGGTGAGCGAGGGGACGTCGACCGGATCGAGGCGGCGGCCCGGCGCGACCTGGGGGAGGATGCGTTCACCGAGGCCTTCGACCTGGGTGCGCGGATGTCACCGGAGGAGGCCTACGCGTTCGCCGGCTGAGCGCGGCGAGCGGGGCCGCACATGCGCTTCGGGTCGGCTGTGGTGTGCGAACGCGCCTGGACCCGCCCGGCTCGTCCACTCTGGCGGGGAGACGAGCCGGGCGGGTCTCAGGGGCTGAGGATCAGACGCGCGAGATGCGTACGGCGTCCGCGATGACGTAGCCGGTGCCGGAGGTCCAGCGGCTCACGCCGACCACGTTCTGGGTGCCGGCGTTGAGGGCGAAGGTGCCGATGGTGCGCCAGGCTCCGCCGCCCGAGCGCTGGTCCACGTACACCGTCTGGTTGCCGCCGGCGGCGGCGACGATGTACGGCGCGGAGCTGTTGTAGCCGGCGTCGCTCGGATACCAGACCTCCACCCGGTAGTTGCCGGCGCTGGGGATGGCCGCCTGGAACCAGGCCGGGTCGCTGGCGGCGACCGGGTCGGCGAAGCGGTAGTCGGCGCCGTGCCGGTCGCCGGAGAAGGCCGAGGTGCCCCAGTTGGCGCTGGCGGTGAACCCGGCGGCGGCGTTGTCGACGGTGGTGGTCCAGGTGGGGGTGCCGCCGTCGTCACCGGTCACGTAGTTCATGTACGTGGTCCAGTTCCAGTGCGAGCCCGGGTCGGTGTGGGTCGCGCCGGGGACCTGGTTGTGGCCGATGATGCCGGTGCGGGTCTTGGGGATGCCGTACTTGTCGCACATGTAGCGGGCCAGCGCGGCGGAGGAGCGGTACATCGCGTCGGTGAACCACGAGGCGTCGGCGACGAAGCCCTCGTGCTCGATGCCGATGGACCGGTTGTTGTAGGAGGAGTTCCCGGCGTGCCAGGCGACGTCCTTGTCCCGCACCATCTGGGTGACCGCGCCGTTGGAGGACTTGATCACGTAGTGGGCGGAGACGTTGGCGCTGGGGTTCTGGAACCAGGAGATGGTGCCCGCGTAGGAGCCCTGGGTGACGTGGATGACGATCCGGTCGATGTTGTAGCTGGTCTCGCGGCTGGAGACCCGGTAGTTGCCGGAGTTGGCGGCGACCCAGGCGGCGGGCGGGTAGTCGGCGCTGGCCACGGCGGCCCGCGCGTTGAGGTCACGGGCGTTGGCGAGGTCGCCTCGGTCGGCGGTGACCTCCTGCGGCTTGACGGTCACGCCGCGGGCTTCGAGGCCGAGACCGAGGCTCTCGTAGACGGCGTCGGCGTACAGGCGGGCCAGCTCGGGGGTGGTGGCGTTGCCGTACTTGGCGACGGCCTGGTACCAGCGGCCGGGGTCCTTCCTGGCCGTCTCGTCGAGGCCGAGCGCGTCGGCGTGCGAGCGGAGCACGGCGGCCGCGCCGAGGATGTTGGCGGCGTCGTCGGCGCGCAGCTTGCCGACCGGCAGCTCGGTGAGCTCGGCGGCCTTCTCCAGGGACTTGCTGGTCGGGTTGCTGACCAGGTGCATCAGGCCGTACCCGCCGCTGGCGCTGGGCTCGCCGCCGTGGCCGTCGAGGTGGGTCTCGGCGTAGCCGAGGGCGACGAGCAGGTCGCGGGGGACGTCGTGGGCGGCGGCGGCGCGGTCGAAGGAGTCCGACAGCGGGTTCTGCGTGCCGGCCAGGGCGGGCTGGCCGGCGAGGACCATGAGGGAGGCGATGACGAGGGCGACTAATCGCATGCGAGGGGATGTCATGGGTGCTCCTCACCGAGGGGTGTCGGTCGCACAGTAAGGGCATTCCATGACCGATGTCGATAATTGACATTACAAGGGCATGAAAGGAAAATTTCCGCCCGCGCGATGGCCATCGGGCTCATATGAACCGAGTGAAGACTATTGCGCTTTGTGGCAAGTGCGCTGAAACTTCTCTTCGTGACCACGCTTCTGCGGATCGTCCTCGTGGCCCTCACCGCCGTGTTCGCTCTCGTCGTCACTCCCGCCGCCGCTCCCGCGACGGCCGGAGGGTGCACCGTCGACCCCGCCACGCCCAAGCGGCAACTGCGGGGCATGTGGATCTCCAGCGTCGCCAACATCGACTGGCCGAGCCGGACCGGCCTGAGCGCCTCCGCGCAGCAGGCGGAGCTCCGCGCCTGGCTGGACCTGGCCGTGCAGCGACGGATGAACGCCGTGTTCGTGCAGGTCAGGCCGACCGCCGACACGTTCTGGCCGTCGTCGCTGGAGCCGTGGTCGCAGTGGCTGACCGGCGCCCAGGGCGGCGACCCCGGCTACGACCCGCTCGCCTTCATGGTCAGCGAGGCGCACGCGCGCAACCTGGAACTGCACGCCTGGTTCAACCCGTACCGGATCGCCAACCACGACGACCCCAGCAGGCTGCAGGCGAGCCACCCCGCTCGCCGCAACCCGAGCTGGCGCTTCGCCTACGACGGCAAGCTCTACTACAACCCCGGCCTGCCCGTCGTCCGCGACTTCATCCAAGACGTGATCATGGACGCCGTCACCCGCTACGACCTCGACGGCGTGCACCTCGACGACTACTTCTACCCCTATCCCGCCGCCGGCCAGACCATCCCCGACGCCGCCGCCTACGCCGCGCACGGCGCCGGCTTCGCCAACGTGCACGACTGGCGCCGCGAGAACGTCAACCTCCTCGTACGCGAGCTCGACCAGCGCATCCACACCGCCAAGCCCTGGGTCTCCTTCGGCGTCAGCCCGTTCGGCATCTGGCGCAACGCCGGCACCGACCCGCTCGGCTCGCGCACCTCCGGCCTGCAGTCCTACGACGCCATCTACGCCGACACCCGCCTCTGGGTGAAGCAGGGCTGGGTGGACTACATCGCACCGCAGCTCTACTGGTACATCGGGTACGGCCCGGCCGACTACGAGGTGCTCACCGCCTGGTGGGCGGGCGTGGCCAGGGACACCGGCGTCCAGCTCCTCATCGGCCAGGCCGCCTACCGCGCGGGCGCGAGCGGCCAGGACCCCGCCTGGCAGGACCGCGCCGAGCTCAGCGACCACCTGTACGTCAACAGGCGGCACCCCGAAGTGGCCGGCGACATCTTCTTCAGCGCCAGGGACGTCAAGGCCGACCGGATCAACTCCTTCTCCACCTTGGCGAACGCCCACTACACCAAGCCCGCGCTGCTGCCCGCCCGCGGCACGTCCGCCGCGCCCGCCGCCCCCGCGATCACCTCGGCCACCCGCGGCTCCGGCGGCGTCGCGCTCGCCTGGCAGGGCGGCGGCGCGACCTCCTACGCCGTCCACCGGGTGACCGGCACCCCGGCCGCCGCCGACCCGTGCACCTTCGCCGACGCCCGCAACCTGCTCACCACCACGAGGAAGACCACCTTCACCGACGCTTCGGCGACGGCCGGCACCGCCTACACCTACTACGTGACCGCGCTCAACCGCACCCACCAGGAGAGCCCGCCGAGCGCCGGCAAGGCCGTCCCCGCGGGGTCGGGCGGCGGGTTCAGCGTCGTCATCGACAACGCCGACCCCGGTTTCACCGCCGGCTCGGGCTGGGGCACCTCGGCCTTCTCCGGCCAACTGCACGGCGCCGACTACCGCTTCGCGGAGCCGGTGTCAGCGAGCGACCCCGCGTGGTTCCGGGCCGGCATCCCCAGCGCGGGCGGCTACCGGGTGGAGGTCTGGCATCCGGCCGACGCCGGCTACAACAGCGCCGCGCCGTACATCGTGGCCGCCGACGGCGGTAACCGGACCATCACCGTGGACCAGCGCACAGGCGGCGGGCAGTGGCGCTCGCTCGGCGACTTCACCCTCGCCGCCGGCACCTACAACGTGGTCGGCGTGAGCCGCTGGACCTCCACCAGCGGGTACGTGATCGCCGACGCGATCCGCATCACCCGGCTCTGATCACCCGGTTCGGGGATCGACGTGGACCTTCGGCGCGTGTCCCCACGCGGCGGGGCGGTCGCCGGCGAGCACCCGTGCGACCTCCTCCAGCGTCACGGTGGCGGCGATCAGCGGGCGCGGATCGACCGCGCCCGAGGCGTACAGGTCGATGGTGTCGGCCAGGCCGCCCGAGGCGCTGAGGACGCCGGTGGCAGTGACGTCCTTGAGCACGAGCGTGCGGGTGTCCAGCAGGCTGGGCGCGGCGGCGATGCCGATGTAGACCACGGTGCCGCCGGGCTCCACGAGCTCGGCGGCCAGCGCCGGCAGCGCGGTCGCGCCCGAGGCGTCGATGATCGCGTCGAAGCGCAGGCCGGGCAGGGTCTCGCGGGTCCAGGTGGGGCCGAGCGCCAGGGTGCGGGCGAAGGCCAGCGAGGGATCGTCGCGGCCCATCAGGTGCACCTCGACGCCCTGGGCGGCGGCCAGCATGGCGGCGAGCAGGCCGATCGTACCGGGGCCGAGCACGAGCAGCCGCCGTCCCGGTGACAGGCGGGCGGCGCGGACCGCCCGCAGCGCGTTGCCACCCGGCTCGACCAGCGCGCCGAGCGCGGGATCGAGGGTGCCGGGCAGCTTGTGCAGAGCCGTGACCGGGACGGGCAGCCGCTCGGCCAGGGCCCCCGGCCAGCCGTTGCGGATGCCGATCTCGTACCGGTCGGCGCACAGGTGGTGGCGCCCGCCGGCGCAGCGGTCGCAGTGGCCGCAGCCGAGCATGGTGTCGCCGGTGACGCGCTGCCCGAGCCAGACGGGGTCGACGCCCGCACCCACGGCCGAGACCACGCCGCACCACTCGTGGCCGATCCGGATGGGGTAGCGGGCCTGGCCGGTGTGCAGGTAGCTCATGGCGCCGGAGAAGAACTCGGCGTCGGTGCCGCACACGCCGGCCCGCTCGACGTCCACCACGACCTGACCGGGCCGCGCCTCGGGCGACGGGACACCCCCCACGCCGCCCTGACCGGGACCGGTGATGACGAACGCGCGCATGCTCATGGCGTGAACCGGATGCCGGTGGTGGCGGAGGTGCGCGTGCTCATCGTACGAACCGGATGCTGGTCAGGACGTTCGCACTCGCGCGGTCCAGGACGTGGGCGCCGGCGGCGGGGGTGGGGTCGCCGGCCCTGGCCCGAGCCAGCAGCCGCCGGCAGCGGCGGCGGTGGCGGGCGAACGTGCGCTCGGGCACCACCCTGCCCCTGGCGTGCTGCCCGGCGAGCGCGGCCTCGGGAGCCACGTCCAGCAAGAGCAGGTGGAAAGCCGCTCCGGAACGCCGGGCCATCCAGGCGAAGACGCGCAGCACGGCCGGACCGCAGCCCCGGTTGTGCGCGACCACCGACCGGCCGCTGCGCACCGCTGCCCGGATACGCCACAGGTGCGTGGCGAACACCACGCCGGTACGCACCGGTTTGGGGGCCCAGCCGAGCCGCCCGGCCCAGCGCAGGCGGGACTGCATCGAGTCGATCACCGTCGCCTCACCCGCCGTGACCGGCATGGCTTCGGTGCCGTCCAGGGCGTACAGGCGTCTCAATAAAGTGGTCTTGCCCGCACCGGGCAGCCCGGTGAGGATGACCAGCGACCCCGCCGGATAGCGCAACGACTCCGCGGCGTTGCAGGCGGCGGGCAACGAGACGGTCACGGCCTACTCACTTCCCCACGACCCGTAGACGACGCGTCAGTATAGGCGGGCCCGCGTACATGATCATATTTTTCCACCGACGAGAAGATAGTGTTTGCAAGTTGAGTTGAGCTCAACCAATATGGATGCCATGGAATCGCTGTCCCGCCGTGCGGCCGCTACCCACAGACGCCTGCTGGAAGCCGCCGCCGAAGAGCTCATCGAGACCGGCGACGTCGAGGTGGCGGCCGTCGCCCGGCGCGCGGGGCTGAGCGTCGGGCTGCCGTACCGCTACTTCGGCACCCGCAGCGGCCTGATGAGCGCCCTGCTCGCCGACTTCTACGACCGGCTGGTGGCCGACACCGTCCTGGCGAGCTTCGACGGCCGCACCTGGCTGGAGCGCTGGCGTACCCAGGTCGTCACCTGGGTCGACCGCGTCTACGCCGACCCGCTGGCGCCCGTGGTGCTCGGCCGCATGGTCGGCGACGCCGAGGTCGCCGCCATGGAGGCCCGCTGCGTCCGGCAGATCATCGCCACCGGCGTCACCCACATCACCGCGGGCCAGGCCGAAGGCGCCGTGGCCGCCGACCGCGACCCCGAGCTCCTGGCGGCGGGAGTGGTCGGCGGCATGCGGGCCATCTTCACCATCGTTCTGGACAAGACCCCCAGACCGGATCGCGACACGGTCGTCGCCGAGATCTGGAAGTTCACCATCGCCGCGCTGGGAGCCGACGACGCCGCGCTGCGCGAGGAGCACCTGCCATGACGCGAAGTCCCATGTCGCTCCTGCACAGCGACGGCTACGTGGTGCTTCCCACGCTCCTGCCGGAGGCACGCTGCCGGCGCATCCGGGCGGAGCTCACCCCGCTGCTCGGCCCCGCCGGGCGCGACCCCTTCCAGTCTCGGCACACCCGCCAGGTCTTCGGCGTCCTGCACAACACCCGCGCCGTCGACGAGCTCATCGACCGACCGGACGTGCTCGCCCTGCTGGACCGCCTGTTGCTGCCCAACTTCCTGCTCTCACAACTCGAAGTGGTCGAGGTACGCCCAGGCGCCGCCGCCCGGCACCCGCGCCCCGACGACGAGCACTATCCCCTGTCCCGCCCCCGCCCCGCCCTGTCGGTGGCGGCTCTGTGGACGATCGACGCCGGCAGCGCCCTCACCGTGTGGCCGGGCAGCCACCGCTGGCCCGACAGCCGCCTCCCCACCGGCCCCGGCCACACCCTGACCCCACCCGTAGGCTCCTGTACGGTCCTGCTCGGCACCCTCTGGCACGCCCGCCCGGCGACCCCGCGCGGCGCGAACCCGAGCCTGACCGTCAAGGCCCACTACTGCGAGCCGTGGCTACGCACCCGCGAGGCCTTCACCCTGTCACCGGGCCGCGACGTCGCCCGCCAGCTGAGCCGGCGGGTCCGCCGCATGCTCGGCTACAGCATCCACCCACCGGACACGGGCCTGGTGGACGGCATGCACCCCCAACGCCTCCTCTCCTGACCGCCGTTTCCTCTGGTAAGGACGCCTATACCTGAAGTATGGTCTCTTGTATGGCCACCAAGAAAGTGACGGTGACGATCCCCGAGGAACTCCTCGACGAGATCCGCACGGACGCGGCGGAACGGGGTCTGTCCGCGTACGTCACCGAGGCGTTGCGTGCCAAGCGTGATCGGGACCGGCTGCAGGAGTTGGTGAACTGGCTGCAAGAAGAGCACGGTCCTGTCACCGAGGAGGATCGCGCGGCAGCGATCGAGGAGCTTGAAGATCTTGACGCCGAGCATGAGCGCCGCCGCGCCACCGGTAAGCGCGGCTCGGGTGAAGCCGCGTGACCAAGCGAAGCGGTGAGTACGGGCAGCCGCCGCTACGGATCTTCGTACTGGACTGCGAAGCCCTGTCCCTGGCCGTACGAGGTGACAGAAAGATGATCACCTGGCTCGACCTCGCGGCCCGGGGCCAAGCGGACGTGGTGACGTCCCCGATGACGCTGGTCGAGGCGTACGACGGCAGGACCACCGAGCAACGCTGGGACTGGGTGCTCTCCCGGCTGAACGTCGCCGACATCGGCAAGGAGGAGGCTCGCCAGGCCCACCGGCTCCTGGCCGACGCCGGCCTGCACGGTCACAAGTACGCGATCGACGCGATGCTCGCCGTCGTCGCACGACAGCAGAAGGGGCAGGTCACCATCTTCACCTCGGACGTGGACGACCTGGAGAGGCTGGTCCCGGACTCGATCGTCGTCAAGAAGGTGTGACTCGTCACCAGCTGAGACGTCGTTGCCGCTTCGTCGAACTCGGCGTTCGGCGGACCTGCGATGAACGGAAGGTCCTGGTCGGCTGTACACCTGACCAGGACCTGTGGGCGAATCGAATCACACCCGCCGACCGCCGATCGGCGATATCCGAAGCACATTCACCGGATCACTGCCAGTGATAGACCTCCTTTCCATTCGAGTCTGAGCTGCACTCGAGTTGCCAGATGTACAGGGTGCCCACCGGCGCACACCAATGCACCTCGAAAACGTGCCGCTGCAGCGTATTGCTGTACCCGTTGTGCAGGGTGATCTGATCGGCACTTTCCCCGGCGAGGACATTCACATTGAGCCAGACCCGGTGGCGGTCGGTGATCCGCACCGTGAGATCGTGTTTGGTGAAAGAGGCCACTTTTCCGGTGCAGCTCTCTTGATACTCCCGATTCGCCTCGTCATAGCTCTCCGCCTTCAGGCAGATATTGACGATGGCACTCATTTGTTGACTCAGTTGGACGTGGTAGTCGCGGTAGCCGTTCGCCGATGCGGGAGGCCCGGCCATCCCCATGGCCACTACTGTCATCGCTCCCGCCAGAGCGACTCTCATCGCCTTTCTCACCCCGATGTCCTCTCTGCGCGTGTCTTCGCCGACCCATATCGCTTCCAGGTGAAACGATGTGGTCCACAGGAGGTCGGAAGGCGCCCCAGAGCAGGACGATGCCCACGGGATTCCCTTTCCCCCGTCCCCATATTCGCGACAAAGGGAAAGCTATCACTGCTCAACTTCCCTTGACCAGAAGTCATTCTGGTAATTAGGGATTCCAATCGATAACAACGACTTGTGGCCGCCTGACTACGCCGCGTCGATGGCTGACTGGGGCCTTGACTCGGCCAGGTGTCGCCATGCTGATGTCTGTCTCGATATTTCCCGATAATGGTTCAAATTTGGATAACACGGGGGTGATTTCTCGATACAGCAGAAGAGGCAGGTCACCATCTTCAGCTCGGACGTGGACGACCTGGAGAGGCTGGTCCCGGACTCGAGCGTCGTCAAGAAGGCGTGACTCGCCACCAGGCGAGACGTGGCCGCCGTCTCAGAAGCAGCGGAAGTCCCAGCCGCTGTCGCCTTGGTAGGTGGCGTCGACTTCGATGATGATCGTTTTGTAGCCGTACTCTTCCGGATCTGATCCATAGGGCACCCATGCATTGACCGAGAAGTCGGTGTAGCGTTCATCGCCCTTCGCGAAATCGGCCGCTTCATAGTGCTTCAGCACTTCTTCCGCGGGCCTGTCCGTGACCAGGCTGAAGCGCACGCTGACCCAGCAGTCGCCCGAGTCGCCGCTGATCCTCTGCTGCGGCTCGTAAGAACTGACGCCGGTGCCGCCCGGTGGCGTCGGATGCCGCAGAATGCGATCCGCAAGACCTGTCAGCTGATAGTCGTGGATCCAGACGGGCGCCATGAGGAGCGCATAGAGCAGAGCGAACGGCGTCAGCGCGACAAGTGCGTAGAAGATCCACCGCCGGCGCTTTCGCTTACGTGGTGCCTGCTGTGCGGAGTCATCCTGCGAAGCGACCGACATGGCCGACATGCTCCCAGCACCGACCGGCCCCCAGGAAGACCTCCACACCACAGATCCCCATCCACCCCCGCCGGGCCATCTACGCCCGCCCCCCAAAGGTCCTCGCTGACCGCTCGGGCCGCCTCCCCGAGTGGACCTCGCTCCGCTCGGACGCCTTCCTGACCGCTTCCGCCATCCGTGCACCGATGCGGCTGATTGCTGCTTCCAATGCGCGACCAGAAGCCTGTCTTCGCCAAGAATCGACGAAATGGAGGCCATGATGGCCGTCTGAATGCAGGAGGGGCGTTGTGCTGATCCGTTTTGAGGTGGCCAACTTCCGCTCGATCCTCACCCCGGTCGAGTTGTCGATGGTCGCTGTCGACCGCGATCGGCAGGAAGCCCGGCCGGTCGCCAACCTGGGCGAGAGCCTCCTGCCCGTCGCGGCCGTCTTCGGGCCCAACGCGTCCGGCAAGTCGAACGTCGTGGCCGCGCTGGCCTGGCTGCAGATGCTTGCTCCCGAGAGTCCTTCCGCCTGAACCCGACCGGCTTTCTCGTCGGCGAGGCGAATCCTTTCGCGACTTCGGTGCCTCTCATACACGTCCCGGCAGACCCCGCCGGCGACAACGGACATGGAGGTTGTCGTGGTAGTAGGTATCGCTGTCGCTGCCGTGCTCATCTGTACGTGTAGTTTCGTCGTGCTCCGCCGGAGGAGGCGTGGACGTGGCTGAGACGACATGGTCGGACGAGCGGTTGGTCGCCGCCGCGCGCAGTGGTGACATCGAGTCGCTCACGGCGCTGGTGTCGGGCGCGCACCCGCACGTGCAGAGGCTCGCGCGGTCGTTGTGCGCCACGCCCGAGGACGCTGAGGACGCCGCCCAGGAGGCGCTCATCGTCCTGTATCGCAAGATCGGCACCTTGCGCGCCTCCAGCGCGCTCGTTTCGTGGATGTTCCGGATCATTCGCAATGAGTGCGTTCGGCGGGCACGGCTCATGATGCGGTCTCAGCCGCCGCGCACCGAGGCCACCGCAGCGCCGTCGGCCGAGGACGAGGTGTTCGAGCGGCTGGAGGCCGCGCGGGTGGCGGCGGCGATCGCGGCGCTACCTACCGACCAGCGGCAAATCCTGATCATGCGGGATGTGCAAGGGCTCAGCGGGCGGATGGTCGCCGACCTGCTGGGGCTCAGCACCTCGGCGATGAAGTCACGGTTGCACCGCGCCCGCGCGGCGGTGCAGCGCACGTTGTCCGGCCCGGCTCTTGGGGGTCTCGATGACTGATGGCCAGAGCTTCGCGAGCTCGTCGCTGCCGCGCCATCTGGTGCGCGGTGTGGTCGGCTTGGGGGCGCTGATCTGCTCGGTGGCGCTCATGCCGGTGGTCGGGCCGGTCAGCTTGCTGCTCGCCGCCGTCGGCGTGTTCGCTTTCCGCGGGTGCCCGACCTGCTGGGCGATCGGGCTGGCGCAGACGATCTCAAGAGGACGACTACAGCGTTCGTGCTCGGACGGCGTTTGCGAGCTGAAAGTCGCCGAACGCCCCCGAAGCAGCGCCTGAAGGTCACCTGACCCGATCCCGATCGGGCCAGGTAGAGGGGTAGTGGAGCCGTGGCCAGATCCTGGTCAGGAGCGGTCCGTTTCAGGTAGGTGCGTAGTCCATCACCTGTAAGGCTCCCAGCGGACGTTTGTGGCGCCGGTCTTGAAGCTGTGCATGCGGTGTTGCCACTGTGACCGGATCGAAGGGTTGCTGCGCAGGATCGGGAGCACGCTGGTGACCAGTTTGAGCTCGCGGAGGCGGCGCAGCACCGGAAAGCCCTCCCAGCCGATCACGTCGAAGCCGTACTGCTCCGCGAGCGGGAGGTGCTCGTTCACCGGGTAGTTCATCCGGAGGCTGCCGACCGCCGCCGGGGTCAGGTCCCATTCGCGGGGGCCGATGGTGGTGCTGTCGAAGTCGCACAGCACGGGCCCGTCCGGCCCCGCGATGACGTTGCCGAGGAAGGCGTCCCCGTGGATGACGCCCGGCGGGAGCACGTAGCGGAGCGTGCCGAGCTGGTCTTCGAGCTCGTCGCACTCGTCCAGGAGGAAGGCGTGGTCGTCGGGGGAGAGGTCCTCCGGTTCGGCGAGCCGCCAGCGGATCTGGTTCATCGGCTGCCACGGCGGCAGGCTGTGGCGTGGATGGGGGAGGGTGTGCAGGCGCTGGAGCAGGGTGGCCAGGTCCGCGCCGCCGGGACGCGGTCCCACCTCGGGGATGTACGTCCACAAGGTGGCCAGCTGGTCGTCCACCCGTATGGGTTGCTCGACCCCCGGCAGGAGTCGTACGGCCGGGAAGTCGTGATGCGCCAGCCAGCGGGCGACCCGCACCACCGTGGGCAGGGTGACACGGGCGGCGGTGGAGCCCGCGATGCGGACGACGACGGGCGCGTGGGGCAGGCGGAAGACGGCGTTGTTGGTGAACTTGATCAGCTCGGCGCCGGCGGAGGGGAGGCCGGCCTGGTCGCAGACGGCGGTGAGCAGCGTGTCGAGCCGGTCGCGGGTGAGTCCGCAGGTGTGGTCGGCGGTCGCCGTCATGCCGCACGCACCGTCGCGATGCGCTGGGCGAGGTCCTGCGCGTCGGCGTGGGGCCGTGCGACGGCGGCGGCCTGGAGGGGGGCGAGCCGGTCGAGGATCCGTTTTGAGCGGATCTGGCTCGCCAGGGCGACGACCTGGTGGCCGTTGGCGATCGCGCTGTTCAGCTCACCGGCCCGGAGCTGCACGGTCGCCAGCGCGGTCAGCTCGAACACTCTGCTTCTCGTCATGCTCGGGTCGCGGCCCTCCAGCGCCTTGGTGAGGAACTCCGAGGCGACGTCGAGGTGTCCGTCGGTGAGGTCGGCGTAGACCATGCCGCTCAGCGCGTCGAGGTCGGCCGGGCCGAAGAAGTTGACCCAGGCCGGAAGGGGCCGGCCGCAGGAGCGGGCGAACTCGTCCCGCGCCCGGTGGATCGACTTGAGGGCGAGCTCGGCGTCGCCCAGCAGGGCGTACGCCCAGGCTTCGTTGGCACACAACATCGCCACCGTCCGCTCACAGTTGGCATCCTGTGCGCAGATCTGCCCTAGCTGGAAGAATCGCAACGCGTCCTGCACCCGGTCACAGTGCAGGTGTACGCGGCCCATCCGGTAGAGGACGTTGGCCGCGAGGGAGAAGTTTCTGGCGTGTTTGGCCTGTTCGAGCGCGAGGGCCAGGTGTTGCCGCGCCGGGCCGTACAGACCGACGTCGAAGGACGTCCAGCCCGCCAGATTGTGCTGGTCCGCCAGCGCCTGGTGCAGCCTCAAGCCGACCTGCTCCGAGCAGGTCGCGTGCAGCAGTCGCTGGGTCCAGGCGAGCTGGGCCACCACCGCGTCCCGGCAGACGCCGCCGCCGTGCTGGTAGTCCAGCGCCCGCAGGGTGCGCGTCACCGTCTCGACCTGCTCGATGTCGGCCAGCCCGATCCGCTGCGGTGCGGGCGTCGCCACGGAGGCCAGGGGATGCGTCCACGTGTCGCTGTCCTCCCCCGCCGCGCCGACGGTCACCTGTGCGGCACGGGCGAGAAGGCGCCGTACCTGTTCGTCCTCGTCAAGGTCTGCCTCGGGCTCCTTCGTCGGCTTGGCGGGCTCGGGGCAGGACGTGTCGTAAGCCAGTCCCATGTAGCCGCGCGGGATGCCCAGCCCGTCGGCGATGCGGCCCAGCACGTCGTAGGCCATCACCTGGCGGCCTTTGAGGATCTCGGAGATCTCCGACTGGGACTGGGTCGTGAGGGTGGCGATGTGACGCTGGGAGATGCCGATGCGTTGCAACAGCCGATAGACAGTGGCCATGTCGCGGACGTACAAAGCCTGACGCATCTGTGGGTCGTCCCAGATGGTGGGGTCTATGTCGTGCGCGCTGGCGTTGCTGACGTTCATCCCGACCTTTCCACGGCCGATTCGTTGGGCTCACGGTAACGGGCGTCCCACCGCGCTCGAGGTCGTATCCGCGGGCCTATCACCCAAGGCGATCGGCTCGGCCGATCACCCATCTGACAAGCGGAGAGTATCGGCATCGCGACTCTCCGTACATGGATTTCACTCGGCACGATGGCAACTGGCTGCCGCCTGCGCCCGCTGGTCCCTCCGCCGCCGGTCCCGACAGGGCGCCGCTCCACAGGAAGGAGGCTCCGATGCACGCTCTCGGTACCTACCGGAGAGGAAGGCGATGTGCCTACGTCAGGCTCCGCCATATCAGACAGATCCCATGAAAGCTCTCGGATGATCGCGTGGTGCCTGCCCCCTGACAGTGCCACCACCCGTGCTCGCGAACTCCTGCGCGACCACCTGGCTCAGCAGCACCTCGCCCGCGACGTGCTCGTCGAGCTGGAGCTGGTCGTCGCCGAACTGGCCACCAACGCGGCCAGCTACGCGCCCGGCCCCTACGAGCTGCGGATCGTGCACGACGACGGCGCCCCGGTCAGGGTCGAGGTGGTGGACGCCGGCGCCGGCGCCGGGCTGATCGACGGCCTGCTGCGCCGCCCCCTCACCGTCCCGGACGACATCGACGAGCTGGCCCTGGGCGGGCGGGGCCTGCGGATCGTCGCCGAGTTCACCCACGGCCGCTGCGGCGCCGAGTGGACCCGTCTGTGCGGCACCGGCCAACTGGGCACCGGCGTCTGGTTCGAGCTTCCTTGCCTACGGTAGGCGGCCGGCCCGGCGCGAGCTCGCTGCGGGCCTGCCCTGTTGGTCATGGACCAGGGGCATGAAGAGGTCGTTGACGATCGACTGAATGCGGGCGGGCTCCAGAGGCTCCAGGCTCATGAGCAGATCGTGGCGCACCAGGTCGAAGGGCATGGCGAGCACCGCAGGGGGGATGCGGTCAAGATCGATCTCGCCGCGGTCGTGGGCGCGTCGGTAGACGGTCTCGACGCGTGACAGTGGCGCGTCACCCAGGATCTTCTCGCGCGCCTGCGCGAGGGTCAGCCCGGCGTCGGTGAGCAGCCCCGAGAAGACGCTGGCCGCGGCGATGGCGAAGAAGGAGGCGCGGCCTTCGCCCATGCTGGTCAGCAGGGCGAGCAGGTCGCCGGGCAGCGTGCCGGTGTCGGGGATCGGGACCGGGTGGACGTTGGGGTAGTGCTCGATGGCGGCGAGCACGAGCTGGTCCTTGTTGGCCCAGCGGCGGTAGAGCACCGCGATCCCGGTGTGCGCTCGTCTGGCGACGGACTCCATCGTCAGCTTGGCGTAGCCGGTCTCGACGAGCTCCTCCCAGGCGGCTTCGAGCAGCGCGGCCTGGAGCTCTTCGCCGTGCCGGCGGCGAGCGGCCTTCGGGACGAGTTCTGCCATCCCTCAACCCTAGAGAGGCTTTCCTTTCTAAGCAAACGCGCCTACTGTTACAAGAGAGCTTTTCCTCTCTTGAGTAGAAACAGGGTGTACGAGATGATCGACGTCGTCATCGTCGGCGGAGGGCCCGTCGGGCTCTTTCTGGCCTGCGAGCTCAAGCTCGCGGGGGTCGACCCGGTGGTGCTCGAACGACTGCCCGAGCAGAGTCAGGACGACAAGGCCCACGGCGTCGTCGGCCAGGCGGTGCGCCTGCTCGACGATCGCGGCCTGTACGAGCGGTTCGGCGGGTCGGGGGCCCCCGAGCCGTTGCCCACGTTCTACTTCGGGACACTGACGCTGCCGGTGCACGTGCTCGGCGACGACAACCCGATGTTCATGCTCCAGATCAACCAGCGCGACCTCGAACGTCTCCTCGCCGAGCGGGCTGCCGAACTGGGCGTCGACGTTCGCCGCGGCCACGAGGTGCTGAAGTTCGCGCAGGCGGACGACCACGTCGATCTCGTCGTCGCGGGCCCCGACGGCGCGCAGGAGAACCTCAGCGCCCGGTTCCTCGTCGGGTGCGACGGCGGCCACAGCGAGGTCCGGAAGCAGGCGGGCATCGCGTTCCCGGGAATCGTCGACGAACGGGTGGTGTCGCGAGGGGCCATCATCGGAGCGACCGAGCAGATCAGGCCGGTGCCGGGCGGCCGGGTCGCGATCGACGGGTTCGGGGAGATCTCCGGCTACTTCCACCGGACGGAACGCGGGGTCGTCTTGATCGCGTTCCTCGATCCCGAGCATCCCTTCATCACGACGCTCGAATGGGAGGACCACCCCGTCGGCAGCTACCCCGGTCCGGGCGCGCCGATGACGTTCGAGGAGTTGGAGGCGAGCGTCGAACGGGTCCTCGGCGTGCGGGTGGCCCTGTCCGCGCCGCCGGAGGGCTCGCCGGCCCTCCTGCGCCGGATCTGCGGGCGGAACACGCGGCTGGCGGAGCGCTACCGCGACCGGCGGGTCTTCCTCGCCGGCGACGCCGCCCACGTCCATGCCGCCTCGGGCGGCCCCGGCCTCAACCTGGGGCTGCAGGACGCCGCGAACCTGGCGTGGAAGCTGGCGGCGGACCTGCACGGGTGGGCCCCCGGCGGACTGCTCGACAGCTACGAGCCGGAACGCCGCGCGCTCGGCGAGCGCGTGTTCACGCAGACGCAGTCGCAGACGGCCCTCATGGCGCCGGGCAGCGCCGTGACCGCCCTGCGCGAGCTGTTCACCGAGTTACTGGCGAAGCGCGAGAACGTACGGCTGATCGCCGACCTGATGGCGGGCGTGGACGTCCGCTACGACATGGGCGAGCCCGAGCCCGCCGACGCCACCGGGTGGTTCGCGCCGCGCCTCGACCTGACGACCGAGGACGGTCGCAAGCTCCGCCTCGCCGAACTCCGCCGCGACGCCCGCCCGCTGCTCGTGGACCTCTCCGCCGGCGCCGCGCTCGCCGAGGCCGCGTCGCCCTGGTCCGATCGCGTCGCCCGCGTGGCCGCGCGTGCGGCGACCCCGTCGGCGCCGTCGCTGCTCATCCGTCCCGACGGGTACGTCGCCTGGTCAGGAACCGATCCGGCCGGCCTCAGGGGAGCGCTCGGCCGCTGGTTCGGCACCGCGAAGAAGGCCCCGTGGCGGCCAAATGGATAGGGCTCGGGGTGGGCACAGGGTGACGGCGTGGCGCGCCTGCGCGGCGCTCTGGCCGGTGTCCGCTTGGATCCGCATCATGTCCTGCTCACCAGGTGACCGGGAGCTCGTGAACGCCGTAGATGACGGCGTCGGACTTGAACGGCAGGTCATCGACCGGTGCGGTGAGCCGCAGGGTGGGGATGCGGCGGAACAGCGTGTCGAAGACGATCTGCAGCTCCATCCGGGCCAGATTCTGGCCGAGGCACTGGTGCGGGCCGAACCCGAAGGCGACGTGGTGGCGGGCCCCGCGCTCGATGTCCAGTTCGGCCGGATCCTTGAACGCCGCCGGGTCCCAGTTGGCCGACAGCATCGAGACGACGACGCCTTCGCCGGCCTTGATGCTCACCCCGCCGATCTCCACGTCTTCGGTGGCCACCCGGGAGGTGACCCCGTCGGCGATGGTGAAGTAGCGCAGCAACTCCTCCACGGCCATGGGCGTCCTGCCCGGGTCGGCCGTGATCAGGGTCAGTTGCTCCGGGTGGGTGAGCAGTCCGACCACGCCGAGCGAGATCATGTTCGCCGTGGTCTCGTGTCCGGCGGTCAGCAGGAGAAAGGCCAGGCTCACCAGGCCCGCGTGGTCGAGGGCGCCCTCCTGGCGTTGCCGGGCGATCAGCCGGCCGAACAGGTCGTCGCCGGGTTCGGACTCCTTGCGGGTGATCAGGTCGTCGATGAAGGCGCGCAGTTCGCCGAGGGCTCGCAGGCGGTCTTCCTGCGAGTTCCGGCTCACCATCATGGTGGTGCGGCTCTGGAAGAAGTCGTGGTCGGCGTAGGGGACGCCGAGCAGTTCGCAGATCACCAGGGAGGGCACCGCCAGGGACAGCGCCTGCACCAGGTCGACCGGGCGCTGGTCGGTGGCGAGCATGTCGTCGATGAAGTGGTCGACGATGTCCTGGATGCGCGGGCGCAGCGCGGCCAGTCGCTTCACGGTGAACTCGCCGATCACCGGGCGGCGGGCCGCGGCGTGTTCCGCGCCGTCCATGCCGAGCATCAACGGCGGCTGGCTGCGGAACTGCCGCAGGGTCGCCGCATCGAGGGTGAAGAGCGGGAAGCCGTTCTTGCGCTTGTCGGAGGAGAAGCGGGCGTCGGCGAGGACGGCACGGGCCTCCTCATGCCCGGCCACCCACCAGGCCTCGCCGCCGCTGGTCAGGCGGACCTTGTTGATCGGCGCCCGCTCGCGCAGTCGCTCGTAGGCGGCGGGCGGGGCGAACGGACAGCCCCGCTCGACCGGCAGCTCCAGATCGGCGAGTCCATTGGCGATGTTCTTCGTCATGAATGATCTCCTGGTAGCGGATCTGGCTGAGTTGGTCGTGCTTGTCGGCGGCCGGCTCGTAGCCGGTGTTCACCGCAGGGTGAGCGGAATCTCGGATGCGATGCGCGTCAGCTTCTCGGGGTTGCGGACGTAGTAGAGGCCGGTGATCAGGGCGTCCTCGACCCGGACTGCTATGACGCCGTCGAGCTCGCCGTCTACGCGCAGGAGGAGTGCCGGGTTGCCGTTGATCACGGTGGGCTCGCTGGTGAGCACGATTTGGGCCTTGCCGAGACCGCCGACGATCATGCGGGCCACCTTCTCGGCGCCGGTGACCGGCCGCTGCACGGCCTGCTTGACCCCGCCGCCGTCGCCGATGAGGACGACCTCAGGAGCGAGGACGTCAAGCAGGCCCCGCAGGTCCCTGGTCTCGATCGCGCGGTGGAACGATTCCAGAGCCGCCCGGGTCTGGCTCGGGGAGGCCACCTGGCGGGGGCGGCGGGCATCGACGTGCCGGCGGGCGCGGTGCGCGATCTGGCGGACGGCCGCGGGGCTCTTGCCGACGGCGGCGGCGATCTCGTCGTAGCCGACGTCGAAGGCCTCGCGCAGCACGAAGACGGCGCGCTCGGTCGGCGACAGCGTCTCCAGGACCAGCATCAGCGCCATCGACACACTCTCGGCGAGCTCGGCGTCCTCGGCCACGTCCGGCGCGGTGAGCAGCGGCTCGGGCAGCCAAGGACCGACATAAGCCTCCTTGCGCCGCCTCACGGCGCGCAGCCGGTCAAGCGAGCGCCGGGTCGTGATCCGGACCAGGTAGGCGCGCTGGTCGCGCACTTGCCCGAGGTCGACCTTGACCCACCGCAGCCAGGTCTCCTGCAGGACGTCCTCGGCGTCGGCCGCCGAGCCGAGCATCTCGTACGCGACGGTGAACAGCAGGTTGCGGTGGGCGACGAACGCCTCGGTCGCCTCGGTGGCGCAATCCGTGCGGTCACCACCAGCCATCGGCTTGGCTGTGCGCGTCATCGCATCCCTGCGCTCGTTCATGCCTGGCTCCTGCCTGTTCACCCGCAACTCCTGCTCCACCACAAGACGCCGGCCCTCACCGCTGTGTGACACCCCATGCTCGGTGGCGTACGTCACATGACCGCACTGTCACAAAGTTCGGGGCGCCGGCGCCTCATGGTCGTCAGGACGCCGCGCGAACGATTCGCGCGGCACGCAACTCCCCGAGTTGATCGCCTTGGCCCCATTGCGTGGTGACCGCCGCGCAACCGCCACCGCAGGCAGAACGGAAAGACATCATGAGCAAGGTCTGGTTCGTCACCGGTTCGTCCCGCGGCCTCGGCCGCACCTTCGTCGAGGCCGCTCTGTCGCGCGGTGACCAGGTGGCCGCGACCGCCCGGAACACCGCAAGCCTTAACGAGTTGGTCGCCGTCTTTGGCGAGGCGGTGTTTCCGCTGGAGCTGGACGTGACCGACAAGACCGCCGTCTTCGAGGGCGTCAAGCGGGCCATGGAGCACTTCGGCCGTCTGGACGTCATCGTGAACAACGCCGGCTATGCCCAGGTCGGCACGATCGAGGAGCTGGCCGAGCAGGAGCTGCGCGACCAGCTGGAGACCAACCTGTTCGGCGCGGTGTGGGTGATCCAGGCCGCGCTGCCCTACCTGCGCGAGCAGCGCTCGGGGCACGTCATCCAGATCTCCTCGGCGGCCGGGCTCATGGCGATGCCGCTCAGCGGCGCCTACAGCGCCTCCAAGTGGGCGCTGGAAGCCCTGAACGAATCCCTCGCCCACGAGGTCGCCGACTTCGGCATCAAGGTGACCGTGATCGAGCCCGGCGGCTTCGCCACCCGGTCCGGCAAGAACCCCGATCCCCTCCACAACGGCCACTTGTCCGAGCCCAACCCGATCTACGACGGCCTTCGCCGGCACATCGCCGCGTTCGCGGGAAGGCAGCCCGCCGGTGACCCGGCCGCCGCGGCCCAGGCACTCCTCAAGATCGTCGACTCCGACAACCCGCCCCTGAGGGTGCTGTTCGGCCAGGGCTTCTACCCGATGCTCCAGCAGGCTTACGCCGACCGGCTCAAGACCTGGGCCGACTGGCAGGACCTCTCGGCGCAGGCTCACGGCAACCTCGATCAGAAAGATCGGTGACCCAGGGCCGAGTCGACTCACCGAGAGCAAGCCAACTGACAGGAGCAACGCATGAAGCACCGCATCGTCGTCCTCGGCGCCGGCTATGCCGGGGCCTACGTGGCCGGGAACCTGGCCCGCCGGCTGTCCCCGGCGGACACCGAGATCACCGTGGTCAACGCTGTGCCGGACTTCGTCGAACGGCTGCGGCTGCACCAGCTCGCGGCCGGCCAGGAGATCGAAACTCAAAAGCTCGCCGACGTCTTCGCGGGCACGGGGATACGGCTGCGCCTGGCCCGTGTGGCCGCCGTCCACCCCGAACGCCAGGTCGTCGCCGTGGCCGACGCCGACGGCAGCGAGCTCGGCTACGACACGCTCGTGTACGCGCTCGGCAGCCACGTGGCCGACCACGGCGTCCCCGGCGTGGCCGAGCACGCCTTCCACGTCACCGCCCGGCCCGCGGCGCTGCGCCTGCGCGAGCGCCTGGACAGCCTGGACAGACGGGGTGAAGGCGGCAGTGTGCTGGTCGTCGGCGACGGGCTGACCGGCATCGAGACCGCCACCGAGTTCGCCGAATCCCGGCCCGGCCTGTCGGTGACACTGATCGCCCACGGCGAACTGGGCGCCCGGCTCTCCGCCGGAGCCCGCAGCCACCTGCGCCGGGCCTGCGACCGGCTGGGCATCACCGTCCTGGAGCACACCAGCGCCGAAGCCGTCGAAGCGACGCGGGTGCGGTGCGCCGACGGCACCGCTCTGGCGTCCGACGTGACCGTGTGGACGGCCGGGTTCGCGGTCAACCCCATCGCCGCCGCCGGCGGGCTGGAGGTCACCGAGAACGGCCAGATCGTCGTCGATCGCACCATGCGGTCGGTCTCGCACCCCAACGTCTACGCCGCCGGCGACAGCGCCTACGCCATCGGCGACAACGGCCGGCCGCTGCTGATGTCCTGCGCTTCGGCCGGCTTCACCGGCGGGCAGGCGATCCACGCGATCGTGGGACACCTGACCGGCCGCAAGATCGCGACGGGCAAGCTGGCCTACCCGGGCAACCACATCAGCCTCGGACGGCGGGACGCGATCCTGCAGATGGTCGACGACGAAGGGCAAGCAAAACCGACGTACATGGGCGGCCGGAAGGCCGCGTGGATCAAGTCCGGCATCCTCAAGACCTCGCTGTGGGCCACCTCGCACCCCACCTTCGGCCTGCCCAAGCGCAAGCTCCGCCTGGCCGCCGCGCGGGATGCGGCCTGCGGGAAGGCGCTCGCGTAACCGCCTAGGGCGGTCCGCGTGGACAGCAACCGAATACCCGGACATGATCAGACAAGGACAGTCGTCATGCGTATCGCAGTCTTCGGGGCCAATGGCCTCACCGGCCGCTTGCTCACCGACCAGGCACTCGCCGCCGGACACCAGGTCGCCGCGGTCACCCGGCAGCCGGGCTCGTTTCCACTACGCCATAATCGGCTCACGGTGGTCGCGGCCGACGTGCTCGATCCGGTGGCCGTCGACGCCGCCGTGGCGGAGCGGGATGTGGTGCTGTCGACGCTCGGGGTACCCGCTGGGAAGGAACCGATCAGCACCTACTCGCAGGGTGTGGCCAATATCGCCGCCGCGATGAAACGGCATCGGGTGCGTCGGCTCGCCGTGGTCAGCTCAAGCGGGGTGGACCCGCACCCGTACTCCGACGGCGGGTTCCTGTTCAACCGGCTATTGCTGCCCTACGTGACACGGGTGCTCGGTAAGACCTTGTACGACGACATGCGGCGGATGGAAACGCTGGTCCGCGCCGGCGATCTGGACTGGACGATCGTGCGCCCGAGCGGGCTCTACCACCTGCCGTCGGTCACCGACTACACCCTCGTGAAGGGCCACGCCGACGGCAGGTTCACCGCCCGTGCGGACCTGGCCGCGAGCATGCTGGCCCTGCTGGACGATGACCGCTACCTTCGCGCCACCGTGGGCGTCATCACCACCGTCGACAACCCCACCTTGCTCCAGTGGATCCGCCGCGAAGCACTCGTCAAGAGCTGAGGCGCGGATGGGCAACGGCCGGGTGGTAAGACGCCCCTGTACGGATTACTTCTCGCCGTCCTCCGGGACTGGCGGGGTCTTTTCTTTCGGTGGGGCCGTGCTGCCTCGGGGGAGGAGGCGGGCCGCCCGGTCCTCGACTCCCTCCACTTCCTCGCCGTCGATCAATGACAGCAGCGTCCGGGCCGCGTGCACGCCGTAGGCCGGGATGTCGCGGGTGAGGGCGCTCAGGGCCGGCCGTACGACCTGGGAGAGGGGTGAGTCGTCCCAGGCCACGATCGACAGGTCGCCGGGCACGTCGAGGCGCATCTCGTGGGCGGCTGACATGCCGGCGACGGCCATGATGTCGTTGTCGTACACGATGGCCGTGGGCCGGGTGGGGGAGCTGACGAGGCGGCGGGTGGCGCGGGCGCCTTCCTCACCGGTGTAGTCGGTGTGCATGATGGTGTGCCGGTCGAGGCCGAGGTCCTGGCAGGCGGCGGTGAAGGCCTGGTCGCGGAGCACGGTGTGGACGAGGTCGGGCAGGCCGGCGACGCGGGCGATGCCGCGGTGGCCGAGGGCGGCCAGGTATTCGACGGTCTCGCGGACGGGGACGGCCTCGTCGGACCAGACGGGGGTGAGCGAGCCGGCCGCGGAGGGGTGGCCGATGACGACTGCGGGCAGGCCGAGCTCCTTGAGCGCGCTGACGCGGGGGTCGGCGAAGCGCAAGTCGACGAGGAAGGCGCCGTCGACGCGGCCCTCGCCCCACCAGCGGTGGTAGATCTCCATCTCCTGCTCGGGGCTGGTCACGACCTGGAGCATGAGCGCGTAGGAGCGCGTCGACAGCTCGGTCTCGATGCCGCTGATCAGCTCCATGAAGAAGGGCTCGACGCCGAGTATGCGCGCGGGCCGGCACAGGGTGAGGCCGACGGTGCGGGCCTGGGCGCCGTTGAGGGCGCGGGCGGCGCTGTTGGGGCGCCAGCCGATCTCTTCGGCGATGGCCTTGATGGCGGCGCGTCTGGCGGGGGAGACCCCGGGGCGGTCGTTGAGCGCGTAGGAGACGGCCACCTTGGAGACTCCCGCTTGCCGAGCGATGTCGGCGATCGTCGGTCGCTTCACCGAGCCCCCTGTTTCTGAACCGGTTAGCCACGTGTCTAGTCGCACTTTACCCCTGGCCGGAGCGTCGTACATCCGGTAGCCGCTATTGTCTCAAACGCGTCACGGCCCTTGACGGGGTTGTCATCGCGAATTTACGTTCTCGGTACTTATCCGGTTCAGCGCGGTTCTGCCCGGTAGTGCATGAGAGCGCTCCCAAGCCTCTCCGTACCCGCCGATCAGGGCGCTGACCAGGCACGACGGCGGCGTAAGTCCCGGGCCGCCGACTTCGGGGTTGGACACATGGTCGACCTCCGCTTCGGTGGGGGAAGGAGAAACGCACATGCAGACCCGGGCACGGATCCTGATACCGCTTCTCGCGGTGGGCATGGCCGCGACCGCCTGTTCGGGAGGCGGCGCGACGCCGGCTCCGCAAGCCTCACAGGCAGGCAGCGCCGCCCCCGCTCCACAGGGCAACACCGGCGCGCTCCCGCGCAACGAGACGCTGTACACCACGGGCACCCAGTGGGGCCCGCCCGCCAACTTCAACCCGATCCGCGAGTGGGACTCCGCCACCGGCACCAAGGGCCTGGTGTACGAGACGCTCTTCCACTACGACGCCAACGCGGCCAAGCTCACGCCGTGGATCGCCGAGAGCGGCAGCTGGACGGACGACACGACGTACGAGGTCAAGGTCCGCACGGGCGTCACCTGGGCGGACGGCAAGCCGCTGACCGCCAAGGACGTCGCCTTCTCCTACAGCCTGGGCAAGATGGAGACGGTCCCCTACCACAACATCTGGGACTGGCTGAAGACGGTCGAGGCGGTCGACGACCAGACGGTCCGCTTCTCGTTCTCCCAGGCCAACTACCAGGAATGGGACTTCAACCTGTACGGCCGGGTCATCGTGCCCGAGCACATCTGGAGCGGCCGGTCCGAGGAGGACGTGCTGAACGGGGTCAACGAGAACCCCATCGGCAGCGGCGCGTACAAGTACCAGAGCCACGACCAGGACCGCGTGGTCTGGGTCAAGCGCGACGACTGGTGGGGCAAGACGGTGCTCAACATGGAGCCCAAGCCCAAGTACATCGTCGACGTCGCCACGCCCAGCAACGAGGTGGCCATGGGCCTTCTGCTGCAGAAGGGCATGGACATGAGCAACAACTTCATGCCCGGCGTGGCCAACCTGGTCAAGGGCAACTTCGGCATCACCACGTTCTACAACGAGCCCCCGTACATGCTGTCGGCGAACACCGCCTGGCTGGTGCCCAACACCACCAAGAAGCCGATGAACGACCCGGCCTTCCGCAGGGCGCTGGCCGCCTCCGTGGACGTCAAGAAGATCGTCGAAGGCGTGTACGGCAACCTGGTCAAGGCCGCCAGCCCGACGGGCCTGCTGCCGCAGTGGGACCAGTTCGTCGACCAGGGCGTGGTGAGCTCCGACGGCTTCACCTTCGACACCGCCAAGGCCAAGAAGACGCTGGCCGACGCCGGTTACAAGGACACCGACGGCGACGGGCTGGTGGAGAACAAGGACGGCTCGAAGATCAGCCTGAAGCTGGAGGTGCCGGCGGGCTGGACGGACTGGATGGAGGCGGCCCGGGTGATCTCCAGCAGCGCCAAGGCGGCCGGCATCGACGTCAATCCGGAGTTCCCCGACTTCAACGCGCTCGTCGAGAACCGCAGCAAGGGCAACTTCGACCTGATCGTCAACAACGAGCGCCAGCTGTCCAGCAGCCCGTGGACCTATTACGACTATCTGTTCCAGCTGCCGATCCGCAAGGCGCAGAACACCGTCAACTTCGGCCGCTACGAGAACAAGAAGGCGTGGGAGCTGGTCCAGAAACTGGACCAGGTCAAGACCGACGACATCGAGGGCATGAAGTCCGTCATCTCCGACCTGCAGAAGATCCACCTGGACGAGATGCCGAACATCCCGCTCTGGTACAACGGCCTGTGGGCCCAGTCCAGCAACGGCGTGTGGAAGAACTGGCCCTCCTCGGCGCCGGGAGCGCCCAAGACGGCGCCCGTTATGTGGCGTAACTGGCTCGAACTGGGCGGATTCGAGACGCTCACCCAGCTCCAGCCCGTAGCCGGCTGACCGGATGACCGTGCCTCCTCCGCCCGCTCACCCGGGCGGAGGGGGCCCTTGGGGAGACCTCACGTGCGTCGATACTTCGGCAGGAAACTGCTCATCTACGGGCTGACCTTCGTGGTCGCCGTCACGGTCAACTGGATGATCCCGCGCTTCATGCCCGGCGACCCGGTCGCGAGCATGCTGGCCAGGGCCCGCGTGTCGCAGCCCGCGGCGGTCGAGGCCATGCGGACCTACTACACCAACCTGTTCGGCTTCGACCAGCCCATCTGGCAGCAGTACCTGAACTTCTGGGGCGCCCTGTTCCAGGGGGACTTCGGCATCAGCATCTGGGTGTTCCCGACGCCGGTGGCCGACGTCATCCTGGCCGCGGTGCCGTACACGCTGGCGTTGATGATCCCGTCGGTGCTGCTCAGCTACTGGGTCGGCAACCGGTTCGGCGCGTTCGCGGCGCGGCGCAAGCTGCTCGACAACACGGTCCTGCCGGTGGGCTACATCCTGACGGCGACGCCGTACATGTGGCTGGCGGTGATCCTGGCCTGGGGGCTGGGCGTGGTGGCCGGGTGGTTCCCGGTGGCCGGGGGCTACAGCTTCTCGCTGCAGCCGAGCTGGAGCTGGGAGTTCTTCCTCGACCTGCTGCACCACTGGATACTGCCGTTCCTGTCGCTGTTCCTGGTGGCGCTCGGCGGGTGGGCGATCGGCATGCGCAACATGATCATCTATGAGCTGGAGTCGGACTACTCCAACTACCTGTCGGCGCTCGGCGCGCCGTCGCGGCTGATCCGCCGCTACGCCTACCGCAACGCGATCCTGCCCCAGATCACCGGCCTGGCGCTGCAGCTCGGCGTGCTGGTGGCCGGGGCGCTGGTCACCGAGATCGTCTTCTCCTATCCGGGGCTCGGCAGCCTGATCCTCAAGGCCATCCAGAACCAGGACTTCTTCCTGCTGCAGGGCACGTTCATGTTCATCGTGATCGGGGTGCTGGTGGCGAACTTCCTCATCGACATCGTCTACGTGCTGATCGATCCCCGGACGCGGACCGGAATGGCGGGTGCCCAGGCATGACCACGACGACGACCCTGCCCACCGAGGAGCGGGTGGTGCGCCGGGAGGCGCTGTACTTCGCGGTGCGCAACACCAAGCTCATGATCGGCTTCGGGATCGTGCTGTTCCTGCTGCTCGTGGGCATCTTCGGGCCGATCCTCGCGAACGTCGAGGATCCCAACGAGTACGTCGCGGCGGCCATGCTGCCGCCCTCGTCGGAGCACTGGTTCGGCACCACCACGTTCGGCCAGGACGTCTTCACCCAGTTCGTGTACGGCCTGCGCACCACGTTCGTGGCCGGGGCGCTGGGCGGCGGCATCGCGGCCGTCATCGCGATGGTGATCGGCTTCGTCGCCGGTTACCGGGGCGGCTGGGTGGACGAGATCCTCAACATGCTCACCAACGTCGTGCTGGTCATCCCGACGCTGGCCGTGCTGCTCATCATCAACGCCTACCTGGGCATCCGCAGCGTCGGCGTACAGGCGCTGTTCATCGGGCTGACCTCCTGGCCGTGGGCGGCGCGCTCGATCAGGGCGCAGACGTTCTCGCTGCGCAACCGCGAGTTCGTGGACCTGGCCAGGCTCAGCGGCATGACCACCCGCAAGATCATCACGCGGGAGATCGCGCCGAACATGAGCTCCTACCTGTTCATGACCTTCATCCTGCTGTTCGGCGGTTCGATCCTGATCGCCTCCTCGCTCGACTTCATCGGGCTCGGGCCCACCGAAGGCGTCTCACTCGGCCTGATGCTGCAGAACTCCACCCAGTGGAGCGCGCTCCAGCTCGGCCTGTGGTGGTGGTTCGTCCCGCCGGGCGCCGGCATCACCGCCGTCGTCGGCGCCCTGTACGTCGCCAACGTCGGTCTCGACGAGGTCTTCAACCCGAAGCTGAGGGAGACATGAGTCTGCGGGTCAATGATCTGAGGGTGCATTACCGCACCCTCAAGGGCGAGGTGAAGGCCCTGGACGGAGTCTCCTTCACCATGGCGGACGGGGAGATCCTCGGCCTCGCGGGCGAGTCCGGCTGCGGCAAGACCACCCTGGGCAAGAGTCTCATCCGGATGGACGGCCGGATGCGGCACGCCGGCGGGACGGTCGAGCTGGACGGCCGCAACCTGCCCGTGGGCGACGACCGGGCGATGAACGCGTTCCGCTTCCACGAGGTCTCGCTCATCCCGCAGTACTCGATGAGCGCCATGAACCCGACCCGCCGGATCGGCAAGATGATCGGCGAGCTGCTCAGGTCGCGCGGCGTCACGCTCGACACCGCGGAGCTGCACCACCGCATCGACCTGGTCGGACTGCCGCGCGAGGTGCTGAGCCGCTACCCGATCGAGCTGTCCGGCGGCATGAAGCAGCGCATGGTCATGGTCATCTCCACGCTGCTCGACCCGTCGCTGCTCATCGCCGACGAGATCACCTCCGCACTGGACGTGTCCACGCAGAAGGCGGTCGTCAAGGCCATGCTCGGCTTCCGCGACAACGGCTTCGTCAAGAGCATGATCTTCATCACCCACGACCTGGCGCTCACCTCGAACCTCGCCGACACGGTCATGATCATGTACGCGGGCAAACTGGCCGAGAAGGCCCCTGCGGACAAGGTCGTCAAAGCGCCGCGGCATCCGTACACGCAACTTCTGATCAACTCGCTGCCGGAGATCGGCGTCCGGTACGACCAGCGCAAGCTGGCCGGCATCCCCGGCAGCCCGCCGTCCCTGCTGAACCCGCCGAAGGGCTGCCGCTTCCGGGACCGATGCCCGATCGCGGGCGGGGAGTGCGCCGAGGAGCCGCCCGTGGCCGAGATCGAGCCTGACCACTTCGTCGCGTGCTGGAAGGCCTGATGCTGAAAGTCGACAACGTCACGAAGGTCTACAAGGTCGGGACCTTCGGCGGCCGGACCATGACGGCCGTGGACACGGTGAGCTTCGACGTGCGGCCCGGCGAGGTCGTCTCCCTCATCGGGGAGAGCGGCAGCGGGAAGAGCACGATCGGCAAGATGATCCTCGGCCTGACCCCGGTCACCAGCGGCTCGATCACCGTGGACGGCGTGCCGATCCAGCCGGGCAAGGACTACTACCGGACGGTCCAGGGCGTCTTCCAGGACCCGTTCAGCTGCTACAACCCGGTCTTCAAGGCCGACCGCGTCTTCGCGCTGATCAAGGAGAGCTACTACCCGTCGGTGCCGGACGCCGAGTGGACCGAGCGGGTCCGCTCGGCCATCCAGGACGTACGGCTCAACCCGGACGAGGTGCTCGGCAAGTTCCCGCACCAGCTCAGCGGCGGGCAGTTGCAGCGGCTGCTCATCGCCAGGGCGCTGCTGCTGGACCTCAAGCTGCTGATCGCCGACGAGATCACCAGCATGCTCGACGCCTCCACCCGTATCGACGTGCTCAACCTGCTGGCCGAGCTTAAGGCGCGCGGCCTCGGCGTGCTGTACGTCACCCACGACCTGTCGCTCGGCCACTACCTGGCCGAGCGCACCGTCGTGCTGCGGCGTGGCACGATCGTCGAGATGGGCCTGACCTCGAAGGTCTTCGACGACCCCCTGCACCCCTACACCAGGCAGTTGTTGTCGGCCGTCCCCCGGCTGCACGCCCCGTGGGACGACATCGAGCCGCCGGCCACCTGCCTGTACCACGAGCGCGGGGGCGTCGGCGGGCTGCTGGAGGCCGATCCGGGACACTACGTGGCCTGTGCTCAGCTCAGTGACTGCTAAGGAGACCTACTTGAGCTCGTACCGACCGTTGCACGACGGCTGGATCCTGTCGGCCGTTCTATCGGCCGTTTCGTCGTCTGCCTCGTCGGTCGTCTCGCGGGACATCGAGACGCCAGCCACCGTGCCGGGTTGTGTGCACACCGACCTGCTGGCGGCGGGCCTCATCGACGACCCCTACCTGGACGACAACGAGAACCGGCTGGCCTGGATCGGCCGTACCGGCTGGTCCTACACCACCTCCTTCACCTGGTCCGGCGACGAGCACGAGCGCACTGACCTGGTGTGCGAGGGGCTGGACACGGTCGCCACGGTCACCCTGAACGGCGTGACCGTCGGGCGGACCGCCAACCAGCACCGTTCCTACCGGTTCCCGGTGCGGCACCTGCTGCGCGAGGGCGCCAACACGCTCACCGTGACCTTCGACTCCGCCGTCGATTACGCCGAGGAGCAGCGCGCGGTGCTGGGCGAGCGGCCCGGCGCGTACGCGGCGCCGTACCCCTTCATTCGCAAGATGGCCTGCAACTTCGGCTGGGACTGGGGGCCCGCGCTGGTCACCGCCGGCATCTGGCGGCCCATCGGCCTGGAGAGCTGGAGCGGCGCCCGGCTGGCCGAGGTGCGCCCGCTCGTCCGGGTCGGCGACGGCGTGGGCACCGTCGACGTGCACGTCAAGGTCGAGCGCGCCACCGAGGCGCCGCTCACGCTGAGCGCCGAGGTGGCGGGCGTCACCGCCGAAGTACGGCTCGCCACCGGGCAGCGCGAGGCCGTCGTGTCGCTCTCCGTCCCGGACCCGGCGCTGTGGTGGCCTCGCGGGTACGGCGAGCAGCACCGCTACGAGCTGGCCGTGCGCCTCGGGGACTCGGCGTGGACCAGGAAGATCGGCTTCCGGTCGGTCGAGGTGGAGCGCGAGGCGTTCAAGCTGGTCGTCAACGGCGTGCCGGTGTTCGTGCGCGGCGTCAACTGGATCCCCGACGACTGCTTCCCCACCAGGGTCACCCGGGAGCGGCTGGCCGAGCGGTTCGCCCAGGCCACCGGCGCGGGCGTCAACCTGCTGCGCGTCTGGGGCGGCGGCCTGTACGAGAGCGAGGACTTCTACGACCTGGCCGGTGAGCTCGGCCTGATGGTCTGGCAGGACTTCCCGTTCGCGTGCGCGAGCTACCCGGAGGAGGAGCCGATCCGCTCCGAAGTGGTGGCCGAGGCCCGGGAGAACGTGGTCCGGCTCGCCCCGCACCCGAGCCTGATGCTGTGGTGCGGCAACAACGAGAACCTCGAAGGCCACGCCGACTGGCAGTGGCAGGAGCGGCTCGACGGCCGGAGCTGGGGCGGCGGCTACTACTTCGACCTGCTGCCGTCGATCGTGGCCGAGCTCGACCCGACCCGCCCGTACATCCCCGGCAGCCCGTTCTCGGCCACGCCGGGGCAGCCGCCGCAGGACCCGGCCAGCGGCACGATCCACATCTGGGACGTGTGGAACCGCGAGGACTACGGCCACTACGCCGCCTACACGCCGCGCTTCGTCGCCGAGTTCGGCTTCCAGGGGCCGCCCGCGTACTCCACGCTGCGCCGCGCCGTCAGCGGCGAGCTGGCCGCCGACGCGCCGCTGGTGCTGCACCACCAGAAGGCCGACGACGGCAACACCAAGCTGCTGCGCGGCCTCGGCGAGCACCTGCCGCAGCCGGGCACGTTCGACGACTGGCACTACCTGACCCAGCTCAACCAGGCCAGGGCGATGGCCTTCGGCGTGCAGCGGTTCCGCTCGCTCGCGCCTTTCTGCATGGGGACCATCGTCTGGCAGCTCAACGACTGCTGGCCGGTCACCTCGTGGGCCGCCGTCGACGGCGACGGCAGACGCAAACCCCTCTGGTACGCGCTCCGGCACTCCTACGCCGACCGGCTGCTGACCGTACAGGACGAGGAGGTGGCCGTGGTCAACGACAGCGACGAGCCGTGGCTGGGCGAGCTGGTCCTGACCCGGCAGAGCCTCACCGGCCGGCCGCTGGCCAAGGAGTCCGTCCCGGTCGAGGCGGCCCCCAGGTCGGTGGCCAGGGTAGCGCTGCCCGCCACCGTCGGCGACCCCGACGACCCGGCCGCCGAGCTGCTGACCGTTCAGTTCGGGGATGAGCGCGTGGTGTCGTTCTTCGCCGAGGACACCGCCGTGGCCTTCGCCCCCGCCGACTACGACGCCCGCACCGAGCCCGCCGACGACGGCTACCGCGTCACCGTGACGGCCCGCACGCTCGTGCGCGAGCTGGCCCTGTTCCCGGACCGCCTGGACCCGGCGGCCTCGGTGGACGCCATGCTGGTGACCCTGCTGCCAGGCGAGGAAACCACCTTCCACATCACCACGGACCAGCCCCTCGACCCGCAGGCGCTCACCACCTACCCGGTGCTGCGCTGCGTCAACGAGGTACGCGAACACGCATCGTGACCGAGCGCCGGTGGCGGTGCGGCCCGGGATTATTGACGCTTGGCGGACGTCCCCGCTCCGGTCGCGGCCTCCTCAGCAGCGCGGTCGGCGCTCCAGATCATCGTCCGCTGGTGGACCCGCCGGCCGTTGTGCCGGAGGCCGGGCACCAGTGGTGCCGGGCCGTGCTCGACGAAGCCCATGCGCTCGAAGAACCGCACCGCCCGGGGGTTCTCGACCAGGGTCTGCAGGTGGCAGCCGGGAGATCCGGCCTTCCTGAGCCGGTCAAGCCACCGGCTCATCAGCCCGTCGGCGGCGCCGGTCCCTCGCGCCTCGGGTGCCACGTTGATGTGCAGGTGCGCGGGCCACCTGGCGTCGGCGAACTCGCCGACGCCGGGCTCCCTGCGGACCGCGGCCCACGCCAGATCGGCCAGGCTGCGCGCGAAGAAGGCCGCGGGCCTGGGTCGGAAGACCAGCCGGTAGGTCCGCATCGCCTTCTCCATGCGCTCGCCCTCCCCGGGGAACCTCGCACTATCGAGGCATCCCGTCAGGTAGCCCACCAGGGCGCCCCCGGCGACGGCGACGAAGAGCGAGTCCGGCTCCAGCTCCATGTAGGGGTCCAGGTAGACGGCCGCCTCCGAGTCCACGTGCCCCCACAGCGACGCCGTGGGAGCGCCCTCGCCCACGCGCTCGAACAGCTCGCGCAGCTCGGCGCGGTCGCTCGGTGCGAACGTACGGATCTCCATGACGCCTCCCTCATTCTGTACAGTCTACTCTGTACGACATACACGATAGCTAGACTATATGACGTACACAGATTCCGACCGCACGAGAGGACGTTCGATGGCAGAGCTGCCACCCGTCGTGGCGCGGATGTGGGACCGCGAACCCACCACGCGCAGAGGCCCGAGGCCGCGCTTGGACCTGGCCACGATCACGATGGCCGCCATCGAGATCGCCGACACCGAGGGGCTGGCCGCCGTCTCCATGAGCAACGTCGCCGCCCAGGTGGGCGTCGCTCCGATGGCGCTTTACCGGTACGTCGGCAGCAAGGACGAACTGCTGACCGTTATGGCGGAGAGCGCCGTGCCCCCACCGCCCGAACGCGGGAACCTGTCCTGGCGCGCCTATCTCGCCACGTGGACCCGGCTCAACCGCGACCTCCTGCTGTCCCGCCCCTGGCTGCTGGACCTGCGCCAGAGCACCCCGCCCATGGGCCCGCGGCGACTGCTCTGGCTTGACCGCGCCCTGGACGCGCTGTCCGGTACTGGGCTGGACGACGGCGAGAAGTTCAACGCCGCCACGGCGCTGACCGGCTACGCCCTCACCAACGCCACACTCACGCACTCGCTCGGCGCAGGTGGCGAGAAGTTCGCGGCCGGGGCCAAGGGAGCCACCGAGTACGGCGAGATACTCGCCGAGGTCCTGGACCCCGCGACGTACCCGGCGCTGTCGGCCATGATGAACTCCGGCCTGCTCAGGGACTCCACCGGCTGGATGGAGGACGCCGACTTCCGGTTCGGCCTCGACCTCCTGCTGGACGGCATAGAGGCGCTGATCGCCCGCTCAGCCCGGTAGCCGGCCCCGGCCGCTGGGTGAGGAGGAACGCGATTATCACCTGGCGGCGGGACCCTTGACAACAACCGAACGGCCAACGGCATTCGCTCCGAGGCCACGTTCGAGAACGGCTTTCTGGTCGAGCGCGACGAGACCGTCGTAGCCTGATCACACGTCATGTCGCCGATGGCGGTCGCCTGGTGAATACTTGCCCAATTAGCTAGGTTGTCCTCGCCTTGTCCGATTCTCACGGGGGAGTGGCAGCCGTGCGGCAGCAGCACAAGGCCTTCCAGGCGATCGAAGTCGGCGACGGCGGCGACGGGCGGTGGGCCGCCTACGCCCGGGCCCTGTGGCAGGAGATGGAGGGCCTGCTGACCGACGAGGGCCGGACTCCGGAGGGCGCGGATCGTGTTCGGGCGCTGTTCCGTGCGCACATGTCGGAACTGGTCCCGGTTCTGGACCGCCTGGCCGGCCAACTCGACCGGCCCGGGGCGGAAGTCTTCCTCACCCACGCGGCACTGCGGCCGTTCTCCCAGGCCTGCACCCAGATCGGCCAGAACGGCACTCTGCTGCGCAACTATGACCTACGGCCCGATCAGTGCGAGGGGACCATCGTCTCCTCCTGCTTCCTGCGCCCCGTGATCGGGATGCAGGACATGCTGTGGGGCTTGCTGGACGGGATGAACGACGCCGGTCTCGCGGTCTCGCTCACCTGGGGCGGACGTTCCGTCTACGGACGCGGCTTCGCCATTCTCATCCTCGTGCGCTACCTGCTGGAGACGTGCGACACCGTCGATGAGGCGGTCGGCAGGCTGCGGTCCCTGCCGGTCGCCGTCCCCCAGAACCTCACCCTTGTCGATCCCAAGAAGGCGATGACGGTGTTCGTGGGACCGGATATGCCGCCGACAGTGGCACCGGACGCCTGCGCCGCCAATCACCAGCACCTGCCGGTGACCGACGAGCAGGAGCGGGCCATGCGGACGCAGGAGCGGCTGCGAGCCATCCGCGCCGCGGGCGTGGACGTGGCGGCGATGCTCAAGCCGCCGCTGTATCGATCCGTCGACGAGCAGGGGACGGTAACGCTCTACACCGCCCACTACCGACCCGCCGAGGGCCTGGTGACGTACTACTGGCCCGGTGAGTCCTGGCAACAGTCCTTCGGCGACTTCACCCCCGGATCCCGCACCGTGACCTTGGGTCGGGCCGGCTGAGAAGCTTTCCGGACTCCTGCTCACCCCTGCGCGAAGATCTTGCAGGAACGTGATTTCACCCGCTGCCGACAGGCCCTCTCGCCCGCCTCGACGATGATCGTCGCCAGACTGTAGCCCGACATCGTGCCGTTGCGTATCGGGAACGTCGTCTTGTCCGGACCTCTGTTCGGCCAGAACTGGGAGAGCACGGCATCCATGACCGAGCCGTTGACATCGGCCGGGCTTGGGCAAGGGCGATCTCAGGCCCGGACGGATTCCCAGGACTCCAGGGTCGCTTCCACCAGGGCGTCGATGCGGCGCCCGTACGCCGCATGTCCGTCGAAGACGAAGCTGTCGTCATCGAACGGCAACCCGCTGAACGTGGCACGGAAAGACCCCGGGGACGTGCCTGCCGGAAGCGGCGCGTAAGGCGCCAGCGGCGCCTGGTCGTAGCTCGACCGTGCGCGGTGACTGTTCCGGGCCACCTGATGGCGCTGCACGCGGATCATCGCGTCCATGCCCTTGTCCAGGTAGAACTGCAGCCAGCGGAACTGGCCGTCGAGGTGCTTGTCGTGAGCTTCGGCAGGGTGCTGCAGGAGATAGGCGCAGACCACAGGGGCGTGCCACCTGTACATCTGCGGGTCGGTCTGCTCCTCGGTCAGGATGCGGTGGTAGTAGTCCGCGCACAGTCCGAGGGGGCCGGCCGTCGCACCGCAGTCGCACTGCTCCACGCTTTCTGTCATGGTCCGCAACATAGGCAGCGGGTAACCGCGTTGTCGACGGCATTTCGCGCTATCGAAGTGCCCCTAGCGGGCTCATCGGCCGTATGGCGATCTCTATCGAAAAATCGTGAGGCGCCCTTGTCCGGGGGATCAACGCCAGCCGTGACAGCGGGGTTCGGTACAGCAATCGAGTGAGGAGGTCGTTGTTCTCCGCCCCGAAGCTGGTGCGGACGTTGCCGGGATCGCCCAGAGCAGCGCGAACTCCGCGGCGTCGCCGAGCAGATCGTGTGCCGCCGAGACCAGCGCCGCCCTGCTGATCGGCGGCGAGAGACAGCAAGGGCCATAGGAGAAGAACAGCCCTGCCGGCTCCGGCTGTGGCTGCCATTCCTGCCAGGTGGGGACGGCCGCGACGGCGACCGCCGCCGCCCAGGTGACATGGGATAACCCGGGCTTCTCTCTCGCAGGCTGACCCTAGCGGTAGTCGATCAGCTTCCGTTCGCCTACCGTGCCTGGTTCCGGAACTGTGCGGGCGATGAGCCGACCACGCGGCGGAACGCGGTGCTGAACGCGCTCTCGGAAAGGTAGCCCGTGGCCCGTGCGAGCTCGGAGATCGACAGCGTGTCGCGGGCGAGGGCGTCGCGCGCGAGGCTCATGCGCCATTGGATCAGGTACTCCAACGGCGGAACCCCGACGTGGCTCTTGAAGGCCTGGGCGAACGCGGAACGCGACATGTGGCTGATCTCCGCGAGCTCCTTGAGGCTCCAGGAGTGGGCCATGTCCGCGTGCACGGCACGCAGGGCGGCACCGATGCCGTCCTCGTTCAGGGCGCCCAGCCAGCCGGTGGGCCGGTCTGTCTGACCGGCGTGAGCACGCAGCATGTGCACGAGCAGGATCTGTGCGAGGTGGTTCTGCACCAGCGGGCCGCCGGCGGCGGCGACCCCGAGCCCGACCTCGGTGGCCAGCAGATCGATCAGCTGCGCGAGCCGCCTGCCATGAGGATCGGCCACGCGGACGATCACGAGCGGCGGCAGAAGATCGGTCAGGAGGGCCGCGTTCCTGTCGTCGAACGCGATGTGCCCGACGCAGAGGTAGAGGTCCTCCTCGGCCTCCGGGCCGATCCGCACGAACCCGTCTTCGGCACCCGCCCACACCGGCTCCGCAGGGCGCGGGCTCGCGTCGAGCGTGCTGGCCAGCACGTAAGGCGGCGGGTTGCCCAGCATGAAGGTGTCACCCTCCCGCAGGAGCACCGGCTCGTGGCCTTCGAGGACCAACCAGCACGTGCCGCGCACGAGGCCCCCGACCCGCACGTGCAAGAACGTGTCGAAGCGCAAAGCCCACTCTCCCGTGGCCCGGAGATTGGGCCCGATCACCGTGCGGGGCCTGAGCAGGCTGATCGCGTCAGCCACTGGATCCCGAAATCCCAGCACCGACGACACCTCCTGGACGATACGTAAAGAATTCCGGACTCTGCATCATGGATAGTATCCCCGATGTCCCGCAGTATCGATGTCGAACGGATCGGCATCGAGAGAGTGATGGAGACACCCACATGGGACAGCTGGAAGGCAAGACGGCGGTGGTGACCGGGGGCAGCACCGGTATCGGTCTGGCCACCGCCGTACGGCTGGCGGACGAGGGCGCGTACGTGTTCGTCACCGGCCGACGCGAGTCCGAACTGGAGGCCGCCGCCAAGACCATCGGAGCAGACCGGGCCACCGCGGTCGTCGGCGACATCTCGAAGCCGGAGGATCTGGACCGGCTCTACGAGGCGGTCCGGGTGCGAGGCAAGGGTTTGGACGTGCTCGTGGCGAACGCGGCGGTCGGTGCGTTCGTGACGCTGGAACAGACCACCGAGGAGCACTTCGACCAGACCTTCGCGGTCAACGTCCGAGGCACGCTGTTCACCGTGCAGAAGGCGTTGCCGTTGCTCAACGACGAAGCCTCGATCGTCCTGGTCGGTTCGACGGCCGGCGACCGTGGAGTAGAGGCGTTCGGCGCGTACGCGGCGTCGAAGGCGGCCGTCCGGTCCTTCGCGCGGACGTGGTCCAACGAGCTCAAGGACCGTGGCATCCGGGTCAACGTGGTCTCGCCGGCCTGGATCGAGACTCCCGGGGGCACCGCCGCTTTCGGCGACGAGGAGACCGCCCGGGCCGTCAAGGAGAATGTCGCCGCGACCGTGGCCAAGGGCCGCATGGGTCAGCCTGAGGAGGCCGCGGCAGTCGTAGCCTTCCTGGCCTCGGAACAGAGCAGCTATGTCGTCGGCTCGAACATCTACGTCGACGGTGGCACGAACCAGATCTGAGCAGGCACCGCATGGCACTACCCGTAGATCACCGACAGGAAGCGCACCAGGATCGCCTCCCTGAGTTCCGCCGGAAGCGCGTCCAGCACGGCGTTGACCACGGCCATCCGGGGCTGCCCCGCCCCCGGCCGCAGGTCCACCCCCACCGAGGCGGCCAGTTCGGCGAAGGTCGCGTCGTCCAGCGCGTCGAGGTCCAGGCCGGTGATCAGCTCCACCAGCCCGTCGGGCACGGCCGGGGGACCCAGCCGCCGGGCCGCCTCAGCCGACTCGGCGATCACCGACAGCATCGCCTCCACCCCGGCCAGCGTCACCCCGGTCACGGTGATGTGCAGGTTGGCGGGGATGCCCGCGTACGAGAGCTGCGGCTGCAGGAACCAGCCGCGCGCCCGCGCCTCGTCGGCCAGCGTGAACACGTCCACGTCGTCCCCGGCGAAGGCGATCAGCGTGGACTCCGGCTCGCCCAGCACGCGCAGGCCGTCGATCGCCGCGATGCCCTTGCGCAGCCGGGTCGCCGCCTCCAGCGTGGCCCGGCCCAGCTCCAGGTAGCCCTGCCGGCCGAGGGACTGCAGGGTGGCCCAGGCGCCGCCCAGCGAACCCGCCGACCTGGAGCTCTGCACGGTGGCATTGATGATCGTGTAACCGGGCCAGGCCGCCGAGGCGAAGTAGGCCCTGCGCCGCGTCCCCGGATCGGCGAACAGCACCACCGAGGCCCCCTTCGGCGCGTACCCGAACTTGTGCAGGTCGCAGGAGAGCGAGGTGACACCCGGCACCGACAGGTCGAACGGCGGCACGTCCGCGCCCGCCTCCCGCAGCCACGGCAGCAGCCAGCCGCCCACGCACGCGTCCACATGGCAGCGCACGCCCGCCGCGGCGGCCATCGCGGCGACCTCCTCGACCGGGTCGATCGCGCCCTGCGGGTAGGACGGCGCGGACACGACGACCAGCACCGTGTCAGCGTCGATCACCTCCGCCACGGCCCGCGCGGACACCTGGTACGTCGCCAGGTCCACCGGCACCTGCCTGACCTCGACGCCCAGGTAGTGGGCCGCCTTGTGGAAGGCGGGGTGCGCGGTGACGGGCAGCACCAGGTTGGGCCGGTCGAGGCCCGCCTCGTCGCGGGCCGCCTTCACCGCCAGCATGATCGACTCGGTGCCGCCGCTGGTGAAGATGCCGTGGCCGCCGCCGAGCAGGTCCGCGACCGCGCCGACGACCTGCTTCTCCATCTCCACCACGCTCGGGAAGGCGGTCGGGTCGAGGCTGTTGACCTCCAGCATCTCGAAGTAGGCGCGGGCCGCCGCCTCGTGCACCTCGGGCCGCCCGGTGTCGTACACGTAGGACGTCACCTGGCCGCCGCGCACGGGCAGGTCGTGCTCCTTGAGCCTGGCCAGCTCGGCCAGCAGGTCCTCCGCCGTTCTCCCGGTCTCGGGCAGGTTCACGTGCTCTCCTTCGGCCGCCCGCGTGCTCCCGAGAACGTAGACCGATCGAAGCCGCTCGGGTGCTCCCGAGAACGTAGACCGACCGAAGCCGCCCGGTCAATCGGGCTGTTAGCGTTATCGCATGACCATGAGGTCGGATGAGGGCGCCCCGCGCACCAAGCCCGCGGTGCTCGGCGATGTCGCCGCGCTCGCCGGGGTCTCGGCGATGACGGTCTCCCGGGTGCTCAACGCGCCCGACCGGGTGCGGGCCGAGACGCGCGACCGCGTCCTCGCCGCCGTCCGCGAGCTGGACTACTGGCCCAACCTGGCCGCCCGCCAGCTCGTCACGGGCCGCTCCGGCGTCCTCGGCGTGGTCAGCATCGACACCACCCTGTACGGTCCCGCCTCCACCCTCTACTGCATCGAGCAGGCGGCCAGGCTCAGCGGCTACAGCGTGAGCATCGCCAGCCTCGGCATGCTCAGCCGCCGGTCCATCCAGGAGGCCGTGCGCCGGCTACGCGCCCAGTCGGTCGACGGGGTGATCATCCTCGCGCCGCACGAGTCGGCGGCCGACGGGCTGCGCCACCTGCCGCTCGATCTGCCCGTGGTCGCGGTGGACGCGGGGGAGGACATCCCGGTTCCGGTGGTGACCGTGGACCAGCGGGCCGGGGCCGCCCGCGCGACCCGGCACCTGCTCAGTCTCGGCCACCGGACGGTGTGGCATCTGGGCGGGCCGGTCGACTGGCTGGACGCCAACTACCGGATCGACGGCTGGCGCGGCGTCCTGGAGGCGGAGGGCAGGCCGGTGCCCGAGCCACTGCGCGGCGACTGGAGCCCGCGCTCCGGCTACGAGCTGGGCAGGCGGCTGGCGGCCGACCCGTCGGTGACGGCGGTGTTCGTGGGCAACGACCAGATGGCGCTCGGCATGCTGCGGGCGCTGCGCGAGGCCGGCCGGCGGGTGCCGGAGGACGTGAGCGTGGTCGGCTTCGACGACGTGCCGGAGGCGGGTTACTTCTGGCCGCCGCTGACCACGGTACGGCAGGAGTTCGGCGAGGTCGGCAGGCACGCCTTCCGCCTGCTGCTGGACCGGATGGCGGGCCACACCGAGCCGGCCCGCCGCCTGGTCGAACCCCAGCTGGTCGTACGAGAGAGCACCGGCCCCGCTCCCGCCTGATCCTCGACGGGGCAAGGTCGTGACACGCTCTCGCGCAACGATCCACGGCAGCCCAAAAGATGATCCTCATTACGGTGCGAGGCAGCGTTTCCGCTGGTAGAAGCAGCTCACCAGATAGACGATCCCTACAGGAGATCACGGCCGGCGGGCCGGATACGCCGCCCGCCCGGCGCGGTTCAACCCCTTCTGGGGGTGCCGCGTCAGCCGATAACGGTAAGGGAGCGCAATGAGCGACAACACGGAACCGAAGCTGATCTACGGCCAGGGGGCCGAGGCGTGCCCTGAGGGGAACTTCTGTCTTTACCGGGCCAATAACTTCAACGCGGGTCAGACCCCGGGGCGTGGCGACAAGATCCTGGCCATCCCGACGGGCGCGCACGTCAACGACTTCTCCGTGTACGGCTTCGACCACAGCGGCGACGGGGTGAGCGCCGTCGTCAACAACACGGTCGAGGACAACGCGCTCTTCTCGGCCGCCGACCAGCAGGGACACTCGCTACCGGTGGAGCGTGGGGTCTCGATCGCGAGGCTGTCGGACATCCCCATGGCCGGGAGTCCGAACGGCTCCTGGAACGACCAGGCCCAGTCCGCGCTGGCAGCCCGCTTCGTCGGGAATCTGCGCGTCGATCAGGAACTGCGGGGCCACTGGGCGGAAGGCCCAGGGCATCTCTACTCCTACCGGCTCACGATGCACGCCGAGGACACCCGCGTCATGAAATGGGCCGTGGGCTTCGGTGGCCTGCCGGAGGGAAGCTCACTGTCCAAGACCTTCATCGACACCTTCTGGGGCGAAATCCTCCGCGACGGCACCGACGGCGCCGTCCTGCTCGGCTCCCCCCATGGGGGCGGGCACAGCGTCGATCCCGGGACGGCCCTGCTCATCGACATCCAGGTCGTCTACCCCGACCAAAGCCCTGCCTACGAACGCCTCACCGGCCTGAACGCCCAGCAGCTGGGCTGACCCGAGTGGAGCCGAGCAGGCGGAGAACTTCGACGTGCTCACGAAGCGGGGTCTTCGCCTTCCGCGCCTCTCTCAGGACAGCCTTCCGCGCCTCTCTCAGGACAGGTGGATGACGTTCCAGCTCACCGGCGGCAGAAGGACGCGCATCGGATCCTGCTCCACGTTCTCGTTGGGCCGGGGAGAGACCCGGTCGGGGTCGTCGGCGGTGTTGCGGGCGTAGACGTCCGGGTCGGTGAGGGTAGTGGCCGAGGTGATGCGCAGGCCGCGGGCGTCGAGTTCCAGGGAGAGCGGCCCGTCCACAGCCCTGTTGACGGCGAAGACCGTGACCCCCTCGTCCGAGCGCGTGGCGACCGCGTGCAGCAACGGCACTTCGCCGTACTGCGCGCTGTCGTACAGCGGCGAGACCGGCTCGACGCGCAGCACGTCGCCGGCGGCGTACCGAGAAGCCTGGGCGAACGGGTGGAAGGTGGGTTGCCGCCAGGCCCGGCCGCCCGGCTCGGTCATGATCGGGGCGATGACGTTGACGAGCTGGGCGAGCGAGGCGGCGGTCACCCGGTCGCTGTTGCGCAGCAGGCTGATCAGCAGGCCGCCGAAGGCCACCGCGTCGGCCAGGTGATAGTGGTCCTCCAGCAGCGGCGGCGCCACCGGCCAGTCGCTCCCCGGCGCGGCGGCCTGGAAGCGCGACTGGTACCAGATGTTCCACTCGTCGAAGGAGATGTCGATCCGCTTGCGTGACTTGAGCTTGGCGCCGACGTGGTCGGCGGTGGCGACGACCGAGCGGATGAAGTAGTCCATGTCGGTGGAGCAGGCCAGGAAACTGCCGAGGTCGCCGTCCTTCTCCTGGTAGTAGGCGTGGCAGGAGATAAGGTCCACGACGTCGTACGTCTCCTCAAGCACGGTCGCCTCCCACTCGCCGAAGGTCGGCATCCCGGAGCCGGAGCTGCCGCAGGCGACGAGCTCCAGGCCGGGGTCGATCATGCGCATGGCGCGGGCCGTCTCGGCGGCGAGCCGGCCGTACTCGCGGGCGGTCTTGTGCCCGGTCTGCCAGGGGCCGTCCAGCTCGTTGCCCAGGCACCACATCCGGATGTCGTGCGGCTCCTTGGCGCCGTGGGCGACCCGCAGGTCCGAGAGCGTCGTGCCGGACGGGTGGTTGCAGTATTCGAGCAGGTCGAGCGCCTCGGGGATGCCCCGGGTGCCGAGGTTGACGGCCATCATCGGCTCCACGCCGGCCTTGCGGCACCACAGGACGAATTCGTCGACGCCGACCTCGTTCGTCTCGGTGCTGTGCCAGGCGAGGTCGAGCCGGCGCGGGCGGTCCTGCTTGGGCCCGATGCCGTCCTCCCAGCGGTAGCCGGAGACGAAGTTGCCGCCCGGGTAGCGGATGGTGGAGACGCCCAGCTCGCGGGTGAGGTCGAGGACGTCGCGCCGGAAGCCGTCCGCGTCGGCGGTGGGGTGGCCGGGCTCGTAGATGCCCGTGTAGACGCATCGGCCCAGGTGCTCGACGAAGCCGCCGAAGGTGCGGCGACGCACGGGGGCGACCCGGAACGCGGGGTCGATCGTCAGGTGGGCCTGCTGCACGGCGACTCCCTGGGTGCACAGTCGGATGACCTTGATTGTTAGCGCTATCACCAGCGTGGGTCAAGGACGGCAAGCGCTTGCCGGTGGGCCCTTGACAGCGTGTCTGTTACCGCTAACACTCGGGTAATTCCGAAGTGAGCGCACCTCGGACGCTCTCGTCGGATACCGCTCCACTCTGCCGAATCCCTTCAAATGTTAGCGAGAACATTTAGGAAGAGGCTCCCCGTGCCCGGTCCCCCCGCCATCGCCCGCCGGCACCTGCTCGGCGGCGGCCTCGCCCTCCTCAGCACCGCCGCCGCGGGCTGCGCCCTCCCGGTCGGCCTCGGCTCCACCCAGACCCGCGTCAAGTACTGGCACTTCCTCGGCGCGAGCGACGGCATCATCATGAACCAGATGGTCGGCGCGTTCGCCCAGGAGAACGCCGGCATCTTCGTCGAGGAGAACGTGCTCGCCTGGGGTGAGGCCTACTACACCAAGATCGCCATGGCGGGGGCAGGTGGAAGGTCGCCCGACCTGGCGACCTTCCACCTGGCGCGGCTGGCGGGCATCGGCCCCGGCCAGATCCTCGACCCGATCAACGTGGACCTGCTCGCCGAGAACGGCCTTCGACCAGCTGACTTCAGCCCGCCCATCTGGGAACGCGCCCACTACGACGGCACCCTGTACGCGGTGCCGTTCGACGCCCACCCCATGGTGCAGTACTACAACACCGACGTCTGCGGGCGGGCCGGCCTGCTCGGCCCGGACGGCAAGCTGCGGCCGACCAACGGCCCGGACGAGCTGCTGGCCGCGCTGCGCAAGGCCAAGGAGGCGCTCGGCGGCGCGCCGCCCCTGGCCGTGGACGTGCTCGGCCTCGGCACCGTCGGGCCCTGGCGGGTGTGGTGGTCGCTCTACCCGCAGAGCGGCGGCACCCTGGTCTCCGACGACGGCACGCGGATCACCATCGACGACGCCAAGGCGCTCCAGGCGCTGCGGTTCATGCGGCAGCTCGGCGAGGAAGGACTCTGCGACCCGCGGACCGACTACAGTGCGTCCGTCGCCCAGTTCACGAACGGTCAGGCGGCCTTCATGTGGAACGGCGACTGGGAGACCACCGGTCTCAAGGAGCGCGGGACGCCGTTCAGCATGACCCGCTTCCCCAGCGTCTTCGGCAGCGGCGCCGCGCAGGCCGACTGCCACGTGTTCGTCCTGCCGCACCAGCGGGACCGCGACCCGGAGGTGGAACGGGCGACCTACCGGTTCATCGCCTACCTGGTCAAGAACAGCGCCGACTGGGCCGTGGCCGGGCATGTGCCCGCCTACCTGCCCACGCTGGAGGAGCCGGACTACCTGGCGCTGCAGCCGCAGTCGGAGTACCGCTCGGTGATCGCCGACGTCGCCCTCGACCCGCAGGTCTGGTACGCGGGCTCGGCCTCCCGGCTGTGGATCGACTTCGGCGGGGCGTTCTCGCCGGTCGTCAGCGGGGAGCGCACCCCCGAGGAGGGACTGGCCCTGGCCAAGGCCGCGCTGGCCCGGCTGATGGCCGCCCCGATCCCCTTCCCCGCCGAGGAGCGATGATGACGACCACCGTCGCCGCGCCCACCACCGGCAGCGCGCCGCTCGCCGAGGCCAAGGTCCGCCGGAGCTGGACCCAGCACGGGCTGCTGTTCGTCGCGCCCTTCCTGCTGGTCTACCTCGCCTTCCTGGTCTGGCCGACCCTGCTCGGCCTGCGGATGAGCCTGTCCAGCGTGAACATCGCGGGCAGCAACGACCGCCTCGTCGGGTTCGCCAACTACGCCGAGGCGTTCGGCGATCCCCGCATGTGGCGCTCGTTGTGGAACACCGTCGTCTTCACCGCGCTCAGCACGGTCCCGCTGGTGCTCCTCGGCCTGCTGTTCGCGCTGCTGGTGCACAACCTGCGGTTCATGCAGTGGCTGTGGCGGCTGTCGTTCTTCGGGCCGTTCCTGCTGCCGTCGGCCGTGGTGTCGATCCTGTGGCTGCGGATGATCTACCCGCCCGACTTCGGCCTGCTGAACGGCACCCTGGGCACCGACATCCTGTGGCTGGGCGACCCCGGCCTGGCCATGTGGTCGATGGTGCTGACCACCGTGTGGTGGACGGTCGGCTTCAACTTCCTGCTCTACCTGGCCGCCCTGCAGTCCATCCCGCAGCACCTGTACGAGGCCGCCGCCATCGACGGGGCCTCCGCCTGGGACAAGCTCCGCGCCATCACCCTGCCGATGCTGAGCCGTACGACCGCGCTCATCGTGATCCTGCAACTCCTGGCCTCGCTCAAGGTCTTCGACCAGATCTACCTGATGACCGGCGGCGGGCCCGAGGACGCCACCCGGCCGATCATCGAGTACGCCTACGACATGGGCTTCACCAGCTATCGCATCGGTTACGCGTCGGCCGTCTCGTACATCCTCTTCGTTCTGATCGTTGTCGTTTCCCTGGTGCAGCTCCGGTTGTTCCGCAAGCGCGAGGAGGCCTCGTCATGACCAAGAGGTTCAGCCCGAGCCAGCTCGTCCTGCTGGTCATCGCGGTCATCCTGGCCGCCGTCTGGATCGCGCCCATCGCGTGGGGGCTGGCGACGTCGCTCAAACCGGAGGACGAGACCACCGTCATCCCGTTGCAGTGGTTCGGCAGCGAGCTCACCTTCGACGCCTACGCGCTGGTCCTGGGCACCGGCGGCATCGTCAAGTGGGCGATCAACTCGGTGGTCACCGCCGTCATCGTCACCTTCCTGACCGTGCTGTTCTCGGCGATGGCGGCGTACGGCTTCGCGCGCACCCAGTTCAGAGGGCAGCGGGCGCTGCTGGGCCTGATCCTGGCCGGCATCATGGTGCCGCCGCACGTGCTGATCGCCCCGCTGTTCGCCCAGATGGTGGCGCTCGGGCTGGTCGACACCTGGTGGGCGATCATCCTGCCGCAGGTGGCGGCGCCGCTGATCGTCTTCATCCTGTACAAGTTCTTCCAGGACGTGCCGCCGGAGTTGGAGCAGGCGGCGTTCGTGGACGGCGCGGGCCGCTGGCGGGTGTTCTTCACCATCGTCCTGCCGCTGTCCCGCCCGGTGCTGGCAGCGGTGTCGATCTTCACCTTCATCACCACCTGGAACAACTTCCTCTGGCCCTTCCTGGTCTCCACCGACCCGAACACGATGACCCTGCCGGTAGGCCTGGCCAACGTCGTCCAGGGCACCTTCGGCCTGCGCTACGCCCAAATCATGGCTTCGGTGATGCTCGCCGGCCTTCCCCTCCTGGTGGTGTTCGTCCTCTTTCAACGCCAAATAATCCGAGGAGTCGCCCACACCGGCCTCGCCGGCCAGTGACACAGCGTTATTGCGATTTTCGCAAAAGAAACGTAGGCTCGGATCCATGCCCGGGGAGACGACCAAGCGAATACAGCGGCTGATCACCGAAAGCGCTCTCACCCAGACGGAGTTCGCCGCCAGGGCCGGTCTCGACGCCTCCAAGTTCTCCAAGTCCATGAGCGGCGTACGGCGATTCACCTCGTTGGACCTGGCCCGCATCGCTGAGGTCGGCGGTGTCACCGTCGACTGGCTGCTAGGCATCGACAGGCCGGCGCCTGCGCTCGCCGCCCGGACCCGAGGCTCCACGACGTCCGAGCAGGAAGCCGTTGCGGAAGCCGAACGGCTGGCGCAGTTCTGGGCCGACCTGACCTTCCTCGGCTACGAACAGCCGCGGGTGGCGTTGGCCGCCCTCCCCCCACGAGGCAGATGCATCGACCAGGGACGTGAGCTCGCGGAGTCGGCCCTGCGGCTCGCAAAGAGCCAGAACGTCGAGCCGTGGCAGAAACGAGACCTCGCTCCCCTGGTCGAGGACCTGTTCGGCATCGACGTTCGGATCATGCGCTTTTCGGCCGGCTACGAGGGGTTGAGCTGGAGTGACGACGCCTGCAAACTGGTGATCGTCGGCACCTCGGACATCCCGGCACGGCAACGGTTCACGATCGCCCACGAGCTCGGCCACCTGATCGCAGGGGACGACCAAGGGCTGCACCTGGATCCCAACCTGAGTGACGCGGCGCACAGGAAGAACCCCTCCGAGATTCGAGCCAATGCCTTCGCCACGGAGTTCCTCCTGCCCCGCGAGGTGTTGAAGGAGAAGGCCCGGGAGAGGGACTGGTCGGATCGATCGTTCGCTGAGCTGGCCTGTGATCTCTACGTCTCACCTGTGAACCTCGCCTGGCGTCTGTTCAATCTCGATCTGATCGACAGCGAACAGTGCGCCAGATTCAGGGCCATCTCCGCACTACAGGCCGCTACGCTCGCCGATCGGCTGGAGTCCCACTGGGCGTGGATCGCCTCGGCCGGACAGCCACGGATCTCCGTGCCTCTGGTGCGAACGGCATTCCAGGCTTACCAGCAGGGAGACACCACGCTGCGCCCCCTCGCCAATCTCCTCCGCGTGGACACCGCACATCTGCGGCAAGCCATGGACGGGGCACGAGAGGAATCTCCCCTGTCCTCATGAGCTACTACGTCTATTGGTTCCCCGACAACACCGTCCTGATCAACTTCGCGTGTGTCTCACGCTTGGATCTCCTGAAGGAGATCCTCCGGGGTCGTGGGCGGTGGACGGACGCGATCGCCGACGAAGCTGCACGATCGGCTCGCTTCTACCCCGACTTGGCCGACATCGCTCGGGAGGCGTGGCTCGGTGATCCGATCGAGGTGACGAGCAGTCAAGAGCAGCTGCTCGTCGAACGTATTCGCCGAGCGGCCTTCGGTGGACCTGCTGACCAGCCTCGCAAGCACCTCGGTGAGGCGTTGACTTGCCACGTCATTCGATCCAGGCCCGAATTCTCCGCTTCCTTCTGGATCACCGACGATCGTGACGCAGCCGAGTACGCCAAAGGTCAGGGAATCGCCACGCGCGACACGCAGGATCTGATCTCTGAGGGCGTCCAAGATGGGTGCGTCAGCCGGGATGACGGGTTCAAGCTTCTCCAGGAGATGAGCCGCCTGGGCCGGGCGGTTCGCGTGCCGCCCAGCCCGTCCAGCCTGTGAACCCGTGCCCGGCTACGACCACGGGCCTCCTTCTGGAGGACTACGGAAACGTTCTGCGGAAGGATGTCCTGCGGCGTTTCGCGGGTCACAGTTGAGGGATGAAGCCACTCATCCGGACGGCCGTCGCTCTGGCCGTGGTCGTTCTGCTCGCAGCGTGTGGGGTTACGCCGCCGGAGTCCGCTGGGCATGGCGGGCATGGCGGGCAGGGGGGTGCGCCGGTGGTCGCGCCGTTGCGGGACGGGGAGCGGTTCATGTCGCTGACGATGGCGGAGGCGTACACGCCGTCGGCGCCCAGGGGCGGTACCGATGACTACCGGTGCTTCGTCATCGACCCAGGGCTGAGCGAGCAGGCGTTTCTGACCGGTGCTCAGTTCCTGCCGCAGAACGTCGAGATCGTGCACCACGCGATCTTCTTCAGGCTCGATCCCGAGCGGGCGGCCGAGGCGAGCCGGCGGGACGAGAGCACGCCCGGTCAGGGGTGGACCTGCTTCGGCGACGCCGGGATCGAGGAGGCGGCGTGGGTGGCGCACTGGGCGCCGGGCACCAAGGAGATCCTGCTCGATCCGGCGTACGGCTACGCCATGCCGCCGGGGAGCAAGCTGGTCATGCAGGTGCACTACAACACGCTGAACGTGGAAGGGGAGCCGGGCAGCGACCGGTCGGGGATCCGGCTGCGGGTCACCGGCAGGAAGGTGAAGGAGTTGGACACCGTGCTGTTCCCGGCTCCGGTGGAGCTGCCCTGCACCAAGGAGGAGTCCGGTCCGCTGTGCGACCGGGAGGCCGCCGTCAAGGATGTCGGGCGCCGGTTCGGTCAGGGGTCCGAGGCCCAGGTGGGGGTGCTCGCGCAGGAGTGCGGCACACCGAAGCCGGGGCCGACCCAGCACTGCGACTTTCCCATCGAGGGTCCCGCGAAGGTGCACGCCCTGGCCGGCCACATGCACCTGCTCGGCCGGGCCATCAAGGTCGAGCTCAACCCGGGGACCGACCGGGCGCGGACGCTGCTCGACGTGCCCACGTACAACTTCGACGACCAGGCGCTGCGGCCGCTGCCCGAGCCGGTGACCGTCGACAGGGGTGACGTGGTCCGGGTGACCTGCACGCACGACGCCAAACTGCGCTCGATGCTGCCGGAGCTGAGCAAGCTGGAGCCCCGCTATGTCGTGTGGGGCGAGGGCACCAGCGACGAGATGTGCCTGGGCATCGTCATCGTGTCCGCCACTTGAGGGCTCATGACGGGCAATTACCCACATAGCGTGAAAAATTAGCCCATTTCGATGGTACGGCGGGGCGCGGGACTCTACGGTGGCGGTGATCATGCCCCCTCGGGCGTTCATCAACGCAAGGAGCTGTTGTCAGCATGTCCGGAAACAACAGGGATGAGCAGCCCAGCAAGCTCAGCCGACGCGCGCTGGCCGCCACAGGTGTGGGCGCGCTGGCGGCCTGGGGCGCCCATCCCGCCACGGCCGCGGCCGCCGCCGCGACCGCCGTCGACCCGTCCGTCTACCGGGTCGACGTGAAGGATTACGGCGCCAAGGGCGACGGCAGGACCGACGACTCCGACGCGATCAGGGCGGCGGTCACCGCGGCCATCGCCGGCCGGAACGCGGGCGTGGTCCAGAAGGAGATCTTCTTCCCGCCGGGCAACTACCGGGTGACGAAGAAGGACACCCTGATGTGGTCGCCCACCACCGGGAACGCCGACCAGATCTTCGGCCTGCGCTACCGCGGCAGCGGCGCGCGGGTGACCACCATCACCTTCGACACCACCTTCGGCGCCACCGACGACCCCCGCGAGAACAACCTGATCACGTCGGCGGTCCGGCTGCGCTACACCTACTTCCAGGACATGGCGTTCAAGTCCGACAACCTGAACAACCGCTTCGCCTACTTCTGGTCGGTCAACGCCAGCGACGACAACTCGCAGTATCCCGACTACGGCCACGGGCAGAACCAGTATTTCGTCTACGAGAACGTTGAGTGGAAGGGCAAGTGGGACCGGGTCATCGGGCTCGACGGCGACCACAAGGCCAACAACAACAGCGAGCACCACTTCATCCTGTGCTCGACGGACACCGTCTCGGAGTTCAAGGACGCGTTCCTGCACTGCGGGATCTCCAGCCCCGCCGATCGCAATCTGCAGAACCAGTTCCTCAACTACTTCATGCTGTCCTGCAACTTCGCGGTGGCCGGCGGCGACTTCTTCCGGTTCGACCGGGGCGGGTCGATCAACGTGATCGGCGGCTCCTGGTCGACGGTGGGCAACGACAAGCCGGTCCGCTACTTCTACATGCCGCTGGCCAACGGCGAGATCAGCGCGACCCGGTTGTACGTCACCGGGGTGCGGTTCGAGCCGAAGGGCGCCCAGCACAAGATCATCGACTGTAACTGGAACAACGGCTCGGTGGTGTTCACCTCGTGCTCCGACATGGCCGCGCTCCAGTCGTCCAACCCCGGTGGCCACGCCGCCGTGAACTGGGGCCTGCACCGGTACGCCGCCACCGCCAACCGGCTGCCGATCGTCCGCTACCAGGACTGCACGCTGGCCGGCTTCCATGACGTCGACGCCGCCGGGTCCGCCTTGACCCACGGCAAGATGATTTACGAGGGCTGCCGTTTTTATCACAACGCCAGCGCGGTGGGCACGGCCTCGCCCAATTTCCTCCGTTACCGGAGTGCGCCGAAGCGTTTCGCCTTCCGTGACTCCTGGGCCACCCCCGACGTCGAAGGCTAAGTCTCCCTGTCCAAGTGGATGGTCGCCCATATCCGCGCGTGCTTGAATTATCACTCCAACGGGACGCCCGGACATTCAACCCGAGACCCACCTCTTTGCGTACACGTTTGGACAGTGCTCGCAGACGGGCCTTTCCGCCCCGTTGAGGAGAGGGACGACATGACCAGACTGCGATCAGCACCGCAGAGCCGCATGCAGTACGTGTGGCCGTTGGACGGCGACGTCCAGGCGGTGGGTCATGCCCGGACGACCATCCGAACGTTGTTGACCCAATTGAAAATCACAGCCGACATCGTCGACGACGCCGTGCTGATGGTCAGCGAGCTGGTGACCAACGCCTTCCTGTACGGGGACGCGCCGTACGAGATGGTGTTGAACGTCGATCACAAGGAGATCGTGTGCGTGGTGGTGGACAGCGGGGAGCCGCTGCCCGCCCCACGTGCTCCTGACCTGCACTCCGAGGGCGGCCGGGGGCTGCACATCGTGGCGGCACTGTCCAACGGCGTGCACGGCAGCCACCGCCGGCACTATCTCACCTGGCCCGAGCTGACGGGCAAGGCCACCTGGTTCGCCCTTCCCCGCACCGCCGGCGCGACCTGACAGGAAGGAACGCTTACGGCGCCTACTCCGCGTAGGGCTGGTCCGCTCCCTGGGCGCTGTAGCCGAGACTCCAGATGTAGCCGTCCGGGTCGGCGAAGGAGCCGCCGTACCCGCCCCACGGCAGGGCGCCGGCGGGCTTGAGGATGGTGGCGCCGGCCTTCTCGGCCTCCGCGATGATCTCGTCGACCCGTGCCTCGCTGCGGACCACATAGGTGAGGACGAGCCCGCTGAAGCCGCTGCCCTCCGCACTCGTGCCCACCTGGGCGGCCAGGCCCTCGCGACCGTAGAAGCCGACGGGCGAGGCGCCGTCCGACTCGAAGAACACCGAGATGCCGTAGTCGTTCTTGATCTTCCAGCCGAGCCCTTCGGTGTAGAACCGCTTGGCCCTGTCCATGTCCTGGACGGCGAGGAGGATCGAGCTCACGTGCGCTTTCATGCCTGGTCTCCTTGGTGCTTCGGGGTGATGCAAGCAACGCTACAAACGACCCCCTGCCGGGCGCTTCTCCATTCGTGCTCGCTTCGGCCGTCCGTTCTGCCGGGTCACCGCGGGTTCCGGACGATCATCGGATGGCCCTCAGATTCACGATCACCTGCTTGCCGTCCCGGTCGTACCGGAACAGCCCGGGCGCCCGGGCGTCCAGCACCGCCACGGGCATTCCCCACTGCTCCCCTCTCTTGGCCGGCCGCATCCCGAGGTCGGCGCCCCGGCGCGTGGTCACGTCGTACAGCACCTGACCGCGCGGCCCGCCTCCCTCGGCCCGCTGCAGCAGGAGGAGGAAGCGGTCGAGCGCCGGTGAGGAGGAGGCATCGGTCATGCCGGGCAGGTCCCGGGTGCTGCCCTCGCGGCTCACCAGGGTGCCGCTCTTCACGCACCAGCTGATCCCGCAGAAGGCGGGCGGCTCGACAGCGGCCTTGCTGCGCTTGCCCGTCTTGATGTCGAGCAGATCGCCGAAGATCACCCGCTTCTTCTTCCACTTCTTGTGGTCGTAGGGCGGGGTGGCGGCCCAGGGCCAGCTGATCAGCGTGTACGCGGACGTGCCGGGCAGCAGCCGGGGCGTGCCGCCCGACAGCGGCATCTCGAAGACGCCGCCTTTGCCCCACCGCGTCCACACCGCCTTGTCGCCGACGATCTCCAGGTCGATGCCGCCGTAGCCGGGCACGCCCTCGAAGGTGGTCAGCCGGCTCTGCGTGCCGCCGGCGCGGGGCGCGGTCCAGATGTCCACGATCCGCCTGCGCTCCTGCTTGCGCACGGTCCACCAGTACAGCCGATCGCGGTCGGCCAGCACGGACCCCGTGGTGATGACGGTCTTGGGAGGCGGCGTGACCCGCACGAGCAGCCGCGCCGTCCGTGCCTTGACGTCGTAGGCCCACAGGCCGTCCACCTTGTCGGCGTCGCCGTCCTTCTCCGTGCGGACCAGCACGGTGCGGTCGTCGAGGAACACCTCCGGCGTGAAAGGCCTGCCGTTCGGCAGCATCGCGGGCACGACGTGCACGGCACCGGGCCAGACCTTCTCGATGGGCGGGTAGGTCTTGTCCGCCTTCGGGACCGGCGCCTCGGTGGTGGCGACGGCGGGCGAGGGCGTCGCCGCCGGCGTTTCTCCTGCGGCGTCGATCACCAACGGCGCGCCGGCGGTCAACAGGACCACGGACGCGGCGGCGGCGAACCACACCGCGCCGTGCCGGTGGCGCTTGCGGTGCTCCTCCTCGATGCGCGCCAGCAGGTCGTCAGCGGGGCGGGGGGCGTGCCGGGCCGCGGCGGCGAGCTCAGCGGTCAGGGACATCTCCAGGTCGTCGGTCACGTGACGTACCCCATGTTCTTTACGATTTCGGGCAGGTCGCCACGGAGCTTGTCCAGGGCGCGGGAGGCCTGGCTGCGCACCGTTCCGCGAGAGACGCCGAGGACGTCGGCGATCTCGGCGTCCGTCAACTGCTCGTAGTACCGCAGCACGAGCACGGCACGCTGGCGGGGCGGCAGCTTGGACAGCGTCCTCCAGAGGCCGGAGCCCTCGTAGGGGGCGTCCTCATAGGCGCTGTCGGGTGGCGTGGCCGTGATGTGCTCACGCCTGCGCATCCGCCAGGAGTTGATGTGCAGGCGTGTCATCGTCGTCCGGACGTAGCCGTCCAGCGCGTTCTTCCGGCGCACCCGCGACCACGAGCCGCGCAGCCGGACCAGGGCCTCCTGCACCAGGTCGGCCGCGTCGTGGGGGTTGCCTGTCAGTACGTAGCCGTAGCGGAGTAATCCGTCCACGCGTTCGGCCACGTACTGCTCGAACAGCGGATCTTCCTGCACTCCCGCATCCTCCTCCGTCCCGGTCTAGACGGAACGGAGGTGGCAAGTGTTGCACCTGGCGTCAAATGCCTCGATACGGCTCAAGGGTCAGCGCGGTCCGACGGAACCGGACCGCCGTCTCGCGCGGTGCACCACGGCAGGCAGAGGTCAGGTCAGGGAGGCGGCGGCGGGGAAGCGGTCCCAGACGCGGTGCGTCCCCAGGAGTTCGAGCGTTTCCCGCAGGACCGACGTGCCGTCGTCGCCGAGGAGCACGCCCGGAGCCTGCGCGGGCACCCCCGCCTCGGAGAAGGCCTGCGAAGCCGTTCCCCAGCCGCCGAGCGGCTTGCCGTGGCGGTAGACCTCCGCGATCAACAGCAGCACCCGTGGGTCGACCGGCGCGTCCGCGCCACCGGCCGCCTTCGCGTCGCGCGCTCCGTACGCGTCCTTGCCGGGTGCGGGGGCGCCCGCCACCAGCAGCGCGTCGAACTCGACGGACCGTGCGGTGACGAAGGTGCGCTGCACCGGCAGCGTCCCGCCGAGCTTCCCGCCGGTCGGCGCGATGATCAACGGCACCAGCCCGCCGTCGAGCACCGCCTGGCGCACGGCGCCGAGCGCCGCCACGTCGCCGTTGCCGTCGCCGTCTCCGGCGACGATGCCGATGATCCGGCCGTCGGCCGGCCAGGTCTGCCCGATCTGGGACAGCGCCGGGCTCGGCGGCGAGTCCGCCAGCGGCTGGGACGCGGCCGGCGCGGGCAGCCCGAGCCCTTCGGCGACCTGCCGGCACAGGACGGAGTCGATGTTCGCGAGCACTCCCAGGTAGCGTTCCTTGACGGCCTGCTCGTAGCACTTGCCCAGCTCGAAGGTGTAGGCCGCGATGATGTGCTCACGCTCGACCGGCGACATGCTCAGCCAGAACAGCCGCGCCTGGCTGAAGTGGTCGGCGTACGAGGCGGGCGCCTCACGCACCTTCCGGCCGGACACCTCCAGCGGCACCTCGACGTACGCCCCCTCGGCCGCGCCCGCGGTGAAGGGGCAGCCGCCGTCGAGCGAGTTAGGCCGGTACGGCGCGACACCCCGATGCACGGCCGTCTGATGGAACCCGTCCCGCAGCATGTCGTTGACCGGCGCGTGCGGGCGGTTGATCGGGATCTGCGCGAAGTTGGGCCCCGCCAGCCGGGTGATCTGGGTGTCGAGATAGGAGAACAGCCGCCCGGCCAGCAGCGGGTCGTCGGTGACGTCGATGCCGGGCACCAGGTGGCCGACGTGGAAGGCGACCTGCTCGGTCTCGGCGAAGAAGTTGGCCGGGTTGGCGTTGAGGGTGAGCAGGCCGATCCGCTGGACCGGGGCCAGCTCCTCAGGGACGATCTTCGTCGAGTCCAGCAGGTCGATTCCCTCGAACGTCTGCTCCGGCGTGTCGGGGAAGACCTGGATGCCCAGCTCCCACTGCGGGTGGGCGCCCGCCTCGATCGCGTCGGCGAGGTCGCGCCGGTGGAAGTCCGGATCCACGCCGCCGAGCAGCTGCGCCTCCTCCCAGACCAGGGAGTGCACGCCGAGCTTGGGCTTCCAGTGGAACTTCACCAGCGTGGTCGCCCCCTCCGCGTCCACCAGCCGGAAGGTGTGGACGCCGAAGCCCTCCATCATCCGGTAGGAGCGCGGGATGCCACGGTCGGACATGTTCCACAGCGTGTGGAAGGTCGCCTCGGTGTGCAGGCCGGCGAAGTCCCAGAACGTGTCGTGCGCGGTCTGCGCCTGCGGGATCTCCCGATCCGGATGCCACTTGGCGGCATGGATGACGTCCGGGAACTTGATCGCGTCCTGGATGAAGAACACCGGTATGTTGTTGCCGACCAGGTCGAACACCCCCTCGGAGGTGTAGAACTTGGTCGCGAACCCCCGCGTGTCCCGTACGGTGTCCGCCGACCCGCGCGAGCCGATCACGGTGGAGAAACGCACGAAGACCGGCGTCTCGACATCCTTGCCGAGAAAGGCGGCCTTGGTGATGTTCGAGGCGGCCCCGTAACCACGGAAGACGCCGTGCGCCCCCGCGCCGCGCGCGTGCACGACCCGCTCGGGGATGCGCTCGTGGTCGAAGTGCATGACCTTCTCGCGCAGGTGGTGGTCCTGCAGCAGGACCGGGCCGCGCGGGCCCGCCTTGAGCGAGTGGTCGGTGTCCCGCAGCCGCAGCCCCTGGGCGGTCGTCAGGTACGCGCCGTCCTGCGCCACCTTCGCCTGCGGAGCGCCGGTGGGCTGCCCGGTGGGCGAGAAGGTGTCCGGCCCGCTCTGGTCGGGCTTGGGCGGCAGCGGCTCCCTGGGCTCGGTCGGCTCCTCCAGGGACGGTGGCGCACTGTTCGGAACCCCGGGAATCTCGGCCGGACCCCCATCGCCGGTGACCGCGCCGACGACCTTGTCCACTGCCGATCTGATGGGGTGGGACTGCTCCATGCTCTCTCCTTGGCGTGCGGCTGCGTCACTGGGTGGCGTGGGCAGATACCCCCACGGCAGGCCGCCACGCTGAGCTTTACAGCGCCCTCAGGCGAATCGCATCCGCTGTTGATCCGCAGCGATGGCCAGGTCAACGGGCGCGTACCGATTGACATCTTTAGCTATGTCCAATAGCTTTTAAGATATGCAACGTAGCTACGGGAACGGGGACACTGACCATGCCTAGAGCCGGGCTCACCCCCAGCCGGGTCGTCGACGCCGCCATCGAACTCGTTGACAAGCACGGCCTTCCAGCGCTGACCCTCGCCGCCGTCGCCGAGCACTGCGGCGTCGCGGCCCCGTCGCTCTACAAGCACGTGAGCAACATCGCGGACCTGCGCACTCTGGTCGGCATTCGTGTGATGGAGGAGATGACGGACAGTTTCACGGCCACCGTGCTCGGCCGCAGCGGCACCGACGCCATCACCTCGCTCATGCGGGCCTACCGCGCCTACGTGACCGCACACCCCGCCCGCTACGCGGCCGTCCCCGTCAACCCGCTGCACCAGCAGGAATACGCCGCCTCCGGGCGCCGCATGCTCGGGGTCATGCAAGCCGCGCTGCGCCCCTGGCAGCTCGACGAGAACGAATTGATCCACACGATCCGGGCCGCCAGAGTCATCGTCCACGGCTTCGCGTCACTGGAGGCGGCGGGTGGCTTCGGTCTGCCACACGACCTCGACGAAACCTACGAGCGCCTGATCCGGCTGTTCCTGGCCACCCTCCCCCCGCTTTAGGAGATCGCCGTGCCCCTCACCCACACCCGGCTCGCTGCCGCCGCTCTGACCGCGGCCGGTGTGCTGTTCTTCCTCTACCCGGCGCTTCGCCCGTGGGCGGATGAGTCCACAGCCGACGGCGCCCTGCACGCGCTGTCCTCGCCATGGTGGGTGGCGACCCACCTCTTCGCGATGATCGGGTTCATCCTCGTCCCGCTGGCGCTGCTGCCGATCAACCGTACCGCCGCCGTCATCATGTGGATCGGCGCGGGACTGACCCTGCCCTACTACGGCGCGGAGAACTTCGCCCTGAACGCACTCGCCATCAAGGTGAGCGACGGACAGCAGTTGGACCTGCTCGACCTCACGGAGAGCATCCGCTACCACCCGGTAGCGGCCACCACGTTCCTCATCGGCCTGATCCTGCTGGGCGCCGGCGCACTCACCGCCGCCGTCGCGATCTGGCGCTCCGGTGTGCTGCCTCGATTCAGCGCAGTGCTCTTCGGCATCGCCTTCGCCCTGTTCATCCCGCAGTTCTTCGTCGGCGAGGCCGGGCGAATCGCGCACGGTGTGCTCATGGCCGCCGGATGCGGGTGGCTTGCGCTCTCCCTCTGGCGGACCCGCACCTCCCCACTTGATCGCCCCCACTGGGCTGAATCTCGGCCATGACTCGTCGCATGTCGGCGATGGCGCGCAGGGTCCCACGGAGGGTGCCGGTCACTTTGGAACGTCCTGTCCGGGCCAGGTAGTCCACGTCTACCTCGGCGATCCGCCAGCCGGCTGCGGCGGCCCGGAGCACCGTCTCCAGGGGGTAGCCGAAGCGGCGGTCGGTCAGGCCGAGGGCCAGCAGCGAGGAGCGCCTGGCCGCCCGCATGGGGCCGAGGTCGTGCAGCGGCGCGCTCGTGCGCCGGCGCAAGGTGCGGGCGAGGACGGCGTTACCCAGCCGGGCGTGCGGGGGCCAGGCCCCTGCGGTCTGCGGCACGCGTCGTCCGAGTACGAGGTCGCTGCTCCCGTCGAGCACCGCACTGGCCACCCGGGGCAACTGGGCGGGATCGAGCGAGGCGTCGGCGTCCATGAAACAGATGAGCTCGGCGGACGCGGCCAGCAATCCGGCATGGCAGGCGGCACCGAAGCCGCGCCTGGGTTCGTGGACCACCTGCGCCCCGAGGTCGTGCGCGATCTGTGCGGAGTGGTCGGTGGAGCCGTTGTCGACCACGATGGGGCGATAGCCGTCGGGCATGCGCCCGAGTATCCAGCCGAGCGCGGCTTCCTCGTTCAGGCAGGGCAGGATCACGTCGATCGTCATGACCGGGCGAACTCCTTCATCCCCGTATCGAAGCCGATCTCGGCGCGGAAGCCGAGCTCGGTCTCGGCCCGCTCGGGCGAGGCGACGATGTGGCGGACATCGCCCAGCCGGTAATCCCCGGTGACCCGCGGGCTCGGCCCGCCCTGTTCGGTGGCCAGCGCGCAGGCCATCTCGCCCACGGTGTGGGGGGTGCCGGAGGCGATGTTCCAGGCCCGCGACTCGCCGGGCCGGCCGGGCGCCACCAGAGCCGCGAGATTCGCCCTGGCCACGTCGCGCACGTGGACGAAGTCACGGAGCTGCCGGCCGTCTTCGAACACCTTCGGCGCCCGGCCCGCCCGCAGTTCGGAGCGGAAGATCGCCGCCACTCCGGCGTACGGGGTGTCGCGGGGCATACGCGGCCCATAGACGTTGTGATAGCGCAGCGCTGCCGCGCTCCCGCCCGTCTCCCTGGACCAGTTGGCGGCCAGGTGCTCCTGGGCGAGCTTGCTGGTGGCGTAGGCGTTGCGCGGATCGGGTGGTGCGTCCTCCTTGATCACCGCACTGCGCACCGGCTCGCCACATCGCGGGCAGGCCGGTTCGAACCGGCCGCGCTCCAGGTCATCGACGGCACGGGGGCCGGGCCTGACCTGGCCGTGCGTGGCGCACTCGTACCGGCCCTCGCCGTAGACCACCATCGAGGACGCCAGCACCAGCCGCCCGATGCCGTGCCTGGCCATGGCGGCCAGCAGGACGGCCGTGCCGTACACGTTGACCGAGGCGTAGTCGGGCAGATCGGAGACGTCCACGCCGAGACCCACCTTGGCCGCCTGGTGCACGACGACATCGACGCCCGGCAGCAGCGTGTCCAGGGTCGCCGCGTCGCGGACGTCGGCGCCGCACCGCAGATCCAGGCCGACGACGTCGTGACCCGCCGCTTGCAGGATCTCGGCAACGTGTCCGCCGATGAAACCGGCCGAGCCGGTGACCATCACTCTCACGCCGCCGACGGTAACCCGCCACCTGCGCGCACCGAAGCTGTGTAAGCACTTCGTAAGGGTTCTTACGGAGGGCGAACAGGGGACGCCGCCGCGGTTCCGAAGCGGTTTCAGGATGCGAGGCTGCCGCCTGTGAGTCGAAGCTTGCTCGTGGTCAGCGGGGTCCTCGCCGCCCTGGCGGCCGTCCTGCTCAGGATGGTGGCCGGGCCACCCGGCCTGGGCTGGTATCTGCTGGCCTGGGCGCTGTTCGCGGCCGCCTTGTGGCTGGCCCGGCGGATGCCCGAACAGCGGCTGGGCGCGCTGGTCGTCGCCGGCGGTGTCACCCTGGCCGCGACCGGGCTGGCGGCCCCGCCGAGCAGCAGCACCGACTCCTTCCGGTACGCGTGGGACGGCCGGGTGCAGGCCGCGGGCATCTCCCCCTACGACCATCCACCGTCGGACCCGGCGCTGGCCGGGCTGCGTGACGAATGGCTCTTCCCCTCCGGCTGCGGCGCCCCCGACCTGCGGGGCCTGCCCGACGGTGGCTGCACGCGGATCAACCGCCCCACCGAGCCCACGATCTATCCGCCGGTCGCGCAGGGATACTTTCTGCTGGTCCACTGGCTGTCGCCAGAAGGTTCGCGGCACAAGGCCCTCCAGCTCGGCGGCTGGGTGATGGCCGTGCTGGTGCTGGTGGCGTTGTGCCGGCTCGCGGGCGCCCGCCGGGCGGCGTACTGGGCGTGGTGTCCGGCGGTACCGGTCGAGGCCGTGAACAACGCGCACGTCGACATGCTCGGCGTGCTGCTCGTGGTGCTGGCCTTCGGCGCCGTCCGCGCGGGTCCCGCCCGCGGCGCGCTGCTCGGCGCGGCCGTGGCGGCCAAGCTGCTGCCCGTGACAGCGCTCCCCGGCGCCCTGTCCGGCGTGCTGGCGAACGGCGTGCCGGCGGGCGGCGTGCCGGCGGGCGGCGTGCCGGCGGGCGGCGTGGCGTGGCGGCGCGTTCTCGGCGCCGTGGTGCCCGCCGGTCTCGTGGTGGCGCTGTCCTACCTGCCCTATGTCCTGGCCTCGGGAGCCTCGGTGGTGGGATACCTGCCGGGCTACCTCAAGGAGGAGCGCTACGACGGGCCCGACGGGGGCAACCGTTACGCGATCCTGCGGCTGGTCATGCCGGACTCGTGGGCCCCTTATGCCGCGATCGCGCTGCTCGGCCTCGTCGTCCTCCTCGTGCTGCGCTACGGCGACGCCGACCGGCCCTGGCAGGGCGCGCTGCTGGTCAGCGGCTCGCTCCTGCTGCTGCTCACCCCCGGGTACTCGTGGTACGCGCTGCTGGTCGTCGCGCTGGCCGCCATGGACGGACGGTGGGAATGGCTGGGCGTGGCCCTGGCGGGCGCGGTCGCCTACACCGCCGGACCGGCCGCCCCCGGCAACCCGGGAACCCCCTTCTACGTCGCCGCCGCACTGGCCGTGCTGATCGGCTGGGCCGCCCGGCGGCCGCATCGAGCGGAGCTACGCCATTGAGCCAGCACACTGTCGACCACTCGCCGGCGCAGATCGTGATCATCGCCAAGGAACCGCTGCCCGGGAAGGTCAAGACCCGGCTGACCCCGCCGTACAGCCCGGCTGAAGCCGCCGCCCTCGCCGAGGCCGCGCTCAGCGACAGCGTGCGCGCGGTCGCCGCGGCCCCGGCCACCCAGCGGGTGCTCGCCCTGGACGGGCTGCCGGGCCGCTGGCTGCCCGCGGGATTCGTGGTGATCCCGCAGCGCGGCGAGGGGCTGGACGAGCGCCTGGCGGCGGCCTTCGCCGACGCCCTCCGGCTGCGGCCGGATCCCGTCGTACTGATCGGCATGGACACCCCGCAGGTCACCCCCGCGCTGCTGCGCGAGGCCGGGCAGGCGCTGGAGCGGCACGACGCGGTGTACGGTCCGGCCGCCGACGGCGGCTTCTGGCTGCTCGGCCTGCGGCGACCGGACCCGGCGCTGCTCCTGGGGGTTCCCATGTCGCATCCGGAGACCGGCAAGCTCCAGCTCGACCGGCTCGAACGCGCCGGGCTGGCCGTACACCACCTGCCCGAGCTGATCGACGTCGACACCGCGGCGGACGCCGTCGCCGTGGCCGCCGCGGCGCCCGCGTCCTGTTTCGCCGCCACGCTGCGCGAGCTGGGCCGATGATCGGGGAAATCTACGCCGACGCCCTCGCGGGGGAGTCCGCCGAGATCGAGTACGTGGACGGTACCCGGGTCATGCTGGAGACCGCACGCTGGTTCGAACCGATCGACGGGGACGAGGAGCTGCTGAGCCGCTGCGCCAGCCCCACGCTGGACGTCGGCTCCGGTCCTGGACGTCTCACGGCGGCGTTGACCCGGCGCGGAATCCGCTCACTCGGCATCGACATCACCCCGCGCGCCGTCGCCCTGACCCGCCTCGCCGGAGGGTTCGCCCTGCTCCGGGACGTCTTCGAGGACGTACCCGGCAGCGGCCGCTGGGCGACGGCGCTGCTCGCCGACGGCAACATCGGCATCGGTGGCAACCCCGAAGCGCTGCTGCACAGGGTCAGGCAGCTCCTCCGGCCGGGTGGCACGATCCTCGCCGAGGTCGCGCCGCCCGGAACCCGAAGCCGGGTGGACCGGCTCCGGTTACGGCGGGGGCCACGTGCGGGGGACTGGTTCGGCTGGGCGACCGTTTCGGCGAGTGACATCCAGCGGATCGGGCTGGCCGGCGGGTTCGCGGAAGTCGACTGCTGGACCGCGCACGGGCGCTGGCTGGCCCGTCTGCACTAGGACGGGTCCAGGGTGATGCCCTCCCGGCGGAGATCCTCGATGATGCCGTCGACCAGGCGGGTGCTGACCGTGTGGGTCAGCCGGCCGTTGTCGCGGAGTTCGCGGACGGCGGGGACCGGGTCGGGGTCGGCGAACAGGCGTTCGTCGGTGTAGTCGACCGGTCTGCCCGTCGGGTCGATGGTCCACCAGGAGGCTTCCATCGCGATGCCGTTGGGGTCGCTGAAGTAGATCGACCGCAGGTAGCCGTGGTCGATGACGTCGGTGACCTCGCAGCCGTGCTCCTTGAGCCGGTCGCGCAGGCGTACCAGGGCGTCCTCGTCGGGCAGGTGCAGCGACAGGTGGTCGAACTGCGCGGCCTTGGCGTACGGCACGCCGGCGGGCTTGGCGAAGCTGTCGAGCTCCTGGTCGGTGTACTCGAAGAAGGCGACGGTGTTGCCGGCGCCCACCTCGAAGAAGTAGTGCCTGAAGGAGGGAATGGCGAGGGTGGTGACCAGGCGGGCGTCGAGCACGCCGTGCCAGAACCGGACGGTGGCGTCCATGTCCGGAGTGATGAGGGCAAGGTGGTGTACGCCCCGCCAGTGCACCGTTTCTGGGGTAGCAGCCATGCTGCTAACCGTAGACCTTTCAACTATTTCTCCGCAGCTACCTCCTTCTGCCTTTCGCCGGGGAAAATCACAGGCCCGCGGAGCCGGTGAGGTCGAGGGGCGGCTTGCTGACGCTCGCGTCGCGCAGGCGGTCGATGTCCAGACGGTCGCCCCAGCGGATGATCGCCTCATCGTCGGCGAAGGCCATCGCGCGCATCATGTTGCCGCCGTCGGTCGCCTCGACCGTGCGCCGCAGCCGCTCCCGCAGCGAGTCGGGCAGGCGGGTGGTGCCCGCCTCGATGGTGTCGCCGTAGCTCGGGACGTAACCGACCCCCGCGAAGCCGGTACGGCGCAGCAGCCTCGGCAGCGTCTCCGAGGAGTAGAACATCAGGTGGTTCTTGGTGAAGCCGCTCCACTCCGACCCGTACGCCTTGAGCAGCAGTGAGCGCGCGTTCACCGTCAGGATGAGCAGCACCCCGCCGGGCGCCAGCAGTTCGCGGAACATCGTGAAGTCGTCGAGCGGCCGGGGCAGGTGCGCCAGCACCGACCAGAGGGTGATGACGTCGAAGCCGCCCGCCGCGATCTCCGGCACGTCATGGGGCGCGCCGTGGAAGGCCCGCGCCTTGGTCAGCCTCTCGTTGGCCTGCGCGACCGAGTCGGGGGACAGGTCCACCCCGCAGGCGTCGAAGCCGCGCTGCTCGGCCAGCTCAAGGAACAGCCCGGCGCCGCAGCCGAAGTCGAGCAGCCGCCGCCCCTCCCCGTGGTCGAGAATGGGGGAGAACGCCTGCATGGTGAGGTTGTAGCGGCGCTGCCGGTTGGCGGCGTACTTGCCGGTCAGAAACTTGCTGTAGCCGGTGGCGTACAGGTCGCCGAGCCGCTCGGGGCGCACGTTCGGATTGCGGTAGAGGAAGCCGCAGGACGGGCAGCGGACGACCCGGTAGCGCCACTTGCCGCCGCCGGTCGGCTGGAACAGCGGCTGCTGGCTGGTCTCCCCGCACAGCGTGCAGCTCAGGAACTCCTCGATCTCGCCGAGCGGCACGTTCGCCTGATACTCCTCCAGGGACAGGACGGGGGAGCGGCGTAGCCGCCATCGCCACTGGGCCTCGCGGAGCGTCCGTTCGCCCGGCCGGACGTAGACCCGCTGTCCCCAGGGCACCCGGTTGTAGCGGGCGCCGTACGCGAGCCGGCCGAGCAGTCGTCGAGCAGAGACCATTGCAAACCCCCAAGCAGCCGAATGCCGAAAGGTATTGCCCAGTGCGTCCCTGACTATTCCATCGCGATCGCCTGCATACCATCGCGAAGCGGTAAGGGTAGGGCAGGCCGGGCGGCCCGCCCTACCGCGATCATGACGGGCGGCCGTCGGCCCCGCACTTGATGATCGGCCGGATGCAGTCGCGCACCCGGCGCTCCAGCTCCGCCACCGGCCAGGCGTTGAAGAAGTCGCCATGCATGGTGAAGCCGCCTCCGGAGGCCAGCCGGAAGTTCGCCGGATTGCCGCTCACCGGATAGCGCAGCACCTGGCGCAGCTTGGGCACCGGGACGGGGTGGCTGGAGGGGCACTGGTCGCCGACCGGATAGGCCATGTGGCTCTTGTGGTCGGCCGAGTCGAGGTCGCGGCCGTTCCAGCACTGCGGGAAGTCGAGGTACGACTCCAGCATCGTGCCGGACGGGCAGGTGACGAAGTCCTTGGACGCGACGACATGCCCGGCGTGCAGGCACGACCAGCGGGCGATGGTGGTCGCGTCGGGCCCGGTGGCCCTGGCGTTGCCGGCCACGATCCGCAGCCCGAGCGGGAACGGCTGGATCCGGGCGGTGATGTCCGGCCGGACGCCCTCGCCCAGGTAGTAGAACGTGGTGATGGTCGGCTCGACCGGGGCGTTGTTGTTGTAGAGGGTCGGCACCCAGTAGGAGGACTTGTCCACGGCCGGGTTGCAGTTGCTGGGGCCGTTCAGCAGGTCGGTCACGGTCGTGTGGGCGTTGGTGACGCGGCTGCCGAAGAAGCTGTGCATGTGGGAGGCACCCGGCAGGCCGGGGAAGACGATCGGGTCGTCGGGCAGCCGGTGACTGTAGGGGCAGTCGGCGAGGAACTCCGCCACCCGTACCGGCTCGGCGGACGCGGGTTGCTGCTGCACGAGAGGGGCGCCGAGCAGCGCGGCCAGCAGGGTCAGGATGAGGATCGGTCGTAAGGCGGGCATACGGACTCCGTCTCGGGGAGCGTGGGGGGGAGCGCTCCCTGAGACGGAGACTGGCCTTGTCAGAAACTTCTGTCAAGTGACAGGTTGTAACGTGTAGCCAGGTTGGCAGGAGAGTTAGAGAGCGCTCTCTCTTGCGGCTCGGGCGATGACCTCCTCCGTGGTGAGCGGTGCCTTCGGGTGGTGGCTCAGGCACATCGGAACGCGCACCTTGTCGAAGGACCGGCCCTCCAGCGCCACATAGAACTCACCGGTGCTCAGCTTGGCGATGTCCGGGGTGTCGCCGCCCTTGGCCCGGGCCATCTCCTTGGCCGTGTTGACGTGCGCGGAGGCGTTCAGCAGGCCGAAGAACTGCGTCGCGGCATTGCCGGGGATCTGGTTGTGCAGGCCCTTCGGCGCCTGGGTCGCGAAGATCAGGCCCAGGCCGTACTTCCTGGCCTGCGACGCCAGCGCCAGCGTGCTGCGGGTCGCGGGCGTGACCCGGCCGTTCGACGGGGCGAACGTCTGCGCCTCGTCCATCACGAACAGGCCGCCCAACGGCCGGTCAGCCGCCGGATGCCGCCTGATCCAGGCGAACAGCTCCATCTGGAGCTGCCCCACGAAGCTCTGCCGCTGCTCCTCGCCCGGCAGCCCCGCCAGGCTGATCACCGACACCCTGGCCCGGCGCCCCTCCGACGGGGTCAGTAGCACCCCTGGATCCACCGGCTCACCCCCGCCGCCGAACATCGGGTCGTTGTCCATCGCGGCGGTCAGCGACTGAGCGAGCTCGGCCGCGATCTTCGGCGCGCTCGCCAGCTCGCTCACCCCGTCCGGCAGGTCGGCCAGCAGCGCGATCAGGCCCTTGAGACTCCGGCCACCCCGCCGGCCGTAGCGGGCCAGTGCCCTCCTGAGCACCGCCTGCCCACGCTGCGCCTTGTCGGTCCTGGCCTCCAGCTTGACCCGTGGCGCGATCGCCGCCACCGCCACCTCCACGGCCTCGGTGAACTCGTCCGGGTCGTCCGCCACGGCCGCGAAGTCGGGCAGCGGCTGGAAGCTCAGCGGGCGTCCGGCCCCCCGCCTCGGCGTCCAGATCACCACCTCGGTGCCCGCCAGGTAGTCGGCCGCCTTCCGCTCGTCCCCCTCCTGCCAGCCGTGCGGCGCCTGCGGCCACGGGTCGCCCAGGCGGGCCAGGTCGTTGTTCGGGTCGAGCACGATGGCGGACACGCCCTGCAGCGCGCACTCCTCGACCAGCCGCCGGATCAGCACCGTCTTGCCGGAGCCGGTGCCGGCGAAGATCGCCGTGTGCTTCCTGAGCGCCTCCAACGGGACGCTCACCTGCGCCCCGGTGGCCATCCGCCTGCCGACGGGAATGCCGGGCCCCTCACCCGCCGCCCCCCGCCCCGCCGCACGGGCCGACTGCGCCGCTCCGCCGGTCGCGGCAAAGACGACTGTACGGTCCTGCGCTCGTTCAGAGTCGTCTGTACGGTCTTGCACTCGTTCACGGTTGTCTGTACGGTCCTGCGGTCGTTCAGGGTCGTTACCCGGAGTGGTGGCCGCCGTGGGGGTCGGTGGGGTGGGAACGCTCCAGAGCTCCGTCAGGGCCTCTCTGAGGAAGCTGACGTCGCCCGCTGGATCCCGTACGGCGAGCCAGGTGTTGAGGTGGGGTGGGTTCTCGGCGATGAGTTCGCTGAGTGCGGACAGGACGCGCAGGTCGTCGCCGTTGAAGGTCAGCTTCCGGCCGCCCGCGCGTTCGAACGCCGCGACCACCTCCTGGGTGCGCTCGCCCCCTGACCAGTCCCGGTTGCGCAGCAGGAAGAGCCGCCTCTTGGGGACCTCGGCGTCCAGCCCGGCCGCCACCGACGCCTTGCGGATCCGGTTCAGCGCCGCGATGGCGTTGTTCGCGGTGACCGCCCGGAACGCCCAGTGCGTCTCGTCCTCGGTGGACTCGTCCAGGATTTGGCGCAAGCGAGCGTGCAGGGGCGGTTTGGCGCTCGGTGGCGGGTCCACGGTGAACGTCAGGCCGTTCTCGCCCTGGCCGGCGATCCACGCCGACAGGCCCGCCGCCAGGAGTGCGGGCATCAGGACGTCCTCGGACGCGCCGTCGATCATCGGCGGCTGCCGCCCGTCCCGCAACGCGGCAAACCGGGCATCCAGCGCGATCACCGCCTGCGCCACCGGCTCGGTGAGCCCTTCCGGTGCCGTCGGCTTGGCCGGCGTTCCCACGGCCACGCCGTCGAAGGTCGTGAGCTCCCTGACCTCGTCGTCCCGTACGCAGGACCTGATGTGCGCCTCGATCGCGATGAGGAGCTGCCGAGGGGTCATGCCGGGGGCCCGCTCGAAGGCCTCGGGCCGGATCGGCCAGGTCGGATACGGCGGCTCGACGCCCGCCGCCCGGTACTGCGCCTCGAACCGCCTGGTGACGAGCTCGCGAGCGGTGCCGGCGTCGGGGATGGTCATGAGCTGGACCGCTTCCTTGAACCGGTCGCGGACCGTGTCGACGGCCTCCTGCTGGATCAGCGCCCAGCTGTTCGGCAGGCAGGACAGGACCGTCAGCGTCTTGCGGGAGACCTCCCGCAGCGCCATCAGCCCACCCGCGATGCGCTCCAGCAGCAGCTTCCCGCCCGCGTCGAGGACCACGCCGGAGACGGGCGAGGCCGGGGACAGGGCGGAATCGGTCGCGGCCGACGACTGGGCGATGAGCGGATCGATCTGGTCGATCGCGATCACGGTCGGCCCGGTGAGCGCCAGCAGCCGCGAGATGTCCTGGACGATCTCCTGCGGCGTCTTGTCGACGGGCCGGATGCCCCACCGGGCGCGCTCGCCGGGCTCCCCTTCGGGCATCGAGTAGAGGAACGCCTCGCCGATGTCCTGCATCCCCATGTCAGCCGAGGCGAACAGTGTCAGCGCCCGCGCGGTGTCCTGGCAGCCCCTGCCGACCTGCTCGTCGAGGCGGCGCAGCGCGCCGATGAAGGAGTCGAGCTCGTCGCGGGTGACCTCCTTCCTGCCCGTCACCGCCCGCCGGGTCATCCGCGACACGTCCACGGACGCCGCCAGGCGGGACAGGAACACCCTGAGCTGCGACTTCCCGTCCTCGCCCGCCCGCGAGAAGCTGTCCAGGATCGACACCACGGTGCTCTCCCAGAAGCCTTTCGCGTCCAGCAGGCCGACCAGCACGAAGTAGCCGCCCTCCCGCTGGGTCAGCTCGCGCAGCCAGCCCAGCAGGTGCGTCTTGCCGGTGCCGCGCTGACCCTGCACGACCACGCCGATGGGGCTGCCGTCCGGTTGGGCGCGTGCTTCGGCCAGGCCGTCGAGCAGGATCTTCGTCGAGCCGCCGTGCAGGCCCTCCACATGGAAGGGGGAGGGACGCCACACGTCGTCGGCGCCCTCGGTGTAGTTGAAGCTCAGGGCGGTGAGCGCCTTGGCGTCTGTCATGCCTCACCGATCCACAACAGGTGCTTCTCCTGCCCCCCGATGATCACCCCGGCTTCGCGGTCGCCGGGGGTGAGCGTCTTCTGGTTGGACTCCGGGACGATGTTCACGTCAGGCAGGCGTTCCATCCTGGTCAACGCCTCGTTCACCTGCCCTCTCGGCACGTCGCCCAGCAGTGGCCGCAGCCGGGCCAGCCCCACCCAGGAGCCCTGCCTCGGCGCCAGCTCGGCGTAGGCGGCTCGGATGCGCGCCTCCAGTTCCTCCAGTTCCTCCGGTTCCTCGGGGGCCGATGGCGGGGCCATCCCTTCGGAAGAACCGGGGTTGTCGTACGGCTGGAAGATGTCGGCGAGTCGCTGGTCGGAGTGCTTCAGGTAGAGGGGGAGCCAGCCGAGCAGCGCGCGGGCGATGCTTCCCGCGGAGCCGGGCAGGGCCGGCACCAGGCCCGCGCTCAGGTCCTCCGCCAGGCGGGCCGTGCCTTGGTCGGTCAGCATGTGAACGTACTGGCGGCCCTGTTTCCAGCTGTCCACCAGTTTCAGCTCGTTCAGCCTGCGCCGTCTTTCCCCGTCGATCTTCAGGCCGAAGCGTTCGTAGAGCTCGTTGTTGGAGATCTCTCCTGCCGTCACGGCCAGGGCGATCAGTGCCGAGAATTCGGGCAGCGACAGGTTCTGCTCTGACATGTCTCATCCTTCTTGAGTGGCACGACGCCGGTCCCGGAGGAACAGCTCTATCTGGCGGATCACGCCCTGGGCATCGGTGAGCACTTGATCATCGGTGAAGCGCAGCACGGCGTAGCCGGCGAGCTGCAGGCGCACGTCCCGGCTGCGGTCCTCGGCGAACTTGAGCGCGCCCCTGTGGTCGGGCCCGTCCACCTCGACGACGCACCGCTCCGCCTGCCAGAGCAGGTCCACCCGGACCGGGCCGGCGAGCGGGTGCGGGCACAGCGTCTGGTTCCAGCCGCGCCCCGCCGCCCAGCCGCGCGAGCCCAGCGCGGCCTCCAGCGCCCGCTCACTGGGACTGGCCGGATGCGGCCGCCCCGCGACCGCCGGATAGCTGACGATCGCGCGAGGCATTTCGGCGCTGCCTGCTGACGGGAGCGTTGCGGCACGATCCCCTGGCGGAGCTCCCGGGAGAACCCGGGGCGGGCCGGCTTCGGCGGCGGTCAGCGAGGGAGTGAGGGTGCCAGGACTTCCTGGCTTCAGCGGGAACGGCACTCTCGGCACCCGGTCCACCGCCGGTAGGTCGGCTCCGACCAGCCAGACGCCGAAGCCGCCTCGGTGGGCCAGCCATTCGCAGCCGGCGACCAGCACCTCCTGCGCCGCGTCGGTGAGCCCGTCGGGGACCCGGACCAGGAGTGACATGCGTGACCGGCCGAAGCTGGCGGCCAGTGCTCTGGCGAGCCCGGCGGCCCTGATCTCGGGAGGGAAACGGCTGGGCCGCCCAGTCAGCGCCCGTTCCGCGAGCCCGGCGAGGAAGGGGCCGAAGTCCTCGCCGTCCGCCGCCTTGCGCCGGGCGAGGACGCGTACGGCGGGCACGCCGGCGCCGCCCGGCCCGCCGATGCCCTCGGCGCCGGGCAGCCACGCGGGGAACAGGGCGGCGGCGGCCGCTTCCAGCTCGTCCAGGACGGAAGTGACCATGGACGTGGTGGAGCGTTCCTGGACGGCGGCGTAGGTGACGATCGCGGGCGCGTCCGAGGGGAGTGGGTCGATGGCCAGCGCGACCGTGTCGGCGTCGGCGCCGTCCAGCCGTACGACCCTGTCGACGGGTAACGCCGTCCAGGAACGCACCGCTCGCCGCCCTCGTATGCCGACACTCTGACAACCCTGCGACGCTATACGGCGCCGCTGACGCTGTCACCCGATATGACGTTGTAGGCCGGTCGGTAAAGTCGCCGTTCATGCAACGTCTTATTGGGCTTTTGGTTGGGGCCGTATTCGGCATGCTCTTCGTGGCGATCAACGCGAACGAGCCGCTGCCCTCCTTGGCGGGGACCCTGCTGCGGGTGGCGGCGGTCCTCGCCCTCATGTTCGTGATCTTCGTGTACATGACGGCGGGAAGGATGATCAAAACTGGTGCCGTGCCGCAGGGCGGGCCGGCGGGCGGGCCGATGTTCGGCAAGGCCTACCTGGTGATCGTCGGTGTGGAGGTGGTCCTGCTGTTCGGCGGGCTGCCGGTGCTCGGCGCGCTGGGGGTGCCGGAGCAGGTGAACGTGGCCTGGATCGCGTTCGTCGTCGGCGCGCACTTCGTCGCGCTGGCGCCGGTGTGGAAGGCGCCGAGCATGCTGGTGCCGGGGGTGATCCCGACGGTGCTGGGCATCGCCGGGTTCGTCATGGCGGGCACGTCGGCGCTCGCGTGGGTGCCTTTCGTGAGCGGGGTCCTGTCGGGGATCACGCTGCTCGGCGCGAGCGCCGTACTGTCCTGGACGCAGCTCGCCGAGCTGCGCAGGGTGGCGGCGGCCTGAACGGCGGTCAGCCCGCTGCGCAGGGTGGCGGCCTGATCGGCGGTCAGCCGCCGTCTCGGTCGGAGTCGGCGGCGAAGACGATCGCGCCGAGATAGCCGTCGCCGTCCTTGGTGACCGTGAGCAGCAGGTCGTCGCGGTAGATCCCGTCGTCGTCGTTGCGGGTGTCGCGGCCGGGGCGGGCGGTGTAGGGGGCCCGGGCGAGCACTTCGGTGTTGAGCGCCTCGTCGAACATCACCTGGGTGGTGAGCACGCGAGCGTCGGTGAAGTGCACCATCGCGTGGATGTGGATGGTCCGGCCCTGGTACCAGCCCGGCCAGATGGTGGTGAACTCCACGATGCCGTCGGCGTTGGTCACCTGGGCGCCGCGCAGGTACCGCGCGTCGTCCACAGGCTTCAGGTCGGCCGAGCCGTCCGGCGGAGCGCCGGCCGAGCCGCTGCCTGAGGTGGGGGACTGGGGGCCGGAGTTGGAGCCGCCTGAGGTGGGGGAGCCGGTGCCCGAATAGGAGCCGGCCGCGTCGCAGTGCCAGATCTCCACCACGGCCTTGGGCAGCGGCTCGCACGTCTCGCTGTCCTGGACCTTGATCGCGACGCGTAGGCGTGCGCCGGGCCGGTCCTCGCGGATGTTGCCGCGGATGCGGTCCGCATCGAAGTAGAAGGGGCCGGCCGTGGTCGCGGGGGTGAGCCTACAGGTGCCGGCCTTGTCGAACAGGGGCGTGAGGTCCTTCGCCGTGGTGGCGGTCGCGGCCACGGACGGGGAGGTGGGCGGGGCGTCCGGGGCGCAGGCGGCGAGCAGGCTGCCCAGCCCCAGGGAACTGATGCCGGCGATCAGCTTGCGCCTGCTGACCCGCTGTCCTTCGTGGTCGTGCGGCATGAAGTCTCGCTTCGGTAGGGGAGCCTCATATTAGGAAATACGCCCCTACAATCCGCCGAAAGGTGATGATCCGGTAGGCACGATTCCGGCGTACCGCCAAAGATCCAATCCGCCTGTTGTTGTCGGTGGCATCCGGTACATTTCCGGATCATTGATCAGCCGTACGTGTAGGTGTCGCCGTGCCGGCGGCATTCCCCGAGCTGTCTTGTGCTGGAGGTCGAGGATCGTGACCGCGGACTTAACCGCGTGGGAGCAGAGCAGCGTGACCCGGGTGGTGCCGCCCCTCGAACCGCGCAAGCTCGCGAAGGTCCCCTTCGTCGAGCTGGCCGACGGGCGTCTGCAGGGAGTGGTGTCGAGCGGCTCGGACATCGAGCGGGTGTACGTCTCCTCGATCGCCGCCGGGACCTACGCCTACAACTGCAGCACCAACAACAACCGGCAGTGCGGCGGCCTGACCGGCTACCCCTGCAAGCACCTGCGGTCGCTGGTCGACGAGGCGGTCGTGCAGTACGGCATCGAGCGGGTCGCCCGCTACCTGCGGGTCCCCGACCCCGACAGCACCGATGCCGGGGAGCTGCGGCGGTCCATGTTGGAGGGGCAGCACGAGCCGGCCCCGGCAGCCGTCGTGTTCAGCCGCTTCCTGCGCCACCTGGCCTACCTGGAGCTGCCCGCCACCACGGCGCCGCTGCCCGAGCTGCACTGGTTCCCGGCCTCCGGGGCGGTGCGCTGATGCTGGCGATGCAGCTGGCCGCGCTGGCCGAGGACCCGCCCGGTGCGGCGGAGGCCCTGGAGCTGGTGACGGCCTTCGACGAGGCGCTCGCCAACGGCCTCGGCCGGCTGGACGAGCGGGGCACGCAGGCGATCATCGGCCTGGCCGGAGCCGTGGCGGCCACGCCGCTCGGCGACCGGGCCGGCGAGGCGGCCGAGAAGGTCGCCGCCGGATCGGTGGCGGGCGAGCACCTGACGGCCCTGGCCGGCGCGCGAGCCGCCCTCCTCGGCGCCGTCCACGACGCCCTGCTGACCCACCTGGACGACTCCCTGGGCCGCACCAGAGCACCCTGGCCGCCCGCACCCGCCGAGGGTTCTGCGGCCGGGGCGGGCCCCACCGCCCAAGCTGCGGCAGGGCCGGGCTCCACCGCCCAAACCGCGGCGGCTGTGGGTGGGGCTGGCGCTGCGATGGGGAATCTGCTCGTTGGCTGCCGGTCCTGGCTGCATGAGCTGGCCATCACCGGCTGGCGGGGGGTCGGCCACGATCTGGCCTCCGCCGCTGACCAGGCGATCGAAGCGGTGCTGGCCGAGCCCGGCCTGCGGCGGCTGGCCGTACTGACGGACGGTCTGGCGGGGGAGCTGAGGGCGTCGTCGCCGGTCGCGGCCATGGAGAAGGTGCCGGTGCGCCGGTGGGCGGACCTGTGGACGCGGGCCGTGCTGCTGTCCGAGCCGGACTGGCTCGGCACTCCTGAGCCGGCGGAGCTCGTCTCGGGCCGGCTGCTGATCCTCGGCGTGGACGTACACGAGCACGCGACCGTCGTGCAGGCGCAGGTGCACGCCGTGCTGGAGTCCGCCGGCGGCGAGGCCAGGGTGGTGCGGGCCGCCGTCTCCGCCGGCAAGGTGGACACGATCGTGGGCCCGGCGATCTGGTCGCTGTTGGAGGGCTACCCCGTGCTGACGGGCGCGCTGGCCGGGGGACGATCGGTGGAGATCACCGACATGCCTCTGCTGGGCGGCGGCGACCTGGTGTGGCAGGAGGATCGGGCCGCTCCGCAGGGGGCCGCCGACCCGTTCGCCACCGCCCGGGTCATGCTCGCGGGCGCGCTCGCGCCGGCCACGCCGCCCCTCGACCGCCATCCGGCGCGCATCGCCGAGCCGGTGTTCCTGGAGGGTTACACCACGGCCAAGACCGGCGACCGGATCTCGCTGGACGGGCACGACCTGGCGGTGGCCGTCGATCGCCTGCCCTCCTCGGGCCCGCTCACGCCGAAGCTCATGGCCACTTCCACCGCGTGCGTCGGGCTGCTGCGCTGGGACGCCGGCCGGTGGCTGCTGCAGCCACTCGCGATCCAGGCCACGGTCAAGAAACAGCCGGTGGAGGAGCACACCGGCGCCTGGGCGCAGGGGCCCACCGATCCCAAGGTGGTCAGGTCACTGGCCAGGGCGGGCGACGCGGTGACGGTCCTGCGCGAGCGAGCCGGACGGTTGCTGCGCCGATGACCACCCCGGAGCCGGCGACGACCGCACCTCAGGCGGCGACGGCACCTCAGACGACTTCGGCGCAGGAAGTGGCCACGGCCGAGGAGAATCGGCGCCAGGTGCTGCTCTGGCGGCTGCTGGCCCGCGTGTTCGAGACCGACGAGCAGCCGTCCCTGGAGGCGGCCAGCGTCGCCGTCGTCGAGGACCTCGGCCTGCCCACCGCGCTGCTCGACCCGTCGGTGTCGGTCGACACCCTGGTGCAGCGCTTCCCCGACCTGGCCGCCGAGTTCGACGCCCTGATGCTCCCGGGCGAGGACGAGCGGCCCAGGGACCGGGCCCGTACGGCGGCGCTGGCCGCCAAGCTCCTGCTGAACCTGTTCGCGACCGGCCATGGCAACATCACCGCCACCGACCTGGCCGGATGGCAGCAGGACGCGGGCTGGTTGGAGCGGGCGCTCGGGCACCAGCCGGGCGACCTGCGCACCCAGCAGGGCGGCGGCCATGGTCCAGGCCGGGGCGACGGCCACGGCGGACTGGCGGGCGTGCTGGGCAAGCTGGAGGGCGACCTCGTCCGCCGCATGCGGCTGCGCGAGGTGCTCGCCGACCCGGCGCTGGCCAGGCAGCTCACCCCCAGCATGTCCCTCATCGAGCAGCTCCTGCGCGACAAGGACAACCTGTCCGACGTCGCGCTGGCCAACGCCAAGGCGCTGATCCGCAGGTTCGTCGACGAGGTGGCCGAGGTGCTGCGCACGCAGGTGCGGCAGACCAGCGCGGGCACCATCGACCGGTCGGTGCCGCCGAAGCGGGTGTTCCGCAACCTGGACATCGAGCGCACGATCTGGAAGAACCTCCCCAACTGGAGCCCAGAAGATCAGCTCCTGTACGTGGACCGCCTCTATTACCGGCACACCGCCAAGCGCACCACCCCGGCCCGGATGATCGTGGTCGTGGACCAGTCGGGCTCGATGGTCGACGCGATGGTCAACTGCACCATCCTGGCGTCGATCTTCGCCGGTCTGCCCAAGGTGGACGTCCATCTGATCGCCTACGACACGCGGGCGCTCGACCTGACCCCATGGGTGCACGATCCGTTCGAGGTGCTGCTGCGTACCCAACTCGGCGGTGGCACGAACGGCCTGGTCGCGATGGCGCAGGCCCGCCCGAAGGTTCTCGACCCGCGTAACACCGCGATGGTGTGGATCTCCGACTTCTACGACAACCGGGACCTGCAGCGTGAGTTCGAGGCAGTGCACCGGTCCGGGGTGAAGCTCATCCCTGTCGGGTCGGTCAACAGCTCAGGCAGCCAGAGCGTGGACCCCTGGTTCCGCGAGAAGCTCAAGGACCTGGGCACGCCCGTGATCTCGGGCCACATCCGCAAACTCGTGTTCGAGCTCAAGAGCTTCCTCAACTAGGAGACCCTGGAAATGACCGACGAGATGCTGCGTGCCCCCGCCGAGGTCAAGTACGCAGAAGAGCTCGACTGGCTGGAGTCGATCGACGACGGCCCCAAGCCGTTCTCCTGGCGGCTCAGCCCGCGCATGGTCCGGCTGTTCGTGCTCGGCTCCGAGCGCTCCGACGGCCTGGACCGGGAGATCCCGCAGAAGTGGTTCGGCGACCGCAGCTTCGTCGAACGCAGTATCGTCACCCTCGCCTCCGACCGTGGCCTGCTGCTGATCGGCGATCCGGGCACCGGCAAGAGCTGGCTCGCCGAGCTGCTGTCCGCCGCCATCTCGCGCAACTCGACGCTGGTCGTCCAGGGCACGGCGGGCACCACCGAGGACCACATCAAATACTCGTGGAACGTCTCCATGGTGATCGCCAAGGGCCAGTCGCGTGACTCGATGATCCCCTCGCCGATCATGACGGCGATGGAGGGCGGCGTGATCGGCCGCTTCGAGGAGCTCACCCGCTCGACCAGCGACGTGCAGGACGCGCTGATCTCCATCCTCTCGGAGAAGTACGTCTCCATCCCCGAGCTGGACGACGACAACATCGTCTTCGCCCAGCCGGGCTTCTCCATCATCGCCACCGCCAACAGCCGCGACCGCGGCGTGAACGACCTGTCGTCGGCGCTCAAGCGGCGCTTCAACTTCGTCCGCATCCCGGTCGTGACGAACAAGCGGAGCGAGGCGGAGATCGTCCGCTTCCGCACGGTGGAGCTGCTGCGCCGCCACCGCATCGAGCTGGAGCTGCCGCCGACGCTGCTGGACATCCTGCTGCAGAGCTTCGCCGACCTGCGCGCCGCGGCCGCCTCGGCGCGCAGCGACGACGAGAAGCTCGAGTCGGCGCTGTCCACGGCCGAGCAGATCGGCGTGCTGGAGGACGCGATCCTGCACAGCAACTTCTTCGGCGACCGCACGCTGCGCGCCGAGACGCTCGCCGGCTCGCTGGTGGGCTCGCTGGCCCGCCGCCAGCCCGAGGACCTGGCCATCCTCAACAAGTACTGGCACGGCGTGATCGAGCCCCGCAGCAAGAAGGACGGCGGCGAGTGGGTGGACTTCCTCGAAGGCGGCCGCCAGGCGATCGCCACGCTCTCATGACCCAGAGCCCGTTCGCCGCCCTGCGCGAGCAGTTGAGCGACGCCGCGGCGGCCTTCGCCGGCACGCCCGGCGCGCTGTCCGGCATCCTGTCGGGCATGGTCGACGACGTCGACCGGGCGCTGGGCGAGCAGCTGGAGATCTTCCCGGTGTGCCACCACTCGCCCGGCTCGGCGCTGGCCATGGCGCGGCGGCTGCGTGACAAGCAGCCCGAGGTCATCTACCTGGAGCTGTGCGAGGACCTGCGGCCGGTGCTCGACGAGCTGCGCAACTGCCGCCTGCCGGTGTCGCTGCAGGCGTTCGCGACCGAGCTGGACGGCTTCCCGGACGCCTGGGGGCCGCTCAGCGTCGTCGCGCCGATCACCGAGGCGTCCGCCGAATACCAGGCCATCGCGTACGCGCTGGACACGCCGGGCGTCGAGCTGGTGCTGGTGGACCGCTCGGCGGACCACGTCTTCCAGTGGTCACCGCAGGAACAGCCCGACCAGCCCGCCGACGCGGTGGGCATGGAGATCGGCGACCTGCGTCCGCGCTTCGCCGAGCTCGAAGAGCACCTGCTGCACCACGGCAAGGTCCGGCACTGGTCGGAGTGGTGGGACCAGTACGTCGAACAACCGCTGGCGGGCGCCGACTACGACACCTACCGGCAGGTCATGGTGCTGATCGGCAGCCTGTTCAGGCGCCTCGGCCCGGACGACGCCGGGCGGCTGGCCCGTGACGAGGACCGCGAGCGCTACATGTGGACGCGGATGCGCGAGCACCTCGCCACCTCCGGCGCCGACCCCGAACGATGCCTGTACGTGTGCGGCGCCTTCCACGCGGCCAGCCGGGTCGAGGAGTTCGGGCTGGCGGCGGAGCGGACGGAGTTCGCCATCACTCCCCGCACCGCCACCACCTGGCTGTACGGCATCGTCCCGGCCAGTCACTCGGCCATCGAGGAGCAGTTCGGCCTGGCCGGCGGCTCGGTGTCCATCGCCGCCGCGACTTTCGCCAAGGCGGTGTCGCGCGGCGGCGTCAAGCCGTACCAGCTCAAGGAGCACGCGTCGAAGCGCCCGGCGCGGGCCCGCAAGGCGGCGTCGCCCGTCCGGCGGGAGCCGCTCGCCGACCGGCTGTCCGGCTTTCTGTCCAGGCCGCCGGTCCTGGACGAGCTGGACGAGGCGGAGCTGCTCGGCTGGAGCGTGGACATCGTCCGGCTGGCCCGTCGCAACGGCTACCTGGCCAGCACCGCCGACGCCATCGCCGTGTTCGAGACCTCGATCCTGCTGGCCGGCATGCGCAACAGGGCGCGGCCCACCCCGTACGACTTCCAGGACGCCGCGGTCACCTGCATCGAGAAGGACACCGTGCCGGGCCGCCGTGACGTGCGCCGCCTGTGCGAGATCCTCCTCGGCGGTGACCGGATCGGCGAGGTCGGCTACACGGCGATGCCGCCGCTGGCCCAGGACGTCTACGACCGGCTCGCGCCGCTCGGCTTCGACCTGAAGAAGCGCGCCGTGCACCGGGCGCTGCTCGACCTCAACGCCGACCCCGCCCTGGCGCCCTGCTCGCACCTGCTGTGGATCCTGCACCGGCTGCTCCCCGACGGAGCCGTACGGCCCATCATGGGCAGTCGCCGGCTGGGTGAGCGGTCCGTCCAGGAGAGCTGGGACCTGGCGCTCGGCCACCACCAGCGCGCCCTCATCGAGCTCGGCTACGAGGGCGTCACCGTCGAGCAGGTGCTGGAGCAGCGGCTGCGCCGCCGCGTGTGGGACCCCAAGGCGACCGCCGCCGTCGCGCTCGAAGCGGTCGAGGACGCCATCGTGTTCCTGGGCAGCCGGCGCCTCACCGAGGAGCTGGGCGCGCGGGCGGTCGAGTTGCTGGCCGCCGAGCGCACCGTGGACGACGCGCCCGACGTGCTGCGCGGGATCCGCAGGCTGCTGGCCCACTACCGCGCGACCGAGCCCGCCCTGCCCGACTGGTGCGAGCGCTTCGTCACCACCGGCTACGCGCACTACTGCACCCTGCTGCCGAGCGCCTTCGTGGCCGAGGACATCGGCGTCCGCCAGGTGGCCGCCATGCTCGGCTTCCTGTCCTCGATGGAGGGCCTGGCGCTGTCCCTCGGCTGTGACCGCGCCCAGCTCGAGCTCGCCGTGCGGCAGTCGCATCCGGAGACCCCCGGCAAGGTGGCGCTGCTGTGGGGCGCGCAGTTCCGGCTCGGCGTGCTGCCGCTGGCCGAGCTGCGCGAACGCTGCGACGAACTGCTCGCCAACCCGCTCGTCATCCCGTCGTTCCCGCAGTACATCAGCGGCTTCGTCCAGGCGCTCGAACCCGCGCCCGCGCTGACGCCGTTCGTGGTCGAGGTCATCTCCAACGCGTTCGCCCGGCTGCCCGACGAGGTGCTGCTGCCGTGGCTGCCGATGCTGATCACCACTCTGCGCCAGGAGGCGCCCGAGCTGGTGCCGGTGCTCGTCCGCGAGGCCGGGCGCACGTTCCCGGGCACCCTGGCGGCCGTGGACGCCTGGGTGCCGCCGTGGACGGCCCGGCCCGCGCCGCGCGCCGAAGCCCGGCCGGTCGTCGCCGGCGGGCCGGTGGCCGAGCTGCTGGCCGCGCATCCGGCGGCGATCGACGCGGTGGCGGCGCTGCTCGGCTGCGAGGGTGGCTGGCAGCCGCTCGGCCAGGCCGTCCCGTCCGGCTCCGGGCCGGCGGGCGCACTGCTCACGCGGCATCCCGCCACCGTGACCGCCGTCGCGGAGCTGCTGGGTGGAGGCGCCACCTCCTGACCGCCCCGGGGCTGCTGGGTGGAGGCGCCACCTCCTGACCGCGCCCCGGGACGCGCCTGCGTTCCGGGGTCTGAGGGGCTGTTCGGCGCATCCGTCGGTTTGTCGTGAGAAAAGTTGATGTGTGGTGGTAATCCTGGGGCGCCCGGGAGGACTACTGCATGTGAACGATCCCGAAGAACGATTCACCGAGCTCTACGACCGGCACTATCGCGCCGTGCTCGGCTACGCGTTGCTGCGGGCCGAGCGCGGCGTGGCCGAGGACGTGTGCAGCGAGACGTTCCTGATCGCCTGGCGGCGGATCGGCGAGTTACCCAGCCTCGAGCTGCCCTGGCTGCTCGGCGTCGCCCGCAACCTGCTGGCCAAGCAGCGTGACTCGCGGTTCCGGCTGCGGGCGCTGCTCGACCGGGTCGCCGCCCTCACCACCGAGCGGGACCGGGTGAGCTGGGACGTCGCCGAACACGTCGTGGACAGGGACCTGGCGCTCGCCGTACTGGCCGCGCTGCCCGAGCAGGACGTGGAGGCGATGGCCCTGGCCACCTGGCACGGCCTGCCGCCCGAGCAGGCCGCCGCCGTCATGGGCTGCTCCACCCGTACGTACAGCGTCCGGCTGCACCGCGCCCGCAAGCGCCTGGGCAGGGCGCTGCACACCCAGTCGAGATCGGCCACGCCCCACCTCCGGACCGCCGCACCGCAGCGGTTCGTCGAGGAGGCCTGATGCCGAGCATCCCCGAGGAGGACGACATGAACGACCGCACGTTCGCCCAGCTCAAGCCCCAAGGGCTGGACGAACTGACCGAGGAGGCCTACCAGCGCCGCCGCTCGGCCGATCTGGCGGCCGCCTTCGCCGCCCCGCCCGCGCCGGTCGCGCGGATCAGGCGCGGGCGGCCGCTCATCCTGGCGGGCGCGCTGGCCGCCGGCGTGGCCGCCACCGCCGTCGTCGTCGTGCCGGGGCTGACAGACTCCGGTACGCCCCCGCAGGCCGCCCCCACGACCGTCTCGCCCACCGCCTCCAGCACCCGCCCGGCGCAGAGCCGCAAGCTGGACGCCCACACCGTGCTCCTCGCGGCGGCCGAGAGCGCCACCCGGACCCCGGCGGACTCCGGCCGCTACTGGTACGTGCGCGACCGGACCGTGCAGCGGCTGCACAACGTCGAGAGCGAGTACGTCGCCAAGGTCAACGCCCTGGTGAAGGAGTACAAGCAGCGCCAGGAGGAGCTCAAGGGCAAATCCGGCGAGCTGAAGGCCGCCGAGCGGGAGTTGAATCGGGAGCTGACGAAGCTCAAGAGCGCGACGCTGCCGTACAACGCCTACCTCTCCGACACGTGGGAGTCGTGGCGGCCACGCGAGTCGGGCATGAAGCACCGCACCGAGCGGGGACGTGAGAAGGAGATCTCCTTCGCCTCACCCGCCGACGAGGAGATGTGGCGGCAGGCGGGCAGCCCCGATCTGCGCCCGAAGGACGCGGGCAACCCCGAGGACAACGACGACATCGAGCGCGTCCTGTCGATCAGCAACCCCACCCTGAACATGCGCAACGTGGACGAGCTCCCCACCGAGCGGAAGGCGCTGGAGAGCCGGCTCCGGCAGTTCTACCGGCAGCAGCCGGGCGTCAAGGAGGCGTTCTCCGTCTACCTGTGGCAGACGAGTGTGGACCTGCTGGGCGCGCCGATCACGCCGGGGACGCGGGAGGCGCTGTTCAGGGTGCTGGCGGGCCAGCGGGACATCGTCTCGCAGGGCGAGGTCACCGACACGGCGGGGCGCGCGGGGGCCGCCCTGACGACGAAGGAGACCACGCCCGAGGGTGAGCGGATCGAGTACCGGCTGATCATCGATCCGGACTCCGCCGAGCTGCTGCAGTACGAGGTCGCGGACGCGGACAAGCCGGCGTCGCTGCTGCGGGTCACCCTGGAGGAGACCGGCTGGGTCGACCGGATCGGCGAGCGGCCCTGACCTGAGCGGGTAGGGCTCGCCCTACCTCAGCACGCCCGTGAGCGGGAGAGACCCGGAGCTCTTCCGCTCCTAGCGTTGCGGGTATGACCTTCGTGCACCGTGTCGCCGCCGACAGCCGCTATCTCCTGCTGTCCTTCCCGCTCGCCCTCATCTCCTTCAGCCTGATCGTGACCGGTCTCGCCTTCGGGCTGGGCAGCATGGTCGCGTTCATCGGCCTGCCCGCCCTGGCCGCGACCGCCCTCGTGGCCCGCCGCTTCGCCGACGTCGAGCGGGCCGCGCTGCCCGGCGTGCTCGACGCCCCCATGGAACGGCCCGACTACGCCGAGGCGCCGGTGTCGGCAGGCTGGTTCCGGCGCGTGATGAACCCGCTGGCCAGCGGCCAGGCCGTCATGGACCTGCTGCACGCCATCATCGCCTTCCCGGTCGCGGTGGTGGGGTTCGTCGTCACCGTCACCTGGTGGGCCGGGGCGATCGCCGGGCTGATGTCCCCGCTCTACGCGTGGTTCCTCGCCGACCTCACCGACTCCCAGAGCCTGCCCAGCCTGCTCGGCCTCGGTGACAGCCCGGTGCTGGCCGTGGTCTTCAACATGGCCGCCGGCGCGCTGTTCGCGGTGACCGCGCTGCCGGTGCTGCGCGGCGCCGCCCTGACCAAGGCCGCCATCGCCCAAGCGCTCCTGACCCGGCCCAGCTACCCGCAGCGCACGATGACCACGCGCACCCCCGCCACCGGCCTGTACTGAGCTCATATCGTGGAGGGTCCGGAACACTCTCGAAAGGGTCGAACGTGCGCAGCTCATTCTTCGGCAACCTGGACGCTCAGCAGCTCCCCGCCGGTTTCGCCCTCCAGAACGGCAAGATGCTCCGGGTCCAACTCCCCGACGAGGTGCTGGCCAAGCAGGGCTCGATGGTGGCCTTCCAAGGCCAGATGGACTTCGACTACGAAGGCTCCGGCGGGATCGGCAAGCTGTTCAAGAAGGCCATGACCGGCGAGGGGGCGTCGCTGATGCGGGTGCGCGGCCAGGGGCTGCTCTACCTCGCCGACAACGCCGACGACATCCACCTGTTCTACCTGGAGAACGAGGGCCTGACCGTCAACGGGCGCAATCTGCTGGCCTTCCAGCCGCAGCTCACCTGGGACATCCAGCGGGTGCAGGGCGCCGGCATCGCGGCGGGCGGGCTGTTCAACACCACGCTCAACGGCACCGGCTGGGTGGCCATCACCACCCACGGCACTCCTGTGCTGCTCGACGCCGCCGCGATGCCGACCTACGCCGACGGCCAGTCCGCCGTCTGCTGGAGCACCGCCCTGCACGTCGGCGTCAACCGGACCATGAAGGCAGGCGCGCTCATCGGCCGGGGCAGCGGCGAGGCGATGCAGCTCGCGTTCAAGGGACAGGGGTTCGTCCTGGTCCAGGCGAGCGAGGGCGTGCCGGTCGTCCAGGCCTCCTAGCCGGCGCGCGGCGACCGTCAGGCCTCCTAGCCGGCACCGAGGCGGAGGATCCCCCGGGACACGGCGACCGTCACGGCGGCGGTGCGGTCGTCGACGCCGAGCTTGGCGAAGATGTGCAGCAGGTGCGTCTTGACCGTGGCCTCGCTGATGCACAGGTGCGCGGCGATGGCCTTGTTGCTCAACCCCTGGGCGACCACGCGGAGCACCTCGATCTCCCGCCCGCTGAGAGCGTCGCGCGCATCGGCCCGCGCCCACGACAGCACCCGGGTCGCGATCGCCGGCGACAGCGCGCTCTCCCCGCGCGCCGCCGCCCGGATCGCGTCGAACAACTGCTCGCGGCCGGCGTCCTTGAGCAGGTAGCCGATGGCTCCCGCGTCGATGGCCCGCGAGATGTCGCCGTCGGTGTCGTACGTGGTCAGGACGATCACCTTGGCGCCGGGGTCGTGCTCGCGGATCCGGGTGATCGCCGTCGCGCCGTCCATCTCGGGCATCTGCAGGTCCATCAGGGTGACGTCGGGCCGCAGGTCGCGGGCCAGCCGTACCGCGTCCGTGCCGGAGACCGCCTCGCCGACCACCAGCAGATCGTCCTGGGTGCCGAGCATCGCCCGGATGCCGTCGCGGACCACCGGATGATCGTCGGCGATCAGGACCCGGACGCTCATCGCGCCCCGATCGGCGCCACCGCCGGCAGACTGGCCACGACCGTGGCGCCCGCGCCCGGAGCGCTCTCCACGAGCAGGGTGCCGCCGAGCTGCTCCATCCGCTCCCGCATGATCGACAGGCCGTGGCCGGAGGCGGCCCGCTCGGGATCGAACCCGCCGCCGTCGTCATGGATGTCCAGCACGACCAGGCCCTCCATGTACGACAGGGTCAGCGTGACCCGCTCGGCAGCGGCATGACGGCGGACGTTGGCGACCGCCTCCTGCGCCACGCGCAGCAGCTCCGCCTGGACCTGGGCGTCCAGCGGCCGGAGCGTGCCGGTGATCACGGTGTGCGCCTCGATGCCGGTCTCGTCGGACAGCCGGTCGGACAGCCGCCGCAGGGCCTCCGGCAGGCCGCACTCGTCGAGTTCGCCGGGCCGCAGCGCCCCCACCACGCGGCGGCTCTCGGTCAGGTTCTCCCGGGCCGCCCGCAGCGCCTGGGTCAGGTGCTTGTTGTCCGGCAGCGTCGCCTGCGCCGCCTCCAGCAGCATCACCACGCTGGCGAACCCCTGGGTGAGGCTGTCGTGGATGTCGCGGGCCAGCCGCTGCCGCTCGGCCGCGACGCCCGCCCGCCGTTCGGCCGCCGCCCGCGCCTCCTGCGCGGCCTGCAGCTCATCGATGAGCCGCTTGCGCTCGGCGCTCTGCCGGGCCACCGCGTTGAAGTAGCCGACCGCGGTGGCCGCGCTGATCGCGATGAGCGCGCTGATGGCGATCTCGGTCCAGGTGATCGTCCCGTTCGCGTGGAACCGGTGCCACAACCAGCCCCCCGCGCACGACACCACCGCGACCAGACCGACCCGCACGGCGTCCATGCAGTACGGCACCAGCACGCTCAGCCCGACCACCAGGAAGGAGGAGTCGACGGCGAACAGCCCGAGCCAGAGCAGCCCGCCGCCCAGCACGTAAGGCACCGGCACGTCGCCCGAGGGCGGCGAGCGCAGCACGAACCACACCGCGTACCAGGCGGCCAGCCCGGCCACCAGCACCACCGGGAGGACCTGGCCCGCCTCCATCAGCGCGCCGCCCGAGGTCAGCACCAGCCACGAGGCGAAGAAGGCGTGCTGCCACCGGCGCCGCGACCGCTCCCAGGACTCCACACCGCTGACGATAATCAGCCACCCGTCGGCTCGGCATCAACCAGTCGACTGATCGTGAGATCGGCGGACCGCTCGATGCGGGCGTGGCCGTACCGGAACCAGACTCGACGGCGTGACCGCCATCCCCAGCCCGTCCCAAGCCGTCTGGCACCTCGGCCCGATCCCGATCCGCGCCTACGCCCTGCTGATGGTGCTCGCCGTCCTCGTCGGCGCCTGGGTGACCCACCGCCGCTGGGTCGCGCGGGGCGGCGAGCCCGGCGCCGTGGGGGACATCGCCACCTGGGTCGTGCCGTTCGGCCTGGTCGGCGCCCGGATCTACCACGTGGCCACCGACTGGCAGCAGTACTTCGGCCCCGGCATGGAGCCGCTGCGCGCCTTCGCGATCTGGGAGGGCGGGATCAGCATCTTCGGCGCGCTCGCGGGCGGCGCGGTGGGCGCCTGGCTGGCCTGCCGCCGCAGCGGCATCGACCTGCGCGCCTTCGCCGACGCCGTCGCCCCCGGGATCGCGTTCGGGCAGGCGATCGCCCGCTGGGGCAACTGGTTCAACCAGGAGTTGTACGGCCGGCCGACCACGCTGCCCTGGGCGCTGGAGATCGACCCCGCCCACCGGCCGCCGGGCCTCGCGGCCACGGCCACCTACCATCCGACGTTCCTGTACGAGTCGCTGTGGAACCTGGGGGTGGCCGGGTTCGTCCTCTGGGCCGAGAAGCGGTTCGGGCTCGACCGCGGCCGGACGTTCGCGGTGTACGCCGCGGCCTACGCCACGGGCCGGGTGTGGATCGAATGGCTCCGCATCGACCCCGCCCCCCACATTCTCGGCCTGCGCCTCAACGACTGGACCGCCCTGCTCGTCCTCGCCGCCGCGCTCGTCTATCTGACCGCCACGCGCAGGGCCGACGGTCCTCCTCGCTGAGGCCAAGTCACCTGCAAGCCAACCGTCAGGTGGCGCTCGGCATCCTTGCCCGATGAACGACTTCGAGATGGTGGTGCCCGCCGGCCGGGGAAACCCCGGACCCGGGCCGGTCGGCAGGATCATCGTCGTCCTGCTCTGGCTGGTGGTGTGCCTGGCGCCGGTGGCGCTGTCGGTGCCGGACTTCGAGCTCGCCCTGGGCAGGACCGGCACACCCGGGACGCTCACCGTGGTCTCCTGCGCGGCGCTGGGCGAGGGCAGGTACGACTGCCGCGGCCGGTTCGTCCCGGATTCCGGCGCGCCTCCCGTCCTGGTGAAGGCATCCCCGGACTCGCGGGCGGGCGACGTGACCCACGCCCGCCTCACCCCCGACGGCGACCGCGCCCTGCCCGACGGGGTGCGGGGCGTGCTGGCAGCCGCCACGCTGCCCGCGGTGGGACTGGGCGGACTCGGCTTCCTGCCGTACGTGATCATGTACTGGCTGGGAGTACGGCGCGGCCGCAGGGCGGCGGTGGTCGCCGGCTCCGCGATCACCGCACTGGGAGCCACCGGGATGCTCGTCGGCATGGTGGCTGCGTACTCGTCGTGAAGAACTCGGCCAGGTGGGGGGCGAGGGTGGCGGGTGCCAGAGGGGACACGGACCGGTGGCGGCCGTCCGGCAACAGCCTCGCCAGGTGCTCGCCGTCGAAGGCCGAGCCGTCGGCGGCGGAACCGGCCGGGGGCTCATCACAGGTCGGGGGCTCGTCCAGGACCAACGTCGGTATCGAGACGCACGACCACCGGGCGGCCATGACCCCCGTGCCCAGCGGGCCAGGGGCGGCCGTGACCCCCGTGCCCAGCGGGCCAGGGGCGGGCGTGAATCGTGTGACGGGGAGGTCGGGGGCGGCCGGGTGGGTCAGCGGTGTGTGCGGACGTGCTCGCGACGTCGGGCCGCAGAGCGCCAGCCGGGTGATGCCAGGCAGGGTGCGGGCCGCTTCGAGGGCCAGGACGGCGCCGGAGCCGAGTCCGGCCAGGGATACCGGGCCACCTGCCGAGGCGATGACGGCCTCCAGATCCTCCACCTCGCGGGCCAGTGCGTACGGCGCGGTGTCGCCGCTGTCACCGGTGCCCCTGCGGTCATGATGGAAGACGGTGAAGCCCGCCGCCAGCAGGCCCGCGAGCCGTCCGGCCACTCCGGGAGCCCCGCCCACCAGCACGATCGCCGGCCCCGCGCCGTACCGGCGGAACGCGATCGAGGTCCCGTCGCACGATCTGACCATGGCCATGGCAGGTCACCGGGGCGCGATGTTGTGGTTGAGCCGGAACACGTTGCCGGGATCGTATGCCTTCTTCACGGCGGCCAGTCGCGTGTGGTCGCCGGGTGTGTAGGCGTCGCGCACCCTGGTGCGGTCCGCCAGGAAGTTGAGGAACGTGCCGCCGGTGCCGTGCCGGCCGAGCGCCTCGGCCAGACCGGGCGAGTGCTGGTCGACGATGACGGAGAAGGGCGCGTCGCGGTGCCCCACGGGGCCGGCGTCCGGCCCGGGGGCGGCCATCGCGCCGCCCCAGTGCCTGATCTCCACGGTCGCGTGCGCACCCGTCGCCACCAGTGTGCCGATCACCTCGTCCGGCAGCGTGTCGAAGAAGTCGAGGTAGCGGGCGGGGGTGCCGCCCATCGCCGCGTCGGCGTACCGGATCGTGCGCATCTCGTCCACCAGCGCCGGACCCGCCGTCTCCCACAGCGGCCGCAGCACCTGCCTGCCGCGCTCCGGCGGCCCGGCGTACATCGCCTTGATGCCGAGCGCCCGCCGGCCGTCGGGCAGGCCGGTCAGCATCACGGCGGTGCTGACCTCGTCCGGCGCGGTCGCGGCCCAGTCGCGGTAGCGGGCCAGCGTCTCGCCCGCCACCTCGTACGGGAAGTAGGCGATGCCGGCGTGGACCTGCGCCACCGGGTACAGCTTGAACTCCAGCGACGTGACGACGCCGAAGTTCCCGCCGCCGCCCCGCAGGGCCCAGAACAGGTCGCCGTGCACCTCCGGATCGGCCGTCACGACCTGTCCGCCGGCGGTGACCACCTCGGCGCTCAGCACACTGTCGGCGGCGAACCCGTACCGGCGCGACAGCCACCCCACCCCGCCGCCCAGCGTGTAACCGGTGACGCCGACCTGCGGCGAGGAGCCCGACAGCGGCGCCAGGCCGTAGGGCGCGGCGGCGGCCAGCACCTGGCCCCACCGGACGCCCGGCCCCACCCGGGCCACCCGCCTGGCCGGGTCGATCTCGACCGTGTCCAGCAGCGACGTCCTGAGCAGGATGCCGCCGTCGGACGGCACGTGCGTGCCGTGGCCGGTCGCCTGCACGGCGAGCGGCAGGTCCCGCGCGGCGGCGGCGACCACGGCGGCCCGTACGTCGTCGCGCCCGGCCGCCTCGGCCACCATGACGGGCCGCGCGTCGACCGCCGGGTTGAGCGACTTGCGCCCGTCTTCGTACCCTTCGTCGCCCGGCAGATATACGGCTCCACGGAACGCGTCGATCCTGTTCACGACCAGCTGGCTCATTGTTTCGTCCCCTTGTTCTCGGCTGAGATCAGCTTCCGTGGGGAGGGACATCACGGGCATCCGTGCTCACTACGGATTCACCACGGAAAAACCACGTACGTCCGTGGGTGGGCGATGATGTGGCGTGTGATGGTGTCAGGCGCGGGTGGGGTGTCGCGGCGTGAGGCGGAGGTGCTCGAAGCACTCGGCGCCCGGCTGACGAACGCGCAGATCGCGAGCAGGTTGCACATCTCGATCCGCACGGTCGAGAGCCACGTCTCGTCGCTGCTGCGCAAGCACGGCGTCGCCGACCGGCGGGAGCTGGCGGCCCTCGCCGAGGAGGAGGTGGGGGCGCCGTCCGGGGAGGTGGCGGGCCTGCCCACGGCCCGTACCACGTTCGTGGGCAGGGACGCGGAGCTGGCGGCGATCGTGGCCGCGTTCGAGTCGGCCCGGCTGGTGACGTTGGTGGGGCCGGGCGGCGTCGGGAAGACCCGCCTGGCGGTGGCATCGGCGGGTTCTTTCTCCTGCGGTGGGGCGTTCGTCGACCTGGTGCCGGTGCGTGACGCGTTCGTCGCGGAGGCGGTGGCGGCGGCGCTCGGGGTGTCCGAGCGGCCGCAGCAGCCGCTGGAGGACGCGATCGCCGACCGGCTCGGCCGGGACCGGGTGCTGCTGGTCCTGGACAACTGCGAGCACCTGCTCGACGCGGTGGCCGCCTTCGTGGACCGGCTGTTGTCGCGCTGCCCCGGCACCCGTGCCCTGGTGACCAGCCGGGAGCGGCTGGGCGTGCCGGGCGAGCGGGTGGTGCCCGTGGCGCCGCTGCCGCTGTCCTCCGACGCCGTACGGCTCTTCCGCGACCGCGCGACCGCCGCCGACCCCGCCTTCGCCGTCGACGCGGGGGAGGCGGCGGAGATCTGCGCCCGGCTGGACGGGCTCCCCCTGGCGATCGAGCTCGCCGCCGCCCGCAGCGCCGCGCTCGGGCCCGGCGGGCTCCTCGCGGCGCTCGACGACAACCTGCGGCTGCTGGCCGGCGGACGCGGCGGCGACCAGCGGCACCGCTCGCTGCGCGCCGTGCTCGGCTGGAGCCACGACCTGCTGGAAGAGGACGAACGTACGCTGTTCCACCGCCTGGCGGTCTTCACCGGCGGCTTCGACCTGGACGCGGTCACCGCCGTGGTGGCCGGTGGTCGCGCCGAGGTGGCCGACGTCCTGGGCAGGCTGACGGGCAAGAGCCTGGTCGCGCACCAGCGTGACGCCGGCCGGTGGCGGCTGCTGGAGACGGTCCGCGCGTTCGCCGCCGAACACCTCGACGACAGCGGCGAGCGCCCCGCCCTCCAGGAGCGCCACCTGCGCTGGGCCGCCACGACAGCCGAAGCCCTGACCCGCCGCGCGACCTCGAAGAGCCCGGACGACGGCTGGCGCGACGCCTTCGACGCGGTGGCCGACGACCTGCGCGCCGCACTGACGGCCGCACCAGGATCCGAAGGGGTGGACCGGGACGAGGCCGCGCATCGGCTGGCTCGGGCGCTGGCGGCTCTCACCTATGGGCGCCGGTTCCTGAGCGAGGCGCTGGCGCACTACCGGCAGGCGGCCAGGCTGGCGCCGGGGCCGCGGGAGGCGGCACGTGACCTGGCTGACGCCGCTGAGTGCGCGCTCGCGTACGCCGATGCCGGGCAGGCGGTCGACCTGCAGCTGGCCGCGGCCGAGCAGGCGGGGGCGGCCGGGGACGGTGACGCGCGGGCGATCGCGCTCGCCCGCGCCGCGGTGATCGCTAAGCGTCACTCGGGCTTCGGCGTGGGCATCAGCGTGCCGAAGGAACGCCTGGACACCCTGGCGGAGGAGGCGGCGGCGGCCGGCGATCCGGACGACCCGTACGTGGCCGCTCATGTGGCGGCGGCCGTCGCCTGGAGCGGTGGGGACGCCTTCGCCGGCGGGCCGGTCCTGGCCGAGCACGCCCTGGCGGCGGCGCGCGAGACCGGCGACCCCGTGCTCGTCAGCTCCGCCCTGGACACGGTGGCCTCGGCGGCGGCCCGCCGGGGGCACCCACGGGAGGCGTTCCGGTGGTCCAGGCAGCGCCTCCCCCTGCTCGACGCGATGGACCGCGCTGACCCGCGCTCGGGCATCGAGATCGTCGACTCCCTGCACGCGGCCACGGTCCACGCCATCGCCGCCGGCGACCTGCGGCAGGCCCTGGACATCGCGGGCAGGGCGATGCGCGACGACGTCACCGGCAGCCGTCCCGCGCTCGCCGCCAGCAAGATCGTCCCGCCGCTGGTGCTCGCGGGTGACTTCAAGGAGGCGCTGGCCAGGGCCGCCGAGATGTGGGACGGCCAGGCGCGCACGGACAGCCCGCCGGGCAAGTGGATGACCCACGCGCTGTGCTCGGTGGCGCTCGCCCACGGCCTGCTCGGCGAGGAGGAGGCGTACCGGTCCTGGCGTACGCGGGCGCTGACGGTCGGGCAGCTCACCGTGTCGTCGCCGCAGACCTGTCTGATCGCGTTCGTGGACGCCCGCGTCGCCGTCCACACCGGCCGGTCCGTCAGGGACGTGGCCGAGCTGGTGGAGTGGGCAGCGGCCGGGTTCACGCCCGGTCAGTTCGACAGGTACGCCACCGCGGCCTGCGCCGAGTTGGCCGTCGTCGCCGGGCTCCCCGACGCCGGGCAGCGCCTGGCCGCGGCGGCCGAGGCCGGGCGGGAGAACGACTGGGCCGCCGCCTGCCTGTCCCGGGCCACCGGCAGGCTGTACGGCGACACCGCCGCCCTGGAGGCCGCCGTCGACGGCTGGGAACGCATCGGCGCCCGGTTCGAGCGCGCCTGCACCCTCGCCCTGCTGCCCGAGCGCGCCGACGAGGGCCGTGCAGAACTGGCCGCTTATTTGACCGAACGGTCTCGATAGCGTTAGCGTCGCGGCATGGCGAGGACCAAGGAGTTCGATCCGGAGGCCGCGCTCCAGCGGGCCCTGGAGCTGTTCTGGGAGCGCGGCTACGAAGCGACCTCGATGGCGGACCTGGTGGCGCGGCTGGGCGTCGCCAGGGCCAGCATCTACGCCACGTTCGGCGGCAAGCACGAGCTCTACCTGAAGGCGCTGGAGCGCTACCTGGAGACGGCGGACCCCGACATCATGACGGCCCTGTCGCAGCCGGGCCCGGTGCTGCCGGCGCTGCGCGCGCTGGTGCGGTCCTACGCCGAGCAGTCCGCGAGCGAGGACCGGCGCGGTTGCATGGTGGTGAACGCGGCGGTGGAGCTGGCGCCGCACGATCCAGCGGCGGCCCGGTTCGTCGAGTCGAGCTGGAGCCATCTGGAAACGGCGCTGACCTCCGCCCTGGTGCGCGCCCAGGCGCGGGGCGAATTGGCCGACGCCAAGGATCCGCGGGCGATCGCCCGGCTGCTGCTGGTGCTGCTGCAGGGCATGCGCGTGCTCGGCCGCACTTCGGGCGGCGGCCCCCGCCTGCGCGACGCCGCCGCACAGGCGCTCACTTTGCTCGACTGACCCCGCCGCGCGAGGTCAGCGACCCTCATGCCTTAATTCGAGATCGATCGTTCTTAATAGGAAGGATGCTCAACCATGCGATCCACCGACAAGGTCGTCCTCATCACCGGCGGCGCCGGAGCCATCGCCCGCGTCACGGCCCAGGCGTTCGCGGCCGAGGGCGCCACCGTCGTCCTCGCCGGCCGCGACCCCGCCCGGCTCGCCGACGCCGTCAAGGACATCCAGGCCGAAGGAGGCCGGGCCGACCAGGTCATCGCCGACGTGACCAGCCCCGAGGACAGTGCCCGCATGGTCGAGACCACCGTCCAGCGGCACGGCGGCCTGCACGTCGCCTTCAACAACGCCGGCATCATCGGCGACTTCGCCCCGCTGGCCGACCTCGACTCCGCCGCCTGGTCGGCCGTCATGGACGTCAACCTCACGGGAGTCTTCCTGTCGATGAAGTACGAGATCGCGTACATGAAGGAGCACGGCGGCGGCGCGATCGTCAACATGGCGTCCAACATCGGCGCGCACCGCCGCCTGGAGGGCCTGGCCGCCTACGCCGCCTCCAAGGCCGGGGTCAGCGCCCTCAGCCGCGCCGCCGCCCGCGAGTACGCCGGTGACGGCATCCGCGTCAACGCCCTCAGCCCCGGCGCCAGCGACACCGCCATGTCCTACCGGCCCGGTGAGACGACCGCCGACCGCGACGCCAGGCTCGCGCCGCACATCCCGCTCGGCCGCGTCGGCGACCCGGGGGAGATCGCCGCGGCGGTGCTCTGGCTGGCCGGCGCCGAGTCGTCCTTCGTCGCCGGCCACGACCTGGTCATCGACGGCGGAGTCACCGCTTGAACGATGCCGTCAGGTGGGGGTCGCCTGACCGAGGCCGTCAGGCTGACCGAAGCCGTCAGCTGGAGAACAGGTGTGAGGCCGCGTCCAGAGCCAGCCAGACGCCCACGATGGCCAGCGTCCAACTGACCGTCGACGCCGAGTGCTTGACCATCCAGGCCCGCAACCGCTCCAGCCTCGGCCCCAGCCACCCACCGGCCAGGCCGCGCAGGGCGAGCAGCACCAGCGGCGGCAGCACCATCACCAGCACGTACGCCGCGAGCAGCGGCACCCACTGACCGACGAGCAGGTCCAAGGTCGTCATCATGCCGATCGCCGCCAGATACGGCACCATGGTGGCGACCTCCAGCAGGCCGGCGGTCAGCCCCAGCAGCACCATCGCCCCCGGGCCGCCCAGCCGCGGCTCGAAACGCCGCTCGGGCTTGCCGAGCTTCTCCCGCCGTTTCGGATCGAACCGGTAACTCAACGCGAACAGCCCGACTCCGAGCCCGAGCTGCACCCAGTACGCCGCCTGGCTGCGGAGCACTTCACCGAAGTTATCCACAACTGTGGATAACCCCAGCATGAGCCCGACGCCCACGAGGAAGTAGAACCCCGCCACGGTGCCCAGGTAGATGAGCAGCCGCGACACCTGCCCCCGTCCGGAGGCCAGCAGAAGAAAGACGGGGATGCCCAGGGTCCCGAAGCTCGTGCTGTCGACGAGAGCCAGAGCGGCGAGCGCGAGCAGCAGGCCGGCGGTCATGAGCCGATCTTCCCGCCCGGCGCCGCCCCGCACATCCTGCCGGAGACCGAAGCCCCGTACCTCTTTGTGCTGACATCCCCGTACAACGGGAAGTTCGCCGGGGCGTCGGTCAGGACGAGGCTTTCGCAGCCGCCTTGATGATGGCCGCGACGTACTCCCTGCGATCATCGCCCGGGCTGAGTTGGTTGTGCACGATGAGCGCCGCCAGGCCGTGCCCGAGGGCCCACGCCCCGGTGAGAGCTTCCTCCGAGAAGCCAGGCAGCTGGTGTTGGAGGGCTTCGAGCGCCGCGCGGCCGGCGCGTGCGGGTTCCTTGTCCCCGCGCGTACAGGGGTAGCTGAACATCAGGCGGAACAGGCCGGGCTCCGCCTCGGCGAAGGCCAGGAAGCCCTCGACCAGATCGGTGAGAGCACCGTCCGTGGCCGGCATCGAGCCGAAGCGCTCGGTGAGCTCGCGATAGCCCATCGCGGCCAGCGCGGCGAGCAGTTCGTCCTTGTCGGCGAAGTGGCGGTAGGGGGCCGCCGACGACACACCGGCATCACGAGCGACGGAACGCAGGGAGAGGTCGGCCTCGCCCGAGCGTTCGAGCAGGGCGCGGGCGCTACGCAGCAGGGCATTCCGAAGATCTCCGTGATGGTACGGTGATGTTGACACTGATAACATCCCGTTGACTCGGCAATGTGAGCGTTGTCCACATTCTAACGGGAGGCCTGCATGCGGGCGTACGAGGTGACCCGGTTCGGTGGCCCTGAAGTGCTCCGGCTGGGTGAGCGGCCCGATCCGCCCGCCGCGGCCGGCGACGTGACCGTGGACGTTCGAGCGGTAGGACTGAACCCGATCGACCTGTTGCAGCGGTCGGGCACCCTCCGGTTCGCCAATCCGCCGCGCTTTCCCTTCGTGCCGGGGAACGAGTTCTCCGGGGTCGTCACCGCGGTGGGATCGAAGGTGACGTCTGTCGCCATCGGCGACGCCGTCATCGGCCGCACCGACAAGGCCCGGCTGGGCGCACTCGCGGAGCGGGTCACCATCGAAGCGACTCTCGTGGCCCCCATGCCTCGCTCGCTCGACTTCGCCTCGGCCGCAGCCGTCCCGCTGGCCGGCACGACCGCTCTCCAGGGCATCCGGGACGCCCTGTCGGTGCGGCCCGATGACCGACTGCTCATCACGGGCGGGTCCGGCGTCGTGGGCATGTTCGCCATCCAGTTGGCCGCACGCGTGGGCGCGCACACCGTCACCACCGCCTCCGCCGCCAGTGAACCGCTGCTCCGCAGCCTGGGCGCCGACGAGGTGATCGATTACCGGTCGCGTCCGGTGGACGAGAGCCTGGGCCGGTTCGACAAGGTCTTCGACCTGGTCGGCGGTGCGCAGACCGACACCCTCCTGACGTTGGTGTCGGCCGGTGGCCGTCTGGTCTCGGTGTCCTCGACGCCGACTCCCGGCTCCATCCGATACGACTACGCGATGAGCCCCTTGCGCGCCGCAGCCCTCGAAACCGTCCTGTGGATCGCCACTTTCGGGAAACGACGCCGTGCCCGAAAGGGAAAATCCACCTATCGCTTCCTTTCGATGCGGCCCAGCAGCGCGGATCTGAAAGAGCTCACCGCTCTCATCGACTCCGGTGACCTGGAGATCATGCTCGACAGCACCTACGACTTCGAGCACGCGGCGGACGCGTTCGCCCGAGTCGAAACCCGCCGCGCGAAAGGCAAGGTCGTCGTCACGGTGGGCGACACGGCCTGACGCCGCCGGCCCCGTACATCTTCGTGCTGACACCCACCACAACCCGGGCCGTACGGACGCACGGAGCGAACGGGACACAAGGCGGACGACAGGCCGCCGACCTCGAACCTAACGTCGGGCAGAATCCCGCCCCCGACACGCGGAGGTCCCCGTCTCATGAGAACCAAGGCCCTCGGCCTGTCGCCGATCGCCATCCTGGCCCTCGCCGCACTCGGCGTCCCCCGGGTGATCGCGCACGACCTGAGCCTGGTCGGCCCCACGGTCAACGCCCTGCTGGTCTTCCTGCCGATCGCCCTGTGGTTGGCCGTCGTTCTGTGGAAACGCGTCCCGAACTCGTTCCTCACCCTGCTGGCCATCGGCACCACCTACGGCGTCCTGCTCGGGCTCACCCACCAGGTGCTGTGGTCGCAGTCCTTCGGCGACACCCCGCCCACTCTTGGCGGTAACCTGGCAGGCACCCTGTCACCAGCGACGGAAGCCGTACTGCTCCGCACTTTCGCCTTCGGCAGCAGCCTGCTCACCGGCGTAGGAGTCGGCGCGGCAACGGGAGCAGTCTGCTGGCTCCTGTCACGCCTGATCCCCGCCCCACGACGCTGACGCCCGGCTGACCCGCATCATCCTTCAGATCAACGTACGTTGTCCCCGGTAGGGCCTTGTGAGCGCTTGCCCGGGTGGGGTCACCCCTGGGGAGTCGCTTCCTCTGTCTGTTCGCTCGACTCGTCCGCCCACACGTTCCGGCCGTTGCTCCACAGCTCGGAGGCGTGGTACGCGAACCGGTCGAACAGGCCGTCAGCCTGGTGCCGGCGTAGGTGGAGCATCGGCGAGTCATGGCCGACGAGCTTGGCCAGATGAGGGGTCACCAGCATCTCGGAGTCGAACCGGAAGACGCTCATGGCGATGTGCTCGTCGCCGTACCGTGCCTCCACTCCTGGGACGTCGCGTAGGTGCTCGATCTCCGACAAGGTGATCCTGATGCGCGTAGAGACGGTCAGGGGGACGTTCTCCACGGTTTCGCGGCGGCGGGTGACGTCGCTCTCCGGGTCGCCCAGGAGGAACCGGATCTTGCACCCCTGCTGGGCCTTCCGCTTGAGGACCTTGGCCAGATTGGGGTGCTCCAGCCACAGGAAATAATTCGTATAACCGGCGAATACGATCTCGCTGTCCGCCGCACTGATGAGATTACGCCAAATGGATTTCGGGCAAGCGGAACGATACGGATAAACGGTCAAGACTTCTCGGTCTGGACCTGTTTTCACCGTATTGCGAATAGCGTCTGGCCATAACACCGCTGTCTCAACTCCTAGTGCCTCCGCGGCGGACCATCGATGCCGCAGGTGCGGAACGCGGGCCTCGTCCTGCAACCAGCGTTCTACCGTCTTGACGTCCACTCCACACCGATCCGCCAGGTCTTGGCGGGTGACGTGCGCGTCAAGCATGGCGCGGCGTAGAGCGACATTGGTCACGTACACCTCGAAAGGCTGAGGACGTCAGGGACGTTTCGCAGCGTAACGCTGTAACGTCCTGGACGTCTCGATAACGCGGTGTAGTTGTCGCGTAAAAGTAAGAATGCTGATCCCATGTCAACACCGGCGATTCTCGAAGACCTTCAAGCGGCCTTTCCTGGATGGTGCATCTGGCGTAGCTCAGCGGGGCGCATGTGGGCGACCAGGAATGGGCGGCGCCTGTCCTCGCTGGAGATCTATCACGGCCTCTGCCAAACACTCGACGCCGACGACGTCACGCAACTCGCGGAGCAGTTGAAGAACCAGGAAGAGACGGAGAAGGCGCTATGAGCACGTCGCAGGCCGGGCTGGACAAGAGCGCCAGTCGCTATCGCCTTGGACTGTCCTGTCTGGAACGGGATGCGGTGCAGCATGCCGTGGCCGCCGACGGGGGGATCAGCCTGTGCGGGGAGCAGGTGTCCCCGCTGCCGACCCTTGGCTGGTCCTTGCCGTTCGTACCGACGGTCACGCGAGCTTGCCGGGCTTGTGTCCGCTTGGCGGAGAAGCCGGACGGAGTCGTACCGCATGGACAGTCTTGAGCGCGGCTGCCGGGGGCAGCCGCGCTCAGAAGGACGGGTCAGCGGGTGGTGGGGCGGCCTCTGGTGAGGAGGAAGCCGAGGGCCAGCATGCCGATGCCCAGCAGCAGGTGGAGCCAGTTGTCGGCGCCGTTGAGCGGGACGAAGTTGGCCGCGCTGTCGTGGTCGATCAGCATGCCGTAGAGCCACAGGAGCAGGTAGATGACCCCGCCGCCGATGAGGTAGTTGCGGGCTCCTGGCACGGTTCTGGCCATCAGGATGCCGGCGACCCCGAACAGCAGGTGCACGATGTTGTGCAGGATCGAAACCTGGAAGACGCCTAACAGGAGCGCGTCCGAATGGTGGCTGGCGAACTGCAGGTCGTCGAAGTTCGTGGTGACGCCGGGGACGAAGCCCAGGACGCCGACCAGCAGGAACACCGCTCCGACGACGAGCGCGGCGAGCTGTACGGGAGACCGGGTTGCCGTGCTGCGTGGGGTGACCATAACTGCTCCCTTCCGAATTGAGTCACCGCCGACTACCCCTTGATGATCGGGTCAGTCTTGTTTGCCCATGGCTTTGCGGATCACGTCGCGGGCCCGGTCCATCATCGCCATCGGGGTGCCCACGAGCAGGTTCTTAGTCGCGGACGTGGTGCCGGGGTGCGGGTGGGTGGGGGCCATGGCCTCGGCGGCCTTGACCCCGGCCGCCAGCGCCCGGCGCTCGGCCTCGCTGGTGTGCGCGCGGAGCTGGGCGAACTCGTAGCGCTCCTCGGCGCGGGCGTGCGCCTCGACGGCGCCGCGCAGCACCAGCAGGTTCTCCATGAAGTCGGGCGCGTCCGGCCCGGCCTGGTCCAACTGCTGCAGGAGCCGCTTGGCCTGGTCCTCCTCGGTGAGGCGGTCGTTGACGATCCCTTCGCCGCCGTCGATCTTGGCGCGCGCGTAGGGGTGCACGATCTCCTCCTCCGCCGTCTCGTGTACGGCCAGCAGCCGCACCAGGCGGGTGAAGGCCTCGCCCCGGCGGTCCGCGGGCGCCCGCTCGACCTCGTCGAACAGATCCCTGATCATCCCGTGCTGCGCCTGGAGCAGGTCGATGACGTCGGTCTCCGCCATTCTTTCGGGAGCCGTCTTCTGGTAGGTCATGTCCATCTCCTCTCGAGTACGGCCGGGGCCTACCCGCCCGGCGGCCGGCCACGCCCGCCCTTACCAAGTCCGGGCCTCCCCACGGCGAGGCGCGGAGATTGTCGCTTATGTCCTCGGGTAGGCCGCTTGCGGATGGCGCCGCCGCGGTCGTCCGTCGCCCTGGAGGGGGTGCTGCGGGCGGAAAACAGGCGGCTGAGCCCAGTCGAGCAGGCCAAAGGGGAGCAAGGGACATGACCTTCAATCCACTGCAGGAGCGGGGCATCCCGCTGGACAGGCAGCTACGCAACTGGCAAGAGCTGAACGTCATGCCGATCGATCCGGACCACGCCGACCCGTACACCCGCTGCCGCGTCATCACGATGAACGGCATCGAGGTCGAGGCGATCATGTTCAGCCACCACATGGCGCGGCACTGCCCCGACCTGGAGGTCAAGCGGCAACTGGCCCAGGTCCGCTACATCGAGGCGCAGCAGCAGAAGGTGGTCAACTGGCTGCTGCCGGGCGTCGCCTCGGTGCTGGAGACGACCATCGCGTACGAGCAGGTCGCGGTCGACCTGACGGCCTGGGTGGCCCGGATGGAGCCGGACCCGTATCTCATGCAGGCCTACCAGTTCGGGGTGCTGGAGGACTTCGACCACCTCTACCGGTATGCCAACCTGTTCGAGATGATCGAGCACCGCAAGGCGGAGAAGATCGTCGACAACCTCACCGAGGTGATGCCCGGCCGTCCGACCTACCTGCACCACCGCAATCCCATCGACAACGTACGCGAGCCGTACGACAAGTCGACCGCGGCGCCGATCTCCAAGCTGCACGCGCTGACCATCATGTCGGCCGAGCAGCAGACCATGAACTTCTACATGAACGTCGGCCCCACCTACATGGAGCCGATCGCCCGCCAGCTCTACCAGGAGATCGGACTGATCGAGGAGGAGCACGTCACCCACTACGAGTCGCTCGTCGACCCGGGCGAGAGCTGGTGGGAGATGCTGCTCAACCACGAGTACAACGAGTGCTACCTCTACCACTCCTTCATGGAGACGGAGTCCGACCCCAAGGTGAAGGCCATCTGGGAGCTGCACCTCAACATGGAGCTGGAGCACCTGCGGCTGGCGGCGGAGCTGTTCAAGAGGCACGACGGCCGCGACCCCGAGCAGGTGTGCGCGCCCGCGCTGCCCGCGCCGGTCACCTTCGAGCCGAACAAGGCCTACCTGCGCGAGCTGCTCAGCACCCAGATCGACTTCACCACGCTGGGCACCGGCTACGTCCAGGACGCCCACGAGCGCTTCGAGAAGATGCAGAACGACATCATGGGCGGCGAGAAGCCCCCGTCGGAGCGCGTCATGCAGGAGAACCGCGACAAGTCCGGCGAGGAGTACCGGATGGAGACAGAGGGCCCGCACCCTGTCGGCAGCCTGCGCCTTGACCGCCACTGAGCGCGTGACGACTGAGCGCGTGATGGCTGAGCGCGTGACGGCGCGGCCGCGGCCCGGCCGCGTCGATCACGCCAGGACGGAGCGCGCCGCCGGCGTGTCGGCCCGGCTCGTGGCACGCCTGCGCCACGGGCGGGCGCTGCACCCGCGCGGCCTGATGGTGGCGGGCACGCTCGAAGTCACCGGAGGCGCGGCGTTCGGCGTGCCGGTGCTGGACGTGCCGGGCGAGCACGAGGTGGTCGCCCGGCTGTCCAAGGGCGGCTCGCTGCCGGGCGGCCTCCCCGACGTGCTCGGGCTGGCCGTCCGGCTGCCTGGCCCGCTCGACCTGCTGCTGTCCACCTGCGGCGCGGTGCCCTGGCTGCTCCGGCCGAGGACCGGCTTCACCGCCGGCCCGTACTCCTCGCTCGTTCCCTATGACACCGGTACGGGCTCCGTCTGGATCGTGGCCTGGCCCGAGGCCCCGGCGACCTCCGCGAACCCGCGGCTGCTGCCGGGCGTGCTCGGCCGGGGTCCGCTGCTGTTCCATCTGCATGCCGTACGGAAGGACAGAGCCGCGGTGCGGGTGGCGACGCTGCGGGTGCGCACGCCGCGGCCGGAGCTGGATGTGGCCTTCGATCCGGTGCTCAACAGCCACCCGGCACTGCGTCAGCCCGGGTGGCTGCGGCGGCTGCGGCGTGGCGCCTACCTGGGCTCACGCCAGGCCAGAGCCGCCGAGGTGGACACGGGGCAGGTCAGTAGCCCTGGTTGAGCACCACGCCGGCGCCCACCCGGCGCCGCTCGCCGACCTGGTCGACGAGGTTGGCCTGCTTGAAAATGATCGCCACGCCAAGCGCCTCGGCCGACGGCACGAACGGGTCACCGGCAGAGCTCCGGCCGAGCGGGACACCGTTGGCGACCAGCAACCGCTCGGCGGCGGGCAGGTCCCGGACGGTGACCGTGTAGGCGGCGAAACCGGGTATGCCCGGGGGACGCTCGCCTGGCAGGAGGTCGGCCAGCGCGGTGGCGGGGACCAGGGTGATCACCGCTCCAGGCGGGTCGATCGCCGCTCCAGGCAGGTCGAACGTGCCGGCGGAACCGTCCGGCCGCGCGGCGGGAAGGTCGAACGTGCGCGCTGGGCCGTCCTGTCGCGCGGCCTGTCCGAGGTAGGCGGCGTACCGTTTCTCGGTCTCGGCCAGGTCCGCGTCGGCGACGCACAACAGGCACCCGGCCAGCCCGATAGCACCGTTGGGATGGTCGGTGCGCAGCGCCTGGGACGGCGGGTTCTCCGCGAGCCCGACCCTGCCCTCGGGCACGCGGCCTTCCGCGCCGAACTCCAGGAAGCGGACGGGCTCCATCCGGGTGCCGTCGGCCGTCTCGATGGGGCGCCGCACCGCATGGACCCCGCCGTGGCCTACCCCGCCGGCGTCGAGACGGGCGGTGGCGGCGTCGAGGTCGGGCGCGTCGATCATGAGAATGTGCACACCCTGGAAGCGCCGGAGGCTCGCGGTGAGGGTGGCGGCGGTGGCGGGCACGGCCTCGACGATGGCGGGCAGCCGGTCGTCGGGCACGCTGAGCGGGATCGGGCGGGCGTCGCCGGGCATCCGGCCGTCGCCCGCGACGGTGACCAGCTCGATGAAGTCGCGCGGGAAGTACGCGTGCGTGTTGGCCACGCCGAACGGCTCCGGAGCGGCGCCCGGGGACGTCGGCATGACGGGATAGGCGGGAGCCGGGAGCGTGAAGCCGAGGCGGCGGTAGCGCTCGATCGCCTCGCTCATGTCGTGCACGAGATGGCCGATGTGATGAAGCATGATCACCTCTCGGGTGTCGTGTAGGCGGCGTCCCGGAAATCGCGGCCGAGCCGGCCGAAGATGGTGATGGCCCGGCTCGCCGCGCCGGTGTACGCGGTCGCGGCCGGCTCGGCGGCGGGGCCGAAGACGCGCCGCAGGATGTCGGCCAGGTGCTCGGCCTTGGCTTCCAGGTCCAGATCGAGATGCGGGGGCAGCAGCGGCTCGACGCCGAAGAAGCCGAAGACGATGGTCGGCAGCGGATAGTCGAGGTCCTCGGGGCGGAGATCCTCGCGGAGCAGGCCGTACTCGGCGAGCACGGCGAGGTAGTCGTGCGAGGCCAGCAGCTTGGCGCCCTCCAGGGGCCTGCGGGCGGGGCTGGCCAGGAAGGCGCCGAGCGTCTCGGCGTCCCGGGTGAAGATGGCCCGCAGCACCGGCCGCCGCATCGCCTCGACGAAGAAGCGGCGCATGTAGCGGTGCAGGGCGACCTCGGTGGGATCGGCGCGCATCGCCGCGACGACGGCGTCGATCATCTCGACGGCCTCTCGCGCGCCGACGGCGAAGAAGAGCTGCTCGCGGGAGCGCCAGTGCAGGTAGACGGTGCCCTTGCCGACCCCGGCCCGCTTGGCGATCTCGTCGATGGACACCCGCCGGTAACCCCAGCGCAGCAGCAGGTCCTTGGCGGTGTCAAGGATCCGGTCGGCACGGGCGAGCCGGTCGTCGTCGAGCATGGAACTCCGGTGACTGATGACCAAATTAGCACATTGGTCACCAAGTGCCGAGGGTTTACCCCGTCACGACATAAAGGAGGGTTCAGGCGTGGGGCTTGCGGGCGACGCCGGCCATGACCCAGGCTCGCTCGATCTCGGAGTGGGAGACGTACGCGTCGTTGCGCCACTGGCGGACGTAGACGAAGCCCGGCTCCACCAGCTCCAGGCCGTCGAAGAAGCGCAGCGCCTGCTCGCGGTCGCGCGGGGCGCCCGTGGGGCGTCCGAGGGCCTTGCGGAAGATGTCGCTGATCGCGTCGCGGATGTCCGGCCGGTTGTCGAAGACGGCGTGGGTGAGGCCGAGATGACTGCCCGGGGCGAGCAGGTCGCGTAGCCGGGCCACCTTCTCCTGCGGCTTCTCGTCGTCGGGGATGTACTGCAGGGTGCCACCGAAGATGAGTACGGCCACCGGCTGCTCGAAGTCGATGAGCCGCCGCATGACAGGGTCGGCGACCAACTCGTCCGGGTGGAGGATGTCCCCTTCGACCACCCCGGTCCGCTCGTTGGTGGCCAGCAGGGCGCGGGAGTGGTTGAGCGCGACCGGGTCGTCGGCGACGTAGATCACCTGGGACTCGGGCGCGATCGACTGCGCGATGGAGTGCACGTTGCGCTCGGTCGGCAGCCCCACGCCGATGTTCACGAACTGCCTGACTCCCTGCCTGGCGAGGTGCCGGACGGCCCGCTCGCGGAAGGCCTCGACGTACTCGCCCATGGCCTTGGCCTCGGGGGCGAGCGCGAGAACCTGGTCCGCGACGTCCCGGTCGACAGCGAAGTTGTCCTTGCCGCCCACGAAGTAGTCGTTCATGCGGGCGACGCTTGGAGTGCTGGCCGACACGCGCGCGGACGGTCGCTGGGACGCCTCACTCATTGGTCACCTCCTGGGGGTAGCAGGTAAAACGTTAGCAACTACTACATCCGCTATGTGTGCTTACTGTCCGATAAATGGGACCAATTCGTGAGGCGAGTCGCCGCAGGTCACGGCCGTCGGATCACCCCGTTCACGATCAGCCGGTCCACCGCCTCGGCGATGGCCTCCAGCGAGGTGTGCCGCGGCCGGTGACCCAGCAGCCGCTCGGCCTTGGCCATGCCGCAGTGCGGGCTGTGCGCGATGTGATCCCAGGTGATCTCGGCGTCCTCCGCCGGCACGGTGGTCCGCCACTGCTCCCACGGCAGGAACGCCAGCCGCGCCTCCCGCCCGAACCAGCCCGCCACCGCCTCGGCGTAACCCCGCAGCGTCAGAGCGGTGGTGGCGACCGAGTGGAAGCTCTCGCCGACGGCCGTGGCCCGGCTGGCCAGCGCGTCCATGAAGATCCGCGCCACGTCGTCGGCGTGCACGTGCTGCACGGTCTCCAGGCCGAGGTTCGGCAGGACCAGCTCCTCGCCGTCGGCCAGGGTCTGGAACACGGCCGGGTTGACGTTGCCCGCCGGATTCACCGGCACCCAGCCGGGACCGGTGATGTGACCCGGATGAATGATCGTGGCCGGGAAGCCGTCCCGGTGCGCCCGCTCCAGCAGGTAAGCCTCGATGGCCGCCTTCTTGACGCCGTAGTCGCCGAACGGCCGGCGCGGCCGGTCCTCCGTCGTCGGGACCTGGCCGCTGGGGCCGTGCACCCACACCGTGCCGCAGTGCAGGAAGTGGCGGACCCGGCCGGTCAGGGCGGTGACGAGCTCGCGCGCACTGGCCTCCTCGAAGCAGATCAGGTCGATGACCACGTCGGCCTCCAGCTCGGCGATCCGCCTGCCGAAGACGCCGTCGGCCTCCTCCGCCTCGCGGTCCGCGATCACCGTGGTGACCTGCCGCCAGGCTCCGTGCGGGCTGTAGGGCTCCCGCTTGCCGCGGCTCACCGCGACCACGTCGTGCCCCGCCGCCACCAGCCGGGGAACCAGATAAGTGCCGATGTGCCCGCTGGCGCCGATCACCACTACTCGCATGCGTCCAGCTTGTCCGCCCGTACCGGCGCTCGGCAACCCCCGCGGTTTGCCTATGGCGGGCTCGGGCAGCCGCGGGACATGAGACGTACCAACGGGTTCGGGCAGCCGCGGGGCATGAGACGTACCAAGGGCTTGATCGGCGCCGTGGTCGCCGGCGTCGCGCTCGGCGCGGGCGCGGCGGCCGCCACCCGCGCGCTGGCCGGGCGCCCGCCCCGGCCGCGCCCGTCCGGGTGGTACGCCGTCACCGTCACCACCGCGCCCGCCGCGCTGACCGGCGCCGAGCGCCCCGACCTGCTCGCCTGGCTCGCCGAACACCACGAGGTCCGCATCACCCCCGCCCCTGGCGGGCGCGGCAGTCAGATCGCGGTGCGCACCGACGACGGCGAGATCAGAGAGCGGGTGCGGGCACTCAAGCAACTCCTGGAGACCGGCGAGGTGCTGCGGGTGGACGGTCAGCCGGAGGGCCACCGCACCCCGCTCGGCCAGGTCGGGCTCCCGACGATGCGGCAGCTGATGCGAAGGGGAGCGCGATGAGGGCGCTGTGCTGGTCGGGCGTGAACGAGGTGAGCGTCCAGGAGGTGCCCGACCCCCGGCTGCTGAACCGCCAGGACGCGCTCGTCAAGGTCACCGCCAGCTCGGTGTGCGGCTCTGACCTGCATCTGCTCGACGGGTACGTGCCGACGATGATGGCCGGTGACGTGATCGGCCACGAGTTCGTCGGCGAGATCATCGAGATCGGGCCGGACGTGCGCGAGCGGCGGGTCGGCGAGCGGGTGACGGTCTGCTCCATCATCGGCTGCGGCCGCTGCCACTACTGCGCCGCCCAGCTCTACTCCCTGTGCGACAACAGCAACCCCGACCCCGGCTTCCTGGAGAAGATGAACGGCCACGCCTCGGCGGGCATCTTCGGCTACTCCCACGCCCTCGGCGGCTTCGCCGGCAGCCACGCCGAATATGTCCGCGTGCCCTTCGCCGACGTCAACGCTTTCCCTGTCCCCGACGAAGTCGCCGACGCCTCCGCGGTGTTCGCCTCCGACGCGGTGCCCACCGGGTGGATGGGTGCGGACCTGGCAGAGGTACGGCCCGGCGACGTGGTGGCGGTGTGGGGCTGCGGGGGCGTGGGCCAGATGGCGACCATGGCCGCGATCCAGATGGGCGCCGAGCAGGTGATCGCCATCGACCGCTTTCCCGAACGGCTCGCCATGGCCGAGCGCCTCGGCGCGACCACGCTCGACTACGAGCAGACCGACGTCCTGGACGCGCTCAAGGAGCTGACCGGTGGGCGCGGGCCGGACAAGTGCATCGAGGCCGTCGGCATGGAGGGCCACGGCACTGGCGCCCAGTACGCCTACGACCGGGCCAAGCAGGCGTTGCGCCTGCAGACCGACCGCGGCCTGCCGCTGCGCCAGGCCGTCCACGCCTGCCGTAAGGGGGGCATCGTCGCGGTTCTGGGCGTCTATCTCGGGCTGGTCGACAAGTTCCCGATGGGCGCGCTGATGAACAAGGGCCTGACGATGCGCGGCGCCCAGCAGCACGGCCACCGGTACATCCCGATGATCCTGAAGCGGATGGCGCGCGGCGAGCTCGACGCCTCGCACCTGCTGACCCACCCGATGAGCCTGGAGGACGGGCCCAAGGGCTACGAGCTGTTCAAACACAAGCGGGACGGGTGCGTACGGGCCGTGTTCCAGCCTGCGGTTTGACCGCGAAACCTCCGGGGAGGGGATCCTGACCAGGGGTTTTCTCTTTTGAGGTAACGATGATGATGAGCATCCGGCGGGAGCAGGAGACCGAGCAGGGCGAGGCCGCGACCAAGGCGCCACCGGCGGAGGAGGAGACGTCGCCGCATCCGGGCGGCCCGGGGAAGTTCGACACCGCAGCTGATTACGAGTTCAAGCGGCTGAAGGAGCTGAACCCAGACGATTTCGAGTAGCTGATCGCCCTGCGAGACTGTCGTCAGGCCGGTTCGCTCGCCGGGAACCCAGGTGATATCGGGAGTTCCGGGGGCACTTGGCCGTGGTAACACGCGTGCTCCCAGCAGAAGGAGAGCCCATGGCGGCGTCGAGCGATGAGCATCCCCCCGGGACGGCGTCGGGCGAGGAGCGGCCCCCCGCGCTGAGCGGAAAGCCGGCACCGGCGTCGGCGTCGGTCGAGGAGGGGGCGTCGTCGACCGTTCAGGTGGTGTTGTCGCCGTCGAACGTGTGGCGGGTGGGGTTCGCGGTCGCGGCCATGGTCGCCCTGGTGTTCTTCCTGCACTTCGTGCTGACGGACGCGGGATCGTTCCTCTTCGTGGTGGTGATGGCCTGGTTTCTGTCGCTGGCGATGGAGCCGCCGGTGGCGCGCCTGGCCCGGCACATGCGGCGCGGCGCGGCCACGGCGCTGGTGATGGCCGGCATGGGCATCGCGGCGGCGATCTTCCTTGTCCTGTTCGGGCAGCTCTTCCTGCAGCAGGTGGCGCTGCTCGTGGAGTCCCTGCCGGACGTGCTGAGCGCGGTCACGCGGTGGATCAACGGCCGGCTCGGCACCAGGTACGAGATCTCCAACATTCTGGAGTCCATCCGCCTGACCCCGCAGGACGCCGCCGGCTATGCGCAGGACGTCCTGGGCGGGCTGCTCGGCCTGGTCGGAACCGTCGCCGGGGTGGTGTTCAACGCCTTCGCCCTCGTCCTGCTGACCTACTACCTCTCGGCCGACGGCCCCCGCGCCCGCCGTTGGATCGCGGGGCTGCTGACCGGCCGCTTCCAGCAGGTCTTCGTCAGCATCTGGGAGCTGTCCACCGAGAAGACCGGCGGGTACGTCGCGGCCCGGCTCGTCCTGGCGGGCATCAACGGCAGCACGTCGGCGCTGGTGTTCCTGGTGCTCGGCATGCCGTCCTGGCTGGCGCTGGGCCTGTGGACCGGTGTGGTCGCCCAGTTCGTGCCGACGATCGGCACCTACATCTCGATCGCGCTGCCGGTGGTGGTCGGCCTGGCCTCGCCCACCCCCTGGATCGGGGTGGCGGTGCTGATCTGGGCGGTGGTCTACCAGCAGGTGGAGAACCTGACCCTGGAGCCGCGCATCAGCGCTCGCTCCGTCGACATCCACCCGGGTGTCTCCTTCGCGGCGGCGATCATGGGCGCGATGCTCTTCGGCGCGGTCGGCGCGCTGCTGGCCATCCCCGTGGTGGCGATGCTCCTCTCAGTCCTCGACACGTTCGGCACCCGCCACGCGATCGAGCCCGCCCTGACACCGCCCGAGGAAAAACCGGAGGAAATGCCCGGGGAAGTGCCCGGGGAAGAGCCGGCGGAGAACCTCGTGGAGAAACCCCAGGAAGGGCCCGGGGGAGCCCCAGCGGACACTCAGCAACAAACTCCCCGCCTCTAGCCGACCCATCCGGAAATATCGGATTCTGGGCGCTTAAATACCCGCAAAGGGATCTCTGGTGTGAGAGCATGACGCGGGCCTGATGACGCCGACTCGCTGTCATGGTGTCGGTCATGAGGCTTTCTTGACCGCCTTTCGAAAGGACGAACACGTGCGCAAGCCTGCCAAGGCTCTCGCCCTCGCCGCGATGCTGAGTGCCGGCACGGTCCTCGTGCATCCCGCCCCCGCCCTCGCGGCCGCCTACTCCCCTGAGGCGGCCTGCGCCAAGGAGTCCGGGCGCGGCGGCTGGGTCCACGTGCGCGACAACAAGCGGGCCATGAAGGACGGCAAGACCGTCTACGGCTACGTCTATCTGATGTGGAACAGGTCGCTGCAGAAGAACTGCGTCGCCGCGATCAAGACCATTTTCGCCGGCACCCCCACCTACACGCAGGCGATCCTGCACGTCCAGGGCGGTGGCGCCTACCGGGATCCGGGCAAGCTGACCGCCAAGAAGTACAAGCAGTACGCCGCCGCCATCGGCTACGGCAAGGGCCAGTGCGTCGACTTCGAGGGCTTCACCACCGACACCCGCGTCGACTACGCCCTGGCCCACGGCAGGCGCGGCAAGTTCGCCAACTGCGGCTGACACCTGCTTCACCGGCCCCGGCATCCCTACCCGATGCCGGGGCCTTTCCTATGGTCAACCTGCCTGTACGCTGCGACGTATCGCCAGGACAGGGGCAGATGGGGCGCGGCGCATGCTGAAGCTGGATCGGTTGGTGAACGTGCTCGGCGGCTACGGCGCCCGGCTGCTCACCGCCCCCGTGTCCCGGCAGGTGGAGCTCCGCAGCGTGGTCGTCCACGATCCGGCCGATCCCAGGCCCGCGAGCGGCGACGTGTTCCTGCCGGTGGGGGTGGAGTCGGCGGACGAGGCGGTGCGGCTGGCGCGGGCGGCGCGGGCCGCGGTGGTGCTGGTGCGCGAGGGCGCGCCGCTCGATGCCGGCGCCCGCGACGGCGGCCTCGCCGTCCTGCTGGTGGATCCCGAGGTGTCCTGGAGCCAGCTGTTCGGCGTGGTGTACGGCCTGGTGCTGGAAGGGCGGGAGACCGAGGCGGGGCGGGGACCGACCGACCTGTTCTCCTTCGCCGACACCCTGGCCGGGGAGCTCGCCTCTCCGGTGACCATCGAGGACCAGATGTCGCGGGTGCTGGCCTACTCCGGCTCCCAGCAGGCGGCCGACCCGGTGCGGCTGGAGACGATCCTGGGCCGCCGGGTGCCGGAGGGCATGCGCCGGCTGCTGGAGAGCCGGGGCGTCTTCGCGCATCTGGCGACCTCGGAGGAGCCGCTGTTCGTGGAGCCCGCGCCGGAGCACGGGCTGCGCGGCCGGATGGTGGTGGCGGTGCGTGCCGGGCGGGAGCTGCTGGGGTCGATCTGGGTGGAGTGCGAGCGCCCGCTGACCGGCACGGCCCGGACCGTCCTGAGCGACGGCGCCAGGGCGGTGGCGCTGCACCTGCTGCGCTCGCGGGTCAGCGCCGACCTGGAGCGGCAGGTGGAGTCCGACCTGGTCATCCAGCTCCTGGAGGGCACCGCCGACGCGCCGGCGCTGGTCAGCCGGCTCGGGCTGCCCGGTGGCCAGTTCCGGGTGATCGCGCTGCAGGCGCACATCGGCGAGGAGCGGCACGCGGCGATCCTGCTCGCCTTCGAGCGTGCCACCACGGGCTTCGGCTGGTCGCGGCCGGGGCGCAGCGCGCTGTTCGGCAACACCCTGTACACGGTGCTGCCCTGCGGCAACGACGTCACCCCGGCCCGCGACTGGCTGGCCGGGATCGTGAACGTGCTGCCCCGGCAGGTGACGGTGTTCGCCGGAGTGGGCGGCCCGGCGGCGCCCGCGCAGCTCGCGGCGGGCCGGCAGGAGGCGGACGAGAGCCTGGCCCTGCGCACGGCCAGGCCGGGCGGCGGCGCCCAGCCGGTGGTGTACGACGAGTCGTGGGACGAGATCCTGCTGCAGCGGCTGCGGGCCGCCGCCTCGGCGGGCCGCACCCCGGCGCGTGGCCCGGTGGCCGATCTGACCAGGCATGACGCCGAGCACGGCACCCGTTACATCGAGACGTTGCGGGCCTGGCTGGAGGCGCAGGGCGAGCTGGGCGAGGCGGCGGCCCGCCTGGGCCTGCACCCGAACACGGTCCGCTACCGGCTGCGCAAGATGGGCACGATCACCACCCTGCGCCTCGACGCCCCGGAGAAGCGGCTCGCGATGATCATCGCACTGGCGGTCGACCAGGGCTTGTCGTAGCAGGACAAAGGTCGATCTCTCGGTTGTCCGCCGCCCACAGCTCCTTTCTCCCTCGTACGGGTGATGCTCGTCCTAGAAGACGAAAAGGGCGATAAGTCCCTTACGGGAAACGCGCGTCATAAGAGCGGAGAAGTGGCGATGGCTATCGACGGTGGACCGCGTACGGCCGTGGTGATCGGTGCCGGTGTGGTGGGCCTGTCCACCGCCTGGTTCCTCCAGGAGCGCGGCGTGGACGTGACCGTGGTGGACCGCGACGGCGTGGCCGCCGGCGCGTCCTGGGGCAACGCGGGCTGGCTCTCGCCCGGCCTCGCCATCCCGCTGAACGAGCCCGGCGTCCTGCGCTACGGCCTGCGCTCGCTGCTCGACCGGGACGCCCCGCTGCACGTGCCGGCCACTCCGGACGTGGGCCTGTGGTCGTTCCTGGCCCGGTTCGCGCTGCACTGCAACTGGACGGACTGGGGCCGCGCCGTACAGGCCAACATGCCCTTCAACGAGGAGGCCCTGGAGGCCTTCGACGTGCTCGCCGCCAACGGCGTCGAAGCGCCCACCCACGACGCCCCGATCATGGCGGCGTTCGCGAACGCCCGGCAGGCGGTGTCGCTCCTGCACGAGCTGCGGCGGATCAACGACTCCGGGCTGGAGATCCGCTACGCCGCCCTTGAGGGCGAGGCGCTGCGCGAGCAGGCGCCCCAGCTCTCGTCCGGGGCGCGGGCGGGCATCCGGCTGGACGGTCAGCGCTACGTCGACCCCGGCGCGTTCACCGAGTCGCTGGCCAGTGCCGTCACCGCGCGCGGCGCCACGATCCGCGCCGGTTTCCGGGTGAGCGGCGTACGCGCCGAGGCCGGCGGGCACACGGTCGTGTCCGACACCGGGGAGTCGCTCCGAGCCGACGCCGTCGTCCTGGCCACCGGCGCCTGGCTGAACCAACTCGGCAAGCAGTGGGGCGTCCGGACGCCGGTGCGCGCCGGGCGGGGTTACTCCTTCACCGTGCCGACGGACGAGCCCGTGCCCGGCCCGATCTACCTGCCGGCCGTCCGGGTGGCGTGCACGCCGTACCAGGGCAAGCTGCGGGTGGCCGGCACGATGGAGTTCCGCGACGCCGACGCCCCGCTCTACCAGCGGCGGGTCGAGGCGATCATCTCGTCCGCGCGGCCGCTGCTGTCCGGCGTCTCCTGGGAGGAGCGCACCGACACCTGGGTCGGCCCGCGCCCCGTCACCCCCGACGGCAAGCCGCTGGTCGGCGCCACGGCCGTGCCCGGCGTCTACGTCGCCGGTGGCCATGGCATGTGGGGGTTCACCCACGGCCCGGCCACCGGCCGCATGCTCGCCGAGCGGATCACGACCGGCAAGCTCTCGGCGGCGCTGCGGGAGTTCGATCCCACCCGCTGACCAGCTCGGAAAACGCGGTCGCCGCCACCTCATCGAGGTGGCGGCGACGGTGCTGCCTGCGTCAGATAGCGGCGCCGATCGCGTGGTCGACCAGGTCGTAGTCTGCCGGGCAGGACAGGTGGTTGCGCTTGCCGTTGAACTTCTCGACCAGTTCCGCGGTGGTGTTGTCGTTCTCGCAGCGGATCCAGTGCTGGTACTCACGGGAGTAACGGCAGCTGGCGATCGAGGTGTCGTTGATGGAGTACAGCTTGCACTCGATCGGCGGCGCCGCGGCGGCCGAGGCGGTGCCCGCGGAGAAGATGAGACCACCGGCGATCAGGCCGGGGGTGGCGAGCATGACAAGGGTGCGCTTGAGCATGATTACCTCCGTGTGAGGCGGCGCCGGTCACCCGATGCCGCGAGTCGTTACGTTGCGTAGTCATGCTCGCGGCAAGGGCCACCGTCCCGCAGGAAAGCCATGGCGCACAATGGTCAAATCCTCGTCACGACCCGGTAGGGCGAACCGCCCTCGCTGCGCGCGGAGTCAGACCGCGGCCCGGTCCGCGAGAGGGCGACGCCGCAGAGCCGGATCGGCCAGCGCGGGGGGACGCCAGGCGCCGTCCGGCTGGTACAGGTTCGTCCCCGGCGGGACGATCTCGTCGATCCGGTCCAGTGTCTCGTCGTCAAGAGTCAAGGAAGCGCCCTTCAACAGCCCGTCAAGCTGCTCCATCGTCCGCGGCCCGATGATCACCGAGGTGACCGCACGATGCGCGAGCGGGAAGGCCACCGCGAGCTCCGGCAGCGTCCGGCCCAGCTGCCCGGCCAGCTCGGCGAGCCGGTCCGCCACCTCCAGCTTGACCTGGTTCTCCGGGATCGTGGGGTCGAACCGGGCCGGGTTGAGCAGGGCCCGACCACGGGACAGGTCGCCGTCCACGCCCTTGCGATAGCGGCCGGACAGGAACCCGGAGGCCAGCGGCCCCCAGGTCAGCACGCCCATCCCCCAGCGCTCGCACACCGGCAGCACCGACGCCTCGACGCCACGGGCCAGCAAGGAGTACGGAGGCTGCTCCGTACGGAATCGCGGCAGTGCGCGGCGCTCGGCCACGTAGTGGGAGTCGACGATCTGCTCGGCCGGGAAGGTCGAGCAGCCGAACGCGCGGATCTTGCCCTGCCGCACCAGGTCGCCCAGCACCGACAGCGTCTCCTCGACGTCGGTCGAGCGGTCCGGCCGATGCACCTGGTAGAGGTCGATCCAGTCGGTCCGCAGCCGCTTGAGGCTCTCCTCGACCTCCTGCACGATCCAGCGCCGCGAGTTGCCGCCCCGATTGGGCCCCTCTCCCATCGGGAAGTGCACCTTCGTGGCGAGCACGACATCGTTCCTGCGCCCCCGCAGCGCCTTGCCGACGATCTCCTCGGATTCGCCCGCCGAGTACATGTCGGCGGTGTCGACGAAGTTGATCCCCTGGTCGAGCGCGGCGTGGATGATGCGGACGCAGTCGTCGTGATCCGGGTTCCCCACGGCGCCCAGCATCATCGTCCCCAGGCAGTGGACGCTCACCTCGATGCCGGTGCCGCCAAGAGCGCGGTAGCGCATGGCCACCCTCCTAAGACTCGGTACGTGATCCGCACCGTAAAGCGTGGACCCCGCTCCAGGTCAAATCCTCACCAATTGGCCGGCAGGCCCGGGGTGGTCGGGGGCAGGGCGTGGCCCGGCGGGTGGATGACGTAGGCGATGCCGCCGCTGCTGGAGCCGCGCAGCCAGACGTTCTCGAACGCGGCCCTCGGATAGACGTGCCGCACGCGGGCGTTGCTGGGGGAGGCGGGATCGTTGGCGATCACGTCGCCGGTCGCGGTGAACCCGACGACCACCATGATGTGGCCGTCGGTGCCGTAGCCCGCGCCCGGCAGCTCGTCCTTCTTGAACGACTGCGAGGTGATCACCGGGATGCCGGCGCCGATCAGGCGCTCCAGCTCGGTCAGCGTGCGCAGCCGGGTGATGAACCCGTCCACGCCGTAGCGGCCGGCGTAGGCGACGTTGAACGGCCAGTTGCCGGCGCCCTGGTAGGCGTGGTCGTAGGTGTGGCGGGCGGCGTGGTCCACTTCCGGATCGGGGTCGGCCGGGTTCACCCAGGAGGTGTCCTGCGCGCTCGGCCACCGGTCCCAGTAGCCGAGCACCATGGTGGTCGAGGTGGGGCTGCACCAGGCCTGGCCGCCGCCGTTCCACTCCGGGTAGTGGCCCTGGTGGACCCGCTGGGAGCGGCGGGGGACGTCCAGTTCGGTCCCCCAGGCGCCGCCCGCCGGGCTGACCGGCACCTTCTCGCGCCGCGGAACGCGGGAGGCCATCGCGCCGAGGGTGCGCACGCGCGGCGCGACGGTGGAGCCGGGCGTCCGGTAGAGGGTGACCCGGAGCTGGTAGGCGTCGATCCGCCGGCCCTTCGCCGCGACGAGCGTGTCGACGGCCACGTTCGCGTCGGCGTCGCCCTGCCCTCGCACCGAGGTGCGCTGGATGTCGCCGTCGCCGTAGGCCCAGCGGCCCAGCACGTACCACTTGGTCAGCCCGGAGCCGTTGCGGGCGCGCGCCTCGACCTGCATCCAGCTCCCGGCCGGGACGTCGGCGGTCCAGGAGGCGATCAGCTCGGTGGCGGGGAAACCGAGCGCCCGCTCGGGGCCGGTCCAGCGGGCGTACTCCCACGTGCTGGTGCCGAGCGCGTCGGTGTAGGAGGTGGTGCCGGTGGCGGCGGCGAAGGACAGGCCGTCGTCGGTGCCCGTCCCGTCGGCGGCGCCGGCGGCGAACACGGCCCGCTGGTAGACGACGTCGGCCGGCTTGGTCCCGACCTTCTCCTGGCCGGCGGCGGGGGTGGCGAGCGCTGTCGCCAGCAGGACGGTGGAGAGGAAGCCGGTCACCACGGTCAGCCTGCGCATGGACCTACCTTCTCTGACGGCGCTCGATCGCGGCCGACAGTAGGCAACGTGGGCGTGAAACACATCGGCAAATCTACGTATGGCACCGGCCATGCGGCCTCAGCCCTTGTACCGCCCCTTGGCCTTACCGGCCGTGCCCTGCTTCTTGGCCTGCCCGGGCGGCACCTGCTTCTTGGCCTGGCCCGGTGGGATCCGCTTCTTCTTCGCCTGGCCGGGTGGGACCCAGGAGCTGCTGGACTTCGTGGCGGTGGCCTGCGGCTGGTCCCGGTCCTGCGTACGCCGGGACGACGGGGACTTGGTCCGCTTGTGCGACATGCGCTGGACGTACAGAATGCCGCTCTTCGCCGCGCGGGCGGCGTCCGAGGGGGTCTCCATGGCGGACGGCGGGATGATCGCGGCGGGGTGGTGCGTGGGCTCGGAGTGCCCCGAGGTGGTGACCACGCAGACGATCAGCGCCGCCATGGCCGCGGCCTCCCGCCCGTGCACCGCCACCTTCCGGCGCACCGCCCGCCACCGCACGCCCAGGGGCCTCGCGGGAGCGCGCGTCTCGGTGGACGGCGCGGCGGCGGCCGGCTTCGGCTCGAACAGCGCCGCGACGCGCTCAAGCTGCTCCTGTACGCGGGCCGAACCGGTCCGCTCGCCGGGGTCCTTCTCCAGCAGACCGCTGATGACCGGGGCCAGCTCCCCGGCCTGGTCGAACGGCGCGGGCGAGGAGGTCACCACCGCGCTCAGGGTGGCCTGCTCGCTGCCCTGGGCGAACGGGGTGCGGCCCTCGACGGCCGCGTACAGCGTCGCGCCGAGCGACCACAGGTCCGACCGCGCAGTGGCGGGCCCGCCACGAGCACGCTCAGGGGCGATGTACGCGGCCGTGCCCATCACGACGTTCGCCTGCGGGCGCTCGTCGTCCAGCGTGGTGGCGAGCCCGAAATCGGTCAGGATCGCGCTCCCCTCGCCGGTGAGCAGGATGTTGGCCGGCTTCACGTCGCGGTGCAGAACCCCTGCGGCGTGCGCGGCGCGCAGCGCGGCCAGCACCTCCAGCCCGATCCGGGTGACGGTGGCGACCGGCAGCGTCCCCCGGCCGGCGATCACGGTGGCGAGGCTGCTGGACGGGACGTACTGCATGATGATCCACGGCCGCTCGTCCGCCAGCACCACGTCGTACACGGCCGCGATGTTCGGATGCGTCAGGCGGGCGGCGATGCGCGCCTCCCGCATGGTGCGCGCGATCTGCTCCTCGTGCTGCGGTCCGGAGACGGTCAGCTCCTTGACCGCCACCTCGCGGTCCAGCAGCTCGTCGTGGGCGCGCCAGACGGTGCCCATGCCGCCGGAGCCCAGCTTGGCCCGCAATCGATAGCGTCCGCCCAGCAACCATCCTTCGTACCGCGCATTGGCCATATAGCCAGAACTATCGGATCAAGGTCACCTCGCACAACGCATCTGCTCAACACCGCACAGATCGCGCGCGTGGAAGGATCGGGTTCATCACCGTAAGCGGAAAGGCACCTGTGAGATGGCCCCGAACATCGCGAAAGCTGATCGCGTAGAACTGCCCGAACTGCTCGACTTCCTGCGCCCCAGGCATCACGGCCTGCTGTCGACCACTCGCGCCGACGGCCGGCCCCAGCTCTCGCCGGTCACCTGCGGGGTCGACGCCGAGGGCCGGATCGTGGTCTCCACCTATCCCGACCGGGCCAAGGCCCGCAACGCCCGCCGCGACCAGCGGGCCTCGATCTGCGTCCTGTCCGACACCTGGGACGGCCCGTACGTCCAGGTGGACGGCCGTGCCGAGGTGCTGGACATGCCGGAGGCCCTGGACGGGCTCGTCGAATACTTCCGGTGCATCTCCGGTGAGCACCCGGACTGGGACGAATACCGTGCGGCCATGCGCCGCCAGGACAAGTCCCTGATCCGTCTGCACATCGAGCGCTGGGGCCCCATCGCGACCGGCGGCTTCCCCGCCCGCCTGGCGTAGCCGGTCAGCCGTGCTGGTCCTTGAGGTGGTCGCGGAGCACGACGGCCTGGTTGTGCTCGGTGTCCTTGGCGGCGTAGAGCAGCGTCACCGGGCCCTTCGCGGCGGCCTCCAGCAGGGGCTCGATCGCCTCGGGGCGTTCGGCCAGCTCGGCTCGGTAGCGGGTGGCGAACTCGGGGAAGCGTTCGGGGCGGTGGCCGAACCACTGGCGCAGCTCCGTCGAAGGGGCGGCGTCGCGCGCCCAGCCGTCGAGCCGCAGGTCACTCTTGCGTACGCCTCGGGGCCACATGCGGTCCACGAGGAAAACCGCGCCTGACGGTGTCGTGTGGTCGTACACGCGCTGGATGCTGATCGGTCCCATCCTCACCTCCTACCCAGGGGCTGCGATTTGCCTTTGACGTGCGGGTCAAGGGTTACCGTCGCGGAGCCGTACAGACCCTTCGGAAGGATCGTCATGACCCGCACCTCTCGTGAAGTCCGGCTCGTCAGCAAGCCCGCAGGGCTGCCGGGGCCGGCGCATTTCGTTGTCACCGAGACGCCGCTGCCGGTGCCGAAGGACGGCGAGGTCCTGGTCAGGAACCACTACTTCCAGGTCTTCCCCGCCATGCTGCGCACCATGATCGGCGGTGGCACCGAGGCGCACCCGGCGCTGTTCCCGGGCGACACGCTGCTGGGGCCGGCGGTCGGGGAGGTCGTCTCGGCCCCCGGGACAAGCCCGCTGCGGACGGGTGAGCTGGTCTCGCACTGGCTGGGCTGGCGTGAGTACGCGGCCGTGCCCACCGAGGCCTGCACCCCGCTGGGTGACGACACGCTGCCCGACCCGGTCGCCCACCTGTCGCAGGGGTGGACGGCGTACGGCGCGCTCACCCGGGCCGCCAAGGTGCGGCCCGGCGACACGGTGTTCGTGACCGGTGGCGCGACCGCGGTCGGTGTGCTGGCCGGGCAGATCGCCCGCCTGCTGGGCGCGGGGCGGGTGATCGGCACCACCGGGTCACCGGAGAAGGCGGCCAGGATGGTCGCCGAGTTCGGCTACGACGCGGCGCTGCTGCGTGGCGCGGAGCCGATCGCCGACCAGCTGGCCAAGGCCGCGCCGGAAGGTATCGACGTGCTGCTGGACACCGTCGGCGGCGACCAGCTGGAGGCGGCGGTCGCGGCGGCCCGGCCCGAAGCCAGGCTCGTCCTGGTGGGAGTGCTGGCCGCGCAACTGTCCCCGGAGGGCACCGGCGCGACGGCGCCGCCGGTCACGTTCGACGCGAGCCTGCTCATCCTCAGGCGGATCCAGCTGCTCGGTTTCACCGCCCAGGACCATCCGGACGCGCTGCCGGAGTGGATCGAGCGCTTCGACGGCTGGCTCCGCTCCGGGGCCATCACCTTCCCGCACGTCCGGGTGGCAGGCATAGAGCACGCCACCCGGGTGTTGCAGGAGACGATCGACGGGCGGCATCTGGGGACCGTCGTCGTGGACGTCAACGGGAGAGCGGATGCGGATCGGTGACGCGGCGGCTGCGGCGGGCACGACGCCCAGGGCGCTGCGGTTCTACGAGCAGCGCGGGCTGCTGCCCCCGGCCTCGCGGACCGCGACCGGGCAGCGGCGCTACGGTCCGCGCGACGTGGCCAGGGTGCGGCTGATCCGCCGGCTGCTGTCGGTGGGGCTGACCGTCGAGGACGTGCGCGGCTGCCTGGCGGATCCGGTGGTCGTGTTCGACGGCGACACGCTGCCGCCGTGCGATGCGCCCGAGTGCGCGTTCACGCAGACGTCGGCGATCATCGAGCGCCGGTTGGATGTGCTCAACGCCGAGATCTCCCGTCTGGCCGGGCTGCGCGACCAGCTCAGGGAGGCCGTGGGCCACGGCGTCGCCGCCCGTTGAGGTTTTCCGCCGGTGGGCTCGGATAGAGGACGGGTTCATCCGAGACAGCGATAGGGGCGGAACATGGGCGCCGACGACAAGGTTTCGAACAAGGCCGAAGAGCTGAAGGGCAAGGCCAAGGAGGGCGTGGGCCGGGTGACCGACGACGAGCGCCTTGAGGCTGAGGGCCACGCCGACCAGGGCAAGAGCAAGCTCAAGCAGGCCGGCGAGAAGGCGAAGGACGCCACGAAGAACGTCAAGGACGCTTTCAAGCACTGAGTCAGGCCGCGGGGTGGTCGTCAGGTCAGGAGCGGACGAGCCTGGCGATCGCCTCGGACGCCTCCTTGACCTTGGCCTCCGCCTCCGGGCCGCCCTTGAGGGTGGCCTCGGCCACGCAGTGGGCCAGATGCTCCTCCAGCAGGGAGATCGCGAAGGACTGCAGGGCGCTGCTGGTCGCGGAGACCTGGGTGAGAATGTCGATGCAGTATTTGTCGTCCTCCACCATCCGCTCCAGGCCGCGCACCTGGCCTTCGATGCGGCGCAGCCGCCGCTGGTGGTTCTGCTTGTTCTCGGTGTAGCCGACCATCCTCGTACTCTACCCCCGTACGGTATGCGTGTCAGGCCGGTCCGTGCGCCAAGCCGGAACTCGATGCTTTTTAGCCGCCGTTTGCCGTAATTCAGGAAACGCCTTTCGGTACAGGCGATAAAGGTCAAGCCTTCTTTGGCTTACGTGTTTGGTGTGGTTTATGGGTATATAGCGGTTAGCGTCCTAATCGACGCTCCAACCACAGGGGGTAGACATGAAGCTCATTCCCGCTGGTTTCAGGTCAGGCTGTTGCGGCTGCCGTCGTCGTCGCTGCTGCGGATGCGGCTGGCGTCGCCGTAGGTGCGGCTGGTGGTGGTAGAACGCCCTGAGAGCCGGCGGCCCCACCGCCGGCTCTCGTTCTCCGGTACAGGCAGGGGAGACCGTCCGGCTCTCGCGCCGGCGGTCTCCCTGCGCCGCACCTTCCGCGAGTTCTGGCCCGACACCGAGGGCCTGCGCTGGCTGCTCGCGGCGGGTGTGCTGTGCGCGGTCCTGGCCGCCCTCTGCGAGGTCGCGGCCATCGGGCTGTTCGGCCGCATCACCGACGAGGTGCTCACCACCCGGGATTTGGACGCGTTCTGGAGACCGGCGTTCTCCTGGCTGGCGCTGGCGGTGGTGGCCGGGCTGGCCTCGCTCGCCGGGACGTACGCCACGGCCGTGGGCGCGGAGCGCTTCCTGCTGCGGCTGCGTGACCGGGTGTTCTCGCACGTGCAGCGGTTGTCCCCCGATTTCTCGGAGAACCGGCGCCTGGGCGACCTGATGGCCCGGCTCACCGACGACATCGAGGCCATCGAGGAGCTGATGGGCTCCGGCCTGGTGAAGCTGTTCACCACGATCGCCAGCGTGATCTTCTTCGCCGGCGCGGCCTTCTACGTCCGCTGGGACCTCGCGCTGGTCACGATGGCACTGGTGCCCCTCTTCCTGGTGGTCTCGAAGGTCTTCGCGTCCAGGTTCAGGACGGCCGCCGCCCGCGAGCGGCGCAGCAACGGGGACATGAACAGCGTCCTGGAGGAGGGCCTGGCCAACCAGTCGCTCGTGCAGGCGTACAACCGTCAGCAGAGCGAGTCGCAGCGCCTGCACCGCACGGGGCTGGGCTGGCTGCGCGCCAACCTCACCCAGGCGTGGCTCTCCGGCCTGTACGGTCCAGCCGTCCGGGTGCTCGAGACCTGCTGCCTCATCGTCGTGCTCGGCTTCGGCGCCTGGGAGATAGCCGCCGGCCGGCTCACCATCGGCGGCCTGCTCGCCTTCGCCGCCTACCTGGCGATGCTCTACCCGGCCGTGCAGAGCCTGGGGGAGATCGCGCTCACCGTGTCGGAGGCGGCGGCGGGCTCCGACCGCGTCATGGAGATCCTCGGCACCCGGCCGGCCGTCACCGACGGCGACACCGCCACGCCCTTCGCCACGAGGCCGCGCGGCCGGGTCGAGTTCCAGCACGTCGGCTTCCGCTACCCCAGCCGCAGGAGGCCCGCCCTGCAGAACCTGTCGTTCGTCGCCGAGCCGGGTGAGCTGCTGGTCTGCACCGGGCCGAGCGGGGCCGGCAAGTCCACCCTGGCCAAGCTGCTGCTGAGGTTCTACGACCCCGGCAGCGGCCGCATCCTGCTGGACGGGGTCGACATCCGCGAGGTGACCCGCGACTCGCTGCGCGCGAACATCACCGTCCTGCACCAGGAGACGCTGCTGTTCTCCGGGTCGGTGCGCGACAACCTCGCCTATGGCCGCCCGGCCGCCACGCTCGACGAGGTGATCCGCGCGGCGGAGCTGGCCGGCGTGCACGACTTCGTCAGGACGCTGCCACAGGGGTACGACACGCGGGTGGGGCAGCGCGGCAGGCTCCTGTCCGGAGGCCAGCGGCAGCGCGTCGCCATCGCCAGGGCGATCCTGCGCGACGCCCCCGTGCTCGTTCTCGACGAGCCGATGACCGGCCTGGACCAGGCCACGGCCACGCGGATCATGGAGCCGCTGCGCCTGCTGATGGCCGGGCGGACGACGATCCTCATCACCCACGACCTGCGCCAGGTGCCGCACGACGCGCGGGTGATCGAACTGGAGCCGGTGGCCCGGCAGGACCGGCTCCGCCTCAAGCGCCGGCGGCGTCACGAGGTGAGGCCGCTGAAGATCCCTTCGACGATCCTGCTGACGCCGCCGAGGGTGTCGAGGAGCGACTGAGGCCGGGCCGGCGTCGTGTCGGCAGGCGGTACGGCGCCTCGGTCGTACCGCGAGACGACGGCGATGCCGTCCCCCGAGATGAGCGTGGCGCCCCACGGCGCGGCCGAGACGACGCCGGTGTCGCTCACGCAGACCGCCGTGGTCCTGCCGAGCACGCCCTGGAGCAGGTCGTCGACGCCGACGGCGCGGGTCTGTGCCGGGATCCGGCCGCTGTCCGGCGCCCACTCGGGCCGGTACGCGGCCAGGAAGGGGTCGTCGTAGACGTCGGCGAGCAGTCCCTGGGCGAACGCCTCGACGTCGTCCTCGTCGGGCAGCGACACGGACGAGGTCCAGTCCTCGGCCACCACGCCGTCCTCGTCCACGCCGCCGAACAGGCCCTGGAGCAGTTCGTCGGCGGGGATGACGTCGAGCACCGAGCCGGTCGACGCCTGAAGGACGAGGCCGCCGTCCGGGCACGGCAGCGCGGCGGCGGCGTCATCGGCGGCGGCGACCGGGCCGGCGGCGGCGCCCTCGGCGGCGGAGACGGGGCCGGTCAGCAAGGCCAAGCCGGTGACGGTCGCGGTCAGTGTGGTGATGACGTGCTTGTACATGGGTCCCCCTGAGGGTGGTCACTGATCATCCGCGTGATCATTACCCGCAGAAGTGGATCATCTACTTAATGGTTGGATCAGACACTCTTTACCGTTCTGGACTGGTGTTCAGCCCGTGGTCATTGATATCCGCCTGAACACCGCCGAACGCGTACTCTTGCTGGAATGCACAGACGGGTGATCGATGACCGATTCGAGCTGGTGGAGCGGCTCGGCGGTGGGGGAATGGGCCTGGTGTGGCGGGCCTGGGACACGGCACTGCACAGGGAAGTCGCGCTGATGGAGGTCCGCCCCCCGGACCCCGCGATGGCGGAGCATGACCCCGCGACCGTGCGCGAGCTGCGCGAGCGTGTCCTGCGGGAGGCCCGGGCGCTGGCCCGGCTCAACCATCCGCATGTGGTGACCATCCACCACATCGTCGACGAGGGCCCGGACAACTACCCGTGGCTGGTCATGGAACTCGTCAACGGCGGGTCGCTGCAGGACCGGCTGGCCCGGGGCCCGATGGCGCCGGGGGAGGCGGCTCGCCTCGGCCGCGAGGTCCTGTCCGCGCTACGGGCGGCCCACGCGGTCGGCATCCAGCACCGCGACGTCAAGCCCGCCAACGTCCTGCTCCGCCAGGACGGCCAGTCGGTGCTCACCGACTTCGGCATCGCCGCCATCCGCGAGTTCACCGGCCTGACCGCGACCGGCGCGTTCATCGGCTCACCCGAGTACATGGCGCCCGAGCGGATCAACGGCTACGAAGGCGACCCGGCCTCCGACCTCTGGTCGCTCGGCATGCTCCTGTACGTGGCCGTGGAGGGCCGCCACCCGCTGCGCCGGGCCACCACGATGGCGACGCTGGCGGCCGTGCTCAACCAGGACGTGCCGACGCCCGAGCGAGCCGGACCCCTGGGCCCCGTGCTGCTGGCGCTGCTCAGGCGGCACCCGCCCGCGCGCCCCGACCCGGACAGCCTGGACCGCATGCTCGCCTCGGCGGCCGCGGGCGGCCCGTTGTTACCCGGGCCCCCTCCGCCAGGATGGGGCTTGCAGCAGCAGCCGATCCCGCACGCGACGACCATGCCCTCGCGTCGCCCGCGCCGAGGCATGGGCGCACTGATCGCCGGGGTGTCGGCCGTGGGGGTCGCCGCCGTCGTGACGGCCGGCGCGCTGGTGTGGGCGATGCTGCCGCCGGCGGGCATCGATCCCGAGGACAGGCTGACCGGCTTGGAGTCGTCCGCCGACGCGGGGGAGTCCCGCTCGAAGCCCCCCGCCGAGAGGACCGAGCAGGCCGGCGACCCCGAGGGCGCCGACGACCCCGAGAACCCCCGTGAGAGCGAGAACGCCGACGCCGCGCCGGAGAACCTGCTGACTCCCACGGGGGTCCGCGCCATGATCAAGACGCTCAGGCCGGTGATAGGTGGCAGCAAGGTCGTCCGGATGGTGGTCTACCCGACCTACGCCAGCGTCGACGCCCCGGTCAAGGGGAAGAAGGGCGTCTTCGACCGCTTCTACTACCGGGAGGGCGTGGCCTCGCGCCAGGGACCGGGCGGCACCATCGACGCGAACATGTCGGTGATGGACCTCAGCACGTTCAACTGGAATGTCCTGCCCGGCCTGGTCCGCAGGGCGAACAAGGAACTGGGCGTCGCCAAGCCCACCGCGCGCTATCTCATCGTGAACCCCGGCTTCGCGTTCGACGGCTCGCAGACGGCGCTGATGGTGTACGTCAGCGACGAGTACAGCCGTAGCGGCTATCTGGCGGCCGATCGCGCCGGCCGGGTGCTGAGGAAGGTGAAGGCCTCGTGACGGACGTCACCAAGGACGGATACGAGCTGGAGTTCGAGGACACCTTCGAAGGCGAGCGTCTCGACGATACCCGCTGGGTCGCCCACTACCTGCCGCAGTGGACCACCTCCGCCGCCTCGGCCGCCCGTCACCGGGTCGGCGGCGGGCGGCTGCGCCTGCTGATCGAGGAGGACCAGCCGCCGTGGTCCCCGGAACTGGAAGGCGGGCTGCGGGTGTCGTCCCTGCAGACCGGCGTCTTCGCCGGACCCGTCGGCAGTACGGTCGGGCAGCACGGGCGTGATTCCGGCGCGGTCGTCCGTGAGGCCCAGCGGGACGTCCGGCTCTACACCCCGCACTACGGCCTGGTCGAGATGCGCGCCAAGGCGACCGACGACCCGCGCAGCATGGTCGCGCTGTGGATGATCGGGTATGAGGACCGGCCCGAGCGCTCGGCCGAGATCTGCGTCTGTGAGATCTTCGGCCGTGACGTCGGGCCGGACGCCACCCGGGTCGGCATGGGCGTCCACCCCTTCGGCGACCCGGCGATCACCGAGGACTTCACCGTGGAGCCGCTGCCCATCGACGCCCGCGACTTCCATGTCTACGCGGCCGAGTGGCAGCCCGGCCAGGTGTCCTTCTTCGTCGACGGCCGACATGTCAGGACCGTGCCGCAGGCGCCGGACTATCCGATGCAGCTCATGCTCAACATCTACGAGTTTCCGGGAGAGCCTGTGGCGGGGGAACGCCCCTATCCCAAGGAATTCGTCGTCGATTATGTCCGGGGATATCGCCCGCTTTGACCTAAGCGAATAGCGCATGACCCGGCTTTTGCCTTAACCCAAAGTTTGCTATTCAGTACGCGTGACGCCGGTCAAGTCTTTTTTGATCGAGGTGCAGGGCGTGATTTATAGCGATAAAAGCACTAGTGTCCTTTTGGAAGTACCGAAAGGGGGAGACGAGATGCTGACCAGTGGATACCAAACCTTCAACGGCGGTGGCTGTCGTCGCCGTAGGTGCGGATGCGGTGGTGGCCGCTGGGGCTGGGGCGGCGGCTGGGGCGGCGGCTGGCGCAGGTCGTCCTGGTGGTGGTAGCAGTTGACGATCCGAAACTGAGGGCCGGCGAATCACCGCCGGCTCTCTCTTGTGTCCGGGCTCTGTGCTCGGGCTCTGTGTTCGGGCTCACCAACTCCACCTGCCCACCCGTACCGGCACCCCTGGAGAGGCGTGCAGGACGGGATCGCCGTCGGGGGCCGGCAGGCCGCCGGCCTGGAGCAGGGTCTGGTCGAGGCGGATCAGCGCGGCGCGGCGCAACGGCCACGGGTCATGCTCGATCTGGGCCGAGGCCAGCCGGTTCGCCACCATCGTGAACAGCCTGAACCTCGCCGTCAGGAACCACGCGAGCTCGTCGCCGTCCCAGGACGCCGGGTCCCTCTCCACGTCCACGTCGCACCGGGCGCCGCTGGGGCCCGGCCAGGTCCGGCGGCACCGGTACTGCTTCAGCGCGCCGGTGATCCGTACGGACATGTCCGACCAGAAGTAGGGCAGCCCGTAGCTCGCGCGACCGCCGAGGGCGGCGGGCAGCCGGCCGGCGTCCAGCGACAGGAACCAGATCCCGCTACGCCCACGGGCGTCCCGCACATAGGTGCGCAGGTTGGTCTCGGGGAAGCGGGACAGCCATGGCAGCGCGGGCAGCCCCGGCGGCCGTACGTCCTCCATGAGGAAGGGCGTCATCCCGATCCACGCCGTCCCGTCGAAGGGCTCCACCGTGAGGGAGGGCGGCAGCATCGACTGGATGAGCGCGGCCGGATAGCGCCAGTGCAGGAAGGTGATGTCGGACCACCGGTGGTGCATCACCGGCCGGGCGACTCTCGGCGTGGGCGGCGGGCCGCCGGTGCGCTCGTCCATGAGACCTCTCGCGGGGGTGGTCGGCCCTATGCCCGGAACTCCAGGCCCTCGAACGTGCCGGACTCGCGCCAGCGGTCGAGGTGGGCGAAGTACGCCATCGCGCCGTGCGGGTGCCCGACCAGGAGCCGGGTCGCCGGTCCGGGCGCGTGGCCCTCGTTGTTGTAGTAGCCGGGAGTGCAGTCCGGCGACCCCAGGATGCGGCCCGCCCCCGACCTGAGCAGCTCGACCCACGCCTCCTCGGCCTGCTCGGAGACCTCGACCTCGCGGTAGCCGTGGGCGAGGGCGTGTTCGACGACGGCGGCGATGGTCCGGCCCGACTCCGTGAGGTTGTGCGGGATGTTGGAGATGAGGTTCGCGCCCTGCGCCTGCTGCACCAGGAAGGCGTTGGGGAAGCCGTGGGCGTGGATGCCGTGCAGGCTGCGCATCCCCTCGGCCCAGTGCTCGGAGAGCCTGACGCCGTCGCGCCCGGTCAGGTCGAAGCCGGCCCGCCGCGTCCAGGTGGTGCCGACCTCGAAGCCGGAGGCGTAGATGACGCAGTCGACTTCGTACTCCCGGCCGGCGGCGACCACCCCGGTCTCGGTGAGGCGCTGCACGCCCTTGCCGTCGGTGTCGACGAGGTGCGTGCCCGGCAGGTTGAACGCCTGCAGATACTCGTCGTGGAAGCACGGCCGCTTGCACAGCTGGCGATACCACGCCTTGAGCCGCTGGGCGGTCTCCGGATCGGAGACGACCGCGTCGACCCGGGCGCGGATCTCCGCCATCTTCTCGAAGTCGCAGTCCTCGAAGGCCGCGAGCATCCGCTCCAGGCTCCGCTCCTCACGGGGCAGCGCCTGGATCTTCGCGCGGACCCGGCCGGCGATGTCGGTCCAGCCGTCCATCACCAGGTCCTCGTCGGGCATCGCGCCGCTCTGGTTGGCGGCGAAGTTCGTCAGCCAGCGCTGCTGCCAGCCGGGCTGGGCGATCTCCGCGAACCACTGCGGGTCGGTCGGCCGGTTGTCCCGCACGTCCACGGACGACGGCGTGCGCTGGAAGACGTACAGCTCCGCGCACGCCCGCGCCAGATGCGGCACCGCCTGTACGGCCGTCGCGCCGGTGCCGATGATGGCGACCCGCTTGCCGGCCAGCCTGTCCAGGGGCGCGCCGGAGGGGTCGCCGCCGGTGTAGGCGTAGTCCCACCGGCTGGTGTGGAAGGAGTGCCCGCGGAAGGACTCGATGCCCGGGATGCCGGGCAGCTTCGGCACGTGCAGCGGGCCGATGCCCAGGGCGACGAACGTGGCGGTGAAGTCGTCGCCCCGGTCCGTGCGGATGCGCCAGCGGGATCGGCTCTCGTCCCAGCGCAGGTCCTGGACCTCGGTGTGGAACAGCGCGTGGTCGTACAGGCCGTACCGCTCGCCGATGCGGCGGCAGTGCTCCAGGATCTCGGGGCCGTGCGCGTACTTCTCCGTCGGCATGTGCCCGGTCTCTTCGAGCAGCGGCATGTAGACGTACGACGCGGTGTCGCACTGCGCGCCCGGGTAGCGGTTCCAGTACCAGGTGCCGCCGAAGTCGCCGCCCTTGTCGATGACGCGCACGTCGTCGACCCCGGCCTCCTTCAGCCGCGCGCCGGTGACCAGGCCGGCGAAGCCGCCGCCGACGAACGCGACGGTGACGTGGTCGGTCCTGGGCTCGCGCTCGGTCCTGGGGGTGTACGGGTCGTCGAGGTAGGACGCCAGCCGGCCGGTCAGCCGGAGGTACTGGTCGTTGCCGTCGGGGCGGAGTCGTTTGTCGCGCTCTTCCCGGTATTTCCGGCGCAGCGTCTCTTTGTCGACAGACATGCCTGCTCCCGATCCGGAGATCATCTGCCTGCTAGGGGCAGGCATTCGGGCCATCGCCTGGACGAGGAGGCCACGCCTGAGGCCGCCCCGACGTCGGCGAGAGTAGCACGTTGTGCCAGCATGTCTTGACTCATGCCGTTAAGGTGCGTGGGGTTGAACCCCCGGTCCCCTCAGGAGTCGCCCCCGTCATGCCGAACGCAGCACCTCCCCGCGAAGGCGATCCCGAGTACGGCCGATCCCTGGCGGAGGCGGGCCGCCACACGGGCGCGGCCCTGCAGCGACTGGCGCTGGCCACGGCCACGGCCCTGGCCGCCGCCCACCAGACGGGCACCGTGCACGGGGACGTCAACCCCGCCAACATCCTCCTCATCGGCGACGACCCCCACCTCACCGGCTTCAACCCCACCCGCCTCCCCGACACCTCGGCAACGGACAACAGCGGCAGCGGCGGGAGCAGCAGCGGCACCGGCAGCGGCGGCAGTGGCGGTGGTGACGGCAGCACGCCTGCCTACTTAGCCCCTGAGCAGCTCGCGGGCTTGGACGTGGGGTCGGCCGCCGACGTTTTCGCGTGGGGGTGTGTCATCGCCTCGGCGGCCACGGGTACGCCGCCGTTCGGCGACGACTCCGTGCCGGCCGTCACCGGCCGCATCAGGTACGCCGAGCCGTGGCTGGGCGACCTGCCCGAGCCGCTGCGTTCGATCGTGCTCGACTGCCTGGCCAAGGACCCGGCCGACCGCCCGGCCATGCGAGAGGTGCTGACGCGGCTCGCCGCCGGGCCGCAGCCGGTCCGCCGGCCCGTGCGAGCCCCGCTGCTCGCCGTGACCGCCGCCGCCGTCGCGCTGGCCGTGGCCGTCGCGGCCCTCTGGGACCTGCCCGTGACCGGCGGGCCGAGCACCCCGGAGATCGTCGCGCACGCCGGCGAATCGCCGAGCGCCCCACGGGAGACGGCCTGGGACGAGACGATCGCGACCAGGCGCGCGACCCGCCGCCCGAAATCGAGAACCACCCGCCCCACCACGCGATCACGCCCCACGACGACCTATGGCCCCACCAGGGCGTCGTTCTCTCTGGCTCACCTGCGGGTCCGGGGCTCCTCCAAGGTCGACCACGGTGGCGTGACCTGCTACACGGGATCGATGATCTTCGGCGTCGGGATCGCCACGACGAGGCCGGCCGCGCCGTACTCCTATCAGTGGATCCAGGACGGGAAGGTCGTCGAGAGCGGGTCGTCGCGGATGCCGTCGGGCAGCCGCAGCGACTACGTGGCCGCCAGGAGGATGCGGCCGCGGGACGGCAGGCACCGGGTCACGTTCAGGATCACCTCGCCGGTCGCCAGGACCGAGTCCGTCACGTTCGCCATGTGCCGGCCGTGACCGTCAGCGGGGCTCGCGGGCCGAGAGCTCGGTGAGCGCCTGGCCGGCGCGGGCCAGCCAGTCGGCGATGACCTCCAGCTCGGCCTCCGAATAGCGGTCGTGCAGGGTGAGCATGACGTCGCGGATGCCGAGCGCGGCGCCGTCGGTGGGGATGTCACCGGACGGCTCCGCGAGGCGGACGATCACCTTGCGCCGGTCGTCGGGGTGACGGTCGCGGATCACCAGGCCACGGGCTTCCAGCCGGTCGATCAGGACCGTGACCGAGCCGGTGGCCAGCTTCATGGACTGGGAGATCTCGCCGGGCGTCATCGGCCCCTCGATCCGCAGCAGCGCGTAGCACTGGAAGTCGCTGGGATTGAGATCGACGCCGACGGACATCGCGTGCAGCAACCGGATGAGCCCGGTCGCCAGCCGCTGCCCGTCCCGCTGGATCGCCAGGTAGAGGGTCTCCCGGGACCTCCCCGGCGCGCTGTCCATCGTTCTCCTCACGGCTGTTCGTGGTGCACGTGATTGTAGGGGCGACTTCGGGGTAGACGCCCACTTCGCGTTTGGCGGAGGCCCTCGTGTGACAATGTATCTTGTTTTTCGAGATACTCGAATATCTAGACACACTGGAAGGGCCAGGATGACGACCGACAACGCGGCGCGACAGCGACTGACGCCGCCACAGCAGGGACGGCGCAGCGGCAGAGTCTGGTACGGCACCGCCGTGCTCATCGCGCTGGTCTGGCTCGCCGCGGCCGGTCCCCTCGGCAGCTTCATGGGCGCGCTGACGGACGTGCAGACCAACGACTCCTCGGCGTTCCTGCCGATCGGGGCGGAGTCCAGCGAGGTGCAGGAGGCCCAGGAGGCCTTCAAGGACAGCGGCGCCATCCCGGCGATCGTCGTCTACTCCGCCACCGAGCCGATCGCCCGCGACGGCCTCGCCGCGATCGCCAAGGACGCCGAGCGGATCGGCGCGCGGCCTTGGGTCGAGGGTGCCGTCGCCGGACCCATCCCCGGCACCGAGGACCAGCGCGTCGCCCAGCTCATCGTCCCGGTGGGCGAGCAGGCCGACGTGCGCGCCGCCGTCGACGAGCTGCGGGGGCTGCTGGCCGACAGCGAGCTGCCGGACGTCACGGTGCAGGTGGCCGGCCCCGCCGCGCTCTCCAGCGACCTCGGCGCCGCCTTCGGCGGGATCGACGGGGCGCTCCTCGGCGTCGCGCTCGGCGCCGTCCTGATCATCCTCATCGCGGTCTACCGCTCGCCGCTGCTGCCCTTCGTCGTCATCATGGCCGCGATGCTGGCCCTCGTGCTGGCCGCCGCCGTCGTCTACCTGATGGCCGACGCCGGCTGGATCCAGCTGAACGGCCAGAGCCAGGGCATTCTGTTCATCCTGGTCGTGGGCGCGTGCACCGACTACGCCCTGCTGCTGGTCGCCCGCTACCGGGAGGAGCTGTACGAGCGGGAGCGGCCGATCGAGGCCATGCGGATCGCGGTGCGCGGCACCATCGAGCCGATCCTCGCCTCCGGCGGCACCGTCATCCTCGGCGTGCTGTGCCTGCTCGCCAGCGACCTGGCCTCCAACCGCGGCCTGGGACCGGTCGCCGCGCTCGGCATCGGCGCCGCGCTGATCTCCGCGCTGACCTTCCTCCCCGCGGTCCTCCTGCTGCTCGGCCGCGCCGCCTTCTGGCCGGTCAAGCCCCGCCAGACGGCCACGACCGACGTCAGCACCACCGGCACCACCGGCCACACCGCGATCGACGTCAGCACCACCGGCACCACCGGCGACACCGCGACCGACATCGGCACCACCCGCGGCAGCGGGACCGTCGCCGGCACGACCGACGACGTCGTCCGGCGCAATCCGCTGTGGGGGCGGATCGCCACGGCCGTCGACCGGCGGCCCCGGGTCTACTGGGCCGCGACGATCGCCCTGCTGGCCGTGGCGGCCGCGTTCGTGCCGACGTTCCGCGCCGAGGGCACCTCGCAGCTCGACGTGTTCCGTACCGAGGTCGAGTCGGTCCAAGGCCAGCGGACGCTGGAGCGCGGCTTCGGCTCCAGCGGCTCGACCACCCCCGCCATCATCGTCACCGACGCGGACCAGGTGGACGCGGTGACCGCCGCCGCCAAGAGCGTCCCAGGGGTGACCGAGGTGACCCCCGTCGGCGACGGCGGGACCGGCCGGCCGACGGGCGAAGCCAAGATCGTGGACGGGCGGGCACTCCTGCACGCCACGCTCTCCCAGCCCGCCGAGTCCGCCGCCGCGGTGGACATCGTCCGCGACCTGCGCGCCGCCGTGCACGCCGTCCCCGACGCCGGCGCGCTGGTCGGCGGGGCCGCCGCGATCACCCTGGACACCCTCGACACCTCATCGCGCGACCTGCGGGTGGTCATCCCGCTGGTCCTGCTGGTGGTGCTGCTCGTGCTCATCGTGCTGCTGCGGTCCCTGGTCGCTCCGCTGCTGCTCATCGCCACCACCGTGCTGTCGTTCGGCTCGGCGCTGGGCGTGGGCGCGCTGGTCTTCAACCACGTGCTCGACCTGCCCGGCGCGGATCCGGTGGTGCCGCTGTTCGCGTTCGTGTTCCTGGTCGCGCTGGGCATCGACTACAACATCTTCCTGATGACCCGCGCGCGGGAGGAGACCGTACGGCACGGCGAACGCGAGGGCATGCTGCGCGCCCTCACCCTGACGGGCGGCGTCATCACCTCGGCGGGCGTGGTCCTGGCCGCGACGTTCGCCGCCCTGGCCGTGCTGCCGCTGCTGTTCCTGCTCCAGCTCGCCTTCCTGGTGGCGTTCGGCGTGCTGCTCGACGCGCTGATCGTCCGCTCGCTGCTGGTCCCGGCGCTGGCGCTGGACCTCGGCCGGTGGATGTGGTGGCCCGGCAAGCTCGCTCGCCGCAAGCCCTGAGGATCACAGGGGCGCCTGCTCCTGGCGGAACAGGCGCCGGACACCTGCGGCCACCCAGATCGTGGCCAGCGCCGCGTAGAGCGTCAGCATCGCGGGGCCCAAGGAGTCCAGGGCCACCGCGGCGGCGATGGCCATGCCCAGCAGGCCGGTCCAGCCGTACAGGACGGCCCGCGCGCGCGGCGAGCCGGTGTGCGCGGCCTCCTGTACGGGCGTGACCAGGGCCATGACGGCCACGCCGCCGGTGCCGAGCACGTCCTGGCCGAGCGTGATCCCGAGGGCGAGCAGCGCCGCGCCCACGACCGGCAGGCCGCAGCACAGCAGGGCCACTCGCGACTCGGCCTCCTCGAACAGCAGGCGGGTGGCCTTGGCGCGGGCCAGTCGCAGCGTCGTCCACGACTCGGCGATCCACGCTGCCCAGTGCAGCAGCGCGATGAGGACGAAGACCACGATGACCGGCGGCACGGCGGGCAGCAGGAACACCAGCCACCAGCCGCCACGGAACCTGCTCTGCAACCGCGCCAGCCACCGGTAGAGCGGGTTGCGCTGCCGCAGCGCCGACACCAGCAGATCCCTGGCCTGGTCGTAGCCGGGATCGAGGCGGAGCACCTCGCGGAAGGCGTCGGCCGCCTCGCGCGGATCGCCGAAGGCCAGTGCCGCCCGGCCGTACACCAGGTGCGCGGTGGCGCTGTCCGGGTCCAGGCGTACGGCCTGCGCGGCGGCGGCCTGGGCCGGCGCGGCCTCGCCCAGCGCGACGAGGGCCAGCGCCAGCAGGCTGGCCGGCTCGGCCGCGTTCGGATCGATGGCCAGGCCACGGCGCGCCGCGTCCGCCATCTCGGGCCAGCGGCCCGCCAGCATGTGCGTACGGGACAGCAGCGTCCAGGTCGGCACGTACTCGGGCGAGAGCGCCAGCGACGCCTGGACGGCGGCCATCGCCAGATCGAGCCGGCGCCCGCGATAGTGCACGTGCCCGGCCACATAGTGCGGGAACCAGTGGTCGGGCGCCAGGCGCACCGCCTCGTGCGCCTCGGTGACCGCGTCGGCCGTGCCGCCCTGCTCCAGGAGGGCGAGGGCCAGGAAGGAGTGCCCGGCGCTGTGCTCCGGGTTCTGCGCGAGCAGGCCGCGCAGCTCGCGCTCCGCCTCGGCCGGGCGGCGCAACTCCAGCAGCGCCCGCGCCCGGTCGATCGCGTCGGAGACGGCTACCACTTGCCTTTGCCGCCCTTGATCCAGGGCATCAGCTCGTCCCAGGCGCCGGAGTCGTTGGCGTGCATCACGTAGTTGCGCGCGGTCCCGAACCACTCGCGTACGGAGGTGGGCCGGGCGGCCTGGGCCGCGGCCAGCAGGTCGGGCGTCTCCAGCGGGATGGCGCGGCCCGCGCTGATGGACTGGTGCAGCTTGGCCTCCACCGCGCGGTCCACCACGCCCTTGAGGTCCGCGCCGACGAAGTGCTCGGTGACCCGGGCCACCGCGTCGAAGTCCATCTCCGCCAGCGGCTTGTCGCGGCAGAGGATGCGCAGGATGGCCGCACGGGCCGAGGCGTCCGGCGGCGGTACGAACACCAACTGGTCGAACCGGCCGGGACGGCGGAACGCGACGTCGATGTACCAGGGGGCGTTCGTGGCGGCCAGCACCAGGACGCCCTCGTTGGCGTTCTGGTCCACCCCGTCGAGCTCGGCCAGGAACTGGTTGACGAGCTGCCGGTTGTGCGCCTGGCGCATGTCGGAGCGGCGGGCGGCCAGCGCGTCGACCTCGTCGAAGAACAGCACGCACGGCCGGTTGCGGCGGGCCATCTCGAAGGTGGAGCGCAGGTTGCGCTCGCTGGAGCCGATGTACATGTCGAGGATGTCGGCCAGCCCGACGTTCACGAACGACGCGCCGAGCTCGCCCGCGGCGGCCCTGGCCAGGTGCGTCTTGCCGCCGCCCGGCGGCCCGTACAGCAGCACGCCGCCACCGGCGCGCTTGCCGAACGCGGCGAACAGCTCCGGCTGCTGGACCGGCAGCAGCAGCTTGACCCGCAGCGCCTCCTTGACCGCTTCCATGCCGGCCACGTCGGCGAACGTCGTGCCCGAGCGCTCCACCTCCGCGTTCGCCCTGTCGGGCGGCGCGGGCCGCTGCGCGCCGGTCCCGTACGCCGGGGCAGGCGGCGCGGAGGGTGTGTACGGCGAAGCCGACGATGCCGACGGCGCCGGTGTCGCGTACGGCGAAGCCGACGGCGCCGGTGTCGTGTAGGGAGGCGCCGGTGTCGCGTACGGCGAGGGCGACGGCGCCGGTGTCGTGTAGGCGGCCGGGTGGGCGGGAGCCGACGGTGTGACCGGAGGAGCCGCCAGCCTGGTGGCCAGGGCCGCGTCGGCGACGGACGGATCGCGGGAGACCGCCTCGTGGTAGCGGTAGGCCGCGGCGGCCACGTCACCCTCGGCGAGCAGCGCCCGCGCCGCGATGACGCCCATCGGCGGCGGATAGCCGGGCGTGACCAGGAACGGCTCGAGCGCCGCCAGCGCGGCTCCGTGCGCGCTCTGCCTGACGAACGCCTCCGCCAGCCCCATCGTGATGTTCACGTCCTTGGGGGCGAGCACCAGGGCGGCGCGGAACTCGGCCTCGGCCTCGGCCAGGTAGCCCTTGGCCAGCAGCTGGTTGGCCAGGAGCTGCCGGAGGGGGAGGTTGTCCGGAGACAGCCGGGCGGCTTCGCGGAGCGGCTGGAGGCCGGCGTCGTCGAGCACGTGTCCGGTCCTTTCTGTGGCAGGATTCGGTCGGTCTCAAACCAGGCAAGGCTATCGAAACCGGAAGCCCTCAGGTGCGGCTCGCGCTTCTGCCGAAACAGAGGGGCAGGGTAATGGCACCGCCGTGGTAGATGAAAGTGCAACGGTCGTGCTGGCATGGTCGTGGCATTCCTGCCAACCGGCGTGGCAGGATTACCAAAGGATAGGAAATCAATTTTGCCGATATGGGAGCACATATGCCGAACGCTCGGAGCGTGGGCGATCTGACCGAAAATACCGGTAAGGATCCTCGCCAGTCCGGGCCGACGGCACTGCGTATCCTGGTCGGCGCCCAACTGCGCCGCATGCGCGAATCCCAGGGCATCACCCGCGAAGCGGCGGGATATGCCATCCGGGGGTCGCACTCCAAGATCAGCCGGCTGGAGCTGGGCCGCAGCACGTTCAAGGCGCGCGACGTGGCCGACCTGCTCAGCCTCTACGGGGTGGTCGAGGCGACCGAGCGCTCGGCCCTGCTCATCCTGGCCGAGCGGGCCAACGCCGTGGGCTGGTGGCACGAGTGCCGGGACGCGGTGCCCGACTGGTTCGACACCTACCTGGGGCTGGAGCAGGACGCGGCGTTGATCCGCACCTACGCGGTGCAGTTCGTGCCCGGTCTGCTGCAGACCGAGGACTACGCCCGCGCGGTCCTCGGACGGGCCCACGAGGACGCACCCGAGAGCGTCGAGCCCCGGGTCGCCCTGCGGATGCGCCGCCAGCGGATCCTCGCGCCCCCCACCTCCCACCGGCTCTGGGTGGTGATGGACGAGTCGGTGCTGCGCCGCCGGGTCGGCGACGCCGCCGTCATGCGCGCCCAGCTCGACCACCTCCGCGAGATGGCCGCACGGCCGAACGTCACCATCCAGCTGCTCCCGCTCGACTACGGCGGCAACGTCGGCGGCGTCGGCTCCGTCACCATCCTCCGCTTCGCCGAGGCGGAGGTGAAGGACGTGGTCTACATGGAGCAGATCGCGAGCGCCCAGTACCTCACCAAGCAGTCCGACGTCGATCCGTACCAGCAGTTGATGAACGAGCTGGGCATGCACGCCCGGCCCGCGACCGACACCCCCGCGATCCTGCGCGAGATCATGGCCTCGCTGTAGCCCCTACGGCTTGCGGGCCACGCCGCACAGCGCGTCGACCTCGGCCGGCGAGCCGAACGGGTCGGGGTCCGGCCGCCACAGCGGGACGGACACCACGCCCGGCTCCACCAGCTCCAGCCCGTCGAAGAAGGCGCTGAACTCGGCGCGGCTGCGCAGGGTGTAGGGCGCGGGCGCGCCGGCCCCCTCGTTGAAGTCCTCCTGGGCCTCCTCCAGAGCCTGACCGGTGACCACGTTGACGCCGTCCCACATGGCCAGGTAGCTGCCGGAAGGCAGCGCGTCCACCAGCCTCCCGACGATCGCGTACGGCTCGTCGCCGTCTCTCAGGTATCCCGCGATGCCCATCAGCATCAGCGCGACCGGCCGGCCGAAGTCCAGCGTCTTGGCCGCCGCGGCGAGAATCGCGTCGGGGTCGCGCAGGTCGGCCTCGATGTAGTCGGTGGCGCCCTCGGGGGTGCCGATGAGCAGCGCGCGGGCGTGCGTCAGCACCAGGGGGTCGTTGTCCACGTAGACCACCCGCGAGTCCGGGGCCACCCGCTGGGCGAGATCGTGGGTGTTGTCCACGGTGGGCAGTCCCGTACCGATGTCGAGGAACTGACGGATCCCCGCCTCGGCGGCGAGATGGCGCACCACGCGGGCGAGCAGGTGCCGGGACAGGCGGGCGATGTTCACGATGTCCGGGAACGCCTGGCTGAACTCGTCGCCCGCCGCGCGATCGACGGGGTAGTGGTCCTTGCCGCCGAGCCAGTAGTTCCACATCCGCGCCGAGTGCGGTACGGAGGTGTCGATGATGGGGGAAAGCGCCGGGTCGGGAATGCCTGATTCCTCTGTCACGAGAGCTTCTCCTGTTATGTCGCATCCGCCGTGATCAACCCAGTGTCGTGGCATTCTGCTGACCTGTCAGCCGACCTCGCGCCATCTACCGACTTTTAACGAAAAATACGGCAAAAGGGTGATGTTGCTCCGCCGTACGGGATGGTGTGAAAGGCGCCGGGGGCGGACATGACGCCGCCCCGCCCGGCAGCGCCGGGCGGGGAGGGGCGGCCGGGTGGTCAGGGGCGGGCGGCGGAGCCCGGCTGGCCGGTGAGGGCGAAGAACTCGGCGCGGGAGCGGGCGTCGTCGCGCAGCGTGCCGAGCAGGGTCGAGGTGACCGTCATCGCGCCGGGCGCCTGGACACCGCGCAGGGTCATACAGCTGTGGTCCGCCTCGATGACCACGCCGACGCCCCTAGGCGCCAGCCGGTCCTGGAGCGAGTCGGCGACCTGCTTGGTGAGGCGCTCCTGCACCTGAGGGCGGCGGGCGAAGTGCTCCACGATCCTGGCCAGCTTCGACAGGCCCACGATCCGCTCGCCCGGCAGGTAGCCGACGTGCGCCACGCCGGTGAAGGGCAGCAGGTGGTGCTCGCAGATCGAGCGGACGGGGATCGAGCGGACCAGGACGAGCTCGTCGTAGCCCTCGTCGTTGGGGAAGGTCGTCAGCTCGAAGGGTCGTGGGGTGAGCATCTCGGCGTAGGCGTGGGCCATCCGGCGAGGCGTGTCACGCAGACTCTCCGCGTCGGTGTCGATGCCCAGGGCGGCCAGGAACCGCTCGGCCGCGAGCTCGGCCGCGGCCAGGTCCATCCCCTGGGCGGGGGCGTGTCGGGGTGATGCGAGGGAACGGATGGCTCCCACCTCCAATTTAGCCAATAGTTGTTAGTTATATCCGGATACGGGCGCGATGACTAGCTATTTTGTCAACCAGCATGGGTGTTAAATGGAGGGGAGCCGTCCGCGACCCGACAGGAGCCCAACCATGACATTCGTGATCGCCGGTGGCGGCCTGGCCGCCGCCAAGGCCGCTGAGGCCCTGCGTGAGCAGGGTTACGACGGGCGGCTCGTGCTGATCGGCGACGAGCCCCACCTGCCCTACGAGCGCCCGCCGCTGTCCAAGGACTACCTCCAGGGCGGCTCGGAGCGAGACAAGATCTTCGTCCACGACGCCGCCTGGTACGACGCCCACGACGTCGACCTGCGCCAGGGCACCACGGTGATCGGCATCGACCGTGCCGAGCGCCGGCTCTCCCTGTCCCGGGGCGAGCGCCTCGGCTACGACAAGCTGCTGCTGGCCACCGGCGCCAGGCCGCGCCGCCTGCCCCTGCCGGGCGCGGACCTCGACGGCGTCCTCTACCTGCGCACCGTGGACGACTGCGAGCGCCTGCGCGCCACCCTGGCCACCGTCTCCCGCGTGGTGATCATCGGCGCCGGCTGGATCGGCCTGGAGGTGGCCGCCGCGGCCCGCGCCGCCGGCGTGGCGGTGAGCGTGCTGGAGGCCGAGCGGCAGCCGCTGCTGCGCGCCCTCGGCACCCAGATCGCCTCCGTCTTCGCCGGGCTGCACCGCGAGCACGACGTCGACCTGCGGCTCGGCGTCCGGGTCAGCGAGATCACCGGCGCCCGCGGCAAGGCCGACGGGGTCCGCCTGGCGGACGGCACGCACCTGCCCGCGGACGTCGTCATCGTCGGCATCGGCGCCGTCCCCAACACCGGCCTGGCGGTCGAGGCCGGTCTGGAGGTGGACGACGGGATCGTGGTGGACGCGGCCCTGCGCACCTCGGACCCGGACATCTTCGCCGTCGGCGACGTCGCCAGCGCCCACCACCCGGTGCTGGGCAGCCGCATCCGCGTCGAGCACTGGGCCAACGCGCTCAACCAGCCCGCCGTCGCCGCCCGCTCGATGCTCGGGCAGGAGGCCGCCTACGACAAGCTGCCCTACTTCTTTACCGACCAGTACGACCTCGGGATGGAGTACATCGGCCTCGCCGTCCCCGGGCACAACGACGACGTGGTCGTCCGGGGTGATCTCGGCGCCCGCGAGTTCATCGCGTTCTGGCTCGACGGCGACAGGGTCACGGCCGGCATGAACGTCAACATCTGGGACGTCACCGACCAGGTCGAGGCGCTGATCCGCGCCGCCCGCCCCGTCGACCGGGCCAAACTCGCCGACCCCGCCGTCCCGCTGGACCAGGTCTGACGCGCCCACGGGGCCGGCTCTCACCGTCCGGCCCCGTACAGCTGACGCGAAAATCACGAGGTCAGGGCGGCGCCCTCTTCGCGCGGATGCGGGTAGTCCGGCGACCGGTGCTGGAAGGAGAGGATGGCGGGGTTCTGGACCACGCCGTCGCGGATCTCGATGGCCCTGCTGATGGTGCCGGCCTCCTCCCACGCCTCGCGGCCGTCGAGCACCGTCCGCAGGTGGGGGAGCAGCGCCTCGCTGATCTCCCAGGTGGCGGAGTTCCACAGATACGACGGGCTGTGGTCGACGGCGTAGTAGTGGACGTTGTCCCCCACCTCGAACATCGGCTCGGTGAACGGCGTGGGCCGCGCCCAGCTGAAGCCCATCCCCTCGTCGCAGGACACGTCGACAATGAGGGTGCCAGGGGCGAAGGCGGCCAGATCCTCCTCGGTGACGAACACCAGCGGATGATCGGTGTCCTGCAGCACGCAGTTGACGACGATGTCGTGGTCGGCGATGAAGGCGGCCAGCGGCACCCGGCCCTCGTCGGTGAGCGCGTAACTGCGGTTGGGGTCGTCGGCCTCGTGCTCGAAGCTGACGATGCGCGCGGAGTGGATCGGGGAGGCCACCGCTGCGACGTCGCGGAAGGTGAGCAGATCGACGTCGTTCACGCCGTGGGCGCTGAGGGCCGTCACCGCGCCGCGGCCGGTCGCCCCGAAGCCGATGACGACCGCCCGCAGCCGCCGGCCGTAGTCGCCCGTCGTTCCGGTGAGCGCCAGCGCGTGCAGCACCGAGCTGTAGCCGGCCAGCTCGTTGTTCTTGTGAAAGACGTGCAGGTTGAAGGTGCCGTCGCTCTTCCAGTGGTTCATCGCCTCGAAGGCGATCAGCGTGAGCCGACGGTCGATCGCGAGCTGCGTCACCCGCTCGTCCTGGACGCAGTGCGGCCACCCCCACAGGACCTGCCCCTCCCGGAGCTCCCGCAGGTCCTCGGCCAGCGGCTTGGGGAGCAGGATGACGTCGCACCGCGCCACGAGCTCCTCGCGTGGCAGCAGCCCGGCGACGAGGGGAGCGAGTTGCTCGTCCGAGACGCCGAACCGCTCGCCGTAGCCGCGTTCGAGGTAGGTGCGCGCACGCAGGTCCGCGTCGATCCGCTCGACGTGCAGCGGGTGAATGGCGAGCCGGTGCTCGTTCTCCTTGCGTGACTTCGACACGACTCCGAGAGTGAGCTGATCCATGAATGGCTCCCTTAATAGACCCCATGTTTAGCACAAGGGATGTAAAGGGAGCTTTTAGACGGGCCGTCCGCGTGGTGCACGCGGACGGCCGCCGTCACTTGCCGAAACCGGCGGTCAGACCGCTGAGCAGCTGACGCCTGCCGACCATGTACATGACCAGGATGGGCAGCGTGGTGAGCAGGACCGAGGCGAGCACGGCCGGCACGTTCACGCTGTACTGGCCCTGGAAGGCCGCCAGAGCGAGCGGCAGGGTCCGCTTGTCCGGACTCTGCGTGAGGATCAGCGGCAGCAGGAAGCCGTTCCAGATCGTCAGCCCGTTGTAGATCGCCACCGTGACCACGGCGGGCCGGGTGAGCGGGAACGCCAGCCGCCACAGGGTTCCCCACTCGGTGGCGCCGTCCAGCCGCATCGACTCGAACAACTCCTTGGGGATGTCCCGGATGAAGTTCGACAGCACCAGCACGGACAGCGGGATCGCGAAGGCGATCGACGGCAGGATCATCCCCAGCAGGGAGTCGTACAGGTTCAGCCGGATGATGATCAGGTAGACCGGGATGATCGTCGCCTGCAGGGGGATGGCCAGGCCCATGAGGAAGAGCGAGTTGACCGACTTCAGGAACCGCCCTCTGCCGCCCCGGACGATCGCGAAGGCCGCCATGAAGGAGATGGCGACCGCGGGGACGACCGCGCCGAGGGTGACGATGATGCTGTTGACGAAGTACAGCGGGAAGTCCGACTCGATGACCATGATGTAGTTGGCCAGGGTCGGCTCGGTCGGCGGCACCAGCGGGTTGGTCGCGTAGTAGTTGCTCTGCGACTTGAAGCTGGTGATGACGATCCAGTAGATCGGCACGACGACGATCAGCAGCCAGATCCACCCGGCCGCACCGCCGAGCCAGTTCTTGTTGCTGGTCGGCCGGACGTTGCTGCGGCGGCGTCGATGTTGTCTGGGAGCGCTCTCTCTGGGGCGCGTCGCTACGGGCGTCCCCATATCAGGCACCTTCCAACTGGCTGTCACTGTTGTTACCGCCACCGATTCGGCGCAGCAGCATCGCCAAAAGCAGGCCGACCACGACGAGGATGACGGCGATCACGCTGGCGGGGCCCATGAGGTTGGCCTGGAAGCCGCGCTTGTACATGTCCAGCGCGAGCACCCGGGTCGCGTCGCCCGGTCCGCCCGCGGTCATCACGTAGATCAGGTCGAAGAAGGTCAGCGACCCGACGACCATGAGCGTGGACGAGGTGATGATCGTGTACTTCAGCTGTGGCAGCGTGATGCTCCAGAACATGCGCACCCGGCCCGCGCCGTCCAGCTCCGCGGCCTCGTACATCGAGCGCGGGATCTGACGTACGCCACCCTGGTAGAGCAGTGAGTGGAACGGGATGAACTGCCAGGACACCACGAAGATCACCACGCCGAGGGCCAGGGTCGGCTCGCCGAGCCAGTCCTGGATCAGGATGTCGATCCCCAGGCCCGCACCGAGCCCGAAGTTCGGGTCGAGCAGCGCCTTGTAGGTGATCGCGATGGCGGCCGAGCTGAGCAGCAGGGGGATGAAGTAGACCACCGCGAGCACCGCGCGGTAGCGCTGCCGACCGGCCAGGAACACCCCGAGCAGGATGCTGAGCGGCGTCTGGAAGGCCCACGACAGGGCCATCACCAGGAACGTCACCCAGAGCGAGTGCATGAGTCCCGGGTTGTCGAGGACGGCGTGCCAGCTGTCGAGTCCCGTCAGCCGGATCTCGCCGAGGCCGTCCCATGTGGTGAAGCTGAGCCACAGGACCCCGACCAGCGGGACTACGGCGAAGGCGAGGAAGAACGCCAGCGCCGGCAGGGCCAGCCAACCGAGCGAGCCGCCACGGCCCTTCTTTCTGGGGGCCGTGGCGGATGTCACGAACGTGCTCACTTGCCGATGACCGCGTTCATGTTCGTGGCGAACTCCTGCGGTGTGATCGACAGCTGGAACAGCTTGGCAATGTTGTCCAGCAGGACCTCGGCGGCGGTCGGGCTGAGGGCCTGGTCCCAGGACTGGGCGAAGGCCTTGGCGTTGACCGCGGTGTTGTAGACGAAGCCCAGGAAGTCCTTGTCCTCAGAGGTGGCGAACTCCTTGTCGGCGCCCTTGATGACCGGCACCGCGCCGGTCGCGACCCACTCCTTGGCCGACGTCTCGCTCACCAGCTCGGTGGCGAAGAACTTCTTGGCGATCTCCTTCTCCTCGGGGGTGGCCTTGGAGGAGATCGACATGTACTGGCCGGGGTTGCCGACGGTGTTGGAGGGGTCGCCCTTGCCACCCTCGATCGGCGGGAAGTTCATGTAGCCGAGGTGGCCACCGGAGACGAAGTCGCCGCCGTCGGCCTTCATGCTGCCGTAGCACCATCCGCCGTGCAGCATCATGGCGGCCTTGCCGGTGTAGAGCAGCGCCTGGTCGGCGTTGGAGTCGGCGGTGATCGAGGAGAAGCCCTTGATGAACCCGTCGGCCTTGATCAGCTCCTGCATCTTGGTCAGGGCGTCGATGGCGATCGGGTTGCTCCAGGCGTCCTTCTGCTCGTCGAACACGGCCTGGAACACCTCGGGGCCGCCGAGGCGGTCGAAGAGGAACTCCAGCCACATCATGTTCGTCCAGCGGGACTGCCCGCCGAGGGAGAAGGGTGCGATGCCCGCGGCGTTGAACTTGGGCACCAGGGCCATGATGTCGGCCCAGCTCTCCGGCGGCTTGGCGTTGATCTTCTCGAAGGCCCGCTTGTCGTAGTAGAGGACGATGGGCTGCATCGTCTCGCACGGCATCGCGTAGATCTTGCCGTCGATGGTGGCGGCGCCGAAGGAGGAGGGGAACAGCTTGTCCTTGACCGCCGCGTTCTCCTCGAACCACGACGTGAGGTCCTCGACCTGGCCGGCCTGCACGTAGCTGCGCAGGCCGCCGCCGCCCCAGCCCCAGATGAGCGTGGGGGCCTGGCCGGCGCCGATCGCCGTCTTGATCTTGGTCTTGAAGGCGTCGTTCGCGAAGGTCGTCCCCTTGAGGGTGCCGGAGGGGTTGGCCTTGTTGAACCGCTCCATCGCCCTGGTGCGGACGCCTTCCTGCGGCTGGACCGACAGGTACCAGTAGGTGGCGGTGGCGGCACCGGCGGCGCCGCCGCTGCTGCTCGCTTCGGCGCCGGGCCTGCTCGGGCCTGAAGTGCCGCACGCGGCGAGCGCGGCTCCCAGAGGCAGACCCATGGAAAGGGCAAGGAAATTGCGACGAGATGTTGTCCTGGGCTCCACGCTGATCTCCGTACTTCGTATGCCGGGGGCTTCGCCGCGGCTCGCTGATCTACGAACGGGCCGGCGGTGGATCAGCACCCCCCGATGCCGCTCGTCCACTCCTCAGTGAGCCGGCTATTGAAACATTTACGAAACAGACTGTGGCACGCCAATCTAAGTATCGGCAATTGGTGTGTCAAGACTCCTGCCCAGGGTCTCGAACAGGTCTCGGGAAAACCACGTGTATGGTACTTCCGCCAGGGGGTTGTCCCGGCGATATGGTGTCGAGAGGTTCCCGCCCCGGGTTGCTCACGGCGCCGAAATGTTTCGAAACCCGCGGTGAGAACCATGCCTAAAGGAGAGCAGCAGATGACCGCTCTAGACGCGACCACGCCGGCAGGCCGGGCGCTTCGCCCGTGGCAGGACCCTACTCTTCCTGTTGCCGCCCGGGTCGATGCTCTCCTTGCGGAGATGACCCTTGAGGAAAAGGTGGGCCAGCTCGGCAGCCGTTGGGTCGGCAACGCGATGCGTGCCCAAGAGGACAAACCCGAGCCCGCCATTGATCCCGACGCCGGCGGCACGCAGAACGTCGCGCCGATGCAGGATGTGTTCGCGGCCTCCCAGGCGGTCCCTTTCGAAGAAGCGGTGCGCGACGGGCTCGGCCATTTGACCCGGGTGTTCGGCAGCGGGCCGGTGAGCGCGCAGGAAGGCGCCGCGGAGGTGGTCAGGCTGCAGCGCACGATCATGGAGCGCTCCCGGCTGGGCGTCCCCGCGATCGTGCACGAGGAGTGCCTCACCGGCTTCACCGCCTACCGGGCGACCGTCTATCCCGCGGCCATCGCCTGGGGCGCGACGTTCGACCCCGACCTGGTCGAGCGGATGGCCGCCGCGATCGGGCGCGACATGCGCGCCGTGGGCGCGCACCAAGGTCTGTCCCCGGTGCTCGACGTGGTGCGCGACTACCGCTGGGGCCGGGTCGAGGAGACGATGGGGGAGGACCCGCACCTCGTCTCGACGCTCGGCGCCGCCTACGTCCGCGGCCTGGAGAAGGCCGGGATCATCGCCACGCTCAAGCACTTCGCCGGCTACTCCGCCTCGCGGGCGGCCCGCAACCACGGCCCCGTCTCGATGGGCCGCCGCGAGCTGATGGACATGATCCTGCCGCCGTTCGAGGCGGCCATCACGCACGGCGGCGCGCGCTCGGTGATGAACTCCTACTCCGACGTCGACGGCGTCCCCGCCGTGGCCGACTCCTGGCTGCTCACCGACCTGCTGCGCGATGAGTGGGGGTTCACCGGGACCGTCGTCTCCGACTACTGGTCGGTCCCGTTCCTCGCCTCGATGCACCAGGTCGCCGCCGACGTCGCCGAAGCCGGCGCCCTGTCGCTCGCCGCGGGCCTCGACGTGGAGCTGCCCGACACCATCGGTTTCGGCGAGGGCCTGGTCGAGCGGGTGCGCCGGGGTGAGCTGCCGGAGTCCCTGGTGGACCGGGCGGCGCGCCGCCTGCTCACCCAGAAGGTCGAGCTCGGCCTGCTCGACCCGGACTGGACGCCGGAAGGCTCGGTGACCGGGGCCGCCACCGTGGACCTGGACTCGCGGGCCAACCGCGAGCTCGCCCTGGAGATGGCCGAGCGCTCCGTCATCCTGCTCGACGCCGGCAGCACGCTGCCCCTGCTCGGCGAGGGCCGCTCCGCCCCGGGCCGGATCGCCGTCGTCGGCCCCTGCGCGGACGACCCGCACACCTTCATGGGCTGCTACGCCTTCCCCAACCACGTGCTGCCCCGCCACCCCGAGCTCGGGATGGGCATCGAGGCGCCCAGCGTCCTCGACGCGCTGCGCACGGAACTGCCGGACAGCGCCGTCGTGCATGAGCGCGGCTGCGACGTGCGCGACGAGGACCGCTCCGGCTTCGCCGCCGCGGTGGCCGCCGCGCGGGAGTCCGACCTGTGCGTCGCCGTCGTCGGCGACCGGGCCGGCATGTTCGGGCTGGGCACCTCGGGCGAAGGCTGCGACGCCGACGACCTGCGCCTGCCCGGCGTGCAGGCGGACCTGCTCGCCGAGCTCGCCGCCACCGGCACGCCCGTCGTCGTGGTGGTCGTCTCCGGCCGTCCGTACGCCCTGGGCGAGGTGCATGCCGAGGCCGCCGCGCTGGTCCAGGCGTTCATGCCCGGCGAGGAAGGCGGGGCGGCGATCGCCGGCGTCCTGTCCGGCCGCGTCCAGCCGGTGGGCAAGCTGCCCGTACAGATCCCTCAGGGGCCGGGCGGACAGCCGGGCACCTACCTGCAGCCGCCGTTGGGCGCCAATAGCAAGGGCATCAGCAACCTCGACCCGACCCCGCTGTTCCCGTTCGGCCACGGCACCTCCTACACCACGTTCGAGGTCGACGACCTGCGGATCAGCGACACCGAGGTGTCCACCGACGGCGAGTTCACGGCCTCCGTACGGGTCCGCAACACCGGCGGGCGGGCCGGTGAGGAGGTCGTGCAGCTCTACCTGCACGACGTCCTCGCCCAGGTGACCCGGCCGGTCAAGCAGCTGACCGGGTTCGCGCGGGTCCGGCTGGCGCCGGGGGAGAGCGCCGACGTGCGCTTCCACGTGCACACGGACCGGACCGCCTTCACCGGGCGTGACCTGCGGCGGATCGTCGAGCCTGGGGACGTCGAGGTGCTCGTCGGCACCTCGGCGGGCGACCTGCCGTGCCAGGGCGTCGTACGGCTGACCGGCCCGACGCGCGCCGTCGGGCACGACCGGCGGCTCATCACCCCGGTGGACGTGAGCCCGGCCGCGGCGGCCGGGCGACAGGAGGGCGCAGATGCCGGTCAGTCCTAGGCGCGCCACACTGGCGACCGTCGCCGCATCGGCCGGGGTGTCGGTCGCGACGGTCTCCAAGGTGCTCAACGGCCGCAGCGACGTGGCGCCGGCGACCCGCTCGCTGGTGCAGTCGCTGCTGCAGCGGCACGACTATGTCGCGCCGTCGCCGCGCCGCGCGAAGGCCATGACCCTGTCCACGGTCGAGGTGCAGTTCGACGTGGATCTCAACGCCTACTCCACCGAGATCATCCAGGGCGCGGTGGAGGCCGGGGCCGAGGTCGGTGTCGGGGTCGTGGTCAGCATCCGCCGGGACTCGGACCGTACCGCCGCCTGGGCTCGTGATCTGATGGCCGCGGGCCGCAAGGCGCTGATCGCGGTGACCAGCGAGCTGACCTCGGGGCAGTTGTCGGCGGTGTCGCGGGCGCACCTGCCGCTGGTGGTGATCGACCCGCTGAACCTGCCGCGGGCCCGGATGACCAGCGTCGGATCGACCAACTTCGCCGGCGGCCTGGCCGCCACCCAGCATCTGCTCTCCCTCGGCCACCGCCGCATCGCCTATATCGGCGGTCCGGCGACGGCCGCGTGCAACCAGGCGCGGCTGCACGGCTACCGGGCCGCCATGGAGGCCGAGGGGGTGCCGGTGCTGCCCGACTATGTGCAGACAGGACACTTTCGGTACACGTACGGGGTGGCGGCCGCCGCTACCCTGCTCGACCTGCCGGAGGCGCCGACCGCGATCTTCGCCGGCAGTGACGAGACCGCGCTCGGCGTCATGGAGGCCGCCCGGGGGCGTGGCCTGCGCATTCCCGAGGACCTGAGCATCGTGGGCTTCGACGACACCCAGCTCGCCCCGCGGGCCTCCCCGCCGCTGACCACGGTCCGTCAGCCGCTGCGGGAGATGGGCAAGGTCGCCCTGCGTACGGCGCTGCGGCTGGCCGCCACCGAGAAGATCGACTCTCACCACGTCGAGCTCGCCACCGAGCTGATCGTCCGCGGTTCGACCGCCCCCGCCGCCCCCGACGCCTGAGCCCCTGCCGTCCCGCCCGCCTGAGCCCTTGCCGTGTCCCGCCCGCCTGAGCCGTCGCCGCGTTTGGGCTGTCGCCGGTCCCCGCGCCGCCCGGAGCGTCCGCAGGGCGTCATCGGTGAGCGGTCCGGATGGTGCGATGAGCTGCCTTGCCTGGAGCCCCAGCCGGGACTATAACTAATGCTTTGAAGGTACTGGAGGCGTTAGAAATGAGCATCCCTGAGGTACGGCACGCGTTCGTGGACGTCGACGGAGTGCGGGTCTTCTACCGGGCGGCGGGCCCGGCCGACGCGCTGCCGGTGTTGCTGCTGCACGGCTTCCCGTCGGGCTCACATCAGTACAGGCGGCTGATGGACGCGCTCGGCGACCGGCACCGGCTGATCGCCCCCGACTATCCGGGCTTCGGGCACACCGAGACGCCCGAGGGGTTCACGTACACCTTCGACCGGCTGGCCGACGTGGTCGAGGGCTTCGTCGAGCGGCTCGGGCTGACCCGCTTCGTGCTGTACGCCTTCGACTTCGGCGGGCCGGTCGGCTTCCGGCTGGCCACCCGGCACCCCGAGTGGATCGCCGGCCTCATCGTGCAGAACGCCAACGCCTACGAAGAGGGCCTGTCCGACCTGGCCAGGCAGCTGATCCCGCATCCCACGGAGGAGCTGTTCTCGCTGCCGGTGACCCGCGGCCAGTACGAAGGCGGGGTGGCTGACGCCGCGCTGATCGCGCCCGACGGCTGGACCCTGGACCAGCACTTCCTCGACCTGCCCGGCCGCAAGCAGGCCCAGCTGGCACTGGCCGAGAACTATGGCGCCAACGTCGAGCTCTACCCGGTCTGGCAGGCGTGGCTGCGCGAGCACCGGCCCAGGACCCTGATCGTCTGGGGCCGGGGCGACGCCTTCTTCCCCGAGCCGGGGGCCCACGCCTACCTGCGTGATCTGCCGGACGCCGAGCTGCACGTGCTCGACACCGGCCACTTCGCCCTGGAGGACAAGCTCCCCGAGATCGCCCCTCTCATCGACCGCTTCCTCCGGGACGATTGACGACGACGCCCTCGATCCGGCTGGGGGCTGTTGGCGACGGCGTCCTCGGTCCGGCTGGGGGCCGTTGGCGACGGCGTCCTCGGTCCGGTCGCGGTGTCACTCCGAGCCGAGGCTCCAGGCGTGCAGTGCCTGCTGCTCGTCGGTGCCCACGATGACCGGCAGGCCGCCGAGCTCGCTCAGGGCCAGGGCGCGGATCTCGCCGCCGGCGTCGGGGCCGAGGACGCCGACGATGTCGCCGTCGTCCAGGTCCCAGACCCGGACGATGACGTCGCCGCCGAACGGGGTGTGCGCGACGGCCGCGATGGGCTGGTCGCCGATCTGGCCCGCGACCAGGGCGGAGGTGCCTCGGTCGTCGGGGCTCTGGCCGCTGAAGGTCCACTTCTTGCGGCGCTTGCCGGTGGCCAGGTCGTACACGCGCAGGGTGGCGTCCAGGTGGGTGGAGACCAGGACGTCCTTGCCCTTGGCCCGGCCGCAGGCCAACCGCTCGATGCCGCCGACCTCGCCGGTGTGGAAGGAGCGCATGAGCTTGCCGGTCGACAGCCGCCACACCCGGACCCGGTTGCCGCCGGAGCCGGTGACCAGCACGTCCTGTTCGCCGAGCCTGCCGAAGGTCAGGCCGTGGATGCCCTGGAAGTGGTCCTTGATCGTGGCGCCGATCTGCTTGCCGGTGGCGATGTCCCAGAGCCGTACGACGCTGTACAGGTCGGTCAGACCGTCGTACTTCTGCGTGACCGCGACCGCCTTTCCACCGGCGACCGTGACGGCGAGGACGGGGTCACCGGCCCGGTGCGTGCCCAGGCTCTCGCCTGTCACGTTCCACAGCCGCATTCTGCCGTCGGAGTGACCGGAGGCGACCACCGTCTTCCCGTCGAGCTCGCCGGTCGCCACCGAGGTCACCGCCGCGCCGCCGTCGCCCAGCCGGGTGACCTCCGTCGCGCCCAGCTCCCAGGCGAGCACCACGCCCTTCTTCGTCCCGCAGCCGACGGTGTCGCCCGTGGCGGCCAGCGCCGTCGCCTGGCTGCCTCCGGGCAGGGAGACGGGCTCCTTGACCGGCGTGCCGAAGGGCTCGGCCGTCGGGGTGGGCGTGGCCGCCGGCGTAGCGGCGGTCGTGGCCACGGCGGAGGCCGTCGGAGTGCCGGGCTGCTGTACACCGCCGCGCGGCTGAAGCTCCTTACCGTCCGCCCCGGGGGTGCCGCCGGCCGGCCGGAACACAGCGAAAGCGGAGACCGCCATCGCAGCGGTGGCCGCGACGCCCCCGCTGATCAGAGCCCGGCGACTGACCGGCCTGGCCCGCCTGGGCGGCGCGGTCGTAACCTCCGGCAGAGATACGGACGCAGGCCCCGACGGCGCCCCCGGCTGCCAACCCCCCTGAGGCTGACCCATCGGCCCCGGCTGCTGGCCGGCTTGGTGGATCGGTGTTCCTGGCTGTTGTCTGATCAGCCGTTGTAAGAGGTCGGCCGTGTTCGGGCGGGCCGCCGGGTCCTTGGCCAGGCAGGCCTGGATGGGCTCCAGCAGGTGCGGCGGCACACCGGTGAGGTCGGGGGAGCCGCTCAGCACGGCGTGCACGACGGCGGGCACCCTCTCGGCCGCGAAGGCGGGCCGTCCGGTGGCCGCGAACACCATCGTGCCCGCCCAGCTGAAAAGGTCGGACTCGGGCCCGATCCGCTCGCCCCTGAATTGCTCCGGCGACATGTAGGTAGGGGTGCCGACCGGCCCCGAGGCGCGCGTGGTGGCGTCGAGCGCCTTGGCGATCCCGAAGTCGATGACGATCGGGCCTTCTGGACCGATCAGCACATTGCCCGGCTTGAAGTCGCGGTGCACGATCCCGGCCTGGTGGATGGCGGCCAGCGCGGTCAGGGTGGAGATCGCGAGCCGGTCCAGCCCGCCCCCGGTCCGCGGCCCCGAGGTCCGGACGAGCGCCTGCAGGGTCTCGCCGGCGACGTACTCACTCACGATGTACGGCCGGTCGTCCAGCATGCCGACGTCCAGCACGGCCGCCGTGCAGAAGGCGGCCACCCGGCGCGCCGCCTCGACCTCGCGCATGAAGCCCTTGGCGACGTCGTCGTCGTGGCTCAGGTGGCTGTGCAGCAGCTTGATGGCCACGTCGCGGCCGTTCTCGCCGGCCCCCAGGTAGACCACGCCCTGCCCGCCGGAGCCGAGCACGCCGGTGAGGCGATAACCGTTGATCCGCTCGGGATCGCCGGGCCCAAGTGGGCGTACATCCGGCATCCCACGTCCTTTCTCGGATCTCTCGGCATTTCACACGATAAGGGGCGCGCGTCGGCTCCGGAAGGGGAGCCCCCCGCGCCCGCGAGCCGGGCGAAGGCCCTTGACAGGCTCGGACGGGGGAGTTAGCGTCCTCGAAACCCGGAATTAACGTTCACGTGAACGTTAATGCTGGAGGCGGAAATCGTCTAGAAGAAGGAGCCAACTGAGCGTGGAGACCACCCATGTTCCGGCTGACGACCTTCGCCGCGCACTGATCGCGGCGGATCCGAGACTTTCCAAGTTCAACCCGTTGCCCCGAATTCTCGCCTACGACGAGTTCAACACCGGAACACACGGCTGGTGCGAACTCATCGGAAATCACGACGGCCACGGGAACCTCGACACCGTGGACGTCCACATGCGCGACTTCCGGCCGCCGCAGCTCAGCGCGTGCGACTTCTTCGACATCGGCACGCACGGCGCGATGAGCGGCAACTACGCGCTCAAGATCGCCACCCGGCCGGCGACCGGGCACACCGCCGTCGCGATCCGCCGGCTGACCATGGCCCAGCGCGGGGTCATCCAGTTCGAGACCTACTTCACGTACAAGGGCGAGGCCGCGACCGAGGAGTCGTCGCTCGGCAACAGCTTCGGCGACGTGGAGTGGGACGGCAACCTGCACCCGTCGGAGGCCCAGTTCGGCGCGTTCACCGTGGCCACGGACCTGTGCGACGGCGACGGCATCCGTTATCACTGCGTCGCCCGCTACCAGAACACCGACCTGGACAACAAGTTCACCCGGCGCTGGATCTACCCGACCGTCCCGGAGCCGACCCCCCGCGAGAACCTGCACAACCAGGAGAACCTGTCGCCCACCGAGGACTTCACGGCCCCTGATCCCAAGGACTGGCGCCCGATCGACGACAAGCCCCAGTACCTCTGCTACAACGAAGTCCCGACCAAGGTCAATTGGCACTACCTGCGCTGGCAGTTCGACACCCGCACCCGGACGAACATCGAGCTCCAGGTGAACGATCGGGTCATGGACATGCGGCACGTCCCGGTCCCGCAGTACGCGGACAAGTACGAAGGTCTGGAGAACCTGCTGAACTTCTATGTCAGCGTGCGAACCCATTCTCCGGTCCGCAATTTCCTTTTCCTCGACTCCGCACTTATCTCCGTGGATTGGTGACACCGGAAATGAAGCATGCTCTCACCGCTGTTCTGGAGCGCAACACCACTTTCACCGCTGATTTCGCCACCGAGCCGTACGAGGCCGGGTGGGCGAGGGAGGCCCGCTGGTTCGTGCGGACCCTGGCGCTGGAGGGCGAGGAGCCCCACCTGCACCTGGCCACCCAGGTCTCCCCGGACGGGCTGCACTGGTGCGACGACGAGACCCCCGTGCAGGTGACGACCGAGCCGGGCCTGGTGACCTGGCGGGTCCAGGAGTTCGGCCACTGGCTGCGACTGCGGGCCACGCTGCGCGGGGGCGACCCCAAGGCGAAGGTCCTGATCTATCTGGCTCTCAAGAGCTGACGGAAGGAGACCGGACATGGGACCGATGGAGGGGTTGGGCAGGCGGCGCTTCCTGACCATTCTCGGGGCCGGAGCCGCGGGCGTCTCGCTTCCCACGCTGGTCGCGGGTTGCGCGCCCGGCGGCTCCGGAACCGGCCCGGCGGCGGGCGGCAGCCGGCCGCTCAGCGCGGCTTTCTACCAGGCGATCAACGACCTCGATCCGCACGGCGCGAGCGCGGTCGACGAGGCGTCGCTGCTGGCCAACCGGCAGATCTACGACACGCTGGTCGGCCGGGACGGCGACAAGCCGGCCCCCCGTCTGGCCACGTCCTGGCAGCAGCCCGACGACAAGACATGGGAGTTCACGCTGCGCGACGGCGTCACCTTCCACGACGGCACGAAGCTGACCTCGGCCGATGTGAAGGCGTCGCTGGACCGGCTGGCCAAGTCGGACGGCCCGCAGAAGCCGCTGTGGTCCATGATCGACACGATCGAGGCCCCCGATCCGCTCACCGTCCGGATCACCACCACCGCCCCCCTCGGCACCCTGCTGGCCAATCTGACCCTCGCCTTCATCCTCCCCGCCGCCCGCATGGGCGAGGCCGGCTTCTTCCGCAAGCCCATCGGCAGCGGCCCGTTCGCCGTCAAGTCGTTCACCCCGTCCGCCCAGCTCCTGCTGGAGCCCGCCAAGAGCCACTGGGCCGGCGCGTCCAAGCTCCCCGGCCTGCGCCTGCCGTACATCCCCGAGGCGTCGACCCGGATGACCTCGCTGCAGAACGGCGAGGTGGACGTCACGTGGATCATCCCGCCGGACGAGCTGAAGCGGCTGCAGGGCGTGGACGGCCTGCGGATCGAGAGCGAGCCGGGCCTCAACTACTTCCTCACCTGGTTCAACTGCGGACGCGAGCCCTTCTCCGACCCCCGCGTCAGGCGCGCGCTGCACCACGCGCTGGACCTGAAGAGCATCGTCTCCAACCTGTACGGCGACGCCGCGACCGTCATGGACGCCCCGATCCCGCCCGCGGTCTTCGGCCACGCCCCCCAGCAGCCCTACGCATATGACCCCGACCTGGCCAAGAAGGAGCTGGCCGAGGCCGGGCACGCCGACGGCATCAAGACCTCGCTGATGTGGTTCAAGGACACCGGGCCCCTCGCGACCGAGCTGGCGCAGTCGATCATCTCGGCCTGGGCGAAGGTGGGCGTCATCGTGGAGCCGCAGCAGATTGAGAAGGCCGCCTGGATCAAACGGCTGACCGCCCTCGACTGGGACATCGAGCTGCAGGTGAACACGGTGACCACCGGAGACGCCGACTACACCCTGGGCAGGCTCTACACCAGCGAGGCCAACCGGATGGGCTACAAGAACAAGGAGCTCGACGGCATCCTGACCGAGGCCCGCACGACCTCCGACCAGGAGCGGCGCAAGTCGCTCTACGGGCGGGCATGCGAGATCATCTGGCGGGACGCGGTCGGCGTCTTCCCGGCGGCCCTGGCGGCCACGTACGGTCTGCGCTCGACGGTCCAGCAGTTCGTCCCGGTGGCGAACAGCCAGCCGGAGTTCCGCGCGGTGACCACGTCCTGATGGGCCCGCACGACCCGACCAGCTTGGGGACACCATGCGCCGTACGACCTTGAGGGACATCGCCGAGAGCCTGGGCGTGTCGGTCAACACCGTCTCGCGTGCGCTGGCCGACAAGGACAGCGTCGGCGTGGAGACCAGGGACCGCGTCAAGGCCGAGGCCGAGCGGCTCGGCTACGTGCCGAACTCCACGGCGCGGTCCCTGGTGCTGGGTTCGGCGACGACGCTCGGGATGGTCATGACCAACCCGTCCAACCCGTTCTACGCGCAGCTCATCAGCGGCATGGAGCAGCACTGCCGCAAGCACGGTTACTCGTTGCTGCTCATGGCGACGGAGGAGAGCCTGGCCAACGAGCGGCGCGCGGCCGAGGAGCTGCTGCGCCGTGGCGTGGACGGAGTGCTCGTGGTGGCGGTGCAGGAGGGCGCGGACCACTGGCGGCGCTTTCGCTCGGCGGGAGTGCCCGTCGTCCTGATCAACCGTGACCTGCCGGAGCTGAACACCGATCTGGTGGGCGTTGACCACGTCCAGGGCGGCTACGAGGCCGCCCGGCACGCCATCGCCCAGGGAGCCCGCAAGATCTACTTCCTGGAGGAGGACCTGGGCGTCTCGTCGGTCACCGACCGGGTCGAGGGCTACCGCCGGGCCATGGCGGACAGCGGCTTGCGCATCGAGCCGGACAGCATGATGAAGGTGCCGACCCGGCGGCTGGAGCAGAGCGCCATGCCCTGGGACCCGCGCGAGGCCTATCGGCTGGCGCGGGAGGTGCTGCTGAGCGAGCGGCGGCGGCCGACGGCCTTCGTGGCGGGCAACGACTACTTCGCGCTCGGCGTGTACCGGGTGGCCAACGAGGAGGGTCTCCGCATTCCGGACGACGTGCTCGTGATCGGCTACGGCGGCGACCCGTTCGCGCCGTACGTCATACCGTCGCTGACCACGGTGGAGCTGCCCGCGGCCGAGATCGGCCTGTCCGCGGTCGAGCACATGCTCCGGCGGCTCAAGCGGCGCCCGGCGGACGGCGCGCCGGAGAAGATCCTCTTCCCGCCCCGGCTGGTCGCCCGGGCATCGAGCGGAGGCGGCGCATGACCGCGTTCGTCGGACGCCGGCTGGCCCAGGCCCTGCTGCAGATCTGGGGCGCCATCACCATCGTCTTCATCGCGCTGCGCGTGCTCCCCGGGGATCCGGCCGAGCTGATCCTGGGCAGCCAGGCCACGCCCGAGCAGCTCGCCGAGCTGCGCGCCGAGCTCGGTCTCGACGATCCGCTGCCGGCGCAGTACATCAGCCACCTTCAGGATGTCGTGCGGCTCGACTTCGGCGACTCGTGGCGGCAGGGCGTGGCCGCGCTCGACGCCTGCCTGGAACGGCTCGGGCCCACGCTGGTGCTGTCGGCCTGGGCCATGATCATCACGGTGGTGCTCGGCTTCGTCGCCGGCTCCTACGCGGCCCGCCACGCCAACACCGCCATCGACCATCTGATCTCGGTGACCTCACTGGTCGGCCAGGCGCTGCCGCCCTTCTGGATCGGCATCATGCTGTCGCTGATCTTCGCGCGCATGCTGCAGATCCTGCCCAGCACGGCGGACGGGTCGATGGCGAGCCTTCTGCTGCCGGCCCTCACCCTCGCCCTACCGTTCGTCGGCTGGCTGGGCCGCCTCGTGCGCACCGGGATCCTGGAGGAGATGAACCAGGACTACGTCCGCACGGCGCACGCCAAGGGCCTGAGCCACCGGGTGGTCTTCTACATCCACGTGCTGCGCAACACCCTGGTCCCCATCGTGACGATGCTCGGGCTGCTGATGGGTTACTTCATCGCCAACGGCGTCATCGTCGAGGTGATCTTCGCCTGGCCCGGGATCGGCTCGCTGCTGGTGGACTCCATCACCTTCCGCGACTACGCCGTGGTCGAGGCCATCCTGACAGTGATCACCCTCTGCTACATCGTGCTCAATCTGATCGTGGACGTGCTCTACGCGTACCTCGATCCCCGGATCCAGCTGGAGAACGCATGACGGCGGTGCGAACCACGCCCGGCCGGAGCGGTGGGCCGGCACCGGTGCTGCGACGACTGGCCGCTCTGCCACTGCGCGCGCACCTCGCCATCGGGACGGTGCTGGTGTTCGCGGTCGCGGGGCTGCTCGGACCACTGATCAAGCCGTACGACTCCGCGCGCACCAGCCCGCCGGACCGGCTGCTGCCCCCGGGGGCCCGGCTGTCCGACGGCGCGGTCGCCTGGCTCGGCACCGACCAGGTGGGGCAGGACATCCTGGCCGAGGTGCTGGCGGGCATGCGGACCTCGTTGACCGTGGCCCTGGTCACCGTGCTCGTGGGCGGCTCGGTCGGCCTGTTCCTCGGCCTGGTCGCGGGCTACTTCGGCGGCTGGGCGGACGGCATCATCTCCCGGGTCGGCGACATCCAGCTCGCCTTCCCCAGCCTGCTGCTCGCCATCCTCCTGGCCGGAGTGCTCGGCCCGAGCATGGTGAACGTGATCATCGCCCTGGCGGTGACCCGTTGGGTGATCTTCGCCCGGGTGGTGCGAGGGTCCGCGATCGCCGTGCGCGACCGGGAGTTCGTGGATTCGGCGCGGGTGATGGGCGCCTCGCACGGGCGGATCCTGCTGCACTACATCCTGCCCTCGTGCCTGCCGCCGCTGCTCGTGGCGGCGACCGTACAGGTGGGACTGACCATGGTGGCCGAGGCGTCGCTGAGCTTTCTCGGTCTCGGGGTGCCGTCGTCCCAGGCGTCCTGGGGATCGACGATCGCCGAGGGCCGCGACTACCTGGCCTCCGCCTGGTGGATCGCCGCGGTGCCCGGCGCGGCCCTGGCCCTGGTGGTCGTGAGCATCGGGATCCTCGGTGACCTGCTTCGCGACACTTCCGATCCGATGACGGAGCTCTGACGATGACCGGAGTACTGCTGCAGGTCGACGACCTGGCCGTGGAGTTCGACACGCCGAAAGGCCCGCTGCGTGCGGTGCGGGGCGTCTCCTTCCAGGTCGGCGAGGGCGAGACGCTGGCGATCGTGGGCGAGTCAGGCAGCGGCAAGAGCGTGACCGCGCACACGCTGATGGGCCTGGTGCCGCTGCGGGCGCGCATCGTCTCGGGACGTGTCACGATCGAGGGCCGCGACGTCACCGGGCTCTCGGACAAGGAGTGGCGCGAACTCCGCGGCGAGCGGATCGCGATGATCTTCCAGGACCCGCTGAGCGCGCTGAACCCGTCGCTGACCGTGGGATACCAGATCGCCGAGATGTTCCGCAGGCACCGCCGTCTCGGCCGCAAGGAGTCCCGGCGCCTGGCCGTGGGCCTCATGGAGCAGGTGGGCATCCCGGACGCCGAGCGGCGCCTGGACGATCACCCGCACCGCTTCTCCGGCGGGATGCGCCAGCGCGTGATGATCGCGATAGCGCTCGCCCTCGACCCCCGGCTGCTCATCGCCGACGAGCCGACCACCGCGCTGGACGTCACCGTGCAGGCGCAGATCCTCAGGCTGCTGCGGCAGCGGCAGCGCGCCGACCGGCTCGGCATGATCATCATCAGTCACGACCTGGGGGTGGTCGCCCGAGCGGCCGACCGGGTGGCGGTCATGTACGCGGGCCGCATCGTCGAGACGGGCACCGTGGCCGAGGTGTACGAGCGTCCCGCCCACCCCTACACCCTGGGCCTGATGCGGGCGGTGCCCACGCCGCGCGACGGCGGAGCTCCGCTGGAGGCGATCGACGGCCAGCCCCCCGACCTCCTGGCGCCGCCGGACGGCTGCGCCTTCCATCCGCGCTGCCCCTTCGCCCGGGACAAGTGCCGGGAGGTGGACCCCGAGCAGCACGAGCTGGGGCCGCGCCGGGCCAGCGCCTGCCACTTCGCCGAGGAGGTGATGACGGGTGTCCACACCGGTCATGGATGAGCCGATCCTGGAGCTGGACGACCTGGTCACCAGCTACCGGCTCACGCGCGGGATCGGCCGCTCAGGCGGCGAGGTCCGGGCCGTCGCCGGGGTGAGCCTCACCGTGCGGGCGGGCGAGACCGTGGGCCTGGTCGGTGAGTCCGGCTGCGGCAAGTCCACGGTCGCGCGAACCATCGTCGGCCTGGTGCGCCCGTCGAGCGGCCGGGTGCTGTTCGAGGGCCGCGACCTGTCGACGCTACCGGCCCAGGAGATGCGCCTGCTCAGGCAGGACATCCAGCTGATCTTCCAGGACCCGTACGCCTCGCTCAACCCGCGGATGACCGTGGCGGCGCTGCTCAAGGAGCCCTGGCGGATCCATCGCGGGCTGGTGCCACGTGAGCGGTGGGACGAGGAGGTGCGGAGCCTGCTGGACCGCGTCGGCCTGCGCGCCGAGCACGCCGACCGCTACCCGCACCAGTTCTCCGGCGGCCAGCGGCAGCGCATCGCCATCGCCCGCGCCCTGGCCGTGCGACCCCGGCTGATCGTCTGCGACGAGTCGGTGTCCGCCCTCGACGTCTCCGTCCGGGCGCAGATCCTCAACCTGCTCAAGGACCTGCAACGCGATCTCGGCGTCGCCTACCTGTTCATCTCCCATGACCTCGGAGTGGTCCGCCACATCTGCGACCGGGTCGCCGTGATGTATCTCGGCAAGATCGTCGAGGTCGGCTCGAAGGACAGCGTCTACCGGCACCCCTCGCACCCGTACACGCAGGCTCTGCTGTCCGCGGCGCCGAGCCTCGACGACTGGAGGGACGACGAGCGGAGGGAGATCGTCCTCGGGGGAGATGTTCCCTCCCCGTTGTCCCCGCCTTCGGGCTGTCGTTTCCGAACTCGCTGCTGGCAGGCCCAGGATCGCTGCCGGGAGGAGGAACCGGCGCTGATCGAGCGCGACACGGATCACCCGGTCGCCTGCCATTTCCCCGCCCCTTCATAAGGAGTCACCATGCCCCGCAGATTACTGACCGTGTTGGCGGCCACCGCTGTGGCCATGCCGGTGCTCGGACTGAGCGGCTCCGCCACGGCGAGCGCCGGCGCCTGTGCCGACGCGCCCGAGGCGCCGGTGTCGGCCGGCGCGGTCTTCAGCGAGCCGGTCGGCGGTGACCCGGTCGCGATCGTCCGGAAGATCTGCGCCCTGGTCAAGCAGACCCCCGCCGGCGCGCGCATCCAGGTCGCCCACTTCGTCATGTCCGGCACCGCGGGCACCGAGTTCGCCGACGAGCTCATCAAGGCGCACCAGCGCGGCGTCAAGGTGCAGGTCATCCTGGACGGTGACACCCGTGGCGGCGCGGTGGCGGCGCAGTTGGCGAGCGGGCTGGGCACGGACCGGTCGGCCGCCTCATGGCTGCACGTCTGCACCGGCCCGATGTCGGGCGGCACGGCCGCCTGCATCGGCGACAAGGGGCAGCACAACAAGTTCTACCTGTTCTCGAAGACCGGCGACGCCTCGAACGTGGTGGTGCAGTCGTCGGCCAACCTCACCGACCTGAACTCCTCGACGTACTGGAACAACGCGGTCGTCCTGCCCGGCAACAAGCGCCTCTACCAGGCCTACGACGGCTACTTCGAGGACCTGGCGGCCGAGCGGAAGAACCTCGACTACTACCGCGTGGTCAACACCGGTTCCAAGGGCGGGTCCGTACGCGCGCACTTCTTCCCCAAGGCCGGCACCGCCGACCCCATCGTCGAATACCTCGACAAGGTCTCCTGCAAGGGCGGTCGCACGACCGTCCGGGTCGGAATGTCGGAGTGGGACACCTACCGCATCGCGATCCCTGAGAAGCTGCGCGACCTGGCCGCCCAGGGCTGCACGGTCAAGGTCGTCTACGGCATCATGGACGACGAGGTCAAGCAGGTCCTGCTGAGCGAGCCGCGCGTCGAGCTGCGCACCCTCGGCACCGGTGGTGCGCTGCCCGGCCGCGTCCACTCGAAGTATCTCCTCATCGAGGGCTCCTACGACGGTGAGCGTGACGCCCACTGGGTCTTCACGGGCAGCCACAACTACAACCTGACCTCTCTGCGCCGCAACGACGAGGCCCTTCTGCGACTCAACAACAAGACCGTCTACCGGCAGTACGTGGCCAACTTCGACACCATGCGCGCGGCAGCCGTCTCGGTGACCTGACGAGCCTCAGGTCCGGACGGGCTGGGTGGCGCGGGCCTCGGCGTACGACTTCAGCCGCATCAGGTCCTGCTTCATCCGGTGCGCCGGGTTCGCGCCGAGCATCGCCGCGATGGCATGACCGACCGCGCCCGCCACCGGGTTGTACGTCAACCGCACCTGGACCCGGGTGCGGCCACCGGGCTCGGGCATCAGGCGGATCGCGCCGGTGTGCGCGACGAGCTGGCCCTCGGTGGTCTTCCAGGCGATCTCCCGGCTCTCCTGGCGCTTGGTCTCCACGGCGTCGAAGCGGACCGGCACCCCCGCCGGTCCCGCGATCGTCCAGTGCGACAGGCGGCCGTCCGCGCTGCGGCGGATCTCGCGGACGTCGGGCATGAGCTTGGCGAAGACGGTGTAGTCGCTCACCAGCGGCCAGATCTGCTCGATCGGCGCCCCGATGGAGATGGCATCGTCGAGGTCCACGGCCCGCCGGCCGGCGGTGATCCCGGTGATTCGCTTCATCGGCAGGTTCGTCGCGGCCCGCACGGCTAGCGCGCCGCCCGCGCAGCGCGCCATCCAGCGGATCGGCCCCGGCAGCCGCCTGGCCATGCTCAAGATCGTCACTGCGCCGGCTCCCGCCAGCAGCCGGGTGGTCGGCGCCCAACGCTCCTGCAGCAGCTCGGGGGTGGGTCGACGCGGCCGGCCGCCCTGCAGCCGCGGCACGTCGGCCGCGTCACGGTGCACGCTCCAGGACGGCTCCACCCGCCGGACGCCCGGGATGTGGCGGATCCCCCGTTGCGCGTGCTCGGCCTCCCGTGCGAGCACCTCGCCGGCCAGAGTCACCACGCCGTCGGCCACCGAGATCTCCACGGCATGCGCATGCGTGACGTGCCGGCCCAGCTCCGCGCGTACCCGCTCGTGCAGGACGCGGTCGTCGGCGGAGCCGCCCCTGATCCGGTAGCGCACGCCGGCCACCACCCCGCGGCCGCGGTTGCCGGCGTCCCGCGCCAGCACGCCGAGCCCGTCCTGCAGCTCGTGGGTGGCGTGCGAGGCCTGGTCGCGCAGGTGCGCCCGGCGGGTGTGCCCGCGCTGCGGATCGAGCAGGTACGCGACAGCCGCCCCCGCGCACCCGCCGGCCACCATCAGACCCGCGATCCGGAACCGGGACGGCCCCTCCTGGATGACCACGAGATCGGCCCACGTGGTGCGACGCTGATCAGCGGCCATGGTCATCAACCCCTTGCGCTCGGACTTCACAGCGCGTCCCTACCCAGACCCGGGCAAGCCGTTGGCCACGACGAGCCCAAGCTCCAGCAGATGCCCACACCCGGCCTGTCTCTGCACTAGTGCACAAGGACTTTTTTCAGCCGCTGGGCAAGGGAGAACGTTCGGATCTTCGTACGGTGTCACCATGAAGTACCTGGAAGGGCCGTTCGAGCCCGTCACCGAGGAAGTCACCGTCTACGATCTGCCGGTCACCGGGCGCGTCCCGGCCGAGCTGAACGGGCGCTACCTGCGCAACGGCCCGAACCCGCTGAACGTCGAAGATCCCGTCGTGCACACCTGGGGGATGGGTCAGGGAATGGTGCACGGCGTGCGGCTGCGCGACGGCCGGGCCGAGTGGTACCGCAACCGCTGGGTCCGGACGGACTTCGGGCCGATGGTGCACGTGATCGAGCATGCTCGCCGTACCTTCGCGCTGATCGAAGGGGGTGCGCCGCCCGCCGAGCTGGACGGCGAGCTGAACACCGTGGGCGTCTGCGCGCTCGGCGGCACGGCCGAGGGCTTCACGGCCGGGGCGCACGCCAAGCACGACCCGCTCACCGGCACGCTGCACTCGCTGTCCTACATGGTGGGGCGCGACTTCGTGCAGTACATCGTGATCGACCCCGAGGGCGCGGTCGTGCAGGCCACGGGCATCCCCGTGGCACGGACGCCGTTCATGCACGACTTCGCGCTCACCGCGAAGAACGTGGTGATCTGGGACACACCGCTGGGCTTCGACGGGTTCGAGTGCCGCTGGCTGCCCGAGCACCCCACCCGCGTGGGCGTCATGCCGCGCACCGGCGGCGACGTGCGCTGGCTGGAGATCGACCCCGTCCATGTCAGCCACACGCTCAACGCCTACGACGACGGCGACTCGATCGTGGTCGACCTGATCACGGCGGAAGGACCGTTCGACCCCGCCGACCCCGGCGCGATCCGTCCCGTCCTGGACCGTTGGACGATCGAGGCGGACAAGGTCCACCAGCGGCGGATCGACGACCGGCCCCAGGACTTCCCGCGCGTCAACCAGGACCGGACCACCCGCCCGCACCGGTTCGGCTACTCGGCCGCCACGGCCCTGTACGGCATACCGTTCGCCCCGGAGGGCATGCCCGGCGACGAGGCCTTCACCAACGCGCTGGTCAAGCACGACCTGCAACGCGGTACGGCCGAGGTGCACGGGTTCGGTCGCGACGAGGCCGTCGGTGAGGCCGTGTTCGCCGCCACGGGGGCAGGCGAGGACGACGGCTACCTCCTCACCTATGCGCACAATCCCGCCAGGGGCGCCAGCGACCTGGTCATCCTCTCCGCGCAGGACTTCACCGGCGAGCCGGTCGCGCGGGTTCACCTTCCGGTCCGGGTGCCGCTCGGACTGCACGGAAACTGGCTGCCGGACCTCTGACCCGTGCATGACAGAGTGAACGTCGTGACCGACCCGCGCCCCCCGTACCTCCGGATCGTCGCCGACATCCAGCGGCGCATCGCCGAAGGGGAGCTGAGGCCGGGCGATCCCGTGCCCACCACCAGGGCGATCGTCGCGGAGTGGGGGGTCGCCATGGCGACCGCGACCAAGGCGCTGACCACGCTGAAGCAGGCGGGTGCCATCGAGTCCGCACCTCGGGTGGGCGCCGTGGTCGCCGGGCAGGCCCTGCCCGGCCGCCCCGCCGGCGGGCTGGACCACGACCGCATCGTGCGGGTCGCCATGGAGATCGCGGACGTCGACGGGCTGGCCTCGCTGTCGATGCGTACGGTCGCCTCCCGGCTCGGCGTCGCGACGATGACCCTCTACCGGCACATCGACACCAAGGCCGACCTCGCCCAGCACATGGCCGACGCCGCCTTCGCCGAGATCGACCTGCCGACGCCGCCCCCCGGCTGGCGGTCCCACCTCCGGCTCGCCGCCCGCCTGCAATGGGAGGCCTATCACCGCCATCCATGGCTGGCGCGGGTCGTCTCGCTCACCCGGCCCGTCATGCTGCCCGGCATGATGGCATATGCCCGCTGGTCCATCGGAGCGCTCGACGGGCTCGCCCTCGACCCGAGCACCCGGCTGCACATCTACAGCACGATGGTCAACTACGTGCGCGGCACGGCGGTGAACATCGAGAGCGAGGTCGCCGCCCAGCGGGACACCGGGATGACCAGCAAGCAGTGGGTCGCCGCCCGCCTGCCGATCGAGGGGCGGCTGGCGGCCCAGGTGACGGACCTCGGTGTGGAGCTCGACCTGGAGTCGCTGTTCGCCTTCGGCCTCGAACGGATGCTGGACGGCCTGTCCACCGTGATACCCGCCCGGCGCTGACCCGGCCTCCTCGGTACGGACTCCGTACCCGCAGCCGGCGGCCGGTTCGAGGTGCCGGACCCCAGCCGACCACCCATGAGGCCGGCCCTCTGACACCGCGGTTCGGCGAAGGATCACTGCTACGATGAGCGACTGAAAAGTAACTAGGAGTAATTCTCCCTCTCCTGGAGCCAGCATGCGCACCTCGCTCAGGTCGTTCGCCGTCTGCCTGGCCGTCTCCGGCGTCGTGGTGGTCCTGCCGCCCCCGGGGGCCGCCGCCGACGTGGACGCCGCCAAGCGATACATCGCCTCCTACTACACGGAGTCGGGCTGCCAGCAGGCCGCCCGCAAGGGCAGGAGCGAAGGACGCTGGACGAAGCACACCTGCGTCAAGACGATCTTCTACCTCGGCACCTGGGACCTCTGGGTGGAATAGCGCCCCGCCGGATGAGACCTCTGGGCGGAGCAGTGTCCCGGCTGGGCGGAGCGGTGTCCCGGCGCACGGGCCTTCCGGGGCGCACGGCGCCGGACCTGGTCGCCGCCGTGCGGGCGTACACCCGTGGCGCGCACCTCGCCGGGATGGCCGCCGCGCTGCTGCTCGCCGTCCTGGTGGCCCGGTTCGCGGTGGGTCCGCCGGCGTGGGAGCGGTGGGACACGGTGCGGCTGACCGCCGAGATGACCCGGCTGGTGGTGGGGGTGCCGGTGTGCGTGGTCGCGCTGCTGCTGCTGGCCGACCGCTATGCCGCGCGCAGGGGCGCGCTGGTCCTGGCGGCAGGGGTGGTGTGGATCGCGCCGCCCACGGTCTCCGCCCTGCTGGCCGACCTGAGCGCCCGCAGCGCGCCGGCCGCGGGGGCGACGATCCTGCTGGGCGTCATCGGGACCGCCTGCCAGCCGCTGACCGTGCTCCTGCTCCCGCTGTTCCTGCTGCCCGGCTCGTCCTCGCGCCGATGGCGGCGGGGCGTGATCGTGACGGCCACCGCCGCCGGCCTCCAGTACGCCGCCATCTGGGGGCTGGGCACGCCGGGCCTGCCGGGTCTCCTCAGCCCGTGGTCGGTGAGCGCGCCGGGGATCTGGGCCGCCGACCTGCTGCACGACAGCCACAACATCCTGGACTGGGTGATGCTGGCGGTGACCGCGGCGGTGACGGCCGACCTGGCCAGAGGGGCGCTACGGGCGGCGGCCGGTGAAGGCCGCCGGGTGCTGGGGCTGATCGCGGTCGCCTACCCGGTGTACGCCTGCCTGCTGCTGTCGGACCAGTGGGAGGAGGGCTGGGCGGTGGCGGCGCGGGCGGCCGGGGTCACGCTGTGGGGAGCGATGATCTGCCTGGCGGCCTCCCGGGGCGGCATTTGGCGGCTGGAGCGGGTCACCAGCCATCGGATGGCCCGCGCGTTCGTTCTGGCCATGCTGGTCATCGCCGCCACCTGCGCCGCGACGGCGGCGTGGGCGGCGTTCCCCGCCGGGGGCGGCGCGGCCACCGGGATCGCGGCGGGCGGCGCGCTGGCGGTCGGGTGGCTGGCCAGGCCCGTCGTGCAGCACGCCGTCCTGGCGGTCGAGCGGGCCTTCTACGGGCCGCGCGCCCGCCCGCACGAGGCCGTACGAGCGCTGGCCGTACGACTGCAGCAGGCGCCCCACCCCGGTGACGTGCCCGAGCAGATCTGCCGCAGCGTCGTGGAGGACCTGGGCCTGTCCGGGGCGCGGATCGGGGTCGAGACCCGCTCGGGCACCCGCGTGCTGGCCGCCGCTGGTGCCTCGCTGAGCGGTCCCGGGCAGGTCTTCCTGCTGCGCCACCACGGGCAGGTGGTGGGGCGGCTGGAGGTGGCCCGCGACGGCGCGAGCACCCCCGCGGAACGCGACAGCGAACTGCTGTCGCTGCTGGCCGACCAGGCCAGTCCGGCGCTGGCCGCGCTGCGGCTGGGCGAGGAGGCGCAGGCCGCCCGCGAGCGGCTGGCGCTCGCCCGCGAGGAGGAGCGCCGCCGCCTGCGCCGGGAGATCCACGACGGTCTCGGGCCGCACCTCGCCGCCGTGCAACTCCGCCTCGGCATCGCGCAGGCGCTCAGCCCGGCCTCCTCCGCCGCCCACCCGCACCTGCTCACGGCGGCGGAAGGGCTCGGCGACGCACTGACCGAGGTACGCCGCATCACGGCCGGGCTGACCCCCAGCACCCTGGTCGAACGCGGACTGCTCGACGCCACCCGCCTCCTGGCGCATCGCCTCGCCACGGAAGCCGTGGCGGTCACCGTGCTCGACCCGCCCGCGCCGCTGCCCGCCCTGGCGCCCGCGGTGGAGACCGCCGCCTATCGCATCGCCGCCGAGGCCGTGACCAACGCGGTCCGCCATGCCGGCGCCCGTCGCGTACAGGTGGCCTTCACCACCGGTCCGGCGGCGCTCACGATCACCGTCACCGACGACGGCTCGGGCTTCGCCGCGGACGCCGTCCCCGGCACCGGCCTGGCCTCGGTCGCCGAGCGCGCTGAGGAGATCGGCGGCGCCGCCACCGTCCGCACCGCCCCTGACGGCACCACCGTGACCGCCACCCTTCCCACCACCTTGGAGGTATCCCATGGATGAGATCGGGTCGCGCGTCTGGCGGGTGTTGCTGGTCGACGATCATCCGCTGTTCAGGGAGGGGCTGGCGGCGGCGGTGGAGTTGGACGAGGAGTTCACCGTCGTGGCGCAGGCGGCCACCGGGGAGCAGGCCCTGGACGAGGCCGCCCGCACCGCCCCCGATCTGGTCGTCATGGATCTCGGGCTGCCCGGCCAGTCGGGCATCGAGACGACCCGGTGTCTCCTGCGCGCCCATCCGGACCTTCGGGTGCTGGTCATGACGATGTCGGAGGACGACGACAACCTGCTGGCGGCGATGCGGGCCGGCGCCCTTGGCTACCTGCTCAAGGGGGCCGTGCGTGAGGAGATCCTGCTCGCCCTGCGTACGGTGGGCCGGGGTGGCGCGGTGTTCAGCCCGCGCATGGCCGAACGCCTCGCCTGCCTGTTCGCCGCCTTCTCCGGCGGCCCTGCCAAGCAGGCCTTCCCGACCCTCACCGCCAGGGAGCGCGAGATCCTGGACCTGCTGGCCCAGGGGCTGGGCTACCGGCAGATCGCGCAGCGGCTGTTCGTCACCGACAAGACGGTGCGCAACCATGTCGGCTCGATCTTCGCCAAGCTCCAGGTGCACGACCGGGCGGCCGCGATCGTCCGGGCCAGGGACGCGGGGCTGGGCTCGGGATGAGCGGAGGCGCGGGACTGGGCTCGGGTGACCGGAAGGGCGCGGGACTGGGCTCGGGATGACCGGAGGGACGCCATCCCGAGCCGGGCGCCGCTCAGCCTACCGGTCGGTCCACAGGTTCCACATCCAGCCTTCGGCGCACTGGTAGTGCGACCAGTGCCCGCGGTCGATCCCCTGCTGGCCCGCGGTGATGCAGTCACTGTGGAACCAGAACTTGCCCCGGTGAATGGGCAGGTCCACGGCCGCCTGGGCGCTCGCGGCGTGCGGGACGGCGACCGCGGCGATCAGGAGGCTGGCGATGGTGAGCATGCGCTTCATGAGGGTTTTCCTTCCTTGGGCTTCGAGCCGGAGGCCCGGCTCTTCGAACACCCGAAGCTTCACCCGCCCGCCGTCCTGGGCACATGGGCCATCGGCCCTGTCCGGCCGGCCTCAGAGCGCGTTGGTGCGCTGGGCGGCCTGGTAGACCGCCTGCGCCTCGTTCCCGAAGAAGGGACCGAACATGAAGTTCGGCGCGAAGTTGTACTTGAAGCTGTTGACGGAGTTCAGCCAGCCGAGCCCGGTGGACTCGTTGAATCCCTGGAACCATCCGCCGCCGCTCGCCCCGCCGGTCATGTTGCAGCGCAGCCCCAGGTCTCTCGTCATGACGGTGTCGTTGAACGACCGCCCGCTGCAGTAGACCAGCCTGGAGCCGTCGAAGGGCTCGGCGGCCGGGTAGCCGAAGGAGAACATCTGCCGCTGCCTGGGCTGGTTGAACGCCACCCCCTGCCCGCCCACCACGTCACTCAGCGTCCGCCCCTGCAGCGGCGCGACCACGGTGGCGGCGACGTCGAAGTTGATGTCCTCGTTGGCGTTCCACTGCTGGGTGGTCAGCATCCTGGTGGCCACCCAGGTGCCGAACGGGCGGCGGCCGTTCTCGAAGGCGGGGACGAACACCCAGTTGCGGTGCGCGGCGCCGTTCAGCTTCACGCAGTGCCCGGCGGTCATCACCACGCTCTCGTTGGCGCTGGTCACGGCCGTTCCCGAGCAGGAGGAGTTCGCGCCGTCGGCGGTGGTGAAGAAGACCCGCCCGGTGGTGCGGACGATGGCGCCGCCGTCGGTCCAGCGCAGGCCGGGACTGTTGGGTACCTGGGCCCGCTGACCGGCGGCGGCCCCCGTGGCCATGGTGCCCTTGACCGACCACGGCTTGCCCTGGGTGGGGACGGCCGAGGTGGTGATGGCCGACGTGGCCCCCGAGGAGCTCTGGAAGGCGCCGCGGGTGGCCCACGGGTCGCCCTGGGTCGGCCCGCCGGACCGACTTCGCCGCGGCGTGAGGGCGTCCAGCGGCTGTGCCGCCAGCATGCGCTGCGAGGTCCAGTAGTTCGAGACGGTTCTGCGTTCTTGCCAGGAGTCGGCGGCGGCCCACCGGACCGGCCTGTGGTCGAGGCCGGTCGAGGCACTGGCCTGGACGGCGCTCACAGGAATGAGGGCGCCTGTCACGGCGAGCGCGACGGCGGAGAGCAGGGCGACTCTGCGGTGCATTACTACCTCCCGAAAACCGGAATCTGCCATCAGGAGGTACGCACCGCGCGCCGTATCTTCCTCAAGGTATGCACATATGGATATAGCGGAGCTACGTTCGGTATCCGGCTTGTCGCTTTCCGTGGTGATCGGTGGGTGACACTGGGGTCATGACGAACCGGTTGCACCGCCCCACCCCGAACGAGCTCGACCCCGCCCGGCGCGAGCTGTACGAGACCATTACCGGCGGGCCCCGCGCGGCGGGTCCGTCCCTGTTCGCCCTGATGGACGAGGACGGGCGGCTGGCCGGGCCGTTCAACGCGATGCTGCTCGCGCCGGAGGTCGGGCAGGCGCTTCAGGCGCTGGGGGTGGCGATCCGCTACCGGTCCTCGCTCTCCGCGCGCGTCCGGGAGATGGCCATCCTGGCCGTCGCCGCGCGCTGGGACTGCGCGTTCGAGCGCCGCGCGCACGAGGCGGTCGGCCGGTCGGCCGGGCTGGCCGAGGACGAGCTGTCCGCGCTGCGCGGCGGCTCGGCGCCCGTGCTCGCCGACCCGGCCGAGGCGGCCGCGATGAGCCTGGTCATGGCCCTGCTGGACGGGGACGCGGACGAGGGAACGTACGGCCACGCGGTGTCCGTCGGCGGGGAGCGGATGGTGTTCGAGCTGAGCACGCTGGTCGGCTACTACGCGACCCTGGCGCTGCAGCTACGCGTCTTCCGGGTCCCCTAGCTTTGTCCGATCAGACGCGGAAGTTGATCGCTCTGGCGTGATTAGGTCCCCCTCAATCGGCATAACTCGGGTTACATTCACGGTGCTTTGCCTCTCTTATCCCCCAACATCGACTGAAGGGAGAGGTATGAGAGCGAGATCCGCGTTAGCGGCGATGGCTGCTGCGGTGATCCTCATGCCGGTCGGCGCTGCCCAGGCCACCGGCATCACCGCCCCACCGCCGGACGACCAGTTCCAGAAGGTGACGCTCAACGACCATCCGGGCGAGCCCATCGACCTGGCGGTGTTACCCGACTCGCGGGTGCTGCACACCACCCGCGCCGGCGTCGTCTGGTTGCACGACCCCAAGACCGGGCTCAACACGGTGGCCGCCGAGCTCGACGTCTACCAGCACGACGAGGAGGGCCTGCAGAGCATCGCCCTCAGCCCCGGCTTCGGCACGGGCGCCAAGAAGGACGACTGGGTCTACCTCTACTACTCGCCACCGCTCGACACCCCGATCGACGACCCGGCGACGCCGACCGTCAACGAGGGCGACGCCCCCTTCACCGGCACGCCGGCGGACTTCGCTCCCTTCAAGGGGCTGATCCGGCTGTCCCGGTTCCGTCTCACCGGCGCCACCCTCGACCTGCGTACCGAGCAGCGCGTCCTGGACGTGCCGGTGGACCGGGGCATCTGCTGCCACGTCGGCGGGGACATCGTCTTCGACGCCCAGGGCAACCTCTACCTGTCGACCGGCGACGACACCAATCCGTTCTCCTCCGACGGCTACACCCCGATCGACGAGCGGGCCGACCGCAACCCGGCCTTCGACGCCCAGCGCAGCTCCGGCAACACCAACGACCTGCGCGGCAAGGTCCTGCGCATCAAGGTCGGCGCGAACGGGTCCTACACGATCCCCCGAGGCAACCTCTTCCGGCCCGGCACGAAGGCCACCCGGCCGGAGATCTACGCGATGGGCCTGCGCAATCCCTTCCGGATCGAGCTGAACCGGTCCACCGGCGAGCTGTACGTCGCCGACTACTCGCCCGACGCGAACGCCGCCAATCCGCAGCGCGGCCCGGCGGGGCACGGCAAGTGGACGACGATTCGCAAGTCCGGCAATTACGGCTGGCCGTATTGTGCGACGGCGCAGCTCCCTTACCGCGACTACGACTTCGCGACCGGAACGTCAGGCGCGGCGTTCAGCTGCACCGCGCCCGTCAACGACTCACCGCACAACACCGGCCTGCGCGAGCTGCCACCGGTGTCGCAGCCGAACGTGTGGTACTCCTACGGCGCGTCGCAGGAGTTCCCGAAGCTCGGCACCGGCGGTATCGGCCCGATGGCCGGGCCCGCGTACGACTACGACCCGCGTGCCGCGCACGGCCGCGCGAGTGTGGCCTGGCCGCGCTACTACGACGGCGTCCCGCTGTTCTACGAGTGGACCCGCGACTACGTCAAGGCGTTCCACCAGGACGGGCGGCGGATCGAGGACGTGCTGCCGTCCATCGTCTTCGACAACCCGATGGACCTGGAGTTCGGCCCCGACGGCGCTCTCTACGTGCTGGAGTACGGCGACGGCTACTTCCAGGAGAATCCGGACGCCCAGCTGGCGCGCATCGACTACATCGGCCGCGACGGCAACCACTCGCCCATCCCGGCCGCCGCCGCGTCGGTGACCGCCGGACTCGCGCCGCTCACCGTCCAGTTCACCAGCGACGGCACCACCGACCCGGACGGCGACCGGCTCCAGTACGCGTGGGACTTCAACGCCGACGGCAGGGTCGACTCGCGCAGGGCCGAGGCGTCCTACACCTTCAAGGAGAACGGCCTCTTCAACGCCACGCTCAAGGTCACCGACAGTCGCGGCAGGTCCGCCGCCACCTCGGTGCGGATCGTGATCGGCAACGCCCCGCCGGTCGTGGAGCTGGTCCGGCCCGCCACGGGAGACCCGTTCGCCTTCGGGGACGTGGTCGAGTTCGAGGTGCGGGTCACCGACGACCAGGCGGTGGACTGCGCCCGCGTGACCGTGGACTACATCCTCGGCCATGACGAGCACGGCCACGGCCAGTCCACCGCCCGCGGCTGCACGGGCTCCATCCAGACCACCGTGCCGAGCGGGCACGACCCGGGCACCGACGACCTCACCGGCGTCTTCGTCGCCACCTACACCGACTCCGGCGAAGGTGACCTGCCGCCGCTGACCGGCACCGCCAGGGTCGTCCTGGATCCCACACCTTAGGAAAGAGGAGATCCCCATGTGCTATGGCTACGGCCCCAGCAGGCGGTCCCTGCTCGCCGCGGGCCTCGGACTCGGGGCGGCCGCCCTCGCCGCCTCTCCCGCCGCGGCGGCGGCGCACCCCCACCGCCCCGGCGGGCGCCGCCACATCCCTCCGAGCCAGATCAGCATGCAGCTCTGGACGGTGCGCGACGACCTGTCCAAGAACTACGACGCCACCCTCGCGTACCTGGCCGAGATCGGCTATCCGAGGATCGAGGTCGCGCTGGGCTACTTCGGCCGTACGGCTCAGCAACTCCGCGAGTTCCTGGACGGGCTGGGCATCCGGGCCACCTCCAGCCATGACGGCATCAGCCCCGACGCCGCCGGCCTGGACACGAAGATCCAGAACGCGCTGACCCTGGGCCAGCGCTACATGGTGGTGCCGTACCTCGCCTCCGACAGCCTGGACCAGTGGAAGACGTGGGCCGAGCAGATGAACGTCGAGGCGGCGGCGGCCCGGCGGGCCGGGCTGCGGTACGGCTACCACAACCACGCCCACGAGTTCACCACCGACCTCGGCGGCGGCAGGACGCCGTGGGACGTGCTCACCGCCGAGCTCGACCCGCGCCTGGTCCACCTGGAGATCGACCTCTACTGGGCGGTCACCGGCGGCGTCGGGCGCGGCGCCCGTGACCCGGTGCGCTTCGCGCTCGACGTCATCCGCAAGGCGCCGCAGCGCGTCCTGCAGTTCCACGTCAAGGACCGGCACCTGGACGGCGACATGGCCGACCTCGGCACCGGGACCATCGATTTCCGCCGCATATTCGACAAGCACCAGGTCCAGGAATACATCGTGGAGAACGACACTCCCGATGTCACTCCGGAGCAGACCTCGCGGGTCGGATATCGCTATCTGCGCAAACTGAAGTACTGATCCGCGTACCGCCGGGCCCGGCACTGCCGGGCCCGGCGGCCAGCTCAGCGGCCTCGTACAGCGCATATGCCTTTAAATAATAATAAAACCGGACATTATTTATAGGCGCATGGAAGAACTGCAGAACAAAGGCAGTCGCGGAACTGAAAGACCTGCTAAATTTCCTCCCAATTCTTGAGGTCAGGATCGGGAAGGATACGTATGGAGGTTCCGCCACGGTCGAGCCTGGTTTCGCTGATCGACCAGTTCATCCAGGTGGAGACCGGCCCCCAGGTTCCCCGGGATTTCCCCCGCCCGATCCTGGTCCTCGAAGGGATCGGCGGCTCCGGCCGCTCGCACATCCTCGATGACACCTGGCGGCGGTGGGCGAAGCGGACCCCGATCGCCAAGGTGGATCCGCTGGTCGGGGCCGACGACGGCGACTCCATGCGTGCCGTGCTCACCGCCGTCATGCTGGGCCTGACGGCCGAGGTGCCCGGCTACCGGGTCGCCTTCCCCCGGGTGGTGCTGGCGCACATCGCGATGTCCGCCCCGATCACCGTGGCCGACCCGAAGAAGAGCATGCTGGCCATGCGCGAGCGGATCAACGCCTACCAGGACCGGAGCCTGGTGGTCACGCTGCTGCGCAGGCTGCTGGCCATGGCCGCCGGCTCGCTCGGCCTCGATGCCGCGAGCCTGGATGTGACTCTGGAGCAGATGACCGGGCGGCTGGACCGGTCGGGCCTGCGGTCCAGACTGCTGTGGCGGGACGCGCTGGCCTGGTTCGAGCACCAGGACCAGGGCTTCCGGCACGACCCCGAGCGCGCGCTGGTGCGTCTGAGCCTTCAGGCCGACGTGCGGGACGCCGGCGTGCAGGAGGACGTCGACCGGCTGCTGGTGGCGGCGCTGCTGGCCGATCTGCGGAGCAGCTTCGACCGCGCGGTCAACCACCCGTCCCGCGCGGTCGTGCTGCTCGACAACGGCGACGTCCCCTCGGCGGCCCGGTTCATGAAGACCCTGGTCAAGGTGCGCGACCTCCTGGCGCGGCACCAGGTGCCCCGGGACCCGCTGACCGTGATCACCACCAGCGGCGGCTACCTCCTGGCCGACTCGGCGGGCCTGAGCGGCCGGGCCATGCAATGGCCGGAGTCCGCGCTGGCCGGCCTGTCCGACGCCGACCTGAGCGAGGCCAGGACGTGGCTGCGGGTCCTGCTGGACGGCCTCACCGCCGACGCCGTCCAGCACCTGGTGGCGACCGATCTCACCCCGTGGCCCTCCGCGCTCGGCACCGGCACCATCACCCGTGCCGTCCGGCTGCTCACCGACGGGCACGCCGAGGCCACCCACCTGGTGCTGGCCCGGCTCCGGGAGGATCCGACGCTCATCGACGAGCTGGGACTGGTGCTGGCCGAGCGCGTGCCGGACCCGGGCCAGACGATGGAGAGCTACCTGATCGACAAGATCACGATGGATCTGAGCCCGCGCCGGCGGCTCCTCGCGCCTCTCCGCGAGGCCCTGATCACGCTGGCCGGGGCGCGGGACACCGATGAGGCGCGGTGCCTGACGTCCCTGCTGGGCAACGCGGTGCACGCCGAGCCGATCCTGTTCTGCTCGCCGTCCCTGTGGCCGACCCCGCTGTCCACGGAGCCGGAGAGGTGGGCGATGGCGCCGTTCGTACGCTTCCTGCTGTTACGCGAGCTGAGCGCGCGGCCGGACAACCACCAGGCGAGCTGGACCAAGGTCTTCGAACGGCTCCGGGACCACACCGAGGACCATGACGTCCGCGGCAGACTCCATCACGAGCTCGCTCTGGGGGAGCACGAGGTCGTCGTGGATGAGCTGCTGAGGCTCCTGGGTGAGATGCCGGGGACCACGTGGCTGGAGCACCTCGACCGAATCGTCGCCACCCCCGGCCTCCGCACCACCGACCCGTCGGCGGATCCCCGCAGCGCCACCGCTCCGGCGGCGGATCCCCGCAGTGCCACCGGTCCGGAGTCCGCTCACCCCGACCGGGCGGCGGACCCCCGCCGCGCGGCCGTCGCCCAGCTTGTCACCGCCGTGCATCGGCTCGCCGATCCGCTGCTCAGCGACCGGGAGACCCGCCGCGGCCTGTACGTCATCGCGGCTGAGGAGTGCAGGCGGCTGTCCGACGCCGACGCCCTGCCCTTCCTCGAACGCGCCCAGCATTTCCAGAAGCTGGCCGACTCCCTGGCCTGACCGACCACCCCGCCCGCGCGGGGATCGTCCCACTGGAGCCAACGACATTGGACACTCCCACCTACCTGTGGCAGATCTTCCCGAATCCCAGGCGGTTTCCGAAGACGTTCGTGCCCTGGTGGCGCCTGGCCGTCGCCCTCACCCTCGTGCCCGGCGTGGTGATCCTCACCCCCGCGCTGGCCAAGCGGCTCTCCTGCCGCCCCGGGCTGCCGGTGACCGAGGTGTGGGAGCAGGCGGGGGAATGCGTCGGGCTCAGCGACGGGCCGTACGCCTTCGGTCGTCCTGAGCTCGCCGACGTGATGACGAAGATCGCGCAGCAGAACGAGGCCGCGCGGGAGGGCTCGTGCGCCCCCGGCACCGAGCCGGTGACGGTCGGCGTGCTGCTGACCCTCACCTCGGTGGGAGCCGGCGGCCGGGCCCTGGACCAGCTCGAAGGCATCACCGCGGCCCAGGCGAGCGCCAACGCGAACAAGGCCGAGTGCGTCTACCCGATCCGGCTGCGGGTGGCCCAGATGGGAGCCACGGAGCAGGCGGCGACCGAGACGGCCGGGCTGCTCGCCGGTGACGTGGTCGCCGTCGTCGGCATGGGGCTGAGCCTTCAGGAGAGCGCCGACGCCGCCGAGGTGCTGGCGGACAAGCGCATCCCCATGGTCAGCGACGTGATCACGGCCGAGGGGTTCGACGCGAACGGCTCACGGCAGGACAACCCCGACTACGGGCGCTGCGACCCCTCGCACACCTACAAGAACGGCGTCGGCAGGGGATACTTTCACCGCGTCTCCTATCGCAACGCGGTGCAGATCGAGCAGCTCGCGAAGTATCTGGAGCCGGCCAGGAGGACGCTCAAGTTCGTCGTGACGCCGATCACCATGGACGACCCGTACACCTGCACGGCGCTGCCCCTCGTGCACGCCAGGTTCGACACGAGGTCCCGGCCGGTGCAGGAGGTGAAGTTCGATCCCGCGGACGTGACGACGGTGAAGCAGTCGGCGCAGCGCATCTGCGCCAGCGCGGGGGAGGTGAGCGTCTTCTACGGCGCGCGGGCCAGCCACCTGCCGCAGTTCCTCCAGCGGCTCGCGGAGCAGTCCGAACGCGGGCAGTGCCTGTTCACCGGCATCACCGTCGTCAGCACCTCGGACGCGGCGAGGCTGCGCGGCAAGGAGGTCGACCCGCATCTCGAAGGGCAGCGCCTGGCGATCCTCCGCACGCCGACGTTCACGAGCGGAACCGTCAAGCTGGTCTACACACCGCTGGCCGATCCGGACGTGCTGCCGGACGGCGGCGGGATGGCGACGCTGCGGCAGTCGTTCGCCACCCTGCGCTTCGATCCGGCGCACCTGAACAGCGGGTGGGCGATCGCCGGCTTCGACGCCATGACCACCGTCGCCGGCGCGATCAACACCCTTCCCGAGCGGCAGTCGGTCACCTCCTCCCAGATCAACGCCGCGATCGGCGGGTTCGTCCAGGGCGGCGTGACGGTCGGCGGCGCCAGCGGGAACATCACCTTCGACAACTTCGGCAACCGCGACGACTCGGTGCCCGCCGTCGTGCGGCTCTGCCCCGCTCAGGGGGGTGGCGAGCCCAGGACCGTCCCGGTCTATCCGGTCGAGACACCGTGCTGACCGACGGAGCCGGGGTCTCCACCGGCCGGAGCTCAGCCGTCACGTGGAACAGCGGGTGAGCAGCGCGGGCGAACGGTGGGTCCACCGGCCGCCGAGCAGGGTGCCGACGATCTCGATGCCGCGCAGCTCGGCCGGGCCGAGGTCGGCGGGATCGTGCGCGGTGAGCATCAGGTCGGCGGGGTCGCCCGGCCGCACCCACGCCCGGCCTCTGCTGGCGGCGGGCAGCGCCGAGGTCAGCGGGATCGCCTGCTCGGGGTGCCAGGGGGCGCGGTCGTCGTCGGTCCTGGCGATCGCGGAGGCGATGCCGTCCCAGGGGTCCAGCGGCGAGACGGGCGCGTCCGAGCCGAGCTCCAGCCGCGCGCCCGCGGCCAGCAGGTCGGCGTAGGCGAAGGCCCGGCCGGTCCTGCCGTGCCAGTGCCGGTCGGCCACGTCCCTGTCGTCGGGCGCGTGTGCGGGCTGCACTCCCGCGATCAGGTCCGGCCTGGCGAACCTGGCGAAGTCCGCCGGCCGGAGCAGCTGGGCGTGCTCGATCCGGCCGGGGCAGCCGACGCTGTCGAAGGCGTCCAGGGCGATGCCCGCCGCCAGGTCGCCGATGGCGTGCACGGCCGGGTGCAGGCCGTGCGCGGCGGCCCGTGCCATCGTGGCGCGCAGGTCCTCCGGCGGGGTCTCCAGCAGCCCGTGTGAGCTCGTGCCGGGGTAGGGGGCCTCGCAGTAGGCGGTCCTGGTGTTCAGCGAGCCGTCCACGAAGATCTTCACCGGGCCGACCTCCAGCAGGCCGCCGGAGCCCGCCACGACCTCGCCGGTGCGCAGGCCCCGGTCGATGGCCTCCGCCAACCGGCCCTTGGGGATCGTGCAGGTGACCCGTACGTCCAGGCGGTGCTCGCGGGCCCGCCGGGTCCAGTCGGTGACGTTGTCGGCCAGCTCGAAGTCCTGCATCCCGACGACGCCGCGCGCGGCGGCGGCCGTGGTCGCCTCGGCCACCCAGCGGTCCAGTTCGGCCGGCGGCGGCGGGGGCAGCTCGGCCACGGCCGTGTAGCACTCCTGCTCGCGCAGCACCCCGGTCGGGTGATCGCCCCTGCCGATGAGGGCCAGCGCGGCGGGGCTGAGCCAGGCGGTGTGCAGGTCCTTGCTGATCATCACGATGGGTCTGCCGGGGGCCGCGGCCTCCAGCATCGTCTTGCCGGGGGTGTCGGGCCACAGGCCGTCGCGGAAGCCGTACCCGACGGTGAGGCTGGAGCCGACAGCGAGGCCGGAGCCGACGGTGAGGCCGGAGCCGGGCAGCATCAGGGCGACGGCCTCGCGCGCCGAGCGCGCGGCGCTGAGGTCGACGCGGCGGCGGGCCTGCGCCCACTGGACGGCGTGCACGTGCGCGTCCCACAGTCCGGGCAGCAGCGTGGCGCCCTGAACGTCCACCGACTCGTCGGCGGGGGGAGGCTCGGCGCTCACCTCGGTGACGCGGCCGCCGGTGATCAGGACGTGCCGGATCGGCCCGCGCAGGCCGAGCCGCGCGTTACGCAGCAAGAGAGAGGAGGACATGGCCATGACGTTAGGAGGGACGGCACCGCCAGGCTCTCACCGGGTTGACGATTCCGACAAGTCGGCATCTGGGACGTTGGGACCTGCGACGATGCCCTCCGGCCGGCCTGGCTGCACACTGGAGTGTGCTCGACGAACTCGACTCCGTCCCCGCCTATGACCGCTTCGCCACCGTGGACGAGGTGCACGCCGCGCTGGCCGCCCTCGCCGACGGCCACCCCGGCGTGGCCACCCTGCGCAGGATCGGCACCTCCCGCCTCGGCGACCCCCTGCTCTGCCTCACCGTGGGTGACGGCCCCAGGCACGCGATCGTCGCCGCCGGGCCGCACCCGAACGAGCCCATCGGCGGCCTGACCGTCACCCACCTGGCCACCCGGCTCTGCACCGACCCCGGCCTGCGCCGCGCCACCGGCTACACCTGGCACATCGTCGGCTGCCTCGACCCGGACGGCACCCGCCTCAACGAGGGCTGGTTCGCCGGGCCGTTCACCAAGGCGCACTACGGCAGGCACTTCTACCGGCCGGCCCCCGACCAGCAGGTGGAGTGGACCTTCCCGTTCGCCTACAAGCGCTCCTACTTCGACCGGGTGCTCCCCGAGACGCTGGCCCTCATGCGGCTCATCGACGACACCCGGCCCGCCTTCTTCACCACCCTGCACAACGGGGAGTCCGGCGGCGTCTTCTACTACCTGAACCGGCCGGTCCCCGCGCTGCAGGCCGTACTGAAGGAGCTGCCCGGCAGGTACGGCGTGCCGCTGCACGCGGGCGAGCCCGAGCATCCGGCGGTCCGCTCCTTCGAGCAGGCGATCTACCAGGCGCCCACGATGGAGGACGCCTACGACTACCTGGAGGCCAACGGGCAGGACCCTGTTCCGCACATCGGCGGCGCGGCCAGCGACTCCTACATCAAGAAGTACGGCACGCTCGGGCTGACCGCCGAGATCCCGTACTGGACCGAGCCGGCGGCCGCCGACACCTCGCCCGTGAGCCGCTCCTACCGTGACCTGATCGAGGAGCAGGCCACGCGGATCCGGGAGACGTACGAGATCCTGGACGCGACGCTGTCCGCCGCCGGCGGTGACCTGGTGACGGCCTCGCCGTTCCTCAGCGCCGCCAGGGCGTTCGTGCCGATGCTGGCCGAATGGGCCGAGACCGACGAGCTGCGGGCCGGCGACCCGGCCGCCGACCGGCCCGCGACCGTGGCCGAGGTGTTCTCCTGCCGGGAGAGCCTGGCCAGCGCGCGGCTGCGCTTCGGCGGGATCCTGCTGCGGGCGCTGGAGGGCGAGCTGGCCGTCGGCAACGGCACGCCCGTCATCCGCGCCAGGGCCGGCGAGCTGGCCGAGCTGCACGCGCGCTGGTGCGCGGAGAGCGAGACCGAGGCCCGCACGATCCCGATCCACGACCTGGTGGCCATCCAGTACGGCGCCATCCTCGCGGGCGCGGCCCACGCCTGACCAGGTCAAGCTGACAAGGCGTCAGCGGTGCGGCGGCTCGTCCCGTCCGGCGGGCACCTTGGGTTCTTCGTGGTCCTCCTTCGGCGGGATCTTCTCGCTGCCGTAGGCCCGGCTCATCCTGGTGCGGAGCCGGCCGAGCATCCCGCGCGCGGTCTCGGGCGGCACCTGGCCGTCGCCGTCCGCCCCCGGCAGCATCGGGATCGACTTCTTCCCGCGCACGTGCGCCTCCAGGTCGTCGGCCGGCGGCGCGTGCACCTCGACGAACTCGCCGTGCGGCAGCCGCGTGATCACGCCGGACTCCACGCCGTGCGCGAGGACCCGGGCGTCGGCGCGCTGCAGGCCGACGCAGATGCGGTAGGTGACGACGTAGGCGATGGCCGGGCCGATGAAGAGCGCGAACCGGCCGACCCAGGTGGTCACGAACAGCGGGATGTGGAAGAAGGCGGAGAACAGGTCGTTCGCGCCCATGATGGTGAGGATGGAGAAGAACGTGACGCCGGACACGCCGATGGCCGTGCGGTGCGGGTTGTTGCGCGGCCGGTCGACGATGTGGTGCTCGCGCCGGTCGCCGGTGATCCACTGCTCCAGGAACGGATAGAGCGCCAGGCCGGTGAAGATCAGCCCCAGCGGCACCAGGGCCGGGATCAGCACGCTGAGGGCCAGCGTGAAGCCGAAGGCGTTGATCTCCCAGGCGGGCATCAGGCGCAGGGCCCCCTCCAGGAAGCCCATGTAGAAGTCGGGCTGCGACCCGGCGGAGACATCGGACGGGGTGTAGGGGCCGTACAACCAGATGGGGTTGATCTGGGTGAAGGTCGACAGGCCGGTGAGCACGGCGAGGGTGAACAGAGTGTACGCGCCCGCCTTGGCCATGAAGGAGGGGAGCAAGGGCCCGCCGACCACGTTCTGCTCCGTGCGGCCCTTGCCCGGCATCTGGGTGTGCTTCTGCACCCACATCAGGACCAGGTGCGCGGTGATGAGCGCCAGCAGGATGCCCGGGACGAGCAGGATGTGGATCGAGTAGAACCGGGGGATCACCGACTCGCCCGGGTACTCGCCGTTGAAGAGGAAGAACGACAGGTACGTGCCGATGATCGGGATCGACAGCATCACCCCTTGGGTGATCCGCAGCCCGGCCCCGGACAGCAGGTCGTCCGGCAGCGAGTAGCCGGTCAGGCCCTCGACCAGGGCCAGCGTGAACAGGGCGAGGCCGATCAGCCAGTTCAGCTCACGCGGCTTGCGGTAGGCGCCGGTGAAGAACACCCGGAGCATGTGCACCATCAGGCCGCCGATGAACAGCAACGCCGCCCAGTGGTGGATCTGCCGAAGCAGCAGCCCGCCGCGCACCTCGAAGGTGATCGCCAGCGACGAGGCGTACGCCGCCGTCATCTCGACGCCCTTCAGCGGCGCGTACGGGCCTTCGTAGGTGACGTGCTGCATGCTCGGGACGTACCAGAAGGTGAGGAACGTGCCGGTCAGCAGCAGGATGATGAACGAGTACAGCGCGATCTCGCCCAGCAGGAACGACCAGTGGTCAGGGAAGACCTTGCGCAGGTTGCGCTTGAGGAAGTTCGCCCCGCCCAGCCGGTCGTCGAGAAACCTGCTCGGTCCCGCGATCGCCTTGCTGATCTTGGTCATGTACGGGCTCCTCTCAACCGTCCCGACCGCCATCGCACGTGGTCGCAAGCGATCGGCCGAGACTCCACGCCGAGTCGGGGGGCCATCTTGGGCAAGCCTTGCCGGGCTACGCGGCCGTTCATGACGCCGGAGCCTCGCCTATCGTGACGCTGACCTGCTGGACGGATCCGTCCCGCTGGATCGCGACCGTGGCCTTCGTGCCCGGCCGCAGGTCGCGCAGCCGGTCGACGACGTCCTCCGAGCTGCGGACCGGCTGCCCCGCGAAAGCGGTGATCACGTCACCCTGCCGGAGCCCGGCGTCCGCGGCGGGGCCGCCCCTGGCCGTGCTGATGATGATGGCGCCCGCCTCGGCCTCGACGTCGAGGGAGCGGGCGATCTCCGGGGTGAGCGTCCGCAGGTCGACGCCGAGGAAGGAATGGGTGACCTTGCCCTTGTCGAGCAGTTGCTCGACGGCCCAGACGACGGTGCCGGCCGGGATCGCGAAGCCGATGGACACCGCGCCTTCCTGCGGCGGGATGTAGGCCTCGTTGATGCCGACGACCTCGCCGCGGCCGTTCACCAGCGCGCCGCCGGAGACGCCGGGCGAGATCGCGGCGTCGGTCTGGATCAGGTCGACGAGGGCGTGGCCCGCCTGCGCCGAGTCCGGCACCTCGCGGTCCAGGCCCGAGATGATGCCGGCGGTCACCGTGTTCTCGAAGCCGAGTGGGCTGCCGAGGGCCAGGGCGAGCTCGCCCTGCACCGGCAGCTTCTGCTGGAAGGTGGCCGGGTGCAGGTCGTCCCGCTCGGCCTTGAGCACGGCCAGGTCGGTGCGGGCGTCCCTGGCCAGCACCCGGCCGGCGACCCGTTTGCCGTCGGCGAAGGCCACCTGGACGCGCCGCTGCCTCTCGACGACGTGTTCGTTGGTCAGGATGATGCCGTCGGCACGGTAGACCACCCCGCTGCCCAGCGAATTGTCGGTGAAGATGGTCACCACCGACGGCTCCATCTTGCGCACGATGCCGGGGATGCGGCTGACCAGGCCGTCCGCGGCCGGCGTGCTCCCGGTCGGCCCGGTCGCGGGTGACGGACTCACCGGCGGACTCACTGGCGGACTGGCCGTCGCCGTGCATCCTGCCAGGCAGGCGAGGGCCGTCAGCGCTGCGAGGAACCGAACCAGGCACATGGCGAATGCTTACCCGGCAGGAACGGGTCAAATAGCCATGACCTGGGGAAACAGTCCGATTCTTTGCTCAGTGGGGCTGAACTTGGCCGAACCGGTCGGCGACCAGCCGGTCGGCCCAGCGGCGCAGGGCGTCGGCCACGGGCGGGTGGCGCAGCCCGACGGCGTCGGCCGACGAGGTGTCGTAGCGGTCCTCGGACAGGAACGTCAGCGTCTCGGGGTCGGCTCCGGTCAGCGCGCGGGGCAGTCGCCGTACGAGCGCGACGGGCAGGAGCAGGCGCGGGGCGCGCACCCCGAGGTGGCGCGCCAGGAGCGCGACCAGGTCGGGCAGCTCCGGGGTGGCGTCGTCGAGGAGCCAGTGGGCGCGGTACGGCTCATGGTCGTGCGCGGGCACGGCGGCCAGGAAGCGGGCCAGGTGGTCGACGGTGACCACCGGGACGAACGTGCGCCGGGTGCCGGGCAGTGCCGGGAGGCGTCCGGTCCACAGCTGCCGAACCAGGCCGGCCAGGCCGAGATACTGCCCGGCCTCGCCGGTGACCGAGTGCCCGATCACGGTGGCGGGATTGACCACGGTCAGCGGGATCCCCTCCTGGGCGGCGAGGGCGCGCACCGCCGCGTCGCCCTCGCGCTTCGACGCCTCGTACGCGCCGTAGCGCCGGTAGAGCTCGGTCAGCCGGTCCGCGTCGGCGGGGTAGGACAGTGTCTCGGCGACCCGGTAGCCGGAGACGTGGACCAGGCGCCGCAGGTGCGGGCGCGCACCGGCCCAGCGCAGGACGTTCAGGGCGCCGTGGACGTTGGCGCGCTCGGCCTCGCCCCGGCTCATCCCGAAGCGGTAGGCGCCGGCGGCGTTGAAGACATCCCGTACGGAGTCCAGCGGGTCCTCGCGGGAGAGCCCGACGTCGGCCGGGACGACGGTGAGCGCCTGGTCGTTCACGTCGTGGTCGCGTAGCCAGGTGCGTAGCTCGGTCTCGCGGGTGGGACCGCCGCGGACGGTCGCGGCGACCGTCCGGCCCCGCGTCAGCAGCTCCGCCGTCAGCCATCGGCCGATGAAGCCGGTCGCGCCGACGACCAGGGTGTCCGGTTCCTGCACGATGACCACTCTTTCCTGTAGACCGATCTACATATTTTGACGGCATGCGACAACCCGCGAAAGTCACGAGCCGAGCAGGGCGCCCGCGGTGCGCCGGGCCCGCTCGATCGGGGTCCGGCTGCGCTGGGCGCGGGCCAGGACCAGCGCCCCCTCGATCAGCGCCAGCAACGAGCAGGCCAGGTCCTCGGCGTCCCCGGCCGGGCGCCCGTCGGCGACCAGCCGGTCCGCGAGCGCCCGCTGCCAGCCCTCGTAGGCGTCCGCGCAGACCTTCTGCAGCGGGTCGTTGGTAGCCGCCACCTCCAGGGCGACCGTGGCGATCGGGCAGCCCTTGGTGTACGCCGCCTCCTGCATCCGGTCGGCCAGGGCGTCCAGCAGCGCCTCGACCAGCGCCCTGGTGTCGGGAGCGCGCTCCGCCAGGTCGCCGATCACCGTGTCGATCTCCCGCGCGGAGACGGCGAGCGCCTCGGCGGTCAGCTGATCCTTGCCACCGGGGAAATGGTGGTAGAGCGAACCCCTGGGGGCCTTGCCCGCCTCGATCACCTCGTTGAGGCCGGTGCCGAAGTAGCCCCGCGCCTCCACCAGCGTGCGCGCGGCGTCGATCAACCGCGCACGCGTCTGGTCTCCCTTGACCGCCATGCCGATAAACTAGACCGATCTACATAATCTGTCCAATTTTGGGGACTACAGGCTGCTCGCAGGGACCGCCGTGACAGGCCCCCTCCGGGGGCGTCGCCACCGTCATGACCAGGCCGATCACGAACACCAGGTAGGCCAGGACGGCGAGTACCCACCACGCGGCCAGGCCCATCGAGAACTTCCGCTCGCGCGCGGGCGTTGCGGGCTGCGCGGGCTGTGCGCTGGTCAGCAGGGCGTCGAGATCGGGGTCGTCGAAGGCCAGTTGCTCCTCGATCTCCTGAAGCGCTCGTTCTTCCTCACGTGAAAGGCCCATGACCGCGATGTCGCCTCCTGATTTAACCCCCTTTATTGCAGTATGCGACTTTCTGTCCGTGGAGAGAAGTGTCAGCGGGACGGCTCCCAGCCGCGCCGGGGCGGGCGGGTGCCGGTCGGCTGCTCGTCGCGGCTGCGGTAGACCACGTAGGGCCGGGTCAGATAGCCGATGGGCGCGGTGAGCATGTGCACCAGCCGGGTGAACGGCCAGATGGCGAACAGCACCAGCGCGCTCAACGCGTGCAGCTGGAACAGCGGCGGCGCCCCCGCCATCAGCGCCGGCTCCGGGCGGAAGAAGAAGATCGACCGGAACCAGGGCGAGATGGTGGTGCGGTAGTCGTAGCCGCCCCCGAGGATGTTGGCCGCGACCGTGGCGGCCAGGCCGAGCACGATGGTGATCCCGAGGACCGCGTACATGAGCTTGTCGTTGCGCGTGGTCGCGGTGAACACCGGCCCGACGGTGCGCCGCCGGTAGATGAGGATCGCCAGGCCGCCCAGGGTGGCGATGCCCGCGATGGTGCCGAGCACCACGGCGACCACGTGGTAGGCGGCCTCGCTGACGCCCACCGCCTCGGTCCAGCTCTTCGGGATGACCAGCCCGCCGATGTGGCCGAGCAGCACGACCAGGATGCCGAAGTGGAACAGCGGGCTGCCGATGCGCAGCAGCCGCGACTCGTACATCTGGGACGAGCGGGTGGTCCAGCCGAACTTGTCATAGCGGTAGCGCCAGAGGTGCCCGAGCACGAACAGCGTCAGCGCCACGTACGGCGCCACCACCCACAACAGGATGCTCACCGGGATGCCTCCATGACGGCGTAGGGTTCCAGTCCGACTTCCTCGGCCGGCGGGCCCTCGGCCGCCAGCCGCAGCGCCGCCTCCTGCTCGCGCCGCCCGGCGGGCGGCAGCGTGGCCGCGACGGCGGCCACCACGTCCGCGTACGGCGAGCGCTCGTCCGCCAGCGCCGTGCGCAGCAGCTCCAGCCCCGCCCGGTGCTCCTGCAGCAGGCGGCGCGCCTCCCGCACCGCGCCCCGGGCCGACAGCTCGCACACCACCGCCACATGATCGGGCAGCTCGCCGTCCGCGAGCTCGAAACCCGCCGCGCGCAGCGCGTGCTTGAAGCGCAGCAGCGCCCCGCCGCGCTTGCGGGTGTCACCGTAGGAGTAGTACGTCAGGTACGGGCAGCAGCGCCGCTTGAGATCGAAGGTCGCCACGTAGTGGGCGGCCAGGTCGCTCTGGACGGTGCCGGCGGCGTGGTCGAGGAAGCGGGTCAGACGCTCGCGCACCTCCCCGGCGGGCAGCGTGGCCACCGCCTCGGCCAGCACCTGACGGGCGCCGTACAACCGCTCGTCGGGGTAGCCGAGCAGCACCGAGGCCACCAGGTGGGCGGTGCGCAGCTCGCTCTCGCGCAGAGCCGTCATGAGCCGTCCCCGTTCCGCTTGGGGAACAGCCCTTCGGGAGTTCCCTTGCCGTCCCAGTTGAGGAGGTTGACCCGGCCGCGCAGCTCGTTGGCGTCGTCCAGCTCGTCGCCCGCCTGCCGCTCGCGCAGCGCGTGGAAGTTCTCCACCGCCACCGGGGAGGGCATCCCGGACGCCTCGCCGAACGGGCCGTTCATGCCGGGGCCGCCCTCGTAGTCGAGGCTGCACTGGGTGGCCAGCTCCTCCAGCTGGTGGCCCTGCTCGGCGTGCGCCTTGGGGATGACGTACCGCTCGTCGTAGGGGGCGAGGGCCAGCAGCCGGTGCATGTCCTCGATCTGCCGGCCGTTCATCCCGACGGCGGTGGCGATCGACTCGTCGGGGGTCTGGCCGAGGTTGATGCGGCGCATGTACGAGCGCATCGCGGCCAGCCGGTTCAGCACGCCCTTGACCGGCCCGGGGTCACCGGCGGTGAACAGCTCCGCGAGGTACTCCACCGGGATGCGCAGCGCGTCGATGGCGCCGAACAGGTTGCCCGCGTCCTCGCCGTCATGCCCGGTCTTCGCAAGAATGTCCACCACGGGCGACAGCGGCGGGATGTACCAGACCATCGGCATCGTCCGGTACTCCGGGTGCAGCGGCAGCGCCACCCCGAACTCGAAGATCAGCTTGTGGATCGGGGAGCTCCTGGCCGCCTCCAGCCAGTCCTCGGGGATGCCCGCCGCCCGGGCCCCGGCGATCACCTCGGGGTCGTGCGGGTCCAGCAGCACGCCCTTCTGCGCCTCGTACAGATCCTTCTCGTCGGGCACGCTCGCGGCCTCGGCGACCTTGTCCGCGTCGTACAGAATGATGCCGATATAGCGCAGCCGCCCCACGCACGTCTCGGAGCAGACGGTGGGCAGCCCCACCTCGACCCGGGGATAGCAGAACGTGCATTTCTCGGCTTTGCCGGTGCGGTGGTTGAAATACACCTTCTTGTACGGGCAGCCCGTCACGCACATCCGCCAGCCACGGCAGCGGTCCTGGTCGACCAGCACGATGCCGTCCTCGGCCCGCTTGTACATGGCGCCGGACGGGCAGGAGGCCACGCACGAGGGGTTCAGGCAGTGCTCGCAGATGCGCGGCAGGTAGAACATGAACGCCTGCTCGAACTCCAGCTTGACCTGGTCAGACAGCTTGCGCAGCACCGGGTCGGCGGGGGCCAGCTCGGGGCCGCCGGCCAGGTCGTCGTCCCAGTTCGCGCTCCAGGTGATCTTCGTGGGCTCGCCGGAGATGAGCGACCTGGGCCGGGCGACGGGCGTGTCCTCGGTGGCCGGGGCGGAGAAGAGCCGGTCGTAGTCGTAGGTCCAGGGCTCGTAGTAGTCGTTGATGGAGGGCATGAGCGGATTGGCGAAGATGGTGAGCAGCTTGCGCAGCCGCCCGCCCGCCTTCAGCTTGAGCCGGCCGCGCCGGTTCAGCTCCCAGCCGCCCTTCCACTTGTCCTGGTCCTGGTAGGTGCGCGGATAGCCCTGCCCGGGCCGGGTCTCGACGTTGTTGAACCAGACGTACTCGGTGCCCGCCCGGTTGGTCCAGGCCTGCTTGCAGGTGACGGAACAGGTGTGGCAGCCGATGCACTTGTCCAGGTTCATCACCATGGCCAGCTGCGCCATGATCCTCATCAGTAATCGACCTCCTGAGAGCGGCGGCGGATCACGGTGATCTCGTCTCGCTGGTTGCCGGTGGGCCCGAGATAGTTGAACGCGAACGACAGCTGGGCGTACCCGCCGATCAGGTGCGTGGGCTTGACCAGCAGCCGGGTCAGCGAGTTGTGGATGCCGCCGCGCCGCCCCGACGTCTCGCTCTTGGGCACGTCCACGACGCGTTCCTGCGCGTGGTACATGTACACCGTCCCCTCGGGCATGCGGTGCGAGACGATCGCGCGGGCCACCACGACGCCGTTGCGGTTGACCGCCTCGACCCAGTCGTTGTCGCGGACCTTGGCCTTGGCCGCGTCGGCCGGGCTCATCCAGATGGTCGGCCCGCCGCGCGACAGGGTCAGCATGAGCAGGTTGTCCTGATATTCGGAGTGGATGGACCACTTGGAGTGCGGGGTCAGATAGCGCACGGTGACGCCGTTCTCGCCGCTGTCCCCGATGCCGCTGCCCCCGAGGCTGGGCTCGCCGAACATCGCGGTCATGTTCAGCGGCGGCCGGTAGACCGGCAGCGCCTCGCCCGCCTCGTGCATCCAGTCGTGGTCCAGGTAGAAGTGCTGGCGGCCGGTGAGGGTGTGCCAGGGTTTGCGGTGCTCGACGTTGATGGTGAACGCCGAGTAGCGCCGCCCGTCGGTCTCGCTGCCCGACCATTCGGGCGAGGTGATCACCGGCACCGGTCTGGCCTGGGTGTCGGCGAAGGTGATCTGCTTGTGCTCGTCGGCCAGGCCCTCGAAGGACGTCCCCGTACGACGGCCCAGCGTGGCGAACCCCTGGGCGGCCAGGTGCCCGTTGGTGGTGCCGGACAGGGCCAGGATGGCCTCGCACAGGTCGCTGTCGCGGGCCAGGGACGGCCGGCCGTCGGCGACGCCGCCCCGGACGGTGCCGTTCATCCGGGCGATCCGCCCGATCTCGCCGGAGACGTCGAACGTCAGCCCCTTGGTCGTCGCGCCGAGCCGTTCGAGCAGCGGGCCGAGCGCGGCCATCTTGTCCGCGACCGCGCCGTAGTCACGCTCCACCGTGACCAGCTTGGGAAAGTCGACCCCCGGCGTGGGCACGTCGCCGGTCACCCGCCAGTCGCGCACCCGCCCGTGCGGGTTGGCCAGCTCGTCCGGCGTGTCGTGCAGCAACGGCACCGCCACCAGGTCCGTACGGGTGCCGAGATGGGTCTTCGCCAGGGCGCTGAAGGCGGTGGCGATGGCGTGGAAGGCGGCGAAGTCGGTCCGGGTCTGCCACGGCGGGTCGATCGCCGGGGTGAAGGCGTGCACGAACGGGTGCATGTCGGTGGACGACAGGTCGTGCTTCTCGTACCACGTGGCGGCCGGCAGCACGATGTCGGAGAACAGCGTGGTCGAGGTCATCCGGAAGTCCAGCGACAGCAGCAGGTCGAGCTTGCCCCTGGGCGCCTCCTCCGGCCAGGCGACGCTCGAAGGCCGCTGCTCGGGCCCGGCCTCCTCGGCCCGTACGGACGAGTCGGTGCCCAGCAGGTGGCGCAGGAAGTACTCGTTGCCCTTGGCCGACGAGCCGAGCAGGTTGGCCCGCCACACGGTCAGCACCCGTGGCCAGTTCTCCGGCGCGTCCGGGTCCTCGCAGGCGAAGCCGAGCCGGCCCGAGGTGACTTCGCCGGTGATGTACGGCCCGACCTCCTGTCCTGCGGCGGCGGCCTCGTCGGCCAGGTCGAGCGGGTTGCGGTCGAAGGTCGGGTAGGACGGCATCCAGCCCAGCCGCGCCGACTGGGACAGCAGGTCGGCGGTGGACTTGCCGGTGAACGCGCCGTCCCCGAGTGAGGAGGAGACGACGTCGGCGGAGAAGGTGTCGTAGCGCCACTGGTCGGTGTGCAGGTACCAGTAGGCGGTGCCGATCATCTGCCTCGGCGGACGCGACCAGTCGGCGGCGGCGGCGAGCTGCGCCCACCCGGTGGTCGGCCGGCACTTCTCCTGGCCGACGTAATGCGCCCAGCCGCCGCCGTTGACGCCCTGGCAGCCGGTCAGCGTGGTCAGCGCCAGGAACGAGCGGTAGATCGTGTCGGAGTGGAACCAGTGGTTCGTCCCCGCGCCCATGATGATCATGGATCGGCCGCCGGACTGCTCCGCGTTGCGGGCGAACTCCCTGGCGATGCGGGTCGCCGCGACCGCCGGGACGCCGGTGAACGCCTCCTGCCAGGCCGGCGTGTACGGCTCGGCCGCGTCGTCGTAACCGGCCGGCCACCGGCCCGGCAGCCCGTCACGGGCGACGCCGTACTGCGCCAGCATCAGGTCGTACACCGTGGTGACCAGGTGCTCCCCGACCTGTCGTACGGGCACGCCGCGCTGCAGCACGCCGTCGCCGAGGCCGTCGAAGCGCGGCAGCGCGACCGGCACCGCCTCGCCGCCCTGGACGGTCAGCAGCGGGTCCACCTCGCCGAGGTCCAGGTTCCAGCGGCCCTTGCCCTCCTCGGCGTAGCGGAAGGCGAGCGAGCCGTTCGGCACGACCGGCTCGCCGGTCCGCGCGTCCAGCAGCACCGTGGCGAACGCCGCCTCCTTGCCCTCCTGGCCGAGATCGGCGGCGGTGAGGAACTTGTCCGGCAGGTACGCGCCGTCCCGCTCGCGCAGCCGGACCAGGAACGGCAGGTCGGTGAAGCGCTTGACGTAGTCGGTGAAGGCCGGCGTGGCAGAGTCGACGAAGAACTCCTTGAGGATGACGTGCCCCATCGCCATGGCCAGGGCGCCGTCGGTGCCGGGGTTCGGCGCGAGCCACTCGTCGGCGAACTTGGAGGCGTCGCTGTAGTCGGGCGACAGCACGACCACCTTCTGACCCCGGTAGCGCGCCTCGGCCATGAAGTGCGCGTCGGGCGTGCGGGTGACGGGCACGTTCGAGCCCCACAGCATCAGGTAGGAGGCGTCCCACCAGTCCGCCGACTCCGGCACGTCGGTCTGGTCGCCGAACACCTGCGGGGAGGCCACCGGCAGGTCGGCGTACCAGTCGTAGAACGACAGCATCGCGCCGCCGATCAGCGAGACGAACCGGGCGCCGACCGCGTGCGAGGCCATCGACATGGCGGGGATCGGGGAGAACCCGGCCACCCGGTCGGGGCCGTAGGTCTTGATGGTGTGCACGTGCGCCGCGGCGATGATCTCGGTGGCCTCGTCCCAGGTGACGCGCACCAGGCCGCCCTTGCCCCGGCCCGACTGGTAGCGGCGGCGCTTGACCGGGTCCGTGGTGATCTCCGCCCAGGCGGCGACCGGGTCGCCCAGCCTGGCCTTCGCCTCGCGGTACATCTCCACCAGCACGCCCCTGGCGTACGGGAAGCGGACCCGGGTGGGGGAGTAGGTGTACCAGGAGAAGGCGGCTCCCCGGGGGCAGCCGCGCGGCTCGTACTCGGGCCGGTCGCCGCCCACGCTCGGGTAGTCGGTCTGCTGCGCCTCCCAGGTGATCACGCCGTCCTTGACGTACACCTTCCACGAGCACGATCCGGTGCAGTTCACGCCGTGCGTGGAGCGGACCACCTTGTCGTGGCTCCACCGGTCACGGTAGAAGACGTCGCCCTGCCGGCCGCCGATCTGGTGCAGAGTGCGCAGATCCTCGGACACGGTGCCGGGACGCAGGTGCCGGCCCAGTTTCAGCAGGGCGTCGCTGACCGGTCCGTCCATACCCGTCATGAGTGCACTCCTTCATCTCGGGCGATAAGCCCGGACATGCCCGCTAGCAGGGGTTTAATCCGTGACTTCGGCCAGCTTGCCGGAGCCCTTTTCACGTTGTCAGGGACGAAAGTCCTGTCCCGGTCGCCGAACCGCCCGCGTCACCGTGCGGGCACCGCCTGGCGCCGCTGGGCCGTGGCGCGCACCACGGTGACCGTCAGCAGCAAGGTCAGCGCCGACACCATGGCCAGCAGCGCCAGCCCCAGGCCGTACGAGCCGAACCGGCTGTAGACCTCGCCCATCACCAGCGGCGGCACGAAGCCGCCCAGCCCGCCGGCCGCGCCGACCAGGCCGGTGACCGAGCCCACCTTGTCCGCCGGGGCCGCCGCCGCGACCAGGGCGAAGGTGGCCCCGCTGCCCGCGCCCAGCGCGGCGGCCATGATGAGGAACGCGGCCGTGCCCAGCATCATCAGCGGCGGCGTGAACGCCTCCACCGAGGCGCAGACCGCGACGATGGTGAACACCCCGGCCAGCACCGGGATCGGCCCCAGCCGGTCCGACAGCCAGCCGCCGACGGGACGCATCGCGACGGCCAGGACCACGAACCCGGCCATCCGGTCGGACGCGTCGGCCTGCTCCAGGCCGTACGCGGACTCCAGGTAGACCGGCAGGTAGACGGAGAAGGCGACGTACCCGCCGAACGCCACCGCGTACAGCAGGCAGGCCTGCCAGGTGATCGGCAGTCGCACGGCCGCGCGCAGGCGCGCCAGGGTGGACTCCGCCGGAGCGGTACGGCCCGGCGCGTCCCGCAGCACGACCCAGGCCACCACGGCGTAGACGGCGAGCACGGCGGCGGTGATCAGGAACGGGGTGGCCGGACCGCCGGCCCTGACCAGCTTGACCGTGGTCAGCGCGCTGATCGCGGTGCCGCCCATGCCCATGCCGAACACCCCGATGGCCAGCCCGCGCCGTCCGGGCGGGAACCAGGCGCTGACGAACGGCACGCCCACGGCGAACACCGTTCCGCCGATGCCCAGGAAGAACCCGCCCACCAGCAGCGCCGCCAGCGAACTCTGCCCGAGCACGCCGATGAACAGCACCGGGACGATGGTGGCCGCCGAGACCAGCGGGAACATCACCCGGCCGCCGTACCGGTCGGTGAGCGCGCCGACGGGGATGCGGCCGAGCGATCCGACGATCACCGGCACCGCGACCAGGAGCGCCTGCTCGCCGGCCGACAGGCTGAGCAGGTCCTTGAACCGGGGGCCCAGCGGGCTCAGCAGCGCCCACGCCCAGAAGTTCACCGCGAATCCCACGGTCGCCAACGCCAGCATCACCATGGGCCGGTTGGCCGGGCCGCGCGGGCCGGTCGGGTCGGTGCTCATGTTCGTCCGTCCTCGGATCGTGGGGCATCGGCTGAATCCCACCGCAGCAGGCTCATGCCCTCGTAGGGACAAAGGTCCCCTGCGCGAAGTGCTTTGTGCTGTCTTTGCCGGGCCGATCGGCAGCCGGAAGTTGCGAAGCGGAACTGTGTTCCGTATCGTAGGCGGAGCAACGTTCCACTTTGCTTGTGAAAGGCACCCCATGTCCGACTCACCCGTGCCCACCATGGTGCTGTCCGCCCGGCCGGTCATCCTGCCCGTCCCGGGCCGCGGCGAGGATCTCCAGGTCCGCGTGTCCGCCCCCGCGACCGGCCGCGACCTGCCCGTCATCGTCTTCTCGCACGGCTTCGGCATGTCGATGAACGGCTACGGGCCGCTGGCGGACCACTGGGCCGCGCAAGGCTTCGTGGTCCTGCAGCCCACCCACCTGGACTCCAGGACGCTCGGCCTCCCGCCTTCGGATCCCCGTACGCCGGACATCTGGCGGATCCGTATCGAAGACCTCAAGCACGTCATGGACGGGCTCGACATCCTCGAAGCCGCCGTACCCGGCCTCGGCGGACGTCTCGACCGGGACCGCATCGCGGTGGCCGGCCACTCCTGGGGCGCCCAGAGCGCGAGCACGCTGCTGGGCGCGCGCATCCTGGACGCCGACGGCGTGCCCGGCGAGGACCTGTCCGACCCTCGCGTCAAGGCGGGCGTGCTGCTCGCCCTGACCGGCCTGGGCGACGACCTGACCCCGTTCGCGGCCGAGCACTTCCCCTTCATGAAGCCGTACTTCGGCGACATGACCACCCCGGCGCTCATCGTCGCGGGGGACCACGACCAGTCCGCGCTGTCCACCCGTGGCCCGGACTGGTTCATCGACCCGTACGTGCACAGCTCCGGGAGCAAGGGCCTGCTCACGCTGTTCGGGGGAGAGCACTCGCTGGGCGGCGTCTCCGGGTACGAGGCCGCCGAGACGACGGACGAGGACCCGGCCCGCGTCGCCCTGGTCCAGCGGCTCACCACCGCCTTCCTGCGCAGCGCCCTCTACCCCGAGGACACCGGCTGGAAGGCCGCCCTGGAGGAGGACCTCGGCCCGCAGGGAAAGCTGGAGAGCAAGTAAGCCTGCCCCAGGCCGCACCCGGAGTCGGCCTTACCCGCCCGCCGGCTCGGGTGTGATGCGCTCCCAGGCGGCCACCGAGCTCCTGATCATCTGGTGTCGCACAGAGCTCGGTTGACGAGCCGGTTGACGGCGGCGTCGATCTGGACAATGCGCTTCGCCGAATCGAAGCGCTCGGTCGAAACGGAGATCACCACACTGCGTTTCCCATCGGCGGTGACGCCCGTTCTGGTCATGAAGCCGAGGATGTCCCCGCCGTGCCCTACGTACGTGCCGCCACAAGGAAGTGGGCGTTGCACCAGGCCGAGTCCGTAGCGGGCGCCCGGCCAGATGCGCCGCAGCTCCGTGGCCACGGGAACGGTTCTGCGCATCTCAGCGAGCTCCGCGGGCCGCAGGAGTTCGCCGCCGAGCAGGGCTGTGAAGAAGCGATCGAGGTCTGCCGTGGTGGAGATGAGCCCGCCCGAGGCGTCCGCGTCGCGATGCCGGGTGGTGTCGACGAATCCCTCGCTGGTCTTGAACACGGTGTACCCGCGCGCGTGGGGCCGCGGCAGCTCGGCCGACCCCGCGGGCCAGCGCGTGTGCTTCAGGCCCAGCGGCTCGATGACGCGCCGTTTCACCTCCTCATGCCAGGGGCGGGCGGTCGCCTTCTCGATGATCAGGCCGAGGGTGGCGTACCCGGTGTTGGCGTAGAGCCAGCCCTTGCCGGGTGCGAAGGCCGGCTTGTGGCGCATCGCCCTGGAGATGACCTGCTGCGGGGTGAAGGTGTCGTGCCGGTGGCGGCGGTATTGGCGGGAGGACGCGATGGCGGTCGGGTACGGGTAGTCATCGACGAGCCCGCTGGTGTGCTGGAGCAGGTCGCGGACGGTGATCTTCCGCCCGTCGTCGCCGCGCCCTTTGATCAGCCCGGGTAACCACCTGTCCACGGTGTCGTCGAGTGCCAGCTTCCCCTCACCGACCAGTTGCAGCACCACGGTGGCGACGAAAGTCTTGTTGCTGGAGCCGATCCGGAAATATCCGTTCGGTGGTACCGGGCCCCTCGTCCGGAGATCGGCTACGCCGGCCACCGCGACCATGCTCCTGCCCTCGCTGGTGACCCGCGCCTGCACCCCGGTGACTCCGCCGGCGACGATCCTCTCGGCATCCCGCCGTAGGTCCGGCCGGCCGTATTCGGGTGCGACATTGAGCGAGGCGGTCAGCGCGGCGACCATGGCCACATGTGTGACGAACATGAGCGTTTCTTTCTGTCGGCATGCGTGATCGGGCGCGTTCCACGATCGCGGGAAGCACGCATGCCGGCATCGGCCGTTCGACTGATCCGGGCTGGACGATCGGCCGATCGACTATGTGTATTCGCGTCTCGCCGCGTGGCCGCGCAAGTAAAAGAACTTGCGCTCTCATCAGCCTCCCATGCATTCTCATATCCGTATCCGCTCTCGGTTCGACGGTTTATCGGTGCGGTTCGGAGAGGACACGGGTCGAAGTTCGTCGGTTACCACTTTTAATGGGGCGGTCGCAGGTTCGAGTCCTGCCCGGGGTCACGGCTCCGGTAGCTCAGCTGGTAGAGCACCTGAACACCGGTGAACATCCCACATCCGTGTCTTCTCCGAACCACACCGATCCCTTCGTGAGCCCTACCGGGAGCACGACTCGAATTCTGCTGGTAAAGGTCTGGAGGGCGGGTCGAAGTCGTTCGGTTATCTCCGGAACCGGCGGTCGCGGGGTTCAATTCCCCGCTGTGCGGCTTGGCCGTGCATAGCTCAGTGGTAGAGCTTCGGTTTTGATCCGATCGGCACACCCATATCCGCCCTCCCCTTCTCCCCACATCCGCCGCCAGGCGGGTCGAAACCCCTTGGAGGCCGTTCATGGCCCGCAACCGTGACCCTCTCGCCGGCATTTCCGCCATCGCCACGCCCCAGACCCAGCGGCTGCCCGGACGCACCGACCAGGTCAAGAACGCGGCAGGCGGCTACGTGTTCGCCAAGGACCTGTGGCAGCGCGTCGAGGACTTCCTGATCCTCGGCACCACGGGCGGCACGTACTACGTCAGCGAGAACAAGATGACCGCCGACAACGCCGACGCGCTGTTCCAGGCGATCGCCGAGGACGGCCCGCGCGTCGTGCGGCTGCTCACCGACATCTCGACCGCGCGCCCGCCGCGCGCCCCGAAGCAGCGCCCGGCACTGTTCGCACTCGCCGCCGCCTACGCCAAGGGCGACGCGGCCACCCGCCAGGCCGCCAAGCTCGCGCTGCCGAAGGTGGCCCGCACCACCGACCACCTAGCCCAGTTCTTCGGCTACTACAAGAACCTCGGCGGCAAGCCGACCGCGCACGGCACGGCGCCGGTCGTCGGCCGGTCACTGCGGACCGCGCTCGCCTCCTGGTTCCTGTCCGGCGACGCGGACGACGTCGCCTTCCGGGTGTGCAAGGCCCGCCAGCGCAGGACGCCGCAGGGCGAGGCGTTCGACCTGCGCGACGTGCTGCGCATCGCCCACCCCAAGACCGACACCCCGGAGCGGGGAAGGCTGTTCGGCTGGATCGCCGGGAACGTCTCCGACGCCGACGCACGCGACGTGCTGGAGTCGGTGGACCGGTTCCTCACCGCGAAGGCCGCCACTACCGCTCACCAGGCGATCAAGGTGGTGACCGAGCGGAAGGTGCCGTGGGAGTTCCTGCCGGATGCGATGCTGCGCGAGCCCGCCGTGTGGGACGCGCTGATCGACACGGTCGGCCTGACCGCGCTCATTCGCAACCTGTCCCGCATGACCCGCATCGGCACGCTCAAGCCCATGAGCGGCGCGACGCGGCGCGCGGTCGCCCGGCTCACCGACCAGGCGGCGCTCCTTCGAGCGCGCATCCACCCGATGGACGCCTTCCTCGCGCTGCGCGTGTACGGCTCAGGCCGGTCCCGGCCGAACCCGCGCGCCGACGTACAGACGTGGACACCGGTCCCGGCGATCCTCGACGCGTTGGAGGAGACTTACGAGCTGTCGTTCGGCACCGTCGAGCCTTCCGGCCGGCGGCTGCTGGTCGCGGTGGACTCGTCAGGGTCGATGTCGGGCGGCTGGTCCGGCGGCGGCGTCGTGGTCGGCGGTTCCTCGATCGGTTCGCCGTACGAGGTCGGCTGCGCCCTGGCCGTCATGCTGGCCCGCATCGAGAAGGGGAACGTGCACGTCATCGACGTGGACACCGGTGTGCACGCCTCGAAGGTGACGCCGCGTACCAACCTGCGCGAGATCAAGAGCTGGCGGCCTTCGGGCGGCGGAACCGACCTGTCGCTGCCGTTCCGGTGGGCGCGTGAGCAGGGGATGGCGGTGGACGGGTTCGTCGTGTTCACCGACAACGAGACGTGGGCGGGACGGGCGCACCCGTCGCAGGAGCTCGACGCCTACCGGCGCTCGGTGGCGGCGGAGGCTCGGGTGGTGGTGGCGGCGATGACGGCGGCGGGCTACTCGATCAGCGACCCCGCCGACGCGGGGGTGCTGAACGTGGCGGGCCTTGACGCGTCGCTGCCGCTGATCGTGAACGGCTTCGTCCGGGCGTAGCCAAGAGCACGACGCGGCCTCCGGCCAAGGCGATCACGGAGGCCGTGGCGCACAGGATCGCGGTCCACGCCAGGGTGGCCTCGGTCGAGGTGTGATCGGCGACCACACCGGCGATCCACGGCCCGGCGGTCTGCCCGGCAGCGAACACCGTGGTGAAGGCCGCCAGCGTGGCGGTCCAGTCGGCGGGCGGGACGTTGCTCTTGATGAGGGCGGTGATGGCCGCCGGGACGCCCATGAACGTCGCCCCATAGATGATCGCGGAGGCGAGGATGACGGGTGGCGCGGGTGCGACCAGCGCCAGCGCCGCGCCGCCGGCCAGCAGGGCGAGCAGGGTGGCCAGGGCCCGGGTGGCGGGCCACTCGGCGGTGGGGCGGCTCCACAGCGCGGGCGCCGCCACGACGGCCAGACCGAGCACCGTCCAGGTGAGCACCACCTGCCCGAGCGGGGCACGCTGGTCGGCGAGGTAGGCCGACAGGAACGTGATGTAGGTGATGTACCCGGCGGCGAACAGGAGGTAAGCCAGGGCAGCCCCCAGCAACGGGCGCACCCGAGCCCGCCCGGCCACGTCAGCATGCTCGCCCCCGCCCGTGCTCCCCCCACCCTCACGCGCCGCGCCTCCACTCCCCGCGCCCCCGCGCGCTGCGCCCCAACTCGCCGCGGCTGCCAGGGCGGCGGCGGTGGCCAGGCCGATCCAGGCCAGGCGCCAGTGGTTCCCCAGTGCGGGGATGCTCACGCCGCTGACGATGATGCCCAGCCCGGTGCCGGCGAAGTAGACGGTGATGGGCACGCTGGAGGCCGCGTGGGCGGCGACGCGTGAGGCGATCACGCCGCCCACGATGAACACCACCGCCCCTGCCGCCCCCGCCGCGGCCCGCGCGGTCAGCAGTGGCAGGTAGGCGTCGCTCGCCGCGGTGGCCGCCAGCGATACGGCCGTGAGCACCATGCCGATGCGGAAGGCGGCGGCGGTGCCCCAGCGGCGCACGATCGCGGCGGTCACCAGTGCGCCGAGGAGGTAGCCGAGCCCGTTGGCGGTGCTCATCGTCCCCGCCTCGGCCAGGGTCCAGCGCAGGTCCTCGCGCATGGCCGGCAGGAGCAGGCCGTAGGCGAAGCGCGCGAGCCCGAGCGCCGAAGCGGTGCCGAGCGCCAGCAGGCCCGCCTGCCACACCGCCCGTTCCAGCAGCGGTGCTCGCGTCATCGGTCCCGTCTCTCGGCGGCAGCCGCACCGCGGGCGGTCGCGTCTCGCGCGCCCAGGTCGTGCCGAGCTGACAGGTCTGGCATGGCATCCCCAAGAGATCGAACCGATCGGTACGACCTGAGATGCTAACAGCAGAACGAACCGACCGGTACGATCTGTGGATGCCAGTCCCCAGGGGCTCGACGATCGACCCCGCGCGCACCCGAGCGGCCATCCTCGAGGCGGCCACCCGGGTGCTGTACGAACGCGGGCTCGACGGCATCGGTGTCGCCGAACTCTGCACCCGTGTCGGGGTGTCCAAGGAGACGCTCTACCGGCACTTCGGCACCAAGGACGGCCTGGTGGACGCCGTGCTGCGCGCCCGCAGCGACCGGGTGACGAACTGGCTGGCCGCAGCGGCCGCGGCCGCCGGGGACGACCCAAGCGACCAGCTCGCGGCGGTGTTCGACGCCCTCCAGCGGTGGTACGACGAGCCGGCCTTCCGTGGCTGCGCGATGCTGAACGCGGCCGCCCAACACCACGTCGACGCCGTACGCACCCTCACCGCGCGCCACCTGGACCGCTACCTCGAGCTTCTGACCGGCATCGCCGCCCGCGCCGGAGCCGTCGACCCGTCCGGCCTGAGCCGGCAACTGCTCATGCTGGTCGAGGGGGCGACCGTCGTCGCCGCGCACCACGACCCGGCCGGCGCGGCGACGGCCGCCCGCCAGGCCGCCCTCACCCTGCTGTCCGCCGCCGCTCGCCCCGGCCGCCAGGACTGACGCACCGGATCGGGACCCGGCCCCGGAGAACCTCAGGAGGCGGGCCCGTGCGGACCCACCTCCTGGTGCGGGTGATGTCAGACGATCGGGCCCTCACTGGCGAGTTGGACGCCGGGGCGGCCGTTCTCGACGACGTACGTGGCCCGGGTGGACGCCGGAGCGCCGGGCCGGTCGACGTACGGGAGCACCCGGAAATCGGTGCTCCACAGGTCCTCGGTCACCGTGCACCGCAGGTATCCCCGCCGGTAGTTGGCGAACTTGATGTGCGGGTTGGCGCGTACCGACAGCTCCGAGTAGGAGTCCATGTCGGCTCCGTTTGCCCTCGGCGGTGACCGAGGTGCAGACGAACTCGCTCGCCAGCACCGGGGCGGCCGGGTCGCGGTAGTCGGCCTTGATGTCGCTGGCGTGGTGCCGGTGGCGGTCGCCGGTCAGCACGACCAGGTTGTCGACCCCGCGGTCCCGCGCGCCGTCGAGCATCCGGCGGCGGTTCGCGTCGTACCCGTCCCAGGGGTCCATGAAGACCGAGACCGCCTCGGTGTCGTCCATGTCGGTCTCGGCCATCGGCGCCTGGTTGGCCAGCACCTGCCACCGGACGCGGGAGCGCTCGAAGTTGTCCAGGAGCCACTGCTCCTGCTCCCGCCCCATCATGGTCCGGTTCGGGTCCAGGCTGCCCGGGTTCGGGGCGGCCAGACCGCCGCCGGCCGCTTGGTCGTCGCGGTACTGCCGGGTGTCGAGCACGTTGATGTCGAGCAGGTCGCCGTAGGCGAGCCTCCGGTACAACTGCATGTCCGGCCCGTCCGGCAGGGCCGACGCGCGCAGCGGCAGGTTCTCGTAGTAGGCCTGGAAGGCGGCGGCGCGGCGACCTGCCATTGGACGGGGACCCGCCGCGGCGGCATGCCGCCCGATCCGTCGGCGGCGAGGGGATCCGGGGCGAGGCGGGTCCACAGCACAACGGAGTTCGGCAGCGGGTCGCCGGAGGCGACACCGAGCTTGAACGGGTCGTCCGGGAGACCGTGGCGCTGTGGCGGCGTTGCCCTGGCGGGGTGGCCGAGGGCACTGGTGCCGAGGAGTACGGCGGTCGCGCCGGCGCCGCCGAGAAGGCCGCGCCGGCTGAGGGTACGTCCGAGCGGAGAACTCATGGAGGGGTGTCCTTCGAAGATCACGGGTAAAGCAGCGATCAGGCGAACTCGGCCTGACCGGGGGCTGTGGGGAAGACGTGCGGGGGCGCGTGCCTTTCGGCGTCCACATCACACCAGACGGCACGGTGCATGCTGGGGAGCAGCAGGTGGCTGCCCCACCGTCCGCGCGACAGCTCGGCCACGATGGCCAGGCCGCGCCCGCCTTCGGCTTCGTCGCCGAGTTGCTCCTGCGTCGGAATGAGGTGCGGAGCCGAGAGCGCCGAACCAGGATCGGTCACCGTCAGGCGGAGGAAATCGATGCCCTGGAAGAGTTGAACGAGGACCCAGCATCCGGTGTCCGCGTGCCGCACGGCGTTGGTGACCATTTCGGATGCCACCAAGAGCAGAACGTCCCGTACAGGATGAGAGCGCCCGATCCAGGCGGTCACCGTCGCGCGAGCCAGGCGCGGCGTCTGGGCGTCGCGCGCGAGCTTCGTTTCTCCCAATGCGGTCAGGCCAGTCCGTGAAATCACACGAATACGGTGGAAGATCAGCCGCTGTGGGCGGGCGAGGACGCGGTCACCGAACCGGTCGGCGCCACCACGGCCATCACGCCGCTGAACGCGATCCTTCGCATGTTCATCCAGTGCTCCTTGCTCACAGAAATCGAACCGCCGCACGGACCTCCGGCGGCGAAAGCCGATCAACGAGCACGACCCTACATACCTGTTATGTATGCCGTCAATGGTGCGTAAACGTATCCGTAACCGCACCGAAACACCTCCGAACAAGCGACGGCTCCCCTCCGACACGTGGTCGAAGGGGAGCCGGGGATCCTGCGGAGGCCGAACGGTCAGGCGGGGAAGCCGACCGAGTGGGTGTCCATGAACTCGCGGATTCCCTCAAGGCCCATCTCGCGGCCCATGCCGCTGTGGTTGAAGCCGCCGAACGGGGCGCGCTCGTCCAGGTGGGCGGCGCCGTGGGTGTTGACGAAGGTGTAGCCGGTGCGGAGCTGGGCGGCGACGACGGCGGCGTGGTCGAGGTCCGCCGTCCAGACCGAGGAGCACAGGCCGGACCAGGTGTCGTTGGCGCGGGCCACGGCGTCGGCCTCGTCGTCGAACGGCAGGATCGGCAGGGTGGGGCCGAACTGCTCCTCCACCACCACGCGGGTGTCGTCGGCGGGGTCGAGGACCAGGGACGGGCGCAGGAAGTTGCCCCGGGAGATGTCCGCGCCGTCGGCCGCCTCGCCGAACTCGCGGATCTCGGCCCCGGAGGCGCGGGCCTGCTCCAGGAGCTCCAGGACGTACGCCTTCTGCCGCGAGCTGTGCAGCGGGCCCATGGTCGTCTGCTCGTCCAGGCCGTGGCCCAGGCGGGTGGCGGCGAGGAGACCGGACAGGCCCTCGACGACCTCGTCGTAGCGCGAGCGGTGCACGTACACGCGCTTGGTGGCCATGCAGATCTGGCCGGTGGAGTCGTACGTGCCGGTGAAGAGCTTCTGCATCGCGTCGGGGCCGAGGTCGGCGTCGGCGAGGACGATCGCGGGGTCGTTGCCGCCCAGCTCCAGGGCCACGCGGGTGAGGGAGCCCGCGGCCATGGACATGATCCGCTTGCCGCCGCCGGGGCTGCCGGTGAAGCAGACCTTCTTGACGCGGTCGTCCTGGATCAGCGCCGCGCCGATCTCCGCGTCATGGCCGGTGACGACGTTGAGGACGCCCGGCGGCAGCAGCCGCGCGACCTGCTCCACGGTACGGACGACCGACAGCGGCGTGGTGGGCGGCGGCTTCACCACGACGGTGTTGCCGGCCAGGAGCGCCTGCGGCAGGGAAGCGGCCAGGATCGCCAGCGGCCAGTTGAACGGCACGATGATCGTGATCACGCCGAGGGGCAGGTAGGAGACCTCGGTGCGGTACGGCGGCGCCGGGAGGTGGCTCACCGTCCGGACCTGGTCGGCGAGGCCGGCGGCGAGGCGGAAGCGGTGGTCGAAGACGATGGAGTCGATGAAGGACTCCATCCGGATCTTGCCGTTCTCGCGGGTGAGCACCTCGGCCACCGCGTGCCGGTCGGCCTCCAGCGGGGCCAGCGCGGAGATCAGCGCCTCGGCGCGCTCCTGCGGCGTGCGCGCGGCCCAGGCGGGAAAGGCCCGGTCGGCGGCGGCGACCGCGGACGTGGCCTGCTTGGCGCTGGCGGCTGCCGCGTAGCCCACGACCGACGTGAGGTCGGACGGGTCGATCACCTTCAGCGCGTCATCGGCCCCGACGCTCTCGCCGTCGATGTAGAGCTCGGTTCTGATCTCGGGCAGCTGGTCCAGCGGCGTCATTGACTGTTACCTCGAAGTCCCAGGGGGCCGGGTAACCGGTCCCGAACCTGATGAGTTAGTGCACGGTATATCACTTATGTCACACGGCCTAGGTGAAGAGGACCGTTCCACTCCGTACGTTTCGGCGGGGTCGCGCACGACAAATGACGTAGGAGGCAAACGACCGCAGCCCGGTTTTCCTGAACCGGAGGGGCTCGTCGATCCGTCGCTTCGCGGGTGGGCTTCCGGCCGTCGTACGCCCGGCGCAACCGGCTCTGGAAGCCCTGACCTGCGCTCATAGGGGATCGGATATCGGTCCGTTGCCGATAGCGCTATTAGACATCGCCTGACCGGATCTGGTTGGCTCCTGGCCTCTGCTGGCTGACAAACAAGGGCAAAGCATGCGTTGGGGGACGAAGGTCGCGCGGCTCGCCGTCGCGGGTGGGGCGGCGGGCGTGCTCGTGGCGGGGATCGCGCTCCCCGTCGTGGGGGGTGCGGGGCTCGGGTTCAGGACGGTGGCGAACGAGGTGGACATCAAGCCGGTCGACCTCGTCGAGCCGCCGCCGGCCGAGATCACGATCGTACGGGACGCCAAGGGGAAGGCGTTCGCCCGCTTCTACGACGAGTATCGGCAGGCCGTGGCCTTCGAGGAGATCGCCGACGTCATGAAGACGGCGATCGTCGCGATCGAGGACTACCGCTTCTACGAGCACGGCGCGATCGACCTGGAGGGCACGCTCCGGGCGCTCGCCACGAACCTGCGGTCCGGCCAGGTGAGCCAGGGCGGGTCGAGCATTACCCAGCAGTACGTCAAGCAGGTGCTGCTCAACTCCGCCGACACCGACGCGGGCCGCGCGGCGGCCCTGGAGGCCAGCTACGCGCGCAAGCTGAACGAGCTCCGGTACGCCATGGGCGTCGAGGAGAAATACACCAAGGACCAGATTCTCGAGAAATATCTGAATATCGCGTACTTCGGCGCGGGCGCCTACGGCGTCGAGGCGGCGGCCAAGCGGTTCTTCGGCGTCAAGGCCGCCCGGCTCACGCTCGCCCAGGCGGCGACCCTGGCCGGCGCCGTGCAGGACCCGAACGCCACCGATCCCAACCTGGGCAGGAAGCACCGCGAACGCCTCCTGCACCGCCGCGACGTCGTCCTGAACCGCATGGCCGAACTAGGCAAGATCACTCCGGCAGCGGCGGCCAAGGCGAAGGCCGCCAAACTCGGCTACAAAGGCACGAAGCTCCCCGGTGGCTGCGAATCCAGCAAATATCCGTACTTCTGCCTTTATGTCCGGCAGGAGATCCTGAGCAACCCCGACTTCGGCCCCACCGCCGACGCCCGCCTGAAGCTGCTCAACCGAGGCGGCCTGACCATCACCACCACGATCGACCCCGCCATGCAGGCGGCCGCGGACCGGGCCATCAAGCGGTACGTCCACGCCTCCGACGCCCCCGTGGCCGCCGAGGCCCTGGTCGAGCCGGGCACCGGCGCGGTCAAGGCGATGGCCGCGAGCAGGTCGTACGGGCGGAGCAAGGCCAGGAACGAGATCTCGTACAACGTCGTCGCGGACGCCGCGCACGGCGGCGGGGTCGGCTTCCAGGCGGGCTCCACGTTCAAGACCTTCACCCTGATCACCGCACTGAAGCAGGGCATGAAGGTCGACGACGGTCTCACGGCGGGTGCCGGATATCGCGCGCCCGGCTACGCGACGTTCAAGAACTGCGCGGGCGAGAGCATCGGCGACCCGACGCACACCGTCACCAACGACGAGGGCTCCCCGGGCTTCAAGACGCTGCGGACCGGCACCTGGGGGTCGGTGAACACCTTCTTCATGGAGCTGGAGCAGCGGGTCGGGCTCTGCGAGACGGTCACCACGGCCAAGTCGCTGGGCATCCGGCGCGCGGACGGGCGCGCGCTGCAGGAGTACGAGACGTTCACGCTCGGCATCAACGAGATGGACCCGGTGACGGTGGCGACCGCGTACGCGGCCGTCGCGGCGCGCGGCACCTACTGCGCGCCGATGGCGATCACCCGGATCACCGACCGCGACGGCGAGGCGACCGCCTACCGGCCCAAGTGCCGCCGGGTGCTCGACCCCGCGACCGCGGACGCCACGGCCGACGTGCTGTCCGGCGTGTTCACCAAGGGCACGATGCGCCACGTCGGTGGCATCGGGCGGGACGCGGCCGGCAAGACCGGCACCACGGACGACTACGCCGCCGCGTGGTTCGCCGGATTCACCCCGGATCTGGCGGCGGCGGTGAGCCTCGGCGACCCGCGCGGCTCCCAGCGGCACAAGCTGACCGGGGTGACGATCGGCGGGCGGTACTACGGCGCCGTGGCCGGGGGCACCCTGCCCGGCCCGATCTGGAAGGACACCATGGTGGGCGCGCTGGCGGGCGTGCCGCCGACCTCATTCACGTCCATCGACCAGGCCCGGTTCGAGGGCTGCTCCGAGGGCTGCCGGCCCACGGCCGACGACGGCGACGGCGACGTCACGGTGGAGCCCGGGGACGACTAGCCGGAGGGTGTGGGGGACAGGGTGGCGCGCCACTGGGTGGGCGGCAGCACGGGGACCAGTTCCTTCACCGCGCCGGCGGCTTTGAAGGTGAAGGTGACCGGGATGAAGCCGCCGCTGGGCAGGTCCTTGGTCAGGCCGGTCAGCACCGCCTGGGGCGCCGCGCCGCCGCCGACCAGCTCGTTCGTCCGTACCAGGAGCTTGTCGCCAGAGATGGTGGCGCCGGAGAACATGGGTTTCGCGCTCACCGAGACCAGCTCGTCGGGCTTGCGGCGGTCGTTCACCAGAACGAAGTAGAGCGGGGCGTCGTCCCCTGGCCGCAGCGACTTCCCCGGCTTCGCGCCGAGCACGAAGGCGTTCCTGAGCGCCATGTCGTTGACGGTCGCGTTGGCGCCCTCGTTGGGCGGGTACTCGGCGGTGCTGAGCCCCGGAGGATCGTCGCCTCCGCACGCGCACAGCACCAGCAGGGCGAGCACCAGGATCGGCCATCTCATCGGTTCCAGCAGCACAGAGCTGGGGTTACCCTCGGCCTGCGCGGACGACCCCTGGCCTGGGAAGCGATGGCCGCGCGTTGGCGATGTCCAGACTCACGGCCGGATCTCGCACACCAGCCGGACTCACGGCCGGATCTCGTACACCAGGTTGAACGGCGTCTCCGTGGCGCGCCGGAACCGGGTGAAACCCGCGTCCGTGGCCACCTCGCGGATCGCGGACTCGCCGGCCTGCGCGCCCAGCGCGTACCCGCCCTCCTGGGACAGGGCGTTGGGCACGCACAGGAAGGTGGAGGCGTTGTAGAACAGCCGCCCCACCGGGGTGAAGTTCTCCTCGACCTTGTCGGAGGCGTTCGGCTCCACCAGCAGCCAGGTGCCGTCCGGCGCCAGCGCCTGCCGCACCCGCCGGGCGGCGCTGAGCGGGTCGCCCATGTCGTGCAGGCAGTCGAACATGGTCACCAGGTCGAAGTCCGTCCCGGTGAAGGTCTGCGCCGTCGCCACCTCGAAGCCGACCCGGTCGCCGACCCCCGCCTGCCCGGCCCGCTCGCGCGCCAGCGTGATCGACTCGTCGTGGTAGTCGGAGCCGACGATCGTGCTGCGCGGGTACGCCTCGGCGAGCAGCATCGACGACGAGCCGAGACCGCAGCCGACGTCGGCGACCCGGCCTCCGGCGGTGAGCTTCGCCTCGACCCCGTCCAGCGCCGGGATCCAGCTGGAGACCAGCGCCGCCGCGTACGCGGGCCGGAAGAAGGCGTCGCAGCCGACGAACACGTCCTCGTGCTGGTCACGCCAGGGGAGTCCGGCTCCGGTACGGAAGGCCTCGGTGATGCGTGGTTCGGCGCGCATCGCGCCCAGCGAGATGAGGAACGCGGCGGGCACGTTGGGGCCGTCCGGGTCGGCCAGGCAGAACGCCTGTTCCTCGCTCAGCGAGAACTGCCCGGTCTCCGGGTCGTAGCCGACGTACCCGCCCGCGGCCTGCCCGCGCAGCCACTCGGTCAGGTAGCGCGGGTGGCAGCCGGTGCGCTCGGCGAACTGCTCGGGCGTCGCGGGGCCGGCCGCGAGCGAGCGGTAGAGGCCGAGCCGATGGCCGATCACGACCGACCCGGCCGCGTCGGTGGCCGCCATGTCCGCGACGACCCGGCCCATGAACGCGTCGACCTTCTCCTGGTTCATCCCCGGCCTCCCTCGTGTCGTACCGGTCCTCACCCACCAGGGTGTGAAGGCTGCCTTCCATGGCACTACCACGTTTTGGCGAGAATTTGTCCACGTTCGGGAGCGTCGACCAGGCAGTTGGTGCGTGAACTGCGGGGCACCTGAAGGGCGTCATGTCTCCGATATCGTCGGGGCATATGGCCACCACTCCTGCCGTAACCACCCATACGGCGCCTTCCCGGCTTGCGTGGCTGGACGCGCTGCGGGGCATCGGCGCGCTCGCGGTCGTGTGCGAGCATCTGAGCACCTGGGCCATGCCCTGGTTGCGGCCCTTGTCGTACAACGCGGGAGTGTACGGCGTTCTGGTGTTCTTCCTGGTCAGCGGATACATCATCCCGGCCTCGCTGGAGCGGCACGGGGACGTGCGGGCCTTCTGGATCGGCCGCTTCTTCCGGCTGTACCCGCTCTACCTCGCGGCCGGCTGCGTCGTCCTGGCCATGGCGTGGTGGATCCCCATCCGTCAGGAGGTGGCCAGGGACGCCTCGACCGTGGCCGCGCACGCGACGATGCTGCTCGACGTGGTCGGCGTGGGCGGCGTGCTGAACACCATGTGGACGCTGTCGTACGAGATGGTCTTCTACCTGATCGCCGCCGCGCTGTTCGTCGTCGGGGTGCGGGACGGCCGAGGGCTGATCCCGGTGCTGTTCGGGGTGACGTGCGCCGTCGTGGGCCTGGTCCTGTCCGGGCCGCCGGTGTCGGGGCGGTGGGTGGCGTGGGCGTCGTTCGCGGTGTTCGTCATCGGCCTGGCGTGCGTGGTCTCCGGCCGTGGCCGTAAGGCGGGGGCGAGCGCGCTGGGCGTCATGGCGCTGGCGCTGGTGCTGTTGTGCAGCAACGTGCCCTGGTTCGCCGCGGCGGTGCTCGCGGTCATGTTCGCCGGCACGACGATCCACCGGTGGGAGCGCGGCGATGGGCCGCTGTGGCCGGTGGCCGTCGCGGCCGTGCTCGTGACGCTGACGCCGCTCTGGGCGCTCAACGCCGGCTGGTGGTGGGTGCGGCCGCCCGTGTGGAGCCTCACCATCGGCCTGGTGATCGTCACCTTCGCGGCCGCCATGGCCTGGCGGGCCCGCCGGGTGCCGGCCTTCCTCAGCTGGCTCGGCGCGATCAGCTACTCCCTCTACCTGGTGCACCTGCCGATCCTGCTCGTCTTCATGCGGGTGGCCGGGGAGATGCACGGGGCGCCGCCGCTCGCGCAGATCGGCGTCGGCGTGGCCTTCCTCGGCCTGCTCCTGCCGGCCAGCTGGCTGTCCTACCGCTACCTTGAGCTGCCCATGCAGCGCCTCGGCCGCCGCCTGGCCGTCCGGTACGCGCCGGCCCGGTGACCCGGGGGTCAGCCGACGATCATCCGCTCCTCGGGCAGCTCGTAGTGCCGGGTGCGTTTCTTCAGGGCGAGCGCCGAGCCGAGGGTGAGCGGACCGATCCGGCCCACGAACATCAACACGCTGAGCAGCACGTGCCCGCCCACCGAGATGTCGGGCGTGATGCCGGTGGACAGGCCGTTGGTGGCGAAGGCCGAGACGGCCTCGAAGAGCAGCTGGTCTAGGCTGTGCGGGGTCAGCGTCATCAGCAGCCAGGTGGAGGTCACCACCAGGCTGACCCCCATGAGGCCGATGGTGACCGCCTGGCGCTGGGTGGACTCCGGCAGCCTGCGGTGGGCGATGTTGACCTGGGTCTCGCCGCGCAGCTCCGCCCAGATGATGAACAGCAGGAAGCCGAAGGTGGTGAGCTTGATGCCGCCCGCCGTCCCGGCGCTGCCGCCGCCGATGAACATGAGCACGTCGGTGACCAGCCAGCTGGACGGCTCCATCTTCCCGATGTCGATGCTGTTGAACCCGGCCGAGCGCGGCATGACCGCGGCGAAGAAGCTGGCGAGCAGCTTGCCGGGGTTGTCCAGCGGGCCCATGGTGGCCGGATTGCGGGCCTCGGTCACCAGGAAGATGAGCGTGCCGGCGGTCAGCAGGATGACGGTCAGGCTCATGGTGAGCCGGGTCAGCATCGACCAGCTGCTGGGACGACGCCAGGACCGCAGGAGCTCGAAGACCACGGGAAAGCCCAGGCCACCGATGATCACCGCGATCGCGATGGTGAGGCAGATCCACGGGTCGGCGACGAAGCGCATCAGGTTGTCCGGCCACAGCGCGAAGCCCGCGTTGTTGAAGGCCGACACCGCGTGGAAGCCGCCCAGGTAGAGCGCCCTGCCGAAGGGTTCGCCGTACGTGATGGCGAAGCGGCCGGTGAGGACCGCGGCCACGATGACCTCGCAGACCAGGCTGAAGACCACGACCTTGCGGACCACCTGGCGTAGGTTGGCCGCGTTGACGGACTTGGTCTCCAACTGGGTCGACATCCGGGCGCGCAGGCCGATCTTGCCGGAGATGAGCAGGGTGAAGAGGGTGGCCAGCGTCATGATGCCCAGCCCGCCCGCCTGGATCAGCAGGGCGATGACGACCTCGCCGAAATCCGACCAGTAGGACGCGGTGTCCACGACGACCAGCCCTGTCAGGCACACCGCGGAGGTGGCGGTGAACAGGGCGGTGAGCCAGGGCGCCGAGCCACCCGTCGTGGTGGCCAGTGGCGTGGCCAGCACGGCGGTGCCGATGAGGATCGTGACACCGAAACCGACGGCCAGCACCGTGGCGGGATGCCGGACGCGGTCGGGGCCCGCCGATGAGCGCCGCATCAAGGCCGCGCACCGACCTCGGGCCGGTGGCCGTCGCTCCTGCCAGCCAACGATCATCCTTTCCTCGGGTCGGGGTGCGCTCCTTCGGCGGTGGCCGACCCGGGTGTCCCGGCGCGACTCGCATCAGCGCGATGCCGGGCTGGTCACCCGGGCGGGGCCAGCTTACGGGCCGCGCCGGCCACATCTCGTAGGGGGCGGCTCAAGGTGTCACGCCTCACAGCCACCTCGCCGGTCAGCCTGCGGCGAGGGCGGCGAATCGGTCGGATGTCACGTAAGGTGGGCGAGTTGTTCGAGGGTGTCTCGTAGTGCGGGTCAGGTTGTGGTGAGGGCCGTGAGGAGCTCGCGTTCGCGGGCGGCGGTGAGGCCGGCTCGCCGGGGGCGGTCGAGGCCCTGCTCACGCTCCCAGGCCAGCACGTCGGCGAGCAACTCGGCCCGGGGGCGGTGGCGCAGGCCGGTCTTCGCCGCCGCCGCGCCCGAACGCGCCGACCAGCCTTCCCAGCCGGGCGTGGCCAGCCACATGGGCAGCGACTCGTCCCCCATGTACTCGTTGACCCCCTGCGCCAGCAGCCAGGACGACTCGGCGCTGACCACCGGGCCGGTGTGGCCGCCGAGCTGCCGGGACTGCTCGATCCAGGCGTCGAACGGCACGACCGGCCCGACGGCGTCGTAGGTGCCGGTGACGCCGGACCGGGCGCAGTCGAGGATCCAGCCGGCCAGGTCGCGCACGTCGATCGCCTGGGTCGGATCCTGCGGGGTGTCGGGCACGAGCATCGGGTCCTGCGGAGCACGCGCGGCCCGAGCCACCCAGTAGCCCGTGCGGCCACTGTGGTCACCGGGGCCGCCGATCAGCCCGGCCCTGGCGATGAGCAGCCGGTCGGCCACCGCCGCCGTGGACGCCTGCTCACAGGTCACCTTCGCCTCGCCGTACAGCTCCCGATCCACCTCTTGCAGGTCGGTGGCCGGCAGGAGGGGCGTCGACTCGTCCGCGCCGATCTCGTCCCGCTCGGCGTAGGCGCTGACGGACGAGACGTAGGTCCAGTGCGCGGCCCGCTCGCCGAGCGCCGCGAGCGCCGCGCGGACGAAGCCCGGCTGCCAGGACACCTCGACCACCGCGTCCCAGTCGCGGTCGAGCACCCCGTCGTACGCCTCGGGGGAACGCCGGTCGGCGGTCACCAGTGTCGCGCCGTCGGCCACCGGCCCGCTCTCACCCCGCGCCAGACAGGTCACCGCATGCCCACGCTCGACCGCCAGGCCGCTCACCACCCGCCCCAGCCACGCCGTCCCACCGAGAATCAGTACGTTCATGCCTGGTAGTCAACCGCCCCGCACACCCGGCCGGTGAAAAGTTCGCAGGTGGCGTATTTGCGACCAGATGCCCAAGTTTCAGGACGACTCGATCGGCCGACCTTGGCACCTGTCCGGTCGGATGGCGAAGGTCGGACCCATGACAGACCTCGCTACCGAAGAACCCCGAACCACCCCGCCCTCCGTGCTGACGTTCCTGGCGCACCGCTGGCCCACCTTGTGCGGCCTGGCGGCCATGGCCGTGTCCGTCTTGGACATGACCACCGAAATGGACGACGGTCGCAGCCAGGGGCTCGTTGTGTTCCTGGCCGCGCTGATCTACCTCGCCACCGCGGTGGTGGGCCGGCCGGGGGTGGCCTGGCCGCTGTTCGGCGTCTCCGTGGTGGCGGTGACGCTGCTGCGCCTGCTCGACGTACAGCTGTGGACCGCGCTGGTCGCCAGTGCGGTGGCCATCGCGATCGTCGGCCTGGCGGTCGGCCTGCTGCGCGGGCCGCGGCTCAGCGCCGCGCAGGTCCCCGCCATGCTGGTGTTCGGCGGGGCCGCACTCGCCGCGCTGTCCCTCGACCCAGCCCTCGGCAGTTACCTCGTCGCCGCGGCCCTGATCGGCCACGCCGTGCTCGACACGATCGCCTGGCGGGCCAGGAAGGTCGTGACCCGGTCGCTGGCGGAGTTCTGCGCCGTCCTCGACCTCACCCTCGGCCTAGCCATCATCGTCCTCCAGGTGATCTGATCGTACCTACGTCATTTGTCCTGTCCGTCGTTGGTCATCCTGCGAGGAGAGGGCCAGTCTTTGGGGTCGTGTCCCGGAGCGCCGCCCGCGCCTACCGTGTGGCGAAGATAGGCCGAGAGCGAGAGAAGGGACCGATCTGATGGACGTCTCCTTCGGCACGATCTGGGAGGCCGTCGCTCGGAGCCTGCCCGAAGCCGTGGCCATCTCGGAGCCAGGTCGCGACTACACCTACGTCGAGTTCGACGACCGGGCCGCGCGACTGGCCACGGCGCTGGTGCGTGCCGGGGTCGGGCCGGGTGACAAGGTGGCCTGCTACCTGTACAACGGCGCGCCGTACCTGGAGACGGTCTTCGCCGCGTTCAAGATCGGCGCCGTGCCGGTCAACGCGAACTACCGCTACACCGGCGAGGAGCTGTCCTCGGTGCTGGAGGACGCCGACGCGGCGGCGGTCGTCTTCAGCGGCGAACTCGCCGCCAACGTCGCGCACGCCGCGCGGACGGTGTCCACGCTGCGCCTGCTCGTCCGGGTCGGCGCTCGCGCCGAGGGCGCGGCAGGTCCCGAGGCGATCGAGCTGAACGACCTCCTCGCCGCGACCGACCCCCGGCCCGCCGAACCGCGGCCGAGCTCGGACCAGCTGTTCATGTACACGGGCGGCACCACGGGCAGGCCGAAGGGCGTCATCTGGCGGCAGGGCGACCTCCTGCACTCGATCGCGGTAGCGATCTTCCATCCGCTCGGCGTACCGGCACTGCCCGAGACGCTCGGCGAGGCGGTGGAGATCGCGGTGAGCGCGCGGGCGGGGGGCCGCGCGCCCGCCACGATGCCGGTGGTCCCGCTCATGCACGGCACCGGCCTGTTCAACTCGATGGGCGCCCTGCTCGTCGGCGGGCGGGTCATCACCGCGCGCCAGGGCGGGTTCGACGCGCGGCACATCTGGGAGACCGTCGCCGAACAGCGGGCCAACACGATCATCGTGGCCGGGAACGCCGTGGCCCAGCCGCTGGTCAAGGAGCTCATCGCCGCCGAGCAGGCGGGCCGGCCGCACGATCTCGGCCCGCTCAGGTCGGTGCTCAGCTCCGGTACGGCCTTCAGCGACCGGCTCAAGCGGGCCCTGCACGAGCGCACCGACGTCACGATCATCGACGCGATCGCCTCCAGCGAGGGCGGCCCGTTCGCCTTCGCCATCACCTCCTCGGTCGACGACCTGCCGGGCCGGTTCCTCCCGGTCCCCGCGACCAAGGTCATCGCCTCCGACGACACGGAGGTCGTCCCCGGCAGCGGGCAGGCGGGCATGCTCGGCTATTCCGGGCCGATGCCGCTCGGCTACTACAAGGACACCACCAAGACCGCGGCCACGTTCCGGGTCATCGACGGGGTCCGCTACGCCATCCCCGGTGATCTCGTGGAGGTGGAGGCGGACGGGGCGATCCGGTTCCTCGGCCGCGGCTCCGGGGTGATCAACACGGGTGGGGAGAAGGTGTTCCCCCAGGAGGTCGAGAACGCGCTGCTCACCCATCCGGCGGTGACCGACGCCATCGTGGTGGGGGCCCCGGACGACACCTGGGGCGAGCGCGTCTCGGCGGTGATCGCCACGTCGGACGACACCCTGACGGAGAAGGACCTGCGGGCCTGGGTCCGCCGCAGCCTGGCCGGCTACAAGGTCCCCCGCGCCATCGTGATCATGTCCGCCCTGCGCAGAACGCCCACGGGCAAACTCGAAGTGTCCTGGGCCAAGTCCGTGGTCGCGGAGCAGACTCTGGGGTGAGCGAACTCGGCTGGACCGCGTGCCGGGCGGACGGCCGTGCCCGGCACGCGGTTCTCGGCCGAGGTCAGTCAGCGAACGTTCCCAGCCGGTCAGGCCGCACCGGGAACTGCTCGATCGGCTGCGGGCGGGCCTGCCGGGTGCCGGCCTGGTCCGGCGGTACGGCGGCGCAGCGGGCGCCCTTGGCGGGCAGGGTGAGCGACACCAAGTAGTGGTCGAAGGCGTCGGTGACGCACTCGCTCCGGCCGTAGACGCCGTGGCCCCAGCCGTCGTAGGTAAGAAGCCTGGCCTCACGGCCGATCTGCCGCGCGAGGCTCGCCGCCCACGGAAGTCCGGTGCTGGGATCGTGCCGGGCGTTGCCGATCAGGAGCGTTGCGGCGCCGTCGGCGTGCACGGGCCGCTGGGGATTGGGAATCGGGGTGGGCTGGCCCAGACAGGGGGTCATCAGGATCAGCGCTCCTGCGCCGTATCGCATGTCCGGCGCGATGGCGGCCGCGGTGCGCAGGTGCCTGGCGTACTCGCGGTAGTCGCGTACCGGCAGGTGGAAGTCCTGGCAAAAGCCCTGAATGGGGTTGTTGTAGGTTTCCTGTCGTGTCTTCGAGGGGGTGGTGAACATCATCGGCGCGGTCGCGGTGCCCTGGTCGATCGCCACCAGCGCGTCCGCCAGTTCCGCCCAGTAGGGCCCGTAGAACGAGCGGAACACCTCCTCGATGAGGATCGTCCGGGTGAGTGGGGTGTCCGGCAGGCCGGGGAAGCGTAGTTCGCCACGGTCGGCGCGGGCCAGCAGGTCGCTCCAGAAGGTGCGGACGTCCTTGCCGTGCAGGGCGCATTCGGTGTTCTTTGCGCACCAGGCGACGAACTCGTTGAAGGAGTCCTGGGCGGTCCACGCCCAGGTGTTCACGAACGCGGTGGTGTCGAGGCTGTGGTCCATGTTGCTGTCCAGGGCTATGGCACGCACCCGGTGGGGGAAGTGTTCGGCGTACTGCTGGCCGAACAGTGTGCCGTACGACAGGCCGTAGAAGGTCAGCTTCTCGTCGCCGAGCGCGGCGCGCAGGGCGTCGAGGTCACGAACGACGCTGATGCCGTCAACGTGGTCGAACAGCGGTCCGGTGCGGGCCCGGCAGTCCTGTCTGACCTGTTCGTTGTAGGCCAGGCGGCGGTCGAAGCCGGCCTGGTCGCGGATGACGAGGTCGGGCTCCCGCTCGGCGAGGGCCACCGAGCACAGGATGGGGTGGCTGCGTCCCACGCCGCGCGGGTCGAACCCGACGATGTCGAAGCGGCTGGTGATCTTCGAGGTGAAGCCGAACTTCTTTTGCAGCACGGAGTTCACGCCAGAGCTGCCCGGCCCACCGGGGTTGACGACGAGGGAGCCGATCCTGGCGGCCGGGTCGGTCGCCTTGCGGCGGGCGAGTGCCAGCTCGAACGTCTCTCCCCGGGGTTTGTTCCAGTCCACGGGGACGGTCAGCGTGCCGCACTCGACGGCGGAATCCTCCGCACACGGCTCCCACGCGATCTCCGTAGCGGCGGGCGGCGAGGCGGTGGCCGCAGCCGCGGGTGACACGGATAACAGGGGGACGAGCACGAGCAGGATCGTGATCAGTACAGGCTTTCGCATAATGCGTCCTTTCGTTGGAATTGATCTTTGAGCAATTCCAACGGGTGGACATCGGGCTCAGGAACGAGTCACCCCTCCTCCTCAGGTGCCGTGGCGGCAGGCCTAGAGAGGCCCAGGAGGGATGACGTCCCGCCGGCCGATGGGCGCTCCTGTCGCGGAGTCGACTTCCTCATCCTGGAGGCCGGGTCGGCACGCCCGCTCAGAGGCCGCTCAGTGCTCCTCGTACGGGTGCGTGCGCGGCGCGGCCAGCCGGTAGCCGACTCCGCGGACGGTCTGGATCACGCTGTCGTCGGTGTCGCCGAGCCGCGCCCGCAGCCGCTTGACGTGCACGGCGATCGTGTTGGTCGCGACGTTGTCCCCCGAGGCGTGCCAGACGTGCCGCATGATCTGCTCCCGCGTGACCGTCCGGTCGAGGTTGCGCATCAGGTAGTGCAGCAGCTCGAACTCGCGCAGCGGCAGGTGCACCACGTCGCCGTCGACCCGGACCTGGTAGGCGTTGAGGTCGAGCTCCACGTTGCCCACCGTCAGGACCCGGTTGCCGCCCGCCTCACCCGACGCGGTGGCCTGCACCAACGGCAGAAGCTCGTGCAGCCGGTACGGCATGGCGACGCAGGCGGTCGCCCCCGCGGCCAGCGCCTGGACCGCCAGCTCCGCGTGCCCCTCGCCCACGCCCAGCAGCACCGGCATCGGCCGGCTGGCGCGGATCGCCTTGATGAAGTCCACCGCGCCGATGAGCGGCAGCGAGGCGCTCACCAGCACCACGTCCGGCCGCAGGGCGCCGGCCTGGAGAAGGGCCTGGGCGCCGTCGGACACGCCGGTGACGCCCACGCCCTCTCGTCCCAGCGCGTCCGCGAGCAGCTGCAGGCCGGCCGTGTCGGGGTCGGCCACCAGCAGCATGGGCACGCTGGCGGGCGCCCCCTGGCGCGCTCGGGTCAGGCTCTCACCGCCTCGGGCGTCCTCGCCCCCGTCGAGTGTTGCCTGCGGCTGCGTCACCCGGAGCCTCCTATGCGTCGGGTTAACCGAAACGCCCGGTGATGTAGTCCTCCGTGCGCTGGTCGGTCGGGTTCGTGAAGATGCGGCTGGTCTCGTCGAACTCCACCAGGCGGCCGTGCCGCTCACCCTTGTCGTCGACATCGGCGGTGAAGAAGGCGGTGCGGTTGGAGACGCGGGCGGCCTGCTGCATGTTGTGCGTGACGATCACGATCGTGTAGTCGCGCGCCAGCTGCTGCATCAGGTCTTCGATCTTGGTGGTGGCGATCGGGTCGAGGGCCGAGCAGGGCTCGTCCATCAGGATGACCTCGGGCTTGACCGCGATCGCGCGCGCGATGCACAGCCGCTGCTGCTGGCCGCCGGACAACGACAGGGCGTTCTGCTTGAGCTTGTCCTTGACCTCGTCCCAGAGCGCGGCCTGGGTGAGCGCCTCCTCGACGACCTCGTCCATCTTGCCCTTGGTGCCGTTGACGCGGGGGCCGTACGCGATGTTGTCGTAGATCGACTTGGGGAACGGGTTCGGCTTCTGGAAGACCATGCCGATGCGCCGCCGGACCTCGATCGGGTCCACGTGGTCGCCGTAGAGGTCCTCGCCGTGGTAAAGGATCTTGCCGGCCGCGCGGGCGCCGGGGATGAGGTCGTTCATCCGGTTGAAGCAGCGCAGCACCGTGCTCTTGCCGCAGCCGGAGGGGCCGATCATCGCGGTGATCTCGCGATTGCCGATCGACAGGTCGACCTGGCGGACGGCTTCGTACTCGCCGTAGAAGACACTGAGGTCGGAGACGGTGAAGACCGGGTCCAGGGCCGCGGTGTTGCCAGGAGCCTGGGGGCCACGGACCGTGACGCTCGGAATGGACGTTCCTATGTCAGTCATTGTCTTCCCTTACCAGCGCTTCTGATAGCGGTTGCGGAGCCAGATGGCGACGGAGTTCATCAGCAGCAGGATCAGAAGGAGGATCACGATCGCCGCCGACGCGAGGACGTGGAATCCCTCGCGCGATTGGGAGATCCAGTTGAAGATCTGGATCGGCAGGACGGTGTAGCTGGCGAAGACGCCGTCCGGGTTGAAGCGGATGAAGGACACCGCGCCCAGCATGAGCAGCGGGGCGGCCTCGCCGATCGCGCGGGACAGCGCCAGGATCGAGCCGGTCGCGATGCCGGGGATCGAGGCGGGCAGCACCTGCCGGGAGATGGTCTGCCACTGCGTCGCGCCGAGGGCGAGCGAGCCCTCCCGGATGGACGGCGGAACCGCGCGGATCGCCTCACGGGAGGCGATGATCACGATGGGCAGGACGAGCAGGCCGAGGGTCATCGACGCGGTGATCACGCTGAATCCCAGGCCGAACGTCCGGGCGATGATGCCCAGGCCGAGGATGCCGTAGACGATCGAGGGGATCGCGGCGAGGTTCTGGATGTTGAGCTCGATGACCCGGTTCCACCAGCGGGTCTTGTCGGCGTACTCCTCCAGGTAGATCGCCGCGGCGATGCCGGTCGGCAGGGTGAGGACGGCGGTCAGCGAGATGACCCAGAGGGTGCCGGTGATGGCCGACTGGGCGCCGGCGATGTCCGGATTGCGGACCGACGGCATGTTCTCCCAGAGGCGGGAGTCGATTCTCGGCCAGCCCTCCACGAGAACGTAGGAGAGCAGCGCGGCCAGGAAGACGAACGCGATGCCCAGGCTGGCGATCAGCGCGATCCGGAACAGGTGCTCCCGGACCGGGCGGCCCTTGCTCGCCAGTTGCACGGCTGAGCGTGGTGTCGAGAGAACGGCCATTACTCGTACACCTCTCGATACCTTCGCACCAGTCGGGCGCTGACGTAGTTCATCGCGAACGTCATCACGAACAGCAGTGATCCGACCGCGAAGATGGTGTTGTAGTCCACCGTGCCGATCGGCACGTCGCCCGACCCGGCCTGCGCGATGAACGCCGCCATGGTCTGCATCGCCTTGCCGAGGTCGAAGGTGAAGTTGGGCTGGCCGCCGCCGGCGATGTAGACGATCATCGTCTCGCCCGCGCCGCGGGAGACCGCCAGGATGACGGCCGCGACGATGCCGGAGAAGGCGGCGGGCAGCACGACCCGCACCGAGGTGGTCATCTTGGACGCGCCCAGGGCGAACGAGCCCTCGCGCAGCGCCCGGGGCACCGCCGTCATCGCGTCCTCGGAGAGCGAGGCCACGATCGGGATGATCATGAAGCCGACGACGAGACCGGCGCAGAGCGCGTTGAAGATCTCGATCTCGAACGGGAGGATGCCGCGCAGCAGCGGGGTGACGAAGCTCAGCGCGAAGAAGCCGAAGACCACGGTCGGGATGCCCGCGAGAACCTCGAGGACGGGCTTGCAGATCTGCCTGACCCGCGGCCTGGCGTACTCCGACAGGTAGATGGCGGCGCCCAGACCCAGCGGCACGGCCACCACGACGGCGATGCCCGTGGTGATGAGGGTCGCGCTGACCAGCGGCAGCACGCCGTAGCCCGGCGGCTCGAACAGCGGGCCCCAGCTGGTGGAGGTGAAGAACTCCACCGCGCTGACCTCGCCGAAGAACCTGATCGTGGGCTCCAGGAGCGACACCACGATGCCGATGGTGGTGGCGACCGAGACCAGGGCGGCCAGCAGGAGCACGACCTTGATGATCTGCTCACCGTGACGCGGGCGCGACCGCGCCAAGGACGGTGAGGTCCCCGGCGCGGTCGCGGAGGGCGGGGTGGCCATGTCAGCCCTGCGTCTTCAGTGCGGCGTAGTCGGACTTGAGCTTGGCCTCCTGCTCGGGGTTGAGCGGGATGAACTTCGCGTCAGTCGCGATCTTGGAGATGTTGCCGACGTAGAAGTCGAGGAACGCGACGCCCTCGGGCTTCTTGGTGATCGCGGCGGACGGGTAGATGAACAGCGGCCTGGCCAGCGGCGTGTAAGTGCCGTCCTGTGCGGCCGCGACGCTCGGCGCGACACAGCCGTCGCCGGAGTCGATCTCGACGGCCTTCAGCTTGTCGGCGTTCTCCTCGAAGTAGGTGAACCCGAAGTAGCCGAGGCCGCCCTTGGAGCCGCTGACGCCCTGGACGGTGACGTTGTCGTCCTCGCTGGGGCTGTAGTCCTTGCGGCTCGCGCCCTCTTCGCCGTTGATCTCATCGGTGAAGTAGTCGAAGGTGCCCGAGTCGGTGCCCGCGCCGAACAGCTTCAGCGGCTCGTCCGGGAACTTGGCGTCGACCTGCTTCCAGGTGGTGATCTTGCCGTCGGCCGCCGGCTCCCACATCTTCTTGAGCTGGGCGGTGGTCAGGCACTTCGCCCAGGTGTTGTCCTTGTTCACGACCACGGTGAGGGCGTCGGTCGCGACGGTGAGCTCGGAGAACTTGACGCCCTTGGCCTCGCACGCGGCCTTCTCCTCGTCCTTGATCGGACGGGAGGCGTCAGAGATGTCGGTCTCACCGTTGCAGAACTTCTCAAAGCCGCCACCGGTGCCGGAAGTGCCCACCGTCACATTGATCTTGGGCTGCTCTTCGGCGAAGAACTCTGCCGCGGCGCTCGTCAAGGGGGCTACCGTGCTGGAGCCGTCCGCCTTGACCTGCCCGCTCAGCTCGGCGCCCGCGGCCTGGGAAGCGGTCGCGGTGCCGTCCCCGGCCGGCGGAGTGGTGTTGGTGCCGCCGCATGCGGCGGAAAGAGCCACAACGATGGCGGCCGTCGCCGCCGCGCTGAGGCGGCGCTGTCCACTGGTCACGGTGTGCGTCCTTCTCCGTAGTAAGAGCTGTTCTTTGCTGCATCTCGATACAAACGGCACAAGGTGAACAGACGGAAAACGGGTCGTGACCACGGGTGGAAGGGGTGTGCGGAAAGGTGTGAACCCTTGGTAAGAGGGGTGCTCACCAGGGCGGCGGCACTCTTGGACAGCCGGCGTTCACCTGGAGGTCATGACCTCTTCAGCGGCGGTGACGCGCGTACGGCCCGCGAGCCGGAGCTCACGGGCCGTACGTGGTCGTGGGGCCGTACGTGTTCGTGGGGGTCGTCAGACGAGCTGGCGGAGCAGGATGGTCGCGGCGCAGGCCGGCTTGGCGGCGCCCTCGACGGTGAAGACCATGGTGATGGTGAGCTGCACCCCGCCGGTGACGTCGGCGACGTGGTCCAGGGTCGCGGTGGCGCGCAGCTTGCTCCCGACGGGGACGGGCGAGGGGAAACGGACCCTCTCGCAGCCGTAGTTGATGCCCAGGCTGAAGCCCTTCAACTGGATGATCTCCGGGAGGAGGCGGGGGACCAGGGACAGTGTGAGGTAGCCGTGCGCGATCGGGCCGCCGAAGGGGCCGTTCCTGGCGCGTTCGGGGTCGACGTGGATCCACTGGTGGTCGCCCGTGGCGTCGGCGAACCGGTTGACCGCCTCCTGGGTGACCTCGTACAGGCCGCTCTGCCCGAGCGGCTCGCCGATGGGCAGTGCGCGCACGCCCTCGACGCCGTTGACGATGATGGCCGCCATATCAGAATCCTCCGAGGTCGAGCGGGGTGGGCTTGAAGTCCTGCAGGTAGGCGTATTGACCCGGTTCGACGTTATGGAGCGACGGCGGCCCAGCGGATGCGGCCGATGACGGCACCGGCGCAGGGCCTCCAGCGCGTACGACCTACGTCATTTGTCCCGCATGGCAGTGAGTCTGCGATCCTGTGGCGGATGTCCCCCATCAATCTGACGGCGCTGCGGAATCCGGCCTTCCGGCTGCTCGCGGCGGCGCAGCTCGGGTTCGTGCTGGGCGAGCAGATCCTCGTGGTCGCCGTCACCGTCTCGCTGCTCGACGCCGGAGGCGACGCCGCCACCGTGGGGGTCGTGCTCGCCGCCAAGGGCATCGCGTCGTTGAGCCTGCTCCTGGTCGGCGGCGTATGGTCCGACCGCCTTCCGCGACGGCGCATCCTGATCATCATGCTGGGCGTCGACGCCGCCGCCGCGATCGTCCCGGTCCTCTTCCTCGCGGGCCGGCCGCCCGCCTGGTCGCTGGCGGCGGTGCTGTTCGCGGTCGGCGCGGCGGAGTCGTTCATCCGGCCAGCCTTCAACGCCATGCTGGCGAGCACGCTGACGGAGGAGCAGCGCGTCTCCGGCCGGGCCGTCGTCAACATCTGCACGCGGGTGGGCGTCATCGCCGGCCCGGTGCTCGGCACGCTGCTGGCGAGCGGTCTCGACCTCCTCCCGTTCGTGCTGGCGGCGGTCGTCTTCGCGGCCGGCGCGGCGACGTTCCGCCGGGTACGGGAACCCGCGTGGACGCCGGCGGCTCGCCGCTCGGTGCTGGGTGAGGCGTGGGCGGGGTTCGCCGAGGCGGGGCGCCGGCCGTGGCTGACGGCGCTGCTCCTGTTCTCCCCGGTCAGCCTCATGTTCGTGATCGCGCCGAGCCAGGTCCTGCTGCCGCTGCTGAGCCGCGACACCTTCGGCTCCTACACGGCGTACGGCACGGCCCTCGCGTGCTACGGCGCCGGTGGCCTGATCAGCAGTGTCACCATGATGGCCTGGCAGCCGAGGCGGCCGGGGGTCGTGGCCGTGTGCTCGATGTCCCTGTACGCGCTGGTCCCGCTGGCCCTGCTGTACGCCCCCTCCGTCGGAGTGCTGTTCTGCTGCTACCTCGTGGCCGGCTTCGGCGTCGAGACGTACGCCCTCACCTGGGACGTCGCGATGTACCGGGAGGTGCCGGACCACCTGATCGGGCGGATCACCTCGCTGGCCTGGCTCAGCACCTTCGGCCTGATGCCGTTCGGTCAGGCGCTGACCGGACCCCTGACGACCCTGCTGGGCACCGACGCCGTCCTCCTGGGCGCGGCCGGGCTGGTGCTGGTGATCCCGCCCTGCCTGCTCTTCGTGCGGGGGATGGCCCACCTGCGACGTTAGGCGGGTTCTTCGCACAGGTGGTGGCGCAGGCCCGCGAGGGCTGCGTCCAGGAGGGCGGGGAGGGAGGCGTCCTCGGTGTCCAGCCACTGTTCGTACGCCGACAGCGCCATGCCCAGGCTCACATGGCCTACCGTCCGGGGCAGCAGGTCGTGGGGGGACAGGCCGTACCTCTCGGCGGTGTAGTCGGCGATCACGGCGCGCCAGGCGGCGTATTTCAGGGCGGAGTGCGCCTGCAGGGCGGGGGTGGTGAGGAGGAGGCGCATGCGTTCGCGGTGCTGGGGGATCGCGGCCTCGTCCAGGTGGTTGAAGTCGAGCACTGCCTGGTGCACCGCCCGGTGGACCGGGATGTCCAGGGGGGTGGCCCGCAGGAACGCGCGCAGGTGCGCGAGGCCGGCCTCGAACTGGCCCCAGGGGATGTCGTTCTTGGATGGGTAGTAGCGGAACAGCGTGCGCCGGCCGATGCCCGCGGCTTCGGCGATGGCGTCCACGGTCGTTTCCTCGAAGCCCCGGACCGCGAACAGCCGGAACGCCGCCCGCTCGATCGCGCCGAGGTCTGTGGCGGGGCGGCGGCCGGGCGCCTGCCTGGGTCGGCTGCTCACCATCCCCCTGAAGGTACTCCACAAGTAGGGCCTTCCTTTTTGGCCCTCGGTGTCATTAAGTAGTTGATGCACTCGGTGCCGCAATTGCGCCGCCCCCGACCGAGGAGTAGTCATGGACGACAAGACCACCTCCACCACCGAGACGGACGAGCTCATCGAGGAGACGCTGCTGGAAGAGGTCTCCATCGACGGCATGTGCGGCGTCTACTAGCCGGCGCGCGGCGATGACGAGCCCGCTCGACCAGGCCTGGGAGCTTTCCCCCAGCGTCGCCCTGCGGCCGGAGACCTTCGGGGCGATGGCCTACCACTTCGGCAACCGGCGCCTGACCTTCCTCAAACGCACCGAGCTGGTCTCGGTCGTCGGGGCTCTCGCCGACCAGCCCGACGCCCGCGCCGCGCTGACGTACGCCGGGGTGCCCGCCGCCCGCTGGCCCGCCTACGCCGAGGCGCTGCGCAGCCTGGCGGCGACCGACATGATCAGATTACGTACGGGAGCAAGGACGCCGCCGCAGGCGCTCACCCCGACGGGCGGGGGGAGCGCGGCGGCGAGTGGGGCGCTGGTTCGGCGGTTCGAGCAGGGGCTCGCCGCGCCCATCTGCCTGACCTGGGAGCTCACCTACGCGTGCAACCTGTCCTGCGTGCACTGCCTGTCGTCGTCCGGGCGGCGTGACCCCCGCGAGCTGAGCACCGAGCAGTGCAAGGCGGTGATCGACGAGCTGCGCGACATGCAGGTCTTCTACGTCAACATCGGCGGTGGTGAGCCGACCGTGCGGCCCGACTTCTGGGAGCTGCTGGAATACGCGGTGAGCCAGAAGGTCGGCGTGAAGTTCTCCACGAACGGCGTCCGCCTCACGCCGGAACGGGCCCGATTCCTGGCGGCCACGGACTACGTGGACGTGCAGGTGTCGCTCGACGGCGCCACGGCGGAGGTCAACGACCGGGTGCGCGGCGCGGGATCGTACGTGACCGCGCTGCGGGCGCTGGACGATCTGGCTGAGGCCGGGTTCGAGAACGCCAAGCTGTCCGTGGTCATGACCAGGGAGAACATCGGCCAGCTCGACGCGTTCAAGGCCATCGCGGACGCCAGGGGAGCGACCCTCCGGCTCACCCGGCTGCGCCCGTCGGGCCGTGGCGCCGACGTGTGGGACGACCTGCATCCGACCGCCGCCCAGCAGCGCGAGCTGTACGAGTGGCTGCTGCGGGCGGGCGAGGACGTGCTCACCGGCGACTCGTTCTTCCACCTGGCCGGCTACGGCGAGTCACTGCCGGGGCTGAACCTGTGCGGCGCGGGCCGGGTCGTCTGCCTGATCGATCCGGTCGGCGACGTGTACGCGTGCCCGTTCGCCATCCATGACCGCTTCCACGCCGGCAACGTGCTCACCGACGGCGGCTTCGCCACCGTGTGGCGGGAGTCGGAGCTGTTCAAGGAGCTCCGCTCACCCCAGACTGGCGGCGCCTGCTCCGGCTGCGACTTCTACGACTCCTGCCGGGGCGGGTGCATGGCGGCCAAGTTCTTCACCGGGCTGCCGCTGGACGGGCCCGACCCCGAATGCGTTCAGGGACACGCCGAAGGCGCGCTCGCCGCGCCCGGCCGTACGACGCCCAAGCCCGGCCAGGACCACTCCCACCGCACCCGCCCCGGCGGCGCGCGGCCGGGGCCGGTGCCGGTGCCGGTGACCATCGGGCGCCGTCCCACTCCGGCCGCGCGGCCGGTGCCGGTGACCCTTGGGCGCCCCACCCCAGCCGCTCCACCTGTGCACGCGTGCGCCGAGAGCCCGCTCGCCGGGTTCTCCGACGGCTAGAAATCGCCGGGTTCTGCGACGAGGAAAGAGGTTCGATGGCGAACGCGTGGTTCGAGACGGTGGCGGAGGCGCAGCGGCGGGCGCGGCGCCGGCTGCCCGGGTCGGTCTACTCGGCGCTGCTCGCCGGCTCGGAACGAGGCCGGACCTACCGCGACAACCTGGCCGCGTTCGCCGAGCTCGGCTTCGCGCCGCACGTGGCGGACCTGCCCGCCAAGCGGGATCTGGGCACCACGGTGATGGGTCAGCAGATCTCGATGCCGGTGCTCATCTCGCCCACCGGGGTGCAGGCCGTACACCCTGATGGGGAGGTGGCGGTGGCGCGCGCCGCAGCGGCGCGCGGCACGGTCATGGGGTTGAGCAACTTCGCGAGCAAGTCCGTGGAGGAGGTCGTGCCGGCCAACCCGCGGACCTTCTTCCAGATGTACTGGATGGGCAGCAAGGACTCCATGGCCGGGCACATGGAGCGGGCCCGCGACGCCGGGGTCAAGGGGCTGATCGTCACCCTGGACTGGACGTTCTCCCACAGCCGGGACTGGGGCAGCCCGTGGATCCCGGACAAGCTGGACCTGAAGGCGATGGCCCGGCTCGCGCCGCAGACGCTGGCGCGGCCGCGGTGGCTGCTCGGCTTCGTCAAGTCCGGCCGGCTGCCCGACCTGACCGTGCCCAACGTGTCGGAGCCGGGCAGGCCGGCCCCGACGTTCTTCGGCGCGTACGGCGAGTGGATGCGGACACCGCCGCCGAGCTGGGAGGACGTGCGGTGGATGCGGGAGCAGTGGGGCGGGCCGTTCATGCTCAAGGGCATCGGCCGCCGCGACGACGCCCGCCGGGCGGTGGACATCGGGGTCACCGCGATCTCGGTGTCCAACCACGGCGGGAACAACCTGGACGGCACACCCGCCACCATCCGGCTGCTGCCCGGCATCGCGGCCGCCGTCGGCCACGAGATCGAAGTCCTGATGGACGGTGGTGTACGGCGCGGCGGTGACGTGGTCAAGGCGGTCGCGCTGGGCGCGCGGGCGGTGATGATCGGCCGCGCCTGCCTGTGGGGGCTGGCGGCGAACGGGCAGGCGGGCGTCGAGAACGTGCTGGACGTGCTGCGCAACGGGATCGACTCGGCGCTGCTGGGCCTCGGCCGGGCTTCCGTGCACGACCTGGTGCCCGGTGACGTGGTGATGCCGCCGGGGTTCACCCGCGAGATCGGCTGACTGCGTGAAGAGGCGGCGGCCTGCGCGAGATCGGCTGACCACCCGATGAGGCGGCGGCCTGCCCCGAAGGATGATCCTCTGTCCGAGGAGGGTGACGAGCGTGCGCTGGCGGGTCTGGCCTGGTCCGCGCTGCCGGCCTCGCCCACGGTCCTGGTGCCGCTCGGCTCCACCGAGCAGCACGGTCCGCACCTGCCGCTGCACACCGACACGACCATCGCGACGGCGGTGGCGCGGGCCGTGGCCGCCCGTCTCCGGTTTCTGGTGGCGCCCGCCGTCGCGTACGGCGCCAGCGGCGAGCACCAGGACTTCCCCGGCACGATGTCCATCGGTACCGAGGCGCTCCAGGTCCTGCTGGTCGAGCTCGTCCGGTCGCTGTCCCGCTGGGCCGGGCAGGTCGTGATCGTCAACGGGCACGGCGGCAACCTGCGCGCCCTTGCCGCCGCCGTGGCGCGGTTACGGTACGAGGGGCACGCCGTGGTGTGGGCACCCTGTACGACCCCCGGCACCGACGCCCACGCCGGCCATGCCGAGACCTCGCTCATGCTGCATCTGGCCCCGCACCTGGTGGACCTGGCATGGGCCGCGCCGGGCAACCTCACCCCGCTCGCCGACCTTTTGCCCACGCTCACGGCCGAGGGCGTCGCCGCCGTGTCCCCGTCCGGCGTGCTCGGCGACCCCACCACGGCCTCCGCCGAGGCCGGCCGCCACCTGTTCGAGCAGCTGGCCGACGACGTGACGACCCGAATCCGAAACGGCGAAACAGACCGCACAGGCCGCCTCCTGAAACCGGCCGCGTCCGGGAGCAGAGGTGAGTGAGGGGCCGGTGGCTGCCGGTGGAGGGCGGGTGGCGTTGGTGACCGGGGCGGCGCGGGGGATCGGGGCGGCTGCCGTACGGGCTCTGTGTGCCAAGGGGTATCGGGTCGTCGCGGTCGACGGTTGCGCGGGGGACGGGCCGGAGCGGCCTGCCGGCGTGAGTTATGCGCTGGCGACCAAGGGTGAGCTGGAGGAGTTGGCCGATGACCACCCCGGCGCGGTCGTACCGTCTGTCGCTGATGTACGTGACGCCGATGAGCTGGCGGAGGCCGCGGCCCTGGCCGTGGCGCGGTTCGGGCGGCTGGACGCGGTCGTGGCCGCCGCGGCGGTCATCGTCGGCGGCCGGCCGCTGTGGGAGACGCCGGCCGCGCATGTGCACACCCTGTGGGAAACCGACGTGCTCGGCGTGTGGAACACGGCCGCCGCGTGTGTCCCGCACCTGCTGGCCGGGCCCGAGCCGGGCGGGTGCCGGTTCGTCGCGGTGGCCTCGGCCGCCGGGTCCCACGGGCTGTTCCGCCTGTCGGCCTACACGATGGCCAAGCACGCCGTGGTCGGCCTGGTCCGCGGGCTCGCCGCCGACTTGGTCGGTACCGGCGTGACCGCGGTCGCCGTCTCTCCCGGCTCGACCCGTACGCCCATGCTCAGCGCCACCGCCGACCTCTACGCCCTGGACACCATGGACGCCTTCGCCTCCTCCCAACTCCTGCGCCGCCTCATCGACCCCGCCGAGATCGCCGCGACGATCGCGTTCTGCTGCTCCCCCGAGGGAGGCGTCCTCAACGGATCCGTGGTGTCAGCGGACGGAGGCTTCACCCCGTGACCGGTCCGCTGCCGGTCGGGTTCGCCGTTCGGTTGAATCGGCACGTCCAGGTTCGTGACGGTGGTCGGACCCTCGTCGGCGGGGCGCCGACGCGGGTGCTCTACCTCACCGAGCGCGCCAGGGCGCTGATCGTCGATCGCACCGTACGGGTGACCGGCCGGGCCACGGCCACGCTCGCCGACCGGCTGCTCGACACCGGCATGGCCGACCCGATCGTGGCGGAGCTGCCCGACCGCGACCTGTCCCAGGTGACGGTCGTCGTCCCGATCCGCGACCGTCCCGGCCCGCTGGACAGGCTGCTGGCCTGTCTGGACGGCCGCCTGCGGGTGGTCGTGGTCGACGACGGCTCCGCGGAGCCGGAGGCCATCGCGGCGGTGGCGGCCGCCCATCGGGCCGAGCCGGTCGCGCTGGCCGTGAACGGTGGCCCCGCCGCGGCCAGGAACGCGGGGCTGCGCCGGGTCACCACCCCCTACGTCGCCTTCGTCGACTCCGACGTGGTCCTCGACCCCGACGCGCTGCCGCTCCTGCTGCGCCACTTCGCCGACCCGAGGGTGGCCATGGCCGCCCCGCGCGTGCTGGGGCTGCGCATGCCGGGCCGGGACCGGTGGATCCGCCGGTACGAGGACGCGCGCTCCTCGCTCGACCTCGGGGTGGAGCCGGGGATCGTCCGGCCGCGCGCCCCCGTCTCCTGGGTGCCGAGCGCCTGTCTGCTGGCCCGGGTGGACGCGCTGGGCGACGGGTTCAGCGCCGACATGCGCGTCGCCGAGGACGTCGACCTGGTGTGGCGGCTCGCCGCCGCCGGCCGGCGGATCCGCTACGAGCCCACGGCGGTCGTACGGCACGAGCACCGTGCGGACGTGCACGACTGGCTCGCCCGCAAGGCGTTCTACGGCACCGGCGCGCACCTGCTGGCCCGGCGCCACGGGACGAACGTGGCGCCCGTCGTGCTGGCTCCCTGGAGCGTGGGCTTCGTCCTCGCGCTGCTCGCCCAGCGGCGCTGGTCCCTGCCCGTCGCCGCGCTGCTCCTCGGCGTGGCCGCCGCGCGGATCGCGCGCAAGGTCGAGGGGAGCGCGCACCCGCGACGCCTGGGCCTGCGGCTGGCCGTGGACGGCGCGGTCGCCTCGGTCTGGCAGGCCGCCGCGCTCCTGCTGCGCCACTGGTGGCCGGTGGCCGCCGTCGGCTGCCTGTTCTCCCGGAGACTGCGCCGCGCCATGGTCGCGGCCACGGTGCTCGACACCGTGGTCGATCTACGCCGCACGAGGGCGCACCTGGACCCGATCAGGTACGCCCTCGCCCGCCGCCTCGACGACGCGGCCTACGGCTGCGGCGTCTGGTACGGCGCGATCCGCGGCCGTTCACCCCGGGCCCTGCTACCGGACGTACAGCGGCGGGCCCGGGGCCGGCGCCCGGTCAATCGTGGACGATGACGCCGCGGATGTTCTTGCCGTCGGCCAGGTCCTGGTAGGCGTCGTTCACCTGGTCGAGCCGGTACCGCTGGGTGATCAGCTCGTCGAGCTTGAGGTCGCCCGCGCGGTACAGCCCGAGCAGCTTGGGCACGTCATACAGCGGGTTGCAGTCGCCGAACAGCGCGCCACGGATCTGCCGCTGGTAGCCGATCAGCAGTCCCGCGCGGAAGTGCACCGCCTGCTCGTTCATCTTCCCGACCGCGGTGACGGTCACCTTGCCGCCCTTGCCGACCATCGCGACCGCCGCCTGCACGATCTCCTCGGTGAGCACGCCGGGGGTGAGGATCGCGTGGTCGGCGAGTTGTCCCCAGGTGGTGTCGACGATGAAGTCGTGCGCCTCGGCGGCGGTGGCGAAGGTGTGCGTGGCGCCGAAGGTCTTGGCCATGTCCCGCTTGAACGCGACCGGGTCGACGACGACCACGTTCTTCGCCCCGGCGTACCGGGCGCCCTGCACCGCGTTGCTGCCCACGCCGCCCGCGCCGAAGATCGCCACGGTGTCCCCGGCCCGCACCCCGGCCGCGTACACGGCCGAGCCCCAGCCGGTCGGCACGCCGCAGCCGACCAGCGCGCCGATCTCGAACGGGATGTCGTCGGCCAGCGGGAGGCACGCGTACTCCGAGACCACCGCGTACTCGGAGAAGGTGCCCAGGGTGCAGAAGCCGCCGAGGTCCTCCTCGCCGAGGTGGAAGCGGAAGGTGCCGTCGAGGAACATGCCGGTGCCGGCGTTCAAGCCCTTGACGCACATGTTCTGATGGCCGGTCGAGCAGGGCCGGCAGGCGCCGCACGCCGGGATGTAGGAGCAGATGATCCGGTCGCCGGGCTTGACCCGGCGCACGTCCGGGCCGACCGACTCGACCACGCCGGCGCCCTCGTGGCCGCCCACCACGGGGAAGCGCACGCCGGCGTCGCCCTTGGTGATGTGGTCGTCGGAGTGGCACAGCCCGGAGGCGTGGAACTTCACCCGCACCTCGTGCGCCTTGGGCGCGTCGAGCTGGAGCTCGGCCAGCTCCCAGCCGGTGTGCGGTCGGCGGGCGATGGCGGCGCGAGTGGTGAGGCTCATCGGGACTCCTTGAGCGTGGTCGGGGATCTCACGGCGTCGCGACCTTCATCGCCGTGACGTGGGGCAGGACCTCGGCGCCGAGCAGAGCAATGTGGTCCAGGTCGTGAATGTCGTAGATGTGCAGGTAGACGGTGTCGACGCCGAGACCGCCGAGCTCCGCGATCCGCTCGGTGAGCATCGCGGGGGTGCCGATGAGGGCGTTGGTCCGGATGAAGTCCGAGCCGATGACGGACGCCCGGCGCTCCGTCTCGGCCGGGGTGCCGCCGACGGCCGTCGGGATGACCGAGGAACGGCGCGGCTCGGCCGGGTCGCGGCCGATCGCCTCGCAGGCCCGGCTGAAGGTGCCCAGCCGCTCGCGCAGGTCGCCGCCGAGCGCGGTGTTGAACTCGCTCGCGTACCTGGCCGCGATGGCCGGGGTGCGCTTCGGCCCCGACCCGCCGATCAGGATCGGCGGGTACGGCGACTGCACCGGCCGTGGCGGATTGCGGTTGGCCTCGATCCGGTAGTGGGCGCCGTCGAAGGAGAAGCCGTCCGGGTCGCCGGGCGGTGTGCCCCACAGCCCGGTGATGACGGCGAGCTGCTCCTCCAGCCGGTCGAACCGCTCCCGCTGCGCCGGGAACGGGATGCCGAACGCGGCATGCTCACGCTCGAACCAGCCGGTGCCGAGGCCGAGCTCGACCCGGCCGCCGCTCATCTGGTCCACCGAGGCGACGATGGTCGCCAGCAGGCCGGGATGGCGGAACGTGGCCGCGCCCATCAGCGCGCCGAGCCGTACCCGCTGGGTGTCGCGAGCGAGTGCGCCGAGCGTCGTCCAGCAGTCGGTGGGCTGGTAGGCCGGGTCGTCGGGGACGACGCCGAGCAGGTGGTCGGAGCGGAAGAAGGCGTCGAACCCGGCGTCCTCGACGGCCAGCGCCATCGCCAGGAAGTCGGCGTAGGCGCCGCCGTGCTGGGGCTCCACCAGGATGCGGAGCCGGATGCCGTCACCGGGTGCCACGCAGCGACACCGCCTTCACCTGGGTGTAGTCCTGCACGGCCTCGGCGCTCATGGTCCGGCCGAAGCCGCTCTTGCGGTAGCCGCCGAACGGCGCGCCGATCACGCCGGGCCCGAACGCGGCGTTCACCGAGACCTGACCCGCCTGCAGCCCGCGCGCCATCCGCACCGCGCGGCCGACGTCGGCCGTCCACACCGAGGCGACCAGGCCGTAGTCGGTGCCGTTGGCGACCGCCAGGGCCTCCTCCTCGTCGTCGACCGGCAGCACCGACAGCACCGGCCCGAAGATCTCCTCCTGGGCGATGCGCATGCCCGGGTCCACCTGGTCGAACAGGGTGGCCTCGACGAAGTAGCCGCGCTCGAACTCCTCGCCCTCGGGCACGCCGCCGCCGGTGACCAGCTCGGCCCCCTCCTGCCGGCCGAGCTCGATGTAGCCGAGCACCCGGTCGTGCTGCTTGCCGTTGATCAGCGGGCCCATCTGCACCGGCTGGTGCCACGGCCCCACCGTGATCCGGCGCATCTCCTCGGCGAGCCGGCGCACCACCTCGGCGTGCACCGAGCGCTCCACGACGACGCGCGAGCCGGCCGCGCAGATCTGGCCGGTGTTCAGCGTGATGCCGCGCACGATCGTCGGGATCGCCGCGTCCAGGTCCGCGTCAGCGCAGATCACCTGCGGCGACTTGCCGCCCAGCTCCAGGTGCAGCGGGGTGAGATTCTTGGCGCAGGCGGCCATCACCAGCGACCCGGTCTCCGGCGACCCGGTGAAGCTCACCCGGTTCACCCCCCGATGCGCCGGCACCGCCGCTCCGGCCTCGTGGCCGTAGCCGGTGACGACGTTGATCACGCCCGCCGGGATGCCCGCCTCCATCGCCAGCTTGGCCAGCGCCAGCGGGGTCAGCGGCGCGTCCTCGGCCGGCTTGACCACGATCGTGTTGCCCGCCGCGACGGCCGCGCCGACCTCACTGGCGAACATCGGGCCGGGCGCGTTCCACGGGATGATGACACCCACCACCCCGTACGGCTCCCGCAACGTCATGCCGAGCACGCCGGGGGTGTGGGTCGGCATCGTGTGCCCGAGCACCTTGTCGGCCTGCCCGGCGATGAAGGTGAGGATCCTCGGCATCGGCGACGGGCCCCAGTGCGGGCGGCCGACCTCCTGCGACTCGATCCGGTCGATCTCGGCCGCGTGCCGCTGGATCAACTCCGCCCACCGGGCGACCAGGCCGCCGCGCTCGGTCGCGTTGGTGTCGCGCCAGGCGGGGAACGCCGCGGTGGCCGCCCTGACGGCGTGGTCGACGTCCACGGCGGTGCCGCGCGGCACCCGGGCGAGCACCTCGCGGGTCGCCGGGTTGATCACCTCGATGGTGTCTCCGCCTGCCGCGGGAACCCACTCGCCGCCGATCAGGTGCGCGTTGTCGATGATGAGAGGCGAGTTGGTCGCCGACTCGGACAGGACGCTCGTCATGGGGAACTCCTCAGTGCTTGATCGACTCGGTGCTCGGAACGACTCAGTGCTCGTGAACGATGACGCCGCGGACGTTCTTGCCGTCCAACATGTCCTGGTAGCCCTGGTTGACCTCGTCCAGGCGGTAACGCCGGGTGATCAGCTCGTCCAGCTTGAGGTCACCGGAGCGGTACAGCCCCAGCAGGCGGGGCACGTCGTACAACGGGTTGCAGGACCCGAAGATGGCGCCCTGGACGCGCCGCTGGTAGCCGATGAGCAGGCCCGCGCCGGTGTTCAGCTCGCCGCCGCCGACCGCGGTGATGGTCACCTGGCCGCTCTTGCCGACGACCTTGAGGGCGTTCTCGATCACCTCGTCGTGCAGGATGCCGACGGTGATGATGGCATGGTCGGCCAGCTCGCCCCAGGTGGTGCCGACGATGAAGTCGTGCGCCTCGGCGGCGGTGGCGAAGGTGTGCGTGGCGCCGAAGACCTTCGCCATGTCCCGCTTGAACGCGACCGGGTCCACGACCACCACGTTCTTCGCCCCGGCGTGCCGGGCGCCCTGCACCGCGTTGCTGCCCACGCCGCCCGAGCCGTAGATGACCACGGTCTCGCCGGCCCGGACGCCCGCGGCGTACACCGCCGAGCCCCAGCCGGTCGGCACGCCGCAGCTCACCAGGGCGCCGACCTCGAACGGGATGTCGTCGTCGACCTTGATGCAGGACCACTCCGACAGCACCGCGTACTGGGAGAAGGTGCCCAGCACGCAGAGCCCGCCGAAGTCCAGCCCGTCCTTGTGGAAGCGGAACGTGCCGTCGGGGAACATGCCGGTGCCCGCGTCCTTGCCGGCGTCGCACAGGCCCTGCCGGCCGGTCGAGCAGTAGCGGCACGAGCCGCACACGGGGATGAACGAGCAGACGACGTGGTCGCCCACCGCCACCCGGGTCACCCCGTCGCCGACCGCCTCGACGATGCCGGCGCCCTCGTGGCCGCCGACGACCGGCATCCGCATGGGGGCGTCGCCCTTCTGGATGTGGTCGTCGGAATGGCACAGCCCGGCGGCCATGAACTTGACCCGGACCTCGTTGGCCTTCGGCTCGTCCAGGTCGACGTCCGTGATCTCCCATGGCTTGCCGGGTTCGTACAGGATGGCAGCCCGCGTGGTCATGCTCATGTGAGCCTCTTTTCGTGATCTTCACTGGCACTGGCGAGCGGGAAGTGGCAGGCGACCTGGTGGCCGGGGAACGGCTCGCGCAGCTCGGGTGACTCCTGCGCGCACCGCTCCCGCGCCAGCGGGCACCGGGTGCGGAAGCGGCAGCCGGAGGGCGGGTTGATCGGCGAGGGCGGCTCCCCGGCCGGCGGCGAGGGGCGGCGCACCCGGCCGGTGACCGGGTCCAGGCCGGGGATCGAGTCGAGCAGCGCCGAGGTGTAGGGGTGCAGCGGCCGCCGGTACAGCTCCCCGGCCGGGCCGACCTCCACGAGCCGGCCCAGGTGCATCACCGCCACCCGGTCGCTGACCTGCTTGACCAGCGCCAGGTCGTGCGAGATGAACAGGTACGACAGGCCGAGCTCGGTGCGCAGCCGCTCGAACAGGTTCAGCACCTGCGCCTGGATCAGCACGTCGAGCGAGGCCACCGCCTCGTCGCAGACGATCAGCGCCGGGTTCAGCGCGATAGCGCGGGCGATGGCCACCCGCTGGCACTGCCCGCCGGACAACTCGTGCGGGCGGCGTCCGCCGTACACGCTCGGATCCAGGCCGACCAGGTCGAGCAGCTCGGCGACCCGCGCCCGCCGCTGGGTCGCCGAGCGCACGCCGTAGCCGCGCAGCGGCTCCTCGACCAGTTCGGTGATCCGCCAGCGGGGGTTCAGCGAGCCGAACGGGTCCTGGTAGACCATCTGCATGTGGCGGCGCGCCTCCGTCAGCGCGCGCCGCCCGAGTGTCATCAGGTCGGTGCCGAGGAAGCTCACCACGCCCGACTTCGGGCGGGGCGCCTGGATGACGGAGCGGGCCAGGGTGGACTTGCCCGACCCGGTCTCGCCCACCACGCCCAGGGTCTCCCCGGCGCGCATCTCGAACGACACGTTCGACACCGCGTGCACCTTCGCGCCCTTCACCCCGCCGGGGCCGCGCACGGCGAACTCCTGCACGACGTCCCGCACGTCGAGCAGCGGCCCGCCGGCCTCGCGCGTCATGATCATCCCTGCACTCCGTCCTTGACCGGCCGGGCGTGCGCGCCGCCGGGCTCGCCGGGGTCCCTGGCGGGGTCCTCTGCGGGGTCCTTTGCGGGGTGCCAGCAGGCCCACCAGTGCCCCGGCTCGTGCTCCTCGAAGGGCGGCGGCTCCAAGCAGGCGTCGGTGGCGGCGGCGCAGCGCGGCCGGAACGGGCAGCCCGCCGGCAGCGCCGCCGGGTCCGGCGGCTGACCGGGGATCACCGGCAGCAGCGCGTGCGGCTCCCGCTCCAGCAGCGGGATCGCCCCCAGCAACGCCTGCGTGTACGGCATCCGCACGTGCGCGAACAGCTCCTCGGCGGAGGCGTACTCCACGGCCCGCCCGGCGTACATGACCACGACGTTCTTCGCGTAGCTCGCCGCCAGCCCCAGATCGTGGCTGATCAGGATGATCGCCATGCCGAGCCGCTGCTGGAGTTCGAGCAGCAGCTCCATGATCTGGGCCTGGGTGGTCACGTCGAGCGCGGTGGTCGCCTCGTCCGCGATGAGCAGCCGCGGCTCGCCCGCCAGCGCGATGGCGATCACCACGCGCTGGCGCATGCCGCCGGAGAGCTGGTGCGGATACTCGTAGAACCGGCGCTCGGCCGCGGGCAGGTGGACCAGCTTGAGTAGCTCCACCGCCCGCGCCGCGGCCTGTTTGCGGCTCATGTCGGAGTGCGCCCGGATCGCCTCGGTGATCTGGGCGCCGATCCGCATGGTCGGGTTGAGCGACCTGGCGGGGTCCTGGAAGACCATCGCGATCTCCGCGCCGCGCCAGCCGCGCATCTCCCGCTCGGGCATGCCGAGCAGCTCGGTGCCCTCGAACCGAGCCGATCCGCTCACCTGGGCCGACGGCGGCAGCAGCCCCATCAGGGTGCGGGCGCTGACGCTCTTGCCCGAGCCGGACTCGCCGATGATCGCCAGGATCTCGCCGGCGTTCAGCCGGTAGGACAGCCCGTTCACCGCGTGCACCCGGCGTCCTCCGCGCGAGAAGCGGACCCGCAGGTCGCGCACCTCCAGCAGCGCCCTGCCGGCGTCGCGGCCGGAGCCGGGCGGGGCGAGGGTGTCGGCACGTTCTCCGCTCATCGGACACTTCCTTGGGTGCGCAGAGCCTCGCCGAGGAGGTTGAAGGCGAGTACGGAGACGAACAGGGCGAGGCTGGGCCACACCACCATGTCCGGCGTGGCCGACAGGCTGGCCTGCCCTTGCGCGACCATGTTGCCCCAGCTCGGATCGGGTGCCGGGATGCCGAGCCCGAGGAAGCTCAGCGCCCCCTCGATGATGATCACGATGCCCATGCCGAGCATGCTGAAGGTGATCAGTTGCGGGCCGATGTTCGGCGCGACGTGCCGGAGCAGCACCCGCCACCACGGGGTGCCGCACAGCTGGGCCGCGGTCATGAACGGCAGCTCGCGCAGTCCCAGCGTGGCCGCCCGGGAGACGCGGGCGAAGGCCGGGATGCTGAAGAACGCCAGCGCGAGGATCGTGTTGGTCAGGCTCGGCCCGAGGCTCTGCGCCACCGCGAGGGTGAGCACCAGCGACGGGAACGCGATCAGCACGTCGAGCACCCGCATGATCACGGTGTCCAGCGCGCCGCCGACGTACCCGGACAGGGCGCCGAGCAGCCCGCCGACGAACAGGCCGATCAGGTTCACCGCGATGGTGACCAGCAGGGACGCCCGCCCGCCGTACAGGATGCGGGACAGGATGTCGTTGCCGTTGGGGTCGGTGCCGAGCAGGTGGCCGGGGGAGAACGCCGGCAGGGCCGACTCCAGCACGTCGCCGCCGACCGGGGCGGGGATCGGCAGCACCAGCGGGCCCAGGAAGCAGCCGGCCAGCACGAACGCGACCAGCCCGGCCGGCACGTACAACGCCAACTTGCGCCCCCAGGGCCGGCGGGCTGGGGCGAGGCCGAGCTCCGCCGCCGGCGCCTCAACCGCTGCCATAGCGAATCCTCGGGTCGAGTACGGCGTACAGCAGATCGGTGATCAGGTTCGCCAGCACCGTCACGACGGCGAAGACGATGACGCACGCCTGCACCACCAGCACGTCACGGGTGTTGATCGCCTGCAGCATGAGCTGGCCGAGCCCGGGGATGGCGAAGATCGACTCGATGATGACCGTGGAGCCGATCAGCGTGCTCAGGTTCAGGCCGACCACGGTGATCAGCCCGAACGAGGAGTTGCGGAAGGCGTGCCGCAGCAGCACCTGCCACGGCCCGATGCCCTTCGCCTGCGCGGTGACGATGTAGTCCTGCCCCTGCAACTGGTCGACCAGGTCGCCCCGGAGGAAGCGGGTGTAGAAGCAGAACAGCGGAACCGCGATGGCCGTGGCCGGCAGCACCATCCCGCGCAGGTTCTCCACCGGATCCTCCGCGAACGGGACGTACCCGATCGCCGGGAGCACGGCGAACCGCACCGCGAAGACCAGCACCAGCACCAGGGCGAGCACGTAGCTCGCCACGGACAGCCCGCTGACGCTGACGAACATGCTGACCCGGTCGAACAGCCCGTCCGGCCGGCGGGCCGCCAGCAGCGCCACCGGCACCGCCAGCGCCACCGACGCGATCAGCGCCAGGCCGGTCAGCTCGGCGCTCACCGTCAGCCTCTCGCCGAGCTGACCGGCCACGTCTTGGCCGCTGACGAACGACCGGCCGAGGTCGCCGGTGACGGCGCCGCCGAGCCAGTCGAAGTACCGCGACACAGCGGGCTCGTTCAGGCCCATCTGCGCTTCCAGCGCGCGGATCTGCTCCGGGGTCGCCTCCGCGCCCAGGAGTTGCTGAGCCGCGTTGCCGGGGATCAGGTTCAGCACCCAGAAGGTGAGGACGCTGACCCCCAGCATGATCGGAATCGCCATCAGCAGCCGCTTGCCCACCATCCGGAAGGCCGGTGACCCGAACAGGCGGGCCGGGACGCTCCGGTAACGCCGGTCTAAGGCGACCGTCACTTCTCCCTCCAGACCTTGTCCCACTGGACGGCCGTGTTGACGGCGAGCGACGGGATCTTCGTGGTCAGCCCGGGGCCGTGCACGCCCTTGACCGCGAGGTTCGCCGGGGCGAAGGCCAGCCCGAACGGCGCGTACGCCTTGTCGCTGACGTACTTGCCCAGCTCCACGTACAGCGCGTCCCGCTCGGCGGCGTCCACGGTGGCCTCGGCCTTGCCCATCAGCTCGTCGACCTTGGGGTCCTTCACCCCGCTGAACGGCGAGTTCGACCGGAAGCGGAAGGCGACGCCCACGCCCGTCGCCGGGTCCCACGCGCCCGCCGTCTGCAGCATCGACTGCCACTTGCCGGAGTTGAACTGCTCGACCAGGGTCGACAGCGCGTACTCCTTGATGGTGACCTCGATGCCCGCTTCCTTCCACTGCGTCTGCAGCGCCACCATCACCTGCTTGGCCACGTAGGCGCCCAGGGTGCCCAGCTCGACCTTGAGCCCGCCCAGCTCCTGCACGAGCTGCTTGGCCTTGGCCACGTCCGGGGTCCGGTAGCCGGCCACGGTCGCGTGGTGGAACAGGCCGCCCGGCGCGGTGAACGACTGGCTCACCGGGTAGGCGTCCTTGAACAGGCCCTTGGCGATGGCGTTGAAGTCGGTCGCGTAGTAGATCGCCTCACGGGCCTTCGCGTTGTCGAACGGCGCCAGCTGGGTGTTGAGCTGCACGACGTACGGCGACGTCGGCGGCTGCAGGGTCACCGTCAGCCGGTCGCTCTTGCTCGCCTGGTCGATCAGCGGCACGGTGCTCATGCCCTCGAACGCCTGCCCCTGCCCGGCCGTCAGCGCCTGGAAGGCGGCCTGGTCGCCGCCGATCGACTTGAACGTCAGCTTGTCGAGGTAGGGCAGTCCCGGCTTGAAGTAGCCGGGGTTGCGCTCCAGCACCAGCTCGGAGCTCATCCGGTTCGTCACGATCTTGAACGGCCCGGCGCCGACCGGGTTCGCCCGGAACTGGTCCGGGCCCAGCTTGTCCACCGCGGTGGGCGAGGCCATCCAGTTGACGTTGGAGATGGGGAAGGCGTTGATGACCGAGGCGTACGGCCTGGTGAAGTGGAGGACGACGGTGTTCGGCTCCTCGACCGTGATGGGGTTCTTCTCCACCAGCGGCCAGCGGGGCGCGCAGGAGCAGGGGGACTTGACCCCGCGCTCGAAGTTGAAGACGACCGCCTTGGCGTCGAGCGGCGTGCCGTCGGTGAACTTCAGGCCCTCCCGGATCTTGATCTTCAGGACCTGCCCGTCCTCCAGCAGCTCGTAGCTCTCGGCCTGGTTGGGCTCGACCTTGGCGTCGCTGCCGTCGTCGTTGGCGGTGAGCGTGAAGAGCCCGCCGTAGATCGCGCTCATCTGGGGGATGTTGGCGGCGCCCGTGGTGTTGGTCGCCGGGTCCAGCCCGGTCGGCCAGGAGCCGGAGAAGGCGCTGTCCTCCAGTACGGTGAGCTCCCCGCCCTGCTGCGGGGTCTGCGCGGCGGCCGGCGAAGGGGAAGCGGTGGAGGCGGTCTGTGTGCTGCACGCGGCAACGGCCAATAAGGCGGCCAGAAGGGCTGCGATCCCTTGCTTCTGTAACGTCATCCGGGTCCTCCCGCTTTGGGTGATCGCGGCACGGCGACGGCGCCGCGAAGCGCTCCAGGCAACGACTGAGCACAAGAACCGTGGGCCCGAATACCCCGGCGATGTGGCCTAGCTCACTCACTCACGAGTGAAGGACGTGGCCTCCGCTGAGCAAAGCGGGCTTTCGCGAGACGGAAGACAAAAGATTCGTCGGCGTACGCCGCCGCTTGACGGCGGTCAAGGATCTTTGACCGGGACGGCGCTCAGACCAGCGGGAGGCGGCGTACGCCGGTCATGGTCGGGGTGGGCATGAACTCCACCGGGTCGTCCGGGTCGGTGCGCAGCCGGGTGAAGCGGTCGAGCAGGATGCCGAGGGCGGTCCTGCCTTCCAGCCGGGCCAAAGGGGCGCCCAGGCAGAAGTGGATGCCGCGGCCGAAGCTGAGATGCGGGTTGGGATCACGGCCGGGGTCGAAGGCGCCGGGGGCGGGGAACTGCCGGGGGTCCCTGTTGGCCGCGCCCACCCACGTCAGGAGCATCTGGTCGGCCGGCACGGTCACGCCGCCCAGCTCGACCTCGCGGGTGGTGGAGCGGCCGACAGCGGCGAACGGCGGCAGGTAGCGCAGCGCCTCCTCGATCACGGCCGGGATCGTGGAGCGGTCGGCCCGGACCAGGTCCTGCTGCTCGGGGAAGGCGTCCAGGCAGAGCACCGTGTTGCCGAGCAGCATCGTCGTGGTGATGTGCCCGGCGAGCAGGAGCACGATCGCGAAGTTGACCACCTGGTCGTCGGGCAGGCGTTCGCCGTCCATCTCGGCCTCGACCAGCTTGGTGAGCAGGTCGGCGCGCGGCCGGGTTCTGCGCTCCGCGGCATGTCCGGCGAGATAGTCGGACATTTCCTTCCATGGGCGGAGGGTGGCCTGCAGGTCCACGTCCTGGTCCACGTCCTGGTCCTCGGCCGGCTCGGCGGGCTCGGCGAGTGAGATCTTGGTGTCGCGCTCGAACAGCGCGTCGGCCCACCGCTTGAACAGGGCCCGATCGCCGCTGGGCACCCCCAGCAACTCGGCGATGACGATGACCGGAAGCGGATAGGCCAGATCGGTCACCAGCTCGAACCGGCCGCGCTCGGCCGCCGCGTCGAGCAGCTCGTGGGTGAGGGCGGCGATCCTCGGCTCGAGATCGGCGACGACCTTCCGGGTGAAGGCGCTGCTGACCAGCTTGCGCAGTTTGCCATGCTCCGGCGGGTCGATCTGAGTGATGAACCCCTCCATCGAGAAGTCCTCGCCCCCGGGCATCAGGCTCTTGGGGATCAGGCGCATGGTGTCGGAGGAGAAGGTGGCCGGATCGCTGAAGATGGCCTGCGCTTCCGGATAGCCGTACACGTTCCATATGCCGGTCTCGGCGTCGAACTCGACCGGCTGCCCGGATCGCGGGCCGTGCAGCCAGAAGTGCCGCGGGTGAACGTCGTACCGCTCCACGAAGTCGGCCATCGCAACCCCCTCCAACCGGTCACACTACGCTCGTCATGTTCCCGTGCAAGGCGCTGCCGCGACCGCGTGTCAGCGCCACCCGTCGAAGAAGTCCGCCGGGAGGTCCGGCAGTGCGCGGTGCAGGGCGGTCACCGGGTCGGTGGTGAAGAGCGCGGTGTTGGCGGGGTCGGCTTCGAGCCAGCGCATCACCGCGTCGTCACGACCGATGAGCTGCCGCATCCCGGCGCGGATCAGCTCGGCTCGCCGGGGATCGCGCGCCGCGATGTCGGCGAGCACGCCGTTGTCGGTCGCGGCGGACGCGTTCCCGTCCGCGGCGAGGAACGTCATGGTCGTGGTGACCCCCTCACGCTGTCCGGCCTGCCGCAGGCGGACGAACCGCCGGTCTGGCGGGACAGCCCTCGTGGCCGGTGACGAAGGGGTCGACGGCTTCATGTGCGGTCCTCCGGGGTGCGTTGCGGTCAGGTGAAGAGCGGGTCGCCGCCGAGTTGGAGCGACACATTGAGGCCGGCGTGATCCAGCTTGAAGGCCGAGCCGGCGGTCCACGTGATCGGATCGACGGCGTTGGTCAGCAACAGGCCGATCGACGGCGCGTCATCACCGTTGAGCTTCTCGATCAGTGGTGGCGTGATCTGCGAGGCCCCCATGATCAGCCCGATCACCAGACCGCCGACGATCAGCGCCGCGCCGTCGGTCAGGACGGCGAGCAGCGCCAGGGCGAGGCCGCCGACCAGCAGGATGATGAGCTGGGTGAGGATCGACCCGGGACTCTGGTGGATGTCGTGGACGATCGCGGGCTGCTGGGTGGCGGTGAACGTCAGCGTCTGCCCGTTGGACGACGTGCCGAGCTCGATCGTGTACCACTGGGTGGAGTCGCAGGTCGCGGTGATGCCCGCGGCGACCTCCGTGCTCGTGTAGCTGTTCAGGATGAGCGTGCCGCCCTCGGCGGTGACGGTCAGGTTCGTCAGGTACGGCTGATAGGAGTTGCCGTCCTGCGTCACCGGCGCGAGCGCTATGGACGTGCCCTCGGTGAGATAGAGCTCGGTGGCGTCGGAGTTGAGCAGGAAATTGTCGTCGGTCAGCCCCGGATAGGTCATCATGATCGCCGGCCGTACGAGGTCGTCCAGCATCCGGGCCTGGGAGACGACGAAGCCGGCGACGCTGCCGGACGGGATGGCGGCCTGGCTCACCTGCTCGGGCAGGAGGTCGCCGGTGCGTGTCCCCGTCATGCAGAGCACGGCGAGCACGCTGTCCGGCAAGGAGTCGCCGTCGAGATAGGCATAGGAGGTGTAGTTGGGCGTCACGAAGCCCCACTGCCCCTGGGCGACCATCGGGTTGAGGTCCACGACGGCGAACACGTGCGCGAAGTCGCCGAGGTTGGCCGTACCCCAGTCCAGAAGCGCCGCGCTCACCAGCGCGCCGCTGACCGTCCCGGGCGCCGGGGTGAGCTGGAGGTCGATGATCGACAGCGGCGGCACCGTCGGCGACGGGGCGGTGGAGTTGACGATCAGTGCCTGCGGGCTGCCGGTGCAGGACTGCTCCGCCCCGGTGTGCGGGATGTAGTGCAACTCGACTTCCACCACGGCGTGGCCTTCGTCGAAGGTGAGCTGCTTGCCGGTGCTGGTGTAGGTCAGCACCACCTGGCTGAGCGGCCAGATCATCCGGACCGCCTTGCCGTCGCCGCCCTGGCACACCTGCCAGGGACCGAACGTGCCCGTCACGCTGAACGTCGGCTCGGTGACGGAGAAGCCGGGCGGCGACGAACCCTCGTCGACGATGGCCTGGTTCACGTCCGGGATCGGGATCGCGAACGCGGTGTCCCAGCCATAGGTGTAAACGGCCGTGTCGTCGGTGGCGTCGTCGGCCGTGAGGGTGGCGGTCGCGGTCATCACTGGGTGACCGTGAGGCCGACCTGGAGCGATCCCGCCAGCGACGCGCTCTGCAGCGTGTAGCCAGGGGTGCTCGGCCAGCTGTAGGGCGCGATGGCCAGGTCCGCGAAGTCATCGAAACCGGGCACGTTCTGCCATTGCTGGTTGGCGGCGTTCTCGATGATCGCCGAGATCGTCTGGTCGCCGCCCACCACGGCCCCGGCGAGGGCGGCCAACGTCCCGACGAACTTCCACTTCGGGGTGGCGAAGGCGTTCTTGATGTTGGTCAGCTTGCCGTTGGACTGGTCCGCGGCCTTGCCGGCCGCGTCCTGGGCGTCCTGCTCGGTCGATGCGGGGTTGTCCTCCTCGATCTGCGAGAACGTCTCCATCTCGATCACGGCGTCGCCGGCGTCATCGCTCAGCTGAGTGATCTCCGCGCCGGCACTCAGGCCCTCGATGATCGGGCCCGCGACGGCGACGAGGGAGAGCACGCCGGTCACCGCTCCCTCGACGATCTCACGGGTGATGGCCTCCTTCGTCTTCGTCACGTTCACGGTGAGGTTCTTGCCGGAGTTCGGCTGGAACCAGAAGATCTGCTTGCCGTCCTGCTGCTGCAGTTGGAGCTGGACCTGCTCCAGGTAGGTGGTGTGGACGTCGTAGCTGGAGCTGTAGGAGTAGAGCAGGTTGACGAACTGGATCTCGACGTAGGTGTGCACCAGGCTCATCGTGAAGTCGCCCGCCGCGATGTTCACGATGGTCGCCTCGTAGACGTCGAGGTCGCTGCCGTCCAGGTCGAGGATGTACTCCGAGCTGCCCTGGCTGAGCAGCCACTGACTGCCCTGGGCGGTCACCGACACGGTGTACCCGGAGACGTAGACGCCGACCAGCTGGAGGGCGTTGACCAGGTCCTGCGACAACGTGCCCTGGTCGAGCTGCGCCGGGAAGCCGCCGGCGGGGATCGAGCCCAGGTTCTTGTTGTCCATCATGAACTTGCCCCACACGAGATCCGTGCTGTTCGTCACCGTGAGGCCGTCGTTGCCGATGGTGAAGCTGCTCGCCGGGGCGCCGTTGAAGATGTTCACGGCGCCCGCCAGCAGCATGTTGCGCATGAACATCGGTCCGCTGATGAGGAAGCCGGCCTGCGCGGGAGCGGGCGGGATGGCGTACGGGGAGACCTGGTGGTTGTCGGACGGCGGGTGCCCGAGAGCCATGGTCAGCACCCCGAACACGCTGGAGTCCATGGTGCCCTGGTCGGTGACGGCATAGCTGGTGGCCGTCGGCTTCATCCAGGCGTAGTTGCCGTCGCCGGACAGGACGGGGGCGAGGTCGAGCGAGGCGAAGACGTGGTTGAACTCGCCGATGTTCGTGTTGAACCAGCTGCTCAGCAGGTCGGGCAGGACGGCGGCGGCGATCCCGGTGGACGGGTTGTTCACGATCGTGATGATGCTGACGGCGGGTTCGTCCTCGGACGCGGCTGCGGCCAGCGCCTGCAGATCGTTCAGCCAGTTCTGCTGGAACTGGTAGACGTCCAGGAACTCGTTGTTGTACTTGTCCGTGGAGTGGAAGATGTAGAAGTTCTGCGTGCCGTCCGTGATGAGCCACTCCTCGCCGGGCTGCACGGCCAGCGCGGTGGCGGCGGACGAGAGGGTCATGGCGTTGGCCGTGAACGCGCTCCGCAGCGTGGCGTCGATCGTGTTCCGGTCGAGGTCGGCCTTGATCGTGTCCACCTGGGACTGGTCGTTGATCACGAAGAAGAACTGGTCGGGGTCGGGCACCCACTGCATCCCGATCTCGATGACGACCTGGCAGTTCTTCCCGTCGAAGGAGATCTGCTGGCCGCCGGCGTTGTAGACACCGGACACCACGGGGCAGGCCATGCGGATGTTCTTACCGTCGCCGCCCACGGTGAGCTGCCAGGGACCGAGGACGGCGTCGAGGTTGTATGTGGGATCGTCGCTGGCGGCCTGCACCAGATTCTTCGCCCCCGAGCTGATATTCGGCCAGGCGTTGGTTATGGCGGTGTTGGCATGGGTGAAATTGATGGCGAAGGCCGTGTCCCAGCCATAGGTGTCCGCATCGTTGCCGTCGGCGCCGGTCGTGGCCGATCGCCTCTGCGCTCTGATATCCGTGCTCATGGTGCTGCCTCATTCTTTATTTACGGGTTCTTCGTTCACGTGCTGGAGATCGTGAGGTTGCCGGCGATGAACACTGATTCGCTCATGCCCACGGCGGACGGAGTGAGATTCTGGCCGTTCTCGGTCCAGGCGATGACCTGGCCGAGGTTCATGACGGCGCCGCCGGTGGCGGCCTGCAGGTCGTTGTCGATGGTGGACATACCGACGTTCTGCGCCTGGTCGCCATATTTCTCGACACACTCGTAGATGGCGTCGGCGAGCCCGGCGGCATCCGTGATGCCGAGGACGACGAGAAGGACCCAGTCGTACCAGGGGATGGTGGAGTCCTGCTGCTCGGTGGGGTGGGGATCGACGGCGAACGTGATGTCGGTGCCGTCGTAGCTCAGCGGGTTGACCGTGGTCAGCGACCAGGTGTAGCCGGCGTCCGGCAGATCGGCGAGCCCGAACAGGAACGTCAGCGGACCGCCGCCCGACGAGCTCGTGGCCAGGCCGTCCCCCGAAGGGCTCGGGCTGAGCGTGTAGGAGTCGACCGTGACCGTGCTGACGTCGAAGTCTCCGGCACTGGCGATCGAGGCCCGATCGTCCGCGGACGTGAGCTGGAACTTCCCGCTGGGGAACGTCGACTGGACGGCAGGCAGCACGACATTCTCGAAGAACGCCGGCTGCGAGATCAGCACCACGCTGTTCGCCGCGGGTTGCAGGGCGGAGGGGTCGAAGGAGGGCTGGGACGGGAAGGCGGCGCCGTCGGTCAGCATGCACAGGAAGCACAGGACGCCGGTGCCGTCACTGCCCTGGGAGACGAAGTACTGCCATTCACCCGGGCTGAGCCACGAGGCCAGATCCGCCGGCGCGGGGTTCACGGTGGCGAAGATGTAGGCGACCTTGTCCCGGTTCGCGAACAGTGCTTCGGTCATGAACTCCGACAGGATGCCCGTGGCCATCGCGTCCAGCCGGCCCTCGGGATCGTGCACCTGCAGCGTCGCGACGTAGCCGGGATTGTTCTGGTCCGAGCTGGGATCCGGATTGAAGGTCAGATGGGTCTCGTCACCGCTTCCCCTGGCCACCGCCTGGTCACCCGTGCCGACCCAGCCGAGCGTGATCTGCATCTCCGGCGTCACGCCGCCGAGGTCGTAGGTGCCGGTGATCGCGCCGCCCGCCATCGACAGCGATCCCTGGGCGATGGGGATGTTGAGATTGATCAGCGAGTTCTGCCCGCCCACCATCTGCCAGGGCGCGAGCTGGGCGTTCAGCGTGATCGTCGACCCGCTGTCCGGGTCCACCGCCGAATAGTCGATGCTCTGGTCGACGTTCTTGAGATTGCTGTTCAGAATGGCGTTGACCATGTCGACGGTCAACGCGAAAACATAGTCATAGCCGTACGTCTTCATCAGCGAAAGCCTCCGGTGTCACCGCTGCACGCTGGATCCTGCGTCAGCAGCGCCGAATGGGCTTCGCGCGGCCGGGCGGGGACACCGAATTCTGGAGAGTGGCGTCATAGGCGCATTCCAGTTGTGCCACGGCACGGCGGAAGACAAAGCCGCCGGCGCGCAAAGTTACGGTGCTCATGGCAGGCCGCTCATTGACCGTGGCCCGGCCGGCCCGCCGAGATCGTGATGGGGGCCGTGGCCACGGTGCTCGGCTCCGGAGCGGGGGAGCCGGGCGTGGTTGTGGGTCATCACAATGAACGTCCCCTCAGTGTTGGTGCGCGGGCCTAAGACTTGCGTTGAGCGCTCTGGCAGCCTCGATCTCAGCGGTTGACCGCGATCCGGCTGCACTCGGGCCGCGTCGGCGGCCGCTCATCCAGAGGGAGTGATCGTGGGCGTCGACGAGCAGCGTGTGCCTGGTGGTGGCTGGCCCCGGCCCGTGGTTCCCCGGATCGGGGCTCGGGTCAGCTACGCCCTGCACCATCTCCTCGCCGCCAAGCCCGCGTACCGGCGGTTAGGCGCCTGGCTCGAACGCCGGCGGCCGGCCTACCGGTGGTTCACCTGGGCGGAGCGGGTGACGAAGGAGCAGCTGTACGGATGCCGCATGTGCGGCCAGTGCGCGTTGCCCGACACCGGCTACACCTGCCCGATGACCTGCCCGAAGCAGCTGCGCAACGGCCCCTGCGGCGGGGTGTCCGCCGAGGGCCGCTGCGAGGTCCATCCTGAGCTGGTCTGCGTCTGGGTGACCGCGATCGAGCGGGCGCAGGACGCGGGGCACGGCGCCGACCTGGACCTGCTGCAGCGCCCGGTCGATCACCGCGAATGGGACCGCAGCTCGTGGGTGAACTACTGGCAGGGGCGGGACGACGGCCTGGGCATCGCGCCCAGCGAGGACGACCCCCGCCCGCTGCTCCGCCGCGAGCTGGGGCTGAGACCGCGATGAGCGGGCTGCCCGGGGTTGAGGCCCCGATGAGCGGGCTGCGTGGCGCGTTCGCGGCCGGTAGGTTCGCCGTCACCGCCGAGATCGGCCCGCCGAGAGGGGCCGACGCGGAGGCGATCACGCGTAAGGCGGATCACCTGCGCGGCTGGGTCGACGCCGCGAACGTCACCGACAACCAGGGCGCGAACGTCCGCATGTCCAGCCTGGCCGGCAGCCTGCTCGCCCAGCGCGCCGGCGTCGAGCCGGTGATGCAGCTGACCTGCCGCGACCGTAACCGGATGGCCCTGCAGTCGGACCTGCTCGCGGCGGGCGCCCTCGGCATCCCGAACGTGCTGCTGCTGACCGGCGACCATCCCCGCTTCGGCGACCATCCCGAGGCCAAGCCGGTCTTCGACCTCGACGGGGTGCAGCTCGTCTGGACCGCGCGCACCCTGCGGGACGACGGCGTGCTCATGTCCGGCAAGGCCGTCTCACCACGCCCGGCCTGGCTGATCGGCACGGTCGAGAACCCGTTCGCGCCCCCGCTGACCTTCCGGGCCCGCCGGCTGGCGAAGAAGGTGGCCGCGGGCGCGGAGTTCGTCCAGACGCAGTACGTCTTCGACTTCGAGGTGTTCGAGCGCTGGATGGCGAGCCTGCGGGATCTCGGCGTCACCGAACACTGCAAGATCATCGCCGGCGTCGGCCCGATCCGCTCGCTGCGCGCCCTGGACTTCATGCGCACCGCCGTGCCCGGCGTGCACGTTCCCGACGAGCTCGACCGGAGGCTGCGCGGGGTGCCCGCCGGCCGGGTCGAGGAGGAGGGGATCGAGGTGTGCGTGGAGGCCGTACAGCGCCTCGCCACGATCCCCGGCGTCGCGGGCGTGCACCTCATGGCGCTCGGCTTCGAGCACGGCGTGCCCGACATCCTGCGGCGGGCCGGGATCCCCCGGCCGCCGACCGTGCTTCCCGACCACAACCGCCACCACCCGATGGAGGGCATCGGTCATGCTCGTTGACTTCCGGCCTCACTCCAAACTCAGCGGTACGAGTCCCCTGGACCTCATGACCTCGCTCGCGCCCGTCGTCGAGGCGTTGCGGGGGGCCGCCACGGACCTCGGCAAGGTCCGGCTCGTGTGCGACTGGGTCCAGTACAAGTCCAACTTCCGCGAGGTGGTCGACGTCCGGCCGATCCTCCTGTGCCCGGAGCTGAGCACGGGACCCGGCCCCGCCATCGTGCCCCTGGGCGTCCGGGACGACGACATCGAGATCGCGGTCGACGTACGGCGAAGTGCCGGCGTGTCCGTCGAGGAGGTCGCCGCGGCGCTGCGCCGGGACGGCGGCCGGGTGCTGCTGGAGGACTGGGGGCCGGGCAGCCGCAGCTGCGTGTGGGAGTTCAACGCCCGCTACTGGAAGGACCTCGACCTCTGGGAGAAGTCCACCGGCCGGGGGTACGAGCAGGCCCTGCCGGGCGGTGACAGCGACGCGCACAACCACGACGCCGCGCGCGACGTGATCCGCGACCTGTTCGAGGTCTGGGACGCGCTGGCCGACGGCGACGCCCTGCCCGAGGAGCTCTACGTCGTCGAGCTCGGCGTGGGCAACGGCACCCAGGCGAAGGTCTTCCTGGACGAGTTCCGGGCCCTCGACGCCGCGCACGGGCGCGACTACTACCGGCGCCTGCACTACATGATGTGCGACTACTCCCAGCACGTGCTCGACCTGGCCCGCGAGGCGGTGAGCGAGCATCTGGCGCGGATCAGCACGTTCGCGCTCGACGCCACGACGCCGGGCACCTCGCTCGGCTTCCTGAAGTACAAGGTCTTCCTCGTCTACATCTCCAACGTCTACGACAACCTGCCGACCGACGAGGTGGCCCAGCTGGGCGGCCGGACCTACTGCGTGCAGGTCCGCGCCTACCTCGACGACGCCGGCGTGGCCGGGCTCGCCGAGTCGCTGGGGGTCACGGTGGGCGAGCTGCCGGCCCTGGTGCACAAGCTGCTGCGGCTCGGGCCGGGGCTGCTGGCCGAGGCCGATCCGGTCCGGTTCGCCGACGTGGACGCCGCCGTCGCCTTCTGGCGGGCGGTGTGGGACCTGGTCAGGCTGGAGGAGCGGTACGTCCCGCTGGCCGGTCTCGACCTCTACTCCCTCGCCCCGGGCATGAGCGGGGAGCTGCTGCGGCCGTTGCTCGAATCCGGCGCCGACATCCGCATGCACGTCAACAACGGGGCGGTGGCGAGCTTCGCCGACAGCCTGAAGCTGCTGCACCCGTTCGGCAGGCTCGTCTGCCATGACCTGTTCGTCACCGACGTGCAGGCGTACCGGACGAACTTCCGGGGCCCCGGGAAGTACGAGGGGTCCGTCGTCAACTGGGTGAACGGGCCGCTGCTCGCGCATGTGGGCCGGCGCAACGGCTTCGACGTGCACTACGCGCCCTTCGCCCATCGGGTGGGCGGGAACATCATCACGATGACGGCGCAGGTGAGGGACTGATGTCCGAGCTGATGAGCGGACTGCCGCTCCTTCCCACCAGCGTCGTGGGGTCCTACCCCGTGCCGGAGTGGATGGAGCGGCTGAAGACCGACTACTACCGCGGCCGGATGAGCCACGCGCAGCTCCAGGACCTGCACGACATGGCGATCAAGGCGGCGCTCCGGGACCAGGAGCTGGCCGGCATCGACATCGTGTCCGACGGCGAGCTGCGCCGCGACAACGACATCGACTACTTCCTCGCCAGGATGCCGGGCATCGACCTCCCGCAGACGTCGAAGGACTTCTACTTCGACTACTACGAGGCCAGGGTCACCGAGCGGCTGCCGCCGGCGGCCACGGCGTCGCTGATGCTGGCCGACGACTTCGCCTTCACCGCCGAGCAGACCTCGGGTCCGGTCAAGTTCTCCTTCACCGGGCCGTTCTCGCTGTCGCGGCGGGTGCGGAACGAGGCGTACGACGACCCCGGTGAGCTGGTGCTGGCCATCGCGCGGGTGCTCAACGCCGAGGCGCGGGCCCTGGCCGCGCGCGGCGCGCGGCTCCTGCAGATCGACGAGCCCTTCCTGGCCGGCTACCCCGGCGAGGTGGAGACGGCGATCGAGGCCGTCAACATCGTCACCGAGGGCGTCGACGTCACCTGGGCGCTGCACGTCTGTTACGGCAACCGCTACGCGCGCCCCTCGTGGGAGGGCCACTACGACTTCCTGTTCCCCGCGGTGCTCGACGCCCGGGTGGACCAGCTCGTGCTGGAGTTCGCCCGCAAGGGGTACGCCGACCTGCCGGTGATCGACAAGTTCGGCTGGGACCGCACGATCGGGCTCGGCGTCATCGACGTCAAGTCCGCCGAGGTGGAGACCCCGGAGGCGGTCGCCACCAGGATCCGCAGCGCGCTCAATCTCGTTCCGGCCGATCGGCTGGTCGTCAACCCCGACTGCGGGCTGCGGAACATCTCCGCGCCCGTCGCCAGGGCCAAGCTCGCCGCCATGGTCGCCGGCGCCGCCACCGTGCGCGCCGAGCTGACCGGCGCCACCCACCATCTGAACCCGCTCAACCCATCGCACGAGGAGCCCGCGCCATGACCCAGCTGGGAATCGAAGACGACTATGTGTTCACCTCCGAGTCCGTGACCGAGGGGCACCCCGACAAGATCGCCGACGCGGTGTCGGACGCCGTACTGGACGCGGCACTGACCCTCGACCCCTACGCCCGGGTCGCCTGCGAGACCCTGATCACCACCGGCATGGTCGTCCTGGCCGGGGAGATCACCACCCCGCAGGTGCTCGACTACACCCAGATCGTCCGCGACACCGTCAACCGGATCGGCTACGACAACGGCGACTACGGCTTCGACGGGCACTCGTGCGCCGTCCTCGTGGCGCTCGACAAGCAGTCACCCGACATCGCGCAGGGCGTCGACCTGGCGCACGAGCACCGCAGCGACCACTCCGGCGACGAGTTCGACCGGGCCGGCGCCGGCGACCAGGGCATGATGTTCGGCTACGCCACCGACGAGACCCCCGAGCTCATGCCGATGCCGATCGCGCTGGCGCACCGCCTGTCCCGCAGGCTCGCCGCGGTGCGCAAGGACGGCACGCTCGGCTACCTGCGCCCGGACGGCAAGACCCAGGTGTCGGTGCGCTACCAGGGTGACATCCCGGTCGGCGTGGAGCAGGTGCTGATCTCCACCCAGCACGCCGAGGAGGCCACCCTGGAGCAGATCCGCGAGGACCTCTGGCAACACGTCGTCTCCCAGGAGCTGCCGGACGAGCTGTACGACGCCGACGCGCTGCACCGCAGCCTGCTGGTCAACCCCACCGGCAGGTTCGTGATCGGCGGCCCGGTCGGTGACGCGGGCCTCACCGGCCGCAAGATCATCGTGGACACCTACGGAGGATTCGCCCGGCACGGCGGCGGCGCCTTCTCCGGCAAGGACCCCTCCAAGGTCGACCGGTCCGCCGCCTACGCCGCGCGCCACGTCGCCAAGAACGTGGTCGCCGCCGGCCTGGCCCGCCGGGCCGAGGTGCAGGTCGCGTACGCCATCGGGGTGGCCAGGCCGGTGTCGGTGCTGATCGAGACGTTCGGCACCGAGCGGGTGAGCCGGTCGCTGATCCGCAAGCTGGTGGCCGAGCACTTCGACCTGCGCCCCGCCGCGTTCCGCAAGTACCTCGGCCTGCACAGCCCCATCTACAGCCAGACCGCCGCCTACGGACACTTCGGGCGTACGGACCTGGACCTGCCGTGGGAGCGGACCGACCGGGCCGACCTGCTCCGCCGGGCGGCCGCGCTGTCCGCCGACGCCGTCCCCGCCACGCTGTGACCTCGACGGATCCCGATGTCGGCCGGCTGGTCGTGTCCTGCACCGACCGGCCGGGCATCGTCGCCAACGTCTCGGCGTTCCTGTACCGGCGCGGAGCCAACATCGTGCAGTCCGACCAGGACTCCACCGGGGCTGCGGGCGGCCGGTTCTTCCTGCGCGTCGTGTTCCACCTGCCCGGCCTGGACAAGGAGCTGCCCCGGCTGGAGCGCGAGTTCCGGGAGGAGGTCGCGGCCCGGCTCGGTGCGGACTTCCGCTTCCGCGCCGCCGCCGCGCCGGCCCGGGTGGCGCTCTTCGTCTCCCGGTACGACCACTGCCTGCTGGACCTGCTCTGGCGGGCCCGCCGGGGCGAGCTGCCCATCGAGGTGTCCCAGGTGGTGTCCAACCACCCGGACCTCGCCGACGAGGTGGCCTCGTTCGGGGTGCCGTTCGCGCACATCCCGGTGACCAGGGCCACCAAGCCGGCGGCCGAGCAGCGCCAGCTCGACCTTCTGCGGAACCGGGTCGATCTGGTGGTGCTGGCCCGGTACATGCAGGTCCTGTCGGGCGACTTCCTGGACCGGGCCGGCGTACCGGTGATCAACATCCACCATTCCTTCCTGCCCGCCTTCGCCGGCGCCGGGCCGTACGAGCAGGCGAAGGAGCGTGGCGTGAAGCTCATCGGGGCGACCGCGCACTACGCCACCGAGGAGCTCGACGAGGGGCCGATCATCGAGCAGGACGTCGTGCGGGTGTCGCATCGCGCGAGCGTGCGGGAGCTGACGCGGCGCGGCGCCGACATCGAGCGGACCGTGCTGGCCAGAGCGGTGGCCTGGCACTGCGAGGACCGCGTCCTGGTGAACGGCCGCACCACGATCATCTTCTAGACAGATTCACTGAGGAGTAGCCGTGTCCGTAGGGACGACCGCCGTGGTCGGATCGATCGCCACCGACCACCTGATGCACTTTCCCGGCCGCTTCGCCGACCATCTGGTGGCCGATCAGCTCGACCGGGTGTCACTGAGCTTCCTGGTCGACGATCTCGTCGTCCACCGGGGCGGAGTCGGCGCGAACATCGCCTTCGGCATGGGTGTCCTCGGGCAACGGCCGCTGCTCGTGGGCGCGGTCGGCGCCGACTTCGCCGACTACCGGGCGATCCTCGAACGGCACGGCGTCGACTGCGGCGGGGTGCTCACCGTCGAGACGGCCCACACCCCGCGCTTCACCTGCACGACCGACGACGACCAGTGCCAGCTCGCGTCGTTCTACCCGGGGGCGATGACGGAGACGAAGAACATCTCCCTCGCCCCGCTCGTGGAGCGGTACGGCATCGGGCTGGTGCTGGTCGGCGCGAGCGATCCGGACGCGATGGTGGCGCAGACCGAGGAGGCCAGGGCGCTGGGCGTGCCGTTCGCCGCCGACCCGTCGCAGCAGCTGCCCCGCCTCGACGGCGACCAGTGCCGCGCGCTGGTCGACGGTGCCCGCTACCTGTTCACCAACGAGTACGAGCTGGAACTGCTGATCCGCAAGACCGGCTGGACCGCCGACGAGATCACCGGCCGGGTGGGCCTGCGGGTGACCACGCTGTCCGACCGGGGCGTCGACCTCGTCGGCCGGGACGGCACCGCGCTGCACGTCGGCGTGGTGCCGGCCCGGACGATCGCCGACCCGACCGGCGTCGGCGACGGGTTCCGGGCCGGGTTCCTGGCCGGCGGGAACGGCGGGCTGGGGCTGGAGCGGGCCGCCCAGCTCGGGGCGCTGGTCGCCACGCTGGTGCTGGAGTCGAACGGCGCCCAGGAGTGGGCCATCGACGCCGACACCGACGTGGCCCGCCTGCGCGAGGCCTATGGTGAGCAGGCGGCGGCGGACATCGAGCCGGTGCTGCGGGCCGCCCTGGGCTGAGGGATATGCCGGATTTGTCCGGCCGCGTATTCTTGTCGTGGCGCACCCTGTGCGCCACGAAGTGCGAGGAGATGCGGCATGCGGAGCATCGGGTACGTCGGCGTGCGGTCCGCGTCGGCGCAGGACTGGCTGGACTTCGGCCCACATGTCTTCGGCTTCGAGGCCTACCAGCTCCCCGACGGGACGGTCCGGGTGCGCTGGTGCGACCGGTCGCACCGCCTCGCGATCCACCCGGGTGACTCCGACCAGCTGCTCTACCTCGGCTGGGAGATCGGCGCCGAGGAGTCGCTGGAGGACGTCGCGGCCCACCTGACCGCCGCCGGGTTCGAGGTGACGACGGGCTCGGCGCGCCTCGCGGCGGACCGTTCCGTCGACCGGCTCATCTATTTCGACGACCCCTTCGGCCTGCGGCACGAGTTCTTCGTCGGCCAGGAGGAGACGGCGGGCTCCTACCAGGGGCAGCGGCCGACGTCGCGGACGGTCACCGGGGAGCTCGGCCTGGGCTTCGTCGTGCTGCGGGTGCCCGACCTCCAGCGGGGTCTCGACTTCTACGCCACCGTGATGGGCATGAAGGTGTCCGACGCGATCAACCTCGGCGCGCACCTCGGCGAGATGTGGTTCCTGCGGTGCAATCCGCGCCATCACAGCATCGCCCTGCTGGAAGGGGCCGGCACCCTCCGGCTGGAGCACCTGATGATCGAGGCGACCACGCTGGAGGAGGTGGAGATCGCCTGGGACCTGGCCCGGGACGAGATGGACGCCTTCGTCAGCCCCGGACGCCGGCTGTCGGACAACATGTTCCTGTTCCGGGTGCACACCTCGACCGGCTTCATGGTCTGCTACGGGTGGGGCGCGACGCAGGTAGACGACGAGGAGAGCTGGATCCCGCGCTACATCGACTCCTCGACCGGGGCCGGCATCGTCTACTCCGCCGCCGCCGTCGTGACGGCGGGTGACCCGTCCGCCGAGGTCAAGCGCTGACCTCCAGGGCGTCGATGATCTCCAGAGCCACCTGCGCGGCGAGCCGGTCGCGATAGTTGTTCAGGTCCAGCCCGGTGATCTCCTCGATCCGGTGGATCCGGTAGGTGACCGTGTTGGGATGCACGTGCAGCAGCTTCGACGCCCGCTGCGGGCTGTTGTTCTCCCGGAAGTAGCACATCAGCGTGGAGATGTACTCCGAGTGGTGCTTCTTCTCGTGGCGCAGCACCTCGCCGAGGATGTCCGTGGCGAACTCGCGCAGCGTCTCGATGTCGGGCACCTGGAGCAGCAGGCGGCTGATGCCGAGCTTGTCGAACGCGACCACGGCGCCGCGCTGGCCGAGCCGCCGGATCACCTCGTTGGTCCGCCGCGCCTCCTCGTAGGAGCGGGCGATGTGCGCCGGCTCGTGGAACGCGCCGCCGACGCCGATGGACACTCCGACGTCGGGGAACAGCGCCCCGAGCCGCTGCACGCACAGGGTGCCGAGCTGCTCGGCCCGGGTGGTCGAGCCCGGCGTGGCGTTCTCCGTCAGCACCACGACGACCTCGTCGGTGCGTACGGAGGTGATCGCGTCCGGGGACTGGGCGATGAACAGGCGGGCGGTCGCGCCGGCGGCGCGTTCGGCGACGAGGGCGCTGCGCTGGGAGTCGCCCGCGGGCGGTTCGAGAATGATCGACAGGACGCGGTGCTCGCGCTCGGTGTCGTAGCCGAGATGCTGGGCCCAGCGCACGACCTCGTCGTTGTCCCGGCCCGACCCGGACAGCAGTCCTTCGACGAGGTCGTCCCGCACCTGGCTGGCCGCCGAGAAGAAGACCCGCTCGCGGGCCAGGATGACGCCGCAGATCGTCGCGGCGTGCTCGGCGATCAGCAGGTCGATGTCCTCGCCCTGGTCTGGGGCTGCCGAGACGAGCGAGACGAGATAGGCCGGCACGGTGTCGCCGACGAGGATCGGGGCCACGACGCGGGCCCGGCCGCGCGCCGGATCGGGCAGCCGGAGCGGGTGCCGGGATTTGCCGGCGTCGGCGAGCATGTGCGCCAGCCGGGGGTGGATCAGATGGTCGTGGACGTACTGGATGGCGCTGTCGTCGCTCTCTCCGGGCGAGGCGGCGGCGAGGATGCCCATCTTCTGGCTGATGATGGCCACCGTCACGTCGGTCCGGTGGGCGACGAGGTGGGCGACCGTGCCGATGTCGGCGTCCTGGAGAGCCAGCCCGGACAGGTGGCGGTAGATCTCCACCAGGTCGCGCAACGTCCGGTTTTCCTGGGTGATCGCGGTAGAACCGCTGGTGACGCTGGTCAGGCCGGTGAACGGTGACTCTGCCGCCATGAGCGAATCCTAAGGTCGAGCGCCGGGGGTGCCATGTGTGTGACGACAAAGAGTACGCCCCCATACTGTGCTGTAGCCCACAGTGCTCCCTCGCCTGGTCGGCTATACGTGGTAATCGACCCATGTCCGACGCCGTCTCACCATGACGGCGTTTCGCATGGTCACCGCCTTGCCAAGGGTGTCCGGTAACGATCCCGAAACCGCCCATTTACGCAACGGCTCCCTCTTGACGCCCACGTAGCCGCAGGGCAGCATTGCGTTTACAACTATTGCACATTTTGTCCCATTATCGGACAACGGCGCAGTGGATCGATGCGGCACGGACGGAGCTCGGCGGGTGTCTCGCCCGGCTCCGCACTCTCTTCGTTCCACGTAGCGCTGGACGGAGGTGGCGGTGAGCGCAGGCATGGTAATTCGCCGGCTCGGCGGCGGTCTGCTGGTCTTGTGGCTTGTTTCGATTCTCACCTTTCTGCTGGTGCAGTTGATTCCCGGCGATGTCGCCGAGGTCATCGCAGGTGAGAACGCCACTGTGGCCGAGGTGAGCAGGATCCGCATCGAGCTCGGCCTGGACAAGCCGATCCTGGAGCAGTATTCCAGTTGGTTCGTCGGCATCCTGCAAGGAGATCTCGGCGACTCGTTGTTCACCAACAGGTCCGTCGCGGACACGATCATCGAGGCGGCCCCGCCGACCGTGATCATCACCCTGATGGCGATCGTGGTCGCCGTCGTGATCGGTGTGACGGCCGGCATCGTCGCGGGCCTCACCCAGGGGAGCTGGATCGACCGGAGCGTGTCGGCCCTGGCCACCCTCGGCATCGCGATGCCGAGCTTCTGGCTGGCGATGGTGCTCGTGTCCGTGTTCGCGCTGGCCAACCCCTGGCTACCGGCGACCGGATACGTCGATATCAGGGAGGGCTTCGGGGAGTGGCTCTCCTACGTGATCCTCCCCTCCACGGCGCTCGGCCTGGCCACGGCCGCTGAGCTCGCCCGGCATACCCGAGGGTGTGTGGCCGACGTGCTCACCCGCCCGTATGTCCGTACGGCACGGGCCCGCGGCGCCTCGGGCGTCTGGCTGGTCCGCCGGCACATCCTGCGCAACGCGGCCATCCCCGTGGTGACCGTGCTCGGCCTGCAGGCCGGACGGCTCCTCGGCGGCGTGATCGTGGTGGAGGCCGTGTTCGGCATCTCCGGCCTCGGCTCCCTCGCCATCAACTCGGTGCTCCAACGGAACTATCCGATGATCCAGGGATACGTCCTGTTCAGCGCCGTCATCGTGGTGGCGATCAACCTCATCGTGGACCTGGCCTACGGCTGGATCAACCCGAAGGTGCGTACGGCATGACCACGGCCACCCAGAGCGCACGCCCGCGCCATGTCATCCGAACGCTCCTGCGCCAGCCGGCCAGCGCGACCGCTGTCGGATTCATCGCCATCCTCGTCTTCTTCGCGATCGCCGGGCCTTTCGTCTACCCGCACGACCCGGAGGTTCAGGACCTCGGCAACAGGTTCGCCGAGGTCAGCTGGACGCACCTGCTCGGCACCGACGAGTTCGGCCGGGACGTCGCGAGCCGGATCATCCAGGCGTCCCGCATCGCCGTCACCGCGCCGCTCATCTCCGTGGGCGTGGCGCTGCTCATCGGGCTGCCGCTGGGGCTCTGGGCCGGGCTGCGCCGAGGCGCCGTCGACGCCATCGCCGGCCGGCTGGCCGACACCATCCTGAGCCTCCCCGCGCTCGTGGCCGCCCTGGCCATCATCGCGGTGCTCGGCCCGGGACTCGTCAACGCCATGCTGTCGATCGGCATCATCTTCGCACCCGGTCTGTTCCGTGTCGTACGCGGGGCGACGCTGGCCGTCGCGGAGGAGACCTTCGTCGACTCGGCGGTGGCGATCGGCTCGTCCACCCGGCGCACCCTCTGGGTGCACATCCTGCCCAACATCGCCGCTCCGCTGCTGGTCCAGGTCACGATCCTGATGGGCGTCGCGCTCCTGGTCGAGGCGAGCCTGAGCTTCATCGGCCTGGGCGTCCAGCCGCCCGACGCGAGCTGGGGCTCGATGCTCAAGGCCGCCTACACCAACCAGTTCCACTCGCCCTTCGCGGTGGTGCCGTCCGGAGTCGCGATGGTGCTGACCGTGCTCGCGTTCAACACGATCGGTGACTCGATCCGTGACGCCGTCGGACTCAGGAGGCGTACATGACAGCAGGACCGGGACAGCGAAGCGACGCCGGCGCCGCCGAGCCGCTGCTGGCCGTCAAGGGCCTCACCATCGATCTGCCCGGCGGCGCCCGGCAGCGTGGCCTGGTCGAGGACGTCACCTTCGAGGTGCGCAAGGGCCAGGCGGTCGCGCTGATCGGCGAGTCCGGCTGCGGCAAGTCGCTGACCTCCATGGCGATCCTGGGCCTGCTGCCGGCGGCCGTCCGGGTCGCGGCGGGCTCCATCCACTTCGACGGGGTCGACCTGCTCACCTGCAACCGGAAGCAGCTCCGCAAGGTGCGCGGCGGGCCGGTCGGCATGGTCTTCCAGGAGCCGATGAGCAGCCTCAACCCGACGATGACCGTCGGCGACCAGATCGCCGAGGTGCGCAGGCTGCACCTGGGCGAGCGGCGGTCGGTGGCGCTCAAGGAGGCGTCGAAGCTGCTGAGCCGGGTCGGCATCCCCAACGCCGACCGCAGGCTCGGGTCCTACCCGCACGAGATGAGCGGCGGCATGCAGCAGCGCGTCATGATCGCGGCGGCCATCGCCTGCGACCCCAAGCTGCTGATCGCCGACGAACCGACCACCGCGCTCGATGTCACGATCCAGGCCGAGATCCTGGAGCTGCTGCGCGACCTGCGCCGCGACCTCGATCTCGCCGTCCTGCTGGTCACGCACGACCTCGGCGTGGTCGCGGACTTCTGCGACGACGTGGTCGTCATGTACGCCGGTCACATCGCCGAGCGAACCCCCGTCGACCGGCTCTTCTACGAGCCGCAGCACCCGTACTCCAGCGCGCTGCTCGCCGCGGTGCCGCAGGCGGGCCGGGCCCGGACCAGCCTGACGGTCATCCCGGGCCGGGTCCCGTCGGCGGGACACTTCCCCGGCGGCTGCCGGTTCGAGCCGCGCTGTGCGCACAGCGTCGAAGACGTCTGCCGGCGACCACAGGCCGACACGGCCATCGCCGACGATCGCCGCACCCGGTGCGGACGTGTCGCCTCCGGTGACCTGATTCTGAAGGGGACCGTCCGTGGCTGAGGATCATGTGGTCTTGCGCGTGCGCGGCCTGACCAAGTCGTTCCCGCTGCGCCGCAGCTTGCTGGGCCGCACGCTGGAGAGCGTCCGCGCCGTCGACGGCGTCGACCTGGAGGTACGGGCCGGCACCACGGTCGGCATCGTGGGCGAGTCCGGCTCGGGCAAGACGACCGTGGGCCGGCTGATGGCCCGGCTGCTCAAGCCGGACCAGGGCACGGTCGAGGTGGAGGGCAAGGACGTCAGCAGAGCGCGCGGCAGCGAGCTCAAGGAGATGCGCAGCAGGCTCCAGGTCATCTTCCAGGACCCGTACGGCGCGCTCGACCCGACCAAGACCATCGGCCACGCCATCGCCGAGCCCCTCCTGGTCCACGGCAAGATCGGCCGGGGCGAGATGCGGGAGCGCGCCGCCCAGCTGCTCGGCCGGGTCACCCTCGACCCGGCGTTCGTCGACAGGTATCCGGACGAGCTGTCCGGCGGGCAGCGCCAGCGCGTCTGCATCGCCCGCGCGCTGGCCCTGTCGCCGAGCGTGCTCGTCGCCGACGAGCCCACCTCCGCGCTGGACCTGTCCACCCGTTCGGAGATTCTCAACCTGCTGCTGTCCATCCAGGAGGACACCGGGCAGGCGATGGTCCTGGTGTCCCACGACTTCGCCACGGTGCGGCACCTGTCGCACCGGATCGCGGTGATGTACCTGGGCCGGATCGTCGAGGAAGGGCCCGCGGAGCAGATCGCGACCCACCCGCTGCACCCGTACACCAAGGCGCTGCTGTCGGCGGTGCCGGTGCCGGACCCGGACGTGCAGCGCTCGCGGCGCCGCACCGTGCTCAGCGGCGAACTGCCCGATCCGGCGAACCCCCCGTCGGGCTGCCGCTTCCGCACCCGCTGCCCGGTCGTCCAGGACGCGTGCGCGAGCCAGGACCCGCCGTTGCTGCAGATCGGCGAAGATCACCGGGTCGCCTGCATCCTGCACCAGCCGCCGCAGGACGACGCGGCCGTCAACGAGCCACAGGAGACGGCGCGATGAGCGGGCCGGGAGCTCTCAGCGGGATCCGCGTCGTCGACTTCGGTCACCACGTCGCCGGGCCGCTGGCCGCGGTCATGCTCGCCGACCAGGGCGCCGACGTCGTGCACATCGACCGTCCGGGCGTCACCCCGCCGGCCGACGACGCGTTCTTCAACCGCGGCAAGCGGCGCATCACCCTCGACCTGAAGGACCCGGAGGACCTGAAGGTCGCCCGTGACCTCGTCCGGCGGGCCGACGTCCTCATCGAGAACTTCCGGCCGGGGGTGATGGACCGGCTCGGGCTCGGCTGGGCGGAGTCGCGCGCCGTCAACCCGCGGCTCGTCTACTGCTCGATGCCGGGCTTCGCGGCCGACGACCCGCGCGCCGGGGTCCCCGGCTGGGAGGGCGTCATCGCCGCCGCCACCGGCAACTGCCGGATCCGGGCCGGTCACGCGCCGGACGGCTGGGACGACACCCGGCCGACCTACACGGCGATCCCGGTCGCGTCCAACTTCGCGGCGTTCTGCGGCGCCTTCGCGATCGTGGCCGGCCTGACCGCGCGGCAGCGCACCGGCCGTGGCGACCGCGTCGAGGTCCCGCTGTTCGACGCGATGTTCGAGGCCATCGGGGGGAGCGGCGCCTACCCGGTCGCGCAGGGGCTGCCGCCGGATCGGGCGATCAGCTCCAACGGCAGCGGTACGTACCGGTGCGCGGACGGCAGGTATGTGCAGTTCAACCCGATCGGCGCGACGCCTCGCTTCCTGGCCTGGTTCCTCGACGCGGCCGGGGTGACGGCCTGGGCGGGCGAGGGCCTGACCGACCGCGCCCGGCAGGATCGCGACCCCGAGCTGCGCAGGCTGCTGCACGACCGGCTCACCGCGCTGTTCCTGACCCGGCCGGCGCTTGAGTGGGAAGAGCTGGCCAACGCGGCCGGCGTCCCGCTCGCCGCGGTCCGGACGCTGGCCGAGTGGCTGGAGAACGGCCACGCGCTCGCCGCCGGGCAGGTCGTCGTGGTCGACGATCCGGAGCTCGGGGCGACGGCGATGCCGGGCGCCGCGGTGTGGCTGTCCGCCACCCCCACCCTGCCCGGCAGGCCACGGCACCTGCCCGACGCCGACCGCGCCGACATCCTCGCCGAGCTTGCCGCACCGCTCGCCGACCCGGCACCCGTCGCCTCGCCTCCCACCGACCCGACATCCACCGAAGCCGAAGCCGCCTCGCCGGCTGCCGGTCTGCCGTCCGGGGAGGGTGACGCGGTCGCCGCACTGCCCTACGCGGGCCGGCGGGTCGTCGATCTCACCCAGATCCTGGCCGGGCCGAGCGCGGGACGGATCCTGGTCGAGTTCGGGGCCGACGTCGTGAAGATCAACTCACCGCAGCGGCGGGTCGGCGCGCACGGGTTCGTCAACCGGGGCAAGCGGACCGTTCTTGTGGACGTGAAGTCCAGCCAGGGCCAGCAGATCCTCTGGCGGCTCATCGAGGACGCGGACGTCCTGACCCACAACTTCCCCGAGCGGACCGCCGAACGTTACGGCCTCGGCTACGAGCACGTGCGGGCCCGCCGCCCGGACATCGTGTACGTCTCCGTCAGCTGTTACGGCTACGGCGGGCCGTGGGCGAACCGCCGGGGCTACGAGACCCAGGGGCAGGCCGCGACCGGGATCATGACCAGGGCGGGCGGCGACGGCAAACCGGCCGTGCTCGGCCCGTACAACCTCCTGGACTACGGCACCGGGGCCATGGCCGCCTTCGCGACCGCGGTGGGTCTCTACCATCGCGAGGTGACCGGCGCCGGCCAGCAGGTTCGCACCTGCCTCACCCAGACCGGCGTCTACCAGCAGGCGAGCCTCGCGGTGCAAGCCAAGGACGAAGCCGAGCCCAGCAGGCCATCGGGCGAAGCCGAGCCGGGCAGGGCATCGGGCAAGGCTGAGCCGCGCGGGCCGTCGGCGCTCGGGCTCGACGGGTGGCACCGGTTCTACCAGGCGGCCGATCAGTGGTTCTTCCTCGGGGCGGACCGGCACAGCCTGCCGGTCCTTCGCGAGGTGCCCGGCCTGGAGCAGGCGCTGTCCGGCCTGGACGGCTCCGACGACGACGCGGTGGCCGCGGCCCTGGAGGCCGCCTTCCGCGCCGGGACCGCCCGGGAGTGGACCGACCGGCTCACCGCGGCGGGGCTGGGCGCGCATCCGGTCATCACCCTCGCGGAGCTGATGACCGACCCGTGGGCCCGATCGAGAGGCCTCACGGTCAGCCAGATCTCCGAGGAGGTCGGCGAGGTGGTGATGCCCGGCATCGCCATCCGGGTGGACGGCGCCCCGCCGCGCCTGGGCCATCCGGTACGCCGGCCCGGCGCCGACGCGCGCGAGGTGCTGAGCCGGATCGGGCTCGCCGATTCGGCGGAGGCGCTCGAACAGGGCTGGGCCGTACAGATGACCGCGCTTCCCCCCGGCTGGGACAACTTCTGACCCTGGCCACTTCCCGCCCTGACCACTTCCCGCCCTGGCCACGTCCGATGGCCGTTTCCGACCTCGGACGAGCAAGCCAACAGCACATCCCCGGCCCGCTGAGCGGGACGCGCCGCGATCGCGGCACTGACAGGAGGACTGATGAGCGACGACCCGGCCACCCGGTACGACCTTTTGATCAAAGGCGGCCGGGTCCTGGACCCCGGGCAAGGGCTCGACGGCGTCATGGACCTCGCCATCACCGGCGGCCGGGTCTCCGCGATCCGCGCGGACATCCCGGCCGAGTCGGCCCGCCGGGTGATCGACGCGAGCGGCCCTGGACGGTACGTCGTCCCCGGCCTGATCGACATCCACACCCACGTCGCGCACGGCGCGATCACCCCGGGTGTGGGCATGGAAGGCTGCGACCCTGACGCCATCGGCGTGCAGTCGGGAGTCACCACGCTGGTGGACGCCGGATCCGTCGGCGTCGCCAACATCGGCGTCTTCTCCGCCTACATCCAGCCGAACGCCAGGACGCGGGTCATCCCGTACCTGAACATCGGCAGTTATGCGCACACCATGCCCACCATGATCGACGTCAACGACCTGGCCGAGATCGACCCGGTCGCGATCGCGAAGTGCGTCGCCGCCAACCCGGGCCTGGTCCAGGGAATCAAGCTGCGGCTGGTCGGACCGCTGGTCGCCACGCACGGCAAGGAGATCGTGTCCGCGACCAAGGCGGTGGCCAGGGAGCACGGGGTCCCGCTCATGGTGCACATCGGCGACCTGTCCGCGCGGCGGCGGCCCGATCCGCACCTGCTCGAACCGGCCACCCGGTTCGCCATCGAGCAGCTCGACGCGGGCGACATCCTCACCCACCTGTGCACGCCTAATCACGGCGGTGTGATGGACGCGGCGGATCGGATGATGCCCGCCCTGCTGGCCGCCCGTGAGCGCGGGATCACCCTCGACTCGGCGCTGGGCCGGGGCAACTTCGGCTACCGGGTGGCGAGCGAGCAGCGCGCGCTCGGTCTTCTGCCCGACACCATCAGCAGCGACCTGACCGCGGCGGGAGAGACCTTCCACTCCCTGCTGGAGTGCATGGCCAAGTTCATGGCCGTGGGCTACACCCTGTCCGAGGTGGTCCGGATGACCACCGTGAACGCGGCGCGGGCGATCCGGGCGGAGCACGAGCTCGGCGCGATCGCGGTCGGCCGGGAAGCCGACGTGACGGTGCTCGACCTGGTCGAAGGCGACTTCGAGTTCGTCGACACCAAGCAGGAGGTCTTCCACGGCGGCTTCGGCCTGCGGCCGGTGCAGACCGTACGGGCCGGCGCGCTGATCGCGCCCGGCTGGGGCACCCACCCGTGGGGCTGGCTGCCGGCGCCGCGTTCGACCGCGGGGGCGGCGTCGTGACGGGCGGGCGGCGGTTCGCGGCCGACGGCGACTGGGAGCGGCTCCCGGACGGCTTGCGGCACGCGGACGTGGCCGCGGTCGACGTGGACGCCGACGACCGCGTCTACCTGTTCACCCGCTTCGACGGCCAGGTCATCGTGTACGAGCGCGACGGCACCTTCGTCCGGAGCTGGGGCAAGGGCCTGTTCACCACGCCGCACGGGCTGACCGTCGGCCCGGACGGCGGCGTCTACTGCGTCGACGCGGGCGACCACACGATCCGCAAGTTCACCCCCGAGGGCGAGCTGCTCATGATGCTGGGCGTCGCCGGCATGGCGTCGGACACCGGGTTCGTCTCCGGCCGGCCCGTGACCGTGCACAGCGTCGAGGGCGTCCAGTACGCGGGCGGGCCGTTCAACCGCCCCACCAACCTCACCGTCGCCCCGGACGGCGACCTCTACGTGACCGACGGGTACGGAAACAGCCGGGTGCACAGGTTCACCGCCTCCGGCGACCTGATCGGATCCTGGGGCGAGCCCGGCACCGGCCCCGGCCAGTTCCACCTGCCGCACTGCCTGGACATCGCGGCGGACGGGCGGGTGTTCGTCGGCGACCGGGAGAACGACCGGATCCAGATCTTCACCCCGGACGGCGAGTTCATCGAGGAGTGGACCGACATCCGGCGCCCGTGCGACCTCACCATCGCCCCGGACGGCTCGGTGTACGTCGTCGAGCTGTGGCGGCCGGCGGGCAAGCGGTCCTTCGTGCACGGCGAGGCGCTGGAGGACCAGCCCGCCCGGCTGACCGTGCTGGACCGGCACGGCCACGTGGTCGAGCGGTGGGGGGACTCCACGACGGACCGCACGGCGGTCGGCAACTTCATCGCACCGCACGGGGTCGCGCTGGACTCCCACGGGGACCTGTACGTCGCCGAGGTGACGTACAGCTTCGCGATCAGACCCGGCTGGGTCGAGCCGTCGAGCGGCCGGCACCAACTGCAGAAGTTCCTGCGCGTCGGCGCGGGAGAAGACACCTTGGCTAGGAGAAACGCATGAGGCGCGGAAACGGTCGGATCCTCACCACGCACGGCGGCAACCTGCCGCGGCCCAAGGACCTGGACGAGCTGATCGCCCAGGGCGACCGGGAGGCCATCGACGCGCGCCTGCCGGGCGCGGTGGAAGAGGTCGTCGCTCGCCAGGTCGAGTGCGGCATCGACACCGTCAACGACGGCGAGTACGTCAAGGCCGCGAACCTGGCCGGCTACAGCGGCTACATCCACTCCCGCGTGACCGGCTGGGAGACCCTGCCCATCGACCCGGACGTGCCGCCGAAGCGCGAGTACGTCGCCGCCCGCGACAAGGCGGACTTCCCGGGCACCTACGCTTCCGGCCTCTGGCTGGCCGGGGCAGGCGGGCCGATCAGGCCCGGCTTCTCGACCCCGGGCAACGCCCCGAAGCCGCCGACGTCGACCCGGGTGTGCACCTCCCCGATCACCTACATCGGCCAGGACGCCATCGCGAGAGACGTCGCGGCGATGAAGACGGCGGTCGAGGGCAAGGAAGTGGACGGCTTCATCGCCGCCCTGGGACCGCTCAGCCTGGGCGCGGGCGCCACCAACGCGCACTACGCGAGCGAGGAGGAGTACATGTTCGCGGTCGCCGAGGCGCTCCGCGAGGAGTACCGGGCGGTCACCGACGCCGGCCTGACGCTGCAGATCGACGAGCCCGAGTTCGCGACCACCTGGCAGTTCCACCCGACCTGGTCGGTCGAGGACCTGCGTCGCTACCTCGAGTTCGCGGTCGAGGTCATCAACCACAGCATCGACGGGCTGCCCGCCGAGCAGATCCGGATGCACACCTGCTGGGGCAGCGGCCACCGGCCGCACACGCAGGACATCGGCCTCGAACACATCGCGGACCTGCTGATCAAGGTCAACACCCAGGCTTACGCCGTCGAGTCGGGCAACGTCCGGCACGCGCACGAGTGGCGGGTGTGGGAGGACGTGAAGCTGCCCGAGGGCAAGATTCTGGCTCCCGGCGTGGTCAGTCACGCCACTGACCTGGTCGAACACCCTGAACTGATCGCCGAGCGGCTGACGAACTTCGCCAGCGTGGTGGGAAAGGAGAACCTGCAGGCAGGGACCGACTGCGGGATCGGATCGCGAGTGGGCCACGAGGAGATCGTGTGGGCGAAGCTCGCCGCGCTCTCCGAAGGCGCCGCGATCGCCAGCAGGCGACTGTGGGCCGACTAGCCCACAGCTCAAGACCAGGACCTGGTGGGGGCGACATTCAGCGTCACGGCTGAAGACAGGTCACCGAGCACAACGGGGACACGCGGATACGGGCCGGAACGTCGATGACGGAGTCGGGGAGCACCGCGGGTCGCCAGTCATACCAGTCAAGTTCGCCTGAAATGTGGAGACATAAGCCGTGAAACGAGCAGCAGTAAGAACAGCAGGGGCATTCCTCGCCACCGGTCTCGCCCTCTCCGGCTGTGGCGCCGGGACGACCGACAAGCCGACGACGTCGAGCGCTGACGGCGCTCCCGACACCGCGGCGATCCTGCGGTGGGCCGTGCCGGGCAACCCGACCTCCTTCGACCCCCGCAAGGCGGCGCCGCTGGACCCGGTGTTCCTGGACGTGGTCTACGAGCACCTGATCAGCCGGAGTGCCGCCGGTGAGATCGGGCCGGGTCTGGCGACCGAGTGGACGTTCTCGGACGAGAACAAGGTGATCACCCTCAAGCTGCGCGAGGGAGTGAAGTTCCACAACGGTGAGGACTTCAACGGCGAGGCCGTCAAGGCGTCGCTGGAGGCGTTCAAGAAGAGCGGCGCGCTGGTCACGACGCTGTCGGTGCTCGACAAGATCGAGGTGACCAGCCCGACCGAGGTGAAGCTGACCTTCACCGAGCCGGCCGGTTACATGATCAACGTGCTCGCCGGTGAGGCCGGCATCGTGGTCGCGCCCGGCGCGCTCGACGCCCCGGACCTGCCGACCAAGCCGGTCGGCACCGGCGCCTTCCAGATCGACACACTCCAGGTGGGCAAGGTCTCCTTCAAGAAGTTCGACGGTTACTGGAACGCCGCCGAGACGACCATCGGCGGCGTGGAGATGACCGTCTACTCCGACGAGACGACCCGCCTGCGCGCGGTGAAGTCGGGGCAGGCCGACGGCACCTCCATCACGCCCGGCCAGATCAAGGAGGCCGAGGCGGACGGCATGACCGTCATCAAGGGCCCCAACACCACCTTCAACGGGATCCTGCTGAACACCTCCGTCAAGGGGCTCGACAACCCCAAGGTCCGGCAGGCGTTGATGCACGCCATCGACCGCGAGTCGATCAGCAAGAACCTGTACGAGGGCGCCTGCGTCTCGTCGACGCAGCCGTTCCAGGAGGGCTTCTGGGCCAACGTGCCCGAGCTGAACGACGTGTCGTCCTCCTACGACCCGGAGAAGGCCAAGAAGCTCCTGGCCGAGGCGGGCTTCCCGAACGGCATGGAGCTGACGCTGGAGGTCGGCCCCAACACGTCGTACCAGACGCTGGCCCAGGCGCTGCAGGCACAGCTGCAGCAGGTGGGGATCAAGTCCACGATCAAGGTCCTGGAATTCCAGCAGATGATCACCGCCCGCCGGACCGGCAAGTTCACCGCCACGGTGGCGCTCGTGCAGTCCGGCCGGCCCGACCCGAGCCAGTTCGTCAAGGACTTCTACATGAAGGGCGGCTCGTACAACCCGGGCGGCTACTCCCTGGACGGGCTTGACGACCTGCTGGCGAAGGCGCGGGCCAGCGATGACGTCGCCGAGCGTTCGGCGCCGATGCACGAGATCATCAAGAAGGTCACGGAGACCGGGCCGCCGGTGATCCCGGTGTGCGGCGTGACCTATGTGGCGGCCTTCCGTAAGGGCGTGACCGGGCTCGACGTGCCGGCGGTCGGCGATTACCACTTCAACACGGTGAAGATCAGCGGATAACGAGGAAAGGAAGCCCATGCGGCTCAACGACAAGGTGGCCATCGTCACCGGATCAGGGCGTGGCCTCGGCCGCGCGTACGCCGAGGCGCTGGGCGCGGCCGGTGCCGCCGTGGTGGTCAACGACATCGACGCCGACGTCGCCAAGGAGACCGTCGAGGCGATCACCGGCGCCGGTGGCCGTGCCGTCGCCGAGGTGTGCGCCGTCGGCAGCACGGAGTCGGCCGACGCGCTGGTTCAGCGGGCCGTCTCGGAGTTCGGCCGCCTGGACGTGATGTGCACCAACGCCGGCGCGCTGCGCGACCGGACGCTGGCCAAGGTCACGGACGAGGAGTTCGACCTCGTGGTGGACAGCCACGTCCGTGGCACCTTCACCTGCGGTCGCGCCGCGGTCCGGCAGTTCCGTGAGCAGGGCGGCGGTGGCCGGCTGATCCTGGTCGGCTCACCGGCCGGCCAGTACGGCAGCTTCGGTCAGACGGCGTACGCGGCGTCCAAGGCGGCCATCATCAGCATGGTGCGGGTGTGGTCGATCGAGACGGCGAAGCTGGGCGTGACCGTGAACGCGATCGTGCCCACCGCGCTGACCCGGATGGCGGCGACCATCCCGTCGCTGACCGAGGTCGTCGCGGCGGTCGAGGCCGGCGGCCCGGTCCCGGCCGACCTGCGCCGGCGCGGCATCGGCAAGGTCGAGGACGTGGCGCCGCTCGTCGTCTACCTGGCCTCGGACGCGTCGGCCGACGTCACCGGGCAGTACATCGGCTTCGGCGGCGACCGGTTCGCGATCTGGGCGCACCCCAAGGAGGCGTTCGTCACGCATCGCGACGGTGGATGGAGCGCGGATCAACTCGCCGCCGACTTCCCCGGCTTCGCGGAGCACCTGCAGAGCCACCTGCCGCCCCCGAAGTAACCGACGAGAGCCGCCCCAGCTCAGCTGGGGCGGCTCAGCGTGCGGCCGAGATCTTGTGTTCAGCCGAAGTAGAACGCGTGTGAGGCGAGCGAGATCCGGCGGCGCAGCGCGGGGTCGGGCACCAGCTGCGCGAAGGAGTCGACGGCGTCGCGGTAGGTGACCGGGTACCGGGCGCCGATGAACGGGGCGTCGCTGCCCCAGAAGACGTGGTCCGGTCCGGCGGCCCCGATCAGGGTCGCCGCGTGGTCGGCCAGCATGGCCGGGCTGATGTTGAAGCGGTAGCCCGCGGACAGCTTCACCCACACCCGGCCGGTGCCGAGGGCGCGCAGCAGCGCCCTGCCGCCGTCGCCGGTGTAGCCGGCGTCCCGGTCCGGATCGCCGAAGTGGTCCACGACGACCTTCACCCCGGAGGCGGTCAGCCGGTCGAGCACCGGCGGCAACCGGACGCCCTCGATGTTCAGCTCGACGTGCCAGTCGAGGTCCGCGATCCGGAACAGCAGCCGCCGGTACGCCGGGTCGCTGAGATCCGGCAGGTCGGCGAGGCGTCGCCACTGGAAGCGGACGCCCACCACGCCGTCGGCCTTCATCCGTTCCAGGACGTACCGGTCGGTGGTGGGCTCGACGATGACGGTCCCGCGCAGCCGCTTGTGCGCGCGCAACGCGGCGATCGTGTAGTCGTTCAGATCGCCGAGCAGGCTCATCGCCGAGAGCACGCCGTAGTCGACGCCGTGCTCGTCCATCATCGTCACGAACGTGTCCGCCGTCAGCTCACCCTCGGGCCGGGTCCACGCCCGTGCCGCGAGTGGTAGCGCACTGGTGAACAGATGGACATGAGTGTCCACAAGAGGCACCTCGCCGTCGCCGGCAGGCGTCAGGTCGCCCGGCACGCCGCGAGTCATGGCGTCGCGATGCGGTAGAGCGAGGCCGCCGTGCCGCCGAGGACCAGGGCGGCGTCCCGGCTGGACAGGCCGGACACCGACTCGCGGGCGATCTTGACCATGTCCTCGTAGGCGCCGGGGGTCTGGGTGACGTCCGACCCCCACAGCACCCGCTCGGCCCCGAACCGGGAGACGAGCCATTCGACCACGACCGTCGGCGAGATCCCCGCGGCGATGATCCGGGCGAAGTTGAGCGTCGTCACCTTGATGTGGACCTGCGGCAGGTCCGCCAGCGCGAGCAACCCGTCGGCCCCCGGGTAGGGAGCGTCACGGTCGGTCTCGACGCTCGCGATGTGGTCGAGGATCACCGGCACGCCGGGGAACTCGCGGGTCACCGCGTCCAGCGCCCGCAGGCTCTCGTCGCGGTTCCAGCGGTAGATGTGCAGGCACATCGACAGCCCGAGCTCCTCGGCCTGCCGCCACACCTGGCGGGCGGACGAGCCGGCGAACCAGTCGGTGCCGGGCGTGCCACCGTGCTGGTTACCGCCCGGCGAGGTCAGCCGGACGGCCACGGCGCCGCGCTTCGCCCAGTGGCGCACGTTCTCCGCCGCGTCCGGCGCCTGCGCGTCGAGCACGCACATGGCGGCCAGCCGGTCGGGGTGCCGCGTCGCCGAGTCCACCACGTAGCTGTTGTCGTAGCCGTACACGTGCGCGCGCTGGACGGCGACCGCGCCGGACAGCTCGTTGTCGCGCAGCGCGGCGAGCAACCGCTCCGCGGTCATCGGATCGTTGCGTACGGCCTCGCTGACCGAGCCGCCGGGCGGGTTGAACGGGTAGGCGGGGTCGTTGGTCACCAGGTGCGCGTGTGCGTCGATCACGTTCAATGGATGCGCTCCCAGGTGAGGATGGGGGTGGGCGGCCGGCCGGGGGTCCGCTCGGCGCGCAGGATCAGCCGGTCCCCGTGGACGACGGCGAGGCGGACCAGCTTGGCGCCGATCCAGTTGGGGTAGATGGCGGCTTCGACCTGGTGGATGACCCGGTCGCCGGACCATTCGTAGCGTCCGGCGTACGCGCCGTAGGTCCGTACGGCCTCGAGCTTCTCCGCGTCGGTGGCCCAGCGCCAGTTGTCCGAGCGCAGGCGCGGCCGGTCGCCGGCCATGTACTGCACCGACATGTGGCCGTCGGCGCCGTAGATGAGCCGGCCGAGCGGGTGGTCCCCGAGGGGGCGAGCGCCGTCGTCGGGCTCGCCCTCCATCACGTAGTCGACGAGCTGCCAGGTTCCGATGATCACGAGGTGGCGCCGATCTGCTCCCGGAACGCCTGCGCCATCGTGTGGGCGGTGCGGGCGAGCATGGTGGCGTCGTTGCCCATGATGAGGAACTGGTGGCCGAGGGCGGCGGCCCGGACGGCCGACGGCGCGTCCACGCAGGCCGCGCCGCAGGGCTTGCCGGCGGCGGCGGCCGCGGCCCGCGCCCGGTCGAGTGACTCCTTGACCACGGGGTCGGTCACCCGGACCCCGAGGGAGACGGACAGGTCACCGGCGCCCAAGAACACCGCGTCGACCCCCGGCACGGCGAGGATGCCGTCGGCGGCGTCGATGGCGGCCGGGCTCTCCAGCTGGGGGATGCAGACGACGTCCTCGTTGCCGACCCGGATGTACTCGTCCCGGCCGGTCAGCCCCCACCTGCCCGCGCGGCTGGTGCCGCCCGCGCCCCGGTTGCCGAGGGGCGGGAAGCGGGTGGCCGCCACCACCCGTTCGGCGTCGGCCACCGAGTCGACGTGGGGGACCAGGATGCCCCGCGCGCCGGCGTCGAGGACCCGCTGGATCGTCGAGCCCTGATGGTCGGGCACGCGGACCAGGGGGTCGACGCCGTAGGCGTTGGCGGCGCTGATCATCCGGGCCGCGAGGGTGAGATCGAGGGGGGCGTGTTCGAGGTCGATGACCACGAAGTCGAATCCGGCGCTGGCCATGATGTCGACGCTCTCGGTGGTCGCCAGCTTGATCCAGGTGCCGATCCGGGGCGTCTGGGCGGAGGCGGTAGCGAAGAAGGTCATGCGGTCGTCACGTGCTCCGGGGCGGGGTACTCATCGGCGTTGAGCACCCAGCCGGCCTTGGCGGAGAAGTCCGCGCGCGGTGGGCTGAAGATGTCGATGAGCATGTGCACGCCCTCGCCGACCGCCTGACTGGTGTGCACGGTGGGCGGCGGGATGATCGCCACGGCGGGGCTCCCGACGGCCGCGTGCTCGTCGGCGCGCCACTGCGAGCGCTTCGACGTCCAGGGCGTCCGGACATGGTGGATGTAGTCACCGGCGACGGTCAGCGAGCACTGCTCGAAGTCGTCGTGGTGGTGGGGGGAGAGCCGGTCGGGGTCGCGCGGCCCGTCCTTGGGGTCACCGAAGTTGACCATGAAGGCGCTGGACCGGAAGATCCGGCCGAACCGGCCGGGCCGCAGCGGGAAGTCGGCGTTGCGGTAGACGCGCAGGCGGTGGCCGGCGGGCGGGTCGGGCCACGGCTCCAGCAGGGCGACGCGCGGGTGGTCCTCGGCGTACGTCGCGGCGTTGCCGCAGCGCGCGAGCACGTCGGTGGTCCGGACGTCGAACAGGCGGACCACGTCGCCGTCGCCGTGGCCGGTGACGGCGCTGTCGCCGGGCGGCACGATGACGACGCCGCTGCCGGACACCTTCTGGCTCTCCGCGCCGGCGCTCACGTCGATCGTGACGTCGTCGTGGGGGAGGACGATGACGTACTCCTCCTTCTGCGCGGCGGCGTCGCGGGCCAGCGTGTCGCCGGAGACCAGGCGGGTGAAGGCGAGCACGAAGTTCTGGCCGCGTACGTACCAGGTCTTGCTGCCGAGGTCGGAGACCTCGTCGGGCGGCAGCGCCAGGAACTCGTAGGTGGCCAGCGCGGCGATCGGGGCGTGCGGATCCGTCGTGCTCGTGTTCGTGTTGAGCGCGGCGCGCGGATCGGTGGGGCTGTACATGTGATTCGTCCTTCGGTCAGTCGTCCAGGCCGAGCAGGTACGACGGGTTGACGCGGACTATCTGCCGCAGGTCCTTTTCGGGCAGCCCGAGATCCAGCAGCGCGGACCCGACGCGGATGAAGGAGTCGACCGGCATCGGGCGGCCGACCTGGCCGAGGTCGGAGGCGAGCACGGTGTGCTCCGGCCCGATCCGCTCGATCCAGTCCATCAGCACCTCAGGACCCCACCGTACGTTGGCCACTTCGGGGTCGTACATGCTGGTCTCGTGCTCGATGTAGGCGCCGAGTTCGATGAAGTCCCGGCACTGGGCCGGGTCGGAGCCGATCACGAAGTTCGGATGGCTGACGATCAGCCGCCGGACCCCGGCGTCGCGCGCGGCGGTGAAGACCTCGCGGATGTCGTCGGGGGCCATGTGCCCGGCGGACAGCAGCGCGCCGGTCTCCGCGATGACCTCGATGACCTGGCCGACCTCGGGGATGAGCGCGCCGTCCGGGCCGCGCACGTCCACCTGGGTCGTGGTCAGCGGGATCGTCGGCTTGGGGAAGCCGCCGCCGCGGTTGTGGTGGTCGACGTGCGCACTGGAGGAGATGGTGGGGAACCAGACACACCGTCCGCCCATCCGCAGGCACATCTCCACCGCGTACGGGTTGATGCCGCCGACCTGGTTGTTCAGCGCGATGCCGCCGTAGACGGCGGTGCGCACGCCGGACAGTCGTTCGCCCATCGCGAGCAGGTCCATCACCGTGTTGTGATGGTGGGACTTGGCCAGGAAGGCGCGCATGCCCAGCCGTTCGCCGTCCTTCGCGGCCTGGACATGGTCGAACTTGCGCGGCAGCGGGTTGGGCCCGGAGTGGCAGTGCAGGTCGACAAGGCCGTGCAGGACTCGCTCGATAGCGGGTCGGGTCATCGTTGTTCCTCCTGCGCGGTAGCCACCGGCCAGGGCGCGATGACCCTTGACAGAAACACCGTCACGATAGCATTGTTACAAATTACGGACTTACTGTACGATAAATGCGACTCGCTGTTCTGACAAGTACTTGTCCCGGCGAGATGTCCAGCGCGATGACCTGCGCTGTCGCTCGAACCCGATTGGGGGCCACGTGCCGGAGGCGACCTATACCTGGGCGGAGATGATGGCGATCTCCATCTCGCACGAGATGGCCGACGGGGCCTTCGGCTCCGTGGGCGCCGCATCGCACATCCCAGCCGCCGGGCTGCGCCTGGCGCAGCTCACGCACGCGCCCAACCTCTCCTTCTTCTGTGGAGGCAGCGGCGCGATGAACCCGAAGATCCAGCGGTTGACCGAGTCCTCGGCCGACTACCGCAACCTCGTGACGAGCGAGTATCACTTCAGCCTCGACGACGTCGTGGACTTCGAGACGGCGATGCGCTTCGACTTCGCCTTCCTCGGCGGGATGCAGATCGACAAGTTCGGCAACCTGAACATGGCCATGATCGGTGACTGGGACAAGCCGAAGGTGCGCGGACCCGGCACCATCGGCCTGATCTTCACCGGCGGCTTCAAGACCAGCTACATCTATACCCAGCACCACACGCCGAAGATCTTCGTCGACAAGGTCGACTTCGTCAGCGGCGCCGGCTGGCTGGACGGCGGCGACGCCCGCGCCAAGGTCTACCGCCCCGAGTCCGACGGCCCCCGGCGGGTGTTCACCCCGTTGGGCGTGTTCGACTTCGAGCCGGAGACCAAGCGGATGCGCGTGCTCAAGGTGCACCCGTGGAGCAGCATCGAGAAGATCCAGGCGGCGACCGGCTTCGAGCTGCTGATCGCCGACGACGTGCAGACCGTCGGCGCGCCGAGCGAGGAGGAGCTCACCCTGCTCCGCACCCAGGTCGACCGCGACGGTGTGCTGCGCCGCTACCCGTCCGTGGCCTGAGCGCCGATGAGCTTCCATGATCGGTACGTTGTCGCCGACGGCTGCACGACCCACTACCTGGAGGCCGGTGACGGCCCGCCGCTGATCCTCCTGCACGGCGGCGAGTACGGCGCCTCGGCCCGGCTCGCCTGGGAGAACTGCATCCCGGCGCTGGCCGAGCACCACCGCGTGCTGGCGCTCGACTTCGTCGGCTTCGGGCACAGCGACAAACTCCGCGACTTCGGCGGCGGCCAGCGCCGGCTCATGCGCCGGCAGGTCGCCGGCGTGCTGCGCACCCTGCGCATCGACTCGGCGGACTTCATCGGCACGTCCCTCAGCGGGCGGATGCTGCTCGACGTCGCCAACCGGCCGGCGCCCGAGTGGCCGATCCGGTCGATGGTCGTGGTGGGCACCGGCCTGGCCGCTCCGGTGGCGGCGGCCCGTGCCGTGCTGGAGGACTTCGACGGCACGCTCGACGGCCTGCGCCCCTCGATGGACGTGCTCTTCCACGACCCGCGCTGGAAGAACAGCGAGGACTACCTGCGCCGCCGCCATGAGTACTGCATGGTGCGCGGGGCGTGGGAGACCGCTGCGGCGGGCAACCTGCGGGCACCGGGACGTGACGGCGAGGGACGGCCGCATGTGCGCCCGCCCGCCCGCGACTACAGCCGCATCACCGTGCCCACCTTCCTCATCCGGGGCCAGCACGACCGGTTGGTGCCCCCGCTGACCTGGCAGGAACTGGCGGCCCAGATCCCGGGCGCGCGGACCGAGACCATCTGTGACAGCGGGCACTATCCGCAGATCGAGCGCGCCGGCGAGTTCGTCGAGGCCGCGCTCGGGTTCCTCGCCCGAACGAAGGCGGAGGCGTGATGGCCGACGTATACCTGGAGTCCGACGGCGACGGCCCGGCGGTGCTCTTCCTGCACGGCTCCGGCGCGTCAGGAGCCGTCTGGAAGCCGGTGCTGGCGGAGCTCCGCGAGCGCGGGACCCGCTGCCGCCGGCTCGTCGCCGACCTGCCGGGGCACGGCCGCTCCGGCCATCGCCAGGATTACTCGCCCGAGGGCTACGCCGACGCGGTGGCCGCCGCGCTCACCGGCGTCCAGGACCCGGTGACCGTCGTGGGCCACTCGCTCGGCGGGATGATCGGGATGGCCCTCGCCGACGGGACGCGCGGCCTCACGGTCGTGTCCCTGGCGGTGGTCGCGATGAAGGTCGCCTGGACCGAGGAGGAGCTGACCCGGCGAGCCGTCGGGGCCGGCCGGCCGGTCCGGGTCTTCGCCGACCAGGAGCAGGCCCGCGAGCTGTTCGGACGGGTGTCCGGGATGACCGGACCCGCCTTCACCGACGAGGATCGCGGCAGCGGGGTCACCGCCCGCGACGACGGCTACGGACTCTCCGGCGACCCCGGCATCGCCAAGTCCGGCCCGGCCACCGGTCCCGAGCTGGCCGCCCGCATGCGCCGGGTGACCTGCCCGGTCGAGCTGGCCTGCGGCGACCACGACCCCGGCATCAAGCCCGCGGACATGGCCGAGGTCCTCGGACACCCGGTCACCGTGCTGCCCGGCGCGGGGCACAACGTCCACATCGAGCGCCCCGACCTCATCGCCGACCTGGTCGAGCGGGCGCTCGACCGCTGACGAACGGACACCCATGCGAATCGAGAACCTGCTGCGGCAGAACGCGGTACGACGAGGCCCGCTGCCCGCAGTCATCTGCGACCAGGCCCAGCTGTCCTGGGCCGAGCTGGACATCGAGACCAACCGGTTGGCCAACGCGCTGATCGGGCTCGGATACCGCGCGCAGGAGAGGGTCGCGCTGGTGATGTCCAACTGCCATCACATCGTGACGGCCTTCCACGGCGCGTGGAAGGCCAACCTGGTCACCGTGGGGATCAACACCCGGTTGACCGCCCCCGAGATCGCCCGCATCCTCACCCACTCGGGCGCCTCCATCATCATCTGCGACACCCCCGCCGCGGTCGAGGCGGCCAGGCAGGTGCCGGGCATCCGCGGCATCTACACCATCGGCCTGGGCGACGACGAGCAGGGGTCGTTCGTGCACCTGGTCGCCTCGGGCGACCCGGGCGAGGTGCCCGTGACGGGCACCGGCGACGAGCTGCGCTCGCTGCGCTACACCAGCGGCACCACCGGCGCGTCCAAGGGCTGCATGGCCACGCACGACCAGCAGCTCGCCAGCACGGCCAACTACCTGTGCGAGGTCAACGTGCCGCGCGGCGGCCCGACCTGGATCTCGGTGCCGCTGACGCTGGGGGTCGGCGCGTCCTACGTGACGACCACCGCCTACCTCGGCGTCCCGCTGCTGCTGCGCAGGCGCTTCGACCCGGCCGCGTTCGTCGAGGACATCGACAGGTTCGGGGTCGAGCACGCCTTCCTGGTGCCGACCATGCTGGTCGACCTGGTCCGCGCGCTGCCCGACCTCGACCTCACCCGCGCGAGCGCGCTCAAGCTGGTGGGGTACGGCGGCGCCTCGGTCTCCTGGAGCCTGATCAGGTCCCTGGCGGAGGCGCTGGACCTGGACTTCTATCACGCGTTCGGGGCGACGGAGGCGGGTGGATTCGTGGCGTTGCTGACCCCGGACGACCACCGGAACTTCCTGCGCACCGAGGCCGCCTCCATCGTCCCGGTCGGCAGGCCGGCCGCGTTCGCCGAGGTCAAGATCTTCGACACGGAGGACCGCGAGGTGGCCGTCCGGGAGACCGGCGAGATGCGGATCCGCGCGGCCAGCGTGTTCTCCGGCTACTGGAGCCAGCCGGAGGTGACCCGCGCGGTGCTCAAGGACGGCTGGCTGCGGCTCGGCGACATGGCCTGGCGGGACGAGCGCGGCTACATCTATCTCGCCGACCGGGCGCAGGGCGTCATCCGGTCGGGGGCGCAGAACGTGTACGCCGGCGAGGTCGAGGCGGTGCTGCAGGCCTGCCCCGGCGTCGCCCGCGCCGCGGTGATCGGCGTGCCGCACGAGCGGTTCGGCGAGTCGGTCAAGGCGCTGGTGCAGCGGGCGCCCGGCGTGGAGCTGACGGAGCAGCAGGTTCTCGACTACTGCGCCGAGCGGCTGGCCGGTTACAAGCGGCCGCGCGAGGTGGAGTTCGTGACCGAGTTGCCGGTCGACGAGGGCGGCAAGATCAGGAGGGCTGAGCTGAAGCGCGTCACTGGGACGCACCTGCTCGGCGAGGTGACGACCGGCGGCGACGCCGGTCCGGCTAAGGAGTTCAGGCGATGAGCGCGAACAAGGTGACGACCCCCGAGGAGGCGGTCGCCGGCATCCCCGACGGAGCCACGATCGCGCTGGGCGGCGTGCACTCCCACAACGGCCCGATGGCGCTGGTCAACGCGCTGATCCGGCGCGGGGCCAGGGATCTGGAGCTGATCCCGACGCCCAGCGCGGGCGCGCCGGTGGACATGCTCATCGCCGCGGGCTGTGTGCGGAAGCTGCATGTGTCCTATGTCGGGCTGGAGTTTCTCGGCATGGCGCCCAACTACCGCCGGGCCGCGGAGAGCCAGTCGATCGAGATCGTCGAGGGCGATGAGGCGTACATCGTCTACGGCTTCCGCGCCGGCGCGAGCACGCTGCCGTTCCTGCCGCTTCCCCCGCTGTACGAGGGCACCGACCTGCCCAAGGTCAACAAGGCCATCAAGACGACGACCGACCCCTACACCGGACGTACGGTGACCACGGTGCCCGCGCTGCGGGCGGACTACGGGCTGTTCCACGCGCAGGTCACCGACCGTAAGGGCAACACGCAGATCTTCGGCCAGCGGCGGTTCGAGGACGTGATGGCGAAGGCGAGCGACCACGTCATCATCAGCTCGGACGAGATCCTGGACGAGTACGCTCCGGCCCCGGATCCGCGCCTGGTGTCCATCCCGGGCGCGATCGTGGACATCGTCGCCCACGCGCCCTACGGCTCGCATCCGCTGTCCTCGCCGGGGCACTACGCCTACGACCGGGAGCAGTTGGTGGAGTACCGCGACTTCGCCGCCCAGGACCGGACCAAGGAATACCTGGACGAGTACGTGTACGGGGTCAAGGACCACCAGGAGTATCTGGAGAAGGTGGGCGCCCGGCGTCTGCTGGGTCTCCAGCAGACGTTCCGCTGAGCGGGTCCGGTCACCCGGGGGCCTACCAGGAGTAGGCCTCCGGCGCGGGTCCCGGGCCGGGGAAGATGGCGTCCAGGCGGTCGAGCGTCTTGTCGTCCAGGGACACCTCGAAGGCGTGGGTGGCGGCGTCGAGCTGGGCCAGGGTGCGCGGCCCGATGATCGGCGCGGTCACGCCGGGCCGGCCCAGCAGCCAGGCCATCGCGACGTCGGCGGGGTTCTCGCCGAGTTCCTCGCACAGGTCCTCGAACTCCTGGATGGCGGCGCGGTGCCGGTCCAGCTTGATCAGCCGCTTGCCCCGGTGCGTCGCCACGTTGGCGCCGGGCAGCGGCGTGCCCATCTTGTTCTCCCGCTCCTTGCGCAGGATGCCGCCGAGCAGGCCGGCGTCGAGCGGCGACCAGGGCATCATGCCGACGCCGTAGTGCGCGCAGGCGGGCAGGACCTCCAGCTCGGCGGTGCGTTCCAGCAGGTTGTAGATGGTCTGCTCGCTGACCAGGCCCGGGTGTCCGCGCCGGGCGGCGGCTTCCTGCCCGCCGGCGATGTGCCAGCCGGGGTGGTTCGAGGAGCCGACGTAGACGATCTTGCCCTGGGTCTTGAGGACGTCCATCGCCTCCCAGATCTCGTCCCACGGGGTCGATCGGTCGATGTGGTGCATCTGGTAGATGTCGATGTAGTCCGTGCCCAGCCGCCGGAGCGACGCCTCGCAGGCGCGCCGGATGTGCAGGGCGGACAGGCCGAAGTTGTTCGGCCAGGTGGACATGCGGCCGTACAGCTTGGTGCTGAGCACCGTGCGCTCGCGGCGGCCGCCGCCGGTGGCCAGCCAGCGGCCGATGATCTGCTCGGTCAGGCCTTCGCCGAACTGCCAGCCGTACACGTCGGACGTGTCGATCAGGTTGATCCCCAGCTCGTGGGCGTGATCCATGATCTGGAACGCGTCCTCCTCGGTCGTCTGGGTGCCGAAGTTGTCCGTGCCGAGGACCAATCGGCTGATCGTCAGACCGCTGCGACCGAGGTGAGTGAACTCCATGGGATCTCCAGATTCCATTTATCGGACGATGAGTCCTATATTTGAATTTTGATGGTAGCGTTCAGGTGCAGATGAGGTAAAGAGCGCTGGTCCGGCAGGCAGTCACGGTTCTTCGTACCTGAATCGGCCGCATGTGTACCTGGGCCGCGGCACAGATCTGGCCCAAGGAGACTCCTCGATGAGCACAAAACTGTCCGAGTACGTCGCCATCGCGGAGCCGCCGGCCGCGCACAGCTTCGCCGGAGGGGTCCTGCGCGGCGGCGGCGGGGCGGTCTTCACCACCTCTCACCCGGGCGACGGCTCACTGATCGCGGACGTCGAGGCGGCCACGGCCGAGTTCGTCGACGAAGCCGTCGCGGGCGCCGTCGCGGCTCAGCCCGCCTGGGCGCGCACCTCCCCGCACGAACGCGCGCGGATCCTGCGCACGGCCGCCGACCTGATCGAGGCGCGGGCCGCACGGCTCGTCCACCTGGTCGCGCTGGACAACGGCAAGACGCTGGCGGAAGCGCGGGGCGACGTCTTCGTGGCGGCGGCCCACCTGCGTGCCGCGGCGGGGTGGGCCGCCACCCTCGAAGGCATCACGCTGCCGGCGGACGGCTCCACCCTGCGGATGGCCTTCCGGGAGCCGGTGGGGGTGGTGGCGGCGGTCATCCCGTTCAACACCACGTTCATGTTCGCGGCGCAGAAGGCCGGGCCGGCGCTGGCGGCGGGCAACGCGATCGTGATCAAGGCGCCCGAGCTCAGCCCGCTGGCGGCGCCCGTGTTCGCCGAGATTCTCACCGCCGCCGGCCTGCCCGACGGTCTCCTCCAAGTGCTCCAGGGCGCGGGAGAGGTCGGCCGCCGGCTGGTCGAGCATCCCGGCGTGAGCATGGTGTCGTTCACCGGCAGCACCGCGGTCGGCCGGCAGGTGATGGGCTCGGCGGCGGACGGGATGAAACGGGTGCTGCTGGAGCTCGGCGGCAAGTCCGCGAACATCGTCTACGCCGACGCCAACCTGGACGCCGCCCTGCACGCCACGGTCGGCGGCATCTTCCGCAACGCCGGCCAGCGCTGCTTCTCCGGCTCCCGGCTCCTGGTCGAGGAGTCGATCGCGGACGCGTTCGTCGCGCGGGTCGTGGAGGTGGCGCGCTCGATCCGGGTCGGTGACCCGTTCGCGCCGGACACCCAGCTGGGCGCGCTCATCTCGGCCGGCCAGGCCGCCCGGGTCCGCGCGATGATCGACACGGCGGTGGAGCAGGGCGCCCGCGTCCTGGCCGGCGGCGATCGGCCGCCCGGCGCCCATCCCGACGGCGCGTTCCTCGCCCCGACCGTGCTGGAGATCCCCGCGGACCTGCCGCGCGTGCCCGACATCGTGTACGACGAGGTCTTCGGGCCGGTGCTCACGGTGCAGCGGTTCAGCGGCGCGGAGCAGGCGGTCGCGCTCGCCAACGACTCGCCCTTCGGCCTGGTCGGCGGCTGCTGGACCCGTGACCTGGACCGGGCGCTGACCACCGCCAGAGCCGTCCGCTCCGGCTATTTCTGGATCAATTCCTACGGGGCGCTGGCGCTGGACGCCCCCATCGGCGGCGTCGGCCTGTCCGGGGTCGGCCGAGAGCTCGGCCGGGTGGGCCATGAGGCCTACACGGAGCTCAAGACGGTGATCGTGGACACCGCCGCCGCCGACGCGCCCCGCTGGTACTGACCTTCAGCCGACTCGATCCGAGGAGTGAGCCATGTCCGAGCACTACCGAGGTGCCGTCGTCCGAGAGGCGCACGGGCCGCTGACCTTCGAGGACATCCCGCTGCGGGACCTGACCGGCGACGAGGTGCTGATCAGGGTCACCGCCTGCGGGCTGTGCCACAGCGACGTGCACTTCATGCACGGCACGTCGGGGACGGACTTCCCCTACCTGGTCGGCCATGAGGTGGCCGGCGTCGTCGAGGCCCTGGGGCCGGACGCCACGGGCGTCGCGCCGGGCGAGAGCGTCGTCGTCGCGCCGATGGTGGCCTGCTGGGAGTGCAAGCACTGCCGTTCCGGACGGCCCGAGGCGTGCGCGTCGAAGCTGCCGCGCCGGCCGAAGGTCGGCCTCGGCGACGGCGTCGCCGCGACCCCGGTGCTCGGCGTCGGCGGCCTGGCCGAACGGGTCATCGTGCGCGCCAGGCAGGCCATCGCGATCGACCCGAGGGTGCCGCCGCCCATCGCCGCGCTGCTCGGCTGCGGCGTGCCCAGCGGCTTCGGCGCGGCGGTCAACACCGCGGAGGTCGGGCCGGCCGACGACGTGGTGGTGATCGGCTGCGGCGGGGTGGGAATCGCGGCCATCGCCGGGGCCGCGTACGCGAGGGCACGGCAGATCATCGCGATCGACACCAATCCCGGCAAGCTCGCCGTCGCCGAGCGGTTCGGCGCGACCCACCTGATCGACGCGTCCAAGCAGGACCCGGGCGACCGCGTACGCGAGTTGACCGACGGCCTGGGCGCGGACGTCGTCCTGGACGCGGTCGGCGGGCCCGCCACCTTCGCGACGGCAGACGGCCTGCGGGCCGCAGGCTCGCGGCTGGTGATCGTCGGCGCCCCCAAGCAGGGGGACATGGCCGAGGTGCCGATGCGGCGGCTGTTCCTGACCGGAGGGTCGATCCGGGTCTCCATCTGGGGCGACTGCGTCGCGGCCCGGGATCTGCCGCTGCTCGCGAACCTCTATCTGGCGGGCAGGCTGCCGCTGGACGAGTACGTCTCGGGCACGTTCGGCCTCACCGACGCACAGGAGGGGTACGACCGGCTGCTGGCCGGAGAAGCGCTGCGCAGCGTGGTCGTTCCCTGAGGTCGTAGTTGACAAGTTGACATCCACGGCCGGACAATCAATTCAAATTCCGGACTACTTGTCCGATAATTGACACACACTGAGGATCAGATGATGGCGACAGCCGATCTCCGCGCACCGCGCTCGCTCAACCACATCGCCTATCCGACGTGGGACTCCCAAGCCACGCACGACTTCTACACCGAGGTCCTCAAGTGCGAGCTGCTCACCGCGATCCAGCTGGACGAGGTGCCTTCCAACGGAGCCCGCACGCCCTACCTGCACACCTTCTTCGGCCTGGGCGACGGCAGCGCCATCGCCTTCTTCGAGGTCGACGACATGCCCAACCCCGGCCCTGACTCGGTGCCCTCCTGGGTGCGGCACATCGCGCTCAACGTCGACTCGATGGAGGAGCTCGACGAGTGGAAGGCGCACTTCGCGGCCAAGGGCGTGGAGACGGTGGGCATCGTCGACCATGACGGGGTCTGGGAGTCCTTGTACATCTTCGACCCGAACGGTGTCCGGATCGAGCTGACGTTCCAGACGCGCTCTCTCAACGACGCCGACGCGCGAGCGGGCGCCGAGACGCTGCGGAAGTGGACCGCGCGCGGGTAGCGCACGGCCCCGCCGATCCCACACCTGCCCCATCCGCGCTGATCAGGAGCCGCCCCGTGCTGTCCCGCGAACTACTCCCCATACCGATGACACCTGGCGGACGCCTGGACATCAACTCCGGTGTCGCCAGACTGAGCGGGAAGATCTGGGCCACCCTCTGGAAGGACGATCTCCGGCCGCCGTCGACGGCCGTGCTGATCGTCCACCCGGCATCCAACTTCATCGGTCATTACGCGCTGGAGGAGCTGGCCGCCCGCGGGGTGGCCGCGGTCGGCCTCGCCACCCGCTACGTCGGCAACGACTCCGCGCTCATCATGGAGAACTGCCTCCTGGACATCGGCGCGGCGATCCGGCACCTTCGCGAGCTGGGTTACGAGCGGGTGATCCTGGTCGGCAACTCCGGCGGCGGCGGGCTCGCCGCGCTCTACCAGGCGCAGGCGGAGAACCCGACCATCACCCACACCCCGGCCGGCGACCCCGTCGACCTGGTCGGCGCCGGGCTCATCCCGGCTGACAAGATCGTCATGGCCATGGCGCACCCCGGCCGGGCGATCGTCTACACCGAGGGCCTCGATCCGGCCATCACCGACGAGCACCGGCCCTTCGACCGGGACGCCTCGCTCGACATGTTCGACCCGGCCAACGGCCCGGCGTACGGCGAGGAATTCGTCGAGCGTTACCGCCTCGCCCAGATCGAGCGCAACCGCCGGATCACCGCCTGGGCCACCGAGCAGCTCGAAGCGCTGCGCGGGCACGTCCGCGAGACGGCGACCGGGGAGAAGGTGGCGCCCGACGACCTTCCCTTCGTCGTGCACGGCACGGCCGCCGACCCGCGCTTCCTGGACCTGACCCTCGACCCGTCCGACCGGCAGGCCGGCACCCTGTGGGGCAGCCCCTGGGCGGCCAACTTCCGGCCGGCGTCACTGGGCCACCTCTCCAGCCTGCGGTCCTGGCTGAGCCAGTGGAGCTACGACAACAGCCGGGCGAACGCCTACGTGGCCCTGCCCGAGGTGCAGGCGCCGGTCATGGTCGTCTACGGATCAGCCGACTGCGCGGCCTTCCCCAGCCACGCCCGCACCATGTACGACGCCGTCACGCACGACAGGCGTGAGCTGGTCGAGATCAAGGGCGCGGACCACTACTTCCAAGGTCGCCCCGATCTGGCCAGGATCATGTGCGACCACATCGCCGAGTGGAGCAAGTGATGGGCATCATCGACGTGGCCGTGGTCGGCGCCGGCCCGGTAGGGCTCACCGCCGCTCTCGCGCTGGCCAGACGGGGCGCGTCCGTCACCGTCTTGGAGGAGAGCGACCAGCTCAGCAAGGAGTGGCGGGCCTCGACCTTCCACCCGCCGACGATCGAGATCGCCCGTGACCTCGGTGTCGTCTCCACGATGCTGGAAGCCGGCATCGTCGCGCGGAAGTACCAGGTGCACGACCGCCGCGACGGGCTGATCGCCGAGTTCGACTTCGGCATGCTCGCCGGAGAGACCGCTTATCCCTTCAGGCTGCAGCTCGAACAGTACAAGTACACTCAAATCATCAAGGACGCGATCAACGAATCCGCCGCCCCGGTCGACGTACGGCTGTCCACGGGTGTGGTGGGAATGAGCCAGAACGAGGACAGCGCGCTGCTGACCACCACCTCGGGAGAGCAGATCGCGGCCCGCTGGGTGCTCGCCGCCGACGGCGCGCGCAGCACCATCCGCAAGGCGCTCGGCAGCTCGTTCGAGGGGCTCACCTACGAGCATCGCTATCTCGTGCTGAGCATCGACTATCCGGTGGAGACGCTGCTGCCGGGGATCTGCGACGTCAACTACATCGCCGACCCCGTCGAGCACCTGCTGATCCTGCGGGTGCCGGACGTCTGGCGGATCGTCGTCTCGGTGCCGCCGCACGTCACCTCCGAAGAGGCCCTGTCCGACCAGTACGTCGCGGACCGGCTGCGCGGCGTCTTCGGCGACCACCCCGAGCTGCCGCTGCGCGAACGGAAGATCTACTCCGTGCACCAGCGGGTGGCCGACACCTTCCGCCGGGACCGGGTGCTGCTGCTCGGCGACGCCGCGCACGTCAACAGCCCGATGGGCGGCATGGGTCTCAACGGCGGCATCCACGACGCGTTCGACCTGTCCATCCAGCTCAGCGCGGTGCTCCGCGGCGAGGCCGGCACGGACGTGCTGGACGCCTGGGCGCACCGCAGGCGCAAGGCCGCGGTCGAGGCGGTGCAGGAGCTCACGCACCGCACCACCACCGCGATGGCGGAGCAGGACGAGTCGGAGCGGCGCAAGTTCCAGCTTCAGATGTCGGAGATCGTGGCGGATCCGCTGCGGGCCCACGACTGGATGATGGACGCCGCGATGATCTCCAACGTACGCGCCCACGACCTGCCGCCGCGGGCCGGATGACCGGCGTACCGAAGGAGATCTGATGGACTTCGAGCTGAGTGACGAACAGCGGGACATCCGCGACACCGTGCGTGCGTTCGTCACCAAGGAGATTCTTCCGCTGGAAGAGGACTTTCTCCGGCTGGTGCGTGAAGGCGGCGCGCGGCTGCCCCGGGACGAGGAGCGCCGGCTGCGCGCCAAGGCGCGCGCGTTCGGCTTCTGGGGGCTCAGCACGCCCGAGGAGTACGGCGGGATGGCGCTCCCCGCGGTCACCCAGTCGCTGATCAACGTCGAGCTGGCGAAGACCTGCGTGCCCTTCCGCTTCGGCGGCGAGGCCGACAACATCCTGTACGGCGCCGACGCGGCCCAGCAGGAGGAATACCTGAAGCCGACGATCGAGGGCGAGCGCCTCGGCTGCTTCGCGCTGACCGAGCCGGGCGCCGGGTCGGACGCCGGGGCGATCAGCACCTACGCGCGGCGGGACGGCGACGACTGGCTGATCAACGGCGAGAAGACGTTCATCAGCAACGGCGACGACGCCGACTACGCGATCGTCATCGCGCTGACCGACCGGGACAAGGGCGCCCGCCACGGGGCGACCGCGTTCCTCGTCGACCGGGAGGCCGGCTGGACCTCCTCGCGCATCAGCACGATGGGCAGCTGGCACCAGCCCGCCTCCCTCTCCTTCGACGACGTACGGGTGCCGGCCGGCAAGGTCCTCGGCGAGGTCGGCGGCGGGTTCGAGCTGGCCATGCGCTGGGTCGGCAAGGGCCGCTACGTGATCTCCGCGCAGTGCGTCGGCATCGCCGAGCGCTGCCTGAAGATGGCGGTGGACTACGCCGGCCTGCGCGAGACCTTCGGCCGCAAGATCGGCCAGAACCAGGCGATCCAGTGGATGATCGCCGACTCCGAGACCGAGCTCGAAGCGGCCCGCTGGCTCGCCCTGCGCGCCGCATGGGACGTCGATCGGGGAGCCGACGCCAGACACGCCTCGGCCATGGCGAAGCTCTTCTGCACCGGAATGGTCGGCCGTGTCGTGGATCGTGCGCTCCAGATACACGGCGGGATGGGTTACACCAAGGAGCTTCCCCTAGAGGGGTGGTATCGCGCCGTCCGTGCGATGCGCATCTTCGAAGGCACCGACGAGGTGCAGCGGCTCATTCTCTCGCGCGACCTGTTGCGCGGTCATACCCGAATCGGAGGCCACCTTGCCTGAGACCACCTTGCCTGACTCCACTGGGCCCACCGCACAGAAGATGAGCATCGCCGTAGCCCTGCGCGCCGCGGCGGAAGGCGCGGGCGACCGGCCCGCGATGATCCAGGGCGACCGGAAGGTCGGCTACGCCGAGCTGGACGCCCGCTCCTCGCGGCTCGCCGGGGTCCTGGCGGAGCGCGGGGTCGGCCCCGGCTCGGTCGTCGCGATCTCGCTGTACAACTCGTTCGCGTACCTGGAGATCATGTACGCGGTGTTCAAGCTGGGCGCGCAGCCGGTCAACATCAACTACCGCTACCTCGCCCCCGAGCTGCACTACGTGCTCAACTACACCGACGCGGCGGCGTTCGTCTATGACACCACCCTGGCCGCCCAGGTCCAGCAGATGGACGGCGAACTCCCCAAGCTGGGCCTGTTCCTGGAAGCCGGCTCGGCCGCCGAGCCGGTCGCGCCGGCGGTGTCCTTCGAGTGGGCGGCCGAGCACGGCCCGGTCCACGAGGAGATCAACACCGACTCGCCGCACGGCATCATCCTGCTCACCGGCGGCACGACCGGCCGCCCCAAGGGCGTCATCTGGGACCGCGACGGCCTGCTCGGCATCATCTCGTCGGTCTTCCGCCAGCACGACCTCCCGGTGCCGGAGACGCCGAGCGAGGTGCGGGCCGCCGTCCGTGAGCTGCACGAGAGGAACCTCACTCCCATCGTGCTGCCGATGTCGCCGCTCATCCACGGCACCGGCCTCATGCAGACGCTGCGCAGCCTGTACGGCGGCGGCACGATCTGCTTCTGCACCTCCAAGTCCCTCAACGCGGACGAGGTGTGGCAGACCGTCCAGCAGCACGCGGTCACCGACATGGTCATCGTCGGCGACGCGTTCGGCCGCCCCCTGGTGGACTCCCTGACCACCGCCAAGAGCGCCGGGCAGCCGTACGACATCAGCAGCCTGAACCAGATGACCAGCTCCGGCGTCATCTGGAGCGCCGACGTCAAGCGCGAACTGCTGCGGCACGGCGACGGCCTGGCCCTGGTCGACAACATCTCGGCCTCCGAAGGCGGGCCGTTCGGGCTGGCCGTGGCGCGCACGGAGGCCGACGTGGCGGACGGGCGGTTCATGCTGGCCTCCGTCGCCCGCATCCTGGACGAGAACGACCAGGACATCAAGCCGGGCACCGGCCAGATCGGCATCCTGGCCAGCGCCGGGGCGCAGCCGGTCGGCTATCTCAAGGACCCGGAGCGGACGGCCAAGGTCTGGCGGGTCATCGACGGCGTCCGCTACTCGGCGCCGGGCGACCTCGCCTCGCTGGACGCGGACGGCAAGCTGATCCTGCTCGGCCGGGGCGACGGCGTGATCAACACCGGGGGCGAGAAGGTCTTCCCGGAAGAGGTCGAAGAGGCGCTGCTGACCCACCCGAAGATCACCGACGCGGTCATCGTCGGCGTGCCGGACCCGCGCTGGGGGCAGATCGTGGTCGCCGTCGTCGCCCCGGCGGACGCGCTCGCCGACGTCGAGGACGAGACGCTGAGCCGGCACGTGAGCGACAGGCTCGCCGGCTACAAGCGCCCGCGCCGGATCGTCCGGGTCGACTCGCTTCCCCGGAGCCCGGCAGGCAAGATCAACCGTGCGTCCGCTCGTGAGCTGGCGGTCAGCCAGGTGAAAGCAGAGGAGACAGCGTCGTGACCGGCATACCGTTCCCGATCGAGCAGGGCCATGTACGGGCCTTCGCCCGCGCCCTGGGTGAGGACGCGGACGTGATCGCGCCCACCTTCCCGATCGCCTTCGCCCAGTTCGACCCGGACTGGGGCCTGCGGATGCGGCCCGGCGTGCCGTGGAACGGCTCCGGCGCCGGGCCGGGCCAGTCGTCCGGCGGCGCCGGCGGGCTGCACGCCGAGCAGGAGTTCGAGTACTTCCGCCCGATCCGCGTCGGCGAGACGCTGACGGCCGTCAAGCGGGAGGGACGGACGTGGAGCAAGACCGGCGGGCGCGGCGTCCTCAACTTCGCCGAGCGGCACGTCGACTTCTTCGACGACGATAAGGAGCTGGTCGCCCGCTCGACCACGGTCTCGGTTACGGTCACCCCGAAGCCGAAGACCGACGACGACACCCCGGAGGCGGGCCGATGACCGTGGCAACCGACCAGCAAGTGCGCAAGGTCGTCGTGACGGACCTCAAACGCACACAGATCGTGATGTACGCCGCCGCCGGTGGCGACTTCAACCCACTGCACACCGACGAGCCGTTCGCCACCCAGATCGCCGGCAACCCGACCGTCATGGCGCACGGGATGCTCACCATGGGCCTGGCCGGCCGCGTGCTGACCGACTGGTTCGGGCACGAGAACATCCGGCGTTACCGCGCCCGGTTCAAGGCGCCCGTCTGGCCCGGCGACACCATCACCGCGACGGCGACCGTCACCGCGGTGGAGACGGTCGACGGGCAGCGGCGCGCCGAGCTCACCGTCTCGGCGGTGAACGCCTCGGGCGTGGAAGTGCTGTCCGGCAGCGCCACCGCGATCGTCGCCGACGAAAGTGCGGTGGCGTGATGGACATCGCCGCGCTGGATGCGATCGACGTGCACACTCACGTGCAGATATCGGTGCATGAGGCGCCGGAGTCGGGTGACAACGACAAGTTCTCGGCGATGGCCGACTACTTCAAGGCCGGTGCGGTCCGGAAGTTCACCGTCCCCATGATCGCGGAGTACTACCGCGAGCGGAACATGGCGGCGATCGTCTTCGGCGTCGACGCGATGCACGTCAGCGGCCGGGAGCAGACCCCGACCAACGAGGAGATCGCGGAGCAGGCGGCCCTGCACAGCGACGTGCTCATCCCGTTCGCGAGCGTCGATCCGCATCGCGGCGCGGCGGGCGTGCGGGCGGCCCGGCGGCTGGTCGAGGAGTACGGCGTCCGCGGCTTCAAGTTCCATCCCACCTCGCAGGGGTTCTTCCCGAACGACCGGATGGCCTACCCGCTGTACGAGGTCATCGCCGAGCACGGGCTCACCGCGCTGTTCCACACCGGCCAGACCGGCGCGGGCGCGGGCACCCCGGGCGGCGGCGGGCTGCGGCTGAAGTACTCCAACCCGATGCACATCGACGACGTGGCCGTCGACTTCCCCGACCTGCAGATCATCCTCGCGCACCCGTCGTTCCCCTGGCAGGACGAGGCGCTCTCGGTCGCCATGCACAAGCCGAAGGTGTACATCGACCTGTCCGGGTGGTCGCCGAAGTACTTCCCGCCGCAGCTCGTGCAGTACGCGAACACGCTGCTCAAGGACAAGGTGCTCTTCGGCTCGGACTTCCCGATGATCACGCCGGAGCGGTGGCTGGCCGACTTCGCCAAGATCGCCATCCGGGACGAGGTCCGGCCGAAGATCCTCAAGGAGAACGCGGCCAAACTCTTCGGACTCACGTGACGGCACTCAGCAGGACAGCGCTCGCTTAGGACAGTGCTCGGTTAAGGAGGTCGCGATGCATTACACCGGTCCCTTCGATCGGACGGTCGACGTGGTCGTGCTCGGTCTGGGCGACGCCGGTGCGGTCGCCGCGGTGACCGCGCACGACGAGGGCGCCGAGGTGCTCGTCATCGAGAAGCAGGCGGCCGGCGATCACCGGCCCAACAGCCGTTACGCCGCCGGCTTCTTCCTCGTGCCGCAGGACGTGGACGGCGCGGTGGAGTACCTGTCCGCGCTGTACGCGGTCAACGGCGAGCTGCCCTTGATCGAGCCCGACCTGATCCGCACCTGGGCGGAGGAGACGGCGGCCAACCCGGACTGGCTCGACCGGCACGGCGGCAAGTACCTCAAGCTGGACATCCGTGGCGAACACCCCTCCCTGCCCGGTCACGAGTCGATCAGGGTCTACAAAGCGCAGCCCACGAGCGGTCCCGAGGGCTACACCGGCTGCCCGATGCACGGCTTCCTGCGGAGCCTGGTCGCCGAGCGCGGCATCGAGATCCGGTACGGCACGGCGGCCAAGTGGCTGCTCACCGACTCGCGCGGCGCGGTCATCGGGGTGCAGACCGAAGGCGCCGACGGGGTCGAGCGGATCGGCGCACGTCGCGGCGTCGTGCTCGCGGTCGGCGGCTTCGAGGCCAGCGACCGGTTGAAAACGCAGTACCTGCCGGTCACTCCGGTGCATTTCTACGGCACCGAGCACAACACCGGAGACGGCATCACCATGGCGGCCGAAATCGGCGCGGAGCTGTGGCACATGAATGTCTGGCCGGGGCATTTCGTGGCGCGATTCCCCGAGGCCGGATACACCGGCGGAACGGGCATCGACCTGTGGGGATCAGGCCGGTTCGGACCGGCCGAGGGCGTGCGGCCGCCCGGGTCGATCTTCGTCGACGGGTCGGGCCGGCGATTCATCGGCGAGCCCGGCAAGCAGCACGCCGCCCATCTGTCGCTTTTGGCGATGGACGCCGATCAGCTCACTTACCCCCGGATTCCGACGTGGTGGATATTCGATCAGACCCGCTTCGATCGGGCGACGCTGGTCCCCACCTACTCGGGCCCCACCGGGCCGGTGCAGGACTACACCTGGAGCGAGGACAACGTGGCCGAACTGCGGCGCGGCTGGATCCAGTCGGCAGGCTCGATCCCCGAACTGGCCCGCGCCTGCGGACTCGACCCGGTCGCGCTGGAGCAGACGGTCGCCCGCTACAACGAGCACTGCGCGGCGGGCGTCGACGCCGACTTCGGCCGCGATCCCGGCACGCTGACCCCGCTCGGCGGTGACCGCTATTTCGCGGTTCCGCTATGGCCGGGGGGCTCGCATACCGTGGGAGGGCCGCGCCGTGACGCGAAAGCGCGGGTGGCCTCGATTCACGGCGGTTGGATAGACAATCTCTACTCCGCTGGTGAGCTAGGATCCTTGCACGGTCTGCTTTATCCGACAGGTGGCGGCAGTATCGCCGAATGTCTCGCGTTCGGCCGGATCGCCGGGCATAATGCCGCAGCCGACCAGACTGTCGGGAGTTGACTCTCATGCGACAAATGACATTGGGCCTCAGCAATATCGGCATAGTGCGCGTTGTGAAAACCGACAGCGGTAGGGATGGCTTGACGTGAGCACTGGTGATCGCGCCGGGGACGGCGGGAGTCAGGGCAACGGGTCCCAGACCTTGGATCGGGGCCTGAAACTGCTGGAGCTGCTCGCCGTGGAGGACCGCGACATGACCGTCGCGGAGCTGGCCACGTCGTTGGGCATGCACCGGCAGGCGGTCTATCGGCTGCTCACCACGCTGCGCAACCACCGCCTGGCCGCCGAGGGCAGCTCGGGCCGTTACCGGCTCGGCCTGGGCGTCATCCAGCTGGCCAGGCAGGCCAACCCGCAGTTGCGGCGCGCGGTCGTCCCCTACCTGCGGACGCTGGCCGAGGAGCTCGGCGTCACCACGCAGTGCGTCGTGTCGGAGGGAGCCGACGCCGTGGTGCTGGCGGTCGTCGAGCCGTCCGACGCGGTCTTCCACCTGTCCCAGCGCAGCGGCGCCCGGCATCCGCTCGACCAGGGGGCCAGCGGCCTGGCCATCATGCTGGCCCGGCCGCCCGAGGCCGACGACCCGCCCGGGGTCGTCGAGGCGCGCGAGCGCGGCTACGCGGTATCGCGCGGCAACCTGACGCCGGGCGCGGTCGGCATCGCCGTGCCGCTCTACGACGGTGACGGGCAGTCGCTCGAGGCGAGTCTCGGCATAGTGTCGATGGTCGACCTGGACGTCGAGCGCACCGCCAAACGCCTGCTCGCCACCGCGGAGCAGATCACCGCCCGGGAATAGCCGGTCAGAGCCACACCCGCACGGCGAGCAGCGCGACGAGGACGACGACGATCACCCCGCCGATGAGCACCTTCCCCAAGGTGGGGACCAGCGTCTGAGAGCCCAGCTGGTACGTCCGGCGACCGCTGCCGTCGTCGCCCGTGGCGGCGGTCACCCGGTCGAGGCCGGCCCGGACGCGATCGGCGATGGGCCGGCCGGTCAGGTTCAGGTCCCGCAGCATGCCGTTCGCCAGCGCGCGGAGCAGCGCCGCGTCCGTCCCCCGCCCGCTCTCGGCCACGATCGCGAGCTGGAACGGCGGGGGCGGATGGCCGATCTCCCGGAAGATCTCCTTGATGTCGGCCGAGGTGAGCTGCGCGCGATGGCCCATCACGAGCACCTGCTGGTAGTAGTCGACGCTCTCCTCGGCGGAGCAGCTGGAGTCGATCGCCTCGATGAGATAGCGGTGCCGGGGCAACGCGCGGGTGATGGACTCCATGACCCGCGGATCGGCTACCCGGGCGCGCACCTTCGTCTCGGTCAGCACGATGTCCAGCACCTTGCGGTTGCGGGCCCGCACGGCGACGCGTCGCCGGCGAAGTGCTCCTTCACCAGCGCGTCGTGCATGTCTCGCCTGGTGATCGCCCCCGCGCTGCGGTCGATCACCTCGTAGTCGTCCAGGCTGGCCGGCTGCTTGCCGAGGGTCGCCCAGTGGGGGGTCAGCCGTACCATCAGCCGCTCCTCATCGTCCCGGGACGGAGCATGCGGCCGAGCCACAGCACCGGCTCCATGACGTTGATCGGGCGGATGTCGCCCCGGATCGTCAGCTTGCCGTTCGGGTTGTGGATGACGTTGAGGAAGTCGTCGGGGTCGAAGCGGCCCCGCTCGTCGATGTACATGCCGACCGCCGAGGTCACGAAGTATCTGATGCGGTCGGCGTGGAAGTTCGCCTCGATCAGGTCGAGGATCATCTCCGCGTTGTAGTCCCAGGCCTCCCGGCACAGCAGTCGGAAGAAGTCGCGGACCCGCTCCTCGGGCACGTGCGGGATCCGCAGCGCGTCGCCGGGATCGCGTTCGGTGAACCCGCCGTTCACCGCCCTGCCCAGCACGTTCGGGTCGTCGTACTTCGTGATGCAGACCGCGATGTAGTGGGGGAGTTTGCCGTCCGGGTACTCGTCGCCGGTGAGCAACTGCCCGGCGATCTCCTGCAGCGCGGCGTCCAGATGCCGGAAGGCACCGCCGACGCGGCTCTCCTCTCCTTGTCCGGATCGAACATTTGACGTGCTCCTCCACATGAATGTGGAGGATTCCTGTGCTGCTTACGCAGCAGCTCGCGGCGCGGGTGCGGGCGAGACTGTGGGACAGGATGCTTGACGCTTCACAGGCCCCGGTATCCCGGAGTCTCCACGTCCTGTGACCGCCCATCCGGCGGCTGAGTTGTACCGGTGAAGCTGGTTTCGGG
>NZ_BMNK01000003.1:0-453429 GCF_014646515.1 Nonomuraea glycinis
TCATGCACTGGCTTTTAACACACTGTTGAGTTCTCAAGAAACGGACGCGTACATCCCCGCACCAAACCCCATCAGGGCCGAGCGGCGGAGGCGCTCATTTCGTGTTCTGTTATGTCTTAATCCTGTCAGCCGTTCAAGTCTCTGTCAAATTGACCGGACTCGCTCGACCTGCAGGAATAACCACCGCCCCGCTTCCGGGACAACCCCTCTAACTTACTCCGAAGTCGGATCCTTGTCGAATCGACTCCCCGTGGACACAAAAAATCCACGGACCGGATGGTGCTAGGGAGGTGTCCTGAGTGAGGCCGACGATCACCGCCGTCCTCGTGGGACTGGTGAACTCTATGTACGGCTCCGGGAACCGTCAAATCGACGGTTTACCCGCCTGCGGCAGTGTCACTTCTAAGCCACGGGTACGTACCCTCCGTGGAGCATCGACCTGTGCCGAGAGCCCTCATCATCCTGGTGGGAATCGCCGGCGCGGTGATCCTTCTCTTCGGCATCCGCGAGGTTTCGTCCATCGTCGGGCCTTTCGTCCTCGCCCTGGTGCTCGTCATCGCCGTGTCCCCGGTGCGCACCTGGCTGGCGGCCCGGCGGGCGCCGATCTGGGTGCAGGTCGCGGTGCCGTTCCTGATTCTCGTCATGGTGCTGCTGGCGATGGCCGGCGTGCTGACGATCTCGGCGGTGCAGCTCGGCTCGCTCGTCCCCTCCTACACCCGGGAGTTCCAGGCGCTGCTCGTCGACGCCCAGAACTTCGCCGTCGCCAAAGGCGTCAGCAACGAGCAACTCGACCGGGCGATCGAGAGCTTCGATCCCCAGCGGATCATCGGCATCGCGCAGAGCCTGCTCGGCGGTGTCATCGGGGTCTTCTCGGGATTGTTCCTCATCGTCGTCCTGCTCCTGGCGATGTGCCTGGACGCGCCCGCCACGGCCAGGATCCTGTCCACCAGCGAGGACAGAAGGCCCGCGGTGGTGACCGCGTTGGACACCTTCGCCCACAAGACGCGGCGCTATCTGATCGTCTCCACCGTCTTCGGGCTGATCAACGCGGTCCTCAACGTCCTGGCCCTCACGGTCATCGGCGTCCCGCTACCGCTCCTGTGGGGGGTCCTCGCCCTGATCGCGAACTACATCCCCAACATCGGCTTCGTTCTCAGCCTGATGCCGCCGGCGGCCCTGGCCCTCCTGGACGGAGGCGTCAAGCAGATGCTCCTGGTGATCGCCGCCTACACCGCCATCAACGTCGTCACCCAGTCCTTCATCCTGCCCAAGTTCCTGGGGGACGCGGTGGGCCTGTCGACCACGATGACCTTCATCTCGCTCATCGTCTGGACGTTCGTGCTCGGCCCGCTGGGCGCCGTCCTCGCCATCCCCCTCAGCCTGCTCACGAAGGCGCTCCTGATCGACAGCGATCCGGCGGCGAAGTGGGCCGCCGCGCTCGTCTCGAACAGGCCGCCGCCCTGACCTAACCGCCGTGCAGCAGGTGGCGCAGCGTCACGCCGCTCAGGCGCTTGACGTCGTGTGACAGGTGCGCCTGGTCCGCGTAGCCCGCCGCCACCGCGACGTCCGCCGCCGCGACGCCTGAGCGGGCCAGTCGCAGAGCTCGCTGGAACCGGGCGACGCGCTGCAGCGTCTTGGGCGCGTAGCCGAAGCTCGCCACGGTCCTGCGGTGCAGGTGCCGCTCGCTGAGCCCCAGCTGCCAGGCCACCTCCCGCACACCGCGGCCGGCGCGGAGCCCGGCGAGGATGGCGGGGGCCGCCGGGTCCGGGGCGGGGATCTGTCTCAGGCGGGCCACCACCGCGGCCCGCACGGCAGCGAGCGGGTCGGCCGCCTCCGGATCGAGGTCCGGTACGTCCAGCGCCCCGGCCAGGGATGGCACGGTGCCCAGATCGGTCAGGGGGACACGCTGGTCGCGCAGGTCCTGGAGGGGTACGCCGAAGAACTCGCCCACCGCGCCGGGCCGGAAGCGGATGCCGAACAGCACGTCACCCGGGCGGACCCTGCTGGGCACGGGACCCGTGTCGGGGCCGGCGACGAAGGGCCCGCCGGGGCCCCAGATCAGGTCGACGCAGCCGTCGGGCACCACGAGCAGGGTGCCCTCCCGCTCACCGACCCGCCGCCACAGGCAGGCGACACGCCCGGCCAGATCCCGCTCCGGCGCCCACTCCGCATACATGCCCCCAGGCTAGGCGGCGCCTGTGACACTTCGCCGAGCCAGGCGGCGACCGTAGACGCAGGCGTCTGTGACACTCAGCCCGGTAGACGGCCGTACGCGCGTAGGGTTTTGAGGCGTCCTACCGTCAGGTAGCCGCCCCACTCGTGGGCCACTACCGGCGTCCACATGAGGAAGTTGGGATGCCACCCGCCCTCCTCCGACTGGGCCGCCGGGAGGGCGTCCAGGTGGCGGTCGAGCACCTCGGCGTCGAACAGTGGCAGCCGCAGCGGCGCCGGTGCGAAGTCCAGCGGGAAGTGCGCCTCCCCCGGCGCGTCCGGGTCGAGCGAGACGGTGGCCAGGATGCCGTCCTTCAGGCGGTCGAACTCGGCCAGCGCCCGCTCCCTGTCCGGGACCAGGTCCAGGAAGGTGACGACGGCGCGGGCCTCGTACGGCGTGATCTTGTCCATGGCGGCGACGGCGCGCCAGCAGAAGTCGGTGGCCGGCCCCCGCCAGGGGTGGTCGATGCCGTGTTTGTGCAGGAGGCCGGCGAGGGAGGCGGTGGGGATGAGGTTGCCCGGCGGGTCGTCGGCGGTCTCCCACCAGGGGGCCCGGGGGGTGTCGCGGACGCTGGGCAGCACGAACGGGACGCCGCCGTCCTCGGTGGTGACGCTGAGCAGGTAGTCGCAGGCGGCCGTCACCATCGGATCGGAGAAGGCGTCGAGCTCGTCCAGGATCCAGAACGCCACCTCGACCGGCTCCGGCTGGCTGCCCACGCCGCGCAGGTCGGGTTCGAGCGCGTGGCCGAATCCCCCGTCGGGGTTCTGGTAGCAGCGCAGCGTGTCGAGCACCCGCTCCCGGGACCCGCCGGCGAACAGCGCCTCGAACCTGAGCCTGTCGATCAGCCGGGCGTGAAGCCGCAGGTAGGTGCCTGCTCGGTGAAGAACGTCCATGGGGCGGACGCTACTCGTGGGCCGGTGCGGAAGCTTGTAGGAATCGGACACGCGGCCGGTTTATTCGGTTGCCGCCACAGGGAGGCCCCGCCTAGCGTCGGCGGCATGTGCTTGTGCTTCTACGCGGTTCGCATCCGTCACGGCCGGCCTCTGGCCCGCCGGTGACGCGATGACCGACTGAGCGTCCACCGGCGTGCCCGGGGCCCTTCGAGATCTCCATCGACTCGAGGACCCGGAAGGGCAGCTGTGGCGCAGAATTTCGCACACGGAAACTACTCACACACTCAGAAGAAGGCCAAGGACGGTCGTACGCCCCAGGACAGGGCCAGGCGGGTCCTGTCGCAGAACTTCCTGGTCGACCCGCACGCCGTGGAACTGGTGGTCAAGGCCGCCGGTCCCGAGGGGCTCGTGCTGGAGCCGGGCGCGGGCGAGGGCGTGCTCACCCGGGCGCTGGCCGCGGCCGGGGCCGAGGTGGTCGGCTACGAGGTGGACCCGCGGCTGGCCGGCAGGCTGGCGGCGCTGACCCGCGACGATCCCCGGATCGACGTGGTGCGGGGCGACTTCACCACCGCCCGGCCGCCGCGTGAGCCGTTCGCGGTGGTGGGCAACATCCCCTACTCGATCACGTCCAAGATCGTGCGCTGGTGCCTGCGGGCGCCGGGGCTCACCTCGGCGACCCTGCTCACGCAGCGGGAGTACGCCCGCAAGCGGACGGGCGACTACGGCCGCTGGAGCCTGGTGGCCGTGGAGTCCTGGCCGTGGTTCGACTGGCGGCTGGGCGACCGGATCGGCCGGGCGAGCTTCCGGCCGGTCCCGTCGGTCGACTCGGCGATCCTGCGCCTCCAGCGCCGGCCCGAGCCGCTGGTGGGGTCGGGCCGGGACTATCAGCGGCTGGTCGAGCTGGGGTTCGGCGGGGTGGGCGGGTCGCTGCGCGCCACGCTGCGCACCCGCTACGAGGGGGTGGACGGGGCGCTCGACGCGGCGGGCGTGGCCCGCGACACGGTCGTGGGCCACGTCCACCCCGATCAGTGGATCACGTTGTATGGGCGGCTATGCCGTTGAGGTGACGCTCGCCGGGCCCGCCGGGGTGGCCGGCTCGGCGGGCTCCGGCTCGGGCGGGTTGCGGCGGGCCCACGGCATCGCCAGGAACAGGACCGGCAGCAGCACGATCGACGCGCGCGACCAGTAGCTGTGCAGCTCGACCCAGGTCGCCGGATCCTGGGTCATGTAGATGTAGCCGTAGGCCGCCCAGAGAGAGGTGCCGAGGATCGCCGGCCAGGCGAACCGGGTGGGCCTGGCGATCAGGAACGGCATGAACCAGAGCAGGTACTGGGCGCCCAGCCTGGGCGTGACGACCATGAAGATCAGCAGGATGGCGAGCGTCATGTCGATCGGATCGGCCCGGCGCCAGATCACCACGGCGGCCACGACGCAGACGTAGATCAGGTAGGTGCCGATCTTGGCCATCAGCGGCTCCAGCGACCAGTGGCCGCCGGTGGGCCAGGGAGTCCAGCCCCATTCGCCGACGATCGGCCTGATGTCCTGGATGACCCTGATGACCTCGGGAATCTGGCTGAGCGAGGTGCCCGCGAAGACCGGCAGCGTCACCAGGAAGAACAGCGGCACCACGCCGGTCACGAACAGCCCCACGATCCGCGCCCGCAGGTGCGGCAGGAACAGCAGGAAGCCGGGGATCAGCCAGATCGGCCAGCTCTTGGCGCACAGCGCCAGGCCCATGAGCAGGCCGGCGAGCGCGGCGCGCTTGAGGTCGGCCCGATCGGACGGGATCGGCTTCAGCGCCTGGACCAGCATGCCGAGCGCCCGCCGGGGCACCGCGTTCCGGCCGTCGCGCAGCACGTCCAGCCGGAACCTGGCGACGGCGCTGTCGGTCACGCCCACCCGCTCCGGCGAGCCGGGCCCTCGGGCGACGACGAACGCGGCCACGCCGAAGACCAGCGCCACCGGCTCGACCTGGCCGTGGATGGAGGCGACCAGCAGGGCCAGCGGGTTGAGCGCGTACTGGAAGGCGCGCAGTGACGCTTTGGGGCCGCCCGCCAGCTTGGCCACCAGAGGGATGAGCACGATGTCGGCCACCACGGTGACGAGCCGGCCGGCGTACTCCCATGGGATGCCGAACCACAGCAGGATCCCGTACACATAGGGGATCGTCGGCAGGAAGTGCCAGCCGCCGTTGCTGGCCAGGACCGGGTCCTCGCCGCGCAGCACGGCCTCGCCCGCCGGTTTGAAGCTGTTGACGAAGTCGACCGGCTGCCAGGCGCCCTCGGCCGCGGTGTACATCAGGAGCACGCGGACCGCGATGCCCACACCGATGGCGGCGATCAGGGGTGGCCGCCAGTCCCGCCACTGGGCGATCAGGGCGAGTGCGACTCCGATGACGAGGATGGCCCCCGTGAAGACTGCGTAATCCATGGCGGGATCTAGAGTGCCGTACGAAAAAGCATGGTGCTACCTGCACTTCTGAATTCTTATCCCCGACATGCGGTGCCTTAAGGCGTCAGATCATGACCGTCTGTGCTGAACTTTTCGCATGGGGGGATCGCTAATCAACCAGGCGCTGGTCAGGCTCTACTTCGACGTGCGTGAAGGAGTGCGTGATCCGGTCGCTGCCTGGGCGAAACTCACAGCGAATTCAGAGGTTTATCGGCAGGCGCGGGGCGGGCGCCGGGTTCCCCTCGACGACGACACCGCCGCTGAGCTGGCCGCGGCGGCGATCGTGCACACCGCCGCCGAGCACGGGGCGGACCAGGTGGCCGCGCTGGCGACCTCGCCGCTGGCCGAGCTGGTCGGCGGGCTGGGCGGCGCGGTGCTGACCGAGCAGTCCAGCGCGCCCGCGCAGATGCTCGGCCCGCGCTTCCCCGGGCCGGCCACCGAGCACTGGGCGCGGGCCGCCTATGTGCTGCTGTGGGGGGAGAACAATCGGACGGTACGGGCTCCCGGCACGCCGTGGGTGATCGCCGGGCGCTACAAGGGGCAGAAGGTGGTGGCGATCGGGCCGCATCCGACGCGGCTGTCGGACGAGACGCTGGTCGTCCGGCCCGGCGGCGACGGCGCGCTGGCCATGGCGGTCGGGCATGTGCTGCTCAAGGAGTTCTACCTGGACCGGCCGGCCTTCGCCGAGCACGCGATGGAGTGGACCGATCTGCCGTTCCTGGTGCGGCTGCGCGAGCGCGGCGGCGCGCTGGTGCCCGGCGGGCTGCTCGGGCCGGTCGCCGATCGGCTGAGCCTGTACGGCGCGGACGGCGCGCAGGGGACCGAGGTGCTGCTGCCGCGCTTCGACGACGGGCCGGGCGTGCTGCACCGGGGCGTGCCGGCGGTCCGGGACGGCGAGCAGCTGGTGACGACGGTGTTCGACCTGCTGCTGGCGGTGTACGGGGTGGGCAGGCCGGGGCTGCCGGGCCGTTGGCCGTCCGGTTACGACGATCGCGCCGAGCCGTACACGCCCGGCTGGCAGGAGGCGCACACCGGGGTGGCCGCCTCGCGCACGGTGAAGATCGCGCGGGAGCTGGGCGTGACGGCGGAGAAGACGCACGGGCGGTGCATGGTCGTGCCGGGCTGGCTGGACACGCCGCACGCCGACACCGCCTACCGGGCGATGCTGGCGCTGCTCGTGCTCACCGGCTGCCGGGACGGCTGGGCGCAGCCGTCGGCCGGGACGGACATCCCGCTGGTGCCGTACCTGTGCCTGCACGCGTGCGGCGAGGACCCCGCCGAGGTGGGGTCGCTGAGCTGGGCGCTCGGTGACGGGCTGTTCGAGGACCGGACGTCGCGGTCGGTGCTGCTGGAGGCGGTGCGCGACGGGCTGCCGATGGCGCCGCCGCCCCGGGTGCTGGCCCTGTCGAGGTGGATCTACCCGCTGCCGCCCGAGGTGGACCTGCTCATCGGGCCGGACGAGCGGTGCGATCTGGCCCCGCCGGACGCGCGGCTGATCGCCGACGCGGTGGCCAAGCTCACCACCGCGCCGGTCGAGCCGGGCGGCGCGGACGCCGAACCGGGCGAGCGGCGGATGCGGCTGCTGATCGACCATGCCTGGATGCACGAGTACGGCGAGGCACTGCCGGTCTACCGGCCGCCGGGGGCCGGGATCCCGCTGAAACCCACTCAGCTCGTCCGCATGCCGTGAGCCCGGGGCGGCCTCGCACCGCCCCGGGCCCGGCACCGGTCAGAAACCGGCGGTGATCCTGGTGAACTCCCAGTTGCTCTGGGCGATGCCGCTGCAGTTGGAGGTCACGCCGCCGCCGGGGCAGGGGCGGTCCCGGTTGACGCCCCAGTAGGCGAGCCTGGTCAGGCCCCTGTCCCGCGCCCAGGTGACGATCTGGCTCCAGGTCTGCGGGGTGGTCAGCTCCTGCTGGTCGGACAGGCCGTTCATGCCGGAGATGCCCATGTGGGCGTACGCCTGCGCGTCGGACCAGCCGTAGGCGTTCTTCAGCGCGTTCTTCAGGCCCTCGGCGGCGTTGACGGTGTCGTTGTAGATGTTGGAGCCGCCGAAGTCGAACGGCATGATGGTGAAGTTGTCGATCGGCACGTTCAGGGCTCTGGCCTGGTTGATCAGCCGGACACCGTGCGCGTTCGGGCCGGTCGTGGAGGTGCCGAAGGTGACGGCCACCTTGACGTTCGGGTTGTTCTGCTTGACGATCTTGAGGCCGTTGAGGATGCGGTCCTGGACCGTGTAGTTCTCGAACTCGTCGGTGTTCTCGATGTCGAAGTCGACGACAGCGGGGCCGACGGCGTTGATGACTTGCTGCACGGCGCCGGCGAAGGCGGCCGGGCTGGAGCAGTTCGGGCCGAGCTTGTTGCCCTGCCAGCCGCCGAAGGAGATTTGGACGCTGCCGCCCTTGGACTTGATCGTGTTGATCGCCGCCGCGTCGGCGCCGCCGGTCAGCGGGCGCTGGCCGTCCCAGGCGGGGTTGCAGCCGCCGCTGGACAGGATGAACGCCATGGTGAACGACCTGACGCCGGTGGCGTCCATGACCGTGCCGGGGTTGGGCGGGTCGCCCCAGCCCATCCAGAGGTAGGGCGCGCCGGGCATCCTGGACGGGTTCGGGTCGGGGTTGCCGCCTTCGGAGGTTCTGGCGGTGACGGTGTTGCTCGTGCCCGACAGGTTGCCGGCGGCGTCACGGGCCCGGACCGTGTAGGTGTAGCTGGTGGCGGCGGCCCGGCCGGTGTCGGTGTAGGAGGTGCCGGAGACGGTCGTCACGAGGGTCGAGCCCCGGTAGACGTTGTAGCCGGTGACGCCCACATTGTCGGTGGAGGCGTTCCAGGCCAGCGAGACGCTGCTGGAGGTGACGCCGGTCGAGCGGAGGTTGCCCGGCACGGAGGGGGCGCTGGTGTCGGGGCCGCCGCCGCCGGAGACGACCTTCCACAGGGCGGGCACGACGTTCGGCTCCCAGCCGGGCTGGGAGGTGTGGCTCTGCAGGCACTCGTAGTCGACGCCGTTGTGGGTGACGCGGGTGCCGACGGTGTACGGGGTCCACGCCGTCCAGGCGGGGGCGGCGACGACCACCGCGCCGTAGGCGGCCGGGGCGATGGTGGCGAGGCCGGAGACGGTCAGGGCGAGGGAGGCGAGTAACGCGAGGGCCATTCGACGAAATTTCATGACATTCCCTGGAGGTGCGGCTTGACGGTCCTGGAGAAGTTCCAGTTGTTGCTGGCGTCCCAGTTGATGGACCACGTCATCGCGCCGCGGATGCCCGGGTAGGCGCGCGGTGGCGTGAAGGTCCCGCAGCGGGCGCGCTTGGCCAGGCAGTCCAGTGCCTGGTTGACCAGGGCGGGTGCGACGATCCCGCCACCGGCGGCCCCCGGCCCGGCAGGCAGGCCCAGGGCCACCTGGTCGGGACGCAGGCCGTTCTCCAGCTGGATGCAGGCCAGGGCGGTCATGAAGTCGACCGTTCCTTGTGCGTACGCCCACTGCCGATCGCAGCCGAGCATCGAGCCGGAGTTGTAGAACTGCATGTGGACGACGGTGAGGATGTCCTTGATGCTCAGCGCGAGCTTGAAGTACTCCATCTGCGCCGACTGCATGTCGATGGTCTGCGGCGCCATGGTGATGATCAGGTCGGCGCCCGCCTTGGCGCGCAGCGATCTGAGCGCCTGGGCCATGTAGGTGGCGTTGAGCCCGTTCTCCAGGTCGATGTCGACGCCGTCGAAGCCGTAGCTCCGCATCAGCGCGTACACCGTGTCCGCGAACCTGGTCGCGGCCGCGGCGTCGGCCACCTGCACCCGGCCGGTCTCGCCGCCGACGGACAGGATGACCTTCTTGCCGCGCTGGTGCAGCGCCTGCACGTCGGCCTTGAACTGGGCGTCGGTGTAGCCGCCGAGCGCGCTCGACAGCCCGGTGTCGACGCCGAAGACGACCTCGCCCGGTGTGGCGGTGGCCTCGCCGAACGCGATCGCGATCAGGTCGTAGTCGTTGGGCACTGCGGCGAGCCTCAGCTCGGTGGCCTGGTTGACGAAGTTGTGCCAGTAGCCGGTGAGGAAGTGCGCGGGCAGCTGCCCGCCGGGCTGGCCCGGGTCGCAGCCGGTGGTGGTCGCGGTGACCGGGTCGCTGGCGGGCGACTCCCCCGCCGCGTTGTAGGCCTTGACCGTGTAGGTGTGGGTCTCGCAGGCGCCGAGGCCGCCGATGGTCGAGCCGGTGGCGGTGACCGTGGCCTTGACGGTCGTGCCCTCGTAGACCCGGTAGCCGGTGACGGTCCCGCCGGAGGCTCCCCACGACAGGGCGATGGCGGTGCCGGTGGGGTTCGCCGTCACGGCGCCCGGCTTGCCGGGGACGCCGGGGCCGGGGCCGGAGCCGCCGTCGCAGCTCGCGCCGTTGATCGTGCAGTTGGAGATGCCGGGGAAGTTGCCGGGGCCGCCGTTGAAGCCGAAGCTGACGCTGGCTCCCGGCGCGAGGGCGGACGCCCAGCTCGGGTTGGTGAAGGTGTGCCGCTGACCGTTCCTGGTCAGCACGGCGTCCCAGGCGGAGGGGATGGTGAAGCCGGCCGGGATGTCGAAGGCCACGTTCCAGCCGTTCATCGGGGTGGACGTGCCGTTGGTGACGGTGACCCTGCCTTCGAAGCCGGTGCCCCAGTCGGAGACCTTGACGAAAGTGGCGGAGGCGGCGGCGTGGGCGGGAAGCGCGATGAGGCTGAGGGCGAGGGTCGCGAGTGACACTAAGATCACGCGAGCTTTCACATTTCATCCTTCTTGCCGGCGTGCCATGCGGCTCGCGCCTGGGGGGTTAGCGCAAGCCGCACGGCACGGCCCGCGGGAGGCGACGCGGGCGCTGGGGGGTGACAGCATTCTGTTAGGAAAGTTTCCTAAGAGTTGCCGCGATCGTAGCCTTGACAACCGAGCCTTACAAGACCCAATAAAAGATGCCCCGCCGTACGATCACGGCGGGGCATCGGACGGACGTCAGGGCTGCTGGGTGACGCGCACGTCGTCCACCGCGGCCTCGATCAGCGAGGCACTGGACAGGTCGGCGGCCTCGACGAGGATGCGCACCGTCTGCCCCGCGAAGGCGCTCAGGTCCGCCGTGGCCACGCTCCACGCGCCGTTGCGGTTGGTGGCCGCGCCCGCCTGCTGGAAGACGGTGGCCGTGGTCGAACCCACCACCCTGACCCGGAAGTAGTCCGCGCTGGTGGCGTTCGAGCCGTGCGCGAGGTACCACGACAACGACAGGCTGAGACCGCCGGAGGCGGGCAGCGTGATCGGCGGCGACTGGATCGAGGTGACGCCGCCGTCGACGTCGTGCGTGCCGGCCGAACTGCCCGCCAGGCGGCCGGTCACCAGGTCGTTGGAGCCGCTGACCGTGGTGCCGAGCTGCTTGGCCCCGGAGTCGGAGGTGGCCGCGGGATCGCCGCGCTCCCACTGCCCCGCGGTGGCGGTGTCGGTGCCGTTCGGGTTGGCCGCCCAGCCGGTGGCGGTCTCGAAGGTGTCGCTGTAGACCGTCACCGGCGGGGTGCCCGTGCCGCAGTACTGCGACTCCTTGCCGATGATCCGGTAGACGCAGTCGGAGTACTCGAGGAAGCGGAGCACGGCCTCCCGGTTACGGGTGGTCTGGGGGACGATCTGCTCGTCCGGCGGGTAGAAGCCGGGGTTGGAGCCGACCGGGTACATCTCGAAGGTGTAGCTGAAGATCTTGTACGCGCCCCACAGCCAGTCGTCGATGGTCCCGTCGGTGATGTAGAGGTCGCTGGCCTGCTGGGGGGTGTAGTCGTTGGTGGTGGCCATGTTCTGGCCGAGCGTGGCGTGCGCGTCCCGGTCGTCCTGGGTCAGGCCCGGCCCGGTGTCGTTGAAGGTGTAGCCGTACGGCCACAGGATCAGCTGGCTGTAGGTGTGCCAGTCGATGTGCGCCTTGAGCTGCTGCACGCCGCCGACGACCCGGCCGCGCACCCAGTCCGCCGCCGCCTTGACCTCGGGCGCCGACTCGGCGGCCGCGCCCCGGTAGGTCTCGCTGGAGGTGGACCCGGAGGAGCCGCCGCAGCAGCCCCAGTTGTAGCCCCAGTTGCGGTTCATGTCCGTGCCCACGGCCGACGAGCCGCTGTTCGGCTGCCTGTTCTTCCGCCAGGACCGGTAGCTGCCGGTGGCGATGTCGTACTCGCCGCCGTCGGGGTTGAGGTCCGGCATGATCCAGATCTCCCTGGTGTTCACCAGGTTCGCGATCCGGGAGTCGGTGCCGTAGCCGTCGGTGAGCAGGTCCATGAGGTAGAGGGCCATCTCGACCGTGAGGTGCTCGCGGGCGTGCTGGTGGGCGGTGAACAGCACCTCCGTCTCCGCCTCGTCCGTCGCCACGTTGTCGCTGATTTTGACGCCGATGAGCGGCCTGCCCTCGTAGGAGGAGCCGTAGGTGAACTTCTGGGCGATGGCCGGATGGTCGGCGACCAGGCCGTTCACGTACGCGGTCATCTCCGCGTAGTTGTGGTAGGCCGAGTCCGCCGGCGGGAAGTCAGCTGCCACGGCAGCCGACGGGGATAACGGGCGCGGCACCTCCGCGATCCGGTAGCCGAGCCGCTTGATCGCGGTGACCTCGGCTTCCGTGGCGGTGATCAGGACCGAGTCCCGCGTCACCTCGTCGATGGCGGCGCCGGTCGAGGCGACCGCGCTGCGTTCCTGCGCGGTGGCCGGACCTTGCACCCGGTACTGCTTGTTGGCCGGCGGCTCGGCGGTGGCTCCCGCCCCGGTCATGCCGGTCAGGCAGATGAGTCCCAGGACGGCCAGCAGGATGACTAATCGGCGTCTCACCATGTCCTCCCAGGCGCGCGGGCTTGGTGTTTACGCACGCCTGCACTGAGAGTGAAGAGCCTCGGCCCAGGAGGAAAGACCCAAAAACCGGCGAGTCCAGTGACGCGATACCGTGATATGTCACCACGGCAACCCTCGAGTGAGGCTGCATGTTCTTCGGGATCACCGACATCTGGACCTATGTCATCGGCGCTTTCCTCATCATCCTGCTGCCGGGTCCCAACTCCCTGTACGTCCTGGCCCTGTCCGCACAGCGCGGTGTCCGCCAGGGGTACCGGGCCGCCGCGGGGGTGTTCGTCGGCGACGCCGTCCTGATGGCGCTGGCCGCCGCGGGCGCCGCGTCGCTCCTGCGGTCGAGTCCGGTGCTGTTCGCGATCGTGAAGTACGCCGGCGCGGCCTATCTGGCCTGGATCGGCTTCCAGATGCTGCGCGGCGCCTGGCAGGCGTGGCGGACGCGGCCCGAGGGCGAGCTCGGCCAGGTGGCCGCCACGGCGGTGATGGAGTCCGATCGGCCCGGGTCCAAGGCCGTGCGGCCGTTCCGCAAGGCGCTGACGATCAGCCTGCTCAATCCGAAGGCGATCCTGTTCTTCGTCTCGTTCTTCATCCAGTTCGTGGACCCCGGTTACGCCGCCCCGGCGCTGTCGTTCCTCATCCTGGGGGCGATCATCCAGGTCTTCAGCCTCCTCTACCTGTCCGCGCTGATCTTCGGCGGGAGCTTCCTGGCCGCTCAGTTCCGCACCCGCAGGCGGCTGAGCGCGGGGCTCACCTCGGGGGTGGGCGCGCTGTTCCTGGGGTTCGGGGCGAAGCTGGCCACCACCTCCCTGGGGTGACCGGACGGGTATGGCGAGCCGACGTGGGAGAACACCCTCTCCGAGGGCTGAACGTGGCAAAAGAGGCAGTCACTGCCGAGGGGGTCAGGTACGGTAAGCCACCGGAAAGCGACCGGCAACCATCCGATGCGATCGTCAGGGACGTCCAGGTGGCCGCCAGGTGATATCGAGCGGCCCCTCTGGTCAGCCTGCCGGCCCGAAGTCCGGGTAGTGCCCGGCACATCGGCCTATCTGCGGAGCAAGCCATGACCCACCCACCTTTCACCCTGCCCCGGCTCACCTCCCTGGCCCGCCAGGCAGTGCCGAAGCTGCTCGAAGCGGTCGTGGCGCCGATGGCGGTGTTCTATCTCGCGATGGTGGTGCTGGGGCTGAAGTGGGCGCTGATCCTGACCTGCGCGTGGGTGTACGGCGGGGTGGCCTGGCGGTTGATCAGGCGGATCCCGGTGCCGGCGACGATGCTGCTGGCCGCGGCGGCGATCACCTTGCGCACCATCGTGGGACTGTGGACGGGCACCTGGATGTGGTACTTCATCCAGCCGGAATTGGGCACGATCTGCATCAGCATGGCCTTCCTCGCCTCGGTGCGACTGAACCGGCCGCTCGTGCAGAAGCTCACGCTCGACTACATCCATCTGCCGAACGCGGTGCTCAAGCACGAGCGGGTGCGCAGGTTCTTCGCCCGGATCACGCTGCTGTGGGCGTTCGTGCTGCTGGCGAACTCGACGGTGAGCATCAGCCTCGCGGTGTACGAGTCGCTGGCCGGCTCACTGGCCGGATACATGCTGCTGCGTACCTCAGCGGTGGCCCTGATAAGCGGCCTGGCGATCACCATCTCCGTCTTCGGCTTCAAGCGGCTGCTGCGCAGGCTGCACGTCGCCCACGCCTGAGAGCCCGCCTGAAGGCCCGCCCGCGAGCACGCCTGAGAGCGCGGCCCAGCGCTCGGTCAGCAGGAACGCGCCGCACATGCCCATCACCAGCCCGGTCAGTGTGCCGAACAGCGCCACGAAGTCCGGCCCGCCGAGGATGCCCGAGCCGAGCGGCCCCGCGGTGAAGGTGACGGTGAGCGCGTACAGGCCCCAGCCGAACATCGCCCCGGAGCCGAGCCAGCCGACGACCAGCGGCCGCCAGAACGGCCCGCGCCCGCGCGCCCGCACCAGCACCATCAGCGCGACGCCCGCGGCGATGGCCATCAGGCCCTGCACCGCCTCCCGCATGCTCCCGGCCGGCGTCAGCGCGGCGGCCGTCTCCGGAGGCAGTCCCGCCGTGCCGCCCAGCGCCCAGAAGAGGCGGGTGCCGCCGACGATCCCGGCCACCAGCAGCGATCCCCAGCCCACGACGGTCTGGAAGGGCCGGGTGAGCGAGGGGTGCCGGTGCCCGATCGAGGTGCTGAAGACGGTGCTCCAGCGGTCGCGGGCGTAGAGGACGAACGCCGTCATGAGACCGGCGCCCTGCCCGATGAAGCCGGTGTAGACGGCCAGGTAGACCCACGGCTCGATCGGGCCGCCGGTGTCGAAAACGGACACGCCCTCGATCACCACGCTCAGCGGCGCGGTCACCATCACCACCGACAGCAGCCCCGCGCCCACCCACAGCGGCAGGAGCACCAGCAAGGCGGGCAGCCGCATCCCCCACCGCATGGTGAACGCCAGCGCCAGGACCAGCGCGATCGCGTCCATGGCGAAGGTGAGGGCGTTCATCCCCATCATGACCGAGCCGTTCATCAGCTCCGGGTCGGTGACGCCCACGGAGCTGCCCGTCAGCCAGAGCACCTTGAGCGTGAGGTAGGGCAGCATGGCGGCGATGGCCACGACCGCCGCGGTGATTCGGCCGATTCCGGCCTTCTGCTCGTTCATGCTTCGAGCCTGCTCGGGCCGGCGCGGCCCGGCCTCCCGCGCCGAGGGGATCCTTCTCCCCCGCGAGAGGGAGCTCAGGGCAGGTCGACGGCCAGCTCGAACCCGTCCGCCGTGGGTCCGGCCGCCAGCGTGCCGCCTTCGCGCCGTACCCGCTCGTGCAGGCCCGTCAGCCCGAGACCGCCTGGCCTGGCCGTCGAGCGGGAGCGGGTGGCGGGGCCGTTGGCGACGGCGACGCGGCGCGCCGCGACGGTGACCGTGACCTCGGCGCCCGGCGCGTGCTTGGCCGCGTTGGTGAGCCCCTCCTGGACCACGGCATGCGCCAGCTCCGGCACCGGCTCGGCCAGGCGCAGGGTGATCGCCATCCCGGAGGCCCGAGCCCGGCCGACCAGCGCGACCACATCCTCGCGCACCGGGGACAGCGGCGCGGCATCGGCGCGTGCTGGGGACAGTGGCGCGGTGTCGGTGTCGTCGCGGAGGACGCCGATGATCTGGCGTAGCCGTTCGGTGGCGTCCGCGGCGGCCAGGCGCAGCTCGCCTGCCGCCTTGACCTGGTCGGGTGCCAGGCTGGGCGCCAGCTCCAGGCCGGCGGCGCGGACCGCGATGAGGGCGAGGTCGTGGCCGAGCGAGTCGTGCATGTCCCTGGCGATCCTGGCCCGCTCGCGCAGCCTCGCCTGCGCCTCGGCCGACGACTTCGCCTGCTCCCGCTGCTGCAGCAGCCTGCCGCGGAGCAGGCCTAGAAGGTACGGCACCGCGTAGGTGCCCGCCAGGCCGGTGGTCATGGTGGTCCACAGGCCGACCGTGCCGCCCTTCGCCAGCACCAGGCCCACGCCGATGACCGACAGCACGCCGGCCAGCGCCACGGCGGGCCGGGCCGAGGGCAGCCGCCGGCCGGCGAGGTAGACGTACCCGATGACGAACGGCGAGGTCGTCACGAACGGAAAGATCTTCACGTAGGCGGCGGACGGTGTGAGCCAGGTCAGGTCCGAGGTCGCCACGCCCGTGGCGAAGTCCCACGGGCCGAGCGGCAGCAGCAAGACCACCGCCGCGAGCGGCCACGCCCGGCCGACGAGCACGGCCAGTGCGGCCAGCACGACGCACGGCACGGTGAGCAACGCGAAGGCCGCCGGCTCCTCGAACGGGTCGGGGCCCGAGGCGGCCACCGCGATCACCAGCAGGCACCCCAGCAGCACGTCCTGGACCACCTGGCGGCGGCTCTCGCGGCGTAGACGTCTCACGTCGACGACCGTACAAGCCCTCGCCCGCGCACCGGCACGGCCGATCGTCGATCGCCGGCCCTGACGAAAGTAAGGGTGGTGACCGCGCCACCGCCGGGGTGGTGCTGGCTCCACCTCAAAGGCGGATACCCACACTCCTGTGCCGGGCGGCCGGGACCGGTTTGATCGAAGAGTGTCACCGGGGGGTCGCGCACTCGCCCCTGACGAAAGTCGGGGGTGTTGTGCGCCGATCGACCGATGTGCCATGACCTGCGGGATTTCTAGCTTGTGACGGTACGACCCCTGCCCCCGCTAGGGGACGGGTCCTCGTTCAACCGGGGAAATCCCCGATGTCTCATGGCCCCTCTCGGCGACACGCTGGGCAGGCGCCCCAAATGATCGGAGTACATGCTCATGTCGCACGCTGTCCTGGAATTTCTCCAGCAGGTGATGTCGTCGCCATGGCTGTATCTGGCGCTGTTCGGGCTCGCGCTGCTCGACGGGTTCTTTCCCATCGTGCCTGCGGAGACCTCCGTGATCACCGCCGGGGTGTTCGCGGCGACCGGGCAGACGAACCTCGCCCTGGTGATCGTGGTGGCGGCGCTGGGCGCGTTCGCCGGTGACCACATCTCCTACCTGCTCGGATACAAGGCCGGTGGCCGGATCCGGCGGCGCAAGGCGTTCGTGTGGGCGCGGGACACGCTCGCCGAGCGTGGCGGGCTGGTCCTGGTCGTGGCCCGCTACATCCCCGGCGGGCGGACCGCGACCACGCTCACCATGGGCGCCGTCCGCCATCCGCTGCGCTCGTTCACCTTCTTCGACGCGATCGCGGCCGTCTCCTGGGGCGTCTACTCCGGCCTGATCGGGTTCTTCGGCGGGATGGCGTTCGAGCGGGACCCGATCAAGGGCCTGCTGTTCGGGCTCGGCATCGCGCTGGGCGTCACCGCGATCGTCGAGGTGGTCCGGTGGGTCAGGAAGCGACGCGCCACCAACGCTTCTCCCCAGCGCCTCTCCGTGGACACGTCCGTTTGATCCCGCTCAGTGAACATCCAGTTAGAAAGGAGTCGGCATGATCGTGCTGGCCGCTGCTGTCGCCCTGATCGGATCGCTGTTCTTCGCGCTCGGCGCCGCTCTGCAGCAGTTCGAGGCGTTCGGCACGGCCAAGCCGGGTCTGCTGGCCCTGCTGCGCAGGCCGCGCTGGCTGTTCGGCGGACTGTCCATCCTGGTGGGCGGCGGCCTGCACATCGTGGCGCTGGGCCTCGGCCCGCTGACCGTCGTGCAACCGATGGGCGTGGCCAGCCTGCTGTTCGCGCTGCCGATCGCCGCCACGCTGCACGGCCGCAAGCCCGCCCGGCGCGAGCTGGCGGCGGCGGGCGTGGTCGCGGCCGGGCTGATCGGGCTGGTGCTGCTGGTCCCGGAGTCGGCGGGCACCACCCACCTGGCCCCGCAGGGGGTGCTCACGCTGCTCGGCGTGGCCGGGATCGCGGCGGTGCTGCTGTGGGCGGGCTCGAGGGCGGCCTCCCCGACCGGCCGCGCCGCCCTGCTGGCCACCAGCTCGGGCGTGCTGTACGGCGCCACCGCCACGCTCGTCCGGGCGCTGGTGGACGGCGGCTGGAACTGGTGGTACCTCCTGGCGCTGCCCGTTCCGGCGGTGCTGGCGCTGATGATGCTGCAGCGCGCCTACGCCGTCGGCCACTTCGGCGTCTCCTTCGCCTCCCTGCAGATCGCCGACCCGCTCACCGCGGTGGCCTTCGGCGCCCTGCTGCTCGGTGAGCCGCTGCCCACCGGCGTACTGCCGATCGCGGCGGCGGCGCTCACCGCGGCGGGCACCTTCGCCCTGGCGCGCAGCAGTCCGCTGGAGGCGCGGCTCTGACCGTGACCTGATCCCACCGACCTGATCCCACCGACCTGATCTCACCGACCCGATCTCACCGCTCCGGCCCTCCCCAGCCGGGGTTCCCCTCTCGACAATGGAGTCACCGATCATGGCCATGCCCATGCACACCCTTGAGAAGACCACGGCACTCGCCCCCGCTCCCACCCGCCCCCGGCGGATCCTGATCTCCAGCGACACCTACCCACCCGACGTGAACGGCGCCGCCTACTTCACCCACAGACTCGCCACCGGCCTGGCCGCACGCGGCAACGAGGTGCACGTGGTCTGCCAGTCGGAGCTCGGCCCGGCCGGCGCCGACGTGGTCGACGGCGTGGTCGTGCACCGGCTGCGCTCGGCGCCGCTGCTGGTCCACCCGACCATGCGGGTCACCGTCCCCACCCGGCTGGACCGGCTCATGGACGCCATCGACCCGGACGTGCTGCACACCCAGGGCCACTTCGTCGTCGGCAGGTCCGCCATCGCCGCCGCCCGGCGCCGCGGCGTGCCGGTCGTGGCCACCAACCACTTCATGCCCGACAACCTCTTCCAGTTCGCCCACATCCCGGCCGGGCTGCGGGAGAAGGCGGGCCGGCTGGCCTGGCGCGACTTCGGCCGCGTCTACGGCAAGGCCGACCACATCACCACGCCCACGCCGCTCGCCGCCGAGCTGCTCACCGCCCAGGGCTTCGGCCACGAGGTGGAGCCGGTCTCCTGCGGCATCGACCTGGCCCGATTCCACCCGCACGCCGAGCCGAAGGCCTGGGCCCGCAGGCGGTTCGGGCTGCCCGACCGTCCCACCGTGCTGTTCGTCGGCCGTCTGGACGAGGAGAAGCGGCTCGACGAGATCGTGCGGGCGCTGCCGTACGTGCTGAACGAGACCGACGCGCAGGTGGCGTTCGTCGGCAAGGGCAACCAGCGCGGTGAGCTGGAGAAGCTGGCCAGGCGGATCGGGGTGGACGAGCGGACGTTCTTCCTCGGGTTCGTGCCCGACGAGAGCATGCCGCAGGCGTTCGCCGCCGCCGACGTGTTCGCCATGCCGGGCGTCGCCGAGCTGCAGAGCATCGCGACACTGGAGGCGATGGCCAGCGGGTTGCCCGTGGTCGCCGCCGACGCCATGGCGCTGCCGCACCTGGTCGACGGCAATGGCTACCTGTTCCAGCCGGGCGAGGTGACGGCGCTGGCCGGGCACCTGACGCGCATCCTCACCGACGACGCCCTGCGCGAGCGCTTCGGCCGGGTCAGCCGAGAGATCGCCCTCACCCACGACCACCAGACCTCCCTCGCCCGGTTCGAGCAGATCTACGATGAGGTGGCACGATGAAGGCGACGGGTACCGCGACCCTGGCCGGGGTGCTGGTCGCCCTCCTGGCCTTCGCCTACGCGGAATTCACGCTGCCTGCCCAGCCACTGATCAGCCACTACGTGCTGGTCCCCGGCGGGCTGCTCCCGGTGGTGATCGGCATGCTGGCTCTCGCGACAGCCTGCCTGTCACTGGCGTACGGCCTCGCGATCAGCGACCCGGGGCCCACCGCGGCCGCCAGGGTGCTGCTGCTGGCCGCGGCCGGCGGTCTGATGCTGAGCGCGGTGTTCCCGACGGACGCCTCCGTGATCAAGTCGATGTCCGGGGAGATTCACCGCTGGGCGGCGGCCGTCGTCTTCACCACCCTGCCCGTCGCCGGCTGGAGCCTGGCCCGTGGGCGGGCGAGGCTGCCCCGCTGGAACGCGGTCAAGGCGCTGAGCGTGACCTCCGCGCTGGCGCTGGGCGTCTACCTGGCCGCGCATCCGGCCTCCTTCACCTCGCCATGGATCGGCGGCGAGTCCTACTACGGTCTGCTCGAACGCGCGCTGGTGCTGGCCGAGATCGGGCTGATCGCCGCCATGACCCTGGCCTTCAGGCAGCGCCAGGTCACCGCCGTGCCCCTCGCCGGCACCGGCGCCGACGCCCCGGCCCGCGACGAACGCCTGGCCGCCTGAGAGGTGGGCATGCTTCGTCGCCGGTCGAAAGGATGCCGCCCTAGCGTGAGCCCATGCTCATCACCCGTCACGCCGAAGCCCGCGCGCTGCTCGCGGACCCCCGTTACGTTCCGCCGCCGGTGCGGCAGGACGGCGAGCCCGGAACGCTCGCCTGGCTGCGCTCGCAGGTGTCGCGGTTCAGTCATGGGGAGGTCCACGCCGAGCGGCGACGGCTGCTGACCGCCTGCCTGGCGACGCTCGACGCGGACGCGCTGCGTTCGGCGGCCGGATCGCTGACGCTGGAGCGGGCGGGAGACTGGCGGGACGTGCCCACCGAGGTGCTCGGCGCCGCGCTCGGCTTCGCGGACACCGGCCGCCTGGCGCGGGCGGTACGGACCGCCGCGACGGGCTACCTGTCCGGCGTGGAGAGTGCCGAGGCGGACGCCGCGGTCACCGAGCTGACCCGGCTGGCCGGCGGGGCCACCCCCGAGAGCGTCGCCCGGATCACCCTGCTCCTCCAGGCACACGCCGCCACCGAGGACCTCATCGCCACCGCACTCACCCACGTCCCTGGCGACGCCGCGCACGCGAAGCCCGACATGACCCCGCTCGCATACGCGACAACCGGCGCACCCGCACACGCGAACCCCGACGCGACCGCGCTCGCAGACGCCGCCCCTGGTGGGGAGGTGGACGGGCTGGTGTACGAGACGCTTCGGCATGATCCGCCGGTGAAGGTCACGCGCAGGGTCGATCGGCAGACCGGTGCGGAGGTGGTGGTCGATCTGGTGGCGGCCAACCGTGATCCTGACGTGTTCGGCGATCCTGGCCGATTCGACGCCTCGCGGGGTGAGACGCCGCACCTGACGTTCGGGGCGGGCGTGCGGCCCTGTCCCGCCTCCCGGCACGGGCTCGCCCTGGCGGTGGGCGTGCTGGAGGCGCTGCTGGGCACGGTGGACGAATGAGCGAGAACTTCCGCGAGCTGCACCGGCCGGGCGACCCCCTGCTGCTGCCCAACGCCTGGGACTACGGCTCGGCGGCGCTGCTCGCCCGGCAGGGGTTCGCCGCCATCGGCACGACCAGCCTGGGCGTGTCCGCCGTGCACGGCAAGCCCGACGCGGGCGGCGCGACCAAGGCCGAGACGGTGACCCTCGCCAGGACGCTCATGAGTCTCGGCGTGCTGGTGAGCGTGGACGTCGAAGGCGGCTTCAGCGACGACCCCGAGCGGGTGTCGGAGCTGGTCGCGATGCTCGCCGGGCTCGGGGTCGCAGGCGTCAACCTGGAGGACGGCCGGGCCGACGGCACGCTGCGCCCGATCGAGACCCATCAGGCGATCATCGAGGCGGCCACGGGGCACGGCGTGTTCGTGAACGCCAGGACCGACACCCGCTGGCTGGGCACCGGCGACACGCTGGAACGGGTGCGCGCCTACGGGCACGCGGACGGCGTCTTCGTCCCCGCCATGAGCGACCTGGGCGAGATCGCGCGGCTGGTGGAGAGCACGCCGCTGCCGGTGAACATCCTCTACCAGCCGGGCGGCCCGAGCCTGGCCGAGCTCGCCGGGGTCGGCGTGGCCAGGGTGAGCACCGGCTCGCTGCTCTATCGGGCGAGCCTGCGGGGCGCCCTGGCGGAGTTGCGGGCCGTACAGGGAGGGCCGGAGCCCGGGCTGCCCAGCTACGCGGACATCACTGCGATGCTGCCTGAACCACAATAATCGGAGCATGCGCTTCGACATCCTTGGGCCGACCGAGGTGCGCGACGACGGCGGAGCGCCGGTGGCGCTCGGTGGTCCACGGGTGCGTGCGCTGCTCGCGCTGCTGGCCCTGGAGAGCGGGCGGATCGTCGACGCCGAGCGGCTCGTCGACCTCCTGTACGGGACGCGGCCTCCCGGCGGTGTCGCCAACGCGCTGCAGTCGCAGGTGTCGAGGCTGCGCCGGGCGCTGGGACGCGACCGGGTGGAGTTCCACCCCTCGGGTTACCGGCTGGTGGCCGACCCGCTCGACGTGGACGCGCACCGCTTCGAGCGCCTGGCCGCCGAGGGCGGTCAGGCGCTGGCCGGGGGCGATCCCCACCGCGCGGCGGCGCTGCTGCGCGAGGGGCTGGAGCTGTGGCGGGGCGCGCCGCTCGCCGACGCCCCGCACGCGGAGGCGGCCGCCGCCCGGCTGGCGGAGCTGCGGCTGGCCGCCATCGAGGATCGCGTCCAGGCCGAGCTGGAGCTGGGCCGCCACCGCGAGCTGGTGGCCGAGCTGACCCAGCTCACCGCCGCCCACCCGCTGCGCGAGCGGCCGCGCGCCCAGCTCATGCGCGCCCTGTACGGCAGCGGCCGCCAGGCCGAGGCGCTGGCCGCCTTCGACGAAGGGCGGCGCATCCTGGACGAGGAACTCGGCGTCGAGCCAGGCACGGAGCTCACCGCCGTCCACCTCGCGGTACTACGAGCCGATCCGTCCCTGGGTACGCCGGGCGGGAGTGCGGTCAGGCAGGGTGTTCGTGCTCAGCTGACCAGCTTTGTCGGTAGAGCGGAGGAGTTGCGGCAGGTTCGTGCCGAATTGGCGGGGGCCAGGCTGGTCACGCTGATCGGGCCCGGGGGCGCGGGGAAGACTCGGCTGGCCGTCGAGGCCGCCGGGCGGATCGAGGGGGATGTCTGCGTCGTGCAGCTCGCGCCTGTCGCCGACGGGGCCGAGGTGCCGTTGGCCGTGCTGGCCGGGCTCGAGATCCGCGACCGTACGCACGCCAGGGACCTGCCGGCCGTCGAGCCGACGGCTCGGCTGGTGACCGCGCTCGCCGACCGCGAGCTGCTGCTGGTGCTGGACAACTGCGAGCACCTGATCGAGGCGGCCGCGGCCCTGGCCGACACGCTGCTGGCCGCCTGCCCCGCCCTGCGCGTGCTGGCGACCAGCCGCGAGGCGCTCGGCATCACCGGCGAGTGCATCCTGCCCGTCGCACCGTTGCGGGTGCCGCCGCGGGACGCCGCCGACCCGCTCGCCTACGCCGCCGCCCGGCTGTTCGCCGACCGGGCCGCCGCGGTGCGGCAGGCGTTCGAGGTCAATGCGGAGAACGCGGCCCAGGTGATCCAGATCTGCCGGGCGCTCGACGGGCTGCCGCTGGCCATCGAGCTGGCGGCGGCCAGGCTGCGGGCGCTGTCGCTGTCGGAGGTGGCGGCCCGGCTGGACGACCGGTTCAGGCTGCTGACGCGCGGTAGCCGTACGGCGCTGCCCAGGCACCAGACGTTACGCGCGGTGGTCGCGTGGAGCTGGGACCTGCTGGACGACGGCGAGCAGACGCTGGCCAGGCGCCTGACGGTGTTCGCGGGCGGCGCGACCCCGCGCGCGGCCGAGCGGGTATGCGGGCTGCCCGAGGACGTGCTGTTCTCGCTCGCGGAGAAGTCGCTGGTCGAGGTGGTCGACGGCCGCTACCGGATGCTGCGGACGATCCGCGCGTTCTGCGCCGAGCAGCTCGCGGCGGCCGGCGAGGCGGAGTCGATCCAACACGCGCACGCCGCCTACTACCTGGACCTGGTGAACACCGCCGACCCGCACCTGCGCACCGCCGAGCAGCTCGACTGGCTGACCCGCCTGGACAAGGAGAGCGACGACCTCACCGCGGCCGTGCGCTGGGCCATCGAGTCGGGCCCGAGTGAGCTGGCCCTGCGGCTGGTCGCGCTCTCCGCCTGCTACTGGTGGATGCGCGGCCACCGCGCCGTCAGCGCCCACCTGGCCACCGACCTGCTGGCGCGCCTCGGCGACAGGGTGCCGGCCGAGCTGAACGAGGAGTACGTGATGTGCGTGCTCGTCGCGGTGTGGTCCGGCGACGTCGGCGAGGAGCTCGCGGCCCGCCTGAACCGGCTGCGCGGGTTGCTGCCTGATCAGTACATGCCGCCACGGCTGGAGTTCCTGTCGATTCTGCTGCCCATGTTCACCGGGCCTCCCTCCGGCTACGACCTGTTGAGCGAGGACAGCCACGCGATCATCGAGCAACTGCCGCCCTGGTCGAGGGCGCTCACGCACTGCGGCTCGGGATTCATTCTCCAGATGGCGGGCAGGCCGGAGGAGGCCAGGGCCGCGTTCGAGCGGTCGCTGGCCGCCTTCAGGCGGCTCGGTGAGCGCTGGGGGACCATGCTCGCCCTGTCGGGGCTCGGCGATCTCGCCTTCGACCAGGGCGACTACGCCTCCTCCTCCGCGATGGCCGACGAGGCGCTGAAGCTGTCGCGGGAGCTGGGCGCGATGGCCGACGTCGCGGAGAACCTGTGCCGCCGGGCCGACGCCGTCGCCCGTACCGGCGACCCGGCCGGCGCGCTGGAGGACTACCGGCTGGCGGCACGGCTGTCGCGCCGCATCGACTCACGCGACACCCTCGCCAGGGCGCACTGCGGACTCGGCGAGCTGGCGCTGGCGCAGGGTGACCTCGGTACGGCGCGCCGCCTGCTGGAGCAGGCCCGCGCCGAGTGCCCCGACCAGTGGTACAGCGCCGGTGACCTCGCCGACCGCATCGCGGCAGGGCTGGCCCGCCTGGGAGAGCCGGTCAGCGAGCGGTAGGAGTCCGGTCAGCGGCGGCCTCGACGGTGGACGGCATGACGAAGAAATGGGCCAGTCTCGCCGTCGCGTGCCTGGCCACTCTCCTGCTCTCACTGGACCTCACGGTGCTGCACCTCGCCCTGCCGAGGCTGGTGGCCGACCTCGGCGCGAGCGCCACCGAGCTCCTGTGGATCGGCGACGTCTACGGCTTCGCGCTGGCCGGCCTGCTCATCACCATGGGCAACCTCGGTGACCGCGTCGGGCGCAAGCGGCTGCTGCTCATCGGCACGGTGGCCTTCGGCGCCGCCTCCGCGCTCACCGCCGTCGCGCCCAGCCCGGAGCTGCTCATCGCGGCCCGGGCGCTGCTCGGCGTGGCCGGCGCGACGATCATGCCCTCCACCTTGTCGATCATCCGGAACGTGTTCACCGACCCGGGCGAGCGGACCGCGGCCATCGGCATCTGGAGCGGGATGAGCGCGGCCGGGTTCGCCCTGGGCCCGGTGGTCGGCGGACTTCTGCTGGACCACTTCTGGTGGGGGTCGGTGTTCCTGATCAACGTGCCGATCATGGCGATCGTGCTGGCCGGGGGCCTGATGGTGCTGCCGGAGTCGCACGACCCGGACGCCGGCCGCATCGACCTGCCGAGCGTGGCGCTCTCCTTCACCGGCGTCATCGCGGTCATCTACGCCGTCAAGGAGGCGGCCCACCAGGGCCCGGGGCACGCCGACGTGCTGGTCGCCGGGGTCGTCGGGATCGCCTGCCTGGTCGCCTTCGGCCTGCGGCAGACGCGGCTGGCCGCGCCTCTGATCGACATGCGGCTCTTCAGGCGGCGGGCGTTCTCCGCGTCGATCGGCACCAACCTGCTGGCGATCTTCGCGATGATGGCCATGTCGCTGATGTTCGCGTGGTACTTCCAGCTCGTGCTCGGCTGGTCGCCCCTGCAGGCCGGGCTGGCCACCCTGCCCGGAGGGCTGAGCGGCGCGGTCGGCGGCATCGTCGCCGCCAAGCTCATCAACCCGCTGGGCCGGAACGGGGTCGTGGCGCTCGGACTCGGCATGAACGCCGCCTCGTTCCTCTACTACAGCACGCTCGGCCTGGAGCTCACCTATCCGGTCATGCTGGGGGCCATGCTGGTCGGCGGCATGGGCGTCGGGCTGGCGTTCACCGTCAACAACGACAACGTGCTCGCCACGGTCCCCGCCCAGCGCGCGGGTGCGGCGGCCGCGGTGTCGGAGACGTCGTTCGAGCTGGGCGGGGCGCTCGGCATCGCCATCCTGGGCACCCTGCTGAACAGCGTCTACAGCGGCAGCCTCCAGATGCCCGCCGGGATCCCGGACCAGGCGGCGAAGGAGTCGATCGCGGGGGCGCTCAGCACGGCGGAGTCGCTGCCCCCGGAGCAGGCCGGGCAGCTCATCGGGGCCGCCCGGGTGGCCTTCGTCGAGGCCGTGCACATCACCTCGCTCACCACGGCCGCGATGCTGGCGGTCGTCGCGGTGCTCGCCCTGGTCGGGCTGCGCGGCGTACCCAAGGTCATCCCCGAGGAGGTGCTGACCCGCGCGCACTCCTGACGGGTCTTGAGCACGATCGGTGGCGCGCGCCGCGTACGACGCGCGCCACCGGGGCGGCCTAGCCGAACAGGCCGTTGACCCGCTCGTTCGCCCCGTCCAGGGAGCTGACGTCGGCCTTGCGGGAGAAGATCGCGTCCATCGTCTCCGTCATCGTGGCGGTGATGTCGGCCCAGTGGTCGGCGATGGGCGCCAGGTGGGTGGTGCCCTCCTCGACGTGCATGGTGAAGGGCTTGACGTCGATGCCCAGTTTGCCGAACGCCTGCTCCGCCCTGGTCCGAGCGCTCTTGATCGCCGGGAAGATGACGGCCTCGTCCGCCACGATCTCCTCCTGGCAGGCGGGCGAGCCGAGGAACTTCACCCAGGCCCACGCGGCGTCGGGGTTGTCGGTGGCGGCGGAGATGTTGTCGGCCAGGCCGTTGAAGAGGCTGGCCCGCTTGCCGGTGGGGCCGACGGGGGTCGGGGCCAGCACCGACTTCACGCCCTTCATGTTCCAGTACGACTTGGTGTTCCAGCTACCCTCGGTGACCATCGCGTACTTGCCGGCCCCGTAGGCGTCCATCTGGTTCACCCCGGCGCCGGCGATCGCCATGCTCGGCATGTAGCCCTTGTCGATCAGGGAGGTGAACCACGTGATGGTCTCCTTGAACTTGGGGTCGGCGTAGTTGAACCGGCTGGGCCACGGGTTCTGGTCGGCGTACTGCCAGCCGTTGCTCATGGCGTACATGCTCCACTCGGTCTGGCCGAAGCCCGCGCCGCTGCCCGCCAGTCCGATGCCGTAGACGGCCACCTTCGTCTTGTCGAAGCCGGGCTCGTCACCGCGCTTGCCGTTCTTGTCCACGGTGAGGTGCGCGATGGTCTTCTCGTAGCTGCCGCCGTCCTTCGGGTTCCACTCCAGCTTCTCCATGTCCTCCGGCTTGAGGCCCGCGTCCTTGAGCAGCTCGCTGTTGTAGATGACGGCGACCGTGTCGAAGTCCTTCGGCAGCCCGTACCTCTTGCCGTCCTTGGTGACCCACAGGTCCGCCAGGCCGTCCTGGTAGAGGGACAGGTCCACCTTGTCCTTGGCGACCTGGTCGTCGATCGGCAGGATCGTGCCCTGGGCGGCGAAGTCGGGGTAGCGCGACAGGTGGCTGACGAACACGTCCGGGGCGGTGCCGGAGACGAAGGCGGTGGTCAGGGTGTTCCAGTAGTCGTCCCAGCCGTACTGGGTGATCTTGACCTTGTAGTTCGGGTTCGCCTTCTGGAAGGCGTCGGCGCAGGCCTGGTACTGCGGCTGCTGGGCGACGTCCCACAGCCAGTAGTCGATGGTGGCGGACTCGGCGGCGGCTTGGCCGCCTTCGGGGGCGCCGGCGCCGCAGGCGGAGAGGAGCAGCGCCGCGGTCGCGGCGGCGGCGAGTGAGCGGAGGTGTCCCTGCATCACAGAACCTTCTTTACGTGTGGTACCAACCAGGGGGTGGCGGCTTACTTGACGCCTGTGTAGCCGATCGAGTCGATGACCCTGCGGCCGAGCATGGTGAAGAGGATGATCATCGGCAGCGCCGCGAAGAGCGTGGCCGCCATGAGGCCCGCCCAGTCGGGGCTGCCCTGCGGGGTCTGGGATCGGAAGATGCCCAGGGCGACGGTGAGCACCCGGACGCTCTCGTCCTTGCCGACCAGGAGCGGCCAGAAGTAGTCGTTCCAGCTCGTGATGTAGGTGAGGATGGCCAGCGTGGCGATCGGCGCCTTGTTGACCGGCAGGATGATGCGGAAGAAGATCCGCACATGGCCCGCGCCGTCGATGCGCGCCGCCTCCTCCAGACTGGCGTTGACGCCCAGGAAGAACTGGCGCAGGAAGAACACCGCGAACGGCGTCATGAGCAGGTGGGGCAGCACGATGCCGAGGTAGGTGTTGAGCAGGCCGAGATCCTTGATCAGGATGAAGTTCGGCAGCGTGGTGAAGATCGGCGGCACCATGAGCGCGGTGAGGAAGAGCATGAAGACCGCGTCGCGGCCGGGCCACCGCATCCGGGCGAAGGCGTAGGCGGCCATCGCGCTGAAGAACACCTGCCCGGCCGTGGTGACGGTGGCGACGACGATCGAGTTGCGCAGGAAGAGCCAGAAGCTCACGGTGCCGCTGGAGCCGCCCTCGGCCACCGCCTCGGCGGTGCTGGACAGCCCGAGCACCCGCCGGTAGGCCCCGAGGGTGAAGTCGACGGGCAGCAGGTCGGTGGCGCCGGCGGCCAGCGAGCGGGTGCTGGAGAAAGAGGTGCGCAGCATCCAGTAGAAGGGGAAGAGCGTCACGATCATGACGACGACGAGCACGGCCCAGCCGGCGATCCGCCCCCAGGGGAGCCGCCCGCTGCGCGGCGAGGTGACTGCCATCACGATCCCTTCAGGTCGGACTCGCCCGCCCGGCTGAGGCGGAGCTGCAGATAGGCGACCCCGGCCAGCAGCACGAACAGCACCGACGACAGGGCGGCGGCGTAGCCGAAGTGGAAGCGGGTGAAGGCCAGGTCGTAGATGTAGTAGTAGATGACCCTGGTGGCGTTGATCGGCCCGCCGCCCGTGGTGACGGCCACGGTGTCGAACACCTGGAAGGACCCGATGACGGTGAGCACCATGACCAGCGCCATGACCGGGCGCAGCAGCGGCAGGGTGACCCGCCAGAAGATCCGCCACTCGCCGGCACCGTCGATCGCGGCGGCCTCGTAGACGCTGCTCGGGATCATCTGCAGCCCGGCGAAGATCAGCAGAGCGGTGTAGCCGACATGCCGCCAGGTGTTGACCAGGGCGATGGTCGGGATGGCCAGCTCGGACTCGCCGAAGAAGGCCAGCCGGTCCACGCCGAGCCACTCCAGCCCCTGGTTGACGATGCCGAGCTGGTAGTCGAGCATCCAGAACCACACCAGGGCGACCACCACGTTGGCCACCAGGAACGGCAGCAGCACCACGCCGCGGACGAACATGGACCTGGTCAGCCGGTGCATGAGGACGGCCAGCAGGACCGACATGACGGTCTGGACGCCGATGTTGATCACCACGTACTCGGCGGTGACCACGAGCGCGTTCCAGAACAGGTGGTCGCCGAGTAGCCGCTCGTAGTTGTCCAGCCCGATGAAGCGGGGTGGCGTGAGCACGTTGTACTGGGTCAGGCTCAGGTAGAAGGCGCGCAGGGTCGGCCAGAGGTAGAAGAGCACGAAACCGAGGGCCGCCGGTAGGACGAACGCGAGCGCGATGGGCAGGTCGCCCAGGCGCCGGCCGCGGCGGCGGGGCGGGGCGCCCCGGGACGCCGCCTCGGTCCGGCGCGGCGCGGCGTGGACGGTGTCGCTGGTCATACAACCTCCTCGTGCCCGCCAGTCAGCGGTGCAGCAGCAGGTGCTGGAGAGCGGTGACCGCCGCTCCCCTGGCCCATTCGTTGAAGGCGAAGGGCTTGACGACCACCGGTACGGGGGTGGACGTCCAATGCGTGTGGCGGGCGAGCGCGGTCTGGAAGGCGTCCGCGCACACCTCGTACATGTGGACCGCCTCGCCGGACAGGATCACGAGCTCGGGGCCGGTGATGTTGGCGACGGTGGCGACGATCTGGCCGAGCGCGGTGCCGGCCTCGTCGAGCACGCGGCGGGCGACGGGGTGGCCGTCGCGGGTCTCGTCGCGGGCCATCGCCAGGCAGTCGTCGAAGGTGAGCTCGGGCCGGTCCAGCGCGGTGGCGACGGACCGGCGGATGGCCGGGGAGCTGGCGTAGGCGCGGGCGCAGCCGCGGTGGCCCTGCTCGCACATGGGGCCGCGGTCGTCGATGGCGAGGTGACCCACCAGCCCGGTGGCGCCGGACCGCCCGGTGACCAGCCGGTCGCCGATGACCATCCCGCAGCCGATGCCGGCGCCGACGGTGATCAGGGCGAAGGAGGAATGGCCGACGCCCTCGCCGAACCACTGCTGGACGGCGGTCAGCGCGCGGACGTCGTTGTCGAGCACGGTCGGCACGGCGACGGCCTCTTCGACGAGTCTGGCCAGGGGTAGCTGGCTCCAGCCGAGGAACGGCGAGGTGTGCACGACGGGGTCGCTGGGGGTGGCCGTGCCCGCGAGGCTGATGCCGACGGCCGACAGCGGCCGGTCCTCCTCGGTCAGGTCGGCGACCGTCTGGGCGATCTGACCGAGGACGTTGTCGATGTCGTGGTCGATCAGCGTCCTTTGGGTCTCCTCCTGGATGGTGGCGGCCAGGTCGGTGCGTACGGCGTAGAGCTCGTCGGCGGTGAGCTTGATGCCGACGAACGACATGCGGGACGCGTCGACCTGGAGGGGCTGCGAGGGCCGCCCGACGGTCGAGGGTCCCTCTCCCGTCAGTTGCTCACGCAGGTAGCCCGTCTCGATGAAGGGCTTGGTGACCTTCGTCAGCGCGGAGGGCGACAGAGCCAGCCGCCGGGCCACTTCGGCGCGGGACATGGGCCCGTGCACCAGCAGCTCGACGAAGACCGAGCGCATCGCATCGGTGAGCCGTTCACTCTGTGAGAACACGCGGCCCATGGTTGGGTAAGTTCGTTCACTGTGTCAAGTAAATGAAGTGATGCCCATCACATCTGTTACCTTTCTGCGCCGTACTAGATCAAGATTCATTGACCTTGTGCACTTATTGGAGCTAGTCTCCAGCCGCCTGCACACTGAAGAAGCCGGGGGACCGCCATGCCCGTAACTCCTCTCGACGAGCACTGCTGGGCGATCGACACGCCTGCTTCGACGTACGTGATCCGCGTGGAGGTGGACCCGGCGACCGGGGAGGCCGCGCCGGCGCAGAAGTACTGGGGTCCGCGGCTGTCCACGGAGGCGGCCCGCCAGGTCGCCGCCGCGCGGGAGCCGCGCCGGCACGTCACGAGCTTCTCCACCCCTTCCGAGGCCGAGGAGCTGCTGCCGGTGGACGGCGGCACCCGGTGGGGGACGCCGTCCCTGCAGGTCTCCTTCGGCCACGCCCGCTCGGTCGAGCTGCGGTTCGCCGGGGCGAGCGAGCACGAGGAGGGCGGCGGCGCCCAGCGGCTGGACCTCACGCTGGCCGACGCCCATCACCCGTTCGAGGTGGTGCTGTCCATCCGGGCCCGCGAGGACACCGACGTCATCGAGCGGTGGACCACCGTGCGGCACCGGCCGGACCAGGCGGGCGAGCCGATCACCGTGACCCGGCTCGACTCCGCCAACTGGTTCGTCCCCGACCAGGCCGGCTACCGCTACAGCGGCGTCTTCGGCGCCTGGGCGGAGGAGTTCCAGCTCCAGCGGGAGCCGCTGCCCGTCGGCGAGCTGGTCTTCACCAGCCGCCAGGGCATCACCAGCCACCAGGCGAACCCGTGGATCATGATCGACGCGGGGGCGGCGGGCGAGGAGCACGGCGAGGTGTGGGGCGTCGCCCTGGCCTGGAGCGGAAGCTGGCGGCTGACCACCACGCACCGGCCCGAGGGCGGCGTGTCCGTCTCGGCCGGCTTCGGTCACGAGGGCGTGCGCTGGACGCTCGAACCGGGCCAGGAGCTGACCGGTCCACCGGCGCTCGGGCTCTACAGCACCGCCGGGTTCGGCGCGGCGAGCAGGGCCTGGCACGAGTACGCCCGCCGCCACGTCCTGCCGACGCCCGGTGAGGAGCGGCCGGTGCTCTACAACTCCTGGGAGGCCACCGCCTTCGCCGTGACCGAGTCCGGCCAGCTGGAGCTCGCCAAGACCGCGGCCTCGCTCGGCGTCGAGCTGTTCGTCATCGACGACGGCTGGTTCGGGGCCCGCGACGACGACACCACCTCGCTGGGCGACTGGTGGCCGCACCGCGAGCGTTTCCCCGCCGGCCTGCGCGGCATGCTGGACGGCATCCGCGAGCTGGGGATGCGGGTGGGCCTGTGGGTGGAGCCGGAGATGGTCAGCCCCGACAGCGACCTCTACCGCGCCCATCCCGACTGGATCCTGCACCTGGAGCACCGGCGCAGGGACCAGAAGCGCAACCAGCTCGTGCTGAACTTCGCCCGGCGGGACATCCGCGACTGGGCGCTGGACTGGCTCGACCGGCTGGTCACCGAGCTCGACCTCGACTACTTCAAGTGGGACATGAACCGGCCGTTCACCCAGGCCGGCTGGCCGGAGCAGGGCGCGGCGCAGGACCGGGTCTGGATCGAGCACACGCGCGGCGTCTACGACGTGCTGGACCGGCTGCGGGAGCGGCACCCCGGGCTGCGGATCGAGTCGTGCTCCGGCGGCGGCGGCCGGGTCGACCTCGGCATCCTGCGGCGCACCGACGAGGTCTGGCCCTCGGACAACACCGACGCCAAGGACCGCCAGCAGATCCAGCACGGCTTCTCCCAGCTCTACCCGGCGAGCACGATGTCGGCCTGGGTGACCGACTCCCCCAACGTGACGACCGGCCGCGCCATGCCGCTGCGCTACCGGTTCCACGTGGCCATGGCGGGGGTGCTGGGCATCGGCGGCGACCTGCCCGAGTGGTCGCCGCAGGAGCTGGCGGAGGCGGCCGAGCTGATCGCCCAGTACAAGTCCGTGCGCCGCGTCATCCAGCACGGCGCCCAGTTCCGGCTGGCGGGCACGCCGGGGCAGGAGCGCTCGGCCGTGCAGTACGTGCTGGACGACCTGGTCGTGGCGCTGGTCTACAACCCGCTCGGCAACGCCAAGCGCGGGCCGCGCCGGCTGCGGCTGGCGGGGCTGGACCCGGAGGCGCTGTACGAGGTGGTGCTGGGCGGCGACCCTGGGGAGGGCGAGCGGGGGCGGCTCGTGCACGGGTCGCGCTGGTACGGCTCGGCCCTCATGGCGGCCGGCATCCGGCCCGCCGCCTGGGAGCCGATCGGCGCCGACTATCGCAGCGACCTGGTCGTGCTCAAGCAGGTGAGCCACTGACCCTCGGGCGCGGAGGCGGGGCGGCGGCTTCTGAAGGTGCTGGGACAGGGGCGGCGGCTTCTAAAGGTGCTGGGACAGGAACTCGGCGGTCGCGTCGACGGCCTGGGTGACGTACGGCTCGCGGTCGTACAGGTCGATGTGCCGCTTGGCGTCCAGCCACACCAGCCGCTTGGGCTCGTCCAGCCGCTTGTACGCCTCCTCCGCGCCCTCCGGTGAGCAGAACCGGTCGATCACGCCGTGCACGATCAGCGCCGGTTTCGGCGAGAGGAAGTCGGCGCCCATCAGGTTGTCCATCGTGATCAGCTCCAGCACGCTTGCCCGGGTGACCTGGTTCGCCCAGTGCGGGGAGGGCGAGGCGCCGTAGTAGGAGAACGGCTCGTCCCCGGGCATGGCGGCCTCGCCCTCCTCGGCCACGGCCGGCAGATACTCGACCGGTCCGCCCTGGTCCTGCCGCTCCAGCACCTCGGTGTACGAGCCGAGCACCGCGTCGTAGTCCATGCCGGACCGCATGCCGTAGGGGTTGTTGTAGGCCCCCGCGATGCCGGCGAACACCTTCACCCGGGGGTCGAAGGCGGCGAACTTGAGCGCGTAGCCGCCGCCCAGGCAGATGCCGACCGCGCCGATCCGGTCCCCGTCGACCTCGGGCCTGGCCCGCAGGAGCGACACCGCGGCCCGCAGGTCGTGCAGCTTGCCCTGCGGGTCCTCGTGGCAGCGCGGCTCCCCGCCGGACTCGCCCCAGTTGCGGTGGTCGAAGGCGAGGGTGACATAGCCGCGCTCGGCCAGCCGCTCGGCGTACAGGCCGGTGACCTGATCGCGGACCCCGGTGAACGGGCCGGTGAGGACCAGCGCGGGCCGCGCCCCCGTCCCCTCCGGCACCCGGAGCTCTCCCACCAGCGTGACGCCGTCGACGGCGAACTCGATTCTCATGCCCCCAGTCTGGTCGAACCGCCCGCGCGAGGTAGGGGCCGCGGGCGGTTCGAGAGGGCGATCAGGAGTCGAAGCCGAGCCCCATCCGGTCCAGCGCCCGCAGCCACAGATTGCGTCTGCCCTGGTGCTGGTCCGCCTGGGCGATCGACCAGCGGGTGAACTGGATGACCCCCGACCGCACCGGCTCCGGCGGGAACGGGACCGGCTTCTCCTTCACCATGCGCAGCTCGGTCCGCTCGGTGCGCTCCCCCGACAGCAGGTCGAGCATGACGTTCGCGCCGAAGCGGGTCGCGCCGACGCCCATGCCGGTGTAGCCGACCGCGTACGCCAGCCGGCCGCCGTGCGCCTGCCCGTAGAAGGCGCTGAAGCGGCTGCAGGTGTCGATCACGCCGCCCCAGCGGTGCGAGAACCGCACGTCCTCCAACTGCGGGAAGGTGTCGTAGAAATGCCCGGCCAGCTTGGCGAAGGTCTCGTCACGCTGGTCGTACTCCGGCTTGACGTGGCCGCCGTTGTAGTAGACGGCGTCGTAGCCGCCCCACAGGATGCGGTTGTCGTCGGTCAGCCGGTAGTAGTGGAACTGGTTGGCCGCGTCGCCCACGCCCTGCCTGTTGCGCCAGCCCACCTCGGCGAGCTGCGCGTCGCTGAGCGGCTCGGTGGTCAGCGCGTAGTCGTACACCGGCACCACGAAGTGCCTCAGGCGGCGCAGCAACGGCGGGAAGACACCGGTGCCGAGCGCCACCCGGCGGGCGGTGACGGCCCCCTGCGGGGTGCGCAGGCCGATGGTGACGCCGTCGTCGTGCAGCGAACGTACCGGCGTGCGCTCGTAGACCCGCACGCCGAGCCGGACGCACGCCTCGCGCAGCCCCCATGCCAGCCTGGCCGGGTCCACCATGGCGCAGCCGCTGCGCTCCCACAGGCCGCCCAGGTAGGTGGGCGAGTTGACCTCGGCCCGCACCTGATCCCGGTCCAGCGGCACGTAGTCGAGGCCGAGCTGCTCGATGAGGTCGAGGTGCTCGTGCAGCGCGTCGAGCTGCCACGGCTCGGTGGCGACGTTCAGCTCGCCGGTGCGCTCGAAGGAGCAGTCGACGCCGTAGCGCTGCAGCGTCCGCTCGATCTCGTCCAGGTTCTCGACGCCCATGCGCTCCAGCCGGTCGATCTCCTCCGGCCAGCGCTCCAGCCCGTTGGGCAGGCCATGGGTCAGGGTCGCCATGCAGAACCCGCCGTTGCGGCCGGACGCCGCCCAGCCGATCCTGCGCCCCTCCAGCAGGATCACGTCCTGCGAGGGGTCTCGCTCCTTGGCCATCAGGGCGGTCCACAGCCCCGAGAAGCCGCCGCCGACCACGACCAGGTCGGCGCTCGTGTTGCCGACGAGCCGCGGTCGCGGCTCTGGCCTGGCCGGACTGTCCAGCCAGTACGGCTTGCGCTCCGCGTCAGCAAGCGCCTTCAGCGGATCCACACATCCCACATCCCTTACGGTGACTCAGCTATGAAAATCGCGGGACCAATACGGTGATCACGCGCGGGTTCCCCCCGCCGAAATCCGATCTCGCCTCCCTGTTCTTTGCCGTAGGAGCCCCCGCTGACGCGGGGGAAATCTCATGTGTGGGCACGCCGCCGTGCCGCGACCGCGTTGGCGATCGCGATCAGCACCCCGATACCGAAGATCAGCGTACCCATCACGTTGACCTGAGGAGGAATGCCGGTCTTGACCGAGCCGACGATCCACAGCGGAAAGGTGAGCGTGGAGCCGTTGACGAAGCTGGTGACCACGTAGTCGTCGATGGACAGCGCGAACGCCAGCATCGCCCCGGCGAGCACGCCAGGCAGGATCGAAGGCAGCGTGACCTGCCGGAACGTGGCCCACGGGCCCGCTCCCAGGTCCTTGGCCGCCTCCTCCAGCGACGGGTCGAGCGTGACGACCCGCGCCCGCACGGTCACGGTCACGAAGGACAGCGAGAACAGCACGTGCGCGATGGTGATCGTGATCCGGTCGCGCGGCAGGTTGGCCGAGACGAACAGCGACAGCAGCGACGCGCCCATGACCAGCTCGGGCGTGGAGATGGCGGCGAACACCAGGAAGTTCGTCGTCCCCTGGCCGCGGAAGCGGTGCCGGCCGAGCGCCAGCCCCAGCATCGTGCCGATCACCACGGTGATGGCGGTGCTGACCAGCGCGATCAGCACCGAGTTCCACAGCGCGTCGGTCAGGTCGGGGATCGCGAAGAGCTGGGCGTACCACTTGAGGGTGAAACCGTGCCAGCTCGTGTTGGACTTGCTCGGCGTGTCGTTGAAGCCGAACAGGATCATCACGGCGATCGGGGAGGACAGCCAGGCGATGACCAGCCAGGTGTAGCCGTGCAGCAGCCGGTCGCCGAGCCTGCCGCGCCTCATCGGGCCGCCGCCTCAAGGACGTTCTCGGTGCCGAGCACCCTGGCGTAGATGAAGATGCCCACCAGCAGCACCGCCATCAGGGTGAACGACAGCGCCGAGGCCGTCGGGTAGTCGTTGTTCACCAGGTATTCCGTCTGGATGATGTTGCCGATCATGGTGTTGCCGGTGCCGCCGAGCACCTGGGCGTTGATCGGGTCGGCCGTGGCGGGCACGAACGTCATCAGCACCCCGGCGAACACGCCCGGCAGCGACAGCGGCAGCACCACCTTGCGGAACGCCGCGCTCCGCGTGGCGTACAGGTCCTGCGCCGCCTCCACCACGCGCGGGTCCACCCGCTCCAGCGACACGTAGATCGGCAGGATCATGAACGGCAGCCAGTTGTACGTCAGCCCCGCCACCACCGCGAAGGCCGTGGCCAGCACGTGGAAGTCCGGAGGCAGCAGCCCCCACCCCTTCAGCGTGCCGAACAGGATCCCGTCGTCGGACAGCAGGAAGCCCCACGAGATCGTCCGCAGCACGAACGACACGAAGAACGGCAGCAGCAGCAGGAACAGGTACATCGACTTGCGGCTGCCGCCCTTGAAGGCGATCCAGTAGGCCACCGGGTAGCCGATCACCAGCATGGCGGCCGTCGCCAGCCCGCCGTACAGCAGGGAGCGGGCGAACTGGGTGCCGTAGGCGCTGATCGCGTCGCCGTAGTTGGAGAAGCTGAACGTCATGACGAAGCCGTCGATCACGTTGCCGGTCTGCAGCGACACCGACGCCATCGCCGCCAGCGGGACCACCAGGAAGATCGCCAGCCACATCCAGCTCGGCAGCGCGAGCAGGTAGGGGGTGAGCCGTCTCATCGGCCTAGGCCTGGGTGATCGACTGGAAGATCGGGTTGAACACCTGCTCCTGCGCGGTGGTCAGCGGGGTGTAGGTGCGCAGCTTGGCGTAGTCGGCCTCGGTCGGGAACATCAGCGGGCTGTCGATCATGTCCAGCAGCGCCTGCTTGTCCTCGCCCGTCGCGCTGTCCGCCTTCTTGCGCAGCAGGTCCTGCACCGCCGGCACCGGGGTGACGAACTGGATGTACTCATCCAGCTCGGCCGCCACCTCGGGCTTGTACAGGTAGTCCATGAGCATCATCGCGTCCACCGGGTTGGCGGCGCCCTTGGGGATCATCAGGTTGTCGGTCCAGATCGTGCCGCCCTCGTCGGGCACCACGAACTTGACCGGCTCCCCGGCGAGCTGGCGCTGGAACACGTCGCCCGACCAGGCCATGGTCACCCAGATGTCGCCCTTGGAGACAGCGTCGATGTAGTTCTGGTCGTAGTACTTGCGGACGATGCCGTCCTCACGCTGGGCCTTGAGCTTCGCCCCGGCCTTCTGCCAGTCGGCCTCGGTGGACTTCTCCGGGTCGATGCCGAGGGCGATCATGCCGAAGTTGGCGATCTCCTGGGCGTCGGCCATCATGCCGACCCGGCCCTTGTACTTGGGGTCGAACAGCGCCGCGATGCTGGTGATGTCGTCCTTGACGTACTTGGTGTTGTACGCGATCCCGGTCACGCCCGAGGTGTAGGGGATCGTGTGGACGTTGCCCGGGTCGTAGGACCGCTGCTTGTACTTCTCGCCGGCGTTGGCCAGGAAGTTCGGCAGCTTCGACTGGTCCAGCGTCACCACGTAGCCCAGCTCGATCATGTGCTGGAGCTGGATGCCGTTGGTCATCACGATGATGTCGTAGCCCAGCGACTGACCGGCGCGGAGCACCGGGTCGGCCTTGCCGAAGAACTCCGCGTTCTCGTTGATGACCTCTTTGTACTCGTAGGAGATCCCGGTCTCGGCCTTGAACTTCTCCAGCGGGCCCTTGTCCTCCGGCATGTACTCGGGCCAGTTGGCGAAGATGACCTGGCCGTTCTTCTTCTGCTTGGACCAGAAGTCCGCGACGGCGTCGGCCTTGGGCGGAGCCACCTTCTGACCCTGCACGCCACAGGCGGCCAGGGCGAGCCCTGCCGCCGACAGGCCGGCGATCCTGAAGGCGTCACGTCGGGTGCGGGGCTGGGTCATCCCTCGGATGAGGGCAGGGGTGTACGGACCGGGCATGGATCAACTTCCCATCACATAAGAGTGCTGCGCCTGCCACGACAGCCAGACGGAGTCGCCCCGCTCCGCGGTGATCGTCGAGTCGTGCGCGTTCTGCTGGAACACCGTGATCTCGGCCCCGTCGGCGAGGCTCACGGTGTAGCTGTTGTACGTGCCCAGGTAGACCACCTCGGCCACCGTCCCCGGCACGACGCTCAGGTCGCCGTCCGGTTCGTCCACGGACAGGATGATCTTCTCGGGCCTGACGGTCACCGAGACCTCGCCGTCGTGCTGGGGCACCAGCACCCGGCCTTCCCCGATCCGCAGGACGCCCGCGGTGGCGGTGCCGGCCATCAGGTTGGAGGTGCCGATGAACCCCGCCACGAACGTCGTCGCGGGACTCTCGTAGATCTCACGCGGCCCGGCCAGTTGCTCGACCAGGCCGTCCTTCATGACCGCGATCCTGTCGCTCATGGTCAGCGCCTCGTTCTGGTCGTGCGTCACGTACACGAACGTGATGCCGACCTCGCGCTGGATGCGCTTGAGCTCCAGCTGCATGGCCTGGCGGAGCTTGAGGTCGAGCGCGCCGAGCGGCTCGTCCAGCAGCAGCGCCCTGGGCCTGTTGACCAGGGCGCGGGCCAGCGCGACCCGCTGCTGCTGGCCGCCCGACAGCTCGCGCGGCCGACGTTTCTCCCTGCCCGTGAGGTCGACGATCTCCAGCATCTCGCCGACCCGCCGCCGGATCTCCTCCTGCGGCGTTCTGCGCTGCTTCAGCCCGAACGCCACGTTGTCCCAGACGCTCATGTGCGGGAACAGCGCGTAGGACTGGAAGACCATGTTCACATCGCGCTTGTTGGGCGGGACGTTCGTCACGTCCTCGCCGCGCAGCCGGACCACACCCTTGGACGGCTCCTCGAAGCCCGCGATCATCCGCATGGTGGTGGTCTTGCCGCACCCCGACGGGCCGAGGAGGGAGAAGAACTCTCCCTCACCGACCGCCAGCGTCACGCCCTTGACCGCCTGCACGACTTCGCCGTGCGAGACGTACTCCTTGACGACGTCCTGTAGTTCGATCGCGCTGTCGGTCAAACCTCGCTCGGCCATTCAGGAAGATTCCCTTTGTGCGCTATTCGCCGATGTAGTGCATGACGTGCTTGACCCTCGTGTAGTCGTGCAAGCCGAATACCGAAAGATCCTTGCCGTAGCCCGAGTGCTTGAAGCCGCCGTGCGGCATCTCCGACACGAACGGGATATGGGTGTTGACCCAGACCACGCCGAAGTCGAGCCGGTTCGACATGCGCATCGCCCGGCCGTGATCGGAGGTCCAGACCGAGCCGCTCAGGCCGTAGCGAACGTCATTGGCCTTGGCCAGCGCGTCGGCCTCGTCGGCGAACGTCTGGACGGTGATGACCGGGCCGAAGACCTCGTCCTGGATCATCTCGTCGTCCTGCTTGAGGCCGTCGACGACGGTGGGGGCGAAGAAGTAGCCCCGGTCGCCGATCCGGTGACCGCCGGTCACCACCTTGGCGTGCGCCGGGACGCGGTCGAGGAAGCCCTGGACCTTGGCGAGCTGGCTGTCGTTGTTGAGCGGCCCGTACAGGGCGTCCTCGTTGGACAGGTCACCGGTCACGGTGGCCCCGGCCGCCTCGGTGAGCGCCGCCACGAACTCGTCGTGCACGCTCTCGTGCACCAGCACCCGGCAGGCGGCGGTGCAGTCCTGGCCCGCGTTGTAGAAGCCGGCGACGGCGATGTCCTCGGCGGCCTTGCGCAGGTTCTTCACGTCCTCGAACACCACGACGGGGGCCTTGCCGCCGAGCTCCAGGTGGACGCGCTTGAGGTCGTCGGCGGCGCTCCTGGCCACCGACATGCCCGCGCCGACCGAGCCGGTGATCGCCACCATGGCGGCGGTCGGGTGGGCCACCACCAGGGCGCCGGTCTCGCGGTCGCCGGTGACGACGTTGAAGACGCCGGCGGGCAGCACCTCGCCGAGGATCTCGGCGAGCTTGACCGTGGAGGCGGGGGTGGTGTCGGACGGCTTGAGCACGATCGTGTTGCCGGCCGCCAGCGCCGGGGCGATCTTCCAGACGGCCATCATCATCGGGTAGTTCCACGGCGTGACCTGGCCGATCACCCCGATCGGCTCGTGCCGAATGATGCTGGTGTGCTCGGCGAGGAACTCACCGGCCGTCGGGCCCTCCAGGGTGCGGGCGGCGCCGGCGAAGAAGCGGAAGTGATCGGCCGCGACCGGGGTCTCGTCCTCGGCCATGCGGGCGCGCGGCTTGCCGGTGTTGAGGCACTCGGCCTCGTTGATCTCGTCGGCCCGTGCCTCGATGGCGTCGGCGACCTTGAGCAGCAGGTTCGCCCGCTCGCCGGGGGTGGTCCGGCCCCACGACTCGAACGCCGCGGCGGCCGCGGCGAAGGCGGTGTCCACGTCCTCCGCGCCGGAGATGGGGGCCTGGAGATAGGCCTCGCCGGTGCAGGGATCAATGACATCGGAGAAACGGCCGCTCTTGGCGTCCACGAGCTCACCGTTGATGAAGTTCTGCAGACGGGTCGTCATGCGCCCTCCCTGTCGGTCGAATGACCAAAGATGCTTTGTCCAAGGGTGACCTCGACAAGCTCGGTCATGAAGACCCCCTCGTGAGGCTGAGATTTTGCGACTCTTACAGAGTAAGTGCAATCGAACAAGGGATTTCGTGGCGAAGATACCAAATTGCTACGAATTCGCTTGACAGGTGGGCCAGAACTGACAACATGTCGCACCAGGACGGCAATCCAGCGGGAACGCCCCCGTAACGCCGGACCGCTAGGAGGGTTCTTCGCATGACGACGCCGCCGCGCGTACGCCGCAGCAACGACGCCGAGCCCGGGCAGTTCGTTCTCGACGATCTCGCCAAGCAGATCATCGAACAACTCCAGTCCGACGGCCGCAAGCCCTACGCCGCGATCGGCAAGGCGGTGGGGCTGTCAGAGGCGGCGGTACGCCAGCGCGTGCAGCGACTGCAGGATGCCGGGGTCATGCAGATCGTCGCGGTCACCGACCCGCTCACGCTCGGCTTCCCCCGCCAGGCCATGATCGGCGTCACCTGCGAGGGCGATCTGGAGGCCGTGGCCGACGAACTCGCCGCCATCGACGAGATCGACTACGTGGTGCTCACGGCCGGGTCCTTCGACGTCATCGTCGAGGTGGTGTGCGAGGGCGACCGCCACCTGCTGGAGATCCTCAGCAAGATCCGCGCCATCCCGGCGGTCCGCGCCACCGAGTCCTTCGTCTACCTCAAACTCCGCAAACAAACCTACTCCTGGGGCACCCGCTGACCCAGGCGTAGGTGAGCGCGGCTCGGATCGGCAGCGGGGATCGATCTTCAACGCGTCGATCCCCGCTCTCCCTTCTCAGGCGAAGAGCTCCTCAACGGCGTCCACGAAGGACGCCCGCTGGATCCAGCGCTGCCAGCCCTTCATGGAGTGGCGTAATCATGGAGTGAATATCACTCATAGCCGCCACTCCACTACTTTCAGTTGACTATTTGCACGGTGGCGATCTCCCAAGCTCCCAGCGGCAGGCGGAGGACGCCGTCGGTGACCGGGAGTTCCTCGCCCGGGCGGCCACGGAGGTCCGCGCGGCGGGCCCGGTTGAACGTCCCCTCGATGACCGCCTCGGTGTCGCTGTCCGACAGCGCCACGACCCGCAACTCCTGCCAGCCGTCGCGGACCCGCAGCGAGGTCAGCGCCACGCCGGCCCCCGTCACCGACAGGCCGGCGGCCGGCGCGGGCAGCGGCAGGTGCGGGGCGCCGGTCCCGGCGACCGTGAGCAGGGGGTGCCGGAACGTCTCCGCCGCCGGCGGCACCGGCGACCACGTCCCGCTGTAGGGCATCAGCGCCAGGCTCACCGAGCGCAGCCCGCGTGACTGGGCGGCCGGGGTCGGCAGCTGGGGCCCGGCGGGCTCGGGGCGCAGCGCGTGCCGGTTGCGCGACAGGTAGCCGATCGAGCGCAGCAGGGTGAGCGCCAGCTCGCCGCCCTCCTCCACCAGCTCGTACTCGGTGACGTGCTCCAGCAGCGCCGCCACTCCCCCGGCGGCCACCCAGCCCGACGCCGGGAAGGTCGGCAGCGGCTCCTCGCCGCACCCGCCCTCGGCGGTCAGGCCCCGGGTGACGACCGCGAACTGCCCTTCGGCGTGCGAGAGCGCCGTCCGCTGCGGCAGCGGCACGTGCAGCCGCACCCGGTGGTCGGCGCAGCGGTTGTCGAACTCCACGGTGAGCCGCACGTACGGCTCGCCCGCGCGCAGCTCGACCCGCATCCGGACGGCGATCTCCTCGCTGACCTCGGTCCGGGACGCGGCCGGGATCTCGGGGGTGCCCTCGATCCCGTCGCCCGCGCCGGGCCACCGGTAGGTGCGCCACACGTCGAAGGCGGCCACCAGCGGCCCCGTGCAGACCGTGCTCACCTGGACCGTCTCCGGCTCGGAGACGAGTCTGTCCTCGGCCGGCGGCGCGTAGTTGTAGCTGTCGCCCACGTCGCCGCCGTCGACGATCCGGCCGGCGCCGGTGAGGGTGACCCCGTCGGCGCCGGTCAGCGTCAGGGTGCCGTCCCGCGCCACCTCGACGCGCAGCAGCCCGTTGTCGAGTACCCGCTCCTCGGCCTGCACGCCGGTGATGGGCGCGCCCTGGGCGGCTTCCGTCACGCTGTCGTACGGCGCGGGCCGCACGCTGGTGTGGCCGAGCGGCGGCGCCTCGACGAGGGCGGCCACGGTGCGGCGCGACTGGGCCACGATCCGGACCCGGTGCACGCCGTCCAGCGCCCCGCGCACCTGGCCCACGTTGAAGGCGGCCGACGACTCGCGGGCGACCTCGAAGGTCAGCACCCCGTCCGCCACGGACCAGCCGGTGATGTGCTGGCCGTAGAGCTCGGTGCCGTGCACGAACGTCAGCGCCGTGGCCGGGTCCATCTCCTCGTCGAGCAGCAGCGTCGGCGCGTACTCCAGCGGCTGGACGGGGATCCCGGCGCCGGCCGGGTCCACCAGCGGGTCCTCGCCCGCCACGTCGAGCAGCACCACGCCGCGCCGGGCGGCGGGCGTCGGGTTGACGACGAGCACGCCGCCGGACGGCACGGCGGCGGCGAGCTTCGCGGTGACCATGTCGCGCACGGCCTGCCCGAGCTGCTCGGCCTCGGCGATACGGGCGGCCACCTGCTGGGCCGTCTCGTCCACGCCGCAGCCGGTCACCGAGTCGTGGCCGCTGGCGTCGACCAGCCGCCACCAGGCCATGTCCAGGAAGCGGCCCGGCCAGTCGTCGCCCCAGAGCGTGGCGAGCGGCTCGGCGTAGCGTTCGACCATCCGCTCGGCCCGGCCCATGGCCTGCTTGACGTGCGCGCGCACGGAGATGACGCCGGGCAGGATGTTGGCGCGGGCGTGCGAGCGCAGCTCGCCGGTCACCCGGGGCAGCCCCGCCACGTCGCCGGAGTGCGCCTCGATGTATCCGGACAGGGTGTCCATCCGGGCGCCGAGCCGCGAGACCATCTCCGGCAGCCCGCGCACCGGGGCCGAGTGGTCGGTGCCGTACATCGCCAGCAGCGGCCCGTCGGGACCGTGCCAGCGGCGCATCGTCTCGACGAAGGCGGCCCCGCGCTCGGCGAGCTGCCCCGCGTCCTCGAACAGGTGCGCCCCGTTGCCGTAGCCGCCCGCCGGGAGGTACTGCGTGCGCAGCGCCGTCCCGTCGGGCGCGACCCAGGCGAAGGCGTCGGTCGTCACCGAGGAGGGCACGCCCCGGTAGACGCAGGCGTGCAGAAGGCCGGCCCGGTGCAGAATCTGCGGCATCTGCGCGGTGTGCCCGAACATGTCCGGCAGGTAGCCGACCGCCATGGCCCGGCCGAGCTTGTCGGCGCGGGCCATGCCCAGCTCCAGGTTGCGCACGATGTTCTCGCCCGAGCAGAGGAACTCGTCGAGCAGGATCTGCCACGGCCCCACCGCCAGCCGCCCGGACTCGACCAGCGCGGCGATGCGGTCGCGGTTCTCCGGCCGCACCTCCAGGTAGTCGTCCACGCAGGCGAGCTGCCCGTCGAGGGTGAAATGGTAGGCGGGCTCGCGCTCCATCGTGTCCAGCACCTCGTCCAGCAACGCCACCAGGCGCAGCCTGAACCGCTGGAACGGCTCGTACCACTCCCGGTCCCAGTGCGTGTGCGGGACGACGACGATCTCAGTGGTCTCTGCGGTCACGCCGCTTCCCCTCCGATCTGCAGGTCATGCTGTACGGCATAGCGGGCGGCGATGCGCTGGGCGGTGACGATGTCCTCCAGGGCGCCGGCCGCGTCGGTGCGCGGCGGCACGCCCTCGGTGACGAAGGCGTGGAAGGCGTCCAGTTGCACCTCGAACGCCTCGGTCACGTCCCGCCACTCGTTCCGGCTCTCGGCCCCGGTGTCGTCACGGGAGACCACGGTCAGCGTCGTCGGCGCGTTCATCAGGTAGGGCGAGGGGAAGGTCAGCTCCAGCGAGCCGCGATCGTGGTGGACGACCACGGTCTCCCGGTAGGCGGGGTAGTCCTCCAGGTAGTGCCAGCGGATCTCGAACCGGCCGCCGGCGCGCAGCGGCCCGGAGATCTCGATGGATCCGGGCGCGGGCCCCCAGGTCTCCACGTGCGACACCTCGGCGGGCGAGCCGGACAGGCGCCGCAGCAGCGACAGGTCGTGGCAGATAGAACCGAGCGCCACCCCGTACAGGGCGCGCACCCGCTCGGGCGCGGACGCGCCGAGCGCCTGCGCGACCAGCCCGCTCTCGGCCTCGCGCAGCGACGCCAGCAGGCCGGGGTCCACGTCGCGGGCCTGGGTCAGGTTGGCGAAGGCCAGCTGCGACTCCCCGCTGGGGTGCAGCACGGTCACCTCGATCGACCGGATCTTCTCCGGCCCGCCCAGCTCGGCCAGCAACTCCTCGGCCCGGCGGACGGCGGGGTCGTACTGCTTCATGTAGCCCACCATGAGCCGCCCCTCGGGCAGCGCCGCCACCTCCGCGCGGGTCAACGCCAGCGGCTTCTCGCACAGCACGGCGTACCCGGCCGCGAGCGCCTGCCGTACCGGCTCGCCGTGGGAGCCGGAGGCCAGTATGAGCACGGCCTCGAACCCGCCCGCCGCCAGCAGGTGGCCGAGGTCGGTGTGGCGGCCGGGCGCGCCCAGCCGGTCCGCCACGGTGTCGGCGAGCGTCTGCGACAGATCGCAGACCGCCGTCACCTCGAACACATCACGGCGGCGCGACAGCAGCGGTACGTACACCGCCTGCGTGACGGCTCCGCACCCGACAAGCGCGATCTTCACAACCCACTCCTCCAGCGTGGTCTCACCGGCATGGCCCAAACCGACGTCAAGTCCGGTTCAAAGTCCGAGTGCCCTCAGCTTCTCGCGATTGGCGGCTTGATCGGCGATGTTCTGCGTAACTGATCGCCGTCCGGGCAGGGTGTCCTGCTCGACGATGACCCAGCCCTGGTAGTCGATCTCCGCCAGCGTGCGGACCACGCCGGGCAGGTCGAGCTCGCCCTGGCCGAGCGGCGCGAAACCGCCTCTGCCCATCAGCTCGCGCAGGTCCACGCCGTCGGCGATGGCCTGGGCGAGGATGCTCCGGTCGCCGTCCTTGACGTGCACGTGGCCGACGCGGGCCGACCAGTCGCGCAGCGCGCGCACCGGGTCGCCGCCGGCCAGCAGGAGGTGGCCGGTGTCGAGACAGAGCTGCACGTCGGTCAGCTCCAGCAGCCGTTCGACGTCCTCGGGGGTCTCGACGTAGGTGCCGAGATGGTGGTGGAAGGCGGGTTCGAAGCCCGCGTCGCGGCAGCGCTGGGCGGCCTCCTGGACCCGGGCGGCGTAGCCGGCCCACTGCGACGGCTCCAGCCCTGGAGCGTTCCCGCCTGGGCGGGCGAAGCGGGCGGGCGAGCCGGAGCAGCCGAGCGTCGGCCGGGGCGCCAGGTGCTCGGGGGCGGCGGGCGCCGCCGCGAACACCTCCAGGGTGGCGTCGAGCGCGACCAGCCCCCGCTTGAACTCCTCGGCGTCGCTGTAGCGCAGGTCGGCCCAGCCACCGGCGAGCAGCAGCCCGCCCAGCCGCTCGGCCAGGTCGTCCTTGGTGCCGAGATAGCCGATCGGGCCGAGGTCGATGCCCTCGTAGCCCGCGCCGGCGATCGCGCGCACCATCTCGTCGGCGGTCAGCGGTGGCGGCCCGTCGCTCAGCTCGAACACGCCGAAGCTGACCGGGGCGTTGGCGACACTGGTCAGGCGCATAGCGCCATCACCTCGTTCTCGTAGGTTTCCAGACGGTGCCGGCCGGGGTCGGCGGGGAGCAGCACCCGGTCGCCGCGGATCACCTGGCGGGCGCCGTCGGGGCGTACCAGGATGAGGCCGTCGGCGTCCAGGGCGAGCAGTTCGTCGCCCAGCCTGAGGAGCAGCGGTGCGTCGGGGCCGGCGGAGATCGCGGTGCGGCCCGCGGAGACGGCGTCGAGGACCGAGCCGGTGTCCTCGGCCAGCACCCAGGTGGTGGGTGAGCCGGGCAGGCCGTCCGAGCCGTGCTTGTGGAAGTCGCTGGCGCCGATCCAGACGAGGTCGGATCGCCAGGCGTCGGCCCAGGCCAGGGGCGCGCCCCAGCGCCGGTCCCACCAGCCGGAGTGCCAGACCTCGGCGATGCGGGGCCGCTCGGTCAGCGGCTGCAGCCAGGCGCAGTCGCCGCCGAGCGGGTGGTTGATCGAGATCAGCCCGCCCGCGCGCCCGGCGTGCCGGACCCAGGAGTCGGCGGGCTGCCGGAAGTCCACCCAGCCGACGTCGCCGAAGACGTTGGCGTGGCCCCGGTCGGTGGTGACCTCCTGGCCGGGCAGCAACGTGATGCCCCGGTCGGTCTTGGCCAGCTCCGGGTGATGGCTGACGGTGTTGTGGTCGGTGACGGCCAGGAAGTCCAGGCCGCGCCCCCGGGCCAGCTCGGCGAGCTCGGCGATGGTCAGCGAGCCGTCGCTGTGCAGGGTGTGCGCGTGGAAGTCGCCGGCGAACCACCGCATACCGCCGAGGTCGGGGATGTCCCGGCGCGGCGGGCGCTCCCCGGCCGGCGGCTCCGCCACCTCCGGCCGGGCCGGCGGCACGGTCTCGGTGTGGATCTCCAGCGTGAAGTCGAGCCCCTGCGGGGGCACCCGGTGCAGGCGCAGCCACACGTTCCAGACGCCCGGCTCGGGCTCGCCCGGCAGATAGCCGGGCGTGGCCCAGTCCTCAGTGATCGTGTACGTGTCCCGCGCGCCTCCCGACCAGCCACGGAAGCCGTCCGCCCCGGCGCAGCCAAGGTCGAGGACCCCCTGCGACCGGTCGTAGGCCAGCCGTACGGTGACCGCGGCGGTGCCCGCGGGCACCTCGAACGCCACCTCGCGCAGGATGCGCTCCAACCGGTCGTCCAGGCTCCAGTGGCCCCGGATCACGCTCATGCCGACACCAGCTCGCCGTCGCGGTAGGCCAGCGCCCGGTCGCCTCTGGGCACCGCGTGGCCCCGATCGCCGAGCGCCGGCTCCCGTCCCTCGGGCACGACCGCCTGTACGAGCACGCCGGCCACCTCCAGGGTCACCAGGTGGGAGGCGCCCAGGTTCTCGACGATGATCACCTCGCCGGACAGGGAGCCGTCCGCGGGCTCGTCGGTGTAGGTCATGTATTCGGGACGGACGCCGTACACGATCTTCTCTCCGTCGGTCAGCAGGCCCGCCGCCAGGGCGGGGACGGGCACCTCGCACCCGGCCACCTCCAGCGTGTCACCCCTGACGACGGCGTCGAGCAGGTTCATCGGCGTGGAGCCGATGAACGAGGCGACGAAGGTGTTGGCGGGCCGCTGGAAGACCTCCGACGGGGTGCCGATCTGGCGGATGTGCCCGGCCTCCATCACCGCCATCCGGTCGGCCATGGCCAGCGCCTCGGCCTGGTCGTGGGTGACGAAGACGGTGGTGACGCCGAGCTCGCGCTGGAGCTTCTTCAGGAACGTGCGCGCCTCCAGCCGGAGCCGGGCGTCCAGGTTGGACAGCGGCTCGTCGAACAGGAACGCCTTGGCCTGGGTGGCCATCACCCGGGCCAGCGCGACCCGCTGCTGCTGACCGCCGGAGAGCTGGCCGGGCCGCCGGTCCATGAGCTGCTCCAGGCCCAGCCTGGCGCCCACCTCGCCGGCCTTGGCCTGGCGCTGCGCCTTGGCGACCTTCTTGATGCGCAGCGGGTAGGAGATGTTCTCGGTGACGTCCATGTGCGGGAACAAGGCGTAGTCCTGGAAGACCATGGCGATGTCCCGCCCGCCCGGCTGGACGCCGGTGACGTCGCGGTCGCCGATGACGACGTTGCCGCCGGTGGCGGTCTCCAGTCCGGCGATCGTCCGCAGCAGGGTGGTCTTGCCGCAGCCGGAGGGGCCCAGCAGGGCGAAGAACTCGCCGTCGGGGATGCTCAGGTCCAGCGAGTCGAGCGCCTTCACGCCACCGGGATAGACCTTGGTCAGGCCTTTGAGTTCGATTGCGGCCATTTCAGCGCTTGATCCCTCCGTGGAAGCGGAAGCCGTACTTCTTGCTGACGAACAGGTACATGATCACCACGGGGATGGAGTAGAGCAGGCCGAACGTGGACAACACCTTGAGGTTGGCCTGGCCGCCCTCGGTGTAGAGGGTGTACATGATGACCGCGGCCGGCTGCTTGTCGACATCGCTGAGCAGCAGGTACGGCATCAGGAAGTTGCCCCACACGTTGGCCACGGTCCACACCGCGATGGTCGCCAGGCCGGGCCGTACCAGGGGGACGACCACGTGCGCGACGATCTGCAGCGGCGAGGCGCCGAAGACGCGGGCGGACTCCTCGTAGGACTTCGGCGTGGTGTCCATGAAGTCCTTGATCATGAAGATCGCCGCCGGGAGCAGGCCGCCGCTCAGGATGAGGATCAGCCCGGTGTGCGAGTCGATCAGGTTGAGCTCGATGGCGAGCTGGAACAGCGGCACCATCGCGGCCGTGCCGGTGATGATCGAGGACAGCAGCAGCAGCGCGTAGAGCAGCGCGTCGCGCCCCGGCAGCCGCACCCGGCTGAGCGCGTAGGCCGCCAGGGCCGACAGCACCACGACGAGCACGGCGGTGCCGATCGACAGCACCAGCGAGTTGACCAGCGACCAGAGCGCGTACGGATGCTCGATGATCATCTGGAAGTTCTCGAAGGTGAAGTCCGGCAGCCGGACCTCGTAGCTGGGGTCGGAGGTGAACGGCGCGGTGGCCAGCCACAGCAGCGGGATCGTGAAGAAGGCCAGCAGCACCGCGATCAGCGTGTAGACGCCGATCCGGCCGGCGACGAACCGCGTCATCTCTTGCTCCTGAGCAGCCGCAGGTAGAACACCGCCACGACCAGGTTGATCAGCAGGATCACCGTGGAGATGGCCGCGCCGTAGCCCAGGTCGCCGCTCTGCAGCGCGGTCTTGTAGACGTGCACCGCCAGCACCTCGGACTTGCCGTCGGGACCGCCCGCGGTGAGCAGGAACGGGCTGAAGTCGTTGAACGTCCACAGGCTGATCAGCAGCAGGTTGGTCAGGATGTGCCCTCTGATGTGCGGGAACACCACGTCGCGCAGTTGCTGCCAGCCGGAGGCGCCGGCCAGGCGGGCGCTCTCCAGGTGGGAGGGGGGCACGTTGCCGAGCGCCGCGCCGTACAACATCATCGAGAACGCGGTGCCGCGCCAGGTGTTGAAGATGATGATGGACAGCATCGGGTGGTCGAGCAGCCAGGCGAAGCCTTCGATGCCGAGCAGCGCGTTGAGGGTGCCGCTGTCGCGGTCGAGCAGCGCCACCCACAGGAACGACACGACCGCGCTGGGCAGGATCCAGGCCAGGATGACCAGGCCCTCGACGATCCGCTTGAGCGGGCCGCGCCAGTCGCGCAGCATCCACGCGATCGTGAAGCCGAGCAGCACCTGGCCGATGACGGCCGAGCCCAGCACGAACTGGAACGTCAGCCAGGTGGAGTCCCAGAAGCCCGGGTCGCTGATCGCCTGGAGGAAGTTGTCCAGCCCGACGAACTTGGGGTCGGCGGCGGCCAGGCCGGTGAGCCGGTAGTTCATCAGGCCCAGGTAGATGACCCAGAGCGCCGGGAACACCAGGAACACGGCGATGAGCGCCAGGGCGGGCGCGACGAAGGCGCCCGCCCGCAGCCGGCCCAGCCCGGCCGCGTCGGAGCTGTAGCGGCCGGGGGGCGGGTCCGTGACCTTCGCGGGGTCAGGAGGCGATGTTACCGGCGCCACCGACGATTCCTTCGAGCTTGCTCTGGTACGCGGCCGCCGCCTGGTCGGCCGCGGTGCCGCCGACCACCGCGGCGGTGGCCTCCTGCAGCGCCACCGACACCTGCGGGTAGACCGCCACCGGCGGGCGGTAGGCCGTCAGCGGGAGCACCTCTTCGGAGATGTAGGTCAGCAGCGGCTCACCGGCGAGGATCTCCTTGTTGACGTCGGTGCGCGGAGTGATCCGCACGTTGCCGTCCTTGGTCTCCTCCTTCAGCGCCTCGGGCGAGAGGGTGAAGGCGAGCAGTTCGAAGGCCTCCTTCGGGTGCTCGCTGGCCGGGTTGACGGTGCGCAGCGCGCCGCCGGACATGCTGACGAAGTCCTGGCCGCGCACGCCCTTGCCGGGCTCGATGGCCGGGATCTTGGCGTACCCGACGACCTGGTCGCGATCGGCCATCTTGGCCACGCCGTCCTTGGGGTTGACGACGCCGCGCCAGAAGTAGTCGCCCTCCATCAGGATGCCGATCTTGCCCTCGGCGAACTGCTGGAAGGACTTGTCCCGGCCCTTGGCCTCCTGCTGGAGCTTGGGGTCGCCGAGGCCGCCGCCGTAGATCTTCTGGTAGAGGCCGAGCGCGTCCTTGAGCGGCTGGGAGGCGCCGGTCCACTTGCCGTCCTTCTGCACCTCGCCGCCCGCGCCCGCGAGCAGCGGCAGCACGCCCTGCATCGAGGTGGCCTCGCCCATGGCGGTGCCGGCGTTGATCTGGATCGGCACGGGCACGCCCGAGGTCTTCAGCTTGGCGCCGGCGTCGAGGATCTCCTGCCAGCTCTTCGGCTGCCAGTCCGCGGGCAGCCCGGCCTTGCCGAACAGCGTCTTGTTGAAGTAGAGGACGCGTCCGTCGGTGCCGACGGGCAGCGCGTACTTCTTGTCCTGGAAGGTGGCCAGGCCCTGGACGGCCTCGGGGATCTGCTGCCAGCCCTCCCAGCTGTCCGCTTCGGGGCCGACCACGTCCGTCAGCGGCTTGATGTAGCCGGCCTCGGCGAACTCGCCGGCCCAGATGCCGTCGATGTCGATCACGTCCGCGCCCTTGCCTGACTTCAGGTCCAGGGAGAGCTTGGTCTTGTACTGCTCGTCGTCGACGCCACTGGGGAGGAACTTGACCGAGACGTCCTTCCCCTTCGCCTTCTGGGCCGCTACGAACTGGGGAATGATCCAGTTGGCGATGTGGTCGGCCGCCGCGGCGTTCTTGCCGCCGGCGATGGCGTTCTGGGTGATCGTCAGCTCGACGGTCTCGCCACCGCCTCCGCCGCTGTCTCCGCCGCCCGAGCCACAGGCCGCCAGTCCCAGCGCGGTCGCGGCGACCACCGCGGCCACGCCCATCGGCCTTCTGCGCAACACCATGCAACCCTCCGACACTTCCTACGACCTCGGCACAACAGGCAACATAGCGGACATAAGAATGTCATGACAATATGCCATAGTGGGTGCGAAGGCTCCGTCTCTGGAGGTGCGTTGTACGACCTGATCACGATCGGCCGAAGCGGCGTCGACATCTATCCGCTGCAGACCGGCGTAGGCCTGGCCCAAGTCGAGACCTTCGGCAAGTTCCTCGGCGGCAGCCCCACCAACGTCGCGGTCGCGGCGGCCCGGCACGGGCTGCGCTCCGCCGTGGTCACCGCCGTGGGCGCCGACCCCTTCGGCGCGTGGGTGCGGCAGGCGATCCGCGGCTTCGGGGTCGACGACAGCTTCGTGGGCACCGTCGACGGGCCGCCCACGCCGGTCACCTTCTGCGAGATCTTCCCGCCCGACCACTTCCCGATCTACTTCTACCGCGGTGAGCATCCACCCGACCTGCGCCTCACGGCCGAGTCCCTGGACCTGCCCGCGATCGTGGCGGCGAAGGTCTTCTGGTTCACCGGGACGGGCCTGAGCCAGGAACCGAGCCGCTCGGCGCACGCCGCCGCGCTGGCAGCCCGTACGTCCGGCTGGACGGTGTTCGACCTGGACTACCGGCCCATGCTGTGGGGCTCGCCCGAGACCGCCAGGCGGGAGGTGCGCCAGGCGCTCCGCCACGCCAACGTGGCCGTCGGCAACCTCGACGAGGTGGAGATCGCCGTCGGCACCCGTGACCCGGAGCGGGCGGCTCAGGCGCTGCTGGACGCGGGCATGGCGATCGCGATCGTGAAGATGGGCCCCGACGGCGTCCTGGCCAGGAGCCGGGACGAGCTCGTGGTGGTCCCGCCGGTCACCGTGGAGGTGGTCAACGGGCTGGGCGCGGGCGACGCGTTCGGCGGTGCGGTGGCCCTCGGGCTGGCGCGCGGCTGGCCGCTGGAGCGTACGGTGCGCTTCGCCAACGCGGCGGGCGCGCACGTGGCCGCCCGGCTGGCCTGCGCGGACGCCATGCCGTCCACGGACGAGGTACTGGCCCTGCTACCGAACGAGGTGCGTCCGTGAGCGACCTCACGCTGCCCAGGACTGTCGGCTACGAGCAACTCCTGAACATCCGCGCCACCAATCCCGGTGAGATCGCCGCGGCCGCGGCCCGGCGCCGCCGGCGCGGCCTGCCGGGCGAGGGCGAGCGCCTGCTCATCATCGCCGCGGACCACCCGGCGCGCGGCTCGCTGGCCGTACGCGATCGTCCGCTGGCCATGGCCAGCCGCTTCGACCTGCTCGACCGGCTGCGGGTGGCGCTGGCCAGGCCCGGCGTGGACGGCATCCTGGCCTCCGCCGACGTGCTGGAGGACCTGCTGCTGCTCGGCGCGCTCGAAGGCAAGCTGGCCTTCGGCTCGATGAACCGGGGCGGGCTGCAGGGCTCGGTGTTCGAGATGGACGACCGGTTCACCGGCTTCGACGCCGCCTCGATCGAGGAGATGCGCCTGGACGGCGGCAAGATGCTGTGCCGCATCGACCCGGCCGACCACGCCACCGTGACCACGCTGGAGTCGTGCGCGCGGGCGGTCACCGACCTGGCCCGCAGGCAGCTCATCGCGATGGTGGAGCCGTTCTGGTCGACCCGGCCGGAAGGCGGCACGGTCCGCAACGACCTGTCGCCCGACGCGGTCATCCGCTCCATCAGCGTCGCCCAGGCGCTCGGCGTCACCTCCGCCTACACCTGGCTGAAGATTCCCGCCGTGGCCGAGATGGAGCGGGTCATGGCCTCGACCACGCTGCCCGCGCTGCTGCTCGGCGGCGATCCGCCCGACGTGGCCGCCGCCTACGCCGACTGGGGCCGCGCGCTGCGGCTGCCCGGCGTGCGGGGGCTCGTGATCGGGCGCGCTCTGCTCTACCCTCCGGACGACGACGTCGCCACCGCCGTGGACGGCGCCGCCGCCCTGGTTCGAGAGGTTGACTCATGACATTCCTTCCGTTCGGCAAGGCCGCCGGCGGGCCGTGGTCGGTGGAGATCACTCCCGCCGTGGCCGGGTGGGACTACTCCGGCCTGCGGATCGCCGACCTGACCGGCGCACCGATCGTCTTCGAGACCGGTGAGGAGGAGATGATCGTCCTGCCGCTGTCGGGCTCCTGCACCGTCACCTGCGGCTCCCGGACGTTCGAGCTCACCGGCCGGCCGTCGGTGTTCGACGGCCCCACCGATTTCGCCTATATCCCTATTTCTGAGCAGGTGGTGCTGGAGGGCACGGGCCGGATCGCGCTGCCCTCGGCCCGCGCCACCCGGCGCCTGGAGCCCCGGTACGTCCCCGCCGCCGAGGTCTCCGTGGAGCTGCGCGGCGCGGGGCAGGCCAGCAGGCAGGTGAACAACTTCGCCTCCCCCGACACCTTCGCGTGCGACAAGCTCGTCGCGGTCGAGGTGCTCACCCCCGGCGGCAACTGGTCGTCCTACCCGCCGCACAAGCACGACACCGCGGGCGCGGGCGAGGCCGAACTGGAGGAGATCTACTACTTCGAGGTCGCCGACCAGGGGCTGGGCTATCAGCGCGTCTACTCCTCCGAGCGCGGCCGGATCGACACCCTGGCCGAGGTCTCCTCGGGTGATGTGGTGCTGGTGCCCTACGGCTACCACGGCCCGTCGATGGCCGCCCCCGGCTACGACCTCTACTATCTGAACGTCCTGGCCGGACCGGCCGGCGAGCGGTCGATGGCCTTCTGCGACGACCCCCGCCACGCCTGGATCCGCTCCACGTGGAACGGCCAGGAGATCGACCCGCGACTGCCCTTCGGGAGGACCACATGAGGCTGACGGTGGCGCAGGCCGTGGTGCGCTTCCTGGCCGCCCAGCACACCGAGCGCGACGGCGTGGAGCACCGGCTCTTCGGCGGCGTCTTCGGCATCTTCGGCCACGGCAACGTGGCCGGGCTCGGCCAGGCGCTGGCCACCACCACCGAGGACCTGCCCTACCACCTGAGCCGCAACGAGCAGGCGATGGTGCACACCGCCGCCGCCTACGCGCGGGCCGCCAACCGGCTGTCCACCCTGGCCTGCACCACCTCGATCGGCCCCGGCGCGACCAACATGATCACCGGTGCGGCGGGCGCCACGATCAACCGGCTGCCCGTGCTGCTGCTGCCGGGCGACATCTTCGCCACCCGCGTCGCCAGTCCGGTGCTGCAGGAGCTGGAGGACACCCGCTCCTACGACATCTCGGTCAACGACTGCTTCAAGCCGGTCTCCCGGTTCTGGGACCGCGTCAACCGGCCGGAGCAGCTCCCGGCGTCCCTGCTCGCCGCCATGCGGGTGCTCACCGACCCCGCCGAGACGGGCGCGGTGACGCTGGCGCTGCCGCAGGACGTGCAGGCCGAGGCGGCGGACTGGCCGGAGGAGCTGTTCGCCAGGCGCGTCTGGCACATCCCCCGGCCGCGCCCCGAGCGGGCCGCCCTGACCCGAGCCGCCGAGCTGATCAGAACGGCCGAGCGGCCCCTGATCGTGGCCGGCGGCGGCGTCATCTACAGCGAGGCCGCGCAGGAGCTGCGAGCCTTCGCCGAGACCTTCGGCGTCCCGGTCGCCGAGACCCAGGCGGGCAAGGGCGCGCTCCCGCACGGCCACCCCATGGCCATGGGCGCGATCGGCGCCACGGGCAGCACCGCCGCCAACGCGCTGGCCCGCGAGGCCGACCTGATCATCGGCGTCGGCACCCGCTACAGCGACTTCACCACCGCCTCCCACACGCTGTTCGCCGACGGCGCCGCCTTCGTCAACCTCAACATCACCGGCTTCGACGCCGCCAAGCTCTCCGGGCTCCAGCTCGTCGCCGACGCCCGTGAGGGCCTGTCCGAGCTGGCCCAGGCCTGCGCGGGCTGGGCCACCTCCGCCGGCTACCGCTCCCGGGCCGCCGAGCTGTCGCGGGCCTGGGACGCCGTCGTGGACGAGGCGTACTCCCTGGACGGCAGCCCGCTGCCGCAGTCCGCCGTGATCGGCGCCGTCAACGCGGCCGCCGGCGACGACGGGGTGGTGCTCTGCGCGGCCGGCTCCATGCCCGGCGACCTGCACAAACTCTGGCGGCCCAGCGGCCCCGGCAGCTATCACGTCGAGTACGGCTACTCCTGCATGGGCTACGAGATCGCGGGCGGCCTCGGCGTCAAGCTGGCCGTCCCGCACCGCGAGGTCTTCGTCATGGTCGGCGACGGCTCCTACCTGATGATGGCCCAGGAGCTCGTCACGGCCGTCGCCGAAGGCGTCAAGCTGACCGTCGTGCTGGTCGACAACTCCGGCTTCGCCTCCATCGGCCGCCTGTCGGAGAGCGTCGGCGCCGAGCGGCTCGGCACGTCCTACGCCTACCGCGACGGCACCCCGCTGCCGGTGGACCTGGCGGCCAACGCCGCCAGCCTCGGCGCCACCGTCCTGCGCCCCGAGACCCTGGACGAGCTGCGCAAGGCCCTGGAGGCGGCCCGGTCGGCCACCGCGGTCACGGTGATCTACGTACGGACCGATCCCCTGATCGACGGCCCGTCGTCGCAGGCGTGGTGGGACGTGCCGGTGGCGGAGGTCTCCGCCACCGCGGCGGGCCAGGACATCAGGACGGAGTACGACACCGCCCGGCAGGACCGTCGCCGGCACCTGACCCCGCCCGGCTGAGCATGATCCTTTGTCGCCCGCGGAGGTTGCCGCGGGCGGCCCGAGGGAAGCCTGTGACCAGGCAAGACTCGGGGGGCGAGGATGGGGCCTTGGCGGGCGCTCGGGTGGGTGGGGATCGCCGCGGTGGTGCTCTACTGCCTGTCCTACGTGGGCACGGTGGTGCTGTCGATCATCATCGGGATCTTCATCACCGCGCTGCTGCACCCTCCTGCCCGCTGGGTCGTGCGCCGCGGCTACGGCCGGGGAGCGGCCACCCTCATCGTCTTCGCCGGGGGGCTGCTGCTGGGCGTGGGGCTGTTCGCGCTGCTCGTGCCGCCGACCGTCGCCAGCGTGACCGAGCTGCGGACCAGCGTGGACCGGGTGCTGGAGGAGTTCCACGGGCTCGCCGCCTACTTCGGCGTCGACGACGAGCAACTGCTCGCCCAGGCCAGGCAGTGGCTGACGCAGCGGGAGCAGCAGATCACCACGGGCGCGGTGACCGGGGTGCGGATCGCGGGTGAGATCATCATCGGCGCCGTGCTGGCCGTCATCCTGGCGGTGTACTTCGTGCACGGCGGCGACCGGCTGTGGCACTGGCTGACCGGGCTGTTCCCGACCCCGGCCAAGCAGCGGCTGCGGCACACCGGCGCGCTGGCGTTCTCCGTCATCGGCCGCTACATCCGCGGCGTGGCCGTCGTGGGGGCGGTGGACGCCTTCTTCATCGGGATGGCGCTGTGGATCCTCGGGGTGCCGATCGCGCTGCCGCTGGCCGTGCTGACCTGGGTGGGCGCGTTCCTGCCCGTGGTGGGGGCGTTCCTGGCGGGGCTGCTGGCGGCCGTGGTGGCGTTCGTGGCCAAGGGGTGGCTGATCGCGCTGATCGTGGTCGGGGTGACCGTGCTCGTGCAGCAACTCGAAGGGCATGTGCTCGCGCCGCAGATCTACGGCAAGGCGCTCGACCTGCCGGGCGCGGTGATCCTGGTGGCGATCACGGTCGGCAGCGTCGTCTTCGGCATCGCCGGCGCCTTCCTGGCGGCGCCCGTGACCTCGGTGATCGTGGCCCTGCTCAGCCAGGAGACGCCGGGAGGGTCGTCGACGCCGGCTCGCGGCTGATGGGGGCGCGGCTGATAGGGGCGCGGCTGATCGGCTCGCGGCTGATCGGGATGCCCTGAAGGACCGCTCGTGTGATGTCAGGCCCGCGTGACTCGCTGCTCCAGCACCTCGGCGATGCCCTCCAGGAACGCGTCGACGTCCGCGATCAGATAGCCGGGCTTGAAGAGCACCGTGGCGAACTTCGCCGCGCGCACCTCGGCGACCGTGAGCGGATAGTCGGTGGTGCCGCGCAGCGTGGCCACGATCCGGTCCAGGAAGGCGTCCACCTCGTCCTCGTTGTAGCCGGTGGCCATCCGGCCGGGCCGGAACGCCACCCGCTCCACCTTGGCCGCCTGGGTCTCGAACCACTCCTCGCGCAGCAGCTCCCCGGTAGGCTCCGCCATCGCCAGCCGTATCGGGCTCTTGGCCATGGTCTCCAGCGCCACGATGAACGCCTCCAGCGCGAAGTCCACGGCGGTCTCCTGGTAACCGCCGCGCTTGGTGCGGAACGTCGCGCCGCGGATGTCGTCGGCGGTGACGAGCTCGACCTCGCGCGGCCCCCTGCCGAGGGTGGCCTCGATCCGCCCGATCAGGACGTCGACTTCGGCGGGGTCGTAGCCTGAACGCATACCCATGACGCGTGGAAAGCGGTTCAAGCCTTCCTCCTGAAAGTGTGCTGGGCGGTCGCCTCATTGTCCTTTATCCCGACCCGGCGGGGCGACCTATAGCGTTAGATCACCATGCGCCTGTCGAATGTGTCCTTCCGCTACGCAAGACGTGATCAACCCGTCATCCAGGGGGTTGACGCACAGCTCGCTCCCGGCGACGTGATCGAGCTGACCGGCGCCAACGGCGCGGGCAAGTCCACCCTGCTGCGCCTCCTGGCGGGGCTCACCAGGCCGACCAGCGGCACGATCACCGACCGTCCGGCGGTCGTCGGCCTGGCCCCCGACCGCTTCCCGACCGAGCAGCCCTTCACGGTGTCGGCGTACCTGAACCACATGTCCCGCATCCGCGGCGGCGCCCGCTGGGAGCCCTGGGTGGAGCGGCTCAACATGGGTGAGCTGCTCGGCGTACGCCTCCTGGCGCTGTCCAAGGGCAGCGGCCACAAGGTGGGCCTCGCCCAGGCCCTGATGGCCGACCCCGGCCTGCTGCTGCTCGACGAGCCGTTCGCCGGCCTGGACGCCGACACCCGCCGGGCGCTGCCGCCGATCGTCGAGGAGCTGTCCCAACGTGGAGTCATCGTGATCGCCAGCGATCATCAGGGCGGCCTGCGCGGCCTCCCGACCGCCCGCCGCTGGTCCCTCACCGCCGGCCACCTCCAGGAAACGGCTGGTACGGCGGACGACGCGACACAGGAGCCGGTGACGGTCGCGGTGACCTTACCCGCCGCCGACGTCGGCGACTTCCTGACCAGGATGCACCACCAGGGCTACAAAACCCACGAACCGACCCCCGAGGACACCCGATGACCGCCCTGGCCACCGTGGAACCGACCACCCTCCAACCGACCACCCTCCGGCCGGCCGCCTTCCGGCCGGCCGTCTCCAGCCCGGCCGTCCGGGAGACCTCGTGATCGCGCTGGCCGTTTTCAGGATGGCCGGCTATGTGCGGTCGCATCGCGTCGTTCAGGCGCTGCTCCTGATGGTGCTCCTGCTCGCCGTCATGCACGGCAACCGGGCGCCCGAAGGGGCCGAGGCCGTCGTGCTGACGGACTCGGCGGCGCTGATCATCCCGGTGCTCGCCTGGGCCGCGCGGAGCCTGCTCGACACCGAGCCGGACCAGCAGCGGCTGATGTCCGCGACCAGCGTGGGCGGCAGCTCGCGGGAGCTGTCGGCCGGCCTCCTGGCCGCGCTGACCGCCTGCACCGGCCTCGCCGCACTGGCCCTGGCCTGGGGTGTGCTGCTCGGGCTGACCGCCACTCCGCCGGGGCCGGTGCTGGGAGCCGCCGTGGTGCTGCACGGGCTGGCCGCGCTGACGGGCACCGCGCTCGGCGCGCTCACCAGCAGAGTGATCCTGCCGTCGCCGGCCCTGTCCATCATGGCCCTGCTGTCCGGCTTTCTCGGCATGCTGATCCTGAGCGCGTCACCGCTCTACTGGCTGACCGTGCCGGTCCTCGTCTGGATGCGGGCCGCGAACACCGATCTCCTGCTCGACCGGCTCCCCGAGCTGTCAGCCCTCTCCCTGGCCTGGTGCCTGATCGGGCTGACCACCTACGCCTGGCTACGCCGTACCCGCCCCTGAAGCTACTCGGTGGCGGCGAGTTGGCCGCAGGCGCCGTCGATCTCGCGGCCGCGGGTGTCGCGGACCGTCACCGGGACGCCGTGGAACTGCAGCCGCCTGACGAACGCCCGCTCGTCCTCCGGCCGTGAGGCCGTCCACTTGGAGCCGGGCGTCGGGTTGAGCGGGATCAGGTTGACGTGCACCAGCTTGTTCTTCACCAGCTTGCCGAGCAGGTCGGCCCGCCACTCCTGGTCGTTGATGTCCTTAATCAGGGCGTACTCGATGGAGACCCGCCGCTTGGTCCTGGCGGCGTAGGCCCAGGCGGCGTCCAGCACCTCGGCGACCTTCCAGCGCGTGTTGATCGGCACCAGCGTGTCGCGCAGCTCGTCGTCGGGGGCGTGCAGAGACAGCGCGAGGGTGACCGGCAGGCCCTCGTCGGCGAGCTTGCCGATGGCCGGGACGAGGCCGACCGTGGAGACGGTGACGCCGCGAGCGGAGATGCCGAGGCCGTCGGGGGCGGGCTCCACCATGCGCCGCACCGCCGCGATGACCTGCTTGTAGTTGGCCAGCGGCTCGCCCATGCCCATGAACACCACGTTGTTCACCCGGGCGGGACCGCCGGGCACCTCGCCCGCCGCCAGCGCGCGGGCGCCCGAGACCACCTGCTCGACGATCTCGGCGGTGGACATGTTGCGGGTCAGGCCCGCCTGGCCGGTGGCGCAGAACGGGCAGTTCATGCCGCAGCCGGCCTGCGAGGACACGCACATGGTCACCCGGTCGGGATAGCGCATGAGCACCGACTCGACCAGCGCGCCGTCGAAGAGCCGCCACAGCGTCTTGCGGGTGGTGCCGCCGTCGGTGGTGAGCTCCTTGACCGGCGTGAGCAGCGACGGCAGCAGCGACGACAGCTTCTCCCTGGCCCCGGCGGGCAGGTCGGTCATCGCGGCCACGTCGGTGGTGAGCCGCTCGAAGTAGTGGCGGGAGAGCTGGTCGGCGCGGAAGGCCTTCTCGCCGAGCTCGGTGACGGCCGCGCGGCGGTCGGCCATGGAAAGATCCGCCAGGTGCCGAGCCGGCTTGGCCCTGCGCGGCGCGACGAAGGTGAGCTGACCTGGCTGCTGGGACACGATCCTGCCTTTGCTGTGGTGGGTTACCGACCAGGGTAGTGAACGCCGGCCGTCGAGGTGACATTCCGTGGCAGAGCGCACGCCGCCCGGTGCTCCCGGTGCGGTAAGCCTCGCATGAGGGCGACCGGCCGATCTACAGTCTTCACGTATGGCGATTTTCCGGTCTGCTTCTGGCGAGGGGCGCACCGAGGTCGTCCTCACCGCCGGCAACCCGTACGGCAGCCGGACGCTCGTGGTCGAGCGCGACGAGGACTCCTCGGTGGCCTACCTGTGCGCGCCCGACGGCATCGTGTACGGCGCGGTGTGGCTGGCCAACCACCGGCCCGCCCCGCCCGTGGTCGACCTGGCCAGGATCAACGCCGGTCTGCCGCCGCTGATGCCGAGGGCCAACACGGTGCATCCGACCGGGCGGCGGCCGCTCGGCCAGCTCACGCCGCTCTGGTTCGAAGAGGGTGACGGGGTGGCGCTCTACGAGGAGGACGACCTGCTGGCCGTCATCCCCGGGTGGGCCGACATGAGCCGCGGCATGCCGGGCTATGCCCGTGACGCGGTGGGTGAGTCGCCGTTCGCGTGGGCGCTGTCGGAGGCGTTGGAGGGGCTGCAGCCGCGGATCGCGGGCGCCCGTTCCTACTGGCGGTGGCGATCGGCCGAAGGGTCCTGGCCGTCGTACCAGGAGCTGGTCATGGGTCATCTGGACCGGACGCTGGGCCCGGCCGGGCGCTACTGGGACGCCGGTGGCGAGCGGTTGCCGACCGTCGGCATCAGCGAGCGGCCGCCGCGCGGCAGGCGCGAGTTCACCGTGCTGTCCACGGTGGGGATGAGCTGCCAGCGGATGCCGACGGTGGAGCAGTGGATCGACGGACCCGGCGCGTACGCCCGGATCGAGCTGGCCGTCGCCACCCGCGAGGATCCGCGCGACGCCGCGCTGCTGCTGGTGTGGCTGGCGCAGTATCCCTGGCACTCGGTCACCTGGCTGGGCCACGGGCACACCGCGAAGTGGTATCACGAGCCGTCGACGTTCCCGCTGGGCTCGCAGTACTCGGGGGTCGTCATGCAGGCCGACCCACCCGGCATGCCGGACATGTCAGGATTCGCGTTCGGGGGTGAGGCCGTACGGTGGCTCTGGCTCTCCCCCGTCACCCACGACGCGCTCGAAGAGCAGCGTCGCTAGCCGGAGCTCGCCGCACGGACGTCTTCGGACGAACGGTCCTGGACGCACCTCGCTAGACGAACGTTCCTGGACGAACAACGTCAGACGAACAGCGCCAGCAGCATCCAGACCGGCACCAGCGTAGTGATCAGCGAGTCCAGCCGGTCCATCAGCCCGCCATGACCCGGCAGGATCGTGCCCAGGTCCTTGATGCCGAGATCCCGCTTGATCATCGACTCGATCAGGTCGCCCACCGTGGCCAGCGCCGCGACGAGCACGCCGATCACGGCCCCCTGCCACAGCTCACCGCCCAGGCGCCACGTCATCAGCCACGCCCCGACGGCGACACAGGCGATGACGGACCCGGCGAACCCCTCCCAGGTCTTCTTCGGGCTGATCACGCTCATCTTGTGCCGGCCGAACAGCACCCCCGCGATGTAACCGCCGATGTCACTGGCCACGGTCACCGCGATGAACAGGACCACCCGATCGGCCCCGTCGTCAGGGGCCAGCAGCAACGCCACGAACCCGGCCAGTAACGCCGGATAGAACAGGACGAAGACCGAGGCCGTCCCATCACGGACATAACCATCGGTACCGGCGGCGAACATCCGCCAGATCAGCAGCACGAACGCGAACACCACGAACGTGCCGAGCAACCAATCCGCCCCGCCCCAGTAGGCGCCCGCCTGCATGGCCGCCAGCCCGAGCAGCGTCGGCACCACGGGCACCTGGATGCCGCGAGTCTCGAACGCCCGGATCATCTCCACCACGCCGACACCCACCGCGCCCACGACCACCAGGAGGAAAATCTCCTTGATCGTATAAACGGAGATGATGACCGAGGCGCCGAGTCCCACCCCCACCGCGATCGCGGCAGGCAGGTTTCGGCCGGTACGGCCGCCGCCGTTCGGTCCGGTGCCAGCCGTACGTTCTTCCACAGAGTCTCTCCAGAGCCACGGCCCCCGCCTTCAGGCGAGGGCCGTGCGGCGGGCCACTCAGACCTCGAGCAGCTCGGCTTCCTTGTGCTTCAGCAGCTCGTCGATCTTCGCGACGTGCTTCTGGGTGATGTCGTCGAGCTCCTTCTCAGCACGCCGGACCTCGTCCTCACCCGCCTCGCCATCCTTGATCATCTTGTCGAGGATCTCCTTGGCGGAGCGGCGGATGTTGCGCACCGACACCTTGGCGGCCTCACCCTTGTTCCGGGCGACCTTGATGTACTCCTTGCGGCGGTCCTCCGAAAGCTCGGGGAACGACACACGGATCACCTGGCCGTCGTTACCGGGGTTGACGCCGAGGTCGGAGTCGCGGATCGCCCTCTCGATCGCGGCCATCGAGCCCTTGTCGTAAGGCTGAATGATGATCATGCGAGCCTCGGGCACGTGGAACGAGGCCAACTGCTGGATCGGCGTCTGCGTACCGTAATACTCGGCGCTGATCTTGTTGAACATCGAGGGGGTGACCCGGCCCGTCCGAATGCTCGCGAAGTCTTCCTTCGCCACCGAAACGGCCTTGTCCATCTTCTCCTCGGCTTCGAGGAGGGTTTCGTCGATCACAGCGGCTCCCTGTCTACTAGCTGGCGGTATCGGGCTCGCGCCCTCATTTGCCTGCGGGACTCACCAGCGTGCCGATTTTCTCACCGCGGACCGCTCGCAGGATGTTGCCCTCACCCATGAGGTCGAAGACCACGATCGGCAGGTCGTTGTCCTTGCACAGGCTGATCGCGGTGGCATCCATGACCGCGAGGTCACGCATCAGCACCTCGCCGTAATCAAGATGGTCGAAGCGCACCGCGTCGGGGTTCTTGCGTGGGTCGGAGTCGTAGATCCCGTCCACCTGGGTTCCCTTGAGCAACGCCTCGGCGCCGATCTCCAGGGCTCGCTGGGACGCCGCGGTGTCGGTGGAGAAGTACGGCGACCCCAGGCCCGCGCCGAAGATCACCACACGCCCCTTCTCCAGATGCCTGATCGCCCTGCGCGGCAGGAACGGCTCGGCGACCTGCTGCATGGTGATGGCCGTCTGGACCCGGGTCTCGATGCCCCGCCGCTCAAGGAAGTCCTGCAGCGCGAGACAGTTGATGACCGTCCCCAGCATCCCCATGTAGTCGGCCCTGGCCCGGTCCATGCCGCCCTGAGACAGCGTCGCGCCGCGGAACATGTTGCCGCCGCCGACCACCACCGAGACCTGCACGCCCTCGCGCACCGCCTCGGCGATCGAATCGGCCAGGTGGTCCACCACGGCCGGATCGATGCCCAGCGGGTCGCCGCCGGCGAACGCCTCGCCCGACAGCTTCAACATCACCCGCTTCCAGCGCAGCGGACTCTGGTAGGGCACCGGGTCTGACTGGCTCGGCTCGTTCGGGGACTCGTTCGGGGTCTGGTTCGGGGACGGAGAGTCCGCCGACGTGGCGGGCTCCTGGCTGTCCTGCACGGCGGCGGCCTCCCTCTCTAGGCGGTTCGATGGGTCGGAAATTCGCTCAAGCCTAAGCCTGGCCGACCTTGAACCTGACGAACGCGAGAACCTGCACGCCGTTCTCCTCGGCGTACTTGCCCACGCTCTTCTTGCTGTCCTTGACGAACTGCTGCTGGAGTAGGGTGAAGTCCTTGTACCAGCCGTTGATCCGGCCATCGACGATCTTGCCGATCGCGGCCTCGGGCTTGCCCTCCTCACGCGTCATCTCCTCGAAGAGCTTGCGCTCCTTCTCGACGACGTCGACGGGGACGGCAGCGGCCTTCAGATACTGGGGAGCCATCGCGGCGGCGTGCTGCGCGATGTCCTTGGCCACCTCGGTGTTCGGCTTGTCGAGCTGTACGAGCACGCCGACGGCCGGCGGCAGCGCCGGGTCGGTGCGGTGCATGTACGCGCCGATGTAGCCACCCTCGAGCACCGCGAAACGGCGGATCTCGATCTTCTCGCCCAGCGCGGCGTTGGCCTCGTCAAGGTGCTCCTTGACGGTCTTGCCGCCGAAGGAGGACTCGAGCAGGGCCGGGACGTCGGCCGGCTTGGTCTCCAGCACGTGCGCGACCACCTGCGCGGCAAGCTCCTGGAAGCGCTCGCCCTTGGCCACGAAGTCGGTCTCGCAGTTGACCTCGACCAGCGCGGCGGAGGAGTCACCGTCCTGCTTGAGCGCGACCAGGCCGTTGGAGGCGGTGCGCGTCTCGCGCTTGCCCACGTCCTTGGCGCCCTTGAGGCGGAGGAGCTCGATGGCGCGGTCGAAGTCGCCCTCAGACTCCTCCAGAGCCTTCTTACAGTTCATCATGCCGGCAGCGGTGATCTCGCGAAGCCGCTTGACGTCGGCCATGTTCACGGAAGCCATTGCTTTTTCCTTGTGGGATTTCGTCGTGGATCGGGTGGGCGCCGGGATCCGGGCCCACCCTCTGTTGGTACGACACCGCGTGCCGTACAGGAAGCTCTTACTCGACCTGAGGCTGCGATTCGTACGATCCGAGCCCGGAGGCCCTTGACCGCTGGAACCCGCGTCTCCGGCTTACACTGACCACTGGCCACTGGCCACTGGCCTGTAGGTGGCCCCTTGCCTTCGGACCCGGCCTGCCCTGCCGTCGGGCCTGCCCTGCCGTCGCTGAGCCCTGCCCGCGCCGCTGACGTCCTGGTTTGACTGGACCCTGCGGCCCGGCCTTGCCCCTCGCCGTCGTACCGGACTCGGCCCGTCCGAGGCATGTCCGTGGCTCGGGTTTCACCCCGAGCCACGGACGCCCCGGACCATGGCGCGAGATCGTCAGGCCTGCTGCGGGGTCTCGTCCTCGGCCTTGACCTCGGTCTCGTCCTCAGCCTTCGCCTCGGCGGGAGCCTCGGCGGGAGCCTCGACCTCAGCCTCGGCGGGAGCCTCAGCGGCAGCCTCGGCCGGAGCCTCGGTCACGGTCTCAGCGGCGGCCTGCTCGCCGGTGCCCTGCTCGATGAGCTCGCGCTCCCACTCGGCCAGCGGCTCGGCCGCGGCCGGCTTCTCGTCGCCGCGAGCGGCACCCGAACGAGCCATCAGACCAGCGGCGACACCATCGGCGACCACCCTGGTGAGCAGGCCGACGGCGCGGATGGCGTCGTCGTTGCCCGGGATCGGGTAGTCGACCTCGTCGGGGTCGCAGTTGGTGTCGAGGATCGCGACGACCGGGATGCCAAGCTTCTTGGCCTCGCTGATCGCGATGTGCTCCTTCTTGGTGTCCACGATCCACACCGCGCTGGGCACGCGGCCCATGTCGCGGATGCCGCCGAGGGTGCGCTCAAGCTTGTCCTTCTCGCGCCGGCGCATGAGGAGCTCCTTCTTCGTGAGCCCCGAAGCGGCGACGTTGTCGAAGTCGAGCTCCTCGAGCTCCTTCAGACGCTGAAGCCTCTTGTGCACGGTGGAGAAGTTGGTGAGCATGCCACCCAGCCAGCGCTGGTTCACGTACGGCATGCCGACCCGAGCGGCCTGCTCGGCGATGGCCTCCTGGGCCTGCTTCTTGGTGCCGATGAACAGGATCGTGCCGCCGTGGGCGACGGTCTCCTTGACGAAGTCGTACGCACGGTCGATGAACGACAGCGACTTCTGCAAGTCGATGATGTAGATGCCGTTGCGCTCGGTGAAGATGAAGCGCTTCATCTTCGGGTTCCAGCGCCGAGTCTGGTGCCCGAAGTGGACACCGCTCTCGAGGAGCTGTCGCATGGTTACGACGGGGGCCATGTGCTGGTCCTCCAGGTCTGGGCGCCCATGATTCGGGCGCGATTCTCGGTTGTGTCGCGACAGCCGGCGGGCTGTCGCCCTGATGCCCCGGAACCGCTCCAGCCAGGCCGTGGCCTGGACCGAAGGTGCGATCCCTGGACGGGGCATGCGAAGTCGGCCTGCGAAGACAGGCCACCGAAAAGTCTACCTCCCACACGAGCCCCACCTGACCGTTCAGGTCAACCAGCGCGCCACCCCCGCAAATCCCCCGCGCCCCAGACGTAGTGATCCCGAATCGGCTGGGATCGAGGTTCGACACGTGGACGGTTCGCTCTGACGCTCACCCGTCGGGGCCGGCACCGTGATCTTCGCTGGGCAGCCCGGGGATCGGCCGCTTGGCGTGCGGGAACAGGTTCACCTGCGCCTCTGCCACCCTCGCCCCGGGCGGCGCGTCCTCCTCGCTGCGGTAACGAGCCCGGTACGGCGCCAGCAGCTTCTCGATCTCTTCGCTGAGCCGCGCCATCTCCGTCGTGTCGAGCCGCAGCAAAGTCCGGTCGAACCGGGTCACATCACGCCACTCATCGGGCTCCTGCGCAACGGCGGCCAAGGCTCGTTCCAGTTCGCCGTCGGCGTCCCTGCGCACTGCCCGGATCAGCAGATTCTTCGCCTCACGGACATCCGGCTGATCACCCGGAGCGACGCCGATCACCAGCCGTCTGTCCGTGGCCCTCCACAGCCGCTCACGAGCATCGCTCCTGGGCGGCGCATCCTCCACGAACCCGTACTTGGCCAGCATCCGCAAGTGATAGCTGGCCGCGCTCGGCGTGATCCCAGCGATCTCGGCCACCTCGGTAGCGGTGGCGCTGCCGTCGGCTCCAAGCCGGTTCAGAATCGCCAGTCTGGCCGGATGAGCGAGAGCCCGCATCGCTTTGGGATCAGTGAGCCCATCCCTGTCCTGCTCCATGCGCCAAAGGTACCCGGACACACATCGTGAAGGATTGCCTTCATAACTCCGAAGGATTACCTTCATAGTTATGAAGCATCTCTTTCATATCTTGGTGACCGACCCCGGCCATCGCCTCACCTCGGGCGACACCTCCCAGGCGCACTGAGGAATCCATGACTCCTCACCCTCCACGCCCGAACCATCCGGCCTTGAACACACCCGAGCCCCTCCACGCCGTCCCCCTACGCAAGCAGCGCGACTACCGCCTGCTCTGGTCGGCCCGCACGATCTCGATCACCGGCTCCGAGGTGTCCAAGCTCGCCGTCCCCTTGACCGCGGTCACCCTGCTGGCCGCCTCCCCGTCCGAGATGGGCCTCCTGACGGCCGCGTCCTTCGTGCCCGCCTTGCTGTTCGGCCTCCACTCAGGCGTGCTCGCCGACCGGCTGGCCCGCCACCGGCCGCTGATGATCGCCTGCGAGCTGGTCGCCGCGGCAGCAGCCGCGTCGGTCCCGCTGGCCTGGCTTCTCGGCGGCCTGAACGTAACCTGGCTCATCATCGTGGCCCTGATCATCGGTACCGCCGGAGTGATGTTCAGAGCCGCGAACTTTCCGCACATAGCCGCGGTCGTCCCGCCAGAGCAGCGAACAGATGCCATGGCCGGTTTCAACGCCTCCTACTCAGTCGCCTCGGTCAGCGGCCCGGGACTCGCCGGCCTGCTGGTGCAGACACTCACGGCACCTTTCGCCGTGCTCGCGGAGGCCCTGTCCTTCCTGACATCAGCCCTGCTCCTGCGCGCTATCCGTACCCCGGAGAAGAACGAGCCGGCCCCCTCCCACGGCATGTGGCGCGACGTCGTGGAGGGGCTGCGTGCCAGCGCCACCCATCCGGTCCTGCGCGCCCTGCTGGGCGCAGGCGTGACCATCAACTTCTTCGCCATGGCGTACACGGCTGTGTACATGCTCTACATGCTGAAGACCCTGGACATCCCTCAGTTGATGATCGGCATACTCATCGCGCTCAGCGGCCTCGGCGGCCTGCTGGGCGCCTGGTCCACCGCCCGCCTGGCCAAGCGGTACGGCGAGAACCGGATCCTGCTCGTCTCCGTGCTGTTCTTTCCCATCGAGATCCTGGCGGTAGGCCTCCTGGACGGGCCGCTCTGGTGGAAGCTCTCGGTCCTCGCCCTGACAGGCACGATCACCGGCGGCATCGTCGTCGCCTTCGCCACCTGCATGGGCGCCATCGTCCTTCGCGACGCCACCCCCCAGTTGAGAGGCCGCGTCAACGCCACCATGACCTTCGCCGTCCAGGGCGTCATGGCCCTGGGCGGCGTGACCGGCGGCTTTCTCGCCGAACTGCTCGGCCTACGCCCGGTCATCCTCATCTGCGCGGCCGGCATCGCCATGAGCACCATCTGGATCTGGACTTCGCCCCTGCGCCGACTTCCACCCGCGAGCGAAGACGAGCTCACGAACAACAGAATCTACCGCTAGGTCCCGCCTTCACTTCTCGCTCTGCTGGCGCACGGAAAAGGGTCGCCGATGACGCTGCTCCTGCCGGCCATCACGCGATAATACCTGGACAAAGGTTATTCAATGGCACGCTTCGGATGATTCTCTGCGGGAAGGCCTTTCGCATGACCAACGATTATGGGCCCACTGCCGATGACCTGCTGCATCACGCCCAAAAGTTCCTTCAACTGGCGACCCTGCTCAAATACGACAAGGACTTCGAGGGGAAGTTCAGCGCCGCCAGTCGCATGGGCGACGAGGAACAGGTGCAGAGCCTGCTCGCGCCGCTAGGAATGAAGGGGGTGACAGTCATGGCGGAAGGCGTTCGTCACAGCCCCGGGGTGTGCGAACACTGCTGGACCTATCAAGGCAAGCAACACTGTATGCCCATCTGCAGGTAGCGAATTACATTCGCTGGAGCAACCATGGCTCTGGCGCTTGACCAGTCGCAACCCTACCGCCACGATCCCTGGGTGCCGCGCCATCGTCGGATCACTTATCCACAGACAGCTGATGCTCCATTGATTCATCCACAGAATCGCGTTCGCCTCAGTTCGCCATCCGGCGTGCGCCACATACTCCCCGCATGTACGTTGCCCCAGCCTCCGACAACGCCTCCCGTCGCCTTGCAGGCTGCTCCTCCCGCCCCTATCAGAGACCCGGCTTCCACTGCGCTTCACCCAGCCACCACAACGCCATTACGAACCAGCACGCCAAAGCACTCATAACCATATTTCGTACTGTGTTCCCTTATTTCCTCACAAACCACCCTTTCTCCCTCACGACAAGACGTGATCGCCTCTCGTTCGAGTCCCGAATTCGCGTCATCGTGATGGCCACTACCCTCCTGATCGTTTCCTCCCTCCTCTCCCCGATCCCAGCGATGTCAGCAACGCCCGTAACGGCGGCACCCTCAACCTGGCAGTGGCCTCTCAACGGATCTCCGCGAATCCTGCGCCGCTTCGCCCCGCCGCCCGAACCATGGCTGACCGGCCACCGCGGCGTCGACCTCGCCGCGACCGTCGCAGCCCCCGTCCTGGCCGCAGGTCAAGGCACCATCGGCTACGCCGGCTCGGTAGGTGGTCGAGGCGTCGTCACCGTGGACCATCCGGGCGGCCTGCGCACGACCTATCTCCCAGTCGCCGCCGCAGTACGACCGGGCGATGCGGTCTCCCCAGGCGACCATCTGGGCATCGTCGAGCCGGGTTCCCCCCACTGTCCTGAGTCCTGCCTGCACTGGGGACTTCGCAGGGCCTCGGCTTACCTGGATCCCCTACTGCTGCTGGGGCGCGCCCGCATCCGCCTCTTGCCGTACTGGCACGCAATGCCGCCCCCGACTATCACCCCAACCCCACCGACCGCCACCTCCACGCCCGCTCCTAGCCCTCACCGCCCCTTGGACGATCACACACGTGGCCGCGGTGATCTCGCGGGTGACGCTGCCGCCCCGGTCGAGGTCGCGCGTCTCGACGAAAAGAAGCGGCCTTCACACCAACCCCTCGCCCCCGCCAAGCCAGTGCGGCACCACACCCCCGCCCCTGTCGCAGCACTCGGCCATTTCTCGCCGCGCTCCGCCGCGACCCCCATGCTCTCCGCCCTCGGCATCGCGGCACTCCTGGCCGTGCTGATTCTGCTCACCCTGCTCCGCTACCTGATGCGCCCGAACAGATCCCCACGTGATCCAGTAGGCGGGAGACACTCCGCTAGAAGCGATCACCCGGCCATGACAGACGACCGCTGCCATACGACAGGTCAGCACCGAAAGCCCCCGACGCAGACGGCCACGCCGAAAGTGAGCCCGACCACCGGCGAAGCACGCCGAACAGCGCACCACTGACCGCTTACACACCACCGCACGAGCGGATGAACGCACCGGCGTGGAACGATCATGCGGACCCGCCGACCACCCGCCCCAGTCATACGCGGCGGCAGATCTCACGCCCTGGGATGAGCCTGCCGATAAGCACTGCGAAGACGCTCGATGGAGACGTGGGTGTATACCTGCGTGCTGTTCAGCGAAGCGTGTCCCAGCAACTCCTGAACGCTACGCAAGTCCGCACCACCCTCAAGCAGGTGCGTGGCCGCACTGTGCCGCAATCCGTGCGGCCCCATGTCCGGAGCACCTTCGACCCGCCGCACCCGGGCATGCACCACCCGCCGCACCGTCCCCGCGTCGATCCGCCCGCCCCGGACACCGAGAAACAACGCCGGCCCCGACCCCGTACGCACCCACAGCGGTCTGCCGTGCACGCACCACCTGTCCAGCGCCCGTAGAGCAGGTCCCCCGAACGGCACCGACCGCTCCTTACGTCCCTTCCCCAGCACCCGTACGACACGACGCTCGCGATCCACGTCATCCACGTCCAGCCCGCACAGTTCGCTCACCCGGACGCCCGTGGCGTACAGCAGCTCCAGCAGAGCCTGGTCTCGCAGGTCCCGCGGCTCCCCCTCCGACGGCGCGTCGAGCACTTCCCGAGCCTGCCCCTGGTCGAGCACGGCGGGCAGCCGCCGAGGCGCCTTGGCCGTCCCCAGCAGCAGTCCCGGATCGTTCGGCAACCAGCCCTGCCGGTGACAGAAGGCACTGAAGGTCCTGATGCAAGCGGTCCTCCGCGCGAGCGTGGCCCTCGCCTTGCCCGCATCATGCTGCTCGGCCAGCCACCCGCGCAGCGCGGTGACATCGACACCGTCGAGGTGCCCGGCCAGGTAGTCGAGCAGAGCCGTCACATCTCCTATATACGCCCGAACCGTATGAGGGGACATATCCCGTTCGAACCGCAGATGCGCCTCGAACGCACTCAGCACCTCGTCAACGTCAAGATCCACGCGTCTCTCCGTTACCTCAGGCTTCACAGATCATTCTGCCAGGACCCCTTATTCCGCCACGGGGTGGCGGTATGCCTGTTCGGCGGTCGTATGCCCATTCGGCGGTCGCAGGAGGGGTGTGTCCGGTCCACGGCGTTCCCTGTCTCTCCGTACGGCCCCTCGCAGGATGCCTCCTGTCATCGGCCACCGCGGCCCGACGCGCAGACGGTGCGGATCAGATCATCGGCGACGCGCTCGAACGGCCCGTGGCGGGAAGGAAACCCATATGCGCAGGGTGGTTCGACTGAGTATGGTGCTTGCCATGTCGAGCCCAGAGGCATCCAAGGTGGGGGCTTTCGGTCACCCGTCAGCCCCCTGAACCCCACTGAGTGGTCCTGCACTGCTGCACGATGGCGGCAGATGGCAGGAGTAGTCGGGCCGCTGACCGCGGTGACGAGACGTCTCAGCTGATCTCTCATCACCTCGGAGTCTCTCAATGCCTCTACCTCTCTATCTGCTTGCCGTGGCGCTCTTCGCCATGGGCACGTCAGAGTTCATGCTCGCCGGCCTGCTGCCGGACATCGCCGCAGATATCGGCGTTCCAGTTGCGACGGCGGGGCTTCTCACCTCAGCCTTCGCCATCGGCATGGTCGTAGGCGCCCCGCTCATGGCGGCACTTGCGCGCCGGTGGCCACGGCGATCCAGCCTGCTGGGCTTCCTCGGCCTGTTCCTGATCGCACACGTCCTCGGCGCCTGCACGGGCAGCTTCACAGTTCTGCTCGCCAGCCGCATCATCGCGGCGCTCGCCAACGCCGGCTTCCTGGCGGTCGCGCTCACCGCAGCCACTGAACTGGTCCCTCCCCACCGAAAGGGCCGGGCCCTCGCCGTCCTGCTGGCGGGCACCACGGTCGCCACCATCGCAGGCGTCCCCGCCGGCGCCCTACTCGGGACACTGATCGACTGGCGCGCCACCTTCTGGGGGATGGCGATGTTGTGCCTCCCCTCGGCGCTCGGCGTAGTGTCTGGCATCCCCGCCAAAACAGAGCGTGGAATCACCGCCGAAGTAGATCGTGGGATCGCCGCCGAAACAGGTGGCATCCTCGCCAGAACAGAACGACTAGACGAGCCGTCAGGCCCGGATCTACGTCGGGAGCTCACTGCATTACGGCGTCCGCGACTGCTGCAGGTCCTGCTGCTGGGTGCCCTGGTGAACGCCGCGACGTTCGGCACTTTCACCTTCCTCGCTCCCATCGTCACCGATGTCCCTGGGCTGGATCCGCTGTGGGTCTCTGTCGTGCTGGTGCTGTTCGGCCTGGGATCCTTCGTCGGTGTCACCGTCGCCGGGCGGCTGTCCGACCAGCGGCCCGGTGTCGTTGTCGCCGTCGGCGGGCCGTTGCTGCTCGGCGGCTGGGTCACGCTCGGCCTTACCGCATCCGATCCGATCGCTCTGCTGATCCTTGCCTTCACCCAGGGTGCGCTCTCCTTCGGCCTCGGGAGCACGCTGATCGCACGCGTGTTGTACGAGGCCGCGGAAGCGCCGACCATGGCCGGCTCCTACGCCACCGCTGCCCTCAACGTCGGGGCTACCGCTGGTCCCGTGATCGCCGCCGCCACGTTGCACACATGGTCGGCCGACCTGGGACCCGTCTGGACCAGTAGCGCCCTGGTCGCGGTCGCACTCCTTCTCGCCCTGCCCTTCCGTCAGACCTTCGATCGCAGCGAAACATGAGGGGAGGATGCGACAAGGCATCGCAACGCGCCGTTGAACATCGAACTTGATCTTGGCTACGGTGGTGGCGCTTGAGGCGAAGCGCTGACAGGCTCGGTATCGGCGATCTTGGGTGACTCACCAAGGATCTGGCGACCCCTGGTGTGCCCTTCGCCTGACGTGCCCCCTGGCTCGCCCCGCTGACTTGATCAGAAGCCTGTCCGCCGCCACCGGTCACGTCCACCGGCGTGACTCCTCACAGATGCGTCCACGCGGCGCCTTCGCCCAGGTTCAACTCGTACGTCTGTCGCACCGCCTCCTCGACCCTCAAGAACTAGGTGCACCGCGAGCCTCGTGGGATACATCGCGCCAGCCTGGTCCACGGCCTACACGACCGGCATCGCCCCTCCCCTGGGGGATGCAGATTCAGTGGTGGGGAACTGGTCAGGGTCGGTGGGCGGTGGGGTGTGGTCGGTAGGGGCGGAGGGTGGGGGTGTGTTGAAGGCGAGGGTTTCTTGGGCTTTGGGGTAGACCGGGGAAGCGGTTCGGCGAGTGCGCCAGCCTTTGGGTACGCGTTCGATGTAGCCTGCCGCCGCCAGGCCGCCGAGGGCGCTCAGGACCGTGTTGAGGTCGACTCCGGCGGCCACCGCTATCGAGGCGGGGCCTGCGCCGCCTCTGGCGGGGACGGCGTCCAGGACTCTCCTGGTGGATTCCGAGAGGGCGTCTCTCGGCAGGGCAGGGGCTCTGCGGAGTGGGGCCAGGTCGTCGCCCATGACGCCTACCAGGTCGATCAGCTCCTCAGGTGAGGTGACGCAGGTGGCCTTCTGGTCGCGTAGGAGTCTGTGGCAGCCGGCTGACTGTGCGGAGGTGATGGGACCGGGCACGGCTGCCAGGTGTCGTTTCAGGGACAGCGCGTGGGTGGCGGTGTTGAGTGCGCCGCTGCGCAGGGCCGCTTCGACGACGACCGTGCCTCTGGACAAGGCGGCGATCAGGCGGTTTCTGATGAGGAAGCGCGCTCTGGTGGGGTGGACGCCCGGCGGGCATTCGCTGACGATCACGCCCTGGTCCCGGACGGCGGCGAACAGGGCGTGGTGTTCGGAGGGGTAGGCGATGTCAACGCCGCAGGCCAGGACGACAACGGTGGGTGATTCCGAGGCCAGGACGCCTCGGTGGACCGCGCCGTCTATGCCGAATGCGCCCCCTGAGACCACGGTCCATCCAGACTCACTCAGGCCGACACCGAACTGGGCCGCGACGTGCGCACCGTAGGCGGTGGCGGCCCGAGCGCCGACCACGGCCACCGAGCGCAGGCAGGAGAAGCGCAGGTCGGCTGAGCCGTGCAGCCACAGGCCGAGCGGTCGGGCAGCACCCAGCTGGTCAAGCTGGGTGGGCCATTCGGCGTCGCCCGGGATGATCAGCCGCGCCCCGGATCGCTCTCCCGCCACCAGGTCGGACACGGGATCCGAGGCAGTCAGGCGCGCGTGCCAGGTGCTCAAGCGCCTGCCCAGGTCTGCGGGGCGCTCCTCAGCGGCTTCCCTTGCCGCGAAGTCGGGCGGGAGGGTGCGGGCGCGTATGGCCTCCACTGCCTGTATGGCGCCGCAGCGCGAAACGAGGCGGCCCATGATCGTGTCCCCGACATCGGCCGCGCGCATGAGGGCGGCTCGTGCCTCATGCTCAGGGGTGCTGCTCAAGGATTCCTCCGGAGTATGGATGCTGCGCCACCGCGCGAGCAGTGCGGGAACGACATGGGAGAGGCGACCGCGCGGAGTGTGCCCACCTGAGGAGAAACGACCGCACGAGTACGCACCTGACACGAGTACGCACCTGAGAGGCGCGCGACCACGCGGGTGCACACCATGAGAGGGCGACCGCGCGAGTCCACGCCATGAGAGGCGGCATCGCGGAGGCGTGATGGGCGGGTGGGTCATCCCGACATCCCCAGCCACAGAGCCAAGGCCGCCGATGTCTCGGCCTCGTCGGGGCGATCCTTGCCGGCCAGATCCGTCAAGGTCCAGGCCACTCGCACCACCCGGTCCAGCCCCCGGGCGCTCAGCGTGCCCGAGTCCAGGCAGGTGGTGATGGGCTTCATGGCAGCCTCGGACGGCCGGAAGCGGGTGTGCAGTGCCGAGGACGGGATCTCGGCGTTGGTCCGCCACGGGGTCCCGTCGAAGCGGGCGGCCGCTCGCTCGCGGGCCAGCAGGACCCGCGCGGCGACCGTCGCGCTCGTCTCGACGAACTGCCGGTCCGCCATCAGCTCACGCCGCGACGACCGCGCGACGGTGACCTTCATGTCGATGCGGTCGAGCAACGGTCCCGAGAGTCTGCCCAGGTAGCGGCGTCTGAGCGTGGGAGTGCACTGGCAGCCGCCACTCTGGTCCTGGGGCTGGGCGCAGGGGCAGGGGTTGGCCGCGAGCACCAGGATGAACCTGGCCGGGAAGGTGACCGAGCCCGCCGACCTGGCCACCGTGACCTTGCCCGACTCCAGGGGCTGGCGCAGGGAGTCCAGCACATGCCGGGGGAACTCCGGCGCCTCGTCCATGAACAGCACGCCCCGGTGGGCCAGGGAGACCGCGCCGGGGCGCACGACGGTGCTGCCGCCGCCGATGATCGCCGCCGCGGTCGCCGTGTGGTGCGGGCTGACGAAGGGGGGTCTGTCGATCGTGGGGCTGTCGGGCGGCAGCACCCCCGCCACGGAGTGGATGGCCGTCACTTCCAGCGCGTGGTCGAGATGGAGCCGCGGCAGGAGGGTGGGCAGGCGCTCCGCCAGGAGGGTCTTGCCCGTGCCGGGCGGGCCCAGCATCCAGAGGTTGTGGTTGCCCGCGGCGCAGACTTCCAGGGCGCGGCGGGCGACCGGCTGGCCGACCACGTCGGCCAGGTCCACGGTGGGGACGGCAGCGGAGCGGGGTGGGCTCGGGGCGTCCTGGACGGGGTGCCGGGGCGGGTCGTCTCCTCTGCGCAGCCACTCCACGAGCTGGCGCAGGTCGGCGACCGGCACCACCTTCACGTCGGGGACCAGAGCCGCCTCCGCCGCGTTGGCGGCCGGGACCACCACGGTGACCTCCGGGTGCTCGGCGGCGCCCAGGACCGCGGGGAGCACGCCACGCACCGGCCTGAGGCGCCCGTCCAGGCCCAGCTCGCCGAGGAAGAACGGCCCGGCGACGCGCTCGGCGGGGACGAATCCGGCGGCGCCCAGGATGGCCACGGCGATGGCCAAGTCGAACTGACTGCCTCGCTTGGGCAGGCTGGCCGGGAACAGGCTCACCGTGATGCGGGCGTCCGGCCACGGGTAACGGCTGTTGACCACCGCCGACCTGACCCGCTCGCGGGCCTCGCTCAGGGCCGTGTCGGGCAGGCCGATGAGATGGATGCCCGCCATGCCGTTGCCCACGTCGGCCTCGACCTCGACCGTGCGGCCGGTGACGCCGACCAGCGTGACGCTGCGGGTGCGTGCGACGGCCATCTAGCTCGCCCCCCGCACGTGCCGCAGGGAGAAGTCACCCGCGAAGCGTTCGAGCGCGATCACGTCGACCCGGACCCCGGCGAAGACGCGGGGCTGACCGGCGAGCCATCGGGCGGCCAGGACCCTCAGGCGGGCCAGTTTGGCGGGACGCACGGACTCCAGCGCCGTGCCGTGGGAGCTGCTCGACCGGGTCTTCACCTCGACGACCACCAAGTTGGGGCCGTCCTCGGCGATGATGTCTATCTCGCCGTAGCGGCAGCGCCAGTTACGCTCGATGATCGTCATGCCCTCGGCCTGCAGGTAGGCCGCGGCGAGTTGCTCGCCGTGCCTGCCGAGTTCGTTCCTCGCGGCCATGTGCCACCTCCGGGCACCGACCTTCGCTCACTTCGACAGGATCATCGGAGGCCGAGCGTCGTTCTGGGGATAACCGAAGCCGATCCCCCGGAGGCTGTGGACAAGACGGTCCGGCGCGAGCCAGACCGTCCAGCTAGCCCGAGAAGCCCTCCTTCGGCATCTCCAGGTCGGCCTTGGCCAGCTCTTCGACGTTGACATCCTTGAACGTAACGACTCGGACATTCTTCACAAAACGCGCGGGTCGGTACATATCCCAAACCCAGGCGTCCTGCATCTTCACGTCGAAGAACACGTCACCGTTCTCGGCGGTGCGTACGTCCAGGTCGACGGAGTTGGTGAGGTAGAAGCGCCGCTCCGTCTCCACGACGTAGGTGAACAAACCGACGACATCGCGGTATTCGCGGTAAAGCTGCAGCTCCATCTCGGTTTCGTATTTTTCGAGATCCTCTGCGCTCATCGCGGTCCTCCTGTCGTACCGGTCCCCCGGTGTGCCCGCTCAGGCAACCCCGGCCCCCATTTCATTCTCGCCCATCTGTCTGGCCACCGTAACGAAGGAGTAGCGGTGGTGCGCGCACGGGCCGTGCGTCTCCAGTGCCAGGCGATGCTGTCGCGTGATGTACCCCTTGTGATCGGCGAAACCGTACAGCGGAAAGTCGCCGTCCAGCGCGACCATCAGCCGGTCCCTCGTCACCTTGGCCACGATCGACGCGGCCGCCATGCAGGCGGCCACCTGATCCCCCTTCCACACTGCCAGCGACGGCGCCGGAAGGCCCGGCACCGGAAAGCCATCCGTGAGGATGTACCCAGGGTCACACGACAACCGCGCCACGGCTCGCCGCATTCCCGAGATGTTGCACTTGTGGAGTCCCGTGGCGTCGATCTCCTCGGCGGGAATGATGACGACGCCGACGTGGGCGGTGGCCATGATCTCGTCGTACAGTCGTTCGCGCACCGGCGGCGAGAGCAGCTTGGAGTCCGCGAGCCCGTCGATCCGCCTGCGCAGGATGACGGCCGCGACGACCAGCGGACCGGCGCAGGCCCCGCGCCCGGCCTCGTCCACCCCCGCGATGGGCGTCAGGCCGCGGCGGGCCAGCGCCCGCTCGTAAGCGTAGAGTCCGGAATCGCGGCGAACGACGCTCGGTCGAGGGCGGAACGCAACTGTCATGACACAGGAAGCGTACGCCCCAAACGCCGCAAACCGCGACCGGAAGCGCTCGCTACTCGACCTTGGCGAAACTCTCGGGCTTGGTGAAGATCAAGCCCCGCGACAGCGGCCAGTAGCGCACCACCGCCGTGCCGACGACCGCGTCCACCCCGATGAACCCGCCGCCCGGCTCCTCCATGTGGCTGCGCGCGTCGGCCGAGGAGCTGCGGTGGTCTCCCATCAGCCAGAGCTTGCCCGGCGGCACCGTGACGTTGAAGTCATCACCTGAGGGGAAGTCACGCGGGTAGAGATAGGACGACTCGTCGAGCGGCTTGCCGTTGATCGTGATGCGCTTGTCGTCGTCACAGCAGACGACCTTGTCACCGCCGACGCCGATCACCCGCTTGATGGTGTCCTCGCCGTTCCAGCCCTTGAACACCACGATGTCACCCCGCTCGGGCGGCCCCGCGAGCTTGTTGACGAACACCCGGTCGTTGACCTTGAGGGTGTTCTCCATCGACTCCGAGGGGATCCAGAAGGAGCCGACCACGAAAGCCTGCAGCAGCAGCGCGATCCCCACGCCCATCAGCAGCATGATGATCGTCTCGCGGATGCCGCCCTTTTTCTTCTTCTCCACGCCCTGCGCCTTCTTGGTGACGGCCATCAACGCCTTGCCCTGACCCACCGCCGCCGGATCACCAGCACCGGCGCGGCCAGCGCGAACCCGGCGACCAGCGGAACCGACCCGCCGAGCGCCTGCAGAGCCGGCTGGGCGAACGTGTCGGGGATGGGGATCGAGGTGGCCCGCGCGAAGGGCCAGACGATCACGAAGGCCCGCCCGATGACCTGGCTCACGGGGATGGACCCGCCCCCGGGGTCGCCCGTGTGGGAGCGCGAGTCCAGTGAGACCTGGCGGTGGTCGCCCATCACCCACAGGCGGTTGGGCGGCACCGTGATGTCGAAGTTCTCCCCGGACGGCAGGTTGCCCGGATAGAGGTAGCTCGTCTCGTCGATCGGCACGCCGTTGACCGTGATGCGATGGGCCGAGTCACAGCACTTGACGTGGTCGCCGCCGACGCCGATGACCCGCTTGATGTAGTCCTTCTCACCGGGGACCACGCCGAACGCGATGCCCACCCAGCGGAAGAAGCCCGCGACGGGGTTGGCCGGCTCTTCGACCTGGAACTCGCCGTCCCAGGAGTCGACGCCGGAGAAGACGACCACATCGCCGCGCTCGATGTCGCGCGTGTGGTAGACCAGCTTGTTCACCAGCACCCGGTCGTTGGTCAGGAGAGTGTTCTCCATCGACTCGGAGGGAATGTAGAAGGCCTGGATGACGAAGGTCTTGATGATCAACGCCAGCGCGAGCGCCACAACGACCAGGACGGGGAGCTCTTTCCAGAACGACCCCTTCTTCTCTTTCTTCCCGTCTTCTGCCGGCTTCTGAGCCTCTTCGGCGACCACGTCCACCTCGTCCTCGACAGGGCGGCGCGCCGCGCCGTGCTCCTGGCCCTCGCTAGTCATTGTTGACGAGCCTAGATGATGCGCAGGCCCGACAAGCCTCGACCGACGTTACAACGGGCATGAGTCGCTCCGCATAAAGGAAACGACCCTGCAAAAGCCGAATGGCCCGCACGCCAGGCGGGCCATCCGGAAGAACATTCGCGTTACTTGGCGGGCGTGGCGTCACGCTTCTCGCGAATGCGAGCGGCCTTGCCGCGCAGGTCGCGCATGTAGTAAAGCTTGGCGCGGCGCACGTCGCCTCGGGTCACGAGCACGATCTTCTCGATGACCGGGCTGTGCACCGGGAAGGTCCGCTCGACGCCGACGCTGTAGCTGACCTTACGGACGGTGAAGGTCTCGCGGGCGCCACTGCCCTGGCGGCGCAGCACGAATCCCTTGAAGACCTGGACACGCGAGCGGTTGCCTTCGACCACTCGTACGTGAACCTCGAGCGTGTCGCCGGGCCGGAAGTCCGGCACGTCGCTACGCAGGGTCGACTTCTCGAGCTCCTGGATCTTCGTGTGCATGAGAGCTTTTCCTCAAGTCTCGTGAGCACGCGGAGGTCCACCCGGCCTGAAGCTCGCGGCGGACACGCCTGCTGATCTGATGAATCCCGGGAGCGTTTCCCCGGGCATGACGGACCAACCACATGACGGTTGGCAACGCTTCAGTGTGCCATATCTTCCGGCGGGAGGCGAAACGCGAGCTCTTCCAGCAGCCGGCGGTCGTGCTTGTCGAGGGTCTCGGGGTCGAGCGCCGCCGCCAGCTCCGGCCTGTTGGCGAGAGTACGGCGCAGCGCCTGGTCACGCCGCCACCTGGCGACCTTCCCGTGATGTCCGGACAGCAGCACGGCGGGCACCTCGTGGCCCCGCCAGACGGGCGGCTTGGTGTAGACGGGCCCTTCGAGGAGGTTGCGCATGGCGCCGGGGGCGAAGGAGTCATCGACGGCCGAGTGCGCGTTGCCGAGCACGCCCGGCAGCAGCCTGCCGATGGCCTCCGCCATCACCAGCACCGCCACCTCGCCACCGGCCAGCACGTAGTCGCCGATGCTCACCTCGTCGACCCGCAGCCGCGCGCCGTACTCGGCCATGACCCGCGAGTCGATGCCCTCGTAGCGGCCGCACGCGAACAGCAGCCACGGCTCGGCGGCCAACTCCTGGGCGAGCTCCTGGGTGAACGGCCTGCCGCTGGGGGTGGGGACGATCATCCGCGGGGAGCCGTCGCCGATCACCGTGTCGAGGGCCTCGCCCCACACCTCGGGCTTCATCACCATGCCGGGTCCGCCGCCGTACGGGGTGTCGTCGACGGTCCTGTGCACGTCGTGCGCCCATTCGCGCAACTGGTGCACCCGCACGTCGAGGATGCCGCGCTCGCGGGCCTTGCCCATCAGCGAGACGTCCAGCGGGGCGAAGTACTCGGGGAAGATCGAGATGATGTCGAGCCGCATCGCGCTCACAGCAGCCCTTCGGGCGGGTCGACCACCAGCCTGCCGTGCGCCACGTCCACCTCAGGCACGAGCGCCTTGACGAACGGGACGAGCGCGTCGTCCTGGCTGTCGCGGCGGATGACGAGGAGGTCCTGCCCGTGGTGGAGCACGTCGGTGACCTCGCCGACGGGCTCGCCCGCGACGGTGACGACCTTGAGCCCGATGAGCTCGTGGTCGTGGAACTCGTCGGGGTCGTCGGAGGGCGCCACCTCGGCGGAGTCGATGACCAGCATCGTGCCGCGCAGCGCGTCGGCGGCGTCGCGGCCGGCCACGCCCGCGAGGCTGAGCAGCAGCACCCCGTTGTGCCAGCGGCGGCCCTCGATGACGAGCGGCCCTCTGTTCGGGGGGTCCGTGGTGATCGACCCGCCGACGGGCAGGCGCAGCTCGGGATCGTCGGTGCGCACTTCCACCGTGACCTCACCGCGCACACCGTGTGGGCGGCCGATCCGGCCGACGACCAACTGCACGTGAACCTCGCCTCTCTAACGCAAGCGCCCCCATCGGGTGAACCGATGAGGGCGCGCGAACCTGACGCTAACGGACTGCTTCGTCCAGATCGAGCAGATCGACCCGTACGTACTTCCCGTCGGCCAGGGCATTCACGACTGTGCGCAGCGCCTTGGCGGTGCGCCCGCCGCGACCGATGACCTTACCCAGGTCCTCGGGGTGCACCCGGACCTCCAGGACGCGACCGCTGCGGATGCGGCGAGCGCGGACCTGGACATCGTCTGGATGTTCGACGATGCCTCTAACGAGGTGCTCGAGAGCCTCCTCGAGCACGTCAGGCCTCGCCCTCGGCCTCGGCCTTGGGCTCGGCGACGGTCTCGGCGGCAGCCGCGGCGGGGGCCTCGGCCGGAGCCTCGGCGGGTGCCGCCGGGGCGACCTCTTCCTTCTTCTTGGCCTTCTTCGGCGTCGTAGCCGCCGTGCCGGTGTCGCCACCGGACAGCGTCTCCTTGGCCGCGGCCTCGTAGAGGGCGTGACGGTCGGGAGCGGGCGCCGGCATCTTCATCGGCTCCGGGGCGGGCTCGCCCTTGTACTTCTGCCAGTCACCGGTGATCTTGAGCAGCTTGAGCACCGGCTCGGTCGGCTGCGCGCCGACGCTCAGCCAGTAGGCCGCACGGTCGCCGTCGATCTCGATGCGCGACGGGTCCTGCTTCGGGTGGTACAGGCCGATCTCTTCGATCGCCCGGCCGTCACGCTTGGTGCGGCTGTCGGCGACGACGATGCGGTACTGAGCGTTGCGGATCATGCCGAGCCGCTTGAGCTTGATCTTGACTGCCACGGGTGTGGTCTCTCCTGCATTCGAGCGCGGGTGAGCGGTGTCTCATCGAGTGGGGCACGACAAGGGTCCCGCTCCAGGGACAGGCGCGACCGGCGGGAGGTGAGAGGGCACCCACCTGGTCGCGATGTTCCAACATGTCATTGTGCCAGATGTACGGCACTGCCTTCGACTTCCCACCTGACTGGGTGGGCAAAGGTTACTTCTGGCCCGGGAGTCGCAGCTTGGACGGGTCGAAGCCGGGCGGCAACTCCATGCCCGGGGGCAGCTTGCCGCCGAGATTGCCCAGCACGCCGCCCTGCTTGGGCTCGGCGGGAGCCTCCGGCTCCGGCTTGCCGAGGGCGGCCTTGCGCGGGTCACCGCTCACCCGGCGCCCCTTCTTCGCCTTCTTCTGTGCCTTGCCCTTGCCCTTGCCGCCGGGCATGCCGGGAATCCCCATGCCGCCCGCCATCCGCTTCATCATCTTCTGGGCTTCGAAGAAGCGGGTGACGAGGTTGCTGACCGCGGTGACGGTCACGCCCGAGCCACCGGCGATGCGGGCCCGGCGCGAGCCGTTGATGATCTTCGGGTCCTGGCGTTCGGCCGGGGTCATCGAGCGGATGATGGCCGCGATGCGGTCCAGGTCACGGTCGTCGATGGAGTCGAGCTGATCGCGCATCTGCCCCATGCCGGGCATCATGCCGAGCAAGTTCTTGATCGGGCCCATCTTCTGGACCATCATCATCTGCTCGAGGAAGTCCTCAAGGGTGAAGCTCTCGCCCGAGGTCAGCTTGCCCGCCATCTTGGCGGCCTGGTCCTCGTCGAACGTCTTCTGGGCCTGCTCGATCAGGGTGAGGATGTCACCCATGTCGAGGATGCGGGAGGCCATCCGGTCCGGGTGGAAGGCGTCGAAGTCCTCGAGCTTCTCACCGGTGGAGGCGAACATGATCGGCCGGCCGGTGATGTGCCGGACCGACAGGGCCGCGCCGCCGCGGGCGTCGCCGTCGAGCTTCGTCAGGACGACGCCGTCGAAGCCGACGCCTTCCATGAACGCCTGGGCCGTGGTGACGGCGTCCTGGCCGATCATGGCGTCGACCACGAACAGGACCTCGTCCGGCGAGACCGCGTCGCGGATGTCGGCGGCCTGCCGCATCATCTCCTGGTCGATGCCGAGGCGGCCCGCGGTGTCGATGATGACGATGTCGTACTGCTGACGTCTGGCCTCGTCGATCGAGCGGCGGGCGACGCCGACCGGGTCGCCGACGCCGTTGCCCGGCTCGGGGGCGTAGACGGCGACCTGCGCGCGCTCGCCCACGACCTGGAGCTGCTGGACCGCGTTGGGGCGCTGGAGGTCGGCGGCCACGAGCATCGGCACATGCCCCTGCTCGCGCAGCCACTTGGCGAGCTTGCCCGCCAGCGTGGTCTTACCGGCGCCCTGGAGGCCGGCGAGCATGATGACGCTCGGCGGCGTCTTGGCGTAGCGCAGCCTGCGGGTCTCGCCGCCGAGGATCTCGATGAGCTCCTCGTTGACGATCTTGACGACCTGCTGGGCCGGGTTGAGCGCCTGGGAGACCTCGGCGCCGCGGGCGCGCTCCTTGACCTGGGCGACGAACGCCTTGACCACCGGCAGCGCGACATCGGCCTCGAGCAGCGCGATGCGGATCTCGCGGGTGGTGGCGTCGATGTCGGCGTCGGACAGCCGCCCCTTGGAACGGAGGGAGGAGAAGACCGATGTCAGCCGGTCGGAAAGCGTCTCGAACACGTGGTAGGCCAGTCCTCGAAGCGAATGTGGGTCTGCGGTCAGCCTATCCGCTTCGTCAGCCGTTCCAGCCTGGCACGGCCATCCGAACGGAAAGGGCATGCTCGACCAGGTTGATCAGAGCGCTTTTGACCGAGTCCTTGGAGCGGGCGTCCAGGCGGATGAGCGGGATGTGCGGGGCGAGGGTGAGCGCGTCGCGGACCTCTGAGTCGCTGTGCTCGTACTCCCCGTCCCAGCCGTTCAGACCGACCACGAAGGGCAGTTGCGCCTCCTCGAAGTAGTCGATGGCGGGGAAGCTGTCGGCCAGCCGGCGGGTGTCGACCAGCACCACGGCGCCGATCGCGCCCCGCACCAGGTCGTCCCACATGAACCAGAACCGGTGCTGACCCGGCGTCCCGAACAGATACAGGATCAGGTCACGGTCCAGCGACACCCGGCCGAAGTCCATCGCCACCGTGGTCGTCGACTTCAAAGGGGTCATGCCGAGGTCGTCGATCCCGGCCGAGGCATCCGTCATCACCGCCTCGGTCGTCAGCGGCATGATCTCCGACACCGCACCGACGAACGTCGTCTTGCCCACCCCGAAGCCACCGGCCACCACGATCTTCGTCGAGGTGAGCCCGGGACTAGAGCCTGCGTAGTCCACTGAGCACCCTTTCGAGCAAGTTGACATCTGGCTTGCCGTCGTCCAGCTGCGGCTGGTGCACGCGCAACAGGCCCTCCGCCGCCATGTCGGCGATGAGCACGCGTGCCACGCCGAGCGGCATCCGCAGCAGCGCGGAGACCTCGGCCACCGAGCGGACCTGCCGGCAGAGCTGGCTGATCGCCTGATATTCCGGCGTGATGTGGGAGAACTCCCTGTGCTCGGCCGTGGCCGAGGACACCAGCGCCTCCATCGCGAACTTCACCCGCGGCGCCGTCCGCCCCCCGGTCACCGCGTACGGACGCACCGGCGAGGCCGGGTCCGAGGTGCGCGGGGGTGTGGGCTCCCAGCCACCGCTGTTCCAGCCGCTACTGTTCCAGCCGCCACTGTTCCATCTGGGATCGGTCACTCACATCACCTGGTCTGAGTGGCACGTAGCTCCGCGCGCACCGCCGGGGTGAGCACCTGACCGGCACGGTCCACCATCAAGGTCATCTGATAAGCCACCAACCCCATGTCGCAGTCGGGCGCGGCGAGCACCGCCAGGCAGGAGCCGTCGCTGACGGACATGATCAGCATAAGCCCATGCTGCATCTCCACCATCGTCTGGTTGACCACGCCGCCTTCGAACACCCTGGCCGCCCCTTGGGTGAGGCTCACCAGCCCGGAAGCGATGGCGGCCAGTTGGTCGGCCCGGTCAGGCGGGAAACCCGACGAGGCGGCGAGCGGCAGGCCGTCGGACGAGACGACGACGGCGTGGGCGACACCTGGCACCGTGCCGACGAAGTCGGTGATCAACCAGTCGACTCCGCGAGCCGCGTGGCTCAGATCGTTCATGCGCCCTCCTCCCTGTTCTCGTGGTTCCGCTGCTGACCAGGCTGAGGAGCCCGGCCGCCACTGATGTCGTCACGCGCGGCCCGGAAACCCTGCTGGAAGCTGGACAGGCGGCTGCGTACCCGATCAGGTGAGATCGCCGGCATCGGCGCGACCCCCTTGGGCGCCGACGCGGTGTCGGCCGAGCCCGGCACGAGGTTGGCCTTGGGCACCCGCTTGGGCAGACCCGAGGCCGTCGCGCCGTCACGGACCGGCTCCGCCGCGGCCTGGGCCGCGCTCCAGCCGGCGTCGGCCTTGGCCGTCCCCCAGGCCGCGTCGGAACCGCCCTGGTCGAACCAGGCGGACTCCACCGAAGCGAAGATCGGCAGGAACTCGTCGCCGGCGGACGGCGGCGGGCCGGACGCCGAGACCACCGGCATGGGCCCGGTGGCCGCCGACTCGGTCTCGGGGAAGTCGTACGGCGAGCGCTGCGGACCGGCGTTCACCCGGTCGTCGAAACCGCGGCCGGGCAGCGGCGCGTCCGAGGGGCGCTTGGGCAGCGGGTTGCCCTCGCCGGACCAGGAGCCCGGGACCCGGGAGGGGATCCAGACGTCGTCGGTGTCGAACCCGCCGGTGCTGCGCGGCCCGGACTGCCAGGCCTGCCCCGCCCCGGCCGACGGCCACTGGGGCGCCGACGGCCAGGAGCCGCTCGGGTCCGCGTTGGAGGGATAGGAGGGGTGACCCGGTCCGGGCTCGTAGCCGCCGCTCTGCCACTGGGGGGCCATCTGCTGCGAGGGAGACGCGTAGGCCTCCGCCCGCCCGCGGTCCATCGCGGTCGCGGGGCTGTCCATGGCCGTCTGCGCGCCGAGCAGGCTCTCCGGCACCAGGACCATCGCGGTGAGCCCGCCGGTCCCCTGGGTGCGGAGCTGTACGCGGATGCCGTGCCGGTGTGCCAGCCTGGCGACCACGAACAGGCCCATCCGCCGCGACACCGACACGTCCACGGCCGGCGCGTCGGTCAGCCGCTCGTTGGCCTGGTTGAGCTCCTCGGCGGTCATGCCGATGCCCGAGTCGGTGACGGACAGCATCACGCCGCCGCCGTCGATCCGGCTGCCCGACATGGTCACCCGGGTCTCGCGGGGGGAGAACGACAGGGCGTTCTCCACCAGCTCGGCCAGCAGGTGGATGAAGTCGTTGACGGCCTGACCGGCCACGGAGACGCCGTCAGGCACCTGGAGCAGGACGCGCTCGTAGTTCTCGACCTCCGACAGGGAGGCGCGGGCCACGTCGATGAGCTTGACCGGCTGGCTCCAGCGGCGCGGCGGGTCCTGGCCGGCGAGGACCAGGAGGTTCTCGCTGTTGCGGCGCATGCGGGTGGCGAGGTGGTCGAGCTTGAACAGGTTCGCCAGCCGGTGCTCGTCCTGCTCGCCCTGCTCAAGGCCGTCGATCAGGGTGATCTGCCGTTCCACCAGCGTCTGACTGCGGCGGGACAGGTTCACGAACATCGCGTTGACGTTGGTACGCAGGCGGGACTCCTCGCCCGCCAGGCGGACCGCCTCGCGGTGCACCTCGTCGAAGGCCCGCGCGACTTCCCCGATCTCGTCGTTGGAGGCGACGCCGATGGGCTGCACCTGGACGGTGGCCCCGGCGGCGGCGTCGGCCTCGCGCAGCTGGCGCACGGTGTCGGGCAGGCGGCGCCCGGCGATGAACAGGGCCTCCCTGCGCAGTCGGCGCAGCGGGCCGCTCAGCGAGCGCGCCATGACCACGGTGACCAGCAGCACCAGCAGGAGCAGGGCGAGGATGGCGCCGGCCACGATGGCGGCGCTCTGCTGCTCGGCGCCTTCCAGGGCACGGCTGCGCAGCACGATGGCCTCGGCCGCCTGCTGCTCGACCTTGCGCATCCCGTCGACGGTCTCACTGATGGCGTTGTACCAGTTCTCGCCATTACGGGTGAGTCCGAGGGTGCGGTCTCTCAGGGGCAGCGCGGCGTCCTGAAGGACCAGGGCGCGGGCGGAGAGGACCTCGGCGCGGTCGACGGCCTGGCCGCTGACGGTGTCGTCGTACAGCTGGCGGAGCCCGAGGGAGACCTGCGCTCTGAAGGTGGCGAGCTCGCTGTTGCGCTGGGCGCGCGCGGCGATGAAGGCGTCGAGTTCGTCCTTGCCGAATCTGCCGGTGGCCAGCGCTCCCACCAGGAGCGCTCGCTGGGTGGACACGTACTGCTTGGCTCTGGCCAGGGCCGCGAAGCCGGCGACGCCCGCCGACAGCTCCTTGTCGACCGCACCCAGGTCGATCTTGCTGTTCAGCGAGAGCAGCTCCGAGATGAACCGGTCGTAGAGCTTGATGACCGAGTTCCCGTCGAGCTGCGAGTCGATCGCGGTCGTCCGCGAGGTGGCGAGCTCGTTGAGGCGGTTCTTGATGCTCAGGGCCTCGGCCGCGTGCGGGCCGTCCGCGACCTCAAGGGCCTCGACACCACCCCTGACGGCGATGACGAGCTTGTCGACGCGCTCGTACTGGGCGGTCACGTCCTCCGGACGGCCGCCTCTACGCCCCTGGGCGACGTACTGGGCGCTGAGGTCGCGCTCCACCTCCACCTCGTGGGCGAGGGCGGTCAGCTGGCTCGCCAGGACGGCGACCACGTTGACCTGCGCGTACTCGCCGGCGGTGGCGATCGAGGTGGTCACCCGCAGGCCGCCGAACACGAGGGCCGCGAGGGTGGGGATGACGACCAGGACCAGCAGCTTGGAACGGACTCGCCAGTTGCGCAGAGAGAAGCGAGAGCCCGTCCTGCGTTTGCCGGCTTTCGCACCGCCCGGAGCCTGTGGCCCATGGGACACCTGTCGGGGAGCCTCGCCTGCTAAGCCCTGATCCCCGCCCGCAGCGCGGGTAGCAGTCTTCACTTGCCTCCGCAACCTCTCTCAGATGGTCTGGTGCACGAAGATCATGTCACGCAGGAGTCAGCCGTGACCACATCGCACCGTTGGGGCGAGAGCAATTGGAGCACATCAACAGGAGATCGGCCAATGCCACAAGGGTCACAATCAGTACGCAACGCGGCACTTTGCCCAGATCATCACACCTGTCACACTCCTTCGAATCAACAGAACGGCTGACAAATAAGTCGGACAAACGTCATAAATCATCTGATATATGCATATATCGAATTAAGTTCTGATGTTTCGGCTGCGGAGAGATGCGATGCCTGCGCTAGGGTGCCACCGTCGCTGATCACTCCCCGTTCGCATCACCCCCCGATTCAAAGGAGATCCGCAATGCGGTTCGGTGCATTAGGGCGTACTGCCCTGGTTGGACTTGTGGCCACCCTCGTCGCCACAGGGTGCTCCGGTTCGACCGGCCAGTCAGCAAGCCCCGGCGCCTCCTCCGACATGAAGGCCGACCTGCTGATTGGCCAGTATCCCGGCGCCGACTCGGCCCCGCTGTTCATCGCCATGGAGCGCGGCTTCTTCAAGGAGGAGGGCCTCAACGTCAAGCAGGAGGCCATCCAGGCTCCCCAGGCCGTCCTGGGCAAGCTCTCCAACGGCACGATGGACGTCGTCCTCGGCAGCTATGCCACCATCCTGACCATCCAGGAAGCGGGCACCGAGAAGTTCAAGTACATCGCCGACTCCTACCAGGGTGCGGCGGGCGCCTTCGGCGTGATGGTCAAGAAGGGCTCGACCATCAAGCAGGTCTCCGACCTCAAGGGCAAGAAGATCGGCGTCAACGCCCTGAAGGGCCTGGGCGTGCTCACCATGAACCCGCACATGAAGATCGCCGGGCTCGACCCGACGAAGGACATCACGTACGTCGAGGTGCCGACGACCAACTGGCTCTCCTCCCTGGACAAGGGTGACGTGGACGCGGTCTGGATGACCGACCCGTACGTCAGCCAGGCCAAGAAGGAGCTCGGCGCCACCATGCTCCTGGACACGATGTCCGGTCCGACCGACGGTCTGCCGATCACCGGCTGGGCGGCCACCGAGAAGTGGGTGGCGGAGAACCCCAAGTCGCTGGCCGCTTTCCAGCGGGCCATGGCGAAGGCGCAGAACATCGCGGCCACGGACCGCGCCGCGGTGACGAAGATCCTGCCGACCTTCACCAAGATCCCGGCTGAGACCGCTTCGACGATCAACCTCGGCAACTACCCGACCACGCTGAGCGCCCAGCGCATCCAGCGGGTGGCGGACCTCATGCTCGAGGCGGACATGCTGAAGCAGAAGCTGGACGTCAACTCCATGATCTATTCCGCTCAGGGATGATGACCGCAGACTCTCCCGCGAGGCGCGGCCGTGGCCCGCTCACCCGTGCCAACCTGGTGAAGTTCTCCCGCCACGCCACCGGCGTGGCGGGTTTTCTGCTTGCCTGGCAGCTCATCGGCGTCTCGGGCCTGGTCAAGTGGCTGCCGCCGGCCGCGGACACACTGTCGAGGACGGTGGCGCTCGCCGTCGATCCCGTGTTCCTGGAGAACCTGCGGGCCACGCTCACCGCCTGCGCCATCGGACTGCCGCTCGCCGTCCTGGTCGGCGTCCCCATCGGCGTGCTCCTGGGAACGATCCCGGCGGCCGAGGAGATGACCCGGGTCTTCGTGGAGTTCCTCCGCCCGATCCCCTCGGTGGCGCTGATCCCGCTGGCGCTGTTCTTCTTCACGCCGGAGATCAACGCCAAGGTCGCTCTCATCGTCTTCGCCTCGTCCTGGCCCATCCTGATCAACACCCTCTACGGCGTGCGGGACGTGGACCCGCTGGCCAAGGAGACGCTGCGCGCCTTCGGCTTCGGGCCGGGCGCGGTGATCTGGCGGGTGTCCCTGCCGAGCGCGGCGCCCTTCATCGCGACAGGAGTGCGGCTCGCCGCCTCCATCACGCTCATCCTGGCGATCAGCGTGGAGTACATCGTCGGCGGCGCGAGCGGCATCGGCAGCTTTCTCATCCAGGCGAGCACGGGCATCGGCGCCGACGCGATGATCGACGTGATCGCCGCCCTCCTGTGGGCCGGCGCGATCGGGCTCGTCCTCAACACCGTGCTCGTGCGCGCCGAACGACGTCTGTACAGGTGGCAACTGCCATGATCCGTACGTTGATCAAGCGGCTGTGGCTGGTCCCCGTCGTCCTGGGCGGCTGGGAACTGCTCGCCCGATCACTCGGCAACCCCTATCTCCCCACCCCGTCCGTGATCCTCGCCCGGATGTACGAGATGTGGTTCTCCGGCCCCTACATCCTCACCGAAGAGGCCGTCGACCATTTCTTCCCCAGTCTGATCAGGGTCACCGGGTCCTGGTGCCTGGCCGTGATCGTGGGTGTGGCGCTCGGCGTGGCGCTCGGCCGGACCTCCTGGCTGGCCGACTACTTCGAGCCACTGATCGAGTTCGGCCGGGCGGTGCCGCCGCCCGCCATGCTGCCGGTCTTTCTCGTGCTCTTCCAGATGGGCACGCAGGTGCAGGTCGCGACCATCGTCTTCGGCATCGTCTGGCCCATCCTGCTCAACTCCATCGACGGCGCGCGCAACCTCGACCATCTGAAGCTCGAGACCGCCACCGTCTTCGGCGTGCCCGCTCATCTGCGGCTCACCCGGATCATCCTGCCCGCGGCCGCGCCGAAGATCTTCGCCGGTCTGCGCCTGAGCGTGTCGCTGGCGCTGATCCTGATGGTCATCTCCGAGCTCAAGGGCAGCACCGAAGGCATCGGCTACCTGCTCAACCTGGCCAGCAACAACGCCGACATGCCGGCCATCTGGGCCGGCGTCCTGCTGCTCGGCGTGCTGGGCTTCACCTTCAACACCTTGTTCCTCATGGTGGAGCGGCGGGTGCTGGCCTGGCACCGCGCCGCGCACCGTATCGCTTAGGAGAGACCGTCCCCGTGTCCGAGCTGCTGCTGAAGAACGTCCGGGTCGTCACGCACGACCAGGACGAGCCCATGAACGCGGACATCGCCATCGCGGACGGCCGCATCGTCCAGGTGGGGCCCGGACTGTCCGGCGCGGGCGACGTGATCGACGGGCGCGGCAAGCTGGCCTTCCCCGGGGTCGTGGACGCCCATCAGCATTGGGGCATCTACCGGCCGCTGTCCGAGGACGCCGGGTCGGAGAGCAGGGCCGCCGCCCAGGGTGGCGTGACGACCGCGCTGACATACATGCGGACCGGGCAGTATTACCTCAACAGGGGCGGCTCCTACGCCGACTTCTTCCCGGAGGTGCTCAAGCAGGCCGAGGGCCGGGCCTACATCGACTACGCCTTCCACCTGGCGCCCATGTCGAGCGGGCACATCGACGAGCTGCCCGACCTGATCGAGCGGTTCGGCGTCCCGTCGTTCAAGATCTTCATGTTCTACGGCGGGCACGGGCTGCACGGCCGGTCCGACGACCAGCGGGCGTTCCTCATGCTGCCCGAGGGCGAGCGCTACGACTACGCGCACTTCGAGTTCGTGATGCGCGGCGTGCAGGCGGCCAGGGAGCGGCTGCCCGAGCTGGCGGACGAGATCTCGCTGTCGCTGCACTGCGAGACGGCCGAGATCATGACCGCGTACACCAAGCTCGTCGAGGAGGCCGGTGACCTGAGCGGACTGGCCGCCTACAGCGCCTCCCGCCCGCAGCACTCCGAAGGGCTGGCCGTCTTCGTCGCCTCCTACCTCGCGCACGAGACGGGGCTGGCCAACATCAATCTGCTGCACCTGTCCTCGCGCAAGGCCCTGGACGCCGCCGTCCGGATGGCGGCGACGTTCCCGCACATCGACTTCCGGCGCGAGGTCACGATCGGTCACCTGCTGGCCGACGTCGACACGGCCAGCGGCATCGGCGGCAAGGTGAACCCGCCGATCAGACCGCGCGAGGACGTCGAGGCGCTGTGGGAGTACGTCCTCGACGGCACGGTGGACTGGGTGGTCAGCGACCACGCCTGCTGCCGTGACGAGCTCAAGTTCGGCGACCCGCGCGACGACGTCTTCGCGGCCAAGGCCGGGTTCGGCGGCGCCGAGTACCTGCTGCCCGGCCTGATCACCGAAGGCCGCCGCAGGGGCCTGCCGTACGGCCGGATCGCCGCGCTGACCTCCTACAACCCTGCCAAGAGGTACGGCCTGCGCGGCAAGGGGGCGATCGCCCCGGGCTTCGACGCGGACATCTGCCTGGTCGACCCCGCGAGCACCTGGACGGTGCGCGCGCAGGACTCGGAGTCGGCGCAGGAGTACACCCCGTTCGAGGGGTTCGAGCTGACCGCCAAGGTGACGGACACGTTCGTCCGCGGCAACCACGTGCTGGACGCCGGCAAGATCATGGACCGCAGGGTGGGCCGATACCTGTCCCGACCGGCCTGAACGGGCCTCGTCAGCCGCGCGACCCGGTGACATAGCGCACGGTACGGGCCAGGACGTAGCGGTCCTGGCCCAGCGCCGACTCCAAGGCCGCCCTGGCCTCGGCGCGCAGGGACGGCGGGATGCTCTCCAGTGCTGCCCTGCGGGCGGCCGACCAGAGCCAGTCCCACACCTGCCCGGCCTCGATGACCACCTCGAACACCACGTCCGCGCATCGGACCCCGCTCAGCCCGCCCCCTTCGAGCAGCCCGGTCAGGTCCTCGGGCGTGCTCAGCCGGTGCTGGAAGGGAGCGCCGCCCGCGCCCGGGGCGTACGGCTCCAGTGCCCGCTCCACCAGCGCGAGCAGCTCGGTCTCGGCCGGGCTCGACCGGACCAGCAGGCTGGCCGCCAGCCGCCCGCCGGGCCGCAGCAACCCGGCCATGGACCGGACCGCGGCGGGCGGGTCGGGCAGGAAGTACAGCATCATCCCCGCGAGCACGACGTCGAAGCGCTCACCAGGCAGCAACTCCTCCGCCCGCTCCGCGTCGCCCAGCAGGGCGATCGCCTGGGTCAGGCCGTGGCGCTCGATCTCGGCGGAGGCTGCGGCCACCATCCCGGGCGCCAGATCCAGCCCGACGACCCGGCCGGTGGGACCGACGGCCAGCGCCGCCGGCACGAGCGAGGCGCCGGTCCCGCAACCGGCGTCCAGGACCCGGTCACCGGCCTCGGGCGCGGCCCGGCGTACCAACTCGGCGGCGACCGGCGCGAAGAACGGCACGCCGACCCGCTCGTAGGTGCCGGACGCGCGATCGAACACGCCGGCCATGTACTGCTTGGCATCCATCGGGTTTCCTCACCGTCAGCGGGCACACGACCCGGCGCGACTCCGCCGGTCCGATGATCAGTGATCTTGAGCCTGTCACGGATGAGGACGATCATCAAGGGCCGGGCGCGGTCAGCCGCTCCAGCCGGGGACGGCGGTACGGACGGTCAGCGCATGCTCCACCAGGTGGATCAGCGCGCTCTTCACCGACTCCTTCGAGCGTGCGTCGAGCCGGATGAGCGGGATGTGCGCCGCCAGCGAGAGCGCGTCCCGCACCTCGGCGTCACTGTGGGCGTACGTGCCGTCCCAGCCGTTGATGCCCACCACGAAGGGCAGTTGCGCCTCCTCGAAGTAGTCGATGGCCGGGAAGCTGTCGGCCAGACGGCGGGTGTCGACCAGCACCACGGCGCCGATCGCACCCCGCACCAGGTCGTCCCACATGAACCAGAACCGGTGCTGACCCGGCGTCCCGAACAGATACAGGATCAGATCACGGTCCAGCGACACCCGGCCGAAGTCCATCGCCACCGTGGTCGTCGACTTCAAAGGGGTCATGCCGAGGTCGTCGATCCCGGCCGAGGCATCCGTCATCACCGCCTCGGTCGTCAGCGGCATGATCTCCGACACCGCACCGACGAACGTCGTCTTGCCCACCCCGAAGCCACCGGCCACCACGATCTTCGTCGAGGTGAGCCCGGGACTAGAGCCTGCGTAGTCCACTGAGCACCCTTTCCAGCAAGTTGACATCCGGCCTGCCCGCGTCTTCCAACGCGGGCTGGTGCACGCGCACGAGCCCTTCGGCCGCCATGTCCGCGATCAACACCCGAACCACACCCAAGGGAATGCGCAGCAGCGCCGACACCTCGGCCACCGAGCGGACCTGCCGGCAGAGCTGGCTGATCGCCTGATATTCCGGCGTGATGTGGGAGAACTCCCTGTGCTCGGCCGTGGCCGAGGACACCAGCGCCTCCATCGCGAGTTTCACCCGCGGCGCCGTCCGCCCCCCGGTCACCGCGTACGGACGCACCGGCGAGGCCGGGTCAGCCTGTAACCGCGGCTGGGACTCGGGCTCCCAGCCGCCGCTGTTCCACCGTGGATCCGTCACCACATCACCTAGTCTGGCTCGCGCGCAGCTCCGCACGGACCGCCGGCGTCAACACCTGACCGGCTCGATCCACCATCAGCGTCATCTGGTACGCCACCAATCCCATATCACAATCGGGGGCGGCTAAAACCGCTAAGCACGAACCATCTGAAACCGACATGATGAGCATCAGGCCCCGGTGCATCTCGACGATCGTCTGGTTGACCACACCCCCCTCGAACACCCGCGCCGCGCCCTGGGTGAGCGACACGAGCCCGGACGCGATGGCCGCCAGCTGGTCCGCCCGATCGGCGGGGAATCCCGACGAGGCAGCCAGCGGCAGCCCGTCGGACGACACGACCACCGCGTGCGCCACCCCGGGCACCGTGCTGACGAAGTCGGTGATCAGCCAGTCGACACCACGCGCCGCATGGCTCAGCTCGTTCATATGTTCTCCTCCGGATCGTCTCCGCCGTCCACCGCCCGCATCGGGCCGCCGAAGCCTGACCCGGTGGCGCGCCCGCCGTTGATGTCCTCGCGCGCCGCGCGGAAGCCCTGCTGGAAGTTGGACAGCCGCGAACGCACCCGGTCAGGGGACACCGCGGGCACCGGTGAGACACCGCGTGGAGCGTTGACCGTCTCCGCCGAGCCCGGCACCAGGTTCGCCTTCGGCACCCGCTTGGGCAGTCCGGCGGCCGTCGCCGCGCCGCGCACCGGCTCGACCGCGGCCTTGGCCGCCGACCAGCCCTCGTCCGCCTTCTCCGAGCTCCAGACGGCGCTGCTTCCCCCGCGTTCGAACCAGGCGGATTCGACCGCCGCGAAGATCGGCAGGTAGTCGTCTCCGCCGGCTTTCAGGACCGGGTCGGTCGTCGCGCCCTGCTCGATCTCGGGGAAGTCGTACCTGGGGCGTTGCGGCGGGTCGATCCGCTCACCCTGGACCCAGCTCGGGGGCGGGCCGGCTGCGGGCCGCCTGGGCAACTGGTCGCCGTTCCAGCCGGGCTCGCGCGGCGGCATCCAGACGTCGGCGGAGTCGAAGCCGCCGGTGTTGGGCCCGATGTTCGGCCCGATGCCGGCACCGGGTCCGCGCGTGTCCGCGGGCCAGCCGCTGCCGTTGTTGCTCCCGCCGCCGCCACCGTTGCTCGGTGGCCAGGGCGGCGCGGGCCAGCCGGGGCCGTCGGGGTTGGACGGGTAGGACGGGTGCGCCGGACCCATCTGGTACGGTCCCGCCCCGAACTCCGGCATGGGAGGAGCCGCGTGCGGTCCCACGTACGGCTGCTCCTCGCGAGGACCGCCGCCGGAGGCGCCCGCGAGCGCGGCCGGCTGGGCCAGCAGCGACTCGGGCAGGAGCACCATCGCGGTCAGCCCGCCCGAGCCGTGCGGTCGCAGCTGCACCCTGATGCCGTGCCGGTGCGCCAGCCTGGCGACCACGAACAGGCCCATCCGCCGCGACACCGACACGTCCACGCTCGGCGCGTCGGTCAGCCGCTCGTTGGCCTGGTTGAGCTCCTCGATGGTCATGCCGATGCCCGAGTCGGTGATCGACAGCATCACGCCGCCGCCGTCGATCCGGCTCCCGGACACCGTCACCCGGGTCTCCCTCGGCGAGAACGACAGCGCGTTCTCCACCAGCTCGGCCAGCAGGTGGATGATGTCGTTGACGGCCTGCCCCGCGATCGAGACGCCGTCGGGCACCTGGAGCACCACGCGCTCGTAGTTCTCCACCTCCGACAGGGAGGCGCGGGCCACGTCCACGAGCTTGACCGGCTGGCTCCACCGGCGCGGCGGGTCCTGACCGGCCAGGACCAGCAGGTTCTCGCTGTTGCGGCGCATACGGGTGGCCAGGTGGTCCAGCTTGAACAGGTTGCCGAGCCGCTGCTCGTCCTGTTCCCCCTGCTCCAGCCCGTCGATCAGGGTGATCTGCCGCTCCACCAGCGTCTGACTGCGGCGCGACAGGTTCACGAACATCGCGTTGACGTTGCTGCGCAGCCGGGACTCCTCGCCCGCCAGGCGGACCGCCTCACGGTGCACCTCGTCGAAGGCCCGCGCCACCTCCCCGATCTCGTCGTGCGTGGTCACGCTGATCGGCACCACCGGACCGGCCACGCCGTCCGCGCTCTCGCGCAGCTTGCGTACGGTCTGCGGCAGGCGCTGGCCCGCCACCTCCAGAGCCTCGCGGCGCAGCTTGCGCAGCGGCCTGATCAGCGAGCGGGCGATGAGGGCGATGATGGCGAGCACCACGACCAGCAGGATGAGGATGAGCACGCCGGAGACGAGGGCGGCGGTGTTGGCGCCGTTCTCCAGAGCGCGGGCGCGCAGGATGACCGCCGCGGCCAGCCCTTTCTCCACGTCGCGCATCGCGTCGATCTTGCCTGTGCTGACGTCGAACCAGGTGGACACGTCCCTGGCCGGTCTGGCGCCGATGCTCAGCGGCTTGCTCTCCGACGACTGGGCGATGGCCCGCAGCCGGAACAGGTCGGTCTGGTCGACATCCCGGCCGACGACGCTGTTGCGGTAGAGCTCCAGCTGCTCCTGGGAGGCGAGGGTGGCGAAGAGGGTCTGCTCGCTCTCCTCACGGGCCTTGGCGGCGGTGAAGGAGTCGAGCTCGCCGGCGTCGAACCCCTTCTTGTCCAGGGCACTGGCCAGGATGCCGCGCTGTCTGGAGGCCTGCTCCTTGGCGCGCGAGATCGCCGCCCCGGCGCCCGCGCCACGGGAGACCTGGTCGTCGACCGCGACCTCGCCGACCTGGTCGTGGAACTGGAGCAGGGCGGCGATGATCTGGGAATACTTGGAGATCGTCGGCAGTGGCTGGATCTTGCCCTTGACCGCGGTCTCGCGCAGCGTGGTGACCTCTTCCAGGCGTCGCAGCACCGAGCGCACCGAGGCCTCGTGGCTGCCGGCGAGCACGGCGGCCCGCTGCTTGGCCGCCAGGACCAGGTCGTCGACCCCGTCGTAGGTGTTGCGCAGCTGCGGCTCGCTGGCCGGCGGGCGGCCCTGCGCGATGTAGAGAGCGGTCTGGTCGCGTTCGAAGGCCAGCTCATGGCTGACCGCGCCGAGAGCTTCGCTGAACTCGGCGACCTCTCGCAGCGTCTGGTAGGTGTCGGCGTCCCGGAGCGAGGTGAACACGCTCAGACCGCCTAACGCCACGGCCACCGCCGTGGGTACGACGATCAGCGCGACGAGTCGCGATCGAACGTGCCAGTTTCCCAGCCCGAATCTTCTCGTAGAAGGCTTGGGCACCCGGCGCTTCTGGTGGCCGTGCGCCTCGCGGTCAGCGGTAGCTCCAGCGTTTTGCTTAGTCACTGCCTTCGCAACCTCTCGCCCCAGAGGGGAAATCTCGATCACCATGCTTGCTCGTCGCATGCGGGGCTCTGTGTACTATCGAGATGAGGGCCATTTGAGCATACGACGATGACCGGGATCAAACATCAGGAAATGTCACACTGTGCATATCCCTATTTGTCGCACATGACAAGGCCGATCCGCCACGTCGAATAGCGAAACGGACTGTGTCTGTCGCAGCTCGCATGAGCCGATCTTCGACTCGCCCCACCGGCACCTGCTTCCCCGGCGTCACCTCCTTCCCCTGAGGGCACGAACGCGCCATATTAGGCGAAAGCACGAAGACTGTTTACTGGTCGGGTCAATCCTTACGATATAGCGCCAAACTGGCGATGCAACCACAAGTGTTATTTTCCCGATGATGGCGCATCATGTGGTGCTACCGTCAGGTCCTGTCGTGCGGTGTGCACACAGTCCCGCTAATACCTCTAGTAACACTCACCCCTCCTTCCCCTCCAGGCTCCACCTCATCTTGTGAAGGGAGTCCAAGACATGAGGCTTGGCCGTCCTGCCCGGGCCGTCATCATCGGATTCGCCCTGGCGTTAGGAGTCTCCGCCTGCAGCGGCGGCACCGACACCGCCAGTCCGCAGACGTCCGCCGCCGCCGGTAACGGCGGCCTGGAGAAGACCGAACTGAAGGTCGCCGCCCTGCCGGCCATCGACAGTGCCGCGCTGTTCGTCGCCATTGACCAGAAACTCTTCGAGAAGGAGGGGCTCAAGGTCACGCCGGAGGTCGTCCAGTCGTCGCCCGAGGCCATTCCGATGATGCTCAACGGCGAGATCGACGCGATGTTCGGCAATTACGTGTCGATGTTCCAGGCACATGACCAGGGCGCGCTGAAGCTGCGCATCCTGGCCGAAGGATCGCGCGCCGCACCGGACTCGCTGAGCATCATGGCTCTGCCTGACTCACCGATCAAATCCGCCAAGGACCTCGAAGGCAAGACGATCAATGTGAACGTCTTGCGTAATTTCCAGGAGCTTGCCCTCACCCAAGTACTGAAAGCCAACGACGTCGACCCCGCCAAGATCAAGTACGTCGCCGTGACGTTCCAGAACATCATGCCCGCGTGGCAAAAGGGACAGCTCGATGCCGCATATTTGGGCGAGCCGATGGTAACGGCGGCGACGTCCTCGATGGGGGCCAGAAAGATTCTCGACCCGGCCTCCGGCCCCGCGGCCGAATTCCCCATCTCCGGCTACATCGGCACGCAGGAGTGGTACGACAAGCATCCGAAGACCGCCGCCGCCTTCCAGCGGGCCCTGCACAACGCGGCCAAGATGATGGAGAACAACCGTGAGGTGGTGGCCAACGTGCTGCCGAACTTCACCCAGATCGACAAGGACACGGCCGCGACCGTGACGTTCCCCTACTTCTCCAGCTCCGACAACCCGGTCCGGCTGCAACGCGTGGCCGACTGGATGCTGGAGGCCAAATGGCTCACCAAGGAGATCGACGTCAAGTCGTTGATGTCCCCCACCACCTCCGGGTGAGCATCCGGACCCGCACCCATGACCGCCCGTCCACGGCCACCGCACGGTGGACGCGGCGGGCGGTCGGGGTGCTCGCCTTCGCCGCCCTGTTCGAGGCGCTCGGCCGGGCCGGACTGGTCGACATCGGCTTCCTGCCGCCCACCTCGGTCATCCTCTGGCGGGCCGGCGAGTTGCTCGTCGATCCCGCCTTCCGCGCGCACGCGGCGACCAGCATGCTGGCCTGGGCCATCGGGCTCGGCGCCGCGGCGCTGATCGCGGTGCCGCTCGGGCTGCTGCTCGGCAGCGTCCGGCTGATCGACGCCGCCACCCGGGCGATCGTCGAGTTCCTCCGCCCCATCCCGTCGGTGGCCCTCATCCCCCTGGTGGCCCTGGTCATCGGGACGGGCCTGCAACTGCGCGTCACCCTGGTGATCTACGCCTCCCTCTGGCCCATCCTCTACAACACCATGTACGGCCTGCGCGGCGTCGATCCGGTCGCCAAGGAGTCGCTGCGGTCCTACGGCTTCCGCGCTCCGGCGGTGCTGTGGTGGGTGTCGCTGCCGTCGGCGGCGCCGTTCATCATGACCGGGTTCAGGCTGGCGACCGGGGTGGCGCTGATCCTCACGGTGAGCACCGAGATCGTGGCCGGTCGCGGGGAGGGCATCGGGGTGTTCATCTACTTCGCGGGCATCGCGGTGCCGGCGAGGATGGACGACATCATGGCCGGGGTCGTCTGGGTCGGGCTGTTCGGAGTGGTGGTCAACGCGCTGCTGGTCGCGGCCGAGCGGCGGCTCTTCGCCTGGCAGCACGCCAGGCTCGGGGCGCACGCCGGCGCGCCGGTCGCCGTGGGAGCCGGGCGGTGAGCGCGGTCATGGGCCGCCTCGCCAGGGCGCTCGCCTCCCGCTGGCTGCTGCTGATCCTGCTGGTGGCGGCGTGGGAGTGGGGGACCACGATCGCCGGCAGCGCGTTCTTCCCGCCACCGTCCACCATCGTGACCCGGATGCACGCGATGTGGTTCTCCGGCCCGCCGGAGCGGCTCTTCCTCACCGACCTGGCCGTCGAGAACGTCCTGCCCAGCCTGGGCCGGATGGCGGGCGGCCTGGCGGGCGGGGCGGTCCTCGGCGTCGCGCTCGGGCTGGCGCTGGGCCTGTCGGCCAAGGCCTACGACTATCTCGACGGCGTCCTGCAGTTCCTGCGCGCGATCCCGCCTCCGGCCCTGGTCACCGTCTTCCTGGTGGTGTTCGGGTTCGGGCTGCGCATGCAACTGGCCTTCATCGTCTTCAGCATCGTGTGGCCGGTGTTGCTCAACACCGCCGACGGCGCCCGCTCGGTGGAGCCGCTGCACCTGAACACCGGACAGGTGTTCCGGCTGTCGCGGGCGCAGCGGATCTCGCTGATCGTCCTGCCCTCGGCGCTGCCCAAGATCTTCGCCGGACTGCGCTTGGCCCTGTCCCTGTCCCTGATCGTCACGGTCTTCGCCGAGCTGCTGCCCGGCACCACCAACGGCATCGGCTTCCAGCTCACCGTCGCCTACTCGACCTTCAACCTGCCGGCGATGTGGGCCGGCATCCTGCTGCTCGGCATCCTCGGCTACGTGCTCAACGAACTGTTCCTGGTCGCCGAGCGCCGCGTGCTGGCCTGGCACCACAGCGCCCAGCGCGTGGAGGTATGAGCCGTTTTACGGAGTCATGCGCAAGATATGACGCCTTCGATAGAGTCGGCGTGTCATCGCTGGACTCGGCCCTAGGAATTCACTTTGCTGGAGATAGAGAACCTCACGCACATATATGGCGGCGGTGGGCCGAACGAGCATCACGCCATCGACGGGCTCGACCTCAAGGTGGCCGATGGCGAGCTGCTGTGCATCGTCGGGCCGTCCGGGTGCGGGAAGTCCACCCTGCTGCGCTCCATCGCCGGGCTGATCTCGCCCACCGGCGGGCAGGTCAAGGTCGACGACGTGCTGGTCAAGCAGACGCCTGACAACCTGGCCGTGGTGTTCCAGGACTACAGCCGGTCGCTGTTCCCCTGGATGTCGGTGGCCGACAACGTCGCGCTGCCGCTGCGCCGCAAGGGTTTCGACCGGCGTAAGCGGCGGGCGGCCGCGCAGGAGGCACTGGAGTCGGTGGGGCTGGCGGAGGCGGGCCGCAAGTATCCCTTCCAGCTGTCCGGCGGCATGCAGCAGCGGGTGGCCATCGCCCGCGCGCTGGCCTACCGGCCGACCCTGATGCTCATGGACGAGCCGTTCGGCTCCGTGGACGCGCAGACCCGGGAGGATCTGGAGGACCTCGTGCTGGAGGTTCGCCGGCTCCACCAGATGACCATCGTGCTCATCACGCACGACATCGACGAGAGCGTCTACGTCGGCGACCGCGTCGTGGTGCTCTCCAAGGCGCCCGCGCACGTGGTCGGCGACCTGAACGTGGCCCTGCCGGGGCCCCGCGACCAGATCACCACCCGCGAGCACCCGGACTTCGTCCACCTGCGGGCCGAGGTGGGCCGCCTGGTGCGCGGCCACACGGTCGCGCACTGACCTACGCGCTGGTATCCGGCCGTTCGCGGCCTCAGCGGTGCCGGCGGCACCGCTGAGGCGCCCGGATCACGCCGGAGCGTGCGTGTGGCGGGTCAGCGCGTGCTCCACCAGGGTGATCAGCGTGGTCTTGACCGCGTCCCTGGATCGAGCGTCCAGGCGTACGACGGGAGTGTGCGAGCTCAGCGACAGCGCCTCGCGCACGTCGTCCTCCCCGTGACCGAACTGCCCGTCCCAGCCGTTGATCCCGATGACGAAGGGCAGCTTGGCCTCTTCGAAGTAGTCGATGGCCGGGAAGCTGTCGGCCAGGCGGCGGGTGTCGACCAGGACCACGGCGCCGATCGCGCCGCGCACCAGGTCGTCCCACATGAACCAGAACCGGTGCTGACCCGGCGTGCCGAACAGGTAAAGAATAAGGTCACGGTCCAGCGACACCCGGCCGAAGTCCATCGCCACGGTCGTGGTCGTCTTGTTCGGCGTGAGCGAGACGTCGTCGACCCCCGCCGAGGCGTCGGTCATCACCGCCTCCGTGGTCAGCGGCAAGATTTCGGACACCGCTCCCACGAACGTCGTCTTGCCAACGCCGAACCCGCCGGCCACGACGATCTTCGTCGAGGTCAGGCCGGCGCTAGAGCCTGCGAAGTCCACTGAGCACCCTTTCGAGCAAGTTGAGGTCCGGCTTTCCCGCGTCCAGCGCAGGCTGGTGCACGCGGATCAGGCCTTCCGACGCCATGTCGGCGATCAGCACCCGGACCACCCCGAGGGGCTGGTGTAAGAGGGCTGAGATCTCAGCAACCGATCGGACGTTCCGGGTCAGCTGAATGATCGCCTGATACTCCGGACTGAGAAGAGACACATCTTGATATTCGGACGTCACGGAGGACACCAACGCCTCCATGGCGAACTTCATCCGCGGAGCGGTCCGCCCCCCGGTCACGGCATAAGGCCGTACCAGGGAGCTCGACTTCGGCGGACGGGGAGCCGACGGATGCGGCGGAGTGCTATCACCAGCCCAACCCTGACCTGACACCATGATCTCCTGTCACCGCCCGTCTAGCGGGGGCGGGCCGCCTGCAGTTCGGCACGTACGGCCGGTGTGAGCACCTGACCCGCACGCTCGACCAGCAGCGTCATCTGGTAGGCCACCAAGCCCATGTCGCAGTCGGGCGCCGCCAGCACCGCGAGACACGACCCGTCGCTGATCGACATGATCATCAACAGGCCACGCTGCATCTCGATGACGGTCTGGGAGACCATGCCACCTTCGAAGACGCGGGCCGCACCCTGGGTCAAACTGATCACACCTGAGGCGACAGCGGCAAGCTGGTCGGCCCTGTCCTTGGGGAAACCCTCGGAGAAGGCCAGCGGCAGGCCGTCTGACGACACCACGACGGTGTGCGCCACACCAGGCACGTTGTTGACAAAATCGGTGATCAGCCAGTTGATGCCACGCGCTCCCTGGCTCAGTTCTCTCATTGTTGCTCCTCCTCATTCTCGTCTCCGCGGGTGAACGCGCGGCCTTGCCGTACGCCTTGCTGGAAGCTCGACAAGCGGCTTCGCAGCCGATCGGGAGAGATCTGCGGGGCCGGTGAAGTGACGGGGGGCTCGGCCAGGCTCGCCGTGCCGGGCACCAGGTTCGCCTTGGGGACGCGGCGCGGCAGCCCGGACGCGGTGGTGCCGCCCTTCGCGGGCTCGGCCGCCGCTTGGGCCGCCTGCCAGCCGCTGTCCGCCGGGGACGTCCACGACGGGCTGACGCCCGACTCGCCCGGCCTGCGCTGCGGCAGCGCGGGCTTGTCCGAGGCGGTCTCCATCGGCCGGATGGCGGGCTGCACCTGCGTCTCCGGCTCGGGCTCGGGCTCCGGCACCGGGTCGGGCCGGCGGGGGGCGAGCTGCTCGGGCTCGGGGCGGCGGAACCAGTCGGACCCGACGGAGGAGAAGATCGGCAGGAACTCGTCGCCCTGCTCCTCCAACGGCGAGTTGCGCACCACGGGGAGCGGTCCGGTCAGGTCCTGTGAGGAGTAGTTGCCGGGCCCGAACGGGTTGACCGCCGCGTGGCCGTTCTGCGGGACGGGGTCGGCGGGCTTGGGACCATCGGCGAAGGACGGCCAGCGCTGCTCGTCACCCGCGAGCGAGTTCCAGCGCTGCTCGTCGGCCGCGAACGGCGACGGGCGCTGCTCCTCGCCGAAGGGCCGCTGCGCGGGCTGCTGGCCGAAGGAGGTCCAGCGCTGTTCCTCCTGCGGCTGGGCGGGCGGCTCGGTGGCGAAGGAGGGCCAGCGGGGCTCCTCCGGCGCCAGGGGAGGCGGCTCCTCGGCGAAGGACGGCCACCGCTGGTCGCCGAGCGCCGGCGCGGGCGGGGGCGTCTCCTCCGCGAACGAAGGCCAGCGGGGCTCGGCCGCCGCCGGGGGCGGCGCCACCTCGCCGAAGGACGGCCAGGACTGCTGCTCCTGCCGCTTCTGCGGCTCGGGGAACGGCGGCCAGGCCTCGCCCCCGGGCGCGGGCAGCGAGCCGGGCCACTGGGTGTCCATCGGCGCGCTGTCCTTGCCCCTGATGTCGGCCGTGTCGAGCCCGGGGGGCATCGAGGCCATGCCGCCGGGGGGCGCCGCGTAGACGCCGGAGCCGTTCGTCGCCGGGCTCTGGTCGAACATGCTGGGGTCGAAGTTGGTGAACGCGTCGTACTGGGAGCGCTGCTGCGGGGCGCCCGGCATGCCGGCCAGCAGCATGTCGGGCAGCATGACCATCGCGCTCAGGCCGCCGCGCTCGCGCATCATCAGCTGCACCCGGATGCCGTGGCGCAGGGCCAGGCGGCCGACCACGAACAGGCCCATGCGGCGCGACACCGCGACGTCCACGACGGGCGGGTTGGCCAGCCGCCAGTTGGCCTCGGCCAGCTCCTCGGCGCTCATGCCGATGCCCAGGTCGTTGATCGTCACCAGCACGCCGCCGCTGTCGACGGCGCTGGTGACCTGAACCTTGCTCTCGCGCGGCGAGAACGAGACGGCGTTCTCGATCAGCTCGGCCAGCAGGTGCACGGCGTCGGTGACGGCCGGACCGGCGACCATGGGGCCGGACGCGATCTGGATCTGGACCCGCTCGTAGTTCTCGACCTCCGACAGGGAGGCGCGGGCCACGTCGACCAGCGGGACCGGCTCACTCCACTTACGGGCGGCCTCCTGGCCGGCCAGGACCAGCAGGTTCTCGCTGTTGCGGCGCATACGGGTGGCGAGGTGGTCCAGGCGGAACAGGTTGGCGAGCCGGTTCTCGTCCTCCTCGCCCTGCTCCAGGCCCTCGATGAGCTGGAGCTGCCGCTCGACCAGCGTCTGGCTGCGGCGCGACAGGTTGACGAACATCGAGTTGACGTTGGCACGCAGCTTGGCCTCGTCGCCGGCCAGCCGGATCGCCTCGCGGTGGACCTCGTCGAACGCCCGGGCCACTTCCCCGATCTCGTCCCGGGTGTCGATACCGACCGACGGCACCTCGGGCACCCGGGCCGCGTCGCCGGACTCACGCAGCACGCGGACGGTCTCCGGCAGCCGGGTGGTGGCGACCTGGAGAGCCTCGGCCCGCAGCCGCCGCAGCGGCCGCACCAGCGATCCGGCCACCCGGGTGGTGATCACCAGCACCAGGAGCAGCAGGACCAGGATGGTGGCGCCGGAGATGATGGCGTTGCGCTGCTCGGTGTCACTGAGCTCGCGGGTCTTCGTCACGATCTTGGTGGCCAGGCCGTCCTCGACCTTGCGCATCGCGTTGGTGGTGAGCAGGGTGCTCTCGTACCAGAGGTTGATGTCCCGGCGTGAGGTGACGTCGAGGTCCCTGATGCGGGCGTACTCGCGCAGCTGGGCCAGGGCCCGCTGGCGCATGGAGTCGGCGCGGTCGATCTCGATGCCGCGCACGACCTTCGAGTAGGCCGCCAGGTCCTGGGGATCGGCCTCCTGCTCGAAGGCGGCGAGCTCGGACTGCTGACGGTTCCACGAACCGAGGAAGTCGGACAGGTCGTCGTAGTCGAGCGACCGCTCTTCGAGCGCGACGACCATGATGCCCTGCTGGCGCGAGACCTCTTCCTTGACCCGCTGGAGCGCGCGCAGCGCGTTCACGTCACCCTGGAGGTCTTCGTCGTTGACACCCTCGCCCAGGTCGGCCTGGAGCGCGGCCAGGACCTCGATGAGCCGCGAGTAGGTGCTGATCGAGGCCCGGGGCGGGACGCTGTCACCCAGGATCGACTCACGCAGCCCCTTGAGGCCGTTGAGCCACCGGTTCATCTCCTCGACCTCGCCCTGCACCCGCGTGGAGTGGGAGGCGTCGATGGCGCCCGAGGCCTCCAGCACGCGCTGCTTGGCGGCATCGACCGTGCCACGCTGCGTGCGCAGCTGGGTCATCCGGCCGTTCCGCCGGTTGTCGGCGACGTACCACGCGGTGAGGGTACGTTCCTTCCCGAGTTCGTGGGAGAGCACGCCGACGCGCTGCACCAGCTCGGCCACCTGGGTGAGCCGGCGGTATTCGCTGCTCGTGCCGATGGCGTCGGCCAACTGGATGCCTGCGAGCAGCACACCCACGATCGTGGGAATGAGGATCAGCGCCACCAGCCTCGAGCGCACGCGCCAGTTCGCCAGCCGGAACCGTCCGCCTGTGTACTCCCCCGGCCTCGTGTGCTTGGGGTTTTCCGTCCTCACTGGCTCTCGCAACCTCTCGCCGTTACGTGCTCGAAGGAAATCAGACACGCGTGTGGCGCATGGGATTCTGCCGGGCTGGGTAATTGGAACACAACCCGTACCAGATCGGCCAACCGGACATATCCCACTAAACGCTCCCAAAATAGGATCATGGGAGACATAGCGCCGTTCACGTTCTTCAGGCCGGGCGGAACGAGTCGCGTTCCGCGGGTGCCATATGCTTGATCATCAGATGGCGGGTCACGGAATATTCTTGCACCGCCTCCTGGCTCATGTCCTTGCCGAAGCCACTGCCCTTGACCCCGCCGTGCGGCGCCTCGCTGGCGATCGGCAGATGATCATTGACCCACGTCACCCCCACATCGAGGCGGTGCGACACCCGCATCGCGCGGGCGACGTCGGCCGACCACACCGAAGAGGCCAGGCCGTAGCGGGTGTCGTTGGCCAAGGCGACCGCCTCGTCCTCGCCGTCGAACGGCAGCACCACGAGCACGGGCCCGAACAGCTCGCCCTGGACGATCTCGCTGTCCTGTGCGACATCTGTTACCAAAGTGGGTGGATAAAAGTATCCGGGCCCGTCGACCGGCGCGCCGCCGTGCAGAATCCGTCCGCCCGAACGGGAGACGAAACCGTGCACCCGGTCCCGGTGCGCCGAGGAGATCAGCGGCCCGATGTCCGTGGCCGGGTCCCAGGGGTCACCGACCCGGATGCCTTCGAGCGTCGCCCGCAGCGCCTCCACCGTCTCGCCGTGGACCTCGCGGGCGACGTAGACGCGGGTGGCCGCGGTGCAGTCCTGGCCGGTGTTGTACGTGGCCCCCAGGGCCACCCCACGGGCCGCCTGCGCCAGGTCGGCGTCCTCGAAGACCAGGGCGGGCGCCTTGCCACCCAGCTCCAGGTGGACCCGCTTGAGGGTGCGCGCGGCGCCCGTCATGACCGCCCGGCCCGTCTCGGTCGAGCCGGTCACGCTCACCATGTCCACGCCCGGATCGGTGACCAGCGCCTCGCCGACCGCGGCGTCGCCGGTGATCACCTGGACCAGCCCGTCGGGCGCGCCCGCCTTGGCGAACAGCTCCGCCAGGCGCAGCGTGCTGCGCGGCGTCTGCGGGGCCGGCTTGATGACCACCGCGTTGCCGGCCGCGACCGCCGGGCCGATCTTCCAGACGGCCATCACGAAGGGGAAGTTCCACGGCGCGATCGAGCCGATCACCCCGACCGGGCGGCGCAGCATGACCGAGGTGTAGCCGGCGCTGAACACCCCGGCGCCCGTCCCGTCCAGGGAGCGGGCGGCGCCGGCGAAGAAGCGCAGGTTGTCGATGGCGAAGGGCAGCTCGCCGTCCCTGAACACGGCCGCGGGCTTGCCCGTCTCCTCCACCTCCAGCCGGGTCAGCTCGTCGGCGTCGGCCTCGGCCAGGTCCGCCACCCGCAGCAGCAGCCGGGCCCGCTCGGCGGGCGTCGTCAGCCCCCACTCGGCGAAGGCGTCCCTGGCCCGCCGTACGGCCGCGTTGACGGCCGCCACGGGGGTGTCGGGCAGCTCCGCGCAGGCGAGCCCGGTCGCGGGGTTGATCAATTCACGCATGGATATCTTTCCCTGTTGGCACTGGAGTCCGTACCTACTTCTGGCCGAGGCCCTCGATCAGGTCGGCGGCCTTGCGCAGGCCGTCGCGCCCGCGGATCTCTTCGCCTGCGGCGGCAAGTCTCGCACGGAGCTCACCGTCGCCGAGAAGACGGTCGAGCGCGCCCTTCAGCTCCTCATCGGTGAAAGCGTAGGTGGAAAGCCTGACACCATAGCCCAATTCGTCCACCCGCTGCGCGTTGTCGTACTGGTCCCAGAAGAGCGGGAGCAAGATCATCGGCTTGCCGAAGTGCAGCGCCTCGGTGGTGGTGTTGTTGCCGCCGTGCGTGATGACCAGGTCGCACAGCGGTATGATCTTCGTCTGCGGCAGGAACTCGGCGCCCCACATGTTGTCGGCGAGCTTGATCTCCTCGTGCAGCGGGCCCTTGGAGACGATGATCTGGTGCGGCGTGGTGCCCAGCACGTCGATCACCCGCTGCATGAGCTCCACGTCCGAGGAGCCGAGCGAGCCGAGCGAGAAGTAGACCAGCGATCCCTCGTTGCGCTCGAAGGGCAGCTCGAAGTCCTCGTCGGTCTCCCGGACCGAGGAGTCGAGGCGGTGCCAGTTGTCGGCGAGCGGCCGGGCGTCGGTGTAGTCGAGGATCTCCGGGAACACGTAGAGGTTCAGGTCCCCCTCGTGGATGAAGTCCAGGTCGGGCAGCGGCTCGGTGCCCTGCTCGACGCACCAGGCGTTGAAGGCGCTCCAGATCTCGCGGTGGGTGCGGTCGTACTCAGCGCGGAAGGCGTCCCACTCGGCGCGGTCGTCGGCGGGCAGCCCGGAGAAGACCGGCGCGATGCCCTCGCCGCGCACCTCCAGCGGGTTGCAGGAGACGATCCGGACGAACTTCTTGCCGGCGGTGAGCAGCGCCGGGAAGGTGATCACGTTGTCCTCGACGATGACGTCCGGCTGGACCCGCTCGATGATCTCCTTGAGCTGGGGCTCGCAGTATTTGGCGCCGTCGATGAGCGAGTCCCAGATCGGCTTGGTGACGGTCGCCAGCTGCTCCAGGGTGCTCTTGCGGTATTCGGGCGCGGTCTCGCGGATGAAGTCCTTCCAGAACTGACCGGCGTCCTGCTCCTCCTCGGCGGGCGGGGCGAGGTCGACCAGGTCCTCCTCGAAGCCGAGCGCCTCCAGCTTGCCCTTCCAGGACGCCTCGGCGGCGAACACGACGCGGTGGCCGCGGTTGCGCAGGATGTCGCCGATGCCGATGGAGTTGTTGGTGGGCCCGTAGGCGCTTTCCGGCATGAACAGGATGGTGAGAGACATGGGCACTCCGGTGGGGCTAGACATTTGAAGGTCAATTCAAATACGCAGGTAGCGAGGAGGTCAACTTCAGGGCAATATGGTCACGGATTACTGAACCGCAAGTGAAGAAAATGGCGAGGTGGTGAAGATGGCCCAGCGCAAGAGCCGTAGTGACCGGCGCATCGATCTGATCGAGGCGGCGCGGCGGGCCATCATCAAGCATGGCGTCGACGGAGTCCAGCTCTCCCACGTGGCCGAGGAGGCCAGACTGACCTCCGGCGCCGTGCTCTATCACTACCCTGACCTGGGCGAGCTGCTGGTCGAGGCGCAGCACTCCGGGATGGAGCGCTTCTACGAGCAGCGGCTGCGGCAGATCGCCGCCCTCACCGACCCGGCCACCAAGCTGGTGCTGACCATCAAGTCGGGGCTGCCCACCGGCCCGCTCGACCCGGACGTGCGGCTGCTCAACGAGCTGGGCGGAGCCGCCGGGCGGCACCGCGTCTACGGGGTGCTGCTCACCTCGCTCTACGACCGGCAGGTGTCGATGTACCAGTCGATCCTGGACACGGGGTCGGCGCTCGGGGTCTTCAGGCTCACCGCCGACGCGCTGTCGATCTCGCGCAACCTGGTGGCGCTGGAGGACGCCTACGGCTACCGCATCACCGCCCGGCATCCGCTCATCGGCCCGGAGGAGGCGGCGGAGCTGATCCTGTCCTATGCGCGCACGGTGACGGGCAACGACCTGCTTCATTGATCGACCGGGATGATCACGGCGTCGTCGGTCCGCCAGTCCAGCGTGACCTCGGCGCCGGGCTTGACCTCGCTGGCGCCCTGCACCGCCACCAGCACCGGCTTGAGCCGGCCGGGCACCGACACCGAGATGTGCGAGATGCCGCCGTAGAAGCTGACGTCGAGCACCGAGCCCTTGAGGCCGCCGCCCGTGGCCGCCGCCGCGCCCAGCCGCACCCTTTCCGGCCGGACGCCGAGCAGCGCCTTGGAGCCTGTCCGCAGCGCCCGCAGCGGCCTTCCGCGCAGCGCGCCGAAGTCCTCGGTCGCCAGGGTGTCCTCGGCGGCCAGGGCGCCCTCGAACAGGTTGTTGGCCCCGACGAAGTCGGCGACGAACCTGGTGTGCGGCCGCTCGTACAGCGTGACCGGCTCGTCCACCTGGCGCACCACGCCGTGGTCGAAGACCGCGATGCGGTCGGCGAGCGACATGGCCTCCTCCTGGTCGTGGGTGACGACCACGAAGGTGATGCCGACCTCGTTCTGCAGCCGCTTGAGCTCCAGCTGCATGTCCGCGCGGACCTTCTTGTCCAGGGCCGACAGCGGCTCGTCCAGCAGGAGCAGGCGCGGGCGCTTGACGATGGAGCGTGCCAGGGCGACGCGCTGGCGCTGGCCGCCGGACAGGTGCTGCGGCTTGCGGCCGGCGTGCGCCGTCAGGCCCACGGTCTCCAGCACCTCGCCGACGCGCTGCTTGATCTCCTGGCGTGACAGCTTCTCGCGCTCCAGGCCGTAGGCGATGTTCTTGGCCACGGTCATGTGCGGGAACAGCGCGTACGACTGGAACATCAGGCTGATCGGCCGGCGGTTCGGCTGCTTGCCCAGCAGGTCCTCGCCGTCGAGCGTCACCGTGCCGCTGTCGGGGGTCTCGAAGCCGGCGATGATGCGCAGCAGCGTGGTCTTGCCGCAGCCGGACGGGCCGAGCAGGGCGAAGAACTCCCCTTGCCCGATCTCCAGTGAGACGCCGTCGAGCGCGGTGACCTCGCCGAACCTGCGGGTGACCCCGTCAATCTTGAGCACGTGACTCCCCGATCTTGGTCATGCGCTGCCCCACGATCACAGCCGTGAAGCTCACCAGGAGCAGGACCGCCGCCAGCGCGTTGATCTTCGGGGTCACCCCGAAACGAATCATGGAATAGATGACGATCGGCAGCGTCTGCTCGCTGTTGCCGATCGTGAAGAAGGCGATCACGAACTCGTCCAGCGACAGCGTGAACGCCAGCAGCGCCCCCGCCACGATGCCCGGCGCGAGCTGCGGCAGCGTCACCTTCCTGAAGGTGGTCACCGGACCGGCGCCCAGGTCGCGCGAGGCCTCCTCCAGGGAGGCGTCGGCGCCGGAGAGCCGGGTGCGCACCACCGCCGCCACGAAGGCCATGGCGAACACGCCGTGCGCCAGGATCACCGAGTAGAGGCCCAGCGTGAGCTGGATCATGCCGTAGAAGAGCAGCAGCCCGATGGCCAGCACCAGGTCGGGCAGCACGGCCGGCACCAGCGCGACGGCGTCCAGCGTCTTGGACCTGGTGTGGCGGGCCAGGCCCACGGCGAGCAGGGTGCCCAGCACGGTGGCGATCACCGTCGAGCCGGTGGCCACGATGAGCGTGTTGATCAGGCCGTCCATGATGCGCTCGTCCGCGGCGAGGTCGGCGTACCACTTGAGGCTGAAGCCCTCATAGGTGTACGCCGACTCGCCGGAGTTGAACGACATCACGACCAGGACGACGATCGGCGCGTACAGGAACACGTACGTCGCCCAGAACGGGACGTACAGGAGTCTCGATCTACGCACGGCGGGCCACCCAGGCCTGCGCGAGCAGCAGCACGAGCAGCACCGCGATGAGGGCCAGCGCCAGCGTGGAGCCGAACGGCCAGTCGCGGGCCTTCAGGAACTCCGTGCGGATCAGGTTGCCCACCATGGCCGTCTTGCCGCCGCCCAGGATCTCGGGGATGACGAAGTTGCCGAAGCTCGGCACGAACACGAACAGGCAACCGGTCATCACCCCCGGCACCGTGAGCGGCAGCGTCACCTTGCGGAAGGTGGTGAACGCCGAGGCGCCCAGGTTGGCCGAGGCCTCGCGCAGCTGCGGGTCGAGCTTCTCGATCGCGGCGTACAACGGCAGCACCATCAGCGGCAGGTAGGAGTAGAGCAGGCCGGTGACGACGGCGCCCTCGTTGTAGAGCAGCTCGACGGGCTCCAGCCCCAGCGCCTGCAGGCCGGAGTTGACCAGCCCTGGACCGCTCAGCAGGATGATCCAGGCATAGGCGCGGATGATGAAGTTGGTCCAGAACGGCAGCACGATCGCGACCAGCGCGATCGTCTTCCACTTACGCGGAAGCTGCGCGATCAGGTAGGCCGTCGGATAGCCGAGCAGCAGCGCGATCAGCGTGGCCAGCCCGGCGATCTTCAGCGAGGTGCCGAGCACGCTCAGGTAGAGGGGGTCGAACAGGCGGGCGAAGTTCTCGCCCGTGAACTCGTAGACGACGCCGCCGAAGCGCCCACGCTGGAAGACCGTGTAGCTGAGCACCAGCGCCAGCGGCACCAGGAGCAGCACGATCAGGTAGGTCAGCCCCGGGGCCAGGAAGACGAATGCGCCCAGCCGGCGCCCCCGCGAGGGAGACACCGGCCGGGCTTCGATCGAGACCTTCACCGCAACTAGTCGGCCTGGATTTCGGAGGACAGGCGCGTGAACTTGGTCGACGCCTGCCCGAGGTCGAAGATGGCCTCACCGTCGAGCAGCTGGGCCGGCTTGATGCCGAGCAGCGATCCCGGGGCGATCTTGACCTTGTCCATGGCGGCCTTGTTCGGCACCTTGTAGTTGATGTTCTCCGCCGCCCAGCGGTGCACCTCGGGGTCGAGGATGTAGTTGATGAAGGCGTGTGCGGCTTCCTTGTTCTTGGAGGACTTCAGGATGACCATGGTGTCCACCCAGAGGTCGCTGCCCTCCTTCGGCACCGCGAACTTGATGTTCTGCTTGGCGTCGGTGGTCGGGCACCAGCCGTCCCACGCCTCCACCATGAGCGCCTCGCCCTTGATCAGCCGGTCGCCGAACGTCGTGTCGTCGAAGGCGAGCAGGTGCGGCTTGGCGGCCAGCAGCAGCTCCTTGGCCTTGGCGATCTCGTCGTCCTTGGCGGTGTTGACCGAGTAGCCGAGGGACTTGAGCGCGGGCAGGGCCAGCCAGCGCTCGGTGGTCATCAGCGTGACCTTCTTCTCGGCCCAGGCCGGCGGCTTCAAAAGATCGTTCCAGCTCGTCGGCGGGGTCTTCACCAGGTCGCTGCGGTAGCAAATGCCGGTGGTGCCCCACGTGTAGGGCACGGAGTACTTGTTGCCCTTGTCGTAGGAGAGCTGGGTGGCCTCGGGGTAGAGGTTCGACAGGTTGGGGATCAGCTCGGCGTGGATGGGCTCCAGCAGATTCTGCTCGTTGAGCGCCTGGGCGTACTGACCGGACACGAACGCCACGTCGATGCCGCTGTCACCACCGGTGGTGAGCTTGGTCATCGCGGTCTCGTTGGTGTCGTGGATGGTGATGTCGAGCTTGGAGATCTTCAGCTCTTTCTTCACCATGTCCTGGAGCTCTTTGGGCGTGTAGCCGTCCCAGACCGTCACCATGAGTGACTGCTTCGCCAGATCGGCGTTGGGGTTCAGCTGAGCGGCTGTCGCCTGCGGTGCTGTCTCTGCGCTGTTGGTCGACCCACCGCCGCACGCCGCGACGGCGAGCGCGAGGCCGGCCGCCGCTGCAGCGGCCGGAAGACGACGGGTGACCCGGGTACGGAACACAGCCGCTACTCCTTATGGATTTCAGGGTACGAGAGGGGGTCGCGCGACCAACCGGACACGGGAGACCAGAGCAGGAGTGTTGCAGCAGAAATCAACATGAGCAAGACTTTGCTGGACATTGCTAGCTGGAAGTTTGGTCTAAGTGTTGAATACGGATTCAATTTGGAACCGGCTGATCTCTCTCGGTGAGGATCATGCCTCGTGCCGAGATCGCGGTCTCACAACCGCTCTGCTCACCGTGTTGGATAAACCCGTGCCGGCCGCGTTCGCCGTCCGCCGATTCCTCCCGCTTCCCACCATCTCGCACAGCGTGGGGGCCCCGGACACCGGGGGCCCGGCCGAGCGCGATTTCGGGCCACACGTAGATCAGACAAACTACTCTGTGGTGGTGAATGATCGGGTCGTCGTGAAATGGCTCACACCTCCCGTTCCGCTCCCGCGCACGCCTGAGGTGCTCGCTCACCTCGTTGATGTCGGCTTCAAAGACACCGCGCCGCCCTATGCCGCGCTCACCCGGGTGGACGGGCCGCAGGAGGTCCTGCTCGCGCTGGTGACGGGCTATCTTCCGGAGGCCACGGACGGCTGGGAATGGTGCGCCGACGAGGCCGAGGCGGGCCGCACCGACTTCGCCCCCACCCTCGGCCGCCTCGCCGCCGACCTGCACCTGGCCCTGTCGACCTTCCCCACGTCGACCTTCCCCGCATCGGCCTCCCCCGCACCGGCCTCCCCCACGTCAGCCTCCCCCACGTCAGCCTCCCCCGCGTCGGCCTCCCCCGCCGAGCCGACGCCGCCCGGCCCCGAACGGAACGCGGTCAGGGCCGAGGCCGCCCTGCGCGAAGCCCTGGAGCTCACCGACGGCGACGACGGCGACTGGCTGGCCGGCCACGCTGGGCAACTGCGCCAGGAGCTGGGCCCGCTGGCCGAACCCGTCACCTCGCCCAGGATCCTCATCCACGGCGACCTGCACGTGGGCCAGATCCTGCGCTGGCGCGACGGCTACGCGGTGATCGACTTCGACGGCAACCCCACCGTCACCGGCGCCGACCCGCTGCAGCCCGCCGCCCGGGACGTCGCCCAGCTGACCACGAGCCTCCAGCACGTGGCCCAGGTGGCGATCAAGCGCCGCGGCACCTCGCCGGACGACGCCGCCCGCTGGGCCGCCGAGGCCAGGACGCGCATGCTCGCCGCCTACCGCGACCGCCTGGCCGGGCGCGGCGCGGCCGACCTGCTGGACGAGTCCCTGATCCGCCCGTTCGAAATCGAGCAGGAGTGCCGTGAGCTGATTTACTCGGCCCGTCACCTGCCCCGATGGCGCTACGCGCCGATGGGCGTGCTGCGCGACCGGTATCCCGAGGAGAGTCGATGAACCCCGAGCTGTATCTGTCCGACCTGGAGGCCAAGCCCGCCGCCCTGGCCACCCTGGCCGGGACGCTGGAGGCCGCCGACCCCTTCGCGGCGCTGCCCGCCGGGGTCGAGCGCGTGCTGTTCCTGGGGATGGGCAGCTCCCGCTACGCCGCCGGCGTCGCCGCCCTGCGCCTGCGGGCGGCGGGAGTGGACGCCTACGCCGAGTACGCCTCCGCCGCCGCGTCCTTCCCGCGCGATGCCCGTACGCTGGTCGTACCGATCTCCGCGACCGGGAGCAGCCGCGAGACGCTGGACGCGGTGGCCCGCCACGGCGGTGGCGCCTCCCCCGTGGCGGCGCTCACCAACACCGCGGACTCCGCGCTCGCGCGGGCGGCGGACCTGGTGATCCCCATGCACGCGGGCGTGGAGCGGGGCGGCGTGTCGTGCCGCACCTTCCAGCACACCCTGGCCCTGCTGCTCGCCCTGGAGTCCCGTCTCACCGGGTCGGGCCGGGACGTGGCGGCTCTGGTGCGGCGCGCCGCCGAGGCCACGGCCGACCTGCTGGAGCGCAGGGACGAGTGGCTGCCGCTGGTGCTGGAGCTGCTCGACGGCCCGCACGGGGTCTACACGATCGGCCCGGTGGAGCGCCTGTCGTCGGCCGAGCAGTCGGCGCTGATGCTCAGGGAGGGCCCGCGCCGCCCGGCGGACGCCTGCGAGACGGGCGACTGGGCGCACGTGGACGTCTACCTGACCAAGACCCTCGACTACCGCGCGCTGCTGTTCCCGGGCTCGCGCTACGACGAGCAGGCCATGGACTGGGTACGGCAGCGCGGCTCCACGGTCGTCACCGTCGGCGGTGAGGTCAAGGACGCCACCGCGGCCGTCCGGTACGTCCACGACGACGACGCGGACGTGGCGCTGCTGACCGAGACGCTGGTCGCCGAGCTGGTGGCCGCCTACTGGTGGGCGGCCCAGTGATCAGCGGAGCGAGCGCGCGGTCAGCGCGTGCTCCACGAGGGTGATCAGCGTGGACTTGACCGCCTCCCGGCTGCGGGCGTCGGTGCGCACGAGGGGGATGTGCGGGGAGAGCGTGAGCGCCTCGCGGACCTCGTTCTCCACGTGCGGGAAAGCCCCGTTCCAGCCGTTGACGCCCACCACGAAGGGCAGCTTGGCCTCTTCGAAGTAGTCGATGGCGGGGAAGCTGTCGGCCAGCCGGCGGGTGTCGACCAGCACCACGGCACCGATGGCGCCCCGTACGAGGTCGTCCCACATGAACCAGAACCGGTGCTGACCCGGCGTCCCGAACAGATACAGGATCAGGTCATGGTCCAGCGACACCCGGCCGAAGTCCATCGCCACCGTGGTCGTCGACTTGTTCGGGGTGAGCGAGACGTCGTCGACCCCGGCCGAGGCGTCGGTCATCACCGCTTCCGTGGTCAGCGGCGTGATCTCCGACACCGCCTTCACGAACGTCGTCTTGCCCACGCCGAAGCCCCCGGCCACCACGATCTTCGTCGAGGTGAGCCCGGGACTAGAGCCTGCGTAGTCCACTGAGCACCCTTTCGAGCAGGCTCGCGTCAGGCTTGCCCGCGTCCAGCTGCGGCTGATACACCCTGACCAGGCCTTCCGCCTCCATGTCAGCGACCAGCACTCTGGCCACGCCGAGCGGGATGGCCAGCAGCGCGGAGATCTCCGCCACGGACCTGATCTGCCGGCACAGCTCGCTGATCTGCCGGAACTCCCGGGCGTACACCGGTCCCAGCTGCATCGACGTCGCCGAGGAGACGAGCGCCTCCATGGCGAGCGCCGTGCGCGGCGCGGTCCGTCCGCCGGTTACGGCGTACATCCTCACCAGCGAGCTGCGCTCGGGCTCCGGCTCCCCGCCATGCCACGATGCCACCGTCTACTCCCATCACCAGGGGCGTGCGCTTGAGAGTTCCGCGCGCACGTCAGGCGTGAGCACCTGCCCCGCACGTTCGACCAGGATCGTCATTTGGTAGGCCACCAGGCCCATGTCACAGTCCGGTGCCGCCAGCACCGCCAGGCACGACCCGTCGCTGATCGACATCACCAGCATCAGGCCGAGCTCCATCTCGACGAGGGTCTGCACGACCTCGCCGCCCTCGAACACCCGCGCCGATCCCGCGGTGAGGCTGACCAGCCCGGCCGCGATGGCGGCGAGCTGGTCGGCGCGGTCCTTGGGGAACCCGCGGGAGAAGGCCATCGGCAGCCCGTCAGCGGAGACCACCACCGCGTGCGCCACGCCGGGCACCTCTTCGACGAAGCCGCTGACGAGCCAGTTCACATCCTTGGCCGCCTGGCTCAAATTACTCATCAGTCCTCCTCAAGCTCGGTACGACCCTTGCGGACGCCCTGCTGATAACTGGAGAGCCTGCTGCGGAGCCGATCGGGGGACACCGGGGGCGCGGGCATGGGCGACGGCGCGGGCGCCGCGGACCCGGGCACCAGATTCGCCTTCGGCGTCCGCTTCGGCAGTCCGGCGCTCGTCGTGCCGCCGCGCGCCGGCTCGCGTACCGCCCCGGCCGCCTGCCAGCCGCTGTCGCCCGACGACGACCAGGCGGGGTCGGGCTCGGACTCCCGCCGGTCCGGCGTGAACGACGGCTTGGTGAACCAGCTCGACTCGACGGAGGCGAAGATCGGCAGGAAGTCGCCCTGCGTGGACTCCCGTACGGGTTCCTGCGCGGGGAACGGCGCCGGCGGCAGCTCCACGGAGTTCGTGAACTGCGAGCTGAACCACGAGGAAGGCTCCGGCGTGGGGGTCATGTCCAGAGACGGATGACCGGGGCCGGGCATGGAGGGCGTCGGCGGCAGCGGCGGCATGGAGGGCATGCTCGGCATCGGGCCCTGCTGGTACGGCATCATCTCCGGCGCGGACACCGCCGTGCGGGAGAACGACGCGTCGGGCACCGCGCCGGGCACCACGGTGAGCAGCGTCTCCGGCAGCAGGACCATGGCGGTCAGCCCGCCGACGTCCTGACGCCGGAGCTGCACCCTGATGTTGTGCCGCAGGGCCAGCCGGCCGACCACGAACAGGCCCATCCGGCGCGACACCGACACGTCCACCACCGGCGGGTTCGCCAGCCGCCAGTTGGCCTCGGCCAGCTCTTCCGCGGTCATCGAGATGCCGTTGTCGGTGACCGAGAGCATCAGCCCGCCGCCGTCGATGCGGCTGCTGGAGATGATCACCTTGGTGTCGCGGGCGGAGAACGAGACGGCGTTCTCGATCAGCTCGGCCAGCAGGTGGACCACGTCGTTGACGGCCTGACCCGCGATGGCCGACTCCGACTGGACCTGGATGCTGACCCGGTCGTAGCTCTCCACCTCGCCGAGCGCGGCCCGTACCACGTCCATGAGCTCGACCGGCTGGCTCCACTTGCGCACGGCCTCCTGACCCGCCAGGACCAGCAGGTTCTCGCTGTTGCGGCGCATGCGGGTGGCCAGGTGGTCCAGCTTGAACAGGTCGCCGAGCCTGGCGTCGTCGCGTTCGCCGCGCTCCAGCCGCTCGATCAGGGAGAGCTGCCGCTCCACCAGCGTCTGGCTGCGCCGCGACAGGTTGACGAACATCGCGTTGACGTTGGCGCGCAGCCTGGCCTCGTCACCGGCCAGGCGCACGGCCTCGCGGTGCACCTCGTCGAAGGCCCGCGCGACCTCACCGACCTCGTCCCTGGAGAAGACGTTGATGGGCGGCACCTCGGCGTCGACCACGCCGTCGCGGGACTCGCGCAGGTGCTGCACGAAGTCGGGCAGCCGCTTGCCGGCGATCTCCAGGGCCTCGGCGCGCAGCCGGCGCAGCGGGCGTACCAGGGACCTGGCGACGCCGGTCGTGATCAGCAGGATGGCCACGAGCAGCGCGATCACCGCGCCCGCGATCACGTACGCGCGCTGCCGCTCGTCGGCGCTGAGCGCCTCGCTCCGGGCCACGATGCCCGCGGCCTGGCGCTGCTCGACCATGCGCATGGAGTCGACGACCACGTTGGACGCCGCGAACCACTGCCCGGCGTCGTCGCGGTTGCCCTGGTCGAGGCCGCGTACGGTCTGCCCGGCGGTCGCCCTGATGAGCACCAGCTCGCGCAGGAACAGCATGGTGTCGGCGGAGCGGCCGTTGACGTTCTCGTCGAAGATCCGGCGTTCCGCGGCCGTGGCCTCGTCGGCGAAGGCCTTGCGCTCGTTCTCCTCGCGCGACAGCTCGCCGAGGAAGCGCTTGAGCTGGTCCTGGCTGAACGCGCCCTCGCTCAGGACGGTGGTCAGCAGGGCCTGCTGGTGCGAGACGCTCTCCTTGGCGCGGGCGAGTGAGTCGAGCATGCGGGACTGGCGGAACAGCTCGTCGTCCTGGCTGCCCTTGATGAGCTCGTTGTGGACCGAGAGCAGGTCGTTGATCACGGTGGAGTACAGCTCGACGGAGGCGGCGGGCAGCAGGTCGGCGTCGAGCGCCTGCTCACGCAGTCCGACGAGGTCGTCCAGGCGGTTGAGCATGTTCTGGATCTGGTCGGCCGTCCGGCCGGTGACGCTGAGCAGGAGATCGTCGGCGCTGATCCGGACCTGGCCGATGACGCCGTCCACCTGGTCCATCTGCTCGCGCACCGACGGCAGGCCGCTGGCCGGGCGGTTCCTGGCGATGAACCAGGACATCCTCGCGCGCTCTCCGGAGACCACATGGGTGAGCTCGCCGATCTGCGCGGAGAGCTGGGCGAGCTGATTCGTGCGCGCGAAGTCGGCCGCCGCGCCTGTCGAGGCGAACACCTGAAAGCCACCGAGCAGCACGGCCGCGGCCGTCGGAACGAGAATGAGCGCGACAAGTCGCGCCCGCACACGCCAGTTACGCAACCGCCAGTTGCCTTCCTCTGGCGGCCGCTGTCCTAACTCAGTACTCACCGAACGCAACCTCTCGCCCGAATCGGCGCAATATGAAGATCCCCGTGACGGATGTGAAAATCCAGCAAGCCTGGGCAATTGGAACACATATCTACCAGCTCGGCCAAGCGCAACATAACGCTACATAAGTTGAGTAGTGTGACGCACGAGCAAGAACCTGGAGCTCCATCTACCCACCTTCCGGGATGTGGAATGCTCCCTTAAATAGGTAAATGTCCCTATATGGGGTATTTGTGGGGTCCCTGACCGTAACACCCCAGGACCTTCGAGGTCTCCAGAAGGTCACAGCGTTGAGATTCCCGTTATTCACCACATATGTTTGCTCCCTCAACTGAGGAGGCGAGTGGTGCGGGAATCTCCCGACAGTGGGGCCATCGGTGTTGAAGGGCTGTGGAAGATCTTCGGTCCCCGGGCCGAAAGGGTGCTGGACAGCGACGACAGGTTTCTGGAACCTGGGGCGCTAAGAGAGAAGACCGGCTGCACCCCCGCTGTGAGGGACGTGAGTTTCGAAGTAAGCCCCGGCGAAGTCTTCGTGGTGATGGGTCTGTCGGGCAGCGGCAAATCCACTCTCGTCCGTTGTTTGACCCGGCTCATCGAGCCGACCGCCGGCCGGATCACGATCGGCGGCGAGGACGTCCGGGCCGCTTCTCCCGCCCGCCTGCGCGAACTGCGCCGCCATCACGTCAGCATGGTCTTCCAGCACTTCGGCCTGCTGCCGCACCGCCGGGTGATCGACAACGTCGCCTACGGGCTGGAGATCCAGGGCACCGGCAAGGCCGCCAGGCACGCGCGGGCGGCGGACATCCTGTCGCTGGTCGGCCTCGACGGCCACGCCGACTCCTATCCCGACCAGCTCTCCGGCGGCATGCAGCAGCGCGTCGGGCTGGCCCGCGCGCTCGCGGTCGAGCCCCAGGTGATGCTGTTCGACGAGCCGTTCAGCGCGCTCGACCCGCTGATCCGCCGGGACATGCAGGCCGAGGTGGTCCGCCTGCACCGGGAAGTCGGCAAGACCATGGTGTTCATCACGCACGACCTGTCGGAGGCGCTCAAGCTGGGCGAGCGCATCGCGATCATGCGAGCCGGCGCGATCGTGCAGATCGGCACGCCGGAGGAGCTCGTGGGCGCGCCCGCCGACGACTACGTGGCGGACTTCGTCCGCGACGTCCCCAGGAGCCACGTCCTCACCCTGCGCTGGATCGCCCGGCCGCCCGAGGAGGGCGAGCCGCTGGACGGCCCCGCGCTCCCGGCCGTCACGCTGATCAAGGACGCCATCGGCGCCGCCTCGTCCTCCTCCCGCCCGATCAGGGTGGTCGACGGTGACGAGCTGGTCGGTGTGGTGGACCGGGTCGATCTGCTGAGCTTCCTCGCGGGCCAGGACGTCTCGGGATTGGACGTCTCAGGATCGGATGCCTCAGGATCGGATGCGGTGGCGACCGCATGAGCAGTACGGCCGTCAGCACACCCTCCAGGTTCCGGGTGCCCGGCTGGGTCGCGCCCACGGGGATCGCGCTGCTGTTCGTGGTGGCGTACCTGATCTTCCAGGGCACCGGCACGCTGCCGCACAACAGCGAGGCGCCGCAGTTCGCGGCGGTCACCGAGCTGCGCGAGTGGATCGATGACCACCGCAACGACAACCCGGTCTTCCTCTACTTCCTGAACTACATCCGGATCTTCGTCGAGGCGCTCTTCAGCCTCTTACAGACCACCCTGTACGCGCTGGGCTGGCCCGGCTTGATCGGGGTCATGGGCGCGCTGGCCTGGCTGGCGGGCGGCTGGCGGGTCGCGCTGGGCGCCGTCGCCGGGTTCTGCTCCTTCGGCGTCTTCGGGCTCTGGCAGGCCAGCGTCGACACCCTCGCCCTGGTCGCGTCGGCGGTGCTGCTGTCGCTGGTGATCGGCATCCCGCTGGGCGTCTGGGCGGGGCTGTCCGTACGGGTGCGCAAGCTGTTCACGCCGGTCCTGGACGTCATGCAGATCATGCCGCACTTCGCCTATCTGGCGCCGCTGGCGCTGTTCTTCCACATCGGCGCGCCGGCGGGCGTCATCGCGACCATGATCTACTCGATCCCGCCGGCCATCCGGATCACCGCGCTGGCCATCCAGCGGGTCTCCCCCACCGCGGTCGAGGCCTCGGCCTCCCTCGGCGCCACCCGGGCGCAGACCCTGCTCAAGGTGCACCTGCCGCTGGCCAGGTCCACGATGGCGCTGGCCATCAACCAGACCATCATGATGGCGCTGTCCATGGTGGTCATCGCGAACCTGATCTCCGCGCCCGGCCTCGGCTCCGACATCATCCGCGGCCTGTCGCGCGCGCAGGTCGGCATCATGCTCCCGGCCGGCCTCGCGATCGTGGTCATGGCGGTGGTGCTGGACCGGATGATGGTCTCGGTGGCCAAGCGCGACCCGCGTAACAAGATCGGCAGGAGCAGCCTGGTCGTCGCGGCGGTCCTGGCGGGCGCGGGCCTGATCGCGGCCCCGTTGCTGCCGCGCGAGTGGCCCGCGAACCTGACGATCAACCTCGTCTCCGAGATCAACGACGTCGTCCTCTGGGCGGAGACGAGCTGGTTCGGCGTCACCTCCTTCATCAAGGACACGTTCTCGAACCTGGTGCTGAACCCGCTGGAGCACCTGTTCACCTCGGCGCCGTGGTGGCTGGTCGCCGCCGCGGTGCTGGTCGTGGCGTGGCGGATCAGCGGGGTACGACCGGCGCTCACGGCCCTGGCCTGTCTGCTGGCGATCGCCCTGCTCGGCACCTGGGAGCACTCGATGCGGACGCTGACCACGGTCGCCGTCGCGGTCGTCGTCACCCTCGTCATCGGCCTGCTGCTGGGCGTGGCCGCCGCCCGGTGGGACACCTACTCCGCCTTCCAGCGGCCGCTGCTCGACGCGGCGCAGACGATGCCCTCGTTCGTCTACCTGTTGCCGGCGCTCGCCCTGTTCGGCACCACCCGGTTCACCGCGATCTTCGCCTCGATCATCTTCGCCGTGCCGCCGGTCGTGCGGCTCGTCGAGGACGGCATCAGGACCGTGCCCGCCACCGTGGTCGAGGCGGCCACCTCCGCCGGATCGACCTCGGGACAGCTCCTGTGGAAGGTGCAACTCCCGATGGCCAGGCGAGCCATCCTGCTCGCCGCCAACCAGGGCATCGTCATGACGCTCGCCATGGTGGTCGTCGGCGCGCTGGTCGGAGCCGGAGCCCTCGGCTACGACGTGGTCCTCGGCTTCTCCCAGCGGACGGACTTCGGGATGGGATTCGTGGCCGGTGTCGCGATGGTCCTGCTCGGAGTCATGCTCGACCGCATCACGCAAGGTGCCGACAGGCGCCCATCCCCCACAAAAGGAATGTAAAGACAATGAAGATTCGCCTGCTCGCAGGCCTACTGGCCCTGGGGCTCGCCGCGGGGTGCGGCGGGGCCACGGTGGATACCGCGCCCAGTTCCACCGCTTCGGCGGGCACCGCCACCACGTCCGGCGCGGCCGGGACCGTGAAGATCGCGATCAACCCCTGGGTGGGCTACGAGGCCAGCGCCAACGTCGTGGCGTACCTGCTCAAGAACGAGCTGGGCTACCAGGTGGAGCTGCCCGAGATCAAGGAGCAGCTGGCCTGGGAGGGCTTCGAGACGGGTGACGTCGACGTCATCATCGAGAACTGGGGGCACCCGGACCTCAAGAAGCAGTTCATCGAGGAGAAGAAGACGGCCGTCGAGGCGGGCTCGACCGGCAACAAGGGCGTCATCGGCTGGTACATCCCCAAGTGGATGGCGGACGAGCACCCCGACATCACCGACTACAAGAACCTGAACAAGTACGCCAAGCTCTTCAAGACCTCCGAGTCGGGCGACAAGGGCCAGCTGCTGTTCGGTGACCCGTCGTACGTCAGCAACGAGGCCGCGCTGATCAAGAACCTCAAGCTGGACTTCAAGATCGTCACGGGTGGCAGCGAGGCCGCGCTGATCAAGGGCGCCCAGCAGGCTCAGGCGCAGAAGAAGCCGCTGCTGTTCTACTTCTGGGACCCGCACTGGCTGTTCAGCAAGACCGAGCTCGTCCGAGTCAACCTGCCCCCGTACGCCGAGGGCTGCGACGCCGACCCGAAGAAGGTCGCCTGCGACTATGCCGAGATGGACCTCGACAAGATCGTGAGCAAGAAGTTCGCCGACACCGGCGGCAAGGCGTACGACCTGGTCAAGAACTTCAGCTGGACCAACGAGGACCAGAACGCCGTCGCCGACGACATGACCAACAACGGCATGTCCGGCGAAGAGGCGGCCAAGAAGTGGGTCGAGGCCAACAAGGCCAAGTGGCAGGCCTGGATCCCCGCGTAACACCCCCTGATCCCCTTCACCCGTGACCCCGCCGCAGGGCGGGGTCACGGTCGCGGAGACTCTCATGCGAACCAAGACACTCGCCGGGCCGCTGCTGCTGGCCCTGCTCCTGACCGCCTGCACCGATGCGGCCCCCACCTCGGCCGGTCGGGCGAACCGTACCGTCAATATGGACATTCACGCGTGGGCCGGATATGAGGCCCAGGCCGCCGTGCTGGCGTACCTGCTCGAACGGGAGCTCGGTTACAAGGTCGTGAAGCGGGAGATCAAGGAGGACGAATCCTGGCGCGACTTCGAAAGCGGCGAGGTCGACGTCATCGTGGAGAACTGGGGCCACAACGATCTCAAAGAGGAGTACATCGAGCAGAAGAAGGTCGCACTCTCCGCCGGGCTCACCGGTAACAAAGGGGTGATCGGCTGGTACGTCCCCGAGTGGATGGCCAAGAAATATCCGGATATCACCAACTGGCGGAACCTGAACAAGTACGCGAGTCTTTTCCGGACCACGAGATCCGGCGACCTCGGCCAAGTGCTGGACGGCGATCCCACCTTCGTCACCAACGACGAAGCGATCGTCAAGAACCTCGGCCTCAATTACAAGGTCGTCTACTCCGGCAGCGAAGCCGCGCTCATCAAGGCGGCCCAGGCGGCGACCAAGAACAACACACCGCTGCTGATGTACTTCTACGAACCGCAATGGCTGTTCACCAAGGTGAAACTGGTGAAGATCAACCTTCCGGCGTACGCGATAGGCTGCGACAAGGCCGCCGCCAAGGTGGCCTGCGACTATCCCCCCTACCTGCTCGACAAGATCGTCAGCAAGAAGTTCGCCGAGACCGGCGGCAAGGCCTACGAGTTGGTCCGTAACTTCAGCTGGAGCAACGACGACCAGAACGCCGTCGCCAGCGACATGATCAACCGCAAGCTCAACGCCGACCAGGCCGCCAAGCGGTGGGTCGAGGAGAACGAGATCGTGTGGAAGGACTGGATCCCCCGTTGATCTACGACTACGTCATCGTGGGAGGCGGCTCCGCGGGCTGCGCCCTGGCCAACCGGCTCAGCGCCGACCCGTCGGTGTCGGTCCTGGTCCTTGAGGCGGGCCGGCCCGACTACCGGTGGGACGTGTTCGTGCACATGCCCGCCGCGCTGATGTTCCCCATCGGCAACCGCTTCTACGACTGGAAGTACGAGTCGGAGCCCGAGCCGCACATGAACGACCGTCGTGTCTACCACGCGCGCGGCAAGGTCCTCGGCGGCTCCAGCAGCATCAACGGCATGATCTTTCAGCGCGGCAACCCGCTCGACTACGAGCGCTGGGCGGCCGATCCCGGCATGAAGAGCTGGGACTACGCGCACTGCCTGCCTTACTTCAAGAAGATGGAGAACTGCCTGGCCGACCCCGGCACCGAGTTCCGGGGCGGCGAAGGCCCGCTCAAGCTGGAGCGCGGCCCCGCGAAGGGCCCCCTGTTCGACGCGTTCTTCGAGGCCGTCCAGCAGGCCGGTCACCCGCTCACCGACGATGTGAACGGCTACCGGCAGGAAGGCTTCGCCGCCTTCGACCGCAACCTGCACCGCGGCCGCCGGCTGAGCGCCGCCCGCGCCTACCTCCATCCGGTACGGCACCGCCGCAACCTCACGGTGAAGACCCGCGCCTTCGTCGAGAAGATCGTCTTCGAGGGCACCCGAGCGGTCGGCGTGATCTGCGACGGCGAGCGCATCGGCGCGGGCGAGGTCATCGTCAGCGGCGGCGCCATCAACTCCCCCCAGCTCCTGCAACTGTCCGGCGTCGGCCCCGCCGACCTGCTGGAGCCCCTCGGCATCGAGATGGTGCACGACCTGCCCGGCGTGGGCGCCAACCTGCAGGACCACCTTGAGGTGTACGTCCAGCACGCCTGCACGCAGCCGGTGTCGCAGCAGCCGTCGCTGGCGATGTGGCGAAGGCCGTTCATCGGCGCGCAGTGGCTCTTCCTGCGCGGCGGGCCCGGCGCCACCAACCACTTCGAGGCGGGCGGCTTCATCCGCTCCAACGACGATGTCCCGTACCCGAACCTGATGTTCCACTTCCTGCCGATCGCCGTCCGCTACGACGGCAGCGCCCCGGCGGGCGGGCACGGCTACCAGGTGCACATCGGCCCGATGTACTCAGACGCCCGCGGCTCGGTGCGCATCACCTCGGCGGACCCCCGCGTCAAGCCCGCGCTGCGCTTCAACTACCTGTCCACCGAGCAGGACCGCCGCGAGTGGGTGGAGGCCATCAGGCGCACCCGCGAGATCCTCTCCCAGCCGGCCTGGGCCGCCCTCGACGGCGGCGAGATCTCCCCCGGCCCCTCGGTGGAGACCGACGAGGAGATCCTCGCCTGGGTGGCCAAGGACGGCGAGACCGCCCTGCACCCGTCGTGCACCTGCAAGATGGGCGTGGACGAGATGTCCGTGGTGCACCCGGACACGTTACGCGTGCACGGCCTGGAGGGTCTGCGCGTGGTGGACGCCTCGGCCATGCCGTACGTCACCAACGGCAACATCTACGCCCCGGTCATGATGCTGGCGGAGAAGTCCGCCGACCTCATCCTCGGCAACACCCCGCTCCCTCCGGAGCCCGCCGAGTTCTACCGCCACTGAACGCCGATCCCCATGGCATTTTTGGTGCAAATCCGAATAAATCGGACTTTGTATGCATCTGGCTGCACTGAGGACCTTACACACGGTTGACTATCGTGACTAAACGGGAATACTGGTTTCCCTGTTGGCCGTCGTTCGAGTGAGACTGAGGATGCCCATGTCGCTTGGCCCCGCCCTGTCTCAGGCAGAGCCGCACCAGGCACACAGCCGTGCCGACGGCGCGCAGGGGCGCGGTCCACGCCGGACGCCGTGCGAGACCGCCACGCGCTGCTAGCAGGCTCTTCGGCGGTCGGCATCTTCCCGCCGGCTTCCTCGACCCCAGGACTTGTCATGCCGTCAGACTCCTCCAGCGTTCCCATACTGATCATCGCGATCGTTCTCGCCCTCGTCCTCGTGGGCGTTCTGCTCCTCCACACACGCGTACGCCGCAAGCTCGCCCACGCCCAGGGGCAGCTCGTTCAGGCCCGTCAGGCACAGGAGCATCGGACGCGCGAGACCAGCGTCGGCCACCAGCGCCTGGCCCAGGCGGAGCGCCAGGCCCAGGAGAGCGCGGAGCTGCTGCGCGAGGCCCGCGCCCAGCACGACCTCGTCCGCGCCGAGACCGAGCACCTGATCGCGAAGCGCATCCCCGCCCTGCTGGCCCACCTGCGCACCCCGCACGTGATCGTGCCCGGCGTGCAGAACCCGGCACTCGCCGGCACGGACGTCGACAAGCAGCACCGCACCATCCTCGACGCGGTCACCCGCGGCCTCAGGGAGGAGGGCGAGCGCATCGACGAAGCGGCCCAGGCGGTCATCAGAGGCGCGATGTCCCGCGTGCAGACCCAGGCACTGCGCGCCCAGGACCTGCTCGCCGGGGTGCAGCAGCGCTACAGCGGTGACGAGCACACGGCGCTGCTGCGCGAGGTGCTGGGGCTCGACATGTTCAACGAGCTGATCATCCGCCGCGTGCAGGTGACCGGCATCGCGTGCGGCGCCACGCCCGGCCTGTCGCGTGACGACACCTATCTGGTGGACCTGATGGTGGGCGCCATCTCCCGGGTGGAGAACTTCGAGCAGCGCATCGAGGGCCCGGCCAACCACCTGCGCCGCCGGATCGGGGTCGCCGCCCGCGCCGCCGAGTCGATCCTGTTCATCACCGCCGAGCTGCTGGCCAACGCCGTCCACCACTCCTACGGCACGCTCAAGGTGACCATCGCCGTACACGAGACCAACAACGGCGCCGCCATCGTCATCGACGACGCCGGTGTCGGCCTCAACGAGGACCAGTACGCCCGCGCCACCCGCCTGCTGAGCGGCATTCAGCCGACCCGCCTGGTCGACCTGGGCAACCCGCCGCACACCGGCTGGGCCGCGATCGGCCGCCAGGTGGCGCACTACGGCGTGCAGGTCACCGTCAAGAAGAGCGCCTTCGGCGGCGTACAGGCCGTGCTGACCATCCCCACCGCGCTGCTGGTGGAGATGCCGGAGGACAGCCGGCCGTCGGTGCTGGCGCCCGAGCCGGTCCGCGCCACGGTCCCGGCCGCCCGCCTGGAACCCGCCACCGCGCCTTCACGGCCGGAGCCCGTGACCGCCCGGCCGGAACCCATCGCCGCGCCTTCGCGGCCGGAACCCGTGACGGCGGCCGCGCGGATGGAACCCGCCGCCTCCTCCGAGCGAACCGATACCGCGGCGGCGGCGGATCTGGTGCCGCTGCCGCAGCGTCGTCGCCAGTCGCCGCCGCGTGCCGCATCCGGCTCCAGGCCCGCCGGCGGATTGCGCACCACGCCGGAGGAGGCTCAGAAGCGGTGGGGAGATTTCCAGGTCGGCGCCGAAGCGGGCCGCCGCGAAGCGCTCCCGACCGAGCAACACGACATCACCGAAGGGAAGTGACCGTTCCATGGACACTCACAGAGCTTCAGGCCGTGTTCAGACCAAGGGTCGCGCGTTGTCCCTCGACGTGTCCTGGGTCCTGTCGCCTCTCCTGGCACTGCCCGGGGTCGCGCGAGGCGTGGTGCTGAGCCGTGACGGGCTGATCCTCGGCGGCTCCGCCGATGTGACGACCGAGAGCGGCGAGCGCGCCGCCGCCATGACGAGCTCCGTCCTGGGGGCCGCCCGCGCCCTGTGCGACGGCCTCAGCGGCGGCTCCGACGGCGGGGTGGTGGACATCGTCATCTCCGCCGAGAGCGGCTATTACTACATCGCCCCGGCCGGCGACCGCGCCGCCATCGTCGTCGCCGCCACCGGCGCGGTCAACATCGGCGCGCTGGCCTACGAAGTCCAACTACAGGTTCAGAAGCTGATCAAGGCTCTCGACGAGGCCAGCGCGGCCAGGGTGCCGGGCGTAAGGGCATGACCTCCGGCCGGCAACGGCGGCGGGTCGTCCCGGACTACATGGCCGCCGCGAGGTTGACCGTGCCCGAGCACATCAGCGTCGAGCGCACCACCCTGGTCTACGTCGCCCCCGACGCGGCCGCCCACGGGCTGGACCCGCCGGGGTCGCACCTGCTGGTCCTGCTCGGGCACGGGCCGTTGTCGGTGTACGAGTGCGCCGCGCACCTGGGCCTGCCGTACTACGTGGTGCGGTTGCTGGTCGCCGGGCTGGTCGGTGGCGGAACGCTGCTGACCCGCGATCCGCCGGCCACCGACCTGCCCGACATCGAGATCTTGGAGTTGGTACTCAATGGCCTCCGCGCTCTCTGACAGCCGCGTCAGCGCCGAGCACATCCCGGTCAAGCTGGTCATCGCAGGGCCGTTCGGCGTGGGCAAGACGACCATCGTGGGTGCGCTCTCGGAGATCAGGCCCCTCAACACCGAAGAGGTGCTCACCGAGGCGGGCACGCTGGTCGACGACCTCACCGGCGTGAACGAGAAGACCACCACGACCACCGCGATCGACTTCGGCCGCCTCACCCTGCCCGGGGTCGTGCTCTACCTGTTCGGGGCGCCGGGCCAGACCCGCTTCCAGGTCCTGTGGGACGAGCTGGTGCGCGGCGCGCTGGGGGTTCTGGTGCTGGCCGACACCCGGCGCATCGACGAGAGCTTCGCCGTCCTCGACCTGGTGGAGAACGCCGGCATCCGCTACGCGGTGGCCGTCAACCACTTCCCCGACTCGCCCGACTACCCCTTGGAGTCCGTGCGCGAGGCGCTCGACCTGGACCCAGGCACGCCGCTGATGGTGTGCGACGCCCGCGACCCCGCCTCCGCCCGCGCCTCGCTGATCGCGCTGGTGGAGCACATCAGAGAGCTGGTGCTGTCATGACCCTGCGCTACCTGCCCGATGCCGGGCGCCTGTACGGGCCGGAGTACGCCCGAGACCCGCAGGCGCTGTACGCGGAGTTGCGCGGGCGGCACGGCGCGGTCGCGCCCGTGGAGATCGCCCCGGGCATCGAGGCCCACCTGGTGCTCGGCTACCGGGCCGCCTTGGACGTGCTCACCAACGTGGGCGGCGTCTGGAGCAAGCACCCCAGCGCCTGGCAGGCGCGGCTCCCCGACACCCCGGAGGCCGCGGGGGCGATCGCCATGCTCGGCCGCCGGCCGAGCGCGCTGTACTCCGACGGGGCCGAGCACGCCCGCTTCCGCAAAGTGATCGCCGACTGCTTCCAGCAGATCCAGCCGCACAAGCTGCGCCAGATGGTGATCGAGGTGTCGGACTCACTCATCAGCCAGTTCGCCGCCAAGGGCGAGGCCGACCTGGTCGCCGAATTCACCCGGCTCATCCCGACCCGCATCTTCAACCTGCTCTTCGGGCGCCCCGACTCCGACAGCGCCGGCCTGACCCAGGCTCTGTCGGACCTGATGGAGGCCGACGGCGAGCGTGGCGCTCGGGGCAGCGACGCGTTCAGCCGCTACATCGGCGAGCTGATCCAGGCCAAGCACGCCGAGCGGGGCGACGACCTGACCTCCTGGTTCATCGACCATCCGGCCGCGCTGCGGACCGACGAGCTGGCGGAGACCCTCGTGCTGGTGACGGCCGCCAGCTACGAGCCCATGGCCAATCTGATCTCCAACACGATCTCCCGGATGGTCAGCGACGACCGCTACTACAGCTCGCTCACCAACGGCGCGCTCAGCACGTACGACGCCCTCATGGAGGCGCTGCGCGCCGAGCCCGCCATGTCGAACTACGGCCCGTACTTCGTGCTCCAGCCGGTGCACTTCCACGGCACCTGGATCCAGCCGGCCGAGCTGGTTCTCGTCTCCTACGCGGCGGCCAACACCGAGCCGGCCAACGTTCCCGAGGAGCTGCGCTCCGACGGCGGCGCGTACCTGGGCTTCGGCGCCGGGCCGCACCGCTGCCCGGCCAGCGACCCGGCCGTGCTCATCGCCATGACCGCGATCGAACGCCTGACCTCTCACCTGTGCGACCTCGAACTGACCGTGCCCCGCGACGAGCTGCCGTGGCGGCCCGGCCCGTTCCATCGCGCGCTGGCGCAGCTGCCGGTGCGTTTCACCCCTATCCGCCCCGATCAGCCAGGAGAATCCCCTTGGGCAGTGCAGCCCCCGTCGTCCTCGACCCCTTCGGCGCCGACCTCCCCGGCGAGGTCCGCCGGTTACGTGACCTCGGCCCCCTGGTCCTCGTAGAGCTCACCGGAGGCGTCCCGGCCTGGGCGGTCACCCGGCACGACCTGCTCAAGCAGCTGATCCTCGATCCGCTGGTGAGCAAGGACAAGCGGCACTGGCGGCTGCTGCCGCAGGCGCTCGCCGAGCCCGGCTGGACCTGGATCATGACCTGGATCGGCGTGTCCAACATGCTCAGCGCCTATGGCGAGGAGCACCGGCGGCTGCGCAAACTGGTCGCCCCGAGCTTCACCGCGCGCCGTACCAAGGCCATGCAGCCGATCGTCGAGGGCATCGTGGCGGAGCTGCTGGACGCCATGGCCGCGCAGCCGCCGGGCCAGGCCGTCGACCTCCGCACCGCCTACGCCCACCCTCTGCCGATGCGGGTGATCTGCGAGCTGTTCGGCGTCCCCGAGCACATGTGGGTGGAGATGGCCCTGGTGATGGAGGCCATCATGGACACCACGGGCACCCCCGAGCAGATGGCGGCCACAGCGGTCCAGATCGGCACCGTGCTGCCCGCCCTGGTCGCCTACAAGCGCGAGCACCCGGGCGACGACCTGACCACCGAGCTGATCAACGTGCGCGACAGCGGCGACGCGCTCAGCGACGACGAGTTGCGCGACACGCTGCTGCTGCTCATCGCGGCCGGGCACGAGACCACGGTCAACCTGATCGGCAACGCGGTGCACGCCCTGCTCACCCATCCGGACCACCTCGCGCGGGTCCTGTCCGGAGAGATCTCCTGGGACGCGGTGATCGAGGAGACGCTGCGCTGGACACCGTCGATCGCCAACCTGCCGCTGCGGTTCGCCATCGAGCCGATCGAGATCGGCGGGGTACGGATCGAGGCGGGCGACGCGATCATCACCAGCTACCTGGCGGCCGGGCACGACCCCGACCAGCACGGCCCGGACGCCGACCGGTTCGACCCGACCCAGGAACGCGAGGAGCACCTGGCCTTCGGCGTCGGCGTGCACCGCTGCATCGGCGCCCCACTCGCCCGCCAGGAGGCACTGGCCGCCCTGCCGGCCCTCTTCGCCCGCTTCCCGGACCTCCGACTGGCGGTCCCCGAAAGCGACCTCCCCCACGTCCCATCCTTCATCGCCCACGGCTGGGCCAGCCTGCCCCTCCACCTGCACCCCTGACCTCCACCGGCGACGCCCGGCCGGGGCTCGATCCCCGGCCGGGCGTCGCCGATCAGCGCGTGCCCACCGCCTCTGATCACCGGTCCCACATGGCGCTGATCGGCAACGCCGTCAACCGATCGCCGAAGGACAGCGACCTCCTCCCTGAATGAAGGACGTATCCGTGCACGAACTGGTCACCCAGGGAGTCACGAAGCTCGATCAACCCCTTGAAGTCCTTGAGGTCGACCGCATCGGTGGCCTTGGCCTCGATGCCCACCACCCGGCCGTTGGTGCGTTCGACGACGACGTCGACCTCCGGCCCCTGGCTGACCCGCCAGTGATAGAGGTTGAGCCGGAACGGCGACCACGTCGCCTGCTTGGCCAGCTCGTTGGCGATGAAGGTCTCGACGAGCGGGCCGCGCGCCGGGCTGACCCGGGCGCCGAGCCCTTCGGCGTCCACGGCCAGCAGATGAGCCGCCAAACCGGTGTCGGTGACGTGCACCTTGGGGCGTCGAACGGCACGGTGGTGTGGGTTGCGTGACCAGGCAGGCAGAGAACGCACCAGGAACACCGTTTCGAGAAGGCCGAGATAACGGTTGACCGTGGTGCGGTGCAGGCCCAGGTCGCTGGCGGTCTTGACCAGATTCAGCTCCTGCGCGGTGGACGCGGCGGCCAGCCTCAGCAGGCTGTGCAGGTTGCTGGGCTCTTCGATCTTCGCCATCTCACGGATATCGGTGTCGATGATGGCCTGCACATACGAGCTGTACCACTCGCCGCGCGCCAGCTCCGATCTCATCGTCAGCAGCTCGGGATAGAACCCTCTGGCGATGAGCTGGAAGTAGTCGCTCCTGCCGTACTCGCTCTGCTCCGTCGTCCTGAAGGACTCCGGCTCCTCGAACGCCCTGGTGAGGAAGGACGTACTGCTTCCCGAGAGCTCCTGTTGCGCGAACGGCCACACCTCCAGCACGCCCGCCCGCCCGGCCAGGGACTCACTCAGCGAGGGAGTCCCCAGAAATCTGGTCGAACCAGCCAGGACGAACTGCCCCCTGCTCGACGAGCGATCAACCGCCGCCTTGATGGCCAGCACCAGATCGTCACCACCCCGTTGAATCTCATCGATCAACATCGGCTTCGCGTCGTTGGCGACGAAGACCTCCGGATCCGCGTGCGCCGCGGCGCGCAGCGTGACATCGTCCAGAGTCAGGTAGGTGCCACCTCGGCAGGCCTGCAACTGCTGGAGCAGAGTCGTCTTCCCGGACTGACGCGGACCGTTGACGATCACGACTCTGAACGAGTCGAGGAACTCCACCGCATGCTCGGCGATCCGACGAGCAACAAGATCAGCCATGCCGCCTCCTACCTGTGGAAACGACATTCTACAGACCTTCAAACCGACATTCTACGGCCAACCGACCGACATTTGGCGGACCTCAGAACCGACATTCCACGGAACCTGTAGCGACATTTCACGAGAGCGACACCGCTTCTGCTGTGGCAGGGGAGGGTTAAGACTGTGCTTCATATTCGCTATGTATAGCTGTGTTTCGGCCATGATCTGTTCGTATCGGAGCAGTCACGTTGAGCTACTGTTGGCCGGTGGGCTGGGGTCATGAGGCGGGCGCGGGGCGGGTGGGTGCTGATGGGTGAGGTGGTGTCCACCGCGACGTGCCGAGCGTTTCGGGCGGTGCTGGAGTCCTCGGGTGAGGTGGTCGGGGAGCGGGTGCTGGCCGAGCGGGTGGGCTGGCTGGTGGCCGTGGTCCGGCAGGTGGCGGCGGGGGTGGTGGCCGAGCGCTGGAATCGGGCGGATCTGGACCTGCTGAAGGCGGGTGCTGGGCTGGATGGCCGGGCCTTGCCCGCGAAGGGGTGGATGGCGGTGCGCCGCCTGGGATGGGGCGCGGATGTTCCTGTCGGGGTGTATGTCTCTGATCGGGTGCGCCGGTGCGCGGAGGAGGAGGCGGCTCGGGCGTTGCGGCTGGCGTTGCATCGCGGGGCGGTGCTGGCGGCGATCACCGCGTCCTGGCCCGCCGATCCGCGCCGGCGCACCGACGCCGAGTGGACGGCGCTGCGCGCGGCGCTGGAGGCGGAGGGTGTGGCCGGTGGGGTGTCGGCCGCGGTGATCCGTAACCGGACCCGGCAACTGCGCGCCTACCTTGACGAGCGCGGCCTCTCACTCGCCGGCCTGACCGGTCGGGCCGGTGTGGTGGAGGTGGAGGGGCCACCGGGGGTGGCCGCGCAGGTGCTGCTGGCCGCCGCCGACCGGCAACTCATCATCCTGGAACGCATCGGCGCCTCCGAGGCGCGGTTGCGGGTGCAGCTTCCGTTGTGCGCGCGGCCGGCCACCCGCCGGGACTGGGCGTGGCATGTGCTGGCGGTCCCGCTACCCGCCCAGGTGCCGGCCGACGCGCGGCTGCGCACCCCGACCCTGCGGGTGATGGATGGCCGGGTGCGGGTGGATCTGCCGTTCACGACGGCGGTGCCGTATGCCCCGGTCGGCGGGCACACGGTCGCGGTCGGGTTCGACTGGGGAGTCAACACCCTGCTCACCGGCGCGGTCGGACGGCTGCACGCCGCAGACCCGCAGGACGGGCGGATGCGGGACGGGCGGGTGGAGGGTGATGGCCGGCCGCTGATCTACGACGCCACCCCCATCAGTGCCAAGCTGCATCGGCTGCGCGGGCATCGTGAAGCGCTGGCCGCCAGACGCGACCACTACGCCGCCCTCCAGGCCGGGCTCACCACCCGCGCCGCCTCCCGCAACACCGCTCCTCAGTATGCCCCTCACGCCGCCCGTGATACCGCCCGCTACGAGCAGGTGGCCGCGCTACATGAGCGGGCCGATCGGGAGCACGCGCGGGTGTGCGCGCGGATCCGGCGCCTGAACAACGCCCTGTCCTGGAGCGCCGCCCGCTGGGCCGTCGACCAAGCCGTGGCGCTGGGCGCGTCGGTCATCTACCTCGAAGACCTCACCACCCTGGAAGCGCGCGGACACCGGAAAGGCAACGCCACCCTGTCCGGCCAAGTCCGCGGCCGCGTAGCCGACGCCATCCGGCATCTGGCCGCCAAGACCGGGCTCGCGGTCGTCACCGTGCCCGCGCGCGGCACCAGCAGATACTGCCCCCGTTGCGGCACCGGCACCGCACCCCTACGCCACACGCCCGCGCCGGACCGGCTCAATGAGCGCGGCTGGAAATGGGCGCACTGCACCAGGTGCGGCCTGTCCCGCGACCGCGACCAAGCCGCCGCCGAACGGATCGTCACCCGCGGCCTGCTCGCCCAAACCCACACCATCACCGACCGCGCCACCGGCGCCCGCACCATCCGCACCGTGATGGAGGGCAACCTGAGCCGCGTCCGCCGCCCGCGTAAGCCGACCCGGGCCGCCAGACGCGCCCGCCGCACCGGCACCGACCTCCACCCACGCCCCCAAAGCCGACACGACCGGACTCGACAGAACCGGACCCGGCGAGACCGGGCCAAGACCGGACCCACCGGCAAACAACCCACCACGAAGACTTTCAGCCAGATGCCCGACCGGCGTCCGGTGCCCGCCCCCACCTTGACGGTGGGACAGCGTCCGGCGGGCCAAGCACCCCAGGCGAACAGCCCAACGGCCGTCCGCACAGGACTTGTACGCGATCCTCACCACCGGACCGGCTTCCACAAAGTGAAAGCCACCCCCGTACTCGCACTAGCCGAGTACGGGAGCGGCAGACACCACGCCACGCCCGCCCGAAAAGCCTGAACCCCTCAGGCAACCACAGAGAATCGCAGACGCTTGGCTCTAGCGTGTGATCAGCAAGCGCACGCATCGATCGGAGAGCCCGTGACCACCAGCCTCGCCCCAGAGCCGCAGAGCTCCGCCGGCGCTCCCCCGGAGAGCCTGCCCGCCTACGTCTACGACCTGACCGAGCTCGACGGCCACATGCGCCGGGTCCGTGCCGCGCTCGGGGACGTCGAGGTCTACTACGCGGTCAAGGCCAACCCCGACCCCCGGCTCCTGCGTACCCTCGCTCCTTATGTGGACGGGTTCGAGGTGGCCTCGGGCGGCGAGCTCGCGCACGTACGGGAGCACTTCCCCGGCGCGCCCGTGGCCTTGGGCGGTCCCGGTAAGACGGACGCCGAGCTCTTCGCGGACGTCACCCGGCTGCATGTGGAGAGTCCCAGCGAGATCCACCGGCTGCTCGCCGCCGGCCGTGCCGCCGACGTGCTGCTGCGGGTCAATCTGGACATTCCCATCGAGGGCGCCTCACTCGCCATGGGTGGGGGTGCGACGCCGTTCGGCATGGATCCTGCCGGGATCGCCGAGTGCCTGGCCCTCCTCGAAGGGCAGGAGACCGTACGGGCGCGCGGCATCCATGCTCATCTGGCGAGCGGGCTCGACGCCTCCAGGATGCTGGAGGTCGCCGCGACCGTGCTGGACTACGCGCGCGGGCTCGGCATGTCGGAGATCAACCTCGGTGGCGGGATGGCCGTCTCCTACGCCGAGCCGGACCGTACGTTCGACTGGGAGACCTACGGCAGCGGGCTGGCCGGGTTGCGCCGCCCCGGTGAGGTGCTGCGGATAGAGCCGGGCCGTTCGCTGACCGTCTACTGCGGGCGCTACGTCACCCGGGTGATAGACGTCAAGCGGGTGCACGGTGAGCTGTTCGCGGTGGTGGCCGGTGGGACGCATCACCTCCGCACGCCCGCCACCAAGGGCCACGACCAGCCGCTGATCATCGGCGAGCCGGGCGAGCCCACGACCATCGTCGGCCAGTTGTGCACCCCGAAGGACGTCCTGGCCCGCCGCGTGCCCATCAGCCTGAAGCCGGGCGACGTGCTGGAGTTCACCATGGCGGGGGCGTACGCGTGGAACATCTCCCACCATGACTTCCTGATGCATCCGAAGCCTGGCTTTCACTACGTGACCCGGTAGGCGCCCACCGTGCGGTGAACGACATCGGCAGTACGGCTTGCACCGGCAGGCCCGACCTGAAGGTGGGCCGCGTCGTGAGGCGTTCCGGTGGTCCTATCCGAAGTCGCGATGGCGAAGGGCCGGCAGGGCTGCGACGAGGAGCCCCGCCGTGACGGTGACCAAGGCCAGGGCGGGACCGGCGGTCAGGGGCGGCCCGGCGAAGGCGTTGGGGATGTAGTGGAACGGCTCCAGGGGGCTGCCGCCCCACAGCCCGTACAGGGGGCCGGCGATCTGACCGAGCGCGACGGTCAGGGTCCAGACCGCCAAGGAGATCGCCGCGCTCGCCCTCGGCAGCAGCGCGTACGCGAGCACGCACACCGCCCCCACGCACCAGGCGGCCGGTACGGCGCCCAGCGCCCCGGCCAGGAAGCGGGGCAGGTCGGTGGCGAGGTCGCCCACCAGCACCGAGTACAGCGTGCCGAACACGAGCCCGGCGACGGCCAGCAACGTCACGGTGCCGAGCCCGGTCACGACCAGGTGCCCGGCCGCCCACCGGAGCCGGGTCACAGGGGTGGCCTGTACGGCCTCCGCGCGGCCCGACGTCTCCTCCGCGCGCAGCCGCAGAACCATGAGCAACGGGTAGACGGCGATGGCGTACGCAAGGATCAGGATCATGTACCACGAGTAGGCGCCGAGCGTCGCGTCGGCGGGCACGCCGAGGCTCTTGGTGATGTTGTCGACCACGATGCTCGGCCGCGAGAGCAGGTCCCGGCCCAGCGGGCTCAAGGCGGCGGCCGCCGCGGCGAAGAACGCGACCCCGGCAGCCCATTTCACCAGCAGGCCCCGGTGCAGCCGCCAGGCCAGGCTGATCGGGCCGCGTAGGTTCGGGGCCGTCGCGCGCCCAAGGCGTTCGGGCAACGACCCGGCACCCAGGTCGCGGCGGCCGAGCAGGCGGTAGGCGACGGCGAGCAGGACGGCGGCCGCCAGAAGCGAGACGCCGAGCAGCCACCACTGCTCGTCCTGGTAGGCCCGCACCAGATGGCTCCAGCCGAGCGGGGACAGGTTCTTCAGCCAGTACTGCGCGCTCGCGTCACCGGCGTAGCGCATCACGTACGACAGGGCGAGCACGGTCAGGCCGATCGTGGTGGCCGTACGGGCGTCGCGTGCCAGTTGGGCGGCGACGGCGGCGACGCCGGCGAAGACCCAGCCCGCCACCGTGACGGCGGCCCCGTAGGCGAGCGTCCCGATCGGTTCGAGCCCGATCCCGATCAGCACGACGGCCGTTGAAAGGCCGCAGACCAGGCTGATCCCGGCCGCCACCAGCACCGCGGCGGTCAGCTGGGCCTGGCGGCTCACCACGGCCGAGCGGACCAGCTCGCTACGGCCGGTGTCCTCTTCCGCACGGGTGTGCCGGATGATGGACATGACGGCCGCGAACGCGCTCGCGAGGTAGAGGAAACCGCCGCTGCGCCACGTGGCGAGCACCTCCAGCCGCGGTTCGGCGAATCCGCCGCCGAGCCCCTGGAAGAAGGCGTTGCCTCGGATGAGGTCGACGTAGGCGACTTTCAGCTCGTAGGTGCCCATGTTCCTGTTGACGTACGCGACCATGACCAGGCCCAGGCTCACGTTCAGCAGGATCCACCAGGGGGCGATGGCCCGTTCGCGGCGCAGCGCCAGGCGGACCAGGTGGCCGGTGCCGGTGAGCGCGGTCATCGGGCCGCTCCCGCGTGCGGCGCGTCGCTCGCGCCGGTGCGGTCGTAGTGGCGCAGGAACAGTTCCTCAAGGGTGGCGGGCCGGCTGACGAGGCCGCGTACACCGGCGTCGGTGAGGTGCCTCAGCACCGTGTCCAGGGCTGCGGTGTCGACGTCGAACCGCACCTGGCTGCCCTCGGCGCGCAGGTCGTGCACGCCGGGCAGTGCGGCCAGTCCGTCCGCCGGCGCCGCCAGGTCGGCCTGGATGGAGGTACGGGTGAGATGACGCAGGTCGGCCAGGGTGCCGCTCTCCACCGTACGGCCGTCCTTGATGATGGTCACCCGGTCGCACAGGGCTTCCACCTCGGACAGGATGTGGCTGGACAGCAGCACGGTCCGGTCTCCGCGGCGCTGCTCCTGACTCACCGTCTCGCGGAAGACCTCCTCCATCAGGGGGTCCAGGCCGGATGTGGGCTCGTCGAGGATGAGCAGCTCGGCGTCGGAGGCCAGCGCGGCGATCAGGGCGACCTTCTGCCGGTTGCCCTTGGAGTAGGTACGGCTCTTCTTGCGGGGGTCCAGGTCGAAGCGCTCCAGCAGCTCGGCGCGGCGCCGCTGGTCGAGCCCGCCGCGCAGCCGTCCGAGCAGGTCGATCACCTCGCCGCCGGACAGCTGGGGCCACAGGGTGACGTCGCCGGGCACGTAGGCCAGCCTGCGGTGCAGCTCGGTCGCGTCGGCCCACGGATCGCCGCCGAGCAGCCGGGCGGTGCCGGCGTCCGCGCGCAGCATGCCGAGCAGGATCCGGATCGTGGTGCTCTTGCCGGCGCCGTTGGGCCCCAGGAAGCCGTGCACCTCTCCGGTGCCCACGACGAGGTCGAGGCCGTCCAGCGCGCGGGTGGCGCCGAACGATTTGACCAGGCCGGTTACCGATATCGCGTCACTCATCAGCGTGCTCCTCGGTTGAACGCCGGGCGTTTTCCAGGGCGTCGCGATACGCGGCGGCCTCGTCCGGGCTGAGCCAGGGGTGGGAGTAGAGATCGAGCAGGGCCAGTGCGAGCCGGTCGGCGCCTTCCTCGGTGGACACGTCGACGCCCAGCCCTCGGGACACGTGCTCGTGAAGAATCCCGACGGCCAGGGCCATCGCCGTGCCCACCGTCGCCCTGGCCTTGCGGTCGACGAAGGGCGGATCGGGACGGCGCTCGTCGAGCTCGGCGAGCCACTGCTCGCTCATCTGGACCATCGCGTCGAACACCGGCTCGGCCCATCCCTCGGTCAGGGCGCGCGACAGGTATCGCTGGTAGGGCCCGAGGGCCGCCAGAGAGGCCCCGACGTAGTTCACCCCGCCGGCGGTCGTGTCGGTGGCGACCTGCTCGTTGATCCTGGTGATCAGCTTGATCAGGTGGGCGTCGCACGCCTGGCGCAACGCCTGCTTGGATCCGAAGTGGTGGCGCACCAACCCCGGGGACACTCCCGCGGTGTCGGCGATCCGCCGGGTCGTCGCCGCCTCGAATCCGTGCTCCCCGAAGAGCCGCAGGGCCGCGTCTCGGATCCGGGCGCGAGCGGTGAGGTCCTCAGGATCGGGTGTTGGCGTCGTCACGTTCCCGTTGTCCAATCGTACAGATAATTACTCAACTGAATTACATGCTATCCAACCGTATAGTCTGTAGGCAATGCAGGATCCCGCCGTACGATCGGTGACCGGTGAGCGCAGTGACAAAGGCGGCCCGGCGCGGTCCCGCACTGCTCTCGACCTCGTCCTCGGCAACACCCTCACACCGGAGCCCGTCGACCTCCACCGGGCCTGGCGTCAGCGCAGGATGCCTTCGTGCAAGGCGCGCAGCACGGCGTTGGTGCGGTCTCGTGCGTCGAGCTTGAGCAGAATCGTCGACACGTGGTTCTTCACCGTGCCCTCGGCCAGGAACAACGCCCCGGCGATCTCGCGGTTGCTGTATCCCTCGGCGACGAGCCGCATCACTTCCAGCTCACGCTCGGTGAGCTCTTGCGCAGTCGCGGCGGCGGCCGGCGACGGGCCGGAGCGGATCGCGCGCAGCAGCCGGTCGGTGATCGACGGCGCGATGAGCGTGCCGCCGTCGGCCAAGGTGCGCACCGCCCCGGTCAGCTGCTCCACGGTCACGTCCTTGAGCAGATAGCCGCGTGCGCCCGCCCGGAGCGCCTTCAGCACGAGGTCGTCGTCGTTGAAGGTCGTGAGCACGAGGACCGGCGTCTCGATGCCGCGCTCCTGGAGGCGTTCGAGCGTCCAGATCCCGTCGTAGCGGGGCATCCGCAGATCCAGCAGGATCACGTCCGGCATTGCCACCATGATGATGTCGAGCGCCGCCAGCCCGTCGTCGGCCTCGCCGACCACCTCGACCTCAGCGACCTCCAGCAGGCTGCGGATCCCCTGACGCACGAGCGTCTGATCGTCGACCACCACCACCCGGGTCACGACGCGGGCACCCGGGCGGTGACCCGGAACCCTCTCCGGCCGTCAACGCGCACGTCGCCGCCGAGCGCCTCGAACCGTTCGGCCAGTCCGCGCAGCCCGTTGCCGAGCACCGGATCGGCGTCGCCGTGCCCGTCGTCGGCGGCGCTCAGGCAGACGGCGTCGCCGTCGGAGGTGACGTCGATCCACAGCTCGCGCGCGCCGGCGTGCCTGATCGTGTTGGTGACGACCTCCTGCACGGCCCGGACCAGCGCGGCGGTCTGCTCCTCGCCGGCCCGCACGCCGGGCGCGATCTCGATCGACACCTCCAGGTCGGGCAGATCGCGCACGATCTGCCGCAGGATCGTCGAAAGGTCCGCGAACTCGGTCCGCATCTCACCGACGGTCGCGCGTACGTCGCCCAGCAGGTCGCGCGCCACCCGATCGGCCCGCTCGACGTGCTCCCGGGCCCGCTCCCCGTCACGGTGGCGCGCCGCCTCCAGCTCCAGGGTCAGCACGGTGAGCTGATGGCCGATGAGATCGTGCAGCTCGCGGGAGATCCGGAGCCGTTCGGCGGTACGCGCCGACTCCGACAGCAGCACGCCGGCCGCCTGCAGCTCGACGTGCGCCTCGGTCAACTCCCGGCGCATCCGCTGCTCCCGTATGACGGACAGCGCGCTGAAGAGCGTCGCCACCTGGATGAGCGCGTAGAAGCCCGCCGCGAGCACCACGTCCGTGACGTCGGCTTCCGTCCGCACCATGACAGCGGCGAGCACCACGGTGTTGAGCCCCACCACGGTGAGGCCGGCCCACGTGGGCACGGCGTGGACGCTCACCGCGGCGACGACCACCAGCAAAATCGGCAGGAGGCCCAGCTGCGCCGCGGACGCCACCAACGCCCAGGCGGCTCCGACCGCGACCGCGAACGCCGCATACCGGACCCGTCGCGGATGGCCCCCGTCGACCACGACGATGACGGCGACGACGAGCGCCGCGAACAGCCCGATCCACCACGCTCGTGGAATGGCCGCCTCGACCGCGCCGATCAGGACCGGGCCACCGACCAGGACCGACACGGCGAACATCGCCAGCCCTGACCATTCCTCAGCTCCGAGTCGACGCACGGCAGTACCGTAACCCAGGCTTTGCCCCGGCTTCGGGTGCCGAAAGTCATGGGTGCGGTCCATGACCTCCGGCACAGGCGAGCGCCTGCCTGGTCCGCCTAGCTTCGTCGCATGGATGATACGGATGCTCCGGCGGTCGTCGCCGAGAATCTCAGCAAACGTTACGGCGGCGCGGTCGCGGTCGAGGATGTGAGCCTGCGCGTCGCCACGGGCGACATTCTCGGCGTCCTCGGTGTCAACGGGGCGGGCAAGACCACCACGGTGGAGATGATCGCGGGGCTGCGCGCGCCCGACAGCGGGCACGTCCGTGTGCTCGGCCTCGATCCGCGGCACGACCGCGCGAAGGTCCGCCAGGTGCTGGGGGTCCAGCTCCAGCAGGCCTATCTCCACCACGCGCTGACGGTCGCCGAGCTCGTCGGGCTGTACCGCGGCTTCTACCCGGATCCGAGATCCGCCGAGGAGCTCCTGGACCTCGTCGGGCTGACCGATCGACGCACGACCCGGTTCGAGAGGCTCTCCGGCGGCCAGCAGCAACGGCTGTCCATCGCGCTGGCCCTCGCCGGGCGGCCGCGGGTGGTGATCCTCGACGAGCTGACGACCGGGCTCGACCCACGGGCGCGCCGGCAGATGTGGGCCACGGTCGAGCAGCTCCGCGACGAGCGGGTCACGGTCCTGCTGGTGACGCACGCGATGGAGGAGGTGGAGCGGCTCTGCGATCGCGTGGCCCTGCTCGACGGCGGTCGTCTCCTGGCGCTGGAGACGCCCGCCGGGCTGGTCGCCAGGGCCGGGGCCGCGAACCTGGACGAGGCGTTCGTCACCCTCTCCGGAAAGGAGCTCTCGTGAGCACCGCGATCGAGGTCCGCCGTCCAGGGCCGGGCTCATGGCTGACCCTGATCCGATGCGAGGCCAAGATGGTCATCCGCGACACGGCCGGTCTCGTCATCCCCATCGGACTGCCGATGCTGATCCTCGTGATGAGCGCCTCGACGGCCGGCGACGAGGTCGTGGCCAACGGCCGCACGGTCCTGGACGTCCACGTCCTTCCCCTCGTGTTCACCGTCGTCATGGCCACCGTCGGCATCGTCAACATGCCGAGCTTCCTGGCGTACTACCGACGTACCGGGATCCTGCGCCGGCTCTCGGTCACCCCGGCGTCGCCGGCCATGGTGCTGGTCGCTCAGGCGGTGGTGAGCGTGCTCCAGGCGGTCATCGGCATCGGAGCGGCGCTCGCCGTGGCCGTGCTCGTCTTCGACGCCAACCTCCCGGTGCGTCCCGTGGCGGCGCTCGGTCTCGTGCTGCTCGCGATGGCGGCGCTGTACGCCGTCGGCATGGTCGTCGCCGCTGTCGCGCCGACCCCGAACTCGGCCGTGGCGATGGGGCTCATCGTCTTCTTCGCCTTCGGCGCCCTCGGCGGCCTGTTCGGTGGCCGTGGGGGCCTGCCGGACCCTCTGGCGAGGGTGGGCGAACTGCTGCCGTTCGGTGCCACTGTCGAGGTCCTGTCGGCCGCCTGGGCAGGCGCCGCGATCGACCCTGTCCACCTGATGGGTCTCACCGCGACGATCGTCCTCGGGGGCGTCGTCTCCGCGGTGTTCTTCCGCTGGGACTGATCGCAAGGCGCTGATACTCCGCCGCCGCCGCCCGTCCTGAGCGTCGGAGGGGTCATGACCCCTCCGCTGCCCGGTACACCGTACGATCAACGATATCGACCGTACGGTGTACCGTTCGAACTGTGACTATTGAGTACAGCGGCAAGGGTGATCCGGCGCGCAGTCTCGCGCTGCTCTGGCGGACCAGCGAGCGCACCAGCCGCAAGGGCAAGCCCGACCTCAACGTGGACCGCATCGTACGGGCGGCCATCGAGGTGGCCGACGCCGAAGGGCTGCAGGCGCTGTCCATGCGGCGGGTGGCCGAGCGGCTGGGGGTGGGGACGATGTCGCTCTACACCTACGTGCCCGGCAAACCGGAACTGCTCGACGTCATGCTCGACACCGTGTACGGCGAGACGGCCAGGCCCGAGGAGGTGCCCGGTGGGTGGCGGGGGCGGCTGGAGGTCATCGCCAGGGAGAACTGGCAGCTCTACCTGCGCCACCCGTGGCTGCTGCAGGTGGCGGCGAGCCGCCCGGTGCTCGGCCCGAACGTCACCGCCAAGTACGACTACGAGCTGCGGGCCGTCGACGGGATCGGCCTGACCGACGTGGAGATGGACTCGGTGATCACGCTGGTCGCCGGGTTCGTGCACGGCACGGCGCGGGGGGCCGTCGAGGCCGCGCAGGCGGAGAGCCGGACCGGGCTGTCGGACGAGCAGTGGTGGGCGGCGCACGCGCCCTTCTTCAGCCGGATCGCCGACGTCGAGCGCTTCCCCACGGCCGCGCGGGTCGGCCAGGCCACGGGCGAGGCGCTGGGCGCCGCCTACAGTGCCGAGCACGCCTTCGAGTTCGGCCTCCAGCGCGTCCTGGACGGCATCGAGGCACTGGTGAGCGGCCGCGCGAGCTAGCCGCCGGCGGCGAGGATGGCCGTACGGTGCCGCTCGGTGGGAGGTCGGGTCCAGGCCAGCCCCGGCCCCGCCTCGCTGATCAGCTCGAACACCACGGCACGCAGCAGCGCCCCGGCGGGCATCGTCGGCCGTTCGGCGCGCGTCTTCTCGTAGCGTTCGACGACCCGCCCCAGGTCGAGCAGCGCCGTGTTGGCGTGCTCCCCCGCAGCGGCCGGCAGCGCGACCTCCAGGCAGCCGGCGCTCTCGTCCCCCGACCACGACGCGCCCTCCGGGCAGACGATCTCGCCTACGGCGGCCATGAGGCCGGCCCGGCCCATCCCGTCGACCTCGCCGCTCAGCCAGTCCGCGCGCAGGTGCAGCACGCCGGGCCGCTCGGTGGCGACGCACTGGGTCACCAGCTCGCGTACGACGCCCTGCGGGTCGTGCAGCCCGTCCTGGCCGCGCGCGGTGAACCGGTCGGCGAGCAGGTAGAGGGAGATGAGCCTGGGCGGATCCACGATCCGGAGCAGGCCCCGCTCCTCGTTGACGGCGAGCGGGCCCGCCTGGTCCTGGCAGGCCCGCACGCCCTCCATGAACGCCACCCGGGCGTCCTCGCCCAGCCGGGACTCCCAGTCCCAGCCGGACCGTCCGCCCGGCTCGTCGGCGCCGCGCTTGTCACGCCGGAACGACCACACGATCACGCCGATGACGGCTACGACTCCCGCCACTGCGATCCACACCATGCACGCCTTTCTGTCAAGGAAAGCGTAGTGTGATCACGCCGGATTTACGGCTTTTCTGCTATCTGACCGGCGCAGCACGCAGTCGGACGACGTGCTCGACGAGCGAGATCAGCGTCGACTTGACCGAGTCCCGGCTGCGCGCGTCCGTCCGTACGATCGGCACGTGCCCACCGAGGGCCAGCGCCTCCCGTACCTCGTCGTCGGTGTGCGCGAACTGCCCGTCCCAGCCGTTGATGCCCACCACGAACGGCAGCTTCGCCTCTTCGAAGTAGTCGATCGCCGGGAAACTGTCGGCCAGCCGCCTGGTGTCGAGCAGCACCACGGCCCCGATGGCGCCGCGTACCAGGTCATCCCACATGAACCAGAACCGGTGCTGACCGGGCGTCCCGAACAGGTAGAGGATCAGGTCGCGATCCAGTGACAGCCGGCCGAAGTCCATGGCCACGGTGGTCGTCTGCTTGTTCGGAGTCAAACCGAGGTCGTCGATGCCCGCGGACGCGTCGGTCATCACCGCTTCCGTGGTGAGCGGCAAGATTTCGGACACCGCTCCCACGAACGTCGTCTTGCCGACGCCGAACCCGCCGGCCACGACGATCTTCGTCGAGGTCAGGCCGGCGCTAGAGCCTGCGTAGTCCACTGAGCACCCTTTCGAGCATATTGAGGTCTGGCTGTCCCTGGTCGAGGCGTGGCGCGTGCAGGCGAACGAGCCCTTCGTCCGACATATCCGCCACCAGCACGCGAGCCACGCCCAGGGGGACACGGAGCAGGGCCGAGATCTCGGCGACCGACCGGATCGAGCGGCAGAGTTGCATGATCGCATCCTGCTCGGGAGTGAGCAGGGCCATCTCGTCGTCCGGAATGGACATGGACGAGATCAGCGTCTCCATCGCCAGGTGGTAGCGCGGCTCTGAACGGCCGCCGGTCACCGCGTAAGGACGGAACAGGGGCTCGTCGTCGTCCCCGGCCCCGCTAGTGCCGTACACGGCCCTGTCCCATCATCTGCATGGCGTCACCGCGTCCTGGCCGCCTGCAACTCCGCACGCAGCGACGGCGTCAGGGCTTGGCCTGCCCGGTCGACGAGCAGCGTCATCTGGTACGCCACCAGGCCCATGTCACAGTCTGGCCCGGCCAGCACAGTCAGCACCGAGCCGTCGCTGATCGCCATGACGATGAGCAGCCCGCGCTGCATCTCCACCACGGTCTGCGACACAGCGCCGCCCTCGAACACCCGGGAAGCGCCCACCGTGAGGCTCAGCAGCCCCGCGGAAACCGCGGCGAGCTGGTCGGCCCTGTCCGGTGGGAAGCCCTCGGAGGTGGCCAGGCACAGCCCGTCCGCTGAGACGACGACCGCGTGTGCGACTCCGGGCGTGTTCCGCACGAAGTCGGTGATCAGCCAGTCAAACCGATGTGCCTCATGGCTGAGGGTCGTCACTCGCCCTCCCTAGGACGCTTACTCACTCTCGTTCCTCCTGTTCACGTACTTCAGCACGACCGCGCCGCACTCCCTGCTGATAACTCGCCATCCGGCTGCGCACTCGGGTCGCGGAGACCGGCGGCATCGGAGCCTGCCGCTGCTGCGGCTGCTCCGCCTTACCGGCCGTCCCCGGTACGAGGTTGGCCTTGGGCGTTCGCTTCGGGAGTCCGGCAGCGGTGACGCCGCCGAGGCTCGGATCGCTAGCGGCAGCTGCCGCACGCCATCCGGCGTCCGCAGCGGTTCGCCACGTTTCCTCCACAGAGGGTACGGGTTGCGCGGGGGTTTGCTCATTCCGGTTCGGTTCCGGTGCTATATCTTCCGGAGGCTTGCGGAACCAGGCGGACTCCACCGAGGCGAAGATCGGCAGGAACTCCTCCTGCTCGGCCTCCATCGGCGAGACCTCGACCGAGGGCGGTGGCTGCGCCGGCTTGCGCACGTCGTTGGTGTCGTACCTCGGCGGCGTGGGATAGGAGTTGTCCGCGCTCGGATACGACGGGGAGGAGCCGATCCGCTCGGGACCCGGCGTCCGGGTGGGACCGGACGGGAAGGGATCCGACGGGAACGGGTCCGAGGGGAACGCGTCCGAGGGGAACGCGTCCGACGACGGGTAGGACGGCGACGGCGTGCGCTGCGGCGGACCGCCACGCGAGGGCAGTCCCGGTGCCGGCGGCTGCTGCGGCGGGCTCTGCGGTGAGAAGGCCTGCGGCGGGGGGCTCGGGTAGGACGGGTAGGTGCCGGAGTCGCTGGAGTGCGACTTGAAGGCGCCTCCGTCGGTGTCGGCGGTGAAGGGGCGGGCGGTGCCGGCGCCGTGGTCGAGGGAGTCGAGGGTGCCGAAGGAGCGGTAGCCGTTCTGCACCGGCGCGGCGGACCGCTGCGGGGCCGGTGCGCCGGCTTCGGCGAACCCGGCGGGACGCTGCGGCAGCGGCGGCTGGTTGGCGTCCTGGATCAGGGTCGGCGGCAGCAGCACCATGGCGATCAGCCCGTCGCCGTCACCCTTGCGGAGCTGGACCCGGATGCCGTGGCGCAGCGCCAGCCGGCCCACCACGAACAGGCCCATGCGGCGCGACACCGACACGTCCACGACGGGCGGCTCGGCCAGGCGACGGTTGGCCGCGGCCAGTTCGTCCGGGGTCATGCTGATGCCGGCGTCAGTCACCGAGAGCAGGGCGCCGCCGCCTTCGATGAGGCTGCTGGAGACCACGACCTGGGAGTTCTTCGGCGAGAACTGGATGGCGTTCTCGACCAGCTCGGCCACGAGGTGCACCAGGTCGTTGGCGGCGCTGCCGAGCACGGAGGTGGCCCGGTGCACCTTGACCTGGACGCGCTCGTACCCCTCGACCTCGGAGAGCGCGGCGCGCACCACGTCGACCAGTTTGGCCGGCTGGCTGCGCCTGCGGGTGGGCTCGTGCCCGGCGAGGACCAGGAGGTTCTCGGAGTTGCGCCGCATACGGGTGGCCAGGTGGTCGAGCTTGAACAGGTCGGACAGCCTGCCGCCGTCCTGCTCGCCCTTCTCCAGGCCGTCGATCAGCGAGATCTGGCGCTCGACCAGGGTCTGGGTGCGGCGCGAGAGGTTGACGAACATGGCGCTGATGTTGCCCCGGAGCTCGGCCTCCTCGCCCGCGAGGCGTACCGCCTGGCGGTGGACCTGGTCGAAGGCCTTGGCCACCTCGCCGATCTCGTCGTCGCCGTCGATCGCGATCGGCCGGATCTCGGGCGCGGCGTCACCGGAGACGCGCAGTTTGCGCACCACGTCCGGCAGCCGGAACCCGGCGATCTCCAGCGCCTCGGTGCGCAAGCGGCGCAGCGGCGTGACCATCGACCGGGCGATGGCGACGGTGAGCAGCAGCACGAGCAGCAGCAGGCCGAGGATCAGGCCGGCGGTGACGAACGCGTTGCGGGTCTCCGCGTCACGCAGCTCCTGGCTGCGCAGGGCCACCTGCTCGCTGAGCTTCTTCTCGATGCTGCCCAGGGCGTCGATGGTGGTGGAGTTCTCGTCGAACCACTGGTCGGGGGCGGACTTGTCGCGCGTGGTCTGGGCGAGCAGGTTCGACCGGATGCGGACACCGGGAGCCTTGCCGCTGGCCAGCGTGATCGCGCGGGACTTGGTCAGCTCGGTGTTGTAGTACTCGGGGATGGTCAGGGCCTTCTGCAGGGCCATGCCGACCTCGGCGCCCGCCTCCTGGGCGATGGTGGCGATCTCGCTGCGCTGGGCCGCGTTGGAGGCGATGAACCGCTCGATCTCCTTGGCGTCCACGCTGGCGGAGTTGTAGTGGCCGCGCAGCAGCTGGACGCGCTGGCGGGAGACCTGCTCCTCGGCGCGCGTCAGCGCGTTCAGCGCGCGGAACTGGCCGACGATCTGCGAGTCGTCGCTGAGCAGGCTCAGCTCCTCGTGCAGCCGCAGCAGGGTGTCGAGCAGGGTGTCGTAACGGGTGGTGTCGCGCTGTCCCTCGGCTCTGGTCCTGGTCAGGGAGTTGAGGTCGGTGTGCGCCCGCTGGACGACGCGCAGCACGCGTTCGCCGTAGGACTCGTCCATCGACGACAGGTCGGCGCGCACCGTCCTGACCAGGCGGTCGACGTTGGCCTTGCGCTCGGCGTAGGGCTCGGCGAGCTTCTTGCGCAGGCTCCTGGCGGCGTTGGACCAGCCGCCGGTGTCGCGCTCCAAACCCAGCGCCTGTACGAGATCCCGGATATGGCCTGCCTGCTCGGCGGCGACGGCGGTATGATCGTATTCGTTGATGCTCTGGACGGAAGCCACCACGCGCGCTCCCCCGAGCACGACTCCTGCGATGGTGGGCACCAGGACGAGCGCCGTGAGGCGCCATCGCACGCGCCAGTTGCGCAGCGCCAGCCGTGGCAGTAACCGCCTTCCGCGGTCCTTCGCGGCGCTGAGGCCGCTGTCGGAACTCCCCGTAGTCACAACCGCCGCTACCCCTCAATCATCCCGTCCACGACGGGTCGTCAGGCCGTCCACAAGCTATCCGCAGCATCCGACTAAACAGTCCAAATCGGACGCAATCGTTACAAATGTGGACGTCAGACGTGTGCTCTTGGTTATCGCAATGCTGCGAGCACGGCGTCGCGGACCTGATTGCGCTGTGCCTCGTCGCTGAGGGGGCGTCCGGCGCGGTCAAGCACGTAGAACACGTCCACCGCCTCCGCGCCGAGAGTCTCTACGCGAGCGGCTCTCACGTCAAGACCACACTCTCCGAAAGCCCGACCGATACGCCACAACAGGCCTGGCTTGTCATGGGCTCTGACTTCCACCACGGTGGCCGTGGCGGAGGCATCATCGACCAAGGTCACACGGGGTGGAGCGACCGGCACGCGGGCGGGTCTCATCGATCGTGTACGACGTGCCAACCGCTGCTCGATGTCAAGACGCCCAGCAAGGACGAGACGGAGATCCGCCTCCAACGTGGCGGGATCCGGCGGCGAGCCGTACTCGGGGGTCACCGAGAACTCGATCATGGCAGTGGAGCCCGCCGACGCGGCCGAGGCCGAGCGGACCACCATGCGATGCGCGGCCAGCACCCCGGCGGCGCTCCACAGCAACCCCGCCCGGTCAGGGGCCACCACCGTGACGGCGCCCCCGTTGACGCGGATGGCGCCGCCGCCGTGGCGGGCCAGCGCGGCCTGCTCCGCCGACAGGACGGGCGCCTTGGGCGGCGGCGAGCCGGACAGCACCGAGCGCACGCGGCGCACCAGGTCGGCGACGAGCCCGGCCTTCCACGAGTTCCAGGCGGCGGACCCGGTGGCGGTGCCGTCGGCGACGGCCAGCGCGGCCAGCAGCTCCAGCACCTCGCGGGAGCCGACCGTGGCGGCGACCTTCTCGATCGTGACGGGGTCGTCCAGGTCCCTGCGGGTGGCGGTCTCGGGCAGCAGCAGGTGGTGCCGGACGACGGTGGCGAGGGTCTCCACGTCCGCCGCAGGCAGGCCGAGGCGGACGCCGATGTCGCGGACCACGACCTCGCCCGTGACCGAGTGGTCGCCCGGCCAGCCCTTGCCGATGTCGTGGAAGAGCGCCGAGATCAGCAGCAGGTCGGGGCGCGATACGTCGCGGGTGTGGCTGGCGGCGTTCGCGGCGGCCTCGATCAGGTGCCTGTCGACGGTGAAACGATGGATCGGGTGGCGCTGCGGACGATGCCGTACGCGCTCCCAGTCAGGAAGGAGTTTGACAAGGATGCCCGCCTGGTCGAGCTCCTCCCACACGGGCACGGCCGCGCGGCCGGCGCCGAGGATCGACACCAGCGCGTCGCGGGCCTCCTCGGGCCACGGAACCGGCATCGGCGCGGACTGAGCTGCGAGAACGGACACGGTCGCGGGGGCCAGCGGCAGCCCGGACTCCGCCGCCGCGGCGGCGGCGCGCAGCACCAGGACCGGGTCCTTGCGCGGCGTGACCCCCCTGGCGAGCACCACCTCGCCGCCGTGCTCGACCACGCCGTCGGCCAGCGGGCGGCGCCCGCGCGGGGCCGGTCCTGACACCAGCCTGTCAACCGAGCGCCAGGTGGCGTCGAAAGCGTGCGAGATGGTCCGGCCCGCCTCGGCGAGCCTGCGCATGAGCGCCTCGGCGTCGAGCAGGCCGAGCAGGCCCGCCACGGCGTCCTGCTCCTGAAGCACCAGTTTGTCCGCGCCGCGCGCGGTGACGACGTGCAGGGCGTGCCTGACGTCGAGAATGAATTCGTAGGCCTCGCGGGGCCGGGGACCGGGCGCAGAGGCCACCCAGGCCGCTGCCACGGCCTGCATCGCCTGGACGTCGCGCAGCCCACCGCGGCCGTCCTTGAGGTCGGGCTCGAGGAGGAAGGCCAGCTCGCCGCTGGCCTGCGCCCGCTGGTCAGCGGCGTCGCGCAGCTCACTCAGCCTGCGCCTGGAATCGGCCCGCCACTCGGCGAGCACCGACTCCCTGGCCTTCCTCGTCAGCTCGGGATCTCCGGCCACGTGCCGGGCCTGGATCAGCCCCAGCACCGCCTTGAGATCCTTCCTGGCCACCGTCACGGCCTCGTCCACGGTGCGTACCGAGTGGTCGAGGCCGACGGCGGAGTCCCAGATGGGATACCAGATCCGGTCAGCGATCCTGGCGACGTCGTCCCTGCCGTTGTGCAGCAGGACCAGGTCGAGGTCGCTGCCCGGAGCCAGCTCACCCCGGCCCAGACTGCCCACCGCCACCAGGGAGACGTGCTCCCCGTCGCTGGCCGTACGGAACAGGTCCTTCAGCCACCGATCGGTGTCCGCGGTCCGCTCCTTGCGAGCCGCGGAGAACGAGCGTGCCTCGCCTCTCACCAGAACCCCCCGAGGTCTGCCTGGACGCCGTCGTCACAGGGCTTCTGGTCCGCGCTCCCCTGTGCGTACCCGGATGACGCTCTCAACCGGGACCGACCACACCTTGCCGTCGCCGATCTTGCCTGTCTGGGCCGCCTTGACGATGACGTCGATCACGTCTTCGGCGTCGTCCTCCTCGATGAGGACCTCCAGCCGGACCTTGGGGACCAGGTCCACCTGGTACTCAGCGCCGCGGTAGACCTCGGTGTGACCGCGCTGACGGCCGTAGCCGCTCGCCTCGCTGACCGTCATGCCCTTGACGCCGAACTGCTCAAGGGCGGCCTTGACGTCATCGAGCTTGAAGGGCTTGATGACGGCTGTGATGAGCCTCATGCTTCCACCTTCTTCGGTGCCGGAACCGAGGTGACAGGGCCGTTGGGGGAGGAGACACCCGAAGCGTGAACCGAGCCGAGGTCGTAGCCGGTCTCCGCGTGGGTGGTGATGTCGATGCCGGTGACCTCGTCCTCTTCCTTGATCCGGAAGCCCATCGTCTTGTCGATGATCTTACCGATCACGTAGGTGACGATGAAGGAGTAGCCACCGACCGCGACCGGGCCGAGGATCTGCAGCCCGAGCTGGCCGAAGCCGCCGCCGTAGAACAGGCCCTCGCTCTGCTGGTCCAGGAAGGGGTAGGCGGCGAGAAAGCCGAGGGACACGGCGCCGACGACGCCGCCGACCAGGTGCACGCCGACCACGTCGAGCGAGTCGTCGTAGTTGAGCTTGTACTTCAGCCCGACGGCCCAGGCGCAGATCGCGCCGGCCAGGAGGCCGATGACCATGGCCGCCCAGGGGTCGACGAAGCCACAAGCCGGGGTGATGGCCACCAGACCGGCGACCGCGCCGGAGGCGACGCCGAGACTGCTGGCGTGGCCGTCACGCAGCTTCTCGACCACGAGCCAGGCGCCGGCCGCGACGGCGGTGGCGATCTGGGTGTTCATGAAGGCCAGGCCGGTCGTGCCGTCCACGGCGAGCTCGGAGCCCGCGTTGAAACCGAACCAGCCGAACCACAGCAGGCCGGCGCCGAGCAGGACCAGCGGCAGGTTGTGCGGCCGCATCGGCTCCTTGCGCCAGCCCTTGCGCTTGCCGATGACCAGGGCCAGGGCCAGGGCCGCGGCTCCGGCGTTGATGTGCACGACCGTGCCACCGGCGAAGTCCTCGATGCCCATGGTGTTGAGCCAGCCGGTGCCCCACACCCAGTGCGCGACCGGGAAGTAGACGATCGTCACCCAGACGGCGCTGAAGACCATCCAGGCGCCGAACTTGGCACGGTCCGCGATCGCGCCGCTGATCAGGGCGACGGTGATGATAGCGAAGGTCAGCTGGAACGCGGAGAAGACGAGGCTGGGCATGCCCGTGCCGTCGTCCTTGGTGGGAAGGTCGACCAGGCTCTGCAGCCCGAGCGCGTCGAAGCCGCCGACGAAGTTGTTGATGGCCGAGCTGGGGTTGTCGGTGAACGCGAGGGAGTGCCCGAAGAGCACCCAGGCGACGGTGACCACGATGATGGCGCCGAACGACATCATCATCATGTTCAGGACGCTTTTGGCCCTGGTCATACCGCCGTAGAAAAGCGCGAGGCCCGGAGTCATCAACAGCACCAGCGCTGTGGCCGCGAGCATCCAGGCCGTGGTGCCGCTATCGATCTTCACGACGCGACCCTCCTTAACTGTGACGTGTCGCCACAGCGTGTTCGCCCTCCGTTTCGGGGCTCGACCTTGCGTGTTTCACGTACGTGAATCTCGCCGCGCCGGTGTTTCGCTCAAGTTTCGGTCGGCTCACTTACCGAATTAGGAGCGTTTGATGCTCTACGACAGCTATGTCGGGTCGACGTGCTGGACCACGGCCGTACCGGGTGGCTCAGAGCCGGCTCCAGAAGCGGCGCAGATGAGGGACCAGCTCGGCGGCCCGCTCGTCGGGGAAGAACAGCCGCCCGTCCTCGATCTCGACGATCTCCCTGACACCCGGGAGCGTGTCCCGCAGCCAGCGCGCCCAGCTCAGGTCGAAGAACGCGTCGCCGGTGCCCCACACCACCAGGGCCGGCACGGGCAGCACCGTGAGCCGCGCCTCGATGGCGACCAGGTCCTTGGCGTCGAGCAAGGTCAGCAGGCGTTCGAAGTCGCGGCCGCCGTCCGGCTTGGCGAGGATGGGCCGCAGGAAGGCGTCGACCAGCGCGACCGGGTCCTCGATGTGCGCGTAGCCCTGGCCGTACGCGCTCGCCGCCAGAAGCTCGGGCTCCCCCATCAGGGCCGCCATCATCGGCGCCAGCTCACCGCGGGCGGCCAGCTCGACGGTGGGCTTGAAGTCCTCGGGCGGCAGGTTGGTGTGCACGTCGCAGTTGGTGAGGGTGAGGCTGCGCAGCCGCTCGGGATGGGTGACGGCGAAGATCTGCGCGATGGCGCCGCCCGTGTCGTTGCCGACCAGATCCACCTGGTCCAGGCCGAGGCCGTCGCAGAGCTCGGCCACCGCCTCGGCCATCGCGGGCAGCGACAGATCCGCCCGCGACGCGCTGCCGCCGTGCAGCGGCAGGTCGATGGCCACGCAGCGGCGCTCGTCGCGGAGCTCGGCGATGACGTTGCGCCACAGGTGGGAGCTGGTGCCGACGCCGTGCACGAACAGCGCGACGTCGCCCTCGCCGACGCCGACGTAGTGGATGTCCTTCATGGGTCCTCCAGGATTACAAACCGACTGTCGGTTTAGGAAATTACCGACTGACTGTCGGTTTGTCTACAGTGGTCCCATGAACCTCAAGGCGGAGCGCGGCGCGGCGACCCGCGACAAGGTCCTGGCCATCGCCACGCGGCTGTTCGCCGAGCACGGCTACGAAGGCACCTCGATCGAGGCCGTGCTGCACGAGTCGGGCCTCAGCCGGGGCGCGCTCTACCACCACTACGCGGGCAAGGACGCGCTGTTCGAGGCGGTGCTGGAGGCGACGGAGTCGGCCATCGGCGTCCAGCTCATGGACGCGGTACGCGACATCGCCGACCCGGCCGAGTCCCTCAAGACCGGCATTCGCGCCTGGATCCGCCTCGCCGGCGACCCGGTGATCCAGCGCATCGTCCTCATCGACGCCCCCTCGGTCATGGGGTGGGAGCGTTGGCGCGCCCTGGAGGAGCGCTACTCGTTCGGCATGCTCAAGACGGCCCTACGACGCACGGGCACCGTCCCCGACGCCTACCTCGACCTGCACGCCCACATGCTGCTCGCCGCCGTCAACGAGAGCGCCCTGCTCGTGGCCAGAGGCGGCGACCACACCACCGCCGAAGCAGCCGTCGAAGACTTCCTGATCCGCCTCCTCCGCCGCGCCTGACACGCCGTACGACCTTCCACACCGGCACATCACCATCAGCCTTAGCAAATCGGCGGCGGCCATCCGTGTCCCGCGATCGGAGCATCGTGACAAGTCGCAACAAATTAGACCAGTGGTCGTATTTCGAGGAGCGAGGTCTGGCGGAGAGGTTCGAGTGCTCGTGGATCGAGGCGCCCGACTACCGCACGGTGGTCACCGCACTGCGGGCGGAGGAGGAGACACTCGCCTGCGACCTGAACCAGGCGCGGCGGTGGTATCTCACCTACTCAGAAGAGGACCTCCTCTGGGTGGCCGAGCAGAGCACCGGCTGGGTCAAGATGTTCGCCGTGTCCGGGCTATCCCCGTGGCGCGCCCTCGAATCGCTCCCGCAGCCGGGCGGGCGGTCCTACCATCTGTCCTACTACGCGGGCGAAATCACCGAACCGATCTATTTCAACGGGAACGAGTGGGAAGACACCATCCCCGACGATCACTGGGACCGTCCCAGACAGGAGGGAGCAGATCTCGTCGGCTCCCCTGTCATCGGTCGGGAGATGAACTTCTACCTCGCCGCGCTGGCATACACGACCGGCCGATTCATCGACGACACCTGGTTCACCACGCCGGGCCTGCTCTGCCGTATCCCGAATGGAACGTGGGCCCATGAATGACCAGTGGCAGTGCCTGCTCAGCGCGGGACTGGGCAGCGGATTCACCGGCACCTGGGTCGAGTCAGGCGATGCCGAAGCCGTGGCCACCCTGCTCGGCGCGGACCTCGCCTCCCGCCAGGACTGCGGCCTGGCCACCGCCATGACCCACTACCGGCCGATGGCCTTCACCGAACGCGTCTGGACCGGCCCCCACGCCGACGGCTGGACCCACGCCCTGACCATCAGCGGCCCACCCCCGGTGACCACGGGCCTGACGGAAGCGGGCCTGCGTTTCCTCCAGATCCGCACCATGGACGACTACGTCCACGATCTCCTCTACGGCGACGGCGTCACGACCGCCTGGGCGCCCCAGCGGTGGTACGGCGAGATCATCACCGAACCCGGCTCCATGATCGAGCCCTACCTCCACGAAGCCGCCCGACCTAAGATGCCGGAGGCCGTACATTCCGGATCCGGAATCACCGAACCCGAGGACCACAACCGGGCCTGCCTGGACATCTATCTCTTCCTCACCGGGCGCATGAGCGGCCGGTTCATCGACCGTGCATGGCTGGACGAGAAGAGAGCCCTCTACACCATCCCGCCGCCATCGATGAGATAGCAGAGCCCTCGGCGGCTCTTTGCAGATCTCGATCATCACTGACCGGGCTGGGCGACCCTGCGTACGCCTACGAGGAGGGCGTGGCATAGGTGCCGCGACCCGGCACGGTGAACACCGCGCCTCGCTCACGCAGCAGCGCCAGTGCCCGTCGCACCGTGCCCTTGGCAACGTCGTACTCCTGGGCGAGCTGCGATTCGGATGGCAACGGCATGTCCTGGGCGAACCGGCCGGCCCGCACCTTCGCGGCGAGATCGTCAGCGATCGCCTGGAACATCCACCCCGAACGCGGCTCACGCGGCGCGTCCTCGGGACCGACGTAAGAACCCTCACCCCGCAGGGTGTAGATGACGCCTTCTTCACGCAGCAGGGCAATGGCTCGCCGCGCGGTGATGCGAGCCACGCCATGCTTGGTCACCAGTGCGTCTTCGCTGGGCACGAGAGCGCCGGGCGCGAGATCGCCCGATTCAATCCGCTCGCGGATCAGCGCAGCGACCTGCCGGTAGAGCGGGATGGGCCCGCGCGGGTTGAGCACGCCTACACATTAGATGTCCCAATACATGCCACCATCGGCCACTACATGCCTGAGAGCGGTATATCCTTGTCTTAGAAGTTCTAAGACAAGTGCTATATCGATAAGAACATGTCAAGGTACGGTTAACGAAGCCCTGGTCCGTAGCGCGGACGCCGGGTGCGGGTGGTTCCCGCTCCTCCGACTGGAGGGACGGGGGCAGCGGGGCCACCTACAGCGAACAGCCGTTCAACCTGTGGAGCCTGATCATGGAGAAGGTGCCCGACTTTCACGGCCCGCATGTCCGCTCTCGGCGGTTTGACGCCGAGTCGGTCGAGTGGCGTGAGCCGATTCCCCGCTTCCAGCGGGTACGGGTGCGGCGGCACACCTGTGAGTGCAAGCCGCGCGTCTACGAACTCCGCACCGCTGGAGGACTGGCGTGGATACGCAGGACCGACCGGCTCAAGTCCGTGATCAAGGTCAGCGAGAGTCCCCCGCGCTTGTTCGGCGAGGTTGAAGAGCTGTGGGAGAAGCTCCTCGCAGGACAGGCTGAATAGACATGCGGCCATGCCCGTTCTGGACCTGCCCGGCTTCCTCAAGTCCGGCCATTCGGGCTGTGGCGAGGCCCGTGACCTGGGGCGAGGTGAGAGATGGAGCCGGGCTGAGCATCGACACCATCGGGTCTCTGCCTGACGGCTAGGCCTTCGGCTAGTCTCGGAGACAGCGGGACCTGACTGTGGCTACCAGCCAGGTCCCTTGCCCCCCAAGGTAAGGGAAGTTTCACAATGATGAAGGTCAAAAACATGGAAGATCGGGTCAACGACCTGGAATCCTGGGCGTTCCGGACCGGTCGGGATATCGCCGAGATGAAGGCGGTTCAGGCTGAGATGCAGGCGGTCCAGGCTGACCACACGGAGCGTCTGGACGGGATTGAGCGAGGCGTGCGAGCCCTGCTCGACCACTACGGCATTGACCCCCAGCCGGCCGACGCCTAGTACTCCAGTGACACTTCGCGATCATGGCTCGGATCTGCGCTGGTAGTGACAACGTCGGGCGGTGGCTTGGTGTCGGCGGCGCCAATCTGACCAGCGCAGGACATCGGTGAACGAGCGATGGCAGGTCAGCAGGAGGGTGGCCAGCAGGCGGCGGATCTCGGGCACTGTCAGCGGGATGCGGTCCGTGGCGGTGCTGGACGGCTGGGCGGCGGCGATGGCCGCCAGTATGGCCAGGGCGAGCATGGCCAGGGCGATGTGCCGGTGCCAGGCCGTCCAGCCGCGTGCTTGGTAGTGGTCCAGGCCGACTTGGCCTTTGGCGGCCTGGAAGGACTCCTCGATCGCCCAGCGGACTCCTGCGATCTTGACCAGGGTCATCAGCGGCTGCCGGGGGGGCGCGTAGCAGCGGTAGAAGGCCAGCTCGCCGGTGGTCAGGTTGCGTCGGATCAGCAGCCACCGATACCCGTCCGTCTCGTTTTCGTCGATCCGCGCCCAGGCCCAGGCGTACCAGCGCGGGCCTTTGGCGCCCTGCCCGGCGCGGTAGCGGTGCCAGTGCCGGTCGGCCACCCGGGCGGCGACCTGGGCCGCGCTGAGCTGGACGCCGTCGAGGTTGATGCGCCGGTTGCCCGCGATGGCCAGCACGTATCCCATCCGGCGTTCCTCCAGGGCGGTGCGCAGGCGCGGGTCTTGGCCGTAGACCTCATCGCCGGTTACCCAGTGGGCGGGCACGCCGGCCTCCAGCGCGGCCAGTACCATCGCCGTGGCCAGGGCGGGCTTGGTGGCGAAGTCGATCTCGTCCGGGATGCCGGCCGCCTGGCAACGCTCGGCGTCGGCCAGCCAGGTGTGGGCGGGCAGGTAGAGCCGCCGGTCCAGCAGCGCCCGCCCGGCTGGGGTTGCGTAGGCGAGGAACACGCCGATCTGGCAGTTCTCGATCCGGCCCGCGGTGCCGCTGTATTGGCGCTGCACCCCGGCTGAGCCGGTGCCCTTCTTGACGAAGCCGGTCTCATCGACGATCAGCACGCCGCCGGGTCCGAGCCGGTCGACCACGAAGGACCGGAGGTCATCGCGCACCTTATCGGCGTCCCAGCGGGCGGTGCGCAGCAGCCGCTGCAGGGTCTGAGGGCCGACCAGCCCAGTGCCATCGCCAGGGCGTCGGTCACCAGTTCGGTGCGCATGTGTTCGGCCATCGCCCAGCCGACGATCCGGCGGGAGAACACATCCAGCACCACTGCCAGGTAGACGAAGCCCTGCCACGTTGGCACGTACGTGATATCGGCGGTCCAGAGCCGGTTCGGCTCGGCTGCGATGAACTGGCGTCTGACCAGATCGGAGGCGGCCGCAGCGCGCCCGTCGGCGATCGTGGTGCGACAGCCTCTACGCCTGCTCACCCCAGCCAGCCCAGCCCTGCGCATAAGCCGGGCCACCCGCTTGCGACCCACCCGGACCCCGTCGAGTTCACGCAGGTCGGCATGGATACGCGGCGCACCATAGATCTCATCCGAGGCCCGGTGATGCTCGCGGATCCGCTCCGTCAACTCGGCGTCGCGGCGGGCTCGAGCCGATGGTCCGCGCAGCTGGCGAGCCGCCCAGGCGTAGTAGCCCTGGCGCGACACACCCAGCACCCGAGCCAGTAGGGAGACCTCGTGGTGGTCCTTCTCCGCATGAATCAGCCGGAACTTCATCTCGGCAGATCCGTCTCCCGCGCGAAGAAAACCGCGGCCTTGCGCAAGATCTCTTTCTCCTCGCGCAGGATCTTGTTCTCGCGCCGCAGCCGGGCCAGCTCGTCCTTCTCGGCGCTGGTCAGACCGTCTTGGCGGCGGCCGTCATCGAGGTCGGCCTGGCGCACCCAGGTACGGATCGACTGCGCGGACGGCTGGAATTCTTTGGCCAGCTCCTCCGGCGTCCTTCCCGCGCGCACCAGCTCCACCATCTGCCGGCGAAACTCCGGCGGATAGTTGTTCGGCACAGCAGACTCCTTCTTCCGGGGACCAGGGTTCCCCAGAGATCAGGTGTCCACCAAACCGGGCCAACTCCAAAACCGCTACGCATCCGCCCTACAGCAGACGGATGCGTAGCGGTCCCGACGTGACTCTTCAGGTGTCATCAGTCGGCGAGCAAGAGGCTACAAAGGCATCCTGCCCTGTACAGAATTCGACTGCGTCTTCTCTGGCTGCTGCCAAATATTCGTCGGCACCAGGTGCCACCTGAAGAGATCCGTTCGATCTGCCGGAAAGTCATCGAGCGGGGCGATGAGGCGGGGCGGGCCGAAATTCCAGTCCCACGGCCAGTGACGGCGGGCGCCCTCGGTCACGTTGTACTCGTAGACCTTGTAACCCACGTCGAGTCCGACGTGGCTCCAGGTCAGGTCCACCCATCCCCACGCCCCGTCGCGGACCGTCGCTGCTAGATCGGTGGGTGCAGCGATATAGGGGCACCCGACGTGGTTGTTTGCCTTGTCAGCGTCGCTTTGATAGGCCCAAGAATTGTAGTATCCTTTATCTTCCTGAAGAGCATTCCTTTGCGCGATAACGGCAGCGGACTGGCCTGGAGGTATGCCGTCTTGAGCGAACTTCGAGGGAAAGGGCGTATATCTGGCTCCGCGCATCTCTCGGTCATCGCTCCGGTAGGCGGCTGTCGTTGGCACGACGCCTGAGGCTTCGAGAGGAGCCACGGCGGTTGTCGCTGCGCTCGGATCAAAACCTCTCTTTGGGATGTTCACAAACCTGGCCCTGTAGATCGACGGCTCGTAATCATTTTCGGCACGACAGCCCAGGGTCACTCCGGTGGAGTTCACGTTGTACGAGACAACGACGGTGTCGCTTTCTGAAGAAAGACCTTCATGCAAGTGAAGATCGTAGACTATCTTGAAATCTGGCGCCTTCTGGATCTGATCGGGTAGGCTGTACAGCTTTACCCTTGCCGTCGTGAAACCGTAGCGAGAGGTAGATGGGTAGGCCACTACCTCGTGAGAAGTCGGATCCAGTGTTACGATCCAGTGTCTGCCGTTGAGGGTCACGACGCTGTACATAGCATCTGTGTAGCCGGTGCCCAGGGGAACTGCTTTAGTCTGGCCGGTAGCTCCTCCATCCGCGGACCATTTGCCGCCGCCGACATAGAAGCGCCAGGAATTGAAGTCGACAAGGTTGGCCTGCAGCACTCGTGCTAGGAATGGCTTCTTGCGGAAGTTGGCATCAACCACGCCCCAGCCGTAGATGTAGGTGAATCCGTCCGGAGCGTCGATCACGGCATCGCCCCACACCAGAGGGTTGTCGGTGCCGTAATAGCTGAATGCTGGGAGATCCTGCGGGGTTACGTTGACGTTGCTGGAGTTCTCCAGGCTTGATAGAGGGATCGTCGCAATGCTGGTGTTCCTGAAGGCTTGGCCTGACCCCTTAAGGTAGAACCATACGACGTTGTTGCCGGACACCTTGCCGGTCGCGCTCCAGTAAAACTCATCGCTCCTGTCGGGCCCGGTGGTGTTACTCCGTATCGGAGTCCACGCATATCGCTGCTCGATGGGAATAGAAGTGTCTCTCTCTTTACAGGTATTTCCTCCAGTGACGGTCTTGAGACTGGCGGTCGCCGGGTTCGTGCCCTGCTGCACGACGATGGAATTATGAAGCATGCTGCGGTCGAAAGTGGGGCGGAACACTGAATCGCCGAGGAAGGTGTCGGAGAAGAACCATGCACGATTCCCGCTGGGTAGTACGACCGACTGTGTGCCGTCCCCGCCACCCCAGTTCGCGCACATGTTCGCGTAGCCCTTGCGATCGGCGTGTCTCGCCCACATAGTGTTGAGCGCGACGTTCGGACCGGCGGGAGGCGTAACAGTACTGCTGGTAAGAGAGGCTTGCCAGGTGACTGGCTGAGCCACGCCGATCGGCTGCGTCGCGTTGACGTCAACATCAGTCCGAGCCACGATCAGCGTCGCAACTTCGCCGGCTGTGACAGAGACTGAAAGGTCTTTGACACGGTCATTCCCGACAGCATCTGCTCTTGCCCAGCGGAGTGGTTGACGGCCGGAGAGGGAATTCCAAACCACCAGGAGATAACGGAACTCTACACCGGTTGATTGATCGGGAGCCTCCACATGAATTTTGAGCTGACCTTGCCCACTAGCGGGCGGCGTGAATTCGAAATAAGAAGATCCGCCCGGGAATATCCACTGTCCGATATCGTTTGGCGCCCAGCTGAACGAGCCGCCCCACGGAAGGTTCTGCGGTGATACTTCTTTGGCACGAGCCGGCCGAGAACCCATTCCTGCAACGATGCTTCGCCATCGGCTGACGGTGTCCGGATCAGCATAACCGTCACCGGCCCCGAGGAAGTCACTGAGTGTGCCAGAGTCGACCGTCAGGCGGTAGTTCGCCACAGCGAAACCGAAGAGCTCATTCGATAAATTCTTCCCGTACCCCTCCAGCACTTGTGCAATGGCTTCGATGGGCCACTGATCATCCATTTCCTGCCATGTCCGCAGCACAAAATTCTGATCGGTGCGTTCGGTCAGGTATGACGCAACTATGAAGGCGCCGTACTGCCGCTCGCCCCCGAGGCCATCTGAGGCGTTGACTGCATGCTGTGGATGCCTTAAAAACGCGTCCAACGACCGCGCATATGCCTCGGCGCCCAAGGCCGTCGGTGCTGTGTTCAGGTACACCTTATGCACTGCCCACTCTGCGGTGGCTTCCATCCACCAGTTGATGGCGCTTATGGCGGTGGTGAAGTGGAGGAACGACATATAGTGATACTGGAATGCATGAAATAGCTCATGCCGCGGAAGGTAGGTGTACCATCCGTTGCCGCCGATATCCCCGGGATCCGGAGGAAGGAGTATTACCGGCCCTCCATCAACCACATCTCCCGTAGGGAAGGTGATTCCAGGGTTATTATTCGTAGAAACTCCGATATATATCGATATGTCATCTCCGGTCACGTTGAATCCCCATGACCGGTACTGGGTGAATGCCGTCGTGGTGGATGTCGACATTCGGTCTATGGCGTCAGGGATCTGGTTACCGTCTAGATCGGTCGCCGGGACGCCGTCGTCATATACCCGGCAGCCGGTATGGCATTCCTCGTGGTAGCTGACGCCATCAATGTTGTAGTAGATATTTATCGGCGGCGTGGTCTGTATCGTTTGCCTGCAGTCGAAGTAGTACAGTAAGAATGCGTAGGAGTCGGCACACTCCGACCATGCGGCGACAGAGGTGCTCCCCGAGGATGGGGGCTGTTTTCTAGGGCTAAGGGCTTGTTTCAGCCAGGCGCGAGTTTCGGGACTAGCTTGGTCGGCGAGTGATAGAGCATAACCCAGCGCCAAGCCCGTACTCTCCGACATGCCGCCGGTCGAACGGAGCTTTGCCGGCAAGCTGTCGGGCTTGGAGATCCGTTCCACTGAAAGCCGCACGTAGTCGTCGAGCGATATTTCTTTACGCTCCCATGCTTGGGACAGCTTGTCGTCCTCACCGAAATCTGGACGGCTGTGCGCGTTCAGCCTTGGACCTTGGCTCATTTTTTTTCGGTCCGCTCGCTGGTAGGGAGCGGGCAAGCTTGCCGAGGTCGCGGAAGAGGAGCCCTGCTTTGCTGATGCGGTTCCTTCGAGAATAATGGTACCGGTAATCAGCCCGATAGTCACTGCCAGGTATGCGGCGATCCACCTTCGTAGCGCCGTGATGCTCATACGCCCAGGCCCTTTCTTACATAGTGAGATGATCTCTACAGGTAACGGAGGCAGCATTGATAGAATTTTGCGCTGGTGTTACAATCGTGGCATATGGTGACGCCCTATTGAGGGGGCTGGGTGAAGAATCGACGAGCCGGTACTATCGCCGCTTTAGCTGCTGGCTTGTGGTGCGTACTCGGGTGTCAGCCACAAGTCGACAGAGAACTCATCGTGTCCAACGCGACGGAGGAGCCTGTTGTTGTTGTATGGGCGAAGAACGGCGTTCCCAGGGCGACAATTCCACCACGGGATAGGGCTAACTTGGGTTCATTTCTGGAGTATTGCGACACGCCGGATAGGAATGTGGTCCTGGAAGCCAAGACTTCAGACGGAAAGGTCCACTCTCTGAAGCCGCCAATATGCGAAGGGACAGTGTGGACCATCCGTCCGTAAGGAATGCGGGCCGCGCCACGCGACCGGCCATTGGCGATATCTTCTGGGTGGTCGTGACATGCGCCATGGTGAGCGAACGGGAAATAGCTTCGACGAATGGTGCGATGAGATCGGCAAACACTGCGAAAACGACGTGACTCTTCCGCACGACGGGTCCTCTCCGTGGCTCGGTCGTGAGCAGCGGTCATGGGACCCAAGGGACTGTTTGGCGCAGACCCACCATGATCACTCTGAAGCGCCATCATCTTCACATGGATGACACGGAAGATCCAGAACCCATATAGGGAAACTTCGCTTTCCTGTTTCCATTTCAAGATCTTTACGAGCGGCGGCTTGCAAGTCACGCCCGTTCCAGGTGCCCTCAGGCGATGGTTGACGCCCGGTCGGGGCGGACAGCCTGCACAGATATACGCTTCGCATCCGAAAAGCTACAGTCCATCACCGGAATATCCCCCTTGCAAATTCTCTTGCCGTCACACAGAATGACGGTCGGCAGTCAAGATCACTAGCAAAGAGAGGCCATGGGTATCGTCTTATCTGGCCGAAAGTCCCCCACGTGACCGTGCCTTCACCGGTACGTGCGCCCGCTCTTGTCCGTGGCTACCCCAGGTCATCGATCTATCGTCGGCCGCTATCGCCGTGGCGATCTCTGCTGCCGTTGTCCTTGCCGCGAGGATGCAGTCCCCTGACCGACCGTCATCCCCTTGCCTTCAAGCTTTACTGGCATCAAGGCGGTGAAGGCGGACCAACCCAGTGAGAAATTAAGCGGCGATCGGGCCTAGCTTCTGCACACCAGCCAATAAGACTTCCCAAAGGCAGATATAAGTCGAACCTGGCCGCCACTTCCGACGAGTGGAATCCTTCGCAAACTCTTTGCACTTCTGGAGAAATTACCTCCAGAATGACGAATGGAGGGATGGACATGTTCACGGCAAGGACACCTATCATTCCAACGATACTTATATTGGCGTCCGCTGGCCTAACAGGGTGCTCGCCCGCACCAGGAAGCAACGAGTTCCTCCATGTATATAACGATACCTCTGAACCCGTCAGGCTTTACTGGCACTCTGGGAAACCCGACCCAACCGCCACCCCCTATCAAACTATAGAGCCAGGGAAGATGGCAGACACCGGCATTGACAAAAAATGCCCCGCAGGCGTTGCAATAGCTGCCATAACTGAAAGTGGCGTCAAATATAAATACGGGCCACCCGTATGCGCCGATGCCACCTGGCGGATCGGCAAGAAGGAGTGACCGGAAATCTGTAGCGCACACACTTGACTCGACTGAAGGGTCGCACGTGCATTCTAGTGATCAAACACAGCGTCTACGTCGACTCTTTATCTAGATATCCTATCGCGCGTAGCTGAAATCCGATAGCGTCAAGCCTAAAACGGACACTATGTATATTACCTGGCTTGCTATAGCGCCTATTGCTTTATAGATCACAACCCGTTGACAGGAGACTTTATGTCACACGAACCTCACGTTCACTGGATTCTCGCATTTGACGCATCATGCGGCCAATGCACTGAAATAGCAGAGCGCGTAAAGCGGCTCGGCGGGCACCGAATCGACGTACTGCCGTTATCTAGCGCAGCCGTCGTCGAGTGGCGAGCCCGTGCACTTGGGGAGTCTGCACCATGGGCACCGACCCTAATCAGGGTCGAGCACGAGAAGGTTAGGGCGTGGACAGGTACGCCAATGGCCATCAGGCTCGCGGCTCGGCTGGGGATTAAGGGAAGCTACCGTCTTCTCAATGTTCTCGTCGAATCTCGGAAGGGACAGGAAGATAGTCAGGACTCTCGAGGAAGGAGGCGTTTTCTTAAGCTCGCCGGCCTGAGTGCGGCTGCAGCCGTGATCGTCGGGAGGGCTTCTCCGGCGTTTGCTGATCCGAAGCCTTCCCCTGCCCAACAGTGGGTACAAGCTAATAGGGCTAATCTTCCGACCACCTACGAAGCATTCAGTAAGCACGATCTTGCTTATCGGCGAGCAATCTTCGCCGAGCTACCCGCAAAGACTCGAAGTAATCTTTGGGTGGCTCATGTTAAGAGATATCGTGCAGCACACCCTCACCTTAATGAGGAACAGCGTGCGATTGTCGAAGATACTCTGGCTCTCTTCAGCGACCACTCGATCTTTGAAGGAAAGCCCACCCCTGAGACGAGTGCTAGGATGGTGCCACTGATTGAACGGGCTGTGAACGCGCTTGGAGCTGTCGAGGCATACTCACTGACTGCGGACCTGGGCCCCTCATCAAGCCTTACTCCGAAACCGCAGGAAGAGTCTGCCACGGCAGCGCTGGCCAACTGCTATTGCCATGCCCAATCTTCCGACAACTATTGTTCGCGCTACGGAGGCGGATACTCGTGCTGGTACGGGGGGTGCGCGACCAGCTCGCCGGGGTGTGGAGGCGGATGGATCTGGGAGTGTAATGGGATGTGCTGCGTTAACACAACGCAAGGTCCACTCTGTGCCTAGCCTCGATCTTTCGTGATCAAGGTGTGGTCGGCTGAGCGGTTCGGCTGAAGGTTGAATTGCGTGCTGTGGTCAGCATGCTGGCCCGGCTGTCGCGTCGGGTGGGCGGGGTTCCACGGGCCCGCGGGTGTTCCCTTTCTTGGTCGCAGGGGCAGCTTGTGGCTGGTCAGGTCGGGGCCGGCAGGGCTTGCAGGCGGGTCAGGGCGGTGAGGATGTCGCGGGCCCAGGGCCATCGGGCGGCGATGCGCAGGCGCAGGCGGCGACCACCGCGCACCAGCCGTCCGGCCACCGCGAACAGTCGCAGGCGCAGGCGTTTGGGCTCGTAGGTGCGGGCGGCGGTGCCGGCCAGGGCGAGCAGTTGCATCCAGGCCAGGAGTTCGCAGGCCAGCGCGACGAGTTCGCACCAGATCTGGTTGCGGGTGAAGTGGTGCAGCGGCAGATTCCGCAGGCCGGTGTCCTTGGCGCAGCGGATGCGGTCTTCGGCGCGGGCGCGGCGGCGGTGGCGTAGTTCCAGGTCGGCGAGCTGGCCTTGCTTGGTGTTGGTGACGAAGCAGGTGACGCGGTTGCCATCGACGTCGGTGAAGCGCAGTTGGGCGCCGGGGTGCGGGCGTTCCTTGCGGGCGATGACCCGCATCCCTTTCGGCCAGCCGGTCAGGTCCAGCAGCCCGGTCAGTTCGGCGACCCAGGCGCCGGGCCGGACCTGCCGGTCGGCGTCGTAGGCGGGGGTCCACGCGCTCTTGGGCAGGCGCAAGACGGCCTGCTGCACCTGCTCAGTCAGGGTGAACCCGATGGAGTACGACAATCGGCGGCCTGGCTTGGCCAGCCAGGTGAGGAACTCGTGGGTGCCGCCGCCGGAGTCGGTGCGGATCAGCACCTGCCGGCGGCGGTGTTTGGGGAGCTGGGCCAGGGCCAGGCGGGTGGCTTCGATGTGGTCGGCGGCGGTGTTGGAGCCGGCGTTGCCCGCCCTGAGCACGATGGCCAGCGGTTCACCGGAGCCTTGCGGGCCGTGGTCGGCGAAGACCGTCATCGGGTGGAAGCCGAAGGTGTGCTTCCAGGTCGGTGCGGCGTGTTCTTTGTCGGAGTGGGCGATGACGATGGTGGCGTCGAGGTCGAGGGGGATCAGCTCGCCGTCACTGCCCGGTGCCCTCGTTCCGGCTAGGTCCCAGGCACGTTCGCGGGCCAGGGCTCGCGCCGTGCGCAGGGCGTTGAGCGCCTTGGCCTCATCGCGGGCGAGCCGGTCGATCAGCCGGGAGACGGTCGGGTCGGAGGCGACGGGACCGAACAGGTCGGGCTGGGCTCGCAGCACGGCGATATCGGCCAGGCAGTCCCCGCCCAGGGCGAGGCTGACGGCCAGGTCGGCCACGATCTTGCCGGGGTCGTGCACCGCGCGCTCAGGCCGCCAGCGCTCCAGCTGCGCGGACAGAACCCGGTCCAGGCCGGTGACACGCAGCGTATGCAGGAGCAGCAGGGCACCCGCGTGGGAGAGGAGCCCGGCAGCGTCAGCCGATGCGGTGATCTTGCCGCGCGAAGCGATACTCTTCACTTGGAAAGTGCCTTCTGATCTGGTGTGGACAGGACTCTCGACAAGCCCCATCCTCCCAGCTCAAAGGCACTTTTCTTATGTGAACGATCAGACCTCACGAAAATTCACGGTGAAAGCCCGAGGCTAGTACTACAGTCATACTTTGTGATTTAAGCTGAAGTCATGGTTGATGAAGTGACGTCGAGCGACTTACAGGCCTGGGTTGCGGGGCTGGATGCGCTGTTCGGACGGGTGGCGGCCCGGTTCGGTCGGGTGGAACCGCGCAGGCAGGCTCGTGCCTATGTGATGGGGTTGTTGGCTCCGGTGGAGCGGAAGACCGGCTGGCAGTTGGCCGAGGCTGCCGGGGATGTCACCCCGGATCGGATGCAGCGGCTGTTGAACCATGCCCGGTGGGATGCCCGCCAGGTGCGGGCGGATCTGCGGGCCTATGTGGTGGAGAACCTCGGTCACCGCGATGCGGTGCTGATCGTGGATGAGACCGGGTTCCTCAAGAAGGGCACCAAGTCCGCCGGGGTGCAGCGCCAGTACTCCGGGACAGCGGGCCGGACGGAGAACTGCCAGCTCGGAGTGTTTCTCGCCTACGCCTCTCCGCTGGGCCGGACGTTGATCGACGCGGAGCTGTACCTACCGAAGTCCTGGATGGAGGATCGGCCTCGCCGTCGGGAGGCCGGCATCCCGGATGAGGTGGACTTCGCTACCAAACCGGCGCTGGCCCGGCAGATGCTCGCCCAGGCGTTGGACGCGGGTGTGCCGGTGTCGTGGGCGACCGCTGATGAGGCATATGGCATGGACTCCAAATTCCGGCGTTTCCTGGAACAACGCGGAGTGGGCTACGTGGTGGCCGTTCCGAAGAACCAGATCGTGGCGATGAGTCTTCGCGAGGGGGACAAGCGGGCCGACACCTTGGTCGCCGGCGCGCCGCCCGAGGCGTGGAAGCGCCTGTCGTGCGGGCCGGGCGCCAAAGGACCCCGGCTGTACGACTGGGCGCTGGCCACCGTGCATTTCGAGACCGAGCCCGGCTATCAACGCTGGCTGTTGGCCCGGCGCTCGTTGGTTCCCAATGCCAAGGGCGAACGGGAGATCGCCTACTACCTGTGCCACGGGCCGGCCGGAACACCGCTGGAGGAGCTGATCCGCGTGGCCGGGGCCCGCTGGGCGATCGAGGAATGCTTCCAAGCGGCCAAGAACGAGACCGGCCTGGATCACTACCAGGTCCGGCGCTTCGATGCCTGGCACCGCCACATCACCCTCGCCATGCTCGCCCACGCCTACCTGGCCGTCACCGCAGCTCACGCCCCAAAAGCCCAAGCGGCCTGGTCCGCCTCACACCCGCGGAGATCCGGCGTCTCCTGGCACACCTGACCACGGCCACCACCCGCCCGATCGACTTCGCACTGGCTTGGTCAACCCGCCGCCGAGAACACCAAACCCGTGCCCGGAGCAGCAACTACTGGAGACGCTGGCTAAAACATCACGAAATCAGGCTGTAGTACTAGATCCTGACGCGAAGACCCCCTCCGCAACCGGAGGGGGTCTTCGCGTACACCCTGAATCTCTCAGTGGCCCGCGCGACGCGGGTCAGGCGGCGGCGTCGGCCATTCTGCGGAGGCGGGCCAGGGCGTCGCGCTCGATGCGGCGGGCGCGGTCGCGGCCGATGCCGTAGCGCTCGCCCACCTCGGTGAGCGTGTGCTCGCGGCCGTCCACCAGCCCGTAGCGCCAGCGCAGCATGTCGCGCGTGTCGCCCTCCAGGTCGGTCAGCCACTGGTCGAGCCGCTCGCGCTCCAGGATGTCGATCGCCTGCTGCTCAGGATCGGCCCACGTGTCGTCGGCGATCATGTCACCCAGCTCGGTCTCGTCCTCGTCACCGACGCCGAGCTGCAGCGAGACCGGGTCGGACGCCCAGCGGCGCAGCTCCTTGACCCGCTCGATCGGCAGCTCCAGCAGCGCCGCGAGCTCCTCGTCGGTGGGCTCGACGTCGAGCTCGGCCAGCATGTCGCGGCGCACCCGCATCAGCCGGGTCATCTGCTCCCCGGCGTGCGTGGGCAGCCGCACCGGCCTGGCCTGCTCGTGGATCGCCCGGCCGACCGACTGCCGGATCCACCAGGTGGCGTAGGTGGAGAACTTGTAGCCCCGCTTGTAGTCGAACTTCTCCACCGCGCGGACCAGCCCCAGGTTGCCCTCTTGGACCAGGTCGATCAGCGGCATCCCGCGCCCCGAGTATTTGCGGGCCACCGCTACGACCAGGCGCAGGTTGGCCTGGATGAACTCGTCCTTCGCCCGCTGGCCCGAAATGGCCAGCCTCTCCAGCTCCTCGTCCGCGGCATCCCCCATGCGCGGCTCCGAGCCCCCACTGTCGAGCAGCTGTTCGGCGAAGAGTCCCGCCTCGATCCGTTTGGCAAGCTCCACCTCCTGCTCCGCAGTGAGCAACGGAACTCTGCCGATCTCCGACAGGTACGTCCCCAGCAGATCTCGGTCAGCGACGTGCTGCTCGCTTCCGCGACTCCCCGTAGGCCTTGCCATCCCCAGGCACCTCGTTCCCGCAGCTGCGTTCTTATCCCGCCAACATCTGACCAGAAGCAAAGATTCCCTAAAGGCCTACGACCAGCGGAGGGTTCTGGGTGTCCTACTCAAGGAGGAGACCGCGCTGAAACACCTGGTGAACAAGGGGAACGCCGGGGCGATAGGCCAGGTGAACGTAGCTGGGAGCGTCGAGGACGACGAGGTCGGCGCGGGCGCCGGGACGCAACCAGCCTACGTCGGTCCTGCGCAACGCGCGCGCCCCGCCGTAGGTGGCGGCCCTGATCGCCTCCAGCGGCGTCATCCCCATCTCACGTACGGCGAGCGCGACGCAGAAGGGCATGGACGAGGTGTACGACGACCCCGGGTTGCAGTCGGTGGCCAGCGCCACCGTCACCCCCGCGTCGATCAGTTTCCTGGCGTCCGGGTACGGCGAACGCGTGGAGAACTCCGCCCCCGGCAGCAGCGTCGCGACGGTGCCCGACGAGGCCAGCGCGTCGACGTCGGCCGGGGTGAGGTGGGTGCAGTGGTCGGCCGAGGCCGCGCCGAGCTCGCACGCGATGCGCACCCCAGGGCCTTCGCCGAGCTGGCCGGCGTGCACCCGGGCCTGCAGCCCGGCGTCGATCCCGGCCCGCAGGATCTCTCGCGTCTGGTCGCCGTCGAACGCGCCGCGCTCGCAGAAGACGTCCACCCATTTCGCGTACGGGGCGCACGCCTGGAGCATCTCGCCGGCGACGAGCCGTACGTAGTCGTCGGCGGCCATCCCCGAGGGCACCACGTGCGCGCCCAGGAAGGTGGTCTCGTCAGTGAGGGTGGTGGCGATCTCCAGGCAGCGCCGCTCGTCCTCGACGGTCAGGCCGTAGCCGCTCTTGATCTCCACGGTGGTGGTGCCCTGGGCGAGCATCTCCCGTACCAGGGCGGCGGCGCGGGTGGCCAGCTCGGCGTCGCCCGCCTGCCGGGTGGCGGCGACCGTGGTGCGGATGCCGCCTCCGGTGTAGGCCTGGCCGGACATGCGGGCCTGGAACTCGGCCGTCCGGTCCCCGGCGAACACCAGGTGCGCGTGGCTGTCCACGAAGCCGGGAATCACCGCCCGGCCGCCTGCCGCCATCCTCCGGTCGGCCTGCGGCGCCTCGGCCGACGGTCCCGTCCAGGCAACGAGACCGTCCTCGACGACCAGGGCCGCGTCCTCGATCTCCGCGCGCTCCGGGTCCCCGGTGTAGAGCACCCCGATGCCGTCGATCACCATGCTGGTCATCCAGTCCCCACTCTTCCGCCCCTCGCCGCCGTGATCATCCTGCCCGCCATCGCGCCCATCGTCACCGCGCGTGGCGTCCCGCCCATCGTCATCGTGCGCGTCAGCGTGCTCGCCGGGTCGCCTCGGTCAGCATGGCTCCGACGTCGCCCAGGTCGTGGCGTCCCTCGCTGACCACCTGGCGGCCGCCGGAGATCACCGAGTGCACGTCGGCCGCCGTCGCCGCGAACGCCACCGCCTCCAGCCCGGCCGCGCCCGCCGTACGTACCGAGTCCAGGCGTACGGTGACCAGGTCGGCCCACGCGCCGGGCAGGAGCTGGCCGGCGTCGGGGAAGCCGAGGGAGAGGTGACCGGCGACGGTGGCGGCGCGCAGCAGCTCGGCGGCGCTCCAGTGGCCGCGCCGCTCGCTGGCCAGCCGCTCGTTCAGCTCGACCGCGCGGGCCTCCTCGAACAGGTCGATCACGGCGTGACTGTCGGAGCCGAGCGTCATCGCCGAGCCGCGGTCGTACAACGTTCTGGCGGGTCCAATGCCGTCGGCCAGGTCGCGCTCGGTGGTGGGGCACATGCACACGTGGGTGCCGGACTGACCGAGCAGCTCGATGTCGACCTCGGACAGGTGGGTGGCGTGCACCGCGGTCGAGCGCGGCCCGAGCACGCCATGCTCGTGCAGCACCCGCACGGGGGTGGCCGCGTACGTCTCCACGCACGCGGTGTTCTCGGCCCGCTGCTCGGAGACGTGCGCGTGCAGCGGGGCGGCGTGCCGGCGGGAGAACTCCGCGATCACCGGCATCTGCTCGGCCGGCACCGCCCGGACCGAGTGGATGGCCGCGCCGATCTCCACGTCCGGTTCGCCCCGGTAGGCGGCGGCCAGTTCCTCGGCCCGCACCGCCCACTGCTCGGCGTCCCCGTCGCCGAACCGCAGCTGCGCCCCGGCCAGCGGCGTGCCGGGGCCGCCGGAGACGTAACAGGCGTCGATCAGCGCGATCCGCAGCCCCGCCTCGCGGGCGGCCCGCACCAGCACGTGGCCCATGGTGTTGGCATCGTCGTACGGGGTGCCGCCCGGCGCGTGGTGCAGGTAGTGGAACTCCCCCACGCAGGTGACCCCGGCCAGCGCCATCTCGGCGTAGGTGGCCCTGGCCAGGGCGAAGTAGGCGTCGGGGTCGAGCCGCGCCGCCACCTCGTACATCCGGTCGCGCCACGTCCAGAAGTCGCCACTGCCCACCTGCGTCGTGCCCCGCAGTGCCCGGTGGAAGGCGTGCGAGTGGGCGTTGGCCAGGCCCGGGAGGGTGAGTCCCGGCAGGCGGCGCGCCCCGCCCGGCTCGCCCTGCACGACCTCGACGATCCGGGTGCCGTCGATCGTCACCAGCACGCTGTCGGCGACGCCGTCGGGCAGCCAGGCCTGTTCGCACCAGTAGGTCAGCGGCACAGCTCCTCCAGCACACTCGCGAGTGCGACGACTCCCGCCTGGCAGTCTGCCTGCTCGGCGTGCTCCTCCGGGGAGTGGGACACGCCGGTGGGGTTGCGCACGAACAGCATGGCGCTCGGGACGCCCGCGGCGGCCAGGATGCCGGCGTCGTGCCCGGCGCCGGTGGGCAGGATCGGCGCGGGCTTGTCGCCGCCCACGACGGCGGCCAGCCGCTCCCGCAGCCCGTGATCGAAGTCCACGACCGGCGTCCACGACTCCTCGCTCACCGCTCCGGCGGCCAAGGGGCGTAGTTCCTCCACCAGGGCGCGGACGTCCGTCTCGTCGGGGCCGCGGGCGTCGAGCCAGGCCGACACCAGGCCGGGCACCGCGTTGGCGTTGTTGGGTGAGACGCGCACCTTGCCGATCGTGGCGACGATGTCGCGCCGGGACGCGGCGTCGCGGGCGGCCAGCACCAGGCGGGCGAACGGCAGCATCGGGTCGTCGCGGTCCGGCAGCCGGGTGGTGCCCGCGTGGTCGGCCCGGCCGTGGAAGTCGAACCGCCAACGCCCGTGCGGCCAGATCGCCTGGGCCACGCCCACCGGCCTGTCGAGGCGTACCAGACCCTTGCCCTGCTCCACGTGCAGCTCCACGAACGTGGCGACCTGGGCGAGGGTCTCGTCGTCGCGGCCCAGGCCGCGCGGGTCGCGGCCGGCCTTGGTGAGGACGTCGGCCAGGGTGTCGCCCTCGTCGTCCTTCAGCGTCAGCGCCCGCTCGGGCGTGAGCATCCCGGTGAGCAGCCGCGACCCGACACACGGCACCCCGAACCGGGCGCCCTCCTCGTCGGTGAAGCAGGCGACGCCGAGCGGCCTGTTCGGCCTGAAGTCCCGATTTTTCAGGACATCGAGGGCTGCGAAGGCCGACACCACCCCCAAGGGACCGTCGTAGGCTCCGCCCTGCCGTACGGAATCTAGGTGGCTGCCCGTGACCACGCCAGGCTCGCGCGCCGGGTCACCCCACCAGGCCCACAGGTTGCCGTTACGGTCCTCCCGCAGGTCCAGCCCTCTACGCGCGGCCTCACCCGCGAACCACTCGCGCAGTTCGAGCTCCGGCGGAGACCAGGCGTCTCTGAGGTAGCCATTGGTTGCGGGGTCCCGACCTGTGCGCGCGAGTTCCTCAAGCATGAGTCTCACTGTAGTGAATGGATCCATTCACAGGGCTCAATCAGTCGGCGCGCCGTCCGCCCTGGTCGGCGCAGAGCTGGGAGGTCAGAGCGGTGCGGGCCCACTCTTCCCACGTGTCCGGCGACCAGTCGCGGTCGCGGACGAAGATCAGGTAAAGCTCCGGGCTGAGCAGGCCGAACAGCAGGTCCGCCGCCATCTCGACCGACACGCCGGGACGGGCGTCGGGCTTGCCGGCCAGGGCTTCGGCAGCCGCGTGCTGCACGGTGTATCGCGGGTCGGGACCGTCGGGCCACTGCGCGGCGATCTCCGGGTCGGTGGCCGTGGCGGCCGAGATCAGCGACATGATCGGGGCGACCCGGCCCAGGATCTCGCGGGTGCCGCGGACGTGCGCGCGCAGTTGCCCGGCCGCGGTGGGCTCGGCGCACGCGGCGCGGAACCACTCACGGTCCATGGTGGCGACCGGCTCGGCGTCCCCGGCGATGGCCGTATCGACGACGTCCTTGAACAGCGTGCGCTTGTTACGGAAGACGAAGTAGATCGTCTGTACGGCCACGCCCGCCCGGTCCGCGACTTCTTGCAGGTTCGTCGCCCCGTACCCCTGCGCGACGAACAGCTCGCGAGCCGCCTCGACGACCTTTTCCCGGGTGAGGCGTGCGCGCTCGGCTCGCTTGTCCGGCCGTTTGACCCTGTCCATGATGCGAGTATATATCTAGAGTTCATCACTAGAGTTCAACTCTAAATTCTTGGAGGACACGATGGATCAGCCCGGCACCGCCCAAAGGTCGGACCCGGCCGCAACTCCGCGGGACCAGGAGGAGGAGTCCGTTCACCGGGCGCTGGAGCGCTATTACCGCGCCGGCAAGCCGCCGTGGGACACCGGCGTGACGCCGCCCGAGCTCATCACCCTGGTGGAGGGGCACGACGCGGTGCCGCCCGGCCGCGCTCTCGAACTCGGCTGCGGCACGGGGACCAACGCCATCTACCTCGCCCGGCACGGTTGGGAGGTGGCCGCCGTCGACCTGATCGACCGCGCCGTCGACCGGGCCAGGGAGCGGGCCGAGGCGGCGGGGGTGACGGTACGACTGCTGCACGGAGACGCCACCCGCCTCGACGAGCTGGACGTCCCCGGGCCCTTCGACCTGTTCTTCGACCTGAGCTGCTACTGCGGGATCCCGCCGCACCGCCGCGACGCCTACGCCGCCGGGCTCACCCAGCGCGCCGCTCCCGGAGCACGGTTGCTGATGTTCGGGTACGGCCCCGAGCCGGTCGGCAATCCGGTGCCCGAGGTCGCGTCGTGGGCGGCGGGCGTCACAGCCGACGAACTCCACGCCAGGTTCGCCGGCTGGGAACTGCTCGACGTCACCCCGGGCACCAACTCGGTACCGACCTTCTGGTTCACGCTGCGACGCGACGCCTAGCGATCTTCGGTGGCGGGTCTCCCTACCCGACAGGGCCCGCGCTCGGCCTGAGGGTGAGGTCGGTGAGGTGGGCGTCGGGGCCGGCGTTGACGGCGGCGAGCACGGCGCGGGCCACGCTGTCGGCCTGGAGGTAGCGATCCGGCTCGTACGCCGCCCCCTCCTGCGCGCGTACGCTCCGCTGCATGTCGGTGTCCACCCTGCCGGGGTGCACCGACGTCACGCGGAGGTCCGGCTCCTCCTGCCGCAGCGCGTCGGCGAAGGCCCGCAGCGCGAACTTGCTGGCGGCGTACGCTCCCCACCCGGGGTTGGCCCGCAGCCCGGCGCCGGAGTTGACGCAGATCACGTGGCCGCCTGCCCGCCTGAGCGCGGGCAGGACCAGCCGGGTCAGCTCGGCGACGGCGAACAGGTTGAGCGCCATCGTGTCCCGCCACACCGAGGCGGGCAGGTCGCCGATCTTGCCGAGCGTGGTCATGCCGGCGTTGTGCACGAGCACGTCCAGCCGCTCGATGCCGGCCACGTCCGCCTCGGTCACCTCGGTCAGCTCCACCTGCCAGGGCCGCGCGTCGGGCAACTCGGCGGCCAGCGCGGCCAGCGCCTGCTCGTCGCGTCCGCCGAGGATGACGTGGTGGGTCGGCGCGAAGGCACGGGCGACGGCCGCCCCCACCCCGCGAGAAGCCCCCGTGACCAGGGCCGTAGGTCGTTCGATCATCCCCAAAGCCTCTCATGGCCGGCGATCCTCCCGGCCGGGCGCCATAGGGATTTCCTATGGCGCCTACTGACATTTGGTCTTTGCTTCTCGTTCTTTCCCGGACGTAGCGTGAAACAGCTCGACGAGGTGCTCACCGCGCTTTCTCGGAAAATCAGCGCTCTGCGCACGTCGATTCATTCTTCCGTCGAGCCGACTGACACATGATGGAAAGGACGAGTGGCATGACCATCGAAAACGGATCGGGAACGCGAGAACTCGCGGGAAAGCGGGCCCTGGTCACGGGTGGCTCTCGTGGCATCGGAGCGGCCATCGTGCGCCGGCTCCTGGACGCCGGGGCCGAGGTGCTCACGACCGCCAGGTCGGCGACGAGCACCGTGCCGGAAGGGGCCGCCTTCGTGGCGGCCGACGTACGGACACGGGCCGGCGCGGAGGCGCTCGCCACGGCCGCGCAGAAGGAGCTCGGCGGGGTGGACATCCTGGTCCACAACGCGGGCGGGGGGCGACCGTACCAGGGCAGCGCGGCCATCCCCGACGAGGAGTGGCAGGACTCGCTGGACCTGAACTACCTGGCGTCGGTGCGGCTGGACTCGCTGCTGACACCGGGGATGCGGGACCGGCGCTCGGGGATGATCGTGCACATTTCCTCGGCCGCGGTCCCCACCTCGGTGGCGCCGTTCCTGCACTACACGGCGGCGAAGGCGGCACTGGAGAACTACAGCCGGGGACTGGCCCTGGAGCTGGCCCCGTTCGGGATCCGGGTCAACACCGTGAGCCCTGGCAGGGTCGCCACCCCCGGCGGCGAGGCGACGCGGGAGCAGTGGGCGCGCCTGGAGGCGGCGCCGGGGCAGACCGCCACCGCCACCGCCACCGTGCCGCTGGGGCGCGACGGCCGGCCCGACGACATCGCCGAAGCGGTGCTGTTCCTCGTGTCCGACCGGGCGAGCTGGTTGACCGGGAACAACCTTTTCGTGGACGGCGGCGAATTCCCCAGAGGCTGACGGTATTCCAGAGCTCCGGTTTCAGCCGAAGGAATTCCGCACCGAGTCAAAGAAAGACCCTGACATGGATAAGTACGGCGACAAGAATGTAGTCATCACGGGCGGCGGCAGCGGCATGGGATTCGCGATGGCGAAGCTGCTGGCGGACGGCGGAGCCCGGGTGGTGATCACCGGCCGTTCCCAGGACACGCTCGACGCCGCGCGGGAGCGGCTCGGCGCGAACGCGGTGGCCGTCCGGGGCGATGTGGCCTCACTGCCCGACCTGGATGCGCTGGCCGACCGGGTGAAGAGCGAGCTCGGCACGATCGAGGCCCTGTTCGTCAACGCCGGCATCGCCCCCCTCACGCCCTTCGAGTCGACGACCGAGGAGGCGTACGACGAGCTGTTCGCGATCAACGTCAAGGGCGCCTACTTCACCGTGCAGAAGCTCGCCCCGCTGCTGAGCACGGGTGCCGGCGTCGTCCTCACCACCTCGATCGCCAACGTCATCGGCTTGCGGGACACCAGCGTCTACGCGGCCGGCAAAGCGGCGCTGCGCTCGATGGCCCGCAGCCTCTCCAGCGAGCTGCTGCCGCGCGGAATCCGGGTCAACGCGATCAGCCCCGGTCCCATCGATACGGGGATTCTCGAGAGCATGATGACCGCGGAGGCCGCCGAGCAGTTCAAGGCGGAGCGGGTCGCGAACAATCCCATGCGGCGTTTCGGCACCCCCGACGAGGTCGCCAGGGCGGCCGCCTTCCTCGCCTTCGAGGCCACGTACACCACCGGCGCCGAGCTCGCCGTGGACGGAGGCGCCACCCAGCTCTGAGCTTCCTGATCGGCCGTCAGGGCACCGGTGTGAAGGAGGCGGTGTCGTACCAGGTCTCCTGACGCAGGAGTTCGAGCAGGGCCGTCTCCGCCGGGCCCGCGCCGGACCGGAGCACGGCGATGACCGGCTGGGACATGACCGGGGACACCGGGCGGACGAGATGCTCGTAACCGTGGGGCACCGCGGAGGCCGGGACGAGCGTCACCCCCAGCCCGTGGGCGGCCCAGCGCACGGCCGTCGCCGTCTGGGACACGCGGGCGGCCGTGGTCGGAGTCAGCCCATTGTCCCGCAGCACGCTCAGCAGCACGCCGTCGAGCGAGCTGTCGCGGTCGAACCTCACCCACGGCTCCCCCTCCAGCTCGCGCAGCTCGACCCGGTCCGCGGCGAGCTGCCGGTGCCCGGCTGCCAGCACCACGACGAGCTCCTCGTCGCCGAGGTGGTGGGCGTCGGCGGGAGACCGCTCGCACTCCGCCATCAGGGCGAAGTTCAGCACGCCCCGGCGGCACAGCCGCTCCAGCTCGACAGAGCTCGGCTCCTCGAAGACGGTGACCTCCAGCCGCGGGAAGCGGTGACGCAGCACGCTCAGCGCGCCGGGCAGCTGCCGGGTGCCGAAGCCCATCTGCACCGCGACCACCAGCTCGCCCACCAGGTCGTCGGCACCGGCCCGCGCCGTCGCCCGCGCCCGCCGCGACGCGCTCACCGCGATCTCCGCCTCCCGCAGGAACGCGCGGCCGACCACGGTGGGCACCAGTCCGGTCGGCGTGCGGGCGAACAGCCTCACACCGAGCTCCTGCTCCAGGCTGCGGATCTGCTGGGACACCGACGGTTGAGCGACGTGCAGCAGCTCCGCCGCCGCCGTCACCGAGCCTTCCTCGGCGACGGCCAGGGCGTACTCGTACTGACGAAGGCTCATCGGCTCCCGCCCCCCTCCCTGCGATGGACCGTGATCCACCCTGCGTAATCTGGTAGGCGCAAGTTACAGCACGGGAGGCGGCCCGTTTACTCCATGTCCGTGCCGAAGAAGAGCTTCCCGCTCTCGCGCTGTCCCGGCTGAGGGAGAGCGAGGCGAGAATGACCCGGATCCCGTGCGGAGGTTGCGTCGAGGGCCGACCGACGTTTCGGCGTCAGTCGGGCCGTTGCCCGGCCTCGTCGACGACGGCGGCCTTGATCAGGGCGTCCCAGTTGTGGATCTCGCCCTTCTTCATGGTGGCGAAAGGTCCGTCCTTGTGGTTCTTGACCACGATGGTGCGGTACCCCAGGTACGCGTAGGTCTTCGGATTGACGAAGATCTCGTCGCGCAGGTAGCCGTCCAGGACGTGGTAGAGGGTGATGCCCCGGCGTTTGAGCAGATCGGCGGATTTGGCCTCGTACCGGACGCCCGGGATCTTGGCCATGGCGCCGTACATGGCGGCTCGAAGCCTGGGCGGTAGCGCGGCGTCCCGCATGCCCATCGCGATCATCTGGAACGCCCACCTGTCGCGGTGCTGGGAGGTGAAGTCGGGCAATGACTCCTCGGCCAGCCGCTTCGCCTCCTCAGGGGTCTTGCCCCTCCACTCCGCCCGTTCCTGGGCGGAGCGCAGGAAGGAGGCACGATTCCTGGTGTTCTCGGCGTCGACGGTCTCGTAGATCCGGGCCAGCAACTGGCCCGCGTCGGTCGGCAGGGCGAGCAGGTAGGAGTACGACACCTCGAACTCCGACCCCTTGGAGACCTTGAGCCTGCCCTTCTCGATGGTGGCGAACGCCTTGTCGTCGAGCCGTCGCCATTGCTCGTGGGTGGTCGTCGCCGCCGGCCTGCCGCGCAGCCACTCCCCGCCGCCGGTCCGCGTCCGGGCGCGCAGGCTCTTCACGTAACCCCACTGCGTGGGCTCGGCGGCCCATTCGGGCTCGCCGTCGGCCAGCAACGCCGCGTTGTCGGCCACGTCCTGGACGTTCGCCACCGGGCGCAGCCGTAGCTCGGTGGCGGTGGGCGTGTGCGCATGGGGGGCCGGCGAGTCCTTCCCGGTGCCGGGGACGACCGCCACGGCCACGACCAGCGCGGCGGTGGCCGCCCCGGCCAGCGTCAGCGCCCATATCGGCCGGATCCGGCGGGCCCGCGGCCGTCGGCTTCCGCGCATGTGCGCACCCAGGCGCGACCGGGCCGCGCCGATGGTCTCCGGAGCGGGCTCCGGCGTCGCGTCGTGGTAGCGGCGCAGCTCGTGCAGCTCTTCCATGGTTCAGACCTCCTTCGCCGCGTGACCCAGCGACTTGCGTAGCTTGGCTCTGGCCCGGTTCAGCCGGGAGCTGACGGTGCCGATCGGGATGCCCAGGGCGAAGGCCGTTTCCGCGTAGCTCAGATCGGCGCAGGCGACGAGCATCAGCGCGTCGCGGTCACCCTGGGACAGCCTCTTCAGAGCGCGCGCCAGTCGTGGGCTGAGCTGCTCGGCGGTCACCCGGTCCGTGACCCGGTCCGCGTGGCTCTCGACGTCGTCGCGGGTGACCGAGCGGCTGAGCGCCCGGTAGAGACGGAGTTCGTCGCGCCGATGGCGGCTGATGAGGTTGGTGGCGATGCCGTACAACCAGGCCTTGGCCTCCGGACGGGTCAGGTCGTAGCGACCGCGCTGGTCGAACCCGGCCAGGAACGTCTCCGCGGCCACGTCATCGGCGGCGGCGGGCCCGAGCCGGGCGGCGGCGTAACGGTGGATCGTGGTGAAGTACCGGTCGAAGATCACCGAGAACCATTCGGGGTCGTGGCGCGAGTTCGCGATGACCGACGCGTCGTCCGTCTCCGCGGCCACCCGTAGGGAAGAGGGGTCATGCATCCGGCGCCTTTCTCGAATGAGGGTCGGCGCTGATTGCCCGATGCGGGCATCCTTGTTCGCGGTTTTTTCCGGAAGGCGACGACGATCAGAGGTCGTACCCGCCTGTACGGGGATCCTCCTTACGAGCATGTACGGGAGAAGGGGCTCAGCCGGCCAGGCCGAACCCCTCCAGAAGGCCATCGTCTAGGACAGGTCGAACTCCCCGCTGGATGCCCCGTCCAGGAAGGCGAGCCACTCGTCCTTGGTGAAGCTCAGGACGGGGCCCTCCCCCTGATCCTTGGTGTCGCGGACGAGAACACCGTCATCCGGCCGCCGCATCACCTCGACGCAGCTACCGCCGTTGTCGCCGGACGCTTTAGCTTTGGTCCACACGCCTGTACGGAGACCGTTACTCATAACTCGTCATCACCTCGTGAATGGCCTCCCGACTTCTGTCGACGGGATAGGCCATGTTGGATAGGGCTTCCCATCGCACGATAAGCGCTTGCACGGTCCTGACGCGATTGGTCACCCGTCCCTCTTCGGTGCTTTCCAGGTACGCATGATCCAGCCCACCGTCCAGCAGCGTAGCCACCTCGAACGCACCGAGACATCCCACTGTGAGCCCTGCCTTCAGCGGAATGATCCTTACGCTGACGTACGGCGGATTGAGCACTTCAAGGAGCCGTTGGAGCTGCTCCCGCATCACTCGCGCCCCGCCGACGGGACGGTGAAGAACGCTCTCGTCGATCAGAGTCGAATACATGGGCGGCGCCGGACGGCTGAAGACAGTTTGCCGGTGGATCCGGAACTGCACCGCCTTCTCTACTTCCTCTTCGGTGACTCCTGGTCTTCCGAGGAACACCTTTCTTGCGTAAGCCTCGGTCTGCAGAAGGCCGGGGATCAGCATCGGCTCCCAGGTCCGGATGGCGTGCGCCGTCGCCTCCACTTTCGGCCATTCCCGGAACCAGCGGGGGCCCAGCACCCCATGGATCTGCGGAAGCAATTCCATAAGCTGCCCGTCGAGCCCCAGCGCCTTCTCCAGCTCACGGGTGAGGTCCTCACTCGGCTTACGCATGAGCCGCTCGACGTGCCCCACCGCGCTCTCGCTGTAGGGCACCCGGTCCGCGAGCCGCTCCTGACTCAGCCCGTGCTCCACCCGGAACTTCTTGAGGCGATGGGCGTACTCCATCCAAGCGTCTTTGCTCGACTCCTGTTCGCCTTTCGGCATGTCACCCCTTTCCAGGGCGATGACCCCGTACCACTACACACGGGAGTCGCCTACTAACTGTACGGAATCGTAAGCCCAATCCCGGCTGCGTGCCGGCGAACGTAACTACATGCTGTGAGGACTTCCGACCGCTCGGAGGCTTCAGGTCTCAGCGAGTGCGTACTCGCAGGTCAAGCCTGTACGCCCCAACTCCCCGAGGTGACCATGCGAGCACCCGTGTCAGATCCCCCATGCGCCGGTTCCCATGCCTGGTCGGTCAGCGAGCTGGACGACCCCCGCCTACTCGCCGGCCTGGCCCGCAGGGAGCTGGCGACCTGGATGGGCCGCGAGCATCCCGCACTCCCCGACCTCCAGCTCATCGCATCCGAACTGGTCACCAACGCACTCCTGCACGCCCATGCCACCTGGATCAGGATGAGCCTGCTTCCGTCCCCCGGCTACTGGGAACTCACGGTGACGGACCCAGGGCTGACCGAGTCGGTCCCGGTACCTCGCTGTCCCAGCGTGGACGAGAAGAACGGACGCGGCCTCTGGGTCATCGACGACCTGACCCTCGGTTACTGGAACACCAGCCGCAGCCCGGCAGGTGACCATATCGTGCGGGCTTTCCTGCCTCGATGAACGCCTGCAAAAGGGAACACCGGCCGTCCGGCATCGGCCGCACGGTTTACCCTGAAGGCGGGCGGCAACCCACGGGTGAGAGGTAATCCCCATGCCGCAGACCAAGCCGACGACGCCGGGACAGCGCGTTCGCGGACTCCGCCTCCGACGCGGCTACAAACAGGCGGAACTGGCCGAGCGTGCCGGGCTCAGTGTGGACCTGGTCTCCGCTCTGGAACGAGACGTCAAGAAAGGCATGTCCTGGTCCAGCATGGTCAAGTTGGCACGGGCGCTGGACGTTGATCCTGGAGTCATCGCGGGCAAGGGACCCTACTTGGAGCCGGTGCCGGGCGCCGCGTCTCTGGCAGTACGCGACGCCGTGATCAATCCTGACCTGCTGCTGGAGATGCGCCCGGAGGACGGCCAAGGGGGGACCGACGCGGCTGAGCTGTGGCGTCGGGTCGAGAGGGGGTATGACGCGTACTTCGGCGGCGAGTTCGGCGTCTTGGCCGCCGAACTGCCTGACCTGATCCACCGGTGCCGTGTGCTGCACGGCATGGATCGGACAGTCGGGGCGGCCTCATCGGCGCACGCCTGGCAGCTTGCCGCACGCCTCCTCGTGCACACCGGCCGGGACGACGCCGCCGCCGTCGCGGCCGAGCGGGCGATCAGCGCGGGACAGACCGGCGACGACCCATACCGGCTGGCCACCTTGTACGGGACCTATTCGTGGGTGTTGCTGCATCAAGGCCGTACGGAGGAGGCCGAGAAGATCGCTGTACGCGTGGCCGAGGAGATCGAGCCCACCATGTCGGCGGCGGTCCCGAACCAGCTCACCGCCTGGGGCGGTCTCATTTTGCACGCCGCCGTCGCGTGCGGGGCGCGAGGGGACCGTACGCAGGCCGAGGAGTATCTGAGTGTCGCCAGGGCCGGCGCGGCGAGAGCGGGGGTCGACCGGCACGACTATTGGATGAGCTTCGGCCCTTCTCACGTCGGCGTGCAGACGACGCATGTCATGACCGCGCTGAACCGTCCCGACGCCGCGTTGAAGGCGAGCGCCACTGTCCGGCGGGAAGACCTGCTGCCGGTGCAGTGGGGGCGCCACCGGCTGAACGATGCCCGCGCCCTGCTGCAGTTGCGCAAGTGGGAGGCCGCCGAGGAGGCCGCGGTCGAAGCCAAGGCCGTGTCACTGGAGTGGTTCCGCCACCAGGAATTCGCCCGGTCTGTCGTTGATGATCTGGTTGATCACCGCCAGCGGCTTTCGTCGTCACTGCGCGATCTGGTCAGCGCGTTCGAGCAGTAAGCCGTACACGGCGTACGGGTCGGCGGCAGGACGCCTTCCAATCCGTACACACTGTCTGTACGCGCTTCGTCACTCTCGCCCTACCGTGCTGTCTTGGGCCCGCGAGGTCCGCACCCAGACGATTCCCTTCACAGACAGACATGGAGGAGTTCATGCAAGCGACTCACGATCCGAGCCCCTCGACGCGGCCCCGCCCCTGGGGGGTTTCCCGGATGGCGCCATTCCCCAAGCAGAGCGGAGACAGCGGTGACGCTCTCTACCGTGTCCACCTGGACCCTGTGAAGCAGACGGGCGTCTACACCGATCCGATCACCCACCAGCCGATCGAGGCGGGCAAGCACGGCACGAGCAAGCAGAAGGCGAGCCCCACCGCGCCACCGGGAGGTGACGGGAGCAGCGCCAGCGCGCCCACAGGCCAGCCGGACAGCACCCAGGACTGGGTACAGGACTGATTCCGATGACAGCACCCGTCCTGGCGGTCGCCTGCCTCGATGACCCGACCACTGACCTGGTGCTGGACGAACTGCATGGCCGGGGCATCCCGGTCGTGCGGTTCGACCCCGGCGCTGACTTCCCCGACGAGATCGCCCTGTCCGCCCACTTCGATGGTTCGGGCATGACGGGGTCGATCGACACCCCGACTCACCGCCTGGACCTGTCCGGCGTGCGCGCCGTCTACTGGCGTCAGCCCACTCCCTACAGACCCTCGCCAGATTTGGACACCAGTAGCGCGAGTTGGGCGGCCGAGCAGGCGCGCTACGGGCTGGGCGGCGTCTTGGCGGCCCTTCCTGGCACGTTCTACCTGAACCATCCATTCCGCAATCGGGACGCCGAGTACAAGCCGCTCCAACTCGCCACCGCCGCCGCCTGCGGCCTGGCCATCCCGCGCACACTGATCACGAACCGGCAGGACAGCGTACGTCGTTTCGCGTCGCGGTCGGACGGCACGGTGTTCAAACCGCTGTGGTCCACACCGTTCAAGACCGACAACGGGAAGTGGCGGACCATTTGGGCGCACCCCATCGACCCCGAGGAGGTGGACGGGACGGTGACCGGGGCGGCTCACTTGTTCCAGGAGCAGGTGAAGAAGGCGGCCGACGTCCGGGTGACGATGGTGGGCGACCACGTCTTCCCGGTACGCATTGACGGCTCCCCCGCGCTGGACTGGCGGCTGCACTACGACTCATTGTCCTATCAACTCATTGAGGCTACTCCGGCCGTCGTCAAGAGCATGCGCGCGTACCTGGACCGACTTGGTCTGGTCTTCGGAGCGTTCGACTTCTGCCTCTTCGGGGACGAATGGGTGTTCTTGGAGTGCAATCCCAACGGTCAATGGGCGTGGTTCGATGACCCGATTCCCCAGCAGATCGCCGGCGCCATAGCTGATGTGCTGATCCGCGCGAAAGGAGAGTCATGAGCACCACTCCAGAACACCTGCGAGAGGAACTGGCCGCGCTGCTGGCGCGAGAAGGCGCGCTGACCGATCCCGGTTGGGGTCGAGCGGTGGAGGCCGTACCGCGCGAGCGGTTCCTGGGCGAAGCCGTCTTCGACCGGGACGAATCGATGGCCGGGGACCACTGGCACTCCCTACGGCGAAGCCACCTGCCCGAGGAGGAGTGGTGGGAGATGGCCTACGCCGACGAGACGTGGGTCACGCAGGTCGACGGCATCCCGGCCGAGGCTGCCGGCACCACCGTCGTCGGTGCGCCCACCTCATCCTCGACGATGCCCAGCATGGTCGTCATGATGCTCGAACGGGCAGGCATCAGCGACGGCGATAAGGTCCTGGAGATCGGCACGGGTACGGGATACTCGACGGCGCTCATGTGCGAGCGCCTGGGCGACGGTCAGGTGACCAGTGTCGAGTACGACCGGCATGCCGCCCTCCGCGCCCGCCTGGCGCTGGAGGACTCCGGGTACGCGCCCACGCTCGTCGCCGGTGACGGCCTGGCGGGATACGACAAGAACGCCGAGTACGACCGCCTCATCGCGACCTGCTCGGTGCGGTACATCCCCCTGGCCTGGATGGAGCAGGTACGCGACGGCGGCACCATCACCGCGCCCCTGTCCGGGTGGATGCCGGGTGACGCGATGGCTCACCTCACCCTGGCCGACGACGGCACCGCGAGCGGCCGGTTCCTGCCCGACGACTTCGCCTTCATGCCCGCCCGGCCCCATGCCCGCCCGCCACGGTCGTCGTACGTGATCGGGCTCGGCACCGAGCGGGAGAGCAGGATCGACCCGGGCATTCTGGATGATCACACCGGCCGATTCGTCGCCCAGCTCGGCGCGCCGTCAGCCGAGAAACTGGGGTTCGGCGATGAGATCATCCTGCTCGACGTCGCCACCGGCTCCCAGGCCACCACGCGCCGCGATCCCAAGGGCGCGGGGTGGCTGGTGCGGCAGCACGGTCCGCTGAAGCTCTGGCACGCCGTCGAGGATGCGGTCCTGACCTGGCAGTACGCAGGCAGCCCGCACCAAGCCGACTTCGGGCTCACCGTGACGCGCGAGGGCCAACGGGTGTGGCTCGGCGACCCGGACGGTCCTTCCTGGAATCTGCCCGCCTAGCGCCCTCGCTGAGACCCGTCGAGAACGTGCCAATAGCGAGTGAAGTGTTGCTTCTTGGCGTCGGTAGTGGCTGGTGCGGGCTCGGTGTTGGTGGCATCGGCGCCAGATCGACCAGGCCTCGGGGCAGGCCAGGCCAGGCGGATTTCACTGGCAGCTGGACGGTCGGGCAAGCCGGTCGGCGTCGGTAGACTGGGCGTTCTGCACCAGACGAGGGGCGGCGGGCGTGGACTACGGTGACAAGCTCTTCTGGCTCTCGGTCCTGATCCAGCGGAGGTACGCGCAGATCTGCGCCGAGTACGACCTGACTTCCTCACAGGCCACGCTGCTGTGCGCGATCAAGGACAGGCCGCGGCAGATGGCGTACCTCGCCGCCTCGCTCGGCATGACCAAGAACGCGCTGAGCCAGCTCGTCGATCGCACCGAGCGGCGCAGCCTGGTCAGCCGAGCGAGTTCAGAGCAGGACCGGCGGGTCATCATGCTCAGCGTGACACCCACGGGGAAGGTGCTCGCCGAGGCGGTGTTCGCCGAGATGACCAAGCGCCTGCCCGACGTCGCGGAGAACCTCGACGCCGACGACCAGCGCGACCTCGAACGCCTAGCCACCGCCATCGTGGCCGCGTCGGGCGTCTCGGCGTCCACCTCGTCCCGACAAACCGCGCAGTCCTCCTAGGCACCCTCATGCCTGCATCAGTTCATGGCATGAACTAGTATTGTTCATGGCGTGAACTAGTCAGGGTTCATGGCATGAACTAGCGAGAGGTGACGACATGGTCACGCGGGAAAACGGTGCGATCGCGGTCTTCGGTGCGACGGGACAGCAGGGCGGGGCGGTCGTCGACGCGCTCCTGGCCCGAGGAGCGCGGGTGCGGGCCCTCGTCCGCACCCCCAAGTCCGATCGAGCGCAGGCGCTGGCCGCCCGAGGCGTCGAGCTGGCGACCGTCCGGATCGACGACCCGGCGTCAACGGTCGCCGCGCTGGAGGAGGTCGACGCGTTCTACTTCATGACCCCGGAGGCGAACAGCCTCGAGGAGATCGAGGAGGAGGTCCGAGTGGGCACCGCCCTCGTCGATGCGGCGGCCGCAGCGCGCGTGCCACACGTCGTGTTCAACTCGGTCTCCGGAGCGGACCGCGAAACGGGTGTGCCGCACCACGACTCGAAGCACCGGATCGAGGAATACCTGAAGCTTTCCGGCCTGAGGGCCACGATGGTTCGCCCGGCCGCCTTCATGGAGAACTTCGCGACCGTGATGGCGCCGAGCCTGGAGGACGGAACGATCGTGCTGAGGCTGCCGCTGCCGAACGACATCGCCCTGAAGATGATCTCGATCAAGGACATCGGCCAGGTCGCCGCCGCGATCCTGCTCGACACCGCGGACGTGCCCGGCGGAGCCATCGAGGTCATCGGCGACGAGCCAACGGGCCCCCAGATCGCCGCCGCGTTCGGCGCGCGCGCTGGGCTACCGTCACGCTACGAGGCCCTGCCACTGAGCGTCCTCGGCAACGACCTCGACAAGGCGATGTTCCGCCAGTTCGCCAAGCCGTCCGAATACCCGTCAGACCTCGCAGCAGTGAAGGCGATCGAGCCGACCACCTGGGACCTGGCCGAGTGGATCCGCTCCACCGGCTGGACCGCTCCCGCGGACCGGGTCCGTTCCTAATACTCCAGCCGTAGGCCGTGATCTTGCCAGCGTGGCGGTCCCGGACGGAGCCGTAGCGGAAGGGACCATCCCCACGGCGATTTCGCGACGTTCAGCGCCACTGGGCGCGAGCCAGAGTGAGCCCGTACACCTTCACCGCGCCGCTCGCCTTGAGCCGCATGGCCACCGCGTTGAGGCTACTGCCAGCGGTGAAAACGTCGTCGTAGACCATGATGCATCGGCCTTGCACACGAGCCGGGTCCGGCACATGGAGCGCGGCGTACAGCTCATGCGCCACGGTTTGACGCTCCATAAGGGAGATCGTGTCCCGCATTCGGGGAGTGGCTCGTGTCTTCTCGATGAGCGGCGGATCTAACACGAAGGGGAGATTCTCACCGTCTTCGAGGATCGCCCGTTCGATGACGTACCCAGTGTGATCATTGCCTTTGCGTGCCTGGTGCGGCTCCCGATAGGCGGGCATCGGGATGATGGCGTCCACCTCGTCGACGAGCTCGGGGTGGGTGTAGAGGTGACCCAAGATGATCCGCGCGAAGATCATCCCCCACCCGTACGCCCCGCCCTTTAGTCGCAGAACCCCCTGCTCCAGGGTGCCGGCCTTGACCCCTACGACGGCCGTCCACTCGAAAGCACGCTGTGGGTCGCCGCAGAGCCTGTTCGAGCAAGCAGGCTCGCCATCCCGCAACACCTGATGGCAGATCCGGCAGTTGGGTTCATTCGGCGGCTGGAAGCTCTCCGATGCGCACTCGTGGCAGATGCGGACGTGCCCTGCCTGCAAGTAGGGACATTCGCCGCATCTGCCGAACCCCGCTGGGGGTGGGCCGTCGCCGTAGGTTAGCCGCCCTGGCTTGGTCACCACAGCGCCCCGGGCGATGGCTCCTCCAGTTTCAGATCTTCGAAGTCAAGGGTCAGCTGAGCGCGGGACTCGTTGACCGCTTGGATCCGATCCGGGCTGGACAGACTCTTCACGACATCGTCCACGTCCTCCACCATGAGCGCCCCGCGCGTCTTGACGTACTCCTGTGCCCACGGTTGGGCCTCGGTGAGACTACGGAGCAGGAACACCCTTTTGCCATGCTCCAGCGCCAGCCGCGCCTGCATCTTCGCCCCGGATGTGCTTGCGGCTTCGATCACCACCGTGCCTTGCGCGATGCCGGACATGGTGACATTGCGGCGGGGAAAGGTGTAGGTCGCGCCGTTGGCTTCCGGCCAGAACTGGGAAACCACGGCCCCGTTCTCGGCGATCCGGTCGGCCAGGGCGCGGTTCTCGGCCGGGTAGCAGCGCAGGATGCCTGTTCCCACGACCGCGATCGTCCTGCCGCCGGTATCGAGCGCTGCAGTATGCGCTGCGGTGTCAACACCTCGGGCGAGGCCGGACACGACGGTGACCTGACGTTCAGTGAGCAGGCCGGACATCCGGCGTGCCCGGCGTAGTCCATCCTCGCTCGCCTGGCGGGTGCCGACGACGGCCACGCTGCGCAGGTCCGCTTCGCGCAGTTCGCCTCGGACGAACAGGAACGGTGGAAGGTTGAAGATCAACCGGAGGGTGGCAGGGTATTCCTTGTCCAGGACAGTGACGAGTCGGGCCCCGTTACTGGCCGCGAGTTCGGCCTGCTGAACGGCAGATTCGACGTAGCGATCGGGCTCGTGGGCGCTGTTGGCGATGAGGGCTCTGGCCTTGGTCGCCTCAGGGGAGGACTCGATGATGTCGCCCGACCATAGGCGCGCCAGGCCGTTGGGACGTTGGGCCTCTCGCGCGACGAGGTACCAGCTAACGCCTTTGACCATGCATATCGCGAGCAGTCGTGACTGCTCTTCGGTGATCCGCATCCTACTCTCCAAACTAATGTTCGAATGCGTGTCGTATGGTACTGCAGTTGCTTTTGTCGCCCGAAGATATGTCCATATTGCCAGGTAGCACTTGATGCCTGACGAGCTGCATCAAGGGTCGACATGACAGGGAGCCATGATCGACATCCGCCCATGGCCTTGATGCGACACACGGGAACTGATTACTCACTTTGAGTATACGAACGTTACGTTCACCGGCCCGGCATTATGCGCCTTGCCGATGTGACGGAGCAGGAACTGCCTGCGGCCAGATCGGACGGCTTCTGTCGAGTTCGATCACTTGCCCACGGTAGGGAGCGAAAGCGAACATAAGCGAGGCAGGGCGCGTTACAGCGGGATGTATGGCGCCCAGCGGTGAGCGTTCCGGATCTTGGCTGGTCGCCGTGCGACTCGCGGGGCGCTATAGGCCGAACCGGTCGTCGCTGAGCGCTACGAGAGGTCGCCGGTCGAGAAGGTGCCGGTCTCGTCCGTCATTCGTTCGTACTCCTCCAGCCGGGCCTGGGTGCGCAGCGGCGCGGCGTCGGCCATGGCCTCCACCAGGGCCATGGCCAAAGCCAGCGGCGCGGCGTGCGAGTCGAACACCAGCCGGTCCCCCACCGGGGCGTCCAGCACCACCTCGGCGGGGAAGTCGGGCCGGTCGCAGATCACCGCCACCCGATATCCCAATTTTTCGGCGTACTGCAGAGCATGGATGACCTCGGTGGGATATCTGGGGAGCACCACGGCCACCAACCACTCGGCCCCGGCGCGGCGGGCCGCGTGCAGGCCGTCGGTGAGCTCCGAGCCGCCGTGGGTGAGCAGCCGCACGTCGGGGTGGATGCGCCGGGTGTAGTAGGCGAAGGTGGTGGCCAGCCCCGCCGACACCCGCAGCCCGAGCACGGGCAGCGGCTCGGTGGCGGCCAGCGCCTCCCCCAGCTCCTTCAGCGGCAGACTCCCGAGCCGGTCCCGCACCACGGTCAGGTTGCGGATCTCACGGTCGACGGCCCCGCGGAGCACGCTCTCCTGCGAGCCCTCCGGAGCCCCGCCGAGCACCAGCGGGCGCAGCGCCTGGCGCAGCTCCGGATAGCCGGCGAAGCCGAGCACCACGGCGAACCTGGTCACCGACGGCTGGCTCACCCCGGCCCGCTCCGCCAGCTCCACGCTGGACAGGAAGATGGCCTCTTCGAGGTGCTCCCCCAGGTAATGAGCGATCCTGCGCTGCACCGGTGAGAGTCTGCGGCCGTCCAGCAACTCGTCGAAGCCCGTCACGCCTCCTCCAACACCGGCGACCCGGCAGTATCATCCCGTCACTCACGACTCACGCATGGGAATCCGTACACCTCACTCAGGACTCCCGCATCGGGATCCGTACCCCTCGCTCGGTCGCCACGGTGGCGGCCTCCTCGTAGCCCGCGTCGACGTGCCGCATGACGCCGGTGCCGGGGTCGTTGGTGAGCACCCGGGAGATCTTCTGCCTGGCCAGCGCGGTGCCGTCGGCGACGGTGACCTGCCCGGCGTGGATGGAGCGGCCGATGCCGACCCCGCCGCCGTGGTGGATGGAGACCCAGGAGGCGCCGGACGCCGTGTTGAGCATGGCGTTGAGCAGGGGCCAGTCGGCGATGGCGTCGGAGCCGTCGGCCATGGCCTCCGTCTCGCGGTAGGGGGAGGCCACCGAGCCGCTGTCGAGGTGGTCGCGCCCGATCACCACCGGGGCCTGGAGCTCGCCCGAGGCCACCATGTCGTTGAAGCGCTCGCCCGCCAGGTCGCGCTCGCCGTAGCCGAGCCAGCAGATGCGCGCGGGCAGCCCCTGGAAGTGCACCTTCTCCTCCGCCTTCCGGATCCAGCGGGCCAGCGGCTCGTTGTCCGGGAACAGTTCGAGGATCGCGCGGTCGGTGGCGGCGATGTCGGCCGGGTCGCCGCTGAGCGCCGCCCACCTGAACGGGCCCCTGCCCTCACAGAACAACGGCCTGATGTACGCGGGCACGAACCCGGGGAAGTCGAAGGCCCGCGCGTATCCGGCCAGCTTGGCCTCGCCCCTGATCGAGTTGCCGTAGTCGAAGACCTCGGCGCCGCCGTCCTTGAAGCCGACCATGGCCTCCACGTGCCTGGCCATCGACGCGCGGGCCCGCTCGGTGAAGCCCGCCGGGTCCTTGTCCCGCTCGGTGGCCATGTCCTCGAACGCCACCCCGGCCGGGAGGTACATCAGCGGGTCGTGCGCCGAGGTCTGGTCGGTGACGATGTCGATCTCCGCGCCCCGGGCCAGCAGGTCCGGCAGCGCCTCGGCGGCGTTGGCCACCACGCCGATGGACAGCGGGCGGCGGGCGTCGCGCGCCTCGTAGGCCAGGCGCAGCGCCTCCTCCAGGGAGGACGCCTGGACGTCGAGGTAGCGGTGCTCGATCCGGCGGGTGACCGAGCGCGGGTCGCAGTCGACGCAGATGGCGACGCCGCCGTTCATGGTGACGGCCAGCGGCTGGGCGCCGCCCATCCCGCCGAGCCCGGCCGTCAGCGTGATCGTGCCGGCCAGCGAGCCGCCGAAATGCCGGTCCGCCACCGCCGCGAACGTCTCGTACGTGCCCTGCAGGATGCCCTGCGTGCCGATGTAGATCCAGGAGCCCGCCGTCATCTGCCCGTACATGGTCAGCCCGGCCGACTCCAGCCGCCGGAACTCCTCCCAGTTGGCCCAGTCGGGCACCAGGTTGGAGTTGGCGATGAGCACCCGGGGCGCCCACTCGTGGGTGCGGAAGACGCCCACGGGCCGGCCGGACTGCACCAGGAGCGTCTCGTCGCCCTCCAGCGTCGTCAGCGTCCGCACCATCGCGTCGAACGAGCGCCAGTCCCGTGCGGCCTTGCCCGAGCCGCCGTAGACGACGAGCTCCTGCGGATGCTCGGCGACCTCCGGGTCCAGATTGTTCTGCAGCATGCGGAGCGCGGCCTCCTGCGGCCAGCCCTTGGCGGTGAGCGTGGTGCCTCGCGGCGCCCGCACGGTGCGGCTCATGCGACCTCCTGAATGAACATATTCATCTGTGTCACCCGCACACTACAACGGCTAGACGAGCAACTCCGATGCGGCTCAGTGGTCGCAGGCGATCGGCTACCCCGCCGTGACGCTATTCGGACCACGGGTGTTCGGGAGCCCTTATCCGCCCGGACGCGCCGCTGCGCTGCCCTGTTATGCGCGCTGGTGCTACCCGTCTCCTTGCTGGCCGCGCCCGCAACTGCCGAAGGCTCCGCGCCATCCCCCGCCCCTGCGATTCAGCCGCCTCACACCAATTCCCCGCCGGGTAAAGCCAGGCCTTTCCACGTGGATCAGGTATTGGGCGATGCCAGGGCGAAAGCTGCCAAGACCGGCAAACGCGTACCCTTGCCCTCCAGCTACACCGAAACCATGAAGGTGTGGGCGAACACCGACGGCAAGACACTGCACGCCGAACTGAGCACCGAGCCCGTGCAACTGGACGTCCCCGGCAAGGACGGCAAGAGGTCCTGGCAGCCGGTCGACACCTCGATCGTGGCCAAGGATGACGGCACGCTGGCGGCCAAGCTGGTCAAGACTCCGCTGACCTTCGGCGGCGAGGGTGCCACCACCCTGGTCACCGCCGAGGACAAGGACGGCACCGTCGCCATCGGCTGGGAGGGCAAGCTCCCCAAGCCGACCGTAGCCGGAAACAAGATCACTTATCCGGATGCGGTGGCCAAGGGCGCCGACCTGGTGCTCACCGCTCTTCCGGACGGGTTCGCCCAAGAGGTTGTGCTGCGTACCCGCCCCGAGGGGGCGGTCAAGGTGAGCCTGCCTCTCACCTTGCCCAAGGGCAGAACATACGGCAAGGCCACCGACGGCAGGCCGCAGCTCATGTCGGCGCAAGGCGCGGTGAAGAGCGCGCCGCTGGCGGCTCAGGCTCTCGATGCCAAAGCCGCCGAAGGGCCAGAGCAGGGCAAGATCGGCAAGGTGGACACCTCCGTGACCACCGACGCCTCCGGAAAGTCCTCGCTGGTGCTGACCCCCGACGCCGCCTTCCTGGCGGACCCGTCGGTGACCTACCCGGTCGTCGTGCCGATGAGCGGTGAATGGATCGGGGCGGGGGATTCCTCCGACACCTTCGTCTCCAGCGTGCAATACCCCAACTCGGCAACACTGTCCACGTGGCTTCGGGCGGGACGGTCGGCCGACGGAGAGCTGTGGCGCACCTACCTGCGATATGTGATCAACGGCACCGACCTGGACTACGCCACGATCCACGACGCCGACCTGCGGTTATGGAACTACCACGCCAGCGGGTGCGGCACCACGGTAGGTGCCGGAATCGTCGCGCGGCGGCTCACCACGTCGTATCACTACTCCACCTTGACGTGGGCCAACCAGCCCTCCAGCACCGGCACCAACGCGGTCGTCGCCCCCGGCGGCTACAGCGACACACTGGCCGGCTGCTCGGGCAGCGGCGAGCTCTACCACTCGATCCAGCACATCGTGCAAGACTGGGCGAACGGTACGCCGGACCACGGCCTGATGATCCGCGCCGCCACCGAGGGCGCCGCCGGGGCCAACTGGCGCCAGTACCGCTCCGACCAGTACACCGGCAGCGACGGACGCGGCCCGGTGCTGTTCATCGACTATGAGCCGGCGCCCAAGGTGCGCGTCGCCTTCAGCTCCGATCAGGACTTCACCACCTGGCCCACTTACGACGAGGCTGTGGCCATGGCCGAGCCGGAGGCGGACGTCACCGACCAGTCAGCCGTCAGCATGAACGACAGCGCGCTCCTCGAGGCCAGCAGACGCGCCGCGTACGAGGTCGGAACGGACAGGCTGCAGCCCGCCGAGGGCACGCCGTGGAGCGATCCCGATCCGGACGTCCAGGACACCACCGTGCCGACCGTCGTCTCCGTGTCGCCGCTGGCGAACGCGCAGCAGGTACCCGTCGACACGACCGTGCGGGTGACCTTCGACCAGGAGGTCTGGGACGCGGCGTTCACGCTCAAGGATGACACCGGGGCCCCGGTCGACGGGACGGCCGTCATGGACGCCACGAACACGATCCTGACCTTCACGCCGAAGGCCGCGCTGCGCAACGGGACCACTTACACGGCCGACGTGCGCGACGCCGGCGACGTGTGGGACAACGTGGTGGACCCGCTCACCTGGTCCTTCGGCGTGGGCGCTGGCACGTCTCCGGCCGCGCGCTGGACCTTTGACGAGGGAACTGGCAGAACGGCCGCCGACTCTTCCTCGCACGGACATGACGCGACGCTGACGGACACCGCGGATTGGACGGCCGGCCGGTCCGGTCAGGCGGTCACGAACGTGCCGTCGGCCCAGGCTCGCGCCGCGGCCTCCCGCGAGGCGGTCCAGCAGGCCAAGGAGGTCGAGGTTCCCGCGGAGACGACCGAGACCGGCATCACGTACGCGCTGGCGGACGGCCGTTCGTACCGGACGGAGATCGCCTCAGGCCCGGTCAGGGCACGCCAGGGTGATTCCTGGGTGCCGATCGACACTTCCCTGGTCGAGCGGAACGGGATGTTGCAGCCCAAGGCGCTCTCCGCCCAGGTTCACGTCGCCTTCTCCACCGGCGGCACCAGGCCGTTCGCGAAGATGGCGACCGCCGACGGCCGGAGCTATGCGCTGCGGTGGCCGACGTCCCTGCCCAAGCCGACGGTCAAGGGCGGCGCGGCCCGACGCGGCCGGTAAAGGTGCGGACCTGGTGGTGACCGTGCTGCCGACCGGCTTCCGGCACGACGTGGTGCTGCGCGAACGGCCCGGCAAGCCGCTGGAGATCCGCATCGGCGTGGAGACCGGCGACCTGGCCGTCTCGCGGGGCAAGGGCGGCCGGCTGCTGCTCAAGGGCAAGGACAAGAAGCTGGTCGCGTCGGCGGCGCGACCGGTGATGTGGGACGGCCGTGCCAACGGACGGCTTCCGCTGGCCAAGCGCCTCGAGATCGGCACGGACGTAGTCACCAAGAACGGCCGTACGGAGCTGGTGCTCAAGCCGGACCAGGCGTTCCTGACGGACGCCGGCACCACCTATCCGGTGCGCGTGGCCGCGGCGGTCACGTTGCCGCTCGGTGCCGACATCGATGTCAGCTCGGACGACTTGCCCGCGCTCCCGGACAACCCGTACATGATGGCCGGCACCATGACGGGCGGAACGAAAGCCCGGGTGCACCTGCGGTTCGACACCGCAGGCCTGCAGGGCAGCACGGTGACTAACGCCACGCTGTCGATGAACACCATCGACAGCCACAACTGCGGCGCCGCACTCGCCAACGGCATCCAGGTCGCCCGCCTGACCGGCGCGTGGGACCCGGACAACCTGTACTGGGCCAACAAGCCCGCCCACACCACCGAGGACGCCTCGACCAACTTCAAGGGCGTCAACTTCAACTGCGACACCTACCCAGACAGCATGGACTGGAACGTCACCGGCATCGCCCAGGACTGGGCCGCCGGCGCCGTCAACCACGGCCTGGTGCTCAAGTCGCCCGGCGAGACGAACATCAACAACTACCGGGTGTTCACCTCCTCCGAAGACACCGACTTCACCCTGCCGCCGACGCTGACCATCACCACCAGCGGACCGGCATCACAACCTGCCGTCTCCGACCTGGCCATCACACCGGCGCAGACGGTGGACGGCACCACGGTGACGCCCTCGCTGACGCCGCAGCTCGCCGCGACCATCGCCGACCCCGCGAGCGGCAACCTGACCGGCGAGTTCGAGATCGAGCACGATCCCACAGCCACCGAACAGGGCACCGGCCAGATCTGGGCCGACGCCTCACCGGCGGTCGCCTCCGGCGGCCGGGCCACGGTGAGCGTCCCTGTGGGCAAGCTGGCCGACGGATGGAAGATTCGCTGGCGCGCCCGCGCGGTCAACGCCACCGCGTCAACCGCCTCGGCGTGGTCGGGCTGGCAGGAGCTGACCGTCGATGCGGCGGACCCGGTTTCCGATCCGTCCGTCGACGCTCTGCAGGTCGATCCGTCAAAGCAGGTGAGCGGCACAACAGTGACCAGCAGCCTCACCCCGGCATTGCTCGCGCAGGTGAACAACCCCATCGGGGGCACCCTGCGGGCGGAGTTCGAGGTCGAGCACGACCCCGCCGCGACAGGGCAGGGCACCGGCCGGATTTGGGCGGGCGCCGTGGACGACGTCGCGTCGGGCACCCAGGCCATCGTCCAGATTCCCGCCGGAACCCTCACCGACGGCTGGAAGATCCGCTGGCGTGCCCGCGCCGTCGCCGGGCAGACCAGCTCGCCCTGGGCGGAATGGCGGGAGGCCACGGTAGACGTGGTCCAGGCCGGAGAGGAACCGCTGGCCACGACGGCGGGGCCGATCATCCGAACCGATCAAAGCTTCACCGTCGCCGCGTGGCTGCGGTGGAGCGACAAGGAGGGCGCCTACAGCGTCGCCGAGCAGCTTGGGACGCACCAGCCGGCTTTTGTGCTGGGCAACACCCCCGATCGGGGACTGGTGTTCACCCGCGCCTCGGCCGACACGGCCGACGCCGGCTCTGCGGGCGTCTTCTCCGACGTCGAGCCACCGGTGAACGAGTGGTTCCACGTGGCGGGTGTCTTCGACGCCACCGCCAACACCATGTCGCTCTACCTCAACGGCGCTCTGCTCAGGTCCGAGACCGTCTCGGGCGATCCGTGGAACGCCGCTGGAGCCATGACGCTCGGCACCAGGATGATGGGCTCGGTGGACGAGATCCTCATCCACCAGAGCGCGCTCACTGCCGCTGACATCGGCGCGCTGGTCAGCGTACCGGTCATGGCTCTCGGCGCCGAACGGCCCGAACCCGCCCCGACCGCGAAGGCGGACGAGTTCACGGCCCAGGCTCTTCCGTCCTTCGACTACGACCGGGTGAACAGCATCGCGGACTGCACCCGCCTGCGCGAAACCTCCGACTTCCGGTACTCGACCCCCGGCTGGCGGGACCTGCGGCCCTACAGCGGCTGCTGGAGCAAGATCCTCGCGTACGGCGACTGGACTTACCACCCGACCGAGCCGGGCAAGTATCCGCCGAAGCCCGACGACGGGTACAAGGTCGAAGCCACCGTGGTCATGCACAGTTACCTCGGGACCGCCGACGGCAACGGGGTCGTGGGAGGTGGCGACCGCCTTCCGAACCAGGTCAAGATCTGGACCCAGCTGGAGGACATCGTAGGCTACGACGACGGCGAGCCCACCGATGACTTCGATGACAAGCAACTCCAGCTCGAGGTTCAGGTGAAGGGCAGCGACGGCGCTGCCTGTGAGGTCACCGAGGGTGAGACCCGTAGGGCCGCCATCCATGACTGGAAGCGGGACGGCTACGACGAGTGGCTGGTCGAGTCCAGCGTGGGAGAGGGTGACGCGCACAACTGCACGATCCGGCCGCTGCTGTTCGAGTTCGGCGGGGTCAACTGGTTCAACGAAGCCCGGCCGCTCTGGGGCAAGATCGAGTTCGAGAACATCCTGGGCGACATCAAGCTCCCGTTCGGCATCCAAGCGATCGGGCTCCCCACCGGGAGCCGCAGCGAATTCGCTCCCGTTGTCCGGTGCGACGACATAGTCTTCTCCAAAAACTTCGGCGATCGGCAGCACACAGGGGCGTGCATCTTCGCCGACGCCAACCGGATCTTCACCATGAAACGCGGCGATGCGGCGATCGACGAGGTGGTTCAGCACATTGACAAGGCGTTGACCTCGCCAGGCGAGACCATTCCGGCTCTGCCCCCGACGGACGCACAAGGCCGGCCCCAGTCGAAGATCATGCCGGGCAACATCGACGCGGACAGCCACATCACGGTCGGCGGCCAGCAGTACAACAACCCCGCCCATCTGTGGCTGGTGCGCAACACCGATCCGCCGGACACCGAGAAGACGGACACCTTGACGTACAAGAACCGAAAGGCCATCGGCCCGGCATGCCGCGCCGAGCGGACGAGGCTGAAGACCGAGGGCCAGTGGCCGGCCAACGTGATCGTGAACGGGAAGTCGGTTCCCAAGCTGCAGTGTGACGAGTATCCGTTCGCGTCAACCAAGAACGGGGCGCACAACTCGAAGGGGCACTTCTCCATCCGTTACGTGGACAGGGTCAAGAATCGTCTTCACGGCCAGTATCTGGCCGCGTTCTACTCCAGATACCGGGTCGGCAACGACAACAGGTTCTGGGTGAGAATCAGCAACTAGCCCATGCCGGTGCGCGGGAGCCGCCGCTCCCGCGCACCGGCCTTCGCACGTGGAGGAGCGCAGTATTGGACACCGACAAGGACCTCTGGGAACTCCTCGTCGCTCACGACATCGACTACGACACGCCGTTCCAGAGCATCTGGGTGGAAGGCTTGGACGTCGAAGAGGTGGCACGGCGACTGGGCGCCGATCCGAACAGTGCTAGGGCCTGCGACTGGCGGGAAATCGTCACCGGCCGCTACACGGAGCACGGCGATGGCGTCATCTGGATCGGCCCGCAAGCACCGGGCTGGGTCCAGGTGATCCAACTCGACGGGAACGACGCGTGGCAATGGCGGTCCTGGGTCGAGCTGACCCGGGACGGCGGGCGGCTGCTCTACCTCGGCTGGCCCCTGTACGAACTGGAGGGGGTCGAAGACCTCGAATATGTGGTCGCCGGCGAGGTGGTGACGACCCTGGTGGTCGGGGATCCGGAGGAGCGGGACGGCACTGATCCGGATGCGTTGGACGGCTATTTGGATGGGCTGGCCTTCAAAGGCGACTCAGCCGCGGCCGAGGTGACCTCGGCTCTACGCCTCATCGGTCGCGTCACGGGGAGGGAGCTCGACGAGGCATGGCTGAACGGCCCACACACCAGATACGTCATTCCCGCGTCTGCGCGGGAGGAAGGCGAAGCCCGCGGCCCCGACGTCTGAGTAACCAATAACCCTTGAGTTCCGCTGGGCTCCTTTGGCCTCTCCAGCACCGGGACCTGGGCCTATCGGCTGGCGCTCCGTCTTCTGTGGGCGTTGATGAGATTTCGGAGATTCTGAAGGTCTATCGTCCTGGTCGTTCGTCTTGCTGCGAGGGTGAAGGCGAGGTGACTGGAACTGGCGGTGGTGAAGGATCTTCGGGTGGCGCGTGCCTGGCCCCTGCGAAGGACCTGGAGGCGTTGGGGACCGACGTGCTGGCCGGGTTCGTACTGGCGCGGGCAGCGGCAGGAGATGGCGACCTACCGGAAGTTCGCCCCACCGCCCGCAACTACACCGCCCGCCGATTGATGGCCGAGGTCAGGCTGTGTGTGAACGAGACATGCAAGCTCGATCTGGCTAGCCTCCGATGAGACCTAGACCGCTTCGGCAAGCTGCACGTCCACCACGGCAAGGGTGCTCGCGGGGCCGGGCCGCACGAGCGGATGGTGCCGCTGATCAACAACGCCGCGGCGACGCTGCGCTGGTTCGTCGAAGACGTGTGGGGCAGTTCGGTGACGACCACACCCGGCCCGAAGCAGCGCTGCTGCTGTCGGAGCGCAAGCACGCCGACAGATCGGTGACCCGGGTCGGTGATGAGACGCTCAAGGCCGCACTGGCCAAGGCCGCTGCCGCGCACCTGCCGGAATGGGCCGATTCCCTCACACCGCACGTGCTGCGGCACTTTGCGCCTCTCAGCTCTATCAGCAGGGCATGGACCTGATCTCTATCCAGCAGTTGCTCGGCCACGCGTGGATCGCGACCACGATGAAGTATGTGCACGTCACTGCCACCCACATCATCGACCAGGACCGCGACGCCGTCCGGGCGGCCGTCACCCTGCCCTTTCACAATGGCGGCACCGTCGGAACTACTCGTCTATCTGACAAGGAACTGTGTGGCTGCCAGCTCACGGTAGAGCTCGTCCCCGCCGACCAGTTCGGCGTGCGTGCCGATCGCGCGTACGCCGCCCGCCTCCATGACCACGATCCGGTCGGCGTTGGTCACGGTGGACAGCCGGTGCGCGATGACGAGCACGGTCGTCTCCTTGGCCACCTCGGCGATGACCTCACGCAGCCGCAGCTCGTTGACCGCGTCGAGCTGTGAGGTGGCCTCGTCGAGCAGGAGCAGCCTGGGCCTGCGCAGCAGCGCCCTGGCGATGGCCACCCGCTGCCGCTCGCCGCCCGACAGCAGCACGCCCCGGTGCCCGACGGGTGTCTCCAGCCCTTCCGGCAGCCTGGCCACGAGGTCGTCGAGCCGGGTCCTGGCGACGGCCCGCAGCACCTCTTCCTCGGTGGCCTCCTGGGCGGCGAACAGGAGGTTCTCCCGCAGCGTGCCCGCGAGCACGGGGGCGTCCTGCTCCACGTAGCCGAGTGCGGCCCGCAGCTCGGCGAGCGGCCAGTCCTCGATCCGCGTGCCGCCGAGCGTGATCGTCCCGCTCTGGTGCTCGTAGAACCGTTCGAGCAGGGCGAAGATGGTGGACTTGCCCGCTCCCGACGGCCCGACGAGCGCGGTGAGCCCGCCCGGTGGCACCTCGAAGGTGACCCCGTCGTGCACGAGCGGCCGGTCCTCGCCGTACCTGAAGACCACGTCCTCGAACGTGACGCCCAGCGGCGTGGGGTCCTCCGGCGGCAGCAGCTTGGCGACGGGCTCGCCCGGCAGCTCCTCGATCTCCTTGATCCGCCGCATCGCGGCCAGGCCCTGCTGGAGCTGGACCGCGCCCTCGACGATCTGCCCGATCGGCGCCACCAGGTAGAACAGGTAGAGCAGGAACGCGATCAGCGCCGAGACCTCCAGCGTGCCGGCGGCGACCCGGGAGCCGCCGACCGCGAGCACGCACAGGAAGGCGACCTGGACCGCCATCCAGGTCGCGACACCGGCCAGCGACGTCCACCCGGCGACCTGCAGCCCCCGGTCACGGGCGCGCTCCGCCGCGTCGGCCACGCTGCCGATCTCGCGCTCCTCCGCGCCGCTGGCCTTGACCGTGCGGTAGGACTGCAGCGCCCGGTCGAGCACCGCGCCCATCTCGCCCACGGCCTCCTGCGCGTGCTTCTGCGCCCGCTGGATCTTCGGCATGACCATCCCGGTCAGTCCGCCGATCACCACGATCACGAGCAGGGTGATCAACAAGAGGACGCCGTCCATGACGGCCATCATCACGATCGCGCCGACCAGCATGAACGCCGAGCTGACGGAGTTGACGACCCCGTTGGTCAGCACCGAGCGCAGCAGGGTCGTGTCGCCCGTCACCCGTGACAGCAGGTCGCCGGGCTTGAGCCGGTCCACGTCCGCGACCTTCAGCCTGAGCATCTGGTCCACCAGCTTGCGCCGGGCGCCGAGGACGACGCCCTCACCGGTGCGTTCCATCAGATAGCTGCCACCGGCGGACACCACGGCACCGATCACCACCGCGGCGCTCAGTCCGATGAGCGGTCCGGCCATCGACCGATCCTGCCCGAAGGCGTCCACCACGTACTTCGCCAGCAGCGGCATCGCCAGCCCCGCCGCCGACCCGATCAGTCCGAGCAGAGCGCCCACGAACAGGACCAGCCGGTGCGGACGCAGGTAGCCGAGTAATTCCTTGATCACAATCTCCCCTTTCGAGATATATCCCGAAAACAGCCAACGAACGACGGCGCCGAATCGACACCCGTCAACTTAGATTGACGACCAAAGTATGTCAACTTTTATTGACGACCCTCCTTGAGGAGGAAGACGTCTCATCCGACGGGCGCGCTGGAACGAATAGGGCATCGAGGAACCCGGCCGGAACCTCTCAGACGAGCAGCTCTCGAAAGGATCGACCATGGAGCTCCGGATCAACCGGCGCGCTCTCATCGGACTCGGCGTCGCGGCGGCCCTGACCGCCTCCAGCCTCGCCCTGCTCCGTACGGACTCCGGCAACGCCTCCTCGCACCGCGAAGCCCCGGCGATCGCGGGCGACCCGCGCAACGACAACACCGACGTGTACGCGTTCGTCAGCCCTGACAAGGCCGGCACCGTGACCCTCCTGTCGAACTGGATCCCGTTCCAGGAGCCGCAGGGCGGACCGAACTTCTACACCTTCGACACCAAGTCCCGTTACAACATCAAGATCGACAACAACGGCGACGCCAAGCCCGACATCACCTATCAGTGGACATTCCGCGACGAGGACCGGCGCGGCACCGACACCTTCCTCTACAACAACGGCCCGGTGACCTCGCTCGACGATCGCAACCTGCTCTTCCGGCAGCGCTACACGCTCAAGCGGATCGCCCACGGCCGATCCACGACCGTGGTCTCCAATGGTGTGGTCGCGCCGAGCCACGTCGGCGCGGCGTCCATGCCCGACTACGGCACGCTGCGCTCCCAGGCCGTCACCGACGTCCGGGGCGGCGGCAAAGCCTTCGCCGGGCAGTCGGACGAGGCGTTCTTCCTGGACCTGCGCGTGTTCGACCTGCTCTACGGCGGCGACCTGTCCCTGGTCGGGCAGGACACCGCCAAGGGCTACAACGTCAGCACGCTGGGCCTCCAGGTGCCGGTCGAGGACCTGGTGCTCAAGGGCGACGCCAAGCGCAACCCGGTGATCGGCGTCTGGTCCACCACCGACAAGTTCAACGGGCAGCGGCACGTGCAGGTCTCGCGCCTGGGCAACCCGCTGGTCAACGAGGTCGTGGCCCCCGCCGGGCTGAAGGACGCGTTCAACGCGCTCCGCCCGGACCAGGACGCCGGCGTCCCGGCCCTGGTCAAGCGGGTCACCGACCCCGAGGTCGCCAGGCTGCTGCAGTCCATCTACGGCATCAAGGCCCCGCCGACCCCGCGCAACGACCTGGTCCAGATCTTCCTGACCGGCGTCGCCAAGGGCAACGGGCCGATCGCGGCCGACCTCAACGCGCTGTCGCTCAACAAGGACGTGCACGGTGTACGGCCGGCCGAGATGCTGCGGCTGAACACCGCCGTCCCGCCGGCCAAGGACCCCGACCGGCTCGGCGTCCTCGCCGGTGACCTCCAGGGCTTCCCGAACGGCCGCCGCCTCGGCGACGACGTCGTGGACATCGCCCTGCAGGCCGTGGCGGGGGCCGCCCGGACCGGCAAGCTCGTTCCCGGCCTGACGGACAAGGTCGACGCGAACGACAAGCCGTTCGGCCAGGCGTTCCCGTACATCCCGCTCCCCAGCAACGTCGCGGTCAACCAACGCTGACCCGCTCAGCCCGGCCGGCCCTCTTCGGGCCGGCCGGCCATCCCCTCGATCAGCGCTCTTCTTGTCGCGGTACCTTCCGGAGTTCTCTCATGCGCCCACTTCTTCCGGCCGTCGGCCTGGTCCTGGCCGGCGCCCTGGTGTTCACCGTCCTAGCCGTCTCCGCGCCCCCTGATCCCGTGCCGGCCGCCGCCGAGTGGCCCGCCGAGACCCTGCAGCAGCGCCTGAAGCGCCTCCCCGGCGACTACCGGGGCTGGGCCCGGCTCGGCATCCAGTACGTGGAGCAGGCCAGGGTCACCGGTGACCCGTCCTACTACGCCAAGGCGGAGGGCGCACTGGCCACGGCCGCCCGGCTCGACCCGCGCGACGACACGGTCCTGACCGGCAGAGCGGCCCTGGCGGCGGGCCGGCACGAGTTCGCCACCGCGGCCGAGCTCGCCGGGCAGGCCATCAACGCCAACCCCTACAGCGCCGCCGCCCACGGCGTGCTCGCCGACGCCCGCACCCAGCTCGGCGACCTGCCCGCCGCCGACCGCGCCGTGAACGAAATGCTGGCCCTGCGTCCAGGTGTGGCCGCCTTCGCCCGCGCCTCATACGCCGCCGAACTCCGCGGCGACCAGGACCGGGCGCGCACCTTCCTCGAGTACGCCCACGACGACGCGAGCACCCCCGCCGACCTGGCCTACACCCGCCACTACCTGGGCGAGCTGGCCCTGCACCAGGGCGACCTCGACACCGCCGACCGGTGGTACACCCAGTCCCTGGAGGCTCAGCCCGCCTACACCCCCGCCCTCGCCGGCCGGGCCGCCGTCGCCGCCCTGGACGGCCGCCTGACCGAGGCGCTCACCCTCTACGAGAGCGTGGTGCAACGGCTGCCGCTCCCGCAGTACCTCATCGAGCAGGGCGAGACCCGGATCAAGGCGGGCCTCGCCGCGGACTGGAGCCTGCTGCGCGCCCAGCGAAGGCTGCTGGAGGAGGCGGGCGTACGTGACGATCTCACCTGGGCCGAGTTCGAGGCCGACCACGGCGACCCCGCACGGGCCGTCCGGCACGCCCGCGCCGAGTACGCCCGCAACCCGAACCTCATGGCCGCCGACGCCCTGGCCTGGGCCCTGTACAAAGCCGGCCGGCCGAAGGCGGCCCTGCGCCACGCCGAGCAGGCCACCGCGACAGGCTGGCGCAACCCACTCGTCCGCCATCACCGAGCCGAGATAGAGCGCGCCCTCGGCCGCCCTGCCCGCACCGGCCCGACTCCCGGCTTCGACCCGGACCTACCCGCCCTGGCGAGGCCCTCATGAAACTGCTCCGCCCCACCCTGCTCGCCGCCCTGACCTTCTTCCTCTGCGCGAGCGCCCTACCCACCGCCCAGGCCCAGTCCCGATCCCTCGACACGTCCGCGACCGCTGCGGCATTCGTTCACCCGCTCGGCAACTTCACCGTCAACCACTACAACGGCCTGCGCGTCTCCGCCGACCGCGTGCGCAACCACGCCGTGGTGGACCTGGCCGAACTGCCGACGCTGCAGGCCGAACCCGACGTGGACAGCACGTACGCGGCCCGCACCTGTACGGCGCTGGCCGCCGCGCAGAGCCTCAAGGTGGACGGCAGGGCGGTGCCTTGGAAGGTGACCCGATCAGCCCACGCCTACGCCCCCGGCCAGGGCGGTCTCCAGATCAGCCGCCTGACCTGCGAGCTGGTCGCCGAGACCCGCGTGACCGGCACGCTGACGTTCACCGACGCCTTCGAGCAGGATCGGATCGGCTGGCGGGAGATCACCGCCACCGGCGACGGCGTCCCCCTGTCCCACTCGTCGGTGCCCGCCACCAGCGTGAGCGACGAACTCCGCCACTACCCCGACGACCTCCTGTCCGACGCCCTCGACCAGCGCACCGCCACCTTCGCCACAGCCACCCCCGGTGGCCCCGACGACACCGGCGCGACTGCCTTCGGCGGGACAGACTCGGGCAAGTCCGGCGTCGGCATCTCCGTCATCCCGGTCGGCGGCCCGCTCGGGGACGCCTTCGCGGCGCTGGACCGCCTGTTCACCGGCCTCGTCGGCGCGGACGATCTGACCGTGCCGCTGGGGCTGCTGGCGCTCGGCCTGGCGGTGGTGCTCGGCGCGGGGCACGCGCTCATTCCCGGACACGGCAAGACCATCATGGCCGCGTACCTGGCGGGCCGCCGAGGCCGCCCGCGTGACGCCGTCACCGTGGGCGCGACGGTGACGGCCACGCACACGGGCACGGTCCTGGTGGTGGGGCTGATCCTCAGCGCGTTCACCACCCTGGCCGGAGAATCGGTGCTGTCCTGGTTAGGCGTGGCCAGCGGCCTACTGATCGCCCTCATCGGCCTCCGCCTCCTCCTGACCACCCACCGCCCTCACTCCCACGGGCATGGGCACGGGTATGGCCACGGCCACGGCCACGGCCATGGGCACGGGCACGGGGAGGAGCACGGGGACGGGGATCCGCATCCGCACGGGGCCGGGCGTGGGAAGCGGGGGTTCGGGTTGGTGGGGTTGGGGGTGGCGGGTGGGCTGGTGCCGAGCCCGTCGGCGCTGATCGTGCTGCTGGGCGCGATCGCGCTGGGCCGGACCTGGTTCGGGGTCGCCCTGGTAACCGCCTACGGCCTGGGCATGGCGGCCACCCTCACCGTGACGGGCCTGCTGCTCGTCAAGCTCGCCGATCGCCTCGAACAGCGCGCCTCGGCGGGCCGCCGGCTGGCGACCCGGCTCTCGGCACTCGCCCCGCTGGGCACGGCGACGATGGTGGTCCTGCTCGGCGCCGGCCTGGCCCTCCGGTCAGCGGTCGCCCTCTGACCGGACCCGACAGGCCCACCCCGGCTCAAGCAGACGTCACGCCCTCGCCTGGTGGGTGCGCAGGACCTCGGCGAGGGGTTCGCGGCGTTCGCAGGCGGCCAGGGCGAAGCAACTCGCAAGCTCCTCGGCCTGCGCCGGGCTCACCCCGTCGAAACACCGCCCGAACTCCCCCACCAGCGGCTCAGCCAGCAGGATGTTGCGCACCAGGGTCTGGATGTAGGACCGGCGCCCCCACGGGAACGGCTCGAAGTCGGGGAACTCCTTGTCGAAGAGCTCCTCGATCGGGCCCAGGATGTGCCGGATCTGAAGGTCGTTCCCGCCCCACGAGTCGGACCCGAGCCTGGCCTTCTTCTCCAGCACGGGCGCGATCCGCCGCACGTAGGCGCTGTCCGCGCGGGCGTAGGTGAGCCCCTGCAGGCCGATGTCCTTGTACGTCCACAGCGCCCAACTGGCCCCGTACTCCCGGTAGATGTCCAGCTGGTCCCGCAGGAGCTGCAGCCGGGACCGGTCCCGCTCAGGGTCCCCGTCGTACACGGGGCCGAACTCGCCGATCCAGATGGGCGTCCCGGTGCGGCGCATGAACTCCGTACGACGCAGGAAGGTCTCCTCGACCACCGAGCGGTCGAAATACTCGCCCCGCGTGGTGCCCGGATAGCTGCTGCCCGCGGCGATGCCGGGCAGGGCGTAGTCGTGGGCGGTGTAAACGGTGTTGGCGAACGGCTCGTCGAAGACGGAGAAGTCGGAGGAGTAGCGGTTCCCGTCCAGGAAGAGGACGTGGCGGCCGTCGATGGCGCGGACCGCCTTCTCCAGCCGTTCGTAGAAAGGTCCGATGACCTCGCCCGAGGCGTCGCCGGGCTCGTTGACGGGGTTGTATCCGGCGACCGCGGGCTCATCCTTGTAGCGGTCGGCGAGGGCCTCCCACAGGTGCACGACCCGGTCCTGGAAGTGCCGCTGGTTCCAGAAGTCCGCCCAGTGCGTCGGGTTGTCGCTGTGCCAGTGCTGGTTCTGCCGTCCGGGCAGGGCGTGCAGGTCGAGGATGGTGTAGAGACCGGCGTCGGCGCACAGGCTGACGACCCGGTCGAGGCGGGCGAACCCCTCCTCCTTGAGCTCGAACGGCCGGTCGTCGTCCTCGAAGTGGCGGTAGTTGAACGGGATGCGGACCGAGTTGAGGCCCAGGGACGCCAGATAGCGCGTGTCCTCGACGTCGAAGAAGTCGGTGAGGAAGCGGTCGAAGAACCTCGTGTAGCCCTCCTCCCCCAGCGCCTTGCGCAGCGCGGCCCGCTGAAGCGACTCCGTCGCCGGGTAGCCGGTGATGAAGTTCTCCATGTTCATCCAGCCGCCGAGCCCGACCCCGGCCAGCGTGACCGGGTGGCCGGAGTCGTCGACCAGGCGGTCGCCGCGGACGCTGATCCACTTCATGATGATGTTCTCCCTGTAGGTGGTCGGCCGGTGCTCTCCCGGACGAGCAGGCGCGGCTGGAAGCGGACGTTGTGCCCGCCGGTGTCGCCGTTCATCAGCGACCACAGCCTGTTCCAGGCCTGCCGGCCCATCTCGTTCTTCGGTATGGAGGCCGTGGTCAGCGGCGGTGTGGTGTAACGGGCGAAGGGGATGTCGTCGAACCCGGTGAGCGACAGGTCGCCGGGGACGGCGACGCCGAGCTCGTGCAGGCCGCTCAGCGCGCCGAAGGCGACCATGTCGTTGAACGCGATGACGCCGGTCGCGCGGCAGGCCACCACCTGGCGGGCCACGGCGTGGCCGTCGTCGAACATGGCGCCGCAGGGGAGCTCGGTCAGGGTGAGGCCGGGCGTGGCGGCCACGATGGCGCGCAGCGCGGCGCGGCGGTCGCGGTTGGGCGCGCTGGCCTCGGGGCCGGCGAGGTAGACCAGGCGGCGGTGGCCGAGGCCGGTGAGATGGTCCATGATCTCCGCGATGCCGGCCGCGTTGTCGATGGACAGCGACGGCAGGGTGGAGCCGGGGATCTCCCTGTAGAGCAGCACGAGCGGCGCGAGCCTGTCGCTCAGCGCGCGCAGCCGTTCGTCGGACGCCCGGGGAGAGGCGAGGACGAGGCCGTCGGAGCGGCGCCGGGCCTCCACCGCGAGGATCACCTCCTCTTCGGTGTCCTCCCTGGACTCGGCGACCAGCAGGCGGCGGCCCACCTGTCCCGCGGCCTGGCTGAGCCCGCGCAGGATGCCCTGGAACAGCGGGTTGGCCAGGTCGGGGACGATGAGCGCGATGGTGCTGGTGCGGCCGAGTGCGAGGCTGCGGGCGACCAGGCTCGGTTCGTACGCGAGCTCCTTGGCGGCGGCCCGCACCCGCGCGGCGAGCTCGGGGTTGACGGTGGGTGAGCCGTTCATGACCCTGGACACGGTCGCCCGCGAGACGCCGGCGGCCTCGGCGACGCGGCTGATGGTCGCCGTGCCGTAGGGCCGTGGCCCGCGCTTTCCTGCCGGTCGGACCGGCCGCTCCGGCTCGTCCCCGCTGTGGTCACGCGCGCTCATGTCCGCTCTCCCCGCATGCTCCGGCACTCATCTGCATGCATTAAATCGCCGAGTCGGGACTGTTACGCCGGAACCGAGCACCGCCGCAAGATACCGGTTTCCAAACCCGATTGCAACCGGTTGCCGTGTTGCTCGCCAAAAAACTTCCATCCGATGTTTGTCCAGCTCAAGGCAGTGTTCACCGATCGTTGACAGTGAATGACGGCTCTGTTAGAAACTGGTTACTCGCGGGCCGGTCCTCATGGCGGCCCGCCCACTCCCACCCGCGCATTTCCCCCTGCGCGACCTGGCGAAGGGTGATAGATGAGCGAACAAACGGGTGCACTCGCGCCCTCGTCGCCGTTACATCAGAACAACCGTTTGCGGCGGTTCCTGGCCCCGAGAGGGCCGCGCGAGGACCGGATCGGCTATCTGTTCCTGACGCCGTGGTTCATCGGCATGGTGGTGTTCACCATTGGACCGATCCTGGCCTCGCTCTATCTGTCGTTCACCGAATACACCCTGCTCAAGCCACCGGAATGGCTCGGCCTGGCGAATTACGAGCAGATGCTGGCGGATCCCCGGCTGCACAAGTCGCTGGGGGTGACCTTCCTCTACGTCTTCGTGTCGGTGCCCATCCAGCTGATCTTGGCCCTGGCGCTGGCACTCCTGCTCAACCGGGGCGTGCGCGGCCTGAGCTTCTACCGGTCGGTCTACTACCTGCCGTCACTGCTGGCGGGCAGCGTCTCCATCGCGATCCTCTGGCGGCAGATCTTCGGCAAGGAAGGGCTGATCAACCAGTTCCTGGCCATGGCCGGCATCGAGGGCGTGAGCTGGGTGTCCCATCCCGACTTCGCCCTGGGCACGCTGGTCGTGCTCAACGCCTGGACCTTCGGCGCGCCGATGGTGATCTTCCTGGCCGGCCTGCGGCAGATCCCGACCTCCTACTACGAGGCGGCGCAGGTCGACGGGGCCGGCACGGTGGCGAAGTTCTTCCACATCACGATGCCGCTGCTGACCCCGATCATCTTCTTCAACCTCGTGCTGCAGATGATCGGCGCGTTCCAGAGCTTCACCCAGGCGTTCGTGGTCAGCGGCGGGCAGGGCGGTCCGTCCGACTCGACCCTGCTCTACACGCTCTACCTCTACCAGCGCGGCTTCGGCTCCTTCGACATGGGCTACGCCTCCGCGATGGCCTGGACCCTGCTGCTCATCATCGCCGCGCTGACCGGGCTCAACTTCCTTCTGGCCAAGCGGTGGGTGTTCTATGGCAACTGACGTGCGGCAAGGCGACATCTCGACCAGCCGGTCGAGGAGACTGTCGAAGCACGCGCTGCTGATCGTCTTCGGCGTGGTGATGCTCTATCCGCTGCTGTGGATGGTGTCGAGCTCGATCAAGCCCAATGAGATCATCTTCCGCGACCCGTCGATCTGGCCCACGGAGCTCGACCTCGGCAACTACGTCCGGGGCTGGTCGGCGCTGAGCCACCCGTTCCACTACTACCTGTGGAACTCGGCGGTGATCGCGATCTTCGCGGTCATCGGCAACCTGCTCTCGTGCTCGCTCGCCGCCTACGCCTTCGCCCGGATGAAGTTCCGGGGCCGGAACTTCTTCTTCGCCGCGATGCTGGCGACGCTGATGCTGCCGATCCACGTGCTGATCGTGCCGCAGTACGTGCTGTTCTCCCAGCTTGACTGGATCAACACCAACCTGCCGCTCATCGTGCCGAAGTTCCTGGCCCACGACGCGTTCTTCATCTTCCTCATGGTGCAGTTCATCCGCGGTCTGCCCCGCGAGCTCGACGAGGCCGCCCGCCTCGACGGGTGCGGGCACATCCGGATCTACTGGCGGATCATCATGCCGCTGTCGGTGCCGGCGCTCGCCACCTCGGCGCTGTTCACGTTCATCTGGACCTGGAACGACTTCTTCAGCCAGCTCATCTTCCTCACCGATCCGGACCTGTGGACCATGCCGGTGGCGCTGCGCTCCTTCATGGACGGCCAGGGCGAGACGGCGTGGGGCCAGCTCTTCGCGATGTCGATCGTGGGCCTGGTGCCGATCTTCGGCTTCTTCCTGGCCGGCCAGCGCTACCTGACGCAGGGCCTGTCGACGACCGGCTTCAAGTGAGCACCGCCCCTCCTGCCCGGAGTGATCACGTACGCCGTATTAAATCGTTTTAAACAATCACCGGAGAGAGCCATGAAAATCCCCAAGTCCCGCCGCCTGGCGGCGCTCTGCCTCACCACCGTGCTCTTAGCGGCCGCCGGCTGCGGTGGCGGCTCGAGCGAGAGCGACGACGGCACCATCGAGCTGCGGTTCGGCTGGTGGGGCAACAACGACCGGGCCGCCGCCACCCAGAAGGTCATCGACGCCTTCCAGAAGCAGAACCCGAAGATCAAGGTCAAGGGCTCGTTCACCGACTTCAACTCCTACTTCGACCGCCTGGCCACCGAGGTGGCGGCCGGCGGCGCGCCCGACGTCATCACGCTGGGCGGCGCCTACCCGCGCGAGTACGGCGACCGCGGCGCCCTGCTCGACCTGAGCAAGGTCAGCAGCGTGCTGAAGACGGACAAGATCGGCACCGCCGCGCTGGACAACGGCAAGTTCAGCAACATCCAGTACGGCGTGCCGACCGGCGTCAACGCCGTCGCCGTCGTGGTCGACCCCGAGGTGTTCAAGGCGGCCGGCGTGGCGCTGCCGGACGACGAGACCTGGACGTGGGACGACTTCAAGCGGATCGCCAAGGAGATCGCGGAGAAGTCCCCGAAGGGCACCTTCGGCCTGGCCGACCCCACCAAGACCGACATGCTGGACATCTACTCGCGGCAGCGCGGTGAGGCTCTCTACACGGCCGACGGCAAGGTGGGCATCAGCGAGAAGACGCTCGTCGACTGGTGGACCATGACCCTCGAACTGCGTGACGCCGGGGCCACCCCGCCCGCCTCGCAGACCGCCGAGCTCATCACCCAGCCCGCGCCCGAGCAGTCGCTGATCGGCCGCGGCCTGGCCGGGATGCAGTTCGACTGGAGCAACCAGCTCACGGCCCTGCGCACCGCCTCCGGGCACCCGCTGGAGCTGATGCGGATGCCGGGCGAGAGCGGCGCCACGCAGCCCGGTGCGTGGCTGCAGGCCTCACAGCTCTACACCATCAACGCCAAGAGCGAGCACCCGCAGGAGGCCGCCAAGCTCGTGGACTTTCTGGTCAACAGCGCGGACGCCGGGAAGATCATCCTGGCCGACCGGGGCATCTCGGCGAACTCCGACGTCCGTACGGCCATCGAGGGCTCGCTCAAGGAGGAAGAGGTCATCCAGGCGAAGTTCATCGACGAGCTGACCCCGAAGGCCGGCCCGCCGCTGGTGGTCGGCCCGACGGGCTCCACCGACACCCCGAAGATCCTTGACCGGGTCAACGCGGAGGTGCTGTTCGATCGGCAGAAGCCCGCCGAGGCCGCGGCCGACTTCATCAAGCAGGTAGGGGCGGCGATCCAGTAATGACGGACACCGGGATCGACCGGCGTGCGCTCGTCGACCGGCACGCGGTCGAGGTGACGGAGATCGTGGCGCAGGCGCCGCTGTCCGTGGGCAACGGCGAGTTCTGCTTCACCGTCGACGTCACCGGGTTGCAGACCTTCCCGGACGCCTACCCGGTCGAGGACCGCACCGGCACCGGCCCGGGAACGCTGCTCGGCACCATGTCCTCATGGGGCTGGCACAGCGTTCCCGGCTCGTACGACCTGGCGGACACCATGTCCGCGTACGAGACCCCCCGAGGGCCGGTCCCGTACGTCGACATGCGCGGCGAGCTGAGCGGCGCGGGCGAGAACCCCGCCTCCGCCGCCGAGGCGTGGCTGCGCAACAACCCGCACCGGCTGGACCTGGCCAGGATCGGCCTGGCCCGGCCGGGTGCGGCCCCCCTGGCACCCGCGGACGTGAGCGACGTCCGGCAGCGACTGGACCTGTGGGCCGGGATCATCACCGGCGAACACCGGCTGGGGGGCACCCCGGTCCACGTCACCACCGCCTGCCACCCGGAGCGCGACATCCTGGCCGTGCGCGTGGCGTCCCACCTGCTCACCGAGGGGCTGGCCGTACGACTGGCCTTCCCTTACGGGTCGCAGGCGTGGGGCAACGCGGCGGACTGGTCGCGGCCGGAGGCCCACACGTCGAGGCTGCGGCAGGCCCCCGGCGGATTCGCCGTCAAGCGGGTGCTCGACGACACCCGGTACGGCGTCACGGTCACCCTCTCGCCGGGCGCGGAGGTGAACGTCGGCGGACCGCACGAGTTCCTGATCACCTCGCGCGAGGCGGTCGTCGAGCTGGTGGTGGCCTTCGGGCCGGAGCCGCCCGCCGAGCCGCCCGCGTACGAGCAGGTGCTGGCGGCGTCCGCCCGGCACTGGGAGCGGTTCTGGAGCACCGGCGGTGCGCTGGACCTGTCCGGCAGCCGCGACGAGCGCGCGCCGGAGCTGGAGCGCCGCGTCGTGCTGTCGCAGTACCTCACGGCGATCCACTGCGCGGGCTCCACCCCGCCGCAGGAGACCGGCCTGATGACCAACAGCTGGCGGGGCCGCTTCCACCTGGAGATGCACTGGTGGCACGGGGCGCACTTCCCGCTGTGGGGGCGCACCGAGCTGCTCGAACGCAGCCTCGGCTGGTACGACACCATCCTGACGCGGGCCCGCGAGACCGCCGCGCGGCAGGGCCTGCCGGGGGCGCGGTGGCCCAAGCAGGTCGCGCCCGACGGCAGGGAGAGCCCGAGCCCGATCGGGCCGTTCCTGGTGTGGCAGCAGCCGCACCCGATCTTCCTGGCCGAGCTGGTCCGCCGCTCGACCGGCTCCCGCGAGGCGCTGACCCGGTACGCGGGCATCGTCATGGACACCGCCGCCTTCATGGCGGCCTTCCCGGTCGAGGGGCCCGGCGGGTACGCGCTCGGGCCGCCGCTGGTGCCGGCGCAGGAGTCGTACGCCGACGTCCGGGCGAGCGCGGCGAACCCGACGTTCGAGCTGGCCTACTGGGCGTGGGCGCTGGAGACCGCCCAGGAGTGGCGGCGGCTGCTCGGCCTCGAACCCGAACCGTCCTGGTCGGAGGTGGCCGCCGGCCTGTCCAGGCCGCTGGTCCGCGACGGGGTCTACGCCGCGATGGACACCCCGCCGTACACCGTGCCGGACGACCACCCCTCCATGCTGTACGCGCTGGGCGTCGTTCCTTCCACCCGGCTCATCGAGCCGGAGACGATGCGGGCGACGCTGCGGCACGTGATGGCGACCTGGCCGTGGGAGACCACCTGGGGCTGGGACTACCCGGCCATCGCGATGACGGCGACCCGGCTGGGCGAGCCGGAGACCGCGCTGGCGGCCCTGCTGATGCCCACCGCCAAGAACACCTACCTGCTCAACGGGCACAACCGGCAGACGGCGTCGCTGCCCATCTATCTGCCCGGCAACGGCGGGCTGCTGGCGGCGGTCGCGCTGATGGCGGCCGGTTGGGACGGCAGCGGGCCGACGCCCGGCTTCCCGGCGGACGGCTCCTGGACGGTCCGCCACGAAGGGCTGCTGCCGCTGCCCTGAGCGCCCTTTGAGCGCCTTCAGGTGTCGCGTCTCAGGCGGGCGCGCCTGGTGGAGGGCAGGTCGTGGCGGCCGGACAGGAACTCCTGAAAGGCGATCTTGGCGCGGATGGCCGGCCGCCGCCACCGGTCCTCCCGGTGGACGGCCGTGGCCAGCTTGCGCGGCGAGCGGCCGGCGAAGAACCAGTGCGCCCACGGCGAGCCGGGCCTGGCCAGCCGGACCGCGCCCACGATCAGCAGGATGGGCAGGAAGAGTCCCGCCATCCCGGTCCAGATCTTGCCCTTGAGCAGCGTGATGACGGCCAGCGCGAGGTTGGCCACGATCAGCACGGCCGGGCTCACGAAGGTGCCGTAGTCATAGGTGAGCGGGCGCAGCCCGACGAGCAGCAGCCCGGTGACGGCGACGGCGATGAACACCGCGTCGACGGAGGTGCGGCCCTCTTCCTCCCAGTAGACGTCGTGCAGGTGCAGGATGAGCGCGAACTCGTCCAGCACCAGCGCCGACCCGATGCCGAAGATGGACGCGGCGACCGCGTAGCCCTCCTGCGAGGCGCCGGAGACGATCAGTCCGGCGACGCCGCCGACCAGCATGAGCACGACGCCGAACACCACGTGGTGGATGTGCATCTCACCCACGTTGACGTTGCGGAACCAGCCGATCTTGGCCCTGATCAGCCGCACGTTGACGCGGGTGGCCATGAAAGCCACGATGAGCGCGGCGAAGAAACAGAACAGCGGCAGCCGTCCTGTGGCGATGATGTTGTGCTCGAACCAGTTCTGCATGACCTTGCCACCGACTCTACGAGGCCGCCCGTACCACTTGTCCCCATTGCGCTCAGGACAGGAACCCGCGCAGCAGCGCGGCGGTGCCCTCCAGGTGCTCGGCGACCGCTCGCCGGGCGGCGTCGGGGTCCCCGGCGAGGATGGCCGTCACCATGGCGCGGTGCTGCGCGGCGGAATGGTCGAGGTTGACCTGGAGCATGGGGATCGCGTCGAGCAGGTCGCTGACCCGCAGCCGGGCGTCGGCGACGGCCGCCGCCAGCAGGCCGGAGCCGGTGAGCTCGGCGATGGACAGGTGGAAGGCGGTGTCGAGGCGGCGATAGTCGGCCAGGGACGCCTCGTCCAGGTCGCTCAGCCCGCGGTGCAGGGTGGCGCGCTGCTCGGCGGTGAGCTCGGTGGCGGCCAGCACCTGGGCGGCGCCGCACTCCACGGCCATCCGGAAGGTGAGGGCGTCCGCCAGGTCGGCCGCGCCCATGTCGGCGACGACCTGGCGCAGATCGGTCGCGCCGGGGACGGGCGGCACGTAGGTGACGAAGGCGCCGCCGTAGCGGCCGCGCCGTACCGCGAGATAGCCCGCGTCCTGCAGGGCGCGGATCGCCTCGCGCAGGGTCACCCTGCTGATGCCGAGCTGGACGGCGAGCTCACGCTCGGCGGGGAGTTTCTGGCCCGGCGCGACCACGCCGAGTCTGATCGCCTGGAGCAGCCGTTCCACGGTCTCCTCGAAGGCGTTGCCCGCCCGCACCGGCCGCAACACCGCCATCAAACGCGCCGACTCGTCCAACGTGTCCTCGGGTCTTGACAAGCGATCCCAGCATGCACATCAATGGTCTAAGACTAGCCCAATCAACGGGCCAGATGGGAGCGACCCACGTGAGCGATGGACCGCGCGCCGGTTTCCTCACCGTTGACGAGCTGCGGGAGGAGGTGGCACGGGGACGGATCGACACGGTGCTGCTCGCCCTCGCCGACATGCAGGGCAGGCTGCAGGGCAAGCGGCTGTCGGCGCGCTACTTCCTGGAGGAGGTGCTGCGGCACGGCTCCGAGGGGTGCAACTACCTGCTCGCGGTGGACGTGGAGATGAACACGGTCGGCGGCTACGCGATGTCGTCCTGGGATCGTGGGTACGGGGACTTCGTGATGCGGCCGGACCTGTCGACCCTGCGGCGCGTGCCCTGGCAGGAGGGCACCGCGCTGGTGATGGCCGACCTCGGCTGGGAGGACGGCGCCGACGTGGTGGCCTCGCCCCGGCAGATCCTGCGCCGGCAGCTCGCCCGCCTGGAGGAGCGCGGCCTGCGCGCCTACGTCGGCACCGAGCTGGAGTTCGTGGTCTACGAGGACACCTACGAAGAGGCCTGGAAACGCGGCTATCGCGACATGTCGCCCGCGAACCTCTACAACGTGGACTACTCCCTGCTGGGCACGGCGCGCATCGAGCCCCTGCTGCGCCGGATCAGGCGCGACATGGAGGGCGCCGGACTCTACGTCGAGTCCGCCAAGGGCGAGTGCAACCTGGGCCAGCACGAGATCGCCTTCCGCTTCGACGAGGCGCTCGCCACGTGCGACAACCACTCGATCTACAAGAACGGCGCCAAGGAGATCGCGGCCCAGGAGGGCAAGTCGATCACCTTCATGGCCAAGCCGAACGAGCGCGAGGGCAACTCCTGCCACATCCACATCTCGCTGCGCGGCGTGGACGGCGAGCTGGTCATGGCGGGCGACGGGCCGCACGGGCTGTCCGAGGCGGGCAGCCGGTTCATCGCCGGACAGCTCGCCTGCATGCGCGAGCTCACCCTGATGTACGCGCCCAACATCAACTCCTACAAGCGTTACGTCCCCGGCAGTTTCGCGCCCACCGCCGTCAAGTGGGGGGTGGACAACCGCACCTGCTCGCTGCGCCTGGTCGGCCACGGCCCGTCGCTGCGGGTGGAGAACCGGGTGCCCGGCGGCGACGTGAACCCCTACCTCGCGGTGGCCGCGCTGATCGCGGCCGGGCTGCACGGCATCGACGCCGAGCTGCCGCTGGAGGGTGCGTTCGAGGGCAACGCCTACGCCACCGACGCCGAGACCGTGCCGCACACCCTGCGTGACGCGCTGGCGCTGTTCGAGAGCTCGAAGCTGGCGCGCGAGTCCCTCGGCGACGAGGTGGTGGCGCACTACGCCAACAACGCCAGGATCGAGTTGGAGGCGTTCGACGCCGCCGTGACGGACTGGGAGATGGTCCGCGGCTTCGAGCGGATGTGAGCGGCATGAAGATCATCAATCCGGCGACGGAAGACGTGCTCACCGACGTCGAGCTCGCCGACGCCGCCGAGGTCGACCGTGCGGTGGAGCGGGCCAGGAAGGCCCAGGCGGCCTGGCGGGACGTCGCCCCGGGACAGCGGGCGCGGCTGCTGCGCGCCTTCGCGGACCTGGTGGACGCGCACGGCGAGGAGCTGGCCATGCTGGAGGTGGCCAACGCCGGCCACCCGATCGGCAACGCCCGCTGGGAGGCGGGCGCCGTACGCGACGTCCTGCACTTCTACGCCGGGGCCCCGGAGCGCAATCACGGGCTGCAGATCCCGGTGCCGGGCGGCGTGGACGTGACGTTCCAGGAGCCGCTGGGCGTGGTGGGCGTCATCGTGCCGTGGAACTTCCCGATGCTGATCATGTCGTGGGGCGTCGCGCCGGCGCTCGCGGCGGGCAACGCGGTGATCGTCAAGCCCGCTGAGTGGACTCCGCTGACCGCGCTGCGGCTGGCCGAGCTGGCGCTGGCGGCGGGCCTGCCCGAGGGGGTGCTCCAGGTGCTGCCCGGGGCCGGGGAGGTCGCGGGCGCCCGGCTGGTCGAGCATCCGGACGTGGCGAAGATCGTGTTCACCGGGTCGACGGAGGTGGGCAAGCAGATCGCGGCCAAGGCCGGGGCCCAGGTCAAGCGGATCACCCTCGAACTCGGCGGCAAGTCCGCAAATATCATCTTCGCCGACTCGGACCTGGAGAAGGCGGCGAAGGCCGCGCCCTATGCCGTCTTCGACAACTCCGGCCAGGACTGCTGCGCCCGCTCCCGCATCCTCGTGCAGGCCGGGGCGTACGACGAGTTCCTGGAGCGGTTGTCGGCGGCGGTGCGCGACATCCGCGTCGGCGACCCCCTCGACCCGGACACGGACATGGGCCCCCTGGTCAGCGCCGAGCACCTGGCCCGGGTGCGCGGCTTCGTCGACGACGCCCCGTACCTCCAAGGGGACTGCCCGCAGGGCAAGGGCTACTGGTTCCCGCCGACGGTGCTGACCTCGGCGGTCACCGACCGGGCGTTCACCGAGGAGATCTTCGGCCCGGTCGTGTCGGTGGTGCCGTTCGCCGACGAGGCCGAGGCGGTGCGCATCGCCAACGACACCCCGTACGGCCTGAGCGGCTCCATCTGGACCCGCGACGTCGGCCGGGCCCTGCGGGTGGCCAGAGCCGTCGAAGCGGGCGCCCTGTCGGTCAACTCCAACTCCTCCGTCCGCTACTGGACCCCGTTCGGCGGCTTCAAGCAGTCCGGACTCGGCAGGGAGCTCGGCCCGGACGCCTTGGCGGCGTTCACCGAGACCAAGAACGTCTTCATCTCATCGGAGTGAACCCGGCGCATCTCGCGAAGCGGGGCAGGGAGTGACAACTATGCAGCGTTTGCAGGATCGGGTCGCCGTCATCACCGGCGCGGGCAGCGGCATCGGCCTGGCCACCGCGCACCGGTTCGCCCAGGAGGGCGCGAAGGTCGTCTGCGTGGACATCGACGAGGAGGCCGGGGCCAAGGCCGCGACCGACGTCGGCGGCCTGTTCGTCAAGGCGGACGTGACCAGCGAGGACGACGTCCAGCGGATGTACGCCACGGCCATCGAGGTCTACGGCGGGCTGGACATCGCCTTCAACAACGCGGGCATCTCCCCGCCGGAGGACGACTCGATCCTGGAGACCGGCCTGGAGGCCTGGCGGCGCGTCCAGGAGGTCAACCTCACCAGCGTCTACCTGTGCTGCAAGTACGCCATCGAGCACATGCGGCGGCGGGGCAAGGGCTCCATCATCAACACCGCCTCGTTCGTGGCGGTCATGGGCTCGGCCACCTCGCAGATCTCCTACACCGCCTCCAAGGGCGGGGTGCTGGCCATGTCGCGCGAGCTGGGCGTCCAGTTCGCCCGCGAGGGCATCCGGGTCAACGCGCTGTGCCCCGGGCCGGTCAACACGCCGCTGCTGCGGGAGCTGTTCGCCAAGGACCCCGAGCGGGCCCAGCGGCGGCTGGTGCACGTGCCGGTCGGGCGCTTCGCCGAGGCGTCGGAGATCGCGGCCGCGGTCGCCTTCCTGGCCAGCGACGACGCCTCGTTCATCACGGCGTCGCAGTTCCTGGTGGACGGGGGGATCTCCGGCGCTTACGTGACACCGCTGTAAGGGACCTGGGTACGTGTTCGGGGGGATCAGGATGAAGCGGCCGTTGATCGGCATCACGTCGTACGTCGAGCCCGCGCGGTTCACGGTCTGGGAGATGACCGTCGCGCTGCTGCCGTACACCTACATCGAGCAGGTGGTCCGGGCGGGCGGCCAGCCGGTGGTGCTGCCGCCGGCGGGCGAGCCGGCCGCACTGGTGGGGCGGCTGGACGGGCTGATCCTGGCCGGCGGCGGCGACATCGACCCCGCGAGGTACGGCGAGCAGCCAGGCGACAAGACCGGCTATATCCGCAAATTTCGTGATGAGGCGGAGTTTGCGATCCTGGCTGCCGCCCTCGACGCCGGGCTCCCCTACCTGGGCGTCTGCCGAGGACTCCAGGTCCTGAACGTCGCCCTCGGCGGCACCCTCCACCAGCACCTCCCGGACGTGGTCGGGCACACCGGCCACTCCCCCGCCCCCGGCGAGTTCGGCCACCTCCCGATCCACCCGACCCCCGGCACCCGACTCGCCAAGGCCCTGGGCGACGACCCGGTGACCGTCCCGCACTACCACCACCAGTCCATCGACCACCTGGCCCCACCCCTGACGATCACCGCCACCGCCGACGACGGCACCATCGAGGCCGTGGAACTCGACTCCCACCCCTTCACCCTCGCCGTCCAATGGCACCCAGAAGCAGCCACCGACTGCACCCTCTTCGAGTCCCTGGTAGCCGCCTGCTGACCCGGGGCTCGCCGGCCGGGTTCACCCGCCGCGAAGCCGGGCGCGACAACAGCCCTGTCACGCCACTAGGCTTACGGACATCACCGTCAAAACCGTACGGGAGAGCGTCCTGACAGCCGGTCAGGGCCCCTGAAGGAGCAAGCCCTCCCCGCGAACCTCTCAAGGAAAAGGACCGTACGGACGAGGTGTCCTCTGGAAAGCAGGCCTGGTGGCCTCGCCGAAGGTGAAAGTCCGGCAAATCCCCGGGCGAAGCTCTCAGGCAACGACGACAGAGGGGGAGGATGACCCATGCATCCGACCCCGTCCTGAGGTGCGACACATGTCCCGATCGACACCGTTGAGAGACGTACACGAGGCTCTCGGCGCCACGCTGACCGACTTCGCCGGATGGCTCATGCCGTTGCGCTACGGCAGCGAGTCCGCGGAACACAACGCGGTCCGCCAGGCGGCCGGGCTGTTCGATCTCTCGCACATGGGCGAGATCTTCCTGACCGGGCCGCAGGCGGGTGAGGCGCTGGACTACGCGCTGGTGGGTCACCTGTCGGCGCTCGCGTCCGGCCGGGCTCGCTACACCATGATCGTGAACGAGCGGGGCGGGGTGCTGGACGACCTCATCGTCTACCGGCTCGGGGACGAGGAGTTCATGGTCGTGGCTAACGCCTCGAACTATGAAATGGTCGGCGATGAGTTGAAAAACCGCGTCAAGTCGTACGACGTGGTGGTTGAGGATCGCTCGGACCAGTACTCGCTGATCGCCGTGCAGGGGCCGCGCGCGCAGGAGATCCTCGCCACGCTCACCGACGCCGACCTGGCCGGGCTCAAGTACTACACCGGGCTGCCGGGGCTGGTCGACGGGCGGCAGGCGCTCATCGCCCGCACCGGCTACACCGGCGAGGACGGCTTCGAGCTCTTCGTCGCCAACCAGGACGCCGTGCCGCTCTGGCACGCGCTGACGGCGGCGGGCGAGCCGTACGACCTCAAGCCCGCGGGGCTGTCCAGCCGCGACACGCTCAGGCTGGAGGCGGGCATGCCGCTGTACGGCAACGAGCTCGGTGCCACGCTCACCCCGTTCGACGCGGGCCTGGGCAGAGTGGTGAAATTCGACAAGCCGGGCGACTTCGTCGGCAGATCGGCGCTGGAGGCGGTCAAGGACGTCCCGCCACGGCGCCGGCTCGTCGGCCTGGTCGCGCGAGGCCGCCGGGTGCCGCGCCACGGCTACCCGGTCACCAAGGACGGTGCCGTCGTCGGCGAGGTCACCAGCGGTGCGCCCTCCCAGACTCTGGGCAGGCCCATCGCGCTGGCCTACGTCGACACCGGGGTCAATGAAGGTCTGGCCGTGGACATCCGGGGCAGCCAAGAGCCCGTGGACCGGGTCGAGCTGCCCTTTTACAGGAGGAACAAGTGAGCAACATCCCTGAGGACCTGAGCTACACCAAGGAGCACGAGTGGGTGGCCGGTCTCGAGGACGGCCTCATCGTGACCATCGGGATCACGGCCTTCGCCGCCGAGGCCCTGGGTGACGTCGTCTACGTGCAGCTTCCCGAGGTCGGCGCGACCATCGAGCCGGGCGACTCCATCGGCGAGGTCGAGTCGACCAAGTCGGTGAGCGAGATCTACACCCCCGTCGGCGGCGAGGTGGTGGAGATCAACCAGAGCCTGGTGGACGACCCGTCGCTGGCCAACAGTGACTCCTACGGCGATGGCTGGATGTTCCGCGTGCGGGTGGAAGGCAACGCGGAGGACCTGCTGACGGCCGAGGAGTATGCGGCTTTGACCTCCGGCGATTCCTGATCCGACCGCCGGGGCCCGGTCACCGGGTCCCGGCCCCTGCTGAAAGGCGCATCAATGGCGATCAGCGTCTTCGATCTGTTCAAGATCGGTATCGGCCCGTCGAGCTCCCACACCGGCGGCCCGATGGCGGCCGCCCACAAGTTCGCCCGCGGGCTGCACGGCGACGGGCTGCTCGACCGTACGACGCGCGTCGAAGTGATTCTGTACGGCTCACTCGGCCTGACCGGCAAGGGCCACGGCAGCGACAAGGCCGTCCTGCTGGGCCTGTCCGGCGAGAAGCCCGAGCTGGTCGACGTCGACACCATCGACGAGCGACTCGCCGCCATGCGCGAGTCCGGCACGGTCACGCTGTACGGCACCCGCGAGATCCCGTTCGTCGTCGGCCAGGACCTGGTCTTCGAACGCAAGATCTCGCTGCCCGAGCACCCGAACGGCATGCGCTTCACCGCCTACTCAGGCGACGGCGAGACCCTGCGCGAGAAGGTCTACTTCTCGGTCGGCGGCGGCTTCGTCGTCGACGAGCAGGCCACCGGCGCCGACCGCATCAAACCGGACGACACCGTCCTGCCCTACCCCTTCACCACCGGCGAAGAGCTCCTCAAGCACTGCTCGACCGCCGGCCTGTCGATCTCCGCCCTGATGCTGGAGAACGAGAAGGCGTTCGGCCGCACCGAGGCCGAGATCCGCGCCGAGATCCTGCACCTGTGGCAGGTCATGTCGGAATGCGTCCGGCGGGGCATCGCCAAGGAGGGCGTTCTGCCCGGCGGCCTCAAGGTCAAGCGCCGCGCCAACCCCCTGCACCGCCGCCTGCAGAGCGAGAGCCCCGAGAAGGACCCGCTGCAGGCGATGGACTGGCTCTCCCTGTTCGCCCTGGCCGTCAACGAGGAGAACGCCGCGGGCGGCCGCGTCGTCACCGCTCCCACGAACGGCGCCGCCGGCATCATCCCCGCCGTCCTCACCTACTACTCCCGCTTCACCCCGGGCGCCGACGACGACGGCATCGTCCGCTTCCTGCTCACCGCCGCCGCCATCGGCGTGCTGTTCAAGGAGAACGCCTCCATCTCCGGAGCCGAGGTCGGCTGCCAGGGCGAGGTGGGCTCAGCCTGCTCGATGGCCTCCGCCGGCTTCACCGAAGTCCTCGGCGGCACCCCCGAGCAGGTGGAGAACGCCGCCGAGATCGGCATCGAGCACAACCTGGGCCTCACCTGCGACCCCATCGGCGGCCTGGTCCAGATCCCGTGCATCGAACGCAACGCGGTCGCCTCCATCAAGGCCGTCACCGCCGCCCGCATCGCCATGCGCGGCGACGGCCGCCACCACGTCTCCCTGGACAAGGCCATCAAGACGATGCGCGACACCGGCAGAGACATGCTCGACAAGTACAAGGAGACCTCCCGCGGCGGCCTCGCGGTCAACGTCATCGAATGCTGAGAACGTACGAACCTTGAGAACCTTACAGTTCTCAAGGTTCCTCGTCTAAGCTGTGGCCATGGACATCATCGCGCTCCAGGAAGCCCGCGAGAAGCTCGGCGTTCTCGTCGCACAGGTCCACCACGCGCACAAGCCGGTGACGATCACGCGGCACGGCAGGCCGGAGGCCGTCCTGCTCTCGGCGGACGACTACGCCCACCTCCAGGAGGAGCTCCGCCGTTTCCAGGATGAGGCGGACCGGCGAGTGATCCGCGAGGGAATCGCGCGGATCGAGCGCGGAGAGCCCGATCCGGAGGGTACGGTCGTCGTCACCGCCCGTTCCCGTGAAGAGCTTGAGGCCAAGCTCGCCAACTCCTTGGGGCTCCCTCGCACATGACCCTGCGCACCATACGAGATCCACACCTCGCAACTCACGGTGAAGTTCACGATCTACGACGACGAGGTGCGCGTCCTCGTACTCAGATCCAACAGCTGACCTACCGGCGGACGTGGATGCGGACGATGGCGGCCAGGTCGTCGTCGCGGACCTCGCGTCGGATGCGGCTGACGATCTCGCGGTCCAGTTTGGTCGCCACCGAGCCCACGTCGGCCGTCGCCGGGCAGGTGAGGCCGATGCGCAGGCGGGTGGCCTCGCCGACGACCCGCACCGTCGCCCTGGCCAGCCCTTCGACGTCCTTCAGGCCGACGCAGAGCATCGCCGTGCCGGTGCCCGAGCGGGCGCCGCGGCGGCCCCAGCCCAGGCTGAGCAGCAGCCAGCGCAGGGTCACGAACGCGAGCACCAGCAGGACCAGCGCGACCGCCCACAGCGCCCACGACTGCTCGGCGACGGCGTGCGCGGTGCGCTCCGGCAGCACCTTGGCCCGCGACGGCAGCCCGTCCAGCCGGTCCTGGCCGCGCAGCCACGCGTAGGCCCCGGCGCCCAGCAGCAGCGTGCCGACCACGGCCAGGCCGACCCGGTTGCCCGCGTACTGCCTCATCACAGTCCCTTCCGGCGCAGCCGTACGACGACCTCGCCCGTCTCCAGTGTGCCCACGCCGGCCAGCCGGTCGCCCACGGCGGTGCCGACCTGCTTGAGCATCGAGCCGGAGCTCTCCGGGCCGGTCACCACGGTGACCTCGATCCTGCGTCTGCGCAGCCGTACCCGCGCCTTGTGGACGCCGTCCACCTCCTGAGCGACGGCCCGCAGCGTACGGCGGAGGCCGACGCGGGTGATGCCGACCACGATCAGCGGGTCGGTCGTCTCGACCGGCACCAGCCGGGAGCGGCCCGGCACCAGCGCGAGCAGCAGCAGGGCCGCGCCCACGCCGGCCAGCGCCAGCCCGACCGGCGGCAACTCGTTCCACGAGGATCGCGACGCCCACGCCACGGCCCGGTCGACCGGCACCCAGCCGAGCGACTTGCCCAGCAGCGCCGACACGATCTCCGCGGTGGTCAGCCCGAGCCCCGCGGTCAGCACCGCCGCCACGAGCACCGCCGCCGGGGTGCGTGCCGGTCTGAGCGCTCGCCTGGACCTGCGGAGTGGGGTGTCCTGCGCGGCGACGGCCGCACCGGGCAGTATCTGCTGGAGCGTGGTCATCACAACGACCAGGGGTACACGGATCCGGCGGCGACTCGACCGCCCCCTCGCCGCCCGTTTACTGGATCATTACGGGTCGCTTGATCAATATGAATGCTCCTCATATTCATCTGTCCGATATGTCGTTACGCTGCTCGCATGGACGACCGCCGGCGCTACGACAGGGCGACCGCGGCTCTCGAGCCGCCGTTCGCCATCCTCGATCTGGAGGCCTTTCACGCCAACGCCGCCGCCCTGGTACGACGTGCGGCCGGCAAGCCGATCCGGGTGGCCACCAAGTCGATCCGGTCGCGGCCCCTGCTGGAGCGCGTGCTGGCCCTGGACGGCTTCCAGGGGCTGATGGCCTTCACCCTGCCGGAGGCGCTCTGGCTGGCCGAGCGGGGGTTCGGCGACATCCTGGTGGCCTATCCGACGGCCGACCGCGAGGCCCTGGCCGCGCTGGCGGGCAACGCCGAGGCCGCCGGGCGGATCACGCTGACGGTGGACTCCACGGAGCAGCTGGCGTTCATGGACCACGCCGTGGCCGAGGTCCACCCTCGCCAAGAAATCCGCATATGTATCGACATCGACGCCGGATTTGTCGCCTTTGGTGGGAAATTTCGGGCGGGGGCGCTTCGGTCTCCCCTTCGCGACGCCGACCAGATCGCCGCCCTGGCCGCCGACATCGCCAAACGCCCCGGGTATCGTCTCGTCGGACTCCTGGCCTACGAAGCGCAGATCGCCGGAGTCGGCGACGCCCCCCGCACCGGCGCCGCCCGCGCCCGCGTGATCAGGCTCATGCAGGCCCTGTCGGCCAGGGAGCTCATGGTGCGGCGCGGCCGCATCGTCAACGCCGTCCGCCAGGTCGCCGACCTCGAATTCGTCAACGGCGGCGGCACCGGCTCCATCGAACGCACCGTACGCGAGAAGGCCGTCACCGAGGTCGCCGCCGGATCAGGACTCTTCCACCCGCGCCTGTTCGACTTCTACAGCCGCTTCACCGGCCGGCCCGCCGCCCTGTTCGCCCTGCCGGTGGTCCGCCGCCCCTCCCCCGGCGCGGTCACCGTCCTCGGCGGCGGCTACCTCGCCTCCGGAGCCGCAGGGCCCAGCCGGCTCCCCCAGCCCTACCTGCCCGCCGGCCTGCGGTACGCGCCGGACGAGGGCGCGGGCGAGGTGCAGACCCCCCTGCTCGGCCGGCCGGCCGAAGACCTCCGGATCGGCGACCGGGTCTGGTTCCGGCACGCCAAGGCGGGTGAACTGTGCGAACGCTTCGACACCCTCCACCTCGTGGAGTCCGGCACCGTCACGGACTCCGTCCCCACCTACAGAGGCGAATCCAAAACCTTCCTCTAACGGCGGCGGCGGCGCCACAGCACGATGGCCGCGCCAACCACCAGCACGGCCCCCAGGCCGATCAGCACCGGCGCCAGGTTGGGCGGCTCCTCGTCCCACAGCCGCTCCGGGTCGTCGCCGAACTCCACCGGCCGTGACCTCATCCCCAGGGCGTCGCTCACCGAGGTCGCCAGAGTCCCGGCCCGGGACCGCACATCCGCCACCGTGCGCTCGGCCACGCGCTTAGGGCTCACCCGGTCGGCGATGGCGTCCACCGTCTGCGCCAACTCAGCTCGCGTCCGCGCGATCCGCCGCTCCAGCTCGTCGGGATCGGTGTCAGCCATGACTCTCCTTTCGACCGCGCTGCTGGTCGTGCCCGCGCCGTCATGCGGGCACTGCCCGCTGTTGTCGTGATCAGTCTGTCAGGTCGGCACGCCGTACGGCACCGCAGGCGGCCAGGTAGGTTTTCCTGGAAGAACACTGGAGGACCTATGACCGACACCAAGCTGGCGCCCGGCGACGCCGCACCCGACTTCACCCTGCCCACCGCGGACGGCGGCGAGGTCTCCCTCGACTCCTACCGCGGCAAGCGGGTGATCCTCTATTTCTACCCCGCCGCGATGACCCCTGGTTGCACCAAGCAGGCCTGTGACTTCCGTGACAACCTCGGTCAGCTCACCGCCGAAGGCTTCGTCGTCCTCGGCGTGTCGAAGGACAAGCCGGCCAAGCTCGCCAAGTTCGCCGAACACGACGCGCTGACCTTTCCGCTGCTGTCGGACCCCGAGCTGGCAATTCACCAGGCATACGGCGCGTACGGCACCAAAAAGCTCTACGGCAAGGAAGTCGTGGGCGTCATCCGCAGCACCTTCGTCATCGACGCCGACGGCAAGATCGAGCAGGCCCTCTACAACGTGAAGGCCACCGGACACGTGGCCGGCCTGAAGAAGAAGCTCGGCCTGTCCTGACCGCCCAGGGCCCGTTCAGTGCAGGTCATGAAGCCAGAAAAGCCTCATATGGGAAATCTCAGGGAAATTGCCACGCGCATCTTAACTGTCGGTGGCCTTTCCTAAACTTAAGGTCATGGCCCCATATCAGAAGTACACCCAGGAGATGCTCACCGAGGCGGCAGCCGGTGCGCGCAGCGTGGCTGACGTACTCCGCTACCTGGGCATCAGATGGGCCGGTGGCAGCCATGCCCACATCAGTCGCCGGCTGAAGCACTTCAACATCGACACCTCGCACTTTGTGGGGCAAGCACACGGCAGGGGAAGGCGCTCACCTGCCGTACGCTCCTACCAGGAGATACTGGTCGTGCGGCCGCCCGACGCCATACGCGAGAAGGCTCCTGTGCTCCGCAGAGCACTGTGTGAAGCCGGGGTTTCATACGCGTGCTCAGGCTGTAGTATTGACGGAACGTGGCAGGGAAAGGCGTTGACTCTCCATGTCGACCACATCAATGGTGGCTGGCTCGACAATCGCATGGTGAATCTGCGCTTCCTCTGCCCGAATTGCCATTCCCAAACTGCGAATTTCGCTGGCAAGGGAAAGGTGAAGGGGTCGTAGCCCAATGGCAGAGGCGCAGTTTTTAGGTAGCTGTTACGTGTGGGTTCGAATCCCACCGGCCCCACATATTTATGAATACAGCAAATGGTCGCCACAGTTCGGCCGACTGATGCTGATCACCTGACCAGATTGGCCGGTTGCTCGCCTCTGGCGAACTGGCCGATCTGGGTGGCCGCCACCTTCCAGGCGCGCTCGTCGGCCTCGGGGACGTTGCCCGCCACGTGCGGGGTGATCAGGACGCCCGGCGTGTGCCACAGCGGGTGCTCCGCGGGCAGGGGCTCGGGGTCGGTGACGTCGAGGATGGCGCGCAGGCGGCCCGACCGGGTCTCGGCGAGCAGGGCATCGGTGTCGACGACACCGCCGCGGGCCGCGTTGACGAGGATGGCGCCGTCTCGCATCCTGCTCAGGAAGTCCTGGCCGGCCAGGCGGCGGGTGTCGTCTGTCAGCGGGAGCATGAGGGCCACCACGTCGTGGGCGGGCAGCAGGCGCGGAAGGTCGTCCATGGCGTGGATGCCGTGGCGGGCGCGGCGGGCGACCATGGTGATCTCGACGCCGAAGGGCTCCAGGCGGGTGCGGAGCTGGGTGCCGAGGTCGCCGGCGCCGAGGATGAGGATCTTCTTGCCGAACAGGGTCTCGGTCGAGCGTGGCTGCCAGCGGGCTTCCGCCTGGTTGGTCACGTACGTCGGGAGGCCGCGGTAGACGGCGAGGAGGGTGGCGACCGTCCACTCCGCCACCGCGACGCCGTGCGCGCCCCGGGCGCTGGACAGGGCGACCTGGTCGGGCAGGCGGCCGGTCAGCTGTTCGGTGCCCGCGCTGAGGGTCTGGACCAGGCGAAGAGAGGGGAGCTCCCGCACCAGGGCGAGTACGCGGTCCAGAGGGCGTGAGGGGACGACCATGACTTCGGCGCCCGAGGCTTCCGCGGGCAGCGGAGCCGTGACGTCGTAGAGGACGGGACGGACGCCGGGCACGGCGGACAGGGCGGCGAGCCCGCGCTTCTGCGGCACAAGAGCCACCATGTCGCCGTTATGCGTCTTTGACATGCGATCCCCTGGTTTCGACGGCTGGCGTCACGTTCGTTCGCCTTGCGGGGAAACCTTAGCCCGTGCGGGTGGGGAGCGGGCTGGGGAGGGTCGGGACCGGGCTGGGGAGGGTGGGCGCCGGCCTGGGAGGACTGATCGACGAGCCGTCGCTGGGGAAGGGCATCGGGTACGGCGCCGGTTGGCGGCAGTAGACGCCGCCGGGGGCGGGGCGGCAGTCCGGGTAGCGGGGGGCGCGATAGTCGGGCTGGAGACGGCCGTGGTGACGTTCCATGCCCGGCCGTTCCCAGTCGCCGTAGGAGGCGCGGGAGGTGATGCCACCGATCAGCAGCACGGCGGTGCCGCCGATCAGGCAGCCGAGGATGAGGCCGATCAGGCCGGCGCCGATGATCTGGGTCGGCTTCTGGCGTGCGAAGTCCCGCCAGGAACCAGCCTCCGGCGGCCGAGGCCCCGCCCACCCGGGTCCCGTGGAACCACCCGGCACAGGACCACCCGGCCCACCCGCCGCATGCCCACCCGGCACAGGACCACCCAGCACAGGACCACCCGGCCCACCCGCCGCATGCCCACCGGGCGGGAACCCACCGGCCCCAGGCCCGGCCGCCGTGGAACCACCCATCGCATGGCCACTCACCGTAGGCCCACCCGACGCCCCACCGCCCTGCGTGGAACCACTCGCCGTAGAATTATCCGGCGCCGCGTCACCCTGTGTCGCACCGCTCGCCGCCGCACCTCCCGGCGTGGTGACACTCGCCGTAGGCCCGCCCGGCGCCGCGTCACCCTGTGGCGAACCGCTCGCCGCGCCACCACTCGCCGCGTGGCTGATCACCGTTGGTTCACCCGCCGGGTCGCCGCCCGGCGTGGGGCGGTCCGTGCCGGAGGGGAAGACGTCGTGGGCGGGGTCGGGTGAGGTCTGTGTGTCGTCGAACGCGGCCTGCGGCGCCTGCGCGGCACCCTCTTCGTGAATCGGGTCGCGCGGCGTCTCGCCGCGCGACCCGTCATCACGATCATGATCCGCCATCACGATCTCCCTTTACTCGCCCCGAAGAGCGCACCCAGGTACAAGATTGGCCTACCACCCGTAAGACCCGCGTAAGACCTGGGTCGTACGCCAAAAATCAGCCTCAGGGCCGATCAACATCCGCCCATCTCTACGTATCGTGATGGTGTGTTCGGCAGGGTACGCGCGTGGTCCACGCGCCATGGGAAGCTGATGGACGCCCTGCGGGTGGCTCCTCTGGCTCTGCTGTGCCTGTTGCCCCTGGTCGCGTACGTGAGCGGGCCGTCGGCGGGTCCGCTGCCGCCGCTCAACGTGCCGGTCTATCTGGGTCTCAGCCTGGCGTTGCTGCTGCCGTTGCTGTGGCGGCGGCGTCCGCCGGCCGTGTTCGCGGTCGTCTCGTTGATCAGCTTCGGTCAGTGGCTGGCGGAGGCCCCGGTGGTGCCCGCCAATGTGGCGGTGCTGGTGGCGCTGTGGTCGGTGTCCTACCGTGCCTCGTTCCGCTGGGCGCTGGCCGCCATGCTGGTGGCCGAGCTGGGGGTGTTCCTGGCCCTGGTGCAGTGGGACACGCCCACGCTCGGCATGTTCTTCAGCGGTTCGATCTTCGTGGTGACGGTCTGGCTGACCGGCCTCTACGCCAACACGCGCAGGCGCTATCTGGAGAGCCTGGAGGAGCGGGCGATGCGGGCCGAGTTCGAGCGCGACCAGCAGGCCAGGATGGCGGCCGCCGCCGAGCGCGCCAGGATCGCCAGGGAGCTGCATGACGTGGTGGCGCACAATGTCAGCGTGATGGTGGTGCAGGCCGACGGCGCCGGCTACGCCATCGATGGCGACCCCGAGCAGGCGCGGCTGGCCGTCCGCACCATCTCCAAGACCGGGCGTGAGGCGCTCGCCGAGATGCGCAGGCTGGTCGGGGTGCTGCGGGAGGGCGAGAGCACCGACTACACCCCGCAACCGGGACTCGCGCAGTTGGCGGAGTTGGTGCGAGGCGCGGGCGTGCCGGCAGGGCTTGAGGTCGTGGGCACGCCGGCCGAGTTGCCCGAGGGCAAGCAGCTCGCCGTCTACCGGATCGTCCAGGAGGCGCTCACCAACGCGCTCAAGCACGGCGGCCCGGGGGTGCGGGCGCTGGTCGAGCTCCGCTACTCCATGTTCGAGCTGGTCGTGCGGGTGACCGACGACGGACGCGGTGCCGCTGCGGCGCCCGCGCCCGGCGGGCACGGGCTGGTCGGGATGCGGGAGAGAGTCACCATGTACGGCGGAGCGGTCACGGCCGGGCCGCTGGCCGGCGGCGGGTTCGAGGTGCTGGCGACGCTGCCGGTGCCCGAGGCCAGGGCCGCCTGAGAGCCTGTGAGGAGCGGCCGGTGATACGCGTGATGCTCGTCGATGACCAGGAGTTGCTGCGGGCCGGGTTCAGGATGGTGCTGGGCGCCCAGCCCGACATCGAGGTGGTGGCCGAGGCGGGGGACGGCCTGCAGGCGATCGAGGTGCTGAAGGACGTCGAGGTCGACGTGGTCCTCATGGACGTGCGGATGCCGAGGATGGACGGCGTCGAGGCGACCAGGCACATCACCGGTCCGAAGGTGCTGATCCTGACGACGTTCGACCTGGACGAGTACGCCTTCGCCTCGATCAAGGCGGGGGCCTCCGCGTTCCTGCTCAAGGACGTGCCGCCCGCCGAGCTGGTGAGCGCCATCCGATCGGTGCACGCCGGTGACGCCGTGGTGGCGCCGACCACGCTGAAGCGGATGCTCGACAGGTTCGCCACCTACCTGCCGTCGGAGGCGCCGGCCTCGACCGCGGAGCTGACGCCGCGGGAGCGGGAGGTGCTGCTCATGGTGGCGCGGGGCCGCTCCAATCTGGAGATCGCGGCCGAGCTGGAGGTGGCGGAGGCGACGGTGAAGACGCATCTGGGCCGGGTGCTGGCCAAGCTGAGGGTCAGGGACCGGGCCCAGGTGGTGGTGTTCGCCTACGAGGCGGGGCTGATCGTGCCGTCGCATCGGCCGAACGGCTGACATAGGTCAGCTGACGGCCTACTCAAAGTCCCTCCTCAAGGCCCATAAGTCCCGAAATTTCCGGCCATAGCGTGAGTCGCGTTCAAGGACGACAAGGAGCGAACGTGACTCTCACCGAAACCTGGCGACAGGCCCCTCCCGCCGTGCTGGCCAAGGCCCTGACCAAGGTGTACGGCCACGGCGACGCGCAGGTGCACGCCCTGCGCGAGGTGGACGTGGCCTTCGCCACCGGCGCCTTCACCGCGATCATGGGCCCTTCCGGCTCGGGCAAGTCGACGCTGATGCACTGCCTGGCCGGACTCGACACCGCCACCTCCGGCACGGTGCACATCGGTGACGTGGAGCTGACCGGGCTCGGCGACAAGCAGCTCACCCTGCTGCGCCGTGAGCGGATCGGCTTCATCTTCCAGGCGTTCAACCTGCTGCCCACGCTGACCGCCGAGCAGAACATCCGCCTGCCGCTCGAGATCGCGGCTCGCCAGGCCGACCAGGTGCTGTTCGACCGGGTGATCGACACCGTCGGGCTGCGTGACCGGCTGGCCCACCGGCCCGCCGAGCTGTCCGGTGGCCAGCAGCAGCGCGTGGCCGTGGCCAGGGCACTGATCAGCAAGCCGCAGGTGATCTTCGCCGACGAGCCGACCGGCAACCTCGACTCGCGCAGCGGCGCGGAGGTACTGTCTTTCCTGCGCACGTCGGTGCGGGAGCTGGGCCAGACCATCGTCATGGTCACGCACGACCCGATGGCCGCGTCCTACGCCGACCGGGTGGTGTTCCTGCGTGACGGCGCCCTGGTCACCGACATCACCTCACCCTCGCCGCAGTCCGTGCTCGACACGCTGATGAAGCTGGAAGCCTGAGGTGCTGAAGACGGCCTGGGCCGGGCTGCGCGCGCACAAGCTTCGACTGCTGCTCACCTCACTGGCGATCGTGTTGGGGGTGGCGTTCATCGCGGGCACGTTCGTGCTGAACGACACCATCCAGGCAGGGTTCGGCCAGCGCGTCACGGCCGACGCCGAGAAGGTGGCGGTGGCCGTACTGCCTGGTGGGCCTGACAAGACGATCGCGCGGGAGACGCTGGAACGGGTGCGCGGCGTCGCGGGGGTGCGGGAGGCGCAGGGGCTGCTGCGCGGGAGCGCGCCGCTGCTGGGCAAGGACGGCAAGACGGTCGGCGACCTGCCGACCACGGCCGTCTCGATCGTGCCGGGAGCGCTGGACCGCACCACGATCGTCACCGGCACCGGCCCCGGATCCGACGACCAGGCGGCCGTGCTCGACGAGAACACCGCCAAGGCCCAGGGATTCCGGCTCGGCGACACGATCACGGTGCTGGACGCCAAGCAGCGCAAGCACACCTTCAGGCTCGTCGGCACTCTCGATCCCGGACTGGATCAACAGCTGTCCTACACCGGCGTGGTGGGGTTCACCATGGCGACGGCGCAGCGGATGACCGGTGAGAAGGGGTTCCAGGAGATCGACGTCGCGGGGGCCGATCCCGCACGGCTGAAGGCGACCGTCGCGGCCACCGTCGGCGGCGCGCACGTGGTCAAGACCGGCACGGAGCTCGCCGCCGACCTGGCCAGGCAGGCCGGGCTCGAGATGGAGATGCTCACCATCGGCCTGCTGATGTTCGGGCTGGTGGCGATGCTGGTGGCCACGCTGGTCATCTACAACACCTTCAACATCCTCGTCGCGCAGCGCACCAGGGAGATGGCGTTGCTGCGGTGCATCGGCGCCACGCGCGGCCAGGTGTTCGGCTCGATCCTGATCGAGTCGGCGGTGGTCGGGCTGGTCGCCTCGGTGCTCGGCCTGGCCGCCGGCTACGGCCTGAGCGTGCTCACGCTGGCGGTGCTCGCCGCGTTCGACGCGCCGTTGCCGACCGCCGCGACGGTCACGCTCACGCCCGCCACGATCGCGATCGGCCTGGTGATCGGCCTCGTGGTCACCGTGGGGGCGGCGGTGCTGCCGGCCCGCACGGCCACCCGGGTCGCGCCGATCGCCGCGCTGCGCACGCAGGTGGAGGAGCAGACGTTCCGCACCGGGGCGCTGCGCGTCGTCTTCGCGTCGCTGTTCCTGCTGGCGGGGCTGGGCGCGGCCGGCGCCGGCGCGCTGGTGCTGCCTCCCGGCCAGCAGGGCTCGCTGCTGGTGGTGATGGCGGGCGGGGTGCTGACCTTCCTCGGAGTGCTGATCCTCGGACCGGTGCTGGTCAAGCCGTTGAGCGCGCTGATCGGCTGGATCCCGGCGAAGCTGTTCGGGGTGCCGGGCCGGCTGGCCGTGGACAACTCCGGGCGCAACCCCAAGCGGGCCGCGACCACGACGGTGGCGCTGACCATCGGCGTGACGCTCATGACGCTGATTTCGGTGGTCACGGCGTCCACCCGGGCGACGGTGACGATCAAACTCGACGAGCAGTTCCCGATCGACTACCAGCTCGTCACCCAGGAGCGCGACGCCGGCATCCCCAGGGTGATCGGCGAGGAGCTGCGGGGCAGGCCGGAGCTGGCGGCGGTGCTGCGGATCCGTGACACCCGGGTGGCGGTCGGTGGCACCAGGACACAGGTCGGCACCTACAACGGGCCGATCGAGCCACAGGTCACGGCGGGCTCCATGCGAGGCTTCGGGGCCGGCCAGGCGATCCTCGCCGAATACACGGCCACCGACCTCGGCGTCAAGGTGGGCGACACGGTGTCCGTCACGACCAAGAAGGCCGGGACGGTGCCGCTCAAGGTGGTGGCCCTCGTCGACGAGGAGTCGCCGCTGCCGTCGCTCACGATGGCCGAGCCGCAGTTCGAGGAGGCCTTCGGCGTGGTCGACGACAGCCGGGTGCTGCTGAACATCGGCGAGGGGGTGTCGCCCGAGCAGGCGCGCAGCGTGGTGGACGCGGCGACCGCCGCGTACCCGACGGTCCAGGTGCAGAGCTCGACCGAGGTGCGCGGGCAGTTCGACGAGACGCTCGACATGCTGTTAATGATCATTACGGGCCTGCTGGGGCTGGCCATTCTTATCTCGCTGCTCGGCATCGCGAACACCCTGTCCTTGTCGGTGTACGAACGGACCAGGGAGTCGGCGTTGCTCCGGGCGCTGGGGCTGACCAAGCCGCAGTTGCGGCGGATGCTCTCTGTCGAGGCACTGGTGCTCGGGCTGATCGGGGCGCTGGTGGGCGTGGTGCTCGGGGTGTCGTTCGGGTGGGCGGCCTCGCGGGCGATGTTGGACGGAGCGGTCTTTTCAGCGTCCGCCGGGCAGATCGGGGTGTTCGTGGTGCTCTCGGGCGTGGCCGGGGTGCTGGCCGCGATCCTGCCCTCCCGGCGGGCCGCCAGGGCGTCGATCGTCGGCTCGCTGGCCGCCGGGTGAGAAATTGGCCGACGCCATTTCGGCTGATTCCGGACTTATAGCGATAAATCCGGATAGAGAGGGGTGTGTCGCCGCCGGGCTCTACACCCTGCGGCACTCGCCAAGGCCGGGCGTCCACGGGGGCAACGCCCGGCCTGCACGATTCTCAGCGCCCTCGCCCGAGCAACAGGCCCGGGCGAGGGCCTGGACGACAGGCCTGGACGACAGGCCTGGGCGAAGGGCGACGATCCGGCGGGCTGGACCGCACGGTCGCGACGATCCGGCGGGCTGGACCGCACGGTCGCGACGATCCGGCGGGCCGGACCGCACGGTCGCCACGAACCGGCGGGCCGGACCGCACGGTCGCCACGAACCGGCGGGCCCGGACCGTACGGTCTGGGTCAGCGGGGGCGGTGGCCGGGCCATAGTTCGGCCACCGTTTCGGGGTCCAGCAAGGGGCGGGCCGCGACCTCACCCGTGCTGCCGTCGATCACGATGCATCCGCCCCCCACCGCGTCCGGCAGGCGCACCGGGTCGTCGGGCTCCAGGTCGCGAACCCAGGCGACATATCCCTCATCGAACCCATAAATCCCCACCGAGTACGTCGCGTCCGCCGGCCGTACACCGTTGAAGTATTCCTCCGCCAGTGCCCTGGCCTGGTCCAGGTTCATCGCGGCTGCCCCTGCCTGTCGAGAATGACACAGAACACCCCGGTCACCGTGGTGTAGGGCGGTTCGACCGCCATGTGACCGCGTTGTGCGTCTATCCAGATCACCTCGCCATGGGAGTTGACGGCGTTCCACGCGTGTGTCCCGCCGCCGGGCCAGCGCACCACGATGACCGCGCTGGCCCCGTGCCCCGCCTCCCGCAGCCGCCGCGCCACCATCGGGTACGCGTGCCGTCCCTGGCCCGCGTGCTGGAAGCGCTGCCCCACCCAGCGTTCCATCCGCGCCGCGCTCCCGGCCTCCCCGGTGAGCAGCGGCCTGCCGATCTTGTCGTACTCGGGCATCCTCGGCGCGGACGCCGCCGGCTCGCCATGCCAGGTGGACAGCACGGCCAGCGCGCAGTCGGCGGCGTTCGAGGCCCTGAACGGATCGTCCGTCGGCCCACCACCATTGATCAGCCGCACCCACGTGCCGCGCGGGTCAGGAAACCTGGCCCCCGGCGTCACAGCCGCCGCCAGATCCCGCTCCACCTGCGGGTCCGGCACGACCAGCCCACCCGGCACACTGTACGGCCTGCTGTCGGCAAGCTTGGGCGGGCGATGCGGCCAATCGAACCAGTCGTAATCAGCGGTGCCACTCCTTCTCCCCCGTCCCCCCAGGACCGCTGCGCCACCCCCGCCCAACCCACTCACGACCCGGCACCCAGCGTCAGCCTGCACTCCCAAGGAGGACAAGGAGTCCGGGGAGGCCCCGGAGTCCCGACGGCCACCGCCGGAGACGTCGGCCGTCCCAGCGCCCTGGGCGGAAGGTCGCATCACCGTCCCCGGTACGTCATCCAGAGCAGGCGCGTGACGACCCGACGTACCGACCGCCCCCTCGGCCGTCCCGCCCAACCCGCCGGCGGCCCCAGCCATCGTCCCGCCCGACCCGCCGGCCGCCCCAGCCGACGACCGTCCGTCGGCAGACGTACCGGCTCGGCCGGCCCCGAACCCTCGAACCGACGCGTCGCCCCGAGCGGGCACACCGCCCCAACCGGGAGCACCGTCCTGAGCGAGCGACCCAGCCTGAGCAGACGGACCCTCTGGGGCCGATGGGCCGAGCGAAGAGGGACTGCTGGCCCGAGCAGAGGAGCCCCCCTGATCAGACGAGCCGCCCTGAGAGGTGTTTCCAGCCTGGGCGGCCGGACCACCTCGATCGGACGAAACCCCCTGAGGCAAGTTGGCAATCTGAGCAGACCAACTGCATTGAGGAGCGTTTGCACCCTGAGCGGACCAGTTGCCCTGAGGAGCGTTACCGGCCGGACCCGACCAATTGCCCTGAAGGGAGTTGCCATCCGGACCCGACGAGGCGCCCTGAGAGGTGTTGCCAGCCGAAACCGGGGAGCTGCCCTGAGACGTGTTGCCAGCCGAAACCGGGGAGCTGCCCTGAGAGGTGTTGCCGGCCAGCCCCGACGAGTTGCCTTGAAGGGTGTTGCCAGCCGGAGCCGGGGAGGCTAGTTGCGCATATCCACCCCTGGCGAAGGCTCGGGTATGCGCAGCGGCGTTACTCCCCAGAAGGTTCCGCTGGTTATCGACACTCCCCAGTACGGCAGCGCCTCTGTGAACATCGCTTCTGGTAGTGGGAGCATCGCCGAAGCTTGGAGCGACGCTTTGAGTCGGAGCTCCGGCCTGACGAGGAGCGCCGGGTGTCGAGCCCGTCGCGGCGTCGGGCGCTGCCGTCATGTCGCCGAACGGCGAATGCCCTGGCGTCCTAGCCTCCCCCGACATTTCCCCCGATGTGGTGCTCTCACGGAACATGTCGCCCGACGTTGCGGTTTTATGCGAACTGTCCGTGTGTGGGTATTCGCGGGCTGAGTCATGCGTCGGAGGTACGGCCTCGGCTGGCCAAGATCCGTTCGCGGTCACGACTTGCTCCGGGACCCCACAGTCTTGGTGACTCGTGTGCCGCTGCGGGAGCCCGGACTTCTGCGGGCCCCCGTGGTCCTGTGCCAACCCGGACTCCTGCGGGCTCGCAGACTCCTGCGACCTTATGTACTGCTGTGCGGACCCCGATGGGGGCATTGTGTGCTGCTGAGAACTGCCGTTCTGGGGAGCATTGTCGCGCTGTTGAGCGTCGGCGGACTCCTGGGATGCGCTCGGGATGGGCCATGGGGGCAGGCACGCGGGCATGGCCGACGGCTTAGCGGTCTGGTGCGTGGCAGGCGATGATGCGGGATCCCCCGATGGCCGGACTGGGTCAGGTGTTGCCTGATCGCGAGCCCCCGAACCCCGGGCCCCGGCCGTATCCGGAATCGTGGGATATGAGGTCGAACCATGGCCCGCTTGTCCTAGCGGTGAGGGGTCCGGTCCGGCGCCGTTGCGGTCATGGCCGGGGAGCAGTTGACCGTCAGGAAGGCGGCCATCGAGGAACGAGCCGCCTGGAAGGCGGTCGTCCTGGGGTCGCGAGTCGGGGGCCTGACCGCTCGGGGCCAGGCCGCCTCGCCAATGCCCTGCCGGCTCCGGCTTATACGGTCCCTGTTCTGGGCTCTGCTCGCCCTGATCCGCCGACCCTGGCCCGCCGGGGACTTGCCTCCCGGCGGCTTGCCCTCCCGGTGCCTGCCCTTGTGGGGCGTGCCTACCTGAGTGCTGGGCGTTGGCGCGCTGGCCGTACGGCTGGTCGCCGTTGAAAGCCTCGGTGTTGGCGCGCTGGCCGTACGGCTGGTCGCCGTTGAAAGCCTGGGCGTTGGCGCGCTGGCCGTACGGCTGGTCGCCGTTGAAAGCCTCGGTGTTGGCGCGCTGGCCGCCGTTCGGCTGGTCGCCGTTGGAGGACTGGGCGTTGGCGCGGTGGCGGTTTGATGGCGGGTCGGTTTGGGGGTGGTCGCGTGGTCGGGGACCGCCCAAGCCGTGCTGGGCGGTCGGTGGGTTCGGGCGGATGGATGGGGTCAGACCGGTACGGATGGAGTCGGTCGGACCGGTATGGGTCGAGTCGGTGGGTGTGGAGTCGGGTGGGTCGGGGGCCGCGGCGTGCTCGTAGTCGAGCCATCTGACCCCGTCAGCGACCACGGGGTTGTACTGCCCCTCGGGAAGGACCCACCGGACGCTGGACTTTCGGTCGCGAAACACGTCCTGCCTCCTGTCATACTCGACGACCGATCGTAGGGGCGGCCACCACGAGGAAGAGGCGGAGTCAGGAAGATTTTCGGCCAGTACTGACGCCCGTACCAGCACAAACGCGGAGAACGGCGGGCAAGGACGTCAGGAGACGTGCACGGTGACGGTGTGCCAGCCGGTCGCGCCGTCCGGGGCGACCGACGTCTGTTCCGCCGACTGGGTGCGGCCGGCCGCGTCCGTGGCGCGTACCTCGATGGTGTGGTCGCCTGGCGTGGCGTCCCAGTCGAGCGCCCACTGCCGCCAGGTGTCCGGCCCCGGCACCTGGGCCAGCTTCGCCTGCCGCCACTCGCCCCGGTCGACGCGGACCTCGACGGCGGACAGGCCGGTGTGCTGGGCCCAGGCGACGCCGGCGATCGTGGTGCGGCCGGCGGTCACCTTGGCTCCAGGCTTGGGCAGGTCGATGCGGGACTGGGTCTTGATGGGGCCTTTGGCGGCCCAGCCGCGCGGCGTCCAGTAGGCCTCGTCGGCGTCGAACCTGGTGACCTTGATGTCCACGACCCACTTGGTCGCCGAGACGTATCCGTACAGGCCGGGCACCACCTGGCGCACGGGGAAGCCGTGGTCGACGGGGAGCGCTTCGCCGTTCATCGCGATGGCGAACAGGGCGTCGCGGCCGTCCATGACGACGTCCAGCGGGGTGCCGCAGGTGAAGCCGTCGTCGGAGGTGGACAGGAGCATGTCGGCGTCGGACCGGACACCGACCTCGCGCAGCACGTCGGCCATGCGGACGCCGAGCCAGCGGGCGTTGCCCACGTACGGTCCGCCGACCTCGTTGGAGACGCAGGCGAGGGTGATGTCGGCCTCGGTGAGGGGGCGCTTGAGCAGGTCGTCGTACGTGATCTCGATGGGTCGGTCCACCAGGCCGTGGATGCGCAGCGTCCAGGTCCGCGGGTCCACCTGGGGCACGATGAGCGCGGTGTCGACCCGGTAGAACTCCGAATTTTTCGTGACAAAGGATGACAAGCCGTTGAGCTTGAAGTCCACGCCGGGCGGCAGCGCGGGCAGCGGGCGGGCAGCCGCGGGCAGTGCCACACCGACCCTGGCAGCGTCCACGGCCTGCCGCCCGGCGAGCGCCCGGCCCAGCACCGTCGTGGCCCCCGCGACCACGACGCCACCGGCGAGCCCGGTGATCAGCCGCCGCCTGTCGAACACGTACAGCTCCCGCCCCGCCCGCATGACCGCCGGCCGCTCAGGCTCGGCCCGCTCGGTGTGCGCGGCGGCCCCGGCCCCCTCAGCGGGCGCGCCGGACTCGGCTCGCTCGGCGGACTCGGCTCGCTCGGCGGACTCGGCCCGTTCGGCACTCTCGGCCGACACGGCGGGTGCGGCCCGCTCGGCGGGCGCCCTGCGCTCGCCACCCTCGGTGGACGCGGCGCGCGACGCCGACGCCCCGGCGCCGGCTCGCCTCATCAGCCAGATGAGCGCCCAGGCCCCCACCCCGACTCCGACCACGGTGGGCAGCACGTCGGCCACCTGCGCGTCGGGCCTGGTCAGTACGGCCAGCACCCCCAGCACCGCGAACCCGGCCAACCCCACGAGCCCGTACCAGATCCTGCGCCTGGACAGCACCCCGATGACGGCGGCGGCGAGCGCGAGCAGCACGAACACGCCACCGACGAGGACGGTCTTGTCGTTCTCCCCGAAGGCCCGGATGGCGAAGTCCTTCAGCGGCGCGGGCGAGAGGTCCACCACCGCGTCGCCCACGGCCAGGACAGGGAAGGCCGCGGGCCTCACCAGCCCCGCCACCAACTGCGCCACACCGAGGGCGACGCCCCCGGTGACGATTCCCGCCAGCGCGCCCGCCCAGGCGGGGACGTTCTCATTGCTCTGCACAATGCTGACGCTACGCCGCCCCGGGCGCGGGTGTTCTTACGCGTTGGTTACGAAGAGAGCAGCTCACGCACGATCGGCGCCAGGGCGTTGAAGGCGCGGCCGCGGTGGCTGATGGCGTCCTTCTCCTGCGGCGACAGCTCCGCCGTGGTGCGGCTGTCACCGTCGGGCACGAAGATCGGGTCGTAGCCGAACCCGTTGACGCCCCGCGGCGTGGAGATCAGGTGTCCGGGCAGCGCGCCTTCGACCACCCGGAACTCGCCGGACGGCAGCGCCAGCGCGGCGGCGCAGGCGAAGTGCGCGGTCAGCTTGGCGGCGGGCACGTCGGACACCTGGGCGAGCAGCAGGTCCAGGTTGGCCTGGTCGTCGCCGTGCCGCCCGGACCAGCGGGCGGAGAACACGCCCGGCATGCCGCCCAGCACGTCCACGCAGAGCCCCGAATCGTCGGCCACCGCCGCCAGCCCCGACTGCTGGGCCACCGCGTGCGCCTTGAGCAGGGCGTTCTCCTCGAAGGTGACGCCGGTCTCGGCGACGTCGCCGATCTCGGGAAACTCCTCCAGCCCGACGATGTCGAAGCCGCTCAGGATGCGGCGCAGCTCCGCGATCTTGCCGGGATTGCGGGTGGCGAGCACGATCCTCATGCGCCCAGCGCTTCCTGCTGGATGAGCGTCAGCTCCTCGCATCCTGCCACGGCGAGGTCGAGCAGCTGGTTGAGGACCGCGCGGTCGAACGGCGTGCCCTCGGCGGTGCCCTGCACCTCGACGAAGCTGCCGTCGCCGGTCATGACCACGTTCATGTCGGTCTCGGCCGCCACGTCCTCGACGTAGCAGAGGTCGAGCATCGGCACCGCGCCGACCACGCCCACGGAGACCGCGGCCACCGAGCCGATGAGCGGGTCGCCGGGGCACATCTTGCGCTCGCGCATCCACGCGACGGCGTCGGCGAGCGCGACGTAGGCGCCGGTGATGGCGGCGGTACGGGTGCCGCCGTCGGCCTGCAGGACGTCGCAGTCGAGCACGATGGAGTTCTCGCCGAGCGCCTTGTAGTCGACGCAGGCGCGCAGCGAGCGGCCGATCAGCCGGGAGATCTCGTGGGTGCGGCCGCCGATCTTGCCGCGCACGGACTCGCGGTCGTTGCGCGTGTTGGTGGCGCGCGGCAGCATGGCGTACTCGGCCGTCACCCAGCCCTGGCCGCTGCCCCTGCGCCAGCGCGGCACGCTGTCCTGGACGGAGGCGGCGCAGAGCACCCGGGTGCCACCGAATTCCACCAGCACCGAGCCTTCGGCATGCGCGAGCCACTGCCGGGTGATGGTGATGGGGCGAAGCTGGTCGGCATTGCGGCCATCCTGTCGTGACATGCGCATCACCCTATCTCCGTGATCCGACTGTCCGGCCCGTCAGGTCAGCTCGTAGACGGCGCCGCTGTACGCCAGCTCGACCGGCCCGTCGAAGCCGCCTCGGCAGGCGTCCGCCATGACGGTGGCCGGGTCGTTCCAGGGGACGAGGTGGGTCAGCACGAGCCGTCCCGCGCCTGCCTGGGCGGCGTGTTCGGCGGCCTGGCGGCCGGACAGGTGCAGGTTGACGGGCAGGTCGGGTTTGTCGACCAGGGACGCCTCGCACAGCAGCATGTCGACGTCCGCCGCCAGTTTGACCAGGTCGTTGGACTCGCCGGTGTCACCCGAGTAGGCGACGCTGCGGCCCGCGTGCTCGACGCGGAAGCCGTACGCCTCGACGGGGTGGTTGACCATGGCGGCGGTCACCGTGAACGGGCCGACCTCGAAGGTGCCCGGCGCCAGCCCGGTGAAGGCGAAGGCGGTCTCCAGGCCGGGCTCCTCCGGCATGCCGTACGCCGCGGCCAGCCGCCTCGGGGCGTCCGCCGGCGCGTACACGGGCACGCGGGGGTACGGCGCGGCGGGGCCGTAGGTGCGGGCGACGTGATAGGCGCACAGGTCGAGACAGTGATCGGCGTGCAGGTGGGTCAGGCAGATCGCGTCGATGTCGTAGAGGCCGATGTGGCGCTGCAACACTCCCAGCGACCCGCTGCCGAAGTCGAGCAGCAGCCTGAAGCCCTCGGCCTCCACGAGGTAGCAGGACGCGGGGCTCTCAGGCCCGGGGAAGCTCCCCGAGCAGCCGATGATGGTCACCTTCATAAGGGCCTCCCTTGTAGGTGGTATCCCCCACTGGTGCGACTTCGACCGCATCGATCTCCGGGCCCAGGAAGCGGCGCCCGAGCCGGGCGAAGAGCAGGGAGTCGCCGGTGGCGCGGAAGCGGTGCCGGGGGGTGGCGTCGCCTCCGACCGCCAGGTCGCGGTCATGCAGAATGCGGTAGACGTCCTTGGCCGTCTCGTCGGCGCTGGACACCAGCGTCACCCCGTCACCGGCGACATAGGAGATGGCGCCGGTGAGCAGGGGATAGTGGGTGCAGCCGAGGATGAGCGTGTCGCAGCCGGCGGCCTGGATGGGCTCCAGGTAGCGGCGTACGACCTCGATCAGCTCCTCGCTGGCCGTCTCGCCCCGCTCGACGTACTCCACCAGGCGTGGGGCGGCCACGCCGGTGAGGAGCACGTCCGGTGCCGCGGTGAAGGCGTCGTGGTAGGCCATCGACTCGATCGTGGCCTGGGTGGCGATCACACCGACCCTGCCGGAGCGGGTGGCCCGCACGGCCCGCCGGGTGGCGGGCTGGATCACCTCGACGACGGGCACGTCGTAGCGTTCGCGAGCGTCACGCAGCACGGCGGCACTGGCGCTGTTGCACGCGATCACGAGCATCTTGACGTCGTGCTCGACGAGGTGGTCCATCACTTCCAGCGCGTAGGCGCGCACTTCGGCGATGCGCCTGGGCCCGTATGGCTGACGAGCCGTGTCGGCGACGTAGGTGATGGACTCGTGGGGCAGCTGATCGATGATCGCTCGTGCGACCGTCAGGCCGCCCACCCCACTGTCGAAGATCCCGATGCTCGCTTCAGGCACCCTTCAGAGGGTAGGCGACCTGCGCCGTCTTCACTGCGTAAGAATGCTCACACCGCGTGTGTCACCCACGTCCCACCCGCGCGAGCTGGCGTGACTGGGCGACGAGCCGGCCGGTCGCGTCCCAGGCCTCGACGTCCTCGTCGAACCAGCCGTCGGCGATGAGGCGGCCGCTGCCGATCAGGGTGAGGGGACCGGGGGCGGGCAGCGCGCGCAGGTGCCAGGTGAGGTCGACGGTCGGCGCCCAGCCGCGCATCCCGGCGGAGAAGACCACGGGCGGCAGCGCGTCGATGGCCAGGGCCAGCACGAACGGGTCGGGGTCCTGCGGCTCGGTCATCCGGAAGTAGGCGCGCGCCTCGGGTCTGCCGGTGGGCTCGCCGCCGAGCCAGCCGATCGTGGGCGGGTCGAACAGGAGCTCCATCTGGGCGTTCAGCGTCATGCCGGACTCGGGCTTGGGGTCGGGGAGCTTGACGCACTGCTCGGCGGGGGGCATGCGGTGTCCTGGCGGGTCGGCGTAGACCGGTTCGGCGCCGTGCAGCGTCGCCGTGGTGACCAGGCTCTCGATCTGCGCGACGCCGTCCTGGACGAGCGTGGCGCGGGTGAAGGCGGCGGTCCGGCCGGCCTTGAGCCGCTCGACGCGCACCTGCGCGGGACCGGGGGCGGGCGCCTTGTGGAACTGCGAGGTGGTGCTCACCGGGTGCTCGAACGGCGAGTCGTCCACCACCGCCCGCAGCACCACCGCCATGAGGTAGCCGCCGTTGAGCGGGCCGCCGATCGAGTAGCCGGGGTCAAGGCACACGTCGTAGGTGTTCTCGTCGACCCGGATGGCCTGCGTGGCCTCGTCGAACTTGGTCATCCGCCCCTGCCTGAAGTCTGGAACTATGTTCTAGTGCCCCATACTCTACGGCATCCGCTCATCAGCGCACCCACCTGCTAAAACGCGATATATCCACTCATAGGTACGGCTCTTCCGCCAGGCGGTCAATCCGGCATAGGCGTCACTTCAGTACATTGCAAGCATCTTGCCAGCAACATCAGATAGCTTCTCTGTGGTCATAAGTCCACACTGTGAGTTGAGTGATGTCTGCGAACAATCCCCCACGGGGCCAAGATCCTGATCGGACCACGGCGTACCGGTGGAACCAGGATCAGCCTGAGAACCCGCCGACGACACCGCACGGCCAGCCGTACCCGCCGCAGCAGCCGTACGGCCAGCAGCCGCAGTACGGCCAGCAGCCACCGCAGGGACAGCAGCCCGGCTACGGCCAGCAGGCGTCCTACGGCCCGCCGCAGGGCCAGCAGCCGCAGTACGGGCAGCAGCCCCAGTACGGCCAGCAGCCGCAGGGACAGCAGCCGGGCTACGGCCAGCAGCCCGCCTACAACCAGCAATACGGCCAGCAGCCCCAGTACGGCGCCCAGTACGGCCAGCCGGACCAGGGCGGCGGCTGGCACAACAACGGCCCCGAGATGCTCGGCGCGGGCGGTGAGCCACCCAAGAAGGGCCGCAAGGGCTGGGTGATCGCCATCGCGTCCGCGCTGGCCGTGGTGCTGCTCGGCGGCGGCGCGGTGTGGGCGGTCGGCGCGCTCGGCGGCGGCGGCACGCAGCCGCACGAGGTGCTGCCCGCCGCCTCCATCGCCTACGTCCGCTTAGACCTGGACCCGGCCGCCAACCAGAAGCTGGCGCTGTTCCAGATCGCCCAGAAGTTCACCGTCACCAAGGACAGCTTCAAGGGCGAGGACCCGCGCCAGGCGCTGTTCGACGCCATCCAGAAGGACGACGACGACCTCGCCAAGCTCGACTTCGCCAAGGACGTCGACCCGTGGCTCGGCAGCCGGGTCGGCCTTGGCGTGGTGCCCTCCGGCAAGGAGACGCCGGACTTCGCCCTGGCCATCCAGGTCAAGGACCAGGAGGCCGCCAAGGCCGGCATCACCAAGCTGATGGGCGAGGAGAAGTACGGGCTGGCGTTCCGTGACGACTACGCCCTGATCTCCACCACCCAGCAGCTCGCCGACAAGTACGCGGCCGAACAGGGCAGCCTGGCCGACAACGCCGAGTTCGGCGACGACCTGGCCGCCATGGGCGAGCAGGGCGTGCTGTCCTTCTGGACGCATGTCGGCAAGCTCACCGAGCTGGCCAAGGGCGAGCTGACGGCGGACCAGACCCAGCTGCTCGACCAGGTCAAGACGGCCCGGTTCGCGGGCGCGCTCCGCTTCGACGGCGCCTATGCCGAGCTGGCCGGCGTGGTCCGGGGCGGCAAGAATCTCACCGAGGGCGTGGAGCTGCCCGGCTCTCCCCTGGCCACGCTGCCCGCCTCCACCGCGGGCGCGTTCTCGATGTCCGGGCTGGACCAGCTCATCACGTCCAAGTGGGCCGAGATCGAGAAGCAGGCCGCCGCGACGCCCAGCGGCGCCCAGTTCAAGCAGTTCGTCGAGCAGGCCAAGACTCAGTTCGGCCTCCAGCTCCCCGATGACCTGGCGACCATCCTGGGCAAGAACTTCACCATCGCGGTCGACAGCGAAGGCCTCGACAACGACCAGGTGAAGGGCGGCGTCCGGATCGCCACGGACCCGGCCAAGGCGCAGGCCGTGCTCGACAAGGTCATCCAGGCCATGACGTCCAGCGGCCAGCAGCCGCCGCAGATCGCCAAGGTCGCCGGGGACGGCGTCTTCACCGTCGCCACCACGGACGAGTACGCCAAGAAGCTCGCCGAGGACGGCACGCTCGGGGACAGCGAGACCTTCAAGACCGCCATCCCGGACCCGGACGCGGCCACCTTCGGCCTGTTCGTGGACCTGGACAAGGTCGAGAAGCTCTACCTGGCCAGCCTGCAGGGCGATGAGAAGGCCAACGCCCAGGTTCTGCGGGCGGTGGGCTTCAGCGGCACGCAGACGGACACGGAAGCCTCGTTCTCGCTGCGAGTGCTGTTCAACTAGTGACATGACAACGGGCGGCCGGCATCTCGCCGGCCGCCCGTTCTCGTTGTCGACTCAGGCCCAGGCCCAGGCCCAGGCCCAGAGGTCGGCTCAAGCCCAGAGCTGGCCCTCCAGGCGCTGCTCCGCCTCGTCCAGCGTGCCTTCGTAGGCGCCGGTGGACAGATATTTCCAGCCGCCGTCGGCCACCACGAACGCGACGTCGGCCCGCTCCCCCGCCTGCACGGCCTTGCGGGCCACGCCGAGGGCCGCGTGCAGGGCGGCGCCGGTGGAGACACCCGCGAAGATGCCCTCCGAGCTCAGCAGCTCCCTGGTCCGGCGCAGCGCGTCGGCCGAGCCCACCGAGAAGCGCGTGGTCAGCACCGACTCGTCGTAGAGCTCGGGGATGAAGCCCTCGTCCACGTTGCGCAGGCCGTAGACCAACTCACCGTAGCGCGGCTCGGCGGCCACGATGCGCACGTCCGGCACCCGCTCGCGCAGGAACCGGCCGACGCCCATGAGGGTCCCCGTGGTGCCCAGCCCCGCCACGAAGTGGGTCACGGTGGGCAGGTCCTCGAGGATCTCCGGGCCCGTCGTCTCATAGTGGGAGCGCCAGTTGGCCGGGTTGCCGTACTGGTAGAGCATCACCCAGTCGGGGTGCTCCGCGGCCAGGCCCTTGGCCACCCGCACCGCCTCGTTGGAGCCACCCGCCGCGGGTGAGGAGATGATCTCCGCGCCCCACATGCGCAGGAGCTGGCGGCGCTCCTCTGAGGTGTTCTCGGGCATGACGCAGATCAGCTTGTAGCCCTTGAGCTTGGCCGCCATGGCCAGCGAGATGCCGGTGTTGCCGCTGGTGGGCTCCAGGATCGTGCAGCCCGGGGTGAGCAGGCCGTCCTTCTCCGCCTGCTGAACCATCCACAGCGCCGGTCGGTCCTTGATGGAGCCCGTCGGGTTGCGGTCCTCCAGCTTGGCCCAGATCCGCACGTCCGCCGAGGGCGACAGGCGCGGCAGCCCCACCAGGGGTGTGCGCCCGACGGAGTCGGTCAGCGATTCGAACCGCATGTCACCCGCCGGCGACAGCGGGAAGGACCGTCACCGTGTCGCCGTCGGACACGGGGGTGCCCAGGCCGCCGAGGAAGCGTACGTCCTCGTCGTTCAGGTAGACGTTGACGAAGCGGCGCAGCGCGCCCTGATCGACCAGGCGGTCCTTGATGCCGGGGTGGCGGGACTCCAGGTTGGCGATCAGCTCGTCGAGGGTGGCGCCCTCGGCGTCGACGGCCTTGGCGCCGTCGGTGTAGTTACGCAGGATGGTCGGAATGCGAACCTCGATGGCCATCGCTGTCAGTCTCCTTGGTCAGGTCGTCGTCCCATCGGCATGCAACGCCGAGGGCTGGCTGTGAAATTCCAGCTCAGCGACAGTCGTAGACGACTTCGGCCGGAGTGTGCGCGAAGAGGAAACTCTGCACATGCCTGGCCGTCATGGGATGAACCTTACCTCTTCCTCGGAAATCTCACCGTCGAGGATTCGGTAGGAGCGGAACTCCACCTCGTCCTCCTCCCGCGTGGAGACCAGGACGTAGTGGGCGTTCGGCTCCGAGGCGTAGGAGACGTCGGTGCGCGACGGATAGGCCTCGGTCGCGGTGTGCGAATGGTAGATCACCACCGGCTCCTCGTCCCGGTCGTCCATCTCACGCCAGACCCGGAACTGCTCCATCGAGTCGAAGCGGTAGAAGGTGGGCGAACGCTCGGCGTTCTCCATGGGAATGAACCGCTCCGGCACGCCCTCGCGCCCCGCGATGACGCCACACGCCTCATCAGGGTGGTCGGCCCGGGCATGCGAAACGATCTTGTCGGCGAGTTCCTGTGAGATCGTCAGCATGCTGCGGAAGTTACCAGAGGGCTCGGACGAGGCTGTCCTGGAGGTAGGTCAACCAGTCATAGGTAACGAAGGCCGCATAGCGGGGATCGTCCTCCCCCATCTTCTCAAGCTCCTCGTGCAGCTCCTCGGTCACGTCCAGCTTGACGCCGAGGGTCAGCCGCACGTCGTTGAGCGAGCGGAGCCAGGCCTGCGCCTGCTCCGGCGTGAGATCGACCCGGCCAGGACGGGCGGTGTCGAGCACGGTCCGCGCGTCGGCGCGCTTGCCGTCCCGCAGCGTCGCCTCGGTGTAGCGGCGGAACTCCGAGGCCTCCTGCTCGTCCTCGTAGGCCGACGGGAACAGGCGGACGAGGACCGGATCCGTCGGCGCCGGCCCGCCACCGATGCCGAGCGCCTTCTCCAGCGGATCGTCGCTCGTCAGGCCCGGCTCCACCAGGCCGAGGACCATGGACACGAGCGAGCGCAGGATCGACACCTCGGCGGCCTCGAACCTCGCCACGACGGCGCCACGCTGACCTGCGGAGAACCCCGAACTCACGAACGTCGCCTCACTTGACCGAATCCGGCTGGACCGTCGCCCACAGGCCGTAGGAGTGCAGGATCTGCACGTCGCGCTCCATCTCCTCGCGAGTGCCGCTGGAGACGACGGCCTTGCCCTTGTGGTGCACGTCCATCATCAGCTTCTCGGCCTTCTCCCGGGTGTAACCGAACACCGTCTGGAAGACGTACGTCACGTAGGACATGAGGTTGACCGGGTCGTTCCAGACGATCGTCACCCATGGCAGATCGGGCCGGACGTCCGTTGACGGACGTTCGACGGTGCTTGGAGCGGTGCTACCCACATCCCCCATCCTGCCCTACCTCGGCCGTAGTCTTCGAGTCGTGACAATGACGATGAGCTCTGCGTTGCTCACAGATCACTATGAGCTGACAATGCTGGAGGCGGCCCTGCGAAGTGGCGCCGCGCACAGAAGGGCGGTTTTCGAGGTTTTCGCCAGGCATCTACCCGGCGGACGCCGCTACGGCGTCGTGGCCGGGACGGGACGAGTCCTGGACGAGTTGGAGAACTTCCGGTTCACCGACGACGACATCACCTTCCTGCGCGACAACCACGTGGTCGACGAGCCCACCCTGGCCTTCCTCGCCGACTACAAGTTCTCCGGCAACATCTACGGCTACCGAGAGGGCGACCTCTACTTCCCCGCCTCCCCGATCATGATCGTGGAAGGCACGTTCGCCGAGGCCGTACTCCTTGAGACCCTGACACTGTCCATACTCAATCATGACTGCGCGATAGCCTCCGCGGCCTCCAGGATGGTCAACGCGGCCGGCCAGCGGCCGATCATCGAGATGGGCTCGCGCCGCACGCACGAGCGCGCCGCCGTCGCCGCCGCCCGCGCCGCCTACATCGCCGGCTTCGCCTCCACCTCCAACCTCATGGCCGGACGCATGTACGGCCTGCGCACCGCCGGTACGGCCGCGCACGCGTTCACCCTCCTGCACGACACCGAGCGCCAGGCGTTCGCGGCCCAGATCGACGCCCTCGGACCCGGCACCACGCTGCTGGTCGACACCTACGACGTACTGGAGGCGGTCCGCACCGCCGTGGAGCTGGCCGGACCGGAGCTCGGCGCGGTCCGCATCGACTCCGGCGACCTGGCCGTGGCCGCCCAGGAGGTCCGCGAGCAACTCGACGCGCTCGGCGCCTTCAACACCCGCATCCTGGTCACCTCCGACCTGGACGAGTACGCCATCGCCGCGCTCGCCGCCGCCCCCGTCGACGGTTACGGCGTCGGTACGGCGCTGGTGACCGGCTCCGGAGTCCCCACGGCCGCGCTCGTCTACAAGCTCGTGGCCCGCGAGACGCCCATCGGCAAGCTGGAGCCCGTGGCCAAACGCTCGGTCGGCAAGCCGTCGCGCGGCGGCCGCAAGAGGGCCTACCGCGTGCTGGACGACAGCGGGCACTTCCAGACCGAGCTGGTCAGCACCTCCGGCCTGACGCCGAAGGGCGGCGTCCCGCTCCTGCACCAGCTGGTACGCGACGGCGTGGCCGTGGGCCGCGAGCCCCTGTCGGAGGCCAGGGCCAGGCACGCCGAGGCGATGACCCACCTCCCGAAGGACGCGCGCCACCTGGCCCGAGGGTATGCGGCGATCCCCACGGAGTTCGCCTGACGTATCGTGATCCGTATGGGCAGTGCACTCATCATCGTGGACGTGCAGAACGACTTCTGTGAGGGCGGCAGCCTGCCCGTGGCAGGCGGCTCGGAGGTGGCGGCAGCGATCACCCGGCACGTGGCCGAGCACCGATACGACCATGTGGTGGCCACCCGCGACTACCACGTCGACCCCGGCCCGCACTTCTCCGACGCCCCCGACTTCAACCGGTCCTGGCCGCCGCACTGCGTGGCGGGCACCCCCGGCGCCGACTTCCACCCGGCCTTCGACATGGCCGGGGTGGAAGAGGTCTTCAGCAAGGGCGCCCACGAGGCGGCCTACAGCGGCTTCGAGGGCACTTCGGGCGACGGAGTCTCGCTCGGCGAGTGGCTGGAGCGGCACGGCGTCCATGAGGTGGACGTGGTCGGCATCGCCACGGACCACTGCGTCCGAGCCACCGCCCTGGACGCCGTCAAGCACGCCCTGGCCGTACGCGTGCTCCTCGACCTCACCGCGGGCGTCGCCTGGCAGACCACCCAGACGGCCCTCGCCGAGCTCGACGAGGCCGGCACCACCCTCCAGGGCGCCCCCATCGTCCGCTAGGCGGCGTCGGCCGGCAACACCGTGAAGGCGTCACCCCAGAGCGGCTTCATCGCCCGAAAGTGCCGCTGATCCAACGTCAGCACCCGCGTCGTCCTGTACCGAGCCGCCAGCACGGCGATGGAGGCGTCCGCCACTCCTACCTTCATGTCGGCGTAACGTTCGACGATGTCCACCGTCTCGACGATCTCATGCCGCGTCATGGGCATCAGGTCGTAGACGCCGTCCGCCACTTCCTGGAGATAGGACAGTTCGGCCCGCAGGCTGATCCGCGTCAGCAGCATGTAGTCCAGCTCGGCGAGCACGAACGGCGAGAGGAGGATCGGACCTCGCTCGTTCTCGAGTACGCGCCGCGCCGCTTGGTGCTCCTCGGCGGCCCCATCGATGGCGGCGAAGGCGCCACTGGTGTCGAGGACGAGCATCAGCCGAGCCCGTCCCGTCCGAACCCCTCGGCCAGGACCTCGTCGACGTCCCGCGCCAGGGAGGGGCTACCGCTGTCGAACAGCGGCAAGCGCGGGCGAGGACGCTCTCCCACGAACTCCCCGCTGAGCGCTCGCGTGATCGCGTCACGCATGTAGTCGGTCTCGGACACTCCATGCGCCCGCGCCGCCTCAGCGACCCGGTGCTGAATGTCTTCCGGTAGGTACAGACTCACCTCAGGCACCCTTCTACGGTAACGCGGCGCTCATGCGCCGCTACGTGTCACGGAGAGTATGCGCCTGGCAACAGTCCGGTCATGCGAGCTCATGACCGAGGAAGGACTTGACCCCACAGCGAGTAAGACTTCCACACCCCGGGCGCGAGAATTCTTCAACTCAGCTCACCCCGCAAACCAGACAGGACCCGCAGCGTCGCTGCGGGTCCTGTGGCGGTCAGCGGTGCCGGGTGGCCCAGCGACGGATGACGGCGGTCAGCGGCGCTGGGTGGCCCAGCGGCGGATGGCGGCGATGCGCTCCTGGATCTGCTCGGCCGTCGCCTGGGCGATCGGCGGGCCGCCGCAGGCGCGGCGCAGCTCCGCGTGGATGACGCCGTGCGGCTGGCCGGTGCGGTGGTTCCAGGCGCCGACCAGGCCGTTGAGCTCGCGCCTCAGCTCCGCGATCTGCTCGTGCGGGGCCAGCGTGGCGGGCTCCTCGGCCGGGGCCTTGCGCTTGGCCGCCTGCTGGTCGGACTGGCGCTTGCGCAGCAGGGTGGCCACCTGGTCCGGCTCCAGCAGGCCGGGCAGGCCCAGGAAGTCCTCCTCCTCGGCCGAGCCGATCTCCGCGCCGGTGCCGAACTCGCCGCCGTCGAACAGCACCCGGTCGAACGTGGCCGACGTCTGCATGGTCTCGAACGGCAACTCGTCGCCCAGGACGTCGGGGTTGTCCTTCTTGCGGTTGGCGTCCTCCAGGAGGCTGTCGTCCAGGCCGTCCTCGGGCGGCTTGCGGTTGAGGACGTGGTCGCGCTCGGCCTCCATCTCGTTGGCCAGGCCCATCAGCGTGGGCACCGACGGCAGGAAGATCGAGGCCATCTCGCCGCGCTTGCGGGCCCGCACGAAGCGGCCCACCGCCTGGGCGAAGAACAGCGGGGTCGAGATCGAGGTGGCGTAGACGCCCACGCACAGGCGCGGGATGTCGACGCCTTCGGAGACCATGCGGACCGCCACCAGCCAGCGATCCCCCGACGCGGCGAACCCCTTGATCTTCTTGGACGCGCCAGGGTCGTCGGAGAGCACCACGGTGGCGCCCTCACCGCTGATGGCTCGCAGGTGGCGGGCGTAGGCGCGGGCGGTCTCGTGGTCGGTGGCGATGACCAGGCCGCCCGCGTCGGGGACGCCGCGCCGTACCTCGGTCAGGCGGCGGTCGGCGGCCGTCATGACCTGGCGGATCCAGTCGCCCTTGGGGTCGAGCGCGGCGCGCCAGGCCTGGGAGAGCTGGTCCTTGGTGAGCGGGGTGCCGAGCGTGGCGGCGAGCTCGTCGCCGGCCCGGGTGCGCCACTTCATCTCGCCGGAGTAGGCCAGGAAGATGACGGGCCGGACCACGCCGTCGTCGAGGGCGGGGCCGTAGCCGTAGGAGTAGTCCGAGACGCTGCGCTTGAAGCCTTCGGCGTCCTCCTCGTAGCCGACGAAGGGGATCGGGTTGTCGTCGGACCGGAACGGGGTGCCGGTGAGCTGCAGCCGGCGGGCGGCGGGCTCGAACGCCTCGCTCACGCCGTCGCCCCAGGACCGGGCGTCGCCCGCGTGGTGGATCTCGTCGAAGATCACCAGCGTCTTGCGCGCCTCGGTGCGCGCCCTGTGCAGGGCGGGGTGCATGGCGACCTGGGCGTAGGTCACCGCGACCCCGAGGTAGTCGCGGCTGGTGGTGCCCTGACTGTTCTTGAACTCGGGGTCGATGCTGATGCCGACCTTCGCGGCGGCGTCGGCCCACTGGCGCTTGAGGTGCTCGGTGGGCGTGACGACGGTGATCGCCTTGATCACCCCCTTGGCGAGCAGCTCGCTGGCGATGCGCAGGGCGTAGGTCGTCTTGCCCGCGCCCGGCGTCGCCACGGTGAGGAAGTCACGCGGCTCACGCCTGAAATAGAGCTCCAGCGCCTCCTGCTGCCACGCGCGCAACTTCTGGGCGGTGCCCCACGCGGCTCGGTCGGGATAGGAAGGCGACAGGTGGGATGCGGCGAAGGTGCTCACCGCATCACCTCTGGGGTTGGTGTGCTTCGCTCTCTCACAGTGACACAAGAGTAATCGGGGTGACCGACAGGACGTGCCGTGCATCGGGGATTCTGGCCAACCTCGTCCCCGCGTGCTATGGGCGGGACGCGGCTTATCGCACGCTCGACAGCACCGCGTCCAGCGCCTGCCTGCTCGCGGCCTGCTCCGGCTGGAGCAGGCCGACGAGCATCGCCGTCCTGCCGTTCCGGGTGAGAATGGTCACGCGCAGGTACGCGGGCCTGTTCACGATGTCGTCGTACGACGCCCGCAGCGCCCTGGTGTGCCCCTGGGCGACCGGTTGGTCCTCGACCACACTGACCTGGTCTCCCTTGAGCAGGAGCCGCCCGTAGCGCGTGGCCGCCGCCTTGACCGCCTTGCCGAGGTCGGGCACCGGCTCGTGCATCGGCCTGGCCATCACGATCGAGCCGCCGCCGTCCCTGGCGACGGAGGTGAATCCCGTCACAGGCGGCACCCGGCCCTCCTGCCAGCCGGCCGGCAGCGTCAGCCGCACCCCGGCCAGCGAGTCGGACAGCTCTCCCGGCTCCGGCTCCGGCGTGGCCAGCCGTACCCCCGTCACGACCAGCCCGGCCACCAGCGCGGTGGCCACCGCCATGGCGAGCACCGCGCCCGCCCACCGTCGCCACGGGACGCGCCGTACCGGGCGGAAGCCTGGATCGGCCGGCGCGCCGTACAGGCGGGCCGACGGCGGCAGCGTCTCCCACGAGGGCCGGGGACCGTCCTCGGGCTCCAGCCCGCGGCGGGCGGCTCGATGGGCGCGCGGATTCCACGGCGGCTCCTCTTCCCCGGCGTCCCAGTCGAGCTCTTCCGGCTCCTCGGCGCGGCGGCTCCTGGGCGGCCAGGCGCGTTGATCCCCGTCCATGGCACCTCCTCGTCCCGCTGTCCTATCACCGCGCGCCGCGCGGATCAGGCGATCGGCGATCGCCGTGACGGGAGAGGAGGAATCGGGGCTATGAGGCGGCGGGTGCCACCCGGAAGGACAGCAGGGTGGCCGCCAGGGCGATGACCGCCATCAGCGCACAGATCACCACGAATCCCCAGGCGATCTGGATGGCGCTGTGCCCGATCACGTTGACCAGCGCGCCGCCGATGCCGAGGGTCAGCGCGGAGCCGAGCATGTCGGTGACCGACAGGGAGGCGCTGTTGGCGCCCTGCTCGTTGACCGGGGACAGATGCAGCGTGGTGATGTTCACCGTGGTCATGCCGAGTCCCATGCCGAACCCGGCGATGATCCAGGCGGGCACGGCGACCCAGCCGGTCACCCCCGGCACGACCGCGAGGACCGACAGCACGATGCCCACCGTGACGCAGGCCGCGCCCGTCCTGATGCGCGCGTGCGGTTGCGCGGCGCGCCTGCTCTGCAGGTAGGAGCCGGCCGACCAGCCGAGCGCTCCGGTGGTCAGCGCGATGCCCGCGGCCGTGGTGCCGAAGGACTTGACCTCTTGCAGGGCGAGCGGGATGAAGGCGTTGACGCCGAAGAAGGAGGCCGAGAACAGGCCGCGCATCATCACGGCGGTCGGCAGCCCACGCCCGAACCGGAGCGCGCCGATGGGCAGCAGCCGGATCAGGCCGTACAGGAGCGTGACCAGGCCCACCGCGCAGCCGAGCACGGCGAGCAGCGGCTGGGCGTGCAGGTTGTCCACCCCGTACAGCAGCACGCCGGCTCCGGCGGCGGTGGCGCTGGCGGCCACGGTCATGGCCAGCGGGCGGGAGCGACGGCCCTGCGGAGGCGTCGTCTCCTCATCGGTGGCGCGTCGCTTCAGCGAGGGGGCGAGCATGATCAGGGCAGGCACCACGAGCGGGATGATGCCGTAGAAGACCCAGCGCCAGCCCCAGGTGTCGGAGACGACGCCGGCGACGGCGGGGCCGACCATGGCGGGCACCACCCAGGCGGCCGACAGCGCGGCGAAGATCCGCGGCCGCACGTCTGCGGGGTAGACGCGGGCGATCATGACGTAGAGCGCGACGATGGCGGGCCCGGCGCCGAGCCCCTGTACGGCCCGCGCCACCAGGAAGAGCTCCGCGTTGTGCGATGCGCCCGCCAGGCCCATGCCGAGCACGAACAGCACCAGCCCGGCGAGGAACGGCAGCGCGTAGCCCCGGTGGTCCGCCCACAGTCCCGCCACCACGTTGGCGAACAGGCTGGCGATGAGGAAGGCGGAGAAGCTCACGCCGTACAGGTTCAGCGCGTTGAGATCGGTGGAGACGGCCGGCATGACCACGCCGACCGACATGCCCTCGAAGGCGACCAGCGTGACCACGAGCAGGATGCCGATGGTGGCGATGCGGTAGGGATGACCGAAGATGCGAGGGGAATCGTGGGGAGCGTCTAGGGCCTTTGCTACTGTCACCTGGATAGCTTAGTCGCGCCCCTCACTCGGTAGGCCGCCCACATGTGACGCATCCGTTGGGCCTGGCCGGGGGTGAACTCGCGCATGCACCGGTCCTGCGCGTAGTCCATGAAGTTGTGCACCCCGTCCTGGCCGGGCCGCGGGCAGCTGTCCTGGGCGGCGGGGCAGCCGTTGGCCGGCCTGAGCTGGGGTGGTGTGTCCGGGATGCCGTCGCCGGGCTCCTCGCAGCCGTTCTCGAAGGGGTGGAACAGGCCGAGCCAGTGGCCGATCTCGTGCACGACGGTGAAGCCGCGGTCGTAGCCGGGCAGCGAGCCGCCGGGCAGGCCGCGCCAGTCGGCGACCACACCGTCGAGGGCGGGCTCGCCGTCGTACCAGTAGGGGTAGGCGGCGAAGCCGAGCACCAGGTCGCCGAGCTGGGCGAGGTAGAGGTTCAGAGTCTCGGGGCCGCCCTTGCGCAGCGCGCTCTTCATGGCGCGCTCGTGGGTGATGGGATCGGTGAACCAGCGGGCGTTCCGCGTGACGGAGATGCCTTTCAGGCGGAAGCGCACACCGGTGTCGACGCCGCCGAATCTGCCGCCGTAGGCGGCGTTGAGCGTACCGAGTTGAGCTCTGATGGCGCTGTCCGGTGCCCTGGAGACGCCGTCGGTGATGACGTGCACCCAGGTCGGCACCGTGAGCCGGGCAGGCGGCGTGACCCCGCGCAGCCGCCTGGCGAGCTCGGCGCCGACCGTGGCCACGTCCCCGGGCGCGGGCGACCGCGGCTCAGGCGACCGCGGCTCTGGCGCCTGGGGCTCGGAAAGGCGCGGCGTGGAAGAGCGCGGCGCGGTCGACCGCTGCTCAGAAAAGCGCGGCCGATGCCCGGAAGAGGCCGACCGCTGCTCAGAAAAGCGCGGCCGCTGCTCGGGAGAGGGCGGTCGATGCTCAGGAGTGGGCGGCCGGCCGGCGAGCGGGGACGCGGCACAGCCGGCGGCCGCGGCGGCCGGCTGGATCGGCGTGAGGAGCCCGGTCGCGAGCACGCATGCGAACAAGACGGCGGTCGCGCGCCGGGCCATGCAACCCCCAGTGACGGTCCGAGCTGGTCTGCATACAGACCGTAGCCCTACCTGGGGCGGTCACCCGTCAGCAACACTCACTGCTTCTTGTCGTCGCCCTTGCCGCCACCGACCGGCAGACCCTCATAGATCTCCTTGCACTCCGGACAGACCGGGTACTTCTTGGGGTCGCGGCTCGGCACCCAGATCTTGCCGCACAGCGCGCGGATGGGCGTGCCCGACACCATCGACTCGGTGATCTTGTGCTTGTCCGCGTAGTGGGCGAACCGTTCGTGGTCGCCGTCGCCGTGCGACGTCTGCGGACGGGTCTCCTGCTCGGGAAGGATCTTCGTGCTCACCCCACCGAGTCTATGCCTGCCGACGACCTGTCCCGTTCACGGACAGCGCAACGGCTCCCGCCGAAGCGAGAGCCGTCGCCGAGCCGTTGCCGAGCCGAAAAGATCAACCGACGTGCAGCGGAGCGTCCTCGATCTTGCGCCCGCTCTTGACGAACAGGGCCAGGACCGCCGTCAGCAGCGCGACGCCGGTGCTCACCAGGAAGGCCAGGTGCATGCCGTCCATGAACGCGTTGCTCACGGCCGGACCGACCACCTGGGCGAACTCCGCGGGCAGGCCCGGCGGCAGCCCGCCGAACGCGGCCGCCTTCTCCAGCCCGGCCAGCTGCTCCGGCGGGATCGTCCCGGCCGCCGCACCGAGGTGCTCGGGCAGCGAGGTGGAGATCTGGGCGGCCATGACGGCGCCCAGGATCGCGGTGCCGAGCGCGCCACCGACCTGCATGGCCGACTGCTGGAGACCGCCCGCCACACCGCTGAGCTCCAGCGGGGCGTTGCCGACGATGATCTCCGTGGCGCCCACGAAGACCGGCGACAGGCCGAACGCCAGCACCACGAACGGGATCGCGCTCTCCACGAACGTGGCGTCCATGCTGAGCTGGGACATCAGGAACATCGCGAGCGCGGTCACCACCAGGCCCGTGGTCATGGTGATCTTCGGTCCGAGCTTGCCGATCGCGAAGCCGGCCAGCGGCGAGGCCACGATCATGCCGGCGCTCATCGGCAGCATGCGCAGGCCCGCCTCCAGCGGGGTCAGACCGTGCACGCCTTGGAAGAAGAAGCCCAGGAAGAACATCGCGCCGAACATCGCGAAGGCGACCATCATCATCAGCACCGTACCGATGGAGATGGAGGGGTTGGCGAACAGCGACAGCGGCACCAGCGGCTGCCTGGCCCGGCTCTGCCAGAAGATGAAGCCCGCCATCAGCACCGCGAACGCGGCCATGAAGCCCAGCGTCGTGGAGTCGCCCCAGCCCCACTCGGGGGCCTTGATGATGGTCCAGACGAGCGCGAACATCGCGCCGGACAGCAGCACCACGCCGCCCCAGTCGATCCTGGCCAGCACCTTGACCGGGCTCTCCTTGATGAGGAAGACGCCCAGGAGCAGGGCGATGATCCCCACCGGTGCGTTGATGAAGAACACCGACTCCCAGCTCACGTTCTCCACCAGCACGCCGCCCACGATCGGGCCGGCCGCGCTGGACAGGCCGATGATGGCACCCCACGCCCCCATCGCCTGGTTGAGCTTCTCACCGGGGAACGCGCCGCGCAGCAGGGCCAGCGCCGCAGGCTGCAGCAGCGCGCCGAACAGGCCCTGGAGCACGCGCAGGCCGATCAGCGCGCCGACCGGCGACAGACCGGGGATGATCTCGGCCAGCTCCTGGCTGAAGCCGATGCCGACGGAGACGAGGGCGAAGCCGCCGACACCGATGAGGAAGATCCGCCTGTGCCCGAAGAGGTCGCCCAGTTTGCCCGCGGTGATCAGAAAGACCGCCAGCGCCAGCAGGTAGCCGCTGGTCACCCACTGCAAGTCCGCCAGGGAGGCGCCCAGGTCGGTCTGAATCACCGGATTGGCGATGCCGACCACGGTGCCGTCGAGCATCACCATGATCACGCCAAGGCTGACCGCCAGCAGCACCAACCATGGGTTGCCGCCGGTCCCCGCCTTCTCCGGTGACGACGGTGCGTCGACCGTCGCTTGAGCCATGAAGTCCCCCTAGTACATCTCGCCCCATACCGGGGCATACGTCCGTAAGCCTCGGGCAATATATGTCAGACTCTGCCACATGACAAATGGGTTTAAATAGGCACTCGCCGACTTGTGGCACAATGTGACAGGAAGATGTCGAGGGAGTGACGCGCGTGGGACTAAGGGAACGCAAAAAGGAGAAAACGCGGCTCGCACTGATGGACGCCGCGCTCGATCTGTTCCTCGAACAAGGGTACGACTCGACCACCGTGGATCAGATAGCGGGGGCCGTCGACGTCTCGCCGCGGACCTTCTTCCGCTACTTCACCAGCAAGGACCACCTCGTCTACTGGTATCACGACCAGAACGAGGAGACGATGCTGGAGACCCTCGCGAGCAGACCTCCCGGCGAGCCCCCCTTCGCGTCCATGACCCACACCCTGCGCGCCCTGCTGCAGGACATGCGGGACGCAACGCCGACGGACACGGAAAGATTCCTCAAGGTACGGCGGCTCATGGACGCCACTCCCCAGCTGGCCGCCCACTGGATCGGCCGATCCGTCGAGACCGAGCGCCGCCTGGTCGAGGCGATCGCCACCCGCAGGGGCGTGGACCCCGATCCCCTCTCGCACCTGATCGTGACGTTCGCCCTGGCGGCCATGCGGGTCGGTTTCGAGTGCCGCCCGGCCGACCAGGGCGGCGTCCAGGAGATGGTGAGCCGCATCGAGGAGACCCTGCGGCTCGTGGAGCGCTCACTGCGGCCGGGCTGGGACGCCTAGTTCATCGTGGGATCGTCCGGGCAGGTCGCCACGAACGCCAGCTCCCCCTTCTGCCGCCGCAGCACGTGGCGCCAGAGCGCCCCCGGATCGGTGTGAAAAGTGTCACCCACCTCCGAGTCCACGATGTACCACGCGCCCTCGGCGATCTCGCTCTCCAACTGCCCCGCCGTCCAGCCCGCGTAGCCGGCGAAGATGCGCATCTGCGCGATCTCCCCCTGCAGGATCTCGGGCGGCGCGTCCAGATCGACCGTGCCCAGCCGCGACACGGCGGGGGTGCCCGAGTGCAGCCTGCGCCAGCCCAGCGGCTCCTCGCCACTGGGCACCGCGGCCAGCGCCAGCGCGCTGTCGGTCTGTACGGGCCCGCCCTCGAAGAGCACCGAAGGACCGGTCACCAGCGGGTCCCACACCGGCAGCACCTGGGTCACCGAGATGTCGCTCGGCCGGTTGAGCACCACGCCGAGGGTGCCACCGCCGAGATCGTGCTCAAGGATCAGCACGACGCTACGCCGGAAATTGGGATCGTCCAGAAGCGGCGTCGCCACCAACAACCCGCCGACGTAGATCGCTTCCGCCATACCTCCATCATGAAGGGTCAACCGGGCTTCTCGCTCCCCCAGTCGGCCGATGTTACTTTCTGTAGTCAAATGGGCACTGTACAGACAAAGATCGTCACATCGTCACGCTCGGGAGGAGCCATGCGCATCGGAGCCCGTCTCGCCCTGGCCGCCGTACCGCTGAGCATGACCTTCTTCCTGCCCGCCGCCGCATGGGCCTGGCCGGACTCCGACGCCGGCGACCCGTTCACGATGACGACCTACAAGGTCTCCTGCCACTCCGGCACCGTACGCGTCACCCTGCGCAACCAGACCCGCCAGCTCGCCCGGTTCGACCTGCGCGCCGACTCCTCCTCCATCGCGACGGGCTCGATCCCCGCCCGCAAGACCCTCAGCAGACAGGTCAAGGTCCGCTCCGGGAGCAGCGTCGAGATCGAGGCGTACTCCGTCAAACCGCCCGGCGCGGACACCCTGATCGACTCCACCCGGGTGCGCAACGACTGCCCCTGGGGCCACCACCGCGACCGTCTGCCCTTCACCGGGCCTCCCGTGGACCTGATGGCCAAGCTCGCCACCGCGGGCGGCCTGGTCCTCACCGGCGGCATCGTGTGGTGGTACGGCACCCTGTGGCCGCGCTCCGGCCGCGCGCCGCTGGAAGAGCGTCTCGTCCGGCTCAGCCGCCCGGAGCGCCGATGAAGGCGCCGGCCCTGGCGGCGGCCAGCGCCCGCGCGGCCGCCCGCTCGGCGACGACCTCGTCCACCGGCTCCCTGGTCACCACCAGCCGGTAGTACAGCGGCGCCGAGACGGCCCGGATCAGCTCCGGCCCGTCCGTGCCCTCGGGCAGCTCTCCCCGGCCCACCGCGGCGTCCACGACCTCAGCCCATTCGGCGATCCGGCGGGTGTAGAAGGCCCGCAGCGCGGTGGCCGCCTCCTCGTTACAGGTGGCCGCCGCGATGACCGCCTGGAAGGTGGCGCCGAGGCGCGGGTCGTTGACGGCGCCCAGGACGCTGAGCGCGTTGGCCCGCAGGGCGTCGTCGATGCCGCCGGTGTCCGGCGGCGGGGCGGACTGCTCGGCCAGCTCGGTCATGAGGTCGGTGACCAGGCGGGCGGCGGTGCCCCAGCGGCGGTAGACGGTGGTCTTCCCCACGCCCGCCCGAGCGGCCACCTGGTCCATGCCGAGGCCGTCGAAGCCGCGCTCGACCAGCTCATCCTGGGTCGCCTGGAGCACGGCCGCACGCACCTTCGCCGTACGACCGCCGGGGCGAACCGTCCCGGCCAAACGGGACTCTCGTTCCATTAATTCTCCCTACGTGCTAACGTCACCGCCATCTTAACGGAACAAATTACCCATTAGGGGGATGGCGTGACCGTACTGAACGAACCGTCGAAGCGGGCGTCCCGGATGAGCGCCCGCCAACGACTGATTCTCCTGCTGCTGCTCGGGTCGCAGTTCATGCTCGCCGTCGACTTCTCCATCCTGAACGTCGCGCTGCCGGTGATCGGCACGGGACTGGGCTTCGAACTGGCCGGCCTGCAATGGGTGGCGACCACGTTCGCGCTGGCCGCGGCCGGGTTCACGCTGCTGTTCGGGCGGATCGCCGACCTGTTCGGGCGGCGCCGGCTGTTCCTCGCCGGGATGGCCCTGCTCGGCCTGTCCTCGCTGGCCGGCGGCCTGGCCACCTCACCCACCATGCTGCTGGTCGCCCGCGTCGCCCAGGGCCTGGCCACGGCCATCGTCACGCCCGCCGGCCTGGCCCTGCTGACCACCTCGTTCCCGGAAGGGCCGCTGCGGGCCAAGGCACTCGGGCTGAACGGCGCGCTGATGTCGGCCGGCTTCACCTCCGGCGCGATCCTCGGCGGCCTGCTCACCGAGCTGCTGAGCTGGCGCTGGGCCTTCTTCGTCAACGTGCCCGTGGCTCTGGCCGTGCTGGTCGCGGCGCCCCTGGTGCTGACCGAGAGCCGGCCCGCGCGGCGGCCGAAGATGGACCTGCCCGGCGCCGTGACGGTGACCGCCGGCCTGCTCGCCCTGGTCTACGGGCTCACCCGGGCCGGCGAGCACGGCTTCGCCGACCCCGTCGCGCTCGGCGGGCTGGCCGCCGGAGCGGTGCTGCTGGTCGCGTTCTGGTTCGTCGAACGGCGGGCCGCCTCGCCACTGGTGCCGGTGACCATCCTGGCCCGGTCCACCGTCAAGTGGGGCAACCTCGCGGGCCTGGTCGCGTTCGCCACCGAGACCTCGCTGGTCTTCCTCCTGACGCTCTATCTGCAGAAGGTCCTCGGCTACTCGGCGCTGGCCACCGGCCTGTCGTTCGGCGTGCTCGGGATCGGCACCGTGCTCGGCGGCGTCATCGCCCCGCGGATGCTGGCCAGGACCGGCACCGGCCGGGGCATGACCGTCGCCTTCGCCGTGCAGGCCGCCGCCACCGCGTCCCTGGCCCTGCTCGGCGCCGGGTCCGGATGGATCTGGCTGCTGCTGGTGGCCACCTTCGTCGGCGGCGTGGGCAACATGGTGGCGATCGTCGCCTTCATGATCACCGCCACCTCCGGCCTGCCCGACTCCGAGCAGGGCCTGGCCACCGGTCTGGCCACGATGACTCAGCAGGTCGGCATCACGATGGGCATCCCGATCATGAGCGCGGTGGTCACCGCCGCCATGGGCACGGTGCTCCAGGGGGTGATCGTGGCTATCCTGGTCAACGCCGCCCTCGCCCTCGCGGGGGTCCTCATCCGGACCCGGGCGAGCACCTCCTGAACGACGACCGCCCGGACCCACCGGGGCCGGGCGGCGTCCGGGCTGTGTCCGGGCGGTGTCCGGGCGGTGTCCGGGCGGTGTCCGGGTTACGCCTCGGTGAAGCCCCGGGCGCGGCCGCCCGCCGACTCGCGCACCGCCGCCGCCACCGCGGAGGCGACGTCGGGGTGGAAGACGCTCGGGATGATGTAGTTGGGCCCGAGCTCCTCCGGCGTGACCACGGCGGCGAGAGCGCCGGCCGCGGCCAGGAGCATCTCCGAGGTGACGAGGTTGGCCTGGGCGTCCAGCAGCCCGCGGAAGACACCCGGGAACGCCAGCACGTTGTTGATCTGGTTGGGGTAGTCGGAGCGGCCGGTGGCGACCACCGCGGCGTACTCGCGGGCGTCGTCGGGCGAGACCTCGGGCTCCGGGTTGGCCAGCGCGAAGACGACCGCGCCCGGGGCCATGGTGGCGATGTCGTCGCCGGTCAGGATGCCGGGCGCCGAGACGCCCACGAACACGTCGGCGCCCTTGACCGCGCCGCGCAGGTCACCGGAGTATCCCTCGGCGTTGGTGTGCTCGGCGATCCACCGCAGCGACTCGTCGAGGTCGTCGCGGTCCCGGTGCACGGCGCCGAGATAGTCGCAGACCACCACGTTGCGGGCGCCGGCCGCCAGCAGCAGCCGCAGCACGGCGTTGCCCGCCGCGCCCGCGCCCGCCATGGTGATCCGGACGTCCTCGATCTTCTTGTCGACCACGCGCAGCGCGTTGGTCATCGCCGCGACCACGCAGATGGCCGTGCCGTGCTGGTCGTCGTGGAAGACCGGGATGTCGAGCAGCTCGCGCAGCCGCCGCTCCACCTCGAAGCAGCGCGGCGCGCCGATGTCCTCCAGGTTGATGCCGCCGAAGCCGGGCGCGATGAGCTGCACCGTGCGCACGATCTCGTCCACGTCCTGCGTGTCGAGGCAGATCGGCCAGGCGTCGATCCCGGCGAAGCGTTTGAACAGCGCCGCCTTGCCCTCCATGACCGGCAGCGCGGCCTCCGGGCCGATGTTGCCCAGCCCGAGCACGGCCGAGCCGTCCGTGACCACGGCCACGCTGTTGCGCTTGATGGTCAGCCGGCGCGCGTCCTCCTTGTTGCGGGCGATCGCCATCGACACCCGTGCGACGCCCGGCGTGTAGGCCATCGAGAGGTCGTCGCGGTTGCGCAGCGGCACCTTCGACTTCATCTCGATCTTGCCGCCGAGGTGCATGAGGAAGGTGCGGTCGGAGACCTTGTGGATGACGACGCCCTCGACGGCCTCGAGCTGGTCCACGATGGCCTGGGCGTGATCGGTGTCACGCGCCGCGCACGTCACGTCGATGCGCAGCTTTTCGTGGCCTGCGTTGGTGACGTCGAGAGCGGTGACCACCCCGCCGGCCGACTCTACGGCGTGCGTGAGCTGGCTGACGGCTTTGCCGCCGGCCGGCACCTCAAGCCGCACAGTAATGGAGTACGACACACTGGGGACGGTCGCCACGTCAATCGCTCCTTCGCGCCTGACCGAGAAGTCCCCCCATGGTAGAGGTGTTCTGGTCATCCCAGCGCCTCGGCCGCCGAGACGATCAGATCGACGCAGGTCGCGACAGGGATGGCCGTGCTGTCGAGCACCAGGTGATAGAGCGAGACGTCGGCCGGATCGCGCCGGTAGAAATGGCGGACATAGGCGACGCGCGCCCGGTCGTTGTCCTCGATGATCTTGCGCGCCTCGCGCTCGCTCAGCCCGCCGAGCGTGGCGGTCTGCCTGATCCGGCGCGCGAGCGGGGCGTCGAGCCTGACGTGCAGGGCGCCGGGATGGTCGGCGAGCAGAACGGCCCCGCCCCGGCCCAGGAAGACGCCCCCCTGCGCGCGGGCGGTCTCCACCAGGATCCGCTCGGTGTGGCGGACGAACTCCTCCGGCGCGTGCGGCAGCGCGCCGGGAACGTACATGTCGACACCGCCGAACGTGACGGTCGGCAGCCGCATCGCGCTGAACAGCAGCCTGCCGAGACCGTGCTCGGCCCGGTCGTCATGGGCCAGCGCCTCTTCCAGAGTGCAGCCCAGCTCCTGCGCGACGGCGCCGGCGATGGCGCGGTCGACGAAGGGCACGCCCAGGCTCTCCGCCACGGCCGGCCCGATGTGGCCGCCGGCCGTGCCGTACGTCGCGGAAATCGTGACGACCCGCATATCCCCAGGTTAGAACAGTGCGTTCGACAATGCTCTACGCGCCCGGGACAGAGAGGGGTCCTCGCCGGGCAGTGCCTCGAACAGCCCCAGCAGATGACGCCTGGCCTTGTCCCGATCGTCGCCCGAGGTGCGCTTGACCACCGCGATGATCCGGTCGAAGGCCTCGTCCACCGAGCCGGACAGCATCTCCAGGTCGGCCGCCAGCAACTGCGCGTCGAGGTCGGCCGGGTCCTGCAGCCGCCGCTGGACGTCGGCCGGGTCGACGTCGGCCGTCCGGCTGATCAGGCGGACGCCGGCCAGGCCCATCTTGGCGTCCTCGTTGCCCGGCACCCGGGCCAGCAGCCGCTCGTAGGCCGCCGCGGCCGCGTCCAGGTCGCCCTGCTCGATGGCCTCCTCGGCCGCCACCAGGTCGGGATCGGCCGGCGGCTCCTGCGGCCCCGCCGCCTCCTCCTGGCCGTCGGCCGGCGGCCGGGCGTCGGGGTTGGCCTCGTAGAACTGCTCGACCGCGCCCATCAGCTCGTCGAGCCAGCGGCGCACCTCCTGCTCCGGCAGCACCTGCTGGAAGCCGGTGACGGCCTGCCCCTGGAAGATGGCCAGCACGGTCGGCACCGCCTGCACCCGCAGCGCCTGCGCGATCTGCGGGCTGGCATCGACGTTGATCTTGGCCAGCACCGCCCGGTTGCCCAGCCCGCCGACCACTTTTTCCAGCACGGGGCTGAGCTGGGCGCTGCCCGGGGCCCGGGGCGACCAGAGGTCGAGGATGACGGGCACGGTCATCGAACGATCGATGACGTCGGTCGAGAACGTCTCCTCGGTCACGTCGACGACCGAGGCCGACGATGCCGCCTGTGGCCCCGTGGCCTCCCGTCGGGTCTGCGCGTCCAGTGCCTGCTTGCGCGCGCCCAGATCGATGGCTCCGTAGAGCGATCCGGGCCTAGAGAAGTCCGCCATGCTCCTCATCTTGCCGCATGGCGGAACCGGGGAAGTCACCCGCCGCCACCCGGAGCGTGCGCAACTGGTCGAACATGTCCCGCAACGCGTCCTCGTCGTACATCGACAGGCCGAAGTCGGCCGCCATCAGGTCGGCCGTCGCATGCCGTACGACGTCACGACCCGCTTCGGTGATCTCGGCGAGCACTCCGCGCCCGTCACGAGGATTGGGCATGCGCCGGACCAGGCCGGATCTCTCGAGCCTGTCAACGGTGTTCGTGACGCTGGTCGGGTGCACCATCAGCCGCTCCCCGATTTTCCAAAGCGGCAGCGCCCCCGCCCTGCTGAAGGTCAACAGCACCAACGCCTCGTATCTGGCGAAGGTCAAGTCGTAGGGCTTCAGGAGCGAGTCAAGTTGCGACAGCAGGATCTGATGCGCTCTCATGATCGACGTGACGGCGGCCATGGCAGAAGAGGGGCCGAAGTGAACGCGCCAGGTCTCCGCGGCTCGGTCGATGGGATCGAACGGCAGGTTGAGCGGCTTGGGCTGCGACACAGCGCTACCGTAGCGCGCTGCTCGTCCAGGTTCGTGCGCTTACGGAGAGCCATCGGATTCGCCGCTTGGCCAAGAATCCGGGCGTCAATCATCACGCTCAGTTATGGTTCTCGCATCGAATGGTGACGGGGAAGCCAAGTCCATCAGCCGTGGGGACGGCCGGACTCGGCGTTTTCGCCGCACCGACGGGGCACGGGGGGTGCTTGGTGAACTTCAACGGGAAAACGGGTGCGTGAGCACACGGGCGTTTCACGCGAGGAGCTGAAGCAGAGCGCGGCGGTCACGGTCGCCGTGCTCCTCGCTCTCGGCCTGGCCGCGGCGTGGAGCGTCCTGATCCCTGGCGTCGACGCGTGGGAGAACATCGTGGCGGCGGTCATCGGCTCGCTCAGGCTGACCGGACCCGTCGCCGCCGCCTTCGCCGCCTGGGTGGCCCTGCGCAAGCGCAGGGCGCTGCGCGACCGCCCGCTGACGACCTGGAAGGCGTTGAAGGCGCCGCTGGCCATCATGCTGGTGGTGCTGGGCTCGTTCGCCGCCACCGTGCTGGTGCTGGCCGTCAAGACCGTGCTCACCGAGCAGTCGGGCCGGCTGAGCCTGTCCGGCCTGGGCATGGGCATGGCCGGGCTGGCCCTCTACTCCGTGATCGGCTGGGTGGCCGGCTGGTCCCTGCCGAGCGCGGTCACCCCGCCGCTGGCCGGGATCGCCTGCTACGCGCTGTTCAGCTGGCTGGCCGACGGCGAGAGCTGGGCCGACCGGCTGGCTCCCGGCACGGGCGAGCCGTACGACCTCTTCCAGGGGTTGAGCGGGACGATCTTCCTTGACCAGATCATCTGGCTGCTCGGCGTCACGGGAGCCCTGCTGCTCGGCTGGGCCGCGCTGGTGACCAGGCAGGCCCTCGTGCTGGCCTGCGCGCTGCTGGCGGTGCTGGCGGCCGGCACGGGCGTGGCGCGGGTGCTGGCCGAGCCGCAGCCGGCGGCGGCGCAGGAGATCGCCTACAGCTGCCAGGAGTGGCCCATCACGGTCTGCGTGCACCCCGGCATGCGGGCGGGGCTGACGGAGCTCGGCGCAGCCTTCACCGAGATCGCCTCGCGCCTGGCGGAGACGCCCGCCGCCTTCACCCGGGTCGAGCAGCGTCCGCTCGACGACCCGCTCCAGCCGTCCAGCGGACTGGCGCCGATCCACCTGCCGGACCTGTCGGCCGGGTTCGCCGACGAGGCCGCGCACGAGTACATCGACTCGCTGGCGGCCCGGTGCCCCGGCAGTCCTGCGGACGGCTACCGGGAGATCGTGATGGCCTGGCTGCGCGGGGAGCCGCTGCCCGGCGGGCCGCTGCTGGAGCACGAGTACGCGGCGGCCTGGTTCTCCGGGCTCAACGAGCACCAGCGCCGTGAGTGGCTGCGCATGTTCTTCAGCGACTTCCAGGCGTGCAAGCTGTCCAGCACGCACTTCGGCGGGGGCCCCGCGGGAGCCGCCACCCAGCCGGCCGCACCGGCCGCCACCCAGGTGCGTGAGGAGAGCGCGCCCCAGGTCTACCCGGTCTACCCCGACCCCAGCGACCAGCCCTCGGCCAATTGGGGACCGAATATGTCACCTCAAGGCTGGCAATGATGATCGCCCTTCGGGTAGTCAGACACCATGACGACTTCCCAGACGGCGGATCCCGCAGTGTCTCCACGGCGCCGCCGCAGGTGGCGATATCTCGCGGCCCTGCTGGTCGCGTTGGTTCTGCTCGTGGTGGGTGGCCGCCTGGCCTGGACCTGGCTCAATCCGATGGGCGAGCAGACCGTCGACCGCAGCCAGCCGGTCCTGCTGGAGTCCATCAAGGACCTGAGCCGGTTCGTGGGCGCGACGGGCAGCTTCCAGGTGGTGGTGGACCTGGAGAAGGACGCCAACTTCCTGCCGGACGCCATCAAGGGCACCAGGACGCTGTTCGTCGGCGCGGGCGGCGTGGACGCCTACACCGACTTCTCGGGCCTGGGCAAGGACGCGGTGACGGTGTCCGAGGACCGCACCCAGGCCACCGTCCGCCTGCCGCGCGCCCAGCTCGAGAAGCCCAGCCTGAACAACTCGCGCTCGTACGTCTTCGCCCACCAGCGCGGGCTGTTCGACCGGGTGCAGGACTTCCTGTCCGCCTCGCCGAGCGACCAGCGTGAGCTCTACCTGCTGGCGGAGAAGAAGATCAGCGAGGCGGCCGTCTCCAGCGACCTGCGCGCCCGCGCCGACGCCAACACCAGGACGATGCTCGAAGGGATGCTCAAGTCCCTCGGGTTCACCAAGGTGACGGTGAAGTTCACCGACGAGCCGTGAGGGTCCTAGTGCCCCTCTCCCCTGCCTAGGCACCTACTCAGGCGCCCGCCCCCGCACAGATAAGGCATCCGCCCGATGTGCGGGGGCGGCCCTTAGGACGACTCTTGAGAGTGCAGGCAGAGAAGAACGCACAGCACAGGAGCTTTCGATGAACGCCGAGTTCGAGTACATCGTCATGAAGAACCACGCGAAGGAACTGCGCGAGGCAGCCGCCGAGCACCGCCGGGTGCGCGAGGCGCTGAAGGGCCGCCGGGACGAGCGCCGGCGCCGCTCCTTCCTCGCCAGGTTCCTGTCCGCATGACCGCCACCACGACGCCCGGCCGCACCCTCCCTCGCGGCCGGGCGCATCGACCTCCCTAGCTCGGTACGCGGATGACGAGCGCGTCGCCCTGGCCGCCGCCGCCGCACAGCCCGGCCGCGCCGAGGCCGCCGCCGCGCCGCTTGAGCTCGTACGCGAGGCTGAGGACGATGCGCGCGCCCGAGGCGCCGATCGGGTGGCCGAGCGCGATGCCGCCACCGTTGACGTTCACGATGTCCATCGGTACGCCGAGCTCCTTGACCGACTGGATCACCACGCTGGCGAACGCCTCGTTGATCTCCACCAGGTCCAGGTCCGCCGCCGTCCGCCCCTGCTTGGCCAGGGCCTGCTTGATGGCGTTGGCCGGCTGCGACTGCAGTGAGCTGTCCGGGCCGGCCACGTTTCCGTGCCGGCCGATCTCCGCCAGCCACGGCAGGCCGAGCTCTTCCGCCTTCGCCCTGGACATGACCACGACCGCGCAGGCGCCGTCGGAGATCTGCGAGGCCGAGCCGGCCGTGATCGTGCCGTCGGCGGTGAACGCGGGCCGCAGCCGGGCCAGGGTCTCCGCCGTGGTGTCGCCGCGTACGCCCTCGTCCTCCTTGACGACCACCGGCTCACCGCGACGCTGCGGGATCTCCACCGGCACGATCTCGGCGTCGAACGCGCCGTTCTTGGCGGCCGCCGCCGCGAGTTGGTGGGAGCGGGCCGACACCGCGTCCTGCTCCTCGCGGCCGATGCTCAGGCGGGTGTTGTGACGCTCGGTCGACTCGCCCATCGCGCACTGGTCGAACGCGCAGAACAGGCCGTCGTGGGCCATCGAGTCGACCACGTCCGCGCCGCCGTACTTGACGCCCTTGCGCAGGCCCGGCAGCAGGTGCGGGGCGTTCGTCATCGACTCCATGCCGCCCGCGACCACGATGTCGAACTCGCCGGCGCGGATGAGCTGGTCGGCCAGGGCGATGGCGTCCAGGCCCGACAGGCAGACCTTGTTGATCGTGATCGACGGGACGGTCATCGGGATGCCCGCCTTGACCGCGGCCTGGCGGGAGGGGATCTGGCCCGCCCCGGCCTGGAGCACCTGGCCCATGATCACGTACTCGACGGCCTCGGGGGCCACGCCGGCACGCTCCAGGGCCGCCTTGATGGCGATGCCGCCGAGCTCCACCGCCGACAGCCCGGACAGGGCGCCGAGCAGTTTGCCGATGGGCGTGCGCGCCCCGGCGACGATCACAGAACCGGACACCGGATCGGACATGGCAGGGGCCTCCTGATGCGAGCGTGGGGTTGTTTGACACCATACCCACGGGTAGCACGTTGCTCGCTATGGAGGTAGGCCACACATGTTCATGCGCATCGACCACATCGCAATCGCCTGCCACGACCTCGAGGCGAAGATCAAGCTGTTCTGCGAGACGTTCGAGCTGACCGTCGTGGCCCGCGAGATCAACGAGGAGCAGGGCGTCAAGGAGGCCATGCTGAAGATCGCCGACGGCGAGAGCGGGAGCTCCTACATTCAGCTTCTCGAACCGCTGTCGCCCGATTCTCCCGTGGGAAAATTCCTGGCCAAGCGAGGTGAGGGACTCCATCACGTGGCTTTCGGGGTTCCCGACGTGGCCGAGGCAATGGATAAGATCAGTGCAAAGGGCGTAAGGCTGCTCGACGAGCGTCCCAGGCATGGCTCGATGGGTTCGGAAATCGCGTTTCTCCACCCCAAAGACCTTGGAGGAACACTCACGGAGCTGGTTCAAGCGGCCGCGCCCCGGTAAACGCAAGAATCGTTCGTTAGTAACTAGTTACGCAGAAACCCGGACGGGGCTTCGAACGCGGCAAGGGCGGAGTACGCTGGCCTTCCACCGGACAAGGAGCCTGCCGCATGGCACGGGCTCCTGGCTCGGGTGCCCCGAACCCCCCGTCCGGCCCGTGTAGCCGTCTCGACAACCCAGGATCGAGCCTCCATGCAGTCCGACATCGACGCCCAGCTCAACAATTTCTTCGAGGACGCCCCAGCTCGCGAATTCGACGTCGTCCTCCGCGGCTATGACCGGCACCAGGTCCATGACCACCTGAAGCAAATCGACGCCGATCTGCGCCAGTCCCGCGAGCAGGTCACCTCCCTACAGCGAGACCTGTCCGACTCCCAGCGCCAGCTGCAGGAGCAGGAACGCCCCACCTACTCCGGTCTGGGCGCCCGCATCGAGCAGCTGCTCAGACTCGCCGAGGAGCAGGCCACCGAGCTCGTCCAGGCCGCCAGGTCGGAGGCCAACGAGATCAAGGCCGCCGCCAAGGTGGACGCGGCCGACATGCGGGCAGCCGCCGAGGCCGAGGCCGCTGACAAGCGCGCCCTGGCCACGCGCGAGAGCGAAGAGATGCGCACCAGCGCGGAGCGCGATGCCGAGGAGATCCGCTCGACCGCCCGCCGGGAGGCCGACGAGCTGACCGCCACCACCGAGCGCGAGGTCGCCAAGCTGCGGGCCACGGCCGACCACGAGGTCGCCGAGAAGCGCGCGGACGCCGAGCGCGAGATCGCCAAGCTGCGCACCACCACCGAGCGTGAGGTCGCCCAGCTGCGCGCCTCCACCAAGCGTGAGCGCGACGAGGTGCTGACCACCGCCAAGCGGCAGGCCGACGAGATGCGCGGGCAGGCACAGCGGGTCCTGGAGGAGTCGGAGGCCAAGCGGGCGCAGGACGAGGCGGAGTTCGAGATCCAGCTCGCGTCCAGGCGCGAGGAGGCGGAGCGCCAGGAGGCCGAGCACCACGCCAGCACGCAGGCCGCGACGCAGAAGCTCGTCGCGGAGGCCGAGCAGCGCGCCGCCACCGCCGAGTCCAGGGCCACCAAGGCGAGCCAGCAGGCCGAGCAGACCCGCCGCGAGGCCGACCTGCACGCCAAGCAGCTCGTCGCCAACGCCCGCAAGAACACCGAGCAGATCGTCTCCGAGGCCAAGGCCAGCGCCGAGACGATAGTGACCGAGGCGAAGAACGAGGCCGAGCGCACCCGCACCTCGATGCAGCGCCAGGTCGACGAGCTCACCCGCCAGCGCGACAGCATCACCAGCCACCTGGCGCAGCTGCGCCAGCTGCTCGGCGGCGCCGCGCTGCCGGGCATGGAGCCCGAGCCCGCGGTCACGGCGGCACCGCCGAAGCCCGCGCTCGCCGCTCCGGCACCGGCACCGGCACCGGCCAGCGAGAGGCCGTCCACCCCGGCGCCGTCGGCGCCCGCCAAGCCGGCGGGCAAGTCCGAGGACGACGCGGAGTGGTGGCAGGAGTAGCCGCCACGCGAGCGGACGACTGGGGTTAGGCAGCCACACGGGGGCTGATCGAACGACCGGACAGAGCCTGGTGACCACAAGGTCGCTAGGCTCTTTCCGTTGCGCGGCGATCAGTAGGCCGCATCCCCCGATCCCCCTGACCTGCAGGAGAGCTCGCTGTGTCCGCAGAAGTCAAGTCGGCCCCGGCCGAGGTCCACAGCCCGCCGACGCGGCCCTACGGGCTGCCCGGCAAGCCCCTGAGTCAGGGCCCGTTCCTGTTCGGCCTGGTCGGCGGCCTCGGGGTGCTGACCGCGATCGGGCTGGCGCAGATGGTCGTCAGCCTGCTGAACGTGATCATCCTGGTGGTGGTGGCGATGTTCCTCGCGGTCGGGCTGAATCCGGCCGTGGAGGCGCTGCAGCGGCGGCGGCTGAGCAGGCAGTGGGCGATCTCGATCGTGTTCGCCGGGGTGATCGTGGCCTTCGTGCTGTTCGGGCTGGCCGTGGTGCCGCCCGTCAGTCAGCAGCTGAGCGACTTCGTGGGCGCGGTGCCGGGTTACGTCACCGAGCTGTCCCGGCATCCGATGCTGCGCCAGCTGGACGCCAACTATCAGCTCCTGCCGCAGCTCGGGAAGTTCGTCACCGGCACCTTGGGGCCCTCGCTGGCCACCGGCGTGGTGGGGGCGGGGCTGGTGGTGCTCGAAGGCGCGTTCACCACGGTGACCCTGCTGGTACTCATGCTCTACTTCCTCGGATCCCTGCAGACGATCAAGGACTACCTGCTCCGGCTGGTCCCCTCCAGCCGCCGTGAGCGCACCGGGGCGATCACCGAGGAGGTCCTCAAGGGCATCGGCGGCTACGTCGCGGGCAACATCTTCATCTCCCTGATCGCGGGCGTGGTCACCTGGATCTTCCTGTCGATCGTGGGCGTGCAGTACGCGCTCGCGCTGGCCCTCATCGTCGCGCTGACGGACCTGATCCCGCTGGTGGGCGCCACGATCGGGGCGGCGGTGGTGACCGGCGTCGCGCTGCTCGGCTCACTGCCCGCGGGCATCGCCTGCGCCATCTTCTTCGTGATCTACCAGCAGGTGGAGAACTATCTAATCTACCCGCGGGTGATGAAGCGCTCGGTGGACGTGACCCCGGCCGTGACGGTCATCGCCGCCCTGTTCGGCGGCGCGCTGCTCGGCATCGTGGGCGCGCTGCTGGCCATCCCGGTGGCCGCCGCCATCGCGCTGATCATCCGGGAGATCGTCATACCGCGCCAAGCTCAGCGCTGAGGAAACGCGCCACGGCCGTGTTGAACGCCTCGGGCTGCTCAACGGCGGTCAGGTGACCGGCCTGCGCGATGATCTCCACCCTGCCGCCGGGCATCGTCCTGGCCATCGCCTCCGCGTCCGCCGGGGGCGTCAGCTCGTCCTCCTCCCCCGCCAGCACCAGCGCGGGCGCCTTCAGCGCGCCCAGCGTGCCGAAGGAGTCCGGACGCGCCGCCATGGCCCGCTGCGCCCAGGCCACCGCCTTGGGCGGCGCCGACTGCACCAGCCCCTTGACCCGGCCGAACACCATGGCCCTGCGCTGCTTGGTGGTGGGCCCGATCAGCGCGGGCAGCACCTCCTTGACGAGCACCTCCCGGTCGTCGGCCAGCACCGCCTGGGCGATGCGCTCGCGGTTGGCGCGCGCGGGCTCGGCGTCGGGGCTCGCCTTCGTGCTGGCCAGGATCACGCCCAGCACCCGGTCCGGATGGCGGCGGCAGAACGCCATCGTCACATAGCCGCCCATGGACAAGCCCCCGACCACGGCGCGGTCGATGCCCTCCGCGTCGAGCACCCTGGCGACGTCGTCGGCCATCAACTCGACGGACGGCTCGTCGTCCCCCAGCGTCGATCCGCCGAAGCCGCGCAGGTCCGGGGTGATCACCCGGCAGGAGGCGGCCAGCCCTTCCCGCTGCGCCAGCCACATGGCAGAGGAGAGCGGGAACGCGTGTAGCAGGACGACCGGGAGCCCGGTCCCGGCTGATCTCGTATAGAGCTGCACCACCACACGGTAGCCCTGTTAGCCGTGACAATCACCGCTTCTGTCGCGAATCAGATGGCGGTGGCTCCGCCGTCGATGAACAGGACCTGGCCCGTCATGTAGGCCGACGCGTCACCGGCCAGGAAGACCGCGGGCTGCGCCATCTCCGCCACGGTGCCCCAGCGGCGCATCGGCACGTTCGCCACCGTGGCCTGGTTGCTCGCCTCGTCCGCCCACAGGTTGCGGTTGAGCTCGGTGGCGGTCCAGCCGGGGCACAGGGCGTTGACCCGGACCCCGGACAGGGCCCACTCGACCGCCAGCGTCTTGGTCAGGGCCACCACCCCTGCCTTGGCGGCGGCGTACGGGGCGAGAAAGGGGGCGCCCAGGGCGGCGACGGAGGCGACGTTGATCACTGACCCGCTGCCGCGCTCCAGCAGGTGCGGCGCCACGGCGTGGCAGACCGCCATGGCCGAGTCGAGGTTGAGCCGCATGATCTTGTCCCAGCCGGCCAGGCGCAGATCCTTGAACTCGACGAGGAAGTTCGAGCCGCCGGCGTTGTTCACCACGATGTCGAGGTGGCCGAGCCGTTCGATCGACGCGTGCACGGCCGCGCTCGCGGCGTCGCGGTCGGTGAGGTCGGCGGGGATGACCACGGCCTGCCTGCCGAGCGCCTCGACCTCCTTGGCGACCTCGGCGAGCGCCTCGGCCGAGCGGGACACCAGGGCGACGTCCGCGCCCGCCTCGGCGTAGGCGAGCGCGATGGCCTTCCCGATCCCCTTGGAGGCCCCGGTGACCAGAGCCTTCTTGCCCTCGAGTGTGAACGCGCCCACGGTGTCTCCTCGGGTGCCTCCTCGCTCGTAACCGAACAAGATTCTATGAGCACCGGGGCGCCTGCCGCCACCCTGATCAGATCTCGGTCGGCAGCGGGTAGGAGTCGGGAGCGACGCGGCGCACGATCTCGTTCAGCACGATCCGCACGAACGGCTCGCCGACCCACAGGTGCTTGGCGCCGTCCACGCCGACGACCTCCGCCTGCGGCACCCGGGCGAAGCGGCGCCGGGCCTCCTCGGGGCGCAGGTAGTCGTCGAACTCCGGCACCAGCGCGATCAGCGGGCGACCGAACGCCGCCCAGGCGTCCAGGTCGGCGTCCGTCGCCCTGTGCAGCGGCGGAGAGAGCAGAATGGCGCCCTCCACCAGCGGATCCTGCGCCCACTTGAGCGCCAGCTCGCTGCCGAAGGACCAGCCGATCACCCACACCCGGGGCAGGTCGTTGAACTCGGCGTACTCCAGCGCCGCGGCCACGTCGAAGCGCTCGCCCTCGCCTCCGTCGAACGCGCCCTGCGAGGTGCCGCGGTCGGAGGAGGTGCCGCGCGTGTTGAACCGGAGCACCGCCAGGTCGGCCAGGGCGGGCAGCCGGTTGGCCGCCTTCCGGTAGACATGGCTGTCCATGAAGCCGCCATGGGTGGGCAGCGGGTGCAGGGTCACCAGCGTCGCCACCGGGGGGCGCTGCTCGGGCAGGGCCAGCTCGCCGACCAGCTTCAGACCATCGCCGGTGTGCAGTTCGATCGGCTCTCGCCGGGCGGGCAGCACGCTCGCCGCGCGGATCTCCACGTCGCTCCTCATCGGGGGTTGGGGCTTACGTACCTGTCAGTAGCGGCTGCGGCCGGGGCCGCGGTCCAGTCTCTTGCGCCAGCACACCGGATGCCAGTGGCGGCGCTCCTCGTCGCCGCCCGTCCAGTCCGGCCAGGCGACCAGGTGCGGCTGGCCGCCGCGGATCTCCTGGTCACAGCCCGGACAGCGGTAGTCCTTGGTGGAGGTCCCGCCGGTGAGCATACGGACCTTCCAGTCGCCGTCGGGCCACTCCTCCACCCGTTCGTTGCCGCGCGGCACGCCCAGCGGGCGGGTGGGCTCCCGGCGGCGGGCGCGGCGCGGGCTCATGCCCTGGGGAACACGTGGACGCCGGCGGTGACCAGCTGGTCGAGCAGGGGCGCCGGCGCGTAGGCCGGCTCGCGGTATTCGGCGTACAGGGCCCGGAGCCCGTCGCGCACCACCGCGAGACCGATGGACTCCAGCGTCTCGAACGGCCCGGCCGGGTAGCCGCAGCCCAGCCGCATGGCGGCGTCGATGTCGCCGATGGAGGCGTAGCCCGTGTCGTACATGCGCACGGCGTCGTTCAGATAGGGGTAGAGCAGCGCGTCGGTCACGAAGCCGGCCCGGTCCCGGCACGCCACCGGCGTCAGCCCGATCACCGTCATCAGGTCCCTGGCCGCCCTGGCCGCCGCCTGCGAGGTGAGCACCGTGGCGGCGAGCTCGGCGACCCGGTTGCCGACGACCCGGACGCCGACCAGCCTGGCGGGGTCCTGGAGTCGTACGGCGTGCTCGATGACCGGCCGGTCGGCCGGCCGCAGGATCACGTCCGGGTCGGCTGAGGGCTTGAATCCGGCCGTACGGAGCCGCTCGGTCAGCTCGTCGGCCCCCTCCCCGGCCATCTCGAACGTGATGACCGTGGATCTGTCCGGTTCGCGCGGGCGGGGTTCGTCACCGTGGAAGCCCCGGCCGCTCTTACGGCCGAGCAGCCGGGCGGAGACCAGCTCGCGCAGCAGCGGCGCGGGCGCGTGCCGGCGGTCCCGCGTCTCGTCGAACAGCACTCCCATCACCTCGTAGGCGGTGTCGAGGCCGATCAGGTCGAGCAGCGCGAACGGTCCCATGGGCAGCCCCACGCCGAGCCGCATCGCCGCGTCGATGTCGTCCCGCCTGGCCAGGCCCTGCTCCAGGAGCACGGCGGCCTGGTTGAGGTAGGGCAGCAGCAGCCGGTTCACCACGAATCCGGCCCGGTCGCCGACCGCCACCGGCGTCTTGCCCAGCCGCCTGGCCAGCTCGGAGATCTCCGGCACCAGCGCGGGATCGGTCAGCACCGTGCTGACGACCTCGACCAGGCCCATCACCGGCGCGGGGTTGAAGAAGTGCATGCCGATCACGCGGCCCTGCCGCCCGGTGGCGGCGGCGATGGCGGTGACGGGCAGCGAGGAGGTGTTGGTGGCGAGCACGGTCTCCGGCTTGCAGATCCGGTCCAGGTCGGCGAAGAGCGAGCGCTTGTAGTCGAGGACCTCGGGGATCGCCTCCACCACCAGGTCGGCCTCGCGCAGGTCCTCCCGCGAGGTGGTGAGCGTGATCCGGCCCAGGATCGCGTCGCGCTCGCCGCCGCTCAGCCTGCCTCTGTCGACCGCCCGCTGCGTGGATCTCTCCACATGGCCGCGCCCGGTGGCCAGCGCGTCGGCGTCCGCCTCCACGCCGATCACCCGCAGCCCGGCCCGCGCGAACACCTCCGCGATGCCGGCCCCCATCGTGCCGAGCCCGACCACAGCCACCATTTCGAACGCCATACCGATAGTTTCCCAGAGCGGTAGGGTTGGCCGTCATGCGGCTGGTCATCGCGCGTTGCAGCGTGGATTACATCGGACGGCTCACGGCGCATCTGCCGATGGCGCCCAGGCTCGTGCTCATCAAGGCGGACGGCAGTGTGTCGATCCATGCCGACGATCGCGCCTTCAAGCCGCTCAACTGGATGAACCCGCCGTGCAAGCTCAAGGAGGACGGCGAGACGTGGACCGTCACGCACGGCAAGACGGGTGAGAAGCTGGTCCTGACGATGGCGGAGATCCTGCACGACTCCAGCCACGAGCTGGGCGTCGACCCGGGCCTGATCAAGGACGGCGTCGAGGCGCACCTGCAGGAGCTGCTCGCCGAGCACATCACGACGCTGGGCGACGGCTACTCCCTGATCCGCCGCGAGTACATGACGGCCATCGGCCCGGTGGACATCCTGTGCCGCGACGGGGGCGGCGGCACGGTGGCGGTGGAGATCAAGCGACGCGGCGAGATCGACGGCGTCGAGCAGCTGACCCGCTATCTGGAGCTGCTCAACCGCGATCCGCTGCTGGCGCCCGTCCGCGGCGTGTTCGCCGCGCAGGAGATCAAGCCGCAGGCCAAGGTGCTCGCCGCCGACCGCGGCATCGACTGCGTCACCCTCGACTACGCCGCCATGCGCGGCATCGAGCCGGAGAATCCGACCCTGTTCTGACCGCTCTCGTAAGCGGCGGCTTACCGGTCTATCGTGACGCCATGACGACGCTCACCTTCGAGTCCCTGAATCCGGCGACCGGTCAGGTCATCGGCAGCCATCCCAAGCAGAGCGCGCAGGCCGTGCACGAGGCCGTCGGCAGGGCCGAGACGGCCGCGGCGTGGTGGGACCGGCTCGGCCACGCCGGGCGCAGGCGGCGGCTGCTCGACTACAAGGCGGTCGTCACCCGCCATCTGCGCGAGCTGGCCGAGCTCGTGCACCAGGAGACCGGCAAGCCGGTCGCCGACGCCTCGCTGGAGCTCGTCCTGGCGATCACGCACCTCGACTGGGCGGCGCGCAACGCGCCGAAGGTCCTCGGGCGCCGCCGGGTCTCCTCCGGGATGCTGGGCGTCAATCTGGCGGCCACGCTGGAGTATCTCCCGCTGGGGGTCGTCGGCGTGATCGGGCCGTGGAACTATCCGGTCTTCACCCCGATGGGGTCGATCGCGTACGCGCTCGCGGCCGGCAACGCCGTGGTGTTCAAGCCGAGCGAGCTCACGCCGGGCATCGGGGTGCGCCTGGCGGAGTTGTTCACCGAGTCGGTGCCGGAGCACCCGGTCTTCCAGACGGTGACCGGGCTCGGCGAGACCGGCGCCTTCCTCGCCCGCGACCCCCGGGTCAAGAAGATCGCCTTCACCGGCTCCACGGCGACCGCCAAGCGGGTGATGGCCGCCTGCGCGGAGAACCTGACGCCGATGGTGGCCGAGTGCGGCGGCAAGGACGCGTTCATCGTCGACGCCGACGCCGACCTGAAGGCCGCCGCCGACGCGTGCCTGTGGGGCGCGCTGTCCAACGCCGGGCAGACCTGCGTGGGCGTCGAGCGGGTGTACGTGGTCGACGCGGTCTACGCGCCGTTCATGCGCGAGCTGTCGGAGCGGGCGGCGTCCATCAGGGCCGGGGAGCACTACGGGCCGATCACCATGCCGGGGCAGCTCGACATCATCAGGCGGCACATCGACGACGCCACCGCCTCGGGCAAGGCGATCATGGGCGGGACCGACTCGGTGCGGGCGCCCTTCGTCGACCCGGTGATCGTGGAGGACGTGCCGGAGGACTCCCCCTCGGTGCGCGAGGAGACGTTCGGGCCGACGATCACCGTACGCCGCACCCGCGACGCCCAGGAGGCGCTGGAGCTGGCCAACGCCTCGGCCTACGGGCTGGCGGGCACGGTCTTCGCCCGCGACGCGCGGCGGGCGATGGAGCTGGCCCGTGCGATGCGGTCCGGGATGACCGCCGTCAACTCGGTCATCTCCTTCGCCGGGGTGCCGGCGCTGCCGTTCGGCGGCGTGGGCGACTCCGGGTTCGGGCGCATCCACGGCGCGGACGGCCTGCGCGAATTCACCCGGCCCAAGGCCATCTCCCGCCAGCGCTTCGCATTGCCGGGGATGAACCTGACCTCGTTCACCCGGGGCCCCGAAGAGCTTGAGCGGCTGATCAAACTCGTCACGTTCTTGCATGGGCGACGCAAGAGGTAATGTATGCGCCCTTTCCCTATTCCGATCATCCATCCATAATTGTGTGCTCGGGGGCCACGATCATGTTGGACGGGTGGAATGTGAACCGGTCTTACCGGGGAATGTCGGCTGAGCAAAGGCTGGCGGACAGACGAGAGCGGCTGATGACAGCCGCCTACACGCTATACGCGAAACCAGGTTTCGAAGCCACAACGATCGAAAGGTTGTGCTCTGAGGCGCGGATCTCCAACCGCGCCTTCTATGAATGTTTCGGTGGCCGTGAGGAGCTCCTGCAAGCCCTCCACGAGCGGTGCGTGGAGGACAGCCTGGCCGCGGTGGCCACGGCGTTACAGGAGGCGCGCGCCACCCTGGACGACAGGGTCAGCGCGGGCATTCGCGCCTATATCGAGTTCACGACCGCCGACTGGCGCAGGGCGCGCATCATGCACCTGGAAGTACGCAGATCGGGCGACATCCTGGCGGCCTCGCGGCAACGCGCGGTCGCTTCCTTCGCCCGGCTGGTCGAGGAGGCGTCCAAGGATTTTCCCGAGCCCGCCATGGGCAATCGGCGCCTGGTCGCCCTGGGGGTAATTGGCGCACTGCAGGAGTTGCTCATTGAATGGCTGCTCGCGGCCGATCCGCCGACCATCGACGAACTCGTGGACGTCGCGGTGCACATCTTCGGCAGATCACTGGGAAAACCGTGACACCTTGATCACAGTCCGCGAGTAGCGGTCTTATTTCGGGCCGGATTCTATATTCCGGTGCACCCGAAAGGCGCCTTACCGGAAACAGTGAGAGCGGGCAGCGGCTGATCGCTGCCCGCTCCGATATGTCGCCGCGTACGGCGTCGTGTCAGGCCACCGCCGCCTGCTGTGCCTCGACGGAAAGAACCCGATTCAGCCGGGTCACCGCCAGCACCCGCATGATCCGCGGTGGCACCCCCCGAAGGACGAGGCGGCGTTGCGCGCTGAGCGCGAGCCGATGCGTGCCCACCAGCACTCCAAGTCCGGTGGCGTCGATCATCTCCAGCTTGGAGAGGTCGACGATCAGGTCCCCTTCGCCGGCCTGGACGGCTTCGTGCAGGCGCGACCGCACGCCCGCCGACGTGCCCGCGTCGAGTCGCTCCCCGATCCGCACCACCTGTGCTCTTGGATTGCCCCGGACGCGCATGCCACCTCCTCAGTCACGCCGCGCTGTCGCACGCGGCGTGGTCGCTCTCTCTCGCGCAGAGCATCAGCCGAGGTAAAATCCCGGCAGTTACCCCCTACCCAGCTATCGGCAGCGACACGACCGCGCGGAGAAGAAACTCTCCGTCACCCGTCGGGCCGGCCGTGAACTCGCCGCCGACGTCCGCCACCCGTTCGGCCAGGCCGGCCAGGCCGCTGCCCAGATCCTCGCCGCGCCAACGATCGACCCCGTCATTGCGCACCCTGATCTCGGCCTCCTCATCGGTGAAGCGCACGAGGATGTCGCACTGGGTGGCCGCGCTGTGCTTGAGCACGTTGGTCACCGCCTCCCGGATGACGTAGGCGAACACCGGCGACACGCCTTCGGGAAGCTCGCCGAAGGGCAGACGCGTTTCGCATCGGACGCCCGCCGCTTCGAGGACGCCTTTAACGCTATTCAGCTCAGCGTTCAAGTCAAGCTCGCGGTAGCCGCGCACGGCCTGGCGCAGCTCCCGCAGCGCCTGCCTGGTCAGCGTGTTGACCTCGGACATCTCCGCGCCGGCGGCGGCGGCGTCACCGTCCGTCAGCTTGACCGCCAGCGCGGCCTTGACCGCGATGGCGGACAGTTGGTGCCCGACGAGGTCGTGCAGATCCCTGGAGAAGCGCAGCCGCTCCTCGGCGACCGCCAGCCGGGCGTGCGCCTGTTTGCCCTCCTGCGCCTGGACCGCGAGCTGCCAGATCCAGATCCAGACCCGGTTGGTCGGCGGGAAGCAGGCACAGAAGACGCCGTAGAGAACGGTGACGTAGAGCAGGACGCGGCCAGGGCCGTGCTCGCCGACGAGCACGGTGGACGGCTCGATGAGGTAGTTGCCGAAGCTCACCCCGACCCCGACCGCGAACACGCCGGCCGAAAGGACCGTGGCGGTCACCGCCGGCACGCCGAGCACCGCCACCGACAGCCAGGTGACGAGCACCATGCCCCAGCTCATCGGGTCGCCGCCACCGACCACGGCGGCGGCCAACGCCAGCGCGCCCGCCGCCACGACCTCTCTGGTGGCGTACCGGCTCACCAGCACGGCGACCACGATGCGCCGATAGAGCCAGGTGAAGCCGGCGGACATGAGCAGAGCGGGCACGACACGCAGCCAGTTCAGGTCCTCTCCGTTGATGGAGCGGAGGAGCAGTCGGATGACGATGAACAGCCACATCATCACGACGATCATGCTCAGCATGCGGAGGCTGTGCTGCCGTGCCCGTTCGATCGGATCCATTACCTGGCGCGCAGCACTTCGCCGAGCTTGACCCGGGCACCGGTGCGCAGCACGGCGCGCTCGTACACCTTCGCGCCGAAGGCGAGCGTGCCCGCCACGGCCAGCGCCATCAGCCCGACGGAGATCCCGACCTGCCACATCGGCACCTCGGTGGCCGCCATCCGCACCGGCATCACCATCGAGGAGAACGGCGGGATGAAGGAGACGATGGTGGCGACCGTGCCGGTGGGGTCGTTGGTGGCATAGAAGGCCACGAAGTAGGACGCCATGATGAGCATGGTCAGCGGCGACATCACGTTGCCGACCTCCTCCTGCCGGGAGACCAGCGAGCTGAGCGCGGCCGCCAGCGTGGCGAAGAAGGCATATCCGAGGATGAACCAGAGCAGGACACCCGCCACGATGCCGACCATGCCCGGCGGGAAGTCGGCGGCGAACCCGGAGGCGAACGAGGCCCCGAGCCCGACCACGAGGATCGTGGCCAGGTTGATCAGGCCGAGCACCCCGAGACCGATGATCTTTCCGCCCAGCAGCTGCCACGGCCGGACCGCGCTCAGCAGGATCTCCACGATCCGGCTGCCCTTCTCCTCGACCACGCCCATCGCCACCATCATGACCTGCCCGATGATGAGCATGAACAGCACCAGGACGAGGACCACCGCGATGCCGGTCCGCGCGGCCTCGTAGCGGGTGTCAGCGCCCACGGACTCCATCTGCAGCGGCTCGACCCGCACCCCCGCCGCGCCCAGCTTCGTCTCCCGGTGAATGCTCTGCATGAGCACGCCCAACTGGGAGTCGATCTCGCCGTCGGTGATCACCTTGGTGCCGTCGACGAGCACCGCCTCGACGTCACCGTCGAGCACCGCCTTGGTGGCCGCCTGCTCGTCCGGGAAGGAGCGCCACTCGAACTTCGCGTCCGGCGCCGCCGCCTCCAGCGGAAGCTGCTGGGAGTTCACGGTGCCCAGCGTGTATTCGTCGGGCCCGTCGAAGAACTTCGGCGCGAACGCCAGCGCCCCCACCAGCACGGCGGTGATCGCCAAGCTGATCAGGAACGCCTTCGTACGAATCTGCGTGCTTATCTCACGCCTGGCGACGAGCATCAACCCGTTCACGCCACGGCCTCCTTGAAGATCTCGGTAAGGGACGGCTGCTGAACGCCGAAATGCTCGACCCGGCCGGCCTTCACGGCGCGGCGCAGGATCTCCTGGTCGTCGCCGTGCGTGGTGAGCAGCACGTGCCGGTCGCCGGTGACGCTCACCTCACCAGGCAGGCCGTCGGCCCAGCCGGGGAGCGCCTCGCGGACCACGACCCGCAGCGTGCGGCTCTCGGCGGCGCGCAGGTCCTCGACCGTGCCGCTGGCCACCATCCGGCCCGCCGAGACGATGCCCACCGAGTCGCACAGCCGCTCGACCAGTTCGAGCTGGTGACTGGAGAAGATCACCGGCACACCGCCGCGGCAGCGCTCCTGCAGCACCGTGGCCAGCGCGTCCACCGCGATCGGGTCGAGCCCGGAGAACGGCTCGTCGAGGATGAGCACCTCGGGCTCGTGCACCAGTGCCACCGCGAGCTGGACGCGCTGCTGGTTGCCCAGGGAGAGCGACTCCACCGAACTGTTCCTGCGCTCGGTGAGCCCGAGCCGCTGCAGCAGATCGTCGGCGGCCTGCTTGGCCGCGCTCTGGCTCAGCCCGTGCAGCCGGCCGAAGTACTCGATCTGCTCGCCCGCCCGCATCTTCTGGTAGAGCCCGCGCTCTTCGGGCATGTAGCCGAACTTCTGCCGGTCGGTGTACGTCAGCGGCCTGCCCTGCCAGCTCACCGAGCCGGAGTCGGCCTTGAGCACACCCATGACGATCCGCATGGTCGTCGTCTTGCCGGCCCCGTTCGCGCCGACGAATCCGAACATCTCGCCCGGCCGTACGGCGAAGCTGATCCCATCGAGGGCGAGCTTGCCTTCCGGCGAGTCGGGGCCTCCGGCGAAGCGCTTGCGCAGTTCGCTGATCTCGAGCATCAGATCTTCTCCTCTGTCATGGGATAGATGGTGCCGTACGTGGCATTCGCCCTGGTAGTCGCGGAAATCAGCGGCCGGGGATGCGCTGCGCGTCCGTTCTGGATGACATTTGTCATTACGCTGAACTCATGACGCGCGCAGACAAGGACAAACCTGTCGTTCTCTCCCGGATCTACACCCGTACGGGCGACGACGGCACGACGACGCTGAGCGACCTGAGCCGCACGTCGAAGACCGATTCCCGGCTGGCGGCGTACGCGGATGTGGAGGAGGCCAACGCCCACCTGGGCCTCGCGATGTCACACGGCACCCTGTCCGCCGACCTCGTGGCGGTTCTCGTACGGGTCCAGAACGAGCTCTTCGACCTGGGCGCCGACCTCGCCACCCCGATCGCCGAGAACCCGGAGTTCCCGCCGCTGCGGGTCGAGCAGTCCTACGTCGACTGGCTCGAAGAGCAGTGCGACCGCTTCAACGAGGACTTGAAGCCGCTGCGCAGCTTCATCCTGCCGGGCGGCGACCCCGCCACCGCGGCCCTCCATCTGGCCAGGGTGACCGTCCGCCGGGCCGAGCGGACCACCTGGGCCGCGCTGCAGACGCACGAGGACATGAACCCGCTGACGGCGAGATACCTCAACCGCCTGTCAGACCTGCTGTTCATCCTGTGCCGGGTCGCGCACGCCGGCAGCGAGATCCTGTGGAAGCCGGGCGGGACCAGATAGGCACCAGCGACGCCCAGCCGGCGCAGGCGACGTCCAGATAGGCGCTGGGTGATGCCCGGACGGCGCTAGGCGACGTCCAGATAGGCGCTGGGGGGTGCGGACTCCAGCCAGGCGAGGAAGCCGGTCAGCGCGTCGTCGCTCATCGCCAGCGACAGATCGCGCGTCGAGCCCGAGCAGTCGATCGCGACCAGTCCACCGTCGAGCTCACGACGCCGGGAAACGACAAGGCCGCGCCTCGCGATAGCGTGGCGCGGCCGAAGTCGCACTCCCAGAACCGGGGTCCAGTGAAGCTCCCCGTCGGCGTAGCGGGCTATGCCACTGCGCCAGGCGCCGTCACCCACCCGGATGCGACAGGGGACGCTGCCACGACGGGCCAGCAGGAGATGGCGCGCGACCAGCAGGGCGGCGGCAAGCAGCACACATATCACTATCGTCGCTACCATGCCGCCCCCTAGACTCGCGATGATCAGACCTCTTCGCCCGCCGCACGCAGCCGGGCCCTCGCCCGCTTGGCCTCGATGGACGCGTCCGCGTCCTCCTGGTTGGCCTCGATCGAGGCCTGAGCCCGGTCGAGAGCGTCACGAGCAGCCGCGACGTCGACCTCGGAACCGAGCTCGGCCACCTCGGCCAGCACCGACACCTCGTTCTCGGCCACGGAGATGAAACCGCCGTGCACTGCGGCGACGAGGTCACCCTCGCCCTCCCGCTTCACACGCAGCACGCCGCCCTCAACGAGAACACCGAGCACAGGTGCGTGTTGCGGCATAATACCGATCTCGCCGTCCACGGTCTTGGCAATCACCATGTCGGCCTCGCCCGACCAGATCTCACGCTCGGGTGAGACAACCCCTACGCGTAGCTTCGCCACTTGTGTAGGTTCCTTTCCGATCAGGTGGTGGCTCGGCTGCGAACCGTGCCACCACCGTGTGGGGCGACTTAGCGGCGCTCGAGTTCCTTGGCCTTGGCCACGGCCTGCTCGATGCCACCGACCATGAAGAACGCCTGCTCAGGCAGGTGGTCGTACTCACCCGCGCAGAGGCCCTTGAAGGAGGCGATGGTCTCGTCCAGCGGCACGTTCTCGCCAGGCTGACCGGTGAACGCCTCGGCGGCGTACATCGGGTGCGACAGGAACCGCTCGATGCGACGGGCCCGCTGCACCGTGACCTTGTCCTCTTCGGACAGCTCGTCGATACCGAGGATCGCGATGATGTCCTGGAGCTCGCGGTACTTCTGCAGGATCCGCTTGGTCTCCTGGGCCACCCGGTAGTGCTCCTCGCCGACGATCGTCGGGTCGAGGATCCGGGAGGAGGAGTCGAGCGGGTCCACCGCGGGGTAGATGCCCTTCTCCGAGACCGGCCGCGAGAGCACGGTCTGCGCGTCGAGGTGCGCGAACGCGTTGTGCGGAGCCGGGTCGGTGATGTCGTCGGCGGGCACGTAGATCGCCTGCATGGAGGTGATCGAGTGACCACGCGTCGAGGTGATGCGCTCCTGGAGAACACCCATCTCGTCGGCCAGCGTCGGCTGGTAACCCACGGCCGAGGGCATGCGGCCCAGCAGCGTGGAGACCTCCGAACCGGCCTGCGTGAAGCGGAAGATGTTGTCGATGAAGAGCAGCACGTCCTGCTTCTGCACGTCGCGGAAGTATTCCGCCATCGTCAGAGCCGACAGCGCGACCCGCAGACGGGTGCCCGGGGGCTCGTCCATCTGACCGAAGACGAGCGCGGTGTCCTTGAGGACGTCCGCCTCCTCCATCTCCAGCCAGAGGTCGTTGCCCTCACGGGTGCGCTCGCCCACCCCGGCGAACACCGAGGTGCCACCGAAGTTGCGGGCGACCCGGCGGATCATCTCCTGGATGAGGACGGTCTTGCCCACACCCGCGCCGCCGAACAGGCCGATCTTGCCACCCAGGACGTACGGGGTGAGCAGGTCGATGACCTTGATGCCCGTGACGAGCATCTCGGTGCGCGACTCGAGCTGGTCGAACGGCGGCGACGGCCGGTGGATGCCCCACTTCTCGGTGATCTTGAGCGTGGCGGTCGGCACGTCCAGCGACTCGCCGAGCGTGTTCCACACGTGGCCCTTGACGACGTCGCCGACGGGCACCGAGATCGGCGCCCCCGTGTCGGCGACGGCCATCCCACGGACGACACCGTCGGTGGGCTGCATGGAGATGGCCCGGACGAGGTTGTCACCCAGGTGCTGGGCCACCTCCGCGGTCAGGGTCTTGGCCTCGCCACCGAGGGTCACCTCGAGGGTCAGCGCGTTGTAGATCGCGGGCATCGCCTCGACGGGGAACTCCACGTCGATGACGGGCCCTGTGACGCGAGCCACGCGGCCGACACCGGCCACGGGGGTCTCAACAGTCTCAACAGCCTCTGCAGTCATTTCACTCTTTCCCCGCTGCGGCGTCAGCGAGCGCGTTGGCGCCACCGACGATCTCGCTGATTTCCTGGGTGATCTCTGCCTGGCGAGCCTGGTTCATCTGCATGGTGAACACGCGGATCAGCTCGTTGGCGTTGTCCGTGGCGGACTTCATCGCCCGGCGGCGCGCCGCCTCCTCCGAAGCCGCGGACTCCAGCAGCGCCGTGAAGATGCGGGACTCCACGTAGCGCGGCAGCAGCGACTCCAGCACGTCGGCCGCGGTCGGCTCGAACTCGAAGTACGGAGGGATCGTCTCGGTCTCGGTCGCCTCGGTCTCCTCGACCTCCAGCGGCAGAATGCGCTTGACCACGACATTCTGCGTGAGCATCGAGACGAACTCGGTCGAGACGATGTGGATCTCGTCGATGCCGTTCTCGTCCTTGAAGGACTCGATCAGCGTCTCGGCGATCTCCTTGGCGTCCTTGTAGGCCGGAGCCCTGGAGAAGCCGACCCACTGGCCGCCCATCTCCCGGCTGCGGAAGCTGTGCCAGGTGACACCCTTCCGGCCGGTGACGAACGGCACCACGTCCATGCCGCGGCCCGCCAGCAGCCCGCGCAGGGCCTCGGCCTCGCGCAGCACGTTGGCGTTGAAGCCACCGCAGAAGCCGCTGTCGCTGGTGACGATGAGGACGCCCGCCTTGGCGGGGTTGTCCTTCGCCACGGTCAGCGGATGATCGACGCTCGCGGCGTTGCTGACGACGCCCGTGACGGCGCGAATGATCTCACGCTCGTACGGCAACGCCGCCTGCATCCGCATCTGCGCCTTCACGATCCGCGAAGAGGCGATGAGCTCCTGGGCGCGCGTGATCTTGGCGGTCGACTTGACCGACTTGATCCGCCGCCGCAGCAGCCTTAGCTGGGCACCCATCGGCTACTTCTTCTCCGCCGAGCGAACGACCTTGCGGATCTTCTCCTGGCCGACCTCTTCGGCCGCCAGAGGAGCCACAGGCTCGTCCTTCACCAGCAGTTCGCCGGAGGAGGTGGTGAAGCCCTTCTTGAACTCCGTGATGGCGTCCTTGAGCACGGTCACCGTGTCGTCGCCCAGCTGCCCGCTCTCGCGGATGCCGTCGAAGATGCCCTTGTGCGAGCTCTGGATGAACTCCAGGAACTCACTCTCGAAGCGCCGGATGTCCTCCACCGGAACCTCGTCGAGCTCGCCCGTGGTGCCCGCCCAGACCGACACGACCTGGTGCTCGGTCGGGAACGGGGAGTACTGGGGCTGGATGAGCAGCTCGGTCAGGCGCTGGCCGCGGTCGAGCTGGGCGCGGGAGGCCGCGTCCAGGTCGGACGCGAAGGCCGCGAAGGCTTCCAGGTCGCGATACTGCGACAGCGACAGCCGCAGCGTGCCCGCGACCTTCCGCATCGCCTTGGACTGCGCGGAGCCGCCGACTCGGGAGACCGAGATACCGACGTTGATCGCAGGCCGGATGCCGGCGTTGAAGTAGTCGGTCTCCAGGAAGCACTGGCCGTCGGTGATGGAGATGACGTTGGTCGGGATGAACGCCGAGACGTCGTTGCCCTTCGTCTCGATGATCGGCAGACCGGTCATCGAGCCGCCGCCCAGGTCGTCGGAGAGCTTGGCGCAGCGCTCCAGCAGCCGGGAGTGGAGGTAGAAGACGTCACCGGGGAACGCCTCGCGGCCCGGCGGGCGGCGAAGCAGCAGCGAGACGGCGCGGTAGGCGTCGGCCTGCTTGGTGAGGTCGTCGAAAATGATCAGAACGTGCTTGCCCTGGTACATCCAGTGCTGGCCGATGGCCGAGCCGGTGTAGGGGGCGATGTACTTGTAGCCGGCCGGGTCGGACGCCGGGGCGGCGACGATCGTGGTGTATTCGAGTGCGCCGGCCTCTTCGAGGCGGGAGCGCACCTGCGCGATCGTCGAACCCTTCTGGCCGACGGCCACGTAAACGCAGCGCACCTGCTTCTCGGGGTCACCCGAGGCCCAGTTCTCGCGCTGGTTGAGGATGGTGTCCACGGCGATCGCGGTCTTGCCGGTGCCACGGTCACCGATGATCAGCTGGCGCTGGCCACGGCCGATCGGCGTCATGGCGTCGATCGCCTTGATGCCGGTCTGCAGCGGCTGCTTCACCGGCTGACGCTGGACGACCGAGGGCGCCTGGAGCTCAAGGGCGCGAAGGCCCTCGGACTCGATCGCGCCCTTGCCGTCGAGCGGGTTGCCCAGGGGGTCGACCACGCGGCCGAGGAAGTTGTCGCCGACCGGCACGGACAGGACCTCGCCCGTCCGGCGGACCGTCTGACCTTCCTCGATGCCGCTGAACTCGCCCAGGACCACGGCACCGATTTCACGGGTGTCGAGGTTAAGTGCCAGGCCGCGCGTGCCGTTCTCGAACTCGAGCAGCTCGTTCGCCATCGCCGAGGGAAGGCCGGAGACATGGGCAATGCCGTCGCCGGCGTCGACGACGGTCCCGATCTCCTCGCGCGCGGCGCCTTCCGGTTCGTACGCCTGGACGAAGCGCTCAAGCGCGTCCCGGATCTCGTCCGGCCGGATCGTAAGCTCCGCCATCTCTACTCTGTCTCCCTATTCGCCTAGCCGGCCAACCGGCGGCGGACTTCTTCGATTCGTCCCACAATGGTGGTGTCGATGATTTCGTCGCCGATGCGGACCGAGAACCCACCGAGCACTCGTTTGTCCACCTCGACATTCAGGTGCACGTCGCGGCCGTAAGAGGAACGCAGCCACGCGATGAGCCGCTGCCTCTGCGCCTCCGACAACTCGACGGCGCTGCGCACCACCGCCACCAGGCGCTGACTCTGCTGCGACACGAGCCGGCCGAACTCTTCCAGGCCCGTTTCCAGGTTACGTCCTCGCGGATGCACCGCCACCTGCGTGATCAGGCGCAGGGTGGTCGGTGCCACCTTCTCCGCCAGCAGGTCGCGCAGCAGGTCCCGCTTGTCCGTCTCCGGGGCACCCGCGTCGGCGAGTGCGCTTCGCAGCTGCGGGTTGGCGGCCAGGATGCGGCCGAAGCGGAAGAGCTCGTCCTCCACCTCGTCGAGCTTGCGCTGGCCCTCGGCCTCGGCCGCCGCGGCGATGACGCCGAGACGCTCCAGCACGTCGGCCAGGTCACCGGCGCGCGACCACTTGGCCGAGACCGCGGCCTCGACGGTGGCGATCGCGGCCTCGCTGACCCGGCCGTCGAGCAGCGCGCGCACGGTGCGCGCCTTCTGCTCGGCGGGCCTGGCCTGGTCGGACAGGGCCCGGCGCAGGCCGTGCTCCCGGTCGAGCAGATCCGCGGCGGCGAACAGCTCGTCGGAGAGCGTGCCGAGGTCGGCGCTGCCGGCGACCACGTTGAAGCGCTCCTCGACCTCTGCCAGCGAGGTCCTGCTCAAGCCCCGCATCAACCCACCGCCTGCGCGTTTGAGCTCTCCAGCTCGTCAAGGAAGCGGTCGACGGTGCGGCGCTGCCTGGCCTCGTCCTCAAGGGACTCGCCCACGATCCGGCTGGCGAGGTCGGTCGACAGACGACCGACCTCGTTGCGGAGCTGGGCGAAGGCGGCCTGGCGGTCCGCTTCGATCTGGGCGTGCGCCGCCTCGACGAGACGACGGGCCTCGGCCTGCGCCTCCTCGCGGAGCTCAGCCTTGATCTGCGCGGCCTGCTCACGAGCTTCCTCGCGCAGGCGCGCCGCGTCGCGGCGGGCCTCTTCGAGCTGCTCGCTGTACTGCCGCTGCAGAACCTGCGCCTGCGCCTGGGCCTCCTCCGCCCTCTTGATGCCGCCTTCGATGGCGTCGGTGCGCTCGGCCAGCGTCTTCTGGATACGCGGGACGAGAATCTTGCCGACGACGAAGAGGACGACGAAGAACGAGAAGATACCGACGACGAGCTCGTAGGTGTGCGGGATCAGAGGGTTGGCACCCTCCTCCGCCGCCGCGAGGAGCGTAGCTGCCGTTTTCATGGATGCAGCCTTTCGTCAGGGATTCTTCTGGTCGTCAGATTGCCTGGAAGATGAACGGCGCGACCAGGCCGATCAGGGCGAGGGCCTCGGTGAGGACGAAGCCGAGGAGCATGTTCTGACGGATCAGGCCGTAGGCCTCGGGCTGACGCGCGATGGCCTGCACGCCCTGACCGAAGATGATGCCGACGCCGATGCCGGGGCCGATGGCGGCGAGACCGTAACCGATGGCGGTTACGTTGCCGGAGACCTCAGCGAGAACGTTCAGGCTGCTCATTGCTCGTTTTCCTTTACTGAACGGCCGGTGAAGTGGAGTCTCACCGGTCATGGATATTCCGGTATGTGGTTCTCAGTGATCCGCGTGCAGCGCGCCGTTGATGTACATCGCGGCCAGCATCGCGAAGAGGAATGCCTGCAGGAACTGGATGAACATCTCGAAGCCGGTGAGCACGATCGTCATGATCACACCGAGCACGCCGATGGGCGCGCCGAGCGGGGTCAGCGCCTCGAACAGGAACCAGAAGCCCACCATGCTGAAGAACGCCAGCAGCATGTGGCCGGCGAACATGTTCGCGAACAGTCGCACGGCGTGCGTGAACGGCGCGATGATCATGTTCGACAGGAACTCGATCGGGGCCAGCAGCGCGTAGATCGGCTTCGGCAGTCCCGGCGGGAACATCATGTTCTTGAAGTAGCCGACCGGGCCCTGATGCTTGACGCCCAGGTAGACCTTGAGCACGTAGATCGAGATCGCCAGCACGAGGGGGAAGGCGATGTGCGAGGCGACCGGGAACTGGAGCACCGGGATGACGCCCATGAGGTTCCAGACCAGCACCAAGAAGAACAGGGTGAGCAACAGCCCCATCCACCGGTCGGCGTCCTTGCCGAGGAAGGGCCGGGCGACCTGGTCACGCACGAACATGTAGCCGTATTCGGCGACGTTCTGCACACCTCTGGGCACCAGCTTGGGCTTGGCGAAGGCCGCCCAGCAGAAGACGATCACGATGACCGAGGCGAACAGGGCGAGCAGAACCGGCTTGGTGAACCAGTCGACCCCGGGAATGATGGGGGGCAGCGTGAAGAGCTCGTCAGGCGTGGGCGCCCCGAACTCTCCCGGTGGTGCTAGGACCGTCAGCGTACTCACGCGGCGTTCCCTTCAACGTCGTAGTTGATCACAACAAGAGTTTCCTCAGAGAAGCGGTCGCTGCGTCGGGCTAGCGACCGTGCCTCCGGTAGACCGCATAGCCGGCGAGCACCAGCCCCAGGACGATGCCTATGGGGAAGAACGCGGACCAGTCCAGCCACCGGTCCAGCAACCACCCGATGCCGCCGTAGACCGCCATCCCGGCGAGAAGATAGCTGGGGACCGACCACATGGCGTCGGCGAAGTCGCGACCGTCTGTTTCCGGTCGACGTTCTTGTTCGCTCATCGCGGCCCTGACGATAGCAGGCGAGTAGAGGACTAGTCATATCGGACCCCGTCCTGTTAGTAAGCCTCATCGGTCGCCCTGACCGGGGACCGTGGCTTCGGGGTCGACGTACAGCATCTTGGTCTTGATGAAGGCCCGGACCTCGAAACCGGTCCAGACGATCGTGCACACCACCACCGACCAGGCGAAGACCTGGGGGTTCCAGAGCGTGGTGTCACCGAACGTGACCAGCATCACCATGATGACGATGACTTTGACGAGATAGCTGACCATCGCGGCGATGGCCATCATCTGGGGGGACACCCGGGCGGCGTAGGAGATCGCCACCACGCTGATGCTGAAGAAGACGGCGACGAGCAGGGTGCCGATCAACGCGCCCAGCGCTCCTGCGCCACCGACCGTCAACTGGGCCACCACCACGGCAACCACTCCGACCGCCAGGGTCGGGATCGCGGCGCTCTTGAGTACGCGCACGTCGTTGGCTTGCATCGGTGCTCCATCAGCGTGTTATCAAGCGAGCGTTTGCTACCCCCTGAACTTGTGCATCCGGGGGCCCCTGCTCGTGAAAGATATCACAAGCGCACGGAAGACCGCTTTTACCTGCCGTTTCTAGTTCCCTGTCAAGGACGACTCGGAAAGGCAGGAATGACCGGATTATGCTCGGCGCTCGCCCGCTCCTGCGTCGGCCCGGACTCCGGCGGCATCCGCCGCCTGATCTCGGTCTCCGGCACGATCGGCGGCATCGGGCCGGTGGGCGGCCCGTCATCGTCGCCCGCCTGGTCACGCGCCGCCCTGACCCGGCGGCGCCACCGCGGCGCGGCCATCATCACCAGCACGCCGAGGGCGAGCAGGATCATCGGCGGGAACAGCAGCACCGGCACGCCGATCGTGGACATCGCCACGATGCCGAACGCGAACAGGAACGCCCACGCGTACATGATCAGCACCGACTGCCGGTGCGAGTGCCCGATGTCCATCAGCCGGTGGTGCAGGTGGCCCCGGTCCGGGGCGAACGGCGACATGCCGTAAGAGGTGCGCCGCACCACGGCGGTGATCAGGTCGATGAGCGGCAGCACCAGCACCGCGGCGGGCACCAGGAGCGGGGTCAGCACGCCGAACTTGTTGATGCCCTCGATGACCGACGGGTCGACCGGCGTCACCGTGACGATCGAGGAGGCGAGCACCAGCCCGATCAGCATCGCACCCGTGTCGCCCATGAAGATCTTGGCCGGGTGGAAGTTGTGCGGCAGGAAGCCCAGGCAGGTGCCGATGAGGACGGCGGCGATGGCCGCGGTCGTGGTGATGCGGTCACCGGTGATGCTCTGCTTGAGGAAGATCGAGTAGGCCCAGGTGGCCATGGCGGCGATGCACACGATCCCGGCGGCGAGGCCGTCGAGCCCGTCGACGAAGTTGACCGCGTTGATGGCCACCACCACGACGAGGATCGTGATGATCGTGCTCAGGGTGTAGTCGAGGCTGGTGGAACCGCCCCAGTCCTTCGGCAGCGGGATGTAGGTCAACCGCAACCCGAAAGAGACCAGCAGCCCCGCGGCGGCGATCTGACCGGCGAGCTTGATGAAGGGGTCCATGCCCCACCAGTCGTCCAGGAAGCCGGTCACCGTGATGACGCCGCCCGCCACGATGAGCGCCAGCACCGGGTCGCCCTCGGAGTCGGCGAGCGCCGCGCCGGTGTTGGTCAGCTCACCCGCCACCAGCAGGCCCGCGACGAGCCCGCCGTACATCGCCAGGCCGCCCAGCCGGGGCGTCGGGGTGGTGTGCACGTCACGTTCACGGATCTCCGGCGCGGCACCGATACGGATGGCGAAGCGACGCACCAGCGGAACGAGCAGATAAGTCACCGCGGCCGCGATGAGCGCCATGAACATGTATTCGCGCACAGACCTAGTTTCCAGGATGTTCCGGCCGCCTGTGACCGGAAAACGACTCAGAACAGCTTAATCTTCGCTGAGATATGGCTGATGGATGGACAGCAGCGCAGCCACTCTTGCCTGCACGTCCTCCACGGCTTCGGGCTTTCGGATGGCTCTGGCCACCAATGTGCCAATTTCCGCCATTTCCTGGGGCCCCAGCCCCTGGGTGGTGACACAGGGCGTGCCGACGCGGATGCCCGAGGTCACGGCCGCCGGCTCCGGATCGTACGGAATCGCGTTCCGGTTGAGGGTGATGCCCGCCGCCGCGCACCGGCGCTCCGCCTCGGCGCCGGAGATGGCCAGGTCGCGCAGGTCGATCAGCGCCAGGTGCGTGTCCGTGCCGCCGGAGACCGGCCGCATCCCTTCGGCGGCCAGCGACCGGCACAGGGCCTGCGCGTTGGCCACCACCTGCCGCGCGTAGTCGGCGAACTCCGGCCGCAGCGCCTCCCCGAACGCCACCGCCTTCGCCGCCACTGCGTGCATCAGGGGGCCGCCCTGAATGAACGGGAACACCGCCCGGTCGATCCTGGCGGCCAGCTCCGCCGTGCACAGGATGCCTCCGCCGCGCGGCCCGCGCAGCGACTTGTGCGTGGTGAAGGTGACGACATCCGCGTACGGCACCGCCGACGGTACGGCGCGGCCCGCCATCAGGCCGATCGGGTGCGCCGCATCGGCCAGCAGCCAGGCGCCCACCTCATCGGCGATCCCCCGCAGCACCCCGTAGTCGATCAGGCGCGGATAGGCCGTCGCGCCGCAGACGATCACCTTGGGCCGGTGCCGCAGCGCCAGGTCCCTGACCTCGTCGTAGTCGATCAGCTCGGTGTCGCGCCGCACCCCGTAGGCCGCCACGTCGAACCACCGGCCAGAGAAGTTGACCTTGGAACCGTGGGTGAGATGCCCGCCGTGCGGCAGCGCCATGGCCAGCATCGTGTCGCCGGGCTGCAGCAACGCCGCGTACGCGGCCAGGTTCGCCGACGCGCCGGAGTGCGGCTGGACGTTGGCGTGCTCGGCGCCGAACAACGCGCGGGCCCGCTCGATGGCCAGCCGCTCGGCCCGGTCCACGACCTCGCAGCCGCCGTAGTAACGCTTGCCCGGGTAGCCCTCGGCGTACTTGTTGCTCAGCGTCGATCCGAGGGCGGCCAGCACGGCGGGCGAGGTGAAGTTCTCGCTCGCGATGAGCTGGAGTCCGGCGCGCGCCCGCTCGACCTCGTCGAGCAGGATCCGCGCCAGCTCCGGGTCCTGCCGCTGGAGCTGGCCGAAGTCGGGGCCGTAGGTGGGTTCGACACCCATGACTCCACTGTACGAGCACGCGTCCGGTTTTTTCCAGGATGTCGGGACAGGTGGTGTTCAGGAGAACGCGTGTGGCGCTCCGATGGCGCTGGGGATCCACCGCGGGGTGTCGGCCGCCTCGTCGCTGATCGACGTGAGCACGGCCTGGCGGTACTGGCTGAGCCGGGTGCGCCACTCCTGCAGGTCCTCGACGTAGCGGGCGCCGACCGGCGCGTCCCACGTCTGCGGGCTTCTGGCGAGCTGGTAGGCCTTGTCCAGCGACGAGGTGAGGCTTTCCAGCAACGGCAGGACGCTCTGCCAGGCCGTCACGAGCCGCTGGTACTCGGGGTTGAACTCCCAGGCCCTCGGCTGACTGTCCAGCACGCCGCCGGACGTCGACGGCGGATTCTCCCCGGGCTGGCGCGGGCGTGGCGCGGGCGGATCCACGTACATCAGGCACTCCTCTCCGGTGTCTCCGGATCGACCGACCCATGCGGTCCACCGGGCTCGATGTCCACAGGGACCCACACTCCCTCTCGCCACTCCCCTGGCATCTCCACGTTCTGGACGCCCTGCGCGTCCCCGATCATCAGGCGGATCGCATCCGCGGTGAGCGGATCGACGTTCACCGACACCACGTCACCGCTGTCGTTCGCCCAGGCGCTCACGGCCGCCGGGGCGCCGGGGACCTCGTTCGCGCCCGTGCCGCCGTAGGTGGGCGGACTCTGCGTGCCCACCGGCTGGGTGGCGCTGTCCGGCGGCCGGGTGCCGCTGGCGGTGTCGGGCGGCCGGGTGCCGGTGGCGGTGTCGGGCGGCTGGGTGCCGGTGGCCGGTGGCGGGGTGCTGGTAGCGGTGTCCGGCGGCGGAGTCGGAGGCACCACCAACCCAGACCCATCGTTACGCGGCACCTGCCCTACACCGTCCTGCCTGCCGTTGTCCTGCCTGCCGTTGTCCTGCCTGCCGTTGTCCTGCCTGCCGTTGTCCTGCCTGCCGTTGTCCTGCCTGCCGTTGTCGTCTCGGACGTTGCCGTCCTGTCTTGCGTTGTCGTCCCGGCCGCCGTAGCCGTCCTGCCTGGGGTTGCCGTCCGGCCCGACATTGCCGTCCTGCCTGGGGTCGCGTACGTCCTGGTCGCGCGGCTGAGCGTCGCGTGAGGTCCCGCTGTCGCGACCGCTGCCGTTGTCCGAGCAGCCCTCCGACCCATCGGAGGCAGGTGGCTGCGTGGCCGACGGCTGATCCGTACCGGACGGCGGCGCCGTGCCGGTGGGCGGGTCAATGCGGTTGGGCTGGCCAGTGCCGGTGGGCGGATCATTCCGTACGGGCTGATCCGAACCGGTCGGCGGGTCGTTCCGGATGGGCTGATCCGAACCGGTCGGCGGGTCGTTCCGGATGGGCTGATCCGAACCGGTCGGCGGGTCGTTCCGGATGGGCTGATCAATTCGAGGGGACTGATCGTTGCCGGAGGGCCGATCCGGGTAGCCGTCCACCTGGCCGGACCTGCCATCCACTTGCGGCATGTCTATCGGCTGAACTTTGTCCAAATTCTTGAGCAGGCTGTCCAGCTGAGTGGCCGTCGGCGGGTCGAGCGGCACTTGGATCACTTTGACCCCGTCTACTTCGACGACCTGCGGCCTACTCGGATCGCGGTCATCCGGGTGATCCTTCGCGGGAGTGTCGGTGATTCCCCGATCCCGCACATTGTCATCGCAGACGTTCCCGTCCGGCTTACCGTCGTCGGTCTTGCCGTCGGGCTTACCATCGCCGACCTTGCCATCGGGCTTATCGTCGCCGACCTTCCCGTCCGGCTTACCATCACCGACCTTGTCGTCCGGCGTGCCGATGTCGACCCTGCCATCCGGCTTACCATCACCGGTCTTCCCATCAGGCTTACCGTCATCGACCTTGCCATCGGGCTTACCGTCGCCGGTCTTCCCGTCATCGACCTTGCCGTCCGGCTTTCCATCTTCGACTTTGCCGTCCGGCTTACCGTCGTCGATCTTCCCGTCCGGCTTACCATCACCGACCTTGTCGTCCGGCGTGCCGATGTCGACCCTGCCATCCGGCTTACCGTCGCCGGTCTTCCCATCGGGCTTACCGTCGCCGACCTTGCCGTCCGGCTTACCGTCATCGACCTTGCCATCAGGCTTACCGTCTCCGGTCTTTCCGTCGGGTTTGCCGTCGCCTGTGGGAGGGGGATCGTAGTCGTTTCGCTTGGGGTCGTCCGGGGTCGGGCGGGTGGCGTCGCGGTCGGTGACGCGCTTTTCCAGCACCCCCAGGCGAGCCGTGACGTCCTTGACCATCTTGTCCGCCGCGTCCGCCACCTGTGCCGGGCGGTGGGTGGTCTGGGTCGCCAGGCCGGCGCCGGTCATGATCTGACCGACGCGCCCTTCGACCCTGCGCAGCTCCTCCGCCGCCCGCTTGGCCTCGCCCAGCAGGTCGCGGACCAGCTTGGGATCCATGCCGTCGAACTTGCCCATGGGTCACTCCCGGACGTCGCTGCTCCGGGCTTCACCGTAATGTCGACCCGGCCGCTCGCGCAGCCGGGATAAGCAGACGGTATACGTCACTCGTCGGTGGCGACGTACCCGATGATGCCGCGGAGCTTCCCGACGGGGATCGCGCCGCTCCTGAGGAGACGGGGAACGGCCGTCGTCAGGTCCAGGATGGTGGACGGGGTGCTGTCGGTGGTCTTGCCGCCGTCGAGGTAGACGGCGACGGAGTCGCCGAGCTGCTCCTGCGCCTCCGCGGCCGTGACGGCCGCGGCCGAGCCCGAGCGGTTGGCGCTGGAGACCGCCATCGGGCCCGTCTCCTTGAGCAGGTCGAGCGCGACCGGGTGCAGCGGCATGCGCAGCGCCACGGTGCCCTTGGTGTCGCCCAGGTCCCACGACAGCGCCCGGTTGGCCTTGCAGACCAGCGTGAGCGGCCCGGGCCAGAAGGCGTCGATCAGGTCCTGGCCGTAGGGGCCGAGGTCCTCCACGAGCGCGCTGGCGGCCCGGACCGTGCCGACGAGGACGGGGGGCGGCATGTCGCGGCCGCGCCCCTTGGCCTCGAGCAGCGCGGTGACCGCCGCGGGCGTGAAGGCGTCGGCGCCGATGCCGTAGACGGTGTCGGTCGGCAGCACGACGAGCTCGCCGCGGCGGACGGCCGCGGCAGCCTCGACCAGGCCTTCGGCCCGCTGTTCGAGGTCGGTGCAGTCAAAGCTTCTTCCCACGGCGTGCATCCTAGTCCTGGCCTAGCTTGGCGGTGACGAAGCGGTCCCTGCGCGTCAGATCCTGGCGGAGTCGTACGTCACGCCAGCCGTTGTCCTCAGGGAAGGTGAGGTAAGCCGACCTGCCCTGCTCGTCGGCGTGCTCGACGACCACCCAGCCGCCGGCGCGCAGCAGCCGGCGGGCGGTGCGCTCGACCGCGCGCACCTCGCCGAGGCCGTCGTCTCCGGTGCCGTAGAGGGCGCGGGCGGGGTCGTAGTCGCGGACCTCGGGGTCGCGCGGGATCGCGCCGGGCGGGATGTAGGGCGGGTTGGAGATGACCAGGTCGACCTTGCCGTTGAGCTCGGGCAGGGCTTCGGCGAGGTCTTCGGGGTGCAGGTGGGTGCGGCCCTGGCCGTGCTCGGTGATGTTGCGCTTGGCCCAGCTGTAGGCGTCGGGGTCGACCTCGACGGCGTGCACCTCGGAGAGCGCGACCTCCTGGGCGATGGACAGCGCGATGGCGCCCGAGCCGGTGCCCAGGTCGACGACGATGGGCGCGGTGACGTCCATGGCGCGCAGCGTCTCGATGGCCCAGCCCGTCATGACCTCGGTCTCGGGGCGGGGGACGAAGACGCCCGGGCCGACCGCGAGCTCCAGGTAGCGGAAGTAGGCGTGGCCGGTGATGTGCTGGAGCGGCTCACGCGACTCGCGCCTGGCGACGCCTTCCCAGAACAGCGCGTCGAAGTCGGCGTCCTTGACGGTGTGCAGCTCACTCCTGCGCACGCCGTGGACGAACGCCGCGATCTCCTCCGCGTCCGTGCGCGGGGACGGCACACCTGCCTCGGCCAGCCGCGCGGTGGCGAGGGCGATCTCGTCCAGCAGAAATGTCATGAGTGTTGTGCGAGCTTCTCCGCCATTTCGGCGTCGATGAGGGCTTGGGTGACGGCATTGAGCTCACCGTCGAGAACCTGGTCGAGGTTATACGCCTTGAAGCCGACCCGGTGGTCGGAAATTCGGTTCTCGGGATAATTGTAGGTGCGTACGCGTTCGGAACGGTCGACGGTGCGCACCTGCGACTTCCGTTCGGCCTGCGCGGCGGCGTCGGCCTGCTCCTGGGCGATGGCCAGCAGCCGGGCGCGCAGGATGCGCATCGCCGACTCCTTGTTCTGCAGCTGGCTCTTCTCGTTCTGGCAGGAGACCACGGTGCCGGTGGGCAGGTGGGTGATGCGGACCGCGGAGTCGGTGGTGTTGACGCTCTGGCCGCCGGGGCCGCTGGAGCGGTAGACGTCGATGCGCAGCTCGTTGGGGTCGATCTGGACCTCGACGTCCTCCGCCTCGGGGTAGACGAACACCCCCGCGGCGCTGGTGTGGATGCGGCCCTGCGACTCGGTGACGGGCACGCGCTGCACCCGGTGCACCCCGCCTTCGAACTTGAGCCTGGACCACACGCCGTCGTCGCCCTTGGCCTTGATGGCGACCGCGACGTCCTTGTAGCCGCCCAGGTCGGAAGGCTGGCTGTCGATGATCTCGGCCTTCCAGCCGATGCGCTCGGCGTAGCGGAGATACATGCGCAGCAGATCGCCCGCGAACAGCGCGGACTCCTCGCCGCCCTCGCCCGCCTTGATCTCCATGATGATGTCCTTGTCATCATTGGGATCACGCGGGATCAGCAGATGCTTGAGCCGCTCCTCCAGCCGGGGGATGCGCTTCTCCAGCTCGGCGGCCTCCTCGGCGAACCCCTCGTCCTCACCGGCGAGCTCCTTGGCGGCGGACAGGTCGTCGCGGGTCGCCTCCAGCTCGCGGTAGGTGCCGACGACCGGGGTGAGCTGGGCGTAGCGTTTGCCGAGGGTGCGGGCCCTGCCCTGGTCGGCGTGCACGGCGGGATCGGCGAGCTGCGACTCCAGCTCGGAATACTCCTTGAGCAACTCGTCGAGGTTCACCGTGCATCCTTCGTCTTGCGTGTGGGCGGGGCCGTTTCACCAAGAACGCCGACCCGGCGCACGCGAGGGTGCGGCCGGATCGGCGTCGGTGAAGCTAGTTGCCCGAGGGCTTCTTGCCGAAGCGCTTCTCGAAGCGCGCCACCCGGCCACCGGTGTCCAGGATCTTCTGCTTGCCCGTGTAGAACGGGTGGCAGGCAGAGCAGACGTCGGCGTGGATCGCGCCGTTCTTGGCGGTGCTGCGGGTGGTGAAGGTGGCGCCGCACGTGCAGGTGACGTGCGTGACGTGATAATCGGGGTGAATGTCGCGCTTCATGGCTGTCCTTTCGGGTGCGGTCGCCGGGTCGCCAGCTGGTGCGTCAGATGCGCATGGGCGGGAGCCGGTACCGCAAAATTCGGTCAGCTACCAGTGTGCCAGATGGTTCAACCACCCAGGGCCACCAGCCATTCCCCCGGTCTTTATGGCGTCGGTCGCGGCGGTCACACTAGGCTCCGCCGCACCAAACATCACTTTTTCCGACTAAAAGGATCATTCATCTGATGAAGAGAAGGGTGCGGTCGCTGCTCGCGACCGCCACGGGGGTCGCCGTTCTTTTCGGAGGCGCAGGCCTCACCACCACCGGCAGCGCGTACGCCGCACAGCACGCGCTGACCACCGGGCCGGACTTCATGGGGGATGTCTCGGCCAGCGCGTACGTGCCGGTCCAGGGCGAGGCAGGAGCCAGCGTGACGCTCAAGCTCAGGGACCCGGCGACGGTCAGGCGGGTCACCGGCGTGATCGCGGCGCCGGGGAAGCCCGACCGGCCGGTCACGTTCGACTTCGAGCGCGACGCCGTCATCACCGGGAAGTGGACGATCGGCGAACGCGACCCGGCCGGCCGGTGGAAACTGACGGTCAACGTCGTCCGCCAGACCACCCAGGTCAACGACTTCACCGTCAAAGTGGCCGGCAAGCAGCGCATCACCTCCGCCTCCGTCACCCCCGACCCCGTCGCGCTGGTCCGCGGCAAGGACGTGAAGGTCCTGGTGGAGAGCACGATCGAGGGCTCCGGCATGGTGTCGGCCAAGCTCGTCAGCGACAGGAGCAGTCAGTACTACGACCTCGGCAACCTGGCTCTGGAGCCCGGCGGCCGTCACCGCGGCACCGCCTACTTCGGGGACGACAGCACCGCCGGCGCGTGGACGCTGGAGATCTACGCCACCCGCGGCGGCGAGGTCCTCAAGGGGGTGTCGCCCTTCACGGTGAAGGCGGCCGCCCAGGGCGCCTCCGGGAAGGCCGGGGCCAGGGTCACGATCGGCGCGGCCAAGAAGGTCAGGAAGGGCGCGTACTTCAAGGTGTACGGCAGGGCCTACCGGGGTGCCAAGCCGTACGCGAACAAGAAACTGAAGATCCACTTCAAGGCCAAGGGCGGCAGCACGTACAAGCTCGTCGCCTTCGTCAGGACGAACCGATCCGGCAGGTACGCCAAATCCCTCAAGGCGGGCGCGGACGGCTATTTCCGCGTCACGTCGCCGGGCACGCGGGCGACCCGCGCGGCCCTGTCCCCCCAGCGCCTGGTGGACGTGCGGTAGAACGGCCCGGAACGCGAAGAAGCGGCGGGGCGAACCCCGCCGCTTCCTCACCTCGCGCGCACTAGTCGCGGTCGTTGCTCACGGTGGTCTTCTGGACCTGAAGCAGGAACTCCGCGTTGGAGGAGGTCTCCTTCATCTTCTCCAGAAGAAGCTCCAGAGCCTGCTGCATGTCGAGGGCGTGCAGCACGCGGCGGAGCTTCCAGACGATCTGGAGCTCGTCCTTGGCCATGAGGATCTCTTCCTTACGGGTGCCGGACGCGTCGACGTCCACCGCGGGGAAGATCCGCTTGTCGGCCAGGGAGCGGTTGAGCTTGAGCTCCATGTTGCCGGTGCCCTTGAACTCCTCGAAGATGACCTCGTCCATCTTGGACCCGGTCTCGACCAGGGCCGTGGCGAGGATCGTCAGCGAGCCGCCGTTCTCGATGTTGCGGGCGGCGCCGAAGAAGCGCTTGGGCGGGTAGAGGGCCGTGGAGTCGACACCACCGGACAGAATGCGCCCGGAGGCCGGGGCGGCCAGGTTGTAGGCGCGGCCCAGACGGGTGATCGAGTCGAGCAGCACGACCACGTCGTGGCCCAGCTCCACCAGGCGCTTGGCGCGCTCGATGGCGAGCTCGGCGACGGTGGTGTGGTCCTCGGCCGGCCGGTCGAAGGTCGAGTGGATGACCTCGCCCTTGACCGAGCGCTGCATGTCGGTGACCTCTTCAGGCCGCTCGTCCACGAGCACGACCATGAGGTGGCACTCGGGGTTGTTGCGGGTGATCGCGTTGGCGATCGACTGCAGCACCATCGTCTTACCGGCCTTGGGCGGCGAGACGATGAGACCGCGCTGGCCCTTGCCGATGGGCGAGACGAGGTCGATGATCCGCGTGGTGAGGATGTTCGGCTCGGTCTCCAGGCGCAGGCGGTCCTGCGGGTAGAGCGGCGTCAGCTTGTTGAAGTCCGGCCGGTTGCGGGCCTGCTCCGGGTCCATGCCGTTGACGGTGTCGAGGCGGACCAGGGCGTTGAACTTCTCGCGCCGCTCGCCGTCGCGCGGCTGGCGGACGGCGCCGGTGATGACGTCGCCCTTGCGCAGGCCGTTGCGGCGGATCTGGGCGAGCGAGACGTAGACGTCGTTGCTGCCCGGCAGGTAGCCGCTCGTCCTGACGAAGGCGTAGTTGTCGAGGATGTCGAGGATGCCGGCGATCGGGATCAGCACATCGTCGTCGCCGATCACGGGCTCGGTGCTGTCGAAGCGCTCGCGGCCACGGCCACGGTTGCGCTCCCTGAACCGGCCACGGCGCCCGCGTCCGCCCCGCTCGTCGTCGTCGCCCGCGCCACCGCGCGGGTCGCTGCCACGACCGCCGGAGTCGGCAGCGCGCTCGCGCTGGTCGGTACGCCCGTCACGGCCGTCACGACCGCCATCACGGCCACCGTCGCGACCGCCGTCACGACCGTCCCGGCTGTCACGCACGTCACGCCCGCCATCACGGGAGCCGTCACGCACGTCACGCCCGCCGTCACGGGAGCTGTCACGGCTCTCGCCGCGACCCTCGCCGCGGTCGCTGACGCGGTCGCCGGCGCGGTCGTTGCCGCCACGCTCGCCGCGCTCACGGCGCTCGCCACGGCCGCGGCGCTCCCGGCGGCTCTCGCCACGGTCGCCACGCGGGTCGCCCTGCTGGGTCTCGGTGGACTGGGCCGGCTGAGTGGTCTGAGTGGCCGCAGGGGCCTGCTCGACGACCGGCTCGGCCGCGGCCACGACGGGCTCGGCGGCCGCGACCACCGGCTCGGCGGCGGCCTGTGCGACCGGCTCTTCCACGGTCTTGGTGCGGGAACGTTCCCGACGGGTGCGGGTGGGCCGCTCCGCGGCGGGAGCCGCGTCGGCGGCGACAGGCGCCTCGGTCGCGGTTGCCGTAGCGGGCGCGGCGTCCCCGATGCCGCCACCCTGCTTCTCCTGGATGGCCGCGATGAGCTGGCTCTTCCGCATGCGCCCGGTGCCGCTGATGCCCAGTTCGGCGGCCATCTTCTGCAGCTCGGGCAGCACCTTGGCGGACAGGCCGGTGCCGGAGCGACGCGCACGCGGCTTGGCCGCGGCACGGGTGGGGGTGTCGCCGGTCGCAGCAGGTGTGCCTGGTGCGTCGGAGAGGAGTTCGGTGGTGTCGCTCAACTAAAAGGTCCTTCCCAGGGGTCGGGCGCCGGATTCATTCGCCGGGCGTCCCGGATGTGCTTGCGATCCGGCGGGACAGACCGAACCGGGCTGCACTTTTGCGATCTTCGGCCGCCGCTGGGGACGGTCGCCACTCTTGGCAAGGGGCTCGTCCAGGTCGCCACAGGACGGTGACGAGTGGATGACAACCCCTAAGATTGCTGCCGCCAGCCGGATGTCGAGGTGATTCGAACGCGTGGATCCCCGTCGTCGCCGCCTCACGTTGGGCCTACCGGGTGTGGGCCAACCGGAGGCAACGGATTCCGGGGAGACAGCCGCGCTACTCACGCCTCGCGACGTGAAGCATGATGCAGCGATGTACGGCTGACAAGCACGCGCACCCAACAAGGGGGCATCTGGTGCGGCTATCAGCCTAACATCACCAGCGCACACGGCTATTCCCTGAAGGTCTAAAGAGGTATCAGCGTGTCTCGGGAACCTGAACGTTCGCGCCAACTGGATCGACGTCCATTAGCTGGATGTGCCAGTCATTACCCACTTCTGGCGCGATCAAATCCTGCGAATCCGATGTCGAAAACGCGAGGATCGTGGGACCCGCTCCCGAAACGACCGCGGGCACGCCCACTGCACGCAGACGTTCTACCAGATCCGCGCTCTCGCGCATGGCAGGCGCGCGGTAATCCTGATGGAGACGGTCCTCCGTGGCTGCGAGCAGCAACGCCCGCTCTGGCCGCTGGGTCAGCGCGGCGATCAGCAACGCGGCCCTGCCGGCATTGAAGGAGGCGTCCTTGTGGGGCACATCCTTCGGCAACAGGCCCCGGGCGGTCTCTGTGGCCAGCCGCGTCGCCGGAACGATCACTACAGGCCGGATACTCGCATCGGGAACCAGTTTCACCATACGTGGTGCGCCGCTGTGCTGCGTCCAGGCGATCGTCAGCCCGCCGGCCAGGCAGGGCGCGACGTTGTCCGGGTGCCCTTCCATCTCGTCGGCCAGCGCGAACACCTCATCATCGGTCAGGTCGCCGTTCCGCGAGAGCGCCCGTGCCGCGAGGATCCCCGCGCAGATGGCCGCGGACGAGCTGCCCAGGCCGCGGGCGTGCGGAATCCTGTTATGGCACCGCAACCGGATCCCGTCCGGCTGCGGCGTCCCCATCCGGTCGAAGGCCGCGCGCATCGCCTTGACGACGAGATGCCCTTCACCGGTGTCGAGCTCCCCGGCCCCCTCGCCGGTCACCACAACCTCTACGCCGCCGCCGTCGGCGAGTGAGGCGTCGATGTCGTCGTAGAGGCTCAGCGCCAGTCCCAGGGCGTCGTACCCCGGCCCCAGATTGGCCGACGTCGCCGGCACGCGGATGTGAACGGTCGTCATTCGTGAGCCTTTCTCGCCATTGTCCGCGTCATTCCTCTGTGAGGCCGCGATCAATTTCTCTATGGGCGTACGGAAACCCACCCATCGCGTACGGCAGCCGTACCCGGGAGGAGGTCACCGGCACGAGGGCGGCACATCCGCCCGCACGGTCAGGCGAGGCTGAGAGCGGCCGCGGCCGCGTGCACGTCGATGGGGATCGTGACCGGAGCCGGAGCGCCGGAGATGGCCCAGTCGGGGTCCTTGAGTCCGTTGCCCGTGACCGTGCAGACGATCCGCTGCCCGGGGGCGACGAGGCCGTCGGCGTGCGCCTGCAGCAGGCCGGCGACGCTCGCCGCCGAGGCGAGCTCCACGAAGACGCCCTCCTCCTGGGCCAGCAGCTTGTAGGCGGCGGCGATCTGCCGGTCGGTGACGGCCTTGATGACGCCGCCGGACTCGTCGCGGGCCGCGGTGGCGAGCTGCCAGGAGGCGGGGTTGCCGATGCGGATGGCGGTGGCGATGGTGTGCGGGTGCGTGACCGGCGCGCCGTCGACGATCGGGGCCGCGCCGCTGGCCTGGAAGCCGAACATGCGGGGGCGCGTGGCGGAGATGCCGTCGGTGGCGTATTCCTGGTAGCCCATCCAGTAGGCGGAGATGTTGCCGGCGTTGCCCACCGGGATGCAGTGGATGTCGGGCGCGTCCCCGAGCGTGTCCACGATCTCGAAGGCGGCGGTCTTCTGGCCCTGCAGCCGGAACGGGTTGACGGAGTTGACCAGCGCGATCGGGTAGTTCGACGAGAGCTTGCGGGTCATCTCCAGGCAGTCGTCGAAGGAGCCCTCGACCTGCAGCAGCGTGGCGCCATGGACGAGGGCCTGGGCCAGCTTGCCCATCGCGATCTTGCCGCGGGGCACCAGCACGGCGCAGGTGAGCCCGGCGCGCACGGCGTAGGCGGCGGCCGAGGCGGAGGTGTTGCCGGTGGAGGCGCAGATGACCGCCTTGGCGCCCTCCTCGACGGCCTTGCTGATGGCCATGGTCATGCCGCGGTCTTTGAAGCTGCCCGTCGGATTGGCGCCCTCGACCTTGAGGAAGACGTCGCACCCGGTGATGGCGGAGACGCGGTGCGCGGGCACCAGCGGGGTGCCGCCTTCGAGCAGCGTGACGACGGGCGTCTGCGGAGTGACCGGCAGCCGATCGCGGTACTCCTCGATGAGGCCACGCCAGGACCTGCCCATTGATATCTCCCTACCTGCGCTGTTGGGCACCGAGTCTACGGGGTCGGCAGGGTGGGCGCGGTGCCGCGTCCAGTGCGTGGACAGCGTCCGGAAGAACGTCATTATTCAGGAAAATCTCAGCATCTCTCGCTAGGGTTTCGCGGCAGGGGGTCACACGATGAACACGCGTCCTGCTATGCCGCAGAACGACTATTCCGCTCTGGTTCCGCCAGAGCTCGGCGCCTGGTCGCCCACCCTGTCCGTGAGCGTGGTCATCCCCGCGCACGGCGGGCCGCACCTGGATCTGACGCTGGCGGCGCTCGCCGCGCAGACCTACCCCGGCCACCTCATGGAGGTCCTGGTCGTGGACGACGGCAGCGAGCCGCCCATCCGCCTGCCGGAGCTGCGGCCGGACAACATCCGGGTGGTCCGGCCGGAGACCGGCTGGGGCATCTCCAACGCCGTCAACACCGGCGCGAAGGCCGCCGACGGCGAGATCATCCAGCGGCTCGACGCGGACATGGTGGCCTGCCGCGAGCACATCGAGGCGATGGCCCGCTGGCACCACGTGACCGACTACCTGGTCACCATCGGCATGAAGAAGTTCGTCGAGGCGCCGCCGCTCACCCCCGGCGAGGTCCACCGGGCCGGGCACCTGGGCGAGGTGTTCGACCTGGCGCAGGCCGCGAGCAGCTCCACCGAGGCGACGATCGCCAAGACCGACGGGCTACGCAAGAGCCGCAATCCTTACCACGTGTGCACAGGGCCGACCATCGCCCTGCCGAGAGAGATCTTCCACGCCGTCGGCGGCCTTGACCCGGGCGTGACCCGCGGCGGCGACACCGAGTTCGCCTACCGGCTGGCCATGCAGGGCGTGGTGTTCGTTCCGGAACTGGAGGCCCAGGCCGTGCACCTGGGGCTGCCGGCCCAGCACCGGGACCGGGAGCGCGCCGTACGGGCCGTGGAGCCGCACCTCGCGCAGCGCATCCCGCTCCGGCGCGACCTGCGCAAGGACCGGGGCCGCCGCTGGCTGGTCCCGTACGTCGAGATCGTGCTGGACATCGCCGGCACCGCCGAGTCGGTGGTCCGGCAGGCGGTGTCCGCGGCGCTCGACGGCAAGCTGCAGGACGTCGTCGTGACCCTGGTCGCGCCCTGGTCGCGGCTGCGCGACGGGCGGCGCTCGGTGCTGGAGGACCCCAGCTTCGACCTGCGGATGATGCGGGAGATCTACACGCACGACGACCGGATCAGGCTCATCGACGAGGCCGCGCCGACGCCCGCCCCCACGCCGTTCCGCTACCGGGGACCGGTGGACGTGCCGCTGCACCGGGCGACGCTGGAGCGCATGATCGAGACGGTGCAGAAGGACCTGACGGGCGTGCTGATCGTGGACCTGCCCGACGGCCGCACCGCCCGCCTGGAGCGGACCTCCGCACTGGCCCGCGCGCGGTTGCTCGCCGACCCCGGCGACGACCTGGACGACATCATCGACACCACCCATGGTGTACGGCATGTGCCCCCGGACCGCTATTGGCCGAAGCCCGCGCCGCCCCAGGCGCCGGCCGCGACGGCCCCCGCCCCGGAGCCGTTCGCCGTCGCCGCGGACACCGGCGAACGCACCCTGCTCGGCCGCCTCAAGTCCGCCCTACGCCCCAACTGAGCCCCGCCGCGCGCATCCCACGCTCAAGGGCGGTCCGGCCCGACGGATCCCGCCCCTCAAGACGGTCCTGGCCGTCCCGCGCCTCGGGACCGTCCCGGCCCGGCGGAGCCCACGCCTCGGGACCGTCGCGGCCCGGCGGAGCCCACGCCTCGGGGCGGTGTCATCTGCCGGTCCTCCGGCCCAGGGCGCGTCTGACCGTGGCCGTCATGACGGTGCGCAGGCTGTCCTGGGCGCGGTGGGCGGCGGCCAGTTGGCGGCGTAGCTCGGAGACCTCCTTGCGCAGGGCGCCGATGTCGCGCCGGTAGTCGACGGCGTCCTTGCGCCAGGTGCCCGCCTCCTCGCGCCACTTGGCGACCTGGGCCCGCAGCCGCTCGTTCTCCCCGGTCAGCCGTTCGACGTCGGCCTCGGCCTGGACCCTGGCGTTGTAGGCGCCACGGCGGCCCAGCGGCTTGGCCGGCTCGCGGGTGAAGCCGTAGGTCTCGCCGTCGACCCAGGTGACGGAGGAGACGTCGTCGACGACGTCGTCCAGGTCCTCCCGCGGCCCGGCGACGAGGCGGGCGCGGGCGAAGGCGGCCGGGCGCTCCAGGCGGGCGGCCACCACGCCGGCCGACGACTCGTCGAGCAGCACGTTGATCAGGCCGTGCTGCTCGGTGCGCGCCAGATCGAGCAGGCTCGCCAAGGAGTCCTCGCCGGGCGCCCAGCCGGGCGGCAGGCGCAGGACGTACGGGACGGCCAAGCCGACCTCGTCCGTGCCGGCGAACCGTACCCGGCTCTCGTGCTCGAAGTGGCCGTGCACCAGGACCAGGTCGAGGTTGGGGTCCTTGAGCGGGGCGCGGCGGTCCCGCTCCAGGCCGTCCCACGGGCCGACGATGACCACGCGCAGGTCGTGCTGCGTGCCGGCCAGGAGCGCGTCGACGGTGGCGCGCACGCTCTCGTAGCCGGCCGTGCCGTCCACCACGGCCTCGACGTAGGGGATCTTCCACTGGCGGCCGGGGTGGGAGCGCAGCCAGCGGTAGAGCGGGATGCGGTCGCCCACGAACGCGAAGCTGACCCGGTCGATGCGCTCCTTGTGCCGCATCCGCATGGTCGGGCCGAGGTGGTAGGCACGGGCTCGCGGCTCGGGTACGAAGACCGCGCCGGCCTGCCCCAGCCGGTAGCCCATCTCGGTGTCCTGACCGAGGATCAACTCGTCGTCCATGGGGCCCGCGAGCTCGAACAGCCGGGCGTTGACCGAGGTCGCGCCGCCCACGTGCAGGCTGAAGGGGCGCGGGGTGCGCTGGGTGAGCCCGTCGGTGCGCGCCAGCAGGTCGATGATCCAGCGGTGCGGCTCGGCGGGCTCGAAGTAGGACTCCAGGTCGTCCGGCAGCTCGGCGGGCAGCGGGGCCTCGCTGAAGCGCATGAACCCGCCGACGACGAGGTAGGGGGCGGTGTGGTGCCAGCGCATGTGGGCTTCGAGAGCCCCGGGGGTGAGCACCACGTCGGAGTCGAGCCAGTGGATGACGTCGCCGCCGGCCTCGGCCAGCCCGGCGTTGCGGGCGCTGGCCCGGCCGGGCGTCTCGCAGCGGATCAGCCGGGCGCCCGGCGGGCGGGTGGCGGGCAGCCGCAGCGGTGGCGTGCTGCCGTTGTCGACGACGATGACCTCGGTCAGCTCCGCCGGATAGCTCTGCCTGGCGAGCGCGGCCAGCACCAGGTCGAGCTTGTCCTGGCCGCCGAAAGCGGGCACGATCACACTGACGCGCAGCTCCGGGGTGAACCACTCGGGCGGGTCGAGGACGCGATAGTCGTTGCCGCGCACTCTCATGCGGTCTCCAGCAGGGTCGGCTCCATGCGTGACTCCGTCAGCAGGTCGGGCTCCATCAGCAGGCTCGGGCGAAAGCCGTACCACTGGTTGGTGGCGACTTTGAGGAAGTGCGCGAGCGGGAGCTGCCAGGTGTGCTGGTCGCTCAGCCCGCGGCGCAACATGTATCCGAGGCCGTGGGTGCGGTAAATGCGGGCTCCGGCCTCACGTGCGGCCTTGAGGAATTCGCGGTCCACCGCCCGAGGAAGCCCCGGAAATCCTCCAATATCGCGAAATTTCGCCACGGGCACCATGATCGTGCCGCCCGCGATGTGATCGGCCCACACCTCGCTCGGATAGGCCGCCCCGGACGCGAACGTCGTGCGCCTGATCGTGGTACGCAGCGGCTCCAGATAGAAGAACTCCCCCGAGGCGCCCACCACGTCGGCGCCCGAGTGATCGACCGCCATGATCAGGTCGGCCAGGTGGTCGGGGCCGTACCAGTCGTCGTCGTCCCACTTGGCCAGGTAGTCGCCGCCGGCCAGGGCCGCCGCCCGGTTGAGCACCTCGCCGAACGGCGTCTCGGCCCCGGCCTCGATCCAGCGCAGCGGCAGCGGGCACGCCTCGGCGGCCTGCCGGACCTCGTCGTAGGCGACCCCGTGCAGGCCGAGGATCACCTCCACCTCGACCCCGCGCTGCCGCGCCATCTGGGCGAGCGCGCCACCGACGAACCCGGGCCGCTTGGTCGCCATGACCACGCTGACCTTGGCGGTCGCGACCGGCTGAGCGGCCACCCTGCGCAGCCGTACGCTGTGCTCCTCGCGTCGCAGGTCGGCCAGGCAGCGCACGCTGTCGTCCGCGATGTGCTCGAGCCAGCTCCGGTCGGTGAGCAGGGCCGCCAGGTCGACGGGCACCCAGGCCGGCGCATAGGAGGCCGTCAGCGGCACCCCGGCGGCGGCCAGCCGCGCGAGCCCGCCGAGCGCGTCCTCGACCCCCGGCCACTCGGCGTCATGCGCCCCCTCGGCCCCGGACCGCGCGACGTCATGCGCGCCCCCCGATGGACGCCCGCTGTCGGGCACGCCCTCGGCGGTGGGCCAGTCGATGTCGAGGCCGCGCAGGGGGCGCAGCTGGGCGAGGTCGAGCGCCTGACCGTCGACGGCCCAGGCGCCCTGGTGCCAGTGCAGACGCGCCAGCCCCTGCTCCGGCGTGCGCAGGAAACCGGCTGGACTGAAGGTCATGCGTGCTGCTCCTTGACCTGCGGGACTTCGATCGGCGCCCACCCTACGCCGTTTTTACACGCGCGTAGACCCGTGGTTCGCTTCGCCATGACAAAGCGGTGATCATCACCCGCTCGACATTCCCCACGTAGGCATCTCGCCACATATGCCACGTTAGTGGCCGATGTTGTCTGAGGTGCCGCTTATGCCGTGCTTTATGGAAGTCGCTGCACGCGAAAGCCGCCGAGGGCGGACCCCGGTGAGAGCTACTCGTCGCCCTCCACCCGCATGACGCTCGCCACCGCCCGGACCACGTCCAGCTCGCGCAGGCCCTCCATGGTGGCCGTCAGGTCGGCGTCGGTGGCGCGGTGGGTGACGATGACGAGCTGGGCGTCGTCGCCGTGGCCCTCCTGCCGGACCGTCTGGATGGACACGTCGTGCTTGGCGAACAGCTCGGCCACCGTGGCCAGGACGCCGGGCTTGTCGGCCACGTCCAGCGCCACATGGCACCGGGTGACCGTCTCCCCGATCGGGTGCACCTTCAGGGAGGCGTAGGTGGACTCGTCGGGCCCTCGGGTGCCGGCCAGGCGGTTGCGGGCCACGGCCACCAGGTCGCCCAGGACGGCCGAGGCCGTGGGCGCGCCGCCCGCGCCCTTGCCGTAGAACATGAGCTCCCCGGCCGACTCGGCCTCGACGAAGACCGCGTTGTAGGCCTCCCTGACCCCGGCCAGCGGGTGCGTCCTGGGGATCATGGCGGGGTGGACCCGGACGCCGATCGAGCGGCCGTCATCGGAGCGGGCGCAGATGGCCAGCAGCTTGATGACGTAGCCCATCTCCTTGGCGGAGGCGACGTCGGTGGCGGTGATCTCGGTGATGCCCTCCCGGTGCACCTGCTCGGCCGTGACCCGGCTGTGGAAGGCGTGGCCGGCCAGGATGGCCGCCTTGGCCGCCGCGTCAAAGCCCTCGACGTCGGCGGTGGGGTCGGCTTCGGCGTAGCCGAGGGTCTGGGCCTCTTCCAGGGCGTCGGTGAACGACGCGCCGGTGGAGTCCATCTTGTCCAGGATGTAGTTGGTGGTGCCGTTGACGATGCCGAGGACGCGGTTGACGTGGTCACCGACCAGGGACTCGCGCAAGGGGCGCAGCAGCGGGATCGCGCCGGCGACGCTGGCCTCGAAGTAGAGGTCGCCGTGGCCGGTGCGGGCGGCCTCGTGCAGGGTGGCGCCGTCCTCGCCGAGCAGCGCCTTGTTGGCGGTCACGACGGACTTGCCCCGGGACAGGGCGGCGGTGATCAGGGTCCGGGCGGGCTCGATGCCGCCGATGACCTCGATGACGATGTCGATGTCGTCCCGGGTGACCAGCGACTCGGCGTCGGTGGTGAGCAGCGCGGGGTCGACCTCGACGTCACGCTTGCGGCCCAGGCGGCGGACCGCCACCCCGGCCAGCTCCAGCGGGGCGCCGATACGCGCGGCCAGGTCGGCGCCCTGCTCGTGGATGAGCCGGATGACCTGCGAGCCGACGACTCCACAGCCCAGGAGGGCCACCTTCAACGGTTTGCTCACAGTTGCCCTCTCAACAGGTCGTCTTCGGTCTCGCCCCGCACGATCACGCGGGCCTCGCCGTCCGCGACGGCGACCACGGCGGGCCTGGGCAGGTAGTTGTAGTTACTCGCCAGCGACCGGCAGTAGGCGCCGGTCGCGGCGATCGCGATCAGGTCGCCGGGAGCCAGGTCGGCGGGCAGGTAGCAGTCGCGCACCACCATGTCGCCGCTCTCGCAGTGCTTGCCGACGACACGGCTGAGCATGGGCGGGGCGGTGCTCTCGCGGCTGGCCAGCACGGCGGTGTACTCGGCGCCGTAGAGGGCGGTGCGGACGTTGTCGCTCATGCCGCCGTCGATGCTGACGTAGGTGCGCAGCCCTTCGACGTCCTTGACGGTGCCGACCTCGTAGAGGGTGATGCCGCCGGGGCCGACGATGGTGCGGCCGGGCTCGACGGCCAGGCGGGGCACGGGCAGCCCGGCGTCGGTGCAGACCTTGCGCACGATCTCGCGCAGCCCGTCGGCGACGAGCTTGATGTCGGGGGCCTCGTCGTCCTCGACGTAGGCGATGCCGTAGCCGCCGCCGAGGTCGAGCTCGGGGAGCACGACGCCGTGCTCCTCCTTGATCTGCACGAGCAGCGAGGCCAGGCGGCGGGCGGCCACCTCGAACCCGGCGGTGTCGACGATCTGGGAGCCGATGTGCGAGTGCAGGCCGACGAGCTCCAGCGAGGGCAGCGCCAGAATGCGGCGCACGGCCTCGGCGGCGGCGCCGCTGTTGAGCGACAGGCCGAACTTCTGGTCGTCGTGCGCCGTGGCGATGAACTCGTGGGTGTGCGCCTCGACCCCGGTGGTCACCCGGACCATCACCTTGGGCCGCTTGCCGTGCCGCTCGGCGAGGTAGCCCAGCCGGGCGATCTCCTCGTAGGAGTCGACGACGATGTGCCCGACGCCGGCCTCCAGCGCCCTGGTGAGCTCGGCGGCGGACTTGTTGTTGCCGTGCAGGGTGATGCGCTCGGCGGGGAAGCCCACGCTGAGCGCCACGGCCAGCTCGCCGCCGCTGGCGACGTCGACGCCGAGGCCCTCGTCCTGGAGCCAGCGGACGATCTCCTTGCACAGGAACGCCTTGCCGGCGTAGTGCACCTCGGACCCGGCGAAGGCGGTGGCGTAGTCGCGCATGCGGGAGCGTACGTCGTCCTCGTCGAGGACGTAGAGCGGGGTGCCGAACTCGCGGGCCAGCTCGCGGACGTCGAGGCCGCCGACCGTGAGCGCGCCCTCGACCCGGCTCGACGTTCGCGGCCAGATCGCGGGGTTGATCCGGTTGAGGTCGGCGGGCGCCAGCGGGGGGCGCTCGTGGGGCGGCGTCTCAGCGTGACGGTCCCCGGCAGGATGGGCGAATCGACTCACCCGAACGAGGCTATCCGAACCACCGTTCGCCCCGGACACGCTGCCCACGTATCGAGACACGATCACCGTACACGAGCGGATTTTTTACGCTTTTTCGCCGTTTGACCGAATATTTTTTATCTTTCCAAGGCTGACAGAAAGCCCTGACCTTCGGGCCGGGGGGTGAATGCGGTTCCCGTCAGGGGATGGCCCGCTGGTGGGCGGGGGTGGCGAGGAGCGCGTGGCGCGGACCACGAACGGTCAGGTTGATCGGCGCTGTTGGTCGATGTATGCCGCGTCGGTATTCGCCTAGCGCGGCCACGGGAGCAGTCGTTATTATGTTCGAGTTCGCTGAACGTATGCGGCCCATTGCACAGGGTTAGCAGTCGTGTGGTGCAGTCATGGAGGGGGTGGTGTTCGGTGAAGCTGCGCTACAACTACCGGTTGTATCCGGACGCGCCCCAGCAGGGGGCTTTGGCTCGGTTGTTCGGGTGCGTCCGGGCGGTGTGGAACGACGGGCTCGCCCGGCGTAAGGCCGCGTGGAAGAGCGACCGGAAGCGGATCGGCGGCACGGAGCTGCAGAAGCTGTGCATCACCGCCGCCAAGCGGACTCCTGAGCGGGACTGGCTCGGACAGGTGTCGCCGGTGCCGTTGCAGCAGTCGCTACGGGACCTGGACGTGGCCTACACGAACTTCTTCGCCTCGGTGTCGGGCAAGCGCAAAGGCCCGAAGGTGGGCCTGCCGGTGTTCAAGTCCCGCCGTGATCACCGCCAGTCGGCCCGGTTCACCCGCACCGCGTTCAGGCTCCGCACCGGCAGCCCCAGCGGTGGCATGCTGTATCTGGCGAAGATCGGTGAGATCGAGGTGCGGTGGTCGCGCGAGCTCCCCACCGCGCCGTCCAGCGTGACGGTCGTCAAGGACGCGGCGGGCCGTTATTTCGCATCCTTTGTCGTCGACGTGCCGGACGACGGCAAGATCCTTCCTCGCTGTGATGCGGAGACGGGGGTCGATCTCGGCCTGACCCACTACGCGGTCACCTCCAACGGCGAGAAGATCGCCAACCCCAAATGGCTGCGCCGCAGGGAACGCACGCTAAAGAAGCTCCAGCGTGCCCTGGCACGTAAGAAGAAGGGCAGCGCCAACCGCACCAAAGCCCGCATCAAAGTCGCCCGTCAGCACGCGAAGGTCAGCGATGCCCGCCGGGACTTCCTGCACCAGACCAGCACCAAGATCGTCCGCGAGAACCAAGCGGTGGCGGTCGAGGGCCTGGCCGTGCGGGGGCTGGCGCGGGGCAGGCTGGCCAAGAGCGTCAACGACGCCTCCTGGGGCACCTTCCTGCGCCTGCTGGAAGGCAAAGCCGCCCGCTACGGCCGCACCTTCATCACCATCGACCGCTGGTATCCCTCCTCCCAGCTGTGCCCCTGCTGCGGCCACCGGATCGGGAAACCCGGCCTGGACGTCCGCGCCTGGGACTGCCTCTCCTGCGGCGAACACCACGACCGAGACATCGCCGCCGCACTCAACATCCTGGCCGAAGGTATCCGCCTGAACGACTTGAACGATGTGAGGTCGGTGCATGACGTGGCCGCCGGGCTGGCGGACACCCGAAACGACTGTGAAGGGCAGGTAAGACCAGGTAAGGCGATCCCGACCCTGGCCCCGCCCGAAACCTCCACCGCGCACGCGGCGTAGAAGCAGCAGTAAACACCCCGCCGCGAGACGGGAGAACCCCGCCATCCATGGCGGGGAGAAGTCAAAACCGATCCGGCCCCACCAGCACATCCTGTACGGCCTGAGCCAGCCGCACCCTCGCCCCGTGCACCGCGCTGGGCTGCTCGTCCCCGATCGGCGCCGCCGGGGCGTGCTCGTGCGCGTCATGGTAGGCCAGCGCCAGTCGCACCAGGTAAGCCTCCCACCCCGGATCCCGGCTCGCCAGCCGCCCCGGCAGCTCCGCCAGCACCCTCAGCACGGCCCGGTCGTACGGATCGTCGAGCAGTTCGGGCCGGAAACCGCCCATCGGCACCCCGAGCTCCCGGGCCCACCGCCGCGCCGCCACCGCGCGGGCATGCCCGTAGCGCACCACGAAACCGGGGTTGTCCCAGGTCCGGGGGAAGTCCGGCCAGCCGGGATCCGGCAGGCCGAGCGGCTCGACCTCGGCCAGCAGCGCTCCCGGCACCGCCACCACGATCCGCAGGAACCCGTTGGGCCGCACCGCCACCTCCGCGACGCCGGGCAGCGACCGGACCCGCCCGGCCAGCTCGGCGGGCGGGATCCGCCGCCGCAGCGCGGCAGCGGACACGAAGGCGGCCTCGGCTTCCCACGTCCCCTCCGGCACCGCCGGCTCCCCGAGCACCACAGCCAGCCGCCCAGGCGTCACAGGGCCGGACTCGCCGGGAACCCCGGACATCACGGCGTCAGATGAGCGCGTGCGGCTCGGCGGAGCCGTACTCGACCAGGTGGGCGGCGCCGAGCAGCCAGCGGTCCTGCTCGCGGACCCGTACGTAGCCGAACCGGTCGGCGGAGAAGACCTTGATGCCGTCCTGGCGGCACTGGCGCATCATCACCTCGTCCCAGCCGTCGGTCAGGTCGGCGAAGCCCACCTCGCGCAGGGCGTTGCGGCGCGCGAGCAGCGTGGCCCCGGCGATCTCCGGCAGGTAGGCGTACTCGGCGTCCGGCTGCTTGAGCAGCGTGGCCTGCGGCTTGCGCAGGTGGGCGTAGAAGGCGGCCTTGCCGACGATGTCGGCGGTGCTGAAGAGGAAGGCGCGGCGCAGGTCGGCCAGGTAGTGGCCGCCGTAGACGTCGCGGGGGTCCATGACCGCGACCAGGTCGGCCTCGCACAGGTCGAGCCCGTGGCCGAGCATGGCGCCGACCGTCAGGTCGGGGCGCAGGCGGCGGAAGACCACCTCGGCGTCCGGCAGCATGTCGCGGGCGCGCTGCTCGGCCTCGGCGGGGCCGATGACGATGGCCTGCACCACCCCGCTCTGCCGGGCGAGCTGGGCCAGCGCGTGCTCCATGCGGGTGGCGTCGGGGATGACGAGCAGCACCGAGACGTCCAGCGTGGCGCGGGCGCCGGGCAGGCCGACCGCCTCCAGCATGGCGTCGATCCGGTCGCTCATCGTGCCGCCGCTGTAGGCCCGGCGCAGGGCCACGTGCGCCCGGCGGGTGTCGGGGTCGTCGCCGATCGGGGTGCCGCAGGCGGCGAGCTCGGTCAGCCGCCACTGCGGGGTGCCGGGCGGGCAGTCGACCGCGGCGGGCCAGCGGTAGGAGGTGAGCACGTCGGGGTAACTCAGGTGGCCGGGCAGCAGCTGGTCGAGGGTGAGCACCCGGTCGATGCGGCCGCCCGCCAGCGGCAGCGGGTTGTGCACCCGTGGCTGGACGCCGAACTGCAGGCGTGGCCAGCCGACCGTCAGATCGGTGGTGAAGCGGTGCTCGAACAGCTCGGCCGCGGCGGCGTAGGTGGCGACGTCGCCCTGCGTGTGCCAGAACACGGTGCGGATGCCCCGCTCGGCGCACCAGGCCAGCAGTGCCTTGAGCCCCTCCCCGGGCTCGCCCCGCAGCTCCTCGGCCCAGGGCCCCTGGCTCACGGACTCCACCATGAGCAGGTGGGGCACCTCCTGGGGCAGCACCCTGGCGAAGTCGCGCGGGGTGAAGCCGGTGCTCTGCCGCCACTCGTAGCGCAGCAGCGCCTCGACGTGCGGCTCGGCGATCACCGCCGCCGTGATGTGCGGCCGGGTGTTGGGGCCCGTCGGGACGCGGAACGGCTTGAGCTTGAACGAGGCGCCGCCGAGCGTCCTGGTCGAGGTGGTGGCCTGGAAGGCGGCGCCGGGGCGCTCCTCCTTGGCCTGACCGCCGGCGACCGGCTTGCGCTTGGGGGCGACGGGGCGTTTGACCGGCCTGGTGGCGCCCTTGAGCCCCTTGGCCAGGCGCATCGGGTTGCTCTTGCCGCTCTTGATGGCGTCACCGAGGCGGTTCCAGCGGGCCACCTTGATCGAGGAGAGCTTCCAGTTGGCCACCTCCGCCTGGTAGCGCTGCTCGGCGAGCTCCTTGCGGAGTTTGTCCACCGCGGCGCGTTCGTCCTCCAGCCGTTCCTCGGCCTCACTCAGCTTCTCGGACAGCTCCTTGGCCTCTGTGGCCCGGCTCTCCGCCTCGGCCAGCCTGCTCTGGGCGGCGGCCAGCAGCCTGGCCAGCTCCGCGGCGTGCTCTGCCTCCGCGACAGCATCTCGCAACGCCCTGCGCGTGCTTTCCAGCTCGATGGACACGTGGACCTCCGTCTCTCAGCCCGGCAAAGGATACTCTTTTGCCGGAAGCGGCTCGAAGGGATGAGATCCGGTGCAGTTCAACGTGCGGCCCTACATCTGTGGCGCTCTGGGCCGGGTCGACGAGGCCCTGCTCGGCAAACTGTCCGCCGCCGGGCCCCGGGTCAGGCCCGCCCTCCAGACGGCCGAGGCGGCGCTCTACAGCTCCACGCCGCTGCCGCCCTATCAGCGGGCCGGTGCGGCCTTCGCGTTCTCCTGGGGCGAGCGCAGGCCCGCTCTGGAGCGCGGCCAGCGCGTCGAGGACTGGATGTCGGTCGCGGAGACGTACGAGACTCCCGGTCTGATCGGCGACGGCTCCCGGATCACGCTGCACGCGGGCGCGCTGGGGCTGGTCGACGTCTATTACGTACGGGTCGGCGAGGCGGTCTACTTCTCCTCCCTGATCCAGCCGCTGATCTCGCTGGTCCCGATCGCGATCGACTGGTCGGCCTGGGCCTCGATCCTCCAGGTGACCTTCCCGCTGGGCGAGGCCACCCCCTACGCGGGCATCAGCCGGCTGCCGGGCTCCGGGGCGCTGGTGTGGGACCAGGGCAGGCTGGCCACCGAGCGCAGGCTGCCGCGCTGGCTGCGGCGCGAGCCCTACGAGGCGTGGACCAGCGCCGGCGAGATCGTCGAGCTGCTGCACGAGGTCTACAAGGACTACGACGGGCGCAAGCTGCTGGTGCCGATCAGCGGCGGCTACGACTCGCGGCTGCTGGGCAGCGTGGCCATGGCGCGCGGGTTCGACGTGGAGTCGTGGACGACGAGCCCCGACGACGGCAACGACACCGACATCGCCTTCGCCCGCGCCATCACCCGCGAGCTGGGCATCCCGCACCGGGTGATCATGCAGGACGCGGCGGACTACCCGCAGGACGCGCGGGAGGTGGCCCGCAGGCTCGAATACCTGACGCCGCACCACGCCTGGTACGCGCCGTTCGCCCAGCAGGTGCACCAGGCCGGCCGGGTGCTGGTCGACGGCCTGGCGGGCGGCCCGCTGCTGAAGAACTTCATGGTCAGCGGGGCCGCGCTGGAGGCGACCACACAGGCCGAGCGGTCGGCCGCGGTGCTGGGCTCGCTGAGTCTCGGGGCGCCGTCGCAGCCGATGCTGTCCAAGGCCGCCGCGCAGTGGATGGCGGAGACGGTGCAGGAGCAGTTCGCCGCCGCCACCTCGATGCTGCACGGGCACCGGGCGGAGCTGCCGCTGTCGGTGCTGCACACGCGGACCGTGCGGGGCATCGCGCGCTCGGCGGTCAACCTGGTGGGGCCGGAGTCGTCGTTCGCCGCGCCGTTCATCCATCCGGACTTCTTCGACGCGGCGCTCTCGGTGGGCGTGGCCCGCAAGGACAAGGGCCGCTTCTACCGCGAGGTGCTGCACGCGGCCAACCCCCGGGTGGCGGCGCTGCCGTCGACGAACGTGATCAAGCAGCCGCTCCGGCGCGTCCCGCTGCGCTCCACGGCCGCTCCCGCGCGCGCCTACTCGCACGAGATGCTGAGCGTGGTCGCCACGCGGGTGCCCGGCCTGCTGTCGGACGAGCTGCACGAGGTGATCGCGGGCGGGCCCGACGCGCTGACCCGGTTCAGCGGCTGGAACGACCGGTTCTGGGTGCGGGGGCTGGTCCTTTTCGGCCTTTGGCTCAATGACCACGAATCCGACCTGGACGACCTGTCTGCCCCCTTCTAGTTACAGGGAGAAGAACGGTCGGTAACATCACGATTACGCAGAGATCTCTTGGGTATTACAGCTCGCACAGCACAAGCGGGTTCCGGAAAGCCAACGGGCTGGTAGTGTTCGGCCCGTAAGCGCCGCACAAGCGGGCACCGGGTCACAAATCCGGTCCTGTCAAGGGCATGGGTTCGCAGGGATGACGACCCCAAGCGGCGCGGTCACCAGATAACAACGCCGGGGAAACCGGTGACTTCGTCCTGCCCACATCTCCTTCTGTGAGCGACATTATGATCAACGCATCCCCATCGCCGGATCCGGTCGCCGAGACCTTCGTCTCGGAGGACCCCTCCTGGTACAAGCGGGCGGTGTTCTACGAGGTTCTCGTCCGGGGGTTCAAGGACTCCAACGGAGACGGCACCGGAGACCTGCGCGGTCTCATCGACCAGCTCGGCTATCTCGAGTGGCTGGGAGTCGACTGCCTGTGGCTCCTGCCGCTCTATGAGTCGCCGCTGCGCGATGGCGGCTACGACATTTCCGACTACATGAAGATCCTCCCGGACTTCGGAGACTTGGGGGACTTTGTCCAGTTGATCGAGGCCGCGCACGAGCGCGGCCTGCGCATCATCACCGACCTGGTGATGAACCACACCAGCGACCGTCATCCCTGGTTCCAGGCATCCCGGCACGACCCCGAGGGGCCGTACGGCGACTTCTACGTCTGGGCGGACGAACCGACCGCCTACGGCGACGCACCGATCATCTTCATCGGCGCCGAGGAGTCCAACTGGACCTACGACCCGGTCCGCAAGCAGTACTACTGGCACCGTTTCTTCCACCACCAGCCGGACCTCAACTACGACAACCCGGCCGTGCAGGAGGCCATGCTGGAGGTCCTGCGCTTCTGGCTCGACCTCGGCATCGACGGTTTCCGCCTGGACGCCGTCCCCTACCTGTTCGAGCGGGAGGGCACCGCGTGCTCCGGCCTGCCGGAGACGCACGCGTACCTGAAGAAGGTGCGCGCCGAGGTGGACCGTCTCTACCCCGACCGGGTGCTGCTGGCCGAGGCCAACGGCTGGCCGGAGGACGTCGTCGAATACTTCGGCGATCCGACCGTCGGCGGCGACGAGTGCCACATGGCCTTCCACTTCCCGCTGATGCCGCGCATCTACATGGCGGTCAAGAAGGAGACGCGCGAACCGATCTCCGAGATCATGTCGCGCACTCCGAAGCTGCCCGACAGCGCCCAGTGGGGCATCTTCCTGCGCAACCACGACGAGCTCACGCTCGAGACGGTGACGGAGGAAGAGCGCGACTACATGCACAACGAGTACGCCAAGGACCCGCGCATGCGGGCCTACCTCGGCATCCGCCGCCGGCTGGCGCCGCTGCTGGACAACGACAGGGACCGCATCGAGCTGTTCACGGCCCTGTTGCTGAGCCTGCCGGGCTCGCCGGTCATGTACTACGGCGACGAGATCGGCATGGGCGACAACATCTGGCTGGAGGACCGGGACTCGGTGCGCACGCCGATGCAGTGGAGCCCGGACCGCAACGCCGGCTTCTCCACCGCCGACCCGGGGCGCCTCTACCTGCCCGCCGTGATGGATCCGATCTACGGCTTCCAGGCGGTCAACGTGGAGTCGCAGCAGCGCAATGAGGGCTCACTGCTCCATTTCACCCGCAGGATGCTGCAGATCCGCCGCAACCACCCGGTCTTCGGCGTCGGGGCCTACACCGAGATGTGGTCCTCCAACCCGAGCGTGCTCACCTACGTCCGCGAGGACGGCGACGACGTGATGCTCTGCGTCAACAACCTGTCGAAGTTCCCCCAGCCGGTGGAGCTCGATCTGCGCAGGTTCGAGGGCATGACGCCGATCGAGGCACGCGGCGGGGTGCACTTCCCCGAGGTAGGGCCGCGGCCCTACCTGCTCACGCTGCCGGGCCACGGCTTCTACTGGTTCGCGCTCAAGCGTGAGGGCGGCGTCAACGTGCCGTAACCGGCACCTGGGCACGGGCCGCGCGACGGGCCGGGATGAGCGCCACGGCGAGGGCCGTGCCCACGGCGACCAGCACGGCGATCGACAGGGACAGACCAGAGGGTGGGCGGCCGATTCCGGCCCCCACCCCACTGGTGTGTCCCTGCAGGTCGATCAGCCAGGTCACCACCGACGCGCCGGCCGCCGCCCCTACGGCGACGCCCAGCACCACCAGCAGGCCGGTGCCGGTCACCAACGTGGCCATGACCTGCCGCGGCGTCAGCCCCATCGCCTTGAGCACGGCCAGGTCGAAGGCGTGGTCGCGGAGCCCGAGCGCACTGGCGGTGAGCAGGTTGGCCAGCCCGATCAGGGCGAGCACCGCGATCAGCGCCACGATGAGCACCCGGATGATGGCCAGCCGGTCGGCCGGGTTGACCACCGCCTGCACGTCCAGCCCTTCGCTCGACTGGGCGAGCAGCCTGGCCGCCACCTCTCCCCGGTCCGCGCCGGGCTTCAGCGCCAGCGCGTAGAACTCGGGCGGCACGGAGTCCTTCGGCGCCAGGCTGTCCAGCCCCACCGACAGCACCTCGCCGTCCAGGTCCGGCTCGATGGCCCGGCCCACGATCCGTACGATCAGCGGCGAACCGCCCACGGTGAGCCGTACCCGGTCGCCGATCCGCACACCGAGCAGGTCGAGCAGCCCCTGACCGGCGACCGCCTCCCCCGGCTCGCCGTACATCCGGCCTTCGACCACCGGGAAGGGGTACGGGTCCGCCGAGCCGCCGATGGCCCGCACCCGCACCGAGCGGCCTTCACCGGCGGCCAGGGCGTTCACGTCGGCGGCCGGATAGACGGCCCGCACATCCTTGTCGGCCTTGACCAGCTGTTCGGCCGCGGCCGATTCGAGCTTGCCCGGTCCGACGTGCAGGGCGGCGTGCTGGCCCACCTGGTCGGGGTGGTTCGCGAAGTTGTCCAGCGTGGCCCACACGCCCAGCCCGATGGTAATCATCATCATCGGCACGGCGAGCCCGAACGCGGTCAGGAACGCGGGCACCCGTCTGGTGAAGGCGTCCCGGCTGCCCAGGACGAGCGCGGGCGGCAGGCGTACCAGCAGAGCGAGCTTGGCCAGGCGGGACAGGTGGCCGCGCAGGGGTTGCGCGGGGGCGGCCGGGATCGGCGGGGTGCGACCGCCGCGCCAGGCGGGCAGCCCGACGGCGGCGAGCACCACCAGCGCGGTGCCCGCGACGATGGACAGGACCGGCATCGGCGCGACGGAGGTCGCGCCGAGCAGCGCCACCGCGAAGCCCCAGCCGGCCAGCGTGCCGAGCGCGAGGCCGAGCAGGCCGAGCGCGCCGTGCTCGACCACGAGCAAGAGGGCCACCTGCGCGGCGGTGAAGCCCATGGACTTGAGCGTGGCCAGGTCGCGGAGCTGGCCGAGCACCCGGCCGCCGGCCGCGTTGGCCAGCGCGAGCGCGGCGGCCACCAGCCCGACCACGCCGAACAGCGCCAGCAGCGTGCCGAGCAGCCGGTTGTCCAGCTCCATCGCGGCCCGGACCTCACGCCAGGTGTAGAGGCGCTGGACCTGGTCGTCCAGCGTGACGACGACCCGCTGGGAGACCACCTGGGCGGCCTCGGCGTCGGCCAGCCGCAGCCCGGTCACCCATTCGCTGCGGCCCAGCATCGGCTCGATCCGGTCGAGCGTCTGGGGCAGCACCCAGGCCAGGCCGGGCGCCCACGCCGGGTAGAAGCCCTGCTCGGCGGAGTCGGCGATGCCGCGTACGTAGAGCGGGTGGCGTTCGCCGCTGAGGGCGATGATGGCGAGCGGCTCGCCGATCCGCAGGCGCAGCGCGCGGGCGAAGGAGCGCTCCACCACCACGCCGTCGGCCTGCGCGGGGTCCAGCCAGCTGCCCTCGGCCACCACCGGGTGCGCCACCTGAGGGGGTGTGGCGGGCATCGCGCGCAGCGCCGCGGGCTGCTTCTTGCCGTCCCGCACGACCGTGACGGGCGCCGACCGGTAGGGGCCGGCCATCTGGGTGACCCCGTCGAGGCTCCGGGTGCCCGCCACCTGGGCGGAGTTGTCCTTGGTGTAGAACCAGACGTGCGCGCCGTCGGTCTGGGCGAACAGGCTGCGCCATGGGTTCGTGCCGTCTTCGAGCAGGGTGACGGCGGTGATCAGGGCGGCCACGATGCCGGCCACGGCGAGCACGGTCAGCGTCGCCTGGCCCCTTCTGGCTCGCAGGTCGGCCCGGATCCAGCGGCCGCCCGCGCGTGCTGTGCTCATCGGAGGTCGATCACCGCGCCGGCCGTCCCGGTGCGCCGGCGGGCGATCCGGCCGTCGTCCACGATCTCTCCGTCCAGCAGGCAGATCACCCGGTCCGCCAGGCCGGCCACCCGGGCGTCGTGGGTGACCATGATGATCGTCTGGCCGTCCTTGTGCACCTTGCTGAGCAGGCGGAGCACGTCGCGGGTGTTGCGGCTGTCGAGGTTGCCCGTGGGCTCGTCGGCCAGCAGCACGCTCGGCTCGTTGGCCAGCGCCCTGGCCAGGGCGACCCGCTGCTGCTCGCCGCCCGAGAGCTGGGCGGGCGAGGCGTCCGCGCGGTCGGTGAGGTTGAGCGCGCCGAGCAGGTGCTCCCTGCGCTCGCGGGCGACCCGGGGCGAGGCCCCGCCCAGCAGTGCGGGCAGCTCGACGTTGTCGGTCACGGTCATGTTGGCGACCAAGTTGAAGAATTGGAAGACGAACCCGATCTTCTTCCGGCGTAAGAGCGCCCACGCGCTCTCGGAGAGGGTGTCGGCGCGCTTGCCGTCGACCCAGATCTCGCCGCTGGTGCGCGCGTCCAGCCCGCCGAGCATGTGCACGAGCGTGGACTTGCCGGACCCTGACGGGCCCATCACGGCGATGAACTCCCCCGGCTCCACCACCAGGTCCACCCCTCGTACGGCGTGCACGGGGACCGCGCCGCCGGAGTAGACCTTGACGAGATTGACCGTCTTCAGCACGGCATGGGTCATGCCAGGTCCTCCTGACACCGTTCGAGCCACTCGAGATCGGCTTGCAGGTGCAGCATGGCACCTTCGATCAGCAGTGTCGCCACCCGATCGTCCGGCTCGGTCTCGTCGAGCAGGGCGTTGAGGTCGCCCATGAGCGACAGGTAGTGGCGGCGCTGGCGGTTGATCAGCGCCATCCGGTCCGCGATGCCGGTGAGCGGGGCCAGGACCAGCTTCATGAAGAACTCGTCGCGGACCCGCGGACCCTCCGTAGGCTCATCCACCCATAGAGTGAGCACGTCGCGGCCTTTGGCGGTGAGGTAATAGACCTTCTTGTTGGGCCGGTTGGACTGCTCGACGTCCACGGCCCTGATGAGGCCGTCCTTCTCGAGCCGGCCCAGCGTCACATAGATCTGCCCGATGTTGGGCGATGGATAGGCGCTGCCGAAGGTCTGCTCGAGCGCCTGTTTGAGCTCATAGCCGTGGGCAGGCTCCTTCGCCAGAAGCGCAAGCAGGTGAAGCCGCACACCTCACCTCCCCGTGTGTTACGGATGCGTTACGTGGACACCCGTTGACCACCAGATTACTAGCTGCCTAACATGAATGCATCTACCTAACATGTATGTAATAACCAAGAAACCGGAGCTCAATCGGGTGATTCGCTCGTTGTCAGTCGCGATGGCCGCCCTCCTGGCGGCAGGATGCTCGACGGCGGGCCAAGATGGCGGCAGTGCGACCGGAGCCAGCGGAACCGGCCCGATCACCTTCGCCACGGGGCGCGACACCACGGCATACCTGCAACCCTTGCTGGATCGCTGGAACCAGGCCCACCCGGCCGAAAAGGTGACGCTGCTCGAACTACCCGAGGTCGCCGACGAGCAACGCGCTCAGATAGCGGCCAACCTGCAGGCCCACAGCAACCGCTACGACGTGCTCGGACTGGACGTCGTATGGACGGCGGAGTTCGCCGACAACGGCTGGATCATCCCCTTGGAGCGCGGGTTGTTCCCGCTCGACAAGTTCCTGCCGCCTGTCGTGGACACCGCTATCTATCAGGACAAACTCTGGGCGGTCCCCTATACGAGCAACGCGGGCCTGCTCTACTACCGCACCGATCTGGTGAAGAAGCCGCCGCGCACCTGGGCGGAACTTCGCCAGCAAGCCCTAGCAATCACGAAAAAGCATGACATCGAGGGTTACGCCGGGCAGTTCCTCGCCTACGAGGGCCTGACCGTCAACTTCTCCGAGGCTGTGCAGTCGGCGGGCGGGCAGATCCTCAGCCCCGACGGCTCCACGGTGACCCTCGACCCCGCCAAGGCCGCCATCGCGCTGGACTTCCTCAAGCAGGGCCTGCGCGAGAAGTGGATCCCCGAGGAGGCCTTGGACTACAAGGAGGAGGAGTCCCGCCTGGCCTTCCAGGAAGGCCGGCTCGCCTTCGCCCGCAACTGGCCGCACGCCTATGGCCCGGCCAGGGTCAGGCTCGGCGACAAGGTGGCGGTGACCAGGCTGCCCGGGCTCAACGGGCCCGGATCCAGCGCGCTGGGTGGCAGCAATCTCGCCATCAGCGCCTTCTCCAAGCACCAGCACACCGCACAGGAGTTCATCCGCTACTTCACGAGTCTGGAGAACGAGCGCCGCGTGCTCACCGAAGGGTCCTTCCCGCCGGTGTGGACCGAGCTCTACGACGATCCCGAGCTGATCGAACGCTTTCCGTACCTGCCCGTACTCAAGGAGAGCATTCTGGCCGCCAAGCCGCGTGCGGCGGGCGCCAACTACAACCAGCTCAGCCTGGTGATCGCCAGCACGGTCGCCAAGGCGCTCAAACCCCAGTCTTCCGAGTCCGCCGATGATGTGGCGGCCTCGTTGAAAGCCGAACTCGAAGAGATCATCAAAACCCAGTGAGGCAGCAATGCGAAAAGGCAGAGCAGTAGCGATCCTGGCGGGGTTGGCGGTCGCCGTCACCGCTTGTGGCGGTAACGCGCCGACGACCACCCAGCCGTCGGGAGAGGCGTCGCCCACCCAGGCGGCCGCCAAGACGCTCGAGGGCGTCTCACTCGAGGTCGCCGCCAAGTGGACCGGTGAGGAGCAGAAGAACTTCGAGCAGGTGCTCAAGGCCTTCTCCGACAAGACCGGCGCCAAGGTCACCTACGCCTCCACCGGTGAGGACACCGGCGCCTACCTCGGCCCGCGCATCCAGGGCGGCAGCCCGCCCGACGTGGCGATCCTCCCGCAGCCGGGCCTGGTCCAGCAGTACGCCGACCAGAAGGCGCTCAAGCCGCTCACCGGGGACGTCACCAAGGAGATCGACGCCAACTACACGCCGTACTGGAAGGAGCTGGGCTCCGCGGACGGCCAGGTCTACGGTGTGCTGATCAAGGCGGCGCACAAGTCGCTGGTGTGGTACCGCTCGGCGGCGTTCGAGGACGCCGGCGTGCAGCCGCCGACCACCTGGGACGAGCTGATCAAGGCCTCGCAGACCATCGCCGACTCCGGCACTCCGCCCTTCTCCTTCTGTGGCGCCTCGGGCTGGACGCTGACCGACCTGTTCGAGAACGTCTACCTCTCGACCGCGGGCCCGGAGAAGTACGACCAGCTCTCCAAGCACGAGATCCCGTGGACCGACGCCAGCGTGGCCACCGCGCTGGAGAGGATCGCGGACATCACGGGCAAGAAGGAGTTCCTCGCCGAGGGCAACAGCGGCGCGCTGCAGACCGACTTCCCGACCTGTGTGACCAAGGTCTACGGCCAGGACAAGGCCGCCATGGTCATCGAGGCCGACTTCGTGGCCGTCACCGCCGTCGAGTCGGGCGCGAAGGTCGGCGAGGAGGCCAAGTACTTCCCGTTCCCGAAGGTCGGCGACACCGCCCCCGTCGTGCTCGGCGGCGACGTCGCGGTGGCCATGAAGGACTCCCCCGGCGCCATGGCGCTGCTGCAGTTCCTGGCCTCGAAGGAAGGCGGCGAGGTCTGGGCCAAGCTGCCCGGCTACCTGTCCCCCAACAAGAACGTCTCGCCTGACAACTACCCGGACCCGCTGACCAAGGCCCTCGGCCAGACGATCATCTCCGCCGGCGACGCGGTCCGCTATGACATGTCCGACCTGGCGCCGAGCGCGTTCGGCGGCACCGACGGCAAGGGCGAGTGGAAGGTTCTGCAGGACTTCCTGCGCAAGCCGACCGACATCAAGGGCGCCCAGGAGGCGCTCGAAGCCGAGGCCAAGAAGGCCTGGAAGTAAAGAGGGTAAGGCCGTGACCGAAAGGTTGGACGGCCCGCAGGCCCCGCCCGAGGAAACCTCGGGCGGGCCCGCCTCGGGACCCGCTGATACCCCCCGTAAGCAACGACGCCTCGGCCCATCCCCGATGATGGCCGTCGCCTTCCTGCTTCCCGCCGCCCTGCTGCTGGGAATCTGGGTGGTCTATCCGATCGTCTACTCCATCTTCCGCAGCCTGTTCGACGCGCCCGGTGACGGGTTCGTCGGGCTCGGCAACTATGTGACGATCTTCACCGATGACGGCATGCTCAAGACCATCCGGAACAACCTCATCTGGGTGGTCGCCGCGCCGATCATGGTCACCGCACTGGGTCTGATCTTCGCGGTCATGACCGAGCGCATCAAGTGGGCGACCGCGTTCAAGCTGATCGTCTTCATGCCGATGGCCGTCTCCCTGATGGCCGCCGGCGTGATCTTCCGCCTCGTGTACGACGAGGACCCGGACAAGGGCGTGGCCAACGCCATCCTGACCACCGTGCACGACACGTTCTCCTCCTCCCAGGGCTACCCGGGCGCCCGGCCGCGTGAGGGCGACCAGTCCGCGGTCGCCGCGGGCGACGACGGCGCGGTCGTCACCAAGCAGCCGGCGCAGGCCGGCCAGCCGGTGCTGATCCCGATCGTCGGCGTCAAGCCGGAGTTCATGCCGGCCGCGGCTCAGCCCGCCGCCGCCGTCACGGGCGGCGACGAGCTCTCCGGCACCGTCTGGTTCGACTTCACCCCCGGCGGCGGCGGCGTGAGCGGCGCCGTGGACACCACCGAGAAGGGGCTGCCCGGCATGACCGTGGAAGCGGTCAGCAACGGCCAGGTGGCGGGCACCGCCACCACGGCCGAGGACGGCTCCTTCCGCTTCGAGGGCCTGCCCGCGGGCTCCTATGTCGTACGACTACCGCAGGCGAACTTCGAGGGCGCCTACAACGGCCTGACCTGGCTGGGCCCGACGCTCATCACACCGGCGATCATCGGTGCGTTCATCTGGGTCTGGGCCGGCTTCGCCATGGTGCTGATCGCGGCGGGGCTGGCGGCCATCCCGCGTGATTCGCTGGAGGCCGCCCGCATCGACGGCGCCACGGAATGGCAGGTGTTCAGACGCATCACCGTGCCGTTGCTCTCACCGGTGCTGCTCGTCGTCTTCGTCACGATGATCATCAATACGCTGAAGGTGTTCGACCTGGTGTTCATCATCGCGCCGGCGTCGGTCCAGCCGGAGGCGAACGTGGTCGCGCTGGAGATGTGGCGCGTGGCGTTCGGCGGCGGGAACAACCAGGGGCTCGGCAGCGCGCTGGCCATCTTCCTGCTCATTCTGGTCCTGCCCTTCATGATCATGAACATTCGCAGGTTCAGGAGGGAAGACACATGACGACCGCGACGGCCCCGGCTCCCGCGCCGACGCACGCGGGAGCGCCACAGAGAGGCCTGGTCGGCCGGATCGTCGACCGTCTGGGCGGCGGCGCCCTCCAGGTCGTGATGGTGCTGCTCGGCCTGTTCTGGCTGGTGCCCACACTCGGCCTCCTGGTGGTCTCGCTGCGCACACCGGAGGTCAACGCCGCCGAGGGCTGGTGGACGATCTTCACCAAGCCGGCCGAGATCACCTTCGAGAGCTACAGCAGCCTGCTGGCCAGTGGCTTCACCGCGTCCTTCTGGAACACGGTGGCGATCACGGTGCCGACCACCGTCCTGGTGATCGGGATCGCCGCGATGGCGGCCTACGCGTTCGCCTGGATGGACTTCAAGGGCCGCGACACGCTCTTCCTGATCGTGGTCGGGCTGCTCATCGTGCCGATCCAAATCGCGCTCATCCCGGTGGCCGTGATCTACGGAGGCGTCGGGATCTTCGGCACGATCCCGGGCGTGGTGCTGTTCCACGTCGCCTTCGGGCTGCCGTTCGCGATCTTCCTGCTCCGTAACTTCTTCGTCGGCATCCCGTCCTCGCTGCTGGAGGCGGCGCGGATGGACGGCGCGCCGGAGTGGAAGATCTTCGTTCAGATCGTGTTCCCGCTGGGCAAGCCCGCCATCGCCTCGCTGGGGATCTTCCAGTTCCTCTGGGTCTGGAACGACATGCTCATCGCTCTGGTCTTCGCCAACACCGAGAGCCAGCCGATGACCAAGGCCCTGCAGTCTCAGATGCGGCAGTTCGGCACCAACATCGACATCCTGTCGTCCGGTGCCTTCATGTCACTGATCATCCCGCTGATTCTGTTCTTCGCCTTCCAGCGCTACTTCGTCCAGGGCATGATGGCCGGCTCTGTCAAGTAGCCCCTGTGGGCGCCCGCTTCCCCCGGGGGCGCGGGCGCCCACCTTTATGATCATTCTCCCCTGTTCGGTACGCATGCCGTACCAGAGCTGACTAAGCTCACCGGCCATGACCGGTCGTCCCCTGAACGAAGTCGTCGAAGCCGGATGGGCCGAGGCTCTCGCGCCCGTGTCCGAGCGGATCTCCCAGATGGGCGAGTTCCTGCGCAAGGAAATCGCCGAAGGCAGGCAGTACCTCCCTGCGGGCGCACATGTGCTGCGCGCCTTCAACCAGCCCTTCGACGAGGTGAAGGTGCTGATCGTGGGCCAGGATCCTTATCCCACGCCGGGCCACCCGATCGGCCTGTCGTTCTCCGTCGCCGCCGACGTGCGGCCGCTGCCGGGCAGCCTGCTCAACATCTACAAGGAGATGGAGAGCGACCTCGGCCTCCCCCGGCCGGCCAACGGCGACCTCACGCCCTGGGCCGAGCAGGGCGTGCTGCTGCTCAACAGGGTGCTGACCGTGATGCCGGGCAAGCCCGCCTCACACCGCGGCAAGGGCTGGGAAGAGGTCACCGAGCAGGCCATCCGCGCCCTCGTGGCCCGCGACAAGCCGATGGTGGCGATCCTGTGGGGGCGCGACGCGCGCAACCTCGCGCCGATGCTCGGCCAGGTGCCGCGCATCGAGTCGGCCCATCCGTCGCCGCTGTCGGCCCGCAACGGCTTCTTCGGCTCCCAGCCGTTCAGTCGCGCCAATCACCTTCTCGTCCAGCAAGGCGCGGCTCCTGTGGAGTGGAAGCTGCCCTAGGCTCGTCGCCATGAGTGATGCACAGAAGTTCCTACGCCTCACGGTCGAGCTGACCGTCGAAGTGCTCGACGTTGACGCCCTCCAGGCCGCGGCACTGGCCGAGATCCGGCACCCCGATGCCGAGCTCACCGACGAGGAGCGCGCCGAGCAGGCGGAGCTGGTCTCCGCCGACGAGACCGGCGCCTCCGCGCTGCAGTGGCTGATCGAGCCCGAGCATGTGCTGCAGCTCGTCGAGCACATCGACGAGATCGAGCCGCGCGAGGCCGTGCTCGGGGTCGAGCCCTCCGATGGTCCTAGCGAAGAAGAGGAAGAGGAAGAGCACATCCACGATTGACCGGTCCGCGCGCGTTGTGGCGCCGGCCCGGTCACCCGCCGAGGCTGAGCGGGCCGGGGATGTCGGCGTCGTCACCCGACTCCCCGGGACCGGACCCTCTTGCCGTGGAGCCTCTCGCCACGGGCCCTCTGGCCGTGGAGCATCTCGCCCCGGAGGCCGGCCGTACCGGAGCTGACCTAGGCCACCCGTACCGGAGCTGAGCGAGGTCGGCCGTACACCGGAGCTGAGCGAGGTCGGCCGTACACCGGAGCTGAGCGAGGTCGGTCGGCGGGTGCTCGCTAGGATCGAAGATCTTCAGGGCCAGCTGAGTGCCGCCGGCCTCGCGCAGCCGACCGCCGATGAGCAGGAGCGGCTCGGGCAGCGGCTCCTGGCCTTGCTGGTCGGCGCGGACGGTCCGTGCCGGGAGCCTCAAGGGGGCGCATCGTGATCGTGGCATTCTCCATCACCCCGCTCGGCGTCGGCGAAGGCGTCGCCGAGCCCGTCGCCCGGGCCGTCAAGGTCGTACGTGAGAGCGGCCTGCCCAACCACACCGACGCCATGTTCACCACGATCGAGGGTGACTGGGATGAGGTGATGGGGGTGATCAAGAACGCCGTGGACGCCGTGGCCGAGGTGGCGCCCCGCGTGGGGCTGGTGCTCAAGGCCGACATGCGCTCCGGGGTCACGGACGGCATGACGAGCAAGGTCGAGTCACTGGAGCGCCACCTGAGCTGAGCGACGCCTCCTCTCTCCCATCTCCTATAACGCGATATGTCGTGAATCAAGACGCGATATGTCTTGACCGTCTGCTGAGACGCGACATATCGTTTCTTCGTCAACGCGATATTACGCGTACCGGAGGTAGGAGATGCAGAGACACCAGCGAGTGCCCGTGCTCGTCGTAGGCGGCGGTTACGCGGGGTTGAGCGCGGCGATGATGCTGGCCTGGCGCAAGGTGCCCGTCATGCTGGTCGAACGGCATGCCGGCACGGCGATCCAGCCCAAGGCGTTCGGCGTGGGGCCGCGGGCCGTCGAGCTGATGCGGCCGGTCCCCGGCCTCGAGCGGACGCTGAGCGAGATCTGGGCGGGCATCGGCGACACCATGCGCATCGCCATCGCCACCGACCTGAGCGACCCGAACCCTCAGATGATCATCAGCGATGAGAAGGAGGCGTTCGCCTTCCTCGCCGACGCGACACCCGCCGCGCAGGTCGGCGCGCCGCAGGCCGAGGTGGAGCGCGTGTTGCGCGCCAAGGCGGAGGAGCTCGGCGCCGACCTCCGCTTCTCCACCGAGCTGATCTCCCTTGAGCAGGACGGCGACGGCGTGACCGTGATGATCCGCGCCGGCGGCGAGGACACCCTTGTGCGGGCCGACTACGTGGTGGCCGCCGACGGCTTTCGAAGCCCGCTGCGCCAGGCCCTCGGCATCCCGGTCGAGGGGAAGGGTGAGCTGGGGGAGATCTGCTCGATCATGTTCGACGCCGACCTGTCCGGGCTGGTGCGCGAGCGCGAGGTCACGCTCTGGTACCTGCAGAACGACGCCTTCACCGGAGTGATCGTGACCGGCACCGGGGTGGGTGCGCATGTCCTGGGCGTCAACTACTCGCCCACGGCGGGCCAGAACGAGGACGACTTCACCCCGGAGCGCTGCGCCGAGCTGGTCCGGCTGGCCGTCGGCGTCCCGGACCTGGACGTACGGGTCCTCGACAAGACCAGTTTCGCCATGGCGCACATTCTCGCCGAGCGTTACCGCGAAGGCCGGGTGTTCCTGGCCGGCGACGCCGCCCACACCATGCCGCCGACAGGCGGGCAGGGCGGCAGCACCGCGCTCCAGGACGGCTGCGACCTGGCCTGGCGCCTCTGGCTGGTGGTCACCGGTCAGGCCGGCCCGGACTTTCTTGACACCTACGACGCCGAACGCCGCCCGATCGGCGTCCTCACGGCCGACGCCCAACTGGCGAACCTGGGACAGCGCATGCCCCCGTCCGTCCGCATCGGCTACCCGGAGCCCCTCGAAGACCCCCTGCGGGCGATGCTCGGCTGCCGCTGTCACTCCACCGCGATCATCGACGAAGCCGGCGACGACGGGTCCCTGCTGGAGGACTCCCTGAACCCGGTGGGCCGCCCGGGCAGCCGAGCCCCGCACCTGCCGCTCGACCGGGAGGGTCAGCGGATCTCCGCCATCGACCTGTACGGCTCGGAGTTCGTCCTGCTGGCAGATCGGCAGTCGTGGGCGGAGTCGGGCCGCCTGGTGGCGGAGCGGCTGGGCGTACGGCTTCGGACGATCGTGCTCGGCGCGGAGGTGGTGGACGTCGAGGGGCGCTGGCGGGAGCGCTACGGCGTCGGTGAGGGCGGCGCCGTGCTGGTCCGCCCCGACGGCTACATCGCCTGGCGCTCCCCGGCACCGGACGCCGCCCCGGCGGACACCCTGGAGAGGGTGCTGCGGCAGATCCTCAGCCGCTGACACCTGACGCTCCCGGCTGGTCAATTAAGTTCCCAAAAGAGACTTATCCGGATATATTCGCCAGATGAGCCGGCAACTGCGTGCGCAAGATGCCCAATGCTCGATCGCCCAGGCAGCCGCCGTCATCGGCGACTGGTGGAGCCTGCTCATCGTGCGCGAGGTGGCCCGCGGGCACCGGCGCTTCGAAGATCTGCTCGGGGAGCTCGGCATCTCCCGCAAGGTCCTCACCGAACGGCTGAAACACCTGGTGGAGCATGGGGTGCTGACCCGCGACCCCTATCAGACCCGGCCAGTACGCCATGAGTACGTCCTGACGGACACCGGCTGGGCGCTGGCCCCTTTGCTCATCACCATGCAGGACTGGGCGGACCGCTGGCTCCTCGGCGACGGCACCCTCACCGCCCTACCGGAAAGCCACGACACCGAGACCGCCCGCGTCCACGGCCTCCTCGGCACCCGCATCCCCACTCCCCTCCTCCTCCCGGCCACCCGCCCCTCCCCGCCGTCCACCGAGCCCGGCCACCGTGAAGCAGCTGAACTCAACCCACAGGTCCACCCCCAACCAGCCCACACCTCGCCAAACCTCCACCCCGGCGCAACACCGCGCCCGGACGGCAGGGCGCAGGTCGGTTCAGGGGTGGTCGGCGTAGCGGGGGCGGGGTGGAGCGGGGCGAGTGATGTGGTCGCCGATGCGGGAGCCACGGTGTTGTTCGGCTATCCGGCGACGGGTACGCCCGGCGCCCTGCCGCCGCATTGGGGGGACATCCCCGGCACGATGGGGTGCACTCTGGAGAACCGCCTCTTCCGTGACAGGCTGCCCGAGTTCGCCGTCGAAGGGATCGCCGTACACGGGGTGAGCACCCAACGGCCCGACGAGCAAGCCGCCTTCGCCGAGGCCGAGGGCATCACGTTCCCGCTGCTCTCCGACATGGACCTGAGGCTGGCGGCGGCACTCAGGCTGCCCACCTTCCGCGCAGGTCAAGCGATACGCCTCAAACGCCTCATTTTGGTGGTGGACCGGCTGCGCGTCGTACGCCATGTCATCTTTCCCGTGCTCGACATCCCCACGGCCATCACGCAGTCCCTGACGGCAGCCCGCGCCGTCACCCAAGGCCGCCACACGCACTGAAGGACGCAGGCAGCGATCAGCAGCTCCTTTCCTGGCCTCGCGTGCCATCGCGCATCTCCAGGCTCCGCAGGACACCGGCGCAGCCTTTCGCCTTGGCTGGAAATGGTGCACGAACGACCGTTCGCGGACGTTCCGCACCAGGCCTAATAAGCCGGGTCGCAGGTGGTGACTTCGCTGAGCTGGTTTGTCGGCGGAGTCCTCTAAGCTCCGTAGCCTGTGATCAACTATGAGGGCGAAGGCAGGTCCGGTGGCACGTCTCATCCGTGGTCTCGACAACACGGTGCTGGTGGAGTTCGGGGAGCTCGCCATCTTCTTCGAACGCAACGACGGTGACATCCTCCTGGAGAGTCCTGGCGACGGCGATCTAGCCCACATTCGCCTGGAAGCCTGGGACTCGCCACCACCTGAGCCGGACACCGCCTGGGTCCCCGTCGAGAACACCACCATCGAGGGCGGCACCGGCTTCGTGGCCGTCGGCTCGGTCGCGGAGGACGCGACCGAGCGCTTCGTCATCGGCCCACCCCACTTCCTGTACGGCCTGACCGCGCACTCCCAGCCCGCGGGGGAGCTTCCGGCGACCGGATCGGAGGAGGAGTTGGAGCAGGCGTACGAGAGCCGGGAGCCCGAGCGGTGGCTGATCAGGTTCTGGCCGATCCGGGATGCCTTCGACCCTGCCAGACACGCCCGCCCCGACCACGTCGACAGCCTGCCGACCGCAGACGCAGACCCCCAGGACTTCCCCCCGAACGCGACACCCCCGACTCCCCAGTCACAGAGCTTCCTCCCCGACCTGAAACCGCCGACCCACCAGGCAGCCTCAAGGGTTCCGGCCACCGACGTACAGGTCTTTCCTCCACACGCGAGAACCCCGGCCTCCGACCTCCAGATCCGCCCACCGACCCAGGGAGCTCCGACACCAGGCTTACCGGACCAACCGCCGGTCCAGGGAGTCTCGACACCGGGCCTACCCGACCTCCCACTGACCCAGGAGGCTCGGGCACCAGGCTTACCGGACCATCCGCCCGCCCAGGGGGGTCCGACACCGGGCCTACCCGACCTCCCACTGACCCAGGAGGCTCGGGCACCAGGCTTACCGGACCATCCGCCCGCCCAGGGGGTTTCGGCATCGGGCGTATCGGACCACCCGCCGACCCAAGGAGTTCCGGCATCAGGCTCACCTGCCCTCCCGCCGGCCCGGGGGGTTTCGGCATCGGGCGTATCCGACTTTTCGCAACATGCGAGGACCTCGGCTGCTGAGGGGCGGGACTCCTCGTCGGACATGTGGACTCCGGCCGTTCCGCCACGTGCTGCGGTGCCGGGGGGAGACGCCGTGCCTTCAGCGGGCCTCGACGGCGTAGAGCAGCGGCCTCTACCGGTCAAGGTGCCGGTCTCTGAGGCGGCGGACTGGCCGGCGGCTCGGGTCGCGCGCGAACAGGCCGTGCTGGAGGAGCAGCTCGCGGAGCAGGGGGCGACCATGGCCGATTTCTTGGCCGCCAAAGGGCTCCCTCCGGACACGCCGTTCGACCGGATGGCGAAGACGGTGCGGCAGCGGAGCCTGGGTGAGATGGCGGAGCGCGAAGGGTGGCCGGACTGGTGGAGGGCGCTGGCAAGGCGATATCCCGACCTCGGCCCGCAGTGGCGGTCGAACTCGCATGAAGCTGTGGACTGGCCTGTTGAGCGCCGCCATGAGTTGGCACGAGCTCTGGTCGCCCGCATCCGTACCTCCACGATCCTGAATCGGGACGATGCCCGTACGTTCGTCACTGACATCCGCGTCAACAAGGCCGAGCCCGGCGACACCTGCCGAGGCTGGCGCTGGGAGAGCGCTGGAGCCCCGGACCACGAGACGCTGACCGTGAACCGCCGGGTGGTGTACGAGGACGTGATGAGCGGCACGACCCTGGTCACCGGCATCGTCACCGTCCTGTGGCGTGACCAGGAGGGCCATCACGTCCGCGACGCCGAGCCGGTCGAAGCCGCTCGTCTCATCTGCGCCGAGGCAGTCTGGGCAGCCTCCACCCAAGGCCCCGCCAACCGTGAATGGCGCACCCCCTCCACGACCACCCACCTCCCGGCCACACCTCACCCCCCGCAAACCGCCCAACCACCCGTCGAAGATGGATCCCCTGTCCCGAGACAGCCCTCCCCCACAGCCCAGCACCCCGTAACGAGGCAACCCCCGACCACAGCCCAACACCCCGTGGCAGGGCAGCCCCCCACCACCGGCGAGCGCCCATCACCGCACGGCCCTCCGCCACAGACGGGCACCCCGCCGCAGACGGGCACCCCGCCGCAGACGGGCACCCCGTCACAGGCGGGCACCCCGCCGCAGGCAGGCCCTCCGCCGCAGGCGGGCACCCCGTCACAGCAGAACTCCCCGTCACCAGCGCCAAGCGCCCCGCCCGAAAGCAGTCCCCAGGCCACCGGCCAGCGTCCCGTCACGGGGCAGCCTCCCGCCGCCGGCGGGCGACCGGTCACGGAGCAATTCCCGCTACCGGCGAGCTTTCCGTCGCAGGGCGACCGCCAGGCGAACGTCCAGTAGCCGGGTGGCCTCATTGGGCCGGCCCAGTTCAACGGGCGGGCCTATGCGGCGAGGGCCGGTGATGGGTGGCAGTCGATGGAGGCCAGGGAAGCTCGACTCGTTTCCGGGAGCCAGTCGTTGAGGCCGTCTGGGAAGTCCGGGGGTGGGGCGACTTTGAGGCAGGTGGTCTGGTCGGTGCCGTCTGCGGGGGCGACCTTGAGGCGGGTGGTGACGCCGGGGCGGCCTGGCTCGGGGGAGCCGGTTTCGCAGGGGGTGAGGCGGACGGTGAAGGGCGTTGGGTCGTGGTCGCCGGGCGGGGAGGGCTCTATCCGCAGGTGGTCGTCGATGGTGCGCTGCCTGGCGTCAGGGTGCGCGGTGACGAAGGCCAACTGGTCGGCGACCAGGCGGTGGGCGACCAGGCGCAGCAGGCCGGTGGCGCACTCGCGGTGGGTGCAGGCCGCGCCGTCCAGGGTGATCTCGGGCAGGGCGAAGCGCCGGAGTCCTCGCGAGGTGACGCTCAGGCCATCCCAGGCGTCTGGCTCAGCTGCGCGAGGGCCCCAGCCCGGCTCCGGTCCTTGAGAGTCCCGGTCCCGCCCCAACCCACGGGAGTCAAGGTCCAACCCCAACCCACGGGGGTCAAGGTCCGACCCCAACCCACGGGGGTCAAGGTCCAACCCCAACCCACGGGGGTCAGGGTCCGACCCCAACCCACGGGAGTCCCGGCGCGGCTGCAGCCCTTGGGGGTTCCAGGCTGGCTCTGATGTGTCGGTGCTTTGGGGTGGGGTGTTGGCCCAAGGGGGTGGAGGGGGGTAGGGGAGGGTGTCTTGGGAGTGGATGGACCAGCTCAGCCAGTTGTCGCCCAGATCGAAGTCCACCGGCTCCCCCTCCGCCCTTTCGCAGGCGGGCACGGCCGTGCTGCTCAGGGGGTCGATCAGCAGGCCGTCGTACTCGCGGGCCAGGGCGCGGGCCGTCGCGCGGGCGAGCTGCAGGCTGCCGGGCAGCTCGTGCGGTGCGGCCGTCGTCGAGATGACAAGGTGCTGCCCGGAGCGGCGCGGCAGGCGCCGCTCGGCAGGCGTGAGGCTGGTCCAGCCGGGTCTCCATGGTGTCGGATGGTGGGTGACCAGCAGCGCCGGGCTGCCGATCGCTCTTATGGCAGCCCTTCTGTGGGATGCGCCCACCCGCCATGGCACGGCTGTGACGTCGAACGGGATCCGCTCGGCGACGACGACGAACAGGGACGTCAACGCGTAGGGCAGCGAAAGGACGATCTTCATAAGAGCCTCCGGCGTTCGATGAGGCACTCAGGATCGGCAATGCCCGGTCAGCGGCGTGGCGCCGAACGGCGTTCTGTGGATGACGAGAGGTTGTCCACAGCCAACCGGAGGGACGGTCAGCGTGCCCACATGGGGCCGAGGTACGCGCCGCCGGTCGCGTCGAGCACGTTGCCGGTGATCCAGCGAGCGTCGTCCGAGGCGAGGAAGGCGACCGCGTCGGCGATGTCGGCCGGCCGGCCGATCCTGCCGAGCGCGGTCAGATCCGTCAGGACGGCACGGAGCTCCGGGCTGCGCAGAGTGTCGTTGACCTCGGTGTCGGTGCTGCCGGGGCGCACCGTGTTCACCGTGATGCCGCGTCCGCCGAGCGCGTTCGCCAGCGTCCGGCTCATGACCTCCAGCGCGCCCTTGGTCATCGCGTACGCGATCTGACTGGGCAGGGCGATCCGGGTGGCGAGCGAGGAGATGTTGACGATGCGCCCGCCGTCGGGCATCAACGGCAGCGTCGCCTGGACGAGGAACAGCGGCGCCTTCACATTGATCGCGAAGACCTCGTCGAACCGCTCGGACGTCAGCTGGTCGACCGACCCGGCCGACCACACCGTCTCCAGGTTCCCGCAGGCCGCGTTGTTGACCAGGATGTCCAGCGGCCGCCCGCGCAGGCCGGCGGTCAGGCCGGTGAGCAACGTCCCCACGTCACCGTCCGTGCCGAACTCCGCCTGGACGGGGAAGGCTTCGCCACCGGCCTGTTCGATCGCGGCCACCGTCTCCTTGGCCGCGTCGGCGTGCCGGCTGTAGTGCACCGCCACCAGCGCGCCGTCCGTGGCCAGTCGCTGGGCGATGGCTCGGCCCATTCCCCGTGAGGCGCCGGTCACCAGCGCGGTCTTGCCCTTGAGGTCCGCCCTGCTCTTGAGGTCTGTCATGCCCTTGAGGTCCGTCATGTCGGTCTCCCGTCAGTGATGAGGCGATGACCACGAGGCTGGCGGGGACCGCTCACCATACGGTCACCATCCGCACACCGGCCCTTCACCGCCCACGGGCGTCGACCGCGGCCAGAGCGTCGGCCGAGGCGGCGGTGCTCGGGAGATCTCCGTACGCGCGCGCGATGGCGAGGGCCTGCCGATAGCACGAGCGGGCCTGGTCGGCGTCCCGTTCGGCCTCCGCGACCCGGCCGAGGCCGAAGAGGATCCGGTAGCGCGTCAACGCGGCGCCCATCGAGGCCCGGCCGCAGCCCCGCAACGCCCGGTCGTACAGGTCACGGGCGGCCGGCAGCTCGCCGCGCAGGCGCGCGAGGTCCGCGAGGCCGCGCAGGGCGCCGGCCTGGGTCTCGGGCGTGCCGGTACGGCGGGCGAAGTCAACGGCGCGCTCGTACTCCGCCTGCGCGGGGAGCAGCCGACCGGCGTCGGTCAGCCTGTCGGCGTTCCTGACGAGCAGCCTGGTCAGGTCCTCCACCGCGCCCAGCCGCCCCGCCAGGTCGATGGCCTCTGCCATCAGCGCGGTGGACTCCGTCTCGTCCGCCAGTCCGGCCAGTTGCTTCAGTACGGTGAGGACTCCCCATCGGTCCCCGATCTCCCGGAATCCCGCCAGCGCGGCGCGCAACGCCGGCTCGGCGGTGTCCCGATCGCCGCCGAACAGGCCCTTGACCCCCGATTCCATGCTGGTGAACGCTCGCGACCATGGATCGGCGGGCGTCTCCTCGTCCACGCGGGGACCGTTCATCATGAAGCGCAGGACGCGCAGGAACGGGTATCGGAGAGGCTGATCGGCGAGGCGCTCCAGCCGATCGCGCAGGAGCTGATCGTGCGCGTTGTCGGCGGCGGCGGCGTGCGCCACGCAGAGCGTGTACTCCTCTTCGAGACCCGCGGGCGGCTCGTCGCCGATCGTCACGAGCAGGCCGGCGGCCACCGCGGTCCGCTCGCCGGGCAGCCCGCGCAACTGTCCCTGCCACGACAGAGCGGCGAGCAGGCGGAGCCCGAGCGTGGGGTCGGCCGCCGCCGCCCAGTGGAGCGCCGCGTGGAAATTGCCACGTTCGGCGTCGAGGCGGGCCAGCCACTCCAGCTGATCAGGGCCGCGCAGGCACGGCTCGGCGGCCTGGGCCAGGTCGAGGAAGTAGGCAGCGTGGGCGGCGCGCACCTGTTCCCGCTCGCCGTCGTCGGCCAGCCGCTCGGCGCAGTACGCATGGACGGTCTCCAGCATGCGGTATCTGCCTCCGCCCGCCTCCACCAGGGACTTGTCGACGAGGTCGGCGAGCAGTTCGACGGCTTCGCCCTCGGACGGCCCGCAGACCCGGGCGGCCGCGTGCAGCGATGCGCCGCCGCTGAACACCGTCAGCCGCGCGGCCAGCGCCTGCTCGGGGCGGCTCAGCAGATCCCAGCTCCAGCCGACGACCGAGCGGAGCGTCCGGTGCCGGGGCGCCGCGGAACGATCGCCGCGCGACAGGAGCCGGAACCGGTCGTCCAGCCGGGCCTCGACCTCTTCGAGTGTCAGCGACCGCAGCCGCGCGGCCGCGAGCTCGATCGCCAGCGGCAGTCCGTCGAGTGCCCGGCAGATCCGTGCCACCGCGTCGGCGTTGGCGTCGCTGACCAGGAACCCGGGCCGCACGGCGGCGGCCCGGTCGGCGAACAGTCGCGCGGCCGGATGGCCGCCGCCGTCCAGGGGCAGCGGCGGGACAGGGTGCAGCGTCTCCCCGGTGATGCCCAGCCTCTCCCTGCTGGTGACCAGGATCCGCAGGTCCCGGCAGGCCGCCAGCAGCCGGCGGGTGAGCGCGGCGACCTCGGCGACGACGTGTTCGCAGTTGTCCAGCACGAGCAGCACCCGGCGTTCGGCCAGCCCGGCGATCAGCCGCTCCACGGGGTCGAGCGGACCGGACAGCGAAGGCACCAGCCCGGCCTCGCGCAGGCCCAGCGCGTTGATCAGCGCCTGGGGAACGGCCGCGCCGTCGGCCAGGGCGGCAAGGTCGACGAAGCGGACCTCATCCTGTTCCCGTCCGGCGGCCTCGACCGCCAGCCGGGTCTTACCGACTCCGCCCGGCCCGGTGAGCGTGACCAGGCGTCGCTCGCCGAGCAGCGCGCGGACGCGTTCGAGGTCGCCGTCGCGCCCCACGAAGGTGGTGAACTGCGCCGGGACCCCGCCTCCCACCGCTTCGGCGGGCGCGGGCCCGGCGCGCAGCATCGCCAGGTGCACATCGCCGAGCTCCGGGGAGGGATCGACGCCGAGCTCCTCGGCCAGCGTCCGCCGCGCGTCTTCGAACACCAGGAGCGCCTCGGCCTTGCGGCCGCTTCCGTACAGGGCCCGCATGAGCTGTCCGCGCAGCCGCTCCCGGAGCGGATGGGCCGCTACGATCTCCGGCAGCTCCGCCGCCAGGTCGTGGTGCTCACCGCGCGCCAGCCGCGCCTCCACCAGGTCCTGGAGTACGGCCAGCCGCAGCTCCTCCAGCCGGGCGGCCTGCTCCCCGGCGAAGGGCGCGTCGATGACGTCGGCCAGCGCCGGCCCCCGCCACAGCTCCAGGGCCTCGCCCAGCAGCCGGGCGGCGCCTTCGTGGTCTCCGGCGGCGAGCGAGCGCCGCCCTTCACCGGCGAGCCGCTCGCATCGGTGGACGTCGACGTCATCGGGATCGGCGAGCAGCAGATACCCGGCGGGACCGAACTGGAGCCGATCCCCGGTCTCGCCCGCGGCCCCGAGCCGGCGACGCAGCCGGGACACCTGGGACTGCAGGGCGTGCGCCGCGCCACTCGGCGCCCCCGGGCCGTACAGGCCCTCGACGAGTGGTCGCACGGCCACCGTCCGGCCCGCGTTCAGCAGCAGGATCGCCAGCAGCGCACGCGAGCGCGGTCCGCCGACGGCGACCGTCTCGCCGTCGGCCGACCACACCTCCACGGCCCCCAGGACCCCGAATCGCACGGCAGGCGGTCAGGAGCCGGGCAGGTCCGTGGCGCGGGGAAGGGCGCATTCCCCTGTCCGGGCCCTGTGCCGCACGGTCACCACTCCCCCGTCGATCGGTCTGTCGCGCAGCAACCCTATGGCCGGTGCTCAGGTGTCGGGGCGGTGGATCACCAGGGACTGGCCCGGCAGGCGGGCCCCCTCCGGCGTCTCGGACATGTTCTCGTCGGAGGCGAGCAGCACCACGCCCAGCGGGATCGGCAAGGTGAGGGACTCCGGGGAGAAGTTCACCGACACCGCCAGCGACCCCCGCCGCATGACCAGCCATCGGTCGTCCGGGTCGTGGTCCACCCGGACCCGGTCCAGGCGCGGGTCCGACAGCTCGGGCAGCGCCCTGCGCAGGGCCGTCAGGTCGCGGTACCAGCACAGCAGCGACCAGTGCTCCTCGTCCTTCAGCTCGGACCAGTCGAGCTTGGAGCGCAGGAACGTCTCCTCCTCCGACGGGTCGGGCGCCTCCCAGGCGTAGCCGAAGCCTTCGAACTCGCGCTGCCGGCGCCCGCCCTCGCTGTCGCGCAGCTCCGGATCGACATGGTCGGAGAAGAACAGGAACGGCGCCCTGGCCCCCCACTCCTCCCCCATGAACAGCATGGGCGTGAACGGCGAGGTGAGCAGCAGCCCGGCGCCGAGCTTGAGCTCCGGGATCGGCAGCCGGTCGCCCATGGGCCGGTTGCCGATCTGGTCGTGGTTCTGCAGGCAGGCGACCAGCCGGTGGCCGGGCACGCCGGCGAAGGACCGGCCGTGGGCGCGGCCGCGGAAGCTCGAATGGCCGCCGTCGTGCATGACACCCGAGGTCAGCACCTTGGCCAGGGCGGACAGCCCGGCGAAGTCGGCGTAGTAGCCGTGGTGCTCGCCGCTGACGGCGGTGTGCAGCGCGTGGTGCACGTCGTCGTTCCACTGCGCGGTCATGCCGTACCCGTCGGCGTCACGCGAGCGCACCATGCGGGGGTCGTTCAGGTCGGACTCGGCGATCAGCGTGAGCGGCCGGCCGACCGAGCAGGACAGGACGTCCACCTCGTCGGACAGCTCGGCCAGCAGGTGGGTGGCGCGGCGGTCGTGCAGCGCGTGCACCGCGTCCAGGCGCAGCCCGTCGACGTGGTAGTCGCGCAGCCACTGCAGGGCGTTGTCGATGAAGTAGCGGCGCACCACGTCGGATCCGGGCCCGTCGAGGTTGACCGCCTCGCCCCAGTAGCTGCCCGCGAATCCGGAGAAGTACGGACCGAACGGGTGCAGGAAGTTGCCCGACGGCCCCAGGTGGTTGTAGACGACGTCGAGGATGACGCCGAGGCCGGCCTGGTGGCAGGCGTCGACGAGGGTCTTGAGCCCGTCGGGGCCACCGTAGGTGTGGTTGACCGCGTAGAGGTCGACGCCGTCGTAGCCCCAGTTGCGGCTGCCCGGCACCGGCGCGACCGGCATGATCTCCACGAGGTCGACGCCCAGCTCGGTCAGGTGCTGGAGTTTCTCGGCGGCGGCCTCGAACGTCCCCTCCGTGGTGAACGTGCCGATGTGCAGCTCGTAGATGACGCTGCCGCGCAGGTCGCGGCCCTTCCAGCCGTGGTCGGTCCAGGTGAAGTGGGCGTGGTCGTAGACGGCGCTGGGGCCGAAGATGCCCTCGGGCTGCCAGCGTGAGCGGGGGTCGGGGTAGGGGCCGTCGCCGTCGAGCACGAAGCCGTACCTGGTGCCGTGCCCGGCTTCGGGCACCGCGGCGGACCACCACCCGTCCTGGCCGGGGGACATCGGGCGCCGTCCGCCGGGGACGTCGAGCTCGACTGCCGTGACCGTGGGTGCCCACACCTCAAAGATCATGTCTCTCCAGGAGTGCGACGGGATGCTTGCCGAGCAGGTGAGCCAGGGGGGTCAGCCCGGTGTGCTGACCGCCGCCGAGCAGGTCGCGCCAGTGACCCGGGGGCAGCGCCAGCGTGGTGGCGCCCCATCCGCTCTCGGCCAGGCGGACGGGCAGGCGGGTGGCGACCGCGACGGCCTGCGGCCCGCCGCTCTCGCCCCGGACGAAGGCGATCACGTGCTCCGCCGCCTCGCCTCGCGCCTGCAGCGGCGTGTACGGCGCGGCGTGGCCAAGGCGCCGGCGCAGCCGCAACGCCTGACCGGTGACCAGCAGCTTGACCCGGTCCCAGTCCGAGGCGGGGGTGCGCGGGAAGGTGACGGGACGCCGGTTGTCCGGGTCGACCAGGGAGAAGTCGGTCGTCTCGTTGCCCTGGTAGACGTCCGGCACCCCCGGCATCATGAGCTGGAGGAGTTTGGCGCTCAGCGAGTTGGACCTGGCGAAGCCGTCGATCCGCTCGGTGAAGCGGCCCACCGGCAGCCGGACGGCGGCCGCGGCGAAGTCGCGCAGCCCCTGCTCGTAGCCGGGGTCAGGACGGACCCAGGAGATGGCGGTCTTGGCCTCGCGCGCCGCCTTGAGCAGGTAGTCGGCGAACCGCTCGGCCGAGATCGGCCAGGCGGCCATGAGGTTCTGCCAGGCGAGGTAGTCGAGGTGCGGATCGAAGCTGAGCTCCGCCGACCACTGCGACACCGCCTCGGCCCACTCCTGCGGCATCTCCGACAGCACGGCCAGCCGGGCCCGTACGTCCTCCGACCGTTTGGTGTCGTGGGTGGACAGGGTGGTCATCGACTCCGGTCGCATCTCCGTACAGAACTGGTGGAACTCCTCCACCGAAACGCCGAACCGGTCCGGCTCGCCGCCCACCTCGTTCAGGCAGGACAGCGGGAACCACCGGTACAGCGCGGTGTCCTCCACCCCCTTGGCCATGACCGGCCCGCAGGCCTGCTGGAATCGGGTGATCACCTCGGCCGATCCGTACAGGACCTGCTGGACGAGGGGCCGGACGGCGGGAGAGCAGGTGGCGGCGGCGGCTTCGACGATCTTGACGGACTCGGGCGGCGGCGGCTCGCCCGGCACCACGTAGGCCCGGTAGACCGGCATCGCGGCCAGCAGTTCGGCGACCGCCTCGGGCGGGCAGGCGGCGGCGCGGGCCAGCCGCCTGACCTCGGCGCCGAAGAACAGGTCGATGACCTCGCGCTTGGCCCGCATGACCACGGGCAGGTAGTCGTCCGGCTCCCCGGTCAGCCGGCTGAACAGCTCGATCAGCGGCGTCTTGCCCTCGGGGTCGACGAACAGCCCGTTGACGCGGTTGAGCACCTCGTAGCCGGTGGTGCCGTCGCACGCCCAGTCGTCCGGCAGCCGCTCCTCGCCGATGAGGATCTTCTCCACGACCGTCCACACCCCGCCGGACCTGGCGCGCAGCCGGTCGAGGTAGCCGCGTGGGTCGGCGAGGCCGTCGGGGTGGTCGATCCGCAGCCCGTCGGCCAGCCCTTCGTCGAGCAGCCAGAAGATCACCTCGTGCGTGGCGAGGAACACCGCCGGGTCCTCGACGCGTACCCCGATCAGGGTGGACACGTCGAAGAAGCGCCGGTAGCCGGGCCCCTCGCGCCAGTCGACGAGCCGGTAGTGGCCGGGGTGCGGGAAGGTGTGCTCGTGGTAGCGCAGCAGGTCGCCGTCGACCACCGGCTCGGTGTCGTCGCCCAGCACGGGCAGCGCCACCTTCCCACCGCCGCCCTGAACGTTGTCGTCCCAGTCGATGTCGAACCAGCTCGCGTACGGCGAGCCCCGGCCGTCCCGCAGCACCGACCAGAGCTGGGCGTTGCCGGTGTTCATGTGGTTGGGGACGAGGTCGAGGATGACGCCCAGGTCGAGCGTGGCCAGCTGCTCAGCCATCTCGCGGAAACCCTTGGCGCCGCCGAACTCCTCCCGGATCCTGGAGTGGTCGGTGACGTCGTAGCCGTGCCGGGACTCGGCGGTCGCCTGGAGGATCGGCGACAGGTAGAGGTGGCTGACGCCCAGCTCGCGCAGGTAGCCGGCGGCCTGCGCCACCTGGGCGAAGCCGAAGTCCGGGGTCAGCTGCAGGCGGTAGGTCGAGATCGGCCTAGACACGGCGCAGCACCCGCATGCTGCGTCCGGGCACGTCCACGCCCTCACCGGCCCGGCACATCCGCACGTCCAGCCCGATCGGCATGGCGGTGTCGATCTCGGTCTGCCACATCTCGCCGTAGTCCTTCGGGATCGTGAACTTGATGGTGTCGTGGTGGGCGTTGAACAGCAGCAGGAACGAGTCGTCCCGGATCGGCCTGCCCCGCCGGTCGGGCTCGGTGATGGCCTCGCCGTTGAGGAAGACGGCCAGCGACTTGGCGTAGCCGACGTTCCAGTCGCTGTCGGTCATCTCCTCGCCGGTCGGGGTCAGCCAGGCGATGTCGCTCAGGCCGCGCACCGGCTTGCCGTAGAAGAACCTCCTGCGCCGGAAGACCGCGTGCTTCTTGCGCAGCGCGGCCAGACCTTGGGTGAACTCCAGCAGCAGCCAGTTCTCCCGGACGTCCGACCAGTCCACCCAGGTCAGCTCGTTGTCCTGGCAGTAGCCGTTGTTGTTGCCCTGCTGGCTGCGGCCCAGCTCGTCGCCGTGGGAGAGCATCGGCACGCCCTGCGACAGGAAGAGCGTGGTGAGGAAGTTGCGTTTCTGCTGCTCGCGCAGCGACTCGGTGGCCCAGTCCGCCGGGCCTTCCGCGCCGCAGTTCCAGGACCGGTTGTCGTCGGTGCCGTCGCGGTTGTTCTCCTTGTTCGCCTCGTTGTGCTTGTGGTCGTACGAGACGAGATCCTGCAGGGTGAAGCCGTCGTGGCAGGTGACGAAGTTGATCGAGGCGGCGGGGCGGCGGCTGTCGGCCTGGTAGAGGTCGCTCGACCCGGTGAAGCGGGAGGCGAACTCGGGCATCGTGGCCGGCTGGCCGCGCCACAGGTCGCGGATGGTGTCGCGGTAGCGGCCGTTCCACTCGGTCCACCGCGACGGGAAGTTGCCCACCTGATAGCCGCCCGGCCCGACGTCCCACGGCTCGGCGATGAGCTTGACCTGCGACAGCACCGGGTCCTGCTGGACCAGGTCGAAGAACGCGCTCAGCCGGTCGACCTCGTGCAGCTCGCGCGCCAGGGTCGAGGCCAGGTCGAAGCGGAAGCCGTCGACGTGCATCTCGATGACCCAGTAGCGCAGCGAGTCCATGATCATCTGGAGCACGTGCGGGGAGCGCATGAGCAGGCTGTTGCCGGTGCCCGTGGTGTCCATGTAGTAGCGCTTGTCACCGTCGACCAGCCGGTAGTAGTCCGGGTTGTCGATGCCCCGCAGGCCCAGCGTCGGCCCCAGGTGGTTGCCCTCGGCGGTGTGGTTGTAGACCACGTCGAGGATGACCTCGATGCCCGCCTCGTGCAGCGCCCGGACCATCGCCTTGAACTCCAGCACCTGCCCGCCGCGCTGCCCCTGGCTGGAGTAGCGGTTGTGCGGGGCGAAGAAGCCGATGGAGTTGTAGCCCCAGTAGTTGGCCAGCCCGCGCTCCTCCAGGATGTGGTCGGTGACGAACTGGTGCACCGGCATCAGCTCCAGCGCCGTCACGCCGAGCTTGGTGAGGTGGTCGAGGATCTCCGGGTGGCCGAGCGCGGCGTACGTGCCGCGCAGGTGCTCGGGGATCTTGGGGTGGCTGATCGTCAGGCCGCGCACGTGCGCCTCGTAGAGCACCGTGTCGTGGTACGGCGTCGCGGGCGGCCGGTCGTGCCCCCAGCCGAAGAACGGGTTGATCACGATGGAGCGCGGCACGTAGGGCGCCGAGTCCATGTCGTTGCGGGTGTCCGGCGAGCCGAAGCGGTAGCCGTAGACCGCCTCGTCCCAGTCGACCCCGCCCTCGATCGCCATCGCGTACGGGTCGAGCAGCAGTTTGGCCGGGTTGCACCGCAGCCCGCGGGCCGGCTCGTAGGGGCCGTGCACGCGGTAGCCGTAGCGCTGCCCCGGGCCGATGCCGGGCAGGTAGCCGTGCCAGATGAACCCGTCCACCTCGGTGAGCTGGACCCGTGACTCCCGGTTGTCGTCGTCGAACAGGCACAGCTCCACGGAGTGCGCCACTTCGGTGTAGAGCGAGAAGTTCGTCCCCGCGCCGTCGTAGGTCGCCCCGAGTGGGTACGGGTCCCCCGGCCACACCTCGATCATCGAAGCTCCCTCACGGTCTTTCCCATGGTGTGTCCTCTCGCTCCACCGGACAACCCCGGTTTCGTACGCCCGCCCGACGGCAATCTCTTACCTTCCCCGCGCCTCGCACCGATCACGCCGCACCCCCTCGGGACCGGCTGACCGCCGAGGTCTTTACCTGCCCCCACGATCGGCGTTTGACCATCTCTTGACCCGCTATATTCCGATGCCATGGGCGGATTCAAGAACCTCATTCTGCGTGGCAACATCGTGGAGCTGGCGGTCGCGGTGATCATCGGGGCCACGTTCAGCGGGCTCGTGCAGGCGTTGGTCACCGACCTGGTGACGCCGCTGATCGGCGCCGTCACCGGCGGGCGGCAGCCGAACTTCGCCGAATACTCCTTCACCGTCAACGGCAGTGAATTCATGTACGGCGACTTCCTCAACCACCTGATCACTTTTCTGATCATCGCGGCGGTGGTCTACTGGCTGATCGTGCTGCCGATGACCCGGCTGATCGGGCTGCTCGACCGGAACAAGTCCGCCACGACGAAGCAGTGCCCCGAGTGCATCAGCGACGTCCCGGTGGAGGCGCGCCGCTGCATGTACTGCACCGTCGAGCTGGTCCCCGGTTCGGAGACACCGTCCACCCCCTAGCCCGCCCATGTCCGTACTTGGCGGGATCGGTGGGCGGGAGCGCCACGCGGGTGAGGGTCTGGTGGGACGAGGGTTTCGCGTTCTTCCGCCCCCTACCTACGCAGATGCGGCGCGGGTTCGACAAGATGGACGCGTGAGCGTTGAGTTGATGGTCTGGGACGAGCCCGCGCCGATCTCCAGGGACCAGGCGCGAGCCGCCTACCTGGAGGTCAAGAAGACCGAGCCCGTCACCGGGCAGTTGCCGGACCTCGCCAAGGAGCTGCCCGGACTCGTCACCGTCTACCAGGATCAGGTGCTGGTGACGATGGATCTGGACGCGATGGACGAGATGTCCGGCCAGGTGTTCACGCTCGCCCGCGCGCACGGGGTGGCCTGTTACGACCCGCAGCGCGACCTCGTGCACAACGTCGCGCCGCTCGGCGTATATGAGGGGATGCAGCTGCACACCGGCGACGGCCTGATCGTGACCGACCCCGACCTGGGCCTGGTGCGCGACGTGCTGGCCACCATGTCGCCGCAGAACCCGTTCGTCGCCCTGGTGAACTTCGGGCGGCACTTCATCCAGGTCTCGCCCGGTTACGAGCTCGAGTACAAGGAGAAGGGGCTCATCAGGACCGAGGTGGCCGAGCTCGACGAGGTGCAGCGGGCCTTCCAGGAGTACGCCACGGGCGAGCGCGGCTTCCTCGGCCGGCACGAGTGGACGGCCTGAGTGGACGACCCGACGCGCTAGGCGCGCGGAGCGAGCGCCGGCACCCGGGCGCGGACCAGCCGGACGACCGGCGTGACGGCGCCGACCAGCAGGAGCGTGAACAGCGGCGCGAGCAGCAGGCCGATCAGCGCCCCGGCGAGCACGTCGTGCGGGTAGTGCACGCCGACGAAGACCCGCGAGAACGCCATGACCGCGGCGAGCGGGAAGACCACCCAGGCCAGGGTGCGCCAGATCAGCGTGAGCGTCGCGGCGGCGCCGACGGCGATGACCGAGTGGTTGCTCGGGAACGACCAGTCGCCCACGGGCGGGCAGGCGGCGATGGTCGCGACCCCGCCCCGGCACGGCCGCTCCTCCATGATGAAGATCTTCAGGATCTCGCTGCTGACGTACGCGCACACGATTCCCGCCGGGCCGGCGAGGGCGAGCGCCAGGTCTCGGGCCGGGGCGTACCGTGCCCGCCACCACGCCAGCACGAACAGCGCCGCGAAGAGGAACAGCCCGGCGTCGGTGCCGACTTCGGCGAGCGTGTGCAGCCATCCGGGCGTGGTGAGAGCGAAGTCGACGATGTCGCGGTACAACGGGTGTCCAATCTGTTAACAGCCGATGGACAAGACCTTACGAGTGGATCTTTGTGGATGCCTCGTTCTTTCGGCTGTTTACCCCTTGTGCGACCCGAGGAATGCTGCGTATCCCCACCCCAGAGCGGGTATGGGGGCTCTCGTGATCGGAGGGCAGGTGATCGTCGGCTACACCGACGATTCAGGCGGGCGGGACGCGCTGGCTCTGGGCGCCGCCATCACCCGGGTCACCGGCGGCGAGCTCACGGTGGTGGCGATCTACCCGCCGGGCAGCCCCGGCCTGGCGGTCGAGGCACAGGCCAGCCTGGCGAACGCGGCGGTCAACCTGGAGAACGTACCGGCCGAGTTCATGGCGTACGAGAGCAGGGGCGCCGGTCGCGGGCTGGCGGTGCTGGCCAGCCGGATCAGGGCGGATCTCGTGGTGGCCGGGTCGGCGGACGGCGGGGCGCACGGCCGCATCCAGCTCGGCAGCACCACCGACCATCTGCTGCATCTGTCGCCGGAGGCGGTGATGCTGGCGCCCGCCGGCTATCTGCCGCCGGACGGCCCCACCCGGCTCACCCTCGCCTACGTGCACCGCCCGCAGTGCGACGCCGCGGTCGCGCGGGTGGCGCAGGCGGCGCTCCGGCTGGGGGTGCCGCTCCGGCTGATCACGTTCGACCTGCGGACCGAGGACCGGGGACGGCTCAGGGACGATCTCGCCCTGGCCGTCCGGCAGGCGTGGGAGGACAGCGGCATCGAGGCCGAGGCGGAGGTGGCCGAGGGACACGACGTGGCCGGCGCCGTGGCCGCGGCCGAGTGGCTGCCCGGCGAGCTGCTGGTCTGCGCGGCCAGCGAGGACGCGCAGCCGCACCGGGTGTTCATCGGCGAACTGGCCATGAAACTGCTGCGCGCCTCACCGTGCCCCGTCGCCGTCCTGCCCCGCGGCTTGGCCTGACTCCGACGCCCACGCCTGCTCGTACGACTCCGGAAGGCCGCCGGGCTAGCGGCTGCGGCGGGCCACCTGCTCGTACATGTCCAGGTAGCGGTCGGCCATGACCGCCGGGGAGAAGCGGGCCCGGGCCTCGCGGCGGCACTCCTCGGGGTCGAGCTCGTCCACCCGCAGGACCCACTCGACCAGCTCCTCTTCGGTGTCGGCGAGGAAGCCGGTGCGGCCGTGGTCGATGATCTCGGGCATGCAGCCGCGGCTCAGCGCGACCGGCGGCACGCCGAGCGCCATGGCCTCCACCACGGCCGTGCCGCCCGGCTCGTCCCACTGGATGGGGAACAGGGCCGCGCGGGCCGTGCCGTAGAGGGCGTCGCGCTCGTCGCCGCCCAGGGAGCCGACCCACCTGATGAGGTCGCCGTCGAGGTAGGCGCTGAGGTGGTCCAGGTAGTAGCGGACGTCGGCGTGGCCGTGCAGCGGGTGGTAGGGGTCCTGGGTCACGACGTCCAGCTCGGCCTGGCTGTCGAGGCCGCTCACCGGACCGGCGAGCACCAGCGGCAGGCCGAGCTTCTGGCAGACCCGGGCGGCCACGTGCTGGCCCTTGAGCCCGCAGACGCGGCCCATCACCACGAGGTGCTCGCCCCGCTCGAACCGCAGGTCACGGTCGGCCAGCGGGGTGGCCAGGTGCACCGCGCCGAGCGCGACGTCCCGCACCGCCCGGGGCGCGCGGGCGAGCTGGGAGTGCGAGACGCCGTTGACCGCGATCGACTGCGGGAACGACCGGTAGAAGGCGGCGTGCTTGCGCAGGTCCCAGTGCAGGGTGTGCAGGACGGGCGGGCCGCCCAGGGCCGACAGGACGCCGGGCCCGACGACCTCCAGGTGGTCGTGCACCAGGTCGATGTCGTCGCGACGGCTCAGCTCCGCGGCCACCCGCGCCTGGTGGGCGTGCGCGATGCCCATCACCTGGTTGTACGGCTTCTGCAGGTGGGCGAACTGCCCCTGCTCGAAGACGCTGATCAGCTCGTCCACGTCGAGGGTGCTCGACCCCACCGAGGCCAGGATGATCCGGACCCCGCGTTCGCGCAGTGGCGGGATCAGCGTGGCGACGACGTTCTCGATCCCGCCGTAGCCGGGCGGTGGGACCGACAGCCAGGGTCCCGCGTTGACCAGGACGTTCATGCCACATCCTCCTCCAGCACGAGGGAGGCCAGGGGAGGTCGTTCGGCCACGGCCACGTCCACCAACTCGGCGTCCCCGTCGAGCCCGAACTGCAGCAGCGAGTGGGAGGGCGGCTCCGAGGTGAGCACGCGCCCCTGGCGCTCCAGCCGGGACCAGGCGGTGGCCATGATCTGCCCCGCCATGCGGCCCAGCGCGGCCACCGACTGGTGGCTGTGGGTGCGGGAGCCGAGGTCGACCTGCGCCATGGCGTCGAGCCCGACCAGGTGCAGAAGGTCGACCAGGAGGCCGAACTCGACGCCGTACTCGGTGACGAACGGCACCTGCTCCAGGATCTCGCGGCGGGCGGCGTACTCACCGCCGAGCGGCTGGGCGAAGCCGGACAGCTCCGGCCAGAACATGTTCAGCAGCGGCCTGGCGACCAGCTCGGTGACCCGGCCGCCGCCACCGCGCCTGGCCACGCCGTCCTCGCCGATGAAGGGCCGTTCGTAGGCGGCCTTGACGAACTGGATGTTCCGGTTCATGAGCAGCGGCCCGAGCAGGCCGGAGACGAAGTGGGAGCCGAAGTTGCGCAGGTCGGCGTCCACGAAGACGATGATGTCCCCGCGGGCGGCGGCCAGGCCCTTCCACAGCGCCTCGCCCTTGCCGGTCAGGGGTGGGAGCTGGGGCAGCACCGCGCCCTGGGCCACCACCCGCGCTCCCGCCGCGGCTGCCCGCACCGCGGTCGCGTCGGTGGAGTTCGAATCAACGACGATGATCTCGTCCACGAGCGGGGTACGCTCCACGAGGTCACGGCGGATCACGGTGACGATGTCGCCGACGGTCGACTCCTCGTCACGCGCCGGCAGCACGACGCTCACCGTGGTCGTCCCCTTGGCGGGGAGCAGGGCCTCGAGCGGCCATTGCATGGCCGTGCTCGAATGCGGCCCATACCACTCCCTGACCCTTGCCAAGGCGCGCAGATCTGTCTCCATGCATTCATCCCCGATCTTTTCAGGTCACGGTCGGCGACATCTGCCCTATTCATGCGTCTTCGAACATGGTTGTTTGTTTTCTGCTGACCGTGGGATATGCCGGGTTATGATCCCCATTACCCGTATCGGCATGGTAGGTGCCGGTAATGTCGCGGCCAGGCATGCTGAGGTCCTGTCTGGTTTCGGCGACGTTAAAATCGTCGGAATCGCTGACACAGATCCGCGCAGGGCCGAAACACTGGCGTCGAAGCACGACTCCCCCGCCTACGGCGGCTACACCGACCTCCTGGAGGCCGGTGGCCTGGATGCCGTTTACGTCTGTGTGCCGCCTTTCGCCCACGGCACCCCGGAACTCGACATCCTGGCCTGCGATATCCCACTTTTTGTGGAGAAGCCACTTTCGCTGGACCTTGCCACCGCGGAGAAGATCGCCGACGAGATCGACCGGCGCGGGCTGCCGTCCGCCGTCGGCCACCACTGGCGTTACCTCGACATTCTCGACCAGGCACGGGAGCTGCTGGCCGGCCGGCCGGTACGCCTGGCCATGGGCCACTGGCTGGACAAGGTGCCCCCGGTCGGGTGGTGGCTGGATCCCATGATGTCCGGCGGCCAGACCGTCGAGCAGGCGGTCCACGTCCTCGATCTGGCGAGACTGCTGGTGGGTGAGGTGAGCATGGTGCACGCGGTGCCCGCCGAGAACCGGGTGGACGGCGAGATCGACCACGCCACGGCGGCGGTGATGCGGTTCACGGACGGGGCGACCGGGCTGCTGGCCACCACCTGCCTGCTGCGGCACAAGCACCGGGTGGGGCTGGAGGTGCACGCCGAGGGCATCGCGCTCGACCTGAGCGAGACGGAGCTGGTCGTGGACGGCGAGCGGCAGGTTCAGGACGGCGGAAAGGCCAAGACGATGGTGGACCGCGCGTTCGTGGACGCCGTCCAGGGGAAGGAGGCCGACGTGCGGGCCCCGTACCGGGAGGCCCTGAAGACCCACCGGCTGGCGCTCGCGCTGGCGCGGTCGGCACGGGAGCGGGAGCCGGTGATGCTCGATGGGTGACCAGGGCGCGCGGCCTGCGATCGGCAAGTCGATGGGCAGAGTGTTGAGCATCGACGGGCCCGGCGAGGTGACGCTGGTCGAGGACAAGCTGGCCGAGGTGCCCGACGGCGGGTTCCGGGTCGAGACGAGGCACAGCGGGATCTCGGCCGGCACCGAGCTCACCTACGTCAAGGGGGACAATCCCTACCTGACCTCCACCTGGGATCCCGCGCTCGGGCTGTTCCGTGAAGGCACGCCCTCGGTGGCCTATCCCGTGCGCGGCATCGGATACATGCAGGTGGGCAGGGTGGTCGAGACCCGGACGCGGGCGGTGCGCGAGGGCAGCACGGTGGCGATGGCCTACGGGCACCGCACCGGCTACGTGGCCGACCCCCTGCAGGACCGCTTCGTGGAGCTGCCGGACGACCTCGACGCGCTGCTCGGCATCTACGTCGCCCACATGGGCCCCATCTGCGCCAACGGCCTGCTGCACGCCGCCGCCGACCTGCACGGCCCGAACGTCCGCCGGCTCGGCGACGGCGTGCACGGGCGGCGGGTCGTGGTGATGGGCGCGGGCGTGGTCGGGCTGCTGACGGCGTCGTTCGCCATCGCGTACGGCGCGGCGGAGGTCGTGGTCGTGGACGAGACCCCCGACCGGCTCGCCGTCGCCGCGGCGCTCGGCGCGAACGTACTGGCCGCCGACGACGACCCGGCCGTGGAGCTGAAGCGGCGCTGGCGGCACGGACCCAACGACCGGGGCGCGGACGTGGTGTTCCAGTGCCGGGGGCAGGCGCGGGCCCTGGCGCTGGCGCTGAAGCTGCTGCGCCCGCAGGGCACCGCGGTCGACCTGGCCTTCTACACCAAGGGCGCGGACGAGGTCCGGCTGGGCGAGGAGTTCCACCACAACGGGCTGTCGCTGCGCTGCGCCCAGATCGGCCGGGTGCCGCGCGGGCTGGCGCACGCGTGGGACAGGGAACGCCTGTCCCACGAGACGATCGGCCTGCTCAGGCAGCGTGGCGGCCTGCTACGCCGGCACGTGATCACCGATGTCGCCGGCTTTGCCGAAGCTCCCCGCCTGCTGGCCGAGCTCGCGAGCCGGCGACGCCACGCCGTGCAGGCCGTGCTCAGCCACCACGTCGAGGATGAGGGCGGCTGACCAGCTGAAGTCGCGAGATCCGTGCCCCCGCAGGGTGACCGGGTCGAAGTATTCACGGAAGCCGGACCGTACGACCGCGTTGATCATGTTGTCGGCGAGCGAGGCGGCCAGGTCGGACCGGCGGTCCTTGAGGCCCTGCCAGACCAGCCAGGTGAGGTTGATCCAGCTCGGCCCGCGCCAGTAGCGGACCGGGTCGAACTCCGGGGCGGTCGGGGCGAAGCTCGGCAGCACCCCGTCCTTGAGGCCGAAGTGGTCGAGCCCGGTGCCGATCAGCGCGTGCGCGATCTCGCGCGGCAGGCCGGGCAGGATGAGCGGGACCAGGCCGGCCGCGCTGCTGGAGCGGATCAGGTAGCCGGTGCGCAGGTCGCGGGACTGGAAGATGCCGTCGTCGTAGAGGTGCTCGACCATGGCGGCGGTGATCGCGGCGGCTTCGGCGCGGTGCGGCTCCGGGTCCAGCCCGCACGCGGCCGCGATGTCGGCCAGCGCCAGCTCGGCGGCCCCGTACGCGGCGTTGAACAGCGGGTCCTCGACGTGGAAGGCGCCCGGCTCGCGGTAGCCGGAGTCGCGGTAGGCGGTGGCCAGCGCGGTGTAGCGGTCGTAGTCGCGGTCGGTGGGCCGCTCCTCGGCGCTGACATGGGTCAGGTCCCTGCGGCGGTAGCCGGTGGCGTCCGTCTCGACGGCGCTGAGCGGCCGGTCCCAGGCGGGGCTGTTGTCCATGCCCGACTCCCAGGGGTGCACGATCGAGATCAGCCCCTCCGGCGAGCGCCTGGCGGTGCGCAGGAACTCCTGCTGGGCCACCAGCTTGGGATAGATCCTGCGCAGGAAGGCCAGGTCGGGCTCGGCCTGGTGGACCCGCCAGGCGGCCAGCGCGTGCACGGGCGGCTGCACGATGCCGGAGGTGGCCGCGCCGGAGGGCGAGCGCGCCTGCCAGAACTCCGGGCCGGGGAAGTAGGCGCCTTCGGGCACCGCGGGGTTGAACACGATGTGCGGCACCCTGCCGTCGCTCCACTGCGCCCCGAACAGCGACAGCAGCTCGGTCCTGGCCCGCCTGGGCGACAGGTGGGCGTTGCCGATGGCGATGAAGGCGGAGTCCCAGCTCCATTGATGGGGGTAGAGCCGGCGCGAGGGGACCGTGTGCCCGCCGTCCCAGTTGTCGATCAGTACACGCACCGCATCGCGGAGGATCATAGGAACTTCCTGATGAAGGCCGCCGTCTGGGGAAGAACGATCTCGGGCTCACCGCGCAGGCGGCATTCGAGCGCCAGGTAGCCCTCATAGCCGACGGCGTCGAGGGTGGCGAGCTGCGCGCCCCAGTCGAGGTGGCCGGTGCCCGGCTGGTTGCGGTTGGACTCGCTGATCTGCATGTGCGCGAGGTAGGGGGCGGCCTCGATCAGCGAGCGGCAGGGGTCGTCCTCCTCGATGTTCATGTGGTAGGTGTCGCCGACGACCCGGATCGAGTCCTGGGCGCAGTAGGAGACCGCGTCGGCCAGGGTGTTGACCATGTGGTTCTCGTAGCGGTTGAGCGGCTCCAGCATGATCAGGACGCCGTTGCGCTGCGCGTGCTCGCCGAGGATGCCCAGCGCCTCCGCCAGCACCTCACGGTCCTCCTGGGCGCTGCGCGGCGGGACGAACGGCGGCAGCCGCAGCGAGAACTGGCCCCAGGAGGCCGGGGTCATCACGCCGACGCCGCCGAGCTCGCCGATGACCGAGAGCTGCGACCTGAGCTGCTGGATCGCGTCCGTGCGCTTGGCCGGGTCGAAGTCGCCGATGAAGTGCGGCATGTCCACGCACACGGTCGGCATGACGACGCCGTCCGCCAGCGCCCGCTTGAGCTCGGTCAGCCGGCCCGCGAAGTGGAAGTCACCCTTTCCGCGCAGTTCGATGGCGTCGAACCCGGCCTCGACCGCGAACGCGAACTTCTCCTGCAGGGACCGGCCGGGCAGGAGCTGCTCCTGGGCGGCGAGCTTCACTGTGACTCCTCGAAGGTGAAGACGAGCTGGAGCACCTCTGACGGGTGCTTGTCGATCAATTCGAAGGCGGCGGCGGCGGCGTCCACGGGGACGACGTGGCTGATCAGGTCGGTGACGTCGATGTCACCCCGGTGCACCGTCTCCATGAAGGTGCGCTGCAGCCGCTCGACGTCCCAGCGGTGGGCGAGCCAGGAGGCGACCCCGCCGATCTGGGAGGAGACGAGCTGCACCTGGTTGTGGTGGAACTCCTCGCCGAGCCGCAGCCCGACGCCGTCGCCCTGGTAGAAGCCGGCGGCCACGACCCGGCCGCCCTTGCGGACGGTCCTGACGGCCTCGTGCAGGCCCAGGCTGCTGCCGCTCAGCTCGATGGCGGTGTCGGCGCCCTCGATCCGCTTGCGGATGAACTCGGCGACCGATCCGGACCGCACGTCGAACGTCTCGGCAGCGCCGTACTGACGGGCGAGCTCCAGGCGGGCCGGGATGGCGTCGGCGGCGACCACCCGCGCGCCGCTCAGCACGGCCAGGCGGGTGGCGAGCAGACCGATGACGCCCTGGCCGAAGACGGCGACCTGGTCGCCGAGGTGGATGTCGGCGGCGTGCACGGCGTTGAGCGCGATGGCGCCGACGCGGGCGAAGACACCGGCGATCGGGTCGGCGCCGGGTGGCAGCACGTGGCCGACGAGCTTGGCGGCGGGGACCACGGCCTCGCCGCGGTGGCCCCAGATGCCCCAGACGAGGCTGCCGACGGGCGGGTCGGCGACGTCGGGCGCCGCCTCCACCACCTCACCGACCTCCTGGTAGCCCCAGCCGCTGAGCGGATAAGCGTGGGTGTTGCCGTCGAGGAACAGGCGCTGGTCGGTGTCCCACTTGCGGTTGAGATAGGGGTTCGTCCCCCGATAGGCGGTCAGCTCGGTGCCGGCGGAGACTCCGGAGAACAGCGTGCGCACCCGCACGCTCCCCGGGACAAGCTCGGCGGGCTGTTCCAGGCTGACGGAGACAAGGCCTGGCTCTTGAAAGGTGATGACGCGCATTTCCCACACTTATGCCTATTGATCAAACAAAAGTCGATCAATTACGGGTTGTTGGCAAACCATAGTCGCGCCCGGAACACTCGTAAGTCTACGACTTCCGTCGAGTCTCCTGACGAAAATGGGGGTTCAGACGGTGTGTCTTCTGGAAAGGCACCTTACCCGGCATACAACCCCAGGTCATGCGCCTAGATTCCTTACGCGACATCCTTCGCAAAGAGGTGACTCCCGCTTTGCCTGCGCCGTCGGCATCCTGAACATTCCGCGCCCCGCCAAAGAGACGCAGGTGAAGCCCGATGTCGGCGTGACCACCGGGAAGCCGTGGACGACCGGGCGCACGCACCGCACGTTGCGCCGTCTTCTCCGGGGGTACGTGCGGGCGTATCCCCGTTCAGAGGAGCGTGCCATGCCGAAGCGGGTCACCGCCGTCCTCTCCGCCGCCCTGCTCGCGACTACCTGCCTGGCTGCCTGTGGCGACGACGGCCAGCAGGCGGCCGGCAACCAGATCACCGTCTGGACCGAGGAGAACCTCGAAGACCGGATGGCCGTCCAGAAACAGATCATCGCCGAGTTCACCCGGAAGACCGGAATCAAGGTCGACCTCGTCGGAGTCGCCGAGGACCAGTTCAGTCAGGTGATCACCTCCGCCGCCGCGGCGGGCGAGCTGCCCGACGTGATCGGGGCGCTTCCCCTCGCCTCGGTCCGCGAGCTTGAGGCCAACGACCTGCTCGACACCGAGACCGCCGGCCGGATCGTCGACCGGCTCGGGCGCGACACGTTCTCGCCACGCGCCCTGGAGCTCGACAGCGCGGCGGGCAAGCCGCTGGCCGTGCCCAGCGACGGATGGGCGCAACTCATCCTCTACCGCAAGGACCTGTTCGAGCGGGCCGGACTGCGCCCGCCCGACACCTACGAGGCGCTGCAGGCCGCGGCCGCGAAGCTGAACACCGGCGGGATCGCCGGCATCACGCTGGCGGTCGCGCCGAAGGACGCCTTCACCGCGCAGAGCTTCGAGCACGTCGCGCTGGCCAACGGCTGCCAGCTGGTGGACGACGCCGGCAACGTCACCCTCGACTCGCCCGCGTGCGTCAGGGCCTTCGAGTTCTACGCCGGCCTGGCCAAGAACTATTCGGTCAAGGGCATCCAGGACGTCGACTCCACCAGGGCCACCTACTTCTCCGGCAAGGCCGCCATGATGATCTGGTCGTCGTTCGTCCTGGACGAGCTGGCCGGACTCCGTAAGGACGCCCTGCCCAGTTGCCCCGAATGCCGCGAAGATCGGCAATGGCTGGCGAAGAACACCGGGGTCGTCACCGCGCTGAAGGGCCCCGACGGCAGCGCGCCCGCGCAGTACGGCGAGATCGTCTCCTGGGCGGTCCTACGCGACTCCGCCACCGACCCGGCCACGACCTTCGTCTCCTACATGATGAACGAGGGCTACGAGCGCTGGCTCGGCATGGCGCCGGAGGGCAAGTTCCCCACCCGCAAGGGGTTCGCCGACAAGTGGACCCGGCTCCCCGCCGGCGTCGACACCAAGAAGCCACTGGCCGACATCTATCCGGCCGAGGTGCTCGACGCGCTGCGCACCAGCCCCGACACGTTCGAACGCTGGGGCATCCCGCAGGGCCAGGGCAAGCTCGTGGGCGCCACGATGGGCGAGCTGCCGGTGCCCACGGCGCTGAGCGGCCTGGTGGACGGCTCACTCACCGCCCAGGCCGCGGCCGCCCAGGCCAAGACCGAGGTGGAGACCATCAAGCGCGGGATCCGCGAGTGATGCGCGGGCGGACGCTGCGCGAGCAGGAGGGCCGGGCCGGGCTGGCGCTGATCTCGCCGACCCTGGTCATCACGCTGGTCGTGGTGGTCCTGCCGCTCCTGTGGGCGATCATGCTGGCGTTCCAGGACGTACGGCTGATCAACATCCGCCAGGTGGGGCTCTTCGGCGGCTACACGCTGGAGAACTTCACGTACGTGCTGGCTGAGCCGGGATTTTGGACCGCCCTGGTCAACACCATGATCTACACCGTGGCGGGCACCGGGCTGTCGATCGTGATCGGGCTCGTCGCCGCGCTGGCCCTGCGCGACAGGTTCCGGGGCAGGACCCTGGTCAGGGCCTCGATCCTGATCCCGTACGTGGCGCCGGTGGTGGCGGTGACGTTCCTGTGGCAGACGATGCTGAGCCCGCAGTACGGCATCGTGAACACCTGGCTGAGCGAGCCGATCGCCTTCCTCACCCAGGCCAGGGGCACCTTCCTCGGCGTCGAGGTGCCGGTGGCGCTGCTCACCGTGATCGCGTTCGAGGCGTGGCGTTACTTCCCCTTCGCCTTCCTGTTCATCCTGGCCAGGATCCAGGCGCTGCCCGCCGAGCTGGACGAGGCCGCGGTGGTGGACGGGGCGACGCCGACGCAGCGCTTCCGCTACGTGATGCTGCCGCAGCTGTGGCGGATCATCGCGCTGCTGGCGGTGCTGCGGTTCGTGTTCACCTTCACCAAGTTCGACGACGTCTATCTGCTGACCGGCGGCGGCGCGGGCACGGAGGTGGTCAGCGTGCGCGTCTACAACTTCCTGACCGCCCGCGACGACATCGGCGCCTCGGCCGCCCAGGCCATCGTGCTCGCGGTGGTGCTGGTCGTGTTCCTGGTCATCTATCTGAAGTTCTTCGCGGGAGGCGAACGTGACCAGGGATAGGTTCGAGCGCGCCCTGTTCAGGGCGCTCCGGCCGCTGGTGATCGCCGTGCTCTTCGCGATCACCGCGTTTCCGCTCTACTACATGGTGATGCTGTCCTTCCGCGACATCCAGGAGCTCATCCTGGAGCCGGGCTCGCTGTGGCCGCGTGACTTCACCCTGGACACGTACACGAACGTGCTGGGCCGGCAGGGCTTTCTGATCTTCATGCGCAACAGCGCGATCGTCGCGGTCGTCTCGGTCGCGGTCACGCTGCTGATCTCGATCCCCGGCGCGTACGCCGTCGCCCGGCTGCGCTTCTTCGGCCGCCGGCAGGTGCACTTCCTGTTCCTGGCCGTCTACCTGTTTCCGGCCATCGTGCTGGCCATCCCGCTCTTCGTGCTGTTCACCATGCTCGGGCTGCGCGGGTCGCTGTTCGGCCTGATCCTGGTGTACATCGCGCAGACCGTGCCGGTCACGGTATACATGCTCCGCAACTACTTCGAAACGGTGCCGCAGAGCGTGGAGGAGGCGGCCGCGATCGACGGGTGCACCCGCCTGTCGACCATCTGGCGGGTGGTGCTGCCGCTGTCCAAGCCCGCGCTCATGGCCACCGGACTGTACGCGTTCATGATCGCTTGGAACGAGTTCCTGTTCGCCCTGCTCTTCCTGGTGGAAAAGCGGGACAGTTGGACCGTTTCCCTGGGACTCTCGCAGCTGGCGGGCAGCATCGAGATCCCGACAACGGTTCTCATGGCGGGATCCGTGGTGCTGACACTGCCCATCGTGGTCGTGTTCTTCGCCGGCGAGAGACTGCTGACGGAGGGCCTCACCGCAGGGGCCGAGAAGGGATAGACCATGCTGACGGCAGGGCAGGTGCTCCAGCTCATCCGCGACGGCTCCTGCCCGACGCGCAGAGAACTGATCGAGTTCACCGGTCTGTCCCGGTCGACCATCACCGACCGGGTGGACCGGCTCATCGAGGCCGGCTTCATCCACGAGTCCGGCGTCGGCACCTCCGGCGGCGGGCGGCCGCCCTCGGTGCTCGACATCGACGCCACCAGCCGCCTGGTGCTGGTGGCCGACCTGGGGGCCGGCCACGCGCGGGTGGCGCTGACCGACCTCGCGGCCCGGCCGATGGCCGAGGAGCACACCGAGATGCGCATCGAGCTCGGGCCGGACGCCGTCCTGTCCTGGGTGCGCGAGGCCTTCGAGCGGCTGCTCGACCGCGCCGGCCGGACCGCCGAGCAGGTGTGCGGCATCGGCCTGGACCTGCCCGGCTCCCTGGACCACGGCACGGGCCGGGTCATCAGGTCGTTCCTGATGCCCGGCTGGGACGACCACCCGATCAGGGAGCTGCTGCGGGAGCGGTTCGACGTGCCGATCCTGGTGGAGAACGACGCCAACGCGATGGCGCTGGGCGAGTGGTGGTCCTGCTGGCGCTCCTGCGAGTCGCTCATCCTGGTCAAGGTGTCCACCGGCATCGGCACCGGCATCGTGCTGGGCGGGCGCGTCTACCGGGGGGTGGAGGAGGCCGCCGGCAACATCGGCCACGTCCGCCTGCACGAGACCGACGACCGCGTGTGCACCTGCGGCTCGCGCGGCTGCGTGGCCTCGCTGGCGAGCGGCTCCGCCATCGCCGCGGACCTGGGGCAGAGCAGCAGCCGGGACGTGGTCCGGCTGGTGCACGCGGGAGACCCCGCTGCCATCGCGCGCACCCAGGAGGGCGGCCGCACCCTGGGCGTCGTGCTGGCCACCGCGGTCAGCCTGCTGAACCCGGGCGTGCTGGTGCTGGCCGGTGACATGGCGGCGACGGGAGAGCACTATCTGACGGGCATCAGGGAGAGCGTCTACCGCCGGAGCCTGCCGTACACCACCCGCAATCTGGAGATCGTGCCGAGCTCGCTGGGCGAGCGGGCGGGCATCGTGGGGACGGCCGTCACCGTCATGGAGCACGTGCTGTCCCCCACGGCCGTCGACGCGGCCCTGGCCGAGCTCACCCCGTCACGCGGGCGTGCCAGGACCAGCGCGGCCGGCTGAGAGCCCGGCCGAGAGCGCCGCCTCCAGCGCGGGCCTGGCGGCGGTGAGCGAGGGACCGTACCACGTGAGCAGTCGCCCGCTCACCAGCGCGCAGGGCAGGCCGGGGAAGGACTCAGGGCCGTCGGTGGCGGAGAAGGCGTACGGCTCGTCGGGCAGCACCACCAGATCCGGGCCGGCCGCCACCAGTTCCGGCAGCGGGATCTTCGGATAGCGCTCGGGGTGGCCGGCGTAGAGGTTGTCCACGCCCAGCCTGGCGAGCACGTCACCGGTGAAGGTGTCGCGGCCCGCCACCATCCACGGGCGCCGCCAGATCGGGATGACCGCGCTCCTCCTCGGCCCGTCGTACGGCGCCCGCCAGCTCTCCTCGGCCCGGTCGAGCCAGCCGGGACGGCCGGTCCGGCAGGCCCCGGCGAACATCCGGGCCAGCGAGGCGAAGGCCTCCTCCAAGGTCTCGATCCTGGTCACCCAGACGGGCACGCCCGCCGCGCGCAGCGCCTCGATGTCCGGGGCGCGGTTCTCCTCGGCGTTGGCCAGGACGACGTCCGGGCGCAGCCGCCTGATCAGCTCGACGTCGGGGTTCTTGGTGCCCTTGACCCGGGTGACGTCCAGGTCGGCGGGGTGCGAGCACCAGTCGGTGACGCCCACCAGGGCGCCGGGGAGCGTCGCGGCCACCGACTCCGTCAGCGACGGCACCAGGGACACGATGCGCGTCACGGTCTCGGGGACCGGCACGACCGCGCCGGTGTCGTCAACTTGTTCGCTTGACACGGAAGAACTCTATGCGTCACGACCATGGACTGGGAGATTGCCGGGAATTGCGCTACAAGTGAGGATAGAGATCCGTAGAATCCTGAAAAAGAATCACATTCTCTTGAATCGGGGGATCGTCGGTTGGAGCGAGACTCGCTGGGCTTTGATCCGAACACGCCCAACGTCGCCCGCCTGTACGACTACTACCTTGGGGGCAAGGACCACTTCCCGGCGGACCGCGAGGCCGCCGAGAAAATTCTCGCGGTGGCCCCCGAGTTGCGAGCCGCCGCACGCGCCAACCGGGCCTTCCTGGGGCGAGCCGTACGGTTCCTGGCGGGCGCCGGGATCCATCAGTTCCTGGACATCGGCACCGGGCTGCCCACGCAGGGGGCCGTGCACGAGGTCGCCAACGAGATCCTGGGCAACAGCAAGGTCGTCTACGTGGACGTGGACCCGGTGGTCCTGGTCCACGCTAGAGCGCTGCTCGAATCGGCCGAGGACACGAGGGCGGTGGAAGGCGACCTCAGAGCACCCCAGGAAATCCTGAAAAATCCGGATGTCACGGAGGTCATCGACTTCACCAAGCCGGTCGGGATCCTGCTGGTCGCCGTCATGCACTTCATCGACGAGGCCGACGACCCGCAGCAGATCATCCGTACCCTGCGCGAAGCCATGGCGCCGGGCAGCTACCTCGTGCTGTCCCACGGCACCAGCGACGCCCGCGCCGCGGCCGTCAGCAAGGGCACCGAGGTCTACAAGAACGCCACCTCGCGGCTCTTCCTGCGCGACCGCAAGCGGATCGAGGCCCTGTTCGAGGGCTTCGAACTGCTGGAGCCAGGGCTGGTCTGGCTGCCGGAGTGGCGGCCCGACGAGGCCGACCGGATCGACTTCATCGAGCACCCGGAAGCCTCGCTCGTCGTGTGCGGCGTGGCCAGAAAGAGCTGACGTGCGGATCGGCCTGGCGGTTCCCCAGTACGGCCGGTTCGCCTCGCTGGGCAGCCTGCGCCTGGTCGCGTGGGAGGCCGAGGCCATGGGCTTCGACTCCCTGTGGGTGGGTGACCGGCTGCTGACGCCGCTGGAGCCCAGGGACCGCTATCCGGGCGGCGACGGATTGATCCCGAAGGAGCACGGCGTCTTCCTGGACCCGTTCGCGGTGCTGACGGTCGCCGCCTCCCTCACCTCCCGGGTCCGGCTGGGCGCCAGCGCGCTGAACGCCTGCTGGTACGCTCCCCCGCTGCTGGCCCGCTCGCTCACCACCATCGACCGGCTCAGCGACGGCCGGCTCGACGTCGGCCTCGGCCTCGGCTGGTCCTCCGACGAGTACGCGGCCGTCGGCGTGCCGTGGCAGTCCAGGGCCGCCCGCTACGAGGCCACGCTGGACGCGCTGGAGGCGATCTGGCACAGCGATCCGGTGGCCTACTCCACCGAGCTGTGGACCGTGGCGCCCAGCCACATCCACCCCAAGCCCGTCGGCCGCCCGCCGCTCTACCTCGCCGGCTTCGCGCCCGACGCGCTCTCCCGCATCGGGCGCAGGGCCGACGGCTGGCTCACCGCCGCACTGCCACTGCCCATGCTCATCCCGATGTGGGATGCCGTACGGCGCAGCGCCGAGGCCGCCGGCCGCGACCCGGAGGCGCTGCGGATGGTGATGCGGGCCAACCCGATCATCACCCGTGCGGGCCAGGGGACGCCGCCGGTGAGCGGCACCGTGGCGCAGATCGCCGGCTATCTGGCCGAGGCGGCGGCGGCCGGGGTCCACGAGATCTTCCTGGACCTCCAGCTCACCGCCAGGGACGACCAGCACCTGCTCAAGCTGGCCGAAGAGTTCAGGTCCCACCTGACCTGACCACTCCGGAGCCGCCCGCCGACCCTCGCGCCAGGGCCGCTCCGGCGTCGTCAGACGTTGCGCCTGTACTGGCCGCCCGCTTCGAACAGGGCCTCGGTGATCTGGCCCAGCGAGCACACCCGGGCCGCCTCCATCAGCACCTCGAAGGCGTTGTCCTCGGACATGGCCGTCTCGCGCAGCCGGGCGAGGGCGGCGGGCGCCTCGTCGCGGTGACGCTCGTGGAAGGCGTGCAGCCGGTCCAGCTGGGAGCGCTTCTCCTCCTCGGTCCCCCTGGCCAGCTCCAGCTGGTGCGGCTCCTGCTGGTCGGCGCCGTCCGGGCCGCGGAAGGTGTTGACCCCGACGATGGGCAGCGAACCGTCGTGCTTGCGGGTCTCGTACAGCATGGACTCGTCCTGGATGCGGCCGCGCTGGTAGCCGGTTTCCATCGCGCCCAGCACGCCGCCCCGGTCCGACAGCCGCTCGAACTCGCTCAGCACCGCCTCCTCCACCAGGTCGGTGAGCTCGTCGATGATGAACGACCCCTGCAGCGGGTTCTCGTTGCGGGCCAGACCCCACTCGCGGTTGATGATGAGCTGGATCGCCATGGCCCGGCGCACCGAGTCGGCCGACGGGGTGGTGACCGCCTCGTCGAAGGCGTTGGTGTGCAGGCTGTTGCAGTTGTCGTAGACGGCGATCAGGGCCTGCAGAGTGGTGCGGATGTCGTTGAAGTTCATCTCCTGGGCGTGCAGGGAGCGGCCCGAGGTCTGGACGTGGTACTTGAGCTTCTGCGACCGTTCGGCCGCGCCGTACCTCTCCCGCATGGTGACGGCCCAGATGCGGCGGGCCACCCGGCCGAGCACGCTGTACTCGGGGTCCATGCCGTTGGAGAAGAAGAACGACAGGTTGGGCGCGAAGTCGTCGACGTTCATGCCGCGTGCCAGGTACGCCTCCACGTAGGTCAGGCCGTTGGCCAGGGTGAAGGCGAGCTGGCTGATGGGGTTGGCGCCGGCTTCGGCGATGTGGTAGCCGGAGATCGACACCGAGTAGAAGTTGCGCACCCTGCTACGGATGAACCACTCCTGGATGTCGGCCATCATCCTGAGCGAGAACTCGGTGGAGAAGATGCAGGTGTTCTGCCCCTGGTCCTCCTTGAGGATGTCCGCCTGCACGGTGCCCCGGACGGTGGCGAGCGTCCTGGCCCGCAGGTCACGCGCTTCTTCTTCGTACGGGGCCCGCCCGTGCTCGGCCTGGAAACGGTCCATCGCCTGGTCGATGGCGGCGTTGAGGAAGAAGGCGAGGATCGTGGGGGCCGGGCCGTTAATCGTCATCGACACCGAGGTGTTGGGCGCGGCCAGGTCGAAGCCGTCGTACAGGGCCTTCATGTCGTCGAGCGTCGCGATCGACACCCCCGAAGTGCCGACTTTTCCGTAAATATCGGGGCGCAGGTCGGGGTCGTTCCCGTACAGCGTCACCGAGTCGAACGCGGTGGACAGCCTGGTCGCGGGCTGTCCCTCCGACAGCAGCTTGAAGCGCCTGTTGGTGCGGAACGGGTCGCCCTCGCCGGCGAACATCCTGGTCGGGTCCTCGTCGTCCCGCTTGAACGAGAACACCCCGGCGGTGAACGGGAACCTGCCCGGCAGGTTCTCCGCCCGCAGGAACCGCAGCAGCTCGCCGTGGTCGGTGTAGCGGGGCAGGGCCACCCGGGGAATGCGGTTGCCGGAGAGCGTCTCGCGCCACAGCGGCGTGTGGATCTCCCGGTCGCGCACCTTCACGACCAGCTCGTCCGCGGTGTACTGCTCCTTCGTCGCGGGCCAGGAGTCCAGCAGCGCCCGGCTCTCCTCGCTCAGCTCCCGCTCGGCCCGCTCGCTCAGCTCGGCCAGCCGGGCGTCGGCCGCGCCCTCCCCGTCCCCGTTACGAGCACCGTCACCGGCACCGTCCAGCAGCGCGCGCACCTCGGTGAGCTGCTGCCGGCGGCGGGCGACCTCCGCCTGCGCCCGCGTCTCGGCGTGGTAGCCGCGCACCGTCTCGGCGATCTCCGCCAGGTAGCGCACCCGTGACGGCGGCACGATCGCGGCCGACGCCTGCGAGGTGCGGCCGCGCACCGCCGCCAGCAGTCCCGGCCCGGCCGGCAGGCCCTTGTCCACCAGCAAGTCCTTGAGATGGTGGTAGAGGGCGGTGACGCCGGCGTCGTTGTAGCGGGCCGCGATCGTGCCGAAGACCGGCATCTCGTCCGGCGAGACGCCGAACGCCTCGCGGTTGCGGACGAGCTGGCGGCGCACGTCGCGCAGGGCGTCCTCGGCGCCGCGCCGCTCGTACTTGTTGATCACGACCGCCTCGGCGAAGTCCAGCATGTCGATCTTCTCGAGCTGGGAGGCCGCGCCGAACTCGGGCGTCATCACGTAGATGGGCACGTCCACGTGCGGCACGATCCCGGCGTCGCCCTGGCCGATGCCGGGCGTCTCCACCACGACCAAGTCGTACCCTGCGGCCCGGCAGGCGGTGATGACGTCGTCCAGGCAGGCGGGCACCTCGTTGGGGGCGCCTCGGGTGGCCAGCGAGCGGAAGTAGGTCTGCGGGCTCAGGCTGTTCATCCTGATCCGGTCGCCGAGCAGCGCGCCGCCGCCGCGCCTGCGGGTGGGGTCGATCGCGATGATGGCGATGCGCAGCTTGTCGTCGTTGTCCACCCGCAGCCGGCGGACCAGCTCGTCGGTGAGCGAGGACTTGCCCGAGCCGCCGGTGCCCGTGATGCCCAGCACCGGCGCGGAACGGCCCGCCGCCCGCAGCCCCTCGACGAGCTCGGCGGGGGCCCGGCCGGACTCGATCAGGGTGATCGCGCGGGCCAGGGCCGGCTGGTCGCCCGAGACCACGGCCTCCACGGTGGGCGCGCCCCCCGGCTCGACGTCGCACTCCTCGATCAGCTTGTTGATCATCCCGGGCAGGCCGAGCCGCTGGCCGTCCTCGGGCGAGAAGATCCGGGTGACGCCCCGGGAGTGCAGGAGGTCGATCTCTTCGCGCACGATGACGCCGCCTCCGCCGCCGTACACCTTGACGTGGCCGGCGCCGCGCTCGCGCAGCAGATCCACCAGGTAGGAGAAGAACTCCACATGCCCGCCCTGGTAGGAGCTGATCGCCACGCCCTGCACGTCCTCCTGGATGGCGGCGGTGACGATCTCGTCCACCGACCGGTTGTGCCCCAGGTGGATCACCTCGGCGCCCTGGGTCTGCAGAATCCGTCGCATGATGTTGATCGCGGCGTCGTGGCCGTCGAACAGCGCTGCCGCTGTGACGAAACGGACCGGATGGACGGGAACGTGCACGCCTGATCACTCCTTCACGGGGCCTACAACCGAAGATACTAGGACGTCCTACTATTTCCCAAGGGCTGATGGGTAGTAGTGCCCTCGGAGGTGAGGCCATGCGTGCGATCACGCTGATTCCCGGCAAACAGGGCACGCTCGGGGTGACCGAGGTGCCGGAGCCGGAACCCAAGCCGAGTCAGTTGCTCGTCCAGGGTCTGGCCCTGGGCATCTGCGGGACCGACCGGGAGCTGAACTCCGGGGAGTACGGCTGGCCGCGGGCCGAGCCCATGATCCTCGGTCACGAGTCGCTCGGGCGGGTGCTCCAGTCGCCGGAGGGCTCCGCCTACTCCCCCGGCGACCTCGTGGTGGGCGTGGTCCGCCGGCCCGACCCCAAGCCGTGCCCCGCCTGCGCCAGGGGCGAGTTCGACATGTGCCGCAACGGCGAGTACACCGAGCGCGGCATCAAGGAACTGGACGGCTACGGCAGCGAGCGGTGGGTCGTCGAGGCCGGCTACGCGATCAAGATCGACCCCGCCCTGGGCGGGCTCGGCGTCCTGGTCGAGCCCGCCTCCGTGGTGGCCAAGGCCTGGGAGCACATCGAGGCCATCGGCTCGCGGGCCTGGTTCGGGCCGCAGAACGTGCTCGTCACCGGCGCCGGGCCGATCGGGCTGCTGGCCGCGCTGCTCGGCAAGCAGCGCGGACTCGACGTACACGTCCTGGACCGCGCCACCGAGGGCATCAAGCCCGCCCTGGTGGCCGCCCTGGGTGGCACCTACCACTCGGGGGACGGCATCGAGTCCATCGGCTTCAAGCCGGACATCATCGTCGAGGCCACCGGATCACCCAAGCTCGTCGTGGAAGCCATGCTCAACACCGCGGCCGCCGGCATCGTCTGTCTCACCGGCGTCTCCAGCGGCGGGCGGCTCATCCGGACGGACGCGGGCCAGATCAACCGGGACATCGTGCTGGAGAACGACGTGGTCTTCGGCACCGTCAACGCCAACCTGCGCCACTACCGCGCCGCCGCCGCCGCGCTGGCGAAAGCGGACCAGGACTGGCTGTCCCGGCTCATCACCCGGCGCCTGCCCCTGGACCAGGCCCCGGCGGCCTTCGAGCCGGGCGAACACGTCAAGGTGGTCATCAACCTGGAAACCTGACCGACCCCCGCACCGCTCAGTCTCTCGGTTCGTACGGTCTGCGTCTCGTGGGGGTGCGGGCCGCCGGGGGCCGGGTCTTGGTGGCCACCGGGCCGGAACGCGGCTCAGGGGCCGCAGGAGTGCCCCTCGACGCACCGGCCTCGGTGCGGGCGCGGGTCCGTGGGCGCGGGACTTCAGGCGGGAAAGGCCGGGCCGGGGGCGGCGTGGAAGATGGCTCGTTCCAGGGCCAGTGGAAGCGGCGGTGGTGACCACGGCGACGGCCGGCGAGGCGGAGCGAGACCACGACGGTGGTGGCGACCATGACCACCAGCAGGGCCAGCGGCGACCCCAGGACGTCCAAGGGTGAGCTCTCCCGTGCCCCTGAGCGCTCGCCCAGCGGGAACGGCTGATCGGTGGACCGGATCTCCTCCGGGGCGGCGTTGGCCTTGACCACGCGCGGCAGGCCGTACCCGACGACCTTGTCCGTCTCGCGGACCTTGCGCTTGAGCCAGACGCGGTCCACGTTCGCCTCGATGGTGTGGATCTTCTTGCCCTCGACCCGCTCGACGATGCCCACATGGTCGATGCCCTTGTAGCTCTTGCCGCCCTTCCAGTCGAAGAAGACCAGGGCTCCGGGCTCCGGCCGCTGGGACCAGGCGTCCTTCTTGATGAACCAGACCGCGTGCGAGGGGGTCCAGGCGAACTGACCGACATAGTCGGTGACGCCCGCCTTGTCGGCGGCCCAGGCGATGAACATGTCACACCACGGCGCGTCTTGATACTGCGGATCCTTGAGGCGGTCCGCGTACCAGTGGCCGAACTTGGTGTGTTCGCCCTTCTTCTCCCGGTAGCCGAGTTCTTCGCGGACCGTTTTCAATAACTCTTCAGCGATCGGGTCCAGCTTGACTCCCCCCAGAATGTGGCAGATCACGATGAACTGTAATAGCGGCATCGCGAACGTGCGCGGGACACACGGAGAGTGTCAAGCTATGAGCCGAAATATCGGTCTTGGGGCTGTTGGGGGTGGTGAGACAGATGGTGCGGTCAGCAGCCGGCGCCCACGCGGAAGATGTGCGTGTCGCCCGCGCCCGGCGTGACCACGTCCGCGACGATCACCGTCACGTTGTCCGGCGAGCCGCCCTCGTTGGCAAGGTCGATGAGCCTCTGGACGGCCAGGGCCGGGTCTGTCACCGTGGTCAGCACCTCGTGCAGGACCTCGGGCCCGAGCACGGTGGTGAGCCCGTCGGAGCAGAGGAGGTAGCGATCATCCGGCTCGGCCTCGCGCAGCGCCATGTCAGGCTCCGCCCTGCCCTCGCTGCCCAGCACCCGCAGCACCATCGAGCGGCGGGGGTGCACGGCGGCTTGGTCCTCCGTGATGCGCCCTTCGTCCACCATCGACTGGACAAGTGTGTGATCCTTGGTCATCTGATAGAGCGCACCATCGCGAAGCAGGTAGCCGCGGGAGTCACCGAGATGAGCAAGGGCGAACCGGTAACCGTCCCAGAGCATGGCGGTCACCGTGGTCCCCATCCCCCTGCGCGCGGGGTCGATGTCGGCCAGCTCGACCAGCCTGCGCGCGGCCTCGTGCACGGCGCCTTCGAGCACGGACTCAAGGTCGGTGCCCGTCTCGGGAAGCGTGGCATCCAGCTCGCGCATCACGGCGATGGCCGCCGAGCTCGCCAGCTCACCGGCCGCATGCCCACCCATCCCGTCAGCCACCACGAGCAACCGGCCGGACGCGTAGCCAGAATCCTCGTTCTGCTCCCTGCGGCGGCCCACGTCTGATCCGGCGGCATAGCGGATGTTCTGCTTCATAACCAGCAGTAAATCACTGGTTGAAAGACTTCACAAGCAGATGCGCTGAAGACTGGGTTGAACTACTGTGGCCTTCATGAGCCACGACCCGACCCTGAACGCCGGGGACATCGCCCGGCTCGCCGGTGTCGGGCGCGCGGCGGTGAGCAACTGGCGCCGCCGCCACGACGACTTCCCGCCGCCGGTCGGCGGCACCGCCCATCAGCCCCTCTTCTCCCTGCCCCAGGTCGAGGCCTGGCTGCGCCGCTATGGGAAGTCCTACCAGGTCTCCCTGGGAGATCGGGCGTGGCAGCGCCTGAAAGCCGCAGGCGATTTGCGCCTCGGCGCGGCGGTCGCTCAGGCGGGGGCGCACCTGACCACCGGCGAGAGCAACCTGGAGCCCGAGCTGGCCGCGCTCGTGTCGGAGTTCGCGGACCGGCACGGCGCGCTGACGGCGTACGAGTTCCTCGTCGAGCGCTACCTCGAAGCCCACTCCCGGCAGCTCTCCGTCACCCGCGACGACATCGCCGAGCTGATGGTCCGCCTGGTCGACATCGCCCCCGCCAACAGCCCTCCCCCGGCCGCCGGCCATCCCGAGATCCTCGACCCCGCCTGCGGGGTGGGGACGCTGCTGCTCGGAGCCGGCTCGGCGCGGGTGCTCGGGCAGGAGCTCAGCGAGGCGTCGGCGGGGATCGCGGCGGCCCGGCTGCGGCTGCGCGGCGCCGAGGCGGCGATCGTGACGGGCGACGCCATGCGCTACGACGGCTTCGCCGGGCAGAAGGCCGACGCCGTGGTCTGCGACCCGCCGTTCAACGAGCGCGCGTGGGGTTACGAGGAGCTGGTCGGCGACCCTCGCTGGGAGTACGGCCTGCCGCCGCGCGGGGAGCCCGAGCTGGCCTGGGTGCAGCACTGCCTGACGCACGTCAAGCCCGGCGGCCTGGTCGCGATCCTGATGCCGCCCGCCGCCGCCAGCCGCAAGGCGGGCCGCCGCATCCGCGCCAACCTGCTGCGCGCCGGGGCGCTGCGGGCGGTGGTGGCGCTGCCGGGCTCCGACCTGTGGCTGCTGCGCCGGCCGGCCGCCGGCGAGCGCCCGCCGTCCGACGTGCTGATCCTGGACGCGGCGGCCGACCTGGCGGTCGTCGAGCCGGCCTGGCGCGCCTACCTGGAGGACGGTTCCGGCCAGTCCGTCCGCATCATCGACCTGCTGGCCGACGAGGTCGACATGACGCCGGCCCGTCACCAGCGCCGCGACGACCTGGGCCGGGCGTTCACCGAGACCCGCGAGCGCTTCCTGGCCGCCGCCGCTCTGCCGCCCGACCTCAAGGTCCTCGACCAGCCGCTCGACCAGCCCGTCACCACGGTCGGCGACCTGATCAAGGAGGGCCTGGTGACGGTGGTCCAGGCGCCGCCCAGGATGGCCGTCGGCGACGGCGACGTCCCGGTCCTCACCGTCGACGACGTGGCCAACGGCACGCCGGCGTCCGGGCTGGCCTCGCTGTTCAAGGGCCTGGTCACGGTCCGGCCGGGCGACGTGGTGGCCTCCTACTCCAGCGTGCGGGTGATGGCCGAGGGAGGCTACGCGCTCGGGCCGCATCTGACCCTCTACCGGGTGGACGCGCGCAGGCTCGACCCGGACTTCCTGGCGGGGTTCCTGCGGGCCGCGGGCAGCCGCGCCTCCACCGGCTCCAGCAGGTTCGACGTACGCCGCACGCGCCTGCCCAGGCTGTCACTCAAGGAGCAGCGCGCCTACGGCGAGGCGTTCAGGCGGCTCGCGGTGCTGGAGGACGCGCTGCGGGAGACGTCGGCGCTGGGCCAGACACTGATCCGGCTGGGGCTCGACGGGTTGACCGACGGCCACCTGCACCCGCAGTCCTGACGGTGTAGTTTTTCCGAAAGACGGCGGGAGGGGGCTAATGGTCATCGGGGACCGCTATGCGCTCGATGCCCTTCCCCTCGGGCAGGGCGGCATGGGCGCGGTGTACGCCGGCCATGATCGCCATCTGGACCGCAGGGTCGCGGTCAAGCTCCTCAGGCTGCCCAGCGGCCCTGACCAGGAGCTGGAGCGCAGGTTCATCCGCGAGGCGCGCATCCTGGCCAGGCTGGAGCATCCCGGCGCGCCCGTCCTCTATGACTTCGGCACCCACGAGCAGCGGCTCTATCAGGTGATGCAGTTCATCGAGGGCGTCACGGTGGCCGACGTGGTGAGCGAGCACGGCCCGCTGCCGGTGCCCTGGGCCGCCGCCATCGCCGCCCAGGCGTGCGCGGTGCTCTCGGCCGCGCACGCGTTGTCGATCTGCCACCGCGACCTCAAGCCGACCAATCTCATGCTCTGCCCCGACGGCAGCGTCAAGGTGCTGGACTTCGGCCTGGCCATGCTGCGCGACGCCGACGTGACGACCTTCACCAGGGTCGGGCAGATCCTGGGGACGCCCGCGTACATGGCGCCCGAGCAGATCCAGCACGGCGTCGCCGAGCCGCGCAGCGACCTCTACGCGCTCGGCTGCGTGCTGCACGAGATGCTGACCGGGCGGCAGCTGTTCACCGGGCCCACGGACTATGTGGTGTTCGAGAAGCAGGTGAAGCAGCGCCCGCCGGCCGTTCCCGGGGTCCCCCGCGAGCTGGGCACGCTGCTGGCCCAGTTGCTGGAGAAGAAGCCGGGCGATCGGCCGGCCGACGCCGACGAGCTCTATCGGCGGCTGGAGCCTCTGGCGGTGTCGCTGCCGATGCTGCCGGGATTCCTCACGCAGGCGCCGAGTCCGGGCCGGATGTACGCCCGCATGGTCGGCCGCGTCCTCAACGGCTAGGGACCACCGTCCCGGCCGGAAACTCCCTGCTCATGTGGGAGCGCTCCCCACCCGGAGAGTTTGAGAGACCGCTCTCTCGGTAACGGCGATTGTTATCGCACAATCGTTGACAGCCCCTGGTTATGGCCGCGAATCTGGCGAGAGAGCGCTCTCTCAGTCACCCCCTTGGCACGAATCCAGGAGAGTTCCATGACCTCCCGTTTCCGGCGAATCGCCGTACCCTTGATCACCGCGTCGGCACTCGCGCTCGCGACCGCCGCGTGCGGCGGCAGCGACACCGCGTCCGGCCCCGCGTCCGACGGCGCCGCCGCGTCCGCGGAGAAGATTCAGCTGAAGGTCGGGCTCTTCGGTGACCTCGGCTTCAAGCCGCTGTACGAGGAGTTCAAGAAGACCCACCCCAACGTGGAGATCGTCGAGAACATCACCCAGTTCAACGACCACCACAACAACCTCGTCAAGCGCCTGGCGACCAACGCGGGAGCGGCCGACGTCGAAGCGGTAGAGGTCGGCTACATCAGCACCTTCACCGCCCAGCCGCAGAAGTTCCACGACCTCAAGCAGTACGGCCTCGACAAGCGGCAGGGCGACTACCTCGACTGGAAGTGGCAGCAGGGCCTGAGCAAGCAGGGCGGGCAGGTGCTCGGCCTCGGCACCGACGTCGGCGGGCTGGCCATGTGCTACCGCAAGGACCTGTTCAAGAAGGCCGGGCTGCCCGAGGACCGCGAGAAGGTCGCCGCGCTCTGGCCCACCTGGGAGGACTACATCGCCACGGGCAAGAAGTTCGCCGCGGCGGACGTGGCCGGCGCCAAGTTCGTGGACGCCCCCGGTGAGATCTTCCGCGCGATCGTGAACCAGGCCCCGACAGGCCTGTACGACCCGCAGGACAACCTCGTCGTGGACTCCAACCCGGACGTCAAGAAGGCCTGGGACCTGTCCAACCAGATCACCGCCGAGGGGCTGACCGCCAAGCTCGCCGCCTTCACCCCGCCGTGGAACACCGGCTTCGCCAAGGGCTCGTTCGCCACGATCATCTGCCCGGCCTGGATGACCGGCTTCATCCAGGAGCAGGCCAAGGACGCCACCGGCAAGTGGGACATCGCCACCGTCCCCGGCGGATCGGGCAACAGCGGCGGCTCCCACCTGATGGTGCCCAAGCAGAGCAAGCACCCGAAGGAGGCCGCCGAGCTGGTCGACTTCCTCACCACCAAGGACGCCCAGGCCCAGATCTTCAAGGAGGAGGGCATCTTCCCGTCGATCCCGGCGCTCTACGACGACCCGTCGATCCAGAGCTTCACCAAGCCGTTCTTCGGTGACACGCCCATCGGCAAGATCTACTCCGAGGCCGCCAAGGCGCTCAAGCCGCAGCACCTCGGCCCGAAGGAGGCCGACGTCCGCACGGCCATCGGCAACGGCCTGGGCCGGGTCGAGCAGGGCAAGCAGACCCCGGACGAGTCGTGGGCGCAGGTGCTCGAGGACGTCAAGAAGATCAAATGAGTACTTTCCCCCTCGCGGTCACCCGACCACGTAGGCGGAGCATGCGGCACACCCTCGACACGAGGGTGTCGCCGTACGCCTACGTCGCCCCCTTCTTCCTGCTGTTCGGCGCGTTCGGCCTCTTCCCGCTGTTCTATACGGCCTGGGTCAGCCTGCACGAGTGGACGCTGCTGGACGAGGAGCAGACGTTCATCGGGCTGAAGAACTACGAGACGCTGCTGGCCGACGGCTACTTCTGGAACGCCACGTTCAACACGCTGTCGATCGGCGTGCTGTCGACCGTGCCGCAGCTGGTGCTGTCCATCTGGCTCGCGCACCTGCTCAACCGGCGGCTGCGCTTCCAGACGCTGTTCCGGATCTCGCTGCTGCTGCCGAACGTGACCAGCGTGGTGGCCGTCGTGGTGATCTTCAGCCAGCTGTTCGGCCGGGACTTCGGGCTGATCAACTGGATGCTGTCGCTGGTCGGCGTCGGTCAGATCGACTGGGCCGCCGGGACCGCGACCTCGCACATCGCGCTCTCCGTGATGATCATGTGGCGGTGGACCGGCTACAACGCGCTCATCTTCCTGGCCGCGATGCAGGCCGTGCCACGGGAGCTGTACGAGGCCGCGACCCTGGACGGCGCGAGCGGCGCCACCCAGCTGCGCCGGATCACCATCCCGATGATCCGGCCGACGATCATCTTCGTGGTCATCGTCTCCACCATCGGCGCCATGCAGGTCATCGCCGAGCCGATGCTGTTCGGCACGAGCAGCGGCGGCGGCGGCGGCCTGGTGAGCGGCGGGCCGGACCGGCAGTTCCAGACGCTGGCGCTGTACGTCTACGAGCAGGCCTTCACCGTGTTCGACTTCGGCTACGCCTCGGCGGCGTCGTGGGTGATGTTCCTCATCGTGGTGCTGGTCGCCGGCGTGAACTTCCTGCTCAGCAGGCGCGTGAAGGGTGGTCTGCTGTGAGACTGCGCTATCTGACGCTGACCGCGGTGGCCTTCTTCTCGGCCTTCCCGCTCTACTACAGCGTGGTCGTGGCCTCCCGGCACAACTCGGCGCTGGCCGAGGTGCCGCCGCCGCTGCTGCCCGGCGGCAATTTCTTCGCCAACGTGGCCCGGGTCTTCGACACCGTGCCCTTCGGGCTCGCGCTGCTGAACTCGGTCATCGTGGCGGGGTCGATCTCGCTGGCGGTGATGTTCTTCTCGACGTTGGCCGGGTTCGCCTTCGCCAAGCTGCGCTTCCGGGGCAAGAACGTGATGCTCGTCATCACGGTCGCGACCATGATGGTGCCCGCCCAGCTCGGCATCATCCCGCTCTACATGCTCATGATCAAGCTGGAGTGGACCGGCACCAACTACGCGCTGATCGTGCCGGCGCTGGTCAACGCCTTCGGCGTGTTCTTCATGACGCAGTATCTGTCCAGGGCGCTGCCGAACGAGCTGCTGGAGGCGGGGCGGGTCGACGGGTGCACGACCTGGGGGCTCTTCTGGCACGTCGTGCTGCCCGCCGCCCGGCCCGCGGCGGCCGTGCTCGGCATGCTGACCTTCATGTCGGCCTGGAACGACTACTTCTGGCCGCTCGTCGTCCTCACCCCGGACAATCCGACGGTCCAGGTGGCGCTGTCGACACTCGCCAGCGGGTACGTCAACGACTACGTGCTGGGGCTGGCCGGGACCGCGATCGGCACACTGCCGCTCGTCCTCGTCTTCGCCCTGTTCGGTAAGCAAATCATCGGCGGAATCATGCAAGGAGCGGTCAAGGGATGATTTTCCCGGAAAACTTCGTCTGGGGCGCCGCAACGGCTTCCTACCAGATCGAGGGGGCGGTCAAGGAGGACGGGCGCGGCCAGTCGATCTGGGACACCTTCTCCCATGCCCCCGGCAACGTGGCGGACGGCGACACAGGGGACGTCGCCTGCGATCATTACCACCGTTACCAGGACGACGTCGAGCTGATGCGTGAGCTGCGGCTGGCGGCCTACCGGTTCTCGGTGGCCTGGCCGCGCATCCAGCCCGACGGGCAGGGGCCGGCCAACCCGCGCGGGCTGGCGTTCTACGACAAGCTCGTGGACAAGCTCCTGGAAGCCGAAATTTCGCCGTACATCACGCTTTATCACTGGGATCTTCCCCAAGCGCTGGAGGACCACGGCGGCTGGGCGAACCGCGACACCGCCTACCGCTTCGCCGACTACGCCCAGCTCGTCCACGACCGGCTGGGCGACCGGGTGCACGACTGGGCGACCCTGAACGAGCCGTGGGTCGCGGCCTTCCTCGGCTACGGCAACGGCGTGCACGCCCCCGGCCGCAAGAACCCGGCCCACGCCCTGCGCTCGGCCCACCACCTGATGCTGGGCCACGGCCTGGCGGCGACCCGGCTGCGGGAGCTCGGCGCGCGGAGCATCATGCTGGTGGTCAACTCCTCCCCGGTGCTGACCCCGGCCCAGGTCAACGACCCGCAGGCGGTCGCGAGCGAGGCGGACGCGGCCGCCGTCGACCGCATCCACGCGCTGCTCACCAGGCAGTTCCTCGACCCGGCGGTCTACGGCCGCTACCCCGAGGAGGTGCTGGCCGCAGCGGAGCGCAACGGCGGCACCGAGCACATCCAGGACGGCGACCTCAAGATCATCAACGCACCGATCGACCTGGTCGGGATCAACTACTACAACCCGTGCGTGGTGCAGGCCGGTCCCGGCCGGCCCGCCGACGCGGCCTGGCCGGGCTCGGAGGACGTCGAGTTCGCCGCGGCGGACGCGCCGACCACCGCGATGGGCTGGCCGATCGTCCCCGACGGCCTGTCCCGGCTGCTGGTACGGCTCTCGCAGGACTATCCGCAGGTGGGCCTCATGGTCACGGAGAACGGCGCGGCCTTCGACGACGTCGTGCAGGACGGCCGGGTGCACGACGTGGACCGGGTCTCCTACCTGCGCGGACACCTGCACGAGGTGGGCCGGGCCATCGAGCAGGGCGCCGACCTGCGGGGCTACCTCGTCTGGTCGCTGCTGGACAACTTCGAGTGGGCGGAGGGCTACCGGCGCCGGTTCGGCATCGTGCACGTGGACTACGCGACGCAGACCAGGGTGCCCAAGGACAGCGCGCTGTGGTACCGCGACGTGATCGCCGCGAACGGCCTGTAGATTCCTTCCGTGCTCTCCTGTTTGATGCAGTCATGAGACGTCCGACCCTGGAGGCGGTCGCCGCCCGGGCGGGCGTCTCCCGGGCCACCGCCTCCCGTGTCGTCAACGGCCAGACGACCGTGGCGCCGCAGATCCGCGACGCGGTGCAGCGCGCGATCGACGAGCTGGGCTATGTGCCCAACTCGGCGGCGCGCAGCCTCGTCACGCAGCGGACCGACTCGATCGCCCTGGTCGTCTCCGAGCCCCCCACCAGGGTGTTCTCCGAGGACCCGCTGTTCTCCACGGTGATCCGCTCGGCCAGCTACGAGCTGGAGGCGGTCAACAAGCAGGTCGTGCTGATGCTCGCCTCCTCGGCCGAGAGTCACGCCCGGGTGGAGCGTTACATCGCCGGCGGGCACGTGGACGGCGTCATGCTCATCTCCATGCACGGCGCCGACCCGCTCCCGTCCGCGCTGTCCCGCCTGCGCGTCCCGGTCGTCTCCTACGGCCGTCCCGCCGTCCCCGTCGAGATCCCGTACGTCGACAACGACAACGTCGGCGGGGCCGAGACCGCGGTGCGTCACCTCGTCGGCCTCGGCCGCCGCCGGATCGCCACGATCGCCGGCCCGCAGGACATGATCGGCGGCCAGGACCGGCTCACCGGCTACCGCAACGTGCTGCACGACTCCGACCACCGCTCGATCGTGGCCGTCGGCGACTTCACCCGCGAGTCCGGCGCGGTGGCCATGCGCCAACTCCTGCGCGACGACCCGTCGCTGGACGCCGTCTTCGTGGCCAACGACCTGATGGCGGTCGGCGCCCTGCAGTCGCTGCGCCAGGCGGGCCGCCGGGTGCCCGACGACGTGGCGGTGGTGGGCTTCGACGACATCGAGGCCGCCCGCTACACCGAGCCGCCGCTGACGACCGTGCGCCACCCGATCGCCGAGCAGACGGCGGCCATGGTCGGCCTGCTGCTGCGCCTGTTCGGCGAAGGCCCCGCCGTCCCGGTGATCCTGCCCACCGAGCTGATCATCCGCGAGTCGGCCTGACCAGGTGGGCGCGTTCGGGCGCGCGGGTCATGCCAGCCGAGAAAGTCCAGGTTGTCGGCTGAGATCCCGGGCACGGCCAGGCGTTGGGCCTCTCCTTTGGAGCAGCTGACGAACGAGGTCCGAACGACGGATTCGGCAAGGGCTACGACAGGCCACCATAACCTCAGCCTTTAAAGCTCTCTAGAACCATAATGCGACTATATGTCCCACCAAAACCCGGCCCCATCTTGACTTGCAGGACACACCCAGTTTCGGCCAAAGTCATCCGGCCGCCTAACCTGCCGAAACGGCAGCCGGAGAGATCAATCCATCCGGATGGACGCGAACACCTTCATCCATATTTGGGCGCATACAACTTCTGCACAATTCAGGAAGGTAATTCTCGTATAGTTTAGTGGCATGTGTGGGATCAGCGGCCACCTGGCCAGACGTGGTACCGCGCGTAGCGACCTCGTGCGCACGATGACAGAAGCACTGAAGCACCGCGGGCCCGATGGCATGAACTTCTACGACACACCCGAGGTGTCACTGGGGTTCAACCGTTTGGCGATCATCGATCCTGGCGGGTCCTGGCAGCCATTCATCAACCACGACTCCACAATCGTCCTGATCGTCAACGGTGAGATCTACAACTATCGGGAGCTTCGGAAGGATCTCCTCAGTAAGGGGCACGTCTTCCGGAGCGAAGGGGACTGCGAAGTCATCCTGCACCTCTATGAGGAGCACGGAACGCTGTTCCTCGATCGACTTCGCGGAATGTTCGCACTCGCGCTATGGGATGAACGGATGGGGCGGCTCCTCCTGGCGAGAGACCGCATGGGAGAAAAACCGTTATATCTGCGCGAGTCCCCTGACGGACTCCTCTTCGCCTCGGAGGCCAAGGCGCTGATCGCAGCGGGCGTCGATGTCGAGTTGGAGCCGCGAAGCGTCAACGCGTACTTTCATCTCGAATACGTTACCGAGCCCGACAGCATCCTGCGCGGCGTGCGAAAGGTTCCCGCCGGCCACCTCATCACTGTGCACACGAAAGACTGGGCGATCCACGATCGTCCGTACTGGCTGCTCAATGCGGCCGAAGCGCGCGCGGACAGGCCGGATCACGTCATCGCCGATTTGCTGCGGGAGCTGTCACCACTCGTTGCCCATGCCGATCAACCGATCGGAGTCGCGCTCAGTGGTGGGATCGACTCAAGCATCGTGGCCGCATTGGCCGCGCGAGACGCCGATATCCGCCCGAAGGCCTTCAGCGTCGGATACACCGGCCACCGCGGTATCGACGAACGGGAACTCGCCCGATCCTTCGCCAACGAGCTCGATATGGAGTTCCACGAAATCGAACTCGGGCCGGCCTCGGTTGTTCGGCTGTTCCCCCAGGTCGTCGCCGCGTGGGATGACCCGATCGCGGACATGGCCGGAATCTGCTACTTCGCCGTGATGCGCTCCGCCCGGGAGGCGGGCGTCCGTGTGATGTTGCAAGGTCAGGGTGCTGACGAGCTGTTCTGGGGCTATCCCTGGGTGCGTGAGGCGATGCGACGCGCCGACCGTGGGAGCGCGCCCATCTTCTATGAGCTGGATCCCGATTTTCGCGAAGCCCGAGATGACGGCCCGCGATATTACGGCGAGGCCATGCGGGGACTCACGCCACCGCTCTTCCCGCCCACGCCCCCCGATCAGTTGATCATGTCAACCTATCTCCGCGAGAACGGGATCGCTCAAGGTGACCGGCTGAGCATGGCCAACTCGGTCGAGCTCCGGCTGCCATTTGTCGATCACCATCTCGTCGACGCGGTGATCGGGCTTCGTAAAGCCACACCCGATCATCACGAGCCGCCTAAGCACCGGCTCCGGGAAGCGGTCAGATTTCTCCTGCCGACCGCGATCATCGATCGCCCCAAACGTAGTTTCTCCCCACCGATCAAACAGTGGTACGAGATCTTGTTCGCCTCTTATGGAGAACTGCTCCTCGAAGGCGAACTGGTCCGCCGCGGCATAATCTCGCCTGCCGCCGCCCGCGAGTTGACCAAGGCACATTTTCCTCCGGGTGGAGGCTCTCCCTTCGCTTTCAAAGCCCTCGCACTGGAAATGTGGTGCCGGCACAACCTTTTACGGAGAGGAGCACGTCCTTGCTGATCACAGTGGTGGGGCTGGGTTATGTCGGGCTCACGGCCGCGGTCGGGCTCGCGGAATCCGGTCACAAGGTGATCGGAATCGACCACAATCCTGACCGCATCGAGCTACTTCAGCGAAAAATCATCCCCTTCCACGAGCCTGGTCTGGAAGCGGCGCTGAGCACGGTGGCGATCGACTTCCGCACCGAGACGACCGAACTCACCGACGCGGTCATCGTGGCTGTCTCCACGCCTTTGCTGCCCGGCGACGAGGTCGACACCCGGGAAGTACGCAAGGTGATCGGCACCGTGATCTCGAGTGTCCAGGCGCCCTCGTTGATCATCGTCAAGAGCACGATTCCGCCCGGCACCAGTGACGAACTGGTCAACGAATTCCCCGAACTCAGAGAGCGGTACATCCATAATCCCGAGTTCCTGAGTCAGGGCCAGGCCCTCGCCGACTGGCGCACGCCCGATCGCCTGGTGCTGGGCCTGTGGAATCAAGCACTGCTCCCCCTCGTCGAAGAGCTCTACCACGACCTTTCCGCTCCCCGGGTCGTCACCGCCCCCCGGGAAGCCGAAATGGTCAAGTACGCCAGCAACGCGTTTCTCGCCACGAAGATCAGCTTTGCGAACGAGATCGCCCGCTGGTGCGAAACACACCAAATCAACGTCGACGATGTGATCAAAGGCGTGTCGCTCGATCCTCGAATGGGTCAGGGCTTCTGGCGGCCGGGCCTTGGCTACGGCGACTCCTGCCTCGGGAAGGATGTCGCCCTGCTGACCCGGCGGGCCCGCGATTCCGGCCGAACCATGTTATTGCTCGAATCGGTGACCGAAGTCAACACCCGGCAACAGATGTTCCCGATGTATCTCGTCCATGACATCAGCCCGGCCCCCGATGTCGCGGTCCTGGGTCTGCTCTACGAACCAGGAAGCGACGACATGCGCGCCGCGCCGAGCCTACGGCTGCTTCCCGCACTGGCCGCGCGGGCTGCCCGGCTGCGCGTATGGGACCCGGTGCTGACCGCCGAGACGGTGCAGGCGCTCTTCCCCGGTGTCGATCAGGTGGAGGACGTCACAGCAGCCGTTACCGGCGCGACCGTCATCATCGCGCTGACCGAGTTTCCCGAGGTCACTGGGCTTGACTGGCACACGGTGGCTCAGGCCGCCGCCCCCGGCTGCCTGGTCATAGACGCGAAGAACATGCTGGATCAGACCGGCGTCATCAGTGCGGGACTGACGTACCGGGGCGTCGGACGGGTCCCCGCCGATGTGGAGGAACCATGACACTCCTGGTACGAACGATCAGGCTTCCGGAACGCGACGACCTGCCGGACGAGTCCCCCGCGCACTGGTCTTGCGTCGTTGACGACGTGGAGATCAGGGCCGATGACCGATGCTCTGTCCATGAGACGGCCGCCGGCGTCTGCGTGCTCGACGGATGGTTGTGCGGTGGAGAAGGCGCCGCCGGGCTCTACGCCAGCTATCAGAACGGCGGCATAGAGGCAGCTGTCTCACGAGACGGTCATTTCACGGCAGTCGTGCTCGACCGTGTTCGGCATGAACTGCACCTGCTCAACGACACCGGCGGCTTCGGGCACGCCTATCTCTGGACGTCCGGTCACCAATTCGGCTACAGCACCGATCTCCGGCGCCTCGCCTGGAACGGCATCTCGCTGTCCCACGAGGGAATGGCTCTCTACCTGGCCTTCCAATACGTGCCCGCGCCGTACACCATCTTCGAGGACATCCGCCGACCGCAACCAGGGACGGTCATCACCCGTCGGCACGGCCGGCTTTCAGAAAGGCACGTCGATCATCGCCCGCCATCGGCCGACGATCTGATCGGGGAATCGGAAGAGCCCGAGCCACTGCCAACGGAACCCTTCTTCGAGGTGCTCACCACCGCCCTGCGGGAACGGACTGCGGACGTCGAACGGCTCGGCATGACACTCAGCGGCGGAATCGACACCAGCACCAACGCCGTCCTGCTGACACGCCGGCTAGGCCGCAGGCCGGTGGCTTACACCGCGTCGTTCGCCGAGGCGGGATACGACGAGTCGGACTACGCCGCGCTGGTGGCGGATCATCTCGGGCTGGAGCACATCGTGATTCCGGTACGGCCGTCCGATCTGCACGTGCTGCCGCGACTGGTGCGAGACTTCGAGACTCCCAACGCCGACCAGGCGGCCTTCGCCACCCACCTGCTGGCCACAGCGGCAGCCGAACGATGTGACCTGATGGTGACCGGCGAGGGCGGCGACGAGGTACTGGGATTTCCGATGTCACCCTCCGATGACATCCACTGGGCTAGCTTGCCCGGCGATTCGACGGCACTCGCCCGGCTCTACCTGAACCGAATTCGGCTGGCCGACGAGACATTGCATCAACGGTTCTCGAAGAGCCTGGACGTACCAGCCGATCTGCCCGTTCGCGTGCTGGCCGGGATCTACGAGGAGCACCGCGCCCGGTCCGGACTCGATCGCCTGCTGTTCGGCCAGTGGCGCACGTGGCTGACCGAGGGCGTCTACATGAAGGACACTCGGGTGTTCGGCGGCGCCGGAATGGACACCGCGCTCCCCTTCGCCGACCCCAGAGTGCTGCGTTTCGTCGCCTCCTTACAGGCCCGGGCACGCTACGACGCTCTGGACGGCAAGGAACTGCTCCGATCGGGTATCCGCGGCCACCTGCCTCCCTCCATCCTCACCCGGGCGAAGCACAAGTTCTGGATCCCCTTCGAAGAGTGGTTCCGCGGCCCTCTCCGCGACCAACTACACGATTCCCTCCTTTCTCGTCAAATCATCTCAGACACCTTCGAACACGACATAGTTCGCAAATTGGTAGAGGAACACGACGATAATGTATCGGACCACAGTCGAGTGTTATGGTCCCTGATCTTTCTATACTTCTGGCTGGACAATCTTCCGTCTATGCGATCTCAATGAGCTACGGAAAGGCCAGGAGGCTACATTGCGGGCACTCACTATCATTCCCGGACACGCAAACTCCGCTGCGATTACCGAGCTGGAAGATCTCGACCCCAAACCGGATCATCTCATCATCCAGGGCGTATCGCTCGGGATATGCGCGACCGACCGGGATCTCGCCTCCGGCCTTTTCGGAATGGCGGCCAATGGCCATGACCACCTCGTCCTCGGACATGAATCAGTAGGACGCGTCATCCACGCACCCGTGGGCTCCTCCTGCGCCCCTGGCACACTCGTGACCGGCTATGTCCGCTTCCCCGACCCCATCCCCTGCTCCGCCTGCGCGGCAGGGGAGTCCGACATGTGTGTCAACGGCGCCTACACCGAGCGTGGCATCAAGGGCCGGGATGGATTCGGGTCGGAGATGTGGACGTCCCATCCCGATGACGTACTGGCGATTCCGTCGTCCATGGTGAGCACCGGCGTGCTCGTGGAACCTGCCAGTGTGGCCGCCAAAGGCTGGGCCCACATCGACGCCATCGGAAAGCGGGCGTGGTTCGCCCCCCGCGTCGTACTCATTTCCGGCGCGGGGACGGTTGGGTTGATGTGCGGACTTCTCGCCGCCGGGCGCGGGCTGGAAGTCCACCTGTTCGATCGATTGAAGTCGGGGCCACGGCCACTTCTCGCCCGCGGCCTTGACGCCCATTACCACACCGGGGATATCTCCACGGTGATGCAGAAGATCTCGCCCGACATAGTCATAGACACGACGGGAGCAGGCGATGTGGTGACCGAGGAGATAAAAGGTCTGAACCGAAACGGAATTCTCTGCATCATCGGCTTTTCTTGGCCTCCGCTCGATCTCTCGGTGGACGCCAACCACCTCTACCGCGAGATGGTGATGAGAAACAACGTGACCTTCGGGATCGTCAATGCCAGCAGAGAACATTTCAAAGCGGCGGCCGAGGCGCTCGCCAACGCCGAGCAGGGTTGGCTGGAAGAGTTGATCACCAGAAGACTGCCACTCTCCCGGGCCGTGGAGGGTTTGCTCATCCGTGACGACGACATAAAGACAATAATAGAAATAGGCGGATGAGCTGATATGGATGTGACAGTCGGTGACATAGTCGGCAATGTTGCCGCCAGCATAGTCGTTGCATTAGCCGCCTTCACCGTAGGACTACTCGCAGAGCGTTACCGAGGCAGAAGGGCACTGGACCACATGAAGTGGCTTGTCGGGCGTGCCCAGAACGTGCAGATCGTACTGCCGAGTTTCGGCATCGAAAGCCTGCCCATTCCCCACCTCGGCGTAGAGGCCAGGTTCCCGGCGAACGTCATGTTGATGCCGATGGCGGAAGGCGTCGCCATCGCGAAGCTCACCGACGGCATTCGAGCCGTCAGTCGCAGATGTTCTTTCCGTATGCACCCGGCGACAGAATACGACTCCTCGGCCGCCATGACATTTTGCATCGGCGGTCCGAGCGTCAACGCCGTGTCACGCAAAATCATCGAGGAGCAGTTCTCCGAGTTCGAGATCCTCTACCCCGAGCATGAGGGCCGATACGGCTCGACACATTTCCGCCCCCGCCGTGACACCGAAGACACCCTCCGGGAGGACTACGGTTTCGTCTTCGTTCACTGGCGCAGCCCCACCGAGTGCAGCGTCATCCTTTGCGGCGTTTGGGCCATGGGAACGGACATGGCGGCAAGGGGTCTGCTGGAACTCGGGAAGCATCACGATGCGCTGGCGCTCCTGCGTGAGCGCAAGAACTGCCTCTTCACCTACTACGGCAAGGTCGAAGGGGTCATCGGCGGAGAGATCTCGCTCATTGAAACCCGCATCCTCTGACCGACATATCTGACGATCATGCGAGGTCGGGGACAGCCATTGATGAAATGCGCTATCGCCCCATAGAAGATGCTGTGATTCCGCAGGCTCCGGGTTCAGATGGTGAAGTCGCGGAGCAGGCCCGAGTAGCGTTTGGGCAGCGGGTGGGCGTACTCCCCTCGGGTGCTCGTGCGCAGGCCGAGGGCGACCAGCGACTCCACGAGCTTGGTGGCCGCCGCCACGCCGTCGATCACCGGGACGCCCAGGTCCCGCGAGACCTCCGTACAGAAGTCCGCCATGCCCGCGCAGCCCAGCACGATCGTGTCGCTGCCGTCGGTCTCCAGCGCGGTGGCGCACAGCTCGGCCACCACCTTGCGGGCGTCGGAGGCGGGGTCGTCCAGGTCCAGGACCGGGATGTCACAGGCGTGCACGCCCCGGCAGGCGGCGCCGAAGCCGTACTCACGGGCCAGGTGCCAGGCGCGGCCGACCGTTCTGGACAGGGTGGTGACGACGCTGAAGCCGCTGCCGACCAGGGTGGCCGCGTGCATGGCCGCCTCGGCGATCCCCACCACCGGACCGGCGGCCAGCTCACGGGCCGCGTGCAGGCCCGGGTCGCCGAAGCAGGCGATGACGTACCCGTCCACGCCGTCGCGCTCCCCGGCCGCGATCTCCGCGAGCAGCCCCGGCACGGCCAGCGCCTCGTCGTAGTGGCTCTCGATGGAGGCCGGCCCCATGGCGGGGCTGACGGCCGTGATGACGGTGGCAGGCGCCGCGACCGCCCGGGCGCAGCGGCCGATGGTCTCGGTCATGGCCCGGGCGGTGTTGGGGTTGATCACCTTGATGTGCGCCATCAACCGTCCTGCACGCTGATGGAGATCCGCGGCGTACGGCGTTCCAGCGCGATCAGCGCCACGAAGCCGAGCCCGCAGCCGATGAACCAGCTGTAGTCGGAGATCCAGCCGTAGTCGGCCGTGGTGACGCCGAGGTCGATCAGCATCTTCGGCAGGAGCACCGAGGCCATCGCGGGCACGCCCGCGGCGACGGTCGCCCAGACGGCGTTGGGGTTGAACCCGCCGCGGAACCAGTAGCGGCCGTCCGGGTTCATGGTGAACATGTCGTCCACGATGACCCGCTGCCGCGCGCAGATGTAGTAGCCGGCGATCAGGATGCCGAACAGCGGCCCGATGAGCGCGCCGAGCAGGCCCAGCGTGTAGTGGATGGCGTCCGGGTTGCTGTACCAGTTCCACGGCGTGAGCAGCACCGAGCCGACGGCCGCGATCATGCCGCCGGTGCGCCAGCTGATCCGCTGCGGGCTGACGTTGGAGAAGTCGAACGCCGGCGAGATGAAGTTGGCCACGATGTTGATGCCGACCGTCGCGATGACGAAGGTGAGCCCGCCGAGCAGGATCGCGAACGGCGTGTCGATGCGCTCCACGGTGTGGATCGGGTCGGTGATGAGCTCGCCGAAGACGGGCACGGTGGCCGAGGCGGTGATCACGGTCAGCACGGAGAAGAACAGGAAGTTGATCGGCAGCCCGAGGAGGTTGCCCCGCTTGACGGCCTCGAACGATCCGGCGTACCGGGAGAAGTCCCCGAAGTTCAGCATCGGACCGGAGAAGTACGACACGACCAGCGCGATCGCGCCGAGCATGACCGGGATGGACTCGGCGAAGCCGAGGCTCTCCCCCTGGGAGAGGTCGAGGCTGATGTTCTCCCAGCCCGCCTGGCTCACCAGGTAGACGGCCAGCGCCAGCATGACGACGTAGACCGCCGGCCCCGCCCAGTCGATGAACCGCCGGATCGACTCCATGCCCCGCCAGAAGACGGCTGCCTGGGCCACCCAGAGAATGGCGTAACAGATGTAGCCGAGCGCGGACAGCCCGAGGAAGGTCGGCGTGTTCAGCGCGGCCGTGGCCGGCCAGAACTTGAGGAAAACGATGATCAGGGCCTGCGAGGCGAGGTACGTCTGCACGCCGTACCAGGCGATGGCGATGACGCCGCGGACGATGGCGGGGATGTTCGCGCCGAGCACGCCGAAGACGGCCCGGTTGATCACCGGGTACGGCACGCCCGTGACCTGGCTCGGCTTGGCCACCAGGTTGCAGAACACGTTGACGATGACGATGCCGGCGACGAGCGCGAACAGCACCTGCCAGCTCGCCAGCCCGAGCGCGAACAGGCTGCCCGCGGTGACGTAGCCGCCGACGCTGTGCACGTCGGACATCCAGAAGGCGAAGATGTTGTACGACGACCAGGTCTGCTTCTTCAGCGGCGCCAGGTCCTCGTTCGCGAGGCGGGGGTCGTAGTCGGGCTCAGGCTCGGTGAGGGGGCGGGGGGCGGGAGGCTCGATCATCGCGGCATCCTGGGGGGATAGATTGCTGCTGTGGATTGCCCTGCCTGTTAAGTAACCACTTAACACTGGCCGTTAACCTATGTCTGTACACGCGGGCCCGAATTGCGGCCGTGTTAAACCCTTGTGACAACCAGTGCGGAGCACATGACAGACCTGGAAGCGGTCAGCAGCGAGTTCCTGGGCAGGCGGCTACGTGAGCTCCGCCTGCGGTCGGGCAAGTCGCTGCGCGCGGTGGCGCGCGAGCTCGGCATCTCGGCCAGCGCGGTCTCCCAGATCGAGCGGGGCCAGATGCGTCCGTCGGTGAGCAGGCTGATCGCCTTCGTCTCCGCCATCGACGTCCCCCTGGCCGCCGTGTTCGACCAGCCGGACAGCCCTGACCAGGAGCCCACGCAGACCTTCGCGATCCGGCGCTCGTGGGAGGTCTCACCCATCCGCCTCGACGGCGGCGTCACCTTCCGCCGACTCTCCCCCGTGCCGGCCCCCGACGTGGAATTCTTCGAGTCGACCTACCCGCCGGGCGCGGTCTCCACGGCACACGGCCAGTTCCTCAAACACGACGGGTACGAGGTCGGCACGGTGACCTCGGGTGAGCTGACCATCGAGTTCGAATCCGAGCTGGTCATCCTGGCCCCCGGCGACTCGATCACCTTCCCCTGCACCCGCCCCCACATCATCGGCAACCGCTCCCCCGACACGACAGCGGTGGCCACCTGGCTGATCGTCCACCGCAGCATCTGAAGGCCCAGCCCCCGCCGCCTGCAAAGGCGCGGTTCTCGCCGAAGGACGCGCTGCGCGCGGGGCGGCTCGGGCTGTGCTTGCGAACGACGACGGGCCAGGGCGATCAGCCGGGCCACGCGCGGGCGCGATGGTTGTGGATCAGCGTGGCCTGCTGGGAGAGCGTCGCGGCGTACAGGCCCGCAGCTTTCGCTCCTTTATATAGGGAGCTTATATAGGTTGCTGATAGAATGCGGAGCATGTCCCTGATTCCGTCGCCTACCGGCCTGGACGTCGAAGCGCTGGACCTCGCCATGGAGCAGTTCACGGCGGCGTTCATCCGCCTGGCGTCGGTTGAGCAGATGAGCTTTACCACCTTGGGTGTCCTGCACACTCTGGCGGGCGCCGGACCGATGCGGCTGTCTGAACTGACGGCGAGCGAGCGAGTCACCCAACCGGCGATGACGCAGCTCGTCACCCGGCTCGAGCAGGACGGCCTGGCCGTGCGGTCCCCGGACCCCTCGGACCGCCGGGCGGTGCTGGTGCAGGTCACGCCCGCCGGTGCCAAGGTGGTCGAATCGCGGCGAAAGGAGCGCATCGGCCGCCTGGCCGACCTGGCCGGCCGGCTCGACGCGCACCACCGGCAGGCACTCGCCGCGTCGCTGCCCGCGCTCCTCGAAATGGCCCGGCTCGCCGCCCGACCACCCAGTGGGCCGACGGCACCGCTTCGCCCCGCCCAGTAAGGAACCACGCCATGACCACCCCGCACGGCTTCCCCCTGGAGCCCACCCCGATCCATGTGCCCGACGAGGTCCTCGATGACCTGCGCGCCCGTCTCACACTGACCCGTCCGCCGCTGGACGAGGGAAATGCGGACTGGTCCTACGGCGTCCCGGACAGCTATCTCCGCGAGCTGGTCGCCTACTGGCGGGACGACTACGACTGGCACAAGGCCGAGGCCGCCATCAACGCCTACGAGCACTACCAGGTGAGCGTCGCCGGTGTCCCGGTGCACTTCATGCGCAAGCCCGGCCGCGGCCCCCGCCCGATCCCGTTGATCCTCACCCACGGCTGGCCGTGGACGTTCTGGCACTGGTCTAAGGTGATCGACCCGCTCGCCGACCCGGCCGCGTTCGGCGGTGACCCCGCCGACGCGTTCGACGTCATCGTGCCGTCCCTGCCCGGATTCGGCTTCCCCGGCCCGCTCACCGGCTTTCCGGACGTCAACTTCTGGAAGGTCTCCGACCTCTGGCACACCCTGATGACCGAGACCCTGGGATACGAGAAGTACGCCGCCGGGGGCTGCGACATCGGCGGGATCGTCTCCAGCCAGCTCGGCCACAAGTACGCCGACGAGCTGTACGGCATCCACATCGGCTCTGGGTTGCCGCTCGACTTCTTCACCGGCCCCCGCGCCTGGGACTTCGCCCGGAATCGGCCCCTCACCGACGACCAGCCCGCCGATGCCCGCGCCCGCATCATCGAGCTGGACCACCGCTCGGCGTCCCACCTCACCGTGCACATGCTCGACGGCGCCACCTTGGCCCACGGGCTGAGCGACTCACCCGCCGGACTGCTCGCCTGGCTGCTGGAGCGCTGGAACGCCTGGAGCGACAACGGTGGCGACGTCGAGTCCGTCTTCACCAAGGACGACCTGCTCACCCACGCCACGATCTACTGGGTGAACAACTCCATCGCCACGTCGATGCGTTACTACGCCAACGCCAACCGCTACCCCTGGGCCCCCGCCCACGACCGCGCCCCGGTCGTGCAGGCCCCGGTCGGCCTCACCTTCGTCACGTACGAGAACCCGCCCGGCATCCACACCGCCAACGAGCGCGTCCGGGCGTTCAAGACCGGCCCGCAGGCCGACTGGTTCAACCACGTCAACGTCAACGCCCACGACCACGGCGGCCACTTCATCCCCTGGGAGAACCCCGACGCCTGGGTGAGCGACCTGCGCCGCACCTTCCACGGCCGCAGGCCCTGACCGACCCTGCGAAACAGACCGGGGCCCGCGAACGCAGCATGTTCAGAAGCCGGCGCCGGGGCCGCGTCACCACCCGCGTGCGAGGCATGGCAAGATCGCGGCCATGTCCCTCAGCGTTCCCCGCCTCCGGATCGGCTCGACCGAGATCATCGCTCTCGCCGATGCTGAGGGCCCATTCTTCTCCCCGCGCGCCGAGGCCTTCCCCGAGGCCACGGCCGCTCAGTGGGCCGAGGCCGACCGCTACGACCCGGGCGCGGTCGACGCCGAGGGCCGCTGGCGGCTCCAGTTCCGCGCGTACGCGATCCGCAGCGACAAGGGCCTCACCATCGTGGACGCCGGGATCGGTCCAGCGGACAGCCCGGCCCGCTCGTGGGCGCCCGTGCCCGGTACGCTCCCCGAATCGCTCGCCGCCGCGGGCATCGACCCGGCTGAGGTCGACACCGTGGTGCTCACGCATCTGCACACCGACCACGTCGGATGGGCGGTCGTGACGGAGGCGGCCGTCCCATCAGCGGGCGGCGGCGCGACGAGCGACCGCCGCCCCTACTTCCCGAACGCCGAATACCTGCTCCAGCGGGCCGAGTTCGACGCCCTCGACGCGCTCAACCCGCAGCTTCGCGAGACCCTCACCGACCCCCTCGTGGCGGCCGGTCGGCTCCGGCTCCTCGACGGGGACACGCCGCTGCGCGCCGGGCGCACGGTCGCCACGCCCGGTCACACGCCCGGGCACCAGAGCGTGCTGGTCGCCGACGGGCGCGAGCTGGCGCTCGTCACCGGCGACCTCCTGGTGCACGCGCTCCAACTGCTCCACCCCGAGCTCGCCTACGCGCACGAGATCGACCCCGAGGCGGCCAGGCACTCAAGGAAGCGCCTGCTCGGCCGCGAAACCGCCACCACGCTGCACCTGGCGACACCGCACCTGACGGAGCCGTTCATCTCGGCGTGATCGCGTCCGCGGACTACGACCGCATCGGACTGCTCACCATCTGTCGGCCAGGATCTGGGCGAACAGATCCGGGCGCTGCAGGGGGATGCCATGGCCGCAGTCCGGCACGGAGATCAGCCGGCTGCCCGGAAGAGAGCCGTGGATGGCGCGGGCGGAATCACGCATCAGCTTCCGTTCCCGATCCCCCACCATCACCAGCGCCGGGTTCTTGAAGTCGGCCCAGCCGGCGGGGATGGTGAAGCGGACGTTCTCGCCGACGGAGGCGAGAAGAGTCGCACGGCTCATACGAGCGCTGTCGCGAAGGTAGTCGGCCAGAAGCTCCTCCGGGATGAACAACTCCTTCGCCTGAAGCCTCGCGAACCACCGTTGCCGGGCGAGCGGTGCGGTCGCGGCGAGGAGCCCCAGGGTCGCGCGCGGGAACCGAAGAGGCTCGGCCTGCGCGCTCACGATCACGGCATCGGTGACCAGATCGGGCCGTGTCGCGGCGAGGAGTATCGCGAGCTGCGCACCCAACGAGAACCCGGCGACCATCGCGCCGTGCGGCGCGCGCTCCTCCAGCACTCGCGCCACAGCTTGAACGGTCTCCTCATGCGATCGATACGCTTCGCCCGCACTGCGGCCATGGCCAGGAAGGTCAGGAACGATCACATGAGCCGTCGTTCCGAGCCGCTCCAGCACCGGACGCCACATCCACCCCGCAACGCCACCACCATGCAGCAACACAAGAGCGGGAGCGTGTACGTCTCCGGCCTCCAGGACATACATGCCCTAGATCCTCTCATCGGCAAGGACCTGGCCATCACTCCGTTCCGTGGGATCTCACGGCCGAACAGCCCAGTCAGCGCGTCGGTCCGACCGCCGGTGCCCGCTCCCGGACGCCTGCCACCTCCACGCCCGGCGTGCGGTAGTACGGATCGGCGTCGAGGATGCGGGCCGGGCCCTGTTTTGCCCCGGTTGCGGGTGTGTGGAGCCTTTTGGTTACGCGAGAATGCCGGACGTGATTGTGAACAAGGCGATCTACTGCGATGGCGTGCGCCAGACCATCAGCGGCGACATCAGTGACGCGGTCACCGACGCCCGTGGCCGGGGCGACTGCTTTCTGTGGATCGGCCTGCACGAGCCGACACAGGAGGAGTTCGACCTCATCACCGGCGAGGTGAGCCTGCACCCGCTGGCGGTGGAGGACGCCATCCATGCCCATCAGCGGCCCAAGCTGGAGCGTTACGGCGACACCCTGTTCATCGTGCTCAAGCCGCTGCTTTACATGGAGGAGACCTCCGACATCGAGGTCGGCGAGATCAACCTGTTCCTGGGCCGTGACTTCGTCATCAGCGTCCGCCACGGCCAGGCCAACCCGCTGGGCGGGGTGCGCCGCCGCATCGAGTCCGACGCCGGCCTCTTGGCCGCCGGCCCGGCGGGGGTGCTGTACGCGATCTGCGACGAGGTCGTCGACACCTACTCGCGCGTCTCCCACGAGATCGAAGGCGATCTCATCGCCCTGGAGCATCGCGTCTTCAGCGGCGAACACACTGACGTCACCGCTGACATCTACTCGCTCAAACGGGAGGTGCTGGAGTTCCGCACCGCCCAGGATCCGTTGATCCCGGTGTTGGAGGAGATCGTCAGAGGGCGGGTCGAGTTGTGCACGGCCAACCGGGAGCAGTTCCGCGACGTCCTGGACCACCTGCTGCGCGTGGACGCCCGGATCGACGAGTACAACGAACTGCTCACCAGCGTCCTGAACGCCCACCTTGCCCTGGTGGGCCGCGAGCAGAGCGCAGCGGCCATGCAGCAGAACGCCGACATGCGCAAGATCTCCTCGTGGGCGGCCCTCGTCGCCGTACCCACCATGATCGCCGGAATCTACGGGATGAACTTCGATTACATGCCCGAACTGCACTGGCTGCTCGGCTACCCCTTCAGCCTGGGCGTCATGGTCGTGGCCGCGCTCATCGTCCACCGACTGCTGCGCAAGAGCGGATGGCTGTGAGAACCCCCCGCTTCTTCCGTTACCGGCCTTCCGCCGGAAGGCTCCTGCTCGCCGCGGTCATCGTCTGGATCGCCCTGCTGACGCTCGTCATCCTGCTCGACCCCCATGGCTCGGGCCCTCTTCCGTAACCGCGATGGACAGACATGTGCCGGATCCTGGCAGACCTACCTGCGGACCCAGCGGTGGTAGGCGTCCAGGTCGACGTTGCTGCCGCAGAGGATGGTGGCCACGTGGCGGCCGGCGAACCGATCAGGGTCCTCCAGAACGGCGGCGACGCCGAGGGGCCATGACATCGATATGACTTGAAAGGCATATGGCTTCAATGACATAATGAAGTCTGTGGACATCGATTGGCCGGCCGAAATTCGGCACGTGGCTTGACCGGCTCGAAGCAGAAGCCGGAGCAGGCGACCAGCGATCCAAGCTGCTGCTGGTGTTCACGGCCCGTGCCTTGGATCAGCTTCGGCATTTGACCGAGCCGCCAACCCCTGAGGAGGAAACGGCCACGTTGCGGTGGGTTCGTCAGTCGCGCCGCCATCAACTTTGGCGGGTGTCGCACGCCTACCACCCGGAGGTGGCAGTGCGATTGATCTGCTGGTTTCCACCGAACACGGGGAAGGCCGTCGTGGCGCTGTTTGCCGGAGACAAGGCGAAACTGGGAGATCTGTTCTACGACAGCGTGGCCACACGTGCCGATGGACTGATCGATCAGTGGAAGCGGGAGACTGCGTTTGAGGAGAAGCCATGACCAAGCCTGAGACAACCTTCGTCCGTGGCAATGAGCACCTGGATCGGCTGCTCGCCGATCCCGACCTTGCCGCAGACGTTGCCGTGGCGCACAAGGCGGCCGAGGAGATGGACCGTGTCCACGCCATGAACCTGGCGATGATCCGCAAGGCCGGACAGATGACCCAAGCCGAGGTGGCCAAGAAACTCGGCGTGGGACAGGGCGTGGTATCTCGGCTGGAGAACCGCAACGACATGCTGTTGTCCACCCTGTTCGACTACCTCACGGCGACGGGAGCCGAAAGTGCCAGCATCGTCGTGACCGTCCATGGTCGCCGCATCGAACTTGACCTGGCACAGCTGGGCAACACTTCCTCTGAACGGCGATCAGCCTGATTCGTCCTTTCCAAGTAGAGCGATGTCCGGGCCGAACTCGTGGCGGACTCCGGTAGTCCTGGTCGGCTCCGGTGACCTACCTGCGGACCCAGCGGTGGTAGGCGTCCAGGTCGACGTTGCTGCCGCAGAGGATGGTGGCCACGTGGCGTCCGGCGAACCGATCAGGGTCCTCCAGAACGGCGGCGACGCCGAGGGCCGCCGAGGGTTCGACGACGAGCCCCGCGTGTTCTAGGAGCATCCGCATGCCCGCGATGATCGACGTCTCCTGGACCAGGACGGCGTCGTCGGCCACCTGGAGGAGGTCGTCCAGGACCGCGGGGATGGGGTGGCGGCCGGCGACGCCGTCGGCGATGGTGTCGGTGGAATCGGTGGTGATGACCCGGCGCTCGTGCCAGGAGCGGGTCATCGCGGGTGCGCCGAGGGGCTGTACGCAGATCACCTCGACCGCCGGCAGCAAGGTCTTCAGGACGTGGCCCACGCCGGTGGCCATGGCGCCGCCGCCCAAGGCGATCAGGACGGTGTCGAAGGTGGGCGTACCGGTCGCCAACTCCAGGCCGATGGTCGCGGCGCCCTCGCAGGTCTCGATGTCCAGGCTGTCCTCGACCAAGCGGATGCCGCGCTGTCGCGCGATGGTCGCCGCCTGCTCGCGGGCCGTGTCGAAGTCGCCTTCCACCAGCTCCAGCTCCGCGCCCAGGGCGCGGATGCGATCGAGTTTGGCCGTGGGCGCCCGGCGCGAGGCCACGACCGTCACGTCGAGGCCACGGCGGCGACCCGACCAGGCGAGCGCCTGGCCGAGGTTGCCGGCGCTCGCGCACACCACGGCTGACCGGCCCTGGTCGGCCAGCAGGCTCGCGACCAGTTCGGTGCCCCGGCCCTTGAAGCTGCGGACCGGGTTCGCCGTCTCCAGCTTGATGCTCACCGTGCAGCCAAGGTGGCCGGCCAGCGCGTCGCACTCGTACAGCGGGGTGTCCAGGAAACTCGGGTCGATCACCTGGCGAGCCGCGCGGATCCGGTCAAGGTTCAGGCGCGTGTTGAGCACGAACGGGTCCATAGCCCCAAATTTCATCACTCACAGTGCCAACCCGCCGAACCTCCACCCGGCGCGTCGGGCCGAGAGGTCAAGCCCGGTCCGGTCCGCGGCGGTCGAGTGCGACTCGAACCCGGTTGAGTCCCTCCGCTCGCCAGTGGTGCCTGTCGGGAAACTGGTCGTCCCGGCGCCAGCGCCAGGTCGAGAACAACGCCCACATCACCGCGCGGCACTGGTGGATCAGATCGTGGTCGGCCTCCGGATAGTGCTCGTCGACGTCTTCGGGGGCGTGGGCGAGGTCGAACTCGATCGGCCCAACGCAGCACGTCGCGAGGTCCACGAAGAGCGGCCCTCTCCTCGTGTTGAGCAGGTTGCCCGGATGCGGCTCGCCGTGCAGCAACTGCTCGCCGGCCTCCCCGCCGCTGATCGCGGCGCTCACGCTCCTGAGTGTGCTGCTGAGGAGCTCCCGGTCGGGGCCGGACAGCTCCGGCGTCTGCTCCCGGTCGCTCACCTCGCTCAGCGCGCCGGCGATGCGCTCGGTGACGTGCGGCGCCTTCAGATCGACCTTGCGCAGGGCGGCATGGTGCCGCATGAGCGCGTCCGCGTAGTCGGCGGGTGCGATCTCCGCCCCCACCGGTTCGTAGTAGGTCCAGAACGAGAGGACGAAGTCATCACGCAGGTGGACTCGGGGGTCGACCCGAGGATCAAGCTCAGCCACCGGGCCGTCGACTTCGGCGAGACGGCGAGCGACCTCGACTTCGAACGCGAAGTCGGCTCGATGCGCCGAGGGTGCGACCCGAACGAGAACATCGCAAGGGACCAGGCGCATCGCGATGCGGTCCGAGTCGTGGATGACGACCGCATCGTCGACCTCAAGGCCCAGCGCAGAAGCAGCCGCCCCCGCGGTCTCGACCGCGCGCCGGGTGTCCGATGTCTCCATACCGTTCTCCTTTGATCGTTGAGTACACGTCCAGGGACCACAACGACGTCCTCAATGTCTACCGAGATTCGGGTGGCACACGTGCCAATCCACCAGTCGCTACGGTGCATCCTGTCCGAATATGGGCGATTACTGGCCGGACGAAGGCGGTACCGCCCGCCGATCGGCAGGCAGCATGAAGTCGGACACATGGTTCAAAATCCGGCAGGCGTCCACGGTCGGCACACTTCCTGGAAGGTCAAAGGTCATGCCCGAGATCATCGCGGGGCTGGAGATTCCTGAGACAGCGGCGGTCGCTGAAGCGACCAGGCTCACCCAGGAGACGACCAGCCCTCTCATCTACCACCACTCCCGGCGGGTCTTCTTCTTCGGCCTCATCCACGCACACAGGCTGAGCGTGAAACCGGACCCGGAGCTGCTCTACCTGGCGGCCATGTTCCACGACACCGGCCTGCTGACTCCCTTTTCCGATGTCGAGCAGCGCTTCGAAGTGGACGGCGCCGACCACGCGCGTAAGTTCCTCCTGGACCGGGGTTTCTCGCCGGCCGCCGCCGATACCGTCTGGACGGCGATCGCCCTGCACACCACGCCGGGCATCCCCGGCCGGATGGCCCCGGAGATCGCGACCACCCACCTCGGCGTCCTGACCGACCTGCTCGGCTTGGGCTGGGACGGCCTGGACCACGATCAGGTGGACGAAATCCTCGCCGTCCACCCACGGGGGGACTTCAAGAACGAGTTCCTGCGCACCTACGTCGACGGGCTCAAGAACCGCCCCGAAACCACGAACGGCACCGTGAACTCCGACGTGCTCGAACACTTCATCCCGGACTTCCAGCGCACGAAGACAGTCGAACGCATCATCGGCTCACCATGGCCGAGCTAACAGTCCATGGTGGCGTGGCATCCGGCGTCGACCGGTTATTGAACAGAGACTCCCGCCCGATAAGATCACGGGAGCCGTCGGAGGTCGTTCATGAGAATGATTCCACTGTCGTGGTCCCATGCACTGGCTACAGGCGCTGCCCTGGTAACACTCGTAAGCTGCTCCACTCCCGGGGACAAGGAATTGTTTCATGTGGTCAACGAGACGGGGGAGACGCTGACGTTACGCTGGAAAACCAACCCTGTCCCTTTGGCGACTCTTACGCCAGGTGGGGGCACGTCGGTAGGGGTTCACCCCTCACGCTGTACGAATCCCGACCACCAAATCGTTCTTTCAGCTTCGAGTGAAGCGAACAATAACTATGAATATGGCCCTGGCGTGTGCCCTGGCGCGATGTGGAAGATCCGCGATCGCTGATCGACAGCTCCTTCACTTCCTTCCCCGCATAGCGTCCCGCGGAGCGCGACGCCGTCCCCTGCGGAATTTGCCCCACTCGCGGGGGTCCGGGGGCCGGAGGCCACCGGCGAGGGGGTGCGGGGGAGCTCGGCTCCCCCGCACAGCGCGGCCCGAGTTCGTAACGCGCGAAGCGCGCTCAAGCGAGGCCTATGCCGTTAACTCGCCGGATGTGGGGCCAGCCAGGCGGTGGTGTCGGGGGGTAGGGCGCCGTCCTCCAGGGGTCCGCTGGTCAGCAGGATCTCTCCCGCTGGCAGTGGTACGACCTCCGTGCCCAGGTTGGTAACGCAGGTGAGGCCGGAGTCTCGGGTGAAGGCCAGGACAGCCGGGGAGTACGGGAGCCAGCTCAGGGTCCCGTCACCCAGGTACGAGCGGCGCAGGCGCAGGCCGGTGCGGTAGAGGTTGAGCATGGAGTCGAGGTCGGGGAGCTGAGCTTCGGCCGAGAGTTTGCGCCAGCTCTCCGGCTGGGGCAGCCACGGCTCCGTGCGGCCGGGGCCGAAGCCGAACGGGGGTTCGTCGCCCGACCAGGGCAGCGGCACCCGGCAGCCGTCCCGGCCGGGGTTGGTGCCGCCGGAGCGGGCGTACATCGGGTCCTGGCGCAGCTCGTCCGGCAGGTACTCGACCTCGGGCAGGCCGAGCTCCTCGCCCTGGTAGACGTACAGGCCGCCGGGCAGGGCCATGGCCAGCAGGGCGGCGGCGCGGGCGCGGCGGTAGCCGAGCTCGGCGTCGGAGGGGGTGCCGTGCAGGGCGCCGCCGTGGGCGAAGCTGGTGTCGGCGCGGCCGTACCTGGTCACGGGGCGGGTGACGTCGTGGTTGGACAGCACCCACGTCGGCGGGGCGCCGACGGGGGCGTGGGTGGCGAGGGTGAGGTCGATGACCCGGCGCAGCTCCGCGGGGTCCCAGGGGCAGGACAGGAAGTCGAAGTTGAAGGCGGTGTGCAGCTCGTCGGGGCGCAGGTAGCGGGCGAAGCGTTCCTGATCGGGCAGCCACAGCTCGCCGATCAGGACGCGCTCGTCGTAGGAGTCGGAGACCTGCCGCCAGCGGCGGTAGACGTCGTGCACCCCGTCGAGGTCCTCGTAGGCGGTGTCCGACTTGAGCAGCAGGGCCGCCGAGTCGATGCGGACGCCGTCGACGCCGCGATCGAACCAGAAGCGGAGCACGTCCTCGAACTCGGCGTGCACCTCCGGGTTGTCCCAGTTGAAGTCCGGCTGTTCGGGAGCGAACAGGTGCAGGTACCACTGGCCGTCCGGCACCTGGGTCCAGGCGGGGCCGCCGAAGATGGACCGCCAGTCGTTCGGCTCGTCGCGGAACCAGAAGCGGTCCCTGGTCGACGGGTCGGTCAGGGCTTCCTGGAACCAGGCGCTGGCGGTGGAGCTGTGGTTCGGCACCACGTCGATGATGACCTTGATGTCCAGCTCGTGCGCCTCGGTGATGAACGCCTCCGCCTCGGCGAGGGTGCCGAAGACCGGCTCGATGTCGCGGTAGTCGGCCACGTCGTAGCCGCCGTCGGCCATCGGTGACGGATACCACGGGTTCAGCCAGATGGCGTCGGCGCCGAGGTCTTTCAGGTACGGCAGGCGGGATCGGAGCCCGGCCAGGTCGCCGACACCGTCGCCGTTGCCGTCGGCGAAACTGCGCAGGTAGACCTGGTAGATCGCGGCCCCCCGCCACCACGTGTTCGGCATGCTCATCCTTTGATGGATCCGGCGGTCAGGCCCGCCATGATGTGACGTTGGAAGATGAAGAAGACGATGATCGTCGGGACGCTCGCGACGACCAGGCCGCCCATGATGGCGTTCTGCGAGACCATGCCCGCGGTCTGCGACAGGCCGACGCTGAGCGTCATCTTGTCGCTGTCGGTCATGACCAGCAGCGGCCAGACGAAGTCCTTGAAGGAGGTGACGATGGTGAAGATGGACACCACGCCGAGGATCGGCCGGGAGATCGGCAGCACCACCGACCAGAGCACCCGTAGCGGGCCGGCGCCGTCGATCTGCGCCGCCTCGATCAGCTCCCTGGGGATCGAGTCGAAGAAGCGCTTGAGCAGGAAGATGTTGAACCCGTTGGCCGCCGCGGGGAACCACAGCCCCCACGGATTGTTCAACAATCCCAGGTCCACCACCGTGACGTAGAGCGGGATCAGCACGACCATGGCCGGGATCATCAGGGTGGCCAGCATCGCGCCGAGGATGACGCCGCCGAACATCGGCCGCAGCCTCGACAGCGCGTACGCCGCCGACACGTCCACCGCCATGCAGAACAGCCACCCGCCGAAGGAGTAGTAGGCGGTGTTCCACAGCAGGGTGCCGAGGTCGAACAGGTCCCACGCCTCGACGTAGGAGTCCAGGGTGGGCTCGGCCGGGAAGAGGGTCGGCGGCATCTGGGCGATCTCCTCGCCCGTCTTCATGGCGCCGGTGATCATCCAGTAGAGCGGGAAGAGGAAGATCAGGGTGAAACTCACCACGATCGTGACCAGCACGGCCCAGTAGATCCGCCTGCCCCACCGGCTGTTGAGCTGGAGCGGGGAGATGATCGTACGGAACTGGGACTCGATCGGTCTGCCACGCCTTCGCCTGGCCCTGCCGCGCCGGGTGCCGGCCCGGGCGCCGACGGAGATCATGTCTTGTCCTCCCGGGTGAGCCGGAGCTGGAAGGCGGCGAAGGCGAGCAGCACGATCATGAGCATCATGCCGAGGGCGCCGGCGGAGCCGTAGTTCTGGTAGGTGAACGCGTACTGGAACAGCAGGTAGGCGACGGTGACGGTGGAGTTCTCCGGGCCGCCGCCGGTGAGCATGTACGGCTCGATGAAGACCTGCATGGTGGCGACGATCTGGAGCATCAGCATGAGGAGCAGGATGAGCCGGGTCTGCGGGATCGTGACGTGCCTGATCCGTTTCCAGATACCGGCCCCGTCCAGCTCGGCCGCCTCGTACAGCTCTGACGGGATGTTCTGCAGGGCGGCGAGGTAGATGAGCGTGGCGCTGCCCATGTTCATCCAGGTCGAGACGATGACCAGGGAGATCAGGGCGGTGGTCGGGGAGTCGAGCCAGGCCAGGCCGGGCAGCTGGAAGAAGCCCAGAACCTGGTTGAACAGCCCGGGCCCCGGATCGAAGAACCACCTGAACAGCAGCACCGCGACGATCGGCGGCAGCATGACCGGCAGGTAGACCACGAACCTGAGGTAGGCCCGGGCGTGGCGCAACTCGTTGAGCACGACGGCGACGACGAACGGCACGACGTAGCCGCAGGCCAGCGCGAGGAACGTGAACTGCAGCGTGGCCAGCCAGGCGTCGGCGAAGGCCGGATCGCTGACGGCGTAGCTGAAGTTGTCCAGCCCCACCCAGGTGGGCGGGTCGATCAGGTTGGTCGACTGGAAGCTCAGGATGAACTCCCTGGCCATCGGGTACCAGGCGAACACCGCGAAGCAGAGCAGCGCCGCGCACAGGAACCCGTAGGCCGTCAGATTGCGCCTCAGAACCGGCATACAGGTCAGCCCTTGGCGGCCAGCACGGCGTTCGCCTTGGTCTCGGCGTCGGCGAGCAGCTTGTCGAGGTCGGCGTCCTTACGGCTGAGCACGCCCGACATGGCCACGTCGAGGATCGCGTAGAGCTCCTGGGCGTGCGGCGGCTCGGCCTTCGGCGGGATGGTGGCGGCGGCCTGGACGTACGGCTCGTAGTTCTCGACCGGGAGGGTGGCGTTGGTCTTGCGGTCGGCCTGGAGGGCCTTGCCGGTGGCCGAGTCGCCGTAGACGTCGTTGTCGGGCACGCCCACGGGGTTGCCGATGGTCTTGCCGCGGGCGAAGTCGAAGCGGCCCTTGCCGACGGTGTTGAAGCGGAAGTCGATCCACTGCAGCCCGGCCTTGGCCTCGGCGGGCGTCGCCTTCGGGTTGACCATGAACGCCTCGCCGCCGCTGAGCGACGCCTTGGCCTCGGGGAAGCCGGTGATGCCGTAGTCGGCGACGTTGCCCTTGAACTTGTTGACCACGTCGGTGACCACGTCGGGGGCGCCGAGCATCATGCCGACCTTGCCGCTGCCCATCGCCATCATCAGCGACTCCCAGCCGACCAGGAGCTTGTTGCCCATGCTGTCGTCGGTCCAGCGCATGTCGTGCAGGGTCTGCAGGACGGCCTTGCCCTCGGGCGAGTTGAAGGCGGCCTGCTTGTTGTCGGGGGTCAGGATGTTGCCGCCGCGGCCGTAGATGGCCTGGGTGAAGTGCCAGCCGCCGGTGTTGCCGCCGGAGTACTCGCCGTAGCCGACATGGCCGGAGCCGAGCCCGGCGATCTTCTTGGCGGCCTCACGGACCTCGGCCCAGGTCGTGGGGGGCGTGTTCGGGTCGAGGCCGGCGTCGGTGAAGAGCTTGCGGTTGTAGACCAGGCCGACGCCGTAGTGCACGTTGGGCACGCCGTAGGTCTTGCCGTCCTTGGTGACCAGCTCGCGCACGTCGGTGCGCAGGTCGTTCCAGTTCTTGATCTCGCTGGTGTACGCCGAGATGTCCAGGGCCTGGCTCTTGCCGATCACGTCGTCGTAGTTGGTGACGGGCACCACGAAGACGGTCTCCATCTGGCCGCCGGCCAGCTTCGGCCCGAACGTCTTGGGATCGAAGCACGGCTGCTGGTCGGTGCTCTTCACGGTCACGCCGGGGTGCGCCTTCATGAAGGTGGCCACGTCGTCGTCCCACGCCTGGCGCTCCTTGGGCGCCGACTTGGCGGGCTGACAGGCGACCGTGATCGTCACCTGCTCGGCGGCACCGGCCGTGGGCGTGGCCGGCTCGCCCGACCCACAGGCGGACAGGCCGAGCGCGGTGACGACTAAGAGTCCGGTGGCTCTCTTCATTGATCTGGCCCTTCTGATGCGAGGTGCCCACACCATAGGATCGCCAACGAGAGTCCGCAAGATTTCGACGGCCTATTGCAAGATAACGACTGAGTTACGAAGCCCGAACCCTCGCCGTGGAGGCCCGTACGACCAGCTCCGGCTCGAAGAGCAACTCGTCCGCCGACACCACGGCCTTGTCGATCTGGGCCACCAGCAGGTCGACCGCGGCCCGGCCCATCGCGTCGATCGGCTGGCGGACCGTGGTCAGCGGCGGGTCGGTGCAGTTCATCAGGGCGGAGTCGTCGAAGCCGATCACCGACACGTCGCCGGGCACGGTCAGCCCCGCGCGCCGGGTGGCCCGGACCGTGCCGAGCGCGAGCAGGTCGCTGGCGCAGATCACCGCGGTCACGCCACGCCTGACCAGCCGGGTCGCCGCGGCGTGCCCGCCTTCGAGCGCGAACATGGTGTGCTCGACCAGCTCGGGGTCACCGCCCTCGGCCAGGAAGGTCTCCAGCTTGCGCCGGGACGGGATGTGGTCCTTGGGCCCCAGCACCATGCCGACGCGCTCGTGGCCCAGCGCCCGGAGGTGGCCCAGCGCCATCTCGGCGGCCACCACGTCGTCGCACGACACCTGCGGGAACTCCAGGCGCTCCACGGCGGCGTTGACCAGCACCGTCGGCAGCTTGCGCTCGTGCAGCAGCTCGTAGTGCCCGTGCGCGGCGTCGGCCTGGGCGTACAGGCCGCCGGCGAAGACCACGCCGCTGACCTGCTGCTGCAGCAGCAGGTCGACGTAGTCGGCCTCGGACACGCCACCGACGGTTCTGGTGCACAGCACGGAGGTGAACCCCTGCTGGGCCAGGGCGCCGCCGACCACCTCGGCGAAGGCGGGGAAGATCGGGTTCTGCAGCTCGGGCAGGACCAGGCCGACCAGGCGGGCGCGGTCGCCGCGCAGCTGGGTGGGGCGCTCGTAGCCGAGCACGTCGAGCGCCGTCAGCACGGCCTCGCGGGTGGCGTCGGACACCCCCGGCTTGGCGTTGAGCACGCGGCTCACGGTCGCCTCGCTCACCCCGACCTTCTTGGCCACGTCTGCGAGTCGTCGCGTCATGCGCAAACTATACGACAGAATACGCAAACACTTGCAACCGCTTACGTTGAATCGACGGCTCGCCTTGCACGAGGCGGGAGGCGTACACCTTGGACTGCCACCCACCTTGACCAGGGACAGAGACAGCCAGGCCATTGCCACAGTCAGTCAATTGTTTGCGCAATCCCGTCGAAATATTGCTGAGGTCTGCTGGACATCTTATGGTGCGCCCAACCGCACTTCTTCCGAAGGGCCACCCCCCATGAGAGCACTCTTAGCCGCCCTCACCCTGGTCATCTCCGTCCTCGTCGCCCCGCTCCCGGCGGCGGCGGCCGACACCAATCTCGCGGCGGGCCGGACCGCCATCGCCAGCGGCCACACCGACGTCTACCGGGCCGCCAACGTCACCGACGGCGACCAGGCCACCTACTGGGAGTCTCCTAACAACGCCTTCCCCCAATGGGTCCAGGTCGACCTGGGCGCCACCGCCACCGTCAACGGCCTCACCCTCGAACTGCCCGCCGGCTGGCCCAGCAGGACGCAGACGCTGACCGTCGAGGGCAGCGCCGACGGCGCGAGCTTCACCACCATCAAGGCGTCGGCCACCTACACCTTCGCCCCCACCGCCACCGTCGCCGTCAGCACGAGCACCCGCTACGTCCGGCTGCGCTTCACCGCCAACACCGGCTGGCCCGCCGGCCAGCTCTCCGAGTTCGAGGTGTACGGCGAGCGCGGCACGAATCCAGAACCGGGGGCGAACCTGGCGATCGGCAAGCAGATCGACGCCTCCTCGCACACCCACACCTACGTGGCGGCCCACGCCAACGACAACGACCTGGACACCTACTGGGAAGGCGCCGCCTACCCGAACACGCTGACCGTCAAGCTGGGCGCCAACGCCGACCTCACCTCGGTGGTGCTCAAGCTGAACCCGGCCCCCATCTGGGGCAGGCGCACCCAGACCATCCAGGTGCTCGGCCGTGAGCAGAGCGGACGCGACTTCGACGTCCTCGTCCCGCAGGCCACGTACACCTTCGACCCCGCCGCCGGGAACGCCGTGACCATCCCGGTCACCGCCACGGCCGCCGACGTGCGGCTGCGGATCACCGCCAACTCCGGCGCGCCGGGCGGGCAGGTGGCCGAGTTCCAGATCTTCGGCGAACCGGCGGACAACCCGGACCTGACCGTCACCGGACTGACCTCGGCCCCGGCCGCACCGACCGAGACCGACGCGATCGAGCTGTCGGCCACGGTCAGGAACACCGGCACCGCCGCCTCGGCCGCCACCTCCGTCGCCTTCTACCTGGGCGACGACAAGGCCGGCAGCGCGAACGTCGGCGCACTGGCCCCCGGCGCCTCGGCCACCGTCTCCGCCGGCATCGGCACCCAGGACGCCGCCAGCTACGCGATCAGCGCCAAGGTCGACGAGGACGGGGACGTCTTCGAGCGGGACGAGACCAACAACACCGCCACCGGCACCCTGACCGTGCGGCCGGTCGACACCGCCGACCTGGTCGCCGCCCCGGTGGCCTGGACCCCGAGCAATCCCGCCCGCGGCGACACCGTGACCTTCTCGGTGGCCGTCAAGAACCAGGGCACCCGGGCCAGCGGCGGCGGCTCCCACGGCATCACGCTCACCGTGACGAACCCGGCCGGCGACGTCGTACGGACCCTCACCGGGTCCACCAGCGGCGTGCTCGCCCCCGGCGCCACCAGCGCCCCGGTCAACCTCGGCACCTGGACCGCCGCCGACGGCCGGCACACGGTCAAGGTCGTGCTCGCCGCCGACCCGGAGGAACTGCCGGTCAAACGGGACAACAACACCAGCACGCATCCCCTCTTCGTCGGCCGCGGCGCCAGCATGCCGTACGACATGTACGAGGCCGAGGACGCCGCGGTCGGCGGCGGCGCCACCCGTGTCGGCCCGAACCGGACCATCGGCGACCTGGCGGGCGAGGCGTCCGGGCGGCGCGCGGTGACGCTCGGCGGCACCGGCTCCTACGTCGAGTTCACCACCCGCGCCAGCACGAACACGCTGGTCACCAGGTTCTCCATGCCGGACGCGCCGGGCGGCGGCGGCATCGACTCCACCCTGAACGTCTACGTCAACGGCGCCTTCCACAAGGCCATCGCCCTGACCTCGCGCCACGCCTGGCTGTACGGCCCGGAGGCGGAGCCGAACAACAACCCCTCCTCCGGCCCGGCCCGGCACATCTACGACGAGGCCAACGTCATGCTGAACGCCACCGTCCCGGCGGGCAGCAGGATCAGGCTGCAGAAGGACGCGGCCAACACCTCCACCTACACGATCGACTTCGTCAACTTCGAGCAGGTCGCGCCGCTGGCCAACCCGGACCCGGCCCGTTATGCCGTACCGGCCGGATTCACCCACCAGGACGTGCAGAACGCGCTCGACCGGGCCCGGCAGGACAGCGCGCTCACCGGCGTCTACCTGCCCCCGGGCGACTACCAGACGGCGAACAAGTTCCAGGTGTACGGCAAGGCCGTCAAGGTCGTCGGCGCCGGGCCGTGGTACACCCGCTTCCACGCGCCGGCCGGGCAGACCAACACCGACCTCGGGTTCCGGGCGGACGCGACGGCCAACGGCTCGACGTTCGCGAGCTTCGCCTACTTCGGCAACTACACCGCGCGCATCGACGGGCCGGGCAAGGTGTTCGACCTCAGCAACGTGTCGAACATCACGATCGAGGACCTCTGGGTGGAGCATCAGGTCTGCATGTACTGGGGCACCAACACCGACAACATGGTCATCAGGAACTCGCGGATCCGGAACGTCTTCGCCGACGGGCTCAACCTCACCAACGGCAGCACCGGCAACCGGATCGCCGACATCGAGACCAGGTCGACCGGTGACGACAGCTTCGCGCTGTTCTCCGCCACCGACAACAACCAGGGCGAGCAGCACGGCAACGTCTTCGAGAACCTCACCTCGCTGCTCACCTGGCGGGCCGCGGGCGTGGCCGTCTACGGCGGCTACGACAACGTCTTCAGGAACATCTACGTCGCCGACACGCTGGTCTACTCCGGCATCACGATCAGCTCGCTGGACTTCGGGTACCCGATGCACGGCTTCGGCGCCAGCCCGCCCACCCGGTTCGAGAACATCTCCCTCGTCAGGGCCGGCGGGCACTTCTGGGGCGCGCAGACCTTCCCCGCCCTGTGGGTGTTCTCGTCGTCGAAGGTGTTCCAGGGCATCCGGATCAACGGCCTGGACATCGTGGACCCGACGTACTCGGGGATCATGTTCCAGACGGGCTACGACCGCAACGGGCAGCCGCTGAACCCGGTGACGGACACCGTCTTCGACAACGTCTCCATCAGCGGGGCGCGCAAGAGCGGTGACGTCTTCGACGCCAAGTCCGGCTTCGGCATCTGGGTCAACGAGATGCCCGAGACCGGCCAGGGCCCGGCCATCGGCTCGGCCACCTTCACCGGCCTGAGGTTCGCCGACAACGCGCGGAACATCAAGAACACGACGTCGACCTTCACCCTCACCGTCAACTAGAGCTCGGCCCTGGTGGGCAGCCCCTGCCAGTCGCTCGCGCTGGTCACCGCGGCGGCGCTCAGCAGCGTCCCGCGGTGCAGGCGCTCGGGCGGGGTCAGCCCGTCCAGGGCCGCGCTGATGTATCCGGCCACGAACGCCTCCGCCGAGCCGGAGGTGTCCACCACCGGCACCTGCGGGCCCGGCGCGTCGTAGCGCATGCGGTCCGACCGTACGCTCGCGCCCTTCGCGCCGCGGTCCACCACGACCTCGCGCTCGGGCGTGAGCGCGGGCTTGACCAGGTCCAGCTCGTCCTGATGAACGAAGAGCAGATGGGAGTCACAGGCCAGCTCGGTCAGCGCGTCCTCCGCCTCGCGCACCGAGGCCCACAGCTCGGGGCGGTAGTCGACGGCGAAGGAGATCATCACCTCGGCGTTCCTGGCCGCGCTCACCGCCGCGCGCACCGCCTCCAGCGCGTCCCGGCCCAGCGCCGCCGTGACCCCGGAGACGTGCAGCATCTTCGACGCCCCGATCCGGTCGATCGGCACGTTCCCGGGCGTCAGCCCCGACCCGGCCGAGCCGGCCCGGAAATGGGTGACGTGCGGGCTCAGACCCACCCGGGTGTCACGCAGCAGCAGGCCGGTCCGGCCACCCTGCGTCACCCGCACGTCGGCGGCGTCAACGCCCTCGCCCCGCAGCACCGTCAGCACCCGGGCGCCCAGCTCGTCGGCACCCACTTTGCCCAGGTAGGCGCAGCTGTGGCCGAGCCTGGCCAAGGCGACGGCGAGGGTGAACTCGGGCCCGCAGACATCGAGCCGCGCCTCGTGCTCGTGCCGGACCCGGCCGCTGGACACGACACCCAGTGCCTCGCCCAGCGTGTAAACGTCGATCATGAGCACAGACTGTAGTCGGTGAAGGTCACGTCAAAATTTTTTCCTGGCGACAGTGCAGGTGACGGCTGTGATCAGATTTTTCCCGCAACTTTAGACAACCTTTTCCCCATACTGTGGCTCTAAGTAGTAGAGGAAGTTGGCCGTCCCGGGCCGACTTCAAAGCAATACGGGGAGAGGAATCAGCACCCTCATGCGTAAGCTCGCTGTAGGAATCATCTCCGCCCTGGCCGGCGGAACCATGTTGATGTCCGGTGGCGTCGCCACCGCCAGCACCACGACCAAGGCCGCCCCTGAGGTCGAGATCGTCGACATCTCACCGAACCCGGTGGTGGTCAAGTGGGGCGGCGAGACGACCGCCAGCTTCAAGGTCAACGCGTCCTCGGACGTCGAGAAGGTCGAGCTCAGCGTCGAGCCGCTCACCCGCGGCCCGCGGGCGCTCGCGGCCAAGGACGTCAAGCCGCTGGAGGACTGGCGCTTCTCGGTGCCGTTCGACTCCCGCGACTACGAGGGCAAGTGGCGCGCCACCGCCGTGGCCTTCGACAAGGACGGCAAGCGCGTCGCCGCAGACACGTCGTTCTTCGCCGTGGACATCGAGAAGCGCCGGACGAAGGCCGCCACGCGGATCATCGGCTTCGAGGCCTCGCCGTCCAGGGTCTTCAAGGGCCGGTCCGTCTACCTCTCCGGCCGCCTGCTGGTCAAGGACGGCAGGGGCTGGGACACCGTTCGCAACGCGGAGGTCTCCCTCTTCTACCGTGCGAACGGCTCCAGCGGCTGGAAGTGGGTCGACTCCGACCGTACCGACCGTCGTGGCAAGTTCGACACCAGGACCCGTCCCTTCAAGAGCGGCAGCTACAAGGCCGTCTACAAGGGCAGCTTCAGGACCGAAGGCACGTCCAGCGACAGCGAGTACGTGCGCGTCATCCGGTTCCGCCGCTAGTCAACTCTGAGTGAGGGCCCGGCCGTCTCGGCCGGGCCTTCGCCATGTACGGGGGCTCATCGGTGAGAGGCGGCCCCTCGGGGGTAGCGACGCACGTATGGGTGACGACCTGCTGCACGAACTCGACCGGTTCGACCCGTTCGACATCTTCGACGCCGAGGCGGCCAGGCTCGACCGGTTCTTCGCCGGCCTGGACGCCGACGGCTGGCGGCGCCCCTCCCGGGCCGCCGGCTGGTCGGTCCGCGACGTGCTCGGCCACCTGGCGGGCGAGGAGCTCTACAACCAGGCGTGCCTCGACGGCACGCTGCAGGACCTGCTCTCCCTGATGGAGAGTGAGGGCATCAGGGGCTACAACGACTTCAACGAGTGGTGTGTACGGCAACGCCGCGACGTACCCGTCGACGAGGTGCTGCGGGAGTGGCGTACCAAGAACGGCGACACCCGCCGCCGCATGCGTGCGCTGGGCCCGGACGCGCTGCTGGAGACCATGGCCGGCCCCTACCCGGTGGGCAGGCAGGCCTTCCATTACGACTCCGAGTACGCCACCCACGCCGATGACGTGGCCGCCCCCGTCGCCGAGGAGGAGGCCGAGGGCCGTACGCGCTGGCGGGCGGCGATGGGGCGGTTCGCGCTGGCGGAGAGGGAGTCCAAGGCGCAGGTGGAGCAGACGGCCGAGCAGATCTGGGTGTCCGCGGGCGGGGTGAGCGCCTCCCTGTCCCCGCCCGAGTTCGTCGAGGCTACGGTGGGCCGGCTGCCCGAAGGCCATCCACTGGATCCGCGGCTGGTCTCGGCCCTGCGCTGCCTGGCCTGACCGATGATGTGGCTACGTAACCGCGAGGGCACCGAGCCCGCGACCGCGCGCAGCCCCGTGCGCGTCCGCAGGATCCTCTCCGTGACCGCGCTCGTGCTCACCACCGTGGCGGCCGTCTTCTTCGTCTCGCGGGCGCTGAGCACCGGCGAGGAGGTCTGGGTCTGGGAAGCGGCGATCGCGGCCGTGGTGGCCATCATCGCCGCCGTCGACCTGCTGGTGCTCAGGCACCGCCGCTCACGCCATCGCGACGGCCAGCACCAGCAGTAGGAGGGTCAGCGCCACGATCGCCACGATCAGCCACACACGGCCGACTCGCCGGCCGGGCCGCGCGCCGGACCCCCGCTCGCCGGCCGGCCGCTCGGGTTCGGCTCGCCTGATCGGCTCGTCGCCGGGGATCGGGGTCGCGTCCCGGGCGCGCGGCAGGTCGTCCTCCTTGCGCTGAGCCGGTACGCCGTCCGACTCGATCTTGTTGATCGCCGCGACACGCCGGGCGAGCTCGGGGTCATCCTGCTCCAGAGCCTGCTCGATTTCAGCGAGGATGCGGCGTTCCTTCCCAGAGAGACTCATTGCGCGATCACCATCGCTCCCACGCCGGTAAAGCCCTTGTACCCGCAAGTAACCGGCGCATGCGGACTCTTCATCGCAGAACGCTCTTCTGTCCACAATGCTCTTGGATTGGGGCAGGAACGACGAAGCCCCCGCCCGCTCCGGCGTTGGTCAGGCCGGGCGGGACGGGGGCGGCGCGCTCACGCGCGTCACATCGTGCCGTAGCGCTGCTTGAAGCGCTCGACCCTCCCGGCGGTGTCCAGCACGCGGCCGCGGCCGGTGTAGAACGGGTGGCTCGCGGAGGAGACGTCGACGTCGACTACGGGGTAGGTCCGGCCGTCCGTCCACTCGACGGTCCTGTCGCCGGCCACGGTGGACCGGGTGAGCATGGCGAACCCGACGCTGGGGTCACGGAAGACGACTGGCCGGTAGGACGGGTGCAGGTTCTTCTTCATGCCCCCTCCAACCCGGTGGCAACGGTTTTCATTCCCGAGCCTCGGGATCCAGTCCCAGAACAGAGCGACCACCGTCGACGGGCAGGGTCACACCGCTCACGAACGAGGCCTCGGGCGAGAGCAGGTACGCCACCGCGGCGGCGATCTCGGCCGTGGTGGCGACCCGGCCCAGTGGGTGCAGCCGGGCCATCTCCGCCTCGACCCCGGCCGCCTCCGTCCCCTGTCCGGCCAGGAACCGCTCGTAGCGCTCCGTCGCCACCGAGCCCGGCGCCACCGCGTTCACCCGGATGCCGCTCCTGCCGTACTCGACCGCAAGTGCCCTGGTCAGGCCCTCGACGGCGGCCTTGGCCGTCGAGTACGGCAGGCTGCCGGGGACCGCCCGGCGCGCCTGGTGCGAGGTGACGTTCACGATGGCCCCCGCCGTACCCGAGGCCAGATAGCGGCGCACCGCGGTGGCGCAGCCTACGACCGCCAGCCCGAGATTGGCCGTGATCAGGGCGAGGACCTCGGCGGTCGGGGCGGAGTGGACGGAGGCGTCCCCGAAGACGGCGGCGTTGTTGACCCACCCCGAGAGCGTGCCCGCCTCCTCGGCGAGGTCGGCGGCGCGGGCGGCGACGGCCTCGTCGGCCGCGTCCCCGATCACGGGGACGACCCGGGGGCCGGCCCAGTCGAGGGCACCCGGGGCGTGTTCGACGACGACCACGGTGTCCTCCTCCCCCAGGAGCCGCTGCACGACGGCTCGCCCGATCCCTCGTCCGCCACCGGTCACCACATAAGACAGGCTCATAACGGTCCGCCATTCCCCCGATATGCCGATAATCACGGCATTTCCGGCCGTTTCGGGAGTAAGGCATGGCGGCGCTCGCCGACTCGGAGCACTCTCGCGGGTGGCCTACGATCGCCGTGGGCGAACCTCGCCGAACGTCGACCCCCGAACACGTAAGGTAGCCACATGGATACCTCCCTTGAGGTCCTGCACCGGGTGTTCGGCTACGACTCGTTCCGGACCGGTCAGCAGGAGATCATCGAGCATGTCGTCTCGGGCGGCGATGCGCTCGTGCTCATGCCCACCGGCGGCGGCAAGTCGCTGTGCTACCAGATCCCGGCCCTCGTCCGGCCAGGGGTCGGGGTGGTCGTCTCGCCGCTGATCGCGCTGATGCAGGACCAGGTCGACGCGCTCACCGCGCTGGGCGTGCGCGCGGGGTTCCTCAACTCGACGCAGGACTTCGGCGAGCGGCAGCGGGTGGAGGCGGCGTTCCTGGCGGGCGAGCTCGACCTGCTCTACCTCGCGCCCGAGCGGCTGCGGGTCGAGGCCACGGTGCGACTGCTGGCCAAGGGCGAGATCTCGCTGTTCGCGATCGACGAGGCGCACTGCGTCTCGCAGTGGGGGCACGACTTCCGTCCCGACTACCTCGCGCTGTCGGAGCTGCCCGCGCTCTGGCCCGAGGTGCCGCGCATCGCGCTGACCGCAACCGCCACGCCCGCCACGCACGCCGAGATCTCCGAGCGGCTCGGCTTGGGGCAGGCCCGGCACTTCGTGGCCGGCTTCGACCGCCCCAACATCCACTATCGGATCACCACCAAGAGCGAGCCCAAGCGCCAGCTCCTCGATTTCCTGCGCACCGAGCACCCCGACGAGGCCGGCATCGTCTACTGCCTGTCGCGCTCCTCCGTCGAGAAGATCGCCGAGTTCCTCGTCGACAACGGCATCGCCGCGGTCCCCTACCACGCGGGTCTCGACGCCCGCACCCGCGCCGCCCACCAGGCCCGCTTCCTGCGTGAGGAAGGGCTGATCGTGGTGGCGACGATCGCGTTCGGCATGGGCATCGACAAGCCCGACGTGCGCTTCGTCGCCCACCTCGACCTGCCCAAGTCCCTGGAGGGCTACTACCAGGAGACCGGCCGGGCCGGGCGTGACGGGCTGCCCGCCACCGCCTGGATGGCCTACGGCCTGCAGGACGTCGTGCAGCACCGCCGGATGAGCCTCGAAGGCGACGACCAGCACCGCCGCCGCCAGGCGCACCACCTCGACGCGATGCTGGCGCTCTGCGAGACGGTGACGTGCCGCCGCGTCATGCTGCTGGACTACTTCGGCCAGAGCGGCACCGAGGCGTGCGGCAACTGCGACACCTGCCAGACGCCCCCCGAGTCCTGGGACGGCACGGTGCCCGCGCAGAAGGTGCTCTCGACCGTGCTGCGCCTGGCCCGCGAGCGGCGGCAGAAGTTCGGCGTCGGCCAGATCGTCGACATCCTGCTCGGCAAGACCACCGCCAAGGTGCTCCAGCATGGCCATGACTCGCTGAGCGTGTTCGGGGTCGGCGCCGAGCTGGGCAACTCCGAGTGGCACGGGGTGGTGCGGCAACTGCTGGCCCAGGGCCTGCTGGCGGTCGAGCCCGACTACGGCGCCCTCGTCCTCACCGACGCCAGCGCCGAAGTGCTGCGCGGCAAGCAGGAGGTGCCGCTCCGCCGCGACGCCAAACGGCCCGCCCGCGCCGCCAGACCCGCCGCGGGCAAGGCGCGGGCCGCCGCCGCCGAGCTGCCCGAGGAGGCGGCGCCGGTGTTCGAGCGCCTGCGCTCCTGGCGGGCCGCCACCGCCAAGGAGCAGGGCGTCCCTGCCTACGTCATCTTCCACGACGCCACCCTGCGCGAGATCGCCACTCTGTCGCCGACCTCGCTGACCGAGCTGGGCACGGTCAACGGCGTGGGCGAGAACAAGCTGGCCAAATACGGCGAGCAGGTGCTGGAGACCCTGGCCGGCGAGGCCGCATGACCTGCGAGCCTCACGAGGCGCCGCGTAACGTACGGGCTCACGAGGCAGCCACATGACGTGCGGTGCTCATGGGGGCACGCATGACCTACGGGGCTCATGAGGCGCCACATGACCTGACAGGGCTCGTGAGGTCAGGAGGAGCCGGGGTGCTGGAGGATCTTTCCTATAAAGTGGCGCGCAGGAGGAATCGATGTCGGCCAGGCCCAGGCGTACCACTCTCTCCACCATCGCGGCCTCGGCCGGCGTCTCAGTAGCCACCGTGTCCAAGGTGCTCAACGGCCGCAGCGACGTCGCGCCCGCCACCCGCTCGCTGGTGCGGTCTCTGCTGGAGCAGCACGACTACGTCCCCTCCTCGGCCCGCCGCACCGGGGACACCACGATCGAGATCCAGGTGGACGGCATGTGCGCCTACGCCGCGGGGATCGTCGGGGGCACCGTCGAGGCCGGCGCCGACTCAGGCGTGTCGGTCGCGATCGCCATCAAGAAGGGCCCCGCCGGCGGTGGGACCGCCTGGGCCAGGGACCTGGTCTCCGCCGGGAGGCAGGCGGTGATCACCATCGCCGAGCATCCGACCCCGGCCCAGCTCGCCATACTCTCCCGAGCCCGCCTGCCGGTGGTCGTCATCGACCCGCTCGACCTGTCCGACACCTCGGTGTCCAGCGTCGGCCCCACCAACTTCACCGGCGGCCTCATCGCCACGCGGCATCTGCTCGCCCTCGGCCACAGCCGCATCGCCTACCTCGGTGGCCTGGCCACCGCGCTGTCCAGCCAGGCGCGCCTGCACGGTTATCGCGCCGCCATGGAGGATGCGGGGGTGCCTGTGCTGCCTGATTACGTCCGCACGCCCGGCTTCTGCTATGCCCACGGGGTGGAGGGCGCGGGCGTCCTGCTCGACCTGCGTCCAGCTCCGACGGCCATCTTCGCCGCCTCCGACGAGTGCGCGGTCGGCGCCATCCACGCCGCCAAGGCGCGCGGCCTGCGCGTGCCGGAGGATCTCAGCATCGTCGGCTTCGACGACAGCGAGATCGCGTCCATGACCTCGCCGAAGCTGACCACCATGCACCAGCCCTTGCGCGAGATGGGCATCGTCGCCCTGCGCACGGCGCTGCGGCTGGCCGCCGGTGAGCGGATCGAGTCCGCGCACGTCGAGCTCGCCACCGAGCTCGTCATCCGCGAGTCCAGCCTGACCGCCTGACCGCTGACCGCCTAACCGCCTGACCGCTGACCGCCTGACCGCCTGACCGCCTGACCGCCTGACCGCCTGACCGCTGGCCGCCTGACCGCGCCGGGCCCGTGATCAGCGTGGTCAGAGCTTCAGCTCCAGCTCGATCCAGTAGACCGAGCTGATGTGCTGGGTGAAGTCCGCGACGAGCTCGGCCGCGTACTGGCCGCTGTTGCGCAGGCCGACCTGGAGAGGGCGTCCCTGGTAGTTCGCGCTGATCCGGTAACGGCCGAGGGGGACGTCCACCAGACCCGACCCGTCCGGGGTCCGGATCGCCTTGCGGGTGATGGTGCTGCCCTGCGAACCGTCGGCCAGCGGGCCCTCGGGGGTGAGGGTTACCTCCACGTTCTCGTCCTCCAGGTAGACCTCGGAATTCTGCGGGTCGACGCTGTCCAGGTAGAACAGCACCGAACTGCCATAGTGGCCGAGATCGTCGGGCTTCTCCCCGGTGAGCTTCCAGGTGAAGTTCCTGACCGCGCCGGTCGGGCCGGCGAAGGAGGTGTCGTCCTCGGGGGCGAGCTCTACCAGGTAGGTCTTGCCGTTGAAATCGATCTTCTTGCTGGCCGTGACGTGGAAGGTGGCCGCGACGTCGGTGTCCACCCGGTAGAGGCCGTCGGCGTCGGTCGAGACGACGAGATTGCTGTCGTAGAGGAGCTGGTTGTCCGCGACGATCTCGGCACCCTGGATCGGCTTGCCGTCCGTGCCGACGACCCGGCCCTTCAGCACACCGGCCTCGACCTCCAGATCGCCCTTGCCCTGCCGCGCATCATCCTGCCGCGCACCGTCCTGCTCCACTCTCCCCTGCGTGTCGGACGGGGCCGGGACGCCTGGGGTGATCACGCAGCCGCTCAGGGTCACTGCCAACACGCCTGCCACCAACAGTCTTCTCATGCGTGCAAGCTAGCCAGATGATCTTGCAACGGACTTGCGGCGCATTGTGCGGCAAAGGGGCGCCGGGCCACCAACCGGCCGCTCGAACCAAGCGTCCCGGTCAGCAGCCGGCCGCTCGAACCAAGCGTCCCGGTCAGCAGCCGGTCGGTCGGACCGAGCGTCCTGGTCGGCGGAGACGCCAGTCCGGGCAGCCACCCGCTCCGAGGTCCGAAAAGCGCCGACTTTCAGCGCGCCGTCGGTGTTGTAGAAGGTATGACCATCAACACAGCCGACTGGACGGCCCTGGCCGCAGAGTTGGACGCCCACGGGTGCGCGCTCACGCCGCCGCTCCTCACGCCGGCCGAGTGCGCGAGCGTCTCCGGCCTGTACGGCGAGGCCACGCGGTTCCGGTCCACGATCGACATGGAGAGGTACAGGTTCGGGCGGGGGCAGTACCGCTACTTCGCCCACCCGTTGCCGCCGCTGGTCGAGCGGCTGCGGGCGGCTTTCTACCCGAGGCTGCTGCCGATCGCCCGCGACTGGGCGGCCAGGCTCGGCCGGCCCGCGCCGTGGCCCGACAGCTTCGAGGAGTGGCTGGACAGGTGCCACCGGGCGGGGCAGACCAAGCCGACACCCATCTTGCTGCGGTACGGCCCTGACGACTGGAACGCGCTGCACCGCGACCTCTACGGGGATCTGGTGTTCCCGCTCCAGGTCGTCATAGGGCTGGACCGGCCGGGCGAGGACTACGCGGGCGGCGAGTTCCTGCTGGTCGAGCAGCGGCCCCGGGCTCAGTCTCGCGGCACGGTGACCATGCTGCCGCAGGGCCAAGGGTTGATCTTCACCACGCGCGACCGCCCGGTCAGGTCCGCGCGCGGCTGGTCGGCCTCACCGGTCAGGCACGGCGTCAGCACCGTACGCTCCGGCCGCCGCCACACCCTCGGCCTCGTCTTCCACAACGCCCCATGACCCCGGAGCCGCTCATCGCACCGGTCACGTCGGCCCGGCCACGAGCCGAGACGATCGTGCTCGGCCGCAGCCGTAACCTGATCCGTCGGGAGCGCTAGGCGGGTGCCTGATCCGTGACGTAGTCGAAGTCGTCGTAGGAGAGGGTGCGGCGTAGGACGCGGACGATCTGGCCCGGGTCGTCGTGCGGTCCCGGCACGTAGTAGGGCCGGCCCTTCCTGCCGAAGGTGATGGCCGACGGCCCTTCCCAGGCGCCCAGCAGCGCCGCCGGGGCCTCGAACTCCTCGTCGGACTTGAAGCCGAGCGTGCGGGCGTAGTCGGTGGAGCCCAGGACGAGGTGCCGGGCGAGCTCGATCGGCACCTCCTGATAGCCCTTGTACTCGCCGAAGAAGTATTCCCTGAACCGGCGCAGCTCCCGCTCGTCGTACACCTCGGGGCCCATGTAGTTCTTGACGCCGGTGCAGTAGACGTCGGCCAGGAAGCCGGCGACCGACAGCTTGTCCCAGCCGTGCCGCCGGGCGACCAGCACCGACACCATGCCGCCCTCGTCGGCATCGGGGGCCTCGTCCGTCCAGCCGTGGGCGGGGTCGACGCCGAGGCCGACGCTCCAGCCGACGTTGATCCAGCAGCCGACCACCTCGGGCTCACGCTCCGGGTCGGCGCTCTCGGCCGCGATGGCGCGCACCAGCGGCGCCACGACCGACGGCGCCACCTTCAGCGTGCGGGCGATCTCCTTCGGCGAGCGGCCCTCGGCCCTCAGCTCGCGTACGCGGTCCTTCAGTTCTGCGCTGTCCACCCGCGCAGACTATCGGTGAACAGGCCCCCGCCCTCGCGGCGCGCTCATCACCACGAAACGCCCCCGACCGGCGCGCTCCTCGCCCGGAGCCAGAAGGCGGCCTGTCGAAGGCCTGAAGAAGGCCTGAAGAACCCTTAAGACGGCCTGAAGGGGACCGTAAGCACGGCCCGGCATCGTGAGGGTCGTCAAGCGAGACCGCCTCTCCCGAAGGGCAACACCATGACCCAGACCGCCGAGTACGAGATCACCCGCCTCTTCGACGCCCCCCGCCGGCGGGTCTTCCAGGCGTGGACCGAGCCCGGGCACTTCTCCTCCTGGTTCGGGCCGCGCGGCTTGACCACCCCCGTGGACCGGGTCGTCATGGACGTGCGCCCCGGCGGCAGGTGGCAGGCGACGCTCTGCGGGGAGGAGGAGTTCGAGGTCACGCTGGACGGCGCCTACCGTGAGGTGGCGGAGCCGGCCCGCCTTGTCTTCACCACCGGCGACCCTGACCACCCCGGCGACGGCCCCGCCTCCGTGGCGACGGTCGAGCTGACCGAGGCCGGCGGCAGGACCACTATGCGCTTCCACCAGTGGGGCGTGAACACCGACCAGGAGCACGCCGATCAGGCCAGGCAGGGCTGGATCGAGTTCTTCGACCGCCTCGACGAGCACCTCGCATCCGCGTGACACGTCCCTCAAGGCCGAACGTCGGGGACGAGCACCTCACATCCGCGTGACACGTCCCTCAAGGCCCGCCACCGCAGGCCGGGCGTCGGTTCAGGTCAGGGCGGTGGCGGCGTCCTCCAGTTTCGTTCTGCCACCCCGCTCGTACGCCTCGGCGAACGCGTTCTCGCCCAGGGCGGCGCGGGCGGCGGTCGCGATGCGGTCCAGGTCCTCCTGCTCCGATGGGCCCGCAGGGGTCTGGTTGTGGTCACGGGCGGCGGCCGCGAGCCCGAGGAGCCGGGCGGCCCTCTCGTACGATCCCTCGGCCGCGAACGCGCTGGCCGCTCCCATGACGGCGAAGGCCGAGGTCCGTGGATCGCCGACCCGCTGTGCGGCGTCGAGCGCTTCCCGGTGGAGTTCCAGGGCCGCCGCCGGGTCGCCACGGCGCTCGGTGAGCAGGCCCAGCTCGACGAGCGTGCTCGGCACGTGCAGGGCGGGCTCGACGCCGGGGCCGCGCGGGACGCCGTCGAGCAGGTGACGCAGGTGCTTGTCCGCCAGCTCCAGCTCGCCCGCCCGGCGGGCCGAGAAGGCGAGCCCCATCTCGGACATCATCTGGCCTTCGCGGTAGCCCTGCTCGACGGCCAGCCGCAGCCCGCTGCCGCACAGCTCCATGGCCTGGTCGTACTCCCCCGCCTGCATGGCGACCCAGCCCAGCCAGGACGTGCGCCGGGCGGCGTCCGCCCAGAGGCCGAGCTCCTGCGCCATGCGCAGCCCCTGCGCGAACAGCTCCTTGGCGCGGCCGATGTCGCCGGCCGTCTCGGCCAGGCCGGCCAGCCACTCGGTGGCCTGCAGCAGGCCCCAGCGGTCGCCCAGCTCCCTGAACAGCCTGGCGCTCTCCGTACAGTCGCGCTCCAGCGCGGCGAGGTCGCGGCGGGTGAAGTGGTCCTTGGCGTGCAGGCTGAGCGCGGTGGCGATGCCCCACCGGTCGCCGGTGGCCCGGAAGGTGACCAGTGCCCGGTTCACCAGCTCCAGGCTGAGCGGCAGGTCGTGCACGCTCATCGCGAGGAACAGCAGCGCCCTGGCCCGCCGGCCGGCGTCGGCGATCCGGTCCGGCAGCGGCTCCCAGTCGGCCCGCTCCCCCAGCAGCAGCACGAACCCGGCATGCCAGGCAGCCGCCCTGCCCCTGGCATCGCCGTCGTCGCCCGCGACGGCCAGTGCCGCCTCCAGGGCTCGTCTTGCTTCGGCGAGCCGGCCGCGGAGGAACCAGTGCCAGGCCATCGCGTTCACCAGCCGCCGGGCCATGGCGCCTTCGCCCCGGTCCACGGCGGTGTCCAGGGCGGCTCGGAGGTTGGCGGACTCGGCGTCCAGGCGCTGCAGCCATGCTCGCTGCTCGTGGCCGTACAGGTGCGGCTCGGCTTCCTCGGCGAGGTCGGTGTAGTAGGCGGCGTGCGCGAGTCGTACGGCGTCGAGCTCGTCGGCGGCGGCGAGCTTGGTCACGCAGTAGTCCGCCACCGATTCGAGCAGCCGGTAGCGGACGCCCGCCGCGCCGTCCACCACGACCACGAGCGACCGATCGACCAGCCGGGCCAGCACGTCGAGGACATCCGGCCCGACACCCTCAGGCACGGCGGTGCCGGCTGTGCAGAGGGCCTCGGCGGCCTCCAGGGTGCAGCCGTCGGCGTGCACCGCGAGGCGCCGGAGCACCACGCGCTCGGGTTCCGTCAGCAGCTCCCAGCTCCAGTCGATGACCGCCATGAGCGTCTGCTGCCGTTGCGGTGCGCCGCGCTGTCCCGAGGCCAGCAGCCGGAACCGGTCGTCGAGCCTGGCCACCACGCCGTGCACGCCCAGCACCCGTACCCGGGTCGCCGCCAGCTCCAGCGCCAGCGGGATGCCGTCGAGCCGCCTGCACAGCTGCGCGATCGCCGAGGCGTTGCCCGCGTCGAGCGTGAAGCCACGGGCCGAGGCGGCGGCCCGCGTGACGAACAGCCGTACGGCGTCGGAGCCGGCCATGATGGCCAGGTCGGTGCTGCCGGGCAGGCCGAGCGGCGGGACCGCCCACAGGGTCTCGCCGTCGATCGACAGCGGCTCCCTGCTCGTGGCCAGGATGCGCAGCTCCGGGGCGGCCCGCAGCAGCAGCTCGGCCAGCTGCGCGGCCTGCTCGACCACGTGCTCACAGTTGTCCAGCACCAACAGCATGTGCCTGGCGCGCAGCGCGTCGGCCAGCCGGTCCGCGGAGGAGTCCGGGCCGTTGTCCTGCCTGATCTGCAGCGCCGCCATGACGGCCTCGGCCAGCGACGCGGTACGCCGGTCGACGGGGGCCAGCTCCACCAGCCACACCCCGTCGGGGAAGTCGTCCACCAGGCGGCCCGCGACCTCCAGGGCGAGCCGGGTCTTGCCCACGCCGCCGCTGCCGGTGAGCGTCACCAGCCGTTCGGTGTGGACGAGGGAGCGTACCCCTGCCAGGGCCTCTCCCCGTCCGATGAGCTTGCTGAGTGCGGCGGGCAGGTTGGTCGCGGGGCGTTCCGCGGGCAGGCTGAGCGCCGGGTCCTGGCCGAGTATCGCCTGGTGCAGCGCCACCAGCTCGGGTCCGGGGTCCAGGCCGAGCTCCTCGGCCAGCCGGTCGCGCAGCTCGGCGTAGGCGGCGAGGGCCTCGCTCTGCCGGCCCGCCCGGTACAGGGCGCGCAGGTGGGCGGCGCGGAGCCGCTCCCTGAGGGGGTGCCGGGCCACCAGGTCACCCAGCTCGCCCACGAGCAGGCCGTGCTCGCCGAGCTCCAGCCGCGCCTCGGCGTGCAGCTCCAGGGCGGTCAGCCGCTGCTCCTCCAGCCGGAGGATCGCGCCCCGGGTGTGCTTCTCGTCGGCGAAGTCGGCGTACGCGGGCCCGCGCCACAGCGCGAGCGCGTCGGCGAGCAGCCCGGCCCGGGTGCCGGGGCCGGCGGCCGCCTCGGCGCGGGCGAGCAGGTCGGCGAAGCGGGCGGCGTCGAGGTCGGTGGTTCGCAGCAGGTAGCCGGGGGGCTTGGAGACGACCAGGTTCTTGCCGCCGGGCTCGGCGTCCTCCAGCGCCTTGCGCAGCTGGGAGACGCGGACCTGGAGCGCGCCGGTGGGGTTGCCGGGCGGGTCGTCGCCCCACAGGTCGTCGATCAGCCGGTCGGCGGAGACGGGGTGGCCCTCGTGCACCAGGAGGTCGGCGAGGAGGGCGCGCACCTTCGTCCCGGGGATCGTGACGGGTTCACCGGCGTCCGTCCACACGGCCAACGGCCCAAGCACCCCAAAACGCATACCCGTACCTTATGGGTGGGGGTCGGGTGGGGCTTTTCTGGCGGAGCCTCGGTAGAGGTCCGGGGGGTAGCGGCGTTCGCTGGAGGCGAGTTTGGCCTCGGCTGCCTGGACGAGGTCCACGCCGAGGACGTCCGCCAGCCGTACCAGATAGTTGGTCACGTCGCCGAGCTCGGCGCTGATCCTGGCCAGGGTCGGCGGGTCGGGGGCGCTGGATTCCTCGGCGGTGAGCCACTGGAACTCCGCCACCAGCTCGCCGACCTCGCCCGCCAGGGCCATCGCCAGGTTCTTGGGCGTGTGGAACTGCTCCCAGTCCCGTGCCTCGGCGAACTGCTGCAGGTGCGCGGCGAGCCGCTCCAACTCCGTCACGGACCACGACCCTACCCACCTGATCGGAGGGAGTATGTTCGCCGGAGGTCAGGGGAGGTGAGCGTCATCGAGCGTACGGTGATCGACGGGCGGATCGTGGGCGGGGCCGAGGTGGCTCTCGCTCTCAAAGCGCGGTACGGGCATTTCACGGCGATGCAGCTGCGGGGCGGCCGGGTGCGGGGGCTGGGCCGCCATCTCGACCGGCTCGATGCGGCCACCCGGGAGCTGTTCGGCCAGGAGCTCGACCGGGACCTCGTGGTCGACTCGATCAGGGCGCTGGAGGTCGTGGACGCGAGCGTGCGGGTGTACGTGTGCGAGGCGGACGGGCCGCGGGTGCTGGTCGGCTCCGGTGATCCGGTGCACCTGGCGGCCACGCCGAAGGGCCTGAGGTCAGTGCGCTACCAGCGCTTCCTGCCGCACATCAAGCACACCGGCGGCTTCCCCCAGGCTTACCTGGGGGCCCGCGTGCGGGCGGAGGGCTTCGACGAGGCGCTGCTCACGAGCGACGACGGGGTGATCTCCGAAGGGGCGGTCACGAACCTGGGCTGCTTCGACGGTGAGCGGGTGATCTGGCCGGACGCGCCGATGCTGCGCGGCATCACCATGCAGATCCTGGAGGCCGAGCTGGGCCGGGCCGGGGTGCCGTGCGAGCACCGGGTGCTGCGGGCGGGCGATCTGTCCGCGTTCGGGGTGGTGTTCCTGGCGAACTCGTGGGGCGTGGTGGCCGTGGACCGGGTGGACGAGATCGCGCTGAAGGTGGACGAAGGGCTCATGGCCCGGCTGACGGGCTGCTACGACGCCGCCCCCTGGGACGCCATCTGACGGGTCTCGGCGGGGACGGCGGGGGCGATGGACTCGCCGGGGTCGAGCCGGTTGAGCAGGAAGGCCAGGGTCACGCCGTACACCACGTGGCCCACGGCCATCACGCCCTGCCGGCCGGGCTCGTCGCGCGCCAGGGGCGGCAGCGCGCTCAGCCGGGGCGCCCAGCCCGCGTAGCTGACCACCCAGATCGCCAGCGCGTAGCCGACGCCGAGCGGCAGCCGGCCGCGCCGCTTCCTGGCCAGCAGGCCGAAGAGCGCGCCCGAGGCCGCGCCGAAGCCGACGTGCGCGACCGCGCCCAGCACGCCCTCGGCCTTCTTGGGCCGCCGCTCGCTGCCGGGCAGCAGGCCGCGGACGATGTGCTTGGGCGGCTGCCCGCGCATGAGTCCCGCCTTCTCGCCCGCGACCATGACGGTGCTCATCGCGGCGGTGGCGAGCGTGCCGCTCACGGCTCCGTTGACGAGTTCGCGCATCATGCCGCTGCGGCTGCCCGCCGCACCGGCCGCGAAACGCCGCATGCCGCCCGCCGACCTGCGCACCGGCCGCGAAACGCCGCATGCTGGTGCGGCGCCCGCCTCGCCAGGCATGAAACGTACAGCTGCCGCGTAAAGCGCTACGCGGGCAGCGCCGCGGTGCTCTCGCGGACGATGAGCTCGGTGGCGAGCTCCACGCGGCGGGCCTCGGGGGTGTCGCCCCGGCGCATGGCCAGCACCGTGCGGGTGGCCAGCGCCGCCATCTCCTGTAAGGGCTGACGGACCGTGGTCAGCGGCGGCCAGGCGGACTTCGACAGGGGCAGGTCGTCGAAGCCGACCACGCTGAGGTCCTCGGGCACCCGCAGCCCGCGCTGACGGGCGGCCTCGAAGACGCCGAACGCCTGCAGGTCGCTGCCCGCGAAGATCGCGGTGGGCGGGTCGTCGAGGGAGAGCAGCGCGTGGCCGTGGTCGTGGCCGGAGTCGACGAGGAAGGTGCCCCGGCGGATGAGCTCCGGCGAGGCGGGCAGGCCGGCCGTCTCCAGGGCCGCCCGGTAGCCGTCTATCCGCGCCTGGCTGCACAGCATGTCGGCGGGTCCGCTGATCATGCCGATCCGGCGGTGGCCGAGCTCCAGCAGGTGCCGGGTGGCGGCCAGGCCGCCGTTCCAGTTGGTGGCGCCGACGGAGACGACGCCCGGGGCGGGCTCGCCGTCGGGGTCGACCACCACGAACGGCAGCGTACGGGCACTGAGCTGGTCCTGGACGCCGAGCGACAGGCGGGAGGCGACGATCACCACGCCGTCGGTCCGGCGGCCGGCGAGCCGCTCGAGCCAGTCGCGGCCCGGTCCGGCGTGCGTGTGCAGGACGGAGATCACCACGCTCGCCCCGGCCTCGTGGGCGGCCATCTCCGCGCCGCGCACGATCTCCATGGCCCAGGGGGACTCCATCTCGGTGAAGACCACGTCGACGAGGCCCGCGCGGGTCTCGTCCTGGCTGATGCGTCGCTGATATCCGTGCTTGTGCAGCAGCCGCTCGACGCGGTGCCTGGTCGCCGGAGCCACCTCGGGCCGGCCGTTGATGACCTTGGAGACCGTGGGGATCGACACCCCGGCCTCCTCGGCTATCAGAGCGATCGTCACCCGCCTTTTCGCAGACATGATCAGGAGTTTAGCCGAAAGTTTCGGGATCACGATGCGCGGGGGCCATGATCAGGGTCAGGGCGACTATTGACGTATTTGACAGCAAAATTTATGCTCCGGGAACAGCGAAATTATCGGGGGGCCAACGAAACTTTCGCCAGCCGAGGAGGAACCCCAATGAGGCGAACTCTCGCCTTGATCGCGGCCACTGTACTCGTGGCGGGCTGCGGGGGTGGACAGAGCGCGGCCCCCGAGACTGACACCAGCGGCGGAGCGCCACAGAAGGTGACCCTGGAGTGGTGGCACCTGTCGACCGCCGACCCCCTCAAGACCGTGTACGAGACCAGGGCCAAGGAGTTTCAGGCCAAATACCCCCACGTCACCATCAAGATGACCGTCCTGGAGAACGAAGCCTACAAGTCCAAGGTGACCACGCTCACCCAGTCCGGCAAGGCCCCCGACCTGTTCGCCACCTGGGGCGGCGGCGTGCTCCAGCAGCAGATCGACGCGGGACTGGTCAAGGACGTCTCCGCCGACGTCGCGCCCGTCCTCGACACCTTCACCAAGGCGTCGCTCACCGCCTACCAGTTCGACGGCAAGACCTACGCCCTGCCGGTGGACATCGGCATGGTCGGCTTCTGGTACAACAAGAAGCTCTTCGAGCAGGCGGGCATCACCGAGCCGCCGACCACCTGGTCGGCCTACCTCGACGCCGTCACCAAGCTCAAGACCGCCGGGATCACGCCGATCGCGCTCGCCGGCAAGGAGAAGTGGCCGGGCCACTACTACTGGGCCTACCTCGCCATGCGCATCGCCGGGCTGCCGGCGCTCCAGCAGGCCGGGGTCGACCACGACTTCACCAAGCCGGAGTTCGTCCAGGCCGGGCAGCGGCTCAAGGCCCTGGTGGACCTCCAGCCGTTCCAGAAGGGGTTCCTGGGCGCGAGCTACTCCACCCCTGACGGGCAGGCCGCCACCGTCTCCAACGGCAAGGCCGCGATGGAGCTGATGGGCCAGTGGGCGCCCAACGTGCAGAACGACAACGGCAAGGGGCTCGGTGACGACCTCGGCTTCTTCCCCTTCCCCGCGGTCGAGGGCGGCAAGGGCACGATCACCGAGGCGTTCGGCGGCGGCGGTGGCATGGCCGTGGGCGCCGACGCACCGGCCGAGGCCATCGAACTGCTGAAGTTCCTGACCGAGACCGGCAACCACACCAAGGCCGTCGAGAAGAACGCGGTGCTGCCGGTGCTCAAGGGCGAGGAGAGCGCGGTCAAGGACCCCAACCTCAAGGTGGTCGCCGACTCCCTGGCCAACGCCACCGGCTTCCAGCTCTACCTCGACCAGGCGTACCCGCCGGCCGTCGGAGCGGAGGTCAACGACAGCGTGGCCGAGCTCTTCGCGGGCGCCAAGACCCCGGAGCAGGTCGCGGCGGACATCACCGAAGTGGCCAAGAGCGAATGACGACCGTCACCCGCAGGCCGGAAGCGGCGACGCTTCCGGCCCCCGCCCGCCCGCCCCGGAAGAGGGGTCGCGGCCTGCTGACGATCGCCCTGTTCGTGCTGCCCGCTCTGGTGCTGTTCCTGCTGCTCGTGGTGGCGCCCATCCTGGTGGCGATCTACGCCAGCGGCTTCAAGTGGAACGGCTTCGGCGGGCTGCCCACCGACTTCATCGGCTTCGACAACTTCACCCGGCTGTTCCGGTCGGAGATCTTCACGACCGACCTGTGGCACCTGGCCGTCCTGGTCGGGCTCTGCGTGCTGGTCCAGCTGCCCTTGGCGCTGGGCATCGCCATGCTGCTCAACCAGCGGATCCGCGGCCGCTCCCTCTACCGGCTGATCTTCTTCGCGCCGTACGTGCTGTCCGAGGTCATCACCGCCGTGCTGTTCTCGCTCATCCTGTCGCCCACCTCGGGACTGGCGAACGAGATCATCGGCATCGTCGGGCTGGAGTCGGAGTGGCTGTCCGATCCCGGCACCGTGCTGCTGTCGCTGTTCCTGGTGCTGACGTGGAAATACTTCGGCTTCCACATGATGATCTACCTCGCCGGGCGGCAGAACATCCCGGAGGAGCTGATCGAGGCCGCCAAGATCGACGGCGCCGCCGGCTGGAAGGTGTTCCGGCACGTCACGCTGCCGCTGCTCGGGCCGACGATCCGGATCAGCGTGTTCCTCTCGGTCATCTACACCATCCAGCTGTTCGACCTCGTCTGGATCCTCACCGAAGGCGGCCCGGCGCACGCCTCCGAGACGCTCGCGGTCACCATGTTCGACGTCGGCTTCGACCGCGCCCAGGTGGGCTACGCCAGCGCGATCAGCGTCGTGATGTTCGGACTCAGCCTCATCTTCGCCCTGGGGTATCAGCGGTTCGTGATGCGCCGTGACCTCGAGGGCGCGACCACCGCCATGGGAGACCGCCGATGAAGCGCACCACACTCCCCCTGCACGCGATCGCCTGGATCGTCGGCGCGTTCATCCTCGTCCCGATCGTGTACGCGCTGATCGGCGGCTTCAAGAGCACCGACCAGCTCTCGGTCAACCCGTTCGGCCTGCCCAGCCCGTGGAACACCGGCAACTACACCGACGTGCTCGCCGAGGGGTCGTTCTGGCGGCAGTTGTGGAACAGCACGTTCATCGCCGTGCTCACCACCGCCGTCACGGTCGCGCTGTCGGCCATGGCGGCGTTCGTCTTCGCCAGGTTCGCCTTCCGTGGCCGGGAGCTGCTGTTCACCCTCTTCACCGCCGGGCTGATGTTCCCGTTCGCGGTGGCCATCCTGCCCATCTTCGTCATGCTGCGCACCCTGAACCTGCTGGACAACCCCTGGGGCGTGATCCTCGTGCAGGCCGCCTTCGGGCTGCCGCTGACGATCATCATCCTGCGCGGGTTCTTCCGCAGCATCCCGGGCGAGATCGAGGAGGCGGCCACGCTCGACGGCTGCGGCCCCTTCGCCTTCTTCTGGCGCATCCTGCTGCCGATGGCCCGCCCCGCGCTGGCCACCGTCTCGGTCCTGGCGATCGTCGGCAGCTGGAACAACTTCATGCTCCCGCTGGTGGTCTTCAGCGACGAGCTGAGCTGGACGCTGCCGCTGGGCATCCAGCAGTTCCAGGGCCAGTACAGCTCCGACACCTCCAGGATTCTCGCCTACCTGGTGCTGGCCATGGTGCCCGCGCTGGGCTTCTACGCCCTCGCCGAGCGCCACCTCATCGGCGGTCTCACCGCGGGCGCCACGAAAGGATGACCATGCTGCATGTCTCCGGAACCCGGCTCCGCAGAGCTGACGGCCAGTCCGTACGGCTACGCGGCGTGGGCCTGGGCGGCTGGATGAACCTGGAGAACTTCATCACCGGCCATCCGGCCAACGAGTCGTCCATGCGCGCCGCCGTACGCGAGGCGCTGGGCGAGGAGCGGGCCGCGCTCTTCTTCGACCGGCTGCTCACCTCCTTCTTCACCGACCAGGACGCGGCGCTGCTGGCCGGGCTGGGGATGAACTGCGTCCGCATCCCGATCAACTACCGGCACTTCGAGTCCGACGACCGACCCTTCGAGGTCATCGAGCAGGGCTTCCACCACCTCGACCGGGTCATCGACCTGCTCGGCGCGCGGGGCATCTACAGCGTCATCGACCTGCACGCGCTGCCCGGCTCGCAGAACCAGCACTGGCACTCCGACAACCCCACCCACATCGCCGCCTTCTGGCAGCACCGGCACTTCCAGGACCGCGTGGTGCACCTGTGGGAGGCTCTCGCCGACCACTACCGCGACCACCCCTGGGTGGCCGGCTACAACCCGGTCAACGAGCCCGGCGACCCCAGCGGCAAGGTCGTCGGCCCGTTCTACGACCGGCTGGTGAAGGCGGTGCGCGCGGCCGACCCGCGGCATGTGCTCTTCCTCGACGGCAACACCTACTCCACCGACTTCTCCGTCTTCCGGGAGATGTACGAGAACACCGTCTTCGTCTGCCACGACTACGCGCTGGCCGGGTTCGCCCACGGGGGCGGATATCCCGGCTTCACCCGGGGCGAGTGGTGCGACAGGAGCGAGCTGGAGCGCACCTTCGCCAAGCGGTCGAGCTTCCAGCGGGAGACGGGCACGCCGCTGTGGGTGGGCGAGTTCGGGCCCGTCTACACCGGTGATCCGGAGCGGGACAGGGAGCGCTACCAGATTCTGCGGGACCAGCTCGACATCTACGACGCTCATGACGCCGGTTGGTCGCTGTGGACGTACAAGGATGTGGGGTTGCAGGGGCTGGTGCACGCGAGCGGACCTTACGTGGAGCGGTTCGGCGCGTTCATCGACAAGAAGCGGCGGCTGGGCGCGGACCGGTGGGGCTCCACCATGGAGGAGGCCGACGAGGTCGTCGGCCCGCTGCACACGCTGGTGGAGACGGAGTTTCCCGGCTGGCGCCCCTACCCGTGGGGCGCCCGCTACCAGACCGACGACCTGATCAGGCACATCCTCATCGCCCAGGCGCTGCTGCCGGAGTACGCCGAGCTGTTCCGGGGGCTCGACGACAGTGAGCTGCTGGCGCTGGCGGACTCGTTCGCCCTGGCGGGGTGCGTGCGCCGGCAGCCGCTGCTCGACCTGCTCGCCGGCAGCCTCGGGGCGTCAGGGCGTCCAGGCGACTGAGACGAGGGTCGGTATGGCGCCCGGCCGGCAGGCGGCCTGGACGAGCATCGGCGAGGTCAGCGGGGCGGGCAGGTCGAGCTCCAGCGTGTTGCCGGACGTGGACCGGGTGGGCAGGTTCAGGACGCCGTCCTGCACGCTCATGATCTGCGCCACGGTGGGCGCCGCCGTGCACAGGGCCTCGCGGGTGGCGTGCCGCAGCCGCCGCGCCTCGCCGCCCACCCGGCGCAGGGCCCGCCGCATCAGCGCGCGGTCCCTGGCCGTGGCCGGCCTGCCGGTGCTCAGGTCGGCCCTGCTGCCGAGCCGGACGGTCAGCCGGCCGCCCGAGCCGAAGACGCCGAGCGGGACGGGGTTGACCACGAACAGACCACTGCGGATGGTACGGCCACCGCGCCGGTTGAGGTTGGCCAGGCCGCCGGAGCTGATCAGCGACAGGAGTTCGCAGCGGGCGGCGTCCAGCTCCTCGCCCTGCTGGACGGCCCTCGGCTCGGGGACCTCCTCGAACGCCACGCTGTCGACGCGCAGGCCGGCCGTGCCGCCCTCCATGACCGACTCCGCCACGGCCGCGCGCACCTCCGGCGAGACGCCGCGGCCTTCGGCGATGTCCAGGAGCTCCACGCACACCAGGCCGTCGTCGGGGACCTCCTCCGGCATCAGGTCGAAGACCGCCTGGCCGCTCTTGATGCCGGGGCCGCCCTTGAGCAGCACGCACTGCCGCAGCCGCCCCTGGGCCCGGACCTGGATCAGCCGCTGCGGAAGCCGGGCCGCCTGACCCCGGACGTCCAGATGCCAGCCGGGGAAGGACGTCTCGTCCAGCGCCAGGGCCACCTTGACCCGCAGCCACCGCCCCCTGGTCACGACCTTGAACCCGACCAGCCCCGAGCGCTCGAACCGGCCCAGGATCTGCTTGCCCCGATGGAACTGGTCGGCCACCTGCAGCGCGGCCGCCTGCCCGCCGAACACCTCGATCGGCGGCGACAGCGGCACGATGACCTCATCGAGCTCGGTCGCGGGTCCGGTCAGGAGAGTCGTGGTCATGATGCGCCCCTCGATGCGGTGAGGGCCTCGGCGAGCCCTGCTGGATCCCGGAAGTCGAACCTGCTGAGCAGCGGGTCGCGCCGCTCCCACATGCGGCGCACCGCGCGGTGCAGCGGATCGCCGTCCCGCTCCACGTGCCGCATGCTGACCGACAGCGCGCGCAGATACTCCTCGCCCTCGCCCAGCTCCCAGTGCGGCAGCAGCGGCGAGGACACGTCGCCGCCGCTGCGCCGCAGCCACAGCCACAGCCGGGCCCGCTCGCGCTGCTCGGGAGCGAGGACGGACTCGCCCTTGGTGTGCCGGGAGACCGCCTCGGCGAGCAGCCGCCAGTAGTCGGCCCGCGTCTCGGCCACGTGCGACACGCCGCAACCGCTCCACGGCGACCAGCCGGCCTGGATCACCGGGATGCCGAAGGCGGGCAGCTCGCAGGCGACCCGGCCACGGACCGTGACGCCCACGTCGGTCATGCTCCACAGCATGTTCTTCGACAGCGCCTGCCTGGGCAGGAAGGCCAGGTGCGGGCGGCGGGCGTGGCGGCCGGCCAGGGCGGCGAAGTGGCCGGTCGAGTCGTGGCGGTCCTGCTCGGGATGGTCGAGGAAGAGCCAGTTGACGGCGTCCTCGTCCGCCGCGAACTCGGCCGTCTCCGCACACCATTCCGCGAAATCCTCGAACACTTCCCGATTCGTGCCTACGGCGTCGGAGACGGCGTGCTGGAAGACGGTGACGATCGGGCGGTCCGGGTCGAGGCCGAGCCGGTCGCAGCCGTGCCCGCGCAGCTGACGCCGCTCCGTCTCGGTGCGCAGCTCGAAGGAGTTCACGCTGCCGCCGCGCCACCAGCTCCCCCGCTCGCCCTTCACCCGCCAGGCCACCAGCTCCGCGCCCGGCCTGAGCAGGTTCCGCTGCGGCCAGACGCACTCGTCGAAGTAGCGGGCCAGGCGGCCGGTCAGCTCCTCGTGGAAGGTGCCCGCCGCGGGGGTGCCGGGGAAGAGCGCGTACGCGCCCATCGACCCGCCGCTCTGGGTGTGCACGATCGGTACGTCCCTGCGCATGGCCGTCTCGACCGCCAGCCCCCACTGGTCGTAGTCCACCTGGCCGGTGACGAGGGCGACGGGCGACAGCTCGGCGAACAGCCGGTCGTAGACGGCCGACAGGGCTCTGGAGCGCCCGCGCCGCGCGCGGTGCCGCTCGTCCTCGACGCCGGGCAGCCTGGGCGTCCGGCTCAGCCGGAGCAGCGTCGCCCTCTCCAGCGCCTCCAGCGCCGCCGAGCCGATCCCGGCGGCGGGGCCGTCCCCCTCGTCGGCGAGCCTGCGGTCCACGAGGTCGTGCACGTCGATGATCTCGGCCGCGCCGAACGCCTCGGCCAGCCGGCGTACCCGCTCGACGTCGAACCGCTCCCACAGCACCCCGCTCAGCTCCCGGTCGGTGCCGGTCAGCACGACGAGCCGCGCGGAGGTCAGGTCACAGATCGCGTTGGCGAGCAGGAGATTGCGTACGACGAGCCGGACGTCCTGCTGCATGGCCTCGACCACCACGCAGGCGCCCGGCCGGTGGTGCCGCTTGCCCCAGTAGGCGCTCGCCGCGGAGAGCAGGCGTTCGAACTGCTCCCCGTCCCCGACAGCACTCATATGCCACTCCCTCGCTCGACCGCAGCAGCCGCGTAGACGCTTCCAGAACGGGCGCGGGACCGGCTCGCGCAACACGCGATCCTTTGCCGTAGCCGCGCACGGCCATGAAGCTCAAGTGGTACGGGCGGGGGGTGGTGATGTCATCGGTTGGGGAAGGTGTGGGTGTTGTCGCGTGGGTTCGGGTCCAGGGAGGTGGACGTCACCGAGACGGTGATCTTCCGGTGGGCGGGGGCGCGGCCCTTGATCGGGATGCTCACCCGTGCCGGGCTGCCCGGTCGTACGACCGCGATCGTGCAGGCCACCCGCTGCCGCACCGCCGCGCACGACGACCCCGGGGCCAGGCTCAGCCCTCGGGGCAGCCGGAAGGTGACGGGCACCTGCGCGGCCGCCATCAGGCCGCCCATCCGGACCGTGGCGGTGACCCGGCCGGGCGACCGTGTTCCCTTCACCGAGAGCGCGTCGTAGACGCCGCCCGGATCCGCCTGGCGCACCAGGACCCCGTAGCCCTCGGCGCCCAGCGGGTTGGCGACGCTGTACCCGTCGCCCGGCACGTCGCCCGCCCCCGAGGACAGCACCCCGACCAGCAGGCCGGTGCTCCTGTCGAGCCACGGCCCGCCGCTGTTGCCGCCGTACAGGTGACAGTTGACGGTGTGCAGCCGCCCGGACGTCCCCATCGGCCGGATGTAGCCGGGTGTGACGGTCGTCCGGCCCAGGCACCAGAGCTGGTGGGAGCCGTCGTAGGGAGGGTCGCTCGGGTAGCCCATGCTCACGACGGTGTAGCGGCCGGCCCGGCCGCGCATCGGGGTGAAGGCGCCGACCGTGTCCTGCAGCGTGGCACTCCCCCGCTTACCGACCTCGACCAGCGCGATGTCGTACACCGAGTCCCAGTCCCACATCCCCGCGCCGGTGTAGGCGTGCGGCTTCCAGACCCGCCGCACCCCCCACGCGCCGTACGGCGCGCCCTTGCCCTGTCCGTCGTACGCGGGCACGAACGCGAGATTCGACGACCAGGTGCCCTGGCCGGTCCGCCGGGAGACGCCGTACACGCAGTGCGCTGCCGTCGCCACCAGCAGCCCGCCGGCCGACCGCACCACCGCCCCGGTGCACGACCTGCGTCCGCCGTCGGCGTCGAGCAGGAATAGCCGCCCGGTGGCCCTGCTGGCCGCCGACCCCCCGTACGGCCTGGCCACGCGGGCATAGCCGTTGACGTCACCCCCGGGCGTGAGCCTGCTCCCGTCCGGCACCCCCCGCCCCACCCCACTCCGCGTGCCCGGAGAACGCCCCATGCCCGGCGTGCGTTCGGCGCCTGGCGGTGGTGCGGTGTGGCCCGGCAGGTCGGCCGCGTCCGCGTGGGACTGGTTACTGGCCGTCCAGTACTCCACCGCCCGTCGCGGATCCATCACCGGCGAGGCGTCCACCTGCGGCACGTCCCCGGCATCGGCCGCCAGGCCGGGCGGCGTCAAAGCGGTGCCGGCGACGGCGAGAACCAGCAGGATCCTTCGGCGTGACATCGATCCCCCATCTCTTTCCGGAGCACCCTAGGTCACATCGCGCACACGTTCGGTGAGCAACGCTGCCGGATAGGCTCGCGGCATGGCATGTGATCGCATCCGGCTCGTCCCACTGGAGGTGGCCGACGCCGAAGAGATGGCGGAGGCGCTGAGCGGCGAGGACCTCTACACCTTCACCGGCGGCACCCCGCCCACGCCGGCGGAACTGCGCGAGCGCTACGCCAGGCAGGTCGTGGGCCACTCCCCGGACGGCCGCGAGGAGTGGCACAACTGGATCATCCGCACGGTGCCCGACGACGAGGCGATCGGCTACGTACAGGCGACGATCGTGGACCCAAGCCGACAAGCGGACATCGCGGCAGGCCGACCGGCGGAGAACGCGGACCCGAGTCGACGGGCGGAGGACGCGGGCAGCGGGCGGCGGGCCGAGGTCGGTTGGGTCGTGGAGGTGCGGTGGCAGGGGCGGGGGTATGCGGCCGAGGCCGCTCGCGCGCTGGTCGCCTGGCTGGACGGGCGCGGCGTGGCGACGGTCGAGGCGCACATCCACCCGCGTCACGAGGCCTCGGCCGCCGTCGCCCGGCAGGCGGGCCTGCTGCCCACCGAGCGGTTCGACGACGGCGAGCGGCTGTGGCGGCGTTCGCGGGACACGCCGTGACCGTGCCGCGCTCCCGGCGGTCAGGTTCGCCGACAATGGCCGCAGAGCAAGATCCGACAGAGGAGTCTCACCCGTGCACATCGATCTCACCGGAAAGACCGCGCTGGTCACCGGCTCGACCCAGGGCATCGGAGCCGCCATCGCGGCCGGGCTGGCCCGGTCGGGGGCGCGGGTCGCGGTCAACGGCCGGGGCGACGCGTCGGTCAGCGCGGCCATGGACCGGATCCGGGCCGACGTGCCGGACGCGGACCTGGTCGCGGCGCCGGCCGATCTCGGCACCGAGGAGGGGGCCGATCGGGTGCTGCGGAAGCTGCCGCAGGTGGACATCCTGGTCAACAACCTCGGCATCTTCGGCGCCGTACCCGCTCTGGAGATCAGCGACGCGGAGTGGCGGCGCTACTTCGAGATCAACGTGCTGGCCGCGATCCGGCTGACCCGCGCCTACCTGCCGGGCATGCGGGAGCGGTCCTGGGGCCGGATCCAGTACATCGCCAGTGACTCGGCCATCGTCATCCCCGCCGAGATGATCCACTACGGCATGTCCAAGACCGCCCTGCTGGCGGTCTCCCGGGGCTTCGCCAAGGAGGCGGCGGGCAGCGGCGTCACGGTCAACTCGGTGATCGCCGGCCCGACGCACACCGGCGGCGTGGAGGACTTCGTCTACCAGCTCGTCGACCGCGACCTGCCGTGGGAGGAGGCGCAGCGGGCGTTCATGCGCGAGCACCGCCCCCAGTCGCTGCTCCAGCGGCTGATCGAGCCCGAGGAGATCGCCAACTTGGTCGTCTACCTCAGCTCCCCGCTCGCCTCCGCCACGACGGGCGCGGCGGTCCGGGTCGACGGAGGGTATGTGGACTCCATCGTCCCCTGAACGACCCGTGGCCGGGCGACGGGAGGTTCCCATCGCCCGGCGGCGGACCGTCGCCGATCGGCTTCACCGCCCTGCGCGAGCAGATCGGCGACGACCTCTCGGCAGCCGGTTCAGCGGAGGTTGAACAGGCGGGTGCTGGTCTGCTTGAGGGTGTTGCCCTCGGCGTCCCAGGCCTCGACCTTCAGGCTGACCGCGCCCTTGGTGTCGCGCAGCGACGGGTAGTGGGTGGAGGCGGTGTAGGCGCCGTCACGGTCGCGCTTGACCTTGACGGAGGTCCACTTGGCGCCGTCGTCGGTGCTCATCCACAGCTTGAGCCCGGCGATCTTCGGCATCTTCGCCGCGGAGGGCGAGTGGTAGGCCTCGACGGTGAACCTGTGGGATCGGCCGGCGCGGACGGTGTTGTCCAGCGCCAAGGTGTCGCCCAGATCGTAGCCGGCGAAGACGACGGGCGTGGGCCGGCATTGCTCGGTGACTCCCTCGATGATCCAGTACTTGCAGAACGATCCCGGCAGCACGTGTTCCTTGGCCGGCGGAGCGCGGAACGTCCACTCGGTGTCGTGCTGGGCGTTCTTCGCGGTCAGCCGGTAGGTGCCGGAGCCCTTGGGCAATGTGAACGCGGGGAGATTGTCCAGGCCGGGCCGGGTGACGCGCGGGATCTCCGTTCCGTCCCGGTAGAGATGCAGGTCGTAGACCGGGGTGAGGAGAGCGTCGCCCTTCCAGAATCCGCTGCTGACCGGGTGCTTGTCGGGCGTGCCCGACGGGGCGAACTCGGCCCAGAGGGTGTCGCCCTGCACGCAGATCATGCATGTCAGGTCGATGCCCTGCGTGGTGAGGGGCGGCGCGTCCTTGTCGGCGAGGGCGTAGACCCTGTCCGACGCCGTCTGGGCGCCCGGCGTCAGGCCGGCGGTGAACCACTGCTGCCGGGTACGGCCGGGCCGGTCGAACACCTCGGCGCGGAACCGGGTGTCATAGAAGGTCGTCCGCTCCAGGTTGGACGAGGACATGCCGTGTGAGTGGATGACGGTGGGATCGACCGGTCCGATCCATTCGGTCCGGGTGGTCGGCCCGGTGAAGGCCATCGACCCGAAGTCCGAGGTGGACGTCGTCGTGGCGATGACGTCGTCCTGCTTGTAGAGGGTGCGCCAGTTGTTGAACCTGGCCGGTTGGGAGGCGTGGACGTCCAGGTCGACCTGGACGAGCTGCTTGCGGGTGAGGGTGTGGTGCAGGGACTTAGGCACGCTGCCCTCGGCGTACGGCTTGAGGACGTAGGTGTAGGGCGTGTCCGGTGTGCCCGTCACCTGGACGGAGACCGGCTCGCTCGCGAGCCGCGCGCGCAGCTTCAGTCCCTCCCTGTTCGACAGGGATACGTTCGGGATGCTGATGGGCTTGGGATCGCCGGTGTTGAGCTCCTGCTCGACACTGATCGGAAGGGCGCACAGGCCGCTCTTCGACGGGAAGATGGCTACTCCGGCCGCGCCGGCTTCGCGAATGGCGATGATCTGGCTGATCCAGGCCCAGCACTTCAAGCCGCCGTCCGGCGCGGGCCCCGTCTCCATGAGGATCAGCTTCCCACGCAGGTCCTTTCCGGCGATGTCCTCGGCCCGGCCCGCGCCGACGTCGACGAGGGGCAGGGTCCGCGTCCCGGTGAACGGCTTCCAGTCGGGCTGGTTGCCCTGGATGGGCCCGGTTCCGAAGTCGATGTGCTGGGGGGCGACCGGATTCAGGGTGATCGGCTTGTGCCTGCCCGCGGTCATGGTGACCTGGGCGTGGCCGAGCGTCCATTGGCCGGCGAAGCGGAACTTGCCCTTGGTGACCGGCTTGGTGGGGATGGCCCACACCTTCGCCCACGCGCCGTGCTGCAGGCCCGAGGTCACGGTGGTGCCGTACGGCTGACCGTTGGCGATGGTCCGCTGGGTTGCGACGACCCAGATGTTGTTCAGCGGCTCGGCGGGCTTCGGCGTGCTGAAACGGACCTGGGAGGCCTGCCGGGCGTCGAGCGTGATCTCGGTGTCACCGGTGACGGTGACCTCCGGACTGATCAGGAACGTCTCGTTGTAGCGGTCGTCGGAGTCCACCGTGCCCAGCAGCTGCATCACCGAGTGCGTGCCGACCGGGACCCGGGTGACCGTGGTCCCCTCCCGCGACACTACGGTGCCACCGAGGTATCCCTTCTCGCCGTCGACGTCGAGGGTCTGCTGGTACCACGGCGCGGCGGGCTGACCGTCCCTGCCGATGGTGTGGACGGTGAGCTGGACCAGCGGAGCCTCGCGCACCACGCCCACCGGGGTGGTCAGCCGGATGCCGTCGGCCTCGGCCGTCACGGAGCCGGAGTAGCTGCTGAGATCCAAGCCGGCCGTGTCGAGGGTGACGGTCGCCGTGGCGGTGCCGCCCGCGGGCACGGTGAGGGTCGGATCGGTGCTCAGCCTTTCCTCCACCGCGGTCCCGCCGGCGGTGCGCAGGGCAGGGGTGAGCGTGAGGGTGACCGGCTGGTCGGTGAGGTTGCTGTAGGAGAGCGCACGCCGCAGGGGTTCGCCCTCCTCGGTCACCGAGCCGAAGCCGATCCCGGCGGTGGTGGCGAAGACCCGCTGGGTGTGCGCCTTGGCCAGGTCCACCCGTCCTGCGCCCTGCTCGTACACGCTGAAGCCGTCGTCCTTGGCCGTGGACATCAGCGCGGACTTGAGCAGCGGCCCCTTCCAGTCGGGGTGTAGCTGCGCCATGATCGCCGCCGCGCCCGCGACGTGCGGCGTGGCCATCGAGGTGCCGGACGCACTGGTGTAGCGGTCGTCGACGGGCGTGCCCATCGTGGTGCCCGCGGCGCGCGCCGCGGCGATGTCCACACCGGGTGCGGCGATGTCGGGCTTGAGACCCGAGTCGCCGAACCGGGGCCCCCGGCCGGAGAAGTCGGCCATCTGATCCTGCTTGTCGACCGCGGCGACGGTGAGCGCTGCCTCGGCCGTGCCGGGCGCGGCCACGGTCCCGGGGAGGGCGCCGGAGTTACCCGCCGCGATGACGAACAGGGTGCCGGTGGAGGCGCTCAGGTCGTTGACCGCCTGGCTGATCGGGTCGGTGCCGTCGGTGGGACCGGCGCCCAGGCTCATGCTGACGACCTTGGCGCCGCTGGACGCGGCCCACTCCATGCCTTCGATGATCCAGGAGTCATAACCGGAACCGGCGTCGTCCAACACCTTGCCGACGACCAGCTGCGCGCCCGGAGCCACCCCCTTGTGCGTGCCGCCGGACGCCGCTCCGCTTCCGGAGATGGTGGCGGCCACGTGGGTGCCATGGCCATGGCGGTCGGTGACCGGAGAATCGGGGACGAAGGACTTGGAGTCGGCGATCTTCCCTTCGAGGTCCGGGTGGGTGGCGTCGATGCCGGTGTCCAGCACCGCGACCTTCACCCCGGTGCCGTCGTAGCCCCCGGCCCAGGCCGCCGGGGCGCCGATCATCGGCACGCTCTTGTCCAGGAAGGCCTTGGCCTTGCCGTCCAGCCACACCTTGGCGATTCCGCCGCTCAGCGTGTCAGGCGCCTTCAGCCCGGCCGAGGGCACAGTCCGTACGGCGTTCCAGAAAGCCGCCGCCTCGGCCTTGGCGACGTTCATCGCGGAGGCGTTGATGCTGTCCAGATCGTGGGTCGGAACGCTGGCCGGGATCGCCTCTGCGGACTTCTTGACGGCTGCGGGCTCGCGCTCGCCCGGGTATTGGACGATGACCGGGACCTGCTTCGTCCGGTCGTCGGCATAGCCGTTCTCCGCCAGATACCTGACGTCGAACAGCCGCCGGTCCAGCCGGCCCGCCTGGATGGCGGGCATCGCGTCCTCGGGGAGGACGAAGACGCCCTCGGGGGTGGTCTGGGTGACCAGCCGCGGCCGGTGCCCGTCCTGGCGGGTGGCGGGCTCGGTCTTCACCTCGAAGCGGCCCGTGCCGGCCTGGGTGAGGGTGACCTTGTCCCCGGTGACCAGGGTGATGACGTGCGGACCCGGCCCGACGCCCTGGAGCGCGACGGGTGCCGCCGGCGGCGGCTCGGCGGCCGTCGCCGCGGAGGCCGGCGGCAGCGTTGACGCGGCCAGTGCGAGGAGTGAGGACAGCAGGATGGCGCGTTTCACGCGGTCCTCCGGGGGAGTAAGCCGTGGGTAGGCATGAGGGGACTGCCTTTCTGCGAGGTCGTGGTGGGGGTGGCTCAGAGAGGGACGAATCCCTCGGGCGGCGGGACTTCCTCGGTGCTCGGCACGGTCTCGCCCCCGGACGCCTCCGGTCCCTGTTCGGGGACCTCGTCCAGATCGGATTCGGTCGCGGACTCGTCAGACATGCGGCCAGCATCCTTGCCACATCACCCGCTGGGGTATGGGAGCCGTATGGGGAAAATTCCCCATTCAGTCGTGGATGGGGCGTTCCAGGTGCCGGGCCAGTTCCGTGCGCGACCGCGCGCCGAACTTCTGCATCGCGGCGCTGAGGTGCTTGTCCACCGTCTTGGCCGACAGGAACAGCTCCCTGGCGATCTGCTGATTGGTCAGACCCGTCGCCACCAACCGCGCGACCTCCCACTGCCGGGCCGTCAGCCCCCGCTCCGGATCTCCCGAGCCGCGACGCCGGCCGGTGCGCAGCCCGTGCAGCCGGCCCAGCTGGGTGGCCCGGTCCAGATCCCAGCGCGCCTCCAGCCGCTCGTACTCCGCGAGCACGGCCTTGAGCGCCGGCTCCGCCGTGTCGTCACCGGCCTCGAGCAGGCAGGCCGCCGCCTGCTCTCTCGCCTGCGCGGCCTCGTAGGCGGCGGGCAGCAGCTCGTAGCCCGCCGCGGCGGCGGTGAAGTGCGCCACGGCCTCCGGCCACCGCCCGGTGCCCGCCGCCAGATGCCCGCGCGCGTGCTCCAGGGCCGGTACGGCCAGCGGCGCGTCCAGCCCGCGCAGCCCTGACTCGTACCGCGCCACGGCTCCGGCGGCCTCCTCCCGCCGCCCGGCGGCCAGCAGCGCCTCCGTCAGCGCCGGCAGGGCACGCACCCCGAGCGGCCACAGCCCGTTCGCCTCCCAGGCCGCGACGGCCTCGGCCGTCTCGGCGAGCGCGGCCGGCGCGGTGCCGCGCGCGATCCCCAGCCGCAGCAGCGCGGTCGCGGGGAAGGGCAGGTCCGCCGTGTCCGTGGTCAGGCCGATCCGCATCTGGTCGAGGAAGCGGCTCCGCGCCGCGTCGAGATCGCCCTCGGCCAGCAGCAACCCGGCCGTCGCCAGCGCCAGCGTGTCCCGTTCCGGCCGCTCGCTGAGCTCCTCGCCGAGCTCCTTGAGCTCCCTCGCCAGCCCCTCCCAGGCCCCGCTGAGATAGGCGACCTGGAGGAGGGAGGCCCGGCTGCGCACGGCGATGGGTCCGGTGGCGTCGATCTCCGCGCCGCGCTCCAGCGCGATCGTGAGCAGCCGCCGGGCCAGGTGGTGGTCCCCGGTCAGCACCGCGGCCGCCCCGATCGAGAAGGGCACGTTGACGGTACGGCGGTGCGCGGGCAGGCCGGCGACCTCCTGCTCCATCCCCTCGGCCAGGTCGCGCCAGCGCGGGTCGCCGATCAGCACCAGCGCCATCACGATCTTGCCCTGGAGGTAGAGGCGCATGGTCGGCTCGCCGATCGCGGGCACCGTCTCCAGCGCCCGGTCCAGCCACGCGACGTGCTCGTCCAGCGAGGTTCCCGGCGCTGTCGGCAGGCCCAGGGCCATCATCGCCCACGCCGCCAGCTCCGGACGATCGCCCAGGTCGTCGACGGCCGCGGCCATCTCCCGCCGCTCCCGCGCCGGATCCGACCGCGCGAGATTCAGGTGCAGGGCCAGCAGCAGCCGCAGCTCGCCGCGGACGGCCCGGGGCGGTTCGCCCTGCAGCGCCGCCGCGAACAGATCGCAGATGTCGGGGACGTGCAGCACCTCGGTGGCGATCCACCCGAGCCGCACCGTCAACTCGGCCTGGACCGGCTCCGGCAGCCGCCCGCGCCGCAGCACGTCCTCCAGGAGGCGGGCCGCCTCGGCGTCGTCGCCGAGCTCCACCGCCTGGTCCGCGGCTCGCCGCGCGGCCGTCACCCAGTCGTCGTCCCGGCCCGCCTGCCGCAGATGGTGCGCCACCTGCCCGAGCGGCACGGGAACCAGCCCCTGTACGGCGTCCGCGGCGGCGGCGTGCAGCGTCTGCCTGCGGCCGAGCGGGACGCCCTCGTACACCGCCTGGGCGGCCAGCACGTGCCGGAATCCCACCATGCCCTCGCGCTCGGCGAACAGGCCGGCGTCCAGCGCCTCGTCCACCCCGTCGGCCACGGCGGCCGGGGGCAGGCCGGTCACGCCGATCAGCACCGCCAGGGGTACGGCCAGCTGGAGCACGGCCGCCGCCTCGGTCACCGCCCGCGCCGCCGGGGAGAGCCTGCCGACCCGTTCCCGTACCGAAGAGCGCACACCGCTCGGCACGTCGAGCGCGTCCAGCGTCCGGCGCGCCCACCCACCGGCCCACGGGATCAACGCCCCGCGCGTCCGCAACAGGGCCAGCAGCTCCTGGATCGCCAGCGGCAGCCCCGAGGCCCGCACGCACAAGTGTGCCGCGAACTCCGCGGAGACCTCCTCGCTGCCCAGGATCGCCGCCGCGAGCGCGCGCGTCTGCCCCTCGTCCAGCGGCGCGAGCACCACGTGCTCGTGGGTGAGCACGTCACGGGGGCGCGCGGTCAGCGCGCGCACGCCCGCCGGCACCTCCTCGCCCCGGTACGTCACCACGATCGACAGCGAGCCCGGCTGGTTCCCCAGCAGGTACGACAGGAACTCGACCGTCTGCTCGTCGGCCCAGTGCGCGTCCTCCACCACCAGCACCGCCGGGCCGAGCGCGGCCAGCACTTCGCCCAGGCCGCGGAACAGCCGGTGCCGCTCGGCCGCCCGGTCGTCGAGCGGCTCGGGCGGCTTCGGCAGCACGTGCGCCAGCTCGGGGAACAGGCCGCGCAGCGCGCCGGCCACCGGTGACAGCGCCGCGCCCGCCAGCTCGCCGCCCGTGGACCGCAGCGCCTCGACGAGCGGGCCCAGCGGGAACGGCTCCCTGATCTGGCCGCACCCGCCGCTCAGGATCCGCCGCCCGGCGGCCTCCGGGCGGGCCAGCAGCTCGGTGACCAGGCGGGACTTGCCGATGCCGGCTTCGCCCTCGACGACGAGCACCGACGGCGGCAGGGCCAGCGCGGCGGCCAGCCGGTCCAACTCCCTGTCCCGACCGACCAGGACCGGCGAGACCACCCGGCCCGGAATCCCCCGTCCGCTCATCCGTGCCGCACCCGGGCACCCCCATGATCAGAAGACATGCCGCACTTCTTCCTCTCATGTCTCATATGTCACTCTTATCGGACAAGTGGCCTAGTACGCCATTTTTCCGCTGCGATCTCCCGCACGGAGCGCGTCCACCAGGCCGGTCACGACCCGACACGACCGGCCGCGGGCGTGCCGCCGTCGAAGGCGTAGCCGCCCGTGCTGGTGTGGCCGGCGCCGTCGGTCGCGGTGATGGTGATCCACGGCCGGGCGGGATCGAGGTCGCCCGGCGCGAACGGCGCCCAGGCCGACTCCAGCCCGCCGGGCACCCGGTCGGCATCGCCGTCGCCGCCGTCGGGTGCCCGGTCGCCGTCGCCGCCGTCGGGTTCCCGGTCGGCATCGCCGCCGTCGGACGCCCGGTCGGCATCGCCGGTTCGGGGGGCGTGCCGCTGCTGTGGCACGGTCACCGTCCTGGTCCCGGCGCCCCGTGCCTGGTAGGTGAAGCGCAGGTCGCCGCCGCCCAGCCGATAGCCCTCGACCGTGATGCCGGCGCCCGTCCACCGCGCGTCCGCGATGATGGGCTGCCGCCAGTCCGCCGCGAGATCGTCGCTGAGCGAGGGCGTGGCGTCGTCGGACCGGCAGGTCAGGAACGGGTCCCACCCGTACGCGATGATCTTGGTGGCGTTCCCGCCCACCGCGGCGACCTGCTCGTCCACCCGGCTCTTGGTGGCGCGGCCCCGCAGCGGGAACGGGTTGGCCCGGCCGCACTCGCCCGCCGCCTGGGTGGGCTCGAAGACCTCGACGTTCACCCACAGCTCCACCCCCGGCTCGACGTGGCGCGCGGCCTCGGCCACGTAGTCGCGGGTGGAGCCGTGGTAGGCCTGCCGGTGGGTGCGCTCGCCCACCATCGGCGCCAGCCGGGGTCCGACCGAGGCGTCCACCTCGTCCGCGCCGTAGACGGGCACCTTGCCCACGCCACGCCCGTCCTGGATCGCGATGGCCATCGGCGCGCCCGCCCGGGTGCCCGCGATGTCGGCGAAGCCCTTGCCCACCTGCTCGACCGGGAAGCCGCGACCCCTGCGCGCGTCCCAGAAGGGGCTGACCATGATCTTCGTGCCGGGCATCGCGGCGGCCACCACCTCGTGCTGCGCGGCGTACAGGGCGATGATGGCGTCGTCGTCGGCCCGGTCCCGCATGGCGAGCTCGAAGGACTGGTAGACCCCGCCGAGCGCGGCCGAGGTCGCGTACCGCTGCCGATAGTCGGCCAGGACGCGCGCGGTGAGCTCGTTCAGCGCGGGCAGGTGCGCCAGGTCGGGCAGCCACGGCTTGCCGGGGTCCCTGGGCGGCACGGGCAGACCGGGAAAGACCCGCATGCCGTACGCGGCCGCCTCGGCGAGCAGGTTGCCCACCCCGTCGCCGTCGGCCGCGATCAGCAGGAGATCGTGGCGGCCGGCGTCGCAGCCGCCCAGCATCAGGCGGTAGTAGGTGCGCCCGCCGCTCTCGATCCGCCGGTCGAGCCCGGGGCAGCGCAGCACCGCGTCGCCGAACCGCTCGGTCGTCAGGTAGGTGTACACCCGGCCGATCGTCCGGCCGGGCGCGGCCTCCAGCGCGGCCCGGTAACAGGGCTTGCCGTTCTCGACGCAGCCGGCGAAGTCGCCGGCGAGGTCACCGGTCACCCGCCCGTCGCCGTCCACCTCGGCGGGCAGGATCCGCGCGCCGAACGTGATGATCGTGTCGCCGCCCACGCCGTGGACCGCCTCCACCAGGCGCTGGGTCACGCACCGGTCCGGGCGCGGGATGACCCAGTAGCCGGTGATGGGGTAGGGAGTGGTGACCCGGGTGTCCCTCGGCGGGCAGGTCACCTCGGCGCCTAAGGACCGGGTGATGGCGGTGACCACGGTGTCCGGCACGACGGCCAGCACCACCACCGTGACGGCCAGCGCCACGCGTACGAACCCCTGCAGCACCCGTAGCCCCTTCGCGTCGAACTTCAGGCTATGCGGTGCACTGTGATCAAATGAGCCCGTTCGGCCGCGTATTTGCACCTCCACCAGGCGCGGATCCCCCTGGCAGGACTGCTGAGTTGGCCGCTTTATAAACATTTATCGCGAAAAGGTCAACTGCGAGATTGTCCTAAATCTGGTACACACCATGGGCTGAGTGGGTCTTTTCACGGGTATCTGTCGGTACTACCTTCCCTAAGGCACACATTCGGGGGAATAAATGTCGCGTAGGTCCCTTTGTCGCCATCCGCTGAGATGGCCCCGCGCACCCAAGCGCATGCCCGCTTCAAGCTGTCCCATGGGAAGTGCGAAATGAAACTCAGTTTCCGAAAAAGTGCCATACGTGCCGCCGCACTGGTCACGGCACTCGCCCTCCCCTTCGCCTTCACGCCTCCGGCCAGCGCCGGAATCGTTGACGAAGCAGCCGCCAAACTGCTGGTGAAGAAGGTCAAGGGCACGAACGTCAACAAACACCTGCAGGCTTTCCAAGCCATCGCCACGGCCAACGGGGGCAACCGCGCGGCCGGCACGGCCGGCTACAAGGCCTCCCGTGACTACGTCGCCGGCAAGCTGCGCAAGGCCGGCTACAAGGTCACCCTCCAGCCGATCAACTTCGTGGAGAGCTGGACCGAGAACACCCCGCCCACCCTGACCGCGGGCGCCAAGACCTACGTCCCCAACGAAGACTTCTACACCTTCCAGCCGTCCCCGGCGGGCGACGTGACCGCGCCGGTCCAGGGCGTCGACCTCACCCTGCCGCCCACTCCCGCCTCCTCCTCCACCAGCGGCTGCGAGCAGTCCGACTTCACCGGCTTCCAGGCGGGCAACATCGCGCTCATCCAGCGCGGCACCTGCCCCTTCGCCACCAAGGTGCGCAACGCCGGGACCGCCGGCGCCAGCGGGGTCATCGTCTTCAACGAGGGCCAGCCGGGCCGGACCGAGGCCAACCCGCTGGACATCGGCGAATGGCGGGCCGCGATCCCGATGGTCTACGCCGACTTCTTCGTCGGCAACGAGCTGGCCGCCACGCCGGGCGCCACCATCCGGCTCAAGGTCGACTCCACCCTGGTGCTCGGCACCGACGACAACGTGATCGCGGAGACCCGCCTCGGCGACCCGCGCAACGTCGTCATGGTCGGCGCCCACCTCGACAGCGTCCCCGAGGGCCCCGGCATCAACGACAACGGCTCGGGCAGCGCCGCCATCCTGGAGACGGCCCTGCAGTTGCAGCACTTCCCGGTGAAGAACAAGGTCCGCTTCGCCTTCTGGGCCGCCGAGGAGATCGGCCTGCTCGGCTCCGACCAGTATGTGGCGAAGCTCAGCCAGGCCGACCGCGACCGCGTCAGGGTCTATCTGAACTTCGACATGGTCGCCTCGCCCAACTACGCCTACATGCTGTACGACGGCGACGACTCCGACGCCACCGGCTCACCCGCCGGCCCGCCCGGATCCGCGCAGATCGAGCAGCAGCTGGCGAAGTTCTTCGGCAAGCGCAACCTGCCCACCATCGGCACCGACTTCGACGGCCGCTCCGACTACGGGCCGTTCATCGCGGTCGGCATCCCGTCGGGCGGCATCTTCACCGGCGCCGAGGGCATCAAGACGGCGGAGGAGGCCGCGCTGTTCGGCGGCACGGCGGGCGCCGCCTACGACCCCTGCTACCACCAGGCATGCGACACGATCACGAACGTGAACGCGACCGCGCTGGACGTCAACTCCGACGCCATCGCCGACTCCACGGCCAGGTACGCCTTCAACCTCCGGTCCATCCCCGGCAGATCCACCGCCCCCGCCCGCAAGGGCGCCCCGGCGACGGACGCCGCCCAAAGCTGACCTGACAACCCGGTGAGCGGTCCCCACGGGGACCGCTCACCCTTTCTCCAGAAGAACGTCCGGGTACGTGTCAAGAACGCGCCGGCGACTCCGACCCCCTCGCGAAAGACCACAGGAACACTCACCAGGAGCCCGCCATGCGCAAGATCATCTATTACGTGCACACCTCGGTCGACGGCTACATCGATGGGCCGAACGGCGAGTTCGACTGGGCGGACATGGGCCCCGAGCTGTCGGCGTACTCCGAGGAACTCGTCGACAGGACGGGCACCTTCCTCTACGGGCGGGCGGTCTGGGAGGTCATGTCCTCCTACTGGCCGCAGGCCGAGTCGATCTCCCAGCACCCGCACGACCTCAAGTTCGCGCCCATCTGGCGGGCGGCCCCGAAGATCGTCGTGTCCAGCACCCTGGAGCAGGTCGAGTGGGACGCCCAGTTGATCAACACGGACGTGGCCGGGGAGATCGCCGCGCTCAAGGAGCGGCAGGGCGGGGACCTCCTGCTCACCGGCGGCTCGACGCTGATGTCCTCGCTCACCCGGCTCGGCCTGGTGGACGAGTGGCACATCGTGGTGCACCCGGTGGTGCTCGGCGGCGGCCGGCAGCTGTTCCCGCACCCGCAGGACCGCCTGGCCCTGCGCCTCACCGACACCCGCCGCCTCGACTCCCAGGCCGTGCTGACCAGCTACGTGCGCGCGGACGGCTGACACG
>NZ_BMNK01000003.1:453455-832566 GCF_014646515.1 Nonomuraea glycinis
CTTCGCGGTCGTGACCGTGCGCGGATGCCGTGCTCGGATGCCGCAGCGGGTGCCGGCGGGTTTGTGCTGGTCAGCCGGTGAGGGGGCCGAACTCCTTGCGGGTGTCGATCACCTCGCCGAACAGCTCCCACCGCTCGCCCTTGAACTCCATGAGCTGCATCGACTCGATCGGGAAGCCGTCACCCTGCGCGGTGTCCAGCACCACACCCGGCAGCAGCATGTCGACCTGCACGCCCTTCAGATCGCGCACCGAGTCGCGCAGCCCTTCGCGCGTCGGGCACTTGGCCGCGGCCATCGCCTTGTGGAAGCTGCTCGCCACCGCCCAGCCGAAGGTGTGGTAGGGGACGTCGGCGTCGACACCGGGGGCGTACTGCTGCATCTTCTGCTTGTAGAGCTTCATCTCGGCGTCGTCCGCCCAGGTGGGGTCGAGCGGGTCCTTGTAGTAGGCGGAGGAGACGACGCCCTGCACGTTCTCGAAGCCGACCGGCTTGAGCACGGTGATGGAGGAGGAGACGTTGTTGACGATGTGCAGCGGGTTCCACGTCGTGTTCTTGGCGTCGGCGGCCAGCGCCTGCGAGCCGAACTTCGGGGTGGTGATGTTGAGGAACACCTCGGCCTTCGACCCGGCGAGGTTGCGCATCTGCGGGTCCACGCTGGGGTCGGAGACCTCGTAGCTCTGCTCGGCGGCGATGGTGATCTCGGTGCCCGCGATAGCGTTCTTGAAGCCGCCGAGCAGGTCCTTGCCGAAGTCGTCGTTCTGGTAGAGGACGGCGACCTTGGCCGCGGGCTTCTCCGTCTTGAGATACTGCGCGTAGACGCGGGCCTCGGAGACGTAGTTGGGCTGCCAGCCGATGGTCCACGGGTGCGCCGTGTCCAGGCCCCACTTGGAGGCGCCGGTGGCGACGAAGATCTGCGGCACCTTCCGCTGGGTGGCGTAGTCCCACGTCGCCGTGGTCGACGGCGTGCCCAGCGTCTGGAAGAGCGCGAACACCTGCTCCTGCTCGACCAGCCTGCGCGCCTCCTCGACCGCCTTGGGCGGCTGGTAGCCGTCGTCGCGGACGACGAACTCGACCTTGCGCCCGCCGATGCCGTTCTGCTCGGCGTTGACGTAGTCGAAGTAGGCCTTGATGCCCTTGGGTATGTCGCCGTACGCGGACGCGGGCCCCGACAGCGGATAGATGCCGCCGAGCTTGATGCTCGTGTCCGTGATCCCGGTCGTCTGCTGCCCCTGGCACTCCCCCGCGGCCGCCGTGGACGGTGTGCCGCCGCCGCTCTCCCGCCCCCCGCAGGCCGCCGCGGCGATCACCAGGGTGGCCGTCACGGCCGTACGGCCGATCGCAGATAAACGCATCCCTTTTACCCCTTCCGGAGGGTCTTCTTGAGCGAGTCGGCCGCGCGCCCCGCCAGCCCGGCGAGACCGGTCGGCGCGACGTACATCACCGCGATGATCAGCAGGCCGAAGATGACGCCGGGCGCGGCCTTGTTGACGTCCTGGGAGATGCTCGGCACGAACATCACGAACAGCGCGCCGAACAGCGGGCCGGCCTGCGACCCGAGCCCGCCGACGACGATGCCGGCCAGCAGGGTGATCGAGAGGGTGACCACGAACGAGTCCGGCGAGACGAACCCGATCACCCAGGTGTAGACGCACCCCGCCGCCCCGGCGAACAGCGCGCTCCAGGCGAAGGCGAGCGTCTTGTAGTACGACAGCCGCACGCCCATGACCTCGGCCGCGGCCTCGTTGTCGCGGATGGCGTGCAGGGCGCGCCCCACCCGCGACCGCAGCAGCCCGGCCGCCAGGCCGAACGCGACGAGCGCCACGGCCAGGGCCAGGAAGTACAGCCACTGGTCCTCGGCCAGGCCGGTCCACGCCGGTGGCGCCGGCTTGGGGAGCGTCAGCCCCATGGACCCGCCGGTCACCTCCTCGAACCGCTTGAGCAGCGGCACCAGGAAGATCGCGATGGCCAGGGTGACGAGGGCCAGGTAGAGCCCGCGCAGCCGCATGGCGGGCAGGCCCAGCGCGAGGCCGAGCAGGAACGCCACCCCGGCCGCGATCGGCAGCGTCACCAGGTGCGGCACGTCCCACCGGGCCAGCGGGATCGCGGTGGCGTAGGCGCCGACGGCGAAGAAGGCGCCGTGCCCGAGCGAGATCTGCCCGGCGTGCCCGACGAGCAGGTTCAGCCCGAGCAGCGCCAGCGCGTAGACCAGCACCATGGTGAGCTGGAAGACATGGAACGGAACGAGCTGGAACGGCGCGTACACCGCCGCCAAGAGCAGTAACCCCGCGACCGCCCAGCGCCACCGGGCCACGCCCGCCCGAGCCCGCGGCACCGCGCCCGCCGCCGATCCGCTGCTCACCGTGGCCGTGGATTCGCCCGTGCTCACCGGAGATTCGTTCATGCCCGCTCCACCACCGCTCGCCCGAACAGGCCCTGGGGCCGTAGCAGCAGGACGCCGAGGATGATGACCAGCGGCACCCCCACCTTGAGGTCGGGCCCGACGGCGCTCACGTACGCGCCGGCCAGGGTCTCGGCGACGCCCACGATCAGCCCGCCCACCACCGCCCCGATCGGGCTGTCGAAGCCGCCGAGCGTGGCCGCGGCGAAGGCGTAGATCAGGACGCCGCCCATCATGTTCGGCTCCAGGAACAGCAGCGGGGCCACCAGCACGCCGGAGACCGCGCCGACCGTGGCGGCCAGCCCCCAGCCGAGCGCCAGCGTCCAGCCGACCCGGATGCCCACGAGCCGCGCCGAGTCGGGGTTGGCCGACACCGCCCGCATCCCCAGCCCGATCTTGGTGTGCTGGAAGAGCAGGTACAGCAGCCCCATCACCACCCCGACGACCACGAACACGCCGAGCGTGGAGAAGCCGACGGTGAGCCCGCCGGCCTCGATCGCGCCGCTCGGGAACGGGTTGGGGAAGTCCTTGATGAGGAACGACCAGATCCAGCCCGCCGCCGCGTTGACGAAGATGAACAGCCCCACGGTGACGATCACCACGGTCAGCTCGGGAGCGCCCTCCACCGGCCGGATGATGACGCGTTCGATGAGCATCCCGCCGACGAACGACACCGCCAGGGCCAGCACCAGAGCCAGCCAGAACGGCACGCCGACGGCCATGAACTGCCAGGCGACGTACGCGGAGAACATCGCCAGCTCGCCCTGGGCGAAGTTGACGATCCCGGTGAACCGGTAGATCAGCACGAGGGCCAGGGCGAGGCTGGCGTAGATCGCGCCCGCGCCGAGCCCGACGACGATCTGCTGCAGGAATCCGGCCATCCCTACACCCGGTATCCGAGGTAGGACTGGGCGACCTGCTCGTCCGCCCTGATCCGCGCCGCCGTGCCCGACAGCACGATCCGGCCGGTCTCCAGGACATGCGCCTGCTGGGCGATGCCCAGGGCGAGATGGGCGTTCTGCTCGACGACGACCACGGTGGTGCGCTCCTGTTCGTTGATGGCCCGGACGATGCGGAACAGCTCCCGGGTGACCAGCGGGGCCAGGCCGAGCGACGGCTCGTCCAGCAGGAGCAGCCGGGGCCGCAGCATGAGCGCCCTGCCGAGGGCGAGCATCTGCTGCTCGCCGCCGCTGAGGCTGCCCGCCGCCTGCTTGAGCCGGGGTTTCAGGGCGGGGAAGTAGCCGTAGATCCGGTCCAGGTCGGCGTCCACGCCGGACCGCCGTACATAGGCGCCCAGCCGCAGGTTCTCCTCGACGGTCAGCGGCATGAACGTGCCCCGCCCCTCGGGGACGTGCGCCACCCCTCGCCTGGCGAGCGTGTCCGGCGAGCTGCCGAGCAGCTCGACGCCGTCGAGCCGGACGCTGCCGCGCCCCTTGACCATGCCCGACAGGGCGCGCAGCAGGGTGGTCTTGCCCGCGCCGTTCGGGCCGAGGATGGCGCCGATCTCCCCCTCGCCGACCGTGAAGCTCACGCCGTGCAGGACCTGCGCGCCCCCGTATCCGGCGTGCAGCTCCGACACCACCAGCTCGTTCATACGGCGGTCCCCAGGTAGGCCTCGATGACGCCGGGGTCGCGCTGCACCTCGGCCGGCGGCCCTTCGGCGATCTTCTTGCCGAAGTCCAGGCAGACGATCCGCTCGCAGGTGCTCATCACGAAGCCCATGTGGTGCTCGACCACGACCACGGTCAGGTCGAGCTCGTCGCGCAGGGCCCGCAGGGTGCCGGCGAACTCCGCCACCTCGGCGGAGTTGAGCCCGTTGACCGGCTCGTCGAGCAGCAGCAGCCGCGGCCGCCCGATCAGCGCCCTGGCCAGCTCGACCCGTTTGAGCGTGCCGAACGGCAGCCCGGCGGCCGGGTGGCCGGCGACCTCGGTCAGCGACAGCCGGGCGAGCATGGCGTCCGCCTCGGCGCGCAGCGTCCGCTCCTCCCGGCCGACGCCCGGCAGGCGCAGAGCCGCGGTGAGGAACCCGGACCGGCCCCGGTGGTGCGCGCCGACCAGCACGTTGTCCCGTACGGAGATGCGCGGGAACAGGCCGAGGTTCTGGAAGGTCCTGGCGATGCCGAGGGCCGCGATGGCGTGCGGGGCGACGGCCAGCAGGTCCGCGCCCTCGTACCGGACGCTGCCCTCGTCGGCGGTGTAGCGCCGGGTCAGGCAGTTGAACAGGGTGGTCTTGCCGGCGCCGTTCGGCCCGATGAGCCCCACCATCTCGCCGGGCGCCACGGAGAACCCGACGCCGTCGAGCGCGGTGATGCCTCCGAAACGGACCGTGAGATCGTGTACTTCCAGCATCCGGCCTCCTGAGGCGCTGCGAGCGGAAGAATGTTCTGAAGTTGGGGTCAGCGTAGGATCCGGCCGTCACCGCCCGCATTGGGTACGGTCACCCAACATGTGAGACGAAGGTTGTCCGCCGAGCACAGCCTCTGTCTCGGACCGGTTACAACCTGTTGACCTGTCCGCGACCGGCATGGATCATCCCGGACATGTCCAGTGGTTCCAGCACGGAAACGTTCACTGGTGCGGCGCCCGTACGTGCCGAACGCGCGCGGATCCTCGCCGAGTTGCTCGCGGACCTCGACGGACTGGCGGCCACGGCGGTCGCCACGATGCGCGCCGAGATCCCCGCCTACGCCGCGCGGGAGGAGGCGTTCCTGGCCGACGTGCGCGACCAGGTGGCGCGCCACTACCGCAGCAAGCTCGCCGTGCTGCTCGAAGACAGGACGGTGACCCTGGACGACATCGCCTTCGTCCGCCGGTCGGCGATGCGCCGGGCCCGCGCCGGGCTGGCCCTGGCCGACTACATCAACGCCTTCCGCGTCGGCCAGCAGGTCTTCTGGGAGTCGGTGCTCTCCCGGGCCGGCCACTCCTCCGCCGGGCACGAGGCCGCGCTCGCGCTGGCCGCCCCGCTGATGCGCTACTGCGACTTCGCCAGCACGCACGCCGCGAACGCGTACATGGAATTCCAGCAGTACGCGGCCGCCGAGGCGGTGCGGGAGAGCCGGGACCTGCTGGAGACGCTGCTGGCTGGCACGCTGCCGACGCGCGGGCCGCAGCTGGCGGCGGCGCAGGCGCACGGGCTCGCGCCGGACGCGCGCACCTCGGTGCTGGTGGTCGTCGCGGTCGTGCTGGGGCTGCGCGGCGCCGTGCCCCGGGGCCCCGACCGGGGCGCCGACGCCCGGCACGCGGCCTGCGCGGCGATCGCCAGGACCGGCGGGCACGGCGCGCGGACCCTGTCGGTGGTGCGGCAGTCGGAGATCGTCGCCGTCCCCGTGCTCGGCCAGGGCGGCGACCCCGGCGAGCTGTGCGACCGGCTGCAGGAGCTGCGCGAGACGCTGCTGGCGGAGGGGATCGTGCTGGCGATGGGCATCAGCACGGTCAGCGCGGGCCTCGCCCTGATCCCGCGGGCCTACCAGGAGGCCCGCGCGGTGCTGGACTTCCTGCCGGAGGACGGCGGCGTGGCCGCGCTCCCCCGGATCACCCCGTTCCAGTATCTGGCGCTGCGCGCCGACGACACCGCCCGCCACCTGGTCGATCCCCGGATCACCGCGCTGCTGGACGAGGACCGGGCCCGCGGCGGCGTGCTCACCGCCACCATTCGCGCCTTCGCCGCCGCCGACCTGAACCTGCGCGCCGCCGCCGAGCGGCTGCAGATCCACCCCAACACGGCCCAGTACCGGCTGCGCCGCATCCAGGAGCGGACCGGGCGCAGCCTGCGCCGGATCGACGACCTCGTCGAGCTGCTCGTGGCCATCGCGCTGCAGGACTCGCTGCCCCCAGGCACAATCCGCGGCGGAAAAGACTGGCCACCGTGACCAATGAGGACTCCGGGATGCCGGACGTACGGTCAGTGCCATGAACCTCGCCGACCGGCTCCACTCCTCCGCCGAGCGACTCGGTGAACGGGCGGCGATCACGCTGGACGAAGCGGTGCTCACCTACGGCGCGCTGGAGCTGATGACGGCGCGGATCGCCACCCTGCTGCGCCGGCGCGGCGTCGGCGTCGGCGACCGGGTGGCGGTCATGCTGCCGAACGTCCCCGAGTTCGCCGCCGTCTACTACGGGGTGCTGCGGATCGGGGCCGTGGTGGTCCCGATCGATCCGCTGCTGCGCAAACGCGAGATCGCCTCGTACGTGATGGACTGCGGGGCCAGGCTGCTGATCGCCTGGCACGCGTTCGCGGAGGCCGCCGAGGCGGGGACGGCCGGCACCCGTACCGACTGCTTCTTCGTGGTCCCCGACGAGTTCCGCAGGCTGCTGCGCGGTCTGCCCGCCGAGGCCGGGGTCACCCCGAGGGCCGACGGTGACACGGCGGTCATCCACTACACCGCCGGCACCACCGGCCGGGCCAAGGGCATCGAGCTGACCCACGGCAACCTCGGTGGCAACGCCGCGACCGTGGCCCGCATGCACGCGCTCGGCGTGGACGACGTGGTGCTCGGCGCGCTGCCGCTCTACCACTCCTTCGGGCAGACGTGCTCGCTCAACGCCACCGTGCACGCCGGCGCGCGGCTCACGCTGATGCGCCGCTTCGACGCGAGCCGGGCCCTGGAGGTCATGCGGCGCGACGGCGTCACGGTCTTCCAGGGCGTGCCCACCATGTACATCGCGCTGCTGGACCATCCGGGGGCCTCGGACCTGTCGCTGCTGCGGGTGTGCGTCTCCGGCGGCGCGCCGCTGCCGCTGGACGTGCTGCGCGCCTTCGAGGTCCGCTTCGGCTGCCCGATCGTGGAGGGGTACGGCCTGAGCGAGACCTCCGCGGTGGCCGCCACCAACCGCAGCGGCGACGGCCGCCGGGCGGGCTCGGTCGGCTGGCCGGTCCGGGGCATCGAGATGCGGGTGGTGGACGAGGCCGGCCGCGAGGTGCCGTACGGCGAGATCGGCGAGATCGTCATCCGGGGGCCGAACGTGATGAAGGGCTACTGGAACAACCCGGCCGCGACCGCCGAGGCCATCCGCGACGGCTGGTTCCACACCGGCGACCTCGGCAGGGTGGACGGCGACGGCTTCTTCTTCCTGGTCGACCGCCGCCGCGACGTGATCATCCGGGGTGGGTACACGGTCTATCCGCGCGAGGTGGAGGAGGTGCTGTACGAGCATCCCGCCGTACGGCAGGCGGCGGTCATCGGCGTGCCCCATCCGGAGCTCGGGGAGGAGATCGCGGCCGTGGTGTCCCTGCGGGGGGCGGTCGGGGCCGACGAACTGCGCGCCTTCGTCCGGGAGCGGGTGGCGGCCTACAAGTATCCCCGGCGCATCTCCTTCGCCGACGAGCTGCCGGTCAGCCCGACGGGCAAGATCCTCAAGCGCGCCATCACCGTGCACTGAGGTGCCCGGGTTCTCGGTGAGCCGTCGTTGTAAACGATGGGGAGGAACTGTCGCCGGACGGCCGTAAGATCACCCGAGACAATGTGACATCGGGTCAGATTTCTCCTTACGCGGAGGTATCAAGGAAGTGGCGAAGGTCACGCTCGGTGAGCGGGCGCGTTACTGGTTCGACAACACGATGTCCAGAGGCACCGCGTCGCTGATCGGCTGGCTGGCGGTGGTGTCGCTGGGTCTGATCGTCCTGGTGGCGGCGCTCACGCTGTGGCTGGCGCCCAACGAGCCCGAGGGCGTGGCCCACGCGGGTGAAGTGCTCTGGATCGCGCTCATGCACGCGCTCACCCCGAGCCGAGTGGCCAGCGACAAGGGCTCGGTGGCGTACATGCTCGTGATGTTCGCCGGCTCGCTGGGCGGGTTGTTCATTGTGAGCATGCTCGTCGGTCTGCTGTCGAACGGCTTGAAGCAAAAGGTGGACCGCCTGCGCAGGGGACGGTCGGTGATCGTGGAGTCCGGGCACACGGTGGTGCTCGGCTGGTCCGACCAGGTGTTCACGATCGTGGCCGAACTCGTCAAGGCGAAGGCCAGCCAGAAGGGCTCGGTCATCGCGATCCTGGCCGACCGCGACAAGCTGGCCATGGAGGAGGACATCCGCGAGCACGTCGGCGACCTCGGCAGGACCCGGCTGGTCTGCCGCACCGGACGGCCCACCGAGCCGCACGACCTCGCGCTGCTGAACCTGGCGGCGGCCCACTCCGTCGTCGTGCTCTCGCCCGGGGGCGAGGACCCGGACGCGCACGTCATCAAGATCCTGCTCGCGCTGGCCAAACGCGACGGCGTCCACCCGCCCGTGGTGGTCGGTCTCACCTCCAGCCGCAACGCCGCCGCCGCCCGCCTGGCCGGCGGCCCGGACGTGCACCTGGTCGACTCCGACGACACCGCCTCGCGGCTCATCGTGCAGTCCTCCCGCCAGTCGGGCATGTCCGTCGTCTGCATGGACCTGCTCAACTTCGACGGCGGCGAGATCTACCTGCGCACCCCGAAGAAGCTTGTGGGAGTCACGTACGGGGAGGCGCTGCACGCGTATCAGACCGCCTCCGTGATCGGCCTGCGCCGGCCGTCCGGCGTCGTGCTGAACCCGGCCATGGACACCGTCATCAACGCCGACGACCAGGTCGTCGTCATCGCGCACGACGACTCGCACGTCCGCCTGGCGACCGGCGAGCCGTCCGTGGACGAGTCCGCCATGGTCGCGGCCGGGAAGGCGCCCGCGGAGCCGGAGCGCACGCTGCTGCTCAACTGGAACGGCCGGGCCGAGCAGATCATCCGCTACCTCGACGGCTATGTCGCCCCCGGCTCGGTCCTGGAGATCTCCACCGACCACCCCAAGGCCGGGGCGGACCTCATCGGTCTGCGCAACCTCGTCGTGAACGTCAAGGAGTGCGACACCACCGACAGGTTCGCCCTGGAGTCGCTGGGCGTCGGCCTCTTCCAGCATGTCATCGTGCTGTCCGACGACCGCTTCGAGGCCCGGCACGCCGACACGCGCACGCTCATGACGCTGCTGCAGTTACGCGACATGCAGAGCGTGCTGGGCGAGCACTACTCGATCGTCAGCGAGATGCACGACGAGAGCAACCGCGCCCTGGCCGAGGTCACCGAGGCCGACGACATCGTGATCAGCGACACCGTCATCGGCCTGCTGCTGGCCCAGCTCGCCGAGAACCGGCACCTGGCGGACGTGTTCGGCTATCTCTTCGACTCGCGCGGCTCGGAGATCTACCCACGCCCCGCCGGCGGCTATGTGAAGACGGGCACGCGGGTGTCGTTCTCCACGGTCGTGGAGTCGGCGCGGCGTCAGGGCGAGACGGCCATCGGCTACCGCGACGCCAGCGCCCGCAACGACCCGCCGCACTACGGCATCGTCCTGAACCCCAGTAAAACGGACCCGATCATCCTGGGAGAGCGGGACTCGGTGATCGTCCTCGCCGAACACTGAGCCCGCTCTTGAGGTGGACCCGAAAATACGGATAAAGGGGCATTTATGGCCATCGACTTCACCCTGGCTCCGGAGCATGAGGAGATCCGCCGGCGGGTCCGTACGTTCATCCAGGAGGTGGTGATCCCCGCGAGCGCGGAGCTGAGTGAGGGCGACCGGGAGGGTTATCTGCGCGGCATCTTCGCGCTCCGCGAGCGGGCCAGGGCCGAGGGACTGTGGCTGCCGCACATGCCCGAGGAGTGGGGCGGCATGGGCCTGGGGCACGTGGAGTTGGCCATGGTGCAGTCCGAGGCGGCCAAGACCCGGCTCGGGCCCTGGGTGCTCAACTGCAGCGCCCCCGACGAGGGCAACATGCACACCCTGCTGCACTGGGCGACCGACGAGCAGAAGGAGCGCTATCTGCGCCCCCTGCTGGACGGTGTGCGGATGTCCTGCTTCGCGATGACCGAGCCCGAGGTGGCCGGCTCCGACCCGACCCTCATCCGCACCCAGGCCGTCCAGGACGGCGACGAGTGGGTGATCAACGGCCACAAGTGGTTCATCTCGAACGCCCGCCGCGCCAGTTTCGCCATCCTCATCGCCAAGACCGAGCTCGACGTGCCGGAGGGCGCCCGGGGCGCGAACACCGCCTTCCTCATCGACCTGCCGCAGGAGGGCTGGAACGACGTCCGCGAGGTCGAGACCATGCACGGCTCGACCGGCCACAGCGAGATCGTCATCACCGACCTCCGCGTCCCTGACAGCCAGGTCCTCGGCGGCCGGGGCAACGGCCACCGCCTCGGCCAGTACCGCCTGGGCCCGGCCCGGCTGGCCCACTGCATGCGCTGGATCTCCCAGGCGGAAACGGCCCTGGACATGATGGTCGACCGCGCACTCAACCGCTACAGCCACGGCTCGCTGCTGGCGGAGAAGCAGGGCATCCAATGGCTCATCGCCGACTCCGCCATGGAGCTCTACCAGTGCAAACTCATGGTCCTGCACGCCGCATCCAAAATCGATAAGGGTGAGGACTTCCGCACCGAGGTCTCCATGGCCAAACACTTCGTCGCGAACAGCCTCAACCGCATCATCGACCGCGCCATCCAGGTGCACGGCGCCCTGGGCTACTCCACGGACACGCCACTGGCGAACATGATGCAACACGCCCGCTGGGCCCGCTTCGCCGACGGCGCCGACGAGATCCACCAGATGCGCATCGCCGAACGCACCATAGCCGCCTACCAGGCCACCGGCTCCACCAACGCCGCCACCGGCGGCCTCCCCCTCTGATGCGCTCAACACAGCCGGGACGCCGATTCCGGTGATCGAACAAGGCCGCCTCGATCTAAGCTGGCCTCATGACGCGCCGCAGGCTTCAGTCGATCACGGTCGAGGGATACACCTCGATCCGCTCGGCCCAGGTCGAGTTGCGTGACCTCAACGTCCTGGTCGGCGCCAACGGCGCGGGCAAGAGCAACTTCATCTCCGCCCTCGCCCTGCTGGGCCGCATCGTCGACGGGGAGCTCAACCTCTTCGTCGGCCAGGCCGGCGGGGCCTCCGCCCTGCTGCACGGCGGCCCCAAGGGTGGCGCGCGGATCGCGCTGCGGCTGGACTTCACACCCAACGAGTACGAGGCGACGCTCCTCCCCGCGGCCGGCGACGAGCTGATCTTCGGAGAGGAACGCATCCGGTTTCTCGGCAGAAACCATGCCGAGCCGTACGACGCCTCGTTGGGGCGAGGGCACCGGGAGACCCGGCTGCTGGAGGAGATCAGCAAGCGTGGACAGGCTTCCGTGGCCGGGCACGTGGTGGAGATGCTGCGCGGCTGCCGAGTGTTCCACTTCCACGACACCGGCCCCAGCGCCCCCGTCAAGCAGACCGGATACGCCTCCGACAACCTCGCACTCCACCCCGACGCGGGAAACCTGGCGGCGGTCCTGCTCCGCCTACGGCAAAGTGACACCGCCTCCTACCGGCGCATCGTACGCACCATTCAGCAGGTCACCCCGTTCTTCCGGGACTTCGTACTCGCCGAGGAGAACGGTCGGCTGCGGCTCCGCTGGCAACAGGAAGGCTCCGACGTGGTCTTCCCCGCCGACGCGCTGTCGGACGGAACCTTGCGATTCATCTGCCTGACCACCCTGCTCAGCCTGCCCGACCTGCCCAACTTCGTCGTCCTCGACGAGCCCGAGCTCGGCCTGCACCCCTACGCCATCGTGCAACTCGCCGACATGCTGCGCGCCGCCGCCCACGACAGCCAGGTGCTCATCGCCACCCAGTCGGTCACCCTGATGAACCAGTTCGAACTCGACGACCTCATCGTCGTAGAACGCGCCGAAGGCGCCTCGGTCTTCGACCGCCCCGACCCCGAACGGCTGCGCGACTGGCTGGCCGACTACTCGCTGGGCGAACTATGGGAGAAGAACCTGCTCGGCGGCAGGCCGCAAGCCGAGTCTCGGTGACCCCGATGCGTAGACTCCACATCTTGTGCGAAGGACAGACGGAAGAGACCGTCGCCCGCGAGGTCATCGCCCCCTACCTGCAATGCGCCGACGTTTTCGTCACCCGATCCATCCTCACCACCAAACGCCCGGCAGGTGGCACCTCCTGCAAGGGTGGACTGTCCACCTGGGGCAAGCTCGCCACGGAAATCCGACTGCTCCTGCGTGACTCATCCATCACCACGCTGACAACCCTGCTGGACTACTACGGGCTCCCCTCCGACACTCCCGGAATGGCGACACGCCCGCCTGGTTCCCCGTACGACCGAGTAACCCATGTTGAGCGCGCAATGGGCCAAGCCATCGGAGATCCCCGTTTCCTACCCCACCTGGTCCTCCACGAGATCGAAGCATGGGTGATCCTCGGCCATGAGGCCCTGGGCGAGCTCACCGGGGATGCCGCACTCGCCCATGCCGCCCAAGCGATCGTGACCGACGCTCAGGGAGCCGAACTTGTCAACGACGGAGCCGATACCGCCCCCTCCAAGCGGCTCCTGCGCCTCTATCCGCGCTACCGCAAGACGTCCGACGGCCCACTCGTCATCGCCGAGATCGGCATCGACGCCATCAGAAAAGGCTGTCCCCATGCCGACGCCTGGTTCACCGCCGTCAATACAGGTCTCACGAAGCAGCGGCGATAGGGCAAACCGTAAAGTCATTTCGGAGATATCACACTAAGCGTTGAAACGACCGTTATGGATATGAGTCAAGGCAGATCAACTTAACGCTGCGGGGGGCCACCGGTTTAAGCCCTGATTCCTGGCCCCGCCGGAGTGAGGCCGCAGGATCGTAGAGTCTCGTCCAATTGGCGAACGTAGGTGGTGTTCGTCCAGGGTTCCAGTCGGGCTCGTGCCTGGTTCATTTCGTCGGTGAGCCGGGCCGAGCTGTGCTGCCGGGTGAGATGGGCGGCCTCCGTGAGTTTGGCCGCCGCCTCAGGGATCTCTTTGGCCTGCGCCAAGGCGCGGGCGTATCGGGTGAGCATCATTCCACGACGCCTCTTGAACTTCGGGTCAATCTCAGCCAGCTGGTGCTCGGCCGTCTTTATGACCTGGCCGGGCTGATTCAGCCGAACCAGCAAGGCGGTCCTTCTGGATTTCACCACCGTTGGCGAAACCCAGTACAGGAACTCGCGTTCGTTCTCCTTCGGCGCCCCTGCCGATACAAGCGCGCTTTCATGCGCGCGGGCACTTGCCGCCGTATTGCCCTCGACTGCGCAGGCGAGCGAGAACAGCGTTTCGTGCAGCGGCGCCAGCAGCTTGCTTGGAGACCGGGCGGCCCAGCTCCGAACGGCGAAGGCATGGTCGACGACCGAGGCGATCCGGTGCTGGTCAGCGGCCACCCTGCCGAGCCAGTAGTGCATGTAGGCAATCAATGTTGGATCGCCGAGTTCGAGTGCCGAGCGCAAGCCGTCGTGCAAAGGCCGCTCGGCTGCCGCGTAATCGCGCAGGTCGTAGGTGAGAAAGCCGGCCAGCTGTGACAGTTGCGTGTACGTATCGAGGAGCCGGTCGCGTAGGGTCGGCGCTATCGACTCGCGGGCGAGGAGCTTGCCGACAGCCACCCGCTGTCCACGGATGACGGGTAGCAGCTTGGCGGGGCCGGAAACATCGTCGGCCTGCCGCGCATTCAAGGTCATCTTCTCGAAGGTCCGCACCGTGGCCTCGTCCGTCCGCCAGGTGTTGCGCAGCACTCCGGCAAGACGTTCTTTCTCTTCAAGGGTGAGAATTCGCATCAGGTCGAGTGCTCGGCTTCCACCGAATGCCAGGGCCAGCTCGAAGAGCAGTTCGCGTCGCTTCACGTCGGCCTCCTCGACGTCGATGGCACGCAGCAGCCGCATGCATGACGCCGCGTCCACTGCCGTCCTGCCCACAGACGTACGGTCCGCATCCGTCTTCGCGGTGACACGACTGTCCCAATCGGGCGGCGTGGGCCGATTGACGTCCAAATGGCGGAAGTCCGCATCATCAAGGAGGACACGGTCGGCAGCCTCGTACGAGGTCACGACCGCCTCGGACAACAGGCTCCGGGCCGTGGTTTCGTAGATCTCGGCCAGTACGGCCAGCAGACGGGCGGGCGGTCGGCGGCCCGTCTCCGGCCACCCCTCATAGTCGTACAGGCGTGAATCGCGCAGGGCGGCCGTGCCCGCCGGGTCGGCGTCGTTGACCAGGGCCGCCACGTCGGCTCCCGTGCGGCCGTGCGCCAGCCGATACAGCCGCAACGGGCTCACCTCGTGCGTGAGCGCGAGCACCTCGGCGATCTGGTCCCAGGTGAAACCCTTCTCACGAAGGTGCCTACTCCACGAGCGAGCCCGTAGCAGTGCTCGGTAGCTCTCGCCGGACATCCACACCACCTCCACGCCTGAATCGTCTACTAATAGTAAAGGAATAGTCACGTTCGGCGATGACGATAGGGCTGGGATTTCAGAGGACGGCGGGGCCAGATCATGGACATGGGCGGATTCGGGCAGGTCAGCAGCGATGTCAGGTGGGTGGCCTGTGAGGATCGGGTGGGGATCCACCTGGTGCGGCCGACGGGACAACGTAGAGGCGAGAAGCCGACCCCTACATGTCCACGGAGAGCCACCAGTGCACAACAGCACCGAACGGGCGGACGTACCCCTGCTCATCCCCCGGCAGCGCGACCAGAACCTGAGCACCGACCCGTCCGGCCCGGTCCTGCGCGAGCACATCGACGCGATGATCGACCTGCACCCCGGCGGCCTGACCTGGCGGCGCACCTTCCCCGGCACCCTCGACCAGGTCCCGCACGCCCGCCACTTCACCCGCTACCTGCTGGCCGACTCCGACCACCGCCACGACGCCGAACTGATCGCCGGCGAACTCGCCGCGAACGCCGTCCGGCACACCGCCAGCGGTCGGTCCAAGGGAACGTTCATCGTGGAGGTCACCCGTACGACGGCCACGACCACCATCGCGGTCTACGACTGCGGCTGGGGCGGCGTCCCCCGTTTCGGCAGACTCTTCAGGGCCGACGCGGAGTACGGACGGGGCCTGGCCATAGTCGCCGCGCTCGCCGACCAGTTCGGGTACGAAGGCGACGAGGAGACAGGGCACCAGGTGTGGGCGCGCATGGTCCAGCCCGGCGGCTGATCAGAGGGAAACAGGTGGTGGGCGCGGACCATGCAGGGGACGGCTGACCGAGGTCAGGGGGATTCGCGGGGATGGTGGACGGTGATGGGGGCGCCGCGACCCGGGTAGCTCATGATGAGCAGCCGACGGCCGGCCATCGTCTCGCCCTTCCAGTCGATCCAGGCGGAGTGGACGCGGATCCGGTAGTGGCCCTTGCCGTGCGCGGCCAGGTCGGGGAGCTCGACGTCGGACAGGTAGTCGGCGAGGACGATCCGGCCGTGCGTGCTGCGGTGGCCGACTTCGACGACTTGGGTCCAGCCCTTGGTCTCCACCGGCGGGCGGCGGTCGTAGGTCTCGGTGGTGATGCAGAGCGTCGGCGAGGAGCCGACGAAGAGGGCGAGGTGACCGGGAGCCGAGGCCACCAGGTCCGCGTCGTCGGGGCCGTCCAGCCGGTGATCCTCGAAGGGGTCGTCCTCCGATTCGTAGGCGTGCAGACTCAGCTCCGCCCACTCGGGTTCCATGACCGTCGCCTCAAGAGGCTTGATCCGAGGGCGGTGGGAGGATGCGTCGCACATGCGCTGTTCGTCGGCCTGCCGGGCCTGCTCCGCACGCTCCTCCTCCTCGACCGCCGCCCGCACCGTGGCGGTGGCGTGTGGACAGATGTCGGCCAGAAGAGGAGCCAGGCCGTATCCGAACTCGACGCCGCCGAGGAGGCGGGTCAGCTCGCTCGGGTCATCGATGGTGTAGGCATCACACAGGCGGCGCCCGTACGTGATCAGCACCCTGTCCGGCATCCCCTGCGCGAGCGGCAGGCTCTTCGAGGTACGCACCCCGCACACGAAACGCTCCTCGGCGGTCAGCTCAGGCGGCGGCTCGTACGGGGCGGAGGGGTCCAGGTTCGGCTCGCAGTCGCTCGCCTCCGTCAGCGGGCCGGGCGCGTGGTCTGACGCCGGGACGAGGATCAGCGCCGCGACCGTGGCCGTGCTCACCAACACCTTCGGGTACGTCCTGCGCAGGGCCGGGCGGGCGCCGTACAGGTAGAGCAGCAGCAGGGCCGAGGCGGTGAGAGCGGCGCTGTGCCACAGCGGCGAGATGCCGAAGCCCTCGCCGGTCAGCTCGCGGGGGTGGATCCAGATGTTCTCGTAGTCGGCATCGGACCACGCGGGCGGGGTGGCGGTGGCGATCGTCGCGACGCCCGCCGCGGCGGTCAGGAGCAGAGCGGCGACCGTGCCGAGCACGAGGCGGCGCGTCGGCCGCAGCACCGCGACCAGCACGAGCACGGCGCTGACGCCCAGCCCGACGAGCACGTCCAAGGACAACCAGGTAGTCGCCAGGATGCCGCCGAAGCTCTCCCGGAACCATGCGTCGACCGCCCCCCGAGGCCCGATCCACACGGGCACCCCACGCGCGAGGTTGACCGCGACGGGAAGCAGCGGCAGCAGCACGGCCACGAGCGGCAGCGGCCACCAACGCCACACACCCGCCGTCCTGGCGGGGCGCGCGGGAGCGTCAGGGGATCGGGTGGCGAGCTCGTGAGCGGTGCGCGCCAACCACACCACCTCGAACATCTCCAGCACCCAGGGGAAACCGACGATCACCAGCGGAAGGACGTCGTTGTCCACGCGGACGTAGAAGAACGACGGCCGCAGCAGCAGGCCGATGGTGAGCGCGGCGCCGCACCACACGGTGGCCCTCGCCCAGCGACCGTCTCCGGCCTGGATCACCAAGGTCAACACCAGCCAGACCAGGTACGGAGTCCGCCCCAGACCGGTCAGTGCCTCGTCCACCGGCAAGGGCAGGCCGACCAGGTCGTCAGCGAGCCGGCGCACCGGACCGATCAACCCGGCGATCAGGGCGACGAGCCGCAGCGCGAGGGGCGCCCGGTCGAGCACCCGGAAGAGCAGCACGACCAGGACCACCTGGACCAGGTCGACGGGCACGCCCAGCGAGGACGGCAGCAACTCCAGCCCGAGGGACGCGAACAATGCGATCCGCAGCAAGCGGGCGTCCCACCGCAGCTCGGCCCGCTCGCCGACCGGCCTCCCCCGCAGCAGATGCCACAACGCCCACCCTTGTACGACACCGGCCACGACCAGGGGCAACAGGTTGTACCACTCGACCAGGCGCAGCCGTCTGTCGCTCTGCCGAGTGATGACCGGCACCAGGAACCGAGCGTCGCGGCTCACCCACGCGACCACGGCCGCCACGAGGACCGCGACGACGAATCCCACGGCCACCACGGCGGCGATCCGGCCGAACCTGTAGCGACGCATCAGGCATTTCCTCGCATCTCCAGGCAGGGGGCGCCCCACCCTAGCGAAGATCAAGTCCTACACTGGCGCCGTACGGAGGAGGGTGGATGGGGATCATCGGGGTGGGGGTCGTGCTGACGGACCCGCAGGGGCGGATTCTGCTGGGCGAGCGGATCAAGGCCGGTGAGGAGCCGTCCTGGTGCCTGCCGGGCGGCGCGGTGGAGCCGGGCGAGACCTTCGAGGCCGCCGCCGTACGCGAGCTGGAGGAGGAGACCGGCATCGGGGACGCCGGCCCGCCCCGCGTCACGGCGGTGATCGTCGACCACCCCGGAGGCGTCGTGCGCGTCACCGCAGCCGTGATCATGGACAGCGCGCAGGTCGTCCCGCATCTGGAGGGGTCCGGGCGGGCGCGTGTGACCGAGCCGGAGGTGTTCCGGTCGTGGCGCTGGTTCGCGCCGGACGAGTTGCCCGCGCCGCTGTTCCCCGCGACCGCCCAGGTGCTGGAGGCCGCGCCGGCGACCCGGTACCGGGTGGTGAGCTGAACCGGCCGCTCGCGCCGTACGTCAGTCAGGTCATGACAGTTCGGATATTCGCCGCGCTCGCGCTGGTGGTGGCCTTTCTGACGGTCGGTGGCGTCGGTACGGCGTTCGCCTGCTCCTGCGCTGACCGCACGCCCCAGGAGCAGATGCGGGACGCCGACGCCGTCTTCACCGCGACTGCCGCGAGCGTCCGGGTCGACGAGAAGATGCTGGACGGCGGCCAGGTCACCGCTGCCCTCCACACCGACCATGTCTACAAGGGCGCTTCGAGCCGCGAGATCGAGGTGGTCACCCAGGCGCAGTCAGCCGCCTGTGGCTTCGACTTCGTCGTCGGCAGGCGTTATCTGATCTTCGCCAGGAGCGCCGAGGCCGGCCTGACCACCACGCTCTGCTCGGGCAACAGGGACGTGCCGGCCGGCGACCGGCCCCTGCGCCCTTCGGCGCAGACCGACGGGTTCGCGCCGCTCGAACCCGAGCTGATCACCGCCCTGGGCACCCCACGCCGACCCGACCCCACCCAGCGACCGGACGACACACCGACCGCCACCGCCACCCAGCGGCCGGAAAGCACTCCGACCGCCACCGTACGACCGGACAGCACCCCGGCCGTTGCTCTCCGACCGGACAACACCCCGGCGGGTGAGCAGGGCTCGGGCGGCACGGCGGCCCTGGTCGGTCTGGTCGTGGTGGCGGTCGTGCTGATGACAGGTCTGGCGTGGACGATCAGGAGGTTCCGGCGCGCGGGCTAGAATCGCAGCACCCCGCAGACCCGAAACGAGTGATCCGCCGTGTCCCATATCGCCATGGTGGGCATCCCCGCCATCAGCCATATCCTGCCCAGTCTGGAGATCATCCGGGAGCTGGTGGCGCGCGGCCATCGGGTGACGTACGCCAACGACCCGTTGGTGGCTGACGTGATCACGGCTACCGGTGCCGAGCTGGTTCCGTACACCTCCACGCTGCCGGTCGCCGACCACGACTGGCCGGACGACCCGATCGCCGCGATGAGCGTCTTCCTCGATGACAACATCCAGCGGTACTCCGGCTTGAAGGCCGTGTACGACGACGACCCCGCCGACCTCTACCTGTACGACATCGGCGGGTACGCGGGCCGCGCCCTGGCCGAGTCGCAGGGCAGGCCCGTGGCGCAGCTCTCACCGTCGATGGTGGCCTGGAAAGGCTACGAGGACGAGGTCGCCGCTCAGATATGGGCGTTGCCGGGCGCCTCGGCCTACCGGGCGAGGTTCACCGAGTGGCTCATCCAGGCCGGGGCCACGACCACGGACATGGAGCGCTTCTCCGGTCACCCCCCGCGCTGCCTGGCCACGATCCCCCGGGCGATGCAGCCGCAGGCCGATCAGGTGGATCCGGACGTGGTGACGTTCGTCGGCCCGTGCTTCGGCCCGCGGAACGACCAGGGCGGCTGGACCCGCCCGGCCGATGCGGCGAACGTGCTGCTGATCTCGCTCGGCTCGGCCTACACCCGGCAGCCGGAGTTCTACCGCAACTGCCTGGCCGCGTTCGGCGACCTGCCCGGCTGGCACGTGGTGCTGCAGATCGGCAAGCACACCCCGGTGGCGGAGCTGGGCGACATCCCGGCCAACGTCGAGGTGCACTCCTGGGTGCCGCAGCTCGCGATCCTGGAGCAGGCGGACGCGTTCGTCACGCACGCGGGGATGGGCGGCAGCAGCGAGGGCCTGTTCACCGGCGTGCCGATGATCGCCGTGCCGCAGGGCGTCGACCAGTTCATGAACGCCGATCGCCTGGTGGAGCTGGGCGTGGCCCGCCGGATCGACACCGCCGACGCGACCCCGGAGGCGCTGCGCTCGGCGCTGCTGGAGCTCACCGCCGACCCCGAGGCGGCCCGCCGCTCGGCGCGGCTGCGCGCCGAGGCACGGGCCGAGGGCGGCACCGACCGCGCCGCCGACCTCTTGGAGACCTTCCTCGCGTCACCTTGACCCGGCGCTGAAGGGCCAGGTTCGGGCTTCCGCTGCGCGTCAGATCATCTCGGTGCCGCTCCGGTGGCGGTCCTGCGGCGATGGTCGATGGGGACCGCCACCGAGTGAGCTAGATGAGTTGCCCCGAGCCGATGACGCGGTACTGGTGACCCCGGACCCCCAAGTCCGACATATCACCGCCTGAGCCGCTGTCATCGTGCCAGGTGACGAGGGCGAACTCTCCCTCGCCCTCGCCGAAGGACGTGGCGGCGGCCGTACCGGCGCGTGATTCGGCCGCGGCCTGGCTGACCGCGACCACTGGGCCGACCGATCCCTGGGTGTCCGAGAAGATCTTGACCTTGACGTGCGGGACCGTGGCGAAGGTCTCCGCGCTCTTCTGTACCCAGGCCAGCAGGAACCGTCCACCCGGTAGCGGCGCGAGAGCCGGTGCCGAGCAGTTGACCCCCTGCTCGTCGCTCGCGAACAGCGAGATGTTCGCGAACGTGCCACCGGGCTCGTACACCCGCCATTCCACATCGCTCTTGGCGACGCCGATATCGCTGTCCCCCAGGTCGCGTACGTGCGCGATGACGAACCGTCCGTTGTCGAGAAGGGTGAGTGCCTTCTGGCCGCCGAACCCGGATATGTTCGGCCTGATCTCCCCTGTCACCGGTGACCCCTCAAGGTCGAAGAGGCGCAGGGTGAGACTCCCCCCGCCGGGCGGGAAGGGGTCGCTCCGCCACACGACCACGTAGTTGCCGTCGACCAGTCGCCTCACCAGCGGATCCTGGTGGAACCCCTCGGTGGTGTTGACGGTGAACTCGGAGCCGATCTTCGTACCGCCTGAGCCGAATCGCTGAGCACGGATACGCTGATCCTTGCGCGAGTCAGCCCAGGTGACGAGAAAGCCCCCGTCGATCATGTTGGTGACGGAGGGCCGGTTCTTCGGGTCGATGTCGGTGGTGCTCACCTGGATCTCGGGTCCGGTTCTGTTCGCGCTGGAGTCGAATTTCTGCAGTTTCACCTGCGGTTGCACGCCCGGCGGGTTGAAGGCGGTCTCGATCCACACCACGGCAGGACCCGAACTCGTGAGGGTGACGGCCGGCTTCCCCCGGTTGATGTTCGCTCCCTGGGGCGTCGGCGTGTTGACGACGAACTCTTGTCCGGTCACCGGGCCGTTCGCTCGAACGACACGGCCTTTGATGGTGGCGTCGCTGGTGTCAGCCCACACCACGAAGTACCTCGAACTCTGCATCGCCGCGACTGCGGGCTGCATCTGAGCGCTTATCGTTGTCGTGTTCACCAGGAGCTCGGTCATCTCTCCCCCTCCTGAGCCTGGGGTGCCGCACCGAACCCCGCCAGTCCGGCGGGAAGTCCTCCGCGGGCACCTTCAACATCCATGGTTTCGCCACATAGCGCCGACGGCGAGGGGGACGACGGCGGGACGCGCCGATCTTTGTCCAGTTTTGGCGAGTCGTGAGCGACCCCTTTGAAGCCTCGTGGCTGTCCTGACAGCCGAGGTATGCGCTGAAAGTTTCATCCGGTAGCCCCAGGCCCGCACCTCGGCGTGGGAAGGCGTCGTTGACGGCACATCTATGGCGGCGGAAGATCCCGGGAGCGCTCCTAACCCCCCCGAGGATCTCCATGACCGGACGCCTGGCCGCGGCAGCGGCTCTTCTCCTGACGATCGCTCTCGCCCCCGCCCCGGCCCACGCCGACGAGGGCCCGGAGCAGATCGTGAACGGCACCTTCGACACCGGCACCGCCCCCTGGTGGGGCACCGGCAACCTGACGCTGGAGGTCGACGACGGCCGCCTGTGCGCCGACGTCCCCGGTGGCACGGTCAACCCGTGGGACGCCATCATCGGCCAGAACGACCTGCCGCTGGTCGAGGGCGAGACGTACGGCTACGCGTTCGCCGCCTCGGCCGGTTCGGCCAAGGTTGTCAGGGCTCTCGTCCAGCTTCCCGTCGATCCGTACACGCAGTATCTGGCGGCCAGTCCCGAATTGAGCGTGTCGGGCAACGCCTACTCCTACACCTTCACCGCCCCCGTCTCGCTGCCCGACGCCCAGGTCGTCTTCCAACTGGGCGGCAGCGCCGAGCCGTGGCGGTTCTGCGTGGACGACGTGTCGCTGAAGGGCGGCGCCGAGCCGGAGGTCTACGAGCCCGACACCGGCCCGCGCGTACGCGTCAACATGGTCGGCTACCTCCCCTCGGGCCCCAAGAGCGCGACGGTGGTCACCGGCGAGAGCGCCGTGCTGGAGTGGCGGCTCAGGAACGCGAACGGCACGACCGTCGCCAAGGGGAAGACCGAGCCCGCGGGCCAGGACACCAGCTCCGGGCAGCAGGTCCAGACGATCGACTTCGGCTCCTACCGCAAGCCGGGCACCGGCTACACGCTCGTGGCCGACGGCGAGACCAGCCGGCCCTTCGACATCGCCGCCGGCCTGTACGACGAGCTGCGGGTGGACGCGCTGAAGTTCTACTACACCCAGCGCAGCGGCCTCGAGATCCTGGACCGGCTCAGACCCGGCTACGCCCGGCCCGCCGGCCACCTGGGCGCGCCGCCCAACCAGGGCGACACGAGCGTCCCGTGCCAGCCCGGTGTCTGTGACTACCGGCTGGACGTCCGTGGCGGCTGGTACGACGCCGGCGATCACGGCAAGTACGTGGTCAACGGCGGCATCTCGGCTTACCAGCTGATGGCGCTGTACGAGCGTGACCGGGCCGCCTTCGGCGACGGCACGCTGCGCATCCCGGAAAGCGGCAACGGCGTGCCCGACGTGCTGGACGAGGCCCGCTGGGAGCAGCGGTTCCTGCTGAGCATGCAGGTCCCCCCGGGCAAGCCGCTCGCCGGGATGGCCCATCACAAGATCCACGATGCCACCTGGACCGGGCTGCCGCTGCTGCCGCACCTGGACGCGCAGCCCCGCGAGCTGCACCCGCCGTCCACCGCCGCCACGCTGAACCTGGCCGCCACCGCCGCCCAGGCGGCCCGGCTGTACGCGCCGTACGACGCCGTCTTCGCCGCCACGAACCTCCAGGCCGCGCGCCGCGCCTGGGCCGCCGCGAAGGCGAACCCCGCCCGCTACGCCGACCCGAACGACGGCGTGGGCGGCGGCGCCTACTCCGACAACGACGTCACCGACGAGTTCTACTGGGCGGCGGCGGAGCTGTTCATCACCACGGGCGAGCGGGAGTTCAAGGACTACGTGCTCGCCTCGCCGCACCACACCGGCGACATCTGGCGTCAGCGCGGCTTCGACTGGGGCAACACCGCCCAGCTCGGCCGCCTGGACCTGGCGACCGTGCCCAACGCCCTGCCGGGCCGGCAGCGCGTCCGCGCGTCGGTGGCCGAGGGCGCCGACAAGTATCTCGCCGTCCTGCGGGCGCACCCGTACGGGATTCCGTACGACCCGCCGGACTACGACTGGGGCTCCAACAACCTGATCCTGAACAACATGGTCGTCCTGGCCACCGCGTACGACACGACCGGCGAGGAGAAATACCGTGCGGCCGTACGGGAGGGCATGGACTACCTGCTCGGCCGCAACGCGCTCAACCAGTCCTACGTCACCGGCTACGGCGAGGTCGCCAGCCACAACCAGCACAGCCGCTGGTACGCCCACCAGCTCGACCCCGCCCTGCCCAACCCGCCGCGCGGCACGCTGTCAGGCGGCCCCAACTCCGCCATCCAGGACCCGGTCGCGCAGCGGCTGCTGCAGGGCTGCAAGCCGCAGTTCTGCTACATCGACGACATCGAGTCCTGGTCCACCAACGAGCTGACCATCAACTGGAACTCGCCGCTGGCCTGGATCTCGTCCTTCCTGGCCGACCGGGCCGGGCACGGCTCCTGCACGGTCCGCTACACCGGGCACGGCCACACCGGCCAGCTCTCGATCAAGAACACCGGCAAGCAGGCGATCAACGGCTGGAGCCTGCGCTGGGCGTTCCCGGCCACCCAGCGGGTCCGCGACGCCTGGGGCGCGAAGGTCACCCAGTCGGGCCCGGCGGTCAAGGCCGAGAACCTGCACGGCAACCGTACGATCAAGCCGGGTCATACGGTGACGTTCGGCTTCACCAGCACGCCGGGGACGGCTCCCGAGGTCTTCCACCTGAACGGAGACCGCTGCGCCTGACACCCGCGCGGAGCGCCCGCCCTTCAGGGGCGGGCGCCCGCTTCGGACGCGGCGCCTGTCGTACGGCGGGGGCCGCCGGAGGGATCCACCGCCAAGGCGGACTGCGCCACGGCGGGCGCGTCGGCGAAGAAACGCACCGTGCGGACCTCGGCCCGCCGGCCCAACGGGCGCACGATCGTGATCGGCTCCGACAGCTCCACCACCATGTTCACCTGCGACGACACCACCACGGTCAGCCGGTCGTCCACCACGCCGACCAGCCCCGACTCGTTGTAGCTGCGCACCACCCGCACGGCGGTGATCAGCTCACGCGGGATGCGTACGTCCAGGAACGCGCCGTACCGGATCCGCAACTCCCCGGCGGTGACGACGTGCGGGCGGGTGACGCAGGCGGCCACGACCGCGAACCCGATGAGCAGCCCGTACACGTCCAGCACGAGCACCGGAAGGCGCACCCACGCCGACACGGCCATCGCCCGCAGCAGCAACTCCACCGCCACCGTCTCGACGGCCATCATGCCCAGCATGATCATCATCGTCGCGGACTGAGCGCGTGAGTAGGTCACCTCGATGGCGCCGGGCGGCACGCCGTCACGACGGCGCAGCACCCACAGCCCCAGGCTCCGCATGCCCTTCGCGTCGAAACCGACGATCCTGCGCACCTGCTCGGGCAGTCTCACATCTTCTCCTTGAGTACGGCCACCATCAGCCTGAACACCTCGGCCTGGGCGGGCGACAAGTCCTCGTACATGGCGGCCATCCACGGCGCACCCTCTTCGGGCAGATTGCCGAGCAGCTCCTTGACCATCTCCTCGGGAAGGTGATCGGCCAGGTCCGTGGCGAGTTCGGCGACCCTGGGATCTCCTGGCTCGGCGTCGGTGAGCTCGTCCAGCCGCTCGTACAGCACGTGCCCGCGCTCGACCATCCCGGGCTCGGCGAGCGGCCGCAGCAGCTCCACCACCCGCTCCTGCTCGTCCGCCTCCGCCACGGTGCCCATCAGGGTCAGCATCTGCCGATCCATCTCGGCGAACCTCGACCCGCCGGCGGACAGGTCATGCAGCACCGCGGCCAGCTCAGGAGACGCCACCGCGTCCCCGCTCAGATCCGGCTCGGCCAGCAGCCCCGCCAACCTGGCCCGGCGCACGCCGATCTCCTCCTGCTGCCGCGCCAGATCCGCGTCCAGCTCCACGAGCACCTCGCGCAGGTCCTTGCCTTGGTCGTCGGCCAGCACGTCACGGATCTCGTCCAGCGACAACCCCACCTCGGCCAGCCGCCGCACCCGCGCCAGCAGCACCGCGTCACGCAGCCGATATGCGCGGTAGCCGTTGGGCAGCCGTACAGGCTCGGGCAGCAGCCCCAGGTGGTGGTAGTGGCGCACGGTCCGAGTCGACACCCCGGCCAGCGCGGCAAGCTCGCCGATTCGCATGCCCTCATTAAAAACGTTGACGCTACGTCAAGGTCAACCGCCGCACCTGGAGGGTGCGCAGGCACATCCCCGTAGGCCGGTTACCGGCCCGTCAGGCGCATGCCCCCTATGAAAACGGTGCTATCGGCCCGTCAGGCGCAGGGCCAGTTGGGTGCGGTCGCGCAGGCCCAGCTTGCGCAGCATGCTGGAGACGTGGTTCTTCACCGTCCCCTCGGTGATGAACAGCCGGGCGGCGATCTCCCGGTTGGCGGCGCCGGCGGCCACCATCCGCGCCACGTCGAGCTCCCGGGCCGACAGAAGCTCCTGGCCGGGGAACGCGCCGCCGCCCACCGGCTCCCGGCGGAGGTCGGCGACCAGCCGGGCGGCGACCGGGTTGCTCAGCACGGTCTCGCCGCGGCTCGCCTGCCGGATGGCCGTGACCAGTTCGTCGGGTGAGCAGTCCTTGAGCAGGTAACCGGCGGCGCCGCCGCGCAGCGCGCCGAAGATGTAGTCGTCCTCGTCGAAGGTGCTGAGCACGATCGCCGCCACCGAAGGATGCTCGACCGTCAGGCGGGTGATCAGCTCCACGCCGTCCATCCGGGGCATCCGGGCGTCCACGAGAGCCACGTCGGGGCGGACCTCGGCCACCACCGCCAGCGCGGCCACCCCGTCGGCGGCCTCCCCCACGACCTCGATGCCCTCCTCGATCTCCAGCAGCTTGCGCAGGCCCTGCCGCATCAGCTCCTGATCGTCGACCAGCAGCACCCGGACCGCGCTCACGACGGCAGCTCCGCGCGCAACTCGAAGCCCCTAGCCGCGTTTCCGCTGGTGAGATCGCCGCCGAGCGCCTTGACCCGGTCGGCCAGCGAGCTCAGCCCGAACCCGTGGGCCTGATCATCGGCACGGCCCTTGCCGTCGTCGGCGACCACGAGCACGACCTTCCCCTTCTCGAACGCCAGCGTGCCGCGTACGGACTCGCCTTCGGCGTGCCGGAGGGCATTGGTGAGCCCTTCCTGCAGCACACGGTAGAGCACCAGTTCGGCGTCGGCCTCCAGCGGGCGTTCGGTCCCCGTCACCTCGAAGGCGACCCTGACGCCGGTGCCGGTGAAGGAGTCCGCCAGCCGCTGCAGCGCGGCACTGCCCAGGTGACCGTTGAGGGCGAGCGGGCGCAGCGCGCGCACCCAGCGGCGGGCGTCGGCCAGCGCCGCGATCGTGAGCTCCTTGGCCTGGTGCACTTCCGCCCAGGCGGCGGCGGGCCGGCTGTCGCGGAAGCGCTCGGCGTTCTCCAGCCCCACCTTGATCACGGTCAGGTGGTGGCCGATCGAGTCGTGCATCTCCGCCGCCATCCTGGCGCGCTCCTCGGCGACGGTCAGCTCCCGCACCCGTTCGGCGAGGTGCCGGGCCCGCAGCACCGCCGACGCCATCCCCATGGAGAAGGCGGCCAGCACGGCGGTGACCCCCGTCTCGATCAGCGCCTGAACGATCGTCCTGCCATAGAACAAGGGCATGGCAACGACCGTGATCACACCGAACACGGCGAGAATGGCGGTGGCGACCCGCATGCCGTACACGAAGGCGAGGTTGGCCACTCCGATGAGCAGCAGGGGCATGTGTGTGCCGGCCGCCCCGGTGAGCCCCAGCACGAGCGTGCCCGTCAGGAAAGCGGGGCCCACCAGCCGACGACCACGGTGGGGCTGCCACGGCATCACCGGCCAGAGCCCGCACAGCAGCACCACGTCGGCGAAGAACAGGGCCCGGGCCCCCGCGTCGCTGGGCATCGCCAGGTTGGCCGCGACCGTGGCGCCGAGCACCAGCCAGAACACCACGCTGAGGAGAGCCGGACGGTCGGGATCACGCAACCACGCCATGCGACAAACCTACGATCCCACCGAAGGCCCGACATCCCGCCCAAGTCACCATGACCTCGGTCATGGTCATCTCTATCTCCGGCCCGATGTGCGGCGGACCCGTGTGTTCATAGCGTGCCTGGCATGAGAACCCTCTGGGCCGTCCACCTGGTCGTCGTCGTCATGTTCGCGCAGATCTTCATCGGCTCCACCCTCGCCTTACTGCTCCTCGGCCAGGCGAATCCGCTGCGGGAGCCGCTCGGCGCGGTCGGCGTCACACTCACCGCGCTCCTGCTCGTCCACCTCGTCCGCCGATTCCTCGACCGGCGGCCGTGGTCGGCCCTGGGCTGGCGGAACCCGTCACACGTCCTGCTCGGCGTGCTCGCGGGCGCTGTGCCCGTGCTCGTCGCGAGCGGGCTCTCCCTCGCCGCAGGCGCGTCCACCTGGGTGCCGGTCGACGCCTCCGCCTATGTCTGGCTGCCGCTGGCCGCCGTGGTCGTCCTGCTCGGCCAGGCGTTCCCGGAGGAACTGCTCTGGCGCGGCCACCTCGTCGACACCCTGTCGGTACGACTGTCGCCACGGGCAGTCGTGATCATCAGCTCGGCCGGATTCGGCGTCCTGCACATCTTCTCCCAGAGCCCGGCGAGCACCCTCGTGGAAAAGCTGCTCTACGTGGTCATGGCCGTCGCGCTCGGCTTCGCGTGCACGGCGGCGCGGATCCGCGGCGGCGGGCTCTGGATGGCAGTGGGCGTGCACTGGGGCTTCCACCTGGGCATGCGACTGCTCCCCCTCGAACCGGCGCACTTCAGCGTCACCCTCGTGCTCCTGATCATCACCCTCACCCTGGCCGGAGCCGTACTGCTGAGGGGCCGGCGCGAGCCGGCGCTCGCGGGCCGTCCAGGCGAGTAGGCTGATCTTGATCTTCCGCGACGGCGAAGGAGCCCCCGATGACCGCCGACCCGACGATGGCCCGGATCGGCCAGGGCGTGGAGTTGCATCATCAGCAAGGCCGGCGTGAGGCCGCTCGTGAGTTGTTCGCGCAGATCTGGGATGACATCGGCGGCGAGCAGGGCGACCCGCTGCATGTGTGCGTCCTCGCTCACTCGATGGCCGACGTGCAGGACGACGTGCACCAGGAGCTGATGTGGGACCAGCGGGCGCTCGCCGCCGTCGGCCTGATCACCGATGAGCGGGTGGCCCAGGCCGGGGTGCCGCTCTCGGTGGCCGGCCTCTATCCGTCATTGCACCTGAACCTGAGCGAGTGCTACCGCAAGCTGGGCGATCTCGACCGCGCCCGCGAACACCTCCAGCACGCACGGGACGGGCTCGGCGCACTCGGCGACGACGAGTACGGTCAGCTCATCAGGAACGGCCTGGAGCAGGTGGCCGAACAGTTGGACGCCGCCACCTGACCGCGGCCCGGCGGCTCAGTCCTGTTTCACCAGCGCGATCAGGGTGTAGACGGGGTCGGGGCGGGGGTGGTCCTGGTCGGGCAGGTCGCCCAGCCGGCTGCCGAGCTCGGCGAGGGTCGCGGCGTCCATCCGGCGGCCCCACGGGCTCTTGGGGATCACCTCACGCCACGAGCGAGGGCTGCGGCCCTGCCCGAGCCCGGCGAACGTCGTACGGCCCGACATCGTGAGCCCCAACCCCGAGCCCACCCCCAGCACCCGGTCGAGCGCGTCGCTCTGTGGCGGGGTGTGCGCGTCCCGCACCGGGCCGAGCAGCGCCGCGACGTCGCCGCCGGTGTGGTAGGCGGCGTGGTTCTTGTCGACGGTGGTGAGGAGCCTCCCGCCCGGCCGCAGCGCCCGCGCCGCCTGCGCGAGGACGGCGGCGGAGTCGGCCTGGTCCAGCAGGTGGAGTAACCAGATCATGGTGACCGCGTCGGCCGACCCGTCCAAGAGGGGCAGCCGGGCCGCCGCGTCACCGCAGACCACGCCGCCCGGCAGCCGGGCGGCCGCCATTCTCGCCATCCCGGCCGACCGGTCGATCCCGGCCACCCGCCGGCCCGGCCGCCGTAGCCGGGCGGTGACGATCCCCGTGCCGCACGCCACGTCCACCACCACCCGCGCCTGCCGGGGCAGCAACTCCTCGACCGCCTCCGCCGCCGCCTCGGCGCGGGCGTCCCCGCCTCGCGTCGCGTCGTAGCGGGCGGCCTCACGGTCGTAGTCGAGCATGGTCAACCGCCTTTCACCCATCCAGAGCGTACGGCCACCAAGCCCGGCAGTCGTCGGCCGGCAGGTCGTCGGCTTCTGGCAGGCCGGTCCGGTCAACGTGCCAGCAGGTCGGCGAGGTCGGTGCCGGCTCGGAGCAGCGCTTCGGATCGGTTCGCGACTGCTCGGAGGCGGTTCTGGAGCGCGGCGCGGGCGTCGTCGGTGCCGCTGATCGTGCGCAGGGATCTCATCACCGCCTGTACCGCGGGGATGGGGTAGCCGCCGGCGCGCAGTGCGGCGACGATGCGCGCTTCCCGGATCGCCGCGAGCGGGTAGCGCCGTGTGTTGAGCCCGGCGGTGCGTTCGGGGGCGACGAGCCCTTGTTGCTCCCAGAAGCGGAGCGTGGAGGCGCGCACCCCGATCGCGTTCGCCAGCTCCGAGATGCCCATCGCATCGGCGGGCGTAGGCGCCGCGTCGTGGGAGTCCTCCGCGACGATGCCGTCGAGCGCCTGGAGGGCCACGATGCTGTCCTCGCGGGACCGAGCCAGTGCGACGTGCAGGGCGACGATCCGGGCGATCGCCTGGTCGTACGGGAGAGCCTGCGCTTCTCGCATCGTGCCGCGCGCCACGACCGGGCCGACGGCGATCGCGAGATTGCGGTAAGCGCGCAAGGCCGTGACGTGCTCGGAGCCGAAGCGACGGTATCCATTGGGTTGCCGGAGGGCGGGAGGTATGACGGCGAGGCGTTCGAGGTCGCGAATCTGCTGGACGGAATAGCCGGAGGCCGCGGCCAGACCGCTCGTCGTATACGCCTGAGGCGCGGACCCGATGGTCGCTGCCACGATGCCAACCCTCCATAAGCACTTCAAGCTCACACTTGAACCATGGCTATGGAGCAGATTCTCACAGAGCTCAGAACGTACGTCGGCGTGCTGGAGCTCGCACCCCGACCAGGAAGCGAGCACCCCGAGATCTCCTGGGGGGACTTCTTCTTCTACTACGCCCCGGATGGCGAGGTGCCGCGGAACAGGCAGCCCTACGCGACGATCGTCACGAAGGACTACCCGGATGACGTCGGATCGCGCCTCGACGCGCCCGACCGGTGGCGCCTGAACATCCACGTCGGGTCACAGCTCTTCACCGACCTCCTCGGCTACCCGCCCGAGTCGATCGAGGAATCGACCGTCGACTTCAGCGAGCCGGACACGTTCCTCCCGCACCCGCTCTACGGCGCGTACGGCTGGGTCGCGGTGGTGAACCCGGGCCCACGCACCACGCCTCGCGCGCTGGCGGCGCTCCACGAAGCGCACCTCGCCGATCAGCGCCGCGTCGAGCGCCGCCGACCTCGGGGCGACGCCGTCCCCGCCCACGACTGATGAGCCCCGGCGGCCATGGCAACGCGCCGCTGACCATACAGGGCCCTCGACAACCAGCGCCGGGCCTTGACTACCCGGCCTTGCGGGATGGGTAGGCTAGGGCCCGCGGTTCCGGCACGTTGGCCTCATGAGGCTTAGGGCTCCCCGCATCACCCGCCTCCCGCGAGTGGCCAACCGCCGCCGCAGGAGGGAGCTTGAGGCTCAGGCCCACATCTGAGCGCGTGAGCCTGGCTTCAGACTGACGACGCGCAGGCATGTGCGAGCCCACACCAGACCTGACGGCGAAGGGAAGAACCATGACGATCGACCAGAACAAGGCTTCCGTCAAGAAACTGGTCGAAGGCCTAGGAACGAACGGCAGTCCCGAGGCCTTTGACCTTCTTCACGAGAATGCAGTATGGACCGTCATGACTGACGCTGCCACTTTCCCGGTCTCCGGCGACATGTCGAAGCCCGCGTTCATCGAACATATGAAGAGATTTCACGACTCTCTTCCCAGCGGTATACACATGTCAGTGACCAGTGTGATTGCAGATGAAGCCAATGCGTCAGTGGAGGCGACGTCGAACGCACTCCTCGTTAACGGAAAGAGCCTCAATCAGGTATATCACTTCGCATTCGAACTAGTGGACGGCAAGATTGTCGCAGCACGCGAATACATCGATACGGCCCGCGCCCTCTCCGCGTTTTCCGGGTGAGTGATCTGTTGGCGACTCGACACAGGCGTGTTTGAGAAGATCGCCTCGTCCGGGGTCAGTTCCCGGACGAAGACCTCGGGCTGTCGCGGCACGCCCACTGGGGTGCCCCGATCTTTCCGGACACGGACGCTCGGACATGTGACGAGCGGCGACCGTACGGGGCGGTCGGCGCGCACACGGCAAGGCCGGGGATACAGGAGCGAGCGGCCGCGCTGCCGATGATCGCTGAGGGCGGCTAACGTCGCGGGGAGTCCTTGATCCACACGATCCCGTCGGTGTCAGCCAGGTGGGCCGGATCCAGGGGGAAGTAGCCGTACCAGGAGGACACGCGGGGAGCGGGCGGCGGGTCGCCGAGGGCGGCGGCCAGCCGATGGGCGTCGAGGAGGTAGCGGTCCTCCGGGAGCGCGTACAGGAGCCCTTCGAGGGTGTCCGGGGGCGGGGTGTCCACTCCCTGGTGGCGGATCGTGCCGAGGGCCGTGGCCAGGAAGGCGTACTCCTCGCCCAGGCGGGCGCTCACGATCGCGCCGGCGCTCCACCACTCCAGCGGCAGGTCGCCCAGCCGCCACGTGCTCTTGTCCCGCTGGAGATGGGCGTTGTGTGCGTAGACAAGCGCCGGGCCCCATTCGGCGATGGCTACGAGGTTGTCGGCCATCATCGAGTCCCTCAGGTTCATCAGCCATGTCATGCGGCTCAGTGACGTGTCGGCCATCCAGTAGTGATAGCGCAACAGGCCGGTCGCGGTGCGCCCGTACAGGCGGGCCCGGTCCCAATCGTCCCGTGAGGAGGCCGCGATCAGATGCGGCGTCTGTGCGTCGAGCAGCGCCACCAGATCGTCGGCGAGCAGCCGCAACTCCCTGGCCTCGGCCGACCGCCCCACGGACCGGGACGGGTCCATCGTCGTGGCGGGATCGGTCCACCGGTCGTCGTCGCCGAGCAGGCGGTCGAGCGTCTCGGCGGCGCAGGGGAGCAGGTCCGCGTCGCCCCAGGCCGCGAGGTAGCCGTGCAGTGCGGTGATGGCCTGCCGGGGGCTCTCGGGGCCGGTCATCTCCAGCGGCCCGTCGAATCCGGCGAAGCGCACCTGCTCGGACGCGGGCCGGCCGTCGTTGTACGCGCGCATCCAGCGTACGAGCTCGCGGTTGGCCGCGGACGCGCTCAACCCGTGGCTGAAGCCGCGCTCCATGACCTCGTCCAGGGTGCCCGCGCCCGAGGTGACGTAGTCGTCCACGACGAGGCCCTTCAGGCAGTCGCTCTCGATCGCGATCGACCGGTAGCCCTCCTGCTCGACGAGCTGCCGGAAGAGGTCGTTCCGTACTTCGAGCAGGATGTCCTCCCCGTGGGTGGGCTCGCCCAGGGCGAGCAGCCGTGGGCGAGCGGGGAGCAGCCGCATGACGGTGGCGGCCTCGACGGCATGGGCGGTGTCTTTTATACCAGTTGTCATACCTTAAAGAATATCGTTCACTTAAAAGGTTGAACCTTTACCGCTATATCTCCAGGCAATTCGCGTAAAACCTTAAAAAGCCTCGCACATGGCTGCGTCGAAAGTGTCGAGCAGCCGCTTGCGCTGTGTCTCCGTGGCGACCGAGCCGGTGACGTAGACGGTCGCCGCCCGCCCGGCCCGATTCCGCCCGGACAGCGCCGACACACCGGGCACATCGCCGCCGTGCATCCAGACCTCGCCGCAACTCAGCCGAGCCCGCACGACCCCCAGCCCGTAGCGCGCCTTGGCCGGCCACCCCGGCTCACCGACCCGTACGGCATCAGCGGTCATCTTCTTGACCGGCACCCCCCGCCAGAACCGGTTCAGGTCGTCCGGCGTGGACACCAGCCCACCACTGGCCCCGAACTCGTACCCCGGCAGCCGGGTGAGATCGACGACCCCGCCCTTCGGGTCGGCCGGGCTGACGCCGTACGTGTGCGCGTGCTCACCGCGCAGCCCCATCTCGCCTCTGCGCGGCCAGTACGTGTCCCGCATCCGCAACGGCTTGAGCACCAGCTCCCGGGAGACCTGCCGGAAGTCCTTCCCGGTCACCTCGTTGATGATCATGCCCAGCACCAGATAGTTGGTGTTGGAGTAGGCGAATCGCCCGGCAGCCGTCGGCTTGAGCCCGAGCGCGAGCTTGAGATAGTCCTGCCCCGGCTTCGACCAGTCGGCCACCTCGATGAAGTCGGGCAGTCCACTGGTCTGCCGCAGCAGGTCCCGTACCGTGATCTTCCGCCCGTCGATCGCCGCCCCCGCGCCCTTCCCCCGCACCACCTTGGGCAGATACCGCTCGACCGGCGCACCCAGCTTGATCTGACCCCGCTCGGCCAGCCGCAGCACCGTCGCCGCGATGATCGGCTTGCTCAAACTCGCCACCCGGAAACTCGCGTCCGGCCCGACCATCGCCCTCCCGGTCCCCCGCTCAGCGGTGCCGGACACCACGGTCACACCGTCACTGGTACGCGCCAGCGCCCCCGCCACACCGCCCTCCCCTGTGAGCCGATCCAGCCGCTTCTCCAGCCCGGGACCGGCGGCGGCGAGCGCCGGAGTCAGGGGGGCGAGTGCCAGCGCGCCGACGACAACGGCGGCCACGAACCTACGAGCCATGAGACGTCCTTAAAGATCGGAATATGTCTCCCATGACTCTGTCGTCGGGGACCTCGAAAGACAGTCACGCCAGCACCGCTCCCGCCCGGGGGCTGCCCCTACCTGCCTTCAGGGAGACGAGCAGAGCGGGTGCCGGCGCCTTCTACCTGTGCAACTGGCACGCCGAGAGGCGCCGTCGCGGGGAACCCGCATTGAAGCGGTGGCGGATGGGGCTTGAGTCTCAAGTTGCTTGATATCCCATAGTGGCGGTGGGGACGGCAACGAGCCGGACCAACTCGTCTCGATGAGCGCGAGCGATCACCGTACCCTTTCGCCCGCCCGCGTCAGGAATGAAGAGATGAGATTCGCGAAGCGTCCCGGCAGTCCCTTTTCTCTGGCATTGAGAAAACATCTGCCCTTTTACCAGGAGGTACGAGTGCGATTAAGTCCGCGATCAAGGCTGACGGCGTTCATCGCCGCGGCGATGATGGCCACCGTGGCGGCGGGCTCGCCGGCACCGGCCGGACCTCGGATCGGCGCACCGGAACCGGCGGTGGCCGAGGCTCCGGTCTGGGGCGAGTGCCCGCCGGCGGAGCCCGGTGTCTCGCGCGATCCACGCCAGCGGTGCGGGACGCTGCGGGTGCCGCTGGACTACCGCGCCCCGCGCGGGCGGAGCATCGAGATCGCGATCTCCCGGATCGGCACGGCGAAATCCGGGTCGCGCCGCGGGATCCTGCTGTCCAATCCGGGCGGCCCGGGGAGAAGCGGCCTGGACATGCCCAGCCGGCTGGCGGCCAGGCTGCCGGCCAAGGTCCTGGAGCAGTACGACCTGATCGGCTTCGATCCGCGAGGGGTCGGCCACAGCACCCCGGTCACCTGTGGGCTCGACCCCACGGCGCTGACCACGCTGCTGATGCCCTACCCGGCCCCGGGCGGCGGCATCGAGCGCAACCTCACCTTCGCCCGGGACACCGCGGCCGCGTGCGCCGAGCACTCCGGCGACCTGCTCCCGTTCATCACCACGGCCAACACGGTCCGGGACATGGACCGCATCCGAGCCGCGCTCGGTGAGCGGAAACTCTCCTACTTCGGCATCTCGTACGGCACCTATCTGGGAACCGTCTACATCTCGCTGTTCCCGGAGCGCGGCGATCGGATCGTGCTGGACAGCGCCGTCGATCCGGGTCTGGTGTGGCGGGGCATGTGGCGGACCTGGAACGAGTCGGTCGCGACGCGGCTGCCCGACTTCCTCCGCTTCGCCGCCGAGCGGGACTCCGTCTACCGCCTCGGCGCGACACCGCAGGAGGTACGGCGCACCTACGACCGGATGACCACGGCCCTGGACGAGCGGCCCTTGTCGGATCCGAGCGGTCCCGTACTCGACGGGAACCTGCTGCGCGAGATCACTCGGGGGTTTCTCAACCACGACGATGCCTTTCCGCTCCTGGCCGAGCTCTGGCAGGGGCTGGAGGCCGTCCCGTCAGAGCCCGCCGCGGACACTGACATCCTCGCGCGACTGAACCAGCTGCTGTCTGCCGGTGGTACCTCCGCCGTGGCGGCAGAGGTATCGGCGGACAACGTCTTCGCCGCTATGTACGCGGTGGTCTGCGGTGACGTCGCCTGGCCGCGCGACGTGGCGCTGTACGCCCGGCAGGTCGCCGCCGACCAGCGGGCGTGGCCCGCGACGGCCGGCATGCCGTCGAACCTCTGGCCATGCGTGGCCTGGCCCACCCGGCCGGTGGAGCCGCCGGTGAAGGTCACCGGCCACGGACCGCGCAACGTGCTGATCCTGCAGAACACCCGCGATCCGGCCACACCCCTGGTGAGCGCACGCGGCCTGCGCGCCGTACTCGACCGGCGGGCCGCCATGATCACGGTCGACCAGGGCGGGCACGGCGTCGTGGGGCTGGGCAGCTGCGCCGACAAGGCGATGAACACCTTCCTGGCCACCGGCGCGCTGCCCGGACGGGACCGCTTCTGCCCGGCCCCGTCACCGGCCGGCACCACCGCTCACTCCCCTATCCTGCCCTCCAGCGTCTCTGGGGGGCCGCTGTAGAGCCGGAGCCGCGTCCAAGGAGATCTTGTACGCGAGGAGTACGTCGACGCAGATCGGATCCAGGTTCTCGGGCCGCATCACCTTCGGCTCCGGATCCAGGGCCGGGAGCGTGACCAGGTAGGAGCCGGAGCGCCCGCCCACGACCACTTCGCCGAGCACCTGCCGGTCATGGCCGAAGAGGACGAGGACAGGCTCTTCGTAGTCGGGCAGCCCCGGCAGCATGTGCCCCTTTCCGGATTTTTCATATCCGAGAACGAGACGGATGTGCGTTTCCACCCGGGAGCGAACTCCGACGGCCCGCAGGTGATCCCGGAGGCGTGCGAGAGATTCCTGATGTTGAATAACGATGTCGAGCGATAGACACCCTTTAGTCGATTTGACGGCACTGGATGCCTTTTCTTTCCTGACCACTGCCCACCTCCGTCATTAGCGGACACAGATCTTTTCGATCTTGTGTTTCCTGATCGCCACTGTCTCGTTACCATCTGCCTTCAGAGTGCCACTTTCAGCTACGTTGTTGAGGGAGACAGGAACGACAGTCCCAGCACAAATCAGCACAGCTGTCCGTAACTTCTGTGCTCCCATGTGCTGACGATCACCTCGGAGGGAGGCGCTGAATGACTGATCTGGATTCCGCCCCGAACGCCGATCCCCTCGTCGAATTCGGGCGCGAATTGCGCACACTTCGCATCGAAAAGGGCTTGACCCTGGAAAAGCTCGCGGACAGGATCGGGTTCTCAGAAAGCCTGGTGGGCTCTGTCGAACGGGCGACCCGGACCCCGAGCGACGACTTCACCAAGCGCTGCGAAGAGGCGCTGGGGCTCAAGCCCCGGCATCTCTCCAAACTGTTGCCGGCCAGTCGGCGCTTGCCCATGTTCCGCACGCTCGTCCCCTGGATGGACATCGAGCGGCAGGCGCGGGAGCTGTGGACTTGGGAGCCCTTGGTGGTGCCCGGCCTGCTTCAAACCGAGGGCTACGCGCGGGCGATCCTCGCGGCTAAGCCCGGCTCAAAGAAAGAGCGGGTGGACGAGGCGGTCCAAGCACGCATGGCACGTCAGGCCATCTTCCGCCGAGACGAACCGCCGGGCCTCTGGGCAGTTCTGGACGAAGGCATCCTGTATCGCCCGGTGGGCAGCGAAAGCGTCACCCGCGACCAGCTGGCCCATCTGATCGAGATGAGCCAGAGCCGCTGGATAACCATCCAAATCCTTCCCTTCAGCGCCCTGTCAACGCTAGGCCTGCTGGGCGGTTTCGTTATCGCGATAACAAGAGATATGCGCGACGCAGCTTTTGTCGACTCACCTGTGATAGGTCGGATCTGGGACCAACAACCGGAAGTGGAGGTGCTCAAATACAAATACCAGGTTGTTCGCTCTGAGGCGCTCCCGCAGAGCCTCTCACTCGAAAAGATAAAAAAGAGGTTGGAGCAGAAATGGACATGTTAATGCGTGAGGAGATCAGGACCGCCGCATGGCGGAAGTCCTCGCTCTCGGGCGACACAGGAAACTGCGTCGAGGTCGCGCCGCTGAGCGGCGGCCGGGTCGCCCTGAGGGACAGCAAGGACGCGAACAGCCCTGTCCTGGTGTTCACCGAGGCGGAATGGTCCGCCTTCAGGGGCGGCATGCGTCTCGGCGAGTTCGACTTCTGACACCGACCGGGAGGTCCCCGCACTCGCGGGGGCCTCTCTCGCAGGAACGTGACGCCCGCCGTCAGGGAGTGCGCAGCGCTCCCGACGCGAGCTCGGCGGGCCCGGCCCGCACCAGCTCCGCCGCCTGCCGCGAGGCCCGCGCCACAGCCCTCTCGAAGAGCTCCAACCGCTGGAACGCCTCCCCCAATTGGCGCTGCTCTGCCACGGACAGCCGGGGAATCTCCACCCGCCGGATGTCCGCACGGGACGTCCCACTCTGCCCACGGGCAGGCCCCGAAGCACCGGAGATCCGCAGAAAGCCCGCCAGACAGGCAGGATCGACCTGCTCAGGATCGGCCCGGAAGAGATACAGCCCCGGCCCGAGCACAGCTCCGCCCCGGTCGATCACGCCAAGATCGTGGAGTTTCCTGCGCGACCGCGCTCCGCGCCCGGCGCGAATCGGAGACCTACCGCCACCCGCCGATCGCACCGAGATACGAGCAGACTCAGATGCTGGACATCCTGATCGATCCAGGGCCGCCTGCCAGATGCCGCCTGACCGACAGCTTGAGCTCTGGGGCTCTTTCATTGTTGGCCCCGAGGAACGCCACATGTTCCGGGTCGTCCTCCGAGCCGGTCCCGGGTCGCGCCGTCATCGCGGCGGAGCGTTGTCACCAGAGCATGAAGGGCAGTGCGGCGAAGACGCGTGCGGCGTCGACGAGCTCGCTGACGCTGATCCGTTCGTCGGTCTGATGCATCAGGCCGACGTCCCCCGGTCCGAAGATGACCGTCGGGACGCCGGTCGGCGGCTGCAGCACCGAGGCGTCGGTGAAGAAGCTGACGCCGCCGAGCTCCGGGCGGCGTCCCAGCACCGCCTCCGCCGCGCCCTGAACCGCGGTGACAAGCGCGTCATCGGGTGACGTGGTGACGGGCGCCCGGTCGTAGGTCAGCTCGACCGTGGCCTTGAGCGCCGGGTCGCGGCGGGCAGCGTCCGCCAGCACGGCCTCGAAGCGCGCGGCCAACTCCCGATGATCCTGCCCGGGAACCGTTCTGATGTCGAAGTCCACGGTGCAGGCGTCGGGCACCACGTTGACCGCGCTGCCCCCGCTGATCACGGTGGCCGCGGACGTGGAGCCGGTGAGCAGCGGATGCGGCGGGCCGGAAACGTCGACCGCGGCCAGCTCCGGCAGTACCCGCGCCATGTTCAGGATCGCGTTGACGCCCAGGTCGGGACGCGAAGCGTGCGCGCCCGCGCCGTGGACGACCACCCGCAGCCGGGCACAGCCCTTGTGCGCGACGACGACCCGCAGCCCGGTGGGCTCCCCCACGACCATCCAGGCGGCCTCCGCCATGCCACCGGTGGCCAGCAGGTGCCGCGCCCCCGCGCAGTCGACCTCCTCACCGACCAGCGCGCACAGCACGACATCGCCGGGCGGCCGGACGCCGGACCGGGTTATCGCGATCAACCCGGACAGCATCGCCGCGAGGCCGCCCTTCATGTCCACCGAGCCGCGCCCCCACAGCAGCCCGTCGGCCACCTCCGCGCCGAACGGGTCCCGCGTCCAGGGCGCCGATCCGACCGCGACCGTGTCCAGATGTCCGCAGTACAGGAAGGTGCGTGGATCGGCCCCGGATCCCGGCAGGCGGACGGTGACGTTGGTCCGCCCGGCCGCGACCTCGTCCGTCGTCACCCGCAGGCCCGCGCCGCCGGCCGCCTCCGCCAGCACCCGCGCGACCTGTGCTTCGTTGCCGGGCGGATTGCACGACGCGACCCGGACAAGCTGCTGGGCGAGGCGCACCACCGCATCACCGTCGACAGCCGCCGCAGGGCCTGTGCGAGCGGACTTCGCGTCCGGAGAATCAGGGACGGCCACAGCGGCGATCATACAGACCCGCCCGTCTCACCCCCAGCCCGTGGCACGCCCCGGCGGACGGCTCCGTCAGGTCTGGTGGGCGGCGTTGGTGAGCCGGTCGGCGAGGGCGAGGACGCGGTCCCGGAGTTCGTCCGGCCGCTCGATGACGAACGGCCGGTCGAGTGCCGCGAGCAGGGCGGGCAACCAGTCGAGCCGCTCCGCTCGCAATTCGACCCGGCGCCAGCGCTCGGCGTGTGGATCCGTGCCTTCCGCGGGACCAAGATCCGCCAGGCTCGCCGGGAGCCGGGTGCGGATCTGCTCGACCGTCCCGTGGATGCGCAGGGTCACTTCGTACCGGTACGCGGCGCCGGCGAGCCCCGACAGGACGCGCTCTGCCGGGTCGAGCCCGGCGGGCGGCTCGAATGCGCCTGGCAGGGTCCTCGCGTCCGCGATGCGGTCGAGCCGGAAGGTCCGATCCTCGCCGATCCCGGGATCGGCGCCCGTGACGTACCACCGGCCCGAGTGCGTGACGATCCCGTACGGGTGCAGCGTGCGTTCGCTGCGTCGGCCGTCGCGGGAGGTGTACCTGATCGAGACCGGCCGGCGATGGCGTACCGCGTCGGCGATGGTGAGCAGGACCCCGGTCTCCGGGGTGGCGAACTCGCCAGGTGGAGCCGTGAAGGCGAGGGATTCGAGGACGGTGTCGAGCCGGCGGGCGAGCGGTTCGGGCAGCACTCTGCGGATCTTGGCCGCCGCCGTCTCGCTCGCCGTGTCCGTCGCCGTCAGCAGTCCGGCCCGGCGGCCGGCAAGGAGGCCGAGCAGCACGGCGAGCGCCTCGTCATCGTTGAGCATGAGCGGAGGCAGGCGGTAGCCGGGGGCGAGCCGGTACCCGCCGTAGCGGCCACGCACCGACTCGACGGGCACGTCGAGGTCCACCAGGTGGTCCACGTACCGCCGCACGGTGCGCCCGTCGACGCCGAGCCTGTCGGCGAGTTCGGCCACCGTCCGGATGCCGCCCGACTGCAGAAGCTCCAGGAGGGTGAGCACGCGGCCAGTAGGTCGAGCCATATGCGGAGCTTAATGGTGATACCGGACCGATTCTGTCCACTATCTCCTCTAGCGTGCGAGGTGCACGACCACCCGAACCTAGGAGATCGCCATGAACCTCGTCTCGATCCGCGTCATCACCGACGACGTCGCGCGCCTCGTCGACTTCTACGAGCGCGTCACCGGAGTGCGCGCGGACTGGTCCACCGAGGACTTCGCCGAGCTCCGGACCACCAGCGGCACCCTCGCGATCGGCAGCACCCGGACCGTGGCGCTGTTCGCGCCCGACTCCGCCCGCGCGGCCGACAACAAGACCGTGATCGTCGAATTCCTCGTCGACGACGTGGACGGCGTGCACCGCGACCTGACCGGCTTCGTCACCGACTTCGTGGCCGAGCCCACCACGATGCCCTGGGGCAACCGGTCGCTCCTGTTCCGCGACCCCGACGGCAACCTCGTCAACGTCTTCACCCCTGTCACCCCGGCGGCCATCGCGAAGTTCGCCCGCTGACGACAGCGCAGCCCGCCTCGACGGGACAGGTCACAATGGGCGGTGATGATTACCGTCCTGACCGGAGCCGGCATCTCCACTGACTCCGGCATCCCCGACTTCCGCGGCCCCTCCGGCCTGTGGCGGAACGACCCGGACCACGAGAAGCTCGTCACCATCGACTACTACCTGGCCGACCCCGAAATCCGCCGCCGTTCCTGGCAGTTCCGCCGCGACAGCCCCGCCAGGACCGCCGCCCCGAACGCCGCCCACCTGGCCCTGGTCGAGCTGGAGCGGGCCGGCCTGCTGGACCGCCTGGTCACCCAGAACATCGACGGCCTGCACCAGAAGGCCGGCTCCAGCCCCGAGCGGGTGCTGGAGCTGCACGGCAACATGTCCGGTGTGCTGTGCGTGCGGTGCGGCGCCCGTTCCACCCTGGCGGAGGCGCTGGAGCGGATCGACGCGGGCGAGCCGGATCCCGCCTGCCAGGAGTGCGGCGGGATCCTCAAGACGACCACGGTCATGTTCGGCGAGTCCCTGCCCGAGCGGGTCGTCGCCGAGGCGGTCGAGGCCACCCAGAGGTGCCGGCTGTTCATCGCCATCGGCACCTCCTTGCAGGTGCAGCCCGCCGCCTCACTGGCGGGCCTGGCGGTCAGGTCCGGCGCGCGACTCGTCATCGTGAACGCCGAACCGACCCCGTACGACGACTTCGCCCACGAGCTGATCCGCGACCCGATCGGCGAGGCCGTCCCTCACCTCGTGGCGCGGCTCTCTTGAAGTCCTTCAGAGAAGATCAGCAGGACGCCTCACACGGCCGGTCGACCCCGGGCTGGACCCCTCCGGCACACTCGCCTACTCTGTGAGGTCGAGGGGAGTACTTCCCAAGCGCTGACCCGGTCAATACGGACGAATCCTCGGCCTCGGGCAGCCACCCACGGTGGGTGAAGGAGACCTCGGACGACTTGTGCGTTCGAGGAGGTTCGATGCCCGCACCCACCATTCTGCTGTCGGCTGCCCAGATCGAGACGATCGGTACGGCGCCACTGTGGACGATCACCATCACCGGTCTCGTCCTGCTACTGGTTCTGGACTTCTCCCTGACCCACCGCCCGCACAAGGTCCGCATGCGCGAGGCCATCGGCTGGTCGGTCTTCTACCTGGCCCTTCCCCTGCTCTTCGCCGTGTACGTGTGGTACGCGTTCGGGGCCGGCGTCGCGGTCGAGTTCGCCACCGGGTACGTCGTGGAGAAGTCGCTGTCGGTCGACAACCTCTTCGTGTTCATGCTGCTGCTGACAGCGTTCGCCGTGCCGCACGAGCTGGCCCAGCGAGTGCTGCTGTACGGGATCGTCGGGGCGCTGGTGCTGCGGGCGATCTTCATCGCGCTCGGCGCAGCCGTGCTGCAGAGCGGCACCTGGGCGTTCCTGCTGTTCGGCGGCATCCTCATCGTCACCGCGTGGCGGATCCTGCGCAGTGCGGCACACGGCGAGGAACAGCAGGTCGACATCTCCTCCATGCGGTCGATCCGGCTGCTGCGCCGGTTCACGCCCGTCACCGGCGCCTACCACGGCTCCCGCCTGACGGTCCGCGAGGGCGGCCGACGCGCGCTGACACCCCTGGCACTCGCGATCGTCGCCGTGTTCGCCACCGACATCGTGTTCGCCGTCGACTCCGTCCCCGCCGTGTACGGCGTCACCGAGGACCCGTTCATCGTCTTCGTCACCAACGCTTTCGCCCTGCTCGGCCTGCGCGCGCTGTACTTCGTGCTGCAAGGTGTCCTGGCGAAACTGCGCCACCTGAACCACGGGCTCGGCATCATCCTCGGCTTCATCGGGGTCAAGCTCGTCCTGCATTGGGCTCACGGCATCTGGCCGGCCATACCGGAGATCCCCACGCTGCTCTCACTCGGCGTCATCATCGCCACCCTGACCACGGTCACGATTACCAGCGTGCACGCCAACCGCCGCGACGCCCGCCGCGTCCCCGCCGCACCCCCACAATGATCACGAGTACGGTTCGCCGGTCGATCCCGGGCCTGCGACCGCTGGACGTCCTCCTACTTCGGGTAGAGCACGTCCAGCGCCTGGCGGCCGCCGCGAGAGCCGCGCTTCTTGCGGTTGGCTGCCTGGTCGCTCACCGCTTGACCAGCACCTTGTCCGTCGGGACGGGGGTGAACGGGAGTGAGCGCGCCGTCTTGGCCTCGGCCGTGTCTGGGCCGCAGAGCGCGAGCAGGAGATGGGGCACGAGCGCGTCGTCGATGGGGCTGGGCTCGAAATTGCCGTTCTCGTCGAGGCGCTGATACTTGGTCAGGTTGAACCCGAAGGAGAGCTGGCGGCTACCGTCCGGGCTGGACAGCGACTGTGTGGCCATCCCGAAGACGGCGCCGTCATGCCCCCAGAACCGGCCGCAGGAGGGTATGTCGACGTAGTAGAGGCCGAGCCCGTAGTTCATCGCCCCGCCGCCGACCGCCACCGGCACGGTCGTCTGCATCTGGGCCAGTTGCTCGGCGCCGATGAGCTTGCCGGTCAGCAGCGCCCGGTAGAACCGGTTGAGGTCGTCCATGGTCGACACCACGGCCCCCGCCGTGCTCGCCCACGACATGTTGTAGACGCTGTAGTCGCGTGGCGGGTCGATGAAGCCGAGCCAGGACTCGTACGCCTTGGAGTGCGGGCCCGGGATGTGCGGCGTGCTGGGGAACGAGGTGTGGTGCAGCCCCGCCTTGCGGATCACGTTGCGGGTGACGTACGTCTCGGCCTTGATGCCCGTGACCTTCTCCAGCAGGAGGCCGGCGACGATGTAGTTGGTGTTGGAGTAGGAGCCCGGCGCGATCCCCGGGGTCCCCGTGGGCGTGGCGGCCAGTCCGAGCTCCACCAGCTTCTCCGGTTTGATCGTACGGAAGCGCTGGTCGTCGAGACTGGCCGTCGAGCCCTCCAGCAGCGACGGGAACGCCCCGCCGATGTAGTCGCCGATGTGGCTGGTGTGGTTGAGCAGCATCCGTACGGTGATCTGCCGGCCGCGCTCCCCCGGGATCAGTTCGGGCAGGTAGCGGGCCACCGGCGCGTCGAGCTCGATGGTCCCGCGCTCCACCTGCTGGAGGATGGCGACCGAGACGAAGGTCTTGGTGATGCTGCCGACCCGATGGCGCATCTGTGCGTGCACCGGCCGGCGGGTCTCGACGTCGGCCACCCCGGCCGCCCCGTCCCATTCGCGCCGCCCATCGCGCACCTCGGCGTAGATGCCGTACATGCCGGCCTCGTGGATCGCGTCGAGGGAGTCCTGCAGCGCCCGCCGATCGAGGCCCGGACCGCGCTCGGCGGAGGCGGCCCCGGCCGGCGCCAGCGTGCCCGCGACCAGCACCATGCTTAACCCGGCCCCGGCGAACAGCCGCTTCACCATGGTCATCCTTACCTCCAAGGTCGACAGATGGTCATGGTCAGCTTGCTGGATCGGGCCCGAGGCGACCAGTCGGCTGAGTCATCGACCCGGCATGATCCCTGTCATACCGATCCGATGACACGGGCGACTGGTCACATCGATGTAGGTGGGGTGGCCGTGCTGCTCAAGGTCATGAGGTGCGGCAGGTTGCGGAGCGGTGGTGTCTCACAGGCGGATGGTCGGATCCCGCCCGGCCGTCGCCGGCAGCCGCCCGTCCGGCGAGAAGTCCAGCAGGTCGACGGACCGGGAATGCCCGCCCGTGACAGGGCCTAGCTCACGGGCCGTGATGGAGTCGTAGAGCCGGTCCGGCTCACGCTGCTGAGGTACGGGTCCTCGTTCAACCCGTCGCCCAGATAGCGGCCGCCGTGGCCGAACTGGGTAACGGACGCGTCGACCTGGGCAGGCACGCCGGCGGTGTCAGCCCGAGCCGAGTGAGCCGCATGTCGCGTTCGGGGGCACCGGTCTCACTCGACGGTTCAGGACAGCCAAATCTGACGCGACCCGGGCTGCACACGATCCAACACAGTCAAGATCATCTCGTATTCGCGGGAGCGGTTGAACGCCAGGATCTCGAGATACCGGCGCTTGCGCTGCTGCTCCTGGTGAACACCTGATCGAGCAGGCTCTCCAGGAGCAGTTCGTCCTTCGTCCGCGCCCGGCCTGCGTAGCCGGTGACAGGTGGGGAACGCGTGAACTTGACGACAGTAGGGGGAGACCCATCCAGAGCGCCGCCTTGCTGCGGCTGCTCCTGGACGGGTGAAACCCATCTGACGTTCCGCTTCGGTGGCTTGAATCGGCCGGTCATGGGTTCGGCTTGAGGTGCCGGGACAGGATGTCCATGCGCTCGGCGGCCATGCCGTCCTTCCGTGGCCGCCCCCCGGCTCACCTCCGCAAGAGATCCTCAACGTCCCTCGGCGCGGCGCCGTACTCGGCGTTCCCAGCTGTTCGGGTGGCGGATGACCACGCCCGCGGCGCCGCCGTCGCCGGTGAGGCGGACCCGCGGCGTGCCGGGGAGCCGCTCTGATGTGGTCTTGTCCTTGAAGCCGCCGAGGCCCGGATTCATCTCCGTGGTCTCCGCCACCCACCCGTCGGGGATGATGATCGTCACACCGGCCATCTGCCCGTACGCCTCTATCGCGATCTCGGGCAGTCGGCATTTGGTCTGGGTGAAGTCGATCTTGGCGCCGCCCATGCCGCCGTACACGGTGATGCGCGCAGGCACCCGCCAGTGGCCGGTCCGCGCCGCGCCATTGATGCCTCCCTTGAGGACCAGCGGCTCCGCTGGAATCTCTTGCGGCAGATCGGCGGTGAGGTGCTCCAGGTCGGCGTAGGTCTTGGCGTTCAGCGCCCGATCCAGCCGCACCTCCAGCTCGCTGAAGTCGATGCGCCCCTCGGCCGCCGCGGTGTTCAGCCGCTCCACCACCGCTTCACGCTCGTCATGCGAAACACGCACCTGACCAGAGCTGGAAGGGGTCGGTTGCTGGTTTGCGTCCATCGCGTTCGCTTTCAGGCTAGAGGGTTCCCGGAGATCTGCACCATACGCTCCCATAACGGAAATTATGTGGGGTCCTGAGCGACCATGCTCCGCGAAGCGGGTCTCTTTCATAAGTGAGCCGCTCTCGTCAGTTCTGGCCGGGGCGGGTTCGCGAGCGGAAGGTACGGCGGTAGGTGTCCGGAGGCACGCCGACCGTGCGGTTGAAGTGCCGGCGCAGTGTCGTGGCGGTGCCCATGCCGGTGGCCGCCGCGATGGTGTCGACGCCGTCGTCGGTGGTCTCCAGCAACTCCTGGGCGTGGCGGATCCGCTGGGTCAGCAGCCATTGCAGCGGGGTGGTGCCGGTCACCGACCTGAAGTGCCGGCCCAGGTTGCGCGAGCTCATCCGCGCCCGGCGGGCCATGTCCTCCACCGTCAGCGGATGGTCCAGCCGTTCGATCACCCAGGGGAACAGCTCGGCGAGTGGGTGGTTGTCCGGGGCCGGCACCGGGGTGGTGACGAACTGGGCTTGGCCGCCGTCCCGGTGCGGCGGCACGACCAGGCGGCGGGCGACCGCGTTGGCGATCGAGGAGCCGTGGTCAAGGCGGACCAGATGCAGGCACAGGTCCATGGCCGCGGCCTTGCCGGCGGAGGTGAGCACGCTGCCGTTGTCCACGTACAGGACATCCGGGTCCACCTTCACCTGGGGATAGCGGTCGGCCAGGGCTCGGGTGTGCGCCCAGTGGGTGGTCGCGCGCTTCCCGTCCAGCAGGCCGGCGGCGGCCAGCACGAACGCGCCCGTGCAGAGCGAGGCCACGCGTGCGCCGGCCTCGTGGGCCGCACGCACCGCGTCGACCAGGTCGGTGGGCGGGTCCACGTCGATGTCGGCCCAGCCCGGGACGATCACGGTGTGGGCGCGCGAGAGGTGGTCGAGGCCATGGTCGGGCTCCAGCCGGAACCGGCCGGCTCGCACGGCACCCGGCCCGCAGACGACGACGTCGTACCAGGGGTCGGCCACGCCGGCCTCGAAGACCTCGTACGCCATGGACAGCTCGAAGTGCAGCATCCCGTCGGTGACGGCCAGCGCGACAGTACTCATGTCCGGAATTGTACGGGCAATGGCGTTCCGGACACTCGTCGGGAGCCTCGGCCCTTGCCAGGATGTTCACGACAGCAGGTCAGGTGAGCAGGAGAGTAACCATGGGACCAGTGACGGTTTTCGGCGCGTACGGGCACACCGGGCGCTTTGTGGTGGCACAGCTCCAGGAGCGCGGGTTCGTCCCCATCCTGTCGGGGCGCGACGCCGACAAGCTGAAGGCGCTGGAGTCCGAATCCGGGCTGGAGGCCCGCCCGGCGTCGGTCGATGACCCCGCCTCGCTCGACCGCGCACTGGCCGGCGCGGCGGCCGTGATCAACTGTGCCGGACCTTTCGCCACGACGGCCGCCCCCGCGATCGAGGCGGCACTACGCGCCGGGATCCCGTACGTGGACGTGGCGGCTGAGATCGAGGCCAACGTCGACACGTTCACGCACTTCGCGGAGCGCGCCCGGGCCGCGGGAGCGGTGATCGTCCCGGCGATGGCCTTCTACGGCGGCCTCGGCGACCTGCTGACCACCGCCGCGATGGGCGACTGGACGGCGGCCGACGAGGCGCACATCGCGTACGGGCTGAGCAGTTGGCACCCCACCGCCGGGACGCGGATCGCGGGCGCGGTCTCCCGGCAGCGGCGGGACGGCCGGCGCGTCCGGTACACGAACGGCCGGCTGGAATACCGCCATGACGGCCCGCCGACCCTGGAGTGGCCCTTCCCCGACCCGATGGGGCCCCGGGCCGTCATCGGGGAGTTCACCATGGCTGACGTCGTCACCGTTCCCAGCCACCTGTCCATCCCCGAAGTGACCACCTACATGACGGCCGAGGCGGCCAGGGACCTCTCGGCCTCCGACACACCGGAGCCGGCCCCGGCCGACGAACTGGGGCGGTCGGATCAGACCTTCCTCGTCGACGTCGTCGTGCGTTCCGATGGCAGCGAGCGGCGCGCCGTAGCGAGGGGGCGGGACATCTACGCCGTCACCGCGCCGCTCGTGGTGGAAGCGGTCGACCGCATCCTCACCGGACGCACCAGGACGGTCGGCGTCACCTCCGCCGGCAAGATCTTCGACGCACCCGACTTCCTCCGCGCGCTGTCTCCGCACATCTCCCTGGACCTGCCTTCATAACAGCACGTTCGTCCCAGAACGGAGCGAGAGCACATCGATCACCCCGCCGCTTCGTCAAGGGTGCGGCCCCTGCCCCTGACGGGGGTCGGGCAAGGGCAGCGCTCGGTGCGACTCGGGCAACTTCTCACGGGCTCAAGGGCTCGGCCAGTCGCGGGTACAGAGGTCTGTTCGAGAAGCTGCCCGCACGCATTCCGTACGAGTCATCACCTCAACCCACGTGCACCCGCACTCGCCATTTCGCCGAAAACCCCACCCTTTCCCCAACTCGTCCAACAACCAGAGACCCCGTCCATCCGTACGGTCGCAATCGGGCCTACTGACATGCGGCACGCCCTGCGCCCCTTCATCGGTCACCTCTAGACGCACCAGCCCGACGTCAATTTCAAAGACCTCCACCAGTACGCGCCCGCCCGCATGACGCGATCTCGTATGCAGCACCGCATTCGACACCATTTCCGACAGCAACAACACCGCGTCCTCTGCGTCGTCGTGCCCCGCATCCGCGAGAGCCTTCCTCACCTCCCGCCGCGCAACGGCAACCGACTGAGGCTTTCCGGGCAGCGAGAGTTTCGCCAGCGGCCGTCCACTCACAGCGCCGTCTCCGGGAGTGGGTGCAACGTGGCCCATGGACGCCTTGCGCGCAGGAATGCTCACCTCATCGCCCTTCCTGTTGAGACGGCCGGTAGGAAATCCGTGCGATCACTTACCCTCGGGTTTACGCTCCGAGTAACCGTCAGTACGGATGGTGACCTCCATCTCCATCGCCTGCCCAGAGGGCCGGCGTTGCTCGAAGAAGCAACACCACAAGCGAGGGAGCCGGTGCGCGATGAACGACCCACTCACGACCTCCGCCGCGTACGCCTTCGGGCCCGTGCTGCGCCAGCTCCGCACGCAGGCCGGACTGTCCCTGCGCGAACTCGCCAAGATCACTTACTACGATCACACCCGCATCGCCCGCGCTGAGCAGGGCGAGTGGCTCGCGCCGCTCGACCGGGTCCAGGACCTCGACGACGCGCTCGGCGCCGGCGGCCTCCTCGTCGCCCTGCGCCGGGGCGACGGACCTGCCACGCCCGCGATGACCGCCTCCGGCAGCTACGAGAGCGAACCCGTCATCCTGGACATGCCAACCCAGGATGGGAAACTGGTGCAGGTGACGATCTCGCGACGGGCCTTCGCCCAGCTACTCGCCTCGGGTGCGCTGTCGGCCGTCCTGCCCTACCTCGCCGACCCTGATCAGGCCCAGCGCGTCTCCCGCGCCATCACGCAACCCACCCGCGTCGACGACCAGGTGATCGACTACTTCCAGCGGGTGCTGACCGAGCACTACACCGCCGACAAGATGCTCGGCCCCCGCCACCTGCTGCGGCCGGTGCTGGCCCAGATCGAAGTCCTCGACGAGCTACGCCGGGGCGCCACCAGCCACGCCGACCCACTCCTGCGGACGCTGGCCGCCTACGGCGAGATGGCAGGCTGGCTGCACCAGGACCTGGGAGAGAGCGGCGAAGCGATGGACTGGACGCGGCGCGCGGCCGAGTGGGCGGCCTGCGCCGGCGACACCCAGATGGCCGCCTACCTGCTCGTACGGCAGAGCAACATCGCGGTCGCCACGGAGGATTACGCGGCTGTCGTTCAACTCGCCGCCGCCGCGCGTCGGCATTCCGCTGAGCTCGACCCCAAGCTCGTCGCCCTGGCCGCGCAGCAACAAGCCCGCGGTCTGGCCATGCTCGGCCGGCACCGACCCGCGTTCGACCTCCTCGACCAGGCGGCCGACCTCCTCCGCGACCACCCGCACGTCACCCACCCGAACACCCCCGTCTACCTGCACCACTACGACCTCGAAACCCTCCAGGAGCAGTCCGCGGCCTGCCACAGAGCCGCCGGGCACGCCGACACGGCCATCACCATCCTCGAAAAGCGGATCGCCAAGCTGCCCGCCAACCTCACCCGCGACCGCGGGCACCTGACCGCCAAACTGGCCGTCGCCGTCACTCAGTCACCCCAGCCGGACCCGGCCAGGGCCGCGCACCTCGGCCACGAGGCACTCACCGTCGCCCGGCAGACCGGCTCCGTACGCATCCAGCGCGAGCTGCGTACGTTGGACGCCGGGCTACGGGAGCGGTGGCCGGAGGAGAGCCACACTCGCGCCTTCCACGAAGCATTCGTCGGCGTCTAACCGCATTGGGCACCTGTTTCACCAGGGTTCAGAGGCGTAGGCCGTCGAGGAGCCGGGCGACGGTGCGGTGACGGAGATCGGGCGCCCATCCAGCGGCCAGTGCGCCGTGGCAGGCGGCGGTGAGCAGGGCGATGACCTCATCGAGCTTCACGTCGGCGCGGACCGTACCCGCCTCCCGTGCCCGTACCAGCAGGGTGTCGAGAGCCTTGCCGAGACCCGCGACCTGGCGGTCGACGCCCACGTCCATCCCGCCGACGGCGAGCAGATGCACCACAGTGCGGGCGCCGACCGCGTGCTCGACGACTTCGGCGAAGAACGTGAGCAGCGCGGTGGGGTCGCCCTCGGCAGCAAGTGTCTCGGCCCGGGTGGCGAGTCGGTCCTGCAGGTCCTTCATGATCGCAGCGAGCAGGTCGGCCTTGGTGGGAAAGTGCCGGAAAACGGTGCCGACGGCGACGCCCGCACAGCGTGCGACCTCCTCTGTCGATGCGGACGTGCCGTGCCGGTCGAAGACCTCGACGGCGGCGGCGAGGATGCGGGTCCGATTGCGGCGGGCATCGGCACGGAGGGGCGGCTCAGACATGGTGAACTCCGGGCATTGACAACATGAGTGGCGACTCATAATTTGAGCCGCAGGATAGTGAGTGACAACTCATGTTAGGAGTTCACGGTGACCGAAGTCGACCGAGGAGCGTTGACAGGGCCACGCGAGGCGTTCGAACGATTCCGGGAACACCTGCTGACGGGGACAGCGGCCGGGCTGGAGACGCTCCTCGCCGACGATGGCGTGGTCGAGACCCCGTTCGCCCCGCCCGGTGCGCCCCGGCGGACCGAGGGACGGGAGGCGTTCGCCGCGAGAGCCGTGCCGCAGCGGGAGGCGCTCCGGGAACGCATCCGGTTCACGGCCGTGCGCGATGTGGTTGTCCACGAGACGGCCGACCCGCAGGTCGCCGTCGTCGAGTACGAGGTGGAGGCGGTCCGCGAGGCCGATGGCCTGCGTGCCGCCGCACCGTTCGCGGTGGTGGTGCGGGTCCGGGGCGGGCGCGTCACACTGTGGCGCGAGTACCAGAATCCCGTGGCGATGGCCCTGCTCGCGGCGGAGTGACCGACCGGTCCTGGCCCTGGTGCGCCGAGGTGGACCCGTACCGGGTCCCGCTCGTTGGATCCTGGGGTCAGTGGCGGGTCAGGTCGCCGGAGTCGTAGACGATCGTGCCGCCCACCGTGGTGAGGATCGGTTTGATGCGTTTGAGGTCCTCGTCGCCGGCCGTGCGGTAGTCGCGGTTCAGGACGACGAGGTCGCCGAGTTTGCCGTTCTCGATCGTGCCGAGTCTGTCCTCCATATTGAGAAACCAGGCGTTCTCCCGCGTGTACAGCCGTACCGCCTCGTCCCTGGTGATCTGCTGACCGTCGTTGACGAGGGCGCCCAGCGCGTTGCGGCCGGTGACGGCGTAGTAGACGCCGTACCAGGGGTTGAGCGGGGCGATGTGCACGCCGTCGAGGTGGATGCCGGCCTTGATGCCGTGGTCGAGGATGGTACGGAAGGGCGCGCCCGCCGCCGGGCCGCCGCCCGCGACATAGCTGTACGCCCCGCACTGTACGGCGCCGCCGAGCGCCTGCAGCCGGTCGAGCAGCGCGGTGGTGACCACCGGCACATGGTCGATGCGCCAGCGCAGGCCGGTGATGTCGTGCTGGGCGTTCACCGCCTCGTATCCGGCGATCTCGGCCTCCAGCGCGGCCAGGCTCAGCGCCCGGTTGGTGTTGCGCCAGCCCGCCTGCGCGATCAGCTGCTGGGCCTTGGCCCAGACCGGGCCGCTGCCGTCGCCGGGGGCGCCCCACTCGCCGATGCCGCCGGTCATCATCAGGTCGTCGCCGAAGAGCTGGAACTGGTTGTTCAGCCGCTGGGTGAGCTCGGGCAGGTCGGGGTCGTTCTGGTTGTGCAGGAAGTTGGTCTGCAACCGGATGAAGGTACGGTCCTCCCGGTGCAGGGCGAGCCAGGAGTCATACATCCGGTAGTGGTCGAAGTTGGACAGGAACTGGCCGGGGGCGGGCGGCCCGAGCGAGGGGAAGCCGACATGGTCCTGCACGCTGGTGATGCCGACGCTCGCCGCGTAGGCCATGGCGTCGAGAGTGCTGCGCTTCCTGTCCTCGAAGGTCTGGGTCAGGCGGACGTTGTACAGCGCGGCCGTGGCGTTCGCCCCGGCGGCGATCGAGCCGTCCGCGCCGACGACCGACGGCACCTCCGCCGCCTCCAGCACCGCCTTGCCCGGGGTGTTCGTCACGGCCGGGCCGGTGAACCCCTGGAACAGCAGCACCGGGCGGTCCGGCACGGCGGCGTCGAGCTCGGCCAGGGTGGGCAGGCGGCGCTCGGCGAACATGTTCGGGTGCCAGCCGCCCATCGCGGTGACGAACCGGCCTTCCGGCACGCCCCGGCGGCGGGCCGCGAGCAACCGCTGGATCCCGGCGATGTTCCCCGCGTTCTCGATCACCACGTGGTAGCCGGGGCGGATGGCCAGGCTGACGAAGTGCACGTGCGGCTCGATCATGCCGGGGATCACGGTGTGGCCGCGCAGGTCGATCACCTTCGCGTCCCGGGAGACCAACTGCTTCAGCCGCCCGAGGCTCAGCCCGGCGCCCACGATGCGTCCCTGCGCGACGGCGACGCCGGAGACGGTGCGGTCGCGGTCGTCGAAGGTGCGGATCTTGCCGTTGTGGAGGACGAGATCCCCCTGAGGCACAGTCCGAGAAGTCGGAGTCGAAGCCGAAGCCGCCTCCGCCGCGCCGGGGGCGGCGATCGCGCCGCCGATCGCCACCGCACCGGTGCCCAGGACACTGCGCCGGGAAACGAGCCGTCGATCCATGCGGGCCGCCCTTCATTGAAACTTCGACTATCCGCCGGAAGATCGTCGATGACAAGAGGGCGGCCCCTGGTTCAGAGTGCGATCGCCTCCGAGCCGAAAAGCTGCTTGATGTCGGCGGCGAAGCTCGGCTCGGGGTTGACCTGGAACTCCGGCAGGGCGAGCACGATGGTGTTGCCGGCGATGCGCCTCAGGTTGATCAGCAGCGGCACCTGTCCCTGGTGCAGCTTCAGCACGTTGCGGAGCTCCTCGATGACCTGCGGGTTGATGCGTTCCTCACGCAGTTTCAGAGTGACGGGGTGCCCGGCGTCGCTGGTGATGCCGGACACGTCGATCGGGGTCAGGTCCTGGGCGAAGACCGAGATGGCGCCGTCCCGGTTGTTGATCTGCCCGTGCACCGACACCACGGCGTCCTTGCGCAGCTCGGGACCGTACAGCTCGTGGCTCTTGGGGAAGAACAGGCACTCCACCGCCGCGTCCATGTCCTCGACGGTGACGATCGCCCACACGTTGCCGGCCTTGTTGACCCGCTTGTCCACGTTGGCGATCATGCCGCAGACGGTGACGTCACCGCGGTCGTCGCGGCCGCTGTCGAGCAGGTCGGCGATCGCGGTGTCCCGGTTGCGGGCCAGCAGCCGCTCCGCGCCGGCGAGCGGGTGGTCGGAGACGTACAGGCCGAGCATCTCCCGTTCGAAGTCGAGCTTGGTCTTCTTGTCCCATTCCATGTCCGGGATGGCGACGGTGAACGCCGTGTCCTCGTCGGCGTCGTCCGCGCCGCCGAACAGGGAGTCCTGGCCGTGGGCCTCGTTCTTCTTGATGTCGATGACCGACTCGACCGCCTGCTCGTGGATCATGAGCAGGCCCTTGCGCGGATGTTCGAGCGAGTCGAACGCGCCCGCCTTGATCAGCGACTCGATGACCCGCTTGTTGCAGACGGGCAGGGGCACCTTGCCGAGGAAGTCGTCGAAGTCGGTGTAGCGGCCCTTCTCCTTGCGGGCCTTGACGACGCCTTCGACGACGTTCGCGCCCACGTTGCGGACCGCGCCGAGGCCGAAGCGCACCTTGTCGTCGCCGACCGCGACGAAGTCGAGCTGGGACTCGTTGACGTCCGGCGCGAGCACCTGAATACCCATTTTTCGGCATTCGGCCAGGTAGATGGCGGCCTTGTCCTTGTCGTCCCCGACCGAGGTGAGCAGGGCCGCCATGTACTCGGCCGGGTAGTTGGCCTTGAGGTAGGCGGTCCAGTAGGCGACCAGTCCGTAGCCGGCGGTGTGCGACTTGTTGAACGCGTAACCGGAGAACGGCAGCATGACGTCCCACAGCGCCTGGATCGACTCGTCGGAGTAGCCGTTGGCGCGCATACCGGCGGAGAACTTGCCCCACTCGGCGTCCAGGACCTCCTTCTTCTTCTTGCCCATGGCCCGGCGCAGCATGTCGGCGCCGCCCAGGGTGTAGCCCGCGAGCTCACGGGCGACGGCCATGATCTGCTCCTGGTAGACGAGCAGGTGGAAGGTGGTGCCCAGGATCGGCTCCAGCGCTTCCTTGAGCTCCGGGTGGATGGGCTCGATGTCCTGGCGGGCGTTCTTGCGGTGCGCGTAGTTGGTGTGCGCGTTGGCCGCCATCGGTCCCGGCCGGTAGAGGGCGAGCACGGCCGCGATGTCCTCGAACCGGGTGGGCTCCATCAGCTTGAGCAGCTGGCGCATGGGGCCGCCGTCGAGCTGGAACACGCCGAGCGTGTCACCGCGGGCCATGAGCTGGTAAGTGGTCGCGTCGTCGAGGGGCAGCGTCAGGGTGTCGAGCTTGATGCCCCGGTTCTGTTCGATGATCTTGATGGCGTGGTCGATGATGCCCAGGTTCCGCAGACCCAGGAAGTCCATCTTGACCAGGCCCATGTCCTCGCAGGACGGGTAGTCGAACCCGGTGATGATCACGCCGTCCTTGTCCCGCCGGTGCATCGGGATCAGGTCCAGCAGCGGCGCCGACGACAGGATGACCGCGGCCGCGTGCACGCCGGTGCCGCGGATCAGGCCTTCGATGCCGCGCCCGGTGTCGATGACCTTGTGCACGTCCGGGTCGTTCTCGTACAGGGCCCGGATCTCGCCGCCCTCGTTGTAGCGGGGGTGGTCCTCGTTGAACATGTCCGCGAGCGGGACGCCCTTGCCCATGACGTCCGGCGGCATCGCCTTGGTGATCTTGTCACCGACCGCGAACGGGTAGCCGAGGATCCGCGACGCGTCCTTGACGGCGGCCTTCGCCTTGATCGTGCCGAACGTGTTGACCTGCGCGGTGTACTCATTGCCGTACTTCTCGGTGACGTAGGCCACCATGCGGTCGCGCTGGCGGTCGTCGAAGTCCAGGTCGATGTCCGGCGGGTTGATCCGCTCGGGGTTGAGGAACCGCTCGAACAGCAGCCCGTGCTCCAGCGGGCACAGCTCGGTGATGCGGGTCGCGTACGCCACGATCGACCCGGTGGCACTGCCACGGCCCGGCCCCACCGCGATGCCGTTGTCACGCGCGTACTGGCAGATGTCGGCCACGACCAGGAAGTAGGAGGAGAACCCCATCGGGCCGATGACCTTCATCTCGGTCTCGTACCGCTCCAGCACCTCGGCCGGGACCGGGGTGCCGTAGCGCAGCTCCAGGCCGCGCTCCACCTCCTTGCGCAGCCACGACTCCTGCGTCTCCCCCTCCGGCACGTCGGGGTAGTCCGGCATCCGGTTCACCTCGCCGAACACCTCGGTGTAGTCGCCGACCATCTCGGCCACCAGCAGCGTGTTGTCGCACGCCTCCGGCAGCTCGGTGAACAGGGCGTACATCTCGTCGGCGCTCTTGAGGTAGTAACCCGAGCCGTTGAACCGGAAGCGGTTGGGGTCGTCCTTGTTCTTGCCCACGCCGACGCACAGGAGGCTGTCGTGCGCGTCGGCCTGGTCCTCGGTCACGTAGTGGCTGTCGTTGGTGACCAGGAGGGGGATGCTGAGCTGCTTGGCCAGCCGGAGCAGATCCGCCCGGACCTCCCGCTCGATGTCGATGCCGTGGTCCATCAGCTCCAGGAAGTAGTTCTCCTTGCCGAAGATCTCCTGGTATTCGCCGGCGACCCGGACCGCCTCGTCGTACTGGCCGAGCCGCAGCCGCGTCTGCACCGCGCCGGAGGGACAGCCGGTGGTGGCGATGATCCCGGACGCGTGCTGCGCGACCAGCTCCTGGTCCATCCGGGGCTTTGAGTAATATCCCTCGAACGACGCCAAAGACGACAGGCGGAACAGGTTGCGCAAGCCGTCGGCGTCCTTGGCCCACATGGTCATGTGGGTGAACCGGCCGCCGCCCGAGACGTCCTTCCCGCCTTCGCCGTCCGCCACCCCGGTCTCCGCGCGCCGGCCCCAGAAGACCGGTTTCTTCACGAACCGGTTCTCCGGCGCGACGTACGCCTCGATCCCGATGATCGGCTTGACCGGGCTGCCCTTCGCCACCTTCTGGAACTCGTACGCACCGAACATGTTGCCGTGATCCGACATCGCGATCGCCGGCATCTCCAGCCGCTCGGCCTCCTTGAACAGCGGCTTCATCTTGGCCGCGCCGTCCAGCATGCTGTATTCGGTGTGTACGTGCAGATGCACGAAGGACTTGCTCACCTGGTCCCCTAACGCTCGCCTTGGCCAGACTTACCGCAGGAGCCTATTCCGTCCCATGCACCCCGCCGCACCTTCTCCCGACCACCATGTGCTACATGTTGATTACGTTAAGTCACATAAGGGGGAGATGTGAAGATCAACTGTGTCGGCGGAGGGCCCGCCAGCCTGTACTTCTCGATCCTGATGAAGCGGATGAACCCGTCCCACGACATCACCGTCTACGAGCGCAACCCCGCCGGATCCACGTTCGGCTGGGGGGTGACCTACTGGCAGGCGCTGATCGACTATCTGCGGAGCGCCGACCCGGAGTCCGGGAACGCCATCAGCGAGAGCTCGGTCCGCTGGCAGGACTGGGTCACGCACGTCCACGACCGCGTGACGGTCACGGTCGAGAACGGCGCCGAGGGGTTCGGCGTCGGCCGCCAGCGGCTGCTCGACATCTTCGCCGAGCGGGCCCGCGCGCTCGGCGTACAGCTGGAGTTCGATTGCGAGATCCTCGCCGAGGACGAGCTGACCGACGCCGACCTGGTCGTGGCCGGCGACGGCGTCAACAGTGTGCTGCGGGAGCGGCACGCCGACCACTTCGGCACCGAGGTGACGGTCGGCCGGCACCCCTACCTCTGGCTGGGCACCACCAAGGTCTTCGACGCCTTCACCTTCGCCTTCCGCGAGACCGAGCACGGCTGGATCTGGTGTTACGGCTACGGCTTCAGCCCGGAGCAGAGCACCGTCGTCGTCGAGTGCTCCCCCGAGACGTGGCAGGGGTTCGGGTTCGACGGGACGAACGAGGCCGACTGCCTGAGCATGCTGGAGAAGCTGTTCGCCGACGTGCTGGACGGGCACCCGCTGATCGGCCGCACGCGGGCCGACGGCAGCGCGCGCTGGGAGCACTTCCCCACCCTGACCAACAACCGGACGTGGCACCGGGGCAACCTCGTCCTGCTCGGGGACGCCGCGCACACCACGCACTACTCCATCGGCTCGGGCACCGGCCTCGCCCTCGGGGACGCCGCCGTCCTGGCCGAGGAGTTGCATCGGAACACGGAGCTCGAGCCCGCCCTGGCCCGCTACGAGAAGACCCGCCGATCCGAGATCCGGTCCGCGCAGCGGTCGGCCCGGCACAGCGCCCAGTGGTTCGAGAAGCTCCCGCGCTACATCGACCGGCCGCCGGAGCAGCTGATGGAGCTGCTCGGGCAGCGGCACTCCGGGCTGCTCGCACATCTGCCGCCGGGGCTGTACTACCGGATCTGGCAGGTGGTCGGGCGGTTCAGCCACTGAACCCGGAGATTGCCGGATTCGGTCGTTGACCTGGACATCCCGTACGCACATCATTCGTTGGTGGAACACGCCGGACGAGAAGGGAAGCCCACCATGAGCACGGGCAAGCTCCTGCAGCACCACACCGAGCACGCCGACTCCGGCAGGACGCTCAATCATCCGCGCGCCTACGAGATCGCCTCGGCCATCGCCTTCGCCGGGGCCCGCCGCTACACCTTCACCCGCCTGGCGGCCCTGGCCAGGCCGCGAGCCGGTGACCGCATCCTGGACGTAGGCTGCGGCACCGGCTACCTGACGCGGGTGCTCGCGCCGGTGGTGACGCCTTCCGGGCACGTGACGGGCCTGGACCCCTCCCCCGCCATGATCGAGTACGCGCTCCGCCGCGCACCCGGCAACTGTGACTTCACGGTCGGCAGGGGCCAGGCCCTGCCGTTCCCGGACGGCTCCTTCGACACGGTCGTCTCCAGCCTGGCGCTGCACCACCTCCCCGCCGGCGACCGGCTGGAGGCGGTCCGGGAGATGCTCCGCGTGCTGCGGCCGGGCGGGCGGCTGCTCGTCGCCGACCTCAGGCCGCCGGCGAACGCGCTGGCCCGGCGGCTGGGCGAGCTGCTCATCCGGCATCACGGCCACGACGTGCTCGGCACGCTCGTCCCCGACGCCGGTTTCCGCGTCGAGGCCGAGGGAGAGCTGCCGCCCCGGCTGCGCTACGTCCAGGCCGTACGACCCGAGGGGTAGGTGACCGTGTGAGCTCCGCCGTCTCGGGTAGCGATGAGCGTTACTGTGCGCCTGAGCGCTGACCAGTGACAACAGCGGTTCACGTACAATGATCAGGCCTTGTCCATCGGCGGCGCGCGGCCAAGCACGGGCGTCGCGGGAGGCGGGTGTGGTCATGATTCCCCCTGACGTCGCACGGGGTTAGGCTCGGGCCACGCCGAACTGGGCCCGAAGGGAACCATCATCGCCAGCGACTCATATCCGCCGTTCGGGGACGCGCCGCGTCCGATGCGCCGCCGTGTCACCGAAGCGGCGATCCTCAACGCCCAGAGCTCGGCGGACGTCGTCAAGTGGACCTGCTCGCACGGCCAGCACGCCGGCAACGGCTGCATCACCTGCTACGAAGCCTCCGCCACCGCCGATCCGGAGCTGCCCCTGTGGGAGGTCGCGGCGTGGTTCACCACCACGCGGCCGATCCCGATCAGGGCGCTGCAGGACGTGCACCGCCACGGCCGCCGGTTCGCGCTGGACCAGCCGTCGACGCCGCTGGTCTACGTCCTGAGCGGGCACGTGCGGGCGGCGCTGAGCGCGGAGGCGGTGGCGGGCGTGGTCGGGTTCCTGCTGCAGAACCGGCACATCGTCGACGACTTCACCATGACGGAGATCCGCGCCTCCCATTCGTGACGGCTGTCGATTGTGGCCGGTCTCGTTCGCCGTAGTCAGTGAAGGCATCACCGACTGACAAGGAATGATCATGCGGAAACTGATGGTGACCACGTTCATGTCCCTGGACGGCGTCGTACAGGGACCGGGCGGCCCGGACGAGGACCGTACGGGCGGGTTCGAGCACGGCGGCTGGGCGGTGCCGCACATGAACGAGGAGCTCATCCAGCGGATGGCCGCGCTGACCGCCAGAGCCGGGGCGCTCCTGCTCGGGCGCGCGACCTACGAGGGCTTCGCCGCCACCTGGCCGCTGGCCGGCCCCGAGGACCCGATCGGGGCGCGGATGAACGGCCTGCGCAAGTACGTCGCCTCCCGCACCCTGGACACGGTGACCTGGCAGAACTCGACGCTGCTCACCGGCGACGTCGTCGAGGCGGTCGGCGAGCTCAAGCGGGGCGAGGGCGGCGAGATCCAGGTGCACGGCAGTGGGGAGCTGATCCAGACGCTCATCGAGCACGACCTCGTGGACGAGTTCCACCTGCTGGTCTTCCCGGTGCTCCTCGGCTCGGGCAAACGACTCTTCAGGACCGGTACGGCCGGGCTCGACCTGCTCGACAGCACGACGTCGAGCTCGGGCGTGGTCGTGAGCACGTACGCGAGGAGTGGCAAGGTGGGCTACGGCGAGCTCGGCCCCGAGACCGGCAACTGGTGATCGAGCAGAGGGGAGCGGCCATGCCGCAGTACGCGATTCTGATCTACGAGAAGGAGACGCCCGGCGGGGTGGCCGACATCCCGCCCGAGGTCATGGCGGCCAACCTCAGCGCCGGCGAGAAGATCGCCGCGATGGGCGTCCGGGTCGTCCACGAGCAGGCGCTGGAGCCCAGCGCGACCACGCGGACGATCCACAAGGACGGCCTGGTCACCGACGGCCCGTTCCTGGAGAGCAAGGAGGTGATCGCCGGGTTCTTCGTGGTGGAGGCCGCGGACCTGGAGACGGCGGTCGCCGTCGGCCGGCTGCTGCCGATCATGGATGGCGCCGTGGAAGTGCGGCCGCTGCTGGCCGGATGACCTCCGCCCAGCAGGCGGTGGCCGAGGCGCACCGTCACGAGTGGGCCAGGTTGCTCGCCGTGACGGTGCGCGTCACCCGTGACCTGGACCTGGCCGAGGAGTGCGTCCAGGACGCGTACGCCGCCGCGCTCGCCTCCTGGACGCGCGACGGCGTGCCCGCCAGGCCGGGCGCCTGGCTGACCACCGCCGCCCGGCACAACGCGCTGGACGCCCTGCGCCGGGCCAGGACGCTGCGCTCGAAGCTGCACCTGCTAGTGGAGCCGGACGTCGCCGCCGAGCCGGGGTCCCATGACGACCGGCTGCGGCTGGTCTTCCTGTGCTGTCACCCGGCGCTGGCCATCGAGGCGCAGGTCGCGCTCACCCTGCGGCTGGTCTGCGGGGTGAGCGTGCCGGACATCGCGCGCGCGTTCCTGGTCTCCGAGCCGACCATGGCGGCCCGGATCACCCGGGCCAAGAAGAAGATCATGGCGGCCCGGATCCCGTTCAGGATGCCGGCTCCCGCCGAGTTGCCGGACCGGCTGGACGCCGCGCTCACCGCGATCCACCTGCTCTTCACCACCGGTCACACCGCGCCGGCGGGACCCGCGCTGACCAGGGACGACCTGGCCGCGTACGCGCTGGACCTGGCCCGGCTGCTCCGCGACCTGATGCCGGCCGAGCGGGAGGTACGCGGGCTGCTCGCGCTGCTGCTGGCCGGCCATGCCCGCCGGGCCGGCCGCGCCGCCGCGGACGGGCGTCTGCTGCTCCTGGCGGAGCAGGACCGTTCGGCCTGGGACCAGGAGGCGATCGCCGAGGCGGACGAGCTGGTCGTGGCCGCGCTGCGTGGCGGCGCGCCGGGCCGGTTCGCCCTCCAGGCCGCTATCGCGACGCTGCACGCCACCGCTCCCACTTACGCCGACACCGACTGGGCGCAGATCCTGGTGCTCTACGACGAGTTGCTGAAGGTCTGGCCGTCGCCGGTGGTGGCGCTCAACCGGGCGGTGGCGCTCGCCATGGTCAGCGGGCCGGCGGCCGCCCTGGCCGACGTCGAGGCGCTGGAGCGGGACGGGCGGCTCGCCACCTACCGCTACCTGCCGGCGATCAGGGCCGACCTGCTGCGCCGCTCGGGCCGCCGGGCCGAGGCCGCCGAGGCGTACGAGCGGGCGATCGCGCTGGCCGGCAACGACGCCGAACGCGCCTTCCTCGCCGAGCGTCTCACCGAGACGCGGCGGCCGATTTGAGCTGGGCATGCGCAATCTTGAACCCTTCTCCCAGGGTGGCCGCCGAAACCGGAGGTGGCGCGAACGTACGTTTTCACCATGGCTTCTTCGGACCGCGAGCACGTCCTTCAGGTCGCGTACAAGCTGTTCGCCGCGCTCGGTTACGACGCCACCTCGACCTCGCAGATCGCCGAAGCGGCCGGCGTGCAGCCGGCCGTCATCGAGGAGTTCTTCGGCGGCCGGCGGGAGCTCTACATCGCCGTCATGCGGCACGCCTACGATCTGGAGCGCGCGTCGCTGCACGCGGTGCTGGACGAGCTCCGCGAAGCGGAGAGCCTGGACGTCGCGGCGGCGATCCACCGCCTCATCGACAACCAGCTCGACTTCGTCGCCGTCCACCCCGACGCCTACGCGCTGCGGACACACCGGTGGTTGTCGGACGCCATGGACGTGGCGGAGGTGGAGACGCGCTACCTCCAGCCTCTCTACCAGAGCATCCTGGACCTGTTCCAGCCCGCCGTGGCGGCCGGGCAACTGACCGGGGACACGGACCTGCAGTACGTCATGTACATGTGCACCTGGTGCATCCACGGCTTCGCGCTCGGCGGCGTGCCGCACGACGAAGGCGTGCCCAAGACCTACACCGACGAGCGGGAGTGGCGGCGCTTCCGGCTCCGGCTCCACCAGATGGTGCACCGCGCCCTGCTGCTCCCCGGCGACTACTCCCCCGCTGAGCCATATTGACGTTTTCTTGATGCCCTGATCATGCGGGGTATGTCCTTGTCGTCATTAGTGTCCTTGGGGTGATCGATGCAGGAGTGCGGGTTCGCACCTGGATGCTGAAGGGTTTGCAGCGGCCGGAGACCCAGGCCGCCGGGCCGGACCACCGGCACAGCTGGTGGCAGGTGATGTGCCTGACCGGCGTGGACTACTTCTCCACCCTGGGCTACCAGCCGGGCATCGCCGCGCTGGCCGCCGGCGCCCTCAGCCCGGTCGCGACCCTGCTGCTGGTGGCGCTCACCCTGTTCGGCGCGCTGCCGACCTACCGGGCGGTGGCCAGGGAGAGCCCGAACGGGCTGGGCTCGCTGTCGATGCTGGAGCGGCTGCTGCCCGGCTGGCGCGGCAAGCTGCTGGTGCTGTTCCTGCTCGGGTTCGTGGCCACGGCGTTCATCGTCACCATCACCCTGTCCGCCGCCGACGCCACCGCGCACATCCTGCACAACCCGTTCGTGCCGCACTCCTGGGCGCACTGGCAGGTGCCGGTGACGCTGGTGCTGATCGCCGCGCTCGGCGGGGTGTTCCTCGTCGGGTTCAGCGAGGCGATCTCCATCGCCGTCGTGCTGGTCGGCGTCTACCTGCTGCTCAACCTCGTCGTGCTCACCACGGCGATCCTGCACGTGCTGGCCGAGCCGGAACGGGTGACCGACTGGCGAGGCGTGCTCGCCGCCGACTACGCCAGCCCCCTCGCCATGGTGGCGGTCTCCCTGTACGTCATGCCCAAGCTCGCCCTCGGCCTGTCCGGCTTCGAGACGGGCGTCGCGGTGATGCCCCTGGTCAAGGGCGATATCGAGGTACGGATCAAGGGCGCGCGCAAGCTGCTGACCACGGCCGCGCTGATCATGAGCCTCTTCCTGATCACGTCGAGCCTCGCCACCACGGTGCTGATCCCCGCCGAGGAGTTCGCCGAGGGCGGGGCGGCCAACGGGCGGGCGCTCGCCTACCTGGCCCACGAGTACCTCGGCGACTGGTTCGGCACCGCCTACGACCTGTCCACGATCGGCATCCTGTGGTTCGCCGGGGCCTCCGCGCTGGCCGGGCTGCTCAACATCGTGCCGCGCTACCTGCCCCGGTACGGCATGGCGCCGGACTGGTCACGCGCCGCCCGGCCGATGGTGCTGGTGTTCACCGGCGTCTCCGTCCTCATCACGCTGTTCTTCGACGCGGAGGTGGAGGTGCAGGGCGGGGCCTACGCCACCGGCGTGCTGGCCCTGATCCTCTCGGCGGCGGTCGCCGTGACCCTGTCCGCCTGGATCGGCGGCCGGCACCGCGCCGCGTCCTTCTTCGCGTTCGTCACGCTGATCTTCGGCTACGCCACGGTCGCCAACATCATCGAGCGCCCCGACGGCCTGGTCATCGCTCTGCTGTTCGTGCTCGCCATCGTGCTGATCTCGCTGATCTCCCGCGCGACCCGGTCCACCGAGCTGCGCGTCACCCGTGTCACCCTCGACGACCAGGCCCGCCGCTTCCTCGACGAGGTCGGCGAGATCTACCTCATCGCCAACGAGCCGAACGAGCGCACCGGCAAGGAGTACGTCGACAAGATGCGTGAGGCGTGGGAGCTGCACCGCCTGCGCACCAGCGAGGGCCCGATCTTCCTGGAGGTCACCATCCCCGACGCGTCCGAGTTCGCCGGCGAGCTGCACGTCGTGGGCGAGGAGCGGCACGGCTTCAGGATCATGCGGACGCAGAGCTCCACGGTCGCCAACGCCATCGCCGCCCTGCTGCTGCACCTGCGTGACGAGGCGGGCAGAACGCCGCATGTCTACTTTCACTGGGCGGCCGAGGGCAACCCGATCGGCGCGCTGCTGCGCTATCTCGTCTTCGGCGGCGGCGACATCCCGCCGCTCACCCGGGAGGTGCTCCGCCAGGCCGAGCCCGACCCCGGCCGCCGCCCTGTCGTGCACGTCGGCTGACCGGGCTCAGGGCTTGAACCGGTAGCCCATGCCCGGCTCGGTGATGAGGTGCACCGGGTGCGCCGGGTCGCGCTCCAGCTTGCGGCGCAGCTGGGCGAGGTACTGGCGCAGGTAGTGGAACTCCTTGACGTACTTCACGCCCCACACCTCCGACAGCAGCCGCCGCTGGCCGATCAGCTTGCCGGGGTTGCGGAGCAGGATCTCCAGGATGTGCCATTCGGTCGGGGTGAGCCGCACCCCGCCGGAGACCGTCTTCGTCGTCAGGTCCACCTCGTGGTCACCGATCCGGACCGGCGCCAGGTCCTCCTCCTGGCTCGTCCGGCGGGAGACGGCGCGGACGCGGGCCAGCAACTCGTCGATGCCGAAGGGCTTGGTGACGTAGTCGTCCGCGCCCGCGTCCAGCGCCTCGACCTTGTCGGCGTTGCCGGCCCGGCCCGACAGCACGATGATCGGCGTACTCGTCCAGCCGCGCAGCCCGTGGATGACGTCCATGCCGTCCAGATCGGGCAGGCCAAGGTCAAGGATGACCAGGTCCGGGTGCCATTCGGCGGCCTTGTGCAGGGCGCCGGCGCCGTCGGCGGCCACCGCGACGTCGTACTGCCGGGCGGCGAGGTTGATCCGCAGCGTGCTCAGCAGCTGAGGCTCGTCGTCCACGACGAGAATGCGGGTCATGACGCCACGCTCAACGTGAGGATCATGGTGAGGCCTCCCCCTGGTGTCCGATCGGGCATGAGCGTGCCGCCCATCGCCTCGGCCAGCCCCCGGGACAAGGCCAGCCCGAGCCCGACCCCCGCATGGTTGTCACGGTCGCCGAACCGCTGGAAGGGCAGGAAGACCTGCTCGTACGCCTCTGGCGGGATGCCGGGGCCGCGATCCGCGACGCGCACCTCCACCTGTGCGGCGTGCCGGCTCGCGGTGACGAGCACCTTCTCCCCCGGCGGACTGTAGCGGACCGCGTTGGCCATCAGATTGGCCAGCACCCGCTCCAGCAGCGCCGGGTCGGCCAGCACCTCGGGCAGCTCGGCGCCGACGGCGGACTCGACGCGGTCCCGCGACCGGTCCAGGTCGTCGACGGCTCCCGGCAGGACGTCCGCCAGCGAGGTCGGCTGCAGGTCGACCCCCAGCACCCCCGCCTGCAGCCGGCTCATGTCGAGCAGGTTGACCACCAGGCGCTCCAGCTTGGCCAGCGACTGCCGGGCCGCGCCGAGCAGCTCGGCACGGTCCTGCCCGGACCAGGCGATGCCGGGCTCGGCCAGGCTGTCCACGGCGGCCTTGGCCGAGGCGAGCGGGGTGCGCAGGTCGTGGCTGACGGCGGCGAGCAGGGCGGTGCGCATCCGGTCGGCGGCGGCCAGCGGCCTGGCTTGCTCGGCCTCCCGCGCCAGGCGCTCGTGCCGCAGCGCCACCGCCGCCTCGGTGGCGAACGCCTCCAGCACCCGCCGGTCGGCCGCGGCCGACGGCCTGCCGCGCGCCGTGAGGACGAGCTGCTCGTCGATCACCACGACGGTGTCGGCGGCGGCCGGGCAGGTCGCGGGCGGGCCGCCGGAGGTGGCGACGATCCGCCAGCGCCCCGGCTCGGCCAGGTCGTCCGGGCTCGGCTCGGCCAGGTCGTCCGGGCTCGGCTCGGCCAGGTCGTCCGGGCTCGGCTCGGCCAGGTCGTCGGGGCTCGGCTCGGCGCGCCGCTCCAGCAGCGTCACCGAGGTCAGCCCGAACGTCTCCCGCATCCGCGCGAGCAGCGACGACACGGCCGCCTCGCCGCGCAGCACGTGGCCCGCCAGGGTGGACAGCAGCTCGGCCTCGGCGGTGGCCCGGGCGGCCTCCCGGGTGCGGCGGGCCGCGATGTCCACGATCACGCTGACCGCCACCGCCACCAGGACGAACACGACCAGCGCCAGGATGTTCTCCGGATCGGCGATGGCGAGGAGGCCCACCGGCGGCGTGAAGAGCAGGTTGAGCAGCAGCGACGCCCCGACCGCCGCCGTGAGCGCCGGCCACATGCCGCCGGTCAGCGCGACGCCGACGACCGCGAACAGCAGCAGCAACATCTCACTGGAGGGCGCCAGGTCCCCCTTGGCCGGCAGCAGCACGGCCGTCAGCGCCGGGATCCCGGCCACCGCCATCACCCACCCGGCCGACCGGCGGCCGGGGGTCAGCGCCGTCCGCCCGTGCGACCACCGCGGGCGGCCCCTGCTCGCCTCCTCGTGCGTGACCATGTGCACGTCGATCGAGCCGGACAGCGCGATGATGGTGACCCCGACGCCACGCGACATGATCTGCGCGAACCGTCCTCTGCGTGAGGCGCCCAGCACCAGCTGGGTGGCGTTCACTCCACGGGCGAAGTCGATCAGCGCACGCGGGACGTCCTCGCCGACGACGTGATGGTAGGACCCGCCCAGGCTCTCCACCAGGGCCCGCAGGCGGGCGAGGCCGGGCGCGTCGGCGTCGGCGGGGGTCACATGCACGGCGAGCAGGTCGGCGTCCTGGTTCCGGGCGGCGATGCGAGCGGCCCGCCGGACCAGCGTGTCGCCTTCGGGGCCGCCCGTGAGGGCGACGACGACCCGCTCACGCGCCTCCCAGGTGTCCTCGGCGCGGTAGTGGTCGGCCTCGCTCATACGCCAAGGCTACGGGCAGCGTTTTGACACCCCCCATAGGCAACCGCTATCTATTAGCTAACCGTTAGGGGGATGCGATGCAGGACGCGGTGCTGGCGATGCTCGCCAAAGAGCCGACACACGGGTACGACCTGCACGCTCGCCTGCGGCGCAGTCTCGGCCCGCTGGGCGAAGCGATGAACCGCGGCCAGATCTACGTGACCTTGGCGCGACTGGAAAAGGCGGGACTCGTCGTCTGCGAGCGCGCGGACGGTCTTCCGGAGCGGCCCGAGCGCAAGGTCTACGCGCTGACGCCGGCCGGGCAGCAGCGGGTGGCGGCCTGGCTGGCCGAGGTCGGCTGGCCGAAACCGGACCTGGCGGAGTTCCATCTCAAGCTCACCGCCGCCGCGGCGGCCCGGCTGGCCGACCCGGTGGAGCTGGTGGCGGCGCAGCGCCGTGAGCTGCTGCGCCGCTTGGGTGAGGCGCAGCGGGCGGCGCTGGCCGAGCCGGCGGGGTCGGGCGCCGGCCTGCTGCTGGAAGGGGTCGTGCTGCGGTTGCAGGCGGACCTGCGCTGGCTGGATGCCTGTGAGCGGGCCTGGTCCAAGATCGATGACGAAGTCGAGGGCGAATGAACGTGTCGAGTGCCGTGGTCCGGGCCTTCGGCCTGGCGAAGACGCATGGTCAGGGGCAGAGCCGGGTCCACGCGGTGGACGAGGTCGACCTGGAGGTGCCGCAGGGGCAGACGCTGGCGGTGATGGGGCCCAGCGGCTGCGGGAAATCCACGCTGCTGCACCTGCTGGGCGGCCTGGAGCGGCCCACCGGCGGGGAGGTGTGGGTGGCCGGGCGGCGGATCGACACGCTGAGCGAGCGGGCCCTGGCGCGCCTGCGACGTCAGTCGGTGGGGTTCATCTTCCAGGCCTTCCACCTGGTGGAGGAGTTATCGGCGGCCGACAACGTTGAGCTGCCCGCGCTGCTGGCCGGGCGTTCGCGCCGCCAGGCCAGGCGGCGCGCGAGCCTGCTGCTGGAACGGGTCGGGCTCGCCGACCGGGCCCGGCATCTGCCGTCGCAGCTGTCCGGCGGGCAGCGTCAGCGGATCGCCATCGCCCGCGCGCTGGCCAACGAGCCGCTGGTCGTCCTGGCCGACGAGCCGACCGGCAACCTCGACACCTCGGCCACCCTCGACGTCCTGAGGATCTTCGAGGACCTGCGCGCCGCGGGTCAGACCCTCGTGGTCGTCACCCACGACGAGCGGGTCGCGGCCACCGCGGACCGGCTGATCGCGATGCGCGACGGGATGTTCGTCGACGACACCCGGCTGGCCGGCTCCCACCCGCGCGGGCTCGGCGGGCTGATCGGGCTGGAGGGCTGACCGACCATGGGACGCCTCGTCCTCATCGCCCGCCTCGTCCTGGCCGACCTCCGACGGCACCCGGCCCAGGCCGCGATGCTCGTCGTCGCGGTGACCGCCGCCACCGCCACCTTCACCCTGGGCCTGTCCCTGAGCGGGGCGAGCCAGGCACTGTACGAGCAGACCCGCGCGGCCACCGCCGGGCCGGACATGGTGGCGCTCACCCCTGGCTCCGACCCGGCCGTGACCTCTGCGCTCACCTCGCTGGCGGACGCTCCCGAAGTGGTCGCCCACCATGGCCCCTATCGCATCGTCTACGCCGACCTCACCGCACGCGGCCGCACCTCCAACGTGGTGGTGCACGGCTTCGCCGAGACGCCCGGCGCGGTCAACCGCCCGCTGCTGACCTCGGGCCACTGGGTACGCTCCGGCGGCACGGTCCTCGAACGCGGTTTCGCCACCGCGCTGGGCGTCGGCGTCGGCGACCGCGTCACCATCGCCGGCCGGTCGTACCCCGTCGTCGGGATCGCCGTGACCGCGGCCACCTCCATCTACCCCGGAGCGGCGCAGATCGGCCCGTACGGCGGGGGCAGCGACTACAGCGGCCTGGCCTGGATGACCCGATCGGATGCCCGGACCCTGGCGTCGTCCCACGAGCTGCCGGTGACCATGGCCCTGGACCTCAAGCTGCGCGACCCCGCCGCCACCGAGTCCTTCCACGACGCCCACCGCGACTCCGCCGTCAGGATCAACCTCCACTCCTGGCAGTTCACCGCCCAGCAGGACCTGGTCATCCTCAGGAACAGCCGGCCGATCCTGGTCGTCGGCAGCTGGCTGCTCAGCTTCCTGGCCATCACCGGAGTGGCCGCGCTGGCAGCCGGACGCGCCGCGGCGCGGACCCGCCGGGCCGGACTGCTCAAGGCCGTCGGCGCCACCCCGGGTCTGATCGGCACCGTCCTGCTCACCGAATACCTGGCGCTGGCGCTGGCCGGCGACGCGCTGGGGCTGGTGATCGCCCGCCTGACCGCGCCCGCCCTCGCCGGCCCTACCACCGGCCGGATCGGCGACGCGGCCGGGCCGAGCGCCGCCACGGTCGCGGCGGCGACCGCCCTCGCCGTGGCCGTGGCGGTGCTGTCCACGCTGCGTCCCACGCTGCGCGCCCTACGCACGGCGACCGTCACGGCGCTGACCGCCACCGCGCACCGGCCCCGTCACCGCCCCCGGCTCACCGCGCTGTCCGCACTGCTGCCCACGCCGCTGCTGCTCGGGCTGCGCCTGACCGCCCGCGGGCCGGGCCGCGCCGTGCTGCAGGCGTGCTCCACCGCCACCACGGTGATCGCGCTCGTCGCCCTGCTGACCCTCTACGCCCAGCCGGAGAGGGGCTACGGCCTGAACGGCTCCTCTGTCCTGCCCAACCTGCGCGGCGAGCACGACCGGCAACTGATGCTCGCCGTCACCGTCCTGCTGATCGCGCTCGCCATCGTGAACACCATCACGTTCACCTGGACCACTGCCATGGAAGCCCGGGCGAACATGGCCATCGCGCGTACGCTCGGCGCCACCCCCGGACAGATCGCCGCCGGGCTGTCCCTCGCCCAGCTCCTGCCCAGCCTGCCCGGTGCCGTCATCGGCGTCCCGCTGGGCAGCGGTCTGCTCGCGCTCTTCGCCGCCGGCAACGCCGCGGAAACCCCGTCCGCCTGGCTGCTCGGCGCCGCACTCACGACCGTCCTGGCGACGGCGGCACTCACCGCCCTGCCCGCCCGCCTGGCGGCCCGCCAACCCGTGGCGCAGGCCCTCAGCGCCGAAACAGCGTGAGAAGTGGCCGTGCCTGCCGAGGTCCACGCGCCGCCGCCGTCACGCAGTGGGGTCGACGATCACCTTGCCCACGGCACCGTTCTGCGCGGCGAGGTGCGCCGCGGCGGTCTCGGCCAGCGGGAAGCGGATCACCGGCAGCCCGTGCTCCTCGCCCACGCCCATCGCGCCGTCCAGCACCGCCGCCGTGACGTCGTCGGCCGCGCCCGCCATCCGCGCCATCCGCTCGTCGGTGGACAAGGCCAGGAGAAAGTGGAACCGGGTGTCGAGCCCGATGTTCTGCAGGATGTTCAGCTCCACCTTGGGGTTGTCGTCGTTGTAGACCGCGATCGTGCCGCTGTTCTTGAGCACCGCCAGGTCGACGTCGAGGTTCTCCGCCACGGCGACCTCGACGACGACGTCCACGCCGTCCTGCGCCACCGCGCGGATCTCGGCCACCGGGTCGCCCTCGCGGTAGTTGACCACATGGTGCGCGCCGGCCGCAGTGGCCAGTGCCGCCTTCTCCGGCCCGCTGACCGTGGTGATCACGGTCGCGCCGGCCCAGCGGGCGAGCTGGATCGTGGCGTGCCCGACCGCGCCCGCGCCGCCGGTGACCAGCACGGTAAAGCCGTCCAGCGCCTTGGGAGCCAGACGCCGCGGGGCGCCCTCGGCGACGGTGAGCGCCCGGTGCGCGGTGAGCGCGGGTATTCCGAGCGCTGCGCCCACCTCGAACGACGCGTTCTCCGGCAGTGGCCACACCTTGGACGTGGGCAGGACCGTGAGCTCCTGGGCGGTGCCGGTGTTGTAGCCGAGCCCCGCCGACATCACCCACACCCGGTCGCCGGGCGCGAACGTCTCGACGCCCGGACCGACCGCGTCGATCACGCCGCCGGCGTCATGGTGCGGGGTCACCTCGAGATAGGGCATCGGCCACTCGGAGCTGGAGGGTGCCCTCCAGTCGGTCGGGTTGACGCCGGAGGCGTGGATGCGGATGCGGACCTCGCCGGGTCCGGGCTCGGGCACGTCACGCTCGATGAGCTTCAGGACGGAGGGATCACCGATCTCGCGGTACACGATGGCTTTCATCTTCATCTCCATGATGGCGTGACAGTGGCCGGGCGGTCTCCTCAGGAGTCGTCCGCCTCGATGGCGAACGAGAAGCCGTGGTTCAGGCGTTCGGGCGTTGGGCCGCCGCCAGCGCCGCGCGGATCGTCTCGGCGCTCGTCGGCCCGCCGGGGTCCTCCGCGGTCTTGTTCTGCGGGTCCTTGAAATACAACCCGACGTAGGCCGGGGTGTCGCGCTGGAAGCGCCAGCTGTCGGCGAGAGATCCGGTGTCGAGGGCGTCGAAGCCGATCAGGTCGAGCAGCTGGGTGGCGGCGGCCTTCGCGTCCGTCGCGTCGCCGGCGATCGGCAGGACCGAACGATCGGGTGAGCCCGCCGGGCGGGCCAGTGAGGTCAGGTGGTTGACCCAGATGTTGTTGAACGCCTTGACGATCTTGCTGTCCGGCAGGTGCCGCTGGAGCAGCTCGCTGGTCGTGACCTCTTCAGCGTCCAGTTCCGCGATCGAGCCGTCGCGGTCGGGATAGTAGTTGGCCGTGTCGAGGACGACCTTGCCGGCCAGTGGCGCCACCGGGACCTGGCGGTAGTTCTTCAACGGGATGGTGACCACGACCCAGTCCCCGGCGGCCGCCGCTTCCGCCGGGGTGGCGGCGCGAGCCTGTGGTCCCAGCTCCGCGACCAGGTCGGCGAGGGTTTCCGGGCCGCGGGAGTTGCTGAGGACGACGTTGAGGCCGGCGTCGACGGCGAGGCGGGCGAGGGCGCCGCCGATCTTTCCGCTGCCGATGAGTCCGAGGGTGGGCTGGTGTGACATGGCTGGACCTCCTAGAATCGGGACGGGCGTCCCGGTTGCTCTGAAATATACGGGATGGTCGTCCCGTTTGTCGATAGAGGGGTGTGGATCATGTCGGACGAACGCGCGCCGCGGGCCGACGCGCGACGTAACCGGGCACGCGTGCTGGAGGTGGCGGCCGAGGTGTTCGCCACCGAGGGCCTTTCCGTGCCCGTACACGAGATCGCCCGCCGCGCCGGGGTCGGCACCGGCACGGTGAGCCGCCACTTCCCGACGAAGGAAGATCTCCTCATCGCGATCATGTCCACCCGGCTGGTGAAGCTCACCGCCGAAGCCGACGAACTCGCCCGCCACGAAGATCCCGCCACCGCCTTCTTCGCCCTCTTCACCTCCCTGGTACGAGCGGGGGCGGCCGACTGCGGGCTGGCCGAGCTGGCCGGCACCGACCGCCGGCTGGACGCCATCGGCGAACGCGCCGGCGCCGACCTGTGCGGCCGCCTGCACGAACTGCTCGCCGCCGCCCAGAAATCGGGTGACGTGCGCGCCGATGTCGGCTACGCCGACATCAGGGCACTGATGTCGGCGTGCATGGCCAGGAAGGAAGACCCGCTGGAACCGATCCTCGCCGTCGTCACCGACGGACTGCGCAAGAGGTCCTGACAGACAGATCAGCGGACGTGGGCGTACACTCATCGGCTGCTGGATGAGGCGGAAAGGCGGTAACGGTGCTGTTGACCCGGCTGGAGGCTCTTCGTCTGCCCAGCGGCTGGTCCGGCGCTCTGCCTCCGGTGCGTCATCTGGTCGAGCATGGGCTGGCCCTCACCCGCCCGGTCACCTTCCTGGTGGGTGAGAACGGGTCGGGGAAGTCGACCTTGGTCGAGGCCATCGCCGATGTGTGCGGCATCAACTCCGAGGGCGGCAAGGCAGGGACCAAATACTCCTCGACCGGCGAGCGCACCCCGCTCGGCGAGGTTCTTGACGCTGAGCTCACCACGACGGGACTGCGCCTCCTCCATGGTCCTCGCACCCGGCGGCGCGCGTTCTTCTTCCGCGCCGAAACGCTGTTCAACCTCGGACGGAACGTTTCCGGGATGCACGGATTCTGGGAAGACGATCTTACGGAGCAGTCTCACGGCGAGGGGTTCTTCACCGTTCTGGAACGCATGGTGTCCGGGCCGGGGCTCTATCTGATGGACGAGCCCGAGGCCGCGCTGTCGTTCCAGTCGTGCGTGCGACTGGTCGCCCTCATGAATCGCGTCGCGGGCGAGGGCGGCCAGATCGTCTGTGCCACCCATTCGCCGATCCTCGCAAGTCTGCCAGGTGCTCAGATCATCGAACTGGGCGAGGACGGCATGCACCCGGCGGAGTGGGAGAACCTCCAGTTGGTCGACCACTGGCGCCGGTTCATGGCCAAGCCGGACTTCTACCTGCGGTACGCCTTGGACGCCGATTGAGGCAGGGACGTCGGTCTCACACCGTCGTGCGGTGCGCCGTGACGGGGCCCTTGACAAGGTGCTGCGGGTTTGAAAACTTCCTTTACAGATCATTCGTTGACAACGTTGTCATAAGCCTGCCCCCCAGCCGCCTTCGTGATGCTGCTCACCTGGCTGAACGCACGAGAGGTCCCCCCACCATGAAGCACCCTCCCCCACGAGCTCTCCTGACCGCGCTCTTATCCGCCGTCGTCGCCCTGGCCCTCGCCGCCCCCGCGACCGCCGCGCTGACCAGCGGGGCGGGGCCGGATCCGGTCCCCAACCCCGGCCCGTCCGGCACCCCCTCCCCCGGCCCGTCCCACAGCCCGCTTCCCGACCCGAGACAGACCGAGGAGGCCCCCTCGGTGGCGGCTGAGCAGCGCGCGGCGCAGGACGGGCAGGCGCTGGCGCGGGACGAGGGCGCCGCCTTCCTGTCCTCCTTCGAGACCGGAGACCCGCAGCCGACCTGGACCGACACGGTTGAGACCAACGCGCGGGGCGTCAAGAAGGCCGCGAACGTCACCGGCGTCATGATCGGCGGCATCGAGGGCAGCATCTCCGACCAGATCACCCGGATCGACGTCAGCGGCGAGTACGCGGCCAACGGTGAGGTGAAGGAGCACCTGGCCGACACCGACGCGAACACCAAGTGGCTGGTGTTCACCGGCACGGCCTGGGCGCAGTACGCCCTGGTCGCCCCGGTCGTGGTCAAGCACTACGCGCTGACCTCCGCCGACGACGTGCCCCAGCGCGACCCCCGCGACTGGCAGCTCCAGGGCTCGCAGGACGGCCAGAGCTGGACCACCCTGGACACCCGGACCGGCGAGACGTTCACCGAGCGCCACCAGCGCAAGGAGTACCGCTTCGACAACACCACCGCCTACGCCCACTACCGGCTGAACATCACTCGCATCGGCAGCGGCTCCACCCTGCAGCTGGCCGAGTGGGAGCTGTCGGACGGCCAGGGCCCCCGGCCGCCGAGCGACATGCGCAGCCGGCTGAGCGACGGGCCGCCGAGCGGTGGTTACGTCTCCAAGCCGCGCTCCGGCTTCTCCGGCTCCAAGGCCTTCAAGTACGAGGGCAGCACCACCGAGAAGACCGGCGGCCACTCCACCAACAAGGTCTTCGAGGTGGACATCCCGGTCACCTCCGGGATGGAGCTGTCGTACGTGCTCTTCCCCCAGTTCACCGCGGCCGACCTGCGCTACCCCAGCACGTACGCCTCGGTGGACCTGGCCTTCAGCGACGGCACCTACCTCAGCGACCTCAAGGCCGTCGACCAGCACGGGGTCCGGCTGACGCCCCGCGCGCAGGGCGAGTCCAAGACCCTGTACGTGGACCAGTGGAACTACAAGCACGCCGAGATCGGCAAGGTCGCCAAGGGCAAGCGGATCAGCCGCATCCTGGTGGCCTACGACTCCGCCGAGGGAGAGGCCGGGTTCCGCGGCTGGGTGGACGACATCAAGCTCGTCGCCGAGCGCAAGCGGCAGCCGTACGAGGGCCGTAGGACGCGCGGCGACGAGCGGCCGTCGCAGCATGTGATCACCACCCGGGGCACCCACTCCACGGGCGGGTTCTCGCGCGGGAACAACTTCCCGGCCACCGCCGTGCCGCACGGGTTCAACTTCTGGACGCCGATGACCAACGCCGAGGCGACGAACTGGCTGTACGAGTACCACCGCGACAACAACGCGGCCAACCTGCCCCGGATCGAGGCGTTCACCGCCAGCCACGAGCCCAGCCCGTGGATGGGCGACCGGCAGACGTTCCAGTTCATGCCGTCGGCGGCCGAAGGGGTGCCGGACCCGGCCCGGGCCGCCCGCGCGCTGCCCTTCCGGCACGAGCGGGAGGTCGCGCAGCCGCACCTGTACGGGGTCACCTTCGACAACGGGCTGAAGACCGAGATCGCGCCGGCGGATCACGCGGCGCTGGCCCGCTTCACCTTCCCCGGCTCCTCCGCCAAGCTGATCTTCGACAACGTCGACGACAGCGGCGGCCTGACCCTGGACACCGCCGGCGGCGTGGTGACGGGCTACTCCGACGTGCGCAGCGACCTGTCCAACGGCGCCAGCCGGATGTTCTACTACGCCGTCTTCGACCGTCCCGTCACCGGCGGCGGCAAGCTGACCGGCCAGGGCCGCGACAACGTGCTGGGCTACCTGGCCTTCGACGCCGGGCAGGCGCGCACGGTCACCATGCGGATCGCGTCCTCGCTGATCAGCGTCGAGCAGGCCAGGAAGAACCTGGAGCTGGAGATCAGCGCCTCCGACACGCTGGAGAAGGTCAGCGAGCGGGCGGCCGGCGCCTGGGACGCCAAGCTGGGCGTCATCGAGGTCGAGGGGGCGAGCAAGGACCAGTTGGTCACGCTCTACTCCAACCTGTACCGGCTGTTCCTGTATCCCAACTCCGGCTTCGAGAACACCGGCACCAAGAACGCGCCGGTGTACAAGCACGCCGTGCAGTCGGCCACCAGCACCCCGCCCAGCACCCCCACCGAGACGGGGGCGAAGATCGCGGACGGAAAGGTGTACGTCAACAACGGCTTCTGGGACACCTACCGCACCACCTGGCCCGCGTACGCGCTGCTCACCCCCAAGGCGGCCGGCGAGATGGTCGACGGCTTCGTCCGGCAGTACGAGGACGGCGGCTGGATCGCGCGCTGGTCGTCGCCGGGGTACGCCGATCTGATGGTCGGCACCAGCTCCGACGTCGCCTTCGCCGACGCCCACCTGAAGGGGATCAAGGGCTTCGACGCCGCGACCGCCTACCAGGCCGCGCTCAAGAACGCCACGGTCACCCCGACCACCCGCCACGTGGGCCGCAAGGGCCTGTCCACCTCCGCCTTCCTCGGCTACACGAGCATCGAGTCGACCGGCGAGGCGATGTCGTGGGCGATGGACGGCTACATCAACGACTTCGGCATCGCGAACATGGCCAAGTCGCTGGCCGAGCGCGCCAAGGGCGCGCAGCGCGCCCGCTACCTGGAGGAGCACGAGTACTTCCGCAACCGGGCGCTCAACTACGTGCACATGTACGACCCGGCGGTCCGCTTCTTCCAGGGCCGCAACGCCGACGGCTCCTTCCGTAACAGGCCGGGCGCCTACGACCCGCGCACCTGGGGCTTCGACTACACCGAGACCAACGGCTGGAACATGGCCTTCCACGTCCCGCAGGACGGCCGCGGCCTGGCCAACCTGTACGGCGGCGCGGACAAACTGGCCGACAAACTGGACGCCTTCTTCGCCACCCCGGAGACGGCGACGTTCCCCGGCTCGTACACCGGGGTCATCCACGAGATGCGCGAGGCCCGCGACGTCCGGATGGGACAGTACGGGCACAGCAACCAGCCCTCGCACCACATCCCGTACATGTACAACTTCACCGGACAGCCGTGGAAGACCCAGGCCAGGGTCCGCGAGGCGCTGTCGCGGCTGTACGTGGGCAGCGAGATCGGCCAGGGCTACCCGGGCGACGAGGACAACGGCGAGATGTCGGCCTGGCAGGTCTTCGGCGCGCTGGGCTTCTACCCGCTGCAGATGGGCAGCCCCACCTACGCGATCGGCTCCCCGCTGTTCACCAAGGCCACGATCCGGCTGGAGAACGGCAAGAAGCTGGTGATCAAGGCCAACGGCAACAGCGACCGCAACGTCTACGTGCAGGGGCTCAAGGTCAACGGCAGGTCGTACGACAAGACGTACCTCCCCCACGACCTGATCGCGAACGGCGGCGAGCTGGTGTTCGCGATGGGGCCGAAGCCGTCGCGCTGGGGCACCGGCAGGGACGCCGCGCCGCCGTCGATCACCGACGGCGACCGGATCGCCGAGCCGCTGCGTGACGTGACCGGGCCGGGGCGCGGCACCGCGACCGGGTTCGGCGGCGCCGACGTGAGCGCGCTGTTCGACAACGACTCGACCACCCAGGCGACGCTGCCCGAGTGGGTCCAGTACACCTTCCCCGAGGCCGAACAGGCGAGCTTCTACACCCTCACCTCCGGCGCCGGCGAGCTCGCCGGGAACCCGACCGGCTGGGTGCTGGAGGGCCTCACCAGGGGCAACGTGTGGAAGGCGATCGACAAGCGGACGGAGGAGAGCTTCCAGTGGGCGCGGCAGACCCGCCCCTTCAAGATCCACAGCCCTGGTGCGTACGAGCAGTACCGGATCAGGTTCACCGGCGGCACATCCCCGATCTCGCCGACCTCGCTGGCCGAGATCGAGCTGCTGACGCATGAGCCGCCCGCCACCTCGTCGCTGCTCATCGAGTCCGCCGCGGTCTTCGGCGGGGCCGGTGAGACCGTGACGCTCCTGGTGACGGTGGCGAACCACGACACCCGGCCCGCCTCCGGGCGGCTGACCGCGACCGCACCGCAGGGCTGGACCGTCCAGCCCGCCTCCGCCGCCTTCGGACCCATCGCGCCGGGTGAGTCCCGACGCGTGCAGTTCCGGGTGACGGTGCCGGCGACGGTGAGTCCCGGCAGCCATCCGATCCAGCTCACCTCCGGGTCGGCGAGCGGGCGGGCGCCAGTGACGGTGCTCGGCGACACCGTGCAGTTCACGCCCGGCACCCCGGCCGAGGCGCCCTGGCTGCTGGAGGCGGGCGCGTCCCAGCTCGACGGCGAGGTGCACGACGGACGGGCCAGGTTCACCGACGGCGACAGCCACGCCACCTACCGGTTCGCGCTGCCGGCCGAGGTGACCGGGGGGTCGCTGACGCTGGACATCGGCAACCAGTTCCTGGTCCAGGTCTCGGCCGACAACCAGACCTGGCGGACCGTCCTGCAAGAGGACGCCAACGTGCGCGACCTGTCCAACCGCCAGGAGCGCACGCTCGACCTCGCCGAACTGCGCGGTGCGGCCGGGACGTTCTACCTGCGCATCAAGGACAGCCAGCCGCAGGACGGCTGGGGTGCGTGGCTGGCCAGAGTACGGCTGGAGCTGCGCCGCCAGGCGGGCTGAGCCGGTGTGAGATCGTGAGCCGGTGTCCTGCGTGACAGGGCACCGGCCACCCTCGTCAGCGGTCTCGGGCCTCGTTGATGCGCAGCGCCTCGGCGAGCTGGTCTTCCAAGATGATGATCCGGCAGGCGGCTTCCACGGGCGTGCCCTGGTCGACGAGCTCCCGGGCTCGGGCCGCGAGACGGAGCTGGTAGCGAGAGTAGCGACGGTGACCGCCGCCGGAACGGAGCGGCTCGATCAGCTTGGCGGCGCCCAGAGCTCGCAGGAACGTGGGAGTGACCTGGAGCATCTCCGCGGCCGTGCCCATGCTGTAGGCGGGGTAATCCTCGTCGTCGAACCGGTCTTCGGCACTGACCGCGGTGCCGGCGGGAGCGTGCCTGTCGCCGCCGGCTGCTGAGCGGGTTTGCGCCATAGATGCCTTTCTTCACGCGAACAGGGGGCCCCGGCGTGCGCCGGGGCCCCGAAGAGGTTCAAACACCATCTATCGGCCAGTTGGCCGACTTACCATCTTCCGCGTCCGCCGTACTCAGCGGTGTCGCGGGATCTTGGATGCGTAACCGTAGACCACCGTCCTATCTGTGGAGCTGCGGTGCCCGCGCGGCGAAACTCGGCCGGCGAGCGACACTGATGGCGTTCAACGCTCCCTTCTTCGTATCTGCTGAAACCGCTGTCCAACTTCACCTTCGGCAGCGCGTCCACGGTCTGGGCCCCTTGCCACTGCGCTGGCCCTTCTCGTCCGACCTTCTGCCTAAACTTCCGTCTTTTTCGGGCAGTTCGTCGTGGTGCTTCATCTTGCTGCCCGTTGTGTTCCTTGCGATGTGAGAAACAATAGCCCCCTCAGCCACCAATGTCTACTCCCGCCACTGCAGATTTTCGACGCCGGCTACGGCGGTCTACTTCTCGTCGCCGTGAAGCAGCACCGGGCCGAGGTCGGGGCGCTTGGCGGTGCGGCCGTCGCCGGAGGATCTGCCCCTGATGCGGCGGTAGATCCACGGGCCCGCGAAGCCGGCGATCCAGCGGACCTCTGTTCCCGTGCTGCGCAGGCGGCCCGGCGGCGCGACCGGATCGAGCGGAGCCGACCAGGCGTCGTCGCTGCCCGGCAGCCCGAGGGCGTGCGCGAAGGCGGCGGCGATCCGGGCGTGTCCCAGGGGGCTGGCGTGCAGGCGGTCCGAGCTCCACATCCTGGCGTCGGTGGCGAAGGCGTGCGGGAAGGTGTCGACCACGGTGACGTCATGGCGGGCGGCAGCCTCGCGGATGTGCGCGTTGAGCGCGAGGACCCGGGGCAGCAGCGGCCGGGCCAAAGGCGCGATCTTCCCGATATCCGGAAATGTCACTGTAAGGACGTACGCGCCCGCTCCGGTGAGCGCGGCGAACATCTCCTCCAGGCTCGCGGCCACCGCGCGGGCGTCGAAGCCGGGCCTGATCAGGTCGTTCATCCCGGCTATCACCGTGGCCAGGTCCGGCCGTAACCGCAGCGCGGGCGCGAGCTGCTCGGCGAGGACCTGCGAGGCGAGCCGTCCTCGTACGCTCAGGTTGGCGTAGTGCAGCTCTGGGGACGCCGCGGCCAGGTGCTCGGCGAGGCGGTCGGCCAGCCCCCGGTAGCCACGGATCTCGTCGCCGTCACCGAGACCTTCAGTCTGGCTGTCGCCCAGCGCGACGTACCGGCTGTAGGGGGTCATCGCGTCTCCTCGCGGTGGCTCGTCGTACGGGAGCGGAGCAGGGCGGCGGTGGTCAGGCACCAGTCGCGCATCTCCCGCTCCAGGCGGCATCCGGCCAGATAGGTCAGGTACGGGCCGACCCGGGGGGACGTGCGGAGGAACTCCTCCTCGGCCAGGTCGCCGCGCAGCCCGAGCATGCCCCGCTCGAACAGGGCCAGCTTGGCGGACGCCTCGACGGCCCGATCGTCGAGCTGGGCCAGCACAGGGGCCGGGTCGAGCTGGTCGACGGCCTGGACCTTCACCATCAGGTCGTCGCGCATCGACAGCGGCTTGGACGCGGTGGCGGCGAAAGCGGCCAGCTCGTCCCGGCCCGCCTCGGTGACCGTGAAGATCCGCTTGTTCGGCCGGTCGAGCTGGATGACCTGCTCACCGGCGATCATCCCGGCCTGCTCCAGCTTCGCCAGCTCGGTGTAGAGCTGCTGCGGGGAGGCGTACCAGAAGTTGGACACGCCTACGTCGAAGATCTTGGCGAGCTGGTAGCCGGAGAATCCACCGTCCAGCATCGCCGCCAGTACCGCATGCCGTAATGCCATGGATCGGACTATCTGCTCAATTTCTTGATTAGTCAAGAAATTGAGCCAGCTGCATGCACCGGCAGGGCCGACCGATCCGACCGAGAAGCCCACATAGGGGTGCGGGACACCCGAGGAGGCGCCCCGCACTCACTGTCCTTGCGGAGGGACACGGTGCATCAGGTCACGGACGCGACCGATCGATGCCGCCTCCCCGCGGTCCCCGGGCTCATCGGGCCCCGCTGAAGATCCTCGAGACCGTCAGAAGCGCTTGCCGGAACTCTAGGGTCCCGTGAAGCATTTCGTGGACACTTGCCTGCCGGTCTTCTGGTCCACGCACTTCTCGCAGACGCGCTTCGGGTTGGTCGCGGTCGGCGCCGGGGCTGTCGAGCATTCGAGCTCCACCGGCCCCCGGTTCTTCTGCTCGCAGTACTGGCGCTTCCATCCGCCACCCTTCTTCTGCTTGCAGTAGAAACATCGCCTGTTGTCCTCCTGCATCCACCTGCACGGCGCGCTCGTGGATGCGCAGTGGCTGAGCGAGGTGGACGTCGCGGACGCGCTGATGGCGTGGACCTGCGCGTCCTGCGCCTGCGAAGCCGCCGAAGGGACGAGGGCAGTAGCCACAAGGGCGCTGATGGCCCATGCTTCTTTGAGCATGAAATCCTCCCGCTGCTCGTTTCCTCCTTTCATCGTGCCTCGCCACAATGGAAGAACGTCAAGACTTATGACAGGATAATTTATCGGCTGCCGAATGCGGCTGTGATGTTTGAAACATTTCGCAGATATCTGTTTGCGCATCCGGCCACCACCTGGAAATACGTTTTTACTTTCCAGCCATTCTTCTTTTCATCTCCCACGGCCGCTGTTGACCACGGCCTGAAGCTCACGCCGCACTCGGGCCGATCAGCCGTCCAACGCTCACCGAGGCGGCGGCGAGGACCAGGCAGGCGCCCGCCAGGCAAGCCCACAGCCCTTGCGCCCCCAGCCGTTCCAGGAGTTGGGTGCCCGCGAGCGGCGCGGCCACCGTGGCGAAGCCCCAACTGGTCCCGAACACGGCGAGGTAGCGCCCCCGGGCGTCCGGCGGCGCGATCCCGGCGACGACGGCGTAGGCGCGGCCCATGATGAGCAGGTCACCGACGCTCCACACCACGGTCGCCACCGCCAGAGCGGGCAGGACAGGGGCGAGCGCGTAACCGGCCAGGCCGGCCGCCATAAACGCGGCGCCCGCCGCCAGACCCGCGGCCGGGGGTAACGCGGCCACCGGTCTCAGCCGGAGGAGCGGCTGTCCGGCGATGATGGTGAGGGCCGAGACGGTGAAGAGGAGTCCCGCGTCCGCCGCCCGCAGACCGTACTCAGGAAGGGTGAGCGGAAGCAGAATCATGATCACCATGTAGATGAGGGCGAGGAGCGTGCCGCAGCCGAGCATGGCGAGGAGCGCGGGGTCTCGCCAGGCCGAGGACGAGGTGACCGACGTCGCCCGGCCGCGCCGGGGGCCGTCCGGGGGGACGACGAGGCCGATGATGACCGCGCACGCCAGGCACGTCAGCGCGTCGACGACGAACAGCCACCGCAGGTCCCACCGCCCCACGCTCGCCGCGATCAACCCGGCTCCCATGCCCGCCGCCGCCAGCGCGGCGTTCAGCAGGCTGTAGGCCCTCGTCCGGTCGGCTGCGGGCACGTCGTCCGCGATCATCGCCTGGCTCGGCGGCTCGTACAGCTCGAAGACCAGCCCCAGCAGGACCGCGAACACGGCGATCACCGGCAGCGAGCCGGCGGCGGCGATGCCGAGCTGGGCGACCGCGCAGCCGGTGAGCCCCAGCAGGATCGTGCGCCGCCGCCCCAGCCGATCGGCCAGATAACCGCCGAACAGCCGGGAGGGCACGGTCGCCAGGCCGAAGGCGGCGGAGACCAGCCCGGCCGTGGCGGCGCTCACCCCGAAGTCGGTGCTGATCAGGACCGTCAGGAAGGAGAGCGAGAACGCCCCCAGCCGGTTGACCGCCCGCGCCACGATGAGCAGCCGGATGCCCTTGGGCAGGCGCTCACGGGGCGCGAGTGTGTGCATGAGCTGATCTCCATGACCGACGGGGATGTCGGCCACGAACCTACGGTGACGCACCGACAGTTATCGCAGGCATCAGCTGACCCCGGGCAGGACCGTGGCATGCTTCCGGGCCGGCCCGAGGTCGGCCCAGCGGCGAGCCTTTCCGGTGGTGACGTCGAGGGCATAGGAGTGACCCCCGCTCCGGCCGCTGACGACGACCGTGACCTCCTTCCGGCTCAGCCAGATGCCGGTGCCGTCGATCCCGCTGCCCTTAGGCAGTCCACCGATGGACACCTTGCGCAGGGTTCGCCCGGTCTTGACGTCGAGCAGGGTGAGCCTGCGCTTATTGAGCTCCGCGAACTCGACCGCCGCCACCGTACGGCCGTCGGGGGCGATCTCGCTGAACATGATGAAGGTGCCGTCGAAACGCACCGGCTTGCCGCCACCGGTGACCGGCATCAGCCACAGATCGGTCTTGCGGTAGCGGATCAGCTCGGCGGCGCCGTCCTTGATGCTGATCACTTCGTACCTGCCGGGGATCGACACCGTCCTGCCGGTGCGCACGTCGACGAGCAGGCCCGGCTCCTTGCTGCCCTCCCGCGGGTCGAACGCCAGGTAGCGGCCGTCGTCGGAGAGCGCCAGCATCGAGCCGGCGCCGATTCGGTCCTCCTCCACCTTGACGGGAGAGGTCACCTCGGCGCCGCCGACCAGGTCCCGGACCACGTGCGCCTGGGCGGCGCGGCTGTAGTAGGCGAGCATGCGCCCGTCCCGGCTGATCGCGACCGGCACCCGCGGATCATCGCGGGAGGAGGTGAGCGCCTGCGGCACCCCGTACGTCCTGCCGCTCCGGGTGACCACTCGCCACTCCACGGCGCCGCAGTCGACTCTCTTCGTCTTCTTGCCGACCTCGCACGGCGTCAGGTACGCCCGGCTGATCGCGCCCACCTTGCCGTCGGGCAGATCGGGCACCGCCGCCGCCTCCGTGGCCGGATCGGCGCCACGCGGCAGGACCACCGCCCCGGCCGCCACCGTCACCACCAGCGCCGCCGCGGTCGTCACGGCGGCGACGCCGGTCAGCGCCAGCCTTGTACGCCGCCTCCTCCGGTGGCCCGCGATGGCGGCATCGGCCAGACTCACCAGCGGAGCCTCTTCCGCCAGGCCCGCCAGGGCGCTGCGCAGCCTCGTCATCGGGTGACCTCCTCCATACGCACATCCACCAGTTCGGGCGCCAGCATCCGCAGCCGAGCCAGCGCGTGATGGGTCTGACTCTTGACGTTGCCGATCGAGCACCCCAGCACCTCGGCCGTCTGAGCCTCGGTGAGGTCCTCCCAGAAGCGCAGCACGATCATGGCGCGCTGCTTACAGGTCAGCTTGGCCAGCACCCGCCGCAGCACGATCCGATCCAGCGTGGCGTCGTCGTACGACATGCCGGAATCAGGCGGATCGGCGCTCGGCAACTCGGGACGCGAGCGGCGCTTCCAGGCGATGTACTGGTTGACCAGCGCCTTGCGGGTGTACGCCTCGGGGTTGCCCCCTTTGGACAGCTTGGGCCAGTGCCCGACCACCTTGGCCAGCACACTCTGCAGCAGGTCCTCAGCGAGATGGGCGTCCCCGGTGAGGAGGTACGCGGTGCGCATCAGCGATTGCTGGCGGGCCAGCACGAACTCGCGGAAGCCGTCGTGACGATCCAATGTGTCTCCTCTCACCCGTTGCCAACGCGACCGGCCGGGCAGAAGGTTGCACACCTTTTGATCACGCGACAGAAGGCGAAGACTTCCTCACAGGCTTCACGTACGCGGGGCAGGTCCGACATAACGGATCGCCTTGCGAGCGGCGACCGGCGTCACGCGGCCGGCCCAATCGAACGCCGCATTCTGATCGCCGGCCGGAATTTCGCTGGTGAAACACGCGGGAACCGCCTCAGAACCTGGTCGTACGGGTGACGGCCCTCAAGCGCCGGCCGCGACCAGGCCGCCGTCGATGATCAGGTCCTGCCCGTTGACGTACGACGCCTCATCGGAGGCGAGGTAGGCCACCGCGTCGGCGACGTCGTCGGCGGTTCCGATGCGCGCGGCGGCCACTCTGGCGACGACCGCGGCCTGCGCCTCGGCGGTGATGTTGTCGTGGAACATCGCGGTCTCGATGTAGCCGGGGCTCACGGAATTGACCCGGATTCTCCTGGGCGCCAGGTCGGCCGCGAAGGTGTGCGCCAGGTTGTGCACCGCGGCCTTGGTCGCCGCGTACACGGAGGCGCCCGGCAGACCGTGGTGCAGCGTCCACGACGCGTTGATCACGATCGCCGCGTGGTCGGACAGCAGCGGGAGACTCTTCTGGAGGGTGAAGAACACGCCCTTGAAGTTGATGTCCACCATGTGGTCGAACCCGGCCTCGGTGATCTCGCCGACCGGCTGGAACGAGGCGATGCCCGCGTTGGCGAAGACCACGTCCAGCCGTCCGTGCCGGTCTCGGATCGCGGTCATCAGCGCGTCCAGGTCGGGCAGGCTCGCCACGTCACCGCGTACCGTCAGCACGCGGTCCCCGCCGTCCAGAGCCTTGCCGGCGGCGTCCAACCGGGCCTGGTCGCGCCCGGTGATGACCACCTGGGCGCCCTCGGCGAGCAACCTCCGGGCGGTGGCCAGGCCCATGCCGCTCGTGCCGCCGGTGATGAGTGCGATCTTGTCGTCGAATCGGGAGAGAGTGCGCGTCATGGGGCTCAGCCTGCCGACTCACGGGTGGCGCGGCCAGAGTGCACTTAACCTGTGACCCGCAGCACCAGGCTCAGCGCGGGTTGTACAGCTCCAGATACCAGCCCGGGTTGTCCACCACGGCCAGGGTCGTCATGTCGAAGAACAGGTCACCGGCGTCGGGATGGCGCACCGCCTTCACCGCCTGGCCAGGGACGCCCACCTCGTGGCGTGCCCACAGCTCGGCGAACTCGGGACTCAGCACGTTCAGTTCGTCGACCACCCGGCCGAACTCCGGGTCGTCGGGAGCGCGCGCCGCATCGGCGCGGAAGGCGGCGACGACGGACGGCGCGACCGACTCCCAGTGCACGTGCATGCCGCGGTATCGGGCATTGGTGAAGAACGAGATCAGGCAGTTGTGGTCGGCGTCGCCGAAGCCGAACACCGTCCGCGCCGCGTCGTTGACCGCGAGCAGATTCCAGGACCGGTCCCGCAGCAGTGCGGGCCGGGGCGTCCACGCGTCGAGCAGCCGCCGCAACTCCGGGGTGACCTCGGCATCGCGGGCCGCGCCGGCCGGTGGCGGGTTGAGACCTGCCAGCACGTAGAGGTGCGCACGCTCGGGCTCGCTCAGCCGCAGCGCCCGGCTGATCGCGTCGAGCACCTCGGCCGAGACGTTGATGCCGCGCCCCTGCTCCAGCCAGGTGTACCAGGACACGCCGACGCCGGCCAGCGCCGCGACCTCCTCCCGCCGCAGTCCGGGTGTCCGCCGCCGGCCCACTGCCACCATGCCGACGTCGCCGGGCGTGAGCCGCGCCCGGCGGGTGCGCAGGAAATCGCTGAGCTGCTCGCGGCGCCGCCGCACCGCAGGGGTGGGGCTCATGGGGCGAGGCGGTCGACGAGGCTGTTGAGCAGGACCAGTGCCCGGGTTCGCTGGACCATCGGGTGGCGGCGCAGGTCGAGCAGCAGGGACTCCAGGTGGTCGGTGCCGTCCACCCGGACCAGCATGACCACGTCGCTGTCGCCCGCGGCCGTGAACGCCATCCGCACCTCCGGCCGCGTCCCGAAGACTCGCGCCGCGTCCTGGCTCTGAGCGTCCCCGACACAGAACAACTCCACCAGCGCGTGCATCTTGGCCGGGCCGGGCTCCTGGACGATCGCGGTGTAGCCACGGATGACCCCGTCCCGCTCCAGGCGGGTGATCCGCCGCTTCACGGCGGGCACCGACAGCGAGACCACCGTTGCGATCTTGGTCATGCTGGCCCGCCCGTCGAGCACCAGCTGGTCAAGAATCTGACGATCGATGGCATCCACGATTAAGAAATTAACACTAGTCGCAATATTCGTAGCTGTTGCTTGCACATCCGGCCGCCGTAGCGTTTGTCGTAGCTCACGTGAACGGACCTTTGGAGATATGCGATGCAAACCCGTTCCGACGTCATGAGGGAGGCCGCAGTGCTGGAACATGAGGAGGTCGTGATCCGGACCGGCGTCCGTTCCGGCCTGCCGATCATCATCGCGGTGCACTCCACCGCCCTCGGGGACGCGGTGGGCGGCTGCCGGATGTGGCCGTACCCGGACTGGGGTGCGGGTCTGGCGGACGCGCTCGCCCTGTCGGCGGCCATGACGTTGAAGTGCGCGGCGGCCGGGCTCGACTTCGGCGGGGGGAAGTCCGTCATCGTGCTGCCGCCGGGCACGGCGTCGCGCGACGTGGACCGCCGGGCCGCCCTGCTGGACTTCGGCGACGCCGTGCAGGGCTTCGGCGGGCGTTACCACGGCGGCGAGGACGTCGGCACCAGCGCCGAGGACATGTGGGTCGCCCGCGAGCGCACCCCCTGGGTGCACTGCCTGCCGGTCCACCACGGCGGCAGCGGCGAGCCGTCTGAGCTGACCGCGGTAGGCACGTTCGCCGCCATCGAGGCGACCTGGCGGCACCTCGCCGGGACCTCGTCCCTGGCCGGGCGGCGGATCTCGATCGTCGGCCTGGGGCAGGTCGGCGGCCGGCTCGCGGGGCTGCTGGCCGAAGCGGGGGCCGAGCTGACCGTCGCCGACCTCGACCCCGGCCGCGAGGAGCTGGCCCGGACACTCGGCGCGCGCTGGGTGGACGCGGACACGGCGCTCACCGCCGAAGCGGACATCCTGGTGCCGGCCGCGCTCGGCGGGATGCTGACCGGCTCACTCGTGCCGCGGCTGCGCTGCGCCGCCGTGGTCGGCCCGGCGAACAACCAGCTTGCCTCCCCCTCGGTGGCCGGTGAACTCGCCCGGCGCGGGATCGTGTGGGCGCCCGACTTCGTGGTGAACGCGGGCGGCGTCATCCACGGCACGATCATCGACATGGGCGGTGGCACCCCCGACGAGGCACGGAACGCGACCCTCCGGATCGGCGACCGGCTGACCGCCATCTACGGCGAGGCCACGGCGGCGGGGATCGTGCCGTACGAGGCGGCGATCCGGCTGGCGCGCCGGCGCATCACCGACGCCGCCGCGCTCCGCCAAGCGGCAGGCTGACCTTATAGGCGCTCCGCCAAGCGGCAGGCTGACCCCTACAGGTCGAACCGGCTCAGCACCTTCCTGCCGTCCGTGACGATGACCTCGTAGTCGTCGACCTTGTAGTTGTCGCGGGTGGCCAGGGCGAGCTCGTCGTCGCCGTCGCCGTCGTAGTCCCCCGCCGCCAGCGGCGCGGCCCCGCCCACCCCGGCGATCCCGCCACCGGCGCGCAGACCGCCCGTGCCGCCCCAGAAGACGCGGATCGGACGGCGTGCCCCGCCGAAGGCGAGGTCGTCGCGGCCGTCCCCGTTGAAGTCACCGGCGACCGCCTGGCCCGCGGTGCCGGTGAACTCGTGGGTACGGCCATCCCCGTAATAGACGGTCAACGTCTTGTCGACCGAAGGAGCCTCGGTCTCGTATCCGGGCTCGTCGTTGCGGCTGCCGTCGTCGCCGACGGCCACGTCCCTGGTGCCGTCGCCGTCGAAGTCGCCGAACGCGGCCGCCATCCCCTTGTTCAGCCTGCGCCCCTCCTTGGCCAGGCCGCCGGGCCCGGCGTCGAGCAGCCAGCCGGAGGTCTGCTCCCCGTCGTCGCCCTGGTAGACGATCAGCCCGGTCGCCCGCCGCCCGTCGATCCGGTCCACGGTCATCCGCCAGAAGTTCGAGCCGGTCGGCGACGGCTGGACGCTCTCGCGGGCGGCGACTCCCGCGCGGGTGAAGGGGCCGTACAGGATCGTCAGGCTTGTGTCGTTCTGGCCGCTGGGGGTGGACATCGCCACGTCTGCGGCGCCGTCGCCGTTGAAGTCGCCCGCGACCGTACGGTACGACGCCACGTCGCTCTGGCCGGGCAGCGGGATCGGGGTCGGGGGCAGGCCGGTGTCGATGCCGCGCCGGCCGCCCCAGAAGATGTGCGGACGCATGCGCTCGGCGTCGCTCGCCCGGCCGTAGCCGAGGATGTCGCCGAAGCCGTCGCCGTCGAGGTCGGCCCGGACGCCCACGTCGATCAACCAGGACCAGAACGTCTTCGACGGGACGACCGTCCGCCCGCGCCGGTCCAGGCCCTGGGCGGAGCCATGGACGATCACGAGGTCGTGCACGTCCACGCGGGGAAGGTCGACTTCGACGACCAGGTCCGCGCGACCGTCGCCGTTGACGTCGTCGGCCCGCGCCGCAGCGGCACGAGCCGCGCCCGAGGAACGGGCGACGGACGCGGAAGCCTCGGGCGCGGCCGTCGGGCCGGCGACGGACGCGGAACCCGTGGGCGTGGCCGAGGAGGCGGCCTGGCGCTCAGGCTGCGGCCCACCACCACATCCCGCCAGCAAGCCCGGCAAAGCCAGCCAGATCATCATTCTACGCAGGTCAGGCACGGCACCTAGTGTGCCCGCCTCCCCGGGGTCATGGCTCTGGTTCACGGACCGGAAGTTCGATCAGCGCCTGTGAGGTCGACCAGGCGGCTCATCGGGATCGGATCCGGAAGAAGCAGGTGGGGCAGAATGGGGTTCATGCTGGAGCATGGTTCCCTGGCGACTTTGTTGCGAGCGTGGCGGGAGCGGGCGGACCCTGTCGCGGCCGGTCTCGGCGGAGGGGAACGGCGGCGGGCCAAGGGGCTGCGCCGCGAGGAGCTGGCGGAGCTCGCCGGGGTGTCGGTCGACTACATCAAGCGCCTTGAGCAGGGTCGCGGCCATCCGTCCGCCGGGGTGGTGAACTCCTTGTCCCGCGCGCTGGGACTGGATCGCGCGGACTACGAGTACCTGTGCGCGGTCGCGGGACACGCTCCCGCTGACGGGCTGGTGCCACGCCACGTCGGTCCCGGGCCACGACGCCTGCTCGAGCGGCTGGACGGCGTGCCGGTGTGCCTGTGTGATGCCGCGTGGACGGTGCTCGCCTGGAATCCGGCCTGGGCGGCGCTGCAATGCGGACCGTCGACGGGGCATCGGTGGGACCGCAACGTGGCATGGCGTGCCTTCACCGAGATTCCCGGGCCGACACGGCGGACGCCCGAGCGGCGGGCGAGGTTCGCATCGACGCTGGTGGCCGATCTCCGTGCTGCCCTGCTGCGCTATCCGGCCGATGACCAGGTGGCGGCGCTGGTCGGTGACCTCAGGCGGGCGAGCGGGACCTTCGCCGAGCTCTGGGAGAGCGGGTCTACAGCCCGGTATCACGATGACCAGGTGACCATCGATCATCCGGTGGTGGGCGAGTTCACCGCCGACTGCGACCTGCTCACCTTCCGCGATGGCGATCTGCGGGCCATCGTCTTCACGGCCGAAGCCGGCTCGGGCGATGCCGGGCGCCTCCGCGACGCCGCCCTGCCGGCACCGTGAGCCGAAGCAGGTACAGGTTGGCCACGACCACTCGGCGGCGCACCACCCGTGGCAGAGCTTCACCGGGCGGGATCGGGTGCGGGGCGGATCAGCGTACCAAGTGACTGACACGGCGACTCGATGACATTATGTGATCGTGATCCCACCCAGAGCGAGGTTCTTCAACACCGCCGGCCCGTGCGACCCTCAACGCCACTACATGCTGCCCCCTACGCCGCGGCTTCCCAGGGCACGAGCACTGATCGACATGGATCGCTATTTCGTGGTTCACGCGCCCCGGCAGACCGGCAAGACGACAGGTCTGCGCACCCTGGCGTCCGAGTTGACGGCCGAGGGGGACGTCGCAGCCCTGGCGTTCTCCTGCGAACGAGCCAAGGTGGCCCGCGACGACGTCGGCTGGGGGGAGTCGATGCTGCTGGACTCGATCCGTGCGGCCGCCGAGCGATCGGGCTGGCCGGAAGAACTGCTGCCCCCGGATCCCTGGCCGCAGGCCACACCGGGCAGCCGAATCGACGTCGCGCTGAGCGACTGGTGCCGTCGCAGCCCGCGCCGGGTGGTGCTGTTCTTCGACGAGATCGACGCCTTGCAGGGCGACAGCCTGGTCAGCTTCCTCTGCCAGCTCAGAGACGGCCACAACGCCCGGCCCGACGGGCACCCGTTCCCCACGTCCGTGATTCTGTGCGGACTGCGCGACGTCCGCGACTACAAGATCGCCGTAGGCGCCGATCCGGGCCGGTGCAATCCCACCAGCCCGTTCAACATCGTCTCCGAATCGCTGCGTCTGGGTGACTTCACCACCGACGAGATCGCCGAGCTGTACGACCAGCACACGCAGGCCACCGGCCAGGAGTTCACCAAGGACGCGGTGGACCGGGCGTTCGAGCTGACGCAGGGACAACCGTGGCTGGTCAACGCCCTCGCCTACGAGATCACCTTCGAGATGGGCGTGACCGGCGACATCACCGCAGGGCAGGTGGATACGGCCAAGGAGCGGTTGATCCGGGGGCGCGCCACCCACCTCGACGCGCTGGTGGCCCGGCTGCACGAACCCCGGGTCAAGCGGGTGATCGAACCGATCGTGGCCGGGTCGCTCCCCGAGGTCGACCTCACCTTCTCCGACGCGCTGTCGTACGTCCGCGACCTGGGCCTGATCAAAGAAAGACCTCCGCTGGAGGTGGCGAACCCGATCTATCGGGAGGTCATCCTGCGGATGCTGGGCGATCCGGCGGAACAGTACGTGATGGCCGATCCGTACAGTTTCGTCCTGCCGGACGGCCGGTTCGACCTGCCGCGCCTCCTGCAGGAGTTCGTCGTGTTCTGGCGCGAGCACGGCGAATACCTCATCCGCCAGGAGGGCTACCACGAGGCCGCCTGCCAGATCATCCTCATGGCCTTCCTGCACCGGCTGGTCAACGGCGGCGGCCAACTCGACCGCGAGTACGCCGCCGGCACCAAACGCCTGGACGTGCTGATCCGCTGGCCCCACACCGGCCCAGAAGGCGAACGGCTGACGCAACGCGAGGCCATGGAACTGAAGGTCTGGCAGGCCGGCAGGAACGACCCGCTGCCCGACGGTCTCGCCCAGCTCGACGGGTATTTGGACCGGCTCACCCTCTCCACCGGCGTGCTCGTCATCTTCGACCGGCGCCCCGAAGCCCCGGCCTGGAACGAACGCGGCGGTTTCGAGCAGACGACCACCCCGTCCGGCCGCCAGGTCACCGTCCTGCGCGCATAGTACGGACGCTCAGCACTTCCAGCGCACTGACGATCAGCGCGTCGCCCTGCCGGCACTGTGAGCCGAAGGGGGCACAGGTTGGGCCACGACTGCTTGGCGGTGGGCTGTCATGGTTGACGATCGTCACGTCGACCATGACCACGGGGAGAGAAGCGTGCACGCTACCGAGATTCTGGCCCGGATGGAAAGGGCTATTAACGAGCACGACCTGGACGCGCTGGCCGACTGTTTCGCCGAGGACTACCGTTGTGAGGTGCCGCACCACCCGCAGCTGAGCTTCGTCGGGCGGGATCGGGTGCGGGCCAATTGGACCGGCCTGTTCGCGCATGTCCCGGACATGAAGGCGACCGTCCTGCAGTCGGTGGTGGACGGCGACCAAGTGTGGAGCGAGTGGGAGCTCAGCGGCAAGACCCGGGACGGAGACGATCATCTGGCCTGCGGGGTGGCCATCCTGCGCGCCCACGAGGGCCGTTTCATCTTCAGCAGGTTTTATCTGGACAAGGTAGACACCGCTGACCCAGGTGTTTCCTGAACTACGAGGGCGTCCCGCCCGTCAGCGCGGGACGTACGCGGACCACTGTCCCGGCCGGACGTCCGGCAGGTGCCGTCGCTCCCAGGTCAGGAGGAACGGTGCGGGAACCGGGCGGCCCCGGTCGACGGCGACGACCTGTTGTCCCGCGGCCGCGGCGTCGCGTACCGGCGCGGGCAGGTCGCTCTGCCCCGGCCAGGTCAGGACGGTGTGCCCTGCGCAGCCCATCCGGTAGGCGATCTTCACCGCCTGCTCGCCGTACACCAGGCACGGAGGACGGACGCCCAGCCCCTCCAGCGCCCTCGCGACCAGGGCGTCGCCCTCTCGCTTGGCCAGCCGGGGGGCGACGATCGCGCCCAAGGTCCCGGCCTGCAGGGTCAGGTGCGCGAGGAAACCCGCGGTGACCAGGCAGGCGACGGCCCACCTCGGGGCTCTCCCCCGCGTGCGCCCCAGCAGCCCGACCGCGCCGTGCGCGATGGGGAAGGCCAGCAGCGCGTACGTGGGCAGCAGGAAGCGGGGGGCCGCGTACCCGACCAGGAAGATGTACGGCGCCGCCAGCGACCCGGCGACCACGGCCGGCAGCAGGGAGTCGGCCCGGCGGGATGCGTACAGGCCGAGCAGGACGAGGACCGGGATCGCGCTCCACCACAGCACCCAGGACGGCTCGGCGGGACCGCAGTCCCCGGGCGGCCGGCAGAGGAGCGGGCCGTTCAGCGCCTGGGCATGGTCGGGCAGGGAGAAGTGCAGGCCGGTCTCGTTGGCGGCGCCGGCGGCGTGCCAGCGGGCGAGCAGACCGCCGAACCGCACGTACGCCTCGACGATCCAGTCCGCCCAGCCGACGACGAGGCCGGCGACCAGGGCGAGCAGCACCGAGAGCCGCCGCCGTCCCGGCCAGGCCAGGGCGAGCGCCAGCGGCAGGACGAGCCACAGGCTGTCGGGAGGCCGCAGCAGAGCCACCGCCGCCACGCACACCGCCAGCCCCACCAGAGCGCCGCGACCCCCGTCCGGCCCCGCCGCGCCACCGCGACCCCCGTCCGGCGGCACCACGTCAGCGCGACCGCCGTCCGGTCGTGTGCAGCGCAGGAAGAACCCGACGGCGGCCACCGCGCCGAGCGCCACCCACAGGTTCGGCATGACCTCGTTGCCGTAGAACAGCGTCAGCCACAGCGACCCGAACAGCAGCGCGGCCAGCGGCACCACGGCTCCGGAACGCAGCCGCAGCCAGGTCCCGAACGACCCGTACAGCGCGAGCGCCGACAGCAGGCACAGGTACACCCGCAGGACGTCCGTCGAGGACGTCACCATCGTCACCGGCGCGACGATCAGGGTGATCCCACGGGCGCGAGGCGCGATGAACTCGGCCGCGGGCACCCGGGGATCGACCTGGCTGACGTAGACCGTTTCGTCCCATCCCAGCCCCATGCCGGGGCCCACCGCGACCAGCTGGACCAGCCCGTAACAGGCGGCCACCAGCATCAGCAGCGCCCGCCAGGGGTCGGCCCGCACCCACCTCGACACTCCCATGGGTGACCTTGTTAGCGCCGGACGCCGTGCGGGCGCGGGGACTTGCCTCAAGGGATGCGAAGTGATGACGAGGCGAAGCCCGATGGCCGCGTCAGTCCCTAAAATTACGGCCACATCTTCCCGCGTGCGGGATCAGTTCTGGCCGCGCATCCGCCGTGTTCGACGGGTTTCCCGCCCGCCCATGGCCCTGACAGACAGTTTGACATGACGACAACCCCAGGAGTGTGCTGAAGGTGTGGCTCTTATCGCCGCACGTCAGTGACGGGATCTTCTTGGGGACGCCATGGCGACGTACGCGTATCGCTGTCCGGACTGTGGGCCGTTCGAGGTGCGCCTGCCGATAGGGACCGCTGAGGCGGTCGCTGACTGCCCGGCGTGCCGCTCGCCGGCGCGTCGCGTCTTCACCGCGCCGAGCCTCGCGCGGCTGTCCCCGGCGATGTCCGCCGCGCTGACCCGCGCGGAAAAGAGTCAGGAAGCACCCGAGGTGGTCACGCGTGCCCCCGAGCGGCGGTGGCGAACACCGCAGCACCCGGCGCTGTCGCGCCTGCCTCGGCCTTGAGCGAACCCCACCGCCCGTCGCGGGCGCGAGGAGGTGTGTGTCCATGGGGGCCGTCGGACTCCTGTACGTGGGCGCGGTGCTTTTCATCAATGGCCTGATGCTCCTGGGAAAGGTCGAAGCACGCGCGGCAGGGATCTTCAATCTCTTCGTCGGAGCCCTGCAAGTGATCACCCCGACCCTGCTGATCGTCTTCAACCCCGGCGACCCGGCCACGCTCCTGAACGCGTCGGGGCTCTACCTCTTCGGGTTCACCTATCTTTATGTGGGGATCAATCTGCTCGGCGGATTCGACTCCACCGGGGTCGGCTATTTCTCGCTCTTCGTGGCCATCATGGCGCTCGGATATTCCTACGCCAACTTCCAGCTCCTCGGCGATCCGGCCTTCGGAGTCATCTGGCTCTACTGGTCCTTCCTGTGGGCGCTCTTCTTCGTCCTGCTCGGTTTGAAGAACACGCGGATCACCCGGTACACCGGCTGGGTCGCGGCCATCCAGGGCTGGGTCACGGCGGCGATCCCGGCATTCCTGACGCTCACCGGATATTGGGTCAGCGGCACCCTGACCGCGATCGTTCTCGCCGTATTCGGCGTGGTGGTGTTCGCCGTGCTGTGGCCGCTGACGAGAGGCGGGGAGCCGGCCGGCGAAACGTCGGGAACGCAGGAGCCGACCAGGCTGGAGGAGCGCACCCATCGCTTCCGCCGCACATGAGGGGGTGAGGCGACGACAACGACCGCGAAAGGAGCCATCGACACAGGAGGGGGAGAGCCGTCATGCCGAAAGTAGTTTTCAGCGTCGACCAGTCGAAGCCGATGAAGGATCAGGCGACCCCGGGGCACAACCGCTGGCACCCGGACGTTCCCGTGGCGGAAATGGTACGGCCCGGCGAGGAGTTCCGGGTCGAATGCCGTGAGTGGACGGACGCCCAGATAGGCAACAACGATTCCGCGAACGACGTACGGGATGTCGATCTGAGTTACGCGCACATGCTGAGCGGGCCCATCGGCGTCGAAGGAGCCGAGCCAGGAGACCTCCTCATCGTCGACATCCTCGACCTCGGCGCGGTGCCGCAGCAGGCCGGGGACGCACCAGGACAGGGCTGGGGCTATACCGGCATCTTCGCCAAGCAGAACGGCGGCGGATTCCTGACCGACTACTTCCCCGACTCGTACAAGGCGATCTGGGATTTCCACGGTCAGGTCGCGACCTCTCGTCACCTGCCGGGAGTCCGGTACACCGGAATCACCCACCCGGGTCTTTTCGGGACCGCTCCGTCGGCCGCATTGCTGAGCTCCTGGAACCGCCGGGAGCAGGCGCTCATCGACACCGACCCGCAACGCGTACCGCCGCTCGGCCTGCCACCGATGCCCGAGCACACGCTGGCCGGCACCGCGAGCGGCGACATGGCGCAGCAGATCGCCGCTGAGGGAGCACGCACCGTGCCCGCGCGGGAGAACGGCGGCAACCACGACATCAAGAACTTCACCCGCGGCGCCCGGGTCTTCTACCCGGTCCACGTCCGTGACGCCAAACTCTCCGGAGGCGATCTGCACTTCAGCCAGGGCGACGGGGAAATCACCTTCTGCGGCGCCATCGAGATGGGTGGCTACATCGATTTCCACGTCGATCTCATCAAGGGCGGCATGGAGAAGTACGGCGTCACCACCAACCCGCTCTTCATGCCGGGAAACGTGGAGCCGCGATACTCCGAGTTCCTCTCGTTCATCGGGATCTCGGTGGACCATGACACCGACACCAACTACTACCTCGACGCGACGGTGGCCTACCGCAGGGCCTGCCTCAACGCCGTCGAATATCTCAAGAGGTGGGGCTACAGCGGGGAACAGGCCTATCTGCTCCTCGGCTCGGCGCCGATCGAAGGGCGGGTCAGCGGGATCGTCGACATTCCCAACGCCTGCTGCTCGCTCTACCTGCCCACCGCGATCTTCGACTTCGACGTACGTCCGAACATGGAAGGGCCCGTGCGGCAGGACCGTGGGATGTGCGCGGTGACGAGTTGAGGGGAGAGCGCCGGGGCGTCCACGGCGGGCCCGCTCGGGCCCGCCGTTCATCATGAATCGGCAAATTTCACTTAAAGTCTCGCTCGATGCCGATTTATCGCTACAAGACTCTACAGCAGCGTAGATACGGACTTTTTCCGCCACTTCGCTAAGCATGACCATGGTCGACCCGCGCCGAAATGCGGGTAAAAATCACGCTATCCTTCGGACAACCGCGAGCGCGGCCGTGAGCCGCGCCTGCCGTTCGAAAGGTTGATCAATGCAGAACGACGCCGTGTGGGTCCGAGGCGTGACCGGAATCCAGTTGCACCACACCACAAATCTCCAGGACGCCAATCGATTCCTGGCCAATGCGGTGATGGCGCTGCGGGCCGCGCAGGTGCGAACCGGCGACGAGCAGTATTCCGCCCTCGCCGATCAACTGAAGGCCATGGCGCAGGAGGCCGGGGCGCTGGAGAGCCAGGCCCGCGACCGCATGCAGGGGCTGCACGCGTCCGACCCTGAGCGATTCGTCCGCTGCCGCGAGGGGCACGAGCCGTGGCCGGACGAGATCCAGGCGGGCTTCGTCCCCCGCCACACCTGCCGGGACCAGTGCCTCTATCACACCCATGATGTGCTCGATGCCATCATGCAGTGCACCTGTGGACAGCCGCCCTGCCGGGCCTGCGCCATCGGCGGCACGCCCTGACGTCTCCCGGCGTTCACTCTGGCGAAAATGTAAGGTCTGCCTGCCAATAGGTAAAGCAAACTTGACTGTATGGAAGGCAGACTTTACCTTCGTGTCATGGCGAAGCAGCAGGACCAAGTGACGCGCGCGGCCCGCCGCGCCGCCTTCATCGACGGCCTGCCCGTGGCGATCCTGGCCCCCGTGGCCCTGGCGCTGGGCAGCGATCCCGACCAGAGCACCGCCCAGAAGGCCTGGTGGATCGCGGCCACGGCCGTGTTCACCCTCGCCGTGGCCTGGGTCCTGCTGCGGGCGTTCCGGCGCGCGGACGAATACCTGCGCAAGATCCAGCTGGAGAGCATGGCCATCGCCTTCGCGGCCGTCCTCGCGGCGCTGCAGGTGGCCGCCGTGCTCGACGCCGCGGGCGTCGTCCAGCTCCATCAGATCGCGCAGCTGATTCTCATCGGCGGGGTGGCGATCTGGCTGGCGATCGCCGACCTGCGCATCCGCCTGCAGCGATGAAGGCGCCGCGCCCATGAAGAACCGACTACGCGAGCTGCGCGCGGCCCGCCGGTGGAGCCAGGCCGTCCTGGCCGACCGGTGCCAGGTCTCCCGGCAGGCCATCAACGCCATCGAGACCGAGCGGTACGACCCCAGCCTGCCCCTGGCGTTCACCATCGCCGACGTCTTCGGCCTGACCATCGAAGAGATCTTCCTGCCCGACCGGGCGGACACGACGCACGACCCGGTCTGATCCCGAACCCCTCAGACCGGCCCTTCCGGCTGTCGACCGTCCCGGCGGCGCTGCCGAAGCAGGCGCGGGAGGGACCCCTTCGGCCGTAAAGCCCGGCCATATAGGCGATACTGGACGAAAGTGAAGCCTCTCGCTGTGAATTTGATCTTTTTGTAAAGACCAGTTCTGGCAGGGGCTTCCCTCATTCCCGGAGGCAGGAAGCAAAGCCTCCTCAGAGAACTACGCGGCGTGACGATGTGGACCACCGGGAAAGGTTCAGTGAATACTCTATGGACGACGCATGGCGGGACGAATACTTAAGCCTGCTGGTCGCGGAGCACGGGCAGGCCGTCCTGGCATACGTGGTCAAACTGACGAGTGATCGTCATGGGTCCGAGGACATCCTCCAGGAGACGCTGATCCGGGCATGGCAGAACGCGGAGCGGCTCCGCGACGGCGAGGGATCGGTGCGAGGCTGGCTGCTCAAGGTGGCCCGCAACATCGTGATCGACAGGTCCCGCACCGGAGTCGCCCGGTGGGAGTCGCTGGAACCGGCCGACGAGGAGGCCGAGCAGCGAGACCACGCGGACGCCGTGGTGGCCTCCGTGCTCGTGGGAAAGGTGCTCGGCACCCTGTCCGCCGAGCACCGGGACGTGCTCAATCTGGTTTACATGCAGGGCAGGACCGTACGCGAGGCGGCCGAGGCGCTCCGGATCCCCGTCGGCACGGCCAAGTCCCGCAACCACTACGCACGTGACACGCTCCGCAAGGCGCTGGCGCCGGACAAGGCGTCAGCCGATCGCCGGTACGGTGACGTTCACGTCCAGGACGGGGATGGTCATGCTGCCGTCCTTCTCCGCGTGCCAGCGCCAGTGCGCGCCGCTGACCTCCCCGCAGACGAGGCCGGTCCAGCCGAGCCCAGCGGCGTCGCAGACGGCGAGTAGCCGCTCCGTCTCCTGCCACGTCGGAGCATGAGGGACGACGATCAGCCCGCGCAGCGTGCGGGACCGGGCCATCACCTTCAGGGTGCCACCTCCGTCCGGCATGCCGGAGAACGGCGGCGGGGACTGCTGGAGGAGTTCGGCGCCGTCGACCCGCATCGTGCCCGCCGGGAGGGTGACACCCGCGTCGCCCGGTGCGTCCAGAATCGCCACCGGAAGCTCGGGTTGCGTGCGGAGGATGCCGTCCAGCAGGGCATGCAGCGCGTCCCGGGCCACCGTGCCGTCGCCGGTGAGGCTGAGGATCCCGTCGAGCCGGCTCAGGTTCACGAACAGCTGGTCGCCGTCGTCGGAGACACCGGCGCGTACGAGGAAGGCCTGGGTGGGGACGGTCCCCGGGGCCGGGTTCGTGCGGATGGCGGCCATCGGATGCTGGTTCGGCGAAAGGCGCCAGCGGGACGGGCCCACCGCTTCCCACGGAACCGGGGCCTGGGCCTGGGCCGCCGTGGTGGCCAGCAGCGCCGTCACGTCCTCAGGGCCGGCGATGACGGCGTGCACCGAATCCCGCGTCTCCGGCAGCCTCGCCGCGAGGTCGGCCACCGCTCGGGCGGCGCGCATCGGCGTGTCCCTGTCGCCGGCGAAGTCCGCCATCAGAGCGCGCCGGAAGCGGAGCCTGCGCGCGCGCCGTGCCGGATCTCCGAGCCGGTTCAGCACGCGGCCGACCGCGCGGGCGGCGCTGCCCAGCCGGCGTCTGGCCAGCACCGCGGCCGTGAGCAGGCCCAGCAGGATGGCCCCCACCACGGCGAGCACCGCCGCGAGCGGGATGCGCACGGCGTCCGCCGGCGGCTGCGCGGAGGCGTCCCCAGCGGGGGTCTCAGCACCGGTCTCGGCGGGGGGATCGGCGGGGGTCTCAGCGGGGGTCTCGGCCGGGGCGGAGGTGGGCGTGCCGGCGGGAGCGGGGGTGTCACGAGCCAGTTGCACGTCGGGGCCGCTCGCGTCCTTCGGCAGCCGCAGGATCCAACCCGGGCGAAGATCGGCCGGATCGGTGAGGACGCCGCCGTCGCTCTGCGCCTTGCCCTCGTTGAGCGCGAAGATCTCGGCCCACCTGCCCGGGTCGCCCAGCGTGCGCTCCGCGATCGACCGCAGGATCTCCGGAGCGCCGCCGTCCTGCGGCGGCTTGACCACGTACACCTTCGTGAGGGTCTCGCCGTCCGCCGGGGGCGGGCTCGCCGACGCGGGCGGCAGGGCCCAGAACAGGGCGCACACCATCGACAGCACAGCGACGGCCACGCGCGAGCTCCACCGCCGCTGGACGGCGTACCCACCGCTCCGCATCATCGCCCCACTACCTCTCTCAGCCGCCGGCCACGCCTGTCACCTGAGTGACCGCCGGGAACGAGCGTTCCGAACCTTGACATGTCTCACCCGGCACACGAGATCGCGACCGAAAAGGTTCGGTACGACGCCAAACGGAATTTCGGTGAACCCTTTATCCCGATGATCTCGTGTAGTGGTTGGCCACAGTATGCGGGCGACGAACGGCAGACGGAGGCGACGTGGCGCGGCGGCACACCTCAGGCTTCGAGGTCATCGGCATGTCGCAGGACCCCACGCCGGGCGATCCGGACGGCATCAGGCTGCTCGCGACCCGCTACGCGGCGATAGGCGACCAGGCCGCCATCGCCTTCGGCATCCTCGGTCAGGGGGGAGCCGTCGAGCAGGGCAAGGGCGAAGCCATGGACAAACTGCGCGAGGCGCTGGAGAGCCTGCCCGACAAGCTGTCGAAGACCGCGGAGTCCTTCCAGGCCGCCGTACGCGCCTACAACACCTACGCCACGCAGTTGGAAGACGCGCAGGGCCAGGTGGACACTGCCATGGACAACGCGCTGGCGGTCGCCGCCACGGCGACGCGTACGCTGCCGGAGCTTCCGGCCGATGCCACCGGCGAGCAGCGCGACGCGGCCCGTGGGCAGCAGAACGACATCGACGCGGCACAGTCGGCCCTGAGCGCCGCCAGGAGGATGGCCGAAGACGCCCGCAGCCTGCGTGAGCAGGCATCCGCACGTACGTCGGCCGACCTAGACGCCGCCGCGGCCAACGCCATCCCCGAGCGAAACTTCTTCCAGAAGATCGGGGACTTCTTCAAGGACTTCCCGTTCGTCCAGATCATCATCAATGCCCTCGTGGCCATTGTGTCGATCTTCTTCCCGGTGATCGGGCTGGCCCTGGGGGCCCTGGTCTTCGTCCTGACCCAGGTGGTTCTCGGGCAGAACGGCGAGATCCGATTAGGTGACTTACTTCTCGGCATCGTCACGCTCATCCCCGGAGTCGCGCTCTTCAAGCTGGGCGGAAACGCCGTGGGCGGGATCGGCAGGGCGTTGCCCAGCCTGGGCCGGCTGTTCGGCAAGGCGGGCGGATTCTTCACCACCGCGGCCGGCAAGATCTCCAGCATCAAGGACACGCTGAAGAACTTCAGAGTGGTCTCCGTCGTGCTGGACAACAGGGCGGGCCGGGCGAGCGTCGCCGCCGTCGGCGACTTCGCCGCCCGCGTCGGCGAGGAAGCCGTGGTACGGAAGCTCAACGGCGACGAGATCACCGCGAAGAACCTGCTCCTGGGGGCGGCGGTGGGCGGCGCGCTGACCGGCGGTGGCGCGTTCTTCAGCGGCATCAAGAAGGGCAGCACGCTCGACAAGGTCGGGGACAGCACCGGAATCAACAAGGTCAAGGAATCCGTGGAGGGCAACGAGCTCCTGGGGAGAGGCGCCGACCTGGCCACGAACCTCGGCAAAGAGGGAATCGTCGCCGGTTCGAAGGTCGGCGTGGCGGTCAGCGAGGGATCGAGCCTCAACGAGGCCCTGCTGCACGAGGGGCAGAACCTGCTGGCGGGCACCCCGGGCTCCGGCGGCGCGAGGCAACTGGCCGACGGAATCCCCAACAAGGGCTCCCTCCCCAGCGGTACGACCCCCTCCCCCGGCTCCGGAGGCCCGACCACTGGAGGCCCAGCCACGGGGGGCCCATCCACCCCAGACTCATCGACCCCGGGCTCGAGTAAGCCGTCCGATCCGGCCCCGGTTGCCACCACACCGGCCCCCACCACACCGGCTCCCACCGCGCCGGTTGGCTCCACACCGGCTCCATCCACACCGGCTGCCGCCGTGCCGTCGACGGGGACTTCCCCCGCACCGGATCCGGCTGTCCCGTCCACGGTGACCACGCCCGCGCCGGCCGCGAACGTCTCGCCGTCGGGAAACTCGGCCGCGTCCGATCCCGATGCGCCGGCGACTCCGTCGCAGCCCCCGGGGCCGGCGGACACGAGCGGGACGCAAGGGAAGCCCGCCGGTGGATCACCCTGATCACCGTGCCGTACGCCACCGGCAGCGGAAACCGACGTCCCGGGATGCGCCACCGTCACGGTAGGCCCCGGGTTGGCGAGTCGCGCGCTCACCGACAGCAAGCGCTCGTGTCACCGGGCGGACGTCGACCGACGCCCGCCGTTCCTGAAAGAGCAAGGAGAGTTCCATGCCCGATTTCGCCGTCAATTCCGATGAGACCGCGTCGACGTCCGCCGCCCTGCTCAACGATTTCGCCGAGCTCCAGGACAAGCTCACCCAGGTGCGCAGCAAGGTGGAGGCCCTGCTCGCCCAGGGATACCGCACCCCGGCGGCGCAGCAGAAGTTCCAGCCGTTCTTCGATGAGTTCTCCAAGGGGTTCGAGCAGGTGAACGAGGGCCTGCAGGGGATCGGCCAGTACGTCAAGGCCGTCGGCGACGCCTTCCAGCAGGCGGACGAGCAGCTCGGCTCCAACCTGGGCTGACCCCGACCGTGGCCGGTCGCCGGCCACCGCCTCCGCGTGCCGACCTCACGGCCGCGCATCTCATCACCGCCTGGAGGGAACCGTGCGGATAAATGTCAGCGTCCGTGACGCACACACCGAGCCGACGGCCGTAGTCGTCGACGCCGAGCCGTCCACCAGCGTCGGGCACTTCGCCGCGGAGCTGGCGCGCGTCCTGGTGCCCGCCGGCCGCGCGGAGGCGGTCCCGCCGCTCTACCTCGGCCAGGAGCCTCTGGACGGCGAGACGACCCTGTACGCCGCGGGCGTGCGGGACGGTGTCGACCTGGGGCTCGGCGTTCCGCTGCCGGCGGAGGAGGTGTCCGAGGGGTCGGTGGAGCTGCGGATCGTCAGCGGCCCCGGCGCGGGGACCATCTACCAGCTGCCACCCGGCCACTACGACATCGGGAGCGGACCGGCCTGCCGGGTGCGCCTGGGCGACGGCACCCCGGAAGAGGCGGCCCGCATCGTCGTACGGGTGGACGCCACGGTCCTGCTCACCCCTGTGGACGGCGCGCAGCTGGACGGTGAGGTGCTGTCCGGAGCGGCCGACTGGCCGGAGGGCAGCCAGCTGGACGTGGGCGGCAACCTCCTGGAGCTGTCCACCACGATGCCCGCGCGGGCCCCGCTGACCCGGGCGGCGGACGGTCTGGGGCTGGAGTTCAACCGCCCGCCCCGGTTCGTGCCCGCTTCCTCGGCCCTGAAGTTCCGGCTGCCGACGGAGCCCGCGAAGCCGGAGAAGCGCGCCATCCCGCTGCTGCCGATTCTGCTGGTGCCCGTGGCCGGGGCCATCGTGGCGATCCTCGTGACGGGACGGTGGTCGTTCATCTTCCTCGCCCTGATCTCCCCCCTCGGCGCGCTGCTGACCCAGTTCGGCGGCCGCAAGCAGAACCAGGTGAGCTACCAGGAGCGGCTCAAGGAACACCAGGTGGCCCTGGAGCGGGTGCGCGCGGACGTCACCACGGCCGTACTGATGGAGCAGCACAACCGGCGGCTGTCCTTTCCCGATCCGGCGTCGCTGCTCCGGATGGCCTCGCAGCCGTCGGAGCGGCTGTGGGAGCGGCGCTGGCGGGACACGGACTTCCTCGACGTGCGCGTCGGCACGGCGGATGTGGCGTCGTCGATCACCGTTGAGGACCCGGCGCTCGACGAGCACCGGAGGAAGACCACGCCCGACCTGATCGAAGTGCCGGTCCCGGTGTCCATCAGGAGCAGCGGCGTGGTCGGGGTGGCCGGGGAGGGCGCCGCGACGCTGGCCAGCTGGATGGTGGCCCAGGCGGCGGTGCTGCACAACCCGGCGGACCTGCGGATCTGCGTGCTGACGTCCGCCGATGGCGAGCGGGCGTGGTCCTGGACCCGCTGGCTGCCGCACGCGCAGGCGCAGAGCGAGGACGCGTACCTGTTCATCGGCACCACGGCGGAGTCGGTGGCCCGGCGGGTGGGTGAGCTGGGCCAGCTGGTGGCCAGCCGGCTCGCGCTGGGCGGCAAGGCGCCGCGCGGCGGGGTCGCCGGCATGCCGGACATCCTGGTCGTCATCGAGAACGCCCGCCGGGTGCGGTCGCTGCCGGGTGTGGTGGCACTGCTGCGCGAGGGGCCGTCGGTCGGCGTCTACACGATCTGCCTGGAACGGGAGGAAAGGCTGCTCCCGGAGGAGTGCGGCGCGGTCGTGGCGCCCGGCGTGGGCGGCCTGGACGTGCGGGTGAGCGGCGCCGCGCTGATGACGGGCGTACGTCCTGACTCCCCCCGCGCGGACTGGTACGAGCAGGTGTCCCGCTCGCTGGCCCCCTTGCGCGGCGTCGGCGACTCCGAGGACGCCGCGCTGCCCAAGGCCGTGCGGCTGCTGGACATCCTGGGCGTCGAGCCGCCCACCCCCGAGGTGATCACCGCCGGCTGGGCGGTGTCGGGACGCAGCACCCGGGCCGTGCTGGGCACCGGATACGACGGCGACTTCGCGGTCGACCTGGTCCGGGACGGTCCGCACGCCCTGATCGCCGGCACGACGGGCTCGGGCAAGTCCGAGCTGCTCCAGACGCTGGTGGCCACGCTCGCGGTCGCGAACCGGCCGGACGAGATGACCTTCGTCCTGGTGGACTACAAGGGCGGTAGCGCCTTCGCCGAGTGCGCGGACCTGCCGCACACGGTCGGCCTGGTGACCGACCTGGACACGCACCTGGTCGAGCGGGCGCTGATCTCCCTGGGGGCCGAGCTCCGGCGCCGCGAGCACCTGCTGGCCGTGGCCGGCGCCAAGGACCTCGTGGACTACCAGGACAAGCGGAACCGGGGGGCGGCCCTGGGGCCGTTGCCGCGCCTGCTGCTCGTCATCGACGAGTTCGCCTCGATGGTGCGCGAACTGCCCAACTTCGTCGCCGGCCTGGTCAACATCGCCCAGCGAGGCCGTTCCCTGGGCATCCATCTGGTGCTCGCCACCCAGCGGCCGTCGGGCGCGGTGACCGGCGACATCCGCGCCAACACGAACCTGCGGATCGCCCTGCGCACCACCGACACCAACGAGAGCCGCGACATCATCGACGCCCCGGACGCCGGCGAGATCTCCTCAAGTGCGCCCGGACGGGCGTACGCGCGGCTGGGGCCCAGCGCCCTGCTGCCCTTCCAGGCCGGCCGGGTCGGCGGCAGGCGGCCCGCGGAGCGCGCGGAGACCTCGGTCGTCACTCCGGTGAGCGTCATGGAGGTGGGCTGGAAGGAGGTCGGCGGCCCGATCATTCGCCGCATCGAGCACGGCGGCGGGCCGAGCCAGGGCGCCGTCACCGACCTGGCCGTCCTGGCCGGGGCCGTCGCGAGGGCCGCCGAGAGCGCGGGCATCGGCCGCCAGCCCAGCCCGTGGCTGCCGGCGCTGCCGGAGCTGGTCCAGGTGTCGGAGCTGCGGGCGGCGGACGGGTCCGGTCCCGTCGGCTACGGCCTGGTGGACCTGCCCGCCGAGCAGAGCCGCGAGGAGCTCACCTTCGACCTGGACCGTTCGGGCCATCTGCACATCATCGGCTCCCAGCGCACCGGCCGGTCGCAGGCCCTGCGCACCCTGGCGGCCGCCTTGTCCCAGGCGCACAGCGTCGAGGACTTCCACCTGTACGCCATCGACTGCGGCAACGGCGCGCTGAACGCCCTGACCTCGCTCCCGCACTGCGGCGCCGTCGTCGACCGCAACCAGGTGGAGCGGCTCGGCCGGCTGCTCGACCGGCTGGGCGCGGAGCTGGCCGCGCGGCAGGCGCTTCTCGGCGGGCGCGGCGTGGCCGACCTGGCCGAGCTGCGCGGATTGCTCCCACCCGGCGAGAGGCCGCCGCACCTCATGCTGATGGTCGACCGGTTCGAGGTGTTCGAGAGGGAGTTCGCCACCTTCGACAACGGCAGCTACCTGGAGCGGATGCTCCGCCTGATGCGGGACGGCGCCGGTGTCGGCATCCATCTCGTGCTCGCCGGCGACCGCGTGCTCGGCTCCGGCCGCTTCGCCGGGACCACCGAGGACAAGATCGTCCTGCGGATGAACGACCGTACCGACTACTCCGCGGTCGGCCTCAACGCGCGGGACGTTCCCGAGGAGCTGCCTCCGGGCCGCGGCATCCGGGCGCGGGACATGAGCGAGGTGCAGATCGCCGTGCTCGGCCGCGATGTCTCCGGAGGCGGGCAGGCAATCGTCCTGACCGGGCTCGGCAAGGCGCTGACCACGCGGGAGAGCGGCGTGCCGGCCGACCGGCGGCCGATGCGCCTGGACGTACTGCCCGATCGGATCTCCTACGCCGACGCCCGCGCGCTGCGTGGCCCGGGCGAGGCCGTGCCCATGCGGCCGATCGTCGGGGTCTCCGGCGACACGCTCGCGCTCGTCGGCCCGGACCTGACCGAGGTGCCGACCTTCGTGGTGGCGGGCCCGCCCCGGTCGGGCCGCAGCACGGCGCTGGCCGCCATCGCCCGGTCCCTGCTGGAGGCGGGGACGGGACTGCTCGTGCTCGCGCCGCGCCGCTCACCCCTGCGGGACCTGGCCGGGCTCCCCGGCGTCTCCGGCGTCATCACGGACCCGGACGTCGGTCAGGGCGACTTCCGGGAGGCGCTGCGGAAGATCCCCGAGGACACCGGCGTCGTGCTCATCGACGATGCCGAGCTGCTGATGCAGTCCGAGATCAGCCCGGACCTGGTGGCGCTCACCAGGGGCGCGGCGGGTAACGGCTGGGGGCTGGTCGCCGGGGGCAACGCCGAGGCGATGTCTCTCGGGCTGGCCGGCTGGATCGGGCAGGTCAAGCGCAACCGGACGGGGCTGCTGCTCTCCCCGCAGAGCATCACCGAGGGTGAGCTGCTGGGCGTACGGCTTTCGCGCGGCGTCATCGGCCAGGCGCCTCAGCTGGGCCGGGGCTATCTGCATCTGGGTGACGGCACGCTGCGGACGGTCCAGGTTCCGGAGACGCGGATCGAGGGATGAGGCCGGTGGGGGCCCGCCGGGCCCCCACCACGGGTCACGTCCCTGCCGCGGGTGCCGTCACGAGGCGGAACGTCGACGTGATCGCGTCGAACAGGTCGTACGCCTGCTCCGCGAGCGGCAGGTTCGGGGTCGCGCAGGTCACGATCAGGTAGTTCCCCTGCTCCCCGGGCAGCGGGACGATCGTGTGCATGGTGAGCATGCGGATGCGGATGTCGTCCATCAGCTGGGCTTCCTCGGTCCCCGTGATGCGCGCGACGGTGCCGATGTCCGGCAACTCCACCGCGGTGACCGTACGGTCGGCCGGCTGCGCCGACTCCCCGTCACCCGTCCGGGACAGCTGCTCGGAGAGCACCGGCAACGTCAGCTCCTGGCCCGCCGGGGCGGAGACGGCGAAGACCATGCAGTGCCCCATGAACAGTCCGTCGTCGTACATGGTCGCCGTGCCCGCCGCGTACAGGGCGCCCTGCCGGCGGGCGGCACGGGTGATCTCCCTGGCCTTGCGGAAATAGTCGTTGACCTCCGCGCGCAGGCGGGTCTCGTGCACCTCGGCCAGCGCCGCCTGGCGCATCGCGGCCAACGCCTCACCGGAGAGGTCGAAGTCCGTCCAACTGCTGGGCACGTTCAGGACGAAGCCGGTCGCGCCCGTCATCAGCCGTTGTCCAGACTGGCCGCGGCCTTGTCGTCGGTGTCCTGCATCACGGTGCGGATCTGGTCGACGGCTTTCCTGATCTCCTCACACTGGCGCTTCAACTGGATGCGCCCGTCCGACCATCTGCCCTCGAAGTTGTTGGCCGCGTCGATCAGCGGATAGCCCAGAACGGCGTTCAGATCCACACCGCCCGCCGCGGTGTCGATGTTGTCCAGCACCACGGTGAGTGATCGTGACACTTCATCCAGTGCATCACCCGGTACGAATATGTCGCTCATGTTCACTCCAGGGAGACGTCCGTAGAAGAGGAACCGGTCCTCCGCTGGAACACGGAGGCGCACGCGCAGGGGTTCACGCGAAAACCGGATCGGCCGGGGGGTGGCGAACTCCGATGAACCGCGCGTCGGTGCGCGATCGTGTGTAGAGCGTGACCTTCAATCGGAACAAGTCCCTGGTCCGCGCCCGCGCGAACCGGGTCGTCCTTTCTGTCGCCTGCGCCGTCGGCGTGCTCGGGGCGTCGGCCTGCGGCAAATCCATCGTCATCACCGACGCGGAGCCCGCCGCCCCCGCGCCCGCCTCGTCGGCACCCCCCTCGTCGGCGCCCGCGTCCTCGGCCCCGGCCACCTCCGCCCCGCCCGCTTCGCCCGCCGGCAACACCGGCCTGCAACTCGTCGGCGGATCGGCCGCGGAGAACGGCCTCTCCGGCAACGGCGGAACACCGGTGGGCGTGCAACCGCAGCCGAAACCGGCGAAGTGGGTGCAGTTGTCAGCCGTGTCCGCCCCGGCGGTGGGCACGTACCTGGTCGACGTGAACCAGTCCGCGCTCTACCGCTTCGACAGCGACAGCGTCGACGTGACCCGCTGCATCGGCGAGTGCGCGGTCAACTGGCCGCCCGTCACCATCAAGGAGCAGGGCAAGGTCTACGTCACCCATGGGATCGAGCCGTCCGCCATCGGCGCGATCCAGCGTCCGGACGGGATCGTGCAACTGACCGCGGGAGGCTGGCCGATCTACCGCTTCTCCGGGGACGCGAAGCCCGGCGACCTCAACGGTCAGGGCAAGGACGGTGTCTGGTTCGCGGTCGGCCCGACCGGGGACAAGGCAAAGCCGTCCTGATCGCGGAGCTCGTCCGGATCGCCGAGCCCGTCCGGATCGCCGAGCCCGTCCGGCCCGGCCGCCGCTGTCGGAAACTCCTCTTGCGGACCTGCCGCGCCCGCGGTCATGCTCGACTTCCCAGCACGAGTCGATCCCGGGAGGCGCGGTGCGTGCCCACGATCCCAGCGCCTCCCCCGGGAACAGGCCATGACGGTGACGGCGACGCCTCCGGTCCGGCGGCGCAAGGAGTCGGTCCCCGGGCGGCTGCGGGCGCTGGCCGGGCTGTCCGTCCTGGCGCTGGCGCTGCTGCTGGCCGCGATCCTGGCCGGCGCGGCGAGCACGGGCTCCAGCCTGCGCACCATCGGGCATGAAGCCGGGCCGCAGGTGCTCGCCACCGCGGGCCTGTACCGGCAGATGTCGGAGATGGACGCGCTGATGGCCGAGACCCTGCTGCTGGGCAGAGAGTACGGCCCGCAGCAGCAGGCCGACCTGACCACCTACGACCAGCGACGGCTGGAGATCTCCGAGGGTCTGCTCAGAACCTACCGGCTGGCCCTGGACAACCCGGTCGAGCAACGTACGGTCGAGTCGCTGATCGAGGGCCTGGGCCGCTACGAACGGCTGGCCGCCCACGCCCGGCTGCTGGACGTGCAGTCCGGCCACACCGCGGGACAGCCGCCCGACCACGTGGTCAGGGCTTACCAGCAGGCCACCGACCTCATGCACCGCGAGCTTCTCCCCCAGGCCTACAACCTGACCCTGGAGACCGGGACGATCGTCAGGCGCGCGCATGACGCCGAGCGCTCGGCCACCTCGCTGGCCCGCGTCGCCGTCGTCGGCACCGGCCTGCTCGCACTGGGCTGCCTGCTGGCCCTGCAGATCTACCTGACCCGCAGATTCCGCCGGATCTTCGCCCCGGCCCTGGTGGTCGCCACCGTGCTCGCCACCGCCGCACTGGTGACCGGCACGGCCCTGCTCGACCGGCAGGGCCAGGCGCTGACCGAGGCCAAGCGCCGCGGGTTCGACTCGGTGCTCACCCTGACCAGGGCCCGCGCGATCAGCAAGAGCATGTACGGGGACCAGAGCCGCTACCTGCTCGACCGCTTCCGCAAGGACACCTACGAGCACACCTTCCTGGACAAGTCCCGGACGGTCGCGGCCGTCGAGTCCACGAGCCTGCCCGACTACCAGAGCAAGCTGCGCGCCGACTTCCAGGGCCTGCTCGGCGGCGTGACGGGCCGGGACCGGGACCGCCTCTTCACCGTCTACCAGGGCTTCCAGCAGGCCGACGCGCGGATGAGGACCCTGCCGGCCGAGGCGGCGATCAAGTTCTGGGACGGCGAGCTCACCCAGGCGTACGAGAGCTACGACAAGGTGCTGGAGGAGCTGATCCGGCGGCACGAGTCCGACTTCGAGCGTGCCATCGACGGCGGCGACGGAGCCCTGGAGACGCTGTGGCGGTCGATCCCCGCCGGGCTGGCCGCCGGCGCCCTGCTCATCCTGGTCGGCGTCCTGCCACGACTCAGGGAGTACCGGTGAGGAAACTGCTGATCTGCCTGATCCTACTGCTCACCGCCTGCGGCACCGCGCGGCCACCGTCCCTCATGGACGACGACGAGGTGGCCGTCGTCGCCATCCGCTCCGACGTCCCGCTGATCAGCTTCAAGGGGCCGGACGGCTCGTACGACGGCTTCAACATCGACGTGGCCGAGGATCTGCTCTCCCGGCTGGGCAAGCGGATCCGCTGGCTGGAGATCACGGCCGGCGACCAGCTCACCGTGCTCACCGACGGGCGGGCCGACCTGGTCTTCGCCCACATGTCGGTCACCCCGGAGCGGAAGAAGGTGATCGACTTCGCCGGGCCGTACCACATCGACTTCCAGGACATCGCCGTACGACCGGCCGACAAGGACGCCGTCCACGACGTCCGCGACCTGGCGGGCCGCAAGATCTGCCTGGTGCGCGGCACGAACATCGCCCAGCGGATCGTCGAGGAGCGCCGGGTCAAGGCGATCCCCGTCGAGGCGCCCGACTACAACGTCTGCCTGGACATGATCAAGAACGGCACGATCGACGCCATCTCCACCAACAGCCAGATCCTGGCCGGGCTGCTCACCAAGCCGGGCGTCGACCTGCACCTGGTCGGCGCGACGTTCAACGAGCAACGCACGTCGATCGGCGTGCGCAAGGGCGACGTCGACGGCTGCGAGGAGCTCAACCGGGCCATCACCGAGATGTACCAGGACGGCACCGCGCACATGTTGCTGGACAAGTGGTTCGGCAGGTCGGGCATCGACCTGTCGGTGGTCGCGGTCCCGCAGTTCGAGGGCTGCTCCTAGCCGGGCGGACCGGCGATCTCCGCGCCGAACCTGCCGACGAGCGCCTGCTTGGCGCGCCCGGCGACCTCCACGTCGTAGGGGACCAGCTTGACCGTCGCCGGGTCGGCCGCCTTGGAGTGCGCCGGCACCCCGGTGTTGGTGGGCAGGGCGTAGAACTGGACCAGCGGCCCCAGCCGCTGGGACGCCCCGCTCAGCGCCCAGTCGACGTACCTGCGCGCGCTGCCGGGGTTGTGCGCCCCGGCCAGCACGGCCAGCCCGCCGAGCTCGTACCCGGTGCCCTCCCGCGGGAAGGTCACCTCCAGGTTCGGGTAGCCCTGCTCCTGGGCGGCGACGCAGTCATGGGAGAAGACGACGCCGACCGCCGCCTCCCCCTTGGCCGCCTGCACGGCGGCCGCGCTGCCGGAGGAGTTGTACCTCAGCACGTTCGGGTGCAGGTCGCGCAGGTAGCCGAGCGCCGCCTCCTGATCGCCGCCATTGAGCTCCACGTGCGTCCACAGCGTCGTGTACGCCGTTCCGGAGGTGGCCGGATGGGCGAGGGCGACGCCGCCGCCGCGCAGCCGCCTGTCCAGCAGCTCCCGCCAGGAGCGGATCGGCTTCATCCCTCTCTTGGCCAGCTCCTTGGTGTTGTTGCAGAAGGCCAGCACCCCGGCGTAGATCCCGCTCCAGGCATGCTCCCGATCGGCCCATTCCGTCCGGATCTCCCCGGACTTCGCCGAGGCGTACGGCTCCAGCAGCCCTTGACTCTTGGCCGCCACATAGGAGTCGGCCGGCCCGCCATGCCAGACGTCGAACTCCTGCCGCGCCCTGGCCGCCTTGATCCGCTCCAGCGCCTCACCACTGGAGAGCCGGACGAAGTCGGCCTCCACCCCCGTGGCGTCGGAGAACCGCTTGACCATCATCGCGCACCATCGCTCGCTCGCGCCGCAGGCGACCGTGATCTTGTCCCGCCGCGCTGTCGAGCAGCCCGCCACCAGCAGGATCGCTGCCAGTGCGATGGCCAACGGCCTCATCGCCCCTCCAAGGGGTACGCCGACGTCCCGCCCGAGTGTCGCCCCCCATTCGACACTCGGCTCCGGGCCTCACGCAACCGATCTCCGCAACGGTTCCCTAGGTCCGTACGGGAAGGGACAGGATCACATGGTCACGACGATTTTGCCGATGGTGTGCTCACGGACGAAGTCCACGCATGCCTGGACGCCTTGGTCGAGGGTGTGACGGCCGCCGATCGTGGCCGGGAGCCGGCCGTCGGCGGCGAGTTCACCGACTTCCCGCATGCCGCCATACGTGGCGTCCAGGTCGAGCACATACCGCAGGTCCACGTCGTCGCGGCCGATCGACTCCTGCGAAGGAGCCGGGTAGGTGATGGTGAGCAGGCGGCCCCCGGAGCGGATGGCCTTGGCGAGGCCGGCCAGACGGTCGCCGGGCAGCACGAGGTTGAACGCGGCGTCGACGCCGCCGGGATAACCCGCTTCGTCGTACCCGATGACCTCGTCGGCCCCGAGATCGCGCAGGACGTCGGCGTCCGCGGTGGCGCCGGTCGCGATCACCCGCGCCCCGGCCGCGGCGACCAGGGGAACCACCGCCGTGCCCACACCGCCGCTCGCGCCGACGACGAGGACGGTCTCGTCCGGCTTCAGCCGGGCTATCCCGGCCAGCGACAGCGCGGTCAGGCCGGCGGTCGCCAGCGCCGCCGCGTCCTCTGCCGAGACGGCCGGGGGCCGGTGCGCGATCAGCGGAGTGTCGGCCTCGAACACCGCGTACTCGGCCAGCGAGCCGGTGCCGAGCGAGGGCCGCGTCGGACTGGCTATCGCGCGCAGGGCCCTGGGCACGGCCTCGCCGAAGATCTCGTCCCCCACCTGGAAGGCGGTCACGCCCGGTCCGACCTCGGTGACGGTTCCGGCGAAGTCGTTGCCGGGCACGTACGGGAACGCCAGGGGCGCCTGCGCGTGGAAAGCGCCGCCGGCCAGGCGGATGTCGGTGGGGTTGAGCGCGGCGGCGGAGATCCGCACCTGGATCTGCCCCGGCCCTGGTCTCGGCACCGGGATGTCCGCCACCACGAACTGTTCCGGCGGACCGTAGCCGTTCACGACGACTGCCTTCATGTACTCCTCCAAAAACGGACCGAGCGGTCATCTTACGGTCAGAACCGTAGCCACAAACGGACCGCGCGGTCAAGTTGTAGCCTTACGGGGTGACCTCGCCTCCTCGGCTCCGCGCCGACGCCGCACGGAACCGGCAACTGCTGCTCGCCGCGGCGGCCGAGGAGTTCGCCGAGCGAGGGCTGGAAGCATCGGTCGCCGACATCGCCCGCCGCGCCGGAGTCGGGAAAGGAACGGTGTTCCGCCACTTCCCCACCAAGGACGACCTGATCGCCGCGGTCGTCCAGGAGCGGATCACCCCGCTCATCGCGGCAGGCGAGCGCCTGCTCGACGCGGCGGACGCGGGCGCGGCGCTGCTGGAGTTCCTCGCCATGGCGGCGCAGCAGCAACAACAACTCGACCTGTCGTTCCTCCAAGGAGCCGACCGGCTCGCGCCCGACGCGGCCCAGACCCAGGAACGCCTGTTCCGCGTCGTCCACGCGCTCGTGGACCGGGCCCGCGACCACGACGCGGTACGGCCCGACGTCACCGGCACGGACGTCATCCTGCTGATGTGCGCGCCGAACCATGTGGTCACCTACCTGCCGGACCCCCCGCCCGACCTGTGGCGGCGCTACCTGGCGATCATCTTCGACGGCCTGCGCCCACAAGGCGCCCACCCGCTGCCCCACCCACCTCCCCGTTCGATGTGACGGCAGCGCGCCCACCACGGCCTGACCATCCAGAAACGCGGCTCACCAACGGGCGGGAGAATCACCCCCTGCCGACCGTCAGTAGCAGCGCAGGTCCATACCGGGTTCGTGAAATCCGTCGAAGAACTCGACGATGACGGCCGTGTACCCGTCCTGCCCCGATCCGCTCACGCCGACGTGAACGGTGCCGGCGAGCGCGCGGCCCGCGACGCCCTCGATCGCGGCGGACTCGTAATAACGCGTGATCTCAGGGCCGGACAGCTTGGTGCGCAGCGACATCCGTACCAGATAGTCGCAGTGATTGCTGTTGCCCGACTGCAGGCCCACGGTGCCCTGCACGCCATGATCGCCCCGCTCCGTGTCAGGCGGCAGCGGGTGCGCGCTCACCCGCTCCTCCAGACCGGCCAGTGCGGCGTCATTGCGCCACTCGGGGACCTTGAACAGCAGGACGACGGCGCAGACAACGCCAAGGAGCACCAGACATAAAAGGAACGGCAACCTGCTCCGCCGCCTGGGTGATGTCTCGGGAGGCATGTCGTCCCTTTCGCAAAGGCTGCTGCGGCTCGCTCATTCGGATCGGCCGATCACCGATGAATTTTACGACCGGGGCAGGTCTATTCCTGGAGAGCGAGAACCTGGGAGAGACCATGAGCACGAACGCCCTACCGCCCGTCGTCGACGCCGACACCTGGCTGCGTCACCTCGAAGAGCTGCGCGCCCGGGAGAAGGCCGCGACCCGGGAGCTCGACGCCGTCGCCGCCCAGCGCCGCCGCCTGCCCATGGTGCGGATGCCGGACTACACCCTTGAAGGCGAGGACGGACCGGTCCGGCTGGCGGACATCTTCGAAGGCAAGAGGCAACTGATCGTCTACAACCACATGTGGTTCCCGGGCAAACAGTGGCAGTGCTCGGGCTGCACGGGCTTCACCTCGCAGTTCACCCGGCTGGAGTTCCTGGACAACTACGACGCGCGGTTCGTCATCGTCACCCAGGGCCCGATCGACGAGGCCCTCGCCTACAAGCGGCGGGTCGGCAACCGGATGCCCTGGTACTCCACCGCCGACAGCCCGTTCGGCGCCGACGTCGGCGCACCGCCCGGCGAAGGATTCGGCGTCAACGTGTTCCTCCGCGACGGCGACACCGTCTACCGCACCTGGCACACCAACGGCCGCGGCACCGAACAACTCACCCACACCTTCGCCCTGATCGACCTGCTGCCGTACGGGCGTCAGGAGGAGTGGCAGGACTCGCCCGACGGCTGGCCACAGTCACCCACGTACGGCGGGTGGCCCAGCTCCGAGGACATCGCCGCACGCTACGGCCCGGCCACCGCCTAGAGACTGCTGTCAGCGGGCACCTGTCTCCGTGAGCATGAGCGCCCGTGCGGAGGTCGGAAACAAGCCGGCTACACAGCAGGCAGGTCCGACCGCATCTTGGCGATCTGCTGCTTGGCCTCCGCTTCGGCGACCGCCGCCTGGCGTTCGATGTCGAGCTCCAGCGTCAGCAGCATGTCCGGGTTGAGCGTCCGCCCGACGCCGACCCCTTCGGCGGCGGCGAGCCTGCGACGCCGTAGCGACTGGAACACCCGGCGTAGCCTCTTATAGAGGCGGGAATTCCGGTAGGCCCGGCGCTTCCACTGGCCACCGACATACCGGAAGGGGGACGCCAGAGCCCCGAGGACCCCGCCGCCCACCGTGGCGACGGCCTGGTAGATCCGCACGATCAGGCGCTGGTTGATCCGCTCTTCCAGGCGCGCCCGCAGCCGCAAGAGCGCGCGCCTTTCGGGTGACTCGGGCAGGGTGTGCCACCGGTAGGCCGGGTTGTTCAGCAACTCGTTCAGCGCTCTGAGCCGCTCCACGGGCCGCAGCCGGCGATGCCAGGCCAGGGCACGCAGGACCGCCGAGCGCGCCTCGGAATCCATGCTCTGGGCAGCTTCGAGCCGATAGGCGAAGGGCGCCGACCGGTTCTCGGCGACCTGTCGCAGCACATGCTGGGCTCGCGGCTCGCCGAGACCGTTCAGCACGTGACCGAGCTGCAGCAGGTCACCCGGCTCGAGGCGAGAGTCGCCGATCAGGGCGTCCACCGACGTGACCGCGGCCGGGTGCCCGGACGGCAGCACCACGGCCACGGCTCTGATCCGGCGCACCGCGGGGACGCGTTGATCCCTGACCAGCTCGACGAGCAGGTCCAGGGCCGGTTGCGCATATCCGGCCGCGCTCAGCAGCCCGGACCAGAGGTACTCCGACCCGAGAAGCGGGCGAACCAGGTCGTACGCCACCGGCTGCCCGGCCTCCAGCAGCGTACGCACGGCCTCGGCCCGCGCCGGTGCCGCCGTCCGCCCGTCGCCGGCCAGACGCTCCAGCGCGGTGGCACCGGCTTCCCGGCCCGCGCCGAGCATCAGTCCGGCCGCCCGCGGCCAGGTACTCCGCGATGCTGCGGTGCACGAAACTCAGCCGTCCGTCCTCAACCTCGAACAACGACGTGCCTAGCAGCAGCGCGTACAGTGACGTGATCTCAGCGAATTTCCGGTAGGTAGTCATGCTCGAAATGGGTGAGGACGAGTGCTGCGCGGGCGATGTCGCCGATTCTGCTTGGGCTGACGGTGATGTGCTGGAGGGTGCGCCAGCGGCCTTTGAGCAGGGCGAACCCGCGTTCGCCGAGGCATCGGCGCGTAGGAGCCGGTTGTAGGTGCGGTTGTCCGGGCTGAGGATCTGGTTTCCTCCGGGTTGCCTGATCGGTGTGTGAACGCCGATTCCGGCACCGTCGTAGCCGCTGTCGGCGAGGGTGGGCAGTCCAGCTGCGGCTGCGGCGTACAGCGCGCCCAGCACATGTGTGCGGGCGGCGGTCAAGTTGTGGACGGAGCCGGGCTCGACCTCGGCGATCCACAGCGGCAGTCCGCCGGGTGCCGACAGGACCTGGAGGTTGCCGGCGTGCTGGTGGGCTTTGCCGGAGTACCAGGTGTCGATAGGTTCGCCCTTGACGCTGAGGCTCTGCTCGGCGCAACGGTCGATGGGGATCAGGGTGCCGTCCAGGATCACATAAGCCAGCCCGTCTGCCTGGGCACGGTCCAGCGCCTCGTGCAGATCAGGGGCTTGAGCTGCCAGGACGTCGATCCCCTCGGCGATGTAGCGGTAGGCCGTGGCGCGGGAGACGCGATGGTCGCGGCCGAGTTTGGGAATGTCGTGCTCGCCCCGGAACCAGCGCAGGATCAGCACCGCCTGCCAGAACGGGGTCAGCGCACGGCTGCCCTTGGGTGTGCCGAGCCGGCGTCGTTCGTCTCGCAGCGACCGGGCGACATGGTGAATCAGCGCGCGGGAGACGTCGAGCGTGGCACGATGAGCAATCACGTGGAGCCTTTCGGCGGCGGGATTTCTTGTGGTGAGAACTCATCTACCGGAGGCTCCACGTCCATCTCCGGCCTTCGACGACTTCTCCCGAAAGGCCCGAAACGCCACCACGGGCGTCCCAAACATCCCTCATCGTCCCGAATTATTTCCCTGAGATCACCTCAGTGCCTCGTACCATTCCGACTTCGGGGTGTCCGGCCGCAGCGCCCGCATCTCATCGCAGGCCAGGGAGAACAACCGGTCCTCAACACCGTCGACCTGGGCGGCCGCCATGGCGTTCAGAATCGGGTCGACGGCGTCCAGCAGCCAGCGCGGCAGGTCGGTGGTGTCGGGAGAGGGCTTGGGCGACAGGCGTCCCTCCCGCAACAGGCCGACGAAATGTGCGAACAACGCGGTCCTGCTACTCGGCAGACCCTTGTCACCGTCCAGCCTGAAGACGAGCGCGGCCATGGTCGCCAGCAGTGGCACACGTACCAGGGCATCGAGGCCGGTGTCATGGATCTGCTCGATGTAACCCCGTCCACCATGACCAGCCAGGGCACGCCGGGCAGCGGCTGTTCGGTGAACAAGGCCCGCAGGTCCGCGCGCACGGCCGCGTCCTCGGTGTGCGCGTGGTGGGCGGCCAGAGCGTCGGCGAGGTCCTGGTCGGCCGCGGCGGTGATGGCGGGCAGCCGTACGGCCATTGCCCCGCCGAAGGGGGCGGGTTTGCGCGGGGATCTTCCCGTTCCGATCTCGCGGAGTCCATACCGGCTTCGTGATCTGCGCCGAAGAACCCGAAAACGGACCACTGAGTCAACTATGTGCCAATCGTCACATTGATCACGACTCGTGGGCGGCAACCGTGAGCCCGTGGTTAGCATGATCGCTCCGATGGAACCCGAAAGGATATTCGTGCGCACACGCAAGCTGGCCACCCTCCTGGCAAGCACGGCCCTGGCCGCCACCACCACGCTGGTAGCGGGCGCCGCTCCGGCCGGCGCGGCCGGACCCTGCGGCAGCAGCTACTCCCGGGTCGGTGTTTACGCCGTCTCCAAGGACGGGACCCGCACGGGCACGCTGGAGGTGTACTACAGCTCCAGCACCGGGAAGAACTGCGCCTTGACCTACGGCTACGGTGCCTACGCCAACACCGTGAGCTGGAAGAGAGTCACGATCTCGAGAGGCGACGGCAGCGGAGAATCCACCGATGCCGGGGACTACAAGATCTACGCCGGCCCGGTGTACGTCTCCGCGCCCGGCCAGTGCATCGACGTTGGCGCGACCGTACCGGCTTGGACGATCCGCGAGCTCAACAACGTGCACTGCGGCTGACCTCTGGTGACCGGACCGGGTGCTCTCCAGCGGGAACGTGGAGGGCACCCTCCAGGGCGCTGTGCGGTTCGCTGCCCTTCCTGGCATGACGTTCAACGCTGGTGCGATTCCCTACGACCCGGGCAGGGAAAGAACGTTGCCCAGCACGTTCGTCACCCGGATCTCCACGACCACCCTGGACGGGTTCGGACGCGGCGGCTTGTAGCGGGCGGCGTAGCGGCGCTCGGCGTCGGCCACCTGCTCAGGCTCGGTCCGCAGCACGGCCCGGCCCTCCAGCGTCGACCACCACCGGCCGTCCACCTGGCACAGTGCCACCAGCGCGCCGGACGAACCGGACGCACCGATGAGCCTGGCCTTGTACGAGGATCCCGAGGTGATCACACGGGCGATCGCGGTGCCCAGGTCCAGCGTGGCCCCCACGGGCACCACGTGCGGCGGGCCCCCGAGCCGGGAGGTGGCGAGCGTACACAGATGCCGCTCCTGCCAGAACGCGGCGAAGCCGTTGCCCTGCTCGACCAGATCCACGATCCTCCTCGGGTGTTTCGCGAGCGCCATCGTATATCTCCCGCTCCGACACCTTTCTCCGGATGAAGCAGTGTGCGCCTCTCTCCGGGGGAAGCCGTGTGCGCCTCGCCGCTCAACGCTCCAGCTCTCGCCGCTCAACGCTTCAGTACGGGCCCCGTCCTCGCTTCAGCTTGAGCGTTGCCCTCGACGCACCCGGGAACACGACGACCAGGTGCTCCTCCCCCGCATCAGAGAGCCGCACATAGACGCGAAGCCGATAGCGGCCCTTCCCCCTGATCGCCAGGTTCGGCATCGGGGCGCCGGCGCCCACATCTCCGCCCTCGCCCATCTCCGGCACGGTCAGCCGGCCGCTGCGGCTGACGATCGGCACCTCGGTGACCTGATACCACCCGGCCGTCCGCCGTGGCGGCGCGGTGCGAAAGGCCTTCACCGTGAGACACACATCAGAGACGTCTTCGATGTGCCCGACGAGCACCGCGCTGCCGCCCACCCCGATGTCGGCGCTGTCGTCGTCGTAGACCCTGTCCATCGCCCGCTCCGACGCCTTGTCGCCGGCTTTGTCCCCGGGGTCGTGGACCAGATAGCCGGGATCACCGTCGACGAACAGGAAGTAGTTGGCCGTGGCCTGGACGACACCCTTCGTCCGGGGCCACGGGTCGCGGCACTTCGCGTTCTGCTCGTCGACGTAGGCGGTGTTCGCCTCCTCGGTCTGCGTGCTCGACCGCAGCAGGTCGGGATGGGTCGCGCCGACGATCTCCGGGCAGACGTAGACGAGGTCCCACGGGTCCGCGCCCCAGCCGGGCCGAGCGCTCCCGGCCCGCGTCAGGATCGCCTCCTGCTCGCCGCGGTCCTTCGCCCGGCACAGCGCCCGCCCGTACGCGAGGACCGCCTGGTCCGACAGGTCCTCCGGGAACATGGGCAGGACTCCGCCATCCGTGCTCCGCGCCCGGCACAGGAACACGGCATTGCGCTCCGCAGGCTTCAGGTCGCCGAAGCTGGGCCGGTCGTAGCAGTCCATCGACCAGCCGGTGTAGGTGAGGTGCGCGGTCTGCTCCGGGTGGATCTGCGAGATGATCGGCAGTACGGCCACAGCCGCCACCCCGACGCGCATCATGCGCCGCCGCCTGGGCGGAAGGTCCACCGGGAGGCTCTCCGTGGGCAGCTCACGGGCGGTCGCCGCGATCCACACGATGCTGATGAGCCCCGCCGCGTCCATCACGACCGGCATCACCACAGTGCCGCTGAAGATCCCTCCGAAAAGAATGTTGAGCGGGATCACCAGCGCGGAGATGCCCACCGACAACCACCCGGCGACCAGCGTGCCCTGGCTCCACCGGCCGTCGCGCCACTGCCCGATGACCGTGACGATGATCGCCGCCGCTCCGCCCAGCATCAAGCCCAGTTCGACGATGCCACCCGAGCCGAACTCCGGAAGGTCGAGTTCGTCGAGCAGTTCGTTGGCCATCCCGGCCAACTCGACCGCGAACAGCACGCCGGCCGCCGCGCGCAGCACGCGGGACCGCCAGCGGATGACGAGCAGGTAGAAGACGTCGATCGCGATCCCCAGCGCGAGCTGAAACACCACGCCCACCACGTCGGGGAGCAGCCCGATCGGGTACCACAGCACAAGGCCGTACGCCACCGCCAGATACAGCAGCCGACGCAGCGCCTTCTCCCGGCGGTCCAGCGCTCCCGGCACGGGGGCACGCAGGATCAGCCAGAGCAACGCGGCCTTCACCAACGCGGCCACCAGCAGCGCCGCGGTCGTCGAAGTGTCGAACCCGCCGCGCGCGTAGAACCCCGCATAGTCCGGCGGCGTCCAGGTGACGGCCGCCCAGAGCCAGGCGTCGCCGAGCACGAGGCCCACGACCGCCGCCGCAAGAACCAGACCTATTACTACAACTCTAATAATCCGCCAGGAACTATGCGAAGGCACGGGACGCGATCTTAGCGCGACGCCACCGTACCGACGGACAGTCGAGCGCACCTCCTTCTGACGGCGTGAGCACCGGATCTCCGGGTGAGGTCAAGAACGCCGCAGCCGAGGCAGGGTGGCGCTCCAGATCATCCGGACGCGAGCGTCAGAGGGTGGCAGAATGTGACCGTGCGCCCACCGCGAGCGAGATTCTTCAACACCACCGGCCCGTGCGACCCGCGCCGCCATTACATGCTGCCCCCCACGCCACGGCTCCCTGAGGCACGGGTGCTCATCGAGATGGACCGCTATTTCGTCCTGCACGCGCCCCGGCAGACCGGGAAAACAACCGCGCTGCGCACCTTGGCCGCCGAGCTGGCCACCGAGGGCGATGTCGCTGCCCTGATGTTCTCCTGCGAGCGCGCCAAGGCGGCCGGTGACGACTTCGCCCTCGCGGAATCACTCCTGCTGGACTCCCTCCGTGCGGCTGCGACGCGGTCGGGCTGGCCCGACGAACTCCTGCCGCCGGACCCCTGGCCGCAGGTCACGCCAGGAAGCCGGTTCATCGAGACGCTGAGCGAGTGGTGCCGCCGCTGCCCGCACCGGGTCGTGCTGTTCATGGATGAAGTCGACGCCCTGCAGGGCAACAGCCTGGTCAGCATCCTCAGCCAGCTGCGCGACGGCCACAACGCGCGGCCGGAGGGCTATCCCTTCCCTGTCTCCGTCGTGCTGTGCGGACTGCGCGACCTGCGTGACTACAAGGTCGCCTCAGGCGGCGACCCCGGCCGGTCCAACCCCGCCAGCCCCTTCAACATCATCGCCAAGTCGCTGCGCCTGGGCGACTTCACCACCAGCCAGATCGCCGAGCTGTACGACCAGCACACCCAGGCAACCGGCCAGGAGTTCACCAAGGACGCGGTGGACCGGGTCTTCGAGCTGACCCAGGGACAACCCTGGCTGGTCAACGCCCTCGCCTACGAGATCACCTTCGAGATGGGGGTGACCGGCGACATCACCGCAGGGCAGGTGGATACGGCCAAGGAGCGGTTGATCCGGGCGCGCGCCACCCACCTCGACGCGCTGGTGGCCCGGCTGCACGAACCCCGGGTCAAGCGGGTGATCGAACCGATCGTGGCCGGGTCGCTCCCCGAGGTCGACCTCACCTTCTCCGACGCGCTGTCGTACGTCCGCGACCTGGGCCTGATCAAAGAAAGACCTCCGCTGGAGGTGGCGAACCCGATCTATCGTGAGGTCATCCTGCAGGTGCTGGGCGACCCGGCGGAACAGTACGTGATGGCCGATCCGCACAGCTTCGTCCTGCCGGACGGCCGATTCGACCTGCCGCGCCTCCTGCAGGAGTTCGTCGTGTTCTGGCGCGAGCACGGCGAAGTACTCATCCGCCAGGAGGGCTACCACGAGGCCGCCTGCCAGATCATCCTCATGGCCTTCCTGCACCGGCTGGTCAACGGCGGCGGCCAACTCGACCGCGAGTACGCCGCCGGCACCAAACGCCTGGACGTGCTCATCCGCTGGCCCCACACCGGCCCAGAAGGCCAACGGCTGATACAACGCGAGGCCATGGAACTGAAAGTCTGGCGAACCGGAGAACACGACCCGAAGCCCGACGGCCTCACCCAGCTCGACCGCTACCTGGACCGGCTCACCCTCTCCACCGGCGTGCTCGTCATCTTCGACCGGCGCCCCGAAGCCCCAACCTGGAACGAACGCGGCGGTTTCGAGCAGACGACCACCCCGTCCGGCCGCCAGGTAACCGTCCTGCGGGTGTGATGCCTGGAACCGACGAGGCCCAAAGCTGAGGTGGCAGCGTTCTACGACCCGGCTTGGCGGGCCACACAGTGTCGGAGGTAGACAGCTCTCGAGCTGAAGGTGCGGGTCTCGACAAGTTCGAGATCCACCCGGCGCTCGCGCGGGAAAAGAACGGCATGCCACCGCCGACCAGCACCGGGTAGACCTTGGGCCAAGGCGGTTCCTTCTGGGTCTGGCCGTTCCGGCAGCGTGCTGATGGGTCCGGCAGATCCTGGAGTCGATCAGCATCCGCTTTGACCTGGACGGCCTGCCCGTCGTCACTGCGGCCGGCGTTCATCCCCTTCTGCCAGCGTGAGCGCCGGGTGATGTCAAGAACGCCGCGGCCGCTCCGACCCTCCTGCGAAGGGAAACACCCCGACCCAGGACGCTAGGAAGTACGCATGTCACAGAACATCGACACCGTCACCACCTACTTGGACGGTTTCCGTAAGAACGATCACGAGCAGATCCTGTCCTGCCTGACCGACGACATCCAGTGGACCGTCTTCGGCGCCTTCCGCCTGACCGGTAAGGACGCCTATGACGGGGCCATCGACGGCCCGCCCGAACTGATCAACCCTCCCCACCTGGAGGTCGTGCGCATGGTCGAGCAGGGCGACGTCGTCATGGCGGAGCTCACCGGGACGGTGAAGCGAGCCGCAGGCGGTGAGATGCGCATGTCCATGGCAGAGGTGTTCGTCATGCGCGACGGCAAGATCGCCGAACGTCGCGCCTGGGTCATCGAACTGAAGGACAACGACTACCGCTGACCCGAGGAGTCCCTCAGGTTGAGGGGAGGTCAGGCCGGGAGGTCGAACTCACCGGTACTGACGCCGCCGAGGAACGCCTTCCATTCGGAGGGGGTGAAGACCAGTTTGGGGCCTATGCAACCGCATCTGGTGGTCGGTGACAGCGCGCTCCGCCGGGCCGACCCGAACGTCCGAGCAAGCCATGTCGAGGCATTCACCGGAGAACTTGCCAGGGAGGGCAGTTCTCCTGCGATTCCCACATCTCGAAGGGCACGAAGAGACTGGCGGGGCACCATCGACAGGCACGTCCGGTCTGGATCTCATCGCCCATCGAAGTTTCCGCTTAACATCGGACAACCGACGGATTGATCGGTCGAGTATCCGCGCACAACCGTCAGTTACGTGATGATTATGTTACTTCAACAGGTTACCGTGTCGCTCGGCATCGCACAGGGGGCTTGGGGATCGTGAGCGAATCTGTCAACGTGAGCGGGCCGATCGCCGGCCAATTGAATACTTCTCCTGACGATTTACCAGGCCATCCGAGACGCTGGCTGACACCCCGGTCAGGTGCCCTCCTCCTTGTCTTTGCAATCGGTGTCGGCTTCCTCTATCTATATGGGAACAACAGGCCAGGACCAACGGCCTGGGACTGGCATCCGAAACCCTATGATCCCCCTATGCAATACGCCTTCATCCCCGAGGGCTCGGAATGCCACAGCTGGCCTTCCAGACGCATCGATGAGGAGACCAAGCCTCCATTGATAGGCTGCACCGAGAGGCGGTTGCACGTCAACTTCAAGAGCGGTGACGGAAGACGGGACATCGGCACGCCATATGGCGCGGGCTGCGGCGGATACCGCGGAGGAGTCAGCGTCGGCGACGACGATTGCTCAGGCGACATACCCCTCTATGACGCAGCCAGCCAGGTGGAGTTGAGCGAGAACAAACGTCGCGGCATCGCTCTGCAAGTCAGCCGCGACGGCCACCGCGTCGCATACTTGAGCAAGAAGTACATGCGGTTCATGAGCTGGGACCTGCCGACAGCACAACTGAAGGCCATCTCGCCACGGCTGGACACGGCCCAAGCGCTGGATGAAGTCCGCGACCTGGCAATTTCTCCGGACGGCAAGTTCTTCGCGGTCTCCTTCGCCGGGGCTCAACCTCGCTTGCTGGTCACAGAGTTCGCCACCGGGCAGACCATCACCATTCCAGGGTTCTGCTCGATCCTCGGCATGAGCAGAGGCGCGTCCCGGATCGCGACACAGAAAACGTGTACCGAATTTGACACAGGCAGCAGGGAGATCCTCCTGAAGCGAGACGGTGCCGTGCTCGGCGAATGGAGCGCTGTCGATTTTCCGGGATACCTCTCCCCCGATGGCCGGTCAATGCTGGCGATACTCCCCGAAGTCAGCGAAGACGGCGACGAGTACGCTGTCATCCGCGACGCCATGACCGGCAAAGTCACCAGGAAACTCAAGCTCGACCTTCTCTCGGAACCGAGCGACGCCATAGAACATGCCTGGTTGACCAACGACGAGTACATCATCGAGGCGGAAACTCCCGAGCCCGACGGATCATTCGGCTACTACCGCTTCAATGTCAAAACGGGAGCCTCGCACAGAATTCGCGATCTCGGCCTGAACCCAGGCGAGAGCATCTCGCTGGGGATCGTCTTCGCGCGCGACCACTGAGGTGCGCATGACGGGCCACGCCCGAACTCACTCGTACGGTGTCCGGAACTCCCGCGGTTCGGCAGAGAGTGGCTCCACGACGTGGGGTCGGCGTCGCGGTCGGCGGATACACGACATATCAGCGATGGAGCCTTACCTTTCGACAGCCGGGAAGGGTGGATGTCCGGCCGTACATCGGAACTACACCGATCGCGCCAGTACGCGTAGGTGACGCCCTCGACGGGTTCGGCTGACGGCATCCCTGACCTGGGAAAAGTTCGTCTCTGCCGGGAAGCCGCTCGGTGGCGGAGGGGCGTCAACACGATCTTGACGGTGGGTGGACCCCGTGAGATATTGCCACTCGATCTTCATGGAGTTCGGCGCAGGCGCCGGGCACTGACACTCCCCTGCCAGTTCCAATGCCCATCTGGGCTATTCGGCGTGCCCCCACCCCCTCCATGCGAAAGGCCCCCCATGCAGATGCGCGCACCCAACGGACAACAGCTCACGGTCGACGGTAACCCTCAGCCCTTCATCGGCGGCTGGGCCTATCTCATCTGGGCCCACGGCCCCACCGGTGGCATGCGGTTCCAGGTCACCCCGGCAGGGTCCGCCGAGCTCGTCTCCAAGCAGATGGGCGACTGGTCCCGCTTCACCGTGCGTGAGGCCCAATGGAACGGCGACCGCATCATGTCGCTGGAGGACCCGGAGAGCGGGACCAACATGGTGTGGGTGGGACCGCACAACGAAGTCGCCACCTTCTTCACCGGCACGAACGTCCCCTTCGAAGCCTTCATGGACGTCCTGGCCAAGTTCGACATCCGGGACACGCCGGAAGGATTGACCATGCTGCCCCGGGCGGGATCGGGCCTGACGCTCGGCAACCTGCTGGCGGTCAACACCATCGACCAGGTGTGCAATGTCCAGGTCAAACCGGCCGAGGAAGCGTCGGAGTCGATCCCGCGCTCCGCGGGCAAGCGGGTGCGCGGCGGCTCGATGTGGCGCGTCGACGAGCGCGACGAGGCCGGCGCCGTGCAGACCCGCTCAGCCTTCATGGTCAACGACAGCACCGCGACGACCGTGGTCGCCGCGCGCCCGGACGACGCGCGCTTCATCAGCGTCGTGGAGTCCATCTCGTGCAGGCTGAGCTAGACCGATGAGAGCATTCCTGGACTCGCTGACGGTTCTGTCCTTCCTGGGGACGGTGCTGCTGCTCTTCGCCTTCGCCGCGATGCTGAACATGGTCCGTGAACTGCAGGGCAAACTGCTGCAGGCGCAGGCGGCCGCACCGGCGGCGCCGGCCGTCAGGTCGGTGGACAGGTTCGGCTCCGCCGACGGTCTGCCGACCTTCGTCCTGGTCGTGTCGGAGCACTGCCCCAACTGCCGGGAGCGTGCCCACCACCTCGCCGCCGTGGCCGGGCCGGACCTGTCCGGCCACGCCGTGCTGCTGGCCTCCGCTGACCGTTGCGCCGAGTGGGTGGCGGCCGGCGAGGTCCTGCCCGTCATCGACGCCGCCCTGGTCGGCACGGTCGCCGTCGGCGCGACCCCGACGCTGGTCAAGTACGCCGCCGACGGGACCGAGGAATGGCGCAGAGTCGTCGGTTCCGATGACGATCTCGACGCCTTTCTCGCCGTCAGCCCTTCAGAGAGGTTAAGCGCATGACAGTCGATGTCGACAGCTACTGGGCCGAGGTGCCCTCCGTGGAGGACGAGCCGGACAGCGGCAAGCGTCCCAGCCTGACGTGGTCGGTGCCCTCCCGCAGAACCGTCTTCAAGACCGCCGGCGTGCTGGGCGGCGCCCTGGCCCTGAACGTGCTGTCCGCCCTGCCGGGCAGGAACAACGCCGCCCAGGCGGTGGTGGGGAACGAGTACACCGACTGCGCCGGTTACAGCAGCAATGCCGGTTACAACAACAACACCAAGGTCTGCGTGGGCGCCCCCTACTCCAGGAGCTACTGCGGCGGCGACGGCTGGTTCGTGCGCTCCTCCGGCACCTGCTACAACAGCTACGCGATCAAGGCTTGTGGTGCGGGCAGCCTGACCGACAGGAACGCCTGGCGGTGGACGCACAGCGGCACCAAGTACCGCTGTGCCGACGGAAACGTCGCCACCTGCGGGGGTACGACCTTCTACATCTGCTCCTGGGCCCTGTAACACCACGTGAGCAACGCCTTCGCCGCCAACCGGGTCGCGCTCGGCCTCGCGCTGAGCGCGGCCCTGGTGATGGCCGCCCACCAGTTCTGGACCCCGTCGTTCGCCCTGCTCGCCTGGACGATGATGGGGGTGACCGCCGGGTTCTCGCTGTCCGGCTCCGTTTGAAGCCTCAACTCAGCGGACCTGCTGACCTCGTCGGTCTGGCGAGGCAAGTTACCGGTTTTCACCATCGGTCTCATGCTCGGCGCACTGCTGGCCGGCCTCCTCACGGGGACGCTCGGCGGGCTGGCCTCGATCATCCCGGAGACCGTGCGGCTGTGGGCTCTCGCCCCGATCGTCGCCGTCATCATGCTCTTCGAGCTGGCCGGACGGCCGCTGTCGCTGCCGCAGAATCGCCGGCTCGTACCGCAGGACGTCATCCCTCGCTCCGACTTCTCCGGGCCGCTGCAGTTCGGCTTCGAGATGGGCACGGGTGTACGTACCTTCACCCCGACCGCGCTGCCTCACCTGCTCGTCCTGATCGTCGTGCTGGCCGGAGGACTCGGACCGGGCCTGCTGGCCGGGCTGGGCTTCGGCGTGGGCCGGGCGCTCATGCCGCTCACTCGCGCGCTCAGCGACGACCCACGCCGGTGGGACACGAAGCTGCTCGCTTCGACGGCCTGGGTGGGACGCCTGTGCGCCACCGGGTTCCTGTTGTCGCTCGCGCTCCTCTGGACATAGATGACCATCTTCGACACTCTGCCTGCCTGCTTCGCCCTGGCGGGCGCCGTACTGCTGGTGATCGCCGCGGTGCGCCGCCGCGGCGACCTGACGAAGGTGATCAGAGCACACGACCTGCTCCCCTCCTTTCTGGTACGGCTCACGCCACTGGCCGGGCCCGCCGAGGGCTTGGCGGGAGCCGCCGTGCTGGCCGGGTGGCTGGCTGGAGAGGCCCGGCTGGTGCGGTTCGCCGCCGCGGCCGTGGCGCTCTGGTACCTGGCACTGGCCGCCTATCTGGCCGTACTGCTGCGGCGTAGGGGCAGGGTGCCGTGCGGATGCCTGGACGAGACCAGCCCGGCCTCGCCGCTGAAGGTCGGCCGTGCTGTACTGCTGGCAGTGGCCACGGCGCCGCTCGTCGCGGGTTGGCCGCCCGTACCTGCTGAGATGGGCGCCCGGCTGCTCGTCTGCGGGCTCGCCGCCGTGGTGGCGGGCTTCCTGATCGTCGCCGACAAGGTGGCCGATCTTCAGGGAACCTCCGCGGCCCACGGGCGGTCATCCAGGTGACTCCGAGAGAGGATCATCAGTCGTGAACCGCACGATCGTGACGCTCCTCGCGCTGCTCTGCGCCTGCGCCGCCTGCGGCACGGAGCCGGTGAAGGCCGACCCGGCCTCCCTCCTCCTGGAGCCGGGCCAGTTGAAGGACGGCCGTACGTGGACGGTCGCGAGCACCTCGCACGGCACCTGGCGAGACCTGGACGAAAGCCTGGTGCCCTGCGGGAAGCGGGTCATCGTGCCGATGGAGGCCACGACCTGGTGGCGTTCCTTCACGGCGACGGACGGCACCGCGATGACGCAGGTCGTGGCGAGCGGGGTGGACGCCATGAACGCCTTCAAGTTCTTCTACGCGGAGTGCGGCGCGGTCGGCACCGTGACCTCGACGGTCGGGCCCAAGAACATCGCGCGCCACGACGGCGAGGTGGAGGTGGCGGCGATGTCGAAGGACAGGTTCATCGTGCTCGCCGGCACCGGCTCTGACACCGAGCTCCAGCGGTTCGCGGAGACCGCGCGCACCCACCTGGACACTGTCCCGTCCTAGACGTGTTCGGGGCGGCATACGGCCCCTCACGCACGCCGGCACACTTCCGACGCTGTCAGCGGCACCTTTCGCATGAGCATCGACATAAGCCCCTGGATCGCCGCACAACGGGATCGGAGCGGCTGGGCGCTGTGTTTCTGCCCCTGCGAGCCCACGACCGGCGATAGGAGGGGGCAGGGGGTGTGGGCGGGGCGCTGACGTGGGGGATGCGGGGAAGTTCGATCTCGGGGTCACCGTAACAGCCGCATCCACCTTTGACCAGATATAAGCGGAAGTTCCGCGTCTTTCGCCGTTACTTATTGACATTTGATCGAAAATGGCGCGTACTTCGATCGAAAGTCGATCTCATTGACTCCGCAGCATCACCCATCATGACGCGACCGGTCCAGGCCAGGCCCATGTCGTGCGCGTAAGCAGTGTCCCGAGCACCCGCAAGTCGCCCTCAAAGCGTCACCGATTGGGGAACCATGACCGAGGTAGGCAGAGGCATGGCGAAAAGCCTGCTCTCCCGGCGTGTCTTCACCACGTCCGCGACGGCTGCCGCGCTGGCAGCATTGGTCCCGGCGAATCAGACCGCGGCGTCGACCCAGGCCCGTACGGCCGGCACGACCATGGGCGCGGTCCGCCGCATCACCCTGTACGCCGAGCGGCTGGAGGACGGCCAGCTGGGCTACGGCCTGGAGCCCGGCAATGCCACGATTCCCGGGCCGCTCATCGAGCTGGTCGAGGGCGACACGCTGGAGATCGAGCTGGTCAACAACCTGGACGTGACGGCGAGCCTGCACGCCCACGGGGTGAACTACGACGTGGCCAGCGACGGTACGCGACTGAACGACAGCGTGGTCGAGCCCGGGAGCCGGCGCACCTACATCTGGCGCACCCACGCGCAGGGCAGGCGCGTGGGCGGCGCCGGCATCGAGCCCGGCAGCGCAGGCTACTGGCACTACCACGACCACGTGGTGGGGACCGATCACGGCACGATCGGCATCCGGCGGGGGTTGTACGGCCCGCTGGTGGTCCGGCGGAAGACGGACGTCAGGCCGGACAAGACGTTCACCGTCGTCTTCAACGACATGATGATCAACAATCGCCCCGCGCACGCCGCGCCGGAGTTCGTCGCCAAGGTCGGCGAGCGGGTGGAGTGGATCGTGATCACCCACGGCGAGTTCTACCACACGTTCCACATCCACGGGCACCGCTGGGCCGACAACCGCACCGGCCTGCTGGAGAGCCTTGAGGACCAGAGCCGGATCATCGACACCAAGATCACCGGGCCCGCCGAGTCGTTCGGCTTCCAGGTGATCGCGGGCGAGCGGGTCGGCCCGGGGGCGTGGATGTACCACTGCCACGTCCAGAGCCACTCCGACATGGGGATGGCCGGCATCTTCACGGTGACGGACGCGGCCGGGAACGTGCCAGGTCAACCGGGCGGCGGTCACTCGGGCGGCGACCACTCGGGCCACTGACGGCCCGCCCCCGAGACCGGATCCGGTCTCCCATGCCGTACGAGCACGGCCCCACGCAGACATCCACGCCCCGGACCGCGGCCGACGGTCCGAATCACCCCCCAACCCAAGGAGCGATGATGGGTCGAACAGGCTGTTTACCGCCCCGACCACCCGCCTGGCGACGCTTACTGATCACGATGGCGAGTGCCGTCCTGGTGCTCGGACTGGCGGCCCCGACCGCCGTGTCAGCTCAGGTTCAGGCCCAGGACCCCGCCCCGGCCGTCAAGAATTCCGGCGTCAACGTGCTGGTCTTCAGCGGTCAGGCCGCGCAGCAGGACGACCCGGTACGGGCGGCCGCGACGGCGATCAGGGAACTGAGCAAGAAGAACGGGTTCTCCGTCGAGGAGGCCCAGGATCCGGCGGTCTTCACCGCCGACAACCTGGCTCGGTTCCGCGGCGTGGTGTTCCTGTCCGCCAAGGGCGTGAATCTGGACGCGTCGGAGCTCGCCGCCTTCCAGGCGTTCATCAGGGGCGGCGGCGGGTTCGTCGGCATCCGTGACGCCGCCCGCGCGCAGGTGGACTCGGCCTGGTTCACCGAGCTGATCGGCACCCGCCCCGTCGGCGCCCTCCCCATCGCGGAGAAGGTGACGGAGAGCGCGGCGAGCGGGGACAACCCGCCGAACGAGACCAAGGACAAAGCTTTCGACGGGGACAACGACACCAAGTGGCTGGCCCGGACGCCGACCGCGTGGGTGCAGGGCAAGCTGGACAAGGCCGTCGCGGTGGCGCACTACGCGCTGACGTCGGCCAACGACTTCGCCGGCCGGGACCCGAAGGACTGGACCCTCCAGGGCTCGCAGAACGGGACGACCTGGACGGATCTCGACAAGCGCAGCGGGGAGACCTTCCCCCAGCGGTTCCAGAGCAAGGAATACAAGTTCGAGAACACCACGGCGTACCCGTACTACCGGCTCAACATCACCGCGAACAGCGGTGAGCCGCTGATCCAGCTCGCCGAGCTGCGGCTGTTCGGGCCCGACTCCGCGCCTCCCCCCGCGCCGAAGGAGCAGAAGGCCGTCGTGGACATCCTCGACCGCCGGCACCCGGCGAACGAGGGACTTCCGCTCACCCTGTCGCGGACCGACAAGTGGCTGAGCTGGAACCCCAATCCGGTGGGCAAGGTCCACACGATCGCGCAGGTCGAGGAGTGGACCTACAACCCGAGCATGAACGGCAACGGCCCGTTCCATCCGGTCTCCTGGTGCCGTGACTACGACGGCGGCCGGTCCTTCTACACCGGCATGGGCGGCACCAAGGCGAGCTACACCAGCGACGACCGGTTCCGCACGCACCTCGCCGGCGCCATCCGGTGGGCGACCGGCATCGTCCGGGGCGACTGCCAGGCGACCATCGCGGCCAACTACACCGTGGAACGGCTGACCGCGCCGAACACGCAGGGCCGGCTCGACCAGATCGGCGAGCCGCACGGCCTGACCATCGCGCCGAACGGCAAGGTGTTCTACATCGGCAAGGCGGCCTGCGCCACCGGCCCGATCCCCGACTGGAACGACCCGAAGGTGGGCCTCGGCTGCGGCACCATCCACCAGTGGGACCCGAGGACCAAGCAGGTCAAGCTGCTGACCACGCTGCCCGTCATGGGCAACCGCGGCAGCAGCAACGATGAGCTGGTCAAGAACGAGGAGGGCCTGGTCGGCATCACCCTCGACCCGGACTTCGCGGAGAACGGCTGGGTCTACGCGTACTGGATGCCGCACGACTCGATCGACCGGAACAGGCGCATCGGCAAGCGGACGGTCTCCCGGTTCAACTACGAATCGCGGACCCAGACGATCGACCTGAGCAGCCGCAAGGACCTCCTGCGGTGGGACACCCAGATCCACAGCTGCTGCCACGCGGGCGGCGGCATGACCTTCGACGAGGACGGCAACCTCTACATCGGCTCCGGTGACAGCAACTCCTCCGGCGGATCCGGCGGCTACTCCGGGAACAACTGGACCCAGGACTACAAGGGCACCTCGTTCCAGGACGCCCGCCGTACCTCCGGCAACACCAACGACCTCAACGGCAAGATCCTCCGCATCCACCCGGAGCCCGACGGCACCTACACGATCCCCAAGGACAACCTGTTCACCGGCAAGGAGGAGGGCGGCGGCAAGACCCGCGCGGAGATCTGGGTGATGGGCGTCCGCAACATCGCGCGGCTGGAGTGGGACAAGAAGAACGACTGGCTCACGGCCGGCTGGGTCGGTCCGGACGCCGGCGGCCCGAGCGAGACGTGGGGACCGGCGAAGTACGAGACCGTGACGGTTCTCACCTCCGCCGGCAACCAGGGCTGGCCGTACTGCATGGGCAACAAGCAGCCCTACCGCGACCGCAGCAACAGCGACGCCACCCAGCCCGCCGAGTGGTACGACTGCGACAACCTGAAGAACACCTCGCCGCGCAACACCGGCCTCGTCGACATCCCGCCGGCGCGCGCCAACATGATCTGGTACTCGCCGCAGGGCGGCGGCCCGGTCTACCCGAAGCGGCAGGACGACAGCGGTCTCCCCACGTACAAGCAGGGCGAGGAGACCTTCACCATGCCCTACCTCAAGGGCGGCGGCCAGGCGGTCATGTCGGGCCCGACCTACCACCGCTCCCAGACCAACACCGCCAGCGGGGTCGCGTGGCCGGAGTACTGGGACAACAAGTGGTTCATCGGTGACGAGTCCAACGGCAACAACCGCATCGCCGTGACCGTGAACCCGGAAACCGCCCGGGACGCGGGCCGGCCGGCGTTCGCCGAGGACCTGCGGAACATCATCCCGACCGGCGGCGCCGCCAACCAGCTCCAGTCGTGGATGGACGCGAAGTTCGGTCCCGACGGCGCGCTCTACATGCTCGACTACGGCAGCGGCTTCTTCAGCCTGCACGCGAACCAGAAGCTGATCCGCGTCACCTACAAGGGCGGCCCGGCGACGCCGGACCCGGCCGCCGCCGTGGCTCGTCCCGCCCAGCAGAACGCCGAGCCCAGGACGATGACGTTCTCCAGCGCCAAGGCCGGCGGCGTGGCGTGGGAGTGGAACTTCGGCGACGGCAGCGAGCCGTCGACGGAGGCTGACCCGACGCACACCTACGCCGGCTTCGGCACCTACCAGGCGACGCTGAAGGTCACTTACGCCGACGGCGAGCAGGCCACCGGGAAGATCGCTGTCACGGTCGGCTGCGCCGCGCCCGACGCCCGGCCGACGGTGCAGCTGCTCGACGCCTTCACCGGCGTGCGCAACAAGGCGGCCGGCGGCGGCTGCACGATCAACGACCTGATCGACGACGAGCGCGACTGGGAGAACCACGACCAGTTCGTCAAGCACCTCGACACCGTCGTGACCCAGCTCCTCGGGAACGGCGTCATCACCGCCCAGGAGGCGGAGGCGCTGCGCACCGCCGGCGCCGAGTCGGAGGTCGGGAGGGTGACCGGGTACCAGCCCATCTTCGACGGCACGGCGTCGTCGCTGCAGGGCTGGAGCCAGGCCCCGTCCGGGCAGTTCACCCTCCAGCCGGACGGCACGATCCGCAGCTCTGGCGGTCTGGGCATGCTGTGGTACTCCGACAAGGCGTACGCGGACTTCTCGGTCCGGCTGCAGTTCCGGGACAGTTCGCCCGGCCAGCATCGCGCCAACACCGGCGTCTTCGTCCGGTTCCCTGACCCGAGGACCCCGCTGGAGCAGCGTCCCGCCGGAAGCTGCGGCACGGTCGGCACGGCGCGCACGTCACCCGCGTGGGTCGCGATCTTCTGTGGCCACGAGATCCAGATCTACGACGGCGACACGGGCGAGCCGCAGAAGACGGGCTCCGTCTACAACTTCTTGCCCAATGGCCTGAACCGGGCCGGGGTGACCCCGAAGGAGCAGTGGAACGACTACGAGGTCCGGGTGGTCGGCCAGCACTACACGATCATCCGCAACGGCACCGTGATCAACCAGTTCGACAACACGCCGGGCAAGGCGTCCTCCCGCGCCGGTGACCCGCCCACGGACCTGCGCCAGTTCATCAGCGGGTTCATCGGGCTGCAGAACCACGGCGGCGACGACGTGGTCGACTTCCGCAACGTCCGCGTGCGCGAACTCTAGGCCGGGTGCCGGGCCGGGAGGCGATACCCGTGCCCGGCACCCCACCCCCAGCTCGGAAAGGTGCAGACACATGCATGTCGGATCTCTCCCCTCCCTCGTGATCAGAGCCTTACGGCGGGCGGCCGGAGCGGTGACGGCGCCACGCCTCGCCATGGCGCTGCTCGCCGTGGCGCTCCCCGCGCTCTTCCTGTCGTCGATCCAGGCCACCGCGCAGCCCCGTACCCAACTCACCGCCGCGCAGGCGGCGGACCAGGTGCTCACCTGGACCGCCGACAACAGCATGACCGCGTACAAGTCGGCGCCGGAAACGGCGGCGGCGGGTCCCGCCACCATCGTCTTCGAGAACAGCGCGGCCACCGGCAACACCAGCGGCATGACGCACACGCTGACGTTCGACACCTCCACCCCCGGCTACAACCACGACGTCAGCCTCAACATCATCGCCAGCCCCTTCGACGCCGACGGCGGCCGGCACATCGCCCAGGTGAACCTCACCCCCGGCAAGTACCGCTACGCCTGCGCGATCCCCGGGCACCCCCTGATGACCGGCGAACTCATCGTCACCGAAGGCGGGGGCGAGGACACGACCGCACCGCAGGTCTCCGCGCAGGTGGCGGGCGACCAGGACGAGAACGGTGCCTACGTGGGCGCGGCGACCGTCACGGTCACGGCGAGCGACACCGAGTCCGGGGTGGACACCGTGGAGTACGCGCTCGACGGCGGGGAGTTCGCGGCCTACTCGGCCCCGGTGTCGGTCAACCAGCCCGGCGCGCACACGGTGACCTTCCGCGCCACCGACAAGGCCGGCAACACCTCACCCGTGGACTCGGTGGAGTTCACGGTGGCGGCTCCGCAGGAGGAGGACACCACTCCCCCGCAGGTCACCGGGAAGGTGACCGGTGACCAGGACGAGGACGGCGACTACGAGGGCGCGGCGACGGTCACGATCACGGCGAGCGACACCGGCTCCGGGGTGGACACCGTGGAGTACTCGCTCGACGGCCAGCCGTTCGCGGCGTACACGCAGCCGCTGTCGGTCAACCAGCCCGGCGCGCACACCGTGACCTTCCGCGCCACCGACAAGGCGGGCAACACCTCGGCCGTGGGCTCGGTGGAGTTCACGGTGGCGGATTCGGAGGGGAAGGACAAGACCCCGCCGCAGGTCTCGGCGCTGCTGTCGGGCCCGCAGGACTCGGCGGGCAACTACGTCGGCGCGGCGACCGTGATGATCTCGGTGAGCGACACCGAGTCCGGGGTGGAGATCGTGGAGTACGCGCTCGACGGCGCGCCCTACATCGAGTACCCGTCCCCCGTGTCGGTCAACAAGGCGGGCGCGCACACCCTGTCCTACCGGGCCACCGACAAGGCCGGGAACACCTCGCCGGTGGCGACGCTGAGGTTCACCGTGGTGCTTCCGGAGGACGACACCACGCTGCCGCAGGTGGCGGCCGCGATCACCGGCACCCAGGACTGGGCCTGGAACTACGTCGGCTCGGCGACGGTGAAGCTGACGGCGAGCGACGTCGGCTCCGGCCTGGACAAAGTGGAGTACTCGCTGGACGGCCAGCCGTTCGCGGCGTACACGAAGCCGCTGGTGGTCAACCAGCCCGGCGAGCACGCCCTGTCCTACCGGGCCACCGACAAGGCCGGGAACATGTCGGTGGGCACGGCCAATTTCATGATCGTGGAACCCGACAGCGAGTAGCGCCCTCGTCCCGAGAAGCGAGTCCGTCAACCGGCGAGCGGCCCCCGTCCACGGACGGGGGCCGCTCACACACGCGAGGCCTGCGTACCTGGCGGTTCGCGGCCCGTTCACCGCGATGGCCGCCTGCCTTCTCCTGAGCGGCCTACTCGCCCTGTCGGTCCCCGCAGGCACACGCCCGGGAGAGGAGTCACGCGCACACGCGTCCTGACCCCCTGATGGCGCAGCGGTTCAGCCGCCACCGCCCCCGATCAGCGGGTCCACGTTCCACTGCTCAGGCAGATCACTGCCGCAGAAGACGCAAACGAAGTCGCTCTCGCGCACGATGTTGTGCTCCTGGCACCCAGGACAGCGTCGGAATATCACTTCGTGAGTGAAGCCGGACGGATGCCCGAGCCCTACGCAATCGAGAGCCTGGACGACCGATGACCAGGAGCTGACGTCCGGGCAGTACCCGGTTGATTGGTTGGTGACCTCGCGCACGACCCATCTGTCTGCCTCGGGGGCGAAGCTGATCTCGCCGGCGCTCAGGACCGATCGTCCGCCTGCACAGGCCACATGCTCGCTCTGTCGCGGCGCCAACCAAAGCACGCCGTCCGCGCCGACCACAAAGGTGAACGGCTCGACCAGCTCCGCCGCCGAACGCTCGGCGACCCAGCTGTCGAAGTCGGTCGCCGATCCGATCCGGCAGCCGCCGCTGCCAGGTCGAACCGCGGCCTTCAGTTCAGCCGGTCCCACGTACCGATAGTTCCACCCCCGCATGCTCACCTGAGCCAACCTAGAACACTTCCGATACACCCCCTAGATCGACTTCTGAGCGTTTCTGCTCGCTGACCGCCAATCTCTGAGAACGGGCGGGGCTCCGTAAGACTGAAGACCCGCCCGTTCGTACGATGTTCGCCCTGGTCAGCGACCCGAACCGCCAGTCAAGATCGAGCGCCCCGCCAACCTCGGCATCGCCCAAGGCATCAGTGGGCCGCTCACCCAAGCCCTGCGCCGAGACGTCACCGTGGACGGGCACCGAAGGGCATGAGTAACGTGATCCCCGTGCCTCGAACCTCTCTTCTGGCCGCTGCCCTCACGTTGTCGGTCTGCCTTGCGAATGCCTCAATGGCAAGCGCAGCTTCATCGTCACCGCACCAGGCGTCGATTAGTACTACTCACGCATCGACGTCAGCCCAACCGGGCCTGCTACAGACCTTGATCACGCCCAAGCAGACGGCCATCAACAAGACCAAAACCCTGCTGACGACATTCTTCACCGATCAGCAGCTGTCCAAAATCCTGGACAAAATGGCGGAGAACATCTACGCCAACAAGCCTCTTAAAGAATCCTTCGACACTCTCATCGCCACGAATGATCTCACCGCAAGTCAAATGGCGATCATAGCGAGAGTGGAGAACATCTTGCAGAACGATTCCGGGTCGACCTCCGGGACTCCGCTGACCAAGACCAACGCAGTCCTTCTCCGCAGGCTCGAACCATATCACAAGGATATGAGCAAGAAGATTCTCGCAATGAAAAGCGCCCGGAAGACGAAAGCGGAGTGCTTCAATCAGGTTTACGTGATGGTGACCGAACGTCTCACCAAAGCCAATATCACGCCGGCCCTGACCGAGATCAAAAGCAGTCTGACGTCGAAAGAGTGGCAGTCTGTGAGAGTTAATGGCGCAGCACTATTTCTTTGGAGCAAGTACGGGTTGTAGGGCCGTCTGGTCTGCGCCGGCCGCAGTGGCGAGAAGGTCCTCGTCTGATCCGGGCAGCGGGTGCCCGGTGCGGGGTTGACGTTTCACAGCCACCTACCCTGCCGGGCAGGGTCTTACGGGACGAAGTGTGGATCATAGCCATGTGACCTTGCCATCACGTACGGCCTTGCCCGTGCCGACCACCGCATAACGCGGGCTGCCGTCGGCGTTGACCTACCGCCCGATCAGCGCCGTGAACAGGAACACGGCCAGTACGACGGCTGCCACCACCAACCCGGCCTCGCGCAGATCGGTCGGTCGCGGCCGGACCCCCGCACCCGCGATCCCGGCCAGCAGGACCATGGTGGCCGGGGAGAGCAGCCAGGCCAGGATCAGGCGCGGCACCACGAAGGACGGCGGCGCCACCTGCGCGTGCAGGCACTCCTGCCAAGCCAAGGGCATATCGGGAGACAGCCACTTCTCGGCCTCGGCCAGCGCGGCGGGGAGCAGGGCGACCACCAGTCCCAGCGTGGCGGGGAGCAAGGAACTGCTCCGGCTCACGTTGAGACCACCCCGGGACCGCGATCGAATCGCCCAGAACGCGGCCAGCGCCAGCAGCACGGGCTGGAGTCGGGCGAGCCGGTCACCGAGGAAGCCGGCCACCTGAGCCGCCGGAACAGGCTGCGGCCAGTCCAACGACCCGGCACTGCTGCAAGTGATCATCACCGTCACGGCGAACAGGGGCTCGACCAGCAGATCCCACAGCGACAGCGCCACCGCCGCCGACCAGAAGACCTTCATCACGCGCATGGGGGCTTTCCGAACTTGTGTAGAGGGCCGGAATAGCCCAGGCGGTCGCGGGTCTCTGAATGCGCTTGGACCATCTGCGACTCGAATGATCGAGCTAGGAGGCGAGTCAGTTGATCAGTCGTCCTGCAAGGCCTCGTCGCTCCGGACGAAAGTGCCGACACCGCGAACTGCATAAGCGGCGCCCTCCTGGCGCAACCTGGTCAACACCTTCTGAGCGGTGTTCGGTGCAATGCCGAACTCCTCCACGAGTTGATGCTGTAGCGCTTCGCGGATGGCGACCTGCCGATACACCGGCATCCCAGAGCTGTAGTCGGTCACAACCACAGCCGCGCGATGTCCGCAACCCCGGGCCCAGTGGCGCCCGCAGGACCGACAGATGCGTCACAAGTGCGCGTTTTACGCGTTCGGGTCCCAGTCGGCGAGCTGCTCCATCGGCTCGGTGTCGCCGGTGGTCTCCAGGCCGTCGAGCGGGACGCGCTCGTAGAAGTAGAGGACCAGCTCGCTCGCTGCGCCTCGCATCGCCATGTCGCCCGGCTCCGCGTCGGCGGCGAGGTCGTCGCAGCGGACGCCGTCGGCGTTGAGGGTCAGGCGCCAGGAGCGGCCCTCGGTCGCGTGCAGGTCGATGGTCGCCGGCTTGAACGGCCAGGGGACGCTCGTCGCCGCGACGGTCGTCAAGAACTCGTCGACGCCCTCGACCGCGACGTCCGTCGGCAGCGGCTGCGCGGCCCCCTGGGCGAGCAGGGCGTCGTAGGTGTGGACGGCGATCTCCTGGATCTGGTGCCGGGCCACGGCTCCGCTGGTCTCCGGGGCCTGCGAGCGACCCCACCAGGTCCAGCAGCCCCGGTCCGGACCGGCCTCGCGCAGCGCGTCGAGCATGAGCCCGGTCGACTCGGCGAGCCAGGCGTCCAAAGCTTCGCGATCGCGAGGCGCGGTCGGGGCACCCTTCGGGTCCGTCCTCGCCGGAGGCTCAGCGCCCGGACCCGCCGCGACGATGGCAGCCTGGCGGCGGCGGCCGTCGCCGAGATGCTGCACCAGTTCACGCAGCGTCCAATCCGGGCAGGCCGTGACCTGAACGTCAAGGTCGGGAGCGGACGCGATCGCGGCGCGGAACGCGGCCGAGCGGTCTTCGATCAGCCGCAGGACCTCGGGGAAGTCCAGAATGTTTTGCACCTCGGTTGTGTATCACGGCGCTCCGGCCGCCGGGTAGCGAATTTATCGGACGAATGCGTCGACGGCCGGGCGGAGCGTCGGCGCCGAAGCCGGCCTGAAACTCCGCGCGCTGCTCGCCAACGGCGACTTCGACCGCTACTGGACCTGCCATCTGGGCCAAGAGCACCAGCGCAACCACCGCACGACCTGGGCCGGCCCGCCGGGGAGCGCAGGATCTGGCGGGACTGCTTCACGACTCTGCCGGAGGCGCGCCTCCTGACCCGCGCGGAGGTGGACAAGCTGCTCGATCAGCCCGTCCCCAAGATGCCCGGGCCGATCGGGAACATGCTGTGACCTGCCTGAGTGTCAGCGGCCCCGGTGTACGTACTGGTTGTAGCGAGTGGTGGTGTTGACGCAGTGAAAGTCAGATTTCTTGTTGTAGACGCACAGCTCCAGAGCGACCGCCGATATGGCCCGGGAGCCGGAGCGGACGTAGTTTCCGAAGTTGGTGCCTTTGTCGCGGCAGCCGTTGGTGTCCTTTTTCCAGGCGCCTGTGTGCCAGCTTCCGGTGGTGTATTTCCATACGGCCCGGGCCTTCACCGGAAGATTGTCATGGGGGCAGAGGTCCCGAACCTTCAAGTTCCGGAAGACGACCTTCGTCCGGCTGACGAAGTCGACGGTTACCTGGGCGTACCCGTTGCCGCCGCTCGGGCGTGTCGTGCGGCCGGAAGACACTCCGTCCCTCGCCTGCGCCGGGCTTGCCACCAGCAGTCCGCTCAATGTTGCGATGGCCAGCGCGGCGCTCAGGATACGGGTCTTCAACAGTCCTCTAGCAAGAGATGGCCTAGTTGGCCCTGAACCCTAGGGAGGATCTGCCTGATGATCAACCCTGCTTCGAATGGTGAGACGCCCGGTGAGCCTCGGCGGGCGGCAGAGCGGTGTCGGCCGCGGTGGTGCCGGAACGCCGACGGTCCGTCCATCTCACGTCCGGCGACGCCGGCGAGGAACTGGTCGCGGTCGTCGTGCTCGCGCGGCCGCGTCGCCGCCTCGTGCACGAACGAACGCTGGGGGCGGCTCATGTGCAAGGCACACAGGTGACATGGGGCGTCTCGCCGTCCGAAGCTCGATCAGCAACTTGATCACGGCCCATCCCTGGCCCACAGCTTATGAGCGTCAACGAGAACGGGCGGGACTCCATGAGACTGGAGGCCCGCCCGTACCTACGATGTTCGCCCTGGCCAGCGGCCATAACCGCCGGTCAAGATCGTGTGCCCCCTGTAGGATTCGAACCTACGCACCCGGCTCCGGAGAGGAGTGCGGTTGCAGACCCTACCACGCACTTGAGCTGCGAAAACGAGCCTTAACCTGCGTCTCCAAGCCGGCCCGGTCCATGACTGGTCCACGAGACCCGTATCCATTGATCCGTAAGCGGCTCGCATGCTCGGCGGACGATCAGTCGTTCGACGCTCAGCGGTTCCCGAGGAGCCACTGCCCCGGCGACAGCAGAACTCCAACCAGCCGCAGAAGTTCAGCTGGGAGCACAGTCACATCCATACGGTTCATTCTCAAGCAAAATTTACTGAGATCAGCTATGCTCTCCGCATGACTGAGAAGGATGATGCGCTCGGCGACTTGAGGGACGCCGACGTGCTCAAGGCTCTGTGCTGGGCCTGGGACAGCGCCGTGCAGCATGCTCTGGACTCGTACGAGCCCACGACTGGTCACCATCAGGGTTGGGTGGGGTACACCGCCTGGACGATCCTCGTTGACCGCTTGGACCGAGTGTTCTCGTGTGAGCGCTTCTCCGTGAACCCGAACGACACGTTCGAGGTCGGGGAAGATCTGGTCGCTGAGGGCCTGCTGTCCGGTGAGTACGAGGCCATGCCCCGTCTGATTCCCGGTCTTGTCGTGCGCGACGACCTGAATGGGTCTCCCGGATGGCGCTACAAGGAGTGGCGCTTCCTTCTCCAGTCCTTCGGCGGTAAGGATGTGGACAGCATCCCATGGCCGCAGGCGCGGCCCACCAAAAAGGCCGTCGCCACGCAGCCCTATCCTGACGAGATGGTGCTTCCGGGCTTCGAGCAGCTCATGGCGATCGATGTCCTCGCCGACGTTCTCAAGACACCGGTCAGCGACCTTACCGTGGTGACCCTAGTCGCGGCGTGGGCGATCGACGCGCATACCAAGGGTTCTGAGCTTCACCTCGGTCGACCGCGTTATAACCGGAAGGGATCGGAGGCCTGGCACTGGCGTGTCGAGCTGCGGAACGGTCCTCCTGATGGAAGACAGGGCATTGACCCCATCCCCGCCACTCCGCCTAAGAGTCCTTCGCCTCAGGAGGTGCAGGACGCCGAGGTCACGCTTCGCGCTATGCCGCGCAAGGCTAATTCACAGAAAGACGAAGGGTGAACAACCAGCAATACAGGGCAGGGATAACAGAGGCAGCTAAGCTTTTCGTCGGAAGCCGTCTCAAATTGGCGCGCCAGCTAGCTGGACTCCGCAAAGTCGAGCTAGCAGCACAAATTGAGAAGACACCGACAGCGATTGCAGGCTACGAGTCTGGGCGTACACGTCCTGCTCCCGCCACAGTTGCTCAGTTGTCTGTGGCGCTCGGGGTGGAACCAAGTTTCTTCTTGGCTACCCCGAGCACCATGCTCTCGCCCTCATCAAATGTCATACCGCACTTTCGGTCGCTAAGGACTACAACGCAAGTTGTGCGGGATCAAGCGACCGCCTACGGATGGATAGTTCACGATATTGTACAGACGCTCGAACGATATGTAGATATGCCGCAATGCCGAATTCCATCACTCCCCGTGCCGGTAGATAGCGAAACGACGTCAGAGCCTGTCATTGCCGCACAGGAACTGCGTAAGGCATGGGGAATCGAGAAGGGGCCTATCGCACACCTTCTGCGGTCTGCAGAGAACAATGGAATTGTAGCGGCCTTCGGTCCAGCCCAATCGGCCTCTGTGGATGCATATTCGTTTGAAACGCCACACCGGCCTATAGTAATCCTAAACCCAATAAAGGATGATTACTATAGGCAGCGATTTGACCTTGCTCATGAACTGGGTCATCTGGTAATGCACTTGGACGTAGAGCCAGGAGGGCGCCTAGTAGAACTGCAAGCTCACCATTTTGCTTCGGAGCTGCTTATGCCGGAAAGTGAAATAATCGGCCAGCTACCCCGCCGCCTTAATTGGTCGCAGCTCCTTACTTTGAAGGAGTATTGGGGCGTGAGCATGCAGGCACTTCTATATAGGGCCAGGGAGTTGGGTACTCTATCTGATATAACCTACCGAAATGCCATGATTAGAATGTCCAAGGAAGGGTGGCGTCGCCAGGAGCCGGGACGTCATCCTGGGCTTGAGCAGCCCTCAATACTCCCGAAGTCTCTTGAGCTCTTGGAGAGCGCAGGAATCGCGGCGGTTATTATAGCGCGCGAGGCACGTGCACCCATGAACCTTTTCTCAACGGCCACCGCACGTCAACCGACACTATCGAACGCGACGGCAGAAGAACTCACCATTGAGGCCCACGATTTTGCAAGCCCGGAGAAGGGAGGGAGGGTATTCTCTCTGTTCGATAACTAGAGCTTCTCTCGTCGCGAACCTTGAGGAATGGCGAACCTGGCAGAAGCAGGGCTCGATGCAGCGAGGAGACCATAGGTACACACCGCCCTTCGCCAGATTTCCTTTTTTAAGCTATCTCCATTTCGGGGACAGTCTCTCTACCCGGAATAGACTCCCCGGAAAGACTGTCCCCGAAATGCCCTCTTGTTCATATCCCTCCATACGGCGAAGGGTGGCAGCAATGTCCAGCGATTCATTCAGTACCGATAATGAGCATCAAACGGTCGTTCCCACACCTCAGCAATGGGCACGGTATGAAGAGGAGGTGCGCAGGATGCTTGCGAAGCTCGATGAGGACGCACTTGTGCGTAGGGATGTTTCGGTCCCAGGCACTCTTAGTGGTGAGACGAGACAAGTCGATGTGCTGATAATGGGATCTCTATCTGGCCAAGACATAAGTATAGCGGTTGAGTGTAAACACTATAAGCGCAAGCTTGGCATTGGGATAGTGGATGAATTCGCGGGCAAGCTCCAGGACTTAAATGTCGAGCGGGGTTTGCTATTCGCACTTAACGGCTTTACGCAACCGGCACAGAACCGCGCGGCAGGAGCAAGGGTACCGAAGATTGTCTTGAGCAGCCTTGCCTCATACGACCATACTCCTGCAGATCTCGATTCTCTGTTTACGGGTTTGGGAGATTGCCCACACCCCAACTGCTACACGGGGGACATTGGATGGTACGTCTGGATAGCCACCATAGAGGATAGCGAACCCGACACTCTGGAATTTGGCACCTGCGATATCTGTGGGACACAGGCGCTCCGCTGTTCGGAGTGCGAGGATATAGTCGATTTTTCTTGGAGCGAGAGTTCCTGTGGATGCGAAACCGATTACAGCCTTATCGAAGACCGTAAAGGAATTGATGTGAAGGAGATCGAAAGACGCATAGATGGAACAATCGTCACGTTCAATCCTGACTTCTCCCGGGGCGTGACCTACCGCACGCGTAGTGATTGACCTGGCCACCCGCCACAGGCAAGGCGTGCATTATACGAACGCTCGACATTGTCGAGTTCATAGCGTGCGGCCTCCGTGATGCCGCCATATGCTCCATGTTCGGGATTGCCCTACGCCGTGCCCGTTCCTCATCTATGGAATTAATCGCAGTCGGATGGTTCGTGGACGAAGAGTTCCACGTGATCACTGCGTAGCACCTTTCGATGCTTGCGTGCTCCAGGGAAGATTTCGAAGACGGGCACGCCCTCGGGCATGCCGCCGAATTCACGCAGTTCTGCTGGTGTGGCGAGGTCTCGCCGTTCGTCTGGTGTAGGCATGCGGGCAACCACGCGAGCTCCGGGCGGCACGGGGTACGCCTCCCGTGTCGGCTCAACAGCCACCATCGACCCCCGCTTGCGGACTGTGGTGATCCGCCCCTCGGCCCGTAGGTACGCCAGCGCTTCGCGAACGGTGTCGCGGCCCACCTCGTACATCTGCGCCAGTTGGGCCTCTGAAGGCAACCACGCTCCTGGCCGGTAGCGGCCGGCGGTGATGTCGTCGCGGATCGCATTGGCGACCTGCCGATACACCGGCACCCCAGAGCTGTAGTCGATCACAGCACACAAGTCTCACGCGGCTATGTTGCCATGAGCCTTGTGGCTATGAGGCCCTAGAGTTAACGTGGGCAAACGTCAGCCTGCAAGGATTTTTGACTGACTTCCCTGCCCAACGCAACACGGGGAGATCAATCCCGCATGACTTCCATACTCGGTGTCTCGCCTCACGACCTGCGTGGCGCGTTCAGACGCTTCTACGTGTGGCGCAACCAGCTCGGCGTCTGGCGGGCAAGGCCGCTGCCCAAACTGGCCGCCGACGAGATCGCCTATGGCGTCAAGCCGCAGCTCGAAGCCGACACGCTTCTAGAGCTCGCCTTCGCCTGCGCATGGCAGCGATGCCGCCGCAACGTCTTCCGCTACCTGCAGGAGTACGCCACAGAAGGGCCGAGTAACCGTGTCGGCTCCTGATGCGCCCGAACCGTACTGGGAACCTTACCTACGTCCTCGGGGAGACCACATTCGGATCAAGGAGACATCGTGCTGCGGAGTGTATGAGTGGGCGAGCCAGGGCGGCCAGTTCTTCGTTCTCCGTGCTGTGTATCCCGAGGGCTACGAGGAGGCCGGTCGGGGATGCTACAAGCACGCGCGTGAGGTCTGGGTGATGCTCATCGCCGGCTTCGAGAAGAGACACAGATGCAAAGACCCGGACGATGTCATCGCCGAAGCCTGGTGGCGTAGCCGCACACGGCTGGCCAGGAGGAGGCCAAGGCCTAAACGGTCGCGTACATCTGCCGGAGGCGCTGCTCCAGGGGATGCATAGACCGTCCACCGCCCCTCATGGTCCGCGCTCAGAAACCTCGACTGAGACTTGGTGGCCGGCTCGACGCCGCTCACCCTCGTGGCTCCATCGAAGGGAAGACTCCAGAAAAGGCGTGGAGCCGCGATACTTCGCAGGTCTTGGCCTGTCCGCCCTACCCTAGAGACGATATGCCTCGGCGAGGGAGCGCGATGAGCAAGGCGAAGGATGGCCCCACCTACGTTCGGATAGCCGAAGATATCCGCCGTCGCATTCGCGAAGGAGATCCGCCCGCCGGCGGAATGCTGCCCTCCGAGGCCGAGCTTGCTCGTACGTACAGTGTAGCGAGAGGAACCGTTCGTCAAGCTGTCGCCGAGCTGGAGCGCACGGGACTAGTGCTCAGCGAGGCAGGCCGGGGGCGCAGGGTGGTGGGAGACGGCCTGCCAGGCGCCGACCGCACCGCCTCGGCCCAGTACGAAACGATCGCCAAGGCTCTACGCAAACGCATCGAGAGCGGCGAGCTCGCGCCCGGCCAGCAACTACCGGGCGAAGCCGCGGCCGCGGATGAGTACGGCGTCTCGAAGGGGACTGTCCGGCAGGCGTTCCAACTGCTCGCCTCTGAACAGCTGATTGCCGCCGTCCATGGCAAAGGGTGGTTCGTCGGTGGGCCCGATCATGCGCGTACGCGTGCTGACGACGTGGCCGCCGTCCTACGGCAGGAAATAGCCGGCGGGAGGTTCGCCGTTGGTGCTGTGCTTCCCGGAGAGAATGTACTGGCCCAAGAGCGAGGTGTTGGTCGTATCACCGTCAGGAGGGCGTTCGCGCTGCTAGAAGCAGAAGGGATAGTCGAGAAGCGGGCCGGAAGAGGCCGCGTGGTCAAGACGCAACCAAAGGGCTCCTAGTGACCGTGTTCCAGTCAGCCGCAGTCCCGTTCACCTCTCAGGAAGCACGGGCGACCCTCCAAGAGGCTTGCAAGGTCGCTGGCCTCGCGAGCGAAGACGCGCGGCTGATCCGCCTCGGCGAGAATGCTCTCTTCGTCCTGGAGGCCGAACGGGTCGTCGTGCGCATCGCGCGGAGCCTGGACGTGCTTGACGATGCTCGCAAAGAGGTGGCCGTGTCCGCATGGCTTCATGAGGCGGGACTGCCGGCGGCGCGAACGACCCATCACCCCCAACCTCTCGTTGTCAGGGACAGGCCCGTCACGCTGTGGCACTTCATCGACAACGGCGGTGATGCCGCGACTTTGACTGATCTGGCCGAGGTTCTGCGGGCTCTCCATCAGTTGCCGGTTCCTGAAGCCCTGGCGCTGCCACAGCTCGACATCCTTGGGCGCGTCTCCGAACGCATCTCCTCGGCCAATGGTCTCTCGGACGAGGAACGCCACTTCCTGCTGAGGAAGTACCATCAGCTCCGGACAGCCTATGGGGCTCTGCATTTCCCTCTCGATGCCTGCGCCGTACATGGTGACGCTCACTCTGACAACCTCATCAAGGCCACTGACGGCACCATCGTGCTGATCGACTTGGAGCGGTTCGCCTTCGGCCCTCCTGAGACCGATCTCGCTGTCACAGCCCTTGAACACTCTCTGGGTTGGGGCACCCGTGCCGAATATGACCAGTTCGCGGAGCGCTACGGCTTCGATGTCCTGGCGTGGGAGGGCTATCCCGTGCTCAGAGACATTAACGAGTTGAAGATGACGACATGGCTGATGCAGAACGTCAACGAAGATGAGGCCATCGCTCGCGAGTTCCGTAATCGCCTTTTCTGCCTGCAGAATCCGGACGCGCCTCGCCAGTGGCAGGCTTTCTAACCGCCGAGGGAAGGATATTTCTCGGCGATGAGAGTGTTGAGCGCCCTGACCGAATCTTCGCCGCCGAAGCTCGCGAGGTCGGCTTTCAGATCTCGAACGTAACGGAGATAACGCGCGGACTTGAGGGGGCCGGCAAGGTTGACGGCTTCCAGCGCAACCAAGGCGGCCTTCGCAGGCTGCCCCATGTGGACGTAGCTGGCCGCCTGCACGAGGCGGTCGAAGGCGAGCGTCCTCACGTACATCGGGTCACAGAGATCGACGGCCTGACCGACGAATTCCATGGCTTGTGAAGGGATTCTGAGGTCGCGATAGCAGTGCGCACCTTCGCTGGCCAGTTCCGCGGCGTCGAAGTAACGTGACCACGGAGGGTCATCCTCCACATTACGCTTGTTGAAGTACTTCTCGGCCTGGAGCAACGCGCGTGCGCACTGCGCCTCATCACCGTTACCTGCGTGAGCCCGCGCTTCCATGGCGTGGAACAAGGCCATGGGCGTGGCGCTGGAGACGTCCTTGCACCCTTCCTGGGCTGCCCGTGCAAGCTGAATCGCCTGGTCGTAGCGGCCGAGGTAGTTAGCTTGATGGCTCATATCGGCGAGTAGCAGACCGCCCATCATGCGGTCACCCGACGCCTGTGCGAGGCGTAGCCCCTGGAGGAAATACCGCTGAGCGAGCCCATGTCTGCCCAGGTCGTAAGCCGTCCAGGCGACCAGCTCGGTGATTTCCGCAGCCGCCGCGTACAACGATCGTCCAACCGGCTCGGTGAACTTTCCGTTCAGCATCGGGACGACTTCGCGGTTGTAATACTGAATGAGCGCAGAACGCGCGTGACCGCCGCCGAACTGAAACCCCATGTTGGCGAAGATCTCGGTTGTCGCCCGGATCGCGTGGACGTCCCACACACCCACAGATGGCCGGGCATTCTCCCTGGCTTGATGCGGCTCAGGCCGCGACAGCAGCCATGCGATCAGAGCCTCACTCCAGGCGTCCGGCACGATCACGGACTCCAGAGCCACAGGATCATCAGCGAGGTCTCGCCGGGTAAGACCCAGCAGCAGGCTTCCGACATCGGATATCCCACCGCCGTGGGCGAGGGTGGCTTCAAGCGTCTCCGGAGTGACGACGCTGCCCAAACCTATGTCGTCCAACGAGAACGTCATGCCGGCCTTCTGAGACAGGGCCTCGGCGATGAACCGTGCTGTCGCCGAGCGAGGCTTCACGCCATCAAGCCAACGCTTGACGTCCACATGGGTGCAACTCAGGCTTATGCCGTCATTTTGGGCAATTTGCCGTACTCGCGAAGCAAGTCCCGAATTTGAGCAATCCGCACGCCGCATAGCCTGCGCGAGCGCAACATTGGGCATTCGAGACACGTTCACCTCCATATATCCGCGCCTTCGCATCATGGCGCGGACAAGGCTTCCGTGGCTCGAACTCCACAAGTTTGGTCTGGATGTTTCTCCTGGCCGAGGGCCAAATCACCCCCCAAAAGCACCCCCTGTGCATTCAGTCACGGGGGTGATCACAGTGTTGCCGCAGCGCGCGGCGAGGAATCCTTGAGTCAGCAGGAACGAGCGAGGCGAGGCCCGCAGGAACCCAAAGCGATCGGTGCCTGTGACTTGACTCTCAGTGACTGTACATGTTCTATGTCTTATAGAACCTGCTCGCAGGTTCTCGAACCGAAAGGGATCAACATGCTTGTCCGTCCGCGAAAGGTGCTCCCGACCGTCCTCATGATCTGCGCTGCCCTCTACGCCCTGAAGGACCCCGAGGGCGCGGCAACCATCGTCAAGGCGGCGGCGCACCTGGTCATGAGCGCGTCCGAGTCGTTCGCGCGGTTCGTCCAGACCGTCAGCAACTGACCGCAGGAAGAGAGACCCACCAGTGGCACACAACACCAACCGACCGATCCACCCGGCACGCATGTCGCTCGCCGACGTCGAAGCGATTTGGCGCGTGGACGGCGAAACTCCGCTTCCCGAATGCACCTACGACCCCGAGCTGCACACCGGCCCTCGGCTCACGATCGAGAGCACCGAGGAGCGCGCCGCCCGCGAGGCCGTCGCCCGCGAGGTCTGCGCCACCTGCCCGGCCCTGCTGGTCTGCGAGCTCTACGCGCTGGAGACGCGCCCGACCTCGGGCATCTGGGCCGGCCGGACGCCCGCGGAGGTAGCCGAGCAGGCCGCCGAGCTAGAAGACCTGGAGGTGGCCTGATGACAAGCCGCATCCGCGCCCGCTTCTGGGACCCGACCGGCGACCGGTACAGCATCCCCACCTACCCGTGGAAGATGGCCCCGCCGCACCTGCGCACCCTCCGCCAGCTCACCGCCGAAGGGCTGCGCCCTGGCGGCCAGGGCGTACAGGCCCAAGTGCTGTGGTGCTCCCGCCGCTACGGTGCGCCCGGCGTTCGTACCGCCTACCTGTACGACGTCCGGTTCGCCCTGCCCAAGCGCACCGCGACCCCACGCCAGCGCGCCGCCTTGTCGAAGGCGAACGCGGCCCGCCGTACCTGTCCGGAGTGCCTGACGGACGTCGGGTACGTGCTGCCGCGCCACCTCGGCACCTGCCTCGACTGCGCGGAGGAGGTAGCCGCATGAACGCCTGCACCACCGCACCCCGCCCCCTCACCGAGGGAGAGCGGACAGCCGTAGCCATCACAGCCGCCGTTACCGGCGCGCTCGGCCTGATCGGCTTCCTCAACAGCTTCGAGCGCGTCGCGCACGCCGCCGGCCCTTCGTTCGGTTGGTTCGCCTGGACGGTCCCGCTCGGCATCGACCTGGGCATCGCCGTGTTCTCGGCACTCGATATCGTGCTGGCCCGCCTCGGCATGAGGGTGAGCTGGCTCCGGTTCATCCCGTGGGCACTGACCGGCGCGACGGTCTACCTCAACGTGGCCGCCTACCTCAGCGCACCAGGACCTACCGACTGGTTCGCGGTCGTCGCCCACGCGCTACTCCCGCTGCTGTGGGTCATCGCCATCGAGGTCGGTGCCCACGTCATCCGCAAGCGCGCCGACCTGGCCAAGCTCGATCACATGGACGGGATCCGCCGCTCACGCTGGCTGCTCGCCCCGATGGCGACTGTCACGCTCTGGCGCCGCATGGTGCTCTGGGAGATCTGCAGCTACCCCGAGGCCCTCGGCCGCGAGCGCGAACGCATCCTGGCCAAGACAGAGCTGCAGGATCGGTACGGCCTGCTCTGGCGCTGGAAGGCCACCCGCCGTGAGCGAGCCCTGTACTACCTCGGCGAGCTAACGCCCAAGAACATCCCGATCAAGGCGGAAGCCGTACGTGTCGATCCGGAGAACGTCCCCCCGGCCCTGCCACCCGCGCCGCGTAAGCGCTCTACCTCCAACCGCACCCGGACCAAGAAGTCCCTGCCGCCGACGCCGAACGTGGGTGACCTCGTCCCCCTCGGACGACGCGTCGCCGCTGATCTCAAGGCACAAGGAGAGCCCCTGACCCGTGACCGCCTTCGAGACGCCATTCGCCGCCAAGGACAAAGCATCTCGACCGACCGTGCCGGGGCGCTCCTGTCGCGCCTGAAGGTTGAGAGCTCCGCGAAACAGACGACTCCCGTACGCAAAGACGAGGCCGCCTGATGACCCTGACCATCACGGACACGCACATAACCGCGGACGACTGTCCGAACGTGGCAGAACTTCGAGGGCGCCGCTGGATCGTCACCGGCTACCCCGGACGGACCTTCGACCGCAACCAGGCCATCACCGCCATGCTGCTGGCCGGACTACTGGCTCAGCGCCCGTTCTCGGAAGACCGTACCGAACTGCTCGCCGCCACCTGGCGCGCCGAACTCGGCATCACCGAAGCGGACGGACCGCACACCCCGACCGCCACCGAAGAACCCGCTGACCGACCGGACGAGCAGCGGTCGGACCGCGCATCGTCCTTGACCGTCACATGGGGCGCGGCCTCATCCGCCAAGACAACGACCGCGCCCCAGGACCCCGCGACCAGCAAGTCAAACGAGGTGCACACATCATGACCCACCAGCAGGACAACCCCAACCACGAGGACGACAAGGACCCGGATCGGTCCGCCGCCCCGGACCACGAGAACGGCAAGGACGCCGACATCGTCCACCTGGACACCGCCCGCGCGGGACGTCAGCCACAGAGTCCCGCCGACCGGTCCGAGCCGGACACCGAGGACAGCCCTGCGAACACGGATGGACCGGTTCTGGAAGGCGCGGTCGTCCGCGTCGACCAACCCAGTCCGACCGCAGCGGACTGGCGGACCGCGCTGGAGGCGAAGGCGCGCAGCCGACAGCCAATCGTCCCGCTGTGGCTGCGCTCCCGGGCGGAGGCCATCGAGACCGTCAGGTGGATCAGCCTCCACTACCTGCACGTGGCCGGATACCAAGTCTCCCGCGTGCCGTTGTACGGCGGACGATTGACCGCACGCGCCCCGCGAGGATTCCTGCGCCTGGTTGGCGGCGTCATCAAATGGACCTTCGACCTGGAGGGCGAACCGGTACGACTGGCCGCCGTCCAGAAGGCCGACCCCGAGGCGTACCTGAAACTCAGCAGGCAGCGAGACACTCGCGTACGGCTACGCACCCTGGTCTCCATCACCGCCCTCGTCACGCTGCTGATCGCAGGCTTCATCGTGGCTGACCAGACGAACCCCGTGCAGTGGATGACGCTCGCGATCGCCATCGCCACGCTCGGCATCCTCGGCAAGCCCGCCGACCGACCGCTGATCAACCGCGCGGTCGTACCGTCCACGGTGGAGAAGCTCACCAGCGACATCGTCATCCGCTCCCTGACCGTGCTCGGCATCGCCGGCATCAACCAGGCCATCGCCAAGAACCCCAAGGACGCCATCCGGTTCGTCGCCCCGATCACCCGCGACGGCCCCGGCTGGCGCGCCGACATCGACCTGCCGTACGGCGTGACCGTGGCCGACGTGATGGACAAGCGCGACCGCATGGCCTCGGCGCTACGCCGCCCGCTGGGCTGCATCTGGCCCGAGGGTGACTCGACCATCCACGAGGGACGGCTGATCCTGTGGGTGGGAGACAAGGACCTGTCCAAGACGGTCGTCAAGTCCCCGCTGCTCAAGGCCAGCTCTCACGACCTCTTCAAGGGCATCCCGTTTGGCTGCGACCCACGAGGCCGCGCCGTCGCCGTACCGGTCGTAGAGCAGAACATCCTGATCGGCTCACAGCCCGGCCAGGGCAAGACCGCCTCAGTGCGGGTGCTGGCCTCCGGCGCGGCCCTCGACCCGAGCGCCGAACTGTGGATCCACGAACTCAAAGGCACCGGCGACCTCGACCCGCACGAGCAGAACTGCCACCGCTACGTCTCCGGCATCGAGGACGAGGCCATCGGCTACGCCGCCGACTCTCTGATGCTCCTCCGCAAGGAGGTGATGCGCCGCGCCGCCGCCCTCAAAGCCCTGCCGCCGGACCTGTGCCCGGACAAGAAGGTCACCCGGCAGATCGCCGACAAACGCTCACTCGGCCTGCATCCGCTGGTCGCCATCTTCGACGAATGCCAGAACCTGTTCGCCCACGCCGAGTACGGCGACAAGGCGGGCGAGGACGCCGAGTTCATCATCAAGCTCGGCCGCGCCCTCGGCGTAATCCTGGTGCTGGCCACCCAGCGCCCAGACAAGGACAGCCTGCCCACCGGCATCAGCGCGAACGTCACCATCCGGTTCTGCCTACGAGTCGCCGGCCAACTCGAAAACGACATGATCCTCGGCACCTCCGCCTACAAGAACGGCATCCGCGCCACGGTGTTCCAGCCCAAGGTGGACGCCGGTATCGGCTACCTGCTCGGCGCAACCCCGATGCCCAAGGTGGTGCGCACCGCTTACCTGGACACGCCCGCCACGCAACGCATCGCCGACCGCGCCCACGCGCTACGGGCCAGCACGGGAGCCCTGAGCGGGCACGCCCTCGGCGAGACGCCCGAGCAGCACGCGCCCACCTTCGATCTGCTCGCCGACATCCTCGCCGTGGTCCCGCCGTCCGAGGCCAAGGTATGGAACGAGGCGGTCGTGGATCGCCTCGCCGAGCTGCGGCCCGACATCTACGGCCCGTGGGCGCGCCTGGAGGGCGGCGCGAAGACGGCCCAGCTCACGACCGCGCTCAAGCCGTACGGCATCAAGACCATGCAGGTCTGGGGCACACCCGAGAGCGGCGGCAAGGGCGCGAACCGCATCGGCGTAGCCCGAGACGACATCACCACCGCCATCACACACCGTGATCGCGGCAGAGGCTCCAGCGCCGCTTCCTAAGGCCCCGATCGCCTCTAGACCTAGAGGCAGACCCCTCTAGGTCTAGAGGCCCACCTAGAGCCCAAAACGGCACTCGACCTGCGCTCTAGAACCTAGACCCTGACCTGCGGAAACCCTAAAAACGGCCCTGGAGGCCCCACATGGCCACTGTCCTCACTCTTCTAGCAGTCTGCCTACCGTCAATCACTCTCAGTTACATCATCATCTGCCTGGCGTGGCCCTGGGGCCGCTGCATCCGATGCCGCCCCGGCGGCAAGAACCGCACCTGCCGCGCCTGCGACGGCACCGGCATGCGGCCCCGCCTCGGCTGGCAGCTCTACGTCTACGCCCGCCGCCTGTACCGGGACGGCACCCACTAACCCAGACCCAAGGAAGGAAGCCCGCCATGTCCGGCGAGACCACCATCACGATCATCGGCAACCTGACCAACGACCCCGAACTCCGCTTCACCCAGACCGGTACGGCCGTCGCCACCTTCACCATCGCCTCAAGCCCACGCACCTACAACAAGCAGCTTGAGCAGTGGGAGGACGGCGAAGCCCTGTTCATGCGCTGCTCGGCCTGGCGCGACCTCGGCGAGCACATCTGCGAGTCCCTCACCCGAGGCACCCGCGTCATCGCCTCCGGACAACTCCGGATGCGCACCTACGAGACCGACGAGGGCGAACACCGCACCGTCTTCGAGATGACCGTGGACGAGATCGGCCCGTCCCTCCGCTTCGCCACCGCCAAGCCCACTAGAGCGGCCCGCAAGACCCCTACCAGCCAGAACGGCAACGCGCCCGACACATGGGCCGCCACCGCTCCAACGGGTGACAAGCCGCCGTTCTAGCCCCGCCGACGCAGCACCGGGATACGGCCTCGGCGACCAGCCGCCAAGCACAACCGCCGAGGCCACCCACCCCGATCACGAGGAAAGGCACTGCCAGCATGGCATCGACCAGCACCCGTTCCCACCGCTACACCCGAACGATCACACCGCGCCCACACCGGGAGTACCTCAACCACCTCGGCCGAGGTCGGCTCACGCTCAACGCGCGCTCCGTCACCCCATTGGACGCTCCTATCCACGTCCCTGCCGAGGGCTACCGCCTCCGGTTCCTTGAGGTCAAGGAGGCGTCCAATGGGGTGGCCTGACCTGACGCGCGCCGCCCTACAGGCCGCCGTCCGTGGCTGGTACGTCTTCCCGCTCACCCCACGCGGCAAGAAGCCGTTGCGTGGCTTCACCGACTGGGAGCAGCACGCCACCACCGACGCCGATCGCATCGCCGCTTTCTGGCCACACCAGCCGTACAACATCGGCATCGCCTGCGGCCCGTCCCGGCTGGTCGTGATCGACCTCGACCAGCCCAAGCCCGGCGAGCGCCCGCCCGCCGGCCTCGCCCAGCATCACCCGCAGAACGGAGAGCACGTCTTCCGCCTGCTGTGCGCTGAGCACGGTCAGCCGTACCCCGATGACACTCTCACCGTCCGCACCCGGCGCGGTGGCACACATCTCTACTTCACCCCGCCTGAGGGTCTACGGCTACGCAACAGCGCGGGTCACAAGGGCGGGCTCGGCTGGCTGATCGACACCCGCGCCTGCGGTGGCTACGTCGTCGGCCCTGGGAGCCACGTCGCCCAGCCGGACGGCACCGGCCCTTACGAGATCACGCGCGACCTACCAGCCGCACCGCTCCCGGCCTGGCTCGCCGAGGCGCTCACACCCGCCGCGCCGCCCTCGCTAAGCGCCGCCGATCTGCTGGCCTGCCTGCCCAGCCACCGCCTGAACCGGTACGGCGAGGCCGCGCTACGCGGCGAGATCGAACGCGTGGCCACCGCCCAACGCGGCACCCGCAACCACACGCTCAACACCGCCGCCTTCAACCTCGGCCAACTCGTCACACGCGGCGTGCTGCCCGCCGAAGTGGTCATCACCGCTCTCCAGTCCGCCGCCGAGAACGCGAACGCCGAAGGCGACCCGAACCCGCCCCGCGAGATCGCCGCCGTCATCGCCTCCGGCTTGTCCGCAGGCATGAAAGCCCAGCCACGCCGTAGCAGGGCCGCATGAACACCCCACAAGGAGCACCAGCCATGAACGACCACACACCCAACGGCGCCGCCCTGCTCGACCGACTACGCGCCGCGCTCACCCGCTACGTCATCCTGCCGAGCCCCGAGGCCGCCGACGCCGTCACCCTCTGGATCGCCGCCACCCACGCCCAACCCGCATGGGCACACGCTCCCCGGCTGGTCATCCGAGGCCCGGAGAAGCGCTGCGGCAAGTCCCGACTCCTGGACGTGGTGGAGGCCACCTGCCACGAGCCGTTCATCACCGTCAACTCATCCAGCGCCGCCGTCTACCGCTCCATCACCGAAGACCCACCGACCATGCTCGTGGACGAGGCCGACACCATCTTCGGCCCCAAGGCAGACGGCAACGAGGACCTCCGCGGCTTGCTCAACGCCGGACACCAGCGCAACCGCCCGGCCAAGCGATACGACGCCGCGACCAACCGCGTCGAAAGCATCCCAACCTTCGCCATGGCCGCACTCGCCGGCATCGGTGCCATGCCCGACACCATCGAAGACCGCGCCGTCGTCATCCACATGCGCCGCCGCGCCCCCGGCGAAAACGCCGCCCCCTACCGGCACCGCCGAGACCGGCCCGCCCTGCGCGACCTCGCCGCCGACTTGAACCTGTGGCTCCGCGCTGACCTGCCCACCTTGGAAGCAGCAGAACCCAGCATGCCGGTAGAAGACCGCGCGGCCGACACCTGGGAACCCCTCGTCATCGTTGCGGACCACGCGGGAGAGAGCTGGCCGGATCGCGCCCGCGCCGCCACGTTGACACTCACCACCGAGGCCGACGACAAGGGCCAGACCTCGGCCAGCGTACGACTACTGTCCGGCTGCCGCACCGCGTTCGGCCCCGACACCGCACTACCTACCGCTGTCTTGCTGGAACGGCTCAAGAGCGACCCCGAGAGCGAATGGGCCGACCACGGCACGGCCGGACTGACCGCGATGAAACTCGGCACGATGCTGCGCGAGTACGACATCCGCTCAGCCAACATCCGCTTCCCCAACGGCCAGCAGGCCAAGGGCTACCAGCGCGCGGACTTCGCCGACTCCTGGACGCGCTACTGCCCCGCCCTCGGCCCCATCCCAGAGGCCGATGTCGTACCGATCGACAGGGAGGTCCGTCCCAGCCGTCCCAGCCTCGTCACCGCAGGTCAAAGCGGGACGGCTCCCATCGCCGGGACGGCATGACCCGTCCCACCAAAACAAGCCGTCCCAGGCTTGACCTGCGGAAATGACCCTGGGACGGCTGGGACGGCTCACCCCTCAACAACCACCCGCGAGCACCCTCGGCGACCAGCCGCCAAGCACAACCGCCGAGGCATCACCCAGCACCGATCACGATGCCCGAAAGGCAACCACCACCATGACAACGCGCCCCAAGACCCTGCTCACCATCGCCGAGGTCCTCGACGAGATCGACGTCCCGAAATCCACCTTCTACCGCTGGCTGCACACCGGCCGCGGCCCAAGGTCCCTGAAACTCCCCAACGGCAAGCGCAAGGTCCGCCGCTGCGACCTGGATGCCTGGCTCACCACCTTCGAGCAGACCGCAGCCTAGGAAGGGGCGACATGCAGACCCACGACGTCGTGATCTGGAGCATCCGTAACCGCAAGGACCGCGCCAAGCCATACCAGCTCCGATGGAAGGTCGGCGCAGAGCCGAAGTCCAAGACGTTCCTGACCAAGGCACTTGCCGATCACTTCCGCGCCGATCTCCTGAAGGCCGCGAAGAAGGGTGAACCGTTCGACACGGTCACCGGCCTGCCCGCCTCCATGACGAAGACAGAGAAGGCCGCCCTGAGCTGGTACGGCTTCTGTCGCAAGTACGTGAAGATGCGCTGGAAGGGCGCTGCCGCCAAGACCCGCGAGAGCATCGTGGACAGTCTCACGGTCGCCACGTTCGGCATGCTGACTGACAAGGCTTCCGGCCTCACGAAGAAAGAGATCAGGACCGCGATGCAGTGGGCCCTCATCCCGCGCCAGGCAGACGAATCGGCACCGCCACATCTCGACTACGCGGTTCACCTGCTCGAAAAGGGCACCATAGACGTGAGCGACCTCGCGGACCCCATCGTGGTGCGCCAAGTGTGCGAGGAACTCACACTCACGCGCGACGGCAAGCGCGCGGCAGCCGATACAACGGCCCGCCGACGCCGTGGCCTCAACACCGCGCTTGAGTACGCGATCGACCTCGGCGAGCTGGCCGAGAACCCGCTCAAGCGCGTCAAGCAAAAGAGGGTGGCCAGGGACAACACCGTGGACCGGCGATGCGTGGTCAACCCAGTCCAAGCCCGCGAACTGCTTGTGGCCCTCTCCTATGTCGGCAGTTGGCATCGCGGGCGAGGCCGCCGCCTCGTGGCGTTCTTCGCCACGCTCTACTTCGCCGGCCTCCGCCCGGCCGAGGCGATCGGGCTCCGAGGAACCGACTGCGCTCTTCCGGAGGAAGGATGGGGATTGCTCACTCTCGAAATCACCCGCCCGAGCAGCGGCAAGCAGTGGACCGACAACGGGACCGTCCACGACCGACGCGGGCTCAAGCAACGAGAGGAACGAGAAGTCCGGCCCGTGCCCATCCCGCCGGAACTGGTGACCATCCTGCGGACGCACCTCGAAGAGTTCGGCACGGCCCCGGATGGCCGGTTGTTCCGGAACGAACGCGGTGGCGTCCTTGGCGCATCCACCTACTCACGGGCCTGGGAAGAAGCCCGCCGCTTGGTCTTGACCCCGCAGCAGGTCGCTTCACCTCTCGCTGGAAAGCCCTACGACCTGCGCCATGCCGCCCTGTCCACATGGCTCAATGCAGGCGTCGACGCGACGGTGGTAGCGGAGCGCGCCGGCAATAGCGTGGAGGTCCTCCTCAAGCGGTACGCCAAGTGCCTCGACGGGCGAGACTGTCAGATTAATCGCCGAATCGAGGCCGCCCTCGAAGCTGATCAATTCAAGCGGTAGAAGCCTGACCATGCCTCAAGCGGTAACGGGGAGAATAGGGCGGAACCTCCATACGCGTCTGGAGGCCGGCTGATGAGCACCCATTCGCAAACGGAAGGCAGCCACACCGTCGAGCAGTCTTCATCCTGGTCAAGCTGCAGGTGCTGGCTGATGGTGTCTGCGCTTATGCTGCAGCGTTGCTGTGCAGCACCGCCGCAAGTGACCGGCCCCCTCATTCTGTGGCAAGGGGAGCCGTACCCCCAGCGCCGCCAGACCCGAGGAACGAAGCCACGTGGCAGCCTGACCTTCCGCTTTTCATGCAGAGCAATCACCCTGCTCGGCTGCCCACCTCCGACGACCTGCGTGCGTCGAGACAGTCGCTGGCCGCACTGCGGCTCTTCGGCCGGCCGCGGCCAGCACCGCCTGCGCTACAGGCCGCCCGATGGGGCAGGAGTGGGAAGCATCGGCAGTGCCTGTATCGGTTAACGAACCTCGCTTGCTTTTGAGATGCGCGTGCTCGCGCATTGGGCATCATGAAAAACCACCCGATCGAGTCAGCGCATCAAGGACCTCAGCCGGACAAGTATTCTAGGACGGCAGCAGTAGCGATGTTCATCATCTGTCGCGATCGTACAGGACCCACCCACTTCGCCTGTTGGAAGTCGCTCTCGGAAGCTGTCAGAATTTTCCCGACAGTGTCGAATCCAAGCTGCTTAAGAACTCCCCTAGAAAAAGCAGTCATATCCAATTGATCAACGGAACGATGCAGTTGGGACTTAAGGAATTCCCGCCCCTCTTCATCCATTTCTTCAACGTCGAGGCGAGCGATGTCCTCATAGAGATCATGATTAGCACCGAATTCCATCATCCGTTTTATCGAAATAGATTTGCGCAGCCACGCAGTGGCGGACACGGGCTCCGGCTCTGCACCCGTTCTGGTGCCAATATTCAGCATGTACCGAGTTCCGACTAGCCCACGTGTAGCTACGAGGCCGCTGCCCGCCTCATGAAGAATGCCACTGTAACAGAGAAGCCGAAGTGCCTCTTTGACCGCGACTGGCGCGTCTCGGTGGACCCAAAGGAACACGCGCCTGTCGGGTTCCTCGCTTTGCCGCTGCCTAGTACGCAGCGACGGGATTACGTGAGTCTGCAGGAACTCCCTTCCCCAGTCGATCACAGCACGATGACCTACATAGCGATCAGCTAGCGCAGAGTGTTCGCTCCAAATAGTTTCACGATAGTACTCCCGCATGACGCGCTGTGCGTTACTAGTATTCAGAGGCGAGGCTGCGGACACTGTCTTGAGAAGGGTTCGAGGATTGCCACTTGCGGCAAACGCTAGCGCATCAAAAACTTCCCCGTTTTTCTTGACCTGAGGGAGAAGGCTTGGATCTTGGCGAAGCACTATCTCACGCATAGCGTTGAGATATTCCGGGTCCAGAATATCTCGATTGACGCTGATCATCTCCGCGTCATGGCTCAACTGGAAGGAATCACCGAAGTATGTAACACCAGGATAGACCGCTGCCTTGACTGAAAGATAGGGACTACGAAGATCCCGCATCAGCGTGAAGAATTGCCGCTGTTGCTCCGGAATGAAGACATGCGCGGCCTCATCTACAAGAAGGACAACCCTTCTTACCTTGGCCTGCAGGCATAGATCCTCTACCGCGTCCTTGATTACCTCCGGATCGATTCCAGAGTCAAACTTAGATGATACGCCCTCATTCTTCCAGGCATCCTCCAGATCGCGCTCCAGCTCTTGAAGGCGAATCTGCGCTGCCTCGTCAGTCCCATCATGTGACAACGTGGCAAAAATAGTGCTTTGTTGGCGAAGAGTCCCCTTCTTACGCGCCTCGCGAATCACCCTGTTGCATACCTTTGCCAACATCCAATGTTTGAATCGCTCCGGATTGGAAGTTTGAAGCAATCCAGCTTTGTTGAAGGTCACATAGACAGCAAGGATTCGCGAATCCGAAAAAGATTCGTCTAGTTCTTTTTGGGCTACCTTGAGAAGGAAGGATTTACCAACACCTCTCGCGCCTTGCAGGACCACCGTTTTCTTGCTCTTCAGCTTGTCGATCGTCTGACGATCCATGCTAGTTTCTACGAAATAGTCACCGACTTCTTGCAGGGTGAGGTCTTCTGTTCGGAAGTTAAGCTCGCTCACGTCTTCGACCTTTCTGTCTCAAGAGGTAGACCCAGGAGTGTTCGAATTGAAGCTAGGTGCGAAAGATTATCTTCAAGCGAGGCCTCAACGGCTTGCTTTTGAAGTGTGCTTAAGTCCTTATAGTATCTAACTGTAAGACAGTGGATTATTGAACCGAGGATAAGCGTCGCAATCGATAGCCACTCCTCCATCAACGCCTTTTTAAAAGAGATATCTGGAGGGAGCATTTGCGAGGTAGCGACGTTGCCGTGAATATACTCTGAACATCTCCGGTATGAACTTTTTAGATCTGCAACCATGCCCCCTTGCTCGGGAATTGCCTCCGGGCAGAACTCTCGCAAAAAGGCGGTGGAATATATGCCATCCTCGCTTGAAGTTATTGCAGTCCAACTTATATCGAGCTTTCCGCTGACCCATTGGCGTCGTTTAAACTCTAGGGAACTTAGATAGGTTGCACCTGTCGTCACTTCAAGAAATGACCTTAGGCTCGCGAATGCTTGGCGGTAGAGACCGCTCATGGCGGCGTAGAATGCAAGCCCAAAATCTTGATGAGCTGATCGCAACTGCTGTGCTTCTGGCCGCTCGCTTAGAACGTCCAGCCACGCGGCAAGGTCGGCTTCTAGATGCAGCACCTTGTTTATCTCGGGATCCAGCGACTCTGCCGCCTGTTGGATATGTTGCATACAGGCCTTATGGAGCTTGAGCATGCTCGCTTGAACGCCGTGAGCATTTACAACGTCTTCTTTCATCATAATGAATAAAGTTAGCACTGCTTGGGCAATCTGTCCTATGCTTCCTGAGTAGAAAGTTAAGCCAGATCCGCTACTTCGGCCGTGGCCCTGACGGAGCGCCAAGACCGGCCGGCAGCCCAGGCCGTGACGATCGCTGACTTCGGCTCTCGCCGCCGTGGCTGAGGCGGTTGGCGCCGAGCGCCGAGGCAAGGGGTGAACGTGGCTGAGGTGCCAGCGGCGCTGACAGCAACGCCCGCACACACCGTCGCATCCGCGCCGGTATACCCGCGCCGAACCGCGGCCTGCTCCTGAAACCGTAGAGGAAGTCCTCATCCGTGCTGATCCAAGATCTTGTACCGTGCAGTCGCCTGGAGAGACCCAGGTGACATACGCCACCTCGGGTTCAGGCTTAGGTGGGAGCTCGATCTTGGTCCACAACTGGTCCACAACCAGCGAGCTATAACGAGAACGGGCGGGGCTCCGTGAGACTGGAGCCCCGCCCGTTCGTACGATGTTCGCCCTGGTCAGCGGCCATAACCGCCGATCAAGATCGAGTGCCCCCTGTAGGATTCGAACCTACGCACCCGGCTCCGGAGGCCGGTGCTCTATCCCCTGAGCTAAGGGGGCTCAACGTGTGACTAGGCTACCAGCATCCCGGAGCCCCTCGTCACAGATAAAGGTCCGCGAACACATCACGCGAAAACCGCACGTGACAGCCCTGCTACGGGTAGCTTTGCCGCCGTGGGCGAGGTTCTTGGGAAAGTACTGGTCGTAGACGATGACGAGGTCATTCGTCAGCTCATCACGGTCAATCTCCACCTTGAGGGGTTCGAGGTGACGACCGCCACCGATGGGCAGGACTGCCTTGACCAGGTGCTCGACGTCATGCCGGATGTGATCACGCTGGACGTGATGATGCCGCGCCTCGACGGGTGGACGACCGCGCAGCAGCTACGCAGCGGCGAGGCGACCAGCCACATCAAGCTGTTGCTGATCACCGCGCGGGCGCAGGATGACGACAAGCGGCGGGGCCGGAGCATCGGCGTCGACGCGTATCTGACCAAGCCCTTCGACCCGGCGGAGCTGATCCAGGTGGTCAGGGAGCTGGCCGGCAGGTAGTCAGGCGAGCAGGCCGTGCTTGCGGGCGGCCGCCGCCGCCTGGGTGCGGGTGGAGACGTCCAGTTTGGCGAGGATGTTGGACACGTGCACGCTCACCGTCTTGGGGGCGATGAACAGCTGTGCGGCGATCTCCCGGTTGGTCAGGCCTTCGGCCACGAGGCGCAGGACCTCTACTTCCCTGGCCGTGAGGCCGCCCTCGGGGTCGCCGGTGCCGAAGCGGGCTCGTCTGCCGAACTCGGCCAGGGCCGCTTCGAGGGGTGCCGCTCGTAGCTTTCCGGCCTGCTCTCTGGCGTGCTCCCATTCGGCCTGCGCGGCCGGCCGGTCGCCGGTGGCCAGCAGGGCCTCTGCCAGGCGCCAGCGGGCTCTGGCCTCCTCGTAGACGAACCCGTACGAGAAGGACGTGACGACCTCGCGCCACAGGTCGGGGTCCAGGCGGCCGTGCACGCGGTGCCACTCCGCCTCCAGGCGCAGTGCCCAGGCCTGGCCTTCAGGGCCCAACTGGCCGCCCTCGCCGACCGGGCCGGTGGTGAGGGCGAAGCGGGCGCGGGACAGCAGGTCGTCGGCGCCCTCGGTGATGCCGAGGTCGGCCATGGCCCACAGGCCGATGGCGGCGATGCGGATGGTGCCGGATTCGCCGGGGTCGAGGGTGGCGAGGGTGGCGTGGATGTGGTCGAGGGCGGTGGCGGGGTCGCCCTGCCAGAGGGCGTGCTCGGCGGCGAGGCCGCGGGAGATGTAGGCGACCAGGGCGTCGTGCCAGAAGGGGCGCAGCCAGGACAGCCGGTCCTCGACGGCGGGCAGGCCGCGGGCGACCTCGATGAACAGGGCGAAGGACGACAGGGTGGCCTCGGGGGCGGTGCCGACGCGGGCGCCGAAGCCACCGGCCACCGACTCGGCCTGATCCCACTCCCCCGCCACGTAGTGGATGAGGAAGCGCAGGAAGCGCAGGTCGGTGCCGTAGGTGCTCCACTTGAGGCCGCTTTCGACGGCGAGCCGGATGCCTTCGTCGGCCACCTCCGCCGCCTCGGCGAGCAGGCCCTGCTCGTAGTGGATGCGGGCGTGGTGGAAGCGGGCTCGCAGGTCCATGGCCAGGTCGCCGGTGCTCTCGGCGGAGGCGGTCTCGACGAGGTCGTGGGCGGCGGCCATGTCGTGCCGGATCTCGGTGAAGGTGGCCAGCGTGAGCAGGGCGCCGACCTCGGCGTCCTTGGCGCCGGCGGTGCGGGCGGTGTCGAGCGCGCGGTGGGCGAGCTCCTCCACCTCGGCGTGGCGGTGGCCCCACAGGAGGGTGCGGGCGTAGGTGGCCAGGGCTCTGGCCAGGGCGATCTGGTCGAAGGCGGTTTGCACGGCGTGCTCGGCGGCGGCGATGGCGGCGTCGAAGTCGTCCGTCTCGAACAGGTAGTAGGCCAGGCGTTCGCTGACCTCGGAGGTGGGCGGCAGGGCGCGCAGGGCGGCGACGGCGCGGTGGTTGTCGCCGCTGTCGGCGGCCATGACGGCGCTGCGGAAGGCCAGCGCGACGCGGCTCTCCCCGGCGAGCTCGGCGGCGTCGGGAACCCGGTCCCACAGGCTGAGCGCCCGCTCGTAGTGGCTGTGGGCCTCGGCGGGCGCGCCGAGGCGCTCGGCCTGGCGGCCCGCCTCGGTGGAGGCGGCCAGCGCTCCGGCGAGGTCGTGGCTGGCCAGGTGGTGGTGGGCGAGCTCGGCGGGGGCGGTGAGCAGGCGGGCGAAGTCGGCGTGCAGGCGGGTGCGCTCGCCCGGCAGCAGGTCGGTGTAGACGACCTCCTGGAGGAGGGCGTGGCGGAAGGCGTAGCCGGGGCCCCGGACGCGCAGCAGGCCGCGCGAGACGATCTCGCGCACCGCCTCCTCGAAGTCGGCCAGAGGCAGGCCGGAGACCTCGCACAGCAGCTCGTCCTCGACGCGGCGGCCGGCCACGGCGGCGGCGCGCAGCACCTGCTGGCCCGCCGGGGACAGCACCTCGACCCGGGACATGAGCAGGCTGGCCAGCCCGTCGGGGAGGGTGTCGCCCTCGGCCACGGCGGCGAACAGCTCTTCGGCGTAGAAGGGATTGCCCTCGGCCCGGGTGACGATCATGCCGAGCGCGCGGGCGTCCACCGGCCCCAAAGTGCCGACATAATCGGACATGTCGCCGCTGTCCAGCGGGCCCAGCTCCACGTGCGTCACGCTGGGCAGCCGCTTGAGCTCGGCGAGGACCGAGCGCAGCGGGTGGCGGCGGTGCAGATCGTCGGTGCGGTAGGTGCCGACCACGCACACCCGCTCGGTCTGCACCATACGGCTGAGGAAGACCAGCAGGTCACGGGTGGAACGGTCGGCCCAGTGCAGGTCTTCGATCACGAACATCACCGGCTGGACCTCCGCCAGCAGCCCGAGCAGCGAGCCGAACAGCCGCTGCTGGGTGAGCCCGGCCGACGGCGCGCTCTCCGTGCCCGGCAGGAGCTGGCCGAGCATGGGGTGGGCGGCGGCCGCCTCGCGCACTCCCGGCTCCGCGCCGCGCAGCGCGTCGGCCAGCGGGAGGTAGGGCAGCGCGTCGCCGAGCTCGGCGCACTGGCCGACCAGCACGTTGAAACCGCGCCGGCGGGCCTCCGCGACCAGCTCGGTGGCCAGCCGGGTCTTGCCGATGCCGGCGTCTCCGCCGACGAGCGCGACCCCCGCCGTGCCCGCGGCGGCCGCTTCGAGCACCCGCGAGAGCCGAGCGAGCTCGGCCGAGCGCCCGACGAGAGTTCCGTTCACCCAGCCACTATGCCACGCGCCCCCGACATTCCCATTGGACCACGATCAGCGGCCGTGATTGGCCCTGACGAGAGGACCAAAGTCGGCCTACGCTCAGCATTCGTGATCTCCCTGACAACGTTCGTCTTCTTCGTGCAAGCCTCGCTCGTCTTGGTGCTCATCCCAGGGCCCAACCATCTCTACATCACCGCCCGCGGCCTGGCCCAGGGCAGGACGGCGGCGCTGGCCAGCGCGTTCGGCGTGGAGGCCGGGACGCTCGTGCACATCGCCGTGGCCGCCGCCGGCCTGTCGTACGTCATCTCGCAGTCGGCGACACTGTTCGCGATCGTCAAGTGGGCGGGCGTCGCCTACCTGGTCTACCTCGGCGTGCGCGCCTTCACCGCCAAGCGGGAGACCGTCACGCAGGCCCCGCCTCCCCAGCCACTGCGCAAGATCTTCCTCGAAGGCGTCCTGGTCAACGTGCTCAATCCCAAGGTGACGCTGTACTTCCTGGCGTTCCTGCCGCAGTTCCTGGAGCCGTCGGCGGGGCCGCCCGCGCCGCAGATCGTGGTGCTCGGGCTCACGCTGCTCGTCCTCGGTCTGCTGTCGGACCTGGCGTACGCGTTCGCGGCCGGCGCGCTCAGCGGCCGCCTGGAGCGCAAGGCCACCTCGATGCGGTACGTCAGCGGCGTCGTCTACCTGGGCCTGGGCATGGCCACGGCGTTCGCCGGGAGCAGATGACTCAAAAAGCCTCGGCCAGGGTCGCCGGGATGCGGTCGAGCACCGGGTGCGGCACCAGGCCATAGGCGTAGAAGTCCACCGCCATCGCCCCCGCCGCCTTCGCCCCCCGGGCCTTGGCCACGAGCCGGTCGGTGGAGTCGCTGTCCGGATATCCCGGCCGCAGCACCGCCCGCACCTCCCGGTCCTTGCCCACCGACCGCAGGTAGGCGCCGACGTCGTCGGCCACCCGGGCGGCATCGCGAGCGTAGGCGAGCACGCCGAAGGCGGGCACCAGGTCGCCGAGCGCCACCAGGTCCACGCCGAGTTGCCAGGCGTCGTGCGCGGCCAGGCCGGGCGTCGGCAGGCCGTCGCGGTAGCCCTTGACGGCCCCGGTGGAGTCGATGAAGACCAGCTTGGAGCCCTCGGCGGCGACGGCGGAGGCGACCTCGGAGACGAGGGTGGTGACCGTCTCGGAGCGGGCGCGGGCGTAGGCGACGACGTCGGGGCCGGCGTAGGCGGTCAGCGCCGCCCTGGTCACCTCGCCCTGCGCGGGCGGGTCGCCGCCGAGCACGCCGCCGACGATCCTGGCGCACTCCTCGCGCGCCACCTCGGCGTCGACGCCGAGGTCGGCGGCCCGGCGCATGCAGTAGTCGCAGAAGCACAGGCCGAACAGGTAGGCGTCCATCGGCCCGAGCGGCACGAAGGAGCGCTCCGGCTTGAGCGGCCTGAAGTGCAGCGACTCGGCGACCACGCTGTCGACGCCGAGCCTGGCGACGGCTCGGGCCAGCGCGACGGCGTACTCGCGCACGTCGGGGTGCGCGGGGCACAGGTCGGCCGGGGAGCCGCGGTCGCCGAAGCAGTCGCGTACGGTCACGTCGGGGTGCGCGGCGCCGATGGTGGCGTTGCGCAGGAACACGGTCCAGCCGTGCAGCGCGAGCCCACGCCTGGTGCAGGCCTCGCGCAGGCCGTCGAGGGCGTCCTGGTGCCCGGTCGCCGGCTTGAGCCGGCGGCCGGAGAACAGGTCGGGCGGCGGGGGGAAGTGCGCCCCCTCCCGGCGGATGGTCAGCCTGGACAGTCCGTGCGGGGTGATGTCGCGGGAGGCGTGGTGCACGGCGCCTACAGTGACGCCGCGCACGCCGTACGCGCTGATCCTGTCGAGCACCCGCTCGACGCCCTCGCCGCGCAGGTCCTCGACGAAGACGTACACCGAACTGTCCACGAAGCGACCTTACGCGCTCTTGTGGGCTACGAAGTCGATCTCCACCAGGATGTCGAGCAGCTCGGAGCCGACGGTGGTGCGGACGGGGTACGGCTGGGTGAAGTAGGTCTTGTAGGCCTCGTTGTAGGCGGCGAAGTCCCGTTTGACGTGCTGGAGGTGGACGGTGGCCTTGATCACGTCGTCGAAGCCGAGGCCGTGCGCGGCGAGGACGGCGCCGAGGTTGCGCATGACCTGGTGGGTCTGGGTGGCCACGTCGGTGCCGACGAGTTCGCCGGCCGTGTCGAGCGGGCCCATGCCGGAGGTGTAGAGGAAGTCGCCGACGACGAGTCCCTGTGAGTAGGGGCCGATCGGGGCTGCCGCCTCGGCGGATCTGAGCTCCTTCTTCATGGCTGCTCCTAGAAGTGGGTGGTTATGGTGCCGCTGACCCGATAATCCCTCTCGATCAGCGGCAGGGACCGCCACTTGTCGAAAGCGGTACAGGGGTGGGAGATGCCGAAGGCCAGCAGATCCCCCGGGGCGAGCCCGTCGGCGTGCACGATCGTGTGCTGGTCCTGCATGGCGACGACGGTGACGCCGTCGCGTCTGGGGATGGGCAGGCCCTCGTCGTAGGGGGCGTCGCGCTTGCCCATGCCGACGATCGCGAGGCCGGGCTCGGGGGTGGACAGCACCTGCGCCCACACTTCGAGCGCGGGCCGCAGCTCGCCGTCGAGGCGGTTGAAGGGGGTGCGGTCGCGGTAGTAGCCGTCGTCGTGGGTGACGTACGCGCCGCTGCGCAGCAGGATCCTGGCCTGGGTGGCGGCGAGGTGGCGGCCGATCACGTCGAACCACTGGCTGCCGCCGACGCTCAGGATCGGGGTACGGACCCGCAGATGCTCGACGGCCTCCTGCAGCGAGTCCAGATATTTCCGGACTTCGGCCGCCGACTTGAGCGCCCCCTCGTACCCGGCCACCCCCGCCAGCTCGACCCCGTCGGTCTCCTGCGCGTGCCGGGCCACGGCGAGCAGCTCGTCCAGCGTCCGGCACCCGGCCCGGCCACCGGCGTGCCCCAGCTCGGCCAGCACCCGGAACGGCCGCGAGCCGGCGTGCCGGGCCAGGATGTCCACCCCGGCCACCGAGTCCGCGAACGACAGGAACTCAAAACCCGGATCCCGCTCCAGCTCCCCCGCCGCCCACCGCAGCCCGGCATGATCCGGCTCACCCCGAACCCGCGCACGGTCCTCGCCTGCCGCGACGTCGCGACGGTCAGCCCCCACGCCCCCGCCGCGAGCTGCCGCGCGGCGATCTCCGGCGACAGGTGCGTCTTGGCGTGCGGCGCCAGCTCCAGCCCATGCTCACGGGCGAACGCCGCCATGGTCGCGATGTTGTGCTCCAGCGCCTCCCGGTGCACCACCATCACCGGAAACCCGAGCTCCCCGTCCAGCACGGAACCTTCCCGCACGGCACACCACCCCTCCTCAAGATCTTGTACGGCCCGCGACGCATGCGGATCCCGTACGGTCATCGCGGCCTGAGCTCGAAGATCCCGTACGGTCATCGCGGCCGGAGTGCCCGGCCGGGGGTCGCGCCGGTCAGCTCGCCGCCCGCCAGCACCGGCCTGCCCGACACCACCACATCGTCCACCCCGCGAGCCAGCCTGCGCGGCGCGTCGTAGGTGGCCCGGTCCCCCACTGTCACCGGGTCGAACACCACCACGTCCGCGGCGAACCCGGCCCGCAGCAGCCCACGGTCCGCCAGCCCGAACCGCCTGGCCGGATGCGAGGCCAGATGCACCACGGCCTGCTCCCACGTCCAGTCGCCCAGCTCGCGCACGTGCCGCCCGAGAAAGCGGGCGAAGGCCCCGAACGCCCGGGGATGCGGGTGCGCGCCCACGAAGATGCCGTCGGAGCCGCCGGTGTGCGACGGATGCCGCAGGACGCGGCGTACGGACTCCTCGCCCGCCGGGCCCTCGTCGGGGCGGGCGGCCACGCAGCCCGCCTCCAGCCGCGTCTCGATGAGCAGGCGGCGGCAGAACTCGCCGGGCTCCATGCCCGCCCGCTCCGCCGCGGCGACCATGGTCAGGCCCTCCGCCCACTCCAGGCCGGGGGCGTGCGAGATGGTCAGGCGCGGATAGGTCTGGGCCAGCTCCGGCCACCAGGCGTCGAGCTCGGCGGAGGCGATCATCTCCAGGGCCCGGTCCGTCTCCGCGCCCGGCACCTGCGGCGGCAGCGCGATCATCGCCAGGATCGTGCTGCCGCGCAGGTAGGGGTAGGTGTCGAAGGTCAGGTCGACGCCCTTGCCGAGCGCCTCGTCCACCAGCGGCAGCAGCACGTCGGCCGGGCCGTGCAGGTGGGAGACGTGCACGGCGGCGCCGGACAGCTCGGCGATCTCCACGACCTCCGCCATGCCCACGCCCGCCCCGGAGCCGTATTCGCGCATGTGGGTGACGTAAGGCAGGCCACCGAGCGGGCGGCAGAGCTCGGCCAGCTCGGCGGCGGTGGCGTAGCGGCCCGGCAGGTATTCCAGGCCGGTGGACAGGCCGCACGCGCCCTCGGCCAGGCCGCGCTCCACGTGAGCCAGCATCAGGTCCAGGTCGTCCCGGGCGGCGTGGTGCGCCGCGGGGCCCATGATGTCGTAGCGGATCGTGCCGTGCGGCAGCAGGTAGGCGGTGTTGACGGCCACCGAGCGGTCGTAGCCGTCGAGCAGCTCGGCCACCGTGAGCGGGCCCTCCAGGAGCGGCCCGTTGACGGCGGCGAAGTAGCGGGAGGTGTAGGCGACGGTCTCGGCGGAGCCGGGGGCGAACGACAGCCCGTCCTGGCCGAGCACCATCGTCGTCACGCCCTGCCGCAGCGCCGCGAGCTGCACCCCGGGGTCGAAGACCGCCGCGTCACCGTGCGCGTGGCAGTCGACGAACCCCGGCGCGACCAGCCGCCCCCCGGCATCGATCACCGACGCGGCCCGCGCCCCTTCGAGGCGGCCCACCGCCGCGATCCGGTCGCCGGAGATCGCCACGTCGGCCTTGTAAGGAGGCGCGCCGGTGCCGTCGAGCACCCGGCCACCGCTGATGACCACATCGAACGTCACCTATGGATTCAATCACCAGCACGGCCCGCGCAGGAGGCGGCCGGGCGGATGGGATGCTCGGCCAGCAGGGCGCGGGCTTCGGCCCTGGCCAGGTTCCAGCCGTTCCAGGGGTCGGGCCCGACCAGCTCGTTGGCGGCGGCCACGTCGGCGAGCACGCAGCTGCGCAGCGGCTCCGGCAGCCGGTCCAGCGCAGGGACGGCCTCCGCGCCCAGGTCCCCCAGGTAGTCGGCGTCGAACGCCTGCCCCTGGCGCGCCACGACCTGCGACTCGGCCACCCGCAGGTCCGGGTTGACGACGGCGAAGGCGCCCAGGCCGAGCGCGGTGACCAGGACGATCGTGCGCGGCAGCCAGCCGGTCCACCGCCCGGCCAGCCGCGCCCCGCCGGCGATCAGCACCAGCGCGAACAGCGCGCCCAGCCACCAGATCGCGGCCTGCACCGACAGGCGCAGCCGGGACTGGCCGTAGGCGTCGGTGTAGAGGCCCAGCCGGTGCAGCGCGGAGAACAGCACCACGAGGGTGAGCCCGCACAGCACGCCGAGCAGTCCGGACAGCACCCAGCGCGCGCGCCGCTCGGTGCGCAGCACGCTCGCGGCCACGGCCACGATGCCGAGCACGATCACGCTGACCGCGACGAGCTGGAAGAAGCCCTGCCTGGCGTACTCGGCGTAGGTGAGCCCCGCCGTCTTCAGCACCCAGGCGTCGCCGCCGAACAGCGCGGTGAGCTGGACCATGACGAACGCCGCGAACAGCAGGTTCACCGCGGTGAGCGGCAGCAGCCAGACGGTGCTGCGTACGCCGACCTTGATCTCCGGCGCCACCGGGTCGACGACGGGCCGCGACGCGACCAGCACCACGGCGGCCAGCAGCGCCGCGAACAGCACGCACACGAAGATCCGCAGCGGCAGGGACTCGGCCCAGTCGGGCGTGGTCATCAGCCGCTCCACATAGCTCGCGAACACCGCGTCCGCCGAGGCGAACAGCAGCCCGAACACCACCAGCAGCACGGCCGTGATGCCCAGCGCGGCGAGCGTGGACACCAGGGCGCCCTTGGCCCGCAGGTTCTTCAGCGGCCTGGCCAGGAACCAGGGCACCGGCCCGAGCGCCAGCAGCACCGAGGCGCCGCCCCTGATCACCCCCAGCCAGCCGAGCCCGGCTCCGGACACGGCCAGCGCGACCAGTCCCGCCCCCGCGAGGACCAGGAGCGCCACCAGCCAGTCGGCGTCCCGGACCGCGGCCATCGCGATCAGGGCGTACGCCACCAGCCCGAACGTCACCGTCCACGGCGTCATCCGGCGCAGCACCGCGGGCAGCGCCGCCGCGCCCAGCACCATGGACACCAGGACGATCCCGAGCCCCGCCTGCGCGTCGGGCAGCGCCACCGCCGCGAACACGCCCGCCCCTACCGCCGCCGGCAACAGCCAGCGCGGCGTCTCCGGCAGCTCCGGCCGGGGGAACAACGGCGGCGGCACGTAGGCGGGCGGCGGGGGTTGCGCGCCGTGCGGCTGCCCAGGCAACGGCTCCTGACGCTGGTACGTCGCGGCGACCGCGCCGTGCGGCTGTCCAGGCAAGGGCTCCTGACGCTGGTACGGCGTGCCGTGCGACTGTCCCGGCGACGACTCCTGACGCGGGTACGGCGTGCCGTGCGGCTGTCCGGGCGACGGCTCCTCGCGTCGGTACGGCGCTCGCTCCGCCATGGCCGGGCCGGTGCCCCTGCGGCCCGAGCCGGCGCCCAGGGACGCGCCGACGGCGCCGAAGAGCGCGGTGCAGAGGACGAGCATGACGAGCCCGAACCCGTCTCCCAGCATCACACTGGCGAACACGGCCGCGAACATCCCGATCAGGAAGCCGACCATCACCCCGATGACGATCCCCGCGGCCATCTTCGCCAGCCGCTCGCGGGCCATCTCACCCGCCTCCCGAGCCCGCACCTGACCAACCGGCCACGTCACCGGCGCATCTCCCCCGGCGCCCGGTCCGCCCCCCTGCCCCACGAGGGCGGCCCCAGCCGTACCGGGAGAAGCCTTGAGCACGTCCCCGCCGACATCACCCGAGCCCTCTCCCTCGGTACGGCCACCCGCACCCGGCCGGCCTCCCGCTTCGGCCGGACCGCCCGCGCCCTCGACCGGCCGGCCCCCGGCTTCGGCCGGACCGTCCGCGCTCTCGACCCGGTCGGGCACCACCACCACTGCCCGGTCCGCCTCGGCCGTGTCCTGGCCGGCCTCGGGCCGGGGGGTTGGGGCCGAGGTGGGGTCGCCGTTCTCGGCCGGCTGCCGTGGCTCGTCGGTCATCGTGGTCCTCCCTGGTAAGTCGATGACCATGCGGCACCCCGCGCAGTCGTCGATGCGGATCGAGCCGGCGTGCAGTTCGACGATCTCCTTCACGATGGCCAGCCCCAGCCCGGCGCCCCCGGCGTCGGCGGCGCGGCCCGCGTCCAGCCGGGAGAAGCGCTCGAACACCCGCGCCCTGGCCGACTCCGGGATGCCCGGCCCCCGGTCGGCGACCGCGAGGCGGATCCCGGCGCCCTCCCCGGTGGCGGTCACGGTGACCGTCCCGCCGGCCGGGCTGTGCCGTACGGCGTTGTCGAGGAGGTTGGCCAGGACCTGGGCGAGCAGGTCGGGGTCGGCGCGCAGGGCGAGCCCGCCGGGGGCCCGCAGCAGCAGCCGGACGTCGTCGCGCGCCAGCGACGCCTCCCGCACGGCCTGTTCCAGCAGCGGCGCGAGCTCGACCGCCTCCGGCTCGATGAGCCGCGCGCCCGAGTCCAGCCGGGACAGGTCCAGGAGCTGGGCGACGAGCCGGCCGAGCCGCTCGGTCTGGGCGAGCGCGGTGCGCATGGTGATCGGGTCGGGCGCGGACACGCCGTCGACGACGTTCTCCAGCACGGCGCGCAGGCCGGTGATGGGCGTGCGGAGCTCGTGGCTGACGTTGGCGACGAGCTCGCGCCGCTGCCTGTCGACGGCGCCGAGCTCGTCGGCCATCGCGTTGAAGGCCCTGGCCAGCTCGCCGACCTCGTCGCGCGAGGTGGCCAGGACGCGCAGCGTGTAGCTGCCCTTGGCGATGGTCTGCGCGGCCTTGGCCATCTCGCGCAGCGGCTTGGTCATGCCGGTGGCGAGCAGCTGCACCATGATCAGGGCGAGCGCCACGGCCACGGCGATGCGGGTCTCGGCGGAGATGTTGGAGGCGATGCCGACCTCGTTGACGACGAACGCGGTCGCCACCGCCAGCACGATGACCAGGCCGAGCTTGACCTTGATCCGGCCGAGGAAGTCGAGCGGTCTCATCGCCGCACCAGGGCGTAGCCGACGCCGTGCACGGTCCGCACCACGTCGGGGCCGAGCTTGCGGCGCAGCGCCCGTACGTGGCTGTCGACGGTCCTGGTGGCGGCGGCCTCGGAGAAGCCCCACACGTCCGACAGCAGCCGCTCGCGCTCGAACACCTGGCCGGGCCGCTCCGCCAGGCGGCGTAACAGGTCGAACTCGGTCCTGGTGAGCTGGGCCTCCGTGCCGCGCACGAACACCCTGCGGGCGGCGGTGTCGATCTCCACCTCGCCCACCCTGATCACGGTGTCCTCGGCGACGAGTTGCCCGGCCCGCTCGACCCGGCGCAGCAGCGCGTGGATCCGGGCGACCAGCTCCCGCATGCTGAACGGCTTGGCGAGGTAGTCGTCGGCGCCCACCCCGAGCCCGACCAGCACGTCGGTCTCCTCGCCGAGGGCGGTCAGCATGAGTACGGGCACCGGCCGGGCCGCCTGCATCCGGCGGCACACCTCCAGCCCGTCGAGGCCGGGCAGCAGCCGGTCGAGGATGACCAGGTCGGGCTCCGCCCTGCCGTACTCGGCCAGAGCGGTGTGCCCGTCGGCGGCCACCCGGACGCCGAACCCCTCCGCGGCCAGCCGGTCGCGCACGGCCAGCGCGATGGTGGCGTCGTCTTCGACCACGAGGATGCGTCGCTGCTCTGTCACGTTCGAAAGCCTAGGAGCGGGCCGTGCAGACGGCACTCCCCAATTCGTGCACATCCGGTGCAGACTTGGACGGGTGGACACCGCCGGTTACCTTCGACGCCTGGGGCTCGTCCAGGCCCCTCCGTCCGCGGCCGCCCTCCGGGCACTGCACGCCGCGCACGTGGAGCGCGTCGCCTACGAGACCCTGCAGATCTGGCTGGATCGGCCCACCACGGTGGACCCGCTGGAGGCGGCGGCCCGCGTCGTCGGCGGCCGCGGCGGCTACTGCTACCACCTGAACGGCGCGTTCTCCGCGCTCGCCACCGCTCTCGGCTATCAGGTGACCCGGCACGTGGGCGGCGTCCAGCTCCGGGGCGGCGAGCCCGGCATCACCGCCAACCACCTGGTGCTGACCGTGCGCGGCCTGCCGGAGGAGGCCAATCCGGGCGGTGCGTGGCTGGTCGACGTCGGGCTCGGCGACGCCCTGCACGAGCCGCTCCCGCTGGTCGCCGGCTCCTACGAACAGGGCCCTTTCCGGTACGGCCTGCGCCCGTCGGAGGTCGCGCCCGGTGGCTGGCGGTTCGACCATGACCCGGTCGGCGCCTTCGCCGGCCTGGACTTCGGGCTCGCCCCCACGGACATGTCGGCCTTCACGGCCATGCACGAGCAGCTGAGCACGTCGCCGACGTCCGGGTTCGTCCGGGTTCTGAGCGTACAGCGCAGGGACGCCAAGGGGGCGGACAGCCTGCGCGGGCTGGTGCTGTCCCGGGTCGGGACCTGGTCGGACTCGATCACCCTGGACAGGGCCGACGACTTCTACGCGGCCCTCGCCGACATCTTCAGGCTGCCGCTCGACGACGTCGGAGCCAAGGACAGGGACACATTGTGGCGTAAGGTCCATACGGCGCACGAGAGATGGCTGGCGGGCGGCTGACGCGGGTAGACCGTTCTTGGTAGAAGCCGACCATGGCCATGTCCGGAGGCGTGACGCTATCGTGCACCTCGCTATGGGAGAGACAGGAAAGCTCGCCGGACGTTACCGCCTGCTCAATCCCTTGGGCGGCGGTGAGCTCCTGCTGGCCTTCGACGAGCGGGAGCACCGTGACGTCGTGGTCAGGAGGCTGCGTGTCCCGCCCGAGTCGCTTGAGCTCGCGGTCACCGAGGCGCGGCGCGCCGTCGGGCTGGCGCACGCCTGCGTGGTGCCGCTGCTCGACGTGCCCGTCGAGGCCGGCGAGGCGTGGCTGGTCATGGAGTTCGTCTCGGGATCGTCGCTGGAGCAGAGCGTGCTCGCCCGTCGCCCGCTGCCGGTCCTGCAGGCGGCGCGGGTGGGTGTGCACCTGCTGTCGGCGCTGGAGACCGCGCACGCGGCGGGGATCGTGCACGGCCGGGTCAATCCGGCCAACGTGCTGCTCACCAGGACCGGACGGGCGCTGCTGACCGGGTTCGGGCTGCCCGCGCTGGGCATGCGGCCACCGGCGGACATGTGGTCGCTGGCCGCCACGCTGCACTTCGCCGTCGAAGGACGCCCGCCCGGTCAGGCTCCGGTCGAGGGCACCGAGCCGCTGCGCTCGCTCATCAGGGCCATGCTGAGCCCCGCGGACACGCCGCCGGTGCGTACGGTGGCCGAGACGCTGCGCCGGCTGGCCATGGACCGCTCGCTCGACCAGGTGGTCGCGGCCGGTGGGCCGATGCCGCCCGCGGAGGTGGCCGCGATCGGGCTGGCCGTGCTCGAACAGCTCGTGGAGCCGCACGCGCGCGGCGAGCATCATGGCGGGGTGCAGCCGGGCAGTGTGCTGATCAACGAGTGGGGGCACGCCACGCTGGTCCCCCGCCTGGCGCCGGCCCAGCTTCCCGCCTTCACGCCGCCCGAGGGGGCCGGGAGCCCGGCGGCGGATCTGTGGTCGCTCGGCGCCACGCTGTTCGCGGCGGTGCAGGGGCAGCCGCCCGCCCCCGGCGCGCCGCTGAGCATGGCGGGGGCGCTGGCCCCGGTGCTGTTCGACCTGCTGTCGGGCGACCCCGGCCGGCGTCCCGCCGCTGACGTGCTGCGCCGCCGGCTCGTGGGGGTGCTGGAGCACAACGGTTGAGATACATCGTGACCAGGAACCAAAGCGGGCGCCCCACTCGTTGGCAGGACGACGCACAATGTGGGAGAGGCGGGGCGCGCGCTCCGCGGTCGGAGGAAGTTGAGGATGTCACCAGTCCAGAAGTACGCCATCGGCGCAGGCGCCGCTGTTCTGCTCTCGCTGATTTTCTTTGGGGCCGGGTTCGTGACGCTGCTCGTCATCCTCGGCGTGGTCGCCGCTCCGGTGATCGGCTACCTGATGCTCGACCCGTCGCAGCGCGAGCGGCTCAAGCGATCCCGCAGGCGCGGCATCGGCCGTTGACCCGGGGCGGCGGGGGCCCTCAGGCCTCCGCCGTGCTCAGGCCTCCGCCGTGCTCAGGCCTCCGCCGTGCTCAGGCCTCCGCCGTGCTCTGTCCGGCGGCGCTCTGCCCGGCCACCCGCTCGCGCACCTTGCGCTCGACGAAGAACGACAGGAACGGCACGGTCCCGCCGAGCATCACACCCAGCATGTACGGCCACGACCAGCGCGCCTTCATGCCCAGGTTCATCACCGCGACCAGGTAGAGCATGTAGAGGCCGCCGTGAATGGGCGCAATCGTCTTCGACAGGCCCGCGCTGCCGAAGCCGTAGCGCATGACCATGGCGACGCAGAGGATGAGCAGCATCACGCCGACCACGTAGGCGAGCACCCGGAAGGGCTTGAGAGCCGATTCCACCGTTAACCTTCCAGAACCATCTCGGGGGACCTGTCCCGGTCCCGATCCGCTCGTACGGCGTCGCGTACGAAGTGGAACCACATGAACACGGCGAATCCGGCGAAGATCCACCAGTTGGCGGCGTAGGCGAGGTTACGCCACGTCAGTTCGCCGTTCACGATCGGCGGGTCCGTCTTGACCTGCGTCAGTGAGCCCGAGGGCGGCTGCGCGACGACATAGCCGTTGCGCACCTGCTGCCCGCTCCACAGGTTGATCAGCTCGCCGGTCGAGACCGTCTGCACCTGGCCGGCGGGCACGCCCTCCGGTCGCCGCTGCACCCCGTCGGTGCCCTGCGGCGGCCGCAGCCGCCCCTGCAGCGTGATCCGGCCGCCGGGCACCGCGGTGCCCGGGTCGTCGGCCCGCGCCACCCAGCCGCGCACGACCGGCATCAGCGTGCCGTCGTCGAGCTTGAGCGGGGTGAGCACCCAGTAGCCCTCGCCGCGCGAGACGTTGCCGCCGGGCGCCGCCACGTCGGGCGGCCGGTCGGCGACCAGGAGCTGGCGTCCGGCGTCGTAGACGCCCTCGGCGGTGACCCTGCGCCCCACGGCGACGGTGTGCAGGTGCGCGCCCACCTGGGCGAGGGTGGTGACGCTCACCGGCGCGGGATCGGTGACCGACTGCGGCTTTCCGGAGTCGTTGAACACGCCGAGCTGCCAGCGCCCGAGGAGGATGAACGCGATCACGACCCCGATCGTGAGCAGGTGCAACCCCAGAAGGCGCGGAGAGAACAGCGTCCTGAGCATGGGTCAAAGCTATCCGCCCACCGGACCGGTCCCGTCACCAGCCCACCCCACCGATCGCGCAAAACCGCGCAAAAACGGCAGGTGATCCCGCTAGGCTGCTGCCCATGTCTGACCAGCATATCGACCCTTCGGGTAGCACCCAGCAGTTCCGCGCGTTCGCGCAGCAGTCCGAGCAGGAGTCCCAGAAGGCCAAGAAGTCGCCGCTGCTGCTGATCGGCGCGGTGGTCGTGGTGATCGTCGTCATCGGCGTGGCCGCGTTCCTCCTCATGCGCTAAGCCCTTCCCCCATAGAGCCGACCACCCGCCGCGGACAGTGGCGGGTCGTTGCCGTGCCCGCGGCGGGTCCCGCTAGTGGATCACCGCCTCGGCCGGACCACCAGCGCACTGCCTCCGCCGCGCCTGGTGGGCTCGGCGACCGCCTGGACCCGGTCCCGGTCGACGAACTCCAGCGCGGTGGCCGCGCCGATCTCCGGGTTGAGCACCAGCTCGTGCCCCCTGGCCGTCAGCTCCGCCTGGTAGCGGTCGAGGAAGGCCTGCTCGGCCTGCGTCTGCGCGGTGTTGCGCTGCGTGGCCCTCGGGGCGGCGAGCGCCTCGGGGAGTGACATGCCGAACTCGTACCGGTTGACCATGATCTGCAGCACGGTCGTGATGATCGTCGAGCCGCCGGGCGAGCCGAGCGCCAGCGCCGGCCTGCCGTGGTCGAACACCAGCGTCGGCGCCATCGAGGAGCGGGGGCGCTTGCCGGGGGCGGGCAGGTTCGGGTCGCCGGGCGCGGGGCCGAAGGTGAAGTCGGTGAGCTCGTTGTTGAGCAGCATGCCGCGTCCGGGCACCACGATGCCGTTGCCGCCGGTGGACTCGATCGTCAGGTTGTAGGCGACCATGTTGCCCCAGCGGTCGGCCACCACCAGGTGGGTGGTCTCGGGGCCCTCGTCCGCGGGCGGGGTCCCCTTGCCGGTCGGGGTGGCGCAGGGGCCGTAGTCGCCGTCGGGCTGACCGGGCGCGGCCGGGGCCGGGATGGCCCGGTCGCCGATCAGGCAGGCGCGCTCCTTGGCGAAGCCGTCCGACAGCAGCGCCTTCAGCGGCACGCCGGGCAGGTCGCCGACGTAGGCGTTGCGGTCGGCGAAGGCCAGCTTGGACGCCTCCAGATATTCGTGCAGGCCCACCTCGGGCAGCGCGTCCAGGATGTTCAGCGCCTCGCCCACGGTCGAGCCGCCGGACGACGGCGGCGCCATGCCGTAGACGCTCATGCCGCGGTAGTCGACGCGGGTCGGCTCCCGCCGCAGCGCCCGGTACCGGTCCAGGTCACGCATCTCCAGGAGGCCCGGCCTGACGGTGCGGGTGGCGCCCGGGGTGATCGGTGGCCGCTTGACCGTGGCCACGACCTCCTTGCCGAGCTGCCCGCCGTACATCCAGCGTGGGCCTCGTTCGCCCAGCTCGCGGTAGGTGGCGGCGAGCTCGGGGTTTCTGAAGACGGAGCCGACGGGCGGCGGTGCGCCGTTCGGGAGGTAGAGCTTGGCCGTGGAGGTGAAGTCCTTGAAGCGGTCGGCGTTCTGGGCGGTCTGGTCGTAGAAGGTCTGGTCGACGACGAAGCCCTTGGCCGCCACGTCGATCGCCGGCCGCAGTGCCTGCTTCAGCGACAGCGTGCCGAATGTGCGCAGGGCCAGGTCCCACTGGGCGACGGTGCCCGGGACGCCCGCCGACAGGCCGCTGGTGACGGCCTCCGCGAACGGGATGCCCTCCAGGCTGGTGGCGGTCATGGCCTGGGGAGCGGTCTCCCGGCCGTCGATGGTGTGGACCTGACGCTTCTTGGCGTCGTAGTAGACCATGAAGCCGCCGCCTCCCGGACCGGCGGAGTACGGCTCGGTCACGCCGAGCACCGCCCCGGCGGCGACCGCGGCGTCCATGGCGTTGCCGCCCTTCTTGAGCACGGCGACGGCCGCCTTGCTCGCGTCCAGGTCGACCGTGGCGACGGCGCCGCCGTACCCCTCGGCGACCGGGACCTTCTGTTGCGGGCTGGCCGGCGCGGGGGTTGCCTGTTGAGGTGGTGTGGCCGCCGCGGGGGCTGCGGTGGCCAGCGAGACGAGGACTGCTACTGCGGGAACGATCACTCGGCGCATGGTTTCCACCATGGCCCAGCTACGCCCGTCGCGGTAGGGCCCCCTGCCACCCTCAGAGGATGCGGTGGGGAAATGCGGGACTTAGCGTGGGGTTTGTGCGTAAGCAGCCCGGTTTCGAGCCATATCTCGCGTTGATCGTGGCGGTGGGCCAGGTGGTGCTGTCGCAGGGCGCCTCCTGGGGGCAGCGGGCCTTCAAGGAGCCGCTCGACGCGATGGCCTACGTGCTGCTGTTCGTCGGGCCCCTGGCGATTCTGGCGCGCCGGAAATATCCGGTAACGGCTACGATTATCGCGCTATTGGCGACATATGCGTATACGTGGCTTGGGTACCCGCTCGGGCCCATCTACCTAGCTCCGGTGATCATGCTGTTCTCCCTGGTCACCCACGGGCTGCGCAGGATCGCCTGGGTGCTGGCCGCGGTCACCCTGGCCGTCTCCCTCGCCTACAGCCACGCGATGTCCCGCCCCGGCGCCACCGGGCTCTTCCACGACCTGGCGATCACCGCGTTCATCCTGCTCCTCATGGTGGTGGCCGAGCTCGCCAGGATCCTGCGCGAGCGCCGCGTCCAGCAGCAGCGGGCCGTCGAGGAGGAGACGAGACGGCAGGCCAGCGAGGAGCGGCTGACCATGGCCCAGGAACTGCACGACGTGCTCGCGCACAACATCTCCCTCATCCACGTCCAGGCCTCGACCGCGCTGCATCTCCTGGACGACAACCCCGAGCACGCGCGCACCGCGCTGGCCACCATCAAGACCGCGTCCAAGGAGGTGCTCGGTGAGATGCGCTCGGTGCTGAACGTGCTGCGCGAAGGCGCTCCCCGCTCCCCCACCGCCGGGCTGGACCGCCTGGAGGAGCTGGTCGAGCGGGCCGGCCTGGACGTGACGCTCAAGCGGGTCGGCTCCCGCCCGCTGCCGAGCCAGGTGGAACGCGCCGCCTACCGGATCGTGCAGGAGTCGCTCACCAACGCCGCCCGGTACGCGCCCGGCGCGCGGGTCACGGTCCGGCTGGAGTACGGCGCCACCCAGCTGGCCGTCCGGATCACCGACTCCGGCGCGACCACGCACGCCGTGCTGGCGGAGGAAGGCGGCGGCAACGGCATCCCCGGCATGCGCGAACGCGCCGCCGCCCTCGGCGGCACCCTGACCGCCGGCCCGTCGGGCACCGGCTTCGAGGTCTCGGCCCTGCTCCCCCTCCCCGAGGAGAACTCATGATCAAGCGGCCGTTGCCCATCCCTGGGGAGAACTCGTGATCAAAGTGCCGTCGCCCTTCCCCGAGGAGAATCCGTGATCAAGGTGCTGCTGGCCGATGACCAGGCGCTGGTGCGGGCCGGCTTCAGGGCGCTTCTGGACGCCCAGCCCGACATGACCGTGGTCGCCGAGGCCCCCGACGGCGCGGAGGCGATCCGCTTGTCCCGCGAGCACGCGCCGGACGTGGTGCTGATGGACATCAGGATGCCCGGCACCGACGGCCTCACCGCCACCCGCCAGATGCCCGCGGGCCCGCGCGTCATCATCCTGACGACCTTCGAGCTGGACGAGTACGTCTTCGAAGCCCTGCGCGGCGGCGCCAGCGGCTTCCTGGTCAAGGACACCGAGCCGGCCGAGCTCATCCAGGCCGTGCGGGTGGTCGCCGCCGGCGAGGCGCTGCTCTCCCCCAGCGTGACGCGCCGCCTGATCGCCGAGTACGCCTCCCGCGCCAAGGAGCCGCTGGCCGCCGACGGCCTGAACCAGCTCACCGATCGCGAACGCGAGGTGCTGGGCCTGGTCGGCACCGGCATGACGAACGACGAGATCGCGGCCAAGCTGTTCATGTCGCCGGCGACGGCCAAGACGCATGTGAGCAGGACGATGATGAAACTGCACGCCCGCGACCGGGCCCAGCTCGTGGTGATCGCCTACGAGTCGGGCCTGGTCCGACCGGGCTGGCTCTGATGCCCCCAAGGACCCGGCTTTCGGGCGCCGTACCCGCCAGGAGATTGTCAGCCACGGACGGCAGCGTCGCACCTGGGCGAGCCCCGGTAGTTCGTTCTGCGAATTTGTTACCCTGGGGAAATGAGTGAGCATGTCGAGGGGCCCATCGGAGTGGTGCCCGCGCTGGTGCGGTCCGCGTTCCTGGTGAATTCCGTGTACGTGAATTCCGCCCGTGAGTACGGGCTCACCCAACAGCAGGGGCAGTTGCTGTGCGTCCTGATGGCGCAGCCGTACGGCATGGGCGAGCTGGGCGCGGTGCTCGGCCTGGCCAAGTCGAGCCTGACCGGCCTGGTGGACCGCAGCGAGCGCAACGGCCTGGTCCAGCGACAGGACGATCCGCAGGACTCCCGCGCGGTGCGGGTGGCGCTCACCAGGCGGGGCGCCAAGCTGGCCGAGGAGTTCTACGCCGAGACCTGCCGCCGCGTCGAGGTGCTGGCCACGGGGCTCGCCCCAGGGGAGCGCGACACGCTCGCCGCGCTGCTGGGCCGGGTCGTGACGGACAACAAGGTGCCCACCGTCTTCCTGTGACTAGTTGAAGTTCGCGACACGAACTAATATTGTTCGTGAAACGAACTTGCCGATGGCGTACGCCTGGCGAACCTTCAGGGAAAGGCAGACCATTGTCCCCACGTGACGTCGTCTTCGGTTTCGGCGCGCATCCCAGCACCGACGACATACCAGAGCTGCTGCGCACGGCCCAGCAGGCCGACCGCGACGGGCTCGACCACTTCACCCTGTTCGACCATCCCTACGTCGGCGGGTGGCTGGACGCCTACGCCGCGCTCGGCTTCGTCCTCGGCAGCACCGAGCGCATCACCGGGCTCGTCAACGTCACCAATCTGCCGACGCGGCCCGCTCCCATGCTGGCCAGGACGGTGACGTCGCTGTCGGCGCTGTCGGGCGGCCGGGTCGTGCTCGGCCTGGGCGCGGGCGGGCGGTGGGATCGCATCGCCGACATGGGGGTGCCGCCGCTGTCACCGGGCGCGGCCGTGGACGCCTTCGAGGAGGCGATCGTGCTGGTCAAGCTGCTGTCCGGCGGCGGCGCTCCGGTCACCTACCAGGGCGGCCACTACCAGGTGCGCCACATCGAGCCCGCCCCGGTGGCCGCGCCGCCGGTGTGGACCGGGTCGGTCGGCCCGAAGTCCCTGGCCGCCACCGGCCGGGTGGCCGACGGCTGGATCCCCGGCCACGCATCGGACTGGCTCAGCGAGCGATACCTGTCCTCGCGGCCCGTCATCGACGAGGCGGCGGCGTCCGCCGACCGCGATCCGAGCGAGATCCGCACCGTCTTCAACTTCCCCGGCCGCATCACCGACCGGCCACTGCCCGCCACCCGCGACCACGACGGCCGCTGGATCGGCGGTTCCACCGACCAGTGGATCGAGGAGCTGACCGGGGCGGTGCTGGAGCACGGCGCGTCGGGCTTCACGCTCTTCGCCGTCGGCGAGGACACCCTCGACCGCACCGTGCTGGCCCGCTGGGCCCAGGAGATCGTCCCGGCCGTACGCGAGGCGATCGCGACATAGCCGCCTTGTCAGGCCAGGTTGACAGCGGCGCTCTGTCAATCTAGCCTGACAGCGTGGACATGGGAGAACTGTCGGAGCGCATCAAGTCCAACGACCCCGCCCTCGGGCTGCGCGCGGTAGGCGCGCTGCACCGGCTGGCCGAGCAGGTCGAGGCGGCCTCGGTCGCGCTGGCCAGGGAGCAGGGCTGGACGTGGGAGCAGATCGGTGACGCGCTCGGCATGTCGCGCCAGTCGGTGCACGCCAAGTACGGAAAGTGAGGCTCGTCATGTTCGGATTGGACAAGAGCCCGTTCGCGGTCGCCGTCAAGGCGGCCATGGACGAGGCGAGACAGCGCGGCGACCGCCGCATGGGCACCGAGCACCTGCTCCTGGGCCTGCTGCGTGACCCGTCGGGCCCGCCGGCCCGCGCCCTGGGCGTGGACGCGCGCACCGCGCGAGCCGCCCTGGCCTCGCTCGACCGGGCCGCGCTGCGGGCGATCGGCCTCGACCCCGGCGACACCCCGCCGGGGGGCACGCGCAAGCACCCGCCGATCCCGGGCACCGCGCTGACGTCGGGCGCACGGGCGGTCATCAACCAGGCGGTCAAGGCGACCGACCGAAAGTCCAGAGACCGCACCGGGCCGGCCGCCCTGCTGCGGGCGCTGCTGGACCAGCGGCACCCCGACCCGGCGGCCGCCCTCATCGACCACCTCGGCCTCGACCGCGCCACCGTCCGCACTCGCCTCGAATCCTGAAAGCCAGGGGGATCCGCGCCCTCCTGGAGGCCAGGGGCCGAGCCGGAGGGAGCCGCGCCCGCCGGGAGGTCTGGAGGCCGGGGCCGGTTCGGAGGATACGTCCGGGGGCGTAGGGCGGGAGGCTTCGAGCACTCCCCCGGGCGGATGGTGAGACGGGCCCGGGGTCCGATTCGTGACGTGTCCACTGCGGCGAACCTTGGAGGTACGTCAAGGAGGAGACATGAACGCTTTCGCACACGCGGGCTTCTGGCCCGTCATCCCGCTCATCTGGGGCCTGTTCTGGGTCGCCGTCGTCGCCTTCGGCCTGTGGGTCTGGCGGAAGAAGGGCCAGGGCGACCGTACGCACGCCCCGGCAACGGCGTCGGCGGAGCAGATTCTCGCCGAGAGGTACGCACGCGGCGAGATGAGCGATGACGAGTACTTCGAGAAGATGTCGGTCCTGAAGGGCGCGGTCTCGTAAACGGCACCCTGGGTCAGCGAACTGTAACTGGTCGCGTTCGGCGAGCGCCGATACGTTCCTGGGGAGGACTCTTTACGAGAAGTGGGGCGAGGCATGCGGGCGATCGTCAGGTTCTACGGCCGGCACGATAGCGGCCGCCCCGGCCGGACGCAGGCCCGCTGACCGTGCAGGCGACAGCTCTGCTCGCCAGCGGCCTGGCGGCCGGGCTGGTGGCGGGGACCGCGTCGTGCACGGCCGTGCAGGGCGGCCTGCTCATGGGGCTGACCACCCGCGCCGCGGGCCGCACCAGCGATCCGGTCGTGCTGGCCTGGTTCCTCGCGGGCAGGCTCGCCTCCTACTCCGCCGTCGGCGCTCTGCTCGGCCTGCTCGGGGCGGCCGTCAAGCCGCCGCCGGCGCTCCGGGCGGTGCTGCTGGTGGCGGCGGGCGTCATGGTGATCGCGTTCGCGGTCGGCCTGCTACGCCGCACCGGCTGCGACTCACCCGGGCGGGCGTTGCCCGGCCTGGCCGCGCCGCTGCTGGGGGCGGCGACGATCCTGGTGCCCTGCGGGGTGACGATCGGCATGGAGCTGATCGCCGTCTCCAGTGGTTCGCCGCTGGCGGGCGCGGCGGTGATGGCCGGGTTCGTGCTCGGCACCACCCCGGCCCTCGCGCTGCTCGGCTATCTGCTGCGGCGCGTCTCACGTACCAGATTGTCGAAGGTGGCGGCCGTGGTCGCCATCGCGGCCGGGGTGTGGACCATCGGGTCGGGGATCAGCCTGGGGGGCTGGTTGCCCGCCACCGCGACGACGGAGCGCGGCGGGCCGCCGAGCCCGATCGTCACCATCTGGGCCACCCATGACGGCTACCGGCCCGCGGCCGTGGAGGCGCCCGCCGGGGTGCCCGTCGAGGTGGTGTTCAAGGTGGTGGACCGGGGGTGCACGGACACGGTCGTGATCGACGGACGGGACGTCGCCCTGCCGGCCACCGTGCGACTGCCCGCGCAGCCGCCGGGATCGCTGCGTTACGCCTGCGGGATGGGCATGTTCACCGGGTTCATCAAGTTCTCCTGAACGGCTCGGCGATTACGGTTCGCATCCGAGTGATTACATGCCACTCTGTGGCCATGGCCAGGTGGGAAGGTGAGGTGGCGATGCCGGCCGTCCCGGCGCCACGTGTGGGAGACGAGGCCGAGCTGCTGATGGCGGCGCAGGCCGGGGACGTGCAGGCCGCGCACCGGCTCGGCCGGCTCTACGCCCAGCGCGGCGACCGCGCGGCGGCCCGGCACTGGTGGGAGCGGGCCGCGGCGGGCGGCAACCTCGACAGCGCCTACAACCTAGGCATCTGGCACGAGAAGCACGGCAGCCTGGACAACGCCGTCGCCTGGTACGAACGGGCCGCCGGCGCCGGCGACGCGGAGGCCGCGGTCAATCTCGCCACGCTCCTGCTGGAGCAGCGCGGCGACGTCGAACAGGCCAGGAGCTGGTACGAGATCGCCGCCCAGCAGGGTTCGCGGGCCGGAGCCCGCAGGCTCGCGCTGATGTGCGAGGACGCCGGCGAGACCTCGGCCGCGCGGGAGTGGCATCGCGCGGCGGCCGCCGCCGGGGACGCCTCCTCCGCGCACGACGCGGGCTTCCTGGCCTACTCGTGCGGGCACGAGGAGGAGACCGTGCACTGGTGGGAGTGCGCGGCGCAGAGCGGCCACGCCGACTCGGCGTACTGCCTGGGGCTGTTCCTGCAGGCCAGCCGCGACCCGGAGGGCGCCGAAGCCTACTATCGGCTGTCCGCCAAGAGCGAGCATCCCGGTGCGGCGTCCCAGCTCGGCGGCATCGCGCTGTCCCGGCGCGACCTGCGCAGCGCGCGGGCCTGGTACGAGCAGGCCGCGGGCGCCGGTCGGCTGGAGGACCAGCGGATGGCCGGGTTCGTCTGCGTGGAGCTCGGTGACGCCCGGGGCGCGAGCCACTGGTTCGGCAGGGGCGCGGCCGGCGGGGACGCGGAGTCGGCGTTCAACTTCGGGCTGCTGCTCATCGCCGAGTTCGGCGATCTGGGCGGCGGGCAGCACTGGTTCCGGCAGGCGGCGCTGGCCGGGCACCACGGGGCCGCCGTGGAGCTGGGCGGGCTGCTGTCGGCGGCGGGCCGGCGGAGCGAGGCGGAGGAGTGGCTGGCCGACCCGCCGCCGCCCACCTGGGACCGGCCCGCCGAGCCGGAGCTGATGGCGCGGGCCGAGCTGGCCGCGGCCGCCACCGGCCGCCGGGGCGGCGTCGCGCTGGCCGTGCCGGAGCTGGCCGAGATCCTCGGCACCTGGGACCTGGTGACCAGGCCGCTGCACGACCACGCGGACGTGATCGACTGGCTGGTGAACCGGAGCCGGCTGCACGCCAGCGCCGTCGAGCACCTGGCCTCGGTGCGCGGCACCCTGCTCCGGCCGGGCAGCGGCCCGTGGCCGAGCCCCGGCGAGGTGCGGCACGTGCTGACCACGGCCAGGGAGCTGCGCCGCCGCCTCGGCCCGTCCAGCGCCAGACACGGCGGCAGGGACACCCCTCGCCCCCGCTGACGCCCCACGCCGCAGAAGCCCCACGCCGCTGAGGCCGTACACCGCAGAAGCCCCACGCGGTAGGGCCTGCGGCCGTTGCCGCGCGAGGGCGTCAGGCGGCCAGGACGTCGGCCGCCGGGGTGAAGGGGAGGCGGAGTGCCTGGGCTACCGGCTCGTTGGTGAGGGCGCCGGCGTGGGTGTTGAGGCCGCCCGCGAGGCCGGCGTCCCGCCGCAGCGCCTGCTGCCAGCCCAGTTCGGCGAGTGCGATCACGTACGGCAGGGTCGCGTTGGTCAGCGCGTAGGTGGAGGTGTTGGGCACCGAGCCGGGCATGTTGGCCACGCAGTAGAAGAGCGAGTCATGCACCCGGTAGGTGGGCTCGGCGTGCGTGGTGGGGCGCGAGCCCTCGAAGCAGCCGCCCTGGTCGATGGCGATGTCGACGAGCACGGAGCCCGGCTTCATCCGGGCCACCAGCTCGTCGCTGACCAGCGTCGGGGCCTTGGCGCCGGGGATCAGCACCGCGCCGATCACCAGGTCGGCCCGCAGCACCTCCTGCTCGATCGCGTACGCCGTGGAGACCAGTGTGGTGAGGCGGCCCTGGTAGACGGCGTCGATGAAGCGCAGCCGGTCGACGTCGGTGTCGAGGACGGTGACCTGGGCGCCCATGCCGACCGCGATCTGCGCCGCGTTCAGGCCGGAGACGCCGCCGCCGATCACGACCACCCGGGCGGGGGCGACGCCCGGCACGCCGCCGGGCAGGATGCCGCGACCGCCGTTGAAGCGCATCAGGTTGTAGGCGCCGACCTGCGGGGCCAGCCGGCCCGCGACCTCGGACATCGGCGCGAGCAGCGGCAGCGACCGGCCCACCTGCACGGTCTCGTACGCGATGGCGGTGGTCCTGGCGGCGAGCAGGGCGTCGGTGCACGGGCGGGAGGCGGCCAGGTGGAGGTAGGTGAACAGCGCCAGGCCCTCACGCAGCCGGTGGTACTCCTCGGCGATCGGCTCCTTGACCTTGAGCACGAGGTCGGCCTCGCCCCACACGGCGTCGGCGCTGCCGCGGATCTTCGCCCCGGCGGCGAGATACTCCTCGTCCGTGATCTGCGAGCCGAGGCCCGCCCCTCGTTCTACGGTGACGTCGTGGCCGTGACTGACCAGTTCGTGTACTCCGGCCGGGGTGACCGCGACGCGGTATTCGTGGTTCTTGACCTCGGCCGGCACGCCTATCTTCATGGCGATGTTCCCTTTCGGCGAAAAAAATTGTCCGGTACGGCGTGCCGTACCGGACAGGTGTTCAGAGCCGCGCCCACGCCTCGGTGAGCACCGTGCGGAGGATCGACTCGATCTCGTCGAACTCCTTCGGTCCGGCGATGAGCGGGGGCGCGAGCTGGATGACGGGGTCGCCGCGGTCGTCGGCCCGGCAGTAGAGGCCGGCGTCGAACAGCGCCTGCGACAGATAGCCGCGCAGCAGCCGCTCGGACTCCTCGGCGGTGAACGTCTCCTTGGTGGCCTTGTCCTTGACCAGCTCGATGCCCCAGAAGTAGCCGGAGCCGCGCACGTCGCCGACGATCGGCAGGTCCTTGAGGCTTTCGAGGGTGGCCTGGAAGACCGGCTCGTTCTTGGTGACGTGGCCGAGCAGGTCCTCGCGCTCGAAGATGTCGAGGTTGGCCAGCGCCACGGCGGCGGAGACGGGGTGGCCGCCGAAGGTGTAGCCGTGGGCGAACATCTCCTCGCCGCTCTTGAACGGCTCGAACAGCCGGTCGTGCGCGATCATCGCCCCGATCGGGGAGTAGCCACTGGTCATGCCCTTGGCGCAGGTGATGATGTCCGGCACGAAGTCGAACTTCTCACCGCCGAACATGGTGCCGAGGCGGCCGAAGGCGCAGATGACCTCGTCGGAGACGAGCAGCACGTCGTAGGTGTCGCAGATCTCGCGCAGCCGCTGCCAGTAGCCGGGAGGCGGCGGGAAGCAGCCGCCCGCGTTCTGCACCGGCTCGGCGAAGACGGCGGCCACCGTGTCGGGGCCCTCCATCTCGATCGCGCGGGCCACCCGGTCGGCGGCCCAGATGCCGTACTGCTCGGGGGTCATGCCCGCGATGCCGCTGATCTCTTCGGCGCGGTAGTGGTTGGTGTTGGGGACCCGGATCGAGCCGGGCACGAGCGGCTCGAACATCTGCTTGAACGCCGGGATGCCGGTGATCGACAGGGCGCCCTGCGGGGTGCCGTGGTAGGCGATCTCGCGGCTGATGACCTTGTGCTTGAGCGGCTTGCCGATGAGCTTGTAGTACTGCTTGGCCAGCTTCCAGGCGGATTCGACCGCCTCGCCGCCTCCGGTGGTGAAGAAGACCCGATTGAGGTCACCGGGCGCCAGGCTCGCCAGGCGCTGCGCCAGCTCGGCCGCCTTGGGGTGGGCGTAGGACCACAGGGGGAAGAAGGCGAGCTCCTGCGCCTGCTTGGCGGCGGCCTCGGCCAGCTCGGCTCGCCCGTGACCGACCTGGACGACGAACAGCCCGGCCAGGCCGTCGAGGTAGCGCTTGCCGTGGATGTCGTAGATGTAGGAGCCCTCGCCGCGGACGATGGTCGGGATCTCCGCCTGCCGATGGGCGCTGTGCCTGGTGAAGTGCAACCACAGGTTGTCCTGAGCTGCCTTCAGGACGTCGTTTTCCGGCTGCGTCATGTGTATCTTCCCTTGCGTCTGACCTGCCCCACAGTCTGCATCTTCACCTGGCCTTTGCCAAGCGAATGCGTCGCGAGTCTCCACAAGAAAACCGAGATCCGCAGCCCTGGCATGTAACCACTACGAAATCCGCAGGTAGATTTGCGCGCGGGTCATCCCGATTCACGCACTGTGAAACCCTGTGTGATCCAATGAGACGTTGACCATCGCGAACGACCCCGGGGGACCTTCCCGTGACGCCTGACCAGATCGAGAGTGCCGTACAGGCTGGAATGCCGCAGTCCGTGGAGGAGCTGAAGCGCCTGGCCGCGATCCCCTCCGTGGCCTTTCCCGGACACCCCGAGGAGGCCGTGCACGCCGCCGCGGCGGCGACCGAGGAGCTGCTGCGCAGCACGGGACTGACGCGCGTCCAGCGGATCCCCGTCGAGGGCAGCTTCCCCGCCGTCTACGGCGAGGCGCCCGCCCCGCCCGGCATGCCGACCGTCCTGCTGTACGCCCACTACGACGTGCAGCCGGCCGGTGACCTCGCCGCCTGGCGGACGCCGCCGTTCGAGCCGACGCTGGTCGACGGCAAGCTGTACGGCCGTGGGGTGGCCGACGACAAGTCCGGCATCATCTCGCACGTCACCGCGCTGCGCGTCTTCCAGGGCCGCTTCCCCGTCGGCATCAAAGTCATCGTCGAAGGCCAGGAGGAATACGCCGGCGAGCGCCTCGAAGCCTTCGTCGAGCGCAACCCCGAGCTGCTGCGGGCCGACGCCATCGTGGTGGCCGACACCGGCAACCCGCGCGTCGGCGACCCGGCCGTCACCACGTCGCTGCGCGGGATGGCGGCCTTCACCATGGAGGTGCGCAGCCTGCGCGAGTCGCTGCACAGCGGCTCCTTCGGCGGCGCCGCCCCCGACGCGCTGGCCGCGCTGATGCGCATGGTGACCGCGCTGCACGACGACAACGGCGACATCCGCGTGCCCGGCCTGCCGCGCGGCAGGTTCCTCGGCCAGGGGCCGGCGGAGGAGGAGTTCCGCCGGACGGCGGGGGTGCTGGACGGCGTCTCGCTGGTCGGCTCCGGCTCGCTGGCCGACCGCCTCTGGGCTTCCTACGCGATCACCGTGACGGGCCTGGACGTGCCCTCGGTCTCCGGCGCCATCAACGCCGTGCAGCCCGTTGCCCGCGCCCGCGTCACGGTCCGCATCCCGCCGGCCGGCGACCCCAAGACCACGGTCAACGCGGTGGTGGACTTCCTGCGCCAGGTCGCGCCCTGGGGGGTGCAGACCTCGTTCGGCGACTTCACGGTCGGCTCGGGCTTCCAGGCCGACTCCGGCGGCAAGGCCCGCGCGGCGCTCAACCGCGCCATGGAACGCGCCTTCGGCCGCCCGCCCAGGGACGTGGGCGCCGGCGGGTCGATCCCGCTGGTCAACACGCTGCTCAAGCAGTTCCCCGCGGCGGAGATCCTGCTGTTCGGCGCGGAGGACGAGGACGCCGCCATCCACGCGCCCAACGAGCGGCTGGACCTGGAGGAGCTGCGCCGGATCGCCACCGCCGAGGCGCTCTTCCTGCATGAGCTCAGCCAGCCCTCGGCGCTGGGCGTCTGACCTCGGCCGTCAGATCGCAGGGCGCGGGAACAGCTTCACGAAGCGCCCTGCCATCTGACGGTCGCCCTCCACCATGCCGGAGTCGAGCCGGGCGCCGGTGAAGACCAGCGCCCGCAGCGTGTCGGCGTCGGCGCGCAGCACCACGTCGGCGGGGGTGGCGCCCGGCTCGGCCCGGCGGAGCGTGAGCCGGCCGCCCGACACCGCCGCCAGGAAGCTCTGCTCGCCCAGCCTCAGCTCCACCCGCCCCGCGAAGTCGCCGGCCGCCTCGGGGTCGAAGGTGGACTTGAGCGCGTACATCAGCGCGTCCACGCTCAACGGCTTCGCCGAGCGCAGCGGCGCCCGGCTCCCCCAGCGGGCCAGCGCGAGCACGACCGGCTCCAGCTCGTAGCCCCGGTCCGTCAGCTCGTAGACCTGGCTCGCGGCCGGCGGGGGCAGCTTGCGGCGGCGGCATATCCCCGACTCCTCAAGCTCGCGCAGCCGCTGGGACAGCACGTTCTGGCTCGCGCCCGGCAGGCCGGCCCGCAGGTCGGTGAAGCGTTTGGGACCCAGCAACAGCTCCCGGACGATCAGCAGCGCCCACCGCTCGCCGACGTGGTCGAGCGCGCGGGCGATGCCGCACGGGTCGTCATAGGTCCTCATGGAGCCACCTTGCCATGCCGCACCATCTAGTCCTAAGTTAGGACCAACAAGGAAAGGGGTCCCATGACCGCGCTCGACTCATTGCCGCAGGGGGACGTCAGGCTGCTGGAGCACCCGGTGGCGCGGCGGCTGCTCGTCTCCACAGAGCTGGCCCGGGTGGCCTACGTCGCCTCCGACGGCACGCCGCGCGTCTACCCGACGCTGTTCCACTGGACCGGCGAGGAGCTGGTGATGGCGACGTTCGCCGGAGCCGCCAAGATCCCCGCGCTGCGGGCCAGGCCCGACGTCGCCATCACCATCGACGTCAACGCCATGCCGCCCGAGGTGCTGCTGATCCGCGGCCGGGCGGAGGTGACGGACGTCGATGGCGTCGTGCCGGAGTACGCACTGGCCCACTACCGCTACTCGGGCCCCGAGCAGGGGGCCAAGATCGTGGCGGAGGCCGACCAGCCGGGCGTCCGGATGGCCCGCATCGCGGTCAGGCCGTCCTGGGTGGGCGTGCTCGACTTCCAGAGCCGGCTGCCCGGCCCGCTGGCCGGTAAGGACTGAGACGTGGACCTGCCGACTAACGCACCGGGATGTCGTACGTGCGGCGGATGCTGCTGCCCAGTTTGCGCAGGTCGGCGCCGTAGACGTGCACGGACACCCCGGTCACCGCGCTGGTGTTGCGCACCTGGTGGATGTCGCCGGGCGGCGCGAAGCCGCTGACCTCGCCGGGCCGGTTCTCCGCGTGCCCGATCTCGACGAGGTGGTCGCCCTCGTCACGGTAGAGGGTCTCGTACTCGATGCCGCTGAGGATGCCGAACGTGCACCAGGACACGTGGTCGTGGATCACCGTCTCCTGGCCGGGGCGCCACACGACGGCGGCGATGGAGAAGTCGTCCTGGGCGTGCAGCACGTGGGAGACGTACCCGTCGGGTGAGCCCGCGCGCTCCTGCTCGGTGAGGAGGTCCTCGGTGGGGAGCCGCTCGCGCAGCAGGACGGCCACGGCGTCCGCGGCCTCCTGGAGTCCTGGGCGGCGGGCCGTGATCTCGGCGATGCCGGACACGAGCTCAGCCAGGCCCGGCCTGCGGATGGAAGCGACCGTTTTCATAGCATCTCTCCTCGAAGAACCTCTTTCCTCCTACGGTCCTCTCTCTTCACCGATAGGTCCAACAGAAGTTATTGGGCTTACCCATAGATACGATTGATAGATGCTCGATGTCGTACGGCTCCGCGTCCTGCTCGCCGTGGCGCGCCGGGGCTCGCTCACCGCCGCCGCCAAGGAGTTGCACTACTCCCAGCCGTCGGTCAGTCACCACCTCGCCCGGCTGGAGGCCGAGACCGGGGCCAAGCTGGTCCAGCGTGCCGGGCGCGGCATCCGGCTGACCGAGGCCGGCCGGCTGCTCGCCGACCGGGCGGCGGACATCATCGGCAGGCTCGACGACGCCGCCGAGGAGCTCGCCTCGCACGTCGGACTGCGCTCCGGGCGGGTGCGGCTGGCGGCCTTCCCCTCGGCGCTGGGCACCTTCGTGCCCAAGACGGCCATGCGGCTGGCCCTGGACCATCCCGGTCTGCGGCTGGAGATCACCGAGACCGAGCCGCCCGAGGCGCTCAGGCTGCTGCGAGCGGGGCGGGTGGACGTCGCGGTGATGTTCCGCTACGACGACACCGCACCGGAGGACAACGGCATCCAAATGATCCACCTCCTCGACGACCCCAGCTACCTGATCCACACCGGGCCGCAGGGCGAGCTCACCGAGCTGGCCGAGCATGCCGAGACGGCCTGGATCGGCGGCTGCGACCGTTGCCGGCTGCATCTGCTCGACATCTGCGCCAAGGCCGGGTTCGCGCCGCGGATCACCTTCACCAGTGACGACATCGTGGCCGTGCAGGCGCTGGTGGCGGCCGGGATGGGGATCACCGTGCTGCCGGGGCTGGCGCTGCGCGCGCACCGCCACCCCGACGTGTCGGCGGATCTGATCCCCGGCTCCACCAGGCACGTCCACGCCGCCGTCCACGGCGACCCGCCCCACCCGCCGGCCACCCAGGCACTGCTGTCGGCGCTGCGGGAAAGCCTTTGACGCCGCTCGTACGATGTGGCCATGCCGGATTTCACGACGCTCATGCTCTTCTGCGCGGCCACGCTCGCCCTGCTGCTCGTGCCGGGGCCCGCGGTGCTGTTCATCGTCACCCGCAGCGTCGCCCAGGGCAGGTCGGCGGGGCTGGTCTCGGTGCTCGGCGTGCACGCGGGATCTCTGGTGCACGTGGCCGCCGCCACGCTCGGCATCAGCGCGCTGCTGGCGGCGTCCGCGACGGCCTTCACCGTGGTCAAGTACGCCGGCATCGCCTACCTGGTCTGGCTCGGCGCGCGCAAGCTGCTGCGGCGGGGCGGCGGCGACGAGGCAGTGGAGTTGCCCGTGCACTCCCGGCGGCGGATGTTCTGGGAGGGGTTCGTGGTCAACGTGCTCAACCCCAAGACCGCGATCTTCTTCCTGGCCTTCCTGCCGCAGTTCACCGACGCCGCGATCGGGCCCATCGCCCCGCAGATGCTGCTGCTCGGCCTGCTCTGGGTGGTGCTCGGGATGGCCAGCGACGGCACCTACGCGATGCTCGCCGCCACGCTGGCCGGGCGCGTACGCCGCTCGGCGACGGCCCGGCGGCGGCTCGACATCGGCACCGGCCTGGTCTATCTCGGCCTGGCCGCCTGGCTCACAGGCGAGAAGGCCTGACCTGCCGGCCGTCTCCTTGGTTCACCGGTCAGACAGCATGACCACCGGCCGTCTTCTTGGCTCACGACTGAGACGGCTTGGCTCTGCCGACCATTTCCTTGGCCCATCTGTAGTCGGCCTTGCCGGCCGGGGAGCGGACCATCTCGGCCACGAAGACGTACGTGCGGGGCACCTTGTAGCCCGACAGCAGGCGTCTGCAGTGCGCGTCCAGGTCGGCGTCGGTGACGCCGGAGCCGGGGCGGGGCTCGACCACGGCCGCCACCCTGCTCCCCCACCGCTCGTCCGGCACGCCGGTCACCACCGCGTCGAAGACGGCGGCGTGGCCCTTGAGCACCGCCTCCACCTCCTCGGGGTAGACCTTCTCGCCGCCGGTGTTGATGCACTGCGAGCCCCGGCCGAACACGGTGACCGTGCCGTCCTCCTCGACCCTGGCCAGGTCGCCGGTGAGCAGCCAGCGGGTGCCGTCGTCGGCGGTGACGAAGGTACGGGCGGTCTTGTCCGGGTCGTTGTAGTAGCCGAACGCGATCCGTCCCGACTTGGCCAGCGTGCCCACCTCGCCGGAGCCGGGCTTGACGGGACGTAACCGCTCGTCGACCACGGCCAGGCCGGAGGTGGCGTTCGGCTGGTAGCGCAGGCCCTTCTCGGGGCTGGATCCGGCCACGCCGGAGGCGGTGTAGCCGGATTCGGTGGAGCCGAAGTTGTCGAGGATCATCACGTTCGGCAGCAACTCCTGCAGCCGGTCGCGGACCGCGCCGGTCAGGATGGCGCCGGTGGAGCTGACCACGATCAGCGACGAGACGTCGTAGGAGCCCCCGGCGAGCGCCTCGGCCAGCGGCCTGGCCATCGCGTCGCCGGTGATGTTCAGGGTGAGCACCCGCTCCCGCTCGATGGTCCGCCACACCTCGTCGGCCTCGAACTTGCGCACGTAGACCATGGTGCCGCCCATCCACCAGGTGATGAACGTGGCCATCTGCGCGGCGCCGTGCATCAGCGGCGGGGCGGCCATCATGGTCAGCGGGCCCGCCTTGACGGCCTCGTCGATCACTTCCTGCGGGGTGGCGCGCGGCTCGCCGTACGGGTTGCCGCCGCCGAAGGCCATGAACAGGTCCTCGGCGTGCCACATGGCGCCCTTGGGCATGCCGGTGGTCCCGCCGGTGTAGATGATGTAGACGTCCTGGCCGGACCGCTTCTCGAAGCCGCGCCCCGGGCTTCCGGCTCGCAGCGCCTCCTCGTACGGCACCGCCCCCGGGACGATCGACGGGCCGCCCACCGCGATCAGGTGGTCGAGCCCCGGGGTCTCCGGCATGACCGCGGCCACCCGCGCGTCGAACTCCACGTCGTAGACCAGCGCCCGGATCTGGGAGTCGCGGTAGAGGTAGAGCAGTTCGGCCTCGACGTAGCGGTAGTTCACGTTGACGGGCACGGCCCGGATCTTCAGCGCGGCGAGCAGGGCGGCGACGTACTCGATGCCGTTGTACAGGTGGATGCCGACGTGGTCGCCGGGCCGGATGCCCCGGTCCAGCAGGTAGTGGGCGAGCCGGTCGGCCTCGGCGTCGAGTTCGGCGTACGTGCGGCGCTCGCTGTCGCAGATCACGGCCGGCCGCTCCCCGATGGCGTCCGCGAGCCCTTCGAACAGGTCAGCGTGATTGAACTCCATGAGGCGCCATCCCTTTCGTCCAGGGCATACGGGTCAGGGTCTGTCTCGTCCGACTATCCACATCGCGAAGAACTGGGCGCCGCCGCCGTAGGCGTGTCCGAGCGCGAGCCGGGCGCCGTCCACCTGGTGCTCGCCCGCCATCCCGCGCACCTGCAGCGCGGCCTCGGCGAACCTGATCAGCCCGGACGCCCCGATCGGGTTGCTCGACAGCACCCCGCCGGAGGCGTTCCACGGGGTGTCGCCGTCGAGCGCGGTGGCCCCCGACTCGGTGACCTTCCACCCCTCGCCTTCGGCGACGAACCCCAGGTTCTCCAGCCACATCGGCTCGTACCAGGAGAAGGGGACGTACACCTCGGCCACGTCGATCTGCCGTCGCGGGTCGGTGACGCCCGCCTGCTGGTAGACGTCGGCCGCGCAGTCCTTGCCCGCCTGCGGGTTGACCGTGTCGCGCCCGGCCCGGAAGATCGGCTCCGAGCGCATGGCGGCGCCGTGCACCCAGGCCGGGGTGCCGGTGACGGCCCGCTCCGAGGACAGGACCAGCGCGCAGGCGCCGTCGCTGGACGGGCAGGTCTCCAGGTAGCGGATCGGCTCCCAGAGCATGGGCGTCGACTCGACCATCTTCCGGTCGATGCCGGGGATGCGCAGGTGCGCGTACGGGTTCTTGAGCGCGTTGAGCCGGTCCTTGACCGCTACCAGCGCGCCGATGTGCTCGGGGGCGCCGGTTCTGCGCATGTACTCCCTGATGTGCGGCGCGAAGTAGCCGCCCGCGCCCACCACCAGCGACGAGCTGAACGGCAGGTGCGTCGACAGGGCCCAGGTGGCGTTGGACTCCGACTGTTTCTCGAAGGCCACCACCAGCACCCGATCGTGCACGCCGCCCTGGATGAGCCCGGCGCCGACCAGGGCGGTGGACCCGCCGACGCTGCCCGCGGTGTGCACCCGCATCATCGGCTTGCCCGCCGCGCCGAGCGCGTCGGCCAGGTAGGCCTCGGGCATCATGATGCCCTCGAACAGGTCCGGGGCCTTGCCGATGACGACCGCGTCGATGTCGGCGAAGGTGAGCCCGGCGTCGTCGAGCGCGCGCAGGGCGGCCTCGCGCACCAGGCCGGCGATCGAGACGTCCCGGCGTTTGGACGTGTAGTGCGTCTGCCCGACCCCGATCACGGCGCAGCGTTCGGCCATCATGCCTCCAGGACGGTGACGAGGTTGTGCTGCAGGCAGGGTCCGCCGGCGGCGTGGCCGACGGTGCGCCGGGCGGTGCCGTCGTGGATGCGGCGGGCCGCCTCGCCGATGCGGATGAGGCCGGTGGCCATCACCGGGTTGGCCGCCAGCGGGCCGCCCGACGGGTTGATCACCGTGTCGTCCGGCAGCTCCATGGCCTGGCGGAGGATCACCTCCTCGTGGGCGAACTGGGCGTGCAGTTCGGCCACCTCGACCGGGGCCTTGCCGACTCCCGCGGCCCGTGCGGCGTCGGCCGCCGACGCCGAGCGGGACAGGTCCCGCATCCCCAGATAGTGGGGTTCGATGCGGTGCGCGATGCCGGTGATGTACGCCGGGGTGGCGCACAGCCGCTCGGCCAGGTCCCCGGCCGCCAGCACCACCGCGGCCGCGCCGTCGGTGATCGGCGCGACGTCCGAGGTCTTGAGCGGCTCGACGGCGAACCCGTCCGGGATCTGTTCGGGCAGGTCCAGCGCGTACGGGTTGCGCCTGCCGTCGGCCCGGCTGCGCCGGACGATCTCGTCCAGCTCCTTGCGGTCGGCGCCGGTGGCCGAGGCCTGCAGGGCGGCGAAGGAGAGCCGGTCCAGGCCGAGCGGAGCCAGGTAGTAGGGGTCGAGCTGGAGCGTCATGATCTCGGCCAGGTCGCCGAGCGACGACTTGCCGAAGCCGTACACCAGGGCGGTGTCCACGTCGCCGTGCTGCAGCCGCACCCACGCCTCGTACAGCGCCCACGCGCCGTCCATCTCCACGTGGCTCTCCGAGATCGGCGGCCAGGCGCCGAGCGCGTCGAGCGCGGAGACGAACGAGAACGGCGCGCCGGCCAGGTAGTCGCAGCTCCCCGAGCAGGTGAAGCCGAAGCGGGTCAGCCCGGTGCGCTCCTTGACCTCGTTGATCACCGGCAGGATCAGCTCGACCTCGCCGACGCCGGTGTCGTGTCCGGTGTGCTCGGTCTGCGCGAAGGCGACGACCGCCACCCGTCTCATCGCGCCCCTGCTCTCATCGCGCCCCTGCTCATCGCACCTCAGCTCTCATCACAGCTCCACGTCGGGCTCGCCGGTGGGTGCGAACCACCGGATGTTCGCCATGGACAGCGTCCGCTCGCTCTCGGGCAGCCACTCCGCCCGGACGCGCATGCCCTGCCGCACCTCGTGGGCGGGGACGCCGCCCACCAGGCTGATCATGGGCACGTCGCTGCCGTCGAGCAGGATGTACGCCGAGACGAAGGGGACTTCGGGTGCGCGCGGGTCGGGCAGGTTGTTGATCGCGAAGGTGGTGATGGTGCCGGTGTCGGGCAGCTCGACCTGTTCGGCCATGGGGATGCCGCATTCGGGGCAGGACAGCCGGTAGGGGACGTACACCTTGGCGCAGCCGCCGCAGCGGCCTCCCACGAAGACGCCGCGCCTGACGCCTTCGAGGAAGACCTGCAGCGCCCCGCCCGCCTGCAGCCGGTACACGGTCCGCACAGGCGAAACGATCGTGGTGACCTCAGCAACGAAGCACGAAATATCGGTTATGTGGCCGGTACGGTCGCCGCGCCAGACCGGCCACACCCGGGTGCCGGCGGCGATCGCCTTGGGGTTGCCCGCGTCCACCGCGTGCACCAGCGTGGTGTCCGCGCCGTCCAGCTCGATCAGCGCCCAGGCGAAGGGCCGGTCCAGCGGATGGGCCGGGCGCGGCTCGGCCACCCAGGCCCAGGCCCGGACCGTCCCGGCCGGCCCCACCTCGACGTACTCGCCGGTCACCGCGTCGCCGGTGGCGGGATCGTACTCAAGGGGCGGGACCAGCACCTTGCCGCCGGCCGTGCGCACGCCCACGATGCGCCCGCCGCGCAGCTCGGTCAGGAACCGGCCGATCACCGGCCCGGTGGTGCGCGTGTAGCCGCCGGGGAACTCCAGCACGTGCTCCGCGCTCAGCCCGCCTTCAGATGGCACGATCGCGACCTTCCCAGTAGGGGGCCCGGAGTTTGCGTTTGAGCAGCTTGCCGTTGGGTTCGCGGGGCATCTCCGCGATGAAGTCGATCGTCCGCGGCCACTTCATCTTCGACAGCCGCCCTTCCAGCGAGGCGAGGATCTCCGCGGCGAGCTCCGGACCGGGCGGCGAGCCGAGGGCCGGCTCCACCACGGCCTTGATCTGCTCGCCCCACTCCTCGTCCGGGATGCCGAACACGGCCACGTCCGCGACCTTGGGGTGGATCATGATCTCGTTCTCGATCTCGGCCGGGTAGATGTTCGCGCCACCGGAGATGATCATGTCGGCCTTGCGGTCGCACAGGAACAGGAACCCGTCCTCGTCCAGGTAGCCGATGTCGCCGACGGTGAAGTGGTCCTTGAGCCGGTTCGCCGCGGTCTTGGCCGGGTCGCCCTTGTACTCGAAGGTGGCGCCCATCATCTTCATGTAGATCGTCCCGGGGGTGCCCGCGGGGACCGGCTCACCCTCGTCATCCACGATGAGCAGCTCGCTGATCGGCCAGGCGTTGCCGACCGTGCCCGGATGGGACTTCCAGCCTTCGGGCGTGGCCAGGGTGCCGCCGCCCTCGGTGGCCGCGTAGTACTCGTACAGGCAGTCGCCCCACCATTCGAGCATGGCCCACTTGACCGGCACCGGGCAGGGCGCGGCGGCGTGGATCATCCACCTGAGCGAGGAGAGGTCGTAGCTCGCGCGGGTCTTCTCCGGCAGTGACAGCAGGCGCTTGAAGTGGGTCGGGACCAGGTGCGAGTTGGTGATCCGGTGGCGCTCGCTGAGCCTGAGCATCTCCTCGGCGTCCCACCTGTCCATGTAGACCAGGGTGTGTCCCATGTGCAGCGCGGTGCCGCCGAACTGCGTCACGGCCGTGTGGTAGTTGGGCGAGGTGACCAGGTGCGCGTTCGGCCGCCCCGGCGTGATGCCGAACAGGCCCAGCAGGAAGGTCATCAGCTCGGCCGAGTCGTCCGGGTCGAGGCCGTTCAGCGCCCGCTTGACGCCCTTGGGCTTGCCGGTCGTACCGGAGGTGTAGTGCATGGCCGCCCCGGCGGTGCGGTCGGCGGGGGCGGTGTCGGGCCGCCCGTCGGTCAGCTCACCGATCGCCCTGAACCCCGAAAAATCCCCATCCGGTACGGCGAAGCGGCGGTCCGGCGCGATGGCCTCGGCGCCCCGGGCCCCCTCTACCGCGTACCTCGGGTGCACGAAGAAGGCCTTGGCCTCGCTGTCCTCCACGATGTAGGCGATCTCCGGGCCGGTCAGGTGCCAGTTGACCGGCGTGTAGTACCACCCGGCCTGGAGGGCGGCCAGGTAGAGCACCAGCCCGTCGGCGCCGTTGGGCACCAGCGCGCAGATGCCGTCGCCCGGACGCAGGCCCAGCTCACGCAGGCCGTGCACGAGGCGGTTCGCGCGGACCAGGAGGTCGCCCGCCCGGTGCTGCGTGCCGTCCGGGTCCACGGCCGCGATCCAGTCCGGATCGGCCTGCGCCAGCCTCCAGAAGCCGAGTGTGCCCAATTGAACTCCTTCACCAGGTGTTCGAGCCCCCGAGCCGCCGGAAGTGAATCATGCGATCGCCGTCCGCCACAAGGCTCCCGGCGGGCTCAGGTGGGGATAAACAAGAACAGGTTCTTGTTTATCCCGGGCAGCGTAACCCGGCGTACACACATGAGCAAGCGCTTGGCTAATGCGGCTGGCGGCGGGTTACGATCACCCCTCCGGCACGCGTTCGATCACGGAGGTCCTCTGTGGAGCTTCTGCCCATCAGCACCCCGCACTGCCGCGTCGAGCGCGACGGCCACGTCGTGATCGTCACCATGAACCGGCCCGAGGCGCGCAACGCGCTCTCCTCCGACATGCTGATCGGACTGGCCAGTGCCTGGGCGTACGTCTCGGCGGAGCCGGAGGTCAGGGCCGCCATCCTGACGGGCGCGGAGGGCACCTTCTGCGCGGGCGCCGACCTCAAGGCCATGGGGCAGCCCGCCGCGGACCCGGAGGTGCGGGCCCGTGCCGCCCAGATCGCCAACTTCCACTGGAAGGGCCTGCTGCGCGAGGACCTGCCCACCAAGCCGATCATCAGCGCGGTGGAGGGCTACGCGGTGGCCGGCGGCACCGAACTCCTGGTCGGCACCGACCTGCGGATCGTGGCGGAGTCGGCCACGCTCGGCCTGTTCGAGGCCAAGCGGGCGCTGTTCCCGATGGGCGGCAGCGCCGTGCGGCTGCCCCGGCAGATCCCCTACTGCCACGCCATGGACCTCCTGCTCACCGGCCGTGCCGTCACCGCCGCCGAGGCCCTGTCGATGGGTCTGGTCAACCGCGTCGTCCCCGACGGCCAGGCCCTTCGGGCGGCCCGCGACCTCGCCGCCGACGTGGCCGCCTCCGGCCCGCTCGCCGTCCAGGCCATCCTGCGCACCTACCGCGACACCCTGGGCCTGCCGGAGCCGGCCGCCCTCAAGATCTCGGACGACCTCGGCTGGCCCGTCATCGGCTCGGAAGACGCCAAGGAAGGCACCCGCGCCTTCCGCGAAAAACGCCCCCCGACCTACCAGGGCCACTGACAGCGTCAGTCGTCGGTGAGGTGGGCCAGGCGGTCGAGGGCTTGGGCGTACTCCTCGATCAGGGAGTAGATGACGTCCTTGGTGGAGCGGACCTGGTTGGTGATGCCGATGATCTGGCCGGCCGGGAAGGTGGCCAGCTCGGCGGCGTCCGAGCGGCCGATGCGGCGCAGCGCGTCCGAGACCAGCATGAACTGCATGGGCATCGGCAGGGTGCCCGGCGACTCCTGGGCCTCCCAGGCGTCCGTCCACTCGTTCTTCAGGAGCCGGGCGGGCTTGCCGGTCCAGCTTCTGGAGCGGACCGTGTCGCGGGAGGTGGCCTCCAGGATGCGGCGCTTGGCCATCTCCGGGGTGTCGGCCTCCTCGACGGTCAGCCACAGGGAGCCGGTCCAGACGCCCTCGGCGCCCAGCGCCATCCCGGCGGCCATCTGGCGGCCGTTGCCGATGCCGCCGGCCGCCAGCACCGGGACGTCGACCGCGTCCACGACCTGGGGGATGAGGACCATGGTGGAGATCTCGCCGGTGTGCCCGCCCGCCTCGGTGCCCTGCGCGACCACCAGGTCCACACCGACCTCCACCTGTTTGAGCGCGTGGCGCGGGGTGGAGGCGAGGGCGGCGACCTTGACGCCGTGCGCGTGGGCCAGGTCGACGACGTCGGCGGGCGGCGGGCCGAGGGCATTGGCCAGCAGCGCGATCGGGTGCCGGAGCGCGACCTCGACCTGCGGGCGGGCGGTCGCGTCGGTCCAGCCGAGCAGCACCCGCCCGGCGTCGGCGTCCTGCGACAGCGGCGGCACGCCGTGCGCGGCCAGCAGATTCTCGACGAACGTCCGGTGCCCCTCGGGGATCATCGCCTGCAGGCGGCCGACGAGTTCCTCGGGGGCGAAGTCCGCGCCCTCGTAGGAGGCGGGCATGACGACGTCCACGCCGTAGGGTTTGCCGTCGACGTGGTCGTCGATCCACGCGAGCTCCGTCTCGAGCTCTTCAGGGGTGAAGTAGAGAGCGCCCAGCACGCCCATCCCGCCGGCCCTGCTGACGGCGGCGACCACGTCGCGGCAGTGGCTGAAGGCGAAGATCGGGAGGTCGATTCCGAACATGTCCGTGGCACGGGTCCGCATGGCCCGACGATAAGCCGCCGACCCAGCGAACTGCAACGCGTTCTACTCTAGAATCTTTAGTCGGTACGCTCGATAGAACGTGTTCTAACGTGGCATCCGGCGCCAGAGAGCCCGCGGCAGCAGCCGCAGCACGCCGAACGCCGGCCCGAGCGCGCGCGGCACCCACACCTCGGCCGAGGTCCGAGTGCCGTCCCGCAGCGCCCGCACCGTGGCCACCGCCACCTGCCGGGGCGTCGAGGACAGCGGCGCGGGCGTGAGCCCCTCGGTCATCCGCCCGATCACGAAGCCCGGCCGTACGATCAGCACCCTGGCCCCCGAGCCGTGCAGGGCGTCGCCGAGCCCCTGCGCGAACCCGTCCAGCCCGGCCTTGGCGGAGCCGTACACGAAGTTGGCCCTGCGCACCCGCGCGCCCGCGACCGAGGACAGCACCACGAGCGTGCCGTGGCCCTGCGCGCGCAGCACCCTGGCGGCGTGCAGGCCGACGGACACGTGCGCGCCGTAGTTGACCGCGACGGCCGTCATGGCGGCGGCCGGATCGGCGTCGTAGGCGGCCTGCGAGCCGAGCACGCCGAACCCCGAGATCACCACGTCGAGATCGCCCACCAGCCGCACCGCCGCGTCGAAGACCTCCTGGTGCGAGCCGGGATCCAACGCGTCGAACGGCACGACGTGCACCTCTGCGCCGAGACCGGAGAGCCGGCCCGCCTCAGCCTCAGAGCCCGACCCAGCCTCAGAGCCTGGCCCGCTTCCCGCGCCCGGCCCGCCGAGGCCAGGGGCGTCGCGCACGGCCAGCACCACCCGGCTCGCGCCCAGCCGCACCAGCAGCCGGACGATCTCCAGGCCGATCTCGCTACGGCCGCCGAGCAGGAGCACGGTGTCGACCGCGCCCAGAGAGTTCTTCACAGGCCGAGCCTCCTGGCCAGGTCGGAGCGGAACAGGCCGGCGGGGTCGGCCTCGTCCCTGATCCGCCGCCACCGCTGGAGCGACGGGTACATCTCCGCCATCATGTCGGATCGCATCCGGGAGTCCTTGGCCAGGTAGACCCGCCCGCCGGCGCGCGCGACGAGCTCGTCGAAGCCGCGCAGCAGCTCGCCCAGCCCGCGCTGCCCGGCGGGGACGTCCAGGGCCAGCGTCCAGCCGGGCAGCGGGAACGACAGCAGCCCGCCGGAGCCGGGGCCGAACCTCTTGAGCACGGGCACGAACGACACCGTGCCGCGCGCCGACAGCGTCCCGACGATCCGGCGCAGCGTCTCCTCCGCGCCGAACGGCACCACGAACTGGTACTGCACGAAGCCGCGCGGGCCGTACATCCGGTTCCAGCCCTCGACGGCGTCGAGCGGGTGGAAGAACGGCGCGATGCCCTGCACGACGGTGGCCCGCCGGGGGGCCTTGCGGTACCAGGCCTCGTTGAACGCGCGCACGCTCAGCCCGTTGAGCAGCCCGCCGGGCGCCCGGGCGGGCGCGCGCACCAGCGTGCGCGGCGCGAAGTCCGAGGTGCCCCGCCGGGCGTGGTCGCCCCTGGTGAGCACGCCGCGCCCCAGCCGCCGCCCCCGGGCGAGCAGGTCGATCCAGGCGACGGTGTAGCGGTAGCGGTCGTCGCCGCTCGCCATCGCCGCCATCGTCTCGTCCAGGTCGGCGGTCCGCTCGATGTCCACCAGCATCCGGGAGCTCTCGACGGGGACGCAGTCGAACGTCGCCTCGGCGATCACCCCGGTCAGCCCCATCCCGCCCACGGTGGCCTGGAAGAGCGGATCGGCGGGGCTCAGCGTCCTGACCGTGCCGCCGGCGGTCACCAGGGTGAGCGAGCGGACGTGCGCGCCGAAGGAGGAGTCGCGGTGGTGGTTCTTGCCGTGCACGTCGGCCGCGATGGCGCCGCCGACGGTGACGTGCCTGGTGCCGGGGCTGACGGGGACGAACCAGCCGCGTGGCACCAGCGCCGTCATCAGCTCGTGCAGGCTCACCCCGCCGGAGGCGGTCACCCGGCCGTCGTCGAAGGTCCATTTGTCCAGGCCGGTGCAGTCGAGGACGAGGCCGCCGGAGTTCTGCGCGGCGTCACCGTATGCTCTGCCGAGGCCGCGCGGCACGACGCCGCGCACCGGCGCGGCGGCGACCAGCTCCGACAGCTCGCCCAGGTCGCGGGGGCGGGCGAGCGTGGCCGGGGTGGGGGCGGTGCGCCCCCACCCCGTGAGGAACGTGGTCACAGTTGTACGCCCAGCCCCACGAACACGACGAGGGCGACGGCGAAGAGCAGCAGCGGCCGGTCGCGCACCGCGAGCTCCTCCGGCTCCTCCCCCATCCCCCGGTCGACCAGCAGGTTGTGCCTGAGCACGAGCAGCAGGAACGGGACGATGCTGAGTGCGTAGAAGACGCCGTCGTGCGCGTTGAGCGCCCACAGGCAGTACGTCACGATCAACGCTCCCGAGCACATGACCCGCACCTGGGCCAGGTAGGCGGGGCTGTAGGCGGCCAGCGTGGCCCGCGTCCCGCCGTCGCCCTGGGCGCGCAGCTCGGCCTCGCGCTTGCCCGCCACCAGCTGCAGCGCGGCCAGGGACACGACCACGAGGAACCAGCCGGTCACCGGCACGTCCACGGCGACGGCCCCCGCGAACGCCCTGACCACGTGACAGGCGGCGACCGCGATCAGCTCGACGACCTCCTGATGCTTCAGCCACAGCGTGTACGACAGCGTCAGCACGAGATAGCCGGCCACGACCGCGGGCGACCTCCAGTCACCGGTGAGCGCGGCCACCGCGGGCGCGAGGAGCATCAGGGCCACCCCGGTCACCCTGGCCAGCCGGACGGAGACCGCTCCCGAGGCCACCGCCCGCGTCCGCTTGCGCGGGTGCAGCCGGTCCGCCGCCACGTCGGAGGCGTCGTTCAGCAGGTACGTCCCGCTCGCGGCCAGGCAGAAGGCGGCGAAGACGAGCAGCGCCGCGAGCAGGCTGCGGGGGTCGCCCAGCACCCCGGCGGCCATCGGCGCGGCCAGCACCAGCACGTTCTTCAGCCACTGGCGCGGCCGGGCCGCCTTGATCAGTCCCAGGACGGGCCCCAGGACGGACACGGCCACCGACGGCGGCCGCGCCACGGTCCCGTTCTGGCTCATGCGACCTTACGCCGGAACATCCAGACGCCCACGACGAGCATGACCACGCCCACGATCAGCAGGACGAGCGGGATGGTGGTCCTGATCAGGGTGACCTGGCTCCTGCCGTCGATCGCGCTGTCGACCAGCTCCTGGACGGTCTCGTCGGTCATCTTGGCGTCGGCGACGAAGGCCTTGGCCCGCTCGGTGCCGTCCTGGCTCTTCAGCACCTCGTGGCGCTGCTGCTCCTGGCGGACCGGCGCGCCGGTGACCGGCTCGACCCAGTAGGTGTTCGTACCCGAATAGAACCGATCGAGCTGCACGTCGCCCGACTCACCCATGTCGAAGAGCGCGGCCGGCACGTTGCGGGTCTCGGTCTTGGTCTCCGGCACGACCTGCTCGAACTTGTAGACGTCGAGGCCGTTGACCTTGTCCTCGCCGACGAACCTGGCCTCCAGGGCCTTGCCGGCCGTGGAGTTGAAGACCAGGTAGGTGCGCTTCTCCATGTCGAAGGGGAACTTGTAGATCTGCCCCTGGAGCTGGACCGGCTCCTTGTCGACGCTGACTCCGCAGCAGTTGAGGCCGACCCCGGAGCGCTTGTCGAAGGCGCTGCGCCGCTCGCTGAAGCTGATCCCCGGCTTGCTGTTGGTGACGTCGTTCACCGAGGTGAACTCGTCCCACACCACCCGGTCGCCCACGGCCTCCTTGACGTCGCCGCGGGTGGTGACGGTGATGTCGAGGTCGGCCGTCAGCACCTTGCCGTCGGGGACGCTGAAGTACTGGGCGCCGGTGGCTTCGAGCTTGCTGATCAAGTAGTAGTCCGCTTTGGCGGCGATGAGCGCCGGCGCCACCTGGAAGCGCACTAGAGGGGCCAGCACGATGAGAAAGGCCCCGACGGCGATGAGAACGCTTCCAACGACCCGGTTCATGGACCCTCCATGTGCAGGTGCACGGATGCCTTTTGGGTGATTAAGTACTGAAACGGAGTTCTACTTGCCGGTATGTTATTGCGGCCAGTGACCAACGTCACCAGGGATGCGGAAACGTGACCGAAACAGGTTCTACCTTGTCGGGGAGTCAGGTCGTCAGCGACCGTCAGACCTCTCTCGACGGCGTTCGCGCCATCGCGGCCTTCGCGGTCCTCGTCTTCCACGTCGCCATGGAAGCCGGCACCGCGCTGGAGCCCGGCTTTCTGGGCGCGCTGCTGTCGCGGGGCGAGATCGGCGTGCCCATCTTCTTCACGCTGTCCGGCCTGCTGCTCTACCGCCCCTGGGCGGCGGCCCTGCTGACCGGCTCGCCGGCCCCCGACGTCGGCCGGTACCTGTGGAAGCGGTTCTTCCGGATCATCCCCGCCTACTGGCTGGTGGTGGCGGTGGCGCTGGTCCTGTGGGGCGAGGCGTACCGCGAGGACCTGTGGACGTGGGCGCAGATGCTGCTCCTGGTGCACACCTACGACGTGAGCCCGTGGTGGTTCGGCCTCGGCCCCAAGGGGCTCGGCCAGATGTGGAGCCTCGCCGTCGAGCTCACCTTCTACCTCACGCTGCCGCTGATGGCGGCCGCGCTGCGGGCCTTCGCCCTGCGCGCGGGGCCGGACGTCGCGGCCCGGGCCAAGCGGCTGCTCCTCGGGCTGGCGATCTTCGGCGCGCTCTCGTACGTCTACACGATCTTCGAGTACTGGCCGGAGTACCGGCCGTGGATGAACGTGTGGCTGCCGCGCTCGTGGACGTTCTTCGTGCCGGGGATGGCGCTGGCGGTGCTGACCGTGTGGGCCGGGGCGCGACCGGGCAGGGCCCGCCGCCTGAGCGTCGCCCTCGCGTCCTCTTGGGGGTCGCTGTGGCTCATCGCCGGGCTGGCCTACGCCATCGCCGCCACCCCGGTCACCGGGCCGCGGTTCGTCGGGCTGGGCGGCATCTGGACCGCGTTCTACGAGCAGGCGCTCTACACGCTGATCGCCTTCTGCCTCGTCGCGCCCGCCGCCGTGGCGCCGGTCGCGCAAGTGCGCCGGATGCTCGGCGGGCGGGTGATGAGCTATCTGGGCCAGATCTCCTACGGCGTCTTCCTCTGGCAGTTCGTGGTCATCTACCTCTGGTACGACTTCACCGGCCAGCAGCCGTGGAGCGGCAACCTGCTCTTCAACCTGGCGGCCATCACCGCACTCACCGTGTTGTTGTCCCATTTCACCTACCGCTATCTCGAAGAGCCCGCCAGACGCCTGATCCGCTTCGTCCCTCATCGGGTCGGGGGCGCCGGGCCCGGCTCGCCGAAGGCCACCGCCTTGAGGCAGAAGTCCTGACCCTGCTCACCGGCCGCGGTGACGCGCAGCCCCTTGCCCAGCCCGTCGTGCGGGACGTAGTGCAGCGCCCCCAGGGCGGACGTCGCGGGCAGGGTGGCCGCGCGCTGCGTGCCGCCCACGTCCACCACGACCTGCACCGAGCGCGGGCTGAAGTAGGCCAGGGCCACCACCGTGCTCGGATCGCCGAAGGACTCCACGGGGAACGCCTTGTCCGCCGGGTAGCAGTCGTCGCCCTTGACCCCGTCGAAGAACGGGGTCACCTGCCCGACGGGCACCAGCTTGCCCGCGTCGTCGAAGACGTACGGCCTGGCCGAGGGGCCGGGGTGGCGCATCCGCTGCCTGAGGTGCGGGGCGGCCAGCGGCGCCAGCACGTGGGAGGTGAGCCGGCGCGCGCCGTTCCAGGGCAGCACGATGTGCGCCGGCACGGGCCGCGCGTAGATGTCGGCGTCGGGCGCCGCCAGGGCCAGTGACTCCCGCGCCGCCTGTAGGTAGGGCCTGATCCGGTCGCCGGTGAGCGTGTCGCCGAAGCCGTTGATCGACATCAGCGAGGCGGCCAGGAACACGGCGGTCAGCACGCCACAGACCGGCGTCATCCAGCCAGGCACAGGCCGACGCCGGTCATCGACCCCGCCGTCACCCCCGCCGTCACCCCCGCTGCCGACCTCGCCGTCGCCCCTGCCGCCGGCCCCGCTGTCGCCCCTGCCGCCGGCCCCACCGTCGCCTCTGCCGTCGACCGGCAGCGCCGCGAGCGCCAGGCACAGGGCGAAGACGAGTGCGGCGTCGGCGACGTAGCGGGTCTCGGCGCCGATCAGGTCCCACTGCGTCGCCCGCGCGATCACGGTCGGCACCGTGTCCGCCGCGACGACGTAGGCCACCAGGATCGCCCACGCCCGCCAGGCCCGCCTGCGGTACAGGCAGGTCACCAGCACCAGCAGCGTGATCACCGTCCAGGAGACGATCACCGTGACCGTGGTGGGATCGGCCAGCCCGCCGGTGGAGGTGACACCGCCCCACCGCAGCGGCCCGCCGACGACGCCCGTCGGGAAGGTCTCCCCCAGCAGCCTCCGGACCAGGCCGGGCACCACCTCCGCCTTCGGGCCGGTGAGCGCGTCGTCCCCGGTGCCGCGCCGCAGCAGGTAGAGCACGGCGTACCCGGCCAGAAGCAGGCCGTGCGCCCACCAGACAGGCTTGCGCAGCTCGGCCAGGATGGCGCGCGGCCAGTGCCCCCGGCCCAGGTAGGCGCTGGTGACGCCGAACACCACGAACGGGATGAACACCCCCTTGGTGGAGAAGGCCATCCCGACGGCGGCCCAGGCCAGGCCGTGCCATCGCCCCTTGCCCGTCTGGACGTACCGGAGGTGCGCCGCCAGGGCCGCGACCAGCGCGAGCTGGAGCGGCACCGCGTTGAGCGCGGCCGACCACCAGCTCATCGCGGGCACGGTGAGCGGCGCGAAGACGTAGACGGCCAGCACGGCGAGCACCCCGAACCGGTCGCCGAACAGGCGGCGCAGCAGCACCAGGAACATGATCGAGGCCGCCGCCTGCAGCGCGATCGTCACCGCCGAGACCAGCGCCCAGCTGTACGGCGCGATCGTGGTGAGCACCCAGACCAGGGCGAGCGAGCCGGGCATGAGGTGGCCCTTGTGCACCCGGGTCAGGTAGTCCCAGGTAAGCCCGCTCTCACCGGCGCCCGCGACGAACAGGAAGTCGTCCTCGACGAAGTAGGCCTTGCTCAGCACGCCGGCCTTGAAGGCCAGCGAGACCAGGATGAGCAGCAGGCCGACGCCCGTGACCGGGCCCCTGCCCAGCGCGGGCAGCCTGATCTGCAACGGCTCAGCCATCGACGTCTCCCTGCCCCTCGGCCTTCATCCCCGGCCGGGAGGCCGAGGCTCGCCGCGGACCTTCGGTAAGCTCCGCGCCGTGGACACCCCTGAACCGTTCCGGGCGGATCTCGCGAGATCTGTCCGGTTGCTGCGCGCGTTCCGCCTGGAGCAGACCGATCCCGACTTCTTCTACGGCACGCTGGCCGCGGACACGGTGGCGCAGCTGGCGACGTACACCGAGCTGGCGGGGGCCACCGTGGTCGACGTCGGGGGCGGCCCCGGCTACTTCGCCGACGCCCTGCGGGCGGTGGGCGCGCGGACCGTGTGCGTGGACTGCGACGCCGGGGAGATGCGGCTGCGCGACGGCGAGCCGCCCCGGGACGCGCTGCTGGGCAGCGCGCTGGACCTGCCGCTCGCCACCGGCTCGGTCGACGTGTGCTTCTCCTCCAACGTCCTGGAGCATGTGCCGGATCCGCTGCGGATGGCGGAGGAGATGGTCCGGGTCACCCGTCCGGGCGGGATCGTCTACCTGTCGTACACGATCTGGCTGGGGCCGTGGGGCGGCCACGAGACCTCCCCGTGGCACTACCTCGGCGGCCACCGCGCGGCGCGGCGCTACGAGCGCACGCACGGCAGGCCGCCCAAGAACGTCTACGGCGAGAGCATGTACGCCGTCGGCGTCGCCGAGCCGCTGGCCTGGGCGCGCGGCAACAAGGACGTGCGCGTCCTGGACGCCGTCCCCCGCTACCACCCCCGCTGGGCCCGCCATGTCGTCCACCTACCTGGCCTGCGCGAGCTGGTGACCTGGAACCTGCTCCTGGTCCTGCGCCGCAGGTGAGCGCCGGCGGACGAGCCAGATCGCGGCCACCACGCAGCCGCCGCCGAGCAGCCCGCCGCCCACCGGCACCACCGTGTCCACCAGCAGGACCCAGCGCCGGTAGAAGTCCGCGATGTCCAGCGCGGCCAGGACATCGCCCGCCGAGGTGCGGAAGACCGCGTCCAGGCCGGTCACGCGGGCACTCCCGTCGGCCGTGCTCAGCGTCTCCGTCACCTGGTCCTCGGTCCTGATGGGCAGACCGCTGACCGGTTCGACCCAGAACGTGCGCCGGATCTCGGCGTGCCGGGCGACGCCCACGTACCCCTTGCCCTTGAGGCCGAGCAGGCGGCGCGGCAGCGGCGCCTCCTCGCCGGGCACGAGCTGCCGGGGCGTGCGCTGCACGTAGCGGTAGGTCTCCACCTCGCCGATCAGCTCGACCCCGTCGAACGTAGCGCTCACGGGCCGGCGCAGGCGCAGGTCGAACAGCTGGTAGTCGCGCCGCCCCGCCTGGAACGGCCAGCGGAAGGCCTGCCCGGTCTGCCTGACGCGGGTGTCCTCGTCCAGGTACTCGCCACAGCAGTTGACGATTTCGCCGCTGCGGCGGTCGAAGGCCAGGCGCCGCTCGTGGTAGTCCAGCCGCTGGTCCTCGGCCGTGGTCAGGGAGACGGACTCGCCCCACACCGCGCGCTCGGCGGTGCCCGCCAGCACGTCGCCGATCAGCCACCGGGTCTGCACCAGCGGGCCGACCTCGATCGTCATGGTGGCCGGATCGAGGTAGGTCGCGGACTCCGCCGTCGCCCTGGTCACGCTCTGCTGCTCCAGCGGCGTCCTGAGCACCTGGTCGGACACGTACAGGCGGAGCAGCGGGATGAGGGTCAGCAGGAAGGCGCCCAGGGCGGCCAGGAGCAGGGGCAGGTGTCTTCTCACGGCCGGGGCACCGCCTGTCCGGGGGTCACCGCGCCGAGGCACACGCCCGGCGGCACGTCGGGCACCGTGATCCGGTCGGCTCCGGGCTCCGCGAGCACGAAGATCTTGCCCACGCCGAGCCGCAACTCCACGTCGGCAGGCCGCTCGGCCATCCACAGCGTGATCTTGGTGGCCGCTTTCGCCGAGTAGTCCAGGCGTACCAGGGTTCCCGCCGGATGCCGGGCGCTGGTGTCCAGCGGCACCAGTACGGTCCCGCCGGTCACGGGCCAGCACCGGTCCCGCGTCCGCGGCGCCAGCGGCACCCCGGCGACCTCCATCGGCACCAGCCGGCCCTGGTCGTCGAAGACCATGCCGTCCAGCGCGGCGGGCGGCGCCTGCATCCTGGCCCGCAGCTCCGGTGCGGCCATCGCGCCCAGGACCCGGGAGGTGAGGCTGTAGTCCTGGTAGCTGCCGGGCATCACGTCGGCCGGCACGACCCGGTCGTAGACGACGACGTCCGGAGGCGCTTTCGCCAGCGCCGCGCGGGCCGTCTCGATGTAGTCATGCCGCCGGTCCGCGCCCAGGTAGCTGCCGAAAATCGTCACCGAGACCAGCGACGCGCCCGCGAACACCCCGAGCACCACCCCGCACGCCCCGGTGACCCGCTCCCTGGCGGGCAGCGCCCTGCGGTACGGGTCCGCCTCGCCCTGGTGCGGCAGCAGGACGAGCCCGACGACCAGGGCGATCAGCGGGGCCGCGTCGGCGACGTAGTGGGTGTTCGTGCCGGCGAACGCGCCGAGCACGTGGACCCTGCCCCACAGGGCCGGCAGCGCGTCGGCGACCACGGCATAGCCGAGCAGCATCCCCCAGGCCGCCAGGGCTCGCCTGCGGTAGTGGCCGGTCACCGCGACCAGGGCCACGAGGACCACGAGCGAGGCGATCACCGCGGCCGCTGGCGGCGCGGCCACCCCCCAGTCGTTGCCCGCGAACCACTTCCACGGCCCGCCCAGCACGGTGGTGGCCAGGGTCTTGCCGAGCAGTTCCCAGACGAAACCGGTGGCCTGCTCGAAGCTCGGCAGCCCGCCGGTCTCGATGGCCGACCGCGACCGCTCCAGGTAGACCACGCCGAAGCCGGCCAGCACCCCCACATGCATGAGCCAGGCGGCCCAATGGCGGCGCAGCGCGCTCCTGAGCCCGCCGAAGTAGATGGCCGTCAGCGCGAACAGCACCAGCGGCACGGCGAAGCCCTTGACGAACCCGAGCAGCCCGAACAGCACCCACAGCGCCGCCGCCACGGCGTGCCGCAGCCGGCCCGAGCGCAGATAGTGCCAGTGGGAGGCCACCGCCATCGGCAGGGCGAGCTGCAGGAAGACGGTGTCGAGCCCCGCCGCCCACCAGGTCAGCGCGGGGACGGTGATCGGCGCGATCAGGAAGACCAGGAGCGGGGCGAGGATGGCCGGCCGGTTGCCGAGGACGACGCGCAGCATGCGGTAGACGGCCAGGCAGGCCAGCGCGTGCAGGATCAGCACGCCGCCCGCCGCGACCCCCCACTCGTACGGCGCCAGCCTGGCCGAGACCCAGGCCAGCAGGAAGCCGCCCGGCATGAAATGGCCGTAGTGCACGCGGGTCAGGTAGTCCAGGGAGAGTTCGTTCTGCATGGCCCTGGCCATGAACTCGAAGTCGTCCTCCTTGAAGTAGGCGTACTGGACGATGCTCGTCTTCCAGGCCATGACCACGGCGATGAGCGCGAGCGCGGTCAGCAGGACGCCGTGCCGCCGCAGCCCGCGCACGGCGTTCGCGATCGGCGCCGGGATGGTGATCGTGATGGGTTCGCGCGTCTGGGTCATCGCGCTCCCGTCATGCTCGGGTCGCCCTCGGCGGCGACGGGGGCGGGCGCCCTGAGCCGCTCGGCCGGTCGCCGCCCGGCGGCCACCTCGACGGACAGTTGCGCCAGCAGGGGAAGGCAGAGGACCTGCGACCACAGGCCGCCGCCGCCCACGGCCAGCCACGCCGCGGCGAGCAGGTAGAGGCAGATCCCGGCGTACGGCCCGGTCAGCAGGCGCAGCAGCCGCCCGCGCGGCCCCGCCCGCAGGTGATCGGCCTCACGCAGCGGCCGCAGCCAGGCGCCCAGCAGGTACGTGGCGGCGACGACGGCCACCCCGGTCACCCCGCCGACCCAGAAGCCGAGAACGGCGGTGAAGGGCATGACGAAGCCCGCGCGCAGCCTGACGGGCCGGCACGGCGCGAGGCGCGGCATCGGCCGGCGGTCCTTGACGAGCGCCAGCAGCAGGACGAGCAGCGCCAGCGCGCCGCCCGCCGCGAGGCTGGCACGGTAGGGGGCGTCGGGCACGTAGGTGAGGGTCACGGTGCCGGCGGTGTAGGCGGGCACGAACCAGGCCTGCCGCCAGCCGTCCAGCCGGACCGGCTTGAGCTCGGCGGCGCCGAGCGTGGCTCGCCAGCCCGCGTTGAAGTTCTCGTTGACGACCAGGTAGGAGTCGCCGGTGACGTTGACCTTGACCACCCGCTCGCCCGGCTCCCAGGTGTCCACCGGCACCGCGCTCATCGTGGCGGTCGCGGGCGCCGGCGCGCCGCCCCGGGCGGGGCGGACGATCGCGGACTCGACGCGGTAGGAGTCGCCGGGCCGCGTCGACAGCCGGTTCCGGCCGGCTTCCAGGGGGAGCCGCTCGCAGGTCTCGAACGTCACCGGCCTGCCGGTGACCATGTCGTTCAGCGTGCCGTCGGTGATCTCCGTGTGCACCGTCTCGCCGCCGACCTTGAAGGTGGGGCCGAACCCGCAGGGCAGCCTGAGCGGGAAGCCGTGCAGGGCGCTGAGCCGGCTCACCTTCGGCAGGGCGATGTCGCTGATCTCGATGGGCCGCCCGCCCGAGACGCCGAACTCCAGCTCGATCTTCTGGGCCGCCATGGCGGGGAACCTGACGATCCCCTCCTGGCCGACCCAGCTCTGCCTGACCCCGCCTTCGGCCCGGATCGTCACCTGGATCGGCGGCGCGCCGAGATAGGAGTCCGGGGTGATGATCCGCAACTGGGACAGCTGGATCCGGCGCTCCAGCTTGACGGTCAGCGTGGGCCGGGGGTCCAGCGGGTCGGCGAACCACACGGTCTGCGGGTCGCCGTCGAACGCCCACCGCCCGCCGGCCGCGCCGTGCGCGACCGCCGTCGAGGACGCCGTGACGCTCAGCGGGTCGCCCGGCAGCGTGCTGAGCCGCTCGATCGCGGCCCGCTCGGTGAGCACCGCCCGGCCGGAGAGGGCGTAGTCGCCGTCCTTCCTGGTGGTGAAGGTACGGTCGAAGCCGTGGCCGTCGTCGCCCAGGACCTCGTGGCCCTGCGAGCAGCTCCAGGTGAGCGACCCACGGACACAGCCGGCCACGTCCCCGGTCCTGCTCAACGTGACGGTGGCGGGCTCCTCCGCCGCGTCGGCCAGGCCTGCCTGCTTCGTGCCTGCCGGGTCGGCCGCGTCAGCGGCGGCGGCCGGGTCGGGGACGACGATCGTGCGGCCGGGGGTGATGCCGGGGATGACCAGCTCGCTGATCCCGACCCGGCTGCCGAGCGCGCTCGGCGGCTCGTAGGCGGTTGCGACGACCTTCACCCGCAGCCTGCCGGTGGCGCCCTTCGGCACCACGAGCTCCTGCGGCTCCGCGCCCGCCCGTACGCTCTGGCGCAGCGAGCCGGCGTCGGTCTCCACGACCACCTCGGTGGGCGGCGGGCCGATCGGCCCGGCCTCGAACGAGACCTTGACCGTGGCCGGCTGGACGCGCCCGGTGAAGGCGACCTCCAGCCATTCCCCGACCGCGCCGTGCCAGCCGGTGGAGCGCCAGCTGGTGCGCGGATCGCCGTCGAGCGCGGCGAACGGCTGGCGGCCCGGCTCCCTGGCGCCCGCGGAGGCGCTGACGTCCGCTTCGGAGGAGGACGCCGTGACCCCGGCGATCCCGGTGAAGCTCGCCGTGGCCAGGTAGCGCGCCCAGCCGGGGTCGAGCAGGTCGTTCGCCGGCGAGTCGCCCTTGAACGGCTCGTCGGCGGTGAGCGTGGCGCCGCCGGCGCGCCGCAGGTCGGCGAAGGCCACCTCCCTGCGCCGCAGCGTGTCGGTCAGCACCGTGTCCTCGGCGGGCACCTGGACGGCGCCGTCGTCGTCGTTCAGCAGCACCGGCCGGTCGTCGGCCAGCAGGCCCTGCTCGGCCAGGTCGAGCACCGCCTCCGGGGCCCCGCCCACCCGCAGCGGCCGGTCGGCGTCCACGGTGCCGACCAGCGGCGCTGCCCCCTCCACCTGATAGACCTCGACCGCGGGGTAGGGCTGGTCCACCCAGGCGGCGGCCCTGCCGTGCTGGCCGACCCCCACGCCCGGCCCGAACTGGGTCACCCGCGTGATGCCCGGCGAGTCCTGCAACGCCTGGTGCACCCGGACGGGCCAGGCCGTGCCGATCGTCGCCCGGTCCAGGTCGTTGCGGACCACCAGGTGCGACACCCCGATGCGGCGCAACGTGGCCGCGAGCCCCGCCGAGCCCTCGCCGGCCGACAGGCGCTCGTCGATGGCCGCCATCAGCCGCGAGCCGCCCGCCGACCCCCAGGGCACGATGGTGTGGGTGGCCCAGCGGGCCCGCGAGAGCGGCTGCAGCGGCTCGTCCAGCGGGCGGCCCCACAGATACTCGCCGCGTTTGGCGCCGGGCACCGCCAGCACCATGCCGTCACCGGCGTTGCGGCCGAGCCAGGTGATGGCCTGCTTCCAGTAGTCGGGGATCGTGGTGAACCCGCCGGTCGGGGCGAGACCCGCGTACAGGATGGGCAGGCTCGACAGCGTCACCAGGCCGGCCGCGGCGACGGTCAGGTGCCGTCGCCAGGAGAGCCGGACCAGGTGCAGCGCGCCCGCGAGGCCGAGCGCCACGGGCAGCCGGATCAGCGCGTCGAACTTGTGCAGGTTGCGGAAGGCCGACAGCGGCCCGTCCAGCAGGTCGATCACGAACTGCGCGTGCGGGGTGCCGGGGTGGCCGGTGGTGATGACGATGACGCCGCACAGCAGGCTGATCAGCAGGAACGACCGCTCCGGCATGGCGCGGTAGGCGAGCCCGGCGCAGCCGAGGGCGGCGACGGCCGCGGTGACCACGATCAGCCAGGGCGCCGTCGACTGCTGGTGGGCGTCCGGCAGCCAGACCTGCCCGTCGACGGTCAGGAAGCTGAGCCAGCTCGACGTGCCGCGCAGCGCGTTGACCAGGGAGGTGACGCTGGTCGTCGCGCTGGCCGTCTCGATGAAGGGCAGGAAGGAGAAGATGTAGCGGCCCATGGTCAGCAGCGGGACGGCCCACCACATCGAGGCGAGGGCGACGAGCGGCAGCCACCACAGGATCAACCGGCGTTTGACCGGCCCGCCGCGCCTGGTCAGCAGGTACAGCAGCGGGACGACGAGGACGGCGAGCACCGCCACGGCGTTGACCCCGCCGCAGCAGAGGTAGGCCAGTGCGGACAGGGCGGCGGCCCGCCGGGGGGACAGCTCGCGCTTGGCGCCCTTCACCAGCGGCAGCAGGATCCACGGCAGCAGCGCGCTGGGCAGGAACTCCGAGGAGTTGATGCCGATCAGGGCCTGCGCGTGCGGCGCGAGCGCGTACCCGAAGCCGGCGATGATCCAGGCGGGCGGGCGCCCGATGCCGAAGGCGCGGGCCAGCTGCACCACGCCGAGGAAGGCCGTGCACAGCACCAGCGACATCCACAGCCGCTGGACCGTCCAGGACTCCATGCCCAGGTTGAGGCCGAGGGCGTAGAAGGGGCCCATCGGGAAGAGGTAGCCGTAGGCCTGGTTCTGCAGGTGGCCGAAGTAGGCGCCGTCCCACAGGTGCAGCGCCCTGCCGAGGAAGCCGAGCGGGTTGACCGCCATGTCGAGCTTCGTCTCGGGGATGATCTTCTCGGTCGAGGTGTTGAACGCGATGGCGACGAGCAGGAGGCAGGCCGCGAGCAGTCGCAGCCGGTGCCTGATCCGTTTCTCGAAGCTCTCGGCCCTGAACTCCTCAGGCGAGGCATCGGTCACTTGGAGGCTCCGCCACCGTCTTGGAGTTTCGTCACGATAAGTTCGGTTATGTTAGCCCCAGTTCGGGCCCAGGTAAATTCGCGCGCCCACGCGCGGCAGGCCTCGGCCACCTCCGCGCGGCGGCACGGCGACGCCAGCTCCTCCAGCGCGCGGCCGACCACGTCGACCAGCCTCTCCCCGTCCCGCACCAGCCACCCGGTGACGCCGTCACGCACCGAGTCACGCAGCCCCGCCACGTCGTAGGCCACCGTCGGCACGCCGAGCGCGGCCGCCTCCATCACGGTCAGCCCCCAGCCTTCGAACTCCGACGCCGTCACGTTGAGCCGGGCCGCGCCGAGCAGCGCGACCTTGCGCGCCTCGGGAACGAACCCGTGCAGCCGGACCCGGTCGCCGAGCCCGCCGCGCTCGATCCGCCTGGCCAGCCGCTCACGCTCCGGCCCGCGCCCGATGATGTGCACCGCCACCCCGAGCTCACCGGCGAGGTCCACGACCCGCTCGATGCGCTTGTGCCCGACCAGCCGCCCGGTGTAGACGATCGCCGGCTCGCCGGGCGCCTCCACCGGCGGCACCCGCTCGGGCACCACGCACCCGTTGGGCACGATGGTGATCGGGCCGAGCCAGCGCAGCTTGCCGATCAGCTCCTGCCGGGACGACTCCGAGACGGTGATCGTCACGCAGCGGCGGTAGAGCAGGCGGGCGACCGGGCCCTCGACGAAGCAGCCGAGCACGGCCAGCCACCTGGGCAGGAAGGCGGCGAACTGCCGGTCGTGGACGTGGTGCACGAGACAGAGCACGTGGGTGCGGCGGCTCACCACCACAGGCGAGAAGAACGGGATGCCGTTCATCGTGTCGATCACGGCGTGGAACTGCCGCCGGTGGAACAGCAGCCAGAGCGGCACCAGCAGATAGACCAGGAACGGGTTGCCCATCCTGCGCAGGCCGATGCCCTCGCGGACCTCCGCGCGGCGCTGTCCCCGCTGCCGGCCGGTCACGAACACCACCGAGGCTCCCTGGGACAGCAGGAAGCGGCTGACCTGCCAGGCGTACTCCTCCGCGCCGCCCGCCGTCGTCTGCTGCGGCTCGCGGAAGTTCAGCATGGCGATCCGCACCCCCGCGAGCGGCCGATCGTCGCCCGGGGCGGCCGGTCGTGCGGTGTCCGCATGCTCACCGGCAAAGACCACCATCACTCCTCACTGCGGGCATGCGGGCATGGCGAAGCCACGCCCTGAGCTCAGTCGGCATGGCTTCGTCAGTGTGGTTCTCTAGGGGGGCAGGATTACCTGGTGCCGTAGTTGTACAGCGGCTGGTTCGCCGGAGTCGGCACCGGGGACGCGACGTTTACCACCGCTACAGAGGCTCCGACCGCCAGCAGAGCCCCGATGCCCAAGGCCGCGAGGATTCGAACCACAGAGCAACTCCTTCCACATCGGTGTGCAGTGCAGTGAGCCGAGACTAGAACGTGTTCCGGCTTGAAGCCAGGGTTTCGTCAAACCGTGATGATATAAGTTACCCTCTGGTACGACAGGAAAGTGCCGGTCAGCGCCTCAGCAGGACCAGGTCTGGGCCCTCGAAGACAGTCGTCCAGCCTGTGAGCCCAGATGGGAACCGGTTCTCAGTACCGACTGTGAGAACGTACCTGACATCGAGTCGCGCGGCGAAGTCGGGTCGTCCCAGCAGGTCACCCGCGCGGCGGTTCAGCGGATCCTCGCCGCGCACCCGCAGCCGGCCGCCGTCCGGCAGCCCGACGAGCAGCGTGTCGTCCCAGATCACCCGGCGGTCGAAGAGCTTGGTGGCCGGGTCGAGCACCACCCGGCCGCCGTTCCAGGCGAAGGCTCGGTGCGCCCCCCAGGGCAGCGACAGCAGCGCGCCGGGCGCCGGGTCGGCGTTGACGATCCGCTGCACCTCCCGCCACTCCCGCGGGTATTCCACCGCCGCCAGCCGGCCGAAGGCGCCGACGGCGAAGGTGGGCAGCACCAGCACCGGCGCCAGCACCCCGACCACCGCCGGGATCCCCGACCGCAGCACCGAGCCCAGGCCCACGGCGGTCAGCAGCACCAGCGGGGCCAGATAGACCTGGCCGTCCCGCAGCGGCCCGAAGCCCGGCCACAGCCCGATGAGCCACTTGAGCGGCCCCGGCGCGAGCGCGCCGAACCCGGCCACGCAGAACCCCGCCCCCGCCGCCACCGCCAGCCCGCGCCACCACCCGGGCCGATCCCCGCCGACGCGCAGCCGCGCGTACCCGAAGACCCCCACCACCACGATGAGCAGTCGTACGGTGGCCGCCCACCACTCCCCCTGCCCCGGCAGGCCCGCCTCGGCCGTCCAGATCCCGCCGAGCGACAGCAGACTCCCCAGCACCCCGAACGGCCCGTCGGCCCGCGCCGCGAACGCGTCCACCCCCGCCGGATCCGTCACCGCCCCGGACGCCAACGCGGGAACCAGCCACGGCAGACTGAACACCCCCAGAACCCCCACCACCGCGAACACCCCGCGCGGCGACGTCACCGCGCCTCCCGCCACGCCCAGGACGGACGCTCCCCGCGACCCACCCTCGGCGGGCGCGACCCGTGTGCCGCTCCGGAGGGCGGCGATCGGCAGGAGGGTGAGCGCCGAGACCAGCATCGCCTGGAACCCGCCGATCGCCGCGGGCAGCAGCGCCAGCGCCAGCCGGGGCCAGGGCAGGGCCGTCGCCCGCACCGCCCACGGCAGCCCCGCCACGCCGAGCAGCAGCGCCCACTGCCCGAGCATGAGCCGCTGGGCCAGGTAGATGTTCCAGGCGTAGAAGGCGGCGGCGACCAGCCTCGCGAGCCGCCGCTCCGGCGGCACCAGCGCCGCCGCGCCGCTCGCCGCGAGCACGAAGATCCCCACCAGAAACGCCTTCTGTACGACCTCCGCCGGCACCACCCGAGACAGCAGCGCCACCACGAAGTCGCTGGGCACGGCGCGGGGAAACCCCCCGGTGTCGGGCAGCAACGGCGGATCCGGCACGAAGAGCAGGTCATACCGGAGCACGAACCCCCACCCGAGCGCCGGCCCGAGCGCCAGCACGGCCAGCCCCAGCCCCAGGAACGCGGGAGCCAGCCGCCACGCCCGCTCGCCACCCACCGCAGCCACCACCCGTCCCTGTCCCGGAGCCCTCCGGGAACAGGGAGGGTAGCGGCCCGCGCCCCGCAGGTGTTACTTGCCCGGCTCCGGGTCCCGGGGCAGGCCGAGCATGCGTTCGGCGATGATGTTGAGCTGCACCTCGGTGGTGCCGCCGTAGATGGTCATCGCCCGGGTCGCGAGCACCGCCCGGTTCCAGTAGCCGGGGTCGCCGAGCTTCATGTCGGCGGCCGTCACGGCGGCCGCGCCGAGCAGGCTCACCGCGGTCTCGGAGACGTGCTGGGCGTGCGCGGTCGACAGCAGCTTGCGCACCGAGGCGTCGGCGCCCGGCTCGGCGCCGGCGAGCTGCTTGAGCGTCACCCGCAGCGACAGCGCGCTGATCGAGTGGCCCTCGCAGATGACCCCTGCGACCTCGTGCGCCTCGACGGGCGTGAGCTCGCGGCCGAGCCTGCCGACGAGCCCGAGCAGGTCGGGGACCGAGGACCCGGTGCCGCCCGAGCCGGAGGAGAGCGAGACGCGCTCGTTGGACAGCGTGTTGCGCGCCACCTTCCAGCCCGCGCCGACCTCGCCCACGACCAGGTCGTCGGGGACGAACACGTCGTCGAGGAAGACCTCGTTGAACAGGTTCTCGCCGGTCATCTCGGTCAGCGGCCGGACCGTGACGCCCGGAGCCTTCATGTCGACGAGGAAGTAGGTGATGCCCTCGTGCTTGGTGCCCTCGGAGGAGTTGCGGGCGATGCAGATGCCCCACTCGGCCACGTGCGCGACGGAGGTCCAGATCTTCTGGCCGTTGAGCCGCCAGCCGCCCTCGACCCGCTCCGCCTTCATCTGCAGCGCCGCCAGGTCGGAGCCGGCGCCGGGCTCGGAGAAGAGCTGGCACCAGATCGTCTCGCCGCTGAGGGTCTTGGGCAGGAAGCGCTCCTGCTGCTCCTGCGTGCCGTAGGCGGCGATGGACGGCACCACCCAGGCGCCGATGATCATCTGCGGCAGCCTGACCTTGGCGGCCTTGAGCTCCTGCGCGATCAGCACCTGCTCCAGCGGCGTGGCGCCACGGCCCCACGGCCTGGGCAGGTGCGGCATGACGAAGCCCCGGTCGGCCAGGGCCCGCTTCTGCTCCTTGCCCTCCAGGGCGGCGAGCTCCGCGATCTCCGCGCGCAGCGCCGCACGCATCGGCTCGGCGTCCTCGGGCAGGTCGATCTCCATCTCCCGGCCGACCCCCCGCAGGGCGAGGTCGGTGACGCGGGCGGCCCACTCGGCGGAGGAGCCGAGCAGCGCGCGCAGGGTGAGCGCGCGCCGGTAGTAGAGGTGGGCGTCGTGCTCGAAGGTGTAGCCGATGCCGCCGAAGGTCTGGATCGCGTCCTTGGCGCACTGCACGGCGGCGTCCGGGGCCATCACCCCGGCGATGGCGGCGGCGTAGTCCAGCTCACGGCCGCTCGCCCGGGTGGCGTCCCAGACGGTGGCGCGGGCCTGCTCCAACGCGACGAGCATGCGCGACAGCTTGTGCTTGATGCCCTGGAACTGGCCGATCGGACGGCCGAACTGGACCCGTACCTTGGCGTAGTCGGAAGCGGCGGTGACGCACCAGGAGGCGAGGCCGGCCGCCTCGGCGCCGATCAGGATGGCGGCCAGGTTGCGCACGTCGGAGCCGGCGACCCCGTCCAGCACGCGCTCGGCGGGCACGCTCACGTCCGCCAGCTCCACCTTGGCCACGGACCTGGTGAGGTCCAGCGACCTGACCGGGGTGACGGTGACGGCGGCGGCGTCGAGGGCGATCCACTCCTCCCCGTCGGCGGTGACGACGGGCAGGACCAGCACGTCGGCCGACGAGCCGCCCAGCACGGGCTCGGCCGTGCCGGTGACGATCAGGGAGCCGTCACTCGCCCGCGTGCCGGTCAGGGCGCCGCTCAGGGCCAGCGCGCCGGTGTGGCTGCCGTCGGCCAGGCCGGGCAGCAGCTCGTGGTGCTTGGAGGCGTGGATGACCGCGCTGGCCAGCACGGTCGGCAGGTAAGGGCCGGGGGTCACCCGCTCGGCCAGCGCCTCGATGGCCACCGCGGCTTCCAGCAGCCCGTAGCCGGAGCCGCCGGCGTCCTCGGGCAGGTGCAGGCCGAGCAGTCCCTGCTCGGCGAGGCCGGTCCAGAACGCGGGCCGCTCGTCGGTCGCGGAGCGCAGCAGCTCGGCCGGGATGTTCCGGTCGGCCCAGCCGCTCACGGACTCGCGGAGCGCCTCGTGCTCCTCGCTCAAACCGATCGCCATGTGCATCCTCCAGGCAGGTCCCGTAGTAGCCAGAACCATATTCTAGAGGATGCTTCTGGCCTAGAGCGGACGGACTTTTGTCACCAAGGTATTCAGATCCGCCCAGTAGGCCTTGCCGGTCGCCGGGATGGACGCCACCAGCATGGTGGGTTTGGTCTTGCCGGCCTCCAGCACCGACACCAGGGCGCGGCCCTCCTGGCGCTTGCCCGCCAGCGTGTAGGTGACCTTGAAGCCGAGCGTCCACCCCTTGGCCTCAGACGTCTTCTGGGAGCCGGCCCAGGCCAGCGTGGCGCCCTTGGGATACTGCGTGCGCAGCGTCCAGCGCGCGGCCCGTACGGCCAGCGCGCGATAGTCGGCGTCCTTCGACGGCTTGGTCTCGATGGCGCCGGGCAGCGGGGCCGAGGCGATCACCGTCTGCGGGACCGCCACCTTGCCGGCCCGCTGCGCGATCGAGAACGGCGCGTACGACCGGGCCGACCACGGCTCGCCGAGCCTCGGATAGCTGATGCCGCCGGCCTGGTCGACGATCGTGCCGGACACCACGCTGGCCTTCCCCGGCAGCTTGGCGAACGCCTGCTTCGCCGGGGCCGCCGGCACTGCCACCGGCGCGCCCCCGCTCGGCGGGACGGACGCCGAGACGGCCGAGGGCACTGGCTGCACCGGCACCACCGGCTCGCCCTCCGGCCGGCCGGGCACCTCGCCAGGGAAAATCACGAACACCAGCACCACGGCCAGAACGGTCGCCAGGATGGCGCCCAGCAGGTAGACGACCTTGATCGGAATGTCGCCGATCCGGCCGAGCAGCCCGCCCTTCGGCGGCGGTGGCGGAGGCGGGAACGGCGGCAGCGCGGGCGCCCCCTGCTCCGGAAAGACCGGCGGCCCGGCCGGCCGCGCGGAACCTGGGAGAGACTCGGCCTTCGGAGCCTGCCCCGCGAAACCTGGCTCGACCTCCGGGGCCTGCCGCGCGAAGCCTGGCTCGACCTCCGGGGCCTGCCGCGTGGGGCCCGAGCGAGGCGTCGGCGGGACGGCTTTGGGGCCCGTCGTCACCGGCTTCGGCTCGGTGTCCGGGGTGGGGTGGGGAACGGCTCCGGGCTGCACCTTCGGAAAGGTGATCGTTTCGTCCGTCGGCGGCAAAACGATCTTACGGAAGGGAGCGGTGGGAGCATCGTGGGTCTGATCCTGGTCGCCGACGTCCGCCATGGGTCGAGGCTACGTCACCCGAGGAAGGGATATTTCTGCTATTCCCCCTGCAGAACTTAATTCTGTAATGTCACCGACATGAGGGGCTTCTATGAGATCGCGGCCGATGACCCGAAACGTGCTGCTCTGCTCGGCGATGACACCACCACCTACGGAGAGCTGCTCGCCCAGGTGAACCGGGCCTCGAACGGCCTGCTGGCCCGGGGAACCGGCCAGGGCGACACGGTGGTGACCGTGCTCAGGAACGGCCTCGACGCGCTCACCATGATGCTCGCCACCTACCAGATCGGCGCCTACCTGGTGCCGGTCAACTGGCATTTCACCGACGAGGAGATCGCCTACATCGTGGCCGACTCCGGCGCCGGGATCGTGATCTCGCCGAAGCACCTCATGGTCGCCGGCCTCACCGCCGGGCAGCCGGACGACGCGCCCGCGCACCGGCGGGCCGGGTCCATGATGCTCTACACCTCCGGCACCACGGGCCGCCCCAAGGGAGTGCGCAGACGGCTGCTCGACCTCACCCCCGAGGAGCTCCACCCGATCCTCATGCGCAAGAGCTGGACGCACTTCGGGCTGCCGCCCGAGGGTGTGCACCTGGTGTGCTCGCAGCTCTACCACTCCGCGCCGTACGGCCAGGCCATGATGGCGCTGCAGTTCGGGCACGCGATCGTGGCACCCGAGCGGTTCGACGCGGCCGAGACGCTCCGGCTGATCGAGCGGCACAGGGTGACGAACGCGTTCATGGTGCCCACGATGTTCCACCGGCTGCTGGCCGTACCGGATCGGAGTTCGTACGACCTGTCGTCGCTCACGCACCTCTACCATGGCGCGGCCCCCTGCCCGCCCGCGACCAAGCAGGCGATGATCGACTGGCTGGGCCCGGTGCTGTGGGAGTACTACGGCTCCACCGAGGCGGCGGTGGCCACCATGGTCTCCTCCGCGGAGTGGCTGGCCAGGCCGGGCACGGTGGGCAGGGCGCTGGACGGGATGGAGTTCAGCGTGATCGGCGAGGACGGCGAGCCGGTGCCCGCCGGGCAGCCCGGCCTGGTCTACATCGGCGGGATCAATCGGTTCGAGTATCACGGCGACCCGGCCAAGACGGCCGAGGCGATGCGCGGGCGCGACTACACGCCGGGCGACATCGGCTATCTGGACGCGGACGGGTACCTGTTCCTGCTGGACCGCAGGACCGACCTGATCATCTCCGGCGGCGTCAACGTCTACCCGGCGGAGATCGAGGCGGCGCTGCTGGAGCATCCGTCCGTGGCCGACGTGGCGGTGATCGGGGTGCCGGATCCCGAGTGGGGTCACACGGTCGTGGCGCTGGTCCAGCCGGTCGCCGGCGTCCCCGGCGGCGCGGAGCTCACCGCCGAGCTGCTGCGGCACTGCGAGCCCCGGCTGGCCAGGCTCAAGCATCCGCGCGTGATCGAGTACCGCGACGCCCTGCCCCGCACGCCCACCGGCAAGCTGAGCAGACGCCAGGTCCGCGAGGCGTATCTTTCCCGCTGAGCTGGGCACAAAGGCCTCTATGGGGAGGGTCGCCGGGGGGCTGGCCGCCGCGGTCCTGCTGACCGTGTGCGGGACGGCGGGCGCGCCGGCCGTCCTCCCACGGGCCACCCCGCCCGCCCCGCCACCGGCCTCGGCGTCCGTCAGCGCCCCTCCCGTTCAGCCGCTGGAGGAGGCGTACGAGCGCGTCATCGCCGAGGTCCTGCCGTCGATCGTGCAGATCAACACCAAGGCGGGCCTCGGCTCCGGCATCGTCTACGACGCCGAGGGACACGTCATCACCAACGCGCACGTGGTCGGCGAGGCGACCCAGATGAACGTGACGTTCGCCACCGGAGGCAGCCCGCGCAAGGCCCGGCTGGTCAAGACGTTCGCCGCGGGCGACCTCGCGGTCATCAAGGTGGACAACGCGCAGGGCCTGCAACCGGCCAGGTGGGGCGACTCGGCCAAGCTCAGGGTGGGCCAGCTCGTGCTCGCCATGGGCAACCCGCTCGGCCTGTCCGGCAGCGTGACCGAGGGGATCGTCTCGGCGCTCGGCCGTACGGTCTCCGAACCGGAGAGTCCCGGCTCGACCGGCGCGACGATCGCCGGCGCCATCCAGACCTCGGCGGCGATCAATCCGGGCAACAGCGGCGGCGCCCTGGTGAACCTGTCCGGGCAGGTGATCGGCATTCCCACCCTGGCCGCCTCCGACCCCACCATGGGCGGCCCCGCGTCGGGCATCGGCTTCGCCATCCCGAGCAACATCGCCCTGGACATCGCGGCCCAGATCATCGAGCACGGCAAGGTGATCAACAGCCACCGGGCCGCGCTCGGCATCAAGGGCAACACGATCATCGGCGCGAACGGGCAGCCGACGGGGATCGGCGTCGGCGTCGTACAGAAGAACAGCGCCGCCGCCCGCGCCGGCCTCCGCGAGGGGGACGTGATCATCGCCATCGGCGGCAAACGCGTCTCCGCGATGGCCGAGCTCACCGAGTCCCTGACCACCTACCGCCCCGGCGACACGGTCCCGGTCAAAGTCATCCGCCCGAACGGCAAGACCGACACGATCACCGTAACGCTGGGCGAACTGTCAGGCGAATAACCGTCGGTCACCACGTCCGGCGACCGGCAACACGGCCACCATCACACTCGCCGGCCTGCCAGGCGATCGATCACCATCACACTCGCCGGCCGGCCGGGCGATCGATCCCCATCACACTCGCCGGTCTGCCGGGCGGGTGACCGGTCGTAGATGGCGTATCAGGCAGGCGGTGGCCGTCAGGGACGCCAGCCCGGCCAGCGCCATGGCGACGGGCACCGGCACACCCTCCGCCAGCGCGCCGGTGAGCGAGGCGGCCAGCGCCTGGGCGCTCAGCATCCCGCTGCCCGCCAGCCCGAGCCCCTGCCCGCGCATCCGCTCGGGCAGCGCCGCGAGGTAGCGTTCCTGCGTGCCCAGGTGCCCGGCGAACCCGAACGACGCCACCGCCACCAGCGCCGCCGCCATCCACACCTCAGGCCGCAGCAGGAACAGCAGGTACGGCGCGGCCAGCAGCACGTAGAGGGGCACGCCGAGCCGCAGCCGGGACTCGGGCGTGGTCCACCGGCCCACCACCGCGTCACCGACCAGCATCCCGCCCGCCGCCGCGACGAACAGCACGCCGGCCGAGTCCCCCGCGTACGGCACGTACAGCGCCTCAGCGCCGACGATGAGCCCGTTCGGCGCCCACTGGACGAGCAGCAGCCCGCGCAGATCCCGGTCGCCGAGGAGCAGCCGCGCCCCGGCGAGCGACCGCCGCTCGGTCGCCCGGGGCGCCCTGGCCCGCAGCCCCAGCCGGTAGAGCACCGCCACGACGGCGGCCGTCCCCGCGCCCGCCCACATCGCGGCCGTGGGCCCGACCAGTGACAGCAGCAGCGCCCCGCCGCCGAACCCGGCGATCTGCATGGCCCCGACCGCGATGTTCAGCACCGACCTGCCGAGCACGTACCCGTTGCCCGGCAGCAGGTCGGCCACCAGCGCGTTGCGCGCGGCGGCGGCCACGGAATCGGCCAGCCCGGCGGCCATGAGCAGCGCCGGCATCCCCCAGACCGGCAGCACACCGAGCGCGAGCACCGCGAGCGCGCAGGCGTGCACCGCCTCCCAACCGGCCAGCAGCAGCCTGGGCGGCAGGCGGTCGGCCAGCCCACCCAGCACGAGCGCGCCCAGCGCCTGCGGCAGGAACCCGGCGAGGTAGGCGACGGCGGCCAGGAACGGCGAGCCGGTGTGCGCGTAGACGAGCGTGGACAGCGCCAGCATCGTCACCGTGCTGCCCGCCACCCCCGCCGTCGCTCCGGCGAACAGCGTCCTGAACTCTCCGACCGCGAACACATCCCGATATGTCTGCATGAGAGGAGACCTTCGCGAGCCGGCGGCGCGCGGGCTACTGTTTCGCCGGAGGACGAAACAGCGATGGCTTATCTGGACTGCACCCCCGAAGACCTGACCAGGGTCAGGTTCGGCCTGTCCCCGATGGGGCAGGTCGTCGGCGCCATCGGAGTGCTGGGCGGGCACCCCGTGCCGCCGGGCATGCCGATCTGGAAGGCCCGCGTCCGTGACCGCTACGAGCGGCTGCTGGCCGCCGACCCCGCGCTGCGCGCTCTGGTCCGGCTGCACCGGGTCACCGACTACCTGCCCGACTTCTACTGCGTGCCGCCCGATGGCGTCGGCGTCACGTTCGAGGACGAGCTTCTCGCCGTCCGCCGCATCCCGCACGAGCGGGCGCTGGCGGACCTGCGGCTCAGCCATCGGGGGAGGCCGCTCGACACCGCGCTGGACGTGCCCGACGTGGCGCGGCGGGTGGCGGGGACGCTGGAGGCCGTCTGGCACGAGCTGGTCGCCCCCGAGTGGCCGCGCCTGCGGGCCCTGCTGGAGCGCGACATCGTGCAGCGGTCGGGCCGGCTCGCGGTCTACGGCTGGGCCGACGTGTTCGCCGGGCTCGGCATCGAGCCGGTCTCGCGGAGCGGGCGCATCCTGCTCGGCAGGCCGGGCGGCACGCCGCACCGGCCCGGCGGGGTGGGCCTGGTGCTCATGCCCAACGCGTTCGGCGCCGCCAGCGTCTACCTCGATCCGCCCCACGCCTACGGCCTGGCCTATCCGGCGCACGGGGTGGCCGCGCTGTGGGAGCGCTCACCCGCCGCCGACGGCCTGGTCGCGCTGCTGGGCCGGGGCCGGGCGACCGTGCTCGGCGCGCTCGACAGCCCGGCCAGCACCAGTCAGCTCGTCGCCCAGCTGTCGATGACGCTCGGCGGGGTGGGCGACCATCTGGCCGTGCTACGCAGGGCCGGCCTGGTCTCGCGCACCCGCAGCGGCCGATCGGTCCTCTACAGCCGCACCGCGCTGGGAGACGCGCTCATTGCTTGACGTTGTAGACGATCTCGACGCGGCGGTTCTTCGCCCGGTTCTTGGCGATCGGCCGGCCGTCGACGATGTTGGGCGCCTTGGGGCGGCTCTCGCCGTACCCCTGGGCCTGGAGGGTCACGTCCGCGCCGGTGAGCAGGCCGCGCATGACCTGCTGCACCGCCTGGGCGCGGCGCTGGGAGAGGCCGCGGTTGTAGGCGTCGGAGCCCTGGTCGTCGGTGTGGCCCTGGATCTTGACCAGGCCGCCCGCGCTCTCGGTGTTGACCTTGTCCGCGACCTCGCCCAGCCGCTGCCTGGCCTTGGCCGTCAGCTGCCATTTGTCCAGCGCGAACAGCACGTCGCTGGTGAGGGCGACGGTGACCTGGGTGCCCTCCTGGGTCTCGGTCTCGGTGCCGTCGAGTGACTCGATCTCGCCGATGATGTCCTCGACCGGCAGCACCAGGTCCTCGACCACCGCGTTGGCGGACTCCGGCGGGGCGGTGGGCGGCGAGGTCAGCAGCAGGGCGAGGGTGAGGCTAAGAGATCGGAACATCGGTCAGCACGCCGATCATCGGCATCTCGATGTTGAGCTTCGTCACGTCCGCCGGCGGGGCGGCGAAGAGGGCGTAGAGAGTGACCGTCTGCCCCTTCTTGAGGAATTCGCCCTGGGTGTCGGAGCACACGCACTCCGCGTCGGATCCGGTGCCGTTGCGCGCGACCCGATAGCGCTTGGCGTTGACGGGGTCGATCAGAGAGACGCCCGACACCGAGTAGTCCAGGACCGCGCTGCCCATGCCGTTGTGCATGTTGACCTCGCCGTCGACGACGGTGAGGGTCCAGTTGAGCGTGACGGTCTTGCCCTGCCGCTTGAGAACGGTGATGTCGGCACGGGCGGTGCCACCGGCACCCGCGGCACCCGAGGCGACCTTGGTCTCCCGGGTGGCGATCACCTGGTCGGACTGCGGCGCGGCGCTCTGCTGCGGCTCGTCCGACGTGGTCGGCCGCTGTGTGGGCTGCGCCTCGGTGGGCTGTGCCTGAACCGCGGTCTGCTGCTTCTCCTCGCCACCGCCGCCGCCGAGCTGTCCGGGAAGCATCCCGCAGCCGGTGAGCGCGACGGCGGCCACAGCCAGCGTGAGCGTCTTGCGCATGATTACGGTCACCTTTCGGGGGTTCGAACGTGTGACTGGACGCTAGCGGGGCGACCTTCAGAATCCGCATAGTCCGCTATATCCGGCGCTGGTGCGCCTCCTGAGCGAGGCGCTCGGCCTCGATCCGGCCCTGCTTGTCACCAAGGACGTCAAACTCTCCCATAGCACGCGTAAGCATCTCAACCGCCTCATCAATCTCATGAAGGTCGATGAGTACCGTCGACAGGACGAGCAGGGCGTTGCCCGCGCCCCGGCGATCACCGTACGCCGTGAAGGTCTCCAGCGCCTGACGGGCCGGGTCGACCGCGTCCTGCGGCGAGCCCTGCGCCCGCGCGATCCTGGCCAGGACGAGCAGGCCCACCGCCTCCGGCAGGCGGTCGCCGAGCCGCTGGTTGACGGCGATCCGCCGCCGCGCGCAGTCGCCGGCCTCGGCCGGCCGGCCCGCGTCCAGGTGCAGCCTGGCCAGGTCGAGCAGCGACTCGGCCTGGCCGCGCGGATCGCCCAGCTCGCGGTAGGCGGCCAGGCTCTCCTCCAGCAGCCGCTGATCCTGGCGCAGCGCGCCGAGCGCCCGCAGGGTGTCGGCCCTGCCCCGCTGGTCCGCCGCCTGTTCGAAGACCCGCAACGCCCGGCGCAGCACCCGCTCGGCCTCGGCCGGACGCTGCTCGACCAGGCCGAGCCGGAGCGTGATCCGGGCCTGTTCCAGCCCTTCGACCAGGGGTTGGGCGGCCCTCAGCGCGGCGGCCGCCGCGTCGTTGCGGCCCTCGGCCCGGTGCAGGTCGGCCAGGCCGCGCAGCAACAGCGCCTCACCCTGCCGGTGGCCCGCCGCCCTGGCCGCGTCGAGCCCCGTCGCCGTGGTGGCGTGCCAGTCATCGTGGTGCCCGCCGAGCTCGAACAGCGGAGTCAGGTAGAAGGCCAGCCGCCACGCCTCCTCGTGCAGCCCCGCCCGGAAGAAGTCGCCGACCGTCGCCACCAGGAACCGGCGCTCCGCGCTCAGCCAGCGCGCCTCATGCCGCAGCCGGCCCGTCTCCAGCAGGTGCTCGGCCGTACGGACCAGGGTCCGGCCCGAGCCCGGCTCGGCGGGCAGCAGGGTGACCCTGGCCCGCCTGGTCCTGTCGAGGATCTCGGCCGCCCGGCCGGCCAGCACACCGGCCGGGCCGCCCTCCTCCTCCGCCAGCCGTTCGGCCGCGTACAGCCTGGTCAGGTCGTGCCGGCCGTACCTCTCCTGCCCCGCCTCGTCCAGCCCGCGTGACTGCAGCAGCCCCGCCTCGACCAGCGGCTCCAGATCCTCGCCCAGCACCCACGAGGCGAAGTCGGGCGCCGTCAGCGCGCCCAGGGCACGCAGCAGCCGCCGCTCCGGCTCGGCCAGCCCGCGATAGCCCAGCGCCAGGCTGCCGCGCACGGCCAGGTCGCCCGCGCTGAGCTCGTCCAGCCTGCGCCGCTCGTCCGCCAGCCGCCCCACCAGGTGCGCCAGCGTCCAGCCCTGCTTCCTGGCCAGCCGCGACCCGGCGATGCGGAGCGCCAGCGGCAGCGCACCGCACAGCCGCACGAGGGTCCGCGCGGCCTCCGGCTCCGCCTCCACCCGGTCCCGCCCCGCCACGTTCGCGAGCAACCGCAGCGCCTCGCCCGCCTCCAGCACCCCCAGCTCGTACGCCCGAGCGGCCTCCAGCCCGGCCAGCGGTGACCGGCTCGTCACGATCGTCACACTGCCGGGCCCGGTCGGGAGCAGCGGCCGTACCTGCGTCTCGTCGGCGGCGTCGTCGAGCACCACGAGCAGCCGCCGGCCGGACGTCAGCCTGCGGTAGAGCCGCACCCGCCCGTCCAGCGTCGGCGGCACCGACCCGTCCGGGCAACCGAGCGAGCGCAGCAGATCCTCCAGCACGGCCCCCGGCGCCCGCGCACCGAGCACCGCGTACAGCCTCCCACCAGGCAGATCAAGCAACGTCGCAGCCCGTACGGCCACCGCCGACTTCCCACACCCAGGCGCCCCATGCACCACCAGACGCACCGGCGCCCCCACCACCCCACCCCCGAGGCCCCCCGACGCCGCACGGTCCCCGGAGCCCTCCAACGCCGCACGGTCCCCGGGGCCCTCCGCGGCACCGGCGCCGGGCAGCCCCGTCGATATGCCGTCCTGGGCGGGGGTCGTCGACGACCCGTGGGGGCGGGCGGAGGCGATGATCCAGGCGAGGACGTCGTCCCTTCCCGTGAAGTCCGAAATATCGGGCGGCGTCTCGTTAAGCGGGATTTTCCGCTCTTCGGGCGAAACGGCGCCTGCATACGCCTCGCCGCCGTCCAGCACCCGCTGGTGCGCCTCCCGCAGCTCGGGCCCCGGCTCCAGGCCCAGCTCCTCCACCAGCGTCCGCCGCGCCTCCTGGTAGACGGCCAACGCCTCCGACCTGCGCCCCGCCTGCCCCAGCGCGGCCATGAGCTGCCCCCAGGCGCGCTCCCTGAGCGGATAACCGCCGACCAGCGCCCGAAGCTCGCCGACCACCTCACCGCCCCGGCCCAGCCGCAGGTCCAGCTCCACGCGCTCTTCGAGCGCGGTCAACCGCAACTCCTCCAGAGGTACGCCATGCGCCCGGCGGAGCTCGGCACTGTCGATGCCCTCCAGGGCCTGCCCCCGCCACAGCGACAGCGCGGCCCGGAACCCGTCGGCGGCCTCGGCGACCGCCCCCGCCTGCCCGGCCTTCCTGGCCCGCGCCACGAGCCGCTCGAACCGGTGGCAGTCGACCTCGTCGGGATCGACCTCCAGCAGGTAGCCGCCCGGCACGGTGGCGATGCCGTCCACCACCTTGCGCAGCGCGCTGACGTACACCCTGAGCACCGACTCCGCCGAGACCGGCGCCCGCGCTCCCCACAGCATCGTGATCAGCCGCTCGACCGGCACGGCCTGCCCCGCCGAGACCAGCAGCGCCGCCAGCAGCGCCCGGTGCTTGGCCGGACCGGGCTCAGGACCGCCGTCGATCCGCAGCGGACCCAGCACCCGAAACCGCACCACCGTCATGCTCAGCTCTTCGCGGGCCTGAGCGCGAACGACTCGAACCGCACCCGCACAGCCCCGCCCGCGTCCGGAGCCGCGTGCACTCCGGCCTCGCTCGGCCCGTAGGCGTCCGTGGTGTCGGTGACCTCCGCGACGAGCCCCTCGTTCAGCCACATCCGCAGGATCACCCCGTCTCCGCTCCCGGCGCACTCAGCCACGACCCGATCGGCCTTGGTGGCCCTGGCGGCCGCGGGACCGTACAGGATCTCGCCCGGCTGCCCCGTGCGGCGCTTGACGATGGAGGCCTTGCCCGAGCCGCTCACGGAGAACTCGTAGCGGTCACCGGAGCCGGCCGCCCCGTGGCACCACACACCGTACTCCCCGCTCCCCTCCTGCAGCGTGGCCCGCGCGCTGACCACCACGCCGCCGGGCTCCCGCCGGGGCGCGGACTTCCACAGCCGCCAGCCGTCCTTGACGGTCAGCACGTACCCCGAGGCGTCCTGCGCCGCGCTGCCGCCGTCGGACGAGCCGACCGCCCACGAGTCGGCGAAGTCCGTCTCGTACGGCCAGGTCTGCTCGGCCAACCCCGGCACCACCACGACCGCCACCCCCACCGCAACGGCGACCAGCACCGCGACGCCCCCCAGCACCCACCCCTTACGCCGCCGCGCAGAGCCGGCGGGCGGCCCGGCGAGAGTGACCGTCCGTCCCGCAGCAGAGGCGTCAGACGACCCCGCGAACCCGGAGGACTCCCCCGCAGGGACCGCAGGCGACCCGGCGAAGCCCGAGGACAGCCCCGCAGAGGCGGAGGACGATCCCGCGAAGCCCGAGGACGCCCCCGTAGGGGCGAAGGACGATCCCGCAGGGGGCGAAGGCGGGCCTGCGGTGGTCGAAGGCGGGTCGGACCAGGTGCGTTCGACGACCTGGGTGGCTGAGGCGGCGCTGTGCTGGGTGCCGCCGAGCAGGTCGCCCAGGAGTCGCGTCACCGTGGGCCGGGCGCGCGGATCCTTGGCCAGCGCCCGCTCCACCACGCCCCGGACGCCGTCGTCGAGACCGTCGAGCCGGGGTTCCTCGTTGACGATCCGGTAGAGGACCTCGCCCGGCGCTCCGGCGCCGAACGGGTGCCGGCCCGTCCCGGCGAACGCGATCACCCCACCCCACGCGAACACGTCGGTCGCGGGCGTGAGCGGCTCGCCGCGCGCCTGCTCCGGCGCCATGAACGAGGGCGTGCCGAGGATGGCCTGGCTGACCAGGCTCTCGGTGTCGATGAGCTGGGCGATACCGAAGTCGATCACCCGGGGCCCGAGCGGGGAGAGCAGCACGTTGGAAGGCTTGAGGTCGCGGTGGATCACCCCGGCGCCGTGGATGGCGCTGAGCGCGGTCGCGATCCCCACCGCGAGCGCCTCCAGGTTGCTGCCGGACAGCGGCCCCTGATCACGTACGGCCTGCGCCAGGTCGGGACCCTTGACGTACTCGGTGACGAGGTAGGCGACGTCCCCGTCGATCCCGGCGTCCAGCACCGGGGCGGTGCAGAACCTGGCCACCCGGCGGGCGGCGGTCACCTCCCGGTCGAACCTGCGGCGGAAGGCGGGGTCGCGGGCCAGCGACGGGTGGATCACCTTGACCGCGGCCAGCCCTCCGGTGGGCGTGGTGGCCAGATGCACCTCGCCCATGCCGCCCCGGCCGAGCACGCGCCGCAGCACATAGCCGCCTAGGACCCGTTCGCCGCTCACCGCAGACAGAGTAGCCAGGTCCCGATTCTCCCGCTTCGCCCAGTGCCAAGCGAGTGGGTCAAGCGGGTGGGCCAGGCGCGTGGGGTCAGGCGGGCGCCTGGGCCAGCCGGAATCGGGACGGCGCGATCCCGTACCGGTCGACGAAGGCCTGGCGCAGGGTCTCGGCCGTGCCGAACCCGCAGCGGGCCGCGACCGCCGCCATCGGCAGCGAGGTAGAGGCCAGCAGGTGGGCGGCGGCCTCGGTGCGGGCCTGCCGGACGTACCGGCCGGGCGTCTGGCCGAGGTGCTTGAGGAACAGCCGGGTCAGGTGCCGCTCGCTCACCCCCGCTCCGGCGGCCAGGGCAGGCGTGCTGAGATCGGCGTCCAGATGGCCGGTGATGTGCTCGACGGTCCGTTTGATCAGGCTGTTGGAGGCGGGCGGCGCGCTGACGAACATGCTCATCTGCGCCTGGTTGCCGGGACGCTGAAGGTAGGTCACCAGGCCGCGCGCGACCGTGCGCGACAGCTCGACGCCGTTGTCCTCCTCGACGAAGGCCAGCGTGAGGTCCAGAGCGGCGGTGACCCCCGCCGAGGTGGCGACCTCCCCGTCGCGGATGAAGATCGGATCGGCGTCGACGCGGACCTCGGGGTGCAGGGTGGCCAGGCGCCGCGCCCACTGCCAGTGGGTGGTGGCGCGGCGGCCGTCGAGCAGCCCGGCGGCGGCCAGCACGTAGGCGCCGGTGCACACCGACGCGACCCGGCGGCTCTGCCTGGCCAGCCGGCGGACGTGGGCGACGATCGACGGGTCGGCGGCGGCGTTCTCGCAGCCGATGCCGCCGGACACGATGAGCGTGTCGATCGCCCCGGTGACCCGTTCGAGGGTGACCTGCCCCTGCAGGGTCAGCGCGGAGTCGGTGACGATGGGACGGCCGCCCGGGGTGGCCAGGCGCACCTCGTAGCAGGGGGCGGCGCCGTGCCAGTTGGCGCTCTCCAGCGCCGAGGTGACGCAGGCGATGTCGAGTAACTGCGCGGCGTCGTAGCCCACCACGATGACGCGGCGTGTCTCCATGACACCGACTCTAGGTCCGAAAGACGCAGAGCCCAAGATTCCGGACCTCCACTCTCACCTTCCTGGCCTCGGATCCGCCGCTGCCGCACAGTCGTGGACATGGATCCGATCACCTCGAACACCGCTGCCCGCCGCTGGACGAGATTCGCCCGGCACTACGTGGAGATGGTCATCGCGATGTTCGCCGGGATGTTCGTCCTGGGCTTCGCGCAGTCCGCCGCCGGGCTCGCCTTCACCTACCAGAGCGACCCGGAGCTCGCCTACCTGCTGATGGCGTTCAACATGTCCGTCGGGATGGCGGTCTGGATGCGCTTCCGCGGCCACGGCTGGCCCGCCACGCTGGAGATGTGCGGGGCGATGTTCGCGCCGATCGTGCCGCTCTTCCCGCTGCTGTGGCTCGGTCTCATCGACGGGATGGCGCTGATGGTCGTCGCGCACGTGGCGATGTTCCCGGCCATGCTGGCCGTCATGCTCAGGCGCCTGGACGAGTACGCGGGCTGCGCTCCCTAACGCCTGGCCTTGCGGTAGCCGTCCAGGACGTCCTGCCGCAGCAGGTGCCCGAACCCGGCCCGCACCAGCCGGAGCCCCAGCGAGGCGGCGTCGGTGCCGAGCGCGGCCGCCGTCGCCGGCAGGCTCCAGTCGTGCTCTGGTCTGCGCCTGCGAGAGCGTCTGCGATTCTCTGTGGTTTCCTGAGGGAATCAGGAAACTCGGGTGGGCGTAGCCTGGTGTCTGCCGCTCCCGTACTCGGCAAGAGCGAGTACGGGGGTGGCTTTCACGTGGTGGAAGCCGGTCCGTTGGTGAGAATCGCGTACAAGTCCTGTGCGGACGGCCGTTGGGCCGTTCGCCTGGGGTACTTGGCCCGCCGGACGCTGTCCCACCGCAAGGGTGGGGGCGGGCACCAGACGCCGGTCGGGCACCTGGCTGAAAGTCCTCGTGCTGGGTTTTTGCCCGTGGGTCGTTGAGGGGTGGGGCCGGTCTTGGTCCGGTCCTGTCGGCTTTGTGGGCGTGGGTGCAGGTCGGTGCGGGTACGACGGGCGCGTCTGGCGGCTCGGGTCGGCTTTTTGGGGCGGCGGGCGCGGGTGAGGTTGCCTTCCACGACGGTGCGGATGGTGCGGGTGCCGCTGACGCGGTCGGTAACGGTGTGGTGTTGGGCGAGCATGCCGCGGGAGACGATGCGTTCGGCGGCTGCTTGGTCGCGGTCGCAGGATAGGCCGCACCTGGGGCAGTGCGCCCATTTCCAGCCGCGTTGGTCGAGCCGGTCGGGGGCGGGTGCGTGGTGCAGAGGTGCGGTGCCGGTGCCACAGCGGGGGCAGTATTTACTGGTTCCTCGTGCGGGCACTGTCACCACCGCGAGCCCGGTTTTGGCGGCGAGGTGGCGGATGGCGTCGGCCACGCGTCCCCGGATCTGGCCGGACAGGGTGGCGTTGCCTCGCCTGCGGCCGCGTGCTTCGAGGGTGGCGAGGTCTTCCAGGTAGATGACCGTCGCGCCCAACGCGACCGCTTGGTCGACGGCCCAGCGGGCGGCGCTCCACGACAGCGCGTTGTTCAGGCGCCGGATCCGCGCACACACCCGCTCATGCAACGCGGCCACCTCGCGGTAGCGGGCCGCATCACGGGCGGGGTGGCGGGCGGCGTCGCTTGGGGTGAGTCCGGCTTGGAGGGTGGCGTAGTGGTCGCGTTTGGCGGCCAGCGCCTCACGATGCCCGCGCAGCCGGTGCAGCTTGGCGCTGACCGGGGTGGCGTCATAGATCAGCGGCCGGCCATCACCCTCCACCCGGCCGTCGTGCAGCCGCCCGACTGTGCCCACGAGCAGGGTATTAATCCCCCAGTCGAACCCGATCGCGACGGTGTGACCGGTGGCGGGGGCGTACGGCACGGGTACCGTGAACGGCAGGTCCACCCGCACCCGGCCGTCGACCACCCGCAGAGTCGGACTGCGCAGCTCCGCGTCGGCCGGTACCTGCGCGGGCAGCGGGACCGGCAGCACATGCCACGCCCAATCCCGCCGACCGGCCGGCCGCGCACACAGGGGAAGCTGGACACGCAACCGCACGCCAGTACCTCCGACGCGTTCCAGGGTGATCAACTGCCGGTCAGCGGCCGCCAGCAGCACCTGAGCGGCCACCACCGGTGGCTCCTCCACCTCCACCACATCCACCTGACCGGCCCGACCGGCTTGACCGTTCTGGCCGGTCAGGTCGGCGGGTGAGAGGCCGTGCTCGTCGAGGTAGGCGCGTACCTGCCGGGTCCGGTTACGGATCAGTGCGGTCGACACCCCACCGGCTACACCCGCCGCGTCCAGCGCCGCACGCAGCGCGGTCCAGTCGGCGTCGGTGCGGCGGCCGGGATCGGCGGGCCATGTCGCGATGATCGCAGCCAGGACCGCCCGGCGATGCAACGCCAACCGCAGGGCGCGGGCGGCCTCCTCCTCCGCGCACCGGCGCACCCGATCAGAGACATACACCCCGACAGGAACATCCGCGCCCCACCCCAGGCGGCGCACCGCCATCCACCCCTTCGCGGGCAGCGCCCGGCCATCCAGCCCGACCCCAGCATCCAGCCGATCCAGATCCGCCCGAGTCCAGCGCCCCGCCACCACCCCCGCCGCCATCTGCCGGACCACAGCCGCCAGCCAGCCCACCCGCTCGGCCAGCACCCGCTCCCCGACCACCTCACCCGAGGCTTCTAGCACCGCGCGAAAGGCTCGGCACGTCGCGGTGGACACCACCTCACCCATCAGCATCCACCTGACCCGCGTCCGCCCTATGACCTCAGCCCGTCGGGGCCTGCGATAGCTTAGCGTGACGTGTCCGACACGAGCAGGTCATAGCCGAAACGCAGCTACACATAGCGGACACAAAGCACAGCCTTACCTGAAGGTCTTCAGGTACGCCGTCCGCCCGTCGGCGTCGTTGATCGTCTCGCCGACGCACCGGAGTTCCGCGGCCGAACCTGATCTCGGACCACTACCGGCTGTCGCCACCCCACGCGACACCATTTTCCCCGAGTTCCCCCGAAACCAGCCACCAGAGCACGCTGTCACCGCATTCGGCAGCGGCGGCGCCGGAGGCCCCGCCGCTGGTTGCCGCTGGTTGCGGGGTCAGGCCGCGGGGCGCTTGGTGTCGTACTCGCGCAGGAACCGCTGGAGGCCAGCCAGGTCGTCGGTGTTGAGGTGGTCGACGTCCGCCGCGACCAGTTCGCGCCAGATCGCGTCCCTGGCAATACCGGCCGTGTCGGGCGTCTCCCAGAAGCGGACCCGCTGGCCGTCGCGGTGCGCGGTCGCCACGATCTCCCGCAGCTTCGCCCGCTCAGCCTCCGGCATCTCACCCTGTCCGAGCCAGCCGAAGTGGTTGGTCCAGTTGTCGCTGATCAGCGGGATCAGGGAAGCCCCGCCCTGCCCCAGATCCGACATGCGGCCGTCGTAGAAGGCGTAACGCCGGTCCTGGGACGCCATGAGGTCACGCGGCCGGTCGCCGCTGATGACCACCGTCACAGCGCCGGCCTTCACCTTGCCCTTGTGGTAGCCCGTCAGCATCTTGCGATACGTGCGCAGCACCCGGTCGATCTCGGTGTAGGTGGCGACGCCGTTGTTCTTGATGTCGACCAGGAACTGGAGTTGCTGACGGCTGCGGGGATAGACGTGCCCGTGCCCTGCGCGGACCCGCAGAGCCAGCGGGTCGAGGTAGAGCGACTGAAGCGTCCGACCGGCCACCAGGTCCTCCGGGTCGTGCCCGACCCGCAACTCGCCGTCCACCAGGTACACGTCGGCCTCGACACTGGTGAACCCGTGGTCGAGCGCGTCCAGCAGCGGGCGGCCGTGCTCGTAGTCGTTGTGGGCGTGGGCCTGGGGCAGCGGCTGGACCCCGGTGGCCGTCGCGGGGGCCGCCACCAGCAGCATCGCCCCCGCGGCAACCAGCGCACCCAGAGCTCGACGAATCATTACATCTCCTCACAAAGGCTGAAACAAGAGATGTAAGGCACGCTAGATGGGCAAGATGTGACGAGAGTGACTTTCCACCGAATAGTGGGCACCCAGTGGGTTCCCTGGGGCCCGGGGGTTCCCGGGGGGTTCACCGGGTGCCGGGTGCGGTTCCAGGGGGTTCGCTGGGCGCCCAGGTGAGCTCACTGGGTGCCCGTCAGCTCCCACTTGCGCCGCAGCAGCGCGGCCCGTACGGCATGTGCCCGTGCCGTGGCCACCGCCGACACGACGATGAACGTGGCCCCGCCCACGACCGCCGGCACCACACTCGCGTCCCTCCCGACGGCCACCGCCACGATGAGCGCCGTCGTCACGGTCGAGGCCGCCACGGCTAGCCAGCCCGCGAGCACCCGATCCAGCGCGAACAGCGGCGCCCTCCTGCTGATCACCCACCCCCGTAACCCGCCCAGGCCAGGCAGAACCCGGTGAGCAGGCCGAAGGCGAGCTGAGTGCGGCCCGGTAGCGGCCCCGGCTCGGTCACCCACAGCAGGACCACGAAGATCACTCCGGCCACCCCTGCGATCAGGGCCACCACCCCACCGGCCCGCCGCCACGGGGACAGGGCCCCCTCCAACCGGCCGATCATCTCCTCCGCCGACATGCCCGGCTCGTCGCTCATCGCTGGAATCCCTTCTCCTCGAGGTGGTCACGCAGCAGACGACGGGCCCGGTGGAGCCGGGACTTGATCGTGCCGGGCGGGACGGCGCAGATCTCGGCACAGTCCTCGATCGACAGATCCTCCAGGTAGAACAGCACCAGGACCTCACGTTCAAGGGCCGGCAGCCCGGACAGCCCGGCGATCAGCTCGGCCCGGTCCACCGCCCAGGTGATCCAGGCCACGGTCAAAAGTAGTTGAAAACTTGACTTCTTTACCGGCTCCGCCCGACTATGGGAGCGCCCGAAACCGGAGCAGGACGCCACAAAGGGCCCATGGCGTTCCGGTATTCACCTCCATGAAATGAGGAGTACCTTGCGCGTACGCAGACTCATGGCAACCCTCGGCAGCGCCGCGATGGTGTCCGCCGCCGTCCTCGCCGGAGCGTCCGCGGCTTCGGCGGACGCGGCCGACCTGGAGGCCTGCCAGGCCCAGAAGGCCGTGTGCTTCTTCGCCAACGGAGTCGAGGGCGAGCCCGCCTCCTACCCTGGCGCACCCACGACCTGCACGGTCCTGCCTTTCACGGTGCACACAGAGTTCAACTTCAGCACGAAGGCCATCCAGGTCTACAGGACGACGGACTGCACCGGTCACGCGCTCACCTTCCCCGCCAACGACTTCCACACCTTCAACGGCTTCGACGGCCGTAGCTTCAAGGCCGCGAGCTGAGGCACCCGCACAAGCGCCCGCGCGACGCCCGGCCGACGCCGGGCGCCGCGCGGGGACCATCCCCTACGCGATCGAGGCCGCCCTTCTGCGATCGATCGCCGCCTGCACGCGCTGGCCAATGGAGAAGCCGCGCGCCAGGCTGCCCCGGATCGCGGGCCGGGCGCACCTGGCTCCGTACAGGCCAGCGCGGACAGCGCGGAAAAGAAGAGGAGCGCCGGACGAACCGTCCGCCGGCACGTTGTTCACCGTCAGCCCCCTTTGGCAGGCTCATGGCTCCGACCTGATGGTGCCACGAGGCGGGCATGGGCGTAACGACCTAGCCGGACTCGGCACCGGTCCCCGGGCAGCCCTTCGCGCCCTGGAGACGGATGCCCTCGATCGCGATGTCCAGCAGCCGGCCCGCCTGCTCGTTGTCATCCTGGTGCTCGGTGACCAGGGAGATGCCGTTGATGAGCGCGAGCAGGTCCTCGGCGAGCAGGCCGGGACGCACGGCGGACGCCTCCTGCGCCCGTCGCAGGAGCTCGCGCGTCGCATGGGTGAACTTCGCCTGGCAGCCGTCGTTCCGCTCCAGCAGGTCGGCGTCCCGGCCGTCGTGCAGCAGTGAGGCGGCGAAGCCGCGACTGCCGGCCGCGTAGTCGTTGAGGTCCCGCAGCCAGGCGAAGAGCGCGGGGCCCGGCTCGCTCTCCTTCGCGCGTTGCTCCGCCATGGCGCACAACTCCTCGACGTGATCGTGGAAGACCGCTTCGAGAAGGACCCGGCGGGAGGGGAAGAGCCGGTGCAGGGTCGCCGATCCCGTCCCGGCTCGACGGGCGATCTCCTTGAGGGAGGCGCCGGCGCCATCGCACGCGAAGACCTCCCGGGCCGCGCTGACGATCCGGTCGTAGTTGCGCTGGGCATCCGCGCGCAGATGTCGTGGCTGGGTGGCGTGGGCCATGACCGTCTCCAGGCTTTGACAAACGGGCTGGCTGCCCAGTTAGAGTAGCCGAAGCATAAGTGGACCACCAGCCCACTTAACTCCGGACGATGGGAAGAGCTCATGCGCGCCGTCCAATATGACCGTTTTGGCCCTCCCGAGGTGTTACGCGTCAACGACGTGCCCACCCCTCGGCCCGGGCCGGGAGAGGTCCTCGTCGAGGTCCACGCCGCGAGCGTGGAGGCCGGGGAGCTCGCCTTCCGCGCGGGCAAACTGCGCGCCATCAGCCGGGCCCGCTTCCCCCGCGACCTCGGCACCGACTTCGCCGGCCACGTCGCGGCCCTGGGATCCGGCGTCCACGCGTGGACCGTGGGCGAGCAGGTGTGGGGGATGATGCGGCACTTCACCTTCGGCGCCTTCGCCGAGTACGTCGCCGTTCCCGAACAGCGGCTCGCCCGAGCGCCGAAGAACCTGAGCCTGGTGGACGCCGCCGCCCTGCCCGTGTCCGGCACCACCGTCAGGAAGGCCCTGCTGGAAAGTGCCGGCCTCAGCAGCGGCGAACGACTCCTGGTCCGCGGCGCCACCGGGGGCATCGGCAGCCTCGCCGTCCAACTGGGCAAGGCGCTGGGCGCTCACGTCACCGCGCTCGCCGGCGCCCGCAATCTCGACTGGGTCACCGAACTCGGCGCGGACGCGGCCCTGGACTACCGCACGACCCGTCCGCAGGATCTCGGCCACTTCGACGTGATCGTCGACGTCGTGGGCACCGACATCGGGGCCTACCAGGCCCGGCTCACGCGGGGTGGCCGCATGGTCGCGCTCGCCTTCGACTACGACCGTCCTCTGGCCTCCATGGCCTCCATGGGACTGCGGGCCGCCCTCTCACCCCGGCGCATGAAGCTCTTCAGCAACAACCCCTCCGCCGAACGCCTCGCCGAACTCACCGCCGCCGCCGAGGCGGGGATCATCCGCCCGGTGATCGACACCGTCTACCCGCTCACCGGCATCGCGGCGGCTCACGAACGACTCGAAGCCGGCGGCGTCCGCGGCAAGCTCGTCGTCGACCTGCGGCTCTGACGCGCGCGACGGGAGGCCCGTACGAGCCGTGAAAACACGAAAACCGCCCCCTACCCGCAGGTAAGAGGCGGTTTTCGAACAGTGGAGGTGGCGGGAATCGAACCCGCGTCCTTCAACCCCAAGACAGGGCTTCTCCGGGCGCAGCCTGCTGCGTTTTTCTCAGCCCCGGCGATCATGCAGGCAAGTGCGCCGACAGGCTCAGCCACTGTTTGGTTTCCCGATCACCCCCGTGGCCGGGTCGATCGGTTGAGCCTTCTAGCGATGCCAGATCCCAGGCCGAAGGCACTCCCGGGCTGACAGAGGTTTTACGCTACTTAGGCAGCGAGGGCCAGGGAGTCCTGGCCCACCTCAGCGTGCTTGTTATTGGCACTTAATGTTTGCGGTCACAGGATTAACGAGGTTATGTCCGCCGTCCTCGGCCCGCTTCACCTGACTTGCAAAGTCAAAGTCGAAGCCGGTCACCCCCATGTAGTTGTCAACACGCCCCTCAAGAGGAGCGAGCATTATGACGATACCCTTCACAACACCCCGGACGCCAATTCAATTCCGGGGCAGGACCGCAGGGCATGCCGAAACCCCCGGGAACGCCGCACAGCAGCTCACGTTCCCGGGGGTCGACCGGCAGGGTCGAGCCGGTCCGGACGGCAGGACTTCCCCCGAGATGAAGTCCTGATCTCATCACGGCGACTGAGCCCGCAACCCCCCGAGCGGGTCCAGTCACTAGGTAAGACGCAGCCGGACCGCCGAATGGTTGCTCTATGTCACAAGAAAATCACGAACGGCTATCGAGCGCCGCGAAGAAGTTGCCGGCCAGCGCCGCCGGGTCGTAGGCGCGGGTGAGCGCGGCGATCGCCACATCCCCCTGCCAGCCGACGAACCAGGCCATCTGCTTGTCCTCGCCGACATCCTTCGCCGTCACGCCGAAGACGCGTCCCCGGCCGTTCTGGGCCACGGTGCCCGCGGATCCCGCCCGCATCATCGCGGCGAGCGTCTTGCGCACGCGGGGATCGACGGGGACCGGCTGGACGGCCGGGGCCGGCGCCAGCTCCGCCGAGGCGTCGGGCTCGGCCGGCTCGGTGACCAGCACAGGCGGGCGCCAGGTGCCGGAGGCGACCGCCGAGGCGACCAGCGCCATGCTGAGCGGGCTGACCTCGACGTTCTGACCGGCGATGGCCTTGGCCTTGTCGGCGTCGCTGGACAGCTTGGCCAGCGAGCCGCTGAACGACTTGAGTGGCAGCCGCCAGGTCTGGCCGATGCCGAAGCTACGGGCGCTGCGGTCCAGCTCCGCGCCGCTCACCCGGCGGGCCAGCGAGGCCAGCGCGGTGACGCAGCCCTTGGCGAAGTTCTCCTGGAAGGTGGGCGAGGAGCCGATGACCTGGCTGGCGTGCACGAACCTGGCTCCGCCGACGGTCCGCTCCGCCGGGCAGGGCAGCTTCTGCTTGGGGGACACCTTGCTCCTGAGGAGGGCGTCGGCCGCCACGATGGAGAACGCCGTCCCGGCCGGGAATCTGCCGGCCAGCGCGTCCTTCTCCTGGTGCAGGCCCTTGCTGCCGACGGCCAGGATCTCGCCCGTGGACGCCTTGACCGCCACCAGAGCGCTGGTGCGGGTGTCGGAGACCGCCCGCTCGGCCGCCTCCTGCACGGAGCTGTCGATCGTGGTGCGCACCGAGAGGTTCTGCCTGCCGGGCCACTCCTTCAGCGCGGCGACCTCCTTGCCGGTCTTGAGGTCCAGGGTGATGACCGTGGTCCGGGTGGATCCGGTGAGGAAGTCCTGGTAGGCCTGCTGCAGGCCGCTCTGGCCGATGGAGTCGCCCGCCCGCTGCGGGCCGCCGAGCTTCTGCTCCGTCTCCGGGGTGAGCGCGCTGACCTTGCCGACGATCTGCTTGGGGTCGTCCGGGTCGACGGGCTGCGCCTGGGTCACGGTCTTGAGCTCGGGGATCGCGTCGAGCTTCGCCTTGACCTGAAGGTAGCGGGTGCGGCCGAACGTGACCAACGGCACGGTCACATTCGGCGGCGCGGATCGGATGCGGCTGAGCAGCCGGTCCTCGGCGTAGCCGGTGATCTGCGTGAGCTGCTCGACCACCTGCTCGGCCCGGTCGCCGAGCTGCGCGGGCACGACGCCCGTGACGTAGAGGAAGGTCTGCTCCTGCAGGGGGTTTCGGTCCTTGTCGACGATCGGCTGGCGCGGCTGCGGCTCGGCCTTGACGGCGAACCGCTGCCCCTCCTTGAGCTGGGGGTGCAGCACCGACGGCGACCAGCGCACCTTCCACTGGCCGTCGACCATGTGCAGCGGCAGCATGCCGTCGTAGGTCCACAGGGGGTTGTTGTCCCCCAGGTCGACCTCCACGCCGAACGCGGCCCGCGACTCCTCGCCCTCCACCTTGAGACTCTTGATCTTGAATCGGAAGGAGGCGGCGTCGAGCTGGAGCTTGGCGTCGGCCAGCGCCTTGCGGACCGTCTCGGGGTCGGCGTCGGTGCGGCCGGCGGCCAGGGCGTAGTCGTTGGACTGCCAGCCCACCAGGAAGTCGCGCACCGCGTCGTGCGGCGACGACTCCTCCAGGCAGGCGGTCAGGGTCATGCTCGCGACCGCCATGGTGACGGTCGCGGCGAGGGCGCGGCGGGCTCGGCTCATCGGTTGTGGTGCCGGAGCGCCCGAGCCATCTCCCGCTTGGCCTGCTGCTCAGCCAGCGACTGCCGCTTGTCCCAGTCCTTCTTGCCCCGGGCGATGCCGATCTCGACCTTCGCCTTGCCGTTGAGGAAGTAGAGCGCGAGCGGCACGATCGTGAGCCCACCCTCCTTGGTCTTCGCGGCGAGCTTGTCGATCTCCTTGTGGTGCAGCAGGAGCTTGCGCTTACGGCGGGCGGCGTGGTTGGTCCACGTCCCCTGGCTGTATTCGGGGATGTGGACGTTCATCAACCACGCTTCGCCGTCGTCGATCGTGGCGTAGCCGTCCGAGAGCGAGGCGCGACCCTCGCGCAACGACTTCACCTCGGTGCCCTGCAGCACGAGCCCCGCCTCGAAGGTGTCCTCGACGTGGTAATCGTGCCGGGCACGCTTGTTCTGGGCGATGATCTTCCGCCCGGTCTCACGTGGCATGCTCTGACCTTACCGGCGTTTCGTCAGACCCTGAGGTAGCGACGAAGTGTGACGAATGACGCCAGCACACAGATGACCACGCCGATGGCCATCGTCAGGGTGATGACCGAGGCCACGTCGTTCCAGCCGATCTGGGCCCCGCGCGTCAACTGAGCGCCGATCTCCTCGAACAGGAGCACCTTCGCGAGGATCAGCAGGACCGCGGCGAACACGCCGCCGATGAGGCCGGAGATCAGGCCCTCCATGACGAAGGGGAGCTGGATGTAGAGGTTGGAGGCGCCGACCAGCCGCATGATGCCTGTCTCACGCCGTCGGTTGAAGGCCGACAGCCGCACCGTGTTGCCGATCAGCAGAGCCGCCGCGAGGACCAGGACGACGGCGACCACGATCGCGCCACCGCGCAACTTGTCCAGCAGCTCGAAGACCTTGCTGACCAGGTCCTTCTGGTTGAGCACCTGGGCGACACCGGGTTGCCCCGTGAGGGACTGGACGATCGGCTGGTAGTTGTCGGGGTTGATCAGCTTCACGCGGAAGGACGTGGGCATGTCCTCCGCCTTGGTCGCGGCCACGAGCGCCTTGTTGGAGGCGAAGGACTCCTGGAAGTTCTTGTAGGCGGCGACCTGGTCCTCGTAGAACACCTTCTCGACCCCGGGCAGCCCCTGGATCTGCTTCTGCAGCGCCTGGGTCTGCGGGGCCGTGATCGCCTTGCCCTTGCAGGTTTCGTTGGCGGTGTTCTTCGTGCACAGGAAAACTGATACTTCGACCTTGTCGTACCAGAAGTCCTTCATCATCGAAACCTGGGCGTTGATCATCAAGCCGACGCCCAGCATCGCCATGCCGACCGCCACGGTGATGATGACCGCGATCGTCATGGTCAGGTTGCGACGGAGGCCGATCCAGACCTCGGAGAAGATGAAGTTCGCCCGCATGGTTTGTCTGCTGCTCCCTGCTCAGTACGCCTGGCCGTAGACGCCACGCGACTGGTCGCGGACGATCTTGCCGTCCTCCAGCTCCACGACACGTTTGCGCATGGAGTCGACGATGGCCGCGTCGTGCGTGGCCATGACGACCGTGGTGCCGGTCCTGTTGATCCGGTCGAGCACCTTCATGATGCCGATGCTCGTCGCGGGGTCGATGTTGCCCGTCGGCTCGTCCGCCAGCAAGATCATGGGCCGGTTGACGAACGCGCGAGCCATGGCGACGCGCTGCTGCTCGCCACCGGACAGCTCGTCGGGCATGCGGTGTGCCTTACCTTCCAGGCCGACCAGCTCGATGACCTCCGGCACGACCTTGCGGATGAACCGCCTGGGCTTGCCGATGACCTCGAGCGCGAACGCCACGTTCTCATAGACGTTCTTGTTCGGGAGCAGCCTGAAGTCCTGGAACACGCAGCCGATGCGGCGGCGTAGGTGGGGCACTTTGAAGTTGGAGAGCCGACCCAGGTCCTTGCCTGCGACATGGATCGCCCCGGAGTTGGGTCGCTCCTCTTTGAGGATCAGGCGGAGGAACGTGGACTTGCCTGATCCGGAAGGACCGACGAGGAACACGAACTCGCCCTTGTCCACGTCAACCGAGACGTGGTCGAGAGCGGGCCTGTTCTGGTTCGCGTAGGCCTTGGTGACATTATCGAAATGGATCACGAGAGCATCACGGCATGCCAGTCTAGGGGTCAGGACGGATGCGAGGGTGGCACATGCCCACTTCCCGCCGCTCGCCGATCGGGGACGCCCATCTTTACCGATGATCGACGTTCCGATTGGCCAGAGGACAGTCTAGGGGGAAGACTGGCATGGAACGTCCATAACGGAAACAAAACGATTGTGCGGCTAGACTTGGGGCTGACATGAGTTGCCAACACCTCGTATGCGCGCAGTGCGCCCACCCCGTGATAGAGGGCCGCTGCTCCCTCTGCCGTGCCAACCGCGAGCGGATGCACCAGCACGGCTTCGCCGGGCTGACGCCCGCCCTCTTCGCCCTGCTGCTGGTCGTGCTGCTCCTGGTGACGCTGGCGCTGCGCCACCTAGGCGGGCTCTGACTCCTGGCGGCGCATCCAGCGGATCTCCGACTCGATGAACGCGTCGAGGTCCCCGTCGAGCACCGCCGTCGGGTTGCCCGCCTCGGTGCTCGTGCGCAGGTCCTTCACGATCTGGTAGGGGTGCAGCACGTAGTTGCGGATCTGGGTGCCCCATGACGTGGTCGAGACGCCACGCAGCTCCGACATCTTCTCCGCCTCCTCCTGCCGCTTGCGCTCCAGCAGCTTGGCCTGCAACACGTTCATGGCCGTGGCGCGGTTCTGCAGCTGTGAGCGCTCGTTCTGGCAGGAGACCACGATGCCGGACGGCAGGTGGGTGATGCGGACGGCGGAGTCGGTGGTGTTGACGCCCTGGCCGCCCGGCCCCGACGAGCGGTAGACGTCGACGCGGATCTCGTCCTCGACGATGTCGATGTGGTCGGTCTGCTCGACCACCGGCACCACGTCCACCCCGGCGAACGAGGTCTGGCGGCGGCCCTGGTTGTCGAACGGGCTGATCCGGACCAGCCGGTGCGTGCCGTGCTCGCCGCGCAGCGTGCCGTAGGCGTAGGGGGACTTGACGGCGAAGGTGGCCGACTTGATGCCGGCCTCCTCGGCGTAGGAGGTCTCGTAGACCTCCGTGGGGTAGTTTTTCCGCTCGGCCCAGCGGAGGTACATGCGCAGCAGCATCTCCGCCCAGTCGGCCGCGTCGACGCCGCCCGCCTGGGAGTTGATCGTGACCAGGGCCTCGCGCGCGTCGTAGGGGCCCGCCAGCAGGGTCCGCACCTCAAGAGCGCCGATGTCGGACTTGAGGGAGCTCAGCTCCTTGTCAGCCTCGGCCCTGGTGTCCTCGTCCGCCTCCTCGGAGGCCAGCTCGAAGAGCACCGACAGGTCGTCGAGGCGGCGGACCAGCCCGTCCACGCGGTTGAGCTCGCCCTGGATGTGCGAGAGCTTGCTGGTGACCTTCTGCGCCTTGTCGGTGTCGTCCCACAGGTCGGGGGCGGCCACCTGCTCCTCCAGCTCCTCGATCTGCTTGCGCATCGCGTCGAGGTCGAGCACGTCCTGGATGCTGCGCAGCGTGCCCGCGAGCTCGTTGATCTCTTCTGCCGGATCGATGACTGCCACGTCTACCAAGCGTACGCGACCCTCGCGGGCACGAATAACATGGCGAGGTGCGTGTACACGGTCGGCGGAAGGCGCTGGCGCTCGCCGTCGCCCTGCTGACGGTGGCGTCCGCCTGCTCGACGAGCCCTGGCGACCCGGCGACCACCCCGGCCGCCGCGACCAGCGGCGCGTCCGCGCCCGCCACCCCCTCCTCGACCGTCCCCGCCACCGCCGTCACGCCGGAGGAGGCGGCCGAGGTGTTCGCCACCTTCACCGCCACCGACAACGTGCTGCGCGACGGCGGCGACCTGCGCCTCGCCATGGAGTACGTACGCGACGCCGAGGCCCGGCTCACCACCGTCGCCTACCTGTCCACCAAGGGCGAGCCGCCCCGTCGCACCTGGGGACCCCCCACCCTCTACGTGCCGCGCTTCCCGGCCGGTGAGTCGTCCCCCTGGTTCAGCGTGCTGACGACCCGCGACGGCCACCTGACGATGCTGACCTTCGCCAAGTCGGGCGACTGGCGGCTCGGCGCGGCGGCCCGGCTGCTGACCGGCCGGCCGGCGCCCGACATCCACCTCGACGCCGACGGCTACGCCACCGCCATCGTCCCCGCCGACAAGAGCGTCACCATCAGCCCTCAGTACATGGGCCCCCTGCACGCCACGGTCGCCGAGGCCGGCGCCGACGGCGTCGCCGCCGGCCTCATCGCCGCCGGTCCCTACACCACCGACGTCGCGGCGGAGATCACCGCCGCCCGGGAGCGGGCGAAGAAGAACGGCTTCAGCTACGACTCGATCTTCTCCGCCAACGACAATCCGGTGTACGGCCTGCGTACCGTCGACGGTGGGGCAGTGATCCAATACTCACTGTCGCGGACCACCACGACGACGACGAAGACGGCCGAGGACGACTACATCCCGGTGCCGGCGTCCGCCCGCTGGGCCATCTCCGCCCCGGTGGTGCGCCGCAACCTCAAGATCACCGAGGTCCACCAGTACGTCACGGACGTCCCCCCGTCGAAGACCCCGGCGGCGGCCGAGGTGATCGCCCACGACGGCGCCCTGACCCGCGCCTCCGGCCAGTGACCCGTCAGTGACCCGTTCGGTGACCCGCGCCTGCCGCCGGTCGCCGGGGAGGCCCCGCCAGGTGTCCTGACGGGGCTCCTGAGGCTCTTGGGGTCAGGATTCCTTGTAGGGGAGGCTGGTGGCGGAGACCAGCGTGCGGATGGCTCTCAGGGCCACCGAGAGGGTGGCCAGGTCGAAGTTGTCGCTCTCCCAGATCTCCGACAGCGTCTGCTTGGAGCGGTGGACGGCGGCCGAGTTGGCCTCGGTCCACCTGGCCAGGCGTTCCTCCGGTGACAGGCCGGGGGTGCTGTGCGCCAGCACGTCGCGGGTGAGCGCGGCGTGGGCGGCGTACAGGTCGTCGCGGAGTGCGGCGCGGGCCATCGCGTTCCAGCGGTTGTCCCTGGGCAGGGCGATGATGCGCTCCCTGAGGCGGGCGAGCTGGAGGCGGTCCGCCAGGTCGAAGTAGACCTCGGCCACCTCGTTGACGGGCCGGCCCGTCTGCGAGGAGACCTCCACCAGGTCGAAGGTGGAGTAGGCGGGCACCATGGCGGCGACCCGCTCGGCGAGGCCGGCGGGGACGCCACGGGCGATGAAGGAGTCGCGGCGGTCCTCGAAGGCGGCCAGGTCGGGGCCGGTCAGGAGCTTGGGCAGGTGGGACAGCAGGCCGTTGACGCCCTTGACGAAGAAGCCCACGGAGACGTCCAGGTCCAGCGGGGGGCGCCGGTTGGTGAGCAGCCAGCGGGTGCCGCGTTCGGCCAGCTTGCGGGCCTCCAGCAGCATCGCCAGCTGGGTGGCGGTGTCGACCTGGTTGTCCAGGGATTCGACCTGGCGGTAGAAGCTGGCGAAGTCGAAGACCTCGCGGGCGACCAGGTAGGCGCGGACGATGTCGGGGGTGGAGGCGCCGGTCTCCTCACCGACGCGGAACATGAACGTGGTGCCCATGGAGTTGACCAGCTCGTTCACCACACCGGTGGTGATGATCTCGCGCCGCAGCGGGTGCGCGTCCATGTACGTCCTGAAGCGGTCGCGCAGCACCGAGGGGAAGTACGACACCAGCCAGGAGGCGAGGTAGGGCTCGTCGGGCAGGTCGGTGCCGAGCAGTTCGGCGTCGGCCACGAGCTTGGTGTAGGCGAGCAGGACGGAGAACTCCGGGGCGGTCAGGCCGAGCCTGGCCTGGCGGCGTTCGGCGAGGGTCTTGTCCGACGGCAGGAACTCCAGCTCCCGGTTGACCAGCCCGTCGCGTTCGAGCCGGCGCAGGTAGCGGGCGTGGATGTGCAGCATCTCGACGGCCTGGGCGCGGGAGGCGGCCAGCACCACGTTCTGGGCGTGGTTGTCGCGCAGCACCAGGGCGGCGACCTCGTCGGTCATGGAGGTGAAGACCTCGTTGCGCTGCTCGTCGGTCAGCTCGGCGTCGCGGACGACCTGGTCGAGCAGGATCTTGATGTTCACCTCGTGGTCGGAGGTGTCGACGCCGGCGGAGTTGTCGATGAAGTCGGTGTTGACCAGCCCGCCGTTCAGCGCGAACTCGATCCGGGCGAGCTGGCTGAAGCCGAGGTTGCCGCCCTCGCCGATGACCTTGCAGCGCAGGTCGGCGGCGTTGACCCGGAGCGAGTCGTTGCCCTTGTCGCCCACGTCGGAGTGGGATTCGGCGCTGGCCTTGACGTAGGTGCCGATGCCGCCGTTCCAGAGCAGGTCGACGGGGGCGCGCAGGATGGCGCTGATGAGGTCGTTGGGCGCCAGCGTGGTGACGCCCGGGTCGAGCCCGAGCGCGTCCCGCATCTGCGGGGTGATCTGGATGGATTTGGCGGTGCGGGCGAAGACGCCGCCCCCGGCCGAGATCAGCGCGGTGTCGTAGTCGGCCCAGGAGCTGCGCGGCAGGTCGAACAGGCGTTGCCGTTCGGCGTAGGAGCGGGCGGCCTCGGGGTCGGGGTCGACGAAGATGTGGCGGTGGTCGAAGGCCGCCACCAGCCGGATGTGTCGGGACAGCAGCATGCCGTTGCCGAAGACGTCGCCGGACATGTCGCCGACGCCGGCCACGGTGAAGTCGGTGCTCTGCACGTCCACGTTCATGGTGCGGAAGTGGTATTTGACCGACTCCCAGGCGCCGCGGGCGGTGATGCCCATGCCCTTGTGGTCGTAGCCGATGGAGCCGCCGGAGGCGAAGGCGTCACCGAGCCAGAAGCCGTACTCCTTGGCGATGCCGTTGGCGATGTCGGAGAACTTGGCGGTGCCCTTGTCGGCGGCCACGACCAGGTAGGTGTCGTCGCCGTCGTGCCTGACCACGTCGGGCGGGGGCACGACCTTGCCGTCCACGAGGTTGTCGGTGACGTCGAGCAGGCCGGAGATGAACATCCGGTAGCACGCCACGCCCTCGGCGAGCAGGTCCTCCCGCGAACCAGACGCGGGCGGACGCTTCACGACAAAGCCACCCTTAGACCCGGTAGGCACGATAACGGTATTTTTCACCATCTGGGCCTTGACCAGCCCCAGGATCTCGGTCCGGAAGTCCTCCATCCGGTCCGACCACCGCAACCCGCCCCTGGCGACCTTCCCGAAGCGCAGGTGCACACCCTCCACCCGCGGCGAGTACACGAAGATCTCGTACTGCGGCCGCGGCAGCGGCAGCACGCTGATCGCCTGCGGGTCGAACTTCAGGGAGATGTACGGCTTGCGCCGCCCATCGACGGTCTGGAAGTAGTTGGTACGCAGCGTCGCCTGGATCATCTCCAGGTACGCCCGCAGGATCCGGTCCTCGTCCAGCGAGGCCACCTCGTCCAGCGCGCCCAGGATCTCCTCGGTGAGCGCGTCGGCCAGGTCGGTGCGCACGTCGTCCGGGCGCCGCGGGTCCAGCCTGGCCTCGAACAGCCGTACCAGCAGGCGGGACAGCCGCACGTTGCCCAGCAGCACCCGCTCCATGTACCGCTGGGAGAACGTGCTGCCGGCCTGGTGCAGATACTTGGCGTAGACGCGCAGGATCTCGACCTGCTCCCAGGTCAGCCCGGCCTTCAGGATGAGGGAGTTGAAGCTGTCGGCCTGGATCTGGCCCGTCCACAGCGCGATGAGCCCGTCCTGGAAGAGCCGCTTGAAGTCGTCGTTGTCGACCTCGTCCGACGGCGCGCAGCGCAGCCCGAAGTCGTAGATCCAGGCGTTCTTGGTGGCGGGGTCGTTGTCCCTGTCGATCTCGTACGGGCGCTCGTCCACGACCTCCACGCCGAGCCGCTGGATCAGCGGCAGCACGTGGGAGAGCGAGATGGGCGAGCCGACCTTGTAGATCTTCAGCCGCCGCTCACCCTCGGTGGTGTCGTACGGCTCGTAGAGGCTGAGCCGGATCTCCTTGTCGTCCGCGCCGACGAGCTCCTCCATGCGGCGCAGGTCGACCACGGCCACCTCGGGCGGGAAGTCGGCTTTGTACCCCTCGGGGAAGGCTGCCTGGTAGCGCCGCAGGAGCTGCGGCGCCTCCTCCTCGGCGGCCACCTCCAGCAGGGTGGTGGCCAGATCGTCCTCCCACGAGCGGGTGGTCGCGGCCAGCCGCGCCTCCAGCTCCTCCACGTCGACGCTCGGCTGCGGCAACTGCTTGCCGCGCTCGCCGCGCACCACCACGTGCAGCCGGGCCAGCGCCGACTCGCCGATCATCGCGCTGTAGTCGAGCGTCCTGCCGCCCAGCGCCTTGAGCAGCAGCTGCTGCATCTGCAGGCGGATCTTGGTGGTGTAGCGGTCCCGCGGCAGGTAGATCAGGCAGGAGATGTAGCGGCCGTAGTCGTCGCGGCGCAGGAACAGCTTGACCTGCTTGCGCTCGCGCAGCCGCAGCACGCCGAGCGCGATCGGCAGCAGCTGGTCGAGCGAGGTCTGGAAGAGCTCGTCGCGCGGGAACGTCTCCAGGATCTCGATCAGATCCTTGCCGTCGTGGCTCTCCGGGGTCAGCCCGGCCCTGCTGAGCACGTCGGCGAGCTTGCGCCGGAGCACCGGGATCCGGGAGATGGACTCGTTGTAGGCCACGTGCGTGAACAGGCCGAGGAAGCGGCGCTCCCCGATCACCTCGCCCTCGGGCGAGAACAGCTTCACGCCGATGTAGTCGAGGTAGGCGGCGCGGTGCACGGTGGCCTTGGAGTTGGCCTTGGTGATGATCAGCAGCTGCTTGTCCCGCGCCTTGGCCCGCAGCTCGGCGGGCAGGGCGGAGAAGCTGTCGGAGCCGGCCTTGTCGTCGCGCAGGATGCCGAGCGCCGCGCCGGGCAGGGCGCGCAGCGTCTCACCCGCCGCGCCGCTCTCCAGCCGGTACTCGCGGTAGCCGAGGAAGGTGAAGTGCCCGTCGGCCAGCCAGCGCAGCAGGTCCAGGCTGTCCTCGACCTCCGCGGGCTCCAGGGGCGGCGGGTTCAGTGTCAGGTCCTCGGCCGTCCGCATGGCCAGGTCCCGCATCTTCGGGAAGTCCTCGACCGCGTGCCGTACGTCCGACAGCACCCGCAGGAGGTCGGCCTCCAGCCGCTTGAGCGCCTCCGGGTCGGACTGCCTGTCGATCTCGATGTGCATCCACGACTCGACCAGCATCTGGCCGGTGACGTCCTCCTCGCCCCGGCCGAGCATCCGGCCGGTCAGGTCGCGGCGGACCCGCATCTGCGGATGCACGACCAGGTGGACGCCGATGTCGTGCCTGTCGAGCTCCATCGTCACCGAGTCGACCAGGAACGGCATGTCATCGGTGACCACCTCCACGACGGAGTGGCCGGGGTCCCAGCCGTCCTCCTCCAGGGTGGGGGTGTAGGCGCGGATCGCGGCCCTGCCCTGCGGGCGGAGCTCGGCCAGCCGCCGCTGGGACATCGCGGGACCGTACAGGTCGACGGGACCGCGCTGGAGCAGGTCTTCCGGGGCGACGTGCCGGTAGTAGATCCGCAGGAAGGACTGTGCTTCTTCGGGGCTCACATGGTCACTGCCCACCGCGCACCGTTGCGCGGCCCTTTGGAGCAGCTCATCCTTGGCCTCGTCGAGCGGCATTTCGCTCTCACTCCTTTGTGAGGGTTCGCCATGGCTTTTCACAGCCTGGCCCTTAGTTCCCACAGCAGCGGGAAGTAGTGCATCCGGACCCGCCCGCGTAGGTAGGGGGCGCCCGTCGAGCCGCCGGTGCCCGATTTCGTGCCGATCTGCCGTTCGACCATCTGGACGTGCCGCATCCGCCACTGTGCGGTGGTCTCGTCATGCGTCAGAAGGTCCTCGGCGAGTTGCCACAGATCGTCGTGCGATCGGCGGTCCCTCGCCACGGTCAGCAGCGCGGCCATGATCTCGTCATCGTCGGAAACCGGCAGGCCACGTCGGGACAGGGCGGTCACATAAGCATCCCACAGCGTCGGCTCTTCCAGCCGTCGCCGCAGTCTGGCCCGTTCGGTGTCGTCGGCGTCCCTGAGCCGATCGAGATAGCGGGCGTCCTTGACGCCGGACAGGAACTCCAGCTCGCGGAACTGCACCGACTGGAAGCCGCTGGCCGGCGCGAGGTGGGCGCGGAACTCCAGGAAGTCCTGAGGCGTCATCGTCTCCAGGACCCCGACCTGCTCGACGAGCACCCGCTCCACCGCGTGCACCCGCTTGAACACGTGCCTGGCCTGCCAGAGCTCGCCATCGCACATGGCGGCTCGGGCCACCTCCAGCTCGTGCAGCAGCAGCTTGAACCAGAGCTCGTAGACCTGGTGGATGGTGATGAACAACAGCTCGTCCGGAGCCTCGGACTGGGGCCGCTGCTGCGCGAGGAGATCGGGCAGGCGAAGGTAGCCGCCGTAGGACAACCGGCCGCCTTCTTCGCCGAACCGCCGATCGTGAGGGACGGCCGCATCATCGTCGACGCCCACCGGTCACCTCCCCCGCCTCGCCCGGTTCTGAATACCGGGCGCACGCCTCGCCGTACCGATACCACCCGAAAAGGGCAAATACGTCAACGTGACATCGACATCGGCGGGTCGTCCTCAGAGGCGGAGGGGTCCTGCTTGAGCTCGTCGAGCCGCTCGGGAACGCCGGCGAGCTCCATCAGCTCGGCCTGGCATCGCTCACACCCGTCGAGGTGCCGCTCGAACGCCTCGTGCTCGTCATCGTCGAGCACACCGAGGACATAGGCGGCCACCTCGTCATGCATCAGCCGGCTACCCCCTTGTCGCGCAGCAGTTCGCGCAGCGCCCGGATGCCGTAGTAGAGCCGGGACTTCACGGTGCCCGGCGGAATCCCCAGTATCTCCGCCGCTTCACTTATCGTACGGTCCCGGAGATAGGTCTGCTCGATGACTTCGCGGTGTTCTTCGGACAGACTGCGGAGGGCGTCGGCGACGACCATCGCCGACAGGGCGCGCTCCGCGCCGTCGGGCACCGCCATCATGTCGCTGTCAGGCGGTTCGACCTCGTGCGGCCGAACACTCTTCCGGCGACGTCCATCGATGACGATCCGACGGGCTACGGTGAGTAGCCAGGCCCAGAGAAGGCCCGGCTCCCACTGCAGCCGTGCCGAGTTACGCCAAGCACGGACCAGCGTCTCCTGTACGACATCCTCGGCCCATTGCAGATCGTTACCGGTGGACTTGCGTACGTGGCGCAGGAGAGGGCCGCCGAACTCCTGGTAGAGCTCCGCGATGCGGTGCTCCGCCTCGGCTTCGGCACTCTCGAACCTGCCGTCGAGGTGACCTAGCACGGGGCACATCTTTACATCTTCGTTATGCGTCCGGTAGCCACTCCGATAACTCCAGTCATTTCTGACTATCTCCCGGAATAGGTGAACCGGGCTCGGAATACCCGCGTACCTCCGACCATGCACAGGCTTTTGCGCGGCGAAGTGGTGATGTTCAGTGGCTTCGCCCTCGCGGCTGCGATCACGATCCTCCTGATCATGCCGCAGGCGAACACGGCCGTGCTGACCGAGGTCACTCAGACCGCATCGGGCCCGCTCGGGCCCGCTGATCGTGACTTCCTGGTCAAAGTACGGCAGGCGGGCCTCTGGGAGATTCCCGTAGGCCAATGGGCCCAGGTACGGGCCGACTCGGCCAGGGTCAAGGACGTCGGCGCCCATCTTGTGGAGGACCACAAGAAGCTCGACGCCGCGGTCCGCCAGCTAGCGGGACGGCTCGCCGTACCGCTGCCCGATCGAGCCAGTCCGGACCAGCAACAGTGGATGGCGCAGCTCGCCACCGAAACCGGACCGGCCTTCGACCGGGACTTCGCCAACCTGCTCAGAGCCGCGCATGGCAAGGTCTTCAGCCTTGTCGCGAACGTGAGGGCGGGCACCCGCAACTCGGAGATCAGAAGGTTCTCCGGGACAGCCATGACGGTGGTCATGCGGCACATGACGCTGCTGGAATCCACCGGGCTGGTCAACTACGACGAACTGCCGGCACCCCCGACGCCTTCACCCGCAGCACCCGCCCCTGCGGCGGTCGACCCGAGGAGACAACCATGAGATCCAGACGCATGGCCGCGGCCATGTCCGCCTTGGCCATGGTGGCCGGCGGGCTGGTATCCGCGGCCGTCATCGGCAGCGCGACACCAGCACTGGCCGACCACTGCGAAGTCGGCGAACAGGCTCCGCAGAACAACAACAGGCAGCAGCAGGACCAGAACCAGCAGCAGGATCAGGATCAGCAGAACCAGGACCAGGACCAGGACCAGAACAACCAGCAGGACCAGAACCAGCAGCAAGACCAGAACCAACAGCAGGACCAGCAGCAGAACAACCAGCAGGATCAGAACAACCAGCAGAACGACCAGCAGCAGAACCAGCAGGACCAGAACCAGCAGCAGGACCAGCAGCAGCAGAACGGGGACCAGGACCAACAGCAGCAGGACCAGCAGCAGAACGGCGTATCCGGTGGCGGTATCGCCGCCGACCCGGTCCAGGACCCCAACGCGCAGGACCAGGGCAACCAGGACCCCAACGCGCAGGACCAGGGCAACGACGAGGTCCAGAGCCAGAACCGCCAGCAGAACGACGTCCAGAACCAGGACCAGAACAACCGGCAGAACAACGTCCAGGACCAGAACGCCCGGCGGAACGGCAACCCGGACCAGGACCAGGACCGTCGCAGGAACCGCCCCAGGCCCACTCAGCGGCCGACGAACTCGCCCTCACCCAGCCCCTCCCCCACCGGAGGCGGCGAGGAGAACGAGTGCGCCGACCTCGGCCCGTTCGTGACCGACTTCGTCAACATCAGGCAGATCCAGCCGCGTCAGCTCGACGCGCGGATCGGCAGGAACGGCTCCAGGGGATCGTTCGTCTCCGCCTGTGGGACGAACCGCAACGGTCACAACAACCCCGACAACTTCATCGTCGCTCCCGGTGTCAGCAACGGCGCACACCACCTGCACGACTACGTGGGCAACCTGTCGGCCGACGCCTTCTCGACCGACGAGAGCCTGGAAGCCTCGGGCACCACGTGCCGCCTGGGTGACAAGTCCACCTACTACTGGCCCGTGCTGCGTAACCGCCAGGTCGACGCCAACACCGCGGACCCGGACGGCAACGTCGGCCAGGTCCTGCGCCCCCGTTCGGTGACGCTGCAGTTCCGTGGGAACGCGACCTCCAAGGTCGTGGCGATGCCGCGCTTCCTGCGGATCATCATGGGCGACGCCAAGGCGGCCACGAACGGCCCGGCCAACGCCCGCGCCGGCTGGAGCTGCACCGGCTTCACCAACCGGGTAAGTCCTGACAAATACCCGCTTTGCCCGCGCGGCAGCCAGGTAGCCCGTATTCTGGACTTCCCGAGCTGCTGGGACGGCCAGAACACCGACAGCGCCAACCACCGCAGCCACATCGTCTTCCCTGATCAGAACGGCGCATGCCCGCAAGGAACCCAGGCCGTGCCGCAGCTCCACATGGTGCTGACGTACTCGGTGCCCTCAGGACCGTCGTTCGCTGTGGACGCGTTCCCCGAGCAGCTCCACAATCCGATCACCGACCACGCGGACTTCGTCAACGTGATGCCGGAGCGCCTGATGAACAACGCGGTCAACTGCATCAACCGAGGCCGCCGCTGCTGACCTGACATCCGTGTCGCGACGGTAGCCAATGTCAGGCCCTCCCGAGTCGCACCCTCACCCCGACCATGGAGGGAATCGATGCTCCACAGACGTCAACCCCGGCACGCCCCGAGCAAACTGGACAGCAGAAGCGTCCGGCTCGGGGCGAGCGCCTCCCTCGCCGCGATCCTCCTGTCAGTGTTCGCCCTGACACTGACGGATCGCGGCATGGCGATGCTCGGCCGCGTGGTGGGCTTCCTCGAGTTCTACGGAGGCGTGCTCGCCTTGGTCAGCCTGACCGCCACGGTGGCGCTCGGGCTGCTCACCACGGAGCGCGTCTTCCTGTCCCCGCCGAACCGGGTCCGGGCGCAGTTCGCGCACCGGGCCACCGCGTTCGCCGGGATGGCCTTCCTGCTCACGCACATCTCACTCATGATCTCGCTCAACCACGTCCCGCTGGCCGCGGCCGTGGTTCCCGTGGCGGGGCTCTACGTGGGATTCGGCACGATCGCGTTCGACATGATGGTCGTGGTCGCGGTGACCGGCATGCTGCGAGGACGTTTCGCGGTGACCGGAAGGCCGTGGCTGTGGCGGTTCATGCACGCCTCCGCCTACCTGTCCTGGCCGATCGCCATTCTGCACGGGCTGACCGCGGGCCGGTTCGCGGCGAGCTGGGTGTCCTGGTCGTACATGGCCTGCCTGGCCGCCGTCGGCTCGGCCCTGCTCATCCGGGTCCTGGCCACGCTGCTCAGGCCGGCGCTGACGCCTGAGTGGGTCGACGCCCCTGAGGTCAGCGACATGCCTGTCGCCGTACCTGAAGGGATCAACGCGCCGGTCAGCCTCGCCGAGGCCCGACGGAAGTACCGCGAGGCGGGATGACCCCGCCCGAGAATCGCTAGGAGAACGCCGTGATCCCGCATTCAGTGCCGCGCGTGCTGCGGATGGGTCCGGCCCGTCTCACGGCCGGACTCGACCACACCAGGCGGCTGGACCTGCCCGCGCACCGCACATTGCACGGTGACCAGGTGCCCCGCAGCCTCGACGACATCATCGCCCTGGTCGAGGAGGTGGACATGCGCGGGCGGGGCGGCGCGGCGTTCCCGTTCGCCCGCAAGCTGCGGGCGGTGGCCGACGCCGCCCGCGGCGGCGAGTGCGTGGTGCTGGTCAACGGCGCCGAGGGCGAGCCGGCCAGTTCCAAGGACGCCATGCTCCTGGTGCGCAACCCGCACCTGGTGCTCGACGGCGCGGTTCTGGCCGCGGAGGCGCTGAACGCCCGCGAGGTGGTGCTCGCCACCGTCGAGGGCGAGGTCGCGAAGTCCTCGATCGAGGCGGCCGTGGCCGAGAGGCGGGCCGCCAACGTGGCGGGCGCGGCCGAGAGCCGCATCAACATCAGGGTCGTCGGCCTGCAGGAGAAGTTCATCTCCGGCGAGGGCGGCGCCCTGGTGCGCGCGGTCAACGGCCTGGAGGCGGTGCCGCCGGGCAGGAAGCGGCGGGCCAGCACGAGCGGCGTCGACGGGCTGCCCACGCTGCTGTCCAACACCGAGACGTTCACCCAGCTCGCCGTGCTCGCCGAGCTCGGCGCGGAGGAGTACGCGAAGGTCGGCACCAGCAGGGAGCCGGGCACCACCTTGCTCAGCGTGAGCGGCGGAGCGGCGAACCCCGCCGTCGTGGAGGTGCCGACCGGCACTCCGCTGATCAACGTCCTCGAGATGTGCGAGGCGGAGATCGGCGACGGAGTGCTGATCGGCGGCTACCACGGCGCGTGGCTGGACGCTGAGACGGCCATCTCCGCCATCATCTCGCGCGAGGGCATGAAGAGGGCCGGCGGCAGCCTCGGCGCGGGCATCATCGTGCCGCTCGGGGAGTCGACCTGCTCACTCGGCGAGGCCGCCAGGGTCGCCGCGTACCTGGCGGCCCAGTCGTCCGGGCAGTGCGGCCCCTGCCGCCTCGGCCTGCCCGACGTGGCCAGGGCGCTCACCGCCCTGGTCGACGGCTCGGGCTCGACCGACTCCATCCGGCGCTCGGTGCGCGCTGTCGAGCGCCGGGGCGCGTGTTTCCACCCGGACGGCACCGCCAAGTTCGTGCTGTCGACGCTGGACGCGTTCGAATCCGACATCGCGCTGCACCAGGAGCACGGCTCGTGCGGACGTCCGGTGCGTGGCATCCTGCCGCTGCCGGAGCGGGAGGACGAGCCGGAGTACCGCCTGGAGGTGGACTGGACCCGCTGCCAGGGGCACGGCCTGTGCGCGCACCTGCTGCCGGAGTTCGTCAGCCTGGACGACTACGGCTTCCCGTCGTTCAAGACGGTGCCCGGCTGGATGGTCAAGGAGGCCAGTCGCGCGGTCGACATGTGCCCCGCGCTGGCCCTGCGCCTGGCCCAGGCGACTTAGCGGCCGTTGCGCGGTCCAGCCGCCTCGTCCGCCGGCCACGGCGGACGAGGCGGTCTTTTCCATCGCCGCCGCTACCCGAACAGACCGGCCGGCGGATCGGCGGGCAGCCCGATCGGGAAGATCCGCGTCTCACCACCGTAGCCGTCGACGTCGGTGGTCACGTTGGCCGCCAGCCAGCGGCCGTCCGGTGACCAGGCCAGCGGCCCGCCGTAGATGCCGCCGCGGCGGCGCGTGATGATCTTGTGGTCGGTGATCCTCCAGACGCACAACTCGTGCTCACTGGGCTCGTAGTACCGGTTCGTGTCGACCGTGGCCGCCACATAGGCGCCGTCCGGGCTCACCGCCAGACCCTTCACCCCTTCCCCGACGTCGGCGATGGTGCCCACGATGCTCACGGTCGACGGATCCAGGACATGGATATTCGCGCCCATGCCTGCCACGAACAGCCGGGACTCGTCCGCGGTGAAAGCCGCCGACTCAACGGTGAATTCCGGATCGTCCGCACCGACGGGCACGACGCCTTCAGCTATGCCGGAATCGCTGACGAACGCGTCGAGCCAGTAACCCTCGCCGTAATCCACGCGATAGCGGCCCGTGCGGGACCGGGCCTTCCCCGGTTGACGGGGCACATCGACGGAGGCGCGCGCGGCCACGTCGTACGCCCACTGCCCGTCCCCTTGGAACGCCGTCAGCGCCACCACGTGCTCCCCGGGAACCCAGACGAGTTGGGGGAAGAGCCCTATTCTCACGCCGTCGACATCGGCATGCTCGGTCCAGTCGTCGGTGTTGTAGATCAGCAGCCCGTCCTTGTCGCTGGCGACCGCCAGATAGCGGCCGTCATCCGAGAAGGCGAGCCCACCCGGCGTGCCCGCCTCCTTGGACCGGCCCTCGAAGGGCATGAGCGTGACCGCGTTGCGCAGGTCCGGAACGTACGCAGCCTCCTCGTAGCGCACGTCGTCGGCAGCCATGGGGTACGCCGCCGTACCCCAGGCGTCGCCGACGCTCAACTGCTCCAGCCAGCGCGGATCGGTCACGTGCACTTCGTACTCGGCCTGGACAAGCAGCTCTTCGTCCTTCCAGCCGCCCGGACGCTCGTAGTAGAAGTCGTAGAGCCGCTCGAAGTCCTCGTCCTGGGGCGGATGGTTGGCGGTCGAGGTCCGCTCGATGTTCTCGATGAACCACCGGCTGTGGAGGTTGACCCACTCATCGTTCAGGATCTGGTCCACGGTGATCGCTTCGCCCAGCGGATGCTCCCACCGCCCCTGCTGCCACAGAACATGGAGGAAGAAGCCGGGCTCATCTGGCAGCGGCGGGTAGGTCTTGGCGTGCGTGTCGTAGTAGACGACGAAGACCTCGAACGTCACCTTGCGGCGCTCAGGTTCGAGCGCAAGCACGCGGACACCGTACAGATCGGTGGACAACTGCGGAACCTCACAGTCAGCAAGAAGGAGTGTGCCACGCACACGAAACGACTGGTACAGCTGATCTTCACACAATCCGTGATTATGGCCCGCAGTCCACGGATTCCGCGCATGATCCCTGGATCTCCTCCATCGGCCCATCCCTCGAGACGGCACCGGCTGCGTTCATGATCTCCATGGGGCCCGTGGGCACTCCGCCATCCGCAGGGGCTTGCGCGTACAAGCCGCGCGTCACTGGACCAGGCGCTCGGCGACGCCGGTGACGATGGGGCAGGACTCGCGGCGGTATCTTCCCGGCGCGAGTCCGTGCTCACGCTTGAAGGCGTTGGCGAAGGCGAACTCCGAGCCGTAGCCGACGCGGGTCGCCACCTCGCTCAGCGGGGCGTCGGTGGAGCGCAGCAGCCGGCCCGCCAGACCCATCCGCCACCAGGTCAGATAGGCGAGCGGGGGCTGCCCCACCAGCGTCGAGAAGCGGCGGGAGAAGGCGGCCCTCGACAGGCCCGCGCGGGCGGCGAGCGACCCCACCGTCCACGGATGGGCGGGATCGCGGTGGACCGCGTCCAGCGCCGCGCTGATGCCGGGGTCCGCCAGGGCGGCCGACCAGCCGCTGACCTCGCAGTGCCCCGGCTCGGCGTCGAGGTGGGCGCGCAGGATGTAGAGCAGCAGCAGGTCCAGCAGGGACGCCACGACGGTGTCGGCGCCCGGACGCGGACTGCCGATCTCGGTGGCGAGCAGGTCGACGGCGGCGCGGAGCTCCGGGTGGTGGCCCAGCCGGGCCGGCAGGTGGATCAGATCGGGCAGGTTGCGCAGGATCGGATGGGATCGGCTGTCGTCGAGCCGGTAGCCGCCGCAGAGGATGACCGTCGCCGCGCCCGGCCCCGCGATCGAGGCGGACCTGAAGAGCGCGGCCTCCTTTTCCGGATCGCAGTCGGAGTCGGGGACGGGGGTGGACGGCGAGTCCGCCAGGACGCAACCGTGGCCGTGCGGGAAGAACACCACGTCGCCGACGCTCAGCGGGATCGGCTCGCCGCCCTCCGGGATGAGCCAGCAGGAGCCCTGGAGGATCACCTGGAAGCCGGCGGAGCCTGGCCAGGAGGAGAACCGCCGCGCCCAGGGGGCGTGCCAGGTGACGTGGCTGGAGTTGGGCAGCCCGACCCGCACGGCGGCGATCACATCACTGAGCACGTCCACGGGGCGAGTCTAGCCCGAGAGACGATCGCGTATGAAAAGCAGACACAGACACATTGGATGACGCAGCGCCCTCTCCTACGGTTGCAGACGAACGAAAGGAGAGCCTCGTGTCCACGAGTGCCACCATGAGAGCCGCGCGCATCCATGAGTACGGCGAGGCGAGCGTGATCCGCCATGACGACATCCCTGTGCCGTCACCGGGGCCGGGTGAGGTGCTCGTCCGAGTGATCGCGACCTCGTTCAACCCCTCGGAGGTCGGGCTGCGCGCCGGGTTGCTGCAGGGCCTGCTGGAGGTGACGCTGCCGTACACCCTGGGCTGGGACGTCTCGGGCACGGTCGCCGAGCTGGGCGCGGGGGTCACCGGCCTCGCCGTGGGAGACGGCGTCATCGGCCTGGTGGCCGGCAGCGCCGCCGAGTACGTGGTCGCGCCGGCGGCCGAGCTGGCCCGCGCGCCGCACAACATCCCGCCGGCCCATGCCGCCGCCATCCCGGTCGCCGGGCTCACGGCCTGGCAGGCGGTCTTCGACCACGCCCGGATCGGCGCCGGGCAGCGGGTGCTGATCAACGGCGCGGGTGGCGGCATCGGCCTGTTCGCCGTACAGCTCGCCAAGCACGCGGGCGCGACGGTGATCGCCACGGCGAGCCCGCGCAGCACCGAGGCGGTCCGCCGGCTCGGTGCGGACGAGATCGTCGACTACACGACCACCCCGCTGCCGGGGGACATGGACGTGGTGCTCAACCTCGCCGCCGTCTCCCCGGAGGAGGCGGCGGCGCTGGCTCCCCTCGGCCGGGTGGTCGTCACCGTCGCCACGCCGATCGACGCGCCGAACGCGCACCACTTCGTCGGCACCAACGAGCCGGCCCAGCTCACCGCGATGGCCGAGCTGATCGACAAGGGCGAGCTCGTCGTCGAGATCGCCGAGACCCATCCCCTGACCCACCTGACGGAGATCCACCGCAGGGCCGAAGCCGGCCAGACCCGCGGCAAGATCATCCTTTTCCCCGAGGAGACCTCGTGATCAAGATCGGCATCATCATCGGCAGCACCCGTCCCGGCCGCAACGCCGAGACCGTCGCCCGCTGGGTGCACGACCTCGCCGTCAAGCGTGACGACGCCGCCTTCGAGCTGGTGGACCTGCGCGAGTTCGACCTCCCGCACCTGGACGAGGCGCTGCCGGCGGCGGCGGGGCGCTACGACCACGCGCACACCCGGGCCTGGTCCGACAGGATCGCCGCGTTCGACGGCTTCATCTTCGTGACGCCCGAATACAACCACTCGACCTCGGGCGCGCTGAAGAACGCGATCGACTTCCTGTTCGCCGAGTGGGCCGACAAGTCGGCGGCGTTCGTCAGCTACGGCGTGGACGGGGGCGCGCGGGCGGCCGAGCACCTACGGCAGGTGCTCGGCCAGCTCAAGGTCGCGGACGTGCCCGCTCAGGTCACGCTCTCGCTGCACACCGACTTCGAGAACTTCAGCGTCTTCCAGCCGGGCCCGCACCAGGAGGAGAAGGTGACCGCCATGCTCGACCAACTGCTCTCCTGGGCCTCGGCGCTGCGCCCGCTCAGGGTCTGAAATGGCTCAGCACCTCGGGGTTGACCATGGCGTCGGGGTTGGCGGCCTGCTCGACCGGGGTGCCGAGCAGGATCCGCCGGATCGGCACCTCCAGCTTCTTGCCGGACAGCGTGCGCGGGATGCCCGGCACGACCCGGATCTCGTTCGGCACGTGCCGGGGGGACAGCTCCGTGCGCAGTGCCGAGCAGATCGCCCGCTCCAGCCGCTCGTCCAGGGCGGCCCCCTCGCCGAGGGTCACGAAGAGCAGCAGCTGCCCGTCCTGACCTAGCTGGCCGGTGTCGATCACCAGGCTGTCGGCGACCTCCTCGAAGCGCTCGACCACCCGGTAGAACTCGCTGGTGCCCATCCGGACCCCGCCCCGGTTGAGCGTGGAGTCGGAGCGGCCGTAGATGACGCAGCTGCCGTCGTCGTTCAGCTTGATCCAGTCGCCGTGCCGCCACACGCCGGGATAGACGTCGAAGTAGCTGTCGCGGTAGCGCTCGCCGTCGGGGTCGTTCCAGAACATCACCGGCATCGACGGCATCGGCTGGGTCAGCACCAGCTCCCCGACCTCGCCGACGACCGGCTCGCCGGTGGGGTCGAACGACTCCACCTTCGCCCCCAGCGATCGGCACGGGATGATCCCGGCCCGGATCGGGTGCAGCACGGTGGCGCCGACGAACCCGGTGCACACGTCGGTGCCGCCGGAGAACGACCCGAGCGGGATCCCCGGCAGCCGCTCGGCCGCCCAGGCGAACCCCTCCGGCGGCAGCGGCGAGCCGGTCGAGCCGACCCCCCGCAGGCTGTCCAGCCCTTCCGGGACGACCCCCGCCTTCATCGACGCCATGATGTACGGCGCGCCGACGCCGAAATAGGTCACCTTCTCCGACGCCGCGATCCGCCACAGGGCGGCGGCCGAGGGGAAGGCGGCCGAGCCGTCGTACAGCACCGGCGTGGCCCCGACCAGCAGGGCGCCGATGAGGTAGTTCCACATCATCCAGCCCGTGGTGGTGTACCAGAAGAACACGTCCCCCTCCCCCAGGTCCTGGTGGAAGGAGAGCGACTTGAGGTGTTCGAGCACCACCCCGCCGTGACCGTGCACGATGGGCTTGGGCAGCCCGGTCGTACCGCTCGAATAGAGGATCCACAGCGGGTGGTCGAACGGCACCCGCTCGAACTCCAGCGGCGCGCTCTGCGCGCGCAGCCCCTCCCAGCCGATCACCTCGCCGTGCGGCAGCTCCCGGGTGTCGGCGGGGGCGGGCTCGGCCCGCTGCGGCGCCCGCCCGTCCTCCACCGCGCTCAGGTACGGGATCCACACGGTGGCGCGGAGGGTGGGCAGGCCGGCGGCGATCTCGTTGACCGCGGCCGAGCGGTCGTAGCTCTTGCCGTTGTAGTGGTAGCCGTCGACCGCGATCAGCACCTTGGGCTCGATCTGCTTGAACCGGTCGATGATGCTCGGCACGCCGAAGTCGGGCGAACCCGCCGACCAGATGGCGCCCAGCGAGGCGGTGGCCAGGAAGGCGATCAGGGCCTGCGGAATGTTCGGCAGGTAGCCGGCGACCCGGTCGCCGCGCTCGACGCCGAGCCGGACCAGGCCCGCCCGGACGCGGGCGACGTCCTCGCGGAGCTCGGCCCAGGTCAGCTCCTGGCGGGCGCCGTCTTCGGAGACGAAGACCGCCGCGACGCCCTCGGTGCGGCGCAGCGCATTCTCCGCGTAGTTGATGGTGCTGCCGGCGAACCACTCGGCCTGCGGCATCGTCCCGGTGATCACGGGCCCGTCGGCCCGCTCCCCGAGCACGTCGAAGTATTCCCAGATCGTGGTCCAGAACTCCGCCGGACGGTCGACGGACCACTGCCACACCTCCTCGTAACCCGCCCCGGCTCGCCCGATCCAGTCCAGATAGCGAGTCAGCCTGGCGCGAGCGACGATCTCATCAGTGGGTTCCCAGAGAAGTGCACCTTCAGCAACCATGTGCCCCATCCTGTCGGCCTGGTGGGAGGAAGTCATACCCGTCTACCCACATAACTCGTTATCTGCGTAGGTGGTCCACCGCCATACGCGCGGCCGTGCCGATCACCGCGTCGGCGCGCGGCTGGTTGAGCGCGCTGCTGAACGAGCGGGTGGACACCGCCACGGCGTAGCGGCCCCCGTCGGGATACTCCACCACGCCCGCCTCGCTGCGCAGGGTCGGCAGCGTCCCGGTCTTGCCGCTGACCCCGACGTCGTCGTACGGGAAGCCGGAGGCCAGCCGGTGCGGCCAGACCTGCAGGTTGAGCACGCCGCGCATCCACGCGCAGGACTCGGCCGAGGCGGCCTCGTCCCGCCAGATCAGGCCGAGCAGGCCGGCCAGCTCGCGGGGGGTGCTGCGGTTGGTGCGCGCCGGGTCGAGCACCCGCAGCCGCGCCAGGTCCTCCGAGTCGAGGAACGGCCAGCCGTGCCCGGCGTCCTCGGCCATGCTCGCGTTGGTCTCCCGGCAGCTGTGCACCACCCGGGTGCCCGCCAGCCCGAAGCCGTCCAGCATGGCGTTGATCGCGTCGCGGCCGATCCTGGCGAGCAGCGTGTCGGCCGAGGTGTTGTCGCTCACCGCGATCATCAGGTAGGCCAGGTCGCGCAGCGAGATCGTGACGTCGTCGAGCATCGAGGAGATCCCCGTCGGCCCACTGACCCGCTCGGCCGCGGTCACCGTCACCCGGATGCGCGGGTCAAGCAGCCCGGCGTCGGCCTGCCTGCAGAACTCCACCAGCAGCGGCACCTTGAACATCGACGCCGTCGGCATCGGCTCGTCGGCGCCGTACGCCACCTCCCGGCCGGTGTCGATGTCGGCCGCGAACAGCCGTCCGCGCACCCCGGCCGCCCGGAACAACGCCTCCAGCTCCGGCACTCCCACACGTGGAGCCTCCACACCGGGAGCCGCCAGATCCGGGACCTTCGGGTCTGGGATCTTCGGATCTGGGCCGCTCATGCCAGCATCCCCGGCCTCCGGCTCACTCGCCGCACCGGGGCGGCTCCCTCGTCCATCATCCCGGCGCGCTCCTTCAATGTCTGTACGGCCACCGCGGAAAACCCGGTCACCGCCGCCGTGGCCGTCCGCCAGGCGGTGGAGACCCGGCAGACGAGCGGCGAGCCTAGCAGCGGCCGCCAGGCCAGCCCCGGCTGCTCCACCCTGGGCCCGAACGCCACCGCGACCCCCGCCAGCACCAGACCCAGCCCGGCCCCCTCGTGCACCTGGGCGGGCACGTAACCGTGGCGGCGGCACTCGGCCAGGACCTCCGCGTGCATGCCCGGCTCCCCCTCCCGGGGCGGCATCAGCAACTCCCGCCCCGCCAGGTCGGCCAGGTGCACCTCGCCGCTGCCCGCCAGCGGGTCGCCGGAGGCCAGCAGCACACCCTGGGGCTGCACCAGCACCTGGCCGAAGCGCAGGCCGGGCGCGCTGACGGGATGGCGCACCACCCCGACGTCGATCAGTCCCTCGGCCAGCGCGCCCACCTGGTCGGCCGTCCAGATCTCGGCCGGGGCGAGCCGTACCTCCGGGTCGCTCGCGCGAAAGCCCTCGACCAGCCCGGCGATTACGGCGGCGGCCAGGTCGGGCGGGACCCCGATCTTCAGGACGGCCCCCTCGCCATGGCGGACCAGCTCGTGCAGGCGGTCCACCCGGGCCACGATCTCCCGGGCCTCACCGAGCAGGAGCCGGCCCGCCTCGGTGAGCCTGACCTGGCGGGACGAGCGGTCGAACAGCCGCACGCCGAGCTCCTCCTCCAACCGCTTGATGCGCTGGCTGAGCGGCGGCTGGGCCATGCCGAGCCGGATCGCGGCGTTGCCGAAGTGCAGTTCTTCCGCGACCACGGTGAAGTAGCGAAGGTGCCGAACCAGGTCCACAACCAGCAACCATAGCCGTATTCATATTGATGTGTGCCTTATATCAGTATTGGACATCGTCGGTCCGGCTCTGCTGTCCTCTGACGCATGGCATCACAAACGGGGGCAATGTACGCGCATCTCCAGCCGGAACGACCTCCCCGGCGCAAACGGCCCAAGTGGCCGTGGATCTGTGCCGCGCTGCTGGTGCCGACGGTCGCCGCCGCCGGTTTCCTCTGGCTGCGGACGGCCGGCTCCCCCGAGAGCGTCGCCGACACGTACCTGCGAGCGTGGGCCGACGAGGACTACAACGCGATGCGGGAGCTGGTCGCCGAGCCGCCCCTCGACTTCGAGCGCACCCACCGGCTCTTCCTCAAGAACCTCAAGGCCGAGCGCGCCTCCTTCACCCGGCACGTGCCGAACGGCGTCTTCGCCTCCACCGGCGCGGACACCGGCGAGGTCACCTTCAAGGCCGTGCTCAGCGGGGCGATCGACTGGACCTACGGCGGGCGGCTCAGGTTCGTCGAGCGGGACCGTACCTGGAAGATCGCCTGGACCCCGGCCGCCGTCCACCCCGACCTCACCAAGAGCCGGACGATCCGGCTGATCCAGGACAAGGGCCCGGCGACTCCGGTGCTGGCCGCCGACGGCAGCCGGATCGACACCCCGGACGCCCCCGGCTCGGTGCAGCAGCTCGTCGAGGGGATGAAGCAGACCTACCCGGACCGGTTCGGCGCGTACGCCCGCGCCCGGATCGACCTGGTCGAGGGCGGCGACACCGTCAAGACCCTGCACAAGACGCCGGACAAGGAGCCGCTGCGCACCACGATCGACCTCAAGGTGCACCGGGCCGGGGCCGCCGCCGTCACCGACATGACCAAGCCCACCTCGCTGGTCGCGGTCCGGCCCTCGACCGGCGAGATCCTGGCCGTGGTGAACAACCCGGGCGGGTTCAACCGCGCCCTGCTCGGCAAGTATCCGCCCGGCTCGACGTTCAAGGTGGTCACCGCCTCCGCGCTGGTCGCCGAGGGGCTGCGGCCGGACGAGCGGGTCGCCTGCCCCGCCGAGCAGAACATCGGCGGCTTCCCGTTCCACAACGCCGGCTTCAAGGACTACGGCACGCTGCCGTTCCGGGACGCCTTCGCGCACTCGTGCAACACCACCTTCGGCGCGATGGGCGTGTCCGACCTGGGCAAGGAGCGGCTGGCGAAGGTGGCCGAGAGCTTCGGCTTCGGCGCCGTGATCGCGCCGGGAGTGCCCGCCGTACGGGCCGAGTTCCCGGCTCCGAAGGACGACACCGACCTCGCCTCGGCCGCCATCGGGCAGGGCCGGGTGCTGGCCAGCCCGCTCAACATGGCCTCGGTCGCCGCCGCCATCGCCGACGGCGCCTGGCGCCCGCCCAGGATCGTCCCCAAGGACATCGTCCCCGACCACACGCTACGACCACGCCCCCTGGAGAAGGCAGTGGTCACCGCCCTGCGCGACCTCATGCCCGCCGTCATCACCGACGGCACCGCCCACGCGGTCCACTTCCCCACCGGCACGGCCGGCAAGACCGGCACAGCGGAGTACGGGTCCGGCAAGGAACCGCCCGCCCACTCCTGGTTCATCGGCTACCGAAAGGACGTGGCCTTCGCAGTGGTCGTGGAGGGCGGCGGCGCAGGCTCCGCCGTCGCCGCCCCGATCGCCGCCCGCTTCCTCACCGAACTGCCCTGACTCCTGCTCATCCGGCCGTTCATCCGGCCGTGAGAAGAGCCCAAACGACCTGCTCGTTCTGGACGTTGTAGTAGTGGCCCCATGCGCCGCCGGTGATCGCGTGCACCACCTGCAGCCCTCGGCCGCACTCGATCATCGCGTCCTCATCGTCAGGACCGGGGTCGTTCACGGGCCGGCGCAGGTGCGGGAAGGTGCAGGCGTGTCCGGGGTCGATCACGACCAGGCGCAGAAAGCTCGGCTCACGCTCCAGCCTCATCCGCACCCACCGCGTCGCGGGCATGGTCCCGAGTCCGTACCTGACGGCGTTGGTGATCAGCTCTGTGGCGAGCAACTGAAGGTCGTACGCCCGAGGATGGTCCGCCCCCGTCCATGACGTGATGGCCTCCCGAGCCCTGGCCGGGACAGCATGAGAATCCAGCTCGGCCACGGTGAAGGTGTGGTGGTGGGACTGGAGCGCCACTTGCATGACTTTCACCCGACTTTCTCCGTTTCGTTCTTGCTTCCGTTTCCGTCCATGTTGTTTCACCGCAAAAGAGAGTCGGTGAATCACTCGCTAGAATGGCACCGGACAAGTATTTTGCTAAGTGGCCGACCAGGTCTGTAGTAACACAGTGCCTGGGCCACCGAGTTTCACCGCGGTGACACGAACGGAGAGGGCGGACCATGGGAATCGAGCGGATAATAGATCCCGAAACCAGTCCAGAAGCCCGATTCGGATATGAATTGCGGGAACGCCGCAAAAAAGCAGGAATGACGCTGGCCCAGCTGGGCGCGCGGGTCGCTCTGACGGGCCAGCAGATCGGCAATGTCGAGCGGGGCGATCGGCGCATGGACGAAGACAGGGCACGCCGCTGCGAGGAAGCCCTGGGCCTCACGCTGAACGACCTCGCCCAGCACCTCCCCCGAAGGTGCCGCAAGAGCTTGACGTTCCGGAACTTCCTACCGTGGCTGGAGAGGGAGAAGCGCGCTACAGAAATATGCGCTTATGAAGGACTAGTCATCCCTGGCCTGCTTCAAACTCGGGAGTACGCGGAAGCCATCTGCCGAGGCGTGCCGGGGGCGACCCCTGAGCAGGCGCAAGAAACCGTGGAGGCGCGGATGCAGCGACAAGCAGTCTTGCATCAGGGCAAACCTCCATACCTGTACGCCGTCATCGATCAGGGTGTACTGCTACGTCCGGTAGGGAGTGAGGAGATCACTCGAAATCAGCTTCAGCACCTCCTGACTATGGGTAGAAGTCCTAATATAGTGATTCAAATCGTCCCCCTACGCGCCATGTCTACGAGTGGGCTGGTGGCCGGATTCGTGATCGCCCGGACCGCCGCAGACGGAGACGGGGCCGCCTATTTCGACTCCCCCGACGGGGGCCGCATGGTGGACCGGCTTGAGTCCGTGGAGAAGCTGAAATTCTGGTTTCAGACGATCAGGGCGGACGCACTCCCCCGGGCAGACTCGTTGGCGCTGATCGAAGAGAGGTTGGAACAACCATGGACCTGGAACTGAGCGAGGAACTCAAGAACGCGACCTGGCGGAAGAGCCCCCTCTCGGACGGCCAAGGAAACTGCGTAGAGGCAGCCCTCCTATCCGGCGGACGCGTCGCCGTACGAGACAGCAAGGACCCCGACGGCCCCGCCCTGGTCTTCACCGACCCAGAATGGAAGGCGTTCACCGGCGGCGTGAAAACCGGAGCATTCGACCTCTAGGCACTAACGAAAGGGGGCCTGGCCGTCTTCCAGGCCCCCTTCCACATCTGGAAACACAGTCGAGTTGACCAACTAGGACTGCGCAGTTTCCAGAAGAAGCCGGCACTGGTCAGGGGGTTCTTCAACGATCCCAGCCTCTCCTACGTCTCATCAGCGCACCAATAGTGCAGAAACCCACAATCCTCTTAGATCACTGCTGCTGCGTGAGGAGTCGCAACGTTCTCGGTGACGGTCGGAGGGCAGGTGTCTATGTGGGGAACGTAACGCCGACGTGCGTGGATCGCATCCATTCTTCGTCAATAGCAGCTTGCAGCAGCGCCTCGGCGGTGATAAGTATGGCGACGCCCCAGCGATTGTCCCATCTTTCCGTGCCGGCAGGCGTAGTGGCGATCCATTGTTCGACGCTGACGAGATCGGGATCCGGGCGCCAGTCCCGACTACTTGCGTCGAACATGATTACGCGACCGTCTTGAGCGTAATGGGACACTATCTGGGGGACGTCGCCACCCCATGCAGCATTCAGACAAGGCCCGTACTGCGCCAGGGCGGGAAGAATCCCAAGTGTGGGGGAATCGACGCTGTAATCCATGATGATGGTGCCGTTGCCGAGACGCCCAATAAGCACATCGATATCGCCACCTAGGATTTTCATCGGCTCTGTGATCTCGGGCGAGATGCCGTAGGCCGCCAGGACATCATCGCTCGTGGTGCCGGAGGACCATGTAAGTGCGAGGACGCTATTGGTCCACCCCCGGAACCAACGAGCATAGCTCTCACATGCTGCGACGAAGTTCACTGTCGCCTCTGCTTCCTCGCTGTCATAGGCGTGTGCGAGAAAATCAGCGTAAGGACGCAAGGGACCGAGGAGTTCTGTCCAAGGGGTGAAGGGAAGATCGATCGGCTCCGGATACCCAAGCTTGCCTCGCCCTCCCCATAGTCGGCGTACATGCTTGCGTTGCCGTTGATGTCGAATGCCACGTGCCAGTGCCGGAAACCGTCGCCGCCCAGTTGATCGGTTACCTGCTTGCGTTCCGGCAGGGGATAGACCCCGTCCAGCGTGACGAGCCGGTGTAGGTGAGGGCCTTGGTGGTGCCGCCGGTGGACAGGGACAGTTCGCCCTTGACCGCCTTGGGCTGCAGGGTGCCGTCTTTTTCGATCAGCCGGGGGTCGATCGGCTGCCAGGCACCGTCCTTGTGCACGCGGACCGGGGTGCTGGACACCTCGGCGAACAGGGTTTTGCCGTCCGGGTTGGCGTAGAAGGTCGAGGTGTCGGACTGCGGAAACTTCATGCAGGTCGACAGCTCACCGTCTGATCACCGACTCAGGACTCCGCCTCAACCCGCCTTGCGGCCCATGGGTGTGGTGAGGCGGGACACCGCGGCCACCACCTCGGAGGCGTTCGACAGGTCCGGCAGCACCAGGTCGGCGCCGGCCTCGTGCAGTTCGGCCGCCGTCGAGCGGCCCGAGGCGACCGCGATCATCCCGGCCCCGCCGATCCTGGCGGTCTGCACGTCGCGGGTGGAGTCGCCGATCAGCACGGTGTTGGCGAGGGTGAACGGAGTCCCGAGGCGCTGCTTGGCCCGGCCCTGGGCGACCTGCAGCAGGCTCGCCTTGGGGTAGACCTCCTCGCCGTAGCCGCCGAGGTCGAAGTCGACGTAGCGGTCCAGGCCGAACGCGCGCAGCTTGTGCACCGCGTTGCTCTTGATCGTGCCGGTCAGCACCGTCTGGGTGACGCCGTCGAGCTTGGCCACGGCCTTCAAAGCCTCCTTGGCCCCGGCCATCGCCCGCCCCTGCTGGGCCAGCCGCTTACGCCGGTCGGCGAAGGCCATGGCCAGCGCCGCGAGGAACCTGGGCAGGTGGTCGTCCTCCGCGACGATCCCGTTGACGGCGAGCGTCTCGAAGACGATCTCGGAGTCGGGCCGGCCCATCGGCGGGACCAGCTTGACCAAGGGACGCCCGGTCACGACCCGGAACGCCTCGGCGTAGGCCTCCCTGGTCACGATCGCGACATCGACCAGCGTCAGGTCGATGTTCCAGAGAACTAAGCGATTGATGGCAGCCTCCTGACAGACAACTCTGCCAGAGTAGGGCCATCGCCCTGCCTGGGGCTCCTACCCTGCCGATTCAGGCATGCTCAAGGGCCTCGGCGAGCGTGTCGACCACCGGAAAGCCGGTGGACTCCAGCTCGGCCCTGGTGGACATGCCGCCCGTGTAGAGCACCGCCCGCGCGCCGACGTGGCTCGCCGCCACCGCGTCGTCGACGCTGTCGCCGATCACCAGCACCTCACGGGGACTGACCGCGATGGACTCGATGTGCGCCGCCATGTGTACGGCCTTCTCCCCGCCGGTCGTCCCGAGCAGCCCGTCGACCCGGGTGAAGTGCCGGGTGATGCCGAAGGCGTCGACCTTGGGGACCAGGTGGGCGTGCGGGGCCATGGAGCAGAGCGACTGGGTGCCCGTCCACGTCGACAGCGCGTGCTCGGCGCCGGCCGCGAGCGCGCACTCCACGGCCAGCCGGAAGTAGTGGTCGTGGAAGCCGGTGTCGAGCAGCTCCCACTCCCCTTCGGCCAGCGGGCGGCCGAGCATCCGCTCGTAGGCCACCCAGATGGGCCGGGTGTAGACGGCGCGGAAGCCGTCCGCGGTAATCGGCGCCAGCTCGTACGCCTTGAAGACCTCGTTGGTGGCTCCGACCACGGCGTCGATGTCGTGGAAGAGCGTGCCGTTCCAGTCCCAGACAATGTGCTTCGTCATTGGTCCGAGTTTACGGGGCCGCCCGGCAGGTCAGGAGTCCAGGATGTCGGGGATCTCCTGTGTGGCGTACCACAGGAGCTCGTGCGCCTCGGCGCCGTCGACGGTGAAGCGGGCGTCGTCGTCCCCCTGGTCGGCGTCGGGCAGCGCGGCGACCGCCGCCTTGACGTCGCCCGTCGCGCGGAGGTCGTCGACGTGCACCGCGGCCACCTTGGTCATCGGGATCGGCTCGGTCAGCCGTACCCGTGCCTTCTCCCGCAGGTCCGCCCCGTTGTGCGGCAGCGAGCCGTCCGGCACCTCGGCGGCGACGACCACGCGGCGCGGCGGCGCGGCGGGGTCGTCGACCAGCATGCGCAGGGAGGCGCGGGCGGCCTCGGTGAGCGCGACGTACTCGAGCTCCTCGGTGTCACCCGAGGCGTACCACTCGACCAGCGCGGGCGTCACCGCGTAACCGGTCAGCGGGGCCGGGCCCAGCTCCCCGGTCTCGACCGCCCTGGCCAGCTCGGGCAGGGTGCAGGGCAGGTAGACGCGCATCAGGAACCTTTCACGGCGTGCGAGGGCTCTATCATGCCCGGCGCAACGGCAGTCGGAGGAGAGACTCGAGCTCCAGGATGGTCGTGTCCGCGTCGCGGTGGTGGATCCCGGCGATGCCGAGCCCGCGCGCGGCCACGATGTTGGCCTCGATGTCGTCGATGAACACGCACGACTCGCCCGGCAGGCCGATCCGGCCGAGCGCGTGCTGGAAGATGCGCGGCTCCGGCTTGCGCATGCCGACCTCGCCGGAGATCACCACCGCGTCGAAGATCTCGTCCCAGTCGTCGCGCGGATAGGTGTTGGACCACGAGTTCGACAGCAGGCAGGTCCTGACCCCGTTGGTCCTGACCTCGCGCAGCATGTCGTACATCGCGTCGACCCGGTCAAAGCCCGCGAACATGCGCTCCAGCAGCCCTTCGGCCTCCGGCGGCACCCCGTCGAGCGTCACCAGCCGCGCGGCCAGGTCCCGCTCGAACACGGCACCGTCGATCTCGCCGCGTTCGAGCCCGTGGATGATGTTCTCGCCCTCGCCGCCGTAGGCGCGGTCGACGAGCTCGCGCATGATCTCCCGATAGTGATCGCCGTTGATGCGATCCGCCATGATCCACTTTGCGATGGAGTCCGAGAGCCCGGTGGTCAGCACCCCACCCCAATCGATCAGCACACCTTCGACCACGCCTGCCTCCTCATCCGTCCAGTGCTCCAGAGTAGAGCGTCGCACGCCGGGTTTGACCCCACATAAACCCCCGATAAAGGAATGCCCAATCACTTGCTTAAGGTGGCCCTCCATGAGGTAACTCACCAGAGAGGACCGCCGTGCGAGCGACGATCCTGATCATCTCCCCCGACCGGTTCGAAGCCCCGGGGATGGAACTGTTCGACTTCCCGCCGATCTTCGCCGGCGGGCCGGAATGGCTCACCAAACCCGTACTGATCGCCCTGCTCAGCTCGGTCGTGGTCATCGCACTGTGCTGGGCCGCCTTCGCCCGCCCCGCGACCGTCCCCCGTGGCTGGCAGAACCTCGGCGAGTACGCCTACACGTTCGTCCGCGACGAGATCGCCCGGCCGCACCTCGGCAAGGACACCGACCGATGGATGGGCCTGCTGTTCAGTGTCTTCCTGACCGTGCTGGTCTGGAACCTGATGGGCGTCATCCCACTCATCCAACTCCCCCTCGCCGCGTACATCGCCTTCCCCGCCGTGATAGCGATCAGCGTGTACGTGATCAAGATCTATCTGGGCGTCAGGCACCACGGCCTGCTCGGCTACCTCAGGGGAATCATCCACCTGCCGGGCCTGCCCGGCTGGGCTTACGGGCTCTACGCTCCCCTGATCCTCGCCGAGGTCCTGATCAGCTCGTTGTTCACGCATTTCGTCCGGCTGTGCGCGAACATGTTCGCCGGCCACATGCTCCTGGCCTTCTTCAGCTCGGTCGGCTTCTGGTTCCTGTTCGAGAAACTCACCCCGCTGGGCGCCGGCGTCGGGGTGCTCGGCGTGCTGATGACGATCCTGCTGACCGCGTTGGAGATGTTCATCCAGTTTCTCCAGGCCTACCTGTTCGCCATGCTCGCGGCGATGTACATCTCCAGCGGGCTACGCGGCGGGCACTAGGGGACGCTGGCGGCCAGCTTGCGGTGGGCGGGTGAGCGGACCACCTTGGCCGCCTCCTTCACCGAGGCGACGGGCGGCTCGGCGAGCAGGCCACGGGCCTGCTTGAGCTTGAGCAGCCGGGTCACCGACTGGTCCAGCCGCTGCTCGGAGATCCGCCCCGACTTGGCCGCCGCCAGCACCGCGTTGTAGGCCTTCGGCAGGTCGTACGGCATGAGCAGCAGGTCCGCGCCGGCCAGGACGGCGCGGACCGCCACCTCACCGTCGCCGTACTTCTCCCGCACGCCGGCCATGTTGAGCGCGTCGGTCGAGATCACACCCTTGAAGCCGAGCTCCTGCCGGAGCAGCCCGGTCAGGATCGGCTTGGACAGCGTCGCCGGATCGCCCGACGGGTCCAGCTTGGGGAAGACGATGTGCGCGCTCATGATCGCCTCGACGCCGGCCCCGATGGCGGCCTTGAACGGCGGGGCGTCCAGCCGCTTCCACTGGGCCCGGGTGTGGTCGATCACCGGCAGCCCGGTATGGCTGTCGACATGGGTGTCGCCGTGGCCGGGGAAGTGCTTGGCGGTGGCGATCACCCCGGCGTCGTTGAAGCCCTTGACCGCGGCGGCGACCATCCTGGACACCTCGGCCGGCCGGTCACCGAAGGCGCGCTCGCCGATGACCGGGTTGCGCGGGTCGATGTTGACGTCGGCGACCGGCGCGAAGTCGAGGTTGACGCCGAGGGCGCGCAGCTCCTCGCCGGTGGCCCTGGCCACGGCTCGCGACACCTTGACGTCCTTGGTGGCGGCGATCCGCGCGGCCCCGGGGAAGGGCGTCATCAGCGCGGACATCCGCGACACCGGGCCGTTCTCCTGGTCGGTGGCGATCAGGAGGGGAAGGTCGGCGGCCTTCTGCATGTCGTTGTTCAGCTTCACGACCTGGTCGACGCTCTTGACGTTCGCCGGGAAGAGGATCACGCCACCGAGGTGGTAGCGGTCGATCACCTTGGCCGGGGTCTGGGCGCCGTAGCGGGCCTGGTTCTCGCCTGACACGCTGTCGGCCGCGGTGCCGTACAGGACGGGCATGAACAGCTGGCCGACCTTCTCCTGCACGCTCAGCTCGGACAGCGCCCGCTTGACCGGGTCCGCCTGCGCCGGCGTGCTGCTGGGCACGGCGCTCGACGCGGGCGGCTGGGCGGGCGGGACGACGGTCGCCGACCCGCCCCCGCCGCTGCACGCCGCGAGAGCGATCACCAGGATGCCTGTGGTCCCCATCCGTCCAACCATGCCCCCACGGTATCGAGGCCGCGAACTGCCCGTGCCGCTCGATGACCAATTCTTCACAGACCCAGAGGCGCCAGCCCGGGAAGGTGGGCACGGGCCGCCGCGCGAGCCTGCGCCGCCGTGGGCGCCTCCCGCGCGGCCTGCGCGGCGAACCGGCACTGCTCCATCGTGTGCCCGGCGAGCGCGGCCCGGGTGGCGGGCAGCACGGCCGGGCTCATCGAGAGCGTGGTCGCGCCGAGCCCGACGAGCACGCAGGCCATGGCCGGATCGGCGGCCGCCTCCCCGCAGACGCCGCACGGCTTGCCGGCCGCCCGCGCCGCCGAGACGGTCATGGCGACCAGGTCCAGCAGCGCGGGCTGCCACCGGTCCTGCAGCTCGCTCAGCGCGCCGAGCTCGCGGTCGGCCGCGAAGCAGTACTGGGCCAGGTCGTTGGTGCCGATCGAGACGAAGTCCACCTCGGCGAGCAGGCCCGGCGCCCGCAGCGCCGCCGCCGGCACCTCGATCATCACGCCCGCGCTCGGCAGGTCGGCGGAGCGGCAGGCGGCGGCGAACCACCTGGCCTCCTCCGCCGTGGCCACCATCGCGGCCATCACGTGCAGCCGGCCGGAGGAGCCCGCGGCCGCCGTGGCCAGCGCGTCGAGCTGCGTCTCCATCACCTCCGGGTGCCTGCGGAACAGGCGGACGCCACGCTCGCCGAGCGCCGGGTTCGGCTCGGGCGCCGGGGGCGGCAGGAAGGCCAGCGGCTTGTCCGCCCCCGCGTCCAGCGTCCGCACCACGACCGGGCCGCCGGGGAAGGCGTCGAGCGCGGCTCGGTACGCCTCCTCCTGCTCCTCCGGGCGCGGCGGCTGCCTTCTGCCGAGATAGAGGAACTCGGTGCGGTAGAGGCCGATGCCCTCGGCGCCGGCCGCCAGCGCCGCTTCGACGTCGCCGGGGCCGCCCACGTTCGCCAGCAGCGGCACCGCGACGCCGTCCTGGGTCCTGCCGGGGCCCCTGACCTGCGCGATCGCCTCCTGTCTGGCGGAGGCAACGTTCTGGGCCTGGGCCACGTCGGAGGCCGTCGGCTGGGCGCGTACCTCTCCCGAGGTGCCGTCGACCAGCACCCGCACGCCCGCGGTGAGAGTGGTCGCGGCCGCGCAGGCCACCACGGCGGGCACGCCGAGCGCCCTGGCGATGATGGCCGTGTGGCTGGTGGGCCCGCCCTGCTCGGTGACGAAGGCCGCCACGGTCTCCCGCGACAGCAGCGCGGTGTCGGCGGGCGCGAGGTCGTGCGCGACCAGCACGTACGGCTCGGGGCCCGGGGTCGGCAGGCCGGGCATCACCTGCCCGGTGAGCACCGCGATCACCCGGTCCCTGATGTCGTCCAGGTCGGCGGCCCGCTCGCCCAGATAGCCGCCGAGCCCGGCCAGCACCTCGCGGTATTTGCCGAACGACTCGTAGACGGCCCGCTCGGCGGCCATCCCCTGCTCGACGCACGACCTGATCTTCACGATCAGGCCGGGGTCCTCGGCCATCAGCGCCTGCGCCTTGAGGATCTCCCCGGCCTCGCCGCCCGCACGGTCTCCGCGCGACTCCAGCTCGCCGGCCACCTGCGCCAGGGCCGAGACCGCGCGTTCCTTCTCCTGATCCGACTCACCCGTGTATGTGGCGCCCTCGGGGGGTTCGGGCACACGAGTGGTCAGGATGTAGGCGGGTCCGTGCCCGATGCCCGGGCTGACCCCTACCCCCCGTAGGTTCATGGCGTCGTGGCTATGCTCGCGAGCTGCTCGAGGATCTCGTCGGAGCCCTCGCCCTCAGCCTTGATGACGATGGTCTCGCCCTGGCGCACATCCAGCGCCATGATCTGCAGGATGCTCTTGCCGTTGACGGGATCACCGCCCCCCAGCTTGGCGACGCTGATCTCCATCGGCGCCGTCATGGCAGTCTGCACGAACGTGGCCGCGGGCCGGGCGTGCAGCCCCACCTCCGCCGCCACGGTCGCCTTTCGCTCGCCCATGAAATCTCCCTTCCTGTTCCGGTCCAGACCAGTCGCTGGATCATCGGTCATACCGTTTCACGCCCAGTGGAAGAGCTCGTCACCGGCGTGCACCGTACCCAGCGCCACGCCGGTCACCGCCCCGGCCACGGCGTCGAGGGCGACCACCGGGCAGACGGGGGATCGCCCGCCGGTCTCGATCGCGGCCGGATCCCACGCCACGACGGGCTGACCGGCGCCGACCCGGTCGCCTTCGGCCGCCAGCAGCTCGAAACCCTTCCCCTTGAGCTGGACCGTGTCGATCCCCAGATGCACCAGAACGCCCTTGCCGTCATCTCCTACGATGACGTACGCGTGCGGATGCAGCTTCATGATTTTTCCGGCTATGGGGGCGACGGCCGTGAGCGGCCCCCGTACCGGGTCGATCGCCGTTCCCGGCCCCACCATGCCTGCCGAGAAGACGGGGTCCGGCACCGCCGCCAAACCCACGGCCACCCCCTCGACCGGGGCGAGAACAGTCGTCATGGTCTCGCCCTCTAGCCGATGATGTCCTCGATGTCGCTGGCGATCGTGTCCGCCTCCGGCCCCACGACGACCTGCACCACACTGCCGGCCGCCATCACCCCGTGCGCGCCGGCCGCCTTGAGCGCGGCCTGGTCCACCTTGGAGGCGTCCCGCACCTCCGTGCGCAGGCGGGTGATGCAGGGCTCGATCTCGATGATGTTGTCCGCACCGCCGAGTCCGGCGATGATCGCATTCACGTCGGCCGCCATCGGACATACCCCCTCATGGCTCTGCGACCAGGGTTGAAACTGTGCTTCATGTTCGCTATGTGTAGCTGTATTTTGACTGGTCTGTAGGTGTTGGGCGCGTCACGCTAAGCTATCACCGGCCCGACGGGCTGAGGTCATGGGGCGAACCGCGGGTCAGGTGGATGCTGATGGGTGAGGTGGTGTCCACCGCGTCATGCCGGGCGTTTCGGGCGGTGCTGGAGGCCTCGGGTGAGATGCTCGGTGAGCGGACCCTGGCCGAGCGGGTGAGCTGGCTGGCCGCTGTGATCCGGCAGGTGGCAGCCGGGGTGGTGGCGGGGCGCTGGAACCGGGCGGATCTGGATCGGCTGGATGCCGGTGTGGGGCTGGACGGCCGGGCTCTGCCCGCCAAGGGGTGGATGGCGGTGCGCCGCCTCGGCTGGGGCGCCGCTACCCCGGAGGGGGTGTATATCTCTGATCGGGTGCGCCGGTGCGCGGAGGAGGAGGCCGCCCGCGCCCTGCGGTTGGCGTTGCATCGCCGGGCGGTACTGGCGGCGATCACCGCGACTTGGCCCGCCGACCCCGGCCGCCGTACCGACGCCGACTGGAGCGCGGTGCGTGCCGCGCTGAACACGGCGGTGGGGGGTGGGGTGTCGACCGCGCTGATCCGTAACCGGACCCGGCAATTCCGCACCTACCTCGACGAACACGGCCTCTCACCCGCCGGCCAGAACGGTCAGGCCAGTGTGGTGGATGTGGTGGAGGTGGAGGGGCCGCCGGTGATGGCGGCACAGGTACTCCTGGCCGCCGCCGACCGGCAACTCATCACCCTGGAACGCGCCAGCGGCACCGGCGCGCGGCTGCGTGTCCAGCTCCCACTGTGCGCACGACCGGCCACCCGCCGCGACTGGGCGTGGCACATACTGCCAGTCCCCTTGCCCCCGCAGGTGCCGGCCGACGCGAGCCTGCGCAGCCCGACCCTGCGGGTGGTGGACGGCCAGGTACGCGTCGACCTGCCCTTCACAATGGCCGTACCGTACGCCCCGGCGACCGGTCACACCGTCGCGATCGGGTTCGACTGGGGGATCAACACCCTGCTCGTGGGCACGGTCGGGCGGCTGCACGACGGCCGGGTGGAGGGTGACGGCCGGCCGCTGATCTATGACACCACCACCATCAGCGCCAAGCTGCACCGGCTGCGCGGGCATCGTGAGGCGCTGGCCGCCAAACGCGACCACTACGCCACCCTCCAAGCCGGACTCACCCCAAGCGACGCCGCCCGCCACCCCGCCCGTGATGCGGCCCGCTACCGCGAGGTGGCCGCGCTGCATGAGCGGGCCGACCGGGAGCACGCACGGGTGTGCGCGCGGATCCGCCACCTGAACAACGCCCTGTCCTGGAGCGCCGCCCGCTGGGCCGTCGACCAAGCCACCGCGCTGGGGGCGTCGGTCATCTACCTCGAAGACCTCGCCACCCTCGAAGCACGCGGACACCGACGCGGCAACGCCGCCCTGTCCGGCCAAGTCCGGGGACGAGTCGTGCACGCCATCCGCCATCTGGCCGCCAAAACCGGGCTCGCGGTGGTGACGGTGCCCGCACGCGGCACCAGCAAGTACTGCCCTCGCTGCGGGACCGGCACCTCACCTCTCCACCACACGCCAGCCCCCGACCGGCTCACCCAGCGCGGCTGGAAATGGGCGCACTGCCCCCACTGCGGCCTGTCGTGCGACCGCGACCAAGCCGCCGCTGAGCGGATCGTCTCCCGCGGCCTGCTCGCCCAACACCACACCCACACCGACCGCGCCACCGGCACCCGCACCATCCGCACCATCGTCGAGGGCAACCTCGCCCGCGCCCGACGTCCGCGTAAGCCGACCAGGGCCGCCAGACGCGCCCGCCACACCCGCACCGACCTCCACCCACGCCCCCAAACCCGACAGGACCGGACCAAGACCGGCCCCACCCCCAAACGACCCACCCGCCAGCGGCCCACCCCCGAGCGGCCTGCTGAGCTATCCACCACGAAGACTGTCAGCCAGGTGCCCGACCGGCGTCTGGTGCCCGCCCCCACCCTCGCGGTGGGACAGCGTCCGGCGGGCCAAGCACCCCAGGCGAACGGCCCAACGGCCGTCCGCACAGGACTTGTACGCGATTCTCACCAACGGACCGGCTTCCACCACGTGAAAGCCACCCCCGTACTCGCACTAGCCGAGTACGGGAGCGGCAGACACCAGGCTACGCCGGCCCGAAACGCCTGAATCCCTCAGGAAATCACAGAGAATCGCAGACGCTAAACGACGCTGCGTGATCAGTCGGTCTGGGTCACTTTGTTGAGCCCGCGCGGCGCGTCGGGGTCGATGCCGAGCCTCCTGGCCAGCGCCTCGGTGAGCAGCTGCGCGGGCACGATGAGCCCCATCGGCGCCACCCACTCGGGCAGGTCCGGGCCGTTGAGCGCCGCCGTGCCCGCCCGCGCCAGGCCGTCGCCGCCGCCGATGGTGAACGCCTGCGCGCCCGCCGCGACGACCCGCTCGGCGAGCGCGACCGTGCCCTGCAGCGTCGGGCTGTTCTCCGCCGCCACGAGCAGCGCCGGGGTGTCGGCGTCGACCACGGCGATCGGGCCGTGCAGCAGGTCGGCGTACGACAGGCCCATGGCGTGCAGGTAGCAGGCCTCCTTGAGCTTGAGCGCGGTCTCCAGCGCGCTGGAGAAGGCCAGCCCGCGGCCCGACACCACCACGCCGTGCTTGTCGGCCAGGCCCTCCACGACCGCCTCCAGGTCGCCCGGCTCGGCGACCAGCTTCTCCACCGCCTCCGGCACCCGGAGCAGGTCGTCCTGGTCCACCTCGGCGCCGAGCCCCAGCGCCAGGACCGCCAGCGCGGCCAGCTGCGTGGTGTAGGTCTTGGTGGCCGGGACGGCCTTCTCCTCGCCCGCGACCGTGCACAGCGCCAGGTCCGCGACCTGCGCGAGCGGGCTGTCCGCGCCGCCGTTGGTGACGCCCACCGTCCTGGCCCCGCAGTCACGCGCCCAGGCCAGCGTCTCCACGATCTCTTCGGTACGTCCGGACTGGGAAATGGCGACGGCCAGCACGCCGTCCAGGTCGAGCTTGCGCTTGTAGGTGGTCGCGATGGACGGCGCGGCCAGGGCGGACAGCCGCCCGGCGTGCGACTCGACCAGATAACGGCCGTAGACTGCGGCGTTGTCGGACGTGCCGCGTGCGATGAACAGCAGTTGGCGAGTCTGCCGGCCCAGCGCCCGCACCTCGTCGATCCGGGGAAGCAGGGAGTCCAGTGTGGCCCGCAGCGCCTGCGGCTGCTCGGCGATCTCGCTGCGCATCTTGGTCATCTGGTGCTCATCCCTTGCAGTATGCCGATCGGGCTTGACCCTGTTTTGCGATATGTGGTCTAGTCCGGACTAGACCAGTACGAACCATAACCCATCGTCCAATCCAGATCGAGGGGAGGATCCGTGGCGCACATCGATCCGGACAGCCCGGTGCCCAAGTACTTCCAGCTCCGCGAGATCCTGCTCGATCTCATCGACAGCGACGAGCTCAGCATCGGCGCGGCCATCCCGTCCGAGCGTGAGCTCTGCCAGCGCTTCGCCCTGTCCCGGATGACCGTGCGGCAGGCCGTCGACCACCTGGTGTCCGAAGGCCGGCTGCACCGCGTGCCGGGCAAGGGCACCTTCGTCGCCAGACCCAAGATCGAGCTGGCGCTGCAGCTCACCTCCTTCTCCGACGACATGCGGGCCCGCGGCATGGCGCCCGGCTCGCGCGACCTCGACCGGCGGACCATGCGCGCCAGCGCCCACCTGGCCAAGGAGCTCGGCATCCAGCCGGGCGAGGACGTTCACTTCATCGAGCGCCTGCGCACCGCCGACGGCGAGCCACTGTCGATCGAACGCGCGCACATCCCGGTCAAGCTGGCCCCCGACCTGGCCGAGCACAACCTGTCCGGCAGGTCGCTGTACGAGCTGCTGGAGAGCCGCTACGGGCTCGTCATGGACGCGGGCGAGCTGACCATCGACGGCGGCATCGCCGACCCGAGCGACGCCGACCTGCTCAAACTCCCTCGCGGCGGAGCCGTGCTGCTGCTGCAGCGCAGATCCTTCTCCGGTGGCGTCTGCGCCGAGCTCGGCGTGTCCACCTACCGCGCCGACCGCTACCAGTTGCGCACCATTCTGGAAATGCCCGCAAGACGGGGTTGAGGGCCAGACCCGGAGGAACGCCCGGTGAACGAGACCACCGCCGCCCGGCCTTCGCCGTTCTCACGCCTGATGAACGTGCTCCAGCGGCTCGGCCGCTCGCTCATGCTGCCCATCGCCGCCCTCCCCGCGGCCGCGCTGCTGCTGCGCTTCGGCCAGCCCGACATGCTCGGCTCCAACGGCGCCGCACCCGGCGGGCTCGCCGACGTGTCCGGCCTGGCCTGGATGAACCAGGTCGCCGAGGTGCTGGCCGCCGCCGGAGCCGCGCTGTTCGAGAACTTACCCCTGCTCTTCGCCGTGGGCGTGGCCATCGGCTTCGCCCGTAAGTCCGACGGCACCACCGCGCTCGCCGCCGTCGTCGGCTATCTGGTCTTCGACCGGGTGACCAAGGTGATGTTCTTCGGCTCGGCCATCCGGGAGACGGTCGTCATCAAGGAGGCCCAGGCCCAGGGCATCATCGAGATCATCAACTACGGCATGCAGAACCCCACCAAGGTGCTCGGCGGCATCATGATGGGACTCGTCACCGCCTTGCTGTGGCAGCGCTTCTACCGGATCAAGCTGCCCTCCTGGCTGGCGTTCTTCGGCGGGCGCCGGTTCGTCCCCATCGTCACCTCCTTCGCGGCGCTCGTCCTCGGCGTGCTCATCGGCTGGATCTGGCCCACGCTCGGCGAGTGGATCGGGCAGGCGGGCGAGGTCCTCACCACGCTCGGCCCGCTCGGCACCGGCCTGTACGGCCTGATCAACCGGCTGCTCATCCCCCTCGGCCTGCACCACTTCGTCAACTCCATCGTCTGGCATGTGGTGCCGCAGTGCGAGGTCGGCGGCCGGGTGCTGGGCGGCGACTGGAACTGCTACTTCGGCGGCGCCCCGGTGTCCGGCCAGTTCATGGCCGGTTTCTTCCCCATCATGATGTTCGCGCTGCCGGCCGCCGCGCTGGCCATGTGGCGGGCGGCTCCCGCGCATCGGCGCGCCACCGTGGGCGGCATCATGCTGTCGGCGGCGCTGGCCTCGCTCGTCACCGGCATCACCGAGCCGATCGAGTTCGCGTTCATCTTCGTGGCGCCCCTGCTGCTGGTCGTGCACGCTGTGCTCACCGGGCTGGCGATGGCGCTCACCACGCTGATCGGCGGCCAGCTCGGCTTCGGCTTCTCCGCGGGCCTGCTCGACATGCTGCTCAACGCCGGCAAATCGAACACCCAGAACTTACCCGGCATCCTGCTCATCGGCCTGGTCTACGCGGTCGTCTACTACGTGGTGTTCAGCTTCCTGATCCGCAGAATGAACATCATGACCCCCGGCCGCGAGCCCGAAGCCGACGTCGACTCCGGCGAGCCCCGCGACCCCTAGCCCGTCCCCACAGCCCCTGCCCTTGACCCATCGTCGACTTCGGTGAGCCACGGGCCCTTGGGCCGTTTTCCGTCGCCCGGGCCGTGGTAGGAACCCGACCGACCCCCGTGAGCTGCGGGGGGTTTCATGACCGGCAAGGGCGCCTCGGCCTTCGCGGTGTTGCAGCGCGTCGGCCGCTCGCTCATGATGCCCATCGCCGTTCTGCCCGCGGCCGGGCTGCTGTTCCGCTTCGGCCAGCCGGACATGCTCGGCGCGGACGGGCTCGGCGGCGCCTGGCCGTGGCTGCTGCCGGTCGCCCAGGTGCTGGCCGCGGCGGGTGGCGCTCTCTTCGACAACCTGCCGGTCCTGTTCGCCATCGGCGTCGCGATCGGCTTCGCCCGCAAGGCCGACGGCTCCACCGCCCTGGCCGCCCTGACCGGCTACCTCGTCTTCGACCGCGTCTCCAAGACCCTGTTCTTCGAGGCGGGCGGCGGGGCCGTCTACGACCGGGTGGCCGTCGTCACCGTTCGGGACGGCGCCCAGGCCGCCACCCTCGACCTGGGCGCCCAGAACCCCACCGGCGTCCTCGGCGGCATCATCATCGGGATCACGGCCGCCGTGCTTTGGGAGCGCTTCTACCGCATCAAGCTGCCCTCCTGGCTGGCCTTCTTCGGTGGCCGCCGCTTCGTCCCCATCATCACCGCCGTCGCCGCGCTGCTGCTCGGCGTCCTGTTCGGGCTGCTGTGGCGGCCCGTCGCCGACTGGCTCGCCATCGCGGGCGACTGGCTGTCGGTCCACGGCACCGTGGGCGCGGGCATCTACGGGGTGGCCAACCGGCTGCTCATCCCCCTCGGCCTGCACCACGTGCTCAACACCATCGTCTGGTTCACCCTCCCCGAGTGCCGCGCCGGCGTGGACGAGGCCATCAGGAACGCCGCCGGGGACCTGAACTGCTACTTCGCCGGAGAGCAGGGCGCCGGCATCTTCATGACCGGCTTCTTCCCCGTCATGATGTTCGGCCTGCTCGGGGCCGCCGTCGCCATGTGGCGTGCCGCCCCGCCCGGCCGCCGCGCGGCGGTCGGCGGCATCATGCTGTCGGCCGGGCTCACCTCGTTCGTCACCGGCATCACCGAGCCGCTGGAGTTCGCGTTCATCTTCGTCGCCCCGGCGCTGTTCGCCGTGCACGCGGTCCTCACGGGCGTGTCGATGGCCCTCATGGCCGAGCTCGGCGCCCGCCTCGGCTTCACCTTCTCCGGCGGCGCCATCGACCTGCTCATCAACGCGGGCAAGTCCAACACGCACCGTCTGGACCTGATCATCATCACCGGGCTGATCTACGCGGTGCTGTACTACGCCATCTTCTCCTTCCTGATCCGCCGCCTCGACCTGCCCACCCCCGGCCGCGAACGCGACCCCCAGGAGACCTGACCGCTGACCGCGTTTGTGTCAGCCCCAAACAATTTAGGGCGGTGACCTGCGCGAACGTTCTCCGCCCGGAAACGGCGCGCGAGGTGGTCCGGTCCACTCCAGCTCTCAGTGATCTTCTACGCCAGGAGCCGCAAATCAGGGCGGCCACCGGCGGAAGTTGGCGGCCGACGTATCTGGGGCCCGGTCCGGAAACTCCTTGTACTGATCGCTCATTCGTCGTGACATCTGGAGGACCCCCCATGTCATCGTCGCTTTCCCGCCTCGGTCTCAACCGCGCCCCCGCCTCGCCGTACGACAGGGCGGAGAACGACGTCGATGGATCACTGGCGCTGGATTCTCGGCCCCTGATGTGGGGGCCGCCGGGGGCCATGCCCGACGAACGCAAGCTGCGCCACCTCGGGCAGGCGCTGGCCGAGGTGCTGGCCGGCCGGCGGCCGCCGGAGACCGTCGCCGACCGGCTCACCGAGCGGGCCTACCGGGAGCTGGTGAAAGCCGGCCGGATGATCGACAGTCGCCGGCCGCCCTTCGCCGGGGCCCCGCACATCAAGCAACCCCGCGACGGGGCCATCGAGATGTGCCTGCTGGTGCACGGTGACCCCCGCAGCCACGTGCTGGCGATCCGCCTCGAACGACGCGGGGTCCAATGGCTCTGTACGGACTTCGAGACGGCCTGACCGCCCCTCGGCCGTGCCGTGGCTCCCAGCAGCACGCGAACGGCCCCCGCGCCAACCGGAGCGGGGGCCGCGACGCGTGCGATCAGACGGCGTTCTTCGGGTCACCGTGGCAGCGCTTGTACTTCTTGCCCGAGCCACAGGGGCACGGCGCGTTGCGCTCGACGTTGCCGTAGGCGGCACGCTGGGCCGAGTTGGCGACCCTGGTGTGCTCGACGTCGCCCTGCTCACCCGGCGCGGTGTATTCGAGCTCGGCCGGACGCTCGGGGCCGCGCAGACCGCGGGCGATGATGGAGCGGGTCTCCGACATCATCGGATCCTCCGCCTCTTCGACGATCGGATTCTGCTGCACCTCGACCTCGAGGTTGAACAGGTAGCCGACCGAGTCCTCCTTGATGCCCTCGAGCATCGCGGCGAACATCTCGAAGCCCTCACGCTGGTATTCGATCTGCGGGTCCTTCTGCGCGTAGGCCCGCATGCCGATGCCCTCGCGCAGATAGTCCATCTCGTAGAGGTGCTCGCGCCACTTACGGTCGAGGACCGACAGGATGACCCGGCGCTCCAGGTCGCGGGTCGCCTCGGCGCCCCACTCCTCCTCACGCCTGGCGTAGGCCTCCAGCGCGTCCTGCTTGACCCGCTCGGTGATGATGTCGGCGGTGAGCTCCTCGCGACCGCCGACCTCCTCGACGAGGTCCTCGAGCCGGAGCGTGATCGGGTAGAGCCCGGAGAAGGCCTTCCACAGCTTCTCCAGGTCCCACTCCTCGGCGAAGCCCTCGGCGGTGGCGCCCGCGACGTAGCCGACGATGACGTCACCGACGAAGCCGCGCACCTGCTCGTGCAGGTCGGCGCCCTCCAGCACGCGCAGGCGCTCGGCGTAGATCACCTTGCGCTGGCGGTTCATCACCTCGTCGTACTTCAGAACTTCCTTGCGGATCTCGAAGTTCTGGACCTCGACCTGGTGCTGGGCGGAGGCGATGGCCTTGGAGACGATGCCCGACTCGATGGGCTGGTCGTCCGGGATGCTCAGCCGCGTCATGATCATCTCGACCCTGGCCGAGTTGAACAGGCGCATCAGGTCGTCGCCGAGCGAGAGGTAGAAACGCGACTCGCCGGGGTCGCCCTGACGGCCGGAGCGGCCGCGGAGCTGGTTGTCGATGCGGCGCGACTCGTGGCGCTCGGTGCCGAGGACGTACAGGCCGCCGATCTCGGTGACCTCGTCGTGCTCGTTCTTGACCGCGGCCTTGGCCTTCTCCAGCGCCTCGGGCCAGGCCTTCTCGTACTCCTCCGGAGTCTCGAGCGGGTCCAGGCCGCGCTGGCGCAGCTCGTGGTCGGCGCGGAACTCGACGTTGCCGCCCAGCATGATGTCGGTGCCACGACCGGCCATGTTGGTGGCGACGGTGACGGCGCCCTTGCGGCCGGCCTCGGCGACGATCGAGGCCTCACGCGCGTTGTTCTTCGCGTTGAGCACCTCGTGCGGGACGCCCCGGCGCTTGAGCGCCTTGGACAGCCGCTCCGACTTCTCCACCGAGGTGGTGCCGACGAGGACGGGCTGGCCGAGCTCGTGACGCTGCTTGATGTCGTCGACGACCGCGTTGAACTTGGCGTCCTCCGTCTTGTACACGACGTCGGGCTGGTCCTTGCGGACCATCGGCCGGTTGGTCGGGATGGGCACCACACCGAGCTTGTACGTCTGCTGGAACTCGGCGGCCTCGGTGACGGCCGTGCCGGTCATGCCGGACAGCTTCTCGTAGAGGCGGAAGTAGTTCTGCAGGGTGATCGTGGCGAGAGTTTGGTTCTCGTCCTTGATCTTCACGCCCTCTTTGGCCTCGATGGCCTGGTGCATGCCCTCGTTGTAGCGCCGGCCGTGCAGGATGCGGCCGGTGAACTCGTCGACGATGAGGACTTCGCCGTCGGTGACGATGTAGTCCTTGTCCTTCTTGAACAGCTCCTTGGCCTTCAGAGCGTTGTTCAGGAAGCCGACCAGGTGGGTGTGCTCGGGCTTGTAGAGGTTGTCGATGCCGAGCCAGTCCTCGACCTTCTCGACCCCGGTCTCCAGGATGCCGACGATGCGCTTCTTCTCGTCGACGATGTAGTCGCCGGTGCTCTCCTCGCCAGGGTTCTTCGCCTCGACGCCCCTGCGGAGGCGAGGGACGATCTTGGCGAACTCTTGGTACCACTTCCCGGACTGCTCACCCGGGCCGGAGATGATCAGCGGCGTGCGGGCCTCGTCGATGAGGATGGAGTCGACCTCGTCGACGATCGCGAAGTTGTGGCCGCGCTGCACGCACTCGTCGAGCGTCCAGGCCATGTTGTCGCGAAGGTAGTCGAAGCCGAACTCGTTGTTGGTGCCGTAGGTGACGTCCGCTTCGTACTGCTTGCGGCGCTCGTCGGGCTGCTGGCCCGACAGGATCATGCCGACCTCGAGGCCGAGGAAGCGGTAGATGCGGCCCATGTTCTCGGCGCCTACCTTGACCAGGTAGTCGTTGACGGTGATGACGTGCACGCCCTTGCCGGACATCGCGTTGAGATATGCCGGGAGCACACAGGTCAGGGTCTTGCCCTCACCGGTCTTCATCTCCGAGATGTTGCCGAGGTGAAGATTGGCGCCGCCCATGATCTGCACGTCGTAGGGCCGCTGACCGAGCACGCGGCGGGCCGCCTCGCGCACGGTCGCGAACGCCTCGGGAAGCAGATCGTCGAGCGACTCACCATCGGCCACACGCTGCTTGAATTCGTCCGTCATGGCGCGCAACTCCGCGTCGGACAGGCTCGTGAAGTCGTCCTCGATGGAGTTGACCTGGTCTGCGATCCGCTTGAGCTTGCGCAGGATCTTGCCCTCGCCGGCACGTAGGATCTTGTCGAGAATGGCTGCCACTTTATGTAAAGCTCCTCGCAGGTCTACCCCGGCGGCGCCGCCAGGAGGAGAGGCCGAGACAAAACTTCCCCGCATGCCATCGTAGGCGGTTCTGCAGCCAGACACAGCCACCGTGACGACAAGGGCGTGGGACGCGTCTGGGAGAATGACTAAAGGCAGAGGTTATGCCGGTTGACAGCTGGCTCGCACTGATAAGCGGGATGTCCGGCGAAGGAAGGGATTTGACATGGTTGAGGGTCAGAAGACGGAACAAACTGAGCATCTCGGCAGCCACGGCGGCCGCGCGTCTTCGTGGCTCGCGGTGACGGTGATGCTGGTCGGGACCGTCATCGGCGGCTTCGGGCTCACCGCCGCCAACTGGACCATCGTCTGGATCGGCGTCGGTGTCTTCGTGGTGGGAGGGATCCTCGCCCTGGTCTTCGACATCTTCACGGACGTCGTCATCGACGCGCCCCGCGTGGGCATGCGCGCAGAAGACCACCGCTGACCCGACCGACGCCCCAGGTCGGGGCATCCCCCAAAATGCCCCGACCCCCGGTCCAGCACCACCCTTCCCCAGCCCTTGCCCCGACCGGCGAGGACCCGTTCTTGTCGGTGGGCGCCGTTAGCATTCCGGCATGCTTCGCCGTACGGAATCCCAGATGGATCTGACAGCCGACGAGGCGCGCAGGCTCATTCTGCGCGCCCAGGGATTCGTCGGCGCGGACGCGCGCCGGGGCGGCGTGCCCACGATGCTCCGCAGATTGGGCGCGGTGCAGCTCGACACGATCTCGGTGCTCGCCCGCTCGCACGAGCTGGTCGCCTACGCCCGCCTCGGCGCGGTGGGCAGGCCGACCATCGAGCGCGCCTACTGGGACTCCCCCGCCCAGAGCTTCGAATACTGGTGCCACGCGGCCTGCATCCTGCCCATCGAGCACTGGCCCCTCTACGAGTTCAGGCGGCGCGCCTACCGCGAGCGCCGCCAGCGCTGGCACAAGGTGCCCGACAACGTCGACAAGCTGCTGCAGCAGGTCCGCGACTCCGGCCCGCTCACCACCTCGGACGTGGGCGGCGCCAAGAACGGCGGCCCGTGGTGGGACTGGTCGGACTCCAAGATCGGGTTGGAGTGGCTGCTGGACATCGGCGAAGTGGTCTGCTCCCGCCGCGTCGGCTGGCGCCGGACCTACGACCTGGCCGAGCGCGTGGTCCCCGCCGACCTCTTGGCCCAGGACCTCACCGACGAGGAGTGCGTCGCACGGCTGGCGGCCATCGCAGGCCGTTCCCTGGGCGTGACCACGAGATCCGACCTGATCGACTTCCTCCGCCTCCAGGGCCGCTTCACGGCCCTCCTCGACGAGGCCCTCCTCAGCGGCGCCGCCGGCCTGGTCCCCGTCCGAGTCTCAGGCTGGCCCAACCCCCGGCGCACTTCCGCGCCCACCGCCGGCTCGGGGTCCTTCGGCGCGGGCCCCGCCAACGCGTGGGCCGACCCCGCCGCCCTGGAGTCGGAGCCTCGCGGCCGCCACCGCACCACACTCATCTCGCCGTTCGACTCGCTGATCTGGCACCGCGGTCGCACCGAGCGCATCTTCGGCTTCAACTACCAGCTTGAGCTGTACGTCCCCAAGCACAAGCGAGTGCACGGCTACTTCACCATGCCCGTGCTGGCCGGTGGCCGCCTGATCGGCCGCATCGACCCCGCCCGTGAAGGCACCACCCTGGTGGCCAGACAGCTCAGCCTCGAACCAGGATTAACCAGCACCAAATGGGTGGACGCCCTGCGCGACGCGCTGTGGAGCGCCGCCGAGTGGGTGGGCTGCGACTCGGTCCGAGTCGACCGCACCGACCCACCGGAGCTGGCGAAACTCCTGAGCGAGCCGCCCGCTTAACCCCGAGCGGCCCAAGACCCTTGCCACCGAGGCCGCAGGGCAAAGGGCGGCCTCAGTGGAAGGTGACCCCGGCACCTGAGACGCGTGCCGCCGCCGCTCGTTAGAAATCCGTGCCGCCACTCGCGAGCCACCGCTCGCTGGAGGGCGGTGCAGCCGCTCGTAAGAAATCCGTTGCCGCCACTCGCGAGCCGCCGCTCGCTGGAGGGCGGTGCAGCCGCTCGTAAGAAATCCGTTGCCGCCACTCGCGTGCCGCCACTCGCTGGGGGGCGGTGCAGCCGCTCGCCGGAGGCCCGTGCCGCCCCTCGGCGAAGGCCCGTGCCGTCGCGCTTGGGGAGGGCGGCGGCTTTGCTTCGGGTCAGGGGGTTTCAAGCACGCGGGTCAGGTGATTTCCAGCATGCGTTCGCGTACTGCGTAGACGACGGCTTCCATGCGTGAATGCAGTTGCAGTTTGTCCAGGATGTTGCGGACGTGGTTCTTGACGGTGTTCTCGGAGATGAACAACTGTTTGGCGATCTCGCGGTTGTTCATGCCCTTGGCCACCAGGCGCAGGACTTCCATCTCGCGCTCCGTCAGCCTCGGGACCGGGAGCTGGGGGGGACGTTCGCTCTCCTTGCGGCTCATGTTGGCGAACTCGCTGATGAGCTTGGCCGCCATGGCCGGGTTGATTAACGACTGCCCTTCGTGCACGCCGCGAACCGCCGCCGGAACGTCGTTGATCTGCACGTCCTTGAGGAGGTAGCCGGTGGCGCCGGCCTTGATGGCCTCGAAGAGGTCTTCCTCCTCGTCACTCACCGTCAGCATGATGATCCTGGTGCTGGGGACGGACGCCTTGATGCCCTTGGTCGCCTCGATGCCGTCCTGCCTGGGCATCCGTACGTCCATCAAAGCCACGTCGGGCATGAGGCGGTCGGCCAGTTCGACCGCCTCCTGCCCGTCGCTCGCTTCACCGACCACTTCGATATCGGGCTCTGCGGCCAACGCCAGCGCCAGGCTCCGCCTGATCAGCTCATGATCGTCAACGATCATCACGCGGATCGGCTCGCCACCTGCTGGGCGCGCGTCGACGGAATCCGTCACGAAGCCTCCCTGGGCCTCGCGGCCGCCGTGCTATCGCTTCGCTCGCTCACCTTCGCCTGACTGAGCTCGCTCACGTCTCCTCCTCGTCGGGGGCCAGAGCCGTTGAACCGCAATGATGGCACGTGTGCCGCGGTGGTCGGGTGGTCGAGAAGATCTTTTTGGCGGACGATCAGGGCTCTACGAGCCGCAATACGCCATAGTTATAGCCGCGCCGGTTGTACACCACACATGGCTGGCCACTCTCCTTGTCGCGGAACAGATAGAAGTCGTGTCCGACCAGCTCCATCTCGAGGAGGGCCTGGTCGATGGTCATGGGTTCCGCTCGGTGACACTTCTCCCGGACGATGAGCGGGCCCTCGCCCTCCATCTCGATGGGAACGATGTCGTCGTCGTAGGGCTCGGTGTCCGGCAGCTGGTCCTCATCGTCGGACGCTGCCTGCGCGGGGGTGGCGGTCGCCTGCTGCGGGGGCGGGGCCTGGGCCAGGTCGGGCATCGCGGTGATCTCCGCCATGGACGGCTGGCCATGGTTGCCGTGGTGGACCTTGCGCCGGTCGGCGAGTCTGCGCAGGCGCCCTTCCAGCTTGTCGAGGGCCAGGTCCAGGGCGGCGAAGCGGTCGTCGGCGGAGGCCTCGGCGCGAATGGCGGGTCCTCGAGAGTGAATGGTGAGCTCGACGCGCTCACGTTGGTCGGCGAGGCGCGGGTTGCGCTCCTTCGACACCTCCACATCGACTCGGATGAGTTTGTTGTCCAGACGCTCGATCCTGGCCAGCTTGGTCGTCACTTGGTCGCGGAACCGATCACTCACTCCGGTGTGCCGGCCCTTGACGATGATGTCCATGCAACAGCCCCCCTTCGTCTAACGACTGAGAAAGAGCGCCCGACGACGTGCCTGCCGGGCGGGGTCTTCTGTCTGCCTTCCTGTCACCGTTACCCTCTTCCGACGTTTAGTCACCGGGAACTCGGGTGGCACCCGCCCGGCCGACCTGGTCTTCGACCCCACATCCGCCTGCTGAGAGTCTCGCGGCTCTGTTGCCACTACTGCCCTTCTCTCCTGACGAGGGACATCTGGACCCTCGGGGAGGCAGGACTTACCCCTAAGCCGCACCGTGATCGGTCGACAAAGAGTCGCCTTACGTGGACCGTTTTGCCTGCGACTGGCATCGGCTAGCAGAGCCGGGAGCCCCGGCTCTGCGCAACCACGGACCCGAACGGGTGCCATGTTCAGACGCTATCCGGATCGGCGGCGAATGTCAGCCAGAGGATTACCCAAAGGATCACTTTCTGTGATTTTGTCCGGCCGCCGCGGCGATGCGGAATCCCCGGACGGCCGGGGTCGCATCACGTACGCCCGCGCGGCAACGGACCGCTGAACTGCGCCCCTGGCGAGAGCGGCTCATGTCCGTGGGCGGCGCACCGCGGACCGCAGAATTGGATCTTTCTTTACAGACTGTCACCGTAATCGGCACCGCTCTTTTCGGCGTGTCGCGGCGAGGGTTACGGCCAGGGGAACCACCGTCCCCGCCGCCCGCAGCGCTCTGGCGGCCTCGGCCAGGGTGCGGCCGGTGGTGACGACGTCATCCAGAAGCAGCACAGACGCCCCTGGCGGCTCTCCGGCGCCGTCCCGTACCCGGAGAGAGGAGGCGAGGTTCGCGGCCCGCTGCGTCGAACTCAGGCCCGCCTGGTCCGCCACCTCTCGCACCTGCCGCAGCACCGGCCACACCCGCGCTTCCACCCCGCAGACCCTCAGCCGTCGTACGGCCGGCGCCGCCAGCCCGCCCACCGGGTCGTGCCCCCTCCCCCGGACGGACCGCCGCGCGCTCGGCACCGGCACCACGGCGAACGGCCCCCGCACCCGCCCCGCCCGTACGGCGAAGGCCACGGTGAAGGCCAGCACCTCCGCCAGCACCGACCCCAGCGCCGTCTCCCCACGCTCCTTGTAGGCGACCACCGCCTTGCGCAACGCCCCTGTGTACGGCGCGGCGGACCAGCATTCGGGCAACCCCGGCGGACAGGGCGACGGCATCCGGCGCCCCGGGGCGGCGGCGACGCGCCCCAGGCAGCCGTCGCACAGCCGCGCACCGGCGCTGCCGCAGCCCACGCAGGACTGCGGTGCCAGCAGGGTCAACAGAGTGTCCAGCACAGCCCCAGCATGCCGTCCCACCCCGACGACGACCGGCGGGCCGACCGGCCCCGAACCAGGACAAGCCGCCCGATCCGCCCACATCGACATGGTCCGGCACGGCCCCGAGCAGGTGCTTCAGCCCAGAGGGAAGAGAGGGCCGTCGACGGCGGTCGCCGGCTTGGGGATCCAGGTCTGCTTGTCGCGGGCGAACTCCAGGATCTCCTTGCCGTCCTCCGTGGTGGCAAGAATGATCTCGCCCACGGCGGCCAGGCTCGTCAGGAGCTTGCTGGTGGTCGGGAGCTGGGTGGTCTCGCCGTCGCTGACGTTGATCTCCTTGACCACCTGGCCCGCCTTGGTCTGGACGAGCACCAGCAGGTGGTCGCCGTCCCCCCAGGCGATGTCGAGGATCTTGTCGTCCCGCTCGGCCATGGTGAGCAGGTGGAAGTTGCTCAACATGGCGCCGGCGCCGCCGCCGTTCAGGGCGCCGACCTGGACCTGGCCGGTGCCGATCCGGACGGCGACCCGTACGCCGTCTCTGGCCATCCGCAGCGAGGTGACGTCCATGCCCTGCAGGGCGGGGGCGGCGACGTGCTCGGGGCCTCTGCTGACGGCCGGGTGGGAGCGGAGCACCTGCCCGTTGTGCCGGTCGAAGGTCCACAGGGTGCCGTCGCGGTGCCAGGAGGGGTCGGTCAGCTCCGTACCGGGGATCGACTCCTGCCAGCGGGCCTCGGCGGCGTGCCTGGTCACCCAGATGCCGCCGGCGGCGGATCGGGCGGCGACGCGGTCGCGGTCCTTGGCGATGGCGAAGCCGGAGTGGTCACCGCCGGGCTGGCCGGCCGGGCCGACGAGCGGCTCGCCCTCGCCGTCACCGCGCATCATCTGGACGGCGCCATGGCTGGTGTAGAAGACCTGGTTGTCCTCGCTGCCGAGCCATTTCTCGGGCAGGCTGGGCTCGATGACGAGCGGGCCGGTCACGGAGAACGGCTCGCCGTCGATCTGCACCTCAAGGGTGCGCCCGCTGGCCAGCTTGTTGTAGCTCAGACTGGCTCTGAGCTGGGCCTTCAGGCCTTCGAGGAAGGTGTCGGCGGTGAACGGGCCGGCGAGGTTGATGACGACGCGGTCCTCACTGGACCTGATGGACCTGACCCGCGCCTTGACCGGGAACTCGTTGCCGACGGCGCCCTCCAGCGCGCTGGTCGGGCCCTCGATGAGGCGTTCGACGACGGTCTGGGCGAAGCTCTCCGTCGGTTTGACGCGCAGCCGGACCCGGTCGGCCACGAGCCGGTCCGGTTCGCGGTCGCCCGCGGAGGTGCCGTTCAGGTAGTAGAGGTTCGTCGGCCGGTAGGCGCGCCGCACGTCGGCGTCGGTCAGCAGCAGGCCCTGCGGGAGGAGGTTGACGCGGAAGGCGCCGGCGGCGTCCTTCACCAGGGTGATCGCCCTGGTGACCTTGCCGTCCTCGGCGGGGGCGACGGGAACGTACGTGTCGTCCTCGTTGATCTGGGCGATCTTCGTGCCGAGGATCGTGACGATCGTCTCCTTCTTCTCCTTGTTCTCGACGATGTCGTCGAACCGGAAGGCGTTGTCGATCACGGTCACGGCGCCGTCGGGCTTCCAGACCCGGCGGGCCTCCTCGGTCAGATACTTCGGCAGGATGCTGGGGTCGTCGCCGTAGGCGGCCATGGCGGCCTGCAGGCCCTCCACGACCTGCTGCGCGCTCCACTCCTTCTTGGGCTCGACGGCCACCATGCGCTGGAACGGCACGGTCACCGAGTCGCCGCTGCCCGCCTCGTCCACCGGGAACGGTCCGCCCACCGGGATCACCGCGCAGCCCGATCCGCTCAGCACCGCGGCGAGCGCGCAGGCGAGGGCGGCGGCGAGCCGTCTAGTCGACGTCATGGCCACCCCCGTCGCCGACGGCGGGCAGCAGCACCGGCGTCATCTGGTGGCCCCGCCAGGTGCGGCGCATCTCGATCTCGGGCGGCACCAGCGACAGCGGCGAGCCCTTCAGGTCGACCCCGGCACGCCTGGGCAGCGTCAGCCGGAACTGCGAGCCCTCCCCCGGCTGGCCCCACGCCTGCAGCCAGCCGCCGTGCAGCGAGGCGTCCTCGCGGGAGATGGCCAGGCCGAGCCCGGTGCCGCCGATGGTCCGGGCCCGCGACGGGTCGGCGCGCCAGAACCGGTCGAACACCAGGTTCTCCTCGCCGCCCTTCAGGCCGATGCCATGGTCGCGCACGGCCACGGCGACGGCGTCCCTGTCGGCGCCGACGGTCACCACGATGTCGCGGCCCTCGCCGTGCTCGATGGCGTTGAACAGCAGGTTGCGCAGGATGCGCTCCACCCGGCGATTGTCGATCTCGGCCAGGCACGGCTCGTTCGGCAGCCGGAGCTCGAAGCGGGTGCTGTGCCGCTCGGCCAGCGCCTCGGAGTCGGCGATGGCGCGCAGCACCACGTCGCGGACGTCGACGGAGTCGAGGTCGAGGTCGGCGGCGCCGGCGTCGTAGCGGCTGATCTCCAGCAGGTCGGCGAGCATCGACTCGAAGCGTTCGAGCTGGGCCTGCATGAGCTCCGCGGAGCGCGAGGCCATCGGATCGAAGTCCTCGCGGGCGTCGTACAGCAGGTCGGCGGCCATCCGGACGGTGGTCAGCGGGGTGCGCAGCTCGTGAGAGACGTCGGAGACGAACTGCCGCTGGACCTGGGAGAGCTCTTCGAGCTGGTGGATCTTGAGCGCCAGGTTGACGGCCATCTCGTTGAACGAGGTCGCCAGGCGGGCCAGGTCGTCCTCGCCGCGCACCTTGAGCCGCTCGTCGAGCTTGCCGGCGGCCAGCCGCTCGGCGGCCTGCCTGGCCAGCCGCACCGGGCTGACGACCTGGCGGGTGACCAGGTAGGCGATGGCGGCGAGCAGGAGGACGAGGCCGAAGCCGACCACCACGATGGCCAGCCGGACGTTCGAGAGCATCTGCTCTTCGTCGCTGATCGGGAAGAAGTGGTAGACCTCGTAGCCGTCGGAGAGGTTGACCATGGCGCCGATCACCAGCGTCTGCGTCGGCTGGGCCTCGCCGGCGAAGCGGATCGGCTGGGTGGAGCGCTGCGGGCGGTCGATGAACTTCTCGGCCTGCCGCCTGAGCATCTGCTGCAGCGCGGGGGGTACGTCGCGGGGCGTGACCTTGCCCGAGGCGCGGGACTGGCCGGGCTCGGCCCGGTTGAGGATCAGCACCTCGTAGCGCGTCTTGGAGCCGTCGCCGCCGGTGCCGATGATGGCGTCCATCACCTCGTCGAGCGGGTTGGCCGGCACGTTCTTGGCGTCGGCGGGCTTGGCCTGGTCGTCCTGCTCACGGGTGAGCGCGTCGGCGATCCGCAGCCGGTCGGCGGAGGCGTCGCTGGCGGCCGACTGCTGGCGGCCTTCGATGACCGAGTTGTTGATCTGGTCCGACAGGAAGGCGCCCAGCACGACCACGACGATCACCGAGATCACCAGGGTGCTGGTGACGACCTGGAGCTGGAGCGAGCGCCGCCAGACGCGCCGCACCCTGCCCACGAGACGCCGGGCTCGCCGTCGGACTCCGCCGAGTATCTGGCGGAGTGTCCGGCGGCGCGGGCGCCTCGTCGTGGTCGGGGGCATGGCAGGGAGGGGGCAGGCTACGCGGGGCCGGCTTTGTAGCCGACGCCGCGGACCGTCACCACGATCTCGGGGTGCTCGGGGTCCTTCTCGATCTTGGCCCTGAGCCGCTGCACGTGCACGTTGACCAGGCGGGTGTCGGCCGCGTGGCGGTAGCCCCAGACCTGCTCCAGCAGGACCTCGCGGGTGAACACCTGGCGCGGCTTGCGGGCCAGCGCGACGAGCAGGTCGAACTCCAGCGGCGTGAGGTTGATCGTCTCCTCATCCCGCTTGACCGAGTGGCCCGCCACGTCGATGGTGATGTCACCGATCTGCAGGATCTCCGGGGTGGGCTCGTCGGTACGGCGCAGCCGCGCGCGCACCCTGGCGACCAGCTCCTTCGGCTTGAACGGCTTGACGATGTAGTCATCGGCGCCGGACTCCAGCCCCAGCACGATGTCGATCGTGTCGCTCTTGGCGGTGAGCATGACGATGGGCACGCCCGACTCGGCCCTGATCCGGCGGGCGACATCGATGCCGTCGGCCCCCGGCAGCATCAGGTCGAGCAGGACGAGATCCGGGCGCGTGTCCCGGAAAGCGTCCAGCGCTTTGTCGCCATCGCTGACAAAGGATGGTTCGAAACCTTCGCCGCGGAGCACGATGCCCAACATCTCAGCAAGAGCGGCATCGTCGTCGACGACCAGCACTCGACCTTTCATGGCCCCTCATTCGTTCTACGCATTCTGGGACATACCAGCACGATCGCTGAAGGTTACCCTCGCTCGGCACCTATGTGGGAACCAAGCGGAATTTCGGGCTCCCCACGACGATCGCAATATCAGTCTGCGGTAACGAAGCGACTTTCGGCCATCCCTGCGCAAGATCCGTCGCGTCAATCACCGGGGAATGCCGCCGGAAGGACCGGCGAATCGCCCTGACGACACCACTGACCCTCCCAGCGTGCCAGGATTGGGATATGTCAGACGGTCACGGCCCTTCACCCGAGCCGCCATCAGGCTGGGCCTCGGAGCAGCCTCCGCCTTACGGCGCGCCTCAGGCCTCTCCGTGGACCGCCCCGGCCGGCGGGCAGCAGCCCCCGTCCGGGCAGCAGCCGTACGAACCCGGTCCCCCGCCGCAGCCCTACGGGCAGATGCCGTACCCGGGCCATGGCTACGCGCCGCAACCACAGCCGCTGCGGCCGGGGATCATCCCGCTGCGCCCGCTGCGGCTCGGCGACATCTTCGACGGCACGATCAAGCTGGTCCGCTCCAACCCCAAGGCCGTGCTGGGCCTGTCGGCGATCGCCGCCCTGCTCGCCGCCATCCCGCTCGCCGTCGGGCAGGCGTTCGTGTTCGGCAGCATGGGCAGCGTCCTCGCCGATCCCACCCTGGCGCAGGGCGGCGACCCGGCCGTCCTCGACAGCTTCATCGGCCAGTACGGCGGCACCTTCGCCTCCTACGCCATCAGTTTCGTCGTGGTGACGCTGCTGACCGGCGTGCTGACCCGCATTCTCGGCCGCGCCGTCTTCGGCGGCAAGATGACCGCCGGGGAGGCCTGGCAGGCGTCCAAGGGCCGCATGCCCGCGCTGTTCGGCGTGGTGGGGCTGATGGCCCTGGTCATGCTGGCACCGGTGGCCGTGATCGCCGCCGTCGTCGCGGTGCTCGTCTCCACCGGCCTGACCGGGTCCTCCGACAGCGTGGGCGGGCTGGTGGCGCTCTTCCTGGCGGTGATGATCCTCTATATCGCCTACGTGCTGTTCTTCAGGACGCGTTTCGCGTTCGCGCCCGCGGCCGTGGTGCTGGAGGGCAGAGGGCCGATCGACGCCCTGCGCCGCTCGTGGCGCCTGGTGACGGGTGACTTCTGGCGGGTCCTCGGCATCCTGATGCTCACCGCGCTGGTGGTCGGGATGGTGGCGGCCGTGCTCCAGGTCCCCTTCGTCTTCGGCGGCACCATCATCGGGCTGATCGGCGGCGGGAGCACCGCGACGGTCGTGGTGGGCGCGATCCTGGTCGCCATCGGCGGCACGCTCGGCGCGATGATCACCTACCCCTTCGAGGCCGGGGTAGCCGGGCTGCTCTACGCCGACCGCCGGATGCGCGCGGAGGCGTTCGACCTCGTGCTGCAGACGGCCGCCATCGAGCAGCAGCGTCAGGGCTGGGTGCACGCCTCGGCTGACGAGCTGTGGCACCCTTCCGACAGGCCGTGACCCCGATCGGCAGGGGGGACGGCGCCGACCGGGCGGCGCGCGAGCTCCTCGATCCTCAGTACGCCCACGAGGCCCTCCTCGACCGGCTCTACCGCTACTTCAACCAGTTCCTCGGCGACCTGATGGACGGGGTGGCGGGCGGCGGCACGGCCGGCGGGATCATCGCCGCGGTGATCATCGTGCTGATCCTCGTCGCCGTCGCGACGCTGGTCGGCTGGCAGTTGCGCAAGACCGGCCGCCGCAACGCGATGACCGCGGGCGCCCTGTTCGGCGCGCGGGCGACGACCGCCGCCGAGCACCGGCAGCGGGCCGAACAGCTGGCGGACGAGGGCCACTGGTCGGAGGCCGTCCAGGAGCGGCTGCGCGCCATCGCCCGGGACCTGGAGGAGCGCGCGCTGGTGGACGGTATGCCCGGCCGCACCGCCGACGAGCTGGCCGCCGAGGCGGGGGCGGCGCTGCCCGGCTTCGCGGCGGAGCTCACGGCCGCGGCCCGGTCCTTCGACGACGTGACCTACGGCGGCGTCGCGGGCACCCGCGACGCCTACGAGACCATGACCGCCCTCGACGAGCGACTGCGCCTGGCCAGGCCGGCGCCCATGGGAGGCCCGGCATGACCCCGCCGGAGAGCGCTTCCTCCACGGCGCCCACCGTGCGCGCCAGGTGGCGGGGCGTGCGGTGGATCGTGCTGCTGGGCCTCGTCGTCGTGCTGGTCGCCGTCGGGACCGTGCTGTTCGGGCCGGACCAGGGCGAGGCCCGCCCGCTCGACCCCGCCGACACCTCGCTCAAAGGCTCGAAGGCGCTCGCCGAGCTGCTCAGGGGCCAGGGCGTCCAGGTGGACCGGGTCGACTCGGTCGAGGAGGCGGCCGCCAAAGGCCCCGGCCGGCTGCTGCTGATCACCAGCACCCTCTACTTCAACGACCACGACCTGGCCGAGATCCAGGGCGACCGGGTCCTCGTCCACAGCTTCGGCAGCCTCGACGCGCTCGCGCCCGGTGTCGAGACCGAGCCGGACCCCGCGCGCCAGCGCTCACGCGAGCCGGAGTGCGCGCTCCCCGCGGCCACGGCGGCGGGCAGCGCCTTCCTCGGCGGCGCGGCGTTCACCGGGCCCAGCGGCTCGGTCGGCTGTTACCCGGCGGGCGACGGCTGGACGCTGCTCAGCTACCCGAACGCGGGCGGCACCACCACGGTCCTCGGCAGCGCCGACTTCATGTCCAACCAGCGCCTGTCCGAGGACGGCAACGCCGCGCTCGCCCTGAACCTGCTGTCCACCGGCAAGCCCGTCACCTGGCTGGTACGACCGGACGAGCCGCCGGTGGGCCGGTTGCCCGGTGAGGCGGGCCGGTCGGTGTACGACCTGATGCCGGCCGGCATTCCGTGGGCGGTGCTCATGGCCGGCCTGAGCGTGGTGCTGGTGGCGTTCTGGCGGGGCAGGCGGCTCGGGCCGGTCGTGGTCGAGAAGCTGCCGGTCGTGGTGCGGGCGGCGGAGACGGTGGAGGGCCGGGGGCAGCTCTACCGGGCCAGACGGGCCAGGGCCAGGGCCGCCGACTCGCTCAGGGCGGGCACGATCGACCGGCTGACGCCACGGCTCGGGCTCTACTCCGGCGCCGACCGGCACCAGATCGTGGCGGCGCTGGCCGTACGGACCGGCGAGGATCAGCAGCGGGTCGGCGGCGCGCTCTACGGGCCGCCGCCCATCGACGACAACGGGCTGGTCGCCCTGGCCGGATACTTGGACTTCATTGAAAGGAAGGTCAGTGAACTCTGACGAGACCACCCTGCCGGCGAGCGGCGCGGACGCGGCCAGGGAGGCGCTCGGCGCGCTGCGCACCGAGGTGTCCAAGGCCGTGGTCGGGCAGGACGCGGTGGTGACCGGGCTGGTCATCGCGCTGCTGTGCCGGGGGCACGTGCTGCTCGAAGGCGTGCCGGGCGTGGCCAAGACGCTCATGGTGCGCACGCTGTCGGCGGCGCTGGCGCTGGACTTCAAGCGGGTGCAGTTCACGCCCGACCTGATGCCGGGTGACGTGACGGGGTCGCTGATCTACGACACGAAGACGGCGGAGTTCGAGTTCAGGGAGGGGCCGGTCTTCACGAACCTGCTGCTCGCCGACGAGATCAACCGGACCCCGCCGAAGACGCAGGCGGCGCTGCTGGAGGCGATGGAGGAGCGGCAGGTGAGCGTGGAGGGCTCGGCCCGCCCGCTGCCGGACCCGTTCACGGTCTGCGCGACACAGAACCCGGTCGAGTACGAAGGCACCTACCAGCTTCCCGAGGCGCAGCTCGACCGGTTCCTGCTCAAGCTGACGGTGCCGCTGCCGCCGCGCGACCAGGAGATCTCGGTGCTGGAGCGGCACGCGAACGGCTTCGACCCGCGTGACCTGTCGGAGGTCAAGGCCGTGGCGACGGCCGAGGACCTGGCGGCGGGCCGCGCGGCGGTGGCCACCGTGCACGTGGCGCCCGAGGTGCTCGGCTACATCGTGGACGTGGCGCGGGCCACCAGACACTCGCCGTCCCTGCAGCTCGGCGTCTCGCCGCGCGGCGCGACCGCGCTGCTGGCCGCCTCCCGCGCGTGGGCGTGGCTGTCCGGGCGGGCCTACGTGACCCCTGACGACGTGAAGGCGCTGGCCAGGCCCGCGCTGCGGCACCGGATCCAGCTCCGGCCCGAGGCGGAGCTGGAGGGCGCGACGGCCGACGGCCTGCTCGACGGCATTCTGGCCTCGGTCCCGGTTCCGCGATGACGGCCCGCCGATGACACTGACGGGACGCGCCGGGCTGGTCGCGGCGCTCGGGGTCGTGGTGGTGCTGATCGCGCCCTCGCCGGTGCCCGCGGTGGCGGGCGTCTGCCTGCTGCTGGCCGCCGCGATCCTCGTGGATCTGGTGTTCGCGGGGGCGGTGCGGCCGCTGCGCTTCCACCGTTCCGGCGAGCGGCTGGTGCGCCTCGGCCAGCAGGCCACGGTCGAGCTGGTGGTGGAGAACCCGGGCCGCAGGCGGGTGCGCGGCGTGCTGCGGGACGCCTGGCCGCCCTCCGCCGGCGCCTCGCCCCGCGAGCTGAAGCTGGACGTGCCGCCGGGCGAGCGGCGCAAGCTGGTGATCACGCTGACCCCGACCCGGCGCGGCGACCGCGAGTCCGTCTCGGTGACGGTCCGCTCGCGCGGCCCCCTGGGCCTGGCCGCCAGGCAGGGCGGCCACCGCGCGCCGTGGGCGGTGCGGGTGCTGCCGCCGTTCCTGTCCCGCAAGCATCTGCCGTCCCGGCTGGCCCGGCTCCGCGAGCTCGACGGCCAGCACCCGGCGCTGGTCCGCGGGCAGGGCACCGAGTTCGACTCACTGCGCGAGTACGTGGTCGGCGACGACGTACGCTCGATCGACTGGCGGGCCACCGCGCGCCGCCACGACGTGGTCGTGCGGACCTGGCGGCCCGAGCGCGACCGGCGGGTGCTGATCGTGCTCGACACCGGCCGTACCTCGGCCGGGCGGGTGGGCGACGCGCCGATCCCGCTGGCCGGCGCCCCCGCGAACGGCTCGAGCGGGCTGCTGGTCAGGCCGGACACCCGGCCCGTGCCCGGCTGGCCACGGCTGGACTGGTCGATGGACGCGGCCCTGCTGCTGGCCGCCCTCGCCGCCAGGGCCGGCGACCAGGTGGACTTCCTCGCCTACGACCGGGCGGTGCGCGCCTGGGTGGCCGGGGCCTCACGCACCGAGCTGCTGTCCTCGCTGGTCAACGTGATGGCGCCGATCGAGGCGGAGCTCATCGAGGCCGACGCGCAGGGCATGGTGGCCGCGATCCTGTCGCGGGCCAAGCGCCGCTGCCTGGTCGTGCTGCTCACCGACCTCAACTCGGCCTCCCTGGAGGAGGGCCTGATGCCGGTGCTCTCCCAGCTCTCCTCACGGCACCTGGTGCTGGTCGCGAGCGTCTCCGATCCGCTGGTCGCGGCCATGGCCGGGCAGCGGGCGACGGCGGAACAGGTGTACGACGCGGCCGCCGCCGAGCACGCCCGGCTCGAACGCCGCCGCATCACCGCCCGGCTGCGCCGCCACGGCGTCGAGGTGGTGGACGCGCTCCCCGAGGACCTCGCCCCGGCCCTGGCCGACACCTACCTGGCCCTCAAGGCCGCAGGCCGTCTCTAGACGTCGAGGCGCAGGCGCTCGTGTCTCGGTCGCTCGAAGGGCGCGGGTGTGTCAGGCGCTCGCGTGTGTCCGGCGCTCAGGCGCTCGGGGCCACGTCGGGGGCGCGTTCCAGGTCGCCGGTCTCCTTCTGGTGCACCGCCCGGCGACCGTAGATGATCACGTACGCCAGGAAGACGGCCTCGGCGAGCACCCCGATGCCGATGCGGACGGCGGTGGGCAGCCCTGATGGGGTGACGAAAGCCTCGATCAGCCCGGAGATGAACAGCACCGCGATCAGCCCGAGCGCCACGGCCATCACCGCCCGGCCCTGCTCGGCCAGCACCTCGGCCCGTCTGCGGTGCCCCGGGTCGATGACGGTCCAGCCCAGGCGCATGCCGACGGCGGCGGCGAGCAGGACGGCGGTCAGCTCCAGGAGCCCGTGCGGGGTGATCAGCCCGAAGAAGATGTCGAGCTTGTCCCTGGAGGCCATGAGCCCGCCGGACACCCCGACGTTGGCGGCGTTCTGCCAGAGCACCCAGGGGATCGGCAGACCGAGGAAGATCGCGTACACGATGACCTGGAGTGAGACCCAGGCGTTGTTGATCCACACCTGGCCGGCGAAGGAGGCGGCCGGGTGCTCGGAGTAGTAGTCGGCGAAGTCCTCCTCGACGAGCTGGGTGATCTGCTCGGGGGTGGCGATCGCCGCCTGCACGTCCGGGTTGGCCGCCACCCAGGCGCCGAAGATCCAGGAGACCGCGAAGAAGGCCACCGAGGTGACCAGCCACCACCACCTGGCCCGGTAGGCGACCACCGGGAAGGTGACGGTGAGGAACCTGACCAGCTCGCGCCAGGCCGGGGTGTGCGCCCCCGTCACGGCCGAGCGCGCCCGCGCGACCAGGGCGGACAGGCGTCCGGCCAGCATGGCATCGGTGGAAGAGGAGCGCACGATGGACAGATGGGTGGACACTCGCTGGTAGAGGTCGACCAGCTCGTCGACCTCCTCTCCGGTCAGCGAGGAGCGATGCTTGACCAGATATTCCAGCCTGTCCCACACCGGGCGGTGCGCGGTGACGAACGCGTCGATGTCCACCCGACCATTGTGGCCGGTCAATCACTCAGCCATTGCCGTTAGGCTCCACATATGTCAGAGGTTGTGACCGGTGACGCCGTCGTTCTCGAAGTGCGGGTGGCCCAGATGCCCTCGCGGTTTCTGGCGCTGCTCATCGACATCGCGGTCCAGCTCACCATCCTGATCGTCGCCTTCCTGGTCCTGGAGGCATTCTCCTTGATCACGGACCCGGCCATGTACGCCGCCGTGTCGATCACCTTCGTGGTGCTCGTCCTGGTGGGTTACCCGGTGATCTGGGAGACGAGCACCAGGGGGCGCAGCCTCGGCAAGCTGGCGCTCGGGCTCCGGGTGGTCAGCGACGACGGCGGGCCCGAGCGGTTCCGGCAGGCGCTGTTCCGGGGGCTGGCGGGGGTGCCGGAGTTCTGGATGTTCTCCGGCGCGCCGGCGCTGATCTCCTCGCTGATCTCGCCGCAGGGCAAGCGGCTGGGCGACCTGTTCGCGGGCACGATCGTCATCTCCGAGCGGGCGCCGCGCGAGAGCGGGCAGGCCATCATGATGCCGCCGCCGCTGGCGGCCTGGGCCGCGACGCTGGAGTTGTCGCAGCTTCCCGACGAGGTGACGGCCGCAGCCCGGCAGTATCTGATGCGCTGGCACGACCTGTCGCCGCAGATCCAGCACGAGATGGGGGTTCGGATCGCCACCCAGGTGGCGGCGTGCGTCTCGCCCGCCGCGCCCGCCGGGGTGCCGCCGCACGCCTACCTGAGCGCCGTCCTGGCCGAGCGCCGCAGGCGGGAACAGCTCCGCCTGGCCCGCCAGTCCGGCGCCAACGGCCCGCAGGTCGGGCCGTACCAGCCCGCACCCCCGCAGGGCGGGCCGTACACGCAGGGGTACGCACAACCGGCACCGCCGCAGGGCGCGCCTTACCCCCTACCAGCACCTCCGCAGGGGCCACCTTACGCACGACCAGCGCCCCCACAGGGTGGGCCTCACCCGCAGCCGGCACCTCCGCAGGGCTCCCCGTATGCGCCACCGGCACCCTCAGGGTCGCCGTATGCGCCACCGGTGCCCGCGCCGGAGTCGCCGGGGGCGACTCCGGGCGGGTTCGCGCCTCCTCAGTAGGCGTACCGGGCTGTCTCAGTAGGCGTACCGGGCTCAGTAGGCGTACTGGGTCTGCGCGTTGAGGGACTTCTGGCGGATCTTGGCGGCCGGGGCGGTGCGCTTGTCGGTGATTCGCAGCACGTCCAGGCCGCGCTGGATGTCGCTGCTGTAGATGTGGCCGTTGTAGTAGTACGCCGACCACGATCCGGCGACGTCGACCGGCTTGAACGCGCCACGGTCGAAGTAGCCGATCTCCTTGGGCTTGTCCGAGTCGGTGAAGTCGAAGATCGAGACGCCGCCCTGGTACCAGGCCTGGACCATGATGTCCTTGCCCTTGACCGGGATCAGCGAGCCGTTGTGCGCGACGCAGTTCTCGTTCTTGCTCTGCCGACGCGGGATCTTGAAGTACGCCTTCTTGACCAGTTCGCCGGCCTCGATGTCGTAGATCGCGTCCGCGCCCAGCTGGGGCTTGAACGACTTGTCGCAGGTGGCCATCATGCCGCCGCCGAGCTCGTCGGTGAAGACGACCTTGGTGCCGGTGTTGTTGAAGGTGGCCGAGTGCCAGAACGCGAAGTTGTCGTCGGTGACCGTGTGCGTGACCTTCGGGGCTTCGCGGTCGGAGATGTCCATCAGTACGCCGTCGCCCATGCAGGCGCCCGCCGCGAGGTCCTTCTGCGGGAAGACGGTGATGTCGTGGCAGCCGCTGGTGGGCGCGAGCAGTGCGGCGCTCTCGTTCCCGCCGTCGGGGAACAGCACGGGGGTGGCGACGACCTTGGCGGCCTTCGGCTTCTTCAGCGGCACCTTGACGATGGTGATCTTGTCATGGGGCGGCTTGCAGCCGGGGAACGACGATTCCGGCCCGTAGGAGGAGACGTACAGGTAGACCGAGCTCTTCGACTTGGCGGGCACCAGCGTGTGGGTGTGGGAGCCGCAGGCGGTCCGGACCGACTTGACGTACTTGGGGTGGGACTTGTCGCTGATGTCGAAGATCCGGATGCCCTCCCACGACGACTTCTTGTCCGGGGAGGCGCTGCGGGCCTTGCAGGAGTCGCCGGACAGCGTCTCGTCCACCGACAGGAAGAGCAGGTCGCCCTGGACCGAGATGTCGTTCTGCGCGCCGAGGCAGGAGACCCGGCTGACGACCTCGGGCTTGGCCGGATTCTTGATGTTGTAGACGGTGAAGCCCTGGTAGTTGCCCTGGTAGGCGTAGTTCCCCTGGAAGGCCAGGTCGCTGTTGTACGCCTCGGCGCCCTTGAACGGCGCCTGCTTGGGGACGTTGGCCACGTGCTTGACGTTGGCGCTGGCCTTGACATCGTCCACGGCATGGGCCGGGGACCCGATCAGGGCCAGCGCCACTCCCGCCACCACCAGGGCGCGGCCGAACTTGGACGCCAAAGAGGACCTCCTGCATAGTGGGTGATCTAGAGCCACCCACTATGACAGGAAAGGCCGCGATTTATCCCGACTAGTGGTGGTGGCCTCCGTCGCGGTAGGACTGCTGGGTCTGCACGTTGAGCTGGTCACTGCGTACGCCGGTCGCGCCGTTGGTACGGCGGTCGTTGATCTTGAGGATGTCGAGGCCGTTGTCGAAGTCGGCCGCGTACACGTACCCGTTGTAGTAGTAGGCGGACCAGACGCCGCCGCCACTGCCGTCGGCCTTCGGGCCGCGCTCGAAGTAGCCGAACTCCTCGGGCCTGGCCGGGTTGCTGAAGTCCAGGAACGAGACGCCGCCCATGTACCACGCCTGCACCATGATGTTCTTGCCCTTGACCGGGATCAGCGAGCCGTTGTGGGCCACGCAGTTCTCGGTGTCGGCCTGGTGACGCGGGATCTTGTAGTAGCTCTGGAAGACGAGCTTGCCCCGGTGGATGCGGTAGATGGCGTCCGCGCCGCGGTTCGGCCCGGTGGCCTCGTTGCAGGTGGCCGCGCCGCCGCCGCCGAGCTCGTCGGTGAACAGCACGGTCTTGGCGTCGTTGGTGAACGTCGCCGAGTGCCAGAAGGCGAAGTTCGGGTCCGTGGTCCTGGCCGTGACCCTGGGGTCGAGCCGGTTGGAGATGTCGAAGAGCACGCCGTCCCCCATGCAGGCGCCCGCCGCGATGTCCTTCTCCGCGTAGACGGTGATGTCGTGGCAGCCGCTGGTCGGCACCAGCAGACCGGGCTGGGTCTCGTTGCCTCCGTCGGGGAAGACGACCGGGGTGGCCGCGACCGCCGCCGTCTCGGGATGACGCAGCGGCACCTTGATGATGGAGATCTTGTCATGCGGCGGCAGACAGTCCGGGAGGGTCGCGCCGGGGCTGTAGGAGGAGACGTACAGGTAGACGTTCTTGCGCTCGTCGTGGCCCTTGCCGGGGACCAGCGTCAGCGTGTGCGAGCCGCAGTTGGTCTCGACCGACTTGATGTACCTGGGGTTGGCCTTGTCGCTGATGTCGAAGATCCTGACGCCCTCCCAGGATTCCTTGATCGTCGCGCTCTGGCCGGTGCTGCTGCACGAGTCGTTGTTGCGGGAGCTGTCGACGGCGCTGAAGAGCAGGTTGCCGTAGACGGACAGATCCATCTGGGCGCCGGGGCACACCACGGAGCTGACGACCTTGGCCTTCTTCGGGTTCTTGATGTCGACGATGGAGAACCCGCCGTAGTTGCCGACGTAGGCGTAGTCGCCCTGGAAGGCCAGGTCGGTGTTGATCGTGCCGGCCAGGGCCGCGGGCTTGGGGACGTTGAGGACATGGGTCACGTTCGGGCTGGTGACCACGGTGTCAGCTGGGGGGATGTCGCTGGACATGGCGGGTAACGCGGTCGCCACCAGGGCGACGGCGATCCCGGCCACGACCAGCAGGGGCCGTTTGCTGAACATGGATGGTCCTCCCTGATCACATGATGGCCAGACAGGGAGATCTCACGATTGCTCCCCATAAAGGCGGCATAAACTCTGAAATCTTCGCCCCGAATACCCTGGTCCGACCAGCATGCAAGATGTCAAAACTTATACCTGTTTGTCCTCTTTCTCAGCGCATTTTTACGTCGTATACTGCGCAGTTCCGACCTAATCAGTCAGGGAGGCTGGGTGCGCGCCGCGCTCATCGTCGTCGTCACGGGCACGGTCATCGCCCTGTCGGGCTGCACCGCCGACCCCCCGTCGGCGCCACAGGCCGACTCCACGGCTCCGGTCCTCGCACCGGGCCGGCCCGGTGAGCAGGCGAGGACGCTCGCGCCCGGTGAGGCCGTGACCGCCGTGCCCAAGCCCGTCATGAACGCCGCGGACGTGAAGTATCTCCAGGACATGGTCGTCCATCACCAGCAGGCGCTCGACATGTCCATCCTGGTGCCCAACAGGGCCACCTCCGCCAGGATCAAGGCGCTGGCCTCACGGATCAAGGACACCCAGGGCCCGGAGATCCAGTTCATGCGCGGCTTGCTGCAGGAGCAGGGCCAGCGGATCCCCGACCATCACACCGCCCACGAGGGCATGCCGGGCATGGCCACCCCGGAGCAGCTCGACCGGCTCAAGGCCGCCTCGGGCCAGGCCTTCGACGAGCAGTTCCTGCAGCTCATGAGCGCCCACCACGAGGGCGCGATCAAGATGTCGGAGCAGGTGCTGACCGGCGGCTCGCACATCAGGATCGAGGAGCTGGCCAACGACATCGCGGTGACCCAGCTGGCCGAGATCCGCCGGATGCGGCAGATCCAGGCCGGCGGCTAAGAGCCTGCGCCGCCGACCGGCTAGGAGCCCGCGCCGCCGACCGGTGGCTAGGAGTCGGCGCGCCAGTCGGTGGCTAGGAGCCCGCGCGCCAGGAGTGCAGGTAGGCCTGCTGCTCGCCGGTGAGCACGTCGATGCCGATCCCGGTCGCCGCCAGCTTGAGCCTGGCCACCTCGTGGTCGATGTCCTCGGGCACGTCGTACACGCCGGGGGCCAGTTGCGCCCGCTCGCGGGCCAGCCACTCGACGGCCAGCGCGTGCGCCGAGAACGACATGTCCATCACCGCCGCCGGATGCCCCTCGGCGGCGGTCAGGTTGACCAGCCGCCCCTCGGCCAGCAGCAGCAGCTTGCGCCCGCCGGGCAGCACGTACTCGTCGGTGTTGGGCCGCACCCCGCGGCGCACCTCGTGGGCCAGCTCGTCCAGCGCCCGGACGTCGATCTCCACGTCGAAGTGCCCGGCGTTGGCGAGGATCGCCCCGTCCTTCATCGCGGCCAGGTGCTCGGCCCTGATCACGTCGCGGTTGCCCGTCACGGTGATGAACAGGTCGCCGACCGTCGCCGCCCGCTCCATCGGGCACACCTCGTAGCCCTGCAGGGTGGCGTCCAGCGCCTTCACCGCGTCGATCTCGGTCACGATCACCCGCGCGCCCAGCCCCTTGGCCCGCTCCGCCACCCCGCGCCCGCAGAACCCGAACCCGGCGACCACCACGGTCCGCCCGGCCAGCATGATGTTGGTGGCCCGCATGATCCCGTCGAGCGTCGACTGGCCGGTGCCGTAGCGGTTGTCGAACATCCGCTTGGTCCGGGTGTCGTTCACGGCCACGACGGGGAAGGTCAGCGCCTTCTCGGCGGCCATCTGCCGCAGCCTGATGATCCCGGTCGTGGTCTCCTCACATCCGCCGGAGACCCCGGCCAGCAGGTCGGTCCGCTCGGTGTGCAGGATGTTGACCAGGTCGCACCCGTCGTCCAGCACCAGGTCGGGCCCCAGGTCGAGGGCCTGGTGGATGTGCCGGTAATAGGTGGCCAGGTCGACCCCCGCCCTGGCGTGCACGGCGATCCCGTAGGCACGCAGCGCCTCGGCGACGTCGTCCTGGGTGGACAGCGGGTTGGAGGCCGCGAGCGCGATCTCGGCGCCGGCCGCCTTCAGCGTCCCCATGAGCACGGCCGTCTCGGCGGTGACATGCAGGCAGGCGGCGATCCGCAGCCCTTCCAGCGGCCGCTCGACGGCGAACCGCTCGCCGATCGCCGTCAACACCGGCATCGAACGGGCCGCCCACGAGATCTGCCGCTCACCGCTGTCGCTGAGATCCATGCTCTAGCCCTAACCGAAGAGGACGGCCGAGTGCGCGCTCGTCGCGGCGCGCGGCCCGTGAGCCTTCACGACCGGCCAGGACGGACGGCAGTGGCGTCGGCGCGTGCGGGTAACTCGGCCTGCCGTAAAAGATGGTGGTGTACGCGCTCCGCAGGAGCGCGCTGATAAGGGAAAGCTCCGGAAGGACGGAAACCCTTCCGGAGCGTCTCACCGGCAGATCTAGTAGCGGTAGTGGTCCGACTTGTACGGGCCCTCGACGTGGACGCCGATGTAGGCCGCCTGCTCCTTGGTCAGCTCGGTGAGCTTGACGCCCAGCGCGTCCAGGTGCAGACGGGCGACCTTCTCGTCCAGGTGCTTGGGCAGGGTGTAGACGCCGATCGGGTATTCGTCCAGCTTGGTGAACAGCTCGATCTGCGCGATCACCTGGTTGGTGAACGAGTTGGACATGACGAACGACGGGTGGCCGGTGGCGCAGCCCAGGTTCATCAGGCGGCCCTCGGCCAGCAGGATGATCGAGTGGCCGTCGGCGAAGACCCACTCGTCGACCTGCGGCTTGATGTTGCGCCGCTCGATGCCCGGAACCTTGGCCAGCCCGGCGATGTCGATCTCGTTGTCGAAGTGGCCGATGTTGGAGACGATCGCCTGGTGCTTCATCTTCGCCATGTGGTCGGCGGTGATGATCATGAAGTTGCCGGTCGTGGTGACGAAGATGTCAGCGATGCCGACGATCTCGTCGATCGTGGTGACCTGGAAACCGTCCATGGCCGCCTGGAGGGCGCAGATGGGGTCGATCTCGGTCACGATGACCCGGGCGCCCTGGCCGCGCAGCGCGTCGGCGCAGCCCTTGCCCACGTCGCCGTAGCCGCAGACCACGGCCACCTTGCCGCCGATCAGCACGTCGGTGGCGCGGTTGAGGCCGTCGATCACGGAGTGGCGGCAGCCGTACTTGTTGTCGAACTTCGACTTGGTGACCGAGTCGTTGACGTTGATCGCCGGGAACAGCAGCTGGCCGTTCTTGTGCATCTCGTAGAGACGGTGCACGCCGGTGGTGGTCTCCTCGGTCACGCCCTTGATGCTCTCGGCGACCTTGGTCCACCGCTTCTCGTCGGTGACCGTGCGCTTGAGCACCTCGATGACGACGTGCCACTCCTCCGGGTCGTCCTCGGTGGCGGGCGGGACGGCGCCGGCCTTCTCGTACTCGGCGCCCTTGTGGACGAGCATGGTGGCGTCGCCGCCGTCGTCCAGGATCATGTTGGGGGTCTCACCGCCGGGCCAGGCGAGGGCCTGCTCGGTGCACCACCAGTATTCCTCCAGCGTCTCGCCCTTCCAGGCGAAGACCGGGACGCCCTGCGGGTCGTCGACGGTGCCGTTGGGGCCGACCACGGCCGCGGCGGCCGCGTGGTCCTGGGTGGAGAAGATGTTGCAGCTCACCCAGCGGACGTCGGCGCCGAGCGCGACCAGCGTCTCGATGAGGACGGCGGTCTGGATGGTCATGTGCAGCGAGCCCATGATCCGCGCACCGCGGAGGGGCTGGGCGGCCGCGTATTCCTTACGGATTGCCATGAGGCCGGGCATCTCGTGCTCGGCGAGCCGGATTTCCTTGCGGCCGAAGTCGGCAAGTGAAAGGTCGGCGACCTTGAAGTCCATCGGGTGTTCCCCTCGCATCACTGTGGTGTCGCGATGAGTTTAGGCGGCCGAACCGCCCGATCGCATCACTAAAGCGCTGAACTTAACGTAAGAATGTAAGGATGCGGATCACGGAAGCGGCCAAGCGGCTCGGCATGTCCCCCCGGATGCTGCGATACCGGGAGGCGCTCGGGCTGCTACCGCCGATCCGGGAGCAGGGCGCGCACCGCCGGTTCGGCGCCGAGGAGCTGTCCGCCGTGGCTCAGGCGGTGGAGCTGGAGAAGCGGTTCGACGTCTCCCCCGCCGAGCTGGCTTTCGCGCTGCGCGCCCTCAGCGAGCCCGCGGTGGCCGCGGCCGTGCGCGACCTCGGCGTGCGGATCGGCCGGATCCAGGTGCCGCGCAGAGCCCTCGACTTCGAGCAGGAGAAGGCCCTGCGCCTGCTGCGGAACTCCGCTCCCGGCCGCACACCCGACAGAACCCGAGGCAGCGGCCGCTGACGGCCCGACTCATCGGTGCCGCGGGCGGCGAACGGTCGGTGTCACACCGCCGGCGGCGAACGGTCGGTGCCGCACCGCCGGCGGCGACTGGTCGGTGCCGCGCCGTTGAGGCGCGGCTCCGATCAGGCGTTGCTCGGTGTACGGTCCAGGTCCGGCTCCAAGTAGATCACCCGGGCGATCGGCACGGCCTCGCGGATGCGCCGCTCCGCCTCGTCGATCCCCTGGGCCACCTCGGCGGCCGTGTCGTTGCGGGTCACCGCGATCTTCGCGGCCACCAGCAGCTCCTCCGGACCCAGGTGCAGCGTGCGCATGTGGATGACGCGGTCGACCTCAGGCGTGGCCTCGAGCGCGACGCGGATCCGGCTCTCCATCTCCTCCGAGGCGCCCTCACCCAGGAGCAGCGACTTGGTCTCGACGGCCAGGATGACCGAGATGACGGCCAGCAGCACACCGATCATCAGGGTGCCGATGGCGTCCCATCTGCCGTCGCCGGTGACGACCGCCATCGTCACGCCGAACAGCGCGAAGATCAGGCCGAACAGCGCGCCCAGGTCCTCCAGCAGGATGACCGGCAGCTCGGGTGACTTGGACCTGCGGATGAAGGCCATCCACGACTGCTTGCCACGCACCGCGTTGGCTTCCTGGATCGCGGTGCGGAACGAGAACGCCTCGGCGATGATCGCGAAGATCAGCACGCCGAACGCCCAGCCCGGCGACTCCACCGGGTGCGGATCGGAGAGCTTGTGGAAGCCCTCGTAGAGCGAGAAGAGCGCGCCGATGGCGAACAGCACGACCGCGACCACGAAGGCGTAGAAATAACGCTCGCGACCATAGCCGAACGGGTGCTCCCGGGTGCTGGCCCGCTGTGCCCGCTTACCTCCGACCAGCAGCAACCCCTGGTTGCCCGCGTCGGCTACGGAGTGGATGCCCTCCGCCAGCATCGAGGAGGATCCAGTGAAGGCCGCGGCCACGAACTTCGCCACGGCGATGGCGGTGTTCGCAGCCAATGCCGCAATGATTGCTTTGGTTCCGCCACTCGCGCTCACCGGTGGTCTCCCAGTCTTACGATCACGTACAAAGGCCTGAGACGAGATCCTATTGCGAAATTCTGGCCTTGAGCTCCGTGATCGCCGCCACCGGGGTCGGATCGAGACCGTACCCCAGCGCCAGGTAGGTGCTCGCGTAGTCGCCGAGCCCCACCAGGGAGGCCAGCCGCTCCAGCGGATGGGCGCCGTCGGCGGCCAGCTCGGTGACCGGCACACCGCGGTCGTGCGCGAGCCGCACCGCGACCTCGCGCGCCCTGGCCACCTGCGGATGCTCCTCCAGGTCGCGCAGCATGACGAGCCTGAGCGAGCGGCCCGGGGTCTCGGCGAAGATGTCGCGCTCGGCCAGCGGCCCGTCGAGCGCGGCCAGCTGGTTGTGGCCGGCCTCGGGCAGCTCGCCGGAGATCGCCGGATATTTGGCGTTGGCATTGAGCTGACCGGCCATGCGGTAGGCCGCGACGGCCGCCAGCTGGGACGAGCCCCAGATCATCGGCACGCTCTCGGCCAGCTCCATGGCCAGGGTCTTGCCCGGGTTGACGAACGACTCACTGGACGGCCGGCACCGGTGCGCGGTGTCCTCCAGCGACTTGGCCACCTGCTCGAACAGCGCCTCGTCGGCCCGTAGCAGGCCCAGCGAGGCGGCGGCGACGATCAGCGGGATCGTCACCAGCCAGAGGTTGGCCCTGGGCTGTCCCTGCGTCGGCAGCGGGACGTGCACGGCCGACGCCTGGGTGGCCACCGCCTCCAGCGCGGAGCCCGCGGGCCCGAGCGCCAGCAGCGTGCAGCCGCGCCGCACCGCCTCGGTGGCGACGGCGAGCGTCTCCTCGGTCTCGCCCGTCCAGGAGATCGCGACCACCAGGTCGGTGGCGCCCACCCAGCCGGGCAGCCGGTAGGAGCGCAGGGTCACGATCGGCAGCGGGGCGGTGCTGCCGCAGACCGCGGCCAGGATGTCGCCCGCGATGGCGGAGCCGCCCATGCCCGCTACGACGACCGCCCTCGGACGCCCCTCCGCCGACAGCCGCTCGACGCCGGCCTCGATCGCGCACCGGTGGCCGGTGCGCACCTGGGCGGCTGAGGCGGCCACGGCGAGCAGCATCCCGCCCGGGTCGGCCGCACCCAGGTGGCGCTGGTCGTCGAGCCGCTCCGGCGCCCAGGTCACGGCTTCCTGGCCTCGTCGACGAGCAGCACCGGGATGTCGTCCCGGACCGGATAGATCAGGCCGCACCCCGTGCAGGCCAGCTCCTCCGTCTCGCCCTCCACGCGCAGCGGTGACTTGCACGCCGGGCAGGCCAGGATCTCCAGCAGCCAGTCGTCGATCTTCACTGTGTCACCTCTCTGAGCAGGCCGAGAACCTCGTCCCGGACCGCCGTCATCGTGGTCTCGTCAGCCGCCTCGGCGTTGAGCCTGAGCAGCGGCTCGGTGTTGGAAGCCCGCAGGTTGAACCACCAGTCAGGGGCGCTCACGGTCAGCCCGTCGAGGTCGTTGACCTCGCCCCGCCCGGCGAAGGCCGCCCGCACCCGGCGCAGCGCCTCGTCCTGGTCGGCGACGGTGCTGTTGATCTCGCCGGTCGCGTGGTAGCGGGAGTAGGCCGCCACGACCTGCGACAACGGCCGCTCCTGCTCGCCGAGCGCGGCCAGCACGTGCATCGCCGCCAGCATGCCGGAGTCGGCGAACCAGAAGTCGCGGAAGTAGTAGTGAGCCGAGTGCTCGCCACCGAAGACGGCCCCCGTGCGGGCCATCTCGGCCTTGATGAAGGAGTGGCCGACGCGGGTCCGCACCGGATCGCCGCCGTGCTCGCGGACGAGCTCGGGGACGCCACGCGAGGTGATCAGGTTGTGGATGATCGTCGCGCCGGGGTGCTTGGCCAGCTCACGCGCCGCCACCAGAGCGGTGATCGCCGACGGGGAGACGGACTCGCCCCGCTCGTCGACGACCCAGCACCGGTCGGCGTCGCCGTCGAAGGCGAGCCCCACGTCGGCGCCGGCCTCGATCACGGCCTTCTGCAGGTCGATCAGGTTGGCGGGCTCCAGCGGGTTGGCCTCGTGGTTGGGGAAGGAGCCGTCGAGCTCGAAAAAGAGTGGCGTCAGCTCGATAGGCAACCCGCCGAACACGGCCGGAACCGTGTGGCCGCCCATGCCGTTGCCCGCGTCGACGACCACCTTGAGCGGCCGGTTGGCGGACAGGTCGACCAGCGTGCGCAGGTGCTCGGCATAGCCCTGGAGCAGGTTTTTCTCGATCAGGGAGCCGGTGGGCGCCATCGGGGTGCCGATCAGCTCGGCCGCCCGGTCGCGGATCTCGGTCAGGCCGGTGTCGCCGCCGATCGGCACCGCGCCAGCGCGGCACATCTTCATGCCGTTGTAGCGGGCCGGGTTGTGGCTGGCGGTGAACATCACGCCGGGCAGGCCGAGGCTGCCGCTGGCGTAGTAGAGCAGGTCGGTGGAGCCGAGCCCGGCGTGCACCACGTCGGCACCGCGAGAACGCGCGCCACGGACGAAGGCGTCGGCCAGCGGCCCGGACGACTCGCGCATGTCATGCGCCACCACGACCGACTCGGCGCCGGTCTCTTCGACGAAGGCCGCGCCCACGGCCTCGGCGATGGGCTCGTCGAGCTCGTCCGGCACCACGCCACGAACGTCGTAAGCCTTGAAGATCTTGGCGAGGTCGCCCACTCCAGCTCCGCCCCTAGGTCGTCTGTACGGCCAGGACGAGCCTACCGGTCACGGTGCTGCTGGGCCGACCTGAGAACACGTAGATGCCCACGTCGGCCGACCTCGACGCCTTGGCCGACCGGTTCGCCGGCGCCGGAGGGATTGGGCCTGGCGGCCTCTCTGACCGCGTTGGCCAGCGCTTCGAGGTCGTCGGAGCTCGGCGAGCCGCCGTCCGTCGGCAGGCGGACCACTTCCCAACCGCGGGGGGCGGTCAGCCGCTCGGCGTGTTCGGCGCACAGGTCATAACAGTGTGGCTCGGCGTACGTCGCCAAGGGGCCCAGAACTGCGGTCGAGTCGGCGTAAACGTACGTGAGCGTGAAGACGGCAGGCTGACTGCAAGCGGTGCGGGAACAGCGGCGGACGGGGCTCACGGAGGGACCGTATCTGGTAAGAGTGCGGGACGCCACTATCTGAGCGCTCTTAACGAGCGTGTCGCCACAATTCGGACACCTGTCGCAGGCTTTCCACCTACATGCCCCGAAGGCACCTCACCCTTAGACTTGGCGTGTGACTTCCAAGCGCGGTCCCCGGCGGCGTGACCGGCACGGTCGCGGCCTGCGCGGGCCGCTCGCCCCCTCCTACGTGCCCATGGCCAGAGCCCGTAGCGAGCGTTTCGACGACCTGGTGCTCGACGCGGTCGAACGGCTCCGGCCCAAGTGGGACAAGCAGTTGTCGGCGGTGGAGTTCGCGGTGGAGGAGGTGCCGCCGCTGAGCGAGCTGGGCGACGGCCCAGGCGTCTCCTCGGGCCCCATCCCGTTCGGCCGCGCCGACACGGCGAAGGGGCAGAGCCCTGCCTCGGTCGTGGTCTACCGGCGTCCGCTGGAGGCGCGCGCCCGCGACCGTGACACGCTGGGCGCGCTCGTGCACGACACCGTGGTGGAGCAGGTGGCCACGCTGCTGGGCCTGTCGCCCGACACGGTCGACCCCGGTTACGACGAGCGCCGCTGAGACCCCGGGAAGCCGAGACCCGGGAGCTGAGACCCGGGAGCTGAGACCCGGAAGCTTAGACACGGGAGCTGAGACACGGAAAAGGGCCGCACGGACGATCCGTGCGACCCCTCACCGCATTTATCCCTATACGGCCTGGCGTTTGATCCGTCGGCGTTCCCGCTCGGACAGCCCACCCCAGATGCCGAAGCGCTCGTCGTGCTCGAGTGCGTATTCCAAGCACTCAGCACGCACTTCGCACGATCGGCACACCTTCTTGGCCTCTCGGGTGGAGCCGCCTTTTTCCGGGAAGAACGCCTCTGGATCCGTCTGCGCGCACAGTGCGCGCTCCTGCCAGCCGAGTTCTTCAGCGTCAAGCTGATCCTGTGCGATGACCAAATCGGTCACTGCACACCTCCCTGCCGCCCGCCCGCAATGGAGCCCCCCATGGAACGCCTTCCTTGTACCCACCCACGGGAAGGCGTAACAACATGGTTGTAATTACACGCGTGTGCCGTACGTGGCGTCAAGCGGCATGCTGGTATCCGGGGAAAGACCAGCTCTCGCCCCGGTCGTGCCTGGCATGTGATGTTCGCACCCGGTTCGGGACAGAGTCCTGACCCATGGACGGGTGTGTTCAACGCTGTCAGCGGTCGGAACCGTAGCAGGGCGGGATAGAGCTCCGCCCTGCGTGCCACCTCTTCTCTAGCCTTGCTTTGCCGGTCCGTTACCTGCGTGGCTCGTTGGGGGTGTATATCGCCGTTGGGTCTATTGGGTCATCGCCTGGGCGGTTCTGCCCGTCCAGCGCGTCGCCGCGCATCGTCGACGGGTCGAGCCGGATGGTCGACTCCGCCGCCGGGACCTCCGCGCCCCAGGCCGGCGCCTGGTGGTGCTGCGGCCGGTAGCCCTGGGCGTCGTACTGGCCCTGCTGGGGCTCGTACGCCTGCTGGGGCTGCGGGGGGTAGGGCTGCTGCGGGTCGTACGGCGACTGGGAGTGCTGGGGCTGGCCGGGGTACGCCTGCTGGGACTGCTGCGGCGGGGCCTGCGGCTGGCCGTACTGGGGCTGGCCGTGAGGCTGGCCCTGGGGTTGGCCCTGGGCTTGGCCGTGCTGGGGTTGGCCGTGCTGGGGTTGGCTCTGCTGCGGGGTGCCGAACAGGTCGTCGTGCGGCCTGGCCGGTGCTCCGTAGTCGGGGACCCGCAGGTCAGGCTGGGTGCCCGCGCCCGACTGGTAGGTCTCCGCCTGCTGGTAGGCGTCGAGGAGCTGCTGGGAGCGCGGGTCCACGGGCGGGTCGGGCTCCTGGAAGGCGGACTCGTGGGCCGGGGTGGCGAACTCGCTGCCGGAGTATCCGGTGAACGGCTGGCCGCCCTGCGTCCCCGCCGACTGACCTGCCGACTGCCCCGCCGACTGTCCTGCCTGCTGGCCGCTCGGCTGGTCGCCCTGCTGGCCGAACGCGGGCGGGCGATCGTAATAGGGCTGCTGGCCGCCGTACTGCTGGGGCTGCTCGCTCTGCGGGTACGGCACGCTCGGCGCGGTCTCGCTCGTGGGGTAGGCGGAGCCGAACGCGGCCGGCGGTTCCACCGGTGCCGCGTAGAGGTTCGGCCGGCTGTCGTTGTGCGCGCCGATCTGGCTGTCGGGCTGCGGGGCGTACGGATTCGGCCGGCTCTCGGCCGGAGGCGCGAACTGGTCCGTCGAGCCGTACACGTTGGACTGGCTGTCGGCCGGGCTGTACGGGTTCGGGGGGCTGTACTGGCCTGGCTGGCTGTCCGCCGGGACGTAGGGGGCGGGCTGGTACTCCGGCTGCGACGGGTACGCCGCGTTCGGCGCGGTCTCGGACGGCGCGTACGCGCCGTGCGAGGGCTGGGCCTGCGAACCGAAGGGGTCCTGCGGGTTGTAGGCGTCCGGGGCCGGCGTGCTGTACGCGTCCGAGGCGGGAGTGCTGTAGGCGTCGGGAGCGGGAGTGCTGTACGCGTCCGGGGCCGGCGTGCTGTAGGCGTCCGGAGCCGGCGTGCTGTAGGCGTCCGAGGCAGGGGTGCTGTAAGCGTCCGGCGGGCTGTACCCGTCCTGAGCCGGCGGGCTGTAGGCGTCCTGGGCGGCGGGCGGGCTGTACGGGTCCTGCGCCGCGCCGGCCTGCCCGTAAGTGGCGTCGAACCCGCCGGCCGGCTGCTCCGCCTGGCTCGGGCCACGGTCGGCCGGGGCCGCCGGAAGCGCCGCGAGTGCCCTCGGCTGCTGGTAGCCGTCCTGGCCGGGCGGCGCGGGCTGGTCCTGCGGGGCGAACGGCTGGGCCTTCGGGTTGTAGGGCTGCTGCTGGTACGGGGGCTGCTCGGGCTGGCCGCCGTAGCTCGGCGGCTGCTGCGTGTACCCGGGCTGCTGGCCGTACGGCGGCTGCTGACCCTGAGGTCCGTGGGCGGGCGGGAACCCCGGCTCACCCTGGGCGGGTGGCTGCTGACCGTACTCCTGAGAGGACGGCTGCTGACCGTACTCCTGAGAGGACGGCTGCTGACCGTACTCCTGGGAAGGCGGCCGCTGGCCGTACTCCTGGGCCGGTGGGAAGCCTGGCTGGCCCTGCGAGGGCGGCTGCTGGCCGTAGCCCGGCTGACCCTGCGGCGGCTGCTGCTGGCCGTAGCCCGGCTGGCCCTGCGGCGGCTGCTGCTGGCCGTAGGGCGGCGGGCCCTGTGACGGGGGCTGCTGGCCGTACCCCTGCTGAGGTTGCTGGCCGTACGGCGCGGGGCCCTGTGAGGGCGGCTGCTGGCCGTACCCCTGGGGGCCGTAGTTCTGCGGGTAGCCGACGGCGGGTCGCTCGGGCAGGACCTGCGGCAGCAGGTAGACCAGCGCGATGGCGGTCAGCGCGAGGATCGGCGCGCCGGTGAGCACGAACTCCACGGTGGCCCGCGCGCCCTCGCCGGCGAACAGGCCGAGCACCAGCGACAGCGCGCCGAACACGGTGGCTACCGCCAGGGCGCCGGCCGCGACGTAGGCGATGGGCTTGGCCTTGGGCGAGGGCTGGCCGACCTTGGTGACCAGCAGCACCGCCCCCAGGACGAGCGCCACGTTGATCGGGCTGGTCAGGCTGAAGAAGTGGCCGTAGGCCCGTTCGGTGAACGACAGGCCGCTGCCCCCGAGCGGCCCGGCCGAGCCGATCAGAATGCGGCCCAGCGTCAGCAGGATGTCCAGCCCACCGGCGGCCAACATGATCCAGGCGGCCGGCTCCTTCAACCGCGTGACGTCTAACTTGCTCACAACTACCCCCAACGGGCCCTTTGACCCGATGGGAGTTTGCCACATCATGGACTGGCCCCGTGGGAGTCCCATGCAGCTCGTAGATCACAATAGACGTTACTTTCCCCATAAATCACGCCCTGGCTTGGTATGCGGTGAGCGCGAAATCGACTCCTGTGGGAAGTGTCACCAAGGCCCGATGGAAGACTGGGCCGCATGCACATCGTGTCCCTCGCCGGCGGCATCGGCGGCGCCCGCTTCCTGCGTGGCCTGCGCGCGACCGCGCCTGACGACCAGATCACCGTGATCGGCAACACGGGTGACGACATCACCCTGTTCGGCCTGCGGGTCTGCCCCGACCTCGACACCGTCATGTACACCCTGGGCGGCGGCATCGACGAGGCGCAGGGCTGGGGCCGCGCCGAGGAGACGCACGTCGTCAAGGAGGAGCTGGCCGCCTACGGGGTCGAGCCGCAGTGGTTCGGCCTGGGCGACCGCGACTTCGCCACCCACATCGTCCGCTCCCAGATGCTGGAGGCGGGCTATCCGCTCTCCCAGATCACCCAGGCGCTGTGCGCGCGCTGGCAGCCGGGGGTGCGCCTGCTGCCGATGAGCGACGACCGGTGCGAGACGCACGTGATCATCACCGACGAGCACGGCAAGCGGGCCGTCCACTTCCAGGAGTGGTGGGTACGGCTGCGCGCCTCGGTCGCCGCCGAGTCCTTCGCGCTCGTGGGCGTCGACCAGGCCAAGCCCGCCCCGGGGGTGCTGGACGCGATCGCGGACGCGGACGTGGTCATCCTGCCGCCGTCCAACCCGGTGGTCAGCATCGGCACCATCCTCCAGGTGCCCGGCATCCGCGACGCGCTCACGGCCAAGACCGTGGTGGGCGTCTCCCCCATCATCGGCGGCGCCCCGGTCAGAGGCATGGCCGACGCCTGCCTGACGGCGATCGGGGTGGAGACCAGCGCCCAGGCGGTGCTGGAGCTGTACGGATCCGACCTGATCGGCGGCTGGCTGGTGGCGCCCGAGGACGCGTCGGTCGCCCTGGACGGCGTCCGGGTCGAGGCCCGGCCCCTGCTCATGCACGACCTCGACGCGACGGCCGCCATCGCCCGCGCCGCCCTCGACCTGGCACAGGAGCTCACCCGATGACCGCCATCGCCTTCGACCTGGCACAGGAGCTCAGCCGATGACCGACCGCCTGCAGATAGAGATCTTCGGAGTGCACGGCATCGGCGAGGTGCGGCCCGGCGCCGACATCGCGGCCCTGCTCCAGTACGCCGACATACGCAACGGCGACATCGTCGTCGTCACTTCCAAGATCGTGAGCAAGGCGGAGGGCCGGATCCGCGAGGCTCCCGACCGGGTCAAGGCGATCGAGGACGAGACCGACCGGGTGGTGGCCAGGCGCGGCGACACGGTGATCTCGCAGACCCGGCAGGGCTTCGTGATGGCCGCCGCCGGGGTGGACGCCTCCAACACCGACCCCGGCACCGTGCTCCTGCTGCCGGAGGACTCCGACGCCTCGGCCCGCCGGATCAGGTCGGGGCTGGCGTCCAGGGTGGGAGTGATCGTGTCCGACACCTTCGGCCGCCCGTGGCGGCACGGGCTGACCGACGTGGCCATCGGCGCGGCGGGCGTGACGCCGCTGGCCGACTTCCGGGGCCGCACCGACACCCACGGCAATCCGCTCAACGCCACCGTGACGGCGCTCGTGGACGAGATCGCGGCCGCCGCCGAGCTGGTCAAGGGCAAGCTCGACGGGGTTCCCGTGGCCGTCGTCCGCGGGCTGGCGCACCTGGTGACCGACGAGGACGGTCCGGGGGTCAGGCCGCTGGTGCGTCCGGCCGACGAGGACCTGTTCCGGTTCGGGTCACGGGACGTCGTGTTCGCACGCCGTACCATCAGGGAGTTCTCGGACCTGCCCGTCGATCCCGCCGCGGTGCGGCGGGCGGTCGCGGCGGGCATCGCCGCGCCGGCGCCGCACCACACGACCCCGTGGCGGTTCGTGCTCGTCGAGTCGGCCTCGGTCAGGACGCGGCTGCTCGACGCCATGCGGGAGGCGTGGATCGCGGACCTGCGCGGCGATGGGTTCACCGAGGAGTCGATCGCGAAGCGGGTCAAGCGGGGCGACGTGCTGCGCGCCGCGCCCTGTCTGGTGGTGCCCTGCCTGGTGATGGCGGGCTCGCACACCTACCGGGACGATCGGCGCAACGCCGCCGAGCGGGAGATGTTCGTGGTGGCGACCGGCGCGGGCGTCGAGAACTTCCTGATCCAGCTCGCCGTCGAGGGGCTGGGCTCGGCGTGGGTGTCGTCCACGATGTTCTGCCGGCCGGTGGTGCGCGAGGTGCTCGACCTGCCGGCGGAGTGGGATCCGATGGGTTGTGTCGCGGTCGGCCACGCGGCCGCTCCGCCGCGCGACCGGGCGCCCCGCGACCCTCAGGACTTTTTCGTGACGCGCTGACCTGCGCAGATCGCCAACTATGAGCAAATGTCACGAATTGGTGTACCTGTTAGGAAAGTTTCCTTTACATTGGGGCGCGCCCCCTCGGTAAAGGAGTTCACCGCATGAGAAGGTCGCTCACCTTGCTGTCCGCGACAGCGATCGCCGCCGCTTCCACGGTCTTCGCCACCTCCCCGGCGCTGGCCCACGGCTACGTCAACTCGCCGCCGAGCCGCCAGGCCCACTGCTCCCAGGGCAAGGTCGCCAACTGCGGCGAGATCATCTACGAGCCGCAGAGCGTCGAAGGCCAGAAGGGACAGCGCAACTGCCACGGCGGCGTGCCGCGCTTCGCCCAGCTCAGCGACGAGAGCAAGGCGTGGCCCGTCACCTCGGTCGGGACCACGGTCGACTTCAAGTGGACGCTGACCGCCCAGCACTCCACCGGCACCTGGGAGTACTACATCGGCGGCACCCGCGTCGCGAGCTTCAACGACCAGGGCCGCCGGCCGCCGGCGCAGGTCTCGCACCGGGTGAACCTCTCCGGCTTCAGCGGCAAGCAGCGGGTCCTCGCCATCTGGAACATCGCCGACACGCCGATGGCCTTCTACTCGTGCATCGACCTGCGGATCGGCGGCGGCGCCGGCAACCCCAGCCCCACGCCGACCCCGACCCCGACCCCGACGCCGAGCACGCCCGTGGGCGGCACCTGGAAGGCCGGCACCGCCTACAAGGTCGGCTCGACCGTCACCTACGGCGGCGCCACCTACCGCTGCATCCAGGCGCACACCGCCCTCACCGGCTGGGAGCCGCCGAACGTCCCCGCCCTGTGGGGCAAGGTCTGATCAGCTGACCGGCAGAAGGGGCGCCCGACATAGGCGCCCCCTCCTCCGCCTTCAAAGAGGGTGACCCCTCACCCGCAGGTGGGGTGGCACAGGCGGCGGGCCAGGGCCTCCAGGAACACGTCGATGATCTCGCCCGGTTCCTGGGCCACGTGCAGGGAGCCGTTCGTGGCGGCCGTGATGCCCGCCAGGCCGGCCCGGTCGACGCCCTTGCCGAAGGCGATGATGATGATCTGGATGGGCTTGTCCGGCTTCCACTCGGCACGCAGCCGCTCGGTGAGCTCCGCCGGCTTGAGCCCGCGGCCGTCGTCCCGGCCCGAGGTGATCACCAGGAGCGTGTTGTTCATCTCCTCGCGATACTTGTCACCGACCTCGCGAAAACCGCTCAGGATCGCGTCGTAGAGCGAGCTGTCCCGGCCGGGATGCGCGGTGAGCGTGGTGGTGAGCTCGTTCAGCCGGCCGCGCCTGACCAGCTCGCCCGTCTCCGGGCGGTTGATCGGGCCGAGCCCCACCCGCTCCGCGTACCCCTTGCCGCCGCCGAGCCGATGGGCGAACTCCCAGAACCCCATGTGCGTGGAGTCGGGGAAGAGCTGCAGCCCGATCCTGGCGGCGGACAGCGCCACCCCCACCCGGGTGCCGCCGTTGAGCGGCTCGGCCATGTGCTCGGAGGTGTCGGTCAGCACCAGGATGTTGGTCGGCGGGGCCAGCCTGCTCCAGGCGCGCAACGCCTCGTCGATGTCCTCGTCCGACACCGAGGACCGGATCTTCGGGTTCGTGACCGGGACGTTCGGCGCCGGCGAGATGGGGGCCTGCGTCCCGTCCCCCGACCGGAACCCCGCCTCCCGGACCAGCCGCTGTGCCTCGGGCCCGCGCAGCCACGCGGCGAAGGCCGCCGACGCCTCGGCCACCGTCGGATCGGCGGCGGTCACGACGTACGGGTAGTCGAGGGTGATCGTGCCCTCGCGCGGGTGCAGGGCGACGACCGGGTCCGCGGACGCGCTCAGACTGTGGTTCCACACCGATTGTTCCGGCACGATGACCACCGGGCGCTGCCAGAACGCGCGGTCGTCCACCGCCTCCAGCATGCTGCGGTAGTCGGGCGCCGAGCCCGCCTGCGCCCACCGGACGAACGCGGTCAGCGCCTTGTCGGCCGCCGGCCCGGTGCCGACCACGTCCCTGGCCGCGGCGACCGTGGCGATCCCGGCCCCGGCCAGCGACGGGTCCGGCACGCGGACCACGTCGGGCTCGTTCTCGTTGGGCGCCACCCGGCCGCGCACCGTGGGCGGGAACACCATCCGCCAGTTCATCTCCGTCTCGCCGATGGAGAACCGCTCGGCGAGCGAGGAGCGGGTCGCGAACACCAGCGGCGAGGTCGCCACCACGGCCTCGCCCGCCTGGAGCGCGCTCGCGCCCTGCTCCCGCGCCAGGCGGATCCAGGCCGAGGAGTCGGCGATCCAGCCGTCCGGCCGCTCGCTCAGCACGCCGGCCCGCTCCCCGATCAGCGTGCGCAGCACGGTGGCGGGCGGCCGCTCGGTCACCTGGACGAGCACGCACCGCCCGCCCGCGGTGCTCTTCGTCTCGTTGAACCGCCCGGCCGCCCGCATCACGGCCGGCGCCACGTCCAGGGCGGCCGCCACGTCGACCAGAACAGGCTCTCGTGTCGAGCACAGGGCCCGTGCGCCGCCGAACACCACCACCAGCATGCCCGCGACCAGGGCCACGGCCGTGAGAACCGAGAGCACCCCGTTGCGGAGCGCTCTCTTCCTTCGCTGCTCGGGAGATAACGCGGCGCGGTGTTGGCCAAACCGCACGGTGAACCTCTCTCGCTGGGGAGTGACGATTCTTCCAGCGGATCCCACGGCGGGCGCAAGGGCCCCTGGAACTTGTTATGGCCAGGCCAATGGCTGCTAGGCAAATGGCTAGGCCATCGGCAGCACCCGCCGCACGCTCTGGCACACGCCGTCGCTCGCCGCCGACGCGGCCAGCCGCTCCGCGCTCGGCCGGCCGTACTCGGTGGTGCGCTGCCGCACCGGCCTGCCGGTCAGCTCGACCATCTCGCGCAGCTCGCTGATGGTCTTGTACGACCCGTTCTCCGACCCGGCCATCCGGCTGATCGTCTCCTCCATGAGCGTGCCACCGAGATCGTTCACGCCACCCTGGAGCACCTGGTGACACAGGTCGTCGCGGAGCTTGACCCAGGAGCACTGGATGTTGGAGATCGCGCCGTGCAGCAGGATCCTGGCCAGCGCGTGCACCGCCCGGTTCTCCCTGGCCGTGGGCCCCGGTCTGGCGATGCCCGCCAGGTAGATGGGCGCACTGGTGTGCACGAACGGCAGCAGCACGAACTCGGAGAACCCGCCCGTCTCCTCCTGCAGCCGCCTGATCAGCTTGATGTGCCTGACCCAGTGCAGGTGGGTGTCGACGTGGCCGTACATCATCGTGGAGGTCGTCGGCAGGCCCACCCGGTGCGCGGTCGTGATCACGTCCACCCACTCCTGGGCGGGCAGCTTGCCCTTGGTCAGCACCCAGCGCACGTCGTCGTCGAGGATCTCCGCCGCCGTGCCCGGCAGCGAGTCCACCCCGGCCTCCTTGGCGGCGTGCAGCCAGTCCTCGACCGACAGGTTGGTGCGGCTGGCGCCGTTGATGACCTCCATCGGCGAGAAGGCGTGCACGTGCATGTCCGGCGTCCTGGCCTTGACCGCCCTGGCGATGTCGAAGTAGGCCGTCCCTGGCAGGTCGGGGTGGATGCCGCCCTGCATGCACACCTCGGTCGCGCCCGCCCGCCACGCCTCCTCGGCCCGGTCCGCCACCTGGTCCAGACTCAGGGTGTACGCGTCGGCGTCCGTCCTGCGCTGGGCGAAGGCGCAGAACCGGCAGCCGGTGTAACAGACGTTGGTGAAGTTGATGTTCCTGTTGACGACATAGGTGACCTCGTCCCCCACCGCCTGCCGCCGCAACTCGTCCGCGATCCCGGTGAGCTCCTCCAGCGCCTCCCCGTCGGCCGACAGCAACGCGACCGCCTCGGCGTCGCTGAGCCCCGCAGGATCACTCTCCGCCCGCCGCAACGCCTCCCGCACCTCGGACGACACAGCGGGTGCGGCTCGTACGGCGGGGTCCAGCCGGTCGCGCAGCGCGTCCCAGTCCCCGTAGACGTGGTCGAAGTCATCGCGCCGATCATTCGTCCGCCCGGAGGTGTCCACCTCCACGTGCAGATCCACCCGCCCGGAGGGCGCGAACCCCCCGTCCGGCTCCTGCCAGGGCAGCCCCGCGGGCATCGCCCCTTCCCGGGCCAGCCCCGTCTCCGGGTCGGCCAGCGCCGTCACGTGCCCGAACAGCCGGGGATCCAGCCACGGCTCCCCCGCCCGCACGTACTCGGGGTAGATGGTCAACCGCTCCCGCAGGAGGAACCCGTGCTCGGCCGTACGCGCGGCCAGTTCGTCGATCTGCGGCCACGGCCGTTCCGGGTTCACGTGGTCGGGGGTCAGCGGCGACACCCCGCCCCAGTCGTCGATCCCCGCCCGGATCATCAGCTCGTACTCGGAGTCCACCAGGTTGGGCGGCGCCTGCACGCGCGCCCGCGGCCCCAGCACCAGCCGGGTCACGGCGATGGTAGCGGCCAGCTCCTTCAAGTCCGCGTCGGGCAGCCCGCGCATCGCGGTGTCCGGCTTGGCGCGGAAGTTCTGGACGATGACCTCCTGGATCGCGCCGTACTCGCGAGCCACCCGCCGGATCGCGAAAATCGACTCGGCCCGGTCCTCGACAGTCTCCCCGATGCCGATCAGGATCCCCGTCGTGAACGGCACGTTGGTCCGCCCGGCGTCCTCCAGCACCCGCAGCCGTACCGCCGGGTCCTTGTCGGGGGAGCCGTAGTGCGGCTGCCCCTTCTCCTCGAACAGCCGCCGCGAGGTGGTCTCCAGCATCATGCCCATCGACGGCGCCACGGGCTTGAGCCGCTGCAGGTCACGCCAGCTCAGCACGCCGGGGTTGAGGTGCGGCAGCAGCCCGGTCTCCTCCAGCACCGCGATGGCCATCGCCCGCACATAGGAGAGCGTGTCGTCGTAGCCGTGCGCGTCCAGCCACTCGCGCGCCTGGTGCCAGCGGTCCTCCGGCCGGTCCCCCAGGGTGAACAGCGCTTCCTTGCATCCCATGGCCGCGCCCTGCCTGGCGATCTCCAGCACCTCGTCCGGGCTGAGGAAGGGCGCGTCGAGCTTGTGCGGCGCGGTGGCGAACGTGCAGTAGCCGCAGCGATCCCGGCACAGCCGGGTCAGCGGGATGAACACCTTCCTGCTGTAGGTGATGACCCCCGCGCGGCCGACGGCCGCGAGGCCGGCGTCCCGCACCCGGGAGGCGTGGTCCAGCAAGGTGTCGAGGTGCTCGCCGCGCGCGTGCAGCAGCACGGTGGCCTCGGCCACGTCCAGGGTCTTGCCATCACGGGCACGAGCGAGAGCGCGACGGAACGCGGAATCACTGACGAGACTCATACCGGCACACTACGGGCAGCTAAGTTCGTGGCGCGCACCCAGGGCCGGGTCAGAACGACCGGTAGTCGCGCGCGGCCAGCCTCGGCCCGCGCGCCGGCGGGCGCAGACCCGTCAGCATGACGAGCAGGGTGGCCCGGTGCCGATGCCCCTGGTAGGGCTCCAGCAGCCGCATCATGCCGGGATCGTCCGTCTTCTCCCCCGTCAGCGCGTATCCGACCAGCTTGGCCAGGTGGAAGTCGCCGACGCTGACCGCGTCCGGGTCGCCGAAGACGCGCTGGCGCACCTCGGCGGACGTCCACACGCCGATCCCCGGCAGGGCGCGCAGCAGCCGGTCGAGCTCCTCGCTGGTGGTGGCGGCCTCCAGCTTGTCCGCGTGCCAGGCGGCGGTGGCGATGGTCCTGGCGCGCACGGCCTCGGCCCCGGCCCGGTGCCAGTGCCAGCTCGGGATCTCCCGCCACACGGACGGCTCGGGCACCACCCACATCCCCTCGGGCGCGGGCCCCGGCGCCGGCTCGCCGTACTGACGCAGCAGCCACCGCCACGCCCGCCACGCCTCACGGCCGACGACCTTCTGCTCGAGTACGGCCGGAACCAGCGCCTCCATGACCCGGGCCGTGCTGCCGATGCGCAGCCCCGGATGCTTCCTGGCCACGTCGTCCAGCACCGCGTGCCGTACCTCGAAGCCCGAGACGTCGTCGTCGGCGCCGAGCAGCGCGGGCAGCCGGTCCAGCATCCAGGCGGCCCCCGGCCCCCAGGCGCGCCCGTGCACCTCCCGGTGGCCGAGCGTCACCTTGAGCGTGACGGGCCCGTCCGGCGTACGCGTGGTGCGCCAGACGGCCCCGTCCAGCGTCTGACGCCAGGCCGGGTCGCCGGAGCCGCGCTTGTGAGGGGCCAGCGCCATCCCCACGTCCAACGGCCCCTCAGGCGCCCAGACCCGCTCCTTCATCGGCCGCCCTCGCGGGCGGCCACGGCGTACCTCGTCATCCGCTCAGCATGCCCGCCACCGGTCGGCCGTCACCCGAAGCATCACGCGCACCACCGGTCAGACGTCACTCGAATAGCGGACCGCGCGCTCCGGCAGCTCCACGCCGGGCCAGATGCGTACTCCGGCCTGCAGCTCGTTGCCCGGCCCCACGACCGCGCCGTCGCCGATGACCGCGTCGCGCACCACCGTGTCCGCGCAGACCCGCGCCCCCCGGCCGAGCACCGAGTCGGTCACGTGGGCGCCGGACTCGATCACGCAGTCGTCGCTCAGCACGGAGCCGATGACCGTGGCGCCCGCCTCGACGACGGTACGGGCGCCCACCGTCGTGCCGCCCTGGACCTTGGCCTCCGGCGAGACGACCGAGCCGGGCAGGGCAAGGTATTCGCCCGTGGGCCCCGGCAGGGCGGGCGAGGCCAGGCGGCCGAGCACCAGGTCGCGCGAGCCCTCGACGAACGCGGCGGGGGTGCCGACGTCGAGCCAGTAGGTCCGGTCGGCGTAGCCGAGCACGAGCCGGCCCGACTCGATCAGGCCGGGGAAGGTCTCCCGCTCCACCGACACGACCTCGTCACGCGGGATCTGGTCGATGACCGACCGGGTGAACACGTAACAGCCGGCGTTGATCCGGTTGGTGACCGGGTTGGGGGTCTTCTCCAGGAAGGCCGTCACCCGGCCGTCCTCGTCGGTGGGGACGCAGCCGAACCGGGTCGGATCCTCCACCTCCGTCAAATGGAGCGTTACAGCGGCGTCCCGATCGAGGTGGACGCGCACCTGCTCGCCGATGTCATGGCCGGACAGGATGTCGCCGTTGAGCACCAGCACCGGATCGCCCGGCCCCGCCGACAGCGCCTCGGCCGCATTGCGGATGGCGCCGCCGGTGCCCAGCGGGGTCTCCTCCGTCATGTACTCGATCGAGAGCCCGAACGCGGACCCGTCACCGAACTCCGGCTCGAACATCGCCGCCTTGTACGAGGTGGCGAAGACGATCCGGCGTACGCCGAACGAGCGGGCCCGTGCCAGTTGGTGGGCCAGGAAAGGCACTCCGGCGGTCGGCAGCAGCGGCTTCGGCGTGCCCAGCGTCAACGGACGCAGGCGCGTGCCCTGCCCCCCGACCAGGAGGATGGCCTCTAGGTCTGGCAAAGAGCTCTCCATATCTTTGGGAGGGTAGCGAATTATTCGATGGCGCGTTGATAAGAACTGAGGTGCGCTTCGGCCGAGGCTTCCCAGGTGAATTCGCGTGCTCTCGCCAGCCCGGCCTCCCGCAATTGCCGTCTCCTGTCCGGTGCGGCCAGAAGCTGGGCCAGCGCGGTGGCGATGCTGTCGGCGTCCGGCTCACTGTAGGCGACCGCGTCACCGCCCACCTCGGGCAGCGACGTGCGGTGGGTGGTCAGCACGGGCGCGCCGCAGGCCATCGCCTCCAGCACGGGCAGGCCGAACCCCTCACCCCTGGACGGGAAGGCCACCACGAGCGCCCCGCCGAGGAAGCCGGGCAGGTCGGGCGCGTGCAGGTAGCCGGGCCGCACGACCTTGACGGTGGCCTCGACCTCGCGGCAGGCGGCGTCCACGTCGTCCTCGTGCACGCCGCCGCCGAGCACCAGCGCGGGCGGTTCGGCCAGCCCCTTGACGGCGGCGGCGAAGCCGCGGATCAGGTTTGGAACGTTCTTGCGCGGATCCAGCGCGCCCAGGAAGGCGACATAGGGCTGGCCGTGCAGGCCGCACCTGCTGACCGCCCGCTGGATCTCGGTCTTGCTCGGCGCGTGGAACTGCTCCTGGTCGACGCCGTGGTAGGCGACGTCGATGCGGGTGGGGTCGGCGTGCAGCACCCGCACGAGTTCGTCCCTGGTCGCCTTGGACGGCACGATCACCCGGTTGGCGTGCCGGACGGCGGTGCGGGTGGCCGAGCGGAAGAACGAGGCCCTGGCGGGGCTGTGCTGCTCGGGCTCGGTGAACCAGGTGACGTCGTGCACCGTCGCCACGGTCCGCACGCCCGGGCGGAGCGGGATGGAGTAGTAGGGGGCATGGATCACGTCAGCGCCGACCTGGCGGGCGAGCAGCGGCAGGCCGGTCTGCTCCCAGGTGAGCCGGGCCGACCGGTTGGTCAGCGAGACGGGTCCGGGCATGATCCGGGCCGATGGCGCGATCGCGGTGTATCGCTCGGCGTCCGCCCGCTGGCAGGCCACCGCTAGATCGGCGCCCGCCCGGTCGAGCGCGCGCACCAAACCGTCCACATACCTGATCAAGGCACCACGGTCCGCGGGAACCGCGGCCGCGTCGACGAGCACTCGAGGCATTACGGTGATCTTCTCCCCTCAAGATCAACGTGGGATCTGGTGTCCCCCTCTATTTCCAGCTTATGACCAGCCTCCCCTAAATCGTGTGTCAAATCACACTGAGTCGCGACGTGCCGAAATTCCCGCCAATCCGGCACAGAGCAAATCACCAAGAATGATGACAATCCTGGAACAAAGCGCCACGGCGATGGCCTGGCCGGCGTCCATGACGGGCGCGAGGACCGCCACCATGGCGAGCTCCCGCACCCCCGCTCCGGCCGGCACGACGAACGTCAGGATCCCGAGGCACCACGACAGCGCGAAGGCTCCCACGGCGAACAGCAGACCGGTCTCGGGGGCGACGAAGAACAGGTGCACGCCGTAGCAGCCCCAGCCGAGCACCGCCCAGCCGAGCGCGGTCAGCATCCCGCGCCGGGTGAGCGGCCGCTCCAGCGGCTCCCGCTTCAGCTTGCGCAGCCCGAAGCCGATCAGGCCGTTGATCACCTTGGGCTCCAGCAGCACCAGGAGCACCGGGACGAAGAGCAGCAGCCAGCCGAACCGGTCCCAGCCGAGCGTGCCGAGCGCGACCAGCAGGCCGCTGGCGAGCTGGATCGGCATCATCAGGAAGAACGCCGCCGCGCTGCGCGGCCGCGGCACGCCGAGGTCGCGCCCCATCTCCATCTGGGCGAGCATCGGCCAGACGGCGCCGGGGATGTACTTGCCGAGCTGGCCGACGAAGAAGACCTTGGCCGCCGACCGCAGCGGCAGTGGTGAGCCCAGGTCGGCCAGCAGGGTGCGCCAGGTGAGCATGGCGCCGAGCAGGGCCGCGACGACGGCGACGAGCGAGCCGGCGAGCATCGGCCAGCTCAGCGCGGCGAACCCGGCGACCACCGCGTCCCACTGCGAGGCCACGGCGTACGCGCCGAACCCCAGCGCCACGACGAGGAACCCGATCCGCACCGCCCTGCGCACCACCGCCCCCTTGCGCCCGGACCTCCCCCCACCGACGCCGACGACCCCCTCGGCCTCGACATCACGACCGACCTCGGGGCCCCCTGCTTCCGGGGTGCCCGGCTCGGGGTCGCTCGCTGTACGGGAGTGGCCTCGCCCCTTCTCGGGGCGACCTGCCGTACCGGAGTCGCTCACAGCGGGCGGACCCGCTCGGGCGGCTGGGGGAGTGCGGCGCCCGCCGGGCGGCGCGGCGTCTTGGTCGCCACCCACAGGTAGGTCGGCACGAGCGGCAGGAGCAGTCGCAGCACGGCGCGGGGCGTGCGGGCCAGCACCGTCCGCGCCACCCGCCCCAGCGCCCCGGGGAAGAGCTCGGACCCGGCGAACCGGGTCGGCGTCGCCAGCACCGGCAGGGTGTAGTCCCACACGTGGAAGGCGCGCAGCATCCTGCGCAGCCCGCGCCGGGTGCGGAAACGTTCGTAGTAGTGGTCGGCGCGGCCGGAGGCGCGCACGTAGCGGTCGGCCAGCGCGGGCGGCAGGTAGGACAGGAACGGCAGCTTGTAGTGCGGCTCCATGACGCCCAGCCGGTTGCCGAGGCCGAGGTAGAGGGCGCCGTCGTCGGAGAGCACCCGGTGCATCTCGGCCACCACCGCGTCGGGGTCGACCACGTGCTCGTAGATGTGGTTGAAGACCAGCACGTCGATCGAGCCGTCGGGGAAGGGCAGCGCGGTGCCGTCGCCGCAGACGAACGCCACCCGCTCGCCGAACCGGTCGGCCGCCTTGCGCAACCCCGGCACGTCGATGTCGATGCCGAGGGTGTGCTTGGCCCCGGCCCCGGCGAGCTCGTCGGCGATGAACCCGGCCGAACAGCCCACGTCGCCCACGGTCAGCCCGCCGAGCGGCCCGCGAAAGTGCTCCAGCACCGCGATGATCTTCGCGGCCTTGCGCCGGCGCTTCTCCTCGTCGAGCATCGCCGACTGGAACTCGGAGTAGGCCAGCTGCGCGACCCGTTGCTTTCCCACGCCGCCCAACAGTACCCGCGCTCGCCGCTGTCAGCCGCCCCTCCCGCTTTGGTACCCCCGGCTGCGGAGCCCGTACGGAGAGCGACGCCCTGTCCACGAACTGCCAGTTCTGCGCCACCGCCCTGGTCGCCGACACCTCCAAGGACGCCCAGATCGCGCTGAAGGCGGTCCTGCCGTTCGCGCTCGACCGGCGCGCCGCCCGCGACGCGATGCGCGGCTGGACCCGTAGCCGCTGGTTCGCCTGAACCGCCTCAAGAAGGTCAGCGAGGCGGAGTCCATCAGCTCCTCCCGGGAGGACCGTCGCCTTGAGGCGATGGGTGAATCGGGAGTGGGAGGGCCGTCAAGGCCCGAGCGTGCCCTGACCTGTCAGGTCCGCGCATCACGGACGTCCTTCCTGGCTTTGTCGGCGCCAGCCGATATCGTGGTGGTGTCGTTACCGAAAGTGATGGGAGGTGGGGTATGCGCAGGTCGTTCAAGTTCCTGCTGCGTCCCACCGCCCGGCAGGTTGCGGCGCTGGCGGCGTGTCTGGAGGATCATCGGCAGCTTTACAACGCCGCTCTGGAGCACCGCCGTACCGCTTATGCCAAAGCGGGCGTGAGCGTCCGGTACGGCGAGCAGTCCGCCGAGTTGAAACACATCCGGGGCGATGACCCCGACGGGCAGGGCCGGTGGTCGTTCTCCTCCCAGCAGGCCACGCTGCGCCGACTCGACAAAGCGTTCCGCGCCTTCTTCGAGCGCGTGAAGACCGGACGCACCCCCGGCTACCCGCGGTTCAAAGGACGCGGCCGGTTCGACAGCGTTGAGTGGCCCAAGGACGGCGACGGCTGCCGCTGGGACTCCCAGCCCGACCACCCAACCGCAACCTACGTGCGGCTCCAGGGCATCGGGCACGTGCGGGTCCACCAGCACCGCCCGGTCCAGGGCCAGGTCAAGACGATCAGCGTCAATCGGGAAGGCTCCCGCTGGTACGTGACGCTGTCGTGTGACGAGGTGCCCGCCGCACCGCTGCCCGCCACGGCTGCGGTCGCCGGGATCGACCTGGGCGTCGCCTCGCTCGTCACCACCTCCGACGGCGCCCAGGTGGCCAATCCGCGTCACCTCGCGGCCACCGCCGACCGCCTCGGCGACGCCCAGCGCGACCTGGCCCGCAAGAAGCGGGGCTCCCAGCGCCGCCGCAAGCAGGTGGCACGGGTCGCCGCGCTGCACGCCAAGGTCCGCAGGCAGCGCCTCGACGGCGCGCACAAGGCCGCGCTCGCCCTGGTCCGCGCCTACGACGTGATCGCGCACGAAGACCTGCGGATCACCAACATGACCCGCAGCGCCTCCGGCACGGTCGAGCAGCCCGGCCGCAACGTCGCGCAGAAGTCCGGGCTCAACCGTTCGATCCTGGACGCGGGCTGGGGGGTGTTCCTGACGATCCTGTCGCACAAGGCTGAAAGCGCCGGTCGCAAGCTGATCGCGGTGAACCCCGCCCACACCTCCCGCACATGCGCCCGCTGCGGGCACTGCGCGAAGGACAACCGCCTCACCCAGGCCGAGTTCGCCTGCACGGCGTGCGGGCATGCCGCGCACGCCGACGTGAACGCGGCGATCAACATCTTGAGGGCAGGGCTTGCCCTTCGCCAGGCCGCGCAAGCGGCTTAGCGAAAAGCCGCTCCCTTCAGGGACCGGAGGAGTCACGAAGAGCACCTATCTGCTGCCGCACTGGACGTTCGACGCGGGCACCGTCTCGGACTACAGCGGCCAGCGCGGCGAGCACTACTACGTCACCGAGACCTACACCTCGAACGGCCAGACCAAGACCCGCCAGGTGCGCAGGACCCGCTGGTACTCGGCCTCGGGCCGGGTGTCGCGCCACTTCGACGACGTGCTGGTGGCGGCCACCGGCAAGCTGCCGAGGGAGCGGCTGGACGCGCTCGAACCGTGGGCGCTGGAGCGGGTGGTGCCGTTCGAGCCCGGCTACCTGTCCGGGCACCACAGCCTGCGCTACGACACCGAGCCGGACAGCGGGCTTGAGCAGGCCAAGGCCAAGATGGCGAAGGTCATCGAGGACGACTGCAAGCGGCACATCGGCGGTGACACGCAGCGCCTGCACGAGGTGCGCACCGGCTATTCGGGGGTCACGTTCAAGCTGGTGCTGCTGCCGGTGTGGATCGGCTCCTACCTGTACGGCGGCCGGCCGTACCAGATCATGATCAACGGGGTGGGCGGCGAGGTGCAGGGCGACCGGCCGTACAGCACCGTCAAGATCACCCTCGCGGTGCTCGCGGCGGTGGCCGTCGTCGCGGCCCTCGTCCTGCTCTACCTGGGACAGCGCGGCTAGCGACCGCAGGCGGCACGCGCGCCGCACCTGGGCCGCGCGCCTGGCGGGTCAGGCGACACGCGTACCTCGCCCGGGCCGCGCGCCTGGCGACGGTCGGGCGACACGCGTACCTCGCCTGGCGACGGTCGGGCGGCGCGCGTACTCTTGCCGGATGATCCGCCGCCTGCTGCGCGTCGTCCTCGCCCTGGTCGCGCTGGGTTTCCTGGGCTACGCCCTGGCCCGCAACTGGGACGACACGCGGGCGGCGGTGGCGCAGACCTCGCCGTGGGCGGTGCTCGGCGCGTTCGTCGCGGTGCTGCTCGGCCAGTTCTGCATGCTGCTGGCCTGGCGCGCGGTCCTCGCCGGGCTGGGGTCGCCGCTGCCGGTACGCGTGACGGGCCGGATCATGTTCGTGGGCCAGCTCGGCAAGTACATCCCGGGCGCCGTCTGGGCGTACGCCGCGATGATGGACCTCGGCCGCGACCACGGCAGCCCGCCGCGCAGGACGTTCGCGTGCATCTCCCTGGCGCTGGTGATCAACCTCGGGGTCGGCCTCGCGATCGCCGCCGCGACCCTGGCGACGCAGGAGGTCGTCCGGCAGGCGTGGTATCTGCTGCTGCTCCTGCCGGTGATCGCCGTCTGCCTGCACCCCAAGGTGCTCACCTGGGGGCTCAACCTGGCGCTGCGGCTGGCGCGCAGGCCGACGCTCGACAGCGTGCTGCCGGGCCGCACGGTGCTGGTCGCGGTGGCCTGGACGTCGCTCGGCTGGCTCGTGTACGGCCTGCACACCACCATGCTCGTGGGCCGGTGGGACCTGTACGTGATCGCGACCGGCGCCTACGCGTTCGCCTGGGCGACCGGGCTGCTCACCTTCGTGGTCCCCGCCGGGGTGGGGGTGCGGGAGGGGGCGCTGGTGCTGGTGCTCGCGCCGATCATCACCGCCGGCCCGGCCTTCGCGGTCGCGGTGCTGTCGCGGCTGGCGTTCACGCTGGCCGACGCGGCGGCCGCCGGGCTGGCGATGCTGCTGGGGCGTCAGGCGTCCAGCAGCGTGGTCGTGTACGCCGACCAGAACGGCGCGGGGTCGACCGCCTTGACCCCCGACCGCAACCTCTCCGGCTCGCCGGAGGCATAGAACCGTTCGATCGTCCGCCGGAGCGCGGCCACGTCGTCCGGCTCCACCAGCAGGCCGTCGACGCCGTCGATGACATGGTCGGCGAGCGCGCCGACGCGGGTGGCGATCACCGGCACGCCGTGCTCGTGGCCGAGCCACACGTTCTGGCTGGCGGTGGCGTTGCGGTAGGGCAGGACGAGCGCGTCGGCCTCGGCGAACAGCTTGGGCACGTCGTCGGCCGCCACGTAGCCGGGCCGCAGATCCACCCGGTCACCGAGGCCGAGCTCGCCGATGAGCTCCCTGGTGGCGTCCAGCCCACCCCAGAACTCCCCCGCCACGGTCAGCCCGACCCCGTCGGGCAGCGCCCGAAGCAGCACGTCAAGCCCCTTGTACGGCCGGACCATGCCGAAGAACAGCAGCCGCCGATGCACCTCGTCGGAGCGTCCCGCGTGGGTGGACGGCAGGTGCGGCGGCAGCGGCGCCACGCTCACCGGCCCGCCGGTCAGCTCCCTGGCCAGCTCCGCCTGCTGGCCGGAGTGGGTCAGCACCCCGCCGACACGCTTGAGCAGCGCCTTCATCAACGGCCGGTCGTACGGCTTACGCTCGTGCGGCAGCACGTTGTGGCAGAGGGCAACGGTCCTGACCTTGCGGCCTGTGCCGTACAGAATCCCCAGGTAAGCGGGGACCTGCACGGGGCTGAGGACGGCCAGGATCACCAGGTCGGCCGTGCGCAGCCGTCGCCCGGCGGCAACCCACCCGTCGGGCCGGCGCCAGTCGAGCACGCGCTCGGTCCTCGGGTAGGGGGTGCCCTCGGGCGCGTCGATCGTCTGCTGCCCCGGGTAGAGGAACGACGGATATTGCGCCTTCCACGACTCGATCACCACGTCGTGGCCGAGCGCCGCGAGCCGGTGCGCCAGCTCGGTGGTGTGCTGCGCCCCGCCCCCTTTGTACGGATAGGTGGGGCCGACGATCGCGATCCGCACGCTACTCGCCCCGCGACCGCACGATCAGGTCGGCGAGCAGCGCCACCGAGCCGATGAGCATGCCCGACAGGAAGATCATGACGGTGTTGGCCGGGAAGTAGAAGGGGTGCTGGATCATGTCCCACACGCCCTTGACCAGCCCGATCGTCACCAGCCAGAGGGCCGGCGGCATGAGCACCTTGAGCGGGTTGAAGTACATGATCATCCGCAGCACCTGCAGGATGTAGCGGTAGGCGTCGGACACGAAGCTGAACTTCGACTTGCCCGCCCGCTTGGCGTAGCCGATCGGCAGGTAGTAGACGTCATGCTGGTTGGACAGGAACGACAGCGTGATCGTCGTGACACAGGAGAACCCGGGCGGCAGCAGCCGCAGGTAGGGCCTGGCCACCGACTTGCGGAAGGCCCGCAGCCCCGAGTTGAGGTCGGGGATCTTCTGCCCGGCGAGCTTCTCCGCCACCTTGCGGATCACCCACTTGGCCGGGACCCGCAGCAGCTTGTGCGAGCCCTCCTCGGAGGTGCGCGCGCCGACCACCTGGTCGACCGTCGGATCCTTCTCCAGGATCTGCACCAGCTCGGGGATGCGCTCGTTGGGGTAGGTCATGTCCGCGTCGGTCCAGACGACGATCTCGCCCCTGGCCCCCTGCGTGCCGATCCTGCGCACGGTGCCGGAGCCGCCGTTGCGGTGGAAGGCGCGGATGCGCAGATGCGGATAGTCGGCCGCGGCCTCCTGCAACCTGGCCAGCGTCTGGTCGGTGGAGCAGTCGTCCACCGCGACCAGCTCATAGGTGTAGCCGCTGGAGTCCATGGCCTTGGTGATGCGCTCGACCTCGTCGATGACATGATCTTGCTCGTTGTAACACGGCAGGACGATGGTGACGTACGGCGCTTCTTCCACAGCGGATCCACTCTGGGGGGTCTCAAGCGTGCTCACGTGCGTTGAGAGTACTCTGCCCGGACAGGACCCGAGTGCACATCGGCTTGCCGCGCGGTCAGGCCACCGCCATCCACACGTTGATCCGCAGCGACCAGGTGCCGTTGGGCCGCTCGGTCAGCGAGCGCTCGTCCTGGCGCGTCACCAGGCCCATGACCTGCGACGGCGCACCATACGGCGCGACCTGGCCGCGCTCGGCGCCGAGCACCACGGGGGTCCTGCCCGCCGCGCGCACCCGCTCGATCTGACGGCGCACCTCTCGCCGGGAAGCGGTGTTCGCGGTGTCCAGGCGGACCTTCGCGACCGGGACGCCGCACCTGCCGCGCACCACCTGGATGAACCGGTCCGCCGTGACCCGCTCCATGATCAACACGGCGGCGTCCGGCGGGATCCGCGCGCACAACGCCGCCACCGCCGCCGCCTCACCCCGCTCGATCGGGGTGAACGCGGTGCCGATCGAGGTCACGATCGGCGGCGCCAGCAGGAGCAGCGCGCACACGGGGGCGATCCAGCGCTCGAACCGCCTGCCGCGCCCCCGCTCGCGCAGCCACCCGGCTCCCCGGACGGCCAGCAGGATCAGACCGGGGAGCACGATCGGCACCAGGCGGCGGGCGGCCCAGGGGTGGTCCGGGGTGATCTCCGGGCGAAGCAGCGTGGTGACCGTCGTCCAGCCGATGACCGCCAGCGGCAGCAGCCACTCGGGCGAGCCGCCCGTCAGCAGGCGGCGCACCAGCAGGGCCGCGGCCAGGGTGGCGAGGACGACGGCGGGGACGCCGATGTACCAGGTCACCCAGTGCAGCGAGTTCTCGAAGTAGAGGCGGATGCCGTCCATCGGCAGGCCGTTGGCCTTCTGGATCTGCTCGATGAAGGTGTGGGTGCGCCAGTCCTCCGGCGTGGCGGGGTCGCGGTGGACGGTCTGCAGCCACGGCCGTACGGCCAGCCCCGCCATCACCAGCACCACCAGGACGGCGCCCGCCTCGGGCAACCGGCGCGGCACCGGGACGCGGGCCAGCAGCGGCGCGGCGACCGTACCGGCGAGCGTGAGCAGCAGCACGGCGGCGCAGATCAGCAGCAGCGGCTCCACCGAGCGGGACAGGTACTCCAGGTACGGGCGGGCCAGCAGCTGAGCGGCCAGCAACCCGAGCCCCGCCCCGGCGACCACCCCGACCAGCAACCCCCCACCCAACCCCGCCCCGCGCCAGGCCACCCGCCCGGCCCGAGCGCGGGACCGGGCCAGCCTGCCCGACGCGATCAGCAATCCGGCGAACGCCAGCGCGGGCAGTACGTCCCGCAGCCCGTCCACCCTGACCAGCACGCACAGCCCGAACACCAGCCCGGCCAGCGCCACCTCCAGCCACCGCGCCCACCACAGCCTCCGGCGCCCTGGCTCCGCCGCCGCCACCTGCGACCGCCGCGCCGACAACAACCTCCAGCGTCCTGTCCCCCGTCCAGACTCACCATCCGGTACGCCCCCAGCCCGTGAGTGGCTGGGCGGCGGGTCTCGGTGCAGAGCGTCGTGGATCAGCGTCAGGCCGCCGAACAGCAGGATCATCGACGGGATCTCGCTGAACGTCGTACGCGAGGTGTAGAGGACCGGCATACAGGCCGCGAACGCCAGCGCGGCCGGAGTCGCCCAGCTCGCGCCGGCCAGGCGGGCCACCAGCCCGGCGAAGGCCAGCACGGCCAGGGCTCCCAGCACGGCCGGCGTCACGAGCAGGCCGCCGAGCCACTCGCCGACGGCGAACAGCATCGGCGCGCCGGGCATGAACTGCGGCACCACCACCCCGTCGACCCCGTAGAACCCCACGCTGTCGAAGATCAGCCCCGGGTCGGGCCCGCCGAACGCCTCCGCACCCGACGGGATCGGCAGCGAGCCGTGCTCGGCCAGCCAGATGGCGTACTGCGCGTAGGTGCCGGGGTCGCGCCTGACGGCGAGCTGCTCGCTGTGCATGACGGCGTTGAACACGCCCGACCCGACCGCGACGGCGACCACCCCGGCGACCTGCCGGCCAGTGACCTGAACAGCGCTCCGGGCAGCGCCCAGGTCGGCGCTCGAGGTGGTGGCGCCCGTGTGGCGGGCCACCGTCCAGCAGAGCAGCGCGACGACGGGCAGTCCGATCAGGAACGCCGGAAGCGGCCGGTAGACGCCCAGCAGGAGCAGCGGCAGCCCGGCCAGCAGCCAGCCGGCCACGGCGGCCGCGGGCAGGGCCGTGAGCACGGCGAGCACCCGGCCCGCCGACGGCCTGCGCGTCTGGTGCAACCGGGCGAGTTCCATCGGTGATCGAGCGTATCCAACCTCACGATGACGGTGACCTGGTCGAAGCCCGGTAGGTTACGCCCCGTGCCCATTGAGCCGGAGGACGTCCAAGTAAGCGGTCGCACAGGCGACACGCCCACCGCAGCGGACGACGTACCGGCGAGTGGTCGCGCGGGTGAGCGGGTCGGCGGGGTCGCGGGCGTCCGGGAGAGGGTCAGCGCCGGGGCTTTCGTGCGGCGGCATGGCTGGTTCCTGGGGGTGCTGGCGGTGGGCGCGGCGCTGCGGGTGGTCGCGCTGCTGGGTTATCGCCCGGCGCTGTGGTTCCCCGACACCTACACCTACATCGTCACCGTTTTCCACCCGCGCCCCGACCTGGTGCGGCCCGCCGGTTACTCGATGTTCCTCAAGCTGCTGGAGCCGTTCCACGCCTTCGGCATGGTCGCCGTCGTCCAGCATCTGCTGGGGCTGGCCACCGCGGCGCTGGTCTACTGGGCGGTGCTCCGGGGGGCGCGGCGCCGGTGGGCGACGCTGGCCGCGACGCCCGTGCTGCTGGACGCCTACCAGGTGCAGCTGGAGCACCTGCTGGTCTCCGACACGCTGTTCATGTTCCTGATCGTGCTGGCCGTGGCGCTCTGCCTGGCGAAGCGGCCCAAGCTCGTCACGATCGGCCTGCTGCTGGCCGCCGCCACGCTCACCAGGACCGTCGGCCAGCCGCTGATCCTGCTCCTGGCGGCGTGGTTCGTGCTGCGTAGGCAGCTCCGGCCCGCCGGGGTGCTGCTCGCGGCGGCGCTGGTGCCCGTGGTCGCCTACGGCGCCTGGTTCTACGCCACCTACGAGCGCGTCGGCATCATCGGCGCGAACGGCGTCTTCCTGTACGCCCGGACGATGTCGTTCGCGGACTGCGCCCGGATGGATCCGCCGCCCGACCTGCGGGTGCTGTGCGACCCCCGGCCGGCAGGGCAGCGGCCGCCCTCCCAGGAGTACATCTGGGCCAAGGACGCGCCGCTGGTGGCGCTGCCCGGCATCACCTTCACGCGGGAGACCGACGACCTGGCGGGGAGGTTCGCCGCGCTGGCGATCCGTACGCAGCCGCTGGACTACGCCGGCTCGGTGCTGTCGGAGCTGGCGCGGTCGTTCGTGTGGGGCCGCCCGGTCTATCCCGATCAGGAGATCTACGACTACTACCAGTTCCCGGTGACCCCGCCGGGGCCGCCGGGGCGCTACGCGGCGCAGCTCGGCGTCGACTATTCGCAGCGTTACGAGCGCGGCGCGATCGGCACCGCCGTCGTCGAGCCGTACGCGGGGTGGCTGCGGGCCTATCAGGACGTGGCGCGGCTGCCCGGCACGGTGCTGCTCGCGGTCCTGCTCGTCCCGCCGGCGCTGGCGGCCGGTCGCGTCGTGTACGGCAGGCGGTGGACTCCCCGGGGCAGGCGGCGGGCCGTGGACCCGTCCAGCCGACCCGGTCCCGCCCCGTGGCTGCTGCCGTGGACGACCGCCGTTGTGCTGTTGGTCACCCCGGCGGCGGCGGCGGAGTTCGACTACCGCTATGTGCTGCCGGCCGTGCCGCTGGCCTTCCTGGCGGCGGCGCTGGCCTGCGGAAAGCGTAAAAACTTTCTCATTGGTATCACACGAAATGTCCGACTCTGAGTATGCTTTGGGCCGTCCGACATCACGCCAGAGTCACGGTCGATTGCATCGGTCACGGCGACGGGTACGCCGTACGTGACCTAGTCTCTTGGCGCAGTACGGCCAAGCCGACGCGTGGAGCGTAGCGAACGAGGCTAGGGGGCGCATGAGCGACTACAGAAGCGCGTCCACTGAACCGCGCCACGTCGCCCCGCCGCAGCCCGGCAGCCGGATGGCCCGCAGGCAGGCAGCGGCCGCGCCGCCCCAGGGCCCCCCGGGGCCGCCCTCGCGGGGCCAGCGGGTCAAGGGCGACAACGGCGGCGGCAAGATGCGGGTGCTCGCCTGGGTCAGCATCGCCGCCACCTCCGTCATGGTCGTCGGATCCCTCACCGGCTACACGGTCTACCGTGACGCTTTTGGCCACATCAACCAGAAGAGCGTCAAGTCCGACATCATCACCCCCCGCCCCGTGGACAAGGGCGCGCTGAACGTCCTGCTCGTCGGCTCCGATACCCGCGCGGGCGAGGGCAACGCGCAGTACGGCCAGAAGCTCGCCAGGACCGCCGACGCCGGCGGCAAGCGCACCGACACGATGATCCTCATGCACCTGTCGCCCAACCGCGACAAGGCCCGGCTGATCAGCTTCCCGCGTGACTCGATGGTGCAGATCCCCAAGTGCAAGAACGAGGCGACCAAGCAGGAGATGCCGCCCCAGCGAGCGATGATCAACTCCGCCTACAGCTCGGGCGGCATCGCCTGCACGATCTCGACGCTCGAGACGCTCACCGGCATCCGCATCAACCACTTCGTCGAGGTGGACTTCAGCGGCTTCGAGAACATCGTGAACGCGCTCGAAGGCATCGAGATCTGCCTCAAGTCCGGCGTCAACAGCAAGAAGGCCAAGCTGGTGCTGCCCCCCGGCAAGAGCGTGCTCAACGGCAAGCAGGCCCTGGGCTACGTACGGCTGCGCGACTACGGCGACGGCAGCGACATCCAGCGCATCAAGCGCCAGCAGATCTTCCTCAGCAAGGTGGTCGCCAAGGCCACCAGCGGCGACCTGCTCACCGACCCGAGCAAGCTCACCGGCTTCATCAAGGCCGCGGCCAGTTCGGTGACCATGGACCCGGAGCTGGCCAACGACCCCGAGCGGCTCATCGAGATCGCCACCAGCGCCAAGTCGCTGACCGCGGGCGGCGTCAAGTTCACCACCATCCCCTGGGTTCCCGATCCCGAGGACAAGAACCGCGTGGTCTGGAAGCAGCCGGACGCCGGCGAGCTGTTCAACTCCATCATCAACGACACCGAAGTGCCGAAGGAATCGCCCTCGTCGAGCACCAAGCCCAAGGTCACCATCAAGCCGGACCAGGTGCAGGTCCAGGTGCTCAACGGCACCACCACACCGGGCAGGGCCCGCGAGGTGGCCGACCTGCTCACCAAGCAGGGCTTCAGGGTCGTCGAGCTCGGCAACTTCCAGACCGCCGACGGCCAGAGCCTGGCCGCCACCGAGATCCGCTACCCGAAGACGGCCGCCACCGGCACCGACTACGCGGGCGCGCTGGCCGGTCAGGTGACGCCGAAGCCGGACCCCAAGGCGGGCAAGGTCAGGGCCGCCACCAGCGAGCCCTATGCCGCGGCCACGACGGTCCAGGCCAGCACGGCGAAGAAGAAGGCGCCGGTCGTTCAGCTCATCGTCGGAGCCGACTTCAAGGCGATCAAGGTGACCAAGCTCCCCGACAGCGTCGAACAGTCCACGATCACCGCCTCGGAGCAGAAGAGCGTCTGCGTATGAGCCTCCAAGTTCTCTGTGTAAGCAAGGGATTCCCCTCCGGTCGAGAGACAGGGCTCTGAAGCCGGGATATCGTTGGGCGGGTCGGCGACGCGGCTCGCCTTGCGCCGTCAAGGGCGACGCTGGGCGTGCCGTTTCGCGTTCCCCGGCCCCGAGCGAAGCTGAGCGATTCTCCTGTGTCTGAGACGAAGCACTCTCCCCCGGTCACTCCTTCGAGCGACGAGAGTGCGGGCCCGGCCAGCACAGGCGCCAAGTGGCCGCTGCCGGAAGAAGCCTTCTGGAGCGAACGCACCGACCCGCACGGCACGTTGCCCGAGGGCGCCAAGCAGGGCGAGCCGGAGCCGGCACCCGAGCCCGAGCGGCCCAAGCGCAAGCGCGATCCCTATCTCGACAACGTCAAGTTCATCCTGATCGCGCTGGTCCCCGTGGGGCACGCGCTGGTGCCGACGCTCAGCGCGGACTCCGCCAGATCGCTCTACATCTTCATCTACACCTTCCACATGCCACTGTTCGTGATCATCAGTGGCTATCTGTCCAGGAACTTCTGGAACTCCAACGCGAAGACCAACAAGCTCGTCGACACCTTCCTCGTGCCGTACGTGATCGTCGAGGTGGGCTACGCCGCGCTGCGCTTCTCGCTGGGTCAGAAGTGGAGCCTGACGATCATCGACCCGGCCTGGCTCAACTGGTATCTGCTGGCCCTGCTGTTCTGGCGGCTGTCCACACCGGTGTGGAAGCGGATGAAATACCCCGTGCCGGTGGCCATCGCGATCTACCTGTTCGCCGGGTTCTCCCAGATCTCGGGTGACTTCAGCATGGACCGGTTCTTCGGCCTGCTGCCGTTCTTCGTGATCGGGCTGGTCATGCAGCCGGAGCACTTCGAGATGCTCAACCGCCGGTGGATCAAGATCGTGTCGGTGGTCACGGTGCTCGCCGCGGCCGCGGTGGCCATCCTCATCGCGCCACGAGCCCCGCTGGGGCCGTTCTACTTCAAGAACAGCTACCAGGACATGGACCTGTCCTGGTACATGGGCCTGGGCCTGCGGACCGGGTTGTTGATCTGCTCGCTGGCGCTGTGCATCGCGGTGCTGGCGCTGGTCCCCCGGCACGAGACGTGGTACTCCGACCTCGGCACCCGCACGCTCTACTGCTATCTGCTGCACGGCATCCCGGTGCTCATCGCCAAGGAGCAGGGCTGGCTGGAGTTCCCGTGGCTGCACGGGCCGCTGGGCGTCCTGGCGATCAGCTTCAGCTGTTTCGCGCTGGCGATCGTGCTCTGCCTGCCGGAGACGCGCACAGTGTTCAAGTGGGTGCTCGAGCCCCGGCTGGTCTGGCTCTATCGTCGGCCATCCAGGAGTTAAGCGATAGTTTCACCGGCATTCACGCCTATGACCTGGTCGCCCCCGAGCATCGACGCATGCGGGTATGCGTTGCCACGATCGTCCACCATCCCGAGGACGCCCGGATCATGCACCGGCAGATCCGGGCGCTGCTCGACGCGGGCCACGAGGTGACCTACGTCGCGCCCTTCAGCCATTTCAACGTGACTCCGGCCGCGGGCCTCACCGCCGTCGACGTGCCCTACGACGCCGCCTACGGCCGGGCGCGCACGGCGCTCAAGCGGGGTGTCAAGGGCGCCGACCTGGTGATCGCGCACGAGCATCGCCTGCTGCGCGTGCTGCCGTACCGGCGGCCGCCCGTGGTGTGGGACGTGCGTGAGGAGGTCTCCGACGGGCGCCGCGCGCGGGCGCTCCGGCGGCACCACGTCATCACGCCCGCCACGATGCCGGAGGCCACCCAGGTGGCCGCCGCACCTCCCCCTCCCGGTGACACCCGGGTGGTCCACCTCGGGCGGCTGACGGCCGACAACGGCGTCCGGGAGCTGATCGGGCTGGCCGAGCGGCTCGTCCCGTACGGCATCCGGATGGACCTGATCGGGGCCGCGGGGCCGGGCGTGCGCCCGCTGCTGCGCGACGCCCAGCGGGTGGGCCTGCTGGACTGGTTCGGCCACGTCCCGCACCGCCACGCGCTGCGCATGACGCAGGGCGCCCTGGCCGGCCTGTCGCTGACGAGACCGCCCGGCGGGACGCCGACGAAGATCCTCGACTACATGGGCCGGGGTCTGCCGGTCGTCACCACCTCACCGGGCGCTCCCCTGGTGGAGCCGGCCGGCTGTGGCCTGACGGTGCCCCTGGACGTGAACGGCATCCTGGACGCCGTACTGGATCTCAGGGAGGACCCGCTGCGGCGGCTCGCCCTCGGCAGGCGCGGCCACGCCCACGCGCTGGCCCACCACCACTGGCCGGACCACGCGGCGGCGTTCGTGGCCCGGATGGAGGACTGGGCGGGCGTCCCCGTCGTCACCCACTCGCTGGCCGTTTAGGCCCACGACCTGGGGGTTCTTCTCGGGCCTAAATACGGACATGCAGGGCGTAAACAATGTCCGTTTTTTCCCTGTATCTGTTTCCCTATCCTCTTCGCGGGCACCCGTGCACTGGCTGTCGGACGTCAGTCACGAAGCCGAGAGGAAGGGAGCGCCGCCATGGCCAACAAGGGCGCGTTGGCGCTGGCCGTAGCCGTGGGCTATGTCCTCGGCCGGCACCACAAACTGCGCTTGGCCACCGCGCTGGTGGTGGCGGGAGTGACTCGCGAGCTGCGGAAGGGTGACGGCGGCCTGCTGAAGCAAGGCGTCAAGAGCCTTGGCACGTCTCCCCAGTTGGAGGAGATCACCAGCCGGTTGCGTACCGAGTTGATGGACGTCGGCAAAACGGCGGCCATCGCCGCGACGAGCAGGCAGATCGACTCGTTCAGCTCGAAACTGCACGATCGAGCCGAATCGCTGCGCGTGCCGGCCCCGCCGCCCGGCGCGGCGCCCGCCGGCCAAGCGGACGGAGAGGAGCCCGAGGAAGAGCCACACGAGGACGAGTACGAGGAAGAGCCCCCGACGGACGAGGCGCCCCCGGAGCGGCCGAGAGCCAGGCGTGAACGGCCTCAGGCAGCGCCGGTACACAGGGCGGGGCGGTGACATCGATGACTGAACAGACGAAGACGACCGGAAAGCTCAAGGAGCAGTTGCCGACGGGCCGGCTCACGGCCGAACTGCAGAATCTCGCCCTGGCCCTGGCGGAACGGGGGCTCGGCTCGGTGACCGGAAAGCTCGAGTCCATGACCGGCCGGCTCACCGACTACGCGGAGAACGGCGGGACGAACCTCGTGGGCGCCGTCACCGGCAAATCCGCCTCCGCGGGCCCATCGGCGCTGACCGGCGTCAAGGAGGCGGCCAAGCACACCCTCATGAGCGCCGTCACGGGGATGGCCAAGGACACCGTCAAAGGCGGCCTGAAGAACCTGGTCTCCGGCATTTTCGGTGGCGGCGGGAAGAAGGGCAAGGCAGGGGGCAAGCTGAAGGTCACCAACATCGTCGAGACCGTCGACATCGGCGCGCCGGTGCGGCTCGTCTACAACGAGTGGACCCAGTTCCAGAGCTTCCCGAGCTTCATGAAGAAGGTCGAGAACGTCGAGCAGGCAGCCGACGAGAAGCTGACCTGGAAGGCGCAGGTCTTCTGGTCCCACAGGACCTGGGACTCGACGATCAAGGAGCAGATCCCCGACCAGCGGATCGTCTGGCGGTCGGCGGGTGCCAAGGGGTCCGTCGACGGCGCGGTGACCTTCCACGCCCTCACTCCCGACCTCACCCGCGTCATCGTCGTCCTCGAATACCACCCGCAGGGGCTGTTCGAGAAGACCGGCAACATCTGGCGGGCGCAGGGCCGGCGGGCCCGGCTTGAGATCAAGCACTTCGCCCGGCACGTCATGTCGGAGTGCCTGCTGCACCCCGATGACGTCATCGAGGACGGCTGGCGCGGTGAGATCCGCGACAGCGAGGTGGTCAAGGACCACGAGACCGCGCTGCGCGAGGAGCAGGAGGAGAAGCAGGCGGAAGGCGAGTACGAAGGCGAGGAAGAGGAGGAGGGCGCCCCCGAGGAGGAGGCCGAGTACGAAGGCGAGGAAGAAGAGGAGGGCGCCCCCGAGGAAGAGGCCGAGTACGAGGGCGAAGAGGAAGAGGGCGAAGAGGAAGAGGGCGAAGAGGAAGAGGGCGAAGAGGAAGAGGGCGAAGAGGAAGAGGAGGAGCCCGAGGAGGAAGAGGAGCCCGAGCCCGAGCCGGAGAAGGCCGAGGAGCCGAAGCCATCGCGGCGTCCCTTCCGGCGGCGTCAGGCCGCCGAGAGAGAAGAGGAACGGCCGACGCCCCCGGTTCGCCGCCGGACCGGCGCTCGCCGCTCGTGAGTCCCGGCCTGATCAGCGAAAGGACATCATGAGTGAGAGTGGAGTGGCCAGAGGCGGCGCGTCCCCCTCTGGCCTGGCAGACGTCATCGACACGATCCTGGACAAGGGCCTCGTCATCGACGCCTACGTCGGGGTCTCACTCGTGGGCATCGAGTTGCTGACCATCAATGCGCGCATCGTGGTGGCCAGCGTCGACACCTACCTGCGCTTCGCCGAGGCCGTGAACCGGCTGGACCTCTCGGAATCCAGCGGCGAGGGGCTGCCCGAGCTGATGAAGGACATCACGTCACAGGGCCAGGTCTCCGGCAAGGGCGCGGAACCGGCCCAGGGAGCGCTGGAAGCCGCCGGAGAGCAACCGTACGACTTCGACAGCGATCAGGAGCCCCAGGAGTCCGCGCGACGCCGACGGCACGAGGAGGGCTGACATGGCCGGAGCCACGACCCACGAGGCCGCCGAGGTGCAGCAGCGGAGCACCGGCACCTACATCTACGGTCTCGTACCCGCCGACGTGGAGGTGTCGGAGGACGTGCTCGGGGTGGGGGACCCACCGGGCGAGGTGCGGCTGGTCCGGCACGGCGAGATCGCCGCCCTGGTCAGCGAGGTCCCGCTGGACGGCCGGCTCGGCACCCCCGACGACCTCGTGGCGCACGAGCGACTGCTGGACGCCACCGCGGCCGAGGTCCCGGTGCTCCCGCTCCGCTTCGGGGCGGTGATGACCACGCCGGACGGGGTGGTCGAGGAACTGCTGGCGCCGCATCATGACGACTTCCTCGCGGCGCTCAACGAGCTGGAGGGGCGGGTCGAGTACGTGGTCAAGGCCCGCTACGTCGAACGCGCGGTGCTCGGCGAGATCCTGGCCGAGAATCCGGAGATCGCCCGGCTGCGCGAGGAGATCCGGACACAGCCGGAAGAGCTGACCAGACAGGAGCGCATCGACCTCGGCCAGCTCGTGGAGCAGGCGATCGCGGCCAAGCGTCAGGCCGACACCGAGGCGCTGACCGAGGATCTGGCGGCGCTCGGCGTTCTCACCGTCGAACGCCCGCCCTCCCACGAGCATGACGCCGCGCAGGTGGCGGTACTGATCGAGACGGATCGGGAGGACGAGCTGGAGGAGGTCGTCGACGAGTTCGCGGCCCGGTCCGAGGGCCGGATCACGATGCGGCTGCTCGGCCCGCACGCGCCGTACGACTTCGTCGCGACCCCGGGAGAGGAGACCGAGCGATGAACCTGTTCACGCTGCTCTTCGGCTGGCCGCTGCTGCCGCTGCAGGGCGTGCTCCGGTTGGGGGAGCTGATCCAGGAGCAGGCCGAGCGTCAGATGCGCGACCCGATGGTGGTCCGCCGCCAGTTGGAGGAGCTGGAGCAAGCGGCCGACGCCGGCCTCATCTCCGAGGAGGAGCAGGCGGCGGCCATGGAGGAGATCTTGCGAAGGATGACCGGGCCGCCCGTCCTGATGGACTCCGGCGAGCCGCATTCATGGGATTTGGGGAGGTGAGCTCGTGCCGACGAGGAGACGGGTGCGCGAGGACGAACCAGCGAGCGCCGTACGACCTGCCCGGCCGCCGGCCGGCGACCCTCGGCGGCTGCCGCCGACCGGTGAGCCCCGGCGGTCGAGCCCAGAGCGCCGCCCGCCCGCTATGACGGCCGCCACGGCGGGCCAGGCCGGGCTGCGGCACATCGCCGAGCTGACCTCCCGGGAGACCGAGGGCGTCACGCGGGTGCGGCCGGAAGGCGACGGGTGGCTGGTGGGCGTCGAGGTGGTGGAGGACCGCCGCATCCCGTCCTCCGGCGACATCCTCGCGCTGTACGAGGCCGAGCTGGACGCGGGCGGCGAGCTGCTGTCCTACCAGCGGGTGAAGCGCTACCGGCGCGGCAGCGGCGGCATGGGAGAGGGGCCGTGATGGAGCCGATGCGACCCTCACCCGCCCGGCCGTACTCCCCCGCCGGGCAGCGGCAGCAGGCGAACCTGGGCGACATTCTCGAGCGGGTGCTCGACCGGGGTGTGGTCATAGCCGGCGACATCCGGGTCAACCTGCTCGACATCGAGCTCCTGACGATCAAGCTCCGTCTGATCATCGCCTCGGTCGACACCGCCAAGGAGATGGGCATCGACTGGTGGGAGCACGATCCCTGGCTCACCGGACGCGATCGGCATCTCCTCGACGAGAACCGCCGGCTGCGCCACCGGCTCGCCGAGCTCGAAGACGGGGTGGAGCCCCACGTGCCCATCCGCGGCCGGGTGACCGAGGAACTGCCGCCCGAAGGGTACGGCCGTCGTGGCTGACACCGGCATCTATCTGTACGCGGTCACCCTGGACCTCGACGTTCCCCACCTCGACGTGAAGGGGGTGGCGAACCGGCCGGTGCGGACGATCATCCAGGCGGAGCTCGTCGCCTACGTGAGCGAGGTTCCGCTGGACCAGTTCGGCGAGGAGCCGCTGCGCCGGTCCATGGAGGACCTGGACTGGCTGGGCGAGACCGCCCGCGGTCACCACCGCGTGGTGGCGGCGGTCGCGGAGCACACGCCGACGGCCCCCATCCGGCTGGTCACCGTCTACAGCGGCGACGACCAGGTACGACGCCTCTTGGACCAGCGGCACGACGATTTCGTCCAGGTCCTCTCCCAGATCGCCGGCCGAGTGGAATGGGGCGTGAAGGCGTACGTACACCCGACCGAAGACCAGCCGACCCCGACAGCACGCGAACCAGCCGCTCCGGCGGCGGCCGGGGCCGGGACGGCGTATCTGAAGCGGCGGCAGGCCGGCCTGCGCAGCCGCGAGGACGCCTGGCGCGACGCGAGCGAGCAGGCGCAGCGGATCCACCACGCCCTGACCGCGCTCGCGGTCGCGAGCCACCTGCACCGGCCCCAGGATCCGCAGCTGTCGGGCCGCTCCGACTGGATGATCCTGAACGGCGCCTACCTGGTCGACGAGCCCCGGAGCGCGGAGTTCGCCGCCGCCCTGGACGGGCTGCGCGGCCCGGGGGTGGACCTGCAGCTCACCGGCCCGTGGGCGCCCTACTCGTTCGCCGAGCTGGACGCGGAGGCACCGCCGTGACGTACGTCGAGCCGCGCGGCGAGCGGCTGGCCGAGGAGGGGCGGCTGCCGTCCGAGCGGGTGGCGCTGGTCGACCTGCTGGACCGGCTGCTCGCCGGCGGTGTCGTCGTCAGCGGGGACCTCATCCTGTCCATCGCCGACATCGACCTCGTCCGCATCTCCATCCGCGCGTTGATCATGTCCGTCCGATCCGAGGACGGCCCCTTCGAGCTCCCCGAGAGGCGATGACCATGGAGAACGCACGAACGCCTCGCCTGCGCATCGAGACCGACACCGAGGCGGTCGAGCGCGACCTGTCCCGGCTCGTGCTCACCCTGGTGGAGCTCATCCGCCAGCTGGTGGAGCGCCAATGCGTGCGGCGGATGGAGCAGGGGGATCTGTCGGACGAGCAGGTGGAGACGCTGGGCCTGACCCTGATGCGGCTAGAGGACGCGATGCACGAGCTCTGTGAGCGGTTCGGCCTGTCGCCGTCGGACCTGAACCTCGATCTGGGGCCGCTTGGAACGCTCCTGCCCCAGGACTGAGACGCGCCTCGGGAAGGGTGGTCAGGGGCCATTCCCGTTTGGTGTACTGAAGCCATGGCACCGCATCTGATCGAGGGACGGACGGTCGCCATGCCCGTCCGGGTGCGGGACGCGTCGTTCTGCGGTGCCGCGTACGCGGTGCGGGCCGACGCGGCGCGGGCGGTGATCGCCTATTCGGGGCTGGACGTGGCGGAGATCCTCCCGGGCAAGGCGGTGTGCGTGCTGCTGTTCGCCGACTACCGTGACGGCGACCTCGACGCCTACCACGAGTTCGGCATGGCCTTCCTGATCAGGCCGCCGGGGTCCACCGGCTGGACGCGGCCGGGTGACCTGCGCGACGCGGCCGCCTTCATCCACTGGCTGCCGGTCGACCAGCGCTTCACCATGGAGGCCGGGCGCACGCTGTGGGGCTTTCCCAAGGAGCAGGCGGACATCGACCTGCGGCTCGCCTCGCCGTACAAGCGGTGCATCCTGCGTAAGGACGGCCGGCTCGTGCTGGACATGCTGGTCAAACCGGGTGTCCCGCTGCCGGGGCCGAGCCCGTTGATCGCTTTCGACGCCTTCACCCACCGTGAGGGCGTCACCAGGCGCGTCCCCATGAAGGTGCAGGCGCGCGGTGTCCGCGTCCGGCCGAGCGGCGCGCTCATCCGGCTGGGCAACCACCCGATCGCCAAGGAGCTCAGCGAGTTGGGCCTGCCCAGCCGCCCGCTGCTGTCCACGACGGTGACGCGCACCGCCATGTCGCTGCGGGAGGCCGAGCCCCAGGGCTGACGCCCCTCAGACGATCGGCGGGCGGCCCAGCTTGACCATGCGCCAGGCGGTCCGCCAGGCCATCGGACGCCGCTCGCCGGCGGGTGTGCGCAGGCCCTCGAAGAACCCGGTGAACCACGCCTTCAGCGCCACCCCCGACCGCCGCTCCCGGATCAGCGTGAGCACCACCCAGTCGAGCAGGTAGAGCGCCGCCAGCGGCCACGGCAGATTGCGCCGGGCCAGCCACACCCGGTTGCGCGCGTTGAGCCGGTAGAACTCGGCGTGCCGGGTCGGCGGCACCTGCGGGTGGTACATGACGGTCTCGGCGTCGTACTCGATCCGGTAGCCCTCGCCGAGCAGCCGCCAGGCCAGGTCGGTCTCCTCGTGCGCGTAGAAGAACCGCTCGGGCAGCCCGCCCACCTGGAGGAAGGCCGAGCGCCGGATGGCGGACGCCCCGCCCAGGAAGGTGGTGACCGGCGAGGACCGCTCGGGGTCGCCGGCCCGCAGGCGCGGGACGTGCCGGCGCTGGCCGATGCCGCCGTCGGGGTCCATCACCCGGAAGGAGATCACCGCCAGGTCGGGCTCGGTCGCGAAACGATCGCGTACGTGGGCCACGACCTTGTGGTTGGCATACCAGCCGTCGTCGTCGAGGAACAGCACCACGTCACCGGAGCACTCCTCGACGCCGCGATTACGGCCCGCTGGAATGCCGGTGTTCTGGTCAAGCCGGATCGTCTTCACGATCGCTGACGAGCCTACGGGCGGCGTCGCCGACACCTCGGGCACATCGGCCCCGTTGCCGACGATCACTACCTCGACGTCGCCGTCGACCTGATTGAGCGCGGACTCGACCGCCCGGTCCAGCTCCGCGATCCGGTTGCCCATGGTGAGGATGACGCACGAGATCTTCAACGAATCATCGTCCTGACGCGTCGAGAGCACGGGCGGAGCATTCTTTCATGATCACCGAGTCTGCTGGTCTGCCTGATTCTTGATATGGGTGAAGCTAAGCGTATCGGAACCGATAGTGAACCCCCACCGAACCGTGGACGTCCGATCAATACGACGGTTGCGGGGCGCGGACGGTTCCGACTTGAGATCACACAAGCCGCCTCGATGCCAAAATGCTGACGAGATGGAGCACTGTCTGCAGCCCTGCCGCGACCACGCAGGCCACGACGAGCACCCGGGTGGCCAGCAGGTCGCCGGTCGCCAGGTCGATCACCGCCGTCACCAGCGCGATCATGGACAGCTCGATGGGCTGCATGATCCGGTGGAACTTCGTGGCCCCCACGACCCTCCTGGCCAGCCCCAGCAGCCCCGAACGGAACTGCCCGACGGACGCCTCAGTCGCGGCCGGCAGGCCGCCCTTGGCCCGCGCCACGTCCACCAGGTCGGTCTCGGCCTTGATGAGGATGGCGCCGAGCGCGGCCGCGAAGCCCAGCACGGTGTACCAGTCGGGCAGCACGGCCGAGGCCCGCCAGCCCAGCCCGGCCAGCAGTGCGGCCTCGGTGAAGTAGGCGCCGACGCGGTCGAGGTAGACGCCGGTCAGCGAGGTCTTGCCCGTCCAGCGGGCCAGCTCGCCGTCGGAGCAGTCCAGCAGCAGGTAGACCTGCACGAGCAGGGCCGCCCCCACGGCCGCCCACAGCCCCGGCAGCGCCAGCACGACTCCGGCCAGCACCCCGGCCACGGTCATCACCCAGGTGAGCTGGTTGGGCGTGACCGAGGTCTTGGACATCAACCAGGTGACATAAATGGACAACCGGCGCATGTAGAGCACGCCTGCCCAGTGCTCGCCGTTGCGGCGCTCCAGATGACCCGCGGGCTGAGCGACCCGCCGCAGGTCAGCGACCGTAGGCCCGGACATAGTCCTCCACCCGATCGCGAATCTCGGATTCTGACAGCCGCAGGTGCTCCAGGATCGTGTAACGGCCGGGGCGGGTGGCGGGGGCCAGCACGACGGCCTGCGCGAACTGCTCGCCGGTCAGCCCGATGTCGGCGGGGACGACGGGCAGCTCGTGCCGGCGCAGGCAGTCGGTGACCTGCGCCAGCCGGGGGGCGTCCTCCCGGAGGAAGAAGCAGAAGGCGGCACCGATCCCGGCGAGCTCGCCGTGGTTGGAGGTGCCGGGGAAAAGCTGATCCACGGCATGAAGGATCTCATGGTCTCCACCACTCGCGGGCCGGGACGAGCCCGCGATCACCATGGACATGCCGGAAAGGATCAACGACTCGGCCAGAACGGTCAGGAAATCGTCGGACTCGACGGAGTCGACGCGGCCGATCAGCGCCTCGGCGGCGGTGCGGGCCATCGAGCAGGCGAGCCCGTCGATGGGCTCGCCGCGCTCGAGGTTGCCCAGGTGCCAGTCCTGGATGGCCGACAGGTTGCTGACCACGTCACCGACGCCCGACCGGACCAGCGCCTGGGGCGCGCTGTGCACGAAGTCCAGGTCCACCAGGATCGCCAGCGGCATCGGCACACCGAAGGTGCCTTTGCCGCCGTCGTACACCAGTGAGGCCGTCGGCGAGCAGATGCCGTCATGGGACAGGTTGGTCGCGACCGCGACCATCGGGATGCCGGCCAGCGACGCGCCGTACTTGGTGGCGTCGATGGTGCGTCCGCCGCCCACGCCCACCACCACCTCGTAGGCGCCCTTACGCAGGTCGGCGCCGAGCGAGACGGCGGCCTCGACCGACCCGTCCGCGACCCGGAAGACCTCGGCCTCGCCGAGGGTGGGGGCGATCAGGCTCTCGATGTGGTCGCCCTGGCCGGGGCCGACGGCCACCGCGACCCGGCCGGACGTGGCCACCCGGCTGTCGGCCAGCAGCGCGCCGAGCTGCGCCACGGCTCCGCGCCTGACCTCGATGTGCAGCGGCGCGGGCAGCATCCTCGCTAGAAGCGGCATCCGGCCCCCTCAGTAGCGGACGGCAATGGTGCGGGCCTTGGCCAGGTCCTCGTGGTTGTCCACTTCGACCCAGTCGACGTCGCCGATGGGCGCGAGGTGGATCTGCTCCCCGCGCGCGACCATCTCCTGATAGCCGTCCTCGTAGTAGAGCTGCGGGTCCCGCTCGAACGTCGCCTGCAGCGCGTCCGCCAGCCGGGTCGCGGCGCCGGGACGGATGAGGGTCGCCCCGATGTACTCGCCGTAGGCCTCGGCCGGGTCCATCAGCTTGGTGATGCGCCGCAGCGACCCCTCCGGGGCGCGGGTCACCTTCATCTCCTCGTCGGCGAGCTTCTTGACGTCGTCGACGGCGAGCAGGATGTCGCTCGTCTCGGGCGCCGCCAGCAGCGTCTTCTCCACCGAGACCGGGTGCACGGTGTCGCCGTTGACCAGCAGCGCCCCCTGGGCGAAGTAGTCGCGGGCGCACCACAGGGAGTAGGCGTTGTTCCACTCCTCGGCCTTGTCGTTGTGCACGAGGGTGAGCTCGACGCCGTGCCGCTCCTCCAGCTCCCGCTTACGATCGTGTACGGCCTGCGCCGCGTATCCGATGATGACCACCACCTCGCGCAACCCCACCTCGGCGAGGTTGTGCAGAGAGATGTCCATGATCGTGGTCTCACCGTCGACCGGCACGAGCGCCTTGGGCAGCGTGTCGGTGTACGGCCGCAGGCGTCGTCCGGCTCCAGCGGCCAGCACCATTCCCAGCAACGTGCACTCCTCAGTCGAGCATGACTACGTAGGTCCCAAAGATTAGTTGGCTTTGGGCCCTGCGCGGGTAATCCGCCGTTAGTCTTGCGTTTCCGCGAGCGCCTCCTCCACCCGGGACGGCGGTGCGACGAGCCAGCACGTCAGGCTCTCCCAGCCGAAGACCCCCCACAGATAGAGGGCGAGCAAGGCGAACCCGCCCCCGGTCCAGCCCACCAGCACGGCCAGGCCGACCACGATCGAGCGTCCCTCCCAGCCGAGCCCGAGGCTCGCCAGCCAGGGCGGCGGATAGACGTTCTGGCGCAGGCGGTAGACCAGATCGTAGTGGTGGAAGACGATCGCCCCGAGCAGGATGAAGATCAGCAGCGGCGGCACCCCGTGCGCGAACCCGCAGGCCGCGACGAAGGTGTACTCGATCACCCGCAGGATCGGCGGCGACAACCAGTCGAGCCTGCCGTCGTGCGGATGGGAGCTGCCGGGCCCGGCCAGCAGCAGCGTCACGGCGGGCGCGAAGACCGCGACGCCGTCGGTCCCGGCCACGCCGATCAGCAGCAGCACCCCGGTGACGAAGGCGCCGGCGATCAGCGGCGGGAGCGGCGGGAGCTGCCCGGCCACGAGCATGCCCATGCCGCGCGAGAGCGGACCGTCGTCGCGGTAGGCGACGACCTTGCTGCCCGGCACCGGGATCATGTGCACAGAGCTCATTCGGCCGACCTCACGATCCGCCCGGCGAGTTGGTAGAGAGCGGCAAAGCTCCCCCAGCCGAGCAGGGCGAGGAAGGTCACCCGGGCGTCGAACACGACAGTGGTGACGGCGATCAGCGCCATCCGCTCTCCGATCGGCAGCACGATCGCCTTTCGTAGCCAGTGGGCGACGCTCTCGCGCTCCAGGCGCTGGGCGAGCCTGAGCACGCCCTGCCGGGGGACGCGGCGGCGGCCGGCGTCGGACGGTTCCAGCAGGGAGCGCACCGGCTTGGCCCACAGCGCGCCGACCCGGCCGGCGTCGTAGATCGCGCCGGTGTAGGAATAGTGGAGCGCGTGCCGTACGGACTGCAGGATCATCGCCGCGGCGGCGAGGAACCAGATCCCGTGCGGGTTGCCGCTCGGGAACGGCTGGACGGCGACGTAGCCGTAGGCCAGCCCGACGTAGACGACATACTCCTTGAGCCGGTCGGCCATGCCGTCGGCCCACGCGCCGAGCGGCGAGAAGCCGCGCGTGTAGCGGGCGAGCTGGCCGTCGAGGCAGTCCAGCACGAACGACAGGTAGAGCAGCACGGCCCCGGCCAGCCGCCCGCCGAGGGTGCCGGCGGAGAACCACACCGCCGACAGCGCCGCCAGGCCGACCGAGATGCCGGTGACCGCGTTCGGGGTGAGCTTCAGCGCGGCGGCGGGCCGGATCAGGTGGCGCGACCAGGGCGAGACGAAGAACGTGGTGAAGAAGCCGTCGTTGGACTTGACCGCGCTGTCGAGGCGGACCTGGGCCTCGTCGACGTCGGCGAGGCGGCGTACCGCGCTGTCGGCGGAGTCCTGGCCGGTCACCCGGTCGCAGTGCAGCTCGCCGAGCGCGGCCGCGCGGACCCGGACGCCCGACCTGACCAGCCCGACCAGCAGCAGATCGACGGCCTCCACCGGGGTGACCGGGCCGAGCCGGCCCGCGTCGGCCAGGTCGGCCAGCTCCTCGGCGATGTCGGCCAGGGTGGGCAGGTCGGACACGCCGGCCTGGAGCACGCCGGCGAAGGTGGCGTTGGCCTCGGGGACGGTGTGGAAGGAGCTGCCCGACGCCATGATCTTGCCGCCCTCGATCCGTACCGGAGAACGCAGCGGAGGACGCGTCGGCCCGTCCGGCACGCCGGCGTGGACGAGCGCCCGCGTGTCGTGCGCGGGGTGCTCCAGGAGCATGGCCAGCGCCTCGGTGTGGGCGACGACGTCGGCGGGCAGCACGGCCACCGACTCCGCGGAGGCGCGGGCGATCTTGGCGATGCCGCGCAGGTCGGCGCCGAGGCCGCCGCCGGCGGTGACCACCTGCACGTCGCTGATGGGCAAGGCGGCGAGCTGCCCGGTGATCCGGTCCAGCAGCGTGCCGTCGGCGCACGAGAGCCGTGCGGCCGGAGTCGTGGCGAGCAGGACCACGGACGTGGTCGTGCTCACGCGGGTCAGTGAGTCGGGCAAAGCGCAGGTCCTCCCGTTCGCAGAGGGAGTGCGTGGACTCACAGTAGCGACAGGTCATCGCGATATCACGGAACCAGACCGTTACCCTCGAAAGTATGAATTCTCGGCTGCGTTCCGTCGGGGTGGTCCTCGCGGGCGGCGTTGGTCAGCGGGTCGGCGCCGGCACCCCCAAGCAGCTCGTCAAACTCGCCGGCCGGACGATCCTGGAGCACACGATCGCCCTGTTCGAGGGCTCGGCCGAGATCGACGAGGTGGTCGTGCTGATGACGCCCGGGTACGCCGAGCCGGTCAGGGAGCTCGTCCGCGAGGGCGGTTTCCACAAGGTCGTCCAGATCGTCGAGGGCGGCGCCACCCGCACCGAGAGCACCTGGCGGGCGCTGCACGCGCTCGGCCCGCAGGAGTGCAACGTGCTGCTGCACGACGCTGTACGCCCCCTCCTGGAGCCCCGGATCATCACGGAGTGTGTACGGGCGCTGGAGCGGCATACGGCCGTGGAGGTGGCGATCGCGAGCTCCGACACCGTCCTGGTGGCCGGGCCGGGGCCGGACGGCACGGAGATCGTGGCCGACGTCCTGGACCGGTCACGGCTGCGGCGCGCGCAGACGCCGCAGGGCTTCCGGCTGTCGGTGATCAGGCGGGCCTACGAGCTGGCGATGGCCGACCCCGAGTTCGCCGGCCGGCCGGCCACCGACGACTGCGGCGTGGTGCTGCGCTACCTGCCCGAGGTGCCGATCGTGCTGGTGCCGGGCAGCGAGCGGAACATGAAGGTCACCCACCCGATCGACCTGTCGATCGCCGAGCAGTTGCTGCGGCCGGTCGTGGCGGACGAGCCCACCGTGTCGGGCGTACCGGACGTGTCGGGCGTACCGGCCGTGTCGGGCGTACCGGACGGCTACCGGCAGGCGCTGGCGGGGAAGACCATGGCGGTGTTCGGCGGGGACGACGAGCTCGCCGCGCTGGCCGCGGCGCACGGCGCCCGGGTGCTCGCCTTCCCGCGGGCCGACGATCCCGAGGCGGTGGCGAAGGCGCTGGCCGGGGCGGGCGTCGTCGACCATGTGGTGCACGTGGCGGACCTGCCGCCCGGCACCCTGATCGAGGCCGCCGAGGAGGCCGTCGCCGCCGGCTGCCTCGGGGCGATCAACGTCGCCCGCGCGGCCCACCCCCACCTGCGCGAGAGCGGCGGCCGGCTGCTGCTGCGGACGGCCGCCGGCGACACGAGTCTGGCCGTCTCGGCCAGGGCGGCGACGACCGCCCTGGCCAGGGCGCTGGCCGAGGAGTGGGCCGCCGACGGCGTCCGCGTCGGCTGCGTCAGCGCCCGTACGTCCGCACGAGCCTGCCTGGACGTGCTCGCCTCCGGCCAGACCGGTCAGATCATCGGCACCTGACCGTCAGCCCTGCCTGGACGTGCTGATCTCGGGCCTGACCGGTCAGGTGATCGGCACCTGACCGGTAGGCCGGGCGTCGCGTCAGCGGGGAGCGCGGGCCAGTTTTCGCGGACTGGTGAGGAACCCCCACCCCCATGACAGGTGCATGGCGGCGTAGACCAGCGGCAGCCTGAGCTTCGCGGCGGCGGACAGGCCGCTGCCGGTCAGCGCCGACCCCGCCACGATGGCCACCACGTAGCCGCCCGGGATCACCAGCCCGAGCGGGAAGAACGGCGCGACCAGCACGCCGAGCAGCATGGCCAGCACCGCCGCCGGCGGCGCGAGGTAGCGCAGGTTGATGGTGCCCTCGTGGGTGCGCGAGACCACCCGCCGCCACCTGCCGTAGTGGAAGTACTGCTTGGCCAGCGCCTTGACGTTGGGCCGCGGCCGGTAGGAGACCCGCATCCGGGGCTGGAACCAGACCAGCCCGCCGCTCTGGCGGATGCGATGGTTCATCTCCCAGTCCTGGGCGCGCTGGAAGTGCTCGTCGTAGCCGCCGACCCGGTCGAGCGCCGAGCGGCGGAAGACGCCCAGGTAGACCGTGTCGGCGGGGCCGGCGGTGCCTCCCACGTGGAACGCCGCGGCGCCCACGCCGATCTTGGAGGTCATGGCGCAGGCGACGGCCTGCTCGAAGGGCGTGATGCCCTCCGCGGCCATCACCCCGCCGACGTTGTCGGCGCCGGTCTCGGTGAGCGTCTCGACGGCCACCCGCAGGTAGTCGGGGGGCAGCATGGCGTGCCCGTCGACCCTGGCGATGATGGCGTTACGGGAGGCCCCGATCGCGGCGTTGAGCGCGTTGGGGGTGCGGCCGGTGGGGTTGGGCACGACGATCACCCGGCGGTCGGACGCCGCGATGGCGTCGGCGACCTCCTGGGTGCGGTCGTGCGATGGGCCTATGGCGAGGACGACCTCGATCTCACCCGGGTAGTGCTGGGCGAGAACCTGGTCGACGGCTTCGCGTAGGTGCCGCTCCTCGTTGAGGACCGGCATGACGACGGAGATGGGCGGCCAGCCACGCGTCTCCGCTGGCGCGTGCGGCGAGTCGGGGAACTGCTTCATGGCGGGGCTCACGCTACTGTACGAGCAGAGGAGGAAGGCAACCGATGGCCCAATCCTCCGGGCATCCAGAGGGGGAGGGCCATGCGGGACCCGAGCGAGGAGGACGCCGGGGTGCACGTGGGCGGAGACGCCTACGGCGGCGTCAAGCTCGCCGGCGGACGGCCACGCAAGCCCCGCAGGAGTGCCAGGGCGCGGCGCCGCAACGCGCTTCTCGCGGGCCTGCTCTCGGTGGGGGTCCTGATCGGCACCGGAGTGGTGTGGGCGACTCCCCGCCAGATCGGCGCCGTCGACGCGGGCGTCGCGAAGACGCCGCCCCGTGGCGCCGAGAACATCCTGCTCGTCGGCGTGGACAAACGCGACGACCTCACCCGTAAGAAGCAGAACGAGCTCAAGCTCGGCCGCGAGTCCGGGCAGCGCACCGACACCATGATGGTCATCCACCTGTCGGAGGACCACAGCAAGGTCACGGTGGTGAGCCTGCCGCGCGACTCCTGGACGACCATCCCCGGCAAGGGCGACCACAAGATCAATTCGGCTTACCAGTTCGGCGGCCCGAAACTCGCCCTGCAGACCGTCAGGCAGGCCACCGGCCTGGAGATCCACCGCTACATCGAGGTCAACGTGCTCGGCTTCGTCGACGTGGTGGACTCCCTCGGCGGCGTCACCGTGTGCACGCCGGTGGCGATCAACGACCCCAAGACCGGCCTCAACCTCGCCGCCGGGACCCACGAGCTCAAGGGCGTGCAGGCGCTCGGCTACGCCCGCACCCGCGCGACCGCCCGCTCCGACCTCGACCGCATCGACCGGCAGCAGCAGGTCATCTCGGCGCTGCTCGACCGGGCGCTGAGCGCGGGCACCCTGGCCAACCCGGCCAAGCTGGCCTCCTTCGTCAACACCACGCTCGGCACCGTCAAGGTCGACCCCGACGACGGCCTGCTCGGGCTGGCCGGCCAGCTCAGGGACGTCAAGCTGGACAACGTCCAGTTCGTGGACGTACCCCTGGCCGAGGTCGACTACAAGGCGCCCACCGGCGAGTCGGCGGTGCTCTGGGACAAGGCGGCCGCCCGCGAGATGTTCCGCCGCATCAAGGCCGACGAGAACCTCGCCGAGCCCAGCGCGACCCCGTCGGCCAAGCCCTCAGCCAAGCCCGCCGTCCCGCCGGCGCGCGTCTCGCTCAAGGTGCTCAACGGGACGCTCGTCAACGGGCTCGGCGCCCGCACCAGGACGGCGCTGCTCGCCTACGGCTTCCAGGTGCCGGACACGGCGGGCAACACCCCCAGCAAGGACCACAAGAAGACGCTCGTACGGTACGGCGCGGGTCAGGAGGAAGCGGCGCGCACGGTGGCCGCCGCCATTCCCGGCGCCGAGCTCCGCAAGGCCGACATCAAGGGCATCGAAGTGATCACCGGCCAGGACCAGCTCAAGGTCGCCAAGCCGAAGGCCACCCCGACCCCGGCCGCCACCCCCACAGCGGAGACCGCGACGCAGACCATTTGCAAAAAGTAGGTATGGCGGGTCAAGTCCGGGGCACGTAAATCGTCATGGTGGTCACATTTTGGCAGGAGGACCTCTGCACGGTGCTGCACATCGTGGGCGAGCTGGACGTCTCCGGCGCGCCACGCCTGCGGGCCGAGCTCGACCAGGTGCTGGCCTCGGCCGACCCACTCAGGCTGGTCATCGACCTGACCGCGGTGCCGTTCTGCGACTCGGTGGGCCTCGGCGTGCTGGTGTCCCTGCTCAACCACGCGCGACACACCCACGGCAGGCTGATCCTGGTGCTCGGCCCTGGCATGATCAGCCACCTGCTGGTGATCACCAATCTGGACGGCCACTTCGAGACGTGCGCGTCCCTCCAGGAAGCACGCACCGCCCTGAGCGCCGCCGCCTGATCACCTGACCGCACTGAGCTCTGCGGCCCGGCCATCACCCCATCGCACTGAGCTCTGCGGCCCGGTCGTCACCCCATCGCGCCTGACGACCGCCGGCTGAGTATGATCATTCATGATCCACCGCTCGCGCGGGGGACGTCTCCTGGAGGGCAGCATGAGACTTGGCGTGATCTTCGACCGGGACCTGCCGCCGGAGCGGCTGACGCCCTTCGCCGAAGCCCTGGACGGCCTGCCCGCGGTCGACGACCTGTGGGTGGTGGAGGATCTGGGCTGGACGGGCGGCATCTCCTCGGCGGCCACCGCCCTGGCGGCCACCTCCCGGCTGCGCGTCGGCATCGGCATCACCCCGGCGCCGCTGCGCAACCCGATGCTGCTGGCCATGGAGCTGGCCAACCTCGCCCGCCTCCACCCCGGACGGCTCGCCGCCGGCATCGGCCACGGCGTGCCGGCCTGGATGGCCCAGGCGGGCGTGGCCGCGCCATCACCGCTGGCGCTGCTGGAAGAGACGATCACCGCCGTCCGCGCCCTGCTCCGCGGCGAGACGGTGACCCTGCACGGCACGTCGGTCCACCTGGACGGCCTCTCGCTGGTCCACCCGCCGCAGGAGGTCCCGCCGGTGCTGGCGGGCGTGCTCGGCCCTCGCTCGCTGGCCCTGTCCGGCCGGGTGGCGCAGGGCACGATCCTCCCGGAGGGCTTCGGCCCGAAGCGCATCGGCGCGGCCCTGGAGCGGATCGGCGCGATCGGCGAGCACGAGTTGGTGACGTTCACCCACCTGTACATCGGCGACGACGTGGCGGGGGCGACCGGTCCGATCGTGGCCGACACCGCCCAGTTCCTGAAGGTCACGCCTGAGGAGGTGACACTGGCCGCCGGCACCGCCGAGGAGGCCGCGGCTCAGGTCAAGGGGCTGTGGGCGGCGGGGGCCGGCACGGTTGCGGTCCGCCCGATCGGCTCCGACCCCCTGTCCCACGTCAATCGGCTGCTGTCGGCTCTGTAGTTCCTGTACGGGTCCCGCTCGCGGGCGGAGGACGTACCTTCGGCCGGGAAGTTCGCCGGCGGTGCGGAAGACGTACCTTCGGACGTGAGTCTCGCGGGCGGCGGGGAAGCATGGCCGAATGGCGGATGCGGATTGACCGGTCGGCCGATTCTCCGGCTTCGCCGACAAGCCACGATCGCCATATGAGAAGAAATGTGGCGCTAGCGGCAGCTACGGTCGGCCTGGTCGGAACCATGGGGTTGACCGGCTGCACGCTGAACGCCGAGCAGGTGCACTCGGCGCGCGCCTTCCCCCACACCGGCGGCACCCTGACCATCACCTCCACCCTCGGCGGGCTCAGAATCCTGCCGGGCACCGGCGGCGAGGTGCGGGTGGACCGGTGGCTGCGCGGCAAGGCAGCAGGGGACGGCCACTCCTCGTGGACCCTGGAGAACGGCACTCTGCGCCTCGACGCCAACTGCCAGATGATCCTCGGCGACTGCGGCGGCCGCTACCACATCCGTGTGCCGCCCGGCATCCGCCTGGTCATCGACGCCGGAGACGACGGCGTCATCCTCGACAAGATCACCCACGACGCGGACGTGTCCGCCGAGGGCGCGATCAGGCTCTACGGGACCACGGGCAAGCTCCGCCTGGCCGGCGGGGACGGCCTGATCGCCGGGAACGGCCTCCGGTCGACTGACGTCAAGGCGCTCACCCGTTCAGGAACGATCAACCTGACGTTCGCCGTACCCCCTGCCAGGCTGGACGCGCGCTCCAGCGAGGGCCAAGTGACAGTGAACGTCCCGAAGGACGAGTACGCGATCACCGTCAAGAGCAAGGAAGGCCGGGCGCGCTCCGAGCTCAAGGACACCAAGAGCCCACGGACCATCGTCGCCAGAAGCACCTCCGGAGACGTCCGCCTCACCGCGAACCCGTCATGACTCCACCCGAGCCGAAACAGCGTAACTGGGTTTACACCAAATAAGGTAAGTCCAGTTACGCTGATGTCGACGGATGGGGGAACCACATGCGCAAGCCGGCCGACATCGTAGGCAGGGATCGTCAGTGGCGCGTGCTGGAGCGCTTCCTGGTCGAGGGAGGACGGGACGGACCCCTGCGTCTGGGGCTCGTGTCCGGCCGCCGTCGCACCGGCAAGACGCAGTTGCTTAGCGCCGTCTGCGACGAACAGGGCGGCCTCTTCATCACCAGCGTGCAGGACGAGGGTGATCTCGCGGCCAGGCGCAGGTTCGCGTCCGCCATCGCCAGGCACGCGGGGCTGGGTGATGCGGTGCGTGGGGAGCCGGAGTCATGGGAGCGCCTGCTGAGGGCTGCCATGGAGACCGCGGCGCGGGTCGCCCCCGAGGGCCGTCCACCGTTGGTGGTCATCGACGAGTTCCCTTACCTCCTGGCGAACGCTCCGCAGCTCCCGTCGCTGATCCAGCACCTCTACGACGGTTCGCAGCAGGGCCGCGGCCCCACCGGCCGCCTCATACTCTGCGGATCCGCGCTCAGCGTCATGCACGACCTGCTCTCCGGCACCAAACCTTTGCGCGGGCGCGCCATGCTCGACATGCGCCTCAACGCGCTGGACTTTCGCGAAGCCGCCCAACTGTGGGACATCCACGATCCGGCGACTGCCTTCCGCGTACACGCATGCGTCGGTGGCATCCCCGGCTACCGCCCGCTGATGACCACTACCCCGGCGGCAGCCGACGGCTTCGACGGATGGGTGATGGACAACCTCCTGGCGGTCGACGTCAGCGTGTTCACCCGCACAGAGGTCGACTATCTCCTGCGCGAGGACCCGCGCATCACCGCCCGCTCCCTCTACTACGACATCCTCAGCGCTGTCGCGCAGGGAGCGCACACGCCGGCCAAGATCGGAGCGGCGATCGGCCGCGACGGCAACTCCGTCCGCCATCCCATCGGCGTCCTGCGGTCGGCCGGATATCTCCACAGCGCGCACGACCTGCTGCGGCAGCGGAAACCGACGATCTCGGTGTGCGACCCGATCATCCGGTTCGACCGCCTCATCACGGCCCCCTATCTCGGCCGACTCGAGCTGGGACGCACCGAGCCAGTGTGGCGGGCGGCCGCCCCGACCTTCCGGTCCGACATCCTCGGCCCGCACTTCGAAGAGCTCTCCCGCGACTGGGTACACCGCTTCGCCCCGGACGAGCTTGACCGGCCGACGGGATTCGGCGAAGTCGGCTTCGGCAGCGTCCGGGACAATGCGGGACGAGCGAAGCACGACATCGACGTGATCGCCATCGACGGCAGGCGGGTCCGCCTCATCGGCGAGGCCAAGGCGACGCTCCCCCGCCGTGGGCTCCCCGATCTCGAACGGCTCGACGGCATCCGTGCGCTGCTCGCACGGGAGGGCTACGACACCGCCGAGACGATCGTCGCCCTCTTCTCGATGACCGGATTCACCCCGGACCTGGTCCGGACGGCCGCCTCCCGTGACAACACCGAACTCGTCGATCTGGAGCGGTTGTACGGTCAGGGTTGATCATGCGTGATCGCCGGCGCCCGCACGGCGAAGGCGACCGCCCTGCGACGGCCGCCTTCACTCGCCCTGCCCGAGAGGGGACTCCCTCAGTCGTTGTCGTCGCCGTCCTGGTCGTTGTCCTGGTCATTGTCCGGGGCCTGGGTGTTGACCACGTCCGGGTCGTCGTCACCGTCGTCGCCTCCGCCTCCGCACGCACCGGTCAGACCTAGGACGGCCACCATGGCAGCGGCGGCCAACATCGTCTTCCGGCCGGTCGTTCGCATCATGCGTACCTCCACAGTTCTCAGGGGGACCTTGAGGACGCCCGACCATCTTGTATCCCACGCCAGGACGATCTAACGCACAGACGGATCCCGCCCGCGCGAGGCGACCGCCCCTTACCCGTAGAGCCGGTCAAGGCCGATCAGGAGGACGCGAGGATCGTTCTTCGCGACCGTACGCAGGTCATCGGTGAATCCCGACCCGCTGTAGCACGCCAAGACGGTGTCGCCGGTGTCGTATCCCTTACCTGCCAGCAGGTCTCTCGCCCTGGCCAGGCGCTGGACGTGGTGGGTGCCCATAACCTCTCCCCACTTCGTCTCTCCGAGGGAGAGAACTCGTCGCGGCCGCCCCGACTCCTGGGGGGCGAGAACCGCCACGTCGATCTCGATCTGGGTCCGGTTCGCCGGATCGGCCACCACTCCTGCTCCGACCTCGGCGGGGAAGCCGCCGTAGAGGCTCTCATCGGCGTGCAGGGCGAAATCGCGGCACAACGCTTCGAAATGCGGCCCTACGACTTGGGCGAGGAAGGTGGGCCGCATCGATCCCCATACGCTCTCGGCGCGGTGAATCTCCAACTCCGGCCACCGCCGCCGCATGATCGCCTCATAGAAGGTGATCAGTGGCTCCACGATCCGGTAGCGGGCTCGCCCGGACCGGAACAGGTCCGGCTCACGGGTGATGAGCGCGCAATCCTCCAGGACCTTGAGCGGATGGGTGATCTGGTCAGACTTTCGCCCGACGAAGTTGGCTATGCCACCATTGGTGGCGTTACCGGATGCGATGGCCGCGAGCACCGAATGATAGAGAGCGGTGTCGCGGATCTCAGCCTCCTCCGCCAGGAGGTATCGCGCCTCACGGAACAGCGGTGTCTGCGGGTTGAGCACCGTCCGGCACACCCAGGAGTCGAAATCGGCCACGTCCGCAGGCCTGTCACTCTGCGTGAACTCGTAGCGGTATGCCGGAGTACCACCGATCACGGCGTGCACGAGCACCGCCAGCCGAGGATCCGTGATGCCCCAGAAGCGCGCTGCCTCGCGATACCGGAACGGGTGGATGACCAGCTCAAGCCCTGCCCTGCCACGCAACGGCGCCTGCCCCGCCAGAAGCTTCCCCATGACGGACATGGCCGAGCCGCACAGCACCAGCCGCACCAGGCTGTCCCTGCCGCTGCCCCCCGGGCCGAGCTCGCGCTGGATGATGGACGGCAACGCGGGCGAGGCTCTGGTCAGGAACGGGAACTCGTCAATGATCACCGGCACTCGCTGGTCGCGGATGACGCGGAACATGTACGGGATCGCGTCGTTCCAGTCGCGGAAGGGAAACTCGGCGACCTGGCGGGTGTACCGCGTCAGGGACTCGTTGAACAGCCTGAGCGATTCGGCCTCGGTCGCCTCGGTGGCGGCGAAGTACATGCCACCGGTCGTTTCGGCGAGAGCCTGCAGCAGGAAGCTCTTCCCCTGCCGCCGCCGGCCGGACACCACGCCCAGAGTCGCGCCGACCTGCTGCGCCGACGCGGCCCCACCGGACACGAACCGGGTCAGGCCCTGCCACTCCCGGGCTCTGTCGAAGACATGATCCGGCTTTCCCAGCATCAGCGCTCCGAAGATACAGAGGTGTAGTTCTCAGAAGTATACTTCTGAGAACTCACACGTTCCTGCTGCAGCACGCTGATCAGCCGAAATTCATAGCGAAGGATCAAGGTCGAAACGGGCCGCCACCGGCAGGTGGTCGCTGCCGGTGGGGGGCAGGGTCCAGGTGGTGGTGGGGGTCGCGGCGCGGGTCATGACGTGGTCGATCCGGGCGAGAGGGAAGCCGGCCGGCCAGCTGAAGCCGAAGCCTGATCTCGCCGGGGTCAGCCGGGAGACGATCGGGGCCAGGCCGCGGTCGTCGAGGGTGCCGTTGAGGTCGCCCAGCAGAATGACCTTGTTCAGCCGTTCCGCGGCGATGGCCGCGCCCAGTGCGGCGGCGCTCTCGTCCCTTCTGCCGGAGGCGAAGCCGTCGGGCAACCCCAGGCGGATCGAGGGCAGGTGCGCGACGTACACGGCCACGTCGCCGGACGGCATCCGTACGGTGGACCGCAACCCGCGGCTCCACTCGGCTTCGATGTCCGCGGGTTTGATGTCCACCGGCCGGGTGTCCGTGAGGGGGTAGGTGGACCACAGTCCTACGGTGCCCACGACGGCATGGTGCGCGTAGCCGGACGCGAGGGCGGCCCGGTAGGTGGGCAGTGCGTCAGGGATCAGTTCTTCGAGAGCGATCAGGTCGGCTCCGGCCGCGGCCAAGGCGCGCGCGGTGCCGGCGGGGTCGGGGTTCTCGTCGTCGACGTTGTGCTGGAGCACGCTCAGATCGTGTGCCGCTCCGGGGTCGGTGGGCAGCAGCAGCCCGCCGAAGAGAACGGCCCAGGCTGTCGCGGGCAGCGCCACGGCCGCCGCCCCCAGGGCCGAGCGACGTAACAGCGCCAAGCCGAGCAGCACGGGAACGGCCAGCCCGAGCCAGGGCAGGAACGTCTCCAGCAGGCTGCCGAGATTGCCCACGATGTTGGGCACCACATGGGGGAACACGAGAAGTCCGGCGACCAGCACGGCGAGCACCGCGAGAATACGGCCGGACTTCTTCCCGGGAGCCGCGTGCTGCATCACGTTCCTTACGCCAGGGGATGCGTGATCAGTCTGACGTCCTGAACGTCGGGATTGTTCACCCCGTGATACGGCCGATGTCCGGCCTCAACAGGTGCGCAGCATGTTGAGCAGGGCCACCTTCTCCTTACGGGTCACGAAGAGCCGGTAGTGGCGTTTCACGGTGATCCATGAGCTCGCGTACCGGCACCAGTGAGCACGGCGTTGTGGGCGCCAGCTCTGCGGACCCTGGCCGCCCTTGGCGATGTTGGCGGAGTGGCTGACGGTGAGCAGTTCGGGGCGGGTGAGGTCGTTGGCGAAGGCGCGCCGCCTGGCCTGGCTCCACCGCTTGGCACCCGAGCGCCAGGCGTACGCGAGCGGCACCACATGGTCGACGTCCACGCGCTTCTCGCTCTTCAGCCGCCTGCCGTCGTACGGGCTGTACCAGAGCCCCTTGACCGGGTGGCAGGCCGCGTCGCGGCGGACGCGCCGCCCGTCGCGAGCCAGGACCGTCTCTCGCGTGTCGCACTTGCCCTTGTGCGGCGCCCACCGGGGTTGGAACCTCATGCGGCTGTAGCCCCGGATGGACAGGGGCCTGGCGACCTTGAGCTGCGCCAGCATGCGCCGGGCCAGGGCCGCGGTCTCGGCCTGTGATCGCTTACGGGGCTCGGCCGCCGCCTGCGGAGCGGCGATGGCCGCGGTGATCGGGATGACCACGAGCATGAGTAAGGCGACGTGCGTAGCTCGTCTCAGGAAGATCATCGTTTCACCCATGCCCAGCGTCATCCCCACCCGCGACGACGATATTCGGGCCAGTCGCAGGTACGACCCCAGACGGCGATGCATAAGAACCGAGATGTCCGCGAGCGCGTAGTAAATTAACCGGCTCAATCTCCAGACCCCGGGCTGGGCCAGGTCCCACCGGCGTCAGCAAAACAGCTCGATCATCGTGACGAGCGGGGGCTACGCTGTCGGGCGTCTTGCATCACTTCTCGCTGATTCTGTACGCCCACAGAGCAGCAGCGGAGCCTGGAGGCGACAGTGGCAATGCCGAAGAAGGGCTCGCGGCTCATCACTGTCGACGGCACCGTCTACCGCTGGCGGATCCGCCACAGGCCGACCTACTATCAGGGCAATGGCTGGACCCCGCTCCGCTTCGCCGTCGAGCGAGCCGAGGAGCCGCAAGGCGTTCTCGTGGTGTCACTCCCCTTCGCCCGGCCGGACAACTGGCTAGGAGAGCGAACGATCGCCGTCCGTCCCGTCCTCGTCGCCGGGTGCATCCGACGAGCCCTGGAACAAGGATGGAACCCGCGGCAACGGGGTTCCGGATTCACCCTCACCGTCACCGAGGACGAACTGGCCGAGCTCCTGGGCGAACCACCTCGATACCTGATCCCCTTCCTCTGGGGCATGATCCCGGAAGGCGGCGGCATCGAAGACCTCCCTCGAGCCACCCAGATCTGGAGCCGAGACGAGCGGAGCGCCAACCAAGAACCTTCTGACCTGTAGTCAAGGTCGGGCGGCGCCAACCATCATCAATGGTTTTGGTCCGGCAGATATGCGCGAATCGGCCACCTGACACACTCACATTGAACACCTGTTCGCAATTTACGAGCCGCTATTTGCATAACGACTTCGATTCGAAGGGTTCACGAACCGCATGGATCGATCTACGTTGTGGAAGATATGGTTGCGGAAGCAGAGCATGTAAAGGCCAAAGAAGGCGTGGAGTTCGCCCGACGATGGCTGAACTACACCACTCGCCTGGATGTGCCGTGGACGGTCTACGACAATGAACGCTTCACAACCCTGCGGAGACCCGACCTCACAGTGCACAGATTCGACATGGCCGGACACTTCCTGGACCCGCCGGGGCGCGACTTCTATGCCGAAGTTAAGAAATACGAAAAACAGAGCGACCTCAAGAAGCAGTACGAGGAGTTCCTGGTCAACTGCTATGCGGTGACGTGCCACATGCTCGATACTCAGTTGGACAAGAACACTCAGTTCTTCTGGATCAGCTGGTCTCCGCATTCGGCGACGCGCTGGCAGGAGCTAGCTTCTCCGACGGAACTGTCGACCGCTTGCTACGCACATCCGCACATCCTCGGCGGCGCTAAGCTTACCGGTGAGCGGATGAATTTGGTCGCCTCAAGACTATGGTTGCTCATTTTGTCCGATAAGCACAGTGAACTGATGATGCGTCCCGAATACTTTATGCATGTGAAGGCTCAAGCCATCAAGGACGCCTCGTGAGTTCCCGGGCGGCACCCACTGCCATCGAAGTGGCCATTGACAACGCCCTTGAAGTTGCCGATAGGGATGATGCCGCACGCCGGACAAAGCATGTCATCGCGGAAGAGCTACAAAGATTCGACCGACGCCTCGGAATCAGGTCCACAACCTACTTCACGCACAACTACATCCCCGACCTTGTCATTGATTGGCGTGAGGGCGGCATCGCCAAGCAGCGACAGGTCTTCCTGCGGTTTCACCTAGACACCCCGGATGTCGCCGCCGACATGGCTGCCGCCGCAGCGGATGCCCCCATGTTCGTTGCGTTGCGCCGGGAGACCGAACCACCCGAACAGCTGCCTGAGGGCGATGACGCGACTCTGATCACACAGGTCACCGCACTGGAGGAGATCGCCCAGCCCAGCATCACAGCCCAGTCCCTGGGGCGGATGGTGGCGGGCAGCCTCATCCGCGGAGGCAAGGGCGTGATGCTGGATGAGCAGGCCACGTCTGTCTCCGCGATCGCGAGCAACAGCATGGATGCGCTCCTTGCTGGAAACGTGGCGACCACGGCCATGGCCGTGTCGACGTTCGGCAACTTCCTTTCAGAGGATCACAGCCATCGGCTGAACAGATTCATGCAATTGATGTGGAGGTCACACGGCCACGAACTTGAGGATTTTCCGGGAGACGACGCCCTGGATGGCAGCCTTTCGGACACGGAGGCCCGGGAACTCCTGGCGGAGTTGTTCGAAAGCCCCTCCCTGGAAGATCCGCCGTTCTGGAGGCGCCTGGGCGGCCTGCTCAGCCTGGAGCAGCTCGAATCCTTCGTGAACATCGCCCCGAATCCGAACCTCGACAACCTCGTCACAGCGAACCTTGATCGATTCCGCGGTCTGATCCTCGCGCTTGAGAATCGTCCTCCAGAGTTGTTCGACGTGGAACTTCCTCGCTGGAGAGTGTCCGAGCGCTCGCTCGCGCTCGAAGCGGACGGCTTCCACGTGCTCCTCGCCTCGGACCGGAGGCGATTCGGGCAGGTCAAGAGCACACATCGCATGCCTGCCTGGTCGGATCTGGAGCCTCGTCTGGAGGCGTACAGGGTCCAGCACCTGACCTTGCTTGGACCGACCGCGCAGGTTGAGGTCAAGGTCGAGCAGGGGCGGAACCTTCTGCTCGACGCGGACATCACGGGCCTTTCATCCGCAGTCCACGAAGAGATGCAGGTCAGTCGTGTGACACTCGTCGACCGGGGAGGAGAACTCCGGGCCGAGGCCGACCTCGGCAAGTGGGTAATGGACGCGGGAGATCAGGGAGCGCCCGTGGGCAAGCTCGCTAGCCTCGGGCTTTCACGGTGAATTTCGCCAGACTTGATCATTCACATAAGAAAAGTGCCTT
>NZ_BMNK01000004.1:0-52709 GCF_014646515.1 Nonomuraea glycinis
CAAAGGCACTTTTCTCATGTGAACGATCAGCCCGGCTCAAATTCCCCGCGAAAGCCCGAGGCTAACCAAGCCAACGGCGGCCGGGTGGACCGTACGAAGCTGGCCTACCTGGCGCTGGAGGGCGGAGGTGGCAAGGGAGCCACCTTCTTAGGCGCCATCCAGGCGCTGAAAACGATGAAGATCCTGCCGATCGACATCGAGAATCCAGGGACGAGCCAGATCGCCGGGATCAGCGGCTCGTCGGCGGGCGCTATTACCGCACTACTACTCGGCATGGGGATGACGGCGCAGCAACTCAAGGCTGTGCTCTCCCGATCGTCGACCTTCGCGGGCTTTTTCGACGGACCGGCACCGGGCCAGTACCGACTCGTCAACAGCAGAGGCGAATCGGCGGTGGGAGGCAAACCCAGGATCGACCGCCCCAGCACGGCACGAAGGGCTTTGACCATGGCAGCTCCGCTGCCCATGCTTGCTCTCGGTGCCGCTGCCTCGGCGCTGCTCGACGCCTTGCTTGGAACGTTGGACTCTCCGCATGGCTGAGCAGGTACGCCGGGCCCCGCAGGCATATCTCAACAACCTGCTGCTGGATCGGGGCCTGTTCTCCGGGTTCGCTGCCCGGACGTTCTTCCAATCGATGATGTCGCGGCATCTGGGACGCCGCTTGCTCGCCGCAGCGGGTCGCTATCCCGCCAGAGTCCAACCTCCCGAACAGATAGGGTTCGCCACCTTCTATGAACTCACCGGTGTGGATCTGGTGATCACGGGGGTGAATATTTCCAAAGGAATCCCCGCCATGTTCTCCCGACGGCTCACGCCCGACTTCCCCGTGGTGGATGCAGTGACCATCTTCATGAGCCTGCCCATCCTGTTCAAGCCAGCGTACGTGGAAGCCGAGGTGCCGGTCACCGCGTTCAACCCCGATCCCCAGGCCTACCAGGGATTCTGGGTGGATGGCGGCGTGCTGAACAACGTGCCCATGTACGCATTCGATGACAACTTCACCGCCGCTTCCAAGGCTTCCACTCTGGCACCCCTCAACCCGCAGGTGGTGGGCCTGCGGCTCACTCCAGGAGCCCCTGGGCAGCCACCCCCGCCGTTCGCCGATCCGGCGAGCACAGGCCTTGGCATCTTTCTCAAGGGTATGGCGGAAACGCTGCTGTATCCGTCAGAGCAAGGACAGCTGCTCACATGTGCGGAGATCGAGCAGACCATCGATCTGCACACCTACGACCTACAGTTGACGGAGTTCGCGCCTCCACCGAGCCAGTCCGCCGAGCCCATCGCCAACGCGGAAAGGTCGGTCCTGGGCTACTTCAACCCGGGCCTGCATTGATCCGCGATCAAAGTGACGCTGGGCTTTCCCGTGGCATCTGCTTGCTGGAAGTCGTCGTAGTCGCGACGCAACCGCCGTTGGCCTGCTACAACGAGCCGTCTATATCCGACACTATTGTTCTGTGCGGTTGAGACAATGAGCCTTTTTCATCCCCCTGGCGGCGGATCGCTGGTCACAGCATGATCGCGAGCTTGGTGTTCGCCTGCTGACGTAAGAAACCCCTGGTAGATGGATTGATCACCACAACCAGATCCGTCACAACCAGGGGCTCGGATGCTTTTCTATCGTGCTGCCGTCGATTTGTCGCCTCGGACGCTGAACTACGTCGCCGGGATGATCCGGCGTCACCGTAAGGCGATCGGGTCGCTCTGGCGGCGGCTCAACCCCGGCCGGCAGGCGTTGCTGGTGCTGGTCTACCTGCGTAAAGGCGAGACGTTCACCGGGCTCGGGGCAGGCTTCGGGGTCTCCACCGCCACCGCGTGGCGGTACGTGGAAGAGACAGTGACGCTGTTGTCGGCCCGCTCGCCCAAGCTCACGGCGGCGTTGCGCAAGGCAAAGCGGGACGGACTGCACTACCTGGTGCTGGACGGCACGCTGATCCACACCGACCGAGTCAAGGCCGACCGCCCGTACTTCTCCGGCAAGCACCGCGTGCACGGGATGAACGTCCAGGTGATCGCCTCCCCGGACGGGACGATTCTGTGGACCTCCGGAGCGCTGCCCGGCAAGGCCCACGATCTGAGCGCCGCCCGGGTCTGAGGCATCCTGCGCGCGCTGGAGCAGGCCGGGATCATCACCCTGGCCGACAAGGCGTATCAGGGAGCCGAGGGCCCGGTCCGCACCCCGTACAAGGGCAAGAACAAACCCCAGTCCCAGAAGCAGGCCAACCGCACCCACGCCAGGCTCCGCGGACCCGGAGAACGCGCGAACGCCCAGCTGAAGAGCTGGAAGATCCTTCGCAAGCTACGCTGCAGCCCGAGCAAGGCCGGCCATCTCTGCAAGGCCATCGCCGTCCTTCAGAATCACCGCGTTGCTCAGGCCGCCTGAGGATGAAAAAGGGTCAATATGCCGAATAGCGATGCGAAATCGCGCCATCGAGCGATCTAAGTCACACGCGGGCCGGTCGGGCGGGTCTTCAGAAAACGATCGTTCGTGACTCTTGTGGCTGTTCAGGCGTGTTTTCGGTGGATGACCAGAACAGCAGGTGGCACCGCGAACGTGGTCATGGGGGGAAGGTTGGGGAGTTCCTGTCGTGGTGCTGGCTGCAGGGATGGGTGCCGCCGATGCTGGTCGACGCCCTGTCCCGGCCGGAGTATCTGTGGTTTCTGCTTTCAGGGTTCAATGCGGGTGAGGACGGCCAGAACCGGACGATGATGGCCCGCACGATCAAGTTCCGGGGTCGCTTCAGGGGCGAGGCGCAGCGGGTGTGGGAGGGTACGACTGGTCGCGGGTGAGGAGCGCACCGAGGGCGGCGGCGAGGAGGGGAAGGCCGGCGGCGACGGCCACGATCGCCGGCCAGGGGGTCTCGAACGGCACCCGTACCGGTTCCTCCCACGTGGTGCGCACCGTCAGGGGCCACAGCAGCAACATCCCGGCGGGACATCCGGCGATCGCGCCAAGGGCTGTTCCGTACAGGGCGCTCAGACCCGCGCGGAAGGCGCAGAACCATCGGAAGGCCGTGGCTGATCCGTTGCCGGCCCGCCTCAGGACCCGGGCCTGGCGTGCGTTCGCGGCCTTGCCGAAGCCGGCGGCCAGCGCGCACGCGAGGGCGATGAGGAACGCCGCCGCGACGACGGGCAGCCAGCCGGTCGAAGCCTCGAAGCCCCGCTCGATGTATGTTTCCGCGACCGCGTCGTCCAGCCGGTCGTCGAGGCGTTCTTGCTCTTGCACCGTGACCCGGCGGACAGCGGGGTCCACGATCAGTTCGTCCGGTTGGAGCTGGTAGCCGAGGTCCCGGACGATCTTCGAGGGAACGAAGATTGTCTCCATGTGCGGGTCAGCGGTCCTGGCGGTGACCGCCCGGAGGGTCCTGGTGGTCGTCGTCTCGTCGTTCTCGTGGATCTCGTAGGAGAGCTGGACCGAGTCGACCTTCACGTCGGCTGACGTGATCACCACGGCCATGCTCTCGTCGTACGGTGTCGACTGATCGCCCGTGAGGTACCGCAGCAGCTTCTCGTCACCGATGGCCTGGTCCCAGTAGACGGCCTCCTCCGGTATCTCGACGTTCTCCGCCCTCGCACGGAAGTACCAGGATTCGACGGAAGGGCGCTCGCTCTGGGCGATCGGCACCCCGGGCAATTCCCGCTCGATCGCCGCTTGTACGGTGCCCGCATCGGCCGCCGAGAAAGGCTGCTGCGCGAACAAGGCGCTCGACCGGATCAACAAGCTGCCCGGCCGGGCCCGGGGAGAGTATTCGGCCCTGCTCTGCGTCGTTTCGCCGACCGAGATGACCGTCAGCGCGATGCCGAAGGCCGTCGCCATCATCGCCAGCGTGATCGCGAGCACCGCGCGACCACGACGGTGGGCCAGGTCGCGGGCCGCCAGGCGGAAGGGCAGCGGCAGCCGTTCCGCGTACGGACCGGGGAGCTGCAGCAGCCACGAAGGCAGCGGGCCGAGACCGGCGACAACCAGACCCGCACCTATGAGGGAGATCAGCAGCATCCCGATGGATTCGATGGCGCCGTAGCGCGAATCCTCACGCCCCAGCCACGCGCCGAGCCCCATCAATAAGACGCCGGCGAACGACACCAACAGTCCCACGACGACGAATCGCAAGCGCATGAACTTGTGGCGGTTGGGCGGGGCGGAGAGCACCGCGGCAGGGATGGCCCAGGCCGCGGGAAGGCCCGCGAACAGGACGAAAAACACGGCCATGAATGCGTACCGTGCAAGATCGAAAGGCATGGCGGAATAGTAGTGAGCCGCACCGGCGACGCATACGCGCCGTGAACGCAGGGAGGCGGCCCAAGGCGATCAGCCGGTCCCTGTCCCAAGCCAGGGACGATGAGCTTCACGTCGGAGTTGCTGGTGGCCGCCTACTCCGCGTTCTTGTGACGATCGAGTACCCGGTAGACGGTGGGCCGGGAGACGGTGAAGAGTTCGGCGACGTCGGCGATGGTGTAGTCGCCGGTGGCGTGCATCCGGCACAGCTCGCCTTGCTGGCGGGTGGTCAGCTTGGGTTTCTTGCCTTTTGAGTTTGCCTTTGGCTCGAGCTACGGCCATGCCTTCGCGGGTGCGCATGCGCAGCAGGTCGACTTCGAATTCGGCGAAGGTGGCCAGGATGTTGAAGAACATCTTGCCCATCGGGTCGGTGGGGTCGTAGAGGGTGCCACCGAGGGAGAGTTTGACGCCGCGGTGGGCGAGGGAGTCGCCGATGTCGGGGACGGAGCGGGCCAACCGGTCGAGTTTCGGGACGACGAGGGTATCGCCGGCGAGGACGGCGGCCAGGCCTCGATGGCCTCCAGAAGAGCCGGGTCGATGTCGGGCAGGTCGGCCAGGGCGGCGAGGGCGGCGTGCAGCACGAGCTGGAGGTGGGCGGTGAGCAGGGGGTAGAGCTGCTTGCCGGCCATGTGCGGCCAGCGGCGGGCGGTCTCGATCAGTACCGTCAGTGCGGTGCGAGTCCACACAGGTGGCTGGTTCTGGCTGACGGACGTGGTCAGGAGCGGGATGAGTGCGCTGCCTGCCCAGGCGTCCTCGGTGCTCGTGTCGGCTCAGGGGGTGATGTTTTCGGGAGCTGTGTTGCCGGGTGTGGACAGGGCAACGAAGTCCTCGCCGAGCCGGTCGGGATACAGCGGTTCCAGCACCGTGGCCGGATCGTGGGGCGGGTAACAGCGCTGGTGGTCGGTCAGGGCCTGGGCGGCGTTCTCGGGCAGGGTGGCGATCTGGACCCGCGCCAATACCGTCACCCCGTCGGGATGCGATAACGCGCCGGTCAAGGTCGCCGCCCACACCGCCCGCCCCATGATCTGCGGCGGGGTGGGCAACGGGTCGTCGGGGCGGGCGTGCCACTGCTGCCAGTGCGCGCGCTCGCGGCGCAGGAGATAGGCCGAGACCCGCTCCGGATCGGCAGGAATCGAGGTGCCGTGGTGGTGGGCGTCGACGGCGGCTAGCGCGGCCATGTGCACGGTCAGCACCTGCGCAAACCCGGCATCGTCCAACCCGCCCGGCGGATCGATGGCCTGGCAGCCGTCCACGTTCATGGCGGCGGCGAACCGGTCCCGGGCGGTGGTGAACAGCTCGACCCGGTTGACCTCACCGCCCAGCGGCGCCAGCGTCACCTGGTCGGCGGGCAGGTCCAAGTCGGTATCCAGCCATTCCTCCAGGCCCTGCCACCACCCGGCCAAGCGGGCCAGCAGGAGCACCCGCACCGCCGACCCGCCGGGCATGCGCACCGCCAGCGTGCGCAGGTCGGTGAGCAGAGCCTGCAGGTGCGAAAACGCCCACCGGTCGGCGTAGTCCACCACCAGTACGCCCGCCACCCCGGCCGGCATGCTCAGCCGTTAGGGTGAGGTGGCGGTCGGCAGCGGTTGGCGCGCCTGCCACACCTGCCAGCTCTGTGCACCGGCGGTGTGCTCGCGGGCCAGGAAGGCGGCCAGGCGGGTCTTGCCCTGCCCGCCCGGCCCGTGCACCAGCCGCACTGAGACCGGCCCCTCTGGCCCGCCCATCCAGTCCACCAACTTCTGCACCAGCACATCGCGGCCAGGGAACGGCACCACCTCATAGCGGGACAACAACAGCCGAGAGGGTTGCGCACGCGCCTGCTCCACCCCCGGCCGGCTCCGCGGCGAGGGGAAAGCCTCCACCCGGTACACCGGCCTGCTCAACGTGATGGTCAAGTCGATCTCGGCATCGCCGCCGACCCATCGACCTGCCGCACCTCGCCACCGACCTGTGAACCGGTGGCCGACTGCCCGCCCTGCGGCTCCACGAGCGGTGCCGGAGTCGGGGTCGTGGGGGAGGGCTGGGCCGGAGCCGCCTCAGGAGTGGGAGTAGGTGCGGAGGGAACACCGATACGCAGATTACCGGTGACGCCTTTGACCTGAGTGACTCCACCCCTAACGGTGGAATCGGAAACCGACTGCCCCGCCTTTGGATGCGACGTCGTCGCTGAACGGGTGAGGCGATGAGTGACCCACACCCCGCCGACAGGGCGACCGCGATCGGTACCCACCACCACGTCCACTGCCCATCGTTGAGAATCTGATTGCCGGCCACCGCGCCGCCTACCGGCAACACCACCTACGCCGCCAGCAACGATCTGCGCACAGAGGTACCCGTTCCTTCCATAGCGTCACTATGAACGCCAGGCAGCGAGCAGCCCAGCCAAACGCCGCAATCGACCACGTCCTCCAACGGACGCGTCCCGACAGAAGTCACTGTCGCGGTCGGCAGTGGTTCTCAAGACCCTTCATAAACCGATCGTTATCTGAAGGAGAAGGCCGAGTCGACGGCCCTACATATTCAAGATCAATCTCAGCGCCAACGGCTGCTCCGCTGTTCCCCGAGGCCGGGCCTCCCGGGCTCCCGGCCTCGCGGCCTCGCGGCTCGCGGCGGTGACCGTATGACGGTGGTCGGGTGGCGGGTCAGGCGGTCGGCGCGCGTCGCCGTACCAGCGGCAGGTACACCTCGTCGACGATCTCGACGAGGACGTCGTCGGAGGTGGTCGGGGCGCCGCGCATGACGAACTCGTTGCGCAGCAGGACGATGGCCACGGTGGCGACCCGTGGATGGAGGGCTTCGGGCGAGGCTTCACCGCGAGCGACCGCGCGCCCCAGGATGGTCAGCCAGGGGGCGGCCACGGCGTCGCCGGACTGCTCTCGCAGCTGCGCCAGGGCTTGCGACGCGCCGCCGGCCGCGGAGAGCAGCTCGCGCAGGATCGCGCCGAGGGGCGAGCTCCAGTGGCGGTTCGCCTGGCGTAGCAGCTCCAGCACGTCGCCGCGCAGGTCGCCGGTGTCGGGCGGCGGGACCGTTATGGCCAGTTGGCGGTAGGCGGCGATGCCGAGCGCGAGGCGGTTCGGCCAGCGGCGGTAGATGGCGTTCTTGTTGGTGCCGGCGCGGGCGGCGACCTTGTCCATGGTCAGCCCCGCGTATCCGGACGCGGTGAGTTCGGCCACCGCGGCATGCAGGATCGCCTCCTCCAGCGCGGCCCCGCGCCGCCGCGTCCCTCCGGCACCCATCGGATCCCCTCTCCCTACCGGTACTGATCGTACCCTCCCGCGCGGCCTTGTCAGGGCCGTGCTCATAAGTTTAAGGTACGGCCAGTACCGTCAAAGGAGGGCATGAGATGCGAGCCAAGGGCATCAGTTACGACACCGGCTTCGTTCACAAGGGAGTGATCGGCCGCGGGGACCTCAACCCGGAGGTCGTCAGGCGCGAGCTTCGCATCATCCGCGATGACCTGCACTGCACCGCGGTGCGCGTCATGGGAGGCGACCCGGAACGGATGGAGCTCGCCGCGGCGCACGCCGCCGACCTGGGCCTGGAGGTCTGGTTCTCCCCCTACCCGCTTGAGCTGTCCCCGGAGGAGACGCTGTCGCTGTTCGCCGACTGCGCCGCCCGCGCGGAGCGGCTCAGGCTGCGGGGAGCCGAGGTCGTGTTCGTCACCGGCGCCGAGCTCAGCCTGATGAACAAGGGCTTCCTGCCCGGCGACAGCATCGACGAGCGCGTCGCGTTCCTGCTCCGGCCGGAGCACCTGCGCGAGCAACTCGGCGAGGTCAGCACCCGCGTCAACGACTTCCTCGGCCGGGCCGTCACACTCGTCCGCGAGCACTTCGGCGGCAAGGTGACGTACGCCTCCGTACCTCTTGAGCGCGTCGACTGGGCGCCCTTCGACATCGTGTCCGTGGATCTCTACCGGTCGGCCGAGATCGCCGACCGGTTCGCCGAAGGCATCCGCGGCCTCGTCGCGCAGGGCAAGCCGGTCGCGATCACCGAGTTCGGCGCGGCCGGCTACCAGGGCGCCGGCGAGAGGGGCGCGCACGGTCTGGAGATCGTGGAGTACGACAAGGACACGCGCGAACCCGTCCGGCTGAACGGTGCGTACCTCCGCGACGAGGCCGGCCAGGCCGCCTATCTGCGCGAACTGCTGGCCGCCTTCGAGGCCGGCGGCGTCGACAGCGCCTTCGTCTTCACCTTCGCCCTGTACGACCACGTGCACCGCCCCGACGGCGACCCCCGCGAGGACCTGGACCTGGCCAGCTACGGCATCGTCAAGGTCTACGAGGACCGTCTCGGCGTCACCTACCCCGGCCTGCCCTGGGAACCCAAGGCCGCGTTCACCGCCCTGGCCGACCACTACCGCCCGGAGGCCGGCTCACCCACCGACCTTCAGCCGGCCGTACGCCACCTCGGATAGCCACGCGCGCCGGTGGCGGCGCGCCTGTCCTTCATGACGTGGCGGAGCTGACATCGCTGACGTCCTGGAATCCGGCTCTGCGGTTGAGGCCGCCGGTGATCCCGGCGACCGTGCCCCGTGGCAGCAGGCGCGAGGCCCAGGTCGCGGCACGGTTGCAGGCGCGACCTGGATAGGAGACGGACCGGCCGCGTGCGAAGTCGTCGAGCGTGTTCGCCGCGACGCTCGCCGGGGTGTCCGCCTTCGGGTCCATGGACGCGGTCGTCCCGCTGAAGAACCCGGTGTCGGTGGCCCCGGGATGCGCTGCCATCACCCGCAGACCGGTCCCCCGGAGCTCTTCGGTGAGCGCCTCGGTGAACGAGAGCACGAACGCTTTGGTCGCGGCGTAACTCGCCTGGTACGGCATGGGCTGGAAGGCGGCCGTGGAAGCGACGTTGATGATGCCGCCGCGACCGCGTTCGAGCATGCCGGCGCCCACCAGGTGGACCAGGCCCATCAGGGCGGCGACGTTCACCTCGACCGACTGGAGATTGGGTTCGAGAGGGCGGCTCAGGAAGGGGCCGACCGCTCCCAGCCCGGCATTGTTGACCAGGAGGTCCACCTCCAGACCGAGACGCTTGAGCTCGTCGACCACCGCCTGCGGGGAACGCCGGTCCGAGAGGTCTGCGGCGATCACGTGCACGCTGACGTGGTGCGCGGCTTGGATCCGCTCGGCGAGAGTGTGAAGCGCGCCGGCGGAGCGGGCGACGAGGACGAGGTTCGCACCTCGGCGGGCGAGCTCATGCGCATACGCCTCGCCCAGTCCTTTCGAGGCGCCGGTGACCAGGGCCGTGGTGTTCGAGTAGTCGTGCATGGGCGATCGCTTCCTGTCAGATGCGGAAATTACTTCGAGACTCGAATCAACGTAACACTTCGAGTCTCGAAGTACAAAAGCTAGGATGGGGTCATGACCCGGAGCATCCTTGAAGCAGTGGTGGTCGCGAGCCATGAGGTGTCCATGCTGACCGGCGACCGGATCGCGGCCGTACTGGCTGAGCAGGGTCTGACCCCCGCGACCGCTCAGGCCCTCTGGTTGATCGATCCCGATGAGGCGCCGCCGTCGATGAAGACGATGGCCCATCGGTTGTTCTGCAACGCGCCCAACCTCAGCTTCATCACGAACCAGCTCGTCGAGCGGGAGTTCGTCGAGCGGTCCGTCGACCCTGCCGACCGCCGTTCACGCGTGTTGACCCTCACGGAGAGCGGACGGCGCGCGCGGGCCACCGTGATCGCCGCGACGCTGGCCCTGACCCCGTTCGCTCGGCTGAGCCCCGAGGACCTGCGTGAGCTGATGAAGCTCCTGCGGAAGACGCTCGAGCCCGCTGACCAGGAAACCGGCGGCCCGGCTGCGGCAACAGGCGAAATCCAGGGCTGACACCGGCTGCGGTCCTGCCCGTCCGCCGCCCAGAGCTCGACGGCCGACCCGGCCGACGTCCAGAACTCGACGGGCTGGCCGGCCGTCGCTCAGAGCTCGATGGACTGGCCGTGGCGGAAGACGTTGCGGGGGTCCCAGCGCCGCTTGGCACGTTGCAGCCGGGGATAGTTGCCGCCGTAGTAGAGGGTGGACCAGGGCACTCCGGAGGTGTTCCAGGCGGGGTCGCTCAGGTCGAGGTCCGGATAGTTGATGTAGCACCCGTCGGTGGTGTCGTCGGGGACGGGCGCTCCGCCGGGATACATGCCCTGGTAAAGGGTGCGGATCCACCGTAGGTGGTCGGCGCCGTCCTGGTCCTGCGGCCAGTAGATCTGGTGCTGCAGCTTCATGATGGAGTCGCGCTGCGCCATCGCGGTCTCCTCCGGCCGCAGCCGGTTGACGGCGGAGCCGTAGGAGTCGATCTGCACCACCGCCTCGCGGGGAGTCTCCCGATCTTCGGTCAGCCCCTTCCACAGTGCGGTGACCTGCTCCGCGGGCAGCGGCCTGCGCATGTAGGCGGACTTGTACTTGCCGCATTTGTCGTTGGGTTTCGGGGCGCCCATGACCCTGCTGATGACCGTCCAGGGCAGCGCCGGGAGCCTGCGGATCCGGCTCTCCCCGGTGATGAGGCCCACCTGCTCGCCGAACGCCTCGCCGAGGGCGAAGGCCGCGTGCTCGCCGAGCACCTCGGTCAGCGGGTGCAGCGCTCGGCCGACATCCCGGTTGATCTCCCGCTCGAAGTCGACGATCAGGTCGCGGGCGTGCGGGACCTCGGCATCGATCTGGGCGATCAGGCCGATCTCGGGCCGGCTCGCGTGGGTCAGCAGGAGGATGGCGAACAGGTCGGCGTACTCGTCGTCGGGGCCGCCCCGGTGCCGGTCGAAGAAGGCGCCGAAGTTGCCGACGATGCGCCGGAACCGGTCCTCGTCCACCTCCGCCCACTTCCAGCCCCCGGTGGCGAGCAGCACGCTCTTCGGCGCCTGGGGAAGATCGCGGAACCACATCCGGGTGACGATGCCGAAGTTGCCTCCGCCGCCCCCCGTGTGCGCCCACCACAGGTCCCTGAGGTCGGGATCGGCGTCGTCCCTGGTGGCGGTGACCAGCTCCACCCCACCGGCCTCGTCGACGACGGCCACCTCCACGGCGTACAGATAGTCGACGGTGAGGCCGTACTGCCGCGACAGCAGGCCGAAACCGCCGCCGGCCACGTGGCCGCCGAGCCCGACCGTCGCGCACGAGCCACCGGGCAGCGCCTTGCCGGTCGCCTGGTAGAGCTTCTTGTACAGCTGCCCGATGGTGGCGCCGGCCTCCATGCAGACGGCGTCCATGGCGCCGTCGGCGTAGACGCCGTCCATCAGCGACATGTCGATGATCACCCGTACGTCGGGAGAGCAGACGAAGTCCTCGTAGCAGTGACCGCCGGAGCGGACCGTGATGCGTGACCGGTGCGGGGGCGCGGGTTCGCCGACCGCTTCCCGCAGCGCGTGCCTGACCTCGTCACCGGTGCGCGGAAGCCGGATGTAGTCGGGCCGGGCGGCCAGCCACCGGGAGTTGAACCCGCGCCGGAGCGGCTCGTAGCGGGGGTCGTCGGGCTCGATCTTGGTCCCGGAGTGACGTGCCATCGTCGAGCCTTTCGAAGTACGGCCTCCTCGGCGGCCGGCGTGGAGCTAGCCTGACCGTCAGTAATATATCAACTTCGAAGAGTGATGAACGATCGCACGCCTCTCACGCGGCAGGCGGCGATACCGACGCCGATCGGCCTGATGCAGGACGACGTCACGACGTCATTCGAGGACTTTGTCGATGAAGGCGGCCAGGTTGGTCCGGGTGCGGGCGGCTCGCTCGTCCATGGAGAGGGTCTCGTCGAAGTCAGCCCCTACGACCGTCTGCTTCTTGCCCCGGATATAGAGGGAGCAGGCCAGATCGGCGCACAGATACTGCCCGACGGTGTTGCCCAGACGGCCGGCCTCGCCGGTGCGGCGGGCGGTCATCAGCGCCACGCCGCCGCTGGTGTGGGTGGTCAGGCAGAGCGAGCACATGCTGCGCGAGGTGAAGCCTCGCGCGGTGCCGGGGGCCGCCCGGAGCGCGATCCCGGCGAGCGTGCCGTCGTCGCGTTCGGTGACGAGATAGCCGCGCTCGGGGGCGCCGGGATCTCGCCAGCCGAGGAAGTCGAGGTCGTCCCAGGGCTGCTCGTCGAGGTCCCTGGGCACGCCCAGGCGCTTGGTCTCGCCCTTGGAGCAGTTGACGAACGACCCTCGCAGGTCGCTCTCGGTGATGGGTCTCATGTACGGCGAGGCTAGCTACCCTAATACAATTAGACAAATGCTTAATTTTGTTAGCCAGTGGAGGTTCCATGGCACGCGCGGGCATCAATGCCGCACGCCTCACCCAGACGGCGGCGGAGCTGGCCGACGAGATCGGCTTCGACCAGGTGACCGGCTCGGCGGTCGCGCGCCGGCTCGGCATCAAGGACCCGAGCCTGTACGCGCACATCGCCAACGCGCGCGAGCTGAAGGTGCGGGTGGCGCTGCTGGCCCTGGAGGAGATGGCCGACCAGGCCGCCGCCGCGCTGGCCGGGCGCGCCGGCAAGGACGCGCTGGTGGCGCTCGCCAACACCTATCGCGACTACGCCAAGAAGCATCCGGGCCGCTACACCGCCTCCCGGTTCGAGCTCGACGCGCAGACCGCGGCCGCCAGCGCGGGACCCCGGCACGCGGAGATGACGCGGGCGCTGCTGCGCGGCTACGACCTGCCGGAGCCCGACCAGACCGACGCGGTGCGCCTGCTGGGCAGCACCTTTCACGGCTACGTGAGCCTGGAGATGGCGGGCAGCTTCCGCCACACCCCACGCGACGCCGACGCCTCCTGGGCCTGGACCCTGGACACCCTCGACTTCGCCCTCAGAAACCACCCCAGAAGAGACAGCCCACAGGCATGAGCAGCCGTGAGCAGCCGGTCGGTCAGCGTGCGCCGCTTCCTACACCGACGGACTCCCCTTGTCCACCACTCCCCCGATCGGGATGTCGCGCAGGGTGAGCACCATGAGCAGGACACAGCTCCCGGTGAGCGCGATGTCGGCGACGTTGCCGACGAACAACCCGCCGTAGTCGATGAAGTCCACCACATGCCCCTGAGCGAAGCCGGGTGCCCGGAAGAGGCGGTCGAGCAGATGCGAGAAGGCGCCGCCCAGCAGCGCTCCCAGCACGACCGTCCAGGCCGTCGAGCGCAACCGCCGCCCGACGTACAGAATCGCGGCGACCGCGGCGGCGGCCACGAGGGTGAACACCCACGTCACCCCTTCCCCGATCGAGAAGGCGGCGCCGGGGTTGCGCAGCAGCCGCAACTGGATCAGCTCGGGGATCACCACGACGCGCTCGCCGTTCGAGAGCGCGGAGACCGCCCAATACTTGGCGGCCTGGTCCACGACGAGAACCACCGCGGCCAGCATGAGCATCCATCCGTATGGCCGCATGTCTCGTCTCATCTCCTGTGCACATCGTGCTCCCGGCACCCGAAGGTCAAATCTATCGACGTCACCATCATGATCGTCACCTGGCACGGCATCGCGACACGGCAAGTCGTGACCCGGAGTCCGGAGAGCGGCTGCCTATCGTGGTGGGAGGCAGGTGGCGACTGAGGCGGGTGAGCTGTGGTGACTGATGTGGCGGCGCTCAAGCGGCGCATGGGACGGGTAGGGGTCTGGAACGGCACCCTGGGCGGGGAGTCCGCGGCTTTCGAGCGCGAGGCGGCCGCCGAGGTGGAGCGGCTGGGCTTCAAGACGCTGTGGATCGGGGAGACCCCGACCGGCAAGGAGGCGCTGGTCCATTCGGCCCTCCTGCTGGGCGCGACACGGCATCTGATGGTCGCGACCGGGATCGCCAGCATCTGGGGCCGCGACGCGACCGCCGCCGCCAACGGCGCGGACGCGCTGGCCGAAGCGTTCGACGGCAGGTTCGTGCTCGGCCTGGGCGTGAGCCACGCCCCCGCGGTGGCGGCACGCGGTCACGACTACAGCCGGCCGGTCTCGGCGATGCGGACCTACCTGGACGCGATGGACGCGACGAAGTACAGCGGCCCGCTGCCGGAGCCGGCACCACGATTGCTGGCCGCGCTCCGCCCCAACATGCTCGAACTCGCCGCACGACGTGCCCAGGGGGCGCACCCGTACTTCGTGCCGGTCGAGCACACCGCGCGCGCTCGTGCCGTCCTCGGCCCCGAGCCGATCCTGGCGCCGGAGCAGACGGTGGTGCTCGACACCGATCCGGCGCGGGCGCGGCGGACCGCCCGCCGTTTCATGTCGCTCTACCTGGCTCTGCCGAACTACGTGAACAACCTGCGCGAGCTGGGCTGGCGTGACGAGGACTTCGCCGACGGCGGCAGCGACGCGCTGGTGGACGCCATCGTGGCCTGGGGCGAGCCAGACAAGATCATCGATCGGGTACGGGCGCACCTGGACGCGGGCGCGGACCACGTCTGCATCCAGCCGCTCGCCGACACGCCCCGCGACGCTCTGGAGCACCTGCGCGTCCTGGCCGCCGCCGACGCGGTCACGACCTGACGGCCCTAGCCGGTACGCAGGCCGAGCGCGTCCGCGGCGGCGGCCAGGGCGCCGATGTGCTCGTCGGCCGAGCGCAGTCCCGCCTTCATGGTGTTGACGGCGAGGTGCGTGGCGCCGGACTCCCGCCACCGGCGGGCCGACGCCACCAGGTCCCCGGCGTCGCCCGTCCAGCTGACCCGGCCTTCCATGCCGAGCGTGGCCGGGTCACGCCCGGCCTGCGCGGCGGCCTCCTCGACCATCGCCTTGGCCGCGTCCAGATCGGGCCCCGGGGGCATCTGCGGGAACCACCCGTCGGCCAGGCGTCCGGCCCGGCGGTAGGCCGGGGGTGACTGCCCGCCGAACCAGACGGGGATCGGCCGCCGCACCGGCAGCGGCGCCAGGCCCGCTCCCGTCACCCGGTGGAAGGCGCCGCCGAACGTGACCGACTCCTCGGTCCACAACCGGCGCATCAGCCCGACCTGCTCCTCGATCCGCCTGCCTCGGGTGGTGAAGTCCTGGCCGAGCGCCTCGTACTCGACCTGGTTCCAGCCGAGCCCCACGCCCAGCCGCAACCGGCCGGCACTGAGCAGATCGACCTCAGCCGCCTGCTTGGCCACCAGCACCGTCTGCCGCTGCGGCAGGATGATGACGCCGGTGACGAGTTCCAGCGAGGTCAGCGCGGCGAGATAGCCGAACAGGACCATCGGCTCGTGGAAGGTGCTGCGCAGGTCATAGGGCCCCTGCCAGCCCTGGTGGACCGCGGGGTCGGCGCCGACGACGTGGTCGTAGGCCATCAGGTGCCGGAAGCCCAGCTCCTCGGCGGCCTGTCCGTACGCGCGCACCGCACCCACGTCCGCGCCGATCTCGGTCTGCGGAAAAACGACACCGATTCGCATACAGGACTCCCGTCAAGTCGGCTTCTTCCGCCTCCATTCCTGCCCAGAGCACCGCTCCCCCACGCGACGCCCCGGTGGGTGCCCCGCCGTGCGGGCCAGGGCGACTAGACACTCTGTGTATAAACCATGTGTATAGTGATCGGCATGTCCGTTGGTTTCGCCCTCCTGGGCCTGCTGGAGTCCGGTCCACGACACGGTTACGACCTCAAGCGCTTCTACGACGAGCGGTTCGGCCACGGCCGGGCGCTGCACTACGGCCAGGTCTATTCAACCCTCGCGCGGCTGCTGAAGAACGGCCTCGTGGAGGTGGAATCCGAGCCCGGCGACGGCCCGGAGCGCAAGCGGTACGCGATCACCTCGGCCGGCGTCACCGACGTGGCTGGCTGGCTGGCCCAGCCGGAGAAGCCCGAGCCGTACCTGCAGAGCACGCTCTACACCAAGGTCGTCCTGGCGCTGCTCACCGGGCGGGACGCCGCCGACCTGCTGGACGGCCAGCGCGCCGAGCACCTGCGGCTGATGCGCGAGCTGACCCGCCGCAAGAGCGACGGGGACCTGGCCGACCAGCTCATCTGCGACCACGCCCTGTTCCACCTGGAGGCCGACTTGCGCTGGCTGGAGCTCACCGCCGCCCGCCTCGACCAGCTCGCCGACCAGGTCCGCCCGTGATGGCGTCCCCCATGGCCGATGACGCCCTCCTGACCGCCGAGGACCTGCACCTGAGCTTCGGTCCCACTCCGGCGTTGAGCTCCGCGTCGCTGCGGGTGCACGCCGGGGAGGTGCTGGCGCTGATGGGGCCGTCCGGCTCCGGCAAGTCCACGCTGCTGCACTGCCTGGCCGGGATCCTCTCCCCTGACTCCGGCCGGGTGAGGTTCGACGGTCATGACCTGTCGGCGATGTCCGACGCGCGGCGCAGCGCGCTGCGCCGGACCGAGTTCGGCTTCGTCTTCCAGTTCGGGCAGTTGGTGCCTGAGCTGAGCTGCCTGGAGAACGTGGCGCTGCCGTTGCGGCTGGCCGGCGTCGGCCGTCGCCAGGCGCAGCGGTCCGCCGCCGAATGGCTGGACCGCCTGGAGGTCGCCGACGTGGCCGGGAAGCGCCCGGGGCAGGCTTCCGGCGGGCAGGGGCAGCGGGTGGCCGTGGCCCGCGCGCTGGTCACCCGTCCGCGGGTGATCTTCGCCGACGAGCCGACAGGGGCGCTGGACTCCCTGAACGGCGAGCGGGTGATGCGGTTGTTCACCGCGGCGGCCCAGCAGACCGGCGCGGCGGTGGTGCTGGTGACCCATGAGGCACGGGTAGCCGCCTACTCCGACCGGGAGGCCGTGGTCCGCGACGGCCGCGTACGCGAGCAGGAGTATGTGCGGTGAGGGCCGGGCGGTGGGGTGGTGAGCTGGCGTTGGGGGTTCGGCTGAGTGTGGCGGGCCGCTCGGGCTGGGCTCGGCTGGCCATGATCTCCGTCGGAGTGGGACTCGGGGTGGCCATGCTGCTCATCGCCGCGACGATCCCGTCCCTGGTGGCAGCCCGCGACGCCCGGCTCGCCGCCCGCGCGGTCGTCGCGGCGGAGCCGGTGCCCCGGGGCGCCGACACGCTGCTGACGGCCGCCGTCGACTCGCACTACCGGGACCGGACGATCCACGGCCGGCTGGTGCGGCCGGAGGGTGCGCGGGCTCCGCTGCCGCCCGGTGTGACCAGGTGGCCGGCTCCCGGCGAGATGGTGGCCTCACCCGCTCTCGCCCAGCTGCTCACCGCCGAGGAGGGGGCGCTGCTGCGTGGCCGGTGGGGTGCGCGGGTGGTCGGCACGATCGGCGCGCCAGGGCTGGCCGGCCCCGGGGAGTACGCGTTCTACCTCGGCAGCGACCGGCTGACCGAGGACTCCGCCACCCGGATCCGGTCGTTCGGCACGCGGGACGCCGACGAGGGGATCGCGGCGATTCTGCTGCTGCTGGGCGCGGTCGGCCTGGTGGTGCTGCTGCTGCCGGTCGCGGTCTTCCTGGCCACCGCGGTGCGTTTCGGCGGCGAGGCCCGTGACCGGCAACTCGCCGCGCTGCGGCTGGTCGGCGCGGACGCCGCCATGACGCGCCGGATCGCCGCCGGGGAGACCTTGGCCGGCGCGCTGCTGGGGCTCGTCGCAGGTGGGCTGCTCTTCCTCGTGGCAGGCCTGCTGGCCGCCCGGTTCGTGCCGGCCGACCTGAGCTTCTACCTGGCCGATCTCCGGCCGGCCCCGGCTCTGGCGGCGCTGGTCGTGGTGCTCGTCCCGGTCGCCGCGGTGCTGGTCACGGTGTCCTCGCTGCGGCGGGTGCTGGTCGAACCGCTCGGCGTGGTCCGCCGTGGTGGTGACCGCCGTCGCCGGCTGTGGTGGCGGCTCATCCTGCCGGTGACCGGCCTCGGCCTGCTCGCTCCGATGTTCTCCGGCGGTTCCGGCCTCACGGACGGGTTCGCGTACCAGGTCATGGCGGGGGTGGCGGCGCTGCTGATCGGCGTGGCGCTGTTGCTGCCCTGGCTGGTGGCGGCGGCGGTCCGCCGGCTGGGCGGCGGTGGCGTCGCCTGGCAGCTGGCGGTACGCCGGCTGCAGCTCGACAGTGGCACGGCGGTGCGCGCCGTGTCCGGCATCGCCGTCTCGGTCGCGGCCGCGATCGCGGTGCAGGGGCTGCTGGTCGCGGTGCAGGCTCAGTACACGCAGGAGACCGGGCGGGACACCGGCCGGTTTCAGGTCGTGGTGCTGCCGCACGCCGGCACCCAGGAGCGCTGGTCGGCCTCGCTCAGCACGGCTTCCGGGGTCCGCGCGGCCGACTCCGTGGCACAGGTGACGGCCACGCCGGCGCGATCCGCCGCGCAGGCGGCCGGGACCAGGCTGAAGGTCGGCGACTGCGCCGTCTTACGGCAGCTCGCCGCGCTTGACGCCTGCGCCGACGGCGACACGTTCGTGGTCGCCGGGCCGAACGCGGCGGTGCCCCGCGCCGGCAGCGCTTACACCCTCGGCGAACCGGGCGAGCGGGCCCCGGGGTGGACCCTGCCCGCCTCGGCCCGCACCGTCCCCGCCGTCCGGGGCGACCTGCCCCAAGCCGGGACGACCCTCCTGGTCACCCCCGCCGCGCTGCGCGGCACTCGTCCGGACCTGTCGTTCTTCGACCTTTACGTGGGCTTGGATCCCGCCGATCCCGACGCCCTCGACCGGCTCCGCAACGCCGCCGCCCAGGTCGACCCGACCGCCCAGGTCATGCTGATCCAGACGCGGACCGTGGAGGAGACGCTGGTGGGCATCCGGCAGGGGCTTCTCGTCGGAGCCACGGCGCTGCTGCTGCTCATCGGCGCGAGCATGCTGGTCAACATCGTCGAGCAACTCCGCGAACGGCGCCGGCTGCTCGCCGTGCTCGTCGCCTTCGGCACCCCCCGGGCGACCCTGGCCGGATCGGTCCTCTACCAGATGGCCATCCCCGTACTGCTCGGCCTGTCCTTGGCCGTCGTCACCGGCGCCGGCCTGGCGGCGATCCTGCAGGCCACCGCATCAGCCCCGATCCGGTTCGACTGGCTCGGCATCGGCGCCACCTCCGGCGCGGCCGCCCTGGTCATCCTCCTGACCACCACGGCCAGTCTGCCGCTGCTCTGGCGCCTGACCAAGCCAGGCGGACTGCGCAGCGAATGAGATCCCATCCCTGACCGATCAGGAAGACACACATGAACACTCCCGGACGTCCCCGCACCATGACGATCGCCGCGGCCCTTCTGGTCGTCCAGGCGGCCCTCGAACTCACCGACCTCGCCTTATCGTTCGCGCTCCGCGATGTCCTGGGCGGGGAGATGACCGCCGACGCGCTCGCCAAGCAACTCTCCGAGGGGCCCACGAACATCTCCTGGCTCGGCGTCGCCACCTCGGTGCTGATGTCGGCGATCTTCGTCGTCCTGGCCGCGGTGGTGCTCCGGGGCAGCACCACCGCCCGTGTCGCCGCCTGGGTGTTCGCCGGCCTCGGCCTGCTCGGCTTCGTGGCCGGCGCCCTGTTCAGCACCCCGGCGCCGGCGAATCCGTCGGTGCCCGGCTGGTACCTGGAGTACAGCGGGCTCGCCTCCGCGCTGACACTGGCGGCCTATGTCGCGATCATCGTGCTGCTGGCGCCGCGCCCCGCCGGCTTCGCCAGGCGTCCCGTGCCCGCAGGCTGACTCGAACAGCGGGGAGGAGACCCGCGTACGACATCACCGACGATCAGCCGTCACCCGATGAGGTCGGGACGGCGTGCTTCCGGTCAGACGCCGGCCACGGAGCTGCGCCGTTCCATCATCACGACATCGCGCCATACGCCGTAGTGCCGGCCGATTCGCTCACGGACGCTCACCACGCGGAACCCAAACGCCTGGTGCAGGGACAGGCTGGCGGCGTTGTCCGGGAAGATCCCGGTCTGAATCGTCCACACGTTCGCGTCCTCGCTGCCGGTCACGAAGGCCGACAGCAACGCCCTGCCGATGCCGTGGGCCTGGCAGCCCGGATGGACGTAGATGCTGTGCTCGACCACCCCGGCGTACACCGGACGGGCCGACACCGCCGAGGCGGCCACCCACCCGAGGACCTGGCCGGTGCCGGTGTCGCAGGCCACGTACCGCAGATGCGGCAGCCTGGCCGTCGTGAAGCCCGCCCAGTCCGGCCTCATGCGCCATGGCGCTGCTCCTTCACTCGCAGGTGGGCACGGCCGGCGCCGGATGGCCCATGACGACGTCGGCGGCGGTCGGGAAACAGCTCACGCTGGCCTCGTTGATCCGGTAAAAGCTTGAGGTGCCCTGGCCGTTCAATGAGCAAACCCCGTACGGGCGTGGTCAGGCAGGGTCCTCGGGTGCGTCGGCGATGCGGTAGCCGACGCCGGGGGTGGTGGTGATGACGCGGGGATCGCCGAGTTTGCGGCGTAGTCGGCTGATGGTGACGGTGACGGTGTTGGTGAGCGGGTCGGCGTACTCGTCCCAGACCTGTTCGAGGAGGTCCTCGGCGCTGAGGAAGGCGGGGGTGGCGCTCAGCAGGGCTTCCAGAAGGGCGAACTCCTTGACCGACAGGTCCAGGTGGCGGCCGTCGCGGGTGGCGACCCGTCGTACGGGATCGAGTTCGATGCCCGCCGCGCGCAGGACGCGCGCGCGGGCGGCGGGCCGGCGGCGGGCCAGCGCGCGGATGCGCAGGACGAGCTCGGGGAAGTGGAACGGCTTGGCGAGGTAGTCGTCGGCGCCCAGCGCCAGGCCGCTGACCCGGTCGCCGGGCGCGCCGGCGGCGGTCAGCATCAGGACCATCACCCGCTGGTCGTGTTCGGTGATCATCTGGCAGAGGGTGTCGCCGTGGATGCCCGGCAGGTCGCGGTCGAGGACGATCACGTCGTAGGGGTTGAGGTCGAGCTTGGCCGCGGCCTCCAGCCCGTCGTGCGCCACGTCCACGGCCATGCCCTGGTCGCGCAGCCCTTCGGCCAGGACGGCGGCCAGAGCGCGGGCGTCCTCCGCCACCAGCACCCTCACGCTCGAACCTCCGCCCCCGGGGCTGACGGAACCTCCGTCACGAAACCCCTCATGCCAGAACCTCCGCCGGTGGCAGCGTGACGGCGACCCGGAGGCCGCCTTCCGGCCGGGCGCGCAGGTCCACGTCGCCGCCGTGCGCGGTGGCGATGGCGGCGACGATCGACAGGCCCAGCCCGGAGCCGGTGTCGGAGCCGGTGCGATCCGCGGCGAGCCGCTGGAACGGCTCGGCCAGCCGCGCCACCTGCGCCTGGTCGAGCACGCGCCCGCCGGTCTCCACGACGAGCAGCGCGCCCGAGGTGACGGTGACCTTGATCCAGCCGTGCTCGTGGTTGTGCACGATGGCGTTGTCGATCACGTTGCCGACCATGCGGGACAGCAGCGTCGCGCTGCCCCGGGTCCAGGCGTCATCGAGCTCGTCGTGGACGGTGAGGTCCTTGGCGGCGAGGTCGGCGGCCCTGGCGTCCAGGGCGGCCGCCACCAGGCGCCCGAGCGAGACCTCCTGCCGGTCGACGAGAGCGCCGTGCTGGGCGCGGGCGAGGGTGAGGAAGCCCTCCAGGAGGCGGTCGACCTGGTCGAGCTCGGTGCGCAGCCGGTCGGCCAGGGCGACGGTCGGTACGGGCACCGGGCCGGGCTTGGCGATGGCCACGTCAAGGGACGCCCGCATGGTGGCCAGCGGGGTGCGCAGTTCGTGGGAGGCGTCGGCGACGAACCGGCGTTGCGCGGCGAAGGCGCCCTCCAGCCGGCCGAGCAGGTCGTCGATGGTGTCGGCGAGATCCTTCACCTCGTCGGCCGGGCCCGGCACCGCCAGCCGCGCGTGCAGGTTGTCGGCGGAGATCCGGCGGGTGGCGTCGGTGATCGTCCGCAACGGGAGCAGCACCCGGCCCGCGATGAGGTGGCCCAGCACGGGTGACAGCACGGCCACGACGGCGAGGGCGACCGCCGAGCCGATCAGGATCTGGCGGAACTGAGCCTCCCGCGCCTCCAACAACTGTGCGATGAGCGCCTGCGCGGTGGCGTCGGCAGGCCCGCCCGGTGGCTGCCCGGCGGGCGCGCTCTCGCTGATCCGCGTCCCGCTCAGGCCGATGAGGTTGCTGATGACCAGCAGCCCGACGGCGGAGGCGAGGAACACACCCGCGTACAAGAGGGTGAAGCGCCACCGTACGGTGGCCAGGCGTCGCGGCATCGATCTCCCCCAAGAGTGCAGGACTCCAGGATGCCGTGCCGGACCTAACAGCGGTGTGACAGCCCTTGTTCGGCCCACGTAAGGGGCATATGCGTACAACCGATCCCATGCAAGCAACCATCGAAGTGTCCGGGCTGCGCAAGCGGTTCGGCCCGACCCTGGCGCTGGACGGCATGTCCTTCACCGTCCGGCCGGGGCAGGTCACCGGGTTCGTCGGGCCCAACGGCGCGGGCAAGTCCACCACCATGCGGGTGATCCTCGGCCTGGACGCCGCCGACGAGGGGCACGCCCTGGTCGGCGGACGGCCGTACACGAGCCTGCGCACGCCCCTGCGCCACATCGGCGCGCTGCTGGACGCGGCGGCGCTGCAGCCGAGCCGCAGCGCGCGCGACCATCTGCGGTGGCTGGCCCACTCCCAGAAGCTGGCCGTCCGGCGGGTGGACGAGGTGATCGAGCAAGTCGGGCTGACCTCGGTGGCCCGCCGCAGGACGGGCGGTTTCTCGCTCGGCATGCGGCAGCGGCTGGGGATCGCCGCGGCGCTGCTCGGTGACCCGCCGGTGCTGATGCTGGACGAGCCGGTCAACGGGCTCGACCCCGAGGGCATCGTGTGGATCCGCGGCCTCCTGCGCTCGCTGGCCGGCGAAGGACGCGCGGTGCTGATCTCCAGTCATCTGATGAGCGAGCTGGAAGACGCCGCCGACCGGCTCGTTGTGGTCGGGCGTGGCCGGGTCATCGCCGACACCGGCGTGGCCGAGCTGATCGCCGCCGCCGCCGGTGGCAGGGTCACGCTCCGCACGACGGCGCCGGAGCGCGCGCGGGCGGCGCTGGCCCACGCGAGCGCCGCCGTGACCGTCACCGGACCGGACACGCTCGTCGTCGCGGGGCTGCCCGCCGAGCGGGTCGTGGCCCTGCTCACCGCGGGCGGGGTGGCGTTCGCCGAGGTGGCCGCCCACCGCGTGACGCTGGAGCAGGCGTACCTGGAGCTCACCAGGGACGCGGCCGAGTTCCGGGGCACGGCGTGAGGGCGGTGCGCGCGGAGTGGACGAAGTTCAGGACGGTACGCGGCTGGGTGCTCGCCCTGGCCGCGGCGGCGCTGGTCATCGTGCTGCTCGGCCTGTCGTCCGCCTCGGGCAGCCTCGCGTCGTGCGGCGCCGGTCCCGTGGAGAGCGCCTGTCCCGCGGTTCCCGTGGGGCCGGGCGGGGAGGCCGTGGAGGACAAGTTCTTCTTCGTTCACCGGGCGCTGGCCGGGGACGGCGGCATCACCGCCCGCCTGACCTCCATGACCGGCGAGATCCGCAAACCCGACGTCACCCCCGGGGTCCGTAATGTCGTCGCGGGGCTCGTACCGTGGGCGAAGGCCGGAGTCATGGTCAAGGAGAGCACGAAGCAGGGCTCGGCGTACGCGGCGGTGCTGGTCACCGGGGCGCACGGGACGCGGATGCAGCACGACTTCACCCACGACGTGGCCGGGCGTCCGGGCGGCGTGTCGCGGGACGCGCCGCGCTGGCTGCGGCTGACCCGCTCCGGCGACACCCTCATCGGGTACGAGTCCGCCGACGGCACGAACTGGGCCGAGGTCGGCACCGCTCGCCTGACCGGGCTGCCGGCCACGGTCGAGATCGGGCTCTTCGCCGCCTCCCCCGGCGATCTGACGGTGACCCAGGGGGATCTCGGCGGATCCGTCTCGGCCTCGCGCTTCACCGAGGCCACCGCCGTCTTCGACCAGGTCGCCCTGTCAGGCGAGACGTCCGGCGGGTGGCGCGATGACGACATCGGCGCCACGAAGGCGCCCGACGGGTCCGCCCACCATCCGGGCCGCGCCGGCCGCTCCGGCGGCACGTTCAGCGTCACCGGGGTGGGCGACATCGCGCCGTCCATCGAGGGGCAGACCGTCGAGCGCACGCTCACCGGGGTGCTGACCGGCCTGATCGTGGTGATCGTGGTGGCGGTCATGTTCATCACCGCCGAGTACCGGAACGGGCTCATCCGCACCACCCTGCTCGCCGTCCCGGGCCGTGGCCGGATGCTGGTGGCCAAGGCCGTCACGATCGCCGGAGTCACCTTCGCCGCCGGGCTCGCCGCCACCTGGATCACCCTCACGTTCGGCACCCGGATCCTGCGCGCCAACGGCAACCAGATCCTTCCGGTGTCCCAGCTCACCGAGGTGCGGGTGGTCGTCGGCATGGCGGCGCTGCTCGCCGTCGCCGCGGTGCTCGCCCTCGCCCTGGGCGCGCTGCTTCGGCGCGCGGTCGGCGCGGTCATCGCGACCGTGCTGCTGCTCGTGGTCCCGCACGTCCTGGCGACCACCTCCGTGCTGCCCGACGCGGCCGCGCGTTGGCTGCTCAGCGTGACTCCGGCCGCGGGCTTCGCGATCCAGCAGAGCATCCCCGAGTACGCCCACGTGCTCGGGCACTACGCGCCGCTCGCCGGGTTCTACCCATTGGCGCCGTGGGCCGGGTTCGCCGTGCTGTGCGGCTACGCGGCGCTGGCCCTCGGCCTGGCCGTCGTCCAGCTGCGCCGGAGGGACGCATGATGCGATACCTGCACGCGGAATGGACGAAACTTCGCACCCTGCCCAGTACCGGCCGGCTTCTGCTCGCTCTGGTCGCGGTCACCGTCGCCGTGAGCGTCGCGGCGGCCACCGTCGTGTCCTGCGCCTCGGCCGGCTGCGGCTACGACCCCGCCAAGATCAGCCTTTTCGGGATTCAGGCGGGTCAGGCGGTCGTCGCCGTCCTGGCGGTGGGGGCGATCAGCGGCGAGTTCGGCACCGGCCTCATCCGCACCACCCTGGCCGCGATGCCGAACCGGATCGCCGTCCTGGCCGTGAAGGCCGTCCTGCTCACCGGGCTGACACTGGCCGCAGGCGGCCTCGCCGTGCTCGGGTCCGCCCTGGCCGGGCAGCGCATCCTGCTCGGCAACGGCTTCCCCCCGGCCCGGCTGGCCTTCGACGGGCCGATGGTGCGCGCCGCCGTCGGCTCGGTCCTCTACCTCGCGCTGGTCGCCCTGCTCAGCCTGGGCATCGCCACCGCCGTACGGGACTCCGCGGCCGCCATCGGCGTCGTCCTCGGCCTGCTCTACCTCTTTCCCGCCGTCATCCTCATGATTCCCGACCCGGACCTCGCCACCTTGCTGTGGCAGATCTCCCCGACGACCGCCGGGCTCACCATCCAGGCGACCACTCAGCTGTCCGGTCTGCCCCTCAGCCCGTGGGCCGGCCTGGGCGTCCTGGCGGCATGGGCCGGCGCGGCCCTCGTGACCGGCGGGCTGCTGCTGCGGGCACGGGACGCGTGACAGGTCAGCGGCTGAAGGAGCGGCGCGGGTCGTCGTCGATCCGCACCTCTTCACGAGCCGGTCCAGCGCAGCGTGGTGATACCAGCCGCGAAGGGCTCACCCAGGCTCTGCCGCTAACCCGGTGAGCCCCATGCGAAGGCCCACGTGTGGAAGCGGGTTTTCTTCCTGAAGGGTCACGCCGTCCCAACACGCGGCGGCCATCACCTCGTCAAGCAGGCGCAGCGACGCCTGACGCTCCTCGATCTCGCCGATCAGCCGTGCCCGCACCGTTTCCAGCTCCCCGGTCAACTCCCCGGACAGCACGACCCCTTCGGCGTCGCGGCACGCAGCGGGCAGCACCTCGGCGACTTTGGTGCTGGACAGGCCCGCCGCGTACAGCAGTTGGATGCAGCCGACCACGTCCACGGCGGCCTTTGTGTACTCGCGGTAGCCGTTGGCGGCCCGCGCCGGCACCAAGAGGCCCTGCTCCTCGTAATAGCGCAGCGCCCGCACGCTCACGCCGGTGCGCCGCGCCAGCTCACCGATGTGCATGCTCAGGATTCTAGGCGCTTGACCCTCACGCCGACGTGAGGCTTTACGTTTCCCCCATGACCCGCATCGCAGCCCAGCTGGCCGAACATGGAGGAGATATGGCACCGGCAACCGTTCTGGTCATGGGGGCCACCGGGGCGATCGGCTCCGCGCTTGTCGACATGCTCGTTCCCGATCATCAGGAGGGACGCCTGCGCCTGGTCGTCGCCACCCGCCGTCCGGATGCCGCGGCCTGGTTGCGGGAGCGTGCGGTCGAGGTGCGCCGTCTCGATCTGGACGAGGCGGAGACCGCCGGGCTGGAGGCGGTGCGGCCCGCGTTCGCGGGTGTCGACCGGGTGTTCCTGGTCACCGGATACGACGTGAGGATGCTGGCGCAGTCCAAGGCGGCCGTGGACGCGGCCAAGGCCGAAGGCGTCTCCCATCTGGTCCATGTCGGGGTGTCCGCCGCCGAGGACACCACCATCGTCCACTTCGCCTGGCATCAGCTCGTCGAGGCGTACATCGAACGCTCTGGGCTCGGCCACACGCACCTGCGCCCCGCTTCCTTCATGCAGAACCTGCGGTTGAGCGTCGGGGCGCCGGGCGTGCTCACGCACTTCGTCGGCGAAGCACGGCCGAACTGGGTGGACGTCTCCGACATCGCCGAGGTCGCGGCCACTGTGCTGCGCGATCCCGGACCGCACGATGGCCGGGCCTACGACCTGGCCGCCGAAGCCGCATCGCTGAGTGAGATCACCGAACTGCTGGGCAAGGTGACCGGACAGCCGTGGCGGTACGAGCCGGCAGAACCACCGGCGTTCTACGACAACATGGTCGCGGCAGGCGCTGACCCCGTTTACATGGCGTGCGTCCGCAACGTCTTCGAGCGTACGCGGAACGGCTCCCTGATCGAGCCGGACGGCGTTTTCGGCACGATCGAGGCGGTGGCGGGCCGCCCGGCGACGTCTTTGCGGGAATTCCTGGAGAGGAACCGGGAACTGTTCTCCGGATGACCAGCCGTCAAGAGCCGGGGATCCGGTCCATGGCGACGAGTTCGACCTCGAACCCGTCCATGTCCTCCAGATAGGCGGCGTAATGCCGTTCGCCACCGGCGTGCGGGTGGCGATCGGGGAACATCAGGGTCCAGCCGTGGGCGGGCGCCTGCTCGGCCAGAGCCTCGACCAGGGCGCGGCTTTCCACGTGGAAGGCCAGGTGGTTCACTCCAGGGCGGCAGCGGTCGTGCCGGTCGGTGCTGAGCGCGGAGGACTGTTCCAGGACCAGGTAGGTGGCCCCCAGCCGCCAACTGCGCCCTGCGCTCCAGTCCTGGAAGAGGGTGTATCCGAGCGCCTGCAGCAGCCACTGCCAGCTGATGACAGCGCGCTGAAGGTCAGGCACCCATACTTCGACGTGGTGCAGCGTTCCGGTGGTGATCTTGTCGTTCATGCCGGCGACCCCTTCTGGACGTTCGACGAGCTTGCCGCCGATGCAGGTGGTTCCCGCACGGACCAGGGCGGCCAGATGGGCACGTTCACGGCTCGCCGGCGTATCTGGGTGCGGCTTCGTCGGCCCAGGTGAGCAGGCGGCCCAGGTGGGGGTCGCTGGTGGCGGTGGTGGCGCGGTGGGCGCCGGCGGCGACCTCGCCACTGGTCCCGTCGATGGTGATGAGCGTGCCTTCCGCATACGTACGCGCCCCCATCCGTACGCGGCCCTCAGCGACGTCGACCGTGAGGTCGGTGACCCCGACGACGGCGGGTTTGCCCATCGCCCGCGCGACCACGGCGGCGTGGCTGGCCGGTCCGCCGCTCGCGGTGAGGACGCCGGCGGCGGCGGCCAGGCCGTGCATGTCGAGCGGGGAGGTGTGCGGGCGCACGAGGATGACCGGGCCGTCGGCGGCCATCCGGGCGGCCCTGTCGGCGGTGGTCGCGATGGCGCCTGTGGCGACGCCCGGGCAGGCGCCGAGCCCCCGGGTGAGGACGTCATCGGTCGCCAGCCGGGGTGTGCGAGCGTGCCGAAGATGATGCGGGGAGATCCTGAGCAGTGCCTCCTGGCGGCTGATGACGCCCTCGTCGGCCAGGTCGACCGCCACGCGGACGGCGGCGCGGCCGGCCAGGCCGGCGGGCCGCACCTGGAGGATCCACAGCTCGCCCGCTTCGAAGGTGAACTCCACGTAGCACGCGTCCCGGTAGTGCTCCTCGATCCGGTTCAGGGCTCGTACCAGGCCGGTCCACACATCCGGCTCGCGTCCGGCCAGGTCCGTCAGCGGCCGGGTGGACGACGTACCGGAGACGACCTCTTCGCCCTGGCCGCCGAACAGGACCTCACCGAAGGGAGCCTGCTCGCCGGTGTTCGGGTCGCGGCTGAAGGCGACGCCGGTGCCGCTGTGCCGGTCACGGTTGCCGAACACCATCGCCTGCACGGTGACGGCGGTGCCGAGGTCGTGCGGGATGTCGTGCAGCTCGCGGTAGGTCTTGGCACGCGGCGTGTCCCAGGACGCGAACACCGCCCGGACTGCCAGCTGCAACTGCCGTCCGGCGTCCTCCGGAACCGGCGCTCCCGCCCTTTCACGGATAAGAGCCTCAACGCCCGCAACGGCATCGGCCAGCCGCTCCGCGCCGGCGGCATCCCAGGCGTCAGTGGGATGCTCCGGGCCGGTGGCGTCGCGGGCCTGGGTGCCCGTAGGGACTTGGGTGTCTGCAGGGACTTGAGTGTCTGCAGGGACTTGAGTGTCTGTTGGCCGTCGCAGGGTCTCCGGGGCCAGGCCGAGGGCGGTGGAGGCGAAGCCGGTCAGGAATCGCAGGCGTGAGTCGAGCGCGAACCGCGGGTCGCCCGTCTCGGCTGCCAGTCCCTTCGTGGCCTCGGTGGTGAGGCCGAGGTTGAGGATCGTACTCAGCATGCCGGGCATCGACACGCTGCCACCCGAGCGGACCGACACCGTCAGGGGCCGTTCGGGGCCGCCGAGCCGCCGCCGGGTGACGGTTTCGAGCTCGGCGACGGCAGCCGCCAACTCGGCGTCGAGGCCGTCGGCGAGCCGCCCGTCGCGCAGGAAGGCGCGGCCCGCCCCGGTGCCGATGACGAACCCGGGCGGCACCGGCAGCCCCAGTCGCTTCAAGGCGATCAGTCCGTACGCTTTGCCGCCAAGAACGCGGGCGTTCTCCTCGACTTCCGCCGAAAGCGGGTGAATCCAGATCATCCGTGTACCCTGTCGCCGTGCCGAACTCGCCTCATTCGACGAGCATTGACTTGCTGGTCCTCCACACCCTCCGCTGCATGGGCTTCACCGCGCTGTCCCGGCTGGCGGAAACGGCCGGGCTCCCCGAGGCCGACGCGGAGTCCGAGCTGATCGATCTCGCGGTGGCCGGACTCGTCACACGGGTGCCCGGTGAATTCGGCGGGTGGGGGCTGACCGAGGCCGGCCGCGCCGCGGACGCCGAGCGGATCTCCGCCGAGCTGGACGCGGCCGGCGCCCGCGCGGCGGTGACGCAGGCGTTCGACGGCTTCCTGGTGCTCAACCCGGAGTTGCTCGATCTGTGTACGGCCTGGCAGCTGCGACCCGTCGACGGTGTCGCGACCATGAACGACCACACCGACGCGGCCTACGACGCCCGGGTCCTGGACCGGTTCGTGGAATTCGATCAGCGTGCCGACGTCGTCTGCACGGCGCTGTCGCGTGCGATGCCGCGATTCGGGCGGTATCGGACCCGGCTCACCGATGCGCTCACCCGCGCCAGGTCCGGTGAGCTGGACTACCTGACGGACGGCATGGCGTCCTATCACGCGGTGTGGTTCCAGCTTCATGAGGACCTACTCGTCACCTTGGGCATCCCACGCGGGTGACGGTCAGCGGACCTGCTCGTCACCTTGGGCATCCCACGCAAGTTACGGTCAGCGGACCTGCTCGCCACCCTGGGCATCCCACGCAAGTTACGGTCAGCGGACCTGCTCGCCACCCTGGGCATCCCACGCGGGTGACGGGTCACCGGTGTTCTGCCGTCGCCACGGCGTAGGCGGCGCCTCGGCCTCGGGCGCGGGCGACGATCTTGCCCGCTTGGACGCGTACCGCGGCCTCGGTGGAGTCGCCGGTGTCCAGGATTCCTGCGGCCGAGGCGACGGCGGAGCCGAGGACGAGGTGGGGGCCCTGCCAGGCGTCCGGCGCGAGCACGCCGCGCAGGCACCCGACGAGGTCGCCGATCCTGAGCCGGATGAGGCGCCCGATCTCGGCCGGATCGCTCGTCACCACGGCCACGGTGACCCGGTCGCCCGGACGGGCCGCGCGGACGGCCTCCTCGGCGGCTTCCAGCCGGCCGGCGCCGAGGACCGCGATCACGCCGTCGGCGTCGAATCCGACCTGGCGGCCGGTGATCTCGTCCGGCGACGACGCGGGCGGCTGCCAAGGCTCCTCGACGTCGTCCGCCAGAGGGACGAAGGGCAGGTGCGGCGGATCCCAGGTGTCGGCGAGGTCGAGGCCCGCCAGGTGCTCGCAGGCGCGTGCCACGTCGAAGGGGTCGACGAAGCCGGGCGCGGCGTCGGCCAGGTGGCCGGCTCCGTTCAGCAGGGTGAGGACCAGCTCGGCCAGCCGTACCCGGCGTCCCGTACGCGGTGCTCGTGATTCCAGGGCAAGCGCGAGCAGCAGCGCCTCCAGTCTGGTGACCTGCGCCAGCGCGGTGCGGCCCGGCTCGTCGTCGAAGACCCCGGCCAGTGAGCGCAGCCGCAGCTTCCCGCCGGCAGCGGTGTCACCGGTCAGCGGCAGCCGGTCGAGCCGGGCACGGGCGAACAGGCCCAGCGCCTCGGCGAGGCCGGGTGAGTACGGCGTCCCGGCGATGCCCGCCGGCTCGATCGAGTCGACCAGGACCGCCAGGTAGAGCGCGCGTTTGCTCGGGAAGTTGGAGTAGACCGCGCCACGGGTCAGCTCGGCCCGCTCCGCGATCCGGTCGATCTTGGCGTCGTTGTATCCGCGCTCGGCGAACTCCTGTTCGGCCGCGGCCAGCACGGCCGCTCGGGTACGTTCCTGCTGTTGCGCTCGGGTCAGCCTGACCATCACGCCCCCTTCACTCCCCCACTAAGATACTCACACCACTCCGATGCCGTGACCATCCCAGTGCAGGAGGAGACGCTCTACCGGGTCGCCGGCGACCTGCCGCGAACGCGGCTGCTGGTCCAAGCCATGCACGCCGAACATCTCACCCTGCGCGAACTGGCCGGCGACCTCGCCACCGCCGGCACGCAAGGGGAGATCATCGGCCCGGCCGCCGCGCTGAATGCCATCTTCCAGGCACATCTGGACAAGGAGAACGAGATCCTGCTGCCGGCGCTGATCGACGCCGGGGTCGATCTCGCGGCTCTTCTCGACGGGATGCACGAGATCCTCGGCGAGGCCGGCAGCGGCGAGCCCCAGGAAATGCAGCCGGCGGATCGGACGCCCCTGACGGCTCAGGTCGCCGGTAGGGCGGTGGCTGGTGACCTGAGCCGTCAGGTCGCCGGTAGTGCGATGGCCGGCGGCCCGAGTTGTCAGGTCGCCGGTAGGGCGATGGCCGGCGGCCCGAGTTGTCAGGTCGCTGGTAGGGCGGTGGCGAGCAGGATGATGCCGATCGAGCCGATCAGGGAGGCCACTGCCAGGGCACGGGCCGAGCGCCGGTGCCCTGCGCCGTTGGCCCAGCCGTGCAGGGCCGCGGCGACCATGACCGCGCAGAACAGCCCCAGCTTGGCGGCCAGGATCCGGCCGTAGCCGGGCTCGGCCAGCGACGCCCAGGTGACCCCCTTGTGCCAGGCGATGGCCACGCCCGTGGCGAGCTGCACGGGCAGGAACACGGCACCGGTGATCATCCCGAACCGGCGGCCGACCGCGGTCAGCATCCGGCCGCGCCGCTCGGCGTCCAACTGGTGGCGGGCCAGCGGCAGCACCACCAGGGAGACCGTGAGCTGCCCGCCGACCCACAGCGCCGCCGACAGCACGTGCAGGAATCGCACCACTGACCACCAGGTCACCGGGCCCCCACCTTGAACAGGCCGTGCGCGCCGCCCTCCGCCTGGCGCATCGTGTGGTCCACCACCGGGTACGTGCCCGCCTCCGGGAAGACCAGCTCGGCGAAGCCGCCCTGGGCCGGGGCCAGATCCAGCACCTGGGCGCCGCCGGGATCGCTCTCACGCAACTGGTACGCACCTTCTCTGTAGATCGTGTCGAACGGCGCCCCCACCACGTGCAGCGCCGTGCCGGAGCTGGGGCCGGCGGCCACGGCCCAGATCCGCACCCGCTCGCCGGCCTTCGCCGTCAGGGGCGCGTGATCGTACCCGGCGGCGGTGCCGTTGAACATCCAGCCGTCCGGGCGGCCCTCGCGGATCTTGGCCACCTGGGCGTCGCTGCCCAGCTCACCGAGGTGGAGCTCACCCTGCACCAGCAGGTACTCGCGGTCGACCTTCGGCAGGCGGGGCGGGTCGATGATCACCGCGCCGTACATGCCGTTCGCGATGTGCTGCGTCATCGGCATGGTGGAGCAGTGATAGAGCCACGCTCCGGCGAACTCGGCCCGGAAGCGGTAGGTGAGCCGCTCCCCCGGCGCGATGCTCCGCATCACGCCGTCGGGCGCGTTCGCCCCGGCGTGGAAGTCGATGCCGTGATCCATGCTGCCGCCGTTCACGAAGGTGACCGTGAAGACGTCGCCGACGCCGCCGCGCAGCACCGGCCCGGGCACAGTGCCGTTGTACGTCCACACGCGCTGACGCACGCCAGGGGCTACTTCGCGTACGACCTTGTCATCCACCCGGAGCTCGACGGCGTGCTCCGTTCCGCCGGGCGCGGGTTCGAGCGCCGCGTCGTACGGCGTCCAGCCCGGCGACATCGGCGCCGCCAGGTCAAGAGGTCGGCTGGCACCACTCATGCCAGTCGCACCCGTAGTGCCGGTCGTGCCGGTCTCGCCCGTAGTGCCGGTCGTGCCGGTCTCGCCCGCAGTGCCTGTCATGCCCGTCTCGCCCGTGCCCGTCGCGCTGTGCCCAGTGTGCCCGGGGTCGGCGGGGTGTGCCGTGGTGCCCGTCGGAACGATTCGCATGGTCATGCCAGCGGCGCGGTGCCCGGCGACGGTGCACCAGCCGTCCACCGCCTCGCCCAGGGGCCGCAAGGTCAGCGTGGCGCTCTGCCCGATCCCCAGCATGGGGGTGCGCTCGCCGGTGGCCAGCCGCAGGTCGTGCCGCTGGGCGTCGGCGTTGGTGACGCGCAGCGTCAGGACGGTACCGGCGGCGGCCTCGATCACCGAGGGCCGGATGCTCATCCCGGACAGCGTCACCTCGACCGTCTGCACGCCGGTGGCGGTGACCCGCGTCTGCGGCCCGGCCCCGCCGGTCGTCGCCACCACGACCGCGGCGGCCGTCAGCAGGCACCCGGCCGCCACCCCGGCCACTGCGGGCCAGGCCCGCCCGCGCCCCTCGCGGTCGCGGGCGGGCCGATCCGCGGCCGCCCCCGCCTTCGCCCCCTCGGCCACCCCCGCCTTCGCCGCCTCGGCGGCCCGCGCCCGTGTCAGCGCGATCACGGCCAGCATGATGAACGCGGCCCCGGCGGCCAGCACCAGCGCCCAGCCCAGCAGCCCGAGCGGCGTGGGCACCGGCAGCGCCAGCAGCGGGACGCCGAGGTTGAGCGCCGCCAGCCGGGCCGTCCAGCCGCGCTCCAGCAGCGCCGCGTTCTCCTTGAACCGGGCCGGGCCGCCGCCCAGCACCGCGGGCAGCAGGTGTAGCAGCGAGCCGAGCAGCACCTGGGCGATGAACCCGACTAGCACGAGCGGCAGCAGCGGCGCCAGGGCGGCGGCCACCTCCCCCGCCGGGCGGGTGGCGACGATCACCAGGTCGGCGACGAGGGCGATCTCGAACCAGACGACGGAGGCCCCAAGCATCCAGGCCGCCCCGGTGTGCGGGCGGCGCCGGCGGGCCGCCTCGGCCAGTGGCACCAGCGCGGTCAGGGTTCCGGCCGCGTACGCGACCAGCCCGGCGAGCGCGATCCACCGCCAGCCGGCCACCAGCCCGGCGACGGCCACGGCCAGGCCCGCCGCCACCAGCGGCAGCCCCGCCCGCGACGCCCGGCGGGTCCGCTCCGACATACGGGTACGCAGCACCGTCGGCCACAGCGTGAACAGGGTGCCCAGCACGGTCAGGCCGATCCAGCCGAGCAGGTTCACCTGGGCGTGCGCGGCGTGCAGCCGCTCGTGCGTCTCGCCGTGGCCCACCTGCGCCGCCAGCAGCCCGCCGAGGACGCCGCCGGCGGCCAGCGCCCCGGCCGCGCACACGTACCAGCCGATGACGTGCCCGAACCGGCCCGGCAGCGCGTGCCGTACCAGCGAGATCAGGGTGTGGGCGTGCCACAGCACGACTCCCACCGCCATGGTCGCCCCGGCGGCGGCGAGCTGCCAGGGGCCGGCCGCGACGCCGTACAGGATCGCGACCGTCGCGACGTTGAGCAGCGCGAGCCGCGTCAGGCTGCCGCGCCGGCCGGGCGTGCGCGCGCGGAGCAGCGCCACGGTGAAATGCTCGCTCCAGATGAGGATGGCGGTGGAGACCGCACCCAGCAGGAACACGTGGATGAGCAGCCAGCGCGGGGCGGGCAGTGCCTCCCCGGCGAGCGCCACCGCGACGGTCAGGCCCAGCCACGCGAGCACGATCGCGTTCGCCCGCAGGTGCCAGGACGCGCGCGGACGCGGCGGCGTGAGCGGCTGCGGGCCCTTCTGTATGCGTACCTCGAGGGGGTTCACCGCAGGTGCCTTCCTATCGTGACCGGCGCGCGAGCGCGCCACCGCGATCGCGCATCCGGCGAACAAGAGCAGAGCGAGTTCGGACAGCACGCCGCCCAGCGTGCGTACCGGGCCGATCGCGGTCAGGTCCCCGATGACGCGGGCCGCCACCGCCACGTGCAGCAACGCCAGCGGCGCGTACAGCACCGGCCGGTACGGCAGCCGCACGCGCAGCAGCGCGGGCAGGATCACCGGGGCGTGGCCGAAGACCATCGACATGACGAAGCCGAGGAACAGCGCGTGCAGGGCCGCGTCGTAGAGGTAGCCGCCGGTCGACAGGCCCGTGACGATCCACAGCGCCCCGGCCGTCGCCAGCCAGCCGTATCCGGCGAGCAGGCAGACGGCCGCGTACCGGGGCAATCCCGAGCCGCGGACCGTCCGGCGGGCCACGTCGTACCAGGCCAGCCAGGCTGCCACCGCGACCATCGCGGCCCCCGCCGTCCGCGCGCCCAGGCCCGGGTCCGCGAGGGAGAGCACCGCTGCGGCGCCGAGCAGCGCGGCCGCGCCCACCAGTCCGCCCCGGGCGCTGGTCCGCAGGAAGACGACGTGCGCCAGCTCCAGCCGTTCGGCGGCGATGGTCAGCACATGGAAGGCGGCGAACCAGACGATCAGCTCCGGGATCGGCCGTCCGGCCAGCCAGAGCAACCCGCCGGCGAACCAGGCCAGTCCCCCGGCCAGTTGCAGGGCCGTCTCGCAGCTCAGCCGCCGCCCCAGCAGCGCCACGTAGACGCCCACCAGCCAGCCGCCGGCGGCGGTCAGCGCGAGTTGGCCGGCCCGCTCGGCGCCGGCGGCCAGCGCGACGGCGCCCAGCCCGGACAGGGCGGGGGCGAGGTAGGCCCAGCGGTGGCGCAGCGCCACCGCGCGCTCCAGCGCGATCAGCGTGCCCAGGAAGCCCAGCGCCATCAGCGGCCCGTGCTGCTCGGTGAACGCCACCGGCGCGGGCACCTGGGCGATCAGCAGGGCCAGTCCTCCGGACAGGCCCGCGATCAGCGCGACGGCGACCCCGGCCAGCACGGCGAGCCTGCCGACCGCCAGACGCGCGCGAGCCCGCCCCGGCCCCGGTCTCGGTCCCGGCCTCGGCCTCGGCGGGGCAGGCGTGCGGGGCCGCGCTGACGTGGGTGGTGTGGACACTGCCTGGGGCGCTCTCTGCTGGTGGTCAGGTGAAGTGGTGCTCTCCGCTGGTGGTCAGGTAGAAGTGGTGCTCTCCGCTGGTGGTCAGGTAGAAGGGGTACTCCCCGCTGGTGGTCAGGTGGAGCGGACGTGCCTCACGCTAGACCCGGCCGGGTCGCGGCGACCGGGCCGAAGGTCACCTTCGCCGGGACTAAAGTCCTTCGCCCGGGGCGCCTGCCCGAGAGGGCTCAGCGAGGGCCGGTGGCCGGTACGGGGGTGCTCGGCTGACGGATCCCGGTGGCGCCCAGGCCGCGGCGGGTGTAGAGGTCGTCGATGGCGACCAGGACGCTGTTGATCGTCGCCGGACTGTAGCCGCGGTCGTGCAGGTGGCGGCGGTAGCGGTGGGCTGTCCGGACGGCGGCGGACGTGTCCGCCGGCACGCCGTCGCCGGACCCGGCGACCCAGGTGAGGAAGCCGCGAACGCGGTGAAAGTACGCGGTTCGGCTGGTGTCGGCCAGCGATGAGCAGGTCAGGTCGGCGGCGTAGGCCGACAGCATCGCCGCGCAGTCGGGCGTCATCCGGTCCTCTGTCACACTCATGAGCGACTCCTTGTTCCCCTCTCGACCTCTCGCAAGCCCAGCTCCCGAAAGCTCACCTCGCGCAAGCCGACCTCCCGAAAGCTCACCTCCCGCGAGCCACCATCCCGAAAGCTCACCTCGCGCACGCGCAAGCCCCCCTCCCGCACGACCACCTCTGGGAAAGAGGGGACTTTCGTCCCTGTCACGGACGCGCGGGCAACCGGGAGGATGGCATGGTGAAATCCAGCACGGCGGGCTTGCGGCAGCTCAAGAACCTGTCCGAGGAAGAGGCGCTGCGGCGCCTGGCTGGCGTGCCACTCGGCCGGATCGTCTTCACCCGCCAGGCCCTTCCGGCCGTCCGGCCGGTGAACCACATCGTCGTCGACGGGAACGTGATCATCCGCTCCAGCCAGGGGACCATCCTCAGCACCGAGGTGGCGCCGGCCGGAGCGGTCGTGGCCTTCGAGGCCGATGAGCTCGACGGGGCCGAGCGGCTGGGCTGGAGCGTGATCATCACGGGCATGGCGCGCCTGGTCACCGATCCGCGGGAGATCGAGCGTTTCCAGGCCCGCCTGCACCCCTGGGTGGCCGGGACGATGGACCAGGTCATCCGCATCCGTCCCGAGATCGTCACCGGCTTCGAGCTGGTCCCCGCGGCCAACGCCCCGGCCTGAGCGCACGCCCCGGACCAGCGGTCCGGAGGTCGTCGGCGGTCCGGAGGTCATCGGGCCACGTCCTTCAGGATGTGGCGCACGACGTCGGCGGCCGAGTGGTCCGCTGGCAGGCCGGCGAGGAAGCCGGTGTCCTGGCCAAGGGTGAGCAGCGCGGGTTCGTGATAGCCGTCGGCCCGGTGCTGGCCCAGGCCGATGGCCGCGACCAGGGCGTTGCACAGGCAGCGGCGGCCGTCGGCCTCCTCGGCCGGACGCCCCTTGCGCACATAGATGTCGACCGGCTCGGCGGGACAGCGGTAGCCGACCCCGCCCTCCTGCTTGATGTACGGCGTGCGCAGGTAGCCCAGGTCGCACAGGCGGGGCCGCTCGTCGTACACCAGGGTGTCGGACAGCGTGCCGGGCAGGCCGGCGACTTTGAACGGGAAGCCCGTCGGCGAGGCGAGCGGGTCGTTGCGCACCTCCAGTGTGCCGTCGGCGGCCCGCCGCAGCAGCCGCTGCCTCAGCTCGCCGTCGAGCCCGGACTCGCGGCACAGCGCGAACGCCGACCCCACCTGGACCCCGTTCGCCCCGGCGGCCAGTGCCCTGGCCGGCCCGCCGGGCGCGCCGTAGCCGCCGGCCAGCCAGAACGGCAGCTCGAGCGCCGCCACCTTGCCGGTGTCGACCTCGTCGCGCGGCCCGTAGACGGGCTCGCCGTCGGGGTCGAGCCGCATCCGGCCGCGTGGGGGCGCGCTGTGCCCGCCCGCGATCGGGCCTTCCAGGACGAATCCGTCCGGCCGGGTGTTCGCCGAGCGGGCCAGGTAGGCGGCCAGGACGTGCGAGGAGACGATCGCCAGCAGCCGGGGCCGCGCCAGCGGGGGCATGGAGCGGCCGAGGAGGGCGCGCGGGTCCAGGCCGACGGTGTGGACGGCGTCGCCGGCTCCGGCCACGGCGATCGTGACCTGCCCCGGCCGGTGCGCGGCGAGCTCGTCGAGCAGGTGCGGGATCTCCGCCGGGATGCCGGCGCCCATCAGCACGTAGTCGACACCGGCCAGCAGTGCGCCGTAGACGGCGGCGGGCGTGGCCATCTGGATCTTCTCCAGATAGTTGACGCCGACCGGGCCGTCGTGGCCCTGCTTGGCGAGGAAGACCTCGGCGAAGTTGGCGACCACGGTGAGCTCGTCACGGGCGCGGCTGGGCCGCAGCCCGAGCCGGGGCACCGGCCGGTAGGGCGTTCCGGGTTCGACGCCGCCGGGGATGAAGTAGCGGCCGAGCACCCGGTCGGCGATCGCGGCCACCGGGAAGCGGGCCAGCGCCTGCCGCAGGTGCCCGCCGGGGTCTCCCTCCTGCAGCCGCCGGGCCAGGGTGACGTCCAGCGCGGTCCCCGACACCACGCCGAGTTGGCCGGTGCGGGCCACGGCCCGCGCCAGCCGCCACCCGGATACGCCCACTCCCATGCCGCCCTGGATCAGGATCGGCTCGGACACCCGGTTCACCGGTCGTTCAGACCGAGCACATCGGGTACGGGACGGCGCGGCGGGCCGTACCCGAGCGTGCCGAGCATCTGGACGTGCCCGAACGGGCGGGCCGGATCGCCGCCGTGCCGGGCGGCGCTCAGGTCGAGTGACCGGCTGGGCGGGGAGGCGGGCTCGGTGGCGAACCGGCGGGTGATGAGTGCGGCGGACATGGCACAAGATTCCCGGCATGAGCCAGGGCGGCGGCAGGGACCAAAGTCCCTACAGCGACGTCCGATGGACCATCTCCGGCGTCGTCGGCGGACATGGTCCCGGTGCGCCGGGCGCTATTTCGCGGCTTGTCGCGGCAGCACCATCTTGGAGGTCTGCAGCAGGGCGACCGCGGCGATGCCGACGATGGGCAGGATGGTCAGCTGCCACAGGCCGGCGCCGTCCCAGCCGAGCAGTCCGACCAGCCGGGCGAACAGCAGTCCGGAGAAGGCGGCGGCGACGTAGTAGAAGAGGATGAACAAGCCGGCGCCGCGTCCGACGTGCTCAGGTCGTACGGCACGCTGCATAGCGGTGGCGCAGTTGGTGAACAGGAACCCGCTGCCGAAGGTGCCGACCAGGAAGGACAGCACGTACTGGGCCGACGGCGTGGTGGCGACCTGGTACATGAAGTAGGTGCTGACGGCGGTCGCGGCGAGGGCGAAGGCGAGCAGGCGCGGCTGGCTCATGCGGTCGCCCAGCCACCCGGCGGGCAGCGCCATCATCGCGCCGAAGCCGAAGAAGGAGACGGCCAGCGCGGCGTCACCGGGGGTGAAGCCGAGCGACTCGCGGAGGAACGTCGGGTAGAGCCCGAGGTAGCCGTAGACGACCAGGCCGGACACGGCGGACACGAGGCCCACGCCGAGGACGTTGCGGTTGTACGGCGAGGCGGGGACGTGGTCGTAGGAGACGGCGGCGCTCTCGCCGGTGCCGCCGGTCACGGCCTCGGTCAGCTTGCGCGACACGAACAGGGCGGTGAGCAGGCAGAGCAGCAGCCCGACCGAGGCGAACAGGAAGAAGGGGGCGCGCCAGGTGCCGAAGCCGCCGGCGAGGTTGGTGCCGAGGAGGGGGCCGAGGAAGACACCGGCGCCGAAGGCGACGCCGATCACACCCGCGGCGACCGAGCGGCGATGGAAGAAGAACGCTCCGACGACCGCGTACAGCGCGGTGGCCTGGACGCCTTCGCCCACGCCGGAGACGAGCCGGTAGACGCTCATGTCGGCGATGCCCACCGACAGCGGGATCGCCAGCGTGCCGAGGGAGTAGACCAGGACGCTGACCATGATGATGGCCTTGCGGGAGAGCCGGTCGGCCAGGTAGCCGGTGGGCAGTCCGGCCAGCGCGAGCCCCAGCGTGAAGCCCGTCGCCAGCCACCCCGACTCTGCGAGGGAGAACCCGAGCTCCTTGGAGATGTCGGGGAGCAGGGGGTAGAAGAGCTGCCGGTCCATGGCGTTGAGCATGTAGGTGGCGCACAGGACGGCGAAGCCGACGGCGATGGACACCTTGGTCAGTTGATCGGACCGGGCGGTGCTCTGCTCGGGTGGCTGTTGAGCGGTGCTGCTCATTGTGCTGCTCCATTCGGCGGGGGGACGCGCGCAAGGGGCCGCATGGTGGCGCTGGTTCGGACTTTGGTTCCGGACGTTCGTCCGCATCACGGTCGCTCACGGGTGGCCCTAGAATGATGTGACGAATGACACCTGTCAAGAGTCCGGGTTCACCGGGACCGATACAGGTCTGTGGTCCGGGTGTCCGAGTCGCGGACAGCGCAGGACCCATCCCCTAGAGTCGGCTGCACAGCCGTACCTGGAAATGCTCCTAAGGAGTAGTGATCGCCGTGGCCCGTCGAAGCAGCGACCCTGACTTCATCGAAGCGCTCGCCCGAGGCCTCGACGTGATCCGGGCCTTTCGCCCCAACCGGCCGGTGATGACGCTGTCCGAGGTGGCCACCGAAGCCGGCCTGGCCAGGCCCACGGCGCGGCGCATCCTGCTCACCCTGGAGGAGCTCGGCTACGCCCGCGCCGACGACAACGGGTTCGCGCTCACCCCGCGGATCATGGAGCTCGGGGTGGCGTACGTGCGGTCCATGGGACTGTGGGAGATCGCCCGGCCGCACATGGAGTGGCTTGTCGCGCGCACCCACCAGTCGTCCTCGATCGCCCAGCTGGACGGCTCCGACATCGTGTACGTCGCCCGCGTCGCGGTGCCCAAGATCGTGACGCTGCGGGTGGACATCGGCACCCGGTTCCCGGCCGCGGCCACCTCGCTGGGCAAGGTCCTGCTGGCCGCGCTGCACCCCGCCGAGCTGACGAAGGTGCTGGCCGAGCCCGGCCGCTCCGGCGTGCAGCCGAGCGCGAGCCCCTGCGAGGAGGAGCTGACGGCGGCGCTGCGCGAGGTGCGGGCCAAGGGCTGGGCGCTGACCGACCAGCAGCTCGCGCCCGCGATCCGCTCGGTGGCCGCGCCGCTGCGCGACGGGTCCGGCCGGACCATCGCGGCGCTCAACGTCAACGCCCACGCCGCGGAGACCTCGCTGGAGACCCTGGCCGAGGACTACCTCCCGCTGCTGCTGCAGGCCGCCGGCGCGATCAGTGCCGACTGGGCGCGGCACGAGTCGGTGCCGTACGTCACGGCGGGCTGAGCGACTTGACAGGAGAAAGCGGCACCTCGGAGACTGGGTCCAGCGGACAACCGTCCGCTTGACGGACGGAGAGGTTCTGAGCGGATGACCAAGCGCACCGACGAGCGACAAGGTCCCGCCGGGCCACTGGCCGGGCTGCTCGTGGCCGACTTCTCCCGCATCCTGGCCGGGCCGTACTGCACGATGCTGCTCGCCGACCTGGGCGCCGAGGTGATCAAGGTGGAGTCGCCCGGCGGCGACGACACCCGGACCTGGATGCCGCCCACCCGCGACGGCGTGTCGACCTACTACCTGGCCATCAACCGCAACAAGCGCTCGATCGCCCTGGACCTGCGCGACGAGGGCGACCTCGCCGCCGCGCGGGAGCTGGCCGCGCGGGCCGACGTGGTGGTGGAGAACTTCAAGCCCGGCGGGCTGCGCCGCTTCGGCCTGGACTACGACAGCGTCAGCGCGGGCAACCCGGCCGTCGTCTACGCCTCGATCAGCGGGTTCGGCTCCGGCAAAGGGGCCGCGATCCCCGGCTACGACCTGATGGTGCAGGCCATCTCGGGCCTGATGAGCCTGACCGGCGACCCCGAGGGGCCGCCCTACCGCGCCGGCATCTCGGTGTTCGACGTGATGACGGGGCTGCACGCCACGATCGGCATCCTCGCCGCGCTGCGGCACCGCGAGACCTCCGGTGACGGCCAGCACGTCGAGGTCAACCTGCTGTCCTCGGCACTGTCCGGGATGGTCAACCACGGCAGCGCCTACGTGGCCGGCGGCGAGGTGCCGTTCCGGATGGGCAACGCCCACCCCAGCCTGTTCCCGTACGAACCGCTGCCCACCGCGGACGGCGAGCTGATCATCACCGCCGGCAACGACGGCCAGTTCGCCAAGCTGTGCCAGGCGCTCGGCCTGCCCGAGCTGGTGGACGACCCCCGCTTCGCGCGCACCGAGGACCGCACCGCCAACCGGGAGGAGCTGCGGCCGCTGCTGGTGGAGCGGCTGCGCACCCGGCCCAAGATGGACTGGTTCCGCGAGCTGACCGCCGCCGGCGTGCCGGCCGGGCCGATCAACACCATCGACGGCGGCGTGGCCTTCGCCGAGGAGGTCGGCCTGGACCCCGTCGTCTCCGTCGGCGAGGGCGACCAGGCCATCCCCTCGGTGCGCAACCCGATCGGCTTCTCCGCCACCCCCGCTCGCTACGACCTGCCGCCGCCCTCGCTCGACGAGCACGGCGCGGAGATCCGTAAGTGGCTCGCGAGCACCGACCCGACCAGGAGCGACACGTGACCGACGGCGGCCCCACGCCTTCCTTCCCCACCTCGATCGGCACTTCCGACGAGACCACGATCCGGCTGCTCGGCCACGATCTGTCCCACGACCTCATCGGCAAGGTCGGCTTCGGCGAGCTGGCCTTCTGGCTCGTCGCGCAGCGCCGCCCGACGCCGTCACAGGTGCGGGTGTTCGAGGCGGTCCTGGTGGCGCTGGCCGACCACGGCTTCACCCCCACGGCCATCGCCGCCCGGCTCACCTATCTGAGCGCGCCCGAATCCCTGCAGGGCGCGATCGCCGCCGGGCTGCTCGGCGGCGGCTCGCGCTTCCTCGGCGTCACCGAGGACTGCGGCCGCTTCCTCGCCGACACCCTCGCCGGCCACCAGGGCGAGCCGCCCGGCACCGACGAGGAGTGGGACGAGCTAGCGCTGACCGCCGTGACCGCGGCCCGCGCCGCCAAGCGGTTCGTGCCCGGTCTGGGCCACCCGGTGCACAAGAGCGCCGACCCGCGCACCGCCGCGCTCATCGGCATCGCCGAGGAGGAGGGCCTGCGCGGCGCGCACCTGCGGCTGTTCGAGGCCATCGGGCGGGTCCATCCGCAGGTGCTCGGCCGCACGCTGCCGCTGAACGGCGCCGGGGTGTGCGGCGCCGCGCTCGCCGACCTCGGCCTGCCGGTCGAGCTGCTGCGCGGCTTCGCCCTGCTCGCCCGCACCGCGGGCCTGCTCGGGCACATCGCCGAGGAACGCACCCGGCCGATCGGGATGGACGTCTATCGGACGGTCGACCGTAACGCCACCTACCTCAGCCCCGAATCCGACTAGTCACCTACCCCCCAAGGAGCCGCCATGGCCACCATCACCGCGGTCATCGCCTCGACGCACCATCCGTTCTACTATCGGGCGAGCACCGCCCAGGGCGAGGACCGGCCACCCTTCGCCGACGAGTGGGTGCGCAAGGTCGAGGGGTTCCGCGAAACGCTGACCAGGGCCAACCCGGACGTGCTGGTCATGGTCGGCTCCGACCACTTCCACCAGCTGTGGCTGGACAACATGCCGCAGTTCCTGGTCGGCAAGGCGCCCTTCTACGACGCCAACTGGTACAACGAGGAGCGCGAGTTCGGCCTGCCCCGGATGCGGATGCGCGGCCAGGAGGACCTGTCCGCGCACATCCTGCGCGGCGGCCTGGACGCCGGCTTCGACCTGGCCTTCAGCAACGAGCTGCGCATCGATCACAGCGTGACCTGCCCGATCATCACGCTGCGCCCGCAGAACGACCTGCCGATCGTGCCCATCTACACCAACATCTTCGCCCCGCCGCTGCCGCAGCCGAAGCGGTTCGTGCAGCTCGGCAAGGCCATCCGGGAGCTGGTGGAGTCCTGGCCGTCGGACCTGCGGGTCGCCGTCATCGGCACCGGTCACCTGTCGCTCGAGCTGGGCGGGCCGCGCCAGTTCGGTCCGCACGGCCCGGATCCGGAGTTCGACGCCAGGGCCGTGGAGTGGATCGCGCAGGGCGACATCGAGGGCTGCCTGTCCGAGGTCACCCTGGACAGCCTGCACAGCCCCGGCAACGCCACCCATGGATTCATGGACTTCATGCTCATGATGGGCGTCGCGGGAGAGGGCAGGAAGGCCGACTACGTCGACACCCTCGACCTGTTCCACACCATGGAGGCCTACTTCACCTGGTACCCGAAGGGAGCGCCCGCATGAGCAAGTATCTGCTCAACAAGTTCCTCTACACCGTGGACCGTGACCCCGAGCTGGTCGAGCGCTATCGCGAGCAGCCGGTGGAGACCGTCGCCTGGTGGGAGCGCGAGCGCGCCAACGTGATCCTCAACGTGCCGGAGGCCGAGGCCAGCACCTGGCTGGCGTTCACCGACGGTGAGCGGGAGGCGCTGAGCACCCATGACTACAGCGCACTGTTCGAGCTGGGCGCCCATCCCTTCTTGACGCTGACGCTGTTCATCGCCATGTTCGAGCGCGACCATGACGAGCCGCTCGGGTTCCAGCTCGCGTACGCGGCCCGGCTCGCGCACTTCTCCCTGCCGTATCCGGACATCGCCACATGATGCGGGCCGCGACCATCCGTACGTGCGGCCAGCCGCCCACCGTCACCACGCGTGAGGCTCCGGAGCAGCCGGACGGCACCGCACTCGTCGGCGTGATCGCGGCCCCGATCACCCCGCTCGACGTGCTCTGCGCCACCGGCACCTCCTACTTCGGCACCCCGGCCCTGCCGTACGTGCCGGGTGTGCAGGGGGTCGGCGTGGTCGAGCGAGCCAGCACGAATCCCGGCAGCGTGGAGCGAGCCGGCACGAACTCCGGCGGCGTGGAGCGAGGCGCCACGATTCCCGGCGGGACCACCGTCTGGTTCAGTACGACGGCCGGGATGCGGACGGGCGACGGCAGCATGGCCGACTACTGCGTGGTGCCGGAGAGCGACCTCGTGCCGCTGCCGGACGGCGTCGAGGCGCCGCTCGTGGCCGCACTCGGCCTGTCGGCGATCGCCGCCTGGATGGCGCTGACCTGGCGGGGCGAACTGCGCGCCGGTGAGCAGGTCGTCATCCTCGGCGCGGGAGGCGTCGTCGGACAGGTCGCCCTGCAGGCGGCCCGCCTGCACGGCGCCCGGCGGGTGATCGCCGCCTGCCGTTCGCGTGCGGGCCGCGAACGCGCCTACGAGCTGGGCGCCGACGCCGTGGTCGACTTGTCGGGCGCCGACGACGTCGGCACGCTGGCCGTACGACTGCTCGAAGCCTGTGACGGGCCGGTGGACCTGGTGCTCGACACGCTGTTCGGGCTGCCGGCCGCGGCGGCGGCGCGCACGTTGCGGCCGCACGGACGCCTGGTCAACCTCGGCAGCTCGGCCGGTGAGACCGCGCCGTTCGACTCCGCCACGCTGCGCAGCCGCTCGCTGCGGGTGCTCGGCTACACCAACAACGAGCTGACCGCCGAGCAGAAACGGGACGCCCTGGTCGCGATCGTCGAGCATGCGGCGGCGGGCCGGTTGACCATCCCCTACGACACCGTGCCGCTGACGGACGTCGCCGCCGCCTGGGAACGGCAGGCCTCGGGGCGGGCGCCGCACCGCAGCGTGCTCACCACCTGAACGACGCAAGGGACCAGCTCGACCCACCGGCCCCGAGCGCAAGGGGACCGGCTGAACGGACAGGTGTCCGCCGACGGCCCCGCTTGGTCTTTTTTCTTGGCCGGATAGGGTTTCTACCTGGTATTTCGCTCCTCTGGCAGCCCTGGAGCGGGGGTATTGACATGAAGACCAAATGCCTTCATCGTTACAGCAACATTTCACATGTCCGCTGTGCGGCGGCTTGTCCGTCACTCCGGTGATGAGAGAACTGGGACATCATGAGCGAGACGACCACCTCCGATACCTCTGCCACCGATCGCCCTGTGGTCTTCCGTGGCGGGACCGTACTGACCATGGACGACCGGCACACCGTCCTGCGTGACGCCGACGTCCTGGTGATCGGTGAACGCATCGAGGCCGTCGGCCCGCATCTCGACGTCCCGGCGGAGACCCTCGAGATCGACGCCCGTGGCGGCATCATCATGCCCGGCATGATCGACACCCACCGGCACCTGTGGCAGACGGCCATGCGCGGCTATGGCGCCGACTGGACCCTCACCCAGTACTTCGTCTGGTACTACCTGGAGTCGGGCAAGTTCTTCCGGCCGGAGGACATCTACGCGGGCAACCTGCTCGGCGCCATCGAGGCCCTGGACGCCGGCGTGACCACCACGGTCGACTGGTCGCACGGGCTGCAGACGGTGGATCACGCCGACGCCGCGGTCGACGCCCTGGAGGCGGTCCCCGGCCGGTTCGTGCTCGGCTACGGCAACATCCAGCAGGGGCCGTGGGACTGGTCGGCCAAGCCGGAGTTCAGGGACTTCGTCACCCGGCGCATCGACGGCCGCGGGGACATGCTCGGCTTCCAGATGGCCTTCGACGTGACCGGCGACCCGGAGTTCCCCGAGCGCGCCGCCTTCGAGGTGGCCCGCGACCTCGACGTGCCGGTGAGCACGCACGCCGGCGTCTGGGGCGCCACCAACGACGACGGCATCCGGCTCATGCACGAGAACGGGTTCATGACCCCGGCGACCATCTACGTGCACGCCGCCACGCTCAGCCCCGACTCCTACAACCGGATCGCCGCCACCGGCGGCTCGGTGTCGGTCTCCACCGAGAGCGAGCAGAGCGCCGGCCAGGGCTACCCTCCCACCTGGCGGCTGCGTAAGCATGACATCCCGGTGTCGCTGTCCATGGACACCAGCGCCTGGTGGAGCGGCGACCTGTTCTCCGCCATGCGCACCACGCTCGGCGCCGACCGCTCCCGCGAGCACCTGGAGGCCCACGCCCGCCAGGAGACCATCACCCACTGCACCCTGCGTGCCGAGAACGTGGTCGACTGGGCCACCCGGGGCGGCAGCAAGGCCCTCGGCCTGGACAGCGCCATCGGCAGCCTCGAACCCGGCAAGAAGGCCGACATCGTCCTGATCAAGAACGACCGCTCACCGGTGATGTTCCCGATCTTCAACCCGTACGGCCACATCGCTCTGCAGGCGCAGCGCGGAGACGTGCACACGGTCCTGGTCAACGGGCGCATCGTCAAGCGCGACCACCAGCTCGTCGGCATCGACCTCGACCGGGCCCGGCAGGTCGTCGAGCAGACCGTCGACTACCTGCGGGCCGAGCTCGGCGAGGAGGCGTGGGAGAAGGGCATGAACCCCGACGTCCCGCAGGTCGAGGTCCTCGACAACCCGTACACCTACACCGACTACGGCACGTCCGCGACGCACACCGACAGCTCCGAGTAGACGCCCCGCGCGAATCCCGTGGACTCCTGTGGCCGGCATCGTGACGGTGCCGGCCACTGGCGATCCCCCTGCATACAGGCCAGGTAGGAGCTGAACCACGTCCCGCTTGAGGCCGGCAGCCGGCAGCCGGCATGCGATCATGGGCCGATGCCGACAACCTGGGACGAGGCGTTCGCCGGCCGGTACGACGAATGGTCGGCCCACATGACGGCCGACATCGCCTTCTACGTGGATCTCGCGCGGGCGGCCGACGGGCCGCTGGTCGAGCTGGCGATCGGCAACGGGCGGGTGGCCATCCCGGTCGCGCGGGAGACCGGCCGGCCCGTCGTCGGCATCGACATCTCGCCGGCGATGCTCGCGCAGGCGCGCGCCCACCGCCGGGGTGACACTCGACCTGCGCGAGTGTGACCTGCGCGAGCTCGCCCTGGACGAGCCCGCGGCGCCGATCTACCGATTCCGTCTGTAGTGCTCCGGCCTTCAGGCCGGGGGTGAAGCGGACTGTCCCGCGTAGTGGGGCAAGAACAGCCGATTCGCCACCAGGTGAACCGGCGTCCACCCTCCCGATCAGACCGGCCGGTTCTGCTGCTCGATGTACTGCTTGACCACAGTCAGCGGGGCCCCGCCAACCGACCCGGCGAAGTAGGAGCCAGACCAGAAACGGCCACCGGACTGGTGGTCGCGGACGTGCGTGCCGAACTCCTTGCGCAGCATCCGAGCCGAGACCCCCTTCAGCGAGTTGACCAGCTTGGACAAGGCGACCTTGGGCGGATAGTGGACCAGTAGGTGAACGTGGTCGTCTTCGCCGTTGAACTCGCGAAGCTCGACCTCGAAGTCGGCGCAGACCTCCCGCATGATCTGTTCGCAGCGGACCAGCATCGGGCCGGTGAAAGCCCCCCGCCGGTACTTGGTGAGGAATACCAAATGGGCATGAAGGTGATATTCGACGTGTCTTCCGGTACGCACATCGGGGTTCGGTTCCCATCTCGGTGACATAAACCAAATGATACGATCACGGTGTGGAGTTGGTGAAACAAGCGCGGGCGCAGGTGGCCCGGCTGGAGTTGAGCGCGGCCCAGGTGGCGGTGCTGGACGGTCAGGCGCACACCGCCCGCGCGCTGTGGAACCTGCTGCACGAGTACGTCACCTTCCGGCAGGGCCGCCTCGCGACCTTGAAGCAGTGCGACGACGCCATCCGGGCGGCCCGCCGCGAGATCGACTGGCTGGGCCAGTTGCCCGCCCAGGCGGCTCAGGCGGTGCTGAAGACCTACCGGCAGGCATGGGCCAACTTCTTCAACCCCGAGCATCCCGCCGAACGCCCGACGTTCAAGGCCCGGTTCCGATCCCGGCCTGCCGTCGACGTCCCGCAGGCCCGCGACCTGCAGATCAAGCGCATCAACCGGCGCTGGGGCGCGGTCAGCCTGCCCAAGATCGGGCGGGTGCGGTTCCGCTGGACCAAGGACCTGCCCGGCGTCACCCAGGGCGGCCCGGCCGGGCGGATCACCGGAGCCCGGCTGGTCAAGGACGCCTTCGGCTGGCAGATCGTGTTCCGCACCGAGACCATGGCCGCCCCGGTCACCGTTCCCCATCCCGGTCCGGCTGTGGGGATCGACCGGGGGATCACCGTCGCCCTGGCGTTGTCGGACCAGACCACACGCGAGCACGGCCCCTGGTTGAGCGCCGGTGAGAAAGAGCGCCTGCGCCGCCTGGAGAAGAAATCCGCCCGCCAGCGCGCCACTCGCGCCACTCGCACCCCCGGACAGCCGGCCTCGCATCGGCTCGGGCGCACCTATGGCCAGATCGCCCGGCTCCGCGCGACAGCCAAGCGCCGAGCCGTCGACTGGCAGCACCGGACCACCACCGAACTCGCCGCCACCTTCGGCGTGGTCGTGGTGGAAGATCTGAAGATCGCGAACATGGTCCGCTCCGCCAAGGGCACGATCGAACGACCCGGCCGCAACGTGCGGCAGAAGGCAGGGCTGAACCGCTCCATCGCCGGAGAGGCGTGGGGCCGCACGGTCACCCTGATGGAGTACAAGACCCGTGACCGCGGCGGCCAAGTGCTGAAGGTCCCCGCCCCCGGCACCTCGCAGACCTGCCACCGGTGCGGGCACCGCGACCCGGCCTCCCGTGACGGCACCCGGTTCTCCTGCACCAACCCCGCGTGCGGGTGGACCGGCCATGCCGACACCAACGCCGCGATCAACATACACAACGCCGCAGGAACTGCGGTGTCAGGACGTGGAGACCTCGGGGATACCCGGTCCACGAAGCGTCAACCCCCGCACGCCGCTTAACCGCTACGCGACGGGAGAATCTCCGGCTTCAGGCCGGGGAGGAGTTCAATGCCCGTTCCGGTCGCTCCAGCACCTGCCCACGTGGGCCGACCGCCGCCGTACGTTCGAGCGCGTCGCCGCCTCGCTCCGGCCGCAGGGCCGCTTCGCCTTCAACGCCATCGCCTTCGACCACCAGATCGCCGCGCGACTCGACGGCGAGCGGCAGGAGCGGCCCGTGCCGCACACGATCCGCTACGCGGTCGGGGACAACCGGATCGACCTCGTCCTCGACGACGGCGCGACGAGCTCCTTCTGGTGGGCGACGAAGAACGAGTGGCTCGGCCTCCTCGACGTCGCCGGCCTCGAACTGGAGGCCCTTTACGGAGGTTTCGGACGCGAGCCGTACACCGAGGACAGCCGGGAGTACGTGTTCGTCGCCCGTCGCCCGTAGCGCGAGGGCGGAGCACGTCGCCCGTAGCGCGAGGGCGGAGCACGTCGCGCCGGCCGCCGTCGCGGCGATCGTACGGGCTGAGGGCTTCAGAGGCGTAGGCCGGACTCCAGGTGGGCCAGCGCCCGGTCGATCTCGGCGGGGCCGTCCAGGGCGGGGTCCTCGGCCCACTGCAGCCAGACCATCGCCACGACCCCGAAGACCGCGCCGATGACGTCACGCAGCCGGGGGTCGTCCGGGGCGCAGCCGGCCCTGTCCGCCAGGATCTCGCGAATCTCCCGCACGAGGGCGGGACTTCCGCGCAGGTTCGCCGTCACCAGCTCGGGGACGGTGGCCGCGAACACCTCGCGCGCATGCCCGGCGGCGATCTCCTCGGCGGGCAGGGTGGCGAACGCCGTGCGGAAGGCGCCGCGCAGGACGGCGACCGGGGCGCCCGGCGGCTGAGCGGTCAGAGCCTCCATGAGGGGTGGGAAGCGGTCGAGCGTGGCCAGATCTTCCTTCGTCGGGAAATAGCGGAAGAAGGTGGCCGGGGAGATCTCGGCGGCCTCGGCGATCTGCTCGATGGTGGTGGCGCCGTAGCCGCGTTCACGGAAGAGCCTGAACGCCTCGCGCAGGATCGCCTCCCGGGTCCTGGCCTTCTTGCGCTCGCGCAACCCACCCGTACCCATGACCGAATTCTATGGTGACGGTCGACTTTCATATTTTGTCCGGCACCGCGCTCAGCCGACGGGCTCCACAACTCCCGCCAGGCCCTGTCCCGTGCCCCTCAAGCGGCCCCGGCTGCGGTGACCGACTACCTGACCGCCGCCGTGCTCACCGTTGACCACCGCGCCGTGGGCGGTGCGCCGCACGCATGGCCTGCCGGCCCAGCACCACCTGAGGGTCCACACCGTAGGCCCGGCGGCACGGATCGTCTCCGAGGCGAAGCCGCCATCGCATCCGTCCGGAAGTAGCGAAAAATTCAATCAATCAACGCATTTCGGTCTCGACTGCGGACTGCTCACCACATACCGTATACGGCATGTCCGGCGATATGATCTCCCCGGCTCGATCCCCGTTCACCCCCGCCTTCCTCGACCGCTCGCGAACCGTGGCACCCCCAGGCTGGAGCCGCTGGCTGATCCCCCCAGCTGCTCTGTCCGTCCACTTGGCGATCGGGCAGGCGTACGCGTGGAGCGTGTTCAAGCCGCCATTGGAGTCCTCCCTCGGCCTGTCCGGCACGATGAGCGCCCTGCCGTTCCAGCTCGGCATCGTGATGCTCGGCCTGTCCGCCGCGTTCGGCGGCACGCTGGTCGAGCGCAACGGGCCACGGTGGGCCATGTTCGTCTCGATGACCTGCTTCTCCAGCGGCTTCCTGCTCTCCGCGTTCGGCGTGGCGATCGGGCAGTTCTGGCTGGTGGTGCTGGGATACGGCTTCATCGGCGGCATCGGACTCGGCATCGGCTACATCTCCCCCGTCTCCACCCTGATCAAGTGGTTTCCCGACCGGCCCGGCATGGCCACGGGCATCGCCATCATGGGCTTCGGCGGCGGGGCGCTGATCGCCTCGCCCTGGTCGGCGGGCATGCTCAGCACGTTCGGCACGGACACGACCGGCATCGCCCAGACCTTCCTGGTGCACGGGATCGTCTACGCGGCGTTCATGTCGGTAGGGGTGCTCCTGGTCCGGGTGCCGCCCGAGGGCTGGCTGCCCCAGGGCTGGACCCCCTCCCGGGCCGCCGCCAAGCCGCTGGTCACCACCGCGGACGTCTCCGCGCGCAACGCGATCCGTACCCCGCAGTTCTGGTGCCTGTGGATCGTGCTGTGCCTCAACGTGACCGCGGGCATCGGCATCCTGGAGAAGGCCGCCCCCATGATCAGGGACTTCTTCTCCGGCACCGCCACCCCCGTCGCGGTCGGCGCGGCGGCCGGCTTCGTCGCGCTGCTCTCCCTGGCCAACATGGCCGGCCGGTTCGTCTGGTCCTCCACCTCCGACCTGATCGGCCGCAAGAACATCTACCGCGTCTACCTCGGCGTGGGCGGGCTGCTCTACCTGACGATCGCGCTGGCCGGCGACAGCTCCAAGCCGCTGTTCATCATGTGCACGATCGGCATCCTGTCCTTCTACGGCGGCGGATTCGCGACCGTGCCCGCCTACCTCAAGGACCTGTTCGGCACCTATCAGGTGGGGGCCATCCACGGCCGGCTGCTCACCGCCTGGTCGGTCGCGGGCGTCCTCGGCCCACTGATCATCAACGCGATCGCCGACGCGCAGCGGGCCGCCGGCCGGTCGGGACCCGCCCTGTACACGACCTCCCTGTACATCATGATCGCACTGCTCGTGATCGGGTTCGCGGCCAACGAGCTGATCCGCCCGGTCGCCGAGAAGTTCCACGAGCGCGTGCCGGAAACCCCGGCCACCCGCTGACCGTGACGTGACGAGCCGATGAGGACTCCCCCATGAGCGACTCCCGCATGAGCAACGACAGCCGCACCCTGCTGATGGTCCTGGCCTGGGCCTGGGTCGGAGTGCCCTTCGCCTTCGGTGTGTACGAGCTGGTCCTGAAGCTCACCCAGCTCTTCGCCGGGTGACTTACGGGGATTCTCCGCTTCGCGGCGGGGTGGTAACGCCGGGTGGTGGCGGGCCTGAACGGAGG
>NZ_BMNK01000004.1:52718-541825 GCF_014646515.1 Nonomuraea glycinis
GCCCGCCACCACACACCGTTCGCTGGACGATCTCATTTGGTCAGGACGAGCCATCTCTTGCCGTCGATGAGCTCGCGTGCGGCGTCGAGATGTCCGGCATGGCAGGCCGTCTCGGTGATGACGTGCAGCACGACCTCCCGCAGCGTGCGCGCCTGCCAGTCGGTGAACCACTCCGGCCACCACGCCGGCGCGGCCTCCATCGGGGTGGTGGTGATGACGGTGTTCGCGGCGTCGATCTCCCGCCGGTAGCAGCTGAGGACCGCTTCGACCGACAGGTCGTGGCCCACCTGCCAGGCGTCGTCGGCCTGGCCGAGCTCGTCGATGACGGCCCGGTCGCCGGCGACGACGGCGCGGAACCAGAACCGCTCGACGTCCAGGGCGAGATGCCGTACCAGGCCCAGGCAGCTCCAGGCCGACGGCAGGACCGGCCGCCGCAGGTCCGCCTCGCTCAGGCCCGCCAAAGCGTCGTGGACATGCCGTCGCTGATTGTTCAGGTAGGTGAGCAGGGTCTCGGTCTCCGGGCTCATCATCGACGCGGCTCCCGCCGGGCGTTCTCGTCGGCCCGGTCGAGCAGCGCACGGCGTTCGGGCTCGCTGCGCGCGACGGCGGCCGCCTGCCGGAACAGGGCCGCGGCGCGGTCGCGGTCGCCGCCCCGGGCAGTGAGGTCGGCTTCGGCGGCGATGGCCAGCGGATGACCGTCCAGCGCGCCATCCGAACACGACCGGGCCAGCAGCGCCAGCCCGGCCGGTGGCCCGTGCGCGTAGCCGTGCGCGACGGCCCGGTTCAGCTCGACCACGGGCGTGGAGTGCATCCGGGCCAGGTCGTCGTAGCAGCGGGCGATCGTCGGCCAATCCGTGCCGGACACCGACGGCGCGGTGACGTGGCAGGCGGCGATGCGCGCCTGCAGCCCGTACGGGCCGTCCTGCTCGACCCCGGCCAGCACCTCCAGGCCCTCGCTGATCGAGGCGCGGTCCCACCGGGCACGATCCTGCCTGTCGAGCGGCACCAGATTGCCCTCGGCGTCCTGGCGGGCATCGCGCCGGGAGTGCTGCAGAAGGAAGAGCGCCAGCAGCGCCGACACCTCACTCTGCCCCGGCATGAGCCGGCGCAGCAGCCGCGCCAGCCGGATCGCCTCCTCCGCGAACGCGGGCTCGCCGTCGGCGTCGTAACCCTGCGTGAACAGCAGGTAGAGCACCGCCAGCACGCCGGGCAACCGCTCGGCCAGGGCCGGGCCGGTCGGCACCCGGTACGGGATCCCCGCATCGGCGATCTTCCTCTTGGCCCTGGTCAGGCGCCGGGTCATGGTCGGCTCGGTGACCAGGAAGGCGCGGGCGATCCGCGCGGCCGGCACCGCGCAGATCGTCCGCAGCGTCAACGCCACACGCGCTTCCAGCGGCAGCGCCGGGTGGCAGCACGTGAAGATGAGCCGCAGCCGATCGTCCACGACCTCCTCCGCACCGACGGCTTCAGGGCCGTCGTGCCCGGCCGGCGCGAGCCTGGCCAGCTCCTCCAGCTTGCGGCGCTCCACCGAGGCGCGGCGCAGCGTGTCGATCGCCCGGTTGCGCGCCACCGTCATGAGCCAGCCGCCGGGGTTGGCCGGCATCCCCTCCTCCGGCCACCGCCGCACGGCCAGCGCCAGCGCCTCCTGAGCGCAGTCCTCGGCCAGCGTCCAGTCGCCGGTGACGCGGATGAGCGCGGCGACGATGCGCGGGCAGGCGTCGGCGGCCACTGCCTCCAGCGAGGCCGTCACTGTTCGAAGTCGGCGAACGGACGCAGCTCCAACCGTCCCGCCCTGGCCATCGGGTGAGCGCGGGCGACCTCGATCGCCTCGTCCAGGTCGGCGCATTCGAGCAGGTCGAAGCCCACGATCACCTCCTTGGTCTCGGCGAACGGGCCGTCGGAGAGGATGAGCTCGCCCTGGCGGACGCGGACGGTGGTCGCCGCGGACTCCGGCGCGAGGACCGCGCCCCGCAGCCGCCGCCCGCGCGCGTCGTTCTCGGCCACCCAAACCTCGACGTCCGGCTCGTTCTCCTTGTCCGTGTCAGGCTCGGTGTCGCTGCAGACGAACATCATGTACTTCATGACGCGCTCCTCGGATTGACGGCGTTCACCAGGGTGACGAACGGGCAGGCGGTTTCCGGACACGCCCACCGACATTCGCGTGGACCATGGTGCCACCGCCTTCCTGAGACCGCCATGAACCGGGGACGCGTCAGACGACGGAACCGTACGTGGGCTTGCCCGCCCAGTCGTAGGTGACGTACACGACACCGGCGTCGGTGGGCGTCACCCCCGTGAGCTTCAGCCCCGCCGGGGCGGCACCCTCGGCGAACAGCCGCTTTCCCTCGCCGAGCACGACGGGGAAGACCAGCAGCCGGTACTCGTCGACCAGCTCCGCCTGCTGCAGGGTGCGCAGGAGATCGCTGCTGCCCTGGACGAGGATCTCGCCGCCGGTGCTCCGCTTGAGCTCGGCCACCGTCTGAGCGGCCTCCCCCACCAGCACCTGGGTGTTGCGCCATGCGGCGTCCATCGGCTTCCTGGTGGTGACGTACTTCGGCATGCTGTTGATCTTGGCGCCGCCCTCCTCGTCCGGCACACCGGGCCAGTGCGAGGCGAGGATCTCGTACGACCTGCGCCCCAGCAGCATGCCGTCCGCGCGGTCCAGCTGCTCGCCCATGATGCGGCCGAACCCCTCGTCCACGTACGGGGGCAGCCATCCGCCGTGCGGGAAGCCGTTGGAGTCATCCTCACCGGGCCCGCCGGGACCCTGCATGACACCGTCCAGCGATACGAACGTCGAAACAACCAGCTTGCCGGCCATCTGTCACTCCTTGTTGTGGGACGGGGGAGCTGCTCTCTGACCCCGTGAGCATGGTGGAGTCCGCTTCAGGATTTCTTACGGTCATCCCTGGGTCGTGTAGGTGGCGATGATCACGCCGCTCTTCATGACCTTGGTGTCGGCCAGGGTCAGCGTCGTCGGGACGTCGCTCAGCGGCGCGGACACCGACGGACCGCCGACGAACACCGGGGTGATCCAGAACCGGACCTCGTCCACCAGACCCGCCTTGACCAGGGCGTGCGTGACCGCGCCGTAGCCGTACATCAAAATGTCCGCACCCGGCCCGGCCTTGAGGTCGGCGACCGCCTCGACCAGGTCGCCCCGCAGGACCTCGCTGTTGTTCCACTCCGGGTCGGTGAGAGTGGTCGAGGCAACGTACTTCTTGACGTTGTTGAAGTAGGCCGCGCCGGTGCTCGGGTCGCTCTCGTCCCGTGTCGGCCAGGCGGCGGCGAAGCCCTCGTAGGTGCGCCGGCCCATCAGCAGGGCATCCGCGGCGGCCGTCTGCTCGCCGGCGAAGGCGGCGGCCTCCTCGTCGAAGTAGGGCATGGTCCAGGCGGGGTCCTCGATGACGCCATCGAGGCTGATGTAGGTCGAGTTGATGATCTTACGCATCGTGTGTTCCTCCGAGGTTCGTACGTGGACCTTTCGATGACCACAACTCTGCCCGGAGCTCCTTACGCTTTGCTTCAGACCGCCTTACCGCCCTCTTCTCGCCTCTTCTCGACAGGCGATGTCACGGGCGGGCATCCAGGGCGCGGAAGTAGTCGGTCACGCGTGCGAAGTCGAGGCTGTCGCCGCGGAAGCCGACGTACTTGTCCGGCCGGATCAGGTACAGGCTGGGGCGGCGCACGCCGTAGCGGTTGTGGGCCTCGCTACGCAGGTCGGCGAAGACCCCGTCCATGAGGTCGTGCGGCAGGTGGCCGCGGGACCGTGTGGGATGGGCGGCGTAGGCAGCGGTCAGGACTTGGGCCCGCTGCTGCTGGATCTGTTCCACCAGCAGCTGGGCAACGTTTTTTGAGGTCATGGCCGACCGGAACGCTCAAGCGCGGAGCACGTGGAGATCTCAGATACGCAGAGTCGTCGCGTGGATTTCAGGAGGTCATCGTGAACCTCTCGGGAGTGGGAAAATTGTTCACTCTGTTATTGCCCGCGAGCTATGGGCGGATTCACACGGCAGGGTTTGAGGCCGCCGAGAACTCGATTCGCCCCATCGGGCAACAGCAGGCATGACACGAACACCACCGGAGGAGAGGGTCGAGGCGGACGACGCCGACCTCATCCGCCGGTCGATCGACAATCCCGAACACTTCGCCGGACTGTTCGACCGCTACATCCAGCAGATCCACCGCTATGCCGCCCGGCGACTGGGTGTGCAGGCGGCCGACGACATCGTGGCGGAGACGTTCCTGACCGCCTTCCGCTGCCGCGCGGCCTACGACCACGCGCAACCGCTGGCCCGACCGTGGTTGTACGGCATCGCGACCAACCTCATCGCCCGGCATCGGCGCGACGAGGAGCGCTTCCTGCGGGCACTGTCGCGTACCGGAGTGGAGCCACTGCCGGAGCCGATGGCCGACACGGTGATCGGCCGCGTCGCCGCGCAGGAGGAGGACCGCCGACTGGCAGGGGCACTGACGGGCCTGTCCAGAGGTGATCGCGACGTGCTGCTGCTGGTGGCGGTGGGAGAGCTGACTTACGAGGAGGTGGCCGAGGCGCTCGGCATCCCGGTCGGGACCGTGCGCTCGCGCCTGCACCGGGCCCGCAAGAAGGCGAAAGCCGCCCTCGGCACCGACCACGAGAAGAGACAGGACACATGATGGATGAGTTCGGACGGTTCCTCCACGCCACCCCGGCGATCACCAGCGAGGCGAGAGAGGCGGCGCGCGCTCGGTTGCAGGCGGCGATGCGCGAGCCGGACGCGCACAGGTCGGCTTCCCCGCCGCCGCGGCGCAGGCCGCGCCTGGCCTGGCGGCTGGCGCTGGCCGCATCGGTCGCGGTGGCCGTCGGCACCGGCGTCCTCTTGACCCGCGAGGGCGAACCACCTGCGACGACCCCGGTCGCCAGCGTCCGGGATCTTGGTGACAAGGCCGCCAAACGTGCCGAGACCGACCCGTATACGACCACTCCTTCGCCGGGCCAGTGGCTCTATGTGAAGCAGATCCAAGCTCCCGTCAAGGAACCGGACCCCGAGGTTGATCGCGACAAGCGGATGACTCTCGAGACGTGGCACAGCCTGGACGGCAAGCAGACCGCGCTGGACGACGGCACCGGCAAGATCGTCATCCACGATGTCGGCACCGGCGCAACGGCCGAGGACCTGGCTCGGGCACCGGTCACTCCCGAGGAGATGATCGCCAGGGTCGGGGCGGCGGTTGACGCGACTCCCGCCACAGAGTTCGACGACGTCAGCGCGGCCAGAGGGGAGCGGATCTTCCGGCGGATCTCCGAGCTACTGGCCGAGCAGCCGCTGGTCCCCGACGTGCGAGCCGCGCTGTTCCGGGCGCTGCCCACGATCCAGGGAGTCACTGTCAAGCAGGACGCGATCGACGCGGCGGGCCGCCACGGGATCGCGTTCGTCTGCACGGGAACCTGGGTGCGCTCCGAGATCATCGTGAGTGCTCAGGACTACCGGCTCCTGGGCAGCTACCGCGAAAGCGTCGCCGATCGCACCTACGTCCTCCATCTTGCCGGAGTCCCGCCGCGTACCGTCACCGCGGGCACCCTCCTGGAGTGGAGCGCACGCATGGAGACCAAGGTCGTCGACAAGCCCGGCGACCAGCCGTAGCGACAGGTCTGCGGAGCCGCTACATCTGAGCGGCCCTTCCATGACGAGGTTGCACGGCTACGTCTTGATGTAGATCGCCGAATCGGTGGGAGGCCCAAGCGGAGGACCAGTTTCCCCCGTTTGGGGCCCCCTCGCCGATCTCTGCCTCGACCTCTGATCGCCCCGGCGGCGCTCGATCAGCGCCAGATCTTCCTCATCCAGGAGGAACACCCGATCCAGGTCCGCACGCGCCGGCGGTCCGGCGCACCGGCCGTACGCCGCCGCCGCAACATCAGTCAGGAACTCCACCGGTACAGGCCGCAAAGTAGGGCCGACCCGCCAGTAACTAACTTTACAGTCATCAATCCGTTACACAATGAAACAGGCTGGATGCCCACCGTCATCGGAACGATGGATGGTGGCAATTCCACTCACCTTTGCTCGCTGACGCCACTGGCCGTTCCGTTGTCGATCAAGCCCCGTCTCCTGGTGAGATCAGGCCGGTCTCGTAGGCGACCACGACCGCCTGGACGCGGTCGCGCAGGCCGAGCTTGGACAGGATGCGGGCGACGTGGGTCTTCACCGTCGTCGGGCTGAGGGTGAGCCGGTCGGCGAGCTCGGCGTTGGTCAGACCGGTGGCGAGTAAGCGCAGTACCTCCAGCTCCCGGGGCGTCAGCTCCGACAGATCTCGGTGCAGGGCGGCCTTCGCCTCGTCGCGGCGGGCGAAGCGCTCGATCAGGCGCCGGGTGATGGCCGGGGCGAGCAGGGCGTCGCCGGAGCGCACCAGGCGCAGCGCGGCCACCAGATGCTCGGGGGTGACGTCCTTGAGCAGGAAGCCGCTGGCGCCTGCGGTGAGCGCGGCGTAGACGTACTGGTCGAGGTCGTAGGTCGTCAGGATGAGGACGCGGGTCTCGCTCGCGCCGCCGGCCAGGATCTGCCGGGTGGCCTCCAGCCCGTCCATCCGCGGCATCCGGATGTCCATGAGCACCGCGTCGGGCCTGGTCCGCCGGACGGCGGCGACCGCCTCAGCACCATCGGCCGCCTCGGCCACCACCTCGATGCCGTCAGCGGTGAGAATCATGCGGAATCCGGTGCGCACCAGCGCCTGGTCGTCAGCGATGACGACCCGCAGCGGACCTGGCACACCGGCAGCGCCGCCAGGCAAGCCGGGCACACCGGCAGGCGGGCCAGCCACACCGGCGGACGGGCCGGGCACACCGGCAGGCGGGCCAGCCACACCGGCGGACGGGCCGGGCACACCGGCAGGCGGGCCAGCCACACCGGCGGACGGGCCGGGCACACCGGCAGGTGGGCCAGCCACACCGGCGGACGGGCCGGTGACGCTGGGGCGTGGGCCGGTCATGCTGGTGTCCACGGCAGGCGGGCCTTGATCCGGTATCCGCCGCCGGGTCTCGGTCCGGCGTCCAGGGTGCCGCCGTAGACGGCGAGCCGCTCACGCAGGCCGATCAGCCCGCGACCGGAGCGCGGCAGGACCTTGCGCGCCTTCCGTGTCGCGCCGGTGTCGGTGACCTCGATCTCCAGCCAGTCGCCCGCGCACTCGATCGCCACGGACACCGTCGCGCCCGCCGCGTGCTTGATCGTATTGGTCAGGGCCTCCTGGACGACGCGGTAAGCGGCCAGGTCGATCCCGGCCGGCAGCGGACCGGACGGGAGCGACGTCGTGACATGCACCGCCATCCCGGCACCGCGCACCCGCTCGACGAGGGTGTCGAGCCGGTCGAGTCCGGGCTGCGGTTCGAGGCCGTCGGCCGGGTCGCCTGGATGCTCACCGTCCGGCCCGGCCAGCAGGCCCATGACGTGACGAAGCTCGGCCATGGCGGCTCGGCCGCCGGCTTCGACCGCGAGCAGCGCCTGCTTCGCCTCCTGCGGCGCCACGTCCATCACCTTGCGGGCCGCACCCGCCTGGATCAGCATCACGCTCACATTGTGGGTCACCACATCGTGCAGCTCGCCAGCGATCCGGGAGCGCTCCTCCTCGACGGCCCTGCGCGTGGCTTCCTCCTGGGCCCGCCGCAGGTCGGCCTGCCGCTGCGGCCAGAAGCGGACGAAACCCGCCAGAACCCCGGCGCTGAGCAGCACGACGAAGGGACCCAGCCAGCTCGGCAGCCCGGGGGCGACACTCTCGAACGCGGCCCCGGCCAGCACGGCCGCGAGCGCCAGGCTCGCCACCGCCACCGGCCGGTCCCGGCCGTACGCGATCACGCCGTAGGCGGCGATGGCGCAGGTCAGCACGGTGACCCAGGTCGCCACGTCGGACGTCAGCAGGGCTGCGGCCAGCACCGCCCAGAAGGTGACCAGCGGGAAACGCCGCCGGGCCGCCAGCGGCGACGCCGTCAACCCCACCAGCACGGCCTCGTACATCGCCGGCTCGGCCTGCCCGGGCAGGCCGGCGCCCGGCAACGGCGGCAACAGCGGCAGCGACGGCAAGGCCGGTGGCAGCGACCGGAGGCGCAGCGGCTCGATCAGCTGCGGTTGAGCGATCAGGAACGGGTCGCCGCCGGGGAAGAGGCCCGCGGCCACCACCGCGGCGGCGGTCAGCGCGATCGCCAGCGTCGCGTCCGTGACGAGCGCCCGGCGGGACGGCCTGGCGGACGCCTTCTCCGGGCGCAGCACATCGCGCACGTACAACTGCCACAGCCGCCGGTCACCTGTCTCCACCGGCACATTGTCCCCGCTGTCCACCGCGGCCGGCATCCACCCCGGGGACCAAGAACACGTCCTCGTGGCGTACATCGCAGGGATGACCTCCACGGCTGGATCCTCCCGGGGAGGTATCCGATCTCGGTGCGACGGCCGACGCGCGCGGATCCCGGTCGCGCCTAGCTTCGACTCCGATATCTCGCCTTTCAAGGAGAAATTTCATGACTTATGTGATGAACCCAGATCGCCGTAGTCTCCGGGGCGGGCTGGCCGTGACGCTCGCCCTGCTCACGACCGTCTCCTGCGCGTCCGTACCGGCGTCCCGAGCAGCCGTCGCTGAGCCGGGGCCCTCGCGGAATCTGGGCGCCGAGCCGGGCCCCCAGCGCATCCCGAACGGCAAGCCCGGTCCTTCACGCGAGCCCGCCGGCACGCCGGCCGCCCGGAGCGTGACGCCGGCCCTGCCCGAGCCCACCGGCTCCAAGCCGGTCGGCGTCACGACCCTGCACCTGAAGGACACCTCCCGCACCGACCCGTGGGTTCCTTCCGTGAAGGCGCGGGAGCTGATGATCTCCCTGTGGTACCCCGCCACGGCACCGGGACGCCGGCGGGCCCGCTACATGACGCCGAAGGAGTCGGAGCTCCTGCTGAAGGACGGAGAGATCACCGGCGTGCCGTACGACGTGCTGAGCAAGACCCGCACCAACGCCTTCCAGGACGCCGAACCGGCGGGCCGCAAGCGCGGCCTGCCCCTGGTCGTGCTCTCCCCCGGCTTCACCAAACCCCGCAGCGAGCTCACCGCCCTGGCCGAAGAGCTGGCCAGCAAGGGCTACGTCGTGGCAGGGATCGATCACACGTACGAGAACGTCGCCATGACGTTCCCCGGCGGACGGGTCACCACCTGTGCCGCCTGCGAGATCGACCACGACCCGGCGTTCTGGACGAAGCTGTCGGCGGGCCGGGCGGCCGACGTCTCCTTCGTGCTCGACCAGCTCACGGCGCGGCGCCCGAACACGAAGGCCGCCACCCTGATCGACCCGTCCCGCATCGCGATGGCCGGCCAGTCGGTGGGCGGCGCGAGCACCATCGCCGCGATGGTCAAGGACACCCGGATCCGCGCCGGCGTCAACACGGACGGCACCACGGACGGCTCGATCCCCGCCGGCGGACTGTCGCGACCCTTCATGTTCCTCGGCAAACCCGCCACGTACACCCCCGGATCGGGCAGGCCGGAAGCCGCCACCTGGGAGAATGACTGGAAGCTCCTGACCGGGTGGAAGCGCTGGCTGCTGCTCACCGGCGCGGTGCACCTGTCCTTCACCGACTACGGCACGCTGGTCGACCAGCTCGGCATCGACGTCGGCGCCGAGGTGGCCGGCGCCCGCTCGCTGGAGATCACCCGTAGATACGTCGGCGCCTTCTTCGACCTGCACCTGCGTGGCAAGCCGCAGCCCCTGCTGGACAAGCCGTCGGCCCGCTACCCGGAGATCACCTTCTGCACGGTGAAGACCTGCCGGTGAGCGGCTGAGGCCGTCAGGGAGACGGATCGGCCCTCGCCTCCCCCGTCTCCAGGTCGTACGGAATCGAAAGGTGCTGGTGGACCAGCACCCACGCGCCTGCCCCGCGCTCGAACACCCGCGTCCCCGACAATCGAAAGCGTCCCGATCACCCGCCCGAGCCGCCGCCGGCAGCTCCCCCCATCCCGCCCAACCGTCATCGCCGCCCTCTTCGATCCCGGACCGGTCCGCCTGGGCGCCCAGTAGATCAAACGGGCGCCTGCGGGCGTACAGAGGGCGTTCGAGGGTCACGCTCGTTGATCTGCTTGTGGCCTTGGTATGTCGCGATTTTTCACGAACCATTGGCCTTTACATTGTAGATCATATGAGCGGCGTCGAGGAGACGGCGTAGCGCCAGGAGGTCCGGGGCGACGGCCGTCACCAGGATGGCGGGGCCGGTGAGCGGGGTCAGCACGGCCTCTCCCGCTCCCGGATCACCGCCGAACAGCCGGACGCCGGAGCGCTCCCCCGCCAAGGCCGGATCGACGACGAGCAGTTGACCGACGGCTCGGTGACCACCGAGAACGGCGGGACCGTCCCAGGAAGCGGCGCCCGGACCGTACTCCGTCCGCTGGTCCAGCAGGAGGCGACCGTCGCGCCGGACGGTGAGACGACCGGTCAGCCGCCCCGGCGGCTCGTGGGCCCGCCCCAGGACCTGCTCCTCGCGCAGCACGAGCCGGGCGGTAGTGGCCAGATCGACGGCGCAGGTCTGGCGGAGGTTGCTGCGCGCGGCGGAGATCAGCGGCTTGGGCAGCCAGTGCAGCCGCGCCCCCTCCGCCACGGTCAACCGCACGTCGTAGGTGGCGTGCTCGCGGGTGGGGCCGCGCAGCGCGACGGTCGCGGCCGCCGAGGTGACGTGCAGGTGCGCCCCCTGCTCGGCGGTGACCTCGATCCGCAGCCGGTCTCCGCCGAGCGGGGCGCTCATCGCGCCCAGCACACACACCCGCGCCTGCCCTCCGTACGACCGGCTGCGGCGCAGCTCGAAAGGCCCGTCCCCGTCGAGAACGGGAAGCGCGGTGGCCCCGCCCACCGCGGTCGCCGTGATGCGCGCGGTGGCCCGCACACCAGGGCGCGTGGCCTCATGACCTGACCCGGTGGCCTCATGACCTGACCCGGTGGCCTCATGACCGCACCGGGCGGGCTCGTGACCCGGCCCGGTGGGCTCATGACCTGACCGGGTGGCTGCGACGGTCATGCGGTGCCTGCGGCCCAGGCGGCGAGGCGCTCGCCGACCCAGTCCGCCACCGGCATGACGCCGCCCTCGGACTTCAGCGCGGTGAAGACCACCGGGAGGCCGCCACGCTGGTCCTCGGCGTCGCGGGCCATCCTCGCCAGGTCGACGCCCACGTGCGGGGCGAGGTCGGTCTTGTTGATGACGAGCAGGTCGGCGGTGGTGATGCCGGGACCGCCCTTGCGCGGGATGTCGTCCCCGCCCGCGACGTCGATGACGAAGATCTGGACGTCGACGAGCCCCTTGGAGAACGTCGCGGTCAGGTTGTCGCCGCCCGATTCGACCAGGATCAGGTCGAGCGGGCCGACCTGATCCTCCAGGTCCTCGACGGCTTCGAGGTTGGCGGAGATGTCGTCGCGGATGGCGGTGTGCGGGCACGCCCCCGTCTCGACCGCCTGGATGCGCTCGGCGGGCAGGACGGCCTCGCGGAGCAGGAACTCGGCGTCCTCGCAGGTGTAGATGTCGTTGGTGACGACGGCGATGGACAGGTCGTCGCGCAACGTCCGGCACAGGGCCGCGACCGTGGCCGTCTTGCCGGAGCCGACCGGCCCGCCGAGGCCGATGCGCAGGGCACGGCGACGGCCGTCGGGACGTTCGAGGTCGGCGGGGCCGGCAAAGGCGTCCGCGTGGTGCAGGTGCATGGCTGCTCCGATGGGGTGAACGACTGAGGGTGAACGACTGAGGGTGAACGACTGAGGGTGAACGACTGAGGGTGAACGACTGAGGGTGAACGACTGAGGGTGAACGACTGAGGGTGAACGACTGAGGGTGAACGACTGAGGGTGAACGACGGGCATTGGACGACGAGGAGGGGAACGGCTAGGAGGCGAACAGGCGTGCCGGACGGGCGGCGTGGCGCTCGGCGGCGATGTCGAGCAGTGGTGCCGAGGCCGCGGGCAATGCGTCGACGCCCTCGGCGAAGACCCGTGAGGCGCATGCGGCGCCCCGCTCCGCGACGTCGTCGAGGTCAGTGGTGAGGCGGGCAAGGACGCCGGTGGCGTCGAACGGGTTGAGGCCCAGCAGGCGGACGGTGGCGGTGGCCGGCCCGCTGACGGACTCGTACGCCGCCACGTACGCGATCTCCAGCGGGGTGAGGCCCGCCGATCGGGCGGTGAGGCCGAGGACGACGGGCTGGTGCGCGCCGCGCGGCCGGGCGGCGGCGAGCTCGTCGAGCTCGGCCGAGGGCCAGGTGGCGCGGGCGGCCCGCATCAGCTGACGGCCCAGCCGGCGCGCGGTGTGCCGCAGGGCGGGGGCGGGGGTGCGGGCGTCGGCGGCCTCGTCCAGCAGCAGCGGGTCGTATCCGGCGGCGGCCGCGGCGGCGAAACCCGCCGCGACCAGCCCGCTGGTGTGCAGCCGGCCGCGACAGAACTCCGCCAGGCTCGCGACGTCGTGCACGCGACCCGCCGTGACGGCCGCCTCCGCCCCACCGGAATGGGCGTGCCCACCAGCGGGAAAGCGGCCATCGGCCAGGACGAACAGCGCGCCACCGGTCAACCGGCCCATCTGACTCATCCGCCCACCCGACCCGCCCGACCTATCCGGCCCACCGGGCTTACCCGGCTCACTTGGCCTATCCGGCCCATCCCGGCTCATCAGAAGAGGAAGTAGCGCTGGGCCATGGGGAGTTCGGTGGCGTAGGAGCGTTCGACGAGTTGGTCGTCGATCTCCGTCCGGACGTCCTTGGCCGTCGCTCCGCCGATCAGCACCGTGAACGTGTCGGGGTCGATGTCCACGTCGGGGGTCGCGCTGTTCTCCCGCATGTCCGCCTTACGCACCTCCCGAGTACTGCGTACGGGCCTGAACTGCTTGTCCAGTTTGAGCCGTTCGGGCAGGCCGCCGTCGATGGCCCGCTGGGTCACGAAGTTGACCGAGTTCGCGCGCGGAGCCCGGCCGGTCGCGCCGAAGACGGCACGGGGCAGGACCGGCTGCGGGGTCGGGATGGAGGCGTTGGCGTCGCCCACCTGCGCGTAGGCGAGCTGGCCGCCCTTGATGACCCGATGCGGCTTGATGCCGAAGAACTTCGGCTCCCAGAGCACCAGGTCGGCGAGCTTGCCCGGTTCGATCGAGCCGACCTCGTGGTCGATGCCCTGCGCGAGAGCCGGATTGATGGTGTATTTCGCGACATAGCGGCGGGCGCGATGGTTGTCGGCCCCGTCGTCACCGTCCAGGAAGCCCCGCCGGGCCTTCATGACGTGCGCGGTCTGCCACGTCCGCATGATCATCTCCCCGATGCGGCCCATGGCCTGCGCGTCCGACGACATGATGGAGATCGCGCCGAGATCGTGCAGGATGTCCTCGGCGGCCATCGTGGAGGGCCGGATCCGCGAGTCCGCGAAGGCCCGGTCCTCCTCCACCAGCGGATTCAGGTGATGGCAGACCATCACCATGTCGATGTGCTCCTTGACGGTGTTGTAGGTGAACGGCCGGGTCGGATTGGTAGAGGCGGGCAGTACGTTCGGCCGGCTCACGATGGTGATCATGTCGGGGGCGTGGCCGCCGCCGGCCCCCTCGACGTGGAAGACGTGGATGGGGTGGTCGCCGATGGCATCGATGGTGTCAGCGACCACACCCGCCTCGTTCAGCGAGTCGGCGTGCAGGGCGAGCTGGACGCCCGTCTCCTGGCACACCTCCAGGCACCTGCGCAGGACGGCGGGGGTCGCCCCCCAGTCCTCATGGATCTTGAAGCCCAGGACGCCCGCGTCCACCTGGTCGACCAGCGATTGTCTGGACATGGTGCTGCCCTTGCCGAACAGCCCGATGTTGACCGGGAAGGAGTCCAGCGCCTCGAACATCCGGTCGATGTGCCAGGTGCCGGGCGTGACGGTGGTGGCGGTGCTGCCCTCCGCCGGGCCCGTGCCGCCCCCGATGAGGGTGGTGACGCCGGCGGCGAGCGCCTCGTGGAGCTGCTCGGGGCAGATGAAGTGGACGTGGGTGTCGACCCCGCCCGCCGTGAGGATCTTGCCGTTGCCCGCGATGACCTCGGTCTCCGGACCGATGAGGAAGTCGGTGGCCAGCTCGTGGCCGTCGTGGATCGGGTCCATGGTCTCGTCGTTGTACGCCTTGCCGAGCGCGGTGATCCGGCCGTCGCGGATGGCGACGTCGGCCTTGACGACACCCCAGTGATCGAGGATGACGGCGCCGGTGATGACCGTGTCCGGCGGCTCCCCCTCGGAGTCGCGCGGCGCGCAGGACTGGCCCATCGACTCGCGGATCACCTTGCCGCCGCCGAAGACGACCTCGTTCCCGCTGCGTCCTGGGCCACCGGACCAGTCGTCGCAGATCTCGATCCGCAGGTTGGTGTCCGCCAAGCGAATGCGGTCACCGGTCGTCGGGCCGAACCGGTCGGCGTAGTCGGCGCGGGACAGCGGCTCAGCCATCGAGGTGACCTCCGACCTCGCCGCGCAGGCCCGCGACGATCCGCTTGCCCTCGATGGGCACCAGCTCCGCCTCACGCGGGCAACCGGGCTCGAACCGCATGGAGCTGCCGGCCGGGATGTGCAGGCGCTTGCCGTACGCGTCCGCCCGGGTGAAGGTGAGACCGGGGTTGGCCTCGTAGAAGTGGTAGTGGGAGCCGACCTGGACGGGCCGGTCACCGTCGTTGACGACCGTGACGGTCGTGATCTCCCGACCCACGTTGAAGTGCACGGGCTCGGCCTGCTCGGGATGCTCGACCTTCCCCGGGCTGACCCGCACCTCCTCCCCCGCCTCCGGGAACGGGTCGTGCACGGTGACCAGCTTGGTGCCGTCGCGGAAGGTCGCCTCGACCTGCACGTCGGGGATCATCTCCGGGACGCCCTCCATGACCTCGTCGCGGGTGAGCACCTTCCGCCCGGAGGCCATGAGCTCGGCGACGGTCTGACCGTCCCGTGCTCCTTCGAGCACGTGTACGGTCAGCAGCGCGACCGCCTCCGGATAGTTGAGCAGCACCCCCCGCGCCCGGCGCTTCTCGGCCACCTCCGCGGCCACATGGATCATCAGCCGTTCCTGCTCATGTGGAGTCAGATGCATCTCCGCCACCTCACCTTCCGTCGGCTCTGCTCACTGAACGTAAGCGTGCGACCACCCAATGTGACGTGGCGTGACAGTGAGGTGTCCCTCACCGGGAGGAAGCGGCGATCGATCAGGCGCTTGGCTCGGTGACCTTCAAGAACGCCGCCGTCGTGGCCACGAACCGGTCGGCGTCGTCGAGCCACGGATAGTGGCCTGCCCCCGGCTGCACCACGAGCTCGGCGGCCGGGAACAGCCCGGCGAACTCGGCCACGACGCCCGGGATCGAGTTCATGTCCACCTCTCCGGCCAGCAGCAGCACCGGCGCGTCGAAGGTGGCGAGCGCCGCGCGGGTGGCGGCCGGGTCGAAGGCGCCCTCGGCGCCGAAGGCGGCCGCCGCCTCGTCGTTCCGCCGGCCGTCCTGGGCCGCCAGATGGGCTCGGGCCGCCGCGTCCCATCGGCCGTAGAAGAACGGGTCGACGGCCGCCCAGCTGTCGCCGGTGGCGTTGCCGGCCACGATGTCCTCCAGAGCCGCGAAGGCCGGCGCGAACCAGGGCTCGTCCGCGCGGAGCCGCGCGAGCTCCAGCCGTGCCTGCCCGGTGGCGTCGATGCCGACGGCCCTGGTGCTCGGCGTGATCAGCGCGAGCCTGCCGACCCGTTCCGGGTGCCGGGCCGCGTACAGCGTCGCGAGGTTCGCGCCCGCGCAGTGCGCGAGCAGGTCGACCCGCTCCAGGCCCAGCTCCTCGCGCAGCGCTTCGACGTCATCGACGAGCCGGTCACAGCGGTAGGAGGCGGCGTCCCGCGGGATCGCCGACCGCCCGGTGCCCCGGGGGTCGAGCATGATCAGCCGCCGGTGCGCCGGCAGGCCGCCGAGCTCGCCGAGGTATTCGGTGTCCTGCATGCCGCCCGGCAGGCAGATCACCGGGTCCCCCTCTCCGGACACGTGATAGGCGAGGTTGGTCCCGTCGAATGCGGCGAAAGTGGGCATAGCGGGACATCATGGCAGCCGTGCCCCGGCTACGGCAACCGACTTTTCACCACACCCCTCACGCCCGGCCGATGACCTGTCCCTCGCCGAACACCCAGGGATCCGCCTCGCACTCGGCGATGAAATCGGCCGGGAAGCCCACCGCGAACTCCGTCGCCCCTTCCAGTTCCCCGATCGCCTCCTCGGGCAGCACCACGTCGACCGACCCCAGGTTGTCCCTCACCTGCTCGACGCTGCTGGCGCCGATGATCGGATGCACGCCGCCGTACCGGGCACGGGTCCACGCGAGCGCCACCTGGGCCGCGCTGACGCCCAGCTCGTCGGCGACCTTCCGCACGGCCCGCGCCACCGCGTGATCCCGCTCGGTGAGGGAGCCCGGATCGACCCGGGTCGGCCCCTCGACGCCACCCGGCACGGTGAACTTCGCCGACAGCACCCCACCGGCCAGCGGCCCCCAGGCGGCCACGCTCATCCCGAACGCCTCCGCCATCGGCAGCAGCTCCCGCTCGGCGTCCCGCTTGAGCAGGTTGTACGGCACCTGCACCCCGGCGAACGGCGTCCAGTCCCGCCACTCCGCCAGCGTGTTGGCCCGGCTCACCAGCCAGGCCGGCGCGTCGGAGATGCCCACGTAGAGGATCTTCCCGGCCCGGACCGCGTCGTCCAGCGCCCGCATCGTCTCCTCCACCGGCGTGTGGCGATCCCATAGATGCACCCAGAACAGGTCGAGGTAGTCGGTACGCAGCCGTCTCAGACTGCGCTCCAGCGACAGCGTGAGATTCTTGCGGTGGTTGCCGGCGGCGTTCGGGTCGCCGCCGTCACGGGAGAGCGTGTACTTGGTGGCGACGACGAACCGGTCCCTGCGGCCCTCCAGGAGCTCGCCGAGGACGCTCTCGCTCTCGCCGTACGCCGACGCCGTGTCGATGACGTTGCCACCGGCGCCGGCGTAGGCGTCGAGCATGGCGCGATACCTCGGCAGCGCGTCCCCTCGCTCGTAGAAGGACATCGCGCCGAAGAACAGTTCGGACACCCGCAGCCCGGTACGGCCCAGCAGTCGACAACGCAAGAAATCTCCCTTGATCGGACTTTCATCGAGCCTGCCCGGCCTGGCCACTCCTGGGGAGACCGCCGTGAGACCAGCCCTGCCAGGGCCACGCTGCGCCGATAAACTCCCGGGCATGGGAGACAACGAACTGGGCGCGTTCCTGCGCTCCCGGCGGGAGACGGTCACCCCCGCCGAGGTGGGGCTCCCCGACGGATCGCGCCGGCGCACGCCCGGCCTGCGCCGGGCCGAGCTGGCGACGCTCACCGGAATCAGCGTCGAATACCTCACCCGGCTGGAGCAGGGACGCGACCGCCGCCCCTCCGCCGAGATCCTCGCCGCGCTGGCCGGCGGCCTGGGCCTGTCCACCGACGAACGCGTCCACCTCTACCGCCTGGTCAAGACCGCCACCGGGGGCACCTGCCAGGGGGCGGAGCCGCTGGCCCGCGCGGTGCGCCCCACGGTCGCGGCGCTGCTCGACCGGCTCGGCGCGACCCCGGCGGTGGTGCTCAACCGGCCGGACGACCTGCTCGCCTGCTCCCCCGGTTTCGAGCGCCTGGCCGGCCCCGTCGGCCTGCTGGAGGGCCGGCCGCCCAACCTGGCCCGATTCGTCTTCACCGACGACCGGGCCAGATCCGCCTTCCCCGACTGGGAGCAGGTCGCCGGTCAGCGGGCCGCCGGCCTCAGAGCCGCCGCCTCACTCGGCGATCCGCACGCCGCGCGGCTCGCGGAGGAGCTGTCCGTCAGCGCGGGAGCCGGGTTCAGCGACCGGTACGACACCGCCGGCAGCCTTCCCGGGCGTACCGGCGTCGAGCGCTGGACGCATCCCTTCGCGGGTGAGCTGGTGCTCGCCTACGAGAGCCTCGACCTGCCCGGCCCGGACGAGCACCGGCTGATCGTCTACCTCCCGGCGGACGATGTCACCTCGGCCGCGCTCGACCTGCTCACCGAGCACACCCCGGCCTAGGGTCCTCGCGGCTCAGAGCTTGCCGAGGCCGCGGGCCAGGGCCGCGGCGGTGTCCGCGACGACCTTGTCGACGACGGGGGCGTCGATGGCCTTCCGGTTGGTGTAGATCGCCATGATGATGGGCGCGCCCGTCTTGCGGGGCCAGACGACCGCGATGTCGTTGCCGGACCCGTACTTCGAGGTGGTGCCGGTCTTGTCGCCGATCAACCAGCTCTTGGGCAGGCCGGCGCGGATGCGGGTGCCGCCGGTCTCGGTCGCGATCAGCCAGGCGTTCAGCCGCTGCCGGTCCTTGGCGTCGAGAGCCTTGCCCACCGTGAGCGCGCGCAGGTCACGGGCCATGGCCGCGGGCGTCGTGGTGTCCCGCTTGTCCTTCGGGCTCCAGTCGTTGAGCTCGGTCTCCCACCGGTCCAGCCGGGACACCGGGTCCTTCAACGTACGGAAATAGCGGGTCAGCCCGGCGGGGCCGCCGATCTGCTTCAGCAGCATGTTGCCCGCGGTGTTGTCGCTGCGGGTGATGGCCGCCTTGCACAGCTCGGCGACGGTCATCCCGTCCTTCACGTGCTGCTCGGTGATCGGGGAGTTCTCCTTCAGATCGGCCTTGGTCCAGCGCACGACCTTGTCCATCAGGCCGGGCTCGGAGGTGCGCGCCTTGTGCAGCACGGCCCCGGCGACGACCGCCTTGAACGTCGACAGCAGCGCGAACCGCTCACCCGACCGGTAGGAGATCGTCTTCCCGGTGGCGGTGTCGATGGCGTACGCGCCGATGCGGCCGTCGAAGGACGCCTCCAGCGCCCGCAACTCCTTCCTGGCCTGGGCCTCACCCGACGGCGCCCGGGTCGTCGCCGTCACCGTCGCGGCCGAGGCGGCGCCCGCGCCGAGGGCCCCGCCCGCCAGGAGGGAGAACGTCAACGCGGTCGCCTGCAGCGCCGCCGTGGAACGGCGGGTGCGGAGATGTCTCATGCCTTGTCCTTACTGTCGCTGTCAGCCGGCAGGAGCAAAGCAGATGTGATCAGCGGATGTCTAATAGCGATATCGCGAAGGGATCCATCAGGTTTCCCATATGGTCGCAGGTCAGACCGGTCGCGCGCGTCGCCCTCGGTCCGGGGCCGGCTATCCGCGTTCGGGCTGGGCCCTCCGGCGGCGACGGTGGACGCTGACGAGATAGGCCGTACGCGACCAGAGGGCGATCGTGAGTCCGGCGGCCGCCCATCCCGCCCACTCCCAGGCGGGTGCGCCCGATAACCAGGAGACCAGCGCCCAGAGGGCGAAGAGCGTCACTCCGCCGAGGGGGGCGGTCGTCACCGGATGGGTGACCATCCGGCGGTTCACCCAGGCGCTGACGGCGACCAGAATGGCGACGACTTCGGTGATGGCTATGAGGACTCTCTCGATAATGGCCATTTCTCTTTTCACTGGGGAGGGCGGGTCCACGCGGCCCTCTGGGTCCAGGAGATGTCACTGGATTAGGCTGCGTGAATGGCTCGTTATGGGACACAGTACGGTCCGGACATTACCTTCCTTGGTATTCCTCCCTGCGATCTGACCGATCCCTCAACCTATGATGACGCCGACGTGGTGATCGTAGGGGCCCCGTTCGACGGCGGCACCTCGCACCGGCCGGGCACCCGGTTCGGGCCGCAGGCGATCCGCTCCACGGACTACCTCCCGCACGACGGCACGCGGCCCAGTCTGGCGCTGCGCACCGACGGCCTGCGGGATCTCCGGGTGTACGACGCGGGCGACGTCGAGATGTTCTCGGGAGACGTCCTGAAGTCCCTCGCCGACCTGCGGGCCGAGGTCGCCAAGGTGGTCCGGGCCGGCGCGATCCCGGTGATCCTCGGCGGTGACCACGCGATCGCCTACGCGGACGCCTCCGGCGTGGCGGACGTGCTCGGCCATGGCCGGATCTCGATGGTCCACTTCGACGCGCACGCGGACACCGGTGACGTCGACTTCGGGTCGCTGTGGGGTCACGGGCAGCCGATGCGCCGGCTGATCGAGTCCGGCGCGCTGCGCGGGGACAGGTTCTTGCAGGTCGGGCTGCGCGGCTACTGGCCGGGGCCGCAGGTGCTGCAGTGGATGGCCGAGCAGCGGATGCGCTCGTACGAGATGACCGAGATCGGGGAGCGCGGTCTGACGACGTGCCTGACCGAGGCGTTCGGCATCGCCACCGACGACTGCGACGGCGTGTTCCTCTCGGTGGACATCGACGTCTGCGACCCTGGCGCCGCCCCCGGCACGGGCACGCCCGAGCCGGGCGGGCTGACCGCCCGCGAGCTGCTCGACGCCGTCCGCCGGGCCTGCCTGGAGCTGCCGGTCGTGGGCGTGGACGTGGTCGAGGTCAGCCCGCCCTACGACCACGCGGACATCACCGCCGCGCTGGCGAACCGGGTGGTGCTGGAAGCCCTGTCGGCGATCGCCCGCAGACGCCGCGACGCGCGGGACGGCACCACCTGGGACCCCCGGCGACCCCTGCTGGACGACCGCTGATCGCCGGCGATGCCCCGGAAATCTCAGCCCGCCGACGCTTGAGGAACCGTAGGTTCCTCAACGGATTCTAGGGTTCGAGTAACAGAAAGGGGCACCACATGTTGCGAGGACTCGCCACCGTCAACTTCTTCGCCGACGACGTCGAGGCGGCCGGGAAGTGGTACACCGAGGTGCTGGGCATCGAGCCGTACTTCGAGCGTCCCGGCAACGGGCAGCCCGCCGCCTACCTCGAGTTCAGGATCGGTGACCACCAGGCCGAGCTCGGCCTCATCGACCGGCGCTACGCCCCGCAGGGCGCGCCCACCGAGCCGGCGGGCGCGATCGCCCACTGGCACGTGGACGACGTGCAGGCCGCCCTGGAGCGGCTGCTCTCCCTGGGGGCCACGCCCTACCTGCCGCTCACCGAGCACGGCCCCGGCTTCGTCACCGCCTCGGTGACCGACCCGTTCGGCAACGTGCTGGGCATCATGTACAACAAGCACTACCTGGAGATGCTGAGCCGATGATGCGCTTCACGGACGCCGGCCAGTGGGAGTCGTGGCTGGCCGCACATCACGAGGACGACGGCGGCGTCTGGCTGCGGATCGCCAAGAAGGGCTCGGCCGACCCTTCGATCACGATCGTCCAGGCGCTGGAGGTCGCGCTGTGCTACGGCTGGATCGACAGCCATCGCAAGGCTCTCGACGAGCGCGCCTACCTGCAGCGCTACTCCCGCCGCCGCAGGAGCAGCCCGTGGTCGCGGGTGAACGTCGAGCGGGTGGAGGCGCTGACCGCGGCCGGGCGGATGCGCCCGCCCGGCCTGGCCGAGGTCGCCGCCGCCCAGGCGGACGGCCGGTGGGAGGCGGCGTACGCGGCCCAGCGGGACGCCACCGTCCCCGCTGATCTGGCCGAGGCGCTGACCGCCCGGCCGGAGGCGGCCGCCCGCTTCGAGGCGCTCGACAAGACGGCCCGCTATCTGCTCATCCTGCCGCTGCTGAAGGCCAGAACTCCGGCCGGGCGCGCGGCCCGGCTGAACAAGGCGATGTGCGGCCTGCTCGGCCGTTGATCGTCACCCTTCGGGCGTCTGCTGAAGCTTGGCGAGGGTCAGCACGTCACCGCCGATGCCCCAGCCCCCGTCGGGGACCTCCTCGACCAGCACCAGGGTGGTGGCGCGGGCGCGCTCGCCGTAGATCTCCACGTACAGCTCGGTGGTGCGGGTGACGATCTGCTCCTTCTGCTCGGGGGTGAGGGTGGCGGCGGGAACCTTGAAATTGGCGAACGGCATGATTGTTTCCTTTTCTATGGTGATGACAGCGGCGGGCGTCAGATGATGCCGCCGTTGGCGCGGATGACCTGGCCGTTGATCCAGTGGCCGGCCGGGGAGGCGAGGAAGGCGACGACCTCGGCGATGTCCTCAGGGGTGCCGAGCCGTTCCAGCGGGGGCAGGCCGGCCAGGCGGGCGATGGTCTCCTCGTCCTTTCCGTCGAGGAACAGGTCGGTCGCGGTCGGACCGGGCGCGACGGCGTTGACGGTGACGTCCCGGCCGCGGAGTTCGCGGGCCAGGACGAGCGTGATCGCCTCCACCGCGCCCTTGCTCGCGTTGTAGGCGCCGTAGTTCGGCGTGGCCAGGCCCACCTGGGAGGTGGAGAAGGTGATGATCGCCCCGCCGGGGCGCACCTTGCGGGCCGCCTGCTGGGCGACGACGAAGGTGCCGCGGATGTTGGTCCGGTGCAGCGCGTCAAGTTCGGCCAGGTCCAGGTCGGCGATGGGGCTTAGGGACATCCGGCCGGCGGTGTGCACGACGACGTCGACGCCGCCGTACGCGGACTCGGCCGTGCCGAACAGCGCGGCCACGGCCTGCTCGTCGGCGACGTCGGCCTGGGCGGCGACCGCCCGGCCACCGGCCGCGGTGACCTCCTTGACCGCGGCCTCGGCCAGGTCCCGGTTGCCGGCGTAGCCGATCACGACGGCGAACCCGGCGGCGGCCAACCGGCTCGCCGCCTGCCTGCCGATGCCACGGGACCCGCCGGTGACGATGGCGACACGAGGGTGGTCGGAATTGAGCTGAGACATGGGAACTCCCGCACTTGAAGGCGCTGTGCCGTACACGATGGCGTGGTCCGCCGCCCGTAGCCAGGGCCGCGTCCACCCTGGGGTTGCCATCCCCTGGTTCAAGCTTCGCCACCGGGTGATGATGAAGATGTGAACCTTTCTGAGCTGGCCGCATTCCTGAAGTCACGGCGGGCCCGGATCCGGCCGGCCGACGTGGGCCTGCCCACCGGACCCCGGCGCCGAGTGCCCGGCCTGCGGCGCGAGGAGGTCTCGCAGCTGGCCGGGCTGTCGGTGGACTACTACACCGAACTGGAGCGCGGAAGCAACGTCCAGCCCTCCGCCCAGACGCTGGCCGCCCTCGCCCGCGCGCTGCGCCTCAACGGCGACGAACGCGACCACCTGTTCCATCTGGCCGACCGGCCCCTCCCCCGGGCGGCGCACGGCCCGGCCGCGCACGTCCAGCCGGCTCTGCTCGGCCTGCTGGACCGGCTCACCACCACCCCCGCCCAGATCATCACCGACCTGCACGAGACCCTCGTGCAGAACGAGCCGGCCGCCGCGCTCGTCGGCCGGCCCCCGGCGGTACGAGGTCCGGCGGCGAGCTTCGTCCACCGCTGGTTCACCGACCCCGCCTCCCGGGCGCTCTACCCGTCCGAGGACCACCCGCACCACTCGCGCGCGTTCGTGGCCGACCTGCAGGCGGTCGCCGCCCGGCGCGGGCGGGACTCCGAGGTGGCCAAGATGGTGTCGGTGCTGCGGCGGCGCAGCGAGGAGTTCGCCGACCTGTGGGACACCCGCGACGTCGCGCTGCGCCGCAGCGACCACAAGCGCATCGTCCATCCCTCGCTGGGCGTCATCGAGCTGGACTGCTACTGCCTGTTCAGCGAGGACGGGCGTCAGCGCCTGCTGTGGTTCACCGCGCCGCCCGGCAGCCAGGGGGCCGCCCAGCTGGAGCTGCTGCTGGTCATCGGCACGCAGGAGCTGGCGACGGGGCCCGACATCCAGCTGAGGTGAGCACGATCGGCGTCGGTCAACTACGGTTGCTGACATGCCCGCCGTCGAGAATCCCGTCTCCCCGGAGCCCGCTGACGCGCTGGCGTCCGTGGCGGCGCTGAGGCGCCTGGCCGATCAGATCGAGGACGCCGCCGTCGAGCAGGCGATGCGGGCCGGCTGGAGCTGGCCGCAGGTGGCCGAGGCACTCGGGGTGACCCGCCAGGCGGTCCACAAGAAGCACGCCAAGCGGCTCATCGCAGCGGGCGTCACGCTGAGGAGACGGTGACCATGTCCGGCTTCGACAGGTATCTGCACACGATCATCGAGCAGGGCTCCGCCGAGGCCCACCAGGACGGCTCCGCGACGATCGAGGCCCAGCACCTGCTGCTGGCGATCGCCGCCCAGCCGGAGCCCACCCTGGAATCGGCCGGGCTCGATCACCGCACGATCCGGGACGCGCTGGAGCGGGAGTTCGAGCACAGCCTGGCCGCGGCCGGAGTCTCCCGCGCCACCTTCGACCTCCCCCGGCCGACCAGGAACCCCCAGCCTCCGACCCAGCTCGGCGCCTCCGCCAAGCTCGCCCTCGAACGCCTCGCGAGGTCCCATCGCAAGAAGGATCTGCGGCCGGGACACCTGCTGCTCGGCATCCTCCAGGCCCAGGCGGGCACCGTCCCGCGCGCCCTCGCCCTGGCCGGCGTCGACCGAGCCGACCTGACGGCCCGCGTCCTGCGCACCCTGCCGGACGCCGGCGAGTAGCCGCGGGCGCGGCCGGTCAGCCGTCGAGGAGCGCGGTGATCCGGGTGGCCGTCTCGAAGTCGATGCTCAGCCGGGTCTTGCCGATCGCGAGGGTGGTGCCGGTCGCGGCGTCCATCCCCGCGTAGCTGCCGCCGACGCCGCCCCAGCCGAACCAGGTGTCCTGGGTGCCCGGCGCGGCCCCCGGGCGGCCGCAGGCCAGGCCGAGGCTCCAGGACGACGGCATGCCGAAGAGCTCGTCGGGGCCGGAGTAGGCGACGCGGGTGAGGCCCCGCGCCCGCTCGGGGCTGAGCAGGCGGACGCCGTCGACCTCACCGAGCAGCGCGGCGTACAGGCGCGCGATCCCCCGCGCCGACACCTTCCCGCCTGCCGGGATGTCCGCCTGAAGGACGTCCGTACGGTTGCCGAAGGTCGCGTCGGGGTTCACCGCGGGCGGCGCGAGTTTCCAGAACGGCGAGTCCGCCGGCAGCTCGAACCCCGCGGCGCGCGGGTCGGCCTCCAGCCGGGCCGCGCGTGGGATCTCGGCGGCGGGCATGCCGAACCACAGCTCACCCGGAACGCCGAGCGGCTCCGCGATCTCGGTGCGGAGCAGCTCGGAGATGCGCCGTCCGGTCACGCGGCGGACGAGCTCGCCGAGGATGAAGCCGAAGGTGTAGGCGTGGTAGGCGGTCTTCGTGCCCGGCTCCCACCACGGTTCGAGTGCGGCCATCCGGGCACAGATGCGGTCCCAGTCGCACACCTCCTCCGGGGTCACGTCGGCCGGCAGGCCGGGGATCCCCGCGGTGTGGGTGAGCGCGTGCCGGATCGTCACCCCCTGCTTGCCGTGCTGCGCGAACTCCGGCCAGAAGTCGGCGATGCGGGCGTCGTACTCCGCCTCGCCGAACGCGCCGCGCTCGGCCAGGAGGTGCACGATCGTCGCCGTCATCGCCTTGCCCGCCGAGTACACGTAGAACGGCGTGTCCGGGGTCACCGGACGCCCGGTCGTCGCATCGGCCGCACCGGCGACGACGTCGACGACCTGCTTGCCGTCCTGGTAGACGGCGACCTGCAGGCCGGTCTCGGCGCCGCTGCCCACCAGCTCGTCGGCGAGCCGCCGTACCCGGTCCTCAAGCGTTGTCATGCTCATGTCCTCTCCGCCGACCAGATCGGCGCCTGTCACCGGCCCTGAAAGGGCACCGTCACCGTATAGGTCGAACGAGAGTGCTCCTTTTCGACATGTCTCACGAAATTTCTGGCCGGTGACCTCGAACCGGGCACCGCCCGAAGCCGCCGGGCGGGTGGCCGGCGCAGGACCTGGACGCCCGAGGGTGGGGGAAACTTGGCTGGTGACCACCGCGAACGAACCGCCCGTGACCAGTCCCTCCATCGTGCTGCTCACGCTGGCGCGCCGGATCGAGTCGGAGCTCAACGCCGCCCTGGCCCCGCTCGACCTCACCGTGAGCAGGCTCGGGCTGCTCGGGCACATCTCGGGGGTGCCCGGGGTGTCGTTCAGCGATCTGGCGCGGATGTCCGGGACGACGGTGCAGAGCGTCCATGGCGCGGTGAAGGCGCTGGCCGGCGCCGGACTGGTGCGCGACACCACGGCCCGGGCCGGCTCCGCCTCGGCGATCGAGCTCACGGCCGACGGCACCCGCCTGCTGCGGGCGGCGAAGGACGCGGTGGCGGTGGTCGACGAGCAGCTGTTCGGCCCCGACGCGGACCCGATCCAGCGGCAGGTGGCCGAGGCGGTCCGAGCGGCCTTCGGGTGACCTCCTTCTTGAAAGACCCCTCCCTTTCAGGCAGCCTGAAGCTTTCGCTGCTAGGCTTCAGGACACCTGAAGGTTGTGGAAGGAGACCGCCTTGGAAGGCATCCTGCTGTCCGTGCATGTGCTCGCCGGCATCGTGTTCGTCGGAGGCTCGGCCGTCGCGGCGAGCCTGTTCCCGCGCTACGCGCCGGTGGCGGCCGGCGCCGCGCCGCCGTCCGAGGAACGGAGCCGGGCCGTGGCCGTCGCGCTGCACCGCATCACCCGCGGCTACGGCTTCCTCGGCCTGGTCGTGCCCGTGGTCGGGATCGCCCTGGCCCTCGTCCAGGGCCGGATGAGCGAGATCTGGCTCAACCTCTCCATGGTCCTCACCGCCGTCGCGGGCGGCGTGCTGGCCCTGCAGATCTATCCGCGCCAGCGCGACGTGCTCGCCCGGCCCGGCGACGCGAAGGGGCTGCGCCGGCTGTCCATGCTGGCCGGGGTCTACAACCTGCTGTGGGCCGTCGTGGTCGTGCTGATGATCGTCCGCCCCGGCGCCTGACACCTTCACCGACACGACCGCGCCGGCCGCGTCGCCGGTGCGGGTTCGGCGCACCCTGTCGGGGAAGAGGTGGGCTCATGGAACAGTTCGCCGCGATGCCGCTGGCCGGCTGGCAGGACACCAAGGAGACGGTGCACCGGTTCTGCCAGGTGATCGGCAAGGTCCGGCTCGCCAGCGGGGTTCGGCGCAATCACTGGTGGAACGCGCCGTTCCATCTCACCGGGCGAGGTCTCACCACCCGGCCGATGGGCCAGGTCGACGGCAACCCGATCTTCACCATCGACTTCGACTTCCTCGGCCACCGGCTGGTCATCACCACCGTGGACGGGCGGGAGGTGTCGTTCGGTCTCCCCGGGCGGTCGGTGGCGTCCTTCTACGACGAGACCCAGCGGGCGCTGGACAGCCTGGGCGTGCGGGTGCGCCTGGACCTGCCGCACCCGTTCGACCTGCCGGACGCGGACCGGCCGTTCGCCGACGACACCGAGCACGCGGCCTACGACCCGATCATGGTCACCCGCTACTGGCAGATCCTCAGCCAGGTGAACCTGCTGCTGGAGGAGTTCGCCGCGGGCTACTCCGGCAAGACCAGCCCGGTGCACCACTTCTGGCACACCTTCGACCTCGCCTGCACCCGCTTCTCCGACCGCCGGATCGACCAGCCGGCCGACGCCGACCCGGTGACCCGGGAGGCGTACTCGCGGGAGGTGATCAGCTCGGGGTTCTGGTTCGGCGACCCGGCCTTTCCCGAGCCGGCCTTCTACTCCTACACCGCTCCGGAGCCCGAAGGACTCGACGGCGAGCCCCTGGCGCCCGAGGCCGCGCGGTGGATTCCGCAGCGGGGCGGCCACCTGGCCGTGCTCCGCTATGACGACGCCCGGGCCGAGGCCGACCCGCGCGCCGCCGTCCTCGCCTTCTACGACAGCGCCTACCAGGCCGGAGCCCGGCGCGCCGGGTGGGACATCCCCCGGTACGCCTGCCCCGGCGGGATCACCGACCCGCGGCCGAACGACGGCATGCGGACGGCTCAGGCGCCGCACTAGTCGCGCCGGTCAGCGTCGATGACCGGGCCGAGGCCGTCGAGCAGCGGTTTCAGGCCGAACTCGAAGAGCCGGTCGAGGTCGAGGTCGAAGCCGCCGGCCATCTCGCCGACGACCTTCACGAAGCTGGGGTACGCACCCGACGCGACGATGTCCCGCAGGGCGTCCTCCTGCCCGCTCATCCACTCGTCCCCGGTGAGCCCGGTGCCGGCGCGCGCCTGCCGTTCGAACTCCAGGTTGGCCGCGATGCCCTGGACGTAGCTGAAGAGCAGGATGTGCACGTGCATCTTGCCGGCGGCGTCGAGCCGGCCGTCCTCGATCGCGGCCAGGGCCCACTCGGTGTGCCGGAGCAGGCTGGGTGACGGCAGTGGCCTGGTCAGCGAGGTGACCTTGGCCATCCACGGGTGCGCGCGGTAGGCGGCCCACTGCAGGCGGGCCGACGTCTCCAGGCGGGCGCGCCAGCCGGGCGGGGGCTCCTCGGGCAGGGGGAACTCCCTGAGCACCGCGTCGATCATCAGCATGAGGAGGTCGTCCTTGCCGCCCACGTGCCGGTAGAGGGACATGGTGGCGGCCCCGAGGCGGCCGGCGACGCCGCGCATGGTGAGCTCCGGCAACCCGTCGGCGTCGGCGATCTCGATGGCGGCGCGCACGATCCGCTCCCGCGTCAGGTCGTTCTCCGACAGCAGGGGCCGCCGGGCGGGCGCTCCGCCGTCGCGCGGCCGCGCGACCAGCGTGCCCACGCGCGGCTCGGCGACCACGACGCCTTCCTGCGCCAGGACCGTCAGCGCCTTGGCGGCGGTGGCCAGGGCGACGCCCCAGTCGCGGGCGAGTTGCCTGGTGGACGGCACCCGGTCGCCGGTGCGCAGCCGCCCGTCGGCTATGCGGCCCTTGATGTCATCGACGATGCGCGCGTACGGCGGAGCCATCGAAAGTCCTTTCCTGTACTAGTACAGACTCTACTCGATAACCCTTGTAACGTGCTGTTTGTACGACGTACATTCACATCGCGTACAACGTCAACAGAGTTTGGAGCGCATCATGAAGGTTCTCGTGTCCGGCGCGAGCGTCGGCGGCCCCGTGTTGGCCTACTGGCTGCGCGAGCGCGGCTTCGAGGTGACGCTCGTCGAGCGCGCCCCCGCGCCGCGCCTGGGCGGGCAGGCCGTCGACATCCGCGGGGCCGCGCTGACCGTGGCGGATCGGATGGGCATCCTGGAGCGGGCCACCGCCCTGAGGACGACCATGCGCGGCATGTCGATGGTCGACGGTGACGGCCAGGAGATCATGCGCAGCACCGAGGAGACGGTCAGCGGGGGCCGGTTCGACAGCCCGGACATCGAGATACTCCGCGACGACCTGACCGCGCTCGTCACGGCGGCGGCCGGCGCCACCTACCGGTACGGCGACTCGATCGCCGAGCTCACCCAGGACGAGCAGGGGGTGGACGTCACGTTCGAAAGCGGCGGCCGGGGCCGCTACGACTTCGTGGTCGGCGCCGACGGCCTGCACTCGAACGTCCGGGGCCTCGTCTTCGGCGACGAGTCGCGGTTCCTGCGCCACCTCGGCATGTACGTCGCCATCTTCACCGCCCCCAACTTCCTGGATCTGGACCACTGGCAGACCTGGCACCGGGACGGCGACGCCGGGTTCGGCCTGTTCAGCGACAGGGACCCGAGTGTGATGCGGGTCAACCTGGGCTTCGCGGCCGGGCCGATCGACTACGACCACCACGACGTCGACCAGCAGCGGCGCCTGGTCCGGGAGCACTGCGCGAAGCTGCGCTGGGAGGCGCCGAGGCTGATCGAGGCCATGGACAAGGCCGACGACTTCTACTTCGACGCGATGGCCCAGGTCGAGATGGAGCGCTGGTCGAAGGGCCGGGTCGCGCTGGTGGGCGACGCCGGCTACTGCGCCTCACCGATGTCGGGCCAGGGCACCAGCCTGGCCATGGTCGGGGCGTACGTCCTGGCGGAGGAGCTGGGCCGGGAGCCCGCCGGCGCGTTCGACCGCTACGAGCGGCGCCTGCGCCCGTTCGTCGCGCTGAACCAGGCCCTCGCCCTGGAGCAGCAGGAGGGCCAGGGCGCCGCGCCGGAGAACGTCCAGAGAGCGGCGAACGCCATCACTCTGGACTGAAATGTCAGAGATTTGTGTTATCTCAGACATGTCGGTAATATCGTTCGCATGGCATATGAAGTGGAGTTGGCCTTCGCCGACGAGGTGGGGCGTCATTTCGCCCGGCAGAACGCCCTGCCGCCGATGACCGGGCGGGTCGCCGGGTGGCTGATGATCTGCGATCCGCCGCAGCAGACCATCGCCGAGCTGAGCGAGGCGCTGCGGGCCAGTCGCAGCGCCATCAGCGGCGCGGTCACCATGCTCGAGGAGTGGTCCTGGATCCAGCGGTCGAGAGCCGCCGGCGAGCGCGTGGACCGGGTCAGCCTGCATCCCGCGATCTGGCTGAGCATGGTGGACAAGCGGGCGGAGTACACCTCGCTCGGCGCGCTGGCCCGGCACGGCCTGGACGCGCTCGGCGAGGCCTCCGCGGCCCGCCGGGCGCGCCTGCTGGAGACGGCCGCCTTCGCCCGCTTCCTCGCCGAGCGGATGCCCGCGCTGGCGGCCGAGTGGCAGGCCTACCGGGAGACCCTGCGCGCCTCGGGCGAGCTGCCCGCCGATTCAAGGACGAGCTGACCCACCCCGATGAGGAGACCCCTGATGACCTTTGACGTGACCCGCTGGCAGACCCGCTTCGACGAGCTGCGCGCCGCCCACCATGTCCCCGGAGCGTCCCTGGCCGTGCTGTCCGGCGGTGAGCTGCACGAGCTGGCCGGCGGGGTGCTGCACCGGGGCACCGGGGTGCCGGTGACGACCGACTCACTGTTCCTGTCCGGCTCGATCGCCAAGGTCTACACCGCCACGCTGGTGATGCAGCTGGTCGACGCCGGCCTGCTGGATCTCGACGCGACCGTGGTGAGCGTGCTGCCCGAGTTCGCCACGCCGGATCCGGCGGCCACCGCGACCATCACCATCCGGCAACTGCTCAGCCACACCGGCGGCCTGACCTGTGACTTCACTTTCGACTCCGGTCGGGGGGACGACTGCCTGGCCACCTACGTCAAGGCCGCGGGGCAGGTCGCGCTGGACTGCCCGCCGGGCACGGCCATCTCCTACAGCAGCCTCGGCTACGTCGTGCTGGGCCGGATCGTCGAGGTGCTGACCGGGCAGACCTGGGACCAGGCGCTGAAGGACCGGCTGCTCACCCCGCTCGGGCTGGGCCGGTCGGTGACGCTGCCCGAGGAGGCGCTGCGGTTCCAGGTGGCCATGAGCCACCTCGGGGACCCGGGCCGCGACCCCGACCCGGCGCCCGCCTGGGATCTGATGCCGCGTTCGGCGGGACCGTACGGCCGGGTGATCGTCTCCGCGGGCGACCTCGCCCGCTTCGCCCAGGCGCACCTCGACGGCGGGCGCGGCGTCCTGTCCGCCGGCGCGGTCGCCGCGATGCGGCGCCGCGAGGTCGACAGCCCGGACAAGTGGACCGTCAGTGCCGACGGCTGGGGCCTGGGCTGGACCCTGTACGACTGGAACGGCGTCTTCGGCTACGGCCACGACGGCGCGGCCATCGGCCAGTACGCCTACCTGCGCGTCGTCCCGCACGCCGGGGTGGTCGTCGCCCTGATGACCAACGGCGGGGGCGCCCGGCGGCTGTACGCCGAGCTGTTCCGCGAGTTGCTGGACGAGCTCGCCGGGGTGCGCATGCCGGACCCGTTCGGGCCGGCGGCCGAACCGCCCGTGGTGGACATGGCGCGGCTGGTGGGCGACTACCGGCGCGAAGGGGTCGTCGTCACCGTCGCCCAGGACGACGACGGCGCGCGCATCCGCTATGCGTTCGTCGACGGCATGAAGGACTTCTCGCCGCCGCTGGAGATGGACCTGGTGCCGGTGTCGGAGACGGTCTTCGCCGCGACCGGCGGCGGCTCCTCCTTCAGCGAGGAGCACGTGCCCGTGGTGTTCTCCACGCTGACCGACGGCACCGACTGCGTGTACATCGGCATGCGCGCCACCCCGAAGAGCGTCCCGATCAGCGGGTGAGCAGGTCCCGCAGGGCCTTGGCGAGGTCGGCCGGCGCCTCCTCGGCCATGAAGTGGCCCCAGGTGACGGGGATGTGACGCAGGTCCGGCGCCCAGGCGCGCCACAGCGCCGCCGCGTCGAAGCCGAGCGCGCTCCCCCAGTCCTGCTGCAGGACGGTGACCGGCATCCGCAGCCGGTTCCCGGCGGCGCGGTCGGCCTGGTCGTGCTCGACGTCGATGCCGGCGGAGGCGCGGTAGTCGGCCACGATCGAGTTCACGGCCGCGCGGGAGGCGTCCAGGTAGGCGGCGCGGACGTCGGCCGGGATCGCCTGCGGGTCGCCCGCCCAGATGTCGAGGAAGTGGCCGAAGAAGGCGTCCGGACTGGCGGCGATCAGCCGCTCGGGCAGGCCCGGCGGCTGGGCCATCAGGTAGAGGTGGAAGCCGACGGCGGCGGTGGTGCCGTGCATGACGTCCCACATGTCCAGGGTGGGCAGCACGTCGAGGCAGGCCAGGTGCGTGATCGTCCGGGGGTGGTCCAGGCCGGCGCGGAAGGCGACCAGGGCGCCGCGGTCGTGCCCGGCCAGCGCGAACCGGTCATGCCCCAGCTCCCGGGCGAGGGTGACGATGTCGGCCGCCATGGTGCGTTTGGCGTACACGCTGCCGTCGGTCTCGGCCGGTTTGTCGCTGGCGCCGTAACCGCGCAGGTCGGGGCATATCACGGTGTGGTCGGCGGCCAGGTCGGCGGCCACGTGCCGCCACATCAGGTGTGTCTGCGGGAAACCGTGCAGCAGCACGATCGGGCTGCCGGCGCCGCCGACGGCGGCGTTCAGTGACACGCCGTCGGCGACGGGCACCCGTTGGTAGTCGAAGCCGGTGATGACAGGCGCCATGGTGTTGCCCTTTCGTCGGTTGCTCTCAGCCTGCCGGGCGTGAATGAGCATCCGGTCAGCGCGCTAGCGTGACCTGGAGGAAGGGACGGTCGGACGCTGGAGAAGGCACGGTCGGACGCTGGGAAGAAGGGGCTGTCTGACGCTGGGAGGAAAGGGCGGGCGGACGTGCGGGTCGAGTTCGGGGTGCTGGGGCCGGTGGCGGCCTGGGACGACGGCGGGGACGCGGTCGCCCTGAAGGGGCCGCGGCACCGCGCGGTGCTGGCCCGGCTGATCGTCGCCCGCCGGCGCGTCGTCCCGGTCACCGACCTGGTCGAGGACCTGTGGGACGATCCACCGCCCGGAGCGGTGGGGGCGGTGCGCACCTTCGTCGCCGCGCTGCGCCGCGCGCTGGAGCCCGATCGCCCGCCCCGCTCCCCCGCCCGGCTCCTCGTCACCGTGGGACCTGGGTACGCCCTGCGCGCGGAGCCGGACGCGGTGGACGCCTGGCGCTTCGAACGGGCCGTGGCCGCCGCCGCGACGCTGCCTCCCGAGGACGGGCTCGCCCGGCTGGCCGAGGCGCTCGGGTGGTGGCGCGGGCCGGCCTACGCCGGGTTCGCCGACCAGGACTGGGCCCGCACCGAGCGCTCCCGGCTGGCCGAGCTGCGGCTGCACGCCGTCGAACGCCAGGCCGAGGTCCGGCTGGCGCTCGGCCGGGATGCCGAGGCGGTGCCGGACCTGGACGCGCACGTGACCGAGCACCCCTGGCGCGAGGACGCCTGGCGGCTGCTGGCGCTCGCGCTGTATCGCGCCGGCCGGCAGGGCGACGCGCTCGCCGTGCTGCGCCGGGCGCGCACCCTGCTGGCCGAGCAGCTCGGGGTGGACCCGGGCCCGGCGCTGCGCCGCATGGAGACCGACGTCCTCCAGCACGCCGACCACCTCGACCTCCCCTCGGGGCCGGGCAGCGCGGCGGCCCGGATCTGGGCGCAGACGGCCGCCGTCTATGACCGCACCGTGACCTCCGGCGCCAGGGCCAGGCTGGAGTCCACGGTGAGCATGCTGCGCAGCCTCGCGGTGACCGGCGGCACCGGCCTGGAGGCCGCGCGCCGGCATCGGCTGGCGGCCATCGCCGCGGCCGAGGAACTGGGCGACGCCGACCTGACCGCCCGGGTGATCGGCGCGTACGACGTACCGGCGATCTGGACCCGCTCCGACGACCCCCGGCAGGCGGCCCGCGTGGTGGCAGCGGCCGAACGCACCCTCGCCGACCTCCCCGAAGCCACCGGTACGTACGGCGTGACGGGTGGGCATGAGGTGGCGCGTACTCGGCTGCTGGCCACGATCGCCCTGGAGTCGCGCGGCACCTCCTCGCCCCGGGGGCCCGAGGCCGCGCGGCAGGCCGAAGAGCTCGCCCGCCGCCTGGACGATCCCGCGCTGCTGGCGTTCGCGCTCAACGGGGTCTTCATGCAGACCTTCGAACGGGCGGGCCTGGCCCCCCAGCGGGATCGGATCGGCGCCGAGCTGGTCACCCTGTCCGCCCGGCACGGCCTGATCACCTATCAGGTGCTCGGCCACCTCATCCGCCTCCAGGCCCGCAGCGCGCTCGCCGACTTCGCGGCGGCCGACTCGCACGCGGCCGAGGTGGATCGGCTGGCCGGGCGGCACGAGCTACCGCTGGCCAGGGTGTTCACGCAGTGGTACCGGGCGATGCGACTCGCCGAGACCGGCCGGGCGTCCGTGGCCGAGACGGCCTACCGGGACGCCGCCGCACGCCTGAACGGCGCCGGCATGCCGGGCCTGGAGCACGGCCTCCTGCCGCTCGCACTGCTCTGCCTACACCTGCGGCACGCACCGACCGTCCGTCCCGGCGGCCGCGAACGGCTCGCATCGACCGGCTGCCCCGAGGGCTTCGGGTCGAGCGGGCTGGGGAACGAGCGCATCGATTGGGGGCCGTACGGGCCCTGGGTTCGTCCTTTGGTGCTGCTGGGCCAGGGGCGGCGGGCGGAAGGCGCCGACGCCCTGCGTGACGTCCCCGAACCGCCCCGGGATCTGCTGTTCGAGGCTCTGTGGTGCCTTATCGCGCGAGCCGCTGTCGGCGCCGGCGACCGGGAGACGATGCGGCGTGCGCACCGCGCGCTCGGGCCCGCCGCCGCGGAGCTGGCCGGGGCGGGCAGCGGGCTGCTCACCCTCGGGCCGGTCTCCGGATACCTCGCCGACCTCGCCGCCGCCCTCCGCTGAGACGAGCTGTTCGTACGGCTAGAGGTTGGCGCATTCTTTCCCCCTGGCAGCCCAGGTCAGAGGATGCGCACCAGTGCTTTTCCGGCAACCGGGGCGTAGGGTTGCGGTATCGAGTGCTTCTCACGCGCCGGCATGCACGCCGGTGTCACCCGCGGCGACAGACCGCTCACATCTCCTTAGACGCTGGGCCCGCCGGACATCCGGTGGTCGCCTCACATTCGCGCTTGTCCGAGAGGAGAAGCTGATGACCGTCACCGACACGGCCCCACTCGGTGGGGCGGGGCCCGCCGAGCCGACCACCGTCCAATTGTCCGGCGAGCTGGATCTCGTCACCTGCCCGGCGCTGCGCGACGAGCTGCACGACGTCCTGCGCTCCAGCACCCGCCTGCTCGTACTCGACCTGTCCAGCGTGACCTTCTGCGACGCCTGCGGCCTCAGCCTCCTCATCGACCTCCAGCGGTGTGCCCGGCAGCGCGGGATCGTCCTCGCCCTGACGCAGCCGCGTCCCTGCGTGTCACGGCTGCTGCGCATCTCCGGCCTGGAGCGCAGTTTCCCCTTCGTGGTGTGAGCCGAAGGAGCGCCGGTAGGCGGCGGGCGTGGTGCGCACGATGCGGTGAAAGCGCCTGCGCAGGTTGGTGGCGGAGGACAGCCCGACCCGTACGGCGATCGTCTCGACCGGCAGATCGGTCTCCTCCAGCAGCGCCCGCGCCGCCGAGACCCGCTGGCCCAGCAGCCAGCGGCCCGGGCTGACACCGAGCCGGTCGGCGAACCTGCGGGCGAGCGTCCGCGCCGAGACCCCGGCCTGGGCAGCGAGGTCGTCGACGGTGAGCGGTTCGTGCAGTCGTTCGGCGGCCCAGTCGAGCACCGGGGCCAGCGAGTCGGGCGCCCGGCCAGATTCCACCGCGTACTGGAGTTGCCCGCCTTCGCGGTGCGGGGGCATGACCATGTGCCGGGCGACGTGCGCGGCGTAGGCGGCGCCGTGGTCGGCCCGGACCAGGTGCAGGCACAGGTCGATGCCCGCGGCGGTACCGGCGCTGGTGGCCACGTCGCCCAGGTCGATGTAGAGGGTGTCGGCCTCGACCAGCACCCGGGGAGAACGGGCGGCCAGCGCGGCGGCCATCCGCCAGTGGGTGGTGGCCCGGCGGCCGTCGAGCAGTCCCGTCTGAGCCAGCAGGAAGGCGCCGGAGCAGAGGGCGACGATGCGCGCCCCGCGCCGGTGGGCCCGCCGCACCGCGTCGAGCACGGCGGGGCCGGCGGGTTCGTCCGGCCGCTGCCAGCCGGGGATCACGACCGTGTCGGCCGTCTCCAGCGCCGCCAGGCCGTCGCGCACGGCCATGTCATAGCCCGCCAAGGTCGGCACCGCTCCCGGACGTTCGGCGCACACCGAGAAGTCGTAGCGGGTGGGCAGGCCGGGACGGGACACGCCGAAGACCTCGGCGGCGCACGCCAGCTCGAAGGTCGACTGCGGGGGCAGGACGAGGGCCACCACCCGGTGCGGGCTCATGGCAGGAATGTACCTGAACGCGTCAATCCAGACACTGGGCCGGGTCCCGCCCACCGGCCACGATGGGCGGCATGACACAGGAACCCGATGACATCCAGGTCACGCAGGTGGACGAGGTGGAAGGGGTCGAGGTGGTCCCCGGGATCGTCCGGCGCCGGCTGCCGGCCACCGCCTGGGCCCGCGGCTGGATGTACGACTTCGCGCCCGGCACCGAATGGCCGGAAGTGGACGTACACGATGGAGAGGAGCGTTATTACGTCGTGTCGGGAGAGTTTCTCGACCGGGGGCGGCGGCTCGGGCCGGGCAGTTATGTGGTGTTCGCGCCGGGCAGCGCGCACCGGCCCCGTACCGAGACCGGGGCGCGCATGCTGGGCATCAGCATCCTGCCCAGGTAGGGGGCCGTCAGGCTATGCACCTCTGGGTCGGCCTTCACCCAGGTAGGGGGCCGGTCAGGCGCCGGTGAGTCTGTGCACCTCCGGGTCGACCTTCAGGCCCAGGTCGGGCTGCCCCAGCCAGTCCAGCGTGACGGAGGCCGCCTCGGCACGCTCCCGCAGCGTCAGCCGGATGCCGTACACCGACAGCAGGAAAGCCTGCAAGGAGTCGATGCCGAAGGACGCCCGTACGGCCTCGTCGCCCAGGCCGAGGATCTGACCGGGACAGAACCAGTCCCCGCCCGGCAGAGGGTCCGGCAGCGGCTTGCCGATCCGCACCACCACCGGCGTGCGGGCGCCGTCCGCGGCGACGGCCTCCACCCGGCGCTCGGCGACGACCTCACCCAGCTCGTACGTCTTCGACATGCGTTTCCTCTCCCCGGCGGACTCCCCCACACGATAGCCAACGATCATGCGTGGCCGAGTGCGCCCGCGTGCGCGGCGGCCAGCGCGATCCGGGCCGCCTTGTCGGCGAGGGCCTCGTCGACCGGGTCGCCGGTGATCAGCAGGTCGAGGTAGATCCGCGCGGCCAGCGTCTTGAGGAGTTCGGCGGGGTCGGTGCCGGCGGGCAGCTCGCCTCGGGCGACGGCGCGGGTCACCACGGGCTCGGCCCGCCGCAGCCGGTCGTGGAAGACGTGCCGTCTGGCCTCGGCGATCTCGGGGAGGTGGGCGGCGCCGGTGAACATGGCGGCCAGGATGGCCTGCCCGGCCGGCGTGGTGAACGAGTGCGCGAGCGAGCGGGCGAGCGCGCGCAGGTCGGCCTCGACCGTCCCGGTGTCGGGGTCGGGGATGTCCATCGCCATGTGCTCGGCCACGGCGTCCACGATCAGGCTTTCGCGGTCCTTCCAGCGCCGGTAGACGGTCGTCTTGTGGACACCGGCGCGCTGGGCGACGGCGTCCACGCTGAACGCCGCGTAGCCCTTGTCCACCAGCTCGGCGAGCGTGGCGGCATGAACGGCGGCCCGGACTTTGGCGCCGCGCCCGACAACCGGACGATCAGACTTCATTGCAACTCCGAGTTGCGTTATGCGGGCATGATGGGCAGGATCAATCTATCGCGACTTGGAGTTGCGATAGATAGAGGTGCTCCATGAACAACTCTCCCATCCCCGATCAGACGGGACGGCTGGTCGTCGTGACCGGCGCCAACAGCGGCATCGGCTACGTCACCGCCCGCGAGCTGGCTCGCCACGGCGCCCACGTCGTGCTGGCCTGCCGCGATCCCGGACGCGGACAGGCCGCCCTCGACCGCCTGCGTACCGAGGCGCCCGGCGCGCGTCTCGAACTGCGCCAGGTGGACCTCGCCAGCCTGGCCTCGATCCGCGCGTTCGCCGCCGGATGGGACCACGACCGGCTCGACCTGCTGGTCAACAACGCGGGCGTGGCCATGGTGCCGTTCGCCAGGACCGAGGACGGTTTCGAGTCCCAGTTCGGCGTCAACCACCTGGGCACCTTCGCGTTGACCGGGCTGCTGCTCCCCCACCTGCTGGCCGCGCCGGATCCCCGCGTGGTCACCGTCAGCAGCGAGGGCCAGCGCTTCGCCCTCTTCGACCTGGACAATCTCAACGCCGAACGCCGCTACCGCACCGCCTTCGCCTATGTGCAGTCCAAGCGGGCCAACCTCTACTTCGCCACCGAGCTGCAGCGCGCGGCGGACGCGGCCGGGGTGCGGCTGCGCAGCATGGCAGTCGCCCCCGGCCTCACCCGGACCAACGTCCTCACCGGCGGCGCCAACAGCGACCGCGGACGCCTGTACGCGGCGCTGACGCGGCTGGTCGTGCGGCTGGCGTTCCGGCCGACGGCGGAAGGTGCCAGGACCTCGCTGTACGCCGCGACCGCACCGGAGTTGCCCGGAGGCAGTTACATCGTGCCCGACGGGCCGCTGCAACTGCGTGGCGAGCCCGTACGCCGCACCGGGGAGCGCGCCATCCGGGACACCGACACGGCGCGCCGGCTGTGGCGGCTGTCCGAGCGGCTCACCGGCGTCACCTACCGGCTGCCCGCCGAACGGTTCGACCCGGCGCCGACGTCCTGACCGGGAAGAACCCGCGCGGGCGGCCGACCCTCCACCCGCGACCTGGCTCAGGCAGGTACGGCCGGGCCTCTGGACAGGTACGAGGAGCGGCCGGGTCCCTCGAAAACGCATGGTCGGCGGCCGGGGAGACCGGCCATGCTGTGGGCGTGGACTTCACCTCGAACGAGTCGCCCGCCGATGGGTGAGGCGCGCAGGGCGACAGCGGCGGACGCCGATGAGCTGGTCCGGCTGCGGGCGGTGCTGCTGGCCCACATGAGTGGGCGGGATCCGGCCGGCGACGACTGGCGGCGGGCCGCCGCTGAGATGTTCAGGGCCCGGCTGGACGAGCCGGACCCGACACTGGCCGCCTTCGTCGTCGACCGGCCCGACTGGCCTGACCGACCTGACAGGCCCGATCGGCCGGGCGCGCTGGCGGCGTGTGCGGTCGGGGCCGTCGACCAGCGGCTCGGCGGGCCGGGCAACCCCGCCGGGACGACCGGGTACATCTACAACGTCGCCACCGATCCGGACCAGCGGCGGCGCGGCTACTCGCGGCAGTGCGTGACGGCCCTGCTCGACTGGTACCGCGACCGGGGCATCGCGGCGGTCTTCCTGCGGGCGTCGGCGGAGGGCGAGCCGCTGTACCGCTCGCTGGGCTTCGCCCGCACACCCGACCCCTCGATGCTGCTCCGGTTCCCCCTGGCCTGACCCGGACAGAGCCGGGCGCGGCGTCTCACCCGTCCAGCGCTTCCAGGCGCACGCTCTCCCCGATACCCGATACCCGATCCGGCCGGATGGCCGGGTCGGGCCGCCGCTAGTCGCCGTGAACCGGGTTCTTGGCGACCCGCTTCTCCGACACGATCAGCCGCACCGTGCCGGCCTGCTCGGGCTCCGCGGCCCAGACGACCCAGTGGTCGCCGACCGTGGCCGACTGCTCGCGGGGGTTCATGGAGAAGCCGCCGCCCGGGCTGGGCTTGATGATCTGGAAGGACACCCGCAGCCCTCGCCTGCGGGCTTCGGCCACGACCTCGCCCACGGTCCGCTCGTCGGGGGTGTAACCGTCGAGCATCTCGCCTTCGGTGTCGGCCCGCTGGTGCGCCTGGTAGCGCTCTCCCGGCTTGGCCGGGCGCCCCAGGTAGGCGACGCCCTTGCCGTGGAAGCCGGACATTAGGTCAATGTCCGGCACTTGCCGTTGTGTTGCGGATCGCCCTGAAGCATCGAGACCGCCTGACCCTACGCCCGGGAGTTGTTGACCCTAGAAGCTAAGGCTGTTAGCTTTGCGGCTATACACCTTAATAAGGGAGCGGGCATGACGGAGTTTCTGGAGATCGACGGTGAGCGGATCGGCTACGAGGTCACCGGTGCGGGCCCGCTGGTCGTGCTGGCCCACGGCATGGGCGACAGCAGGCGTGCCTACCGCTTCGTGATCCCCCGGCTGGTGGCGGCCGGATACCGGGTGGCGAGCATGGACCTGCGCGGCCACGGCGACTCCAGCACCGGCTGGTCCTCCTACACCCGCACCGACACGGCCGGCGACATCCTCGCGCTGATCCGCCTGCTGGGCGGCCCGGCCGTGATCGTGGGCCACTCGTTCGCGGGAGGCTCCGCCACCATCGCGGCGGCGCGGGAGCCCGAGCTGGTCAGCGCCCTCGTGGAGATCGCCCCGTTCACCCGGGCGCAGCAGCCCGACCTCGGCGGCCTGCTGCGCAACTCCCGCTACCGCAAGGGCATGACGCGGCTCATGGGCACCGCCCTGTTCCGCAGCGTCGGGCTGTGGAAGAGCTACCTGTCCCACGCCTATCCGGGGACCAGGCCGGCCGATTTCGCCGACTACCTCGGCACGCTCGAAGGCGAGCTGCGCCGGCCCGGCCGGATGGCCGTCGTCACCAAGATGGGCATGGCCGCCCCCACCGACGCGGGCGCCCAGCTCGGCCACATCCCCTGCCCCGCCCTGGTCCTCGTGGGCACCCTGGACCCCGACTGGAACGACCCCAGGGCCGAGGCGGACGGCATCGTCGCGGGCATGCCAGCCGGGCTCGGCCGGGTCGTGATGATCGAGGGCGCCGGCCACTACCCGCACGCGCAGTTCCCCGACGAGGTCGTCACGGAGATGCTGTCGTTCATCGAGGAGCGCAAGCGCCAGACACCCAGCTGACCTGGTCTTGGCGCACAGTTTGTGGTGTCTTACCTGGTCAGCGCCTCGGCCTCGCATGCCGCCCCCCTAACGTGATCGGGTGGACGGAGGGGCATGGTGAGCTTGCGGCGCGACCTGTCCGTGCGGACCCGGATGACACTGCTGTCCTGTGTCGTCATGACGCTGCTGTGCACGGCGCTGTCCGGGGTCATCCTGATGAGCGCCCACGGGCACGCCACCGATGACCGCAGCGATCGCATTCTCCTCGCCGACGTGCACACGGTTCGCCAGATCCTGCGGGACCCGCTCCCCTCCGTGCTTCCCGACCACCGGATCGCGGTCCTCCAGGTGGTCGCCCCGGACGGCCGGATCGTGGCGGCGAACGCGCGGATGCTCGGCCACCCCCGGGTGGCCTCCTTCACCCCGCGCGGGCAGAGCGTGCGAGCGGACCAGATCATCTGTGATCTGCCGAGATTTCCGCACCGGTGCCTCATGGTCGTGGCCGTGAAGATCGACCGGCCCGGGGGCGAGTGGCTGATCTACGGCGCCGATCCCGTCGTCGCGTGGTACGTCGATCTCTCGCTGCTGGCCGCCCTCCTGCTCGGATCCATGCTGCTGATCGGCGCCACGGCGATCGGCGCCTACCGCACGGTCAGCAGGACCCTCGACCCCGTGGACGCCATCAGTGCCGAGCTGGCCGAGATCGCCTCCACCGACCTCGGCCGCCGGGTGCCCGTACCCGAGCACCGGGACGAGATCTGGACGCTGGCCGACACCGCGAACCGGACCCTCGCCCGGCTGGAGGCGACAGTCGAGCAGCAGCGGCGGTTCGCCTCCGACGCCTCGCACGACCTGCGCAGTCCGCTCACCGCCATCCGCACCCAGGTGGAGGAGTCCCTGCTGCACCCGGACCAGGCGCACTGGCCCGCCACCGCGCGAGCGGTGCTGGCCGGCGTCGACCGGCTGGAGGCGATCGTCAGCGACCTGCTCACCCTCGCCCGGCTGGAGTCCGGGGCCGGGCGCGCCGACGACCGCCTGGATCTGAGCGAGCTGGCCGGGTCCGAGCTGGCGCGCCGCGCGCCGCTGACGGGCGTGGAGGCCGACCTCCGGCCGGGCGTGCTCGTCCGCGGGGACCGGCTGGAGCTCGCCCGGCTGCTCACCAACCTCGTGGACAACGCCGCCCGCCACGCCACCTCCACCGTGACGGTCTCGGTCCGGCGCGAGGGCGACACGGCAGTGCTCGAAGTGACCGACGACGGCCCCGGCATCCCGCCCGGCCAGCGGGAGATCGTGTTCCAGCGCTTCGCCCGGCTGGACGCGGCCCGCAGCAAGGACAAGGGCGGCACCGGGCTCGGCCTGGCGATAGCCCGGGAAAGCGCCCGCCGCCACGGCGGCGAACTGAACGTCGAGGACTCGGCGAGCGGCGCGCGCCTCGTCCTCCGCATCCCACTGGCCTCGTGAGCGCCCTGCCCGTCACTGCTTCATGACGGGATTCATGCTTTTCCGTCCGCAGACGCCCTCATGATGCGGATTCGCGGTGTCGCGTCCGCAGACGCCCTCATGATGCGGACTCGTGGTGACCCGTCCGTGGACGGCCCTCATGGCGCCGCGGTGCGGAGGTGGCGGTTCGTGGTGGCGAAGAGGGCGAGCAGGACGAGCCAGCCGCCGAGCGCGAGCGTGGTGGCCCGTGGGCCGAGGGCGGCGATCATGGCGCCGCCCAGCATGGTGCCGATCGACAGCGCGCCCATGGTGAGGGTCTGCACGGCGGCCGAGGTACGACCACGCAGCGGCTCGGGGGTGACGGTGAGCCGGTGGGTGCTGATGGCCACCGCGCAGATCGGCGCGATCACGGATTCGGCGGCGGCGACCAGGCCGAGTGACAGCGGCCCGGTGGCCACGGCGTACAGGGGGAACAGCAGGGCCTCCACCCACAGCATGGTCACCGCGATCGCGCCCAGGGGGAAGCGGCGCGCGGCCCGCTCGGCCAGGAGCGATCCGGCCAGGGCGCCCACCGCCGCGCCGCTGAAGATCAGGCCGATCTGCACCGAGGTGGCCCCGACCCCCTGGGCGAGGGTGACGATGACCAGGTATCCGGCGCCGTACCGGAGGTTGTCGCCGGTCTGGACGAGGGCGAACAGGCGGATCACCGGCTGCCGCCACAGCCAGCCGACGCCTTCCCGGATCTCGGCGGTGACGCGGCCGGCGGGCGCGGCGGCGGGCCGCTCGCCCTGGAACGGCGCGCGCATCAGGCGGAGGGCGGCCGCGGAGGCGACGAACGAGACGGCGTTGACCACGAACGGCGCCGTCCGGCCGAGCTCGTGGACGAGGGCGGCGATCGAGGCGCCGCCCACCCGCAGTGTGTTCAGCGCCCCCTGGGTGACGCCGAGCGCGCGGGTGAGCCGGTCAGGTCCGACGATGGTCGGCAGGGCCGCGGTGCCGGCCGCTTCGAAGAGGGTGGTCAGGACGCCGGCCAGGGCGGCGACCGCGTACAGGTGGGGCAGGGTGAGCCGATCCAGCCACAGGGCGAGGGCGACGCCGCCGGCGAGGGCGGCGCGGCCGAGCTCGCACCAGATCATGGTGCGCCGGCGGTCCCAGCGGTCCGCGAGCGCGCCCGCGACCAGGCCGAACAGGAGGTAGGAGGCGGTGTTGAGGCCGAGGACGAAACCGCTCTGCCCGGACGAGCCGGTCATCGCCAGCACGAGCAGCAGGAAGGCGAAGTCCTGGATGTGGTCGCCGGCGGAGGAGATGACGCGGCCGGAGAGAAGCAGGGTGAAGTTTCTGTCCCGTCGAAGGGGGATCATGCGATGACGCTCCGTTACCGAATGCGGACACAAGGATGGCGATGCCTCGTGCCGGGCGCTATTCGATCGGAGCGGTGCGCATGGGGCGGAGGTTAGCAGCGCGGGTGCGCGGGCCGCGACTGGTTTCCGGGCTCCGAATGATCTACCTGCCGCTGTGGGATCCAGGGGAGTTCGGGACGGCTGATCACGGTCACCGGCCCGGATCGAGGGGAAGCCTCACAAGACATACCCCGATGAAGGGAAATGCCGGACATGACCGTCACCAGGGAAGAGACGAAAGTTCACGGCCCGGAACTGGCCGAGAAGGTGAAGAAGCTCATCCATGAGGGGAACGTGCGCCGGATCATCGTCAAGGACTCCCACGGGCACACCGTGCTGGAGGTGCCGGTCACCGTCGGCGTGGGCGCGTTCATCCTCGCGCCGGTCATCACCGCCGTCAGCGCCCTGGCGGCGCTGGCGGCGGAGTGGAACATCCAGATAGACCGGACCGGCGACGGCGCGACCGGGCCGGAGAACGAGATTATCGGCGGCTCGGGATCACGGCCAGCGGGCACGGCGAACGATGGAGCAAGCCCTGGCTGACCGAGCCGAGCACCAGCCCCGCGAACGTGCCCCGCCCGCGTGACCCGACCACCAGCAGGTCGGCGCCCGTCGCGGCCTCACGCAGCGCTTCCACGGGGTGCCCCTGCACGATCTCCTCCACCACGTTCACGCCGGGGTGGCGTTCGCGCTGCCCGGCGAGGGCCTCCTGCACCATCAGCCGCTCGGCGCCCTCGTCGGTCGGCTCCGGCCCCGGCCAGGTCCAGGCGTAGACCACCCGCAGCCGGGTGCCGCGCAGTTCGGCCTCGGCGAAGGCGAAGTCCAGCACCCCCTGCGAGGCCGGCGACCCGTCGATGCCCGCCACGATCTCACCCCGCGGCAGCGACGGCAGCTCGCTCACCAGCACCACGTCGCAGGCGGCCCGCCCGGCCACACCGTGGGCGACGGAGCCGACCAGCATGCCGCGCACGCCGCCCAGCCCGTGGCTGCCGATGACCAGCAGCTCGGCCTCCTCGCTCACGGCGATCAGGGCGGCGCGCGGGTCGCCGGGCAGCAGGGCCGTCTCCACGGTGAGCTGCGCCTGCTCGGCGCGGGCGCGGTCCTCGGCCGCCGCCAGCACGGACTGGCCGCCCTGCCGCATCCATCTGGCCACCTCGGCGTAGCGACCGGTGTCGGTGCCGGCCGCCCACTCGGTGATGGCATGCGTGATCTTCAACGGCGCCTTGCGCAGCGCCGCCTCCTTGGCCGCCCAGGCCACGGCCTCCAGCCCCGCGTGCGATCCGTCGACGCCCACTACGATCATGTGTCTACCCCTCTTTCCTCAGCTGTTCCCGAGCCTATGCCCCGGAGATCCACGATCTGGCGGAGCCCTACGACCTCGGCCGAAGGGACTTTGGTCTCTTCCCTGCGGCGAAACCAGTGACTACGGTCGTGAGCATGATTCGGGTGTTCCTTGTCGACGATCATGAGGTGGTCCGGCGTGGCGTCGCCGCCCTCCTTGACTCAGAGGACGACATAGAGGTCATCGGCGAGGCGGGCACGGCGGAGTCCGCGATCGCCCGCATCCCCGCGCTCAAGCCGGACGTGGCCGTGCTCGACGTGCGGCTGCCCGACGGTAATGGGGTGGACGTGTGCCGTGAGGTGCGCTCCAAGGTGCCGGGGCTGGCCTGCCTGATGCTGACCTCCTACACCGACGACGAGGCGCTGTTCAACGCGGTGATGGCGGGCGCGGCCGGCTACGTGCTCAAGCAGATCCACGGCTCGGACCTGGTCGGCGCGGTCCGCACGGTGGCCTCCGGGCAGTCGCTGCTCGACCCGCAGACCACCGCCTCGATGCTGCAGCGGCTGCGGGACCGGTCGGCCAAGCAGGACCCGCTGGCCGCGCTGTCGGATCAGGAGCGCACCATCCTCGACCTGATCGGCGAAGGACTGACGAACCGGCAGATCGGCGAGCGGATGTTCCTGGCCGAGAAGACGGTCAAGAACTATGTGTCCAACCTGCTGTCCAAACTGAACATGCAGCGCCGTACCCAGGCCGCGGCCCTGTCGGCCCGGCTGCGCGCCGACCGGCGCGACTGAGCTCACCTGCGCGCCACCGGCACAACTGAGCTCACAGCGGGACGGCCCAGCTGAGCACCGTGCCTCCCGTCTCGGGAGAGGTGACGGCGAAGGAGCCGCCCAGCCCGGTCGCCCGCTCCTCCAGGTTGCGCAGCCCGCTGCGCCTGCCCTCGCGCGGCAGCCCCACACCGTCGTCCTGTACGGTCAGCGCGAGCTCGTCGCCCGACACCTCCACCGCCACGCTCGCCTTGGCGGCCTTGGCATGGCGCACCACGTTGGACAGCGCCTCGCGCAGGACGGCGAGCAGCTGCTCGGCGATCTCGTCGGGCACCCGGTTGTCCAGCTGGCCCTCCATCCGCAGGCCGGGCATGAAGCCCAGGTGACCGCGGGCGGACTCGACCAGCTCGACGATCTGCGCGCGCAGGCCGGGCCCGGCCGGGCCCGCCGGGCTCTGCAGGGCGAAGATGGTCGAGCGGATCTGCCGAATGGTCTCGTCGAGCTCGTTGATGGCGTGCTGCAGCCGGTTGGACGCCTCCGGCCTGTCCACCAGCCGGACCGCGCTCATCAAGGTCATGGCGATGGCGAACAGGCGCTGGATGACGACGTCGTGCAGGTCCTTGGCGATGCGGTCGCGGTCTTCGAGCAGGCCGAGCCGTTCGGCGTCGCGGCGGGTCTCGGCCAGCTCCAGCGCGATGGCCGCCTGACCGGCGAACGCCTCCAGCATGCGCAGGTCAGCGCCGCTGAAGGGCAGCCGGCCCGACCGCTTGGCCAGCGCCAGCACGCCGCGCACGCTGGTGCCGGAGCCGAGCGGGATGAGCAGCTCGGGGCCGTAGCCGAGGTCGCGCAGCGGGCAGTCACCGTCGTGCAGTTCGTCCGCGGAGGCGGCCTGCCCGCTGGTGTAGACCCGCCCGGCCGCCGTCGCCTGCACATCGAAGGTGAGCTCGATCGTCTCCCCGCCGGCCTCCCCCTCGGCGAAGTCCACGCCCAGCACCCCGCCGCTCTCCTCCGGCAGCAGCACCTGGACGAGGTCGGCGTCGGTCATCTGCTGGGCGCGGCGGGCCATCATGGTGAGCACCTGGTGCGGTGCGGCGCCGGACAGCAGGCTGGTGGTGATCTCGGCGGAGGCCTGCAGCCACTGCTCGCGCCGGCGGGTCTCTTCGTAGAGGCGGGCGTTCTCGACGGCAACCCCGGCCGCGGTGGCCAGCGCGATGACGATGGCCTCGTCCTCCTCGTCGAACTCTCCCCCGCCGCGCTTCTCCGTCAGATAGAGGTTGCCGAAGACCTCCTCGCGCACCCTGATGGGCACGCCGAGGAAGGTGCCCATCGGCGGGTGTCCGGGCGGGAAGCCGTAGGACTCGGGGTGGTCGGAGATCCGGCCCATGCGCAGCGGGCGCGCGTCCTTGATCAGCAGCCCGAGCAGGCCGAGCCCGTGCGGCCAGTGCTCGATCTTGGCGATCTCCTCCTCGCTCAGCCCGACCGGGATGAACTGCACGAGCGTGCTCTCCTGCCCGACCACGCCCAGCGCGCCGTAACTGGCGTCCACGAGCTTGGTGGCGGTCGCCACGATGCGGCGCAGCACGGTCGCCAGGTCGAGATCACTGCCCACCGAGACCACGGCTTCGAGCAGGGCGTGCACGCGGTCCCGGGTGGCGAGCACGGTGTTGAGCCGGACCTGCAGCTCGGCCAGCAGGTCGTCCAGCCGCATGTGGGGGATCAGCGGGCTCTGCTCGCTCTCCGTCATACGGACCAGTCTCGCACCCGTGCCTGCCGCCGCCCACCCCAGCTCGGTGGGCGGGAAGCCCGCTCACTCCGTCAGGTCGGACAGGGGCCGCCGGACGGAGTTCGTGTCCTCGAAGGTGATGCCGAGCCGCATGATCATCTGCGGGAACTCGCCGGAGCACAGCTCCTGGCGCAGGAACTCGCGCAGGTGGCCCAGCTCCAGCACCTGGGTGTGGAAGGCGGCGCTGACGCCGTAGGCGCTGGCGTGCAGCAGGACGCGCTGCAGCGCCTCCCCGGCGGCGATCCAGTCCCGCCTGCTGTCGCCGGAGGTGGTGAGCATCGCCACGACCCCGGCCGACGTCTGCGTGCTCTGGTCCCCCTCGCCGCCCCAGTCGTGACGCCAGGCGTAGTCGCGCTGCGCGAAGCGCGGGTCGGTGCGCACCGGCTCGCGCGGGTAGCCCTCGGCCGGCACCCCGTCCTGGCGCGAGCTGCCCGGGGGCCGGGCCCAGCGGATCACCTCCAGGCTGAACCGCCGGTCCGCGGACTGCACCCCCTGGGCGGCCCTGGTGAGCGAGGCGAGGACCTCCACCGCCTGCGGCGATCTGACCGGCGTGAGCTTGGCCCCCTCGCCGGCGGCGTCCTTGACCAGCGCGTCGATCAGCCGGTCCGGCACCGGAAGGCCGACGAATCCGGCCCGGTGGGTGCGCCGCCGCTCGATCTCGGCGCTGAGCAGCCGGGTGCGCTTGTCAGGCTCGATCGCTGCCCCCGCCCTGACGGTCGCCAGCAGCGCCGGTTTGTCGGGGTCGGGCAGGATCCGCACCACCTGCTCGAATCCGGCCCGGCGCAGCGCCGTACGCATCGTGAACAGCGCTGCGCCGCAGCTGATCAGCAGTTCCCTGCCGCCCTCGTCGCTCACCCGCAGCTTCCTGTCCGTGTCCGCGCGCAGGCTGATCTCCTCGGGCGACACGGCGAAGCTCCAGGGCTGCGTGTTGTGCACCGAAGGAGCCCAGCGGGCGGCCTCCACGGCCGCGTCCAGGGCGTGCGTTGTCGTAGCGGTCATCTCCCCCACCTCCAACGAGACGATGTGTCTCCAGCTCACCACGTCGAGTGAGGCGTACGTGAGTGCCGAAGGTCCCGCGCGGGCCAGGCCATAGGCCCCGAAAGCGCAGGTCAGGACGCGCTCGGGAGTGCCGAAGCCGATGCCCCCGTCAGGGGCGGGGCATCGGCTCGGCGGTGGTTCGGGTGGAGCTCTCACATCAGGGGCGGGACGATCATCAGGTCCTGCTGGTCGTAGGTGATCCCGGAGACGACGTCCACCACGCCCTCCACGCCGCGGATCGTCTCCACCAGGGCGATGGCCCGCGAGTTCCAGGTGACGTGCCCGCCGATGGTGACCACGCCCCCGTCGATCTCGACGGTGAACGCGCCGAGGTCCGGGAGCAGCCCGCGGATCTCCGCCTCCAGCTCGGCGGCCGGCCGGGTGAAGACCCGCAGCACGTCGCGCTGGTGCACGGTGCCGACGATGCGCCCGGTCGCCGGGTCGATGACGGGCAGCTGCTTGATGTGCTTGTCGTGCATCAGGCGCGCGGCCTCCCGGACCGGCGTCCCGGGGGTCACCGTGATTGCCGGTGTGGTCATGAGTTGCACCGCGGTGACCCCCGCGGCCTTCTCGCGCTCCTGCCGCGACCTGCGCGACTCGAAGATCGAGACGCTGTGCCGTACCTGATCCGTCTCCTTGAGCAGCAGATCGTCCTCGGAGACGACGCCGACCGGCCAGCGGTCGGCGTCGATCACGGTGACCGAGCCGACGGCGTAACGCTTCATCGCGCCGATGATGTCGCCGAAGGACGCCTCCTTCAGCACGGCTATGGCCACGCGCCCCATCACGTCCTTGACCTGGATCGCCATGATCTCCACCTCTCTCTCGTCTCCCAGCCTGCGCCGCGGTGGTCGGCGGTGGCAGCGGCTAAGGTCCCGCCCGGTCCGGTCTTTGGTCCTCACGCCCGGGGACGGACGACCGCCACCGGGCACCTGGCGTGGTGCAGCACGGCGCGGCTGACCGAGCCGAGCAGCACCGAGGCCACGGCGCCATGCCCGTGCGATCCCACGACCAGCAGGTCCGCGCCCGCTGACGCCTCGGCGAGCGCCTCGGCCGGCGACGCGGGCCGTACGTCCTGGACGACCTTCACCTCCGGGTACGTGGCCTGGAACGCCGCCACCCGCTCGGCCACCGCCTGGTTCCGTGCCGTGCCGACCTCGTCCGGGTCGTAGGTGACCTCGGGCACGAAGGCGTGCACCGGCGCCTGCCAGGCGTGCAGGGCGCGCAGCGTGGCGCCGCGCACCTGGGCCTGCTCGAAGGCGTAGGCCAGCGCGGGCTCGCACTCGGGCGTGTCGTCGACGCCGACGACGACCTCCCCGCGCGGGGGCCGCCGCTCACCGTGCACGACCACCACGGGGCAGCGGACATGCCCGGCCACGTGCGTGCTGACCGAGCCGAGCAGCGCCCCGGCGAGCCCGCCGCGACCACGGCTGCCGATGACGAGCTCAGTGGCCCGCTCTCCCTCCTGGCGCAGCACGCTCACCGCCGAGCCCTCGACGAGATCCGCGGTCACCTCGACGTCGGGCCGGCGCTCCCGCACCAGAGCCACCGCCTCGGCCAGGGCCTGCCGGCCCACCCGCCGCGGCCCGTCCTGCGACGCCTCCGCCGGGTTCTTCGAGATCTGGAACGGGCCCCGGTCCACGGCGTACACGATCCGCAGCGGCAGGTGCAGCCTGAACGCGTCATTGGCGGCCCACTCCACCGCCGCCCGCGAGGCCAGGGAGCCGTCGACACCCACGATGATCATGATGTCCTCCTTCTGTCGACTTCCATCGCATCGCGGCCCGCCGCCGTCGGGCAGGGCCAGAGGTCCCGTCGAGCCTGGTCCAACGGCCATGGATGGCGCCGGATCGCACGGGTAGCGTCCTTGCATGGCCGCCATCGATCTGTCCAGCCAGCGCGCCGTGGTGTTCGACACCGACGGCGTGGTCACCGACACGGCGCGGGTGCACGCGGCCGCCTGGAAGCACGTGTTCGACAGCTTCCTGCGCGGCCGTTCCGCGCCGTTCGACATCCGGGCCGACTACCTGCGCTACGTGGACGGGCGGCCACGCCTGGACGGCGTGCGCACGTTCCTGGCCTCCCGGGGCATCTCCCTGCCGGAGGGCGGGCCGGACGACGAGCCGGACGCGCCGACCGTGCACGGCCTCGGCATGGCCAAGGACGCGCTGTTCGTCCAGCAGATCGCCGAGCACGGGGTGGCCGCCTTCCCCTCGACGGTCGCGCTGCTGCACGAACTGCGCCGCCGGGGCTGCCGCACCGCCGTGGTGTCGGCGAGCCGCCACTGCCACGCCGTCATCTCCTCCTCGGGGCTGATCCACCTGTTCGACGCGCTGGTCGACGGGAACGACGCGGCCCGGCTCGGCCTGCCGGGCAAGCCCGACCCGGCGCTGTTCGCGGAGGCCGCGCGCCGGCTGGGGCTGCCCGCCGACGAGGTGACGATCGTGGAGGACGCGCTGCCCGGCGTGGAGGCCGGCCGCCGGGGCGGATTCGGGTTCGTCGTGGGCGTGGACCGGTCCAGGACGCAGGCGGCGGCGATGCGCGCCGCCGGGGCCGACGCCGTCGTCAGCGACCTGGCAGAGCTGTCCGTCACCGGCCGGGTGCCCGTGGGACCGCGATGAACGCCTGGACGCTGTCCTACGACGGCTTCGATCCCGGCGCCGAGCGGCTGCGGGAGGCGCTGTGCACGCTCGGCAACGGCCGGTTCGCCACCCGGGGGGCCACCCCTGACGGGCTGACCCGCACCCCCGGCACCTACGCCGCCGGTTGCTACGACCGGCTGACCTCGCCGATCGCCGGCCGTACGGTGATCAACGAGGACCTCGTCAACCTGCCCGACTGGCTGCCGCTGACCTTCGCCACACCCGGCTGCGACTTCTTCCGTCCTGAGCGGCCCGGCCTGCTGGACTACCACCAGGAGCTCGACCTGTGCCACGGGGTGCTGCTGCGCACGCTGCGCCGGCGGGACGAGGCGGGCCGCGTCACCCGGGTCCGCCAGCGGCGGCTGGTGTCCATGGCCGACTCCCTGCTGGCGGCGCTGGAGACCACCTTCACCGCCGAGAACTGGTCGGGCCCGCTGCGGGTGCGCGCCGCCCTGCACGGCGACGTCGCCAACCGGGGCGTGGCCCGCTACCGCGACCTGCGCGGCGACCACCTGACCGGGCACGCCACCGGCTCCCGCGACGACCTCACCTGGCTCACCGCCGTGACCCGCTCCTCGCGGATCACCGTCGCGCTGGCGGCCCGCCTGGACGCGCCGGCGCGGCCGGAGGTGACCGCCGAACGGACCGCCGTCACCTCCGACCTGGTGCTCGATCTCGTCCAGGAGGAGCCCGCGACGGTGACGAAGGTGGTGGCGCTGGTCACCTCGCGCGACCACGCCATCCACGACCCGCGCTCCGCCGCCCTGCGTCAGGCGCGGCGGGCGCCCCGCTTCGAGGAACTGCTGGCCAGGCACGCCGCCGCGTGGGACGGACTGTGGCGGCGGGCCCGGATGGACTTCACCGACCCGGAGCTCGCCCGGATCGTCCACCTGCACATCTTCCACCTGCTGCAGACGCTGTCGCCGCACACCGCCGACCTCGACGTCGGGGTGCCCGCCCGGGGACTGCACGGCGAGGCGTACCGGGGGCACGTGTTCTGGGACGAGCTGTTCGTGCTGCCGTGGCTGAACCTGCGCTTCCCCGAGGTCTCCCTCGGCCCGCTGCGCTATCGGTGGCGGCGGCTGCCGGAGGCCAGGGCGGCCGCGCGCGCCGAGGGGTTCGACGGCGCGATGTTCCCCTGGCAGAGCGGCAGCGACGGCCGCGAGGAGACGCAGACCCTGCACCTCAACCCGGCTTCGGGCCGCTGGCTGCCGGACACCTCCCACCTGCAGCGGCACGTCGGCCTGGCCATCGCCTACAACGTGTGGCAGCACCGCCTGGCCACCGGCTCCTCCCCGCCGTGGTGCGTGGAGCTGCTGATCGACATCGCGCGGTTCTTCGCCTCGCTCGCCGTCCTCGACGAGCCTTCTGGACGGTACGAGATCCGCGGCGTCATGGGCCCCGACGAGTATCACACCGGCCGTCCCGGCGCCCCCTCCCCCGGCCTGGACAACAACGCCTACACCAACGTCATGACCGTGTGGCTGCTGATGCGCGCCCTGGAGCTTCGCCACCTGCCGATCGGCGTGTCCGAGCGGGAGGCCGAGCGCTGGGACGACATCACCCGGCGGATGCGGGTCGACTTCCACGACGGCGTGATCAGCCAGTTCAGCGGCTACGCGGACCTGGCCGAGCTGGACTGGGCGCGGTACGAGGGGGTGCGCAGGCTGGACAGGGCTCTGGAGGCCGAGGGCGACGACGTCAACCGCTACAAGGCCGCCAAGCAGGCCGACACGCTGATGCTGTGCTACCTGCTGACCAGCGGGGAGCTGCGCGCGATCCTCGAGCGGCTCGGCTGTCCGGCCGGGCCGGACCTGATCCCGCGCACGATCCGCTACTACCTGGACCGGACCAGCCACGGCTCCACGCTCAGCGCCGTCGTGCACGCCCAGGTGCTGGCCGAGGCCGAGCACGAGGAGTCCGGCAAGCTGCTCGGCGAGGCGCTGATGAGCGACATCAGGGACGTGCAGGGCGGCACGACGGAGGAGGGCATCCACCTCGGCGCCATGGCCGGCACGCTCGACCTGCTCCAACGCCGATACCTGGGGCTGGAGGCGCGTGGTGACGGCCTCTGGGCGGAGCCGATGCTGCCGGACCGCTGCGGGGGCGTGGCGCTGAACCTTCAGGTGCGCGGGGTACCGTACAAGATCGACGCGCGCGACGGCGAGATGCGCGTGAACGGCGAGACACTGATCCGTGGCGCAAGCCGCATCGTCACCTTTGAACGAGGGGGAATGAACATGACCGGCACCGGCGATCTCGGACGCCGCATCGCGCATCACCGCGAGCGCCTCGGACTCACCCGCGAGCAGGTCGCCGAGCGGGCGGCCGTCACACCCGGGTACGTCGAATACCTGGAGGAGAGCACCGGCAGCCCGAGCACCGACGCCATCGCCCGCCTGGCCGGCGCGCTGGAGACCACCGTCGACGAGCTGCTCGGCGGCGCCGCGGACCGTCCTCCGGGGCGCGGCCCCGCAGCGGCGGCGCCGGTGCTGGAGGAGCTCGACGAGAAGGAGTGCCTGCGGCTGATCGCGCCGGGCGGCATCGGGCGGGTGGCATTCAACGGCTCGCACGGCCCCACGGTGCTGCCCGTCAACTACCAGGTGCACGAGGGCGCCATCCTGTTCCGCACGGCCGCGGGCGGCCCGATGGACCAGGACCTGCGCACCGGCATGCAAGGGGTGGAGATCAAGGTCGGCTTCGAGGTGGACCAGATCGACGAGGCGCACCGTGAGGGCTGGAGCGTCCTGGTCCAGGGGCCGGCGCACCACGTGTCGGAGGAGGAGACGGCCGCGCTGATCGGCGCGGACGTGAGCCCGTGGGCGGGCGGCGACCGCCGGCTCTATGTCCGCATCATCCCGTCGCAGATCACCGGCCGCCGCATCCACGGCCTGTGACCCGTACGACCTGAAGCCGCCGACCGGCAACGGGCGGCGGCTTCGCGCCGACCTTGGGCGCGGCGGCTTCGGCCGACCTTGGGCGCGGCGGCTTCGGCGCTGGTCTCGGTGGCTGCGTGGGGCCGGGCGGCGGTCAGGCGGGGTGGGGTGGTGAGGGCGGGTCGCCGCGCAGGGGGACGACGGCGACCGGGCAGTGCGCGCGGTGCAGGACCGCGTGGCTCACCGAGCCGAGCACGGCCGCGGCGAGCCCGCCGAGGCCGCGCGAGCCGAGCACGAGCAGGTCGGCGTCGCGGGAGGCGTCCGCCAGCGCCGGCGCGGGATGCCCGCGCACGACGGACCCGGCCACCTCGACCTCCGGGTACCGCTCCCGCCAGGGCAGCAGCCGCTCCTCCAGGTCGAGGTCCTCGGGCGGCAGCGGCCCGTAGCCGGCCGGATGGGGCGCGGTCCTCGGGTACGGCCTGCCGTAGACGGCGTGCAGCCGCGCGCCCCGCGCGCCCGCCTGCTCCAGCGCGTACGCGACGGCCGCGTCGGTGTCGCTGGAGCCGTCGAAGCCGACGACGACCTCGCCGTGGTTCACGTGCACCGGGCCGCGGACGATGACGAGCGGGCAGCGCGTGTGCCCGGCCAGGCCGAGCCCGGCGGAGCCCAGCACCAGCCCGGTGAACCCGCCCAGCCCTCTGCTGCCGATCACCACCGTGTCGGCGGTCTCGGACTCGGTCCGCAGCCGCTCGACCACCGCGCCGGTGACCATGGCGGTGGTCGTCCCCAGGCCGGGTGCGCGGGCGCGGGCCTGGTCCGCCGCGGCTTCGAGCAGCCGCTGGCACTGCTCGGTGTGGGATTCGTGCACGCCGCTGTGCGGGTGCTCGGCGACCCACGGCTGACGCACGACCACCACGCGCAGGGCGAGCCGGCGCCTGGCGGCGTCGTCCACGGCCCAGTCGAGCGCCCCGGCCGCGGCCTTCGAACCGTCCACTCCCACGACCACGAACCTGCTCATCAAAGTCACCCCTAACACCCGACGACGTCCCCGCTCAACGGCGATCTATGCCGCGATGAACGGCGCGTACGAGATCGCACAGGAACGGCGTGAGCGCAGTGAGCGTACGGCCTGCTCGGCCTTGACCTCCTGGCTCACGCCGATGACCACGTTGACGACCAGGATGGCCAGGATGGCCGCGCCCTCCGGCACCTCCCGCAGCACCACCAGCGTGACCAGCCCGGCGATCAGCAGCAGGATCGACAGCGGGTCGGCGAGCTGGCGGGCGACCCGGATCGGCACGGACGGCGGTCTCGGCTCCGGCAGCTCGTTGGGGCCGTGCTCGGCCGGCAGTCGCGCGGCTTCGGTGTCACTGATCCCGGCCGACACATGCGTCGTTACGTCCATGCCTCCACTTGATCGCCGGGGTGCCGCGCGGAGCGGGAGGCGCAGGACCCGGGTGGATGGGATCTTCGGCCTTTCGCGGTGGCTGCGGCAGTACCTCAGCTCCTTCGTGCCCCGAGGACCCTCACCGCTACCGGGCTCGTCGCTGACGAGGAGGGTCCGGTCAGCGGGCCAGGCGCTTGTCGCGGAGAGTCCGGTCAGCGGGACCGGGCTGAGCCGACCGGCATGCGCTGACGGGCTGCGGGTGTCAGGGCGTCCACCACGACGACCGGGCAGGGCTGCCGGCGCAGGCAGGACAGCAACACCGCCCCCAGCCTGCCGTCCCCGGCCCGCTGCGCTGCCGAGCCGAGTACGAGCAGGTCGGCGCCGTGTGCCGCGTGGGGCAGCGCCGTCTCCGGCCTGCCGCGCACCAGCCGGGACTCCACCTGAAGGTCCGGCCCCGCCTCCCGCGCCAGCCCGGTCACCCGTTCCAGGACGGCCGTCGCGGACGACAGCTCGGAGGCCAGGTCATCGCGCGGCGAGTAGCGGGCGTACGGGGCCCTGGTCTCGGTACGGGTGCCCCACGCGTGCACGATGAGCAGCCGGCCCTGGTCGCGAACGGCCTCGTCCACGGCCCACAACAGCGCGGCGTCGGAGTCGGGGGTGCCGTCGGCGCCGACGACGATCTGGCGAAGTTCCATGCCCTCATCCTCCGGCGGCGAGGCCGGAGGATGCCAGGGCCGTTCCGCCCCAAGGTCTGGGACCTTCGTCAGCATTCCGGGCGCGAACGTCCGCGCCCGCCCAGCGCGTGGGCGGCTCGTCGGTGCTGTCGGCAGGGTGAGCCGGGTGATGGCGGACGTGTGATCTAGGGGGTTGCGGGCCCCTGATCGTCGCTGCGGCGGGGCCGTACCACCGCGACCGGGCAGGTCACGTGGTGCAGCACGCCGTGCCCGACGGAGCCGAGCACCGCCGAGGCGAAGCCGCCGAGCCCGCGCGAGCCCACCACGACCAGGTCGGCGGTCTCCGACGCCTTGATCAGCGCGGAGACCGGGTGGTCGCAGACCTGCTCGTCGGTGATCAGCAGGTCGGAGTGCTGCTCCCGCCACGAGATCACCCGCTGGCGTGCCGCGTCGATCTCCTCCTGCATGATCCGCTCCACCAGCCCGTCGTACGCCGCCGCGTACGGCGAGAAGGCCGGCATCTGCCAGCCGTGAACGACGTGCAGTTCGGTGTGGCGGGCGCGGGCCTGCTCGAGGGCGTAGCGCATGGCCGCGGCGGCGTGCTCGGAGCCGTCGTCGCCAACCACGATCCGGCCGTGTTCCGTCACGGAGGGGGCGCGCACGACGACGACCGGCCCGCGGGCGTGCCCGGCCACGGCCATGCCGACCGAGCCGACCACCATCCCGGCGAAGCCGCCGAGCCCTCTGCTGCCCAGCACCAGGCTGTCCGCCGTCTCCGACTCGGTGATCAGGGCCGTGGCCACGGTCCCCGGCAGGAGTGCGGTGGTCACCTCCACGCCGCCGCCCAGCCCGCGGGCCCGGTCGGCCGCCGCCTCAAGGGTGCCGACGCAGTATTCGTAACCGTCGCTTCCGGGCGGCCACTGCTCACAGACGTGCACGATCCTCAGGTCGCGCCCTCTGCGGCGGGCGTCGGCCACGGCCCACTCCACCGCCGCCGTCGCCGGCGCCGACCCGTCCACACCCACCACGATCTGTCCGGCCATGTCCCCATCTCCTTCGCTTCCCTCCAGCTTCACCGCTGCCGGTGGGTCACGCCCGGGGCCGAAGTCCCCGCCGCGGATGCCATTGGTCCCAACATCGGGTTCCGCGACCGGTCGCACCTGGCGTCGCCCTCGATTTCCTGCCAATGCCGTACCTCCTAGTGTGTCCGGATGACGAGCCATCAGGAGCGACTCGCTCTTCCCCTTGACCTCGACCAGGACATGGTCGCCGAGCTGGGCCGATACGCGGTGGACTTTCTGGCCGAGCGGATCGGCGAGCTGGAGTCGGCCCCGGCCAGCGACTACCGGCAGGCCGGGCACCTGGCGGAGCTGCTGCTGGGGCGGCCGCCGGGTGCGGAGCCGGGGGACTTCCACGAGCTGCTGGAGACCTTCCGCCAGGCGGCCGGCCAGGGGGTGAACACGGCGGGTCCGGGCTACCTCGCCTACTTCCCGGCGGGCGGCCTGGTCTCCTCGGTGCTGGCCGAGATGCTGGCCCAGGCGGCCAACCGGTTCACCGGGGTCGCGCAGACGGCCCCCGCGCTGGTCGCCATGGAGCAGAGCGTGCTGACCTGGCTGTGCGACATGTTCGGCCTGCCGGCCGGTGCGGGCGGGGTGGTCACGACGGGCGCCTCGCTGGCGACGCTGTCGGCGGTGGTCGCGGCCCGGCACGACCGGCTGGGCGACGACGCCCGCGACGGCACCCTGTACGTGACCGAGCACACCCATCTCAGTGTCGCCAAGGCCGCCAGGATCGCGGGCCTGCCGGCCGACCGGGTGCGCCTCGTACCGGCCACCGCCGAGCTCAGGATGGACGTCGGCGCCGCCGCCGAGCTGATCGCGGCCGACCGGGCGGCCGGGCTGCGGCCCTTCCTGCTGGCGGGCACCGCCGGGACCACCAGCACGGGCACCGTCGATCCCCTGCCCGAGCTCGCCCGGCTGGCGCGCGCCGAGGGGCTCTGGTTCCACGTCGACGCCGCTTACGGGGGCGGCTTCCGGCTCACCGGGCGCGGCCGGGCCAGGCTCGCCGGCATCGAGGAGGCCGACTCGGTCGCGTTCGACCCGCACAAAAGCCTCTTCATGCCGTACGGGACCGGTGTGTTGCTGGTGCGCGACCCTGCCGTACTGCACGCCGCGCATGCCGCTGACGGGCAGTATCTGCAGGACCTCGACCGGCTGGGCGACCTGCCGGACTTCGGGAATCTGGGCGTGGAGCTGACCAGGGAGTTCCGCGGTCTGCGGCTGTGGCTGCCGCTGCACCTGCACGGCGTGCGCGCTTTCGCCGAGGCGCTGGAGGAGAAGCTGGACCTCGCCGCGTTCGTGCACCGCGAACTGAGCCAGGATGCGCGCGTCGAGCTGCCGTGGGAGCCGGATCTGTCCGTCGTGGTGTTCCGGCTGCGCGGTGCGGACGAGGCCAACCGCGACCTGCTGGCCAGGATCAACGCCACCCAGCGGATCTACCTGTCCAGCACCGCCATCGACGGCCGGTTCTATCTGCGCCTGTGCGTGCTGAGCGTCCGTACCCGGGCCGAGCATGTCTATCAGGCGCTGCGCACCATTCAGGATTGTCTCAACAATGAGATATCGTCTCAGATGTGAGACAGGATTCTCTGGACGAACGGCTCGCCCACCGGCTGGCGGCGCTCCGGACGGAGCACGGCTGGTCGCTGGACGAGCTGGCCGTCAGGTCCGGCGTCAGCCGCTCGACGCTGTCGCGGCTGGAGCGCGCGGAGATCAGCCCGACGGCCGCCCTGCTGGGCAGGCTGTGCGCGGTCTACGAGCGGACGATGTCGCGGCTGCTGGCCGAGGTCGAGTCCGAGCCACCGGGGGTGGTGCGCGCCGCCGAGCAGGCGGTGTGGCGCGACCGGGCGTCGGGGTTCACCCGCAGGTCCGTCTCCCCGCCCCATGCGGGGCTGCGTGGCGAGGTCGTCGAGGGACTTCTGCTGCCGGACGCGGACATCTCCTACGACGCGCCGCCGGTGGCCGGGCTGGAGCAGCACCTCTGGGTGCTGGACGGGGCCGTCGAGATCACCATCGACGGGCAGGCGCACCGGCTGGAGACCGGCGACTGCCTGCGCTTCCGCCTCTGGGGCGGCTCACGCTTCCGCTGCCTCGGCACCACTCCGGCACGTTACGCGCTGCTGGTCGTCCTGCCCTGACCCGAGAATCGGAGACCCCCGTGCACACCATCGAACGCCTGCCCGCCGAAGACTTCCCCGGCTGCGTCAAGGGCCTCGCCGAGGTTCTGACCGATGCCGTCGACGACGGCGCCTCGGTGGGTTTCCTGACGCCGTTCGACCGGGAGGCCGCGGCCGTCTGGTGGCGGGAGCGGGCGCCGGCGGTGGCCGACGGCAGCCTTATCGTCTGGGTCTGCCGCGACGCCGGCGGGATCGTCGCCACCGTCAGCCTGGCTCTGCCGGGCAAGCCCAACTCCCGGCACCGCGCCGAGGTCTCCAAGCTGCTGGTGCACCGCGACGCCCGCGGCAGGGGACTGGCCCGTGCCCTGCTGGCCACCGTCGAGGCGGCGGCCGTCGAAGCCGGCGTCTCCCTGCTGGTCCTGGACACGAGGACCGGCAGTGCGGCCGAGCGGCTCTACCTCACCGGCGGCTGGACCCTCTTCGGTGTCGTCCCCGGCTACGCCGCCGACCCCGACGGCTCGCTGCAGGACTGCAGCTTCTTCTACAAGCCGATTGCCTGAGGTACGACGCGGCCCGTCCGTACCGGATGTCCCGGTGTGCGCACGTCCGGTGTTGTTCCTGTCGGTGCTAGAATGAACCCGCTGGTGCCGAGTTGCCCGGCCCGCCTCCGCGAGATCCGCGTCGAGGCACAAAACTCCCCCATGAGCTCACCGGTACGACGGGCAGGCTTCCCGTTATGGATACCAACCGACTCCCCCACCAGCTCGCCCGCACCCGGCGCTTCACCCTCGGCGTCCCCCGCGCCTTCACCCTCTCCCCCGACGGGAACCGAATCCTGTTCCTGCGCAGCCGCAGCGGCGAAGACCGGACGAGCTGCCTGTGGCTGCTCGACGGTGACCAGGAGCGACTGCTCGCCACCCCGGAGACGCTCGCCGTCGCGGGGCCCGTGCCCGAGGCCGAGCTGATCCGGCGCGAACGGGCCCGGGAGACCGCGGCCGGCGTGGTCGCGTACTCGGCCGACGCCGCCCTGCGCATCGCTGTCTTCGCCGTCGACGGCGCGCTCTGGGCGGTGGACCTCGACCCGGCCGGACCCCGGCCTGCCGGCGGCGTGCTCCGGGCAGACCTCGATGGCGCCGCCGGACCGCGCCCTGTCGCCACCGCCGGACCGGTGACCGATCCCCGGCTGGACCCCACCGGCAGCCGGGTCGCCTACGTCACCGGTGGCGCCCTGCACGTCGCCGACCTGGCCGGCGGTGGAGACCGGCCGCTCGCCGTACCCGAGGGGGAGGACATCACCTGGGGCCTGGCCGAGCACGTCGCGGCGGAGTCCATGCACCGCACGCGCGGCCACTGGTGGTCGCCGGACGGGACCCGGCTGCTCGTCGCGCGGGTGGACACCTCGGCGGTGCGGCGCTGGTGGGTCGCCGACCCGGCCGACCCCGCACGGCCACCCCGCGAGATCGCCTACCCCGCCGCCGGGACCGCCAACGCCGAGGTGACCCTGCACCTGCTCGACCTGGCGGGCCGGGCCGTCGAGGTCGACTGGGACAGGACCGCCCACGAGTACGTGACCGCGGCCGGCTGGGACGCGCACGGCCCGCTGATCAGCGTGCAGAGCCGCGACCAGCGCTCACTCCGCGTCCTGTCCGCCGACCCGGACACCGGCCGCACCACGCTCCTGCACGAGCAGCGCGACGCCGCCTGGGTGCAGCTGATCCCCGGCACCCCCGCCAGGACCGCCTCCGGCGCGCTGGTCCACACGGCCGACTCCGCCACCACCCGGCGACTTCTGGTGGACGGCCGGCCGGTCACCCCGGAGGGCCTGCAGGTCCGCGAGGTGCTGGACGTGACGGGCGAGAGCGTGCTCTTCACCGCCGGCGACGAACCCACCGAGACCCACCTGTGGGCGTACGAGGACGGCCTGGTCCGCCTCAGCGACGGGCCGGGCGTCCACACCGGCGCTCGCGGCGGCGGCGCGCTGCTGATCTCCGCGCACACCGAGCGGGGGCGCGCCTTCCGGGTGACCCGGCAGGGCCGGACCGTCGCCACCGTCGCCTCCCTCGATGCCGAGCCGTCCATCACCCCGCGCGTCACCTGGCTGCGGGTGGGTGCCCGGGAGATCCGTACGGCGCTCCTGCTGCCCTCCTGGCACCGGCCGGGCGGCGACCCGCTCCCGGTGCTCATGGCGCCGTACGGCGGGCCCGCGGTGCAATTGGCGGTCCGGGCCAGGACCTGGTTCCTGTGCGAGGCGCAGTGGTTCGCCGAGGCCGGGTACGCCGTCGTGGTCGCCGACGGGCGCGGCACTCCCGGCCGTGGGCCCGCGTGGGAGAAGACCGTGCACCGCGACACCCTCTCCGCCCCGCTGGAGGACCAGGTGGCCGCCCTGCACGCCGCCGCCGAGCACTGCCCCGACCTTGACCTGGGCCGGGTCGCGATCCGGGGCTGGAGCTACGGCGGCACCCTGGCCGCCGCCGCGGTGCTGCGCAGGCCGGAGGTGTTCCACGCCGCCGTCTCCGGCGCCGCCCCGAGTGATCAGCGCCTGTACGACACGCACTGGCGCGAACGGTTCCTCGGCCACCCCGACGAGCATCCCGACGCCTACGACCGCTCCTCGCCGATCGGTGACGCGGCCCTGCTGCGGCGGCCGTTGCTCCTGGTGCACGGGCTGGCCGATGACAACGTGGTGCCGGCGCACACGCTGCGCATGTCGGCGGCCCTGCTCGCGGCGGGCCGCCCGCACCAGGTGCTGCCGCTGTCCGGCGCCACCCACCTGCCGGCCTCCGAGGCGGCCGTCGAGGGGCTGCTGCGGTTCCAGCTGGAGTTCCTCCGAGACGCTCTGCAGCGGGTCGATCAGCCGGAATAGGCGGCCGCTGAGGCCGCTCGCTGCACGACGCCGGGCTATACGATCACCGGATGTCCGTGCCCCCGTCACGCGTACGCCGCACCCTCCGCTGGTCGCGCCGGCTGGCCGCCGTCGCGATCAGCCTCTGCGCACTGGCGGGCGCGGGGCGGCTCCTCGTGCCCGCCACCGCGGGCCCCACCGGCGAGCCCCCCGGAGTCGAGCGGCAGCTCACGTTCCTGCGCGCGGCGCTCGGCGCCGGAGCCGGCGACGACGCGCAGCGGCTCTTCCCCGAGGGCTACTTCTTCCTGCACGCCCTGTACGGCCTGACCTGGGCCGAGCTCGGCATGCGGCGGCCGGCCGGCGAGCGGCCGGTGGCGTTACGCGAGGCCCGCTGGGCGCTGGCGCGACTGGAATCACCCGCCGGCCGCGCCCCGTTCAGCCCGGACCTCACCCCTGCCTACGGCGTCTTCCACCGGGGCTGGAGCAACCTGCTACGCGGCCAGGTGCTGAGCCTCCAGCCCGCCGGGCGGCGCGACCCGGCCGAGACGCGCCGGTTCGCCGACGACTCCGCCGCCCTCGGCGCCGCGTTCGACGCCGCCGCCTCGCCCTACCTGGCCGCCTACCCGGGCCAGGCGTGGCCGGTCGACTCCACCGTGGCCATCGCGTCCCTGCGACTGCACGACACGCTGCTGCCCGCCCGGTTCGCCAGGACCACCGAGCGGTGGCTCCAGGAGGTACGGCGGCGGCTCGATCCGCGCACCGGCCTGCTCCCGCACCAGGCCGATCCTGACACCGGCGACCCGATCGAGGTGGCCAGGGGCAGCTCGCAGAGCCTCATCCAGCGTTTCCTCGTCGACATCGACCCGGCCTTCGCCGGCGAGCAGTACGTACGCTTCCGCGACCGCTTCCTCGCCACGCCCCTGGGCCTCGGACCGGCCGTACGCGAGTATCCCCACGGCATGGACGGGCCCGGCGACGTCGACTCCGGCCCGCTCCCCCTCGGGATCAGTCTCTCGGCGACCGCCGTCACCCTGGGCGCCGCCCAGGTCCACGGCGACGCGCCGCTCGCCGGCGCGCTGGCCGGCTACGGCGAGTTCGCCGGGCTGCCGTTCGGCACCCCGTGGGCCAAGCGGTACGCCTTCGGCCTGCTCCCCATCGGGGACGCTTTCCTGGCCTGGTCCAAGACCGCGCGCCCGTGGGTGGCGGCCCTGCCCGCGCCGCCCCCGGCCGTCGTCTCACCGTGGTGGCGCGTCCCGTTGTTGTCGATCCTGTCGCTGCTGGGTGTCCTGCCCTGGCTGCCCGCGCTCGTACGACGTCGGCGCCTTTACAAAGTAGATCACTCTGTCATCACCTGAATTGCGGAACGAATCTTTCCGCGATGCTTCCTAGGGTTTACCCATGACCGCGAGCAAAGAGATCCGCCCCTTCCACCTCGACATCCCCCAGGCTGACGTGGACGACCTGATCGACCGGCTGGACCGGACCCGCTGGCCCGACGAGGCGCCGGGAGCCGACGGGAGCCGCGGCGTGCCGCTGAGCCATGTCAGAGAGCTCGCCGACCACTGGCGGACGACCTTCGACTGGCGCGAGCAGGAGGCCGAGCTCAACTCCCACCCGCAGTTCACCACGGAGATCGACGGCCAGCGCATCCACTTCATCCATGTACGTTCTCCGGAACCTGACGCGCTCCCCTTGATCCTCACGCACGGCTGGCCCAGCTCACCGATCGAGTTCCTCAAGGTGATCGGCCCGCTGACGGATCCGCGGGCGCACGGCGGCGACCCCGCCGACGCCTTCCACCTGGTCATCCCGTCGCTGCCGGGCTACGGCCTGTCGCCGCTGAGCGACGCCTCCTGGGGCAGCCTGTTCCGCGTCGCGCAGGCCTGGGCGGAGCTGATGAGCCGGCTCGGCTACGACAGGTACGCGGCGCAGGGCACCGACGCCGGATCGGGGGTGTCGATGCTGCTCCCGATGGTCGCGCCGGAGCACGTCACCGGCGTGCACATCAACGGACCCGGGCCGTACCCCCTGGGCGGCTCTGTCGACCTGGACGGACTGTCGGGCGCCGACCTGGCCCGCGCCGAGCGGTTCAACGCCTTCCAGAGTGACGGGCTCGGCTATCTGCACCTGCAGTCGACCCGGCCGCAGACGCTCGCCTACGGCCTGACCGACTCCCCCGCCGGACAGCTCGCCTGGATCGCCGAGAAGTTCGCCGAGTGGACCGGCCCGGCGGACGAGCCCATCGACCGCGACCAGCTGCTGACCATCATCAGCCTCTACTGGTTCACCAGGTCGGGAGCATCCTCGGCCAACGCCATGTACGAAGGGATGCGCGGCTTCGCGCAGATGGCCGGGCAGGAGCAGGAGCAGGCGCACGCGGGCCCGCCGATGGGCGTCGCGGTGTTCGCCGCCGACTTCAGCATCCGCGCGCTGATCGACCCGGCGAACGCCATCGCGCACTGGTCGGAGTTCGACCAGGGCGGCCACTTCCCCGCCATGGAGGTGCCCGGCCTGCTCACCGGCGACATCCGGGCGTTCTTCCGCGAACACCGCTCGTGAACAGCGCCGTTCGCGGGCCTCTCCGGGATCGGCCGCCTCCCCGATCGCCGTTCACAGCCCGGCGGCAAGTACGATCAGCGGGTGACCGAAATAACCGAGACCATGACCGGTTGGCTCGCCCCTGAGGAGCTGGAGTCGGTGCGGGGCAGGATGCCGATCCTCTACGTGGACGCCGTGCCCGTACGGGTCGACGACGCGGGCGTGGTGACCCGCGTCGGCCTCCTGCTACGCATCGCGCAGGACGGCGGCGTGAGCCGTGCCCTGGTCTCCGGGCGGGTGCTCTATCACGAGCGGATCCGCGACGCCCTCCTGCGCCACCTGGAGAAGGACCTCGGCCCGGTGGCGCTGCCCAGCCTGCCCGCCTCCCCGGTGCCGTTCACCGTGGCCGAGTATTTCCCGACCCCCGGCGTCACCCCCTTCCACGACCCGCGCCAGCACGCCGTCTCGCTGGCCTACATCGTGCCGGTGCGCGGCGACTGCCGTCCCCGCCAGGACGCGCTCGACCTGGAGTGGTTCACCCCTGACGAGGCCGCCTCGCCGATGGTGCAGCAGGAGATGACCAGCGGCCAGGGCGTGCTGCTCAAGCAGGCTCTCGCCTTCGTCGGCCGCCTGCCCTAGAGCGCCGGCTCCCCTTTCAGCACGTCACCCGGGGGACATCATCGCGCTCATGCGGCCTGGGATGCGATCGCCCGGCGTCCGATAGTCCCCTCGTTCGATACGGCGGCGTCATCGCCGTGCCACAGGGCGGCCATCCGCGTGCGAGAGCCTGGCCGCCGACACCTCGTTCTCCCGTTCGGATGGTCCCTTGTCTGCTCGTCCCGTCGTGGCCACGCGCCGCCTGTCGTTCCCCGATCTTCGCCACCTGACCCCCAGGGTGCTGCGCACCGAGCTGCTGTCCGGGCTGGTGGTGGCGCTGGCCCTCATTCCCGAGGCGATCTCGTTCTCGATCATCGCGGGTGTGGACCCGAGCATCGGCCTGTTCGCGTCGTTCACGATGGCCGTGGTGATCTCCGTCGTCGGCGGGCGCTCGGCCATGATCTCGGCCGCGACGGGCGCGATCGCGCTGGTGGTGGCGCCGCTGGCCCGCGAGTACGGGCTCGGTCACCTGGTCGCCGTGGTGATCCTGGGCGGGGTCTTCCAAGTGGTGCTGGGGGCGCTCGGGGTGGCGAAGCTGATGCGGTTCGTGCCGCGCGGCGTGATGGTCGGGTTCGTCAACGCCCTGGCCATTCTGATCTTCATGGCGCAGGTGCCGGAGCTCACCGGCGTGCCCTGGGTGGTCTATCCGCTGGTGATCGGCGGGCTGGCGCTGATGGTGTTCTTCCCGCGTGTGTCCACGGTGGTGCCCGCGCCGCTGGTGTCCATCGCCGTGCTGACCGCCATCACGCTCGGCGCCGGCCTGGCCGTGCCGACCGTCGGCGACAAGGGCGTGCTGCCGTCCTCGCTGCCCGTCCCGGGTCTGCCGGACGTGCCGTTCACGCTCGACACCCTCACCCTGCTGGCCCCGTACGCCATCGCGTTCGCGCTGGTCGGGCTGATGGAGTCGCTGATGACGGCCAAGCTCGTGGACGACATCACCGACACCCGCTCCAACAAGACCCGCGAGTCCATCGGCCAGGGCATCGCCAACATCGTCACCGGCTGCTTCGGCGGCATGGGTGGCTGCGCCATGATCGGCCAGACGATGATCAACGTGAAGAACGGCGCCCGCACCCGCGTCTCCACCTTCGCCGCCGGCGTCTTCCTCATGGTGCTGTGCATCGTCTTCGGCCCGTGGGTGTCACAGATCCCGATGGCCGCACTGGTCGCCGTCATGGTGCTGGTGTCGGTCGGCACCTTCGACTGGCACTCCATCGCACCCGCCACCCTCAAGCGGATGCCCTGGGGCGAGACGATCGTCATGGGCATCACCGTCGCCGTCGTGGTCGCCACCCACAACCTGGCCGTCGGCGTGATCGTCGGCAGCCTGGTCGCCCTGGTCATCTTCGCCCGCCGGGTCGCCCACCTGGCCACCGTCACCGCCTGCCTCGACCCCGACGGCGAGCAGGTGGTCTACGCGGTCACCGGCGAGCTGTTCTTCGCCTCCAGCAATGACCTGGTCTACCGGTTCGACTACGCCGGGGACCCGGACGACGTCGTCATCGACCTCACCGGCGCGCACATCTGGGACGCCTCCTCCGTGGCCGCCCTGGACGCGGTGGAGACCAAGTACGCCGCCCGGGGCAAGAAGGTCACCGTCGTGGGGCTCAACAAGCCCAGCGCCGACCTGCACAGCACCCTCGCCGGGCAGCTCACCGGCGGCCACTGAGCGAGACGGATCACTCCCCTCGCCGCTGGGACGGCGAGGGCGCGGGCGGCCGCTGCCGGGCGGTGGCGGCGATGACGCTGTCGAGCAGGCCGGGGAAGATCGCGTTCAGGACCTCGTGGCGCAGGGAGTTGAGCTTCGCGGTGCCCCGATAGACCTGGTTGATGACCCCGGCCTCGCGCAGGACCCGGTAGTGGTGGGTGCCCGTGGACTTGCTGACCGCCAGGTCGATCTCCGAGCAGGACACCTCCCGGCCGGCCTCGGCGAGGAAACGCACCACCTCCAGTCGCATGGGATCGGCGAAAGCATGGAGGACCGCCTCCAGCCGGATCTCCTCGGGCGTCGGATGCTCCAGGACTCTCACAGGGCAATAGTACGACAGGTCTCGTAGTTCGACACTTATCGTAGTACGGTAGCCGTCGTACAACTAGGAGGCCCCATGCTGTTCGACCCGATCACCCTGCGATCGCTGACCATCCCCAACCGTGTCTGGATGGCCCCGATGTGCCAGTATTCGGCCGCCATCGACGGCCCGATGGCCGGAGTGCCCGGCGACTGGCATTTCACCCACCTGGCGACCCGGGCGGTGGGCGGTGCCGGGCTGATCCTGGCCGAGGCCACCGCCGTCTCCCCGGAAGGCCGGATCAGCCCCGCCGATCTCGGGCTGTGGAACGAGCGCCAGCAGGAGGCGTTCTCCCGGATCACCCGTTTCCTCACCGAGCAGGGCACCGTGCCCGGTATCCAGCTCGCGCACGCGGGCCGCAAGGCCTCCACCGACCGGCCCTGGCTCGGCGGTGCCCCGGTGAGCCCCGCCGACGGCGGCTGGCGGCCGGTCGCCCCGAGCGCGATCCCCTTCGCGGACGACCACCCGGTGCCCGAGGAGTTGCCGGTCGAGCGGATCCGCCGCGTCGTGGCCGACTTCGCGGCCGCCGCCGAGCGCGCCCACCGGGCCGGCTTCCGGGTCGTGGAGATCCACGGCGCGCACGGCTATCTGATCGGCGAGTTCCTCTCTCCGCACAGCAACCGCCGCACCGACGCCTACGGCGGCTCCTTCGAGAACCGCATCCGCCTCGCGCTGGAGGTCGCCGACGCCGTACGCGCCGTCTGGCCCGAAGACCTGCCGGTGTTCTTCCGCATCTCGGCCACCGACTGGCTGCCCGACGGCCAGGGCTGGAACGGGGACGACACCGTACGCCTGGCCAAGGAACTGCTCGCCCACGGCGTCGACCTGCTCGACGTCTCCACCGGCGGCAACGCCAAGGGGGTGCGGATCCCCACCGGCCCCGGCTACCAGGTGCCGTTCGCGAGCCAGGTGCGGGCCGAGACGGACCTGCCGGTGGCCGCGGTCGGCGAGATCACCGACCCGCATCAGGCCGAGTCCATCCTCGTCTCCGGCCAGGCGGACGCCGTCCTGCTCGGCCGCGAGCTGCTCCGCGCCCCCTACTGGCCCCTCGACGCGGCCCGCGAGCTCGGGGTACGGACGCGCCGGCCCGACCAGTACCACGACGTCTTCTGAGCGTCGAGCGGCCGTGGCGGTCCGACAGCGTTGAGCGGCCGTGGCGGTCCGACGCCGTCCTCACCTGCGTTCTCTCGCGCCCCGGTCGTGCGGGCCGGGGTGCGAACGGGATCTCGCGGCGCGGCGGACGGCCGCCGCCGCGACGTTACGCGGCATCCGGCCGAAGACGATGCTGTGAAAGGGAGAGATCAGCCACCAGTAGAGGTGGCCGAGCAGCCCGTGCGGATGGAACACCGCCCGCTGTCGATAGACCGTCCGGCCGTCCTCCTGGCACTGGCTCAGCTCCAGCCAGGCCAGCCCGGGGAGCCTCATCTCGGCACGCAGCCGCAGCAGGTGGCCCCGTTCGATCTCCTCCACCCGCCAGAAGTCGATGGAGTCACCCACCCGCAGCCGCCGGGGGTCGCGACGGCCCCGGCGCAGGCCCACCCCGCCGGCCAGCCGGTCCAGCGCGCCACGGGCGCGCCAGGCGACGGGCAGGGAGTACCAGCCGTTCTCGCCGCCGATCCCCTCGATGACCTCCCACAGCGCCTCGGGGGGCGCGTCGACGGCTCTGGTGCGCCGGTCGATGTAGAGGCTGCCGCCGGCCCAGCCCGGGTCGGTGGGCAGGGGATCGCTGGGCGCGCCCGGCGTGGACGCCGACGACCACCGCGTCGCCACGTCGGCCTCCTTGATCTTCTGCAGGGCCAGCGTGACGGCCTCGCGGAAGCCGATCAGCCCGTCCGGCGGATCCGGCACGTACGCCGCGATGTCGTGCTCCCGGCAGACGGCCGGGTCGCGCAGGGACTCCACCAGGGGGCGGGCGATGTTGGCGGGCACCGGGGTGACCAGGCCGACCCAGTGGCTGGACAGTCCCGGGCTCAATATCGGCAGCGGGAGGATCAGGCGTCGCGGCAGGCCGGCGACGGCGGCGTAGTGGTGGATCATGTCCGCGTACGTGAGCACGTCGGGACCGCCGACGTCGAAGGCGCGGTCGACGGCGTCGGGGATGCCCGCCCAGGCGACGAGGTAGCGCAGCACGTCGCGGACGGCGATGGGCTGCGTACGGCTGCGCACCCAGCGCGGCGTGGTCATCACCGGCAGCCGTTCGGTGAGGTAGCGCAGCATCTCGAAGGAGGCCGACCCCGATCCGATGATCATCGCGGCGCGCAGGACCACGGCCGGCACCCCGGAGGCGAGGAAGATCTCGCCGACCTCGGTCCGTGAGCTCATGTGCGGCGACAGGTGGCCGTCCGAGCCCGGCGTGAGACCGCCGAGGTAGACGATCCGCCGCACGCCCGCCGCCTCGGCGACCCGCGCGAACCCGCGGGCGGCCATCCGGTCGGCCTCCTCGAAGCCCTTGCCGCCGCCCATGGTGTGGATCAGGTAGTAGGCGACCTCGACCCCGCGCAGCGCCTCCGCCGTGCGGCCGGGATCGCTCGCGTCGGCTTCGGCGACCTCGACCCGCCCGGCCCAGGGCAGGTCACGCAGCCGTGCCGGAGAGCGCACCATGCAGCGGACGTCATGTCCCGCCGCGAGCAGCTCCGGGACCAGCCGTCCGCCGATGTAGCCGGTCGCGCCCGTGACCAGGCATCGCGTCATCCGTCACACCTCCCGAAACCGTCTTTCTCATATCCGGAGCCGTTCAAGACCGACGACACGCGCTCTTTGTCCGCTTTTGGAATAGCCACAACCCCAGGCTTCTCGACGCCTCCGGACACTGGATTCAGGCACTACGCCGACGGCTCCAGCGAACCGAGGAGACCATGGTGAAACGATTCCTTCTGGCGACGGCTCTGACGCTGACCGCCACGATGAGCACCACCAGCGCTTCCGCATTCTCCCCCATGCCCGAGGCCTCACCCGAAGCCAGCCCGTTCGGTCCCGCGTGCTCCGCGATCGAGGGCTCCCTCCCCACCATCGCCGGCCAGCCGGTCGGGACCGCGATCTCCGACGTGAAGGAGCTCTCCACCCTGGCGGACGCGCTGGAGCAGGCGGGTCTGACCGACAAGCTGAACTCGGCCGAGGATCTCACCGTGTTCGCCCCGACGAACGAGGCGTTCGAGGCGATCCCGCAGGAGACCCGCGACAAGGTGATGGCCGACAAGGCGCAGCTCACCAAGATCCTCAGCAATCACGTGGTCGAGGGCCGGAACGAGCCGGCCGACCTCGAGGACGCCACCCTCACCACCCTCGGCGGCGGCGAAGTGACCGCCAAGGGCTCAGAGGACAATCTCATGGTCGACGACGCCAAGGTGGTCTGCGGCAACGTGCCGACGAAGAACGCCACCGTGTACGTCATCGACAAGGTCCTCATGCCGAAGTAGCGGCGCGTCGTCAGGCGTCCCACGCCGGGACGCCTGACCCGCCCCGGTCAGGACGTCCAGTGCCGCGGACGGGTGAGCGTGGGCGGGAGCCGGGTGGCGGTGTCGCCCTTGGCCGCGTTGAGCTGCGACTGGGTGAGGAAGATGCCGCCGGTGAGGTCGGCCCCGCTCAGGTCGGCGCCCCGCAGGTCAGCGCCGATGAGGTCGGCCCGCCGCAGGTCGGCGCCCTTGAGATCGGCGCCGATGAGGTAGGCGCCGCGCAGGTTGGCCCCGGCCAGGTCGGCGCCCTTGAGATCGGCCCCGATCAGGTCGGCCCCTCTGCGATCCTTCTTACGACGACCGGCGCCGGCCCTCACCAGCTCGCTGGTGCGCAGCAGCAGCACGTTGACCCGTTGCCGGTGGCCGGCGACATCCAGCTCCAGCAGGTCGGCCGGGCTCCGGCGGGTCAGGCTCTCGGTCTCGGCCAGCATCGGCCGCAGGTCGCCGTGGACCGCGCGGGCGGCCGGCAGGCTCAGCGCCTCGGTGAGGTAGGCGAGCAGCTCGTGCAGCTGCCGCATGACCGGGAACACCTCGAACATCTGCTGGGCGGTCTCCGGGTGCCGCCGCCAGTCGCGGCCTTCGTAGGTGACCTGGGAGACCTTCTGCCCCGCGCCGAAACAGTCGTAGACGGTGCAGCCGGAGAAGCCCTCCTGCCGCAGGCGCTGGTGGATGCCGCAGCGGAAGTCGGCCTGAAGGTTGCCGCACGGCTGCCCGGCGGGCTTGTCAACGGCGAAGTCCGCGGAGGCGGCGAAGGGCAGCGCGACGCAGCACAGCCCGAAACAGCTCGCGCAGTCCGCCCGCAGGGCGCGTTCGTCCGACATTCGCTCAGTCCTCCCAGAGATCACCGTCCATGGTAGGCGCAGCTCAGCTCAGCTCGTGTCGACGGTGACGGTTCCCGCCGGTACCGTGCCGGTCGGCTCGCACGGGCAGGACGGAGGCGTCAGCCTCCTTGGGCCGATACCAGGGCCGACCTGACCGACGCCATGACGAGGTCGCGCACCGGCCGCGGCGCGTCCAGGAACGCGGTCAGGTCGCCGCCGCGGCCTTCCAGCAGCCCCGCGCCGACGTTGGAGAACGTCGACATGGTGTGCCCCACCTGGTACGGCTCCAGCCCGGCCAGCGCCGCCCGCGTCTCACCCAGCGGCACCGGCCGGTACTCGACGGGCCGGCCGAGCGCCTCGGCCAGCGCCTCGGCGAGCTCCCGCCCGCCGACCGCCTCCACACCCTCCAGCTCGTACGTACGTCCCGCGTGCCGTCGCGGCGCCCCCGGAGCCAGGTCCGCCTGCGCCTCAGCCGCCACGCGCACGGCCACGGCGGCCAGGTCGTCGCGGGCGACGGCCGACAGCCGCCCGTCGCCGAGCGGCGCGGCGAACACCCCGCTCGCCGCCGCCACGGCGGCCCCGGCCATGGCCAGCCCGGCCGGGATCTCGGCGTACAGGCCGTTGCGCAGGACGGTGACGTCGAAGGGCGCCTCGGCCAGCCGCGCCTCGGTCCAGCGGTGCGCGAGCGCGATCGTGAGCCGCTCCCCCGAGCCGGCCAGGCTGGTGTAGATCACATGCCGGACGCCGGCGGCGGTGGCCGCCCGCACCACGGCGCCGTGGCGGGCCAGGACGACATCGTCCTCGGCATACCCCGCCGAGACGAACACCAGCACGTCCACGCCCGCGAAGGCCGGCTCCAGCGTTTCCGGCCGGTCGAAGTCGGCGAGCCGCGCCGCCCCGTCGTCCCCGGAGCTGCTGGCCCCGGCCGTCTCCAGCCCGCCCACGGCCTGCAGCCCGGCGAGGATCGCACCGCCAAGTCCCCCCGACACGCCGGTGACGAGAATCATGAGACCACTCCTATTGTTGATGCGCAGATGAAGCAAAGGGTGAAACAACGCCCAGCATGGGGGTGCCCGGGCACCCGCTGTAAGGAGGCACTCTCATGTCAGTCGCGCACACGGAGGTAACGCCCCAGGCCCCCGGGCCGTGCGGGGATGAGGACTGTGGCATCCGCGACGTGCTCGACCGTCTCGGCGACAAGTGGACGGTGCTGGTGATGGTGGAGCTGAGCAAAGGGGTGCGGCGGTTCAGGGAGCTGCACCGGGCGATCCCCGGCATCTCCCAGCGGATGCTGACGCTGACGACGCGGCGGCTGTGCCGGGACGGGCTGGTCGAACGGACGGCGTACCCGACGATCCCGCCGCAGGTCGAGTACCGGCTGACGCCGGTCGGCCGAAGCCTGGCCGAGACGATCGAGCGGCTGGCCGACTGGTCAAGGGAGCACAAGGACGCCATGGCAGCCGCCCGGGAGCGGTGGGACGCGGCCTACCCCGGCGAGGCGAGCGAGCCCCGCTGATCACAGGGGACGTGCGGTGACACGGGGGTGACCTGACCCGGCCGCCGCGCGACGACGCCCGGCGCGGCTACTCCCGCGCGGATCGCGCGTTCACCTCGTTCCACTTGTGCAGAAGCTGAGGCACCTCGCTCCGGAGGAACGCGAAGAAGCGCCGGGTCTCGTCCATCCGGGCGCCCGCGGGCGTGTCCGTGCCGAGCACCTCGACCCCGTCGCGCGCGCCCTCCTCGAAGCGGCGGAACACCTCGTCACTCGACGCCGCCGCTCTGTACCACGCCGCCTGGTCGACGCGGTAACGATCGCGACGCTCTCCGGGGTCCCGCTCACGGGTCACCATCCCGACCCGCATCAGGTACTTCACCGCGCCCGACACGGCCGACGGGCCGACCTGCAGCACGTCGGCGAGCTCGGCGGCGGTACGCCGGCCGTCGTCGGCGATGAGGAGCGCCGCGAGCACCCGGGCGGCCATCCGCGGATAGCCCGATTCGGACATGATCAGGGCGAAGCGTTCGAGGAACCGCAGCCCATCGGCCGTTGGCACGTCGCCGCTGCTCTCGATCACGTCACTCCCGTCGTCAGCTCTGCCGATCATGCTTCCCTCTGCGCGTCATCCCCGCCGGCCCAAGGCTACCGCTTTTCCAATCTTCACGAATTTCGTGAAATTCATGTACGCTCGCCTCATGTCAAACGTGATCTCCGTGTCCGGCCTGGTCAAGACCTTCGGCCGGACGCGGGCACTCGACGGGCTGGACCTGACGGTCCAGGCCGGTGAAGTGCACGGCTTCCTCGGTCCCAACGGGGCCGGCAAGTCCACCACCATCCGGATCCTGCTCGGCCTGCTGCGTCAGGACTCCGGCACGGCTCGGCTGCTGGACGGCGACCCCTGGCGCGACGCGACCACACTGCATCGCCGGCTGGCCTACGTGCCCGGCGACGTGACCCTGTGGCCGACCCTGTCCGGCGGCGAGACGATCGACCTGCTCGGGCGGATGCGCGGCGGGCTCTCCCCTCAGCGCCGGGCCGAGCTGCTCGACCGGTTCGAGCTCGATCCGCGTAAGAAGGGGCGCGCCTACTCCAAGGGGAACCGGCAGAAGGTGGCCCTGGTCGCGGCGCTGGCCTCGGATGCCGACCTGCTCATCCTGGACGAGCCCACCTCCGGCCTCGACCCGCTGATGGAGACGGTCTTCCAGGAGAGCATCCAGGAAGAGCGGCGCAAGGGACGCACGGTGCTGCTGTCCAGCCACATCCTGGCCGAGGTCGAGGCCCTGTGCGACAGGGTGAGCATCATCCGGCGCGGCCGCACGGTGGAGACGGGCACCCTCGCCGAGTTGCGCCACCTCACCCGCACCTCGATCACGGCCGAGCTCACCGGCCCTGTCCCCCCGCTCACCGGAACGGCCGGCGTGCACGACCTGTGGACGCAGGGCAACCGGCTGCGCTGCCAGGTCGACGGTGACGCGCTGGACACGCTGCTGGGCGAGCTCGTGAGAGTCGGCGTGCGGAGCCTGGTCAGCCGGCCGCCGACGCTGGATGAGATGTTCCTGCGTCACTACGCGGACGATCTGACGGGCGCGGCCGGAGAGCGCGCGGTGGTGCGGCGATGAGCGCCCTCACCGGCACCGGCGGCCTGATCCGGCTCATCCTGCGACGCGACCGGGTGCGGGCGCCGGTCTGGTTCGGGCTGGTGGCGCTGCTCGTGATCGGGGTCGCGGCCTCGGTGGCCGGCGCCTACCCCACCGAGGAGGCGCGCCAGGTCTTCCTCCACACGACCAACGGCGACCCGACCCAGCTCATGATGATCGGCCCGATCTATGACCCGTCCCCCGGAGGGCTCGCCGCGTGGCGCGTACGCGGGCAGGCCGCCCTGCTCATCGCGCTGGCGAGCCTGTCGCTGGTGATTCGCGGCACCCGCGCGGAGGAGGAGACCGGCCGTGCCGAACTGCTGGGCTCGACCGTGGTGGGCCGGCACGCGGCGCTGACGGCCGCGCTGACCGTGGCGTTCGCCGCCAACCTGGTCACCGCTCTGGTCGTGGCACTCGGGCTGATGAGCCAGGGCCTGCCCGCTCGGGGCTCTCTGGTGATGGGACTGTCGGTCGCCGCGGCCAGCTGGGTCTTCGCCGCGCTCGCGGGCCTGACGGCCCAGCTGACCAAGACCGCTCGCACCGCCACCGGCATCGCCGTCACGGCGATGGGCCTCCTGTACGCGGTGCGCGCGGTCGCCGACGTCGGGGAGAGCTCCTGGGTGTCCTGGCTGTCACCGTTCGGCTGGACGCAGCGCATGCGGCCCTTCGCAGGCGACCACGCCTGGCCGCTCCTGCCCGTCATCGGCCTGATCCTGCTGCTGGTGGCCGTCGCATACCGGACATCCGCCCGCCGGGACCTGGGGGCCGGGATCCTCCCTCCCCGGCTCGGTCCCGCCCACGCGACGCCGGGCCTGCGCAGCTCGCTCGCCCTGGCTTGGCGACTGCAGCGGGGCACGCTGCTCGCCTGGGCCGTCGCGTCCACCGCTTTCGGCGCCGGGCTGGGAGGCGTGGCGCGGAGCGCCGCCGAACAGCTGAACGCGAGCGAGGCCCTCAGAGGGCTGATCGAGCGGATGGGCGGCAGCCGTCCCGTTGACGGCTTCTTCGCCTTCGTCATCTACCTGATGAGCCAGGTCATCACGGTGTACGCGATTCAGGCGACCCTGCGACTGCGGGCGGAGGAGACCTCCGGCCGTGCCGATGCCGTCCTGGCCGGCCCGGTCGGCAGGCTGCGCTGGGCAGGCGGCCACCTGGCCATCACCGCGGCCGGGTCCGGGATCGTGCTCGCCGGGCTCGGTCTCGGGATGGGGCTGGTCCATGGGCTCTCCACGGGAGATCCGGGCGGCGAGATCGCGCGACTGCTGGGTGCGAGCCTGACGCGGCTGCCTTCGGTCCTGGTGCTGGCCGCCATCGCGGCGCTGGTGTACGGCCTGCTGCCACGGCTCGCCGCGATCATCGCCTATACCGCGCTGGGCCTGTGCCTCGCGCTCGAGTTCGCGGTCGAACTGCTGCGCGCCGACCCGTCGGTGTTGCGGGTGTCGCCGTTCGCGCAGACCCCTGGGCTGCCGATCGCCGAGTTCACCGTGACGCCGCTGGTCCTGCTGGCGGCCGTCGCCACCGGGCTCACCGCTGCCGGGCTGGCCGCCCTCTACCGTCGCGACCTCGGCTGACCCGCGACCATCGCGGCGTTGAGTCTGGCCCGCGACCGAGGAGAGCCGAGACATGGCTCAGCCGGTCGCCGAAGCCGCCGTCCGGCCGGGAGCTCGATAGACCGAGACGGCGAACGGCCGGTGCGCCGCGGTCTCCACGAACTCGCTCACCCGCGACACCGCCCCGCTGGCGTCGACGAAGCGGTGCAGCCGCCTCGCCTCCGGCCAGGGGTGCACCAGCACCAGAACGCCGCCGGGGGCCAGCAGGCCGATCAGCTGGGCGCTGGCCTGGCGCAGCCGGTCGCCACGGCCGACGTAGTAGAGGGTCTCCGAGCAGAACACCAGGTCGTAGCGGTGCTCGGCGGTGAAGGTGAGCAGGTCGGCCGCGACCAGCAGCGTCCGGTCAGCGGCCTCGGCGACCCGCTCGGCGGCCCGTCGCAAGGCCCGCTCGGAGATGTCCACCGCCGTGACGTGCGCGTCCGGATGGGCCCGGACGAGCCGCTGGGTGAAGACGCCCTCGCTGCAGCCCATCTCCAGGATGCGCCGGTAGGGGCCGGCGGAGACCTGGGCGAGCGTGGCGGCGTACTTGGCCTGCTCGTAGGCGTCCGTGCCCATGTTCCACGGGTCGGGGCGGCGGTGCCACCAGTCGAAGTAGCGGCGCAGCAAGGCTCCCTGCCCCCGCGAGGAGAGCAGGGAGAGCGTCCGGAAAAAGGCGCGGTGCATCTTGTCCGCCAGGTCTTTCGCGGCGGTCATGCTGTCCCTACCGCTCGCGGGACCCTGGCGCGCAAGCAACTCATCGCTCAATCCTGCATGACGTCGATCCACCGTGCGCGGAGCCGCGCGCCCCGTTCAGCCGCCCCGCGCGGCCGCCTCGTCCAGCCGCCCCGCGCGGCCGCCTCGTTTAGCCGTCCCGTTCAGCCGCCTCGTTTAGCCGTCCCGTTTAGCCGTCCCGTTTAGCCGTCCCGTTCAGCCGAAGGTGATGCGGCCCGCGCCGGAGATGGCGCCGGTGCCGCGGATGGCGCAGGTGAGCACGCTGTCGGAGGACGTGATGCCGCCGCGTGAGCGGGCGCCTGCCAGCGGCCCGCTGGTCACCGTGCCGGTCAGCAGCCCTCCGCCCGCGCTGCGGTCCGCCAGGTCGCCGCCGCCGGTGCGCAGCTTGGAGCTGCCGATCGGGCGGCCCGCCGCGTCGTACCAGGTGATGGTGGCGATGCCGCGCAGCCCTCGGGTGCCCGCGCAGGAGGCCTGGCCGGCGGCGCGCAGGGTGATCCAGGCCGACCGGAGCCGGGGACGCGAGCCGCGACAGCCGCTCAGCCACAGGGCGCCGCGCACGGTGACCTTCGCCGGCATCAGCCTGAGCTCCGGGACGAACGCCGGCGGGCTGCCGGGCGGCGTGCCGACATCGCAGGCCAGCGTGGCCGGGCCGGGCGCGGCCGGGCCGGGCGCGGCCGGGAGGAGGGGGACGGTGCGAGCCTGGGCCGGAACGGCGGTGAGGCTCAGCACGGCCATAACCCCTGCTGCGGCGGCGCCGATCGACGTGACGTTCATGAGACCCCTGACAGTCAGTGATGGTTGCATCACATTCTGTAGCACTCGCCTGGCGGGTGGGGTGAATACGAACAACCTTCGGGGCCGCGTCGCGCTCACCGTGCACGGTCTCGCCTTCCGGCCCGCCGATACAGCCCCGTATCGCCGTGCCGGTCTCCTTCCGGCCCGCCGATACGGGGCTGAGCCGCAGGTGAGGGCTTTACCGAGCAGGCGGCGGGCAGGGCGGAAATTGTCGGTGGGACACGGCACGATAGGACCATGACTGACGCGCCCCCCATCACCGTCCTGCCCGACCACGCCGCCTACGTGGCGGCGGTGCAACTGGCAGTGGACGCCAACGCGGCCTACTACGGCGCGGGCGAGTCGTCGCTGGACGACGACTCCTACGACCGGTTGTTCCGTGGCATCCAGGCTTACGAGGCCGAGCACCCCGACGAGGTGGTGCCCGACTCCCCCACCGGCAAGGTGGCCGGTGGGGCGGTGGTCGGCGATGTCCCGCACACGGTGCCCATGCTCAGCCTGGACAACGTGTTCTCGGCCGAGGCGCTGGCCAAGTGGGTGGCCGGGCTGGAGCGGCGGCTCGACCGTCCCGTCGCGGCCTACAGCGTGGAGCCCAAGCTCGACGGCCTGGCCATCTCGGCCCGTTACCACGGGGGACGGCTGGTCCAGCTCGTCACCAGGGGGGACGGCGCGGCGGGTGAGGACGTCTCGCACGGGATCGGCACCATCGTCGGGCTGCCGCCAGAGCTGGCCGAGCCGGTGACGGTCGAGATCCGCGGCGAGGTGCTGATGACCAATGAGCAGTTCGAGGACGCCTGCGCCAAGCGGCAGGCGCACGACGGCACGACCTTCGCCAACCCGCGCAGCGCCTCGGCGGGCACGCTGCGCGCCAAGGACCGGCCCTATGTCTGCGAGCTGACCTTCTTCGGTTACGGCGCGCTGCCGCTGCCTCCGGACGACGACTCCGAGCTCGCCACCCGGCTGCGCGAGCTGCCGCACAGCGAGGTCATGCGGCTGGTCGCCGAGCTCGGCGTGTCGACCACGGCGGCGACGCCCGTCGCCGGCATCGTGGCCACCTCCCTTGAGCGGATCCAGGAGCGCATCGGCGAGCTGGCCACCGCCCGGCCGGAGCTGCCGTTCGGCATCGACGGCATCGTGATCAAGGCCGACAGCGCGGCCGACCAAGCGGAGGCCGGGTTCGGCACGCGGGTGCCGCGCTGGGCGATCGCCTACAAGCTGCCCGCCACCGAGAAGATCACCAAGCTGCTGGGGGTGGAATGGGGCGTCGGCCGCACCGGCATCATCGCCCCACGGGCCAGGCTGAAGGAGGTCGAGCTCGACGGCAGCAAGGTCAACTACGCCACGCTGCACAACCCCGCCGACATCGCCCGGCGCGGGCTCAAGCTCGGTGACTCCGTCATGGTGTACAAGGCGGGCGACGTGATCCCCCGGGTGGAGGCGCCCGTGGTGCATCTGCGTACGGGTGAGGAGGAGGAGATCCCCATCCCCGAGGTCTGCCCCAACTGCGGGAGCGAGATCGACAAGTCGCAGGAGCGGTGGCGGTGCGTGCAGGGTCGTGCCTGCAAGGCCGTCGCCTCCATCCTCTACGCCGCCGGGCGCGACCAGCTCGACATCGAGACGCTGGCGGAAAGCCGGATCGTCCAGATGATGGACGCCGGGCTCATCGTGGACTTCGCCGACCTGTTCACCCTCACCCGGGAGCAGATCCTCGACCTGGACCGGATGGGCGAGACCAGCACCGACAAGCTGCTGGCGGCCATCGAGCAGGCCAAGAGCAGGCCGCTGAGCAGGGTGTTCTGCGCGCTCGGGGTGCGCGGCACCGGGCGGTCGATGTCCCGCCGGATGGCACGGCACTTCGGCACGATGGACGCCATCCTCGCGGCCGACTCCGAGGCCATCCAGGTCGTCGACGGCATGGGCAAGGAGAAGGCGACGCTCATGCTGGCCGAGCTGGCGGAGCTGCTCCCGCTGATCGACAAGCTGAGGGCGGCCGGCGTCAACATGACCGAGCCGGGCGTCACGCCGCCCGCTCCGGGCGGCGTCGCGTCGGCCGCCGGAGCCGTCGACGGCGAGGAGGCCGGGGTGGCCGGTGGCCCGGGAGAGGCCGCCCTGGGGGACCCGGTCATGGAGCTGCCGCTCGCCGGGAAGACGGTCGTGGTCACGGGTTCCATGACCGGCAAACTGGGCGAGCTGTCCCGCAACGAGATGAACGAGCTGATCGAGAGGGCCGGCGGCAAGTCGTCCTCCAGCGTCTCCGCCAAGACGGGCCTGCTGGTGGCGGGCGAGAAGGCCGGATCCAAGCGCGCCAAGGCCGAGTCCCTGGGCGTGGAGATCATCACCCCTGACGACTTCGCCACCGTGGTGGCCGCCTTCCTCTGACGCGCCAACGGGACTGGCCGGAGACTGCCAACGGGGCTGGTCTGGGGCTGCCAACGGGACTGGCCGGAGGCTGTGGGTGTAGTGGGAGCGCGGGTTTCGGCGGCGCAGCCGAAGGCTGTGGGTGTGGGTGTCGTGGGAGCGTAAGTTTTGGCGGGGTGTCAGGGGACGGCGGTGAGGTGTTCGACGGGGGTGTAGGGGTCGGCGAGGCCGAAGGCGGTGGGGCCGAAGCAGTCGAGGGCGTCGGGGGTGCGCATGAGATCGGGGGTGGAGATGGCGAAGACCGTCAGGCGCTGGCCGTACGACAGCGCTTCGGTCGTCACCGGGGTGCCCGTCTCGCTGTTGAGGGTGCAGATCAGGTCGGGGACGATGGCCACCACCCGGCCGTTGCGCCGGGCGACCAGGTGCTCGTTCTGGAAGGTGATCTCCAGCTGGTCGCGTGGATCCGCCAGGTCGGCGAGGGTGACGTGGCCGCGGGCGAAGCCGTCCACGGTCTTGCGGTCCACGTCCGTCACCTTGCCTCTGAACAGCACCAGGCCGTGCGTGTAGAGCGTGCCGGACAGGGCGGCGGCCAGCGCCTGGAAGGGGTCGGCGTGCTCGGCGCGGGCCTGCCGGAGCGCGGCGCCGAGGCGGCGGGCGAGGGTGAGCGTGCCGGGCACCGCGGTGCGGCGGACGGTGGCGGCGTCCATCGGATAGTCGCTGATGTAGGAAGCGCCGCCCATCTGAATGGTCATGGCGCGGGCCAGCCACTCCATCCGGCGGTTGTCGGTGGCGTTGATGATGCCGGTGTCGCCGTGGTCGGAGGCGATGGCCATGGGCGAGCCGGAGACGCCGTAGACCGCGAAGGTCTCCATCTGCAGCTCGGGGAAGGCGCGGCCCATGCCGTCGGCGTCCACGACCGGCAGGCCGAGCTGGGCGCCGAGCAGGAGCGGCATCATGCTGTTGAGGCCGCCGCACTCGATCGGCATGGTGGCGGCGGCGGTCCGGCCGAGGTGGGCTTCGAGGGCGCGCAGGGCGGCGATGTTGCCCGCGCCGGACGGCAGCTTCTCGATGAAGACGGTGGGGGCGCCCATCATCGCCGACGGGATGACGAGGGCGTCGTCGGGCAGCTCCGCGGCGTCGATGATGGTGACGGTGCGGCCCGCTTTGAGCTGCTGTTCGACGAGGAGGCGGCCGATGTAGGGATCGCCTCCCCCGCCGGTGCCGAGGACCGCCGCGCCTTCGGCCAGGTCGCGCAGTCCTTCGAAGGTCAGGGCGTAACCCACTGGGGCTCCTCCTCCGTGCGGCTATGGCGGGCGAGGTCGAGGTCGCCGACCGCTTTGACGCGGACCCGTACGGCGTTGCCGGGCAGGTAGCCGACGTGGACCTCGTCGATCTCGACCACGTCGACGGTGTCGCGGGCGGCGCCGGCCGCGACGGCACGTTCGACGGCCTCCGTGCGCGCCTGGTCGAGGACGTCCTCGCGGGTGTGCGTGGCGGTGATCGCGAACAGCCGGTCCACGTCGCCGCCGATCTGGCCGATGGCGGCGCCGATCGCGTTGGCGACCGCGTGGTGTTCCGGGCGGTGTACGGAGGGGATGCCGGGCAGTTCCGCGGGCATGAGGACGCTGCCGCCGCCGACGATGATGACCGGCAGCGGCGCGGCGGACACCCGCATCCGTTCGACCAGGTCGGCGACGCGGGCGGCCATCCAGTCGATGCCGCGCCGGACCAGGTCGGGGTCGAGGTGGCGGACGAGGGCGGGGTCGCCGATGTCGGCCAGGCCGGCCGCGACGGCGAGGTCGGTGGCCGTCAGGACGGAGCCGCCGAAGACGAGCGCCTGCTCGGTGAGCTGATAGCCGACGGATTGCGGCCCGACCGCCAGCCCGTCCCGGCTCGCCTGCCGGCCGGCGCCACCCTGCCTGCCTGAGCCGCCGTATCCGTCACTGCCACCATGCCTGTCCCTGCCACCCTGCCTGCCTGAGCCGCCGTATCCGTCACTGCCACCGTGTCTGTCCCTGCCACCCCGTCTGTCGGCTCCACCATTCCTGTCAGCTTCACCGCGGCTGTCAGCGCCGCCGTGCCTGTCTGCTTCGCCGCGCCCGTCGCCGCACCAGCCCTGTCGCCGGTTCGGTCCGTACTCCGTGCCCGGTCTGTATCCCAGGGCGTGGGTGACGTGGCTGCCGCCGCCGAGGCCGATGGACAGCACGTCGGGCATGCGGAAGTTGGTGCGGACGCCGCCGATGTCCACCTCGCCGGTGGCGGCTCTCGGGTAGCCGCCGGTGAGCACGCCCACGTCGGTGGTCGTGCCACCGATGTCGACCACGGCGCAGTCGGCCCGGTCGGCCAGGAACGCCGCGCCGCGCATGCTGTTGGTGGGGCCGGAGGCGAAGGTGGCGACGGGATAGCGGCGGCAGTGGTCGGCGTCCATGAGGGTGCCGTCGTTCTGCGACAGGAACAGCGGCGCGGCCACCCCCACGGTGCGCAGCGCCTGCTCGAACGCCTCGACGATGTCGTCGGCGAGGTCGCGCAGGCAGGCGTTGACGACGGTGGCGTTCTCCCGCTCCACCAGACCGACCCGGCCGATCTGGTGGGACAGACTGATGTGCAGGTACGGGAGTTCGGCGCGCAGGATGGCGGCGGCCTGCTCCTCGAGCTCGGTGTTGACGGGCGAGAACACCGAGGAGACGGCGACGCTGCGGATGCCGCTCGCCTCGATGGCGGCGGCGACCCGCTTGAGCTGCTCCGGGTTCAGCGGGGAGATGGGGCGGCCGTCGAACTCGTGGCCGCCGTCGCACAGGTGGACGCTGGGCCGGATCGCGGTCAGCAGCCGGTGCGGCCAGTCGACGAGGGGCGGCAGCGCGGCGGTGGCGGGCAGCGCCAGCCGGACGACGGCGGTGGGGGCGAGGCCGCGGCCGGTGACGAGGGCGTTGGTGAAGTGGGTGGTGCCGATCATCACGGCCGTGATGCGGGCGCGGTCGACCCGGCCGGCGGCGAGCAGCCGGCGCAGCGCGGTGACGACGCCGCCGGTGACGTCGTGAGTGGTCGCGGTCTTGATCTCGGCTACGACGGTGGTCTGGTCCATGAGGACGGCGTCGGTATGCGTACCGCCTACGTCGATCCCTACGCGCACTGGTGCTCCCGCTGATCAGGTGGTGCGTGGCTTCGCGCTCAGGCGGCCGATGACCGCGTACAGGATGAACGCCGCCACCAGGGCGTTGAGGGCGGGAATGCCCCAGGTCACGAAGTGGCCGATGAGGGCGGCGGCCGGCCAGGCGATGAGCGCGGCGGGCACCCAGCCTGGCGCCGAGGCGGGCAGCTCGCCGCGGGCCCGGGACTCCGCCAGGTCGGCCCGCCAGCGGCGGACCACGTAATACTCGGCGATCAGGATGCCTGCGATGGGCGGCACGGCGACGCCGAGCAGGATCAGGAAGCCCACCAGGTGGTCGGCGATGCCGAACGCGGCGAGCGCGGTGCCGACCAGGCCGAGGGCGATCGTGACCTTGGCGCGGCTGACCCGCAGGCCGAAGGCGGTGTCCAGGGCGTTGGTGACGCCGAGCGAGGAGGAGTAGAGGTTCCAGTCGTTCACTTTGAGTGTGGCGGTGACGAGCACGATGGTGCCGACCACGCCGGAGGTGGTGGTGACGATGGCGACCACGTCTCCGGTACGCAGCGCGTGCGCGAGCAGGACGCCGACGAGGGCGAGGACGTACTCGCCGAGAGTGATGCCGACGATCGTCTGCTTGACGACGTCGGCGGCGCTGCGGTTGAACCGGCACATGTCCGGGCTGATCGTCGCGCCGACGATGAATCCGCCCGCCACCAGGGTCGCCCCCTGGGCCAGGCTGATGACGGGGCCGGGAGGGGCGGAGGCCACGAGGTCGCCGAGCGGCTGCTTGGCCAGCTCGACGGCGATGGCCCAGCCGGCCAGGGCAAGGAAGGCGGGCACGGTGATCCACGCGGTCCAGGCCATGCCGGCGAACCCGTGCACCACGATGGCGGTGATGACCAGGCCGCCGAGCACCGACCAGACCCAGACGGGCGGACCGCCGAGCAGGGCGGCCAGGCCCTGCCCGAGCACGGCGGACTGGACGCCGAACCAGCCGAGCAGGCTGACCGCGAGGACGACGCCGACGAGGCCGGAGCCGTAGCGGCCGAACCCGGCCCAGCGGGCCAGGAGGGTGGTGGACATTCCTTCGCGCATCCCGGCCACGCCGACGGCGATGGCGGCGAGCTCCAGGATGGCGGCGCCGATGGTGATGGCGAGCACGGCGTCCCAGAAGGTCATGCCCATGCCGAGGGTGGCGCCGAGCAGGAACTGGGACAGGGCGCTGAGCAGGCCGAATCGTTGTACGGCCACGGTGGCCCAGCCGTAGCGGGCGTTGGGGGGCACGCGCTGGAGCGCGTAGTCGTCGCGGACGATTCCCTCATCGGACAACGCGGCGTCAGCCGGTTTCGTCATGCGGGCTCCTGTGACGCGGGTGGGGGCGTGATTGAGACGTTAAGTCGGTTCGCGATCTATGAAAAGGGTCAAGCGCGATCTACGCCGTGACCTCGTCTCGCCGACGTCTGACGGCGGGGGATTTGCCGCGAACGCCGACTACCGAACGTGACCGCACGGGCGCGTCCAGGGAAGGTGATCTCGCGCGAAAAAGGTGCCTAAGTAGCCGTCTGACCAGGAGTAATACAAGTTCACCCGGCCAGGTGTGGCGTAGTGGCACAGGGGGGAGACACGAATACGTACAGTGACGAATCGATGTCACTAAGTGATCAGGGGGGATCATGAAGGGTAGTTTCATCGCCGCTGGCGGGGTGCTGCTGGCCGCCGCTGCCATGGCCACGGCCATGGTGGGTACAGCCGCCGCCGACGACGACAAGCGGAACCAGCGGGCGTCCATGTGTGTCCTGGACGCCCAGCAGGACGCAACCTGGCTCCGCATCGACCAGCACTCGGTCACCGCGGGCACCCGGGACGCCAGTGCGTGCAAGGGTCGCGTGATCTACAGGGTCGATGACGACAAGAAGGACGACCGGCGGGACAAGGACGACGACAAGAACGACCACAGGCGCGACAAGGACGACGACAAGAACGACCACATGCGCGACAAGGACGACGACAAGGACGACGATCACGGCCACCACCACCACGAGTGGCTGCAGCCGGGCTGGTGGGGCCTGGACGGCTTCGGCGGCTGATGATCAACGGGTCGGCCCTGGGACCACACGGGTTCCAGGGCCGGTCCTGGCCGTGCGCCCGGAGAAGGGCCGAGCGCGGGCCCGAGAACTGGTTCGCGGCGATCGAGAACCTGGTGCGGATCCTGCGCGAGACGGGTCTCGACGCGCGCACCGACCGCCTCTTCCTCGCCCCTGTGGCCCTGTGTCCTGAGCCGTTGGCGGAAAAGCTGGCCACCGGCATGGATTCATGGTCGTTTGGAGGGGTGAAGGCCGCTTATGACGAGATCGCCGACTGGTACGAGCAGGAGTTCCTCTCCCGGGGCGACCCTCTGGGCCTCCAGCGGGTGCTGCGCGACCTGCTGGGCGAGGGGCGGGGACCCTGCCTGGAGATCGGCTGCGGCACGGGCGTGCACGCGGCACTCGTCCGTGAGCTCGGCTGGACGCCGGCGGGCGTCGACCTGTCCGCCGGGATGCTGCGACACGCCCGGGGCCGCCTCCCGGCCGTACGCGGCGACGCTGGGCGGCTGCCGGTGCGCGACGCCCGGCTGCCCGCCGTGATCGCGATGATGGCGCACACCGACATGCCCGGCTACCCTGCGGTGCTGCGCGAGGTGGCCAGGGTGCTGCGGCCCGGCGGGATGTTCGTGCACGTCGGCGTGCACCCGTGCTTCTGCGGCGGGTTCGCCGACCGGACCGACCCCGAGGAGGTGCTGGTACGGCCCGGCTACCTCGACGGCCGCTGGACGAAAAAGTCCTGGACCGACCAGGGGGTTCGCGACAAGGTGGGCGCGAGCCACTGGCCGGTGCCGGACCTGCTGCATGCGTTCCTGGAGGCGGGGCTGGTGCTGGAGCGGTTCGCCGAGAGCGGCGGGGCCGTGCCGGTCGTGCTGGCCATCAGGGCGCGTAAACCTCAGCCGTAAAGCCACTGGAACCAGGCGCGCGGACCTCGGCCGTAACGTCGCCGGCGGCAGGCGCGTCGGTCTCAGTCGTAGAGTCGGTGGAGCCAGGTGTGCCAGGCGGGGCTCTGGTTCTCGGTGGCGCCGAACAGGTGGTGGGAGGCGATCATCGTGCCGCCCATCCCCTGCAGGAATCTGTAAAGGGCGTCGTCGGAGCGCACCCCGAGGGTCTGGGGGCCGAGGTGGTAGACGACGCCTTCGACGGGGGCGAGGCCGTCAGGTGCGAAGCGGACCTTGTCGCCTGCCGACGGGTGCCCCAGCTCGGCGTACAGGATCTCCCAGGCGCGCGGCCAGTCGGTGATGGGCGGGCCGAACTCCGTGAGGGGAGTGGCGGTCCGGCCCGCGAAGTGGCCGAGGTATTCCACCAGGGTGGCGAAGAACATCGCCAGACCGCCGGCCATCGCCTCGAACTCGGTCTCCCAGTCGTCGCCCGGCAGGAAGCCGCTGGTCACCATGCGTACGGTGGTGCTCGCCCGGTCACGGCCCTCGATGAGGAACTCGTAGGCGACGAACCGCCCGTCCTCGGCCGTGCCGCTGGTGTGCGCGAAGCGGTGCGGCGGCTCGGCGGCGGTCACGGTGGAGGCCGGCAGGTCCATGCCGCCGAAGGCGGTGCTGACGACGCCCCCCGCCACCTCGTTGCGGCCCATGAACCATGAGTCGATGCCAGGGCCGGTGGAGATGGCCTCCCACACCTCCTCGGGCGTCGCCTCCACCAGAGCTTCCTGGGGAAGCTCGAACTCGTGGCCCACCTCAGTGCTCCTTCGTCACGGCGGGGTGCACGGCGACCACCAGGCGGTGGTCGCGGCCGCCCTCGGCGCTCTCGTCGTGGTATTTGCTCACCAGCGAGGTGACGGCGCCGGCCAGCTCCTCGGCGAAGGCGGCGCGGTCGGCCGCGGAGGCGAAGCGGATCTCGCCGTCGATGGCGAAGGTGGCCACCCGCTTGCGGGCCTCGGTCGCGCCGGTGACCAGCGAGCCGACGTCGCGGACGAGCTGGGCGGCCAGGGCCAGCAGCCAGCGGGCCGACAGCCGGTCGGGGGATCTGGCGGGGTCGGGCTGCACCGAGGCCAGCGCCGTCGGGGAGATCACGAACGAGGCGGCCGTGGCCTGCATGACCCGCTCGGTGACGTTGCCCTTCTTGCGCTCCTCGACGAGCTCGACCAGGCCGTGCCGCTCCAGCGTCCGGAGGTGGTAGTTGACCTTCTGCCTGGCCAGGCCGACCTTGGCCGCCAGGGAGGTGGCCGAGCCGGGCTCGACCAGCTGGGCCAGCAGCTTGGAGCGCATGGGGTCGAGCGACGCCTCCGCTGCCGCGGGGTCCTCGATCACTGCCACTTCGTACATGCGCCCACGATCGCACCGAAAAAAATACTTGTCAAACAGCCCTCCCTGCATGCCGGGACTCGACCGTACAACGCCTGAAATTTCCAGATAAATGCGGACGCGGACGTTCCGCGATGGCTTCTACCCTGGTCGTACAGCTTGAGGAGGACGTGTGATCGAGATGTCGTGGCAGCAGGTCAGCGCCAGGAGGCTGGCGCGTGCCGGGCTGGCCGCGCCGGTCCAGGACGGGACCCCTGCGCAGGTGGTGACCGCGATGTGCGGGGCGCACGCGCAGGTGATGTCGGCGAGCGAGCTGTCCATCGCGCTCCGCCTGGAGAAGGCCACCCGCGCGGACGTACGCCGGGCGCTGTGGGAGGAGCGCAGCCTGGTCAAGACGTACGGGCCACGCGGCACCGTACATGTGCTTCCCGCCTGCGACCTGCCCGGATGGGTGGGCGCCCTGTCGTCGCTGCCCACGGGGCGCAGCCCCTTCGCCGAGAGCGTCCGGATGACGCCGGAGCAGACCGACGAGGTGGTGGCGGCCATCCGCACGGTGCTGGACGGGACATGCCTGACGATCGACGAGCTGACCGACGCGGTCGTCGCCGCCACCGGGCCGTGGGCGGGCGAGCCGGTCATGCCCGCCTTCCAGACGATGTGGCCGCGCTGGCGGCAGGTGATGGGCCTGGCGGCGCACCGGGGCGCGTTCGTCTTCGGCCCGGTCAGGGGCCGCAAGGTCACCTACACCGCCCCACCCGGCGGTCTCCGTCCCGCCGACGGGCGGGCCGAGCTGGTCAAGGGCTATCTGAGCGCGTACGGTCCCGCGACCTCCGGCCAGTTCGCCCGGTGGCTGGGCGCGCCGAAGCGGTGGGCCGAGGCGCTGTTCGCGTCGATGGAGCTGGAGCAGGTCCTCTTCGAGGGCGAGCGCGCCTGGGTGGTGGCCGGCGACACCGAGGTGCCCGACGAAGCGCCGCGAGGGGTGCGGCTGCTGCCGTACTTCGACGCCTACCTCGTCGCGGGCATGCCGCGCGAGCTGCTGTATCCGGGACCGGCCGCCGAGCGGGCGCTGGCGGGCGGGCAGGCGGGCAATTTCCCGGTGCTGCTCGTGGACGGGCAGGTGGCGGGCGTGTGGCACCAGCGCCGCTCGGGCAGCAGGATCGACGTCACGGTGGAGCCTCTGGCCGAGCTCGGCCGGGCGCGGCTGGACGAGCTCGACGAGCAGGTGGCCCGGGTCGGGGAGATCCTGGAGGGCAGGCCCCGGCTCACCGTCGGCGCGGTCACCGTGGGGCCGCATGCCTGAGATTTCCTGACCTGACGCACCCGCAAACATGGGCAGCCGTTGGGCATGGATCCACCTGACGAGCGGTAGGCCTGGGGGGACAGTCTCGTTCGAGGAGTTTCGACGTGTCGCTCACCCAGGTCCGGCCCACCTGCGCCCGTGGCGTCTTAAGGCCGCCTTCCCGGCGATCTCTCCGCTGTGGGTACGCCCGCGCCGGAGGTCGCTCAGGACCGTGCGCGTGGCCCCGCAGGCACCCGTGCCACCGACCGGCCGTGGTGCATCCGGTCCTCGTGGTGCCCGCCCCGCCCGTACTGCCCGTCCCGCGGCCGGTGCCCGCCCGGGTCAGCACGCCGGCGGAGGTCCAGACCGGCAGCCACGACGAGCCGCGCCAGGGCTGGCAGCACCTGGGGGGCACCCGGCTGCCGCGCGACCGCTTACTACCGTCCTCGCGACAAGCGGGTCGCCACAGCTTCGGCCCGATCATGTGGCCACCGCTGTTCACCGCCGGTCTGGGCTGGCTCACCCGCATCGCCGTCGAGCGGACCTTCGGCCGCGGGCTCGCGGCCGGCAAGCACGCCTGATGGTCCCTCAGAGGGCGGTAGGGGCCGCGAGCCAGGCGTCCACCCCGGCCAGGAGGCCGGCCTTGAGCTCCGGCCGGGCGAACGACGCCTCGATGCCGGCCCTGGCCAGCCCGGCCAGCGCCGGGTCACCGTAGCCGAAGACGTCCCGCGCGCGGCCGTACTCGTCGGCCAGGGCGGTCTCGCCGTCGGTGTTGAGCGTGACGACGAGGCCGGCGGCGCCCAGCAGCGGCAGTGGATGGGCCGCCAGCGCGGGGACGACGCCGAGCAGGACGTTGGAGGTGGGGCAGACCTCGAGCGGGATGCCCCGTTCGCGCACCTCCTCCACCAGGGCGGGGTCCTCCAGCACACGGATGCCGTGGCCGAGCCGTTCGGCGTGGCCGAGGGTGAGGGCCTCGCGGATGCTGGCGGGCCCGGCGAACTCCCCCGCGTGGTGCACCAGGCGCAGACCGGCGTCCCTGGCCGCCTCGAACACCTCGGCGAACGGCGCCAGCGGGTGGCTCTCGTCACCGGCCACCCCGATCCCGATCACGTGCTCGTAGCGGGTGGCGAGCCGGTAGGTCCGCCAGAGCCGCTCGACGGGCCGCCGCCGGGAGTGGTCGAGCAGCACCCGGCACTCGATGCCGTACCGGGCGCCTTCGGCGAGGCCGTCGAGCACCGCCTCCAGCGGCATCTCCGGCGCCCCCAGCCGCTCGCCGTGGGCGGCCGCGGTGAAGGTGACCTCGGCGTAGCGGGTCCCCTGCGCCGCCTCGTCCTCGCAGAACTCCAGCGCCACCCGCCGGAAGTCGGCGGCCGTGCGCAGCAGGTCGCGCACGCGCCCCCGCTGGTCGGCGAAGGCGCGGAAGCTCGCGAACCCCTCCTGCGGCGCCGGCTCGCCGCCGAGATCGCGCACGGTGCCGGGCCGTACCGTGCTCTCCAGGTGAACGTGCAGGTGGGCCTTGGGCAGCGCGCGGACGTCTCTCACCCGCAGCACCCTAATGACCAGCGGGTACGGCGCGCATCCGGGTTTTATCGCCGCCTGGTGACCCGGATCTTCGACTGCTTGTGCGGTCCCCGCTCCCAGTCGTCCATGAACGCGGCGTCCAGTCCGTGCCGGTCGGCCAGCGCCACCAGGGTCTCGGTGCGGTAGTAGAAGTCCTCGCGCAGCACCTGGTGCTCCTTGCCTTCGGTGCGGTCGAAGGTGAAGTCGAACCAGCCCGCCGGCCGCATGACCCGGCCGATGTGCGCGAAGCACTCGTCGATCACCTCCAGCGGCGAGTGGGAGAAGACGCTGTGGGCGTGCACCACGTCGAAGTGCTCGTCGGGCAGGAAGGCGAAGCGCAGGTCGCGTACCGGGGTGAGGTAGGGCAGTTTGTCGCGCAGACCGTGCGTGGCGACGGTGTCGTGGGCGGCCATGAGGATGTCCGGCGAGATGTCGATGCCGTAGTAGTTGCCGGTGTGCAGGTAGTCGATGAACAACCGCCCGGCCCGCAAGTTGCCGCAGCCGATCTCCAGCATGCGGCATTCGGGCTTGAGCCCGTGCTCCACCAGATAGTCGAACTGCATGCGGCCCAGCGCCAGCCAGCGCTTGTGCGAGTGGGACCCGACGGCCCCCTCGGGGCTGCGCGCCGTGTCGGACTTCATGACCGCCCGGTAGTAGGCGACGTGGTCGCGGGAGCGCAGGCGAAGCCACGAGTCGCGGGCGAGTCTGCGCAGGTGCGGCACGACCTTGTGGGGGTGCTTGAGCGCGTACGAGGCCTGGTGGACGAGGCTCGAACGAGGGCGTGTCATGTGATGTACCGCCAAAGGTAGATCCAGCCTCTGTCACGGGCCGGAGAGGTGGGCACGGCCGTCCTGAAGGGAATGTAAATCACCTGCCCGAACCGCCGAGCGGCTCGCGTGACACTCTTGAATCGCCATTTGCGCAGCCTTTCTCCATGACGGTTACCCGCGAAGGCGCACGGCCATTCCGAGGAGTTCGATGACGCGGGTCCGCTATGCCACCGTCGCCGCGCCGGGCGGCGTCAACGAGGACTACGTGATCGCCGGGCCGTCCTGGGTGGTGGTGCTGGACGGCGCGACCGCACCGCAGGGGGTCGACTCCGGGTGCGTGCACGACGTGAGCTGGCTGGTGCGCACCCTGGCCGGGGCACTGGCGGTCCGCCTCGACGGCGACGAGTCCCTGCCCGGCGTCCTGGCGCGGGCCATCGCCGCCACCATGGACGCGCACGCGGCGACCTGCGATCTGGGCAACCCGAACTCCCCCTCCTGCACCGTCGCCATCGCCCGCCGCCGCGGCGACCGGCTCGACCATCTGGTGCTGTGCGACTGCGCCATCGGGCTGTGGCATCGCGACGGCACGGTCACGGTCGTCACCGACGACCGGCTGGAGCACCTGCCCGGCGGCCGGCCGTACTCGCTGGAGCTGGTCGCGTCGCTGCGCAACAGGCCCGGTGGGTTCTGGGTGGCGAGCACCTGCCCCGAGGCGGTGGCGCAGGCGCTGACCGGCTCGACGCCGGTGGCGGACCTGCGCGGGATCGCCCTGTTCACCGACGGGGTGACGAGACTGGCCGACTGGTACGGATATTCCTGGGAGCTCCTGGTCAGCGGCGCCGCGCAGGCACCCGAGGACCTGACGGCGCTGGTGCGCGAGCAGGAGCGGGCGCACGGCCCGGTGCGCGGGAAGGCGCACGACGACGCGACCGCGGCCTGGCTGTCCTTCGAACCCGGTTGAGACGGGCGTCACAAGCTGTCGGTGCCGTTGGGTAGCTTAGGGGGTGAACAATTCTCCCGCTCGTGGTAGGGGGCCGATTTCCCGAACTCGACACGCACCCGACGCCGGCGCCGCCGCCGACTCCGTCCAACCCGAGCGAGGAGATCGCCTTGACCCAAGCAGCAGCAGAGGTTGTCGTCGACCTGGACGACAACACGACCTCAGTCATCGGCACCGACTCCGTCAAGACCTACCTCAAGGAGATCGGGCGGGTGCCGCTCCTGACCGCCTCTCAGGAGATCGACCTGGCCAAGCGCATCGAGGCCGGGCTGTTCGCCAGGGAGCGGCTGGACACCGAGGACGGCCTCAGCGGTGAGCTCCGCGCCGATCTCGAATGGATCTCCGACGACGGGGACCGGGCCAGGCAGCGGATGCTGGAGGCCAACCTGCGCCTGGTGGTGTCCATCGCCAAGCGCTACACCGGCCGCGGCATGCTCTTCCTCGACCTGATCCAGGAGGGCAATCTCGGCCTGATCCGGACGATCGAGAAGTTCGACTACCGCCTCGGCTACAAGTTCTCCACCTACGCCACCTGGTGGATCAAGCAGGCGATCACCAGGGCCATGGCCGACCAGGCGCGCACGATCCGCATCCCGGTGCACATGGTCGAGATGATCAACAAGGTCGCGCGGGCCCAGCGGACGCTGCAGAGCGACCTCGGCCGTGAGCCCACCCCGGAGGAGATCGCCGCCGAGACCGAGCTCACCACCGATCGGGTGATCGAGGTGCAGGGCTACGGCCGCGAGCCGATCTCCCTGCACACGCCGCTCGGGACGGAGGGCGACAGCGAGTTCGGCGACCTCATCGAGGACACCGAGGCCGTCTCCCCCGCCGAGGCCGTCTCCTTCACGCTGCTGCAGCAGCAGCTGCGCGCCCTGCTGGACGACCTGTCCGAGCGCGAGGCGGGCGTGATCTCCATGCGGTACGGCCTGACCAACGGCAAGCCGATGACCCTCGACGAGATCGGCCGCATCTATGGCGTGACCCGCGAGCGGATCAGGCAGATCGAGGCCAAGACGATGTCCAAGCTGCGCCACCCGTCCAGGGCGATGGCGCTGCGCGACTACCTCGGTTAAGCGCTCGCCCGCCGGCCTTCCGAGGGGTGCCGCCACGCGAGGGTGCCGCCCGGCGCGCCCGCGAAGGCGAGCAGGCCGGCGCCCTCGGCGGCGAGTTCGGCCATGGCTCGCTCCGGCAGCGGGCCGAAGGGCCGCAGTTCCAGCACGCCGTCCTTGATGTCCCACATGCCGGCGACGATGCCGTCGACGAGGAAGGTCGGGAAGATGACGGCGCCCACGCACACGGCCTTGCGCTGCTCGTCCGTCATCATCCGGGTGCGGTCGGCGTAGGCGACGATGAGGTTGTCGAAGGCGGGCAGGAACCGCACGGGAGCGGGCACGTCCTCCTCGGCGAGCGGCGCGTCCGGCAGGTCGTAGAGGACACGACCCTCAGTGTCGTGATATTTCCGCAAAGGCATGGCCTCGATCACCGGCCGCAACCGGGTCAAGCCTGACCACATCTGCACGTCCATCACGCTCGCGGGGCCGAAGGCGGCCAGATAGCGGGTGACGAGCCGTTCGATGGGCGGGGCGTCGTCCAGCGGCCTGCCGAGCCACTCCTCGGCCAGCGTGAACGGCGTCGCCCCGCCCCGGTTCCAGACGCCGCTCGGCGGGGCGTGCACCACCGGCACCAGCGCCTGCGCCGACCAGCCGAGCGCCATCGGCTCGACCTCCGGCCAGCGCTCCAGGAGCAGGTCGCGGAGCTGGGGCCGGGTCAGCGTACGGCCCGCCAGGTGCCCGCGGGCCAGCGTCACCAGCTCGTCCAGGTCCACCTCGCCGGTGGCCCGGCCGAACCCGGCCTGCCGGGCCCGCGACATCGGCGCCTGCATCATCGGCCGCAGCCACAGGTAGTCGTCGGCCAGGGCCAGGTGCTGGGTGCTGCGCAGCAGCGACCCGCGTACGACCTGCCTGCCGTACAGCAGGGAGGTCAGGTCCTCCTGGGTGAAGGAGGCCAGCCGCGACCACAGGCCGTAGTACGGCGGGTTGACGTCCTGTCCCTGGAGGGCGACCAGCCGCTCGATCGCCCGCAGCGGGGACAGCGGCGAGCGGGCGAGCAGGAGCTGGCGGTCCAGCGTCGTACGGTTGAGCACCCGGCGGTTCAGCTTCATACCGGCAGGCTAGGAGTTATTGCGGAAAGGAAGCTTCCGCGTTGAGCAGCTCGTCGAGCGCTTCGCGCAGATGCCCGGCCAGCTCCCACGCGTCCGGCACCATCGTCCGGTCGGTGACCACCCCGAAGTCGAGTGAGCCGTCGTAGGAGAAGGCGGTGATGTTCACCCCGCCGCTCATGTCGGTGATCACCGAGACCGGATAGTGGTGCAGCAGCCGCACGCCGGACACGTACAGCGGGAACTGCGGGCCCGGCACGTTCGAGATGAACACGTTGATCGGCGGCACGGTATGCCCGACCAGCCCGAACGCCGACCTGGAGGCCAGCCCCATGAGCGCGGCGGGCATCGACTCGCTGAACTCGCGCAGCCAGCGCGCGGGCGACAGCGAGAACCGGTCCTTGATCCGCTGCATCGCGAGCCGCACCTCGTGCAGCCGGGCCACCGGATCCTCCAGATGCACGGCCAGCGGCGCGGTCATGATCGTGACCTGGTTGCCCGTCCCCTCGTCACCCGCCGCGCGCAGCGAGAACGGCACCCCGGCCACCAGCGGCTGGTCCGGCACCCCGCCATGCCCGGCGAGCCAGCGCCGCAGCGCTCCGGCGCACACCGCCATGACCACGTCGTTGACGGTGACGTCGAACTCCTTGCGCACCGCCTTGAACTCCTCCAACGGCAGCGCGACGAACGCGAAGCGCCGATGCGCGGAGATCGGGCCGCTGAACGGCGTCTTCGGCGCGGGCAGCGACGGCAGCTCGGGCGTCTGCCCACTGCCCGCGGCCCGGCGCGCCAGCGCCGCGACGGTCCCGCTGCCGGGCAGCGCCGACACGATGGGGATCTCGTCCAGGTGCGGCGCCGCGCGCGCGACGAACCGCAGCGCCTGCGCCGGGTTGCCGGCCATCCGGGACAGCCCGCGCGCCACCATCTCGGCCGGGCCGGGCGGCGGATCGTCGACCTCGGGCTCGTGCTCGGGCGGGGGCGCGGGGACGGGCCCGAGGTCGAGCAGCGCGGCCAGCACGTCCGCGCCGCCGACGCCGTCCACCGCCGCGTGATGGATCTTCACATAGAGTCCGGTACGCCCGCCGCTCAGCCCGTGGATGAGGTAGATCTCCCACAGCGGCTTGCCCCGGTCCAGGCGGCGCGGATGCAGCCGGGCCACCTGCTCGGCCAGCTGCCTGTCGTCCCCCGGCGGCGGCAGCCCGATCTCCCGTACGTGATAGTCGAGGTCGAGATCGTCTTCGCGCACCCAGTAGGGGTGGTCCAGCCCGAACGGCACCGGGGCCAGCTTGCGGTGCAGCGCCGGGACGTACGGCAGCCGCGCCTGCAGCAGGTCCTGCAGGTCGGCGCGGTTGAGGCTCCCCTCGAGAATGGCCAGGCCGGCGATGTTGGCGACGTTCGTGGCGGTCTCGAAGTGCAGGAACTGCGCGTCCAGGGCGGTCAGCTGGGACATGGTGAAATGGTGCCACTTCCGCCTTGAACCAACCAGACTCAGCCCCCCACTTCAAGTCGGCGGCCCAGCACGTGCCGGGATGGCCCGGTTGAGGTTCCGCAGGGTGAGCATGAACCCTTCATGCACTTTCCTATCGAATCAGTACGTTCCGCCTACCCCGCCTTGGCCGACGGCCACGCCTACCTCGACGGCGCGGCGGGCACCCAGGTCCCGCAGGCGGTGATCGACGCCATCGCCGGCGCCTACCGGGCCGGGCTCGGCAACGTGGGCGGCGCCTTCCCCGCCAGCCACCGCTCGGACGCGATCGTGGCGGCGTGCCGGGCGGCCGTCGCCGACCTGGTCGGCGGGCACCCCGACGGGGTCGTCCTCGGCCCCAACATGACGACCCTCACCTACCGGCTGGCCGGGGCGCTGTCCAGGGAGTGGGGGCCGGGTGACGAGGTGGTGCTGTCACGGCTGGACCACGACGCGAACGTGCGCCCGTGGGTGCAGACCGGGGCGACGATCCGCTGGGCGGAGGCGGATCCGGTGACCGGTGAGCTGCCGGTGGAGCAGTACCGCGAGCTGATCGGCGAGCGCACCCGGCTGGTGGCCGTGACGGCGGCGAGCAACGTGCTCGGCACCCGCCCCGACGTGGCCGCGATCACCGCGCTGGCGCACCGGGCCGGGGCGCTGACGTACGTGGACGGGGTGCACGCCACCGCGCACGGCCCGGTCGACATGCGGGCGCTGGGCGCCGACTTCTACGCCACCAGCGCCTACAAGTGGTCGGGCCCGCACATCGGCGCGGTCGTCGCCGACCCGGCCCTGCTGGAGACGGTCAGGCCGGACAAGCTGGCCTCCTCCTCCGACACGGTGCCCGAACGGTTCGAGCGGGGCACCGCCGCCTTCGCCGACCTCGCCGGGGTGACGGCGGCCGTGGACCATCTGGCCGCGCTGGCACCCGGCACGGGGACGCGCCGCGAGCGGCTGCTGGCCTCGATGACGGCCGCGGAGGAGCACGAACTGGCGCTGTTCGGGGTCCTGCTGGCGGGCCTGGAGACGATGCCGCACGTCACCGTGTACGGCAAGCCCGCCAGGCGTACCGCCACCGCGTACTTCACCGTGGCCGGGCGCACGCCTCTGGAGGTGGCCGAGCACCTGGCGGCGCGCGGCGTGAACGTGTGGAACGGCCACAACTACGCCTGGGAGCTCACCGCCGTGCTCGGCATCCGCGACGCGGGCAGCGCGGTGCGGGCCGGCCTGGTCCACTACAACGACCGCTCCGACGTGGACCGGCTCCTGGAAGGCGTGGCCGGCCTGGGCTCGTGACAGCGGCGCTCTCCGGACCGCCGCACATCTGATCACCGGTGCGGCGGGGGCCTGTCCGTCGCTTCCGCGTTCAGGGAGCACCGCCCGGCTTCTAAGATCACCCCATGAGCCTGCCCGCCGTGCCCGACCTGGCGGCGTCGCCCGTCGAGCCGGCCCGCGACCCCTACCACATCTACCTCGCCTCGCTGACCAGCCCGGAGTCGCGGCGCACCATGCGCGGCTGCCTCGACCGGCTGGCCCGGCTGCTCACCGGCGACGAGTCCGTCACCGGTGCGGGCCAGCCGTGGCACCTGCTGCGCTACGAGCACACCGTGCGCATCCGCACGCTGCTGACCGAGCAGGGCTGGTCGGCCGCCTACGTCAACAAGCACCTGGTGGCGCTGCGCAGGGTGCTCAAGGAGTCCTGGCGGCTCGGCCAGACCAGCGCCGAGGACTACGCGCGCGCCTCCGACCTGGCTCCGGTACGGCAGAGCCGCCTGCCCACCGGGCAGCACGTGCCGCCGGAGGTCGTCGGGGCGGCCCTGTCGGCCTGCGACGACTCGGCGGCCGGGACGCGGGACGCGGCGCTGATCGCGGTGCTGTACTCAACCGGCTGCCGGCGCGCCGAGGTCGGCGGGCTGACGCTCGCCGACTACGATCCGGGCGCCCGCTCGCTGCGGGTGCGCGGCAAGCGCGACAAGGAGCGCCTGGTCTATCTGACGGCCGAGGCGATCGGCCTGCTGGAGCGCTGGCTGAGGGTGCGGGGCCGGACGCCGGGGGCGCTGTTCAGCCCGATCAGCAAGGCCGGGCGGCTGCGGCTGCGCGACGACCGGCCGGTGGGGCTGACGGGGCAGGGCATCGCCGACATCCTGGCCCGCCGGCTGGGCGAGGCGGGCGCGTCCCCGCGCACCGCGCACGACTTCCGCCGCACCTTCATCGGCGAACTGCTGGACGCCGGCGTGGACCTGGCGACCGCCCAGGCATTGGTGGGCCACTCCTCCCCAGCCACCACCGCCCGCTACGACCGCCGCCCCGAGCGCACCCGCCGCGAGGCCGTCGACCGCCTCCGCCTCCCCCCGGCCCGCCCCCTGGCCTGACCGGGGCGACAACACCGACCACCTCCTCGCCCACTGGCCTGCCCCATGAGCGGTCACACCGACCGCCTCCCCCTACCTGACCTCGGGCGATACACGACCTCCTCCCCCGCCCCTGGCCTGACGTCGGGCGATCACACCTCGGAACTCCGGGGCGCGGATGGTGACGGGCGCCGGGCCGGTGAGGGGTCTTGTCAGCCGGCGCGGGCGGGCCCGGTGCCGATCGGCCGGGCTCGGTCCTTGCGGTGGTCGCCCGGCGTGTGGCGGTACCACTGCTTGAAGGCGAGGTGGAAGCCGACGGTGGAGCGGTAGCCGACGCGCGGCGCTGACCCGGGACGGGCTGGAGGGCAGGGTGCTGGACGCCGGCGGTCCCGAGGCGGTGACCGGTCACGAGCTGGCCGCGGCCTTCGGGCCCGAGGTTCGTTACGCCGGGCAGGACGTGGACGCGTTCGAGGCAGGACTGGCCATGGCGCTGGGCGCGGTGACGGCGGCCGGGGTGGCGGAGACCTACCGCTGGATCGCCGCCAACGACCCCGTCAAGCTCTACGGCCCCGGCCCGGCGCTGGACCTCCACCCGGCCGCCCCACGGACCTGGATCGCCGCCCAGCGCCGACCTGGTAGCCGTGGGCGCGCCCGCGCCTGCGCAGCGCGCCCAGGACCAGCAGCCGTACCGGCTTCATCGAACCCTCCCAGTAGCAGCTAGCCAAATTTGGCTAGCTGCTACTGGGAGCTTACCGCACCAACGTGGAGGAAATCGGCGTAGCGGCCGCCGCGGCGGTCGACGACCGCCTCGCTCCACGGGTGAGTCAGGGAGGGCGCGTGGTCGATCAGTCCTTCGGCCAGCTGGTCGCGCTGTGACCGGTCCCGCGCCGTGTCGCCGGTGGTCGTGGTCATGATGATGTCCCCCCTCGTTCTTGCGGAGGTATGGGAGCGATCTTCCCTCGTCTCCGCGCGGTCCAACCCTCCTGTTCCGGGTCCCGCACGACCCCTGGACGGCTCGCACATCCGCCCCATTAGGCCCTCCGCTCCCGAACATGTCCCCAGCCGCCAGGTAGCTGCGAGCTCCAGCGATAGATGGCCGGGGAGATCCAGAGCTATCTGGCCGAGGATGGTTCCGGAGCGGTCAGCTGACTCTTCCAACGGGGGTCAATGAGTACGGCGGCGGGGTGCGAGCACCTCGGTGACCTTGGCGATGGCTTCGGGGCCGGGTTTGACGTAGCGCATGGCGGTGCGGGGGTTCTTGTGCCGGGTCTTGCCCATGATGAGATGCAGCGGTACTTCGGCCTCACCGAGGTGGGTGGCGGCGCTGTGACGCAGCTGGTGCAGGTCGAGCCCGGCGTACTTGTCCAGCAGGACACGGGCGCGGTCGTAGCCGAGGCGGGCGCGGCCGGTGTGCGGGCAGATGTCGGCGGCGGCCGGACGGCGGGCCGGGACGGGGTGCCGTTCGGACAGGAACACCGGCCCCTGCGTGCGCGTACTGCCGTCTGGGAGCCGGAGCAGGCGGGGCAGCAGGCGGGCAGTGCCCGTCTCCCAGTACACCCACTCGATCGCGCCGCCCTTGGACCGGGCAGGCGCCCGCCGATGCTCCAGGTCCAAGTCCTCGACGTTGAGCGCCAGGACCTCCGTGGCCCGGGCCGCGGTCTCATAGAGCATCCGCCACAGGGTCTTCTCGCGCAGCGGGATGTCGCGGCGGGACAGCAGCTGGTGGATGGTGGTCTTGGCGACCGCGCGGGTCTCGTCGGTGGTTTCCCTGCGGCGTTCGGCCTCAGTCGGGACGGACGGCGCGGCCCAGTGTTTCTTGGTGCGGCACCAGGCGAGCCAGGAGGCGATGGCGGCGCGGTTGCGGTTCCAGGTCGCCGGCGCACTCGTTCCCCACAGTTCGGCGAGGGCAGTGCCGATCTCGGCGTCGGCGATCTCGGCGAGCGGCCGGTCGCGGCCGAGGCGGTCGATGACGCGATCGATCGCGGAGGCGTAGGCGCGGTGGGTGTTGGGGTTGGCCGTGCGCGGGGTGGCGAGGTAGGCGTCGGCGGCTGCGGCGAGGGTGACGTGTCCGCCGTGCAGGGCGGCGACCTTTGGCACGGCACTCATGCCGGCCGCCGGGCGACGTCGGTGGCGATGTACCGGATAACGTGCCGGAGTCGTGCGCTCCCGTCGGGGACGGTTCTCCTGGTCGCCGCGGCATCGCGATCGCTCATGTACGTGATAATAAGCCATTATCACGTACATGATGGCGGCCGGATGTGCATAGTCGGGACTGGATGGGGGGCGAAACGTTTCCTAGCGAGCGAGGCTCCTCGCTGCAGTCCGTCACGGCGGCTGCACCGCCTCAGTGCGCGGGTCCGGTCAGGCGGCTTATAGGGGTGCCGGGCTGGTCATGCACGTTCGCTACCGCGCTGGTCTGGTCCGTGCCCGCCTGGGTGAGGAAGATCCACGTCCCCTAGACGCCCCACGTCAGGCCGAGCAGCGAACTCGCGGCGTAGAAGCCCATTCCGTTGGTGGAGCCGGCGGCGGCGATTTTCGCGGCGCGGTTGCGGTATGCCTGGGAGGCGGCGACGACGTCGAAGCGGAAGGCGACAACGATGAAGGTGAGGCCGGTGAGTCCGGCGGCGCTACCGCCGACGGTTGCGGCGAACGTGGTCCACATGGCGATTGCTCCTGTGCGATCTGTGATGGGGTGGAAGGTCCCGGTGCGATGAAGTGCGGTGGGCGGCGGCCGTCGCGCCGCCCACCGCCTCGCGGAACTATCTTGTTTCGACCTTGGCGATCGGGTGTTCGCCGTTCTCCAGGGCGTTCACCGCGTTCTTCCAGGCCGGGTCGTCCGGGTAGAGCCGGCTGCGCAGGTAGGCCCACACGAGAGCCCGCAGGGTCGCCACGCGCTCGGGATTTTCGTCGTTCGTCTCTGCGGCGTCGTATCCGGAGATGCCGCCGAAGATGTGACCGGCGCCGTACATGGTCAGCAAAGTCTTGTTGCCGGCGGGGCTGGCCGAGTAGGCGTCAGAACGGTAGCTGAGCCGATCGGAGAAGTAGGGGTTGAGGTCCTCGTCGCCCGCGACGATCAGGCCGACGCCTGTCATCTGCTTGAAATCGGTGTATTGCAGCACCGGGTAGTTCGTCTTGGCCCAGTCGGCGAAGTGGTCGTCGCTGCCGATGCCTGGAGCTCCGATGAGCACTCCGGCCTTGACCCGGGAGTCGGAGAGGTCCTTCGGGCGGTCGTCGTTCGGGTCCAGCATTCGGGCTCCGAGGAGGAGCGAGACGGTGTTGCCGCCCAGGGAGTGTCCTACGGCGCCGACACGATCCCTGTCGATCCGCCGTTCGGCGAGACCAGGGACGGTGGCCTCGATGTCGTCGAGGCGGTCGAGGATGTTGTGCATGTCTGTGGCGCGGTCACGCCAGAACAGGGGCGCGTCCTTGAGGTCGGTGTCGCGCAGGCCGAGGGCCGTCGAGTCCAGGTGGGTCGGCTGGATGACCGCGAATCCGTGGGCGGCGAAGAAGTTCGCCAGCGGCCCATAGCCGTTGTAGGAGGACAGAAAGTTCGCCATCCCGTGCCCGTGGGACAGGAGGATGAGCGGCAGGTCGGTGCCGCTCGCGGGGATCGATACCTTGACCTGCAGCGGCACGGGCCGGCCGGGAACGTCGAGGGTGACTGGGTGGTAGGTGAGGACGGGTTGCGACGCGTTGACCGGGATGTTGGCGGCGTCGCTGTACGGCTTGCTCATCGAAGTTTCCTGATCAGTTCTGGGAGTAAGCCATCCGGCAGACTCCATGGTGATAGCCGCCGGCGGGTGAGCACTCTGTGCTTCCTGGACGTTGAGTCCTGGTGAAAGACCGTGCCCCTGCCGATCGGCCGGGAGAGTTGATCGCTGATGGATGTCGTGCCCGCCCACCTGGGCGTGAGCACTGCTTGATTAGGTTGCTGAGGTTCTCCCGCTGGACTGCTCAGGGTGATCGGGATCGAGAACGGGAGAACCGTTGCGCTTGTTCGTGGGGGGATGACCGGGCCGAGGACCACCACGATGTGCAGGTGATGGACGGCTCCGGCCGGTGGCTGGCCAAGGCCCGCCTGCCCGAAGTGTGTGGCCGGAATGGCCCGGCCACACGCCATCGTCGGCGAGCTGGCCGAGGACCAGGACCGAGGTGCTGGGGGCATCGAGACCGATGGGCAGGGGTGGATGTGGCGCGGCACCATCGTCGGCGTCGCCGTGCCCACGATCGCGTTGTCCGACACCCCAGCAGCATCGCTGGCATGCCCCCCCCCCCCCCGACCAGGACCATCCGGATCGAGCGTCCGGCCGGCGCGGGCGGCCGCGGGACAGCCGTGTCGGCCATGGCCGATCACCCCGAAGTCAAACAATAACAAGCACACTCGTGTTGTTGCTATGAAACTATAACAACTCTACTCAAGGAGTTGTTTCGGGTAATGCCATAGACTTGAGGGCATGACCGAGGCCACCACCGGGCGCAGGGAACGCAAGAAGGCCCGCACCAGGCAGGCGATCGCCGACGCCGCGCTGGAGCTGTTCCTGGAGCACGGCTTCGACCGGGTGGCCGTCAAGGACGTGGCCGAGGCCGCGGATGTGTCGATGAGCGGGCTGTTCAAGCACTTCCCGACCAAGGAGTCCCTGGTCTTCGACGAGGAAGACGATGTCCAGGCCGGCCTGATCTCCGCGGTGCGCGACCGCCCAAGAGGCGTATCGGTTCTGGAAGCCTTGCGCGACTGGCTGCTGGCCCGCGCCTGCGCGGCGACCGCTGACCCGGACGCCGTCGCGTTCCTCGGCCTCGTCGCCCGCACCCCGGCGCTGAGCGACTACGCCCGCCGCATGTGGCTACGGCACGAAGAAAAGCTGGCCGAGGAGATCCGCCAAGCCGGGCCGGACGCCCCCGGCGCCGGCATCGCCGCCCGCGCGCTGGCCCGATTCGTCCTGGACCGCACCCAGCCCTGGCAGCGTGACGATCCGCGCGCCGAGATCGACACAGGTTTCGCCCTGCTCGCCCACGGCTGGCCCGCCCCCGAACGCCAAGTGCCGCCGCACCACCCTCCGCAGGCAACGCCTACGTCCCCGGCCCGCCCACCGGGACTACGCGAACGCAAGAAGGCCGCCACCCGGCAGGCCATCACCGATGCCGCGCTGGAGCTGTTCGCCGCCCGCGGCTACGACGACGTCGGTGTCCGCGAGATCGCCGAAACGGCCGGCACCTCGATCGCCACCCTGTTCGCCTACTTCCCCGACGGCAAGGCCAGCCTGGTCTTCCCCGGCAGCCGCAGCCAGCTCGTCGCCGACCTGGTCAACGCCGTCCACCGCCGCGCACCCGGCCAGAGCGTCCTGGAAGCGCTCCACGACTTCATGGCCGGGCGCGGCCCGTTCGTCCCCGACCCCGCCCCTGACCAGCGACGCGCGCTCGACGTCATCCAGGCCACCCCGGAACTGCGCGACTATGCGCTGCACTCCTGGGCCGCGGCCCAGCAGCCGCTCACCACGGCCATCACCCAAGAGGCCGCTCTGCCGGCCGACGACTCGTCTGCCCGGTTTCTGGTCCGCCATGTCCTGCAGATCCCCGACCTGGCCAACATCATCGATGCCGACACCCGCCACACCCTGGACGTCATCACCGCCCTGCTTGAGCGCGGCTGGCCCGGCTGCCTCACGGCGTAGTCAAAGGTCCAGGGCCGCCTGGGCGAGCCGGGCCAAGATGCCGTGCTTGCCCTGCAGCCGCCGGAACTCACTGCTGATCTCGTTTTCGACCTTCTTCTCGGCCCGCACGCTGATCTTGCCGGCAGCGCTGGATCGACGCCGAGAACGGCACCTACGCGCGGCTCTCCCACGAGGTCCCCTTCGACGAGAACGGCAACGTCGCCCCCTCCAACCGCGTCCTGCCCAAGACCCTCCCTGCGGACGCCGACCCGATCACGAAGATCTTCTTCGACTACTACCGCACCGAGCGCGGCTACCACCCGCGCTCGATCAACTCCACCACCGCGTGGACCGCGACCACGCCGATGTCGTTCTCCGCCTTCCAGCAGATGACGGACATCGACACGCTGGCGCCCCGCAAGGACCTCCTGGTGGCCGGCGCCGACGCGCACTCCCGCTACTACTCCGAGGACGTCCAAGCGAAGGCCCCCGACACCGTCGACCTCGTGATCGTCCCGGGCGCGGACCACGTCGACTTGTACGACCGCAAGGACCTCGATCGTTATCTAGGGTTGTTGGCACCTTCTCGCAGGTCAGAGAAATGTGATCTTGTCAGGCACGTCAGGCATATTCGGCCTCGGGGAACAGCCGAACAGTCGATAGCGACAAGTGCTGATCAACGTCTTGGCCAGGTGACATCGCGATGGACACCGAGCCGGACGACCTGCGAAGGCGCACCGGCTCGCGTTGTCATTGCGGGCTCGCCCCGCCCCTCTCTGTCAGACTCCTGTGAGACATGGGACGAACGATTCCTTTTGAGATGAAGCAGGGCGAGGCAGGACGATCAGGGCAGTGACGATGGCCCTCGCTGGCCAGGCCGAAGACATCCTGCCACTACTGACTGTTCGGCTGTTCCCCGAAGCCGGGATACGCCCGCCCGCGTCGGATCGCCGTGCCCGTGGTGCTCCGCGGCAAGTACATCGGACCGACACGGTATTTGTAGGATGATCCCGATCCGGGTTTCCACTCTTCCGGTCGGCCCAAGCCCTCGGGGACCTCGTGAATCAGCCCTTTCGTCGTGGGCGGCCAATGCATGACAGCTCGTCTGGCGCTGGTGACGGTCGCCCGCGACGCGGCAGCATGACGCTGTCTCGCGGCTGGTCGTTCGCAGCTGCCGCATGTGTCCTTGTCATCGCGCTCTGGGCCAGCGGCGCGCCAGCCATGGTGTACCCGCTCTACGCCCAGCAGTACGGCGTGAGCGAATTTGTGACGACAGCGCTCTTTGCGCTCTACCCCGTCACACTCGTTGCCTCGCTGATCCTGTGGGGATCACTGTCAGACACCTTAGGAAGGCGGCGTGTTCTCCTGATCGGAGTCAGTATCGTCGCCGTTGGAACAGTCCCCTTTGTCTTCATGGACCACCTCGTCGCCCTCTTCGCGGGTCGGGGGTTGCAGGGCGTTGGGGTGGGCATCGCGATGGGGGCGGCAAGCGCGGCGCTCGTGGAACATAGCCCGAGGCGCGGAACGACGTTCGCGAGCTCGATCAACACCGCCGCCACGGCAAGCGGTACTGCGATCTCCCTGTTGTCGGGCGGTGCCCTTGTCGAATATGCGCCCGCCCCAACACGTCTGCCGTTCGTCACCTTACTCACCGCAACGATAGGGTTGTTGTGCCTCCTTTGTTTCCTGGCGGACGCGCGTGTCAGCCAAGCTAAGAGCTGGAGGCCGACGCCGCTTCATCTCCCCACGGCGAACCGCGGCAGCTTCTGGCTGGGCGTTGTGTCAATCAGCGTCGCGTTTGTCATGGGAGCCGTGATCTTGGCCGTCGGAGCGCAGATCGCGGGTGACTTGGTGGGCGCGGACAATGCCCTCCTAGCAGCGTTGCCGCTGGCTTCTTGGGCTGTGGCGATTCTCCCAGCATCGATGTGGGCGCAGCGCCGTGAGCCGCATAGGGCCAGCTTGGTCGGCGGCGTTCTAGCGGTCTTCGGCCTCGCCGCGATGATGCTCGCTGCCGGGTATGGATCCCTTGCAGTGTTTGTCCTAGCCACCATCATCAGCGGCGCGAGCTACGGACTGATGTTCTACGGCGGAATCGGTTTGGTCAACGAAGCTGCCCTGCGCGACGCGCGAGCGGCCACCCTGTCCACGATGTATCTTGTCGCCTACTTCGCGCAGGGGGCGACAGCGGTGGTGATCGGCTGGGCGGCGAGCGTCTGGGGGCTAGCAACTGCGATGGCGGCCGGATTACCAGTCATCGCCACGCTGAGCGTCGGAGTCACGATCCTGACCGTCGTACACCGCCGTCATCAAGGGACAGGCCGAGCAATTTCGGGATGACTCCTGCCGGAGCGGGACACCATCCTGCACGGCGCGTGCCTGCCCGACGCACGGTATCAATCGTGGAACGGCATGAGCGCGGAGCGCTCTCTGGAGACCTGGGATTCTTGGAGGGCGATCCCGCTCAACTGCGCGATCCTGCTCCAGGTCGCGGCAGAGCCGGAACAGTGGTCTTGGGACTATCCGGCCGGGAATGAACTCTAAGGCACCCGCCGCAGGTCAGGCGGGCTCGCCGATCATCGTGGTTCGCATCTGATGCGAGATTCGCGCGTCCGTTGCTGAGCTCAGGGGCGCTCGGGGTGAGGGTTCGTCAGAGGGAGTGAACCCGAGAGTGATGGACGGGGGGCTGGTGAACGCGCGGCTGGTTTCTGCTCGAACATGGCGGGATAAGTCCGGCGCGATAACTAGCTTTATGTCAAGGCGCCCGGGACTCTTGGTCACTCTCAGCTACTTTGCGGTGCTGGCCGAGGTCAGATCCGCGCACGGCAAGGCGCCTGACCTGGCGATCGAGATCCGGCACGTCCGCGAGGTCGCCGTGGCGGGGCCGTTGCTCGTGGCGGCCTACGAGGAGTGGCAGCACGGGCGGGGCCGCCTCGCGACCGTCGTTCTCCGCCAGGACCAGGGCGGGCTGAGCTGGCTGCACCTCCAGGAGACCTGGATCGAGCCGCCCGACGCCTGAACCGACCTGGGGCTGAGGACGGCGCGCGGAGACCGTACGGAACTGAGACCGCGCGGAAGGCCGTACGGGATTGAGACCGCGCGGGAAGGCGTACGGGATCAGACGCTCAGGAGGGAGAAGGCGCGGTCGGCGGCGCGCACGGCGTCGGGTCGCAGGTCGGCGAGGGGGACGCCGTCGGCGAGGGCCTGCCAGTTGCGGCGGGCCAGGACGCGCTGGACGGCCAGGACCTGTGCGGCCAGCAGGACGGCGGTCAGCTCGTCGAGGGTCTCGGCGAGTGCTTCGGCCAGCGCGTTCTCGTCCTGGGCCATGTGGTGGAACAGCCGCGAGGCCAGGCTGGGCGTGCCGAACACCATCCGGTGGAAGCCCATGACCTCCGGGTGGTCGTTCAGCCCGGTGACCGGGTCGTGCCGGGCCAGGCCGTCGAGGAAGTGGCGGTGCAGGGCCGCGACGGGCGTCCGGCCGGGATCGCGTCCCCGTACCACGCGGGCCTGCTCGCCCTGGTGATCGGCGATGCGGTGCAGGACGAGGTCCTCCTTGGTCGGGAAGTACTTGAACAGCGTCGGCTTGGAGACCTGCGCGGCGGCGGCGACCTCGGTGACGGGCACCTCGTCGAAGCCGCGCTCCAGGAAAAGCCTGATGGCCGCCGAGGAGATGGCCTCCCGCACGCGCTGCCGCTGCAGCTGTCGCAGTCCTGTCATGAGCACACCCTAGCAAACTGTTAACCTGGTTAAATTATTGACCGAGTTAACAGGGGGTGCCGTGTCCGCGCTCGACGAAGAGAGGCTTGACGAAGAGAGGCTGTACGTCCAGCGCTGCGTGGCCGGGCTGAGCAGGATGCTGCACGACGCCCGCGAGAACGTCGTGGTCGGCGAGAGCGTGGCGGGTGACCGTTACAGCGCCGAACGGCTCGGCCGCCACCTCAAGAGCCTGGCCAAGGAGCTGAGCGAGGAGCCGGACGGGCCGCCGTTCTTCGGCAGGCTCGACTTCGGGCCAGGGTCGGCCGAGCACCGGGGGCGCAGCTACCACATCGGCAGGCGGCACATCAGCGGCGAGCGCGGCGGCCCGCCCCTGGTGATCGACTGGCGCGCGCCCGTCTCCCGCGCCTTCTACCGCGCCGGCGCCCGCGACCCGCAGGGCGTCGCGGTGCGCCGCCGCTTCGGCTGGTCCGGCCGTACCCTGACCTCCTTCGAGGACGAACGGCTCGAAGCGGGCGAGGAGGACCGCACCGGCCGCCTGCTGGCGGCCGAGATCGAGCGGCCGCGCGTCGGCCCGATGCGCGACATCGTCGCCACCATCCAGCCCGAGCAGGACGATCTCGTACGGGCCGCGCTGGCGGAGTCGATCTGCGTGCAGGGCGCGCCCGGCACCGGCAAGACCGCCGTCGGCCTGCACCGGGCCGCCTATCTGCTGTACGCGCACCGCGAGCGGCTGCGGCGCGGCGGCGTGCTGGTGCTCGGGCCCAACCAGGCCTTCCTCGGCCACATCTCGGCCGTGCTGCCCACGCTGGGCGAGGTCGACGTCGAGCAGACCACCCTGGAGCAGCTCCTGGCGACGGTGCCGGTGCGGGCGGAGGACAGCCCCGCGGCCGCGGGCGTCAAGCACGACCCGCGGATGGCCGTGGTGCTGCGCGAGGCGTTGTACGCACGTATCCGCAAGCCCGCCGAGCCCGTCGTGGTGGCCGACGGCTCGGCCCGCTGGCGGGTCCGGGAGGACGAGCTGCGCCGCCTGGTCGACGACACCCGCCGCGACGCCCTGCCGTACACGACCGGTCGTGAGCGGGTGCGCGCCCGCGTGGTGGAGCTGGTGCGGCGGCAGGCCGAGGCGCGCGGGCGGACGGCGACCGCGGCCTGGACCCGCATGGCGGGCAGGGCCGTCACGCCGTTCCTGGACGCCGTCTGGCCCGCCGTCCGGCCGGAAGAGGTGCTGCTGGAGGTGCTGAGCGGCCAGACGCCCGCCGACGCCCTCACCCCGGCCGAGCACCGGGCCATCCTCTGGTCCCGGCCGCCGCGCGGCCACCGGAGCGCCCGCTGGACCGCCGCGGATCTGGTGCTGCTCGACGAGCTCGCCGGGCTGCTGGAGCGGCCGCGCGGCTACGGCCACGTCATCGTGGACGAGGCACAGGACCTGTCGCCGATGCAGTGCAGGGCCGTGGCCCGGCGCAGCGAGCACGGCTCCATCACTGTGCTCGGCGACCTGGCCCAGGGCACCACGCCGTGGGCCGCCCGGTCCTGGCCGCCGCATCTGGAGCTGCTCGGCAAGCCCGGTGGCCGGCTGGTCGCGCTGACCGAGGGGTTCCGGGTGCCGGCCGAGGTGGTGGAGCTGGCCGGCCGGCTGCTGCCCGCGCTGGAGGTGGACGTGCCCGTCACCCGCGCGCACCGCGCAGGCGGCCGGGCGCGCCTGATCGGCGTTTCCGAGCTGCGGCACGGCGTGGTGGAAGCGGCGCGGCAGGCGCTGGAGTTCGAGGGGTCCGTCGGGGTGATCGCGGCCGACGCCCAGGTCAACACGCTGACGGCCGCGCTGTGGGACGGCGGCCTCGACGTGGCCGGGCGGCTCGGCGTGCTGCCCGCCTCGCTGGCCAAGGGCCTGGAGTACGACCACGTGGTGGTGTGCGAGCCCGCCGCCATCGTCGAGGCGGAGGAGCGCGGCCTCCACCGGCTGTACGTGGTGCTGACCCGGGCGGTGTCCCGGCTGGACGTGGTACACGCCCGGCCGCTGCCGCCGCAACTCGCACGGCGGCCCAGCCGCTGAGACGAGTCAGGCAGGCCGCCTCGACAGGCCGTCCACTTGGGTGTGTGATGTTTATCACGTCACGAGACGGGCGGGCCGCCGCCAGGTGCGTTTCGAGAGGAGCACGATCGATGACCTCCCCGCACGATCCACCCCCAGGCGACGACCACTACGGACAACCGGGGCAGCAGCAGCCTTCTTACCAGCCTCCCTATCCGCAACCGCAGGCGCAGTCCACTCCCGTTCTGTCGATCATCGGGTTCGTCTGCGCGGCGATCGCCCTGCTGTTCATCCCGATCCTGTTCGGCATCATCGGGATCGTGCTCGGCATCGTCGGCCACACCCGTGGCGAGACGCTGGGCAAATGGGCGGCCATCACCTCCGCCGTCACCATGGTCGGCGGCATGATCCTTGGGATCATCGTGGTGAACTCGATGGGCTGAGTCGTGGCATTCTGAGCGGGTGCTGCCCCCGCTCGACGAGCTACGCGACCTGATCACGGCCAACCTGGCGGCCTTCGACCGCCGCCAGGTTCCTCCCGCCGAGGGGGTGCGCAGGGCCGCCGTCACCGTGTGCGTGCTCGAGGACGCCGAGCGGACCCCGTACACCGTTCTCATCAGGCGGGCCCCGCACGGCCGCAACCCGGGGCAGTGGGCGCTGCCGGGCGGGCGGCTGGACGACGGCGAGGAGCCCGTCGAGGCGGCGCTGCGCGAGCTGGCCGAGGAGGTCGCCGTGCGCGGCGTGCGGGTTGCGGGGCTGCTCGACGACTTCGTCACCGACTCGGGGTTCGTGATCACGCCGGTGGTGGCCTTCGGCGGCCGGCAGGAGCCGGTGGGTGACGCCTGGGAGGTGGCCTCGGTGCACGCCGTGCCGCTGGAGCGGTTCGTGGCGCCGGGGGTGCCGCGCTGGCGGGACGGGCTGCTGCAGATGCCGCTGGGGCCCGGGATCGTGATCCACGCGCCGACGGGGGCGATTTTGTGGCAGTTCGCCGAGGTCGCGCTGCGCGGCCGTGAGCTGCGGGTCTTCGACGTGACCCAGCCTCACTGGACCCGATCCTGACCAAATCTTGGGGGGCGGTGGAATACGACCAGCCGGATGTCGGTTAGCATCGAATGGCCGATGTGGTCTGTGTCCCCCGGGCCGCAAATTACCGCCTTCACGGAATACCGTTCGGCTGGAGCCGTGTTGTGCACCTCGCCGAGGAGGCGACCGCCACATCGGCCTTAACCACATATCAGGCGCCCCGTCCCAGGACGGGGCGCCTGCTTTATGGTGGGTGGCCGAACCGACGATCGTCCAGGAGCGCCAGTTGCTGTATCAAGTGGTCAAGTTCGCCGCCGCACCGGTCGCGCACGCGATGTGCCGCCCGCATGTCTCCGGCGCCTCGCACGTGCCGAGGACGGGCCCGGCGATCCTGGCCGCCAACCACCTGTCGGTCCTGGACTCGTTCCTGCTGCCCGCGCTGCTGCCGCGGCACGTCACCTTCGCCGCCAAGAACGAGTATTTCTCCGGCAACCCGGTCTCCAGCTGGTTCATGCGCCTGGGGGGCAGCCTGCCCACCGACCGCGAGAGCGCCCACGCGGCGCAGGCCATGCTCGACGCCGCGGCCGACCTGCTGGAGCGCGGCGAGCTGTTCGGCATCCACCCCGAAGGCACCCGCTCCCCCGACGGCCGCCTCTACCGCGGCAAGATCGGCGTCGCCTGGCTCGCGCTCAAGACCGGCGCGCCCGTGCTGCCCGTGGCGCTCAAGGGCACCGAGAAGGTCCTGCCGGTGGGCTCCAGGGTCCCCCGCCCCGCCAAGATCGGCATCACCATCGGCGAGCCGCTGAAGGTCTCCGGGGACCACGCCAACGCGCGCGACCGCCGCCGCGTCACCGACGACATCATGGCCGCCATCCAGCGGCTCTCCGGGCAGGAGTACGTGCCTACGTACGCCGCCAGTCACAAGGCGTCCAACGGCGTGGCCGAGCCGCCTGCGAAGAAGACCCGACGAACTGGAGGCTGACCAGTGCCGCGTGGCCGTACCATCGCGATCGTGTCCGGCGCCACCGTCCTGGTGCTGGCCGCCGCCGGCGGCGGTGCCTACTACCTGCTGCACACCCGCGGCACCCCCGCCGAGACCGCGCAGCGCTTCGCCGCCGCCTGGCAGGCCGGCGACCAGGCCAAGATGAGCGCCGAGCTGGCCACGCCCGCGTCACTCGCCCCCTACGGTCAGTTGCGCACCGCTCTCGGCGTGGAGTCGACCACGGTACGGCTCGGCCGCCCCGCCGAGACCGACGGCCGTGCCACCGTCCCCTACACCGCCACCCACCGGCTGAAGGACCTCGGCGAATGGACGTACGAGGGCGTCATCGACCTCAAGGTGGCCGAGCGCCACTGGAAGGTCGACTGGAGCCCCAAGACGCTGCACCCGTCCCTGGCCGCCGGCGCCACCTTCGCGCTCAAGACCAAGTGGCCGGACCGGGCCGAGATCACCGACGCCTCGGGCGGGCGCATCGACACCGGCGACGTCGGCGGCTCGGTGCAGCAGCTCGTCGGCTACCTCGACAAGGCCACCAAGAAGGACGTGGAGAAGCTCGGCACCGCCTACAAGGTCGGGCAGACCATCGGCGCGAGCGGGCTGCAGGCGACGTTCCAGAAGCGGCTCGCGGGCACGCCCACGACCGAGATCCAGGCCGGCGGCAAGACGGTGAAGACGATCGAGGGCGCCGAGGGTGAGAGCCTGCGCACCACGCTCGACCCGCGCGTGCAGAAGGCCGCCGTCGCCGCCATCAAGGACGTCGAGAAACCCGCCTCGCTGGTCGCCATCGAGGCCGGCTCGGGCGAGATCCTGTCCGTCGTCAACAACAAGGGCGGCTTCAACCGCGCCCTCGACGGCCGCTACCCGCCCGGCTCCACGTTCAAGGCCGTCACCGCGATCGGCCTGCTGGCCGAGGGGATCACCCCCAAGCAGGCCGTGACGTGCCCCAAGTACGTCACGATCGGCGGGCTGCGGATCCGTAACTCCGACGAGTCGTCCTTCGGCTCGGTGTCGTTCCAGGACTCCTTCGCCTACAGCTGCAACACCACCTTCGCGCCGCTGGCCAAGCAGCATCTCGGCGCCGACAAGCTGCTGAGCGCCGCCGAGAGCGTCGGCTTCAACCAGCCGCTGACCATCGGCGTCCCGGCCACAAAACCCAGCTTCCCCAAGGCCGAGTCCGACGCCGAACTCGCCGCCGAATCGTTCGGCCAGGGCCGGATCACCGCCAGTCCGCTGTCCATGGCCTCCGTCACCGCCGCCATCGCCGACGGCACCTGGCGCCCGCCCACCCTGGTGCCCGATCACGAGCAGAAGGCCACCGAGAAGGAGCTGCCCGACGGCGTCACCGCCGAGCTGCACGCCATGATGGCCGCCGTGGTGACCAAGGGCACCGCCAAGGCCGCCGGGCTCCCCTCGGGCACCCGCGGCAAGACCGGAACGGCCGAGTACGGCACCGGGCCGAAGCTGGAATCGCATGCCTGGTTCATCGGCTTCAAGGATGACGTGGCCTTCGCCGTGGTGGTGGAGGGTGGCGGCGGGGGCGGCAAGGTGGCGGCCCCGATCGGCGCCGATTTCCTGCGGGAGCTCGGCGACTACCGGTCGGAGTGATCAGCCGCCCGGGGCTTCTGCCGCCCGGGGCTTTGGCCGCCCGGGGCTTTGGCCGCCCGGGGCTTTGGCCGCTTGGGGCTTTTGCGCTTTCATACCGCCGACAGGTTCCGCTACCTCGGCGGTGAATAGGTCCGCCTTAGCTTTGCATGCATTGCATACAATGGATACAGTTGGCACATGCAGAACGAGGTGGCGCATCGGCGCCTGCGGGAGCTGATCCTGGACGGGACGTACGCGCCAGGAGTGCGGCTGACCGAGGTGGACGCGGCCGCGGCGCTGGAGATGAGCCGGACGCCGGTGCGCGAGGCGCTGCGGGCGCTGGCCGCCGACGGGCTGGTCCGCACCACCGGGCGGGGCGTCGTGGTGGTCGCCCTCGATCCGGGCGATCTCGAGGATGCCTACCAGGTGCGGGCCGCGCTCGAGGCGCTCACCGCCGAGACGGCCGCCACCCGCCAGCGTGACGGCCGCCTCGCGCCCGCGGACCTGACGGCCCTGAGGACGCTGGCCGACGTCACCGCCGAGACGACGAGCGAAGGCCGTCTGGTGGAGGCGGTCGAGCTCAACCGCCGCTTCCATCGGCGGATCGCCGAGCTGGCCGGCAACCGGATCGCGCTGGAGACGCTGAACCGGGTCTGGGACCAGATCCAGGTCTCCACCCTGCGCTCGCTCAAGCCGGTGGTCCGCCACGCGCACGTCTCGGCGCAGCACGACGACCTGCTCGCGGCGATCACCGACGGCCGGGCGCAGGACGCGGGCCAGATCGCCCGCCGCCACGTCCTCGACACCCGCACCACCGCCCGACAACCGCCCGAACAGCAGTGATCACACCTGCCCCGCCCCAGTTCCTCGCCCGCAGCCGCGCCACAAACTCTCCCCACAGTTCCTTGTCCGCAGCCGCGCCACAAACTCTCCCCACAGTTCCTTGTCCGCAGCGCCGCGCCACAGAACCCCCCTTGCCACAGCCGCTCTTGCCGCAACCCCTCGCGCGCAGCGCCGCGTCACCGTACGCGATCAAAAGTAAGGAAGTCTGACGTGTCACGAATGCACACCTATGCCACGACCACGACCTGGACCGGCAATCAGGGCACCGGCACCAGCGGGTACCGCGCCTACACCCGGGACCACACGCTGGCCGCCGACGGGCGCGAGGTCATCGTGGCGAGTTCGGACCCGGCCTTCCGGGGGGACGCCGCGCGGTGGAATCCCGAGCTGCTGCTGGTGGGCGCGCTCTCGGAGTGCCACATGCTGGCGTACCTGCGCCTGTGCGCCGACGCCGGGATCGTGGTCACCGCGTACGTGGACCACGCCGGGGGCACCATGGCCGAGACCGCCGGCGGCGGCCACTTCACCGAGGCGGTGCTGCGGCCGCAGGTGACGGTGGAGTCGCCGGACATGGTGGAGGCCGCCATCCGGCTGCACGCCGACGCCCACAAGTCCTGCTTCATCGCCGCCTCCGTCAAATTCCCCGTGCGTCACGAGCCGGAGGTCACGGCGGCCCGCGCGAGCGACTGAGGCGGCGGCAGGGTCAGAAGGCGGCGGCCAGCGCGAGGGCGGCGGCGGTCTCGTGCTGCAGGACCATGATCAGAAGGGTCGCGACCAGCGTGGCGATGAGCAGCCAGCTGATCAGGATGATGACCGTCGAACGCTGGAGTCTGCGGCCCCCGACCGACTCGCCGCGGGCTCTCGCCTCGCTGCGGCGCACCCGCTCGTTGAACGACTCAAGCCGGGAGACAAGTCTCGGATCATCGTCGACGAGGTGCTGCTCGATCTGGGCCAGCATTCGCTCCTCATCCTGCGACCAGGCCATGGTTGCACCTCCGGAACGCAAGCACTGTGCGGGTTTCCTGCCCAACCATGAAGATCATTAGCCTCCGGCTGACCATGTAATTGCGACGTCTTTCGGTTTGCGATCATCGTCGAACCTTTGTTCTAATCAAGGCATGCGCTGGGACAACCTGCGCCTGGCCGACGCCGGCCGGGACGATCCGGCCGTGCCGCTGTTCGCCCGCGACGCGGTCACCCGCACGTTCGACACCCCCGAGTTCCGGGGGATGACCTTCTACGAGATCCAGGCTCGCTCGATCATCAACCGGGTGCCGGCCGCCAGCCGGGTCCCGTTCGAATACACGATCAATCCCTACCGGGGCTGCGGTCACCGCTGCGTCTACTGCTTCGCCCGAAAGACTCACCAATACCTTGACCTCGACTCCGGCGCCGATTTCGACTCCAAGATCGTGGTCAAGGTCAACGCCGCGGAGCTGGCCCGCAAGGAGCTCGCCTCGCCCCGGTGGGGCGGCCACCACGTGGCCATGGGCACCAACGTCGACTGCTACCAGCGCGCCGAGGGCCGCTATCGGCTCATGCGCGGCATCCTCGCGGCGCTGCGCGACGCGGCCAACCCGTTCTCGATCCTCACCAAGGGCACCTTGATCCTGCGCGACCTCGACCTGCTCACCGAGGCGGCCGAGCGGGCGGAGGTGGGCGCCGCCGTGTCGGTGGGCTTCGTCGACCCCGGCGTGTGGCGCTCCGTCGAGCCCGGCACCCCAGACCCGCACAGACGCCTGGAGACCTGCGCCACCCTCAACGACAACGGCATCGCCTGCGGCGTCCTGATGGCGCCCATCCTCCCCTACCTCACCGACTCTCCCGCCCAGCTCGACCGCACCGTGCGGGAGATCGCGCAGGCGGGCGCCACCCACCTGACGCCCATCGTCCTGCACCTGCGGCCGGGGGCGCGCGAGTGGTGGCTGGCGTGGCTGTCCCGCGAGCACCCACGGCTCGTGCCGCGCTATCTGGAGCTGTACGGAAGGGGCGCCTACGCTCCCAAGTCCTACCAGGAGCGGATCTCCGCACAGGTCAAGGAGCTGGCCGCCCGTCACGGCGTCGGCCGCACCGCACCGGCCATGGCCCGCCGCCTCCCCCCGCCTCCGGCTCCGGAGCCGGAGGCCCCCGAGCAGCTCACCTTGCTCTGACCGAACGGCCCCTGGGCCCGGCCGACCCGACCGCTGTGACGTACGCGGATGACCCGAAGACCCGCCGACCCGACCGCCGTGACGTGCACAGATGGCGCTATGTCGGGTTTTGGTGACAGATGGGTATTAACGGCGTTGGTGCGCCAATCTGACGCATCTGTCCGTACAGGGGGAAGAGACCAATGGCTGACACGAAGAAGAAACCCGGCGCCAAGTCCGGCAAGGCGAAGAAGCAGGCCATCAAGTCCAGCAGGCAGGCCAAGGAGAGCAAGAAGGAGCCCACGAAGCCTGAAGAGGCGTAGCGGGGGTGACATGATCAGACAGCCGAGGGCAGGGTCCCCGGCTGTCTGATCGACCGTGGAGGACACCCATGTCGGGCTACCTGCGCTTTCCCGCCGTGTTCCGGGATGTCGTGGTGTTCGCCGCCGAGGACGACCTGTGGATGGTGTCCGCGCAGGGTGGGCGCGCGTTCCGGCTGACGGCGGGGGTCGCGGAGGCCGGCTATCCACGTATCTCGCCGCGCGGTGACCAGCTCGCGTTCGTCGGGCGCGACGAGGGGCCGGAAGAGGTGTACGTGATGCCGGCGGACGGGGGCGCCGCCCGGCGCGTCACCTTCCACGGCGCCCGGTGCACCGTCACCGGGTGGGATCCCGCCGGGCGCATTCTGTACGCGAGCGACGAGTCGCAGCCGTTCGAAGGGCGCAAGTGGCTGCATCGGGTGGAGCCGGGGAAGGTGCCGGAACGGCTGCCGTACGGGCCCGCGAACTCGATCGCCTACGGGCCCGAGGGCATGATCGTGCTGGGGCGCAACACCGCCGACCCGGCGCGGTGGAAGCGGTACCGGGGCGGCACCGTCGGCGACCTGTGGATCGATCGCGAGGGCGATGGCGAGTTCCGGCGGTTGCTGCGGCTGCCCGGCAATCTGGCCTCGCCCTGCTGGAGCGGCGGGCGGGTGTGTTTCCTGTCCGACCATGAGGGCGTCGGCAACGTCTACTCGTGCACGCCCGACGGCGACGACCTGCGCCGGCACACCCATCATGACGACTACTACGCGCGCAACCTGTCCAGTGACGGCCACCGGCTGGTCTACCACGCCGGCGCCGATCTCTACCTGCTGGATGATCCCGACGAGCGGCCGCGCCAGCTGGAGGTGCGGCTGGCCAGCTCGCGTACGCAGCGCAACCGCAGGTTCGTGGACGCCGACGACTATCTCGACGGTGCCACGCTCAGCCCGGACGGCAGCGCGCTGGCCGTCACCGCCCGGGGCAAGGCGTACGGCATGGCGGGGTGGGAGGGGCCGGTCCGCCAGTACGGCGCGCCCGACGGTGTCCGCTACCGCTTGCTGACCTGGCTGAACGACGGCCGCCGGCTGATCGCCGCAGCCGCGGACGACGATGACGAGGAGTCCCTGGTCATCCTGCACGGCTGTCAGAGATCCACCGCAGAGCATGACGACTCCGGGGACGACGGCCCAGGGCATGACGGTTCCGCAGTGGAGGGGGTGGGGAGGGTGCAGCTGGTGGCGCGGCTGGGGCGGATCACGGCGTTGGTGCCCGACCCGGCCCATGACCGGGTGGCCGTCACCAACCACCGCCACGAGCTGCACCTCGTCGACCTGTCCACCGGCCAGGCCGTGCTCGTCGAGGCGAACCCGTACGGCTCACCGGAGGATCCCGCCTGGTCGCACGACGGGCAGTGGCTCGCCTACGCCGGCCCGCTCAACTCCCGGACCACCGCCATCAAACTCCACCACCCCGAGACGGGCCGGACCGTGGCCGCCACCGAACCGCTCCTGCAGGATGCCCGCCCGGCCTTCGACCCGCAGGGCCGCTACCTGTACTTCATCGGCCAGCGCGTCTTCTCCCCCGCCTACGACCAGCTCCAGTTCGACCTGTGCTTCCCGCTCGGCACCCGCCCATACGCCGTCGCGCTGCGCGCCGACGTCCCGGACCCGTTCGTCCCCCGCCCGCGTCCCGTGCACGACAAGGACGAGGACGAGGAGGACGAGGAGCCGGAGGCGGTGCGGGTCGACGCTGAGGGCCTGACCCGCCGCATCACCGCCTTCCCCGTGCCGGAGGGCCGCTACGAGCGCGTCGCCGGGCTGAAGGGCAAGGCGCTCATCCTGGCCAGCCCGCTGCAGGGCGCGAGCACTCTGCGCCTGTTCGACTTCGCCAAGGGCGACGACGACACCTTCGCCGAGGGGGTCACCGACTTCGAGCTCGGCCGTGACGGCAAGACGCTCCTCTACCGCGCCCGCCACCGGCTGCGGGTGGTGAAGGCCGGCGAGGTGCCGGGCGGGGACGACGATCCGCCGGGGCGGGACAGCGGCTGGATCGACCTGTCGCGGATCAAGGTGTCGGTGTGCCCGGAGACGGAATGGCGGCAGATGTTCCGCGAGGCGTGGCGGCTGCAGCGCGAGCACTTCTGGACCGAGGACATGGCGGGTGTCGACTGGCCCGCCGTCTACGACCGCTACGTGCCGCTGGTGGAGCGGGTCACCACCCGCGGCGAGTTCTCCGACCTGCTGTGGGAGCTGCACGGCGAGCTCGCCACGAGCCACGCGTACGAGAGCGGCGGCGAATACCGGCCGGGCCCCGACTACAGCCAGGGCAAGCTGGGCGTCGACTGGGACTACCGCGACGGCGTCTACCACATCGCCGCGATCGTGCACGGCGACCCGTGGGATCCGTCCGCCACCTCACCGCTCAACCGGCTGGGCCTGGACGTGCGGCCGGGCGACGCGGTGCTGGCGATCAACGGCGCGCCGATCGGGGCCTCGGCCACCCCGAACGAGCGGCTGGTGAACCAGGCGGACGAGGAGGTGGAGCTGACGCTGCGCCGCGAGGGGCGGGTCTTCGCCGTCACGGTGCGGACCATCGCGGACGAGGCGCCGGGCCGCTACCGCGACTGGGTGAACCTCAACCGGGCCCTGTGCCACCAGCGTTCGGCGGGCCGGATCGGCTATCTGCACGTGCCGGACATGGGGACGGACGGGTTCGCCGAGTTCCATCGGGGTTTCCTGGCCGAGTACGACCGGCACGCGCTGATCGTGGACGTGCGCTTCAACGGCGGCGGCAACGTCTCGGCGCTGCTGCTGGAGAAGCTGGCCCGCCGCCGCCTGGGCTACGACTACCCGCGCTGGGGCGCGCCGGAGCCCTACCCGCCCGAGTCGCCACGCGGGCCGCTGGTGGCGATCACCAACGAGTACGCGGGCTCCGACGGCGACATCTTCAGCCACACCTTCAAGGTGCTGAAGCTGGGCCCGCTGGTCGGCAAGCGCACCTGGGGCGGCGTGATCGGCATCTGGCCGCGTCACCGGCTGGCCGACGGCACGGTGACCACGCAGCCGGAGTTCTCCTTCGCCTTCGACGATGTCGGCTGGCAGGTGGAGAACTACGGCACCGACCCCGACATCGAGGTCGACATCACCCCGCAGGACTACGCCTCCGGCGTGGACGCCCAGTTGGAGAAGGCCATCGAGGTGGCTCTCGACCTGCTCGCGAGCAAACCCGTACACACTCCTGATCTCTCGCATAGGCCGCGCATGCAACCTTAGTCACCTCTAAGGCGTCTAAAGATCATAGAAGTGGAAAGCGCCACGGGGATGGACGGCGCACACCACTCCACGCTCCACGGCACGCCGGTGGTGAGGATGTCTCTCACCGCCGGCTGCTTGTCATGGTCATCCAGACGGCAAGGGGAACTTCCAGGTGCGGGCACTGACGCGTAGGGGCAAGTCAGCGGCGGTTCGGTTGTACCGGGGGTACAACCGGCGCAGGGCCAGGAAGGCGCCACCGGCCTCCATCCAGCAGGTGAAGTTCCTGCTGCTGCACGCCAACGGCATGGGCGGCACGATCAGAACCGTGTTCAATCTCGCCGGCCACCTGGCCGACCGGCATGACGTGGAGATCGTCAGCGTCCTGAGGGAGGCCGAGGAGCCGTTCTTCCCGATCGACCCGCGCGTGCGCTTCCGCTATCTGGACGACCGGCTCGCCCCCAGCGCCGACCCGATGCGGGCGCTGCTGTCCAAGCTCCCCAGCAGGCTCGTGCCCAAGGAGGAGTCGGCCTACCACCGCTTCAACCTGTGGACCGACCTGAAATTGGCCCGGTTCATCCGCTCGATGGACACCGGCGTGCTCATCGGCACCCGCCCCGGCCTGGTCCTCGCCGTGGCCCAGCTGGCGCTGCCCAGCGTCATCACCATCGGGCAGGAGCACGTCGCCCTGGCCACCCAGCCGGAGCCGGTCCAGAAGCTGATCAAGTGGCGTTACCGCCGGCTGGACGCCCTGGTCGCGCTCACCAAGGCCGACCTGCAGGACTACCGTGACGCCCTGCCCAAGAAGCCCAAGAAGCTGCTGCGGATCCCCAACGCGGTGCCGGCCATGAGCGGCGAGGTGGCCAAGCTGGACGCGAAGGTCGCCGTCGCCGTCGGCAGGCTGACCCGCATCAAGGGCTTCCACCGGCTCATCACCGCCTGGCAGCAGGTGGCCGAGGCGCACCCCGACTGGACGCTGCGCATCATCGGCGCCGGCCCGCAGCAGGAGGCGCTGGCCGCCCAGATCACCGAGGCGGGTCTCGACGGCAAGGTCGAGCTGCCGGGCCCCACCTCCGACGTGGGCGCGGAGCTGGAGAGGGCCTCCATGTTCGTGCTCAGCTCCCGGCACGAGGGCTTCCCCATGACCATCCTGGAGGCGATGGCCAAGGGGCTGGCCATCGTCAGCTTCAACAGCCCGCACGGGCCCAAGGAGATGCTCACCAACGAGGTCGACGGCCTGCTCGTCAAACCGCGCACCAACGCCAACCTGGCCGCGGCCATCCTGCGGGTGATCGAGGACGAACCGCTGCGCCGGCAGCTGGCCGCCGGAGGGCTGGAGACCGTCCGCGGCTACGACATCGCCACCATCGGCGCCCGCTGGGACAGCCTGCTGGAGGCACTGCTCGCCCGCCGCACCCCTGCGGCGGCGCCCAACCCGCTCAGACCTCGGACTCCGTCAGCTCCACCGGCTCCGCGATGACGTCGACGAGCGCGCCGTTGCGGTAGACGGTGATCGGCAGCGGCCGCCCGATCGCGTCGGCGAACATCAGCCGCTGCAGGCTCTGCGCGTCGTCCACCGGGGCGCGCCCGGCGCTCAGCACCAGATCGCCGGCCCGCAGCCCGGCCCGGCCCGCGGGCGAGCCGGGGATCACCTCCACCACCCGCAGCGCGCCGGGCTGCCCGGTGCGCCGCCGCAGCGGCTCGGCCAGCGGCGCGGGCGAGGTGACCAGCCCCAGGAACGCCCGCCGCACCCGCCCGTACCTGATCAACGCCGCGATGATGCCCCTGGTCGTGGCGTTCACCGGCACGGCCAGGCCCACCCCCACCCCGGCCACCGCCGTGTTGACCCCGACCACCCGCGCCCGCGAGTCCGCCAACGCCCCGCCGGAGTTGCCGGGGTTCAGCGCCGCGTCGGTCTGGATCACGTCCTCGATCAGCCGTACGGCGGAGCCGCTGCGCGCGGGCAGTGACCGGCCCAGTCCCGACACCACCCCGGCCGTCACCGACCCGGCCAGCCCCAGCGGGTTGCCGACGGCCACCACGAGCTGGCCCACCACGAGGTCGGCGCTGTCGCCGAGCACGGCCGGCTCGGGGGTGGGCACCTGTGACCTGATCACCGCCAGGTCCGACAGCGGGTCCCGGCCGACGACGGTGAAGGCGCCGGAGGAGCCGTCGGCGAACGCCAGTGTGCCCGACCTGGCGGAGCCGACCACGTGCGCGTTCGTCAGCAGAAACCCGTCGGCGGTGAACACCACCGCCGAACCGCTGCCTCGCCCGGCCCGCACGCCGGCGACCTTGGGCTGCAGCACGGCCGCGACGGAGGAGACGATCTGCGAGTAGGGGTCCATGTCAGAACCTCCCGAAGGCGAGTGCTTACAACGTTACAGAGCGATCCAGTCCGTGACCACGTTGCTGCCCGTACTCGGACGGCACTGCAGCCTGAACGCCTGGGCCGGCGCCGGCCTGAACACGAAGCACCCCGACTCGTCGATCACCGACGTGACCACGTCACCCGTCACCAGGTGCGTGTACGCCGTCCCCGGCCGGGCCGGCACCACCTGGCCCAGCAGCGCCTCGTGGCCCACCTCCAGCTCGATCGTCAGCTCCGGCGTCGCGAAGATCAGCGCCCGTAACGTCGCGTGCTCGGCGCCCCGCGTCGCCGCCCCCGCCTCGTCCACCGCCGAGTCATAGGTGAGCGCCGCCAGCTCGGCGTCGACGTCATGCCAGACGAAGATCTCCTTGCCGGCCGCCACGAAGCTCTCCGGGACTTCCCGCTCCGCCGCGTGCGCCTGCCGTACAGCGGCCAGGAACCGATCGTCGTCACTCCACCACGGTGTGTCCATGCCCTGTCACCTTCTCCCCTGGGTGTCCCGTTCGGACCTGATCAGCGCGGCCACGGTCGGTGTGCGGCGCAGCTTGTCCAGGCACCGCGCCCGCGTCGGCCCGATCGCGCCCACCGGCATGGCCAGCTTCGCGCTGATGTCGGTGTACGGCACGGGGGGCTGGCTCATCAGCATCGACAGCAGTTCCTGGCAGCGCCCCTCCAGCTGCCGGAACCCCGCGATCAGCGCCGCGTTCCGCTCCGCGTCGATCAGCTCCTGATCCGGCGCGGGCACCCTGACGTCCACCAGCACGTCGGTGTCCACCTGCTGCCGGAGGCGGTGCTGCCGCTCCGCCGCCTGGGCGCACCGGAGACACTCACGCCTGGTCGCCGTCGCCAGCCAGCCCGGCAGCGCCGCCGGCTCGCGCAGCCTGGGTAACTGCTCCACCAGCGACAGCCACACCGTCTGCCCCACGTCGTCGGCGTCGGCCCGGCTCAGCCTGAAAGCCTTGCAGATCGACCAGACCAGCGACGAGTAACGCTCGACGATCTCGTCCCACGCGTCCCTGTCACCGCCCCTCGCCCGCACCACCAAGGCGACGACCGATGGATCGTCTCGCATGTCCGTGTGCTCCCTTCCCGGCACGGCCCACCCAGCAAGAGTGAACGCGGATGCGCGGTGCGTCCAGGCAGGACGCTTCGGCGAACGAACAGGCGGTACCGGGGCCATGTCGTCTCTTCACTGCTCGGTGACGGCGGTCACCAGGACGGAGCGGCCGGACCTCGCCCTGATACCTCCTCGGCCGCATCCGCGCGAGGTCAGCTCTCGCCGCACGGGGACAGCACCATGCCCACCCCGTCCACCTCCCGCGCCGAGGCCAGCACGGCCGCCTTCGCGTCCTGGGCCGACTCCCCCGTGCGCGCCATCCGGGCCGCGATCAACCCCGCCACCAGCGGCGCCGCGAACGACGTGCCGTCCCACCTGGCCATCCCGGAGAAGTTCTGCACGGCGGGCATCTTCGGCGGCTCCCGGTAGGTGTACTCGCCGGTGGCGTAGGCGTTGACGTGCCCCTCGCCCAGCGCGTACACCTTCACCCAGTCGCCGTAGTTGCTGAACCACGCCCGGTGCGCCCCGTCGGGGCCGAGCGCCCCGACCGACACCACCCAGTCGTAGGCGGCCGGGTAGAACGGCCGGTCCGTCGCGTCGTTGCCGGCCGCCGCCACCAGCACCACGTCCGGGTGCGCCTGCTGGAACGCCTCGAAGCCGAGCGAGGACCAGTTGCCGCGGGTGTAGGTGCCCGCCGACAGGTTGATCACGTCCGGCGCGGGCGTCCGGCCGACCAGCTCCTCCAGCTTGGCGATCATCACGTCCTCCAACTCCGCGCCGGAAGCCGAGAAGTGGTCGACGATGTCCACCGCGGCCGACGGCGCCATGCACTTGGCGACCCCGGCCACGAACGTGCCATGCCCGGCGAACGGCGGGATCCGCGGCAGCCCGCTCACCGGCGACGGCGGATCCAGCGTCTCCAGATCGCCGCCCACGCCGCCCAGCCACGGGTAGGCCGCCGGGTCCAGCCCGAGCCAGCCGGTGTCGCTGACGCCGATCCGCGCCTTGCGCACCACGTCGCCTCCCGGGCACGGCGGCGGCCACGGCCGATCCGGCGCCCCGGAAGGCACCTCCGGCTCCGTACCGGGGCACAGCCTGCTCACGTGCAGGACGTGCACCGGCGAGGCCGGCGGCAGCCGGGCGTCGTCCTCCCGCCGGCGGGGCGCCCGCCGCTCGATGACCTCCAGCGCCTCCGGCACCGTCAGCCCGTCCTCCAGCGACAGCACCACCAGATCGCCCCGCCCCCGCGTCTCCAGCCGGCGAACGGCCGGCAGTACGGCTTCGATCCGCTGGATGTTGTCCCCCCGGTCCAGCGTCAGCAGGCGGCCCGCCTCGTACAGGTAGTCGACCTCACCCGCGGGGGTATAGGCCACCTCCACCTGGATCCCCCGCGTCAGGAACGCGTCCTTGACGATCCGGAACTGAGCGTCGAACACCGCGTCCATGGATTCCCCTCCCGGCCGTAGTCAACGATCACACTTTTCACTCCTATATCGACATGGGGTTGCGGGCGCTACAGCCGATCGTCAACGCTCGGAACATGCCGGCGGACCCCGTACCCTCCTCGACCGCCACGGCGGAGCTGCTCCCCCTGGCCCTGTCGCGCCCCCACGAAGCCCTCGACAGGGCGCGTGACCTGCTCGCCGGCGACCCGCCGCCACTGGCCGCGTCCATGGCCAGGCAGGCGATCGGCATCGTGCTGCGCGAGTTCGGCGACATCGACGCCGCCGTGGCGGAGCTCGAAACCGCCGGCCGCCTCGCCCGCCAGGCCGGCTGCGCCGAGCGCGAGGCCGACGTCCAGGCGACCCTCGGCGTGGCCCTCGCCTTCGCCGGTCGTACCACGGCGGGCCGCACCGCGCTCGACGCCGCCGTCCAGCGGTCCACCGGCCTGCTGCACGGGCGCATCCTGCTGCGCAGAGGTGGCGTCCTGATCGTCCTCGGCCACCATCGCGACGCCCTGGCCGACCTCAACAACGCCGTCACCGCCCTGGGCGCCGCCGGTGACGCCATCTGGGAGGCCCGCGCCCGCAGCGAGCGCGCCACCTGCAATCTGGCGCTCGGCGCCATCGCCAAGGCCGCCGCCGACCTGGCCCGCGCCGAGGAGCTCTTCAACGCCACCGGCCAGGAGCTCGAATCGGCCGACGCCATCGTGCACCGCGGCGTCCTCGCCCTGCGCATCGGCGACCTGCCCGCCGCGCTGCTCTGCTTCGACCAGGCCGCCGAGCGCTTCGACCGGCTCGGCACCCCCGACCCCAGCCTCAGCATCGAGCGCTGCGCCGCGCTCCTGGCCGCCGGCCTGCCCCAGGACGCGCTCGCCGAGGCCCACACCGCCCTCGCCCGGCTCGAACGCATCCGCGGCCTGCCCGTCAAGAAGGCCGAGCTGCTGCTCACCGCCGCCAACTGCGCCCTGGCCGCCCGCCGGCCCGCCGACGCGCTCGGCCACGCCGCCGACGCCGCCGATCTCTTCGGCCACCAGCACCGCCACTGGTGGCGGGCGCACGCCCGCCTGGTCAAAGTACGAGCCCAGCTCGCCACCGGCACCACCGACGCCGCCCTGCTGCGGGAGGCCGAGGAGTGCGCCCGCGAACTGGCCGGCCTCTCCTCGCCCGACCTGCCGCTCGGCCACCTCATCGCCGGCCGCCTCGCCCTCGCCCTGGGCGACACCGCCCGCGCCACCGGCCACCTCGCCACCGCCGCACGCGGTCGCCGCCACGGCCCCGCGCTCTCCCGGGCCGCCGCCTGGCTCGCCGAAGCACTGCGCGCCGAGGCCGGCCACGACGCGGCCCGGCTGATGCGCGCCTGCCACCGGGGCCTGCGCGTCCTCGACCAGCACCGCGCCACCCTCGGCTCCAGCGAGCTGCGCGCCCAGGCCAGCGCGCACGGCGCCGAGCTCGCCGCGCTCGGCCAGCGGCACGCCCTGCGCCTCGACCGGCCCCGGCTGCTGCTGGCGTGGAGCGAACGCTGGCGGGCCACCGCACTGGCGGTCCCCGCCGTCCGCCCGCCCGACGACGAGCACCTCCAGGCGGAGCTCGCCGCCATCCGGGCCCTCACCAGCCGCCTGGCCCAAGCCCGCGCCAAGGGTCTGCCCACCGCGCACCTGTCCGCCGAACAGCTCCGCCTGGAGCGGGCCGCGCGCGCCCGAGCCCTGCACGCCCATGGCCACGACCCCGCCGCCACCCCGGGCGTCGACGTCGATGCCCTCCTCGACGAGCTCGCGGACGACCGGCTGCTCGAACTCGTGGACGTCGACGGCCACCTGCACGTCCTCGTCTGCGGCTCCGGCACCGTCCGCCGCCATCCCGCTGGGCGCACCGAGGAGGCCGCCCGCCAGGTCGACCTGGCCCGCTTCAGCCTGTCCCGGCTCGCGCACGGCCGCTCCGCGCTGTCACCCGCCGAGCTCCTCGCCCAGGTGGAGACCATCGGCCACACCCTGCAGCGCGTCCTGCTCGGCGACGCCGCCCAGCACCTCGGCGACCGGCACGTCGCCATCGTGCCGCCGGGCCGCCTGCACGCCGTCCCCTGGGCACTGCTCCCCGCGCTCCGCCACCGCCCCGTCAGCGTCGCGCCGTCGGCCGCCTCCTGGTTGCGGGCCCGCCGTACCGGCGCCCCCGCCCACGGCCGCGTCGTCCTCGTCCGCGGCCCCGGGCTGGCCTCGCAGGGCGCGGAGGTGCGGGAGGTCACGCCGGAGTACGTCGCCCCCGTCGTCCTCGGCGAGGGCACCGCGACCGTCGGCCGCGTCCTGCGGGCCATGGACGGCGCCCGCCTCACCCACGTCGCCGCGCACGGGACCTTCCGCGCCGACAGCCCGCTGTTCTCCGCGCTGCGCGTCGACGACGGCCCGCTCACGGTCTACGACCTCGAACGGCTCAACCGGGCACCCCACCAGGTCATCCTGTCGAGCTGCGACTCCGGCCTGACCGCCGCCGCCGGCGCGGACGAACTCCTCGGCCTGGCCAGCTCACTCATCCAGCTCGGCACCACCGCCCTCGTCGCCGGCGTCGTGCTCGTCAACGACCTCGCCGCCGTCCCGCTCATGGTCGCGCTGCACCGGCGGCTGCGTACCGGCGCCGGCCTGGCCACCGCGCTGCGTGACGCCCGCCTGGACACGGCCGGGGACCCCGTCGCCACCGCCACCGGCTGGTCGTTCACCTGCCTCGGCGCGGGCTGAACGCCATGACCGGCCACCCGGATCAAGAGGACAGCCGGTCATGAACTTCTCACGGAACCGGTTCACATCCCTTACCGTGTCAACATCGCCCACTGCGGGAATCTCTCTAGAGAACCTCCGAACGGCACCCGGGAGGCGTGCTTGAGCGCGAAGGACGCCGTCGCCATCCTCGCCGCAGCCGCGGTCCTGGCCGCCCTGGTCAGCGGCACCGAGAACACCACGTCCGCCGAGACCGCCAGCCCGCTCGGCAACGCCAGCGGCACCCTGCCCGGCCTGGCGCCCGTCACCACCGGACCCGACAAGAAGGCCGCCCGGGCCCTCATCAAGGACTTACGCGTCGCCGCCCGGGGCTCCAGCGCCGGCTACCGGCGCACCCGCTACGGCGGCAACTGGGCCGACAGCGCCCTCGGCGTCCCGTACGCACGCAACGGCTGCCGTACCCGCGACGACCTCCTCGCCCGCGACGGCCGCAACGTCCGCTACCGCAAGGGCTCCACCTGCGAGGTCATCGCCATGGACCTGCCCGACCCGTACACCGGCCGGATGATCGACTGGCGCAAGAGCGACGCCGACGAGATCCAGGTCGACCACGTCGTCCCGCTCGCCTACGGCTGGCGGATGGGAGCCAGGCGGTGGCGCATGACGAAACGGCTCGACTTCGCCAACGACCCGCTCAACCTGCTGCCCGTGCTCGGCCGCGCCAACGAGCAGAAGGACGCCGCCGGGCCGTCCGACTGGCTGCCCCCGCAACGCCGCATCCGCTGCGCCTACGTCACCCGCTTCGCCCAGGTCGCCAAGAAGTACGCCCTGCCGGTCACCCGCGCCGACCGCAAGGCCATGCTCGCCCAGTGCCGATGAGCGCTCAGCGCGGATCGGCCCACTCGAAGCCGTTGCGGAACGTCCGCTCCGCCAGCACCCGCTGCCCGGCCTCGTTCGGGTGGAAGTAGTCCCACCGGCTCACCTGGTCCAGCGTGAACGGGTAGGCGAAGACGGCGCCCGCGTCGGTGCGGCATGACGGCCCCAGCGACGCGCACGCCCGCGCCGCCTCCTGGTTGTAGGCCATCACCCGCGCCCGCACCCGGTCCCGCCGCTGCCGGTCGGCCCGTTTCACCGACGACGGCTGGGCGAGCATCGTCTGGCAGATCCGTCCCACCGTCCAGAACGTGCGCGCCAGCGCGTTGCTCTTGCCCACCTGCCACAGCCGGTGCAGGTCGGGGATGCTCGACACGAACACCCGGACCTGGGGCAGCCCGGCCCGCAGCTCCGACAGGGCCTGGTCCAGCCGCCGCCGGTAGAGCGCCACCGGCGTCATCTGCCTCTCCTCCAGCTTGCAGGCGTCCTGCGCCCCTATGAGAATCGTCACGTAGTCCGCCTTCGCGTCGACCGCCCGCCGCACCTGCCCCAGCAGATCCGCGCTCGTCGCGCCCGGTGCCGCGAAGGTGCGGTTGTGCCCCTCGATCGACGACCCCAGCCGCAGCAGCCGCTGGTAGTGGCTGTTCACGCCCGCGTGCTCGCCGGCGGACCACGACCGGGACGGGCAGGACACGTACCAGCCGCAGCTGTTGAATCCCGACGAGATCGAGTCCCCCAGCGCCGCCATCACCTCGGGCACCGGCTCCGTGGGAGCGGCCTGAGCGGTGCCGGAGCCGGCGAGGAGGACGAGGCCGGCCAGGACGGGCCCCAGGCTGCGAGCGATCATGGCCCCAAGGTAGGGAGCCCGCCGCCGGCCCACCCCGCGCTCGGGGCAACGTCTGCCATCTCAGGACCGACTTCATATCACCACTTGACGACCTTCAGCCGATCAGGTTGCCGTAAAAGCAGGGCAATAGCCGCCTTTATCCGGAAACATGAACCGCAACCGGTCAGACACGGGGGTCCCAGTCGAACGTGTTCAGTTCCCGCATAGAGTGTCTCGGGTGAGTGTCGCGCTCGGAACAACCCGCCCGCTACCGGTTCGCACCACCCCCATTCGCGACCCCGGTAATCTGCTGGCGTCCCTCCCCCGGACCGCGCCGTACGCCTGGATCAGGCACGGCGAAGGCCTCGTCGGCTGGGGCCAGGCCGCCCGCGCCGACATCCCCCCAGGTCCGGACCGCTTCGCCTGGGCCCGCCAGTGGCTCGCCGCGGTCTTCGACGACGCCCACAGCGACGACGACGACGCGCTGCCCCCCGGGAGCGGGCCGGTCGCCTTCGGCACCTTCACCTTCGACGAGAACTCCGCCGGCTCCACCCTCGTCGTCCCACAGACCATCCTCGCCCGCAGGAACGGCCGCGCCTGGCTGACCACCATCGGCGACGCCCCGCACCAGACCTTCACCCCCCTGCTCGACCCCGGCCGCATCAGCTACGGCGACGGCAGCCTGACCGCCCCCGCCTGGGAGCACGTCGTGGCCCGCGCCGCCCGCCGCATCCGCGACGGCGAGCTCGAGAAGGTGGTGCTCGCCCGCGACCTCCTCGCCACCGCCGAGCACCCCATCGACATCCGCCTGCTGCTCCTGCGCCTGGCCCGCCGCTATCCCGAGTGCTACACCTTCTCCGTCGCCGGCCTCGTCGGAGCCACCCCCGAGCTCCTCATCCGCCGCACCGGCCAGGAGATCCAGTCCCTCGTCCTGGCGGGCACCACCCCCCGGGGCACCGGCCCCGCCGACGACCTCAGACGCGGCGCCGCCCTGCTCGCCTCCGCCAAGGACCGGCACGAGCACGAGTGCGCCATCGCCTCCGTCCGGCAGACCCTCGCCCCCCTCTGCGCCCAGTTGCACACCCCCGACGAGCCGGAGCTGCTCGTCCTGCCCAACGTGCAGCACCTCGCCAGCCACGTCAGCGGCCGGCTCGCCGACGGCGCCTCCGTCCTCGATGTCGTGGCCGCCATGCATCCCACCGCGGCGGTCGGCGGCACCCCGACCCACAAGGCCATCGACGTCATCCGCGAGCTCGAGGGCATGGACCGCGCGGGCTACGCGGGCCCGGTCGGCTGGATCGACGCCCACGGCGACGGCGAATGGGGCATCGCGCTCAGGTCCGGCATCGTGGAGGGCCGCCGGGCCCGCCTGTTCGCCGGCGGCGGCATCATGGGCGACTCCGACCCGGCCTCCGAGCTCGCGGAGGCCCAGGCGAAGTTCCGCGTCATGCAGTACGCCCTCGAGGGCTGATGACCGCTCCTCCGTGATCGGCCGATCGCACGATGACCGGCCGACCGCTCAACCCCGAACGGCGGCTCGGCGCGACCTGCCCGTCTGCTCGCGGGCGGCTGAGCCGCCCTTATTCCGGTACGTGTACGTCGCGGCCCAGCTCGACCCGGGCCCGTCCCGCCGTCAAGGCGGCCGCCCAGTCCCGGAAGGCGTCCACCTCGTCCGCGCCCACCGCCACCACGAAGTCCACGGCCGAGCCGTAGCCGACCTCGCGCACCGCGTAGCGGGAGGCTCTGAGGTCGTTCTCCACCCGGCCGGCCTGGTCGTGGGCCACCGAGACGTGCACGAGCCTGGCCGGCACCATCCGCACCGGCTCCACCCGGTCCAGTGTCTCGGTCACCGCTGAGCCGTAGGCGCGCACCAGGCCGCCCGCGCCCAGCAGGATGCCGCCGAAATAGCGGGTCACCACCGCGACCACGTGGTCGAACCCCCGGCCGACCAGCGCCTGCACCATGGGGGTGCCCGCCGTGCCGCCCGGCTCGCCGTCGTCGTCGCCCTTCTGCAGCCCGGCGACGACGTAGGCGGTGCAGTTGTGGGTGGCCGAGGCGTGCAGGCGGCGGCGCTCGGCGATGAACGCGGCGGCCTCCTCCGCGCTCCGCACGGGTGCCATGGCGCAGACGAAGCGCGAGCGGCGGGCCTCGGTCTCGTGCTCGACGGGGGTCTTCAGGGTGAGGTACGGCGCTGACACCGCCTCAGGCTAGCGCCTTTACTTTGTAGATTAATAATTTCCCGGTTGCACTCGCCAACCGTAGGGCGTACGGTACAGCCTACGGAACAACTTGGAGGACTGACTTGACCGACATCCGGCCCTTCCGCCTCGACATCGCCCAGGCCGACCTGGACGACCTGCACGCGCGGCTCGACCGGGTACGCTGGCCCGACGAGATCCCCGGCCTCGGCTGGCAGCACGGAGTCCCGCTGCCGTACATGAAGGAGCTCGTCGGCCACTGGCGCGACGGCTACGATTGGCGGCGCGCCGAGGCCGAGCTCAACCAGCACGACCAGTTCGTCACCGAGATCGACGGTCAGCGGGTGCACTTCCTGCACGTGCGCTCGGCCGCCCCGGACGCGCTGCCGCTGCTCATCACGCACGGCTGGCCGAGCAGTCCGGTGGAGTATCTCGACGTCATCGAGCCGCTCAGCCGCGACTTCCACCTCGTCATCCCCTCCCTGCCCGGCTACGGCCTGTCCGGCCCCACCACGGAGACCGGCTGGGGCTCCACCCGCATCGCCAAGGCGTGGCTGGAGCTCATGACCAGGCTCGGCTACGACCGCTTCGGCGTGCAGGGCGGCGACTGGGGCACCTGGATCTCCCGCGAGGTCGGCGTGCTCGCCCCCGAGCGGGTCGCCGGGATGCACGGCAACGGCATCATCTGCTTCCCCATCGGCGCCCCCGGCGAGCTCGACGGCCTGACCGAGGTCGAGCGGGAGCGCATGGCCTTCCGCGAGACCTACCTGACCCAGCAGTACGGCTACAAGCTCATCCAGTCGACCAGGCCGCAGACCTTCGCCTACGGCATGACCGACTCCCCCGTGGCCCTGCTGTCCTGGTTCGCGAGCGTCTACCACGAATGGAGTGACCGGGACATCGACCCCGACCGCCTGCTCACCACCACCATGCTCTACTGGCTGACCGGCACCGCCGGCTCGGCCGCCCGCTCCTTCGTCGAGACGCCCGACACCGAACAGGACACCAGCGTCGCCTGGGAGCTCACCGCGGCCACCGTGCCGACCTCGATCTCCGTCTTCCCCAAGGACATCCTGCGGCCCATCCGCCGCTTCGCCGAGCGCGACAACACCATCGTCGGCTGGGTGGAGCACGACCGCGGCGGCACGTTCGCCGCCCTGGAGGAGCCGGAGGCCTTCGTCACCGACGTCCGCGCCTTCTTCACCGGCCGCTGAGGACCGTCACCCCGCCGTACCGGCACCATCCGGTACGGCGGGCCGCCCGCGGCCGCGCAGCCGGTCCATCTCCCGCCACTCCGGCCGCAGGGCCGTCACATTCGTGGCGAGGAAGTACGCCGCCCCGCACGCCACCAGCACCGGCGCCAGTCCCGCCCAGGCGAGCGCCGCCCCGGCCACCAGCCCGCCCAGCGGAATGCCCATGTACCCCACCGAGTCCCCCAGCGCGCTCACCCGCCCGAGCAGGTGGCGCGGCACCCGCTCGTACCAGACCGCCGCCAGGATCGGATTGAGAAAGCCGCCGCTGAACCCGCTCACCGCGAACACCGCCACCATCGCCCACACCGGCGCGTCCACCGCCAGGATCAGGAACCTGGGCGCGCCCGCGATGAGGAACGCCACGAAGAACACCACCCGCCGCCGCATCCGGTGCGCCACCGCCGCCGCCACCAGGCTGCCGCCGACCGCCGCCAGCCCCATCACCCCGCTGTTCACCCCGATCATGGCCGGGCCGTGTCCCGACTCCCTGCCCCACACCGGCAGCAGCACCGAGGCGAACGCCGCGTCCAGCAGATTGGTGACGCCGATCATCACGATCAGCGCCAGCAGCAGCCGCTCCCCGCGCAGGAACCGGCAGCCCTGAGCGAACCGCCGCCAGTATCCGGCCCGCTCTTCCCGCGCCGACGCCCGATGCCCTACGCCCGGCGCCTGATCCCCCACACCTGGCGACAGACCCACGCCCGCCGGCAGTGCCCACGCCACGATCACGGAGCCCAGGGCGAAACAGGCCGCGCTGACGCCCAGCCCCGCCAGCGGCCCGAGCAGCGCCACCAGTGCTCCGCCCGCCGCAGGGCCCACCGTCCCGGCCAGCCGCTCGGTCACGCCCGCCAGCCCGGTGGCCCGCTCCAGCGGCACCAGCCCCCGCTCCGCCGCCTCCGGAACCATGATCTCCTTGGCCAGGTCGCCCGGCCCCCGGGCCGCGCCGATCACCGCCACCATGCCCAGCAGCGGCCCGAACGCGAGCGCGTCCACGCCGTGCAGCGCGACGACCGCTCCCGTCGCGGCCGCGCTCACCACGTCGGTGATCCAGGAGATCCGCCGCGGGCCCACCCGATCGACCAGCGGCCCGCTCAGCGCCTTGACCAGCACGTACGGGGCCATCTCGCAGAACGCCACGAGCCCCGTCTGGACGGCGCTGCCGGTGGTGACCAGCACGAACCAGGGCAGCGCGATCGCCGATACCCGGGTGCCGGTCAGCGACACGGCCATCGCCGCCAGCACACCCCCCAGCGGCCGTAACGAGCGCCCGGTCACGACTCCTCCAGGTCAGGCAGGAAGAGCGTGATCAGCGAGAGCCGCTCGGCCCCCTCCGGCGCCACCGCCTCAGGGGCGTCCCGGCGGTAGCGGTCGAGCACCTCGTCGAGCTCGTCGCGCAGCCGCTCGGCCTCCCCCGTGGTCAGGCGCAGCGACCGGCTGCTCAGGTCGAACATGCGCCGCCAGTCGCGGGGCATGGTGTCGAAGGCGTTGAGCGCCTGCTGGACCCGCAGGTGGTAACTGGCGGACACCGCCTGGAGGTAGGTCAGCGTCGCCTCGGGCTCCCGCTCGGCCAGGTCGACGTCGGCCAGCCGGGTGATCTGGTGCACCGGCCGCCACCAGCGCTCCCTGGCGTTGCCCCGCTCGGTGTCCTCCTCGACGAACCCCGCCGCGCCCAGCCGGCGCAGGTGGTAGCTGGCCGTACCGGAATTGACCCCGAGCAGGTCGGCCAGGCGGGTCGCGGTGGACGGGCCGTGCCTGCGCAGGAGGTTGACCAGCTCGACGCGGAGCGGATGCGCGAGGGCGCGCAGGCCCTTGGCGTCGAGGACGACTTCGGTGGCGGGCTTCGCGGGCTCAGTCATACCGGCTAGGGTAAACCGCAAACAGTTCTTCGCAAACAGTTCTTCGCGAAGAACTGTTTGCCGTCACTCCCGTTCCAGCTCGTGGGCCAGTTCCTCCAGTTCGGCGTCGCCGGCCATGAGGGAGGTGAGCTTTTCGCGGGTGATGTCGGCCTTGGCGTACTCGCCCAGGCTCGTCCCCCGGTTCAGCAGCAGGAACCGGTCCCCCACCGGGTAGGCGTGGTGCGGGTTGTGCGTGATGAACACCACGCCGAGCCCCCGGTCGCGGGCCCTGGCGATGTAGCGCAGCACCACGCCGGCCTGTTTGACGCCGAGGGCCGAGGTCGGCTCGTCCAGGATGAGCACGCGGGCGCCGAAGTAGACCGCCCTGGCGATGGCCACCGACTGCCGTTCGCCGCCCGACAGGGTGCCGACCGGCTGGTCCACGTCGCGGATGTCGATGCCCATGGCGCGCAGTTCGTCGCCGGCGACCCGCCGGGCCGTGCGCACGTCGAAGGCCAGGCCTTTGCGCGGCTCCGAGCCGAGGAAGAAGTTCCGCCAGACCGACATCAGCGGGATCATCGCCAGGTCCTGGTAGACGGTGGCGATGCCGCGGTCGAGCGCGTCCCTGGGGCTGCTCAGCCGGACCTCCGCGCCGTCCACGAGCAGGGTCCCCGAGTCATGCTGGTGCACACCCGCGAGGATCTTGATGAGCGTCGACTTGCCCGCGCCGTTGTCGCCGAGCACGCAGGTGACCTGGCCCGCCGCCACCCCCATCGACACCTCGCGCAGCGCCAGCACCGAGCCGAACGACTTGCCGATGCCCCGGGTCTCGAGTATCAATGCTTGACCTCCTCGGCATAGCGCCTGACCAGGCGATTGGCCAGCGTGGCCAGCAGCAGCATGGCCCCCAGGAAGAACTTGAACCAGTCGGCGTCCCAGCCGAGGAACACGATGCCCTTGTCGGCCATGCCGAAGATCACCGCACCGATGGCCGCGCCGATCGCGGAGCCGTACCCGCCGGTGAGCAGGCAGCCGCCGATCACGGCGGCGATGATGTAGATGAACTCCTGCCCGATGCCGATGTTGGCCTGCACGGACGTGTAGCGCAGCGCCATGATCGAGCCGACCAGCCAGGCCGCGACCGCCGTCGTCATGAACAGCGCGATCTTCGTCCGGGCGGCGGGCACCCCGACCGCCCGCGCCGCCGGCTCGCTGCCGCCGACCGCGAAGATCCAGTTGCCGACCCGTGAGCGCATCAGCACCCAGGTGGCCAGCGCGGTGACCAGCAACCACCACAGGATCGCCACCCGGAAGGAGGTGCCGCCGATCTGGATCGTGCCCGCGAAGACGGTCCGCGCCGCCTCGAAGCCCTCCGCCCTGCGCAGCCCACTGACCTGTACGGTGCCCGTCAGCGCCTTGGTCACCCCGAGGTTGACGCCCTGCAGCATGAGGAAGGTGCCGAGCGTCACGATGAAGCTGGGCAGCCGCGTCCTGGTCACGATGAGGCCGTTGAGCAGCCCGACACCGAGCGCCACGACGAGGCTGACCAGCATGGCCAGCCATACGTTCAGGCCGTAGCGGGTGGCGAGGGTGACCAGGATGAGCCCGGTCGTGCCGGTCAGCACGCCCGCCGACAGGTCGAACTCGCCGCCGATCATCAGCAGGGCGATGGCCACCGCCATGATGCCGAGCGTGGCGGCCGGGTCCAGCCAGTTCGCGATGCCCTCGGGGGACCTGAACACCGCCGACTGGGTGGCGAAGAAGGTGAAGACCACCACCGCCCCGACGACCGCGCCCAGCTCGGGCCGGATCAGCAGGCGGCGCAGCAACCCGACCCGCGCGAGCCGCTCGTCGGCGGTGGTGGCCGTCACGGCGCCTCCCCGATCATCGGGTGCCCGCCTCGGCCAGCTTGGCCACCTGCTCGGCGTTGTCCTTGGTGACGAAGCCGGGCCCGGTGTTGACGGGCAGGCCGCCGCCGACGGTGTTGAGGTTGTTCTTGTACAGGTGGAGGAAGGTGATGGGCAGGTAGCCCTGGAGGTATTGCTGCTGGTCGACCGCGAACAGGATCTCGTCGCCCTGGATGGCGGTGACCACGTCGGCCGACAGGTCGAAGGTGGCCAGCTTGGCCTGCGAACCGGCGTCGGCGATGGCGTCCCTGGCGGCGACCGCGACGGCCGGGTTGAGCGCGAGCACGCCGTTGACGGCCTTGTCGGTCTGCAGCTTCGCGGTGACCTTGGAGGTCACGTCGGCCAGGTTGCTCACGTCCACCTGCAGCCGCTCGACGGTGCCGCCGAGGGTCTCCTCGGCGCCCTTGCAGCGCTGGTCGAGGCCGACGTTGCCGGCCTCGTGGATGACGCACAGCAGCTTGGTGACGCCGGCCGCCTTGAGCTGCTCGCCCGCGCCGCGCCCGGCCACGTCCTCGGACTGGCCGACGTGCGTGAGCGCGCCGAGCTCCTTGGCGGTGTCGGCGCCGGAGTTGATGGTGACCACGGGGATCTTCGCGGCGACGGCCTTGCCGATGGCCTCGCGCAGCGCGTCGGGGTTGGCCAGGGAGACCACGATGCCGTCGACCTTGCTGGAGACCGCCTGGTCGATGAGTTGCGACTGCTTGGCGGGGTCGCCGTCGCCCTGGTAGGTGACCTGCGCGCCGTACTCCGTGCCCGCGGCCTCGGCGCCGTTCTTGACGACGTCCCAGAAGGAGTCGCCCGGCGCGCCGTGGGTGATCACGGCGTAGGTGCCCGCGCCGGTCGCGGCCGGCGCCGAGCCCTGCGCGGGCGCGCTCTGCGGGGCCTGTTCACCGGCGGCGGAGCAACCGCCCAGCGCCAGAACGCTCATCATGGCCAGCACTACCGGAATGCGTCTCATCCGAAACCTCCAAGAGCAACGGGCTGCCACCGGTTGTACCCCAATATCATCTGTATGTATAGACATACGGACTAATGCCTAGGACAAGGGACGAATCGTTCCCGACCCGGACGCCGGCACGAGCTCTTTAACCGTACGAGATAGAACGGAATTGTTCGTTCCAGTATGCTGAGTCCATGACGACAGCACCCATGAGCGGCCGCAAGGCGCAGGCCGCGCGCAACGACGAATTGATCCTCACGGCGGCGCGCGCCGTCTTCACCGCCGACCCGGGCGCCCCCATCGCGGCCGTGGCCGAGCGGGCGGGCGTCGGGATCAGTGCCCTCTACCGGCGTTATCCCAGCAAGGAGGCCCTGCTGCAGAAGCTCTGCGGCGACGGGCTGCAGCTCTACATCGCCGTCGCGGAGCAGGCGATGCGCGACCATGACGACCCCTGGGAGGAGTTCGCCGGCTACATGCGCGGCATCGTCGACGCCGACACCAACTCACTGACGATCAAGCTGGCGGGCACCTTCCACCCCACGCAGGAGCTGCACCAGCACGCCGCCAGGGCCTCCGAGCTGGCGACGCGGCTGCACACCCGCGCGGTGGAGGCGGGCGTGCTCCGGCCGGACATCACCCCCGCCGATCTCGCGCTGATCTTCGAGCAGCTCGCCTCGGTGAAGCTCGGCGACGAACAGCGGACCGGCGAACTCCGCCACCGCTTCCTGGCCCTGATGCTGGACTCCCTACGGCAGCCACCGGCGCACCGCCCCCTGCCGGGCCGCGCTCCGGACGACCTGGAACTGTCGGTCCGCTGGAGCCCCGTCGGCTAGATTCCGCCGCCGGTCACGCGAACAGCGTCACGGTCCGAGGATCAAGCGCCATCGGCGGCCGGGCGAACTGTGTCAAGGTCCAGGGGGTTGAGCGCCGTCGGCCAGGCGGGTGAACAGCGTCAGGGTGCGGCGCGCCCTGGCCACGATCGGGGCGTCCACGAACCTGCCGTCCGGCAGGGCGAGGGCGCCCGCCCCGGCGACCTCCGCCGCCTGAACGATCTCCGCGGCCTTGGCCGCCTCCTCCTCGGTCGGCCGGAAGGCCGCCCTGATCAGCGGCAGCTGCCGCGGATGGATCGCGGTCCTGCCGAACATGCCCAGCGCCCGCCCCGCCGCGCACGAGGCCACCAGCCCGGCCTCGTCCCGTACGTCCGGGTGGACGGCCATGGGCACCGGCGGCAGCCCCGCCGCCGCGGCGGCGAGCACGGCCTGCAGCCGAAGGTGGGTCACGGCGCTCTCGCCGGTGATGAACAGCTCGGCGGCCAGGTCCTGCTCGCCGAGCGCGATCCCGTCGACGCACGGGTGGGCGGCGATGGCCCGCGCGTCCATGATCCCGGCCGCCGACTCCAGCAGCGCGTACGCCCGTACGCCGAACCTCGCCAGCAGGTCCAGCGTGCCGGCCGACTCGACCTTGGGCAGCCGGACGGCGTCGGCCAGCGCGGCGAGCGCGTCCAGGTCGTCCAGCCCGCGCTGACCGGCCAGGTCGTTGATCCGCACGTGGACGGGCGGCCCCCCGTCGCTCGCCGCGGACCGTTCGCGCAGGAAGGCGGCGGCGTTGTCGCGGGCCTCGTCCTTGCGGGCCGGCGCGACCCCGTCCTCCAGGTCGATGATGACCACGTCGGCGCCGGAGCCGACCGCCTTGGCGAACCGCTCGGGCCGGTCGCCGGGCACGTACAGCCAGGTGACGGGGAGGTTCACGCGATCACTCCGCCATCGCGCAGCGCGGCGATCCGCTCAGGGGTGTAGGCCAGCTCGCCGAGCACCTCGTCGGTGTCGCGGCCGAGGCCGCGCCCCGGCCAGCGCACCTCCCCCGGCGTCTCCGACAGACGGAACAGCACATTCTGTACGGTGACCGTGCCGAGTTCCTCGTCGGGCACCTCGACGAAGGTGCCGAGCGCCGCGTACTGCGGATCCACCGCGATGTCGGCCACGTCGTAGATGGGGGCGACGGCGGCCTGCACCTCCTCGAAGCGGGCGATGACCTCGGCGGCGTCCCGTTCGGCGATCCAGGTGGCGACGGCCTCGTCCAGCTCGTCGGCGTGCCGCACCCGGCCGCTGCCGCTGCCGAACCAGGGCTGCTCGACCAGGTCGGCGCGGCCGACCAGGGTGACGACGCGCTCGGCGATGGGCTGGGCGCTGGTCGAGACGGCCAGCCAGCGGCCGTCGCGGGTGCGGTAGGTGTTGCGCGGCGCGTTGTTGCTGGAGCGGTTGCCGGTGCGCTCCGGCACCACGCCGAGCGCCTTGAAGGCGGTCATCTGCGGGCCGAGCAGGCCGAGGATGGGCTCGATGATCGCCATGTCGATCACCTGGCCGCGTCCGGTCCGTTCGCGGGCGCGCAGGGCCACCATGACGGCGTAGGACATGGCCAGGCCGGCGATGCCGTCGGCCAGGGCCAGCGGCGGCAGCGTCGGCGGCCCGTCCGGCTCACCGGTCATCGCGGCGAACCCGCTCATCGCCTCGGCCAGGGTGCCGAATCCGGGCTGCCTGGCCATCGGGCCGAACTGCCCGAACCCGGTCATCCGCGCCACGATCAGCCGCGGGTTGAGCGCCATCAGGTCCGCGGGCGCCAGGCCCCAGCGCTCCAGCGTGCCGGGGCGGAAGTTCTCCACGAGCACGTCGGACCGCTCGGCCAGGCGGCGCAGGATCTCCTGCCCCTCCTCGCGCGACAGGTCGACCGCCGCCGCGCGCTTGTTGCGCGACAGCGACTTCCACCACAGCCCCACCCCGTCCACCGAGGCGCCGTGCCCGCGTGACGGGTCGCCGCGCCGTGGATGCTCGATCTTGATCACGTCGGCGCCGAAGTCGCCGAGCATCATCGCGGCCGAGGGGCCGGCGAACAACGTCGCGGCGTCGATGACCCTCAGGTCGGCGAGGCTTGTCATAGTTATGCAACTTATAAGAAATATGTCATAGGTCAACTTTGGGAGACACTAGGAGACATGACCAGCCAGCCCCGGCCGCCCATGAGCAAGGCCGAGTACGTCTACAGCGTCCTGCTGGACGAGATCCGCACGGCCCAGATCCCCGGTGGCACCGCCCTGCGCGCCGGAGCCGTCGCCCAGCGGCTGGGCGTCTCGGTCACCCCCGTACGCGAGGCGCTGCGCAGGCTGGAGAAGGATCGGCTGGTCAGCTACGAGGCCCACCACGGCGCCACCGTGGTCGACCTCGGCGACGACGCGCTGGAGGAGTTCTACGGGCTGCGCGCGGTGGTCGAGGGCCTCGGCGCGCGGCTGGCCGCGGCCCGGATCACCGGCGAGGAGCTGGCCCACCTGCACGACCTGCACGCCGCGATGGAGCGCGCCGCCGACGAGGGCGGCAACGACCGTCTCGGCGAGCAGAGCAGGCACTTCCACCTGCGCATCGCCGACATCGGCGGGCCCGCCTTCCTCGGCCAGCACGCCAGAGCGGTGCGCAACAGCTTCCCGGTGCCCGCCGCGGCCTCGCTGTGGCTGGACGCGGCCCAGGTCAGGCGGCAGCTCGACGCGCACGCGGCGATCCTGACCGCGTTGGCGGGAGCCGACGGCGCGCGGGCCGAGCTGCTGATGATCGAGCACGTCCGGCAGGCCGGTGCCTATCGCCGGACCCGCGGGCCCGCTGACAGGATGACCTCATGATCAAGGGCATCCTGTTCGACCTCGACGGCACCCTGCTCGACCACCGCGCCGCCGCCGACGCCGGGATCACCGCCTGGGTGTCGGCCCGCGCTCCCGGCCACCCCCGGCTCGGCGAGGCGGCCGGGCTCTGGGCCGCGCTGGAGGGGCCGCATCTGCAGGCGTGGCACGCGGGCGAGTGCTCGTGGGCGGAGCAGCGCCGCCGCCGGGTGCGCGCGCTCTGCCAGGAACTGGCCCTGGAGACTCCCGGCGACCTGGACGCCGCCTTCGCCGCGTTCGCCGAGCACTACCGCGACGGGTGGACCGCCTTTCCGGACGCGGCGGACGCCGTGGCCGCGCTCGACGGGTTCCGGCTGGGCGTGCTCACCAACGGCAGCCAGGAGATCCAGGAGGCGAAGGTACGCGCGATCGGGCTGGGCGGGCGGGTCGGCCCCGTGTTGACGGGCGAGGTGCTGGACGGCTGCTACAAACCGGTCCCGGCCTGCTACACCGGCGCGGCCGACGCGCTCGGGCTGGCGCCCGGGGAGGTGCTGCTGGTGGGCGACGACGTGGCGAACGACGTCACCGGCCCGGCCACGGCCGGGATGCGCTCGGTCTGGCTGGACCGGCTCGGCGTCGAGACCGCTCCCCCGGGCTTCCCGAGAATCACCACCCTGACCGACCTCCCACCACTGCTCACCCGCCCCTGAACCGCCCGCGACCTGCCCCGGCGTGAGCGCGGCCAGGCCGAACCTCGCTTGAGCACCGCTGCGGCCTTCAGCCGGGCAGCACCTCGGCCAGGGCCGAGTTCTTCAGGTCGAAGCCGCCCACGTGCGCCAGATAGTCGCCCTTGGCCAGCGGGTCGCCCAGATAGACGCCGCCGGCCTGCCGCACCAGCAGGGCTCCGGCCGCCACGTCCCAGGGGTGGGAGTGGGTGCCGTAGGCGGCGTCCGACCAGCCGGCGGCGACGTGGGCGAGCTTGAGCGCGGCGCTGCCGGGCCGGCGCACGGCGGCGAAGGAGCCGACGAAGCGGCCGTAGCGGCGCAGCGCCTCCTCCCCCTCGGCCTCCAGGTCGAGCGGCGTCGGATAGCTGCTCAACAGCATCGCCTCACGGTCCCGGGTGGCCCCCTCGCTGCGGATCGGCTTGCCGTCGCACCAGGCTCCCTCGGTGGAGGCGGTGAACATGTCCTCGCGTATCGGGTCGTACACCACGCCCGCGACCAGTTCGCCGCGCACGGAGGCGGCGATGGAGACGCAGAAGAACGGCAGGCCGGCGGCGAAGTTGGCGGTGCCGTCGATGGGGTCGACGTACCAGCGCACCTCGCCCGAGCCGGTCTCGCCGCCCTCCTCCCCCACGATGGCGCCGCCGGGCCGGCGTGCGGTGATGACGGCGCGGATGGTCTCCTCCGCGGCTCTGTCGTGCTCGGTCACCGGGTCGTGGAAGTCCCGTTTTGTAGTGATCTGCGGCCGGGATCTGAAGGCCTCACGCAGCCGGGGTCCCGCCGCCATGGCCGCTTCGGTGGCGGTGTCCAGCAGTCCGGTCACGTCCATGCATCCCCCTATGAGCTCGCCGACCGCCCGTCATCGGCGACTATGACAGGACATAGTGACCTCAGGATGAACAAGCGACACGACCTGCAGCCTAACAAGTGCTATTTGTCAGGACATTCTGACCTCGGATAATCTGATCAGCATGACCGCGAATCTGGCGATCGACCTGGACCGATCCAGCCCCGTGCCGCTCTACTTCCAGGTGGCCGAGCAGATCGCCGAAGCCATCCGGCGCGGCGACCTGACACCCGGCTCCCGGCTGGACAACGAGATCCTCCTCGCCGACAAACTGGGGCTGTCCAGGCCCACGATTCGCCAGGCGATCCAATACCTCGTCGACAAGGGCCTGCTGGTCCGCAAGCGCGGCGTCGGCACCCAGGTGGTGCACGGGCAGGTCAAACGCTCGGTGGAGCTGACCAGCCTCTATGACGACCTGCGCCGCTCCGGCCAGGAGCCGGCCACCCAGGTGCTCAAGCTGGAGCCGCGCCAGGCTGAGGACGCGGTCGCCGCGATCCTCGGCGTCGAGCCCGGCGCCGACGTCCTCTACCTGGAGCGGCTGCGCTTCGCCGCGGGCGAGCCCCTGGCCGTGCTGCACAACTGGCTGCCGCTCGGGCTGGCCCAGCTCACCGCCGCCGACCTCGAAGGCCGCGGCCTGTACGAGCTGCTGCGCGGCTCCGGCGTGCGGATGCGCGTGGCCAACCAGCGCATCGGCGCCCGCGCCGCGACCCAGACCGAGGCCAAGCTGCTGGACGAGCGGCGCGGCGCCCCCCTGCTGACCATGGTCCGCACCACCTACGACGACCAGGGCCGGGCCGTCGAGCACGGCTCGCACATCTACCGGGCCTCCCACTACTCCCTGGAGGTCACCCTCATCGAGCGGTGAGCCACTAAGGCCACCCGTATCCCCATCTTCCGGCGAACCGATCGGCCATCGGGTTACACTCCAGCTGGAAACAGGCAGTCGCCGCTGATTTCACCGTGCCGCCCGAACCCCGCGTCACACATTCCTCGCGCCGACCGCTCGGATCCGCCACGCCCGTGGGGGCACGGTGTGGCGTGCCCGAGGGCCGGCGCATCTCTCGGCTTTGGGGACGGCATTCGGGCCATGGCACCACTTCACCTGACGACCAGGGACCACGGTGACACCGTGACCGTCTCGGTCTCCGGCGAGCTCGACATCGCCACCATCGACGTCCTGCGCGCCCACCTGCTCGATGTCCTGGAACGCGCCGGCGGCGAGGTGGTGCTGGAGATGAGCGGGCTGTCGTTCATCGACGCGGCCGGGCTCGGCGCCCTGGTCGCGCTCCGCGGGCAGGCCAGGCTGCACGCCACGAGACTGCTCCTGGCCGGCGTCCCCGCGCCGATGGCGCGGCTGCTGCGGATCACCGGCCTGGAAGGCCACTTCCTCACCCTGCGGCGGCAGAGTCCTGAAGGAAGGCCGTGATCGCCGCCTCGGTGGCGTCGCGCATCCGCGCGTGCACCGCCGCGTTCGCCGCACGGTCGGTGCGCACCTCCACCACTCGCGGCCCCTCGCCGCGCAGCGCCTTCGACAGCTCGGACGGGTCCCGCACCTGCGTGTACGGGGTGCCGGTCGCGGCGGTGACGTAACCCAGGTCCACTCCATGCGGCGTGCCGAAGACGCGCTCGAACGGGTCGCGCAGCGCCGCCTGGGGCAGCAGCGAGAAGATGCCGCCCCCGTCGTTGTTGACCACCACCAGGCACAGGTCCGGCCGGGGCTCCCGGGGGCCGAGGATCAGGCCGTTCTGGTCGTGCAGGAACGACAGGTCGCCCATGAGCGCGTAGGAGGGCCCGTTGTGCGCCAGCGCCGCGCCCATCGCCGTGGACACCAGCCCGTCGATGCCGGAGGCGCCGCGGTTGGCCAGCAGCTTGAGCCCGCGCCGGGGCCGCATCGCCTGGTCCAGGTCCCTGATCGGCATCGAGGAGCCGCAGAACAGCAGGGCGCTGTTGGGCAGCATGTCCGCCAGGTCGCGGGCCAGCCGGGGCTCGCTCAGCCCCGAGTCGTCCAGCACCTCGTCGAGCGCCGTTCTGGCGGCCGCGTCGGCCTGCCGCCAGGAGTGCAGCCAGCTGTCGTCACCCGAGGCCACCGGGATCTCCACCGCCTGCGCCACCTGGCTGGCCGACCGGGTGGGGTCGGGCCAGCGGCCCAGGTCGGGGGCGACCACGATGTGCTCGTCGGCACGCCCCAGCCAGGACAGCAACGGCTTCGACAGACCGGGACGGCCCAGCGTGACCACCACGTCCGGCCGGTAGGCGTCGGCGAAGTCCGGCACGCCGAGCAGGTGGTGGTAGGTGGAGATGGCGTGGTCGCCGTAGCGGGCGCCGCCGTTCGGCTCGGACAGCACCGGCCAGCCCGCCATCCCGGCGGCGGCGACGTATCGGCGCACGTTCGGCGCGCCGTCACCGACCACGAGCACGCCGCGCCTGGTGGGCGGGATGTGCAGGGCGATGGGCGGCGGCGCGACCCGGGAGCGCACCCACGGCCCGCCGGCGCGGCCGTCCAGCGGCTCGCACCACGAGGGGTCGCCGTCGGGGATCAGCGGCTCCCGAAAGGGCAGGTTCAGGTGCACCGGCCCCGGATCGTCCGGGCCGACGGCACGCTGGTAGGCGCGGCAGGCCAGGGAGCGCCAGTAGGCCACCTGGCCGGGCCGGTTCTCGGGCGTCCCGGCCTCGGCGAACCAGCGGGGCGCCGAGCCGTACAGCTTGAGCTGGTCGATCGTCTGGTTGGCGCCGGTGCCGCGCAGCTCGGGCGGGCGGTCGGCGGTGAGCACGAGCAGCGGCACACCGGACTCGCCGGCCTCGATGACGGCGGGGTGGAAGTTGGCGGCGGCCGTCCCTGAGGAGCAGATCAGCGCGACGGGCCGCTCGGCCCGCCGGGCCAGCCCGAGCGCCAGGAAGGAGGCCGACCGCTCGTCGATCCGGACGTGCAGCCGCACCCGCGACTCGGCGTGCAGCGCCAGCGCCAGCGGGGCGGAGCGGGAGCCGGGCGCGATCACGACGTCGGTGAGGCCGCAGCGCACCAGCTCGTCGACCAGAACCGTGGCCAGCGCGGTAGCGGGATTCACAGTGACGCCTCCTGCATCCGGCGTAGCCACGACGGAGAATCAATCTGAAAACTCGACATATCCGACAAATGATGAAAATTCACCTCAGGATGGCGTACGGCCAGCATCCCGTCCAGGGGCACCAGCGAATCCTCCACCACATCGCCCGACAGCAACGCCATCGTCGCGAGCCCGCACGCGTACGGCAGCTCCGGCAGCGCGGCGGCCAGCGCCAGCCCGGCCGCCAGCCCCACCGAGGTCTCCACGGCGCTCGACACCACGGCCGGCAGCCCACACGCCTCCACCACCCGCAGCGCCGCCCGCACGCCGCCCAGCGGCTGCACCTTGACCACCGCGATGTCGGCCGCCTCGGCGGCCCGCACCCGCAGCGGATCCTCGGCCCGGCGGATGGACTCGTCGGCCGCCACCGGCACGTCGCAGGCCCGCCGCACCGCCGCCAGCTCCGCCAGCGTGGCGCAGGGCTGCTCGACGTACTCCAGGTCGAAGCGGTCGAGCTCCTTGAGCCGCCGGACCGCCTCGTCCACCTCCCAGGCGCCGTTGACGTCGACGCGCAGCTTGCCGGCCGGGCCGAGCGCGTCACGCACGGCCTCCACCCTGGCCAGGTCCTCGGCGAAGCTCTGCCCGCGCTCAGCCACCTTGACCTTGGCCGTGCCGCAGCCGGAGCGCCGGACGATCTCGTGCGCCTGCTCGGGCCCGACGGCGGGCACGGTGGCGTTGACCGGGACCGACGCGCGGACCGGCGCGGGCCAGCCTTCGAAGGCGGCCTCGCGCGCGCAGGCGAGCCACCGGGCGCATTCGCGCGGCCCGTACTCGGGGAACGGCGAGAACTCGCCCCAGCCCGCCGGCCCGTGCAGCAGCACCCCTTCTCTGACGGTCTGACCCCGGAACCTGGTGCGCATCGGAATCCGGAAAACCACGGGAGAACGCGTCACGACCCTCCCTGCGCCGCTGCCCGATCTGACGCCATTAACCTTACGAGCATGTGGAGGAACCCGTCGCATCCGGACCGCCCGCTGCACGCCGTCGTGCAGCCCGCGGGCCCCCGGCTGTTCGCCGCGATCCGCGACGCGCTGTCCGGCGACGGACCCGCCGTGCTGCCCCTGACCCCCGGCCAGGAGGGCCCCGCGCTCGCGGCCCTGCGCCCCACCCACGTGAACGGGGTACGGCAGGCGGACGGCGTCGGCGTGCCCGGTGACGTGGCGGTGGTCATCGCCACCAGCGGCAGCACGGGCGCCCCGAAGGGCGTGCTGCTCTCGGCGACGGCCCTGCGCGCCTCCGCGGCCGCCTCGCTGCGCCGGGTGGAGGCCGCCAAAGGTGAGCGGTGGCTGTGCTGCCTGCCCGTCTCCCATGTGTCCGGCCTGCAGGTTCTGGTCCGATCGCTGCTCGGCGAGAGCGAGCCGGTGTTGCACGAGCGCTTCGATCCCGAGGCGGTGCTGGCCTCGGGCGCCGCGCACGTCTCGCTGGTCCCGACCCAGTTGCACCGGCTGGTGGGGCTCCAGGCGGACCTGTCGCGCTTTCGCACCATCCTGCTCGGCGGCGCGGCGCCCCGGCCGGGACTGCTGGCCGAGGCCGCGGCCCTCGGCGCCCGGGTGGTCACGACGTACGGGATGAGCGAGACCAGCGGCGGGTGCGTGTACGACGGCCGGCCCCTTGACCACGTGGACTGCAGGATCGGCGACGACGGCCGGATCCGCCTGGCCGGGCCCGTGCTGTTCGCCGGTTACCGCTTCGGTGGCGAGGCCCCCCTCGACGGCGGCTGGTTCGTCACCTCCGACCTCGGCGAGTTGTCCGGCGGCAGGCTCCGCGTCCTCGGCAGGGCCGACGACGTGATCAACACCGGCGGCGAGAAGGTGGTGGCCGCCACCGTGGCCGCCGTGCTCGGCGGTCACCCCGAGATCGCCGAGGTGGCGGTGGTGGGCCGGCCGGACCCTGAGTGGGGCGAGGCCGTGGTGGCCGTCGCGGTCCCCGCCGACCCGGCGAACCCGCCCACGTTGTCCCAGCTCCGCGCCTACTGCGCCGATCGGCTGCCGCCCTTCGCCGCGCCACGTGAGTTGCGCCTGATGCCCCGCTTGCCATTGCTCGCAAACGGGAAAACAGATCTCATGCGGCTCAAGTCCGGAACCTGATGACTTGTTGCATGCGTCATAGTGGGGAGAAGGAGGGAGCCTCATGAACCAGACCCGCAAGATGTGGGCCTCTGCGGCGGTTGTCGGCGTGATCCTCGTCGGCGGCGTCTCGGTCGCGGCGGCCGCCTCGGCGGGCAGGCTCGACCAGGCCCGGCAGACCAGGGCCGTGGTGCAGGAGGACCCCCCGTTCAGTCCGCCGCCGACCCGGGACGCCAAGCACACCGAGGACGGCATCGTGGTGTCCGACGAGCTCGAAGCCGATCCGGACGAGGTCGTCGGCTACTGGACCGACGACCGCTTGCAGGAGGCGCAGCCGATGCCGATGCCCGAGGTCAAGCCGGGTGAGCTCGTCTTGCCCGAGTAGGATCGTCAAGGGGCGGGCCTTAGGGTGGGTTCCGCCCTTTTTCGCCCTCACGGGAACAAATAGCGGCCGATGGCGTTATGGATACTGGTGAGTCGAGCGGCCGGAGCCGGGCCGCCCCACCATGAACCCGCCTAGATCGTTTCCGCTCCTGTATGGAGGAGGTGTCCTCATGCCCCGAACCGCCGTGGCGACCGCCACTCCGCCCGCAGACCTCGAGCAGCTCATTGACCGAGGGCGAAACCAAGGTCACCTTTCTCTCGCGGAGCTGCGCGACGCCTTCGCCCAGGCCGGCATCAGCCCGGCCCAGGGCCGGTCCATCCTGCGCGAACTCACCGACGCCGGCGTGAGTCTGGCCGCCGAGGACGAGCCCACACTGGCCAAGACCGCCAAGAAGACCCAGCGCTCCGCCAGGAAGGCTTCCGGCACCGAGACTACCGACTCGAAGGCCGCCAAGGCAAAAGACAAGAACATGAAGGCCGACGACGACGAGGACGGCCCCGACGACCTGGTGCTGGAGGTCTCCGCCGAGGTGGCCGAGGAGGTCGACGCCGAGAACGAGCCGCTCGACCTGGACGACAACCAGTCCGTGATGGGCGACTCCGTCCACACCTACCTCAAGTCCATCGGCCGCCGCACGCTGCTCACCGCGGCGCAGGAGGTCGAGCTGGCCAGGCGCATCGAGGCCGGCCTGTACGCCGAGTACAAGCTGGAGAGCACCCCCGACCTGACCCCGGCGCGGCACGCCGACCTGATGCTCGTGGCGCAGGACGGCAAGGCGGCCAAGGACCACATGCTGGAGGCCAACCTCCGCCTGGTCGTCTCGGTCGCCAAGAAGTACACCGACCGCGGCATGTCCCTGCTGGACGTCGTCCAGGAGGGCAACCTGGGCCTGATCAGGGCCGTGGAGAAGTTCGACTACACCAAGGGCTTCAAGTTCTCCACCTACGCCATGTGGTGGATCCGCCAGGCCATCCAGCGCGGCTTCGCCGACTCGGCCCGCACCATCCGCCTGCCGGTCCACGTACTCGAGATGCTGTCGAAGCTGTCGCGCATCGAGCGCGACATGCACCAGCGGCTGGGCCGCGAGCCCACGCCCGAGGAACTGGCCGTCGAGCTGGACAAGACCCCCGACCAGATCGAGGAGCTGCTGCGCACCAGCCGCCAGCCCATCTCGCTCAACGCGACGATCGGCGAGGACGGCGAGACCACGATCGGCGACCTCATCGAGGACGTCGACTCGCCGGAGGCGTCGGAGATCGTCGACCGCCAGCTGCTGGGCGACCAGCTGCGGGGCGTGCTGCGGAACCTCTCACCGCGCGAGGCCAAGATCATGGCTCTGCGCTTCGGGCTGGTCGACGGCAAGCCGCACACGCTGGACGAGATCGGCAAGCACATGGGACTCACCCGCGAGCGCATCCGCCAGCTCGAGAAGGAGTCGCTGTCCAAGCTGCGCCACCCGAGCAACACACGCCCCCTGCTCGACTGGGCCAGCTGACCTCTCCAGCCCTCTGTACGCCGAACGCCCCGGCCCGGAATACCTCCCGGACCGGGGCGTCTGCGCAGTCAAGCGCTCCACCGCACGGATCTCTGTGCGCTCCGACCGTACGGGTGGAACTGCGCCTGTGTGTTTCGGTGTGCGGATCGAACGGCGTCAGCGGGCCGCGGGGACCGGGCGGGGCAGGCGCGGGATGCCCCAGAGCCTGTTCTCCTCGCGCAGCGTGCGCAGTCGCTCCACCTCGGCGGTCCACATGGCGCCGGCGGGCGTGGCCTTCGCCTTGCGGCGGGCGATGCGGTCGTCGTAGGACTTGACGCCGAACGTGGCCCGCTGTCCCGCCTCGGCCGCCCGCAGCGCCTCGGTCAGCGCCTTGTCGAACGCCATCCCCGCGGCCCGCAGCTCGACATCGTCCGCGTCGGTGGCCTGCAGCTCGCGCAGCGTCCGCTCGGCCTGCCTGGCCTTGTCCAGCAGCTCGGGGAAGCTCTTGGAGATCTCCTGATCCGCGTGGAAGCGGACCTCGGCCTCGCGGCTCACCCGCGGACGGAAAAACGCCATCGACTCTGCCCTTCGAACTGTCGGTTCTTGCCAGCGACCAGGGTACGCCGTGCCGCGCCACGCCCAGTACCCGGATCCGCGTGCCCGGCGCCTTTACATAGTAAGATGATCAGTATGCCCGCCAAGCGACCGCCCGTCCCCCTCTCCCGCGAGCGCATCATCGAGGCCGCGCTGCACATCGCCGACAGCCAGGGCCTGCGCCGGCTCACCATGCGCAGGCTGGGCGACGCCCTGCAGGTGGAGGCCATGGCCATCTACCACCACCTGCCCAGGGGCAAGGAAGCGCTGATGGACGCGCTGGCCGAGCACGTCACCGCCGTCCGGGTGGAGCAGGCGGCCACCTGGCAGGAGACCGCCAAGGCCTGGTGCCGGGCCAGCCGCGAGGTGCTGCGCGAGCACCCCGGCGTGCTCGCGCTCGCCCTCACCAAACCGCCGAAGGGCGGCACCGCCCTGGCCATCGGCGAGCAGGTCGAGCAACTCACCGACGCGGGCCTGCCGGACGCGGCCGACGCCGTGCGCTCGCTGCGGGCGTTCGTCTTCGGCAGCGTCGCCGTCGAGGTCCAGCAGTCAGGATGGGCCGACCCGGAAGTGGACGAGTGGACCCGGCGCGACGAACGGGCCGACGCCGACTTCGAGCGCGGACTGGAAGCTTTGCTTCGAGGGCTCCAAATCTAGTGTGCGTGTCGAGCTTGGCCCGTTATCCTGCATAAGGCACGCTGTGTCGAAGGTCACACGATTGGGGCATCCTCCTCTAACAGTCCTAACGGACTATGTCGGAATGTGTGACATACAACGCACACTTGCTGCAAACGAAAAACCCGAGCGCTCCCACCCCTCTTCCGGGAGCACCCACGAGATATCGGAGGCACGCCGATGTGCCCGCACGACCCGGTCTGTCCGTCTGCCGAGGCGCCCGACCGCGAGGCCGCACGTACTCTTGCCTGCCACCCCGAGCAGGGGTGGAGCCTGCTGTGCAACGGCGTAGTCCTGTTCGAGGACACCGGGGAGCTCCTGCCCGGTGGCACCGCCATCGCCCCGCACCGCCCCGACCCCCTGGTCGGCGCGATCTGACCCATACCCGGCCGCCCGCACTGACGGCGGGCCGGTCACCCACGTCCCGCCTGCGACCTCGGCGGGACAGCCTCGACCGCCAGGCCGAGCACCCCCCGCCCGCCAAGGGCCGCGAGACAGCCGACCGGCCCCGAGGCGGCGACCCCGCAACCTCCAGCAGGTTGCGGGACCAGCACCACCGGCCCTTCTCCGCCGGCTCCACCGGCGCGTGAGCCAGTCGGCCACCACCTCAGCTCAAGTGGCGCTTGAGCCAGTCGGCCACCACCTGACCTCCAGTGGTCCTTGACCAGGTCGGGCGCCAGCTCAGCTCAAGTGGCGCTGGAGCCAGTCGGCCACCACTTCGCCCACGCGGGCCGGGTTCTTCTTCAGGTCGTGGCCCTCTCCTGGCAGCACCACCATCCGCGTCGCGTCCGCCGGATCCGGCAACCCGAACGGGTCCCGGTCCCCGCTGACCACCAGCACCTCCACTCCGGCCCCGCGCAGTTCGTCGGCCCTGGACCGTTCCGGCCTGCCCGGCGGATGCAGCGGGAAGGCCAGTGCCACCACCGAGGCCGCGCCCACCGCCTTGGCGGTCCGGCAGGCCACCCGCGCCCCGTTGCTCCGCCCGCCCTGCACCAGGGGCACGTCCGGCCACCGCTTACGCAACTCGTCCACCACGATCTGCCACGCCTCGTCCTGCCGGGCCGGCGACCCCGGCGCCCGCGCCCCGGCCACCCTGAACGCCTGTGTCACCCTCGCCACGCTCGCGCCCACGCCGAGCGCCGCGTCCCGCACCGCCAGGAGATCGGGCGCGTCCACTCCCCCGGCCGACCCGTGCGTCAGCACCAGCAGCATCCGGGCCCGCTCCACCTCGTCGACCTCGACCAGCGCGCGACCCCGAGGGGTCATGATCTCCATGGCAGCACCGTACCTGGGTATGAGGTCAAGCTCAGTCTCAGGTGTGATGACGGCGTGCCCCGGACCATGGAGGATCGGCCGTATGCGAGACACGAGCCCCTTGCGCGAGGACCTGCAGGCCACGCTGGACGCCCGCCGCGACCTCGGCCCCGACTACGAGCCCGCCCTGGTCGACTCGCTGGTCGAGCGCCTGGACGCCACCATCGCCGCCCGGGTCGCCGCCGAGCTCCATCTGCGCGGCGTGCCGCCCGCCAAGCAGCGGGCCAGCGGCTCGGCCATGATCCCCATCGCCCTGGGCTCGATGGGCATCGGCATTCCACTCACCGCCATCGCGAACTCCTCCGGCCTGGTGGCGATCGTGGTGACCTGGATCGCCATCGTCGCGATCAACATGGCGTCCGCCATGGTCATCATGCGCCGCCCCTGACCGCCGAACCCCCACACCCTCTCAATCCGGGCCCACAGACCTCTCGCGCCCCATGACCCGCACAACCTTCGCCCTCGCGTGGCCGGGTCTCGCGCCCCAGCCCGCGCGGTCTCGCTCGACGGCCACGCGGCCCGCAGGTCTACGCCGGTGCCTCGGTCCGTGTTCCCAGGTCTCCGGGCGGGTCTGCGACCGGTTCCCAGCGTGCCTGGAGGTCGGCGCAGATCACCTGCACGGTGCCCGTGAGAAACATCAGTTCGTGACTGCAACCATGCTCATGCGGCAGGATCTCGTCCAGCCGCAGGCTGCTCAGCCCCACCTTCGGGTCCCCGCCGACGCGGACACCGGCCACCCCGGCATAACGGATGACCAGGCGCTCGGAGTGCTTCCACGGATTAGCCTCCAGGCGGAGCTCCAGGCCGAGCGGCCCGCCTCCCAGAGACAGGCCCCCGAACTCGAGGTCCTTCACACAGCGGGGGCCGGCGAAGTCGTAGTGCTCCGGATCACTGGCGAACGCGCGCGCACCGGCGGGCAGCCGTGGGCCCAGCTCGGGCAGCTTGTCCAGGTACGGAGACGGATCATGCATCAGCGCACCGTCCTGCCACTCCACTACGACGAGCTCCACCGATCTCCCTTCAAGATCGCCCACGGGAGGACGGAGGTGGCACGTGCCAAGCCCCGCTGAGCCGGCACCCCGATCGCGAGCACGTCACCGCCCGAGGTCAGCCACGGTCGTAACGCAGCCGCACCTCGGACGCGAGCGTCTCATCCTCATGATTCAAGCCGTACGCCCACACCTGGTCGGCATCGTCGGCGCGTCCCCGTAGCGGGAGCGTGCGGGCCAGCAGCTCGACCGCGAGGGCAGTGGTCTGAGCCTCGCCGTCGTCCTCCACGGCACCCGCGAACTCGGCGCAGGCGAGCTCCAGGTGCGCGATGCCGAGCTGCACGCGCAGCCGGGCCGCGTCGTCACCCCCGGCGTCCTCCAGGCCGTCCAGCAGCACCTCCGCCGCCTCCCCTGGCTCACCGCGCTCCATGAGCAGGTCCGCGAGCTGCTGAATCGCATGCACGCGCACGTCCGCACCACCCTGCCCGACGTCCGCACCACTCTGACCGGCCTGCCCGACGTCCGCGCCGCTGTGGCCGGCTTGTCCCACGTCCGCGCCGCTGTGGCCGGCTTGCGAGCTGCCCTGCCGGACGCCCGCGCCGGCCTGCCCGACGTGCGCACCGCCGACCGTCTGGCCCGCATGCCTCCGCTCGCCGTCGGCCGCATGGTGCCCGCTGTCACGAGGTGCGTCGCCGACGGCGCCCTGGCCGTCTCCCCGCCGCGCTGTCGTCGCGTCGCCGGCGTCGATGGCGGCGCGGAGCTCGGTCTCCGCCTCGTCGTACTCGCCGGTCTCCACGGCGAGCCGGGCGAGCGCGAGGTGGGCGAGCGGGACGTAGGCCGGCGTACCGACCCCCAGCACTGCTTGCCAGGCGCCCCTCGCCTGACCGTAACGGCCCTCACGTTCGAATCCCTGGGCCAGGTGGCAGGCGGCCTGGGCGGCGAACTCGGGATGACCGGTGGCGAGCGCGGTCCTGGCGGCGGCGCGGGCGCCGTCGACGTCGCCCCGCTGGTCGAGGACTACGGCGAGGCCGACGGCGGCCTGTGCCACGTCGGGGCCGCCGGGGGCGGAGGCGAGTTCGGCGAGTATGGCGGCCGCACCATCGAGATCACCGTCTTCGGCCAGGCGGCGGGCGGTGTCCAGCGGCGGGGTCTCCAGCTCTGAGGACGTCAAGAGAGCTCCTTCGGCGACGATCGCACCGAGCCTAACGACTTCTGGCGATCATGTCTGCTCACTTGCGCCCGTAGGCATGATACGCACACCTTTGCGGCGTCAGGCCCTCCCCAGCCGACGACACGAGGGCGAGCCTGGGCCACGAACGCAGGCCCGAGGGCAGGGCGTACGGCATGATGCATGCTCGCGCACGGGGCGGAAAGGCCGAGTTCCGGGCGGGGACGGGCGGCGCGATGCGTGCCCGTACACAAGGTGGAAAGGCCGAGGCCCGGCACGCTCGTAAGCGGGCCGGGCCGGTGGGCGGGGGTGGGTCAGTCCTCGTACGCCTCCAGCGGCGGGCAGGAGCAGACCAGGTTGCGGTCCCCGTACGCCTGGTCGATGCGGCGTACCGGCACCCAGTACTTGTCGTCCCGCAGTGAGGGCACCGGGTAGGCGGCCTCGGTGCGCGAGTACGGGTGGGGCCACGCGTCGGCGGTGAGCGCCTCGGCGGTGTGCGGGGCGTTACGCAGGGGGTTGTCCGTCTTGCCGTAGTCGCCGGAGCCCACCTTCGCGATCTCCTCCCGGATGGCGATCATCGCGTCGACGAACCGGTCCAGCTCCCCCAGGTCCTCGCTCTCCGTAGGCTCGATCATGAACGTGCCCGCGACCGGGAACGACATGGTCGGCGCGTGGAAGCCGTAGTCGATGAGCCGCTTGGCCACGTCGTCGACGGTGACGCCGGTCTCCTTGGTGATCGGCCGCAGGTCGACGATGCACTCGTGGGCGACCAGCCCGCCCCGCCCGGTGTAGAGGACCGGGTAGTGGGGCGCCAGGCGGCGCGCGAGGTAGTTGGCCGACAGGATGGCCTGCTCGGTGGCCGCGGTGAGGCCGTCCCCGCCCATCATCCTGATGTACGCCCAGGAGATCGGCAGGATGCCGGCGGAGCCGTACGGGGCGGCCGAGACGGGACCGACGGGGGTGCCGTCACGCAGCGGGTGGCCCGGCAGGTAGGGAGTGAGGTGGGCGCGGACCGCGACGGGCCCGACGCCGGGGCCGCCACCGCCGTGCGGGATGCAGAACGTCTTGTGCAGGTTCAGGTGGGACACGTCGGCGCCGAACTCACCCGGCTTGGCCAGGCCCACGAGTGCGTTGAGGTTGGCCCCGTCGACGTACACCTGGCCGCCGGCGCGGTGCACCTTGGCGCAGATCTCGGTGACGGTCTCCTCGTAGACGCCGTGCGTCGAGGGGTAAGTGATCATGATGGCGGCGAGCCGGTCACGGTGCTTGTCGATCTTGGCGTCGAGGTCGGCGAGCTCCACGTTGCCGCCCGCGTCGCAGGCCACGACCACGACCCGCATGCCCGCCATGACGGCACTGGCGGCGTTGGTGCCGTGCGCCGAGGACGGGATGAGGCAGACGTCGCGCTCACCCTCACCGCGCTCGCGGTGGTAGGCGCGGATGGCGAGCAGCCCGGCGAACTCGCCCTGGGAGCCGGCGTTCGGCTGGATGGAGACGGCGTCGTAGCCGGTGATCTCGGCCAGCCAGCCTTCCAGCGTCTGGATGAGGTCGACGTAGCCGGCCGCCTGCGCCTCGGGGGCGTAAGGGTGGATGGCGGCGAACTCGGGCCAGGTGATGGGCTCCATCTCGGTGGTCGCGTTCAGCTTCATGGTGCAGGAGCCGAGCGGGATCATGGAGCGGTCGAGCGCGATGTCCCGGTCCTGCAGCTTGCGCAGGTAGCGCAGCATCGCGGTCTCGGAGTGGTGGTCGTGGAAGACCGGGTGGGTCAGATAGCCGGACTCGCGCGCCAGCGAGGCGGGCACCGCGTCGGGCACCCGGGGGTCGTCGAGGGCGACGCCGTCGCGCTCGACGCCGAAGGCGGCCCACACCTTGGTCACCTCGGCGGCGCCGGTCTTCTCGTCGCAGGCGATGGAGACGTGGTCGGCGTCGGCCTGCCAGAGGTTGACGCCCCGCTCGGCGGCGGCGGCGACGATCTCGGCCGCCCGGCCGGGCACGCGGGTCAGCACGGTGTCGAAGAACTCCTGGTGGACGACCTCGACGCCGCCCTGTCGCAGGCCGTCGGCCAGGACCGCGGCGTGCCGGTGCACGCGGGTGGCGATCCGGCGCAGCCCGTCGGGCCCGTGGTAGACGGCGTACATGCCGGCGATCACGGCCAGCAGGACCTGGGCGGTGCAGATGTTGCTGGTGGCCTTCTCGCGGCGGATGTGCTGCTCGCGGGTCTGCAGGGCCAGCCGGTAGGCGGGGTCGCCGTCGGCGTCCACGGACACGCCCACGAGCCGTCCGGGCATCTGCCGCTGCAGTCCTTCCCGTACGGACATGTAGGCGGCGTGCGGGCCGCCGAAGCCGAACGACACGCCGAACCGCTGCGTGGAGCCGATGGCGATGTCGGCGCCGAGCTCGCCGGGGGCGGCGACCAGGGTGAGCGCGAGCAGGTCGGCGGCGGCCACGACGAGCGCGCCGGCGGCGTGCGCCCGCTCGGCCACGTCGCGGAAGTCGCGCAGCCGGCCGGAGGCGCCCGGATACTGCACGAGCACGCCGAAGCAGTCCGGCAGCTCGCCCGCCAGGTCGCTGTCCACGAGCGTGATGCCGAGCGGCTCGGCGCGGGTGGCCAGCACCGCCTTGGTCTGGGGCAGCGTGTCGGCGTCGATGACGAACACGTCGCTCTTGCTCTTGCCGGTGCGCCGGGACAGCGTCATGGCCTCGGCCGCGGCGGTGCTCTCGTCGAGCAGGGACGCGCCCGCCACGGGCAGGGCGGTCAGGTCGGACACCACGGTCTGGAAGTTGAGCAGCGCCTCCAGCCGGCCCTGCGAGATCTCCGGCTGGTACGGCGTGTAGGCGGTGTACCAGCCCGGGTTCTCCAGCAGGTTGCGGCGGATCACCGCGGGCGTGACGGTGTCGTGGTAGCCCAGGCCGATCATGGAGGTGAGCACCTGGTTGCGATCGGCCAGGGCACGCAGCTCGGCGATGGCCTCGGCCTCGCTCGCGGCGGCGGGCAGCTTGAGGCGGTCCTTGCTCCTGATCGCCTCAGGGACGGCCACGGCCACCAGGTCCGCCACGGACTCGAAGCCCACGGCCTCGAGCATGCGCTGCTGCTCGCTCGGGGACGGTCCGATGTGCCGGGTGGAGAACGGCGGTGGTGACAGGTCGGTCATGGAGATGCCTCCCAAGGCGATGGAGACCGGCGCAGAGCGCGGGCGTATGCCAGGTCTCCCCCTCTGTCACCGCTGTCTTCGCGACCTGAGAGCTTCACCCCGAAGGGCTTGCACCGTCGGTGAGACGCGCCTGGCGAGCGCGCCTGCTTTCCAGAGTTGCCTCACCCGAGCGGTACCGGTTGCCTGAGAGATTCCGGGGAGGTTGCTCCTTCGGCGCCCCGGGCCAGCCGGGGACTCTCCCGCATGGGGTCATCGACATGTCCTAGATTACTACCCTATTCGGCGCGCCCGTCGCCTCTGGGCCAGTTCGTCAGCGGGATGGTCGGCCGGGACGGTGTCCGCGACCGCCGCCCGTTCCCCCGGCAGCTCCGCGAGGGATCCCTCGACCTCGCGCCAGACCCGGCCGAGCGCGATGCCGAACACGCCCTGGCCACCCTGGAGCAGGTCTATCACCTCGTCCGCCGAGGTGCACTCGTAGACGCTCACGCCGTCGCTCATCAGCGTGATCTGCGCGAGGTCGGCCACCCCGCGATCCCGCAGATGTTGTACGGCCGTGCGGATCTGCTGAAGGGACACCCCGGTGTCGAGCAGTCGCTTGACGACCTTGAGCACCAGGATGTCGCGGAAACTGTAGAGCCGTTGGGAGCCCGAGCCTTGCGCTGCTCTTATCGTGGGCTCGACCAGGCTGGTGCGTGCCCAGTAGTCCAGCTGCCTGTAGGTGATGCCGGCTGCCGCGCACGCCGTCGGGCCACGGTATCCGATGTCGTCCGGCAGTGTCGCAGGCTGCTCGTCGAAGAGCAGGCCCTGCTCTCCGGCACGCTGCCGCGCGCTCTCCCGCCGTACCGGATCTTCCTGGCCGGCCGTCTTTCCCTCGCCGCTGCTGACCGCCACGCGGACCTCCGGCTTTCTCTCATCCCGCGGCCTGATCTGGGGGTTCGTAAAAAGGCGGCCACGGGTTTCACTTGCACCGTAGGACCGTGACCATGCTCAGTCAACGATCCGGCTCGGCGCGTCGTGAAGCGTAAATGCACTGAAATACCTACCCCGCCCTGCCAAAGTCTTCGGGAGAGATCGTGTCAAGGAACTCCCTGAACTTCTCCACCTCGTCCTCCTGGTCGTCGGGGATGATCACTCCGGCTTCCTGGACCACCTCTTCGCTGGCGAAGATGCGGGCTCCGGTGCGCAGCGCGAGCGCGATGGAGTCGGACGGCCTGGCGCTCACCTCCACGCCGTTGGAGAAGACCAGGTCGGCGAAGAAGATCCCGTCACGCAGGGCGACGATGTTGACGGCGCGCAGGCCCACGCCCAGCGCGCTCAGCACGTCCCGGAACAGGTCATGCGTGAGCGGCCTGGGCGGAGGCTCCTCCGCCTGGGCGAGGGCGATGGCCGTTGCTTCGGTCATGCCAATCCAAATAGGCAGAAACCGTTCCCCGTGTGCCTCCTTGAGCAAGACGATCGGCTGATTTGTGGGCATCTCTACGCGGACACCCACGACCTCCATCTGCAACACGGGCTGCTCCATATTCGACTGGCCGGCGACCCGGCACAGCTCATTGCTGGTCCGCTTCTGCATTTCAACGTAACACCCGAGGGGCCCTGAATGTCCCTCGGGCCGCTCATCGCCCGAGAACGCTCCGCACGCCCGTGCGCAGCAGGGCCTCGTGCAGTTCGAGCAGGCGCGTGGACAGCTCCCTGGCCACCTCGTCGGCCTCGCCGATCGCCCCCGGCGCCCGCCGTTTCAGGATCGGCGCCACGGTCTGCTCGACCAGGCCGGCCTCACGCTCGGCCGCCGCCTTGACCGCCCGCAGGTGCCGGGCGTGCAGCCCGAAACGGGCCAGCGCGCCGACGCTGCGCGCCACCTTGAGCGCGTCCTCGTCGTAGCGCCTGGCCTTGGCCGCGAGCAGGCCGTAGTCCTCCAGCTCGGTGAGCGTCTCCTCGTCGAGCCCGGCCGCCTCGAGCAGCTCGGCGCGGCTGAGGCGCACCTCCTGCTTGTCCTGGACGGCGCGGGGACGGGCGAAGCTCTCCGCCATCTTGTCCTTGATCACCCTCAGCGGCAGGTAATGGTCGCGTTGCTCGGTGAGGATGTAGCGGAGCTGCTGGACGTGCAGGTGAGTGAACTTGCGAAAGCCCGACGGGGTCCGCTCCGGCTCGATGAGCCCCTCCCCCTCCAAGAAACGGATCTTGGAGACGGTGACGTCGGGGAACTCGCCCTGCAGGAGGGCGAGCACCTCCCCGATGCTCATGTGCGAGCGTGCCGCCTGCGAGGTCATGCGCCGGCGGGTGTCCGCATCAGGAACAACAGCCGGAACTTTCCGATCTGCACCTCGTCGCCCGAGTGCAGCGGGACCTCCTCGATGCGTTCCCTGTTGACGTAGGTGCCGTTGAGGCTGCCCACGTCGCGCACGGAGAACAGGCCGCCGCGCTGGCGGTAGAACTCCACGTGCCGGCGGGAGACGGTGATGTCGTCGAGGAAGATGTCACTCTCCGGATGGCGCCCGGTGGTGGTGAGGTCCTTGTCGAGCCGGAAACGGCTGCCCTGGTTGGGCCCTCTGGTCACGGACAGCAACGCCGTGCCCGGCGGGAGCTGTTCGACCAGCGCCCGCTCGGCCAGCAGCATGTCACCGGTCTCTGCCTCGTACGCCTCGATTCCCGCGACGGAGATCGTCGAAGTGGTGTCCCCCGAGACCTCGTGTCTGGTCAAGGGTGACCCACAGCGGGAACAGAAACGGGCATCCTCGGGGTTGGCGTGCCCGCACTGCGTGCAGTAGACGCTCGGCATCGATCGGCTCGGCCTCCTACCGCGAAGACGCGGCAACGGTGCTCGGGGCGCGCCTCGCTTCGCTCTCAAGTTTGCGAATGCCGCAACTTACGCTGATCAGCGGCAAAGGTCAAGGCGGGGCGCTGGACGACAGGTTCGGACGCTGACAAAGTTACCGCCGTCCCGGCCTGAAGGTCCATGCCGCCGCGCCTTCTAACATTACGATCTTGCACGCCATCCGACAAATCGCCGTCGCCCCGGGGTCATGGACGCGGTCCCGGGCGGTCACAGGGCGGCCTGCTCGACCACGGCGGCCCAGCGCTCCAGCAGGAGCTGGGCGCTGTCCACGTCGGAGGCCTCGGCCCACAGGTCGGTGACGGGTTCGGTGGCGGCGGGCAGGATGAGCACCCAGCTTCCGTCGTCCCCCACCACCCGCACCCCGTCGGTGGTGTCGATATGGTAGCCCTCGGCGGCGGACTCGGCCGCCTCGATGACCGAGCGCATCACCGCCCCCTTGGCCTTCCACTGCGTGGGGATCGCCCGCTTGAGCAGCTTGGCCTCGGGGATCCTGGCGTCGATCTGGCTGAGCGAGAGCCGGGTGCGGGCGACCAGCCCAAGCAGGCGCATGAACGCGGCCAGCCCGTCCAGCGCGGGACTGAACTCGGGCACCACGAAGCCGCCCCTGCCGTCCCCGGCGAAGATCATGCCGGGACCGCCGGCGGCGGAGGTGAGAGCGTCGACCGCGGTGGAGGTCCACTGCACCTCCACACCGTGGAAGCGGCAGACCTGCTCGGCGACCCGGGTGGTGGTGACCGGCAGCGCCACCCGGCCGCCCCGGCGCTCGGCGGCCACCAGGTCGAGCACCACGAGCAGGGCGCGTTCCTCGCTGATGAACTGCCCCATCTCGTCCACCAGCGCGACCCGCTCGCCGACCGGGTCGAAGCGGACGCCGAAGGACGCCCGTGAGGAGCTGACCAGCTCCGACAGTCGCTGCAGGTCGCGGCGGCGCTCGGCGAGCGTCTCCGTGGGCGACAGGTCGTCCAGGACGGCATTGACGGTGAGCACCTCGATGCCCGCGCGTCCGAGCAGCCTGGGCAGGACCAGCGAGGAGGTGCCGCCGGCGCAGTCGACCACGACCTTCATGTCCCTGACGCCGGTCATGTCCACCCGGCGCAGCAGCTCGTAGGTGTAGTCCTCGACGGTCCTGGACGGGTAGGTGAGCTCGGCGATCTCGCCGGGGAAGGCGCGGCGGAACTCCTGGCGGGAGAAGACGCGCTCCAGCTTGCGCTGGGCGGCGGGCGGCAGGTCGGCGCCCCGGTCGTCCATGATGACGATGTCGACGCTCTGCGGGTCGCCGGCGGTCGTGCGCAGCGCGATGCCGCCCGCGGCGGTCCCCCGCGAGGAGTGGAAGCGGGCCACCGGCAGCGGCGCGGCCTCCAGGTCGAGCACGTTGATGGCGCTGGCGGTGAGCGCGCTGATCACGGCCCGCTTCAGCGCCCTGGCGGCCAGCGAGGCGTCCCGGGAGGTGACGACGCGCTCGCCCTTCTTCAGGGTGGTGGCGTAGGCGCTGGCCAGCCGCACGCACAGCTCGGGGGTGATCTCCACGTTGACCAGGCCGCTGACGCCGCGCCGGCCGAACAGGCTGCGCTGGCCGCGCGACTCCCAGATGACGCTGGTGTTGACGACCGCGCCCGCCTCGATGGTCTTGAACGGGTAGACCCGCACCCCGCTGGAGACGTACGCCTCCGCCTCGATGACGCATTCGTCGCCGATGACGGCGTTCTCCTCGATGCGGGCGCCGCGCATCACGTCGGTGCTCTTGCCGATCACGCAGCCGCGCAGGTGGGCGCCGGGGCCGAGGTAGACGTTGCTGTGCACGATCGCGCGGTGCAGGAAGGCGCCCTCGCGGACCACGGCGTTGTTGCCCAGGACGGTGTACTCACGCAGCTCGGCGCCGCCCTCGACCTTGGCGTACTCCCCGATGAACAGCGGGCCCTTGAGCACCGCGTCGGGCTCGACGGAGGCCGAGGCGGCCACCCAGACGCCGGGCGACAGCTCGAAGCCGCCGATGTCCAGCCTGACCTCGCCGGACAGGGCGTCGGCCTGGGCCTTGAGGTAGCTCTCGTGGGTGCCGACGTCCTCCCAGTAGCCGTCGGCGACGTAGCCGTAAATGGGGGCGCCGCGTTCGAGGAGCGCGGGGAAGACGTCGGAGGCCCAGTCGACGGACTCCCCGGCGGCCACCTCGTTCAGGACCTCCGGCTCCATGATGTAGATGCCGGTGTTGACGGTGTCGGAGAAGACCTGGCCCCAGGTGGGCTTCTCCAGGAAGCGCTGCACCCGGCCGAGCTCGTCGACGATGATGATGCCGAATTCGAGCGGGTTGGGAACGCGCTTCAGCCCGATGGTGACCAGAGCCGAGTTCTCTCGATGAAACCGGATCATGTCCGTGAGATCGATGTCCGTCAGGGCGTCGCCGGAGATGACGAGGAACGGCGCGTCGTGCAGGCGGTCGGCGGCGTTCTTCACGCTGCCCGCCGTGCCCAGCGGGATGTCCTCGGTGGCGTACTCCAGGCGCATGCCCAGCTCGTCGCCGTCGCCGAAGTAGTTGCGCACCAGCGCGGCCAGGAACTGGACGGTCACCACGGTCTCGGTGATCCCGTGCCGCTTGAGCAGCCGCAGGACGTGCTCCATGATCGGGCGGTTGACCACGGGGAGCAGGGGTTTGGGCTGGTTGGCCGTCATCGGTCGCAGCCGAGTGCCCTCACCGCCCGCCATGACGACCGCCTTCACCGGTCACTCCTTCGTGGTCGCGGTGGTGAGCCGGCGCACCTGTATCGCATACAGCGCACCCGCCCACCAGTACAGGCCAGTTCCCCAGAGCGCGAACGCCCACCCGACAACGCGCGCTATATCGGCATACCACCCCGAGTGGGAGGCAAGGAAGAGCAGGGGGAAGGCGTACATGAGGTTGAACATGGCGGCCTTGCCCAGGAAATGCACTTGAAGCGCCCTATACCCATGCTTACGAAGCACGGGGAAGAAACTCGCGACGAAGAGCTCCCGGCCCAGGATGATCACCACCAGCCACCACGGGATGACCTCCCGCACCAGCAGCGCCGCGATCGTGGCGAACACGTAGAGCTTGTCGGCCGCCGGATCGATGATCCGCCCGAGCTTGCTGACCTGGTTGAACGCCCGGGCGATCTTGCCGTCGAGCCAGTCGGTGAACCCGGCGACCGCCAGGACCGCGATGGCCCACCCGTCCGCCCTCGGCCCCAGAACCAGCCAGAGGAACACGGGCACGCCGAGAAGTCGCAGGAAGCTCAGCAGGTTGGGAACCGTCCAGATTCGGTCCTCGGCGGAAGTTTCACTCACGCAGCAGACCCTACTGCGTGAACTTCCAGCGCAGCGGTGCCGCGTCCGCCCGATCCGGCCACCCGCCGACCAACGCGCTCGGGCCCGTCAGGCCCACGCCCCGACCACACCTGTCAGGTCCGCCGCCCCCACTCCCGGCGTGCCGGTCCCACGCCCCGACGAGACCTGTCAGGTCCTGAGGAAGGTGTGGGTACGGCCGAGCTCGGCGAATCCGAGCCGGGCGTAGAACTCCCTGGGCCAGTCGTCGGCATCGGCGACCAGAAAGATCAGCTCCCTGCCCGCCGCCTCGGCCAGCAGCGACCTTAGCAGCGCGCGGGCGTGGCCTCGGCCCCGGTGGCGCAGGCCGGTGTAGACGTCCTCGATCTGGGCGACGCCGTCGTGCACGTAGAGGTCGGCCCTGGCGGCGAGCTCACCGCCGGTGGCGCGCACGCCGCGGAAGCCGACCAGGTCGGCGCCGCGCAGCCGGGTCTCGACCCGTCTGGCGAGCTGCTCGATCGTCGACTCCGGGGCGTCCGGCAGGCTCTCGCGCCAGTGCCCGCGCAGCACGGGCAGCAGCGTCTCCAGGTCCAGGTGCTCGGCCGCCGGCACGCCTGCGGGCGGGTCGCCGCGGAACGCCATGACGAGGTTGACGGCGGGCTGGTAGCCGGCCGCGGTGAACGCGGGCGTGAGAGCCGCGCCGAGCGCGTCGTCGTCCACCTCGACCAGGCGGTGCGCGCACCCGGCCAGAACCTCGTCGGCCGTCCGCAGCACCGTGGCGGGATCGCCCGCGCCCCACAGGATGAGCTTGTTGTCGTCGTAGGAGCCCGGATAGCGCTCGTCGAGCACGGCGAAGCCGCCGGGCACGTCGACGGCCCGGGGTGTCCTGCGGCGGGCGAACCCCCGCTGGAAGGCGAGCGCGCGGGTGAGCTCAGGCGGCACGGCGGGCCGCTGTGAGGAAGCGGGCGATGAGGGCGGAGTCCTTGACGCCCGGCGCGGTCTCGACCCCGCTGGACACGTCGACCCCCCACGGCCCGGCCGCGGCCACCGCCTCGGCCACGTTGGCCGGGTCCAGGCCGCCCGCGAGCAGCCACCGGCCGGTGGGGCGGCCGCGCACCGCCGCCCAGTCCCACGGCTCCCCCGAGCCGGGGCGCGGCGCGTCGACGATCAGCAGGCTCTCGTCGAAGGCGCCGCAGCGCAGGTCGGCACGCGCGTCGACGGCTCGGACGAGGGTGCGGCCCAGGTCCTTCAGCTCGGTGAAGTCGCCGTGCGGGTGCTTGCCGTGCAGCTGGATGCCGCGCACCCCGGCGGCCAGGGCGGCGGCCCGCACGGTGGCGGGGTCCTCGCCGCGGAAGACGCCGACGGTCAGCACCCGGTCGGGGACCAGGGCGGCGAGCTCGGCCGCGCGCTCCGGGCTCACCTGGCGGGGGCTCGCCGTCAGCACGAACCCGATGGCGTCGGCGCCCGCCTCGACGGCGGCGGCCACGTGCTCGGGCTCGCTCAGCCCGCAGATCTTCACGTACACACCTCCGACCCTAGCGGCGGCGGGAGGCCCCCGGCGACCACGCCCACAGCAGCATCGCGGTGATGAGACCGAACAGGATGACGCCGTTGGGCACGTGCGCGCTGAGCAGCTCCCAGGTGAAGTGCTGGGCCATCCCGACGAGGAACAGCCCGAAGCTGACCAGGGCGGGCCAGCCGGCGCCGCGGCCGGGCCGCCAGACGAGCACGGCGCAGATGATCTGCACCAGCGCGACGAGGTGGACGAGCATCCCGGCCATCACGTGCGCCTCGCCCATCGCGCCGTCGGTGGACACCGACTGGCCGGCGAGCGAGGCCGTCACCACGAGGGTCACCGCCTGGGCGACGATGGCGACGCGCAGGGTGTACAGCAGGCCGGCGGGCACCGGCTTGGCGGGGGCGGTGCCGGGCCGGGCGTCCTGGGGGGCGGTGTCGTACATCGTGGTGGTCCTTCCGGTGGTGCGATGAGGACCAACAGGATCGTCGCCGCGCCCGCCGCCGGTCGTCAGCCTGGCGGGCTATTCGCCGGTCCGCCACGCGGTGGACGCACCGGGCGGAAGGAGGCGTCGACCAGTCCGCTGCGGTGCGCGACCACCGCCGCCTGGATGCGGTTGCGCAGGCCGAGTTTCTCCATCGCGGCCGCGATGTGGGTTTTGACGGTGGTGACGCCGACGTGCAGCCTCTCCGCGATCTCCGCGTTGGACAGGCCGGTGCCCACCAGGGCGAGCACCTCCACCTCCCGCTCGGTGAGCCCGCGGGGGCCGGGCACGGCGGCCCGCTCCTCGGCGTCGAGGAAGCGCTCGACGACGCGGCGCAGCACGGAGGGCGCCAGGAGCTGCTCGCCGGCGTGGGCCCGGCGCACGGCGTCGACCATGCGCTCCGGCTCGTCGTCCTTGACCAGGAAGCCGACGGCGCCGGCGCGCAGGGCGGCGTACACGTTGGCGTCCTCGGCGAACGTGGTCAGCACCACGATCCGGGCGCCGGGCCGGGCGGCGAGCACGCGGCGGATCGCCTCCAGGCCGTCGACCCTGGGCATGCGCAGGTCCATCAGGATGACGTCGGGCAGGTGCCGCTCGGCCAGCCGCACCGCCTCGGCGCCGTCGCCGGCCTCGCCGACCACCTCCATGTCGCTGTTGGCCTGCAACAGCATCCGCACGCCCGCGCGGACCAGGACCTGGTCGTCGGCGATGAGCACACGGATCACGCGGCGCCCCTGGTGGCGGGCAGGCTGGCGGCCAGCAGCCAGCCGCCGTCCTCGACGGGGCCGGCGGTCAGGGTGCCGCCGAGCGCCTTGACCCGCTCGCGCATGCCCGCCAGGCCCCGGCCGGAGGACGGCAGGCGCTCGATGCCGGTGGGCGGGCGGCCGTTGCGGATCTCGACGGCCAGGCCGTCGCCGTCGGAGCAGACGCAGACGCGGACCTTCGTCCCTGGTCCTGCGTGTTTGAGCACGTTCGTGAGGCCTTCCTGGACGATGCGGGCCGCCGAGGTCCGGGCGATGAGCGAGGCGTGGGCGGTGTCAGGGTCGAGGGTCAAGTCCACCACGAGTCCGGCGGCCGCCATCCGCTCGGCCGACTCGCGCACCACGTCGGCGGGGTCGGCGAGCAGGCCGGGCTGGCGGTCAGGGTCGCGCAGCAGGTCGATCAGCCCGCGCAGGTCCTGCAGCACCTGGTGGCCGGTCTCGCGGATGTCGGTCAGCGCGTCGGCGACCGGGCCGTCCGGCGCGGTGTAGCGGGCGGCGCTGGCCCGCAGCACCATGGCGCCGACGTGGTGGGCGACGATGTCGTGCACGTCGCGGGCGATGCGCTCGCGCTCGGCGAGCTGGTCGGCGCGGACCTGCGCCACGGTGAGCCTGGTCGACTCGCTCGCCCGCAGCCGTTCGGCCGCGGTGGCGGCCTGCTTGACGCCGAGGTAGCGGCCGATCGCGACCGGCGTGACCACCAGGGCGCACAGCACGGCGGCGCGGAACGCGGTCACCTCGGTGCCCGGCCCGACGACCGCGACGGCGGCGAGCACGCAGGTGGCGAGATAGGCGAGGGACGTCCAGATCCAGGAGGCCACCCGCATGGCGAACACGCCGAGCGCGATGAGGGTCAGGACCAGGCAGGTGTTGATCGCCTCGGTGAGGTAGGCGTCGGCGGCCACCAGCAGGACGGCCTGGAACAGGAAGACCAGTCCGGGCAGCCGCCTGGAGACGCCGAGCGCCAGGCCGGCCGCCACGGCGAGCAGCCCGATGGTCCAGGCGGGCTGACCTCCGGAATGCCAGCTCGTCCAGGTGCTGAGCACGGTGTGCGCGACCCCGCCCGCGGCCAGGAGCACGTCCGGGGTGATGTCGCGGTGCTCCGGCCGGCCTGCCGATCCGCGCAGGTAGCCGCCGACGATCGCGGGGAACAGGGTGAGGCCGGCGGCGTACAGCCCCGCGTTGAGGGCCACGCCCGGTTCCGCCAGGTTGATCCCGGTGGCGATCCCGGCCACCCCCACGGCGACCGCGAGGGCGCGCCGGCCCGCGCTGTAGGCGGTGACGCCGACCGCCACGAGCAGCAGCATCTGCGCCGTGTTGGAGCTGAACGCCTCGATCTGGTCGGTGAGGACCAGGGCTGCCGACAGCCACAGGGCGGTCGGCAGCGGCCATCGCCGCACGAAACCCATCGGCGCGCCGACCAGTAAGGCCAGCGGCAGGACCGTGAGATGCGGCGGCAGGTCCGCCGTCCGCGCCTGACCGGACATCAGCAGGTCCAGGCCGACGCCGGCCGCGGCGAGGAGCAGATCGAAAGGCACGCCGCGCCAATGCCAACTCATGAGGTAAAGGTATCCAGGTCAAGCCCCGGGACAGTCCTCCGGAAGAGGGATGCCGTCTCCTCCTTGTGGCCGGAGCTCCGCCCCCTGGATGGACGCAGCATCGGATCTTTACCCATACCGTCAATGACATGTCGAACGACAGCGCACTGTTCCTCGGCCAGTTCCTGCGGGCGCCGGCCAGCATCGGCGCCATCGCCCCCAGCTCTCAGCGCCTGGCGGCGGCGGTCTGCGCGCCGGTGCCCGAGCGCGGTGAGCCGACCGTGGTCGAGCTGGGCCCCGGTACGGGCCCGTTCACGCTGGAGATCCAGCGCAGGCTGGGAGAGCGTGGCCATCACCTGGCGGTGGAACTCAACGAGCCGATGGCGAAGATCCTGGCAGCGCGCTTCCCCAAGGTCGACGTGGTGCACGGGGACGCCGCCGAGCTGACCGAGATGCTCGCGGAGCGGGGACTGCGCCAGGCGGACGTGGTGGTCAGCGGCCTGCCGTGGGCGGCCTTCCCCCGGGAGTTGCAGCGCGGGCTGCTGAGCGCGGTCACCTCGGCGATGAATCCGTCGGGCGCCTTCACCACGTTCTCCTACGTGCACGCGATTCCGCTGGCGCGGGCCCGCCGCTTCCGCGCGCTGCTGGCCGACCGGTTCGAGGAGGTCGTGGCCGGGCGGACGGTGTGGCGCAACGCGCCTCCGGCGTTCGTCTTCCACGCACGCCGCCCTCGGCCCGCGACGGATTCTCCTACGATGACGTAATGGACTTCTCCCTCCCCGAGAGCGCCGTCGCGGTGCAGCGCGGCATCGGCGACATCTGCTCCCGGTACGACCTGGACTACTGGCAGCGCTGCGAGAGCGACAAGCGCTGGCCCGAGGAGGTCTGGGCGGAGCTCGGCAAGGGCGGCTGGCTGGGCCTGGCCGTGCCGGAGGAGTACGGCGGCGGCGGGCAGGGCCTGCTGGAGCTCGCCGTGGCCACCGAGACGATCGCGGCCTCGGGCGCGGCGGGCGGTTCGGCTTTCACGTACGTGCTCACGCCCGGATTCGGCGCGCTGACCCTGGCCAGGCACGGCACCGAGGAGCAGCGGGCGGAGCTGCTGCCGCGGCTGGCCACCGGCGAGGTGGAGACCTGCTTCGCGCTGACCGAGCCGGACGCCGGGTCCAACTCACTGGCGATCACCACGTCGGCCCGCCGCGACGGCGGCGACTACGTGATCAACGGCCAGAAGATCTGGATCACCGGGGTGCAGCGGGCCACCTGGATGCTGCTGGTCACCAGGACGATCCCGGCGGCCGAGGCCAAGCCGCGCACCAGCGGGCTGACCGTCTTCCTGGTCAACGTGCCGGAGGCGGTCTCGACCGGGCGGCTGTCCTACCAGCCGATCCCGAAGATGGGCGCCAACACCACCCCGTCCAACATGGTCTTCATCGACGACCTGCGGGTGCCCGCCACCAGCGTGGTCGGGCAGGTCGACGAGGGCGCGGCGGTGCTGTGGGACATCCTCAACCCGGAGCGCATCCTGCTGGCGGCCTCCGCGCTGGGCGGGGCCGAGGTGGCGCTGCGGGTGGGCGTCGCGTACGCCAAGGAGCGCGAGGTGTTCGGCCGCCCGATCGGCGCGAACCAGGCCATCGCGTTCCCGCTGGCCCAGGTCAAGGCCAAGATCGAGCTGGCCCGGCTGATGATCTACAAGGCGGCCTGGTCGTTCGACCGGCGGCTGCCGTGCGGCACCGAGGCCAACATCGCCAAGCTGACGGCCTCGCAGGCGGCGTGGGAGGCGGCCGACGCGGCGTTCCAGACGCACGGCGGCATGGCCTACTCACTGGAATACCCCGTTGCCAGACTGCTCACCGACGCCCGGATCGGGAAGGTCGCACCTGTGACGGAGGAGCTGCTGCTCAACTTCCTCGCGACCCAGGTGCTGGGTCTGCCCCGCAGTTTCTGACCGTCGCCCCTGCCCGCCCGCCGCCCGTCGTCGCCGATCCGCATGCCTCGGCCGGAGGGGAATCCCTCTCGCGCGCCTCCTCGGCCTCGGCCTGGTTCACCTACCTCCGCATGGGAGGGTGAGCGACCTCCTCTGTGTTCGGGTGGCCGGCCGGGCGTCGTCGGGCCGCTGCTTCGTCCCCCGGGGCAGCGTTCTCGGCCTCGGCTGACAGGCCCGCCGCGTGCGCGTGCCGGCGCCCTTGGTGACCAGCCACTTCTTTGTCGTGCATGGGTTTGCGCCTACCCTCGGCACGCGGGTGAAACCACCGCTCAGCAGAAGGCCGCGGGCCGCTTCTCGCGCGGGCGCGAGGCACGGCGACAGACGCGGCCGGCCGGCCGGCCGGGGCGCAAGGCGGCCGGGGCGCGGGGCGGCCGGGGCGCGGGAAACCCGGCGCTCAGCTCACAGGGACGCCCTGAGCCGCGCCGCGACGTAGTCACGGGCCTCGACCGCCTGGTCGAACAGCCTCGGCAGGCCGAAGAAGCTGTGCACCGCCCCTTCGAACCTGCGCACCTCGACGGGCACGCCCGCCTCGGCCAGCCGCTCGCCGTAGCGCTCGCCCTCGTCGCGCAGCACGTCGCAGCCGGCGGTCAGCACGGTGGCCGGCGCCAGGCCGGCCAGTGACGGCAGGCGCAGCGGCGACAGCCGCGGGTCGGCCAGGTCGGCGCCGGCGGCGTACTGCCGGACGAACCAGGCCATCTCCTCGGCGTCCAGGCCGAACCCCTTGGCGAACTCGGTGTAGCTGGGGGTGTCCTGGCGCGTGTCCAGCACCGGATAGATCAGCACCTGGTGGGCCAGGCGCAGCCCGGCGTCGCGCGCCTGCCAGGCGGCCACGGCGGCGAGGTTGCCGCCCGCGCTGTCGCCGACCAGGGCGATGCTGCCGTTGCTCTGGTAGAAGGCGGGCCGGGCGAAGATGTCGCGCAGCACGGTCCAGGCGTCGTCGGCGGCGGCCGGGAACGGGTGCTCGGGGGCGAGGCGGTAGTCGACGGAGACGACGACCGCGCCGGTGCGGATGGCCAGATCGCGGCCGAGCGCGTCGTTGCGCCGGACGCTGCCGAACACCCAGCCGCCGCCGTGGAAGTAGACGACCACGGGCAGCGGCTCGTCGCCGCGGTCGGCGCGGTAGATGCGCACGGGCACGCCCTCGGCCGTCTCGTCGCGGACGTGCGGCAGTTGCGGCAACGGCCCGCGCTGGGCGGCCAGGCCGTCGTGCGCGCGCATCTCCTGGATCCGCTCCAGGTCCAGCTCGGCCAGGTCGGTGTTCAAGTCCGACGGGTAGTCGGTGAGGTACTCCCGTGCCTGAGGGTGCAGCGGCATGATCGCAGCCTAGCGGGCCGCTTCCACGAGCGCATCGAACAATCCGTTGTCATCCCCGCGCTCGGGATGCCACTGCACGCCCACGGCGAAGCGGTGTCCCTGCAGCTCGATGCCCTCCACGATCTGGTCGTCGGCCCAGGCCACCGCCAGCAGGCCGGTGCCGAGCCGGCGCACCGACTGGGTGTGCGGGGCGACCACCTCGACGTGGTCGCCGACCGCCTTGCCGAGCTTGCTGGACACGCTCACCTGGATGCGGTGCGGGGTCGCGGGCTCGGCGTGCCGGTCGTTCTCCAGCATCTCGGGCAGCCACGGGATCAGGGTGCCGCCCTGGGCGACGTTCAGCAGGTGCATGCCGCGCGAGATGCCCAGGATGGGCACCTCGGCCCGCACCGCCGCCCTGGCCAGCGCCAGCTCGAACCGGTCGCGCTGCGGCTGCGCCGCGGGCACGCGCTCGTCCTGCTCGCCTCCGTAGGCCGCGCCGCCGACCTCGACCCCGCCGGTGAGCACCACGCCCCGCAGCCCGCGTACGTAGTCGTCGACGGCGTGCGGGTTGAGCGGTGGCAGCACCACGGGGGCGCCGCCGGCCCGCTCGACGGCCTTGGCGTAGGCGGGTGGGGACAGCACCGCCTCCCGCACCCAGACATCCCAGCGGGCGGCTTCGAAGTAGGCGGTGATGCCTATCAGCGGTCGGGACATGCGTTCTCCAGGGGGAGCGTTCTCCAGGCGGCAGGGGCGGGTGTCCGTGCCGGCGCCGGTCGGGCAGCCACCCGCCCATCATGACGCACTCCATTTCGGTTATGTCGCTTCTCCCGCAGATCTCCTTCCCCCTGCCTCTCTCGATCCTGGTGTCCGGACCGGCGGGGCGCCCGGGGGAGGGCGGGGTGGGGATGTGGTCGGTAGAAATATTCAGATAAGACCGCTTTCCACGTTGAACGCGAATGCAATTTTTATTCACATTGCCGGATCGAAACGCGCTCAGGCGAATGATGGCGTCGTTACGGACAGTTCAGACGTGCCCGTCATTAGGGCGAATCGGTTGTGAGGCCGGGACGGCGGTGTAACACTGGTTCTCGAGCGACCGGACGTGCCGGGGTCGGCCGGGCGCTCGTCACCCGGAACCGTCAGGGAGGTGGGCCACGACGATCGGAGTTCGATTCCGGTCAAGAGGACGGGTTGGGTATATGTCGATAAATCCGCGTCTGGTAAAAGAAAGTTTCGCCCTCATCGAGCCGGTGGCCGACAAGGCGGCCGCCTACTTCTACGGCCGGCTGTTCGCCGAGAACCCGCATCTGCGCGGGATGTTCCCCCCTGCCCTGGACGTACAGCGGGATCGGCTCTTCGGCGCGCTGACCCGCGTCGTGTGGAGCCTGGACAGTCCGGGCAGCATGACGTCGTTCCTCAGCCAGATGGGCAGGGACCATCGCAAGTACGGGGTGACCGCCGAGCACTACACCGCCATCGGCACGGCCCTGCTGGCCACCATCCGGCGCTTCGCCATCGAGATCTGGAACGACGAGATCGAGGCCGCGTGGGTGTCGGCCTACACCGCGGCGGCCAACATCATGATCGAGTCCGCCGAGGCCGACGCGGGCGTCTCCCCCGCGTGGTGGCTGGCGGAGGTCGTCGAGCACCGGCGCCCGCACGACGACATCGCGGTCATCACCCTGCGCCCCACGCAGCCGCTGCCGTACACGGCCGGTCAGTACGTCAACGTGCAGGTCTCGCGCTGGCCGCGGGTGTGGCGGACGTTCTCCATCGCGAACGCGCCGCGTGCGGACCACTCGATCCGGCTGCACGTGCGCTCGGTCCCCGGCGGGTGGGTCTCCGGCACCCTGATCAGGGACACCCGCGTCGGCGACACGCTCATGCTCGGGCCGCCGATGGGCACCATGGCGGCACCGGAGGACAACCCCCGCGACCTGCTGTTCGTGGCGGGCGGGACCGGGCTCGCGCCGCTGAAGGCGATCATCGAGCAGGTCATCGCCTCCGGCCACCGGCCCGGCATCCACCTGCTGTACGGCGCGCGCACCTCGGCCGAGCTGTACGACCTGCCGGACCTCATCCGGATGGAGTCGTCCTTCCCCTGGCTGCAGGTGCTGCCCGTGGTCTCGGACGAGCCCGCCTACGACGGCAGGCGCGGCCGTCTTCCGGAGGTGACGCAGCGGCTGCGCTCCTGGGCCGAGCACGAGGTGTACGTGTGCGGGCCGGCCGCCATGGTCGACGAGACGGTCTCCCGCCTGCAGGCCGACGGCGTGCCGCTGTCGCGCATCCACCGCGACGTCGTGCACTCCGAGCGGTGACCGGAGAGCGGTGACCAAAAGGGGTGACCGAAAGCGGTGACCGGGCTCAGCCGAAGGCGGCGGCGGTCTCCTCGTCGTTGGGCCAGAACATCTCGATGGCCAGCTCGGAGACCGTCACGTCCACGGGCGAGCCGAACGTGGCGAGGGTGGTGAACATCGACAGGATCGTGGCGCCGTGCCTGATCCGCAACGGCAGCAGGATGTCGGAGGGACCGGGGACATGCGCCACCTTGAGGTCGACGCCCGGATAGACGTAGCCGGCGAGCTCGTCGTGCAGCTCGGCCAGCCGCCCGTCGCCCGACATCTCCGCCTGCCTGCGCAGCCGGTGCAGCAGGTGGGCCCGCACCTCGGCGAGGTTGACCAGCCTGCCGCCCATCGCGTCGGGGTGCAGCGACAGGCGCATCACGTTGACCGGCTCGCGCAGCAGCTCGGCCGGCACGCCGTCCATGAACAGGGCGGCCGCCGAGTTGGCCGCCACCAGGTTCCATCCGGCGTCCACGACCAGCGCGGGGTACGGCTCGCAGCCGGCCAGGATCTTGTCCAGCGCCTCCCGTACCGACCGCAGCCGGGGGTCACGCACCTCGCGCTCGGGGAACACCGGCGCGAACCCGGCGGCGACCAGCAACCTGTTGCGGTGCCGCAGCGGCACCTCCAGCTCCTCGGTCAGCTTGATCACCATCTCCCGGCTCGGCCGGGCGCGGCCGGTCTCCAGGAAGCTGATGTGCCGGGACGACACGTCGGCGTCGATCGCCAGATCGAGCTGACTCACCCGGCGCCGCTGACGCCACGATCGCAACAATCCACCAAAAGTCTCTTCTTGTACGGCAAGCGCTCCCATGGTCAGCCACGTTATCTGTCAGTGGGAAGTGCGACGATTACCTCTCAGGTCATCAGGCGACGGCGGCCGGCGTGCCGAATGCGATGAAACGCCCAGTCCTCGGCGGTGCCGGCCACCGCGTGGCACGATGGCCGGAAGCGAACATGGGAGCGATGCCATGACTGACGCAATGCTCGCGATCGGCACCCGCAAGGGTCTGTTCCTCGCCCGCTCGTCCGGTGGCGGACCGTTCGAGGTCGAGCCGATCCAGTTCTCCACGGTCGCGGTGCACTCGGTGGCGATCGACACCCGCGGCACCACCCCCCGCCTGCTCGCCGGCATCGAGTACGGCCACTTCGGCCCCTCGGTGATGTACTCCGACGATCTCGGCAAGACCTGGCAGGAGGCCGAGCGGCCGCCCGTCGCCTTCCCCGAGCGGACCGGGACGACCCTGAGCAGGGTCTGGCAGCTCCTCCCCTCCCCGTCGGAGCCGCAGGTGGTCTGGGCAGGGGTGGAGCCGGGCGCGCTGTTCCGGTCACAGGACGGCGGCGTCACCTACGACCTGGTCGAGGGGCTGTGGGAGCACCCGCACCGGCCGCACTGGCAACCGGGCGGCGGCGGGCTCTGCCTGCACACGATCGTCCCGCACCCGTCCGACCCGCAGATCATGGGCGTGGCGGTGTCGACGGGCGGCTTCTACCGCACCGGCGACGGCGGCCGGTCCTGGGAGGCGGCCAACCAGGGCATCCGCGCGCCGTTCATGCCCGAAGGGCAGCAATATCCGGAATACGGCCAGTGCGTGCACAAGGTGGTCATGCACCCGTCCCGCCCCGAGCGGCTGTTCCTGCAGCACCACTTCGGCGTCTACCGCAGCGACGACTTCGGCTCCTCCTGGCAGGACATCGGCTCGCCGCTGCCCTCGGACTTCGGCTTCCCCATCGTGGTCCACCCCACCAGGCCCGACACCGTCTACGTGCTGCCGCTGCACGCCGACCTCGACCGCACCCCGGTCGGGCACCACTACCGCGTCTACCGCAGCGACGACGCCGGCGACACCTGGCAGCCGCTGGACCGGGGCCTGCCCGAGGAGCCGGTGTACGCCTGCGTGCTGCGCGACGCGATGACGGCCGCCGAGGCGGGCGTGTTCTTCGGCACCCGCGACGGCGAGGTCTACGGCTCGCGCGACGACGGCGAGAGCTGGTCGCTGGTGGGCAGGCACCTGCCCGACGTGCTGACCGTGCGCGCGGCGGTGCTGTGAGCATGGCCAAGTCCGTGATGATGGTGGTGTTCGTGCTGCCCAGCTCGCTGCGCCGGTGGGTCAGCGGGCGCACCGAGGTCAAGGTGTTCGCGGTCGGCGCCGACCGCGACTCCCCGCCCACCCTGGGCGCGGCCCTGGATGTGCTGCGCCGCACCCACCCGCTGCTGGAGGAGCGCATCCGCGACGAGTACGGGCGCATCCGGCGGCACATCAGCATGATCGTGTGCGGCGAGAACTCCCGTGGCCTCGGCGGCCTCGACTGTGCGATGCCGCCGGGCGCGGAGGTCTACGTGCTGCCCGCGCTCGCCTGAGCGGCGGGCACGCGGCTCCTCAGGGGGATTAAGGGGCGACTCTGCCGTTGGCGATGAAGGCGGCGTGGGTGAGGGGCATGAGCCCGGCCCAGACCTCCTCCATCCGCTCGGCCACCATCTCGATCTCGCGCTGCGGGAACGACGGCACCCTGGCCTGCTCGTGCTGGGTGCGCAGGGACAGGAAGTGCATGAGCGAGCGGGCGTTGCAGGTGGCGTACATCGTGGAGAACACGCCCACCGGCAGCACCGCGCGCGCCACCTCACGGGCCACGCCCGCCTCCAGCATCTCCTGGTAGGCGGCGTAGGACTGGCGGTAGGCGCCCTCCATCGCCTCGGTGACGAGCTTGTGCTGCTCGGGGGTGCCCTCGGTGAAGACGTAGTGCCCCGGCTTGCCCTGCTGCACCAGCTTGCGCTCCGGGCCGGGCACATAGAAGGCGGACTGGAGCTCGCGGTAGCGGCCGCTCTCCTCGTTGTAGGACCAGCCCACCCGGTGGCGCTGGAACTCGCGGAAGACGAAGATCGGCGCGCTGACGAAGAACGTCATGGAGTTGTGCTCGAACGGGCTGCCGTGCCGGTCGCGCATCAGAAAGTTGATCAGCCCCTTGGAGCGCTCGGGGTCCTTGTCGAGCTCCGCCAGGGACTGCTCGCCCGCCGTGGACACGCGCGCCGCCCACAGCACATCGCGGTCCGAGGCGCTGTGCTTGACCAGCTCCACCGTCACGTCATCCAGAAAACGCACTCGTCGATCCCTCCGTCTGCGAACAGGCCGCCCGCCATCGTACGCCTGCCGCGCCCTGGTCACGGGACGCGGCAGGCAGGTCGGGCGTACCGTCCTAGCAGCGGCGGGCCGGCCGGGTGCGGGTGACGAGGTCGGTGTCGGCCGCGGTGCCGTCGAGCCAGACGACCCGTTCACCGTCCCCGGCGGCGAACAGGAACTGCTCACCCCGGTTGCAGGAGTAACGCTGGAGCGTGCCGCCGTTGAGCGGAACCTGGAACAGCTTGGGCAGGTCGGCGTTGTTCGCCACGGTGAAGTCCGGGATGAGCCCGATGGTCACCGCCGAGTCGCCGGCGTCCATCCAGATGGGGAAGCCCACCTCCGGCCCGTCGGGGACGAGCGCGGTGGCGCCCGTGCCGTCGGCGGCGGCGCGCATGATGCCGTAGGTGCCGTCGTCGTCGGTGTCCACGGCCCAGACCAGGTGCCGCGAGGTCAGGACGGGCACCGCGGACGCGGACGGGCCGTCGCCGGTGGCGGGCACCTCGGGCAGCACGGTCCGGGTGCCGGTGGCCAGGTCGTAGAGGACCGGGGTGCTGTGCGGGACGCCGCCTTCGACCTTCCACCGCAGGTAGGCCAGCTTGCCGCGGTTGAGCGACGGCTGCAGGCCCTGGGCGCCGTCCACGGCGGAGACGCCGACCGGCGCGGCCGTGCCGCGCTTCAGCCAGACCTGGGCCTCGCCGGTGTCCAGGTTCACCTCCTCCCAGGCGAGGTCGTCGCCGGAGACCACCACGGAGGCCACCAGCCGGGCGGTCTCGTGCACGACGGTGGCCGGCGCGCGGCCGTCGAGGGGCCGCGACAGGATCCGGAAGCTGGTCTGCGCGTCGTCGTAGGAGACCCAGACGGCCCGGCGGCCGTCCGTCGCGGGCGCGGTGTTCCACCGGTCGTCGTCCGACAGCCGCACCGCCTTGCCGCCGCTCACCCGCCCGGTGCGGATGGCGGTCGGCCCGGTGGCGTCGAAGGTGGAGTCCACCACCACGTACCTGTCCCCCGCCACGTCGGGCTTGACGAAGGCGTCGGTCAGGCCGTCGATCAGGACGCGGCTGTCGGTGGCGATCCGCCGGTCCCAGCCGGGCTTGATGCCGTGCCGGTCGAAGGCGCGCGCGATCGTGGTCCGGTCGCGGGCCGGCAGCCGGGCCGCGCGGGCGGCGGACTCGACGGCGCGGCGGCCGTCCTCGAAGTCGTCGAGCGGCGTCATGTACTCCGTCAGCGCCTTGTAGACGACCTTGTCGGTCGCGGGACCGCCGAGCTTCTCCCTGACGTCCCACAGGGCGCCGGAGAAGATCGTGGAGTTGGAGTGCACGCCGCCGCCGTCGGAGGCGACGGTGACGCCGAGGTAGTCCTCGGCGGCGTTCCGGTCGTCGTCGAGGTCGCGGGCGGCGCACTCGACGGGCGTGGCGTTCTTGCAGAACCCCTCGCCCAGCAGGCTCGCCTCCGGGTCGGACATGGGGATGCCGAGGGTGTCGACCTCGATGGCGTTGCCGAAGTAGTCGGCCAGGCCCTCGTTCATCGCGCCCGACTGGCCGAGGTAGACCAGGTCGGCGCTGTTGGTGATCACTCCGTGCGTCATCTCGTGCCCGACGACGTCGAGGGCGGCGGCGAAGGAGTGGAAGTCGGGGCCGCCCCCGCCGTAGACCATCTTGGTGCCGTCCCAGAACGCGTTGGCGAACGGCTCGCCGAGGTAGGTGACGTTGACGACGGAGTGCATGGTGCCGCCCTTGCCGTCCAGTCCTTCGCGGCCGAGCCGGCGGTAGTACTCGTACACCTGGCCGGCGCCCCAGTGGGCGTCCACGGCGCCGCTGTCGGTGTGCTGCGGGCCGAAGGCCAGGGTGGATGACTGGGCGAGTTTCGTGCCGTCCGGGACGCCGCTCCCCAGGTAGTCGAAGACGTCGCCGCCGGCGGCGTCGTAGGTGAGGATCTCGCCGGTGGCGCCGTTCCACATCGGGCGGGCCCGGTCGCGCAGCTCGTAGGCGTCGTCGGCGTTCTGGTAGGCGTTGAGCGTGCGCTGCTCGCCGTGCGCGCCCTGGCCGGTCGCCTGTACGGGGCCCTCGAAGTGGAGCCTGTCGACGGCGAACAGCGGGGCGCCGGAGCGGGCGTCGACGTACGCGTCCCGCAGGACGGGCCGCTTGGCGGCGCGGTCGTGGCCCTTGAGCGGGATCCGCCAGGCCAGCACGCCGGTGCCGCGCGGCACCACGACGAGCTCGCCGGCGCCCGCCTCGACGCTCTCGCGGGTGATCCGGTTCTTGGTCAGCAGGGTGCGGGCGAGCTTGCCGGCCGTCTCGGCGGTGACGGTCGGGGTCGGGTCGACGCTCAACTCGGTGTGGAAGCGGCCGCCCGCGCCGGTGACCACCCGCTGCCCGTCCTGGTCGGCGAAGTGGACCAGGTACTGGCCGCCGAACACCGGCAGGTCCCGGTGACGCTGGGCGAACCTGACCGTCACGTCCGCGCCGTCGGTGATCGTCTGGAGGGGGACCAGGTCGTCGGGGTCCAGGTGGTAGCGCGGGTCTTCCAGGTGCGTCTTGGCGGCCTGGACGGGGTCGCCCGCCCGGGCGGGCTCGGCGAGGCCGCTCACCTCGGCGGGGGCCTCGGTGCCGGCGCGGGACTCCACCTGGGGTGGCGGGTCGTCCGCGGCGGCGGTTCCGGGTACGGCGAGCGTGGCGGCTAACGCGGCGATGGCCGTGAGAATGCTGGGACGCCAGGACACGACACCTCCTGGTGTGGCGTAGGAGTACTGGCGCCCCGATCATGACAGCCGACTTGACTGGCAGACAAATCACAATTTGACTACCAATGTACGGAAATAGCAATTTCCATCCGTACAAAACAGGCTGAAGGCCCGAAAAGGCAGGTGGCGCGTGTCGAGCCGTGAAATAGGGCGCTAAAGGCGATATATCCGGCGGGCATTACCGGAGCCGATCATGTGCGCGATTCTGGCGGCGTCGGCGGCGCTCCACTCCCCCTCGTCGAGCCGTGCCTTGAGCGCCTTGCCGAGGGCCCGCCTGAAGTGCACCGCGCCGAGCAGACAGCTCTCGGCCACGCCCCGGCCGCCGGAGCCGAACAGCAGCTTGTGGAACGGCGCCAGCTCCAGCGACTCCTCCATCAGCCGCGCCGAGCCCGCCCCCGTCTGCGCGAACGCGGGACCGGCGTCAAGGTAGACGTGCGGGAAGGCGTGCGCGAGATGGGCGGCCTGGCGCTGGAACGGGTAGCCGTTGAGCAGGACCACCGGCACGCCCATCGGCTGGAGCGCCCGGACGAAGCCGGCGAGCCGGGCGGGGTCGGCGCGGTGCGGGTCCGCCTCGCACTCGCCGAACCCGGTGTGGACCTGGATCGGCAGACCCCGCTCCCGCGCCACGTCGACCGCCGTCCAGAGCAGGTGGCGCAGCAGGACGGCCTCGTCGAGCCGCCGCTTGGGGTCCGACAGCCGCCGGTTGGCCGCCGCGATCACCGAGCCGCGGCTCGGCCGGGACGGGTCGAAGTCGAGGCCGAGCCGGTAGGCGGCGACCGTCTTGAGCCCGACGGCCCGCACCGCCCTGACGGTGAGCTCCTCGCCGAGGCCGTCCATGTAGTCGACGGCGGCCTGAGCCGTCTCGGCCACGTCCTGCTCGATCTGCTCGGCCCGGACGATCTCCTCGGCCGCCGCCGCGCCGCCGCGCCCCATCTCGGCGGCCGACAACAGGTCGACGTTCTCCACCCCGGTGTCCACCAGGAACACCACCACGCCCGCCGCCCGCAGCAGACGCCGGTTGACCTCGGCCGAGCCGAGTTCGGCGCGGCGGCTCACGTAGACGGCCGGGGGCGCGTGCGGCTCCAGATCGAGCACGGGGGCGCACCAGCGGCGGAGGCCGGCGCCGATCGGGGTGTCGAAGTGGGTGGTGCCGGGGGGCGCGGGACTCGCCCCCTCGTTGATGAGCAGCTCGAACTGCGCCCTGGACAGCTCGTCCCGGCGCACCCCATGGCAGGCGTGGTCGACGAGCGGGGCGAGCAGGGCATCACGCACCGTGTCGGGCAGGTCTACGGGGAGCATGCGGCAGACTCTAAAGGCTGGCCGCATGCCCCGTGGACGTTTTACCGACGAGTTAGGCGGACCTGCGGGAAAGCCGCAGGACGTTCGCGATGACCTGCGCGCCGGCCCCGCCCTCCGCGGTGAGGATCGACTCGGGGTGGAACTGCACGGCGAAGCGCCGGTTGGCGGTGTCCTCGATCGCCATCACGTTGCCGTCGGGTGTGACCGCCGTCGGGGTGAAGCCGACGACCCCGGGCCGCTTGGCGTGCAGCGAGTGGTAGCGGGCCGCGGTGAACTCCTCGGGCAGCCCGTCGAGCAGCGCGCTGCCGCCCAGCCGGGCGACCCGGCCGCGCTTGCCGTGCTCGGGGTAGTCCAGCAGCTCCAGGCTGCCTCCGGCCTGCTCGACCATCGCCTGCAGCCCCAGGCAGACGCCGAAGACCGGCAGCTCGCGGGCGTAGATCTCGTCGATCAGCGCCGCCATGCCGAAGTCGGACGGCCAGCCGGGGCCGGGCGAGAGCACCACCAGGTCGGGGCCGATCTCGTCGATGGTCTGCGCGGGGAAGCCGTGGCGCAGGGTGACCACGTCGGCGCCCTCCTGGCGGAAGTAGTCGGCCAGGGTGTTGACGAAGGAGTCCTCGTGGTCCACGAGCAGCACCTTCATGCCCTGGCCCGACTGCCGCCTGGGCACGGCGACGGGCGCCGCCTCGGGCTGGTTGACGGCGGCGAGCGCGCCCAGCAGGGCGCTGGCCTTGAGCTCGGTCTCGCGCTCCTCGGCCTCCGGGTCGGAGTCGAACAGCAGCGTGGCGCCCGCCCGCACGGTCGCGATGCCGTCCTTGACCTGGGCGGTGCGCAGGGTGAGCCCGGTGTTCATGGAGCCGTCGAAGCCGATGAAGCCGATGGCGCCGCCGTACCACCGGCGGGTGGTGGCCTCGTGGTCCTCGATGAACTGCATGGCCCAGGTCTTGGGCGCGCCGGTGACGGTGACGGCCCACATGTGGGTCAGGAAGGCGTCCAGGGCGTCGAACTCGGGGCGCAGCCGGCCCTCGATGTGGTCGACGGTGTGGATCAGGCGCGAGTAGAGCTCGATCTGGCGGCGGCCGATGACCTTGACCGTGCCGGGGACGCAGACGCGCGACTTGTCGTTGCGGTCCACGTCGGTGCACATGGTGAGCTCCGACTCCTCCTTGACGCTGGTCAGCAGGGTGCGGATGGCCTCGGCGTCCTCGACCGGGTTGGCGCCCCGGGCGATCGTGCCGGAGATGGGGCAGGTCTCGACCCGGTCGCCGCTCACCCGGACGAACATCTCGGGCGAGGCGCCGACCAGGTGCTCGCCCTCGCCGAGGCTGATGATGAACTCGTACGGGGCCGGGTTGCTGTGGCGCAGGCTGCGGTAGAAGGCGGCGGGGTCGGTGCAGGTGGCGTGGAAGACCTGGCCGGGCACGACCTCGAACAGGTCGCCGCGCTTGAACTTCTCCTTGGCCGCGGCCACGACCTTGGCGTAGTCACCCCTGACCGGGTCCGGCGGCAGCTGCGCGGGCGCGGCGAGCGGGGTGGACTCGCCGGTGCGCTCCAGGCCGCGGGTGGTGGCGCCGTCCACGGTGAACTCGTAACGGATGTCGACGCAGGTCTCGCGCTGCCTGTCGATGACGACGAGCCGGTCGGGCAGGTGCAGGACGAGGTCGCGCTGGTCGTCGGGGCGGGTGAGCTCCTGCCTGATCGGCTCGAACTGGAAGGCCAGGTCGTAGCCGAAGGCGCCGTAGAGGCCCAGGTGCGGGTCGTCGCCCTTGAAGGCGGCGATGACCTCGCGGATCGCGGTGAAGACGGTGGGCCTGCGGCTGCGCAGCTCCTCGGGGAGCAGGTCCTCGGACTCGTCGACGCGCACCTCGACGTAGTCGGCGGTGGGCTCCTCGACCGGCTTGCCGGCGGCCAGCAGGCAGGAGGAGACGGCGGGCAGCACGACCCTGCCGCGCGCGTTGAGCGCCCTGGCGGAGATGGTGCGGCCCTTGGCGACGAGCTCCACGCAGGGGTCGACGTAGCCGAACGCCCATCGGCTGTAGCGGCCGGGGTAGTCCATGCCGGAGGAGAAGGCGCCGCCGCGCCTGTGGCCCAGGGACGTCACGATCTCTTCGAGGGCGTCTTCCGACACCTGGCGCACTTCGCGCTCGACGCCGACGCCTCCGGCGGTGGTATATCCGCTCGTCTCCACTGCTGCCCCTTTTGGTATTCGACAATGATGAGCCCCGGGGGCGGACACGACAAAGGCCGCCTTCACCGGGGCGGCCGTCCGTTGAGGTATGCGAATCTCGCGCCGCCTAGAAGCGGCGCCACCACTGAAGCCGGGCGCGATTTCGCATGGGCACAGATTACTCCGCTGGGCCAAGATCACGCAACGCGGACACGCCGGGCGGGGATCGGGTGGAAGCCGTACTGACAGGACGGACACAAAGGATCTAGTTTTGACCCAATGAGGCAGCCCTTGGCATGGCGATCCGTCACGGTGATCGCGGTCCTGCTGTTCGGTGTCCTGCTGGCGCTCAGCCCCGGCTACGGATTCCACCGCGACGAGCTCTACTTCCGGGTGCTGGCGGCGCATCCCGACTGGGGCTACGTCGACCAGCCGCCGCTGACGCCGATGCTGGCCAGGGCCGCCCTCGCGCTGTTCGGCGACAGTCTCACCGCGATCCGGGTGTTCCCGGCGCTGTCCGTCGCGGTCCTGGTGTTCCTGATGGCGCTGATCGCGCGCGAGCTCGGCGGCCGCGGCGTGGCGCAGGCGCTGACGGCGGCGGGGACCGCCGGCGGCGCGTACACGATGATCGCCGGGCACACGCTGCTGACGGTCAGCTTCGACCTGCCGCTGTGGGCGGCGGCGATCCTGTTCGTCCTGCGGGCGCTGCTGCGCGACCCGCGCTGGTGGCTCGCGGCGGGCGCGGTCATCGGGCTCGCCACCTACAACAAGCATCTGATCGCGATGCTGGTGCTCGGGCTGGCCGGTGGGCTGCTGGCAGTGGGACCGCGCCGGGTGCTGGCGGGCCCGTGGGTGTGGGCCGGGGCGCTGCTCGCGCTGGCGCTGGCCGCGCCCAACCTGGTCTACCAGGCCACGCACGACTGGCCGCAGCTGGAGATGGCGGCGGCGCTGAGCGAGAACAAGGGCGACGGCATGCGGGCGCTCTTCGTCCCGATGCAGGTCCTGCTGTTCGGTCCGGTGGTGGCGGTGATCGGCGCGTTCGGGTTCGTCCGGTTATGGCGGGACACGCGCGTGCGGGCCCTGGCGGTGGCCTATCCGGTCACCGCCGTGCTCACCCTCATCAGCGGCGGCCGGTTCGACTACACGGCCGGGCTGATCCTGCTGCTGTTCGCCGCGGGCTGCGTGGGCGTCGAGGCGGCGGGCCCCGGCCGGGTCCGGTCGGGCGCGGTGTCGCTGGCGATGAACACGCTGGGCTGTGCGGTGATCGCGCTGCCGCTGATCCCGGTGGGCGTGCTCGCCAGGACGCCGGTGCCGGCGATCAACGAGGTGGCCCGCGAGGCGATCGGCTGGCCCCGGCTGGACGACGCCGTGGCCGGGATTCTGCGCTCGCTGCCGCCGGAGGACCGGTCACGCACTGTGATCGTCACCGCCAATTACGGCGAGTACGGCTCGCTGTCAAGGGCCGGTCTGCCGCGCGTCTACTCGGGTCACAACCAGCTGTGGCAGTACGGTCCGCCGCCCGAGTCCGGGACGGTCGCGATCGTCATGGACATCGGCCCGATGCGCCGGGACCTGCAGTTCACGAGCTGTGAGCTGAGGGCCGAAGTTGACAATGGCGTCGGCATCGACAACGAGGAGCAAGGGCTGCGGATCCACCTCTGCAGGGGCCTTGACCAGCCATGGAGCACAACATGGCACAGATGGCGACATTTCAGTTGACCAGATCACGTTTCAGGAAATGTCAGATTTTGTTTGTGTTAAGCACTTGCTTTCCGAACTCGATCTCTTCACTCTTCTCGACGTAGGCGTAAAGATCAGCTCTACCGCTCAGCGCGAAGGAGAGTTGTGCTCAACACCCCCCGATGGCGTGTCCTCCTCCTGGGAGCCGCCACTACTCTCAGTCTCGTCCTCCCCTACGGCGTCGCGCACGCGGCGCCCGAACCTGACAAGATCAGCCCCGCCGTCCAGCAGCAGCTCGACAGCGCGGACAAGGCCACCTTCTGGGTGCGCGTCAAGGGCGGGGCCGACCTCACCGCCGCCCGCCGGGCCTCCTCCAAGGAGGTCAAGGCCGCACGGGTCTACGAGGCCAAGACCGATCATGCCGAGTCCTCGCAGGCGGGCCTGCGCACGATGCTGAAGTCGCACGACGTCGACTTCACGCCGTACTGGATCGTCAACGCCATCAAGGTGACGGCGAACGCCAAGGTGGCGGCCGCGATCGCCGAGCGGCCCGAGGTGGAGCGGATCGAGCCGGTCCGCACCCTCAGCGTGCCCAAGCCCGAGCAGGGCAAGGCGGAGAACAAGGTCAACGCGAACGAGTGGAACATCGACCGGGTCGGCGCCCCGCGGGTGTGGGACGAGCTGGGCAACCGCGGTGAGGGCATCGTGGTGGCCAACATCGACACCGGCGTGCAGTTCGACCACCCGGACCTGCAGGCGAACTACCGCGGCCACAACCCGGACGGCTCGGTGAGCCACGCCTACAACTGGTTCGACCCGGCCCAGATCTGCCCGACCTCCGCGCCGTGCGACAACAACGGCCACGGCACCCACACCATGGGCACCATGGTGGGCGCCAACGGCATCGGCGTCGCGCCGGGCGCGCAGTGGATCGCGGCCAAGGGCTGCGAGGCCAACTCCTGCAGCGACGCCTCCCTGCTGTCCGCCGGGCAGTGGATCCTCGCCCCCACGGACGCGGCCGGCGCCAACCCGCGCCCCGACCTCGCGCCCGACATCGTCAACAACTCCTGGGGCGGCGCCGGCTTCGACCCCTGGTACAAGGAGACGGTCGAGGCGTGGGTCGCCGCCGGGATCTTCCCGGCCTTCTCCAACGGCAACGAGGGCCCCAGCTGCACGAGCAGCGGATCGCCCGGCCAGTACGTCACCAGCTACAGCGCCGGCGGCTTCGACATCAACAACGCCCTGTACGCGCGCTCCAGCAAGGGCGCGGGCGAGAACGGCGAGATCAAGCCGAACATCGCGGCCCCCGGCGTGAACGTCCGCTCCTCTGTGCCCGGTGGCTACGCCTCCTTCACGGGCACGTCGATGGCCTCGCCGCACGTGGCGGCCACCGTGGCGCTCATCTGGTCGGCGTCGCCGAGCCTGAACGGTGACATCGAGGCCACCCGGCCGCTGCTCGACGTCACCGCGATCGACGTGGCCGACACCGCCTGTGGCGGCACCGCCGCCGACAACAACATCTGGGGCGAGGGCAGGCTCGACACCTTCGCCGCGGTCCAGGCCGCGCCGCAGGAAGAGGTGGGCGAGCTCAAGGGCGTCGTCACCGCCGACGGCGCGCCGGTGGCCGGCGTCACGGTCACCATCACCGGCCCGACCGGCCGCACGGTCGTCACCGGCGCGGACGGCGCCTACACCTTCGTCCGCCTGGTGCCGGGCCAGTATGAGATCAGGGCCACGAAGTTCGGCTACGCCACGGCGAGCGCGACCGCGACGGTCGTGGCCGAGCAGAGCGCGACCGCCGACGTGACGCTGACCCCGCTGGCCTCGGGCGTGGTGTCCGGCACGGTCACCACGGCCGGCACCGCCGAGGCGGGCGCCCGGATCCTGGCCGGCGGCACCCCGCTCAGCGCCGTCACCGACGCCGGCGGCCGCTACCGGCTCACCCTGCCCTACGGCGACTACGAGCTCAGCGTCGTGCCCGCCTCGCGCTGCTCCGGCGGCGACACCGCGTCCGTGACGGTGGGCGGTGACCTGACCAAGGACTTCGACCTGCCGCTGCGCGGCGACAACTTCGGCTACACCTGCGCCGGCGGCACCGAGCCGTACGTGGCCGGGACCGACAAGCTCGCGCTCACCGGCGACGACGAAGCGGCCCAGGTCACGCTGCCGTTCGCGATCCCGTTCTACGGGGCCAACGAGACCAGGGCGTGGATCGCCACCAACGGCTTCGCCAGCTTCGCCGCCGACAGGTCCACCGCCGCCGGCAACGGCACGCTGCCCACGGCGGCCACGCCCAACCACGCGGTCTACCCGTTCTGGGACGACCTGGTGGTGGACGATCAGGGCGGCATCTACACCGGGGTCGTCGGCACGGCGCCGCGCCGCCAGTACGTGATCGAGTGGCGCAACGTCCGGTTCTTCAGCGACAGCACGCAGCGGATCTCGTTCTCGGCCCTGCTGGGCGAGGACGGGTCGGTGAGCTACCGCTACAAGAACATCGAGAGTGAGCGCGACCAGGGCGCCTTCGCCACGGTCGGCATCGAGAACCGGGCGGGCACCGACGCGCTGCTGTACTCCCTGAACGAGCCGGTGGTCTCCACCGGGCAGAGTCTCACCTTCACGGCGAGCCAGCACGGCCTGGTGACGGGCGTGGTGACCGACGCCAACGACGGCGAGCCGCTGCCGGGCGCGACGGTCAAGATCGGCGAGGTGGGGACCTTCACCACCGGGGCCGACGGCAGGTTCTCCGGCCAGGTGCTGGCCGGGGACTACGAGGTGGAGGTCGCCAAGGAGCACTACGGCACCTTCACCAAGCCCGTCACGGTCGCGCCCGGGACGCTGACCGCGGTCGACACGGCGCTGGTGACCGGCCGGGTGGCCGCCTCGGTGGCCGAGGTGACCGTGGTGGCGCCGACCGGCGCCAGCAGGACCCGGACGCTGGAGCTGACCAACCTCGGCTCGGCCACGCCGTACACCGTGAGCACGGAGTCGGCGGACTGGCTCAAGGTCGCGCCGGGCTCCGGCACCCTGGCCAAGAACCAGAAGACCACGCTGAAGATCACCGTCTCCAGCAACGGCGTGACGGCGGGCACGGTGCGCGCCGGCAAGCTGCTCATCCGGTCGGCCAGCGGCCGCCAGCCCGTCATCGAGATCGCGGTGAAGGTCGTGGTGCCCAAGCACCAGGTGGCCGTGGAGGTCGGCGGCAGCCGCAGGGTCACCGACGGGGCCGGGGACAGCTGGGACCTCGACAAGAGGTACCAGACCGGCGGCTACGGCTACGTGGCCAACAGCAGCAGCACCGGCAGCACGAACAAGACGATCAAGGGCACCGACGACCAGTCGCTGTTCAGGACGGCCCGCGAGGGCATGCTGGAGTACCGCTTCGACCGCGTCCCCAACGGGGTCTACACGGTGGAGCTGGACTTCGCCGACATCGAGAACACCCGCCCCGGCCGGCGCGTGTTCGACGTGCTGGTCGAGGGAGAGCTGGCCATCCCGGCCCTCGACCTGGCCCTGGAGGCGGGCACGTACACGGCCGTGAGCAGGCAGTACACGGTGCGGGTCAGTGACGGGCAGCTCAACGTGCGCTTCGCCACCCGCGAGGGCTCGACGCTCGTCAACGCCATCAGGATCTCCGAGCGGCCGGACAAGGCCGCCTCCTAGATCCGCCGGCTCCGGAGCCCGTCCCACCGCCAGTGAGGCGGGCTCCGGCCCGCGGGCTACCGTTCTTCTCGCGGATTATGTTACTGGTAGGTAATGAGACGCGTTCGTGTTCAGCGCGACCTGCCCGTCCCGATGCCCGATGGCGTGCGGTTGCTGGCCGACCGTTACGAGCCGGTGGGGGCCGAGCGGGCGCCGGTCATCCTCGTCCGCTCCCCCTACGGCAGGCGCGGCCTGTTCGGGTTCATGTACGGGCGCGGGTTCGCCCGGCACGGCTTCCAGGTGGTGATCCAGAGCTGCCGGGGCGGCTTCGGCTCCGGCGGGCAGCTCGACCCGTTCGGCGACGAGCGCGACGACGGCCTGGCCACCCTCGCCTGGCTGCGCGAGCAGCCCTGGTACGGCGGCTCGCTGGCCATGTTCGGCCCCTCCTACCTCGGCTACACGCAGTGGGCCGTGGCCCCCGACGCCGGGCCCGAGCTCAAGGCGATGTCCACCCAGATCACCGCGTCTCAGTTCAGGGACGCCGCCTACGTGGGCGGGGCGTTCGCGCTGGAGTCGGCGCTGAGCTGGACCACGCTGACGGACTCCATGTCGCGCCGGTTCGGCGGCACGGCGGCGCTGACCGCGCCCAGGGTGACCCGGCGGGCGGTGCTGTCCGGGCGGCCGGTGGCCGAGCTCGACCTGGTCACGGCCGGGCGGCCGCTGCGCTTCTACCGCGACCTGCTCGCCCACCACGCCGACCCCGCGCCGTACTGGAGCAAGCGCGACTTCTCCCCCAGGGTCGGTGAGGTGGAGGCGGCGGTCACCATGCTCGGCGGCTGGTACGACGTGTTCCTGCCGTGGCAGCTCAAGGACTATCTCGCGCTGCGCGCGGCCGGGCGGCGGCCGTACCTGACGATCGGGCCGTGGTGGCACGTCGACGCCCGGCACGGCCGGGTGTCGCTGGCCGAGTCGCTGGCCTGGTTCCGGGCGCACCTGCTCGGTGACGCCTCGGGGCTGCGCGAGCAGCCGGTGCGGCTGTACGTGACCGGGGCCGGGCAGTGGCGCGACTACCCCGACTGGCCGGTGCCGGAGATGCGGCCGCGCCGCTGGCACCTGCAGGCGGGCTTCGGGCTGGGGCCGGAGGGGCCGCGGGAGAGCGAGCCCGACCGGTTCCGCTACCACCCGGACCATCCGACGCCGGTGCTCGGCGGGCCGGTGCTGCTGGCCGGCTCCCGGCCGCGCGACCAGCGGCGGCTTGAGGCCCGGCGCGACGTGCTCGTCTACACCTCGCCCGAGCTGGACGCGGAGGTGGAGGCGATCGGGCCGGTCAGCGCCGAGTTGTTCGTACGCTCCAGCACCCCGCACGTGGACGTGGTGGTGCGCCTGTGCGACGTGCACCCGGACGGCAGGTCCATGAACGTGTGCGAGGGTGTGCGCCGACTGGGCCCCGGCTCTACGCTGGAGGACGTGCAGAAGGTGTTGGTGGAGTTGTGGCCGGTGGGTCACCGGTTCGGGCGCGGCCATCGGATCCGGCTGCACGTGGCCGCGGGGGCGTACCCGACGATCGCCCGCAATCCCGGCACCGGCCTGCCGATCGGCGACGGCGGGCCGATGGTGCCGGCCGACGTCGAGGTGTTCCACTCGCCCGGCCGCCCGTCCGCGGTGGTGCTGCCGCTGTGCGCGCCGCGCGACTGATGTCGCTGGTCCTGCTGCTGCAGGGCCGGGGCGGCATGACGGCGGCCGAGCTGGCGGCGGAGCTGGAGGTGTCGGAGCGGACGGTGCACCGCGACGTGCTCGCGCTGTCCGGGGCCGGCGTCCCCGTCTACGCCGATCGGGGTCGCGGCGGCGGCTACCGGCTGCTGGAGGGCTACCGCACCCGGCTGACCGGCCTGGACCGGGCCGAGGCCGAGGCGCTGTTCCTGTCGGGCGTGCCCGGCGCGCTGCGCGAGATGGGGTTGCAGGAGGTGGCGGCGACGGCCCGGCTCAAGGCGGCGGCTGCGCTCTCCCCCGGCCTGCGTGACGCGCCCGCGACCGCCGCGCAGCGCTTCCACCTGGACGCGCCCGGCTGGTTCGCCGGCGACGTCCCGCCGCCCGCCGTGCTGACCCGGCTGGCCAGGGCGGTCTGGAACGACCGGGTCGTCACCGCCGTCTACAAGGACCGGCCGCGCACGCTGGAGCCGTACGGGCTGATCCTCAAGGCGGGCGCCTGGTATCTCGCGGCCCGCTCCGGCACCCGGTTCCTGATCTTCCGGGTGGACCGGTTCGGCGACCTGGACGTGCGCGACGACGTCTTCTCCCGCGATCCGGGCTTCGATCTGGCCGCCTTCTGGGCGGAGCAGTCGGCGGCGTTCACCCGCACGCTGCTGCGCGCCGAGATCACGCTCCGGCTCACCGCGCGCGGGGTCCGGCTGCTGCGCCACGTCGCCGACCCGGCCGCGCTGCCGGACGCGCTCGCCTCCCTGCGGCCCGACGGGACCGTACGGCTCGGTGTCGAGTCGATGGAGGTGGCCTACGCCCAGGTGCTGGGGTTCGGGCCGGAGGCGGAGGTGCTGGCGCCGCCGGAGCTGCGGGCGACGGTCGCCGAGGCCGCCGCCCGCATGGCCGCCCTGTACGAGCCGCCTCAGCGGTAGTCCGCCGGGTCCGCCGCCTTGCCCGTCTCCACCTCCACGATGTAGCGCCACACGTCCGGCCTGCTGCCGTCCACGTCGGTGAAGCCGTACTCCTTGGCCAGCGTGCCGCTGTCGACGGACCTGCCGGACCAGCGCATCCGGCCGGGGTCGGTGGCCAGGGCGGCGACCGCGCGGCCGGCGAAGGCGGGCGTCTCGGAGACGGCGAACGAAGGATGCGCCGTGGCCTCGCGCCAGTTGGCCTCGGTGACGCCGAAGTGCTCCAGCATGACCTCCGAGCGCAGGAAGCCCGGCGTGAGCGCCACCGCCGCGCCGTCGTGCTCGCGCAACTCCTGCGCCTGTGCGTAGGCCAGCCGGTTGACGGCCATCTTGGCCAGGTCGTAGTAGATGGAGTCGCGGTAGCGGGTGGCGTTGAAGTCCCAGGTGCCGTCGGTCACCTCCACCACCAGGCCGCCTTTGTTCCGGATGAGCAGCGGCAGCACGTGGTGGCTGGTGATGAGGTGCGTGTCGATGGCCAGTCTGAGCAGTCTCAGGCCGTTGTCCAGGTCGTGTTTCCAGACCGGCGTGGTCCACTCCCAGAGCGCCTCGGCGCCCCAGATGTCGTTGACCAAGACGTCGAGGCGGCCCTGTTCGCGGTCGACGCGCTCGACGAGGGCCATGACCTGTGCCGGGTCCAGGTGGTCGACCTGGACCGCGACGCCGGTGCCGCCGGCGGCGGTCACCAGCTCGGCCGTCTCCTCGATCGTCTCCGGCCGGTTCATCTCCGAGCGCTGCTCGCGGGTCGTCCTGCCGGTGCAGTAGACCGTCGCGCCGGCGGCGCCCAGCGCCACCGCTATTCCTCGTCCCGTGCCGCGGGTCGCACCCGCCACCAAAGCGATCATGGGGCCAGCCTGGCCGGTAAAGAGGACATCCTCTGTCATGTTTTCTGAGTGATTCCGGGCTGGGGCGGGTGATCGACCGTTCGGCGCGGGGAGGCGACCACTCGTCGCTTGACGGGCTGACGACCTTTCTGGTCATGGTTACCCTGGCGCACAAATCGCCTACTGACGCCCTCTCTCATGTCAGGAAATTTACGCCAAACCGTAATATGCGGGACTCTGGGGTATATATCTCGCCGCAGTTAGTCTCCATTCACTGACTATCAGTCAGGAACCGAGTCGTTTCGGCTCCTGGCCTGAGTGTGTCTGGGAGACAAACAATGACGAACCCAGAATCCGCGCAGAAACCACGCAGTGATCGCAGCCCGTGGAACTGGCTGCTGTTCCTGCCGATCGTGCTGCCCCTGTTACCGTTCCTCTTCAACTCGGACGAGCCACGCTTGTTCGGCTTCCCGCTGTTCTACTGGCTGCAGCTCGCCTTCATCATCGTGGGCGTCAGCTGCACCACCCTCGTCTACCGGATGACCAGGTGAGCGGGCACACGACCGAGCTGGTCGTCTTCAGCGTGCTGTTCCTGCTGGTCAGTGGCATGGGCTTCGTCGCCGCCCGCTGGCGCAGGCCCGACAACATCGAGAGCCTCAACGAGTGGGGCCTCGGCGGCCGCAACTTCGGCAGCTGGATCACCTGGTTCCTGGTGGGCGGGGACCTCTACACCGCCTACACCTTCGTGGCCGTGCCCGCGCTGGTGTTCGGCGCCGGCGCGCTCGGCTTCTACGCGCTGCCGTACACCGTGGTGATCTACCCGATGGTGTTCCTGGTGCTGACGCGGATGTGGTCGGTGTCGCACGTGCACGGGTTCGTCACCCCTGCGGACTTCGTCCGGGCGCGCTTCGGCTCGCCGACGCTGGCGCTGGTCGTGGCGATCACCGGGCTGGTGGCGACGATGCCGTACATCGCGCTGCAGCTCGTCGGCATCGAGGCGGTGCTGAAGACGATGGGGATCACCGGGCATCTGCCGATCATCATCGCCTTCGCCATCCTGGCGGCGTACACCTATCAGTCGGGGCTGCGGGCGCCGGCGCTGATCGCGTTCGTCAAGGACACGCTCATCTACATCGTGATCCTGGCGGCCGTGATCTACATCCCGACCCAGCTGGGCGGCTGGGAGTCCATCTTCGACGCCGCCAAGGCGAAGTTCGACGCCTCGCCGTCGCAGAGCGACGGGCTCACCCTGAACGCGAGCAACCAGCTGCAGTACATCACGCTGGCGTTCGGCTCGGCCCTGGCGCTCTTCCTGTATCCGCACAGCCTCACCGGCGTGCTGGCGTCCAGGAACCGGAACGTGATCAAGAGGAACATGTCGGCGCTGCCCGCCTACAGTTTCCTGCTCGGGCTGATCGCGCTGCTCGGCTTCATGGCCATCGCGGCCGGGACCAAGCCGGTCGTGGGGGCGAACGGCAGGCCGGACGGCAACACCATCGTGCCGGTGCTGTTCGACCAGATGTTCCCGGACTGGTTCGCCGGGGTCGCGTACGCGGCCATCGCGATCGGGGCGCTGGTCCCGGCGGCGATCATGTCCATCGCGGCGGCCAACCTGTTCACCCGCAACATCTACCGCGAATACCTCAACAAGGACGCCACCGACGCCCAGGAGGCCAAGGTCTCCAAGATCACTTCGTTGGTGGTGAAGGTGGGGGCGGTGCTGTGCATCCTCATCCTGGATCCGCAGTTCTCCATCGACCTGCAGCTCATCGGCGGAGTGATCATCCTGCAGACGCTGCCGTCCGTGGCGCTGGGCCTCTACACGCGCTGGTTCCACCGGAGCGGCCTGATCACCGGGTGGGCGCTCGGGCTCGGCGCGGGGCTGTGGATGCTCTACCTGATCCCGAACCCGGTCAGCGGTAAGGCGCACTTCGGCGGATCGGCCTTCGGGCTGTCGAACCTCGGGTTCGACACCACGATGACGATCTACGCCGGGTTCCTGGCGCTGGCCGTCAACCTGGTGGTGGCGGTGCTGGCGACCCTGGCGTTCCGGGCCATGAAGGTGGCCGACGGCGGGGACGCGACTTCCCGCGGCGACTATTTCGCCGACGAGGGCGACCCCAAGGTCAAGCCCATGGACCTGACCGGCACGCACTGACGGGACGACCCGGTCCGGCCGCACGCGGTCCCACCGCGCTGACGGGACGGCCTGGCCCGGCCGCGCGCGGCCGGGCCGGGTCACTCGCCGACCGGCCCGCGGGAAAACCCGTTGCGTCCCGCCACGCGGGAGCCGCAGGCTGGACCGGTGCCCCTACTCGACGCCATCCGGTTGGTCAAACGGTTCGGGACGGTCACCGCCGTCGACGGGCTGAGCCTGAGCGTCGCCGAGGGCGAGGTCGTCGGGCTGCTGGGACTCAACGGCGCCGGCAAGTCGACCACTCTGCACATGCTGCTCGGGCTCATCACGCCCGACGCCGGGCAGATCAGGGTGTTCGGCCTGGACCTGGCGCGGCACCGGACCGAAGTGCTCAGCCAGGTGAACTTCGCCGCCAGCTACGTGGACCTGCCCGGCGTGTTGCTGGTCCGCGAGGTGCTCGATGCCTTCGCCATGCTGTACGCGCTGCGCCGGCCGAAGGCGCGGGTCGCCGAGCTGATCGAGCTGTTCGACCTGGGACCGCTCAGCGAGCGCAGGGTGATGGACCTGTCGTCGGGGCAGCGCACCCGCGTGCAGCTCGCCAAGGCGCTGCTGAACGCGCCCCGGCTGCTGGTGCTCGACGAGCCGACCGCCAACCTCGACCCCGACGCCGGTGACCGCATCCGGGGCCTGCTGTCCCGGGCCGCCGAGGAGAACGGCAGCGCGATGCTGATCACCTCGCACAACATGCGCGAGGTCGAGCGGATGTGCCACCGGATCCACTTCATGGCCGGCGGGCGGATCGTGGCCTCCGGCAGCGCCGCGGAGCTGGCCGGCCGTTACGGGGCCGAGGACCTGGAAGAGGTGTTCTTGAAGGTGGCTCGCGGATGACGGCTCTCACTCTTCCCCCGCTCAGCCTGGCCGCGCGGCGCAGGCGCGTCCTCGGCGTCGTCCGGCGTGACTTCGCCGCGCTGCGGCGCAGCTCCGTCAGGATGTTCGAGATCCTGTTCTGGCCCACCGTGGAGCTGGCGCTGTGGGGCTTCCTCACGGTGTTCCTGCAGACGCAGCGGGTGCCGTTCGTGGCGTCGTTCCTCATCGGGGCCGTGCTGCTGTGGCAGGTGCTGCAGAAGGCCAGCAACGAGATCTCGATCGCGTTCCTGGAGGACGTCTGGTCGCGCAACCTGCTGAACGTGCAGGTCAGCCCGCTGTCCAGCGGCGAGTACCTCACGGGGCTGATGCTGTTCGCGCTGGGCAAGGTGGTGCTCGCGATCACCGTGATGGCGGGACTGGCGCTGCTCTTCTACGGATTCGGGGTGACGAGCCTGGGCGTGGGGCTGGTGCCGTTCATGGGCGTGCTGCTGATGTTCGGCTGGTCGCTCGGGCTGGTGGGCATCTCGGCGGTGCTCAGGTTCGGCGAGAACGCCCAGGTGATCGCCTGGTCGCTGGTGTTCGTGGCGCAGCCGCTGGCCGGGATCTTCTACCCGGTCTCGGTGCTGCCCGCGCCGCTGCAGACCGTCGCCTGGCTGATGCCGGCCTCCCACGTGTTCGAGGGCATGCGCACGGTCCTGAGCGGCGGGCCGGTGCCCTGGGAGCGGCTGGCCTGGGCGTCCGGGCTGAACGTCGTCTACCTGGCCGCCACGCTCGGCCTGTTCGCGTGGGCGCTCGGCTACGCCCGCCGGCACGGGCGGCTGTCGCGCTTCGGCGAGTGATCCGGCCCGGCCGCGCGTGGGACGGCGTGGCGCCGGGCAGGGGATGGCAGACTGCCCACAGGTGTCCTAGATTCCGGAGGTACGGGTGTCCGAGGTGTTCGACGTCATCGTGATCGGAGCCGGGCCGGCCGGCGAGAACGTCTTGGACCGGGCCGTGCGCGGCGGGCTGACCGCGGCGATCGTGGAGGACCGGCTGGCGGGCGGCGAGTGCAGCTATTGGGCGTGCATCCCGAGCAAGGCGCTGCTGCGCCCGGTGGAGCTGGCGGGCGAGGTCGCCCGGATGCCCGGCATGTCGCTCGGCCCGATCGACGTGGACGCGGTGCTCGCCCGGCGCGACGAGGCGGTGTCCCACTACGACGACGCCGGGCAGGTCCGCTGGATCGAGGGGGTGCCCGCCACGTTCGTGCGCGGGCGCGGGCGGCTGGACGGCGCCAAGCGGGTGCTGGTCACCGAACCGGACGGGTCGCAGCGGCTGCTGACCGCCAGGCACGCGGTCGTGCTGGCCACCGGCAGCACCGCGGCGATCTCGCCGGCACCCGGCCTGCGCGAGGCCGCGCCCTGGACCAGCCATGAGGTCACCGCCGTCACGTCCGTGCCCGGCCGCCTGGTCGTGATCGGCGGCGGCGTGGTGGCCTGCGAGATGGCGCAGGCCATGCACGGGCTCGGCGCCCGGCAGACGACCGTGCTGGTGCGCGGCGACACGCTGCTGCCGAGGATGGAGCCGTTCGCGGGCGAGCTGCTGGCCGGCGCCTTCGCCGCCGCCGGCATCGACCTGCGCACCGGTACGGAGGCCGTCCGGGTGGAGCGGCCCGAGCCGGGCGGGAAGGTGACCGTGCACCTGCCGGACGGGCCGCCCGTCGAGGCCGACGAGATCCTCGTCGCGACCGGGCGGCGGCCCGCCACCGAAGGGCTCGGGCTGGAGAGCGTGGGCCTGCCCGGCGGCGAGTCCGTCGAGGTGGACGACAGCCTGCGGGCGACCGGCGTGGCCGAGGGCTGGCTGTACGCGGTGGGCGACGTCAACGGCCGCAACCTGCTCACCCACATGGGGAAATATCAGGCCAGGGCGTGTGGTGACGTGATCGTCGCGCGCGCCAAGGGCGCGCCCGACGACCTGCCCGCCCTGCGCGCCACCGCCGACGGCTACGGCGCGCCGCAGGTCGTCTTCACCGACCCGCAGATCTGCGCCGTCGGCCGGACCGAGGAAGCGGCCCGCCGCGACGGGTTCCGGGTGCGCGCGGTGGAGTACGACCTCGCCTCCGTCAGCGGCGCCTACCTGCTCGGCGACGGCTATCAGGGCAGGGCCAAGGCGGTCGTCGACGAGGATCGCCGGGTGCTGCTCGGCGTCACCTTCGCCGGGCAGGGCACCGCCGAGCTCCTGCACGCGGCGACCATCGCGGTCACCGCCGAGGTGCCGCTCGAGCGCCTGTGGCACGCGGTGCCGTCCTTCCCCACCGTGAGCGAGATCTGGCTGCGCCTGCTGGAGACCTACGGTCTCTGACCGGTTACTGACTCCCGCGCAGGTAGGACACCACCATCTCGCCGACCATCGTGCGCAGCCTGTCGCGGTGCTCCGGCGCCGTCATGTCGCGGCCGAACAGGGCGCCGAAGGTGTGCTGGTTGGCGACGCGGAAGAAGCAGAACGCGCTGATCATCATGTGCACGTCCACGGCGTCGGCCTCGGTGACGAAGTCGCCACCGGCCCGGCCGGCCTCGAGGATGCGCGAGATGACGTCCAGCACCGGGGTGCCGAGGTTGGCCAGCGTCTCGGACTTGCGGATGTGCCGGCCCTCGTGGATGTTCTCGATCGCGACCAGCTTGATGAAGTCGCGGTGCCGGTCATGGTGGTCGAACGTCAGCTCGGCCAGCGTGCGGATCGCCGCCACCGGTGCCAGGTGCTCGACGTCCACGGCGCGCTCGGCCGCGCGGACCTCCAAGTAGGCCTTCTCCAGCACGGCGACGTAAAGCTTCTCCTTGCTGCCGAAGTAGTAGTAGATCATGCGCTTGGTGGTGCGCATGAGCTCGGCGATCTCGTCGACCCTGGCCCCCGCGTAGCCGCGCCGCGCGAACTCCCGCTGCGCGACCTGGAGGATCTCCGCTCTGGTGCGGTCGGCGTCCCGCCGGCGCTCACCGGTCGGGCGGGTGGTGGGCTGCGAGGTCATGGGGCTCCACGGACAGGCGGGACCGATCCGCCTCATCCTATGACCGGCTCGCTCATGGCGTGCCTGGGCCGCGCGCGTGCTGTACGGCCAGGCGCACGGCCGCGTTGGCGGCGCCGTAGCCCCGGTAGCCGCCCGCCCGCTCGACGATCTCGAAGAAGACGCGGCCCACCGTGATCGTGTAGAGGTGCAGGAACTCGCCGTACTCGTCCCTGTCGTACAGCAGCCCGAGCTCCCGGATCTCCGGGCCGACGTCGTGGCGGGCCTCCAGGTCGTCGTAGTAGTTGTCCGGGATCGGCAGCAGCAGGCCGGGGTGCTCGGCGTGCAGGCGGCGGGCGATGCCGCGGATGTCGTCGCAGGACAGCGCGACGTGCTGCCAGGGCGTGTGCCGGGCTCCGACCCGCGCCTGGTTCAGCACCATCCGCACCGCCTCGTCCGGGCCGGCCATCGCCCTGCTGCGCAGCAGCCCGGACGGTTCCGGGACCTCCATGCTCTCCAACGGGCGCAGGCCCAGAACGCTGCGATAGAACAGCGACGCCTCGTCGAAGTGGTGCCACGGCTGGGTGAGCGCCACGTGGTCCACTCGGGTGATGCCGGGCGGCGGAGGGGTGGGCGTGGCCGGTATGACCGTGCCGGGACTCGGCCGCAAAGCCATGGCCGGGTCGCCGGTGAAGTCGCCGGTCCAGTCGGGGTGGTCGGCCCGGCCGCTGCGGCAGAAGAAGATCTGGGTGCCGTCCGGCGCCGCGATCGCCTCCAGCGGGGCCTCTCCCGGGGCTCGCTCGCGCGGCAGTACGGGTGCCAGCAGGTGTTCGGCACGCCGGGCCGACGCGGCGGGATCGGGGGTCTCCAGGCCGATGGCGGCGAGTGCCGTTCCGGTTCCGGTGGCGTTGAGGAGGACCCGGGCCTCGCCCTGCTCCCACATCTCGACCGGCTTGGTGGGGTGCGCCCCGGTACGGGTGAAGCCGAATGCCGCCAGCAAGCCGACCAGTGCGGCGGCCTCACCGGGAGCCGGAGGGAGGGTGTCGCCGGCGGACGGCCCTGTGGCCGGCCCGGTGGCGGGCCCCTTCTTGATCTCGGTGGCGATCTCGGTGGTGAGCCCCTTGGTGAGCTCGGTGGTGAGCTCGGTGGTGAGCTCGATGAAGGCGAATCCCGTCGGGATCACCGGTCCTGGTGCTCGACGGTCGAGGGACTCCTCCAGGGCGATCAGCGAGCGCATCGCGTCCAGCGCCGTACGACAGGCGTCGGACTGACGGAAGACGTCGTTGAAGACCTCCAGTGACAGCGGGCCCTGATACCCGGTGTTGAGGACGTGGCGCACCAGCCCGGTCACGTCGAAGCCGCCCTGACCCGGGAAGCAGCGGTAGTGGCGACTCCACTGGAGCACGTCCATGGCCAGCGGCGGCGCGTCCGCCAGTTGGAGGAAGAACACCTTGTCCCCCGGGATCGCCTCGATGCCGATCGGGTCGGAGCCGCGCGACAGGATGTGGAAGCTGTCCAGGCAGGTGCCGAGGTTCGGGTGGCCGGCCAGCTGGACGATGCGCCAGGCGTGCAGATACTCGTTCACATGCCGGCCCCAGGCCAGTGCCTCGTAGGCGACCCGGATGCCGTGTCGGCCCGCGAGCTCGGCGAGGGCATGAAGCTGCTCGGCGGCCAGGTCGTCGTCGTCGGCCGACTCGGGTGAGACGCTGGAGCACACCAGCAGCATCCCGGCGCCGAGGCGCTCCATGAGCCGGAACTTGCGCTCGGCCCGGCGCAGATTGTGCTCCAGCCTCGCCGGCCCGACCGCTTCGAAGTCGCGTAACGGCTGGTAGAGGTCGATACCGAGGCCCAGGTCCGCCGCACGGTCGCGGATCCGCTCCGGGGAGAGGGGGCAGGAGATCAGGTCGTTCTCGAAGATCTCCACACCGTCGAACCCGGCGGCGGCGATCGCCGCGAGTTTCTCGGTCAGTGTGCCGCTGACCGACACGGTGGCGATGCCTTTACGCATACCGTCCTCCTGTCATGTCCCGCCCGTCCAGGGAGTCCGCCGCCGGGCGTCAGGTGGTGATGAGGTCGGCCAGGTGGGCGAGCATGCGCTCGGTGTCCGGTTCCCGGCCGGTGAAGAGGTGGAAGGCGTGCGCCGCCTGGAAGACGACCATGCCGCCGCCGTCCAGGGTGCGGCAGCCCAGCGCACGGGCGTGACGCAGCAGGTCCGTCTCCAGCGGGCGGTAGACGATGTCGGCCACCCAGAGGCCGGGGTGCAGGAGGTCGGCCGGCAGCGGTGTCCCCGGATGATGGGCCATGCCCGTCGGGGTGGCGTGGACCAGGCCGTCGGCTCGGGGCAGCACCTCGGCGAGGTCCGCCTGTCCTGCGGGGCGTGCGCGGCCCGTACCGAAGCGTGCGGCGAGCCTGCCCGCGAGGGCCTGCGCGCGGGCCGGGACGGCGTCCACCACGGCGATCTCGTCCGCGCCGAGTGTGAGCAGCGCATGGGCGACGGCCGCCCCCGCCCCGCCCGCACCCAATTGGACGATGCGGCCGGTGGGGGCGTCGGGCAGGCCGCGGGCGAACGACTCGGCGAAGCCCGTCCAGTCGGTGTTGTGGCCGATGGCGCGCTCGCCCTCGAAGACGACGGTGTTGACGGCGCCCAGGGTGGCGGCGTCGCCGGACAGGTCGTCCAGGTGCGGGATGACGGTCTGCTTGCAAGGGTGGGTGATGTTGAGGCCGTCGTAGCCGAGCCGCCTCGCCGTGCGGACGAGCTCTCCCGCGTCACCGGCGGCCAGGCCGAGGTCATCGAGGTCGATGAGCCGGTAGACGTAGTGCAGCCCGAGGTGGCGCGCCTCGCGCTCGTGCAGAGCCGGGCTGAGGGATGGGCCGATGCCGGATCCGATCAGGCCGACCAGGTAGGAGGTCATCTGCCGTGGCTCATCCTCACTTCGAAAATGTACGAACTAGTGAGTTAGTCATAGCACCCCGGCGGCGGGCGGTGAAGAGGTGCGCCGCATCCTCTTGACACCCGTTGGCCGTCACAGGAGCATGACGGCACATAATTAACTATCTAGTTCGTAACTACATCCGGCGGGCTTGCGTACGCGATCGGCGGTGCGTGACGGGGGACCACCGAACCGCGCGAAAGCCGCCCAGAACCACACTCAGATCCGCACAGAGCGCAAGGAGCCCTCGTGACCGATCAACCCCCCAGCATCCCGCAAGGCACCCCCCGCAAGGCGGCCACCGCGGCCTGGATCGGCAGCGCGCTGGAGTACTACGACTTCTTCATCTACGGCAGCGCCGCGGCCCTGATCTTCTCCAGGGTCTTCTTCGACGAATCCGATCCCGCCACCGCGACGCTCCAGTCGCTGGCCAGCTTCGGCGTCGCGTACGCGGCCCGGCCGGTCGGCGCCTTCTTCCTCGGCCACGTGGGCGACAGATTCGGCCGCAAGAAGATCATGGTGTTCACGCTCATCCTGATGGGAATATCGACCTTCCTCATCGGATGCCTGCCCACCCGCGACCAGATCGGCGGCCTCGCCCCGGTGCTGCTGGTCGTCCTGCGGGTGCTCCAGGGCCTGTCGGCGGCCGGCGAGCAGGCCAGCGCCAACTCCATGAGCCTGGAGCACGCCCCCGCCCATCGCCGCGGCTACTACACGAGCTTCACACTCAACGGCACGCAGTTCGGGCAGATCCTGGCGACCGTCGTGTTCATCCCGGTGGCCGCGCTGCCGGAGGAACAACTGCTGACCTGGGGGTGGCGGATTCCGTTCTGGCTGAGTTTCGTCGTCGCCGTGGCCGGGTGGATCATCCGCCGCAGGCTTGAGGAGACGCCGGCCTTCGAGCGCGAGGTCGCCGCGGGGACGGTGCCCAGAATGCCGCTGTCGCTGCTGTTCCGCGACCACTGGGCGAGCGTGCTGCGAGTGGTGTGCGCGGCGCTGATCGCCACCGTCAGCACCATCTTCACCGTCTGGGCGCTCAGCTACGCCACCAGCGACGCCGTCGGCCTGGACCGGGCCACCATGCTCTGGATCAGCACCGCCGCCAACGCCACCGCCCTGCTGGCCATCCCGCTGTGGGCCATGCTCTCCGACCGCATCGGCCGCAAGCCCGTCTTCCTCATCGGCGCCGTCGGCAGCCCTTTGATGATCTTCGCTTACCTGGCGGCGATCAACTCGAAGAGCTACCCGCTCATCTTCCTCGTCGGCATCCTCACCCTCGGCGTCGTCTACAGCGCGTCCAACGGGATCTGGCCCGCACTGTACGGCGAGATGTTCACCACCAAGGTCCGGCTGTCGGGCATGGCGATCGGCACGCAGATCGGGTTCGCCATCGCGGGCTTCGCGGTCGCCTCGGCCGCCGGGATCGTCTCCCCGTCCGGCTGGCTCGGCCTCCAGGGCTGGGGCGGAGTCGCCATCTTCACCGGCGTTCTCTGTGCGATCAGCGCCATCGCGGTGGCGACCGCGCGGGAGACGTACCGGACGCCGACCGAGCATCTCGGGCTCGACCCGTCCGAGCAGCGGCCGAACGCCACGACGCCGGCCTGACGCCACGCCCGGTGCTTCCGGGGCCCGCCCTGGAATGGCATCCCCGGAAGCACCGGCGGCACGATGTACTGAAATTGCTGGTAATTACTGGAACTATTGGTACGCTCGCGCCATGAGTGACCGGCTGGACGATCTCGAGAGGCGGATCGACGAGCTCCGGGCCGGCGTGCGCACGGCGATGCGCGCCAGGGACACCGCCACGGCCAGGACCCTGCGCGCGGAGCTGCGCACCGCCGAGCGCACCTGGGACACTCTGGTCAGCGGCGACGGCCCGGCCACGGAGCACGGCCCGCCGGCCGGGAACGTACCGGAGGAGAGCGGGCAGGGCGCGCCGCGGCGGGCCCGCGCCCACGGCGCGGCGGCCAGGCGCGGTGACGGGCCGCGGCTGGTGACCGTGCGCGAGCAGGTGCACCAGGCGCTGGCCCTGCTCGACGCCCCCGCGCAGGCCCGGCTCATCGTCGCCGTGAGCCAGGCGTTCTTCGCCGGCTCCATCCGCAGCCCTCAGCTCACCAGCCTGCGCCGCGACGAGGAGCGGTCCTTCCGGTCCTCGCCGTACGGCAGGCCGTACTACCTGTGCGCGGCGCTCACCGACCGCCTCTCCCCCGCCCGCGGCCTGCTCACGGTCAGTACGTGGCCCGCCGAGCGCAGGGTCGTGGGCCCGCTCAGCCCTCGCGTCGACTTCCTCACCTGCGCCTTACGGGTGGCGCGGCACCTCGGCGGGCTGCCGGGCTCCTTACCGGACGGCGACCGGCTGCTGGCCAGGATGGCCCGCAACATCCCCGGCGCGGGCGACGACGCGTTCGGTCCGCCGGATCCCGGCCGGGTGGTCGAGGCGGCCCGCCGGGAGCTGCGCGTGCACACCCGCCGCGACACGCGGGACCGGGCCCAGCTGGCGAAACGCGCGACATCCCAGCTGGATGACGTGGCCGCGCTGTTCGGCGCCGCTACGCTGAGCACCGTCGCCAAGGAAAGTTCCACGATGAGAGGCGGCCGATGAACCGGCTTGACGCGCTGCGCGGCACGACGCCGCAGAAGCCGCACGACGCCCGGGCGATCGCGGCGCTCGCCGCCAACCCCGGCTGCTCCCGCAGGGCTCTGATGGACGGGGCCGGGATCGACAAGGACGCCGCCGCGCGGCACCTGGGGTTCCCCGCGCCGTTCGGGCAGTCGCCGTTCGCGATCACGCGCGGCAACGCGTTCGAGGCGCTGGTCAAGGCCGACGGCTGCGCCGAGCTGCTGCGGATGCTGCGTGACCTGCTCGGCCTGCCGATCGCGGAGGTGGCCTACCACGACGTCGAGAACGTCGGCGCGCACCTGCGGCACACCCACACCAGGACGCTGATCGACCGCGCCGTCCGGCAGGAGGACGCGGGCACCGTCTACGACCATCCCCTGTTCACCCTGGACATCGCCGGGCACACCGCCTACCTGGAGCCCGACGTGGTCGCCTTCCAGCTCGGCGGGCGGTTCCACATCGTGGAGATCAAGTCGTTCGCGGTGATCGACGGGCAGGCGGACCCGGCCGCGGTGGCGGCGGCCGCGCGGCAGGCGGCCGTGTACGTGCTGGCACTGCGCGGACTGCTGGCGGAGCTGGGGCACGACCCGCTCCGGGTGTCGCACGAGGTGGTGCTGGTCTGCCCGGAGAACTTCGCCAACCGGCCGGTGGCGACGCTGGTGGACGTGCGCCGGGAGCTCGCGGTGCTGCGCCGCCAGCTCACCCGGATGACGACCCTGGACCGGCTGCTGGACGGGCTGCCGGACGACCTGACGTTCGACCTGCTGCCGGGTGAGGACGGGCTGCCCACCAGGCCGGTCGCCGAGCTGGCCGACGCGGTGCGCGGGGCGGCGGCCCGCTACGCGCCCGACTGCCTGTCCACCTGCGACCTGTGCTTCTTCTGCCGGGACGAGGCCAGGCAGGAGGGCGCCTCCGACCTGCTCGGCCGGCACGTCCGTGACGAGCTGGGCGGGGTGGCCTCCGTCGGCGAGGTGCTCGGCCTGGCCGACGGCACCCGCGACGCCGCCGCCGGCCAGGAGGAGATCGCCCGGCTCCTGCGCAACGCCGAACGCCTGCGCCGGGAGTGCCTCACGTGACCCCGCCCCACCAGGCCATCCGCCGCGCAGCCGATCGCGCCGCCCGCCGTGTTGCCGCCCGCGCCGCCCGCCGCGTTGCCGCCCGCGATGGTCGCCGCGTTGCCTGCCGGGAGGCGGCGCCGGCTCGCCGCGCCGTGCGCCGGAGGGGGCCGGCATGAGTCTGCTCACCTCGCTGGCCCGGCTGCGGGCCCTCGACGAGGGCATCGCGCAGCCGATCGCGACCGTCCGGCACTGTCATGTGTCGGCCCGGCCCATGGTGTTCATCCCGCTCAAGCTGTCGGGCGAGGCCGCCGCGCCGCTGGCCGCCATGCTCGGCACCGACCGCGACGAGCCCCGGCTGCTGGTCGTGCCCCAGCCGCGCAACCGGGACCTGCGGTTCGCCTGGGCCGCCGAACTGGCCGGGGTGCTGGTGCCGTACATCGAGACCTTTCTGGCGAGCACCGAGACGGTGGCGCGCAAGAACGCCGACCCCTACGAGCGGGCGGTGGACGCGCCGCAGCTCGTGCTGCCGAACCGGGCGGGGGTGGCATTCACCCGGCTGCTGGGGCGCTCGACCCGCTTCCGGAGCCTCGACGGGCCGTACCCGGTGCCGATGGGGGTGCCGCTGCTGGGGCGGTGGCTGACGTACTTCGCCGAGCGCGCCGCCTACCCGGGCTCGTCGCTGACGCTGTGCGCGACCGACGAGCTCGGCCGGCACTGGGCGAGCGGGCAGAGCGCGCTGGAGGACGCCAACCTGGCCGCGCTGGTCTCCTGGATCACCGAGGGGCCGAACGACGACGCCGAGGACCCGCTGATCTGGCCGCCCGCGGGGCCGGCGACAGATCCGGGTTTCGACGCCGAGGTGCTCGCGCCGGCGATCGAGAGCGAGTCGGCCGAACGCGTCACCGAGGCGCTGCGCACCCAGCTCGCACCCACCTGGCGGCTCATGTGGCGCGCGCTCGACCTGCTGCGCGGCCTGCGGGAGGGCGCCGGCGTGGCGCAGCGGTGGGAGCAGGACCGCGCCTCCTTCAGCGGCATGGCCGCCCAGGTCACCGAGGGCGGGCCGCCGCAGGCCAGGCGTGACGGCGCGATCGCGGCGGCCGCCCGGCTGGCCCGGATGGAGCGCGCCCAGGCCGCCTACGACGTGCAGCGCGCCTACGACGACCCGCTGATCATGGCCGAGTACCGCCTGACGGGCGAGGCGTTCGCGGGCGAGGTGGTGGAGAACGATCCGGACAACACCGAGGGCGAGGGCCGTTCGCGCAAGCTCCGCCCGCTGGTCGTGATCAAGACCGACGATCCGGTACGGCTCGCGCCGGGCACCGCCCTGGGCACGCCGGAGCGGCGCGGCCAGGGCGCGCAGCTGGTGTCGGCGCGCGACGGCCTGGTCACCATCAAGATCACCAAAGGGATGGGCCGGGCCAAGACGCCCGCCCCCGGCTCGGTGCCGGAGGTGGGCGAGCGGGTCTGCTACACCTCGCTCACCGACGACTTCCAGGGCTCACCGGCTCTGCCGGACCCGGAGGCGACCCCGTGGACGCACGGCGGCCCGCCCCAGACGTACGTGCCCACCGACGAGGACGCTCAAGAGGAGTGGTCGTGACCGTGCAGCCGGCCGGCCCCACCCCGGAGCAGGTCATCCAGGCCGTGCTCGCCGACCTGCCGCGCCACCGCGGCGTGGTGGTCGACTCGCCGCCGGGCGCCGGCAAGTCCACCCTGGTCGTACGGGCGGCGGCGCACATCGCCGGGACCGGCGAGCCGCTGATGATCGTGGCCCAGACCAACGAGCAGGTCGACGACCTGGTGGCGCGCATCAGCGACAAGCACCCGAGGCTGACCGTGGGCCGGCTGTCGGCGGGCGGCTACGTGCCGCCGGCCCGGATGCTGGAGCTGCCCGGCGTCACCGTCGGCACCCGCGTCCAGGACCTGGGCGATCCCGACATCGTCATCGCCACCGCGGACAAGTGGGCGTGGATCTCCGGCCGGGTGTGGCCGTGGGCGATCGTGGACGAGGCCTACCAGATGCGCTCGGACAAGCTGCTGCGCATCGCCGGGCTGTTCGAGCGGGCGCTGTTCGTCGGCGACCCGGGCCAGTTGGACCCGTTCTCCATCGTGGACGGCGACCGGTGGTCGGGGCTGTCGTGGGACCCGTTGCAGAGCGCGGTCTCGGTGCTGCTGCGGCACAACCCGGACCTGCCGGTGCACCGGCTGCCGGTGTCGTGGCGGCTGCCCGCCTCGGCTGCGCCGGTGGTGTCGGGGGCGTTCTACCCGTTCACCGGCTTCACCTCGGGCACCGGGCCGCAGGATCGGCACCTGGAGCTGGCCACCGGCGGCATGGGCACGGTGCACGACCGGGCGCTGGAGGAGGCGGCCCGGTCCGGGTGGGCGCTGCTGGAGCTGCCCAACCGGCACACCGTGCGTACCGACGGCGAGGCCGTGGAGGCGGTGGCCCTGCTGGCCGAGCGGCTGCTGCAGCGCGGTGCCGTGGCGACCTCGGAGCAGGGCGAGCGGCCCGTGACGGCCGACCGGATCGCGGTCGGCGCCGCCCACCGCGACCAGGTGGCGGCGATCAGGAGCGCGGGGCTGCCGCGGGAGATCACGGTCGACACCGCCAACCGGCTGCAGGGCCGCGAGTACGACGTCACCATCGTGCTGCACCCGCTGTCGGGACGCCGCGACGCCACCGCGTTCCACCTGGAGTCGGGGCGCCTGTGCGTGCTGACCTCGCGGCACCGGCACGCCTGCGTGGTGGTGGCCAGGGCGGGCATCGCCGAACTGCTGGACGCCCACCCCTCGGCGGAGCCGGTGCAGCTCGGCGCGCCGGTGAAGTTCCCCGACGGCTGGGAGGCCAACCAGTCGGTGCTGGACCACCTGGCCGCGCACCGCGTCTAGATCTTGCGCCGTCGCACGCCATAGCGTCCGAAGCTTGCGCCGTCGCGCGTCATAGCGTCCGAAGCTTGCGCCGTCGCGTCCAGAGCGCGTGTCGTCACACGCCCGCGCGTTCAGATCTTGCGGCGCCAGACGTCGATGGTCAGGACCGGGCGCATGCCCGCCGACTCGTACAGGCCGAGCGCGGGGGTGACGTTGTTGGAGTCCACGTGCAGGATCGTGCCCTTGCGGCCGCGGGCGGCGTCCGCGGCGAAGGCGCGGCGCAGCAGGAGCTTGCCGAGCCCGCGTCCCCGGAACTCGGGCAGCACCGCCAGCGTGGCGACGTAGCCGCACTGCTGGTCGATGACGAACTGGTCGTTGCCGTGCACCATCGCCGCCGGGCGGCCGTCGATCCTGGCCAGGATGAGCTGGCTCCAGTCGTTGGCGCTCTGCTGCTGCCTGCGCTCGAACCACAGGTCGTAGTCGCTGGGGACGAAGCCGTAGTGGTCGGCGAAGCCTTCCTGCTGCACCCGGTGCGCCTCGCGGCGGACCTCGTCGCTCAGTCCGGTGTGCAGGGTGAGACCCGGCGGCTCGGCGGGCGGCTCGACGGGCCCGTCGAAGTCGATGCGCATGCGGGAGAAGCTGGTGCTGGGCTCGAAGCCGTACTTCTTGGCCAGCGCGCGCTTGGTCTCGTCGGCGCGGTAGGCGACCACGTCGACCGTGGCGGTGTCGTGGCCGCGCTCGCGGGCGAGCTCGCGGGCCCGCTCCAGGACGACGGGCCAGAGCCGCTCGGCCAGGCCGTCGACGCCCGGCCGGACGCTGACCTCGATCTCCACCAGGTCGCTGTCGCCCGGCCCGACCGCCCACGCCCAGGCGAGGAGGCGGCCGTCGGCGTCGTGCGCCAGCCAGGCGTCCTGGTCGAGATCGAGCTTCGGCTCGGCCAGCACCTCCTCGATGTCGCCGAGCGTGGTGTCGGACACGCCGAGCGCCGCCACGTCGCATGCCGCACTGAGCTCGTGAATCGCGGCGGCATCCTCGGCCCGCGGCCGCCTGATGATGTGCATGCGGGTGATTCTCCACAAAACGCCTACCGCCTGCCTCTCATTTTCCTTCCATGGATAGGCTGTGGGACGTGCTCGACAAGACACCGCTACGCATTGAGATCGCCTCGCCCGCTCCGGGGACGATCCAGATCGCGCTCAGCGGTGACCTCGACTTCGACACGGCGGCGGAGCTCACGTCCCTCCCCGTGGACGGCTACGACCGGGTGGACGTCGATCTGTCCGGCCTGGCCTTCATCGACTCCTCGGGGCTGGCCTCGCTGGTCCGCCTGCAGCAGGCCGTGGCCAAGACCGGCGCGGTGCTGCGCGTGGTGGCGCTGACCCCCTATGTGCGCAGCCTGATGCGGATGACGGCGCTGGACCGGCTGTTCGGCATCCCGCCGGCCTGATCTTGCTTACCTGCCGCCCGGCAGGTGACTAAGCTGGGGGATCTCATCTCCGGCCGTCGAGACAGGTGCGTAGTGCGGGAAGACACCCGGTCCCGGATCCAGGAGGTCGCCCTCGAGCTCTTCACCGAGCAGGGGTACGAAGCGACGTCGCTGCGGGAGATCGCCGAGGAGCTCGGCGTGACGAAGGCCGCGGTCTACTACCACTTCAAGACCAAGGACGAGATCGTGGCCAGCCTGGCCGAGCTGTGGGCGGCCGAGATGGACGGCCTGCTGAGCTGGGTCAGGTCGCAGCCCAAGACCGCGCCGATGCGGCGCGAGCTGCTCCTGCGCTACGCGGCCAAGCTGCGCGAGCCCCGCTACGTGGGGATCGCCCGGTTCCTGGAGCGCAACCAGACGGCGCTGCGCCATCATCCGAGAATCTTCCGGATGCGCGAGGTGCTGGTGGAGCTGGTCGGCGAGATGAGCGAGCCCGGCATGTCCACGACCACCCGGGTCAGCCGCTTCATGGCCCTGTACACCTTGCACGCCGGGAAGTGGGTGGCGGGCGACGGGCCGCTCGCCGAGCAGGACCTCGCGGAGGCCTCGATCGAGGTGGCGCTCGGTCTCCTGGAGCCGTAGGGAGCCGTAGGAGGCCGTAGAGGGCTGTGGCGCGGGTGGCGCCGGTGACGATTGCCAGGCCAGATCTTGGGCAGAAGGGTCGCACGGCGAGTGGGAAGGAAACGCGGTGGAGACGATGATCGCGCTCCGGCTGCCCAGGGACGCGGCGAGTGTGCCGCTGATCAGGCAGATGCTGGACGGCACACTGCGATCGCTGGGCGTGGACGAGCAGATCCGCGACGACATCGAGCTCATGCTCAGCGAGGCGTGCTCCAACGTGGTCAGGCACGCCCAGCCCAGTGACGATTACACGGTCAGTGTCACCGTCTACGACGACCTCTGCGTGATCAAGGTGATCGACACGGGCGGCGGCTTCGACGCCGCCGCCGTGCGTGAGCCCTCGCCCGGCTCGGAGCACGGCCGCGGGCTGCAGATCATGCGTGCGCTCGCCGATGACGTCCGCTTCACCAACAGGCGGGAGAACGGCGCGGTGGTGTGCCTGGAGAAGAAGCTCCGCTTCGCCCCGGGGGCGGCGGGGCCGCACTTCATGACGACCTAGCCGTCAGGCCCGCCATGACGGCGAGCCAGATGATCACGACCACCGAGATGAGGACCACGGCCAGGAACGACAGGATGAGGGCGATCACCAAAGAGGCGAACGCGCCGAGCAGTGTCCACATCCGCGAAAAGTGCCCCCGATGGACCTCTCTTATGCTGTTTCTCCACCGCTAACTGGGCGTTATATGAGGATATTTCGCCCTTACCTGGTGGCGGTGTTGTGCGGATCGAGGCTGCTCGGCAGCATGTCCAGCCGGCGCAGTATCACCCCTTCACGCAGCGCCCACGGGCACACCTCCAGCCGGTCCACCTCGTACAGGTCCATGACGGCGTCGGCCACGACCGCACCCGCGGCGAGCTGCGCCGCCCGCCCTTCGGACACGCCCGGCAGGCCCGCGCGCTCGGCGGCGCTCATGGTGGTGAGCTCCGCCGCCCAGCGGGCGCTGTCCTGCCTCGTCAGCGAGCGCGAGACGTAGAGGCCGTCGCCCGAGGGCGCCGCACCGGCGATCCTGGCGAGTTGCTTGAACGTCTTGGAGGTGGCCACGGCCCGGTCGGGCCGGCCGTGTCTGACGACGTCCCTGACCGTGCGCGCGATCTCGCCGCGGACGTGCTTACGCAGGCTCCGCGCCTCCTCGGCGGTGGGCGGGTCCTCGGTGAGCCGGTCGCGGGTCAGCCGCCCCGCGCCGAGCGGCAGGGACACGGCCGCGTCGGGCTCCTCGTCGACCCCGGAGGCGATCTCCAGCGAGCCGCCGCCGATGTCGAAGACGAGCAGCCGGCCGGACGACCAGCCGAACCAGCGCCGTACCGCCAGGAACGTCAGCCTCGCCTCGTCGCGCCCGGACAGCACGTCGATGCGCACCCCGCAGCGGTCGTCGATGTCGGCGAGCACCTGCTCGCCGTTCGCGGCCTCGCGCACGGCGGAGGTGGCGAAGGCCAGCAGGTCCTCCACGCCCTTGTCCTCGGCGATGCGCACCGCCTCCTCGACGAACGCGCCGAGCCGCTCGACGCCCTCGGCCGACAGGGTGTCGCCCTCGTCGAGGTGCTCGCTCAGCCGCAGCTCCTCCTTGTGCGAGTAGGCGGGGATGGGCCGGGCGCCGGGGTGGGCGTCGACGACGAGTAGGTGGACGGTGTTCGAGCCGATGTCCAGCACGCCGAGTCGCATGGCCCGACGCTACAGCTCAGCGCGCCACTCGGGGAAACCGAGTCCGCCGGATGATCAGGGCGCGAACGCCCACTACGCTTTCCGGTGACAGGTGAGGAGTGCTGATGGCAGCGTGCTGCGGTCCGAGCAGGGACGCGGCCGCCGGATCCCACCGGCCGGAGGCCGGGCGGGCCGTGGTGGTGGAGGCGGGGCGGCGCGAGCCACCGCGCGGGATGGCGCGCATCCCCGGCGGGACCTTCTGGATGGGCGGGGACGACCCGGACGGCAGGCCGGAGGACGGCGAGGGCCCGGTGCGGCAGGTGCGGCTGAGGCCGTTCCTGATCGATCCGACCTGCGTGACGAACGCGCGGTTCGCCACCTTCGTGAAGGACACCGGGTACATCACGGAGGCCGAGCGGATCGGCTGGTCGTTCGTCTTCCGGCAGTTCGCCGGGCACGGCGTCATGGACGCGAGCGTGCCGCAGGCGCCCTGGTGGGCGGGGGTCGAAGGGGCGACGTGGCGGTCGCCGGAAGGGCCCGGCTCCTCGGTGCGCGACCGGCAGAACCACCCGGTCGTGCACGTGTCGTGGCACGACGCGGCCACGTACGCGGCCTGGGCGGGCAAGCGGCTGCCGACGGAGGCCGAGTGGGAGATGGCCGCGCGCGGCGGCCTGGAGCGGGCCCGCTACCCGTGGGGGGACGAGCTGGCGCCGAAGGGCCGCCCGCGGTGCAACATCTGGCAGGGCCGCTTCCCGGGCGCGCCCAGCAAGGGCACGATGCCGGTCAAGTCGTTCCAACCCAACGGCCACGGCCTCTACAACGTGGCGGGCAACGTGTGGGAGTGGACGGCCGACTGGTGGGGCACGGCGTGGGAACCGTTCGCCGAGGACCCGTCCGGGCCCGCCGACGGCGACGCCAAGGTGATGCGCGGCGGCTCCTACCTGTGCCACGACTCCTACTGCAACCGCTACCGGGTGGCCGCGCGCACCGCCAATACTCCCGACTCCGCCACCGGGCACACGGGTTTCCGCTGTGCGGCCATAGTCTGAGCGCATGTCACGAACCCTGCGACTGCTGATCACCGGCGGCGGCACCGGTGGTCACACCTATCCGGCTCTGACGACTCTGTCGGCGATGCAGCGCCGTCAGGTGCCGCACGACGTGCTCTGGGTGGGCACGTCCGGCGGCCTGGAAGCCAAGATCACCGCCGAGCACGGGATCCCGTTCAAGGCGATCACCACGGGCAAGCTGCGCCGCCGGCCCAACCTGCGCGAGCTCGGCACCAACATCGCCGACGTGTTCCGGATCCCGGTGGGGGTGTTCCAGGCGGTCGGGCACGCCGCCCGCTACCTGCCCGACGTGGTGCTGTCCACGGGCGGCTACGTGGCGGTGCCGATCGGCGTCGCGGCCAAGCTGATCCGGCGCCCGCTGGTCATGCACGAGCAGACGACGGTGGTGGGGCTGGCCAACCGCATTCTGTCCAGGCTGGCGACCCGGATCGCGCTGTCCCACGAGTCGTCCCTGGACTACCTGCCGGCCTCGACCAGGGACAAGGCCGTGGTGACGGGCAACCCGATCAGGCCGGAGCTGCTCCAGGGCAACCGGGCGGCGGCCTACGACCTGTTCGGGCTGACGTTCGAGGTGCCGCTGATCTACGTGACGGGCGGCGCGCAGGGCAGCAAGCAGATCAACACGCTGATCCAGGAGATCCTGCCCCGGCTGCTGCCGCACGCCCAGATCGTGCACCAGTGCGGGCCCGCGTGGATCGAGCAGATGCGCTCCGTCGAGCTGCCCGCGGAGCTGGCCGACCGCTACCATCCGGTCCCTTACGTGGGCGGCGAGCTGCCCGACCTGTACGCGGCCGCCGACGTGGTGATCGCCCGCAGCGGCGCCGGCACGGTGTCGGAGCTGACCGCGATCGGCAAGCCGTCGGTGCTGATCCCGCTGATCCCGACGGGCGGTGACGAGCAGCGCAAGAACGCCGCCTACCTGGTGTCGGCGGGCGCCGCGCGCGCCCTGCTGGAGCCGCGCCCCACCGCCGAGCTGCTGCTGGCGGAGTTGATGCCGCTGCTCGCCGACCCCGGCCGGCTCGCCGCGATGGGCGAGGCGGCGCAGAAGCTGGGCCGCCTGGACGCGGCCGACGCGCTCTGCGACCTGCTGATTCAGGCAGTGGAGAGTACGGCGCGGCCCGGCGCCTGACCGAGTGGCCAGGACGACCCGCCCGGGCGCCTGACCGGGTGGACAGGACGACCCGCCCGGGCGCCTGACCGGGTGGACAGGACGACGCGGCCCGGCGCCTGACCGAGCGGACATACGACCCGGCCCGGCGCCTACCAGGCGGGGCCGGTCAGGGATCGAGGTGGCGGAAGGCCTCGTGGGCGGAGTGGAGGCTCCGCCGCAGGGCCTGGTCGAGCTGGTCGGCGTCGCGGGAGAGCCGTTCGATCTCCGGCACCGCGAAGCCGTCGGCGCCGGACTCGGCGACCAGCTCCTCATACTGGTGGATCCGGCCGCGCAGCTCCTCGATCTGCTGGTGGGCCCGGTAGGCGCGCTCGGCCTCGGCCACGTTGGCGGCGTAGCGCTCCAGCGCCTCGACCCGGGCCACCACGGCGTCCTCGCTGCTGTCGAGCGCCCTGGCGAGCGGCTCGGCGACCGCGGCCACCTCGGGGCTGATGCCGTCGGTCACGGTCTTCCTGTGCTTGGCGCGCAGCGCGGACAGCTTGGCCAGCAGCCGGGCGATCTCCCACTCCTGCGCGGGCAGCATCACCGCGTTGCGTACGTCGTCGAGCAGCCCTTCGGCGTTGACCGTCGACTCGGTCACGGCGGTGACGGCCCGGTGCGCCCGGATCAGCAGCCTGCGGGAGGACTCGTCGAGGTCGTCGGCGAGCACGTAGCGGCCCTCGTACCAGCGGAGCTGCTCGTAGATCTCGCGCTCGGCGGTGGCCTGCTCCTCCTCGCCGAGGTCGGTGTGGACCAGGGTGAGGACGAGGACGGGCGCGGCGACGAGGGCGAGCAGCAGCATGCCGAGGCCGCGGCTCATCACGGCGATGATGACCAGGAGGGCGGCCACGGTCATCACGGTGATGGTCGTGGAGCGGCCCACGCCCGCCTTGGGCGGTGGCACGGGCACCCAGCCGCGGCGCATCTTGATCAGGACGTGCTTGCTCTGTCTGATCAGTCGCGCGTCGTCCGCGGGCACCCCCGGATCTACTACCACGTCCACCACAAACTCGGATCCTAGGGGAAATCGGTGTTCGGGGGTCATCAATCGTCTCCCCCGCGTAAATGGCGAAATGCCTCCTGGGCGGAGCTGACGCTGTCGCGCAGGGCCTCCTCAAGACGGTCGGCGTCCTCGGTCAGCCGGCTCAGCTCGGGCATGGCCGAGTCGTCGGCGCCGGATTCGGCCAGCAGTTCCTCATAGCGGGGCAGGTTGGCGCTGAGCCGGTCGATCTGGCGCCTGGCGCGGTAGGCGCGCTCGGCCTCGGCCACGTGGCCGGCGTAGCGCTCCAGCGCCTCGACGCGCGTGAGCACCGCCCGCTCGCTGCCGTCGAGCACCTGGGCCAGCGGTTCGGTGACGGCCGCGACCTCCGGGGTGATGCCCTCGGCGACCACCTCGTCGTGCTCGGCCCGCAGCCGTGACAGCTTGGCCAGCAGCCGGGCGATCTCCCACTCCTGCGCGGGCAGCATCACCGCGTTGCGCACGCCGTCGAGCAGTCCTTCGGCGTGGACATGGGAGCCCATGATGGCGTCGATGGCCGTCTGGGCGCGGGACAGGAGCGCGCGGGCGCTGTCGTCCAGGTCCTCGTGCAGCACGAACCTGCCGTCGTAGCGGCGGGCGCTCTCGTAGACGTGGTGCTCGACCACGTGCCGTCGCTCGGCTTCGGCGTCCGGCCGGGGCTTGGCCACCATGCCGATGACCAGCAGCGCGGCGAGGGTCATGATGACGACGAACGGCGTGTAGAGGCCGGCCAGGAAGAAGTCGAGCCCCCACCCGATGGCCACCAGTGCCACCGCGCTGATCAGCATGTTGGTGACCAGGCCGTACGCGGGCGAACGGGGCCGGTGGGTGGGGATCCAGCCGGCCCGGATGCGTACCAGCACCTTGCGGTTGTCACGGAACAGCTCGGCGGCCTCGCCAGGCACCGTCGGCTCTACTACCACCTTCGCAGGGCGACCTGGCACATAACTGATCCTATGTGGGGATCTGTCCGAACGTCAGCCCTCCAGGTAGCGGAACGCCTCGTGCGCGGAGCTCACACTGCGCCGCAGCGTACGTTCGACGTCGTCGGCGTCCTGGGCGAGCCGTTCGATCTCGGGTACGGCCAGCGCGTCGGCGCCCGACTCGGCCAGGAGTTCCTCGTAGTGGGGCAACCGGGCGCGCAGCGCCTCGATCTGGCCGCGGGCGTGGTAGGCGCGCTCGGCCTCGGCCACGTGGCCGGCGTAGCGTTCCAGCGCCTCGACCCGCGCGACCACGGCGGCCTCGCTGACGTCGAGGGCGTTCTGCAGCGGCCGGACCACGGCCGCGACCTCCGGCGCGATCCCCCGGTCGATGAGGTCGCGGTGCTCGGCGCGCAGCATCGAGAGCTTGGCCAGCAGCCGGGCGATCTCCCACTCCTGCTCCGGCAGCATCACCGCGTTGCGCGCGTCGTCGAGCAGGCCCTCGGCGTTGACATGGGAGCGCAGCACGGTGCCGATGGCCCGCTGCGCCCTGCGGAGCACCTGCCCGGCCTGCTCGTCGAAGTCCTCGGGCAGGAAGTAGCGGCCGTCGTGACGCCGGGCGTGCTCGTAGACGTCCCGCTCGTGCGGGCGGTGGTTCACCGGCACCTCGTTGATACTGGCGATCTTGATGAGCACGACGAAGACGAACGTCCCCAGCAGGACGAAGCCGACCGGCGCCATGGCGGTCTCCAGCAGCACGGCCATCAACGCGATGATCACCGGGGTGATGGCGAGCAGGATGACGCTGGACGGGCTCCTGCGCGGCCGCTCGGCCGGCGCCCCGGCAGGGGGCACCCAGCCGGATCTGATTCTGGACAGCAGCGGGGCGTTGGCACGCAGTAACCCGGCGATCTCCGGCGAGACTCCCGGCTCGACCACCACACCCACGCTCTGTCCTGGCACCCTGGCGCCCCCAACGCTCGTGATGACGGGATACTACGAGACATTTCGCCTAAGTGGCAGGCTCGCGAAGGACAGGTCAGGAAACCGCCGTCGCGGTAGGGCGGGTACGGCGAGTGCGGCAGCGAGGCAGGCCATCGGGATGGCGGGCAGCACGTACCGGTGGTCGAAGTCGATCGCGGCCACCGGCGCGACGAGCAGGAACATGGCGAACCCCCATGGCAGCAGCGCGGGGCGGCGGCGGCCGACCGAGCCGGCCGCCCCGACGAGCAGCAACACCCCGAACAGCGTCCCGTGCAGGAACCATGGGTAGGGGTAGGCGGCCAGGACGGACCCGTACGGCTCGACGGAGCTCATGCCGCGGATGGCCGGGTCGTACTCGGCGCGCACCTTGTGGATCAGGGCGTGCTCCTCCGGCAGCCCCCAGGAGCCGTACGGGAAGCTGGCGGTGGGCGTCACCCGCCGGGGGTGCCGCACCGGCTCCCAGGTGAAGGCGAGCGAGGTGTCCCGGGCCACCTCGCGCAGGTAGTCGAGCGGCTGGGCGGCGATGGCCTTCAGCGCGAACGACCTGGCCAGGTCGTTGTGCAGGAAGCGGTCGCCGGGCAACTGGTTGAGCGAGGCGCCGGGCGCCCAGACGTACTCGGAGGCGGCGTCCACCGTCGTGCCGTTCGGGCAGAGTTTCGCCTCTTCGGGCGGCGGCTGGATGATCCGGCAGTCGGCGAAGGTCATGGTGCGTGCCCAGAGCGCGACGCCGTCGGAGCCGCTGAGCGCGAACCGGCCGTGGTGCTGGGCGTACCAGCCGGCGTAGGCGAGCAGTGGCAGCGCGCCGGCCAGCAGCAGGGCGGTGGTCCGCCGCCACGGCGTCCGTCTCAGCAGCAGGTAGAGCGCGGCCAGGCCGAGCAGGGGCACGGCGGCCGTGCGGGTCATCCCGGCCAGGGCGATCAGCAGCCCCGCCGCTACAGCGGCGCGCGCCGTCACCTGCTCGTGCCACATCAGCACCAGCAGTGCCGCCACGAGCAGGGCGATCACCTGCAGGTCCGACAGGATCGAGTGCTCCAGCCGGATGAACGACGGGTCGAACAGCACGGGCAGCGTCGCGAGCGCCGCACCCCAGCCGGGCAGCCCTCTGCGGCGCAGCAACGCGTACATCATGACCGCGACGCCGAGCCCGATCACATGCTGTACGCCCGCGATCAGGTACACGCTGTGGAAGGGGCGCATCAGCCACAGGAACCAGGCGTACCCAGCGGGGTGGAAGGCCCCTCCCGGCCGCATGTGCACGGCCGTGTCCAGGTAGGTGAAGGAGTCGTACCAGTAGACCTGCGCGGTGTCGTACCCCAGCATGACCAGCACGCGCAGCGCGGCGGCGAGCGCGAGCGCGGCGCCGAACAGGCGGTGCCCGGCCGGCCCCCTGAGGATGAGAATGGACGCCATGGATCCGCCTCGGAACGGGCCGGGGGGATCCCGGCCGGAGGCAAGGCAGTCCAGCGGCCGGGCGCTAACGCCCGTGTCACCGAAGCTGGTTATGCCCGCGTTATTCCCCTACCGTCACACTGATCGTCACTTATTGATCTTTGGGGGCATCGTGCGTGTTTTGATCGCCGAGGACGAGCGGATGCTCGCCGACTCGATCGCGGAGGGCCTGCGGCATGAGGCGCTCGCCGTCGACGTCGCCTACGACGGGGAGGCGGCGCTCGAACGGCTCGGCGTGCACGACTACGACGTGCTGGTTCTCGACCGGGACCTGCCGCTGCTGCACGGCGACGAGGTGTGCCGGACGGTGGTGGACCGGGGCTGGCTGGTCCGGGTGCTCATGCTGACCGCCGCCGGTGACGTGCGGGCGCGGGTGGCGGGGCTGTCGCTCGGGGCCGACGACTACCTGCCGAAGCCGTTCGCGTTCGAGGAGCTGGTGGCCCGGGTGCACGCGCTCGGGCGCAGGGCCAGGCGGGCGGACCCGCCCATGCTGGAGCGGGCCGGCGTGCGGCTCGACTGGGCGCACCGGCAGGTCTTCCGGGATGGGCGGTACGTGCCGCTCGCGCGTAAGGAGTTCGGGGTGCTGGCGGAGCTGCTGCGCGCGCAGGGGGCGGTCGTCTCGGCCGAGGAGCTGCTGGAGAAGGTGTGGGACGAGCACATCGACCCGTTCACCAACACGGTGCGGACCACGATGACCAAGCTGCGCAAGAAGCTCGGCCCGCCGCAGGTCATCGAGACCCTGCCGGGCGCGGGATACCGCATCCCATGAGCATCCGCCTGCGTTTCGCCGTGGCCTGCGCCGGGGTGGTCCTGGTGCTGGGCGGCCTGGCCCTGACGGGCGTCTACCTCGTGGTTCAGCAGAGTCTCGCGTACCGCACGGGCCTGATCACCCCGCGCTACATCGTCGTGGACGGCTACCGGGGCTTCGAACGGTTCGACGACATCTACGAGGTCGCCCGGGAACGGGTGATGCAGGTGCGCGCCGTCTACGAGCGCGACACGCTGGCCAACGTGCGCACCGTCGGAGCGCTCCTGCTGCTCGCCGCGACGGGCGGCGGGTTCGCCCTGGGCTGGCGGGCCGCCGGCTGGGTGCTGCGGCCGGTCGCGGCCGTCACCGAGACCGCGCGGCGGGTCGCGCAGAGCCACGACCTGACCGAGCGGATCGGCTATGAGGGGCCCAAGGACGAGCTGCGGGAGTTGACCGGCGTCTTCGACACCATGCTCGGCCGCCTCGCCCGCTCCTTCGACGGGCAGCGGCGTTTCGTCGCCAACGCCTCGCACGAACTGCGCACACCGCTGACGATCAACCGGACGCTGGTGGACGTGGCGGTGCGGCGGCCGGACGCGACCGACGACGTCAAACGGCTCGGCGAGTCGCTGCTGCTGGTCAACGCACGGCACGAGCGGCTCATCGACGGGCTGCTCGCGCTGACCGAGGGCGAGCAGACGGTGCTGGACCGGCGCCCGTTCGATCTGACCGACGTGGCCGAGCACGTGCTGGACCAGGCGACCGAGGAGGCGGCGGAGCACGAGGTGGTGATCCACCGACTGCTGGACGCCGCGCCGACCGTCGGGGAGGCGGTGCTGGTGGAGCGGCTGGTGCAGAATCTGGTGGAGAACGCGATCCGGCACAACCACCCCAAGGGCGAGTTGTGGGTGACGACCCGGCAACGCAGTGAGCAGGTGGAGCTGGTCGTGGCCAACACCGGGCTGCAGGTTCCGTCGTACGAGATCGAGACGATTTTCGAGCCGTTCCGGCGGCTGCACGGCGACCGGCTCCACTCCGACCGGGGCAGCGGTCTCGGCCTGTCGATCGTTCGGGTGATCGCCGAAGCGCACGGCGGCACGGTGATCGCCAGGCCGCGGGAGGAGGGCGGGCTGACCATCACGGTCGAACTGCCCGTCTCTCTAGGGGCTGTGGATCTTGCGTAGGACATCCTCAGGGATGCCTGCCTTGACCAGGCTTTCCCAGCTTTCGAAGCGTTCGGCGATCATCGACTCCACGAGAGGGCGGAGCAGCGCGTGGTCGGTGCCGCCGTGCAGGAGGTCGCTGAGGATACGGCCGCGGTCGGCGAAGGGCAGTGCGGTGCCGTCCAGGGTGACCGCGTGCGCGATGAGGCCCAGCAGCCGGCCGTTGGCGGGGGCGCCGGGCGCGGTGACGGCGGCGATCGTGTCCAGGTAGAGGGCGACGCGCTCGCCGGCGGCGCCGGGCTCGCGGGTAAGGAGCTCGTGGACGAGGCGGGCGCCGCTGGCCACCTCGCCGGACGGGCGCAGGACGAGAGGGAGATCCGCCTCGTCCGCCAGCAGGTCGGCGAGCAGGTCGGTGTCGATGTTGAGCAGGTAGGGGCGTTCGGCCAGCGCCCTGGTGCGGTGGCGCAGCAGCGTGGCCTGGCGGCGCGGCCGATGGTCGAACCACCAGCTCAGGCCGGTCGGCTCGGGAGCTTGCCCGGCTCCGCCCAGCAGGATGTCCCGTTCGCCGCCCGTTGACACCCGGTGCGCGGGCAGGGCGGCGAGCAGGCCGGCCCAGCCGTCGTCGCCGAGCTGGCTGCGCCACAGGTGCGCGAAGGAGGTCCAGCGGGCCAGGGGGTCGGGGTCGCGCAGCAGCTCTGAGACGCGTACCGGCTCGGTGGCGGCGGCGACGCGGAGCAGGGTGAGGTTCGCCGAGTAGGCGGCCAGCCGGCGCGTCACCGGGTGGTGGACCGGCTCGAAGCCGGTGAAGGAGCGCCGCCGCCGCTCGTGCAGCGACTCGCGCAGCAGCGTGCTGAGCAGCTCGCCGGCCCGGGCGCGCAGCTCGGCGGGCAGGGCGGCCATGAGTTCGACGGCGAAGCCGACCGTCGGCCCCCGCTCGGCCAGGCAGGAGAACGAGATCACCGCGTGGAGAAGGTCGTCGTCGAGGTCCTGGGCGGGGGCGGCGGCCAGCTCACTCTCGATCAGGTCGTGCCTTCTGACGAGCTCGCGCACCGCGTGCACGGCCAGCCAGCCGACGAGGAACTCGGCGAAGGTGACGTGCAGGAACTCGTAGCAGCGCACCCGGTCGGCGGGCGGTCCGGTCTCGGTTCTGTGCACGAAGAAGAAGCGCCGGGTGGCTCGCCGCGCCCAGCCGTCGGCGTCGCCGTGCGCCTGCCCGCACAGGGCGGCCAGGTCCCGGTCGAGCGCCGCCTCGGTGGCGACCGCCCGGCCGCGCGCGAACATCGACAGCGCCACCACCCCGAGCTGCACCAGCTCCCGGTCCACCAGCGCGCGCAGGCGGGCGGGCGACAGGTCCGCGGCGGCGGCGTCCTTGGCCACCTCGCGCTGGGCGAAGTCCCTGATGAGCGACTCGTAGAGCTGGGCGCGGCCGATGGGCGGCCCGTCGCGCCGTACCGTGTTGCCGGTGGCGTCGTAGAGCGCCAGCAGGAGCAGGAGCAGCGGCTGGGTGGCGAGCTCGCCCTGGGCGAGCGCCACCTCGGCGGTCAGCGGGGTGCGGTCGTGCCTGGCCAGGACGGCGCGGTTGGTCTGGTCCCAGATGTCCAGCCAGCGCCGCACCTGGTCCTCCTCGAACGGCCGCAGCTGCAGGGCGAGCACGCCTTCGGGGAACCTGACCTGGTCGGCCACGACGGTGCGGCCGGTGACGATCACGGCGACGGGCCGTCCCGCACGATACTGCCCGAGCTGGAACTCCTGGATCTGCTCCAGGTAGTCGTACCTGCTGGCGTGCGCGGCCTGGATCAGCTCGTCGAACCCGTCGAGCATGATCACGGGCAGCGCCCCGTCCCCCGTGCCCACCAGGTCCTCCAGGCGCGCCTCCTCGCCGAGCACGTTGCGCAGGCCCTGGTCGATCTGGGACGGGACGGCGGAGTCGGCCGCCACGTCGCCGAGCTCGACCCTGATCGGCAGGAACTCCGAGCCGGCCAGTCGCGCGGCGAGCACCTCGGTCAGCTTGGTCTTGCCCGAGCCGGGCTCGCCGAGCAGGACGAGGGGCGCCTGGGTGGCGGACAGGGAGGTGAGGTGCCCGACCAGGAACGCCTCGGCGTCGGGGAGTTCGCGCCGGCCCTCCCACCAGCTCTTGGCGGCGGGCGTGGCCTCGCGCGTCATCTCCGCGACCCGACAGCGAGGGCTGATGTAGCCCTCGCCGAGCAGCGGCAGCGTGACGTCCTCGGGCGCCGTGCCACCGGCCATGACCGGCAGGTCCAGGGCGGTGGCGGCCAGCCGTACCAGGTGGATCATCGGGCGGTCGCCGACTCGGGGCGGGGCCAGCTCGGCCAGCAGCCGCGCCACTCTGGACAGGCCGGTGCCCAGCGGCTGCGGCTCGGTGACCAGGCTCCACATGCCGAATTCGGGGCTGTCCGCGCTGAGCAGCCGGTAGTCCTCGTCGTAGATCCGTAACGCCTGGGTGGCCGGTCCGTCGTCCAGCAGGATGGGCAGGCGGGTGCGGTCGCCGGCCGACAGTTCTCCCCATACCGGGAGCCCTCGGGTGTAGGTGGTCAGGGCCTGCGACATCCGCTCATAGACCTGCCGTACGGCCTGCCTGGTCTCGGCGTAGGGCCGGTGCGGCTCCGGCATCGGCAGCGGCGCCAGCAGCAGGCTCTCCACCAGGGCCGCGAACTTCTCCGCCGGTTCGCTGCCGGGATGACGGACGTGGTCGAGCCGGTCCAGCTCGACGGGCAGCCTGGCCTCACCGAGCGCCTCGAAGTACGCCGACACGACGAGCACGGCGTGCGTCGCGGCCAGCCGCCGGGTGCGGGTGAACCGGTTGCCGCCCCTCCCCCGCCGGCCGCTGCGCCGTACCACGTCCTCGGTGTAGCCGACGATGTCGCCGCGCAGGTCGAGCAGGCCCGTCGCGGGCCGCGCGACGCCGGCCCTGGCCCAGCCGGTCCGTGCCACGGTCGCGGCGAAGTCGGTGAGCTCGACCAGCCTGCTCCGCTCGCAGCCGAGAACGGCGAGCGCGTCGGCATAGCACAGGATGTCCGTCATAGGCGTCTCCTGGGGGTACGTGAGGGTCCCATCATGACGCCGTTCCCGCCGTTTTTGGAGCGTTCTCGGCTAGTACGGGTGATCAGGCAGGTTGGCACTGGTTCCGTTAGGGTTTGGCGCTGGAGATCACGACCCGGGAGGTGAACGATCATGGTGGACGATCTGATCCTCTCGGCTGTGGTGGGGTCGCGCGCCTACGGGCTCGACACGGCGGACTCCGACACCGACCGGCGGGGCGTGTTCGTGGCGCCGACCGAGGACTTCTGGCGCCTGGACAAACCGGTCACACACCGGGACGGGCCGCTGCCCGAGCAGTTCTCGTGGGAGGTCGAGCGGTTCTGCCGGCTGGCCCTGGAGGCGAACCCGACGGTGCTGGAGTGTCTGTGGTCGCCGATCGTGGAGGTGTGCACCCCGGAAGGGCAGCGGCTGCGGGACCTGCGGGGCGCGTTCCTGTCGCGGCGCGCCCACCGGACGTTCACCGGGTACGCCGACGCGCAGTTCCGCCGGCTGGACCCGGCCGCGCCGAAGTGGAAGCAGGCCATGCACCTGATCAGGCTGCTGCTCAGCGGCCTGCACCTGGTCCGCCACGGCGACCCGCTGCTCCAGGTGGGCCCGTACCGCGACCGCCTGCTGGCCGTCCGGCGGGGTGAGGTGCCGTGGGAGCGGGTGACCGCCTGGCGGGCCGAGCTGACCGCCGAGCTGGCCGGCGCGCGATCCGTACTGCCCGAGCAGCCGGACCGCCGCGCGGTGGAGGAGTTTCTCATCGACGTGCGCAGGGAGCATCTGTGAGACTGCCCGACTGGCTGCCGGAGATCCCCGGCGAGCAGCCGCATCCGCTCGCCTTCGCGACGGTGAGCGGCGCCCACCTGTACGGCTTCCCCTCCGCCGACTCCGACGTGGACCTGCGCGGCGTGCACGTGCTGCCGGTCGAGCAGGTCGTCGGCCTGACCGTCGGCCCGCAGACGCTCGACCGGACCTGGACCCGTGACGGGGTGGAGGTGGACCTCGTCACGCACGACCTGGCCAAGTTCTGCCGGCTGCTGCTGAACCGTAACGGCTATGTCCTGGAGCAGCTGCTGTCGCCGCTGGTCGTGACGTCGTCGCCCGCGCACGAGGAGTTGGCGGCGCTGGCACCCCGATGCCTGACCCGGCACCACGCCCACCACTATCTGGGGTTCGCGCGCACCCAGTGGCGCCTGTACGAGCGGACCGGTGAGCTCAAGCCGCTGCTCTACACCTTCCGGGTGCTGGCCACCGGCATCCACCTGATGCGGACCGGCGCGCTCGAAGCCGATCTGACGCGGCTGTACGCGTACGGTCCCGGGTATCTGCCGGAGCTGGTGGCCGCCAAGCGGGAGGCCGAGCACGGCGCCGCGCCGCCGATCCCCCAGGCGGCCGGGGACGTGGCGCGGCTGACGGCGGAGCTGGAGGCGGCGCGGGACGCCTCGTCGCTTCCCGAGGCGGGCGGCGCCCACCAGGCCGTGCACGAGCTGGTCGTACGGACGCGCCTGGCGGGCGCCGGGATTCAGGTGGGATCGGCCGACAGCACCAGCCGCACCGCGAACACCCGGTAGCCGGCGCGTTCGAACGCCCTGGCCATCGGGAGGTTGGTGGCGTCGGTGTCGGCGGCGATCCGCTGCGCGCCCAGCTCGGCGTGGCAGCGGGTGATCTCGCCGAGCAGGTCGTCGACGTAGCCGTGGCCGCGCTGTTCGGGCAGCACGCCCAGGTAGCCGACGACGGGCCCGGCGTTGTTGGCCGACGGCATGGCGAAGCCCGCCAGGTCGCCGTCCGGGGTGTGGGCCAGCCGCCACCAGGACCTGTCGCCCGGCATGCTCAGGTAGTCGGCGAGGTCCTCGCGGGCCTGCGCCTCGGCGTCCTTGGTGACCAGGGCCTGGCGGGTGTGGTGGTCGAGGCTGCCTTCGGCGACCCGGCGGAACACCTCGACGAACGCCTCGTCGTCGGGCTCCGCCCTGAACGTCAGCCTGCCCGACGGCTCGGGCACCGGGACGTCCGGCGTCCAGGCGTACCGCAGGCGTTCGAGCTCGTCGGTCAGCCCGGCGCGGCGGCCCGCCTCCCACCGCCAGCCGACGGCGGCGACGACCGTGGGGAGGTCGCGCCAGCCGGCCGGCACGAACACGTGGTAGGCGGGGGCGTCGCCGAAGGCGTCGTGGGCGTGCCGCAGCAGCTCGGCGGCCAGCGCCACCCGGTCCTCGACCGAGGGGTGCACGTACAGGCAGTCGAGGGCGAGCGGCCGGTCGCCGGGAAAGCCCCACCAGACGGCGCGGGCGAGGATCTCACCGTCCTGCTCGGCGATCCAGACGCGCTCGTGGCGGTAGTGGCCGTCGGCCAGGAAGGAGCGCAACCGGTCAGGGCCGGCCCAGCTGATGGGTTCGTCGACGGTGCAGTGGAGCAGGCGGTCGAGGTCAGCCTCGACCGTGGAGCGGAACAGCACGATTCCTCCAGAAGAACGCGGGACGCGTCCATGGACCACGGGACATCTCAGCGCCTCCTTTCCATCGACTTTTCGGGCTACTTTCTGGTGCTGCGCTGACTTTAACCCAATGTGACGGGAGTTCCGACAGGATAAGAGCGTGGGCACCTACAACGACATGCTTCCCCTCCAGCCGCCGCTCCGGCTTCCGCCGGACGACGAACTGGCCGACGCCGTCCGCGTCAGCCCGCTCGCGGCCGAGATCATGCGCCGGGAAGAGGCGGGCGATCCCCGGGCGAACGCCGAGATGGCCGCCGCGCTGCGCGACGGACCGGCCGAGCTGACGCTGCGGACCTGGTCGGAGGTCTGCCGTGCGCTGCTCGCCCCCGAGGAGGCGCTGCTGCTGGAGGTGGTCCGGCTGTTCCTCGGCAGCGACCCCGCCGAGGGCGACTCCCCCGACGTGCTCGCCAGCCTCGGCCTGGTGCGGGTCAAGGGGCCGTACGAGCTGACGCCGCTCGGCCTGTGGATCGGCAGGCAGGTGCTCGCGGAGGCGGCGGGGCAGGAGGTGCCCGTCATGGGCTCCCTGGCGGGCCAGGATGCCGCCGCGCTGCTGCACGGTCTGCGCTCCTACCCGCAGGCCGAGCGGGACGAGGAGCTGGCGGGCTGGCTGGAGGGCCGGGAGCCCACGCAGGCGGCGGCCGAGATCGCGGTCGCGCTCGGCAAGGCGAGCCCGCTGGGCCGGGCGGTCGGGGTGGAGCTGCTGGCCACCCGGTTGGGCGAGGACGGCCGCAAAGCGCTCGACGGGCTGCTGGACGAGCCCAGGGTGGGCGCGGTGATCTCCGCCCGGCTGGAGCGCGAGGGCCACGACCCGGCGCCGACGGACCTCGCCTGGGTGCTGGTGGACATGGCGGCGGCGCTGCTGGAGTTCGGCAGTGACACCAGCGAGATCATCGAGTCGCTGGCCGCCGGCAAGGACGCCGACGAGCAGGCACGCACCGTCGCGCTGCTCGCGCTGGGCGACCATCCCGGCACGGAGCTGGTGCTGCGGGTGTTCATCGAGCACCATCCGGACAGCCATGTCTCGGCCGCCGCCCGTAAGGCGCTGCGCCGCCTGCACGGCCTGGCCGACGCGCGCCGGTAGAGACGCGCGCCGGTAGAGTCGGCGCGATGACGAAGCACACGATCACCCGGCAGACCAGCACCATCCTCGGCGACGGCTACGGCTGTTCCTGCGGCACGCGGCTGGTGCACCGCATGGCCGCCGAGCTGCACGCGGCCGAGCAGCAGTTGTGCTCGGCCTGCCTCGGCACCGTCGAGGAGGAGGTGGCCCCCGGGGTGGCGCGCGAGTGCTCGGCCTGCGCCGGCACCGGCCGCCGCCGCGAGCAGCTGATCTGGCAGCTCGCGCACGCCGAGGCCGAGCAGGTGATCACGATGACCCTGGTGCGCGGCGTGGTGGCGGACTTCGACGGGCCGTTCCACCTGTCGGAGATCGCCGACACGGTCAGGGACGGGCTCGGCCTGCCCGGCGGGCGGCTGCCGGTCGGGCCCCGGGTGCGCGACCTGCTGCTGGAGCTGCAGGCCAACGGTGAGATCGCGATGCTGTCGGCGCCGGACGAGCTGCTCGACGCCACCGCGAACGTGGTCCTCTACCGCGACCCGCAGTGGCAGCGCACCGGCACCCTGGGACTCTGACCGGCGAGGCTCGACACTCACGTGAGGGCTCCGGCTGGGCTCGGCGCACCGGCACTGAGGCTCTGACCGGCGGGGTCTGGCGGTCAGGTGCGGCAGAGGATCTCGCCGTGCAGGATCGACAGCCAGCCGTCGCCCGCCTCGGCCCACTCCAGCCATCCCCGTGAGATGCGCCGCAGGTCGTCCTCGGTGGCCGCGCCGGTGGCCAGGGCCTGCTCCGCCAGGGCGGAACCGAGGACGCGCTCCGCCCACATGCCGCCCCACCAGGCCCTGTCGTCGGGGCTGGCGAAGCACCAGGTGGATGAGGTGGCGGTGACCTCCTCGAACCCGGCCGCGCGGGCCCACGACAACAGCCGCCGCCCGGCGTCCGGCTCGCCGCCGTTGGCGCGCGCCAGCTTCTGGTAGAGCGTCATCCATTCCGCCAGCGCCGGCAGCGCCGGATACCAGGTGAAGGCGGTGTAGTCGCTGTCGCGCGCCGCCACGATCCCGCCCGGCTTCGTCACCCGCCGCATCTCCCGCAGCGCCTGTACGGGATCGCCGACGTGCTGCAGCACCTGGTGGGCGTGCACGACGTCGAAGGAGGCGTCGGGGAAGTCCAGGTGGTGCACGTCCGCGACGGCGAAGTCGACGTTGTCCAGGCCGCCGGCCTCGATCTCGGTGCGGGCGAGTGCCAGCGCCTGCTCGGTCACCTCGGACGCCGTGACCCGCGCCACCCGGCGGGCCAGGTCGGCGGTGATGGTGCCCGGCCCGCTGCCCACGTCGAGCAGGCTCATCTCCGGCCGGAGGTGCGGCAGCAGGTAGGCGGCCGAGTTGGCGGCGGTGCGCCACCGGTGCGAGCGCAGCACCGACGCGTGGTGACCATGGGTGTAGACGGCGTCCATCGAGACTCCCTCGGTTCGATCGATGCCTGAACGCTAACATCATCTCGCATTCTAAGAAATAATGTCTCATTATAAGAGACAGGTGAGTTATCGGCATATCGGGTAGCAGGTGGGCTCCAGCGCCAGCGACGAACGGAGTCCTCATGGCCAGGACCGTGGCAGATGTGATGACCACCCACCCCGCGGCCGTCGAGTGCGACCAGCCGGTGAAGGTAGCCGCCGCGCTCATGCGCGACAACGACACCGGCGCGATCATCGTCAACGAGAACGGCCGCATGCGGGGCATCGTGACCGACCGCGACATCGCGGTGCGGTGCGTCGCCGACGACAAGGGCCCCGACACGCCGGTAGGGGAGGCGTGCTCGACCAGCGTCGAGGCCATCGGCCCCGACACCAGCGTCGACCAGGCCGTGAAGCTGATGCGCAGCCACCATGTGCGCCGTCTCCCCGTCGTGGAGGACGGCCGCCCGGTGGGCATCGTCAGCTTGGGCGACCTGGTCATGGAGCGGGAGCCGGACTCCGCGCTCGCCGACATCTCCGCCGCGGAGGCCACCCGTTAGGGTGGCCTCGTGGTCACAGTCGAGGACGTACGGCGGCTCGCGGCGACCTTTCCGCGTTCGTCGGAGCACCTGATCCGCGACCGGGTCAAGTTCCGCGTGGGCGCCATCGTCTACCTGGCGTTCTCCCGCGACGAGACGCTGATGGGCTTCGCCTTCCCGAAGGAGGAACGGGCCGCGCTGGTCGCCGCCGAGCCGGAGACGTTCCTGCTCCCGCCGGAGTCCGACATGCGCTTCAACTGGGTGGTGGCGCGGATGGCCGTGCTGGACCCGGAGGAGATGCGCGAGCTGGTCGTGGAGGCCTGGCGGATGGTGGTGCCGAAGAAGGTTCACGCCGCCTACCTGGCCGGATCCCGCTAGGGTGAGCACGCATCGGAGCGGACGGCCAGGAGTGACCACATGTACTTCCAGCATTCCAGCGACATCTGGCGGGACTTCCCCGACCTGGCGGCCGGCGCGCTCCTGGCCGACGGCATCACCGGTGACGTGGACCCCGCCATCGCCGGTTACCACGCGACCGCGAAGTCCCGGCTGACCGGCGGGCCGGAGTCCGAGCTGCCGGAGATCCGGGCCTGGCGGCGGACCTTCTCCGCGATGGGCCTCAAACCCACCCAATACCGATGCGCTGCCGAGTCGCTGCTCCGGCGCTTCAAGAAAGACGGGACGCTGCCCCGGATCCATCCGCTGATCGATGTCTGCAACGCGATCTCGCTCGCGTTCGCGATCCCGGTGGCCGTGTTCGACCTGTCCCAGGTCACCGGGTTCCTGGAGGTCCGGCGCGCCTCAGGCGAGGAGGACTACCTCACCTTCGGCGGCGAGATCGAGCACCCGGAGGCCCACGAGGTGGTCTTCGCCGACGGCGCCGGGCGAGCGCACGCCCGGCGCTGGTCCAACCGGCAGAGCGGCCTGTCGGCCGTGCGCGACACGACGAACTCGGTCCTGATCGTCGCCGAGGCGCTGCACGCCACGGCGGCCGACGACGTCCGCGCGCTCATGTCCACACTCGCCGACGACCTGAAGACCCTCTGGTCCACCACCCCGAAGACCGCCCTGCTGACCCCGCACTCCCCGCGCCTGGAGTGGTGAAGCCCGAGCTGACGGGCGAGTGGTGGGTCAGGTGACGCTGCGGTAGAGGCCCTTGGCCAGGGTGGTGATCCGGCGTACTGAGCTGCTCCAGGTGCTGCCCGCGGGGTGCGTGGTGAGCAGCGCCATGACGTACCGCTCGTCCTTGCCCACCAGCCCGGTCGTATAGAGGACGGGCCGTCCGAGGTCGGGGACTCCCGTGCCGGCGGATCGCAGCGCGACCGTGGAGATCGACGCGCCCGAGGCGCGGGCGTCGCACTTGACCGGGGGCACGGTGCCGAACCCGGACCAGCCCTGCTTGACCGCGCGCGGGCCGGGCACGCCCTGGGGGATGCCGAAGGTCTGGTCGAAGCCGTCGCTGCCGCACGGGGTGGCCTTGCGCAGGTGGCCGAGGATGGTGTCGCGGACGCGCGGCTGCGCGGTGTCCAGCAGGTAGCGGTAGGTGCGGACGATGTCGTGGGCGCTCAGTGACGCGTAGCCCCAGAACCCCGGGTGGGTGGCGGGCGGCGGCGCGGTGTCGGACAGGCGCAGCTTGCGCGCCATCCTGGTGATGATCGCGCCCTTGCCGCCCCGGTTCCAGAACGCCGTCGCGGCGGCGTCGTCGCTCTCCCGGAGCATGACCCTGAGCAGCCGGGCGTCGGCGGCCGAGAGCGAGGCGCGTCTGTCCAGGAAGTCGATCGCGATCAGGATCTTGGTCACTGAGGCGGAGCGGAACTTGCGGTGCGCGTGCCGGGTCGCCACGAGTTTGCCGGCCCTGCGGTCGTAGACGAGCCACGAGGCCGTGGTGCCGGGTGGCACCTGGGGCGGCTTGGCCGTACGAGACGCACTGGCGTGGGGCGCGCTCGGTGCGAGCCCACTCGACGCGGGCGCGCCCCATGCGGGCGGGCTCGACGCGGGCGCGCCGGTCGTCGCGGACGCGGGAACCGCTGTGAGGCCCGCGATGCAGCCCGTTGCGAGGGGTACGGCTGCCGCCACGGCGGCCCACGGCTTCATTCGCATCGGACATACCTATCAGACTCTTGACGAACCAAAGAAACAGTACTAAACACAGAGAAAACCAAACGGAAACGGCGGTGAATCAACATCATGTACGCCGAGGAACGGCAGCAGGAGATCCTCCGCAGAGCGCGTGCAGCGGGCCGCGTGGACGTGGTGTCGCTGGCGGCCGAGCTCGACGTGACCACCGAGACCATCCGCCGTGATCTCACCGCGCTGGAGCGGGCGGGAGTGCTGCGCAGGGTGCACGGCGGCGCCATCCCCGTGGAGCGGCTCGGGTTCGAGCCCGCGCTGGCCACCCGCGACGAGGTGCTGACCGCCGAGAAGGAGCGCATCGCCAAGGCGGCGCTCGCCGAGTTGCCCGAGGACGGGTCCGTGATCATCGACGCGGGCACGACCACGGGCCGCCTGGTGGGGGTGCTGCCGGCCGACCGCGAGCTCACCGTGGTGGTGAACTCGCCGCCGCTGGCCACCGTGCTGGCCGCGCGCGCCAACCTCAACGTCATCATGCTGGGCGGCCGGGTCCGGGGCAGGACGCTGGCGACGGTGGACGACTGGGCGTTGCAACCGCTGGCGCAGCTTCACGTGGACGTGGCGTTCATCGCCACCAACGGCTGCTCGGCGGAGAAGGGGCTGACCACGCCCGACCCCGCCGAGGCGGCGATCAAGCGGGCGATGGTGCGTGCCGCCCAGCGCAGCGTGCTGCTCGCCGATCACACCAAGTTCACCAACACCTACCTGGCCCAGTTCGCGTCGCTGAGCGAGATCGACCTCGTGATCACCGACACCGGCCTGGACCTCACCCTCGCCGCCGACCTGTCGGCGGCCGGCCCGGAGGTGGTACGGGCATGACCCCCTTGACGACCTCGTACGACAGCCCGGGTGCAGGACGGGCATGGCCCCTCTCGACGACCTCGCACGACGGCCCGGGTGCAGGACGGGCATGGCCCCTCTCGACGACGATTGCGTACGGCGGCCGTACCGAAGGGTGGCGGTCGTGATCCTCACGCTGACGCTCAATCCGAGCCTGGACCGTACGATCGAGATCGCCTCGCTGACCAGGGGCGCCGTCATCCGTGCCGCGACCGCCCGGCTGGACCCCGGCGGCAAGGGCGTCAACGTCTCGCGGGCGCTGCTGGCCAACTCGGTCGTCTCACGGGCGGTCGTGCCGTTCGGCGGCGACGAGGGCAGGCAACTGGTGCACCTGCTCTGGCAGCAGGGCCTGGACATGGTGACCGTCCCGGTGGCGGGGCGGACCAGGTCCAACGTCACCCTGGCGGAGCCGGACGGTACCGTCACCAAGATCAACGAGCCGGGCACCGCGCTGTCCCCCGCCGAGCTCGACACCATCGCCGACACCGTGCTGGCCGAGGCGCACGAGGCCGACTGGGTGGTGGCCTCGGGCAGCCTGCCCCCCGAGGTCCCCGCCGACGTCTACGCCAGGCTCTGCCGGAGGTTCGCCGGCGCGGGCATCCACGTCGCGGTCGACACCAGCGGCCCGGCGCTGGCCAGCGCGCTCGACGCGGGCCCCGCCCTGGTCAAGCCCAACCTGGAGGAGCTCGCGGGGGTCACCGGCCGGCCGATCCTGTGCGTCGGCGACGTGGTGGAGGCAGCGGTCCAGCTCCGCGCCGCCGGCGCGCGCACCGTGCTGGCCAGCCTCGGCGCCGACGGCGCCGTCCTGGTCGAGGAGCAGGGCATCTGGTACGGCGAGGCCACGGTGACCGAGCCGCGCAGCTCGGTCGGCGCGGGGGACGCCATGCTGGCCGGGTTCCTCGCCGGGGGTGCGCGCGGCGAGGCGGCCCTGGTCGAGGCCCTCGCCTGGGGCGCGGCGGCGGTCCGCCTGCCCGGCAGCCGGATGCCGGGGCCGGGCGACATCAGACGCGACGGCGTGCGCACCGGCAGACCCGACCCGGCCCGGCTGCTCACCTCCGCCGTCTGGTCCGAAGCCGCCGACCCGAACCCCGCCGGCCCAAGCCTCACCGGCCCGGATCACCTTGGCCCGGCGGGGGCGGGCCTGGGCGAGCCGGGTCACCATCCTCCACCGGCGTCCCGCTGATCACAGGAGCGCCTGCTCACCCCCCTGAAGGAGCATGTCCAATGGCCGACACCTACACTCCCAAGGTCCAAGGGACCGGCATCAAGGCCACGATCCAGCGGATCGGCGGTCATCTAGCGGGCATGATCATGCCGAACATCGGCGCGTTCATCGCCTGGGGCCTGATCACCGCGCTGTTCATCCCCACCGGCTGGCTGCCGAACGCCACGCTGGCCGCGATGGTGGGCCCGATCATCACGATGCTGCTGCCCATCCTCATCGCCTACACCGGCGGCCGGATGGTGCACGGGCAGCGGGGCGCCGTGGTCGGCGCCGTCGCCGTCATGGGCGTCGTGGTGGGCGCCGACATTCCGATGTTCCTCGGCGCCATGATCATCGGCCCGCTGGCCGCCCTGGTCATGAAATATGTGGACAAGTTCACTGAGGAGCGGACCAAGTCCGGGTTCGAGATGCTGGTGGACAACTTCACCGCTGGCATCGTCGGCGGCGTCATGGCCATCGCGGGCATGTTCGCCATCGGCCCGATCGTCCAGGGCATCACCACGGCGGCCAGCGGTGCGGTCGGCTGGCTGATCGACAACGGCCTGCTCCCCTTCGTCTCCATACTGATCGAGCCCGCCAAGGTGCTGTTCCTGAACAACGCCATCAACCACGGCGTGTTCGGCCCGATCGGCGTCACCGAGGCGGCGCAGACCGGCAAGTCGATCATGTTCATGCTGGAGTCGAACCCCGGCCCCGGCCTCGGCCTGCTGCTGGCCTTCCTGTTCTTCGGCCCGCGGGCGCTGCGGCCCAGCACCCCCGCCGCGATGATCATCCACTTCTTCGGCGGCATCCACGAGATGTACTTCCCGTACGTGCTGATGAAGCCGCGCCTCATCCTCGCCATGATCGCGGGCGGCGCGTCCGGCGTGGCCACCTTCATGATCACCGGTGCGGGCCTGGTGGCGACGCCGTCGCCGGGCAGCATCTTCGCCTACATCGCGGTGACGCCGCGTGGCGGCTGGCTGGGCATGATCGCCGGCATTCTCATCGCCACGGCCGTGACCTTCGTCGTCGCGGCGGTCCTCATGGGCTTCGGCAGGGGCGAGAAGGAGGTCCCGGCCGACGGCCCGGCGTCCGGCACCGCGCCGGAGCCGGCCGAGGACGCCGCGCAGGCCCAGCCGAGCGAGCAGGCCGAGCCCGCCCGCGCCGAGGCTCAGGAGGCTGAGCGCGCCGAGGCGCACAAGCCGGAGCAGACGCCGCAACCGCACCCCCGAACCATCGCCAAGGAGGCGTGAGTCATGCCGAGCATCGACAGCAAGGACATCCACAAGATCATCGTGGCCTGCGACGCGGGCATGGGCAGCAGCGTGATGCTCGCCACCCAGCTCCGCAAGCAGCTCAAGTCCACCGGCGTCACCGTGGAGCACACCCCGGTCAACGACATCCCGGCCGACGCCGACGTGGTGCTGTGCCACACCGGGCTCGCCGCCAGGGCCAGGGTCTCCGCTCCCGGCAAGGTGCTGGTGCCGTTCCAGATCTTCCTCGGCGACCCGGCCGTGACCAAGCTGATCGCCACGATCAAGAACGGCGGCACCGTAGATGCGTGACGACCTGCTCGACCCGCGCGGCGTGCTGCTGCACGAGAGTGCGGGCAGCCGGGAGGAGGCCATCCGCCGGTGCGGGCGCGCCCTGGTCGACGTGGGCGCCGTCGCGGAGCCGTACATCGAGGCCATGCTCGAACGCGAGCGGTCCATCTCCACCTATGTCGGCGAGGGGGTGGCCATCCCGCACGGCACCGCCGCCTCCAAGGAGGACGTCAAGCGGGACGCGATCTGCGTGGTGCGCTTCCCCGACGGGGTGGACTGGGACGGCGATCAGGTCACGGTCTGCGTCGGCATCGCGGCCAAGAACGACGGGCACGTGCCGCTGCTGGCCGCGCTGGCGGAGATCCTGCTCGACCCCGACAGGGCCAGGACGCTGCGTGAGGCCACCGAGGTCCATCAGGTGACAAAGGAGTTGACGTCGTGAAGGTCGCCAGATTCCACGCGCCGGGCGATATCCGGGTGGAGGACGCTCCGGAGCCCGAGGCGGGTCCGGGCGAGCTGAAGATCCGGGTGCGTAACTGCTCGACCTGCGGGACCGACGCGAAGATCTTCAAGTTCGGGCACCACCACATCCGGCCGCCCCGGGTGATGGGGCACGAGATCGCCGGCGAGGTGGTCGGCACCGGCGAACGGGTGCAGGTGATCGCCGCGATCCCGTGCGGGACGTGCGCGGAGTGCGCCAGGGGACGGCTGACCGTCTGCCCGAACCAGGAGTCGATGGGTTACCACTTCGACGGCGGCTTCGCCGAGTACATGATCGTCCCGGCCAAGGTGCTCGCCGTGAACGGGGTCAACACGATCCCGGGCGGGGTGAGCTTCGCCGAGGCGTCCGTGGCCGAGCCGCTCGCCTGCGTGCTCAACGGGCAGGCCCTGGCCCGGGTGGGCAAGGGCGACGACGTGGTGGTGATGGGCGCCGGCCCGATCGGCTGCCTGCACGTCCGGCTGGCGCGGGCGCGCGGCGCGGCCCGCGTGTTCCTGGTGGACGTGAACGCCGAACGGCTGGCGATGGCGGCCGACCTGGTGCATCCGGACGCCGCCATCGACACCGACCCGGTCGAGACGGTGCTCAAGCTGACCGGCGGGCGCGGCGCCGACGTGGTCATCACCGCGGCAGCGGCCGGCGCGGCGCAGGAGCAGGCGGTGCTGATGGCCGCCAGGCAGGCCCGCATCAGCTTCTTCGGCGGGCTGCCCAAGGACGACCCGTTCATCAGGCTGGACTCCAACCTGGTGCACTACCGGGAGCTGACCATCGTCGGCGCGAACGGCTCCAGCCCCGCGCACAACGCCGAGGCGCTCCGCCTGATCGCGGAGGGCGCCGTGCCGGTGGCCGACCTGATCACGCACCGGCTCCCGCTGTCCCAGGTGCTCGACGGGATCGATCTCGTCAGCCGGGGCGCGGCCATCAAGGTCACGATCGAACCCTGAGGAGGTTCCGATGCCAGCAAGGACGGTGGCCGTCGCGTCGGCCAGCGGGCTGCACGCCCGCCCTGCCAAGCTCTTCGTCCAGGAGGCCGCGCGGCTGGGGGTGCCCGTGCGGATCCGGGTGGGTGACGGCAAGGCGGTTCCGGCCAACAGCATGCTCGGCGTGCTGTCGCTGGGCGCGGTGCACGGCACCGAGGTGACCCTGGAGTCCGACGCGCCGGACGCGGAGGAGGCGCTCGACGCCCTGGCCGGGCTGCTCTCCCGCGACCTGGACGCGGAAGAGGCCCTCGATGCCTGACGAGGTGGTCCCGGCGGCCGGCGCTCCCGAGCCGCCCGCCGCCGGCTCCGCCACCCCGGGCGCCGGCCCGGCGCCGGGCGGTTCCACTGGCGTGGGCGTCAGCCCGGCGCCGGGCGGTTTCACCGGGCTGGGCGTCAGTCCGGGGCGGGCGGCCGGGCCGGTGATGCGGATGGCCGGGCCGCCGGTGCTGCCCGCGGCGCGGCCCGTGGCCGACGCCGGGGCGGAGATCGCGGTGGTGGGCAAGGCTCTGGAGGCTGTGGCCGCCGACCTGCGGCACCGCTCCGCCGCCGCGCGGGACCGCACCTCCGGCGGCTCCGGTGGGGACGGCCCCGGGAAGACCGGCGGCTCCGGTGCTGACGGCCCCGGGAAGACCGGCGGCTCCGGTGGGGACGACGCGGCCGAGATTCTGGACGCGCTCGCCATGATGGCCGACGACCCGATGCTGCGGGAGGAGGCCGAGCAGGGCGTGCGGGACGGGCTCGACGCCGCGCACGCGCTGGACGCGGCGTTCAACCGGCATCGGGAGGCCCTGGCGGCGCTCGGCGGCTATCTGGGTGAGCGGGCCGCCGACCTGGACGACCTCAAGCACCGGGCGGTGGCCGACGCGCTGGGCGTGCCGATGCCCGGCCTGCCGTCGCCGGGGCACCCGTACGTGCTGGTCGCCGAGGACCTCTCCCCCGCCGACACGGCGGGGCTGGGCGCCGACGTGCTGGCGCTGGTGACGGAGAAGGGCGGCCCGACCAGCCACACCGCGATCCTGGCGCGCGGCCGCGGGCTGCCCGCGGTGGTCGCGTGCGCGGGCATCACCGAACTGCCGGACGGTACGTACATCTCCGTGAACGGTGTCAGCGGCGAGATCGCCGTCGGCGTCACCGTGGCGGAGGCCGCGCGCATCCTGGAGGAGGAGAGCAGGGAGCGGGCGAGGCTGGCCGCGACCAGCGGGCCGGGCAGGACCGCCGACGGCCACCCGGTCAAGCTGCTGCTCAACATCGGCTCGGCCGCCGACCTGCGGCCGGGCGCGGAGGGCGTCGGCCTGTTCCGGACGGAGTTCCTCTTCCTGGACCGCAAGCAGGCGCCGTCGTTCGAGGAGCAGGTGGCCGCCTACGCTGAGGTGTTCAGGCAGGCCGAGCAGGTCGTCGTGCGCACCCTGGACGCGGGCACCGACAAGCCGCTGCCGTTCCTCGGCCTGCCGCCTGAGCACAATCCGGCGCTCGGCATCCGCGGCCTGCGGGTGGACCGCCTCCTGCCGGAGGTGCTGGACACCCAGCTCGACGCCATCGCCGAGGCGGCCCGCGCGACCGGCGCGGACGCGTGGGTGATGGCGCCGATGGTCACCACCCGCGCCGAGGCCGCCGACTTCGCCCGCCGCGCCCGCGCCCGGGGCATCGGCCGGGTGGGCGTGATGGTGGAGGTCCCCGCCGCCGCGCTCCAGGCGGACCGGCTGCTGGCGGAGGTCGACTTCCTCAGCATCGGCACCAACGACCTCAGCCAGTACACCTTCGCGGCGGACCGCCAGCATCCCGGTCTGGCCGATCTGCTCGACCCGGCGCAGCCCGCCCTGCTGCGGCTGGTCGGCGCCTGCGCGCAGGCGGGTCGCGCGGCGGGCAAGCCGGTCGGCGTGTGCGGCGAGGCGGCCGGTGATCCGGTGCTCGCGCCGGTGCTGGCCGGGCTCGGGGTCACCAGCCTGTCCATGGCTCCGGTCTGCGTCCCCGCCGTCCGCGACGCCCTGGCCCGGCACACCCTGGAGGAATGCTGGGAACGCGCCCGTACGGCCACCGCCTGATCGCTAGCCGACCGGCTGGGGATGGTGGGCGCGCAGGCTGAGCTCGTCGCCTTCGACGTCCACCGTCACCCGGCCGCCCTCGGTGACCTCCCCGGTCAGCAGCATCGTCGACAGCCGGTTGTCCAGCTCGCGCTGGATGGTGCGGCGCAGCGGCCGGGCGCCGAACTCCGGCTGGTGACCGCGCGCCACCAGCCAGTCCTTGGCCGCGTCGCTCACCTCCAGCGTCACGTCCTGCCCGCGCAGCCGCTGCCGGGTCTTCTCCAGCAGCAGGTCGACGATCTGCCGGAGCTGCTCCCGCTCCAGGCGCTTGAACACGATGGTCTCGTCGATGCGGTTGAGCAGCTCGGGGCGCAGCGAGTGCCGCAGCAGGTCCATGAGCTGCTCGCGCGGCACGTCGCCGGGCGCGTCCAGGATCAGCTGGGCGCCGATGTTGCTGGTCATGATGACGATCGCGTTGCTGAAGTCGACGGTGCGGCCCTGACCGTCGGTGAGGCGGCCGGCGTCGAGCATCTGCAGCAGGATGTTCGTCACGTCCGGGTGCGCCTTCTCGACCTCGTCGAGCAGGATCACGCCGTGCGGGCGGCGGCGGACGGCCTCGGTGAGCTGCCCGGCCTCCTCGTAGCCGACGTAGCCGGGAGGCGCGCCGATGAGCCGGGAGACGGTGTGCCGCTCCTGGAACTCGCTCATGTCGATCCGGACCATGTGGTCCTCTCCGCCGAACAGCGCGGCGGCGAGCGCCCTGGCGAGCTCCGTCTTGCCGACCCCGGTGGGGCCGAGGAACAGGAAGCTGCCGATCGGCCGGTTCGGGTCCCCCAGGCCGGCGCGGGCCCTGCGCACCGCCTCGGCGATGGCGACGACCGCCTCTTCCTGGCCGATGACCCGCTCGTGCAGGAGCTGCTCCAGCCGCATCAGCCGTTCACGCTCCCGCTGGGTGAGCTGGGTGACGGGGATGCCGGTACGGCGGGAGACGACGTGCGCGATGTCCTCCACCATCACCTGCGGCACCTCGTGGTGGCCCTGCCTGGCCCGGTCGAGCTCCGGCCGGACCTTGTCGATCATGGTGGTGATCTCCTTGGCCCGGTCGAAGTCGTCGGAGGAGATCGCCTGGTCCTTGTCGCGGCGCAGCGACTCCAGGCGCTCCTCCAGCTCGCGCACGTCGCCGGCGGGGGTCCGGGAGCGCAGCCGTACCCGGGCGGAGGCCTGGTCGATCAGGTCGATGGCCTTGTCCGGCAGGAACCGGTCGGCGATGTAGCGGGCGGACAGGGTGGCGGCGGCGTCGAGCGCCTCGTCGGTGATGCGTACCTGGTGGTGGGCCTCGTAGGCGTCCCGCAGGCCGGCCAGGATCTCGATCGTCTCCTCGACGGTGGGCTCGGCGACCAGGATCGGCTGGAGGCGGCGCTCCAGGGCGGCGTCCTTCTCGATGTTCTTGCGGTACTCGTCGATGGTGGTGGCGGCGATGACGTGCAGCTCGCCCCGGGCCAGGGCGGGCTTGAGGATGTTGGCGGCGTCCATGCCGCCTTCGGCGGAGCCGGCGCCCACCAGGGTGTGCACCTCGTCGATGAACACGATGGTCTCGTCGGCGTGCGCCCGCACCTCGTCGATGACCTGCTTGATGCGCTCCTCGAACTCGCCCCGGTACTTCGTGCCCGCCACCATCCCGGTGAGGTCGAGGGCGATCACCCGCCGGTCCTTGAGGGTGTCGGGGACGCTGCCGTTGACGATGCGCTGGGCGATGCCCTCGACGATGGCGGTCTTGCCGACGCCGGGCTCGCCGATGAGCACCGGGTTGTTCTTGGTCCGGCGCGACAGCACCTCGATGGACTGCTCGATCTCCTCCTCGCGGCCGACGACCGGATCGAGCCGCCCCTGCCTGGCCTCCTCGGTCAGGTCTCTGCCGTACTGGTCGAGCGAGGGCGTGTCACCGCCTTCACGCCGTTCGCCCGGCGCCCGCGGTGCGGTGCCGGACGGCTCGGCGAGCAGGGCCTGCTGCACCTCGTTGGCGGAGACGCCCTGCTCCCGCAGCATGCGCCCGACGCTGGACTCGGGGTTGGCGGCCACGGCGAGCAGCAGGTGCTCCGGGCCGATGTAGGAGGAGCCCAGGGCTCTGGCGACGCGCTGGGCGTCAAGGACGGCCCGCTTGGCCGCCGGGGAGAGCGTGGTCGGCGGCTCGGCGGCCTGGCCCGGCCCGCCGAGCGCGCGGATCTGGTCGCGGAGCCGGCCGACGTCCGCGCCCGCCTCGCGCAGCAGCTCGTGGGTGGGCTCCGCCTCGGTCAGCGCCCCGAGCAGGTCGAGCACGTCCAGGTCCGCGGCGCCGCGCCGCCCGGCGTGCTCCAGCGCGCTGGACAGCACGTCCCTGGCCGTGGCGCTCAGCAGCTTGCCGACGTCGACCCGCTGCACGCTGTGCCTGGCCGGCGGCCATGCGTCCACGTCGCCGAACACCCGGCCGGTCAGCTCTTCGAATCCTCTGAACGGGTCCCTGCCGAAGAACGACCCGAATGGCATGCTCGACACCTTTGTCCCCTTTCACGAACCTTCAGGGACCTGTTACCGGACGCACCCCCACGTATGGCCAGATGACGGTAAAGGCTTCGACGTCATGGATGCGGAGAGCCGCACCTCGGCTTCATCGCCGTCGTAGCCGTGCCGTGCCCCAGAGGCGTGCGGCGACCACCGTGAGGCCCGCGGCCGCGGCCGTCACCAGCCAGAGCATGAACGTCGGGTAGAGGTAGGCCAGCTGGACCCAGCCGGCGTCGCGGCCGCGGGCCAGGATGCGATGGATCGGGGCGATCGTCGCGCACAACCCGATCGGCAGCAGGTACGGCGCCAGCCGCCAGAGCTGCCATCCCGTGCGGCGCGCGGCCCATCGCCGGGCACGTGCCGTGCCGCGTACCGCGAGCCCGATGGTCACCAGGGTCAGCAGGGCGAAGAGCACGTCGGTGGGGAGCTTTTGCTGCCCTGAGGGCGGCTGCGGGGCGCCGCCCTCGATGATGGCGACCAGGCCCGTCATGAGGGTGTGCGCGTCGGAGAAGGCCATGCCGGTGTTGGCCATGACGGCGATGCCGTGTCCCGAGCCGGGCATCAGCAGTTGGTGGGCGGTGGAGGTGAACAGGTCTCCCCCGTGCTCCAGCACGGGGGTGCCGCGTTCGGTCTTGTCGATCATCCAGCCGAGGGCGTAGTCCTGGTTCGGCCGGGAGGCGGTGCGCATCTCCTCGACGCCGTGCGGGGACAGCAGGCCCTGGAGGCCGGTGTTCTGCCTGATCAGCCATCGAGCCATGTCGTTGGCGGTGCTGAGGACCCCACCGGAGCCGTTGCCGAACCCGGTCGGCTCCGGCAGGGCGACAGCCTGGCCGAGTACGTACAGGTGGCCGCGGGCGCTGTCGGGGAGGTCGCGGTCGGTGTCGATCGTCGTGCTGTGGCGCATGCCGAGCGGCTCGAAGATGTGCGCGGCGAGGTAGGCCGCGAACAGCTGACCGCTGACCACTTCGACTAGCCGGGCGGCGACCTGGTAGTTGGTGTTGTGGTAGGTCAGCTTCTCGGCCGTGAACGACCGAGCTTGCAGCTCCTCGCCGTCGATGGCTTCGACGGTCCGGTCCGCGTCAGGCAGCGTGACTGACTGCCCAGCCCGTCTCACCGCGTGAGGCGATGTTGCGGGCTGCGTTGACGTCGGCGTGCTCAGCGAAACCGCACGACGTACACGAGAAGGTGGCCTGGTCAGGCCGGTTGCGCCTGTCCACATGCCCGCAGTGCGAGCACTGCTGTGAGGTGTAGGCCGCATCCACGGCGATCACCGCCACGCCTGCCCGGACCGCCTTGTAGGCGATGAAGACTCCGAGCTGGTAGAAACTCCAGGAGTGCAGCGTGACCCGCTGGGGCTTGCGAAGCCGTACCCGTTCGCGAATGCCCTGGAGATCCTCCAGAGCGATCCCGCGCCCGGTGCGTGTCGCCTCGGTCACGATGCTCTTGGCGATGACGTGGTTGACATTCGCCGCGAAACGGGCCTCCTTACGGCGGCGTCTTTTCAGCAGCCGCCTGGCGGACTTGGTCTGCTTGGCCTGCAAGCGTCGGCGTAGTTGGCGATGGCGGTGGCGGACAGCCTTCAGCGCTTTACCGCTGTGGCGGACTCCGTCGCTGGTGGTGGCGATGTTGGCGATGCCCAGATCGATCCCGAGGAATCCGTCCGGCACCGCGATCGGGGCATCGGCGACCTCGACCGTGGCGTGCAGGAACCACATCCCGTCCCGGCACACCAGATCCGACTCACCGCGGCGGTGGGCGGCCAGCAGCGCCAGTTGCCGCGCCGAGCCGGTGAAGGCCACCCCTTTCAACCGCCTGGCGGTCGTCCAGATCGACACCGTCCGCGCATCATGCTGCCAGGACAGGCACCGGTCGTCGAACGGCTGGGCAGCCAGCGGCCGGAAGGAGATCGGTTTGGTCTCGGCTTTGATCCGGCGCGGCGATCCGGGCTTGCCCAGGTTCCCGGCGGCCAGGTTGGCGTGCAGGGTGCGGTAAGCGTCGCACACTTTCTTGATGACGTGCTGGGCGGCCTGGGCGGCCAGGCCGAAGTCGGCCTTGATCTGGTCGTAGGTGTGCTTGCGCAGGTCGAAGGTGCGGAAACAGCGTTGCTCGAACGCCAGTGCCGCGACCAGGTTCGCCGCCCGGTTGGCGGCGTGCAGGGTGGCTTCCAGCGCCGCCGCCTGCTGCGGCGTCGGCAGGAGCTTCACCTGCACCACCAGTTTCACAATCGAACACACTACCATTAGGTCCATGTCACCGCGATGGGAGCCGAACCCCGAGATCCGGCGGGGCCGTAGCGTGGTCCACAGCCTCCACGCCCATTTGGTCTTTACCACCAGATACCGGCGCGAAGTGTTCACCGATGAGACCCTGCGCCGCTGTGAGGACATCATGATCGAGGTGTGTGACAGCTTCGGCGCCACGCTGGTGGAGTTCAACGGCGAGCACGACCATGTCCACCTGCTGGTGCACTATCCGCCCAAGGTCGCGCTCTCGACTCTGGTCAACTCTCTCAAGGGCGTCTCGGCCCGGCTGCTACGCAAGGAGTTTCCGGTCCACATCCGCCGCCATCTGTGGGGCGGCCATTTCTGGTCCCCCTCCTATTTCGCCGCGTCCTGCGGCGGAGCACCCCTGTCGATCATCAAGGAGTACATCGAGAACCAGAAACGGCCAGACTGAGTCACCCACGCAGACCGACTGTCAGAGCACCGCTCGGGCCTGAGGACCCTCCCGCGCTGTCGTTTCCTCCCGGGCGTGAACGCCCGGGGTTCCACCCCAGATCACGCTGAAGACGGTCCCGGGATCCGCGGCGAGCCTGGCCGTGCTGAGCCGGGCCACGGCGCCTTGGAGCGTTTCCGGTTGAGGCAGGCTCTTCTCCCGGAAGGCCGAGTCGGCCATGCCGGAGGTCTGGTGCAGCAACTGCCGTACGGTGATCTGCGCGGCCCGGGGGTCGGCCATCGTGAGCTCGGGCAGGTAGCCGCGCACCGGCTGATCGAGGGCGACATTGCCCTTCTCGGCCAGCTGCATGACGGCCAGGGCGGTGAAGGACTTGCTGGCCGAGGCCACCGCCATGGGGGGTGTCGGCGGTGACGGGCTCGCCGGTGGCGGTCGTGCCGTATCCGGCGGTGTGGATGACTCTGCCCTGCTGCGTGATCGCCACCGTGACACCAGGCAGGCCCGTAGCCGCGCGGTACGCCTCGACGTAGGCGTCGACCGACGCGGGGACCGACGTAGGAACCGACGCGTCGACCCACGCGGGGACCGGCGCGGGAAGGGTAGGGGCCAGGGCGAGACAGATGGCAGCGCGGACAAGCTGCTGGCACTCGAACGGGCACGGCTCGCCACGTGGCTGGGGCATCCGACGGCTGAGGCCGGCGGCGGCTACGGCTTCCTCGTCGTGCGCGCCGCCGCAGGACTCGTGACCGGGTACGGCGTGACCGCCGGACTGTTGCTGAGCGGCCTGCTCCTGTCCGGCGGGTCGTGGGAGCTCCTCACCAGCGCGAGCGAGTCCGTACCGTTCGACTTCCCCGGGGTGAAGGTGATCAGCAACATCGGCGTCATGGGGCTGCTGACAGGCGGGTTCCTGCTCGTGCTGACCCTGACCGGAGCGCTTGCCGCCGGTGCCGCGGAGCGCCGGCTCGCCGACCGGCTCCTCGGGCCGAGCGGCCAGGAGCGGATGCGCCGGCGCATCGCCGTGCTGACCGCCACCAGGTCCGACATCGTCCGCGCCGTGGACGACGAGCGGCGCAGGATCGAGCGCGACCTGCACGACGGTGTCCAGCAGCGGGGGATCGCGCTGGCCATGCTGCTCGGCCGCGCTCAGCACGCCGCCGACCCGGCCAAGGCCAGGCGCGTGCGGGCGCTGGACGGGGCGTTCACCGTCGACAGCCCGCCAGGCGGGCCCACCAGAATCGCGGCCACGCTGCCCAAGGAGGTCCCGTGCGCCTGATCCTGGCCGACGATTCGGTGCTGCTCCGCGAAGGGCTGACGCGGCTGCTCGCCGACGCCGAGCATGAGATCGTGGCCGCCGTCGGCGACGGTCAGGCGCTGCTGGAAGCCGTCGCCGAGCATCCGCCCGACGTCGCGGTGATCGACGTACGCATGCCACCGGCGCACACCGACGAGGGACTGCGCGCGGCTCTGGATATCCGCGAGCGTCACCCTGGCGTCGGCGTGCTCGTCCTGTCCCAGTACGTGGAGAAGACCTACGCCGCCAGGCTCCTCGCCGGCGATGCCAGGGGCCTGGGCTACCTGCTCAAGGACCGCGTCACGGAGGTGGCCGACTTCCTCGACGCGCTGGAGCGGATCCGTGCGGGCGGCACGGCCTTCGACCCCGAGGTGGTCCGCCAACTGCTCACCCGTACCGTTCACGCCGATCCGCTGAGCAGGCTGAGCGCGCGCGAGACAGAGGTGCTGCGGCACCTCGCCCAGGGCTGCATCAACACGGCGATCGCCGAACGCCTGCACGTGTCGCTGAGCACGGTCGAAAAGCACATCCACTCGCTCATGGACAAGCTGGAGCTGCCGCGCGATCCCGGCTACAGCCGCCGCGTGCTGGCCATCCTGCGCTACCTCGATGACTGAGGCACGTCACCGCGTCGCGACGGCCTCGCCGATGGGGATGTCGCCGGTGACGAGCTCCAGGGTGCGGCGGCCGGCGTACGGGGCGCGCAGCAGCGCGGCGATGACGGCGGCGACGTCGTCGCGCGGCACCGAGCCCGGCGGCACCTCGGGGGCCAGCCGCACCAGGCCGATTCCCGGCTCGTCGGTGAGCCGGCCCGGCCGCAGGATCGTCCAGTCCAGGTCCCGGCTGCGCAGGTCCTCCTCGGCCTCGGTCTTGGCCCTGATGTAGGTGGCCCACACCTCGTCGCTCCCGGGGGCGGGCGGCTTGCCCGCGCCCATGCTGGAGATCTGCACGAAGGTCCGCACGCCCGCCCGCTCGGCGGCGTCGGCCAGCAGGACGGAGGCCGCCCGGTCGACGGTGTCCTTGCGCGCGACGCCGCTGCCCGGCCCGGCGCCCGCCGCGAAGACCACCGCGTCGGCGTCGCGCAGGGTCTCGGCGACCTCCGCCACGCTCGACTTCTCCAGGTCGCAGAGCACGGCCTCGGCCCCGGTCGCCTCGACGTCGGCGAGGTGCGCCGGGTTGCGCACCAGGCCCGCCGCGCCCGCGCCGAGCAGCTTCGCCAGCCGCAACGCGATCTTGCCATGCCCGCCCGCGATGATGATCCTCATGGTCGCCATGGTGTCATGGAGATATGGACGACTTCCCTGAGGCACCCACTCCGGCGTTTCTCTTCGACCTGGACGGCACCTTGATCGACAGTGTCTACCAGCATGTGATCGCCTGGCGGCAGGCGCTGTCGGGGCTGGGCATCGACCTGTCGGTGTGGCGGATCCACCGGCGCATCGGCATGAGCGGCGGGCTGTTCGTGAACGCGCTGCTGCGGGAGACCGGGCTGAAGCTGACGCAGGAGCAGATCGACGCGTTGCAGTCGACGCACGCCACGGCTTACGAGCAGCAGGCGGACTCCGTCCGGCCGCTGCCCGGCGCGGTCGAGCTGCTGACGGAGCTGACCTCGCGCGGCGTGCCCTGGGCGATCGCGACCAGCGGTTACGCGCGTACGGCCAGGCTCGCGCTGGGCCTGCTGGGGCTGCCCGAGGACGCGCCGATGGTGACCCGGGACATGGTGCGCCGGGCCAAGCCCGACCCGGACCTGTTCCTGGCCGGCGCCGCCCTGCTGCGGGTGAACCCGGCGCATGCCATGGTGGTGGGTGACAGCATCTGGGATCTGCTCGCCGCACGGAGGGCGGGCGCGCTCGGGATCGGGCTGCTGTCGGGCGGCTACGGCCGGGACGAGCTCGAACGGGCGGGCGCGTTCAGGGTCTACGCCGACCCCGCCGACATGCTGGACCGGCTCGATGAGCTGGGGGTCCGGCAGAGCGACTGATGGGAATATCCGGCCGAACCGTCCGGCTGGATCATGCGTATCCCTCACAGAGGAGCTGACATGGACTTGGCAGATATCGGCGTCACCGGCCTGGCCGTGATGGGCCGCAACCTGGCTCGCAACCTGGCCAGGCATGGCTACACGGTGGCCCTGCACAACCGGTCGGAAGGCCGTACCCAAGAGCTCGTGCGGGAGTTCGGCGGCGAGGGGACGTTCGTGCCCGCGCGGGAGCTGGCGGACTTCGTCGCCTCGCTGAAGCGGCCCCGGCGGGCGATCATCATGGTGAAGGCGGGCGCCGGCACGGACGCGGTGATCGACCAGCTCGCGGCGCTCATGGAGCCAGGCGACATGATCGTCGACGGCGGCAACGCGCACTTCGCCGACACCCGCCGGCGCGAGGCCGCGCTGCGCGAGCAGGGCATCCACTTCGTCGGCAGCGGCATCTCCGGCGGCGAGGAGGGCGCGCTGCTCGGCCCGAGCATCATGCCGGGCGGTTCGAAGGAGTCCTGGGAGGCGCTCGGCCCGATCCTCCAGGACATCTCGGCCAAGGTGGACGGCGTGCCCTGTGCGGTGCACGTGGGCCCGGACGGCGCCGGGCACTTCGTGAAGATGGTGCACAACGGTATCGAATATTCCGACATGCAGCTCATCGCGGAGTCGTACGACCTGCTGCGCCAGGCGCTCGGCGTCACCCCCGCCGAGCTGGCGGAGGTGTTCAGGCAGTGGAACGAGGGCGAGCTCGGCTCCTACCTGATCGAGATCACCGCCGAGGTGCTGGAGCAGGTCGACGCCGAGACCGGCAAGCCGTTCGTGGACGTGGTGGTGGACCAGGCCGAGCAGAAGGGCACCGGCCGGTGGACCGTGCAGAGCGCGCTGGAGCTGGGCGTGCCGGTGACGGGGATCGCCGAGGCGGTGTTCGCCAGGGCGCTGTCCGGTCACCCGGAGCAGCGGCGGGCCGCCCGGTCGCTGGAGGGTCCCGAGGTGTCCGGGGACGGCGCCAAGGAGCTGGTCGAGGACGTACGGCAGGCGCTGTACGCATCCAAGATCGTCGCCTACGCGCAGGGCTTCGACCAGATGGCGGCCGCGTCCAAGGAGTACGGCTGGGACGTGGACCTGGGCGCGATGGCCACCATCTGGCGTGGCGGCTGCATCATCAGGGCCAAGTTCCTGGACCGGATCCGCGCCGCCTACGACGCCGACCCGAACCTGCCGACGCTGCTGGCGGACCCGACGTTCGCGGCCGCGGTCAACCTGGCGCAGGAGTCCTGGCGCCGGGTGGTGACCACGGCGGTGCGGATCGGGGTGCCGACGCCCGGCTTCTCCTCGGCGCTGGCCTACTACGACGGGCTGCGGCGTGACCGGCTGCCCGCCTCGCTGGTGCAGGGGCTGCGCGACTACTTCGGCGCGCACACCTACCACCGGGTGGACAAGGAGGGCTCCTTCCACACCGACTGGTCGGGCGACCGCGCCGAGCACCCGGCCTAGCCACCGAGCATCCGGCCCGGACGTCGAACGTCCGGGCCGGCCGACGCGGCGGGATCAGGTTCCCGCGAGCCTGCGCAGGGCGGTGGATCAGCTTTCCGCTTAAGTCCTGTGCAGGTTGGCGATGGCGGACACCAGGCAGTAGCCGATCGGTCCGGCCGCGTCGTGCACGGTGCACTGGCCGGCCGCGACCCCCTCGGTGCTGAGGTGACCGGTGGCGTCCATGCCGATCACCTCGCCCTCCGGCAGGCGCGCCAGGTTGAGCGTGTAGTCGGCGTTGATGAACTGCAGGCCGCCGCTGTCCATGCCGCTGAGAGGGCTGGCGAAGTCGGCGGCCAGCGCCGCCCGCACGAACGGGGAGAGCCTCTCTTCCTCGACGAGCGGGCAGGTCTCACGCATCCAGATCCGCCTGCGTCCCGGCCCGTTCCACCCCGGCAGCGACCACAGGTCGAACGGCGGGACCCAGCCGCCCGGGTGCTCCGGCGGCGGCCCGTCGGGCGGGCTCTCGTCCCACGCCGGGGTGACCGGCCGGTCGCCGGCGGGCTGCTCGCCCTTCCTCAGCAGGACGACGCTCGCCCGGCCGATGACGCCCTGCTCGGTGCTGAGCACGGCGTCGGCCACCCGGATCCGGCGCCCGTCCCTGACCAGGGCGACCTCGACGGTGATCGGCAGCATCGGGCTGTTGCGGAACAGGTCGACGGTGAGCCTGGCGAAGTGCATCTCCGGGTCGCCGTACTCCTCCTCGACGGCGCTGGCGGCGAGGCCGCCGATCAGGCGGCCGTGGAGCATGCCGGGGGCCCAGGGACTGCGGGCGTGCGGGGCGGGGACGAACCCTGCCGCGCCGCGCGTGAAGAACGCTGACGTCACAGAATGGGATTCTAGAGCAGCGCCGTCCGGGCGCGGCCAGGTCGTCAGGCCGGGTGGACGCGCAGCGCCTGGACGCTGGAAGCTCATCGAGAGCTTCGTCAACAACATCGGCATCCCTCCCAACCGTGAGGCAGCGGTACCCCACCCGATGGTGGCGCCCGAAGGCTCGAGGAGATATCGCATACCCCGCCTGGTGCGGGTGGGGGCGGGTTCCGTAGGATCCGACGGTGCGAGATTCAGGTGAAGACCCCCGGCCCGCCAAGGGCGCTGTGCGTGAGGTGTCGTCGGCGCAGGCCGTGAAGCTGTCCTACTCCCCCGATCTCGACGGTCTGGCCGACCCCGGTGAGATCGTCTGGGCCTGGGTGCCGTACGAGGAGGATCCTGGGCGTGGCAAGGACCGGCCGCTGCTCGTCGTGGGCCGCAGCGGGCGCGGGCTTCTGGGCATGATGCTTTCCAGCCAGGGCGACGACGGGCCCGAGTGGATGAGCGTCGGCGCGTGGGGGCGTGACGGGAAGGCCTCCTTTGTACGGCTGGATCGGGTGTTCGTGCTGGACGAGGACGACATCCGGCGCGAAGGAGCCATCATGGACGCCGACCAGTTCGTGCACGTCGCGGCCCGCCTGATGAAGATGTACAACTGGTCCGCCGGCCGCTGACCCTGGCCCAGGCGCTACGGCTGGTGCCAGTGTGGGACCTGGCCCGGCTCGTGCAGGTGGTAGTCGGGGGCGCCCTCCAGGGCCTTCTCCTCGCCGCCCGGCGTATAGGTGACGATCAGACGGAGTGGACGCCAGGTGGTGTTGTGCGTCGAGTGGAAGACGCCTCTCGGGATGTGCACGGTGTCGCCCTCCCGGATGGGGAACGGCTCGGCGTCGTCGACCATCTGGCCGGCCTCGCCGGAGATCACGTAGAGGATCTCCTCGGCGTCCGGGTGATTGTGGCGGGCGTGGCCCTGGCCGGGGTTGACGATGACCTCGCCCAGGGTGCTGCTCGCGCCGGGGACGAGCGACGGAGTGACGAACCACTTGATCGAGCCCCAGTCGAAGGTCATGGTCGACACATTGTCCGGATTTATCAGCATTTAGAGCTCCAGATTCTTGAAGGCAGTGACCTGCTCGGCGATGGGACCGCCGTGGTGGTCAGGCCCAGGTGCGGGACGAGCATGTCGGCTCCCGCCTCGGCCATGGCGGGCGCCTGGTCCTCGTCGAAGCCGCGACCTGGTCATTGGGTACGTCCACCGGGTACGACACGCCCGGCTCGCCGGTGCCCGTATCGATCACCAGAACGTCCCGGCCGAGCCCGATCAGCCTGTCACGCAGCCATCCGTATTCCTGGCCCTTGGTATCCAGCGTGCCGATGAGGACGACGGTCATCTTCCGACGCTAACCCGGCTGCGATCATTGGCCTATGCGTGTTGCAGTGATCGGGAGCGGCATCGTCGGCGCCGCCGCCGCTTACCACCTGAGCGGCCACGGCGTGTCCGTCACCGTGATCGACGGGGGTTACCGGGGCGAGGCGACGCAGGCGGGGGCGGGCATCGTGTGCCCGTGGGTGGACCATCCGGACGACGAGGACTGGTACCAACTGACCCGGGAGGGCGCCCGCCGCTACCCCGAGCTCGTCGGCGCCCTGGGCGAGGACATCGGCTACGCCCAGGTGGGGGCACTCCTGGTGTCGGAGGAGCCCGCCGAGCTGGAGCCGGTGCGCGCCCTGCTGGCCCGCCGCTACGCGGAGGCACCGGAGATGGGCGTGGTCTCGGACGTGACGGCGCCGTCGGCGCTGTTCCCGCCGATCGCCGAGGACCTGAGCGCGCTGCTCGTCCCCGGCGCCGCCCGGGTCGACGGGCGCGCGGTGCGGGACGCGCTCCTGGGTGCGGCCCTCCGCCAGGGCGCGGAGCTGCGTACGGGAACGGCGACGATCACCCCCGACGGCCAGGTGCTGGTACGAGCGGCGCGTGAGGCCGACGCGCGCGGCCGGTCGCTGTCCCCGCCTCCGCCCGAGGCACGCGGCACGACCGGCGGCCGACCGTCCTGGCGCCAGGGCGCCCCGGAACCCCCGTCACCTGAACGCCCAGGACGCGAGCCCGCCGGCGAGCACACGACCGGCCCGGAGGACGCCGGCACCCGCCCGCTGGGTGAGGATGCAGGCCCGCACGGTGCCGGGGTGGAGGAGGCGGCGGTTGTCGAGAGCGAGGCCGGTGGCGAGGGGGTGGCGGCCGGGAAGGAGATCGGCGTCGCCGAGGAGAGCTGGGCGGTGGTCGAGGCCGATGCGGTGATCGTGGCGGCCGGGGCCTGGACGGGTGAGGTGTGCCGGCCGCTCGGCGTGGAGCTGCCGGTCTTCCCGAGGCGCGGCCAGATCGTGCACGCCACCCTGGACGGCGTCGACACGGCCTGGTGGCCCATCGTGCTGCCCAGGAGCGGGCCGTACCTGCTGGGGTTCCCCGGCTCTCGCGTGGTGGTGGGGGCGACGGTGGAGGATGTCGGGTTCGCGCCGCGCGTCACGATGGGCGGGCTCGAGGAGGTGCTGCAGGCGGGGCTGCGGGTGGCGCCCGGCCTGTTCGGCGCGACGGTGACGGAGACCAGGGTGGGGCTGCGCCCGGTGTACGCCCCCGGGCCGCCGCTCATCGGCCGCGTCACCGACCGGGTGGCGGTGGCGACGGGCCTGAGCGCGTACGGCCTGACGGCGGGCCCGCTCACCGGGTCGCTCGTGGCCGGTCTGGTGCTGGGCGAGGAGCCGCCCATCGACCTGACTCCGTACGGTCCCCCTGGATGAGGAGAAAAACCGCTCTTCTATGATCGAAGCCTCCCCACCGTGCTCGGAGGGGAAGGCGGCCATGCGCCGGTTCGTACTGCTGGTCCTGATGCTGCTGCCGGTCACGGCGTGCGGCGCGACGACGCCGAGAACCCGCGAGGTCTCCCCATCCCCAGGCAGGACCGACGCCGAGGACGTGCCGCCCAGCGAACCCCCGGCGGCGGCGAAACCGCGGAGATCGCAGGTGCCGCGCGTGCCGAGGGCCGCGTCCGGCCATTACGCGGTGGTGCGCGGCGGGGCGGCCCCCAGGCGTGGCCGTGGGGCGGTGCTGCGCTACCTGGTGGAGGTGGAGCGGGGCCTGCCGTTCGACGGCCGCGCGTTCGCCGCCGAGGTGCACCGCACGCTGAACGACCCGCGCGGCTGGGCCCGGTTCCGGCGCGTCGACCACCCGCCGGTGCGGGTCCGCGTGGCCCTGTCCAGTCCGAGCCTGACCGACCGCGGGTGCCGGCCGCTGCGCACCGGCGGTGACCTGTCGTGCTGGAACGGCACCCGCTCGATCATCAACGCCCTCCGCTGGGCCACGGGTGTCCCGCAGTACCGCGGCGACCTGGACGCATACCGTCAGTACGTGATCAGCCACGAGGTCGGTCACGCCCTCGGCCATGATCACACCACCTGCCCCGGCCCCGGACGTCCGGCTCCGGTGATGATGCAGCAGTCGAAGTCGCTGGGCCGCTGCCGCCCCAACCCCTGGCCGCACCCCAGGGACGGCGGACCGGAGCGGTAGCCGGGTTTTCTGACGTATCGCGACATATCGCTGCCAGTAGGGAACACAGCGGCCGTCGGGATCAGTTGAGCTGGGTGCGACTGACTTCATGAAGGAGTGTGCGATGGCAGATTTTCGGACAGTCCGGCGCATCCTGGCGGGAGGCGCGGCCCTGGCCGCCGCGGGATGGGCACTGCGGGATGTGCCCGCCGAGCTGGGCGTCCGGCCCCTGAAGTCGGGGCCGGAGCGGGCCGACAGGATACGGCGCTCGCCGCAGTTCAGGGACGGCACCTTTTTCAACCCGATGCCCGAGACCACCACCATGATGACGGCCCCGCCGGTGAACATGCTGGGCGAGCTGGCCAAGGACAGGGAGCTGCGCCGCCCGCCCGGTCCCGTCCCGGTGCGCGTGCCGCCGACCGGCGACCCCTCGCCGACCAGGCTGCGGGCCATCTGGTACGGCCACGCCTCCACGCTGGTCGAGATCGAGGGGCGGCGGGTGCTGTTCGACCCGGTGTGGAGCGATCGACCCTCGCCCTCGCGATTCGTCGGCCCCAAGCGCCTTCATCCGCTGCCCGTGGCGCTCAACCGGCTCCCGCAGGTCGACGCGGTGGTGATCTCCCATGACCACTACGACCACCTGGACCGGGAGAGCGTGCGGACGCTGACCAGGACGCAGAAGGCGCCGTTCCTGGTGCCGCTCGGCATCGGCGCCCATCTGGAGCGGTGGGGCGTGCCCGCCTTCCGGATCATCGAGCTGGACTGGGACGAGGAGGCGCAGGTGGCGGGGCTGCGGTTCGTCGCCACGGCCGCCCGGCACTTCTCCGGCCGTACGCTCAGCCGTAACGACACGCTGTGGGGCTCGTGGGTGGTGGCCGGCGCGGCCAAGCGGGTCTTCTACGCGGGCGACTCCGGCTATTTCGAGGGCTACAAGGGGATCGGGGCGGCGCACGGGCCGTTCGACCTGACCCTGCTGCCGGTCGGCGCCTACAACGCGTCCTGGCCGGACATCCACATGGACCCCGAGGAGGCCGTCAACGCCAACCTCGACCTGGGCGGCAAGCTCATGCTGCCGGTGCACTGGGCGACGTTCACCCTGGCGCTGCACCCGTGGGCGGAGCCGGTCGACCGGCTGTGGCGGGAGGCCAAGGCCCGCGACGTCGCGATCGTGGTGCCACGCCCGGGCGAGGCCGTCGACACCACCGCCGCCCCGGCGGTCGACGGCTGGTGGAAGACACTGGGCTGATCACGGGGGTACGAACCTCGCGGCGGCTCGCCGTACGGGCTACGTACGTGGCAGCGCTTCGCTGTGCGGGGCTTCGAACGTCGGGGCGGCTCGCCGTACAGTCGCAGGATGAGCAATCTGGAGCGGGAGCCGCGTGAGGTGCGCTGCGGGGGCGGCGGGGGCGAGGAGAGCGAGCTGCTGGAGGGGCGTTCGGTGCCGCTCGGCGGGCCGCGGGCGATGGCGGTCAGCAGGACGCTGCCCAACGTGCGCCGGCGCATGATCGGCGCCTGGTGCTTCGTGGACGCCTACGGTCCCGAGGAGACGGCGATGCGGGTGCCGCCGCACCCGCACACCGGCCTGCAGACGGTGAGCTGGCTGCTCACCGGCCGGGTGCTGCATCGCGACAGCCTCGGCAGCCTGCAGGAGATCCGTCCGGGCAGCCTCAACCTGATGACCGCCGGGCGCGGCATCTCGCACTCCGAGGAGTCGCGGCACGAGGCGCTGCACGGGGTCCAGCTCTGGGTGGCGCTGCCCGGCGAGCGCCGGGAGGTGGCGCCCGCCTTCGAGCATCACGCGGTGCTGCCCGTACGGGCCGGGACCGGCTTCGCGGCCACCGTGATCATGGGCTCACTCGGCGGGGAGACGTCGCCCGCCACCGTGCACAGCCCACTGGTGGGGGCGGAGGTGGCGGTCGACGGGAGTGCCGTGGTGCCGCTCGACCCGGCGTTCGAGCACGGGTTGCTGCTGCTCGACGGGGCCATCGAGCCGCTGCGCCCCGGCCCTCTGCGCTACCTGCCGCCCGGCCGCGACAGCCTGCGGGTCAGCGGTCAGGGGCGGATGCTGCTCATCGGCGGCGTGCCGTTCGGCGAGGAGATCGTGATGTGGTGGAACTTCGTCGGCCGCGACCATGACGAGATCGTCGCCTTCCGCAAGGAGTGGACGGAGGGCACGGGCTTCGGCTCCGTCCAGGGGTTCGACGGCGAGCCGCTGCCCGCCCCCGCCCTGCCGGGGACCCGGCTGCGCCCGCGCGGGCGGGTGCGTTGAGTCCCCCGGCTGCGACCGCGCGCGGGCGGGTGCGTCAAGTCCCCCGGCCGCTCACTGGGCGCGGGGCTGGCTGAAGCGGAGCATGTTGCCGGACGGGTCGCGGAAGGCGCAGTCGCGCACGCCGTAGGGCTGGTCGATCGGCTCCTGCAGCACCTCGCCACCGGCGGCGCGGACGCGCTCGAAGGTGGCGTCGCAGTCGTCGGTCCTGAAGATGACGGCGCGCAGCAGGCCCTTGGCCAGCAGCTCGGCCATGGCCTCCCGGTCGGCGGGCGAGGCGTTCGGGTCCGCGAGGGGCGGTTCGAGGACGATGTCCACGTCGGGCTGCGCCGGCGACCCGACGGTCACCCAGCGCATCCCCTCGAAGCCGACGTCGTTGCGCACCTCCAGGCCGAGGGCGTCGCGGTAGAAGGTGAGCGCCTTGTCGTGGTCGTCGACGGCGATGAAGCACTGTGCGAGCTTGATGTCCATGCGTTTCACCCTAGGGAGGGGTCTGCCGCCTTGGCTTCTCCGTTCCTGACGGGTCGCGTGTAGATCTTGGCGACGCAGGCCGGGATGGTGGCGCCCTCGTCATGGCCGCGGGCCCGGTAGGCGCTCGGGCTCTCGCCGACCAGCTCGGTGAACCGCGAGCTGAACGACCCCAGTGACGTACAGCCGACAGCGAAACAGACCTCCGTCACCGACAGGTCGCCCCGCCGCAGCAGCGCCTTGGCCCGCTCGATCCGGCGGGTCATCAGATAGCTGTACGGCGTCTCGCCGAAGGCGGCGCGGAAGCTGCGGGAGAAGTGACCCGGCGACATGAAGGCACCGCCGGCCAACGCCGGAACGTCGAGCGGCTCGGCGTAGTCGCGGTCCATCCGGTCACGGGCCCGGCGCAGCCGGACGAGGTCCTCCAACGTCACCCGACCAGCATCCCACAGCGCCGCGCCACCGCCGCGCCGCCGCCTCGCCGCAGTCCTCGCAGCTCCAGAGCACGGTGACCGCCCCTCCCGGACGTGGGCGGCGGTGGGCTGTCACGCTCAGGTCCGCCCCTCCGGCACGTGGGCGCGAGCTAGTCGGTGTAGGTGTAGGTCACGCTCAGGTCCGCCGCTCCGGTCGGCGCGTCCACCAGCACGCGGACCGGGTTGCCGGTGAAGTCCACGACCTGCGCCTGGTGTCCCTGGCCGCCGGTGTCCGGCCGGACCCAGCAGATCAGGTGGTCGTCGTCGTACCAGTTGGCCAGGTTGGTGCAGCGGTTGTCGAAGCGCTCCAGCTCCAGCCCGGAGAGGGAGTCGTACACGCAGGCGGTGCCCGTGGCGAGCCCTGGGCAGTTGGTGACGAACTTCTTCCCCGACGGGGAGAACAGGTAGTCGGCGACGCCCGCGCCCACGTCGGGGATGCTCCGCAGGCGCCGGCCGTCGCCGTCGAAGAAGCGCAGGGCCTGCCGCCTGGCCCCGACGGCCAGAGCCACCACGCCGCCGCCCGAGGGGGCGAAGCCGTAGCGGATGTCGCTCAGCCGGCTCTCCCTGAGCGCGGCGACGGTGGCGGTGCGCCTGGTCACATCCACGATGGCGAAGCCGGTCGACTGCCACGAGTCCTTGATCGGGGTGCCGACGTTGAGCAGCAGGCGGCGGCTGTCGCGTGACCAGGCCTGGACGTAGGCGCTGAGCGGCCTGCGGACCACGTCGACGGTGGAGGTCCGGCCCGTCATCTTGTCGGTGATCTTGACGCTGTCGTAGCCGTTACGGTAGCGCTTGCCGCGCCGGGCCAGGTAGCGGCCGTCGGGCGACAGAACGCTCTCCCACACATCCGCATATTTCCGGAATTTTCCGGAGAGGGAGTCGCGGGTGTAGTACACCCACTGCTTCGCTTTCGCGCTGTAAACCGAGTACGTGGTCAGCCGGGCGGTGTCGGACGGGTGCTCGAAGAAGGTGGCGTCCGTGCCCGGCAACGGCGAACTGACCAGGTTCGCGGTCCGCACCGGCGTGGGGGTCGGGCTGCCGGCCGGGGTGCCCGTCAAGGCGGTGGACCGCACACGGGGCCTGCCGTCCAGGTCGTTGCCCGAGACGAGGACCACGGCGACCGTGGTGACCAGCGCCACCCCGACCGCGACGGCCCCGACCACCCACCCGCTGCGCCTTTTCTCCCGAACGGACTCACCCGCTTTCTCCCGAACCGGCTCGGCCGCTTTCTCCCGTACAGGCTCGGCCGCTTTCTCCCGTACAGGCTCGACCGGCGGCCCCGGCCGGTGGCCGCTGACCAGGGCGGCGGCCCGCTCCCGCTCGCGCTGCCCGGACGCCGGGTGCTCCATCAGGCGGAGGATCACCTGCTCGGCGGTCGGCCGGCGGGCCGGATCCTTCGCCAGGCAGATGGCCACGACACCGCGTAACGGCTCGGTCAGCCCGGTGAGGACCGGCTCGTCGTACAGCACCCGCCGGGCGATCTCGGGCGCCGACCCGGCGGCGAACGGGCCGACGCCGTCGGCGGCGAACACCAGGGTGCTCGCCCAGGCGAACATGTCCGCCGCGGGCCCCGCCGCCCTCCCCAGAAGCTGCTCGGGAGCCATGAAGGCAGGGACACCCACAGGCTCGGCCCCGATCGCCACGTCCGCGTCGAACGCGCCGGCCTCGAACGCGTTGACGTCGAACGTCTGAGCGTCGAACGCCTGGCCGTCGAACATCTGGCCGTCGAACGCCTGGGCGCGGCCGAAGTCGATGACGCGCGGCCCTTCGCCGCCCAGCAGCACGTTGTCCGGGTCGAAGGCGCGGTGCACGATCCCGGCCTGGTGGATGGCGGCCAGCGCGGTCGCCGTGCCGATCGCCAGCCGATGCAGCCCCGAGCCCGCCCACGGCCCGTCCCGCGCCACCGCCTGCCGCAGCGACGGCCCGTCGACGTACTCGCTCACGATGTACGGCCGGTCCTCGTGCACCCCGGTGGCCAGCACCTTCGCCGTGCAGAACGGCGCGACCCGCCGCGCCAGCGCCGCCTCGCGGGTGAAGCGCCGGGCGGCCACGGGGTCACCGGCCAGGTGCGGGCGCAGCCACTTGATCGCCACCTGGCCCCCGTCGTCGCCCGCGCCCAGGTAGACGACTCCCCGCTCACCCTCGCCCAGCCGTCCCCGGATGGCATAACCCCCGAGCACGGCGGGATCTTCGACAGTGGGCGGCATGCCCCGATTATGGCCGTTACGCGAAGCCGCCGAAGCCTCAGGACAGCCGTTGCGCCTTGCTCAGCAGCCGCTGCGCCACCACGACCAGCGCCAGGAACAACCCGCTGACCACCTGCTGGAAGGCCGAGGTCAGGTTGCCCACCTGGTTGATCAGGCTCTGGATGACCCCCAGCAGCAGCACCCCGGCCACCGTCCCGGTGATGCCGCCCGCGCCCCCGGTCAGCAGCGTGCCGCCGATGACCACGGCCGCGATGACGTCGAGTTCGAGGCCGATGCCGAGGATGGTGACGCCGGAGGAGAGCCGGGCCGCGTTCAGCGCTCCGGCCAGCCCGGCGAGCAGCGCGGACATGACGTACACGCGGATCTTGGTGCTGGCGACGGGCACGCCCATGAGGGCGGCCGCCTGCTGGTTGCCGCCGATGGCGTAGACGTTCTGCCCGAAGCCGGTCCGTTGCAGCAGCACCATGGCGGCCAGGGCGAGCCCGATGGTGATGTACACGGGGTAGGTCAGGCCGAGGATCTGCCCCTGGCCCAGCGCCGCGAAGGCGGGGTCCTTCACCAGGTAGGTGGTGGCGCCCTCGTCGGACAGGGCCAGCATGAGGCCGCGGACGCCGAGCAGCCCGGCCAGGGTGACGATGAACGGCGCCATCCCGGTCCTGGCGATGATCACACCCTGCAGCAGGCCGACGAGCCCGCAGGCGGCCAGGGGCAGGACCAGGGCGACGAGCAGCCCGTACTGGGAGCCGTAGGCCGCCAGCACCCCGCCGAGGACGAACAGCGACCCCACGGACAGGTCGATCCCGCCACTGATGATCACGAACGTCATGCCGATGGCGATGATCGCCAGGAAGGACGAGGACACCACGACGCTGGCGGCGTTGTCGAACCTGGAGAACGAGTCGAAGGCCAGGCTGCCCACGAGCACCAGCAGGGCCAGCACCATGAGGGCGCCGTGCTGCTGGAGGGTCCGGCTCACCTGTTCGCGAGAGGTCATCGGGTCCCACGCTCCCTGGTGGCGTAGACGGCGGCCAGGATGATCCCGGCCTGGACGATCTGCGTCCACGACTGTGGCAGGTTGTGCTTGATCAGGGTCGCCGCGAGCAGTTGCATGAGCAGGGCGCCCATGACCGTGCTGAGCACCCTGATCCGCCCGCCGGTCAGCGGGGTGCCGCCGACCACGACCGCGGTGATCGCGGACAGCTCGATGAACAGGCCGAGCGAGGTCGGGTCGGCCGCCTGCAGCCTGGCGGTGGCCAGCACGCCGGCCAGCGCCGCGAGCAGCCCGGAGATGACGTACACGCTGAGCAGCACGCGCTTGACCGGCAGGCCGGACAGCTCGCTGGCCGTCCGGTTGCCGCCGATGGCGACCACCTGGCGGCCGAACGTGGTGCGCCGGACCACGAACATCATCAGCAGCGTGAGCGCGCCCGCGATGAGCACGATGATCGGGATGCCGGCCACCGAGCTGCTGCCGAGCGCGATCAGCCCGGCGCTGCGGAACTCGACGAGCTGTGGCACGAACACGTTGGCCAGGCCGCGCACCCCGACGAGCAGCGCGAGGGTGGCGACGATCGGCTGGACGCCGACGTAGGCGACCAGCGCCCCGCCCGCCGCCCCGGCGACGGCGCCGCCGACCAGGGCGACGATCAGCGCCGGCAGCCATCCGTAGCCGAGGTAGAGCACGACCACGGCGGCGGCCAGCGACATGATCGAGCCGACCGACAGGTCGATGCCCTGGGTGCCGATCACCAGCGCCATGCCGAGCGAGACGATGACGATGGGCGTGACCTGGACGAGCTGGGTGCGGAAGTTGGAGGCGTCCAGGAAGTACGGCGTGAACAGCACGTTGAACAGCAGCAGCGCCAGCACGGCCGCGTACACGCCGTAGTCCTGGACCCAGGCGTAGACGCGCGGCTTGAGCACCGCCATCCGCTCGCTCCGCGGCGAGGTGAGCTCAGCCATCCGCCTGCTCCGCGATCGTTGCCATGATTCTCTCCTCGGTGACGTCGTCGCCGGACAGCTCTCCGACGACCGCGCCCTCGCGCAGCACCAGGATGCGGTCGGCGCCCTCGACGAGCTCCTCCAGGTCGGAGGAGATCAGCAGCACGCCCAGCCCTTCGGCCGCCAGCTCGTCGATCAGCGCCTGCACCTCGGCCTTGGCGCCCACGTCGATGCCGCGGGTTGGCTCGTCGAGCAGCAGCACCTTGGGCCGGACTGCGAGCCAGCGGGCCAGCAGGACCTTCTGCTGGTTGCCGCCGGACAGCTCGGACACGAGCTGGTTCGGCGAGGCGGCCTTGATCCGCAGCCTGCGCATGAAGATCTCCACCACCCGGTCGATCTTGGTGTCGGAGACCACGCCGGCCGTGCCGAGTGAGGGCAGCGCGGCCAGCGCGATGTTCTCCCGCACCGACAGCGTCGGGATGATGCCCTCGGCCTTGCGGTCCTCGGGCAGCAGGCTGACGCCCGCCCTGATGGCCGCCTTGGTGGAGCCGCCGCGCAGCGGCAGCCCCCCGACGATCACCTGCCCGCCGTCGATGGGCATCGCGCCGACGATGGCCTTGGCGGTCTCGGTACGGCCGGCGCCGAGCAGGCCGCCGAGCCCGACGACCTCACCCGGTCTGACGGAGACGTCGACGCCGTCGAGCACGTGCCGCCGGGTGAGGCCGCGGGCTTCGACGACCGGCTCGGCCTGCTGGTCGACGGAGGTCCCGGCGGCGAGATGCCGGTCGCGGGAGAACTTCGTCATGCCCGAGCCCCGCACCTCGCCCAGGTCGCGGCCGAGCATGAGCGAGATGAGCTGCAACCGCTCCAGCTCGGCCAGCTGCCCGGTGTGCGCCAGCCGGCCGTCGCGGAGCACGGTGACCCGGTCGCACACCTGGTAGAGCTCGTCGAGCCGGTGGCTGACGTACATGACGGCGATGCCGCTGTCGCGCAGCCGCCTGATCACCCCGAAGAGGGTCCCGACCTCGCGCGGTTCCAGGGAGGAGGTGGGCTCGTCCATGATGACCACCCGCGCGTCCACCGAGACGGCCCTGGCCAGGGCGACCATCTGCTGGGCGCCGATGCCGAGGTCGCGCAGCGGCCGGCGGACGTCGGTCTCGACGCCGTAGCCGGCCAGGACGCGCCCGGCCTCCTCGTACATCGCGCCCGCGTCGATGACGCCGAAGCGGCCGCGTGGCTCGCGGCCGAGCAGCAGGTTGCGGGCCACGCTCATCATGGGGACGAGGTTGACCTCCTGGTAGATGGTGGAGATGCCGGCGTGCTGCGCGTCCATGGGTGTGCCGAACACGGCGGGCCGCCCCTGGTGGAGCAGCTCGCCGCCGTCCGGGTGGTACACGCCGGTGAAGACCTTGATCAGCGTTGATTTGCCGGCGCCGTTCTCCCCCACGAGGGCGTGCACCTCGCCCGGGTGAAGGGCGAGGGACACGCCGTCGAGAGCGAGCACGCCGGGGAAGCGCTTGCTGATCCCCTTGGCCTCGAGTACCGGTTCCAACTCAGTACGCCTCACCGAGGGAGGTCTTGGCGTTGCTCGTGTCGTAGTCGCGGTCGGAGATGATCACCTTCTCGGGGATGGCCTCACCGTCCAGGAACTTCTGGGCGGTGGAGAAGGCCAGCGGGCCGAAGCGGGGGTTGGACTCGATGACGGCGTGCAGCCAGCCGTCGGCGATGGCCTGGACCGCGCTGCGGGTGCCGTCCACCGAGACGATCTTGATGTCGCCGGCCTCCTTGCCGGCGCCCTTGAGCGCGGTCACGGCGCCCAGGGCCATCTCGTCGTTCTCGGCGTAGATGCCGTTGATGTCGGGGTTGGACTGGATGAGCTGCTCGGTGACCTGCTGGCCCTTCTCCCGGGCGAACTCGCCGGTCTGCTCGAAGGAGATCTCGATCTCCGGCGCCGCCTCCTTGACGCGGTCCTTGAAGCCGTTGGTGCGCTCGGTGGTGACGTTGTTGCCCGGCGCGCCGAGCAGGATCGCGACCTTGCCCTTGCTGGACAGCGCCTCGATCATCTGATCGGCGGCCCGCTTGCCCTGCTCGTAGAAGTCCGAGCCGATGAAGGTGAGGTAGTCACTGCACGGCTTGGCGTTGATCTTGCGGTCGACGGTGATGATGGGGATCTTCTTGGCCGCCGCCTGCTGGAGCACCGGCTCCCAGCCGTCGGAGTTCAGCGGCGCGATGACCAGCAGCTTCACGCCCTGGGCGATGAGCTGCTGCACGTCGGTGATCTGCTTGGAGAACTGCGACTGCGCGTTGGTGACCTTCAGGTCGGCGATGCCGAGCTTGGCCGCCTCGTCCTTGATCGACTGGGTCTCGGCGATGCGGAACGGGTTGGCCTCCTTCTCCGACTGGGAGAAGCCGACGGTGGCCGTCTTGAGGTCGAACTTCTCGCCGCCGAACTGCTGCAGCGTGCAGTTCGCGCCGGCGCTGCCGGTGGGGGTCTGCACGACCTGCTGCCCGGCCGTGCTGGTGGCGGCGGGCGCGCTCTGCGGCGCCTCCGCCTTGGCGCACCCTGCGGCGGTGAGGAGGACGGCCAGTGCCAGTGTCGCGGTCCGGATGGGGGGTTTCATAGCGGTTCCTTCCTATCAGGCACAGGCCGGGCTGATCTCGCCCGTCAGCGCCTTGTTCGCGTCGTGCATGCGCTTGACGTCGGGCTTGGTGATCGCGCGGTCGTAGGTCATGAGGCCGTTGATCTCGGTCTCGACGTCGGTGGTCTGGGTGTAGATGGCGGCGCTGAGGTCGTCGCAGGCGTGCAGCCGGCGCAGTTCCTCGGTCATCGCGACATAGCGGTCGGTGAGGGCCTTGCTGTCGGGCTCGGTGGCATAGCCCCAGCCGCCGCCGGTCCAGGTGTGGCCGATGACCGGCAGGGCCAGCCCGCCGTACTCGCCGAGCACGGTCGCGCGGGTGCCGCTGGGCTTGCCGGTGTTCCCGGGGCCCGGGTAGATGTGCAGGTCCTTGACGTCGCCGTTGCCGCCGTCGACGGCGCCGCAGCAGTTGACGCCACTCTGGTTGTCGACCAGACGGGTGGGGTCCCAGCTCTTGACCAGGTCGGCGATGCGGGCCATGTCGTACTGGCCCCAGCCCTCGTTGAAGGGCACCCACATGACGATCGACGGGCTGCTGCGGTGCTGGTCGACCATGGCCTTCAGCTCGGCCTCGAACTGCGGCCTGTCGATGCTGCGGTGCGCCGACGGCATGTCCTGCCAGACCAGCAGGCCGAGCTGGTCGGCGTGGTGGTACCAGCGGTCGGACTCGATCTTGACGTGCTTGCGGACGGCGTTGAAGCCGAGCCGCTTGGTCTCCACCAGGTCGTGGCGCAGGGCCTTGTCCGTGGGGGCGGTGTAGATGCCGTCAGGCCAGAAGCCCTGGTCGAGCGGGCCGATCTGGAAGACGGGCTTGCCGTTGAGCATCATCCGGTTGTTCTCGAGGGAGATCGTGCGCATCCCGAAGTACGACTGCACCTCGTCCTTGCCGACCGTGACGGTGAGGTCGTACAGGTGCGGGTTCTCCGGTGACCACAGCTTCGGGTTGCGCACCGGCAGCCGCAGCTCGGTGCCGACCTGGCCGACGACCTGGCCGACGACGCGCCTGCCGTCGCGGGCGGTGACGGTCGCGGTGCCGGACGCGCCCCTGACGGTGACCTTCAGCGCCTGGCCGGGCACGTCGGGGACGGTGTCGACGCGCTCGATGTGGTTCTTGGGCACCGGCTCCAGCCAGACCGACTGCCAGATGCCGGAGGCCGGGGTGTACCAGATGCTGCCCTGCTCCAGCCGCTGCTTGCCGACGGCCTGGCCGCCCTTGTCGGTGAGGTCGACGACGCCGACGACGAGCTCCTGCCGGCCGTGGCGCTTCAGCGCGTCCGTCACGTCCACGGTGTGGCGGTCATAGCCGCCCTTGTGGTTGCCGACCTGCTTGCCGTTGACGTACACGGTGGAGTCCCAGTCCACGGCGTCCAGGTGCAGCAGGACGCGGTCCTTCGTCCAGGAGTGCGGCACGTCGAACGTCCTGCGGTACCACATGCGCTCCTCGTGCCGGCCGATGCCGGACAGCTGCGACTCCACCGGGTACGGCACGACGATCCGCTCGGCCAGGTCGCGGCCGATCGGGGCGGCCTCGCCCTCCTGGGCGGCGGCGAACTGCCAGGTGCCGTTGAGGCTGCGCCAGTCCTTGCGGACGAGCTGCGGGCGGGGGTACTCGGGCAGCGGGCGGGCCGGGTTCACGTCCTTGGACCAGCGGGTGGACAGGATGTGCGTGGAGGCGTTGACCACGAAGGCGTAGGGGAAGGCGGCCAGCGCGGTGCCGTCGGTGTGGGTGATCCCGCCGTTGCCGTCGTAGGAGGCGCGCAAGGTGCCGCCCGCCTTGGCGGGCACCGGATGCTGCAGCTTGAGGACCACCGTGTCCCGGTTCTTCAGGACGGCGGACTTCACCGGCCATCTGGTGCCCCCGACGGTGATGACCAGCTTGTCGGCCGCGCCGGCGGGCAGCGGCTTCAGGGCCTTGCCGAAGGTCAGCGTGGCGACGTCACCGGCCGCGTTCACCGTGGCGGCCACCGGTCCCGGCGGGTCGAACCCCTCGGGCAGCGTGAGCGCCGCGGCGGGCACGATCTCCTTCGGCACGCTCGGGCTCTGCCAGCGCAGCCGCAGGTGGGCGCCGCCGAAGTGCTCGAAGTACTCCACCTTGATGTCGTACTTGCGGCCCGCCTCCAGCGCGATCGGCGTGCCGACCTGCTCGATGTCCCAGTCGTCGACCCAGTGATCGATGATCACCTGGCCGTCGATCCAGAGCCGGAAGCCGTTGTCGCCGAACATCGAGAAGGTGTACGTCTCGGAGTGCTCTGGCTGGATCTGCCCGGTCCACCGCACGGAGACGTCGTCGGCCCGGCCGGTCAGCAGTTGCAGCGTCGGGTTGAGGTCGGCCATCTCCAGGTTGGGGTCCACGACGGTGGCCTTCAGCTCGCCGAAGTCCAGCGCGCCCGCCCCGGTGGACAGGTGGTAGTCGCCGCGCAGCCCGTGCCGCTCCTCGGCGGCGTTCGTATCGGAGACGGCGGGCGGCGCCAGGCCTAACACCGCCAGCAGTACGGAGGTCAGTACCGCGATCGTCTTTCGCACGGATGGTCCTTTCACACGGGGAGCACGTTCACGAGCACGCGGGGGGATGCGTGGAGCAGGTCTCGGCAAGGCGAGGGCGACCAGGCGGACGAAGGTGGGGGGTGCGCATGATGCGGCCCTTCGATCAGGATCGGACAGGAAGTGACCCCTGTCTGGCTCCCAAATAAGCACTAGTGGACCCAGCCGGTCAAGATTTCCGATCAGATTCGTACTTAAACGGTCAGAGGCGAAGCGGATTTGACCGTACGTCTATGATCGGGAGTGTGAGCGACACGCAGAGCGACGGACGCCGGCCCGTGTTCGCCGCTGAGCGCAGGCAGCGCATCCTGGAGCTGGTGCGCGCCAACGGCGCCGTGTCGCTGCGCGAGCTCGCCCAGGCGGTGCACTCCTCCGAGGTGACCGTGCGCCGCGACCTGCGCGCGCTGGAGTCGGAAGGACTGCTCAACCGCCACCACGGCGGCGCGACCCTGCCCGGTGAGCTGACCCGCGAGGCGGGCTACACGCACAAGGTGTCGCTGGAGTCGGCCGAGAAGGCCGCGATCGCCGACCTGGCCGCCGCGCTGGTCGAGGACGGCGACGCCATCGTGATCGGCCCCGGCACCACCACCCAGGAGTTCGCCCGCCGCCTGACCAGGCACTCCGAGCTCGCCGTGGTGACCAACTCCCTTCTGGTCGCCCAAGCCCTGGCGGCCTCGCCGCGGGTCGAGGTGATGCTCACCGGCGGCACGCTGCGCGGCTCCATCCTGGCCCTGGTCGGCAGCGCCGCCGAGCGCTCGGTGGCCGGGCTGCGGGTGCGCCGGGCGTTCATCTCGGGCAACGGGCTGAGCGCCGAACGCGGCCTGTCGACCCCCACCATGGTGGTCGCGGGCGTCGACCGGGCGCTGGCCGCCGCGGCGGAGGAAGTGGTCGTGCTGGCCGACCACACCAAGGTGGGCATCGACACCATGGTGCAGACCATCCCGCCGGAAGGCATCGACCACCTCGTCACCGACGAGGGCGCGCCCAGCGAGGTGCTGGACGAGCTGGCCGGCCGCGGGGTCCGGCTGCACATCGCGCGACTCTGATCGAATGTGACTTCTCTGTTACTGGATTGTTTCCTGCTACGATCACGATCGAGTCCGGAGGCAACCGTGTTACAGGTGGCAGGAGTTCTCAAGACCTTCCAGGGCGTCATCGCGCTCGACCACGTCACCCTGTCCGTGCGCCCCGGTGAGGTGCACGCGCTGGCCGGTGGCAACGGCGCCGGCAAGTCCACCCTGGTCAAGGTGCTGTCCGGGGTCTACCAGCCGGACGCGGGCGAGCTGCGCTTCCGAGGCGAGCCGGTCAGGTTCGCCGACCCGGCCGACGCCAGGCGCGCGGGCATCGCCACCGTCCACCAAGAGACCAACCTGGTGCCCACCATGAGCATCGCCAGAAACCTGCTGCTGGGCAGGGAGCCGCGCGGCAGGCTCGGGCTGATCGACTTCACGGCCGTCAACGACCGCGCCACCGAGGTTCTCGCCACGTACGGCCTGCGCACGGACGTCCGCAGGCCGCTCGGCTCGCTGGGCGAGGGAGCCCGTCAACTCGTCGCCCTGGCCAGGGCCGCCTCGGCGGACGCCCAGCTGGTGATCATGGACGAGCCCACCGCCGCGCTGGAGCACGCCGAGCTGGAGACGCTGTTCGGCGCCGTGGCCAGGCTCCGCGAGCAGGGCCGCTCGGTCGTCTACGTCACCCACCGGCTGGAGGAGCTCTACGAGATCTGCGACCGCGTCACCGTGCTCCGCGACGGCCGGGTCGTCCACACCGGCCCGCTCGCGGGCCTGGACCGGCTGCGGCTGGTCTCGCTCATGCTGGGCCGGCCCTTCCACCCGGCGCGCCCCGCCGCCGTCACCGGTGAGCCGGACGAGCCCGGCGACCTGCCGGTGCTGGAGGCCAAGGGCCTGACCCGGCACCACGTGCTCGACGGGGTGTCGCTGGTGATGCGCGCGGGCGAGGTCGTCGGCCTCGGCGGCCTGCTCGGCGCGGGCCGCAGCGAGACGGCCCGCGCCATCGCCGGCGCGATGCCGGTCGACACCGGCCAGGTGACGGTGTCGGGGGCGGTGTCGGAGGCCGGGGCCCGTAAGTGGTCCATCAGGAACGCCATCCGCGCCGGCATCGGCCTGGTCCCGGAGAACAGGAAGACCGAGGGCATTGTGCCGACCCTGTCGGTGCGCGACAACATCGCCCTGGCGGCGCTGCCCCGCCTGTCCAGGGCCGGGATCGTGTCGGACGCGCGGGTCGACAGCATCGTGTCCACGTTCATGCAGCGGCTCGGCATCAAGGCGGTCTCCCCGCACCAGGCGGCGGGCGAGCTGTCGGGCGGCAACCAGCAGAAGGTCCTGCTGGCCCGCTGGCTGGCCATGCACCCCAAGGTGCTGCTGCTGGACGAGCCGACCAGGGGCGTGGACGTGGCGACCAAGGTGGAGATGCAGAGCCTGCTGGACGAGCTGGCCGTGGACGGCCTGGCGATCCTGCTGATCTCCTCGGACGTGGCCGAGCTGGTGGAGAACTGCGACAGCGTGGTGGTGCTGCGGGACGGCGCGATCACCGACCAGCTCGCCGGCCCCGAGGTGACCGAGGAACGCCTCCTCGCCGCCCTGGCCAAGGACTGACGCGGGCCACAGATCCAGCTGGTCAGGGGCTGACGCGGGTCACAGATCCAGCTGGTCAGGGGCTGACGCGGGTCACAGATCCAGGACGAGCTCGTCGCGCGGCTGGGAGCAGCAGATCAGGATGTTGCCGTCGGCCGGGGCGTCGACCGGTTCGGGTGCGTAGCCGACGCCTCCGGACAGCAGGCCGCTCTCGCAGCTGTGGCAGACGCCGGTGCGGCAGGACCAGCGGACCGGCACGTCGCAGGCCTCCGCCAGATCGAGCAGGCTCGCGTAGGCGGGGTCCCAGGGCACGGTGAGCCCGCTGCGCGCGAAGGTGACCGCCGGGCCCGTGCCCGGCGGGCCCGCGGGCGGGTGCACGGGTCGTGCCGGGACGTCGGCCAGGCCGGGCGTGGAGGCCGGGCCCGCCCCGAAGACCTCCGTGTGGATCCGGCCGGGAGCCAGACCGGCCTCGGCCAAGGCGGCGGGCAGCTCGGTCATGAACGCGGACGGGCCGCACAGATAGACGTCCGCGCCCCGGGGCACACCGAGGCGGCCGAGCAGGCCGCCGGAGAGCCGGCCGTGCGTCTGGTAGTCGACGCCCGGCCGGTCAGCGGCCGTCGGACGGCTGTAGCAGACATGCTCACGCGCGTGCGGAAGCCGGGCCAGCAGGGCGCCGCTCTCCTGGGCGAAGGGGTGCTCCGTGCCGTCGCGGGCCCCGTACAGCCACCACACCTCGCGGGTGGAGCGCTCGGCGGCGAGCGCGTACAGCATGGCGAGCACGGGGGTGGCGCCGATGCCCGCCGACATCAGCAGGACCGGGTTGTCGCCGGCCTCCAGGGTGAACGCGCCGCGCGGGGCCGCGAACTCCAGGAGGTCGCCGGCCCGCACGTGGGCCCGCAGATGGCCGCTGGCGGCGCCATGGGGTTCGCGCTTGACGCTGAGGCGATACCGGGCGGCCCCCGGCGGGCCGGACAGCGAGTAGCTGCGGACGAGCGGCGGGCCGCCGTCCGGGTGCATCCGGAGCGTGAGGAACTGACCGGGCAGTGCCGCCGGCAGCGCGGCGCCGCCGGGGTCCTCCAGCGTCAGCGAGAACACGCTCTCACTCTCCACGTCCACGCGGGTGACCCGCAGCGGCCGGAACCCGCTCCACGCGGCGGGCGGCCCGGCGGCGGTGGCCGGGACCAGCCCCGCGTTGCCCGCCGGAGCGCCTGCCGGAGTGGCGGCCTGGTCGAGCAGGGCCCGCAAGGAGGTCTGCCAGCCGGGACTGAGCGCGGGGATGAGCAGCGCCCGCGCCAGCCTCTCGCGCGAGTGGCCGGGGAGGTACAGCAGGGCGTCGATCTCGGCGACGGTCATCCCCTGCGGGCCCCGCTCGATCCTGACGATCTCGTCTCCGGCCTCGACCCGCCCCTCGGTGAGGACCCGGAGGTAGAACCCGGGACGCCGGTGGGACACCAGCAGAGCGGCCATCCGCGGCTCCCCCATCCGCAGGCCCACCCGGTAGCAGGTGACGCGCGGCTGGGTGACCTCGAACGTGGCCTCGCCGATCCGATAGCGGTCCCCGACGCACACCTCGTCGTCCGGCAGCCCGTCGACGGTGAAGTTCTCGCCGAATTGGCCGAAGACGAAGTCGTCCCGCCCGAGACGTTCCTGCCAGTAGCGGTAGGAGTCGAGCTGGTAGACCAGCACGGCGCGGTGCTCGCCGCCGTGCCCCTGGAGGTCTCCCTGGCCGTCGCCGTCGATGTTGAGCCGGCGCACCATGCGCGGGCCGGTGACGGGCTGTTTCCACACACCCGTGTGCACCGTCCTGCCGTGCCAGGCGATGTCCTGCGGCAGGCCGACGTTCACCGCCAGCAGCTTGGCCACGCTTCGATCGTTTCCCCGTCGCTCGTGCGTCCCGCGCCGTCATGCCAGCGTAGCGAGCCGAACGTCGCTTCCGAGTCGGGCCTTGGCAAAGAGGGCCACCACCCTCGACGCGGGCGCCGCTCAGTAGACGGAGATGTGCGGGTGGTCGTAGTGGTTGGCGGTGGTGCCGCCGCGGTCGGTCATCACGCGCCAGCCGCCGGTCCTGATGTGCCAGATCCGCTGCCGGTAGATGATGTACATGATGCCGAGCCGTTTGGCGTTCTTGATCGCCCACTTGGCGATCTCCTCGCCGCGCTCGATCTCCGCACCCGAAGGCATCGTGCCGCCCCGGCTGAGCATGAAGTCGCAGGCCCGGCCGAGCGGGTGCTGGCCGCCGTCCTGGATGGCCCGATAACAGCCGATCCCGTACGGGACCTCGAAGCGTTGCGCGATGAGCGTCTTGACCAGGCGCATCCGGGGTGTGATGTTGTCGGAGCCGCCGGGGAGCTGGGGCACGAAGGTGCCGTCGGAGCGGCGTCCCGGCGCCTTGTGCAGCTGGTCGATCTTGTCCTTGATCTTCTCGATCAGCTTCTTGGCCTTCTTCCGCCGCTCGTCGATGTCATCGACGGTGGCGTCGAGCTCCTCGGCGAGATCGGCCGCCTCCTGCTGGGCCCGCCGGTGCTCGTCCCGGACCCGGGTGAAGCCGCTCAGCCGTGCTTCCTGCTGGGAGATGAGGAAGTCGCTGAGCGCCAGCCTGCTCATCGTGAAGGTGTACTCCCCGGAGTCCGCGATCAGGGTGAGGGGGCTGGGCCTGCCGCCGATGTACTCGGAGACGGCCATGGCTCTCAGCTGGGTCGACTCGCGGTCGTAGACCTCCTGGGCGGCCTCCAGCTTCTCGCGGGCGGCCTTTTCGGCCTTCTCCGCGTCCTGCTGCTCACGACGGCCGTGGTAGTAGTCCTCGATCAGCTTGTCCGAATCCTTGCTGAGCTCGGCCAGCTCCTTCTCCAGTCGTTTGACCGAGGGCTTGGGGTCCGCATGTCCCGCTGTAGCGGGCACGACCAGCAATAACGCCACGGCGAGCCCGGCCGTCAGCCCCTTGAAGGCAGCTGTGGTGCGGGCTCGGAGCGGGCCGCGCCGCCGGTCGGCGGAAGACGCAACCGCCACACTTCTCCTTTGACCATAGCCGCGGGGCGAGATTCGGTCAGCCAGTAATCCCGACCAGGAACGCCCTCAGCAAGATAGTAGGGGATCTTGCGGTTCAGCATATGAATGTATGATTTATCGCTCTATCGTGTGTGCTCAACCGTTACCCATCGCCCGGCTCCACGTCGCGCGGACGTCGGGCGCCCGGCTCCACGTCGCGCGGGCGTCGGGTCCTGCGGACCACCAGCCGGCGTCCGAGCAGCACGGACCCGGGTACGGCCACCAGTCCCAGCAGGCCGGTGCCCAGGCCGAGCCCGACATCGGCGTCGCCGGTGCCCAGGCCGAGTCCGACATCGGCGTCCAGCAGGCCGTCCCCCCTGCCGCTGAGCACGGGCACGTCGAGCGACACCCTGACCGACACCGAGACGAGCGGCTCCCGAGCCCTGGCGGTCTGCGGGGCCGTGCTGGGGCCGGGCGCGCTGGTGGCGGGCGGCGCGGTGGCTTCCGGCTCCGCACCGGGCGTCCGCGTGCTCCGGTCCGGCGTCGGCTCGGCGGCCGTCCTGGTGGGGCGGCTCGTGGTGGGGCGGCTCGTGGTCGGGCCGCTCGTGGTCGGGCCGCTCGTGGTCGGGCCGCTCGTGGTCGGGCGGCTCGTGGGCTCGCGCGGCGGGTCGGACCTGACCGGCGTCCGGCTGGGCTCACGCGCCGGCGTACGGCCGGTGTCGGGCGCCCACGTGGGCCTCGCGGTGGCGGCCGGCTCCGGGTCGCCGCCGGACGGCGAGCCGCCGGTCGAGGTCGGCGTGACCGTACCGGAAGTGGCCGGTGGCGGCGATGTCGGTGTCGGGGCCGGGGTCGGCGGGCGCGAGGTCGCGAGCGCGGCCGGCGGGAACGCGCCGCCGTCCTGCCGGGGACCCTCGTTCCAGATCAGGAACACCGAGACCACGGCCACCCCGGTCGCCAGCACCAGCCCGCCGGTCAGGGCGATCTTGGTGGCCGGCGCGAACGCGGACTGGAACAGGGTCGTGCCCACGTCGGGAGGGGGCTCCGCGAGCGGCCGGGTCATGAGGAACGGCACGGTCAGCGCGGCGAGCCTGGAGCGCCCGCGCACGTCCCAGCGCCGGCCGTACTCCTCCGTCGCGGTCGCCTCCAGCTCGGCCAGGAACGCCTCGGCCGACTCGGGCCGGTCGGCGGGGTCCTTGGCCAGGCCCTGCCGGACCAGCCCGCGGACCTCCTCGTCGATGCCGCCCAGCTCGGGCGCGGCGTGCCGGTGCCGGTAGGCCAGGGCCGCGAGGTCGTCGGCGGCGAACGGGCGGCGCCCGGTGAGGCATTCGTAGAACACCACGGCCGCCGCGTAGATGTCGGCGGACGGGCCCGCCGGAGCGCCGTCCCACTGCTCGGGCGCCATGTAGGAGGGGGTGCCGATCAGAGGCGCCTGCTCACCCGCGTGAACGGCGACACCGAAGTCGACCAGCTTGCTGCCGCCGTCCTCGGTGATGATCACGTTCTCCGGTTTGAAGTCGCGGTGCACGATCCCGCGCCGGTGCGCCTCGGCCAGCCCGAGCAGCGCGCCCTTGAGCACGCTCAAAGCGGCCTGGGGTCCGGTGCCGCCCTCCTGGCGGAGCAGGCGGCGCAGCGGGATACCGTCGACGAGCTCCATCACGATGGCCGCGTCGCCGGGGTTCTCGACGTAGTCCAGCAGGCGGGCCGTGTGCGGGCTGTCGAACTCGCCGATCACCGCGGCTTCGGCGCGGAAGCGCTCCAGGAAGTCGCCGTCCTCGCGTAACCGCGCGGCCAGGTGCTTGATCGCGACGGACGCGCCGTCGGAGTCGCGTACGGCCAGCATCACGTGACCGGTGGCACCGCGTCCGAGTTCCCGGATCTCGGTGTAGCCGGGAACCTCCATGCGTGACACCTCCAGCTCCGGAGAGATCCTTCGCAGAGGACGCTAGACCACCGTCACAGCCCGTGTCGAGAAATTTCACCCCTGTAACCGTTGTCACGCCGAATCAGGATTCGCGATGGATCAGGCGGCCGTCGAGGCGGGCGAGCCGCCGGTCATGAAGCGGCGGACGTTCTCGGCGGCCGTACGGCCCGCGCGGTTGGCGCCGATGGTGCTGGCCGACGGACCGTAGCCGACGAGCTGCAGCCCCGGCTCCCTGACGGCCTGGGTGCCGTCGACCTTGATGCCGCCGCCGGGCTCGCGCAGGCGCAGCGGCGCCAGGTGGTCGAGGGCGGAGCGGAAGCCGGTGGCCCACACGATCGTGTCGGCCTCATGGCTGCTCCCGTCCGCCCAGCGCACGCCGTACTCCGTGATCCGCTCGAACATCGGCAGCCGCTCCATCGCCCCCTTGGCCAGGGCCTCGCGCACCACGGGGGTGTGCCCGAGCCCGGTGACGCTGACGACGCTCTGCGGTACGAGCCCCGCACGTACGCGCTCCTCGACCCGGGCGACGGCCGCGCGCCTGGCCTGTTCGCCGAAGTCGGCGTCGCTGAAGGCCGGCAGGCTCCGGGTCACCCAGAGCGTGCTCGCGGCCACTCCGGCGAGCTCCGACAGCACGTGCGCGGCCGAGTGCCCGCCGCCCACCACGACCACCCGGCGCCCGGCGAACTCCGCCGGCCCCCGATAGGTCGCGTAGTGCGACTGCCTGCCCCGGAAGTCACGCGCCCCCGGATAGTACGGCCAGTAGGGGCGGGTCCAGGTGCCGGTGGCGTTGACGACGGCGCGGGCCGCCCACTGTCCCGTGTCCGCCGTCACGACCAGCCGCTCACCCGCCCGCGCCACGGCCGCGACCTTGACCGGACGCACGACGCGCAGACCGAGCCGCCGCTCGTAGTCACCGTAGTAGGCGGGCACGACCTCGGCGGCAGGCCGCCCACCGGACCGCCCGCCATCCGAGTCACGCCCGCCCGACCGCCCATCGTCCGAGTCACGCCCGCCAGACCGCCCGCCGTCCGAGTCACGCCCGCCCGACCGCTCGCCGTCCAAGTCGCGCCCGCCAGACCGGTCATCGTTCAGGTCGCGCCTGATGCCGGGCAGGTCGAAGATGCCGTGCACCTTGTCCATGGTCAGCGTCGGCGACCGGTGCCGCCAGGCCCCGCCCGGCCCGTCGGCGGCGTCCAGCACCAGCGGCTCGTACCCGAACCTGCGCAGATAGTAGGCGCTGGACAGCCCCGCCTGCCCCGCCCCGATCACCACCACGTCGATCTCGTCCACATCACTGTGAACCGCCGGGGCCCGCGCTGTCTTCCCCACCGCGCCGGCGGCGGTTTGCCATACGGCCCGCGCGGCTACGACCACTACCAGCCGCCCCGCGGACACCCCCCTCGACGAGGACCACTGCTGAGATGAAGCGAACCGGCCTGCTTCTCGCCCTCCTGCTCGCCATCGCCGGATGCGGTCCAGGCGAGACCCCCGCCTCCGGGGGCCACCATGCCGCTCACACCGCCCCCGCTCCCACCGCCCCCGCTCCCGCAGGCTCCGCCTCCCCCACCGGCGGCTTCAACGGGACCGACGCCGCGTGGGTGCAGCTCATGATCCCGATGATCGAGCGCACCCTGCCGATGCTGGACCTGGCCGAGCGGCAGGCCGCCGATCCGGCGGTCGGCCGGCTGGCGGCCTCCCTCGCCACCGCGCACCGCGCCGAGCTGGCCCGCCTGGCCGAGCTCCGGCGGACGGCGGGGTTGTCCGACGTCAATGTCCATGAAGGTCATGACATGCCAGGCATGGTGACCGCGTCCCAGCTCGACGCCATGCGCTCGGCCGACGGGAAGGCGTTCGACGGACTGTTCCTGCGCTGCCTGCGCGACCACCTGGACCAGTCCGTGCTGGTGACGCGCGGCGAGCGCGACGCCGGCGTCGACCCGCGCGCCCTGACCCTCGCCGCCGACCTCGAACGCGCCCGCACCACCCAGCTCACCCGCCTGAGCACCCTGACGTGAGACACAGGCTGCCGGCCTGTACGACATCGGAAACGGGCGGGCGTGACCGCGCTTGACCTCAGCGCGACATGAACGTATGTTCATGAACGCTTGTTCATCCCTTTTCGGAGGCCATCGTGACGATCGTCAACACCCACCAGTCCGAGGCATGGAACGGTTACGAAGGCACCCACTGGGCCGACCACCATGACCGTTACGACGCGCTCAACTCCGGCTTCAACGACCACCTGCTCCAGTTCGCCGGCGACGGCGACCAGGTCCTCGACATCGGGTGCGGCAACGGTCAGGTGACCAGGCTGGCGGCCCGCCGAGCCCGCGGCGCCACCGGTGTCGACCTGTCCACCCCCATGCTGAGCACGGCCCGCGCCCTCGCGGCGGCGGAGGGCATCGCCAACATCGACTTCCAGCAGGGCGACGCGCAGATCCACCCGTTCCCCGCCGAGTCGTACGACCTGGCGATCAGCCGCTTCGGGATCATGTTCTTCGCCGACCCGGTCACCGCCTTCGCCAACATCGCCCGCGCGCTGCGCCCCGGCGGGCGGGTGGCGTTCCTGTGCATGCGCGACCTGGCCGACAACGACCTGCGCTCGGTGTTCGCCGCCATGGCCGAGCACCTGCCGCCGGCCCCCGCCTCCCCCGACGGCACCTCCCCGGCCTCGCTGTCCGATCCCGCGCGGATCCACGAGATCTTCACCGCCGCGGGATACACTGAGGTCGCGGCCACCCCCGTCGAGGCGGAGCAGGTCTGGGGCAGGGACGCTCAGGACGCCGCCGACTTCCTGGCCGCCTGGGGTCCCACCCGCTTCCATCTCAGCCACGCGGACCCGGCCGCCGCCGCGCGCGCGACGGCCGCGCTCGTTCCCGCGCTGGCACCGTACGAGCGAGACGGCGCCGTACGGCTGCGTGGGGCCGCCTACCTGATCACGGCCGTGCGGCCGTGACCCCGCGCAAGCCGGCGGCCGCGCGCGAGGGCGAGCCCTTGTCCGCCCACTTGGTGGCGGCCGCCGAGCGACTGCTCGCCAGGCACGGCGCGGCCGGTCTCACCGTGCGGGCGATCGCCAGGGAGGCCCAGGTGGCCGACGGGGTGCTCTACAACCACTTCGCCGACAAGGAGGAGCTGATCGCGCTGGCGCTGCGGGCGCACGTCCGCTCGGTCGAGCGGAGCCTGCCCCCGCTGCCCACCGCGGCGGGCTCGGGCACGCTGGAGGACAACCTGCGCTCGTACGTCGGCTACGGGCTGGCGCTGCACCTGGCGATTCTGCCCGCCTTCGCCGGCCTGGTCGCCCACCCCAAGATCCTGCACCGCTTCGCCGAGCTGAGCATGCCCGTCGAGCAGGGGCCGCCCCTGCGGGCCGCGCTGACCGCGTACCTGCGGGCCGAGCAGGCTCTCGGCCGGCTGTCGCCGGAGGCCGATCCGGACGCGGCGGCCACCATGATCGTGGGCGCCTGCCACGAGCTGATCCTTCCTCACCTGTTCCACGGCACTCCGGCGGCGGAGATCGCGGTTCCCCCCGACTTCGCCGGGAAGCTGGTCGCCACCTGCCTGAGGGGCATCGCGCCGCCTGGAGTTTGACTCGGGGTCCTCGTGGCAGGGGCGGGGAAAAGGCCGTACCAAGGGAGGCCACCATGGCTGGCCATGGAAGCCTGACGTTCATCGGCAACGCGACCGTGCTGATCCGGTACAACGGGTTCGCCCTGCTCACCGACCCGAACTTCCTGCACCGGGGCCAGCGCGCCTATCTCGGCTTCGGGCTCAGCTCGCGCCGCCTGACCGACCCCGCGATGGGGATCGACGAGCTCCCGCCGCTGGACGCCGTGGTGCTGTCGCACATGCACGGCGACCATTGGGACCGCGTCACCCGGCGGGGCCTGGACCGGGACACGCTGATCCTCACCACCCCGCACGCCGCGCGCAGGCTCGGCCACCAGGGGTTCGGTCAGGCGGTGGGCCTGGGCACCTGGCGGGCGCACGAGCTGCGCGGCGGCAACGGCTCCCTGAAGGTCACGTCCCTGCCGGCCCGCCACGCGCCCGGCATCGCCGAGACGCTGCTGCCGCCGGTCATGGGCAGCATGCTGGAGTTCCGTGACCCGGCCGGGCAGGTGGACCTGCGGCTGCTGATCAGCGGCGACACGCTGATGGACCACTGGCTGGAGGCGATCCCGCGGCACTTCCCGGACATCGACGTGGCGCTCGTGCACCTGGGCGGTACGAAGCTGCTCGGCCTGATGACGGTCACCATGGACGGCGAGCAGGGCGCCCGCTGGGTGGACCTGATGAACCCTCGCACCGTGGTGCCGATCCACTACGACGACTACAGCGCGTTCGCCTCACCCCTGCAGGACTTCCGCCAGTACGCCGAGCAGGCCGGGGTCGGTGACCGGGTGGTCTACCTGCAACGCGGTCAGACCTACGACCTGACCGGCCGCCAGATACCGCACCGCGCTTGACGCGCTCCCCGGCCTGAAGGCCGGAGCACTGCGGACGATCCCGGTAGCGGCATGCGAAAGAGCGCCGCCCTTCACTGCGAGCGGCGCTCTTGCCGTCGGCTTGACGATCTCCGGCTCCGTAGGGGGGAACCGGATCAGCGGACGGCGCCGAAGGCGACGGCGGTGGTGGAGGCGATCACCGTCGTCAGCACGACCATGATCAGCACGGTGGCCAGCGGGTTGGGGCGCTTGAGCGGCGCGACGGGGTTCGGCGCGTACGCGCGGGCGTCCTTCGCTGTGGGAGTGGGAGTGGGCGTCGGCGAGGGGGTCGGGCGGACCGGGTCGGGCACCATCATCCGGAGCGGCCCCTGCGCCGGGACCGGGGCACGCCGGGTCTTGACCGGCACCGCCGCCCGACCGCACCGTCCGACCAGGACACTGCCCGAGGGGCCGTCCACGCAGACCGCGTCGTCGTACACCCGCACGCCGCGCGTCGACACCTGGGGGGCCGGGCGGGGCCTTCGGGGGCGGGGGGTGTTGACGATGGACACCTCCGGCACCGACACCCGTGGCCCGCGCCTGATCGACACCTCGGGCAGTCGCACCCCTCTCTTCGAAACCCCGGGCGGTCTCACCCTGCTCTTCGACACCCCGGGCAGTCTCACCCCGCTCCTCGACACCGCGGGCGGGGAGACGCGCACGTCCGGGATGTTCGGGACCTGCGGCGGGCGCGGCGCGGCCGCCGCCGGGGCGCTCGCGCAGATCGCGGCGAGCGCGACGGCGGCGAGCAGCGGCGTGTGCCTGGCAGCCACGGTCACACTCCCCCGGCGATCCGGGCGAGCTCCTGCAGCGCGCCGCTGAACGCCTCGGGCCCCACGGCGAGCGGTCCGGCGAAGGCGCGCGAGATCTCCCAGGTGAGATGGATGCCGAAGCCCAGCATGGCCGCCATCGCGGCGAGCGGGATGAGCGCCGCCCCGCGCGGCCTGGCTCCGGCGAGGAACGGGAAGACGATGACCGCCAGCCCGGTGAGGATGGTCAGCCACAGCAGCCCCTCCGGGGGCGTGGCGGCGGCGTCGGCGGCGCGCTGGGCACGGGTCGCGGCGACCGCGCCGAGCTGGTCGAGCACGACCCCTCTGGCCGCCAGCTCGCCGTCGGTCTTGGCGGAGAGCTTGAGCACCTCGGCGCGCAGCCGGTCGAGCCGCTCGGCGCCGGCCTCCTCCATCTTCCCCTGCGTCATGTCGGGCCACTCGTCCCTGACCACGAACGCCGCATAGTCGCGCAGCCCCGCCCGGATCGGGGCGACGCCGTCAGCGGGGAGGTCGGCGGCCGCCCAGTAGGCGTCGACGACGGCCCGGCTCTCGGCGTGCGTGTTCTGCCTGGCCGCGTCGGCCGTGGTCCACGGGACGATGATGGCGATGGCGAAGACCACCAGGAACAGCGCCGAGAGCATGGCGCCCGCGTGGCCGGCCGAGGGCCCGTCCGCGCCGCGGTCGTCGCTGCCCTTGCCCGCGAGCCTGAACGACAGGGCGGCGATCGCGACCACGCCCACCGCCGCGATGATCGAGAACAGGTACGTCAGCATGAAGATCTCCCCCAACCTGATGAACCACGTAGAGTCACATGACTATCACACTACGAAGTCTTGGCGTTACGCGCCGAGGCCGGGGAGCCGATGGACCGTCGTGCCGGCGGGCGGGCTGCCCGGCGGGGGCGGCTGGACGGATCGCCGGCCGAGCGGGGGCGTGCGCGACGATCCGTCCAGCGGCGCACCGCGTCGCCCAGGGACCTCGCGAGCATGGGGAGCGTGAACCTTCTCAACGGCCGCAGATTCGTGATGGTGAGCTCGACGGCGAGCGTGGTGGACCCGGAGCGGCCCACCGAGTTCCTCTACCAGGAGGCCGACGGCGTCGTGTGGGGCAGTTACACCGGCGACACCGTGATCCACGGCCGCTTCGTCGGCACCCGGGACGGCGACCAGGTCACGATCTCGTACGTGCACGCGCTGAAGGCGGGCGGCCAGGCGGGCGGCCAGAGCGACAGCCGCGTCGAGACGGAGGCCGACGGGAGGCTGCGCCTGGTGGAGGAGTTCCGGTTCAAGGGCGACGACACCCGGCACGTGAGCGTCTGCACCGAGGTCGTCACCGCCTGAGGACCCTGTCAGGTGTCCTTCTGCAGGGCCGCCCTGCCTTCGGCCGCGCCGACGAAGCGCATCATGCCGAGCGGCACCTCGCCGCCCTGCGCCTCCTGGGCGGGGCGGCGGGCGGTCCTGGCCTTCTCGCCGTCGCTCGGCAGCACGTACGGCCGTTTGAGCACCTCGTCCAGGATGAACACCGTCTCGGTGGCCTTGACCGCCGGGATGTTCGCGAGCCGGTCGGTCACCATGGCGTGCACCGCGGCGACGTCGCCCATCCTGACGAGGATCATCGCGTCGTGCTGCCCGGTGGTGATCGCGCAGTACTCGACCTCCGGCATCCGCGCCAGTTCGGCCCTGAACTGCTTCCACATCTGCTGCCGCACCGTCACGAAGATCAGCGCGGTGATGCCGAGCCCCGTTCTAACCGGATCGATCTCGGCGGTGAACCGCTTGATCGCCCCGTCCGCGCGCAGCGCCTCGAAACGGGTGTAGGCGTTCGCCCGGGAGATGCCCACCCGCTCGGCCAGTGCCGCGACCGAGATCCTGCCGTTCTCGCGCAGGACCTCGAGGATCTTCATATGGGTGGCGTCCAGTTCGAGACCGATACCGATCCGTCCAGGTTGACCGCCACCGCTGCCACCATTTCTGGAAATTTCACTCACAGCTACCTCCTGGCCCTTTATATCCGTCTTGGCGACTGCACGGAGCCTGGACATTCTGCCGGACAATCCTGGACATCTTCGTTCCAATCGTCCATCTGGAGGACTCACCATGGCGACCCGCTCGCAGACGGCGGCTGTGCTGCTCGCCGGTGCACTCGCCCTCGCCGCCTGCGGAAGCGGCGGCGCCCCGGCGCCTGCCGCGCAGAGCGGCGGCAAGACCCTCGTCATCGACACGTCCTTCGACCTCAAGACGGCCGACCCCGGACGTACGTACGAGCCGACCGGTCTGATCGTGGGCAAGGCGACGTATGAGACCTTGCTCACCTTCGACGGCGGTGACGTGACGAAGCCGGTGCCCGCGCTCGCGGAGTCCTACGAGCTGTCGAAGGACGGCAAGGTCCTGACGCTCAAGCTCAAGCAGGGCTCGACCTTCGCCGACGGCTCCGCCATCACCGCGGACGACGTGGTCTTCTCGCTGACCCGGGTGCGCGACATGAAGGGCACCCCGTCGTTCCTGCTGGACGGCGTCGAGATCGCCAAGACCGACGACTCGACGATCACCCTGACGTCCGAGAAGCCCAACGCGGCGCTGCCGTACATCCTGCCGAACCCCGCGCTCGGCATCCTCAACAGCAAGGTCGCCAAGCAGAACGGCGCGACGGCCGACGCCCAGGACAAGGCCGAGCAGTACCTCAACGCGAACTCGGCCGGCTCCGGGCCGTACCAGATCGAGTCCTTCAACGTGAGCAGCCAGGTCGTGCTCAAGGCGAACCCGAAGTACCACGGCGCCAAGCCCGCCTACGAGAAGGTCGTGATCCGCAACGTCGAGGCGGCCACGCAGAAGCTGAACGTGCAGCGCGGCGACAGCCAGGTGGCGCTGAACCTGTCCGGCGACCAGGTCACCAACATGCCGGCGACCCTGCAGGTGAACAAGACCGCCTCGGCGAACGTCATCTTCCTGCTGGCCAACCAGGACTCCGCGATCAGCAAGACCACGACGAACGCCAAGTTCGTGGAGGCGGTGCGCAAGGGCGTCGACTACGCGGGCCTGCTGGAGCTGGCCGGTGAGGGCTCGACCCAGGCGCCGGGCGTGATCCCGTCGCAGCTGCTCGGCGCGCTGCCCGCGGACCAGGCGGTCAAGCGCGACGTCGAGGGCGCCAAGGCGGCGCTGGCGGAGAGCGGGCTGAGCGCCCCGTCGGTCAAGCTGGAGTACCCCACGGAGCTGACCGTCAACGGCCTGTCCTTCCAGCCGCTGGCCGAGCGGATCCAGGCCAACCTCAAGGAGGTCGGCATCACGGTGGACCTGCAGCCGGCCCCGGTGACGACGGCACTGGACAACTACCGCAACGGCAAGGAGGAGATGGGCCTGTGGTACTGGGGCCCTGACTACCCGGACCCGAGCGACTACCTGGCGTTCCTGCCCGGCCAGACGGTCGGCAAGCGGGCCGGCTGGCAGAGCGGCGCGGCCAAGGACATCGAGGCCGCGGGCGAGAAGGCGGCCGCCGCGATCGGCGACGAGGCCCGTACGGAGGCCTACGTCGACGTGCAGACCAAGCTCAACGCCGCCGGGCCGTTCGTCCCGCTGATCCAGCCGAGCCAGAACATCGTGACGGCCGCCTCGGTGACGGGCCTGGAGTACCACCCGGTCTGGACGGTCGACGTGGCCGACCTGGGCACGAAGTAGCGCACATGCCAGAGAAGGACGTAGCGGTCGCGGCGGTGCCGCGACCCGCCAGGCGGCGCCGCGGGGTGCCGCCGCTGGCCCGGTTCCTGATCCGGCGGATCCTCATGGCCCTCCTGCTGGCCTGGGGGATCACGCTGGTGACGTTCGTGCTGACGAACCTGGTCCCGGGTGACCCGGTGGCGGCGAACCTGGGCCAGCGGGCGCTCGGCGACCCGGCCATCGTGGCGCAGTGGCGCACCGAGCACGGCCTGGACAAGCCGCTGTGGGAGCAGTACGCGCTGCACCTCGGGGGCGTCGTTCAGGGCGATCTCGGGATGAGCCAGCAGAGCCACCGCCCGGTCGCCGAGGACCTGGCCGAGTACGTGCCCGCGACGCTGGAGCTGGCGGGCGTGGCCATCGCGATCTCGCTGGTGCTCGGCGTGGCGTTCGGTGTGGTGGCGGCGCTGCGCAGGGACCGGCTCGCGGACCACGTGCTGCGCGTGCTGAGCCTGGTCGGCATCTCGGTGCCGACGTTCTGGCTGGCGCTGGTCGCCTTCTACGTGTTCTTCTTCCGGCTGCAGATCACGCCGGGCAGCGGCCGGGTGGATCCGGCGCTGGGCGCGCCGCCGGGCGTGACCGGGCTGCAGACGGTGGACGCGCTGCTGGCGGGCCGGTGGGACATCTTCACCTCCGCCGTCGGCCACCTGATCACGCCCGCCCTGGTGCTGGCGCTCTACACGATCGGGCTGCTCACCCGCTTCACCCGCTCGGCGGTGCTGGAGGTGCTCGGTCAGGACTATGTACGGGCGGCCAGGGCCAAGGGACTGCCCGGCAGGGTGATCCTGTTCCGGTACGTGCTGCGCTCGGCGCTGGTGCCGATCATCACGGTGGCGGGCCTGGCGTTCGGCAGCCTGCTGTCCGGCACCGTACTGGTGGAGGCGATCTTCGCCTGGCCCGGCATCGGCCAGTACGCCTACAAGAGCGCCACCAGCCTGGACCTGCCCGCGGTGATGGGCGTCGGCCTGGTGGTGGGCGTGGTCTATCTCGCCATCAACCTGATCGTGGACGTGCTGTACGGCGTGATCGATCCCCGAGTGAGGCTGCAGTGAAACGGGACCCCCTGGCCCGCAAGGGCCTGCTGAGGCGGCTGCCCGAGGCGTGGCGGCAGCCGCTGGCCGTGGCCGGCGTGGTGATCGCGCTCGGCTGGCTGGTGATCGCGCTGACCGCGCCGCTGCTGGCGCCGCACGACCCGCTCGCCCAGGACCTGCCGCGGCTGGCCGCGCCGGGCCCCGGGCACTGGTTCGGGACCGACCAGCTCGGGCGCGACATCCTGAGCAGGGTCATGTACGGCGCGCGGGTGTCGATCCCGCTGACCGTGGTGCTGGTGGCGCTGTCGCTGGTGATCGGCGGCCTGCTCGGCGCCTGTGCCGGATATTTCGGCAAATGGGTGGATGAGTCGATCATGCGGCTCGCGGACCTGGTGTTCGCCTTCCCGACGGTGATCCTGGCCATGGTCGTGGCCGCGGCGCTCGGGCCCAGCCTGACCAACGCCGTGCTGGCCGTACTCGTCGTGGCCTGGCCCGCCTACGCCCGGGTCACCCGGGGGCTGGTGCTGGGGGTGCGGGAGCGCGAGTTCGTGCTGAGCGGGCGGCTGCTCGGCTTCTCCGCCTGGCGCTCGCTCCGCGTCGACGTGCTGCCGAACGTGACCGGCCCGATCCTCGTGCTCGCCACGCTGGACATCGGCACCGCGCTGCTGCTGCTGTCGGGCCTGTCGTTCCTCGGGCTCGGCGCCAAGCCGCCGTCCCCGGAGTGGGGCGCGATGGTGTCGTCGGGTGTCGAGGTCTTCGACAGCTGGTGGGTGGCGACGTTCCCCGGCCTGGCGATCCTGACCGTGGTGCTGGCGTTCAACTTCCTCGGCGACACGCTGCGCGACGCGCTCGACCCGCGTACCGCCCGAGCGATCAAGGAGCGTGCGCTGTGACGCTGGCCATCACCGACCTGAAGGTGACCATCGGCGGCAAGGACATCCTGCGCGGCGTCGACCTGTCGCTCCAGGAGGGCCGGGTGCACGGCCTGGCCGGCGAGAGCGGATCGGGCAAGACGATGACCGGCCTCGCCGTGCTCGGCCTGCTGCCGCACGGCGCGCGCGCCACCGGGAGCATCGCGCTCGGCGGGCGCGAGCTGCTCACGCTGGCGAACAAGGAGCTCAACCAGGTACGCGGCGGCGAGGTCGCCATGGTGTTCCAGGACCCCGCGACGAGCCTGCACCCGATGCTCACCATCGGCCGGCAGCTCACCGAGCACATGCGCCACCACCTGGGCGTCGGCAAGAAGGAGGCGCGGGCCAGGGCGGTGGAGCTGCTCGGCAAGGTGCGCATCCCCGGCGCGCAGGAGGCGTACGGGCGCTTCCCGCACCAGTTCTCCGGCGGCATGCGGCAGCGCATCGCCATCGCGATCGCGCTGGCCTGCTCGCCGAAGGTGCTGATCGCCGACGAGCCGACGACCGCGCTGGACGTGACCGTGCAGGCGGGCGTGCTGCGGCTGCTGCGCGGGCTCTGTGACGAGCTCGGCCTGGCCGTGCTGCTCGTCACGCACGACCTGGGGGTGATGTCCGCCGTCGCGGACGAGGTGAGCGTGATGAAGGACGGCCTGGTGGTGGAGAGCGGGCCGCGCGGCCAGGTGCTGCGTGAGCCCGCGCACCCCTACACCCGCTCCCTGCTCGCCTCCCTGCCCGACACCGCCACCACCACCGACACCGCCACCACCACCGACCTGCCCGCTGCCACCGACACCGCTGCCGGCCTGCCCGGCACTGTCACTGATGAGGGGGTTCGATGAGCCTGTTGAGCGTCGATGACCTGGTCATCGAGCACCGCTCCCCCGGCCGTCCCGTCGTCAGAGCGGTGGCCGGGGTCAGCCTGGAGGTGAACGCGGGCGAGGTCGTCGGTCTCGTCGGCGAGTCCGGCTGCGGCAAGTCCACGCTGGCCCGCGCCGTCTGCGGGCTGAACCCCGTCACCGCGGGCCGGATCGCCTTCGACGGCGAGCCGGTGACACCGCTCGGGCTGCGGCGCAGGAAGCTGACCGGCATCCAGATGGTCTTCCAGGACCCGTACGCGTCGCTGAACCCGCGCCGCCGCGTGGGCGACCAGATCGCCGACGGCCTGCGTACCGTGGGCGACACCACCACCCGGCCGGCCGACCTGCTGGAGCGCGTCGGCCTGCCGCGCGACTTCGCCGGCCGGCACCCGCACGAGTTCTCCGGCGGCCAGCGGCAGCGCATCGCGATCGCCAGGGCGCTGGCGGCCAGGCCGCGGCTGCTGATCGGGGACGAGCCGATCTCCGCGCTGGACGCCTCGGCCCAGGCGCAGGTCGCCACCTTGATGCGGGATCTGGCCGTGGACTCCGGCGCGGGGCTGCTGTTCATCAGCCACGACCTGTCGGTGGTGCGGCTGATCGCCGACCGGATCGCGGTCATGTACCTGGGCCGGATCGTGGAGGTGGGCGACACCGCCGAGGTGTGGGCCGATCCCCGCCACCCCTACACGCGGGCGCTGCTGGGAGCCATCCCGAAGCCCGACGGGCTGGGCGTGCTGCCCGCCGAACTGCCGGGCGACGTGCCGGACCCGGCGGATCCGCCCCAGGGGTGCCGGTTCAACCCGCGCTGCCCGCACGTGATGGACGTGTGCCGGGTCGAGGAGCCGGAGTTCGGCCCGGTCGCCTGCTGGCTGCACGAGCCGTCCCGAGCCGGGACTGCGTGAACGAGCCACCATGACCTCCGACGCCCCCCTCCCAGGCGCCATCCCCTCCGACCCCACCCCCCCGACCACCGACACCCCCCACCCGGACTCGCTGACCACCGACTTCGTGCATTCGGGGGGCTCCCGGGTGGTGCGGGATCGGCTGGCCGCCGTTCGGAGGGCCATGGCGCGGGAGGGAGTGGACGCGCTGGTGCTGCGGCCCTCGCCCGACTTCCGGTTCCTCGGCGGGCGGGGTGCGAGCTTTCTGGTGGTGACCATGGACGCGATGGCCGAGACGGACGATCCCGCGCCGTACGTGCCCGAGGACGCGCGGCGGGTGGGCGTCGATCCGGAGATGCGGGTGCGTGAGCTGTTCGGGCTGGCGATCGAGGCGGAGCTGGTGCCGGCCGGCGCCGTGCTGGAACCGCTCAGGCTGCGCAAACTACCCCACGAGGTCGACGCGGTGGGCCGGGCGGCGCGGGCGGCGGAGGCGGTGCTGGACGGGGTGGGCGAGCTGGCCTGGTTCGGCGCCACCGAGCGGGCCATGGCGGCCAGGCTGCGGGCGCTGCTGCTGGAGACCGGGTGCGAGGAGGTGCTGTCGGTACGGGTGGCGGCGGGCGAGCACACCGCCCGGCCGGGTCACCTGCCGGGCGCGCGGGTGATCAATCCGGGTGACGCGCTGCTGATGTCGCTGTGCGGCCGGTGGGACGGCTACTGCGCCGAGGTGGCCCGCGTCTTCGCCGTCGCCGAGCCGCCTGAGGACTTCGAGGCCATGTACTCGGTGGTGCTCGCCGCGCATCACGCGGCCCTGCGCTCGGTACGGCCCGGCGTGGCGGCCGACGAGGTGGCCGCGGCGGTCACGGAGGTGATCGACGGCAGCGGGTACGGCCGGTTCGCGGCCCCGTGCGCCGGCCGGGGCGTCGGCCTCGGTCACGACGAGTCCCCTCGGCTGCTCCCCGGCGACGGCACCGTCCTGCAGGCCGGGATGACGCTCTGCGTCGAGCCGGCGATCTACGTACCCGATCTGTTCGGGGCGCGCCTCGCGGACGTCGCGGCCTGCACGCCGCAGGCGGCGGCGGTCCTGACGACGAGCCCGCACACCCTGCGCGTCCTCGACCGCTGAAGGTCGGCGCGGCCGACGCGCGCCCGAGCGGAACGCGTGCGGGCTGTCGCCGAGCGCCCCGGCAAGCCCCGGCATAGGGGGCGTGCGCAGAGGCCCCCGGCCAAGCCCCCCGCATGGACGCGTGGAGCACCCCGGGCAAGCCCCGGCCTGGAGGCGTAGGGCACGCCGACGAAGACCGTCGCCCTCTTGGTGGTCTGGCACGAATCCCTCGCGCGCGCCGTCGCGTACCGTCGCGATGACATCCGCTGCACCGAGAGGGACGACGGCATTGATCGCCATCAGGGAGCTCCACGGGATCGGGGAGTTCGAGCAGGTCATGGCGCTGTTCGAGGACATCTGGCACTTCGATCCGGGCGGGCAGCCGATCACTGTGGAGCTGATGCTGGCTCTGTCGCACGCGGGCAACTACACGGCGGGCGCCTTCGTCGGCGACCGGCTGGTGGGGGCGTCCGTGGCGTTCTTCGCGGCGGGTTCGGCGCTGCACTCGCACATCACGGGCGTGTCGGGGGCTCCCGGCGCGGGGCTGGCGCTGAAGCTGCACCAGCGGCAGTGGGCGCTCGATCGCGGACTGGGGCGGATCACCTGGACGTTCGATCCGCTGGTGCGCCGCAACGCCCACTTCAACCTGGCCAAACTCGGGGCCATGCCGGAGGAGTACCTGCCCGCCTTCTACGGGATCATGGACGACTCGATCAACCGGGGTGACGAGTCCGACCGGGTCCTCGCCGTCTGGCCGCTGACCGCGCCGCACGTCGAGGCGCTGGTACGGCGCGGCACCGGGCCAGCCGTGCCGGCTGTGCCCACCACGCTCACCGCGCCCGCCGTACCCACCGCGCTCACCGTGCCCGCCGCGCTGCCCGACGGCGCGGTGGTGGCGCTGGCCGATGAGGGCGGGCGCCCGGCGTACCGGCCGCACCAGGGCGCCCCGACCGTGCTGGTGGCCGTGCCGGAGGACGTCGAGGGGTTGCGCCGCGTGGACCCGGGAACGGCGAAGGCGTGGCGGCATGCCGTACGGGACGTCCTGGGCGGCATGCTGGCCGAGGGACGGAAAATCACCGGATTTCACGATAAATCGTTCTATGTAGTGGAGAGTGCGTGAAGATCACAGGAGTTGAGCTGCGCCGGATCGCGATGCCGCTCGTCGCGCCGTTCCGCACCTCGTTCGGCACCGAGACGGTCCGCGACGTGCTGCTGGTCCGGGTCGTGACGCCGGACGCCGAGGGCTGGGGCGAGTGCGTGGCGATGTCGGAGCCGCTCTACTCCTCCGAGTACGTGGACGCCGCGGCGGAGGTGATCCGCCGCTTCCTGCTGCCCGCCCTGCCGGCCGAAGTGGACGCCCAGTCCGCCGGCCGGGCCATGGAGCACATCAAGGGCCACCGGATGGCCAAGGCGGCGGTGGAGACCGCCGTGCTCGACGCCCAGCTCAAGGCGGCCGGCGAGTCGTTCGGCCAGTTCCTGGGCGCGACCCGGGACCGGGTGCCGTGCGGCGTCTCGGTCGGCATCATGGACTCCGTCCCGCAGCTCCTCGACGCGGTCGCGGGCTATTTGGACGAGGGCTATGTCCGGATCAAGCTGAAGATCCAGCCCGGCTGGGACGTGGCGCCGGTCAGGGCGGTGCGCGAGCGGTTCGGCGACGACGTCCTGCTCCAGGTGGACGCCAACGCCGCCTACACGCTCGTCGACGCCCGCCAGCTGGCCAGGCTGGACGACTTCGACCTGCTGCTCATCGAGCAGCCGCTGGCCAACGACGACTTCGTCCAGCACGCCAAGCTCGCCAAGCTGCTGCGCACCCCGATCTGCCTGGACGAGTCCATCGAGTCGGCCGAGCACGCGGCGGCCGCGATCGCGCTCGGCTCGTGCTCGATCGTCAACATCAAGCCGGGCCGGATCGGCGGCTACCTGGAGGCCAGGCGCATCCACGACCTGTGCCGGGCCAACGGGATCGCGGTGTGGTGCGGCGGCATGCTGGAGACGGGTCTCGGCAGGGCCGCGAACGTGGCGCTGGCCGCGCTGCCCGGCTTCACGCTGCCGGGCGACACGTCCGGCTCGCGGCGCTACTACGCCACCGACATCACCGAGCCGTTCGAGCTCGCCGACGGCCACCTGACGGTGCCGACCGGACCGGGCATCGGCGTGGAGCCCGTCCAGCGCCTGCTGGACGAGGTCACCACGGCCAAGGAATGGATCCCGCTCTAGCAGTCCTCACCAGGCACGGGACGGCGGCCCGGGCGGTATCCAGCAAGGGCAACCCGCAACGACATGGTCCTCGCGACCCAAGCGCTACGCGCAAACCAGCTCGGGCCGCCCTTTGCGGGGGCACGCCCCCGCACCCCCAGCGGGTGGCCTCCGGCCCCCCGCACCCCCCGAGCGCGAGACGAGTTCCGCACGGCGGAGCGTGATCCGGCGGTCAGGGTCCGACATCGGCGGCGCGGACGCAGGGCCGGTGGCAGCCGGCCCTGCAGCGGTCGCGGGCTCTTCGCCCTACCGGGCTGCGGCCAGGCGTCCAGCCAGCTCATGCACGTCCCTGCCGAGGCAGATGTGGTTGACGCCATGCTGTGGATCGGGGCATTTCTTCCAGCAGCACCGCACCGCGTACCAGCCGATGGCGCCCTGTGTGATCTCCCAGCGGTCGCCGTACTGCTCCCTCAGACGCTCCAAGGTCGCGTTCACCGCGGCGCCCCCATGGGCTGCGCTTGAGGCGGGCAACCCTGCCGCAGAGTGACGTACCGTAGGGCCACGCGGCGAGCGGCCCGTTCAGGGTCGGACAGGGGATGGATGCCATAGAGGGGCCGTCGGCCTTTCGCGTCCCAGCCGGTACGCCACCAGTAATGATCAATATCACACCAGACGACCAGGCCAACCCACACCGAGACCACGGCCATGCCGTACCCGTCGTTCACGTCGGCCTCGACGCCGTGGGTGGCCAGGTGATGCCGGAGATTCCGCGCGGCGTCGAGCGGGGTGAATCGGGGCGAGGTCATCTCGTTTCCAATCCCGTGAGTTGCCGGTTGAGCTGCGGAAACAAGTGAAGCGAGAGCGCCGATCTCTATCGACTGCGCTGAGGGCCGTTACCGGGACGTGTTCTGAGCCGCAAAACGTCCCAAGAAAGCCTTGAAACGTCCAGGGACGTTCGCGTTCACTGAACTGGTGAACGAGCGACTACGCACAGCGATGCTCCGGCAGGGAGTCGCCCTCGAAGCGCTTGCCGAGGTATGCGGCGTCGAGGCCAAGACGGTGGAGCGGTGGATCAACACCGGCCGGACCCCGCACCGTCGGCATCGGTGGACGGCGGCCAAGGAACTCAGGGTCGATGAGGTGTACCTCTGGCCTGGCACCCTGGAGAGAAGCGACGTTAGGCGCACACGGGCGGGCCGGGCGGAACTGGTCGAGGTCTTCACCGATCGAGCCAGCGTGCCGCGCGAGCTGTGGCTCAGGCTGCTGTCCGAGGCGCAGGAGCGCGTCGACGTCCTGGTCTTTTCGGGGACGTTCTACGCCCAGACACAACCGAGGGTGGCCCGGATGCTCGCCGACGCAGCCAAGCGTGGCGTGTCGATCAGGCTGTGTTTCGGCGATCCGAACGCCCCGGCTGTCGCCCTCAGGGACCGGGAGGAGGGGCTGGGAGGGACGCTCGGGGCGAAAATCCGTTCGTCGCTCACGTACTACCGGACCATCCCCGCCCTTGACGGGTGCGAGGTGCGGTTGCACGCCACCACTTTGTATGCGTCGCTCTTCCACTACGACGATGAGGTCCTGGTGAACCCGCACGCCTACGGGGAGCCCGCCTCCGCCAACCCGACGTTCCACTACCGGCGCTTGGACGGAGGAACGATCGCCGATCATTACATCTCATCATTCGAGCGCGTGTGGGCCGAGGCGCTGCCTTGGTCCGGCGACGACATCTGAGAGGACACCATGGGGCGCGTCGAGTACTGGAATGACCCACAGGCACCGAAGGCCAACTCCCTCGTTCCGGCATGCGGCACGCTGACCGTGGACGGGGAGGGCAGGATCCTCATGCAGCGCCGCCGCGACACCGGCCAGTGGGCGTTGCCGATGGGGAAGATGGAGATCGGCGAGACGCCCTCCGAGTGCGCGGTGCGGGAGACCGAGGAGGAGACCGGCGTGCTCGTAGAGCCCGCGGGCATCCTCGGCATTTACTCCGATCCCGGGCACATCGTGGCCTACACCGACGGCGAGGTCCGCCAGGAGTACGAGATCATGCTGCTCGCCCGTCCCGTCCGAGGTGAACCGCTGGCCAACGACGAGGCGAGCGAAGTCCGCTGGGTGGCCCCGGAGGCCCTGCCAGGGCTGGACATCCATCCGACGCAGTGGCGGCAGCTCAACGACTATCTGAACGGCGGCCATCCTCACGTCGATTGATCAAGCCGTAAAGACGAGCCCTTCCCTCAGCGGCGCAGCCGTGGCACCGACTCCAGGAGCATGCGGGTGTAGGGGTCGGCGGGCTCGGAGACCACCTCCAGGGTGGGCCCGTGTTCGACGATGCGGCCCCCGTGCATGACCGCGACCTCGTCGCACACGTACCGCACCACGGCCAGGTTGTGGGAGATGAACAGGATCGGCAGCCCGAGGCGGTCACGCAGGGACCGCACCAGGTTGAGCACCGAGCCCTGCACCGACACGTCCAGCGCGCTGGTGATCTCGTCGGCGACCAGCAGGTCGGGCTCGGCCCCGAGGGCGCGCGCGATGGCGACCCGCTGCCGCTGCCCGCCGGACAGCTCCCGCGGGTAGCGGCCCGCCACCTCGGCCGGCAGTGACACCAGGTCGAGCAGCCGCGCCACCTCGGCGACCCTGGCCTGGCCGGGCAGCCGCAGCAGGCCCTCCGCCACCGACTCGCCGATCTTCATGCGCGGGTCGAGCGAGGCGTACGGGTCCTGGAAGACCATCTGCACCCGAGAGGCCCCGGTGATGCTCCCGGAGTACGGCACCAGGCCGCTCACCGCCTTGGCCAGCGACGACTTGCCGCTGCCCGACTCCCCCACCAGCCCGACGATCCGGCCGGGCGGGACCTCCAGCGTGACGGAGTCGACCGCGGTGAACGCGCCGAAGCGCACGGTCAGGTCTTTGATCTTCACTTGGCCTCCCAGCAGGCGACCTGGTGCGCGTCGCCGTACACGGACAGTAGGGGTCGCTCGGTCGAGCACCGGTCGGTGGCGAGGGCGCAGCGGGGGGCGAAGGCGCAGCCGTCGCCGACCTCGGCCGGGCCGGGCTGGCGGCCGGGGATGCTGGCGAGCGGGAGCGTCCTGTCGGTGTCCATGTCCGGCAGCGAGGTGATGAGCGCCCGCGTGTAGGGGTGGGCGGCGCCGGTGGCGAGCCGGTCCACGGGCAGCTCCTCGACCACGCGGCCCGCGTACATGACCACGACCCGGTCGCACAGCTCGCCGACGACGGCGATGTCGTGGGAGATGAACAGGGCGGCGGAGCCGGTCTCCTCGGTCACCTCGCGCAGCAGCCGCAGGATCTGCCGCTGCACCGTGACGTCGAGCGCGGTCGTCGGCTCGTCCGCGATGATCAGCCGGGGCGTGCCCATGAGGCCCATCGCGATCACGGCGCGCTGGCGCATGCCGCCGGACAGCTCGTGCGGATGCTTCTTGGCCTGCTTGTCCGGCTCGGGCAGGTGGACGTGGCCGAGCCGGTCGACGGCGCGCCCGCGCGCCTCCGCCCGGGTGGCGCCCTGGTGGACGACGGCCACCTCGGCGAGCTGCCCGCCGACCTTGAGCGCCGGGTTGAGCGAGGCCATCGGGTCCTGGAACACCATGGCGAGCGAGGTGCCGAGCTCCTTGCGGCTGAGCTCGGTGACGTCCTTGCCGCACAGCCGCAGGCGGCCGTAGCCGACGGTTCCCGGGTAGGGGACGAGCCCGCCGATGGCGGCCGCGGTCAGCGACTTGCCGCTGCCGGACTCGCCGACCACCCCGACGATCTCGCCGGGCCGGACGCTCAGCGAGAGCTGCCGGACGGGCGTGACGCCGCCGGGGAAGGTGACGGTCAGGTCCTTCACCTCCAGTACGGCGCCCTCGTCGGGCTTGTCCGTGTCCGCCGCCACCGAGGTGGTCGCCTTCTTGCCCGGTACGGTCGTGCGGGCGGCCCTCCTGGCCAGGGTGTCGCCGAGCAGGTTGAACCCGATGCCCGCGAGCGCCACGGCGACGGCCGGCCCGATCGCCACCACAGGAGTGACGTAGATGCGGCCGAACCCGTCGAACAGCAACCGCCCCCAGTCGTAGGACGGCGGCTGCACGCCAAGCCCGAGGAACGACATGCCGGCCAGGCCGAGCAGCGCGCCGCCGAGCGCCTGGGTGAGGTTGAGGATGAGCGGCTCGGCGATGTTGGGCAACACGTGCCGCACGAGGATGCGGCGGCGGGGCACGCCCAGCATGCGGGCGGCGGAGACGTAGTCGGCGCCGGCCACGGAGGCGGCGAGCGTCTGGGTGAGCCGGGCGAAGCCCGGCGCGATGGCCACGCCGATGCCGAGCACCGCGCCGCGCGCGCCGAGCCCGGCGACAACCGCGGTGAACATGGCCAGCAGCAGCCCGGGGAAGGCCACCAGGGCGTTGACCGCGCCGGTGACGAGCCGGGCGAGCCTGGTGGGCAGCACGGACGGCAGCGCGCCGAGCACGACGCCCGCGACGGCCCCGATGAGGGCGGCCGCCAGCGCCAGCAGCAGCGAGAACCTGCCCGCGACCAGCACGCGGGCGAGCAGGTCGCGGCCCAGGTTGTCGGTGCCGAGCGGGTGCGCGGCCGACGACCCCTGCAGGATGGCGCCCGCGTCGATGAGGTCGGCCTGATCGCCCCAGATGGGCGGCCCGATCACGGCGAGCACCACCATGAGGCCGACCAGTACGGTGCCCGCGATCGCCGAGGGGGTGCGGAGCATCAGGACTCCTTGATGGCGGAGGTCGGGTCACTCAGGCTGAGGACGACGTCGACCAGCAGGTTCACGAGCAGCACGATCGCTCCGTAGACGAGGATGACGCCCTGGGCCACCGGGTAGTCCTTCTGCGTGATCGCCTCGACGATCTTCAGCCCCAGGCCGGGCCAGGCGAAGACGTACTCCACCAGCACGCTGCCGGCGATCAGGGAGCTCAACAGCAGGCCGCCCAGGGTGAGGGTGGCGGTGAGCGTGTTGGGCAGGACATGCCGCAGGTACAGCCGGCCGGCGGGCAGCCGTTTCGCCCTGGCCAGCCGTACGTAGTCGGTGCCGAGCACGCGCAGCGTCTCGACCCGCGCGATGCGGGCGATCATGCCGATCGGCCCGATGGCCAGCGCCAGCACAGGCAGCACGTACGACTCAAGCCCGTCCTTGCCGGCCGGCGGGAAGGCCCGCAGGGTGATGGCGAACACGGTGACCAGCGCGATGGCGTACAGGAACTCGGGCACGGCCACGACGGTGCCGGTGGCCGTGCCGAAGGCGGCCTCGGTGCCGCGGTGGCGGCCGTTCTCGGTCCGTACGGCGGCCCACATGCCGAGCGGGATCGCGGCCAGCAGCGCGATGACGGTGGCGAGCAGGGCGAGCGCCAGCGTGTTGGGCAGCCTGGCGGCGATCACCTCGGAGACCGGCTCCCCGGTGAGGAACGAGGTGCCCATGTCGCCGGAGAGCAGGCCGGAGACGTAGGTGGTGAGCTGGGTCAGGATCGGCTGGTCCAGGCCGAGCGCGGCCGTGCGCGCCTCGACCAGCTCGATCGGCGCGGCCGGGCCGAGCGAGGCCCGCACGGGGTCGCCGGGGATCAGGTGGATCATCGCGAACGAGGCGAGCACCAGCACCACGAGGGAGACCGCGAACCGCACGAGCCGCCGGAGGACCGGACGGCTCGTGGGGCCCGACAGGATGGTCGCGGCCACTCAGCTTCCCTGGGTGAGCCGGATGGTCGAGGCGGCGAACAGGCCGCCCACCATCTCGAAGGAGGCGTTCTTGGAGGCCAGCAGCAGGGTGTTCTCCACGACGGGGACCAGGTCGGCGTTCTCGAACAGTGCGGACTCCGACTCCAGCCAGAGCTTGCAGCCCGCGTCGCCGGGCGTCTTCTGCGCCTCGGCCACCAGCTTCTCGTAGCGGTCGTTGCTCAGGTGCGCGAAGTTGGCGCCCTTGGGAGCGGCCGGCCCGGACAGGAAGCCGACGAGCTGGGTGGGCAGCGTGACCGTGATCGGCAGCCAGAACACGTCCCAGTCCTGGGTGACGTTGAGCGATTCGGCGAGCTTGGTGTCGAGCAGGCCGTTGAGCTCCACCTCGACGCCGATCTTCTTCCAGGCGGCCGCCATGTACTCGGTCGCGGCCTGCACGCCCGGCCCTCTGGTGGTCGCGTAGAGCAGGCGCAGGGTCAGCTTCTTGCCGTCCTTGGCCCTGATCCCGTCGGCGCCGGCCTTCCACCCTGCGGCGTCCAGCGCGGCGGCGGCCGCTGCGGCGTCGAACGCGGGCACGTGGCCGGTCACGCTGTCGCCCTTGCAGGGGCGGGGGTCGAGGACCAGGCCGCTGGCGGGCCGTCCGGTGCCGCTGGAGGCGATGCCGGACAGCTCCTGGAGGTTGAGGGCCTGGGTGAGCGCCTTGCGGACGGCGGGGTCCTTGGCGGGCCGGTCGTCGCCCTGGTGGTAGAAGAACTGGCCGTTGCCGACGGGCGGCAGGACCTTGTTGATGCCCGGCGTGGCCTCCAGGCGGGTGCGGTCGGGGCCGTAGAACGAGGCGGCGTTGATGCTGCCGGCGACCAGCAGGTTGGCCGCGGTCTGCTCGTTCGGCACGATCTTGAGCACGACCTTCTCGGGCAGGTCCTTGCCGGTGCCGCCGTCACGACCCCAGGCGTAGTCCCTGCGCGCCTTGAACGTGTATTGGTTGCCCGGCGCGGCCTCGGTCAGCACGAACGGGCCGGAACCGGAGGTGCCGCGGGCCAGCTTGGAGCGGTCCTTGAGCCCCTCGCCGCAGACGACGAAGAGCGACTGGGCGGTCTGCAGGATGAACGAGAACGGCTCGGGCGTGGAGAGGGTGACGGTCCCGGCGGCGTCGTCGGCCTTGGCCTTCATGCCGGTGGGCACGAGCACGCCGTAGATGGGCGACTTGGTGTCCGGGTCGGCGATGTGGTTGACGGTGTCGGCCACGTTGGAGGCGGTGAGCTTCGAGCCGTCGGAGCAGGTGACGTCCTTGCGCATGGTGAAGGTGACGGCGTCCGGCTTCACCTCCCACTTCTCGGCGATCCCAGGGGCGGGCGTGCCGTCGGCGGCGGTGTGGACCAGGCTGTCGTAGGCGAGGGAGAGCACCGTGTTGGTGACCGACAGCACGCCCGTGGCCGGGTCTAGCGCGCCTGGATCCGTGGGGATCGCGTAGGTGAAGGTGCCACTGGTGGAGACCGGCCCGGCCGCGGGGGCGTCCGCGGGGGCGTCCACACCGCCGCAGGCCGTGGCGAACAGGGCCAGCGAGAGGGCCGCTGCTGCTTTTTTCATGGGAACTCCGGGAACTGGGAGGTGATGCCCCACCTTGTCCGCTGGCTGCGCCGCGTTCTTCGTGCCCGGTGACGAAATGTCCAGCCGATCTGGTGCTATGGCCCGAAGATCCGCATCTGCAGCATCACGGTGAGTCGCGCGTCAGAGTCGGCCAGGTCCAGCCCGCTGATCTCGACGAGCCGCTTGAGCCGGTAGCGGAAGGTGTTGGCGTGGACGTGGACGCGGGCGGAGGCGAGGTTGACGTCGCCGAACGCGTCGAGGTAGGCCCGCAGCGTGGTGACGAGCTCGCTGCCGTGCTCGCGGTCGTGGGCGAGCAGCCGCTGGTAGGGGCCGGTGGGCGTCTGCTCCTCGGCGCTGGCGACGTCGGCGACCTGCAGCAGCAGCGACTCGAAGTGGACGGTGGTGTAGCCGGCGGTCTCGCCCGAGGTGCCGCGGGCGCGCAGCACGCGCAGCGCCCGGTCGGCGTCGGCCCGCGACCTGGCCACCTGCCCGAGGCTGTCGGCCAGCCGCCCGACGCCGATGTTGGCGGGGTGCCGGGGGCCGACCCTGGCCAGGAAGTCCTGGGCGATGCGGACGGCCCGCGCCTCCTCGTCCGTGCCGCCGTCGCCCGAGGTGAGGGGGAGCCCCGAGGTGAGGGGGAGCATGGCGTAGGCGACGGAGCCGACGAGCGCGGCGGCCGCCTTGGGGTGGATGGTGGCCACGTGCAGGGCGAGCGCGTCGCAGAAGCGCTGCCGATCGCTCTCCCCGCGTGCCGGGTCGGCCTCGGGCAGGTCGGTCAGCTGGGCCGCCAGCACGCACAGCCGCTGCGTGGCGACGCCGAGCCGGCCCGCCGCCTCGGCCGCGCCCGAGCCGCCGGCGAGCACGGTGGACAGCAGGTCGGCGCGCAGCCGCCGCTGGGTGTCCGCCCCGGCCCGCTCGCGCAGCAGGCGCAGCGCGACGACCTTGGCGGCGTCGGCGAGCGCGCGGTGCCGCTGCTCGGTCAGCGGTTCGTGGACGGCGGCCCAGATGGAGCCGAGGATCTCGTCGCCCGACCGCACCGCGATGGCGGTCCTGTTGGTGAGGTCGCCGGGCAGCTCCATGTAGACGGGGGCGCGGCTCTGGTAGAGCTCCTTGATCAGGCCGCGCTCGTCCAGCATGCGCTGGTAACGCTCGGGCACCTGGCGGCCCAGCACGGTCTCGATCCGGCCGGCGTCGGCCTCGTCCTGCCGCCCGGAGTAGGCCAGCACCCGCGAGGACCTGTCCTCGATCGTCACCGGCGCGTCGAGCAGCGCGCACAGGGCGTTGGCCAGCGCGAACAGGTCGCCGTGCGGCTCCTCCCCCGGCTCGGCCAGGTCGCCCTCGGCCAGCAGCGAGCGCAGCAGCGCGGCGATCTGCGCCCAGGAGGCGGCCCTGGTCAGGCCGAGCACCGCCACGCCGGTCTCCGCGACCGCCGCCCGGACCCGCTCGTCGACGTCGACGGGCACCTTCACCACGATGCCCGCGGCCCGGCCGGCCGACTTCAGCAGGGATTGGATGTCCTCGGCGCGGTGGATGCCGACGGCCAGCACGATCCCGCCCGGCGGCACCAGCAGCTCGTCGAGCGGGTCGTAGATGTGCACCCCGGTGACCTCGGCGTCCAGCTCACCGGGGGCGGCGGCCACGTCGAGGACCGTGCTGCCCAGGTCGTGCAGGATCCTTCCCAGACTGGCGCGTGGACGGCTGCTCATCCACTCACCATAGGCGTCGTACAGCGTCATCCGGCCCGCAGGCGGTCCACCGCCGCGCGTGCGGCCCGGCCGATCGCCGCGTCGGCGGCCGCGTTGCGTTCGCCGAGGTCGTGGGTGCGCAGGAACACCGCGACGGCATAGCGCCCGCCGTCCGGATATTCCACCACTCCGGCCTCGTTGCGGATGCCCCACAGTGTGCCGGTCTTGCCGGAGACGCGGACCTCCGAGGGGAATCCGGAGGCGAGCCGGTGCGGCCAGATCTGCTCGCCCATGATCTTGCGCACCTCGGCGCACGCCTCGGCGGGCCCCGCCTCGTCCCGCCAGATGCGGGCGAGCAGGGTGGTGAACTCGCGGGGCGTGCCGGAGGTGGTGCGCTCGGGGTCGCGCACGGCCAGCGGCTCGACCAGCTCGCGCGGCAGTCCGTACAGCTCCAGGGTGCCCAGCTCGGCCTCCACCTGCGCGAACAGCTCGGCGCAGCCGCCGATCAGCCGGGTGCGCCGCAGCCCGAGCTCGGCGAGGGTGGCGTGCACCCGGTCCAGGCCGACCCGGCGCAGCAGCACGTCGGTGGCGGCGTTGTCGCTCATCGTCAGGGTGAAGTGGGCGAGGTCGCGGAGGGTGAGCGAGACGTCGTCGGCGCAGCCCGAGGTGCCGATGCCGCCGTCCTTGTCGGCCGCCGTCACCGTCAGCCGCTCGGTGCGCTCCAGCTCCCCGGCCGCGGCCTGCCTGGCGTACTCCAGCACCACCGGGATCTTGAACACCGAGGCGAGCACCACCGGCTCGTCGGGGTCGAGCCCGACCTCGTCGTCGCCGTCGATGTCGCGGGCGTGCACGAAGCCGCGCGCGCCCGCCTCGTCGAAGATCTCCCGCACGTCAGCTCGTCTTGGGGGTGGCTCGGGCGCCCAGGTGCACGTACGGGGAGCCGTCGGCGAGCTGGAAGAACACCGCGGACATCCAGTCGGGGTCGCCCTTCCTGCGTCCGACGAAGGTCACCTCGTCGACGGGCACGAGGTCGAGCTCCTCCGGCCCCTGCAGGGCCGCGAGCTCACCGGTCGCCTCCATGCGCAGCCGCAGCCCGCCCTCCTCACCCGCCCGCTCGGTGATCGTCATGCGCGACCCGGCCCGCTCGTAGACGCCCGCGTACGGGGCGGTGTCGACCTGGACCGGGGTCTGCGGCGGCCCGAGCGTGGCCGGCACGGTCAGGCCGTCGAGTTCGGCGAACAGCTCGGTGGCGACCGCCTTGGTGAAGGCGCCGCTGTGGCCGCCGTTGGCCGTCACGCAGACGATCGTGCCCGTGTCGGGCACCGCCCACAGCATCGCGTGCTGGCCGATGGTGTTGCCGCCGTGCGAGATGACGCGCCGGCCGTCCCACTCGTCGAGGATCCAGCCGAGGCCCCACTGCTTGCCGAGCGTGTACGGATTGGGGATGTCGATCTGCGGCTCCCACATGGCCCGCGGGTCGTTCAGCAGGCCGCCTTCGAGGTGGGCGCGGGCGAAGGCGACCACGTCGGCGGGGCGGGCGCAGATCACCCCGGCGGGCCCGGCCGAGCGCATGAGCCCCCACACCGGGGCGGTCTTGCCGCCTTCGACGTGGCCCATGGCCGCGCGGAAGCGCAGCACGTCCTCGGGCAGGGTGGCGGTGTGGGTGAGGCCGAGCGGCTCGATGATCCGCTCGCGCAGCACCTCGTCCCAGGTCTTGCCGGTCAGCTTCTCCAGGATGCGCCCGGCGATGGTGAAGCCGGAGTTGCAGTAGGACTGGGTGACGCCCAGGGGGTGGTTCTGCGCCAGGTCGGCGCAGGCCGCGACGTACTTCTCCACGCAGTCGTCACCGCGGCCGGTCTCCAGGAACAGGTCGCCGTCGATGCCGCTGGTGTGCGACAGCAGGTGCCTGATGGTGACCGTCTTGGTGACCTCGGGGTCGGCGACCTTGAACTCGGGCAGCACCTCGGCCACCGGCGTGTCCAGGGTCAGCTCGCCCCGCTCGATCGACTGCATCAGCAGGGTCGCGGTCCACACCTTGGTGACGGACCCGATCTGGAAGAGCGAGTCGGTGGTGCTCTCCACGCCGGTGTCGGTGTTGAGCACGCCGGCGGCGAACTCGTGGAGCTGACCGTCGTGCAGGTAGGCGAGGGCCGATCCCGGCACCTCGTACTTGGCGATCAGCTCGGCGAGCCGGTGACCCATTGCTCCAGCCACGCGATGATCCTCTCGTTGTAGTCCAGTCGGTGTGAAGGGCGTCCGTTGAGCAGGAACAGGTGGGACGCCCCCGGATAGCGGACGAGCCGGACCGGCACGCCCTGCTCGCGCAGCGCGGCGAACCACTGCTCGGCCTGGCTCACCGGGCAGCGGTCGTCGTTCTCGCCGTGCAGGAGGAGGGTGGGGGTGCGCACGTCCGCCACGTGGGTGAACGGGGACTGCGCGACGACGTCGTCCCCGCATTCGAACTTCGTCAGCAGATAGCCCATGTCCGAGGTGCCGCTCATGCTGGTCAGATCGGTCACGGCCCCGCCCGGGACCGCGGCCTTGAACCTGCCGGTCCTGGTGCTGAGCCAGCAGGTCATGTAGCCGCCGTAGCTGTAGCCGGTGACGGCCAGCCGGTCGGGGTCGGCGACTCCCTCGGCGACCAGTTCGTCCAGGGGCGCGAGGAAGTCGTCGGTGTCGGCCAGACCCCAGGCGCCCACGGCCGCGGTGTAGAAGGCTTCGCCGTACCCGTCGCTGGCCCTGGGGTTGATGGTCAGGACGGTCCAGCCGCGGGCGGCGAGCACCTGGTGGTAGAGGTGGGCGCCGTCGAAGACGGGCGCCCACGCGTTGTGCGGGCCGCCGTGCACGTCGAGCACCAGCGGTGACGGGCCCTCAAGCGTCTCGTCGCGCAGCACGAACCCTTCGACCCGGGTGCCGTCCGGGGCGGTGAACATGCGGCGGCGCGGCACGTACAGCTCGACCCCGTCAAGGCCGTACGCGGCGATGGGCGCTTGTTCGCCGGTCAGGTGGACGTCGCCGGCGGTGTGCGCCGTGCTGGCGACATAGGCGATCCGTCCGGCGGCGGTGGTCATGCCGGCGATCGAGACGTCCCCGCCGACGAGCTTGGCCGCCGCGCCCGGACGCGCGAGAGGCATGGAGTAGAGGTGCGTGCAGCCCGCGTCCCGCGCGGCGAACAGCAGGTCGTCGCCGCGCAGCTGCGGCGCCGCGCCCGGGTAGCCGGGGCCGCCGGTCATGACGTTGCGGTCGAGGCCGGTCTCCAGCTCCACCAGCCCGTCCGGTTCCAGGGTGAACAGCCTGGTGTGCCCGACCAGGCTGAGCTGGCCGGTGACCACCAGCCGCTCCCCCAGCCACCACGCGCCGGTGCAGACCACGTCGGTTCCGGTGAGCCGCTTGGGTTCGCCGCCGGTGACCTCGACGGTGTAGACGGAGCTGGAGAAGTTCAGGTCGCCGTCGGGCTCCATCCCGGCGGTGAAGGCGAGCTGCCGGCCGTCGGGCGACCAGGTGGGCTGACCGGCGTGGAAGTCCCCCTCGGTGAGCCGCACCGCCTCCTGACCGGGCACGGCCTGGATCACGTGCACATGCGTGGTGACGCCGCGCAGCAGGCCGGCGCCGTCCGCCTTGTAGTCCAGGCGGTCCGCCACCACGGGCGCGTGCGGCTCGACCTCGCCGTGCGCGCCGGCGTACGCGATGAGGGTGCCGTCGGGCGACCACACCGGCGCGCCCGCGCCGAGCGGCGCGGCGGTCAGGACGGCGGGCTCGCCGCCGTCCATGGGCAGCAGGTGGATCTGCGGGACGCCGTCCACGGGCTTCAGGTACGCCAGCGCCCGCCCGTCCGGCGACCAGCGCGGGCAGAACCCCTCCGCGAGCCGCCGCGGCTCCGCGCCAGGAGCGGCGAGCCAGATCTCGGTACGGTTCTCGTCCGGCTCCTTGCCGGAGGCGGTCAGCGTGTAGGCGACGGCGCTCCCGTCGGGCCGCAGCTGGGGGTCGGACGGCACGGTGATCCGGAAGAGGTCGTCCAGCGAGAGGCGGGGCATAGGCGGACGTTAGGCCAGTGCCACGCCGCCTGCTTCGGTCTGCAGGACGAACGGGCCCGCTCGAGTTGTCCGCACGGCCAAATGCCGTCCGCGCGGCCGGACGGAATAATCCGTTGCCGCCCGTTGCTGAGCCCGTCACTATGGTCTTCATGATCCGGCACGCTCAGCTGACGACGCCCGCCATCGCGGGCGCGTTCGGGCATGCCTGCGACGGCCTGGAGCGCTGACCTCTTCCCGTAAGTCCTGAGAGTGACCCGGCGGGGGGAGGTAGCGGCCCCGACACGGGTCACCACGCGTCCAGGAGTCAAAAAGGGTAGGGATCATGGCCAAGCAGGCCTATGTGCGCAACAAGCCGCACCTCAACATCGGCACGATGGGCCACGTCGACCACGGCAAGACCACGCTGACCGCGGCGATCACCAAGGTGCTCGCCGAGCGCGGGCAGGCGACGTACACGCCGTTCGAGAGGATCGACCGCACCCCGGAGGAGGCCTCCAGGGGCATCACGATCAACATCTCGCACGTCGAGTACGAGACCGCCACCCGGCACTACGCGCACGTGGACATGCCGGGCCACGCCGACTACGTGAAGAACATGATCACGGGGGCGGCGCAGCTCGACGGGGCCATCCTCGTCGTGTCCGCGCGGGACGGCATCATGCCGCAGACCAAGGAGCACGTGCTGCTCGCCAGGCGGGTCGGCGTCGAGCACCTGGTCGTCGCCGTCAACAAGGCCGACGGCGCGGACCCGGAGCTCACCGACCTGGTGGAGCTGGAGCTGCAGGACCTGCTCGACGAGCACGGCTACTCCGGCACCCCGATGGTCCGCGTCTCCGGGCTGCGCGCCCTGGAGGGCGACCCGGTGTGGACGGCGTCGATCGACACGCTGCTCCAGGCCGTGGACGACCACATCCCGGTGCCGGTGCGGTACGTCGACGCGCCGTTCCTGATGCCGGTGGAGAACGTGCTCACGATCACCGGTCGTGGCACGGTCGTCACCGGGGCCATCGAGCGCGGCGCGGTCAAGGTCGGCGACACGGTGGAGGCCGTTGGGTTCGACACCGGCGTCACCGCGGTCGTGACCGGCGTGGAGACGTTCGGCCGCACGATGGAGCGCGGCGAGGCCGGCGACAACGCCGCCGTCCTGCTGCGCGGCGTCCAGCGTCGGGAGGTGCGGCGCGGGATGGTGCTGGCGGCCCCGGGCAGCCAGCGCGGTCACCGGTCGTTCACCGCCCGGGTCTACCTGCTCACGGCGGACGAGGGCGGCCGGCGCAAGCCGATCGCCTCCGGCTACCGGCCGCAGTTCTACCTGCGCACGACGGACGTGCCGGGCGAGCTGCTGCTGACCGACCCCGCCAAGCCGGGCGACACCATCGAGGTGCCGATCCAGCTGGGCAAGGCCGTGGCCCTGGAGCCGGGACTCGGCTTCGCCATCCGCGAGGGCGGCCTGACGGTCGGCGCCGGCACGGTCCTCACCGTCACGGACTGACGCCCGCAGCCCCTAGGGGCTCGGCCTGACTCCTGCCTCAGCTCAGATACGAGCTGAGGCAGGATCCGGCGTCTTCACAGCAGGATCGTTCCAGTCGGGCCTTCGAACGGGCAGGCACGCAACCGGGTGGGCTAAACGCCGTTCTCGGGCCGGTCTTCGGGCTTCGTAACGTACGTTCCTCGCTGCGGCACGGTGAACACCCAGCCCTGCTCCCGCAGCAACGCGACCGCCAGCCGCACCGTCCCCTTCGCGACGTCGTACTGCTGCATGAGCGTCGACTCTGACGGGATCGGGAAGTCTGGCCGCAGTTCACCGGCGCGGATCCGTTCTACGAGCTCGGCGGCGATCCGCTGCGGCTTGGTCTCCCTCGGCGCGCGTGGCACGTCTTCCGGTCCGACGAACGAGCCATGCCCCTGAACCGTGTAGACGAGTCCTTCGTCCCGGAGCCTCCGGATGGCCTTGGTCGCGGTGATCCGGCTGACCGCGAACTCCTCAACGACCAGAGAGGTCATGCTGAAATACCTTCGGAACATGGCGCTCCCCGAGACCTCCGAACGCACCGTCGACGACGCCTGGCACGTACGGATCAGCCCGCGCCAGGCGGCCGATCACGCCCTTCTAGAGTCGGACAGAAGGCCGTGACATGGACATCTGGCCCTGCCCACAACTCGCCCCGCACCCGCCCGGGCGCACCGGTCAAGACATGGCACCGATCGGCTGGACGCGGAGAGGCCATATCGCGTCCGGGTCCTGGGCTACACCTGCTCCTGCCGCACCATCGTGTACGAGTTGCTCGCGTCCGGCGGTCGCTATGTCATCCGCCGTACGCATCAGACCTCGCCTCCACGAGAGGCGTACGCAGGCCCGTGGCCCCGAGACGTGGCGGAACGCATGTGGAACTTGATTCTTACGGGAGAAGCGAAATCATGACATTACCGCTGACGACCACCTCACCATACTCACGCAGGCCATCGCGCAACTCCCGGCCCGCTACCGCAAGAGAATCATCTTCCGCATCGACGGCGCCGAAGCCACCAAGCAGCTGCCGACCTGGATCGGCGCTCAGGCCGCCGAGAACGGCCACGACTGGCGTTTCAGCGTCGGCTTCGACGTCACCGAGCCGGTCCACATCGCGATCACCAAAGTACCCGCCGACACCTGGTCGGCCGCGATCACCCCGGACGGCGAAATCCGAGCCGGCGCGTTCGTCACCGACCTGACCGGCCCGCTCACCTTGGCCGACGGCTGGCCCACCGGCATGCGGGTGGCTGCCCGCGTCCAACCCCTGCACCCCCGCCACTCAAGAACGTCAGCCAAATCGAGAACAAACGTGGCCGGCACTTCCAAGCCGCAGCGCACAACCTGCCCGGCCACCACCAGCGCTACGACGTGTTCCACTGTCCCCACGCGACGTCGAATCGGTGATCAAAGACGAGAAAAATCTCGGACTCGGCCGGTTTCCGTTCTACACCTTCGCCGCCAACCAGGCCCGGTGCCTGGCCGCGATGCTCGCCGCCGACCTGCTCGCCTGGCTGTGACTGCCCATCCTGGTCCACCACCCCGAACTACGCAGAGCCAGCCCCGCACGGCTCCGCCAACACCTCCTGAAAGTCCCCACCCGACTGGTACGGCGCGCACGTTGCCGAATCATCCGCCACCCCACCGCCCTGACCGCCACCTACTCGCCCACACGAGAGGAAAGGCCCGTCCACTGCGGTCAGCCGCTCCACCGTTGCGTCCAGCTTCGCGATCGTCTCGCGCTGAGCCTCGATCGTGGCCATCTGCCGGACCGCCAGCGATGCCAGCTCGTCATACGACGGATGGCGCTCCGGGGTCTTCGGCACCCAAAGCATCGCACCTCGCGGACAGCCCTCACGCCAGCAAGATCGAGAACTACTGAATGCCTACGTTACCTGGACAAGCGCCCTTCGAACTTCGCCATGAGTGATTTCAGTTCTTCCAGGTGAAATCCGGTCCTGAGGAACAGCTCTCGCGGCCCGATAGACGAAATCACAAACTGCATGAGTTCGGGGAACTTCGCTGCAGCTATCGGCAGCTCCGTGCGGAGGGTGATCGCATCATTCTCCATAACTTCGGCGCCTATTGATCCTGACCCACCTGCCCCCTCTTCACACAGCAGTCTTTCGATCACGAAAACCCGGACCTTCGACGAATCCCCGACTCGGTGCCGGAGCACACGGAGACCATCGATAAGCTTTTCTAGATCAGCCGCCGGGCAACCTAGTGCCGCGAGTCGGGCTTCATCATAGTTCGCGAGCTGGTGAGCAACCTGGAACAGGATCTCAACGTCACCCACCTCCAGGTCGAGTACACCAGCGACATGGGGCTCGTCCGCTTGCTGACTGTTATCGGAGCACTTCATCGAACCAGGTCTCTCCGCCCATGGGAGTGAACACCGTGCCGCCATTGCCGTCTTCGATTACGACCGCCCGCTTGCCAGGGTCCCAGTAGCCGACACGACCTCTCTCCAGGTACCTGACTCGAACGTTGGGGACGAGCAGTTTCTGGAGGTTGCCCAGCAGCCAGTCCAACTGGCTGTGGTCGGTGCGCAGGTCGGAGCGCACCTTGCGCAATTCGGGGAGCTCCTCGGCGATCGCCGGGAACGCACCCCTGCCCTCGCCGGTGATGATGCGCTCAGGATTTCGACGGCCGGAGAGCGTCCATTCCGTTCTTCCGCACACGATGCCCTCGGTCGCCGGGTAGGACGAACTGTCCGTCAGTGATCAGCAGGAAGCGTTCCAGGCCGGGTACGAGAACATTGGAGACGACGAGGTCGTCGGTCACATAGTGGTCCCGAAGGTATACGTCGAAACCGTTCGACGCGAGCACGTTCACCAGGCGATCCTGATGATCCGGGGGTGTGCTCGGCGCGTCGTCCTCCCTATAGGCCACGCGCTCGGCGTCAGCGAGTAGCGGCGTGAAGTCCGCGAACCGGCAGGCGCGCAACACCGGGAAGCCGCGCGTCAGGTCGGGCAGGCAGTCGCGCTCCTCCGCCTTCTGCTCCTCGCTGGAGTATTGATCCAGGATGAGCAGTTGGACGAGCTCGGTGAGCGCCCGCCTCATGGCGTGGGCGCGGGACAGCGACGCCCCACAGCCGCGCACGCGTGCGGGACTACCGGGTTGTGGCGGACAGAAAGCGAGGAAAGCCGGCACATCCAGTTCTGTCGTCATGTCGATGAGGTGGATCGGCGTTCCGGCGATCTCGCCGGCGTGCTCCCCGAGAAGAGCGAGATCGTCCGGCAGCGTGGCCGGATCCACGACCCTGAGTCGCCGGCTGCGTCGGCCGAGGAACTGGTCGATCAGCAGAAGCGAGAACGCGTCGCGCTCGACCACCTCGTTCAACGCATGAACGACCGCTTCATGCGCATCGACCCCGGACGCCCATCCGTTGTTGAAGGAGTAACGCTGTACGGCCGTATAGTCGAAGAAGTCGCCCACCCTGCCGCGAAGACACTCCCCCGCCGGCAGCACATAGTCCGGGACAGAGAGGAAAACAGGGACGCTGACCGTCTCACCCGTCCTCCCCGACCGGGTACTCATACAGCCGATCTTGCCGTGGGGCATCTCGGCGAGCATGGAGACGGCTACGTCGCGCGCCAGGGGCCCCCGTGCGAGAGAGTCGGAGTCCTGTAGATGCAAGGCGTCAGCGTCGAACCCATCCACGCTGCTCAGATAGTGCTCGAGTGCCTCGAAGAGCGCCCCGACACGTGCCGACTCGACGTCACCCTTGCCATATCCGTTACCTCCGAAGACCGGTACGCCGTTCTGGCTGAGAAAGCAGGAGTGCGCGCCCGGGCTCACCTCCGCGACGGCGGATTCGTTCACTTCGAGGCCCAGTTCTCGAGCCGCGGACAATCCGCGACGATAAGCCTCCTGAAGAGAGATGGAGCGCTCACCGGGCTGCTCAAGATGACGGGACATGCGCCCACCGACGGATTCCATATTGTTTCTCCTACGGGATACATCAACCACGATAAAATGCCGCGGGTAGCGCTCCCCGCGGCATTCACGTTGCTCTGGAATGAGCTACGAGATCACACTCTGATGATCGGCGTTCTCTCGGGAGAGAGCCGCGATCTCCGCGTACTCGCTGGGCGTCAGCTCGAGCACGGAATCCTTGTTCAGCGTCACGAAGGCGTCACTTATCATGATCCTGCCCATAAGATACCTCCTCTCCGATAGGTCGGTCAGCATTGATGCGTGCGATGGGAAAATTAGCATGATCGTAACCTGAGGAACAAGCCTTGACTTTTCACCATGACAGTGGTCCGAAGGGTTCAAAACATAGAGAATTCATATACGAAACGTATACGTTTCACATTGGCCTCGATCTTTAACGATCGTGACGTAGCAGGCGTGGCGTCTGCGATTCTCCGTGGCTCCTGAAGGATTCAGGCGTTTCAGGTGGGAGCGGCCTGGTGATGCAGCTTTGCGTTGAGCGCAGTCCTCAGCGGGGTAGCCCCAGTTCGCCCGCGCGCAGCCCGGCCTGGAAGCGGGAGCCGGCGTCGAGGTCCGGGATGTCGCCGCGGCCGTGACCGGCGTGAAGACGTTCGGCCGCACGAAGGAGCGCGGCGAGGCCGGCGACACCATCGAGGTGCCGATCCAGCTGGGCAAGGCCGTGGCATTGGAGCCGGGACTCGGCTTCGCCATCCGCGAGGGCGGCCTGACGGTCGGCGCCGGCACGGTCCTCACCGTCACGGACTGACACCCGCTGCCCTCAGGGGCTCGGCCTTATCTATACTCATATACATTCAAGCTGACAAGAGCCTCCCTCTCTCCCGATTCACCAGCCAACGCCCGGAGAATCTCAGGCTCAGTCTTATGGTATATCGGATCAAAAGGTGCAATTGACGCATGAACGTCCGAAAATTTCCCGGATTTCATCAATACCCTAATCGGCCTATTTTCGGCGATGGTCGTCCATTCAAGTTCACGCAAACTGTCGACGGCCTTATCGAGCGCATCTCGGGGATTCATGGTTCCAACATCGACTACAAGGATATTTGTGATCTCCGTCCTTCCGTTGACATAGCTCCGGCTCGTCGTCCCAGCTTTCAGCACGCCGATTCCACGCACTTCTTTGATAATAACGGGGTCAACTTGGCTTGGCCCCTGAAACCATCCGCATCCGCCCACCAGCAGGAGGACGGAAGCGACGCTCACCACAACCGTGAAGGGCTACTCCGTCGAATACCCAGCGACGGTCGACTACGACTCATCAACCGGATTTTGCAGAGTCCATCGACGATATTTCTCTTTCTGGGCATTTGCCACTCGCCGTCCTCGTGTTGATGCATCGCTCCCAGTTTTCCAATTCGCAGGCCACCAGTGGGGACATCCCGACTGAGGACGCCACGGAGGAGCCTGCCGAGGCCATCCCGGTGCTTGCCCTGGTCGCCGATGTCGCCCCCGCCGAGGCTGCGACTGAAGAAACAGAAGTCGCGGACCTCTCGGGTATGAAGCCTGCCGCCCCTGCGGTCGCGTTTTACCTCAACGATGACGAGTGGGACAAGATCGACCAAGCCCGCGAGGCGGAGGCCCAGGAGCGGGGCCCAGGAGACTGAGTCGGTTGTGGAGGCTCCCGCAGAACCTGCCATCTCAGAGGATGCCGTGAGGGCGTTCTCACCTCGGAGGTCGGGGCTGAGATGCGCCAGGACGCTTCTAAGGCCATGCTGGCTGAGCAGTCGAGCACCGCACCGAAGCGGCCTGCCAGGGCCGTCCGGTCTCGCGCCAAGGTCAAGGACACGGAGAACCTTGCCACGCTTTCCGAGACCGCGGCCTGATCCCTTCGGGCAATGCAGGCCCCGCGTGATGTCGGGGCCTGCGCCTCCAGCATGTGGACTCCGATTTGTACGTGAAATCAGTGTCGTAGCTATTGGCCCTTGTCGTCGATCGCGTAGAGCCACAGGATGTGCCTCTTCCGCTCGGGCGCGAACTGCCAGGGATCGCCTGTGTTCTCGCCGTCCGGCTGAACGAGGTAGGTCTCGCCCCAGCGCAGGATCTGGTATCCCAGCGAGCGCTTCGGGTGGGGGACTCCCTCGGGGAGATTGCCCGTTCGCATCAGGCACCACCCCCTAGGCCCCCGGAGGGCTACGATCTGTGATTTATGACTGACCTGACTGCGGTGTTACGAGAAGAGCGAGCTGCGATAGAGGTGCGCATCTCGTCGTTGGGGGCCCTGGAGCCGCCTTCTCTCAAGAACGTCATCAACCTGATGGGGACCGTCCTCGAAGCGCTCGACACTGTGGATATGTCTGGGTTTATTAAGCGAGAGCTGGCCCGGAATCCCTCTCTGGAATTTGGAACTCAACGGGAAAGACTCCGCTCTTCGAAGCAGATTCAGAATTATAAGAAAGAGGCTTACATCAGGCATACCGTGGCGTCCTGGAACAGCGCCATACGTATAAGGGCCAAGCGTATTTCGATGAACTCCCCACTCGTGATGGATCTGGTCATCACAGGGGCTGGCAGCGTCAGTATCGCTTCGGCTGCTGTATACCTCTTCAAAACCCGACGAAGATCGGCGAGTGGTTCCCGAAGCTCCAAACCTCTTGGTATTCCGGACGAGCTGAAGCTGAGAAGGCGAAGCAGGCGTACGAAAAGCTGCGTCAAGCAGGGACAGAGATGCGCGAGCTTGAGCCCTGATCACGCGCCCCCGAGTTGCCGGTACAACCCCATGCCGGCGACTTGGCTTGCACGTCTGCAACAGGCATCACTCCCCCTGGGCCTCAGGAGCTATGATCGAAGCTGTGGATATTCCTGTCAGCGCTTTTATTGACAGCAACAGCGTTGAAGAAGACTTGCGACCAGAGTCCGGTCCGCCATCAACGGCAAATCGGGTGGGGGCGCGCTACTACCGCCGTGCCTGGCTCCGGTGGCAGGTATTTCGCTTCGGCCCCCCGTACCATCATGGCTCTCATAATTTGGGGCTCAGACATCGGCAATATCTGGTTGATGCTCGCGTTTTTCCTGCTGATAGCGCTCTGGATATTATTCTTGAACGATCAGGTGGCGGACATGGCGAACCTCAGCTGCCAGCGCGTGCTACGCCGCCGGATTGCCCGGAACAGGTCTCGTCAGCCAAATTGGCTGAACGTCATGTTACTCTCAGCGCTGATAGGGGCGATCGTTTCTTGGCCAGTCACCCAACTGTTCGACGCCATCTTCAAATAGCTGGGCTAACTCACGCACCTCCGAGCTGCCGGTGCAAGTCCATGTCAGCCAAGGGCATGTCTGACTGCATCAGGTGACCACGATGCGCGGACTGCACATCCTGTGCCAAGGACTGCGCCGGTCAAGCCGGGGCGGTCTGCGGTCGCCGTTTTCTGGCGTGGGACCTCACGGAGGAGACGTCCGAGACCCGTCCTCGTCGTCGATCAGCAGGAAGTCGGGCCGGTTCTCGCGCCATTCGGGCACATCCATCGAGTTGAGTACGGAGATCAGCTTCTTCTCCTCGTAGATGAAGTGCGTCTGCATGACCGCCGACAGCGCCGTCACCTCCTCGCGCACCTTGGCGGCCGTGGCGGGGTCCGGCTTTTCCGGGAGGGACTCGAGCAGTTTCTGGAGATTGCCCAGCAGCCAGTCCAATTGATTGTGGTCGGTGCGCAGGTCGGAGAGCACCTTGCGCAGTTCGGGGAACTCCTCGGCGATCGCCGGGAACGCGCCCTTGTCCTCGCCGGTGTGATGGCGCGTCAATGCCGTGCAGAAGGACAGACAGTGGGCACGCAGGTCCCGTGGCGGCAGCCCTTTGCCGTCGAAGTAGTCGTCGACGCTGTCCTGGAGGTCTTCCAGCATCTCGCGGAGCCAGATATGCACTTCGAGCAGTTGTGTGCCCATGGCGGTGAGGCGGCTGCCCGCCTCGGAATGTGCATTCATGCTCTTCCTTCGGATGAATTACTCCGCCCAGTATCCCCGCCGGGACGCCCACGACCGACCCTGTCCAGGCGCTGCACGCGGAAAGCCGTTCCCCATGCCGACGCCTGGTTCACCGCCGTCAATGCAGGCCGCACGGGGCAGCGGTGACGTGTTACGCACGACTGCATCGACGCGTACGCAGCCTTACGTTGAGCACGGTCTTCAGCGGGGTAGCCCCAGCTCGCCCGCGCGCAACCCCGCCTGGAAGCGGGAGTCGGCGTCGAGCTTGACCATCAGGTCGGCCACGCGCCGCCGGTAGGTGCGGAGCGAGACGCCGAGCCGTTTGGCCGCCGAAGCGTCGGTGAGGCCCGAACCCAGGGCCTGGAGGATCAGGCGGCCGTCGGGGTCGAGGTCCGGGATGTCGCCGCGCAGGTAGGTGTCGAGATCGGCGGCGGTGTCCCAGATCGCCTCGAACAGCGAGTGGACGCCGTCGATCAAGGTTTGCGACGTGGTCACGGTGTACTCGCGGCCGTTGGGGGTCTCCTGACCGGCCAGGATCATCACCCGACGGTCGATGAGGATGGTCTCGTGCGGCAGCCGCGAGCCACTGATCCGTACGAGCGCGCCCAGACTCTGCACCAGCCGCAGGTGCGCGCGGTCGTCCTCGTCGGCGAGTGCGACCGGGCTCAGCAGCTTGCGGGAGATGAGGTCCGTGGCGCGCATCCGGTGCCCGATCGCGGCTCTGGGCTCCGGCTGCGACCAGGTGTTGAGGTCCCGGGCGGCACACAGGAACTCGGTCCGTGCGGACGCGAAGAGGTGACCGGCACGCGCGACCAGCTCCGCGTCCCCTTGTACTGAGAACACCTGCTCGTTGCGCATTCCTCCAGTCTGGCAGCATGCTGCCACGCGTTCGCCGGGGGGCGTCGCGGCGGACAGCATGAGGGTCATGACGATCGATACCTTCTCCCTCGGCGGAGATCTGACCATCAACCGGCTCGGTTTCGGCGCGATGCGCCTGGCGATGGGCACCTTCGGCGGCCCGCCGCGCGCTGCGGAGGGCGGCATCGCCGTGCTCCGGCGCGCCGTGGAGCTGGGCGTGAACCACATCGACACGGCCGCCTTCTACGGCAGGGGCGAGGTTCGGGCGAACGAGTTGATCCGTACGGCACTGGCCCCCTACCGTGACGGCCTGGTGATCGCGACGAAGGTCGGGCCGCTGCCCGGCCCGGACGGGAGGCCGAGCGGGCAGGCGACACCTGATCAGCTGCGCGGCCTGGTCGAGGCGGATCTGCGCTCCCTCGGCCTGGACCGGCTCGATCTGGTCTACCTGCGGGTCGGCGGAATGACCGGACCGGGCGGCGAGTCGATCGCCGAGCGGTTCGCCGTACTGGCCGAGCTCCGCGCGCAGGGGCTGATCCGGCACCTGGGCGTCAGCAACGTCGACGCCGCCCAGTTCGCCGAGGCCCGCGCGATCGCGCCCGTCGCGGCGGTGCAGAACGTGCACGCCGACGATCCGGGGCTGCTGGCGCAGTGCGAGGAAGCGGGCATCGCGTACGTGCCGTTCTTCCCGCTCGGTGGTGGCCGCGAGCCGCTCGACACCGAACGGCTCGGCAAGGTCGCGGTACGCCTGGGCGCGACCACCGCGCAGGTCGCGATCGCCGCGCTGCTGGCGACCTCGCCGTCGGTGCTGGCGATCCCGGGCACCGGCCGCCTCGATCATCTGGAGGAGAACCTCGCGGCGCGGGAGCTCACTCTCACCGAGGAAGACCTGTCCGACCTGCGAGGCTAGGAGGTCCCGCGGACCAGGCCGTCGTCACCCCTGCGGCCTGCGACGACCGCGTGCGCACGGCGGCCGGTCCAGACCTGGCTGAGCTGAAGGACGCTCATGCCGAACGACCAGCCCCCGAGAATGTGAGATGGCAGGCCATGTCGACCGCTGTCTCGTCGGACAGGTGCGGGCAGACGAGACCAGGGGAGCAGGCGGCGCCATGACCACCCCAGCCGAGCCGGGACCCGGCCGGACCGACCCGGGCCTGAGCGCGATCATGGGCGAACGGCGCCGGCTGATCAATCTCGCCTACCGGCTCCTCGGCTCCCTGGCCGATGCCGAGGATGCCGTGCAGGAGACCTACACCCGCTGGTACGCCATGTCCCGCACGCAACAGGAAGCCATCGATTCCCCCGGCGCCTGGCTGACGACGGTCGCCGGTCGCATCTGCCTGAACCTGCTCGGCTCGGCACGCGCCAGGCGGGAGCGCTACGTGGGTGAATGGATCCCGGAGCCGCTGCCCGACCGCGCCGAGTGGAGCAGCGGCCGGACGAGTGGGATCGCGGCTGACCCAGCCGACCACGTCACCCTCGACGAGTCGATCACCATGGCCTTCCTCGTCGTGCTCGACACGATGACTCCCGCCGAGCGCGTCGCGTTCGTGTTGCACGATGTCTTCCGCTATTCCTTCGCCGAAGTGGCCCAGGTCCTCGGCCGGTCACCGGCGGCATGCCGCCAGCTGGCCTCCTCGGCCCGCCGTCGCGTCCGCGAGGCGCAGGCATCCACGACCGCGACCGCGACAGCCGCCGGGAACGCGAGCATCGTCAGGGACTTCAAGCGGGCCTGGGAAGCCAAGGACGTCGAGGCGCTGGTCGGCCTCCTCGCCCCCGACGCCACGGTGATCGCCGACGGCGGTGGCCTGGTCAGCACCGCGCTCCACCCGATCGAAGGCCGCGAGCAGATCGCGCGCTACACCGCCCACATCGTCGGCCGAGCCCCCGACATGGCGATCCTGGAACGTACGGTCAACGGCCGGCCCGGCCTGGTAGCGCAGCTCGATGGCGTCACCGTGATGGTGGCGGCCTTCGACATCGCGGGCGACCAGATCAAGCACATTTGGGTGGTACGCAATCCCGAGAAGCTCCGGCCGTGGACCGCACGGTAGGGAGACGCCACCCACCGCACCCCCGACAACGCTATTCGATTGCTTTTGAAACGTGCACCAGCAGATACTCGTCCCACTTCGACGGATCGGACTTGAGGTCTTTCTCCACCTGCTGCTGCACTTCCAGAAAGAAGGAGTCGGCACCCGCGAACCTACGGGCCACCAGATCAGTGCGCTCCCACCTGTCCGACCTCATTCCCATGGAGTCGGTATTCTTGAAGATGGTCTTCCAGCCGTGCTTCGCGAGGCGATCCTGCGCCACCTCAAGCGCCTCCGCAAAAGACGAGGCCCCGACATCCGTGATCAGGACGTCCACTCGCTGGATTTTCTCGTCGAATATCTGATCGTCCGTGGTCTGCGCCACCACCGTACCGACGCTGAAAACTTCGTCGAGAGCGACCTGGTCGGCCTCCACCACCCTGGGCGCCCAGTCCGCACACCCCTGAAGCACTATCATGCACAGAAGCGCAGAGATGCACTTGACCGGCCCAAAAACTCGCCTGCCGCCCTTTCCCCGCAACATAGCCCAAACCTCCACTTTATATATGAATCTAAGTCACCTTTCCTTGTTAGCATGATGCACTATCCACGGTAGGCTTGCGACGCGTTCGGAGTCATCCGTACACACTTCAACGCTTTCCATCTCAGCCCCGCACATTCTCCAGAGCCGCCTTAATGAAACTGAAAGCGCTCGACTTCGGTCAGAGGCCGTAGCCGCCGGAGGCTTCGATGTTCTGGGCGGTGATCCAGCGGCTTTCTTCCGAGACCAGTGTCGCGATCACCATGCCGACGTCGTCGGGCTCGCCCAGGCGGCCGAGGGCGGTGTTCGCGGCGATGGCCGGGATCAGCTCGGGGTAGCGTGCGAAGGCGTCGTCCCCGATCCGGGTCCGGGTGGTGCCAGGGGCGATGGAGTTGACGCGGATGCCGCGCTTGCTGAACTCCTTGGCCATATAGCGGGTGAGGACGGTCAGGCCGCCCTTCATCGTCGCGTAGGCGGAGTAGCCCTCCTCCGTGCCGGCGGCCGACGCCGAGCTGCTGGTGGTGTTGACGATGGCGCCGCCGTCGGCCAGCAGCGGCAGCAGGGTCTGGGTCAGGAAGTACGGCCCCTTGAGCAGGACCCGCATGAACTCGTCGAACAGTTCCTCGGTGGTGTCCTCGAAAAAGGCCATCCGCCCGAATCCGGCGTTGTTGACCAGGTAGTCGAACGTGTCCCGCTGCCACGTGTCGCGCAGCGCCGCGACGACGCTCTCGCGGAAGGCCGGGAAGGTCTCGCTCCTGCCGATGTCCAGCGGCAGCGCGACGGCCTGGCCGCCCTCCTTCTCGATGGCCGCGACCGTGTCGAGCGCGCCGGCCTGGTTGCCGTTGTAGGTCAGGATCACCCCGACCCCGCGCTTGGCGATCTGGATGGCGGCGCTCTGCCCGATGCCGGAGCTGGCGCCGGCGACAATGGCGACCTTCATGGTGTGCCTACCTGTTCATTCGTGGAGCCGATCAGTGCTCCGTGGGAATTGCTTCTCCTTTATTTGACCAGCTTGAGCTGCGCGAACGTTAGAATGATGCTCTTACGAGCTTGCACGATCCTCCCGACTTCAGGATTGACGGGAGCCTGAGCCTGGTGCCAGCGCGGTGAGCAGCAGGTTCGCCAGCCTCGGGACCGCGGTGCCGGCCCTTTCGGGGGGAAGCGTCCGGAACGAGGCGATGGCCCACAGGCCGACCCGTACGTCCTCGACCGACAGCTCGGGCCGGACGGCTTCCGTACGCCGGGCGCGCTCGACGAGCCGCTCCAGCCCGCGCGCGTGGGCGCGGCGCTGTTCGGCGAACGGGAGTCCGGCGGCGTGCGAGCCGAGCACCGCGTCGTTCAGCCCCCGCTCCCGGAGCTGGTAGTCGGCGAAGCGGCGGATGAGTCCGCTCAGCGCGCGCCAGGGGTTGGGATCGTCCAGGGCTGCCCGCATTGCCGCGCCGCAGTCGGCCGCCTGCTCCGCCAGCACGGCGCCGATGAGGTCCGGGCGGGACGGGAAGTGCCGGTAGAGCGTCGCGACGCCCAGGCCGGCGCGCCGGGCGATCTCGCGCATGGGCAGCTCCAGCCCCTCTGCGGCGAACGCGGCATGCGCGACCGCCACGATGTGCCGCCGATTGTGTGCCGCGTCAACGCGAGGTTTCCGAGTCACTGTGGTCGCCGCCCCTCTCACTTTCGCGCGATCCGAAACACCTGTTCCGGTTGTCTGTTTAGCGTAGTAGCGCTGTTGTCACCCAGGTGAAGAAGGTCATCATGTTCGCTGTCCAGTTCGACCGGTTCGGTCCTCCCAAGGTGCTCACCGTCGGTCCGTTTCCCGAGCCTCACCCGGGCCCTGACGAGGTTCGCATCGCCGTCAGGGCGGCCGGGATCTCGCCGGTCGATCTCGCGCTACGAGCCGGCTCGAACGAACGACTTCCCTTGCCGCACGTCCCGGGGGTGGACGCGGCCGGCGTGATCGACGAGGTCGGCGCGGAGGTCACCGGGTTCGCGGTCGGCGATGAGGTCTTCGGCGCGGTCGCCCTCTCCCAGCTCGGCGGCGCGAGCGCGGAGTTCGCCGTACTGAGATTCTGGAGTCTGAAGCCGCCGTCGATGTCGTGGGTGGAAGCCGGCGCCGCCGGCACGAGTATCGAGACGGCGACCCGGGCGCTCGACGTGCTCGACGTGCGGCCGGGAACGACGCTGCTGATCGACGGCGCGGCGGGCGGCGTCGGAAGCGTCGCCGTCCAGCTGGCGGTCGCCCGTGGCGCCCGGGTGATCGGCACGGCACGTCCGGAGAGCCAGACCTTCCTCGCCGACCTGGGCGCGATCCCCACCACCTACGGGCCGGGGCCGGCTGAACTCGTCGGCGCTCTCGGCGTCGAACGGGTCGACCTCGCGCTGGACGTCGCCGGGGCCGGCTCGCTGCCCGAGCTCATCGCGCTGACCGGCGCGCCGACGTCGGTCCTCACGATCGCCGACTTCAGCGGCCCCGAGCTCGGGGTACGGCTCTCGCGCGGTGAAGTCGGCGGCGAACCCGACGGGCGGCACGGCCTCGCCCTGGCGGCCACGCTCTCCGTGGAAGGCCGCTTCCGTGTTCCGGTCCAGGAGGTGTTCCCGATGGCGCGGGCGGCCAGGGCGCACGAGGTCGCCGCGCGAGGACCCCGCCAGGGGAAGCTCGCCCTCACCGCCGACTGAGCGGGCAAGGAGACCGCCGGTCCCAGACGGGGACCGACGGCCTCCACAGCCGAGGTCTACGCCGGGTCGAAGCGGAGGCGGAGCGTCGCCGGCCGAGCCGTCAGCTCGTACCGCGGCAGGGTGCCGGGCCCGCACGCGGCCGTGCCCACGCCGTGCTGGGCGAGGTCCAGGTTGACGTGCACCCGCTCCCCCGGCACCAGGTCCGGCAGGTGGGTGGCGCGGTCGAGGTCGGCGGTGCTCCAGCGGCGGGCGGTCAGCCCGAACACCGGATCGCCCGTCACCCTGACCCCGGGTCCGCCACCCCCGCTGAGCTCCGCCCAGCGGACGTCGGCCCGCTGCCCGTTCTCCTGCGGGTACACGTACGGCGTCTGCAGCTCGTCGATGTTCGCGCTCCAGCGGCCGACCCTGGTGGCCATCCCGGTGTCGGGGTACGCCTCCCCCGGTCCCCGCCCGAACCAGGTGACCCGGTCGAACCGGCCCGGCAGCGACATGGCGACGCCGAGCCGGGGGATCGGCTCGCTCCACTCGCCGTCGGGCTCCACGTCCACGACCAGCTCGAGCCCCTCCCCCACGGCGATCCACCGGTACGTGACCCGCATCCCGAGGTCGGTCGCCGCCGGTGCCACCCGGGTACGCACGACCAGCCCGTCCCCGGTCTCGACCGCGTCCACCCGATGGGTGAGCCGGTCCAGGCCGAGCTGCCGCCACCGCCACTCCGCACCGCTGTACCGGTCGTTGTCGATCGGCGCCCGCCAGAGCTCCAGCGCCGGCCCGTCAACGTCGAGGCCGAACAGGCGGGTGAGACGACCGGTCACCGGGTCGAACGTCGCCCCGGCGACCTCGATCTGCTCACCGTACGTGGCTGGGGTAAGGAAGGTGGCAGCACCGTCGGCGGAGTCCTGCCCAAGAGCGGATTCCTCGGCGGGCGGGACCGGGCGGTAGTGAATCCCGCTGAGGTCGTCCGTCCCCTGGTACGGGGTGCCGCCGGCGGTGAGCGGGACCTGGGCCCAGGACACCTCGTGGCCCGCGTCCGCCCACGGCTCGTCGCCGGCCAGGACGGCGCGGACGGTGAGCCATCGCTCGCCTTCCTCCGCGGGGAACGCGGGCAGCTTGACCTCACCGCCGCCGGCGGGCACCGCCAGCGGGAACGCCGCCCGCGGCACGCCCTCCGCCTCCACCTCTCCGGAGAAGGACAGGTGGGACAGGTCGCGGAAGCCGTACGTGCTCCGGACCGTCACCGAGCTCTCCGAGAAGGAGAACGCGACCGGCTCGTACACCTTCTTGAGGTCGAGCAGTCCGGGCGACGGTGTCCGGTCCGGGAACACCAGCCCGTCGATGACGAAGTTCCCGTCGTGGACCGGCTCGCCGTAGTCCCCGCCGTAGGCGTACCCGAGGGTGGGGTGGGCCAGGCCGTGGTCGATCCACTCCCAGATGAACCCGCCCGCCAGCCGCGGATACCGCTCGAACAGCTCCTGATACTCCGCGAGCCCGCCGGGCCCGTTCCCCATCGCGTGGGCGTACTCGCACTGCAGGAACGGCATCCCCCGCCGCCGCGCGTCCAGCTCCGGGTCGTCCAGCGGGTCCTCGACGCCCTTGCCGATGGCCTCGACCTCGGCGTGCGAGGCGTACATCCGCGAGTACACGTCCACGTCCGCGCATGACCAATCGCCCTCGTAGTGGATCGGCCGCGACGGGTCGCGCTCCCGCGTCCAGGCGGCCATGGCGGCGAGGTTGCGGCCCACGCCCGCCTCGTTGCCGAGGGACCACATGACGACGCTCGGGTGGTTCTTGTCGCGTTCGACCGTGCGGCGCATCCGGTCGAGGTACGCCTCCTCCCAGCGGGGGTCGTCGCTGGGGTTGCGCCGCCAGCCGACCTGGGTGAAACCGTGCGTCTCCAGGTCGCACTCGTCGATGACCCACAGCCCGAGCTCGTCGCACAGGTGCAGGAAGTCGGGGTGCGGCGGGTAGTGGCTGGTCCTGACGGCGTTGATGTTGTGCCGCTTCATCAGCAGCACGTCCTCGCGCATGGTCGCGTACGGCACCGCGCGCCCGTGGGAGGGATGGAACTCGTGCCGGTTGACCCCCTTGAACAGCAGTGGCCGCCCGTTGGCGAGCAGCACCCCGTCCTCGATGCCGATCGTCCGGAAGCCGACCCGCACCCGGACGCTCTCCTCGGCCGTGGTGACGACGGCCTCGTACAGCCGGGGCGTCTCGGCGGTCCACGGCTCCACCTCGGCGGTGATCTCGACGCCGGGCTCCAGGCCGCTGATCCCGAGCTCGGGGACGCTGAGCAGGCCGTCCCCTTCGAAGCTGAGCGTGCCCCGCCCGCCGGCGAAGCCCGCGTGCACGAACACGTCGGCGCTCGACCGGGTGAGCGTCACCTCCCGGAAGATGCCGGGCAGCCACCACATGTCCTGATCTTCCAGGTAGCTGGCGGCCGACCACTGGTGCACCCGTACGGCCAGCACGTTGCGCCCCGGCTTCAGCCAGGGTCCCGCGTCGAACTCGGCCGGCAGTCGGCTGCCGGTGGTGAACCCCAGCAGGTGCCCGTTCAACCAGACCTTGGCGTACGACTCGACGCCGTCGAAGCGGAGCCGGCCGCCGGTCCAGCCGTCCGGCAGGTCGAAGGCGCGGCGGTGGTCGCCGGTCGGGTTCTCGGTGGGGACGTGCGGTGGGTCGATCGGGAAGGGGTAGGCGACGTTGGTGTAGGCGGGCGAGCCGTGCCCGTGCAGCGGCCAGTGCGCCGGCACGGGCAGTTCGTCCCAGCTGGAGTCGTCGTAGCCGGGCGCGGCGAAGTCCTCGGCGGCGCCGGCCGTGGGTGACAGGCGGAAGCGCCAGGTGCCGTTCAGGTCGAGGCTGGGGGCGTCGGAGCGCAGGGCCGCCCGGGGGGCGAGGCGGCCGGAACCAGGGGTGAAGTCTTCGCATTCCATCGCCGCAAGAGCCTAGAGGTTCGGGAGGGTTTCGTCAGCAATGTCCATCTGGCCGATCCTCGGCATGTGACGTGCGCGGGGGCCGAGACCCCCGCGCACCTCCCCGGCTCAGTCCGCCCGCCAGATCCTGCTCTGCAGGTCGGCTCCGCGAATGACCTGGACCCGCCACGGGGTGAGCCGCAGCACGTGCAGTTGTGGATCTGCGGGGCTCTTCCAGAAGTTGCCCAGGTCATAACCGGCTCCGGCCGGGCTGCCCGTGCGGTAGAGGTCCCACACCCTGCGCCTGACCTCCGCGTCTTCGTCCCATGCGGCCACGGTGTCGACGCTGACGGCGTTCTGGCGAGGGCTCCAGTAGGAGAAGGTGGTGTGCGGGTTGTTCGCCAGGTGCGCCGCCTTGACCGGCGTCCGGTACGTCGCGAGCCAGCCGATGGGGCGGCCGTCGACCGTCTCCCAGATCGGGATCAGGACGCGCGCCCGGGGACGTCCCTTGGCGTCCACGGTGGTCATGGTGGCGTAGACGATGTCGCCTATGTAGGCGTTGAACTGGCTCTCGATCGCGGCGAACGATGTTCTGGTGGCCATCGGTTCCTCCTTGTCGTTGAACGGCCTTGCGCTGTCAGCCGGCGAGCGCGGGCTCGGGTTCACCAGAGCGCGCGCGGGGGCGGGAACGGATGCCGATGGCGGTGATCAGCACGCCGAGGACCGCGGCGGCCAACGGGACGAACAGGGCGGCCTGCAGGGCGCCGAGCCGCGCCTCCGCCGTGGTTGCGTCGCCGAGCGCGGCGACGGCGGCCACCGCCGACAGCCCGAGCGCCGTACCGAACTGGATCGAGGTGTAGAGCAGGCCGCTGGCCAGCCCTTGCTCGTGTTCGGCGATCCCGTCGGTGGCGGCCATCGTCAGCGGGCCGTACGCCAGGGAGAACGCCACGCCGAGCAGGAGCATGGTCGGCAGCATCGCGGTGTACGTCCAGTCCATCCCGACGGGCAGGAACAGCGCGTAGGCCACGACCGCCACGACGATCCCGCCGAACAGCACGCGGGCGTTGCCGAAGCGGTTCACCAGCCGCGGCGTCAGGGTGGGGGCGAGAATGGTGTCCAGGCCGATCACCAGCATGGCGAGACCGGTCTGCAAGCTGCTCCAGCCGCGCACCTCCTGCAGGTAGAGGGTCGCCACGAACTGGAACCCGGCGAACGAGCCGACGAACAGCAGTGCCCCCAGGTTGGCCCGGACCAGCGGTCCGGAGCGAAGGATGCCGAGCCGTACGAGCGGGTCGGCCGAGCGCCGTTCGATCACCACGAAGGCCGCCAGCAGGGCCAGCCCGGCGGCGAACGTCAGCACCGTGCCGGCCACGCCGTCACCGGGATGCTCCAGCCGGATCACCCCGTACACCAGCAGCAGCATCGCCCCGGTGATGGCGAACGCGCCCGCCAGGTCGAACCCGCCGGTGGCGGGCCGCGACGGGGCGGTCTCCTTGATGAGGGGCACCGCCGCCACGAGGATCAGCGCCGACAGCAGCACCGGCGCGAAGAACACCCAGCGCCAGCCGATCGAGGCCAGCAGCCCGCCCACGACCAGGCCGAGTGAGAACCCGCCCGCGGCGGTCCCGGCGTACACACCGAGCGCCTTGGTGCGCAGCGGGCCCTCCGGGAAGTTGCCGGTGACCAGCGCCAGCCCGGCCGGCGCCATGAACGCGGCGGCCACGCCGGTGACGAACCGGGCGACCAGCAGCATCCAGCCTTCGGTGGCGAAGCCGCCGAGGCCGGAGAAGACCAGGAAGACGGTCAGCCAGAACAGGAACATCCGGCGGCGGCCCAGGACGTCGGCGACCCGGCCGCCCAGCAGCATGAAGCCGCCGTACCCCAGCACGTAGGCGCTGACGACGCCGCTGAGCATCCCGGTCGACAGGCCGAGATCGGCCCGGATGGCCGGCAGCGCCACATTGAGCATCGCCACGTCGATGCCCTCCAGGAAGACCGCTCCCGCCAGTACGAACAGCACGCTCCAGGCGCGCGCGTCCATGCGGGCCCGTGATGTGGACATCATCCGTTTCCTCCCATAAACCTTGGTATTCAAAGTGATTGCCAGTTCCCTCTTGTAACCAAGGAGCTTGCTGGAGGAAGCTGGGGGCATGGAAGACGGCACATCAGAGTTCCCCGGTTACTGCGGGGATACCGGCGGCGACTACGACGTTCTCCAGTGGGACACACGGGAGGACTGCGAGGTCCGGCAGATCCTCGACCGTGTCGCGGACAAGTGGTCGCTGCTGGCCATCGCGCTGCTCGACAAGCGCAGCCTCCGGTTCACCGAGCTCCGCCGCATGATCGACGGGGTCAGCCAGCGCATGCTCACCCGGACCCTGCGGCATCTGGAGCGCGACGGGCTGGTGAGCCGGACCGTCCACCCGACCGTGCCGCCCCGGGTGGACTACGCGCTCACCCCGCTGGGCGCGACCCTGCACGAGACCATTCGCGCGCTCGTCACCTGGACCGAGGGCCACCAGAACGAGATCGCCACCGCTCGCGCCGCCTACGATGTCCGCGTGGCGGCCGAGCAGCGGGCGATGGCGGACGAGGCGGCGAAGCGGGAGGCCATCGCCAGGGACGTGCTCACCGCCGCGCGCTGACCCGGTCCTCGGACGCGGCGCTCATCGCCGGACGCTCACTCGGTCCCCGGAGGCGGCGAGATAGCCCGCGAGCAGGCTCTCCGCGACCGCGGCCACACTGGAGTCGTCGGGCAGGAAGTCGGGGCTGTGCAGCCCCGCGTCGGTGTCGACGCCGACGAACATCATCAGCGACGGCACCAGCGCGCCGTACTGCGCGAAGTCGTCCCCGCCGCAGGAGCGCAGCTCCTCGCTGACCGAGTGCCCCTGCTCCCGCAGCAACTCCCCGGTCCGTACGGCCAGCACCGCGTCGTTGACGAGCACCGGTTCCCCCGGGAACACCCGCACCTCGGCCTCGCACCCGTGCGCCCCGGCCACCTCCCGCACCTGCTCGGCGAAGCGCGCGTGCAGCGCCTCCCGCCAGGTCCGCGACAGCGTCCGCAGGGTCCCCCTGGCCACCGCCTCGCCTGGAATGGCGTTGGGCGCGGTGCCCGCGTGCACCGTGCCGAACGTGACCACGGTGGGCACCATCGGGTCGGTCACCCGGCTGACGAGCTGCTGGGCGGCGACGATGACCTGCGCCATGGCGACCACCGGATCGCGGGCCAGGTGCGGGTAGGCCGCGTGCCCGTCCCTGCCCCTGATCGTCACCCGGAACTCGTCGGCGGAGGCGTTGACCGCGCCGGGCGTACAGGCGATCACGCCGGCCTCCAGCACGGGCTGCACATGCGCGCCCACCATGGCGTTCACCTGGAGGCGTTCGAGCGCGCCCGCCTCGACGATGTCCCTGGCGCCGGACGGGAAGCTCTCCTCGCGCGGCTGCAGCACCACGACCAGCGGCGCGACCCGGTCGGCGTCCTCGGCCACCGCTTCGAGGCCGGCGCGCCGCGTCCGCCGTGCCTCCAGGATGCCCGCGACCCGGTGGACCGTACGGGCGAGCGCCACCACGGCGGCCAGGTGGACGTCGTGGCCGCAGGCGTGCATGGCGCCGTTCGCCGAAGCCCACGGCACCCCGGTGCGCTCGACGAGCGGCAGCGCGTCCAGCTCGCCGCGCACGCCCACGGCCGGGCCCCTGCCGCCCACCCGGAGCATGGCGCCGGTGCCGGCGACGTACTCGACCTGCCCGTCCGGGAGCGCTTCGAGCACCCGTTTGAGCGTCGGCCCCTCCTTGCCCGACAGTCTCGGCTGGGCGTGCAGCTCCCGTCTGAGCTCCTGGGCGGCGTGCAGCTCCGCGCGCAGCACCTCGCGCAGCAGGACGTCGCGATGATGTGTTCCCGTCACGCGGCCACTCCCAGGCCGTAGACGCGGCGCGCGTTGCCGGCGCCGACCATGGTGACCACCCGCACCGCCTGCTCCGACGACCACTCGCCGTCGGCGACGAAGCCGCCGAGCACACGGGCCATCGCCTGCCGCCACAGCACCGCCCCGAGGTGGTGCAGCTCGGCCGGCCCCCACGCGTCGGAGGAGAACAGCAGCTTGGCGAACGGCGCGACCTCCAGGCACTCGGCGACCAGCGCGTCGCTCCTCGCGCCGGTGTGGTGCACGGCCAGGCCGATGTCGAAGTAGACGTGCGGGTACACGTGCGCGAGGTAGCCGGCGTGCCGGTGGAAGGGGTAGCAGTGCAGCAGCATCAGCGGCACGCCCACCGGCTCGGCCAGCTCGATCAGGCCGCGCAGCAGCAGCGGGTCGGCGCGGCGCAGGTCCAGGTCGGGGTCGCCGTAGCCGATGTGGAACTGCAGCGGCAGCCCTCGCTCCAGACCGGCCCAGATGAGGTGGCGCAGCAGCACCGGCTCGTCCAGGCGGGCGCCCCCGGTGGCCAGCCAGCGTCCGGCCGCCTCGCTCACCTCGGCGGGCTCGGGCGGGGCGGGGTCGAAGTCGAGGCCGTGGCGGTAGGCGACGATGGTCTTGAGCCCGCGCGCCGACCGGGTGCGCTCCCACAGCACCTCGGCGAAGCGGGCGGCGAACCCGGCGGCCGTCACGCCAGTGGCGGCGACCTGCTCGGCGACGGCCTCCAGGCGGACCACCTCCTCCACCGGTACGCCGGTGACCTCGGCCATGGCGGACGGGCCGAGGATCTCCCCGGCGCGGTAGCCCGTCTCGATCAGATAGTGGCCGACACCCGAGGCCGTGAGCAGCCGCCGGTTCACCTCGTCAGCGCCGAGCACGGCGCGGCGGGCCAGATAGGCCTCGGGCGAGGCGTGCGGTTCGAGGCCGAGCACGGGCGCGCAGTGGCGCAGGATGGCGTAGCCGAGCTGGGAGTCGAACTGGGTCATCCACTCCGGCACCGGCCGGTCCGACTCGGTGATCAGCTGCTCGAACTCGACCCGCGACAGGTCGTGTCCGCTGACACCGTGCGCGTGATGGTCGGCCAGCGCCAGGTCCTCGATGATCCGGTGCAGGCCCGGAGGGACGGTGAGGTCAGCGGCCATGTGCGCCCGCCCGGTCCTTGATCTCGTCGGTCATACAGCAACGTCCTACCCGCGGTGACGAACCTCAGACCGCGCCCACCCCCATGGCCCCCTGCCTCTCACCGTGGCCCCTGTCCCCGAGTTCTGCTCGCCGGCGGGGTGAACGAGCCGTGGGGGCGGGCACGGCGTCCGTGCCCGTCCCCCGCTCTCAGCCCGCCGCTCGGGCCGTGAGGGTGACGACGGCCTGCCTGGTCTCGCCGCTGACCGTCACCGCCACGGTGACGTTCCCCTTGCGCAGGGCGGTCAGCGTGCCGCTGTCGGGGTCGAGTACGGCGACGTGCTGCGGCTTGGCCGTGGACCGGGGACCGACGTGCAGGTTGGGCGAGCCCGACCAGCGCGCCGACACCGGGTAGGCCGCGGGGACCACCCGCGTGCTCTGCCTGACGGCGGCGCTGACCCGCGCCGGGGCGCCGATCGCGACCGTGGCGGGCGCGGCCAGCGTGAGGTCGTCCACGTGCGGGCGGACCTGGGCGCCGATCCAGGTGGGCGCGTCGACGAACCAGTTCCGCCGGACGTGCGCGGCCTCCTTGTCCGTCACCGGGTCCACCCCCCACAGCGACCAGCCGGTGAAGCCGCCGTCGCCGGGCGCGGTGGCCGGGTTCTTGCCGGAGTTGCCGTTGATGAAGTACGGCACCGCGTCCACCCGGGCGGCGTCGAACGTGCCGACGTGCGCGCCGATGTAGGCGGCGCCCTTGCCGGTCTCCCGCTGGAAGTCGGCCAGCCAGCCTTCGACCAGCGCCGCCTCCTTGCGGTCGCCGAGCTGGCTGGCCTTGCCGGGTGTCGGGTCGCGCGGCGGCACGTGGAACAGCACCGCCACCGAGCCGACCGAGCGGTCCTCGGCCGCCTTGTCGAGCTGCGCGCGCAGCAGCGCGATCTGCTCGAACCCGCCGCCTCGCAGGGTGAGCCTGGAGGTGTCGAGTGTGATGAAGCGGGTGCCCTTGTGGTCGAAGCTCCGGTACGTGTCCCCGAAGGCGGCCTTGAAGGTGTCGATCTGGCCGCCCATCACCTCATGGTTACCCGGGATGTAGTGATATTTCAGCTCACCGCCGAGTTCCTCATCGAGGATCCTCTTCGCCAGCGCGAAGTCCTCCGGCGACGCCTCGTCCACCAGGTCACCGTTGATCAGCAGGAAGTCCGGCTTGGCCGCCTTGACCTCCCGCAGGGTGCGGCGGGCGTTGCGCACGATGTCGCTGTCGGGGTCCCGGGCCACGAACTGGGCGTCGGACATCACCGCGAACCGCCACGGCATGTCCGCCACCTGCTCCCTGACCACCGGATCGGCCACCTTCGCCGGCTGGGGCGTCTCGACCGACGGCGGCACCTTGGCCACCAGCCCGTCGATCAGGATCTCGTTGGTGTAGCTCGCGTCGGCCTTGGTCTCCGCCACGTAGAAGCGCCGCAGCTTGAGCGGGTAGCTGACGCCCGCCGGCACCGCGAACTCGACATACTGCCAGCCGGTCCACGTCAGGTACGGCCCCCGCAGGATCTGCGACTGCCCGGTGGCGTCGTAGAACTCCAGGCTGGGCCACTCCCCCTTGCCGCTGGAGTGGATCCACAGCCCGAACGCCTGCGGCTGCCCCTCCACCACGATCTGCTGCGGCGGACTGGCGTAGGCGGCGCGGGTGGCCGTGGACTGGGTGAAGTCGTAGGCGAGCTTGAGCCCGCCGCCCTCCCGCCCCGGCGCGGCCGCCAGCGAGCCGGTGGCGCGCGCGGCGGCGAAGGTCCACGAGGCGGCGTCGTCGAAGGCGGCGACGGGCCTGTCCTCGAAGCCGACCGTGACGGGCACGGCCGTGCTCAGCTTGCCGACCTTGGCGGTGATGAGCCCGGCCCCGGTCTCCCGCTTGGCCTTGACGGTGAAGTGGCCCTGCTCGGCGGGGGTCACCTCGAACAGGTCGCGGTCGTAGTCGAGGGTGAGGTCGCCCGGTTCGATGGGCGCGGAGTTGCCGTTGCGGTCGTATCCGACGACGCCGAACGCGGCCGTGCCGCCGGCGCCTGGCAGGCCGACGCGGTCGGTGGTGGCGCCGAGCCGCCGCAGCGGTTGCAGCACGGTCAGCTCCAGGCTGCCCTTGGCCGTGCCCTTGGCGGCGGTGACCTCCGCGGTGCCGGGCACCAGGGCGTGGAACTTCCCGTCGCGGATGACGCCGTGCGCGGCCGGAGTCGAGCGCCAGCGCGGTGTTCCGCTCGCCGGTCCGTACGTCTCGTCGTATCCGGCGGCGGTGAGCCGGCGGGTGAGCCCGGGGAAGACGCGGTCGGGGCGCCCGCCACCGACCGGGGCGGCGCCGGGCGCCTTGGCCGGGTCGCTCGCGGTCTCCACCCAGAAGCCCTTGAGCCTGCCGCTGCCCTCGGGCGCGTAGAGCGCGAGGCCGTTGGGGACGTGCCGCTCGCCGCCGTCGGACGGGCTGTTCTCCACCTGGGCGCCGGCCTGGCCGGGCTCGCGGGCGAGCATGGTGGAGGAGCCGCCGCCGTCGAGGTTGAGCGCGTCGGCGGCGCCCAGCTCGATCATCATGGCGGCGAGCTGGTCGAGGGTGACGCCGCGGCTGTCCGCCTGGCGGCCGTCCACGGTGAGCAGGTGCATCGTGGTGCCGTCGGCGGAGAAGCCGACGGCGGTGCGCGGATGCGCGGCCTGGTCGGTGGAGTGCTGCGCCTGTCCGTCCTTGACCAGCACGTAGTTACCGCCGACCGCGGCCTTGACCTGACTGCCGTCGGAGGCCCTCGGCCGGTACGCGACCTCGACCGCGTCCCCCGGCCGGAGCGCCGCCAGAGCGGCGGCCCCGGCGTCGCGACCGAGCAGGATCGTGGTCCCGGCCGGGATCGGCCCGCTGCCGGCCGTCTGCCGCACGGCGGTGACCTTCCCGTCGACGAGCTCGACCTCGGTGACGGCGGTGGCGCCCTCGACGGCGCGGGCCCTGGTGTAGGAGCCCCACAGCGGGGTGAACAGCCCGACGCCGTCCTTCTGCACGATCTGGTTGAACTGGGTCAGCTTGACGGGCGTGCCGCCGGTCTTCGTGGCGGTGCCCTCGAAGTACATCTTCAGCACCCGGCCGACGCCGTCACCGGTGATCGCGACCGCGTTGTCGTGGCCGGCGACGGGCGACTGGACGAGCTTGCCGCTCTGGACGCCGACGCCCTGCGCGGCGCCGGAGTTGTTGATGTCGAAGAAGTCGCCGTTGACGGCCGCGACGGCACGCGAGCGCCCGGCGGGCCCGGACAGGGGCTCGGTCTTGGACACCTCGCCGGAGAACACGTAGTCGGCGCGGGCGCCGCCGCCGAGGTCGGCGGTGAGGGCGTCGGCCCGCAGCCAGCCGAGCGCGTCGAACCGGTCGAACGAGGTCAGGGAGATGCCCGGGGCGACCGGCCTGGTCTTCTTGACCGTGTCCAGGCCGTCGCCTGGCTCGGCCGCGGCGAGCATCACCGAGGGGGGCGGGTAGGACGACGCCTTCGGCGCGTCCTCCGCGGGGGGCGGGGGGTCGGCCTGCGCGGGGGCGGCGGTCAGGGCCATGGGCCCTAACAGGAGCACGGCGGCGGCCAGTGAACGGAGGGTCTGCACGACCGAACTCAATCGCCCATGGCTATAAGTTTCAAGGCTTACGAGTGAACTAAAAGATAATTTCAGCCCGAGGTACGCCGGCCGCCCCGCCTACACCCCGCTCACGCCTTGCCCGCCACCACTCCGGCGTGCCCGCCACTCTCGTTCGCGGCACCGCTCGCAGCACCGTCCCCGGCACCGTCCACGGCGTCATCCCCTAAAGGTCCGGTGACCTGCGCCTCCTCCGGCGCGGAGTTGATCCCGGCGTAGAGGACCAGCGGCACCGCCAGCGCCACCACCATGGACAGCACGGCGGTGCCCGAGTCGTTGACCAGCATGCCCACCACGCCGCTGACCAGCGCGCCGATCAAGCCGGCGCGCAGCATGGGGGCGCGGGCGAACGCCAGCGGCACCACCCCGGCGCTGATCTTGCCGGGCCGCATGATCGCGAAGATCAGGAAGGCCAGGCCCGCGATCACGATCGGCATGAGGTTCGGCGAGAGCATGGTGCTGAGCATCGCGCCCAGCTTGCGGAAGATCATCGGCAGGAACGTGCCCTCGATCACCTGGCCGACGAACCTGCCCAGATGCGTCTGCTGGGCGAGCGGCCGCTGGAAGTCGAGCACCGCGATCACCGAGACGGCCACCCCGCCCAGCCCGCAGAACCCGACGAACTTCACCACCGACACCCGCTGACCGGCCACCAGCAGCGCCGTCACCGCGATGCCCGGCACGAAGGCGATCACCCCGCCGAAGTCGCTGCCGATCCCGGGCCAGCCCGCCAGCAGCATCGCGGCCACGCCGAGCCCGGCCACCAGCCCGACCGCCACCCGCCTGCGCCCGACGCGGACCAGATGGTCGGCGGCCACGGCGGTCGTCATCAGCACCGCGGTGGCCAGCAGCGCGAACGGGATGTTGGCCAGCCCGTAATAGCGCCCGCCGACCACGGCGGTGTAGCCCATGAGGCTGTTGAACTGCAGCGTCGTCCCGGTCAGCAGGTCACCGACGAGCACCGCCCCGGTGATCCCCGCCACCACGGCGGGCGGACCCAGCGGACTGCGCCGCCACGGACCCGCCACCGCCACGCCCATGATCGCCACGGCGATGGCGATCACCCCGCCGACCAGCAGCGCCACCGGCTGGTCCCCGCGCACCCAGGGCAGCAGGTTGACCAGGTAGGTGGACACCGGGATCGAGGCGACCCCGAGCGCGGCCACCCCGACCGCGGTGGCCTTCCTGCGCCGGGACAGCACGTAGTAGGCGATCGCGTAGAAGGCCACCTGCGTGATCGCGAACCCGGTGAAGAACAGGCCGGTCGTGCCGCGCACGCTCGTGCCCATCAGGTCCGACCTGCGCAGCTCGGCCACCGCCTCCTCCAGGGAGGCCCGCTCCCCCGCCTGCCACGGCAGGCCGATGATCGTGGGCGGGATCGCGATGCCCGCCGCGGTCAGCACGGTGGGCGTGATGTCGGTGAGAATGACGATGTCGTCGCGCCGGGTCGAGCGGGTGCCGAGGTAGGCGCCCGTCGCCTCGGCCCGCTTCCACATCGCCACCCGCAGGTGCGGCACCGACCCGTGGTCGCCGATCCCGGCCAGCACCACCTGGGTGCCGGCGGGTAGTTCGGCCAGCACCGCGCCCACCTCGGCGTCGGCGGCGCGCACCGCCGCCCGGCGCACGTCGGCCGGCACCGCCTCCGGCTCCTTGACCAGCTTGCCGTCCACCAGGTAGGGGGTGATCAGCTCGTCGACGTCCACGGCCAGCACCTGGCAGCGTGCCCAGTCGGTCAGGGCTGCGGGGTTCTCGGCGTAGAGGTCCACCTTGCCGTCGCGGTCGGCCAGCGCGAGCGCGGCGCCTCTGCCGACCGCCGTGGTGCACTGGCCCGCGCCGTGCACGGCGGTGCCGAGCGTGCCCACGTAGCCGCCGTCACGCTTGGCGAGCAGCTCGGCGAAGCCGGGCACCCGCGCCCCCTCGCCCAGTTTCTCGGGGGCGGGCGGCAGGCCGCAGGTCTGGCCGTAGGCGGAGCGGATGCCCGCCGAGACGGTCATCCAGCCGTCGAACGGGCAGGCCACGGTGCCGAGCGTCTTCACCGAGACCGAGCCGAGGTCGCTCTGCCCGGCCAGCCGCCACAGGTTGGGGGTGCGCTCCGGGTCGACGTCGTCCCAGTGCAGGCCAGGCACGCCGACGAACGCCACCCGGCCGGGGGCGTCCGCGGAGACCTCCGATGTTCGGGTGCCGGGGCTGTCGGCGAGCGCTGTCGCCGCCGGCACCGCCCCCCACAACGCCGCCGCGACCAGCAGGAACAGCGCCCACCTCACCGTTGGCCCCCATACGGAGAAAGGAGCCCGCGCGTCGGAGATGACCCCGTCCGACGGCGGCGCTCATGTCAGGAAACGTGGGCAACCTAGCACGGGCCGGCCCTTGTTGACTTCCCCGCGCGGGTGCCCGAACCGGATGGGTTAAGGTGCCGATGCCCGAAGGAGAGACCGGAGGTAACCGGCGTGGCCCCTCGATATCTGTACCTCGTCCGGCACGGCGAGGCGCTGCCGGACGAGAGCGGGCTCAGCGCCGACGGCCACCACCAGGCCGAACTCCTCGGCAGACGGCTGCGGGACGTCCCGTTCGCGGCGGTGCACCACGGCCCGCTGCCCCGGGCCGCGCAGACCGCCCGGCTCATCGCCGCCGAGCTGGACTGTCCCGACGTGCGGGTGTCGGACGCGGCCGGCGACTTCATCCCGTACGTCCCCGCGCCCGAGGAGCTGCCGCCGGAGGCGACCGGCCATCTGACCGGCTTCCTCAGCCACTTCGGCCCGGAGGATCGCGACCGTGGCCGGGCCCTGGCCCAGGAGGCGCTGGACCGGTTCACCGGCCCGGTGGCGGGCGAGCGGGACCGCCACGAGCTCGTCGTCACGCACAACTTCCTGATCGGCTGGCTGGTGCGGGACGCCTACAGCGCTCCCCCGTGGCGCTGGCTGGGGATCAACCAGGCCAACGCCGCCCTGACCGTCATCCGCTACGCCCCGGACCGGCTGCCCGCCGTCCTGGTCCACAACGACATGTCACACCTGCCCGCCGCACTCCGCTGGACCGGCTTCCCACCGGAACTGCGCGCCTGACACGCGCCCCAGCCCCGGGAGCCTGACGCCCGGCCCCGGGAGCCTGGCGCCCGCCCTCGGCCCCGGGATCCTGACGCCCGCCCCCGGCCGTAGGGTGGGCCGGGTGGCGCCACATCACCCGGCGGCGGGGCCGGGCGTCACCACAGGGCTCCGATCACCACGCCCGCCACGACCACCGCCATGACGGCGAAGCGGAACGCCGCCATCCGCGCCCGGGAGCTCATGAAGGCCCCCTCAGGCGTCGGGGTCGAGGCCGGCACGCTCTTCCAGGCGCGTGATGCGCTCCAGGAGAGGCTGGAGCTGATCGCGCACCACAGAGGCCAGGAGCTGGGCCGTGTCCGCCGGATTCGCCGTGTCCGCCGGATTCGCCGCGTCCGCCGGTTGGGCCGGTTTCTGGGCCTGGGCGCGCAGGTGGACGTACCCCGCCAGGGCCGCCACCACGGCGCGTCTGGTCAGCCGGGGGTCGGCGCCGAGCCCGCGCAGGACCTGCCCGGCGGTCCCGTCGGGCTCGGCGACGAGGCCGAGCAGGAGGTGCTCGCAGCCGACGTAGTTGTGCCCGAGCGAGGTGGACTCCGTGACGGCGAACTCCAGCGCGTTGGCCGCCGTCCCGCTGAAGCGCCGCGCCGGTCCGGCCTCGCCCTGCGGCGGCGCGGGCGTCCGCTGCGCGAGGTCGCGGCCGACCTGGCCGGGCTCGATGTCCATGGCGCGCAGCACGTGCAGGGCGAGGTTGCCGCCCTCGTCGAGCAGGCCGGCGAGCAGGTGCCCGGTGCCGACGGCCGTGGCCCCGGCCGCGCCGGCCCGGTCGGCGGCCAGCTTGAGCACGGTGCGCGTCCGGTCCGTCAGGTGGATCAGCGCCCCGGTGGGCACCTCGAGGTCGAGGTCGGTCAGCACCGTCTCCCTGATGGCGGTCACCCGGCGCACCGCCTGCTCCAGGGCCCGCTGGCAGACCGCCGACACCGGCACCCCCGCCTCCTTGACCGCCTCCGCCAGCTCGTCCGGCAGATAAACGTTGATCTTCGGCACCGCACGCACCTCCTGCTTGGAATAACCCCAATATAACCCCATGAGGAGTACGCGCAATCGGCGAAAAGGACATCCGATCACTGGTATTGCCGCGCACATCAGCGCAGACTGGAAGGACGGCGATCCCGCGAACCAGTGGAGCACCCGTGGACAACCATCTTGATCACATGCCGATTCTCTCCAGAGGCAAGCACCGCAACCCGAAACGGGGCGCCTGCTTCATGGAGCTAGCGTCCTACCTGGCCGGAGAGCGGTGGAGCGACCACCCGGCCTGTACGCATCCGTTGCTGGCCGCCCTCGCCCGCCTGGTCAACGACAACACCTCGGACGACAAGCGGGGCCGGCTCATCGGGCTCGTCCCCTCCATCATCGGCCTGTCCAGCGATGACCTGCGGGTCGACGCCCGGCTCTCGCTGCGCTGCGCGACCACGGCGCTGCCGGTGGCCGCGGCCGAGCGTCAGCTCGCGCTGGCGGTGTCCATCCTGGCCGCCGAGGAGATGCTGGCCAGGCTCGACGGCCTGCCGCCAGGACGGCTGAGCGAGCAGAGCCAGGAGGCGATGGCCCAGGTCCCGCAGGCGGCAGCCCAGGCGCACAGGTTCAGCCGGGCAGCGCGGATCACCGAGAAGGGCTTCCGTCGCTACGCGGCGCCCAACGCGGTGCAGCTGTCCGTGGTGGGCATCGTCCAGGCGTGCATCCCCGATCCGGACACGCTGCTGCGCGAGCTGCTGACGGCCGCGATCGCCGACTGCAGGCAGCTCATCCGCGGCCCGGCCGACACGGTCGACACGGCCGACCGGGCGGCCACGGCCCTCCCGGTGTTCGCGGAGCCAGGAGGCTGACCTTCCTCGACGCGCGGTTCACGTACCGGATCTGTCAGGATCCCTCCTGCGGGTGTCCTGCGTCCGCCCTGCGCCGGGTTCGGCGGACACCGTAACATGTCCGGCACCATGCAGCAGGAGACCCGCAGGTCCCCGTACGCCGCATCCGCGAGAGGAAGCCGACATGTCCGAGACAGAGCGGGCCGAAGAGGTCCGCCTGGCCGTCTACGGTGGATTCGCCCGCATCGGCCGCGCTCCTGGCGCGGCCGAACTGGCGGCCCGCACCGGGTTCGACAACCGGGAGGTACGGCAGGCGCTGGAGCTCCTGCACCAGACCCGTGACCTGGTGATCGACACCGCCACCGGTGACATCGTCATGGCGCACCCCTTCTCCTCGGTGCCGCTCGGGTTCTCCATCATGGGCTCGCGGACCTTGTGGTGGGGCGGCTGCGCGTGGGACTCCTTCGCGATCCCGCACCTGCTCCGGGACGAGCCGGACGTGCTGGTGGCCACCCGGTGCCCGGCCTGTGACGCCCCGCACGCCTGGGTCGCCCGCCGCGACACCCCTCCCCCGGGAGATCAGGTCGCCCACTTCCTCGTCCCCGTCGCGCACATGTGGGACGACATCGTGCACACCTGCGGCAATCAGCGCCTGTTCTGCTCCACCGGCTGCGTCGACGCCTGGCTGAAGCGCACCGGGCGCCGGCGGGGTCATGTGATGGACCTGCCCACGCTGTGGCGGCTGGCCCGCGGCTGGTACGACGGGCGCCTGGAGCGCGGCCACATCCGCCGGGACCCCTCGTCGGCCGCCGCCCACTTCACCGCCGCCGGCCTGCGCGGCGCCTTCTGGGGGCTCCCCGAGCACTAGCGATATTCGACACCATATTCGAGATAATGCCTGGCCAGGCGATGAATGCGCACGTCAGGCAAGCCTCTCCTTCGTTGCGGACTATAGGCATTTATGCCTGAATGTCGGATGAATAGCTGTTGTGGGGAGGGGTTTTCATGACCATCGAGCTTGAGCGGACGCACGCGCCGGAGAAGCATCACAGCCATCGCGACGTGACCGGTGGCTGGCTGCGGCCGGCGGTGTTCGGGGCGATGGACGGACTCGTCTCCAACTTCGCGTTGATCGCCGGAGTGGTGGGCGCGGCGGGGGCCGGACGAGGAGCCGTCCTGGCCGGCTTCGCCGGACTGGCGGCGGGTGCCTGCTCGATGGCGGCGGGCGAGTACACGTCGGTGAAGTCGCAGACCGAGCTGATGCGCGCCGAGATCGCCGTCGAACGCGGCGAGCTGGCCCGCGACCCCGAGGGTGAGCAAGCCGAACTCGCCGCCCTCTACCGCTCCCGCGGTCTCGACGCCGACCTGGCGGACAAGGTCGCGGCGGGCCTGTCGGCCGACCCCGAGCAGGCGCTGCGGGTGCACGTACGCGAAGAGCTCGGCGTTGACCCGGACGACCTGCCGTCGCCGCTGCTGGCGGCGGGGGCGTCGTTCTGCGCGTTCGCGGCGGGGGCGCTGGTGCCGCTGGTGCCGTTCCTGTTCGGCGCGGCCGGCCTGGTGGCCGCCGTGGTGCTGAGCGTGGTGGGCCTGTTCGTCTTCGGCGCGGTGGTGGCCGGCATGACCGCCCGCCCCTGGTGGCTGGGCGGTCTGCGCCAGCTCGCGCTCGGCGTCGGCGCGGCCACGGTGACCTTCGGCCTCGGCCACCTCCTGGGCGTCACCGTGTCCTGACCCGGGCCTCTTCCCAGACGCGGACCCTTCCCGGACCGGGCCTCATCCCAGACGCGGACCCTACCCGGACCGGGACTCTTCCCGGACCGGGACTCTTCCCGGACGTGGCCTCTTCCCGGACGTGGCCTCTTCCCAGACGTGGGCCTCTTCCCAGACGTGGGCCTCTTCCCAGACGTGGAAAGGTCAGGGACGGCCGGAGACCGCCAGGTTGACCCCCAGCGCCACCAGGGCGCCGCCGGTGAGCCCGTCGACAGCGCGGCGGACGGCCCGCTTGGCGAACACCGCGCGCAGCGCGGCGACCACGTTGGCCACGACCAGGAACCACGCCACGGTCCCCGCCAGCGCGATCAGCGACAGCACCAGCGTGTCCGCCGGCGCGGCCCCCGGCGACACGAACTGCGGCACCAGCGCCACGAAGAACAGCGCCGCCTTGGGGTTGAGCACGTTGGTGAGCAGCCCTTCGGTGAACGCCGCCCACGGGCTCCTGCCCCCGGACTCGGCCACGTCCAACCGCAGTCCCCCGTCACCGCGCACGGCCGAGCGCAACGCCTTGCCCCCCAGATAGAGCAGATAGGCGGCACCCACGACCTTCACCACCGTGAACGCCACCGCCGAAGCGGCCAGCAGCGCGGCGACCCCGGTCGCCGCCGCCACCACCCAGGCGAACACGCCGATCGAGATCCCCACCGCCGCCGCCATCCCGTGCGCCCGCCCCGAGGAAGCGGACCTCCGTACGACCACGGCGAAGTCAGGCCCGGGCGACATCGCCCCCAGCATCACCACGCCCCCAAAAGCCACAATCTGCGCAAAAGACGTCATCCCCCAACCCTAGGCCGCCCCAGCCTCAAGAACGGGGATCTCGGCCCGAGACCCGCGCCGTAGGTGCGAACGAGGCGCGAGCCCGGAGACGCGGGGGCGGGGTCAGCGCTTGTGGCGGGTGCGCTTGAAGATGGCGCGCAGGGTCAGCAGGAGTGCTATGCCGACGATCTGGCCGCCGAGCACGATGCGGTTGACGTCGACGGCGGGGTGCCAGCGGACATCGCCGTTCTTGACGACGAACACGCCCGCGGGCGTCGCGCCGACACCGTAGCCACCGCCGCTTCCGCTGCCCGTCTCCCCCTCGGTCTTGCGGCCTTCGCCGCTGCCGCCGCCACCCCCGTGGGCGACCCTGGCCACCGGGATCACCAGGATGTCGCCGTGCTGTATGGGGTCCCCGAAGACGCGCTTGACCGTGGCGGAATCCTTCGACTGCTCGATCAGCTCCGTGATGTCCATCCCCCATGGTCACCCGGTGGCCGCCGTTCAGTCGAGTCCCGGTGATGGCACACCCGATCAGAGGTGATGGCACACCCGATCAGGTCCCTGTGCCAGGTGCCGCGGTGACGAACCAGGACCGGGTCAGGGGCGTCTGCCGCGCAGCTCGCGGTAGTGACGGACCAGGCTCTCGGTGGACGCGTCGGGGAAGGTCGTCGGGGGCTCCTCGGAGGTGAGCGCGGGCGCCAGGTCCATGGCCATCTTCTTGCCGAGCTCGACCCCCCACTGGTCGAAGGAGTCGACGCCCCAGATCGTCCCCTGGACGAACACCAGGTGCTCGTACAGCGCCACGAGCTGGCCGAGCGTGCCCGGGGTCAGCCGGCGGGCGAGGATGGTGGAGGTCGGCCGGTTGCCGGGCATCACCTTGTGCGGCACGACGTCGGCGGGCGTGCCCTCGGCGGCGATCTCTTCGGCCGTCTTGCCGAACGCCAGCGCCGAGGTCTGCGCGAGCATGTTGGCCATCAGCAGGTCGTGCATGCCCTCGCGGTCCTCATGCGGCTCGGCGAAGCCGATGAAGTCGGCCGGCACCAGGCGGGTGCCCTGGTGCAGGAGCTGGTAGAAGGCGTGCTGGCCGTTGGTGCCCGGCTCGCCCCAGAAGATCGCGCCGGTGTCGACGGTGACGGGGGTGCCGTCCGCGCGCACGGACTTACCGTTGGACTCCATGGTGAGCTGCTGGAGGTAGGCGGGGAAGCGGTGCAGGCGCTGGCTGTAGGGCAGCACGGCGTGGGTCTGGGCGTCGAAGAAGTCGGTGTACCAGACGCCGAGCAGGCCGAGCAGCACCGGCATGTTGGCCTCGAAGGGGGCGGTGCGGAAGTGCTGGTCCATGGTGTGGAAGCCGGCCAGCATCTCACGGAACCGGTCCGGCCCGATGGCGATCATCAGGGAGAGCCCGATGGCGCCGTCGTAGGAGTAGCGGCCGCCGACCCAGTCCCAGAAGCCGAACATGTTGTCGGTGTCGATGCCGAACTCGGCGACCTTGGCGGCATTGGTGGACACGGCCACGAAGTGCTTGGCCACGGCGTCCTCGCCCAGCGCGCCGGTCAGCCACTGGCGGGCGACCTTGGCGTTGGTGAGGGTCTCCAGGGTGGTGAAGGTCTTGGAGCTGACCACGATCAGCGTGGTCGCGGGGTCGAGGTCGGCGAGGCTGCCGGTGATGTCGGCCGGGTCGATGTTGGAGACGAACCTGGCCTGGATCCCGGCGTCGGCGTAGTCGCGCAGCGCCTCGTAGGCCATGGCGGGGCCGAGGTCGGAGCCGCCGATGCCGATGTTGACGACGGTGGAGATCGGCCGGCCGGTGGCGCCCTGCCACTGCTTCGAGCGGACCTTCTCGGCGAAGGCGCTCATCTTGTCGAGCACGGCGTGCACGTCGCGGCTAACGTCCTGGCCGTCGACGACGAGGCCGGCGTCGGCGGGAGCGCGCAGCGCGGTGTGCAGCACCGCGCGGTCCTCGCTGACGTTGATGTGCGCCCCGGTGTACATGGCCTCGATGCGGTCGCGCAGCCCCGCGCGCTCGGCGAGGGCCACGAGCAGGCCGACGGTCTCGCCGGTGGCGCGGTGTTTGGCGTAGTCGAGGAAGAGGTCGCCCGCGGTGACCGTCATCCGGGCGGCCCGCTCCGGATCCTCCGCGAACAGCTCCCTCAGGTGTCTGCCCGCCACCTCGCCGTGGTGCTTGGCGAGTGCCGCCCACTCCTGGCTCTGGGTGATGTCGCTGCTCACGTTTCCTCCTCGCGCCGTCAAACTGCGATCACATGGTCCCGTACGCTCGTACCCCGGTATGCCTGATTCCGCGCATGGCGGAGCGGCGTGTCCGCCGGGGCGCGAGATCAGTGGGATTCGCGGCCGGGATAGTCTCCGCTGGACCCGGTGAGGAAGTCGAGGTCGGCGCCCCGGTCGGCCTGAGTGACATGGTCGATGTAGAGGCGCTGCCAGCCGCGTACGGGCTCGGCGTGGCCGTCCATCGCGGGCTTCCTGGCGGCGAACTCGGCCTCCGGCACGTCGACGTCGAGCCGTCTGGCCGCCACGTCGAGCACGATCGGGTCGCCGGTGCGCACCCTGGCGAGCGGCCCGCCGGCCGCGGCCTCGGGCGAGGTGTGCAGCACGACCGTGCCGTAGGCGGTGCCGCTCATCCGCGCGTCGCTGATCCGCACCATGTCGCGCACGCCCTTGGCCAGCAGTTTGGCGGGCAACGGCAGGTTGCCGACCTCCGGCATGCCCGGGTAGCCCTTGGGCCCGCAGCCGCGCAGGATCAGCACCGAGGTCTCGTCGACGTCGAGCTCCGGGGAGTCGAGCCGGGCGTAGACGTCCTCGATGCTGTCGAAGACGACGGCCCGGCCACGGTGCTGCAGCAACTCGGGCGAGGCGGCGGCGGGCTTGATCACCGCGCCGTTGGGGGCGAGGTTGCCGCGCAGCACGGCGATGCCGGCGTCGGGCAGCAGCGGGTCGGCGCGGCGCCGGATGACGCTCTCGTCCCAGATCTCCGCGTCGGCGAGGTAGTCGACGAGGGGGCGGCCGGTGACGGTCACCGCCGTCGGGTCGAGCAGGTCGGCGATCTCCTTGAACACGGCGAGCAGCCCGCCCGCGCGGAACAGGTCGTCCATCAGGTGCCGGCCGGCAGGCAGGAGGTCGACCAGCAGCGGCACCCCTGATCCGGTGCGGTCGAAGTCGTCCAGGTCGAGCTCGACGCCGAGGCGGCCGGCGATGGCCAGCAGGTGGATGACGGCGTTGGTGGAGCCGCCGGTCGCGGCCAGGGTGACGATGGCGTTGAGGAAGGAGCCGCGGGTCATCACCTGACTCGGGCGGCGTCCCTCGCGGACCAGGTCGACGGCGAGGCGGCCGGTCTCGTGGGAGCGTTCGAGCAGCCTGCTGTCGGGGGCCGGGGTGCCGGACGTGCCGGGCAGGGTCATGCCGAGGGCCTCGGCCATGCAGGCCATGGTGGAGGCGGTGCCCATCGTGTTGCAGTGGCCGCGGCTGCGGATCATCGCGGACTCGGAGTCGAGGAACGCCTTGCTGGACAGCGTGCCGGCGCGCACCTCCTCGCTGAGCCGCCACACGTCGGTGCCGCAGCCGAGCGGGGTGCCGCGGAAGGTGCCGGTCAGCATCGGGCCGCCGGGCATCACCACGGCGGGCAGGTCCACGGAGGCGGCGGCCATGAGCAGCGACGGGATGGTCTTGTCGCAGCCGCCGAGGAGCACCACGCCGTCGATCGGGTTGGCGCGCAGCATCTCCTCGGTGGCCATGGCGGCGAGGTTGCGCCAGAGCATGGCGGTCGGCCTGACGTTCGTCTCGCCGAGGGACACGACCGGCAGGTTGAGCGGGATGCCGCCGGCCGCCCAGATGCCCTGCTCGACGCTCTTGCCGACCTCGTTCAGATGGGAGTTGCAGGGTGTCAGGTCGGAGGCGGTGTTGGCGATCGCGATGTGCGGGCGCTCGCCGTCGAACGCCTCGCGAGGCAGGCCCCGCCGCATCCAGGCACGGTGCATGTAGGAGTTTCTGTCATTACCGGAATACCACTGCGAACTGCGGAGGGACATATTCGCACCTTAAACCAGCCGCCCAGGGGAGGTGATAGCCCACCCCTCCGATGTCTTCCGGCGATCACATGGCGCCGCCGGCCCGGGTGACGTCTACACCTGCCTTGCAGAGGGCATGGGCCACACCATGGAGAACATCGATGCCTACTGGCGGGCGGCCAATTATCTGTCCGTGGGGCAGATCTACCTGCTGGACAACCCGCTGCTGACCGAGCCGCTGCGGCCGGAGCACATCAAGCCGCGCCTGCTGGGGCACTGGGGCACCACCCCTGGGCTGAACTTCTGCTTCGCCCACCTCAACCGGATCATCCGCGAGCGCGACCAGGACATGATCTACATCGCCGGCCCCGGGCACGGCGGCCCGGCGGCGGTGGCGCACTCCTGGCTGGAGGGCTCGTACACCGAGCGCTACCCTGACGTCACCCAGGACGCGCAGGGCATGCGGCGGCTGTTTCGCCAGTTCTCCTTCCCCGGCGGCATCCCCAGCCATGTGGCTCCCGAGACGCCCGGCTCCATCCATGAGGGCGGCGAGCTCGGTTACGCCCTGGCGCACGCCTACGGCGCCGCCTTCGACAACCCCGGCCTGGTGGTGTCCTGCGTGATCGGCGACGGCGAGGCGGAGACCGGCCCGCTGGCGGCCAGCTGGCACTCCAACAAGCTGCTCGACCGCGAACGCGACGGCGTGGTGCTGCCGATTCTCGCGCTGAACGGCTACAAGATCGCCAACCCGACCATCCTGGCGCGCATCCCCGAGGCGGACCTGTTCAAGCTGCTGGAGGGCTACGGCTACCGGCCGCACCTGGTCGGGCCCGACCACGCGGAGATGGCGGGCACGCTGGACGAGGTGTTCGACGAGATCGCCGCCTACCGCGCCGGTGACGACTCCCGCCTGCCTATGATCATCCTGCGTACGCCCAAGGGCTGGACCGGCCCGCGGGAGGTCGACGGCCTGCCGGTCGAGGGCACCTGGCGTGCCCACCAGGTGCCGCTGGCCAAGGTCCGCGACAACCCGGCGCACCTGGCGATGCTGGAGGAGTGGATGCGCTCGTACCTGCCGGAGGAGCTGTTCGACGAGGGGGGCGGACCGATCCCGGCGATCCTGGGGACGGTGCCGGAGGGCGCCCGCAGGATGAGCGCGAACCCGCACGCCAACGGCGGCGAGCTGCTGGCCCCGCTGCGCCTGCCGGACTTCCGTACGCACGCCGTCGAGGTCAAGTCGCCCGCCGTGCAGACCAGCGAGCCGACCAGGGTGCTGGGCACGCTGCTGCGCGACGTGATCGCCGCGAATCCGCGCACCTTCCGGCTGATGGGGCCCGACGAGACGGCCTCCAACCGGCTCAGCGCGGTCTTCGAGACCACCGACCGCGCCTGGAACGCCGAGCGGCTGCCCACCGACGAGCATCTCGCGCCCGGCGGCCGGGTGATGGAGGTGCTCAGCGAGCACCTGTGCCAGGGCTGGCTGGAGGGCTATCTGCTGACCGGCCGGCACGGCCTGTTCAACTGCTACGAGGCGTTCATCCATATCATCGACTCGATGTTCAATCAGCACGCCAAATGGCTGGAGTCGTCGCAGAAGATCCCGTGGCGGCGGCCGGTGGCCTCGCTCACCTACCTGCTGTCGTCGCATGTGTGGCGGCAGGATCACAACGGCTTCAGCCACCAGGATCCGGGCTTCCTGGACGTGGTGGTGAACAAGAAGGCCTCGGTGGTGCGCGTCTATCTGCCCCCGGACGCCAACACGCTGCTCTCGGTCGCCGACCACTGCCTTCGCTCACGCGACTACGTCAACGTCATCGTGGCCGGCAAGCAGCCCGTCCTCGACCTGTTCACCATGGACGAGGCGATCGCGCACTGCACCCGCGGCCTGGGCATCCTGCCCTGGGCCTCTACCGACGACGGCGTCGAGCCCGATGTCGTGCTGGCCAGCGCCGGGGACGTGCCGACGCTGGAGACCCTGGCCGCCGCCGCCATCCTGCGCGAGGAGCTGCCCGAGCTGAAGGTCCGCGTGATCAACGTGGTCGACCTGATGCGCCTGCAGCCCTCCTCCGAGCACCCGCACGGCATGCCCGACAACGAGTTCGACACGCTGTTCACCACGGACCGGCCGATCATCTTCAACTTCCACGGCTATCCCACCCTGATCCACCAGCTCACCTACCGCCGGCACGGCCATGCCAACCTGCACGTACGCGGTTACAAGGAGGAGGGCACCACCACCACGCCCTTCGACATGGCCATGCTCAACGACATCGACCGCTTCCACCTGGTCATGGACGTCATCGACCGGGTCCCCGGCCTCGCCAGCAAGGCCGCCCACCTGCGCCAGCGCATGTCGGACGCCAGGTTGCGGGCTCGCGCCCACACCCGCGTCCACGGCGAGGACGCCCCCGAGATCAGTGGATGGACATGGCCCAGCACATACTCGTCCTGAACACCGGCTCCTCCTCCATCAAGTACGAGCTCATCGACACCGCCTCGGGGGCCCGGCCCGCCAGAGGGCTGATCGAGCGCATCGGTGACGGTGCGGGCCTGCTGACCCATCACCTCGCCGACGGGCCGCCGTACGAGAAGAAGGGGCATTTCGCCGATCACGCGCAGGGGCTGCGCGCGGTGCTGGAGGCGTTCCGGACGGCGGGACCCGAGCTCGACCCGGTCGCGGTGGGGCACCGGGTGGTGCACGGCGGGACCCGGTTCCCCGCGGCGGTGCTGGTCGACGAGGAGGTGATCGCCGCCGTCGAGGAGCTGGCGCCGCTGGCCCCGCTGCACAACCCGGTGAACGTCACCGGCATCCGGGTGGCGCAGGAGGCCTTCCCCGGCGTGCCGCAGGTGGCCGTGTTCGACACCTCCTTCCAGCTCTCGCTGCCTCCGGAGGCGTACACCTACGCGGTGCCGCGCGAGTGGCGTGAGCGGCTCGGCGTGCGGCGCTTCGGCTTCCACGGCACCTCGTGCGCGTACGTGTCCCGGCGGGCGGCCGCCCTGCTGGGCCGCGACCCGCACGAGGTCAACCTGATCGTGCTGCACCTCGGCAACGGCGCCAGCGCCACCGCGATCGAGGGCGGCCGCAGCGTCGACACCTCGATGGGAATGACGCCGCTGGAAGGGCTGGTGATGGGCACCCGGTCCGGGGACGTCGACCCGGCCCTGTGCGGCTATCTGGCCAGAGTCGCCGGACTGGACGCCCAGGACGTGGAGAAGGCGCTCGGCCACGGCGGTGGCCTGCTCGGGCTCGCGGGCACCGGCGACATGCGCGAGGTCCGCCGGCGCGCCGCGGCCGGCGACGCCGGGGCCCGGCTCGCCCTCGACGTCTACTGCCGGCGCATCCGCAAGTACGTGGGCGCCTACTACGCGGTGCTCGGCCGGGTGGACGCGGTCGTGTTCACCGGCGGCGTCGGCGAGAACGACGCCGCCACCCGGGCCGCCGCACTGGCCGGGCTCGACCGGCTCGGCATCGTCGTCGACCAGGAGCGCAACGAGGCCGCGCGCGATGACGAGCGGGCCGTCTCGCCGCCCGGCGCGGAGGTGGCGGTGCTCGTCATCCCCACCGACGAGGAGTGGGAGATCGCCAGGCAGACGCTGGAGCTGCTCGGCTGATCACACCGCGGCGACGCGCCGTACCGCGGCCACGATGTCGGTGTTGGGCAGGCCCTTGACTAAATACTCCTGTACGCCGACGCGCCGCATCTCGTCGACGGCCCCGGGGTCGCCGTACGCGGAGAAGGCCATGACGCGGGTGCGCGGGGACAGCCGGCGGATCTCGTGCGCCGCCCAGGCGCCGCCGCCCGGCATCCGGACGTCGAGGATGGCGACCACCGGGGTGTGCCGGACCGCGAGCTGGATGGCCTCGTCGGCGTCGCTCGCGGTCGCGACCACGTCCAGGTCGGGCTCCGCCGCCAGCACCTCGCTCAGCACCTCGCGGATCAGCGGCTCGTCGTCGCCGATGAGCACGGTGAGCCGTTCGGGCCGTTCGGGCCGTTTCAGCTGTTCGGGCCGTTCGCGCGGTTCGCTCATGGCGCCTCGCGCCGCACGGCCGGCACCCAGAACTCGACGCTGGCGCCGGAGCCGGGCTCGCTGCGGATGTTCCACCAGCCGCCGGCGACCTCGGCGCGCTGGCGCATCTCGATGAGGCCGAAGTGGCCGCGTTTGACCTGGCTGTCCACCTGCTCGGCGAAGCCGACGCCGTCATCGGTCACCCGGACGTACACGCCCTGGTCGGCCGAGGTGAGCGAGACCTTCACGGCGCTCGCCCTGGCGTGCTTGCGGACGTTGGTGAGAGCTTCCTGGCAGATGCGGAAAATGGTGATCGCCGTCTCGGACGGCGGCTCGGCGTCGAGGTCGTGGGTCAGCTCGTAGGTCAGCCCGGCACCCACCACCACCTGGTCGAGATAGCTGGACAGGCCCTGCACCATGCCGTCGCTGTCGATGCCCGGCGGGTGCAGCCGGAAGGTGAGGTTGCGCAGGCGGCCGATGGAGGCGTTGACCGTCTCGTTGAGCCGCAGCAGCGCGTCCGCGTGCTCGGCCGGCGCCTTGGTGGCGAGCAGTTGCAGGCGCATGCCGACGGCGACCATGGACTGGATGGTGTCGTCGTGCACGTCCCAGGCGATGCGCCGCCGCTCCATCTCCTGGGCCTGCACCAGATGCGCCAGCAGTTGGCCGCGCTCGTCCAGGGCGCGTTCGACGGTGCGCCGCTCGGTCATGTCACGGGTCACCTTGCCGAATCCGCGCAGGTGCCCCGCCTCGTCGTACAGCGCGGTGATGATCACGTTGGCCCAGAATCGGGTGCCGTCCTTGCGCACCCGCCAGCCCTCGTCCTCCAGCCGCCCCTCGACGGTCGCCGTGGCCAGCTCACGATCGGGTTTGCCCGCCGTCACCTCCTGCGGCGGATAGAACACCGAGAAGTGCCTGCCGATGATCTCCTCGGCCCGGTAACCCTTGATCCGCTGAGCGCCGGGGTTCCAGCTCACCACGTGGCCGGTCGGGTCCAGCATGAAGATGGCGTAGTCGACCACGCACTGGATCAGCAGGTTCAGGTCGACGTGCTCGTACTCGGGCATAGGGCAGCTTCGCATGCCGGTGCGGCCACGTGCCAACGGCTCGGATTCAGACGCGGGTGGGGTCGGGAGCAAGTGCAGCGAGTGGTGCCGCGAGCTCACACCAGACCACCTTTCCGCCTTCGTGCTGTGATATCCCCCAGCGGGAGGAGAGTCGTCCGATGACGTGCATGCCCCATCCGTTGCCGGGGCCGGGCTCGCGCGCTTGCGGCATCTCCTCGCTGGAGTCGCCGACCTCGATCCGGATATGCGTCGATCCCCCGGTCAGTCGCAGCACAGGGGCGCCTGCCCCGTGAATGAGCGCGTTGGTCACCAACTCCGAAACGACCAGCAGCACGTCCTCGTGCTGTCCGGCGTAGTGCCAGGCGTCCAAGGCGTCGCGCACGATCTGGCGTGCCACGGTGATGCTGCCCATCTCCTCGCTCAGGTGGCGCTCCACCGTGAACGACTCAGTACGGATGCCCATCGTTCCACTGTCGGACACCCAAGGATTGGTCACGAGACGCAGCCGTGCCGGGATGCCTGATGCATTCGGCCAGTCGCCTATAGTGCAGATGCACTAGTCAAGCAGGCCCTCGCGCCTGGCGATCGCCACCGCCTCCAGCTTCGACCGGGCGCCGAGCTTCTCCAGCACGCGCTGGACATGATTGCGCGCCGTGTTGCGCGCCACGCCGAGCCGCTCGCTGATCTGGTCGGTGCTCACGCCCTCCGCCAGCAGCAGCAGCGTCTCCCGCTCCCGGCCGGTCAGCGCCCCGCCCGCGGTCCACGTACGGCCGGTCAGCCGGTCCAGCACCCCCGACAGCAGGCCCGGGGCGAACACCACGCCGCCCGCCGCCACCTCGCGCACCGCCGCCTCCAGTTCCTGCAGCCCGGACGACTTCTCCACCAGGCCGGCGCCGCCGGCCTCGACCACGCGCACGGCCACCGAGGCGGACGCCTCGGCCGTCAGCACCAGTACGCGGGTCTCGGGAGCGGCCGCCGAGATCGTGCCGATCGCCGCGATCCCGTCGCCGTCGGGCAGGCGGCGATCCAGCACCACCACATCGGGCCGCCAGCGGCGCGTGTCGGTCACCGCCGCCGCGATCGAACTGGACCTGGCCACGACCTCGATGCCCGGGGCGTGACCGAGCGCCATGCCGATGGCCTCGGCCACCATGTCGTGATCCTCGACCAGCACCAGGCGGATGGGAGCGACCGCCAGGGGGTCAGATAAGGGCGACATGGTCGATAACTCCCCCCTGGCGCGCGCTGTAGGCCCTTTCATTGTCCCGCTTCTCACACCCCCTCACTCCGTCGGGGTGAGAGCGGCCGGGACGAGGGTGACGGGCGGCTTCGGACTCAGGGTGACTGCCCGGCCGTGGGGGTAAGGGCCGAGCGTCAGGTAGATCTTTGGCCGACCGTCCTCGCTACTACCTCAAGGCGCGGTCATCAGGGAGAATTGGTAGGGTTAGCGCGCTTATTCGCAATCGAGATGGGTGGGGATTCAGCGGTGGAGGTCGAACAGACGGCGCTGCCAGGGATAGGCCTGCGCCACGATTTCACCACCCAGTCCGGGAAGAGGATCGGCGTCGTATCGCATCGGACCGGCAGGCGCGACCTGGTGGTCTACGACCGCGAGGACCCCGACCGGGCGTGTGAGGTCGTCAAGCTCAACGACGAAGAGGCCGACGCCCTGGTCGAGCTGCTCGGTGCCCCGCGCATCGTGCAGCGGCTCAACCAGGCGCATCAGGAGGTCGAAGGGCTGGTCAGCCTCCAGCTGCCGATTCCTCCCACGTCTCCGTACGTCAACAGGCCCATGGGTGACGCGCGCGTACGGACCCGTACGAACGCGTCGATCGTCGCGATCGTCCGCGCCGGACAGGTGTTCGCCAGCCCGGGGCCGGACTTCATGCTCGCCTCAGGCGACATAGTGGTCGTCGTCGGCAGCGCCGACACCACGTCCGACGTCGCCCACATCCTGGCTGAGGGTTAGGGCCGCGGGTGCATCACACGGCAATACTTTTCCTCGAAGTCGGGGCTGTACTTCTCGGTTTGGGTGTTCTGGGTGCCCTGGCGCTGCGCGCCGGCATCTCGCCCATTCCGCTCTACCTGATCGCCGGTCTCGCCTTCGGCACCGGCGGTGTACTCCCGCTGGCCACCAGCGAGGAGTTCATCTCCGTGGGCGCGGAGATGGGCGTCGTCCTGTTGTTGCTGACGCTCGGTCTGGAGTACAACGCCGACGAGCTGGTCACCAGCCTCAAGAGCAACGCCCGCGCGGGCATCGTCGACCTGGTGGCCAACGCGGCGCCCGGCGCGATCTGCGCCTTACTTCTCGGCTGGGGGCCGGTGGCGGCGGTCGCCATGGCGGGCGTCACCTACGCCACCTCCTCCGGAATCACCGCCAAGGTGCTGTCCGACCTGGGGTGGATCGGTAACCGCGAGACACCCACGGTGCTGTCGCTGCTGGTGTTCGAAGACCTCACGATGGCGGTCTACCTGCCGATTCTGACGGCCCTGCTGGCCGGGCTCAGCCTGGTGAGCGGCGCGGTGACCGTGGCGATCGCGCTGGGCACGGTGAGCGTGGTGCTGGTGGTCGCGCTCAGGTTCGGGCGCTTCATCGAGGCGTTCGTCTCCAGCCCCAACAACGAAGTGCTGCTGCTGAAGATAGTCGGACTCGCCCTGCTGGTCGCCGGTATCGCGCAGCAGCTGCAGGTGTCGGCCGCGGTCGGCGCCTTCCTGGTCGGGATCGCGCTGTCGGGCCAGCTAGCGCATGACGCGCAGGCGCTGCTGTCACCGCTGCGGGACCTGTTCGCGGCCGTGTTCTTCGTCTTCTTCGGCCTGCAGACCGACCCGGTGAAGATCCTCCCGGTCGCCGGGCTGGCCGCGCTGCTGGCCCTGATCAGCATGATCACCAAGCTGATGACCGGCATCTACGCGGCTCGGCGGGCCGGGATCGCCAAGGCCGGTCAGGCCCGGGCCGGTATCGCGTTGATCCCCCGGGGTGAGTTCAACATCGTCATCGCCGGTCTGGCGGTGGCGGCCGGGGTCCACCCGGACCTCGGTCCGCTGGCGGCGGCGTACGTGCTCATCCTGGCGGCGTTCGGGCCGCTGGCGGCCAAGGCCGTGCAGCCGCTGATCGAGAACATCGCCAAGCGGGCCTGACCCGTCACGACGCTTCGGCCCGTCGGGCTGGGGCGGGGCGGCCGTTCTGTCGGTGGCGGGTGGCAGACTCTCTCCGGCGTCACCTTCATGGCGTCGACCAGGCAGCACACGGAGAGCACATGGCCGATCGCAAGCACGGCATGCCGGCACCCCCGACCGAGACCACGGTCAGGTCCGCCGACTGGGACGGGCGTGACCTGACCGGGGAGACCTATCGCCGGGTGCTGTTCGTCGACGTGGACATGACCGAGCTGATCAACCGCGGCTCGTCCTTCGAGGAGTGCTCGTTCCGCAACGTGCGCTTCAACGTGTCCGAGCACGAGGACGCCCTCTTCCTCAACTGCACCTTCTCCCGCTGCTCGTTCTTCGACGCGACGTTCAAGGGCTGCAAGCTGACCGGCAGCATGTTCGACGGCTGCTCCTACGGGCTGCTCAAGGTCGACGGCGGCGACTGGTCCTTCGTCGGGCTGCCGGGCGCCGACCTGCGCGGCAGCGCTTTACACGGCGTACGGCTGCGCGAGGCCGACCTGACAGGGGTCAGGCTGGAGGGCGCCGAGGTCCGGCGGTGCGACCTGTCGGGGGCGTGGCTGCACAGCGCCGACCTCACAGGCTGCGACCTGCGCGGCAGCGACCTGGGAGACCTCGACCCGCACACGGTCAAGCTCGGCAAGGCCGTCATCGACCCCTACCAGGCGACCGTCGTGGCCACCGCCCTCGGCCTTGAGGTGCGCGCTTAGGTCACGGGCCTGGTGGGCCGGGCGAAGGCACTCGAGTCGATCAAGCCCCGTAGCGGCCACAAGCACACGTGGCGGTGACGCCGGGGGCGCGACGCTCGGTCGAGGGGACGGCGGGACAGCCGGCTAAAAGACCTCGAGCAGCCGTCCGGCCAATTCGGCCGCCGAGGCGGGGTTCTGCCCGGTGAACAGATTCCGGTCGACCACCGTGTAGGGCTTCCACATGTCGCCCTTGGTGAAGTCGACACCGAGGTCGACGAGTTCGTCCTCCAGCAGCCAGCGGGCTTTGGGAGCCAGCCCGACCGCGTTCTCTTCCTCGTTGGTGAACGCGGTGACGCGGTAGCCGGCGAAGGGCGATACGCCGTGGATTCTGGTCGCCAGCATCGCGGCCGGAGCGTGGCAGACGATGGCGAGTGGCTTGCCGGAGGCCAGTGCGGCGGTCAGCAACCGGCCGGCGTCCGCGTCGAGGCACAGGTCTTCCATGGGACCGTGGCCGCCCGGCAGGTAGAGGGCGTCGTAGTCATCCAGGCGGGCGTCGGCCACCGTGATCGGTCGTCGCATCACCTCCGCGGAGCGGATGGTCTCTTCCAGATCGAGCGCTATCCGCGCGCTTCCGGCTATCTCGGGGCGCAGGCTCATCATGTCCACGTACGGCACCACCCCGTTAGGGGTGGCGACCACGATCTGGTGGCCTGCCTCGGTGAACGCCTTGTAGGGGGCCGCGAACTCCTCGGCCCAGTATCCCGTCGCGTGCCTGGTGCCGTCCTTGAGCGTCCAGTACGCCGTTCCGGTCATCACGAAAAGAATCTTCGCCATCCGAACCTCCGCCTCCCCCGTCTGCGTTTCAGGCAGCCCAGCAATGGTGAGGGGATGTCACCACGGCCCAGAACGGGTGGGCGTGACCATCGACTCCTTTCACGTTAGTTGCGCGGGAAGGACGCGGTGTCATGGTGAGGTAAGTCCTTACCCCCATCTACACAAGCGACGCGGCCGGAGGCATCTTCGTCTCGGGTCAGGCCGGATTCGACGAGACCGGCGTGCGCGGTGCTGCCGTCGGAGCCGTAGCCCTGTGAGGGGGCGGCTGAGGGCCTGGTGTCAGGGTGGGGCCAGGGAATCGGCCAGGTGGCGGAGGTCGGGGAGAGCGGCTATGACCTGGTCACCGCGGTGGCGGCGGTCCGCAGGGGTTTCGGCGCCGAGGTCGGCGAGCAGTTCGGCCAGGTCGTCCGCCGGTGCGGGGTGCCCGGCGGCGGACAGTTTGGCCAGGCAGCGGGCGAAGGTCGCGACCAGCCAGAAGACGGCTTCCCGGTGCAGGCCCCTGTCGATGAGGTCGTGGCAGCCGCCGATGGCGATGGGCTTGGCCTGCTCGGTGATGTCGGAGGCGAATCGGTAGGACGGGGCCGGCACCCGCTTGGCCGTGTCGAAGGCCCGCTCCAGGCGGTGCAGGTGATGCCGCACCCGCTCGGGGCTCAGCTCGGCGCAGCCCAGCAGGTCGAGCAGGTGCTCGTGGTGGCCGGCCAGGCCGCGTTCGACGAGCAGCTCGCGCACGGCCTCGTACCGGCGGCGGACGGTCGGGTTGCGCAGGCCCGCCACCAGCAGGACGTGCGTCGTCACCCCGGTGCCGAACAGCCACGCGGTGACCTGCTCCGGCAGCGACACCTGGTCGTCCATGCCGGTGATCCAGTCGCGCACCCTGTTCTCCGCGTGCCTACAGCGTTCAAGCACCCAGCGCCGCTCGGCGAAGTGCCGCGCCACGATCCGCTGAATCGCGGTGAGCCGGCCTGTCGGGTCGGCCAGCACACCGGGCCGATGAAAGGCACCCGCGAGGTGATAGTGGCCAAGGATCGCCTCAGCCTGCCGTACGAACTCCGCCGAGGTGTCGAACTCCCGCCGCACGGGATCCGCTGCCGGGCCGAATTCCCGCCGTCCTGGGTCCGGTGGTGGACCGAACTCCCGCCGTAGGGGGTTCGGGGTTGGGGTGAGGGATTGCCAGGAGGTGAAGGAGGTCTCCAGGAGGAGGCCGTCGTAATGGAATTTGCCGCCGCCGGCTGCGGGTGGGAGGGGATCCAGGACTACGAGGATGTCCACGTCGGAGGTGGTAGGGAGCACCGTGTTCGGGTGGGACCACAGGGTGGATCCGGTGAGGAGGGCGCCGGCGAATCCCGGCAGGCGGGTGCCCTCGTCGAGCACCCACTTCCGGGCGATCCTCTTGGCCTGCTCGATCCGCATTCCGGCGCCCCCCTCGTAGCAAGGCGACGAAGACTACCCCGGACAGCGGCCTCCTGGGGCGGGCGGGAGGTTCGGGGCGGCCGTGACCGGGCAGCGGTGGTTGATGAACACCGCCGCGATCGAGGGCCCCGAGCTGGAGCATCTCGTCCGCCGGGAGCTAGCCGGCGCCGGATTCACCGTCGAGCCGTCCGTGATACCGGCCGACGGCGGACTCGGCGTCTGGCACGAGCCCGGGCGCGGTGTCCTGGTCCGCTGGGGCGCGCCGGACGAGCCGCCCATCGAGCACCAGAGCAGGTACGACACCCTCCGCACCGCCGTACGGCTGGCGTTACGGACGATTCTCACCGACGCCGGGTTCGTGGTGGAGGAGGAGTACGAGCATCCGCAGTTGACGGTGGTGGCCGTACGGTCAGCCGGCGGAGGCCTGTGACCGGCCGCCGCCGCGCAGGGACGCGCCCGCCTCGTGCAGGGAGCGCATGGCCTGCGCCCAGGAGTCGATGAGCCCGGTCTCGACATACTCGACGCCGAGCGACGCGCAGTGTTCGCGCACGATGGGCTGCGCCTTGCGCAGGTTGGGTGTCGGCATGCTGGGGAACAGGTGGTGTTCGATCTGGTAGTTGAGCCCGCCCAGCGCCGTGTTGATCAGGTGGCCGCCGCGCACGTTGCGGGAGGTGAGGACCTGGCGGCGCAGGAAGTCCAGCCGGTCCTCACCGGTGAGCACCGGCATGCCCTTGTGGTTGGGGGCGAAGGTGCAGCCGAGGTAGACGCCGAACAGGGCCTGGTGGACGGCGAGGAAGACCAGCGCCTTGCCGACCGGCAGCACGGCGAAGACGGCGCCCAGGTAGGCGAGGTCGTGGACGATGAGCGTCACCGCCTCGGTGCGCCGGTGCTTCAGGGTGGGCCGGCGGAGTGCGCGCAGGCTGGAGATGTGCAGGTTGAGCCCTTCCAGCGTGAGCAGCGGGAAGAACAGGAACGCCTGCCAGCCCCCGATGAAGCGCGGCAGGCCCTTGCTGACCTCGGCCTGCTTGGCGGACCAGATCAGCACGTCGGGCGCCACGTCGGGGTCATGGTCCTCGTGGTTGGGGTTGGCGTGGTGGCGGGTGTGCTTGTCGGTCCACCAGCCGTAGCCGAGGCCGATGCCGAGGTTGCCCACCAGGTGGCCGGCGATCCGGCTGGGGCGGCGGGAGCGGAACACCTGCCCGTGCGCCAGGTCGTGGGCCAGCAGCCCCATCTGGGCGAACACGACGGCGAGGAAGGCGGCGACGAGGATCTGCCACCAGGAGTCGCCGACGAGGGCGAAGGCCACCCAGCCGCCGACGAAGCAGGTCACGACCGTGGCGATCCTGACCGTGTAGTAGACGGGCCGGCGATCGAGCAGTCCTTCCTGGACGATGCGGCGTGAGAGCTGGGAGAAGTCGCTGCCTTTCCTCTCCGGACTCACGGGGGCGCGTTCGATCGTGCTGTCTGCCAAAATCGCTCCGATGCTCGACGGGATCCAAGCCAAGCATCATTGAGCCGTCGGCGTGGGCGAACTGCCGCTGTCACCCATATTCGTGGTAGTGCCTGCCCTACCATCCGGGTGGAAAAAAGACCGCGACAGGCCGCGGTCCCGCCGCGACCTGTCGCGGACCGTCCAGTGGTGAGCCGAGGAGCCCCAAGGACTCACCCTGGACAGGTCATCTGGGGGCGTCAGCCCATCACCTTGACGAACTCCTCCCCGATCGGCTCGGTGTCGCCGAAGACGTGCAGGTCCTGGCGGAAGGCCCGCAGGTAGGACGGCTTGTCGTGGAAGGTGCCCGACAGCGCGTCACCGTAGTCGATGAGCTCGCCGTGCCGGCGCCGGCGCGGCTCGTACCCTGTCTCGAGCATCTTGTCCAGCAGGTCCTGGTCCCCCTCGGCGGCGCAGATGATCTCGGCGAGGATCTCCGCGTCGTGCAGGGTGTAGCTCATGCCCATGCCGGTCATCGGGTGGCAGGCGAACGCGGCGGACCCCAGCAGGGCGGCGTTGCCCTTGTGGTAGGCGGCCACCCGCATGGCCGCGATGGGGATCGCCTGCCAGGAGGCGGAGCCGAGCACGGTGTAGGCGTCGGCGTTGTCGGTGACGAGCCCGCTGAGCGCGTTGAGCAGCGTCGGCGCGCCGGCGGTGCCGAACACCTCGCGGTCGTCGTCGGCGGGCAGGCCGACGAAGACCCGGGCCTGGTCGTGGTTGATCGGGTACAGGTAGCTGAACCAGCCGTCGGAGTTGAAGTAGAGCCGGTTGAGCTGGGCGACGCTGGCGGTCAGCGGCACGGTGGCGACCCGCAGCAGGTGCGGGTACGACGTGCTCTCCTTGTCGAAGCCGAGCGCCTGGCGCACGGCCGATCGGGTGCCGTCGGCGCCGATGACGACGTTCGCCCGCAGCTCGCGGCCGTCGGCGAGCGACAGGTGCTCGACGCGGTCGCCGTCCATGGCCAGGTGGTCGATCTGGGAGTCGAACCAGAACTCCACGCCCTGCATGGCGCAGGAGGAGTAGATGACCTCGACCAGCTCACGGTAGGGGCGGATGAGGAAGCCGTCGGGGTAGGTGCACTCCTGGATCGGCTCGCCGTCGTGGTAGTAGCGGACGATGTCGCGTTTGAGCGCGTGCCGTTCGACCAGGCTCACGAGCCCGTGCCGGGCGAGCACCTGCATGCCGGGGCGTTTGACGAAGTCGGCGCCTGCGGTGGGGACGCTCGGTCCCTGCTCGACGACGACGACGTGTCTGCCGCTGCGGCCCAGCAGGAGTGCCAGGAAGCAGCCGCCGAGGCCGGCGCCGACGATCGCTACGTCGCAGGATGTCACTGCCATGATGAGAGCCCTTCTGGTGATCGAACAAGCGTGCCCCCGAGGGGACGGGTGGGCGAGCCTGCGGTGGCCCTCATGGCGGGGGCGGGGGCGGTGGCTCGCCGCTGCTGTGGAATGGCGGTGGTGGGACTTATCGCGGGGCTCTCTCCGGCCAGCTGGGCGGCCTGCAGCGCGTCCGCCTCGGCCGCGACGGTGGCGAGGGTGGTGCGGAGCTCCAGCAGCATCCGGCGTGGCACCAGGACCATGACCTCGCCGGTGGCGTGCGGCATCCGGAGCATCTTGATGAGCGCGAGGCTGCCGACGAGGACGGAGACGGCCACGCAGATGGCGAGCGCGCTGGCCAGCCCGCCGAGTGGCCCGGCCATGAACGGGTGGTCGATGATGACGGACACGGCGGCGACGCCGACGGCTCCGCCGACCATCCGGGACATGACCGCCGCGCCGACCGCGGAGGCGTACTGATGGGGTTGTGCCGTCAGGGTGGTGGCCATCGAGGTTCCGGGGGCCAGCGCGCCGACGCCGATGCCGATGCCGATGCTGGCCGCCAGGCCCCACAGGTTCGGCGTCGTCTGCGCCAGCGCCACCACACAGGAGCCGCCGCACACGGCGGCGCCGAGATAGATCAGTCCGTACGGCCCGAGCTTGCGTACGATCTTGCCCCCGAGCCAGGCGGTGATGACCATGGCCACCGAGGTGGGGGTGAGCCACAGGGCCACCTCCATCATGGGGAAGCCGAGCTGGAGCAGGTAGAGCGGCTGGAGGGTGAGCAGGCCGTAGGACAGCATGCCGAATCCCCAGGTGGCCAGCCAGCCCCAGGCGAACCCGGGCCTGCGCCACAGGGTCAGGTCGATGGCGGGCACGCGGTGGCGGCGGGCCTGGGCCAGCGCGGCGACGAGCAGGACGAGGGCGGCGCAGGCGAGCCAGGCCGAGTCCATGCCCCACGTCGTCATCTTGGAGATGGCCAGCACCAGGGCGGCGATCGAGGCGGCCAGCAGGCAGCCGCCGAGCAGGTCGGGCCGGCTGCGCGCGGTGGCGCGGTTGGTGCCGGGCGGCAGCCAGGCGCAGGCCACGAGCAGGAGCAGGCCGGTGACGACGACCGGCGCGAACAGGGCGCGCCAGCCGAACCCGGCGGCCAGCCAGCCGCTGCCCGCCTGCATGAGCAGGCAGCCGAGGCCGGAGGCGGAGCTCCACAGCGCGATGGCGCCGCGTCGCTGCTGTTCCGGTAGTTCGCCGAGCAGGACGGCGAGGCTCGCGGGGATCATCGCCGCGGCGCCCGCGCCCTGGACCGCCCTGGCCGCCAGCACCGCCGGCCAGGAGGGCAGGGTAAGGGTCGCGATCCCACCGGCGACGAACACCAGCAGGCCGATGACCAGCACGCGCCTGCGCCCGAACAGGTCGGCCCAGCGACCTGCGGAAGCGAGCAGTGCGGCGATCGGCACGAAGGCCGCACTGGTCAGCCAGACCAGGTCGTTGAGCGGCATGCCGTTGCCGGCGGCGCTGTTGCGCATCAGGCCGACGGCGAGAGTGGTGGCCGTGGTGTCGGCCATGACCGTGAGCATGACGCCGGCACCGACCAGCCGTAGCAGGGTCGCGCGCCGGGGGGCGTCGGTTCCAGGGACCGAACCTGGCTGCACGGCCGCTGGGGACGAACGCACGTGGCCACCTCCATGAGAGCTATATGGTCCGCCTGCTGGCGCGCTCGACTGCCGGCGCCAGCAGGCCGGGGGGAGAAAGAGTGGTTCAGGCGCTGATGCTGTAGCGTCCGGGCGAGATCACGTTGCCCGGGTCGAAGGCGCCCTTGAGCCGGTGGAGCATGCTGAGCGTGCCGGGGCTGCTCTGCGCGTAGACGTCCGCCGCGGAGTTGTCGATGTCCGAGCGGTAGATGACGCAGCCGTAGCCGCGCAGCAGGGCGCCCGCTTCCTGGCGGAGCCGGTGGGCGCGTGCCGGGGCGTCCGGCACGTCACGGTCGAAGAAGATCTGCAGGACGCCGTTGGCGAGGTTCCTGCTGACGAGGTTCCACTCCAGCAGGCCGGCGGTGCCGTTGACTTCCACGGAGGCCCGCAGCACCTGGAGGATGTTCTCGGTCGAGCGGGCGTCCATCGGCAGCTGCGGCAGCAGGGCGAGGAAGCCCATCCGCCCGCTGTCGACCTGCTCGCAGGAGCCCACGCCGAGCGCCTTGTGCACGCCGGTGCAGGTGGGGATGCCCTGGGCCATGAGCGCCCGGTTGTACAGCGGGTCGTCGGGCCTGATGGCGGTGGCGTCCAGGACCTGGAGGTTCTCGGCGCCTTCCACTTCCAGGAGCGCCTTGCGGAGCAGTTCCTCGGCCAGGCGTACCGTCTCGCCGCTGCCGATCAGCGGTCCGACGATGGTGAACAGCTCGGGGTCCACCCCGGCCGGCAGCGTCCATTCGCCCCGGCTGGGCACCAGGGACAGCTCGCGCACCCGCAGCAGGCCTTCTGCCGGGTTGCCGCGCCGTAGGAACGCTCCCATGGCGCTGACCGCCCGCTCGGCCTGGTCGCGGGGGATCCGGGACCAGACCAGTCCGAACGCCTGCGGCCGGGGCACCAGCGCGATGGCCATCGCGGTGACGATGCCGAGGTTGTGCTGGACGAACGCGCCGGTCAGGTCGGGACCCGCGACGCGGCCGCGGTACCGGCCCCAGGTGTCCAGGCCGCCGGTGGTGATGACGCTGCCGTCGGGCATGACGGCCTCGAGGCCGACCACGTCGTGCACGCGGGAGCGGACCGAGCCGTCGCCGCGCTCGAGCGCGTTGCCGAGCACCGAGGTGTCGGCGCACGAGGCGGTGACGTTGAGCAGCCACGGCGTCTCGCGCAGTTCGTCGGCCAGCTGGGCCTGGGTCACGCCCGGCTCGACGACGGCGAAGCCGTTCTCGAGGTCCAGGCTGCGGATGCGGTTCATGCCGCCGAGGTCGACGACGATGTTCTCATCGGTGGCGGGGACTCCTGAGCCCATGCCCCAGTTGCGGCCCGTGCTGTAAGGGAAGAGACGGCGGCCGTCCGCGGCGGCGCACCGTACGAGGGCGCTCACCTCGGCGACGCTCTGCGGCCGTACTTCGCCTGCGATCGCCCGGGGGCGGTGTGCTCCGACGTCGCGCACTGCCGGCGCCAGTCGCGATTGACCCTGCATGACACTCCTCTTGGCTGAGATGTCTCTCGTGCGGTTCCCCGCGGACTCTCGGTCCGCGCGGGTTCCCCCCGCTGGTCCCTCGATCAGGCGGTGCGCTGGAGCAGGTCGTCAATCGAGCCGATGGCTCGGTGGGATATCTCCCGGATCTGCTGCAGGCGCTCGTTGACGTGGGTCTCCGGCTCCTGCGGCGGAGGCATGGTCTCGTCCTGGACGTCGATCACGGCCAAGCGCGCCCTGCGGGGCGTCTGGTGCCGGTCGCCGCCGTATGGGTGGCGGTAGGCCTCTTCGGCCGGTGCGCGATGTGGAGAGGAAGCGGGTTCTTGGGACGCTCGCCGGGCGAGGTCGGACTGGAGGTGCATGACGGGGCTCCTACCAAACGGTGATCGTGGTGCGGTCGGCCTCGGCGCCGGGGTGACACCCGCGGGGTGGTGATGCGGATGAACGGTCATCTGGGTGCCACCTCCCGGCCAAGGCCCTCGCCAGGGTCCTGGTGTAAACCCTGACTATTTGCTTGCACCCCGATCCTGCCAGGTGCCTCCATTCTGTCAACTGACACTTTACGTATGGCTCTCGGCGATCCCCCTCGCCCGACCTGTGACTCCCCGCCCGTCGCACGGCGGCACGCCCGCCGCTCCAGCCGCGTCAGTCCGCCGTTTCGGCAGGACTCGGAAGGTGAATGCGGCTCTGCGGGCCACGCATGATCTACAGTCCGCGATATGGCGCAATGGATAGGTGGACGTCCCCTGCGGTTGGCTAAAGCCGACCCTTCGGTTACAGCCATGAGGCCCGCTCGCACCGCCTCGATCACCGCGATGGCGGTCGCGTGCCTGCTGTCGCCGCTGCCCGCCGCCCAGGCGGCGGGCGGCCCCGGGTACTGCCCGCTGCCGGAGGACGAGCCGACCGGCCCCGACACGGTGTCGTGGATCTATCCCGGCCCGCCGCCGCAGGAGTCCGAACCCACCGCCGAGCAGCGTCGGGACTACGCCGGCTTCCCGAACGCGGCCGTCATCGACACGGTCGGCCCGGACGGCTCACCTCGACGCCACACAATCGTCACCTATTCGAAGAACATCGACGTGGTCATGCCGTACGTCAGCGCCGCGGCCACCTCCGGCGACGACGGCCGCACGTTCGGCCCGTCGGCCCGGACGCCGCTGCGCGAGGCGCCCATCCCGTTGCACGACGGCCGCCTGTTCGCCACGGAGTACTACCTGACCGGCGTGACCGCGCACACGGCGAGCCTGGGCATCCTCACCTCGGCCGACGGCGGCAAGAGCTGGGACCGCGCCGAGGCCGTGTTCGGCACCCCGGAGAAGCTCGCGGGCGGCGGCGTCGCGCACGGCCGGCCGATCCAGCTCGCCGACGGCACGATCCTGGTGACGGTGTACGGCCGCTACGCCGACGTCGACCTGGACCAGTCCGAGGTGTACGCCAGCGCGGACGGCGGCGCGAGCTTCACCAGGCGCGGCGTGATCGGCCGGCCGGACAGCCGCTACGCCTACAACGAGGCCGCGGTCGAGCAGGTGGCCGACGGCAGCCTGCTGGCGGTGCTGCGCCGTGAGGGCGGCGGCGCCTACGCCACGCTGGCCTACAGCCGCTCCACCGACGCGGGCGCGACCTGGTCTCCCCCACAGGACCTGCGGCTGCCCGGCCAGGACTGCCTGGTGCGCGGCGTGGCGCCGCGGCTGCTGCTGATGCCGGGCGGCGCCCTGGTGCTGAGCGCGGGCCGCCCGGACGTCTGGGTCGCCCTGTCCTTCGACGGGCTGGGCGGCAGGTGGGACCGGCAGCGGGTGACTTACCACAACCGGGACGGGATCTACGACGCGCACGGCACGTCGGGCTACAGCGGCATCGCGGCGGTCGGGCCGTACCGGCTGTTGCAGGTCTTCGACAACTGCAAGTTGCCGGGCGCCCGCAGGGACGGCTCGCTCAACGAGACCGCCTGCCCGGCCGGCAACGGGTTCGAGCACGGCAGCTGGTACGCCATCAAAGGCCGGCATCTGGACATTCCGCTCCCCGGCCCCGGCCGGCTGAACCTGGCCGCGCTGCACCGGTCCGGGAAACTGACAGTGAACACCACGATGACGTGGACCAGCAGGCGCCGGCCGCTCGCCCGCCCGGGCGGCGCCTTCGACGGCAGCACCGGCTACTGGTCCAGCGCCGTCTCGGCCGGCCCCGGCCGGTACGTCCTGCACCTGAACCGGATGCGCGCCTTCACCCGGATCGGGCTCAGCCTGCGCCGGGGGCACGCGGCCGGCGCCCGCGTGTTCGTCTCGCGGGACGGCCGCGCCTGGGGCTCCCCGGTCCTGCGGGTGAGCGGCCGCACCGACTACGCGCTCCGCCACGAGGCTCTGGCCACGCCCGTCAAGGGCCGGCACGTCAAGATCGAAGTCGACGCCACCAAGGACTGCGACCCGGAAATCGGCGCCACCTGCGCGATGCTGAACGAGGTGGAACTTTACGCGGCGACCAAGTCCTCATGATTGCCAGGAAAGGCCGCCTGGCGCTCGGCTTCGCCGAGCTTGACAAGCTCGTTGACTTTCCTTGACAAGGAAGAAATATCCCTTTTGATGGGACAAATGGAGATAATCAAACATTCGACGAAGCAGCACCTCTATATCAGCGCACGCGGCACCGGGCGCGCAGATCCACAGCGCGTACAAGTGCTTCCCTGAACGCCACGTGAACGCTGCCCCGGTGGACACCGGGCGCCTGCGGGCGGGCACGCCGCTACGCCGGGCCGAGCGCTTCACGCCGCGCCGGGCCCGGCGGCGTGCTCCCGCCGCGGCCGGGCCGGGCGATCGGCACCGCGCCTGACCGGGCGGCCGGCGGTCAGTGGCCGGAGGAAGGGTCGTCGGGGTGCGGCCGGTCGCGGAGCGGCTTGTCGCTCTCATCCACCGTCTCACCGTCCCGGTCGACCTCGAACCGCTCCCTGCGGACCTTCCCCTGCACCGTCTCGTCCCTGGTGACCCTCTCCTTGCGCATGTGCACGCGCTCGACGGGCGTGCTCTCGGTGCCGACGACGGGGCGCTCCTCGTACAGGGTGAACGTCTCTTCTTCGGCTTCGCCGAACTCGTGGCCCTGGACGGGCTCGCCACCGACGATGGGCTCGCGTTCGATCACGACCTCGTCGCGCTCGAGCGGGATGGTCTCCTCGACGTTCTCGCTCTCCACGTACTTACGCAGCCGTACGTGTCCGGACTCCCTTCTCTCCTTCCCGACGTGCATCTGCTCTTCCGAGCGGGTCATGTCGATGTCGTCGTCGTGGTCCTGTGCCATTCCGGGCTTCGGGCCGGTGGCGCCGGTCATCCCGGCCGCGGCTCCAGACACCGGCCCCGGTCCCGGCCGTGGCCGCGGCGCCTCGGGCCGCCCCATGCCCGGCCGCCCCATCTCGGGTCGCCCCGTTTCAGGTCGCCCGGTGGTCGGCGGCTGTCCGGTCGTCGGCTGGCCTGCGACCGGCCCTCCGGTGGCCGGTCCTCTTCCCTGGCCTTCCCTGCGCTGGGTCGGGACGCTCGACGACTGCAGGCCGTAGTAGCGGTAGAGGCTCACCTCTTCTTCCATGCTCAGCCGGTCGTCCGAGTCGTCGATGGCGGGCGCGCCCTTGACCTTCTCCTTGTCGAACGGCACGCGGAGCGTGCCCGAGCCGCGCTGTGCGCCGGTCAGCGGCACGAAGCTCTCCTTCGTGCCGAAGAACCCGGTCTTCACCGTCACCCACTCGGGTTCGCCCGTGCGGTCGCTGAGGTACACCTGCCCGACCTTGCCGATCTGCTGGCCGTCCGAGCCCACGACACGACAGTCGAGCAAGTTGCGGATCTCTGTTTGGGTAGACAAGACGATCCCCCGAATCGTTGTCCCCGCCGGCCCGTTCCCCTGCCGACGGGTGGTTCAAGACGGACAAATACCCCAAACATCCACAAGCGCACCCCAATTACCTAGAATTTCCTTTCACCGATATTTCATGACAATTCCTGCAAAAGCGGTGTCAGTCCTTGTTCAGTGCTGTCTTGGTCAGGAGCAAATGGTGACGCAGGACCGCGAGCGCGCTCGTGGCCATCGCCTTCACCTCGGGGGAGCTCCCCTTCTTGAGCTCGGTCCGCGTCTCCTTCAGCGCGGTCGCGTGCTGCTTGCGGATCGCGGTGACGAACGCCCGGTCGAACTCCTCCCGCGAGGCGCCCTCCAACGCCTTCCCGGCCTTCTCCTGCGCCCCCGACAGCGCCGACGGCAACTCGACCCCGAGCCGGGCCGCCGCCTGGGTGAGCTCGGCGTCGAGCTCGGTGTGGGCGCTGACCAGCTTCGCGCCCAGCTCCTTGACGGCGGCGGTGCCGCCCTTGCGCTCGGCCAGGCCGCCCGCCCGCGTCTCGGCGAGGTAGCCCTGGTGGATCCTCTTCATCCAGATCCGGTCCTGGTCGGACAGCGCGACCTGGTCGGCCGGGGCCTGCGGCGACGCGCTCGCCGCCGTCCCGGCCCCGGTGGTGGCCTCGCCGCAGCCGGCTGTCAGCACGGCCACGGCGAGCGCGAGCGGAACGAGATGCGAACGCTGAATTGTCATGACTGTCCCCCGAATAGACGTGCCTACCGTCAGCGGTAGGTCAGTCACGTACAGTAATGAAGATCGGCATGTCTCCGCCCGGTATGCCACGCCGGGAACCGCCGACGGGTCGGCAAAGAATTTCGGCACCGATGGTTGGGCTCGGCAGAGGAGGGAAGGGCAGGCAATTCATATACGTCGAACGCGAGGAGGAGCCCTAGTGCTCACCCTGACAGCCAACGCAGCACAGGCCATCCGAGACCTGACCGCGGCGGCGCCCGAGCCGACGCAGAGTGGCATCCGCATCTCGTCCCAGGGAGAGGGCGCCAACGCGCTGACCCTCTCGCTGGCCACGGCTCCTGAGCCGGCCGACGAGGTCGTGGAGGCGGAAGGCGCCCGCGTCTACCTCGACCAGGTGGCCGCGACGGTGCTGGACGACAAGTCCCTCGACGCGGGCGCCGACGACCAGGGAGCGGTGTCCTTCCTGGTCACCGAACGCCCGGCCTGACCCGCCAGCGCCGGTCCGGTGCCGGTTCCGTACCGGACCGGCGGCCGGTCGGGCGGCAGGTCAGCCGTCGCCGAGCAGCTTGTGCAGAAAGCGGAGCTGCTCCTCACGCTGGTAGCCGCTGCCGCCCTCGTGGCCGTTCCACGGCCAAATGGTGATCTCCTTGGGTCCCTGCCAGTGGTTGTGGGCGGCGAAGACCGTGGAGGGCGGGCAGACGAAGTCCATCAACGCCACCGAGTACAACGCCGGCACCTGGCCGCGGGCGGCGAAGTTGACGCCGTCGAAGTAGGACAGGGTGGTGAACACCTGGTCGGTGGTGTCCCTGCGGGTCGCCAGGAAACGGACGAGCTCCTGGTACGGGTCCCGGTCGGTGATCTCCACAGCCCGCCGGAAGTGCGTCAGGAACGGCACGTCGATGAGCGCGGCCCGCACGCCGGGGTGCAGGACGGCGGTCGCCTGGGCGATGCCACCGCCCTGGCTGGCACCGGAGGCGATGACGCGCCCGGCGTCCACGGCGGGATGCGCGGCGGCGGCCTCCACGGCCCGTACCGCGTCGGTGAAGACCCGCCGGTAGTAGTAGTCGTCGGGGTCCAGGATGCCGCGGGTCATCATGCCGGGCGCCTGCGAGGAGGCGGAGCCGTGCGGGTCGCCGGTGACGCCGGGGCTCTGCGTCTGGGCGCCGCCATGGCCGCGCGTCTCCATGACGAACACGGCGTGCCCGGCCGCCGGCCAGATGAGGTGGTCGTGCGGGAACCCGCGTCCGCCGCCGTAGCCGATGTAGTGCATGACGCAGGGCAGCGGCCCTTCGGCGCCGCTCGGCGTCAGCAACCAGCCGTTGATCCGGTGGCCGCCCCACCCGGCGAAGGAGACGTCGTACACCTCGACATTGGTGTACGGAGCGTCGTACGGGGTGAAGGTCGCGTCGAGCGGGAACTCACGCGCCTCGGCGAGCGTACGGGACCAGAAGTCGTCGAAGTCGGCGGGCTCGTCGCGCTCGGGGCGGTAGTCGCGGAGCTGTTCAAGCGGCAGGTCGAACAGAGGCACAGATAACTCCAGCCAGTAGAGGATGGTGATATTTCACCGTATTGGCTGACGGCGGGGTCAACCTACCCCCCTGCACAGGCAGGATCGTGCGGATTCGGGGTAGTGGGCGCACCATGAGCGCGTATCTGGTGCAGACGACCGGCCCCCACCTGGCCCCCGGCATGGTCCTGGACGCCCCCGCCTCCAATGACGACTTCCTGCTGAACTTCGGCGACGACACCGAGGCGCGGGCGGAGCTGATCCGCGACGACGACGGGCGCCCCCTCGTCCGGGTCGGCGGTTACATGACCATGGACGGCACGGTCGTCGCCGAGCGGCTGTGGACGGTGCGGGAGGTGCTCGAACAGGAAGGGCGGCGCCTGGTGCGCCTGGGCGAGCCCCTGGTGTGAAGGCGCGGGTCAGGCCGGGGGCGTAAAGGCGCGGGTCAGGCCGGGCCGGCGCACCCGCCCGCCCGCGCTTCCGCGACCTTCCAGTGCGCCCCGGGGAACGGCGACATGAAGTGCGTCAGCAGGTCGACCGCGTAGTCCGGCACCCGGCCGCCCGCGTCCAGCAGCGAGATCATCTGCGGGCCGCCGGAGCCGCGCAGCGTGATCGAGTTCACCTTGCCCTTCCCGGCGAAGCCCGGCTTGGCGTTGACCGCCAGGCAGGCCAGCCGCACCCCGGCCGCGCTGACCTCATGCTGCGCGCCGATCCGCCGCATCCGCTGGTCGTAGCGGCGCAGGGCGAGCGAGGTGGTCGGGCCGATCCGCACCGACTCGTGGAACACCTCACCACCGACGTCCTTGACCAGCCTGAGGCGCAGGTTGACGTCGGGACGCAGCTTGACGCCCTCGGCGCCGACGTCGAGCCGGGCATAGTCCCCCTCGACGCCGGGCGTCAGGTAGCCGACCGCGCGCGGCGCCTTCAGGTCGAACGGGATCTGGCCCGGCCGGATCCTGAGCCAGGACACCCGCCGGACGCTCAGTGACAGATCCTCGATCGTGCTCCTGCCGAGCGCGAAGGCGCCGCCCACGCGGTAGGTGAGGAATCCCTTGGTGCTGGGCACCTCCTTGGCCAGCTTGATCGGCTGGCGCGCGACCGGCTCGACGGTCAGCCCGGCGTGCAGCTCGATGCGCCCGGTGGGCACCGGCTTCGACACCAGGTCGAGCGACAGGTCGGGCTTGAGCCTGACGGTGGTGTCCGCGGCCAGGTCGGTCACCGCGATCGACACGGCCCCGAGCTCGCCCCGCCGGTCCGTGAGGCCGCCTTCCACGGCGAGGTAGCCGTCCAGCGTGCTGGCACCCCCTTCGGCCTTGTAGGTGAGGGCGGGCACACGCACCCCGCCACCGGCCGCGTCGGCGTCCACGCCGAACGTGGCGGGCACGTCCTTCAGCCGCAGTTCGCCGGTGCCCGCCCCGGGCAGGGTGACCTTCGCGGTGAGCCGGTCGACGGCCGCGGAGTTCTGCACCCGGACGCGGGTCTTCGCACCGTAGCTTCCGTGTACGGCGACCACGGCGGGCACCGGTTCGACCGTCAGCCGGCCGCGCAGGTCGCCGGCCTGGGCGTGCACGGACAGGGAGCCGAGCGTGGCCGCCGGTTCGATGCGGTAGAAGGCCCGCACGGTGTTGCCCCCGGTCACCTCGAACGGGCCGAGCGACATCCGGGTGATCTTCGAGGGCAGGCCGGTGAGCCTGGCTGTGGCCTTGATCGGCACCGGGGCCAGGACGGTGCTGGCCAGGTAGACGCCGAGGCCCCGGCTGCCCGGCCGGTATCCGTCGAAGGTGAACGTTCTGGCGGCCAGGTCGACCGTGACCCGCTCGGGCAGTCCGGTCACGTCGAGGTATCCCTGGATGCCGAAGCAGCCTCTGGCCGTACAGAACGGGCCGGGCGCGCACCCCTGCGAGCCCGCCGCGCAGCCGCCGTCCACCAGCGAGAGCCCGCCCGCCACCGCGGGGGCCGCCGGCATCCGCCGCAGCGCGCCCGCCTTGCCGAGCCAGGCGCGGGCCCGCACGTCGAGCCGGGTGCCCGCGTAGCTGAGGGTCGAGCCGGCGGCCGTGAGCGTGAGGCGGCTGCCCTTCTCCACCACCGGCCCGAGCGTGCCGAGCACGCCGAAGCGCAGATCGCCCCGGGTGATGTCGGCGTCGATCGCGAGGCGCTGCCGGGCCGCGCGGAAGTCGGCGGTCAGTCCTTCGCCCTCGGGGGTGAGCCGGACCGCCGACAGGCCCTGGATCCGCACGCTGGCGTCCAGGTCCCCGGTGGCCTCGTCGTAGTGGGCCGCGAGGTGGGGGCCCGCCGGCGCCTTGGCCCCGGCGTGGTTGGTGAAGGCCAGCGTCGCCGTGCCGACCGGGCCCGACAGGCCGCGGAAGTGGTAGTCGCCCGGGTTCCAGGAGGCGTCGAAACGGGTGGGCACACCGGTGACCCGGGCGGCGGCCCGGACCTCGCGGCCCTGCAGTTTGACGCGGGCGAGCGCGGTCACCGAGCGGACGGGGGTGTCCGCAGTCCAGGTCAGGGTCCTGGCGGCGGTGTCCGCCACCAGTTCGGCCCGCTTGCCGACGCCGTCCATGGCGGCGTGGACGTCCTCGCCGCCGGGCTTGGTGACGTATTTCCTGTTCGCGTAGACCTGGACGTTCGGTAAGGGGGAGGAACTGGTGAACGCGACCGTCGACCGCTCCCCCAGCGTCCACGAGGCGCTGACGTCACCGCGTACGCCACGGACCGTCGCCTCGATCGTGGGGCCCTGGCGGGTGTTGGCGTAGGCGGCGCGGAGCTTGCCGATGTCGCCGCTGGCCTGGTAGACCGCCTTCCTGGTGGCGGGGTCGAGCGTCACGTCGACCCGGGCGGGGGTGTTGGAGATCTCCATCCTGGCCAGGTGGATGCCGTCGATACTGGCGGCGCCGACGAAGGAGCGGCCCCCGGCGGTGGCGGTCAGGAGGGCGCGGGGCTTGGCGCCGTAGGTGACGTCGAAGCCGGACAGCCCGGACAGCAGCGCCGAGACGCCGACGGCCGGCCCGTTCTTGATCATCGTGACGTGGCCGCCCCGCAGGGTGGAGATCGCACCCCCGCCACGCTGCGCCACCAGCGCGAACCTGCCGATCGGCGAGCTGGTCGAGTGCCGCACCCGGTGCTCCGCCGGGTCGCTCGTCAGGCGCAGCCGGGCGGGCAGGCCGCTCAGCTCCGCCCGCAGCACGGTCTTGGCCGCCGCCCTGTCGAAGTAGACGACCTGGGCCGTGCCCGCCCGGCGCAGCCGGGTGTCCAGGGCCAGCGTCTGCTTCGCGCCGGTGGCGCCGTACCTGGCGGTGAAGGCGGGCGGCACGTCCCCCAGCGTCACGCTCGCCAGCCTGGACAGCCGCCCGTCGTCGTAGGTCTGGTCGTGCAGTTCGGCCTGGCCGATGGAGGCGGCGGCGGTCAGTTGGACCTCGGTGTCGCCGTCCTTACCGCGGTTCATCGTTACCCGCGCCCGGGTGGGCATCCGGTCCAGCACCGCCCGGGTCAGCCGGTCGCCGGTCACCACCAGCGCGTCCAGCCGGGCCGGGGATGAGGCGGTGAGGTCCAGCCTGGTCGCGTTCAGGGTGGCGTCGATCGTGAGCTTGTCGGTGGCGGGCGTCTGTCGCAGCCGCACCAGGGTGCGGCCGGTCAGCCCGGCCACGACGGCGGCGGAGGCGCCCGGGTCGGTGCGTTCGACGTCGGCCTTGACCCGCTTGCCCGTGGGGTCGACGGTGAACGTGCCCCGGTCCGAGGCGGACAGCGCCGAGCCCTCGCGCATGCCGTCGAAACCGATCGACACGCGCTCGTCGTACTCGGCCCAGACGCGCGCCTGGAGTTCGGGACGGCCGGGCAGGCGCTTGACCGTGAAATCGAGCCCGGTGAACTGCTGCTGCTGGGCGGTGGGCAGCAGCCTGGCCGCGAGGTCGGCGACGCCGTCGCCGGTGACGTCGGCGGCGACCGGCTTGACCAGCGGCTGGCCTCCCGAGCAGGAGACGGGCACCTCGGCGCTCTGCACGCACAGGCGGTAGGTCAGGGCGCCGGCCGGCAGGCGGATCGCGTTGAACAGCCCCGCCACCGGGGTGCTCAGCTTGAGCGGAGCGGCCTGGGCGGTGTCCGGCAGCACGGCCCGCAGGTCCGGCCCCGGGCCGCCTGCCCGCTTGCTCGCCTCGGCCTCGATCCGCTCGACGAGTGCGGGGCCCGCGGGGGTCGTCACCTCGGGCGCCTCGGGTCCGACCCGGCCCTTGTCGGTCTCCACCGCGACGGTGGCCGCGGACGGCTCCATCGGGACATCGGCCGACGCGGGCGCCGGCTGCCGCACCGGGGGCACCGGTTCAACGGCGACGGCAGTCGTACGAGCGTCCCTGGTCGTACGCGCATCGCTGGTCGTACGAGCGTCCCTGGTCGTACGCGCATCGCTCGTCGTACGAGCGTCCCTGGTCGTACGCGCATCGCTCGTCGTACGAGCGTCCCTGGTCGTACGCGCATCGCTCGTCGTACGAGCGTCCCTGGTCGTACGCGCATCGCTCGTCGTACGGACGTCGCCGGTTGTCCGGACGTCGGCGGTCGTACGCGCGTCGGCGGTGGAGGGCAGGGGGGCCAGGACGGCGGCTGCCAGTGACGCGGATGCGAGCAGGCGTACGAGGGCGTGCCTGAAAGGCATGGAAGAGGTTCCCCCGAAGCGGTGTAAATCAACCCATCAGCAACAGAAGTTACGAGCTGACCACATATAGTGACTTGTCGTCAAACTCCCGAGGACATGGGGCTCCAGGCTCCTTCGGGGCGGCCCGGGGTCAGGAGTCGCGGGAGCGCAGGCGCGGCAGCCAGCCCGGCACGGCCGCCCGGTAGGCGTCGTACTCGGCGCCGAAACTCCGCCGCAGCAGCGGCTCCTCGTACCAGTGGACGAAGGCCGTCACCGCGGCGCCGACCACCACGGCGTAAAGGAACAGGTCGAACCGGCCGAGCAGGAGGGCCTGACCGATGATCGAAGCCAGGACCGCGACGTACATGGGGTTGCGTACGTATCGGTAGAAACCACCGACGACGAGCCGCTCCGGCGGAGCCACCGGAGCAGGGGTGCCGAGCCCTTCGACCACGAACCGGACGAACGCCTGCACCAGGACCACCGCCCCGGCGAGGGTCAGCAGCACTCCCACCAGCCTGATCGGGAGCATCAGCGCGACGGGGAGCGGCGCGCGAGGCTGCCAGCCGGTGATCCACCAAGGAATGAGGACCGCGACGGTCCCGGGGGCGGCGGCGAAGAACAACGCACTGCCGACGGCGGCCGGAGTCTTTCGCATGCCCATCTCCCACCCTGGAATTCATTCCATGATGAGTTTAGGGACAGGAAAAGGAAGCCGTCAATATTTCCGGATATATCCATCTATAAGCGGCCGAATGCCGCACCCACGGACGGGTGCGGCATTCGCCTCGGATTTAGCGCCAAGCATGCCTTTACGGCCAGGCTCAGCAGCCGTCGACGTGACGGCGGTGTTCACTTCACGTCGGCCAGGACCGTCAGTCGACCCACCAGGGGTGCTTGCCGTGGTCGTCGCCGGCGGACCACCACGGAAGCTTGCCGTGGTGGTGGTGGTCGTGAGCCTTCTTCCAGTCGCCCCTGGGCGGCGCCCCCTTCCAGTCGCCCCTGGGCGGCGCCCCCTTCCAGTCGGCCTTGGGCGGCGCCCCCATCCAGTCGGCCTTGGGCGGAGCCCCCTTCCAGTCACCTCTGGGCTCCGGTACCCGCCAGTCGCCCTTGGGGTCCGGCGCCTGCCAGTCGTGCCTGGGCTCCGGTCGCTTCCAGTCGTCCCTGGGCACGCCTTCCCGGTCGACCCACCAGGGGTGCTTGCCGTGGTCGTCGCCGGCGGACCACCACGGAAGCTTGCCGTGGATGTTCCTCCAGTCTTCCCTGTCCTCGTGGTCCCAGTGGTCCCCGTGGTCCCCGTGGTCCCCGTGGTCCTTCTCAGGCTTCTCAGGCTTCTCGGGCACCTCTGGCACCTCGGGCTCAGGCCGCACGGGCCTGTCAACCTCGTCGAAGTCGTCGTCCTCGTCGTGCCTGTCGTCCTTGTGGTCATCCGGGACCGGGATGTGGATGTGACGGACGTTGTCGCGGTGGCCGTGCTTGTGACCGTGCCTGTGACGGTGCTTGTGGTGGCGGTGCCCGCAGCTGCGGTGGTGGCAGTGGTGGTGGCGGTGACCGCAGCCGCGCTTGCAGCCCAGGATCGGCTTCTCGCCGAGCAAGGTCATCTGGACGGCGGCGCCGGCCACCTGCAGCGTGCCGGCACTGGCCGACTGCGCGGCCGGAAGGAGCATGACGCTCGCCGCCGCGGTCGCGAGTGCCAGGGTGACGGCTCGCTTGGAGAAGAGTGCGTGGGGCACTCGACTTTCATTCTTCATGGGCGATCGTTCCGTTCATGGGTTTATCGACCTGGAGGCGGGCGCCCGATTCAAACGCCCCGCCACAGCGCCAGACATACCCCTGTCGATCATCCGCTTTATCTTGCATAAATGTAATGTGCGCTCAAAGTCTCACCATTTCCGGAACCCACCGAGCACACATATGGCCTATGACCCAATTTCTCCGGATAAAGCTGCCCCGCGGGCCTTGGCGGAAAAATTTGGTTTCATGGGGTAGCCATTTGATCATTCGGGTTACGAACCGTTTGTGATCAACGTTCACCGGCCCCTGGTGCTCGCCCTCTGCCTGGGATTCCCGGTCGTTCCAGGTGTCGCCGTCGCCGACACCACGCCATTGGAGATCGTCCTTCGTCCCGGCGACCGCGGCGACAGCGTCGAACGGCTTCAGCGGCTGCTGCGCGACGAGGGCTACCTCTGGGGCCGGGTGAGTGGTGTGTACGACGACCCGACGACGGCCGCCGTCTGGGGCTTCCAGAAGCTGCACGGCATCCGCCCGCACGCGAAGGTCGACCACGTCATGTGGCGGGCGCTCAACCGTCCGCGCCGGCCGCGCCCGCTCGTGTCGAACGGCGCCCGCGACCGGGTCGAGATCGACCTGCGCCGGCAGCTGCTCGTCGTCTACCGGGACCGCCGCCCGGTGCTGATCACCCACATGTCCAGCGGCGCCGGGGTGACCTTCTGCAACGGTGGCCGCTGCCGGACGGCGACGACCCCGGTGGGCGACTTCCGTGTCACCACGCGGGCTCCCGGCTGGACGACCGGGCCCCTCGGGTCGATGTACAACTCGCTGTACTTCGTCGGCGGGGTGGCGATGCACGGCTCGACCAGGGTGCCGCTGTGGCCGGCGTCGCACGGCTGTGTCCGCCTGCCGATGAAGGCGGCCGACCGCCTCTACCAGCTGGTCGGCGTCGGCGAGCCCGTCCACGTCCGCGGCCGCTCAACCGTGGTGTCGAACAACCGGAGGTAACCCCCGGCGCGCAGGGCCCGCTCAGCGGGCGGTCGGAGATCAAGCGCTGACGGATCGGGCCTTCCGGGAGCGGTAGTTGGCCGCCTTGACGCGGTTGCCGCATTCCTCCATGCCGCACCACTGCCGGTTGCCGGCCCGGGACCGGTCGATGTAGACGCGGGTGCAGTCGGGGTGGCCGCACTCGCGGACGCGCAGCCGGTCCAGGCCGGCCAGGAGCGCGATGGCCGCGCGGGCCACCTCGGCGGCGACCGCCGCGATGTCGCCGGTCCGGCTCAGGCCGGAGGGCGTGAGGGCCATCCGGGGCGTCGGGCCCGCCGCCGCCCGGTTCAGCTCGCGCAGGTCGTCCTCCGGCCAGGGCAGCCCGTCCATCCCGTGGCGCACCAGCCGGTAGACGACCTCACGCAGCGCGCGTGTCCGCCGCAGCCCGGCGGCGTCCACCGGCGGCTCGTCGCTGAGCACCCCGGCCTCGACCGTCCAGCGGGCCAGGTCGGCGGGCGTGACCAGCAGCTCCTCAGGATCGCTCCGCCGCCACTTGAGCGTCCCGGCCAGGTCGAGGGCGAGGTCGCCGCTGACGAACACGAAACCCATGTCACCAGCTTGACAGGTGACGCGGTCGGAGCGCAATGTTGGCGTCACCTGTTAAGCCGGTGACGACCTCACCGCTCGGCTCGCGGAGACCCCTCTTGATCACTGACGACGACTACCTCTACTTCGTCCGCCGTGCCCTGGACGGCATGAGCGGCATCGTGGCGGGGCTCGATGACGAGCTCGCCAACGTCCGGCCGCCGTTCCCCGGCGCGAACAGCCCGTACGCCCTGCTCACCCACTGCCTCGGCGTGGTCTCGTACTGGGCCGGCACCCTGGTGGCGGGGCGCGAGGTGGCGCGGGACCGCGACGCCGAGTTCACCGCCTCCGGCCCGGTGCGCCCGTTGCTGGAGCGGGCGGCGGCGGTGCGCGCCGGCCTGGCCGAGGACGCCCGCGCCGCCGCCCCCGCCGACCCGCTGCGCGGCACTCCGCCGCCCGGCTTCCTCGGCCCCGACCGCGAGCTGACCCAGGGCGCGGCGCTGCTGCACGTGTACGAGGAGCTCGCCCAGCACCACGGCCAGATGGAGATCATCCGGGACGTCATCCTGGCCGGCGCGGAGGCCAGGGCATGACCGGCGACGCCTTCCACGCCGTGGACGTCGATCGCCTGCGCTCCGGCCATGGCGTCAAGTGGGGCTCGCTGCCTCCGGGCACCCTCGGCGCCTGGGTCGCCGACATGGACTTCGGGGTCCCGCCCGCCGTGCGGGAGAGCATCCTGCGGGTCACCGAGCGGCAGGACTTCGGCTACCCGTTCTGGCCGGACGGGGATCCGGTGACCGAGGCGTTCGAGGACCGGATGGCCACCCGCCACGGCTGGCGGCCGGAGCCGGGACGGACGCGCGTGTTCACCGATCTGATCCAGATCCTGCAAGTGATGATCGAGCACGCGACCCGGCCCGGCGACGCCGTCGCGATCCACGTGCCCACCTACCCGCCGTTCCTGGCGAGCATCCTCAGGTCCGGGCGGCGGGTCGTGCCGCTGCCGATGCGCCGGCGGGAGTCGGGCTGGGACTTCGACGGCGAGGGCCTGGCCGACCGGCTGCGCGCCCAGGGCTGCCGGATGCTGGTGCTGGTCAACCCGCACAACCCGACCGGCAGGGTGTTCACCCGCGCCGAGCTGGCACCACTGGCCGAGGTGGCCGCGGAGCTGGACCTGGTGGTCCTGGCCGACGAGATCCACGCCGACCTCGCGTTCCGGCCCGCCCGGCACATCCCGTTCGCGTCACTGAACGACGACGCCGCGGCCCGTACGATCACGACCACCTCCGCCACGAAGGCGTTCAACATCGCCGGCCTGCGCTGCGCCGTCGCGCACGTCGGCGCGGAACGCGTGCACCGGTCGCTGGCCGAGGCCCCGCTGGACTACTTCGGCACGCCGAGCACGCTGAGCCGGGTCGCCACCGTGGCGGCCTGGCGTGAGGGTGACGCCTGGCTCGCGGAGCTGATGCGCACCCTGGACCACAACCGGAGCCTCGTGGCCCGGTGGGCCGCGGCGCTGCCGTGGGACCTGCGTTATCACTCGCCGGAGGCGACCTATCTGAGCTGGTTCGACTTCACCGACACGCCGATCGGCGCGGCGGCCCCGGCCGAGCATCTGCTCCGCAAGGCGCGGGTCCTGCTCAGCGAGGGGGCGGAGTTCGCCCAGGGCACCGACGTGGACTGCGCCCCGTTCGCCCGGCTCAACTTCGCCACCAGCCCGTCCCTCCTGCGGGAGGTCCTGGCGCGCGTCGCGGACCTCTGACGTCACCCGACCTGGTGCACTGGTCAGACCAGTCGTTAAGGTGCTTCTCATGACGGCATACGAGCGGTTGTTCCGCCTGGACGGGCGGCGTGCGGTGGTCATCGGCGCCGGGAGCGGCATCGGCAGACAGGCGGCGCTCGCGCTGGCCGCGCAGGGCGCCTCGGTGGTGTGCGCGGACCGGGACCTGGCCGCCGCGCAGGACACCGCCGGGCGGTGCGGCGGCACGGCGCGGCTGCTCGACGTGCTGGACAGCGAGGCGGTCCGGGCGTGCGCCGACGAGATCGCCGCCGACGTGCTGGTGTTCACCGCCGCCACCAACGTGCGCAAGCGGCTGCTGGACTACTCGGGCGAGGAGTTCGACCGGGTCGTGCAGCTCAACCTGCGCGCCTCGTTCGACGTGCTCCGGGCTTTCGGCGCGGGCATGGTGGCGCGGGGCAGCGGCTCGATCATCGGCTTCGCGTCCATCCGCGCCTCGGTGACCGAGCCCGGCCAGAGCGTCTACTCGGCGACGAAGGCCGGGCTCGTGCAGCTGCTGCGGACCGCGGCGGCCGAGTTCGGCCCGCACGGGGTGCGGGTCAACGCGATCGCGCCGGGCGTGGTGGAGACGCCGCTGACCCAGCAGATCAAGAACAACCCCGGCTGGTACGACGCGTACGCGGCCAAGAGCGCGCTCGGCCGCTGGGCCACCGCCGAGGAGATGGCCGGGGCGGTGGTCTACCTGGCCGGTGACGCCGCGAGCTTCGTCACCGGCTCGGTGCTCTACGTGGACGGCGGCTGGACCGCCGTGGACGGCCGCTTCGACCCGCCCCGCTGAGCCGTCAGCCGATCTCCAGGGCGGGCAGCACGTCGTTGGCGAGCGTCCCGACCCCGTCGACCCGGATTTGCACCCGGTCGCCGGGCGTCAGGGTGAAGTCCTGGCCGGGCACCAGGCCGGTGCCGGTGGACAGGATGACGCCTCGGGGGTAGCGGTCCGCCCGGAAGAGGTAGCCGACCAGATCGTCGAGGCGGCGGTGCAGCTGGCCGGTGCCGGAGGTGCCCTCCCAGGCGACCTCGCCGCCACGGAAGATCGTCATCTCGATCTCCAGGGCGTACGGGTCGGGGATCTCCCAGGCGGGACGGATGCCGGGGCCGAGCGCGGTGGCGCCGGCGAACATCTTGGCCTGCGGCAGGTAGAGCGGGTTCTCGCCCTCGATGGAGCGGGAGCTGACGTCGTCGCAGACGGTGTAGCCGGCGATCTCGCCGCCGGCCGTGACCACCACGGCCAGCTCCGGCTCGGGGACGTCCCAGGTGGAGTCGGGCCGCACGCCGATGGCCTCGTCGTGCCCGCGCACCCGCCTGCCGATCGACTTGAAGAACAGCTCGGGGCGCTCGGCGTCGTAGACCCGCTGGTAGATGTCGGGCTCGGTGCTCTCCTCGACCCTGGCCTCGCGGGACTGCCGGTAGGTGACCCCGGCCGCCCACACCTCGGTGTCGGGGTCGACGGGCGCGCCGGGCGTCACCTCGTCGAACCGCTCGGCAGCGGTGTCGAGCAGCGTACGGAAGTGAGCGAGATCGGCGGAGAGCGCGTCGCCGAGGGAGAAGCCGGCGGGCAGCGCGCGGTAGCCGTCCGCGGCGCGCACTGCCCAGCGGGAGGAAGAAGAGCAACGAACGAGGTGCATGAGCGCCTTCCTGGAGAACTGCGGGGGCAGGCGCGCCCTGGTGAGGCTCGCCACTGTCCGGCAGCCTACTCAAGCCGACAGTGGCGTCCTGCGGGTGGTGGGCCCGGGGGTCAGGCCGCGTACTCGGGGTAGCCGTAGCCGGCGACCTGCGAGGTGGGCCGGACCCGCTCCTCGACCTTGCCGTTGCCGGTGTTGCCCTCGATCGTGGTGATCGTGCCGTCGCCGTTGTCCTTCTTGACCAGGCCGACGTGGTCGATGCCGCTGATGTCCTTGGCGCCGTTCCAGTCGAAGAAGACCACGGAGCCGGGCTTGGCCTCGCCGCCCCAGCGGTTGTTGTCCTTGAACCAGCCGGCGTAGGTGACGGTGTAGGCGTCCCAGCCGACCGAGGCGCGGGCGCCGGCCTTCTCGCCGACCCAGGAGACGAACATCGCGCACCACGGGGCGTTGGCGTACAGCGCGGGCTGGCCGCCGCCGTCACGGGCGAGCGTCTCGCCCGCGCGCGGGGAGGACATGTACCAGCTGTGGTACGGCGTGCCGCCGCCTGCCGCGTTCTCCTTGACGCCGATCTGGGACTCGGCGACCCGCAGCACGCTCTGCGTGCTGACCTTGCCGGCCTGGGCGGCGGGAACGGGCTTCTGCTGCGACGGGAGCTCTGCCGCCATGGCGGAGGTGCCGCCCAGGGTGGCGCCTGCGGCGACGCTCAGTCCAAGAGCGAAAGTGACGATGTTGGACCGGCTGGAGGCGCGCTTGAAGATGTTGTTTGCCATTCTGAGAGGGTGCTCCTTGCTTCCATGCCGCCTACCGGGTTAGCTGACGGGTTCGGGCGTGGAAGTGCCCTACGGATGCCTCAGGAGAGAGCAACCGATTCACCCCGGAATTACGTGGGTCCCCGGTTTCGCGATAACGCGGATTCGGCGGCCGCGTCGCACCTGTGATCGAACATTCGCACAGGTCAGACGCGGTCTCGGCGGTGTGCAGTGCATCGGTCACGCGGGTAATGAAAATCCCTGGCGTGTACCTCGGATGCCTCAAAGGTAAGTGAACGGTATGGAACGATGCAAGTGACGGACTTGACTCCCCCTCGGGATCCCCTGTGGCACAAGGGATCCCTGCCCCATTTCTTTACCTTTCCGGGCGTTTGAAGGGGGAGAAATCGGCCCTCCCGGCATGGTCCTCGGGCCGGCGAAGAGGCAGTGAGCGGGTGCGCTCAGGGCCGGATGATGGCCATCCGGGTGACGGTGAACTCCTCGATGGCGAAGCGCGGGCCCTCCCGGCCGATGCCGGAGTCCTTGACGCCGCCGTACGGCATGTTGTCCGCCCGGAAGCCCGGCGCCTCGTTCACCACCACTCCCCCGGCCTCGATGCGCTCGATCGCCGCGAACGCCGTGGCCAGGGACCGGGTGAAGACCGAGGCGTGCAGGCCGTACCGGGAGGCGTTGACCGTGGCGAAGGCGGTGTCCAGGTCGGGCACCGGCCGTACGCACACCACGGGACCGAAGATCTCCTCGTCCCAGGCGGCGGCCCCGCCGGGCACGTCGGCCAGCACGGTCGGCGCGATGGCCCGGCCGTCGCGCACGCCGCCGGTGACGAGCCTGGCCCCGGAGCCGTCGATCCAGTCCAGCACCCGGTCGGTCGCCGCCGGGTCGATGAGCGGTGCCACCCGCGTCTCCGGCGAGCGCGGATCGCCCACGACCACGTCCTTCATGCGCGCGGCCAGCAGGTCGAGGAACTCCTCGTGCGCCGCCTCCTCGACCAGCACCCGCTGCACCGAGATGCACGCCTGTCCCGAGGCGTAGTAGCCGCCGCGCACCACGGCGTCGGCGGCGGCCTCCAGGTCGGCGTCGGCGGCCACCACGAGGGCGGCGTTCGAGCCCAGCTCCAGCAGTACCTTGGTGGGGGCGGCGGCGCGGGCGATGGCGTGCCCGGCGGCGGCCGAGCCGGTGAACGACACGGCGCCGATCCGCGGGTCCTCCACCAGCGTGCGGCCGACCGCCACGTCCCCGGTGACGAGCTGCACCGCGGCGGCGGGCAGCGCGCCCGCCGAGCGCAGCAGATGCACCAGCCAGAGCGTGGCCAGCGGCGTCGCGGGAGCCGGCTTGACGATCACCGGGCAACCGGCCGCCACCGCCGGAGCGATCTTGTGCGCGGCCAGCAGCAGCGGATAGTTGAAGCCGGTGATCCCGGCCACCACGCCGATGGGCCGCCGCGTCCAGAACCCGATCAGCCCCTCCCCCGACGGCAGCAGGTCCAGCGGCACCGTCTCACCGTGCAGCCGGGCCACCTCCTCGGCGGCGGTGGCCAGGGTGACGAGCGTGCGCGCCACCTCGACCCGGCAGTCCACCAGCGGCTTGCCGGTCTCCAGCACGAGCAGCCGCTCGAACTCCGCCCGCCGCTCGGCGAGCGCGTCGTGCGCGCTCGTCAGCGCGGCGCGGCGCGCGTGCGACGGCAGCGCGGCCATCGCGGGCGCGACCGCGAGCGCCTCCTCCACGGCCCGCGCCGCCAGCGCCGCGTCCCCCACGGGCGCGCTCATCACGACCGAGCCGTCGTACGGGAAGATCACGTCACTGTACGCCGGAGCCTCGGCCCAGCCGTCCCCGACCGGAAGCCCGGCCGGCCAGGAGCCTGCGAACGTCACTGTTCCCCCTTGATCAGTCATGGCGTTCGCCGAAGGGCGCTCGGGAACGCGTCGAGATAGGCGGGCGCGTCCGCGCGCCCGGTCGCGGCCAGCACCGCGTGCGCCACGGCCCGGCTGAACGCATCGGCCCCGGCCGCGAGCAGGTCGTGCAGATACGCTCCGTCGGGCGCCGCGCCGTCTCCAGGGGCGCCGGCTGCCGGAGTGGTGACCGGGCGGGATCCGTACAGGGTCGGCTCGGGTCGCGGTGGGGGCAGCGCGCAGGTGGAGACGGCGAAGATGGTGTCGCCGTCGACCATGGTGTGCGCGGGCCGGATGGCGCGGGCGAGCCCGTCGTGCGCGACCCCGGCGAGCTTGCCGCACTGCGCCTTGGTGAGGGTCAGGTCGGTGGCGACGACGCCGATGGTGGTGTTGAGCGAGGTCACCCCGGCGGGCCGCCAGACGGCGACCTCCTCCGCCGACGGCTCACCCAGGTGGTCGAACTCGCCGGGGAGTCCGTAGCGGGTGCCGGACAGGACCCCGCTGCCCGGATCCAGGACGGACCCGGCGGCGTTGACCACCGCCAGCGCGGCCACGGTCACCCCCGAGGGCAGCACGACACTCGCGGTCCCGACACCCCCGGCAAGCCCACCCGCCACGGCCCCGGTCCCGGCCCCGACAGACCCGTTCAGTCCGCCCGAAAACCCACCGCAGGCCGCGTGGCCATCAGGGCCGTCCACTTGGAAGGACGTGGCCGCATGGACATCGGGGCCGTCCACTTGGAGGGAGGTGGCCGCGTCGTAGGCGGCGTGGCCGAAGGCGGCGTCCGGGGTGGCGCGGAAGCGGCCGCCTCTGCCGAGGTCGTAGATGACGGCGGCCGGCACGATGGGGACGACGCCGCCCTCCGCCGGGAAGCCGACGCCCCCGTCCGCGAGCCGGTCCATGACGCCGCAGGCCGCACTCAGCCCGTAGGCGCTGCCGCCCGACAGGACGATGGCGTGCACGCGCTCGATCAGGTTGCGCGGGTCCAAAAGCTCGGTCTCGCGGGTGCCGGGGGCCGCGCCCCGCACGTCCACCCCGGCCACCATGCCGCCGGGCGGCGCCAGGACGACGGTGGTGCCGGTCAGGTAGCCGTCACCGGCCCGCTGAGCATGCCCGACCCGAAGCCCGGCGACGTCCCCCAGGGAGTTGGTCGGGCCAGGCCTGACCTGAGGAAACGACGGACCACTCACCCCAGGCTCCGGGTCAGGAAGCGGCGGGCCGCTTCGGCGAAGACGCGGGTGCACTGGACGATCTCGGCCACCTCGACGTACTCGTCCGCCTGGTGGGCGATCCACTTGCCGCCGGGGCCGTACACGACGGAGGGGATGCCGCCCCAGTGGGTGAGCACGGTGCCGTCGGTGGAGCCGGGGACCCCGCCGTAGACGGGCTCGGCGCCGGTGACGTCGCGGTGCGCGGCGGCGAGCGCGGCCACCACCGGGTCGCCGACGGGGACGTCCACGGGCGGCCGGTCGACCAGGACGGACACCTCGGCGGTGATTCCGTCCCAGGCGGCCAGGGCGGCGACCCGGTCGGCGACCGCCTGATGCTCCAGGCCGGGGATGGTGCGCACGTCGATGAAGACGGAGGCGGTCGCGGGGATGACGTTGACCTGCTCCTCGGTGCCCGCGCGGACCACGGTGGGGGTCACGTACACCTCACCGAGATGCTCGTGGGCGGGGTGGCGGCTTTGCAGGTCCCGCTCCAGCGAACGCAACTCGGTCAGCAGCGCGCCGACCGCCTGGATGGGGTTGCGGCCGTGCTGCGGCATCGCGCCGTGCGCCATCTTGCCGGTGAAGTCGACCCGCAGCCGCAGCGCCCCCTTGGCGACGGCGCAGATCTCCCCGGCCTCGGGCTCGGCCACGATCGCGCCGTCCACGTCGGCGCCGAGCCCCTCGGCGACGAAGTGGTGGGCCCCCAGCATGAGACCTTCCTCGTCGGCCAGCGCGCACACCTTGATCCGCCCCGGGAACGGTCCGGCCAGTTGCAGCGCCCGAGTGGCGTACAGGGTGGCGGCCAGGCCGGACTTCATGTCGGCGCTGCCCCGGCCCCACAGCCTGCCGTCGCGGATCTCGCCGCCGAACGGGTCCACCGTCCACGTGGACAGATCCCCTTCGGTAACGACGTCGGTGTGCCCCTCGAACATCAGCGTCGGCCCGTCCCCGCCGCCGCCCTCGACGACGGCGACCACGTTCGGCCGGCCGGGGGCGGCCTCGTACACGCCGGGCTGCCAGCCCCACTCGCGCATCTTGGCGGCGACCAGGTCGGCGGCGGCCTGCTCGCTGCGCCCGCGCGCCGGGTCGTTGGTGCTCGGCACACGGACCAGCGCCTGGGTGAACTCGACGACCCCGCGGGCGTCCACCTCGATCACAGAAATCCCTCCAGCGTGGGTACGGCCCGCAGCAGCGTGCGCGTGTAGGCGTGGCGCGGCTCGGCCCAGATGTCGTCGACGGCTCCGGTCTCCACGATCTCGCCGCCGTTCATCACCGCGACCGTCTCGCAGACATGCCGTACGACGGACAGGTCGTGCGAGACGAAGACCAGGGTGAGGCCCAGCTCGTCGACCAGGTCGGCCAGCAGGTTGAGTATCTGCCCGCGTACGGACACGTCCAAGGCGCTGACCGGCTCGTCGGCGACCAGCACCTTGGGGCGGGGGGCGAGCGCGCGGGCGATGGCGATGCGCTGGCGCTGCCCGCCGGAGAACTGGTGCGGGTAGCGGTCGGCGGCGGAGGCGGGCAGCCCGACCTGGTCGAGCAGCTCGGCGACCCGCCCGCCGACGGGCTCGCCGAGGGCGACCAGCGGCTCGGCGACGAGGTCGCGCACCCGCATCCGGGGGTCGAGCGAGCTCATCGGGTCCTGGAAGACGATCTGCAGGCTCTGCCGCAGGAAGCGCAGCCGCCGCTCCGGCCTGCCGGTGATCTCCTGGCCGTCGAAGCGGATGGACCCGCTGGTGGGCTGGTCGAGCGCGCACAGCAGGCGGAGCAGCGTGGACTTGCCGGAGCCGGACTCGCCGACGATGCCGAACCGTTCGCCGGCGCGCACGGTCAGCGACACGCCCCGCAGGGCGTGCACGGCCTCGCCCGCTCTGGTGAGGGAGGTGCGCGGCCGGTGGTAGACCCGGCTGAGGTCGCTAGCCTCGATCAGCGGGGTGCCGGCATGCGTGGGCATGACCCTCTCCTGTCAGCGCGGGTTCCTGCTCGCAGGCGGGGGTGGCGTGCGGGCAGCGGTTTGTGAAGACGCAGCCGTCGGGGAACTGGCCTGCCGCCGGGACGCTGCCGGCGATGACGGGCAGCCGGGTGCCGCGCGGGGTCAGCCGGGAGGCGGCCAGCAGGCCTTCGGTGTAGCGGTGCCGGGGGTTGCCGAAGACCTCGCGGATCGGGCCGCTCTCCACCACGCGCCCGCCGTACATGACCAGGACCCGCTCGCACACCGAGGCGACCACGGCCAGGTCGTGGGTGATGAACAGCAGCGCGGGCGCCACCTCGGCGATGAGGTCGAGCATCTGCTTCTGCACGGTCACGTCGAGCGCGGTGGTGGGCTCGTCGCAGATGAGCAGGCCGGGCTCGTTGGCCAGGGCGATGGCGAGCATGACGCGCTGGCGCTGGCCGCCGGAGAGCTGGTGGGGGTAGGCGCGGGCCACCTGTTCCGGCTGCGGCAGGCGTACCCGGCCGAGCAGTTCGACGGCGCGGGCGCGAGCCTGTCCGGCGGGCCTGCCGTGCAGGGTCATGACCTCGGTGACCTGCGCGCCGACCCGCATGAGCGGGTTGAGCGCGGTCATCGGCTCCTGGAACACCATGGACACGTCCTGGCCGCGCAGCGCCTTCAGCCGCCGCTCGGGGACGCCCACCAGGTCGCGCTCGCCCAGCCGGGCGGCGCCGGCGGCGGTGACGCCCTCGGGCAGCAGGCCCATGAGCGACAGCGCGGTCAGCGACTTGCCCGAGCCGGACTCGCCGATCAGCCCGACCCGCTCGCCGGGCCCGATCTCGAACGACACGTCGCGGACCAGCTCGACCGAGCCGGCCCGGACGGTCAGTCCCTCAACGCTCAGCACGGATCCTCCTGAGTTTCGGATCCAAGTAATCACGCAGCCCGTCGCCCAGAAGGTTGAAGCCGAGCACCGCCAGCGCGATCGCCAGACCCGGCCAGAGCGCCAGGCGCGGCGTGGAGAACAGCAGCTCCTGGGACTCCTGCAGCATCCGGCCCCACGACGGGATCGGCGGGCGGGTGCCGAAGCCGAGGAACGACAGCGCCGCCTCCGCCAGGATCGCGATGGCGAACGACACCGACGCCTGCACGATCAGCACCGAGGAGATGTTCGGCAGCACGTGGCGCAGCGCCACGGCGGTGCGCCGCCGCCCGGCCGCCCGGGCGGCGAGGACGTAGTCGGTCACCATGACCTGCATCGTGGCGGCCCTGGACACGCGGGCGAAGGCGGGCACCGTGGCCACGCCGATGGCGATCATGGCGGTGAGCGTGCCGGCCCCGTAGACGGCGCCGAGCATGATGGCCAGCAGCAGCGCCGGGAAGGCGAAGACGAGGTCGTTGACCCGCATGATCAGCTCGGACAGCCAGCCGAGCCTGCCTGAGGTCATCCCGGCGATGATGCCGAGCGGCGTGCCGATGATCGCGGCGATGCCGACGGCCACCACGCCGACGTACAGGGTGGTGCGGGCGCCCACCATGAGCTGGCTGAAGGTGTCGCGGCCGAACTTGTCCGCGCCGAGCAGGTAACCGCCGCCGGGCTCGTGCAGCTTGGCGGCGGCGTCGACGAGCACGGGGTCGCGCGGCGTCCATCCGAACGACAGCAGCGCCAGCAGCACCACGAGGCCGACCAGGACGCCCCCGATGACCAGGCCCGCGTTGATCCGGCCCCTCATCGTGCCCCCCGCAGTCGCGGGTCGAGCGCGGCGTAGGCCAGGTCCACCAGGAGGTTGATCAGGAGGACGGCCACCACCAGCACCATGACGACGCACTGGACGAGCAGCAGGTCGCGGCCCGCGACGCCGTTGAGCAGCAGGTCGCCCAGGCCGGGGATGACGAAGACGCGCTCGACCACGACCGCGCCGATGAGCAGCGTGGCCAGTTGCAGGCCGAGCACGGTGATCACCGGGATGGAGGCGTTGCGCAGGCCGTGCCGCCACAGGGCGCCCATCCGGCCCCGGCCCTTGGCGCGGGCGGTGCGCAGGTAGTCCTCGCGCATCACGTCCAGCACCGCGGAGCGGACGTATCGGGTCAGTACGGCTCCTTGCACGAGGCCGAGCGACAACCAGGGCAGCAGCAGGCCGCGCAGCCACTCGACGGGGTCGTCGGCGATCGGCACGTAACCGCCGGACGGCAGCACCTGCGCCTGCACCGCGAAGACGAACACCAGCAGGATGCCCGCCAGGAAGGCCGGGACGGCGATGCCGACCTGGCTGAAGGCGCTGATGACGGCGCCGAGCGGGTTGCGGTGGTGCACGGCCGCGAACGTCCCCGCGGGCACCGCGATGATCAGCGCGATGAGCATGCCGCCGAGCACCAGCACGGCGGTGACGCCGAGGCGGTCGCCGATCTGCGGGCCGATCGGCGAGCTGGTCACGTAGGAGGTGCCGAAGTCGCCGGTGACGAGCCCGCCGAACCAGTCGAAGAACTGGGTGATCGCCGGCCGGTCGGTGCCGAACTGCTCGCGCAGCGCCGCCACCGCCTCGGGTGTCGCGTTCACGCCCAGCGCGACCTCGGCGGGGTCGCCGGGGAGCACGGCCATGAAGGCGAACACCAGCACCCCGGCGACGGCGGTGCTCAGCACGAACACCGCCAGCCGTCTCAGGAGGTAGAGGATCACTGCTGGGCGAGCCCGGTGAAGTCGAAGGACTCGGAGATGGCGTTCTTCGGCAGCCCGGTGATGCCCTTCTTCGCCACGATCAGGTTCGGGAAGCCGAACAGCCAGTCGGCGGCGGCGTCCTCGGACAGCAGCTTGGCGGCCTGCTTGAGGTCGTCGACCTGCTCCTGCTCGCTGCCCTGGTCGGCGGAGGCGAGCAGCTTGCCGTACTCCGGATTGTCGTAGCCGAAGTAGTAGGTCTTGTTGGCGAAGATGCTCATGTCGCGCGGCTCGACGTGGTTGATGATCGACAGGTCGTAGTCGCCCTTGGTGAAGACCAGGTCGAGCCAGCGGGCGGGGAACTCCAGCGGCTCGATGTCGGCGGTGATGCCCACCTGGGCGAGCTGCGACTTGACCACCTGCGCGCCGGCCACGGCGTAGGGGAGGTTGGGGATGCGCATCTTGACGGTGTACGTCTTGCCGCCGAGCAGTTCCTTGGCCTTGGCCACGTCGTAGGGGTAGTCGCCGGTGCGGTCCTCGTACCAGGGGTCGGTGGGCGGGACCATCGAGCCGATGAGCTGACCGCGCCCGGCCCAGGCGGTGTCGAGCAGCGCCTTGTGGTCGATGGCGTGCCGGACGGCCTGGCGCACCTTCTTGTCGTTGAACGGCGGGCGGGCGTTGTTCATCGACAGCACCACCTCACCGTTGGTGCTGCCCTCGATCGTCTCGAAGCGATTGGGGTCGGCGAACTGCTGCAGCGACTCGGGCGCCTGGACGCTGGAGATGACGTCGATGCCGCCGGTCAGCTGCGCGTTGTTCATCGCCGTGGCGTCCTTGAAATACTTCAGCGTCACGCCGGGGATCGCCGGTTTCGTCCCCCAGTAGGAGGGGTTGGCGTCCAGGCGGATGGAGTCGCCGCGCCGCCACTCCCCCAGTTTGTACGGGCCGGTGCCGACGGGCTGGTTGGCCAGGTCCGCGACGCCGGTGCGGCTGAACATCGCGCCGAGCCGGGTGGCCATGGTGTAGAGGAAGCCGTTGCTGGGCCGGTCGAGGGTGACGACGGCGGTGGTGTCGTCCTTCTTCTCGACGTCCTTGATCATGTCGAGCTGCGACTTGATCTTCAGCTTCCAGTCGGACTTGACCCGGTCGAGGGAGAAGACGACGTCGTCGGCGGTGAAGGGCGCGCCGTTGGTGAAGGTGACGCCCTGGCGCAGGGTGAAGGTGTAGGTCTTGCGATCCTCCGACACCTCCCACTTCTCGGCGAGCAGCGGCTGGATCTTGCCGTCCTGGTCCAGCTTGACCAGGCCCTCGTAGACGTTGACCAGCAGCGCCTGCGGGATGGCCGCGCCCTCGGTCGCGGTGAAGTCCAGGTTGGCGGGCTCGGCCACGAACCCGACGGACAGCGCCTCCGCCTTGGCGGGCTGCTCACCCGTGCTCTCCGGGTCGCTGCCGCCTCCGCCGCCGCAGGCGCTCATGCTCAGCAGGAGACCGCCCACGGCGATCCATGTCCCGACTCGCCTCATGTCTTTCAGCCTCCTGGCTAGTGCACTGGTCTGACCAGTAGGCTGCACCTTGCCAGCCCGCGAGGGCTGAGGTCAAGGGGGCTTTCATGAGTGGTCCACGGTTCGAGCCGGTGCGGACCGTACGCGCGTACGAGCGGATCGTGGAGCAGATCGAGGAGGCCGTCGAGTCCGGTTCACTCCAGCCCGGCGAGCGGCTGCCCAGCGAACGCGAGCTGATGGCGCAGTTCGCCGTGAGCCGTTCCACCGTCCGCGAGGCGCTGCGCGTGCTGCAGGCCCGCGGGCTGGTCAGGTCCCGACCCGGCGACCCGCACGGCGCCGAGGTGCTGCCCTTCTCCCCCGCCGCCTTACACAAGTCGATGACCACGCTGGCCCGGGTGGACGAGCTGTCGCTGGGCGAGCTGGTGCAGTTCCGGATGGTGCTGGACGCCTCGGCCAATCTGCTGGCCGCCCGGCTGCGCACCGACGAGGAGCTGGCGGAGATGGCCGCGGCGATCGAGCGCATGCGCGCGGCGGTCGCGGGCAGCTACGACGAGTTCAGCGCCGCCGACGTGGCCTTCCATGACGCGGTGGCGGGGGCCAGCCGCAACAAGCTCATCCAGATCTGCACCGACGTGGTCCGGTCGATCGTCCTCGACCTGATCGCCGAGAAGATCGCGGCGGCGGCCGACCGGGAGGCGCTCATGCGCCAGACGATCCGCCACCACGAGGAGGTACTGGCGGCGATCCGCGCCGGTGAGGGCCTGCTCGCGGCGCGGCTGTCCCGGCAGTCGATGTACGACTACTACGTCGGCTACGTGCCCGAGGAGGAGCGGCCGGCGCTGCGGACCCTGCTGGAGTAGCCGCCCGTCCGGCGCACATCTCCGCCTTCTGCAGGAGAAATCCCCTACCTCGCAAGTGTCGCGTCTGTACTGAATGCCTGGTGAGGGTGTTATCTTGCACCCGTGGCCGAGGAGGAGACACGGGAGGTGGCGGAGGCGTTCCTGCGCGAGCCTCGCCGCTATACCAGTCATCAGGTAGCCGAGATGGCGGGCGTGCCGGTCTACCGGGCCAGGCGGTTCTGGCGGGCGCTCGGCTTCGCCAACGTGGCCGACGACGCCGTGGAGTTCACCGAGTCCGACGTGGTGGCGCTCAAGACGCTGCTCGGCATGGTCAGCGCCGGCATCTACGACGAGGAGCACGTGCTGCAGATCGCCCGCTCCCTCGGCAGGGCCGCGACGCGGCTGGCCGAGTCGCAGGCCGAGATCGGCGCCGAGGCGCTCGACCAGGCCGGCGTGCCGCTGGCCGAACGCCCCAGGGCCTGGCGCAGGCGGGCCGAGCGGGTGGTGCCGGACCTCGCGCGGCTGCTGGTCTACTCCTGGCAGCGCCAGCTCGCCGCCGCCGCCGGCCGGCTCGCCGTCCAGGACATGAGCACCGTACGGCTGGCCGTCGGGTTCGCCGACCTGGTCGGGTTCACCCGGCTGAGCAGGCAGATCACCGAGACGGAGCTCGCCACGCTGGTCGACAGGTTCGAGGGGCGCTCCGCCGACGTGGTGACCTCCAACGGCGGCCGGGTGGTCAAGACGCTCGGCGACTCGCTCCTATTCGTGGCGGACAAGGCGCACACGGCGGCGGAGATCGGGCTGCTGCTCCTGGAGACCCACGCCCGGGACAAGGGCATGCCGGAGCTGCGGGTGGGCCTGGCCGCCGGGCCGGTCATCTGGCGGATGGGCGACGTGTTCGGCACCACGGTCAACCTCGCCAGCAGGCTCACCGCACTGGCCCGGCCCGACACGATCCTCGCCGACCCGGAGCTGGCCGAGGAGCTCGACGGCGACCGGGCGTTCGCCCTGCGCTGCGTCGACCGCCTGTCGGTACGCGGACTCGGCGAACTCGCCCCCTTCACCGTGAGCAGGGCCGGGGCCCTGAGCTGATCTGTCTCCGCCTGCCGGGCAACCCGGGGGCGGCCTGGATGCGTCTGTACCGTCGCGAGCTCTGACGGGAAGGCAATCAAATTGGCAGATCGAGCGATATTTCAGGACTTCGTGATCGCGAGGTCCGACCGGCTGTTACGCACCGGCTATCTGCTCACCCACGACTGGGAGATCGCCGAGGACCTGCTGCAGGAGTCGCTGGCGAAGGCCTGGTTCGCCTGGCCCCGCGTGGACGAGCCCGAGTCCTACGTCCGCCGGGTGATGGTGACCACGTACACCTCCTGGTGGCGCCGCAAGTGGCGTCGTGAGCTGCCGAGCGGCAACCTGCCCGACACCCCCTGCACCGACGCGTTGCCCGACGACGAGCTCTGGCACGCGGTGGGCAGGCTGCCCGCCAGGCAGCGGGCCGTGATCGTGCTGCGCTTCTACGAGGACCTGCCGGTGGCGGAGGTGGCCCGGCTGCTGGGCTGCGGCACCGGCACGGTCAAGAGCCAGACGGCCAAGGCGCTGGCCAAGCTGCGGGTGGACGAGACGATCGTGAAGGAGATGCAGCGGTGACCGTACAAGATCTGCGGGACGTCCTGCGGGAGCGGGCCGAGGGCCCTTCGCCGGCGAACCCGGCGCGCCACGAGCAGGTCGGCGCGCACATCAGAAGGACCCGCCGGCGCAGGCGGGTGGCCGGGGGCGCGGCGGCGGCGGTGGCGGTGCTGCTCGGCGTCTGGCTGGTGCCCGGCGCCGCCGACCAGCCGCAGAAGGCGACCGTCGCCTCTTCCGTCGCGAAGCTGCCCGAGCGCTTCACCGCCCCGGACGGCACCGAGTACCGGCGCATCGCGGCGACCGCCGTCAAGGCGGCCGGCGGCAGGAAGGCCGTCATCACCGTCCCCCTGTCCGGTAAGCCACTGGATGTGGCGGGCGTCTGCGAAGGGGTGGACAACCGCCCGCCGCGGGTGTCGACCGGCGCGCGAACCTGGCCGCCGATGGGCTTCAGAGGGTGCTCGAAGGTCATGCAGCTCCTGCCGCTGCCCGTGCCCGAGAACGCCGAGGAGGCGACGGTCACCTTCGACACGGCGACAAGCGGTTCGGCCTGCGTACAGGCCGGAGCAGGCGGGCCCTGTGAGCCGGTGAAGGCGAAGCGCGGCGACTGGTCCCTGGCCGTGTACGAATGGACGCCACCCGCCGAGCCGGTCGAGCCGGCCCCGCTCAAGGACCTCCCCCGGCGGCTGGACGGCTGGAAGCTGGCGGACTCGAAGACCGGCCTCTGGCCGCAGGACACCACGGCGCGCTTCGAGATCGTGGGCACCGGACGCAAGCTCGCCTTCGACCAGGTCTGCGGCGGTGACCTGGCCGGGCGGGTGCTCGTGCGCACCTCCACGGGCCTGACCGGCTCACCTCAGAGCAGCACCTGCCCTGAATGGAAGAGCGGCCCGTTCCCGATGGCGATGACGGAGTTCCCCGCCGTGCCCAAGGGCAAGCGCATGGTCATCACCGTCAGGATCAGCGTGATCGGCGAGACCACCAACCGGCCCATCCGCTGGTCCTTCGGCCTCTACAGCAAGTAGGAACATTTCCGGCTAGCCCGTGTTGCACAGATACGTGACCAGCCTTTCGATCCTTGACCGCTCCCTCGTCCGGCAGGGGCACTCCCCGGCGGCGGCGCTGCGGGCGACCGTGCGGTTCGCGCGGCAGGCCGAGGAGCTCGGCTACCGCCGGTTCTGGGTCGCCGAGCACCACAGCGTGCCGGGCGTGGCGGGCTCGGCCCCCACCGTGCTGGCCGCCGCCGTCGCGGCCGCCACCGAGCGCATCCGGGTCGGCACCGGCGGCGTGATGCTGCCCAACCACCGCCCGCTGGTGGTCGCCGAGCAGTTCGGCGTCCTGGAGTCGCTGTACCCCGGCCGCGTCGACATGGGCCTGGGCCGCTCGGTGGGCTTCACCGGCGGCATCCGCAGGGCGCTCGGCCACGACAAGGACGCCGCCGACCGCTTCGGCGGCCAACTGGCGGAGCTGCTCGGCTTCTTCACCGGCGGCCGGGACGGCGTGCACGCCGTCCCGGCCGAGGGCCTGCGTCCCGAGGTGTTCGTGCTGGCCATGGGGGCGGGCGCGGACGTGGCCGCCGAGCACGGCCTGCCGCTGGTGATCGGCGGGGCCGGCGACCGGCTCCGGGAGGCGATCGGCCGCTACCGGACCGCCTTCCGGCCTTCGGCGTGGGCGGCGGCGCCGTACGTGATGGTGGCGGCGAACATCGCGGTCGGCGAGACGGCGGAGCGCGCGGCGCTGCTGCAGGTGCCGGAGGCCTGGTCGACGGCGCACTCGCGGACCCGCGGCGTCTTTCCCCCGCTGCGGCCGGCCCGGGAGATCCTGCGGATGGAGATGACCGGGCGGGAGCGGGCGCTGTTCGAGGAGTCGCGCAAGGGGCAGATCCACGGCACCGAGCAGGAGGTCGGCATGCGACTGGCCGACCTGGTGGAGATGACGGGGGCCGACGAGGTGCTGGTGACGATGAACACCTACGACCTGGACGAGAGACTCGACTCCTACCGCCGCCTGGCCCGACTGGCCTGACGCCGGGTCGCCGGCCAGGAAAGCCAGAGGCGTTCTGAGGCGCCGTCAGGCGGGCCACTCGTCCAGCGCGAACGGCACCCGCTCCCGCACGTGGGCGATGGCGGCGGCCGGATAGCCGACGATGTCATCCGGCAGCGCGTCCAGCCGCCACCAGGCCACCTCGGAGCATTTGTTCGGCTCGGCGTTGTACGGCTCGCCGTCCCACCGGGTGGCGACGAAGAACAGGCCGACCCGGTCCGGGGCCCGGTGCATCACGTGCGCGAAGGCGAGATCCCCTGGCTCGATGACGACGCCGACCTCCTCCTGGACCTCCCGCACCGCCGCCCGCACCACCGACTCCCCCGCCTCCAGATGCCCCGACGGCAGGTGCCACAGCCCGTCGGCATAGCCGGTGCCCGCGCGCCTGCCCAACAGCAGCTCCGTGCCGCGGACCAGCAGTACGTGCACGTCGACGATCGCCCGGAACCGCTGGGCGGGCGCCTCCGGCACGGCCTGCACGTCGGACACCTGTGGCGCGCCCGACCGGGCGAGCGTCTCGGGTAGCGCCGGCTGGGCGGGCGTCTCGGGCATGGCCTGGCGCCGGTCGAGTGCCTGTGTCCACTTGACCGCCACGGCCGCCACCTGCACCAGCTCCGCCCGCAGCCGGTCGGGGTCGGTCTCGGCGAGCGCCTCCAGCACCTCCTCCATCAGGATGTGCCGCCACGTCAGCGTCCCCGCGCCGGCCGCCGCGTCGGTCTCCCGCCTGGCGGTGCCGGCCTCGGCGGCCGCCGCCCCGCCACCGGTGCCGTCGGGCAGCTCCTGCACCCCGTGCGTCTCGTCCTGCCTGGCCCGCTCGGCCGCCACCTCGGCGAGCACCCCGGCCAGCGAGCCGGGCATCCCCGCGTCACCGTCATGTGTCATGGTCCCCCAGTGTGGCCCACGTGAAGGCACGGGCGAGAGGGTAGGCCAGTGGGTATGCCGGAGGGACACCTGATCCACCGCCACGCCCGTGAGCAGCACCGAGCGTTCGCCGGGCGGCGGGTGCGCGCCGCGAGCCCGCAGGGCAGGTTCGACGCGCGGCCGTACGGCGGGCGGCTCGTCGAGGGCGTGGAGGCCGTCGGCAAGCATCTGCTCTACCACTTCGACGGCGGCCCGGCGATCCACGTGCACCTGGGCATGCGGGGGCTGTTCCTGCGCTACGACGATCCGGCGACGCAGCCCCGGCGCGGCACCCGGCTGCGGCTGGCCACGGACGAGGTGGCGTTCGATCTCATCGCGCCCTCCCGCTGCGAGACGATGGGCGGCGAGCAGGTGGCCGCGCTGCGGGCGTCCCTGGGGCCGGACCCGCTGCGCGGAGACGCCGATCGCGGGGTGGCGGTGCGGCGGCTGGCCGCTTTCACCGGGCCGGTGGGGGCCGCGGTGCTGGATCAGGGCGTCTGGGCGGGGATCGGCAACGCGTGGCGGGCGGAGTTGCTGTTCCTGGCGGGGCTCGACCCGGACGCGCGGGACGTCGGGGCGGAGGCCGCGGGACGGCTGTGGGACGTGGCGGTGCGCCATCTCGCCCTGGGGCGGGACGCGGGACAGGTGGTCAGCGATCCGGCGGCGCCGGACGAGCGGTGGGTGTACAAGCGGGAGACGTGCCGCCGCTGCGGGACCGCCGTGCGGACGTGGACGCTGGCCGCCAGGACGGCCTACGCGTGCCCTCTCGATCAACCCGCTGAGCTGGGAAGACTCGCGCGGTGACCGGTGTTGGACCAGTGTGCGGAACACTCGAGGAGACCACCTTCTGGACATCCGGCGGATCTATCTGGAGCCCGCCGCGGCCGAGCTGGCCCGTGGCCGGGAAATCCTGGAGCGTTATCCGGCCGCCGAGCGGGTGGAGGTGGACAGCCACCAGCGGATCCCCGAGCTGTACGGCGACGAGGCGAACGTCGCCCGCTGGGTGCGCATCAAGACGGAGGCGCTGGTGCTCGGGGTCAAGAAGTCGCTGACCGCGCGCCCCAACGGCCGCTCCAGCGACTTCATCGCGCCCTCCACCGCCAACGGCTGCGCGATGGCCTGCGCCTACTGCTATGTCCCGCGCCGTAAGGGCTACAGCAATCCGATCACCGTGTTCGCCAACATCGAGCAGATCATCGGCTATCTGGGCCGGCACGCGGGCCGCCAGGGCGTCAAGCCGGAGCCGAACCAGGTCGACCCGCACGCCTGGGTCTACGACATCGGCGAGAACTCCGACTGCTCGGTGGACGCCACCATCTCCGCCAACGTGCGCGACCTCGTCGAGCTGTTCCGCGGCCTGCCGAACGCCAAGGCCAGCTTCGCCACCAAGTACGTCAACCGGGACCTGCTCGACTGGGATCCGCGGGGCCGCACCAGGATCCGCTTCAGCCTGATGCCCGCCGCCGACGCCAAGCTGCTCGACATCCGCACCTCCCCGATCGAGGACCGGATCGCCGCGATCAACGACTTCGTGGCCGCCGGGTACGAGGTGCACGTCAATTTCAGCCCCGTCGTGGTGCGGGACGGCTGGCTGGCGGACTGGGCCCTCCTGCTGGACACGCTCGGCGACGCCCTGTCGCCGGCCGCCCGTGCGCAGCTCGCCGCCGAGGTCATCTTCCTGACCCACAACGACCGGCTGCACGAGGTGAACCTCGGCTGGCACCCCAAGGCCGAGGAGGTGCTCTGGCGGCCCGACCTGCAGCAGCCTAAGCGCTCGCAGACGGGCGGCTGGAACGTGCGCTACCGCACCGGCCACAAGGGCCGCTACGTCACCGCCCTGACCGACCTGATCGCCGACCGCCTGCCCTGCTGCCGGGTCCGCTACGCGTTCTGACACGAGGTACGGTCTTCCTCGTGGTGATCCAGTCCTCCCCCGTCGTCATCGCGCACCGGGGGGCCAGCGCGCACCGGCCCGAGCACACACTGCTGTCTTATGAGGCGGCCATCGCCATGGGCGCCGACTACATCGAGCCTGACCTCGTCTCCACCAGGGACCACGTGCTGGTGGCCAGGCACGAGAACGAGATCTCCGGCACCACCGACGTGGCCGACCGGCCCGAGTTCGCCGACCGGCACGCCACCAGGACGATCGACGGCCGGGCCGTCACCGGCTGGTTCACCGAGGACTTCACCCTCGCCGAGCTGCGGACGCTGCGGGCCAGGGAGCGGGTGCCCGGCCTGCGGCCCGGCAACACGGCCTTCGACGGGCTGGCCCGGATCCCCACGTTCGAGGAGGTCGTCCGGCTCGCTCGGGAGCACGGGGTGGGCGTCTACCCCGAGACCAAGCACCCGACGCACTTCGCCGGGCTCGGCCTGCCCCTGGAGGAGCCGCTGCTCGACGTGCTCGACCGGTACGGCGTGCGGAAGGCGTACATCCAGTCCTTCGAGACGGCGAACCTGCGTGAGCTCAGCGGCCGGACGGACCTGCCGCTGATCCAGCTCGTCGCGGCCGGGGGCGCGCCGTACGACTGGGTCGTGGCGGGCGACGGCCGCGGCTACGACGACCTCGTCACACCGGAGGGGTTGCGTGAGGTGGCCGAGTACGCGCGCGGGATCGGCGTGGACACCCGGCGGGTGCTGCCCACCGGCCCGGACGGCAGGCTGGGTGCGGCGACCACGCTGGTGGCGGACGCGCACCGCGAGCGGCTGGACGTGCACGTCTGGACCGTGCGCAACGAGAACGCGCAGCTTCCCGTCGACTTCCGGCTCGGCGACCCCGGCAGCCCGCACTACGACCGTGCCACGGGTGACGTGATGGGGTGGCTGTCGAGGCTGCTGGAGCTCGGCGTCGACGGCGCCTTCTGCGACGATCCCGCCATGGGCCGGGCCGTGGTGAGCCGGTGGACAAGGTGAGGCCCTTTCACCCGGGGCCGTGGCGACACCGTGATGCGCTTTCACTCGGGGCCGTGGCGACACCGTGATGCGCTTTCACTCGGGGCCGTGGCGACACCGTGATGCGCTTTCACTCGGGCCACAGTGACATCGGAGCGCCCTTTTGCACAGACAGCCCCGCCCGCCCTTTCTAAGCTGGGTCCATGACTGCTGACCAGCATGGACTGTCCTTGAGCGGGGCGGGCCGGAGTGCCGCCCGCCACTACGACCGGGCGATCGACCACCTGTTGCACTTCCGGATGGAGGTCGTGCACGAGGCCGGCGCGGCGCTGGCCGAGGCGCCGGACTTCCCGATGGGCAACGTGCTGAGCGCCTATCTCGGACTGCTCTCCACCGAGGCCGACCAGGCGCGCCAGGCCAGGCAGAGCTTCGCCGCCTTCCGTACCAGGATCGACCACGCCGGCCTGCCGCCCCGCGAGCGGGCGCATGTGGAAGCGGTGCAGGCGCTGCTCGACGGTGACTTCCACGCCTGTGGCGCGCTGCTCGCCCGGATCACCGAGCAGCACCCGCGTGACGCCCTCGCGCTGGCCGCCGGGCACCAGATCGACTTCTTCGTCGGTGACGCGCGCTCGCTGCGCGACCGGATCGGCGGCGCGCTCAGCGCCTGGCACGAGGATGACCGGCACTATGGGCACGTGCTCGGCATGTACGCGTTCGGGCTGGAGGAGGCCGGGCACTACGACCGCTCGGAGGAGGTCGGGCTGCGGGCCGTCGAGCTGAACCCCCGCGACGTGTGGGGCATCCACGCGGTCGTGCACACCTACGAGATGCAGGGCAGGTTCGGCGAGGGCATCCGCTACCTGGACGCCCGGGTCGACGACTGGTCCACCGGCACGTTCTTCAACGTGCACACCTGGTGGCACTACGCCCTGTACGCGATGGAGGCCGGTGACCACGGGCGGGCCCTGGCGATCTACGACGCGGTGCTGGCCGCCGGCCGGTCGTCGATGGAACTGCTGGACGCCGCCGCCCTGCTGTGGCGCTTCTACCTGGAGGGCGACCTCCGGCACGAGCGGTGGTCGGTGCTCGCCGACGCCTGGCCGGCCAGGACGCACGAGCCGTGCTACGCCTTCAACGACGTGCACGCCGTGATGTCGTACGTGGGCGCGGACCGCATCGGCGACGCCGACAAGCTCATCGCCGGCCGTGAGGCGTACCTCGGTCAGCCGCTTCCCGGCGTCAGCAACCACGGCATGACCGCCCGCGTCGGCCTGCCGGTGTGCAAGGCGCTGGTGGCGTTCGGCCGGGGCGACCACCACCAGGTGGTGGACCTGCTCTACCCGATCAGGCACCGCGTCAACGAGTTCGGCGGCAGCCACGCTCAGCGTGACGCCGTGCAGAAGACCCTGCTGCAGTCGGCGCTCAGGGGCGGCCGGCACGATCTGGCGCGGGTCCTGATCAGCGAACGGATCAACGTACGGCCCGGCAGCCCGTTCAACTGGCTCAAGCGCGGAGCGCTGGCCGAGGCCATCGGCGACAGCGCCGCGGCCACGGCCGCCCGGCTCCGGGCGGGCGAGCTCATGCACCAGGCCCGAACCGGAAATGTCTCCGCAAGCGAGTAGTGTTTCCCATCATGGATCGGCAACTCACCCTGATGGCCGTACACGCCCACCCCGATGACGAGTGCCTCAGCACCGGCGGAGTTCTGGCCCGCTACACCGACGAGGGGATCCGCACCGTGCTGGTCACCTGCACCAACGGTGAGCAGGGCGACGGACCGGGCGGCGTCAAACCCGGCGACCCGGGCCACGACGACGCCAAGGTCGCCGAGCTCCGGCTCAGTGAGCTGCGCCAGTCGGTGCAGCACCTCGGCATCGACCACCTTGAGCTGTTGGGCTACCGCGACTCCGGCATGGAGGGCTGGGACGCGAACAAGCACCCCGACGCGTTCTCCAACGTCCCCGTCGACACCGCCGCCGGCCGGCTGGCGGAGCTGATGGAGCGCTACCGGCCGGACGTCGTGGTCACCTACGACGAGACCGGCGGCAGCGGCTACAACCACCCCGACCACGTCCAGGCGCACCGCATCACGGTCGCGGCCGTCGAGGCCACCGGCATCCCGGCCAAGTTCTACTACACCGCGATCCCCAGGTCGGCGTTCAAGCGGATGTTCGAGCAGATGCGCGCGAGCGGCATGGAGTTCGACTTCGAGCCCGGCGACGACTTCGGCACCCCTGACGAGCTGGTGACCACCGTCGTCGACGTGCGGTCCTTCGTCGATCGCAAGATCAAGGCCCTGCGGTCACATGCGAGCCAGGGCGACAGCATCCCCCCGCTCATGATGTCGCAGGAGGCGCAGCAGGAGGTGTTCTCCCACGAGGCCTTCATCCGCGTCCAGAGCCGCATCAAGACACCGCACCACGAGCTGGACCTGTTCGAAGGGCTGCGCCCCTAGGGCGGTCGCCCGCTCTGCCCGGGTCGAGCAGCGTCCGGGTGAGCGGGCCGCGCCCCCAGGGGCGGTCGCGCTCTGCCGCGTGCAGAGCGCGGTCAGCGCGCTGGGAGGCTCAACCCCGTGGGGGCTGCTCCCCCGAGCCTCTGACGATCAGGCGGGTGGGCACCAGCGTGCCGCGCGCCCGCGACCGGTCGCCGTCCAGGCGTAACAGGACCCGTTCGGCCGCCGCCACGCCGATCGCCTCCGGGTCCTGGGCGACGACCGTCAGCGGCGGGTCCAGCACCTCCGCCAGGGGCAGGTCGTCGAAGCCGACCAGCGCCACCTCCTTGCGCCCCGACTTGGCCAGCGCCACCACGGCGCCCATCGCGGCGAGGTTGTTGCCCGCGAACAGGGCCGTCGGGGGTGCGGGGAGGGCGAGCAGGCGCAGGGTGGCCTGGGCGGCGGCGTCGGCGTCGTGGCCGGTGTCGACGAGGGTGCGGTCGAAGGGCAGGCCCGCCGCCTCCAGCGCGTCCCGGTAGCCCTGGAAGCGTTCGCGTCGGGTGTAGAGGGCGGCCGGGACGTCGCCGACGAAGCCGATCCTGCGGTGGCCGTACGAGATGAGGTGGGCGACGCCGGAGCGGGCGCCCGCGCGGTTGGCGCTGACCACGCTGTCGGCCGTGAGGCCGACGGCGGGGCGGTCGAGGAAGACGATGGGGAGGCCGGCGACGCGTTCGGAGCGCAGGTGGCGGTGGTCGCTGGCGGCCGAGGGGACGATCATGAGGGCGCTGACGCGGCGCGCCAGGAAGGCGGCGATGAGGGACTGCTCCAGCTCGGGGGTCTCGCTGCTGGAGCCGACGATGAGGGTGAGGCCGCGGGCGCGGACGGCGCTTTCGATGCCGCCCGCGACGGTCCCGAAGAACGGGTTGCCCATCTCCGGGATGACCAGGCCGATCGCCGCGTCCCTGGCGCCGACGCGCATGTTGCGGGCCATGAGGTTGGGCTGGTAGCCGAGCTTGCGCACGGCCGCCATGACGCGTTCGCGGGTCTCCACGGCGACCGGGCCGTCGTCGTTGAGCACCCGCGAGACCGTCTTGGCCGTCACCCCGACCTCGCGGGCGACGTCTGTCATGGTGGGGCGCCGCATTTCGACCATGCTAGTGGCTCACGACAGGCCGGCGTCCTTGGCCGCCGGCACCGATTCGTCCTGCTTCACCTGCAGGGCGCCGGTCATGATGGCGACCACCTCGGCCATGTCGTGGTCGGCGGGGTTGAGCTGGGCGACCCGGCGGCCGAGCCGCTGGACGTGGATGCGGTCGGCCAGCTCGAACACGTGCGGCATGTTGTGGCTGATCAGCACCACCGGCAGGCCACGGTCGCGGACCCGCTTGATCATGTCGAGGACCTGGCCGGACTCCTTGACGCCGAGCGCGGCCGTGGGCTCGTCCATGACGATGACGTGCGAGGCAAAGGCGACGGCCCTGGCCACGGCGACGCCCTGCCGCTGGCCGCCGGACAGCGTCTCGACCGCCTGGGTGAGCGAGCGCAACCCGATCTTGAGGTCCGCCATGTGCCTGGCGGACTCCTCGCGCATGCGTTTCTTGTCGAGCAGGCGGAAGATCGTGCCGAGCGGGCCGGGCTTGCGCAACTCCCGGCCGAGGAACATGTTGGTGGCGATGTCCAGCGAAGCGGCCACCGCCAGGTCCTGGTAGACGGTCTCGATGCCGTGCTTGCGGGCGTCGAGCGGGTTGCGGAAGCGGACCGGGCGGCCGTCGAGCAGGATCTCGCCCTCGTCCGGCTGCACGGCCCCGGTCAGCGCCTTGATCAGGCTGGTCTTGCCGGCGCCGTTGTCGCCGATGACGGCGAGGACCTCGCCGGGCATCAGGTCGAAGTCGGCGCCGTCCAGCGCGGTCACGTGGCCGTAGCGCTTGACCAGGCCACGTGCCCGCAGGACGGGGGTCGTCGTCATCGGGTCCTCCTGCGGGAGAGCTGGTCCACGGTCACGGCGAGGATCACCAGGATGCCGGTGATGAGCGTCTGATAGATCGACGGTACGCCCATGAGCTGAAGGCCGTTGCGGAAGACCCCGACGATGAGCGCGCCGACCAGCGTGCCGATGACCAGGCCACGCCCGCCGAACAGGCTCGTGCCGCCGAGCACGACCGCGGTGATGCTGTCCAGATTGTCGGTCTGCCCGGCCTGCGGGTCGCCGACCCCGGTCCTGGACACCAGCAGCAACGCGGCGATGCCGTACACGAGCCCGGCGATCGTGTAGACGCTGATCGTCAGCCGCTGGGTGCGGATGCCGCTCAGCCGCGCCACGTCGGGGCTGTTGCCGAGCGCGTACACGTGGCGGCCCCACGCCGTCTGCCCGAGCAGGTAGGCGAACAGCAGGAACAGCAGGATCGCCACGAGCGAGCCGTAGGTGACGTTGGTGCCGCCGAGCCGGAAGGTCTCGCCCAGGTACGTCAGCGCGGCGGGCAGCTCGGTGACCGTCTGGTCCTGGGAGTAGATGTGGGTGAGCGCGAAGACCACGTTCAGCATGCCGAGCGTGACGATGAACGGCGGCAGCGAGATCCGCGTCACCAGCAGGCCGTTGGCCAGCCCGAACACGGCGCAGGCGGCCAGCCCGGCGGCGATGGCGAGCAGCGGCGGCAGCACGCCGTCCACGGCCAGCTTGGTCATCACGATCCCGCCGAAGGCCATGATGGCGCCGTTGGACAGGTCGATGCCGGCCGTCAGGATGATCAGGGTCTGGCCGATGGCGAGCGTGCCGACGACCATCACCTGCTGGATGATGAGGGAGAAGTTACCGCCGCTGAGGAACTGCTCGGTGTTGAGCGAGAAGAACACGCAGGCCGCCAGGAGGGCGGCCAGCGGTCCGACGATCGGCGTGGACAGCAGGCGGCGCGGCAACGTCGCTTCGATGACCGGCACGTCAGCCCCAGCAGTTCGCCAGGCCGAACGCGGTGTCCTCGGCCTCGACACCGGTGGCGTCCTTGTCGGTGATGAGGGTGACGCCGGTGTCGGTGTAGCCGGAGGACTTCGTGCCGCCCTTGGCGAAGGCGGAGACGGCCTTGACGCCGCTCTCGGCCATCTTCAGGGGATACTGCTGCGAGGTCGCGGCGATCTGGCCGCTCTGCACCGCCTTGACGCCGGTGCAGCCGCCGTCGACGGAGACGACGAGCACGTCCTTCTCGCGGCCCTTGGCCTTGAGCGCGGTGTGCGCGCCGAGGGCGGCGGGCTCGTTGATGGTGTAGACGACGTTGATGTCGGGCGCCTTCTGCAGGCAGTTCTCCATCGCGGTCTGGCCCTTGGACTGGTCGCCCTGGGTGTCCTGGGAGCAGACGATGGACGGGTCGCCCTCGCTGATGCCGAAGCCCTTGAGGAAGCCGTCGTGCCTGAGCTGGCCGACGGTGACGCCGGGGGCCAGGTCGAGGGTGGCGATCTTGGCCGGCTTGCCCGCCATCGCGGCTTTGGCGTACTGGCCGATGAGCTCGCCGGCTTTGAGGTTGTCGGTGGCGAACAACGCGTCGGTGGCGTCCTGCGGGTCGGTCGGGGTGTCGAGCGCGATCACCAGGACGCCGGCGTCCCTGGCCTTCTTGATGGCGGGGACGATGGCCTTGGTGTCGCTCGGGGTGATGAGGATGCCCTTCACGCCCGCCGCGACCATGTTCTCGATGGCGGTGATCTGGGAGGCGTTGTCGCCGTCGAACTTGCCGGCGGCGCTCATCAGCTCCATGCCCTCCGCCTGGGCCGCCTTCTGCGCGCCTTCCTTCATCTTGACGAAGAACGGGTTCGTCTCGGTCTTGGTGATCAGTCCGACCTTGGCGGCGGCGGTCTCGGTGGAGGTGTCCTGGCCGTTGCCGCCACACCCCGTTACCAGGAGCGCGGCGGCCAGCAGACCGGCTGAGAGCCTTGAGATCATGGTGGCTTCCTATCAGGGGGGATCCAATGTCATCGTTGACATATGTCAACGTTGACATTCGCTGTGTTGCGATGATGGACTCCGAGCCGGGAAACGTCAATGCCCTGGTGACGTAACGAATCGGAAACACGCTGGAAGGCAGGCTGATGATCGCGGTCTTGGGTGAGTGCGTGGCGGACGCCTTCGCGGAGCGCCCCCCGGCCGTGCGCGGGGAGCGCTCGCCGGTGGAGCTGGCGTTGCGGGTGTTGCCGGGTGGGGGGCCGGCGAACACGGCGGTGGCGCTGGCGCGGCTCGGCACCGCGACGCGTTTCCTCGGCCGCCTGTCCGGCGACGTGTTCGGCTCGCTCTTCCGGGAACACCTGACCGCCTCGAAGGTGGACCTGAGCGGCTGCGTGGACGCCGCCGAGCCGAGCACCCTCGCGGTCGCCTCCCTGGACGCCGGCGGGCAGGCCACCTACGGCTTCCACGCCGACGGGACCGCCGACTGGCAGTGGACCCCCGCCGAGCTCGCCGCGCTCGACCTCACCGGCGTGTCCTGCCTGCACACGGGCTCGCTGGCGCTGGTACGGGAGCCGGGGCGGGCCGCGGTGGAGGCCTTTGCGGCCGCGGCCCGCGAGCGCGCCACGATCTCGATCGACCCGAACGTACGCCCCAGCCTGGCCCCCCGTGAGGCCTACGCGCTCACCCGGTGGTGCGGCCTGGCCGACATCCTCAAGCTGAGCGACGACGACCTGCGCGTGCTGCGGCCCGGCGAGCCGGTGGAGCGGGTCTGCGACACCTGGCACGCGGCCGGGGCGCGACTGATCGTGGTCACCAGGGGGGCGGCCGGGGCGCTGGTCTCGCTGGACGGCGACCGGCTGGAGGTGGCCGCGCCCCGGGTCGCCGTGGTGGACACGGTGGGCGCGGGTGACGCGTTCACCGCCGGCTTCCTGCACCGGCTCGGCGGGCTGGGCCTGCTCGGCGGGCGGCTCGACGGCCTGGACCTGGAGACGGCCGGGCGGGCGGCGGAGTTCGCCGCCCAGGTCGCGGCCCTCACCTGCACCGTGGCCGGAGCCAATCCACCCTGGAGCCACCAGCTCCAACCGGAGCGGTAGAAGCACGGCCGAGCCCGCGTCCCTACTCCGGGGCCCCAGGATCCGCGTCGTGCTCGGACGCCGTGCCCATGATGCTCGCCGCTCCGACGGCGAGCCGGCGCTGTTCTTCTTCGACGATCTGGCGGGCCAGGTCCCGTTCCGACACGTCGACCGCGTCGGGCGTCGACTCGGCCAGGTGGCTGCGCCTGGCGTAGGTGTCGAACAGCGCGGTCTTGGCCCGCAGGATGCGCAGCATCCGCTCGTCCACGCTGTCCGGCGACAGCAGCCGGTGCACCTGCACGCGCCGGACCTGCCCCATGCGGTGGGCGCGGGCCACGGCCTGGCTCTCGGTGGTCGGCTTGACCTGGGGCTCACAGATGATCACCACGGAGGCCGCCTGGAGGTTGAGCCCGATCCCGCCCGCCTGGATCTGGGCCAGCAGCACCGCGTGCCCGGGCGCCGCCGTGAACGCGTCCACCACCTGCTGGCGCCGCTCAGGTGGCACACTGCCGGAGATCGGGCCGAACACCTGAGAGCCGAGCGCTTGAGGGCCGGATACCTGAGGGCCGGATACCTGAGGGCGGAGGGCTTGCTCGACGACGGTCAGCACGGCGCGGAAGTAGGAGAAGACGACCACCTTGAGTCCGTTGTCGGCGGCTTCCTCGACGAGTTCGCGCAGGCGTTCCAGCTTGGCGGACTTCTCCGGCACCGCGTAGGCCGCCCGCCGCATGTCCATGAACCGGCCCGCCGCCACCGCCGTGCGGTAGGCGTCCTCGTCGGCGGCGCTGAAGGTCTCCCATTCGTCCACGCGCACCAGATCGGGCAGCTCGGTGAGCACGTCCTCCTGGTTACGCCGCAGGTAGACGGGGGCCACCGCGCGCCGGAACGCCTGGGCGCCCGCGGCGGCGTCGCTGCCCCTGATCTCGGCGAGCCGGCTGGGCTGGAGGTAGCCGACGAGGGTGCGGAACTCCTCGACGTGGTTCTCCATCGGCGTGCCGGTCATGAACAGCACCCGTTCGGCGCGGTCGCACCAGCCGGCGACGGCCCGGGACCGCTGGGTCTCGCCGTTCTTGACGTAGTGCGCCTCATCCACGACGAACATGCCGAGCGGCGGCGCGCCGTCCAGCCCGCCCAGCCCGTCGTAGGTGATCACCGCGACGCCGCCGCGCTCGGCCCACTCCGCCCGCGCCACGGCGCGCTCCGCGCCGTGCAGCCGGTAGGCCCGCAGGGTGCTGCGCGCCTCCACCTCGCGTACCCAGTTGACCAGCACGCTGGCCGGGCAGACGACCAGGAAGTGGGTGGCGCCGGTCGCCGCGAGGTGGGCCAGCGCGGCGATGGCCTGGATGGTCTTGCCCAGCCCCATCTCGTCACCGAGGATCACCCGCCGCTGGGCGAGCGCGAACCGGGCGCCGAAGGCCTGGTAGCCGCGCAGCGACACGCGGCGGCAGGTGTCGTCGAGCGCCTGTGCCCGGACGCGGTCGGCGAGCTCGTCGGGCAGGAACCCCTCGGCGGCGACACGGTCGTGCGGCTCCACGGCCGCGAGCTCGGCCAGCAGGTTGTAGTACTCGGCGGCGCGCAGCTCGAAGTCGATCCAGGCGGCGACCTCGTCGGCGGCGGGCCGCAGCAGGTCGGTGGTGGCCTGCGCGATGAGCAACCGCATCCCGGCCTCGCCGCCCGCCGAGGCCACCACGGCGTCGGCGGTCCCCGCGGACATCTCGCCCCCTACGGACATCCCGCCCCGACCGCCCCCGGCACCGGCACCGTCGTCGAGGAGGGTGGCGAGTTCGGTGGCGGCCGTTGCCGCCTCGTCGCGGCGTTGGCGGCCGGACAGGAGGCCGCGCCACCAGCTGCCCGCCGGACGGGCCCGCGGGATCAGCCCGCCGAGCCGCTCTTCGAGCGTCGCGGCCGTGCGCCGGGCGCGCGTCAGCTCGGGGCCGGCGTCCACCAGCCGGTGCAGGGCGATGAGCAGCGCGGTGGTGTCCGGGTCGTCCTGCCGCTCGACGTCGAGGTGAACGGTGGCGACCTCCTGCGCGGCGCCGGCGATCTGCCGGGCCGCCGCGTGCGCCTGCCGCTGGGTGTGCGGGCCGACCCCGGGCAGGCGCTGCAGCTCGTACGGCGTCGCGTTCAGCACGTCGAGCACCGTGGCGTAGCCCGCCTTCTCCAGCGTCCCGAGCCGCAGCCGCCCCCCGGTGACGTCCTTGAGCCTGGACAGCGGGATGCCGGCGAGCTCGGCCCTGGCCTGCCGCTCCCGGATCACGTTCAGGGCGGTGTGCACGGCGTCCAGCGCGGCGTCGTGCTCACGTCGCAGCGCCTGCGCGTCGCCGAGCAGCCGCCCGGCCCGTTCGAGCAGCTCGCGTGCCTGCTTGCCGCGCGGCGCGGCCTCGTCCGTGGCCACGGGATCAGAGCAGGGCGTCGCGGGTGTCCATGAGGGCGAAACCGAGCAGGTTCAGTCCACGCCAGCCGGCCGCGGAGGCGGCGGCGGGATCGTCCGCCGCCAGGCCGATGCCCCAGATCCGGTCGACCGGGCTGGCCTCGACCAGGACGCACGCGGCGGTGCCGAGCAGCCACTCCTTCAGCTCGGGGTGCTGCCCGAACTTGGCGAGGTTGCCGCGTACCACGATCTCGTAGCGATGCGCGGCCCACGTGTCCTCGTCGAAGTGCCGCACCTGGCGGCCGAGCTTCTTGACGGCGTGCGGATGGGCCGTCGCGACGATCTCGGCCGCGGTCGCCTCGTCGCCGAACAGCAGGGCCTTGTGCGCCATCATGTAGTGCTCGGCGGAGTGGTAGACGCGGCCGTCCTCGGTGAAGTCGACCGGCCACCACTGGCTGAGGCACCCACGGCCCGGCCCGCCGTCGCGGGCCGGGCGGTGCCCCCAGAAGTGCAGGTAGCGCGGCGGCCGGCCGGCCTGCTCCGCGGCCACCGCCTCGGGAACGGTCCGGGGAAGCTTGTCGGGCATGGGCTCACTGTCCCACAGGACGGCGGTTTGCGGTCGGGACGTCCGGGCAGCCGAGCCCCGGAGGTGGTCTGATGGCCGAGTACGAGGCGACCAGGGGCATGCCGGCCGGGAGCGACGTGGTGTTCGGCGTCGCGTCCGACGTCGCGCAGATCAACCGGTGGCTGCCGCACGGGCTGTGGGTGCGCGACAGCGGCCCGAACACGCTGGAGGCGGGCGGCGACGTGGTGCCCGGCGAGGGCAGGCACGAGGGCCTGTACGACGTCTCGGCCGACCAGCTCCGGGTGGAGTGGGGCGGCCGTGACCACCCCGGCTACGCCGGCTGGCTGCAGGTGTCGGACTCCCAGAGCGGCACGAGCGAGGTGACGGTGCACATCTCCCTGCTCGACGAGCCCGTGGAGAAGACCTCGCGCAGCCGGGCGGACGAGGTGCAGGGGATGCTGGAGGACTCGCTGCGCCGCCTGTCGGACGAGGTCGGCGCGCGGCGGCCCGGCTGAGGCTCAGTCCGGCTCGCGCAACCGGAAGTAGTTGCCGTGGTGGTCGTCCTTGCTGCCCTCGTGGTAGACGAAGCTGAGGCCGCGCTGGTCGAACAGGGCGAACCAGTCGTCCCAGGAGATCTCCTTGAGGTCCTCCCCGCCGCAGCCGGGGAAGTCGAACCTGAGCACGCAGAGCCGGGCGTCGCACTCGGTCCCCGGCACGGTGGCGGGCAGCGCGCCACGCTCCTCCGCCCACCGGCGGATGATCTCGTGGTCGGTGGTGGTGAGGCTGCGCACGGTCGGCTGGGACATGGACCACTCCTTCGGAGTCGTCCCGTCCTTACCCCCATACGCCCTTGATGATGCCCTGGTGAGGGATCGGTGAGGTTCGGGTCAATCCGCACCGCGCCTGCGTAGCGGCGCGGGTGCCGGCTGGCAGGTTGGGAGCACGCGCCAGTCCGCCCCGGGGAGACCATGGAGTCGCTGCTCATCCTGCACGCGGCGGCCGCCATCTGCGCGCCCTGGCTCACCAGGCGCCTGGGCCGCGACGCCTTGCTCATGCTCGCGCTGGTGCCCGCCGCCGGGTTCGCCTACACGGTGTGGGCGGTGGTGGCGGGCCTGCCCCGGCAGTCGGCGCACGCCTGGGCGCCCGCGCTCGGCATGTCGCTGTCCTTCCGCGCGGACGAGCTCGCGGTGGTGATGATGGCGCTGGTCACCGGGGTCGGCGCGCTCGTCCTGGTCTACAGCTCGCGCTATCTGGACCGGGACGACCTCGGGCTGGGCCGTTTCGGCGGCGTCATGCTGGCGTTCGCGGGCGCGATGCTCGGCCTGGTGACGGCCGACGACCTGCTCCTGCTGTACGTGTTCTGGGAGCTGACCACGGTCGCCTCCTACCTGCTGATCGGCTATGACCCGCAGAGCCGGGCGAGCAGGCGGGGCGGCCTGCAGGCGCTGATCGTCACCACGCTCGGCGGGCTGGCCATGCTGGCCGGGTTCGTCGCCCTCGGCGAGGCGGCGGGGACGTACCGGATCTCCGAGATCGTCGCCCGGCCGCCCGCGGGCGGGCTCGTCGTGCCGCTGGCGCTGGTGCTGGCCGGGGCGCTGGCCAAGTCGGCGATCTTCCCGTTCAGCTCGTGGCTGCCGGCCGCGATGGCGGCGCCGACGCCCGTCTCGGCCTACCTGCACGCGGCGGCGATGGTGAAGGCGGGGGTGTACCTGCTGGCCAGGCTCGGGCCCGCGTTCGGCGATCTGACGGCGTGGCGGGCGCCGGCCGTGCTGCTCGGCGCGGTGACGATGGCGCTGGGCGGCTGGCGGGCGCTGCGCGAGACGGACCTCAAGCGGCTGCTGGCCTATGGCACGGTCAGCCAGCTCGGCTTCCTGACCATCCTGTTCGGGGCGGGCACCGAAGCCGCGGCCCTGGCCGGGGTGGCCATGCTGCCGGCGCACGCGCTGTTCAAGGCGGCGCTGTTCCTGGTGGTCGGCATCGTGGACCACGCGGCGGGCGGGCGGGATCTGCGCTCGCTCAGCGCCGTGGGCCGGGCGATGCCGTGGGTGTGCGCGGTGGCGGTGCTGGCCGGGGCCTCGATGGCGGGCGTGCCGCCGCTGGTGGGGTTCGTCGCCAAGGAGGCCGCCCTGGAGTCGCTGCTGACCGGGGATCCGGCCGGCCTGTTCGCGCTGGCGGCGGTGGTGCTGGGATCGGCGTTGACGGTCGCGTACACGCTGCGTTTCCTGTGGGGGGCGTTCGCCGCCAAGCCGGGCCTGGACCCCACGCCGGCGCACCGCGTCGAGGCGGCCCTGTTCGTTCCTCCGGCGCTGCTGTCGGTGCTCGGGCTGGTGCTGGCGCCGCTGGCCGGCCGGTACGGCGCGGCCATGGCGGGGTACACCGGCGGCTTCCGCGATCCAGGGCACGCCACCCATCTGGCGCTGTGGAGCGGCGCGCCGGTGCCGTTGCTGCTGTCGCTGCTGATCTTCGTGGCGGGCGGGCTGCTGTTCCTGGCCCGGGAGCCGGTGGCCAAGCTCGGCTCGGCGCTGTACGTGACCGACACCGGGGTGCTGTTCTGGACCGGCCTGCGGCGGCTGGACCTGCTGTCGTTGCAGGTCACCGGCATCACCCAGCGCGGCTCGGTGCCGGACTATGTGCTGATCACGCTCGCCTCCATGGCCGCCGTCGGCGTCTTCTCCGTCCTGTACGACCCGCTGGCGGCCCTGACGGCGCCCGTCGTCGCCTGGGAGCGGCCGGAGCAGCCGGTGCTCGTGGTGCTGATGGCGGTCGGGGCGGTGCTGGTGCTGCGGGCGCGGGCGTACGTGGTGCTGGCCGTCTTCGTCGGCCTCACCGGGTACGGCACCGCGCTGCTGTACCTCACCCACGGCTCCCCCGACCTGGCGCTGACCCAGTTCCTCGCCGAGACGCTGAGCCTGGTGGTGTTCGTGCTGGTGCTGCGCCGGCTGCCGATGCGGCCGGTGTCGGGCAGGCTGCCGTTCTCGTTCCGGCTGGCGGCCGGGGTGGTGGTCGCGGTGGTGTCGGTGGGGGCGGGCATGCTGGCGATGAACGCGCGAGTGGCGGCGCCCGTCGGCGCGCTCATGGCCGGCGCGGCGGGCAGCGGGAACATCGTCAGCGCGCTGCTGCTGGACATCCGGGCCTGGGACACCTTGGGCGAGGGCACGGTGCTCGTGGTGCTCACGCTGGGTGTCACCAGCCTGGTCTTCCTGCGGCGCAGGACGTACGCGATCGAGCGGGACGACGAGGAGGAGGAGCCGGCGCGCACGCCGTGGCTGGCCTCGGTGCGGCCCCGGGAGGAGCGGACGCTGGCCTTCGAGGTCGCCGCCCGGCTCACCTTCCACACGGTGCTGGTGCTGTCGGTGTTCCTGCTGTTCGTCGGGCACAGCGGCGTGGGCGGCGGGTTCGCGGGCGGCATCGTGGCGGGCCTGGCCATCACCGTCCGGTATCTGGCGGGTGGCCGCTACGAGTTGGCCAGGGCGGTGCCGGTGCACGCGGGGGTGCTGCTCGGCGCCGGGCTGACGCTGACCACGGGCACGGGCCTGTTCGGGCTGCTGTTCGGCGGCCAGGCGCTGCGCATGCCGACCGCCGACCTGACGCTCCCGCTGGTCGGGACCCTGCACCTGAGCATGAGTCTGCTGTTCGACCTCGGGGTGTACGTGTCGGTGGTGGGGATGGTGCAGGACGTGCTGCGCGCTCTGGGTGCGGAGCTGGACCGGCAGGTGGAGGAGTGGTGACGATCGCGCTGGCGCCGCTGGCCGCCGCCGGGACGCTGATCGCCACCGGGGTGACGCTGCTGCTGGAGCGGAGCCTGGTCCGCGTCCTGGCGGGCGTCATCGTGCTGGGCAACGGGATCAACCTGCTGATCGTGACGGCGGGCGGCGCCGCGGGCCGCCCGCCGCTGCTCGGCCGGTTCGCCCCTGAGACGATGGCCGATCCGCTGCCGCAGGCCATGGTGCTCACCGCGATCGTCATCACGCTGGGCGTCTCGGCGTTCGTGCTGGCCATGGTGCACCGGCTGTGGCAGCTCACCGGCAGCGACGAGGTCCAGGACGACACCGAGGACCGCCGGGTGCGGCTGCGCGCCCGGCGCGGCGAGCTGATCGACGCGGTGCGGGCCAGGCGGGAGGAGTACCGGCGGCTGGTGGCCGAGCAGCGGGCCGAGTTGGCCGGGCTGGCCGCCGAGAGCGCCGAGCACGCCGAGCGCGCCCAGGGCGTTCAGGACGCGCAGGAGAAGGCGCAGCGGCGCAGACTGCGCATCCGCCAGCGGGAGGCGCGTAAGCAGATGCGGCACGCCATCCGGGCCGAGCGGGAGCGTCAGGCGCTGGCCCTCGACGCCGAGGTGGAGGGCGACGACTAGTGGAGAGCCTGATATCCGTACCGGTGCTGCTGCCGCTGCTGGCGGCGGGGGTGAAGCTGGCGATCGGCGGCCGGCTGCGCCGCCTGCAGGCGCTCATCAGCTTCACGACGCTGGTCGTCACCGTCGTGGTGTCGTTCGCGCTGCTGGTCGAGGTCGACGCGCACGGGCCGATGGTCACCTACCTGGGCGGCTGGGCGGCCCCGGTCGGCATCAGCCTGGTGGTCGACCGGCTGTCGGCGCTGATGCTCGTCGTGTCCTCGTCCGTGACGCTCTGCGTCATGGCGTACTCGGTGGTCAACGCCTACGCCGACCAGGAGCACGACGCGCCGATGGCGATCTTCCACCCGGCGTTCCTGATCATGATCGCCGGGGTGGCGGACGCTTTCCTGTCGGGGGACCTGTTCAACCTGTTCGTGGCGTTCGAGATGCTGCTGAGCGGTTCGTACGTGCTGCTCACCTTCGGCGGCACCCTGTCCAGGATCCGGGCGGGAGCCACCTACACGGTGATGGCGCTGGCCTCGTCGATGCTGTTCCTGTTCACCCTGGCCATCGTCTACTCCGCCACGGGCACCCTGTCGATCGCGCAGCTCGCCGAACGGTTCGCCCTGCTGGACACGCACGTCAGGCTCCTGATCGAGCTGACGCTGCTGCTGACCTTCGCGATCAAGGCGGCGATCTTCCCGCTGTCGGCGTGGCTGCCGGACTCCTACCCGACGGCGCCCGCCCCGGCCACCGCGGTCTTCGCCGGCCTGCTGACCAAGGTCGGCGTCTACTCCATCATCCGGCTGGAGGCGCTGCTGTTCCCCGGCGGGCCGGTCGCGACGCTGCTCATGTGGGCGGCGCTGGCCACGATGCTGGTCGGGGCGCTCGGCGCGGTCGCGCAGACCGACATCAAGCGGATGCTCTCCTTCACCCTGGTCAGCCACATCGGCTTCATGGTCTTCGGGGTCGCGCTGTCCACCACGCAGGGCCTGGCCGGCGCGATCTTCTACGTGGTGCACCACATCACCGTGCAGACGGGCCTGTTCCTGGTGACCGGCCTGATCGAGCGGCGCACCGGCACCACGTCGGTGAACCTGCTCGGCGGGCTGATGCAGGCCACGCCGCTGATCGCGGTGCTGTTCTTCGTGCCGGCCATGAACCTGTCCGGCATCCCGCCCATGTCGGGCTTCCTGGGCAAGCTGATGCTCGTCCAGGCCGGCCTCGCCGAGGGCAGCCCGCTCGCGCTCACCCTGGTCGCGGCCGGCCTGCTCACCAGCCTGCTCACCCTGTACGCCGTCGCGAAGGTCTGGAACAAGGCCTTCTGGCGGGCGCCCCAGGTGAGTCCGGTGGGCACCGTGGTGGAGAGCGACGAGGCCACCGGCGCCGACCCGACCGTCACCACGCTGGCGATGCCCGGTCCCCTGCTCGGCGCCACGGCGGCGCTGGTCGCGCTCGGCCTGACGTACACGGTGCTGGCCGGGCCACTGTCCGCGCTGGCGGAGCGGGCCGCGACGGAGCTCATGGCCCGCCGGCCGTACATCTCGGCCGTGCTGGGGGGTGGCGGGTGAAGGGATTCGTGCCGAGGCCGTTCGGCCGGCCGGTGCCGCTGGAGCTGGTCGTCTGGCTGGCGCTGATCTGGGTGATGCTGTGGGGCGAGGTGTCGGTGGGCACCGTGCTGGGCGGGCTGCTGACCGGGGCGATCACCACGTGGCTGCTGCCGCTGCCCGCGCTCGATCCCGGCATCAGGATCCGGCCGCTCAAGGCGGCGTCCTTCCTGCTGTGGTTCACCGCCGACCTGGTGAACTCCACCGCGCGGGTGGTGCTCTGGGTGCTGCGCACCGGCTCGCCTCCCTCGGGGATCGTCCAGGTACGGCTGCGTACGTCGTCGGAGTCCATGATGATGATGATCATGGTGGCGGTCTCCACCGTGCCCGGCAGCCTCGTCCTGGAGGCGCACCCGGACCGCCGGGAGCTGGTGCTGCACGTCCTCGGCCGCACCGGGGACCTGACCTCGCTCGCCCAGCGGGACGTGAGCGGGCTGGAGTCGCGCATCGTGTCGGCCTTCGGCACCCGCGCCGATCGGGAGGAGCTGCGATGACGGCGGTCTACCTGGTGACGCTCGGGCTGCTGGCCTGCGGCGCGCTCGCCACCCTCTACCGGGCGGGGCGCGGCCCCACGATGCTGGACCGGGCGGTCGCGCTGGACGTGCTGACGTCGCTGTCCATGTGCGCCGTGGGCGCGTTCGCGGTGGTCAGCGACGACTACTCGGACCTGCCGATCCTGCTGGTGCTGTCGCTGCTCGGGTTCGCCGGGTCGGTGGCGGTCGCCCGCTACTTCTCCGGCGGCGCCCGGTGAACGTGCTGGACGTGCTGGATGTGGCCGCCGCCGGCTGCCTGCTCGCGGGCGCCGGGCTCGCCCTGTCCGCCGGAGTGGGGCTGATCCGCTTCCGCACCCTGCTGGACCGGATGCACGTGGCGACCAAGCCGCAGGTGCTCAGCGTGCTGCTGGTCCTGCTGGCGATGTGGCTGCACCGCCCCACCTGGGCCACCGCCGGGCCCCTGCTCATCGCGGGCGTCGCCCAGATCATCACCGTCTCGGTGGCCGCCTACGTGGTGGCCCGCGCCGACTACCGTCGCGACGAGCCGGAGTGACACGCTCAGCCCGCCGGGTCGGCGCCCCCTGAGCCGGAGTGACGCGCTCAGCCCGCCGGGTCGGCGCCCCCTGAGCCGGAGTGACGCGCTCAGTCCGCCGGGTCGGCGCCCTCTCGCCGGCCCTCCTCCTGCTCGGTCGTGGGGGCTTCGTCGGAACGGCCGAAGCGGTTGACCGCCGGCTGGCCGAACCAGACCCACGCCACCAGCAGGGCCAGGCCCCCTGCGGTGGCCCACGCCAGCGCGGACTGGAACAGGAAGTCGACCACGAGCATGGTGGCCGCGGTCATCGACAGGGCCAGGGCCAGCGCGCCGATGATGCCGTAGTAGTTGGAACGGCGGACCAGCTTCTCCTTCAGCCCCTGCCGGAACAGCATCCGATGCTGGTTGGCCGGGGCGATGTAGCAGATGGACGCGATCGCGGCGCTCACCAGCGCCACGTAGAACAGCCATCGGTCGAACTCGCGCAGGTTCACGAACCGCTGGGTGAACGGCACGGTCAGCAGGAAGGCGAACAGCACCTGGACCCCGGTCACCGCCACCCTGGCGCTCTGCAGCAGCTCGGTGAAGTTACGATCGGCGCGTTCCTTGTCCGTCTCCCGGCTTGACTGCGGCACTTCCGTCACGCCCAACGCCTCCCACCATCGTCACATCAGGCAGTACCACTTCCTTGACGACGGAGATCAAAACCTACGATTCCCCATCCGTATGGGGTCAGAAGATCAAAATCGTGATTCCCCCTCAGGTGAGGGCAGGGGCTCCTGATGGAACATACGGTGGTGCTGCGCAATCGCTGGTCGATCCTCGCTCTCTTCGTCGCCGCCGTGACCGCCGTGGCGGTGGTGGGATCGCTGGCCGCGATGGACTCGGGGGCCGAGTATCTGACGCTGGAGCGTCCGGCGTGGGCGCCGCCGCAGTGGCTGTTCGGCCCGGCGTGGACGCTGCTGTACTTCCTGATCGCCGTGTCCGGCTGGCTGGCCTGGCAGGCGGGCGGCTGGTCCTCGGCGCACCTCGTGTACGCGGCCCAGCTCGCGCTGAACCTGGCCTGGACGCCGCTGTTCTTCGCCGCCGGGCAGTACGGCCTGGCCTTCGCCGAGATCGTGCTTCTGTGGCTGGCGATCGTGGCCAATACCGTGGCCTTCTGGCGGATCAGCCGCGCGGCCGCACTGCTGCTGGTGCCGTACCTGCTGTGGGTGTCCTACGCGGCGGCGCTGAACTTCGCCATCTGGCAGCTCAACTAGTCCAGGAACTCCGCCACCACCCGGGCGAACTCGTCGGCCCGCAGCTCCAGCGGGATCATGCCGCCCTCGATGACGGCCGTGGCCGCGTTGAGCGGTTTAGCCAGCCGGTGCAGCTCGGGGAAGCCGAACGGGTCGTCCGTGGCGCCGACGCAGAGCACCGGGCAGCGGATCAGGCCGAGGCGCTCCTCCATCCGGTAGGCGCCGACCGCCTGATGGCCGAGCCCGACGCCCGGCCAGATGGTGAGCGCGTCCCGCACGTAGCGGCCCAGCAGGTCGGGGCGGCCGGGCGGGTAGTAGACGGCCCGGCTCGCCCACAGCTCGGTCAGGTGCGTGCCATCCTCCCGCTCGGTGGCGTTGTCGACCGGCCGCCCGCCGCGCCGCCGCCGCTCCCTGGACTCGGCGTCGACCATCGGCGTGGACGACAGCACCAGCCGGGTGACCCGCTCCGGGGCGCGGGCCGCCGCCTCGATCGCGATCACGCCGCCCGTGTGGTGGCCCGCGACCGCGGCGGACTCCAGGCCGAGCGCGTCCATCAGGGCGAGCACGCCCTGCGCGTAGTCCTCGATGGTGTGCGCGGCGGGCTGCGCCGAGGCGCCGAACCCTAACGTGTCCATCGCGACCACCCGGTGGGAGCCGCCCAGCAGCGGCAGCACCTCGCGATACTCGTCCCACGACCGGGGCGTCTGGTGCAGCAGCAGCACCGGATCCCCGCTGCCGCACTCGGCGTAGTGGATCTGCCCGTAGGGGGTCCTGGCATAGCCCAACTCGATCATCGCGCCCCTTCCGGCACCGTCCGCGTCCCCATCATGGCCCTCCTGACGCCGCTGTAAAGACGTCAACCGGTAAGAGGAGAGGGGCTGTGCGGGCCGACCGTGTCGCGATCGTCGCGGGACTTCATCGCGGAGGCATCAGCAGTCCCTTCACACGCAACTGTGCAGCCGGTAGCTCTCCGCGTCGTCGTTGAAATCCCAGTCCTTCAACTGGTTGAGTTCCCGGCCGGGTTTCACGGTCAACGTTCTGCCCTTCTGTCCGTCGTCGGAATAGATGGTGGCGCACCAGCCGGAGCCGTTGACGATGGAGGAGATCTCGTTGTCGCCGTCCCAGCCGCCGAGCTCGTAGTTTCCGCGATTGCTCTTTCTGCCGTACTCGTCGCCCTGGCCGCCGGCGTCCTCGTACAGGCAGAACTGACTGTTCCTGTGGCACTCGACCGATGTCGCTCGTGCGGGTTCCGCGGTGACCGCCAGGGGGATGGCGGCCATGGCCAGCGCCAGGCAGCCGCGGAGCAGGAGCGATCGGGTTCTGTTCGGCTGGGCCGGAGGGTTGGGCCGGAACGTCGTCATGGCGGGCTCGCTCTCTCGGTACGTTCTCGTGCGGAATGGCCACGGAATCCTGGGATGGAATCCAGCTGACCGCCGTTCATCCGGCGATCAGGCGATTGCCAGTTCACTACGCGAGGACATCCCACGTCCAAGTGTTCCTGTCTGAGCGGGAACACCGAGGTCACGACCACGCGCCCGGCGTACGGTCACCGGAAACGGGTGGGGAGCCGGCCATAAGACCCCGTCTGGCGGGCAGGTGGCGATGAGACGTCAACCCCGTACCGGGCACCCGCTGCCCGGATCGGACGGGGATCGCGTCACTGACGATCCCGGAACGCGGTGAACGGGCGGCGAGAAGCGGCACGAGGAGTGACATGGGGCAGGAGTGGGTGGCAGGCGAGTCGGCGGCGGTGCTCACGGTCAACGCCGGCTCCTCCAGCCTGCGCCTCGACCTGGTGGACGGCGGCAGCGTGGTGGACAGCGCGCGCGCCGAGCGCGCCATGGACCCGGACGCGGCCCGGGCCGAGCTGTCGGAGTTCCTCGGCCGTCATCTGAACCGCGACGTGGCGGCCGTCGCGCACCGGCTGGTGCACGGCGGCGACCTCGTCCGCGCCCCGGTGGTCGCCGACGACGCCGTCGTACGGGCGCTGCGCGGCGTCACCGACCTCGCACCGCTGCATCTGCCACCCGCGCTGGCCCTGCTGGAGGCGGCCCGCGAGCTGCTGCCCGCGATTCCGCACGTGCTCTGCCCCGACACCGCCTTTCACGCCGGCCTGCCGGACGCCGCCGCCACCTATGCGCTGCCCGGCCGGTGGCGTGAGAAGTGGGGCCTGCGCCGCTACGGCTTCCACGGCCTGTCCTACGCCTGGGCGCTGGAGCGGGCCGCGGAGCTGCTCGGCCGGCCCGCCACCGAGCTGGATCTGGTGCTCGCGCACCTGGGCGGCGGCTCGTCGGTGTGCGCGGTGTCGGGCGGGCGCAGCGTGGACACCTCGATGGGCTTCACCCCGCTGGACGGCGTGCCGATGAGCAAGCGGTCGGGCAGCGTCGATCCCGGCCTGCTGCTGTGGCTGCTGGAGGATGAGCGGCTGACGCCGGCGGAGCTGCGCGAGGGGCTGGAGCGGAGCTCGGGCCTGCTCGGCCTGTCCGGCGGGCGCTCGGGCGACACCCGCGACCTGGTCGCCGCCGAGCGGGACGGCGACGAGCAGGCGGCGCTGGCGCTGGCCGTGTTCTGCCACCGGGTGAGCCGGGAGATCGCCGCCGCCACCACCTCGCTCGGCAGGATCGACGCGCTGGTCTTCACCGGCGAGATCGGCTGGGACCAGCCGGAGGTGCGCGAGGCGATCTGCCGCCGCCTGCGGCTGCTCGGCGTCGAGCCGCCCGCCCGGGGCGGCCGCGACGACGACGGCCCGATCAGCGCGCCCGGCGCCGCCGTCCCGGTGCTGGTCGTCGAGCTGCACGAGGAGCTCCAGCTCGCCCGGGAGTGCCTGGAGGAGCTGTACGGCCCGGCGAAGGAGTGACCGTCACAGGACAGCTCCCCGTCGGAGTGACGGTTACGGGGCTGCTCCCGTCAGAGTGACGATTACGGGGCTGCTCCCGTCAGAGTGACGATTACGGGGCTGCTCCCTTCGGAGTGACGGTTACGGGTGATCTTCCAGGATGACCGAGACGCCGCCGGCCGCGACGGTGACCGAGCCTTCGTGGCGCGCGCCGTCGAGCGCTCCGGTGCCGGTCACGCCCTCGACCGTCACCGGCTCGTCGCCGTGGTTGATCAGGAAGACGTGCCGGCCGCGCCGTACCAGCTCCAGGGTGTCGGGCAGGTCGCGCGGCCGGGGCACGCCCGCGCGGTCGAGCACCTCGCACAGCAGCTCGCGCAGGCCGGTGACGGGGGCGGTGGCGAGATACCAGGCGGCGCCGGCGCCCAGGTCGTGGCGGGTTACGGCGGGGTGCCCGGCGTCGGGGCCGGCCGTGAAGCGCTGGACGGCCCGCGCGCCCGCCAGGTCGATCCGCTCGGACCAGATCCGGCCCTCGGCGGCGGTGGTCGCCACCGTCTCGTGCTCGCGCAGCGGGTGGAACTCCTCGATGGACAGGCCGAGCAGCTCGCGCAGCGCGCCGGGGTAGGCGCCGGGATGGATCGCGTCGTGCTCGTCCACGATGCCGGAGAAGTACGACACCAGCAGGTGGCCGCCCGCCTCGACGTACCGGTGCAGGTTCTTGGCGGAGGCGTCGGTCAGCAGGTACGCACTCGGCGCAACAACCACCCTGTATCCCGAAATATCGGCAGAAGGGTGTACGAAGTCCACGGTGACGTGCTCCCGCCACAGCGCCTCGTAGAAGGCGTCCACCCGCTCCCGGAACGTCAGGTCCACCGACGGCCGCCAGTCCAGCTCCAGCGCCCAGTAGGACTCCCAGTCCCACACGATCGCCACGTCCGCCGCCACCCCGCTGCCCCGGACCCCGTCCAGCCGGCGCAGGTCGGCGCCCAGCTCCAGCACCTCGCGCCACTGCCGCGAGCCGGTGCCGGCGTGCGGCACCATCCCGGAGTGGAACTTCTCAGCGCCGTGCCGCGAGGCTCTGAACTGGAAGAACAGCACGCTGTCCGAGCCGCGCGCGACGTGCGCGAGGCTGTTGCGGCGCATCTCGCCGGGCCGCTTGGCGAGGTTGCGCGGCTGCCAGTTGACCGCGCCGGCCGAGTGCTCCATGAGCATCCACGGCTTGCCGCCCGCCACCGACCGGGCCAGGTCGGCGGACATGGCCAGGTCGATGTGGTTGTCCGGCTGCTCGGCCCGCAGGTAGTGGTCGTTGGCGACGACGTCGAGCTCGCGGGCCCACTGCCACAGGTCGGTGGACTTGCAGTTGACCGTCCCGGCGAAGTTGGTCGTCACGGGCAGGTCAGGGTGGCTCTCCTTGATGATGTCGCGCTGCAGGATGTAGTGCTCGCGGTGCTGGCCGTCGCTGAAGCGGGCGTAGTCGAGCCGCTGGGCGGGGTTGACCACGGTGTGGTTGAACCGGGGGGCGTCGATCTGCGACCAGGCGGTGTAGCGCTGCCCCCAGAACGCGGTGCCCCAGGCCTCGTTGAGCGCGGCCAGGTCCAGGTAGGTGTGGCGCAGCCAGTCCTGCCAGGCCCGGACGCTGTGCTCGCAGTAGCATTCGCCGAGCGGCGCCCCGTACTCGTTGTGCACGTGCCACATGACCACGGCGGGATGGCCGCGGTAGTGCTCGGCGAGCGCGCGCACCAGGGCGGCGGTGGCGGCGCGGAAGGCCGGTGAGCTGGAGCAGGCGCTCTGCCGGCCGCCGAAGCCGATGCGGATGCCGTCCCTGGTCACCGGGAGCGCGTCGGGGTGCTCGGCGACGAACCAGGCGGGCGGCGCGGCGGTGGGCGTGGCCAGGTCCACCGAGACGCCCGCCGCGTGCAGCCGGTCGATGACCTCGTCCAGCCAGCCGAACTCGTAGCGGCCTCGCTCCGGCTCCATCAGCGCCCAGGTGAACATGCCGAGGCTGACGAGGTTGACCCCGGCCTCGCGCATCAGGGCCATGTCCTCCTCCTGCACCTCGCGTGGCCACTGCTCAGGGCTGTAGTCCCCGCCGAAGGCGATACCGGCCGGACGCTCCGGATACATCCATCCCCCTAAAACTCTGTGAACGTGCACAGTAGCGTCCCACACTTCCACGGCGAACTCCTGGGCCGTTTTTCCTGGGTTAACGAGAATGTAACGACCCCTTGACCGGAGATACGGCGCTGCTCCACTCTGTGCACGTTCACAGACTTTTCTGGAGGTAAGCATGCGTGCCACACGCCTCGGAGCGGTCCTGGCCGCCGCGCTCACGGCCACCCTGACGATCGGCGGGTGCGGCTCGAGCGAGCCCACCGGTGGTTCCGAGGCGGCGGCGACGAGCCCGGCGGCCCCCCAGGGCCCGGTCAAGCTCACCTATTGGACCTGGGCCCCCAACATGGACAAGATCGTCGCAGTCTGGAACAAGGACCACCCCGACATCCAGATCACCGTCAGCAAGCAGGCGGGCGGCGACGACGCGGCGGCGAAGTTCCTCACCGCGGCCAAGGCCGGCAACCCGCCCGACCTGGTCCAGGCCGAATACCAGCACCTGCCGTCGTTCATCGCCGCCGACGCGGTGGCCGACCTCAAGGCCGAGACCGCGGCGATCAAGGGAGAGTTCGGCGAGGGCATCTGGGGCCTGGTCACACTCGGCACCGAGGCGGTCTACGCGGTGCCGCAGGACAGCGGCCCGATGATGCTCTTCTACCGCCAGGACCTGTTCGACAAGCACGGCCTGCAGGTGCCCAAGACCTGGCAGGAGTACGGCGAAGCGGCCCGCACCCTGCGCAAGAAGGACCCCAAGGCCTACCTGGGCACCTTCTCCAGCAAGGACCCCGGCGCCTTCACCGGGCTGGCCCAGCAGGCCGGCGCGCAGTGGTGGTCGATCAGCGGCGAGTCCTGGAAGGTGAACGTCGCCGACGAGCCCACCAAGAAGGTCGCCGACTTCTGGGGCGGCCTGGTGAAGGAGGGCGCCATCGACGACACGCCGTTCTTCACCCCCGAGTGGAACAAGGCGCTCAACGACGGCAAGCTGCTGACCTGGCCGTCCGCCGTGTGGGCGCCGGGCGTGCTGTCGAGCAACGCGCCCAAGGCCAAGGGCAAGTGGGCCGTCGCCCCGCTCCCGCAGTGGAACGCCGGCGAGAACTTCAGCGGCTTCTGGGGCGGCTCCTCGGTGGCGGTCTCCGCCAAGACGCCGAACAAGGCCGCCGCCGCCCAGTTCGCCACCTGGATCAACACCGACCCGAAGGCGCTCGACCTGCTGGTGAAGGAGGCGGCCATCTACCCGGCCGCCGCCAAGGCCCAGGCGGCGCTCGGCGCGGCCCCTGACTACTTCGCCAACCAGCCCGACTTCTGGCAGCAGGCGGCGACGGTCTCGGCGGGGGCGCGCGGCTTCACCTTCGGCCCGAACGTGGGCGTCACGTACAACGCCTTCAAGGACGGCTTCGACAAGGCGCTGCAGGACGGGACGTCGTTCTCCGACGCGGTCCAGGCCATGCACGAGGCCACCGTCGCCGACATGCGCAAGTCCGGGTTCACGCTCGCGTCATGACGCCCACCTCCAAGAGGCGTACGCCCCTGGCCCCGTACGTCATCCTCACCCCCGCCATCGTGCTGTTCGTGCTGTTCCTGGCGCTGCCGATCGGCTACACCGTCTATCTGGCGATGCGCCGCACCCAGGTGTCCGGGCTCGGCCTGGGCGCCGGGGCGCGGCGCGAGGTGTTCGTCGGGTTCGACAACTTCGCCGCCGCGCTGGCCGACGGCGAGTTGTGGGCCGGGTGGCTGCGGGTGCTCGGGTACGGCGCGCTGGTGCTGGTCGTGATGCTCGGCCTGGCGCTGCTGTTCGCGCTGCTGCTGGACTCGGCGCGGGTGCGGCTGTCCCGCTTCAGCCGGATCTCGATCTTCCTGCCGTACGCGGTGCCGGGTGTGGCCGCGTCGCTGATGTGGGGGTTCCTGTATCTTCCCTCGCTCAGCCCGATCCGGGCGATCCTGGACGTGGACCTGCTCGGCGCGAGCACGATCACCTACTCGATGGCGAACGTGGCGGTGTGGGGCGGGACCGGGTTCAACATGCTGGTGCTCTACACCACCCTGCGGGCGATCCCGCGCGACTACTACGAGGCCGCGCGGCTCGACGGGGCCTCGGAGCTGCAGATCGCGCTGCGCGTCAAGATCCCGATCCTGGCTCCGGCGATCATCCTGACCACCGTCTTCTCGATCATCGCGACCATCCAGGTGTTCACCGAGCCGACCACGCTGCGGCCGTTCACCAACACGATCAGCTCGACGTGGAGCCCGCTGATGAAGGTCTACCGCGACGCCTTCGTCACCGGTGACCTGTACTCGGCCGCGGCCACCTCGATCGTCATCGCGGCGATCTCGCTCGTCCTGTCGTTCGGATTCCTGCGCGTGGTCCGCGATCGCGCCTTCGGGGAGGGCTGATGGCCGCCATCGCACCACAGCGGCGCTCCACGCGCAGCGGGATCGGGCTCGCGCCCACCGCGCTGCTCCTGCTGGGGGCGCTCTACTGCCTGTTCCCGGTGAGCTGGCTGCTGATCGCCTCCAGCAAGTCGCCGGGCGAGCTGTTCACCACGCCCACGCTGGCGTTCGGCACCGGCTTCCTGAGCAACGTGACGGATCTGTTCGCCTACCGCGACGGCGTGTTCTGGCTGTGGATGGGCAACACGCTGCTGTACGCGGGCGGCGGCGCGCTGCTGTCCACCGCGGTCTCGGCGATCTCGGGGTACGCGCTGGCCAAGTATCGTTTCCCCGGCCGTAAGCTGATCTTCAACCTGCTCATCGGCGGCATCCTGGTGCCCGCCGTGGTGCTGGCCATCCCGCAGTATCTGCTGTTCTCGAAGATCGGCCTGGCCGATACCTACTGGGCGGTCCTGCTGCCGCAGATCCTGCATCCGTACAGCGTCTACCTGGCCCGCATCTACGCCACCGCCGCGATCCCCGACTCGCTGCTGGAGGCGGGCCGGATCGACGGGGCGAGCGAGGGGCGGCTGCTGGGGCGGCTGGCGCTGCCGCTGATGGTGCCGGGCCTGGTGACGATCTTCCTGTTCCAGTTCGTGGCCATCTGGAACAACTTCCTGCTGCCGTTCATCATGCTGGGCGACGACGGCAAGTTCCCGCTCACGGTCGGGCTCTACACGCTGCTCGCCGCCGGGGCCAACCAGCCGTCGTTGTACAACCTGATCCTCACCGGGACACTGTTGTCGATCATCCCGTTGATCGCGTTGTTCCTCACCATGCAGCGATACTGGAAGACCGACCTGTCCTCCGGAGCCGTGAAATGAAACGCCCCACGATCCATGACGTCGCCGCCGCCGCGGGGGTCTCCCGCGGCACGGTGTCCCGGCTGCTCAACGGCGACCGCTACGTCAGTCCCGCGGCCCGCTCCGCCATCGAACAGGCGATCTCCGAGACGGGCTACGTCGTCAACCGCGCCGCCCGCAGCCTGGTCACCCAGCGGACCGGCACGATCGTCATGGTGCTGTCGGAGCCGCACGAGAAGCTCTTCGAGGACCCCAACTACAGCACTCTCATCAGGGTCGCCATCCGCCGGCTCGCCGAGCGCGACCTGTCCCTGGTGATGATGCTGTCGGGCGACGAGGGCGACCGCGAGCGCGTGGTGCGCTACGTGCGCGGCGGCCACGCCGACGGGGTCCTGCTCGTCTCCACCCACGCGGGCGACCCGCTGGTCAGCGCGCTCGGCTCGGTCACCCCCGCGGTCTCCTGCGGCGCCGTCATCGGCCGCGAGAGCGTCATTCCGTACGCGACCGCCGACGATCGGCTGGGCGCCCGGCAGATGGCCGAATATCTGGTGGGCCAGGGCCGCAGGCGGATCGCCATGATCACCGGGCCGATGGACACGCCGGGCGGCATCCAGCGGCTCGAGGGCTTCGCCGACGTCCTGGGCCGTAAGGCGTCCAGCAAGCTCGTCGCGCACGGCGACTGGACGCAGGCCAGCGGCGAGCGCGCCATGACCGAGCTGCTGGAGCGCTCACCGGACCTCGACGCCGTGTTCGTCGCCTCCGACCTGATGGCCGCCGGCGCGCTGACCACGCTGCGCGCCGCCGGCCGTTCGGTGCCGGACGACGTGGCGGTGGGCGGGTTCGACGACTCCTCGGTGGCCACTTCCACCCTCCCGCCGCTGACCACGGTCAGGCAGCCGCTGGCGGAGATGGCCAACCGGACGATGGACCTGCTGCTGGCGCTGATCGACGGCGCCGAGCAGGTGGAGCCGGTGATACTCCCCACCGAGCTGGTGATCCGCGAATCCGCTTGAGGGCGCTGGGTCAGCGGGGGACGAAGCCGCGGTAGACGACCCGCCGCCGCACGAGCACCGGCCACTGGCGGTCTCTGATGCCCATCAGCACGAGGGCCGCCGTCGCGCCGGTGAGTAGACTGCCCACCAGGCCTGCCATGACGAACATGAAGACGATCTCCATGACGTTCCCTTCACCAAACAGTTGAAGTTTGAACTAAGAAACGCCAACAGAGCCTTCCCCCGCCCTATTCCGGCTTCGGCGGACAGCCCGGAAACTGCTCCCCTTCGGCGGCGAGCCTGGAAAGTGCTCCCTGGCTCGCAGCAGCTTTTTCTCCGGCCGGAACGCCAGCCCCTCGATCGCCTCGGCGAACAGTTCCTCCGCCAGCAGGCCGGCTTCCTCCACCCGCTGGACCTGCACCAGCGCCATTCTCGCCACCCCGGCGGGAGCGACGGGCAGCAGCCGGACATAATCCCTGATCCGCGGCGTCACCTCCGCCAGGCCGGGCCCGAGGCGCTCGTGCAGGTCCACCAGCGCCACCACGCCGGACGGCCCATCGCGCAGCAGCCGCCCCACGACCCGGTCGACGACGTCCGCCCGCTCCAGCAGCCCGTCCTCCACGAGCCGGTGGACGGCCCCGCTCTCCCGGTCGGTGAAGACCTCCCCGAGGCCGTCGATCTCGAAGACGCGCGGAGCGAGATGGGGGAACAGCGGATCCGCGCCGGCCGTGGCCGGATCGAGCGTGCGCAGCCAGCCGGCGACGAACCGGTCCCCGGCGGGCGGGGCGATCCCGGTCTCCCGCACGAACGCGGCGACGATCTCCCACTCATGAGCGTCCTCCGTGCGCAGTCCCGCCACCATCCGGCCCGCCGCGTCCGCCCGCCACTGCTCGGGCCGGTCCCGCAGCAGGTCCAGCACCCATCCGGGGTCGCGGGCATCATCTCCACCCGCCACCTGAACCGTTCACTGAGTTTCAAGGATTCTCAGTGATTCGCCCGGTGCAGGCGAAGGTCCTCGTCTGATCCGGGCAGCGGGTGCCCGGTGCGGGGTTGACGTTTCACGGCCACCTGCCCCGCCAGGCGGGGTCTTATGGTCGGCTCCACGTCCGTTTCGAGTCTCCGGGCCACTCCCGGCGACCGTGCGCTCCACCAGGGAAGCGAGGTTGAGCGCGGCGTTCTCGTCGCGATCCATGCTCAGGCCGCACCCCTCACAGACGTAGGTGCGCACCCGCAGCGGCAGCTTGGTTTTCACCGCACCGCAGGATGAGCAGGTCTTGGAGGAGGGGAACCAGCGGTCGGCGACCAGCAACCGTCCGCCGTGCCAGGTGGTCTTGTAGGTGAGCTGGCGGCGGATCTCCCCGAAGCCCGCGTCGGAGACGGCGCGGGCCAGTCGCCGGTTGCGGATCATCCCGGCCACGTGCAGGTCTTCAACCACGATGGTGCCGTACGTCCGTGCCAGACTCGTGGTCAGTTTGTGGATGCCGTCACGGCGCAGCGCCGCCACCCGATGCTCCGCCCGGTTACGGGCCGCGTTCGCGCGCAACCATCGCTGCGAGGGTCGTTGCCGGGTGCGCCGGTCGGGGCCGCGTTTGCGGGAGACCGCCCGCGACAGACGCCGCAGCTTACGCAAGGCCGTCGTCAGGTGCCGGGGGTTGGCGACCGGCGGTCGTCCGTCGGAGAAGACCGCCAGCGTCTTGATGCCGAGGTCCACCCCGATCACCGTATCCGGCCGCGCAGGCGAACCTTGAGGGCGTTCGGTGTGCACGGTGAAGCTGACGTGCCAGCGGCCCTCCTGCCAGCGCACCGTCGCCGAGGCGATCCGCGCACCTCCCCCGGCGAGCAGGCGGGCGAGTTTGGTGACCGGTTCGTGCGTTTTGATCCGGCCCAGCACCGGCAGCACCACGTGGGCGTGGCCGTCCAGCCGAATCGTGCCGGTGGTGAAGCGCACCGACCGGGCAGTGCGACGTTTGGTCTTGAACCGGGGGAAGCCCATCTTCGGGCCCTTGCGCTTACCGCTCTTGGAGTCGCGCCAGTTGGACAGGGCGTCGGCCAGGCGGGCCAGCCCGCAGGCGTAGGCCTCCTTGGAGTTGCCCGCCCACCACGGCGCCACCTCGTCCTTGACCTGATTCCAGCGTTTGCGCAGCGCGGGCATCGACCAGGACAACGCCGGGGTGAGCCGATCCTCAGGGATGCCGTAGGAACGTTCCGCCTCCCGCTGCGCCAGATTCGCCCGCACCTGCGCCAAGCCCCAGTTGAACGCCACCCGCACCGCACCACAATGCGACGCCAGCACAGCACCCTGACACCCGGTCGGGTCCAACGCGAAACGATAGGCCTGCACGACCCGCACCACGCCATCCCTCCCCACGTATTCGAGAGTGTGTACGAACGACCCTACCAGCATGCCCGCACAATGGGTAAGGCTTTGCACGCACACCGTGACGATGGAGAGATGGGGTAGGCAGCGCCGGCAGGACACGGCGCCAAGCCGCAGGCCCTCCAGCGCTTCGTCCTGCCGTCCACCAGTACGCAGATCACTGAGCCGACCCCGACCGCCACTGGACAGACCGAGATCGCGCTAGAGACAACCAGATGAAGACTGACGAACACTGATACAAACCACAGCGGTTACCAACTGCTCGCTTTCCCGAAGCTTGCCCTTGGCCGTCTTGAGCGTCCACGGCCATATGGAAGAGTTACGGCCTATGGAACACCGCGTATTGGGACGCACTGGACGCCAGGTCGGCGTGGTCGGACTCGGCGCCTGGCAGCTCGGCGCCGACTGGGGTCAGGTGAGCGAGGACGACGCCGTCGCCACGCTGTCAGCGGCGGTCGACGAAGGGGTGACGTTCATCGACACCGCCGACGTCTACGGCGACGGCCGCAGCGAGCAGATCGTCGGCCGCTTCGCCAAGGGACGGCCGGAGCTCACCGTGGCCACCAAGATGGGCCGCCGGGTGGAGCAGCTGCCGGACAACTACGTGCTGGCGAACTTCCGCGCCTGGAACGAGCGCTCCCGCCAGAACCTCGGCGTCGACACCATCGACCTGGTCCAGCTGCACTGCCCGCCCACCGCCGTCTACTCGGCCGACGCGGTGTTCGACGCGCTCGACACCCTGGTCGCGGAGAAGAAGCTCGCCGCGTACGGCGTCAGCGTGGAGACCTGCGAGGAGGCGCTGACCGCCATCGCCCGCCCCGGCGTCGCGTCCGTGCAGATCATCCTCAACGCCTTCCGGCTCAAGCCGCTGGAGCGGGTGCTGCCCGCCGCCCGCGAGGCCGGCGTCGGCATCATCGCGCGCGTCCCGCTGGCCAGCGGCCTGCTGTCCGGCCGGTACGACGAGCGGACGACGTTCGCACCTGACGACCACCGCACCTTCAACCGGCACGGTGAGGCGTTCGACGTCGGCGAGACCTTCTCCGGCGTGGACTTCGCCACCGGCCTGGAAGCGGTCCGCCGCCTGGCGCCGCTGGTGCCGGAGGGGGCGACGATGGCCCAGTTCGCGCTGCGCTGGATCCTCGACCAGCCCGGCGTCTCCGTCGTCATCCCCGGCGCCCGCAACCCCGGCCAGGCCAAGGCCAACGCCTCGGCCGCCGCGCTGGAGCCGCTGCCCGCCTCGACGACGCAGGCCGTACAGGATGTCTATGACGAGCTGATCCGTCCGCAGGTGCACGACCGCTGGTAGCGGCCCTTGAGTACGGCGCCCGCTGGTAGCGGCCCTTGCTACGGTGCCCTGGTGAGCGGACGAAGAGTTCTCGTGACCGGGGCGTCGAGAGGGATCGGGCGGGCGGTCGCGACCGCGTTCGCCGCCCAGGGCGACCGGGTCGCGATCCACCACCGGGACTCGCCCGAGCTCGCCGAGAGCCTGCTCGGCGAGCTCCCCGGCGCGGGACACGCCGTCGTCCAGGCCGACCTGGCCGCCCCGGACGAGGTGCGGCGCATGGTGGACGCGGCGGCGGACGCCCTGGACGGGATCGACGTGCTGGTCAACAACGCCGGCGTCTTCCTGCACCACCCGGTGACCGCCCTGTCCTACGAGGAGTGGCAGACGGCCTGGCGGCAGACGCTCGACGTCAACCTGACCGGGGCCGCCAACGTCACCTGGTGCGCGCTCCAGCACCTGCCGCCCGGCGGGCGGATCGTCAACGTCTCCTCGCGCGGCGCCTTCCGCGGCGAGCCGGACAGCCCGGCGTACGGCGCGAGCAAGGCCGGCCTCAATGCGCTCACCCAGTCCCTGGCGGTGGCCCTGGCGCCGAGGGGCATCGCGGTGGCGGCGGTCGCGCCCGGGTTCGTGGCGACGGACATGACCAACGAGCACCTCAAGCCGCCTCGCGGCGACGAGATCCGGGCGCAGAGCCCGTTCGGCCGGGTGGCGCGGCCGGAGGAGATCGCCGCGGCGGTCGTCTACCTGGCCTCGCCCCTGGCCGAGTGGGCCAGCGGCACGGTCCTCGACCTCAACGGCGCCAGCTACCTGCGCTGACCCTGCCGCCCGCGCTCCTCGCCCCGCTGGGCCTCACAGGCCGGTCAGGCCGATGCCGACCAGGACGAGACTGATGAAGCAGGCCACGGCCCGCACCGTGTTCCAGGCGGTCCACCTCGGCGCGTAGTCCTTCCACACCATCGTGCCCGCGTCGACGGCGTTGTTCATCGGCACGTTGATCGCCATGGTGATCAGGAACGAGCCGATGGCGTTCACCCCGGCCGCGGCGAAGAACCAGAGCGCGGCCGGTCCGTCCGCGAGCAGCCCGGCGGCCAGCGCGGCGATCGGCGCGCCGAGGAACGCGAGGTAGAGCCACGGGTTGAGGATCTTCTTGTTGATGCTCCGCATGACCGCCTCGGCCTGGACGGAGTCGACGGCGTTCAACCCCGGCATGACGGACATCGAGAAGGCATAGAAGAGGCCCGCGAGAGCGCCGTGCAGGACCAGGGCGGCAAGAGGCAGCAGCAGCATGAGCACATCGTGGCCGCCCCGCGCCGGCCGGTCCATACATCGTCCGCTCACGCGCATACGCGAGCGTCCAGCGGTCCCCGTTTCCGCCGAGGTGATTCGTCAGCCGACGCGCGCACCTGGCAGTTCGATCCCCAGCCGCTCGTCTCCCCCGCCGGCGACGGACTGACCGACCTGATCCGACCGTCCCCCGGCCACCCAAGAGCCCTGCCTCTCGGCCGGCAGCGCCGGCCACCTTCGATGGGCGGCTTGACTTTGTCGCAAGCTATGACTCATTCTATTGAGACAAACATTGCGACAATCGGAGGAGACATGCCGAACAGAGCATTACCGGACGCCGACCCGCCGGCGCGTCCGGCGGAGTTGGGGCCGGCGAGCGCGTGGCTGGCTCATCACGGCCTGACCGACGACCGGCCGACACCGTTACTGGCCGCACGGCTGGCGGCACGGCGACGTGCCCGCCTCGCCGATCACGTCATACTCGCAGTGTTGATCATCGCCGCGGCGCTCGCGCAGGCCTACGACCGGCTCGCCACATCCCCCTTCGGCGGGGGCGAGCCGCACCGGCCGATGCCGTTGCTCGTCCTGATGACGGCGATGGCCGGGCTCCTGCTGGCCCAGTCGCTGTTCTACTGGTGGGTGCGGCGCGTCGACCGTCGCGCCGGGGCGGGCCTGTCGCGACGCGTGGCCCATCCGATCCAGCCCGGCTGGCGTGCCCTGATCGGCCGCCCGAACGCCGCCCTCATGGTCGCCACCTTCGCCGGTGCGACAGCGCTCGCGGTCAGCGCCCTGACCACCCAGGACTCCACCGTGTGGTACGCGGCCCTCGTCATGCTGGTCGGCCTGGCCGGCGTCGCCGCCGGATTCGTCATGCAGCTCCGCGATCTGCTGATGCGCCCGGTCGTGGCCGAGGACGAGATGTCGCTGATGGCCGACGTCGTCATGCGCGTCGAGGACGCCCGCGAGCTCACCAGGCCGACCGTGGCCTGGGCGCTGCCCATGGTGTTGCTGTTCGGCTCCGCGCCCGCCTGGTGGAACGCCGCCGCGCTCGCCTTCGTGATCCTGGGGCTCATCACGCTCTTCCTCATCCAAGCGAGAACTCCGCCGATCGCGACGGTGGCCCGGCAGGCCATGGGCACCCGATGATCGTCATCGACGCGGCCTCACCCGTTCCGCCGTTCGAGCAGCTACGCGCCCAGCTGGCCAGGCAGATCCAGGACCGCACCCTGGCCGTGGGCGCCCGGCTGCCGACCATCCGCCATCTCGCGACCGACCTCGGCCTGGCCGTCAACACGGTCGGCAGGGCCTACCGCGAACTGGAGGAGGCGGGGCTGATCGAGACCCGCGGGCGGGCGGGCTCGTTCGTGTCGGCCGGCGGCGAAGAAGGCCGCGAACGCGCCCTCCGGGCCGCCGCCGACTACGCGGCCGTGATCGCCGGCGTGGGCCTCGACCCGGTCGAGGCGCTCCGCATCGTGCAGGCGGCCCTGACCTCCGACAGGACGAACTCAGCCGCTCGTTAGCGGGGATCCGGCCCGAATTCCATGCTCGGCCAGGCGGCCCGGGCCGGCCCCGTGATCCTGCCGATCATCCACTCGCGCTGGCCGACACTCCCATGGGGAAGCCGGCCCAGGCATCAGGGCCGGAGGAACTCGGTGAGCGTGGGCGCGAGCTTCTTCGGCGCCATCATCACGGCGCCGTGATCGAGTCCGGGCAGGGTGCGGTGCGTGGCACTGGGCAGCGCCTCCGCGAGCGCCCGCGCGGCGTCGTGGAACCCCGCCGGGCTCTTGCCGCCGGTCAGCACCAGGGCGGGCGCGGTGGCGCCCGCCCACTCGGCCGCCTCCAGCGGCCCGCCCTGCTGCGTGCCGCCCATGACGGCGATGTCGTACGGCAGCGTGTGCGCCAGCTTCGTGAGGCCGGACCACACTCCGGGCATCAGCCTCATCATGGCCACCATGAACGCCGGCATGCCCTGCGCCTGGGTCATGAAGTACTTGACCGCCTCGCCGCGCTTCTCCCGGGCGAGCAGCACGTCGATGTGCCGGCCGAAGTCCCTGGGCGGTACGAAGCCGTCCCCGCTGACCGCGAACGGAGGCTCGTACAGGGCCAACCGCTCGACGTTCAGCCCCGCGGCGGCGGCGCGGAGGGCGAGCACCGCGCCGGAGGAACTGCCGAACAGTGACGCCGAGCCGCCGGTGTGGTCCATGAGCGCGGTGAGGTCCTCGATCTCGCGCTCCACGGCGTAGTCCGTGGCGTCGCCGCTCGCGCCCCGGCCGCGTCTATCGTAATTGATCACGGTGAAGTGGCGGGCGAGCAGGTTGGCGAGCTTGGCGGCGTCCTTCCGGTCAGCGAGCGCCGACGAGACCAGGATGACGGCGGGACCGCCGCCGAGCCGCTCGAAGGCGATCTCGGTGCCGTCGCGGGAGATGATCATGTCGGTGGTGGTCGCGGGCATGGGGTGGTGCTCCGTTCGGGCGTGATGTCGGGATTTCTGGTTGTATGACGGCGGATCCCCGGAAAAGGAATCGATCCCATCACCGACCCCGCTCGTCCGGCAGCGTCTTCTGCGTTTCTCCGGCGTCGAGCCGGACACAGGTTCTGACCGCGAGGCGGTCGCGGCGGTGGATTCTGTCGGTCCCGCCGTTCACACTCGCGTGTGTCTTCCCTTCTTTCTGGAGGTCGCGATGGCGAGGCGCCGAACATCAGCACGCGGACGTCCCACCCGCCGGAGACGCCGCGGGCAGGTGAATCCGGCCTGGCTGGCCCTGCCGGTCGCGGCGGTGTTCGCGCTGCCGTGGGTGCTCGACTTCCTCAGATCGTCGTGGCTGCCCCTGGCCGTCACCGTGGTCACGCTCGCCGTCCTGCTGGGCGCGGCCGTCGTCGTGGTGCGCCGCCTCGGGGCGAGCTATCGACGGGAGGCGCTGATGCGGGCCGGGCTGGATCAGCTCGACCCCAAACGCTTCGAGGAGTTGACGGCCGAGCTGCTGCGGCGCGACGGGTTCCGCAAGGTCCGGGTGGTGGGCGGGTCCGGGGATCGGGGCATCGACGTCCTCGGCGTCGCGCCGGACGGCAGTCCGTACGCCGTCCAGTGCAAGTACTACACCCGCCCGCTGGGGCCCGGTGGTGTGCGCGATTTCGTCGGAGCTCTGCACGCCGCGCCGTACAAGGACCATCAAGGGGTGCTGGTGACCTCGAACTACCTCAGCACGCAGGCGGCCGATACGGCCCGTGAGCAGGACCTGATCGTCATCGACCAGGACAGGCTGGCCGACTGGCTGCTGGGGGTCTACCGGCTCGGGCCGGGCAGGTCGTCGATGCCCTGGCTCGCCCGCCTGCGCCGGGGCCGGACACCGGCCGTCGAGACTCCCTGAGTGAGCCCGGGCGCACCGGCCCGGGCTCACTCGGCGTCCTACGGCACGGGGATCTCGCGCACCAGGCGTGAGCTCCAGGGGCACCAAATCAGGCCGGGCAGGAACGCGCCGCCCGCCTCGTCCAGGTGGTCTTCGACGTAGGGGATCGAGGCGTCGCACACCTCGATGGCGAAGTCGAAGAAGTCGACCGTCTCGGGGTTGTAGTGGTAGGACCAGCGGGGGTTGTAGGGGGCGGGGCGCTTGACGATCCTGCCCAGGATGTGCGGCCTGTCGTTGGTGATACCGGTCACCAGCTCCCTGGCGTGCTGGATCTTGGCCGGGTCGGTGAGCTTGAGGACGGCCCTCTCCCGGGTGCTGTCGGTGAACTCGAAGTAGGCCTCGGGGGCGGCTGCCCGCTGGGCCTGGGCGGGTGCGGTCAGGGCGAGCATCGCGATCGCTACGAGGGCGGCGACCTTGGGGGTGATACGTCGCATGGGCGTCTCCGGTGCGTGTCGGGGCCGCTGACACGGCCACTCGTCACACAATGTAATCGCACGGTCACTGTCCGCTTCGACACGCCTGCGTTACCTCAGGACGCTCACGGGGTGGCCAGGTTGAGCGTGTCCTTGACGATCCGGCCGTCCTGGATCACCAGGACCACGCGGGACGGGTCGTCGAAGAGCTCCGGCTCGGCCAGCGGATCGCCGCTCACCGCGATCACGTCCGCGCGCTTGCCCGCCCGCAGCGTGCCGAGCTCGTCGTCGAGGCGCAGGATCCGGGCGTTGGACGAGGTCGCGGTGACGATGGCCGCCATGGCGCCGACGAGTCCCGCCCGGTGGGCGATCTCCAGCCCGCGCCGGTTCTGGGCCCTGCCCAGCAGGTCCGAGCCGGAGCCGACGAGAATGCCGTGCTCCCGGGCCATCAGGAGCGATTCGCCGGCGGCCTTCGCCGCGCCCTCCAGCTTGGGCAACCCGGTCTCCGGCACTCCCCATTCGGCGGCCTGGTCACGCAACAGCTCGCAGATGGACACGGTGAAGTCCAGCGCCGCCCCCGCCGCGGCGACCTGCGCCGCCACCTCCTCGGTGAGGTACGTGGCATGCTCGAAGCACTCGATCCCGGCTTCGAGGCCCATCCGGATGGCGTCGGCGTTGTGCGCGTGCGCGGTCACGTACGTCCCCCTGGCCCGCGCCTCCTCCACCGCCGCCCGCATCTCGGCGACGCTGAACTGCGTGTCCTCCATCGCGTCGTTGTGCGACACCACTCCCCCGGAGACACACATCTTGAGCTGCGTCGCACCGTGCCGGAACGCCATCCGCGCGGCCCTGCGCACCTCGTCGGCGCCGTCGCAGACCTGACTCCGCTGAATCAGCCCGGGAATGCTGGGCACGTCATGACCGTGCGAGAGGTACGACGGCCCCAGATCGCCGTGCCCGCCGCTCTGGCACAGCAACGGCCCGGAAGGCAGCAGCCGCGGCCCGCGCACGGCCCCCTGCCGCAGCGCCTGCACCATGCCACCGTCCAGGCCGCCGAGCTCACGCACCGTGGTGAACCCGGCCTCAAGGCACAACCCCAGATTCTCGAACGCCGCGGCCGCGATCAGCGCGGGCGGCATCCCCGCCTCACCGAAGTCGACCAGACCGAGGTGCGCGTGCAGATCGATCAATCCAGGCAGTACGGTCAACCCATCGACGTCCAGGTTGACCGCGCCCTCGGCGGCGCCGAACCCGGCGATCCGCTCGCCGTCGACCCGCAGCGCCGATCCCGTCACCGGGTCGGTGCCCGTGCCGTCGATGATCGTGCCGCCGTGCAGAACCAGCATCAGTCGCTCCTCCGTTTGGATGATGGGGCCAGGATCGCCTACGGAAGGGTGCTGCGGCGACGGGCCGTGCGTCAACGCAGGCCGCGTTCTTCGTCGCAGAGCACAACCGATCACCCGAGCTGAAGGCGCACCGGCTCCGCCAGTACCGCCTGAGCCCCGTCGAAGTCCGCCAGCCTGGCCGCGACCGTCGCCACCGCCAGCCGTTCCGGCAGCGCGGCGGCGAACTTCAGCCCGTGGACGGCGCGCCGATCGACATCCGGCAGGACGAGCGCGGCTCCGGTGCGGGCCTCGCGCCAGGCAGCCGCGGTGATATCCGTACGGAGCCGTACGAAAAGGTCAGTCGCCCGCTGGACGGGATCAGTGACCGACGGCAGCGTGGCGGCGAGTGTCGCGTTGGCGCGGTAGCCGGCCCACGTCCACCACCGGACGTCCTCACCAACCTTGGTCACCAGGGTCCCGCCCGGATGGACGAGACCGGGCGCCTCCTCCTCACGCCACTCGGCGAGCGCCGCCCGCGCGCGACGGGTGAGCGTCACCGGAGGATCGGCGCCGAGCAGCACCTCCCGCATGGCGCGGGCCAGGTCGTACGACAGTCCGGTGACCACGCCGCCGGTCCACTTGGCGACGCCACCGCTGTCGGCGGGTTCGACGAACGCTCTCCTGCGGGTCCAGTCGATGAACGTCACCCGCCAGCTACGGCCGCCGAGCAGCAGCAGCCTGGGGCCCGGTCGTTCCTCCGTCAGCACCGAAGGGTCGGTCCGCCCGATCTCCTGCCGTCCCGCGAGCACGGTGAACTGGGGTGGGGCAGTGAAGGACGCGGTCAGCTCGATGAAGTGCCGCCGGCCGAAGCGCCGCTCTGCCTCGGGGCCGACGAACAGCAGCCCGCCATCCTCATCAAGGTAACCCTGGCTGACCAGGTGCCGCAGGATGGGCTCGGCCGAGCGGTCGAAGGGCGCGAGCCCGTTCCACTCAGTGGGCCACATCCGATCGCCGACCGTGTGCCGCTGGAGCGTGACGGCGAGCAGTTGCTGCGCGACCAGGTGGCGGGGTTCGGGGGGCGCGTTCACCGGCTCCACCCAGCCCTTCCCCCACAACACCGCCAGCCCCGCCGCCTGGAGCAGGCCCTCCTTGGTGGTGGTGAGAAACAGACAGTTGCGTACGGTGTCCGTGCGGCGCCCTGTGCGGCCGAGGCGCTGCAGGAACGACGCGACGGTGCGGGGCGCGTCGATCTGGATGACCCTGTCCAGGTCGCCCACGTCGATACCGAGTTCGAGCGTCGAGGTGGAGACGATGACGCAGTCGCGCGCCTCCGTGAACGCCTGCTCCGAACGCGACCGTTCGTCGGCGGAGAGCGAGGCGTGGGACAGGAACACGTTCACCTCGCGAGCACGCAGCGCCGCACCCAGGTGCTCCACCTGCCGCCGCGAGTCACAGAACACCAGCCGCTTCTCTCCCCGATGCAGCGTCGAGATCACCCGCGCGGCGTTGTCGAGCGAGCCGACGTAGTCGAGCTCGACGTCACCCGGTGAAGGCGACGCGGCGAGGTCCGGCGCGATCACCTGCCCGGCCCGCCGACCGGCGGCGGCGCCTTGCAGCCAGGTGAGCAGGTGCCGCGGATTGCCCACGGTGGCGGACAGGCCGATGCGCTGGATGGAGTGCCCGGTGACGCGCTCCAGCCGCTCCAGCACGGCGAGCAGGTGCCAGCCGCGATCGTCTCCGGCGAAGGCGTGCACCTCGTCCACCACCACCACTCGGACCTGTCCCAGCAGGTGGGCGTGGTCGGTGGTGAATCCGATCAGCATCGCCTCAAGAGATTCGGGTGTGGTGAGCAGAATGTCCGGAGGGTCGGTGCGGATCCGCCGCCGCTGTGATGCGCGCGTGTCCCCATGCCAGAGAGCCGCCCGCCGCCCGAGCCACTGCGCGTAGCCGTCGATCCGGGTGATGAGGTTGTTGAGCAGGGCTTTCAGCGGGCACAGGTACAGCACGGACACGCCGGTCCAGTGCTGCGCCGTCATCGCGGACAGCAGCGGGAAGCAGGCCGCCTCGGTCTTGCCACCGGCCGTCTGGGCCAGGAGCACCGCGTCCTCCCCGTTCATCAGCGGCTCGATCGCCGCCCGTTGCATGGGGCGCATATCGGGCCAGCCGAGGGTGTTGACGATGTGGTGCAGCACGACCGGGTCGAGCCGCTCCACCGGATCGGTCATCACAGGTCCAGGTCGAGGTCGTCGGCCGAGACGACGAGATTGCGCTCAAGGTCGGTGAGCTCGTTGCCCGCCAAGGTGAGCCGGTAGTGCCGTCGCGGGTCGAAGTCCTCGAACTGGTCGATCCGGTCGAGTACGTCTCCTACGAGTTTCTTCAGGAACAGCCGGGGCGCCACCCCGATCTTGCCGCCGAGCGCCCCGCCGACCGCCTGTGCGAGCTCGGTGACGTACGCGTCGTCGGCGATGGCCTTGACCCGTTCGGCGGCACCGGCCGCGTACAGGTCGCGGATGGTCAGCCCCAGGCTTACCAGCGACTCCTGGGTGAAGCCCGGCAGCCGGAGTTGCACGGCGCGCGGGTTGTCGAAGCGCGGGTCGGTGCTGAAGTCGGTGGACAGCCGCTGCGCGAGGGGCGCGAGCCGCTGCACGCCCTGCTGCCCGTCGTAGAACGCCGGGGTGCCGGTGATCACCAGGTAGAGGCCGGGGAAGCGGCCGGAGTGCACCTCGTCGATGAGCTGCCGCAGCGCGTTGAGCGCCTTGTCGCGGGCGTCGGAGCGGACACGTTGCAGGGTCTCGACCTCGTCGAGCACGACGAGCAGCCCGGGATGTCCGCTGTCGCGCAGCACGGTCAGCAGCCCTTGCAGGAAACCCAGCGCGCCGAAGTGGTCGAGGTCGCCGCGCACTCCGGCGGACCTGCGGGCGGCGGCGGCCACGTGGGGCTGCCCGCCGAGCCAGGCCAGCACGGCCGCGGCCGTGGCCTCGTCCCCGTCGAGCAGCGCGGCCCGGTAGCCACGCAACGCGGTCGCGAAGGAGGGCGCCTGCCGGGACACTTCGGCGAGGCGGGCGGCCAGGAGCGTGTCCACCTCGGCGGAGAGTTCGTCGTCGCCGGCTCCGGCTGCGAGCGCGTCCTCCTCCAGCGCGTAGAACCAGGCGTCCACCACCGGTCGCAGCGCGCTCGGCGGGAAGCTGGCGGTGGTGAGCCGTTCGGTCAGCCGCCGGTAGACGGTCTCCAGCTTGTGCAGCGGCGTCTCGTTCTCGGAAATCTGGATCTCGGCGACCGCGAAATTGCGACGCTTGGCGCGCTCACCGAGCCATCGGGAGAAGAACGTCTTGCCGGAGCCGTACTCTCCCCTGACGGCCTTGAACACCGATCCGCCGGTGGTGACGGCGTCCAACTCGGCGTCGAGCGCCGACTCGAACCTGTCCAGGCCGGTGGCGAGCAGGTCGAGCCCGCTCTCCGGCACCGCGCCGCGCCGCAACGCATCGATCACCGATCGCCGGCGCGCGGCACTGACCTGGGCGGATCTGGTGACACTCACGTCGATCAGTGTCCCAGCTCGAACTGGTCCCGCAGCAGTGCCGTGTGCAGGCGCAGGGTCCGCGCGTCCGGAAGTGTCTCCAGGACCTGGACCCCGTCGTAGTTGAGGAGCTGGCGCAGGACGGCGGCGAAGCCGTCGGCCCGGGTCACCGGGTAGCCGATGCGCTGGGCCAGGGCGGTGGCCGGAAGCGTGCCCGCGTCGAGGAGCACCCGGATCGCCTGGTCGACCTTGTCCATGGGCGGCTTGCGCGCCAGGAGGCTCACCTGCTCCTCGAAAGTCTGCGAGGCCAGGAGCTCGTCCGCCAGCCGATCGGCGGGCGACCGGAGCCGGGGGGCGAGCAGTGCGTCCTCCGCCGGTGCCAGGACCATGTCGAACAGCGCGTCACCGAGCTCCTGTCGTGACTTCGATCGCTTCTGTGCTTTCTTGGGCGCGGGCAGTGGTGTGGGCGCGACAGGCTGCACCTCTTCCAGGGACCACCATGGAGGACGCTGATCGCCCAGTTCGCGCCAGCCTCTGGGCGGCTCCGCGCCGAAGGGCAGGAACGCCAGCACCGGGATGGTGAACTCGGCGACCGCCGCACCACCGTGATAGCCGGCCTTCTGCGAGGTGTAGCGGGAGTCCGCGTCCCACAGCGCGACGATCTCGGCGCCCGGCTGCGGCCACACCACCCGCGGGCCGGACAACGCGATCTCGCTCTCTCGTACGGGCTCACCCGGGGTGCGGTGCCGGGCGGAGGCGATCCCGTCGCCGTCGAGCTTGATCCCGTGCCGGTCCACGACATGCCCGTGATCACTGACGATGATGACCGCTCTGCCCTGGTCCGCCGCCATCCGCAACAGCTCGCGCAGTTTGCCGATGTCGTCGAGCCGCCAGGCGCCGTCACCCAGCTTCTGCTCCTTGCCGAGCCGGTCGTCGATGGTGTTCAACACGACGGCGACGTGGGTGTCCTCATCGGCCAGCGCCTGGGTGAGCTCCGGCCCAAAGGCGTCGCCGACGCCGTCACCTCGCAGGTCGTCCTTGTGGAAAACGGCCGCCTGAGCGCTCCCCCAGAAGCGGTGCGCCGGGAAGAGCCGCTTCTCGTCGGCCTGCGTGCCCTTCATCAGTTTTCCGGCGAACAGGGAGGTGCGGGAGATCGTGGTCAGGGTGGGCAGGGCGGCGGCCATCGCCCGCCGCTTGGGGGTCCGCTCGTCCGGCAGCGGATCGTACTCGGCCCAGTCGCGCCGCAGTTCCTCCCCCAACTCGGTGGCGATCGCCGCACTCATCCCGTCCAGGACGAGCAGCATGACCCGCCGCTCCCTCTTGACGGCCACGGGCTTGACCACGCGCGTCAGGAAGGACTCGACGGTGAGCATGCCGCCGGGGTCGGTGCTCGCCTCCAGCCTCCTGGCGAAGGAATGGTCGATCGCCCGCCGCCGCTCGCGGACGTCGGTGCCCAGCCGGTCGTAGGCCGCTCTGAGCGCGGGTTCGGGGTCACCGCCCGACTCAACGTGCTCCAGCGCCTGATCCACCCATCCGGTTTCGGACAGGTGGCGTTCCATCGCCGCCGCCACCGTCTCCGCCTCCGTAGGCGGGTCGGTGGCGAGCCACTGGGCGAGCCGCTGCCCCATCCGTGCCCGGGTGATTCGCACGCGCGGGTCCGGGTCGGCGGCCAGGCCGTGCGCTCCCAGCTCCCGGACGGCGCGGGCGATCGCTTGTGAGCCCCGACCCGCCAACGCCCGGCCTGCCGCCGCGAACCGGGCGTCGAGTCCCGCGGCCAGGACCGGGCTCGCGGCCACCGCGCTCTCGGCGCCGAAGTGCGTGGCGAGCCCTCCTGCCCGCTCCAGCACCCTGCTGGTGATCCGCCGCACCTGGCGGGTGTGCTCCTCGTCGCCGTCGGTACGGCCTGCCGCCAGCAGCGCGGTCACGTACTCCTCGCAGGCCCTGCCGAACGGGATGACCAGCGCGTCCAGGGCCTCCCCCGTCGCGGGTGGTTCGTCGCCGAAGTAGCGCTCGGCCCGGCCTCGGGCGCGGTAGGTCTGCTCGTCGGCGTCGGATCGCAGCCACAGCGACGCGCAGACCAGCCCGAACGCCACCGCGTCCGGCCCGTGCCCGGCTGCCACCAGCGCGAGCAGTGCCCGGCCCGCCAGGTCTTCTTCGCCCAGGAACGTCATGAGACCGGCCCGCTCCGGCCCGCGCAGGGCCAGCAGCCGCTCCGGGGCGCCGGGGACGAGCGACCATCGCAGCAGGGCGTGGGTGTCGAGGCCCTCGTCGTCGGCCAGCGGATCTTCGCTGTAGCGGCCGAGCCCGAGCCGACGCAGGGCCAGTGTCGACAGAGCGGTGCGGCGCGACAGCACCCCGCCCGCCAGCGGCGGCCAGCCGCCCGGCGGAGTGGCGTCCAGCAGCGCCTCGGCCGCCCAGTCGTCCTCACTCAGCCGCGGGTCGACCTGCCCGGCGCCGAACGCCTCCCGTACGACGCTCCAGCTGTCCACGGTCTGGACGCGCTGCTTGTGCACCCGGGCGAGGATCGCCGGGTCGAGCTCGGTCTGCTCCCGATCGGTCAGCACGACCAGCACCGCGGGCTCGTCCTGTCCGGCCAGGTGGCCGAGCGCCAGTTCGTGTACGGCGAGCGGCGACGGCGCGGTGGCCATCCGCGCGCGTCGTCCTTCGCCGAACTCGAGCTCGCCTGGCCCGTCCCACACGGGCGCGGAGCGCAGCAGGACGACGCGCCGCCGTTCGCCGGGAGAGCCGGTCAGCGAGGTCTGGGAGGACAGATACTGGGCGACGGTCACGGCGTTCAGCCGCACCGCGACGGTGACCGCTGTGCTCATCGCTGCACGACCTGCCAAGAGACCTCGATGATGGCGTCCGGCTCGCCGGCCACCAGTTCGGCCAGCTCAGCGGCCAGCTCCGCCACTGCTTGAGAGGCTTTCGTACGCTTCAATCCAGAGCGGCGGGGTGTACCGGGCGTGTCCGGCGTTCGGCCGGGCTCGTCCAGGTCGCCGAGCCCTGCCACACCGCCTGCCGGTCCGCTCCCACCTACCGCGCCGGTCCCGCCGGCCGGGCCAGGTCCACCTGCCGGGCCGGTTCCCCCGGTCAGACCCGTCTCACCGGCGGAGCCGTTCCCGCCCGCCGGACCGACGGAGCCTGGACCCGGGCTGACGACGGGCCGCTGGTTGCGCTTGATCAGCGCGGTGACCTTGCCGCGCGTGTCGGCGAGCGCTTCGACGAGGTCCCCCGCCCGGGGGTCGGCGTTGGCCACCCCGCGCAGGGACTCCAGCAGCGCCAGCCCTTCCGTCCCCTGCCCTTGCGCCAGCTCCAGCGTGTCCCAGGCGGCTCCGGCCAGCGCCCGCTCGACCTCGTGCGCCCGCTTGACCGAGCTGCCGTAGCGGTCGGCGCTCACCTGCCCCAGGTCGAAGCGGGCCAGCACCTCGATGACCTTCTTCGCCCCACTCGCGCCGCGCCCGGCCTCCTGCAGCGCTGCGAGCAGCTCCACCGAGCGGCGGGCCAGCGCGAGCCGCCCGCTCTCGTCGGTCTCGTCCAGACCGAGGAAGCTCACGTGCGCCTCAAGCTGCCGGACCAGTCCCGCAGCGGTCTCACGGTGCTCTCCAGCGGCTTCGGAGATCTGCCGGGCGAACTGGTTGACCATGCGGCCGCGGCGCAGGGTCGGCGCCTTGTTTCCGAAGATGACCTCGAACCGCTGCCGGGCCTCCGCCCAGTCAGCCTCGTCCGGCAAGGGCTGGCTGCGCAGCGCGTCACGCGGCTTGATCTGGGAGAGCTCGGGCGCGGGCTCCAGCGGCACGCCCTCGCGCACCCACACCCGGTCGTCCATCTCGGCGAAGGCCGCGACCACGAGGTTGGCCAGGAACGGCTCCAGGCCGCGCCGCTCCGGCCGGTCCGTCCAGTCGGTGAGCGTGATCACGCTGAGGTCGCCGGTGACGCCCTCGCGCTGCGCCTCCCGCCGGAAGTGGTCGGCCCACCGGGTGGACAGCTCGAAGTACGCCTCCTTCTGCTGCCCGAGCCCGAGCGGCCAGGCGAGGCGCTCCATCAGCTTGCGGTCCTTGGCCGGCACCTCCACGCGCCCGTCGCGCGCCTCGGCGGCGGCCCGGACATGGCCGAACACCGTCCTGGCGTCGGCCGGTCTCACCGCGAGGCCGGTGGCGTCCCGGTCCAGCTCGGGGTGGGCGGGGAACTGGTGGGCGAGCAGTTGGCCCGCGACGTGCCGGATGGCGTCACGCAGCGACTGCCCGAAGGAGACGGTCAGCCCGGCCAGGTCCGGCAGGGGCGCGAAATGCTCGTCGAAGCCCAGCTCGACATCGGCCGCCTTCTTCGCGTCCAGGCCGTAGGCGCCCTTGAAGGCCGTACGGACCTGCTTGAGCAGCGCGTCGCGCTGCGTCTCCAGCAGGCCCTTGGCCCGTGCGCGGTTGTCGGCGTTGAGATGGCCGGCGTACTGGGTGGCGAAGCGGTGCTCGTCGGAGAGCGCCTTGTCGATGACGACCAACCGCTTGAAGTCCGCCATCCGCTGCGCCGACAGGTGGGCGGGCACCCAGCCGACCGTCTGCGGCGCCTTGCCCATGCGCGGGCGCGCGCGCAGGTTGCGCATGCGGTTGACGTCGTCGACGGGCCCGTAGTCGCCCTCGTCGAAGGGCAGGTCCACGACGATCCGCCACTGCCCGTCGAGCTGTGGCTGCAGGTCGTGGTCCTCGATCTCGCTCTCGTCGGCGATGTTCCCGAAGATCACCTCGATGGTGCGCTCGGAGCCGCGCCACACCAGGCGCAGTTCGTCGGCCCCCAGCCGGCCGTTGGGACGGTCCACACCCAGCTCGGCCGCGAGGAGCTTCTTGGCCAGCGCGATCCGGTTGCCGGGATTGTCGTTGACGGCGGCGTTGGCCAGGACCGAGTCCACGTCGACGCCGGTGAGCTCCAGTCGCACGGCCGGGTTGGCGTCGGTGCCTGTCTCCTTGATCTCGGGAAAGCGGGCCGCCCAGTCGGCCACCTTGGCCTTGATGATGCCGACCTCGCTGCCCGGGATGGGCGCGGTCACCGAGCCGTGGTTGAGCGCGCCGAGCCGCCGGACCGTCAGGTCGCTGAGCGCGGGCACGCTGGGCGCGAGGGCTGACAGCAGTAGCGTGCAGATCAGCCGGTTGTCCCCGACGAACACCCGGCAGCGCTGGGCCAGCCCGGGATCGGTGATCGTCTCGGGCCGGTGCAGGAAGCGCTCGACGTCGTCCTCGGTGACCTCGTTGACGCCGAGCAGGTAGGGCCGGAGCTTGGTCTTGTAGAGCCGGTCGGCGGCCTCGAAGACCACTTTCAGGCTGTCCACGAACGGCTTGTCCCCGCCCGCGGCGATCACCTCGTAGAGGTCTCCCAGCGGGACCAGATCGCCCAGCCGCAGGTGACCACGGTGGTCGGCGAGAAGCTGTCCCATCAGCTTCAGACCGGTCCGGGAACGTTGCAAAGCGGAGGAGATGTGCACCAGCGTGTCCATGAACGCGGGCGAGAAGGGGTACGTCAGCCGGAAGGACTCCTCGTCCGCGCCGGTGCTGCCCTTGTCCGAGCCGAGCAGCGTGTCCCAGACCTGCGGGCCGACTTTCTTGGTCCGCTCGAACGCGGCGTTGACCAGCGCCGCCGCCTCGTCGTTCATCGGCTTGACCACACGGGCGTGGGCGATCTGCGGAAGGTTGCGATCCTCCAGGGTGATCTTGTCGAAGCGCCCGGACGCGAGGTTGAGCGTGTCCTGGATGGACGCCTCGGCAGCGCCCGACACCTCCTCGCCGACCAGCTCCCGCAGGTCACGCTGGCGCGCGATGAACGAGATGATGGGGATCGCCCGCCGGGCGTCGCCGCCCTCCACGAAGTTCGTGATCTTACTGGCCTCACGGGCGACGAACCGCTGGTCGTGGATGAGCGTCGCCAGCCAGAGGATCAGCTCGTCCATGAAGAGGATGAGCCCGTCATAACCGAGCGATCTGGCGTGTTCGGCGATCACCGACAGTCCGGCGTCCAGCGAGATGAACCCGTGCTCGTCCTCGACCGCGTTCCGCGCGAAGCCGGGCAGCAGGCTGGTGCTCGCGTCCTGCACGAGTTTGGCCCGCAACTCGGCCGGCGTGGCCGGATGCACCAGGTCCAGCGGGGCGCCGCCGTCGTGCGCCTCCTCCGCGCCCAGCGCGGTGTCGAGCAGGGCGGGCGTCCACGCGAACGACTCCCCCCACTCGTCGTCTCCCTCGTCGCCGAACCCGAGCCCCCTGACGACCGCGTCGTCGCCCATCCGCTCGCGCATGGCCCGGATGTCGGCGAACAACGAGTCCGTCCGGTAGACCTGCGGGGTGGGCGCGTCCGGGTGCAGCTTCTTGACGTGGCTGACGTAGCCGCCGAGCACCCGCTGCTCCAGGGCTTTGGCCCCCAGCATGTGGTACGGCACGAGAAGGAACTTCTTACCCTCGCGCTCCAGCCACTCGTGCCTGGTGAGCACGGGGTCGAACTCCGGGCGCCGCCAGGCGGACCGGTCGTGTCTGAGCAGTGCGTACAGCACCGCCATGAAGTGCGACTTGCCGGAGCCGAACGAGCCGTGCAGGTAGGCCGCTTTCGACGTACGCCCGTCGAGAGCGGACTTGATCAGCCCGATCGCCTCGTCGAAGTTCTCCAGCAGGCGCTCGGTGACCACATAGTCCTTGAGCGCCCGCTCGGCCCCTTCGGGCGTCACCGCCTCCGCCAGGCTCAGCACGAAATCCGAGGTGGAGATCGACTCCTTGATGTCGATGACCTCGCGGAGCAGGGGCTGCTGGACCATGGGGGATGACCTCTCCTTCGACGCCGCGCTCGACGATACCGAACGATCCCGACACCGGGACCAGACGCCGAAAACAGAGGGCGCGATCTCAACGATCATGCCCTCCCCCAGGTGGCGATGAGCCGGTCGGCGTTTGCCGGCCGATGCCCCCGAGGGGTCTCAGCATCTCGCGGGAAACTTCTGCCATCGTTCTATGCTTCGTTTGTACTGTTCGGGCATGTGGAGGCCGGAAACTTCGCCGTACCCGAACAGGCCCAACTTTTTGTGCTCGTTAGAGCTTCGGATCTGCTCGTTCCCGCGATATGTCGAGCCGTAGCTCACGATAAAGGTATGACGCAGCGGCGTGATCTCGTAGACCCACGTATCGATGATCGATTCGACTGTGACGGTGAGATTGAGCTCTTCGTACACTTCTCTGCACACGCACACTTCGGGAGTTTCGCCGACCTCCAGCTTCCCCCCGGGCAACTCCCACTCGTCCCGCTCGTTCATGAGCAGCGGTATTTTACCGTCGATGTCGATGACGAGCTTGACCGATATGGGCAGCTGATACTCGAAATATCCGGCGTTACGCTCCACCAGATACTGAGGCTTCCCATCGGGGCCGAGTCGGTCTGGACCATCCATGCGTAGCTCCTCCATTAATTGGCGAGAATAATCGCCGCAAGATCATCCGACTGCTCGAACTTCGTCGGCGATGAGTTCGACCGGTCCTGCGCTTCATACTTTCTTATTCTTGAAGTTATTTCCTTGAGCCCATGACGATGCACATCAACTTTAAGATCCGCCCAGCTTCGAAGGATCTTGTAATCGACTATGCACCGAGCAAAACCATCCGTACAGATCAGCACAGTGTCCGCACTGTCCGGCGGGAATTTTTCGGTGTGGACCTTGAATACCGCCTCTGGATGCCCGGAGAAGACCGACTCTCGGTGCAGACCACGAATATATTCGAGGCGGCGAGCGAACATGGCGTCCACGATCTCCGCCCCATCCACGAGAAGCGACTCGCCTCCATCGGCAGCCTCCTGCGTGTACAGGCAACCGATTATCGTCGGTTGATTGTCCACCTGCGCCCTGTCCGTGTGGAGCGGTAGTGCCTCATATGTGAATCCTTTGGCGTTGGCTTCGCCGGTGAGTTTCGGCCTTATAACGGTTACCCCGGGACTGATGTCGTGAGGGTGCCGATAAGGGACCGTCCAATCGTTCAGGGCGGACTTAAGCTCATTTAGGGTCGCTCCGGAAAAGAGAATGATTCCATGCTGAGTCAACCCATCTTGTGCCTGATCGATGCGAAATTCCTGCCCGTTCGGTGCTTTGAGCCTCATTCCCCCCAATCCCCTGAGGTGTTCGTTTCTCATCTTCCTCACTGCGACCAGCGGATTTCCCGAACGACCACTCCTCAAATATGGCACCTCCTGATCCGTACTACCCGCCGCGCCAGAGGTCAAGGTGCCGCTTCGATACGCTATGCCTTTTCTCCAAGCTTTTTCTCGATTCAGACGAGTTCCCGTTCTTTCACAAGAGAGGGGCCGACCGATCGCCGCGAACGCCATGTCCGCGGCCGCGACGAACTCCGCCCCTCCGCCGCACGCCATCTCGGCAAGCTTGACGATGGTCGCCTGGGGCTGGTGCCGGAGCATCTCTCCCAGGGCCTGGAAATGCGTACCCACCTATAGGGTGCGCTCGTGGACAATCTTGAAGCCCTCGTCATCGCCCGGCGGTTGCGCGTTCCGATCGGTGACGCGCCTGCCGATTCGCATCCCGGCTGGGGAGAGGTGGCCGCCCGCCAGCTCGACGCGGCGCTGCTGAGCGTCGGCTTCACATGCTCGGCGGCCCTGCTCGAACGCCTGGCGAGGCTGCGCGGCGAGACCGTGCTCGATCTCGGCGTCCGGGTGCTGGCTGCCGTCCGCACGCTGGTCGGCGACCATGTCCAGCACAACGCCTACTTCATCGACTTCCCCAAGAACGTGCCCGACACCATGGAGTTCTGGGTCGGCCTGCTGCGGGAAGCCCTGCTCGACCCGGTCGCCGCCGCGCGCGTCCAGCCGTCGACACTGAACCTGCTCGAGCTGCCGGGTTACGGCCGCTACCAGCACAGCTACGCCGACCTGCTGGCCGCGCACGCCGAGCTGCTGCCGCTGGCCGGCGACCGGGTGACCGTGCTGGACCTGGGCGCGAGCCTGGAGGAAGAGGCACGCGAGCTCTACTTCTCGCTGGCGGGCTCGGAGGTGCCGCTCGCGGAGGAGGATCTGGCGGCGCTGCATACCCTGGCCGGGTTCTGCGCCGACGAGCCCGAGCGCATCCCGGTGCGGGAGAACCGCGCCATCGTCAACGAGGTGCGTCTGGCGGCCGGGCGGCCGCTGCTGGTGGACACGGTGACCGACGTGCTGCGGCTCGCCTGCGGGGTCTCCGGCGGCGACGTCACCCTGTCGACGCCGACCAGGTTCCGCTCGTTCCGCCGCGCCGAGCGCCGCGCCCTGCTGGAGGCGTTGGACGCCATCGCCGTCCCGGCCAAGCTCGGCGACGTGCCGCGCCACCGGGAGCCGTGGAAGCGGCTCGGCGAGCGGCTGCACCCGCACGAGTACCCGAAGCTTCCTCGCGCCGCCCACGTCTTCGAGGTCGCCAGAGGAGTGCGCCACGCCGCGAGCTTCGACAGCCGGGTCGAGGCCGCCCTGTCGGCGGGCCGCACCGGCGACGCCGTCGCCCTCCTGGGAAACACGCCAGGCGCGCTGCTGCGCCGCCTCGACCACCTGCTGCGGTCGGGCCACGACACCTCAGCCGTGCTCGACGCCGCCGAGAAGGCCGCGGCGGGCGCCTCCGGTCGCGTCCTGCTGTCGCTGCGCGAGCACCTGCAGAACCGCCTCGCCCCGGCCGCCGGCCGCGTCTTCACCAACCGGCACGGCGGAGCGTGGGCGACCCCCGACGCCCGCGCGCCGCTCGGCGAGCAGGTCCTGTCGCGGGCGGTCACCATCCTGGACGAGGAGATCACCCGCCGCCTGCCCGACCCGGGCGAGCTGGTCATCGATCCGGACGTGCTCGACGTCGCCCTGCCCCTGTCGGGCAAGGCCGTCGTCCCCGGCCTGGGGATGCTGCCGCGCGGATCGCTGTCGCCGGTGGACGGCGAGCTGCTGCGGTTCTTCGTGCACTGGCGGCAGGCCGAGCGGCGTACCGACTACGACCTGTCCGCGCTCATGCTGGACGCCGACTACGGCAACGCCGAGCACATCTCGTGGACGAACTACGGCAACGACTTCGCCGAGTACTCCGGGGACCTCACCGAGGCGGAGGACGGCGCGTCGGAGTTCATCAACATCAGGCTCGCCGACGCGACCCGGCCGATCATCATCCCGCAGGTTCACATCTTCGCCGGCGAGGCGTTCGACGAGGCCGCCGAGGCGTTCTTCGGCTACATGACCAGGGACGCCGAGCAGGAGGGCCGGCCGTTCGAACCGCGCACGGTGCGGATGAAGTCCGACCTGCGCGGCGCGGGCCGCGTCGCCCTGCCCTTCGTCGTCCTGCGCGGCGACGACGGCGGCTGGCGGGTGAAGTGGCTGCACCTTTACCTGAAGGGGCATCCCTCCTTCAACCAGGTGGAGGGCAACCGCGTCACCTCCTCCCTGCTGGTGCGCTCGATCGTGGAGCGCGACCACCTGCGGGTCCGCTACCTGGCGGACCTGCTGCGGGCGAAGAACTCGACGGCCGGGCACACCACGTACATCGGGCTGCAGGCGCCGGCCGACCTGCCGGAGGGGGCCCGGGTGTACACGCCCGGGACGCTGCACGAGCTGATCCCCGCCTGATAAGCTGAAGATCGCGAGGCCATGGAAGGGCTTCCTTCTCAACCAATTTGGATGAAATTCTAGCCTTCCCGCTCTCCTCGCATTCTGGCCGTGAGGCCATTCGCGCGCTTCCTTCTCACCTGGTTTCGCGACCAGGTCGGTACCCCACGGGGACCAACTGGATATAGCTCGCGAGCCTTCCTCACGGCCAGTTCGCCCACGAACCCTGCCCGGCGGCGGTCAGCGTCACCGGGCGAGCCCGCTCGTGGCTACGCCAAGATGCGGCAGCATCTACGATCAGCCGAACGACGCCAGCTTCTGCTTGAAGGCTTGGGCCTGAGCGCCTTCCAGCACCCCGAAGTCTCCGCCTTGCAGCGACTTGCCCTCGCGGGTGAGGAATCCCATCTTGTTGAAGCTTTGAGCGGATTGTTCGGTTGCGGCGGTCAGGTCCACTACCCCGCAGTAGGTGAGCGCGACACTCACCATCTGCCATCCGACCCCCCGGAACGGATTCGGCGAGTTGGCCTCGCTGACCGCCGGGGGCACGATATTCCAGGGTGCGGCCGACGCCTGATCGATCCTGAGAGAGTTGTGGAGCCTGCTCACCACCGCCAGGCCCTGAATCTTGCCGTCATGCCTAGTCACCAGACAGAGCATTTTCCCCGCGCCAACCAACCGCGTCTGCTGCATCATTTCCTTGATCGCGACCAGTTCGTCCCTGCTGTTCTTGTAGACGGGGTCATCGCTGGGACTGGGGTGGGCGTCGTGGTACTTCAGCATCTCGGTGACGACCTGTGCCAACTCCTTCCGCATGGCTGGGGATTGCGTGTCGTCCTCGAAGTTGGTGCAGTTCAGAGGGAGCTTCTGAAATGGCTTGAGATTGTTCTGGCTTACCGGCTGCGTGCTCATGTCCTGCCTCCTTCGGGCGAAGGCACTCATCGTATGACCAGAAAGCGAAAGCAGATAGTGCACGGTTCGAACGTAAATATTTCTCGCGTACGACTTCCCAGCCCGCCAAGAAGTCGAGCAATGCCCAGGAATTAGAGTATTCAGTTGGCCATGAATTATGTACTCGACAACGCTCGAATTTCATGGCGTCTCATTAAGGACGGTAGCGACCGGTAGGGCCCGCCCCGGAGAGGCCTCTCTGCCGTCCTTCCGGTTACAGCCATCGCGACCGGCCACCAGGCCGTCACCCATGCTGCCTGGCCCAACCAAGCCGACACAGCGATCACCCCTCGCATATCGCCATCCCGCCGGGCATACGGCTGCAGCCTGACCATGATCATTGACCGGGGTACGCCTGGCGATCAGAGCCGCTGCCGGTTCGCATCCATCTGCAGCGGGCTCCTTCCCTGAGCCGCCGAGCGCGTCCACCGGAACAGGCGCGCGAAGCTCGGCCGGTCAGTCCCTGGCCGTCGACAGGTGGGCGCGCTCCCCCTGCGGGCCGAACAACGTGAGCAGCTCCGCGGGCTCGTCTCCGGCGCTGCCGATCCGGTGGGGCACTCGGGTGTCGAACTCGGCCACCTCACCGGGGCCGAGCCGGAACTCCTGGTCACCGAGCACGAAGCGGATGTGACCGTTGAGGACGTAGAACCACTCGTATCCCTCGTGGGTCTGCAGACTCGTCGCCCGCGCGCGGGAGGCGGGCGGGTAGATCACCTTGTACGCCTGGATCCCCCCGGCACGCCTGGTCAGCGGCACCACGGTCAGTCCGAAACGCCGCATCGGCCGCAGGTGGATGCGGGGGTCGCCGGTGAGCGGCGCCTCCACCAGGTCCTCGATCGGGACGCCATGGGCCCGTGCCAACGGGAGCAGCTGCTCCAGCGTGGGCCGGAGTTTCCCGTTCTCCAGCCGCGACAGCGTGCTCGACGTGATGCCGGTCTCCGCGGACAGCCCCGCCAACGTCACTCCCCGGGCCCGGCGCAGAGCCCGCAGACGCGGCCCGACCCCGGCCAACACATCCTGTTCAGTTCTGCCCATGCCCGCCATCATGCAGATCCGCAACTTTTCTTGCAAGCCCGGAATCGCCTGGCACCTGCGCCGCCCGGCCGACGCCCTGCTGTCCCCGACGGATTGGAGATCCCTTCTTAGCGAACTCGGTCGTAGACCATGGCGATCTCGCCCAGTTCACCGCTTTGCTGGTTGGTGAGCATCCACGTCGAAGCCGACAGGCCATCGTCGAACAGTCGCTGCCCACCCCCGGCGATCTCGGGGAAGATCATGAGGTACAGCCGGTCGAGCAGGTCGGCCGCCAGCAGCGGTTTGATGATGCTCGCGCTGCTGTTGACGAGAATGTCGCCCTCACCGGTGGCCTTGAGGTCGGTAACGACGTCGGCGGCGGGGGCGTTCACCACGCGGGTGCGTTCCCACGGGGCCTCGGTCAAGGTGGTGGACAAGACCACCTTTTCCGTGTCGACCAGCCACTTGGCGTATCCGCGATCACGAGGGTCGGCGTTGCCGTCCTCGGCGACCGCCGGCCAGTAGCCCATGAATCCCTCGGCGTTGATCCGGCCGAGCAGCGCCGTCGTCGCGCTCTCCCAGATGCGGTTCATGTGGTCTCGCGCGACCTCGCTGGTCACATAGGGGGCGAACGCGGCGAAATCACCGGGCCCGCCGGGGCCGTTGTAACGCCCGTCGAGGGTGAGGCTCAGGTTCGCGGTCACCCTGCGACCGGTCGAGTTCGTCATTTCGTACTCCTTGTAGTGGTGGTGTGCGTGCCCGCGGCGAGGGTCGCCGCGAGCTTGTCGAGGCTCTGGCCGAAGCCGATCTCGATGCCGGCGATGAAGTCCGCGGAGTTGATCGTGCTGTCGCTGATACGGAAGTGAACGTCGAGCTCTGTACCCGTGTCGGCGGGCTGGAGGTCGAGGTCGAGGTGGGCGGTGAAGGCGAGGCCGCCGTCGGGGAGCAGCGGGGAGAGCCGGTAGGTCAGGCGCTCACCGGGGCGTACGTCCTCGACGACTCCCAGCGCGCGCCCGGCGACCAGGTCGGAGCCGTCGGCATCTTCGGCGTCGCGGTACTCATGGACGATCCGGCCGCCGGGCCGCGCCTCGAAGACGAGCTCGGAGACGTGCAGGTCATCCGGCGTCCACCAGCGGGCGAGCAGGGAGTCCTCGGTCAGGTGGCGCCAGACCTCCTCCGGCCCCGCTGCCAGCGACCGGTGGAAGCGGAAGGAGCGGCCGTCGGCCCAGCCCGGCTCTTTGGCGGCGAGCCGCTCGGCGTGGAGACTGAGCCCGTAGCGGTCGTAGGTCTCGCGCGAGCCGCCGGCCTGTTCCGCGGTGTCGGCCAGCCGGGTGAGCGCAGCCGCCAGCTCCCGCAGAGGCGCGGCCCGGAGCGCGTAAATGCGGCGCTGGCCGGAGCGCTGGGAGGTGACGATGCCGGCACGCTCAAGGGCCTGCAGGTGCTTGGTCGTCTGCGGCTGGCGCGCCCCGGCGAGTTGGGCAAGAACACCGACCGGCCGCGGCCGCTCGGCGAGCAGGCCCACGAGCCGCCAGCGGGCCGGGTCGGCCAGTGCGGCGAGCAATGCGTCCATGGGTAGAAGTATTCACCATGGCGAATATTCGCGTCAAGGAATGTCTAGGGAATGGCTACCATGCAGATCCGCAACTTTTCTTGCAAGCCTGGAATCATCGCGGCCACGATGTCCGCATGGACACCACCGACCCCAGCGAGGTCGCCGAATCGTTCTGGGAGAAGCACTACAGGGCCCGGCGCACGTGGGGCGAGCGCGCCAACCCGCTCCTCGTCGAGACTGCCGGACCCCTACACCCCGGCGCGGCCCTGGATCTGGGCTGTGGCGCGGGCGGCGACGCCATCTGGCTCGCCCGGCACGGTTGGCAGGTCACCGCCGTGGACATCTCCGCCACCGCCGTCGCCCAGGTACGGGAGCGCGCCCGCGAGCTCGGCCTCGGAGATCGGGTCACCACCGAACAGCACGACCTGGCCCGAAGCTTCCCGGACGGGGAGTTCGACCTCGTCTCGGCACAGTACTTCCACACCTCGTTCACGTTGCCCCGCGCCGAGGTCCTGCGCACCGCCGCCCGGGCCCTGCGTCCCGGCGGCCTGCTGCTGATCGTCGACCACGGCTCCACCGCACCCTGGTCCTGGAACCAGGACCCCAACACCCACTACCCCACCCCCACCGAGATCGCCGCCGAGCTGGACCTCGATCCCGAGCAGTGGCCGGTCCTGCGCGCGGACATGCCCCGACGCCGGGCGACCGGACCCGCCGGCCAGACCGCCACGGTCACCGACAACGTCCTCGTCCTCCGCCGAACCCTCTGACGACCGCCCCAACCAGATGGAGCAGCAACAATGCCGATAGACAGTACGCAGCAACCCAGGTCACGGGTGAGGGACACCGGCCCCCCGCGAACCGGCGCCGATGAGAAGGCCACCCTGCGGGGATTCCTCGACCACCTCCGCGAGGCGATCACGAACAAGGCGGCGGACGTGCCGGAGCCGCAGGTCCGGACTCCCGGAGTGCCTTCTGGCACCAACCTTCTGGGACTGGTCAGGCATCTGACCTTCGTCGAGCGGTTCTACTTCCTGGGCGAGGACGTAGACGACTGGGGCCGGACCATGCGCCCGTCCCCCGAGGACACGATCGAGAGCGTGCTCGCCGGCTACCGGCAGGTCATCGTACGAGCGAACCAGGTCATCGACGCCTGCCCCGACCTCACCCACCCCGCTCCCCGGCCCCCGCGCAGGGGACCGGCGCCGACGATGCGGTGGACCCTGGTGCACATGATCGAGGAGACCGCCCGGCACGCGGGCCACGCCGACATCATCCGCGAGCAGATCGACGGCTCCACCGGCCGCTGACAGCTCAACGCGCATGGCTGGACGGCGTCCACGACACCGTCGTCTACCAACATCTGTGACCTCGGGCCCGCACGTGGCTTATCGGGCGTGGCCGTCGAGCAGGCTCTCCCACAGCCGATGCGCTGCGGCGGACCGCAGCCAAGGACTCTCGCTGACGCAGGTGCCCCCGGCCGACCGCACGGTCCGGCGGATGTGGACCAAACCAGCCGCCGAGCACAGCTCGTACGACGGCGTCATGCACCCGCACGTATGCGCCCGAACACGGACCGAGCCTCCCCTGGACACCGGTTCAGACCAAGCGATCGGGACGAAACCCTCCCGCAAGGGCTTCAGATGGCTGCTGTGGAATTCCATCATGGCCATGCCTCCCAAGTCGGTCGTGCTGTCAGAGTCGGTACGGCCACCGCGCGCTCATGGGAGGGGCGGCGCAGCGGGCAGGGATGGGGGACGTGCCGGTTCGGGCAGCACGCCACGCCGATCGTGACGAACCGGCCGCCGTGCAGCCACTCCCCCCACCGCACGTCCACACCACGGGGCAGCAGGTCGAGAGCGGCCTCCAGCCGCTCCTCCAGCAAGACCCCCGGCAGCGGCAACTCCTCGCGGATCTTGCCGTACGCGCCGGCCAGCCAGACCACCGCCAGCCAGACCTCCGCAAAGGTCGCCGCCACCCGCGACCCCGGCCCGGCCCGGTCATCCGCCCGCACCGGCGACAGCACCGAGGTCACACCATGAGGCGACAACGGCCGCCGTACGACCTCATCGCCCCGGCCGACTCCCGCATCGACCCATTGGTACGCGTGCCAATGCATGCTCAGCCGCTCCCGTAGATTTTCGGACCATGGCGGCTCCTGCCTGGATCAGGCAGGGACCGCCGCCTTCGGGTGGTACCTAGAGGGTGGTCAGCCCGGCGGCGCGCAGCTCGTCACCGGTGAACCGGAGGGTCCCTGCCTCCGGGTGCTTCGCGTCCCGCAGCGCGAAAGCATCCGCCACGCCCGGGATCGGAGCGATCAGGACACAACTGTCCACGCCCTCTTCCTGCTCACCGCCGCGCAACCGCCCGAAAGGCACCTCGTCGAGCGGCCTGCCGTACAGATCCATCACGCGATCTCCCTTCCTCTGCCCCGGGCACTAATTCACGCCCGCCAAGGACCTTCGCTACACACCGCCATTGCGCGATGACTGTACGCTCACTTGTAAGGTCATGTCTATGGCTATGATGTCTTTGGATCTTCTATGAGCTCCATACAGCTTCTATGGTTACACGTCAATAGCCTCGTAGCGTTATGTAGGTGACGGGCTCTGAAGACATCGAATGGGACGCAACGCTCTACAAGTACGAGCAGATCGCGCAGATCCTCACCGAGCGCATCAGGTCAGGCGTCTATCCGCCCCAAACCGTGCTGTCCGAGGTCACGCTTGAGCAGGAGTTCGGTGTCGCTCGGCCAACCGTGCGTCTCGCCATGAAGATCATCCGAGAGCAGGGCCTGATCGTCACCAGGCGCGGCAAAGGATCCATCGTCGTCCGCCGGGACAACAATGGATCCTAAGCAGGTGCTGGCTCAGCCGCTCTTCTTGGTACGTCCACCGCGAGCGGCCACAGCCGGACGCCACTCCCGCAGGTTGTCGTCGGTGAGACCGTGCTCACCCTGGATCTGCTGGCGGTAATTCGCGAAGAAGGCCGCCGGAGAGCCGCTGTACATCGGGTGGGACTCGTGGTGCCACTGGTAGAGCCACGGCTGGAGTTCGAGCAGGCCGGCGAGGAACGGGGTGATCTCCTCGCTGGTCAGGGCGTGGTTGGTGAAGTACGTGGCCAACGCCTGCGCCTGCTCTCGGTGATCCCAACCGGCCCATCCGTACAGGCCGGGAGTCTGCGTGTTCACCTGGCCATAGGAGATGAAACGCTCCTTGGGCACGTCGAGCTTCCCGCGAGCCCGCCAGTACGACGTCCGCTGGAAGTCCGCTTGCCCGTACTTCGGCGGGACGGGAATCGAGTCCCGGATCTTCCGCTTGGCAGGCTCGTCCGGGGCCGCGTCCTCCTTGCGCTGAAGGTCCCAGACCTCTTCCCAGTCAGCCCGCTTCTTCAGGCCACTCGGCCTGTACCGCAGCGCAGCCAGGAACGGGACATGTTCCTCAGCCACCAGGTCCGAGACGACGGCCGACAGCTCACGGCGAGGGGCATAGATGGCAGCGACGGAGACGAAGTCCTCGTCACGGGAGAGCGCGTCAACGAGCCTGCCGAGAGTGAGAATGGCAGGCTGGCCGTTCTCGTCATACCAGAGCTCGCGCGCCTCGATCCGATCCAACAACCAGGACCGCAGCGCCTTCTCCTGAAGCACGTCCCAGCCCTCGGTCGCCCAACGCCGCTTGTACTCGGGACGCTCCACCATCCCAATGGCACGGGACGATTCGATGGCGTCGATGCGCTTCTGAACGACCTGCTTGTACGACTCCGGCCAGTGGGACGGGATCTCCTGGATCGGGGTTGATCCGTGCCGCCGGAACCACTCGCCTGATGCTTCGCCATCGGCAATCCGGCGAGCGAGCACGATCTCGAAGGCTCGCTCTCCATGCGCCAGCTCAGGCACATCGGCTTCGGAAGCTCGTAGATCGTCCGGATAGAGGTTATAGAGGGAGTAGACCTGCCAGTCCAGCTCTTCCTGGAGCGCGATCATGTGGGCTCGGATCGATTCCCAATTGGTCTTCGCGAAACGAAGGGCGGTGGTAGTGGGAGTACTACCCACGACCACTGATGACGGGCTAGCAGAGACGAATTCCTGAGCGAGACTATCCAAACTTATACTCAGCGAGACTGGATAAGCGGCAGGAAGTGGAAAACGCCCAATATTGGATCCATTGAATTGATAGAAACGCTCCCATTCTTGCGACTTGAACCCCTCGCTTACGCCTTGCCCTCCCTTATTGTGGCAGTTCATTTTGAGCCAGAAGGCAGCCGTAGAACTGTTGAGCAGTCCGAGCAAGCGCAGATGGTCATCCTCGCTCGAACCCTCCCTTAGCTTGATTACTGGTGCTGTCTGTTTGAACACCTTCCCACCCCGATCAAGCACGAAGTGGTTATGCGTCGCCACTTCCGCAAACGTGATCGACCAAGCGTGGGCCCCAGAGTCCTTAGGAAGCTGATGCCATTCCCACCACATGCGGCCTGCTGAATTGTAGGTACCGCCACCGAAGGTGGCCCGGTTTCCCAAATCCGTCCGGTAATGCCATAGCCCTGAGGACTCTCGATCCTTCCCATGTAGACTCCTGAGCTGCTTGGCCTTCCCATAAGGAAAGAAGGCGACATTGTCTGTGCTCACATTCCAATCCCGAACCTCTTCGCCAGATGCGATAGGAATTAGATAGTCAACCAGGCTTGAAGACCATGCTCGTCCAGGGCGCACCATTACTTCGTCCGCATGAGTCATCCCAACGAAACCGACTCGCGCACATTCAGACGCAAGCGCCCGAGGCGATGCACGATCGATTTCCTCGATCATCTCCAGACCGCCGTCGGCAAGGATCCACGGCTGTTTGCCGAAGTACCGCTCCCGCTCGAGGTCACCTACGGAAACCCAGAGACTGATCGAACCCGCATCGTCGATCTGCTCGACGATCGCATTCCAGACCAGCCCATCCTCACCTTCCTCTGGCGCGTAGGGCTCGCCCTGGACACCACGAATCGTCCTCACGGTCTCCGAACGAATACGCCCCGCACGCCGCGTCCCAATAAGAATGACCGTCGGAGTACCATGCCCAGGGATGTATGCGCCTGAGGTGTCGATGACCTCGGTTAGTTCAACTTTGTGAGCGAAGAAGTCCTCGATCAGCTTGACCCCGAACTCCCGCTTCATGAACGAGTTGGCGGTGATCTGCCCGACCATGCCATACCCACGCCCATCCGCGTCCCCTCGCACAGCCAGCTCGAAGAACCGCTGAGCGAACGGCACCGACAACGCATACGTCCCAGCGCAAGCGTCGTACAGCCCTCGATAAAGCTCGTTCAGCTTCTTGTCCTTGACCGTCACATACGGCGGATTCCCCACCACCACGTGATACCGCCCCGGCTCCAGAATGCGCGGATGCTCGTGCACATCCTCCGTCGCATAAGCGAAGTCAGCCAGCGGATCTCCCGGCACCTCGTCACCCAAGGTCAGCGGCAACTGCCGAGCCTTGATCAGCGAGTCCCCCACCGCCAGATGAATCGGCCACTCATACTTGGCCGCCTCCTTCAGAGTCCGGATATCAGCGGCCGCCATAGCCGCCACCAATAGCCGGAACCGCGCGATGGCCACCGCGAACGGATTCAGGTCCACCCCGTGCACCGAATCCAACGCCGCCCGCACCCACTCCCGCCGCTCCAGCCCCAACGGCCGCTCCCCCCAGAGCCGCACGAGCCGCTGGAACGCTCCCAGCACGAAGTGCCCCGACCCGCACGTAGGGTCGATCATCTTCAGCTCTCGATACCCGAACTCCCGCACCGCCGGATCCATCGTCCGGTCGAGAATGAACTTCTCCACGAAGTCCGGCGTCTGCAACAGCGCATACGTCTTCCGCGCCGCCTCCGACAGATCCTGATACAGATCCCCCAGGAACCGGGTGTCCCACCCCTCGGTCCCGTCCTCGTTCAGCGGATGCGCGAAATCATGGACGAGCTCCCCCTCCTCGTCCCGCCGCCGCCAGAACTCGACCAGCTCCCCGGCCCCGTCGTGACTGAGTGGAATCTGGAACAGCGGATTGTGCGCCGGATCGAACAGCAGCTTCCCGGCCTGCCCCTCCCCCAGCTCCTCGAAGGCCCGCCGCAGCCACCCTCGATACGTCGGATCCTCATCATTCTCGACATAAGCCTCATACCGCGCCTGCGCCAGCTCCCGCCGATCCGGCTCCGGCGCGGTCAGGTACGGCTCCTCGATCAGCCGGTTGTCCTCGCAGAACCGTACGAAAACCGTCCCCAGCACCCACGCCGCCGCGACCTGCGTGACCCGCTCGTCCAGCCACGACCCCCAGGTGGCGGCGGTCCGCTCCAGTCTGCGCGCCTGGTCGTACTCGGCCCGCAGCCGCGCCCCCACCTCGGGCAGCGCCTTCACCTGCCTGGCCAGATCGGCCTCGACCGCCTTGACCTGCTGCTTCAGGTCGTCCAGCACTGCCTTACGGTCGATCATCTGGCCTCCAACGTCAGGCCGGCCCGGTGGGCGTTGGTCACCCACGAGTCCGGAAGCTCGATCCATTCCCCCAGCCCCGCCTGGTAGGGCACGGCGACCGTGCCCAACCGGGGCTCACGCGCCGGGTCGCCCTGCGGGCAGAGCAGCCACAAGCCATGCCCGCCCAGCCGGGCCGCCGCCGCGAGCCGGTCCAGCACCCCCATCGCGTCATACCGCGCGAACACCGCCGCCTCGGTCAGCAGCACCGGCCCCGCGCCCGCCTCCAGCAGCGCGCGGATCTCCGGCTCGATCCGCCCCCACGACGTGCGGGCGTACTCGGCGAACTTCAGCGCCGCCCGGCTGCCCGGCTCGGCGACGTCCGCCCGCAGGATCGTGTCCCACGTCGGCTTCGTGCCCGGCGGCACCAGCTCGTGCATCGCCTCCAGGAACAACCTGGTCGCCGAGACCTGCCGCGCGCCGAACCGCCCCCCGGTGAGCTCGGCCACCGCCTCCCGAGTCCGCCCCGCTTGTACGGTCAACGCCCGGAACCCGTCCCGCCGGGCCGCGGCCGTCAGCCGTTCCTCCGCCCGGACGGCGCCCGCGAGCTGCGGGTCGTCGGCGTAGCGGGTGATCGCGCCGGCCCGGGTGGCGTGCCGCCCGGCGTAGGCGGTCAGGTAGCTGGAGGCGAGGTCCAGGCGGGCCGGCAGGTAGCGCTGCGTGCCGGTGCCCTCCCGGGTGGACAGGTTGAGGTCGAAGCCCGCCTCCCGCAGCGCCTTGGTCAGCGGCGGTCCGCTGGCAGCCCGCCGTCCGTCAGCTCCGGGAAGCGGGCCCGTACGCGCTCATGAACCTCGTCGACGGTCAGCCCCGGCTGCCGGGGCTCGGGCACCCCGGGAATCAGCCGTACCAGGCCCGCCTGGGTGAGCCGCAGTGCGCGTACCAGCAGCAGGTCGCGCGGGTAGATCTCCAGGCGCGGAGTGGCGGCGGCGTTCCTGGAGGCGGCGACGGCGAGCTGCACCGTACGGCGCTCGTCCCAGTCGAGCACCCCCTGCGGCGGGGTGATGGCGCGTAGCTCGGCCAGCACGGTGCTCGCGGTCGGCAGCGTGTCGAGCTTGGCGAGACGGTCGGCGACCCGGCCCAGCCGGTGCGCGTAGTCGAGCAGGCCGGGCGCGGACGGCGTGCTGGGCGGGTCGTCCTCGCACACCTCCAGGGCGAGCAGCCCGGAGTCGGCGGCCTCGCGGTTGGCGGTGTGGCTGAAACGTCCCTCCTCGGGGACGAGCTGCTCCACCTCGACCACGGCCCGCACGGCGGCCAGCGCGAGCGCCCGCCGCTGGTCGCGCCGGTGCAGGCGGGTGCCGCGTCGTACGGTCAGCGCGTCGGCGATCTCGGCGACGGAGGCGACCCGGCCGAGCCCGGCCAGCAGCTCCAGGATCTCCTCGCGCAGCGCCTGGACGGCAGGGGACTTCTTCCACCGGGTGCGCTGGCTCTTCACGATCTGCGGGATGCGCTGGCGGCTAAGCCCCAGCGTCTCGGCGACGGCCTTCTGGTTGGGCCACACCGTCTGCCCCGGCAGCTCGCCGTGCTCGTCGGGCAGCCGCAGCAGCAGCCGTACGGCTTCGACCTCGTTACGGTTGGCGCCGTCCTTCTTCAGCGGCGGGACGAAGAGCGTGGCCAGGGTGTCCAGGCTGACCGCGCGCAGGGCGCGCTGGGGCAGCAGCTCGGCGCCTTCGGCGTCGGCGAGATCACCGACGAGGACGGACTCGGCGGCGCTGAGCTCCTCCTTGGCCTCACGCCGTCCCTCCGCGCTGAACGGGGAGACCGCCGTCTCGCGCAGGCGCCGGCCCCAGTCGCTGAGCCGGCGCTGGATCTCGCTGCGGGTCTTGGCGCCCAGGCCTGGGGCGTTGACGAGGTTGCGCTGGCTGTAGTCCAGCAGGGTGCCGACGGTGGTGAGCCCCAGGCCGTACAGGAACGACTCCGCGGCCGGGGTGAGCCCGGCGGCGGACAGGTGCGTCTCGGGGCCGGCCTCGGCCGCCAGCCGGTCACGCTGCAGCTCGACGGACTCCGGCTCGGCGTCGGCGATGGCCGGGACCTGCTCGGGGGCCGGATGGCGGCTGGCGCGGCCCGCGGACGGGGTGGTCTCGGCCAGGTCCAGGAAGATCTTCTTCCAGGCGTCCTGCATCTTCTTGAGCTCGCCGAAACGCTGCCCGGCGTCGCGGTGCATGGCCTTGCGGAAGAAGGCGACGAGCCCGTCCCGGACCGCCGGGTCGAACGCGTCGGCCGCCACCGCCGGATACGCCTCGTCGCTCTGCCGGGGCGAGACCTTGCCGTCGCCCCAGCGGGGCAGCTCGCCCGAGGCCATCTCATGCAGGGTCGCGGCCACCGCGTAACGCTCGGCGTGCGCGTCGTAGACCGAACGGGTCAGCGTCCCGATGAACGGGTCGAGATAGCCGTCAGTGCCCGCGTCGGTCTCCTGCACCGGGTAGCCGGCCAGGGAGAAGTCGATCAGCACGAGCTGGCGGGTGCGGTTGGGGCGCACCCGGATGGCGATGTTGTCCGGCTTGATGTCGCGGTGCCAGACGCCCTCGCCCTCCAGGAAGTCGACCGCGCCGAACAGGTAGTCGCCGTACGCCTCAAGCTGGTCGATCTGCAGCCGTCCGCTCTCGCGCAGCTGCCGCGCCACCGTCTCCTCGCGGCGGCGCGGCCTGCTGCCGGACTCGGCCGGATCCTCGTCCTCCCGCTCGTCGCCGACATACTCCAGAGCCAGCACCGTGCGTCCGCCGATGATCAGCGGCTCCGGCTCCACTAGGCGGATGACGCGCGAGTCCGCGTGCAACCGGCTCATCACCTCGGCCTCACGGATCAGGATCTCGCCGCGGCCGTCGGACAGGGCGATCTTCAGCACGAGGAGCGGCCGTGCGCCGCGCCCCCGCTCCCCCGCGTGCAGGTCCCTGACGAGGAACGCGCGGCTCGTCGAGCCGGTGCCCAGGCGGCGGCGCACCTCCCAGCGGCCCGCCAGAACGTCGCCCGTGACCGCCTCCAGCGGGTCCTTCTCCTGGGCTGCGGGCTCGGGGGCCGTCAGCGAGTCCTCGATGCATTCGAGCATGTCCAGGAACTCGGCGACCGTGGCGAGCCGCCGCTCGGGCTTGTAGGCGGTGGCCGCCTGCACCAGCTCGTCGATGTCGGTCGACAGGCCGTCCACGATCGCGCTCGGCCGCAGCCCCTCCCCCGCCTCGAACCTGGCCAGCAGCTCCGCCTGGCTGGAGGCCGGGGCCTCGCCGGTCACCAGGAGGTAGGTCAGTACGCCGAGCCCGTAGACGTCCAGGGCGATGGGGTCGGGGCTGACCGCGGTCAGCTCCGGAGCGAGGTAGGCGTCGGCGTCGTCCGCCAGATGGATCGCCGACAGGGCGGTGGGGGCGTACCTGGTCACGCCCTGCGGCACCCGATGCGTGGCTATCTGCCAGTCCGAGATCTGCAGGTACGGGGAGAGCCAGGCCGCCTCCTCGCCGATGGCCTGGCCTTCGCGGCCCCGGTTGCGCGGGATCACGTGCACCGATCGGGCCGAGAGCGAGCGGTGGTGGATCCGGCTGGAGTGCGCGGAGCGCATCGTCTCGGCGAGCTGCCGGACCAGCGCGATCCGGCCGAGGATGTCGAGCCGGTCGCCGTGCTGGACGAGGTATTCGTCCAGGCGCAGGGTGTGCGGGTGATACTCGAAGATCAGCGCGGGGCCGGCCGAGTGCCCGGACGGGTCGTACTGCTTGAGCTGGACGACGCCGGGGTGGCGGAAGCGGCGCAGGACCGCCGCCTCGCGCCGGGCGGCGTTCTCCACCGACCTGCGGATCGACGCGTCCGCGCCGCGCTCGCGCAGGTAGACGCGGACCCGGGCAGGCTCCGGCAGCTCGCTGTGGTTGGCCAGGTAGTCGGCCCAGGTGGGGCCGGTGTCGAAGGACTTGCGCTCCAGCAGATAGGGGCCGACTTTGTACTCGGCGTCGCTGCGGCGGATGCCGACCTGCTCCAGCGCGCCCTTGACCGCGCGGGAGTCGGCCGGGGTGATCCGCCAGCGCTCGTCCCGCGGCGGCTGCCGAAGCATCGTCAAGAGCTCGTCGACCGTGTGGACGCCGTTCTGGTCGTGCGAGGGCAGGCGCAGCCGCAGGGCGTCGTCGGTGAAGCAGACGGCCTCGGTGATCCACACCCGCTTGCCGTTGCGCGCCAGCAGGCCGGCCAGCTCCTTGGCCTTCTTGTTGACCAGGTGCAGGGGATTGCCGTGGGAGACGCGGCGGCCGGTGGGGGTGGTCTGCACCCAGGTGCCGTTCTCGGTGGTGAGACTGCCGTGCCAGTCCTTCAGCTCGACCATGAACGCGCCGCCGGGGCCGACGATCAGCAGGTCGACCTCGCGTACGTGGCCGGTCTGGGCGGTGAAGGTGAAGTTGGACCAGGCCCGCCAGGGCTCGGCGTCGGGCAGTCGCTCGCGGATGGCCTCCAGGCCACGGCGCTCATGGTCGAACTCGGACTCGGTGACGGTCGTCCACCGGCCTTCGAGCATGCGCTCACTCCGCTGATCGAGATGTGTGACCGGCCGCCGCACCGGGCCGGTCCTCGGGCTTGGATCGTATCGGCCGGGTGCGACGGATGCGGACCTCACGAGCAGATGATCAACGGTGCCCCTCGGTGCCGGCGTCGGGTGGGAGTGACCCGCCCAGGGCGTAATGCTCTGGGTAGCCCCATGAACAGGAAGGATGAGCGTCATCGCTGAAATAATCACATTTTTCACCGAGGAAGACGATGTCAAGGACTTGTACGGGGTCTTCGATATCGGCGTCGATGAGGAGGAGTTAAGAGGCGAGCCCAGCCCATGGGCTGTCATACCACCCGGCCCCGAGGAGCGGGCGAACGGCGGCCCCAACGCGGTGATGCTGCAGCGGAGCTGGGAGGCCGCGTCGTACGTTCGCTACGAACTCTGGGACGGCGAACCGTCCGCTGACCACTCATGGGGACACGCTTGGATCGGTGAGGTCTACCTGAGCACCGGAAGGATCAGCGCGATGAGCATGGTGCCGGGCTTCACGCATCACCACACGGTCTTCGACCTCGGCCGCCGCGCCACGACCTGGCGGCTGCGCGTTCAATGGAAATTCCTTGACAACGATCGGGAACCTCTTTTCCCGCGCTACATCTACCAGGTGGACTTGTTCACTCTTCAGTTCTGGCCGCCGCCCTCCTAACGCTTTCCCCGAGCCATGGCACCGGGTTAGGAAGGGGCGCAGGGATACGGCGCGCAGGCGCGGTCAAGACGGCCTGACCCGTGGCCCGGAGCCGGGCGGGAGGAGTGCCGCGAGCGCCGCGGCGAGCAGCGGGAAGCCCACCACCAGGACGGCGATCGGCAGCCACGGGGTGTCGAAGGCCACGCGTGGCAATGGGTCATATCTGTCCGCAGCGGTTCCGGGCCACGCCAGCAGCAGTCCCGTGGCGGCGCCCGCCGCCACGCCCAGCGCCGTTCCGCAGGCTGCGGCCAGCCACGTGCGACAGACGGCGTACGACCTCAGCCGGACGCCCGAGCCACCGGTGACGCGCAGCAGCACGCGCCGCCACCGCAGGCTGTCGGCCACCGAGCCCGTCGCGACCAGCGCACCGACGAGGGCCAAGAGGATCATCGGCACGAAGACGAACAGCCAACCGGTCGAAGCCTCGAATCCCCGCTCCACGTAACTGGGCGTGCCGACGCCCAACCGGCGGTCGAGGCGTTCCTGCTCGGCGGCCGACGTGCGATGAAAGGCGGGGTCGATGATCAGTCGATTCGGTGTCAAGCCGACGCCGAGGTCGCGCAGGACCTTCGCGGGGATGAAGAGGTCCGTCCTGCCTGGGTCCGCGGGCTTCACCGCGATCGCGGGGATGCTTCTGCGCAACGTCTCACCCGAAGGGGTGTCCAGGCTGTAGCCGATGTCCAATGGGATGTCGCCGACGTCTTCGGAGGTGACGAGTACGGCCGTGCCTTCGTCGTACGGCGTGGACAAGTCGCCTGTCAGGTAACCGAGCAAAGCCTGGTCACCGATGTGGGGGTCCACCCCCGCAAGGTCATTGTGAAAGTAGAGGAGGTACCCCTTGCCCGTGCCCTCGCTCTGGACGATGGGGGCCGAGGGAATCTCCTGCCGGAGAGCCGCGCGAGCGACTCTCGCTTCCTCGTCGGAGGACACCTGTACGACAAGGGCTCCGTACGGAGCCTGGGAAGGGGAGAAGGACCTCTCCTGCGCTGTCTGGGCCGCCGCAACGATCATCACCGCGGTGGCCACGGCGGTGGCCACCATCGTCATCGCGACCCCGCCGGCCGTACCGGGCTGATGACCGGCGAGTCGGCGGGCCGGCAACCGTAACGGACGCGGCAGCCGTACGGCGAACCGATCGGGGAGTGTCAGCGCCCACGACACGAACGGGCCCAGGCCGAGGAGGAGCAACGAGCCGCCCGCCATGCCTGCCAGCATGAGCATGCCCGGTTCGAGCTCTTTGTAGAAGCGTTCCTCATGCGTGGCCCATGCGATGCGTGCCGGCACCGCGAGACCGACCACGGCGAGAACCGCTCCCCACATCAGGCGGCTCCCCTGCACCGGTGTACGCCGGTCGCGGGGCGCCGACAGCATCGCCAGCGCGACGGATCCGCCCGCCAGCGCAGGGACGCTCAGTAACGCCAGAAGGACACCCAGCAGCCAGATGAGTCCCGCGATGTCTTCACCCACGCGGCCGATCGTACGCACATCAGCTGGTCCCTCGCCCGCATCCGCACTTGCTCTCGGCGGCCCGGTGCCTGGGCGGTCGACCCACCACCATCGGGATACCTCATCTCACCGGCATCGGCCCACCACGAGCACTCCGGCGAGAGACGCCTACGTACGTAACCTCTCTAGTCGCCGAAACCGTGCAGCAGGGTGTCGACGAGGCGGGTGGCCAGGGCATCGGCGTCATGGTCCTGGTCCGGTCCCGTCGCCGTCTCGTGGATGAGCGCGTAGTAGACGCGGCGCGCCCAGTCGAGGTCGGCGTCCGCGCTGATGAGGCCCGCGTCGCGCGCTCTGCGGAACAGCTTGTCGCAGCGTTCGCGGACCTCGGCGTGCACCCGTGCGACCTCGGGATCCGAAGCGGTCCGGCTCATCGCGTATCCCCAGTCGATCTTGACGCGGAGCACGCTGGCGGTCACCTGATGCAGCGTGACCAGCGCCGGAGCCGTGGTCGTGTAGGCCGACTCGACGGCCTCGGCGAACCGCCGGGTGGCCCAGGCGGCCATCGCGTCGACGAGCGCGTCGCGTGAGGCGAAGCGGCGATGCACGGTCGTGCGGGCGACCCCGGCGGCCTCGGCGATCTGCTCCATGCCCGCCGCCGGATTCCGGCTGAGGACGCGTTCGGCCGCCTCCAGGATCGCTCGCACGGTTCGCTCCGTGTCCGAGCGCATCTTGTTCACCCCGCCATGCTACATCAGTGTCCTTATCTAGATAGAACTTGCAACATTTATGTCGCATGTCATAGCTTAAGCGCATCGAAGATGTCGCAAAAGGGGCTCTGTCATGGATCTGGGACTGAACGGCAAGACCGCGGTGGTGACCGGTGCCAGCCGGGGGATCGGCCTGGCGATCGTGCGGGCGCTGACGGACGAGGGCGTGCGCGTGGTCGCCGGAGCGCGCACGCTCACCCCCGAGCTGAAGGAGACGGGCGCACACGTCTTGACCGCCGACCTGGCCACCGCCGCCGGTGCCGGCGCGCTGGCCGAGCGGGCGCTGATCGAGCTGGGCGGGGTCGACGTGCTGGTCAACAACGTCGGCGGCGGCGAGGGCGAAGGGCAGGCCGGTGGTTTCCTCAGCTTCGACGACCAGCAGTGGCTGGGAACGTACGAGCTGAACTTCCTCAGCGCGGTGCGCGTCACCCGCGCCGCGCTGCCCAGCCTGGTCGAGCGCGGCGGCGCGATCGTGAACATCTCCTCCAACGGCGCCCGGCAGCCGGGCATGGGGCCGATCATCTATTCGACCGCGAAGGCGGCGCTGACGGCATTCGGGAAGGCGCTGAACGAGGAGTTCGGGCCTCAGGGCGTACGGGTCAACACGGTCTCGCCCGGCTCGACGCGGACCTCGATGTGGGAGGGAGCGCAGGGGTACGGCGCGCAGCTGGCCGGGGCGCTGGGGGTGCCGCAGGAGGAGCTGCTCCGGGCGCTGCCGGGACAGGCCGGCATGACGACGGGCCGGTTCGTCGAGCCCGCCGAGGTGGCCGCGCTGGTCGCCTACCTGGTCTCACCGCTCGCCGGCAGCATCGCCGGAGCCGACCACCTGATCGACGGTGGCGCCATCAAAACCGTCTGACCCGCCCCCGCCGTGCGGCGAGCCGGGCGGGAAGTGCCGGCGCCGACGAGGCGAAGGGGCCCAGGCCGGGAGGAGCACCAAGCCGCCGTCGGCAAGGCCGCTCTCGCGGCCTTGCCGACGTGGTGCGACTCGGTCAGCAGAATGGGTTGGCTCGCCGGTAACCCACCTTGTACGGCTTCGGCTTGCCTGCGAGAGAGGACCTCTTGCAGCGGCGTTCTGCCGCGTCGGCGGCGCCCTGGGCAGCGCCCGCCTCCCTCAGCTGAGCCTTCTTGCTCTGCCCGTGGGGCTTGCCGTCACCGCACTTTTCTGAGCCCTTGTCGTAACCCGCGGCGTAGCCGACTGAGTAGTCGGGCTTGCTGGAGTCCGGGGAATGTCCGGGGCGTCGGGCGATGCAGCGCCTGCCGTCTGCGAGCCCGTCCTCGTACCCGAGCGGACAGCCGTGGCCTCGACCGTCGCAAGGGTCTACTTTCGCGGACGTGACCGTGATCACTGAATGTGTTGGGTACTGGGCGGCGGAGACCTCAGCAGCGCTGAGAGGAGCCGCGAGGCAGGCTACAAGAGCCGCTCCAAGGATCTTGTACGAGCGAGTGCCGAGCATAAGTGCTCCTTCCGGGAGGTCATCCCGTCGAGCAGGTGATACCCCGAGCGCTAATGACAAATAGCCACATAGGGGACAAATAGTCTCAGAGCGTCACTCAAGGGAATCGTCTTCCGGTTTGCCGAACGTTCGAGCCACTGCGTCGTACTGCCGGGTTGACATGAACAGCTGTCTCGGGCGGTGGGCCGCCCACCGCCCGGTCGAGCACGCGGCATCGGCTGATCCATCACCTCGCGTCGCGCCGGTCGAGGAGGGTCAGGCCGATCTGGGTGGGGTTGTGCAGGACGCTGCTGTGGTGCCTGCGCGTCGTGATCAGGCCCGCCTCGCGCAGTACGGCCGTGTGCTGGCTGACCGCCGCCGATGAGACGTCCAGGCGGCGGGCCAGGGCGCCAGTGGTGACCACACCGTCGGCGATGGCGGTGAGCACCGACGCGCGGGTGCGCCCGAGGAGGTTGGCCAGTGCCGCCTCCGACGGGCCGCCTGTCCAGATGCCCGCGGCATGGTCGGCACCGATCCTCGCCGGGTAGATCAGGAGGCAGTCGCCGGGATTGCCCGGGTCGTACATGATCGTTGGGATCCGCACGAAGAACGAGGACATCAGCAGCAGCCCCCGCCCGCCGAGGATGAAATCGGCGTCGGACTGGTCGCTGCACGGGATGTGGAGGATCGGCGGCCGCCACCGGACCTGCGGGTGCAGGGTGGACAGCAGACCGTCGACGCCCCGGTCGAGCAGGATCGCGCCGCGCTGGGCGCGCTCGGCGTCAAGGTGTGCGCGGATGCCCGTCCAATGGGGGCCGATGGCGGCGTGATAGTACGCCTCCACCGTGGACAGCACCTCCCGCCGGACGGTGAGGTCGTCGACGAGTCCGGCCAGCGCGGCCGGCACCCGGCCGTGCTGGCGGGCGTAGAAGTCCAGCTCCGCCTCGACGGCGTGCCGAGGGCTGGCCAGAAAGATCTCGGCGCTTTCGGCCAGCTCATGGCCCGGCCCGGAGAGGATGGCCATGTCGAATCTGGGCGGCCGGACGGGCGCGATGGCGGCCAGGACGGCGAACCGCGAGTCAAGGGCGCCGCGCACCCGGCGCCGCCACGCACCGAACAGCGTCTCCTCCGCCCGCCCGCGTAACGCGGTCAGGCTGAACAGGGCCTCCCCCAGGGGGCCCAACGTCGACGCCACCCGCACCCGCGCCAGGTCGGCGTCAGTGAAGTGAATCCTGTGCACCCTCTCCCCCACCCGCATGCCGACATGCCGCCGAACAGCCCAGTTAAGCCAGAACTTACAAGCCTCGCGGCGCGCGATTTCTTCCTGCGAAAGTAAGCGACGCGGCGCATTCTCCCAGTGCCGCGTGGTGAGCCTGAAGACCATCCGCCTGGAGGACACCATGAGCGACTCTTATGCGATAACGGGCTGCTTCCAGCGATGGTTCACCAGGAAAGCGCCTTTCCGAAGAGTGCTCGCGTATGCCCGGCCGGGTGTCAGTTCGTTCGGCCTGAGCGCGGTCAGCGATATCTTCGCCGACCGAAGCGCCAAGGGCTTACCCCGGCTCGACTTCGCCATCTGCGCCGACCGGGCGGGCACCCTGCGCACCGACCTCGGCCTGTGCCTGCGGGTGGAGCATGGGCCCGAGGCGATGGCGACCGCCGATCTGATCATCGTGCTGCCCACCGAGGACGAGCCGCTCACCCTGCCCGCACCGGCCGAAAAGGGGCTCATCGCTGCCCACCACCGGGGGGCCGTCATCGCGGCCTACGGCACCGGCTCGTTCCTGCTGGCCGACACCGGCCTGCTCGACGGCCTCCGCGCCACCACCGACTGGCGCCTCGCCGCCCGGCTGGCCCGCCGCCACCCGGAGATCACCGTAGAGCCTGACGCCCTGTACGTCGACCAAGGCCTGCTGGTCACCGGCGCCGGCGGGGCCGCCGTCATCGACATGTGCCTCCATCTGTTACGCCGCGAGCACGGCCCGGCCCTCTCCGACGCGGTGGCCAGGGAAGCGATGGTCACCCCCCGGCACCGGAACGGGCGCCCACAGCACCTTCCCAGCCCTTCGGACATCGCACCCGACGGCGAGGCCGAACGCATGGCCGACCTGCTCGCCTGGGCCCGCACCCGCCTGCACCAGCCGATGACCGTCACCGACCTGGCCAAGCAGGCGCTGATGAGCCCCCGCACCTTCGCCCGCCGCTTCCGGGCCGCCACCGGCACCACGCCGTACGCCTGGCTGGCCGCCCAACGGCTCGACCGCGCGAGAGACCTGCTGGAAACCACCGACCTGTCCGTGCAGGCGATCGCCGTACGGGTCGGTTTCCCTTCCAGCAATGTCCTGCGGGCGCAATTCATCAAACACCACGGCGTCTCCCCGAGCGCCTACCGGAACGCTTTCCAGCCGAGCCGGCGAACGCCGATGAGCGCGTGCCATTGACGGGCGAATTCTCGCCGTCAGTCATGCTGCCGGGCCAGGCGATGTCGTCAACGGCGAGAAACGGCTCGCCCGCCACGGTCGCGGGTGTCGCCCCGGTGAACGCCCTGACCTCCCGATGCAGGTGGGACTGGTCGACGTAGCCGGCGTCGGCCGCGACCCGGGCCGCGGCGTCACCCGCGACCAGGCGGTGCGCGGCATGGTCGAAGCGGACCAGTCTCCCCGCGCGCTTGGGCGGCAGGCCGAGCTGCGACCGGAACCGGGACCACAGCCGCTTACGGCTCCACCCGACCTCGGCCGCGAGTCCGTCGACCCGGGCCAGGCCACGGCTGCCGACGATCCGGTGCCAGGCCCAGGCCACCTCCGGGTCCACCGGCGGTCCCGCCTCATGCCGGCGGGCGAGGAGCTCGTCCATCAGCGCGAAGCGATCCTGCCAGGAGGAGACACCGCTCAGTCGCTCACCGATCCGTGACACCTGCCCACCCCACAGGTCGTCCAGGACCACCACGGCGCCGTCGAGGTCGGCAGGGGACACGCCCAGAACCGCGCGTGCGATCACCGGGGACAGGCGCACCTGCACGCACTCGACGTTCTCACCCCGCGCCCAGACCGCGCCTCCGGAGCCGACCCCGGGCCCGGCCACGATGCTTCCCCGCTGCTGCCGCCCGGCGGCGTCGGCCACGACGGGCGAACCGGCGCCGAACTCCAGCAGCAGCGTCACGGCCGGGTGCGGGACCATCCGGAGCGCGTCCAGGTCACGGACCCGGAACCCGGCCATGGTGACACCGTCCACCCGGCTGGGCCGCCGCGGGCACGCCACACCCCACACGGCCGCACCGTGCACGAACGTCCGCACCGTCCCATGCTAGCGAGCCGGCCAAGGGAACATTTGTCCAATCCACCGGCGCGTACCGGCGGCGACAGTGGTCCCATGACCCTTTCTGACGGCGTACCCCAGGTGAGCGCCAGCACCGAGATCCTGTCCCTGGACGACGGCGACATCCACGTGTGCCAGGACGGCCCCCGCGACGCCCCCGCGCTCCTGCTCATCCACGGGTCCGCGTCCTCGACCCGCTCGTGGGACATGCTGGTCCCGTTGCTGACCGGATCCCATCACGTCATCCGGATCGACCTGCTCGGGCACGGCCGGTCGGCCAAACCGGCCGACCGCGGTTACGCGCTCCCGGACCAGGCGCGCCGGGCCGGCGCGGTGCTGGACCGGCTCGGCGTCGAGCACGCCGTGGTCGTCGGCCATTCCAGCGGCGGCGCGGCCGCCATCGCCCTCGCCGAACAGCGCCCCGACCTGGTGACCGCGCTCGCGCTCATCAACACCGGCCCTCACCTGGACGCTTTCATCGCACCGGAGTCCGCCGCGATCGACCCCGCGCAGTGGCCGCCGACCGACGAGCAGGTCCGCCGGTTCGCGAGCAGCGGTTTCAGCCGCGCGGGCTACCAGATCCCCGATGAGCTCCTGAACGAGGTGCGCGCCATGACGTACCACACGCTCACCGCGACGATGGGGGGCATCCACCACTACATGGAGCAGCGGACGCTCCCCGATCGGCTGACGGACCTGGGCAAGCCGCTGCTGGTGATCTTCGGCGAGGACGACCGCAGATGGCGATCCTCCTCCGCCGCCGACTACCGGGCCGTTCCGGGCGCGCAGGTCGAGTTGCTGCCCGGTCTCGGACACTCGCCCCTGCTGGAGGATCCACCGCGAACCGCCGCCCCCCTACTGGCCTTCACCACGATTCACGCCGTACGGGTGGACTGAACGACGACCCCGGGCCCGAGGAGGAGATAGGCGTACACAGACCAGGCTCTTACCGGCGGCGGAGATATCCGCCGGCGTCCCTGGAAACACAGGTGGGAGGGACACGCGCCGCGTGCCAGCGGGAGGAGAAGGCGCCATGGCGTTCGATCTCGATCTGTCGAATCCTTATCCGAGCGGTGCCGACGGGCACTTCTACGGCGGCCCCGGCCAGGGCGGGCACGTCGGCGACAATTGGACCATCTCCCACGGCATGGATCTCGGCGCGCCGGTGGGAACCCCGGTGCGCGCCGCCTTCACCGGGAAGGTCACCAACATCTTCACCCCCGCGGCGCCCAGCGGAGGCATCTACGGCGACCAGATCTCGATCCGCCAGAACCCCGATTCCGCCGGGGGCGTCGGTGCCTTCTACACCCATCTGAGGTCGAACGTCACCGTAGGCTCGTTCGTCTCGCGCGGTGAGATCATCGGTGAGATCGTCGAGTTCGGCGACATTCCCACCCACCTCCACCTCGCCCTGGGCGAGCGCCGGAACAACGTCTATGCCGGAGTGAATCTCTACGACCACTTCATGGCGACGGCCAACACCGACACCGTGCTGATGGTGCGGTTCTTCCAGGACGGCAGCGCGCCGCAGCTCGCCTGAGCGGAGAAGTCACCTGCGGGTCAGCGGCTCGGCCTTCGTCGCCTGTACGGCGTCCAGCACGGCGGCGGCGAAGGGCAGGGAGTGATGTGTGGCTCCCCAGCCGATGCCGAACACGACGGAAGCGGGATCGTTGTTGGGGTTGGAGAGGGCCTGATGCCCACGGACGCGCAGCCGCAACGACCCGCGGGCGTCCTCCAGTGCGTGCCAGTCGACGCCCTCGATCTCGGTGATCGGGTAACGCCGGTCACCTGCCGCGTACTTGGTCGGGGAAGCCGTGGACGAGAACCAGGTGAAGGTGACGGCCTGTCCGTCGAAGGCAGCCTCGCCGTCCCACGCCTGGAAACTCCGCGGCACCGAAGGGCCGGCGATCAGAAAACGCTCAGCCGGACCGCGCTCGACGAAGGCCGCGCGCATCTCGTCGGCGTACTGGGCGGCCAGCGTCTCCTTGGCGGCGGGCAGCACCAGCCGGTAAGGGTCGAGCGAGTCCTGGAGCTGCCCCGCCGCCGCGGACATCACCGGATCGGCCCCCTGCCGGGGAACCACCCGCAGCACCACCCGGCCACGGGCGTCGGCCTCGAGCGCGACCTCGGCCAGCGCGTCGTACGGCACGAACCGCGCACCGAGCTCCATGCTCAGCTTCGACCCCTTCTTACCCGGCTCAGGCGTGATGCGCAGCCCCCCGTCCTCGAACTCCCACGCGCAACCTCGCCCCTTCAGTACGTCACCCATGCAAGCAAGGATAGGTGCCCGAACACGGGCCGCCGCGCAGACGGGCGGCCACCGCGAGGGCGGCCCGCCGGGTCAGCGCCGAGTCCCCGCCGGCCCGCACCTCGGCCAGCAGCCGCCCGCCGGTGGCCCAGGCGAACGTCCGCTGATCGTCGCTGCCGACCTTCGACCGCAGGTACGCCCCTTCCCCCAGCCGCAGGGCGCCCTTGTCCGCGGCGAGGGTCGTACGGGCCAGTCGCGCGGCCTCCGCGTCCGTCGCGGCGACCCAGGTGACCGCCACCCGCACCAGCGCCCCCGCGTCGTCGGGCGGGACGAACTCGCACACGTCGGGCTTCGGCCAGCGCACCCCGAGATGCTCCACGGCGCCCGGAACCGGCACGTACCCCGGCAACGCGGCAGGGTCGAGCAGCGTGCACGCGTCAGGCCAGCGGTCCGGCGGCACGGCCAGCGGCGAGGACGGGAGCAGTCCGTCGCGGAAGGTGTAGGCGGTCACCCGGTCACCGCGGGGGTGCCTCTCGTACAGCAGCACGTCGCGGGCGGTGCTGCCGACGACCAGGCTCGCGCTCTCCCCCACGGGCAGGGGCAGCACGTGCCGGGTGCCGTCCGCCAGCGAGATGACCTCGATCATGCGGGGGGCGAGCTCGGTGGCCGTGGCGCCCATGGCGTGACCGGCGGTCAGGGTGCCGGCGTTTCCCGCGTACCCCTCGGGGGTGCCCGGCGGCGTGCGCGGCCTGAGCGAGCGGTGCCAGAGCACCCGCCCGTCGCGGCTGCGCGTCGCGGTCATCTCGCGGACCCCGCCCACGCTGCGGACCAGCAGCGTCAGCTCGGCGTCGCCGACCACGGTCGGCCCCCCGACGTCCGGGTACGTGATCCGCGACCGGGCGACCGGCCGCCCGTGCGGGTCGAAGGCGGTGATCTGCCCGGGCTCCCTCGCGATGATCAGGCGGGTGGCGGAGACGTCCACGTCCGCGAGGTTCTCGTGCGAGCCCCGGACCCGACGCGTCCAGCCGAGACGCCCGGCGCGCATGTCGACGCCGTGCAGGGTCAGCGATCCGTCCGCGCAGTGCTGGACGATGACGGCGAGCTCGGATTCGAGCAGCTGCCGGTCGGGGCACCCGGCGGGCCACGGCACGGTCCAGGTGTCGCGGCCGGATGCCGGGTCGAGCCCGTGCAGGCCATCGCGCCCCGCCCACGCGATGCCGGTGGGGGTGAGGGCCGTCCTGCTCAGGTAGGCACGGATCGGCGCGTCCGCGGAGGCGAGCGGTCGCGTCCACTTCGTCCGGCCGGTGACCGGGTCGAGCACCGTGATCCTCTCCTCGCCGATCCTCTCCTCGCCGATCCTCTCCTCGCCGACCCTCTCCTCGCCGATCACCGCGAGCAGCTCTCCGACGAAGCCCATCCGGTCGTACGGCAGGGTGAAGGGGAAGGTGTGGATGACCGCGCCCGTCTCCGCGTCGTGCAGCCGGATCGCCCCCGGCGACGGCAACGCCAGCACGGCCCGGCCGCCGATCGTGGCCACGGGCACGCTGAAGGCGGGGGTCGCGTCGAGATCGCCCACCTCGGCGCTCCAGGCGGCGGTGAACGCGGGACGTACCTGCCGGGCGACCGCGCCGCCGGCGGCGCAGGCGAGGACGAGCAGGGCGGCGATCAGCGCGCGGAGGTGCATGCCCGCTCCGGATTGAGGAGCTCGCAGGCCGCCCGCCCGGTGACGGCCCGCAGCCCGGCGCCGGTGTTGCGGTAGACCGTCCCGTAGCCGGTGGCGGCCGCCGGGGCGCCGGTGACCCGGAACGGCCGCCCGTCGGGGTCCTTCACGGTGAGGGTCCGCTGTTTCCCGCTCCCGGCTTCCACGTACTCGACCTCCAGCACGAAGGTGTGGCTGTGCGCACGCGCGTCGATCCGGAGGCCGAGCTCCGTCTGCTCGCCCCGCTTCAGCGGCAGGCTGTGCGGGCCGAAGAAGGGACGGCCGGGCGCGCCGACGCGGGTGAAGTACGGGTTCGGCGCATCGAGGCTGACCGTGAGCTGCGGGTTGTCCGTTCCGCCCTGACGGGGATGCTCGACGAAGGCGGCGGTGACGACCGGCTGCTCGGGGGCCGTCTCCTTCACCCTGACATCGGTGACGCGGACGAGGTCGCGCTGGGACTCGAAGATCACGCGCGCGATGGTCCGGCCCACCCGGGCGCCACCCAGTTTCGCCACCACGTCGCCGAACGCCCGATCCCCGAAGCGGCCGCTCAGGAAGGCCGCGCGGTCAGGAGGCGCGGTGGGCAAGGCGGCCACGGCCAGACCCTGTTCGCCGCCGGCGCCGTGCAGCACCGTGACCAGGATCGGTGGCCTGCCGGAGTCGAGCAGGTCGGCGGGCCGCAGGAGAAGACCGAACGCGTCGGTCAGCCAGGCGGTGACGATGGCGGTGAGCAGCGCGCCGAGCCACAGCAGGACCTTGGTGAGCCTGCCCGGCCCCTTGTCGTCACTGTCCGGCACGAGAACGGTCTCCTCGCAGCTGGGCTACTTTCCAGAAGTGACAACGTAACGCAGAGAGCGCGTTCCATCACCCGGAGTGCGGGATTCTCACCCGGTCGTGGACGCCGGGTCACTCCCCTGGACCGGATGCCGGCGGTTCTTCGCGGCTTCCGCCGTCCGCCATGGCGGCCGAGCGGTCTTTGGCCTTCGCCAGCACTGCGGTGGCTTCGGCTGGGCGACCGGCCTCCTTCAGGGTGTCGCCGAGGTGGGTCAGCCCCCGCACGGCGCGGTGTTGGTCGCCGAGTTCGTGGAAGATGGTCGCGGAGTCTCGCAGGGCGGTGCAGGCCTCTTCGAAGCGCCGCGTCCGGCGCAGGGTGCTGCCGAGGCTGTTCAGCGTCTGGGCTTCGCCGTGGCGGTCGCCGATCTCGCGGCAGATGCGCAGGTCCTGCCGGAGAACGGTGATGGCCTCGTCGAAACGGCCCACCTGCTGCAGGACGTTGCCGAGGTTGTGCAAGGCCATGCCTTCACCGCGGCGGTCGCCGATCTCTCGGAAGATGGCGGCGGCGCTGTGGTGAACGGTGATGGCCTCGTCGAAACGGCCCACCTGTTGAAGGACGTTGCCGAAGTTGTCCAGGGCCGTGCCTTCACCGCGGCGGTCGCCGAGCCTTCGAGCGATGGCGGCGGCGCTCTGGTGAGCCGCGATGGCCTCGTCGAACAGGCGCACCTCGAACAGGGCGACGCCGAGGTTGTCCAGGACCATGCCTTCGCCGCGGCTGTCACCGGCCTCCCGGAAGATGGCGGCGGCGGTTCGGTGAGCCGCGATGGCCTCGTCGAAACGGCGCACCTGTCGCAGGGCGTTGCCGAGGTTGACCGAGGCCGTGCCTTCACCGCGACGGTCGCCGAGCCTTCGGAAGATGGCGGCGGCGTTCTGGTGAGCCGTGATGGCCTCGTCGAAACGGCGCACCTCGAACAGGGCGTTGCCGAGGTTGATCAGCGATCCGCCTTCGTGGCGCCGGTCGCCCAGCTGAGTGCCGGCGGTGACGGAGGCGGTGGTAACGGTCAGGCGATCGTTGAAGGCACGACGCCACTCCAGGTACTCGTTCAGGCAGTACGCCAGCTCGATGGCGAACTCGTAGCGGCCGCTGTCCCCCGCGGCGAAGGTGACGGCGGCGACCAGGTTGGCGCGTTCGGCGTCCAACCAGGCCATGGCGGCATCCCGCCCGGTGAAGCGGCCGGGGACAGGCCGGCCGGGCAGGGCGGTGAGGTGGACGCGGGCGTCGCGGGCAACGGAGAGGTAGTGGCGCTGCAGCCGCTCCAGCGCCCTGTCGCGATCGTGCGCGGCGGCTTGGGCGTGGCCGTGCTCACCGGCGTAGAGACGGATCAGGTCGTGCATGCTCCACCGGGCGTATGTCGGCGTGGTGAGCAGGTGGGCCCGGGCCAGCGCGGCCAACTGCTTCCGCACGACGCGTTCGGGGGTGCCGGCGAGGGCGGCGGCGGCTTCGAGGGAGATGTCGGGGCCGGGGTTGAGCGGCAGCAGCCGGAACAGCCGGGCCTGGTCCGGCTGGCTCTCCAGGAGGTGCTGGTAGGACAGATCGAACGCGGTGCGCACGGCGATGCGCCGGCCGTGCTGATCGAGGTCGCCGCTGTCGAGGGCGTCCAGCCCGCGCGCGTCGCTGAGCTCGGCCGCCATGTCGGCCAGCGGACGGCCGGGTTCGGTGCGGAGCAGGGCGGCGGTGATCCGCAGGGCGAGGGGCAGCCGGCCGCAGAGCTCGGCGATCGCTGCCGCGTGTTCCGGTTCGGCTTCGAGGCGCTGGTCGCGTCCTCCTACGCACACAGCGGTGCGCAGCAGGTCGAGGGCTTCGGCTTCGGGCAGAACGGTCAGGTCGATCAGGCGGGCGGGCAGCGTCAGGGAATGCCGGGAGGTGACCAGCAGCCGGTGACAAGGCTGGGCCGGCAGCAGTGGTTCGACCTGGCCGGAGACGGCGGCGTTGTCGGCCACCACCAGCACCGGCGACTCCTGGCGGGCGCGGTCGGCCAGCACCGACTGGTACAGGGCCAGCCGCTCCGAGCCGGTGGGCGGGAGGTCGCCGTCGCGGATGCCCATGGCACGCAGCAACTGCCCCGCCGCGGCAGCGGCCGAGACCCGCTCGGCCGGATCGGGGGTGTAGCCGCGCAGGTCGAGAAAGAACACTCCGCCGCCGAACCAGCCCTGCTCCACCGCTTGATGGGCGGCCACCAGCGCCAGCGCGGTCTTGCCCACCCCCGCCATTCCCGCCACCGCCGACACCAGCACGCCCGGCTCGCCCGGTCCCCGGGGGTCCAGAAAGGCCAGCACGTCGCGGAGGGGGGCGGTGCGGCCGACGAAGCCCGCCGGCGCGGCCGGCAGTCCCGCCAGAGCCCGCGGAGCCGGGCCACTCATCCGCATGGTGACGGTGTGCGCCAAGGTCACCGGCGCGTAGTACGTCCCCTCGTGAATCTCGTTGTGGGTGGTGTCGCCACCGGCCTCATCGTCGGTCATGCGCTCCCTCATGTGGCTACTCCGAGACGTCCTGATCGTCGGAGGCCGGGGACGGCCCGATGATGTCCCGGCCCATCGTCACAGGGGCGTGGAAGGTGCCGCCGCTGATCGTGTTGTGGGTGTCGCCCGGCCGCGTGGTCGCGGCCCGCCCGCCCCCATCACCGGCCTGAAGGGGTGCGGCCGATCGGTCCCCGCCTGTGGTGAGGTCGTCCCCGGCCGGCGACGGAGGAGGGGCCTGGCTCTGCGTCGGGCCGCGGCGAGCCGGCATCACCCCGTAGACGGACACCCCCAGCCCGGCCAGGGCGAAGAAGACGCCGACCACGCTGGCCAGCCGGTCGGCCTCCTCCAGACCCAGCACGATGAAGGTCACCCCCAAGGCGACCGCCACCAGCCCGCCGGCCACCAGCGAGAGCCACACCCACAGACCCCTCCGCTCCACCATGCCCCCCATCGTCGTGCACCTGCTCGCCGCGCGCGACCATCGGACGGGTCAGCGAGCGATCCCCTTCTACGCCCCGGTACGGGTCAGCACGCCGAGCGGGTCGGCCAGCAGGTCGGAGAAGCCGAGTTCGGCGGCCCCGACCAGGGTGGCGTCGTCACCCAGCGCCGAGGTGCGCAGCCGTACCCGCTCGCGGGCGACAGGCAGCACGTTGGCGGCGATGCGGGCGCGTACCTGAGCCGCCGCGCCCGGATAGAGGTCGCGCAGCATGCCACCGAAGATCACCATGCCGGGGTTGAAGAGGTTGCACAGGTTCGCCACGCCGATGCCGAGCCAGTCACCGATGCGGCGCAGCGCCTCCTGGGCCGCGGGATCGCCGCGGTCGGCGTCGTCGACCACGGCCCGCACGGCGTCGCGGCCGAACGACTCGGCGGGCCGTCCGGCGGCGTCGAGCAGGGCCCGCTCCCCGGCCTCCGCCTCCAGGCAGCCGTGGGAGCCGCAGCCGCAGGGGCGACCGTTGTACGGGTTCACCACCATATGGCCGAGCTCGCAGCCGTATCCGCTCTCGCCGTCCAGCAGGTTGCCGCCGACGATGATGCCGCCGCCCACGCCGACGTCCCCATGCAGGTAGATCAGGTTCTGGAAGCCGACGCCCGCACCACGCAGTTGCTCGGCCAGCGCGCCGAGGTGTGCCTCGTTGCCCACCGACACCGGCAGGCCGAGCCCGAGCCGGCGGTCGAGCTCGGCGCCGAACGCCTGGTCCACCCAGCCCAGGTCGGGCCCGAAGCGCACCATGCCGTCGCCGGGCCGGATCATGCCGCAGTAGGACGCGCCGACGCCGACGCACACCGAGGTCGCGGGCGCCGCCTCATACAGCTGGTGACCGAACCGGGCCAGCACCTCCACCACCCGGTCCAGGTCGGCTCCGGCGCGCGGGCGGACCGCCTCCCTGCGGTCCAGCATGATCCCGCCCAGGGTGATCCGGGCGGCGACCAGCCGGTCCACGGCGACGTCGAAGGCCAGCACGTACACCCGCTCGGACTCGGGCCGGACCACCAGCGACGGCCGTCCCGCCCGGCCGGTGTCGGCGGGCAGCTCCTCGCGGACCAGTCCCGCGGCGGTGAGCTCCGTGGTCAGCGCCAGGATGGTGCTGCGGTTCAGCTTCATCCGCGCGGCGAGCTCCGTGCGGGACACCGAACCGCCCAGATGCACGTGCCGGAGCAGGGTGCCGACGTTGTGCCGGCGGATCTCCTCCTGAACCAACCTGACCTCCGCGTCCTGTGGTTTCCGAGCGGCGCCTACGCCGAGCCGGGCAGGACGGCGGCCAGGTCCGGGAGGTGTGCCCGGTAGCCGTCCAGCAGCCGGCGCGCGGTGGTGACCGAGTCGACCAGCGGGTGCAGCGCGAACGCCTCGACGGCCTGCCGGGACGAGCCCGACAGGGCGGCCTCGATGGCCGTCTGCTCCACCGCCTTCACCTGCTGCATCAGGCCCAGGAAGCGGCCGGGGAGCGGGCGGGTGGCCAGCGGCCGGGCGCCGGCGCCGTCGACCGCGCACGGGATCTCCACCACGGCCTCCGCCGGCAGCCCGGCCACCGCGGTGCCGTTGCGCACGTTGAGGATCATGGTGGTGGACTCACCGCGGGCGATGGCGGCCATCAGCGCGAGCGCGATGCCCTCGTACCCGCCCGCCGCCAGGTCGGCGGCGTCACGCTCGCCGGCGTCGGTGACGTCGCGGGCCTCCGCCATGTACGTCGCGTCACGCTGTGCGCGGGCCGCCCGCCACGAGCCGAGGGCGTCATCCGGGCGGGCCCGGACGGCCGCGTAGAACTCCTCCTGCTGCCCCAGCAGGGACTCGCCGCGGGTCCGGCCGGAGATCGCGGCGACCGACTCCCGGGTGAAGTAGTAGTAATAGAGGTATTCGTTGGGAATGGCGCCCAGCGTGCGCACCCAGTCGGCGCCGAAGACGCGGGCCTCCTCGACCTGGCGGAGCGCCCCGTCGTCGGCGAGCAGGCCGGGGAGCACGTCGTGGCCCTGGTGGGTGAGGCCGCGCAGCCAGCCGAGATGGTTGAGCCCCACGTAGTCGGGCGACACGCGCGCCGGGTCGAGGCCGAGCGCCGTGGCGGCCCGCCTGATCAGGCCGATCGGCGAGTCGCAGATGCCGATCACGCGGTCGCCGAGCACTCGCCGCATCGCCTCGGTGATCATGCCGGCCGGGTTGGTGAAGTTGATGACCCAGGCCTGCGGCGCGACGGCGGCCACCCGCTCGGCCACCCGCGTGGCGACCGGGACGGTGCGCAGGCCGTACGCGATGCCGCCGGGACCGGTGGTCTCCTGGCCGAGCAGGCCGAGGTCCAGCGCGACCCGTTCGTCGGCGACGCGGCCCGCCAGGCCGCCGACGCGGATGGCGGAGAAGACGAAGGCGGCCCCGCGCAGCGCGGTGTCCAGGTCGGTGGTGATCAGCACTTCCGGCGGGTCGTCGTGCCCCGCGGCGAGCCCGCGCAGCACGTGCCGGATGGCCTCCAGCCGGTCGAGGGACACGTCGTAGAGGACCACCTCCTCCACGCGCGGCTTGGCGGTGTCGCGCAGGAGCGCGCCGTAGACGAGCGGGACCCGGAAGCCCCCGCCGCCGAGCACGGCCAGTCTCATCCGGCCTCCTTCACGTGAGAAGCACTTCGGCGCCCGCGGCGGCGCAGTTGCGCAGGGTGGTCTCGTCGGCGCCCTCGTTGGTGACGATCACGTCGATGTCCTCGGGGCCGCACACGCGCAGCGCGCCGGTGCCGGGGAACTTGTGCCGGTCCACGAGCAGCACGACCTGCCCGGCCGCCGCGATCATGGCGCGTTTCAGCGGCACCTCGGCGAGCGTGGTGTCGACGAGCTGCCCGTCGGGCCGGACGCCGCTCGCCCCCAGGAACACCCGGTCGGCGACCACCTGGCTCAGCGCGGTCTCGGTCAGCACCCCGACCAGCGAGTGGTAGGTCCTGCGCACCATGCCGCCGAGCAGCAGCAGCTCGACCTCCGTGTCGGCGCGGAGCGCGTCGAGGACGGCGAGGCTGGAGGTGACGACCGTGACCCGGCGGCCGCGGAGCCGGCGGGCCAGCCGCACCGTCGTCGTCCCGATGTCGAGCAGGATCACGTCGCCGTCGCCGACCAGCCGCGCGGCGCGGGCGGCGACCGCCTCCTTGTCCTGCTCGTCGGCCGCCGACACCTCGGCGAAGGGCCGGTCGGTGTCGGCGTCGGCCAGGGCGCCGCCGCGGACGCGCCGCAGGGTGCCGTCGCGGTCGAGCACCTCAAGGTCCCTGCGGATGGTCGACGGGCTCACGCCGAGCTGGCTGGCGAGGTCGCGAACGCTGGTGGCGCCGGACAGGCGCACCCGGCGCATGATCTCGGCATGCCTGAGCCGCTGAAGCACGGCGCGAGTGTATCAGGCGAATTCGCGCACATGTGAGCATCTTGCTTCACTAACTTGCAGAGAAGACTTGAAGTGTGCGAGTAAACGTGCAAGATTGCGCACATCTCGCTGCGTCGAGGAGGACTCAATCCCGTGGCTGTCCAGGCATACGACCCTCTCTCCCACGAGCGGACCCTGGAGGGGCCGCAGTTCGACGTGTTCCTGGCGGGCACCGTCTTCCTCGACATCGTCTTCACCGGTCTGCCCGCCATGCCCGCCGCGGGCACGGAGATCTGGGCCGACGGGATGGGCTCGTGCCCCGGCGGCATCGCCAACCTGGCCATCGCGACCAGCCGGCTGGGCCTGCGCACGTCGCTGGCCGCCGCGTTCGGCGACGACGACTACGGCGACTTCTGCTGGCGCACGCTGGAGGAGCAGGAAGCGGTCGACCTGTCCAGGTCACGGCGCTTCGAGCAGTGGCATTCGCCGGTGACGGTCTCCATGGCGGTCGACCGCGATCGCAGCATGGTGACGCACGGCCACCCCTCGCCCATGCCGGCCGCCGAGATGATCGGCCTGCCGCCCCGCTCCAGGGCCGCGATCGTGACGCTCTCCCCCGACGAGCCGCTCGGCGCGCCCGGCTCCTCGTGCAACTGGGCCGAGGCGGCGCACCGCGACGGCGCGCTCATCTTCGCGGACGTGGGCTGGGATCCGTCGGGCGCCTGGCCGCGCTCCCTGCTCGACCAGCTGTCCGTCTGCCACGCGTTCATGCCCAACGCGATCGAGGCGATGGCCTACACCCGCACCGACACCCCGCGCGACGCGCTCTACGCGATCGCCGACCGGGTGCCCCTGGCCGTGGTGACCGATGGGGCCAACGGCGCCCTGGCCATCGACTCCACGACGGGCGAGGAGGCGTTCATCCCCGCGCCGCGGGTGACGGCGCTCGACCCGACCGGCGCGGGCGACGTCTTCGGCGCGGGCCTCGTGCTCGGCACCCTGTGCCGCTGGCCGCTGGCCGACCGGCTGGCGTTCGCCGGGCTCTGCGCGTCGCTGGCGGTGCAGCAGTTCGGCGGCTCGCTGGCCGCGCCCGGCTGGGGAGACATCGCCGACTGGTGGCACGAGGCCCGCCTGGCGGCCGACCACGGCGGCGCCTACGGCAGCTCGCTGGCCCGCCGTTACGCCTTCCTCGACCGGCTGGTGCCCACCGTCCCGGTGGGCGCCGTCCGCCGCGCGGTCGCCACCATCGCCCGGTACGCCGACGTCGGGGGAACACCGCAGAAGGCGGCCGAGACCCCCGGTGAGCCCGAGGACGGGGGCCCGAACACGCCTCGCGTGACCGCGCAGAAGGAGTAACACCATGACCCGGACCCTCGCCGTACTCACCGCCGCGGCCCTGACTCTCGGCGCGGCCGCGTGCGCGCCCGGCTCCTCCGCCCCGCCCGCCGCCCCCTCCGCGCAGCCGAGCGCCGTACGCACCGACGCCGCGGCCCTGGGCAAGGTGACCTTAACCGTGTGGGACCAGGAGGTGCGCGGCGGGCAGGCCGCCCAGATGAAGCAGCTCAACGCCGCGTTCGAGGCGAAATACCCCAACATCACACTCAACCGGGTGTCCCGCTCCTTCGATGACCTCAACACCACCCTGCGCCTGGCGCTCAGCGGCAACGAACCGCCGGACGTGGTCGAGGCCAACAACGGCCGCTCCGCGATGGGCGCGTTCGTCAAGGCCGGCCAGCTCCTCCCGCTGAACGCCTACGCGCAGGCGTACGGCTGGCAGGACCGCTACCCCGAGTCGGTGCTGCGCTACTCCCGCTACAGCGCCGACGGCAAGGTCTTCGGCGAGGGCAACCTGTACGGCCTGCCGCAGGTCGGCGAGGTCGTCGGCCTCTTCTACAACGCCGCCAAGCTGACCGAGCTCGGGTTGCGGCCGCCGACGACCTGGGCGGACTTCCAGGCGGGGCTGGCCAAGGCCAAGGCGGCCGGTGAGGTGCCGATGCAGCTGGGCAACCTGGACAAATGGCCGGCCGTGCACGTGTTCGGCACCGTGCAGAGCCGCGTGGTCCCCGCCGACCAGATCCGCACGCTGGCCTTCGGCCGCAAGGGCGCCTCCTGGAACACCCCGGAGAACACCGAGGCGGCCCGCCAGCTCGTCGACTGGGTGGACAAGGGCTACTTCAGCAAGGGCTTCAACGGCCAGGGGTACGACCCGGCGTGGCAGGCGTTCCGCGACGGCGAGGGCGTCTACCTGATCGCGGGCACCTGGCTGCTCGCCGACCTGCACAAGACCCTGGGCAAGGACCTGGGCTTCGTCCTGCCGCCCGGCGCCACCGCCGGCGCCGCGCCGATCGCGACCGGAGGCACCGGCCTGCCGTTCGCCATCACCGCCAAGAGCCCCAACCCCGACGCGGCGGCGGCGTACATCAACTTCGTCACCAGCGCGGAGGCGATGAAGGTGCTCACCGACACCGGCAACCTGCCGGCCGCCGACACGGCGGCGCAGACCGTGCCGGCGGGACCGCAGCAGGACGTCTTCACCGCGTTCGGCACGGTGACCGCGGAGAACGGCCTGGTGCCGTACCTCGACTACGCCACCCCGACGTTCGCCGACACGCTGGGCGCGGCGCTGCAGGACCTGCTGGCGAAGAAGGCCACCCCGCAGGAGTTCCTGGCGACGCTGGAGAAGGACTACAAGACCTTCGCCGAGAGCAACGGATGACGGCATCACGCCCTCCCGGGGAGCCGCGCCACATCGCCTACCTCTATCTGCTGCCGGCGTTCGCCGTCTACGCGGCGTTCCTGCTCTATCCGATCGGGCGGGCGGTGCAGCTGTCGCTCTACGACTGGGACGGGCTGTCGCTCGGGCGGTGGGTGGGGCTGGACAACTACCTGGCGATCCTCTCCGACGAGGGGCTGCGGGCCGCGTTCGGCCACGCCCTGGTCCTGATCGTCTTCTACGCGGTCGGGCCGCTGGTCATCGGGCTGGCGCTGGCCGCGATCCTCAACCACGCCAAGGTGCGCGGGCTCGGGTTCTTCCGGACCGTGGTGTTCCTGCCCCAGGTGATCGCCATGGTCGTGGTCGCGGTCGCCTGGCGGCGCGTGTACGCGCCCGACGGGACGCTCAACACGCTGCTCGGCGCGCTCGGGCTCGACTCGCTGACCCGCGGCTGGCTCGGCGAGCACGCCTTCGCGCTGCCCGCGGTCGGCGTGGTCGGCACCTGGTTCGAGACGGGGCTGGTCGCGGTGCTGCTGCTGGCCGGGATGAGCCGCATCCCCATGGAGCTGTACGAGGCCGCGCGGCTCGACGGGGCGGGAGCCGTCCGGGAGTTCTTCGCGGTCACGCTGCCGTCGGTGCGGGGCGAGATCGCGGTCGCGCTGACGCTGACCGTGATAGCCGCGCTGCGCACGTTCGACCTGGTGTACGTCACCACGCGGGGCGGCCCCGGCAACGCGACGTCGGTCCCGTCGTACGAGGTCTACCACCGGGCGTTCGGGCTGAGCCAGATCGGCTCGGCGGCGGCCATCGGCGTCACGCTCACCGTCGTCATCTTCGCGATCTCGTTCGGCATCAACCGGTTCGCGGACAGGGGGGTCGCGTGATCTCGCGGGGCGAGCGGGTGGCCAACTACGTCATCCTGTCGGTGTTCGCCGCGTTCGCGCTCTTCCCCATCGTGACGATCCTGTCGGCCGCGCTCGGTCCCTCCGACAGCGGGCCGACGTCCGGGCTGGGCAACCTCGCGGCGGCGTGGGAGATCGGGCGGTTCGGCACCTACCTGCGCAGCAGCCTGCTCGTGTCGGCGTTCGTCGTGGTCGTCAGCGTCGTGCTGTCCGTGATGAGCGGGTACGCCTTCGGCACCATGCGCTTTCGCGGGCAGTCGGCCCTGTTCTACCTGTTCATGCTCGGGATCATGATGCCGAGCGAGGCCATAGCGGTCCCGCTCTACTTCGACCTGCGCTCGCTGGGTCTGATCGACACGTTCTGGGCGGTGTCGCTGCCGCAGGTGGCGCTGTCGGTGGCGTTCGGCACCTTCTGGATGCGGGCGTACTTCCGCGCGTCCAACCGGGCGATCGCCGAGGCGGCGCGCATCGACGGGGCGTCGAGCTGGCGCATCCTGTGGCAGGTGCTGCTGCCGCCGGCCCGGCCCGCCGTCGTCACGCTGACGCTCCTGGTCTTCATGTGGACGTGGAACGAGTTCCTCATTCCGCTGATCATGGTGACCAGCGAGTCGCTGCGGACCGCGCCACTGGGGCTGGCGTTCTTCCAGGGGCAGCACACCAGCGGCTTCACCCTGCTCGCGGCCGGCTCGGTCATCGTCGCCACCCCCGTGGTGATCTTCTACCTGTTCCTCCAGCGCCACTTCGTCCGCGGGCTGCTCCAGGGAGCGGTCCGCGACTGACCCCCCGGAGGTTCCATGCGCACCGGCCTGGCGGTCGTGACCGCCGCCCTGCTCACCGTCCTTCCCGCCACCCCAGCCCTGTCCAGGACCGCCACCCCCGTCCTGTCCTCGGCCACCGCCCCCGTCCTGTCCGCGACCGCCGCCCCCGTCCTCGCCGGCGGGACCAGTGCCGCCGTGTCGAGCGGCGGCGGGGCCGGCGTCGCGCCTGTCGACCTCGACGCGCTGTTCGTCGGCGCCCACCCCGACGACGAGGCGTTCAGCCTGTCCACCCTCGGCCAGTGGCACGAGGACCACGACGTCCGCACCGGCGTCGTCACCGTGACCAGGGGCGAGGGCGGCGGCAACGCCGTCGGCCCCGAAGAGGGACCCGCGCTGGGCCTGCTGCGCGAGGCCGAGGAGCGGACGGCGGTCGCCAAAGCCGGCGTGCGCGAGGTGTTCAACCTCGACGACGTCGACTTCTACTACACGGTGAGCGCACCGCTGACCGACCAGGTCTGGGGCGGCGACACCCTGGCGAAGGTCGTCCGGATCGTCCGGCAGACCCGGCCGGAGGTGCTGCTGACGATGGGCCCCGCCCCCACGCCCGGCAACCACGGCAACCACCAGCAGGCCGCGCGGCTGGCCATCGAGGCCTTCTACGCGGCGGCCGACCCCAAGGCGTTCCCCGAGCAGATCACCCGCGAGGGCCTGCGCCCCTTCGCCCCCGCCCGCCTGCTCACCGGCGGCGGCCGCGGCACCTCGCGGACCGGGCAGGACTGCGCCGCGACCTTCCGCCCCGCGAACCCGGCCGAGAACGTGTACGGCGTCTGGAGCGGGCGCCCCTCCGCCCAGGGCGCGACGTGGGCCACCGTCGAGCGTGCCGCCCAGCGCGCGTACGCCTCCCAGGGCTGGGCCGTCTTCCCCGACGTGCCCACCGATCCGGCCCAGCTCGGCTGCGACTTCTTCACACAGGTGGACACGCGGGTGCCTGTCCCCGAGCCGGGCACCCCGGCCGCGACCGCGCCCACGGCGATCCTCGACGGCGCGCTGACCCGGCCGGCCGGCACGGTCCCGCTCGGCACCCTGTTCGGCCTGCGCCCCAGCACGTTCGACGTCCGCCCGGGGACGGCGTTCACCGTCAAGGTCACCGCCACCGCGCCGCCGCGCGAACCGCTGGGCCGCTCGTCCGCGGCGCTGCGCGTACCGGAAGGCTGGCAGGTGCGCGGGTCCGGCGACCTGGGCCGGCTCACCCCCGGCCGGACCGGCTCGGCGACGTTCACCGTGACGCCGCCGCAGGGCGGCGGCGACCGGGCCCGCGTCGCGGCCACGCTCACCACCGAGCGCGGCCGCGGCTACACCGACCGGCAGGTCGAGCTCAGCCCGGCCGTACGCGGAGCGCAGCAGCCGCTCCCCCAGGTCGCCCAGTACGAGAAGTGGGCCGCCGAGGTCGGCGTGCCGCAGCTGCGCGGGCTGGTCACGCCCGTCCTCACCCTGCCGTCCGGCGGCTCCCGGCAGGTCGGCGTCGTGGTCACCAACGTCGGCGACACCACCCGGTCCGGCACCGTACGCCTGGACCTGCCCGCCGGTTTCACCGCCTCCCGCACCGAGGCCCCCTACAGCGACCTGGCGGCCGGGGAGTCGACGACGGTGCCGTTCACCGTCACCAACACCGACCCCTCGCTCAAGACCTCGAACGAGGGCGGCGACTACGCGTACACCATCACCACCACCAGCCCGGATGGCTCCAGCGTGAGCAGGCCCGCGCTGGAGCTGGTGCCGGCGACCGCCATCCCGGGTTCCGCGTCCGCCCCGGTCGTGGACGGGCAGGACGGGGACCACTCCGGCCCGGCCCTGGACATCTCGCGGCTGTGGGAGGGCACAGCGTGCTCCTCGGCGGCCGACTGCTCGGGCACGGCCAAGGTCACCTGGCACGACGACACGCTGTACCTGCTGGTCGAGGTGAAGGACGACGTGCTAGGCACCCGCCTGCCCGCCGCCGACTGCAAGCGGCACTGGCGCACCGACGCGGTGGAGGTCACCATCGACCCGCGCGGCGCTTCCGAGAACACCTCCACCACGTTCAAGGCGGCGGTGCTGCCGGTGACGGCCGAAGGGCCGCCGTGCTTCCTGCGCGACGCCGACAGCCGCCAGGGGCCAGGCGAGCAGACGGCGCCGGGGATGCGGGTGGCCGCCAAGGTCCAGGCCGGAGGATACGCGGTGGAGATGGCCATCCCGATGGCCCTCCTGCCCTCGGCCGTCGACCCCGCCCACCTCGGGCTCAACATCCTGGTGTACGACTCCGACACGCAGGACAAGACCGGCCAGACCCGGATCGGCTGGTCAACGTGGGGCGGCGTGCAGGGTGACCCGTACCGGTGGGGCGCCGCGACCCTGCCCGGCTACCGGCCTCCCGCGGACCGGCCGACCACCCCGGCGGACCCGGTGATCCCCTCCACCGCCCTGTCCAGCCTGGACTCCCCGCAGTCGCTGGAGCAGGCGGTCCGCGTACACGTCCCCCTCGCGGGCGGGCCTTCGGCTCAAGCGTCGCGCAGTGGCCAGGTGGTCTCCGCGACGCGCGGGCGGGACTCGGTGAAGGTGACACTGCGCGCGGGCGCCGCCGGTCGGGCGCACCTGTTCGTACGCGATGACCAGGGCACAGCAGGCAGCCGCGTGGTCACCGTGCCCCGCAAGGGCAGCACGACCGTGACCGTCCCCGTGAACCGCGCGCTGGGCGCCGGCCCCAGGGTGGTGACCGGCTGGGATTCCGGCACCGGGACGGCGGTTTCCCAGGTGGCGGTGCGCTGAGCGGCGCAGGGTGCTCCTGCGACGACGATAAGCATCCCTTCTGACCACGTTCAGAAGGGATGCTGGTCCGACTTCTGTCGGCCGTACTCCAGTTCACAGGCCGGGTGACAGCGGAAAGCCTTTTGATCTCCGTACCGCAGCCCCGAGATCAACCGTCTGATTCGGCAGTCGGACGCTGACGCCAACGGCGTCGCGCCCGTTGAGATCGCCCGGCACGTTCCTCGAACAACAGGCGGGAGCGCTGAGTCAGCGCGCCTGACCACGCAGGATCCGCCACCACAGATTCTCGCCGGCGCGAGGTTAGGTTCCGCCCCTGACCGCCTCCCACACCTCCGTGGAGGCAACCCCTGGCACCGCCAGGGCGGTCAGGTGGTACGCCGAGCAGAGAGGACTGCTGGACGACACAAAACGATCATTTTTCCAAAATAGGCCCCACGAGCATCGGGCGGTCAAGCATGTCCGGCCTGAACTGCACCCCCGTGACCTTCGCCGCCAGGGCGAAGCCCCTTGGCACGGCGGTGTCGTAGTTCTCCTCCCAAGCGGCGTCCCACGCAGCCTCGTCCTCCGGCTTGTCCAGCCCCATGCCCAACTCCTGCATGAAGCCGTTGAGCCGGTCAGGGTCGGAGCCGTAACGCTCGTGCGGATGTCGCAGCCGGTAACCAGTGACAACCGTGCCGTCGATCGCGTACTCGAAACTGTGCTCGGCGGCGTAGTCGTGCCGGGTGACCGCCAGCACTTCACAACCCCGCGACAGCTCGGTCACCACCTCGTGGAGCGTGACCATCCAACCGTGGGGCTCGATGGCCACGCACCACTCGCCGACCTTGAAGACGCCCACGTAACCGCCGCCGTCCCCACCGTCCGTCTCGTTGACGAACTCGTAGGCCTTGTCGTCGAGCCCGCCGAAGTCCGACTCCTGGCCGGAGTTCTCACCGCGGCTGAAGCGGCGCACCACCTCCGCCGGATCGAGCCCGCGGAAGAAGGCCACGCTGAAGATCACACCCAGTGCGCCGCCGCCTGAGCTCTCGGACACGTTGAGCCACTGGAACTGGGCCAAGGGATCGGATGTCGTCATGCGGGACATGGTGGCAGGCCGTACCGACAATCAGTCGAGATCGGCGGCCACCCCGATGAAGGCCCACATTGGAGCAGACCCGTTTTGATGGACACCTGATCTCCGCTGAAAAAGCGCTGTACAGCAGCCGATACAGCAACGCCGCCTTACAGGATCACTCTCCACCGACTCGCATCTACCATCTGAACAGGGCAAGAGGCCGTTGATGAGGCGGTTGCCCTTCCCTACGGATCAGAAGGTTACGGGTTCGACTCCTGTCGCCGCACTCACTCGCAAGGCCCGCCACCAGGGAACCTGGGGCGGGCCTTTGTGTTTGTCAGGACAATCTCGGGATCTTGCTAACACCTCTGCTAACAGCGTGGCTCCCGCTACTCGTCGATGGCCTGAGCGAAGACGTCGGCGGCCGAGGCTTCCGCCGCGCGGATCACGTGGGCGTAAACCCCGAGAGTGATCGAGAGGTCGGCGTGGCCGAGGCGGGCGGCGACGACATGGACGGGCACGCCGGCGAGGGGCAGCGTGGTCGCGTGGATGTGGCGGAGGTCGTGCAGCCTGGCATGCGGCAGCGGGTCATTCGGGGGTGCCTGGTTGGAGCGCTTGATGAGGATCGGGAAGAGCGAGCTGAGCGTGTCCGGGTGGACGGGCTCGCCCCAGCCGGTCGTGAACACGTAGTCGCCGCCACCTCGCCACTCAGGGCCGACCTTGTGCTAGTCGTCGGCGTTTGTGCTGGACTGCCACCCTTCGGTTACGGAGAGCTCCAGCTACAACACAAACTAGATCTGGTGCAGGTCGGCGAGGGCGAAGGACTCCTTGCAGAAAGCGGCGGCGATCGTGGTGTGCTCAAGTTGGGACCTTGCCCGCTCCAGCCCTTCACGGAGGATTTCCTCGTGGTCGAAGGCGAGTGTGATCTGCCCGTCGAGGATGGAAGAAACCGGGATCCAGTGGGCGGCGGACGCGTCGGTTTCTGTCTGGGGCATAGGCAGATCGGGACCGAGCGCGAGGTAGGCGATGGAGATGATCCGTCCACGCGGGTCGCGACCGGGGTCGCCGTAGGCGTGCAGTTGTTCCAGGTACAGGCTGCCGCCACCGACTCCGGTCTCTTCTCGCAGTTCCCGCCGGGCGGCCGCGCCCAGCGCCTCGCCATCGCGGACGAACCCGCCGGGCAGCGCCGCTTCGCCACGGTAGGGCAGGTTGCCGCGCTCGATCAGCAGAACTTGGAGTCGACCATCGCGCACGGTGAAGATCACCAGATCCACGGCTACGGCCAGGGAGGCGGGCGGGCGGCGTCGGCGAACTGCCTTGCTCATTTCATACCCCCATTAAAGGTCTAGTTGACTCCAAGTCGTGGACGGACTTATGGTCAGATTTACCTAAATGACTACCCGGGGGGCTCATGGCCCGATCGCGCACAGTACGTTTCGAGAGGAGCACGGGGGCAGTCGACTCGAAGGCGACACGGTACCTCTGTGCCGGCGTCTACCTCGATCGCGACTTCCGCAAGATGGTCATCCGCCGGGTCTACAACGACTCCAAGCACATGGTCGCGCCCTCCTACGGCTTCGATCTGGTGCCAGTCGTTGTGCACGCGTGGCGGGCGTGGCGACTGGAGACCCTGAAATGGATGCTGGTCCTCGCGGTCCTCCTGGGCGGCATCGCATGGGCCCCGGCCGCGACAGCCGCTGGGGCCGCGCTATTCGGCCTGTGCTGGTCTGCTGCGGTCGCTGTCAGAAGCGCTCTGGTCGCTTTACCGCTGAAGGCAAAAGAGCGCGCGGACCGGTTCTTGCGACGCGTCCGCTGGAACAGCGAGTCGAACGACCTCGCCGCGCACCTCCGCTCTTTGAAGCTTGCTTGGACCGGCAGCGGTGCTTTGGTTGTCGCCGTTCCCGTGATCTCCGGTATAGCGGGCATTCCGCTCTCCCAGTTGCTGCAGCAAACAGCGATCATGGGGGTGTTGACGGTTCTCGTCGCGTGCGGCTGTGGTGCCGCCCATCGCGGCGCACTGCACCAAACAGCGAAGAGTCAGCTGCCCTCGCCGGACAGCCACCGATATCGGGCGATCGACGAACAGCAGCACCACACATTCGTTATCTACCGGAGGGCCCCGAAGGAGGAGCCGGAGCCGGAGAATTTCCGCGACATCCTGGCGCTCGATGACTCACATAAACCATTCGTCGGAGCCGGGCGATTGACTCATCGCTGGAACCCGCCACTCAACATCCACTTGTTGCAGATAGGTGAAGGCAGCATGGCCGATCGGGAATTTGATCCTCTCCCGTTCAAGGCGCATGAGCTGGTCGCTTATTTGAAGTACGAGATGCAACGGCTCGACGGGCAGGATGACGCCACTAGCCTTCCGGACTTCGAAAAGGCAGACCGTATCTATGTAGCGGAACCTGATGTCGGCCCAGAGCGCGGCTGGCTACAAGGCGCCCCGGCTACAGGCGAAATCAACGAGATCATTGATCGGCCGTTCGACCGATTCCATCACTTCCTCGAGATCCGTACATCGGTATCCGGTGAGCTTGTCACCACTGTGTTCCTTCGTACCACAGTCAAAGGGCGCGCGCTCAGCCTCGACTTCGCTGCCTGTGCGCTGACGCGGACGCCGGACGAGTATCACGTCCTGGACGGGTATGGCGAGACCGGAGTCATTGCCATACTCCGGGCAGCGGTCCGAGCACTTACCGAACTTCCGACCGACATCATGCAGTCATGGCGTCTCATTCACGTCCCGGCCACCTTGCTCGGGGCCCTTCGAGCACGGCGAGCCCGCGTACTCTATCCCAAACGCGGCGTGAAGATCGGAGCAAAGCTGAGTGTGCGCGAAGAAAAGCGCATGTCGTGGGAGACGGCCCAACTCGACCGAACGCTCATCTCAGACCACGTGAAGCTCGTAGAGGACCGTCTGCTGAAGGCGGCGACCGAGTTCCTGCGCGAAAAAAAGGTCGACATCTCGGAGTTCGAAGAACGCGCTACCAACATCATCAATACAGGGATTATGAACTTCGGCGAATCGATGAATGTAAACAACTCCGCAGTGGGCACCAACGCGGTGAGACTCGATCTACCAGAGAACTTCGGCAGCTCATCAGGAGGAGGCCACACATGAACGATCAGTTCAAGAACAGCGGAATAATCAATCAGGGCGGCCCTATAACCATCAGCGGCACTGCGATCGGCGACGGCGCTGCTGTCGTCCACCACCACCTGTCCGAGGCCGTGGTCCGTAGGCAAGCAGACGTCGGCGTGATAACAATCAAAGAATCGGAGGCCAGGGCAGTCATAGATACCCTCAAACTCGAACGTGCGCCCGTGAACGGGATTCCCTTCTGGCACGGCACCATCGACCTCCGAGGCGTAGCCGCCAGAGTGGCGATGACTCGATCGCTGGGCCAGGGCCAACGATCGACAATGGTCGCGTTCGAGAATCTCAGGGAGATGTTCCGCCCGGCGGTCGTCGCACTTGTCGGCATCGGCGGCGGATTCCAACCGGACGTCTTCACCGGCGACGTCGCCATAGCAACGAGAGCCGTCTACTACGACCTCCGGAAAGAGACGGCCGAAGGCACTCAGCGCAGAGGCGAGGACCGTGAGACATCAGCCATCGTGGGAAACGCCGTGAACAGCTTCTTCGTCGACTACGGCGAACCGGCACGATTCGGAAGCGGAGAGGACGGATTTCAGGTCATCTCCTGCATCGTCGGAACCGGTGACGCCGTTATCGCGGACGCTGAGTCCGAGATCAGGAAATACCTCAAACACTACAATGACAAGATCTCCGTAGTTGACATGGAAGCCGGCGGTCTGGCTCAAGCATTCCACGAGCGCGGCAATCTGGCTCAGATGCGCGGATGGGTAGTGATCCGCGGAGTCTCCGACTACTCGAACAAAGAAAAGAATGACATCCTACAGAAATCGGCCGCCCGGAACGCCGCAGAGGTACTGCGAGCCCTAATCCCCTATCTTCCGTCTAACCTCGATCTTTCACGATCTTCGTATGGTCAGGTAAGCGGTTCGGCTGGGGGTTGATTTCA
>NZ_BMNK01000005.1:0-183689 GCF_014646515.1 Nonomuraea glycinis
GGACCTCAACGTGGCCGGGATGGTCCGCAACCGGCGGCTGGCCCGCGCCCTCTCCGACGCCGGGTTCGGGGAGATCCGCCGTCAGCTCGCCTACAAGACCGGCTGGCACGGCGGCCGGTTGGTGGTGGCGAGCCGTTGGTTCCCCTCCTCCAAGACGTGTTCATCCTGCGGTGCGGTGAAAGCCAAACTGCCGCTGCGGGTGCGCACCTACGTGTGTGAGGGGTGCGGCCTGTCGATGGATCGTGACGAGAACGCCGCGCGCAATCTCGCTTCGCTGGTGGAGCGTACGGTCGCCGGGAGTGGCCCGGAGACCCGAAACGGACGTGGAGCCGACCATAAGACCCCGCCCGGCGGGGCAGGTGGCCGTGAAACGTCAACCTCGCACCGGGCACCCGCTGCCCGGATCAGACGGGGACCTTCGCCCACACCGGGCGAATCACCGAGAATCCTTGAAACTCAATGAACGGCTACGACAACGTCATCGTCGGTGCACACGGTGGGGCAGGACGACTGGACCACGCTGCCGGATCTCAACGGCAGCACCGACAGCGTCGTCCCGAGCGAGTGCGAGGCCGGGTTCCCGCTGGCCGGGCACCCGTGCGCGGCGACCGGGACCAGCGGCTCGTGGAACCGGTTCACCGGCAACTCGGGCGGCTGGCAGCCGGTGGCGTTCGACCTGTCCGCGTACGCGGGCCGGCAGGTCGAGGTGTCGGTCAGCTACGTGACCGACCCGGGCTCCGGCGGCGGCCGCCGCGATCAAGAAGATCATGAAGCGGCTGATCGGCTGACGTCATGACCTGGGCGGCCCCTGGGGTTCGGGGGCCGCCCAACCTTGCCGACCGAAAAATCGTAGGCAGATCGTGGACCAGGTCGGGGCCGCGGTGCCGCTGCCGGTCATCGCCCCGCAGCAGGACGCCGCCGGCGGCCCGGCTCCCGGCCACAATCCGCTCACCCGGCGCTTTATTTGACGGCGGCGGCGATGTGCTCGACATCACAATGCCGGATGCCAAGGCCCGGAAAATTGGTTTGAACCATTGGTATAAACCAATCTGGTAAGAGACCGAATAAAGATTGGATTAGACCTGTCTAGGCGTCCCTAGCTGGGGAAACAGTGACTTAACCAATGAGTGCAGTTTCATCATCAATTCCGCCGGTAGAGTCCGGAACAGGAGCGTTGATTGGAGCTGTGGTGGCCAAGTACGTTTACGACTTCACCGAGGGCAACAGAAATCTCAAAGACCTGCTCGGCGGCAAGGGAGCCAACCTCGCCGAGATGACGAACCTCGGGCTGCCCGTTCCTCCCGGGTTCACGATCACTTCGGAGGCGTGCCGGCACTACCTGGCCGAGGGCGCCACGCCCGACGCCCTGGAGCAGGAGGTCGCCGAGCACCTCGGCGCGCTGGAGGAGCGCATGGGCAGGCGGCTCGGCCAGGCCGACGACCCGCTGCTGGTCAGCGTCCGCTCCGGCGCCAAGTTCTCCATGCCGGGGATGATGGAGACCGTGCTCAACATCGGTCTCAACGACGAGTCCGTGCACGGCCTCGCCAAGCAGTCAGGCGGCAACGACCGCTTCGCCTGGGACTCCTACCGCCGGCTCATCCAGATGTTCGGCAAGACCGTGCTCGGCATCGACGGCGAGCTGTTCGAGCACGCGCTGGAAACGGTCAAGGGCGACCGCCAGGACACCGACCTCGGCGCCGAGGAGCTGCAGACGCTGGTCGAGACGTTCAAGGGCATCGTCCGCGAGCAGACCGGCAAGGACTTCCCCGCCGACCCGCGCGAGCAGATGCGCCTGGCCGTCATGGCCGTCTTCGACTCCTGGAACGCTCCGCGCGCCATCCTCTACCGCCGCCAGGAGCGCATCCCCGCCGACCTCGGCACCGCCGTCAACATCGTGGCCATGGTCTTCGGCAACTGCGGCAACGACTCCGGCACCGGCGTCGCCTTCACCCGCGACCCCGGCACCGGCCGGCAGGGCGTCTACGGCGACTATCTGCAGAACGCCCAGGGCGAGGACGTGGTCGCGGGCATCCGCAACACGATCCCGCTGCAGGAGCTCGAACGCCTCGACAAGCGCTCGTACGACGAGCTGATGACGATCATGGAGACCCTGGAGAACCACTACCGGGACCTGTGCGACATCGAGTTCACCATCGAGCGCGGCAAGCTGTGGATGCTGCAGACCAGGGTCGGCAAGCGCACCGCCGCCGCCGCGTTCTGCATCGCCGTCCAGCTCGTCGACCAGGGCCTCATCAGCATGGACGAGGCCGTCACGCGGGTCACCGGCGACCAGCTCGCCATGCTCATGTTCCCGCGCTTCAACGGCGGCGCCGGCAAGCGGCGCATCGCCAAGGGCATGAACGCCTCACCCGGCGCCGCCGTGGGCAAGGCGGTCTTCTCCTCCGAGCGCGCCGTCGAGCTCGCCGGGCAGGGCGAGAACGTCATCCTGGTGCGCCGCGAGACCAACCCGGACGACCTGGTCGGCATGATCGCCGCCCAGGGCGTCCTGACCAGCCGCGGCGGCAAGACCTCGCACGCCGCCGTGGTCGCCCGCGGCATGGGCAAGACCTGCGTGTGCGGCGCCGAGGAGCTGGAGGTGTCGGTGTCGGAGCGCAGGTTCACCGCGCCCGGCGGCGTGGTGGTCACTGAGGGCGAGGTGATCTCCATCGACGGCACCAGCGGCGTGGTCTACCTCGGCGAGGTGCCGGTGGTCGACTCCTCCGTGGTCGAATACTTCGAGGGCGCCGAGCCCGACGAGGACCTGGTCAAGGCGGTGGACCGGATCATGCGGCACGCCGACGCGGCGCGCCGGCTGGGCGTGCGGGCCAACGCCGACACCCCCGAGGACGCGGCCAGGGCCCGCCGGTTCGGCGCGGAGGGCATCGGACTGTGCCGGACCGAGCACATGTTCCTGGGCGAGCGCAGGCAGCTCGTGGAGGACCTGGTGCTGGCCACCGGCACCGAGGAGCGGCAGGCGGCGCTGGACGCGCTGGAGCCGCACCAGAAGGAGGACTTCGTCGGCATCTTCCAGGCGATGGACGGCCGGCCGGTGACGGTGCGGCTCATCGACCCGCCGCTGCACGAGTTCCTGCCCGACCTCGTCGACCTGTCGGTCAAGGTCGCCACCGGCGCGGCCACGGACAAGGACCGCGCCCTGCTGGCCGCCGTCAGGAGACTGCACGAGCAGAACCCCATGCTCGGCCTGCGCGGGGTACGGCTCGGCCTTGTCATCCCCGGCCTGTTCGCCATGCAGGTACGCGCCATCGCCCAGGCCGCCCGTGAGGTGCCCGGCGCCAGGCCGGAGATCATGATCCCGCTCGTCGCCGCCGTGCAGGAACTGGAGGCGGTCCGCGAGGAGGCCGTCGCCATCCTGGCGGAGGCGGGCGTGGACGCCCTCGTCGGCACCATGATCGAGACGCCGCGCGCCGCGCTCACCGCCGGCCAGATCGCCGAGGCGGCCGAGTTCTTCTCCTTCGGCACCAACGACCTGACCCAGATGGTGTGGGGCTTCTCCCGCGACGACGTGGAGGCGTCGTTCTTCTCCCGCTACCTGGAGCTCGGCATCTTCGGCGTCTCCCCGTTCGAGACCCTCGACCGGGACGGCGTCGGCCGCCTGGTCGCCCTCGCCGTGGCGGACGGCCGCAGATCCCGGCCGGACCTCAAGATCGGCATCTGCGGCGAGCACGGCGGCGACCCCGACTCGGTGCACTTCTGCCACGACACGGGGCTCGACTACGTCTCCTGCTCGCCGTTCCGCATCCCGGTGGCCCGGCTGGAGGCGGGCCGCGCCGCGCTGAGCGACAGCGACTCCGACACCCGCTGAGCTAGACGGCCGCCTGCTGCTGTGCCGGCTCGGCCTCGGCCGGCACGTAGTCATGGCGTACGCCCAGGTCGCCCAGCCACTCCCGGAGGCCGGTGACGGCGGCCGGGCCGGTCGCGACCTGGACCGCGTACTCCGCCAGCGCGACCTCCTCGCCGTCGTCGTACACCAGCCGGGCCGGGCCCGACCAGGACAGCTGCCACCGGGCCTGGCCATGCTTGATCAGCACGGCCTCCAGCGCCTGCCCCAGCACCTTGGCCAGGACCGGCTCGGTGGCGGGGCCCCAGCCCAGCTCCCTGAGCCGCTGCTCCAGCTCGCCCTGCGCGCCCCTGGCGATGGCCTCGAACGCCGCGTCCAGGTAGGGCTTGGACGCCCCCATCACCCGCTGGCCCGCCACCGCCAGGTCGCGCAGCGCATGGGCGTTGCGGACGCTGTAGACGCCCTCCGCGACGAGCTCCTCCCAGGAGGCCGGGCGCAGCGACATCAGCGCCTGCGGCGTCCACATCGACTCCTCGACCGCCTGCGCGGCCACGTTGGCGTCCTGCAGCAGCGTCAGCGCCGAGCGCGGGTCGGGGACGTGCTCGGGCTCGGGCAGCAGCTCGATCGCCGCCAGCCGGTCGGCCAGGCTCGGATGCGAGTCGTACGGCGAGGTCTCCTCCGGCCGCTCACCCAGCCGCACCAGCTCCTCCTGCCGGGCCGTGTCGTTCAGCATCGAGTGGAAGCCGCCGAACACCGTCGAGGGACGGTAGCCGCCCGCGCCGGTCATCGACAGGTACGCCTCGGTGTAGAGGTCCCAGGCCGTCGCCGTGTAGTGGATCTTGCGCAGCGCCTGGGCCATGGCCTGACGGCCGCCGATCTGCACCGCGAACTCGTCGGCCTCCAGCTCCTGCTTGCGCGAGACGGCCTGCGAGATCCGCAGGTAGAGCTTGGCGTACAGGGCGAAGATCCGCTGGATGAACGGGTGCTTGCCCAGGTTCTGGACGGTCGCGATGAGCGAGACCCGGCCCCGGTAGACCGGCGCGCCCATGCGGGTGTGCGCGCCGCTGTAGTGGCCCAGTTCGTGCCCGAGCACCGCCCGCATCTCGTCCACGGTCAGCGTCTGCAGCAGCGGCAGCCCGATGTACATCCGCCGCCTGGTCGCCACCAGGCCCAGCAGACGGGTGTCCTCCCCGACGGCCGCGTTCACCTCCGGCACCAGCCGGATCTCGTCCGGCGCGGCCGTACGCACCCGCCGGGCCAGATCCTCCACCGTCTGCCAGAGCACCGGCTCGTGCTCGCGGCCGACCACCACCCCCGGCTGCTCGCCGCCGCGACGGCGGCTCACCATCCACAGGGCCTGGAGGAGCGCCGCCGCGGCGAGGGTGAGCACGATCGCCCCCCGCAGCAGGTTGGCGTGGAAGTCGATGATCAGCAGCACGTCGAGGACGACGGCCGTCGCCACGACGGCGCCGACCAGCACGTAGAAGCCGGCGAGCAGGGCGAAGGCCAGCAGGGCCCGCAAAGCTGTGGTCATGAAGGAGGGCTCCCGGGGAAGGGGTTCTCGCGAGGCTCGACACTAGCGGAGACCGGAAACCGGATAAAATCGCTGCACTTATGATCGGCTACGACGAGCACGACCAGGAGCGGTGGGTTCCTGAGCCCCCCGGCAATCCGGAGCGCAGCGCCTTCGAGCGCGACCGCGCCCGCGTCCTGCACAGCGCCGCGCTGCGCAGGCTGGCGGCCAAGACTCAGGTGGTGGGACCGGGCGAGACGCCCGGCGGCGGCCAGCACATCCCGCGCACCCGGCTGACGCACTCGCTGGAGTGCGGCCAGGTCGGCAGGGAGATGGGCGCCACGCTCGGCGTCGATCCGGACCTGGTGGAGACCGCCTGCCTGGCGCACGACCTCGGCCATCCGCCGTTCGGGCACAACGGCGAGGTGGCGCTCAACGCCCTGTCGGCCTCCTGCGGCGGGTTCGAGGGCAACGCGCAGAGCCTGCGGCTGCTCACCAGGCTGGAGGCCAAGGTGCTCACCGGCGACGGCCGCAGCGCGGGGCTCAACCTGACGCGGGCCGCTCTGGACGCCTCCATCAAATACCCCTGGACCTGCGAGAAGTCGGCGAAGTTCGGCGTCTACGACGATGATCTGCCGGTCTTCGCCTGGATCAGGGAGGGCGCGCCCGCCGGCCGGGTCAGCTTCGAGGCGCAGATCATGGACTGGGCCGACGACGTCGCCTACTCCGTGCACGACCTGGAGGACGCGCTGCACTCCGGCCACGTCACCCCGCAGGCGCTGCGCTCACCCGCCGAGCGGGCCCAGGTCTGCCGGATCGCCCGCACCTGGTACGCGCCACAGGCCGACCCGGCGGAGCTGGAGGAGGTCTTCGCCAAGCTGGTCGCCGACCCGCTCTGGCCGCGCCGCTTCGACGCCACCCTCGCCGACCTGGCCGGGCTCAAGGCCCTCACCAGCGGTCTGATCGGCCGCTTCTGCCGCGCCGCCCAGACCGCCACCCTGGACGCCTACGGCCCGCGCCACCGCGTCGACCTGCTGGTGCCCAACGCCACGCTGCTGGAGTGCGCGCTGCTCAAGGGCGTCACCGCCCACTACGTGATGACCACCGAGGACCATCACGCCAAGCAGGCCAGGCAGCGCGAGCTCATCACCGAGCTGGCCTCGCTCATCACCCTGGGCGCGCCGGACACGCTGGAGCCCGCCTTCCGCCCGGACTTCCTGGCGGCGCCCGACGACGCCGCCCGGGTCCGGGTCGTCATCGACCAGATCGCCTCACTCACCGACACCTCCGCCCTGGCCTGGCACCAGCGCCTGTCCCGGTGACGGGGGCAGGGGCAGGGGCAGGGGCAGGGGTCAGGGCGTGTCGGTCGGGTTGAGCGTGAAGGGCTCGTCCTTGCGGTCCGCCTGCTTGGTCTTGCGCGGGGTCGGGGCCTTCTTCGACGCGCACAGGACGGTGCAGGGCGGCGTCTCGCCGACCCTGCCGCGCAGCGCCAGCGTCTCCTGCCGGGGCGAGAGCGTCGGGTTGCCCGACAGCCAGGCGTCCAGATAGTCCCAGGGCTTGACCATGCCCCGGCGCACCCACCACAGGGCCGGGCCGGTCTTCCAGGAGATCGCGAAGTAGAGGTTGGGCGCGGTGCCGCGGGCGTTGCCGGTGTTGCCGATCCGCCCCAGCTGCCGCCCGGCCTCCACCCGCACGCCCGGCCGGATCCCGTTGGCGACGCTGTCGAGGTGGCCGCCGAGGTAGCGGACGCCGTCGTCGCCGATGACGGTGACGAACCGGCCCTCGCGGTGCGCGCCGGCGTCGGTGGCCGGCGTCCACCGGTTCTGGATGTTGACCTCGTCGACGACGCCGCCGACCGGCGCCACGAACGAGCACCCCTTGGCCGCCCAGATGGTCGTCTTCGGCAGCACCAGCAGCTGGCGCTGGTAGGTGACCTTGCAGCCGTCGACGGGGAAGGCGTAGGTGTACTTCGACAGCTTGGGCGGCGGCACCCGGACCGGGTCGTCACCCTCGGGCGCCCGGACGGCCGCCTGGGTGGACGGGGGCGGCCCGGGGATGGTCGCGGTCACGGCGGGAGTGGCCGTGACGGACACAGGCTCGGACGTCGGTGACTGCGCCCTGACTCCGGCGATGCCGGTCGCCGTGCTGCAGGAGGCCGTCAGCAGCACGGCGCCTGTCACCGCCGCCCATCGCACGCTCAGCCCCGCTCGCATGATCTCCACCCGCGTCACCGTATCCGAGGACAACCTTTACCTTTGTAGCCGACAGGGACCGTTCCCATAACAGCTTTCCCCCTATCGGCGCCATGGGGTCGCCACAGGAGCCCGGACCGTCACGCGGGCCACATCGGTCGCTCACCGGTGGTGAGTCTGTCGGAGGCGGGCAATAGACTCACCGGCGTGGCCGGCCGGATCCGTGATGTCGACATCGCGCTCGTACGCGAGCGTTCCCCCATCGCCGACGTGATCGGCGAGCACATTCAGTTGCGCAACGCGGGCGGTGGCAACCTCAAGGGGTTGTGCCCGTTCCACGACGAGAAGAGCCCGTCGTTCAACGTCACCCCCGAGCGGGGGATGTACTTCTGCTTCGGCTGCTCCGAGGGCGGCGACGTCATCACCTTCGTCGAGAAGATCGAGCACCTGCCGTTCAGCGAGGCCGTCGAGCGGCTGGCCCAGCGGGCCGGCATCCAGTTGCAGTTCGAGCAGGGCGGCTATGCCCCCCGGCGCGACCACGGCGAGCGGGCCCGGCTGATCGAGGCGCATCGGGTCGCCGCCGAGTTCTACGCCGACAAGCTGCTCGGCCCCGACGCCGCGCCCGGCCGGCGGTTCCTGTCGGAGCGCGGCTTCGAGCGGGCCGACGCCGAGACGTTCGGCGTCGGCTACGCGCCCAACGAATGGGAGGCGCTGGCCCGCCACCTGATGGGGCGCGGGTTCACCGCCGACGAGATCGTCAAGGGCGGGCTGGCCAAGCAGGGGCGGCGCGGGCCGATCGACCGCTTCCGCGGCCGGCTCATCTGGCCGATCAGGGACGCGACCGGAGACGTGATCGGGTTCGGCGCCCGCAAGCTGCTCGACTCCGACGACGGCCCCAAATACCTCAACACCCCCGACTCGCCGCTCTACAAGAAGAGCCAGGTCCTCTACGGCATCGACCTGGCCAAGCGGGAGATCTCCAAGCGCGCCCAGGCGGTCATCGTCGAGGGCTACACCGACGTGATGGCCTGCCACCTGGCCGGGATCCCCACCGCGGTCGCCACCTGCGGCACCTCCTTCGGCGAGGAGCACATCAAGATCCTGCGCCGCTTCCTGCTCGACCAGGCCGAGTTCCGGGGCGAGGTGGTCTTCACCTTCGACGGCGACGCGGCCGGGCAGAAGGCGGCGCTGCGCGCCTTCGCCGACGAGCAGAAGTTCGTCACCCAGACCTACGTCGCCATCCAGGCCGACGGGCTCGACCCGTGCGACCTGCGCGTCAAGCAGGGCGACGCCGCGGTCCGCGACCTCATCGCCAGCCGCGAGCCGCTGTTCCAGTTCGCCATCCGCAGCACCATCGCCCGCTACGACCTGCGCAGCAACGAAGGCAAGATCGCCGCCCTGGACGCCGCCGCGCCCATCGTGGCCGCCATCAAGGACGCCGGCCTGCGCAAGCGCTACGCCATCGACCTCGATCGGTGGCTCGGCTTCATGGACGAGCGGTTCGTCATCCAGCGCATCGGCGACGCCGCCCGCGCCCAGCAGGGCCGCCCCCAGCGCGCCCCCAAGGCGGCCCCGCTCGACCCGAGCGTGCGCGTCGAAGGTGAGCTGCTCAAGCTGGCCCTGCAGCGTCCGGCGCTACTTGGGCCCCGCTTCGACGCGCTCGCTCCGGAGACGTTCACGGCTGCCAACCACGTGATCCTGCACAAGGTCATCGTTGAGGCCGGCGGTGTGGCCCAGGCAAAAGCCGGTGGGCGGGAGTGGCTGGAGCGGTTGATGGCGCACGCGCACGAAGAGGGCGCGCGGGCCCTGGTGACGCGTTTCGCGGTGGAGGCCATCCACATCGAGGCGCATGCCGAGGAGAGGTACGCCCGCGACATGCTGATCGCCGCTGAGCTGATGCCACTGGACCGGGCGATCGCGCAGCTCAAGTCGCGACTTGAGCGGCTCAACCCGGTGGAGCGGCAACAGGACTACAACAAGCTGTTCGGCGAGCTGGTGGCGCTGGAGGGGCAGCGCCGCGTGCTCCGCGACGGCGCCGCCGGAAGCTGACCCCGGCCTTACCGAATGAATGTGCGTCCCGGCGCGCCGAAGATCGGGGAAAAGTCCACTCAGCCCTCAGGAAGCGGACGGAGTGGGCGAACTCCCCGGCAATTCCGGAGCCGCGAACGCCCTGATGGGACGGCCTGCGGGCAGCGCCGCACAGGCGTCAGGCGGAGGACCTCAATCCAGAGCGCGTAATTTGCTTTACTTTCCTGATCAAACTCCGGCTAAACATTGAGGGGATCTCAATTCGGTAAGGGTGGTCGCCTTACCTTCCGTACCAAAAATGGGTCTGCCATTTTATGGAACCAATACTGCAGACTGTGTCCCGTGGGTGCATCGGTGCTGCCAAGTGGACCGCCATCCGTTGATCAGGTGGCGGACCTCGTCGCAAAAGGAAGGGAGCGCGGAAGCGTAACCGTCGATGACGTCGCAGCCGCGCTCGACCGATCCGAGTTGCCGTCCGACGCGCTGGAGCGCGTCGTGCGGATGCTCGCCGAGAACGGCGTGGAGGTGCTCGAGCCTCAGGGCGACGAGGAGCCTGCCCGCGCCGATGAGGAAGACGTAGGCAAGCGGGCGCCGACCAGCGATCTGGTCCGGATCTACCTTCGGGAGATCGGCCGCGTGCCGCTGCTGACAGCCGAAGAGGAGGTGGAGCTCGCCAAGTCGATCGAAGCCGGCCTGTTCGCCGAGGACAAGCTCGGCAACGGAGTCTCCCGGCTGGCCTTTCCGGAGTTCAGGGAGCTCGTCTGGCAGGGCACCCGGGCCAAGCAGCGCCTCATCGAGGCGAACCTGAGGCTCGTGGTGTCGATCGCCAAACGGTACGTAGGCCGCGGCATGCTGTTCCTGGACCTGATCCAGGAGGGCAATCTCGGCCTGATCCGCGCGGTGGAGAAGTTCGACTACACCAAGGGCTACAAGTTCTCCACCTACGCCACCTGGTGGATCCGCCAGGCGATCACCCGGGCGATCGCCGACCAGGCGCGGACCATCCGCATCCCGGTGCACATGGTGGAGACCATCAACAAGCTCGTCAGGGTGCAGCGTCAGCTCCACCAGGATCTCGGCCGCGAGCCGATCCCGGAGGAGATCGCCAAGGAGATGGACCTTCCCGTCGATCGGGTGGTGGAGATCCAGCGCATCGCGCAGGAGCCGGTGTCGCTGCAGTCTCCGATCGGTGAGGAGGACTCCGACCTCGGTGACTTCATCGAGGACGCCGACGCTGTCGTGCCCATGGAGGCGGCCGCCTTCATCATGCTGCAGGATCAGCTCGACGACATCCTGGCGACCCTGTCGGACCGCGAGCAGCGCATCATCCAGCTCCGCTTCGGCCTGGCCGACGGCCATCCGCGCACGCTGGAGGAGGTGGGCAGGGAGTTCGGCGTCACCAGAGAGCGCATCCGGCAGATCGAGTCGAAGACCCTGGCCAAGCTCCGCCACCCGACCAGGGCCCAGATGTTGCGGGACTATCTGGACTGAGCATGGTCACGACGGCGGGGCGGGGCATCGCGCCCCGGCCCGCCGTCGTTCCGGACAGCTCTCAGACACAGCCTTCGAACTGCGGTACGGCCACCGTGCCGATCCGCAGCCCGGTGTCGCCGAACCACTTCTTCAGCAGCTTGGCCGCCGTGCCGTCCTGGTACATGCCGGTGATCACCCGGTTGACCTCCTCGCAGCCCGCCACGTCCCCCTTGCGCAGGCCGACGCCGGTGCGCTGCTCGTTGAACTGGGCGTTCACCAGCCGCATGCCACCCCCGTCCTGCGCGGCCAGACCGGCCAGGATGATGTCGTTGGTGGTGATGGCGTCCACCTGGTCCGCCTTCAGCGCCGCCAGGCAGGCCTTGTAGTCCGCGAACGGCAGCACCCGCGCGGCGACCTTGCGCTCCTCCAGCACCCGTGAGGCCGCGTTGGACCCCTGCACCTCACAGATGCGCCGATCTTTCAGATCGCGCACGTTGCGGATGCTCGTCTCTCCCGGCCGCACCAGAATGTCCTGATAGGAGATGTGGTACGGCCCCGCGAACAGCACCCGCGCCTTCCGGTCCTGGCTGATCGTGTACGTCGCCACGACGAGGTCGGCCTGGCCCTCGACGAGGACGCGTTCCCGGTCGGAGGCCAGGACCGGGATGAAGTCGGCCTCCTTGCCGAGCTTGGCGGCGATGTAGCCGGCGACGTCGACGTCGAAGCCCTCGAAGTCGCCGTCGGCGGTGCGGAAACCCACCGACGGCAGGTCGGGGCGGACGCCGATGACGATGCGGTCCTTGTCCACGACGGACTCGACGGCGCCGGCGCCGCAGGAGGTGGCGAGCAGCGCGAGCAGGGCCAGCGCCGCCGTCAGCAGCCGCTTCATCTGTACTCCCTCAGTCGAGGCCACACCCCGGCGACGAGCAGCAGGCCGATGCCGCCCATCGCGTACGGCAGCAGCCGCCACAACTCGTCGAGCGCGGCCTCGCCCTGGCCGACGGCCCGTTCGAAGACCGCCTGGTGCCGGTCGGCGAGCGCCGTCAGCTCCTTGTCGTAGGCGTCGAACGCCTCCCGCACCGGCCCCAGCCGGGCGGTGACCGCCTCGCCGGTGTCGCCGGCGGCCACCAGGTCGCGGAAGGTCGCGTCGGCCGCCTGGAAGCGGGTGTAGGCGTCCAGCGCGGGCCGGCCGGTGGCGACGCTGAGCCGCAGGCCGAGCATGCCGAGGTAGTCGTCGGAGCCCCGCGCCACCTGGGTGTGGTAGGTGTCCAGGTTGCCCGCTTCGCGGTAGAGCACCTTCTGCGACTTGTCGAGGTAGGTGTGCTCGTAGGTGTCGGCCCGCTGCTTGTCCAGCAGGAAGCGGCTCTGGTCGCCCTGCATGCTGTTGCCGATGGCGCGGGCCTTGGCCAGCGTGACGATGGCGTCGAACCCGTCGGACTTGGCGGTCTCCAGATGGCCGAGATCCCGCCCGAGCACGTTCCCGCCGACGACGAGCGTCACCAGGGTCAGCACGGTGGCGGCCACCAGCGCGGGCCCGAACACGCGGCGGAAGTGCCGGGTCAGATAGACCTGCAGGCGCAGCAGGCAGACCAGCGCCAGCAGCCCCGCCACCACCACGGCCCAGCGCAGCGCGGGCAGCATGACGGTCTTGTCGTCGTAGGTGCGGCGCACGATCGTGCCGCTCTCCAGCGTCAGGTTGTACGCCTGCGGCAGCAGCACCAGCCGCATCAGGTCGGTGGCCTCGCGGTAGACCCGCACCACCTCGGTGGGCGGCGGACCGGCGGGGTGGCCGGACTGGGCGTCGAGCAGCAGGGCCCGCGCCGCCAGTTGCTCGTAGCGGCCGAGCCCGTCGAGCACCGACTCGATGGTGCGGCGCTCCGCCTGATCGCTGCCGGCCAGCTCGAACGCCTTCAGCAGCGCCCGGTTGGCCATCGCGCGCTGCTGCTCGTACCGGGTGAGGGCGGCCTGGCGGCGGGAGTCGTTTCCCTGGCCCATCACGAGGACGTCGGCGAGCTGGGAGTCCATGTCGCTCAGCCCGAAGTAGAGCCCGGCGGTGGCGACGACCTGCGGACCGGCGTCGCGGCCGATGACCCGCATGCCGTCGCCCGCGACGGCGGCGCCGGCCGCGACGGCGGCGAAGAGCAGCGCCAGCGCGGCCGCCGCGACGCCGGTGAGCACCCTGATCCGGCCGGGCACGCCGCTGCGGGCGGGCAGCGCTTGCGCGGGCGGCGGCTGCCGCGCGGGTGGCGCGGCCGGCCGCACCTGTGTCACGGTCAAGGCGTCCCCTCCCTGATGGTGATGACCGTCCAGGCGCCCACGTGAATGCGGTCGCCGACGCGGACGGTGACGGGCGTGTTGACGGTGACCGGTCGGCCGTTGACCCGGGTGCCGTTGGAGGATCCCGGGTCGACGAGCGTCCAGGAGCCGCCCGGCTGCGCGATCAGCACCGCGTGCAGGTGCGACACGCCCGGGTCCGACGGCGGCCCGGACAGGTCGATGTCCGGCTGGAGGTCACGGCCCCGGCTGCGCCGCCCGATGCGCACCTGCTCGGCCTCCAGCGGGAAGGAGCGCTCCGGGCAGTACGGCGGGAAGGCGATGGTCTCGGCGTCCGGACCGCCTTCGGCGATGACCTGCTCGTAGTAGCCGCGGTCGGCGGCGGTGACCGCCTCCCAGCGGGCGCTGGTCGTCGTCGGCGGCCGCGCCGGACCGGCCGAGCCGTCGAAGGCGTGGCCGCACACCTCGCAGAACTGCCCGGCCCGCGGCGTCTGGCAGATGGGGCAGCTCTCCGCGCCCGCCGGCTGCGGCGGCGCCGCAGCGGGGGCGGCGGCCCCGCCGATCTGCGCGCCGCACACGTCGCAGTAGTCGTCGCTGCCCGACGCGTGGCCCTGCGGGCAGGTCGCCATCAGCTGCCCTCCTCGCTCTTACGCAGCCTGCTGGTACGGACCGAGCCGGTGTCGAGCTCGATCTCGTCGGCCTTGTCCACCTGGCCGCGCAGCCGGGCGGTGCCGCTGACCGGGTCCACCTCGACGACCTTGTCCAGGAGCCGGACGGTGTCCTCGCGGCCGGAGTCGGCCGCGATCTGCCTGGCCTTGGCCAGCCGGGCGGTGGCCGTCCGCTCGTCGCCGGCCGTGCGGGCGCCGAGCCCCTCCTGGATCAGCTCGTGCAGCTCGGCCTGGCCGGAGAAGTGGATGACCTTGCCGTTCATCTGGGTGGACAGGGCCAGGTCGTCGGTCCACTGGGCCAGCACGTTGCCGCTGGCGTAGACGTCCTGGGTGTCGGGCCGTACCAGCTTCACCCAGGACGCGCGGATCTCCTGGCCGAGCTGGCCGGGCGGGACCTCCACGCACAGCTGGTACTCCCGCTCCTCGGCGCCCCACGAGCCGGTGGGGTAGTCGCCGGTCAGCGGGTTGACGTCGGTCCGCTTGCCGGTCAGGTCGAGCAGCGTGGGGGAGACCTGCTTGACGAACTTGAGCGTGGCCGCCTGCGGCACCCACACGCGCAGGGACAGCTCGGCCACGGTCTTGCTCATCGAGTTCTGGGTGATCCGGCGGAAGAACTCGGCCAGCTCGTTCTGGTTGCGGACGTACTCGAAGGTGCCGAGCAGCGCGTCGGACACCTTGCGGAGCTGGGCGGGCGCCCAGTCGGCGCCGACGCCGAGGCTGTCACAGACGAACTTGCCGCTCCAGGCGGCCAGCACGGCGTCGAACACCTCCTCGCGCTCGTTGTTCTGGCCGTCGGTCATCAACAGGGCGTGCCGGATCGCCTCCGGGTGCGCCGACAGCAGGTGCCCGGCGAGCTTGAGCCATTCGCCCATCGCGGTGCCGCCGTGCGCGTTCAGCTTGGCGACGGCCCGCTGCGCCTCCGCCCGGGTGGCCGGGGTGGCCCGGACGAGCCGGCCGTCGCGCGGGTAGACGACCTTGGCCACGCTGGTCCCGGCGATCACCGCGAAGAAGACGCCGTCCCGCAGGGTGTCCACGGCCGTGGCGGCGGCCAGCCGGGCGTCACGGATCTTGCTGCCGCTCATCGAGCCGGACGTGTCGACGATGATCACTTCGGCGGCCTCGGCGGGGACCGAGGCCGCCGGGGCGCCGCCGGTGGAGGAGACCGTGAGCACGGCGTGCACCTCCCGGCCGCCCGTGGGGAGGTACTTGTTCTGGTCGATCTGCAGCGTGAAGGTGGGCTGGTCACCCATGCGGGCCTCCTAGGGGGATCACGACGATGGTCACGTTGTCCTGGCCGCCGGAGTCGAGCGCGTGGCGCAGCATCTGGCGGGCCTGTTCGAGCGGGGTGCCGGAGGTGGGGAAGCGGTAGCCGTCCAGATAGCGCCACAGGCCGTCGCTGCAGATCAGCAGCGACCCCGGCGCGGACGGGACGAAGGTGCGCACGCGCGGGACCACCTCGGCGTAGTCGGCGCCGAGCCAGGCGGTGATCTCACCGGTGGGGGCGGCGTCGTCCTCGGTCAGCGGGGTGCCGCCGGTCAGTGGTGTGCTGCCGGGCAGCGGGGTTCCACCGGGCAGCCAGTAGGCGCGGCTGTCACCGGCCCAGCAGAGCGTCACCCGTCCCGGCTCGGCCACCGCGGCCACATAGGTGCTGGCCGGCGCGTCGTCCTCGGACGCGGCCAGCTTGACCACGGCCTGCTTCGCCAGCGCGAACGCCTCCTCGTGCGGCAGGCCGCGGGCCAGCGCGGCGGCGGCCGTCTCCACCGCCACGGCGGACGCCTCGTCGGCCCGCGGCGAGCTCCCCACCCCGTCACAGACGACCGCCACGACCGCCCCACTGGGAAGCACCCGCGCCGTCGCCGGCTCGGCGGCCCCAGCGGTGATCGCCTCGCCGGTGGACGTCGCCGCCAGCGCTTCGCCGGTGGACGTCGGTGCCGTCGCTTCGCCGGTGGGCGTCGGTGCCGTTGCCTCGCCGGTGGGCGCCTGCTCTGGCGCGCCGACCGGCGGATGCGGCTCGGCCGCGGCGACCAGGGCCATCGCGTCCTCGTTGCGGGCGCGGCGCAGGCCCCTGTGGGTCACGCCCGCCGGGCCGCCGGCCAGCTCCAGCTCCGCGTCGTCCCTGCCGGTGGGCTGGCGCAGGCCGCAGCGCTCGCAGTAGCCCTCGGCGTCCACGGCGGGCGCGCCGCAGGACGTACAGGAGGGAGCGGAGAGCCGGTGGCCGCACGCCTCGCAGAAGGCGTCGCCCGCCAGCACCTTCCCGGCGCAGATCGGGCAGTTCACAGCCACGTCCGGGGACGTACCTGGTTGGCCTGGTCGACCAGGGTGTGGCGCTCCTGGCGGGTGGGCGCGGCGGCGGCCAGCCCCCGGTAGATCTCCTCCAGTTTGCGGCGCACGCCCCGCTCGGTGAACGGGGCGCCCGCCAGGCGCAGCCCCGCGGGCGGCGCGCTGGTGTCGAGCAGCGCAAGGGCGGCGCGCAGAACCTCGGCGGTGAGGTGCTCGCGGCGGCGCGGGTCGAGGTCGGCGAGCTGCTCCAGCCTGGTCACGGCGGCTGCCAGGTCGCCGTGACCGAGCCGGGTGGGGTCGGGCCCCCTGGAGGTGGCGGCGACGCGCGCGATCTGGGCCGCCACCCGGTGGCTGGAGGTGACGGGCACCTCGTCGAGCACCTCCGTCAGGCCGTGCCTGGCCAGGCCGAAGGCGGCGCTGACGTAGCCGTGGTCGGTCCGCCACACGCTCTCGTACCAGCGCACGGGGTTCTGACCGGCGCATTCGAGGGCGAAGGCGAGGCCCAGCCGGGGCGCGACCTCGCCGGGCATCAGCGACACGCAGGCGTCGAACAGCCGCACGGCCTGCGCCGGGTCGCCCAGGCCGAGCGCGGCCGCCGCGCGGTACCACGTGACGCGCCAGTCGCGGGGCAGCAGCCGGTCCAGCTCGTCCAGCACCTGCCACGCCTCGGGCGAGCCCTCCTCGATGAGCAGCCTGGCCAGGGTGAGCCGGGTCTCCGGGGTCGGGGTCATGGCCCGTACCTCGGTCAGCAGCTCGCTGGGGTGACGGCCCGCGAGGCCGGCCAGCTGACCGGCGGCGGGGTCCTCCGGGTGGGCCAGGGGCACGGGCAGCGCGGCCACCGCGTCCAGCGGGCGGAGGTCGTCGAACACCCGGTCGTCGGCGTCGGCCAGTCTCGTCCCCACCGGCGCCCGCTCCGGCCCGAACAGCGTGGACGCGGCCGGGTACGGCACGCCGTCGGCGGCGGCGCTGATCTCGCGCAGCACGCCGACGAGCTGCTCCTCCATCTCCCTGGCGTCGGCGAACCTGTCGGCGGGGTCCGGTGCGGTGGCCCGGTGCAGCAGCCGGGCGAAGGACTCATGGCCGCAGTCGGCGGGCAGCGGGGAGGCCACGCCACCCCTGGCCGGACTGAAGGACGGGATGGTCAGCACCGCGAGCGTCCTGGCCACCGTGTAGAGGTCGGAGCTGATGGACGAGGGCTGGGTGTCCAGCTCGGGGGCGTGGTAGCCGAGCGTGACCCAGGAGGTGCCAGGCGGCGAGCCGATGCGCTGGACGGCGCCGAGGTCGATGAGCATGAGCCGCTTGCCGACCCGGATCACGTTGGCCGGTTTGAGGTCGCAGTAGACCAGGCCCTGCTCGTGCAGGTAGGCCAGCGCGCGCAGGATCTCGCGCCCGTACATCAGGGTCTCGCGCAGTGGTAAGGGGCCCTGGCGGCGCAGCTCGTGCAGGGACTGGCCGCCGACGTACTCCATGACGATGTAGCCGAGGCCGGCCGAGCGCTGGAAGTTGAAGATCTTGACGATGTTGTGGTGGTCGACCGTCGTCAGGAACTTCCGCTCGGCCTCGGCGGCGGCCAGCGCTTCGGGGTCGGCGGTGTTGAGCAGGCCCTTGAGGACCACCCAGCGGCCGTCGAGGTTCTCGTCGGCGGCCAGGTAGATCCAGCCGAGCCCGCCGTGCGCCAGGCAGCCCAGCACCCGGTACTGGCCCGCCACCAGGTCGTCCTTGGCGAGTTTGGGGGTGAAGGAGAAAGGGGTGCGGCAGTGCGGGCAGAACCCGTCGGCGCGGCCCGGCTGCCCGTCCCGCGAGCGCCCGACGGGCTTGCCGCAGGACAGGTTGGCGCAGAACCGCTTCTCCTCGGCCACCCGCGGGTCGGACAGCACCGCGTCGGCCGGATTCCGGTAGGGCACCGACGGCAGGTCGGCGAGCTCGGCGAGCATGCCGGCCCGCGACCGGCCGCTGCTCAACGGCGAGGTCACGCCCCGGCTCGCCGGCCCGCTGACCAGCGCCCCGCTCGCCTGCCCGCCGGCCGGCACGGTAGGCGGGGCCGGGGACGGCTGGGCGCCGGGGGAGCCGGCCGCGTGCCCGCACCGATCGCAGTAACCATCTTCGATCATGCCCGAGCAGCCGGGTTGCGCGCAGGTCGTCAGTGCCGGGCCGGCCGCGTGCCCGCACTGGTCGCAGTACCCTTCCTCGATCGTGCCCGTACAGCCGGGCTGCGAGCAGGTCGTCATCGCCCACCTCCGTTGATCGCGCGCTTGTACAGGTCGACGGTCGAGGCCGCCTTGGTGAGGTCGCAGGGGGCGGTCCACAGCAGCGCCCGCGCCTGCGCGTAGAGCCGGACGGCCTCGGGGTCCTCGGCCATGCCGGTGCGCGCCGCCTTGGCCTGGGAGGCGATCAGCAGCCCGCGCAGCTCGTCACGCCTGCCGACCAGGCCGAACAGCGCCTTGGCGGTGGTCCGGGCCCGCTGGGCGGCTTCCTCGGCGCGCTGTTCGAGGGCGGCGAGCCGTTTGGCCCGCGCCGACCAGGAGTCGGCGGCGGCGTCCAGTGCGTCGAGCTCGGCGGCCAGCTCGGCCACCCGGCTGCGCGGCTGTGCCTGCGGCGGCAGGGCGATCTTCGCCACGACCGCGCCGTGCGCCAGCCGGGCCTCGCTCTCGGCCGCGCGCACCCGGTCGAGGGCGGCGCCGAGGTCCTCGCGCCGCCTGCCGTACTCGTCCCTGACGGCCAGGGCCTGCTCCAGCTCGGCCTGCGTGTCGGCGAGGAAGCGGGCGATCGGGTCGAGCTCCTGCTTGGCGGAGCCCGCGTCGAGCGGGTCTTCGAGTACGGCGGCGCGCAGGCGGGCCAGGTCGGATCGGGTACGGGCCAGGTCGGCGGTCTCGCCCAGGCGGGTCAGGAGGGCGTCCACCTCGCGCAGGGCGCTGTCGGCCGCGTCGAGCCGGGGGAGCAGGGCGGTCCAGGTGGAGTCGATCTCCGTGAGCGCGTCCGTGGCGGCCTGGAAGGCGGTGTCCATCCGCATGACGGTCTCGTCCAGGGTGAGCCGCTCGTCCGGCTGGGGTAACAGCGAGCGCTGCTCGACCGGCCTGGGCGGGGCCTTGACCACGACGGAGGGCCCGGCCAGCAGCTCGGTGAGCGCGGCGAGCTGGTCGCCGCCGAGCCGGGCGCGTTCGGCCCTGATCCGCTCGGCCTGGCGCAGCACCTCGCGGTAGGCGTCGTTGAGCGACCACATGGTGGCCAGCGCGGCCTGCGCCTGCTCCCAGCGCTGCCGCGTCCGGCCGCGTAATCGCGCGTCCTTGAGCAAGCGGTAGGTGGTGTGCGATTCGAGGTCGAGCAGGTCGCCGGAGATACGGTCACGCTCAACGGCTCTGGCGCCCAGCGCGAACTCGGCGGCTTCCCTGCTCATGGGTGGTCCCAGAGTGATCACGCTCCCCATGCAGCAGTCCCCCGATGTCCGGATCAACGGGAGGACTGACCGGTTGGTTCCAAAGAGTAGGGGTATCCCTGACTTGTCCCTGATTGAACCCCGTCTTACCTGCAAAACACTTAAACGATCTCGTACGGTCGCAGGCATGGGACGCATTCTTCTGATCATCGCAGCGGTCATCGCCGCCCTCTTCCTCCTCGGCCCCCTCCTGGGCTTCGTCTTCTCTCTACTCAAGTGGATCCTCATCATCGGCGCCATCTTCGGCGTCGCGGTGCTCGGTGTGACGTTCCTGTCGACACGGGCTAAAAGGACATAGCGTCCCGGTGCATCCCGGCGCATAGTGGGTTGATGGAGGCGCGGCCAGCGGTCGACGACGCTGCCCTCGGGCGCGAGGCGCTGTCCGTGCTCGAGGCGAACTGGACGGGATGCGCCACCGTGCCCGCGCCCGGCCTCTATCCCCACCAGTGGAGCTGGGACTCCGCGTTCGTGGTGATCGGGCTGGCCAGGCACCGCCCCGACCGGGCCCGCGCCGAGCTCCTCGGCCTCCTCCAGGGGCAGTGGGCGACCGGGATGCTGCCGCACATCGTCTTCCGCACCCCCGAGGCCTACTTCCCCGGCCCGTCCGTCTGGCGCTCACAGGACCACGAGTCCGCGCCGCCGGTGCTGACCTCAGGACTCACCGCGCCGCCGCTGCACGGGCTGGCCCTCTGGTGGCTCTACCGGCACACCGGCGACGTCGCCTTCGTCCGGCGGGTCTTCCCGGCCATCGCCGCCCAGCACGCCTACCTCGCCGCCGCCCGCGACCTCGGCGGCGGCGGCCTGGCCGCCATCGTGCACCCCTGGGAGTCCGGCATGGACGACAGCCCCTCCTGGGACGAGCCGCTCGCCGCGCTCCCGGAGATCAGGTACGGCTACCGCAAGCTCGAGCCGGCCGAACGGCACCCGGACAGCGACCACGACCGCTACGTCTGGCTCGCCCTGCGCTACCGCGACGCCGGCTACCGCGCCGAGTACCTGCGCGACGAGCACCCGTTCGCGATCGAGGACCCGATGTTCAACGGGATCTGGCTCGCCTCCTGCCTGGCCATGGCCGAGCTCGCACCGCTGACCGGCGCCGACGGCAAACCGCACGCCGAGCAGGCCGAGCGCATCAGGCACGCGCTGCTCGAACGGCTGTGGGACGGCTTCTTCTACGCGCGCGACCTGCGTACCGACAGACTGATCAAGGTCTGTACGGTGGGGGCGTTCGGCCCGCTGCTCGACCCCGGACTGGCCAGTGAGCACGTCAGCGCCGCCGTCGACCTGCTCGAATCGGCCAGGTTCATGGGCGCGACCGGCTATCCCGTGCCCAGCTGCGAGATCCGCGCGGCCACGTTCGACCGGACCCGCTACTGGCGCGGCCCCTCCTGGGTCAACACCAACTGGCTGCTGCGCCACGCGGCCACCGTGCACGCGCTCGAACCCCTGGGCCGGCAGCTCGCCAACGGCACGCTGCGGCTGGTGCGGCAGGCCGGGTTCCGCGAGTGCTTCGACCCGTTCGACGGCAGCGGCCGAGGCTGCCGGGACTTCTCCTGGAGTGCGGCGCTCACCCTCGACCTGCTCGCCGATAGCGTGGAGCTATGAAAGCCTTCCGCCGCCTGCCCGCCGACGTCCGCAAGTCTCTGGTCATGGTGCCGGGGGAGCGGGTGCTGACGTTCAGCCCGGCCGGGGACGACGGTTACGTGGTGGCCACGGACCAGGCGCTGTTCCTCGCCGACGGCACGCGGGTGCCGTACGAGACGATCGACAAGGCGTCCTGGGACGAAGAGGGACTGCGCCTGCTCACCACCGACGGCCAGAGCCACCGGGCGCTCGTGCCGGAGCCGCGGCTGCTGCCCGAGACCGTGCGCGAGCGGGTCAACGCCACCATCGTGGTGAACAAGCACGTGGACCTGCCCGGGCGTGGCGGGGTGCGGCTGGTGGCCAGGCGCCGCCCTTCGGGCGAGATGGTGGGCTGGACGCTCGTCTTCGACGACGGCCTCGACCCCGACGACCCGGGCCTGCGCGCCCTGGCCGAGCAGGCGCTGGAAGGACTGCGGCGCAGCATGGGCGTGTGAGAGACGACACGCCCATGCGCGCCGATCAGTAAGGCATCTTGCTCTGCTGGGCGGTCTTCGGTTGGTCCGCCGTCTCCTCGGGCCAGCCCGTGCCGGCCTCCCCGTCGTGGCGGTGCCGATTCCTGAACGGCATCCGCTCCTGGAGCGGGCCCACCTTGGACCGCGCCGTCTCCCCGGCCTTCGACATCTGCGCGCCGACCACCCCCGCGGCCTCCTGCACCCTCGGGTTGTCGGCAACACGCTGTGCCGTCCGCTTGATCTGCTCGTATCGCTCACGGCCTGCCCGGCTGCCGAGCACATAGCCGACAGCCAGTCCCATGACGAATGGCATTCGATATCGCATGTTGCACCTCCGCTCCCACGGCACTACCCGGATCACGATGCGACACGCACTCCACGAGTGCGCTAATCTATTCCTGCGCACGACGGACGGGGCCAAACCCCCGCCGATCAGCGCCATCGTACGATCCCGCGTAGCTCAACGGCAGAGCAGCCGGCTGTTAACCGGCAGGTTAGAGGTTCGAGTCCTCTCGCGGGAGCCATGCTAAAGGCCCTCTCCCGATTCGGGAGAGGGCCTTTGTGCTGTCCGGGGGTGCTGTCGCTCAGCACTCCGTCGGCGCTTCGTCGCCTACCGGCCCCCACGACGTCCCGCTCGCCGACCCCGGGCTGACTGATCCCCTTGACCGTCCCGGAAGTCAACGGCTGGTCGATCCACGCACCCTGGCTCGGCCTGACGTACCACCTGCGCTGGGCGAACCCATTCCTGGCAGGAATATGTGCCGTACCAAATAGGTATTTGAGGCATAGATCGGACTGCTGTTAGCGTCGTGCCAACGGTCCGTACGGCGCCCTCACGGATCACCGACCGCTCTGCGAGATCAGGCGGCGTTCCCCTGAATCCGTCGAATCCTGGTCATATCAGCGTGCGCTGCCCACGGCAGTCGCTGACATCCTCACCGGAGGTAATTACCATGCGCGTGTTCGTCACCGGCGCGTCGGGATGGGTCGGCTCCGCGGTCGTCCCCGAGCTCATCGGAGCGGGGCACGAGGTCACCGGGCTTGCCCGGTCCGACGCGTCGGCCGCCGCCGTCGAGGCGCGGGGCGCCACCGTCGTCCGCGGGTCGGTCGAGGACCTCGACGTGCTGCGCGAGGCGGCTGCGGCGGCCGACGCCGTCGTTCACCTCGCCTTCCGGCACGACATCGCCTTCGCCGGGCGCTTCGACGACGCCGTCGCGTCGGACGTCGCCGCGATCGAGGCCCTGGGGTCGGGGCTGCCGTCCGGCGGGGCGATCGCCATCGCCGCGGGCATCCTCGGGCTCGCGCAGGACGGGGTGGTCCCCGCCACCGAGCGCGCCCTGCCCGCCCCGGGCGGAGTGAGCGAAGCGCGCAATCCTCCGAACGACGCCGTCTTCGCTCTCGCCGAGCACGGGCTGCGGCCGTCGGTCGTGCGACTGTCGCCGACCGTCCACGGCGAGGGCGACGGCGGCTTCGTTTCCAGCCTCATCGACATCGCCCGCAAGCAGGGGGTCTCCGGCTACCCGGGCGACGGGGCATCGCGCTGGCCGACGGTGCACGTCCGCGACGCCGCGCGCCTGTTCCGGCTGGCGATCGAGGCGGCGCCGGCGGGATCCATGCTGCACGCCGTGGCCGACGAGGGCATCCCGGTGCGTGACATCGCCGCGGCCATCGGACGCCACCTCGACGTCCCGGTGCGCTCGATCCCGGCCGAGCAGGTCGACGAGCACTTCGGTTTCCTCGCGATGTTCCTCCGCATCGACGGCCCGACCTCAAGCGCTCTCACCCGCGAGCTGACGGGCTGGGCGCCGCGCGAGCCGGGCCTGCTCGAGGATCTAAACCAGGGCCACTACTTCGCGTCCGGCGCGGGCGGCAAGTGGGGGTGATCCCGACGCCGCCGGGGTACCCGTGCGTGACGCAGCGCGATGGAGATCGTGCTCGCCGGCGATGCGAGCTGACCGAAACCCGATCGAACGGAGGCACGGACATGACCGGATTCCAGACCATTCTGGGTGAGCGGTCCTTCCTCGCGGGAGCACGCTGGCAAGGGGAACGGGTGTGGGCCACCGACTGCTACGCCTACGAAGTCGTCAGCGCCCTCGAGGACGGCTCCGACCAGCGTGTCGAGGCCACCGTCGAGGGCCAGCCGTCTGGCCTGGGGTTTCTGCCCGACGGGCGACTGCTGGTCGTCTCGATGCTCGACAACCGCATCCTGCGCAAGGAAGCTGACGGAACCCTGGTCACCCACGCCGACCTCAACGGTCTGGCCGCGGGCGAGATCAACGACATGGCGGTCGACGCCCAGGGCCGCTGCTGGGTCGGCTGTTTCGGGTTCGACCTGACCAACGGGGCGCAGTACGCGCCGGCACCCCTGATTCGGGTCGGCACCGACGGCACGGCGACGGTCGTGGCCGAGGGGCTGGCCTTTCCGAACGGCGCGATCTGCGACGGGGAGACCCTGGTCGTCGCCGAGACCTTCGCAAGCCGGATCGCGACGTTCGACGTCACGAGCGACGGTTCCCTGGTCAACCGGCGGCTGTGGGCGAAGTTCGGGGAGGAGCCCAACGGCGACGGGCTCACCCGGCTGAGGGCGGCGGACGTTGCCGCCGACGGTCTGACCGAGCGCGATGAGGAGGGGGCGATCTGGGTCGCCGACCCCACCCACCGCCGGGCGCTGCGCGTTGCCGAGGGCGGCGAGGTGCTCGACGAGGTGGTGGTCGACGGTCTCGGCGTCTACGCCGTCGCGCTCGGCGGAGTCGACGGTCGCACCCTGTTCCTGACGGTGTCGCCGAACCAGCTCAAGCATGAACGGGCGCACACCCGCGACTCGATGCTGATCTCGCGGCGCGTGGACGTGCCGCTGGCATCGAGTTCGCCGCAGCCCGCGGCCGTCATCGAAGCGGAAGGGCTCCAGCATGGAATCGAGGTTCGATGAGCGCTGACGAGAATGCGCGACCAGATCCGTCCGCCGAGCGCCGTCTCGAGGCCCTCCTCGAGCGGCACGCCGCCCGGGGTCCGGCGGAGGCGACGCCCCTGCAGATTCTCCTGCGAGGGGGATCGGTGCTGTCGATGGACAGTGACGTGGGCGACTTCGCCGTCGGCGACGTGCTGATCGTCGGGGACCGTATCGCCGAGGTAGGGGCCTCGATCTCCGCGCCGGAGGCGGTCGTCATCGACGCGCGTGACCACATCGTCATGCCGGGCTTCTGTGACCCGCACATCCACTGCTGGGAGGGGTCACTCGGCCGGATCATCCCGGAGAACATCCCCCAGACGACCGAAGACGCCATCGGCGGGGCCCCGGTCTCGGGCCGCAGCTACATGTACGCCGCCCATCGGGCGTTCGCTCCGGCGTGTCGGCCCGAGGACATCCACGCGGGCACCCTGAACACCCTGCTGGCCGCACTCAACGGTGGGATCACCACGGTCGTCGACAACATGCACAACGCCCGCTCGCCCGAGCACTCGGATGCCGGGGTCGAGGCGCTCCTCGCGTCCGGGATACGGGGTGTGCATGCCGTCGGACGCCCCCGCTCGGGCACCTGGGCCGGCACGTTTCCGGCGGATGCCCGGCGGCTGCGGGACCAGTACTTCCGCGGCGGCGACGACCTGTGCTCGATGCGTCTCTTCGCGACCGGTTTCGACGAGCTCACCGATCTCCTGCCTGTCCGCGAAGAACTCGATCTATGGTTCTCCTTCGACAGCGGAATCGAGAAGCAGGACCTCGCACAGTTGTACGCGGATGGATCCCTCGATGGGCGGGAGGCGATCAATCACGCGAATTTCCTTTCCCCCGAGCAGCGGCAGATCGTGATCGACAACGGGGCGCAGGTCAATGTGTGTCCCCGTATCGAATCCCAATTCCGATACGGCCAGATTCCGTACAACGAATGGGTCGAGCAGGGCCTACGGCCGGGCCTGAGCAATGACAATCCGATGACCTACGCGATCGACATGTTCGCCGAGATGCGTGCGCTCTACCTGATGCAGCGGGTAGACCAGCACCGTTCCGGGAGCGCTTCGGCGACGCTGCGGGAGATCCTGCAGTCCGCCACGCAGCAGGGCGCGAACAACTGCGGCGTGGGAGATGTCGCAGGCTCCCTGACCCCGGGCAAGAAGGCCGACGTCATCCTCGTCGACACATCGGCGCCGCATTTGTTCCCTCGGAACAACGTGCCGACCACGGTCGTGCAGGGCGCCGGGGTGGAGTCCGTCACCGCCGTGCTGGTGAACGGCCGTGTCGTCAAGTGGGACGGCCGCCTGATCGGCGTCGACCTGGACGAGGTCCGGCGCCGGGTGCAGGCATCCCACGACTACCTGATCAAAGCAGTGAACTGGCCGCACGCCGCCGTCGACTTCGACGACTAGCGAAGCAGGCTGAATCCCCCCATCGTCTCGTGCGCCGCGGTCTGTCCCATCGCCACGCGCTCACAAAGGATGCCTTACTGATGAGCCAGTCATCGTCGGCCATGGCCGAACGGAGGGCCAAGCGGAACATCCGCCTGGGATCCTTAGGCGCCGCCCTCGAATACTACGACTTCGTCGTCTACCTCTATCTGACGACCTTGATCGGCCAGGCCTTCTTCCCGGCGGGTATGTCGCCGACGATGAGGCTGGTCCAGACCCTCGCCATCTACTCGACCGGTCTCCTGATCAGGCCGATCGCCGGGATCCTCATCGCCAGGGTCGCCGACCGGGTCGGACGCAAGCGGCTGTTCATCCTGACCGTGGTCGTCATGTCTGTTTCCACGCTGCTCATCGGGCTGCTGCCGACCTACGACCAGATCGGCTGGCCCGCGCCGGTGCTGCTGTTGCTGCTGCGGGTCGCCCAAGGCTGTGCGGTGGGTGGGGAACTCCCCGCGGCCGCGGTCTTCGTCACCGAGCACGCCCGGCCGAACGGCGTCGCGCGGGCGGGCGCGTTCCAGCAGATGACGGCGTACAGCGGATTCCTGCTCGGCGCGGGTGCGGCATTCGCGGCCGGCCTCGTGGCGACGCAGCTGACGCCGGACCTGCCCTCGCTCGCGTGGCGCCTTCCGTTCATCGCCGGCGGTCTGCTGGGGGTCGTGTCGATCTACCTGCGGCGCAGGATCGACGAGACGCCCGCGTTCGTGCGCGAGACCCTGGAGGACGGCAGGCGTCCGGCCGCTCCGGTCCGTGAGGTGCTCAGCAAGCATCGCCGCGCGGTCATGTACGCAGGACTCCTCGCCGTCGCCCTGACGCTGGTGAACGTCACCTACTTCAACTACTGGCCGACCTACCTGCAGACGGTCCTCGGCTACTCCTCGACGACGTCGCTGGTCATCAGCCTGGTCTCGATCGCGGGTGCGATGGCGTCCATGCCCGCCTGGGGTTACGTCGCCGACCGGTACGGCTGGAGCCGGATGCTGCTCTGGGCCGGGCTGTCGACCGCGGCGACCGCGGTGCTGCTGCTGGTGGTCCTTCCCACCCTGCCTCCGGATTCCGGACTCGCCGTGTGGATCCACCTGCCCGCGGCGCTGACGGCTGGTGGGATCCCGGCCTCCGTCCCGGGCATGGTCTCGGTGATCTTCCCGACCGAGGTGCGGCAGACCGGCTACTCGGTGCCGTACAACATCGTCATCGCGGTGCTCGGCGGCTTCCTCAACCTCATCCTGGTGTGGCTGGTGGCGAGCGTCGGTCACGGGGCGCCGATGTACGTCGTGCTGGTCGCGTGCGGCCTGACGATCGTCGCCGCCTTCGTCGTCCTGCGGGTCCGCATCTACCTCGGCCGAGGAGCCCGCCCGACCCAGGGCTTCTCGCAGGCCGATGCCCCCGCGGCCATCGGTGTCGCGGCGGAGACCGGATGAGCGGGCGGTCCCGGCGTGCTGAGTTCGGATTCGAAGGAGAGATGCCATGAAGTGGGTCACCTACGAGGCGGGCGACGGCGTCCGCACCGGCGTGCTCGACGGCGGATCCGTCCGAGGGCTCGCCGCGGGCACGACCCTGGAGGGGCTGCTGACGACCGGCGGTCTCACCGAGGCGGGAGAGGACGCGTGGCGCGCGCCCGCGGAGGTCCACGAGCTGGCCGAGGTCCGGCTGCTCGCCCCGCTCCGTCGTCCGCCGTCGGTACGGGACGGGCTGTGCTTCCTCGATCACCTTCGCGGGTGCTACCGGGCACTCGGCCGGGACGTCGAACTGGCCGAGGTGTGGTCGCGGAGCCCGGCCTTCTACTTCGCCAACGCGGACGCGATCGTCGGGCCGTACGATGACGTCCCGATCTCGCCGGGTTCCACGATGTTCGACCTCGAGCTCGAGCTGGGCGCCGTGATCGGGCGGGGCGGCCGCGACCTGCACCCGGACCGGGCCGAGGAGCACATCGCCGGCTTCACTCTCTACAACGACTGGACCGCGCGCGACCACCAGGTCGTGGACATGGCCCAGGGCATCGGGATGGCCAAGAGCAAGGACAGCGCCATCACGCTGGGGCCGGCGCTGGTCACCGTCGACGAGCTCGAGCCGTACCGCCGCGACGGACGTCTGATGCTCGAGCTGTCCGCGACGGTCAACGGCGAGGAGCTGACCCGCGGCACCCTCGCCCAGATGGACTGGACCTTCGGCGAACTCCTCGCCTACATCTCGCGGGGGACCGACCTCACGCCCGGGGCGGTGATCGGGTCCGGCACAGTTCCGGGTGGCTGCCTGCTCGAGCACGTCGACACCCCCGGGCTGGGGGATTTCAAGCGCTGGCTGCGGGCGGGAGACGTGGTGAGCCTCAGTGGGGTGGGGCTGGGCGAGACCCGGCAGACCGTGACGCAGGGGATCGACGTGATCCCGCTGCGAGCCGACGGCTGACCATGCCGATCAGGAAGGACACCTAGGTGGGTTTCACATTCCGACGGGTCGTGACCGGCCACTCCGTGGACGGGAAGGCTGTCGTCAGGTCGGACGAGATCGTCGGCTCGACACCGCGCCTGCCCGGGTACGAGGCGCGGGTCGTGTGGTGCACGGGGCAACTCCCCGCCAGCAACGACGAGGACCGGTTCGACGACGGAGCCCCGGGTCCCAAGGGCTCTCGCGTGCTCTTCCGCGTCGCGGAGTTCGACCCGGCGGAGGCCGAGCACACGAACATGCATCGCACCGAGACACAGGACGTCGCCCTGGTGCTCTCGGGCCGGCTCGACATGGTCCTCGACAGCGGTGAGGTCGTCGAACGGCTGACCGCGGGTGACTTCCTGATCCAGCGGGGCACCATGCACTCCTGGGTCGCGCGGGGCGACGAGCCGGTACGGGTGCTGTTCGTGCTGATCGACGCGCTGCCCGTCCGTGTCGGGGGCGTCACCCTTGGTGAGGACCTGTCAGCGTTGGGCGGACGGGTGTCGCCCATGCCGCAGGGCGGCGGCGATCCCGAATGACGCCATGCCCGGTTGGCATCCTGCACCACCCCACTGGAGGAGAAGTCCATGCCGGACATCGATGACACCGTCGAGCGCTGGCTGAGCCAGTACGCCTCGCCCGAAGCGAACGTCGCGACCCTGCTGTGCGACCGCCACGACCCGGACGCCGTCGCCTTCCGGTTCGTGGACGAGGACCTGTACGGGTCGGCGATGACCTACGGTGAACTCGCCGACCGGTCCCGTCGCCTCGCGACGGCCCTCGCGGACCGGGGGGTGATGCGCGAGGACCGGGTGGCGGTCCTGATGTCCAAGCGGCCCGAACTCGTCGTCACGCTGCTGGCGCTCTGGCGGCTGGGTGCGGTGTACGTGCCGCTGTTCACGGCCTTCGCGGACGGCGCGATCCGCCTGCGGGTCGAGAGCGCGAGCGCGAGGCTGATCATTACCGAGTCCGGGCAGCGGGGGAAGCTCGACGCCCTCAAGGGTGTCGACGTGCTCGAGACCGGCGCGGACTTCGACCGGCTCGTCACCGACAGCGCCCCGTCGATTACGTCCGAGACCGTCGGCGGCGACGGGGCCTTCCTGCAGCTCTACACCAGCGGTACGACCGGGAGCCCGAAAGGGGTCGTCGTCCCCGTGCGGGCGCTCGCCGCCTTCCACAGCTACCTGCACTACGGGCTCGACGTGCGGGCGGAGGACGTCTACTGGAACGCGGCGGATCCGGGCTGGGCCTACGGGCTCTACTACGGCATCGTCGCGCCGATGGCAGGCGGGCGGGCCAGCCTGTTGTTCCGCGGGGCGTTCACCCCGGAATCGACGGCAGCGGTGATGCGGCGGTTCGGCGTCACCGACTTCGCCGGTGCCCCGACCGTGTACCGGGCGATGATGAAGGCGGCGACGGCCGGGCGGATCCCGCTGCGGCGGGCCTCGTCGGCCGGTGAGCCGCTCACCCCGGACGTGGCGGGGTGGGGTGAGACGACGTTCGGGATCCCGATCGGGGATCACTACGGCCAGACCGAGTTGGGCATGGCGATCGGCAACCACTGGCATGACGACGTCGTGCGGCCGATCCGGGCGGGCTCGATGGGACATCCCCTGCCCGGCGTCGTCGCCGGGATCGTCGAGGGTCAGATCGCCGTCGACGCGTCCGCGAGTCCGCTGTTCTGGTTCGGCGGCTACCAGGACGCGCCGGAGAGCACGGCCGATCGCTTCACCGGGGCCGGACGGTGGTACCTGACCGGCGACACCGGCCGCGTGGACGAGGACGGGTACTTCTTCTTCAGTGCCCGCGACGACGACGTCATCCTTGCCTCGGGATACCGCATCGGTCCCTTCGACGTCGAGAGCGTGTTGATCACCCACCCCGCGGTCACCGACGTCGCCGTGGTCGGCGGGCCAGACCCGGAGGGCATCCGCGGGGAGGTCGTCGAGGCGTTCGTCGTCACGAGCGCCTCGCCGGAAACGCGCGACGCGCTGGCCAGGGAACTCCAGGCCCTCGTCCGGGACACGTACTCGCGGCACGCCTACCCTCGTGTCGTCCACTTCGTCGAGGCGCTGCCGAAGACGCCGAGCGGCAAGATCCAGCGTTTCCTGCTGCGGCGCAGGTGAGCGCCGTGTCGCGCCACTGACTCGCCCGAACCGTCGGTCGTTCCATCGCGTCCCGGGCCTGCCGGGCCCAGCGGCATTCCCTGAGGGAATACGTCTGTTACGGTCTGAGGTGCGGTCGTGCGACGCTCCTGCCGGGAACGTCGGCGCGGCCGATCGGTCGGGTACGGAGTGATGCGATGGACATCCGGCAGATCCAGCACTTCTCGACGATCGTCCGCGAGGGAAGTTTCAGCCGCGCGGCCCGCAAGCTGCACATCGGCCAGCCCGCTCTCAGCAAGCAGATCCAGGCGCTCGAGCGTGAGCTGGGCGTCGAGCTACTCGTGCGGCTTCCCGATGGCGTCCGTCCGACGTTCGCGGGCGCCCGCCTGGATGAGATGGCCCAGACTCTCCTCACCTACGTGGACGACATCAGGTCGGCGGTTCGGGAGGCGGCCGCGTCGCTGGTGGGAACCGTGCGGCTCGGCCTGTCGCCGTCGCTTGTCTCCGGGCTGGCGGGCTACCTGCAGGGGAGGTTCGCCGAGGAGCATCCGCAGGCCCGCGTCGAGATCGTCGAGGGCTTGCCGATGTTCCTCACGGAATGGGTCGAGGAAGGGCGCTTGGACCTCGGCATCTTCACTCATCAGCCGGGTCACGCGAACCCGCATCTGTCCTTCACCGAAGTCGGTCTCGACGAGATGCTGCTCGTCGCGAAGCAGGGCACGCTCTCCGGCATCGGAGACCACGCCACCCCGAGTGTGCTGCAGTCCCTTCGGCTGGTCCTGACCCCGGGCTTCCGCGATCTCCTGCGCGCGAGCGTGGAGCTGGGGCAGGCCTCGGATGACATCGGTTCTCGAACCGACTCCATCCACATGGTCAGGGATCTCGTGGCGCGGGGTGAGTACTGCTCCGTCCTGCCGTACACATTCGTCCGGAACGACCTGGACGCGGGTATCCTCACCGCGGTGGCGTTCGCGCCTGTGCTGGAGCGGCGGCTCGTGGCGGTGACCCGCGCGGGACGTCAGCCCTCGCCCGCCGTGCGCGCCGTCATCGAGATGGCCCGGCTCCGACTCGGCGAGCTCGCCGAACTCCGTACATCGACCGGGCCCGATCGGTGAGCGCACCCGCCGGTGGATCGGTGAAGCCCGTACTTCTTCGGTTCAGCCGGTATTAAGAGCTTCAGGTGTGGCCTTGATGACGGCGGGCTCCTCGAGAGGCGATGGCCAGATCTGGAGGTAATGGTCATCTGTGGCGTCGTCCGTGCCCTCTGTGTCCATTCCCTTGACGTGATAGCGGACGCGGTAGGTTCCAGGGCCGGCGGGGAGGGGAGGAAGGGGGCTCATCGGGAGATTGCTGTAGTTGAACCCGACGAGCGCCACCTGGCCTGACGCGGACGTGTAGCTGATTTCGGCGATTTCCTCGTAGCCGGTCAGATCGGCTCCTGGGTCCCGGTCGGCGATCGTCACCGTGAAGTTCGTCGGCCCCCACTGGTGCGTGGTCCACAGGGAAACGTAGTTCTTCGCAACCTGGATGTTCCCGACAGACAGCACTGGTTCTTCTGGATATTGATCCCATTCCTGATCTGCCAGATGTGCGGTGGCGCAGTCCTGTACATCGAATTCCAGGCGTACGGTGCAAGTTTTGTCGTCGCGCATGGGTGGGAAGCGTAGACATCTCCACCGACAAGATCGTTCATGGCATCCCCTGGGCATGGGCAGCTTGCCGCCTGGCGTGGATTTCACTCCATGTAGTCGCAAGGTCACATACTTTGGTGTTTCGCCGGACAAGCGGGGCTTCGAGGGGTGAGGATGGAGCCGCCGCGTCGGTCAGCCCCATGGCCGGCGCGGCAAGCCGCGGACAAGCTGACGAGGTGGCGTGGAGAGGGCGCTGCCGGCAGGAGGCGTCGCCGACCCGGAATCGGCGGGGTGCTCCGTGAAGCGAAAAGTGCTGGTTACTGCGTGCCTACCTGGATCAGATCCCTGCGTCCCTTCGATGCCCTGGCCCTGCCTGGCGTCATCGAGCGTACGACCGACCTTCGTGAGGCGGAGCGCTTCATCAGGCTCTTCCACGGCGAGCATCCGTCCGAGGGCGGGATGCACGCGCGCCTGCGTGACGTGGGCAGGGACATCGCCCGCCACGGAACCTACGTGCACACCTTCGAGGAGTTGCAGTTCGGCGCCCGGGTGGCCTGGCGTAACAGCAATCGCTGCATCGGCCGCCTCTACTGGAAGTCGCTGCGGGTGCGCGATCGGCGGGACGTCGCCGGTGCGGAGGGGGTGGCTCTGGAGTGCGTCGCGCATCTGCGGGAGGCCACCGGTGACGGCAAGATCAGGCCGACGATCACTGTCTTTCCGCCCGACGTGCCCGGTCGGCGGGCGCCGCGGGTGCTGAACGAGCAGCTCATCCGCTATGCCGGGCATCGGACCAGGGGTGGTTCGGTCATCGGCGACCCTCGTCAGGCCGAGCTGACCGCCCTGGCCCGGGAGTTGGGGTGGCGGGGCGGGCTGGGGCGGTTCGACGTGTTGCCGCTGATCATCGATCCCGGCCTGGGTGGGCCGCTGCTGTGCAATCTGCCCGGCGACGCGGTGCTGGAGGTGCCGATCGTGCACCCGGTGTATCCGTGGTTCGCCGATCTCGGGCTGCGCTGGCACGCGGTGCCCGCGATCTCCGGCATGTGCCTGGAGATCGGCGGCGTCTGCTATCCGTGCGCGCCGTTCAACGGCTGGTACATGGGGGCCGAGATCGGTGCGCGCAACCTCGCGGACAGCGACCGGTACAACCAGCTTCCCGTGGTCGCCGAGCGGCTCGGCCTGGACACCTCCACCGAGCGCTCGCTCTGGCGTGACCACGCGCTGGTGGAGCTGAACGTGGCGGTGCTGCACTCGTTCGAGGCGGCGGGGGTGACGATGACGGACCACCACACGGAGTCCGGCCGGTTCCTGACCCATCTGGAGCGCGAGGAGAAGGCGGGCCGTACCTGCCCGGCGGAGTGGTCGTGGATCGTCCCGCCCATCTCGGGCGGCGCGACCCCCGTCTTCCACCGCTCCTACGACAACCCCACCCTCACCCCCAACTTCGTGCCGGGTCACTGAGCTTGCGTGCCCGTCCTCCTCTCACCCCCCAGCGGGCCACTGAGCTTGCGTGCCCCTCCTAGAACATGGTTCTGTTGCCCCATGGCCGAACTCGTACTCTCCTCGCTCGACCGAGGCGTGCTGACTCTCACCTTCAACCGCCCGGACCGGCTCAACGCCTGGACCGACGCCATGGGGCGCAGATACTTCGACCTTCTGACCGAGGCGGAGCGGAACCCTGAGGTGCGGGCCGTCGTGGTGACCGGGGCGGGCAAGGGCTTCTGCGCCGGCGCGGACTTCGAGGCGCTGACCTCGATCCAGGCGGGGACCTACGCCGAGCCGCCGGACCCCCGGCCCGCCACCTTCCCCACCACGATCGGCAAGCCGATCATCGCCGCCGTCAACGGCGCGTGCGCCGGGCTCGGGATGGTGCACGCCCTGGTCTGCGACCTCGTCTTCACCTCCGAAGAGGCGAAGTGGACCACCGCTTTCGCCCGGCGCGGGCTCATCGCGGAGTACGGCCTGTCGTGGGTCCTGCCGCGCGTCATGGGTCAGCAGAAGGCCATGGACCTGCTGCTGTCGGGCCGGACCTGCACCGGGAAGGAGGCCGTGGAGCTGTCCCTCGCCAACTGGGCCGTGCCGGCCGGTGAACTTCTGGAGGCCGCCCGGTCCTACGCCAGGGAGCTGGCCCAGTACAGCTCGCCGGCGTCGATGTCCATCATCAAGCGCCAGGTCTGGTCCGACTGGACGACGACCCTGGAGGAGTCGGCCAAGGCCGCCACCCAGGAGATGCTCGCCTCCTTCCAGCGCCCCGACTTCGCGGAGGGCGTGGCGAGCTTCCTGGAGCGGCGGGCCCCGGAGTTCCCGCCGCTGTGAGCCGGTCCGGGATGGTCGGTGGCGCGCTGAGTCGTCAGAGAGAGCCGGTAGGCGCCTTCGCCGGTGAAGTCCGGTAGGCGCCCTTCACCTGCGAGGCTCAAGCCAGGCGGTGGGCGCCCTTGGCCGGGGTGGCGTCCAGGAAGCGGGGCGGCGTCCAGGAGCGTTCGGCGTAGGCGGCGGCGACGGACTCGCGCACGCTGTCCAGCCGGTCCTCGTCGACCAGCGCGATCGCGGACCCGCCGAAGCCGCCGCCCGTCATCCGGGCGCCCCGCGCGCCGCCGCGCACGGCCGCCTCCACGGCCACGTCCAGCTCCGGCGAGGACACCTCGTACTGGTCGCGCAGCGACAGGTGCGAGGCGTTCAGCAGTGCGCCGATCTCGCGCGTGGCGCCCGCGCGCAGCAGCCCGACCAGGGCCTCCACCCGGTGGCTCTCCGTCACCACGTGCATGACCCGCTTACGCTCGTCGCCCTGCAGCCGCTCCAGCGCGCCCGCCAGGTCGGTGACGTCGCGCAGCGCGTCGACGCCCAGCTTGCGGGCCGCCGACTCGCACTCCGCCCGGCGCTTGGCGTACTCGCCGCCGGCGTGCTCGTGGTGCACCTGCGTGTCGATGATGAGGATGCGCAGATCGTGCGCGGCCAGGTCGAGCGGGATGGAGCGGGAGCCCAGAGTGCGGCAGTCGAGGAACAGCGCGTGGCCCTCCTCGCACAGCGCCGAGGCGGCCTGGTCCATGATGCCGGAGGGCACGCCGACGAAGCCGTTCTCGGCGCGCTGGCTGAGCAGCGCGATCTCCATGGGGGTCAGGCCGAGGTCGTGCAGCTCGTTGAGCGCCGAGGCGACGGACACCTCCAGGGCGGCGCTGGAGCTGAGGCCGGCGCCCTGCGGCACGTCGCCGTCGAGGGCGATGTCGGCCCCGCGCACCCGGTCGCCGAGCATGGCCAGCACGCCGACCGCGTAGCGGGTCCAGCCCGTGGCCTCCTCGCGGGTGGCCAGGGTGATGGGCTCGGTGGTGGAGCCCTGGAGGGACAGCAGGCGGATCGTCTGGTCCGGGCGCGGGCTGACGGCGGCCGTGACACCCCACGGGACCGCGAACGGCAGCACGAAGCCGTCGTTGTAGTCGGTGTGCTCGCCGATCAGGTTCACCCGGCCGGGAGCGCGCCAGACGGTCTCGGGGTCGGCGCCGAACGCGGCACGAAAAGCTTCAACAACGCGCATAACCCAACACTCCTCAACAAGGGCCCGACCGTAGACTAGCGCCAACAGGCGGTGCGACGGCACGAGGAGGACTGTGGAGGAGCTGCTGGATCCCGCGCTCGGCTCTGTACGGGTCTTCCTGGTGCATGACGACAACAAGGCGCGCAAACTCCGCTACAACCTCGGCCCCGCCCGGATCCTCACCTTCGGCGGCGCCTACTCCGGCCACATCAGGGCCGTGGCGGCGGCGGGCCTGCGGCACGGGTTCGAGACCATCGGGGTGATCCGCGGCGAGGAGCACCTGCCGCTGAACCCGTCGCTGGCCCACGCCGTGGCCTGCGGGATGCGGCTCGACTATCTGGATCGGGCGGCGTACCGGCTCAAGCACACAGCCGAGACGCAGGCGCGGCTGCGGGAGCGGTGGGGGGAGGTGACGATCCTGCCCGAGGGCGGGAGCAACGCGGCGGCCGTGCGCGGGTGCGCCGAGCTGCCGGGGGAGCTCGGCGGGGACTACGACGTGATCTGCTGTCCGGTGGGCACCGGGGGGACGCTGGCCGGGATCGCGGCGGGGCTGCCCGAGGGGAGGCGGGCGCTCGGGTTCGCGGTGCTGAAGGGGGCCGGGTTCCTGACGGGGGAGGTGGCCAGGCTGCAGCGGGAGGCGTACGGGCGGGTCTGGTCGAACTGGTCGATCAACCTCGACTACCACTTCGGCGGCTACGCCCGCACAACACCCGCTTTGAAGCGATTTATCGCGAAATATCAGGTGGAGGGGGTGTATGTGGCGAAGATGCTGTACGGCATTCTCGACCTCGTACGGCAGGGCGCCTTCCCCGGCGGCACCCGGATCGTCGCCGTCGTCACCGGTCAGCCGCTGACGTCCGTCGCCGAGTGCGGCGCCCCCACCGGCTTGGACTCGGGCGAGCCGCGCTGGCGCAGATAGATGGAGAGCACCACCATCGACAGCACCGCCAGCAGCTCCGACTGCCAGTTCTGCAGGCTTCTGTCCCAGAATTCCGGCGAAGTGACGTACGCACTCCAGCCGATAGGGTCGCGCAGGTCGGCGAGCCGCTCGGAATTGTACGCCGCCTGCCCCGCGACCGACTGCGCCAGCCACGACAGCAGGAAGACGGTCCCCATGGCCAGCCCCAGCGAGTTGCTGTATAGCCTGAGCCGCCAGCCCTTCACCCTGGCCCACGCGGGCGAGTCGGCCTCGGCGTAAGGGCCGATCCGCTGCTCCTCGTCGGACTCGGCCCCTTCCCTGCCAGGCTCCTTCGACTCCGGCGAGCCTCGCTGCACCATCCAGATGGTGAGCATGATGAACAGCAGGAACTGCAGATACTCCGACTGCCAGTTCTCCGCCACGTCCACGGCGAAGGAGGACGAGGTCACGTACGTGAGAAAGGAGACCGCTTCGCCGCCCTCGACAAGCTGTTGCTCGTTGTAGTGCAGCATCCCCGCCAGCGCCTGACCGGCCAAGGACAGCAGGAACAGCACCAGGAAGGTCAACGAGAGCGCGTTGTCCTTGATCCGGCTCATAGCCGCGAAAGTCCGATCACGAAGACGAAGACCAGGCCGGACACGATCACGAGCACGGTCAGCGCGAACATCACCCGCATCAGCTCTCCACCTCACAGTCGTAGGGCAGATCGCGCACCGGCCGGCAACCGGCGGCCTTGACCCGCCAGCCGTCGCGGTAGTGATGCAGGAACAGGGTGTCGCCCGCGAGCCGCACCTGGGCCTCGTCGCCCCAGACGCGCACCTCGGTGAGGCCGCCGCCGGCGCCCAGGTCGAGGTCACGCAGCGCTTCGGCGCAGTTCTGGCCGGGATGGGGCAGCTTGTCGGCGGTCCGCTTCGCGAGCAGGGCGCAGGCGGCGTCCGGCCGCTGGGCGGCGAGGGCGGCGTGGAACCGCTCCGCGGCGCGCACCGGGCCCGCCGTGTCGACCGAGCAGCCGGCGACCAGGACGGTGGCGAGCGCGACAGCGAAAGAGAGCCGCATGCGATTCTGCTACCCATTCGGTGATCGGGCATGCTGGTGCGGTGAAGAGGACCGACACGCCGACCTCCTGGGACGAGCGCACCACACTGGCCACATTCCACGACTACGTCCGCGCGACGGTGCTCGCCAAATGCGAGGGGCTGAGCAGCGAGGACGCTCGACGGGCGCCGCTGGCCACCTCGCCGCTGATGACGGTGGCCGGCATCGTCAACCACCTGCGCTGGAACGAGCACTGGTGGTTCGAGGTGATGTTCCTGGGGGACGAGGACCGGGGGCCGTGGACCGACGAGGACCCCGACGCCGAGTTCAAGGTCGCGCTGACGATGCCGCTGGGACGCCTCCTGGTGGAGTACGAGGCGCAGTGCGAGCGGGTCCGGGAGCGCATCGCCGGAATTGACCTGGACACCCTGTCGAAGGGCAAGGACAGCAAGGGCGGCCACCTCACCCTGCGCTGGGTGATCGGCCACATGACCGAGGAGACCGCCCGCCACAACGGCCACCTGGACATCTTGCGCGAACTGATCGACGGCACCACAGGCGCCTAGCCGCCGTCTTCGCCCTTGAGCGTGGTCTGGGTGTGGATACGCGCCCAGACCTTGTGGCCGGTGGTGTCGTTGCCCTCGTGGCCGGTCTGGTCGGCGATGGCGGCGACGATGGCCAGGCCCCGCCCGCGCTCCGCGTTCGTACGGCAGCGTCTGGCGAAGCGCGGGATGGGACCCCAGCCGCAGTCGTAGACGGCCAGGGTGATGGTGGCGATGGCGCGGGTGATCTCGACGACGAAGGTGCCGTGCGGGCCTCCGCTGCTGCTGTGCTGGAGGGCGTTGGTGGCGAGCTCGGCGACGATGAGCTCGGCGTCGTCCCGGTGGGGGGAGTCGGCCAGGAGGTAGCGGGCGAAGTACCGGGCGTGGGGGATCTGGTCGGGGGTGCCGGGGAAGGTGCGCCGCCAGCGGAGGCCGCCGGGGTACAGGGCGATCATCGCGTCGACGTGTTCGGGTTTGATCGGGCTCTGGGCGCGTTGCCGGGGGATGAGCGCGTGCACGTTGTCGGTAAAGGTCATGGGGATCGGGCTCCGTTTCGTCGGTGTGGCCGTAGGAGAAGGAAACGGTGGCCGGGGTGGGCGGTGGCAGACCTTCGCGTCGGCGTTCGTCCGGTCGTGCCGGGTCGGCCGGGTCGCTGGTCGTCTTCTGGTCGTTCTGGCTTGTGGTGGGCCTGGTCGGGGCTCGATCATCGACAATGGGTGTTCTTGCGGTCACTCAGCGTTGGGTGGTGGGGTTGTGGGGCGGCCTGAGTTGGTACGGGCGCGTAAGCGGCTGGGGATGAGCCAGGAGGACGCCGCCGAGGCGTTGCTGGTGACGCCGACGACGTTGAGCCGGTGGGAGCGGGGTGCGCAGGATGTGCGGCCGGTGTATCGGGCGCGGATCGCTCAGGTGTTCGGCGTGGGCGGGGCCGAGGTGGAGCGGTGGCTGCATTGTTCGGACCCGGTCGGCACCGAGGTGTGGCCGTTGCCGGACTTCAGCGACATGTCCATCGCGGCTACCGTGAAGGCCGCCGCGAAGCTGTGGAGGGGCGAATTGGACCTCGAACGACGTCACCTGCTGGGCGCACTGCCCTTCGTCCCCGCCGCTCTGGACGGCTGGCTGTCGTCATGGAGCTATGGCGCTCCTGCCGAGACGGCCGCGTCTCAGGGATCTGGGCAGGCGGTGGGGCTCTCGGACGTGCAGCGCATCAATGAGATGCTCCAGACCTTCCACACGATCGATCATCAGTACGGTGGCGGGGTCGTCCGTCCGGCGGTGGTGGACTATCTGAACACCCAGGTCGCTCCGCTGCTGCGCGGCACTTATGACGACAAGGTCGGGTCGGAGCTGCTGGTGGCAGCGGTCCAGATGACGCTCCTTGCGGGGTGGACGGCCTTCGACATAGGCCATCACGGGCAGGCGCAGCACTACTACGGCCAGGCGTTGAAGCTGGCGAAGACGGCTGACGATCCCTTGGCTGGAGCCCGTGTCCTGACCACCATGTCCCATCAGGCACTTCACCTGAACCGCTCCACGTATGCGGTCTTGCTGAGCCGGGCGGCCGTTGACAGCGCGCGCCGGGCTCAGGCGTCACCGCGCGTCATGGCACTCATGCTGACCAGGGAGGCACGGGCGACCGCCGCGCAGACGCAGCCCGCCAGAACTGGAGATGGGCATGCCGCTAAGCAGGTCGAGCGGCTCTTGGGCGAGGCCGAGCGTGCTTACGGTCAAGGCCCGAATGATCGAGACCCCGCATGGCTCGTGGGACACGATGAACCTCAGATGTATGCGGAGATGGGTTCCCCCTGGCGCCTGCTGGGCAAGCATGACCGCGCGGCTGGTTACGCCGAACAAGCCGTTCGCGAGTTCGACGTACGCCGTCCCCGATCGGCCCAGCTCAACCGGCTCGCCGCCGCCAATGCCTACCTGGGCAAGGGAGAGGTGGAGCAGGCCGTCGACACGGTCCGCACGGCCGTTCCCGTTGCCGGGCGGATGTCCTCGCCAAGGCTCGTCGAGAGCATCCGGCAGTTCGACAAGCGGCTGAAGCCGTACGAGAGCACCGTTCAGGTGCGGGAGTTCCGCGCCTACCTCGACCGGCAGTTGGCCTCTTGAATCAACTTTAACGCTGTGTAATCGACATGCAAGTCGATGATCCAACCGGCCAATGACCTTCCCGGCCACGGGAGCGGGGGATTGGGGCAGGTGGCGCATGGTGCGTTTACCTCCTTCCTGTCCGACGCGCAGGACGGGTAAGGGCTCTCTTCTTCGGTTACAACACGCTGCCGGACCCACCGTTTCCGCTGGTGGCAAGCCTGCGATACAACCTCGATAGGTCGGGTGCTATGACTCCAAGAGGAGGCGAGTCGCCTCCGCACGGTGTTCGGAAAAATGTTTCATTTCTTCGGTGAGGTCGTCGATGCCGCCCGATTCGTCGTCGGGCAGCGGATTGTGCTCGGCTCACTGACGTAGGCGGGCCAGGCCGGAGATCAGCTCTGTCATGACGTCCTGTCTTTCCCAGGGCGCGTTCGGGATCGACGTTCATCCGGCCGGACCGCTGTGACCGCCGGAAAGAGGTGTCCTAGCCGAGTTGGTCGAGGACGGGGGTGACCAGGTCGTTCAGCTCGCGTACCAGGACTGTGACCGCTCTTCCGGCGCTCTGCTCCACCTGGTCGTGGGGGCCTTCCGGCTCCGGGGGGAGGTCGCCGAGGGGCACTGGGACGTCGATGAGGAGGCTAGCTCGTACGAACGGGTTTCGGGCCAGGTCCTGCTGGGTGGGCTCGACGTACTGGCCGAAGACCTCCTGCCAGCCGAGCCAGCCGCGGTCCCGCCACCACGTCCGGGAGTCGGTGAGCGGCGCGGGCAGCGGGGAGGCGACCCGGATGCGCGCGTTCAGCGTGCCGTCCCAGGTGTTGCGGACGCAGGTGGCCTCCAGGACCCGCCGGTCCCAGCGCACATAGCCGGGTGACAGCGACGGCGGCGTGGCGAGCCGCCACGCCGCGCAGGCGAACCTGACGGGCGCGATGTCGCCCCACTCGAACTCGTCGAGATTCTTGCGTACGTGTACGGAGAAGCGCCCGTCACGGTCCCTGTCGAACTCCTGGTCGATCCAGAACGCTTTGGCCATGAGGTCTACGCTACGGCGCGGCCCGCCCGACGCGCGGGGGGACCCGCGATCAAGCAGTATCCGGATTGCTCTGTGATCGAAGTATCCATATGTGTAGTTTTTTCACTTCAGAGCTATACGAGGAGTGGCACATGTCGTCAGAGCGGCTCGGGCCGGCCATGCTGAGTTGGGAAGCGGGAGATCTCGACGGGGCCGCCGCGCTGTTCCGGGAGATCGCGGCCACCGGGGACCCCGAGGCGTCACACCTGCTGGCCTGTCTGCTGCAGGACATGGGCGACCTGGACGGGGCCGAGGCCGCGCACCGGTCGGTGATCCAGTCCGACGACCCGGTGTTCGCGCAGCGTTCGGCCATCGCGATGGCGTTGATGCTGGTCAGCGCCTGCGAATGGCCCGCGGCGCACCGGGTGCTGAGCATCGCGGCCGACGGTGCGGACTTCGAGGTGGCGGCGCTGGCCGACACGGCGATGGTGCTGGTCTGTACGGAGCTGGGCGACGCGGCGGGCGCCGAGGCGGCGCTGAGGCGGGCGCGCCGCTGTGACAGCCCCGCCGTCGCCGAGCTGGCCGCCCAGCTGGAGCTGCCGGACTTCGCCTTCCTCACCGCCGCCACGGCGGCCGAACTGTACGAGGTGGCCGAGGACGAGGAGGACTACCAGCGGCTGCTCACCTGCGGCGACCCCGAGGTGGTGTCGCAGTCGGCGTTCCAGCTCTACCGGTTGTACGCCGAGGAGGAGGACTACGAGGCGGCCCGCCAGGTGTGCGAGCACGCGGTCGCCGTGGGGCACCCCGACCACCTGGCCATGGCGTACAAGCTGCTCGGCGCCGTGCTGGTGAACCTGGGCGAGTACGCCGAGGCGGCCGACGCCTACGCCAGGGCGGCCGAGGACCCGCGGCCCGAGCTGCGCCTGCCCGCGCTCCTGGAGCAGGCCAAGGTGCACGCCCAGCTCGGCGACGAGGAGACGACCAGGGCGATCTTCCACCGGGTGATCGCCAGCGGTCAGCGCGAGTACGCCGTCGAGGCGCACGCCTGCCTGGCCCAGTTGCACACCGAGGCGGGCGAGGCGGCCCAGGCCCTGACCGCGTTGCGCGCCGTACTGGAGGCGGGGGAGTCGCCGTGGTCGTCGCCCTGCGTCACCCTCCTGGCGCTGCTGCTGGACCAGCACCCCTCGTCGTACGAGCCCGCGATGGAGCTGGTCAGGGCGGCGGCCGCGCACCCCGACCCCGACACCGCGTACAAGGCGGCGCTGCTGCTCGACCAGGACGCGCGCCGGCAGCCGCCGGCCGACCCCGTGGAGGAGCAGGCGCTTCAGGACGCCGACAGCGGGCTGGCGCGCCTGCGGGCCGGGGAGGTGGCGGAGGCCAGGCGGTTACTGCGCCGGGCCGTCGACTCCGGCGCGCACGCCCAGTCGATCAGGGCCACGGTGGCGCTGGCCGAGCTGGAGATCGGCGAGGGGGATCGGGAGCAGGCCGACGAGCTGCTCTCCTACGTCGCGCAGGGCGACGACGTGGCTCAGGGCTTCACCGCCGCCTTCCTCCTGCACCTGCTGCGCACCTCCGAGGGGCATCCGGTGCTGCGGGCGATCGTCGATCACCAGCGGCTGGGCCGGCAGGAGGGGCTGATCCGCCACCGCGCCGCGATGGACCACGACCCGGCCACGGGCGCCGCCGTCCTCGCCCAGTTGCTGGCGGCGGCCGGGTACGACCTGGCGGAGGCGGCCCGGCTCTTCGAGTCGGCCGCCGACTCCGGCGACCCGCTGGCCCTGTCCTACACGGCGGTGTCGTACAAGGAGCTCCTTCTCGGCCACGGCCGGCGCGACGAGGCGATCGGGCTGCTGCGCCGGGCGCGCGCCGACGGCCACCCGGTGCTCGCGCCGTGGGTGGCGTACGAGCTGGCGGAGCTGGTCGGCGGCGGCGACCCCACCGAGGCGCAAGCCACCGACGGCGAGGCGCAAGCCACCGACGGCGAGGCGCGGGCCGCTTACGGTGAGGTGCTCGCCACCGAGCATGAAGGGTTGCGCAGGGCGGCGGTGGCCGGCCTGGTGCGGGTGCTGGAGCGGCAGGGTGACCTGCTGGCGATCGGGCGGCTGTACGAGCGGCTCGTCGCCGAGGGGGACACCGCGGGCGGCGACTGGCTCCTCGGCCTCACCCGGGTCCGGCTCGACGAGGTGGAGGAGGCGCGGGCGGCGTTCGACCTGCTGCCCGGCGACGATCCCGAGCACGGGACGGCGGGGCAGGCGCGGATCGGGCTGGGCGAGCGGCTCGTCGATGAGGGCGAGCACTCCAGGGCCGAGCTGTGTCTGCTGCCCGCCACGCGTGAGGCGGAGAGCGCGGAGTCGGCCTGGCGCGGGATCGGGGTGGCGCGCAGGCTGCGGGGCGACCTGGAGGGGGCGGTGGAGGCGCTGGAAGCCGCGATGCCGGCCGCCGCCGTGGACCTCGCCGAGGTGCTGGAGGAGCGCGGCGACGTGGCGGCGGCGCGGCGGGCGCTGGAGTCCGGGGTGGCGGCGGGGGATGTGGAGAGCCTGCGCCACCTGCTCGTCCACCTGGTACGGCACGAGGCGCACGAAGCCGTCCCCGGCTGGGCCGGGCAGGCCGTCGGCAGCGGCGACCCGGAGACCGTGGCCATGGGGCACTGGTCGTGGGGGGAGGCGTGCCGGGCCGCCGGCGACCTGGACGGCGCGGTGCTGAGGTTCCGTGAGGCGCTCGCGGCCGGTTACGCCGACGCCGTGCCGTCCATCCGCGGCGACCTGGCGCAGGCGCTGCGCGATACGGGGGACGCCGCGGCCGCGGCCGAGCAGGCGAGGCTGGTGATGGCCGAGGACGATCCGGACGCCGCCGCCCGGTCGGCCCTCGACCTGGGCTGCTGGCTGCACGAGGACGGTGACCCACTGGGGGCGGCGGAGGCGTTCGCGGCGGCGGTGCGGGCGCGGCCGGAGTCCGAGGAGGCGGGGACGGCCGCCGCCAACCTGGTGATCCTCGCCGAGCACGCCTGCGAAGGCGGCGAGCACGCACTCGCCGTGCGGATCCTGTCCCACCTGGGCGCCGACGCCGCCGAACCGGCTCGCCGGCTCGGCGGGCTCTGCACCGACCCGGCCGCCGTACCCCTCTACTTCGGGCTCGCCGGCGCGGATCCGTACATCGAGCTGGAGGTCGCCGGGCGGCTGGCCGAGCTGGGGGAGACCGGCGAGGCCAGGGCGGTGTACGAGCGGCTGAACGAGCACGAGGACCCCGACGTGCGGTTCGTCGCGGCCGGCAGGCTGCTGGAGTTGCTGGACGAGCAGGGCGAGACGGCGGCGTTCTACAGTGTGGCCGAGCAGCGGGCGGGTGACGACGGCGTGTTCGGCAGCCTGTTCGGCCTGCTGCAGGAGGAGCGGGGCGACACGGAGGCGTCGCTGCGCACCCTGCGCGCGGCGGCCGCGGGCGGCGAGCCGACCGCGCTCACCGTGCTGGCGCAGGCGCTGGCCGGCGACGGCCAGGTGGAGGAGGCCCGGCAGGTGTACGAGCAGGTGCTGGAGGCGGGCGACGCCGACCTGGCGGCCAGGGCGATGGTGGGGCTCGGCAACACCTTCCACGAGGAGGACGGGCTGCGCGCCCGCGTCTGGTACCTCAAGGCGGTGACGGCGGCCGAGGGGCACGTCGCGGCAGTGGCGGCCATGCACCTGGGCGCGCTGGCCAAGGGCGAGCGCGACTTCCCCGAGGCGCTCGGCTGGTACCAGCGGGTCATCGACGCGGGCGATCCGGAGTCGGCCATGGCGGCGGCGCACCTCGGCGAGCTGTGCTACTGGCTGGGCGACCGGGACGGGGCGCTGCGCTTCTACGAGCTGACGCTCAATCTGACGGGCCGGCCGGAGCTCGTCGCCGAGGCCGCCTGCCGGCTGGGGGAGATCCGCTACGAGCACGGCGACCTCCCGGCCGCGCGCCGCCTGCTGGAGCAGGCGGTCGCGACCGGCGACGACCTGTACGCCGCCGAGGCGGAGGCCCTCCTGACCAAGCTGTGATGCACAGTGAATGGTCGAACCGCTCACCTGAGGCGGATCGGGCGCGGGCCCGATCCGCCGTCGTGGGTCAGGACGCGGCGGTGGTGACCGGGTCGGAGGCGGGCAGCGCGTTGGCCGCGACCACGTCGCGGTACCAGTGCGCGCTGTCCTTCCAGGTGCGCACCTGCGTGTCATGGTCGACGCGCACGATGCCGAAGCGCTTGGCGTAGCCGTGCGCCCACTCGAAGTTGTCCATCAGCGACCACAGGAAGTAGCCCCGGACGTCCGCGCCGCCCTCGATGGCCTCGGTGACGGCCGTCAGGTGCCGGTGCAGGTAGTCCACGCGCTGCTCGTCGTGGATGTGGCCGTCGTCGGAGACGACGTCGGGGAAGGCCGCGCCGTTCTCGGTGATCATCAGGGGCAGGTCGGGGTAGTCGCGGTGCAGCCGCAGCAGCAGCTCCGTCAGGCCGGTCTCGTCGATGTTCCAGCCCATCTCGGTGTACGGGCCGGGCTGGCGGACGAAGTCGATGTCGTCGCAGGCGATCCACGGTGAGGCGGCGCCGTTGGCGTGGCCGTCGGCCTGGTCGCGCTCGCTCGTGCCGTCCCACAGGCGGACCTGGACGGGGTTGTAGTAGTTGACGCCGAGCAGGTCCAGCGGCGCGGCTGCGGTCGCCTCGTCGCCGTCCTGGACGAAGGACCAGTCGGTGACGGAGGCGGTGTCGTCGATGAGGTCGCGCGGGTAGGCGCCGTCGAGCATCGGGCCGAGGAAGGCCCGGTTGGCCAGCGCGTCGGTGCGGCGCACGGCCTCGGCGTCCTTGTCGGACTCGCCCCGGACGTGGTGCAGGTTGAGGGTGACGGAGATCTTCGCGGCCGGGTCGATCACCTCGCGCAGCGCCCTGGCGGCCAGGCCGTGGCCCAGGTTGAGGTGGTGCACGGCGGCGAGCGCGGCCGCGGCGTCGGTGCGGGCCGGGGCGTGCACGCCGGAGGCGTAGCCCAGGTAGGCCGAGCACCACGGCTCGTTCAAAGTGATCCAGGTGTGCACCCGGTCGCCGAGCTCCTCGCCCATACGCCGGGCGTAGTCGCCGAAGCGCAGCGCGGTGTCGCGGTTGGGCCAGCCGCCGGCGTCCTCCAGCTCCTGGGGCAGGTCCCAGTGGTAGAGGGTCGCCACCGGGGCGATGTCGCGGGCGCGCAGCCCGTCGACGAGCCGGTTGTAGAAGTCCAGGCCCGGCTGGTTGATCCGGTCACCGGCGCCCGGCAGCACCCGAGGCCAGGAGATGGAGAAGCGATAGGCGCCCACGCCCAGGCCGGCGAGGATGTCCAGGTCCTCCTCCAGCCGGTGGTAGTGGTCGCAGGCGACGTCACCGGTGTCGCCGTTGGTCACCAGGCCGGGGGTGTGCGAGAAGGTGTCCCAGATCGACGGTCCGCGACCGTCCTCGAAGGCGGCGCCTTCGACCTGGTAGGCGGCGGTGGCGGTGCCCCACAGGAAGTTTTCGGGGAAAGCGGGCATGGGGAGTCACTCCTATGACTTCAGGACGATCTCGATGTGCTCAGTGTCGCCGTTCGCGGCGACTCGTATACCGGCGGGGGTGGTCTCGAGGGTGCCGCCGGTGGCGCCGGCGGCTTCGGCGACGCCCGCCAGCGACAGGTTCCAGCGGGCGGGGACACCGTCGGTCCGGCGGGCGTGGACGCGGTCTCCCACGCGGGAGACCTCGAACACGGCCGCCGCGTCGCCGCTGGTGTCCGGTACGGTCACCGTCCGCCGATCGCCGTCGGCCAGGCGGTACGCCGTCAGGGTGACGCCGTCGGCGTAATCGTAGTCGGGCCGGTCGCAGTGGGCGCCGGTCGCCAGCACCGCGCCCGGCCGCACCAGCAGCGGCAGGCTGTCGAAGCCGTGCCGCTCGGTGTGCCAGCCGGGCCCGGTCACGGTATCGCCGCCGCCGCCGTCCAGCAGCCGGGTCCAGACGCCGGCCGGGACGTAGTACGACACCTCGCCTCCGGCCGACAGCACGGGCGCCACCAGCAGGTCGGGGCCGAGCATGTACTGGGCGTCGAGGTACTCGCAGCCGCGGTCGCCGGGGAATTCGAGCTGCATCGCCCGCATCACCGGCATGCCCTCCTGGCTCGCCCGTACCGCCGCGCCGTACAGGTAGGGCATCAGGCGGGCCTTGAGCCGGGTGAAGGAGCGCAGCACGTCGACCGACTCCTCGTCGAACAGCCACGGCACCCGGTAGGACTGGCTGCCGTGCAGCCGGCTGTGCGACGACAGCAGGCCGAAGGCGACCCAGCGCTTGAAGACCGCCGGATCGGGCCGCCCCTCGAAGCCGCCGATGTCGTGGCTCCAGAACCCGAAGCCGGCCATGCCGAGGGACAGCCCGCCGCGCAGGCTCTCCGCCATCGCCTCGAAGGTCGACTCGCAATCACCGCCCCAGTGCACCGGCAGCCGCTGCCCGCCGACGGTGGCCGAGCGGGCGAACAGCACCGCCTCGCCGGGCCCGCGGCGCTCGGTCAGCACCTCGTGCACGGTCTCGTTGTAGAGCAGGCTGTAGTAGTTGTGCATCCGCTCGGGGTCGGCGCCGTCGGCGTAGACCACGTCGGTGGGCACCCGCTCGCCGAAGTCGGTCTTGAACGAGTCCACGCCCATGTCCAGCAGCCCGCGCAGCTTGCCCGCGTACCACTCACGGGCGGCCGGCGAGGTGAAGTCCACCAGCGCCCGGCCCGCCTGCCAGTGATCGTCCTGCCAGACGGTCCCGTCCGGGCGGCGCAGCAGGTGACCGGCCGCCATGCCCTCCTCGAACAGCGCGGACGCCTGCCCGATGTACGGATTGATCCACAGGCAGATCTTCAGCCCGCGATCCTTGAGCCGCTTGAGCATGCCCTCGGGGTCGGGGAACACCTCGGGGTCCCACTCGAAGTCGCACCAGCGGAACTGGCGCATCCAGAAGCAGTCGAAGTGGAACACGCTCAGCGGCAGGTCCCGCTCGGCCATGCCGTCCACGAACGAGGTCACGGTCGCCTCGTCGTAGTCGGTGGTGAAGGACGTGGACAGCCACAGCCCGAACGACCAGGCGGGCGGCAGGGCCGGGCGGCCGGTCAGCGCCGTGTAGCGGCGCAGGATCTCGGCCGGCGTCGGGCCGTGGATGATCAGATACTCCAGGTCGTGCCCCTCGGCGCTGAACTGCACCCGCGACACCGTCTCCGAGCCCACCTCGAACGACACCCGGCCCGGGTGGTTGACGAACACGCCGTAGCCGCGGTTGGTCAGGTAGAACGGGACGTTCTTGTACGCCATCTCGCTGCTGGTGCCGCCGTCGTCGTTCCAGATGTCGATCGCCTGGCCGTTGCGCACCAGCGCGCCGAACCGCTCGCCGAGGCCGTACACCAGCTCCCCGGCGCTCAGGTGGAGCTGCTCCATCATGAAGTGCCGGTCGGCGGGGTCGGTCATGACGCCCAGGCACTTCTCGCCGCTGCGCGTCAGCTCCCGCCCGCCGGCGCTGAAGGTCATCTCCCAGGGCGCGTCCCTGCGCACGCTGACCCGCAGCGAGCCGCTGGTCAGCGTGGCCGTCTCGGCGTCCAGGCCGACCTGGACCGCCGGGTGCTCCTCCCGTACCTCGAACGCGGGCGCGGCGGGCACCGACCCGGCGAGGTGCACCGCGCGGACCCGGATCACCTCGGCCATCGGCGAGGAGACGTCCACGCGCAGCACGGGCCCGTCGATGGTGTTGCCACGACGGGTGATCGGCCTGGTCGGCGCCAGGATGCGCAGGGAGTCGGCGGCCGCGGTCACGTCGAAGGCCGCGTTGGCGTACGCGCCCCGCGTGCCGGGGCGCATCCGCCAGTAGCCGTCTTTGAACTTCATGTCGTCCGTTCTCTGATGAGGGGAGTGCGGGTCAGCCCTTGACGCTGCCCGCGACCAGGTCCAGCCGCCAGAAGCGCTGCAGGAAGAGGAACAGCGCGATGATCGGGATGATCGACAGCAGCGAGCCGGTGATCACCAGGGTGTAGAGGGCGGGCTGCGAGGCGCCCCGGTTGAGCAGGGAGTAGAGCCCCACGGTGAGCGGGAACAGGCTGTCGTCGGCGAGCATGATGTACGGCAGCAGGAAGTTGTTCCAGATGGCGATGAACTGCAGCAGGAACACGGTGACCAGGCCCGGCGTCATGACGGGCGCGGCCACCGACCACAGCAGCCTGAACTCGCCGGCCCCGTCGATCCGCCCGGCCTCCAGGATGTCGTCCGGCACGGCGGCGCCGGCGTAGATCCGGCACAGGTAGATGCTGTACGGGCTGATGATGCTGGGCAGGATGACCGACCAGTAGGTGCCCACCAGGCCCATCTCCGACAGCATCAGATACTGCGGGATGGCCAGCGTGATCTGCGGCACCAGCACGCCGGCCAGCAGCGCCCCGAAGATCAGCCGCTGTCCGGTGAAGCGGTACTTCGCCAGCGCGTACCCGGCCGCGGTGGAGACCACGACGGTCAGGAAGGCGCCGCCGCCCGCGTAGATGAGGCTGTTGAGCATCCACAGCCAGAACCGGCCGTCGCCGTAGTCGTTGAGCGCGCTGAGGTTGCCGGTGAAGCCGCCGTTGAAGCTCGGCCACCCGGAGAAGGTGGTGAACAGCTCCTCGGAGCTCTTCGTGGCCGCGAATACCACCCAGAGCAGCGGCAGGACGGCATAGAGCCCGCCCAGCGCCAGCACGATCGTGGGCACGATCTTCATGCGGGTGCCGCGGTCTCGCGGGACGCTCATCGCTCGCTCCTGTTGGTCCGGATCCGGAAGACGCCGATCGCGCCGAGCGACAGCAGCACGGTCGCGGCCGCCAGCAGGACCGAGGTGGCGGCGCCGAGGTAGACGTCGTTCTCCACGAACGCCTGCTGGTAGACCCGCATCAGGGGCACCCAGTCCTGCGTGATGGCGTTGGTCATCGGCCGCAGCGTGGCCGGCTCGCTGAACACTTGCAGCATGCCGATCAGGGTGAAGACCGAGGTCATGACGAGGGCCGGGCGCAGCAGCGGGATCTTGATCTGGAGCGCGATCTGCCACTCGGTGCACCCGTCCAGCCGCGCGGCCTCGTACAACTCCTTGGGGATGGCCCGCAGGGTGGTGTAGAGCACCACCATGTTAAAGCCGACCGACCCCCAGACCGCGATGTTGGCGATCGAGAAGAAGATCGACGTGTCACCGAAGAAGTCGGCGGCGGGCAGCCCGACCGCCTCCAGGGCGGCGCTGATCGGGCTGACCGCGGGCAGGTAGATGAACCCCCACAGCAGGCTCGCGATGACCCCCGGGACCGCGTACGGCAGGAAGATGGTGATCCGCGAGTAGCGCTTGCCGCCGACCCGCGGCGCGTCCAGCAGCAGGGCGAACAGCAGCGCCAGGCCCATGGTGGCGGGCACCATGATCAGGCCGTAGACCAGCATGTTCCCCAGCGCCTCCACCAGCGCCGAGTCCCGGAACGCGTCGAGGTAGTTCTCCAGGCCGATGAACACTTCGGTACGGATGCCGAACCCGGCGCCGCGCACCCGCATGGCGTGCAGGCTGAGCCAGATCGCGTACCCGATCGGCACCAGGATGAAGACGACGAACAGCGCCACGGCGGGCGCCGTCATGAGGTAGGGCGCCGAGGCCGTACCGCGCCGCCCGGGGGCGGCCTTGTTGACAGTCATGGTCATATCCGTTCTGCGAGCTGGAACGCTCCAAGGGGGCGTCTCAGCCGCCGGAGACCTCGTAACCCTGCTTCTTGAGGTCGGCCAGGCTCATCTCCTGGACCTTGGTGGCCACGGCCGCGAAGTCGGCCTTCTCCTTCACCGCGGTCGGCATCAGGTCCTCCAGGGCGCCGTAGGTGACGTTGGTGTTCGGGCCCCAGCTGCTGAAGCCGCGGGCGGTCTGCGCGATCGCCGCGGCGGACTCGTAGTAGTCGGTCTGGCTCGCCATGTAGTCGGGCGCGGCGCCGAGCCCGCCGGAGGTCTGGCCGGCCGTGGCCGAGGGGTAGAGGCCGATCTCGACGAGCACCTTCAGCGCCTCGGGGTCGGTGTTCATCCACTTGGCGAACTTGGCGGCCTGGGCCTGCTGCTTGGAGGAGGCGGCGACGGCGGTGGAGGAGCCGCCCCAGAAGCCGGTGAACCGCTCGTCCGCGCTCCACTGCGGCAGCGGGGCCATCTTCCACTTGCCCTTGCTGGACGGGGCGACGCCCGCCAGCACGCCGGCTCCCCAGACGGCGCTCGGCCAGGCGATGATGGTGCCGTCGTTCATCTGGCTGTTCCACTGCGGCGTGTACATCGGGTCGCCGAGCAGCGTGCCGGAGTTGACCAGCTCGCCCCAGAAACTGAGCATCTTCTTGGTCGCCGGGTCGTCGATGGAGACCTTCCAGGCGCCGCCCTCGTTCGTCCACCAGTTGGCCCCGGCCTGCTGGGCGAAGCCGGACAGCCAGCCGGCGTCGCCGGGGGAGAACGTGGTCAGGTAGCGCTTGTCGTCCTTCTTCCGCACGGTCTCGGCCAGCGCGCCGAACTCCTCCCAGGTGGCGGGCACCTTCAGGCCCAGGTCCTCGAAGATGTCGGCGCGGTAGAAGAGCATCATCGGGCCGACGTCCTGCGGCACGCCGTAGGTGGCGCCGCCGAAGGAGGTCAGGTTCCAGGTGCCGTCCGGGAAGGCGGACTTCACGTCGCCGATCACGGGGGTCAGGTCCTGCAGGGCGTTGTTGGTGATGAGGGTCGGCAGCGACTGATACTCCACCTGAAGGATGTCGGGCGCGTTGCCCGCCTTGACCGCGGTGAGGAACTTGGCGATCAGCTCGTCGCTGGCGGCCTGGCCGCTGAGGGTGACCTTCTGCGTGGGGTTCTTGGAGTTCCACAGGTCGACGACCCGCTGGATGTTCTCCGCCCAGGCCCAGAAGGTGAGCGTCGCGGCGGCGTTCTCGTCGCCCCCGATGGGGGAGGCGGCGGGGGCGGCGTCGTCCGCGCCACCGGAGCCGCAGGCGGACAGGAACAGCATCGCCGCGGAGGAGGCCAGGAAGGTTCTTCTGCTGTGCATGGGGATCTTTCTCCTAGGGGGTGTCGAGCGGGCGCAGGACGGCGACCGCCCTGGGGGCCAGGGTGATCCGGCCCTCCGCCGTGGTTCCGGTGAGCAGGTCTTCGGCGCGGTGCGGGATCGGCACGTCGGCGTCGTCGTCGCCGTGGTTGAGCAGGAACAGCGCGGGGCCGCGGCGGACCGCCTCCACGCCGGGCGGCACGTCGGGCAGGACGCCGGTGACGCCGGCGTCGGCCAGCGCCCTGGCGGTCAGCTCGGCGAGCGCGTCCTGCTCCGGCAGCGTCGCGACGTACCACGCGACGCCCCGGCCGCTGCGGTGCCGCAGCACCGCCGGGTGACCGGCCGGTTCGCCCTCGGTGAAGGCGGCCACCGGCTCGGCGCCGTCGGAGCGCACCAGCTCGGTCCAGGTGCGCGCGGCGAACGCGGCGCCGTCCGACCAGCGGCAGGGCACCGGCCGATCCTCCGGCACGGGCCGCCACTCCTCGCCCGAGGCGCCCAGCACCTCGCGCAGCGGGGCGGGGAACCGGCCCGTGCGGACGTGCGCGCGAGGGTCCACGACCCCGGAGTAGGGGCCGACCACGAGCACGCCGCCGGCGCGCACGTACGCGGTCAGTGACGCGGCGTCGGCGTCGCTGATCAGGTAGAGGTTCGGCACCACGACCAGCGCGTACGCCGACAGCTCGGCCGAGGGCGGCACCACGTCCACGGCCACCCCGCGCTCCCACAGCGGCCGGTAGTAGCTGAGCAGCTGGTCGGTGGGGTCGAGCCGGTCGCTCGGCTGCCCGCGCTCGTCCAGCGCCCACCAGCTCGCCCAGTCGTGCACCAGCGCCACCCGGGCGGGGACGGTCGTGCCCGCGATCGGGGCCAGGCGGCGCAGCTCGGCGCCGTGCGCGCGCACATCGGCGTGCAGCCGGGTGTCGGGCCCGGCGTGCGGCAGCATCGCGGCGTGGAAGCGCTCCGCGCCGAACCGGGAGGCCCGCCACTGGAAGTAGCACAGCCCGTCCGCGCCGCGAGCCACCGCCTGCAGCGACTCCAGGCGCAGCTGCCCGGACGGCTTGGGCAGGTTGTGCGGGCGCCAGTTGACCGCCGCGGTGGCCTGCTCCATCAGCATCCACGGCCGCCCGCCGCCGAGGCCGCGCATCAGGTCGTGGACGAGCGCCGTACGGGCCGGCGCCAGCGGGTCGGCCGGGTCGGGGTAGTGGTCGTTGGAGACCAGGTCCTCCTCCGGCGCCCACGACCAGTAGTCGATCGGCTTGAACAGGCCCATGAAGTTCGTCGTGACGGGTGTGTCCGGGGTGCGGGCGCGCAGCAGGTCACGCTCGGCGCGGTAGTGCGCGAGCAGCGCGTCCGAGCTGAACCGCCGGAAGTCCAGCAGTTGCGTCGGGTTGATCAGGTACGGCGCGCGGCGCGGCGTGATGACCTCGGCCCAGTCGCTGTAGCGCTGACTCCAGAAGGTCGTGCCCCACGCCTCGTTGAGCCCGTCCAGGTCGCCGTAGCGGTTCTGGAGCCAGGCCCGGAAGGCCGCCGCCGAGTCGTCGCAGTGGCAGATCTGGCCGTACTCGTTGCCGACGTGCCACAGCGCCAGCGCCGGATGACCGGCGTAGCGGTCGGCCAGGTCGGCCACCAGGGCCAGGGCCCGCTCCCGGTAGACCGGCGAGCTCGGGCAGAACTGGTTGCGGGCGCCGTACCAGAGCCGGTGTCCCGACTCGTCGACCGGCAGCGTCTCCGGCCAGCGGTGGCCCAGCCACGGCGGCGGTGAGGCGGTCGGGGTGGCCAGGTCGACCGCGATCCCGGCGTCGCCGAGCAGGCCGAGCACCCGGTCCAGCCAGCCGAAGTCCCTGGCGCCCGGCTCCGGCTCCAGCCGCGCCCAGCTGAACACGCCGACGGTGACCAGATTGACCCCGGCCGCCCGCATCAGCTCGACGTCCTCGGTCCAGACGCTCTCCGGCCACTGCTCGGGGTTGTAGTCACCGCCGAAGAGCAGGCCACGGCCGGCCGTGAGGGTGTGCATGCCCAGACGCGGCGTCATCGCCGTCCCCCTGTCCGGTCGACCGGCGGTGCGGCGGAGTTGTCGCGTCTCTCTGTCCGGTCGACAGGCGGTGGGGCGGAGCTGTCGCCGGTCACCAGCCGGCAGGCCACCAGGCGCTGCCGGGGCGGCCCGTCGCCGTCGCCGGTCAGCCGGTCGATGAGCATGCCGGCGCCGAGCCGGCCCAGCTCGGCACTGGGCGGCTCCAGCGTGGTCAGCCGCGGGTGGAACATCTCGGCGACCCGGGCCGAGGACAGCACCAGCATCAGGGTCAGGTCCCGGGGGATCTGCCAGCCGTGCTCGGCCACCGCGGCGATCACCCCGACCGCCGCGTGGTCGTTCATCACGGCCAGCGCGGTCACCTCGGGGTGCTCGGCGACGAGCCGTTCGAACGCCTGCCGCCCCTGCTCGGCCGAGTCGGCGCGGAAGTCGCCGACGTAGCCCAGGCCGGCCTCGCGGGCGGCGGCCTCGAACTCCTCGCCGGCGCGGATGGCCGGGCCGTACTGCGCGGAGTAGCCGTCGGTGGAGTGGTTGAAGAAGGCGAGCGCGCGATGGCCGAGCCCGGCCAGGTGCGCGACCGCGTCCCCGGCCATCCGGGCGAAGTCGATGTCGGCGTAGTCGATCGAGCCCGGTTCGCGGGTCCTGCCTATCATGCTGAACGGGAAACCGGCCTCCGCCAGCCACCGCGTCCGCTCGTCGTCGAGCCGCACCTCCATCAGCAGCACGCCGTCGACCAGGCCCAGCCCGGTCAGGTGGCGCAGCTCCTCGATCGGGTCGGCGTTCTCCGGCGACAGCAGCAGGTGATAGCCCCGCTCACTGGCGGCCTCGGCCGCACCGGTGGCGAACTGCATCTCGGTCAGGCCGAATCCGCTGCGCGGCGCGGGGAACAGCAGCGCCAGGATCCGGGTGCGCTTGCTCACCAGCCCGCGCGCCAGCACGTTGGGGCGGTAGCCGAGCTCGGCCGCGGCCTGCTCGATCCGCTCCTTGGTCGCCGCCGCCACCGGGCGGGTGCCGTTCAGCGCCGCGGAGACCGTGCTGACCGCGACCTGTGCGCGCTCGGCCACATCCCGCAATGAGGACATCCGGTTCTGGCCCCCTTCGGCCCATGAGAAGCTTGTCGAAACGTTTCGCAAAGCTAAGGGCCGATTTATGCAGATGTCAATGGGGGGTTATGGGATGTCCTAAACGACCTTGCTACGGCTCGACCAGGCCCGCCCGGATGGCGTAGCGGGTCAGCTCCAGGCGGTCCCGCATGCCGAGCTTGCTCAGCACGTTGGCCCGGTGCCGCTCGACGGTCTTGATGCTGATGACCAGCAGGTCGGCGATCTCTTTGGACGAGTGCCCCTCGGCGATGAGCTTGACGATCTCCTCCTCGCGCGGCGTCAGGATGCTGGCCGGCAGCCCTTCGCCCTGGTCGTCGCGCTGCAGGTAGTCGCGGATCAGCGCGGTGACGGCCCCCGGGTAGAGAAAGGGCTCGCCGCGCATCGCCGCCCGGCACGCCTCCAGCAGGTCCCGGTCGGCGACCGACTTGAGCACGTAGCCGCTGGCTCCCGCCTTCAGCGATTCGAACAGGTACTGCTCGTTGTCGTACATCGACAGCATGAGCAGGCGGACCTCCGGCGCGCGGCGGGAGATCTCGCGGGCGGCCTGGATGCCGGTCATGCGCGGCATGGCGATGTCCAGAATGGCCAGGTCCACGCCCTGGTCGGCCAGCTCGACGGCTTCGGCGCCGTTGCCCGCCTCGGCCACCACCGTCAGGTCCGGCTCGGCGTCCAGGATCAGCCGGAGCCCGCGGCGCACCAGGGCGTGGTCGTCGGCGAGCAGGATGCGGGTAGGTTCCAACCTGATCATTTCCCTTCGGCCCGGACCGGAACGGCCAGGCGCACCGCGGTCCCGCCCTCAGGCGGGTGTTCGATGGACAGGCGGGCGCCGATGAGCAGGGCGCGTTCGCGCATGCCCCGGATGCCGGCGCCTTCGTGGATCGGACCGCCCCGGCCGTCGTCGACGATGGACAGCAGCACGCCGCCCGGCTGTCCGCACAGGGTCAGCTCCGCGCGGGAGGCGTGCGCGTGGCGGCCGATGTTGGTCAGGCCCTCCTGCGCGATGCGATAGAGCACCAGCTCGGCCTCGCTGCCCAGCGGGGGCAGCCCGGGGTCCAGGCGGCGGACCACCTGCACGCCGCTCATCGAGGCGACCTCGGCGGCCAGCGCGTTCAGCGCGCTGATCAGGCCCAGATCCTCCAGCACGCCCGGCCGCAGCCGCCGGGCGACCTGCCGGACCTCGTCCAGGCTGGAGCGGACCGTCTCCTGGATGGCGCGCAGCTCCTCGCACAGCTCGCCCGGCGCCCGGTCGGCGGCCCGCTTCAGCCCGAGCAGCACCACCGTGAGGCTCTGGCCGATCTCGTCGTGCAGCTCGCGGGCGATGCGCTGCCGCTCACCCTCCTGCGCGGCCAGGGCGTGCGCGCTGGCCGTGGTCCGCTCGGCCTCCAGGCGGTCGAGCATCGCGTTGAACGCGCCGATCACGTCGGTGAGGTCGCCGTTGCCCTTGTCGGTCAGCCGGTCGCTGGGCCGCAGCACGTCCACCCGCCGCATGAGCGCGGTGAGCGCCTCCAGCGGGGCCAGGCTCCTGCGCAGCAGCAGCGTGTTGGCGCCCAGCATCAGCGCCAGCCCGATCGACAGCACCGGGACCTCGGTGAGCAGCACCGGCGAGGACACCGTCGCGGGTGAGAGCGCCAGCACGAGCGTCCCGATGGTGAACACCAGGCCGTTGATCACGATGACGCGCCTGAACAGGGCCTGCACCGGTGTTCGCTGCCGCTCGTCGGTCATGCCTCCACCCTGCCCCCGTACAGGGGCCGGCGTCCATCCGGGCCGGCCACCATCCGCGCGGCGTCCGTGCGCGCTCATCGGGCGCGACCTACATGGTGCGCGCGGGGAGAGATGGGTGTCAGACCCGATGGTGGTCAAGTGTCCTGATTGTCGAGGATTGAGGGGCCTGACGTTTCACAAATAAAGGACTTTGACATGAGCACACTCTTGATACCACCGCGGCATGTCACATGCGCCACTCGTGCCCAGATCCGGACGGGGCCACCAGGGCGCGACCGATGAGCGGTGTCCTCGCCCTGACCGTCTTCGTGGTGGCTTTCTTCTTCATCGCCACCGAGAAGATGAACAAGGTCAAGGTGGTGCTCGTCGCCGCCGGAGTGATGGCGGTGTTCGGGCTGATCCCCGGCGCGGAGGTGTTCTTCTCCGAGCACGAGGGGATCGACTGGAACGTCATCTTCCTGCTGTTCGGCATGATGGTCATCGTCGGGATCATCAAACAGACGGGTGTCTTCGACTATCTGGCCATCTGGGCCGCCAAGAAATCGCAGGGCCGGCCGTACCGGCTGATGGTGATGCTGATGGCCATCACCGGCGTCGCCTCGCCCTTCCTGGACAACGTCACCACCATCATGCTGGTCGCGCCCGTCACCATCATGGTCTGCGCCAGGCTGGCGATCCCCGCCGCGCCGTATCTTATCGCCGAGGTCCTCGCCTCCAACATCGGCGGCGCGGCCACCCTCATCGGCGACCCGCCCAACATCATCATCGGCAGCCGCGCGGGGCTGACGTTCAACGACTTCCTGGTGCACATGGCGCCGATCGTCGTGGTGGTGTTCGTGGTCTTCGTGCTGATGACGCGGGTGATGTTCCGCCGCTCGTTCCACTACAACCCGGACCGGGTGGCCGAGGTGATGGCCCTGCAGGAGCGGCGCGCCATCACCGACCCGAAGCTGCTGATCCGCTGCCTGGTCGTGCTCGCCCTGGTCGTCGTCGGGTTCGGGCTGCACGCCGTCGTGCACGTGGAGCCGTCGATCGTGGCGCTGCTCGGTGCGGGCGTGATGCTGCTGGTGGCCCGCGCGGACGTCAGCGAGACGCTGCGCGAGGTCGAGTGGCCGACGCTGGTGTTCTTCATGGGCCTGTTCGTGATGGTGGCGGGGCTGGTGCACACCGGCGTCATCGCCACCATCGGCACCTGGGCGGTCGGCGCCGTGGGCGACAACTTCTTCGGCGCGGCCACCGCACTGCTGTTCGGCTCCGCCGTGCTCGGTGCCTTCTTCGACAACATCCCGTACGTCGCCACCATGGCCCCCATCGTCGAAGGGCTGGTCGCGCAGGCGCCGGACGCCGGCACCGGGCAGGCGCTGTGGTGGGCCTTCGCCCTCGGCGCGGACTTCGGCGGCAACGGCACCGCCGTCGCGGCCAGCGCCAACGTGGTGGCCATCGGGATCGCCGCCAGGTCGGGACACCCCATCTCGTTCTGGCAGTTCACCAAGTACGGGATCCTCGTCACGGTCGTCAGCTCCGTCATGGCCTGGGTCTACGTATGGCTGCGCTACTTTGCGTGAGCACGGGGAGGGGTGGTGACGGTGACGTTGCCGCAGCTGTACGTGATCCTGCTCGCGGGAGGGCTGGTGCTGCTGGCCAGCATCGCCGCCGCACGTACCGCCAGCAGGCTGGGTCTGCCCAGCCTGCTGCTGTTCCTCGCCGTCGGCATGCTGGTCGGCGAGGACGTGCTGGGCCTCGACTTCGACGACGCCCAGCTCGCCCAGACGCTCGGCACCTGCGCGCTGGCCCTCATCCTGATCGAGGGCGGGCTCAGCACCCGCTGGAGTGACCTGCGCAGACTGCTGGCCCCCTCGGCGCTGCTGGCCACCGCCGGGGTGGCGGTCAGCGTCCTGGTCACCGCCGCCGGCGCGCACCTGCTGCTCGGCATGGACTGGCAGCTCGCCCTGCTCCTCGGGGCGATCGTGTCCTCCACCGACGCGGCCGCGGTCTTCGCGGTCCTGCGATCGTTGCCGCTGCCCCGGAAACTGGCCGGGATGGTGGAGGCCGAGTCCGGGTTCAACGACGCGCCCACCGTCATCCTGGTGCTGGTCTTCAGCAGTGTCGGCGGCGTGCCCGACCTGCCCACGATCGGTGGGCAGGTGATCTACCAGGTCGTCGTCGGCGCGGCCGTCGGACTGCTGGTGGGATGGGCGGGGGTGGCCGCGCTGCGCTACGTCGCGCTGCCCGCCAGCGGCCTGTATCCGCTGGCCACGCTCGGCCTGGGCGTCATCGCGTTCGCCGCGGCCGGGGCGGCGAACGCCTCCGGATTCATGGCCGCCTACCTGTCCGGGATCATCCTCGGCAACGCGGTGCTGCCGCACCGCGCGGCCACCAGGTCCTTCGCCGAGGGCGCCGGCTGGCTGGCGCAGATCGGCCTGTTCGTCATGCTCGGCCTGCTCGTCGACCCCAGCGAGCTGCCCGGCGCGCTGCTGCCCGCGCTGCTCATCGGCGCGGTCCTGCTGCTCCTGGCCCGGCCCGCCTCGGTGCTCGCCTGCCTGGTCCCGTTCCGCGTCCCCTGGCGGCACCAGGCGTTCATCTCCTGGGCCGGGCTGCGCGGCGCGGTGCCGATCGTATTGGCGACCTTCCCGATCGTGGCGGGCGTGCCGGGCAGCGACCACCTGCTGAACATCGTGTTCGTCCTGGTCGTCGTCTTCACCCTGATCCAGGGACCGCTCCTGCCGCCGATCTCCCGCGCGCTCGGCGTCATCCAGCCCGACCAGGCCCGGGAGGTGGACATCGAGTCCGCGCCGCTGGACGTGCTGGACGCCGAGCTGCTCACCCTGACCATCCCGGCCGGCTCCCGCCTGCACGGGGTGGAGGTGGCCGAGCTGCGGCTGCCCACGCCCGCCGTGATCAGCCTGGTCATCCGCGACCGGGCCACGTTCGTGCCCACCCTGGAGACCGGGCTGCGGGAGGGGGACACCCTGCTGATCGTGGCCACCGGCGCCACCCGCGAGGCGGCCGAGCGCCGCCTGCGGGCGGTGGGCCGCCGGGGCCGCCTGGCCCGCTGGTACGGCGAGCAGGGCGGCCCCGACCCCGCCCCCGGACGCCTATCCGGCCGTGCCGAGCTCGCCGACCTGCCGGCCACGGCCCAGCAGCAGGGTGCCCAGCCAGAGCAGCGCCATCCCGAGGGCCACCAGCACCGAGCTCCGCCCGTCGGTGAGCGTCGCCCCCGCCAGCAGCACTACGCCGGACACCGCGACGGCGGCGCTCACTGGGGTGACCCGGCGCAGCACGGCTAGGGTGACGGCCAGCACCGGCAGCGCGAGGAAGAACAACTGCGCGCCGGCCCCATAGACCAGCGGGTCCACCCCCGGGTAGGCCCGCACCTGGTCGAACAGCGCCCGCATGGCCGCGGCGTCGGCCGAGGTGAACCCGGCGACCAGGTCGATCACCAGCTGGGCGACGTTGGCCGCCACGCTGACCAGCGCCACCCCGGACGCGATCTCCACCAGCGTCCGCCGCCCGCCGGTCACCGGGGCGGCCATCCGCCGCAGCGCCAGCGTCATGACCGCGAAGAACAGGAAGCCGGTCAGCCAGACCGCGTGCGCGGCCGTCCACCACGGGCCGGGCACCGCGGCACCGCCGAGGGGAAGCATGAGGAGCCACCCGCCCAGGAACGCGGCCGGCCCAGCAGTGAAAGAGACGCGCGCCAGGCGGCTTTCAGGATTCATACCGCCACCCTGCCCGTCCGCCCGGCCAGGTCGTATCGGTGATCGCCCTGAGCTTTCCCCGATCCACCCGCAGGAGACGTCAGAGCTCGGCGCCGGTGGGCCTGGGCAACCGCCCCAGGCCGGCGGAGAGCTCGCGCGCCGTCTCGGCGATCACCCGGCCCATCGCGTGCGCGTGGGTCACGTCCGCCAGGCGGGTGATCGAGACACTGATCGCCCCCGTGATCAGCCCCCGGTGGTCCCAGACCGGCGCCGACACCGCCGCCGGGCTGTCGTCCAGCTCGACGTCGCTGACCACGTACCCGAAGGAGCGCGCGTGGCCGAGATCGGTCATCCACCGCTCCTCGTCGCTGACGGCGGAGTCCAGCCCGGCGGGCAGGGGCGCCCGCAGGAGTTCGCGCACCTGCGCCGGCGCCCAGTCCGCGAGCAGCGACCGGCCCGCCGCCGCCATGGTCACCGGCACCGAGACGCCCTCCCAGATGCGGTGGTACGCGCGCGAGGAGGGGATCGACACCAGGGTGAGCACCTGGTCGCCGCGGAGCACGCACAGGTGGGCGTCCTCGTTGAAGGTGGCCGCCAGCCGGCGCAGGAACGGCGCGGACACCTGGACGAGCCTGGCCTGCTGGGTCCGGGATGCCAGCGCGAACAGCCGCCAGCCCAGGTGGTAGCGCCGGGTCAGCGGATCGCGCTCCACCATGCCCTCGGCCTCCAGCGCGCGCAGCGCCCTGGACACCTGGCTCTTCTCCCTGCCCAGTCGCTGGGCGATCCAGCTCACGCCGAACCCGTCGGTGTCGAGACCATCGCCGTGACCTGCGAGGACTTCAAGGATCTCCAGATCCCGGCGGAGGCCGGCGGAGGACACCGCAAGCTTCTCGTCCATTCACATCCGTTCATAACAAGTGCGTTGCGCTAGTTGCAACAGATTTTGCGATGACCGCAACAAGTCATACGTTTACAAGCCCAAGCAAGCGTAAGCGAAGGCGGTAACTTTATGACTTTCAGCGAGTACGTGGTCTCCCGCTGGGACACCCTCTCGCTGGCCGCCGTCGAACACGCCCTCGTGGTCGCCCTCGCGATCGCCATCGCCACGGCCGTCGGCGTGGGGGTCGGACTCCTCACCTATGAGCGGCCCAAGGCGCGGGGCGCCTCCCTGACAGTGTCCGCCGGAATCCTCACCATCCCCTCCCTGGCCCTGCTCACCCTGCTCATCCCGATCACCGGGCTCGGCTGGGGATCCACCCTGATAGCGCTCACCGCGTACGCGTTCCTGCCGATCATCAGGAACACCGTCACCGGGCTGAGCGGCGTGGACGCCGCCACCGTGGAGGCGGGGCGCGGGATGGGCATGGGCGCCGTCCGCCTGCTGCTGCGGCTGAGACTGCCGCTGGCCTGGCCGCTGATCCTGACAGGCGTGCGCATCTCCGCGCAGATGCTGATCGGCATCGCGGCCATCGCCGCCTACGTCGACGGGCCTGGCCTCGGCAGCCAGATCTTCGAGGGGCTCTCCCGGCTCGGCTCCGTCAACTCGCTCAACGCCACGCTCGCGGGCACGCTCGGCATCGTGATCATCGCGGTGCTGTTCGACGCGTTCTTCTCCGCCGTCCGCCATCTGACCACGCCCAGGGGGCTTCGTGTTCGACCGTGATCCCGAAGGCGTCCGCATCGAGTTGCGGGCGCTGACCAAGCACTACCCGGGTCAGCCCGCCCCAGCGGTCGACAACGTCAACCTCGTCATCCCCGCCGGCGAGCTCGTCGTCTTCGTCGGCCCGTCGGGCTGCGGCAAGACCACCACGATGAAGATGATCAACCGCCTCGTGGAGCCCACGTCGGGCGAGATCCGCATCGGCGGCCAGGACGTCCTCAGCCTGCACCCCGACGAGCTGCGCAGGCACATCGGCTACGCCATCCAGCAGGTCGGCCTGTTCCCGCACCAGACCGTGGGGCAGAACATCGCGCTCGTCCCCAAGCTGCTCGGCTGGCCGGCCGACCGGATCGCCGCGCGGGTGGAAGAGCTGCTCGCGCTGGTGCACCTGGACCCGGCGATGTTCCGGGACCGCTACCCCCGCCAGCTCTCCGGCGGCCAGCAGCAGCGGGTGGGCGTCGCCAGAGCGCTCGCCGCCGACCCGCCGGTGATGCTGATGGACGAGCCGTTCGGCGCCACCGACCCCATCACCCGCGAGCACCTGCAGAACGAGTTCGTCAAACTGCAGAAACAGCTGCGCAAGACGATCATCTTCGTCACGCACGACTTCGAGGAGGCCATCAAGCTCGGCGACCGCATCGCCGTGCTGAAGGACCGCTCGCACATCGCGCAGTACGACACGCCCGCCAACATCCTGGCCAACCCGGCCGACGACTACGTGGCCGGCTTCATCGGCCAGGACGCCACCCTCAAGCGGCTCGCGCTGCTCCGGGTGGCGGACGTACCCCAGGAGGAGGCGCGGCCCGGCCGCGAGCTGCCGCGGATCGCGGCGGACGCCACCCTGCGTGAGGCGCTGGACCTGATGGTCGCGCACGGCACCGACCGGTGCGGCACGCCGTCCGGCGTGCTCACCTACGCCACGCTCTGTGCCGCCGTGGGATCCTCAGCCGTCGCACGGGAGGAAGTGGTCGCCGGTGACCGCTGAAACCCTCACTGTCGGCAAGCCGCGCAACCCCGTCCGTGCCTCGGGCCTGCGTCACCTGATCACCCCGGCCGCCATCCTGATCGCGCTGACCGCCCTGTACGCCTGGGTCGGCACACTGGAGCTCGACTCCATCGAACAGCGCAGCCTCAACGCGGCGGTGATCCTCGCCAAGACCGTCGAGCACCTCCGGATGACGGTCATCGCGACCGCCCTCGTGGTGATCATCGCGATCCCGCTCGGCATCGTCGCCTCGCGCGCCAAGAACCGGCTCGTCACCCCGCTCATCCTCACCGCGGGCAACCTGGGCCAGGCCGTGCCCTGCATCGGGCTGCTCGTGCTGGCCACCTTCGTGCTGGGCGTGGGATTCCAGACCGCCCTGGTGGGGCTGGTCGCCTACGCGGTGCTGCCGGTGCTGCGCAACACCATGGTCGGGCTGCAGCAGATCGACCCCGCGCTCATCGAGGCCGCCCGCGGCATGGGCATGACCAAGGGACAGATCCTGCGCCGGGTCGAGCTCAAGCTCGCCGTGCCCACCATCCTCGCCGGGCTGCGCACCGCCCTGGTGCTGACCGTCGGCGTCGCCACGCTCGGCGCCTTCGTGGCCGCCGGCGGACTGGGCGAGCTGATCATCAATGGGCTCAAGCTGAACCGCCTGCCCGTGACCATCGTCGGCGGCGTGCTGACCGCGTGCATCGCCTTCTTCATCGACTGGCTGGGCGGGCTCGCCGAGAACCTGCTCAAGCCCCGCGGCATGTGACCTGTCCTTCCCGCAATCCCGAACCAAGAGGTGTTTTCGCATGCAAGCCCGCCCCCTTCGCCGTACGCTCGCGCTGCTCGCCGCGGCCGCGTTGACCATGTCCGTGAGCGCCTGCGGCGGTGGTGACACCACCGCCACCGCCAGCGCCGGCGGCGAGCTCGAAGGCGCGTCGTTCGTCGTCGGCTCCAAGGACTTCACCGAGAACATCATGCTCGGCCAGATCGCGGTGCACCTGCTGAAGGCGCACGGCGCCGAGGTGGAGGACAAGACCAACCTGGGCGGCACGGTGACCAACCGCAAGGCGCTGCTCAGCGGCGAGATCGACCTCTACTGGGAGTACTCCGGCACCGGGTGGATCGAGCACCTGAAGAACACCGAGCCGATCGCCGACTCGGCCGAGCAGTTCAAGGCCACCTCGGAGGCCGACAAGAAGCAGAACAAGATCCACTGGATCGGCCCGACCCCGCTGAACAACACCTACGCCCTGGCGATCCGCGCGGAGAAGGCCACGGAGCTCGGCGTCAAGACGGTCTCGGACGTGGCGAAGCTCGCCGAGACCAAGCCGGAGGAGGTCTCCATCTGCATCGAGACCGAGTTCTCCACCCGCGACGACGGGCTGCCCGGCCTCACCAAGGCGTACGACTTCAAGATCCCCAAGGACCGGATCGCGCTGCTCGACACCGGCGTCGTCTACACCGAGACGGACAAGGGCGAGACCTGCAACTTCGGCGAGGTGTTCACCACCGACGGGCGCATCGCCGCGCTCGGGCTGACGGTGCTGGAGGACGACAAGAAGTTCTTCCCCGTCTACAACGCCGCCGTGACCGTACGGGACGAGGTCTTCCAGCAGCACCCCGAGCTGGCGGACGTCTTCAACCCGGTGATCGCCAAGCTCGATGACGCCACCATGCAGACGCTCAACGCCAAGGTCGACGTCGAGGGGATGGAGCCGGCCAAGGTCTCGGCCGACTGGCTGCGGGAGTCCGGCTTCCTGGGCGCCTGACCCAGGCAGCGGCCGCTCGCCGGCCGCTCGCCTGGCGCTCGCCTGGCGCTTGCCTGGCGCTTGCCTGGCACTCGCCTGGCACTCGCCTGGGGCCGAAACTTTCGGCGTCTCGAACAGGGCTACTATGCGGTACGCCCCGACGACGTCGTGGAGAGGACCCTGGATGCCCCGTGCGGCGAGACGGACGGTCACGCTGCACGACGTGGCGGCGGCGGCCGGCGTCTCGGTGGCGACCGCCTCTCGCGTCCTGGGCGGCAGCTCGCGGACCGTGGCGCCGGAGTACGAACAGCGCGTCCTCGCCGCGGCCGCCGCCCTGCGCTACACCGCGGACGCCTCGGCCAGGGCGATGCGGCGCGCCGGCGATGCCATCACCCTCGTCGCCGACGACCTGACCACCCCCGCCATGGGGATCATGGTGGCCGAGATGGAGCGGCAGGCGCGGATGTCCGGCGTCTTCGTCACCGTCTGCTCGACGCAGGCCGCCCCCGACCGGCAGCTCGACGCCGTCCGCCTGCTGCGCTCCCTGCGCCCGCGCGCGCTCGTACTCGCCTCCAGCAGGTTCGGGGCCGGTGAGCTCGACAGCCGCCTGCTGGCCGAGCTGCACGCCTACGAGCGCGACGGCGGACGGGTGGTGGTCGTGGGCGTGACCCACGGCTCGTTCGACTCGATCGCCTTCGACAACCACGGCGCGGGCCGCCTGGTGGGCGAGCACATCGCCGCGACCGGGCACCGGCGGGTGACGATCCTGGCCGGGCCCGCCGAGCGGGTCAACTTCTCCGGCCGCGTCGCCGGCATGGTCGAAGGGTTGCGGGCGGGTGGCGTCCAGCCGAGGCACATCAGGATCGCGTACGGCGAGGCCAGTCGCCAGGGCGGCTTCGACGCCGCGCGCGAGCTGCCCGCCGGGCACCGCGACGCGGTGCTCGCCGTCAACGACGTCATCGCGATCGGCGCGCTGTCGGCCCTCCGCGCGGCCGGGGTCGCCGTTCCCGGCGACGTGTCGGTGACCGGCATCGACGACATCCAGCTCGCCGTGGACGTGACGCCACGGCTGACCACCGTGGGGCTTCCCCTGGCCCACGTGGGCGCCGAGTCCATCCGTCTGGCGCTGCGCGAGAGGACCGAGCCCGAACACCTCACCGTACGAGGCCGCCTGATCATCAGGGCGAGCACCCGCCCCTGAGCGCTTGGTCCGGTGGCGTTGTCCATCCGGCCCTTGGCGCCTGTCGGTGGCGTCGTCAGGGAGAGCACCCGACCCTGAGTGCCTTGACGGTGGCGCGAGGTGGCGGGCAAACTGCGGAATACGTTTTCCCGGCGTTTGAAGGATCTTATGTCTCAACCCCGCTACCGGACCGCGATCGTCGGCACCGGTGGGATCGCCACCGCACACGCACAGGCCCTGGCCCGCTCCGACGGGCGGGCCGACCTCGTCGCCGCGGTCGACGTGGACCCCGGCCGAGCCCGGACCTTCGCCGCCACGTGGAACGTGCCGCGCACCTACGCCGGCTTGACCGAGCTGCTCCGGGAGGAGGAGGTGGACCTGGTCCACCTGTGCACCCCGCCCTCGCTGCACGCACCACAGGCCCTGGAGTGCCTGGAGGCCGGGGTCACCGTGCTGATGGAGAAGCCGCCCACGCTCTCCCTCGCCGAGCTCGACACCCTGATCGAGGCCGAGCGCCGCTCCACCGGCCACGTCGCCACCGTCTTCCAGCACCGGTTCGGCGCCGGCGCCGCCCGGCTGCGCGGGCTGCTGGACTCCGGCGAGCTCGGCCGCCCCCTGCTGGCCACCTGCCTCACCCAGTGGTACCGCGACGAGGCCTACTTCGCCGTCCCCTGGCGCGGCACTTGGGAGTCCGAAGGCGGCGGGCCCACCATGGGCCACGGCATCCACCAGTTCGACCTGCTCTTCTCCGTGCTCGGCCCCTGGCAGGAGGTGAGCGCGATGGCCGCCCGCCAGGCCCGCGACACCGAGACCGAGGACGTGTCGATGGCCCTGGTGACCTTCGACAACGGCGCCATGGCCACGGTGGTCAACTCGGTGGTGTCACCGAGGGAGACCTCCGTGCTCCGCTTCGACCTCGAGCGCGCCACCGTCGAGGTCGAGCACCTGTACGGCTACAGCGACGACGACTGGACCATCACCCCCGCCCCGGGGCACGAGAAGGTGGCCGAGCTCTGGCAGCCCGACCCCGACGCCGCGCGGAGCAACCACGACGGCCAGTTCGCCGCGGTCCTGGACGCGCTCGACCGGGGCGAGGCGCCGCCCGTCACGCTGGAGGAGGCCCGGCGGACGATGGAGTTCGTCGCCGCCGTCTACGCCTCCTCCTTTACCGGCCGGCGCGTCCGCAGCGGGGAGCTCGGCCCCGGCAGCCCCTTCACCGAGCGGATGGACGGGACGGGCGCCCCATGGAAGACCCCTTCGAGCGAAGCGAGCCAGTGATGACCCCCACCCTGCAGGCCACCCACGCGCTCGGCCGGTCCGTCGCCGTCACCGCCGGCGACGTCGAGCTCTTCACCTACACCTACCGGCCCGACACCCCCGTGCTGGAGTCGCCGAAGCCCTACCTGCACCCGATCCGCACGCTGACCGGCGACACGGTCTCGCTGTTCCGGCCGCACGACCACGTCTGGCACAAGGGCATCGCCTGGTCGCTGCCGCACGTGGGCGAGCACAACTTCTGGGGCGGGCCCACGTACGTCCAGGGTGAGTACGTACAGCTCGACAACAACGGCAGCGCGGTCCACCGCGAGATGGCCGAGCTGTCGGCCACCGGCGACCGGGTCCGGATCGCGCACCACCTCGACTGGATCTCGCAGGCCGGCCGGCCCGTCATCGAGGAGCGGCGGGCACTGACGGCCACCGTGGTGGACGCGACCACCTGGGCGCTGGTGTTCGAGACGGCCATGACGAACGTGTCCGGCGGCACGCTCGACTTCGGCTCCCCGACGACCAAGGGGCGTGAGAACGCCGGCTACGGCGGCCTGTTCTGGCGCGGCCCGCGGTCGTTCACCGACGGCATCATCCAGTCGCCGTCCGGCGCGGGCGGCGACGAGCTGCGGGGTCTGCGGGCGGAGTGGTTCGGCTTCCGTGGCCGCCACGACGGGACCGGGGACTGGTCGACGATCGTCATGGTCGACGACACCGCCAACCCGCAGCATCCGCCGCAGTGGTTCGCCCGCAGCGAGCAGTTCGCCTGCCTCAGCCCGGCGCCGTTCTTCAGCGAGGAGGTCCCGCTGGCCGACGGCGAGACGATGAGCTTCCGGTACGCGGTCGTCGTGGCCGACGGGGACCGGGGCGAGGACGGCTCGGCCCTCCTCGCCAAGCAGGGCCGCGCCGCCCTCGCCGCCGGCCGGGACGCGACATGACCCCCACGTCGCCCGGAGGGACGCCCACGTCTGGCGCGCCTGCGTCGCCCGGAGGGACGCCGGCGTTTCCCGGGGGTACGTCCGTCAGCAGGCTGGCGGTTTACACGGGTGCCTGTGCCGACGGTCTGGAGGGCGGCACGCCGCACCTGCACACGGCCTCCACCGAGGCGTACGTCGTCATCGCCGGTCGTGGCGCCCTGCAGACGCTCGACATGAGCGGCTTCCGGGAGACCGAGCTGAGCAGCGGCTCGACCGTGTGGTTCACGCCCGGCACCATCCACCGGGCGGTCAACCGGGGCGGCCTGGAAGTGGTCGTCGTCATGCAGAACGCCGGACTGCCCGAGGCCGGCGACGCGGTCATGACCTTCCCCCCGGAGATCGTCGGCGACCCGGCCCGCTACCGGGAGGCCGCCACCCTCCCGTCCGGCGGCCCCGACGCGGTGGAGACGGCGGTCCGGCGGCGCCGCGAGCTCGCGGTGGAGGGGTTCCTGCGCCTCGCCGACGCCGCCCGCGAGGGCGACCTCCAACCCCTGCACAGCCTGTACGCGAGCGCGGTCGCGCTGGTCCGGCCCTCGGTCGCACGCTGGCGCGAGATCTGGGCGGCCACGGTCGTCCGGGAGACCCGCGAGACGGCGGCGGTCCTCGACGCGCTCGACCGTGGCGACGGCGACCACCTCCTGCGCTCCTCGCTCCTCGAAGCCCCGCCCGAGCCCCGGTGGGGAATGTGCGGCCACCTCCACGCCCACGACGTCGCCCACCCCGTCGTACACGCCCCGGACCCCGCGCGATGACCTCACGGCCGGGACACCATGGATGAGGCTCCGCCGGCGCCGGTGCCGGCCGCTGACGCTCGCGGATCGGTGACGTTGCACGATGTGGCCCGTGAGGCGGGAGTCTCCATCGCCACCGCCTCGCGGGCGCTCAACGGCAGCGCCCGCAACGTGCGCACGGAGAACGCCTCCCGGGTGCGCGCGGCGGCGGCCAAGCTCGACTACCGGCCGCATCCGTCGGCGCAGGCCGTCGCGAGAGGTTCGACGCCGACCGTGGCGCTGGTGGTGGGCGACGTGGCCGACCCCTACTTCTCGGCCATCGCGGCCGGGGTCACCCAGGCGGCGGAGGCGGCCGGGCTCGTCGTCACCATGGCGGTCGCGGGCCGCTCCCCACAGCGCGAGCTCGAACTCGTCAGGACGCTGCGGGGCCAGCGCCCGCGCGTCATCGTGCTCGCCGGCACTCGCATCGACGGCACCACCGCCTCCACTGCGCCAAAGGACGGGAGGGCGGTCGACGGCGCTGCCGCCTCTGCTGCGCCGGGGGACGGGAGGGCGGTCGGCGGTACGGATACGCGTGGCGCGCTCGTCGGTGAGTTGGAGGAGTATCAGGCGGCCGGTGGCCGGGTTGTCATGGTCAGCCAGCGGGATCTGCCGTTCGACACCGTCACCATCGACAACACCGGCGGTGCTCACCGGCTCGCCCGTGCCTTGGCCGGCGCGGGATACCGGCGCTTCGCCGTCTTCCGGGCGTCGGAATCCGTCCGTACGTCCCGTGATCGGGTCGCGGGCTTCACGGCGGGACTGCGTGCTGCGGGGATCAGCCTCGATGATCGGTTCGTGATCGAGACCGAGTTCACCCGTGGCGGCGGCTACGAGGCGGCCAGGAAGCTCGCCGAGCGGGGAGCCGACGAGGTGGAGATCGTCTTCGCGGTCAGCGACGTGATGGCCATCGGCGCGATGACGGCCTTCCGCGACGCGGGCCTCGTCCCCGGCGAGGACATCGCGGTCGCCGGCTTCGACGACATCGACTCGGCGATCGACGTCACCCCGGCGCTCACCTCCGTCGCCGTGCCCCTGCGGGAGGCGGGCCAGGAGGCCATGCGGCTCGCGCTCGGCGGCGGTCCCGCCCCGGACGCCGTACAGATCTCCACGCGTGTGGTCCTGCGGGAGAGCACGCCCGCACGGCGATGACCGGCTCACCAGCCGTGGCGTATCTTGTCTCCCCCTCGCCGGCGGTGGCGGGGACGCCGGTTCGGCCGTTGTGGATCTTGGCCGGGGTGGTTTGTGGCATGGTGGCGGGACGACGAGGAAGAGGAAGATATGCGGAAATATGTGATCATGGGAGTGCAGGGCAGCGGTAAAGGCACCCAGAGCACGTTGCTGGCCGACGACCTCGACCTGGCCCACATCAGCGTCGGCAACATCTTCCGCTGGCACGTCAAGAACCACACCAAGCTCGGCGCCCAGGTCCGCCGCCTGGTGGCCGCCGGTGAGCTGGTGGGGGACGACCTCGTGGAGGACGTGGTCAAGGAGCGGCTGCAGCAGCACGACTGGAACTACGGTTTCATCGTCGACGGCTTCCCGCGCAACCGGCGCCAGGCGGAGTTCTTCCTGGAGAGCTACGACATCGACGGCGTGATCCTGCTCGACCTGCCCGACGACGAGGTGCGGCGGCGCGTCCTGGCCCGGCGGCTGTGCTCGCGGTGCGGCATGGACTACAACCTCATCGCGCACCGCCCCGAGGCCGAGGGCAGGTGCGACGTCTGCGGCGGCGAGCTCGTCACCCGCGCGGACGACACCCCGGACGCCCTGGCCAGGCGGCTGCGCGACTACCACGACAAGACCGACCCGGTGGTGGAGCTCTTCCGCCGCAAGGAGTACGTGATGGCGATCGACGCCAGAGCCGACAAGATCGCGGTCCAGCAGGAGATCCGCGCCCGGTTCGCCCTCCCGCCCTACCGCCCGGCGGACGCCCGCGCCTGACCGCCCGGCGGCCTCAGGGGGCGGTCTCGTGGCCGGGCAGGCCGGGGGAGCGCCGCTTCTGCTTGAGCTCCGCCTCGTACAGGTGCGGCCGCCCGCCGGCCAGCCGCTCGCGCGCGTCCGCCTCCAGAGCCTGGAACGTCGCGTAGTACAGCGCGTCGTACTCCTCGCACACCTGGAACGTCCACCGCCCCTGGATGACGTTCAGCCCGATCAGGTCCCGCTCGATCCGATCGGCGATCTCCTGGTGCCCGGCGCTGCGCAGCAGCTCGACGGCCTTGTCAAGGTCGGCGTCCGCGTGGCCGGTGAGCTGGTGCCAGGAGTAGAGGTGGCCGCGCGCCCGGTGGGTCCGCTCCAGCGCCTCGCTGAGCGCGCCCAGCGCCTCCACGGTCTCGTCGCTCACCCCCACGGGGCGGCGGTGGTCGGAATCGGGCTCGTGCGCGCGTTCGGCTGACATGGTCAGACGGCTACCCACGAACCCGCCCATCGTCACCACCCGCGATCAGGGGACGGCCTGACCACGTTCACAGCTCGCTGAACACGTCCGGTCGGTTGGTGATGATGCCGTCCACCCCGTAGGAGATCAGCCGGCGCATGGTCGCCGCGTCGTCCACGGTCCAGGCGAGGACCTCCATGTCCAGGTCGTGCACGCGTCGTACGTAGTCGCGGGTGACGTCGCCGTGGGGCGGGTTGATCTGGTCGGCGAACTGCGCCAGCGCGGGAAGTTCGCCGGTCGAGGGCGTCCCGAGCAGGCCGATGGGCGCCTCGGGCATCGTCCTGGCGAAGCGGCGCATCGCGCCCCAGTCGAACGACTGCACGGCGAACTCGCCGTCCCACCAGCGGCGCAGTTCGGCGGCGACCCGGGCCCCGATCCCCGGGTAGAGCGCGGGGGACTTGATCTCCAGCAGCAGGCCGAGCCCGCTTCCGCGCATCGCGTCCAGCGCTTCGCGCAGGGTGGGCACCGGCTCGGACTCGCCGTCGAACCACGAGCCCGCGTCCAGTTCGCGGAGCTCCGCCAGGGTGAAGTCGGCCACCCGCCACGGCGCCCGGTCAGGGAAGACCTGCTCCACGTCGGTGGTGCGGGCCAGGGTGGTGTCGTGCATGAGCACGAGCCGGTGGTCGCCGGTCTCCTGGACGTCGAGCTCGAACACGTCCGCGCCCTGCCGCGCGGCCAGCATGAAGGCCGTGACGGTGTTCTCGGGCGCGTACACCGACGCGCCGCGATGCGCCACGTTGACGATGGGGGGACCGGCGGTGGCGGGGGAGGCGAGCGCCGCCACCGCCGCCAGCACGGCGATGAAGATCAAGCCTGTACGTCGGATCATGGGTCTCCTCGTTACTCGGGAGGGGCCGAGGATCCGAACATGACCGGCGGGCATGACCAACTGTTGAGAGGAGCGTGGACAGCCGATGAGCTTCGGACGTCCCTTACGGGGCGGCCGGCAGCACCGGGGCGACCACGTACCTGGTGGTGGACCACACCACGAACAGCAGAGGCGCGGTGGCCAGCAGCACGCCGAGCACCGGCTGGACCAGGATGACGGCCACGGCCAGGCCGAGCACGGCCACGACGGGGGCGCTCAGATACCAGCGCCGCGCCACCAGATACAGGCACGGCAGCACCAGCCCGCGCAGCCGTACGGCACGCGGCGTCTCGGCGATCACCACGAGCAGCGCCACGGCCAGGGCCACGGCCAGCGCGGTCGCGGTGGCGAAGAACGGCACCAGCATCGGCCCCCACGAGGTGGGCGCGACCACGACGGCGTCCAGCACCAGCACGCACACCAGCACCGTCGCGGCCGCCCAGACCGCCAGCGCCCGGCCGGCGGCCTGACGGTAGCCGCCCCAGAACGCGCGGAGCACGCCCGTCGATCCCTCGTTCAAGAGGGCGAAGCACCGGAACGCCCCGGCCAGCGCCGGTGCGCACAGCGCGGACAGCACGGCGAAGAACGGCCACGACGCCACCGGATCCCGCACGATCGCCAGCGCGAACAGCAGCGGCGCGCACGCGAGAGCGAGGAACAGGTTCGTCATCAGGCCGACGTACACGGTGTTGAACGCCCGCTCGTACGTCGTCTGCCGGGCCGGCCGCAGCAGGCCGCGCACCGCGCTCACCCCTTGAGCCCGCTCGTCGCGATGCCCTGGATGAAGTAACGCTGCCCGAACAGGAAGATGACCAGGATCGGCAGCACCGACAGCACCGCCCCGGTCATGATCATGGCGTAGTCCGCGCTGTACTGGCCGACGAACGAGCGCAAACCGAGCTGGATCGTCCACAGCTCGTTGCTCGTCAGATAGATGAACGGCCCCATGTAGTCGTTCCAGGTGTTCACGAACGTCAGCAGGGCCAGGCTCGCCAGCGCAGGCTTCGACAGCGGCAGCATGATCCGCCACCAGATGCCGTACTCACTGAGCCCGTCGATGCGCGCGGCCTCGCACAGCTCGTCGGGGATCGACATGTAGTACTGCCGCATGAGGAAGACGCCGAACGCGCTGAACGCCTGCAGCAGGATGATCGACAGGTGCGTGTTCGTCAGGCCGGCCTGGTGCATGATGATGTACTGCGGCACCATGTACGCCTGCCACGGCACCGCGATGGTGGCGATGTAGAGCAGGAAGAGCAGGTCCCGGCCGGGAAAGCGCACCTTGGAGAAGCCGTAGGCGGCGAAGCTGCCGGTGAGCAGCTGAAGGAACGTGATCACGACCGACAGGTAGACCGAGTTGCCGAGATAGGTCGCCAGCGGGATCTGCGTCCAGATGTCGACGAAGTTCGTCCAGCGGAACTCCTCCGGGATCCACTGGATGGGGATGGAGAAGACCTGGTTGTTGCGCTTCAGCGACGACGACACCATCCACGCGAACGGCAGCAGCACCACCACCGCCGCCGCGACCAGGGCGGCGTACGCCAGCACCATGCGGACCAGGCGCCGTCCCTGCTCCGGAGGGCCGGCGGGTGCCTGCCCGCGCTTGACGGCCGGGGGAGCCTCGTGCAGCGCGGTCATGTGGCACTCCTCCGCTCGTTGATACGGAACTGGGCGACGGTCACGGCGAGCACGATCACGAACAGCACCAGGGCGATGGCCGAGGAGTAGCCGAACTGCCCCTCCCTGATGCCCTCCCGGTAGATGAGCAGCGACAGGACCAGCGTGCTCCGGCCGGGTCCGCCGTCGGTCATGACCTGGATCAGGTCAAGGATCTTGAAGCTCTGGATCGTCAGCAGGACCAGCACGAAGAACGTCGTGGGCCGCAGGCACGGCAGCGTGATGCTCCAGAAGCGCTGCCAGGCGTTGGCCCCGTCGACCTTGGCCGCCTCGTAGTACTCCCGGGGGATCGTCTGCAGCCCGGCCAGGAAGAGCACCATGTAGTAGCCCATGTCCCGCCACACGCTGGTCACGATCACCGTCGGCATCACCCAGTCGGTGCTCGCCACCCACCGGGGCGGATCCGCGACGCCCAGCGCCGTGAGCAACTGGTTGACCGGCCCCGCCGTCGGGTTGAACAGCATGTTGAACACCACGGCCACCGCGACGAGCGAGGTGATGTACGGGAAGAAGGCGGCGGTGCGGAAGAACCCCACGCCGCGCAGCTTCCTGTTGAGCACCAGCGCCAGGCAGAGCGCGGCGACCAGCGTCAGCGGGATGTGGCCGGCCGCGTAGTACAGGGTGTTGAAGAGCGCGACCCGGAAGTTCTCGTCGCCGACCATCTTCTGGAAGTTCTCCAGGCCCACCCACTCCGGCGTGCTGTAGGAGTCCCACTCCATGAACGCCAGGGCGAACGCCGCGCTCATCGGGATGAGCGTGAACAGGGCGAAGCCGATGAAGTTCGGCAGGATGAAGCTCCACCCGATCAGGGTGTCGCGCCAGACGCGAGGCCGGCGGGGGGCGCTGGGCGACGGGTCGGCCGTCGGCGCCTGTTGCGTCATTACATGGGCCATGGTGGTCCTTCGTGACTCCCTATGCTGCGCTCAGCAGAGGGGGCGGGCGCCGACGGGGCGCCCGCCGCCCTTCACTCAGCTGAGAACGTCGCTCTTGACGCGGTCGTTCATCGACTTGATGCCTTCGGCGGGAGACTTGTCGCCGACCATGATGAGCTGGTGCTCCTCATTGAGGATCGTGTCGATGTCGGAGGCCTTCTCGCTGACGGGCATCTCCAGCACGACCTTGTCCGGCGTGAACGCCTTCTTGGACAACTCGTCGGCCGGCATGCCCTTGAGCTTGAAGTAGGCCTCGGTGATCTCCGGGGTCTGCAGCGCCGGCACCACGCCCACCTTGGTGATGGCCTCGGCGCCGGCCTTGCTCGCGGCGAACTCCACGAACTTCTTCGCCATGTCGGCGTCGTCGGCGTTCTTGTTGACGGCGAAGGCGGTCGGCGAGCCGAACGTCGTCACCCCGGTGCTGCCCGGACGCTGCGGCATCGGCGCCAGGGCCCAGTCGACCTGCGACTCGCCCTTCTCCTTGGCCTCGAGAATGCCGGAGATGTACCAGGTGCCCATGGGCATCATGGCCGTCGCGCCGGTCTCGAACATGGTGCGGTAGTCGGCCTGCTGCGCGGTCGCGGTGCCGAAGTCCAGCGTGTTGCCGGCCTTCTGCAGTCCGAGCGCCACGTTGTACTGGTCGGTGAAGAAGGTGTAGTCACCGCTGAGCTGGTCGCCGCCGGTCTGGGCGGCCGAGATGGCCTGGGTCACGGACCGCCACGTGTGGTGGTAGGTGCCGTACACCTTCTTGGTGCCGTCGCCCTGGGTGAGCTGCTGCGCGTACTTGGCGTACTCGTCCCAGGTGACGCCGTCGCTGAACTTCACGCCGGCCTTGTCGGTGAGGCCCTTGTTGTAGTACAGCAGCCAGAAGTCCTGGCGGTACGGCATCGCGAAGTAGGTGTTGTTGACGTTGAAGGAGTCCAGGCCGGCCAGCTTGGAGGTGTCGTTCTTCTTCACGATGTCGGTGATGTCGGTCAACTGCCCCCGGCTGGAGTAGCGGGAGTAGTCGATGACGTTCTTCATGGTGATGACGTCGGTCTTGTCGCCGCCGGCCAGCATCGTGGTGATCTTGTCTGAGTAGTCGTCGGCGAGGATGTCGACCGGTTGCACCTTGACGCCCGGGTTCGCCGCCTCGAAGGCGTCGAACAGAGCCTTGAACTCAGGGGTCTTGGCGAGGTTCCACACCGTGACGGAGAGCGTGACGTTGCCGCCGTCACCTCCTGCGGCGGGTTCGCTCGAGCCGCAGGCCGTGACGGCGAGGGCTAATGCGGCCGCGGCCGCCGCGCACTTCACAAACTGGCGTCGCATTCCGCGACCTCCTGGCGTGTTCGAAGCGTTCATTGATCCGGTCTCCTTTCCATGAGCCGGTCTCAGAGCTCAGGCGCTCACGACGAACTCGTCCCGGGTGATGGCCGCACGGGGCGGCCTGCCGGACAGGTAGCGTTCGAGCTCGTCTAGCGCACTCTCACTCATCCGCCGGGTCTCAGCCCCGAGAGACCCGGCGATATGGGGGGTGATCATGACGTTGGGCAGGTCGTAGAGTAGCGAACTTGCGGGCAAAGGCTCAGGTTCTGTGACATCCAGGATGGCGTCGATCCGGCCCGAGGCGCACTCGCTCTCCAGCGCGGCGGTGTCCAGGACGGCGCCGCGCGCGGTGTTGATGACGGTCGCACCGTCCCTGAGCAGGGCGAGTTCTGTTGCCCCGATGAGATTGCGGGTGGCGGGCAGCGCGGGGACGTGCAGGGTGAGCACGTCGCAGCGGCGCAGCAGCTCGGGCAGCGGGACCAGGCTGCCGCCCGCCGCGCTCACCTCCGCCGGATCGGCGTAGGGGTCGGCCACCAGGACATCCAGCTCCAGGCTGCGCAGGCGTTCGGTGACCCGGCGTCCCGTCCGGGAGAACCCGACGATGCCGATCGTGCGACCCCGGTTGGACAGCTCACCGCGTGAGGTGGCGTAGGAGGACCAGTCGTCGCGATGTCGGCGCGCGTCCTGGGCGAGAAAAGGGGCCTTCTTACCGGCGAAGATGATCGCCGCGAGGGTGAACTCGGCGACCGGGATCGCGTTCTCGTCCGCGGCGGTGGTCACGAGGATCCCCCGGCGCCACACCTCGTCGGTGACGAACGAGCGGACCGTGCCCGCGCAGTGAAAGATCGCCTTGAGCTTCGGCGCGTCGGCGAGCACCTCGGCGGTCAGCCGCGGGCAGCCCCACGAGGTCACCAGCACCTCCACCTCACCCAGCCGGCGACGCACGTCCGGATCGTCCAGATCGGTGCTGGGGAACGGCTCCGCGAGCTGAGTCAGCGCACGCAACCGGCTGAGCTGCGGCTCAGGGAACTGCACGCTGAAGTGCGCGGGGTCCATGAGCAGCAGAGCTTGAGGTCGGCGTACGGCACTCACAAGGGTCCTTCCAGCGGGCAAGCGCTTTCCAATGCCGCTGATCATGTCCGATCGTTTCAATCACGTCAATACTTTGTTAATCAATAACGATCAGTTCATCCGATCGTTATTGATCGATTGACGTGTTGTGCCCCTTTCCTGCGGGACATCGGTGGTGCCGATGCAACACGGCGAGCAAGTGATGCTGCCACCGGCCCCTTCTGGGCGTCAAGGGCGGTGCACGGAGGCGATCGGAGTGAGCGTTTCTGATCGTAAACGAGCACAGTTGTCTTGACGCCTCGCGGTCGCGATGCCAGCATCACGTCCCGTCGCCCTCCTGCTGCCGGCAGGGGCGCCCGCCACGACAACCAGCGCGTCCCGACCGGCCCACCGCACAGGCGTCTCGGCGCCGGAGGGCCCCGCCACTATCTTCGACACCAGTTCGACACCAGGAGGACCCATGCGCACGCTGCGAGAGTTCGATGACCGGCTGCTCTCGCCGTACACCGGATGGACCAGGAATCACTGGGCGGCACTCGCCGACCACCTGCTGCTGTCCGCGCGGCGCTACGCCTCCGACACCCACGCGCGCATCTCCTTCCCCGGCCCGGCCGGGGGCTACGGCGCCGACGTGGACGGGCTCGAAGGCTTCGCGCGCACCTTCCTGGCCGCCGGGTTCCGGGTGGCGGGGGAGAGCGGGCGCGACCCGCACGGGCTGATGGACTGGTACGCCCAGGGCCTGGCCGCGGGCACCGACCCGCACTCGCCGGAGCGCTGGGTGCGCCTCGACGAGCACGGCCAGCCCAAGGTCGAGGCCGCCTCCCTCGCCCTGGTGCTCCACCTGACCAGGCCCTGGCTGTGGGACCGGCTCGACCCGCGCGTGCAGGAACAGGTGGTCGACTACCTGACGCCCGCGATCGGGTCCGACTACCCGCCGATCAACTGGATCTGGTTCCAGATAGTGGTGGAGCAGTTCCTCCTGTCCGTCGGCGGCCCTGCCCGGCACGGGGACTCGCGCTGGGACGCACAGCTTGGTGCGCGCGGAGACGTACCGGAAGGTGCGCGCGGGGACGTACAGAGAGATGCGCGGGAAGGTGCGCGGGGGGAAGGGCGCGCGGGCCTGCGGGCGGACATGCGCCGGGACATCGACGCCGGACTGGCGTTCACGGACGGGTTCGCGCGGGAGAACGGCTGGTACGCCGACGGCGCCGAACGGGCCTACGACCACTACTCCGGCTGGGCGCTGCAGTTCTACCCGGTCATCTGGACGGAGATGGCGGCCGGCGACCCGGCGGCCGACTCGCGGCGGGCCGTCTATCTGGAGCGCCTGGAGCGCTACCTGCGGGACGCGGTCCACCTGGTCGGCGCCGACGGATCCCCCCTCATTCAGGGGCGCAGCCTCACCTACCGGTTCGCCGCCGCCACCCCGTTCTGGACGGGTGCCTATGCCGGCCTCGCCACCCCCGCCCCCGGCCTCCTGCGCCGCGCCGCCTCCGGCATCGTCCGCCACTTCGCCGAGCACGGCGCCCCCGACGACGACGGCGTCCTCACCCTCGGCTGGCACCACCCCTGGCGGCCCATCGCCCAGACGTACTCCGGCCCCGGCTCCCCCTACTGGGCGGCCAAGGGGATGTTCGGCCTGGCGCTGCCCGCCGACCACCCGGTATGGACCGCCGTCGAGGAGCCCCTCCCCGCCGAGACCGGCGACTTCCAGTTTGCCGTCCCCGCCCCCGGCTGGCTGGTCAGCGGCACCCGCGCCGACGGCGTCGTCCGCGTGCTCAACCACGGCACCGACCACTCACATCCGGGCACGAACCTGACCGACTCACCCCTGTACGCGCGCCTCGGCTACTCCACCGCCACCTCTCCCGCCCTCGCGGGCGAGCACGCCGCCGAGCCCCTGGACCAGTCGGCCGCCATCCTCGACGAGCACGGCCTGCCCAGCCACCGCACCGGCTTCGACACCCTCCTCGTCGACCGCCTCCCCACCGGAACCCTCCTCGGCGCCTCCCGCTGGCAGGCCCACTGGGTCACCCCCGACCCCACCACCCTCGACCACGGCTCCGGCCGCTCGGGCAAGGTCCGCCTCGGCCCCCACCTCACCGTCCTGTCCGCCGTACGCGGCCCTTGGGAGGTACGCCTGATCCGCCTCACCGCGGCCGGCGACGTAACCGGCCCCCTGCGCATCGGCGGCTGGCCCCTCCCCGCCCAGACCCCCTCCACCGACGACCTCTCCTCCGGTGGGGCCTCGAACGGCGCCCTTCACTCACGCGTCATCCCTGGCCCGAGCCTGGACCTGTCCGGAGTGACCGCCGCCGAGGACTCCTCACCGCTCGCCCCCTGGACCCTGATCCCGTGGTGCGCCACGAGCACGCCCGCCCAGCCGGAGCAGTGGTACGAGGCCGCCGTCTTCCTCGGCGCTCAGGCCCCGGAGGAATCGCCGACGGTCTCCTGGGACGGCTCATCAGCCCACCTCACCTGGCCGGACGGCACCACCGACACCGTGGACACGTACACCCTCGGCTGACTGCTAGCCCGTACACGTGTCCCCTCGTGACCCGCGTACGGGACTTCAGGAGTTCTGGCATGCGGGCGGCGGCACCACCCACGTCTACAGCATCGATGACCTCCCCGGTAACGTGCGGTCATGACCGAGATGCTGACGGTAACGCCCGATGATGCCTTGGCGATGCTGCTGGAGGGCAACCAGCGGTTCGTCGCCGGCGCGCCGGAGCATCCCAACCAGGACGCCGCCCGCCGCGCCGAGACCGCGCCGGAATCTCCTGGCCATTGACCACCGGGACTCACAGCCTGGCTGCTGCCGGCGCGCTCCAGGTTCGGCATGGCCGGGAAGGTGTCCGCCGAGCCGCATGCGGTGCGCGAGCTCATCCGGCCTCGTGCTCGTGAGGCCGGATGAGCCGGTGCTATTGAGCGGTCATCGTGATCTCGGCGGGCACATCTCGGCTTCCGTTTCCTCGGTGAGGATGCTGATCGGGTTGCCCCAGTCGCCGTTGATGTTGGTGACGACCATGTGCTTGCCGTCTCGGGTGCCCATCGCGTACGTCCAGGAGCCGTGGATCCTGCCGCCGTTGCCCCAGACCGTCACGCCGCAGGACAGCTTCTGGGAGAAGATTCCGAGCCCGTAGGCGGTGTTGTCGATCCACTGCGCGCCCTTGGTGGAGACGGTGGTGAACATCTCCTTTTGCAGCGCGGGCGGCAGCAAACGGCCGTTCAGCACTGCCCGATAGAAGGTGTGCAGGTCGTTCATGGTCGAGACGATGCTGCCGGCTGACCCGGCCCAGGAGGGGTTCATGTCGGTGAGGTCGTAGGGGGTTGTGGTGTCCTCGCCGACCGGGAACTTGACGTAGTGCCGTGCGTGCGGCTTGCGCAGCTTCGTGTCTTCGCCCGGCAGGTACGTCTTCCGCAGGCCGAGCGGGCGGATGATGCGCCGGTTGATCTCTTCGGCGTAGGACCTGCCGGTGACCTTCTCGATGATCATTCCGGCGAGCGTGAAGTTGGTGTTGGAGTAACCCCACCCCTTGCCAGGCGCGAAGGAGGGCGGGTTACGCATGGCTGTCTTCACCAGTTGCTCGGGACGGTAGCTATTGAAACGGGCCTTGAGGAAGGCGGTGCTCCACTGTTCGGTCGCCAGGTCCGCATCCGAGGTGTAGGAGAAGATGCCGCTGGTCTGGTTGAGCAGTTGCCTGACGGTGATCTTGCTGCCGTCGTGGCCGTTGCCCTTCACCACGCCAGGCAGCCACTTGTCCACGGTGTCGTCCAGGCTCAGCCGGCCCTCGGCCACCAGCTTCAACACCACGACCGCGACGAACGTCTTGGTGGTGCTGCCGGCCCGGAAGTACTCCTGCCGGCGGCGCTTGAGGCCGGTGTCGGTGTCGGCCACGCCTGCCGTACCGAACCATGACCTGCGGCCGTCACGGACTTCAGCCATGGCGCCGGGCATGCCGTCGGCCACGGCTCGGTCAAGCACCCGCTGGAGCCGGGCGTGGTCGTCGGTGTGGCGGTCGGCGTGGACGCCGGCCGCCGCCGCCGACGCGCTTACGGTCACGGCGACTGCGGCGGCGAGCAGGCAGGCGGTGGTGGTGCGGAGGATCTCGGTCATGGGTCGATCGCCATTCATACAGGTGGAGTGTTGGTGTAGGGGAATACGTGAGTCAGCTGGTGACACGGTGGAGCAGGATGTCGCCCTAGGTGACGTGGGCGTCGAGCTCGACGGTGTTGCCGTCGGACACCTCGGAGTCGTCGCCCAGGTTGTCGTGGACCCTGCCGAGCGCGGTCTTGGCGTCCGCCAGTACGGCGGTGCCGTTCGAGTACGGCGGTGCCGTTCGGATCCCGACGTTGATCGTCCCGGCGCCGACGTCCAGATCGGCGCGCCCGCGCGCCATCGCGCCGACCTAGACGGCGCCTTGCTCGACGGTCATGCGCAGGCCGTCTTCTGCCCGGTCCACCGTGACGTTCCCGCCGCCGTTGCCGATCACGGTGGCGCCGGTCCTTGACCGTCAGGCGGCCGCCTGCGTAGGTGATCGGGGGTTCGCTTTCAGCGGGGGTCGCTGGCGGGCGGCGTGCTTACGCACCGATGGAAACGCCGAACTCCGCTTCGATGACTTTGAACATGGGGTCCCAGGACTTCCACTCGGTGTTGGTGTGCACGGCGACGGTGTGCCGGCCATCGGGAGTGCCGACCGCGAAGAAATAGGAGCCCCAGAAGCTGCCGCCGACGCCGCGCAGCGTCCGGCCGCCGGTCGCCTGCTCGTCGAACTCGAACATGCCCAGGCCGTAGCGGGCGTACGGCATCCAGTAGCCGCCCTCGGTGGAGACCGTGGTCCACATCTGCCGGTGCTGTGCGGGCGGCAGGAGGCTGCCGGTGGTCATCGCGTTGAAGAAGCGGATCATGTCCGTCGTAGTGGAGACGACGTTGCCGGCCGCGTAGCCCAGGGAGGAGTTGAGCTCGGTGACGTCCAGAGGCGGCAGGCCGGGCTCCTCCATCAGCGATTCCCAGTTCTCCGGGGTGACCGCGGCCGGGTCGGCGCCGTCCTTGAGGAACTGGTGGGAGTAGCCTCGCGGGTGCGGACTGGGGTAACCGGTCTCGGTGGTGGGGCGCACGCGGGTGTGGGTCAGGCCGAGCGGCTGGACGACCCGGCGGTCGACCTCGTCGGCGTAGCTGTTGCCGGTGACCTTCTCGATGATCGCGCCGGCGATGTAGAAGCCGCCGTTGGCGTACTCGAAGCGTTCGCCCGGCGCACCGACCGGCGACTGGGACACCGCCACCCGCAGCAGTTCCTCGGTGCTGAAGGTGTCGAAGCGATGCCGGTCGAACCCGGAGCGGGTGGCGTAGCGCTGGCTGACCTCCGGGGCCAGGCCGGTGGCGAACAGGCCGCTGGTGTTGCTGAGCAGGTGCTTGATGGTGATCTTGTCACCGTCGTAGCCGTTGACGTCCAGCACGCCGGGCAGGTGGGCGTTGACCGTGTCGTCGAGGCTGAGGCCGGCCTCGGCCTCCAGGGCCAGAAGCGTCGCGGACGTGAAGGCCTTGCCGCTGCTGCCGGCGTGAAAGTACTCCCCCGGCACGCGCGGGGAGCCGGTTTCGATGTCGGCCACGCCGGCGGTGCCGAACCAGGTGCGGTCGCCGTCCTTGACCTCGGCGACGATGCCGGGAATGCCGACCTCGGCCACCGACCAGTCGAGCACCTGCTGCACGTTCTCGTGGGCTGCCATTGCACTACCTTTCGGACGTTTCTTCCGTACGTCCTCCACGGTGTCCACCGGCGCTTACATGCGTCTTAGAACGCTCTTTTAGCCGGTATGGCGCCACTTTCAAACGGCACGTGCGCGTCTTCGTGCTCATAGCCTTTGTGCATGCGGATGGAGTTGCTGGGACCGGTCCGGGCCTGTGCCGACGATGGCACGCCGATCGAGGTCGGCGGCGTCATGGTCCGAGCGCTGCTGGCCCGGCTGGCTCTGGCCGAGGGAGAGATGGTGCCGGTCGACGCACTCGTTGACGGCCTGTGGGGGGAGCATCCGCGCGGTGGCACCGTGAACGCACTGCATGGACTGGTGCATCGGCTGCGCAAAGCTCTGGGCGAGGCTGAGGTCGTGGAGAGGGCGGCCGGCGGGTACCGCCTGCACGTACGCGCCGAGGACGTCGACGCCTGTCGGTTCGAGGAGAAGGCGAAGCGGGGCGGTCGCGAACTGGCCGCGGGTGACGTGCGGCGAGCGGCCTCGCTGCTGGACGAGGCGCTGGCGCTGTGGCGGGGAGACGCGCTGGCCGACGTGCGTGACACCCCCTTCGCCGCCACGGCCGGCGCGCGGCTGGACGAGCTACGGGTCGCGGCCATGGAAGACCGTTTCGAGGCGGAGCTGCGACTGGGCCACCACGACGAGATCCTGGCCGATATGGCGGCGATGGCCGCCGGTCACCCGCTGCGCGAACGGCTGGCCGGATTGCGCATGCGAGCGTTGCACGCGGCAGGCCGCCAGTCCGACGCGCTGGCCGTGTTCGGCCAGGTCCGCGGCACCCTCGCCGAGGAACTGGGCGTCGACCCCTCCGAGGACCTCCGCGAGACGTACCTCGCCGTACTGCGGGGTGAGCGGGATTACCCCCAGGCGCGACAGGCCCGGCCGCACGCAGTGCCAGGACGTCTGCCCGCCCAGCTGACCAGCTTCGTCGGCAGGCAGGAGGAGCTGAGGTTGCTGGCCGGGTTGCTGGAGTCCTCCCGGCTGGTCACCGTCGTGGGCCCCGGAGGAGTGGGCAAGACCCGGCTGGCCGTGGAGGCCGTGAGCCGGCATCGGGTCCATCAGCGAGGCCGGGCCTGGCTGGTCTCCCTGGCCGCGGTGAACACGGCCGACGGGCTGGTGGAGGCGGTGCTGAGCACGATCAGCCTCGCCGGAGCCCAGCCGGCCGGCACGCTACTGGAGCGGGTGGTCAACCTGCTCGCCGGTGGTGAAGGCGTGCTGGTTCTGGACAACTGCGAACAGATCTCCGGAGCCGCCGCGGAGTTCGCCGGGCAGGTGCTGGAGCGCCAGCCGGACCTGACCATCCTGGCCACGAGCCGGGAACCGCTGGACGTCATGGGTGAGGCGCTGTGCCGCCTGGGACCCCTCGGCCTCCCCCCGGGGCACGCGGATCGCGATCGTGTCTCCGCATCGGCCGCGGTGCGGCTGTTCCTCGACCGGGCGGGAGCCGTACGACCCGGCTTCGCACTGGACGCGTCGACCGCTGGGCCGGTCGTGGACATCGTGCGCCGGCTGGACGGGCTGCCGCTCGCCCTGGAACTGGCCGCGGCACGCCTGCGGACCATGAGCGCCGAGCAGATCGCCCGGCGGCTGGATGACCGCTTCCGGCTGCTCAGCACCGGTAACCGGACCGCCCAGCCCCGCCAGCAGACGCTGCATGCGGTCATTGAGTGGAGCTGGGATCTCCTCACCTCACAAGAGCGCACACTGGCCGCCCGAATATCGATATTTCCGGCGCGGACGGGTATCGCGGTGATCGAAGCGGTCTGCGCGGATGAGACGCTTCCCGCGGACGAGGTCGTCTACCTCCTGGACTCCCTGGTCGACAAATCCATCGTGGAGCGGGCCGGCGACGGCTACCGGATGCTGGAAACCATCCGGGCACACGCGGCGGGGAAGCTCCGACTCGCAGGAGAGACCGACGCCGTCCTGCGTGGGCTCACCCGGTACTTCGCGGACCTGGCCGACGAACACGAGCCGCTGCTGCGCTCGGACAAGCAGGCGGAGTCGCTGCGGCTGTTCCAGGCCGAGTACGACAACCTGATGTACGCCCTGCAAACGGCCATCGACGGAGACGACGCCGAGACCGCGGCCCGGATGCTCGGACCGCTGTACTGGTACTGGGTCATGCTCCGCTACGACGCCCGGGCCGAGACCTACATCGCCAAGGTCACCGAGTTCGGCGACGCGCTGCCCGCGGACGCCCGCGCCGCGTTCACCGCGATCCACCTGGTGGGCGTCGAGGGCGGGCCGATCACTGACCACGAGCGGCTCCGCGCGCTCATCGGCGACTGCGCGCGCACGGGCGCGCTGCGCCGCTATCCGATGCTGCTGACGATAGTGCTGGTGATGGCGGCGATACTCGGGCTGGACGAGCTGCTCGATCAAGAGATCGCCCGGGTGCGCAGCGGCTCGGACCGCTGGGCGATCGCCTGCACCTTCATGATCGAAGCCATGCGCCATCGCGAACAGGGCGACCGGGAAGGCTTCGCGACCGCGATGACCACGGCACTGCGCCTGTTCGAGGAGACGGGCGATCGGTGGTGGACGGCGAAGGCGCTGTACGGCCTGGCTCAGATCCACGCCATCGCCGGAGACCACGACCAGGCGATCACCGCCTACGAGCATAGCCTCGCGATCGCCACCGACCTCGGCTCGCAGGACGAGGTCTCCACCCGGCTCGGGCTCGCCACGGAACGCATGCGCGCCGGCGACCTGGCCGGCGCGAGGCGTGACATCGACACCGCCGAACGAGCGGCCTGGCGGCGTGGACAGCCGGCGCTGGAGATCGAGGTGCTCGGCGTCCAAGCAGAACTGCACCGCCGCTCCGGAGAGGTCGAACGCGCCGATCAAGCGCTCGACCGGATGGAGGCGCTCCTGCGCAAGCTGCCCCAGTCGGCGGAGGCCATCGACCCTCGGCTGCTCCTCGCTCGGGTAGCCAACCTCCTCACCGCTGGCGACGCCGTACGCGCCCGCGAACTGATGCCCCGCGCTGTTGAGGCGGCGCAGGCGATCATGGATGCTTCCTTGGCTGCTCAACTCCTGGCCAGGCTACTGTTGCTGGAGGGCGATCCGGCAGGCGCGGCCACCGCGCTCGGCCTGAGTCAGACCATCCGCGGCGCCTTCGACCACGGCGACACCGAACTGCGCTGCCTCACGGAGATGCTCGCGGAGTCGCTCGGCCGTACCGACTACGACGGCGCCTATGAACGCGGCGCCGACCTGACCCCACACGAGGCCACCGACCGTCTGACAAAGTTACGTGTATAAGTCCAGGGTGGCAGGGGTATTTGAGCCGATTGTCGTACATGAGGCAGGCCAAGGACGAAGAAAAGAGCAATGTGCCGCACAGGTCGGCGAAGTTCGGCAGCACCCAGTGGGTCTCCGTTTGCTTGTCCATCGCCTGTCTCCGTGCGATCACACAGCTCACCGGGAGCGGGAACTCACGTGGGTTCGGCATCTCAACGCCTGTTCGCCCCGTGCGTTCAGCGCGCTGAATGTCGCGAGGGAGGGTCAGCGGAGGGCGGCTTCGAGCGCGTCCGGCGGGGCGGGATCGACGATGACCTGGCCGTACTCGTCCATGTTCCCTGGTGAGGAACTCCAGGCCGACGTCGGCGGCGCACGTCCCGCCCCGCGGCCGGGTGCGATAGGCGGCATGTCGCTCATTGTCGCTTGGCAATCACGCATAGTGACGAAAAATGATGCGGCCTCTCTTTGCCGGAGAGGGTCTGGAACCTACTCCTTGACGAGCCGCTGACTCCCTACGAGGAGGACGAGCGGACGATCAGGCGGGGTTCGATGACGGTTCGGTGGGCGGGGCGTTGGGGGTCGGGGTCCGCCAGGCGGGCCGTGAGCAGGGCGAAGGCCGCGCGGCCGATGGCCGACTTGGGCGGGCGGACGGCCGTCAGGGGCGGGTCGCACAGCTCGGCGACCTCGTCGTCGTAGGTGACCACGGTGAGGTCGCCCGGCATCCGGATGCCGCGTTCCTGGCAGCGTTCGACCAGGCTGATCGCCTCCGGGTCCGAGTGCACCAGCAGCGCGGTCGCGCCTGAGGACAGGCACTTGTCGAGCACCTCGTCGAGCTGCTTGGGCCACTCGGGGTGCCGCTGGTCGACCGTGGTGACGTCGAGCGCGCCGTCCAGCCGGAGGCCGAGCTCCTCGCACGCCTGCCGCCAGCCGCGCCGTACATGCGGAGCCGTCGGACTCTGCAGGGTCGTGACCACCCCGACGTGTCGGTGGCCGAGCGCGGCGAGGTGCCGTACGGCCATCGTGGCGCCGAGCGCGTGGTCGCTGACCACCGACTCCATCGCCTCCTGGTAGGGCCCGACGGTGGCGGTGCGTTCGATGAGGACCACCGGCACGTCGGTGTGCTGCAGCCAGCGCACCAGCGCCTCCCCGTCGGCGCCGGTGGTGGTGGGCGCGACCAGCAGCCCGTCCACCCCCAGCGACTCGACCAGCCAGGAGAGCTGGCGGCGCTCGTCGGCGGCCTGGTAGGTGGCCCCGCGCAGCACGATCCGGGCGCCGGACGCCGCCGCGGCCTCGCGGACGCCGCGGATCACGTCGGGCCAGTAGTAGTCGAGCGACGGTACGACGACCCCGATGGTGAGCTGTCCCGCGCGGGCGGCCACCGGATGCGGCGCCGCCTGCGGGGGCGGCGCCCCCTCCGGGTCCTTGACGGCGAGCGTGTCCGCGAGCGCGCCACCATGGAGTACGGCCCCGCCGCGCACCCGGCGGATGATCCCCTGAGAGGCGAGCAGCGCGATGTCGCGCCGCACGGTGATCGCGGAGACGTCGAGCTCCGTGGCGAGATCATTGACGCGTACGACCCCGCGCCGGCGCAGCAGCTCGACCACCTGGGCACGCCGCTCGTCAGGCAGCGGCGTAGGAGCTTCGGGAACGGTCATGCGCGCACCTCCACAGGCAGCGACGTGGGGAAGCGGGAGACAGGCGGCGACGTGGGCACGGTCATGCGCGCACCTCCACCTGGACCTGGAGTGCGCCGCGTGCCGTGTCGGGCAGGCGCAGCTCCAGCCGGGTCAGCCGCTCGCCCCACACCGAGGAGAGCATCGGATCGTCCAGCTCGCGGACGGTGAGCGAGCCCGTGGCCAGCTCCGGGTCCCAGCTGACGAGCACGTCGCGGGCGCCCTCCAACGGCCGCACCACCACCTGCCCGGAGGCGAGCTCCACCCGCCCGGCCAGCAGGAAGTGCAGGAAGCTGGGCGAGGCGCCGTCGCCGTCGAAGCTCCAGGCGTCCTCGATCGTGACGAGCGACGCGGCCCGGTCGAGCCGGGCCGTCCGCCGCCACTGCCGCAGCCCTTCCACCGGGTACGCCGCCGCCAGATCCATCCGGGCCGCGAAGACCCCGGACTCGTCCGTCACCTCGACGTCGCGCGCCAGGAACCGGCGGCCCTGCCCCTGCGCCGTGCCCCGTACCTCAGGAACGCTGTGCCAGTCGCTCCGCATCGTCCAGATCGCGTACCGGTCCGGACTGAACGTCTGCGCGGTGTACATGGGCCGCCCGGCGTCGACGATGACCGGCACCCCGTCCACGGCGACGACGACGGTGCCGACATCGTTGTGGTTGTGGTTCTCGTCGTTGTGCCCGCCCTTGATCGCGAGCGTGAGGCCGAGCGATGTCCCGGCGGCGGTTCGCGCGAGGCCCACCTGGGTGCCCGGCAGCCAGACGCCGGGGACCAGGGGCGGCGCGCCCGGCACGACCCGCCGCCACTCGGCGTCGGCCAGCTCGATCAGCGCCCGCCCGAGCTCGGCCGAGACGGAGACCGCGCCTCGATGGGCGGCGGCGTGCCGGGCCACGTCCTGCTCGCCCAGCCGGCGACCCCACCGGTAAGGCACCTGCCAGGGCACCTCACCGGACGGCCGGGCCCGCGCGTCGGCGAAGTTGAGGTACCACGGCCCGCCCAGCTGCATGCGGTGCGGGAAACGTACGGTCTCCCGGACGACCGGCACCCGCGCGGCGCTCAGCGTCCCCGAGGTGGCGTGCTCCAGCACGTCGAGGGCCTCCAGCGCGCGGCAGGCGCCGTTCCACCAGTATTCGTAGCCCTCGTCGATCGAGCCGTCGTCCGGCAGCGCCGCGAGGTAGCGGTCGATGCCCTCGACGGCGAGCGCCACCTGCCGCGCCCGCTCGTCGCCCGGCTCGCTCAGGCGCAGGGCGGCCACGAGGATGTTGCCGCAGATCCACGGGCACCAGTTGTGCACGTGGCCGTCGAGCCCGAGCCAGTGCCAGTCGCGCCGCCGGGTGAACGGCTCCAGCACCCGCACGCGCACCTCCGCCCGCACTCGCGCACGCAGCCCTGGGAAGCGCGCGTCGAGCCGCGCCCCGAGCGCGTGGTCGGCCCAGGCCAGCTGGGCGGCCACGTCGGCGGCGCCCAGGTCGAGGCAGGGCTCGCCCAGGTCGGGCAGGACCGTCCCGTTGGGCCGGCACGACTCCTCATGGGCCGGCCAGCACCACGAGCTCTGCTCGCACAGCAGCACCATCCCGTCGGCGGCCTCGTCCAGCCACCGCTCCGCCCCGCTCGCCACCGCCATCAGCACGGCCCGGGTCAGCCGGTCCTGACGCTCGAACACCTGACTCTCGTAGTCGGTACGGTTTCCGTCTCCGGCGCGGAAGTAGCGCGCGTACTGCGAGGCCAGCGGCTGCGGCCACGGTGTCCCCCGCTCGGCCTCGGCCCGCGCCCGCACCGCACTCAGCGGATCTCCGTCACCGTCGGCGGCGGGAGGCGCCGGTAGCGCGGCGTCCGGCGGCAGCAGGCTGTGCGCCAGGCGCTCCCAGGAGGCCGCGGCTCCCCAGGCGGTGAGCAGCGGACCGGGGTCCGTGGTGTCCGGGCGGCGGATCGGGGAGCCGGTTGCGGTGTTCGTCATAGTCCTCCTCGCGGGGACCCATAGTACCGATCGGATTTGATCGAAGATGAATCAACAGAGCACTCCACCGGACCAAGCGATCGGGTGCAGTCGCCAACATGCGCCCCACCCGAGGCCGTCGGCCGGGTTCCCGGTGTGCTAACTGCTTTCGAAGGCGATGACTTCTTCCAAGGCGCGCCGCAGCATGGCGACCTGGTCCCCGCCGAGATGCCGCGACCACCGCTGCTCGACATCCGCGAGGATCCGGGCCGCTGCGACCTGGGCCATCCTGCCCTGGCCGGTCAACCGGATGATCTTCGCGCGTCGATCGCCCGCATCGGCCACCCGTTCGACGTAACCGTGATCCTCCAACTCGCCGACCAGTTCGCCGATCGCCTGCTTGGTCAGTCCGGAGCGTTCGGCGAGGGTGGTCAGTCGCGAGCCTTCGGCGTCGATGAACCGGAAGACGGAGCCGTGCACGTACCGGATTCCCTCGAACCCTTCATCGGCCAGTCGCTGGTGAAGTCGCCCGAGTGCGATGTCCTTGGCCTGTGTGAGCAGGGTGGGGAGCGGCACTCTGGGCTCGTCTTCTCGTCCGGATCGCGTCGTCATCAGCGTGCGCGGTGCCCTTCCTCCAAGCGATTTCGTCAGGCAGCTTGACGGTATCAGCACGCATGGTAAAGTCGCCTGACTGTCAGGTGGCTTGACTAATTCCGAAGGGCTGAAAATGCGAAACCCTGCCGAACAGCGCGAGCAGTTCGCGGCCATGCTCACCAGGCCCATACCCGCGGATGTCCACTCCTCGGCGACGACACTCGGCGGGCGGCCGGCGCTGGAGCTGCGGATCGAGGCGCCCGGCACGACCGGCGAGGACGTGCTGCTGTACTTCCACGGCGGCGGTTTCGTGGTCGGGTCGGCTCGTGTCACCGCCCACCTCACCCTCGCGCTGCTGCGGCACCTCGACGGCCGGGCGGTCTCGCTCGACTACCGGCTGGCGCCGGAGCATCCGTTCCCGGCCGCGCCCGACGACTGCCTGGCGGCCTACCGCGAGCTGCTGGACTCCGGCGCCGACCCCCGGCGGCTGGTGATCGCGGGTGACTCGGCCGGGGCCGCCCTGGCCGTCATCACCATGATGCGCGCCCGAGACGCGGGCCTGCCGATGCCGGCGGGGGCGGTCCTGTTCTCGCCGGCGGTCGATCTCACCCTCAGCGGCCCGAGCATGCGGTCCAAGAACGGGGTCGACCCGATCTTCACTCCGGCCGATCTCGAGTGGTACTTCGATCAGTACATCGCCGGCGGTGACAGATCGGGGCCTGAGGCGAGCCCGGTCTTCGCCGACCTCGCCGGGCTGCCGCCCCTGCTGATCCAGGTCGGCTCGAGCGAGGTGCTGCTGGACGACGCCGTACGGCTGGCCGGGCACGCCGGGGCCGCCGAGGTCGCGGTGACGCTGGAGGTGGTTCCGGGTAAACCGCACGTGTTCCAGCACGACGGATCAGCCGAGGCGGAAGCGGCGCTGGAGCGGGCCGGTCAGTTCCTGGCGCTCCGGCTTCGTGGTGATCTTTAGAATACGGTGATCGCGGAGCTCTCGGATACCCGAGGCGGACCGGTGGGGGGAAGTGCGTAGGCGTGTCCGAGCAGGGCGGAGCCGGGGTGGGCAGGAAGAGATGGTCCCGGTCGCGGAAGTGGTCGTCGATCACGCTGGTGGTCGCCGTACTGCTGGCGTCCAGTGCCGTCGGGCTCTACCGGCTCATGAACGCGCGAACGTTCCAGCTCGCCGGGGAGCTCGTGCACCGGGTCGAGACGGACGAGAAGGTCGTGGCCCTGACCTTTGACGACGGGCCCGACGAGCATGCCGAGGAGATTCTCGACGTGCTGGCGGAGGAGAAGGTGAAGGCCACCTTCTTCGTGGTGGGCGCGCAGATCCAGAGCGATCCCGGGCGCGCGGCGGCGCTCGTCAAGGCGGGGCACCAGCTCGGCAACCACACCTACAGCCACCGCCGGATGGTCTTCGTCTCCTCCGGCACCGTCGCGGCCGAGGTCGAGCCCACCGACGCGCTGATCCGGCAGGCGGGCGAGCGGAGCGAGATTCCGTTCCGGCCGCCGACCGGTAAGAAGCTGCTGTCGCTGCCGCTCTACCTGGCCGAGCACGGGCGGCGGACGGTCATGTGGGACGTGGAGCCCGAATCGGCCGGCGACCCGACGGCCGCCCAGCTCGTCGCCACGGTGCGCGAGCAGGTTCGGCCCGGCTCGATCGTCCTGCTCCACCCCTGGTACGACAGCGGGCAGCGGACGCGGGGCGCTCTGCGGGGCGTCATCACGGGCCTGCGCGCCGACGGCTACCGCTTCGTCACGATCGCCGAGCTGCTCGCGCGCTGACCGGAAGGCGCAGCGCCGGGCCTGGGGCGTGAAGTGCCCGGGGTACGGGCAGGGGAGGGCTTCGCACGGGGAGGCGGGACGCCTTTCGCGCCGGGAGAGGGGACCGATGGCGGAGAAGAGCGAGGACAGGTGCGAGCGGGTGGCTCGCGACGTTCTGGGTCTGGAGGAGCTGCGGCCCGGCCAGCTGGAGGCGATGGCGGCGCTGGCCGACGGGCGCGACACGCTGGCGGTGATGCCGACCGGGGCCGGGAAGTCGGCGATCTACCAGGTGCCCGCGCTGCTCCTGAAGGGACCCACGCTCGTGGTGTCGCCGCTGATCGCGCTGCAACGTGACCAGGTGGAGGCGCTGCGCGAGCGGGACGAGGAGGCGGTCAGCCTGGACGCGACGACGTCGGCGGGGAAACGGGCCTCGTCGTTCGAGTCGTTGCGGGCGGGCGAGACGGAGTTCCTGTTCTGCGCGCCCGAGCAGCTCGCCCGGCAGGACGTGGTACGCGAGCTGGCCGCCGCGAAACCGTCGCTGCTGGTGGTGGACGAGGCCCACTGCGTGTCCGCGTGGGGGCACGACTTCCGCCCGGACTACCTGCGGCTCGGCGCCGTCGCCGAGGCGCTGGGCCACCCGGTGATCGCGGCCCTGACCGCCACGGCGGCGCCGCCGGTGCGGGCGGAGATCGTCGAGGGGCTCGGCATGCGCGATCCGCTGCAGGTCGTGCGGGGGTTCGACCGGGCCAACATCCGGCTGGAGGTACGCAGATCCGACGGCGACGGCGTCGAGCAGGTGGCCGAGGCGGTCGGGGAGCTGGACGTACCCGGTCTGGTCTATGCCGGCACCCGCAGGCGGACCGGTGAGCTGGCGGGGCGGCTCGTGGCCGGCGGCGTCAGGGCGGCGGCCTATCACGCGGGCCTGCGCCGGGCCGAGCGTGACGCGGTGCAGGAGGCGTTCATGGCGGGGGAGGTGGACGTCGTGGTGGCCACCAGCGCCTTCGGGATGGGGATCGACAAGCCGGATGTCCGGTTCGTCGTGCATGCGCAGGTGCCCGGATCGCTGGACTCGTACTACCAGGAGATCGGCCGGGCGGGCCGGGACGGGGAGCCGGCCGCCGGCGTGCTGTTCTACCGCGAGGAGGACCTGGGGCTGCAGCGGTTCTTCACCGGCGCGCTGCCGGACGAGCAGACGCTCGCCCGCGTCGCGGAGGCGGTGCGGGACGGTGGGCGGGCGGACCGCAAACGGCTGCGCGAGCGGCTGGACCTCACGGCGCGGCGGCTGACCTCGCTGCTGAACCTGCTGGAGAAGGCGGGCGCGGTCAAGCTTGGCACCCGTACGGTCACATGGTCGGGACAGGAGCCGGCCGAGGCGGCCCGGGCCGCACGGGCGGTGGCCGAGCGGCACCGCGACATCGAGCGGACCCGCCTGGAGATGATGCGCCGCTACGCCGAGCAGCGGGACTGCCGCCGGGTGTTCCTGCTCGGCTACTTCGGCGAGCAGCTCGCCGAACCGTGCGGCAACTGCGACACCTGCCGGGCCGGGACGGCGGCCGAGCGCAACGGCGTCGAGGAGGGGCCCTTCCCGATGCACGCCCGCGTCGAGCACACCGTGTGGGGGCCGGGAGAGGTCATCCGCCGGGACCAGGACCGGCTCACCGTGCTCTTCCGCGACGGCGGCTACCGCGAGCTCCTGCTGTCCGCCGTGCTGGAAGAGGGGCTCATGCGCGAGCTGCGATCCGATGCCCCCGATCGGGTGTGAAGCACCGTTTTGGCGGGCACCTGGAGATGACGGTCGATATGAGCAAGATAAGGGGCTCTGACATGCAGCTTCGTGAGATGCTCCGCACCGAGCAGAGGCCGGAACGCGCGCTGGTCGCCCACACGGTACGCATGCTGTTCGACTGCGCGCAGGCCTGCACGGCGTGCGCGAGCGCCTGCCTCAGCGAGGAGCGGATCACCGCCCTGCGCAAGTCCATCAAGAACAGCCTGGACTGCGCCGATCTCTGCGAGGCGACGGCCCGCATGCTGTCCCAGGGCGGCGCCTACGACGTCGACCTCATCCGTGCCCAGATCCGCACCTGCACGGAGGTCTGCGTCCGCTCGGCCGAGGAGTGCGAACGGCGGGGCCGTGGCCCCGCCTGCGTCGAGGCCGCCCACCGGTGCGTCGAGAGCTGCCAAGCCCTCCTGGCCGAACTCGGCTGAGTCCGGGGCTGATGGCACCATGAAGGGGTGAGTGAGAGCGCGAGAAGGCTGCTGGCCGAGTTGGTGGCCGGTGGCGGGGTGTCGGTGCTCAGCGGGGCGGGCCTGTCGACCGAGTCGGGCATCCCGGACTACCGGGGACCGACGGGCCGGGCCCGTAAAGCCGAGCCGATGACGTATCAGCGATTCGTCGGAAGTGCGCGGGCACGGCAGCGCTACTGGGCGCGCAGCCACGTCGGGTGGCGGCAGATCGGCTCCGCCCGGCCGAACGACGGGCACCGGGCGGTGGCCGAGCTGGAGCGGCTGGGGCTGATCGCCGGGATCGTCACCCAGAACGTCGACGGCCTGCACCAGGCGGCCGGCGCGCGGCGGGTCATCGAGCTGCACGGCGGCCTCGACCGGGTGGTCTGCCTGTCGTGCCGGGAGCGCACCCCGCGCACCGAGCTGGAGCGCCGGCTGGGAGCGGCCAACGCGGACTGGGACGCCAGCGGGCGGATCAACCCCGACGGCGACGCCGTGCTCGACGACGAGCAGGTCGAGGGCTTCCGGGTGGTCGACTGCGAGAGCTGCGGCGGCCTGCTCAAACCGGACGTGATCTTCTTCGGCGAGAACGTGCCGCGCCCGCGTGTGGACGAGTGTTTCGCGCTGGTGGCGGGTGCGCGGGCGCTGCTCGTCCTCGGCTCCTCGCTGACGGTACGATCCGGCCTGCGGTTCGTGGACAAGGCGGCCGCCCTCGGCATCCCGATCGCCATCGTCAACCAGGGCCCGACCCGCGGCGACGCCGACGCCGCCCTCACCCTGGACGCCCCCCTCGGCCCGACCCTCACCGAACTCACCACCCTCCTACAACACCCCAGCCCGGCAAGCGCCTGACCCTTGGCGCGAGGGACCGTGAGCACAGAGGGGGCCGCGAGTAACCCGGGCACGGAGGGGGGCCGCGAGTAACCCGGGCACGGAGGGGAGCCGGGCACAATGGGAGGCATGCCCGCTGCTCCCGCCTCATGCCCCTGCGGCCTGCCCGCCTCCTACCAGGACTGCTGCGGCCGCTTCCACCGGGGCGAGGCGTCCGCCCCCACGGCCGAGCTGCTCATGCGCTCCCGCTTCACCGCCTTCGCCACCGGCGACACGGCCTACCTGCTGCGCACCTGGCACCCCACCGACCGCCCGGCCCGCCTGGACCCGGACCGCCGCCTCCGCTGGACCCGGCTGGAGATTCTGAGCAGCACGGGCGGCAGCGTGATCCACACCGAGGGCACCGTACGCTTCCGCGCCCACTACACCGAACGCGGCCGCCCAGGCGAAGTGGAGGAACACAGCCGCTTCAGCCGCCTGGACGGCCAGTGGGTCTACGCGGGCGTCGTCCAGTAACCCGTCTAGCTCCTGGCCCGCACCCGGGACGGGAGGCGGCGGGTGAGGGCGGGGAGGAGGCCCTGGGGGAGGAAGAGGACGACGAGGATGAGGACGAGGGCGTAGACGGCGTAGGACAGCACGCTGGGGGCGTAGGTGGGCATGCCGGGCAGGGCGCCGACGATGTTGAGTCCCTGGACGAGCAGGGTGATCGCGGTGGCTCCGACGACGGCGCCCCAGATGGTGCCGAGCCCGCCGACGACGGCCATGACGATGTACTGGATCGAGATCAGCACCGGGAACGAGCCGGGCGCGACGTACCCGGTGTAGAAGCAGTAGATGCTGCCCGCCAGCCCGGCGAAGGCGGCCGACAGGGCGAAGACGGCGAGCTTGTAGCGGCCGACGGGGATGCCGGAGGAGGCGGCGGCGGTCTCGCTGGTGGCCAGCGCGCGCAGTGCCCGGCCGGGTCGCGAGGTGCTGACGTTGTACGTCACCAGCATCACCAGAGCCACCCCCGCCCAGGTCAGATAGGCGTACGCGGCGGCGCTGCTCATCTCCCACGACCCGATGCCGAACTGCGGGATGGCCTGCAGCCCGATGTCGCCACCGGTGAACTCCATCTGCCCGGCCACCGACAGCAGGATGAGCTGCATGGCCAGGGTCGCGAAGGCCAGATGGTGGCCGCGCAACCGGAGCAGCGGCGTACCGATGACCAGCGCGGACGCGGCGGCGACCAGCGGGGCGGCGATCAGCCCGGCGAGCGGGGGCACGCCGCCGAGGGCGAGCAGGGCGGCGGTGTAGGCGCCGATGGCGTAGAAGGCGCCCTGGCCGAGCGAGACCTGCCCGGCGTAGCCCATGAGCAGGGAGACCCCGACGGTGACCATGGCGGCCAGGCCGAGCAGGATGTAGACGGCCAGCGCGCTGTCGTCGAGCACGGCGGGCAGCGCGAGCGTGGCGGCGGCGACGAGGAGCCCGCCCGCGAGTCTTCTCACACCGTCTCCTCGTGGATGGTGGAGCGGCGGCTCGCCTGGACGATCATGACGAGGATCATGAGCCCGAGTGCGACCTCCAGCTGATGGGAGCCGTAGCCGTAGCCCGCCGCCATGGTCTCGGCCACGCCGAGCAGCAGCGCGCCGATGAGCGTGATGACCGGGCGGGTGAGCGCGCCGAAGACGGCGGCGGCGAAGCCGTTGACGATGAGGGTGACGTCGGTGTCGAAGGAGATCGGCCGCAGGGGGGTGATGAGCACTCCGGCGAGCCCGCCGAGCAGGCCGCCGATCGCGAAGGCGAGCAGCCCCATCCGCCGCGTGTCGATGCCGACCACCCGGGCCGCGTACGGGTTGGAGGCGCACGCGGTCAGCGCCTTGCCCAGGTAGGTGCGGCCGAAGAAGAGCGCGATCAGCACGAACGTCGCCGCCGTCACGCAGATGACCAGCAGGTGCTGGGTCTGGATCCGGGCCCCCGCGATGGTCACCGAGCCGGCCAGACCGGGGGCGGAGCGCGGCTGGTCCCCCCACAGGACGATCTCGACGGCGTAGGCCAGCACGCCCACGCCGAGCGTGACGATGAGCGCCGACAGCGGGCTGGTGCCCCGCCTGCCGATGGCGGCCAGGCCGGTGAGCAGGCCCGCCACCGCGCCGGCCAGGACGGCGGCGACCTCGCTGAGGCCGTGCGGCAGTCCCATCCCGAGCAGCGAGGAGGCGCACAGCCCGGCGACCACGGCGAACGTCCCCTGGGCGAAGTTCACCACGCCGGTGACCCGGTGGATGACGACCAGGCCGCTGGCGATGAGCGCGATGGCGCAGCCGACGGCCAGGCCGTTGAGCAGGTAGCTCAGGAACGCGCTCATGTGATCGCCCCGCCCAGGTAGGCGCTGGCCACCCGTGGGTCCTCGGCCAGCTCGGCGCTCTCTCCCTCGGCCACCAGCCGCCCGGACTCCAGCACGTAGGCCCGGTGGCACAGCTCGAAGGCCAGGCGCGCGTTCTGCTCGATGAGCAGCACGGTCAGGCCGTGCTCCCGGTTGAGCTCGGCCAGGTGCGCGGCCAGGTCGGCGGTGACGGTGGGGGCCAGCCCGAGCGACAGCTCGTCGACGACGAGCGCCTCCGGGCGCGCCATCATGGCCCGGCCGAAGGCCACCATCTGCTGCTCCCCGCCGGACAGCACGCCCGCCCGCCGGCCGGCCAGCTCGGCCAGGCGGGGCAGCAGCTCGTAGACGGCGGAGGGGTCGCGCTGCCCGGAGCGCCAGCCGCCCAGGGCCAGGTTGTCGGCGACCGACATGTCAGGGAAGAGCTGGCGGCCCTCGGGGATCAGCGCCAGCCGGCCGCCGATGCGGACGGTCCCCGAGACCGGGGCGAGAATGCCGGCCAGCGTGTTGGCCAGCGTGGACTTCCCCGCCCCGTTCGGCCCGAGCAGCGCCACCATCTCGCCCTGCCGTACCGAGAGGGTGACGTGATCGAGGGCGGTGGCCGTACCGTACGAGACGACCAGGTCGGTGACGTCGATCATGAGGCCTGTCCGAGGTAGGCCGCCAGCACGAGCGGGTCCGCACGGACCTCGGCGGGGGAGCCGTCGGCGATCACTTGCCCGAGGTCCAGGACGACGACGCGGTCGGCGAGCCGCGTCACGAAGGCGACGTCGTGCTCGATGAGCAGGATGGTCAGCCCGTCCGCGCGCAGCTCCTCCACCAGCGCGGCGAGGTGCTCGCGCTCGCCGGCGCGCAGCCCGGAGGCGGGTTCGTCGAGCAGCAGCAGCCGGGGCCGCGCGCACAGGGCGCGGGCGAGCTGCAGGGCGCGCTGCTGCCCGATGGGCAGCAGGTCGGCGGGCCGGTCCGCCCACTCGGTCAGCCCGACCCTGGTCAGGGCCGTGTCCGCGGCCCGCGCGATCTCGCGCTCGTCGTGGTGATGGCGCGGCAGCCGCAGCGCCGCCGACACGAAGCCGGCGCGGGTACGGCCGTGCATGCCGACCATGACGTTCTCCCGGACCGTCATGCCGCGGAAGACCCTGGCCGCCTGGAAGACGATGGACATGCCGAGCCGGGCGCGCCGGTGCGGCGCGAGCCGTTCGACGCGGCGGCCGAGGAAGGAGATCTCGCCCCGGTCGGCCGTCAGATGGCCGGTGATGAGGTTGAACAGCGTGGACTTGCCGGCTCCGTTGGGCCCGATGACGCCGCAGACCTCGCCTTCGGCGACACCGAGCGTGACGTCGTGGACGGCGTAGACGCCGCCGAACGAGCGTGAGACCCCGGTGACCGTCAGCACCCGCTACTCCGCCGTGACGGTCTTGGCGAGCTGCTCCTTGGCCCAGTCGGTGGGCACGAACTGGCCGTCCTTCACCGTGTTGACCGAGATGAACTCGGGGGACAGCCCGGAGTGGTCGGTGGGGGAGTAGCGGAAGCGGCCGTTCGGCGTGATCAGGTCCATGCTCTCCAACGCCTGCTGGATCTTGGTCTTGTCGGTGCTGCCGGCCTTCCTGATCGCCTCGAACAGCAGCAGGCTCGCGCTGTAGCCGTCCTGGGCGAACTGCGGCGGGCCGTAGCCGTGCTTCTGCTTGTACGGGGTGGCCATCTGCTCGATGATCTTCTTCTGCTCGCCGTCGGGCAGGTGCTCGCCGACCACCCCGATGGCGCTCTGCACGGTCATGCCCTCGGCGGCCGCGCCCATCGGCTCCAGCCACAGCTTGCTCGCCTGGGAGGCGGTCAGGAACAGCGGCGTCTTGAGCCCGGAGGCGGCGTACTGCTTGGCGGCGGTGACGCCGGGCGCGCCGGAGCCCCAGAAGACCAGCGCCTCGGCCGCCGACTCGCGGACGTGGGTGAACAGCGGGCTGAAGTCCGAGGTGCTGGTCTCGTACGCCTCGTCCACGGCGAGCGTCACGCCGTACTTGGGCGCCAGCTTGACCATGGCCGCGTGCCCGGACACCGAGTAGGCGCTCTTGGAGTCCCAGGCGACGGCCACCGTCTTGATGCCCTCGGCCTGGATGTACTGCAGGTAGCGCTCGGCGTACATGCTGGACAGCGCCGGGGTGACGAAGACGTAGGACTTGATCGGCTCGACCTGCTCCTGGGCGGGGGCGAGCGACAGGTAGGGCATCTTGTCGCGCTGGGCGAGGGGCTCGATGGCCAGCGCGGAGTTGGAGAAGACCGGGCCGATGACCGCGTCGATCTCGCCCTTGATCTGGTTGTAGGCCACGATGCCCTGGTCGGGGGCGGTCTTGTCGTCGCGGGTGACCAGCTCCACCTTGCGGCCGAGTAACCCGCCCTGGCCGTTGACCTGCTCGACGGCGAGCTCCACGGCCTTCTTGTCCTCGCTGCCCAGCGGGGTGTAGTTGCCGGTGAGCGAGACGATGAGGCCGACCTTGATCGTGTCGTCGGTGCCGGAGCCCGCACCGCCGTTGCCGCCGCAGGCCGCCAGGGCCAGTACGAGGCACGCCATGGATGGAAGAAGCCTGCGCATCTGGACCTCCCGGACCCGCGATGTGGCCCTGAACATAGGCAGGTAGATTACGGCTGTCAAGACAATGCCCAACATGTGTCGGAAGCGGGCTGTGATGGCACAGGGACGGGAGGGCGGTTGCGTCCCCAGTCGGTGATCCTGACGTTCCTCGGCGACCACGTGTTCGGCCGGGGGATCTGCGTGTCCTCCGGCAGTTTCATCGAGGCGTTCGCCCGGGTCGGGATCTCCGAGGAGGCGACCCGCTCCACGCTGACCCGGATGGTCAACCGCGGGCTGCTGCGCCGTCAGCGGGCCGGGCGGCGGATGTACTTCGGGCTCACCCCGCTGAGCACCGAGGTGCTCAAGGACGGCGAGCGGCGCATCTGGCACAGCGGGGTCGTCAACGACGCCGGCGAGGACCGGTGGACGCTCGTCGGGTTCTCGCTGCCGGAGTCGTGGCAGCGGCAGCGGCACGAGTTACGCTCCCGGCTGATCTGGGCCGGGTTCGGGCCGTTGCAGAACGGGCTGTGGATCGCGCCGGGCGACGTCGACCCGGCCCGGGTGATCGACGGGATCGGCGCCGGGGTCAAGGTGTTCTCGGCCGAGCCCAGGCACCCCACCGACATGCACGCGCTGATCGGCGACGCCTACGACCTGGCCGGGCTGGGGCGGCGTTACGAGGCGTTCCTGCGGCGGTGGGACCGGGCCGATCCCGAGGTCGCCGCGCCGGACGACCTGGCCCGCTCGCTGACGCTGCTCACCGAGTGGCTGCAGATCATCAGGGCCGATCCCCGGCTGCCGCTGCGCTACCTGCCGCACGACTGGCCGGCCGAGAAGGCGCAGCGGGTCTGCCACGTGCTGCACGAGCGGTTCCAGCCGGAGGCGGTGGCGATCACCGCCCGCATCCTGGACACCGTTCCGGACGTATGCCAGCAAAGTTAGGCAGAACGGTGACAGCCGTAGCGAAGTGGCCTAGCTTGTTGGCGGAGACCGTGGAGGAGTGCGGATGCGGAATCAGGGGCTGGGCTCGTGGCCGGCCCGCAGGACGCGGATGTCGCCGGACAAGGTGGCGCTGACGCACTGCGGCCTGCACCGGACCTACCGCGACCTGCACATCAGGACCAACCGGCTGGCCCACGCCCTCGCGGAGCTCGGCGTGCGGCGCGGCGACCGGGTCGCCTACCTGGGAGCCAACCATCCGGCGCTGGTGGAGACGTTCTTCGCCGCCGGAGCGCTGGGAGCGATCTTCGTCCCGCTGAACACCCGCCTGACCGCACCCGAGCTGCGCCACATCGTCGAGGACGCCGGCGCGGAGGTCATCCTGCTGGGGGACGGGCACGACGGCGCCGGACTGCCGGGCCGCCACGTGCTCGCGACCGCGTACGAGGACCTGCTCGCCTCGGGCGACCCAGCACCGATCGACGAGCCGGTGACCCACGACGACCCCTGCCTGATCATGTACACCTCGGGCACCACGGGCCGGCCCAAGGGCGCCGTGCTCACCCACGGCAACCTGCTCTGGAACACCTTCAACCTGCTGGTCGACGTCCCCCTCGCGCACGACGAGGTGACGCTGGTCAGCGCGCCGCTGTTCCACATCGCGGCGCTGGCCCAGACGCTGATCCCGACCGTGCTCAAGGGCGGCAGGGCCATCCTGGAGGAGTCCTTCGACGTGGCCGCCACCTTCGACCTGATCGAGGCCGAACGGGTCACCGTGATGTTCGGGGTGCCCGCCATGTTCACCTTCCTCGCCCAGTCGCCGCGCTGGCCGGACGCCGATCTGTCCAGCCTGCGCCACCTGCTGTGCGGCGGCGCACCGGTCCCCGAGCCGCTGATCCGGACCTACCAGGAGCGCGGGCTGACGTTCCTGCAGGGGTACGGCCTGACCGAGACGGCGCCGGGCGCCCTGTTCCTGGGCGCGGAGCACTCGGTGGCCAAGGCCGGTTCAGCCGGTGTGCCGTGCTTCTTCTCCGATGTCAGGCTGGTCGCCACGGACGGCTCGGCCGCGGCTCCCGGCGAGCCGGGCGAGGTCCACGTACAGGGGCCGAACGTGACGCCGGGCTACTGGCGGCGGCCCGAGGAGACGAGCAAGGTGCTGTCGGACGACGGGTGGCTGCGTTCCGGTGACGTCGGCGTCGCCGACGAGGAGGGCTACGTGCGCATCTCCGACCGGATCAACGACATGATCATCTCCGGCGGGGAGAACATCTACCCGGCCGAGGTGGAGAACGCCCTGTACGGCCATCCCGCGGTGGCCGAGTGCGCCGTGATCGGCGTCCCCGACGACCGGTGGGGCGAGGTCGGCAAGGCCCTCATCGTGCTGCGGCCGGGCCGGACCGAACAGCCCGGCGACCTGGTCGCCCATCTGGACGGCCGGCTCGCCCGTTACAAGATCCCCAAGCACGTGGAACTCGTCCCCGAGTTACCCAGGAACGCGGCGGGCAAGCTGCTCAAGGCCCAGATCAGGGCACGATACGGCACGTCCTAGGACCCTGTGGCCAGGCCGGTCCCGCCGCTCTACTTTTGACAGTGACGTCCCCCTCAAGGAGATTCGCATGCGCACCACACCCCCGTTCCGCGCGGACCACGTCGGCAGCCTGCTGCGCCCGGCGACCTTGCTGGAGGCCAGGCAGACCCTCACCGGCCAGGAGCTGCGCGAGGTCGAGAACGACGCCGTCCGCGAGGTCGTGCGCAGGCAGGAGGAGATCGGCCTGCAGTCGGCCACCGACGGCGAGTTCCGCCGGAACTCCTGGCACATGGACTTCATCCACCGGCTGAGCGGCATCGGCACCGCGTCGGACGAGAACATCACCGTCCGCTTCCACAACGAGCAGGGCGACATCGAGTTCACCCCCGCCGCGCTGCGCGTGCACGACAAGATCCGGGTCACCGAGCCGATCTTCGGCGACGACTTCACGTTCCTGCGGGACACCGTCACCACGGCCGTGCCCAAGCTGACCATCCCCTCGCCCAGCATGGTCCACTACCGGGGCGGCCCCGCCGCCATCGACCCGGCCGTCTACCCGGACGTCGAGGAGTTCTGGGCCGACCTCAGCGCCGCCTACGCCGAGCAGGTGCGCAGGATCGGCGCGCTGGGCTGCACCTACCTGCAGTTCGACGACACCAGCCTGGCCTATCTCAACGACCCCTCCCAGCGGGCCGAGCTCACCGAGCGCGGTGACGACGCCGAGCACATGCACCTGCGCTACATCAAGCAGATCAACGCCGCGCTCGCCACCAAGCCCGAGGGCATGACGATCACCACCCACATGTGCCGGGGCAACTTCCGCTCCTCCTGGGCGGCCTCGGGCGGCTACGACTTCGTCGCCGAGGCGCTGTTCGGCGAGCTCGCGGTGGACGGCTTCTTCCTGGAGTTCGACGACGAGCGCTCCGGCGGCTTCGAGCCGCTGCGCTATGTGCCCGAGGGCAAGATGGTGGTGCTCGGCCTGGTCACCACCAAGCACGGCGAGCTGGAGTCGAAGGACGCGCTCAAGCGCCGCATCGACGAGGCCGCCAAGTACGTCGACCTGGACCAGCTCTGCCTGTCGCCGCAGTGCGGCTTCTCCTCCACCGTCGAGGGCAACGAGCTCACCGCCGACCAGCAGTTCGCCAAGCTGGCCCTGATCGTGGAGACCGCCCGCGAGGTGTGGGGCTAACTCATCCGGCCGGGCGTCGTCCCGGCCGGAGCCGGCGGCCGAGCGCAGCGAACAGCCGCCTCGGCACCGCCAGGGCCAGCACGGCCAGGACCACGTGCACCGCGATGAAGGCGTACGCCTCGTTCCGCGTCGCCACGTGCCCCAGCCGGACCGTGATGTGGTGCGCCCAGTCCCAGACCTCCGGAATCCCGTCCAGCCTGCTGTTCAGCATCACCGCCACCAGGTCCTCCAGGCCGGACAGCTGCAGGATCGTCATGGCCGCGCCGACCCGCAGCACGCCTTCGCGCGAGCCGCCGCCGACCCGGTAGGCCAGCGCGAGCCCGATCATGATGAACGGCACGAACACCACGACGTGCAGATACAGGTCCTCGAACTCGGCCGTGCCGTCGACCATGTCGAGCGCGGTCATGAACGTCGCGGGCACGAAGTAGCAGAGGAAGCCCAGGAAGATCGCGGGCAGCGCCACCAGATGCAGCCGCAGCCGCCGGGCCCACGCCACGTCCAGCCAGGCGACGCAGGCGAGCGCGGCTAGCTGCGGGGTCACCTTGACCAGCAGCATCCAGACCGAGGAGATCTCCCGCTCGTACGGGATGACGAACCTGACCAGGGCGGCCAGCGCCACCGCCAGGGCGCCCAGCGGCAGTGCGACGCGGTTGTCCCGCCAGAACGAGGACGAAGTGGACAGCATGCGGATCCCAGTCAGTGTGTGGAGAGAATCGGGGTGCCGTGCTCGGGGCAGCCGGCCGTGATCAGTGTGTCCAGTGCTTCGGCGCCGTCCGGGACGACGCCGACCAGCACAGGTCTTCGCCGGCGCAGCGCCGTGACGGCCACCGCCCGCCCTGCCGGCCGAGCGTGAAAACGCCGCCACAGCAGGTGAATCCGGCCGCAGGCGGGATGGACCCCGGCGAAATAACCAAGATGCGGATCATGAACAACTACGGCCCGAACACCCGGCGCGTCCCCGCGCCGAGCATCCTGTACGTCTCCGCGCCGGGCATCTTGTACGTCTCCAGGCCGGGCACCCGGCGCGTCCCCGAGACGAGCATCCCGTACGGCGAGTGCCACGGTCATGCGCTCGACGGTGTGCACCTGGACTCCGTCGAGCTCCGGCAGGATCGCGTCGAGGGCGGACCGTTCGCCCACCACGATCGCCCGCCCGGCCCGCGACGCGAGCTCGTGCGCGGCGGCGTTCAGCGCGTGGCGCCGGTCCTCGTCGACGACCCGGGCGTCCGGGGCCAGCAGCACCCCGTACCGGGGACCGGCCGGGGTGAGAGTCCGCCGGTCGAGCACGGCGGGACGCACCTCCAGCACCGGGGTCCGGCGGGGCGCGCCCGTCAGGGCGAGCACGTCCCGCAGCTCCCGCCCGTCGCCGATCCACAGCGACGGCTCCTGGGAGGCGTCGAAGGGCAGCGCGAACGGGCACAGCCGGTGCAGCTGACCGGCCAGCGCGCCGGAGGGGGTGGCCTCGGGCTCGTCGAGTGCCCGCCCCGCCGCCGCCCACTGGTCGCGGTAGAACGGCACCCTGCCGAAAGCCGTCCGGACGACCCTGCGGTAAGCCCGCTCCCACCGGGCCGCGGAGAACCTGCCCGGCATGGACGCCGAGCGGGCCGCGGCGACCCTCACCGGCATCGACCCCGAGCGGGCCGCGGCGAACCTACCCGGCATCGACGCCGACCGTGACCAGCTCCTCGACCTGGGCCAGCACGCTCGCGACCGCGTCGGCCGAGGCGCCCGAGGCGAGCACGTACCCGAGCTTGGCCCGGCACTCGGTGTAGGGCATGACCCGATCGCCCGGCGAGGCGGTGACCAGCACGTCGGCCACGCCGGGCAGGGCCAGCGCTGCCGGCAGGCCGTCCAAGGACACCAGCGTGCCGGCGTGCCCGGCGCGCAGCATGCGGACGGAGGCGTGCCTGTTCCAGCGGGGGGTGAGGTCCGGGCGCCGGCCGGTGGCGAGCTGGACGGCGGCGGCCACGGTGTCGACGCCGTACATCAGGCCGAGAGCCTCTCCCATGCCGTTGCCGCCGATCCGCGCGCCCATCTCGATCAGCACGACGCCGTCGCCGGTGACGAACAGGTCCAGGTTCAGCGGGCCGTCGGTGTAGCCGACCTCGGCGCAGACGAGTTCGAGCTGCCGGGTGACCTCCTTGACCAGCGCCGGGTCGCGGGGGGCCATGTCGTGGCCGACGGCGACGACCTGGGGGGCCTCGACCACCCGGTCACTGAGCCCGAGCAGGGCGACCTCGCCGTCCTGGAGGAACGCCTCGCCGCACAGGTCCTGGCCGGTCACCAGCTCCTCGGCGATCACCGTGGCCGAGGGTGAGGCGGCCGCGGCGGCCGCCACGGCGGGGCCGAGCGCACCGGCGGCGGCGCACACGGTGATGCCCCTGGAGCTGCCGGAGTCCACCGGTTTGACGATGACCGGGAAGCTCAGCCGTACGGCCTCGCGCAGGACCTGGGCGGCGGAGCCGCTGACGTGGCGCGGCCCGCCGAGGCCGAGCCGGTCGCAGACCTCGCGGAAGTACGCCTTGTCCACCGAGGCCCGCAGCGCGTCCGGGGACAGCCCGCAGGGCAGCCCGAGCCGCCCCGCCAGCTCCACCAGGGACGGCAGGTTGATGTCGCTGCCCGGGGCGAGCAGTCCCACCAGGTCGGCACGGTCCGCCAGGGCCGCGCTCACCGCGTCCACGTCGCGGGTGCTCAGGTGCAGGAACTCGTCCGCCTCGGCGACACCGGGGGCGTCGGCGCGCAGGTCGACGCAGACGGTGCCGAGCCCGAGCCGCCGGGCGGCCCGGAAGGAGCTGATCGTGCCGTCCGACCCGCCCAGGATGACCAGTCGCCTCACGCGGTCGTCACCGGGGTGTTCCAGTGAACGCCGCGGGTCTCGATGAACCAGTCCACCGTCTTGGCCATGCCGTCCTCGAGCGAGACCAGCGAGCTCGGCTCGATGCCCACCGACAGCAGGGTCTCGGTGTTCGCGGTGACGGCGGTGTCGGGTGTCTCGCCGGGGCGCATCGGCAGGTCGGCGATGGGCACCCGGGGATAGCCGCGGGCCACGCAGATGTCGATGACGAGCTCGGCGACCTCCCGGATGGTGGCGGAGGTCGTGGGGCCGACCTCGACGACGTGGTCGAGGACCGTTCCCGCCGCCGCCGTCTCCAGCGAGGCCACGAGGGTGCGGGCCACGTCGGCGACCCAGACCATGTCCGAGACCTGCGTGCCGCCGCCGTACAGCTCGACCGGCATGCCGCTCAGCGCGCGGCAGACGACCGCTGGGGTGATCTTGCGCACCTTGCCGGAGGCGAACGGCGGCGCGGCCTGCTGGCGCGGACCGTAAGCGTTTACAACGCGAACGTTGTTCACTTTGGTGCCGCGGTGGGCGTTGAACATGCGGACGAAACGTTCCACGGCCGTCTTGGAGATGGAGTAGCTGTTGTCCATCCAGTGGTTGCCGACGCAGATGTAGACGCCGGGCAGGTCGTACTGGGCGACGGCCTCCAGGAAGTTGAGGCCGCCGATGAGGTTGGTCTCGGCGGCCGGCCGTGGGTTGGTGATGGTCTCCTGGGTGCCGAGCACGGCCGCCAGGTGAATGATCGCGTCGCAGTGGGCCGCGAGCTCCGTCATGGCGGTGGCGTCGCGGATGTCCCCGCGCATGAGTTCCCAGGGCAGGTCGCTGCCCGCGCGTCCCCGGTGATCGAACACGAGCGGAATGTGGCCCCTGGTGACGAGTTCTTCGCACACGTATCGGCCAATGAATCCGTTTCCGCCGGTCACTCCGACCTTCATTGCCACCTCTTGACGGTTGTTGTGTTCAAGGTGCTGAACGCCATGGTCAGGCGCCACGGTTGATCACAGCATGAGTCATCTGGGAAGATCCTCACTCAATGAGAGTCTGTGTCCATGTTGTGATGATTTCGCCATCGAGGGTTACCGCGTGAAAGTGAGCCTTCTGGACCCCTGCCGAGACCCCGAGCCACCTGGCTGGGAAGAGTTCCGGCAGGCCGAGGGCCTGTCCGCCATCTGGGCGTACGACGTGATCGCGGCGTCGTCCGAGGACTCGTGGGCCCGCCCGCTGCTGGCCCTGTGCCACGACGACGGGCGAGTGGTGGGGATGGTCGGCGCGGTCTACATCGGGCTGAGACGGCCGCACTCCAGCCGCGCGCCGCGCCCGCGCCGGGAGCCGATCGTCCTCGACGTCCGCCTGCCCGGTCATTCGAACGGTCCGACCTGGCACTTCGGCGCGGACGTGCCGGCCGAGACGCGCCGGAGCCTGCTGGCGCGATTCGAGCGGGCGGCGGCCCGCCTGCTCGGCTGGGGTCTGGCCGGAGTGCTCTATCGCATGGTGGACGTCCCACAGCTGTCCCTGGTCGCCCGCCGTGGCGCGATCACGCGAGACTCTCCCGGCAGCACCTTCCTGCGGCTGACCTGGCCCACGACAGAGGGCTGGATCAGCTCGCTCAGCAAGAACCGCAGAAAGACGCTGCGCCGCCAGATCACCGCCATCGCCCAGGCGGGCGACCTGGAGGTGCGCGAGGGAAGCAAGCGCGACGACCTCGACCCGGCGGAGATGGCCGAGCTGAACCGGGTGCACACCGCCCGGCTGGCCGCCCGCTTCGACCCCCGGCCCCCGCTGCCTCCCGCGTACTTCGGCAGCCTGCTCCCGCGCGACGACGTCTCCGTCATCTCCTACCACTCGGCGCAGCGGTTACTGGCCTTCGGGATCGTGTACGAGCACCCGACCGCACCGGTCAGCGGGCCGTGGGCGGCGCTGCGACCGGAGGAGGGCGGCCGCAAGGACCTCTACTTCGACGTGCACGCCCGCATCGTCCGCCGGGCGATCGACGCGGGCGGCCAGCGGGTGCTCTTCGGCAGAGGCAGGGTGGAGATCAAGACCTCACTGGGCTTCGAGTACGTCCCGCTGAAGCTCGTCGCCGTGCCCCGGTGGGCGATGGGATGAGCCTCACCCTGCAGATCCTCGACCCCCGCCACGACCCCGAGCCCGCCGACTGGGAAGAGCTGCGCGGCGCCGCCCGTCAGTGCGTGACCTGGCGGTACGACCTGCTGCGCGCCTACGCCTGGGCCGCCCAAGCGCCGCTGCTGCTCACCGTGCTGAGACAGGCGGGCACCGCGATCGGCGCGGTGTCGGTGTCCCTGCGCGGCTTCAGGCCGCACCGGGGCGCCTACGCAGGTCGCCGCGACTTCGCGGGCATCTTGGACGTTCACGCGCCGGCGAACCGCTCCCAGAAAGGCTGGTGGTTCGCCGGCGACCCGGCCCCCGAACAGCGGCGGGAGCTGCTGCGCGGGTGCCTGCGCGGCCTGCGCCGCGAGCTGGGCGCGGGCTGGCGCGGCACCGTGTGGCGGGAGGTGTCGCCCGGCGAGCCGGAGCTGCTGCCCGGCCGGGTCCGGGTCACCCTCCCCACCGCGCCGCTGGCCAGGCTCGCGACCCCGTGGCGCGGCGTAGGGGACTGGTACGCCCTGCTCGACCGCGCCCGCCGGGACTCCCTGCGGCGGCGGGCCAAGAAGTTCGCCGCCGATCCGAGCCTGTCCATCCAGGTCGGACCGGCCCGCGACCTGGTGAGCGGAGCCGAGGCCGCCGAGCTGCGCGCCGAGAACGACCTCAAGCACCGCAGCCGGCTCTTCCCGCTCGCCCCGCTGCCGCTGCCCTACCTCGACGCCCTCGTCGGCGGCGACGAGGTCGTGGCCATCAGCTACCGCGACGACGGGCGGCTGATCGGGCTCTCCCTGATCCTCGACCACCCCGACTGGCCCATCTGCCTGAGCTGGGGGGCCCGGCTGCCCGAGGACGGTGGCCGTAAGCACCTCTATTTCGACGGCTACGTCCGCATGGTGGAATGGGCGACGGCGTCCGGCAAGACCGGACTCGTCCTCGGCAAGGGGCAGGCCGAGGCCAAGAGCGCCCTCGGCGCCGACCTCGTCCCCTCCGCCGCGCTGGCCGTGCCCCTGTGACCGCTGTGACTCCCGTGGACGAGCCCATGACCTGCGTGCAATGCGGGCACCCGCACCCCGCCCTGATCGCCCGGCGGCTGCGCCCGATCCGCTACTCCTGCCGCTCCTGCGGCGCCGTCTTCCGCCCCGCCCCACCTCCCGCCCCCGGCTCGCTTCTCGCGCCCGGCCTGTCTTCCGCGCCCGGCTCGTCTCGCGCGCCCGGCCTGTCTTCCGCGCCCGGCCTGTCTTCCCTGCCCGGCCTGTCTTCCGGGCCCGGGTCGTCTCTCGCGCCCGGCTCGTCTTCCGCGCCCGGTCCGCGTCGGCTTGCGTCCGTGGACGGCGACCCGCTCGCGGCCTACATGTCGGCTCCCATGGTCCGGTGGGTGCGCGAGAGCGCCGGGGAGAGTCCGGACGCACCGGACCGGGCCACGCTCGCCCGCTGGTACAAGGGGTTCGACGCGCTCGTCGCGGGCGCCGCCACCTCGGCCGAGTCGCGGGCCGTCGTCGAACGGGTCAGCGACGCCGTCCCCCTCGCCGTGCCGCCCGCGTTCTCCCAGGTGTGCGCCGCCCTGCACGCCACCTGTTACGACCCCGGCCTCGCCCTGGCCAGGCTGGGGCGTACCGAGCCCTTCGTGGTCGAACGCGTCGGCCACCTGCGACGCTGGCTCGCCACCGCGGGCCGGCCCACCACCTGGCTCGCGGCGCCCGAGGCGCCGCCGCCCGCCAGACAGGCGGTCGAAGGTTTGCTCACGCTGCCGGAGTCGTTCACCACCGACCAGGTCAGAGCCCTGTTCTGCGCGCTGTTCGGGGTGGACAAGGGGCCGTCCCTGCCGGGGGTACGCGCCCGGTTCGGCGACGAGCGCATCCACCAGGCCCTGCTCACCTACCTGGAGACCGGCGACCGCCCCCTGCGCCACGTCGTGGCAGCCGACATGGAGACGAAGTGACCGCCATCGCGGGACGGTCGGGGCGCGGTGTGACCGCCGTCGCGGGCGATCGGGACGTGGCGTGACCGCCGTCGCCGCGCACCGGATCGGGGTGCGCCGGCTGCTCACGTTGCTGGGTGGCCGGGCCACCTTCCGGCTGCTGCTGTACGGGTCCTCGGGCGTTCTGGTCGCGGCCTGGAGCCGGGAGGACTTCAACGCCTACGCGGCCGCCGTCGGCGCGGTGGGCTGGCTGTGCATGGTGGTGCAGTCGGGTCCGGAGAAGGCGGCGCTCACCCTCATCCCGCGCGCCTCCCGTACCCGTGAGCAGCTCGCGGGCCTGCTCCGCGCGGTCGTCGCGTACGTGCCGCTGCCCTTCACCGTGGCCGCCGCCGTCGGGCTCGTCCTCGCGCCCGGCTCCACCGTCACGATCTACCTGCTGGCCATCGCCTACTACATCGGCCTCGGCTGCGGCTCGCTGGGCGTGGCGGTGCACCGCGCCCTCGGCCGCTACACCTACGACACCGTCCACTTCTCGCTCCTCGGCCTGGGCATGATCGCCCTGGCCGGGCTGGCGTTCACCGCGCACCTGCGGCCCACCGGCTACCTGGCCGGGCTGCTGGCCCTGGTCACCGTGCTCAACCTTGTCCTGCTGCGCGGGCTGCCGCGAGCCACCGGCTCCCGCCGGGCGCTGCGCGGCCTGCTGGCCGGCACGGTGCTGCTGATGGGCGCCGCCGACGTGATGAGCAACGCCATCGTCGGGACGCTCTTCGTGGAGCTGTCGGTCTCCGCCCACGCCGGGCAGAGCGGCGACCTCTACCTGATGATCCTCGGCTGGGGCTTCGCCGCGTCCGTCGTCTACACCGTGCAGCGGATCTACCAGCCCCGCCTGGCGCTGTGGATGACCTCGGGCGGTTCCGCGCGGGCGCGGACGTTCGGCAGGCGCGTCGCGGACCTGGCCATCGTGACCAGTGCCCTCTGGCTGGTCCTCGCGGGGGCGGCGCTGGCCGCGGGCGTGGCCGGGACCCGCTCGCTGCTCGCCCTGGCCGTGCTGCTGGCGTCGCTCCTGCCCGCCAACACGCTGGCGAGCTTCGGCGTATTCGTGCTGGAGAACTCCGGCAAGAGCGGCCTGCGCCACAGCGCCAGGGCTGCCGTCCTCGCCTGGGCGGCGGTGGCCGCGCTGGGCGCGCTCACCGTCCCGCTCGCCGGGGCCGCCGGCGCGGTGTACGCGCTGGGCGCGCAGGGATTCGTGCTGGGACTCGCGCTGAGGAGACGCATGTGACGACCGAGCCGTCGGGGCTGACCGTGCTGGTGCCCTGCTTCAACGAGGGAGCGCAGGTCGAGGCCGCCCACCGTGAGCTCGTCGAGGCGCTGAAGGAGGTCGGCGAGCTGGAGATCCTCTTCGTCGACGACGGCAGCACCGACGACTCCCTCGACCGGCTCCGCCGGCTGGCCGAGACCGACCCGAGGGTGCGCTACCTGTCCTTCACCCGCAACTTCGGCATCGACGCCGTGATGGCCGCCGGATTCAGCTACGCGGGCCGGCCCTGGACGGTCCAGTGCGACGCGGACCTTCAGGTGCCGCCGGAGGAGATCTGGACCCTGCTCGACAAGGCCGCGCAGGGCTACGACGTGGTGTTCGGCGAGCGGCGGGGCCGGCGCGATCCGCTGGTCCGCAGGGGCGGCTCGGCCGGGCTGCACTGGACGGCCCGGCGGCTGTTCGGCATCGACATGCCGCGCGGCGCCTCCACGTTCAGGCTGGTCCGCACCGGCCTGGCCCAGACGATCACGGAGCTGCGGCTGCCCTGGTTCATCCCGGCGGTGCCCCTGGTCGGCGCCCGGTACGCGGTCACGCCGGTCACGCACCGCCCCCGGACGGCGGGCCGGTCCAAACTGCGCGTGGCCAGGCTGGCGGCGCACTCCTTCGAGCTGTTCTTCGGCTTCTCCTGGCGTCCGCTGGCCGCCGTCTACGCGGCGGGGGCGCTGGGCGGCTGCCTGGCGCTGGTGCTCGCGGCCCTCGGCTATGCCGGGGTGGCGGGCGGCAGCGCGTTCGCGGCGACCCAGGTGCTGCTCACCGGGCTCACGGTGGCGGCGGTGGCGCTGCTCGGGCGCTATCTCCACCGGCTGCTGCGCGAGTCGTCGCGGCTGCGTACCTACTACATCAAGGAGGCGAACGTGCCGCTGCGCCCGGAGGACACGCTCACCGGCGGTCAGCCCGGCCCGCCGCCCCCGGCACGTGCCTGACCGGATCCCACCGGGATCCGGTCGGCGTCGTACGGCGGGGTGTCAGGCGGGGCAGACCATGCCGATGCCGCAGATGACCACAAGCCGGCCGGGGGTGACCCAGCCGGGGTGGTGCGCATTTCCGGTGGGCAGCGTGAAAAGGGCGAGTGGCAGGTTGTTCGGCAGACATCCGCACAAGTCCTTTATCGATTTAAATCCAGTCATGGTGGATATTTCACTGCAGCCGTCGATCAGCAGCCAGCCCAGCGGCACGAGGGCGCCGTTGGAATCTCCCGCCGTTCTGATGAGTGCGGGGTCCGAAGGCGCGTGCGCGGCCGGCTTGGTGGCGCCTTTCCGCGAGGGCTTGCGCGCCGGTGCCTCGGCGCCGAACCTGACCAGGCCGAGGCTGGTCAGCAGAAAGGTGACGCCGGCGATGACGCTGGACACCTCGTCCGCCGATCCGGCGCCCTCAGTGATGAACGTGGCGATGAGATAACCGAGCGCGACGAGGGCGAGGCCGCGGGACAGTGCCTTTTTCGTACCGGCGTACTTCCTTTTGATGGACATTTTCCTGGACATTGTGTGGAGCCTCGGCTTCTCTCGTTACGGCCGCTCTTCAGAGCTTTTCTGTCTGATGTGACGCGGTCGTTACGAGGTACGCCGACAGCATGGCTGTCACGATTCAGCAACGTTGAAAACTTTACGATCCGCGTTTCTCTGTATTTGCGGATATATCCCGAATTAAGGGTGAGGTGCGTCAGCGGCTGGGGCGGAGCGGGCGTCAGGTGGGCCAGTCGATGCGGAGGCGGTCGTGGCGGGCTGGGTCGACCCTGACCGGTAGGACGGCCCCGGGCGCCACCCTGTCCGGCGGGATGCGCGGCAGGGACTGGCGGTGGGAGAGGGGGTAGGGCGGCGTGCCGGGGACGCTCACGGTGAGGTCGAAGGCCACGACCGGCCGGCCGTTGACGGTCAGGCCGGTGTCGCTCATCGTCTCGACCACCGCCTGCGCCGGCAGGCCGGTGGCCAGCAGGCGTCGCGCGTCACGTGACCTGATCAGGAACGGGAGTCCGACGCCCGCCAGGATCAGCGCCGTGCCGCCGGTGATCAGCAATGCCATCAGCATGCCCTGCCCCACACTCACCGAACACCCACAGCGTGGAAGCCCCGTCCTTCAGGGCGGGGAGGAAGCGCGGAACGGTCAGGCATCTCGGCCTCCCGGTTTTGTCGGTGGCGGTCGGTAGTTTGATCGGCGTGTCTCGTTACCGGCTCCAGCCGTCGCCTGCTCAGGAGGTGATGTTGCTGGAGCATTGTGGGCACGCCCGGTACGTGTGGAATCTCGCGGTGGAGCAGCACCGTCACTGGAAGCCGGGGCGCAGGTCCGCGCCCGGTTTCGCCGAGCAGTGCAGGCAGTTGACGCAGGCGCGGGCGGAGAACGGCTGGCTGCGCGCAGGATCGATCATCGTTCAGCAGCAGGCGCTGAAGGACTTCGCTCAGGCCATGGCGAACTCTTTCGGCGGGACGCACCGCAGGCCGACATGGCGCAGGCGCGGGCAGGGCGAAGGGTTTCGGATCGTCGCGGTCAAGAGCGGTGACGTCCGCCGCCTGACCCGCCGTGTCGGCGAGGTGAAGATCCCGAAGGTGGGGTGGGTGCGGTTCCGTTGGAGTCGTGCCGTCCCCGAGGGGGTGAAGTCGTATCGGGTGACCCAGGACACGGCCGGGCGTTGGCATGTGGCCTTCGCCGCGATCCCTGAGCCGATCCCCGCACCGGCTGCGGGCGAGGTGGTGGGCGTGGATCGGGGCGTGGCCGTGTCGGCGGCGCTGTCCACCGGCGAGCTGCTGCACACCCCTGCGCTCCGCGACCCGGAGAAGGCCCGGCTCCTGCGTCTGTTGCGCAGGCTGGCGCGGGCCGAGCGTGGGTCGAAGCGGCGCGGCAGGGTGAAGGTGGCCGTGGCGAGGTTGAAGGCCCGGGAGAGGGATCGGCGTAAGGACTGGGTGGAGAAGACCAGCACCGATCTGGCCCGCCGGTTCGGTGTGATCGCCGTCGAAGACCTCAAGATCGCTAACATGACCCGCTCGGCCAGGGGCAGCATCGACGCGCCGGGCCGCAACGTCCGCCAGAAGGCGGGCCTCAACCGGGGCATCCTGGCCAACGGGTGGGGCCGGCTGGTGGCCCGGCTGGAGCATAAGGCTCCCGGCCGGGTCGTGAAGATCAACCTCGCGTACACGAGTCAGCGTTGCTCGGCGTGCGGGATCGTGGATCGGCAGGCGCGCGAGAGCCAAGCCGCCTTCCGCTGCCGATCCTGCGGATACGCCGCCAACGCCGACGTGAACGCGGCCAGGAACATCGCACACGCGGCAGGGCATGCCGTGTCCGCGCGGGGAGGCCCGCCGTTGGGCGAGCCGATGAACCGCGAACCTCAACGCGACCTCCTCCTCGTTAGGTAGCTGGCGTTGGAATCCTCTGCCTTCAGGCGGGGGAGGATGTCAACGATGCTCCCGCTCTCCGGGCTCGACAGATCTCCGTCGAACGTAGCGACCGGTCATTGCACGCCGCTTGATCGCTGATTGCACGATGTGTCAAGGGACGGCGACGGCGGGCAGGGTGACCGGGCCGGGGATGGGGTCCAGGACCTCCTCCTGGGACCGGCCGGCGGGGACGATCACGTCGAGGGCCTGGGGGACGGACCCCGGGCCGAACGAGCACAGCGGCGCGCCGCCGCCGGGGGCGCAGACCCCGAACTGGTACGGCTCCGGGGTGGCCGTGAAGCCCCTGGCCTGGTCTGGGCTGAACCCGTCCTGGCCGGTGAGCACGACCGCGAAGCGCCAACCCGGTCCCGGCGTGCCGAAGCCGGCCCTGGGCAGGGCGACGGTGATCGTCCGGGTGGTGCCGGACGCCCGGACCGCCGCGCCGCCCGGGGCGGTGTCGGCGGCGGTCACCCAGACGGGGGCGGCGAAGCCCTGCGCCACGTTCATCGGCCCGCTGGGATGATGCCGGAGATCTGCTCGGCGAGCGCGGCCAGGTGCGCGAGCGCGGAGCCGGAGGAGGCGTCCGGGACGGCGGCGATGACGTGGTCGATGCCCTCCGAGGCCAGCTCGCCGCACACTTGGACGCTCTCGCCGACGCTCTGCCCGTCGGGGATGCGCAGGTGGAGCGTCTTCTCGATCTCCTCGTACGGCCTGCCGAGCCGTTCGCAGTGAGCGCGCAGTACACCAAGCTTGTGCGTGACGTCGGCGCCGTGCAGCAGGTTGCAGGCGTCGGCGTACTCGGCGACCAGGCGGAGGGTCTTCTTCTCGCCGCTGCCACCGATCAGGATCGGCGGGCGGGCCTGCGGCGAGTTGAGCGTGCGCGACAGCCTGTAGTGCCTGCCTTCGTACGGTCCGTCCTGCTCGCTCCACATCTGCTTGGCGATCCGCAGCGTCTCCTCCAGTCGCTCGAACCGCTCGACCAGCGGCGGGAACGGCAGGCCCAGGCCGTGCGCCTCCTCCTCGTGCCAGGCGGCGCCGAGCCCGAGCACGGCACGACCGCCGGAGAGCGCGTCCAGCGTGCTCACCTGCTTCACCAGCAGGCCAGGCGCGCGATAGACGGCCCCGGTGACCAGGGCGCCCAGCCGCACTCGGCTGGTGAGGGCGGCGGCGTAGGACAGCGTGCCGTACGCCTCCAGCATCGGCTCCTCCGCGGTGCCGAAGTTGGGGATCTGGAAGAAGTGGTCCATCACCCACAGGCTGTGCAGCCCCGCCTCGTCGGCGCCGCGGGCGACGTCCGCGAACCTGCCGGCGATGGCGGCGTCGCCACCGGGCCAGGTGAAGCTGGGGCACGTCAAACCGAGTCGCATGAACACTCCTTAGAGAATTTGGGCATGAAAAAACCCTCTCGGCCGGATTTCTGCATCCACGGCCGAGAGGGCAAGGTGTGCACCCATTATCTCATGGTCTGAACAACGAAACGGCCGGCCGCTCGCGCGCGGCCGGCCGTCCCCTCGTCGGAGGTCACGCCATCGTGAAGCTGCGGTCCAGCCCGGTCATGCGCAGCAGCCGCGACATGTACGGACGTGGCGCGGCCAGGACGACGGTGATGCCCTGCGACCTGGCCCGGCTCTGGATGCCGATCAGCACGCCGAGCCCGGCGGTGTCACAGAACACCAGGCTGGACAGGTCCAGGACCAGCCGGTCCGTGCTGTGCCGCAGCGTGTGCAGGAGCCGTCGGCGCAGGGCGTGACTGGTGAAGATGTCGATCTCGCCGGAAAGGTGGACCGTGGTCGGGAGGGCAGAGTCGGGAGTGAGAGTGAGTATCGTGATCGCCGGCCTGTCGAGGCTCACGGGAACCGGAGCCAGAGCGTCTATCGCCGGGGGCGACGCCGGCCGAATGCCGGCGCACTGGAGATCCTCGGTATTTCGACCTTACCTCAGCGACCATTATCAAAAGCATGGCGTAATCGAGAGGTCACTCCGGGTATCGATCACCCTGCACGACATGATCGACATCCAGCAGGAGAACTCCATGTTCAAACACGCCATCGGCGCATTCGCCATCGCCGCCACCACTGTGCTGCTGTCGGCCGGGCCCGTGGCCGCCGACCCGTGGTGGGACGACGACTGGTCGGAGGAGTGCGCCACGTACACGGTCAGGCCGGGCTGGCTGCCGGACTGGCCGCTGTTCGACGCCCTCGGCGTCAGGCGGATCGTCCAGAACACGTCCGGCAGCGCCCGGGTGTGCCTGGACCGCAACGGCCGGCCGGTGGTCGAGCGCCTCCGCTTCAGGGAGCTGCCCATCCGCTGAGAGCGTGGCCGTCGGAGGCGAGCCCGCCCGTGATCCCTGATAGACGCCCGCTCTCACGGGCAGGGCTCAGCCCATGAACAAGACGCTGATCGCCACCGCCCTCGCCACCGCCACCACGGCCGCCGTGGGCGCGCTGGCGACCCGCTCGGGCTCGCGTTGGTACCAGCGGTTGAGCAAGCCCTCGTGGCAGCCGCCGGCGCCGGTGTTCCCCCTGGTGTGGAACCCGCTGTACGCCCTCATCGCCTACGGCGGAGCCCGCGCCCTGACCAGCGCGGAAGGCGCCGAGCGAGACGCGCTGACCCGCACCCTGGCCGCCAATCTGGCGCTGAACGCCGCCTGGCCGGCGCTGTTCTTCAGAGCCAGGTCCCCGCGGCTCGCCCTCGCCGAGATCATCGTGCTCAACGCCTCCAACCTGATGCTGGTCCGGCAGGCCGCCCGCGCCGACCGGACCGCGGGCCTGCTGCTCGTGCCCTACGCGGCGTGGACGGGGTTCGCCACCGCGCTGAACGCCTCCATCGCCCGCAAGAACAGTTAGAGCCGCGCGATCCAGGGCACCTGGCGGCCATGACTCCTCCCGCTGAACCACGCAGGCTCCTGGTGATCGGCAACCCGGCGGCGGGCGGCGTCGACGGGCAGACCCGCGAAAAGGTCCTGGCCACGCTGGCCGACGACGCCGACGTGCTGGCGTGTGACGTGGCGGAGCCCGGCGACCTCGGCCGGATCCTCGGCGAGCACCCCGGCCGGATCCCGGTCGTCCTCGGCGGCGACGGCACCGTGCACGCCGTGGTGGCGGCCCTGCTGGCCAGGGACGAGCTCGCCACCCGCCCGATCGGGCTGGTGCCGCTGGGCACCGGCAACGACCTGGCGCGCGCCCTCGGCATCCCGCTCGACCCCCGCGCGGCGGCCCAGGCCGTCGCCCGAGGGCGGGAGCGGGCGCTGGACCTGCTCGTGGACGGCGAGGGCGGGATCGTCGTCAACGCCGTGCACGTCGGCGTCGGGGCCCGGGCCTCGGAGCAGGCCGCCGCGCTCAAGCCGGTGCTGCGCCGGGCCGCGTACGCGGTGGGCGCTCTGCTCGCCGGGGCGCGTACCCGAGGCTGGCGGCTGCGCGTGCGGGTGGACGACGAGCTCGTCAGCGACGGCCGCAGGCGCGTCCTCATGGTGGGCGTCGGCAACGGCGTCTCCATCGGCGGCGGCACCCCGCTGGCCCCGCACGCCCGCCCCGACGACGGCCTGGCCGACGTCTTCGTCTCCTACGCGGTCTCCCCGCTGGCGCGGCTGGCGTTCGGGGCGCTGCTGCGGCGCGGCAAGCACCCCGAACGCGGCGACGTGCTCACCGTCAGGGGCACCACGATCACCGTCGAGGGCGAGCCGGTCCCGGCCAACGCCGACGGCGAGCTCTCCCCACCCGCACCCCGCCGCACCTGGACCCTGCACCCGGCGGCCTGGCGCGTCATCGTGCCCGCCGAAGAGCCGACCGGCTGACGGTGGTGCGGGGCCGGGCGGTGCACACCGTTTAATGCCGCCGCAATCACTTCGATCTCCTTCCGGTAACAGTGCGTAGCCAAACTGGTCTCATGAGCGATGCACACAGGACGGTTCACGTACGTACCGGCGGGCACCACCTCCAGCATCACGCGCGTTCCTGGCGACGGGAGATCCTGGAGCTGGCCGCGCTGTTCTTCGCGGTGGGCGTGGCGCATCTCCTGGCCACGCTGCTCGGGCACGAGCAGCCGGGCCCGCTCGTGCTCGTCGGGCTCGGGGTGGCCCTGATCACCGGCACCGCGATCCACAAGCGGCTCGGCCTGCCCGGCAGGAAGCCCCGGCAAGGGCCGACCCTTCCGGTGGCGGACGACGCGGGGTCCGCGATGGCCCTGTGGCGCGTCCGCATGCGGGTGGTGGAGCGTCCGGGCCGCCTGGCCGCGGTCGCGGCCGCGTTCGGCCGGCTGCGCTGCGACATCCTGGCGCTGCACATCGCGCCGACCGGCAGCAGCGCCATCACCCCGGCCGGCTGCGACGCCCTGGACGAGTTCGTCGTCGAGGCGCCCCGGGACCTGGCGCCCGGCGTGCTCAGCGCCGCCCTGTCCGAGGCGGGCGGGCATGACGTCATCATCGTGCCGGCGCAGGTCAAGGATCTGACCGACCCGGCGGTGCAGGCGCTGGTGCTGGCGCAGCGGGTGGGCGCGGACCCCGACCGGCTGCCCGAGGCCATCGCCGAGCTGCTGCGCGTCTCCGAGGTCGAGTGGCGGCGTCCCGGCGACACCGTGGACGAGGGCGCCGAGCTCAACACCACCATGGTGATCTCCGTCAACCCTGACCGGGCGCTGCTGATCAGGCGGCCGGGACTGCCCTTCACGCCGACCGAGGCCGCCAGGGCGACGGCCCTGACCGCCGCCGCCCGGCACGCCCGGTACAGCACCGGCTGAAAAGGATCACTGCCCCCCTGGCGGCCCGCCGGTCCATGGTTGACAGTGGATACGGAACACGAAGCCATCCAGGGGGTCACGTGAGCGAGTCATCGACGTTCCCGATCTACATGCGCAGGGACGGGTTCGATCCCGTTCCCGAACTGGCGGCCATGCGGGACGAGGAGCGCATCGGCCGCATCAGCACGCCGTTCGGGATCGACGCGTGGCTGGTCACCCGGCACGCCGACGTGCGCGCGGTGCTGGGCGACGCCGAACGGTTCAAGATAGCCAAGCGGGGCATCGGGGAGCTTCCCGGGGCGCCGAAGATGACCGAGGAGGAGCTCGCCGTCATGCGTGCGGGCAACCTGCTCACCACCGACCCGCCCGAGCACACCCGGCTGCGCCGGCTGTTGACGCCCGAGTTCACGATCCGCCGGATGCGCCGGCTGGAGCCCCGGATCAGGGACATCGTGAACGATCACCTGGACGCGATGGAGCGCGCCGGCTCGCCCGCGGACCTGGTGAGCTCCTTCGCGCTGCCGATCCCGTCGCTGGTCATCTGCGAGCTGCTGGGCGTGCCGTACGAGGACCGGGCCGGCTTCCAGCACCGCACCTCCCGCACGATCGACATGTCGGTGCCGATCGAGGAGCGCGTACGGGCGCAGCTGGAGTCGCGCGCCTACATGGGCGAGCTCGTCGCCCGCCAGCTGGCCGAGCCCGGCGACGACCTGCTCGGCATGCTGGTACGCGAGCATCGCGACGACGTGTCGGCCGACGAGCTCATCGGCATCGGCAGCCTGCTGCTGCTCGCCGGGCACGAGACCACCTCCAACATGCTCTCGCTGGGCACGCTGGCGCTGCTGCGCCACCCCGAGCAGCTGGATCTGCTCAGGAAGGAGCCCGAGCGGATCGACGCCACGGTGGAGGAGCTGCTGCGCTGGCTCAGCATCGTCCACTCCGGCACCTTCAAGGTGACCACCACCGAGGTGGAGATCGGCGGCAGGAAGCTGGCGGCCGGCGAGCTGGTGGCCTGTGCGCTGCCCGCCGCCAACCGGGACCCGGCGCTGCTGCCCGACCCGGACCGGCTGGACATCAGCCGGGGCGAGCCCGGCCACGTGGCCTTCGGGCACGGCGTGCACCACTGCCTGGGCGCGCCGCTGGCCCGGATGGAGATGCGCATCGCCTTCCCCGCCCTGCTCGACCGCTTCCCCGGCCTGCGCGTGACCGACACCGAGCCGGAGTTCCGCTCGTTCAGCATCGTGTACGGCCTGTCGTCGCTGGAGGTCGCCTGGTGAGAGCCGGACGGTCCGCTCGTGGTGAGGGCGGCCGGCCGGCCGGCTCGTGGTGAGGGAGGTCAGCCGGTCAGTTCGCGGCGTTCGACGGTCCACTGGGCGGCCTGCTCACTCAGCGTGAAGCCGAGGCCGGGCCGGTCCGGCACCAGCATCCGGCCGTCGCGGATCTCCAGCCGTTCCTGGAACAGCGGCTCCAGCCACTCGAAGTGCTCCACCCAGGGCTCCAGCCCGTACGCCGCCGCCAGATGCAGGTGGATCTCCATGGCGAAGTGCGGGGCGAGCTGCAACCGGTGGTGCTCGGCCAGCGCCGCCAGCCGCAGGAACGGCGTGATGCCGCCGATCCGGGGCGCGTCCGGCTGGATGATGTCCGCGCCGCCCGCCCGGATCAGCTCGGCGTGCTCGGCCACGCTGGTCAGCATCTCGCCGGTGGCCACCGGCGTGTCCAGGGCGGCGGCCAGCGCGGCGTGCCCAGCGCTGTCGTAGGCGTCCAGCGGCTCCTCGATCCAGGTCAGCCCGTACTCCTCCAGAGCCCGGCCCATCCGCGCGGCGGTGGGCCGGTCCCACTGCTGGTTGGCGTCCACCATCAGCGGCACCCCGTCGCCCAGGTGCTCGCGCACCGCCCGGACGCGGGCCAGATCCGCCCGCGTGTCCGGCTGCCCCACCTTGATCTTGATGCCGCCGATGCCCCGCTCCAGCGCCGCCGAGGCGTTCTCCAGCACCTCACCGACTGGCGCGTGCAGGAACCCGCCCGAGGTGTTGTAGCAGCGCACCGAGTCGCGGTGCGCGCCCAGCAGTTTGGCCAGCGGCAGCCCCGCCCGTTTGGCCTTCAGATCCCACAGCGCCGTGTCGAAGGCGGCGATGGCCTGGACGGCCAGCCCGCTGCGGCCGACGGAGGCGCCCGCCCAGACCAGCTTCTCCCACAGTCGGGGGATGTCGTTGACGTCCTCGCCGATCAGCTCGCGGGCGATCTCGCAGGCGTGGGCGTACTGACCGGGACCGCCGGCCCGCTTGGAGTAGGCGAAGCCGATGCCCTCCAGGCCGCCCTCGGTGCCGATCTCGGCGAACAGGAACGCGATCTCGGTCATCGGCCGCTGCCGCCCGGTGAGCACCTTCGCGTCGCTGACGGGAGCGCTCAGCGGCAGACGTACGGAGGACAGCCGAATTACGGCAATACGGTCAAGAGGCTTGGTCATGGGAGCCATCATCCGAAATCGCTTGTTGTCCTACAACTGGGCTGATCGGGAAGTTGTGCCGGAAGACGTTGCCCGGGTCGTACACCCCCTTGATCCGCCGCAGCCGATCCAGCGTGCGCGGCGGGAAGGCCTTGGCCAGCAGCGCGTCGTCCGGATAGGACTCGAAGCTCAGGTAGATGGCTGCCACGTCGAGCCGCTGCCACGTCCGCTCGGCGGCGGCCCGGCGGGAGGTGCTCAGCACCACGTTCAGGGAGAAGTTCTGGGTGCGGTGGGCGTAGGCGGTGGCATCGGGGGCGGTGTCGTTGACCGCGCCGCCGACCGAGCGCACCTGGAACATGGTGACCTCGCCGCCGGCGAACATGCCGGCCACCAGCGTCGTGACGGCGCTGTCGAGGTGCTCGACCAGCGCGGAGTGGCCGTACAGGCGGGGCTGGCCGCGATGCCGGTTGTGGTGCGGGGCGACGAGCGCCGCGTAGGGGGCGAGCTGGGCCTGCTGCTGCAGCACCGGGCCCAGCTCCAGGAACGGCTCCAGCGCCGTCACGGCGGCGTCGGTGTCGTCGCCGGCCCAGGTGACGATCGTCTGCGCCAGGACCGTGGCGTCCGCCTGGCCGGGGAAGACCGTCAGGAAGGCCGTCAGCTTCCGCGGGCTCGCCTCGACCAGGCGTCCCCACTTCTCCAGGAACGCGGCGGTGTCCGTGGCGTCGTGCACGAAGACGGCGAACACCACGTCGCCGACCTCGGCGGCCTCGATCTCGAAGGAGGTGACGACGCCCATGTTGCCGCCCGCGCCGCGCAGCGCCCAGAACAGGTCCGGATGCTCGTCGGCGTCGGCGCGCACGATCCGGCCGTCGGCCAGGACCACCTCGGCGGCCCGTACATGATCGAGGGTCAGCCCGTAGGAGCGGGCCAGGAAGCCCTGGCCGCCCGCGGTCGCCAGGCCGCCGACCCCCACGTCGCCGTAGTCGCCGGAGCTGATCGCCAGCCCGTGCGGCGCGAGCGCCTGCGCGACGTCGCCCCAGCGGGCGCCCGCGCCGACGCGTACCAGCCGCCGCGCACGGTCGATCACCTCGACGCCGTCGATCGCGCCGACGTCGATGACGATCCCGCCGTCGTTGGTGGAGCGCCCGCTGATGCCGTGCCCGCCGCTGCGCACCGCCAGCGGCACGTCCTGCGCGCAGGCGAACGTCACGGCCTCGGCCACCTGCTCCGGCGTGGTGGCGCGCAGCACGAGCCCGGGGGAACCGGCCCAGACGTACGACGAGCGCACACTGTCGTACGCCCGGTCGCCGGGCTCGACCGCGACGCCCGCCAGCGACGCGGGCAGCGCGTCGTAGTCGATGCCGGGCCGGCGCGCCGCCAGCGCGCGAGGCGAACGCACCGCGCCGGCCGCGGCGCCGCTCCCCGCGCGGGTCGCGGTGCCGGTCAGAGCGCTGGTCGTGGCGTCGCGTGCGGCGGCGACGGAAGCGCGCAGGGCCGGGGCGACCTCCTGGGCGAAGGTGTGGATGGCGCGCGGGTCGTCCGAGGCGATGATGAACGTGGAGACGCCGTCCTCCAGCGCCAGCGGCAGCAGTTGCTCCGCCCACCCGGCCACCGGACCCCGCAGGGCGGAGCCCATGACGTTGAGCAGCCGGCGGATCTCGCGCGGATCGCGCCCCGCCTCGACGGCCGCCTCGTCGATGATCTTGTTGCCCGCGCCGATGTCCGCCGGCTGGGCATAGCCGAGGCTGGGCAGCCAGCCGTCGGCCTTCGTGCCGATCAGGCGCAGCATGCGCGGCTTGTAGGCGCCGAGCCAGATGGGCACGTCGTGCGCGGGGGAGGGGCCGCGCTTGGCGCCATGGACGGAGTAGTAGGTCCCGTCCAGCTTCAGCACGCCGCGCTCGCCGGCGTCCCACACCCCCCGGATCACGTCCATGGCCTCGCTCAGCGCCTCGACGGCCTGGCCGGGGGTGAGCCGCCGACCGCCCATCGCCTCGACCGCGTCCCAGAACGCGCCCGCCCCCAGGCCGAGCTCGATCCGCCCACCCGACAGCAGGTCCAGGCTGGCCACCGACCGGGCCAGCACAGCGGGAAGACGCAACGGCAGATTGATCACATTGCCGGACAGATGCACCCGCTCGGTCCTGGCCGCCACCCAGCTCAGCAGCGTCCAGGTGTCCAGATAGCCGGGTTGGTACGGATGGTCCTGGAAGGTAACAAGATCCAGGCCGGCCTGCTCGCTCAGGACGGCGAGCTCGACGGCCAGCTCGGGCTGTTGGTTCTGCGGAGTGATGAACGACCCGAACCGTAGATCGTGGCCATAGTCAGGCATGAGGGGACCTCCCGGACAACTGGTAGACATGTCAACCATAACCATATTGGATGACATGTCAACCGACTGGGTGACGTATCAACCTTTCGTGACGTACGCTGCCCATATGACCGAGCAGCGACTGGCGAGCCCGAGCCCCACGGAGCCGGACGCGTCCCGACGCCAACCAGAGGTGGCCGCGTGGCTCCGCCACACCACCGCCCACGGACAGCTCGCCGCCCACCTCGCCCGCGAGCTCACCCGCGCCACCGGCCTGTCCGAGGCCGACCACCAGGTCCTGGACGCGCTCCTGGACGCGCCCGGCACCCGCATGCGCGCGCTGGAGCTGCGCTATGCCCTGCAATGGGAGAAAAGCCGCCTGTCCCATCAGGTGGCCCGGATGAGCGCGCGCGGGCTGATCGAACGGGTGGCCTGCACCGAGGACGCGCGCGGCTGGGACCTCTCGCTCACCGCCACCGGCCGCGAGGCCGCCACCCGCGCGCGGGCGGTCCGCGAGGAGTCCGTACGCCGCCTCGTCGTCACGACCCTGGGGCCGGAGCGCCTGGCCCTGCTCGCCGAAGCCGCCGACCTCCTGACCGAGCGTCTGGAGCGCGCGGCGCAGGAGGACCCGGACTGCCGGGCGGCTCGTACGGAGATCTACGGCGAGGAGAAGTAGGGCTCAGCCGTTCAGGGACGTGCGCAGGAGGAGCATCGCGATGTCGTCGGTGCGGTGGTGGACGGCGGCCGAGGGGGCGATGAGGGTCTCGGCCACGGACTGCAGCGGCTGGTCCGCGAGCCGGCCGAACTCGGCGGTGAGGCCGAGGATGGCGTCACCGATATCGATGCCCGGGCTCTCGATGAGCCCGTCCGTGTAGAGGGCCAGGACGGAGCCGGGCGGCAGTTCGTACTCCGTGGTCGGGTATTCGGCGTCGGCGTCGATGCCGAGCAGCAGGCCCGGCGGCGGCTCGAGGACGACGGCGGGTGCGCCCGGCGAGTGGAGCAGCGGTGGGAGGTGGCCGGCGCTGGCCATGCAGGCGAGGCCCCGGCTCAGGTCCAGGCTGACGTACAGGCAGCTGGTGAAGCGGTTCGGGGACAGCTCGGTGAGCAGCCGGTTGGTGTGGCGCAGGACGTCACCGGGTGACGAGCCCGCCCTGGCGTAGGCGTGGATGGCCGAGCGCACCTGCCCCATGAGGGCGGCGGCGGTCGTGTCGTGCCCCTGGACGTCGCCGATGACGGCCGCGGCCATGCGGTCGCCCAGGTCGATGAGGTCGTAGAAGTCGCCGCCGATGTCCATGCCGCGCGTGGCGGGCAGATAGCGGGCGGCCACGTCCAGGCCGGGAAGCTCGGGCAGCCGGCGAGGTAGCAGACTGCTCTGCAGGGCCTGTGCGAGCTGGTGCTTGGCGTCGTACAGGCGGGCGCGTTCGAGCGCCTGGGCGAGCAGCCCGGCGATTCCGGTGAGGTGGGAGCGCTCGTCGGTGGTGAAGTGGTGGGGATGGTCGAAGGCGAGCACCCAGGCGCCCACGGGCCGGCCGGAGGCGATCAGCGGCAGGAAGGCCCAGGCGGACATGTCGTCGTAGCGGATGGTCTCGGGATAGACATGCGCAAGCTCGCGCCAGGTGGCGAAGAACAACGGCATGCCGGATGCGAGGGCGTGTGCGCTGGGCGTCGGTGAGGTCACCGGCCGGCCGTCGAAGTCCTTGATGGTCTCCTGGGCGTAGTTGCGTGAGCCGATGATCCGCATTCGCCCGCTCTCGGCCCGCAGGACCGCCGTCGCCTGGACGTCGAAGACGGGCAGCACATGGTCGGCGACGAGGTCGACCACGTCCTGGACGGTGGCGGCCTGGCTCAGGGCGGTGGTGAGATGCAGCATGTCGTAGAGCGCGGGCCCGGTCGCCCGCTTGTTCGCGCTCACCGGGACATCGGGCAGCAGGTGGTCCACGTCCCTGGCCATGGTGCTGGGGATGACGCGGACGCTGACCCCGAAAGGGGCGGGATAGAGCTGGAAGGCCAGCCACTGCCCGTCGGGGCGCTCCGCCATGAAGGAGGTGGTCTCGTGGCTGATGACCGCGGCGCGGTAGCGGTCCTCGCAGTGCGGCTTGTTCAGCCAAGGCAGCCATTCCCAGGGGCGCTTGCCCAGCAGTTCGGACGCCTCGTCGCCCAGGAGTTCGGCGGCCGGCGGGGTGAGGAAGGTGATGCGCCCGTCGATGTCCATCGCGAAGTAGCCCTCGGGCAGGCCGTTGAGGCAGTCCAGCGCGGCCAGGCCGGAGTCGAAGTCCGCATGGGTGGCGCGATAGGGCGACAGGATGCGGGGGCGGTGCCGGGGTGTCATCGATCTCCCTTCCCTGGCCGCCTCCCCCAGGACGTGGCTCATCTGGCGACAGGTTCGCTGAATGGTGTCGAGCTTGTGCTGCGTGAGCTCGGCGGTCTCCGCGGGGGGCCACAGCAACAGCAGCGCTCCCCAGTCGGTGGCGCCGCTGTGGATCGGGGCCGCCGCGACGGAGAAGTGGTACGGCAGCGCCAGCGCGGCACCGGGGAACGTGCGGGCCAGCTCCTCCTGATTGGCCAGCCACACCAGACGCCGCTCACGCACCGCGACGGCCACCGGGACCGAGCTGGTCAACCTGATCCTGGCCCACGCTCGGGCGATCATGGTCGGGAAGCCCAGCGAGGCGTCCATCAGGAGAACCTGCTCGTCCTCGTCGAACAAGTAGAGGGCGCCGATGTGCGCCCCGGAGTCATTGATGGCCTCGATCAGCATGGTGTGCAGGTCGTCTGCGGCGTCGCGCCGTGGATCCGTGGCGGCGACGGTATCGCGCCGCACGCTCTAGATCTCCTCGCTTCTGGCATCGGACCGGGGTGAATGTCCAAAAATACCCATAAGGGAAGAATACGCATAGATATTAATAGAAAGGCATTCTCAAGGCTATAGCGGACTCAAGGACTTGTACGGGGCCGGATGCGGGCACGAGAACAGCCGCCCTGCCCGCGGATGCGCGGGCAGGGCGGCTGCGGCGGCGGCTACCGGGAGGTCATCCCAGGCCGTTCTTCATCGCGGTGATCAGCTCCCCGTTCGAGGTGTCACCGCTGAGCTCCCAGAAGAACGCGCCGCCGAGGCCCTGGTTCTTCGAGTAGCTCATCTTGCCGCCGATCGTGCTCGGCGTGTCATAGCTCCACCACTGGTTGCCGCAGTACGCGTACGCGGTGCCCGCGACGGTGCCGGTGGCGGGGCAGCGGGTCTTGAGCACCTTGTAGTCCTCGATGCCCGCTTCATAGGTGCCGGGCGCCGCCCCCGACGCGGAGCCGCCCGGGGCGGACTGGGTCACGCCGGTCCAGCCGCGGCCGTAGAAGCCGATGCCCAGCAGCAGCTTGCTCGCCGGGACGCCCTTGCTCTTGAGCTTCTGGATGGCGTTGTCGGAGTAGAAACCCGGCGTCGGGATGCCGCTGTAGGAGGTGAGCGGCGAGTGCGGGGCGGTGGGGCCCTGCGCCGCGAAGGCGCCGAAGTAGTCGTAGGTCATGACGTTGTACCAGTTGAGATACTGCGCGGCGCCGCCGTAGTCGGCCGCGTCGATCTTGCCGCCGTTGGTGCCGTCGGCGGTGATGGCCGCGGTGACCAGGTTTCCGGAGCCGAAGCGGGTGCGCAGCGCCGACATCATATTCCTGAACGCGGCGGGGCCGCTGCTGTCACAGCTCAGGCCGCAGGCGTTGGGATACTCCCAGTCGATGTCGATGCCGTCGAAGACGTCCGCCCAGCGCGGGTCCTCCACCAGGCGGTAGCAGGACTCGGCGAAGGCGGCCGGGTTCTGCGCTGCCTGGCCGAAGCCACCGGACCAGGTCCAGCCGCCGAAGGAGAACAGCACCTTGATGTGCGGGTGCTTCTGCTTGAGCTTGCGGAGCTGGTTGAAGGTGCCGCGCAGCGCTCCGGCGTCCCAGGTGTCGGCGACGCCGTCCACGCTCTCGGCCGCGCTGTAGAAGCGGTCGTAGTCGGCGTAGCTGTCGCCGATCGTGCACTGGCCGTTCTGTACGTTGCCGAAGGCGTAGTTGATGTGGGTCAGCTTGGCCGCCGAGCCGCTGGTGTCGATGTTCTTGACGTGGTAGTTGCGCCCGTAGACGCCCCACTGGACGAAGTAGCCCAGAACCTTGTCACCGCCGCCACCGCCGCCACTCGTGGTGGTGGCGCTGACCTGGGCGCTGTTGGCGGAGCGGTTGCCGGCGGCGTCGCGGGCGCGGACCGTGTAGGTGTAGGCGGTGTTCGGGTTCAGGCCGGTGTCGGTGTGGGTGGTGCCGGTGACCGTGTCGATGAGGGTGCCGCCGCGGTAGACCTCGTAGCCGGTGACGCCGATGTTGTCGGTGGAGGCGTTCCAGGCGAGCGAGACGCTGCTGGAGGTGACGCCGGTCGAGCGCGGGTTGCCCGGCACCGACGGCGCGGTGGTGTCGTTCCCGCCGCCGCCCGAGGTGGTGGCGCTGACCTGGGCGCTGTTGGCGGAGCGGTTGCCGGCGGCGTCGCGGGCGCGGACCGTGTAGGTGTAGGCCGTGCTCGCGCTCAGGCCGGTGTCGGTGTGGGCGGTGCCGGTGACCGTGGTGACGAGGGTGCCGCCGCGGTAGACCTCGTAGCCGGTGACGCCGATGTTGTCGGTGGAGGCGTTCCAGGCCAGCGAGACGCTGCCGGAGGTGACGCCGGTCGAGCGCAGGTTGCCCGGCACCGAGGGCGCGGTCGTGTCACCGCCGCCGCCGCTCGTGGGCAGCCAGAGCGCCAGGACGTTCGGCGGCTCCCAGCCGGGCTGCGAGGTGTGGCTCTGGCGGCACTCGTACTCGACGCCCTCGTAGGTGACGCGGGTGCCCGCCGTGTAGGCGGTCCACGGCGCCCAGGCGGCGAAGGCCGCGACGGTGCCGCCAGTGGAGGTGGTGGCGCCGTACGCGCCCGGAGGGGCGGCGACCGCCGCGGTGAGGGGCAGCAGTAACGCCGCCAGGCCGGCGAGGACCTTGCTCAGGATGGTGTGTCTCATGGCTGCTCCGGCATCCGGTGGGAGTGGGGGGCGGGATGGGAGACGTGCGGTCAACTCTTAGGAAAGTTTCCTTATAGTTGTACGTTGACCGTAGCCCCTTACCGGCGTCAGCGTCAATGACGGTAAACGCGATCCGATTAGGGCAAGGTGCCGTCAAGTGGGCGTGTCCGGTTCCAGGCCCGCGAACCCCCCGGTAGAAGGTGGATCCCGGAGGTAGCGGTGCGGGGGAGCAGGCGGCGCGAACGCAGGCGGGTCACTCTGCCGACCTGGCTGTTCGCCGTCACGCTCGTCGTCGTCACCGCGCTCGTGGTCGGGCTCGACGCCGTGCTGGGCACGGCCGTGGGACTCGTGCCACTGCTGATCTTCCTGCCGGCGATCGTCGCGGCGCTGGGCACCATACCGCAGACCGCCTTCGCCTCCGCCTGGGTGTTCCTGGCGGTGTTCGCCGCCGCCGTCCGTCTGGGCGACAGCCTCGCCGAGAACCTGGGCGCGATCGGCTTCACCGCCGCGTTCGGCGTGCTGAGCGTCCTCGGCTGCCGCTACCGGATCCGCCGGGAGGAGGAGGTCCACCGGCTGCGCTCGGCCGCCGCGGCCCTGCAACGCGCGATCATGAGTCCGCTGCCACTGCGCACCGCGCAGGTGATCGTGGACGGCCTCTACCACCCGGTGGAGGAGGACAGCATGGTCGGCGGCGACATGTACGAGGTGGCCCCCTCACCGTACGGAACCAGGGTGCTCATCGCCGACGTGCAGGGCAAGGGACTGCCGGCCATCGGGGAGGCCCTGGCCGTCGTGGGCGCGTTCAGGGAGGCGGCCTACCGCGAGAAGACGCTCATCGGCGTCGTGGACGCGCTGGAGAGCGCCGTGGTCCGGCACAACACCTACGGCCGGCACGCCGATGAGCCCGAGCGCTTCGTCACCGCGCTCGTGCTCCACATCGGACAGGGACAGGGCGTCCAGGCGGTCAACTGCGGGCACATCGAGCCGTACCTGATCTACGACGGCCACGCCGGACAGGTGAGCCTCGGCGAGCCCGGGGTGCCGCTGGGCCTGGGCCGGCTGACCGCCGAGCCGCGCACCAGCGCGTGGTTCGCCTTCCCGCCGACGGCGACGCTGCTGCTGTGCACCGACGGCGTCACCGAGGCCCGTGGGCCGGGCAGAGCCTTCTATCCGCTGGACGAGCGGCTGCGCGAGTGGGCCGATGTCTCGCCCGGCAGGCTCGTGGACACGCTCCGCGCCGACCTGAGCGCGTTCATCGGAGCGGCCCCGCCGGACGACATCGCCGTCCTCATCCTGCACAGGGCTGACGCCGTGGCCGCTCCGGCGCGCACGCTTAAGCTCCCGGTGCCGTGACAGGACCCGGGACCGTGAAGCGTCGGACGAGCTCCTGACGGAAGCTCGTCGTCACGCCCGCGTACGCGCCCGTCGAGGTCTCGCCGCCCAGGGCCGCGAGACCTTCAAAGCTTAAACAGCCTGGGGTACGGCGCGATGATGCGGTGGATCTCGGTGCCGAAGTCGACGAGCACCGCGATGTCCTCCTCGACACCTACGACATGGCCGAGACCGTACTTGTCGTGGCTGACCTTGTCCTGAACGACGAAATGGGGCAATGGTGGGGGTGGCACCTCGGGAACGTTGAAGGGACTTCCGGGCAGGGGACGCCGGGCCGCGGCTTTTCTGGGTTTCACTCCTTCTAGTATGCTCCCCATTTGCCACAGGTCTTGCCTAAGGGGCTCACGACGAGGCCGCGTTCTTGTCACTGTCCTGGGTAGGGGCCCCACATGACCAAGCTCATGGATCGGGTGCGCGCCTACATGCGCAGCCCTGAAGGCAAGCAGACGGTCGAGAAGGCCAAGCGGATGGCCAACGACCCGAACAACCAGCAGAAGGCCAGGCGCTTCATGGACAAGTTCCGCTCACGTCACCACTGACCATCGCGACGTCCGTCACATCAGCGCACACCACCGGCGCCCGCGCCGTGAAGGGCGGGCGCCGGTGCGTGGGCTAGTTGAGGGACTCGGCGGGGCCGTGCCGGTGCGGGGCCGTGGTGCGGGCGGCGCCGGCCGGGGCAGGAGCGCCGGTGCCGATCGTGCCGGTGTCGAAGGCGTACGTCGCCACCAGGGTCGCGATCGCGTCGGCGTTCACGTCCAGCGCCTTGGCGCTGATGTTCTTGATGGTGTCGCAGGCGCTGTGGTAGCAGGGGTCGAGGGGAATGCCCGCGGTGCCGCCGAAGATCGCGGCCTCCTCCTCGGTCTTGAGCACCTCGGCGCCGGTGAACAGGCCACCCGCCGGGATGCCGGCGGCGATGAACGCCCCGTAGTCCGAGCGGCCGGTGAACGCGGTCGCCGTGAACGGCAGGCGGCGGCCGGTGTAGAACTTCTCGAAGTCCTCCTCGATCTGCGCCGAACCCTCCGGGCCGGCCGTGCCGAAGGCGTCACCGTCGCCGTCGTAGATGCCGAAGGTGTAGTTCGGCGAGCCGATCATGTCGAAGTTGAGGTAGAGGGTGATCTTCTCCCGTTCCTCCGGCGTCAGCGCGTCCACGTAGTGCTGCGAGCCCAGCAGGCCGAACTCCTCGGCCCCCCAGAAGGCGAAGCGCACCTTGTTCTTCGGCTTGGTCTTGGCGAACTGGAGCGCGACCTCCAGGATGCCGGCGCTGCCCGAGCCGTTGTCGTTGATGCCCGGCCCCTCCTGGACGCTGTCCAGGTGCGCGCCGGCCATGACGACGTTGTTCGGGTCGCCCTTCTTGGTCTCGGCGATCACGTTGTACGTGGTCCTGGTCTCGGAGATCGGGTCCCAGTTCATCGTGACCGAGGTGCCGGCCGTGGCGGCGAGCTCCGCGCCGACGGCGAAGCTGGTGAAGAACGACGGGATCGTCACGCCGGGGCCGCCGAGCACCGGGTTCAGGTCGATCTCGGTGCGGCCTTCCTGGCCCTCGTTGAACACGATGGCGCCGGAGGCGCCCGCCGCCATGGCGTTGTCCACCTTGACGCGGAAGTTGCAGGTGCCGCGCTGCATGAGGGCGATGCGGCCGGCGACGAAGCCGTCGAAGTCGCTCGCCTCACAGCCGGAGGAGGAGCTGTTGGCCGCCGGGCCGGGCGGCAGCACCAGGTCCACGGCCTGCGTCTGACCGCTCACCGAGCCGGCCGGCGAGTCGCCCATGGCCACGTAGTCGCTGAAGAACCCGTAGGTGTACGTCTTCGGATCCGGGCTGGTGCGCCGCAGCACCGGCGGGGTCCGGTAGCCCTCGAACAGGAACTCGAACGGCTGCACCGTCACCCGGTAACCGGCCGCCCGCAGCCTTCCGGCGACGTAGTCGCGGGAGAGGTCAAAGCCCCGGGTGCCGGACACCCGGGTGTCGTTGTTGACCTTCGCGATCGCCTGCAACACCTGGAGGTGCTTGGTGACGTTCTTGCCCGAGACGGCCTTGACCAGGTCGCGGACGGGGTCCTTGTGGGGGCGTGGATGGGCGTTGGCCGTGCCGGGCAAGGCGACGCAGGACAGCGTCATGGCGGCGACGACCACGCCGAGCACGCCCTTGCGGAAGCGGGAACGCATGATTGCTCCTCGGAACATCGGGGGGTGACCCGGGTCAAAGTGCGCGCGTTCCCTGAACGTACGGATAAATCAGGAAATGCAGGAGAGGGCGGGATGTCTCTGTTGCATCACGGAGTCCGAACGTGCCGCTCAGGCCTTCGGCGCGGTCTCGTGCGGCTCAGGCCTTCGGCGCGGTCTCGTGCGTCCACGAGCCGAGCACCAGCAGCGTCTTGGTCCCGGTGACGTCCCCGGCGCGGCGCAGCCGGTCGATGACCTGCTGCAGATGGCCGAGGTCGCGCGCCCGTACGTGGATCATCGCGTCCGGGTCGCCCGCGATGGTGAACACCTCCTGCACCTCCGGCACGTCGACCGTGGTGCGGACGATGTCGGCGACCGGGGTGGTGCCGGGATAGCGCAATTCGGTGAAGGCCTCGATGCCCCAGCCGAGCCTGGCGTAGTCGATCTGGACGGTGAAGCCGGTGATCACGCCGATGTCGCGCAGCCGGTCCACCCGCCGTTTGACGGCGGCCACGGACAGTCCCACCTTGTCCGCCATCTCGGAGAACGTCCGGCGCCCGTCCTCGCGCAGCAGACGCAGCACATGATGATCGATCTCGTCCACCTCGGGCATGCCAGAACCATCCCATCAGACGCAAACAAAGCAGGCCATCTCTAGCAGGAACTATAACTTTTTGCGTCTTTGTCCGATCCGGTCGTCGGATACTTGCGCAGCCCCGTCCGCGTTGCTGTGCTATGGCTCACACCACGAAGCCCAGGAGGTTCCGGCGTGAGCACGACACCCGTGTCGCTGGACGACAGGTACACCGCCACCGGCGGCCGCGTGCTGATGTCCGGCATCCAGGCCCTGGTCCGCCTGACCTTGGAACAGCGCCGCCTCGACGAGCGACGCGGACTCGACACCCGCGTCCTCGTCACCGGCTACCAGGGCTCCCCGCTGGGCGGGGTCGACATGGAGATGGGCCGGGCCGCGCGCTTCCTCGACCCGGCGGGCGTGGTCTTCCGCGCCGGCCTGAACGAGGAGCTCGCCGCCACCGCCGTGGCCGGCACCCAGCTGCTCGACCGGCTCCCCGGCAAACGCCACCAGGGCGTGACCGGCTTCTGGTACGGCAAGAACCCGGGCCTCGACCGGGCCGCCGACGCCATCCGGCACGGCAACGTGGCCGGCACCGCCGCGCTCGGCGGCGCCGTGGCCTGGATCGGCGACGACCCCGGCAGCAAGTCCTCCACCGTGCCGAGCTCCTGCGAGCCGATGGTGCAGAGCCTGTCCATGCCGCTGCTGGCGCCCGGCTCGATCGCGGAGATCATCGAGTACGGGCTGCACGCCGTCGCCCTGTCCCGCGCCACCGGCCTGTGGACCGCTCTGAAGATCGTCGCGGACATCGCCGACGCGTCCGCCACCGTGGACCTCGGCCGGCTGTCCGACGGCGTCCCGGCCCCCGATCACGCCGACCGTGGCACCGCTCCGGCCCTGGTCGGCCCGGCCTCGCTGGACGCCGAGCACGACATGCTCACCCGCAGGCTCGACCTGGCCCGCGCCTACGCCCGCGCGCACGGGCTCAACCGAGTGGTCTCCACCGCGCCGGACGCCACCCTGGGCATCCTCGCCTCCGGCACCGGCTTCGCCGTGGTCCAGCGGGCGCTGGCCGACCTCGGTGTGGACGAGGCCGCGATGGACGCGCTCGGGCTACGGCTGATCAAGCTCGCCATGCCCTTCCCGCTCGACCCCGCCGAGCTGGCCGCCATGACCGGCGACCTGGAGCGGGTGCTCGTCGTGGAGGACAAGGTGCCGTTCCTGGAAGGGCAGCTCAAGCAGGCACTGTACGGCCGCGCGCACACCCCCGCCGTGACCGGCCGCGAGCTGCTCACCGCCCGCGGCACCCTCGGCGCCGAGGACGTGGCCAAGGCGCTGGCCACCTGCGTCGGCGCCGACCGGCTGCCCCGCCAAGCCGTCCACCTGGCACCCGTAAAGCCCGCCCGGCGCATGCTGCCGATGGTCGCGGCGCGGACCCCGTACTTCTGCTCCGGCTGCCCGCACAACGCCTCCACCCGCGCCGACGACAGCACGCTGGTCGGCGTCGGGATCGGCTGCCACGCGATGATCGCGCTGGACGGCGGCGGGCGCGGCAACCAGATCGGCATCACCCAGATGGGCGGCGAAGGAGCCCAGTGGATCGGCCTGGCGGACTTCACCGACGACCGCCACTTCGTGCAGAACCTCGGCGACGGCACCTTCCACCACTCCGGCTCCCTCGCCATCCGGGCCGCCGTCGCCGCCGGCGTGCGGATCACGTACAAACTGCTCTACAACGACGCGGTCGCCATGACCGGCGGGCAGCGCGCCGAGGGCCGCCTGGACGTGCCCGCGCTCACGCGAGCCCTGGAGGTCGAGGGCGTACGGCGCATCGTCGTCACCAGTCCCGAGCCCGAGACGTACCGGGGGGTCCGGCTCGCGGGGATCGCCACCGTGCGGCACCGCGACGACCTCGCCGAGGTCGAGCGGGACCTCGCCGCGCTGGACGGCGTCACCGTGCTCATCCACGACGACCGGTGCGCCGCCGAGGAGCGGCGGCTGCGCAAGCGCGGCAAACTGCCCACGCCGGTGGCCAAGGTCGTGGTGAACGAGCGGGTCTGCGAAGGGTGCGGCGACTGCGGGGAGAAGTCCACGTGCCTGTCGGTGCAGCCGGTGGAGACGGAGTACGGCCGCAAGACCCGCATCCACCAGGCGTCCTGCAACACCGACCTGAGCTGCCTCAAGGGCGACTGCCCGTCGTTCCTGCTCGTCGAGCCCGGCACCCGCCAGGCGCGGCCGGTGCCCGAGCTGCCCGTGGAGCTGCCCGAGCCGGTCGGCCGGGTCGGCGGCGAGTCGGTGCTCATCAGGATGCCCGGCATCGGCGGCACCGGCGTCGTCACCGTCTCGCAGATCCTGCAGATGGCCGCCCACCTCGACGGCCTGCACGCGGCCGGGCTGGAGCAGACCGGGCTCGCGCAGAAGGGCGGGCCGGTGGTCAGCGACGTGCGCGTCTCGCGGCGGCCGGTCGAGGGCTCGGTGCGGGCCTCGCGGGGCACCGCCGACGTGCTCATCGGGTTCGACGTGCTGGGGGCCGCCGCTGACGGGAACCTGGCCGTCGCCTCGCCCGGCCGTACCGTCGCCGTGGTCAACACCTCGATCGTGCCCACCGCCGCGATGGTGACCGGCCGCGCCACCCTGCCCGGCTCGCCCGCCGACGCGATCGTCCGGGTCGAGTCCGCCACCCGGCCCGGCGAGAATCTCTACCTCGACGCCCACGGCCTGTCCGAGGCGCTGTTCGCCGACCACATGCCCGCCAACATGCTGCTCATCGGCGCCGCCTACCAGCACGGCTGCCTGCCGATCTCGGCCGACGCCATCGAGCGGGCGATCCGGCTCAACCAGGCCGCCGTCGAACGGAACCTCGCCGCCTTCCGCTGGGGCCGCGCCGCCGTGGTGGACCTCGCGGCCGTGCTCGCCGCCGTGGCCCCGGAGCCCGCCTTCACCGAACCGGCCGTCGGGCTGGAGGAGGCGGTGGCCCTGCGCGTCGCCGACCTGACCGGCTATCAGAACGCTGCCTACGCGCGTACGTACGCTGAGGAAGTGAGCCACGTGACGGCGCTCGCCACCGCGCGCGCCGGCCAGGAGGACGGGGAGCGGATCGCGCTCGCCTACGCCAGGAGCCTGCACCGGCTGATGGCGTACAAGGACGAGTACGAAGTCGCGCGGCTGCACCTGGACCCGCGGGAGAAGGCCGTGCGGGAGCGGGAGTTCGGCGCGGACGCCGTGGTGTCGGTGCTGCTGCACCCGCCGGCGCTGCGGGTCCTGGGGATGAAGCGCAAGATCAAGCTGCGGCGGTCGGCCGGGGTGCTCTTCCGGGGCTTGCGCGCGGCTCGGGTGCTGCGCGGCACCGCGCTCGATGTGTTCGGGTACGCGGGGGTACGGCGGGTCGAACGTGCGCTGATCACCGAATATCGTGAGTTGATGCGTGACGCACTTGTCCGGCTAACTCCCGGTACCGCAGAGGCGGTCGTCTCGCTCGCCGCGCTGCCGGAGATGATCCGTGGGTACGAGGACATCAAGCTGGCTCGTGTCGCCGAGTGGCGTGAGCAGTGCCGGGCCGAGCTGGCCCGGTTGGACGAGCCCGCCGCGCACCCCGCCCTGTGAGGAGTGACCGTGACCGTTGACCGCCTGCTGCCCGGCCAGGACGCCGCAGACCTGATCGAGCTGACCCGTGAGATCGCCGACAAGGAGCTCGGGCGGCGGGTCGATGAGCATGAGAAGGCCGAGACCTACCCCGAAGGGTTGTTCGCGACCTTGGGGGAGGCTGGGTTGCTCGGGCTGCCTTATCCGGAGGAGTTCGGTGGGGGTGGGCAGCCGTACGAGGTGTATCTGCAGGTGATCGAGGAGCTGGCGGCGCGGTGGGCGGCCGTGGCGGTGGCCACCAGTGTGCATACGCTGGCCTGTTTTCCGGTGGCCACGTATGGGAGCGCTGCGCAGCGGGAGCGGTGGCTGCCTCGGATGCTGGCGGGGGAGCTGGTCGGGGGGTACAGCTTGTCGGAGCCGCAGGCCGGGTCGGACGCGGCTGCGCTGACCTGCAAGGCTTCCAAGGTCGAGGGCGGGTATCGCGTCACGGGGAACAAGGCGTGGATCACCCATGGGGGTAAGGCTGACTTCTATGCGCTGTTCGTCCGGACTGGGGAGGGGAGTCGGGGGATCTCCTGTTTTCTGGGGCCTGGGGCGGCTGACGGGCTGACCTTTGGGCGGCCTGAGGAGAAGATGGGGCTGCACGGGGTGCCCACCACCTCAGCCCATTACGACGGGGTGATGCTGGAGGACGATCGGCTGCTGGGGGAGGAGGGGCAGGGGCTGCAGATCGCCTTCAGCGCCCTGGACTCCGGGCGGTTGGGGATCGCTGCTTGTGCTACCGGGTTGGCTCAGGCTGCTTTGGACGAGGCCGTTGCCTATGCCAAGGAGCGGCAGACCTTCGGGAAGAAGATCATCGACCATCAAGGGCTTGGGTTCCTGCTGGCTGACATGGCGGCTGGGGTGGACAGCGCTCGGGCCACCTACCTGGACGCGGCTCGACGGCGGGATGCGGGGTTGCCGTACAGCCGGCAGGCCAGCGTCGCGAAGCTGGTGGCGACGGACACCGCGATGAAGGTGACGACGGACGCGGTGCAGGTCTTCGGGGGGTACGGGTACACGCGGGAGTTCCGGGTCGAGCGGTACATGCGCGAGGCGAAGATCATGCAAATCTTCGAGGGCACGAACCAGATCCAGCGCCTGGTCATCAGCAGGCATCTGGCCCGCTGACCTTCTTCGGTCCGCACCCACCCGCTGACCATCTGAGGGGTGGGCCGTCTGCTGCCCACCCCGCTTTCAAAGGGCCTCGCTACGCTCGGGCTGTCTTCCTGGGGCGCGCCTGGGGGCGCGCGACGGTCTTCGTGGGCGGGTTCGTTAAGGAGGCACCTCTACCCGGGTTGTTCCTATCGCCGACTGGCCGATGACAGCACCTGTCGCCCATGTCCTGGGACTCATCCGTCAAGCATGTCCCGGGACAACACACACAGCAACGGCCAGGCCAGAAAGCAACTTATCTCCACGTCATTAAAGGCGGTCCGCTCCGCGGCCCGCCGCGCGTCGGCGGTCGCTGGCCGCGCTGCGGCTCTCCGGCCGGTCGCGGCCAGCGCCGCAGCGCGCGATCTTACGCCGGGCCTTAAGTGGATGCAACTGGATCCCATAATGGAATGTTGAATTACCAAATGGCTATAGAGCGCTCTTGTAAAATATTGGCTTCATTATCTTGACCTTCCCTGAAAACTTATAGATCATCCTCCTTAGTGGCTTTCCGTGGCGGTCGCTGAGCGGCAAGCCGAAAGAGAGCTTTCAGCGAGCATTAGTACGGCTCTGCCGTGACCGAGGAGGGCAATCCATCATGCAGTCTAGTGGGCGCTGGATCGTTGGCTTCGACGCTTCCTGCGGGAGGTGTGCCGAAATAGCTGAAATTGCAAAGGATGCAGCTGGTGAGAAGCTCGAAGTGCTCCCATTAGCTCATCCGGATGTACACCAATGGCGGCAGGAGTCCCTCGGCCAGGAAGCTCCTTGGGCTCCGACGCTCGTCCACGTCACTGACAACGGCGTTCGTGCTTGGACCGGCCCGTCGATGGGCCTACGTTTGCTCGGCCGCCTCGGCCCCAAGGCCGCATTCAAGCTCTTCCGTGCGCTAGGTGAGTTGAGTCGGGCTTCGGCAACGGCCCCGGAGTCGGCTGCCGATGCAGTTGGTCGAAGGCGCTTCCTTAGAGTGGGTGCTGGAGTCGGGATCGCCATGGGTATCATTCTGACGGGGAAGGCTCCTGCGCTGGCTGATGAGCCTGGCAGGGCTCGCGCATGGGTAGCGGCCAATAAGGATCGCCTTCCTGCGGCGTATCCGGAATTCTCGAAGCACAGCATGGCTTATCGCCGAGCTATATATGCAGAACTCGATCAGTCCGCTCGAGCCCAACTCTGGAGCGAACACTTCGCGCAGTATCGCCTTGCTCATCCAAACCTCTCGGCGAAGCAGCAGAAAATCCTCGGCCACCTCGAGGCCCTTGCTAAGGACACATCCGTGTTCGGTAAGAGTTCGACTCGAACGGAGAAGGACGACGAGACCTTGAAGCAGGAAGCAATCGAGGCCTTCGGCCGGGATGAGGCGGGAGCCCTGCTGGCCACGCTGGGACCTGTAGAGCCGACCAGCCAGGCGCAGGCCCTGCTAGTCGACTGCGAATGTTCCGTGCAGAGCAACTGGTGTGGTGTTATATGGCCATGTAGCGCCCTGCCAAGCTGCACTGCCTCATGGAGCGGATGTGGCACCCTTTACCGGTACCCATGCGATGGCATGTGTACGTAATACGCAACAGGGCAGTGGTCTTCATTGTGGCTGACAGCCAGGGAGTCTGTCAGCCACAATGAGTGACGTCCGCATCACTCTCGATTAATCGTCGATGGAACTGAAAAGAACGTCTATCCTTCCGCAGCGCTAGTCAGCAGCGCCGCCGGTGATGGTTTGAGTTTATGGAGCTATGCCCAGTTCGCTGGTTTAGGTCCACGCAGCACTCCGAGGATGTGCTGCCGAACTCTAGCAAGCTCTATGCCTTGGCTGTGTAGCTGCGCTGCCGTGAGAGATCGATTCTCTCTAAGGAGTCCTAGCACAATGTGTTCTGTGCCGACATAACGGTGCCCCAAGTCGGACGCCTCAAGGCGTGCAAGCCGTATCACTTCCTGGGCCCGATGATCGAACGATATGGCCTGCGAGGGTTCGGCAGGATTGTCGCCTCTCGATCGTTCGATGCTTCTACTAAGCGCATCAAGGCTCGCCCCTAGGGACCGGAGTGCATGGACGCCCACACCTGCGTTGAGGTGAATGAGGCCATGCATTATGTGATCGGCGCTAGCTGCCTCCATGCCATCGGCTGCAGCCTTCTGCTTGGCCACGTCGAGGGCGTGCGTCGCGCGCTCAGTGAGAACCTCTTCCAGAGGCTTATTTGAAATTCTTCTCCGCCACATAAAGCGCTCCTCCGAGAGTGGGGCCGGCAAGAAGCCGCAGCCTTTCTGGCATGGTACGTCCAGGATCACATCTGCATGCCGCTTGTACCAGTAAAACCACTCGAGAAGTTGCTCTGTCAAGGTCTGCGGGATGAGAATGGAGGGCCACAGTCTCCGCTCGAGTCGTAACGAAGTGCTCGGTGACGGACGTGACGATCGCTCACTTCGGTTCTCGCTGTATATGGCCTGGGCGATCGGCTCATTAAGAGATCCTGGGTAGGCAGCCCTCGTGAGGGTTGTCACCTCTCGGCCCGGCGGGTGCATGGCCTGCGATCGGATCGCCGCTTGACGGCTCGCGTGCAGTGGCGCCGGCCCCGCTGGGACGAGGGCGTTGAGATCGGCATCAGGAAATAGCCCCCGCTTGAGGGCCGCAGTAATGAGCTTCCGGCAGACGTCCTCACCGAACCCCCGGGGTGACCTGCAGCGGAACGAGCCACACCATGCACACCGTCGGATGGGACTGGGGCAGTCAACGCCGCGCGGTCACCGTGCAAGCGATCGATCTGCTTGCTCAAGGAGGGCCAGGTCTGGGGCGGCCGCTGGTCGATACGATCACCGCTTCACGTCTGCAGAACTTGAGGGAGCTGCGGCCGGGGACGGTGCGGATCTTGTTTGCCTTCGATCCGTGGCGATCCAGCATCCTGCTGGTCGCGGGTGATAAGGCCGGGCGGTGGAACGCCTGGTACAGGCAGGCCATCCCGATCGCCGAGCAGCGCTACGAGGTCTACATGAAGGAACGGCAGGCGGAGGAGGGCGGATCGTGACGAATTATGCGCGCTGGAAGGACATCCGTGCTGAGCACGTCGAACGTGCCGGCGGCGAGGAAGTCGTGGAAGCGGGCAAGCAAGAACTCCTCGCCAAGGTGCAAGGACACCGGCTTGCCGAGATTCGCCGTAGTCGGGGGATGACCCAGCAGGACATCGCACAGCGCATGGGGGTCACCAAGGGCCGCGTTTCGCAGATCGAGCAAGGCAAGATCTCCGGACAGGACGTTCTCGCCCGGTACGCCACTGCACTCGGCGGTCAGCTCCATCAGTCGATCTACTTCGACGATGGGGACATCGCAGCCATTGCCTGAGATGTGGGCGAGAGACCGAGAAATCCTGCGGTAGCAGTTCACGCGTCCTCGGAATGACCAAGGTAGGTCGTTAGCCGGGGAGTTGTGTGCAGCAGCAGGTACAGCAACATCGACTTGCGTGAGCTCGTACCTGCCGCCTGACCAGGACGAAGGCCTCTCTACGGGGAGACCGGCTCCCGTTTGCAAGCAGGCGCTCATCAAGGGTCCGGGCAGACCGCCTTCACGCTCTGCCCTGTTCCGTCGCTGTTCCGTGGGAGCGCGGGAACCAGCGAGAAGTGGTGCGAGACGTCCGCAGGCGTAGCCGGTGCTCAGCCGCATGGTCGAGCTGTCCTTGCAGGTCACTAGATCACGGGTCGGAGATCATGCAGATCTTCGAGGGCACGAACCAGATCCAGCGCCTGGTCATCAGCAGGCATTTGGCCCGCTGACCTTCTTCGGTCCGCGCCCACCCGCTGACCGTCTGAGGGGTGGGCCGTCTGCTGCCCACCCCGACACAAAGGGCCTCGCTACGCTCGGGCTGCCTTCCTGGGGCGCGCCTGGCGGCGCGCAGGTCGCCAGTACCGGGCGCAGCCGACAAAGGACCCCGGGCAACTGCCCAGGGTCCTCCGTGTCCTCACCGGCATGCGCGCGGCCGGCTGTCGCGGTACTACGCGTACCTGATCACTTGTTGGCGTGCTTGTATAGATAACCAGCGCTCTTTCTGAGCTGGGCGGAGGTGCCGTTGGTCGTGCGGCGCCTCTCGGCGAGGCCGATGGCCTTGGCGAGCGTGATGCTGCCGTGGATCTTGGTCGAACCGTTGTGCACGCCGTGGGTGTAGTTCAGCCAGGCGGCCAGCAGTTCACGGTCGAGCAGAGCTTTGGCGGTCTTGCTCTTGGGAGCGAGGACCTTGTACGCCTTGCCGAGCGAACCGGCGTTGGTCAGCTCGGGGAAGACCTTGCTGCCGTTCTGCGCGAGCGACAGGTAGCACAGCAGGGTCTTGTCGCTGAGCGACCCCTTCTTGCGGTGCATCTCGGTGGCCCACTGCTTGGCGGTCAGCGGCTTGGTGGCCTTGCCCCGCTTGCAGGTGTCCGGGACAGGCTGGGGGTCGAAGCGTTCATCCGGCCGGTGCGTCCGGGTCGGAGTCGGAGTCGGAGTGGGGGTGGCCGCCGGGGTCGTGGCCGGGGTGCCGGTCGGCCTAGGAGAGGCGGTCGGCACGGGCGGGAGGGCGGCGAGAAGGTCGATGCGCTTGGTGGTCACCGTGGTGTCGCCGCTGGCGTAGGCGATGCTCTTGCCGGTGGTCCGCAGCTTCTCGACGAGCTGGTCGCCTGTCAGGTCCGGGTAGGCCTGCCGGAGCAGTGCCAGGGCTCCCGCGACGTGGGGGGCGGCCATGGAGGTGCCGTTCAGGACGCCGAAGGTGTTGCCGGTCAGGGCGGAGTTGATGGCCACGCCGGGCGCGAACAGGTCGATCAGGGGGCCGCGGTTGCTGAACGCAGCGGGGGCGTCGTGGTCGTCGGTCGCGCCGACGGCGACCGCCGCGGAGATGCAGGCGGGGCGAACGATGCCGTTGTCGTGCCCGTCGTTGCCCGAGGAGATGACGGTGGCCACGCCGGCGCTCTTGAGCCGGAGGATCTCCGCCTCGAGAGGAGCGCCGTCACAGTGGACCTGGTACCTCGGACCGCCGCCGATGCTCATGTTGATCGCCACGACGTTCAGCCCCGCGCGCACCTCTTCGACATGTTGCAGCGCGCGCATCTGGTCGGAGGTGAAGCTGAGGATGCAGGGCGCGGGAAGCTCCTGCTGCTCGCAGATGGTGCCGTTGAAGCGGGTGGACACCTGGATCGGCAGGATGCCCGCTCCGGGCGCGACACCGTTGGAGGGCGCGGTTCCGGCCTTCTTCCCGGCCGCGATGCCGGCGACGTGGCTGCCGTGGTAGCACTTGTTCACGCCGTTCACGACGCACTTCGCCGTCTCGGCGTCGGCCGCGCCGGCGCCGATCTGGGACGGCTGGCCGTTGGGGCACACCACCTCGCCCAGGTAGTACGGGTCCGGGTCGGAGCTGGAGAAGCAGGCCTCGGCCACGATCCGGCCGGCGAAGAACGGGTGATCCCGGTCGATGCCAGTGTCGAGGATGGCGATGGTGGATCCCTGGCCGGTCCAGCCCATCCGGTTGGCCCTGTCCGATCCGATCAGTCTGGTGCTGACGTCGAGCGTCGGCTTGCTCACCTCGTCCTTGTAGATGGCCTTGACCCGGCTGTCGGTCCTGAGCTCGGCGAGGGTCGGCTTGTCCACGGTGGCGACGATGAACCCGTCGGAGCCGGCCTTGCTGATGACCTTGGTCTTGCTCGAGGCCGCTTCGGCGGTCTTGGCCACGTCCGCCAGGTTCTGGCCACGCTCGAGCTCGATGATCGCGCGCACCTTCTCACCCTGCCGCACCTCGGCTGCGAGGTCCTTGGCCACGGCGGGGTCATCGAGGGCGGCTTGAGCTGGTGACCCGACGGCGAGCATGGCCGTCGCGGTGATGACGAGCACAGCGGTGCCCGCAAGTAAAGACCGTGGTCTCACTGGTCCTCCGGGGGAGCGAACCGTCCCGAGCTGGACGGCTGAGGAAGCCGGAAGAATCCGAAAAGTCCTCATGTACGGTGATCGAAGGTCAAGAGTAGCCAGCGATCACCAGTGTCGACGAGAATGAAGTGGCACCGTTATACGAATTTTCGAACGTCCGCAACCAAGCCCGCACCGCGCCGACCGGCTGCTCGCCGCCCGGACGTGAGCGCGAGGAGGTCGATGGGGCCGAGCAGGAGGGATGCCGGCTGGGTGGCGGAGTCCACGTCTGCCTGAGCCTCAGGCGGTGGATCGCTGGACGAGCCGTCGGCCGCGAATACTCCCCCTTGGCCGTCAGGACGTTCTGTCCACTTTCCGCCAGACCGGTCATGTGATCAGCGACTCTGAGCTGTATCCGGATGTGGAGTCTGGCTGCAGCGTTGGAGGTGGTCGCTGTCGAGCTGGGGGGTGAAGGCAAGATCTCCGGACAGGACGTTTTTGCCCGGTACGCCACTGCACTCGGCGGTCAGCTCCATCAGTCGATCTACTTCGACGATGGGGACATCGCAGCCATTGCCTAAGAGACCGAGAAATCCTGCGGTAGCAGTTCACGCGTCCTCGGAATGACCAAGGTAGGTCGTTAGCCGGGGAGTTGTGTACGGCAGCAGGTACAGCAACATCAGCGCCTCCAAATCGGGCGTCAGGCCCGCACCGGAGGCGTGTCAGCACTATCACCGTGTGTGCAGCCGGTCCATTGCTGCTCGGCTGTCGTCGTCCGCGGCGCGGCAGATTATCAGGCGCTGGTCGGGGTCTTGAAGTGGCATGAGTACTTCGAAGTGGACTGCGATTTCTCCGGCGTCGGGATGTCGTATCACCTTGTGTCCGCGGCCGTTGATTTTGACGTCGCGCTGGGCCCACAAGCGTGCGAACTGCTCGTTGTGCGTGATGCACAGGGAGATGAGTTCGTTCAGGACCTGGTCCTCCGGATACGCGGCCCACGCGGCGCGCAGGTAGGCGATTCCCTCCCGCACGACGCGTTCGCGGTCGACGTAGTACTCGCGTGTTTCCGGATGGATCAGACACAGCCACATCGAGTTGCGCTGCTGGGGCGGCAGGGTGTCGAAATCGATGAGCAGCCTCCCCATTTCGGGATTCCAGGCCAGGATGTCGTACCGGTGGTTCAGCACCATGGCCGGCAGCGGGGACAGGTCGGTGACCAGCCCGGCCAGCGGCGGTGCCGCCGTGGTGGAGGGCTTGGCGGTGGTGCGGGGGCGTTGCCGGGTGAGGTCGTAGAGGTAGGTGCGTTCGTCAGAGGTCAGGCGCAGGGCGCGGGCCAGCGCTTCGACCACGTCGGTCGAGGGCCGCAGCGGGCGGGCCTGTTCCAGCCGCACAACGTAGTCGATGCTGATCCCGGCCAGTTCGGCGACCTCTTCGCGGCGCAGTCCGGGAGTGCGCCGGGCCTGACGGCGCACGGGCAGACCGACGTCACGCGGGTCGAGGCGCTCGCGTCGAGTACGCAGGAACGCAGCCAGTTCCTGGGCCGGGTCCACGGTGCGGGTCGTCATGGCCTGTCCAACAGGCTGGGTAGGAGTGGTGTTCCCAGGAAGCGTCTTCCCTTACCCATGGCTGCTGGCGGTCGCAGGCTGGTGGCCGACGTTGGAACACGAACACGGGAGAACACGATGTCGCTGACCCTCGACACCTACCGGCTGCTGGGCCGTTCCGGGCTGCGGGTCTCACCGCTGGCGCTGGGCGCGGCGACCTTCGGCACCGAGTGGGGCTGGGGCGCCGAGCGCGAGGAGGCGCGCATGCTGTTCGACCGTTACACCGAGCTCGGCGGCAACTTCTTCGACACCGCCAGCACCTACACCAACGGCAGTTCCGAGCGGCTGCTGGGCGAGTTCACCCGCACCGACCGCGACAGACTGGTGCTGGCGACGAAGTACTCGACGCTGCGCCGGCCCGGTGACCCTAATTCTGGGGGTACGCACCGCAAGAGCATGCTGGCGTCGGTGGAGTCCAGTCTGCGGCAGCTGAACACGGACTACATCGATCTGCTCTATCTGAACGTATGGGACTTCAGGACGCCGGTGGAGGAGATCCTGCGCGGCCTGGACGACCTGGTGAGGCAGGGCAAGGTTCTGTACGTGGCGATCTCCAGCGCCCCGGCCTGGCAGGTGTCGCGCATGCAGACGATCGCCGACCTGCGCGGCTGGTCGCCGCTGGTCGCACTGGAGATCGAGTACAGCCTGATCGAGCGTACCGGGGAGCGTGACCTGATCCCCATGGCACGCGAGATGGGACTGGGCGTGGTCTCCTTCTCCCCGCTGGGCGGCGGGGTACTCACCGGCAAGTACAGCCGGGAGGACCTGAACCCGACGGGCCCCGTCGCCGGCGAAACCGCCAGCAGCCGCAAGAGCCTCAACGCCGCCCTGGGAATGGTCACCGAACGGACCCTTGCCATCGCTGATGTGGTGAAGGAGGTGGCCTCGGAACTGGGCCACACACCCGCCCAGGTCGCACTGGCCTGGACCCTGAACGCCCCGGGCGTGACGGCACCCATCATCGGCGCCCGCACTATCGCGCAACTGGAAGACAACCTGGGCGCCCTGCAGGTCGACCTCACTCCTTCCCAACTGGCCCGCCTCGGCGAGGTCAGCGCCATCGACCTCGGCATTCCACACGGCCTGCTCGCCAGCGACCACATCCGCGCGGTCACCACAGGCGATATGAAGATCGAAACCCGCAGCTGCGGCGAAACCCAGCTCTGAGCTCGCCCTGTCGCTCTGCCATGGGCTCAGGCCCGACCATGACCGACCGAGAGGCTTCCATCATGACTGTCCAGGGACCATACGCCGTCGTCCTGCGCGAGCATCGCAGGGATCTGACTCAGCCGCCCAGCTCACTGCTCGAGGTGGTCACGCTCCCTCCGCAGGAGCCGGCCGCCGGCCAGGTCCGGGTGCGGAACCTGTACCAGCAGGTGATCGCGGCGAGCGGCGACCTGATGTTCGAGACCACTCAAATCCCGGTGCCCGTCTTCCGGGTCGGCGAGCCGGTCTACGGCACCGCGATCGGCACGGTCGTCGAGTCACGCGCCGACGACCTGCCGGTGGGAACCGTCGTGTTGCACATGTCGGGCTGGCGCGAGGAGAGCATCCTGGGGCCGGGCGAGGCGTTCCCCGTGCCCGACGGCGTCTTCCCCGGCCCCGAGTACCTACTCAACCAGGGAGTGCCCGCCTACCACGGCATCGTGGACATCGCCGGCGTCGGCGACGGTGACGTCGTCCTCGTCAGCGGAGCCGCCGGCGGCGTCGGGTCGATGGCCGCGCAGATCGCCAAGGCACGTGGCGCCGCGTACGTCATCGGCATCGCCGGCGGCCCCGAGAAGACCCGCTACCTCGTCGAAGAGCTCGGCCTCGATGCCGCCATCGACTATCGCAACGACGACCTCGACGACCGGCTCACCGAGCTCGCCCCCGACGGCATCACCGCCTTCTTCGACACCATCGGCGGCCCCCAGTTCGAAGCGGCACTCCGACACGCGGCGTTCGGCGCCCGCTTCGCGCTGTGCGGCACCCTCGCCGGACAGGTCAGCGGCGGCGACGGCGGGCACCCCCGCCTCGACATCATGACCGCGATCGTCCACGAGGTGCAGATCCGCCCCTTCACCACCAGGCACACCCCCGACCAGGTCCAGGCCTGGAACACCCACTACGCCCAGTGGTACGCCGAAGGCCGGATCAGGTTCGCGCACACCCTCCTCGAAGGCACCCTCCAGCGCGTCATCACCGCGCAGGACGAGCTCCTCGCTGGTGTCCACCGCGGCAACGTCATCGTGAGGCTCACCGCATAGGCGAGATTCACGATGACACCTGATCGTTCACATAAGAAAAGTCCCTTTGAGCTGGGAGGATCAACACCCACTCAATGGTGACGTGGACGTTCGGATCCGGCTGAAGGCGAAATACTTGCCGCAGCATGAGACCTGAGGTCAGAGCGCTCCGGGGGGCCCAGGTAGGACGATGCCGAAGAAGTCCTGCGCCTTGTACGTGGCGAGCTTCCTGGCCTTGCCGGTCCTGACGTTCAGCGCGTAGGCGGTCATGGCCTGGTACGGCGGGTCGACCACCGCGGGCTCGTCGTCCGGCACCTCGGAGCTCGGTCTGCACCGCACGGATGTGGTGAGAGCGGTGACCTCGTCGCCGCTGAGCCAGGTGCGCAGCGAGATCTGGGAGACGTCGGGGGGCAAGCCGCTGATGGCGGTCGCCTTCCGCTTCTTGCCGGTGAGCGTGTCCATGAGGGCGAGGTCGCCATGGCGGCAGGGCTTCTCGGCGGTGCTGCGGTTCTCGATCACCGCGACGGTCTTCCCGTCAGGGGCGAGCGGGCTGAAGTCGTAGCGCTTCGGCAGGATGATCGACGTGGAGTTGCCCGCTGAGGAGGACGGCCACAGGTTCGTGATCGTTCGCAGCTGCGAATTGGGCGAGTATTGCGCGAGCGTGATGGTGGCGCCGTCCTGTGACAGGCCGATGGGGACCCAACGGTTCGGCAACTCGCGGACGACTCTGGCGCGCATGTCGATGAGCAGAGCGGGGTCCTTGAAGTCCGGGACCTTGCTGAAAGCCACGAACCGGCCGTCGTCCGACAGCATCAGACGCGAGACACTGCCCAGCCAGCCCTCCGGCACCTTGTCGGCGGCCGTCGTCTTCTCGCCCGAGGCCAGGTCGCGGACCTGGAAGGTCCTTTCCTTGGCACTGTAGTAGGCGATCTTCCGGCCGTCCCGGCTGATCGCCAGTGGGCTGTCCCGCAGTCCGCTACGTCCGGGGCTGAGGCTGGGCAGCGCTTCGGTGACGTAGTAGGCCTTCCCGCTCCGCGTGACCACCCGCCAGCGTCCGTCTCGGCAGCCTGACGGCGCCTGCGCCTTCCCCTTCTTCGGCTTGCAGAAGATCTTGTACGCGTGGCTCAGCGGCTCCACCCCGCGTGCCGGTAGGTCGCCTTGGGCAGCGGCCTCCTGCGGCCCGTCCGGCAGCAGCCGGACGGCGGCCGTCACACCAAGAGCGATGACCACGATCATGGCCGCCGCGAGCTGCGACATCACGGTACGCCGCCTGCGGTCATGCGTCGCGATCGTGCGTTCGGCCAGGTCCACCTGTGGAGAATCGTCGGCCAGGTCGACGAGCACGTCCCGTAGCCAGGTCATCGGTAGGCCTCCTCGGCTTCCATGTCGGCGAGCTTCGGCGCCAGTTCGGGCGCCAGTTCGCGTAAACGGGCCAGCGCGTAGTGGGCCTGGCTCTTCACCGTCCCGATCGAGCAGTTCAGCAGCTCAGCCGTCTCACGTTCGGTCTGGTCCTCGTAGTAGCGCAGAACGATCACCGCCCGCTGCCGGGGCGGCAATCGCATGAGAGCCCGGCGCATGACGAGCCGCACGATGGTGGGGTCCTCACTCGAGTACGGCCGGTCGGGCGGGTCGGCGGTCGGGAGCTCGATCCTGGCCCGGCGCCGCCGCCACGAGATGTGCTGATTCAGCAGCGCCTTGCGCACGTACGCCTCGGGGTGCTCGACGCGAGACAGCTTGGACCAGCGTCTGAGCACCTTGAGCAGGACGCTCTGCAGCAGGTCCTCAGCTTGGTGGGCGTCTCCCGTGAGCAGGTACGCGGTGCGCATCAGCGCCTGCTGATGGCCGGCGACGAACTCGCGGAAGCTGTCATTGCGATCCAAGGCGACTCCTCTCGACCGTTACCGACTCCGGTGACGTGTCGAAAGGTTCGGTCCACCCGGCTGGAACTTTCGTGTCGCGTTCTCGCACCGCGGCGACGCCCACGCGCATGATCACGGCCACGAAGGACCCGAGACGGCGAAGCTCAACGACAAAAGGGGTATCAGCGTGGGTATCGCAGTCTCAGCTCGTCCATTGCGAGGTCCCAGAAGGACCTGTAACGCTTGGCGCCAGCCAGCCATGGCGCGAGATACCAGGCTTCCCACTCACCTTCAGCGGTTCTGACGTGGGGATTGAGGAGCGCCACTCCGTCATCCCAATATCCGGCCAGAAGGGTGTCGGGCACATACTCCCCTCGGTAATGGATGGAGTCCTGCTCCTGTCCGTACATGAAGTAGAGCTCGTCGGGCACGCTCCATGAGTTCTCCGGCTTGGGTGCTGACCAGCTCTCGGCCACCGGAGGATCGACATCACGGAGCCAGCCGACCTCCATGACGCGCAGCAGACAGCAGTCATCGTCGCTGCCCCATCCGTTGGCGAACAGGAGAAACTGCCGGTAACTCGGCGGCAGCTCCATGCCCAGCCGCTCTTCAAGCTCGCGGACCTCTGCATCGGTAGCCGGAGAATACAGATCGCCGAGTGGACTGACCGCCAGGCGATCAGAACCCTCGGTCACCGGATGCCTTGCAGGGAAGCGTTCAGACCATGCGTACTGGGCGCTCATTGTGAAGAAGATCCCGTTTCGAGTGGCTGCTGCACGTGCAGCAGCAAAGCTGGCGCTACCCCTCCCGATAAGCTTCCGGTGTGGGACTTGCGCGAGACGATCAAGGTATGACATCTATCGATTCTCAGCATCCCCGCAGGCCACCCAGTGCACCGGACCACAGGAGCGCCGTTCTCCGAATCCGGGTGTCGGTGGGCTGAGGCCGTGACGATCGCCTACTTCGGCGCCCGCCGCACGGGTCGGGGCGATCGGCTCATTAAAAGATCCTGGGTAGGCAGCCCTCCTTCGGGGGGCCTTACCGTCGAGCGCGAAGGTACAAGATCGAATTCTCCCGCGCGTACGGCTCCGACACCCCGACCAGTCGGTGCCGTCGATCATGCCGCACAGCCACCGAGTAAGCCAGAACCGTACTATCCCGCCTAAAGATCCCTGCTCCGACATGGAAGGTACGTGAAATCGTGGGACTAACCTGGAATGCAGCCTCCCGCTACATTGAACTTGCGCGCCAACCTATCGAGGAAGAAATCTATGTGGGTCCTTTGTTGTTCGCGATCGCCAGCAGCAAGGGTCGACCCGCCGGTGACGTTTCCACTCATCTCGTGATCGAATCCTTGAAGAAGTACGATCGGTGGGATGACAATATTGGCCCGTCACATCTGACAACCGTTCTCGAGCATGCGATCCACTCGGCGAACGAGTCCATTCAGCGAAAGATCGAGGCTCAACCCGAGCCGGCGGGCATAGGCGCCGACCTGGTGGCCTTGCTGTGGTCTGGGACCTTAGGGGTCTTTGCGAACATAGGCGAAACACAGGCGTATGTCGTACGACAAACAGATAGCGGGGCCGCTGAGCTCATCTGGACGACCGAGGGTCATGCCCACGGTATGGCTGAGACCGCCAGCGTGCCGGAGTCACCGGAACGGATCCCGAGCTTCCTCGACGGACAGTCCGAGGGTCATGTCCCTGACCTGGTAACCCTCAGCCTGTGCGCTGATGACCGGATCTTGCTGTGCACGAGTGGACTCAGCGCGGTGGTTCCTCACACGCTCCTGATGGAGATTTTGAGCGGACCCGGCGGATCGGCAGAAGCGGCCGATCGTCTCGAAGCCCTAGCCGTGGAGCACGGTGGTCCAGATAACATCGCCCTGGTCGTCATCGAATTCGTCGACTTCGAGTTGCATCAGGAGGAATACACGTTCATTGATTAGCCCCGTCGCATTGATCGTTGAAACGCGATGTTCGAGTTGAACCAGCTCTTGAGTTGGGCGTTCGCACGACCGGCCGCAGAACATCCTCGAACCGGAAGACCACGACAGGGGTCTCGGACAGCTCGGGCGGAGTCCACTGCGGATCGTAGAGGAACTCCAGCCACAACACCGGCGGCCTGCCGGGCTGATAGGTCAGGCACGTGAAGTCGGTGTCGTGGAGGTAGATGTGCGCGTTCTTCTCGGTCCAGAACTCGTACAGTCCTGATCTGGAGGTGACGCCACGATCTTTGTCCCCGGTCACGCCGGCGAACTCGGTCACTGACATGAGGACATGGTCCTACAGGCGAGAACGGCCGCAGCGGGCCTCAAGCGGTGGCAGCAGGGCCGGCAGTGGTATCCCTTCACCACCAGAACGGGAGGTTGGCTCGGCGGCTCCGCACGTCGTCGTACATCGTACGTAGCCATGGCTGACGAACCTCCGGCAGTCGTGCCAGTGCGTGGAGGAACATCTGCCGGTCGAGCCGGAACGGGCCGGACGGCGGCGGTAGTGGAGGGTCGTCGCGGTAGACGCCGTCGGGTAGCCCGCCTGAGGCGGGGCGAAGCCGCCGATTGCGGCTGAAGGCCAGGTGCATCCATACATCGGCAACCAGCGGCACCGCCGCCTCCGTGCCGGACGGCCATATCTCCCCGGTTTGCGGGTGCTGCGGAACCAGAGCGATGTCCGTGACGGTGGCGGGCAGGCCGGGCCCGGCCAGGGCCAGGCTTCTCGTCGGCGGCTCGGCCGGGAGCAGGGCGTCGAGGGCCGGACGGAACGCGTCGGCGACAGGGCCATGGGGAACCACGACCCGTGCACCCCCCGACGCGGCCAGCAGGTGGGCCAGCGCCACCGAGACCGTTGCCTCCCACACCGGGCTCCACGCCCCGATCGGCTCAACCGGCGGTCTCTCCGGTTGCTCTCGTAGTTCCTCCCAGCTGAGCGCCCGGCGGGCGGGCGCATCGACGTCGAGGGGACGTACGGCGCGCGGGTCCAGCCACACCACCTGCCAGTACGAGCAGTCGTCGATGAGGGTGGCCACGGCATGCCCGCACTGCGCGCACGCCAGGTTGGGGCCGTTTCTGCTGTCCAGGCCGCAGCAGTGGCCGTCACACCGCTCCGGAATCAGCACGGTCCCGCGGACGTCACCCAGCGCGACCGCGACCGTTCCCGGCGGCCCGTACGACAGGGCATAGGTCGGCGCGTACACACCGCGGGCTTCCGCCTCCTCCGCGCCGACCTCCTCCCACCGCCGCCACGGCGGCCCGGAGGGTTCCGGGTCCACCGCGTAGGTCCGGGGCTCCATGAGCGCGGGAAGTGGTTCGTGGCCGTACTGCTGATGGGCGTGAGCGGGGAGCGCGACCTGCGACACGGGTACGGTCAGCGAGGCAGCACAGCCCGCGCACGTGAACACGATCATGCGCCCTCCCACGTCACGGTGCATGGATCACCTGATCGAGCGGCCGGCGCCGACTTATCCGAGGGTGTTCGAGCAAGTTGTACATCTGGTGACGGCCGCCAGACGGAGATTTCCCTCGGTAGCCTGAACAGGGCTGCTGTTGCTGATGCGATCCCAAGCGCCGGGCTCTGGCCCACGGACCCACCCCCAGGCCGGAGCGACCACATCGGACTCGCTCATGTGATCACACGCGCCCGGCAGGTGAGCCATCCTTCTGGGGGAGATCAGGATGGTGTCCGGCGCGAACTTCGCCCAGCGGATCGGGCCGGCCGCGCTCTGCGTACGGCGTGGCGCGTCAACCCCGGGCAAAGCGCACGCACAGCCCTCACCGACGAACAAGTCGCACCGATCGCAACGTTCCATGCACCTCTCCCGCCACTTGGAATGCTTAAAGCCAGACCTGGCCATCGCGTCTGCGTTATATGCCGGAACCTCGTAGGGTGTCGCTCGCCGCTGAGGGCCCCGGGCACCGATCCGTTCACGGAAGCGCGACCCGCAGGGTGAGGCCAGGTGGTGTACGACGCTAGCCGTACGTCCGCTCCGCCGCCTCCCGGCCTTGGAGGAGCTTTTCGCTCTCCTCCAACCACTGCCGGCCGTCATACCGGTTGAGTGCTGCTGAGTCGTACTCCTTGCGGTCCTCGATCGTGGAGCGGAGCGATTTGAGATCCTCGTCGACCACCATCAGGCCCGGCAGGTTCTCCGTGATGGGCGGGGGGATCATGTCAAGAACCTCGAGGAACAGGGGGTTCGCCGTCCGGAGAAAAGTCCTGGTCCGGCTGTCCGCGGTGGTGCCGAGATCGAGGAGCTCATCCCAGTAGGGACGATTCGGGTCCACCGTCTCGTAGAAGTTCTTGGTGTACCAGTCGACGACTTCCAGGAACCTCTTGCACGCGGTATCCAGGGTGTCGGCCCAGGTGGCCAGGTAGATCATGTTGTCGTAGACCTGACGCAGTGCGCGCTGCGTCAGAGCGGCGGCCTCACCGCGCCATGGAGCGTCGTGCAGGTCCTGCGCCCGCAGCGGCAGGGTGTTCGCCAATTCGACCAGAGAGCCGACCAGCAGATCGAGGAAGGTCGGGATACCTTCCTCCCAATCGGCAGAGGGCCGGTGGAAGCTCGTCATCGCCGTTTCGGCGGACTGCCACTCGACGCCGTCATCGACCACCGACGGCAGCGGGTCGGTACCGTTGGGGTAGAAGCCGCTCGGACCATTCCAATGAATGGCAGGCCGCTCTCCGAGCCGGTCGGGAGGCCGCACCCCACCAGAGCCCGCCTCCATGAAGGGCATGTCGCCGAGCAGGGGATTATCTACAAGATCATACCTGGTGCAGGCTCGTTCGATCAGGACTCCGGCCGTACCGATCTCCGCGTTCAGGTCGTTCCAGAAAACGGAGGCCGACAGGCCGGCGCTGTAGAGACACCTGGCGAGTTCGTGAGGAAACTTCCAGGGGAAACCCACAGGGAGTTGAGCATACGTGTGCAGGGGTGTGTCGAGTCCGTCGTGCGCCAGTTCGATGAGCTTGCCGGAAACGGCCCGCACACCCCTTCGGTCGATCTCGAACCCATCAATTCCGGATCCGTTCGCCCCCGCCGTGTAATCAGGCCCCGGCCAAGGTCCGATCTCGGGACTCATTTCTCACCCGGACCACTGGTCGGTACGCGTCGCTCCGGCTCGTACATCGAGACTCCGATCATCGGTGAGGCAGCTCACACTACGAAGATCCCTCACAGCGCGCAACGCTGGGTGTACGCCCGGCGCGTGTACTACGCGGCACCGGGGGCGAGCTCCGCCCCGGTTCCCCGGAGGTCGCGTGCGGAGAGCGCGGTCCGGTAGACCGCGACCGTCTCCGTCGCGGCCCTCGCCCAGCTCAGTCGCTCCCTGACGAACCGTTCCCCGCTCTGCGCGAGAGCGTGGCGGGCCGGCGGATCCTCGATGAGGTCGATCACGGCGTCGGCGATGGAGCCGGGGTCGGCGCTGCGCGCGAACCGCACGGCGGGGTCGGCGGGATCGCCGAGGAAGATCTGGGAGAACCCGTCGCCGAGGATCGTCGGCCTGGTCAGGGCCATGGCCTCGGTCGCAACGAGGCCGAACGGCTCGAAGAGCGAGGGGAAGACGCAGAGGTCGGCCAGCTCGTAGTACTCCAGCAGCGCCGCGCCGTCGACGAACCCACCGGAGGTGAGGACACGCCCGTCCAGTCCGGTGTCCGCGACGATCCGCGCGACCCCGGCCTCGTCCCCCTCGCCGACGATCACCAGCCGGAGCCGGGGGAGTGCGACGGTGATCTTCCCCATCGCCTCCAGCAGTTGGTAGATCCCCTTCTGCCGTTCGATGCGGCCGACGAAGAGCAGCACCGGGTCGCCGTCCGCGATGCCGAGACGGGCGCGCAGCGCGGCGGCGCCGGAGCGGAGCGCGGCCCGGTCGACACCGGCGAGCCGCCGCTCGAACGTGCCGCCCAGGCAGACCACGTCGATCGTGTCCCGGTTCCACCCGGCGGCGGCGAGCTGCTCGCGCACCTCCGGGGTGGCGACCACGACGCGGCGGGCGATCCGGGCCAGCCACCGCTCGACGGCCGCGAACACGTTGAGCGGGTCGGTGATGCTGCGCTGCGGCGCGACTCCGTACTCGGTGGTGTGCACGTGGAAGACGACCGGCAGCCGCAGCAGGTAGTGGCACAGCAGGGCGGCCAGGAAGTTCGTCGAGTCGTGCACGGCGACCAGGTCGGGCCGCTCGCCGGGGGCCAGCCGCCGCAGCCGCAGGACGTAGCGCCAGTTGCTCACCACGACGTTCACCGCCAGCAGGACGAACTCGGCCGGGTGCGTCCGGTTGAGCCTGCGGCGGCGGCCGATCGCGCCGAGCAGGCGGCCCAGCGGCCGGTAGACGGTGACGCCGTCGCGCCGCTCGTGCACCGGCAGGCGCCCGTCGTTCAGCGTGAACACGGCCATCCGCAGGTCGCCGGTCAGGTGCGGGGTGATCTCCTCGATGTAGCGGCCGAGCCCCGCGGTGATGTTGGGCGGGAACTGGTTGATGATGTGGACGACTTTCACCGTTCGACCTCCGAAGGACGCGCTCGGTACACCCGGGCCGCGGTGGCGGCCACGACGGTGACCAGGACGAGATTGGTCAGCGCGAACGCCACCAGGCCCCCGGTCAGGCCCTGCCAGGAGATGAGCACCGCCTGGCAGGCGAGCGCGGCGGGCGAGGCGATGGCCAGGCAGGCGATGAGCACCTTCGCGCCCCGCACCCCGTCCATCGACAGGGCGAAGAGGTAAAGATTGAACACCGTGTGGACGCCGATCCCCACCGCCGACAACGCCATCAGTCCGGGCGCGTACGGATACTCCGCGCGCAGCACCAGGAAGAACAGTGCGCTCGCGGCGAAGGAGAAGACCGCCGTGGCCACCGCGATCGCCGGCGCGAGGCGGCCGATCCGCCGCAGTGCCGCGACCTTGTCGGCCGTCGCCAGCACGGGCAGCAGCACCAGCCCGATCCCCTCGGTGAACACCACGCCGAGCAGCCGTTTCGGGAAACCGTTGTAGACCGAGTACACGCCGACGTCGCCGCCGGAGGCCCAGTGGTTGAGGAAGATCACGTCCACCCCGAACAGCACGGCGGTGAAGGCGGCGATGACGCTCATGTAGGCGCCGTGTCTGAGCAGCGAGCGGGCCAGGGACACCGACCAGGAGCGCGGGACGACGTCGAAGCCGGCCACGGCCACGAGGGCGAAGACGACGTTCGTGACGATCAGCGCGACCAGGTAGACCTCGGCGTCCCGGATGCCCGCGACCAGCAGGCAGTAGGCGGCCGTGGCCAGGTAGACGACGGCGACGACGAACTTGAGCCCCGCCACGAACGCGAACTTCTTCAACCCGCGCAGGAAGCTCTCGGTCAGCTGGTTCACCGTCAGCGACAGGGCCAGCGCCAGCGCGAAGCAGAGCGTACGGACGTCGACGCCGAGCAGGTGGGTCAGCAGCGGGGCGGCCGGCAGCATGACGGCGATCAGGCCGCCGCCCAGCGCCAGCGTGGTGAACAACGCCGTCGTCACCAGGGCGGGCCGGTCCGGCGGCGCCGCCCTCGGCAGCTCCTGGAACATGACGTAGTTCAGGTTCAGCAGCATGCCGACGGTGACGATCAGCGCGATCGTCAGCACGAGGGTGAACCGGCCGAACGCCGCCGCGCCGATCCCCCAGGCGATGACGAGCGTGGTCGCCGCGGCCGTGCCGCTGGCGGCGATGCTCACCAGCGTGGGCCAGACGGCCCAGCCGCGGCCGCCGAACAGCCGCGCCATCCGGTCGCGGAGCGCGGACGTCACCGGGCCACCTCCGCGTACGCCGCGAGCGTGGTCTCGGCCGTGCGCGCCCACGAGTAGCGCGCGCGGACGTGCTCGGCGCCGCGCCGGGCGAGCCCCGCCGCGTGCTCCGGGTCGTCCAGGCAGCGTGCCAGGGCCGCGGCCAGCTCCTCGGGCTCTCCGGTACGGCAGCGGACCGCGCCGTCGCCGACCACCTCCGGCGAGTATCCCGGCCCGACCACGACCGGCCGCCCCAGCGCCATCGCCTCGACCGCGACCAGCCCGAACGGCTCGTACGACGAGGGGAAGGCACACACGTCGGCGGCCAGGAAGTGCGCGAACACCTCGGGCGGGTCCAGGAACCGGTAGCCGGCGACCACGTGCTCGCCGACGCCTTCGCGCTCGATCAGCCGGGCCACCTCCGCGTCGTCGCCGCTGCCGACGAGCACCACCCGCAGGTCGCCGCGCTCGCGGAGCAGCGCCGGCACCGCCTTGATCAGCGTGTGCACGCCCTTGTGCGACGACAGGCGCCCGGCGAAGACGACCAGCCTTCCGGCGCCGCCCGGCAGGTAGCCGGCCCTGACCTTCGCGCGGAGCCGGTCGCGCTCGGCGCCGGACAGCCCGGCCAGCCGTACCAGCTCGGGATCCTCGAAGCCGTGCGGCACCACCCGCAGGCGTCCCGGCGGCCAGCCGCGCGCCACGAGCTCGTCCCGCATGCCCGCGCTCGGCACCACGATCAGGCTCGCCAGCCGGGCCATCGCGTTCTCCAGCGCGGTGATGCCGGCGGTCACGGCGGTGCGGCGCGCCCCCGGGGCGGTGTTGTGCTCGCAGGTGTGCACGTGGAACACCACCGGCATCCGCCCGGCCGACCGGCACAGGATCCCGGCGATGCATCCCATCCAGTCATGCACCGCCACGACCGCCCCGGAACGTCCGCCGGCCCGCAGGATCCGCGCCGCGACCCGCACATTGAAGGCGACCAGCCCGGCGATCCTCCGCAACGGGCGATCGGCCTGCCGAGGCCGGCCGGTCACGCCGTACACCTCGATGGGGACGCCGGAGTCACGCAGGGCGGGAAGGATCCGCTCGGCGTAGCGTCCCAGACCGCCGACGACGTGCGGCGGGACCTCGGTGCAGACGACGTGGCAGCGGCGCGGCCGGGTCAGTCCGGGCACCGCTGGTACGCCTGCCGGGCGAAGTCGAGGTCGTCCGGGGTGTTGACGCCACGGGCCTCGGCGGGGTCGCCGACCGGCACCACGGTCACCGGCCGGTCGCGGACCTGCGACAGGTACGGCAGGAACGGCAGGAAGTTGACCTCACCGGTGGCCGCACCCGGGGCGGCGTCGAGCAGGTAGCCCGCCCACGCCTCCGGCAGCCCGTCCGTGCCGAGGCCGAACACGCCGACGTCGCTGAGCCCGCCGGGCCGGCAGTCGTCCCCCTCGCGGGACATCCGCACCCTGACCAGGGCTGATCCGTCCAGCTCGTACTCGACGTACGGCTCGGGCATCGGCACCAGCGGGAGGGTGAGGCCGTCATGGCCGGCCTGCACCACCTGCCGTACGGTCGCCGCGGACAGGTTCACCTGGTCGCCCCAGACCACCAGGATCCGGTCGTACCCCTCCCAATGCGCGGCGGCTCCGAAGATCGCGTCGCCCATGCCCGTCGGCCGCGCCTGGACGCTCACCGAGACGGCGCCGCGCTCGATCTCCTCGGCGGCGAGGCGGCGGAACGGGATCTCACCCGCCGGGGAGACCACCACGTGGACGTGCTCCACCCAGGGGCCCAGCCGCCGGTGCAGCAGGTGCCACACGGTGACGCCGTCGGCGACCTCCAGCATGATCTTCGGGATGCCGAGGCCGAGCCTGGTCCCGCTCCCGGCCGCCGGGATCACCGCACAGACGCGCTGGTCACTCACTGCCACTCACTCCCTGGTCGAGGACGTCCGCGATCTCGTCCAGATCCCGTACCTGGGCCGCTCCCGCGGCCGGTTTCACCGCGTTGACCTGCAACGTCACCAGTCCGGCGCCGACGGCGGAGGCGACGCCGTGCGCGGAGTCCTCCAGGGCCACGGCGTCGTCCGGGTCGACGGACCAGAGCGCGCAGGCGTGCCGGTAGAACGCCGGGTCCGGCTTGCCCGACGGGACGTCGTCCCCGGTGAGCACGCCGCTGAAGTAGCCGCCCAGCGAGCACGCCGCAAGGACCCGCTCGACCGACCCCCTGCTGCCGCTGGTGACCAGGTAGGCCGTGCGGCCGCCGCTGGTCAGGTGGTCGAGCAGCCGCCGCGCGCCGGGGAACACCGGCACCCGGCCCGCCGCCACGTACTCCCGGTACAGCCGCTGCTTGCGCCGGACCAGCCGGTCGGCCACGTCCCCGCCGACGCCCAGGCCGGCCACCACCTCCCGGGTGGTCGCCCCCGCGTGCGCGTCGTACCGGAAGGAGCCGAGCGCGGACGGCGCCAGTTCCCCGATCGCGGCCCGGAACGCGGCCGCGTGCACGGGCGCGGAGTCGACGAGCGTGCCGTCCAGGTCACAGAGCCAGACCCGCCGCCCGGCGACGAGCGCCGCCGGGCTCATCGGGCCCTCGCCGGCGCGGCCTCGTCGGCGATCTCGGTCAGTGCGCGTACGGTGCGGGGGCCGCAGTGGACGCCGGGTCGTTCGGCGTCCTCCAGGTCGGCGGTGACCCATCGGGCGCCCGCCCAGACGCCGCCGGCGACGACGTCGGACGGCACCCCCGGCGCCTCGGGTGCGCGGTGGCTGAGGACGTGCGTGACGGTGCCGCGCTCGTTGCCCGGGTCGCCCAGGTAGGACAGGGTACGGCCGACCAGCTCGGGCGCGCTCAACCCTTGGACGTCGTGGTCGTCGCGGGTGTTGACGACGAACACCTTGGCCGCGGCCCGGCTTTCGGCGATCGCGTCCGCGATCCCCGGCGTCAGGTAACTGGGCAGCAGTGACGAGTGCGGCGTGCCGGGCCCGTACAGGAGAAGGTCGGCGTCCCTGATCGCGTCCCCGGCCTCCGGGCTCAGCGAGACCGGGGCGCGCAGGCCCGCCAGGATCCGCCGCACCTCCTCGACGGGTCGCGCCGCCAGCTCGGCCCGGCGCTCGGCGGTGACCGGCTCGCGGAGCAGGAACAGCTCGGTGATCGCGGCGGCGTCCTGCGGCGCGACGATGTCGGCCTCGTCGGCCAGGAGCCGGCCGTCCTGCTTGAGCGCGACCAGGAACGCGTTCTCGCCGCTGGTCACGTTCACCAGGCCGAGCGGTGAGGCGAACGTCCGGGCGCACGCGCGTACCGCCGCGTTGAAGTCCTCGCCCAGCCGGAGGTACGCGCCGGCGAACACGAGGTTGCCGAGTGCGCAGTCGGTCAGGTCGAGCCCGTCGGGGTGGCTGTCGAGCTTGCGCAGGAAGGCGGCCAGGTCCCGCGTGATCGCGGTGCGGGCCTCGGCCGGGAGGGCGGGGAACGCCGGTTCCGCGACCAGTTCGCCGAGCTCCTCCCGCGTGGTCCCGGCCGCGAGCCGGTGCTCCAGCACCGAGCGGAGCGCGGCCTGCCGCGGGTCGCGGTCGTCGAGATGGACCAGGAGGTTCTTGCGGAAGTCCGACGGGCCGAGCATCCCGGGCAGGTAGCTCCGCAGCGCCCCGGTGGACCGCCCGTTGTCATAGCCGTTGATCACCAGGGTGAGGTCGATCCCCGGCGTGCGCAGCAGGCCGCGCGCGATGCTGGCCCCGCCGCGCCCGCCGCTGAAGAGGGTGACGGCGGTGCGGTCGCTCATCGGGACCGCTCCGTCAGATCGCGTGCCGGTTCCCGCGGCGCCTCCGGGAGGCGGAGCACACCCCGGCGTAACAGCCACCGGCGGTAGCCGAGATAGCCCACGAACAGGGCACGGTCCCGCGCGCCGCGCCAGAACCGCCACCCTCGGGCGCCGCCGCCGCGCTCCCGGTGCTCGATCGGGATCTCCACCCAGGTACGGCCGAGCTCCGTGACCCTGGCGGTGATCTCGGTCGAGCAGTTCATCCCGCCCGACTCCAGGGCCAGGGCGCGCAGCAGCGGGCCGCGTACCACCTTGAAGATCGAGTTGTAGTCGCGGTACCGGGTGCCGTGCAGGAGGTTGCTGACCGCGCCGCTGGCCGCCGAGCCCCACCGGTACGCGATGCCGTCGGCCTTCCTGATGCGGGCGCCGGAGAAGGCGTCCGCCTCGCCGGCCCGTACCCGGTCGAGGAACGCGTCCAGGTTGGCGATCGGGAACTGCCCGTCGGAGTCGAGCAGGACGACCCAGTCCAGCCGGGTGTGCGCGATGGCGGCGGCGATGGCCGCCCCGGCGCCGCGGTTCGCGGCGAAGTCGACGACGACCAGCTCGGGGCAGCTCTTTCGCAGCTCCGCGAGGATCTCGCCGGTCGCGTCGATGCTGCCGTCGTTGCAGACGACGATCTCCCAGGCGCCGATCGCCGGGTGCCCGGCCAGATACTCCCGCCATTCGGTCACCGCCGCCGCGATGTTCGCCGCCTCGTTGTAGGCGGGCGCCGCCACCGAGATGTCGACGGTCGGCGGTACGTCGTAGGTGTCCAGCTTCGCCTCCTCGTGGTGTGTCAGCGGCGGCCCGCCGGCGTGGGCGTCCCGTTCCCCATCAGGCGGGCGATCCAGCGGTCCAGCGGGAGCAGGTTGATCCCGACGACGATCGGCACGTGCGCCAGCGTGAACAGCACGGCCCCGCCGAACGAGATCGGCCCGCCGGTGATCACGTTGATGTGCGGCGCGTCGATGACGGCGGGGATGTCGACCGGGTTGACGAGCTGCCACATGACGTCGAGGAGCCCCGAGAACACGATGACGATGCCGCTGATCGCGATCTTCAGGCAGCGCCCGGGGCTGCCGCCGCCGATGCGGAAGGCGGCGGCCACGGTGAGCACGATCCCGGGATAGAGCAGCAGGTAAAGGTGGGTGTAGAAACTGTCGCCCTCTGTACGCGCGGTGTCGCCGTAGTAGAAGTAACTCACCCTCGGGATCACGTACGCGGTGAAGAACACGAACGGGACGTACAACAGCCAGTGCAGCCGCTCCGACACCCACGGGAAGAACGCGATCGCGCAGCACAGGAAGGCGAAGGCGACCAGTTTGACGCCGAGCTCCCAGGCGGCGCCGATCTCCCGGCCGTGCGGGGTGGCCAGCCAGACGAACCCGAAACCGAGCGCCCCCAGGAGGAGGGCGATCCACCACAGGTGCGGGGCCCATCGGGAGGGGCCGGGGTTCTCCGTGTCCGCAGGGGGTGACGGAGACTGCGGTGCGTCGCCACGGACCGTCATGAAGCTCCGCGTCTCCCGTCTGACGTTGTCCCTCAAAAGCTGGCGATCTGGATAAATGCATCGAATCCGGATTTATGCCGAGATACCCGGCATTACGCCTTCCCCGAAGTCCACACATTCCCCGCCAACATTCCGAATTGGGACCCTATACGTTCCCCTGCATAGATGGCGAGAGGTCCGTGGATCTCCACCCGGGAGACCTCCGAGGATCGGCCCCTGGCGCCGATCGCTCATTCGATCAGGGGGTGGCCGCGCAGAGAGCCGGCGCGCCCGCCCGATCGGCTTGGTGAACCCTAGTATGGCGGAATGCGTCGAAGTAGACTTAGACGGAATTTGCTGTAGTGGATGTGGGGGAGACATGATGAGGACGAGCCTGCTTGCCAAGCCGGACGACGTGGTCGACCGCGACCGGGAGTGGGGTCTGCTCGCGGAGTTCCTCACTGACCCGGATCCCGCGATGCGGCTCGGGATCGTGTCCGGGCGTCGGCGGCACGGGAAGTCGTACCTTCTCCAGGCTCTGTCCGAGCAGGTCGGCGGCCTGTACGTGACCGCGGTCCGGGAGGAGGGGCGGCTGCCCGCGATCCGGCGGTTCAGCGACGCGGTCGCCGCTCATGCCGGTCTGCGGCCCGGAAGTCTGCGCCTGACGGACTGGCGTGACGTCCTGTCCAACGCCCTTGAGGTGGTCGCCCGTTCGCCTCACCCGCTCCTGGTGATCGACGAGTTGCCGTACCTGCTCCAGCACTCGCCTGAGATCCCGGGGCTGCTCCAGCAGTCGTACGACGAGCGCCAGCGCGGGACCCGCTCCGGTGCTGGGCCGGGTCCGCGGCTGATCCTGTGCGGCTCCGCGATGAGTGTCATGCACGAACTGCTCTCAGGGACCAAGCCGCTGCGGGGTCGGGCCGTGGTCGATCTACGGCTCGGGCCCTTCGACTACCGGGACAGCCGGACCTTCTGGCAGATCAGCGATCCGCTGACCGCGCTGAAGGTGCACGCGGTGCTCGGCGGGGCGCCCGGCTATCGGCCGGTGGCCGGGCGGCCGCATCCGGACGACGGCTTCGACGCCTGGCTCACCCGGACGTTGCTCGATCCGGGCAGAGCGGTCTATTCGCGTACCGAGACCGAGTATCTGCTGCGCGAGGACCCGAGGATCACGCAGCACACGCTCTATTACGACATCCTCACCGCGATCGCGCAGGGCGCCGGCACGCCCAGCAAGATCGGCGCCGCCCTGGAACGCCCGCGCAACGCCGTCGCCCATCCGCTGGGTGTGCTGGAGTCGACCGGTTACATCCGGCGCGAGCAGGACATCCTGCGCGCCCGGCATCCGGTCATCACCCTCGCCGACCCGGTCATCCGCTTCAACCAGCTCATCACCCTCCCGCAGGCCGCCGCCGTGGAGCAGGGCTTCGCCGAGCAGGTGTGGCAGCAGTCCGCCCCGACCTTCAACTCCAAGATCCTCGGGCCGCACTTCGAGGACCTGGCCCGCGACTTCACTCGCCGTTACGCTCATGCCTTGCTGTCCGGCGGACTGCCCGGTCCGGTCGGCACCACCGAGGTCGCCGACCCGGTCGCTCGGACGAAGCATGAGGTCGACGTCATCGCCCTGGCCGCGGGCGAGCGCCCGCAGGCGCCCCGCGCGAGGATCGCGCTCCTGGGGGAGGCCAAGGCGACCGTCGCCCGCCGCGGGACCGGTGACCTGGAACGCCTGGAGCGCATCCGCGACCTGCTCACTGATCAGGGGTACGACACCGCCGCCACGACCCTGGCCCTGTACTCCCTGCACGGCTTCTACCCGGACCTGGTGGAACTGGCCGACCGGCGCGACGACCTCCTCCTGGTCGACCTGCCCGCCCTCTACGGAAGGTGACGGTGGGGCTGGGGCCCCAGGACAGGATATCGACTCTGCGTTGGTATCATCCCGACAGGGCGTCGGGAAGTGAGACCGTGGCGCCACGGAAAAGGGGCTTTCCATGCACATGATCATGAACCGCATCGACGTTCCCGCCGAGGACGCCAAGGCGTTCGAGGCCACCTTCATGGAGAGCATGCGCGCCACGCTCGACGGCGTGCCCGGCCTGCGGCGCAGCTCCCTCCTGCGTCCCACCGAGGAAGGGCAGCCCTACGTGTCCACGATGGAGTTCGACTCCCGTGCGGGCTTCGTCGCCTGGCTGCGCTCCGACTCGTTCAAGGCCGCCCACTCCGACCGGGAGGCGCCCGGCATGAACACCTCTTCCGCCATCGAGCAGTACGAGGAGATCGGGACGATCACCGGCTGACAGCGGCCCACCGGGCTCCTGGGCCGCCGCGCCGGCTCAGGGCGTCGTGCTGTCCGGGGTGCGTACGAAGGGTTCGAGCAGGGTTCGGGCGGATTCCCAGACGGTTTCCGGGTCGGTGCCGGATTCGATCAGCCGGGATCCGACGAACACGATGGCGTTGATCATTTCTGCGGTCTCGGGCACGGTGGGGATGCCGAGGGTGCGTAGTGTCTCGGCGAGTGGTTCCAGGAGTTGCTGATGCATGGCGCGGCTCTGTTCGGCGACGTTGTCGCCGGGTGCGACTTTCGCGAGGACGGTGGCCAGTGCGTGTTCGCCTTCGGTGATGAGTTGGAAGTTGGTCAGTACGTAGGCGAGTACGCGGTCGGCGGGGGTGGTGGCGGCGTCCATCGCGGCGGTGACCCGAGCCGACCAGCGGGGGAAGACGTCCTGCACCACCGCGTTGAGGAGGTCTTCTGCTGAGCGGAAGTATTGGTAGAGGCTGGGCCGGGCCAGTCCGGCGCGTGCGGCGACCCGGGCCAGTGTCGGTGGGCGGCCGGTCTCGGTGAGGATGTCCCTGGCCGCGTCGAGCAGTGCGCGCTGCTGGGCGGCCCGGTGCTCGGCCACGGTCGGCGCCTGGATGCGTGGCACCTGCCCTCCTCTACCCTGGTCGGTCTACTGCGACAGTCTCCCATCCACCATCGACAGGACGCGGTCGCAGTGGCCGAGCACGTCGTGCTCAGACGAGCTCTGTCTTGTAGAAGATGCTGGCCAAGCGCGCTCCCGAGAGGCCCGAGGCCAGGCCGAGGCACAGGCGCGGGGCGCCGGAGACGATCTGGATGGCCATGCCCTCCGGCTCGCGGTAGTCCAGGGACTTGCCGGCCACGCTGCGCGCGCGCTGGATCTGCTGCCCGGTACGCAGGTCGAGACTGGTGACGTAGGTGTTGCCCGGCGCTGGGTTCGCGTCACCGTAGGCGTTGCCGGTCAGGATGTAGGCGAAGTCCCCGTAGGCCGCGTACCCCTGGAAGGTGCCCAGTCCGGACGGCTGGGCCACGTCGTGCAGGGGCTCGGGCGTGCCCGACTTCACCGCTGACAGCGCGTACACCGCGAAGCGGAACGCGCTCCCGTCCCAGTAACGCATGATCAGGCGGTCGGTCGAGGGATCGATCGCACAGGTGGTGTTGGTCGCGCCGGCGATGAGCGTGTACTTGGTGAGCGCCGTTGACGACGTCGTCAGCGTCTGGCCGTTGACGAACTTGAACCTTGCCAGCCTGGTGCCCCGGGAGCTGCCGTCGTCGCTCACCCCGTCGGTCTCCGTCCACAGGTAGGCGGCGGCCCCCGACGGCTCGACGCCGATCTGGACGCCGTGGCCGAAGCCCTGGAGGTACATGTGGCCGAGAATCGCACCGGTCAAGCTCAGCTTGGTCAGGCACAGGTGACCGGCGGCATTCGAGCCGCTGCCGTTCCGGACCTGGACCGTGTAGATGTGTCCGTGGACGTTGTCGATGGTGAACGACTGCATGACGGTCTCGTCGTACAGGGCCTTCTTCCAGATCAGCGAGGTCGAAGGGGCGGTCAGGTCGAACCGGCCCGCCGCACCGGCAGCGGTCGCGGCCGCCGGCGCCAGCGCGGCCGTCGCGGCGACCCCGGCGCCGAGCTTGAGGAGTCCTCTGCGGGTAACGGGCCCATGAAGTGTCATCTCGACGTCCGTTCGCTCAGCGAGCTTTCGTGATCACCTTTACTTTAGGTCGAACATGATCGAACGCCAGGCGGACCGTTCAGCGCAGGGGGCGGAAGAAGGCGCGGATGTCGGTGACCAGGAGGTCGGGGGCCTCCATGGCGGCGAAGTGGCCGCCGCGGTCGAACTCCGACCAGTGCACGACGTTGTCGTTCTGTTCGGCGACGCGGCGGATGCCGGCGTCGCCCGGGAAGACCGCCACCCCCGTCGGGACGCGCGAGGGCCCCAGCGGCTGCGACCAGTCCATCGCGCCGTCCTTGTACAGGCGGGCGGCGGAACCGGCCGTGCCGGTGAGCCAGTAGACGGTGACGTTGGTGAGCAGCTGGTCGCGGTCGACGGCGTCTTCGGGGAGCTCGGCGGCCGGGTCGGTCCACTCCTTGAACTTCTCGACGATCCAGGCCAGCTGCCCGGCCGGGGAGTCGTGCAGGCCGTAGGCCAGGGTCTGCGGACGGGTGGACTGGATGGCCGAGTATCCGGAGCGGTCGCCGGTGGGGAAGCCCAGGGCTCCGTTGACGTGGACGCCCACGACCTGATCGGGTGCGATCCGGCCCAGGACGGGCGAGATCAGCGAGCCGGTGTCGCCGCCCTGGGCCCCGTAGCGGGCGTAGCCGAGCCGGTGCATCCACTGCGCCCACGCCCGTGCGATCCGCTCCAGGCTCCACCCGGTGCTGCGGGCAGGGCCCGAGAACGCGAACCCGGGCAGGGACGGCGCCACCACGTGGAAGGCGTCGGCGGGATCGGCGCCGTGCCCGCGTGGATCGGTGAGCGGGCCGATGACCTTCATGAACTCCACGATCGAGCCCGGCCAGCCGTGGCTGAGGATCAGCGGGAGCGCGCCGGGCTCGGGGGAACGCACGTGCAGCGCGTGCAGCCGCTCCCCGTCGATCACGGTCGTCACCTGGGGGAACCGGTTCAGTTCGGCCTCGTGGACGCGCCAGTCGTACGCGGTCATCCAGTGGTCGGTGAGGCTCTTCAAGTAACCGACGGGCACGCCGTACGACCACGCGGGGGCCGGTGCGTCGTCGGGCCAGCGGGTGCGGGCGAGTCTCGCGCGCAGGTCGTCCAGATCGGCCTGCGGTATCGCGATGCGAAACGGTCGCAGCGCGGTGTCTCCTGGCATGCGGTGCTCCTTGCGCTCCGGCGTCGGTGACGTACGGTCGCGATCACCCAGCCGCCGGGACTCCTGGCGCCGGCGCGGGAGGCTCCTGCTCCCGGGGCTCCGCCGACGCTATGGTACGGCCGAGGTTGACGGCGGGAGCCGGGGCGCCGGGACGGCCAGAGCGGATGCCCGACCGGCCGCCGAAGCGTCACACAGGCAGGCCCGCTCTGTCGGCTTCGGTGAACAGGAGGGTGGGTTCGGCGACGATGTCGCGGCCCGTCTCGCTCTTGTAGATCGCGTCGACGCTGCCGAACCTGGCCTCGGCGTAGTCGAAGCCGAGGAGCGACGCGCCCCGGCGGACCGTTGCCTCGTCCGGGCCTTCGATCTCGACGAAGGTGGGCAGGCCGGGCCAGGTGTCGATGTCGAAGACGAGGTCGTCGAGGCGCCACTCCTCGCGGTAGTTCTCCTGGTAGCGGACCTCGCGCAGGCCGAGACCGCGCAGGATGCCGGCCATGGCGAGGGGATCGGCGACCTCGGTCTCGATCTCGGTGGTGCCGTCGATGACGGTGGCGTCCGTGACGTGCTTGAGCGTGAGAGTGGTGCGGGTCCCTTCGTCGCGCAGGCGGAGCCACTGGCCGCTGCCGAGGGTGTCGTTCTCGAAGATCTTGCGGGTGAGGAGGGTGCGGGGGAATGCCTGGACGGCGCCCAGGGCGGTCAGCTTGGTCCGGAGATCGGCGACGTCGACGGACAGGAACGTGGCCTCGTACTCGTGCTTCATGGATCTCCCTCGCTCGGAACCTGGGTGACGGCGCGGCGTGCGGGCCGGGAGCGGCCCATTCTCCCGGGCAGGTACGGCCGGAGCGCGTCCGCCGGAATAGGCCAGCCGAAACCGGGCATGGGACGCACCATGTCAGGAAGGGGCTGGTTGGCCCGCTGGCCGGTGATCCGCCAGCTCAGGGGCCAGGACGGCAGGAGCGACGCCGTACGGTCGCCCCGTACGGACGCGCTGCGCCCGCGCACCGAGGACGCCGCCACGGTGGCGCGCTCCATCTGCCCCTACTGCGCGGTCGGCTGCGGCCAGCTCGTCTACGTCGAGGACGGCAAGGTCACCCAGATCGAGGGCGATCCCGACTCGCCGATCTCCCGGGGGCGGCTGTGCCCCAAGGGGTCGGCCAGCAAGCAGCTCGTCACCCATCCGGGCCGTCAGACCCAGGTGCTCTACCGCAGGCCGTACGGCACCGGCTGGGAGCGGCTCGACCTGGACACCGCGATGGAGATGATCGCCGACCGGGTGGTGCGCACCCGGCGGGAGACCTGGGAGGAGACCCACGAGGGCAAGGTCGTGCGGCGCACGATGGGCATCGCCAGTCTGGGCGGGGCGACGCTCGACGACGAAGAGAACTACCTGATGAAGAAGCTCTACACCGCCCTCGGCGCCGTCCAGGTGGAGAACCAGGCCCGTATTTGACACTCCTCCACCGTCCCCGGTCTGGGGACCAGCTTCGGGCGTGGCGGCGCGACGACCTTCCAGCAGGATCTGGCGGAGGCGGACTGCATCGTCATCCAGGGCTCCAACATGGCCGAATGCCACCCCGTGGGGTTCCAGTGGGTGGTGGAGGCCAAGGCGCGGGGGGCCAGGGTGTTCCACGTGGACCCGCGTTTCACCCGGACCAGCGCGCTGGCCGACCGGTATCTGCCGATCCGCGCGGGCAGTGACATCGTGCTGCTCGGCGCGCTGATCAATCACGTGCTGGCGAACGAGCTGGACTTCCGCGAGTACGTGCTGGCCTACACGAACGCCGCCACCCTCGTGTCCGAGGACTTCCGTGACACCGAGGACCTCGACGGCCTGTTCTCCGGCTGGGATCCGGAGACGGGCACCTACGATCCGAGGAGCTGGGCGTACGAGCCCGTAGGTGAGCAGCCGTCGGCCGAGCAGGCGGAGGGCGGCCGCCGGGACGCCGAGGCGGCCGGGGCGGACACGTACGGCGCGGGCGGGCCGGCCGCGCACCCGAGCCCGCGCACCGACCCGACGCTGACCCACCCGCGCTGCGTCTACCAGATCCTGAAGCGGCACTTCGCCCGCTACACCCCGGAGCTGGTCGAGCAGCTGTGCGGCATCCCGCGCGACGGCTTCGCCGAGCTGGCCGAGGCCGTCACCGCGAACTCCGGCCGCGAGCGCACCACCGCCTGGGTCTACTCCGTCGGCTGGACCCAGCACACCGTCGGCGCGCAGTACATCCGCACCGCCTCGATCCTGCAGCTCCTCCTCGGCAACATGGGCCGGCCCGGCGGCGGCATCCTGGCGCTGCGCGGGCACGCCAGCATCCAGGGCTCGACCGACATCCCGACGCTGTTCAACATCCTGCCGGGCTACCTGGACATGCCGAACGCCCACCGGCACGGCGGCCTGGACCACTACCTGGAGCTGGAGGGCGGCACGACGGGCTTCTGGGGCAACCGGCGCGCCTACCTGGTGAGCCTGCTCAAGGCGTGGTGGGGCGAGGCCGCCACCGAGGCGAACGACTTCTGCTTCGGCCACCTGCCACGCATCACCGGCGACCACGGCCACTACACCACCGTGATGGGCCAGATCGACGGCACCGTGAAGGGCTACTTCGTGGTGGGGGAGAACCCCGCCGTGGGCTCCTCCGGCGGCCGGGCGCAGCGCCTCGGCCTGGCGAACCTCGACTGGCTCGTCGTCCGGGACCTGACCCTGGTGGAGACGGCCACGTTCTGGCTGGACGGGCCGGAGCTGGAGACGGGCGAGACGCGCACCGAGGACATCGGCACCGAGGTGTTCTTCCTGCCCGCCGCGAGCCACGTGGAGAAGGAGGGCACGTTCACCAACACCCAGCGGCTGCTCCAGTGGCGGGAGAAGGCGCTCGACCCGGTCGGCGACCGCCGCAGCGAGCTGTGGTTCTACTACCACCTCGGCAAGCTGATCAGGCAGCGGCTGACCGACGACGAGATCGACCGGCCGGTACGCGAGCTGACCTGGGACTACCCGGAGCACGGCGTACACCGGGAGCCCTCGGCCGCGGCGGTGCTCCGGGAGATCAACGGGGTCGGCCCCGACGGGCGGGCCCTGTCGACCTCCACCCAGCTCCGGGCCGACGGCTCCACCACCTGCGGCTGCTGGATCTACTGCGGGGTGTACGCCGACGAGGTCAACCAGGCCGCCCGCCGCCGCCCCGGCCGGGAGCAGAGCGCCGTGGCGCCTGAATGGGGCTGGGCGTGGCCGGCCAACAAGCGCATCCTGTACAACCGGGCCTCCGCCGACCCCGAGGGCCGCCCGTGGAGCGAGCGCAAGGCGTACGTGTGGTGGGACGCCGAGCGCGGCGAGTGGACCGGGCACGACGTGCCCGACTGCGAGATCGGCAAGCCGCCCGGCTACGTGCCGCCCGAGGGCGCCTTCGCCCAGGCCTCGCTCGCCGGGACCGACCCGTTCATCATGCAGTCCGACGGCAAGGGCTGGCTGTACGTCCCGACCGGGCTCGTCGACGGCCCGCTGCCCACCCACTACGAGCCGCACGAGTCCCCGGTCGGCAATCCGCTCTACAGCCAGCAGGCCAATCCGGCCAGGCACACCTACCACCGGCCTGAGAGCCCGTACAACGCGCCGGGGGGTCGCTTCCCTTACGTGCTGACGACGTACAGGCTGACCGAGCATCACACGGCGGGCGCGATGAGCCGGCCGCTCGCCTACCTCGCCGAGCTGCAGCCCGAGCTGTTCTGCGAGGTGTCGCCGCGGCTCGCGGAGGAGCTGGGGCTGGTCAACGGCGGCTGGGCGACGATCGTGACCAGCCGCGCCGTCGTGGAGGCCAGGGTGCTGGTCACCGGGCGGGTGCGGCCGCTGCGCGTCGGGGGCAGGGTCGTCCACCAGGTGGGCCTGCCGTACCACTGGGGATGGGGCGGCGGCGGGCTGGTCACCGGTGACGTCGCCAACGACCTGATGCCGCTGGTGCTCGACCCGAACGTCTACATCCAGGAGAGCAAGGCCATGACCTGTGACGTGCTGCCGGGCCGCCGGCCGAGAGGCCCGGCGGTGCTCGACCTGCTGGAGAGGTACCGCGATGGCTGAGCGGATGGGGTTCTTCACCGACACGAGCATCTGCATCGGGTGCAAGGCGTGCGAGGTGGCCTGCAAGGAGTGGAACCAGCTCCCCGACGACGGCTTCGTCTTCGAGGCGACCTCCTACGACAACACCGGCACGCTGGGCGCGAGCACCTGGCGGCACGTCGCGTTCATCGAGCAGTCACGGCCGGTGGCCGCCGGCGGTGACGACGGCGTGGATCGGTGGCTGATGTCCTCCGACGTGTGCAAGCACTGTACGCACGCCGCCTGCCTGGACGTCTGCCCGACCGGGGCGCTGTTCCGGACCGAGTTCGACACGGTGGTGGTGCAGTCCGACGTCTGCAACGGGTGCGGCTATTGCGTGCCCGCCTGCCCGTACGGCGTGATCGACCGGCGGGAGGACGACGGGCGGGCCTGGAAGTGCACGATGTGCTACGACCGGCAGCTCGGTGGCCTGGAACCGGCCTGCGCCAAGGCGTGCCCCACCGACTCGATCCAGTTCGGGCCGCTCGACGAGCTCCGGGCGCGCGCCGAGGAGCGGGTGACCCGCCTGCGCGCCGACGGCAACACCGAGGCCCGCCTGTACGGCGAGAGCCCCGACGACGGGGTGGGCGGGGCGGGGGCGTTCTTCCTGCTGCTGGACGAGCCCGAGGTGTACGGCCTGCCGCCGGATCCGGTGGTGACCACGCGTGACCTGCCCGCCATGTGGCGCTGGGCGGGCGCGGCGGCGCTGTCGGCGGTGGGCGCCGTGGCCCTCGCCTTTCTGGGCACGGGAGAGCGGCGGTGACGCGCGAGCGGGCCATGGTGCCCGAGGCGGAGTTCCGGTCCTACTACGGCCGCCCGGTGATCAAGGCGCCCATCTGGCACGAACCCCACATGCCGACATATCTGTATTTGGGGGGTTTGTCGGGAGTTTCGTCCTCGATGGCCGTCATGGCCCGGCTGACCGGCCACCCCCGCCTGGCCCGCACCGCCCGCGTCGCGGCGGCGGCCGGGGCGGCCCTCGGCGCCGGGCTGCTCGCCGCCGAGCTGGGCAGGCCCGCACGGTTCCTCAACATGCTGCGGGTCTTCAAGCCCACCTCACCGATGAGCGTCGGCTCATGGATCCTCGCAGCCCAGGGCGGGCTGTCAGCCATCGCCGTGGCCGGCGACCTGGCTAGCGACCTGCCGAAGACCGGTGGCCGGGCGGGCCGTCTGCCGGGCGCCGGTGGTTCGGCGGGCCGTCTGCCGGTGGCGGCTGGTTTGGCGGGCTTCCTGTCGGGTGCCGGTGGCTTGGCGGGCCGTCTGCCGGGGGCTGGTGGCTTGGTGGGTCTCCTGCCGGTGGCCGGTGATGCGGCGCTCCTGGCGACCGGGGTGACCGGGCCGCTGACCGCCACCTACACCGCCGTCCTGATCGCCGACACCGCCGTGCCCGCCTGGCACGAGGCGTACCGGGAGCTGCCGTTCCTGTTCGCGGGCAGCGCGATGGCCGCCGCCGGGGCGGCCTGCATGCTCGGCACGCCCCCGGCCCACGCCGGTCCGGCCCGCGCCGTGGCCGCGCTCGGGGCGGCCATGGAGACGGTCGCCGGGCAGGTGCTGGAACGCCGGCTCGGGTTCATCGGCGAGCCGTACCGAACAGGGCGGGCCGGTCGGCTCATGCGGGCCGCGCGCGTCCTGACGGTCGGCGGCGGGCTGCTCGCCGTGGTGGCCGGCCGCGGCCGCACCCTCACCGCCCTGTCCGGGCTCGCCCTGACGGCGGGCTCCCTCTACACCCGCTTCGGCATCCTCGAAGCAGGCCGCGCCTCGGCCGCCGACCCCAAGTACACCGTCGTCCCCCAACGCCGCCGCCTCGATGCACAGTCCTCGCCCGACCGTGGCTCGGACGCGGGGGCGGCGCAGCCGGCGAGCTGACGGTCAGTTCGGGCCGTGTCCCGTCGGGTCAGCGTCCAGCTCGGGCTGTGTTCTGTCCGGTCAGCGTGCTGCTCGTTCAGCGTAGGCGTAGGTGAGGGCCCGCCAAGGGGATCAGCTCGCCGATGATCGGTGCGCCCGGGAGGTCGCCGGCGACCAGGAGGCCGCCCGAGGTCTGGGCGTCGGCGAGGAGCAGCAGCTCGTCCTCGCCGAAGCCGCCCGGGTCGAGCCAGGGCCGTACCCAGTCGAGGTTGCGGCGGGTGCCGCCGCTCACGTAGCCGTCGCGCAGCGCCTCCCGGGCACCCTCCAGGTACGGCACCGCCGCCACGTCCACCACCGCCGTCACCCCACTGGCCCGGCCCAGCTTGTACAGGTGCCCGAGCAGGCCGAACCCGGTCACGTCCGTGGCGCACTCCACCCCGGCGGCCAGCGCGGCGCGGGCGGCGTCGCGGTTCAGCGTGGTCATCGCGGTCACCGCCTGCGGGAACACCTCGCCCGTCGCCTTGTGCCGCGCGTTCAGCACCCCGATGCCGAGCGGCTTGGTCAGCGAGATCGGCAGGCCGGGCCGGGCGGCCCCGATACGCAGCAGCCGCGCCGGGTCGGCCAGGCCGGTGACCGCCATGCCGTACTTCGGCTCCGGGTCGTCCACGCTGTGGCCGCCGGAGACGTGGCAGCCCGTCTCCCGCGCCACGTCCAGGCCACCGCGCAGCACCTGTCTCGCCAGTTCGAGCGGCAGCCGCTCCCGGGGCCACCCGAGCAGGTTCACCGCCACCAGCGGCTCCCCGCCGACCGCGTACACGTCGGACAGGGCATTGGCCGCCGCGACCCGTCCCCAGTCGTACGGATCGTCCACCACGGGCGTGAAGAAGTCGGCGGTGAGCACGACCGCCCGGCCCCCCTCGATCCGCACCACGGCGGCGTCGTCCCCGTCATCCAGACCGATGACCAACTCTCCGACGCCGGTCGCGGGGGGAGGTGTGAACCCGGCGTCGGCACGGGTGTGCGGCCGGGAACCAGGCCTGGCATCGGTGCGGATGGCGGGGGGAAGTGGAGTGATGAGGTCGGCGACGATGGATTCGAGCTCGCCGGGTGGGATCTTGCAGGCGCAGCCGCCGCCGTGGGCGTACTGCGTCAGGCGGGTCGGATTCGCGGGTGTCGTGGCCATCATCACGGAGCGTAACTACCCCGCTGTGGGTAGGTTCTCCCGTGGAGGTGTCTGGGCGCCTGGTGGCCCCCGCGGTCTTCAAAACCGACGAGGTCGAGGTCCTCGGCCTGGCGGGTTCGATTCCCGTCCGCCTCCGCTTATGTTCGGAATATGAAGGACCGACGCAGGCTGGTGCCGCGCACCGACGCCGTGCTCGCCGATGCGCGGCTGGTGGAGGCGGGTGGGCGGCTGGGCCGGTCGGTGGTCAAGGCGGCGGTGGCGGCGGCCCGGGAGCGGGCGCGGCACGCCGATCCGGCCGTGCCGGCGGAGCGCGCCACCGCCCTGGCCGGCCGCCTGACCGGGGCGGGCATCGACGCGCTCGGGGTGGCGCGCGACGCCGACGTGGCGGGTGGGGTGCCGGCGCTCGCGGAGGTGCCGGGCTGATGCACGTCGTGGCCACCGCGGGTCACGTCGACCACGGCAAGTCCACCCTGGTACGGGCCCTCACCGGCATGGAGCCCGACCGCCTGGACGAGGAACGCCGGCGCGGCCTCACCATCGAGCTCGGCTACGCGTGGACCGGCCTGCCGTCGGGGGAACGGCTCGCGTTCGTGGACGTACCAGGTCATGAGCGCTTCCTCAGCACGATGCTCGCGGGGGTGGGGCCGGTGCCGGTCGTCATGTTCGTGGTGGCGGCCGACGAGGGGTGGATGCCGCAGTCGGAGGAGCACCTGGTCGCCCTGGAGGCCCTCGGCGTACGCCACTGCCTGCTGGTGGTGACCCGATCAGACCTCGCCGACCCGACCCCGGCGCTCGACGAGTCCCGCACCCGCCTGAATGCGGCCCTCGGTGAGCCGGTTGGTGGGGTGGGGGCGGTTGTGGTGAGTGGGCGTACTGGTGAGGGGTTGCCTGAGTTGCGGCGGGCGTTGGATCGGTTGGTGGGTGGGCTGCCCAGGCCTGATCCGGGGGCGGAGGTTCGGCTGTGGATCGATCGGGCGTTCAGTGTGACCGGCAGCGGGACGGTGGTGACCGGGACGCTGCCTGCCGGGACGGTCTCGGTGGGTGATGAGCTGCTGCTGGCCGGGGAGCCGGTGCGGGTCAGGGGGCTGGAGTCGCTGAAGGAGTCGCGGGACACGGTGCCGGGGGTGGCCCGGGTGGCGGTCAACCTGCGTGGCCACCACCTTCCCGACCGGGGGCAGGCGCTCGTCACGCCGGGCGGGTGGACGTACACGGATCTGGTGGATGTACGTGTCGCGCCCGTCGGGGGGCAGCGGCAGGAGGCCGCCGGGTTGCCTCGGCGGTTGACCGTCCACGTGGGGTCGGCGGCGGTGACGGCCGAGGTACGGCCGCTCGGCGGGCGCGTCGTACGACTGCGCCTGGCCCGGCCGGTGCCGTTGCATCTCGGCGACGTGCTGCTGCTGCGCGACCCCGGACGTGACCGGTCCGAGGTGCGGGTGCTCGCCGGGGCGAGTGTCCTCGACGTGCGCCCGCCGTCCCTCCGCCGCCGTGGCGCCCCAAGGGAGCGAGCGGCACTCCTGGAAGCAGCCCTGCCCAAGCCCGCCGAGCCGGACGGGGGCAGTGGGTTCGGTGTGGCGTTCGCGTTGCGTACGCATCGGCTGTTGCGTGCCGGTGACCTGCGGGCCATGGGGGTCGTGCCTGAGGCTCCCGGCACGGTGGGGGAGTGGTACGTCGATCCCGAGCACTGGGCGGAGCTGGGCGGGCGGCTGGTGGCGGCGGTGGGGCGGTATGGGGAGGGGCATCCGCTGGAGCCCGCCATGCCGGTCGAGGCGGCTCGGCACGCGCTGGGGCTGCCCGATCGGCGGCTGGTCGTGGCGCTGGTACGGCCGCCGCTCACGCTGGCCGCAGGGCGGATCGCGGCGGGGCGGGCGGGGTTGCCGGCGCCGGTGGCGCGGGCGGTGGCGGGGGTGCGGCGGGAGCTGGCGGAGCGGCCGTTCCAGGCGCCGGAGGCGAAGCGGCTGGCCGAGCTCGGGCTGGGGACCAGGGAGCTGGCCGCGGCCGTACGGGCCGGGAACCTGCTGCGGGTGGCGGACGGGATCGTGCTGCTGCCGGGAGCCGACGCGCGGGCGGCCGAGCTGCTGAGCCGGTTGCCGCAACCGTTCACGGTCAGCCAGGCCGGACGCGCGCTCGACACCACCCGCCGGGTCGCCGTACCGCTGCTCGAACACCTCGACCGGGCCGGTCTCACCGAGCGGCTGGACGACGTCCATCGGCGCTGCACCCGACCTGCTTAGCGGTCAGATCCGGGGTAGGTATCAGGAAACAGGGGGATTCGGAACCATCGTCATCGGGGGTTTGCGATGGTCGGACACCTTCCGCGGCGGCTCGTCGCGGAAGCCATAGGGACAATGTTGCTGGTGATCTTCGGCGCCGGCTCCGTGGTGGCCGCGTTGCTCATGGGCGCCGGTGAGATCACCTACGCCGCGCTCGGATTCATCTCGCTGTCGTTCGCCCTGGTCGTCGCGATCGTCATCTACGCCTTCGGCACCACCTCGGGCGCGCACATCAACCCGGCCGTCACCATCGCGCTGGCGGTGAGCCGCAGGTTCCCGTGGTCGGAGGTGGTGCCGTACATCGTGGCGCAGCTCGTCGGCGCGTTCGCCGGTGGACTGCTCATCGTGGCCGGCTTCGGCCGCCGGGCGGTGGACCTGGGCACCGGGCTCACCGCTCTCGCGAAGGGCGTGAGCTACGGGCAGGGCATCCTGCTGGAGGTGATGGGCACGTTCCTGCTGATGCTCACGATCATGGCGATGGCCGTGGACCGCCGGGCGCCGTCCGGCTGGGCGGGATGGATCATCGGCATGGCCGTCGCGGGTGAGATCTTCGTGATCGGCCCGATGACGGGCGGCGCGGTCAACCCGGCCCGCACCTTCGGCCCGTACCTGACGACGAGTCTGTTCGACGGGGACACGCCGTGGTCGGAGTTCGGCGTCTACATCATCGGTCCCATCGTCGGCGCCGTGCTCGCCGTGCTCGTGTACGACCAGGTGGCGCGCCCGGTGCGCGAGGTGCCGGAGGAGGGCGAGCAGGGCACCGCCGGCGAGATCTCCGGCACCCGCGAGCCGCGCGGTGGGGAGGCCGCGGACGGGGAGGCCGCGGACGGGGAGAGCCGAGCGGTCCGGCGGCCGCGCGACGACCGGTTACAGCGCGGTGTCCGCCGTCTTCGCCCAGAACCCGGGAGGTGATCGATGACCACGTGACGACCGCTCGACAGCATCGCGCACAAGGAGGAGAGCACCGTCATGCCCGGTAACAGAGGAGTTTCCTACGAGGGGGCCGGCAGGGTCGAGGTCCGCGAGACCGACTATCCCGACTACGAGCTCAAGGACGGCCCAGGCGTGAACCCCGCCAACGTGGGCCGCAAGCTGCCCCATGCGGCGATCCTCAAATCGGTCGCGACCAACATCTGCGGCAGCGACCAGCACATGGTCCGTGGCCGCACCACGGCCCCGACGGGCCTCGTCCTCGGTCATGAGATCACCGGCGAGGTCGTCGACACCGGCCCCGACGTGGAGTTCATCAAGACCGGCGACCTCGTGTCCGTGCCGTTCAACATCGCCTGCGGCCGCTGCCGCAACTGCAAGGAGGGCAAGACCGGCATCTGCGAGCACGTCAACCCGGACCGGCCCGGCTCGGCCTACGGCTACGTCGACATGGGCGGCTGGGTAGGCGGCCAGGCCGACTACGTCCTGGTGCCGTACGCCGACTGGAACCTGCTGAAGTTCCCGGACAAGGACCAGGCGATGGAGAAGATCCTCGACCTGGCCATGCTCGCGGACATCTTCCCGACGGGGTTCCACGGCTGTGTGAGCGCCGGGGTGCAGCCGGGCTCGACCGTCTACATCGCCGGGGCCGGCCCGGTCGGGCTCGCCGCGGCGTGTTCGGCGTTCCTGCTCGGCGCCGCCGTCGTCATCGTCGGCGACCTGAACAAGGAGCGGCTGGACCAGGCCCGCAGCTTCGGGTGCGAGACCGTCAACGTGGCCGAGGGGGAGCCCAAGGACCAGATCGAGCAGATTCTCGGCGCGCCCGAGGTGGACTGCGCCGTGGACGCGGTCGGCTTCGAGGCCCGGGGCCACGGCAAGGACTCGGAGACGGAGCGGCCCGCGACCGTGCTCAACACGGTGATGGACGTCACCCGGGCGGGTGGCGCGCTCGGCATCCCGGGACTGTACGTGACCGGCGACCCCGGCGCGGCGGACGAGTCGGCCCAGCGCGGCTCGCTGTCGATCCAGATCGGGCTCGGCTGGGCCAAGTCGCTCAGCTTCGTCACCGGCCAGTGCCCCGTCATGCGGTACAACCGCCAGCTCATGCAGGCGATCCTGCATGACCGGGTGCAGATCGCCAAGGCGGTCAACGCCACGCCGATCTCGCTGGACGACGCGCCGCGCGGCTACCACGAGTTCGACGAGGGCGCGGCGCGCAAGTACGTGCTCGACCCGCACGGCATGCTCGCGTCCAGGTGAGCGTGCGCTGCGAGCGGTGTGAGTCGCCGCTCGCAGCGTGCACGCTCAGTCCGTCGGGGGGAGTTCGGGACGTATGCCGGGCAGGATCTTCGGCAGGTGCCGGGCGCCGTCGAAGGTGTTGCCGGTCTTCTGGCTCTGGATGAAGTCGCGCATCCTGCGTCGCAGACGGGCGCGTTCGTTGGCGAGCCACTCTCTGCCCTCGGCGGACACCGCCTCCAAGATCCTGAGGGCTCCGGTCACGCCCGAGACGTCGAGTGCGAGCGCGTACAGGTAGTTGATGTCCTCCTGCATGCGGTCGAGCAGGCCCTCCTGGTAGTTGTCCACGATGACGTCGATGGGCTGGGCGTTGACGAGCGAGAGCCGGAAGGTCCTGCTGAGGACCAGGTTCGGCTGTTCGTAGAAGCGGATCTCGTCGCCGGTCGTCACCTTCCGGCGGCCGTTCTCGAAGCGCACGCTCGCCTCCGCCACCTTCGCCGAGGCGATCACCTCGTACCTGAACGTGGTCCGTTCCTCGTTGTGCGTGTTGGCCGTGGCGAAGTTGAGCCTGACGGTGACCTGTCGGACGCCGCCGTCGGTGAGCAGGAAGAGCAGCACCTTGTAGGCCGAGTAACGCCACGGGCCGTACAGGACACGGGCGCGCTGGCAGGGGACGTCAGCCTCGGTGAGCGTGAGGTGCGCGACGACGTCGCGGTTGCTCAGGCCGTAGTCCTTCAGCGCCTGCGACTTGATCGCCATCTTGTCGTAGTCCAGCCACATGGCCATCTCGAGGTCGGTGGGCCGGTCGGCGAGCACGCCGGACCAGCGTTCGTGCTCCTGCTGCTCGGCGACGAACCGCCGGTGGGTCTCCGCGGAGGCGCGCGGATGGTCGATGACCGCGGCGAGATAGTCGAGCGTGTCGGACCAGGCGATGGCCGCACCCAGACCCAGCATGATTCCGGAGCCGAGCATGCCGATGAAGCTGACGCTCGCCGTGCCGACCAGCGCGATCAGCCCGGCGAGCACCAGGGCGGCGGTGCCCGCGACGACCGCGACCGGCGGGCCGCTGGGAGTGAGCTGGACGCCGGCGCTGAACTGCCCGGCGGTGTTCTTGGCGTGCCACATGATGAGCCACTTGATCGAGCTCGCTGATCGCTGGTCGCCGCCGTACAGGTGGATCAGTTCGGCCTTCAGCCTCGCTCGCGTCGGCGCGCTGGCCCACTGCCACTGCCGGGCCGCGACAGGATCCGACGGCCCCGCCCTGTCGAACAAGCGCTCGACGGAGAGCGAGACTGACACCCCGAACTCCGTGGGCCACCCCGCCGCCGACGAATTCCGAGTCTCGAGGCGCTGTGGCAGGCCGAATTTGAAGACGGCGACCGCCCAGGCGCAGACCAGGGTGAGCACGGCGGACAGGGCGAGCGGGCTGCCCGAGACCATGAGGCCGAACATCCCGAGAGCTCCCAGCCCGCCGAGCACGGCGCCGGTGATGACCGTGAACCGTTTGCCGGGGTCCAGCACAGGCCTGGGCGGCAGGATCCTCCGGGGCGGCTCGGGGTCGGGCTCGAAGAACTTCCAGACGCGGTCCCGGCGATGACCGCTGATGCGCATCTCCTTCACATGGTCTCTCTCCAGCTCCTCGAGCTGGTCCTGGAGCCAGCCGCCCATGATCATTTCGAGATGACGTCGGATCTCGTCCTGCCGCTGTCTCGGCAGCGCCTGGTAGGCGGTGAGCGCGGCGGACATGCGCTTGTCGTCGAGCGAGCCGGGTTCTTCCTCGCTGATGCAGTTGATGAGCTCGATCACCACGTCGAACGCCTGCCGCCATGGGTCGCTCGGGAACTCCGCGACCATGGCGCGGGCGGACGTCAGGTGGGCGAACTCGTCCTGACCGAGATGATCGAGCGTGCGATCGCTCAGCGTCGCCAGGACCCAGTAATAGGCCACCTCGTTGGACCGGTAGCGGCCGTGCATCGCTGCTTCCTCGATCAGCTGCTCAGCGCGCCGGGGCATGTCGCCATTGAGGTAGTACATCCCCACCCGGTATTTGTGCTGCGGAGGATCGTTCGAGCTCACCGAATATATGGTGACATTTCCGTGTACGTTGCCTATTTGCGTCTCGACGTGCGCGTCGTCCATCGCGACGTTGGAGTGCCAGCTCTGATTCATCAGCTCAGCCCTTGGCCGATGGTGAGGGCGACGGCGGCGATCGACGCGACATCGGCGACGTCGCCGAGCAGGCCCCGCACCTTCTTCAGCGCAAGCACCATCTTCCCGCGCTGCTTCTCGTCGCCGTGCTCGAGATAGGCGTCGACCTCGGTTAACTCGGCCTCCGCCGCCTTACGGATCTCCGCCTCGAGCGCTCCCGTCTCGACCGCCCGGCGCATCGCCGAGCGGAGCTCGGCCACCTGGGTCCGGAGACCGCCTTCATGGAATTGGGGGGATCCGACGGTGACATTCCCCTCGACTTTGCCGATCTGCGCGCCGACGCGAGCGTCGCCCCCGGCGATATTCGTATACCACTCCGACATCGGCTGCCTCCCGGCCTCGTTCGTCGAATGAGTATGTCGACGAATCCATTGAAATTGTTACGACGTATCCCGATTCACTTATTGATTGCTTCCACTGTTCATAAGACGCTTCACAGCGCGGCGATGACGTACGACACGCGCGCCGCCAGATCGGCCACGTCCGCCAGCAGGCCGCGCAGCTTCCTGAGCGCGATCATCGCCGTGCTCCGGCCGTGTCCGGTGCCCTGCGACAAGGACTCGGCGGCGACGGCGATCTCCTCCTCCGCCGCGGCGAAGGTGGCCTCGTCCACCTCCTGGTTCTTCAGCGCTCTGCTGAGCCTGTCGCGGAGCTCGGTGAGCTGCGCCGCGGGATCGAGAGCCGCCCCGGCCGGCTGGGTGATCGTGATGTCGCCGTAGATGTTTCCCGCCTGCATGCCCACGTGCGCGTGGTCGCGGGCGATGATCCGCACGCCTTCGGTCATGCCCTTTCCCGCCGCGCCGGCGGGTCGTCCGTGGTGCGGCTCCAGAGCGAGCTCCTGGGCGAGGGCGGTGGCGAG
>NZ_BMNK01000005.1:183709-516269 GCF_014646515.1 Nonomuraea glycinis
CCGCCCTGGCCTGCCAGTCGGCGCCGTCGCTGGTCACCTTGGTGCCGTCCGCCCGATCGCTGATGCCGCGCACCACGATGGTCGGCAACGACCTGTTGAGATGGCCGGCCTGTGACACACCGGCGGCTTCCATCTCGATGGCGAGCGCGTCGTTGTAGGTCTGGCGGATCCACTGGGCGTGCGCGGAGATCCTGGAGTCCTGCACGACCTCGCCGGCCGCGATCGGCCCGAAGCGCACCTTCGGTACGGCTGCTCCTTCGGGCAGGCGGCGAGTCCAGGATCCGCTCCTGTAGAGGTGACGGGCGATCTGGTCCGGCTCGTGCGAGATCTCCCAGACGCGCGGACGCGCCTTGAACCCGTCGTCCTCGCTGGTGCCACCGTGATAGGCGTACACATGCGTGGCGACCACCACGTCGCCGAGGTCGATGTCGGGCCAGAGAGCCCCGGCCACCCCCACGAACAGCAGGGCGAACGGGGCGAACTCGGTGATAGCCCGCTCGGCGAGCACCGCGGCGGGGTGGGTTCCTTTGCCGACCAGCCCCAGGGCCACCGGACATCCGCCGTCCGCGAGCCTGCCGACCTCGAACCGTGTGCCGGCGGCGTGGCGATGTGACCGTAGATCGGTCACATGCTTGCGGACGGCCTGATACTCCAGGTCCAGTGCGGTGAGGATGACGATGGGACGCTCGTTCATGACTGTCGGACTCCTTCGGCCGCGGTCTGAGCCGCCGGTCCGTCCTGTGGCGTGACGTGGGCCGACCGGACCATGGGGGGATTCAGCGCCTGGACCGGGCCCGCTCTGAAGAGCCTGGCGGGGCGGCCGTTCGCCGTCCGCCGCATCGGGCCGGCCGCGACGATGAAGCCGCGCGAGCCCTGGACCTTGCGGTAGAAGTTCCGGGGGTCCAGCCGGATGCCCCACACCGCTTCGTACACCTGCTGGAGCTCGGAGATGGTGAAGGTCTCGCCGCAGAACGCGGTGGCGAGCGCGGTGTACTCGAGCTTGGTGCGTGCGCGTTCGACGCCGTCGGCGATGATCCGCGCGTGATCGAACGCCAACTCCACGCCGGAGGACAGGGCGTCCTCCACCGGCATCCAGCAGGCGTCGGCCGCGTCGGTCCCCGCGGTGGGCTCCGGCAGGCGCGGTGCGATGGCCAGGTGGGCGACGGACACGACGCGACCGCGGGGGTCGCGCCCTGGCTCGCCGTACACACCCAGCGTCTCCAGGTGCACGTCGGCCAGGCCGGCCTCCTCCGACAGCTCCCGCCGCGCCGCCGCCTCGATGTCCTCGTGCTCGTCACGGAGGAACCCTCCAGGCAGGGCGAGTGCGCCCTGGTAGGGGTCGATCCCGCGGTGGACGAGCAGCACGTGCAGGCGTGCGCCGCGCAAAGTCAAGATCACCAGATCGGCCGCGAGCAGGACGGCCGGTGGTTCCCATGGGTCAGCGTGCATGAGGACAGCGTAGCTTTTTGTCAGATCGACAGAAAGTCTTTAGCTGAACTGATTTGCACTCAATGTCACATGTAGATCACTGGCGGCATGAGAGTGCGTGGGCCGCGCGGGGGTGGGTCAGGTGATCGGCAGGTCCTTGCGGGCCTGTTCCAGGTCGGTGATCCAGATCCACAGCCGCTGCGGCGGCGGCACCTGGTGGTAGCCGAACGGGCCGACCTCGGTCAAAGAGCGCAGGTCGACGCAGACTCGCTGGTAGGCGGCCGCGATGGCGTCCGCGGGGTCGCTCATCTTCGCGGCGCCGAGCCTGAGGCAGGCCCGGTACTCGTAGCCGAGCAGCAGGTCGGAGCCGAACTGCCGCCAGGCGCCGCGCTGCTCCTGCCACGCCGTCTCGGCCTCCTCGATGAGCAGGTTCAGGTCCGAGGCGCGCGGGATGGAGGGGTAGATGACGAAGGTGGCGGCCCAGCCGAGGGCGACCATGTCGAGGTTGAACGTCCTGCGGTCGGGGTGGTGGCGCGGCGGCAGCGGGTCGGTGGCCGAGCCGGAGAACCAGGGGGCGGTGTAGGCGAGCAGCCGGCCGTTCCGCTCGACCAGCTCGCCGGTGGCGATGACCGCCAGCTTGCGCTGCGAGCCGTCCGGGCGGGTGAGCCGGGTGTTCGTCATGGTCTTGTGGGCTTCGGCTGCCAGCTTGCCGGCGGTCAGGTGCCGCTGCGCGGCGTCGGGGGTGAGGCGGGCGATGAGATGGTCGCGCAGGTCCTGCGGCAGCGCGTCGTACGTGCCGTCGCTCAGGCGGGTCCTGGCCCGGTCGAGGGTGGCCTGGGCGCTGGCCGGGTTGCCGCCCAGCTGGCTTTCCGGGGTGTCGATGGACACCATGCGGACCGACATCTCGATCACGGGGGTGTCGCCGTCGGTCACCCTGACGAAGCGGTAGTCCTGGGCCGGCCGACTGGGACCGACGAATCCGAGATCCACCATGCTGCGCTCCTGACCTGCTGAAAGGTGACTGCCTGCCAGCGGCAAGGTCGCAGCCGGTCAGCCGTCCGGCGTGGTGCACACACGGTTCTTGAGAGGCGCGGGGGAAAACCCTCGCCGTGCGCCGACACTCCCGTTACGGTTTTGTGACCTGTTAGAGGTTCGTTGGCGGTTCTGTGGGAAAGCTTGAACATGAAGTCCAGCAGAGGGCTTCTCGCCTCACGTGTTACGTGGCGTGCCTCTGCCTGGGCTTTTTTCCATGGCGGGCCGCCAGCGAATATTTGGAGCATCACATGGCCGTCCTGGATATCGCACTCGAGCAGATGAACGCCGAAGAGCTTCTGACCGAGATGGTCAAGCCGCAGACCTCCGAGCTGCTGAAGGCACGGATCCGTGAACGCCTGGTGGAGCTGTACGACGGGCTCGTGTCCGACGTCACCCGCCGCTACCGCTATCGCGGCGAGCCCGTCGAGGACCTGCGCCAGGCCGCGTACGTCGGGCTGATGAAGGCCGTCAACGGCTACGACGCCGAGCTCGGCCACGAGTTCCGCGGCTACGCGATGATCACCATGATCGGCGAGGTCAAGCGTCACTTCCGGGACCGTACGTGGGCCATCAGGGTGCCGCGGGTCTACCAGGAGCGGCGGATCGAGCTCAACAAGGCCACCTCGGAGCTGACCCAGACGCTCGGCCACTCGCCGACCGTCGCCGAGCTGTCGGCCAAGATGGGCATCTCGGAGGAGGAGGTGCTGCTCACGCTCGAAGCGTCCACCGCCTACAGCGCGCTGTCGCTGGACGCGCCCGTCGGTGACGGTGAGGACGCGGCCGAGCTGGGTGACTTCCTGCCGGCCCAGGACGGGTCGCTGGACATGCTGCTCGACAAGCACTCCGTCAAGCCGCTCATCGACGCCTTGCCGACCCGGGAGAAGAACATCCTGCTGATGCGCTTCTACGGCAACATGACCCAGGCCGAGATCGCCGCCGAGTTCGGCATCTCGCAGATGCACGTGTCGCGGATCCTGCGCGCCGTGCTCACCAAGCTGCGCGACGGCCTGACCGACTGACGGGCGGCGACCGGCGGATAGGCTCGCGAGTGTGCCCCCCTGTCGGGGAGCGCTTCTCTATCCGAGAGTGACAGGCGACATGAGCAGTGTCCGTAACAACGACGGCGTGCGCGTCGGGCACGGGGCCAACGCGCAGTGGCTCAAGGACAACCCCTCGGCCCTGCCCCAGGTGGGGCCGGGCCGCTGGGCGGTGTACGACCGGACCGGCCACCTGTGCGGCCACATCACGGGTGACGGTCCGACCCGCGAGACCCGTTTCAAGGCGGTGACGGCCGAAGGCGAGCCGGTCGCCGAGGACAGCTTCGGCATCACCCTGCCCGACGCGGGGGCGTACCTCCTGGATGTCGCCGGGCACGGCGAGCAGGGGGATGCCGCCGACGGCGGCGAGCAGGGGCAGGCCGCCGGCAAGTAGTTCCGGCCACGGGTTTCCGGTAATGTCCATAGGTATTACATGGAATCCTAAAAGGAAGGTGACCAGGCATGCCTGGCTCCCGGTTGTGGCCTAATCTCACGTCCATGTCGATCAATGAGGACGTTCTCGGCGGCCTGCTGCCCGATCCGGACCGTGCGGCCGTCGCGGTCCTGCCCCCGGTCACCGGGGAAGGGCACTGGGCGGGCGCGCCCAGTGCCGTCGCCGGGGACGAGTGGATCCATCTCGCCTACCGGTTGCGCCGCCCGGTGGGGGAGGGGCGGGGCTACGCGGTGGTGATCGCCCGCTCCCGCGACGGCGAGCGGTTCGAGACGCTGGCCACGATCACCCGTGAGGAGATGGACGCCGAGTCCCTGGAGCGCCCGGCGCTGGTACGCCTGCCGCAGGGACGCTGGCGGCTCTACCTCAGCTGCGCCACCCCGGGCACCAAACACTGGCGGGTGGAGGTGCTGGAGGCGGACGACCCCGCCGCCTTCGATCCGGGCGCGCGCCGGATCGTCCTGCCCGGCGCCCTGAAGACGGGGGTGAAGGACCCGGTGATCGTACGGCGCGGCGGGGTCTGGCACCTGTGGGCCTCCTGCCATCCGCTGGACGACCCCGACGAGGCCGACCAGATGGTCACCGACTACGCCACCAGCGCCGACGGCCTGGAGTGGACCTGGCAGGGCACGGCGCTGAGCGGCCGCCCCGGACAGTGGGACGCGCGCGGAACCCGGATCAGCTCGGTCCGGTTCGACGGGGACCGCGTGCTGGCGTTCTACGACGGACGGGCCAGCGCGGCGGAGAACTACGAGGAGCGCACCGGGGTCGCGGCGGGCGCCGAGCCCGGCGCGCTGACCCCGTACGGCGACGCCCCGGCGGCGGCGTCGCCGCATCGGGGCGGTGGCCTGCGCTATCTCGACCTCGTCGACCTGCCGGCGGGCGGCACTCGGCTCTACTACGAGTACACCCGCGCCGACGGGACCCACGAACTCCGCACCGAACTGCGCTGATCAGGGCGACGTCGCCCGGCCGTTCCTGGACTGGCGCTGGCTCGGCGGCCGGATGCCCACCAGCCCGCCCGAGCGGGACCGGGGCCCGAGCCAGTCGCTGAAGTCCTCGCCGGTGACCTCCCCCAGCAGGGCGATGTCGTCGGCGAAGTAGGGCAGCAGCCCGCTGCGCTGTTCCCAGGTCAGCGGCCGGCGCGACTCGCCCCGGTGCTGGAGCAGCGTCTCGATGGGCTCGGCCAGCGTGGCGGGCAGGCGTCGCCGGAACGACGACAGCAGCGTGTGGCGCGGGCTCGCGTCCGGGTGGGCCGTGACGTTCTCCCTCGGCACCTGGGTGACCAGGCCCTGCCGTACGCCGAGGAAGGCGCAGATCCGGTCCAGTGTCTCGGCCGGCCGGTCCACCAGGTCCCGGTAGCGGAAGATCAGCACCTGCTCCCGGGGGAACAGCGTGAACAGGTGGGCGAGCTGCTCGCCGTAGCGGCCGAGGCTCGTGTAGTGCCAGAAGTGCGCCCAGCCGGCGGCGATCCGCCTGCCCTCTTCGGCGCAGGCCCGCACCACGTCGTCGATCGGGTCCAGCCCGGCCGACCACAGGTGGGTCCAGTTCGAGTGGGCCCGCTCGACCGGGTCACGCAGGATCGCGATGATCCTCACGTCCGGTACGGCCGCCTGGATGCGGCGTTGCGCGTTGAGGTCGTACAGGTAGAAGGGGGTGGCCTCGCCTTTCAGGGTGCCTGGGGGTGCGGCGGCGAACAGCGCCTCGTAGTCCTCGCGCCGCCAGACGTGCTCGCGGTAGGTTCGGGCGTCGCCCGGCCCGCCCCTGGCCGGCGGCGGGCCGTCGGTGAGGAAGAACTTGGGCTCCTTGACCGGTGACATGAACAGCTGCGGATGGTGCTGCAGAGCGGCGTGCAGGGCCGTCGTCCCGGCTTTGGGCGCACCGGCGATGAGGAGGTCCGGCAGGGGCACGATCATCCCTCCTAAGGACTGAAAAGTATCACCTCATTACCTACCAACTATGTGGGATGCTTCAAGCATGGGTTTGGACAGAACCCGCTCACCGAGCGACCACGTCGAGACACCGATGACCGCCGCGATCATGGCCGGGCGCTGGATTCGCTCCGCCGCGGTCGACGACGAACGCGGGCGGCACTGGCGAGCCAACCCCGACCCCCGAGGGCGAGCGGCCGTCGACACCGAGCCCGACTCCCTCTACGCCGGGGCGGCCGGCATCGTGCTCTTCTTCCTCGACCTCGCCGCCGCGACCGGCCACGAGGCCTACCTGGAAGACGCCCGCGCCGGGGCCCGCTATCTCGCCGCCACCTGGCAGGACCAGGCTGACCTGTCTCTTTACCATGGTCTCACCGGCATCGTCGTCGCGCTCACCGAGGCTGGCTGGGTGCTCGGCGAGGAGCGGTTCGAGGAGGCGGCGGTCGCCGCCGCGGACCGGATCGTCCAGGGGGCGCGCCCGTTCGGCGGCGGTCTCGGCTGGACCGGCGACCCCGCCCAGAGCGGCGACGGCGGGATCGTGCTCGGCCTGCTGCGGGCCGCCACGGTGCTCGGCGTGCCCGCCTACGAGGAGATCGCGCTGGTCGCGGGGGAGCGGATCGCCGAGCTGGCCGTGCCCGGCCACCGCTTCGGCGACTGCCCCGGGCTGCCCGAGGACGCCGTCACGCCCGGCTTCCTGTCCGGCACGGCGGGCACCGCCTTCCTGCTGGCCCGCCTGTACGCCCGCACCGGCGAAGGGCGTTTCCTGGAGGGCGCACTGCGGGGAGCGGGCTTCGTGCGCGAGGTCAGCGTGGTGGCCGGCCGGTGCGCCGTGGTCCCGCACCACGTGCCGCAGGGCAGGCAACTGCACTATCTGGGGTTCTGTTCCGGCTCCGCGGGCGTGGCCCGGATGTTCTACGAGCTGCACCGGGCGACCGGCGACCCTGGCCACCTCGACTGGGTGGAGCGGCTGGCGCGGGGCATCATGGAGAGCGGCGCCCCGCACCGGCAGACGGCCGGGTTCTGGAACGTGGCCTGCCAGTGCTGCGGCGCCGCGGGCCTGCTGGAGCTGTTCGTCGGGCTGTGGGCGGCGACCGGGCGCACCTTGTACGCGACCTACGCCGAGACCCTCGCCACCCACCTCATCGGCCGCGCCACCGGCTATGACGGGCTGGGTATGCGGTGGTACCAGGCTTATCGGCGGCTGCGGCCCGGCGAGGTGTCGGCGGACACCGGTTACCTGGTCGGCGCCGCCGGGATAGGTGCGGCCCTGCTGCACTTCGACGCCGCGATGAAGCCGGAGCAGGCGCGTAGGGACATCCTGCTGCCCGACAACCCCTTCCCCGCCATCCCGGTGCCCGCCGCTCAGTCGTGAGCTTTTCATGTAAAACCAGTAGGGAATGTTGACTTTGCCCGGAGCGAAGCGTACGTTCCAGGTATGAGCCAGGGCATCAACCTGACCAAGCGCGCGCACGTGGACTTCGGCCACGTCATCAGCGCGCAGTGTCGTTGATCACGAAGACGTTCCTTCCCTCCGACTTCTCCTGGCGTGGCCGACGGCGCTCACGCCCTCACCGACGTCCTGCCTCCCGCGTGCGCTTACCGCGGGCGAGGCGTCTCTCCCGTGAGGACCCATCTCGTGATCATGACCTCTGACCGATTCCCCGCCGCAACGCCCCTGTACGACGACGCCGCCGAACCGAAGGTGACGCAGTCATGACGGACACGCTCCCCGACCGCACGGTGGACGCCGACGGCTTCCGGCGGGCGCTGGCCGTCCATCCCGCCGGCGTGGTGGTGATCACCGCACTCAGCGAAGGGCTCCCCGTGGGGCTGACCGCGACGTCGTTCTGCTCCGTCAGCCTGGAGCCGCCGCTGGTCTCCTTCTACGTGGACCGATCCTCGAGCACCTGGCCGTCGCTGCGGACGGCCGACCATTTCGCGGTCAACATGCTGGCCGGCGACCAGGCCGACGTGGCGGCGCGGTTCGCCCGCAAGGGGATCGACCGCTTCGCCGAGCCCACCCGGTGGCGGCCGGGCCCGCTGGGCGCGCCGCTGCTGCAGGACGTGTCGGCGCACCTGATCTGCCTGCCGTACGAGACCCGCGAGGTGGGCGACCACATCCTGGTGGTGGGGCTGGTCGCCGAGGCGAACGTGCGCGGCCCGGCCCGCCCTCTCCTCTACCACAGCGGCCGCTTCGGCCGGTTCGTCGCCCAAGCCTGACGTTTCTCCGCTTGTCAGCCCAAGCCTGACATTTTTCCGCCTGTCATAGGGAGCTTTGGTGCCCCGCTTATTTCGGCATGCCCGTTTTGACCTGTCCATTCGATCAACGACTCGGTGGTCCCGATGACCCGGCCACGTAAGCGCGTCCACCTCGCCGCACACTTCCCCGGAGTGAACAACACCACGGTCTGGGCCGATCCGCGCTCCGGCAGCCAGATCGACTTCGCCTCCTTCGTCCATCTCGCCAGGACGGCCGAGCGCGGTACGTTCGACTTCTTCTTCCTGGCCGAAGGGCTGCGGCTGCGCGAGCTGAAGGGGCGCATCCACGATCTCGACGTGGTGGGCAGGCCGGAGGCCCTCACCGTGCTGAGCGCCCTGGCCGCCGTCACCGACCGGCTCGGCCTCGCGGGCACGGTCAACGCCACCTTCAACGAGCCGTACGAGCTGGCCAGGCGGCTGTCCACGCTCGACCACCTGAGCGAGGGGCGGGCCGCCTGGAACGTGGTCACCAGCTCCGACGCCTTCACCGGGGAGAACTTCCGCCGGGGCGGCTACCTCGACCGCGCCGACCGTTACCGGCGCGCCGGCGAGTTCGTCGAACTCTCGCGGAAGCTATGGGACTCCTGGCAGCCGGACGCGCTGGTCGCCGACCAGGACTCCGGCCGGTTCGTCCGGACGGGTGACGTCGGGGCGTTCCGGCACCAGGGCGAGCAGTTCACCGTCGAAGGCCGGTTCACCCTGCCCCGCGGCCCGCAGCGCCATCCGGTGATCATCCAGGCCGGGGACTCCGACGAGGGCAGGGAGTTCGCCGCCTCCGCCGCGGACGTGATCTTCAGCCGGCACGGCACCCTGGAGGACGGCAGGGCCTTCTACGCCGACGTCAAGCGCCGCCTGGCCAGGTACGGCCGCGAACCGGCCACGCTGAAGATCATGCCGGCGGCCACGTACGCGCTGGGCGACACCGAGGAGGAGGCCGCCGAGCGGGCGGCGGAGATCCGCCGCCTGCAGGTCGGGCCGCAGACCGCGATCGCCTTCCTGGAGCAGGTGTGGGGGCGCGACATGTCGGCCGTCGATCCGGACGGCCCGCTGCCGGACATCGAGCCGAACCTGGCGGACGGGGTCTCGCAGGGGCGGGCCGCGCACGGCGACCGGGCGTCCCTGGCCGCTAAGTGGCGGACCATCGCCGACGAGAAGCGACTGACCGTCCGCGAGCTGGTGATCGAGGTGACCGGGCGGCAGACGTTCATCGGGACCCCCGAGAGCGTGGCGCGGCAGATCGACGAGCACGTGCAGGCGGACGCCGCGGACGGCTTCATCCTGGTGCCGCACCTGACCCCCGGCGGCCTGGACGAGTTCGTCGACCGAGTGGTGCCGCTGCTGCGGGAGCGCGGCGTCTTCCGCACCGAGTACACCGGCGGCACGCTGCGCGAACACCTGGAGCTGACATGACCGACCAGCATCAAGCACTGCACCTGGCCGTCGCGCTGGACGGGGCCGGATGGCATCCGGCGGCGTGGCGGGAGTCGTCCGCGCGGCCGTCGCAGCTCTTCAGCGCCCGCTACTGGGCGGGGCTGGTGGCCGAGGCCGAGCGCGGCCTGCTCGACTTCGTCACCATCGAGGACGCGCTGGGCCTGCAGTCCGCGGGGTTCGACGGGCCGGACGAGCGGGTCGACCAGGTGCGCGGCCGGTTCGACGCGGTCCTGCTGGCGGCGCGGCTCGCGCCGCTCACCACCTCCATCGGGCTGGTGCCGACCGCCACCGTCACGCACACCGAGCCGTTCCACGTGGCGATCGGCATCGCCACGCTCGACCACATCAGCGGCGGCCGGGCCGGCTGGCGGCCCCAGATCTCGGGCCGGGCCGCCGAGGCGCGGCACTTCGGACGCCGGCCGTTCCCGCCCCTGGACCCCCGCGACGACGAGCGGATCCGGCCGCTGTTCGAGGAGGCCGCCGACGCGGTCGAGGTGGCCCGGCGGCTCTGGGACAGCTGGGACGACGACGCGGAGATCCGCGACGTGCCCACCGGCCGGTTCATCGACCGGGACAGACTCCACTACATCGACTTCGCCGGGCGCTTCTTCTCGGTGAAGGGGCCGTCGATCACCCCGCGCTCGCCGCAGGGCCAGCCGGTGGTCACGGCGCTCGCGCACGCCCGGATCCCGTACGAGTTCGCGGCGGGCGCCGCCGACGTGGTCTACGTGACGCCTCACTCGGCCGAACAAGCCGCGAGCATCGTGGCCGAGATCCGAGAGCTGTCCGGCGAGGTGCGGATCTTCGCCGACCTGCTCGTCCTCCTGGGCGAGGACGCGGCGGCGCGCAAGGCCCGGCTCGACGAGCTGGACGGCGCCGAGCTGGACTCCGACGCGGCGATCTTCACCGGGACGGTGGAGGAGCTGGCCGACCTGCTGATCGCGTGGCAGCGGGCGGGCATACAAGGCTACCGGCTGCGACCGGGCGCGGTGCCGTACGACCTGAAGCAGATCACCCGAGGGCTGACCGCCGAGCTGCGCGGGCGCGGCGTGTTCAGACGCGCGTACGAGTCCGGCACGCTGCGCGGACTGCTCGGCCTGCCGCGCCCGGCCGGTCGGTATGCGGAGGTTCGATGAAATTTCTGGCCATCACCCTGATCGCGCACCACGACGAGAGATCGCACGCCGAGCGCCTGCGCGAGGTCGTCGACAACGCGGTCCTGGCCGAGGAGCTGGGCTTCGACGGGTTCGGGGTGGGGGAGCGGCACGAGCGGCCGTTCCTGTCCTCCTCGCCGCCGGTGGTGCTCAGCCACATCGCGGCCAGGACGTCCACGATCCGCCTGTTCACCGCCGTCACCACGCTGAGCCTGCTCGACCCGGTGCGCGCGTTCGAGGACTACGCGACGCTCGACAACCTCTCCGGCGGCCGGCTGGAGCTGATCATCGGCAAGGGCAACGGGGCCGCGCAGGCGCAGCTCTTCCACGTCACCCCCGAGGACCAGTGGGAGCGCAACCGCGAGGGGTACGAGCTGTTCCGGCGCCTCTGGCGGGAGGACAAGGTCACCTGGGAGGGCCGGTTCCGGCCGTCGCTGACCGAGGCCGAGACCTGGCCGCGACCGCTGCAGCGGCCGATCAGGATCTGGCACGGCAGCGCGACCAGCAAGGAGTCGGTGGAGCTGGCCGCCAAGTACGGCGACCCGCTGTTCTCGGCCAACGTCAGCAACCCCATCGAGCCGTACGCCGAGCTGATCGAGCACTACCGCGAGCGGTGGGCGCACTACGGCCACGATCCCGCCGAGGCGCTGGTCGGCGCCGGCAGCGCCGGTTACTACGCCACCCGCAGCTCGCAGGAGGCGATCGAGACCTACCGCCCGATCTACGAGGCCCGCCTGGCGCTGTTCGCCCGGCTCGGCGTGCGGCCGGAGTTCCCCACCCTGGAGGACGCCATCGAGCGCAGCTCCATCCTGGTCGGCAGTCCGCAGCAGATCATCGACAAGGTGCTGCGCTACCACAAGCGGTTCGGCCATGAGGCGATGCACCTGCACGCCGACGCCGACGGGCTCACTCCCGAGCAGCACCGGGGCGCGCTGGAGCTGTTCCAGGCCGAGATCGCGCCCGTGCTGCGCGCGGAGATCCCCAGCAGGCCGTTCCCTGGAGGAACCTCATGACACTGTCCATTCTCGACCTCGCCCCCATCACCTCCGGAGGCACCGCGGCCGACGCCCTCCGCAACACGATCGACCTCGCCCAACGGGCCGAGGAGTACGGCTACCGCCGCTACTGGCTGGCCGAACACCACTTCACGCCCGGCGTGGCGAGCTCGGCCCCCGCCGTGCTGATCGCGCTCGTGGCGGCGGCCACCGGCTCGATCCGGGTCGGCTCGGGCGCCGTGCAGCTCGGGCACCAGACACCGGTGTCGGTGGTCGAGCAGTTCGGGCTCATCGACGCGCTCTATCCGGGGCGGCTGGACCTGGGCGTCGGCCGCTCGGGGCAGCGCAGGAACGAGCTCGCCCAGCAGGGCGCCCCACCGCCCGCCCAGCCGCCGCGCATCGTGGACGGCCTGCTCATCCCCCAGGCGTTCGACTGGTCGCAGCTCTTCAAGAGCCCCCACCTGGCCTACCAGGCCGGCCTGCTCCAGCAGCCGGGGGCGCGGACGCCGGACTTCGCCGAGCAGATCGACGAGGTCCTCGCCTTCCTGCGCGGCACCCACCAGGCGCACGCCGTGCCCGGCGAGGGAGCCGACGTGGCCGTGTGGATCCTCGGCAGCAGCGGCGGGCAGAGCGCCCGGGTCGCGGGCGAGCGCGGGCTGCCCTTCGCGGCCAACTACCACGTCAGCCCGTCCAGCGTGCTGGAGGCGGTCGAGGGCTACCGCCAGGCGTTCAAGCCCTCCGACGTGCTGGCGGAGCCGTACGTGATCGTGTCGGCGGACGCGGTGGTGGCCGAGGACGAGGCGACGGCCCGTGAGCTGGCCAAGCCGTACGGGCTGTGGGTGCGCGGGATCAGGACCGGCGCGGGCGCCCCGCCGTACCCCAGCCCGGCCGAGGCCGACGCGCACGTGTGGAGCGAGGAGGACCTGGAGCTGGTGAAGGACCGGACCGACACCCAGTTCGTCGGCTCGCCGGAGGACGTGGCCGAGCGGCTCGGGGTGCTGCGCCGGGTGACCGGCGCCGACGAGCTGCTGATCACTACCATCACGCACGGCCACGCGGACCGGGTGCGCTCCTACGAGCTGCTGGCCAAGGCCTGGGACGGCCGGCGATGAGACGTCTGGTCGTGCTCGCCCTGCTGCTCACCGCCTGCGGCGCGCAGCCCGTTCAGCAGGCCGCGAGCACCTCGCTCACCTGGGCGATCGAAACCCAGCCGATCACGCTGAACCCGCACCTGTGGGCGCAGAACAAGGCCAGGCTGCTGGTCTTCAACCAGTTCGACGCGCTGGTGTCGCGCGCCGAGGACGGCTCGTTCCAGCCCTGGCTCGCCACCTCCTGGAAGGTCTCGGACGACGAGCTCACCTACACCTTCGAGTTACGCGACGACGTGACGTTCCACGACGGCACGACGTTCGACGCGGCGGCGGTCAAGGCCAACCTCGACCAGTTCCGCGAGTCCGGCTACAACCCGGCCGTGGCCGCGATCCAGCTCAGGGCGTTCGACAAGGCCGAGGTGGTGTCGCCCACCACGGTGAAGATCACGCTGAAGGAGCCGGACGGGCTGTTCCTCGACTTCCTCGCCTCACCCCTCGCCGGGCAGGTGTCGCCGAAGTCGCTGCGCGAGGCCAAGGACGTCCGGTTCGGCGGCCCCGACCTGGTCGGCACCGGGCCGTTCATCCTCGACCGGTACGTACAGGGCCAGGAGATCCACTACCGCCGTAACCCCGCCTACAAGTGGCCGCCCGCCGGCGCCGGTCACCAGGGTCCCGCGCACCTGTCCGAGATCACCTACCGCTTCCTGCCCGAGGCCGCGGTCCGCGTCGGCGCGCTCACCTCCGGCCAGGTGCAGGTCATCGAGGGCGTCCCGGCCACCGAGGTCACCCTGATCGAGCAGGACCCCGGCCTGACCCTGACCACCGCGCTCAACTCCGGCACCGCCTTCTCCTATTACTTCAACACCGATCACGCCCCCTTCGACGACCAGCGGGTACGGCAGGCGTTCCGGGAGGCCGTGGACCTGGACGCGGTGCTCAAGGCCGTCTACCAGGGCACCGCCACCAGGGCGTGGAGCGTGGTCGGCAAGGCGAGCCCGTTCTACGACGCCTCCCTGGAGAGGACCTTCGGCGGCGACGCGGCCAAGGCCAACGCCCTGCTCGACGAGGCCGGCTGGAAGCAGCGGGACGCCGAGGGCTTCCGGGTCAAGGCCGGCAAGCGGCTCACCGTGCGCAGCGTCTCCGCCGCGCCCTACGTCAGGGACCGCAGGGACGTCCTCGCCCAGGCCATCCAGGCCCAGGTCAAGCAGAGCGCCGGGATCGACTTCCAGGTCAAGATCGTGGACCAGGGAACGGCGCAGAAGGCCGTGGACGACAACGCGTACGAGATCTTCGAGAACTCGCGCGGCGACTCCGACGTGGGGGCGGCGCTCAACCTCATCCTGCCGCGCGACGGCGCGATCAACCGCACCCGCTTCACCGACCCCCAGGTGGAGAGGTGGCTCGGGCAGGCGTCCGCCACCTCCGACCAGGCCAAGCGGAAGGAGCTCTACACCAAGGTCCAGCGGGCGGTGGTGACCGAGAAGGCGATCGTGTTCCCGATCTACGTCCCCGCCGACCAGATCGCCGCCCAGAAGAGCGTCCAAGGGCTCGGCTTCGACCCCGGCTCCGGCACCCCGGCGAGCGCCTACGACGTCCGGATCGGCACGTGATCAAGAGACTGGGCACCGGGCTGGCCGTCATGTGGGCGGCGGCCACCGCGTCCTACCTGGCGCTGCTGCTGGCCCCCGGCGACACCGTGGACATCCTGGTCGGCGAGGGCGCCGACACCCCGGAGATCCGGGCGGAGATCATCGCCGAGTGGGGGCTCGACCGGCCGGAGGCGGTCCAGTACCTGGACTACCTGTGGCGGCTGCTGCACGGCGATCTCGGCCGCTCCTACCAGCTCGACCGCGGGGTGGGTGAGATCCTGGCCTCCCAGGCCGGGCCGACCGCCCAGCTCACGCTCGCGGCGGCGGCCATCGGGGTCACGCTGGCCGGGGTCATCGCGGTGGCCACGGCCGGCCGGGGGCGGTGGCTGCGCGGCGCCGCCTCGGCGGCAGAGCTGGTGTCGGTGTCGGTGCCGCCCTTCCTGATCGGGATCCTGCTGCTGTCGGTGTTCTCCTTCACGCTCGGCTGGTTCCCGGTCTCCGGCGCGGCGGGGCCGCAGGCGCTCGTGCTGCCCGCGCTCGCGCTCGGCCTGCCCATCGCCGGCGTGCTCGGCCAGGTGCTGCGCGGCGGGCTGGAACGGGCGCTGGAGCAGCCGTTCGCCGTCACCGCCAGGGCGCGCGGGCTGACCGAGCGGGCGCTGGTCGCCCGGCACGCGCTCCGGCACGCCCTGCTCCCCGCCGTCACCCTGGCGGGCTGGTTCACCGGCGCGCTGCTCGGCGGCGCGGTGATCACCGAGGTGCTGTTCGGCCGCCCCGGCCTCGGGCAGATCGCGATGCAGGCCGTGACCGGCAGGGACATGCCGGTGGTGATGGCCGTCGTGCTGCTGTCGGCGGCCGTGTACGTGACGATCAGCACGCTGCTCGACCTCTCCTACCGCGCCATCGACCCGCGGATCGGGGGCTGACGTGCGGATCTTCGTCCCCGCGACGTTCCTGGTGCTGCTCGCGCTGGCCGTCGCCGCGCCCGGCCTGATCACCGGTGTGGACCCGCTGGCGGCCGATCCGCTGCGCGCGCTCGCGCCGCCGGGCGCGGACCACTGGTTCGGCAGCGACCATCTCGGCCGGGACGTGCTGTCCAGGGTGGTGTACGGCGCACGTCACTCGCTCACCATCGGCGTCACCGCCACCGTGCTCGCCGTGACCGCGGGCGTGCTGCTCGGCCTGGCCGCCGGGCTGTCGCCCAAGTGGCTGGACGAGACGCTGGCCCGCTCGTTCGACGTGCTGTCCACCCTGCCGGAGCTGCTGCTCGCGCTGCTGGTCATCGCCATCACCGGGCCGGGCACGGTCAACGTCATCGTGGCCATCGCCGTCGCGCAGATCCCGAACTACGCCCGGGTGATCCGCGCCCAGACCTTCGTGGTCCGCCACGCCGCCTACGTCGAGCAGGCCGTCACGTTCGGCCGCTCCCGGCTCGCGATCACCGCCGGGCACGTGCTGCCCAACGTGCTCGGGCCGATCCCGGTGCTGGCCACGATCGGGCTCGGCACCGCCGTCATCGCCGCCTCCGGGCTCAGCTTCCTCGGCATGGGGCCGCAGCCGCCGGCCGCCGAATGGGGCGCGATGCTCTCCGAGGCCCGCAACTACCTGCGGGTCGCCTGGTGGGAGGCGCTGTTCCCGGGGATCGCGATCACCCTGACCGTCGTCTGCCTGACCGTGGTCGGGCGGCGCCTGCAGCGCCGTTTCGAAGGGAGAACGCCATGACCGTGAACGCCGCGCCGCCCGCCGTCAGGACGCTGCTGGCCGCCGAGGACCTGCGGGTGAGCTTCGTCGGGACCGAGGTGGTGCGCGGCATCTCGCTGTCGGTCGCGCCGGGGGAGTGCGTGGCGATCGTGGGGGAGTCCGGGTCGGGCAAGAGCGTCACCGCCCGGTCGCTGCTCGGCCTCGCCGGGCCCGGCTCGGTCGTACGGGCCGGGGCGTTCCGGATCGCCGGGCGGGACGCGCTCGGGTTCGGACCGGGGGACTGGCGGCGGCTGCGGGGCCGGTTCGCCGGGCTGGTGCTGCAGGACGCGCTGGTCTCGCTCGATCCGCTGCGGACCGTGGGCGCAGAGATCGGGGAGGTGCTCGCGGTGCACGACGCGGTGCCGCGGGCCCGCCGTACGGAACGGACGCTGGAACTGCTCGCCTCGGTGGGCGTGCCCGATCCGGCGGCTCGCGCGCGGCAGTATCCGCACCAGTTGTCCGGCGGGCTGCGGCAGCGGGTGCTGATCGCCTCGGCCATCGCGGCCGAGCCCGAGCTGATCATCGCCGACGAGCCGACCACGGCGCTGGACGTGACCGTTCAGGCGCAGATCCTGCGGCTGCTCGCCGAGCGCAAGGCCGGCGGGACCGCGCTGCTGCTGATCAGCCACGACCTCGCGGTGGTGGCCTCGATCGCGGACCGCGTCCTGGTCATGAAGGACGGCCGGACCGTCGAGGAGGGGCCCACCGGCCAGGTGCTGTCGGCGCCCGAGCACCCGTACACCCGCTCGCTGCTGGCCGCCGTGCCCTCGGCCGCCTCCCGCGGCACCCGCCTGTCGACCGCCCCACCCCTGGTGGGAGCCGCCGCGCGCACGGCGGGGGAGTCGCCGGCGGTCGGGGGCGGCCCGCGTACGGCGGCTGAGCTTCCGCCGGCCGGTGGTGGCGTTCGGGTGGCGGGGGAGCCGCCGCCGGTGGGACGTGCGGTGAGTCGGGCTTGGCCGGTGCTCGCCGGGGTCGGGTTGTCGAAGTCGTACGGCGCGCGCACGGTGGTGGACGAGGTCTCCTTCGTGCTGCACGAGGGGGAGACGCTCGGCATCGTCGGTGAGTCCGGGTCGGGCAAGACCACGCTCGCCAGGCTGGCCCTGGGGCTGCTCGAACCGGATGCCGGGCGGGTCAGCCTGCACCGGCGCCCGTGGAGCGGCGTGCCGGAGCGCGGGCGGCGGCCGCTGCGGCCCAGGATCCAGCTCATCTCGCAGAACCCGCTCGACTCCTTCCACCCCCGCCACACCGTCGGCCGCCTGATCGCCGAGCCGCTGTCGCTGTCGGTGTCAGCGTCGTTGTCGGCGTCGTTGTCGGCGTCGGCGTCGGCGTCGCGGTCGCTGTCGCGGGGCGAGCGGCGGGACCGGGTGCTCGACCTGCTGGCCCGCGTCGGGCTCGGCCCCGAGGTGGCCGGCCGGCACCCCAGGGAGCTGTCCGGCGGGCAGCGGCAGCGCGTCGCCATCGCCCGGGCCCTCGGCCCCCGCCCGGACGTGCTCGTCTGCGACGAGCCGGTCTCCGCGCTCGACGTCTCCATCCAGGCTCAGGTGCTCGACCTGCTCGCCGAGATCCAGGCCGAGTACGGCACCGCCATGCTGTTCATCTCCCACGACCTGGGTGTCGTACATCACGTCTCCGACCGGGTGCTGGTCATGAAAGACGGCCAGGTGGTCGAGGAAGGCGACGTGGAGCAGGTGTTCACCCGCCCGCGGCATGCCTACGCACGGGCGCTGGTGGCCGCCGTGCCCCGGCTGCCCAGGGCGCGAGACGTAAACGTGACTTGACGGTCCGTGAATAACCATTAGATTCCTACTTGTACAGTAGGAATCATAGGAAAGGGGAGGTCGTGCGAGCGCTCATTCTGCTCGGGCTGGTCGGCTTCGTGGCCCAGCTCGTCGACGGCAGCCTAGGCATGGCCTACGGCGTCACCTCGACCACACTGCTGCTGGCCGTCGGCACCAACGCCGCGGCCGCGTCGGCCACCGTTCACCTGGCCGAGATCGGCACCACGCTGGCTTCGGGCATCTCACACTGGCGCTTCGGCAACATCGACTGGAAGGTGGTCGCCCGGATCGGCGTCCCCGGCGGGATCGGCGCCTTCGCCGGCGCGACCTTCCTGTCCAACCTGTCGACCGAGGTCGCCGCCCCGGTCATGTCGATCATCCTGCTGTCTCTGGGTGTCTACATCCTCATCCGCTTCACCGCCTTCGGCCTGCCGCGCGGCAACCTGGGCAAGCCGCTGCGCCGCCGCTTCCTCGGCCCGCTGGGCCTGGTGGCCGGCTTCGTCGACGCCACCGGCGGTGGCGGCTGGGGCCCGGTCGGCACCCCGGCCATCCTGGCCAGCGGCCGTCTGGCCCCGCGCAAGGTGATCGGCTCCATCGACGCCAGCGAGTTCATCGTCGCCATCGCGGCCAGCGTCGGCTTCTTCATCGGCATCGGCTCGGAGAACATCAACTTCTCCTGGGTCGCCGTGCTGCTGATCGGCGGCGTCATCGCCGCGCCGATCGCCGCCTGGCTGGTCCGCCACATCCCGCCGCGCATCCTCGGCTCGGCCGTGGGCGGTCTGATCATCCTGACCAACGTCCGCACCCTGCTGCGCAGCGACTGGATCGACGCCCCCGGCAACGTCCAGACCGTGGCCTACATCACCATCGCCGTCCTGTGGGCCGCCGCCCTGGCCTACTCGGTGCGGGAGTACCGCCGCCACAAGGCCGAGGAGACCGTGGAGGCGATCGAGACCGATCTGCGCAAGTCCGAGGAGGAAACGACCTCCGCCTGACACCTGTGAGAATCTCCGCACGCACCCAGTACGCGCTGGGAGCCATGTTGGCCCTGGCGGAGGCAGGCGGCCCAGTCCACGCGGAATGGGTCGCCACTTCGCAGGACATCCCACGCCGTTTCTGCGACAACATCCTGCTCCAACTCCGCCGGGCCGGGCTCATCAACAGCCAGCGCGGCCCCGACGGCGGGTACTGGCTCGCCCGCTCACCCGGGGAGATCTCCCTGGCCGACGTCATCCGCGTCACCGAGGGCGTCGAGCAGGCCGCCAAGCCGTTCCCCAAGGCAGCCGCGCCCCTCGAAGAGATCTGGGCGCGGCTGCACGACCATGAGCACACCCTGCTCCGCGAGATCACCCTCGCCGACATCATGACCTCCGGCGGCCCGCCGCCGTGACCGAGCCGCGCGATGTCGGGGATGTCGGGGATGTCGGGGGATGTCGCGTGACATCGCCGCGCGAGGGTGGGCCCGCGCGGCGTCTTCGACTCGGACGGCCTGTCAGCAGGACAGGTTGTCGCCCGGCGTGGTGCCGAGGATCTGCACGAACCGCTGGTAGGCGGTGATGCGGCTCTGCACCTGGGCGGGGTTCCTGCCGCCGCACTCGAGGCCGCCGTTGATGCTGCGGATGGTCTCGCCGAAGCCGGGGCCGTTGACCATGGCGTTGTGCGGGGTCATGGTGCCGGGGCCGTTCTGGGTGTTCCAGTACCACAGCGCGGTCTTCCAGGCCACGGCGGAGTCGGTCTGCACCAGATAGGGGTTGCCCAGCAGGTCGAGGCCGAGGGCGTCGCCGGCGGCCTTGTAGTTGTAGTTCCAGCTGAGCTGCATCGGCCCGCGACCGTAGTAGGCGGACGTGCCGGCGGGGCAGCCGAAGGGCTGGCCGGGGTCGCAGTAGTGCGAGTAGTTGGCGGTGTTCTGCTCCACGATGTGGACCAGGCCGCCGGTTTCGTGACCGACGTTGGCGAGGAACGCCGCGGCCTCCCGCTTGCGTACGGTGTCGCTGCCGGTCTTGGCGAAGCCGGGGTAGGCGCTGAGGGCGCTGGTCAGCCCGTTGTAGGTGTAGAAGGAGTTCCTGCCCGGGAACATCTCGTTGAACTGCGCCTGGCTCACCACGAACCCGGACGGGTCCGGCGGGTCGGTGGGGTCGGTGCCGCCACCGCAGGTGTACGGGTCCCAGTACCACGTGCTGATCGTCGGGTCGTAGCCCGGGTTGTCGTGCTCGGCCCGGTAGTACCGGCCGTCGGTGAACCGGACGATGGAGCCGGCGGGGTACCACGTGCCCGCCGCCCAGTTCGGGTGGTTGCAACCGGGGGTGGTCGAGCCGCCGCTGCAGCCGCCCTTGTCCGCCCAGACCGCCGCGCCGCCGGGGGTCTCGCCCTGCGTCCACCACAGGGCCGAGTAGTTGCGGCCGTTGTGGGAGACGGAGGCGCCACCGGTGTAGACGGCGCCGGAGCTCCACGCGGCGGCGCACGCCTCGGCGGAGGCGCTGGACATCGGCAGCGCGAAGGTCAGCGCGCCCGCCACCGCCGTAGCCGACAGGGCGGCCAAAATGCGTTGTTTGTACACCCAATCACCCTCTCAGAATCTCTTAGGAAAGTTTCCTAAGAGATTGGTGCCTGACAATAGCCATGACTCATCGCCACAACAAGGCCCAAATGAGGAGTCAGCCGGTGCTGTAGTGCACGCTCCACGCCGTGCCACCGGTGAACTCGGCGAGGACGCGCACCGGCCTGCCGGTGAGGTCGATGGCCTGGGTCCGGGGCGGGACGCTCTTCTCGGTGTAGACGGCCAGGTGGTCCGTGCCGTACCAGAACCAGATCTTCCCGCCCGCGGGCAGTGGCAGGGTGGACAGCCGCCGTCCGGTGGCGACGTCGATGACGCACGCGGTGTCGGTCAGGCCGGGGCACCCGGCGGCGAGCCGGCCCGCCGAGAAGTGCGGGGTCTCGCCGTCCGCCAGCGCGGCCTGCTCGATGGTACGGCGCACGCTGCCGTCCAGGGCGTGGACGCTGACCCGGTCGGCGCCGGCGGCACGGGCGACCGTCCCCTCGTCGGGCCCCCACACGTAGTCCGCCTTGCCGGACTCCGGCGCGCCCTGCCGGGTCACGGTCGCGGTGCGCCCGGCGACGTCCACCAGGGCGAAGCCCACGGTACGGTTCTCGGCCGCGGTGTCGAAGACGGTCACCAGCAGCCGATCGCCCTCCTCGCTCCAGTTCGCGTTCCGCAGGGCGAGCGGCGGGTCGACCACGTGCACCCAGAACTCGCCGCCGAGGTCACGGTCGGTGAACCGGACCCCGCCCGCGTTCTCCGCGGCCAGCTGGGGGGACTCGTGGACGGCGGCGGTCCGGTCGCCGGCGGGGGAGATCAGCGGCAGCATGCGGCCGGTCGAGGGCCGGAAGGTGTCGCCGTCGACGGCACGCAGACCGGCGCTGAAGGCCAGCCCCTCACTCAGCTGCGTGCTGCCGCGCAGGAAGGAGGTCATCCGCAGGGGGTCGGAGGGATGCTCGTGCAGCGTGGCGCTCAGCCCGGGGACCTTGACCGCGCGGGTGTCGGTGGCCAGCGGCCCGCTCGTGGCGCGGGTGACCGCCCCCGGCCTGAGCACGGCGAGGGTGACGGATCCCGCGACGAGCACGGTCGCCAGGGCGGCGGCCATGATCACCAGGCGTCGCCGGCGCGGGCCCGGCTCGCGGAACGGCACGGGAAGGGACGGCCACCTGCCCGGCTGGGTGACGGCGGCCCTGGTGGCTCCGGCGGTCAGCTCCTGCGGGGAGGTGGCGCCGGTGGCGGTCTGGGCCGGGCGGCCGAGCAGGCGCAGGAGCACCTGCCGGGCGGCGGGCCGGTCGGCCGGGTCCTTGGTCAGGCAGGCGGCGACCGCCTCGCGCAGGTCGGCGTCGAGGGGGCCGAGGTCGGGCTCGGCGTGCATGATCAGGTTGATGGTCGCGGGCAGCGCGCCGGTGCCGAACGGGGGCGTCCCCGTGGCGGCGAACACCATGGTGGAGGCCCACGCGAACAGGTCGGCCGCCGGCCCGCCCACACCGAGGCTGAACTGCTCGGGCGCCATGTAGGGCGGGGTGCCCATCAGGTCCTCGCCCGGGACGTCGACCACACCGGCGGGGCGGGCGATGCCGAAGTCGATGACGCGCGGCCCCTCCGGGCTGAGCAGCACGTTGCCCGGCTTGAAGTCGCGGTGCACGACTCCGGCGCGGTGGATGGCGGCCAGCGCGGTGATGGTGCCCACGGCCAGCCGGTGCAGTTCGCGCCCGCGCAGCGGCCCACGGGCGGCCACCGCCTGCTGCAGGGTGGGGCCCTCGACGTACTCGCTGACCACGTAGGGCGCGCCGTCGGCCGTACCGACCTCGAGGACCTGCGCCGTGCAGAAGGCGGCGATCCTCGGCAGGATCTCGGCCTCGCGGCGCAGCAGCGCCGCGGCCTCCTCGTCGGGCGCGCGCAGGACTTTGACGGCCACCGGGCGGCCGTCCGGCGACTCGGCCAGGTAGACCACACCCTGACCGCCGGCGCCGAGCCGGCCGCGCACCCGATAGTCGCCGATCCTGTCGGGGTCGTCGGGCAGCGACACGGCCGCTATCCCCGGGTGTAGCGTACGTCGACCACCACGTCGTCGGCCGCCTTGATCATGGCTAGCACCCGGACGGGCTTGCCCGACATGTCCGTGACAAAGATGCCACGCTGTCCCTTCTGCACGGAGGCGGCGATGATCAGGTGATTCTCGTCGTACCAGCCGTAGAAGCCCGCGCCCTTGAGGAGCGTCACGTTGTGCAGGCGGGAGGCGTCGGCCGTCTTCCAGACGCAGGCGGAAAGGATCTTGGCGCAGCCGCCGGTGACGAACTTGCCGCCCGAGGGGGAGAACCAGTCGGCCATGCCCTGGACCTCCCCGGTCCAGTGCATCATGCGGATCGCCCGGCCGGAGTCCGCGTCGCGGATGCGCACCCCCTGTCCCCACTCGGCGGTCAGGAAGCTCGAGATCACCGACCGCCCGTCCGGTGTCCACCGGTACTCCGCGTGGTGCTCGATGGGCTTCACCCGGCCGCCCGATGCCTTGGCCGCCTGTTTCACCTCATCGCCGTCGCCGGTCGGGACGAACCGCGCGGTCCGCGCCGCCACGTCCACGATCACGTACCCGGCCGTCAGGGGCACGTCCTCGCCGTCCACCTGCTCGATCCGCTGCGCCGTCAGCAGCACCCGCCTGCTGTCCCGGGACCAGGACAGCGTCAGACTCTGATAGGGCGGACCCAGGGCCGGCACGCTGAAGCGGGCACCGGTCAGGCGGTCGACGAAGGACACGGCCAGATGGTCGTCGGTCGCCGCGTACAGGGAGTTGAAGGAGGCCAGCCAGCGGCCGTCGGGGGACTGCTCGGCCGCCACGGTGTGCGGGCCGACGTCGTTGAACGCACCGGTCCGCGGATCGCGTACGTAGCGGCGGCTCTCGTCCACCCGGAACGAGGTCAGCCGGACCGGGTCGGCGGGGTTCTCGTAGGCGGTGCCGAGCCCGCCGGGCAGCGTCAGCTCGGTGCCGTTGGCCGGCGGGGTGGGCAGAGGGGAGACCGAGCGGGCCGACCACGAGGCCGTGGGGGCGGCGACCGTGGGCTTGGGGGTGGGTTCGGGCGCCGCCGCCAGCGTCAACGCGGCGGACGTGCCGCCGGCGATCAGGGCGATCGTCACCCCCGCGGCGGTGATCAGCAGGGCGCGGCCGGGTCGTCTGGGCGGCTTCGGCGGAGTGGCGAGGTCCGGCGGGGCGGCCAGGCCGGTCTCCTCGACCAGCCGCAGCAGCGCCTCCTCGGCGGTCGGCCGGGCGGTGGGGGAGTCCGCCAGGCAGTCGGCCAGCAGGTCGCGCACCCCGCCTTGGGGCACCGCGGCCAGACTGGCGGCGCCCTCCGCCATCCGCGCCAGCCGTTGCGCTTCGCTGTCGGCGGCGAACGGATCGCGGCCCGCCGCCGCGTAGGCGATCGTGGCGGCCCAGCAGTACACGTCGACGGCCATGCCCGCACGGTCGGCGGCCTCGGCTTCGGCTTCGGCTTGGGCGGCTTTGGCTTGGTCGTTGGTCCGGAGTCGGGCGGTAGTTCGGGCGGTGCCGGAGGGGTGGGTCGAGCCGGTGGCTCGGGCTCGGCGGGCCGGTCGGTGGGGGTCCAGGTCCGCGTCGGTGCCGGTGCGTAACTGCTCGGGGGCCGGCCAGGCCGGCTGGTCCAGCCGGATCGGCGAGGTGTCGTGCGACCCGCCGACCTGATCGTGGATCTCCGGTACGGCGCACAGCAACCGGGGGCCGTCCGGGCCCAGCAGGACCCGGCTCGGCCGGATCCCGGCGGGCGCCAGTCCGGCGCGGTGCACGGCGGCCAGGGCCGTGACGGTGCCGATCGCCAGGCGGCGCAGCGCCGACTCGGCCGGTGGTTCCGCCGCGGCCTGGCCGGCCAGCGAGCCGCCCTCGACGTGTTCGGTGACCACGAAGTCGGCACCCGAGTCGAGCACGGCGACCGTGCCGACGGGGGCCGCCTGCCGCATCCGCTCGGCCCATCCGGGGTCGGCGGGCCGCCGATCGGCCGGCCTGCCGTAGCGGCGCAGCACCACCGTCCTGCCGGAAGGCGCCACCGCCAGGTAATCCACCACGTCACAGCAGCTCACATGCAGTCTGCCGGTCAGCCGATAGCCACCCACCCGCTCCGGATCACCCGGCCGCAGGTCCCCGGCCCCCGGCTCACCGGCCGCCCCGTCCAGGGCCTCCGCCGATCTGACGTTGACGGTCTCCGGCTCGGGGGGCTCGTTGTTCTGGGGGGTCGGGGGTTCGAGGTTCACGGTTTCCGGGTCCGGGCGTGGGGGGTTCATCGGGCCGCCCGGGCCAGGCGCAGGCCGGCGGTGTTGTCCTCGGTCGTCAGAGTGGCCAGGAGGCGGCGGTTGCCGTCGCGGAAGTCCACGGCGAGGAACTCGACCGGTTTCTTGTTCGGGTCAAGGATGATCAGGTGGTCGTCGTCGTACCAGCCCCAGTTCTCCGCGCTCTTGATCGTGTTCACGTAGGTGGCGACCCGCGCGCCCGTCGCGGGGTCCCACGCGCACTGGGAGCCGCCGCTCGGGCAGTCCGTCATCAGCAGCCGGCCCGACGGCGAGGTCAGCGCCCGGCCGATGCTCGCCCCGGTCCACGACATCGTCCGCACCTGTCGTCCTTCCAGATCACGAATGCGCAGGCCGGTGTCGGAGCCGCCGGTGTAGGTGACGGCCACCTGGTCGCCGGAAGGCATCCAGCCGAACGCGCCGGAGCCCTTGTGCCGCCGCTCGTCGGTGTCCACCGTACGGACCGCGCGGGTGACCGCGTCCACCACCGCGAACCCGGTCGGCGGCCGGTCCTTGCCCTTCGCGGTCAGCGTGAGCAGCAGCCGCGACGACCCGCGATCCCACACCGGTGAGATGGATCGCTTCGGCACCCGGACGGTGAACCGCTCGCCGCTCACCCGGGCGATCAGCGTGAGCTCGGTCTTGGCCAGCAGCGCGTACCAGGAGCCGTTGGGCGCGGCGGCCACGTCATCGGCTCGCACACCCGCGTCGACGAACTCGCCGTTCTTGCCGGAGCGCAGCCAGGTGCCGCGCTCGTTGCGGTAGGCCACGATCCGCTGCAGGTCGTCGGGGTGTTCGTGGAGGGTCAGGCCGATGCCGTTCGCCCGCGTCGTGGTGGCCGGCGACGGCAGGGTGGCGGGGCCGCTCGCGGTCGCCGACAGGTCGGGCAGCGAGACCGTCGGCACTACCACGGCGGCGGGCGTCGTGACCACCCGCTCGGCGACCACGTGACCCGTGACGGCGGCGGCCACCGCCACCGCCACGCCGCCGGCGGCCAGGGTGGCCAGCGCGGCGGGCACGGGCCAGGGCGTCCGGCGGGGCGCGGCCGGCGCCTGGTCGCCCATGACCGTCTGGGTCGAGTGCCCGACCAGCCGCAGCAGCACCTCGCCGGCCTCGGGCCGCTGGGCCGGATCCTTGGCCAGGCACGCCGCCACGATCGGGCGCAGGTGTTCTTCGAGCGCCTCCAGTCCGGGCTGGTGCTGGGCGACGCGGTTGACGGTGGCGGCCATCGACTCGCCCTCGAAGGCGTGCGCGCCGGTGGCGGCGAACAGCAGGGTGGCGGCCCAGGCGAACACGTCCCCCGCCGGCCCCGCGATCCCTCCGGTGACCTGCTCGGGAGCCGTGTAGGCGAGATGGCCGAGCGCCCGCGTCGCCACCTCGGCCGAGTCGGCCGTACCGAGACCGGACAGGCCGTAGCCGGTCACGGTGATCCCGTCCGCGTCCACGAGCACTGTGCCGGGGCGCAGGTCGCCGTGCGTGACGCCGCGCTGGTGCAGTCCCACCAGGGCCGAGGCCATCGCGATGCCCAGCCGGTGCAGCGCCGGCCCGGGCCACGGGCCGGCCCGAGCCACGACCTCCTGCAGCGGCGAGCCCGTGACGTGCTCACTCACCAGGTACGGCCGGTCCGCCAGCACCCCGGTGGCGATCACCCGGGCCAGCGAGGGGGCGCTGACGTCGGTCAGCGAGGCGGCGATCGTCTCGAAGCCGGCCGATCCGGCCTGCATCCAGGCGATCTCCACCTGGGCGTCGTCAACGGCCCTAGCCAGGAACACCAGGGCGAGGTCGTCCTCCCGCAGCCGCCCCAGCAGCGAGAACCCGCCGATCTCCGTCGGATCGGCTGGCTGAAGAGAACCGATAGTGGTCATTGCCTCGGCGATTTCTTCGACAGTTGACGGCCCCGATTATCGGCTACCGGCCTCGAAGAACGAAAGATCCACCATGTAACTTTTCCAGTGTAATGCGGTGGTGTCACCCAGTGGCCAAGGATTTCATGCAAAGCTAGTAGGAAAAGTTGACTTTGTGAGCCCTCGCGCGATAGGTTCTCGGCATGAGTCAGGGTCTCAACCTCATCAGACGCGCGCACGTGGACTTCGGTCGCGTCGCCAGCGCGCGATGTCGTTGATCAGGAAGGCGTCCCACCTGGCGTGACCGATGCCGCTCACGCTCTCCCCGACCTCCGCTGCCCGCGCATGTCGCTGATCCGTGAGGACCACCCCGTGACCGCTCTCCGGCACGTTCCGCCCGCCGACCCGCCCGTGCGCGCCGCCTCGGAAGTGGATCCGTACCCAGGTGACACCCACTGGTACGACCTGCCCGACGACGACGCCGAGCCGGAGGAGCGGACGGCCGAGGTCGTCTCCCGGTGGCGCTTCTGGCGGACCGTCCGCGACTGACCCCCACCTTTTAGGGAGACGTGCCGGATAAATCCGGTACGTCCCCCACTCATGCAAGAAGGGCCATTCCCCATGTCATCATCCACACCGCGGTCGACGATCGCGGCCGGCGTCGCCATGCTCACCGTCGTGGGGCTCCTCGGCGCCTGCGGTGGCGGTGGAGGCCCTGTCCAGCAGGCGAGCACCGACGGCAAGCCCGTGTACGGCGGCACCCTGACCTACCTGGAGCACCAGCCCCCGACCTGCCTCTACCTGCCGGCCGCGGGCTTCTATCCCAACGGCGGCATCCTCAACCAGATCACCGACAAGCTCACCTGGCAGAACCCGAAGACGCTGGAGATCGAGCCCTGGATCGCCACCAAGTGGGAGGTCGGCAAGGACGCCACCGAGTACACCTTCCACCTGCGTGACGGCGTGACCTTCAGCGACGGCACCCCGCTCGACGCCGAGGCCGTCGCGGCCAACTTCGACGTGTACGGCCTCGGCGACGACAAGCTGAAGCTGCCCGTCGCCGAGTTCGTCAACAACTACAAGCGCAGCGAGGTCGTCGACCGCCTGACCGTGAAGTTCTTCTTCGACAAGCCCTCGCCCGGCTTCCTCCAGGGCACGTCGGTCATCGGCGCGGGCCTGGTCTCGAAGAAGACGATCTCGCTGCCGTACGAAGAGCAGTGCCAGTTGAAGAACATCGCCGGGTCCGGACCGTTCACGGTCAAGAACCAGGTCATCGACAAGCAGATCGACCTGGCCGCCCGCAAGGACTACAACTGGGCGCCGAAGTCGTCGCAGCACCAGGGGCGCGCCTACCTCGACGAGATCAAGGTCATCGTGACGCCCGAGGACAACGTGCGCGTCGGCGCGCTGACCTCCGGCCAGGCGGACTTCGTCCGCTACGTGCAGGCCTACGACGAGGAGACGGTCAAGAGCGCCGGCCACACCATCTACGCCGAGCCGACCAGGGGCGTCAACAACGGCCTGTACCTGCGGCCGGGCAACAGCATTTTGAAGGACCTCGACGTCCGCAAGGCGCTGCAGGCCGGGACCGACGCCAAGGAGGTCGTCGACACCCTGTTCACGCCCAGCTATCCGCTCGCCACCTCGGTGCTCAGCCATCTCGCCCAGGGTTACGTGGATCTGTCCAAGGAGCTCGCCTACGACCCGGCCAAGGCCAACGCCCTGCTCGACAAGGCCGGCTGGGTGCGCGGCGCCGACGGCATCCGCGCCAAGGACAGCGTGAAACTGCAGCTCGGCGTGTTCATCGCGGGCCCGCAGCCGCTGTCGAAGCAGACCCTGGAGCTGATCGGCCAGCAGTGGGCCAAGCTCGGCGTGAAGCTGGAGATCCGTCCCGCCGACGCCGGCACCCAGGCCGTGGACATCAAGAACGCCGAGAAGACCGCGCTCGCGCACACCATGGTCGGACGTGCCGACCAGGACGTGATCAAGAGTCAGTTCCACAGCGAGAACCGCGACGTCATCCTCTCCCAGGACGAGAAGCTGGACCGGCTGCTGGAGCAGGAGTCGGCCGAGCCCGACACCGCCGCGCGCAACGCCAAGGTCGCCGAGATCCAGCGCTACGTGATCGAGCAGGGCTACACGATCCCGCTGTTCGAGGAGCCGCAGGTGTACGGCGGGGCGCCGCACGTGCACGGGGTCGCGTTCGAGGCGGTCGCCAGGCCGGCGTTCTACTCGGCCTGGAAGTCGAACCAGGACTAGAGATGACCAGATATCTCCTGTCCAGGGTCGGGCAGGCGGCGCTCGTCCTGTGGGCCGCCTTCACGGCCGGCTACATCCTGCTGCAGCTGCTGCCGGGCGACTCGGTCCTGATCAAGTTCCAGAACCCGGAGCTCGGCCTGTCGCCGGAGCAGATCGCGGAGATCCGCGCGTACTACTCGGGCGGGAACCCGCCCCTCGTGGACTACCTGCACACCCTGCTCGGCTTCGCCCGCGGCAGCTTCGGCTACTCGATCGACACCGGCACCCCCGTGGTCGAACGGCTGGCCGAGGCGCTGCCGGAGACGGCCAAGCTGGCCTCGGCCGGATTCCTGCTGGCGGTGCTGATCGCCCTGGTGATCGCGTTCGCGGCCGGCTACAGCAGGACCTCGTGGATCAGGGGCGCGCTGCTGTCCATGCCGTCGCTGTTCGTGTCGGTCCCGGTGTTCTGGCTGGGCATCGTGCTGATCCAGGTGTTCTCGTTCCGGCTCGGCCTGGTGCCCGTCATCGGGGGCAGCCCGGCGCAGCAGCTCATCCTGCCGGTGCTGACGCTGGCGGTGCCCATCTCGGCGCCGATCGCCCAGGTGCTGGCCCGCAGCATCGACCAGGTCTACACCCAGCCGTTCGTGCCGGTGGTCGCGGCCAAGGGCGCGTCCCGGTGGTGGATCCTGTGGCGGCATGTCGCCAGGAACGCGGTGCTGCCGACGCTGACCATGGCGGGGCTGACGATCGGCGAGCTGATCGCGGGCTCGGTCGTGACCGAGACGGTGTTCGGCCGCAACGGCATCGGCCGGCTGACCGAGCAGGCCGTCAACGCGCAGGACACGCCGGTGATGCTCGCCATCGTGGTGCTCGCCGCGACCGTGTTCGTGCTGGTCAACCTGGTCATCGACCTGCTGTTCCCGGTGCTCGACCCACGACTTGAGGTGGCGGCGTGAACAGGCCGAAGATCGGACTGGTCCTCGCGTGGCTGGTGATCGGCGTCGCGCTGCTCTGGGCCGTCGTGCCGGGGGTGTTCACCGGCCACGACCCGATCGCCGGCGTGCCGGCCGAGAAGCTCCAGGCGCCGAGCGGGCAGCACCTGTTCGGCACCGACGCCGTGGGCCGCGACCTGTTCGCCCGGGTGGTGCACGGGGCCGTGCACTCCCTGTCGGGGGCGTTCGTGGCGGTCGGCGTGGGACTGCTCCTCGGCACCCTGCTCGGGCTGCTGGCCGGGTCGGCCGGCGGCCTGCTCGACGACGCGATCATGCGGTTCGTCGACGTGCTGCTGTCGGTCCCCGGACTGCTCCTCGCGCTGACGGTGATCATTCTGCTCGGTCCCGGCACGGTCAACGTGGCCATCGCGGTCGGGATCGGCTCGGTCGCGGCGTTCGCCAGGCTGTCCCGCGCCGAGGTGGTGCGGGTGCGGCGCACCGACTACGTCGAGGCCGCGTTCGGCAGCGGCGGCCGGTACACGACCGTGCTGCGCCGGCACGTGCTGCCGAACTCCCTCGGCCCCGTCATCGCGCTCGCCGCCCTGCAGTTCGGGCTGGCGATCCTGGCCATCTCGACGCTCGGCTTCCTCGGGTACGGCGCGGAGCCGCCCACCCCGGAATGGGGGCTGCTCATCTCCGAAGGGCGCAACTATCTGGCCACGTCCTGGTGGCTGACCTCGCTGCCGGGCGCCGTGGTGGTCTCGGTGGTGCTCGCCGCCGGCCGCATCAGCCGCTCGCTCGGGGCCGACCTCGGAAAGGACCGGGCATGAGCCTGCTCGACGTACGCGATCTCGCGGTCTCCTACAACGGCAGGCGCGCGGTCGAGGGAATCTCCTTCACCGTGGAGCCGGGCGAGACCGTCGCCGTCGTCGGCGAGTCGGGCTCCGGCAAGTCGACCACGGCGCACGCCATCATCGGGCTGCTGCCCGGGAACGCCACCGTGGACCAGGGCCAGATCCTGCTCGGCGACACCGACCTGGCCACCTGGTCCTCGCGGCGGATGGAGTCGGTGCGCGGCGTGCGGATCGGCCTGGTCCCGCAGGACCCGGCCAACTCGCTGGACCCGGTCAAGACCATCGGCGCCCAGGTCGGCGAGGTGCTGCGCATCCACCGGCGCGGCGACCGCCGCACGATCGCCCGCCGGGTCGTCGACCTGCTCACCCGCGTCGGCCTGCCGGAGGCGGAGGCGCTGGCCCGCAGGTACCCGCACGAACTGTCGGGCGGGATGCGCCAGCGGGTGCTCATCGCCATCGCGATCGCCCTGGAGCCCAGCCTCATCATCGCCGACGAGCCCACCAGCGCCCTGGACGTCACCGTGCAGCGGCGCATCCTGGACCTCATCGACGATCTGCGCACCGAGTTCGGCACGGCCGTGCTGCTGGTGACCCACGACCTGGGCGTGGCCGCCGACCGCTCGGACCGGCTGGTCGTCATGAAGGACGGCCGGATCGAGGAGCAGGGGCCGAGCGCGGCCGTGCTGGCCGATCCGCGGGCCGCCTACACCAAGCAGTTGCTGCACGACGCGCCCGCCCTGTCGGTACGCGAGTTCCGGACGGCCGAACCGCCCGTCCGTGAGCCCGCCATCGTGGTCCGGGACCTGGTCAAGGAGTTCCGGGCCGGGCCCAGTGCCGTCTCCCGCGCGGTCGACGGGGTCTCCTTCGAGGTCGCGCACGGCACCACGCACGCGCTGGTGGGCGAGTCCGGATCGGGTAAGACCACCACGGCGCGGATGGTGGTGCGCCTGACCCGGCCCACGTCGGGGACGGTGGAGATCGCCGGCGCCGGTCCGGGCCGGCTCTTCCGCCGTCATGTGCAACTCGTCTACCAGAACCCGTACGGCTCGCTGGATCCCCGGCAGTCCGTCGCGGAGATCGTGGAGGAACCGCTGCGTAATTTCCGGCTCGGCGACCGCGCCGCGCGCCGTGCGCGCGTCGGCGACCTGCTGGAGCGGGTGGCGCTGCCCAAGGACCTGCTCACGCGCAAGCCGCGCGAGCTGTCCGGCGGACAGCGGCAGCGGGTGGCCATCGCCCGCGCCCTGGCCGTCGAACCGGAGGTGGTGGTGCTCGACGAGGCGGTCTCCGCCCTCGACGTCACCGTACAGGCGCAGATCCTCGACCTGCTCGAACAGCTCCAGCGCGAGCTGGGGCTGACCTACCTGTTCATCTCGCACGATCTGGCGGTGGTCCGCCAGATCTCGCACACCGTCTCCGTCATGAACCAAGGAAGAATCGTGGAATCCGGAAGCACATCACAGGTCTTCACCGACCCAGGGCATGAGTACACCCGCGAGCTGCTGGCGGCGATCCCGGAGCCGGTGCGATGAGGCTGGGCTTCTTCAGCCGGCTGCTCGACGACGTGCCGCCGGGGGAGCGCTACCGGCTGGCCGCCGAGCAGATCCGGCACGCCGAGGCCGCCGGGTTCGACTCGGCGTGGGTCGCGCAGCACCACTTCGACGGCGCCGAGGGCGGCCTGCCCGCGCCCCTGGTGTTCCTCGCCCACGTCGCGGCCGTGACCAGCCGCATCCGCCTCGGCACGGGCATCATCACGCTGCCCCTCGAACACCCGGTGCGGGTGGCCGAGGACGCCGCGGTGCTCGACCTGCTGACCGGGGGCCGGCTGGAGGTGGGCGTCGGCAGCGGCGGCACGCCGTCGTCGTTCACCCCCTTCGGCCACGACAGCGCGAACCGCTCCGCCGTCTACGCCGAGCACCTGGCCGTGCTCGTCAACGCCTGGTCCGGGGAGGACCTGGGCGCGGGCAACCGGCTCTACCCGCCGGCGCCCCGGCTGCTCGGCGCCATCTGGGAGGCGACGTTCTCGGTCGGCGGCGGCGCCCGCGCGGGCCGGGCGGGCAACGGGCTGATGCTGTCGCGCACCCAGCCGCGCCCCGTGGACGATCCGCAGGCGACGCTGGCGCGGATCCAGCGGCCCATCGTGGACGCCTACTACGAGAACCTGCCGCCGGGCGTCACCCCGCGGATCATGGCCTCGCGGACCGCGTTCGTGGCCGACAGCCGGGCCGAGGCGCTGCGCTACGCCGAGCTCGGCCTGGGCCGGGGCAGGTTGCCGTTCGAACTGCCGGACAGCGACCTCGACCAGCGGATCGCCGCGTTCGACGTGCACGTCGGCACGCCGCAGGACGTCATCGACAGCCTGCGGGCCGACCCGACGCTGGAGCGGGTGACCGACCTGGTCTTCCAGGCGCACTCGGTCGACCCGCCGCACCCGCTCATCCTCCGCTCGATCGAGCTGCTGGCGACCGAGGTCGCGCCCGCGCTCGGCTGGACGCCACGGCCCGCCGCCACCGAATGGAGCACGACATGATCATCGATGTCATCGACCACCTGGCGGGCGTCGCGCCGAACTCGCCCCTGGACCGGCTGCGCGATCGGCGGCCCGACGCCCGCGAACACGCTCAGCGCAGCTACGACGTGCTCTTCTCCCCGGACTCCGAGGACGAGGTCACCCTCGTCGAGCGCGACGCGGTCGCGGCCTTCGTCGCCGGGCTGCACGGGGACGAACCGGTCGCCGCCTTCTACGCCGAACGGCTGGCCCAGCTCGCGCCGCACCTGGCCGAGCCGGTCCAGGCCGAGATCGCCGCCGGCCGCACCACCGGGCCGTACGGGGTCTACCAGGACGCGGCGCTGGCCGGCGAGAGCGACGAAGGGCTGCGCTACCAGGCGCGGCACGCCGACCTGCTGGGCGTACGGCTGGCCGCCGCGTTCGAGCACGCGCACCTGCTCGTGTTCCGGCCGCGCGAGGCGCACCGCAAGGCGCTGGCCGCGCTGGCCGACGCGGGCTGGAGCACCACCGGGATCGTGACGCTTTCGCAGCTCGTCGCCTTCCTCAGCTTCCAGGTACGACTCGTCGCCGGCCTCCGGGTGCTCGGCGCCTCCCCGAAGGGATCCACGGCATGAGCGGCTTCACCCAGGACCGGATCGGCTGGCGGCCGTGGCTGACGCCGCTGGCCGAGCGGGAGCTGACCGACGAGCACTACGAGGCGCTGGTCGACAAGGCCCGCGCCGCCTCGCCGTACTTCCTGCTGCTGGCCCGTGACCCGCGGATCCTGCACGCGCGGACGCAGACCGACAACGACATCTTCTACAACACCGACGGCGGGCTGCCGCGCGCGGAGCGTGAGCTGGCCGCGACCGCCACCTCGCGGCGCACCGGGTGCGTGTTCTGCGCCTCGGTGCACGCGCGCTTCGCCAGTCACTACTCCAAGCGGCCGGACGACGTGCAACGCCTGCTCGACGAGGGTGTCGACGCGCCGCAGGACGGCAGGTGGCGGGCGATCATCGACGCCTCGCAGGCGCTCACCGCGACCCCCGCCGAGTTCGGCGCCGAGCACGTCGCCGCGCTGCGCGCCGCCGGGCTGGACGACCTGGCCATCAGCGACGCCATCCACGCCGCCGCGTTCTTCAACTGGGCCAACCGGCTCATGCTCTCCCTCGGCGAGCCCGACACCGAGGAAACCGGATGACGACCGACCGCGATTCCGGCACGGGGGAGACACGATGACGACCGACCGCAAGCCCGACACGGGGGAAGTCCGATGACCGACGCGCACCTTGACCACCTCGTCTACGCGGTCCCCGATCTCGCGGCGGGCGTCGCCGCGTTCGCCGAGCGCACCGGGGTCACGCCGGTCGCCGGTGGCAGCCATCCCGGCGGTACGGCCAACTACCTGGTGAGATTCGGCCCCGGCACCTACCTGGAGATCATCGGGCCGGACCCGGCGGCGGAGCCGGGCACCCGGCCGCGCGCCTTCGGCCTGGAGACGCTCGACACGCCCCGGCTGGCCGCGTGGGCGATCCGCCCGGACGACCTCGACCAGTCGGTACGCAAGGCCCGCGAGCAGGGCTACGACCCCGGTGACGTACAGCCGCTGTCGCGGCGCACCCCCGCGGGCACGCTGCTGGAGTGGCGGCTCACCCGGCGGGAGGACCCGGCGGCGGTCCGGCCGGTGCCGTTCCTCATCGACTGGGGCGCCACGGCCCACCCCGCCGCCTCGGAGCTGCCGCAGGTGGGCCTGACCTCCTTCACCGCCGTCCATCCGGAGCCGGCGGCGCTGCGCCGGGATCTGGCCGCGCTCGGCGTCCTGCTCGACGTCGTCGAAGGGCCCGAGGTGGCCCTGCGGGCCGTCCTCGACACCCCGCGCGGCCCCGTCACCCTGTAACGAGAGAGAGACCATGAGCACCCTTCGCGAGTATCTGTCCCACAAGCGCGCCGCCCTGCTGGCCCGCCGCGCGGCGCCGGACCAGGGCCTGGTGCCGCTGCACGCGCATGTCACCGCCGAGGGGCGCAGCGGCGTCCGGCGCATCAGGATCAGGGACTTCCAGATCCTCAGCGACAGCGGTCCCGACTTCGCCGGCTACGACCTGGGGCCCGGCTCGCCGGAGCTCCAGGCGGGCGTGCTGGGCAGTTGCGTCACGCACATCTTCCTGATCAAGGCGGCCGAGCTGGAGGTGCCGATCGACTCGCTGGAGGTGGACGTACGCGCCGAGTACGACCCGGCGGCCCAGAAGCCGGGCAGCACTGGCATCCCGGTGCATCCGCAGAACTTCAGGTACGAGGTGCTGCTGGACTCGCCCGCCTCGGACGAGAAGCTGGCCGAGCTGCACGCCGAGGTGGAGCGGGTCTGCCCGATCCTCAACCTGATCCGCAACCCGCAGCAGATCAGCGGCTCGCTGGTACGCGTGTCGTCTTCTCGCGCCTAAAAACCCACTAAACAAGTAGGTCGTGACGGTTTTACGATGCCGTGCTGAGCTGATGAGGTGCCACCCGAACGGCAGAAAGGTGTGACATGCCAGCGGAGTTACCCCGGCCATGACGCTCTCCGACACCCAGGCCGCGCCCGCGCACCCGCGTGACGAACCCGTACCGAAGATCGTCACCGCCCGCCATCCGCTGCGCTGGTTATCCGGAGCCGGCGTTCTGGTGCTGCTGGCGATGGTGGCCAGCGCGCTCGTCACCAATCCCGCGTGGGAGTGGGACGTCGTCGGCGTGTACCTGTTCGCGCCGTCCGTGCTGCGCTCGGTCCTGCTCACGCTGGAGCTCACCGCGCTGGCCATCGTGCTCGGGTTCGCGCTCGGCACGGTGCTGGCGCTGATGCGCCTGTCGCCCAACCGGCTGCTGTCGGCGGTGGCGTGGGCGTACGTGTGGCTGTTCAGGTCGGTGCCGCTGATCCTGCAGCTCCTGTTCTGGTACAACCTGGCGCTGCTCTACCCCCGGCTGTCGTTCGGCGTCCCCTTCGGGCCCGCCTTCTTCGACATCGGCACCATGGACCTGATCAGCCCACTCACCGCCGCGGCCCTCGGCCTGGCCCTCCACCAGGCCGCGTACGCCGCCGAGATCGTCCGCGGCGGCCTGCTGTCGGTCGATCCCGGCCAGCGCCTGGCCTCCGCCGCGCTCGGCATCCCGCCCTGGCGCCGCCTGTTCAAGGTGATCCTGCCGCAGGCCATGCGGACCATCGTCCCCCACGCGGGCAACGAGATCATCGGCATGGTGAAGGGCACCTCGGTCGTCTACATCATGGCCCTGCCCGAGCTGTTCTACCAGGTGCAGGTGATCTACAACCGCAACGGCAGAGTGATGGCCCTGCTGCTGGTCGCGGCCATCTGGTACCTCGTCCTGACCACCGCGCTGTCAGTCGGCCAGCACTACATCGAGCGCTACTACGGCAGGGGGCGGGCATGGCCGCCATGGTGGAGCTGATCGGCGTGCACAAGAGCTTCGGCTCCCTGCACGTCCTGCGGGGCGTCGACCTGCGCGTGCGCCAGGGCGAGGTCACGGTCGTCCTCGGCCCCTCGGCCCCTCGGGCTCCGGCAAGTCGACCCTGCTGCGCACGATCAACCACCTGGAGAAGGTGGAGCGCGGCACGGTGACCGTCGACGGCGACCTGCTCGGCTACCGGCGGGCGGGGGACCGGCTGCACGAGCTGCGGGAGCGGGAGGTCCTGCGGCAGCGCACCAAGATCGGATTCGTCTTCCAGAGTTTCAACCTGTTCCCGCACCTCACCGTCAGGCAGAACCTCTCCGAAGCGCCCCGCTCGGCCCAGCGCAGGCCGCGCGCCGAGGTCGACGTGGTGGTCGCCCGGCTGCTCGATCGAGTGGGCCTGGCCGACAAGGCCGACGCCTATCCGCACACGCTGTCCGGCGGGCAGCAGCAGCGGGTCGCCATCGCCAGGGCGCTGGCCCTGGAGCCGAAGGTCGTGCTGTTCGACGAGCCTACCTCGGCACTCGACCCCGAACTCGTCGGCGAGGTCCTCGAAGTCATGAAGGATCTCGCGGTCAGCGGCACCACCATGATCGTCGTCACCCATGAGATCGGTTTCGCCCGCGAGGTGGCCGACACCGTCGTCTTCATGGACGCCGGCCGCATCGTCGAACAAGGCCCGCCGTCGCAGGTCCTGGACGCCCCCGAACACGAGCGCACCCGCGCCTTCATCAGCAAAGTCCTCTGACCAAGGAATCCCCCATGCGCCTTCACCCCAGGCGGGCCGTCGCCATGCCCGCACTCCTCCTCCTGCTCGCCGTCGCCTCCTGCGGCGCCGAGCCCACGCTCGCCCCGGAGAACGCCGCACCGCCGCCCTCGGTGGCCGGCCAGACGATCAACACCGGCCCCGAGCAGAACCGGGTCCGGGCGGAGAAGGTCGAGGCCCTGGCCGCCGAGGTGCCCGCCGCCATCGCCGAGGACGGCAAGCTCGCCGTCGGCGTCAACGGCGAGGGCAGCCCGCCGCTCGTCTTCCCCGCCACCGACGACACCACCCTGATCGGGGTGGAGACCGACCTCGCCCAGTTGGTCGCCGACGTCCTGGGACTCGAGCTGGAGCTGCAGAACAGCTCGTGGGAGAACCTGTTCCTGGCCGTCAAGTCCGGCAAGTACGAGGCCGTCTTCAACAACGTCACCGTCACAGAGGAGCGCAAGGACACCTACGACTTCGCCACCTACCGGGTCGACCAGCTCGGCTGGCAGGTGCCCGCCGCCAGCTCGATCAAGGAGATCGCCAAGCCGGCGGACATCGCCGGGCTGCGCGTCTCTGTGGGGTCGGGCACGAACCAGGAGAAGATCCTGCTCGACTGGGACGAGCAGAACAAGCGAGCAGGGCTGAAGCCGGCCGAGATCCTCTACTACCAGAAGTACGGCGACGTGCTGCTCGCCCTGAAGTCGGGGCGCGTCCAGGCCTACTTCGGACCGAACCCGTCCATCGCCTACAACATCGCGGTCAGCGGCGACTCCCGAATCGTCGGCACCGCCTCCGGCGCCGGCCCGGATCTGCAGGGCCTCATCGCGGCGATGACCAAGAAGGGCAACGGACTTGCCGGCCCGGTGGTGCCCCTGGCCGGTGTGACGGTCCCGCTGCCGGACGGCTGGGAGGTGGCGGCGACGGTGGCGGGCGTGCAGTTGTCGGGCGAGAACGTCGCCGGGCGGCCCGACGCCGAGGCGGTCCCCCTGACGGCCGCGGACGTGCCGGAGATGCTGGATCTCGTCGGACGGACCCAGCCCGGTCCGTTCCTGCCGCGGACCATCGAGCTCGGCGGCTATCTGGGGATCCGCCGCGAAGGCGCGCTGGTCGCGATGGCGGGCCGGCGGCTGCGCCCACCCGGCTGGACCGAGATCAGCGCCGTCTGCACCGACGAGGCCTTCCGGGGCCGGGGGCTGGCGACCCGGCTGGTGCTCGCCGTCGCGGCGGGCATCCGGGCGCGGGGCGAGACGCCGTTCATGCACGCCGCCGCGAGCAATACGGGGGCCATCAGGCTGTACGAGTCCCTCGGTTTCCGGCTGCGGCGTACGGCGACCTTCCTCGCGGTCCGGGTGCCCGAACCAGCCCAGGGGCGTCGCTGACGATTTTTTTCCGGACATAACTAATTTCCGATGAAATTTGCCAATGGATCTAGACGGACCGCATGACCTGGGTGACAATCCGAGCGTCAACTGAAGATCGAGGAGACGCCGTGCGAGGTCGCATGGTGTCTCCGGCTTGAACCTGGCGAGGGTGGATGCGCGTAGCTCGTGGGCTGTTCGTAGTGACGTTGGTGGCGGCACTCGCGGCGGCACCCTTGACCCAACCGGACGCCGTCGCCCAGGCGCGACAGAACTACGAACCCACCGAAGCACGGCAGACCGACGAGACCGCCGGACTGCGTCAGAGTGACAGAGCAGCCGAAGCCGCCGGGGACCGAGGCGTGGGCGGCGAGCCCGAGGAGTCGGCTCTCGCGCTCGCCCGCCGCACCAAGCAGCCGGTCGAGGTGACGGCCCTGCGCTCCGAGACGCGCCAGGTCTTCGCCGAACCGGACGGCACCCTCGTCCTGGAGCAGCACCCGCGCCCGGTCCGGGTGCGCAAGCAGGGCCGGTGGCAGGACGTGGACACCACGCTGACGACGCGGCCCGACGGCTCGGTCGCGCCGGTGGCGACGGCGGTGGACCTGAGCTTCTCCGGCGGCGGCACCTCACCGCTGGCCCGCATGGCACGCGGCGCCAAGGCGCTGGAGCTGGGCTGGCAGGGCGCGTTGCCCACCCCGGTGCTCGACGGCGACACGGCGACGTACCCCGAGGTGCTGCCCGGCGTGGACCTGCAGGTGAAGGCGGACGTCGACGGCTTCTCGCACCTGCTGGTCGTCAAGACCCGCGAGGCGGCCGCGAACAAGGCCCTGACCGAGCTGGACTACCCGCTGTCCACCAGCGGCCTGTCGATGAAGTCCACCGAGGGCGGCAACCTGGAGGCGGTCGACGGGGCCGGTGGGACGATCTTCACCGCGTCGCCGCCGCTGATGTGGGACTCCTCGGGCGCCCCGGCGACCCGCACGCTCGCGGCCGAGAAGGTCGCCCCGCCGGACGCCCGCAGCGAGATCATGGGCGTCGAGCTCACCGGCAAGCGGCTCAAGCTCAGGCCGCACCGCGCCATGCTGACCGATCCGCGCACCCGCTTCCCGGTCTACCTCGACCCGTACTTCTCCGCCTCGCGCGGCGCCTGGACGGCCGTCTGGAACATCCACCCCACCTCCAGTTTCTTCAACGCCAGCGACGTGGCCAGGGTGGGGAAGGTCGACAGCCAGAAGAACCGCTCGTTCTTCCAGATGAACACCGGCTCGACCATCCACGGCAAGCAGATCGTCAACGCGACCCTGCGCACGTACGAGACCTGGTCCTACTCGTGCACCAAGCGCAACGTGGAGGCGTGGGCGACCAACACGATCAGCAAGGCCACCACCTGGAACAAGCAGCCCACCTGGGTCACGAAGCTCGACACCGTGAACGCGGCCAAGGGCTGGAGCGCCTCCTGCATGCCGGGCGGGGTCGAGTTCGACGTCACCGCCCAGGTCAAGGACGCTGCCGCGAAGAACTGGCCGAACATCACGATCGGGCTGCGGGCCTCCAGTGAGACGGACAACTACGGCTGGAAGAAGTTCCGCAACAACCCCAAGCTGGTGATCGAGTACAACTCGCTCCCGTCCGCCCCAGTCGCGGCCGACACCTGGTCGGACCCCGGCGGCGACTGCGTCTCCGGCGCCGGGCGGCCCATCGTCAGCAAGGCCACGCCCACCCTCTGGGCCAAGCTGCGGGACGCGGACAACTCGGTCAAGGGCCGGTTCGAGTGGTGGGACGCCGCCGGTGTGAAGGTCGGCGAGCGGCTCACCGGCGTGGGCTCGACCGGCAGCGCCTTCAACGCCCTCGTGCCGGCCGGGGCCTTCGCCGACGGCTCGCTGATCCGCTGGCGGGTCCGCGCGGAGGACGGCCTGGCCAACAGCGCGTGGAGCCCGTGGTGCGAGGCGACCGTGGACGCCTCCGCCCCCGGCACGGAGCCGGGCGTGACCTCGCCCGACTACGTCGAGGGCGGCTGGAGCGGCGGCGTCGGCAGAGCGGGCTCGTTCACCTTCACCCCCAACGGCGTCACCGACGTCGCCGGCTACCTCTACGGCCTGGACACCGCCCCGAAGAACGAGGTGGCGGCCGGGAGCACGGACGGGTCGGCGACGATCCGGCTCACCCCGCGCCATGACGGCCCCAACGTGCTGTCGGTGCGCGCCAAGGACCGCGCCGGTCACCAGGGCCCGATCCGCTCCTACCTGTTCAACGTCAACGGGGCCACCGCCCCTGACGCGCACTGGCCGCTGGACGACGGGGACGGCACGGTGGCCACCGACCGGGCGGGCACCCGCCACGCCGCGCTGCAGGGCACCGCCACCTGGGCCACCGGCCGGACCGGCCTGGGGCTGCGGCTGGCCGGCGGCGGCCATGCGCAGACCAGCGGGCCGGCCGTCTCCACGCTGAGCAACTTCACGGTCGCCGCCTGGGTCCGCCTGAACAGCGCGACCGCCACCGCGACGGCCGTCGGCCAGGACGGCGGCCGGGCGGCCGGCTTCGCCCTGCAGTACTCCAAGGCCGACGACCGCTGGGCGCTGGCCCGGTCCGGCACGGACACGGACGGCGCGCCGGCCGTGCGCGCACTGTCGGCGGCCGCGCCGCGGCTCGGCGAATGGACCCACCTCACCGGCGTGTACGACGCGGCGGCGCGGGAGCTGACCCTGTACGTCAACGGCCGGCTGGAGTCGTCGGTCCCGTTCACCCAGCCGTGGGAGGCGGCCGGGCCCCTGTCCATCGGCAGAGGAAAGGCGAGCGGAGCGGCGGCCGAGTTCTGGCCCGGTGACGTCGACGACGTCCGCGCGTACGGCCGGGCGATGTTCGGTGACGAGGTCGCCGACCTGGTGAACAGCGCCGCGACGCTGGTCGGGCACTGGACGCTCGACGAGGAGACCGGAGTGAGCGCGGCCGACTCCTCGGGCCGGGCCACCGCGGCCACCGTCGGCGGCGGCGCGACCTGGACCGAAGGGTGGCTGGACGGCGGGCTCGGGCTCGACGGCGTCGACGGCCACGCCCAGACCTCGGCCCCCGCCGTCGACACCAGGGCGGGCTTCACCGTCTCGGCCTGGACGCAGCTCGACTACCTGCCCACCCGTGACGCCGCGATCGTCTCCCAGGTGGGCAGCAGAGCCGGCGGCTTCCAACTCGGCTACGACAATGAGAAGGGGCGGTGGACCCTCGCCATGGCCGCCGCCGACACCGACAGCGCCGCGCTGGTGCGCACGCGTTCCGACGCCGTTCCCACCCCGCTGGAGTGGACCCATGTGGCGGGGGTCTACGACCCGCTGGTGGGCGAGCTGCGCGTGTACGTCAACGGCCGCCTGTCGGAGAGCACCATCACCGGCCACGTGAGCGCGTGGAAGGCCCTCGGCCCGCTGCAACTGGGCCGGACCAAGACCGCGGGCGTCTTCACCGGCTACTGGCCGGGCACCGTCGACGACGTCCGCACCTATGACGGCGTGCTGAGCACCGAGCGCATCGCTCAGCTGGCCGCCCAGTAGTAAATCCCCACCCCCCTCACTGGGAGATCCCCATGGATGCACCAGAGTCAGATCCTCCGGAGTCCTACTGGAATCGTTTTCAGGGAGTTGTGCGCGAGTCGCCGTGGACCCGGCGACTGGCCACGATGCTCTCCGTCATCCTCGTGGTGCCGCTGGTCTACGCGATGCCGGCCACCGCCGCGCCCCGCGAGGCCCCCGATGTGGAGCTGGAGAAACCGGTCCACGGCGAGCCGGTGAAGGTGCTGCCCCAGCGGGCCGACCCGGTGGAGAAACAGGCCTGGAAGGCGCCACCGGGCGTCTCCTGGCCGAAACCGCAGACGGTCGAGCTGGGCGGCGACGCGGCGGCCAGGACCATGGACGCCGGCTTCCCCGTACGCCTGGCCGAAGGGAAGGGCGCGCGCACGGCCGCGCAGGCCGCCCCCGTCCAGGTCGAACTGCTCGACACCGAACCCACCGGCCTGCTCGGCCTGGCGATGCGGGTGTCGCCGGGCAAGGGCGTGGCGGTCGCCAAGGGCGGGAGCGGGAAGACCCGCCTGGAGATCGACTACTCCGGCTTCCGGCACGCCTTCGGCGGCGACTACGGCGCCCGCCTGCGAATGGTGCGCCTCCAGGAGTGCGCGCTGACGGCCGCCACGGCGTGCCCGCGGCCGGAGCCCGTCCCCTCCGACAACGACGCGACGGCGGGCACGCTCACCGCCGACGTCGAGACATCCGGCCTGTACGCCCTGGCCGCCGCGCCGTCGGGCCCCTCGGGGGACCACGCGGCGACCTCGCTGGCCGCCTCCGCGGACTGGAGCGTCGGCGCCCAGTCCGGCGACTTCACCTGGAGCTACGACATGCGGGTGCCGCCCGCGCTGGGCGGTGACGAGCCGGAGGTGTCACTCGGCTACTCCTCGCAGAGCGTGGACGGCCGGACCGCCTCGACGAACAACCAGCCGTCCTGGGCGGGCGAGGGCTTCGAACTGAGCCCCGGCGGCTACATCGAGCGCCGCTACAAGCCCTGCATCCTGGACGGCGCCAAGACCGGGGACCTGTGCTGGGACCACGAGAACGCCACCCTGTCCCTCGACGGCTCGGCCGTCGAGCTGATCAAGGACGCCACGACCAAGCAGTGGCGGCCCAAGCGCGACGACGGCACCCGGGTGGAGGCGCTCAAGGGCGCCGTCAACGGCGACAACGACGGTGAATACTGGCGGGTCACCTCCAACGACGGCACCCAGTACACCTTCGGCCTGAACCGGCTGCCCGGCTGGGCCTCCGGCAAGGCCGAGACCAAGTCCGCATGGACCGTCCCGGTCTTCGGCAACAACAGCGGCGAGCCCTGCTACAAGAGCGACAAGTCGGCCGCCTGGTGCCAGCAGGCCTACCGGTGGAACCTCGATCTGTCCGTCGACCCGCACGGCAACGCCATCACCTACTGGTACACCACCGAGCAGAACCACTACGGCCGCACCAACAAGCCCGAGCTGGGTACGCCGTACGTGCGCGCCGGCAACCTCGCCCGCATCGACTACGGCTACCTGAGCGGCGAGCTGTTCACCAGGTCGCCCGCCGCGCGGGTGCTCTTCGACCTGGCCGAGCGCTGCCTGCCCTCCGGAGAGGTCACCTGCGCCGCCGACCAGCTCAAGAAGGACACGGCCAAGCACTGGCCCGATGTCCCGTTCGACCAGATCTGTGATGCGGGGGTGAAGTGCACCGACCGCCTGGCGCCGACGTTCTTCACCCGCAAGCGGCTGGCCAAGGTCACCACCCAGATCGTGAACACCGACCCGGCCAAGTGCTCCGGCCAGCCGTACTGCCCGGTGGACTCCTGGACGCTGGCGCACCAGTTCCCGGCGACGGGCGACGGCCTGAGCCCCGCGCTCTGGCTCGCCTCCCTCCAGCAGAGCGGCCACGTGGGCGCCACCATCACCCTGCCCAAGGTCACCTTCATGGGCCTTCAACTGCCCAACCGGGTGGACGCCAAGGAAGGCCGCCCGCCGCTCGTCAAGTGGCGGGTCCAGGCGGTGCACAACGAGACCGGCGGCGAGCTCAGGGTCAACTACGCCCCGGCCGACTGCAAGCCGGGCGACCTGCCGGCCGCTGACCAGAACACCCGGCGGTGCTTCCCGCAGCGGTGGGCGCCACCGGACGAGGGCGAGGTCACCGACTGGTTCCACAAGTACGTGGTCAAGCAGACGGTGGAGATCGACCGGGTGGCCGCCTCCGCCCCGGTGGTCACCGACTACGAGTATCTGGACGGCGCGGCCTGGCGCTACGCCGAGAACGTGCTGGTCAAGCCCGCGCACCGCACCTGGTCCGACTGGCGCGGCTTCGGCCGGGTCCGCGTCCGCGAAGGCGACGGGCAGGACACCAAGCGCACGCTCACGGAGTTCCGCTTCTTCCGCGGCATGAACGGCGACCGCCTGGCCAACGGCTCGAAGCGCACCGCGAAGGTCCAGGACAGCGAGGGCAACGAGCTGACCGACCACGACCAGTTCGCCGGGTTCGAGCGTGAGGAGATCCTCTACAACGGCGACGGCGGCGCGATCGTGGCCGCCACGACCGAGGAGCCGTGGGCGCTCAAGACCGCCGAGTCCACCCAGGACGGCATCACCAAGATCGCCCACATCGTGCAGGCCAAGACCATGCGCACCCGTACCGCCATGGACGGCGGCGCCTGGCGGCGCACCGGAGAGGAGCGCGACCACGACGAGCACGGCTTCGTCACCCAGGTCCACGACCAGGGCGACCTGACGGTCGACGACGACGACCAGTGCACCCGCTACACCTACGCCCGCGACGCGGCCGCCTGGATGCTGGACTACCCCAGCAGGATCCAGAAGGTCGCCGCGAGCTGCACCACCGGCGTGTCCACGCTCGCCACCGAGGAGCTCATCTCCGACGAGCGGGTGCAGTACGACGGCAAGGCGTACGGCCAGGCGCCCGTCAAGGGCGACGTCACCACGGTCCACGAACTGGTCTCCGGCGACGGGGCGACCGTCACCGACGCGATCCGGACCTACGACGCCTACGGGCGGGAGCTCACCGAGACCGACGCGGTGGGCACCCAGGTCACCACCGCCTACCTGCCGGCCACGGGCGCTCCGGCGACCGAGGTCAGGGAGACCAACGCCCTCGGCTACGTGGACCGCACGTTCCTGGAACCGGCCTGGGGCGAGCCCGTGGCCGAGATCGACGCCAACAACCGGCGCACCGACATGGAGCACGACGCGCTCGGCCGCCTCGTCAAGGTGTGGCAGAGCGACCGCAGCAAGGCGGCAGGCCAGTCGCCGAGCACGGAGTACTCCTACCTGACGCGCAACGACGGCCCCAACGTCGTCACCTCCCGGACACTGCGCGGCGACGGCGGCTACACCGTCAGCCACGAGCTGTACGACGGCCTGTCCCGGCCCCGCCAGACCCAGGAGCCTGCCCCCCGCAACGAGCAGGCGGAGGACCCGGCGCTGCGCGACGGACGCACCGTCACCGACACCTTCTACAACTCGCTCGGCCAGGTGGCCAAGAAGAACACCGGCTACTTCAGCGCCGGCGAGCCGTCCACCGCGCTGCTCGGCGTGGCCGACACCGACGTCCCCAACCAGATCGCCTCCGTCTACGACGGGACCGGTGAGGCGACCGCCCAGATCCTCATGGTCAAGGGCGCCGAGAAGTGGCGCGTCAGCGCCACGACCAAGGGCGACCGGGTGGACATCACGGCCCCGCCCGGCGGCACGGCGACCACCCGCATCGGCGACGCCGAGGACCGGCTCATCGAGCTGCGGCAGTACAAGGGCGCCACGCCGACCGGCGACTACGAGGCCACGAAGTACACCTACGACCCCGCCGGCCGGATGAACAGCGTGACCGACCCCGCCGGCAACGTGTGGCGCTACACCTACGACATGCGCGGCCGGGAGACCAGGACCGAGGACCCGGACAAGGGCGTCACCACCTTCACCTACAACGACGCCGACGAACTCGCCACCACCACCGACGCGCGCGGCAAGACCCTGGCCTACGTCTACGACCGCCTGGGCCGCAAGGTGGCCACGCACGAGGGGTCCGCCGACGGCCCCAAGCTCGCCGAGTGGCAGTACGACAAGCTGGCCAAGGGACACCTGAACGCCAGCATCCGCTACGTGGACGGCCAGGCGTACAAGGCGGAGATCAACGCGATCGACGCCGACGACCGCACCCTGCGCCAGACCGTCACCATCCCCGCCCGCGAGGGCAAGCTGGCCGGGTCCTACCTCCTCAACACCCGCTACACCCTCGACGACCAGGTCCAGTCCGTGAGCTTCCCGGCCGCGGGCGGGCTGGCGGAGGAGTCGGTCGTCTACTCCTACGACGAGCTCGGCCAGCCGACCACGGTGACCGGCCTGTCGTCGTACGTCACCGCGGCCCGCTACTCGAAGATGGGGGAGACCCTCCAGTACGAGCTGAGCACGGGCGGCGCCAAGTCCTGGCTCACCTACACCCACGACGAGACCACCCGCCGGCTGACCCGCAGCAGGCTGGACCGGGACGGCGCGGCCACGCCCGACCTGGATCTCAACTACACCTACGACCCGGCCGGCAACATCACCAAGATCGCCGACCTGGGCGGCGGCCAGGCGCAGGACACCCAGTGCTTCACCTATGACCATCTGCGCCGGCTGACCTCGGCGTGGACGGCCACCGACGACTGCGCGAGCGGCGCCCCGCGGTCGGACAAGATCGGCGGCGTGGCTCCGTACGCGACGAGCTACACCTACGACCTCACCGGCAACCGGACGAAGGAGACCCAGCACGCGTGGGGCGGGCGGGCGGAGTCCGTACGCGCCTCCACCTACCCCAAGGCCGGCGCCAAGCAGCCGCACGCCGCCCTGACCGCCGGGACGGACGTGTTCGCCTACGACGAGACGGGCAACACCACCCGGCGCAAGGTCGGCACCACCGACCAGACGCTGGTCTGGGACGTGGAGGGCAACCTCGAGTCGGTGACCGAGGCGGGCAAGACGACGTCGTTCGTGTACGACGCCGACGGCGACCGGCTGATCCGCAAGACGCCGACGGACTCGACGCTCTACATCGACGACATGGAGCTGCGGCTCGACCACGCCAAGAACGTGGTCGAGTGCACCCGCTACTACACCATCGGCGGCGAGCCGGTGGCGGTGCGCACCCCCGACAACGAGGTGTACTTCCTGGCCGCCGACCACCAGGGCACCGCGCAGGCCGCGGTCAAGGCCAGCACCGGCGAGGTGGCCGTACGCAGGTCGACGCCGTTCGGCCAGGACCGGGGCACGCCACCGCAGTGGTGGCCCGGCCAGCGCGGCTTCGTCGGCGGCACGCAGGACATCTCCACCGGCCTCGTGCATCTCGGCGCCCGCGAGTACGACGCCAGGAACGGGCGGTTCCTGTCCGTCGACCCGATCATCGACGAGGCCGATCCGCAGCAGCTCAACGGCTACGCCTACGCCAACAACAGCCCGGTGACCATGAGCGACCCCGACGGGCAGCTCTTCTGGTTCGTGGCCATCGCCGTGGTCAGGGTCGCGGCGCAGGTCGCGGCCAGGCGGGCCCTCGCGGCGGCGGCCAGGCGGGCGGCCATCGCGGCGGCCAGGAGGAGGGCCGCCATCGCCGCGGCCAAGAGGAAGGCGGCCCAGGAGCTGGCCAAGCGCCGGGCCATCGCCAAGGCCAAGAAGAAGGCCGCCGAGCTGGCCAAGAAGAAGAAGGCCGAGCTGGCCAAGCGGAAGAAGGCGGAGGAGGCCAAGAAGAAGGCGGAGGAGAAGCTCAAGAAGGCCCGCGAGCAGGCGCGTCAGCGCCGGGCCGCCAAGCGCGCCCGTCAGGCCAAGGCGGCCGCGAGGCGGTCCAAGGCGGCCGCGAAGCGGGCACAGAGCAGGCGCGCGGCCGGCAAACCGCCCAAGGCGTCCCAGCGGTCACGGCCCGCGCACCGCCCGACCAGCCACAAGGCGGCCCAACGGCAGTCGCCGCCCAAGGTCGGCCGGGCACCCGTGCGGCGCGGACAGGTGTACAACAACAGCGGCCAGGCGCAGCCGACCAGATCGGTCACCGTCTACCGCAACGGGAAGATGTACCCGGACGGGCACCCGCCGGGCTCCATCCCTCGCGGCAACGGCTCCGGCCAGGGCCAAGGGCAGAACTACAAGTTCGAGGAGATCGAGCTCGAAGGGAGGAAGACGGGCACGATAGCCACCACCGGGGCCAACGTCGTCCGCTGGTTCGACAAGAGCGGGCTCGACGACGCTTTCGGCTTCTTCTTCTGACCCACCGCCCGAACCGGCGCGGTGCCACTGGGCACCGCGCCGGTTCGATCTTTTGACTCAGGTCCTTGCCTGATCCGTCAAGTCGGCTTTCAATGATCTCCATACCGGTGCCGTTCACTGAGTTTCAAGGATTCTCAGTGATTCGCCCGGTGTGGGCGAAGGTCCTCGTCTGACCCGGGCAGCAGGTGCCCGGTGCGAGGTTGACGTTTCACGGCCACCTGCCCCGCCAGGCGGGGTCTTATGGTCGGCTCCACGTCCGTTTATGGTCTCCGGGCCACTCCCGGCGACGGTGCGCTTCACTAGGGAAGCGAGGTTGCGTGCGGCGTTCTCGTCGCGATCCATCGACAGGCCGCACCCTTCACAGACGTAGGTGCGGATCCTTAGCGGCAGTTTGGTTTTCACTGCCTGGCAGGATGAGCAGGTCTTGGAGGAGGGGAACCAACGGCTCGCCACCAGCAGTCGGCCGCCGTTCCAGGTGGTCTTGTAGGTGAGCTGGCGGCGGATCTCGCCGAACCCGACATCGGAGATGGCGCGGGCCAGTCGCCGGTTGCGGATCATCCCGGCCACGTTGAGGTCTTCGACCACGATGGTGCCGTAGGTGCGGGCCAGGCTGGTGGTGAGCTGGTGGATGCCGTCACGGCGCAACGCCGCCACCCGATACTCCGCCCGGTTGCGGGCCGCGTTCGCCTGCAGCCACCGGTTCGAAGGCCGTTGCCGGGTGCGCCGGTCGGGGCCGTGTTTGCGGGAGACCGCCCGCGACAGGCGCCGCAGCTTACGCAAGGCCGTCGTCAGATGACGGGGGTTGGCGATCGGCGGTCGTCCGTCGGAGAAGACCGCGAGCGTCTTGATGCCGAGGTCCACGCCGATCACCGCGTCCGGCCGGGCAGGCTTGCCTGGGGGGCGTTCGGTGTGCACGGTGAAGCTGACGTGCCAGCGGCCCTCCTGCCAGCGGACCGTCGCCGACGCGATCCGCGCCCCGCCGTCCGCTAGGAGGCGGGCGAGTTTGCCGACCGGCTCGTGGGTCTTGATCCGGCCCAGCACCGGCAGCACCACATGAGTGTCGCCGTCCAGCCGGATCGTGCCGGTGGTGAACCGCACCGACCGCTGACCTCGGCGCTTGGACTTGAACTGGGGAAAACCCACCTTCGGGCCCTTACGCGTGCCCTGCCGGGACTCGCGCCAGTTGGACAGCGCGCCGGCAAGGCGGGCCAGCCCGCAGGCGTATGCCTCCTTGGAGTTGCCCGCCCACCACGGCGCCACCTCGTCTTTGACCTGATTCCAGCGTTTGCGCAAGCCGTACATCGACCACGACAGGGCCGGGGTGAGCTGATCGTCGGGGATGCCGTAGGAGCGTTCGGCCTCCCGCTGCGCCAGATTCGCCTTCACCTGCGCCAGGCCCCAGTTGAACGCCACCCGCACCGCGCCACAATGCGAAGCCAGCGCGGCGGCCTGACGTGCGGTGGGGTCCAGCGCGAAACGATAGGCCTGAACGACACGCACCACGCTCTCCTCCCTCACGCATTCGAGAGCTTGTGCGAATGACTCTATCAGCATGACCGTACGGTGGGTAAGATTTTGTATGCAGTGCGTGAGAATGGAGGGGGTCGGGATGAGTCACAGCCCACGGACGCAAAGACCAATCACTGCCCAGCCCGGTAGACCGACACAGCGCTGTGCACCGCCTGAGTGTGGTCAGCCATGGCTTGCGCGCAGTACGGCGGCTACTTCATGTAGCCTCGCTCCGCGCCTATGAGCACGTTGCTCAGCACCACGGCGTGAGGTTCCCCCCGTCTTCGGGTGGGACTTCGAGGTCGGCGGCGACCTGGGAACCCGCAGACCCAGGCGTGGGAGGGCGTGGGCTTCCAGCCGCCGTTCGACGAAGGGCACCAGGAGGCGATGGAGTACGCCTCCGGCCGGATCTCGCTGATCGGCGTCGCCGCCGACTACCGGAATCGCTGCCGGCTATCGGGACCGCTGATCGGCGTCGCGGCCGGTCAGCGGGATCGCCGGCCGGCCGGTGCGCTCAGGTGCTCGGTGATCGCGCCGGTCATCGGGATCACCGTGGGCAGCGGCGGCGTGTCGTAATAGCCCGGCTTGTGGGTGCGCAGCAGCAGCTCGCCGCTGCGCTCCCACCGGAAGCCCTTCCGGTTGAGCAGCCCCGCGAAAACCGCGTCGGCGGTGCCGGGGTGCCGTGCGGCCAGCCGCTGGATCGGCACCGGGGAGACCGCGTCGCCCCGCAGGTAGGTGGACAGCAGCTCGCGGTAGTCCTGCCTGACGATCAGCCGCGGCTCGGCGAACAGCTCCTCCAGCTTGCCGAAGTCGGCGTAGAAACCGAGCCCGCCCACCTCGTCGAAGATCAGCGCCACCGTCTCCGCCGCCGTCATCGTCTCCGGCGGCTCCAGCGCCTCGCCCGCCGGCGGGCCGCCGAGCCGGGCCGCCTGGTGGGTCAGGTAGCCGCGCATCGCCAGGGCGACGTCCTCGCCCATCAGGACGGCCAGGTCGGCGCCGAAGTAGCCGATGAAGCAGCGCCGCTGCTCCCGCTGCAGCGCCCTGGCCTCCTCCAGCAGCACGGGGTTGCGGAACACCCAGGCCGGATGCTCCAGCGCGACCTGCGCGGCCACCGGCACCAGCGTGTCGCGCGCCTCGGCGGGATGCACCGCGGGGGTGCCGCTGATCAGCCAGTCCGCACCGAGCGGGATCAACCGGCCCACGACGTACGTGCCGGGCGCGAGCGTGTCGAAGGCCCGGTCGCCGAGGTTGGAGAACACCCGGTAGACCAGCTCGTCGACGAGGTTGAACAGCAGCACCGCCGCGCCGTCGACCGCCCGCACCTCGAAGACGCCCTCCACCACGGTCTTCCAGCTCAGCAGCAGCTCGATGTCCGCCCGGTCCAGCCCCGCCCGCTCGGCCACGAACCGGTCCACGACCGTCTCGCCCGAGGGGAACCGATGCTGGTGGGCGAAGTAGTCGACCGGCAGGAACGCGGCGGCCTCGTCGGCCGGATGGCCGTCGGCGTAGAACCGGTCCAGCACCATGGCCAGCTCGGCGCCGAACCGGCCCGACGTGGCGAAGTGGACCAGCTCCGTCTTGAGCTCCACGGCCCGCGCAAGCTTGCTCATCATCACTCCTCGTGTCCGGAGTGACACTATCCGTCCGTGCTCGCCTCGTGCAGCGGTTCGGCCGAGGTCACCGGTTGAGCAGCGAACGGTGGCGGCTGTAGGCGAAGTAGATGATCAGCCCCAGGACGAACCAGACGGCGAAGCGCAGCCAGGTGTGCGGGGACAGGAAGGAGATCAGCCAGAGCGAGAACAGCACCCCGACGGCCGGCACGAACGGCATCCCCGGCGTACGGAACTGCCGGGGGAGGTCCGGCTGACGGTAGCGGAGCACGATCACGGCGATGCACACCACCACGAAGGCCAGCAGGATCCCGATGTTGGTCAGCTCGGCGGCCTCCCGGATGGGCAGGAACCCGGCGATCACCGCCGAGGCGACGCCGACGATCCAGGTGACGCGGGTGGGCACCCGCCGTACGGGGTGCAGCTTGGCGAACCACTGCGGCAGCAGCCCGTCCCGGCTCATGGCGAACCAGACCCGGGTCACCCCGAGCATGAACGTGAACATCACGGTCAGGATGCCGATGATGGCGCCCACCGCGATCACCGAGGCCAGCCCGGACAGCCCGACCGACGCGAAGGCCGAGGAGAAGCCGCTCTCGGGGTCGATCTCCCGGTAGTTCTGCATGCCGGTGAGCACCAGCGTGGCGAGCACGTACAGGATCATCGAGATGACCAGCGAGTAGATGATCGCCCTGGGCATGTGCCGCATGGCGTCCTTGGACTCCTCCGCGGCGGTGCTCATCGCGTCGTAGCCGAAGACGGCGAAGAACACCGTGGCCGCGCCGGTGATCGCGCCGCCGATGCCGAAGGGGAAGAACGGCGTGTAGTTGGCCGTGTTGATGTGGAAGAACCCGACCACGATGACGAGCAGCACCACCGCGACCTTGATGGCGACCACGATCGTCTCGAACCTGGCCGCCGTCCGGATGCCCTGATTGAGCAGGAAGGCGATCAGCAGGCACAGCAGCACCGCGAACAGGTCCACCACCCGCCCCGGGCCGGTGCCCGGCGCGCCGAGCATCCAGGCGGGCAGTGCGAAACCCAGCTCCTGGACGAGGAAGCCGAAGTAGCCGGAGATGCCGATGGCCACGACCGCGACGATGGCGGTGTACTCCAGCAGGAGGTCCCAGCCGATGAACCAGCCTACGATCTCCCCGAGGACCGCGTAGCCGTAGGTGTAGGCGGACCCGGCCTTCGGGATCATGCCGGCGAACTCGGCGTACGACATGGCCGCCGCGGCGCTCGCCACCCCCGCGATGAGGAACGACACCAGCACGGCCGGCCCCGCCGTCTCGTTGGCCACCGCGCCCGCCAGGGCGAAGATGCCCGCGCCGATGATGCCGCCGACGCCGATCGCGGTGAGCTGCCACAGCCCCAGGGTCCGCTCCAGCTCGCCCTCGTGCTCTGTCGCGATCTGCTCCACCGGCTTACGGCGGAACACGCCCCGAGTCGAAGCCATCACAGCCCCCGATCACCCCGTTCGAGCCCCAGACCAGGCACTTTCCCATCTGCGCAGGTCCTAAGCGGCGGCCCGCCGGGGGAGCGGGACCCATGACCGAACCCGGGCTCCGGCGGGGGCCGCACGTGTGAAACCCGCCAGCGGTGGTAGCCGTCAGCGAGAACGGCGACACCGAGACAGGGGGAGGGGGACGCCATGGCCGAGCTGCTGACCGACAACGAGATCGACACCGCGCTGGTGGCCCTGGAGGGCTGGCACCGAGACGGCGACACCCTGCGCAGAGACATCCCGATCATCCCGGCCAACTTCGACTGGCTGAGCAAGGCGGTGCTGAACGAGGCGAAGGCCCTGGACCACCATCCCGACATCGAGCGCACCGAGCAGGGCATCCGCTTCCGGCTGTCCACGCACAGCGCGGGCGGGGTGACGGCCAAGGACGTCGAACTGGCCGCGCACATCGACCAGGTCGTCGACGGAGCCGTACGGGACCGAGGCTGACCGGACGCCCGGCGACGGATGCTTCGGCTAGGCCAGCATCCGGACGATGGAGGTGAACAGGCGGGGGAGGGCGCGGGCCGCGGGGACCACCAGGCGGGCCGTGCCGGGACGGCGGGCGGCCTGTACCAGTGCGCCCGTCAGCAGCCGGTGGGTCCGCGACAGCCGCAGCCAGGCGCCCTCGTAGTCCTGCGGCCGATCCTCGCGCAGGCACCGGATCAGGATCTCCGCCGAGCGCACCGCGAGCGAGATCCCCTCGCCGGTGAGCGCGTCGACGTACCCGGCGGCGTCCCCCACCAGCAGGACCCGCCCCGAGCGGCGGGCCCGGACGTGCTGGCGCAGCGGACCGGCGCCCCGCACGGGGGTGACGGCCGGGCCGCGCAGCCGCTCGACCAGGCCGGGGAACGCGCTCAGGTGCTCCTCGAAACCGCGCCGCCCCGAGCTCAGGATCGCCACCCCGACCAGGTCATGGCCCACCGGCGTGACGTACGCCTCGCCGCCGCCCGACCAGTGCACCTCGACGAAGTCGGTCCACGGCGTCATCCGATAGTGCCGGCGCTGGCCGTACCGGCGCACGCCGCGCGCGGGCAGGTCGAGCCCGAGTGAGCGGCGCAGCGGCGAGTGCAGGCCGTCGGCGGCGACCAGCCAGCGCGCCCGCAGCCCGGCGGCCCGCACGCCGTCGCCGTCCTGGGCCACCTCGGTGATCCGGCCGGTGATCGTCTTGACGCCGAGCTCGGCGGCGCGCTGGGCGAGCGCGGCGTGCAGGAGCGTGCGCCGTACGCCCAGGCCGGTGGCGCGGTGGAAGGTGGCCCGCGCCTCGCGCCTGGCGTCGAGATAGTGGATGCCGCGCAGCGGGTGGCCCGGCACCGTCACCCCCATCGCCGCCAGCGCCGCGACGCCGCCGGGCATGACCCCTTCGCCGCACGCCTTGTCCACGGGGGTGGCGCGCGGCTCGACGACGACCGCCTCCATCCCGGCCAGTGCCGCGTGGATGGCGGTCGCCAGACCGGCGGGCCCGCCTCCCGCGACGAGCACGTCGATCACGTGGTCGACGGCCGTTCCGCCGCCAGGGTGAGCGCGTCGTTCTCGCAGCGGATCCGTACGACCATCAGCGCGGCGTTCAGCACCGTGAACGCCAGCGCGGTGACCCAGGCCGTGTGGACCAGCGGCAGCGCCAGCCCCTCCACGGCCACCGCCACGTAGTTGGGGTGGCGCAGCCAGGTCAGCCGGTAGGGGCCGCCGGTCACCAGCGGCAGGCCGGGCACCACGATCACCTGGGTGTTCCACTGCGGCCCGAGCGTGGTGATGCACCACCAGCGCAGCGCCTGGGCGGCGACCACCAGGGCGAGCATCGGCCAGCCGAGCACGGGCAGGAACGGCCGGTCGGCGAGCGCGACCTCCAGCGGCGCGCAGACGAGCAGGCCGGTGTGCAGCGCCACCATCCAGGGATAGTGGCCCTGGCCGGTCAGTATGCCGCCGCGCGCCAGGCTCCACGCGGCGTTGCGGCGGGCGACGACGAGCTCGGCCAGGCGTTCGAGGCCGACGAGCAGGATGAGGACGAGATACCAGGTCATCAGGCGGTCACCAGCGCAGGAGGACGAGTTCGGAGCAGAAACCGGGGCCCATCGCGATGAGCAGCCCCCAGGTGCTGGGCTCGGGCCTGCGCGTGGCCAGCGTCTCGCTCAGCACGTGCAGGACGGACGACGAGGACAGGTTGCCGTGGGCGGCGAGCGAGCGCCAGGTCACGTCCAACGCTCCCGCCGGCAGGTCGAGCACCTCCGACACGGCTTCGAGGACCTTCGGGCCGCCGGGATGGCACACCCACGCCGATATCTCCTCCTTCGTCACGCCGTGGTCGGTCAGGAAGTCGTGCACGTCCTGAGCGAGATACTGTCGCACGACCGCGGGGACGCTCGCATCCAGCAGCACCCGGAATCCGCCGTCCCCGACCTGCCAGCCCATGACGTGTTCGGAGCCGGGATAGAGATGGCTGCGGGTGGCCACCACCGCCGGGCCCGCCGGGCCCGCCGGGCCGCGGTCGTCGCCGGCGAACACCACGGCCGCGGAGCCGTCGCCGAACAGCGCGCTGGCGACCAGACCGGCCGGTGAGGAGTCGCCGCGCTGCACGGTCAGCGAGCACAGCTCCACCGACAGCAGCACCGCCACATGATCGGGCCAGCCCTGTAGATAGTCGTGCATCCTGGCGATCCCCGCCGCGCCCGCCACACAGCCCAGGCCGAAGATCGGCAGCCGTTTGACGTCCGGCCGCAGGCCCAGCTCCGCGACCAGCCGGGCGTCGATCGACGGCGCGGCGATGCCCGTCACCGAGGTGAACATGATCAGGTCGACGTCCCCGGGCGTCAGCCTGGCGGCCTTCAGCGCGGCACTGACACTCTCGCGGCCCAGCTCGACCGCGGTGGAGACGAAGGCGTCGTTGGCCGCGCCGAAGCCGGTCAGCTTCTCGTACTCCTCGATCGGCAGGGCGAGGTTGCGGAAGTCCACGCGGGCGCTGCCATGCAGGCGGTCCAGCAGCCGCCGGTCGGCGTTCTCCGGTAGGCACACGCGCGCAGCCATGTCGGTGAGCTCGGACTGCGCGTATCTATGAGGAGGGAACGCGCAGCGGACTGCGGCGATGTGGGTCATGGAGGCTCCCGGTGCAGTTAGCCGATAACTCTCACTCCCCGCACGCTTCCCACCGGCAAGGTCGGTTAAGCCACGGCGGCAGGGCGAGTAATTCTCGCGAACCCCCGTCCCGCCTACGATCGAGCCTGTGACCGACACCGGACGGCCGCCCGCCACGTTGGCCCGCACCCTGGGCGGGCTGGCGCGAGCCTGCCACCCCGGCCCGACCGTGGCCGTCACCGCCCTGGTCACCGCGCTGGCCGTGGTCGCCGGGCGGGACGCCGCCGGCTGCGTCCTGGTGGCCGCCGCCGTCCTGGCCGGCCAGTTGTCGATCGGCTGGTGCAACGACGCCGTCGACGCCCGCCGCGACGCCACGGCGGGCCGCGCCGGCAAGCCGATCGTGGACGGCACGGTGAGCGCGCGCGCCGTCTGGATCGCCGCGGTGGTCGCGCTGGCGTGCTGCGTGCCGCTGTCCCTCGCCTCCGGCCCGCGGGCGGGCGCCGTCCACCTCGCGGGGGTGCTGGCGGCCTGGGCGTACGACTTCGGGCTGAAGGGCACCGTGCTGTCGTGGGCGCCGTACGCGATCGGGTTCGGCAGCCTGCCTCCCTTCGTGACGCTGGGGCTGCCGGGCGCGCCGTGGCCCGCGTGGTGGGCGGTCCTGGCCGCGGCGCTCCTGGGCGTCGGCGCGCATCTGGCCAACGTGCTGCCCGACATCGAGGGGGATCTGGCCACCGGCGTGCGCGGGCTGCCGCAGCGGCTCGGCGCGGCCACCGTACGCGCGCTGATCCCCGTGCCCCTGCTGGCCGCGACCTGCCTGCTCGTCTTCGGCCACGCGCCGCCGGGGTGGGCGGGCTGGACCGCGCTGGCCGCCGCCTGCGCCCTCACGGCCACGGGCCTGCTCGCGGGCGGGTCTTCACGCCTTCCCTTCGGTACGGCCATCGCCGTGGCGGGCGTGGACGTCACCCTCCTCCTGGCCAACGGCGCCTCACTCACCGCCTGACCCGGCTCGCGTACGGGCCTCTCGTTTTACTGATGACCCGGCTCGCGTACGGGCCTCTCGTTCACCGACGACGCAGCCCGCGTACAGTCCCTCGTTCACCGATGAGGCGGCTTTCAGCGTGATCTGGCGTGGAACCCCGGGCGTTCACGCCCGGGAGGAAACGACAGCGCGGGAGGGCCTCCAGGCCCGAGCGGTGCCCTGACAGTCGGTCTCCGTGTGGAGCTCAGCCCGGCTGCCTCTGGTTCTCGACGTACTCCTCGGTGATTGACGAGGGTGCTCTGCCGCGGGAAGCGGAGACCTGCGAGGGGGACCGGCAATGGCCGCCCCACAGATACCTGCGGATGTGGGCCGGAAACTCCTTGCGCGGCATCCGGGCCGAGACGCCCTTGAGGGAGTTGACCAGAGTCGAGAGCGCGACCTTGGGCGGATAGTGCACCAGCAGGTGGACATGCGGGTGGACAAGATCGTGCTCGCCGTTGAACTCCACCAGCGTGGCACCGAAGCTGTCACATGCTGCGATCATGGTGTGTTCGCAACGGCTCAGGATGTCATCGGTTAACACCTCGCGCCGGTACCTGGGCTTGACAGACCACAGGGGCATGCGGACTGTCAACCACGCTGCGTCCCGCGCCGGATACTCAGAGTCCGATTTCCTATGCGGCGGCCCATGCCACACGCTAGCGTGTTCGATTGTGAAACTGGTGGTGCAGGTGAAGCTCCTGCCGACGCCCGAGCAGGCGGCGGCGCTGGAAGCCACCCTGCACGCCGCCAACCGAGCGGCGAACCTGGTCGCGGCACTGGCGTTCCAGCAACGCTGTTTCCGCACCTTCGATCTGCGCAAGCACACCTACGACCGGATCAAGGCCGACTTCGGCCTGGCCGCCCAGGCCGCCCAGCACGTCATCAAGAAAGTGTGCGACGCCTACCGCACCCTGCACGCCAACCTGGCCGCCGGGAACCTGGGCAAGCCCGGATCGCCGCGCCGGATCAAAGCCGAGACCAAACCGATCTCCTTCCGGCCGCTGGCTGCCCAGCCGTTCGACGACCGGTGCCTGTCCTGGCAGCATGACGCGCGGACGGTGTCGATCTGGACGACCGCCAGGCGGTTGAAAGGGGTGGCCTTCACCGGCTCGGCGCGGCAACTGGCGCTGCTGGCCGCCCACCGCCGGGGTGAGTCGGATCTGGTGTGCCGGGACGGGATGTGGTTCCTGCACGCCACGGTCGAGGTCGCCGATGCCCCGATCGCGGTGCCGGACGGTTTCGTCGGGGTGGATCTCGGTATCGCCAACATCGCTACCACCTCCGATGGGGTCCGTCATTGCGGCAAGGCCCTGAACGCGGTCCGCCACCGCAACCGCGAACTCCGCCGCCGTCTGCAGGCCAAGCAGACCAGATCGGCCAAGCGGCTGCTGAAGCGCCGCCGCCGCAAGGAGGCGCGGTTCGCCGCGAACGTCAACCATGTGATCGCCAAAAGCATCGTGACCGAGGCAGCACGCACCGGGCGCGGGATCGCTCTGGAAGACCTCCAGGGCATTCGCGAACGGGTACGGCTTCGCAAGCCCCAGCGGGTCACGCTGCACTCCTGGAGCTTCCACCAGCTCGGAGCCTTCATCGCCTACAAGGCGGTCCGGGCAGGCGTGGCGGTGATCGCCGTGGATGCGGCCTACACCTCACAGCAGTGCTCGCACTGCGGGAACGTGGACAAGCGCAACCGGCCTGACCAGGCCACCTTCTCGTGTACGTCGTGCGGTTTCGCTGAGCACGCCGACGTCAACGCAGCCCGCAACATCGCCTCACGCGGTGAGACGGGCTGGGCAGTCAGTCACGCTGCCTGACGCGGACCGGACCGTCGAAGCCATCGACGGCGAGAAGCTGCAAGCTCGGTCGTTCACGGCCGAGAAGCTGACCGTCCTTTGCCGCCCAGGGTGTCGCGCAGCCAGCGCGCGCCCACCGCGAGGGCCAGCGGCGGCGGCACCGTACCGGAGCCCAGGCCCACCTCCACCAGCAGGTCGAAAACCTCCTTGCGGTGTACGGCGGTGCCGATCGCGGCGTCGATGAAGCCGGTCGACTGCGCCAGCCGGGCGAGCACGTCGGTGGTGCGCAGGTGCCGGCCGAGCGCCTGCCGGAGCTTGCGCCGGTAGAGCGGGAGGGGGTCGCCCGGCGCTTCGACGGCGGACTCCCCGGCGAGCCGCCCCGACAGCAGCGCGTAGTAGATGCCCTCGCCGGTCAGCGGGTTGATCAAGCTCGCCGCGTCCCCCGCGAGCATCACCCGCCCCGCCCCAGGGCTCGGCCGGCCGGTGGACAGCGGCAGGTGGTGGGCGCGCAGATCGCGGGCGGGCCGGTCGGGCAGCAGCTCGGCGAGCCTGCCGTGCAGCACCTGCCGTCCGGGGGCGCCGGTGGCGTGCAGCCGGGGCAGCAGCATCCCGAAGCCGACGTTGGCGGTGCCGTCGCCGATCGGGAACGACCACGCGTAAGCCGGCCAGCCGGCCTTCTGCATGGCGATCAACTGGACGTCGTCGTCCGCCGGCACGTCGGCGTAGCCCCGGACGGCGATGGCGGTGTGCCGGGAGGCGGTGGCCGGCAGTCCGATCAGCCGTCGTACGGCGGAGTTGGCGCCGTCGGCGGCGACCACGGCGCGGGCCCGGTACCGGCCGTCGATGACGACCACCGGCCCGCCCAGGTCGAGCGTCCTGACGCGGTGACGGCGCACCCGCACACCGGCGGCCCGCGCGGCCTCCACCAGCCGGGCGTCGAACACCATCCGGGGCACCACGTGGTTGGGCCGCGCGACGTCGGCCGAGACCCGGACGCCGCTGGGGGAGACGACCGACAGGCGGGGCGTGGGCCGGTAGTCGTCGATCAGATCGGGGATGCCCAGCTTGGCCAGCTCGTCACGCCCGTGCGCGGCGATGCCGTCGCCGCAGGCCTTGTCACGCGGGAAGTCCGCCTTGTCCAGCAGCAGCACGCGCAGGCCGGGCCGCATCCGCACCGCGCCGAGCGCCGCCGCCGCCCCCGCCGGCCCACCCCCCACGACCACCAGATCCCATACGTCCTGCTCCCGACCGTCCTGCTCCCGACCGTCCTGCTCCCGACCGTCTGAGTCCCGATCGCCGCCGTCACCCCTGGAGTCATCCATGGCAAGAACTGTGCCACCGCCGGTATCGGGGAAACGCTTTCTCGCTGTGTGGAGTAGCGCACGTCCGGTGTGTGGACTAGTGCGCAGATCGCCAGGTCGAACGCTCGTAATCTCCGTGGTGTCGGACAAACCGGCAGCACCTACTGGGGGAGGAACCCGAAATGCGTAAGACCCTCGCGATCGCGGCTCTGGCCGGTTCGATGGCCGTCACCGGTCTCGCCGTGGCGCCGGCGGCTCAGGCCGCCACGCAGACCGCCACCACCACGACCGCCTCCACCGCCACCGTCGTCAAGTGGGGCAAGTTCTTCTCCAGCGACCACAAGGCGTACACCTACGGCAAGACCTGGGAGAGCTACGGCAAGGTGTTCACGAAGTGGTACGGGGTGGACAAGTTCGGTGGCAAGAAGGGCTGGGTGTGGTTCGAGGTCTACCAGGACGGCCACTGGCGCAAGTTCAACCACGCCTGGGACGGCAAGAAGACCGGCGCCTGGAGCGGCCACGGGATCGACAAGGTCTACACCTACACCTGCTGGGCCGGCAAGTTCGACAACTGCGGCAAGAAGTACCGCATCTACTAGACACAGACGTCACCAGCGGCGGTTGCTCCAGGGCAGCCGCCGCTGCTGTGTACTATCATCCGTTTCCTGGCGGTTGTTCTCCCGCCTAACCTCCAGAGCGGGTCCCCACGCGACCCGCCGCACGCGGAGGCAAAGGGGACGTACGAGCCTCGAGCGCAGGAGTTCCGCACGTCGGCGATCTCACGTGGCCGCCGAGGACCGCGGGCGTGGGCCGGGCCCTGGGCGATGGCCGCGAGGAGAGTCGCATGACCAGCAAGAAGCAGCTCAAGGCCCGCATCCGTGAGCGGATGGCCAAGACGGGCGAAAGCTACACCACGGCCCGTCACCACATCGCCGGCCCGGCCGAGGCGCGGTCGGACGCCGGATGGCGTTTCACCGGGGGCCGCTGTCCCGCCAGCGCCGCCATCACCGCCATCCTCGTCAACCAGGGCACGGACGTCAGCGAGCCGCTGGTGTTCCTGGCGGGCGGCGGCATCGGCGCCGGCTACATCCTCTGGGAGTTCAAGCACGATCAGAGCCGGCACGTGGTCATGGGGTTCCGCAACCAGTGGCAGTATCACCACCGCTCCATGGACAAGACCCTCACCCGCCTCGGCGTGCCGTTCGAGCAGCACACCACGGGCGGCGTCCGGGCCGCGAGCGCCAAGCTCGCCGGGGAGCTGGACGCGGGGCGGCCGTGCGTGATCCTGCCGGATCGCCACCACCTCGGCTACTGGGGGCTGCCCGCCACCCTGGACGGGCACGGCGGCCATCCCGTGGTGGCCTACCGGCGCGACGAGGGCGGGGTCTACCTCGACGACCGTGGACACGCGACGATCCGCGTCCCGCAGGACCGGCTCGACGCGGCGCGGGCGCGGGTCGGGTCGTACAAGAACGTGACGCATGTGCTGGGGGAGGCCGTGCTGGGGGAGGCGGCGCTCGCGAGCGCCGCGCGGGAGGGGCTGCGCGACTGCGCGGAGCACCTGTCGTCGGCGTCGGAGTCGTTCTCCTTGCCCGCGTGGCGCAAGTGGGCCCGGATGCTCACCGACACCCGCCACGCCAAGGGGTGGCCCAACGTCTTCTCCGACGGGCGGAGCCTGGCCGGCGCCCTGCTGTCCATCTGGGAGGGCGCCGAGCCGGTGGGCATGGAAGGGGGCAACCAGCGTGACCTGTTCGCCGACGGGCTGGACGAGGCCGCCGTCCTGCTGGCCGAGCCGGGCCTGGCGGCGGTGGCCGGGGAGTTCCGGCAGGTCCACGCGCTCTGGCACGACCTGGCCGAGGTGGCGCTGCCCGCGGACGTCCCGGAGTTCGCCCGGATCCGCGACCTGACGGCGGCGATCAAACAGAGCGTCATGGAGGAGGGCAGCGCGGGCGTCGAGCAGTCGGCGCAGACCGCCGCCACGCTGTGGGAGGTACGCGCCGCCGCGGACGAGTCCTTCCCCGGCGGCGACGCGACCGCGCTCCTGACCGACCTCGGCAATCGGGTGAACGCCATCTACGAAGCCGAGCGCTCCGCCATCGCAAGACTCGCGACCCTGACCGGACAGCCGGCTTAAGGGACGCTGACCGGATAACCGGTCTCAGGGGAGCACGGCGGCGTCGAGAACCGACAGGGCGGAGCTCGCGGTACGGAGCTCGCGGTACGGCGGGAGCGATCCACTGCTCCCGCCGTGCCGCGTCGTCGTGCCGGAGCGGTGAAGACCAGTCAACTGATCTTGTTAAAGAGTCGGGGTCCTCCTAAGCTCGCCAGCGGTGCACGGGCCTGCCCCTCAGGCGAGAGGAACACTGTGGCGAAGCGATGGATCGCGATCGTGCTGGCCGGGAGCGTGGGACTGGGGACGGTGATCGCCACAGCCCAACCGGGCCTGTCGTCCGCGACTGTGGCCGCTCCGCTCCAGGCGCTGTCGCTGTCCGGCCTCAACCTGCGCACGGGCAGCGATCCGTACACCGTGCCGCCCGCGGCGGAGTTCGAGCAGGTGGGCATCGACGGCGCGCTCACGGGAAGCGACCGCACTGCGCTGCCGGCCAACGACAGCGCCGCCTGCGCCGGGCGTGCCCGCTATCTGCCGTCGCTGCCGGTCAGCTCCTGGTTCTGCTGGGACAGCTCGGCACAGGGCGACAAGCAGGACATCCCGCACTCGCCCTGGGTGCCGCAGGGCATGGCCACCTCCGGTGAGGCCCAGCTCGACGGCACGCCCATCGGCAGCGATCACAGGGCACTGATCACCAGCTGGACCTGGCTGAACTCGCCCGACCCCGACGACCCGGACTACCGCACCAACTCGGTCAACCTGTCAGTGGTGAACCTCGACGACCGCCGCTATCGGAAGGTCCTGCCCGTCTGGGTGGACAAGACCGGCAGCATGCGGCGCGTCTACGGCCACGGCGGCGGCCTGGCGTGGTACGGCCCGTACGTCTTCATGACGTCCAGCTCCAACTGGAACGGCTATGCGGGACCCAGCTCGACCGCGCACACCATCAGGGTGTTCGACACCCGCAAGATCTACCGCAAGAGGGACGGCACGGGCGGCGACTACCGCTACGTCATGCCGGAAGTGCGCCACTATCTCACCCCCTTCCTGCTCGACTACGTGTCCCTGGACCGCCACAGCACGGGCGGCGCCACCCTCATCGGCGGCTCCTACAAGAGCTCCAGCGGCTCGGCCGCCTCGCTGAGCGGCACCCGGCTGATCCGCTACCGTTTCCAGCCGGGCACGGACGGCGACTATCGGCTCAACAGCACCCCGGTGCAGGCGTTCGTGTCCACGACCCCGGCGAACAAGGCCGACGCCATCAGCGATGTTCAGGGGGTGCATGCCGACGGTGACCGTATCTTCCTCAACATGTCGGCGGGCGCCCACCCCGGCCCCGACCCTCGACGGCGCTTCGCCACCGTCGAGGTCAGCGGGGCGGCGTCCACCTGGACGATCAGGTCTCACACCAAGTGGGGCTACCGGCCGGAGGACCTGTCGCTGTGGTACGGGACCGGCGAGCTGTGGGGCCTCACCGAAGGCGAGGAGGAACGGGTGGTCTACTCGGTGAAGCTGACGGACCTGAATCCTTGAAGGCTCCCCCGTCTGAACTGAAGGCGGGGGATTCCCGCCCGGCCTTGCGGCCGGACGCCGCTTTCGCGGCACCTTCGGGCGTGCGTGGGGATTCCAGGCTCAGGCGGCCTCCGGGAGCGGCGCTCCCGGAGGTCTTACGCCCTCGACACCTGCCGGGTTCCAACCTGCCCGGACCAGCATCACGCGGGCGCTGTTCTTGTCCCTGGGGGAGACAGCGCCGCACGCGGTGCAGGCATAGGTTCGTTCTGAGAGAGGCAGTGCGTGCTTGGTTCTCGCTCCGCACCGCGCGCAGTCCATGGTGGTGTGCGCGGGATGCACGAGACGGACCTCCCGCCCGTGCTTGCGGCCCATCTCGATCAGGGCGCGCTTGGTCGCCGAGATGGCCGCGTCCGCGGCCTTGCGCGCCATGCTCGACTTGGCCAGGAACTTCGGCCGGAAGTCCTCCACCGCGATCCGGTCGTGGTCGCGGGCAACGGCCTTGGCCCACTTCCGTCCGGTGTCCTGCCGCTGGGCCGCCACCTTCCGGTGCAGCTTCGCGGCCTGCCGCTTCGCCTCGCGGTAGCCCTTCGATCCCGCCTGCCCCTTCGCGGGCTTGCGGCGAGCCATCATCCGCTGATAGCGGGCCAGCCGCTGCGCGGCCGTGCGCCCGTGCCCGGCATGGGGAAGATCGTGGGCATCGCTGGTGGTCGTGGCCGTCTCTTTCACGCCCCAGTCGATACCTATCGCCCGGCCGGTCTCGGGCAAGGGCTCGACCTGCACCACGACGACGAAGGACGCTCACCAGTGCCCCACCGCATCGCGGTACACCCGCACCGAGGAAGGAGCGGCGGGCAGTTCCCGCGACCACACCGGGCGCACCACGATCCCGCCCGCCAGATGCAGACGGCCGTCCTTGAGGCGAAACCCGCGCTTGGTGTAGTTCAGACTCGCCGCAGCCTCGCGCTTCTTCTTCCAGCGCGGCATCCCGGCCCGCTGCCGCATCGGCAACCGATCCTTGATGTCCTTCAGGGCCTTGGCGCGGGACTTCCCGAAGTCACGTATCACCTGCTGCTGCGCAACGCTGGAGCCTTCCGCGAGCCACGGCGTGCGCCTGCGGGCCTCGGTCAGCATCTTGTCCAGCTGCGCCGGACCACACGTGCGCTTCTCCCCGGTCGCCTTGTTGTGCCGGTACACCTGCTTGGACTTGGCGACCGACTCATTCCAGACCCACCGGCACCGATCCCACTCAGCCTCAAGCAGACACCGCGCCGTGGACGACAGACGCACCCGGAAGGTATACCGAGCGTGCCCGGCATCCTGCGTAGCCACTTCCGTCATGCAGCCGAACCTACCTGGCAGGACCGACAGTTTTGAGCCCTATCGATCTTTGCGGTGTCCCACACCCGCGAGATGGTGGACGCCGGATCACCCTGGCGGCGATCCGGCCACCTCTGCTCCGCTCCGCAGGAGTCCGATTCCTCCCCCGACCTGAAGGGCCGGAGCATCCTCGGAGGGAACGAAAACGGACCTGAATCTGTGTGGCTGACGGACCTGCGTCCGTCGCGGGGTCGTCGGCTTCAGGAGAGCGCGGACCGCACGGCCTGCTCGCTGCGGCCGACCACCGCGCTCCCGTCGTCGGCTGTGATGATGGGCCGCTGGATCAGCACCGGGTTGGCCGCCAGTGCCTCGATCCAGCGGTCGCGGTCGTCGCGCGGCCAGGTGCCGATGCCGAGTTCGGCGGCTCTGGGCTCGCCGGTCCGGGTGATGTCCCACGGTTCGAGGCCGAGCCGGGCCAGCACCTCGCGGATCTCGCTCGCGGCCGGCGGGTCGTCCAAGTAGCGGCGCACGGTGTAGGCGGCGGCCTCGGCGTCGAGAATCGACAGGGCGGAGCGGCATTTCGAGCAGTCCGGGTTGATCCAGATCTCCATGGACCCCATGCTTCCTCACATCCCGCCGAAGGTCGTCGACGGCACCTTATTCCGCTAACAAGTTTTAGTTAAACCAGAGGAGCCCGTCAATGGTCAAGGCATGAAAGACCGTTCGGCCCATGACAGTGGGTGTTAACCTCGATGGTATGGCCCAGGATGACGTCTCTCCCATCGAAGCCGTCGCGGCGCTCAGCGACGACCTGCGCCGCCGCATGTACGACTTCATCCGGCGCTCGGGCCGGCCGGTGACGCGGGACGAGGCGGCGCAGTGCGTCGGCATCTCCCGCAAGCTCGCCGCCTTCCACCTCGACAAGCTCGTCGACGTGGGCCTGCTGTCAGCGGGTTATGCCCAGCCGGCCGGGCTGCGCCGGGTGGGACGCGCCCCCAAGGTGTACGAACCCACCGATCTCCATGTCCAGGTCAGCATCCCGCCGCGCGAGCACGGCCTGCTCGCCGACATCCTGCTGCGGGCCGTACGCGCGCAGAGTCCGGCGGAGAGCGCCCGGGACGCCGCGCTGCGGGTGGCCGCCGAGCGTGGCCGCGACCTCGGCCGGGCCGAGCGTGACCAGCTCAAGCCCGGACGGCTCGGCGCGGAGCGGGCCCTGACCTGCGCCGGGCACCTGCTCGAACGGCACGGCTTCGAGCCCGAGCGCGCCACCTCGACCCTGATGCGGCTGCAGAACTGCCCGTTCCATCCGATGGCGGCCAGGGACCCCGGCCTGGTCTGCGCGATCAACCAGGCCTTCCTGGCCGGAGTCCTCGACGGCCTGGGCGCCACCACCCTCGACGCCACCCTGGCGCCGAGACCGGGCGCGTGCTGCGTCGAACTCGGCACAGCCGGCCCCCAACCGGCCGAGCACCCCGGCGGCGCCCAGGAGAGCTCCACCGCCTGAGTCACCGGCCCGGCCCGGCGCGGTCCTGGCCGGCTCCGGCAGGGTCACCGGCTCGGCGCGGTCCCGAAGAACTCCCGCAGTGTCATCGGGGCCCGGCCGCCGAGGCGTTCGATGCTTTTGGTGACCCCGTAGAGCGGGTGGTGGCCGGTGCCGATGAGGCGGAAGATCGCCCACAGGTGGGTCAGGTGCTCCACGGTGTACGGGTCGCGGTAAATCTCCATCGCCCGCGCCTCCCACTCAGCCGGTGGCAGATCGACGTATTTCACCCCCATGGCGTCGGCCGCCTCGCCGACGCTCGCCATCTGCCCGGTCACCAGGCACACCGGGTCGGCAGGCCCGGGGTCCAGCAGCAGCCCGGCCGCCACCCTCGCGACGTCGCCCGCCGCGACGAGCGGGATCAGCGTGTCCCCGGAGCCCAGCGGCAGGGCCAGCTCACGGCGGTCTCCCGCGGCGGCCGCCACGACGGCCAGGTTCTCGAAGAACACCGCTGCCCGCAGGTGCACCGCGCCCACCCCGGCCCGGTCGAAAACCTGCTCGGCCACCCAGTGCCGGCGCATCCGCGGGGTGAGCGCGTCGGGGGAGGCGTCCAGCTGGGACACCTCGACCACGCGCGTCAGCCCTTCCTCCCGCGCCGCCGCCGCGAAGGCCCCCGTGGCGTCCAGCAGGCCGGCCGTCACCGGATAGGTGAAGAAGGCCCGGCTCACCCCGCGCACGGCCGGTCGTACGGAGGAGATCTCGCGCAGGTCGCCCACGACCACCTCGGCCCCGAGCCCGCGCAGCTCGTCGGCCCGGTGGTCGTCGGTGCGCACGAAGGCCCGTACGGCCTCGCCGCGCTCCAGCAGGTGGCCCGCGACCGCGCGGCCGGTCGAGCCTTGAGCCCCGCCGGCCGCGCCCGCGACCGAGCGGCCGGTCGAGCCCTGCGGTCCGCCGGCCGCGCCCGTGACCAGGATCATCGCGCCGTCCCTCGCGGGAGTCTGAGGGTGAAGAGCCCGAGCTGTTCAAGCTCGCGCAGGTACGGCTCGGCGGGGAAGGCCTCGGCCGGGCTGAAGACGCCGCCTCCTTCGGGCCCCCGGTCGTCGGCCAGCCGGACGGCGGCCGCCACGGAGGCGACGGCGCTGGCCCGCCAGAGGTCGCGCCCACTGGCCTGCCCGGCGCGGCCCCCGTCCGCGGTGATCGCCTGGACGGCGACGGTGAACTCGGACCCGGCCCGGGTGGCGGCGTCGACGTGCTCGCTGGTGAACGCCTGCTCCTCCTCGAAGGTATGCGCGGTGAGCTGGGCCTCCACCTCGCGGACGGCCACGTGCCGGGGGATGGTCACCACGTCGGAGGAGGGGATGGGGGCGATCATGGTGCGCGGGCCGAGGGGCGGCGGGAAGGGGAAGACGACGTTGCGCGGCTCGACGTATCCGACCTGGAAGGCGCCCCCGGTGTAGGAGATCCGGCGGGTGTCGGCGAACAGCAGCTCCGCGGTCTTCCTGGCGCCGGTGGTCAGCCGCCACCCGGTCACCGCGTAGGCGACCACCAGCCGGTCGACGCCGGTCAGGCCGCCGGCCACGGCGGAGGCGAGCAGGTCGCCCAGCCCGCCGTAGAAGCTCATCGCGGTGATCATGGCGATGCCCGCGCGCTCGGCCGGCTCTCGCATGGCGTCGAACATCCAGGCGGTGTGGTGCTGCTCCAGGCCGTGGTCGACGTAGTGGCAGCCGGCCTCGGCGGCGGCTCGGGCGACGGGCCGGCCCGTCTCGGTGAAGGGGCCGGCGCAGTGGACCAGCACGGCCGCCCGTGCCGCCAGCGCCCGCAGCGCCTCCGGGTCGTCCAGGGCGGCCTGGTGGACCGGGAGGCCACCGAGCTCGTCGGCCAGCGCCTTGAGCGCTTCGCCGTCACGACCGGCCAGGACGACCTCCCGGCCACGGGCGCGCAGCTCGGCGGCGACCAGGCGCCCGGTGTGGCCGGTGGCTCCGTAGACGGCGATGGGTGGTGATGACACGGCTCACCTCAAGGTTTCATACTGACGGTATGTAACTTCCCTTCGAAGTTACATACCGCGAGTATGTAAGTCAATGGGGGATCGATGACCCGCCGTACCCAGGCCGAGCGCTCCGACGCGACCACGGCCCTGCTGATCACCACCGCGCAGCGGCTGTTCGGCGCCCACGGCTACGCCGCCACCTCGATCGACGCGGTCGCCGCGGCGGCCGGCGTGACCAAGGGAGCCGTCTACCACCACTTCGGCGGCAAGACGGCGCTGTTCCGGGCGGCGTTCGTCCGGGAGCAGGAGGAGACCGCCGCCACCCTGGAACGGGTCGCGTTCGAGCAGAGCGACGGCTGGGCCGCCCTGCGCCGTGGCATCCGGACCTTCCTGGAGCACTGCCTGGATCCCGGCTTCCGGCAGATCGTGATCCTGGACGGGCCGTCCGTGCTGGGCTGGGAGACGGTCCGGGAGATCGAGTACGGTCACGCGCTGCGCGTCCTGCTCGACGGCATGCGGCTGGCACAGGCGGAAGGGTTGTTCGCGGAGGGAGACCTGCCGGCCCGCGCCCAGCTCGTCTTCGGCGCCCTGTGCGAAGGCGGGATGCTCCTGGCCCGTGCCGCCGACCCGGTGGCCGCCCTGCCCGGCCTCGCGGCGGAGGCGGACCGCCTGCTGGAGGCGTTCAAGGTCTGAGATGGACCGCCTGCTGGAGGCGTTCAACGTCTGAGATGGACCGCCTGCTGGAGGCGTTCAAGGTCGGAGAGCCCGGCCCGTCGGGGACGCCCCGGCGCCGAGTGCGGCGAAGCGGCGCCTGTGGGCGTTCTCAGTCGCCGGAGGCGCGGAAGGTGCGGCGGTAGGTGTGCGGGCTGACGCCGGTGGTGCGTTTGAAGTGGTCGCGGAAGGTGGTGAGCGAGCCGAAGCCCACCTGGGCGCCGATGCGCTCCACCGAGTGCCGGGTGGTCTCCAGCAGGTGCTGGGCCTGCCGGACGCGGGCCAGGTGCAGCCAGCGCAGCGGCGTCGTCCCGGTCTGCTCCCGGAAGTGCCGGATGAGGGTGCGGGTGCTGGTGCCCGCGTACGCGGCGAGATCGGCCAGGGTGAGGGCACGCGACAGGTTGTCCCGCATCCAGGTGAGCAACGGTTCGAGCGCGGCGCCCCGGGGAGTGGGCGGGTGCCGCTGGACGATGAACTGGGCCTGGCCGCCCTCGCGCTCCAGCGGCATGACCGACAGGCGGGCCGCGTCGGCGGCGACGGCCGAGCCGTAGTCGCGGCGGATCAGGTGCAGGCACAGGTCCAGCCCGGCCGCGGCGCCGGCGGAGGTGAGGAACTGCCCGTCGTCCACGTACAGCACGTCGGGGTCGACGTCGAGGTCGGGATAGGCGGCGGCGAGCCGGGCGGCGGCGATCCAGTGGGTGGTGGCTCGCCGGCCGGCGAGCAGCCCGGTGGCGGCCAGGGCGAACGTGCCCGTGCAGATCGAGGCGATCCGGGTGCCGTGCGCGGCCGCCGCCCTGAGCGCGTCGCCGACGGCGGGCGGCAGGGGGGACTCGGGGGTGGCCGTCCCCGGCACGATGATCGTGTCGGCGTCCCTGAGGCCGTCGAGGTTCCAGTGCGCGCGCAGGGTGAACGTCCCGGCGTCGACCTCCGGCGTATCGGCGCAGACGCGAACCTGGTAGCCGGGGCGGCCGTCGGGCAGGCGGGTGCGGCTGAAGACCTCGATGGGGGTGGCCAGGTCGAACGGGGTCACCTGGTCCAGCGCCAGGACGGCGACGGTGTGCATGGCGGAAACCTACCGCGCCACCGGGTTCGCGCCGCCCCGCTGTGGTCGTACGAGCGAGGTCTTCTGCCTGTTCGGAGCCGTTGGCGCGATCCCGGGGGAAGTTGTCATCACTGCCACTAGGAGTGCGGGGCCGCGCTGGCTAGCCTCCGGAAAGGCCGCTTTCCGTACGACTCCTCAAGGACGAACGATGACCGTCATCGCACCGATTCTGGTCGGCCTCGCCTACGTGTTCCTGATGTCCCTCATCCGTGAACCGCATCGGCGCCCCTTCAACGCGATCATGCTGGCCGGAGCCGGCGCGGCCTACCTCAGCAGCGGCGGCGGTTTCGGTCCCTGGGAGTTCGCTCTCACGGCCGCCGTCACCTACTGCGCCTACCGCGGCCTGCGGTCGTGGACGTTCATCGGGATCGGCTGGCTGCTGCACACCGGCTGGGACATCCTGCACCACCTGAACGGCAGCCCGCTCATCCCCTTCGCGGCGGACTCCTCCTTCGGCTGCGCGATCTGCGACCCGGTGATCGCCCTGTGGTGCCTCACCGGCGGCGTCTCGGTCACCGACCACCTCCGCGCGCGCCTGGCTCGCGCCCGCCCGGACCGGGCGGCCTCCTAGCGGCCGCCCGTTGTCTCATACCCCCTATGGGTATAAGTTGAGGGCCTGGTACGAGAGGAGTGCGCTATGTCCGAGCACCATGGCGACCATGCCCAGCACCACCCGCCCGCCAAGGCGACCTGGGGGATGGCGTCCTCGGCGACCCTGCACTGCCTCACCGGGTGCGCCATCGGCGAGGTCCTCGGCCTGGTGATCGCGACGGCCCTGGGCTGGTCCGTCGCGCCCTCGATCGCCCTGGCCATCGTCCTGGCCTTCCTGTTCGGCTATCTGCTCACGCTGATCCCGCTGCGCCGGGCCGGAGTCGGCTGGGGCTCGGCGGTCAAGCTGGCCCTGGCCGCCGACACGGTGTCGATCATCGTGATGGAGATCGTGGACAACGGCGTGATGCTGGTCATCCCGGGCGCGATGACGGCCGGGCTGACCTCGGCGCTGTTCTGGGGGGCGCTGGCCGTCTCCTTCGCGGTGGCCTTCGTGGTCACCACCCCGGTCAACAAGTGGATCATCGGCCGGGGCAAGGGTCACGCCGTCATCCACGCCTACCATCACTGACACCGATGAGCCGGCACCGGCCGGACCGGCACAGGCGGGCGGGCTGACTGGCAGGCTGGGGGGATGGGATTCGGGGTGCGCCAGTTCGAGCTGGCCTTGATGCATCGGATGCGCGACCTCAACGCCGAAAGGGTGGAGGCCGCGATCGAGGCCATCGGCGCCTCCCGGGCCGAGTTGCGCGCCGCGCACACCCAGTGGACGAGGATCCTGCACGTCCGCAAGGGGCCGGCCCCGCTGCGCGCCGCCCTCGGCCCGCCGTCCCACCGGGGGCCGCAGCCGTTCGGGAGCCTGACCTGCGAGGTGCTTCGCTGGGCGCTGCCGTCCTGGCCGGAGTTGGCGTACGAGGTCCTGCTCGGCCCCGGCGGCCAGGTGTGGAACCAGTGGCTCGTCCGCCCCGGCGGCCCGGTGACCCTGACCTTCGAGGAGCTGACCCCCTGGCGGTGCGTCGTCGCCGACGTCCAGGCGAGTTTCCCCGGCGCCGCGCACGGCGAGGGCCAGGCCCCGCACCACTGGGCGGTCGACTTCACCCACCAGGACACCACCTACCGCGCCCGTTTCGTGTACGGCCTGTACCAGCGGCTCGACGTGCTCAGACGGTGACGAAGTCCGCGATGATCACCGTGGCGTCGTCCTTCGGCTCGACGGCCGCCATCTCGTCGTACACCCTGTCCAGGCAGACGGCGGGGGAGGCCCCCTCGGCGATCAGCGCCGTCAGCCGCGCGACGCCGAGGGCCTGGAGCACGCCGTCGGTGACGATGACGAGGCGGTCACCCGGGCGCAGCGGCACGGTGCCGACCTGGGGCCTGGGGCCGGACGCCTGGCCGATCCCGCACGCGCGCGAGTCCTCGCCGTGCGACGTGGTGAGCAGCCGGGGCGCCGCGGACTTCGCACAGTGCCAGATGGCGCCGCCGCCGACGTGCGCGTAGCGCACGCACGGGCGCTCACCCGGGTCGAGGATGATCAGATCCAGGGTGCTGGACAGGCCGGACATGGTCGGCGTGCTCATCGAGGCGGTGCGGACGGCGTGGTGCGCCACCTGGGCGCATTCGGTCATGTCCTCCTCCCGGCTGCCCGGGTGCTGCGGCCGGGCGGCGACCACGGCCCCCAGGGCCAGGGCCGCGGCGCTCTGGCAGAGCTCCGCGCCGCCGACGCCGTCGGCCGCCGCGATCAGCCGCTCCTGGATGACGTACGCGTCGGAAGGGTGGCCGTGCGAGCCCTCGTACGTGCCGCCCATCGCCACCAGGCGCGGCCGCGTGGTCGGCAGGCCGGGCGGCCAGTTCCGGCGTCGGCCGTGCACCGCCATCGCGGACAGGCAGCTGGCCAGGATCGTGACCACGATGAAGGTCATGAAGTCCCCTTTGTCGCGACAACGGGTGTCGCGTCCGCGCGACACCCGTCCAGTGAACGCGACCGGGTGGGGATGCGACTGACGGCCGATCGACCGTCATGCCGGGCGGCCGTCGCGGCGGACAGGGTGTGAGATGCGGCGAATGTCGTGTGAAGGACGGTCCAAGGGATGCAGCCATGACCCCATCCGCTTACTTGACCGGAGATTTCCACCGGCTCACACACATAAGGTGCGCTATCGTGATGCCCTTCCTGTGCTCTCATCACGGGCGGGCGGCACGTGACGCACCTCGGATCCACCCGATACGACTCGGCGACCAGGCAGGTGGAGTCGGCGATCACGCGCACCGCCGCGGGCGTGCGCGGGGTGACGGGTCTGGTGGTGGTCGTCGCCGCGACCCTGGGCGCGGCCGAGCCGGTCTCCGCGCTGTGGCTGGTGCCCATGCTGGCGCTCGAGCTCGGGTGGACCCTCCTGTACCTGCGCCTGGCGTGGCGGCGGCTGCCGCTGCGCCGCCGGCTGGTGGCCGGTGATGTGGCCACCACCGTCGTGCTCTGCCTCGCCCAGCGCCACCTGGTGGCGACGGAGGCACTCGAAGGCGGGGCGAGCTGGATCGCGGGGCTGGTCACGATGAGCATCATCCTGGCCGGGGTCGCCTGGACGCCCAAGGTGGCGATCCCCGCCGCGGTGACGGTGGCCGGGGCGTACCTCGTGGGGATGCGGCTCGCCGCTCCCGCGCAGGACGTCTACGGCACCCTGGTGATCCATCTCGTCCAGATCGCCTCGGTCGTGCTGCTGATGACGCTGCTGCGCCGCTCGGCCGCGTCGGCCGACGCCTTCCTCGGCAGGAGCGCGCGCGTCCAGATCGAGCTCATGGTCGAACGGCTGCGGCGCGAGGACGAGCTGAGGCAGGTCAGCAGCGTCCACGAGACCTCGCTGCACACGCTGACGATGGTCGGGCTGGGCACCTATGACGGGCCGTCGGCCACCCTGCGCGCCCAGGTGGCCACGGACCTGTCGGCGCTGGAGCGGCTGCGGGACCGGCCGCGCGCCGACTCCGCCCCCATCGCCCTGGACGCCCTGCTGGAGGAGGTGGCCGGGCGCGCGAAGGGCCTGGAGGTCCGCAGGAGCCTGATCCCGGCGACGGTGCCCGGCGAGGTGGCCGAGCGCTTCGCCCGCGCCGTCACCGAGGCGCTGGCGAACATCGCCCGGCACGCCGGCGTGCGCGAGGCCGAGCTGGTCTCGTGCCGGCGCGCCGGTGAGATCCGGGTGGAGGTCGCCGACGAGGGCGGCGGGTTCGACCAGGACCGGTTACCGCCCGACCGGTTCGGCGTACGCGGCTCCATCCTCGACACGATGCGCTCCCTGCCCAACGGCGGCGCGGAGATCTCCTCCGGATGCCGGGGCACCCGGGTGAGCCTGTGGTGGCGGCCATGACCGACGACATCGAGCAGGTGGCGCGGCGCTACATCCGCTACACCGCGATCGGCGCCCTGGTGATCACCGTGGTCTGGCACCTGGGCTACGACCTCACGATGACGGTCACCGGCTGGCCGGTCTTCCGCTGGCCGGAGCTGGCGGCCGTCGCCTGGCTCGTGCACACCGCGATCGCGGTGATCGCCGCGCTCGCGCTGACCCGCGACTCCCGAGGCCCGGCCAGGGTACGCGAACTCGTCGTCGCGGCGCTGGCCGTGAACGTCGCGGTCATCCTGGCCTGCCACCCCGAGGACCTGCTCGGCCCGATCGACTGGGGCTGGGGATCGGTGGGCTGGCTCGGCGTCGTGCTGCTGTGGAACCGGCCGCGCTGGCGGGCCGAGGCGATCGCGTTCCTGTGCGCGAACGCGGGCATCATGCTGGCGGCGATGGCCGTGACCGGGACGCTCGACCGCGTCTCCGTCGCCAAGTATCTGGTGGTCATGGCCGGCAGCGCCACCCTGCAGCTCGGCTACATGGCGGGCTGCCACACCCTGCGCTCCCGCGCGGAGGACGCCGTGCTGCTGGCCCGCAGCCTCGCCGCCGACGACGCCTGGCGCACGTCGGCCCGGACCATCCACGCCGACCGGCTGCGCCGCTACGCCGCCATCCGCGAGGTCGCGGAGTCGCTGCTGGAGCAGCTCGCCGACGGCGCCGATCCCGGCGATCCCGGCGTCCGCGAGGACTGCACGGCCGGGGCCATGCGCCTGCGCCGCCTCATCACCGAGCGGGAAGACCTGCCCGACGAGCTGGTCTCGACGCTGCGCAGGCGGATCGACGCGGCCGAGCGGCGCAAGGTCCTGGTGACGGCGCCGCCGTTCGGCGCGAACCTGCCGGCCCTGCCGCAGGGCGTACGGGAAGATCTGCTCAGAGCGCCGATCCAGGCGCTGGACGGCGCCAGGTCACGGGCCCGGGTCACCGTGTCCGCGATGTCCGCCATGGTGAGCGTGGCCGTCGTCGCCGACAGCGACGACCTGCCCATCAGCACCAGCCCCGTGCACGAGTCCAGCGGGGTCGTCGTCACCTATCAGCGGCAGGAAGGGGAGGTATGGGTCAACAGCATCTGGCAGGGCGGGTGACGGTCGCCCTGGTGGAGGACCACCAGGTCGTGGTGGACGGCGTCAGGTCGTGGTTCCGGCCGCCGGGCCCGGTGGAGCTGGTCGCGCACGGGCCCACCATCGAGTCCGTCCAGGGGGTGGACGCCGACGTGCTGCTGCTCGACCTCAACCTGAACGGCACCATGATCATCGACCGGATCGCCGAGCTGTGCGGGGGCGGGCAGCGGGTGGTGGTCTTCTCCGAGCACGAGGAGCCGGAGACGGTGCGAGTGGTGCTGGACGCGGGGGCTTCGGCGTTCATCGGCAAGGGGCGGGCCACGCGGGAGTCCTGCCTGGAGACCCTGCTGGAGGTGGCGGCCGACCGGCCGAGCGTGACGCCGCCGATGGCGCAGGCGATCGCGACGGACGAGAGCCCGCACCGGCCGCAGCTGTCGGACAAGGAGCGGGCGGCGCTGCTGTTCTGGTTCCAGTCGATGTCGAAGGCGTCGGTGGCGGCCCGGATGGGCATCAAGGAGCGGACCGTGCGCCAGTACATCGACCGGGCCCGGATCAAGTACGCGGCGGCCGGTCGGCCCGCGCCCACCAAGGAGAAGCTGCTCATCTGCGCCATCCAGGACGGGCTCATCAGCCCCGACGAGGTGACCGTCTACACGTCCCTGGCCGCGGAGCCAGGCACCGGGACCTAGCTCTGCGCGGACCTAGCTCTGCGCGGACCTAGCTCTGCGCGGACCTAGCTCTGTGGGGGCAGGTGCTCTTCGGCCCAGGCCGAGAGCTGGTGCAGCGCCGGGAGGAGGGCCCGGCCGGCCTCGGTCAGCTCGTAGGAGACCGCGACCGGCGGCCCTTCGTCCACGGTCCGCGCGATCAGGCCTGCTCTCGTCAGCTCCGACAGGCGGTCCGACAGCACCGAGTCGCTGACACCGCCGACCGCCCGGGACAGCTCGCGGAACCCGGCGGGCCCGGACCCGAAACTGCCCAGCACGACGCCGCTCCAGCGCTTGCCGAGCAGGGAGAAGGCGCGCGTCAGCCCTTCCTCGGCGCTTACGCAAGCGTTCGTCTCGATCTGCTTGGGCGTGGCCATGTTTCCATGCTAGCCGCAGGATCATCACTTTGTTTTTCCTAGTAGATAGTATTAGCCTGGCGACGCGTTAATTCCTAGCGAGGAGAACTGATGGCGAAGCATGCTGGACACCGGCCGACCGTCGTGGTGCTGGGTGGCGGATACGGCGGCCTCAAGCTGGCCAAGGGGCTCGACGACGTCGCCGACGTGACGCTCGTCGACCCCGCCGAGGCCTTCATGCACAACGTCGCGGCGCTGCGTGCCCTGGTGGAGCCCGAGTGGCTCGATCGGATCTTCATGCCCTACGACCGGCTGCTGACCCAAGGGCGCTTCCTGCGCGATCGGGCCGTGGCGGTCGACGGGCTGAAGGTCACCCTGGCCTCGGGCCGCGAGCTGGAGCCCGACTACCTGATCCTGGCCACCGGGTCGTTCTATCCCTTCCCCGCCAAGACCGACGCCCCGGACACCGGGACGGCCCAGGCCAAGTTCCGGGACGCGCACCAGAGCATCGTGGACGCCCAGCGGGTGCTGCTGGTCGGCGCGGGCCCGGTCGGACTCGAGCTCGCCGGTGAGATCAAGGCGTCCTTCCCCGGCAAGCACGTCACCATCGCCGACATGGCGCCCGACATCCTGCCCGGCCCGTACGACCAGGCCCTGCGGGACGAGCTGCGCCGTCAGCTCGACGAGCTCGGCGTCGAGCTCAAGCTCGGCAGCGCGCTGCGCGAGCTGCCGAGCGCGCCGCCGGCCACCGCCGCGCCGATCGCGATCGCCACCGAGGCGGGTGACAAACTGACCGCCGACGTCTGGTTCCGCTGCTTCGGCGTCAAGCCGTACACCGACTACCTGCGCGGCTCGCTCGCCGAGGCCCGCGACCCGCAGGGCTACGTCCAGGTCGACGAGCACCTGCGCGTCCGGGGCCAGGAGCGGGTGTACGCCATCGGCGACATCGCCGACGCCGACCGCAACATGGCGGCCTTCGCCGGCGCGCAGGCCGAACTCGTCGCCGCGAACCTGCGTGCGCTGATCACCGGCGAGGGCGGGCCTGCCGCCTACGAGCCGTGGCCCACCCTGCTCGTCGTCCCGCTCGGCCCCGAGGGCGGCGCCGGCCAGTTCCCCGGCCAGGACGACATCGTCGGCCCGAACGTGGTGGCCGACGTCAAGGGGCGCGCCATGCTGGTCGAGGCCAGCGCCGCGCTGTTCGACGCCCCCGCCGACGCGCGCTGACGCTGGGGAGCCCGCGCCCGCGGGCTCCCGCCGTCGGGCTCACAGGTCAGTGGCGATGATCTTCTCGATGTTGCGTTCGGCGAGTGCCGTGATGGTGACGAACGGGTTGACGGTGGTGTTGCCGGGGATCAGCGCGCCGTCGATGACGTACAGACCGGGATAGCCGGCCAGCCGGCCGTAGTTGTCGGTGGCCTTGTTCAGCACCGCGCCGCCGAGCGGGTGGTACGTGAGGTGGTCGCCCCAGATCTTGTAGATGCCGAACAGGTCGGTCCGGTAGATCGTCCCCTCCTTGGCGTTGATCTTGTCGAAGATCGTCTTGGCCATGTCGATGGACGGCTGCTTCCAGGCGAGCTGCCAGTTCAGGTCGACCTTGCCCGTCGAGGCGTTCCAGGAGAACTGGGCCCGGTGCGTGTTGTTGGTGATCGACAGGTAGAACGAGGCCCAGGTCTCGATGCCGGTGGGCAGCGGCGCCACCTCGGCGAACGCGCCGCCGGCCGCCCAGTTGTCGATGCCGGAGCAGGGGATGGTCGACTGGAGGCTGCCGGTCGGGTCCCACAGGTGGTTGGCGCGGCCGCACATGACGTTGCCGTTGTCGCCCCAGCCCTTGCCGACCTCGCCGTTCAGGGCCGGCAGCGCGCCGGTGGCCCGCAGCTTGACCAGCAGCTTGCTGGTGCCGACGCTGCCGGCGGCGAAGAACACCCGGTCCGCGGTCACGGTCTTGGTGGTCGTGGTGTCGCCGGTGGTGTTCAGCTGGTCGATGACGACCGTGTAGCGGCCACCGCCCGCCGGGGCGACCGAGGTCACCTGGTGCAGCGCCGAGATGGTCACCCTGCCGGTGGCCCTGGCCTGGGCGAGGTACGTCCGCTGCAGGGACTTCTTGCCGTGGTTGTTGCCGTAGAGGATCTCGCCGGCCAGCGCCGACTTGGTGACGGTCCCGGCCGCCTCCTGCTTCATGTAGTCCCAGTCGTACACGTCGGGCACGAAGACGAACGGGAAGCCGGACCGCTGGGCGTGCTTACGCCCGACCCGCGAGTACTGGTAGCAGGCGGTGCTGTCGAACCACGCCGGGTCGATGGTGCCGACGCCCAGCCCGGCGTTGGCCCGTGGGTAGTAGGTGGCGTACATCTCATCGGCGTTGACCGACGGCAGGACGGAGGCGAAGTTCTCCCGCTTGGGGGTGACCGCCATGCCGCCGTTGACCAGCGAGCCGCCGCCGACGCCGCGGCCCTGGTAGACCGTGATGCCGCTGAAGTCCTCGGCATCCAGAATGCCGGTGTAGCGCGGGATGTCCCTGTCGATGGGGAAGCCGAGGAAGTAGTTGAGCGGCGCCTTGGTCCTGGTGCGCAGCCAGTAGGACCGGTAGTCCGGCTCGCGCGTGTTGCAGAAGATCTTGCCGTCGGAGCCGGGCGTGTCCCAGGCCATGCCCATTTCGATCATGTGCACGTCCACGCCCGCCTGGGCGAGGCGCAGGGCGGCGACGGAGCCGCCGTATCCGGTGCCGATCACCAGCGCGGGGACGTGCGCCCCGTTGGCGATCGGCGGGGCCGCCGCGACCCTCCTGGCCTGGGCGGCGGCGGGACCCGCGAGGGCCGCCATGCCCAGGATGGAGCCGGTTCCGGCGATGAACCCACGGCGCGAGACGGCGTTGGAGACGGGGGGATGGTCTCTCATCGGTGTTCCTCACTCTCGACGAAAGGAGAACGGGTCGTGCCTGGTGCTCGCGCCTGGGTGAAGGGGTGAAGTGTCGAGCGCCCGCCCCTGAGGCGGGCAGGTGCTATCGGTTGACGCCGCTGGGCAGCCTGCACACCGTGTCGAGGCCCAGGACGTGGTTGAGCCGGCCGAAGGCCAGCCAGGAGCCGAGGCTCATGCTCAGTTCGACGATCTCGCGCTGGGTGTAGTGAGTGGTCATCCGGGTCCAGAACTCGTCGTCCAGGCCGTGGTGGTCGAGGGCGTACCGCTCGGCGTACTCGGCGGCCAGCCGGGTGCGGTCGTCGAAGGCGTCGGTGGTGCGCCAGTGCGTCACCGCGTCGGCGAACCCCTCCTCGACCTTCTTTCCGTCCCGTTCGGTCCGCCAGTCGAGGCAGAACGCGCATCCGTTGATCTGCGCGATCCGCAGCCGTGCCGCCTCGAACTCGCGCAGCCCGAGGGTCGTGTGGGCGTACACCGACATGGAGAATTTCGAGGCGGAGATCCCGATGCCGGGGATCATCTCGCCCCACACGTACTCGATCGCGTCCTTGCCCTCGGGGATGTCGATGTTCACGCGGGTCTCCTTCCGAGCCTGCCGGGGCGCAGGGGGACGTCGAGCGCGTCGTACAGGCCCGGCTCGGCGGCCATCAGCCAGTCGATGGCGCTCACCAGGCGGGCGACGGCGGTGGCGTTCCCGCCCGCGGACCGGTTCCCGGCCTCGTCGACCGCCTCGATCGTGACCTCGATGCGCGGGCTGCCCTCGATGATCACCCGGTGCGCGCCCGCGCCGTCCGGCGGCGTCGGCCAGTCCGGTGCGCAGGAGGGGTGGATGCGGGTGACGTGCTCGATGACGATCCGGGGCTCGCCCTCGACGATGCCCTGCACCTCGAACCGCAGCGCGCCCTGGGTGCCCGCCTCGAACTCGCCCATCGACACCGTGCTCACCGTGGCGTCGAGCGGGCGCCGGGCCACGCTCTCGCGGATCTCCTCCACCTCCACGCCGAGGCCCCTGGCGATCAGCCGTACCTGCCCGCCCCACACCATGGTCGGGACCGTCGGCGCGATCATCGGCGGCTCGTAGTCCATCGGCTGGCCCATGCCGACCAGGTAGCGAACGGAGTCCGGCTGGTCGTAGGTGGTGTAGTCGAAGATCTCCTGGCAGCGGATCGCGTCCACGGTGGTGCCGAGCCCGCTGACCAGCAGGGGCAGCACGTCGTTGCCCCAGCCGGGGTCGACGCCGGAGACGAACAGCGAGCCGCCGCCTTCCCCGACGGCGGCCAGCACCGCCTCCCGGGTCTCCGGCGGGGCGTTGCGCTGGTCGTACAGCGCGTACAGGGAAGGGGTGACGACCACGGCGCCGGCCCGGATCGCCCGGAGGATGTCGGCGAGCGCGTCGTCGGGGCGGATGTCGCCGGACGCGGCGTACACGACGGCGCCCGGACGGGTGGCCAGCACCGCGTCCACGTCGCCGGTGGCCGCGATGCCCAGATCGCGGCCGAGCCCACCGAGGTCGCCCGCGTCGCGGCCGAGCTTGAGGGGGTCGTGGACGAGCACAGCGGAGAGTTTCAGCGCCGGGTGGGCGTCGACGGCACGGATGGCCGCGCGGCCGATGTTGCCGGTGCCCCAGACAACCGTGGACGTCATGGGCGGAGCGTAGCAAGCGCTTGGTTAAGTGTATAGGGCCCTCACAGCCCGATATCGCCACCTATGAGAATCGACGGCCGGCATCGCCGATAGCCTGATGGACGATGCTCACGACTTGGCCGGTGCTGGCGGCCGTCTCCGCCGGTGGCGTGCTCGGCGCGCTGGCCCGGCACGCGATCGCGACCGCGCTGCCGCACCCGCCCGGCGCGTTCGCCTGGTCGATCCTCTTGGTCAACGTGTCGGGATGCCTGCTGATCGGCGTGCTCATGGTGCTGGTCGTCGAGGTGTGGACCGATCGGCCGCTGGTGCGCCCGTTCCTGGGCGTGGGCGTGCTCGGCGGCTACACCACCTTCTCCACCTACGCGGTTGAGGTGCACCAGGCGATGGCCGCCGGCCGGCCCGCGACCGCGTTGCTCTACCTGGCGATCACCCCGGCCGCCGCCGTGCTCGCCGCGTGGGCGGGGGCCGCACTCACCGGCCGGGCCGTGCGGGCGTTCAGGAGAGGGGACGGCGGATGACGCTGCTGCTCGTCGCGCTGGGCGCCGCGGTCGGCGCGCCGCTGCGCTATCTGACCGACCGGCTCATCCGCGCCCGCCACGACTCGGTGTTCCCGTGGGGGACGCTGGCGGTGAACGTGGCCGGGTCGCTGCTGCTGGGGTTCGTGATCGGCCTGCCCGCCGGACCCGCGCTGACCGCCCTGCTGGGCACGGGCCTGTGCGGGGCGCTCACCACCTACTCCACCTTCAGCTACGAGACCCTGCGCCTGGCCCAGGACGGCGCCCGCTTCCTCGCCGTCGTCAACGTCGCCGTCAGCCTCGCGGCCGGCCTCACCGCCGCCATGATCGGCCTGCTGCTGGCACAGATCTTCACCGCCTGACTCAGGACCGCGCCGGGCCGTACCGAAAATAGAATCGCCGACGGGATCCTGCCGCCACGGGGCGGGCGGGAACCCAGCGGCGGAAGAGGCACCATGGCAGCGGAATTCGAGCATGACGACCACATCCTCGTGCAGGACGGCAGGACGCTGGAGATCTTTCACCGTGACGTGGCGGGGAGCAGCCGCTTTCACGTGGCGTTTCTCGGGGTGCACGCGACGCCGCACCGGGACGGGTTCAAGGTCCGCGTCGGCCGCAGGCACGGCGAGGACGCGATCGTCGACGGGGTGCGGCTGACCATGAGCCAGGAACGGTTCGCGGAGTTCCAGAAGTTCATCGCCCTGGCCATCGCGGCTCGTGACCGAACCGCCTGAACCCCCCCCGGCGGACCGGCCTCAAACAGGAGTGCAGCCCAGGACGGCACCGATGGCGGTCATGATCGGGATGGACAGCAGCGTGGTCAGCAGGACGGTGCCACGGGCCAGCCGCCGACCGGCGTCTTAGGTGACCGCGTACACGTTCTGCGCGGTGGGCAGGGCGGCGAAGAGGGTGGCGGCCGGCAGTGCCGTCCCGTCCAGGCCCAGGATGAAGCGGGCGGTCACGTACGCGATCAGCGGCTGGACGACGGCCTTGAGCGCCACCACGAGGGCGACGTCCCGGCCCGCGCCGGCCTCCTCGGGCGGCGCGGGCCTACGGAACCGCAGTCGGCCGACGAGGTTGTCGGACGGACTCGGCGCGGCGGCAATGGCAGGAATGCGGTGAAACATGGCAGCCTTGCGTCTCATGGCCGGCCGGCAGGCCATGTCACGCTTGTTCTGCATTAACGGGGATAAAAATGGAGGAACAATGCGACGTTTTGCTGTGGTGCTGTTGACGGCCGGCGTGCTGAGCGCCGGGTTCGCCTCGGTCTTCGCCGGCGCCGCTGCCGCTGACCCGCAGGGGCCGGACACGTCCGACAGCGTGCGCATCACCAACCGCGACATGTGACACCTTTCCCGGGCGGGCGGCCAACGCGATGGCCGCCCGCCCCATTGGCGACAAATACGCTTATGCGATATTTCGTGTCGTACGGCTAATGATCAGAACAGCCGCCGGCCGTCTACCCATGCGCTCGGTAGGCAGCCTCCACCAGGCGGCGGACCCGGTCGCCGCCTCCTTCGATCAGCTCGGCCATCCGGTTGGGCACGTACGCGAAGGCGAGGTCGCCGTCGGCGAAGGCGAAGGCCCCGGTGACGCCGGCGTGGCCGAAGGCGGCGGGGGAGTCCGCGCCGGGCCACATCGGACCGCCGGGCAGCATGAACCCGGAGCTGTAGGCGGTGTGGCAGCCGAGCACGAGATCCATCCCGCCGGCCTCGGGCGTGCGCGCGGCGGCCGTGGTTTCGGGGCGCAGCAGCCGGACGCCGTCGACCTCGCCGGCGAGCGCGGCGTACAGGCGGGCGAGCGCGGCCGCGTTGCCCGCCCCGCCACAGGAGGGAATCTCCACCTGGCAGGTGCCGGCGCTGCTCAGCAGCTCCGCGGTGACGGCCACGCTGCCGAAGGTGGAGCGGTGGAAGAGGGAGGTGGGGTCGCCGATGGCCCGGTTCAGCGCCTCCAGCTGCGGGTGGCCGCGCCCCCGCAGGAGCTGACGTTCGGTGGGCGGTACGAGTCCCGCCAGCCGCCCGTCCGTGCCGGGCGGCAGGGTGATGTGCAGGTCGAGCCCGAGCGGCCCGGCGATCTCCTCGGCGAAGAACTCCCCGACGGTCCGGCCCGTGACGCGCCGGACCACCTCGCAGACCAGCCAGCCCATGGTCAGGCAGTGATACCCGTGGCCCTGCCCCGGCTGCCAGGCCGGCCGCGCGGCGGCCAGGGCGTCCCGTACCGGGGTGCGGAGCCGGATGTCGGCCAGGGTCAGCGGCGGGTCGACGGCCACCACGCCGGACCGGTGCCCGAGCACCCAGCGCAGCGGGATCTCGCTCTTCCCCTCGGCCGCGAACTCCGGCCAGTACGCCGCGACCGGAGTGTCGAGGTCGAGCAGCCCCCGGTCGACCAGCACCAGCGCGGCGGCGGCGACCAGTCCCTTGGTGGCCGAGGCGAGGAAGGCGATGGTGTCACGCCGCCAGGCGCCGTCGCCCGCCAGGCCGCCCCACAGCTCCACGACCGGCCGTCCCGCCTGGTAGACGGCCACCGACGCGCCCAGCTCCCGGCCGTCGGCGAAGTTGCGCGCGAAGGCGTCGCGAACGCCGCCGAAACAGGGCTCGCACCACCCATGGACCTCGCCCACACCCTCTCCCCATGCCCGGCGGGGCCGGCTTGAGGGGCGAACCGGCTGCTTTCCCTCCGGCTACCCGGTGACCATGCCGAGAAACGGATGCGCGGGCGCCGGGAGCATGCCCCCGGCGGTCGCCGGCCACGCCCGTGACCTGGGCGCGACCGTACAGCCGAGGCGGGCGAGCCCTTCAGGAAGCTCAGCCGAGGCGGGCGAGCTCCTCCGAGGTGAGCTCCAGGGTGGCGGCGCCGACGGAGTCGAGGATGGTCTCCGGGCGGCTGGCGCCGGGGATGGGGATGACCACAGGGCTGCGGGCGAGCTCCCAGGCGAGGCAGACCTGCTGCGGGGACACGCCGCGCGCCGCGGCGATCTCGGTGAAGGCCGCCCGCTCGTTCAGCTCCCCGCCACGGGTGATGCCGCCGAGCGGGGACCAGGGGAGGAAGGCCAGGCCGAGCTCGGCGCAGACGTCGACCTCGGGCTCGCTGGACCGGAACCGGGGAGAGTACTGGTTCTGGACGCTCACCAGCCGGTCGCCGAGGATGTCGTGGGCGAGCCGGATCTGCGCCGGGTCGGCGTTCGAGATGCCCGCCATCTCGATCTTGCCGGCGTCGTACAGGTCCTTGAGTGCCCCGATGGTCTCCTCGTAGGGCACCTTCGGGTCGGGGCGGTGGTGCTGGTAGAGGCCGATGCGCTCCACGCCCAGAGCCTTCAGCGACCGGTCGCACGCCTGCTTGAGGTAGGACGGGCGGCCGTCGACCTCCCAGCCGCCGCCCGGCGTGCGGGTGTGGCCGCCCTTGGTCGCCACGAGCACGGTGGCGGCGTCGCCGTCCCACCGGGCCAGCGCCCGGGCGACCAGGCGTTCGTTGTGGCCGACGTCGTCATGCGAGGGCGTGTAGGCGTCAGCGGTGTCTATCAGGGTCACGCCGGCGTCCAGCGCCGCGAGGATGGTGCGGATCGACTGGTCCTCATCGGGCATGTGCCCGGCCACGGACATGGGCATGGCGCCGAGCCCGATGACGGACACGGAGCGGTTTCCGATGGCGCGTGTTGTCATGGCGTTGTGCATGAGGACACCCTCCCCGCTGGAGCGCACTCCAGGTCAAGTCGCCCTAAAAACCGGTGAAAACTCCGCGCAGCTCGTCCAGGGTGAGCTTGCCGCCCGTGAGCGTCACCGTGGCCGGCGTGTGCTCGGCGGCGTGGCGCCCGGAGGCGAGCCGCAGCCACCACTCGGCCGGGGCGCTGAGCACCGCGTCGGGCTGGGCGGGCTCGTCGGTGAGGGCGACCGCGTCGGCCACGCTCAGCCCGAAGGAACGATCGGGGGAGGTGACGCGGACGGCGATGGCGACCGGGCGGTCGTTCAGAGCCTCGGCCTTGGTGATGAAGCCGAGGAACATGCTCACCTGGTCGAGAAGCGGCTCCGTCGCGGCCGGGGCCAGGGTCGCCGCCGGGTCGAAGGCGACCTCGACGTCCCAGGTGTGCAGAGCGAACTCGTTGAGCCGCATGCGCGCCGCGGTCGTGACGTCCACGGGCGCGGGGAGGAAGCCGAAAACGATCCTCAGCTCCTTCCGCGTCCGCGCGTCGAGCCCTTCGTACCGCGCGACCAGCGTCTCGTTGGCGGTCAGGAAGCCCGCGGCCCGCTCGGCCGGGGACATCGCGTCCCAGCGTGCCCAGACCTCCTTGTTGAAGTCTCCGCCCGGCACGGCGGCGCCGTCCAGCGCGGCCTCCAGGGCGGCCAGCGCGATCTCCGCACCGCTGCCGAGGTGACTGAGCACCTGCGACACGTCCCAGTCCGCCGCTCCGGACCGCCGGGTGAGGTCGTTGGCCGGCAGGCCACGCACCAGGGCCGCCAGGTGGACGTGGCCGCTGCGCAGAGCGTCGATGATCTGGTCGGCATCGGTCATGTTCGTCTCCCGAGGGGGTGGGTCCGGCCTGATGACAGCTTTCGCTTTCCGGCATGCGGGAAGCGACATTCCGCCGCACGGGTGACCGAGGTCACCATCGAAGACGCGGGGACTGTCAGAAGATACGAAGGAGTTGCCTGTGTCGTCTATTCCCACCGACCAGTGGTACGTCGCGGCGTACGGACGTGAGATCGGCCAGGAGCTGTTCAGCCGCACCATCTGCGGCGAGTCGATCCTGTTCTGGCGCACCGGCGCCGGAGAGGTCACCGCCATGTCGGACCGCTGCGTGCACCGCCGCTTCCCGCTGTCCGAGGCGCCGAGCAGGCTGGTCGACGACCAGGTGGTGTGCGGATACCACGGCTTCACCTACGGCGCCGACGGCCGCTGCGTCGCCGTCCCCGGCCAGACCCGGGTGCCGCGCACCGCCCGGCTGAAGAGCTACCCGACCGTGGAGCGGGACTCGTTCGTCTGGGTGTGGATCGGGGACCCCGCCAAGGCCGACCCGGCCGCCGTGCCCAGGGCGCCCTGGCTGGCCTCGCCCGACTACACCACCGTGTCCGGCATGGAGCCGCTCAAGGCGCGCTTCGAGCTGCTGGTGGACAACCTGCTCGACCTGTCGCACGAGACGTACCTGCACGGCGGCTACATCGGCACCCCGGAGGTGGCCGCCACCCCGACGACCACCGAGGTCGACGACGAGGCCGGCATCGTCTACGTCAGCAGGCACATGGACGATGCCGAATGCCCGCCCTTCTACGCCAAGTCCACCGGCCTGACCGGCCGCATCATGCGCTGGCAGGACATCGAGTACAGCCCGCCGTGCCTGTACAAGCTGCACTCGCGGATCGCGCCGGTCGGCGTGCTGCCCCGCCCCGACGGCAGCGACCCGGACGCCTTCCACGTCGAGGTCGTCTACGCCATCACCCCCGAGACCGAGCACTCCACCCACGACTTCTGGGCCGTCGCCCGCGACTTCGCCCTCGACGACCAGGGCGTCTCGGACTTCCTCGCCGAGCAGAACCGTACGGTCGTGCTGCAGGACGTCGCCGCGCTCGACGTGCTGGAGCGGGTGATCGCGAGCGAGCCCCCGGGCTACCAGGAGCTGTCGATCAACATCGACACCGGCGGGCTGGCCGCCCGGCGGATGCTGGCCAAGCTGGTCGAGCCGAGCGCGGCCCCGGCCCGGACGGCCTGATGAACGTCGAACCCACCCGCATGCTCACCGGCCCCGGGGTGCTGCGCGTGGTGTGGCTGCCGGGCAGCGACCTGCTGCGCGGCACCTGCCACTGCGGCGCGGCCTACCTCGCGGAAGGCCCCGTCGAGGTGTGGGACTGGCTGCTCGGCCACCCGGTCGGACACGACGCCGCCGCCGTGGACGGCGCGGCGGAGCTGTCGGCGGCCCGGCGATGAGCTTCGAACTCGTCGTGCGCTCCCGCGCCCGGGCGGCCGAGGGGGTCGTGGTCCTCGACCTGCGCGACCCGTCCGGCGCCGCGCTGCCCGCCTGGGCGCCTGGCGCGCACATCGACCTCGTGCTGCCCGGCGACCTGGTCCGCCAGTATTCGCTGTGCGGGGATCCGGCCGACCGCCTGACCTGGCGGATCGCCGTCCTGCGCGAGCCCGCGGGCCGGGGCGGCTCGGCGCTGGCGCACGAGCTCCGCCCGGGCGCGACGGTCGAGGTCCGCGGGCCGCGCAACCACTTTCCCCTCCAGCCCGCGGCCCGCTATCTGTTCGTCGCGGGCGGCATCGGGATCACCCCCATCCTGCCGATGATCGCCGCCGCCGACGCGGCCGGCGCCGAGTGGCGACTGCTGTACGGAGGCCGTACGGCGGCGTCGATGGCCTTCGCCCGCGAGTTGCGCGCCGCCCACGGCGACCGGGTGGACCTGCGCCCCCAGGACGAGCACGGCCTGCTCGACCTGGAGAGCCTCCTGGCGCGGGGGACGCCGGACACCCTCGTCTACTGCTGCGGGCCCGCCCCGCTGCTGGACGCCGTCGAGAAACGCTGCGCCGAGCGCCCCCCGGGCACGCTGCACGTGGAGCGGTTCACCCCCAAGGACGCCGGCGAACCCCTGCTGGCGGGGTCCTTCGAGGTCGAACTCGCCGTTACCGGGATCACCTGCACCGTGCCACCCGGGCGGTCGATCCTCGACGTCCTCGAAGCGGCGGGCGTACAGGTCCTCACCTCCTGCCGCGAGGGCACCTGCGGCACCTGCGAGACGGACGTACTCGCGGGTACCGTGGACCATCGGGACTCCCTCCTCACCCCCGAGGAGCAGGCGGCGGGCGACACCATGCTCATCTGCGTCTCCCGCGCCGCCTGCCCGAAGCTGGTCCTCGACCTCTGACCCCCGCCGCCCCAGGAGCCGCCCATGCAGGTGCCCGCGCCCCGGCGGCCGGCCGAGCGCACCGGCCCGGTCGTGGCCCGCGCGCTGCAGATCCTCGGCGCGTTCACGCCCGATCGGCGCTCGCTCACCCTCAGCGAGCTGGCCCGGCACTCCCACCTGCCCGTCTCCACCGCGCACCGGCTGGCCTCCGAGCTGGTCGCCTGGGGCGCGCTCGAACGTGACGTCTCCGGCTGCTACCGCATCGGCCTGCGCCTGTGGGAGATCGGCTCGCTCGCCCCGCGTGGCCAGGGCCTGCGCGAATGCGCCCTGCCCTTCCTGGAGGACCTGTCGCAGGTGACCCGCGAGAACGTGCAGCTGGCCGTACGGGAAGGCCCCGAGGTGGTCTTCGTCGAACGCATCGCGGGTAGCAAGGCCGTGCCGGTGCTCACCCGGGTCGGCGGCCGCTTCGCGCTCACCGCCACCGGCGTCGGGCTCGTCCTGCTCGCCCACGCCCCCGCCGACGTGCTGGAGGAGGTCCTGGCCAGGCCCATCAAACGCTACACGGACCGTACGCTGACCACGCCGCACCAGCTGCGCGCCACGCTCGCCGACACCCGCGCCCGCGGTTACGCGATCAGCGACCGGCAGGTCACCATGGACGCCCTGTCGGTGGCCGCGCCCATCCAGGACGCCGAGGGCGACGTGGTCGCCGCGGTGTCCCTCGTCGTGCACTACGGCAGCGCCTCACCGCACGCGCTCGCCCCGCTCGTGCTCACCAACGCCCGCGCCATCTCCCGCGCGCTGCCACTGTTCGGCTGACCCCTCGCCTTCTCGTTTACTTACCGTAATAATAGGAACGCTTTCCGTTATCACTACACGAGGAGCGTGACCTTCTGGACGAGAACCGGGCAATGCCGACCTCCCTCGGCACAGGGGTGCCCAAGCCGCACCACGACCTGCGGGTGCCGGCGGACCTGATCGCGACGGCCGAGCGCGGGCTCGGCGCCGGCGGCCGGCCGCGCAAACGCGTGCTGATCATCGGCGCCGGCATGGCCGGCCTGGTCGCCGCCTACGAGCTCATGCGCCAGGGCCACGAGCCCGTCGTCCTGGAGGCCCAGCAGCGGGTCGGCGGACGGGTGCTCACCCTGCGCGACTTCGCCCCCGGCCTGTACGCCGAAGCCGGCGCCATGCGCATCCCCCGCGTGCACGACCTCACCCTCGCCTACTGCGCCCGCTTCGGGCTCAAGCTGCGCCCGTTCGTCATGGGCAATCCCAAGGCGCTGGCCTACATCCAGGGCGTCCGCACCACGATCGGCAAGCTCGACGCCGACCCGCAGATCATCGACTTCGAGCTGGCCGAGCACGAACGCGGCCGCTCCTACGAAGACCTGTGGCGCACCGCCACGCAGGAGATCCACGACCTCTACGCCCAGGAGGGCGAGAACGCGCTCGACCGCATCTGCGCCGAGTACGACCGCTACTCCATCCGCAGCTTCCTGCGTGAGCGTGGCTTCTCCGAAGGGGCCATCGAGCTCTACGGCGTCATGAGCTTCCGGGAGTCCAACCTCAACGCCGCGATCATCGAGCAGTTCCGCGAGATCATCGGGCGGGCGTTCGAGGACATGCAGGAGATCGAGGGCGGCTCCGACCGGCTGCCGACCGCCTTCTACCACGAGCTCAGGCAGCACATCCGGTTCGGCCACGAGGTCACGGCCATCGAACAGGGCGACCACACGGTCAGCCTGCACGTCAGAACGGGCTCCGGCAGGACCACGATCACCGGCGACTACGCCATCTGCACCATCCCGTTCTCGGTGCTGCGCGACGTCGAGACCACCCCCGCCTTCTCCCGGCGCAAACAGCGCGCCATCCGCGAGCTCAACTACAACGCCTCCACCAAGATCCTGCTGCAGGTACGGCGGGCGTTCTGGGAGCGCACCGACGGCATCGTCGGCGGCACCACGGTCACCGACCTGCCGATCCGGCGGATCTGCTATCCCTCGCACACGGCCCCCGGCGACGAGCGCTCGATCCTGCTGGCCAGCTACACCTGGGGGCAGGACGCGCTGCGCTGGGGCGCGATGTCCCCGCAGAAACGGGTCGAGCAGGCCCTGGAGGACGTCGCCAAGATCCACCCGGAGATCCACGACCACGTCGAGTTCGGCGTCACCCACGCCTGGTACAACGACCCCTACGCGGCCGGGGCCTTCGCCCTGTTCGAGCCACACCAGCAGAGCAACCTGCACGACGCGATCATCGCCCCGGAGGGCCGCGTGCACTTCGCCGGCGAACACTGCTCCCTGTGGCACGCCTGGATCGAGGGCGCTCTGGAATCAGGCCTGAGCGCGGCTCGAGCCGTCCACGAGGCAGCCTGATCTCACCCCGCACAGCCCGAGCCGTTCACCAGGCAGCCTGATCTCACCCCCCGTACAGCCCCGAAACCTATGGTGCTGTGCGGGGGTCAGGGGTGGGCCGTCGCGTTGCTGTAGTGGTGGAGGCGGGCTGCTGCCGTGTTCAGGTCGGTGGCGGCTTGCAGGCAGGCGGCGCGGTGGGCGTTCACCGAGGCGCGGAGCCAGGACGGGGCGATGCCGCTGGCCGCGAGGCCGGCTTCGATCTCCCGGAGGCGTTCGGCGCAGGCGGTGAGGGCCTGGGCGTCCGCGCGCAGGACTTCGGCGTGGGCGGCGATCGCCGCGAGGTCGGCTGACATCGCTCCTCCGGTCAGGTGGCGGAGATGGGGACGGCGGCGTCGCGGAGCGCCTGACGACGGGTGGACGCCAGGCACAGCAGGGGCCGGGCGCCGTCGAGCCCCAGCTCCCGCAGCCGGTCGGCCAGCGGGTGCGCGGCCTCGGGGGCGACGCTCAGCCGCAGCAGCGGCAGGGGGTGCAGCCGGGCCGGTCCGCGGGTCCGCACACACGAGCGCAGCGTGGTGCCGCCCCCGCCCGCGTAGCCGACCAGGTCGCGGTCGAGCGTCGGCAGCCAGGGACCGAGCCGCCCCCGCAGGGTGAGAATCTCGTCGCCGGGACTTCCGACGGTGACACGGGCGCACCGCCGGGTGAGCCGGAACTCCAGCGGCGTCCGGTGCGGCTCGCCGCCCCACAACCGGGGCGCGACGACGAAGGTGGCGGCGGTGTCGACCACGGAGCCGACCAGGTAACTGCCCGAGCGCCGCCGCGCCGCGCCGCGCAGCAGGTCGGGCCAGGCCAGGAACGACCGCCGGCGCCCGCCGCCGTCCGGCCCCGGCACGACGACGCCGAGGTGCAGCTCGCGGTAGCCGCCCGCGCTGGTGCGCCGGTTCCAGGCGGCGTGCACGCAGACCAGGGCCCGGCCGCCGACCCGCAGGGCGGGACCCGTCCCGGTGCCCTCCAGCAGCCGGGCCGCCGCCGAAGGGTCCACGGTGAAGTACGCCGTGAGCGCGCTGCCGTCCCGGCACCTGATCGGCAGCTCGACCGCTCCCGCCGGGCCGTCCAGCGAGTAGGTCGGCACGGTCAGGAAGGGGAAGCCCGTCAGGTCGGGGACGTGGTCGAACAGCTGGTAGGCCTGTGAGCGGACGACGGGCCCGGCGAAGGGTGCGAGCCGCTCGTCGAGGTGCGCGCGGGCCTCGGGCAGGTCGTCGGCGAGGTTGGCCAGATAGTGCTCGATGCTGTGGCAGAGCGGAAACAGGTGGGTGGAGTCGAAGTAGTCGACCACGTACCAGTCGGGATGCAGGTCGAAGCAGCCACCCGCGCCCTGCCCGTCGAGGGTGGGGATGATGTCGTGCTGGTTGGTGACGCTGGCGACGAAGGTGCGCGGGTCGGCGGGCCGCTTGAAGTCGACGGGCGAGCCGATCGCGATGACGTGGGTGACCGCGTAGCGGGCGCAGAACTCGGCGTCCTGCGCCAGGTTCATGATCGCCGCGCCGCCCGCGCTGTGCCCCATGAGCGCCAGCTCGGCGCCCTCCGCCAGGCCGTAGTCGGCGACGGCCCTGGCCAGCGCGCGACTGAAGGGGCTGCTGTCCAGCACGGCACTGCTGAACGCGCCGAGCAGATCCTGGGGCGAGTCGCCGCTGGGCCGTCCGGCTCGCATGCCCGGCGCCTGGAGAACGTGACGGACCACGCCGTCGGGACCCTCGACGCTCCGAATGAGGATCCGCCCCGTGGTGCCGACTGTGCTGATGTCGCGCAGGAATCCGAGCAGCGACCCACGCCGGCTCAGCCGGGCGGCTTCGGCGCCGGTCAGTTCGGTCCGGCGTGCGACGCCCTCGCCCGTGTCGAGGGCGGCCACGGCCCTGTTGCTCAGACCGGTGAGCGGGTCGGCGGTGACGTAGCCCTTGCCGGTCGCGATGAGCCAGGCGGCGGCGTCGTTGAGCGGGTTCTCGTCCAGCAGCGCGCGCAGGGCGAGAACTTCGCCGAAGACCGGGGCGAGCTGGCTGAGCGCGTGCACCGCGCCACGGTCCTTGAGCAGGGCGCGCAGCGCCCGGACGGCCTCCAAGTCACGGTCGGCGGCGGCCGCGTCGATGAGCCGGGCCAGCATGGGGTCGTCGGTCAGCTCGGGATGGTCGACCGCGACGGCGGCGATGCGCAGCCGCAGCGAGGTGGCCAGCACGTGCACGGCCAGGCTCTCCGCCCCCGCCATGGCGCCGATCTTGGCGGCCGCGGTGGCCAGCCGGCCACCGGTGAGCGCGCAGCCGAGGCCCTGGCCGTTGGTGGTCGCCCGCAGCAGCGCGCGGTAGGCCGGACGAGCCGCCGCCGGCCTGCGCGGCAGGGCCCGCAGCAGCGCGCCGTCGGTGAGCGCGGCCGTCGCGTGGGCCGCCGTTTCCTGGATCGTGACCGCGACCTCGACCAACTCGCGCGCCGCCCCCCGCAACGCCCCAGCAGCCGAATCGCCGATCCCGCTCGCCTTTCCGGCGGCCGGGGCGGCTTTCGCGTGCTCGGGCGCCGGATCGTCGTTCCCGTTCACCTGTCCGACCGCCGGGACATGCTGACGAAGCGGGGGCTGGGATCCTCCGGCGTGTTGCGGTGCAGCACGTCCGACAGCGTGTGGGTGGTCGCGATGATCCGCATGCCGTACGGGGAGAAGGTGGCGGCGTTGAACACCCTCGGCGCGAGCAGCGGGTTGGTGAGCGCCTGGGAGAAGGCGTCGATAGCGATGATCTTGGTCAGCAACGGTGGCAGGATCGCGTCGGGGGATCCGGGCTCCTCGGCGAACAGCCCGACGTACAGGTCGAGGTCGTCGACGCCGTGGTAGAGCTCGCGCAGCGCGCCGGTGACCCGCTCGTCGCCGGAGATCTGCTCGAACGCGCGCACCCGGGGAAAGCGGCAGTGCTCGCGGTAGCTGTTGTACGGGGCCAGGTCGAGCGTGCGGGAGTCGGCGATGCTGGCCACATCGACCTCCCGCAGCAGGGGATCGGTGTTGAACAGGCCGAGGCGGCCGGCCCGCTGGCGTGAGGCGTCCTCGAAGAGCCGGCCGAGACCGGGACCGGGGATCAGCGAGCCGCCGAGCAGGGTCTGCGCCATCGGCAGCTCGCCCCCGCCCACCGACAGGCGCGACGGGATCAGGCTGTGCCAGCGGTAGACGAGGTTGAACTCCACCGACGCCCAGTTCTGCCGGTGCCAGGGTGCGCCGGTCAGCATCGCCGACAGCTGCCGGTCCAGGGTGAACCGGAAGTGGTAGGGGGTGATGTGGTTGATGTACTCCTCGACGACCAGCTTGATCAGCAGCACGATGAGGATGTTGCGCGTCGTCTGGAACAGCCGCTCGTCGTCCCAGCCCGGGTAGTGCCGGGCGAGCAGCCGGGCGACCCTGTTGTGCTCGCGCAGGAACAGCACCGTGAGCATGGTGAACCCGAGCTGGATGTTGCCCCGGTCGCTCCCGGTGGCGAACAGCGTGTCGCGCTGCGCGTCGGTGAGCTCGTCGAAGCGGATGACGCGCAACGCGTCGAACTCCGGCTTGATCTTGCCGTTCTCGCACAGGTAGGGCGGGAACTCCCCGCCGTTGACCAGCCGGCTCTTCAGCAGCCCGCCGTCGAAGGCGCGCAGCGCCGCCGTCACCGCCGGGTTGAGGCCGTACAGCTGATTGAGGTCGATGTGGTGGTTGGAGCTGTTCTTGCGCGGGTCGCGCGGGACGGTGGTGTCGCCGCGCAGGAAACCGTCGGTGAACCACTGGGCGAAGTAGGCGAACAGCACCGTGGAGCGCGGGCAGGGGATCGTCTCGCCGCGGGTGAACAGGTCGGCGGCGCGCTCGGGCGTGGGCCGGCTCCCCTCGGGGGCCGGCATCGGGGGCAGGTGCCTGCCGCTGTAGGTGCGGTCGGTCAGCGAGGCCCACGAGGTGTAGCCGGCCATCGTGCTCAGCGGCTCGGGGCGCGGCGGCATCTCGCGGATCGCGTGGTCGATCAGGGAGGCGTTGACCCGGCGCCGGACCGGCTGGATCGACTGTACGAGATCCCACACCGGCCGGCCGTTGGTCAGGGCCAGGAACCTGAGCCGGTTGACGAGGCCGTCCGTGGCGATGCCGCGCGCTGTGCTCGCCGCCATCGTCAGCTCTCCTGCCCTTCGGCGCCGAGCCCGAGGACGAACCGGTCGGGGAAGATCCCCGCGGCGCGCTCGATCCGCCCTTCGGGCGGCGGGAGCAGGCGCACCCCTGGACGCAGCAGCAGACGGCGTACGGTCTCGGCGACCACCACCCTGGCCGGATGCACGCCGAGGCAGGCGTGGTGGCCGTAACCGAAGAACAGCTGGTGGTGGCCCGGCCGGTCGAGCCGGAACGCGTCGGGCTCCGGCACCACGTCCGCGTCGAACATGGCCGACGCGGGCGACGCCAGGACGAACGTGCCCGCCGGGATCACCGTGGCGCGCGGGGTGCCGGCGGCCAGGACGTGGTCGCGCTCGCACAGCCGGGGGAGCAGCTTGAAGAGCGGGTTGAACCGCAGCGCCTCCCAGACGTAGCGGTCGAAGAGCTCGGGGTCGCCGGCGGCCGCGGTGGCCTCGGCCAGCCTCTCGGGGCGCAGCAGCAGCTGCTCGACGGCCTCGACCATGGCCCCGGGCGCGCTCTCGACGAAGCCCAGGGGCAGGCCCGCCATGTTGATCACGATGCGGTCGTCGGGCAGGTCGGAGCGGGCCAGCCGGGCGAAGACGTCGTCGGGCAGGTCGTCCAGCCCCGCCCGGTATGCGGCGAGCCGGTCACGCAGGTAGCCGATCATCTCCCCGCCCGCCTGGACGGACGAGGCCTGGATGTCCGGATCGCCCAGGAAGTTGGCGAAGCCGTCGGTGACGACGGCCCGCGTCCAGCGCGACAGCGTCTGCTGGTCGGGGCCGGGAAAGCCGAAGTAGCGCGCGCACACGCCCAGGGCGACGGGCCGGAACAGCGCGTGGACCGCCTCCACCCGCCCGTCGGGCCAGGCGGCGTCCAGCAGCTCGTCGGCGATGCTCCCGGCCAGCTCCCGCACGTCGGCCACGTCACGCGGGTCGAGCATGACCTGCATCAGGCCCTTCTCCCGCCAGTTCATGGCGGTGGCGTCCCGGCCCAGCATGAAAGGGCCGCCCAGCGCGGCGTCCAGCCGCGGACCGAAGGCGCGCACCGAGAAGACCTCCTCGCGGGAGAGCACCTCGGTGACGTCGGCGTAGCGGGTCACGACCGTGAAGGCGGGGGTGACGAAGATGGGCCGCCGCTCCCGGAGCTCGGCGAACAGGGCCCGCCACTCGGTGCGCATCCACTCCCGGACCAGACCGAACGCGGCCAGCGGGTCCCGGGCGAGGGCCTCCTCGTATCTCTCCAGATGGCCACCCGTGGTCGCCTGATCGACAGCACCCATGTCGTGGCACCCTTCCGCCTGATTTCGGAGCGAACAGCGATGATCACGCTGTGCAACCACAATCTAGGGACGTGTCAGGTATTTCTTCATGGCTACGGAGCGCATTGTTTTGCTTCCGTTACGTGACGAGGTCGTCACTGTCAGGCCATAGCCGCATGGCGGGGATCCGGCCTTTGAATAGGTGCCCCATCGTCTGGCTCAGGAGGAGGCAGTGTGACCTCGTCATCCACGCCACGGCCGGGATCGGGCCCGGTGGAGACGGTGGCGGTCACCGCCGGCCGCCGCGCCGTCTACCTGGTCGTCCTGGTCGTGCTGCCCGTTCTGCTCCTGGCCCTGGCGGTGCCGGCCGCCTGGGGGTGGGGCGTCGGCCCGCGCGACCTGGTCATCGCGCTCGTGATGTACCTGGTCAGCATCTTCGGGATCGCCATCGGCTACCACCGGCTCTTCACGCACCGGGCCTTCAGGTGCGGTCGAGGGCTGCGGATCGCGCTCATGCTGGCCGGCGGCATGGCGGTCGAGGGGCCCGTCATGCTGTGGTCCGCCGAGCACCGCAGGCACCACAAGTACGCCGACCGCGAAGGCGACCCGCACTCTCCCTGGCGCTACGGCGACAGCGGCCCGGCGTTGCTGCGCGGCATGCTGCACGCCCACATCGGCTGGTTCTACACCGCCCGTCGCCGCTCCAACGCCCAGCACTGGGTGCCCGACCTGCTGGCCGATCCGGACGTACGCCGTTTCGACGCCGCCTATCCGGCCGTCGTGCTCGCGTCGTTCGCGCTGCCCGCGGCCGCCGGCGGGCTGTGGTCGATGTCGTGGGCGGGGGCGTGGAGCGCGCTCTTCTGGGCCGGCCTGGTCCGCTATGCCGTGGTCCACCACGTCACCTGGTCGGTCAACTCCGTCGCGCACACCTTCGGCGACCGGCCGTTCCGCACCCGGGACCGCTCCTCGAACGTGTGGTGGGTGGCGATGCTGACGCTCGGCGAGGGCTGGCACAATTGGCACCACGTCGAGCCGACCTGTGCCCGCCACGGCGTGCTCAAGGGCCAGTTCGACCCCAGCGCCCGGCTGATCCGCTGGTTCGAGCAGGCGGGCTGGGCCTACGCGGTGCGCTGGCCGATCCCGTCCCGCCTCGCCGCCCACCGGCACGATCGCCCAGGGTGAGGCCGGTCCGACCGTCTGCCGGGACCCGGCGTGGACGCTCTTGCATGGTCATGCAGTCCTGTGTATATACTTCTGATCGTGTCCAAGGTACTTACCTCTCTGCCCGTCGGCGAGCGTGTCGGGATCGCCTTCTCCGGCGGCCTCGACACCTCCGTAGCGGTCGCGTGGATGCGCGAGAAGGGCGCGGTTCCGTGCACCTACACCGCTGACATCGGCCAGTACGACGAGCCCGACATCGCCTCGGTCCCCGGCCGGGCCACCGCCTACGGCGCGGAGGTCGCCCGGCTGGTCGACTGCCGGGCGGCCCTGGTGGAGGAGGGGCTCGCGGCGCTGGCCTGCGGAGCCTTCCACATCCGTTCCGGCGGCCGCACCTACTTCAACACCACCCCGCTCGGCCGGGCCGTCACCGGCACCCTGCTGGTGCGCGCCATGCTCGAGGACGGCGTGCAGATCTGGGGAGACGGCTCCACCTTCAAGGGCAACGACATCGAGCGGTTCTACCGTTACGGCCTGCTCGCCAACCCCTCCCTGCGGATCTACAAGCCGTGGCTCGACGCCGACTTCGTCACCGAGCTCGGTGGCCGTCGGGAGATGTCGGAGTGGCTGCTCGAGCGTGACCTGCCCTACCGCGACAGCACCGAGAAGGCCTACTCCACCGACGCCAACATCTGGGGCGCCACCCATGAGGCCAAGGCCCTGGAGCACCTGGACGCCGGCATCGAGATCGTCAACCCCATCATGGGCGTGCGGTTCTGGGACCCGGACGTCGAGATCGCCGCCGAGGACGTCACCATCGGCTTCGAGCAGGGCCGGCCGGTGACCATCAACGGCAAGGAGTTCGCCTCCGACGTCGACCTGGTGCTGGAGGCCAACGCCATCGGCGGCCGGCACGGCATGGGCATGTCCGACCAGATCGAGAACCGCATCATCGAGGCCAAGAGCCGGGGCATCTACGAGGCGCCGGGCATGGCACTGCTGCACGCCGCCTACGAGCGGCTGGTCAACGCGATCCACAACGAGGACACCCTCGCCGGCTACCACAACGACGGGCGGCGGCTGGGCCGGCTGCTCTACGAAGGCCGCTGGCTGGACCCGCAGGCGCTGATGGTCCGCGAGGCGCTGCAGCGCTGGGTCGGGACGGCGATCACCGGCGAGGTGACGTTGCGGCTGCGGCGCGGCGAGGACTACTCCATCCTGGAGACCTCCGGCACGGCGTTCAGCTACCACCCGGACAAGCTGTCCATGGAGCGCACCGAGGACTCCGCCTTCGGGCCGGTGGACCGCATCGGCCAGCTGACCATGCGCAACCTGGACATCGCCGACTCCCGCTCCAGGCTGGAGCAGTACGCGAGACTGGGCCTGGTCGGCAGCGCGCACCCGGCGTTGCTCGGTGCCGCGCAGCCCGCCCCGACCGAGCTGATCGGCGAGATGCCCGAGGGCGGCGCCGAGGCGATCGCCTCGCGCGGCGAGGTCCCCGAGGACGAGGTGCTGCTCGACCTCGCGGCGATGGAGTCCGGCACCGACTAGCCGAGCGGGCGGGGGCGGCGTCCTTCAGGCCGCGCCCGCCATGGCGAGGTACGGGGACCGGCAGCGAGTGCGTATTTATCCACAATCGAATAGTTGAACCCCTGGCGGTAGGGAGCCGTACCACGGCGAGAGAGAACCGAAGGGGTAATGATGAACATGCGCACCCTCACCGTCCCTGGCCTGGCCGCCGCCGCAGCACTGCTCGCCACCTCGCTCAGCCCGATCTCGGTGCAGGCCAGCACGCCCATCTACCTGGCCGCACAACTCAACGGCGAGAACGAGATATCCCCCCAGGGAGCCAAAGCGGGCGATCTGGACGGCAGCGCGCTGGCCGTGTTCCGCATCCATGGCCACCGGGTGGACTACGCCGTCCGGTGGGCCAAGGTCGCGGCGCCCAGCGGGTTCCACATCCACCGGGGCCGATCGGACGAGAACGGCGACGTCAAGGTCCCGTTCTTCGGCGAGGAGTTGCCCAACTCGCTGCACGCCGTAAAGGGCACCGTCCTGGTCAAGGACCTCGGCCTGCTCCGCCGGATCGTCACCAACCCCGGCAACTGGTACGCCAACCTGCACAACGCCGAGCACGTCCCCGGCGCCGTACGTGCCCAGCTGCACCGGGTCCGTCCGGTGGACCTGAATTCGGTGCTGTCCCACGGCTTCGGCACCACCCTCACCACCCAGGCCGACGGGCGGCAGGAAGTGCCCGCGCCCGGTATGAAGGTCGGCGACCACAACGGCCGCGCCGCCTGGCTGGTGCAGCCGGAGGGCGGCCGGATGTGGTTCGCCACCGCCTGGAAGGGCGTCAGCCGGCCGGTCGCCGCGCACATCCACCGGGCCCGCAAGGGCAAGAACGGACCGGTCGTGGTGCCCTTCTTCACCGCGAAGAAGGGCCTGCCGCCCAGCGTCAACGGCCTGGCCGGCAGCGTGGTCACCCCAGACCCGGTGGCCCGCCGCATCTGGAACAACCCGAAGAACTGGTACGTGAACCTGCACACCGCCCAGTTCCCCGGCGGCGCGGTCCGCGGCCAGCTCTACAAGGGCGACTGGTAAGGCCGCCCGCCGACCCGGGCAACGCGCCGTACGAACCCGTGCTCGTACGGCGCGTCTCTTCACAGGCACGCGACGGCGGCTGCGCCAAGCACCTGGCGCTGGTCAGCCGGAGTCGGTCACATCCTCGATGCCGTGCCGCGCGGCCAGGGAGCGTAAGCGGCGCGGGGCCGCCACGAGCGGCCGGTGCCCGGCGGCGCGCAGTCCGGCTGCCAGCGCGAGGTACGGCTGCACGTCCCCACGGCTGCCCACCGTGATGAGCAACGGCCTCATCGCTCGTCCTTCGGGCGGTCCCAATCGTCCAGGAGGCTGGGGAAGCGCTCCACCATCTCTTATAGGTCGGGCGTGCTGACCACGGCACAGCTCGGCGGCCTGTCCCGGTTCGCCGTTGCCTACCTTGGCTCCGGAGTCCTCGGGCTGGTCACCGCCGGCCTGTGGGCGACCTTCGGTCCCTACTGCCTGGTGCTGCTCCTGGCGCCGGCCATGGTGGTCCCTTGCGTGCATCGGTCGGCCCGGCGCGTCGGCTCCGGGGGCTGAGGGGGGCGGCCGCGAAACTGCCCCAAACGCGGGTTGCGCTTGAACGGGGCATTACGTCATCCCGGGTAACAAGACAGCAGGTCAGCGCCAGCCGGAAACTGACGGCGGTGACCGGGGCGACCGCTCGCTTATCGGGGGGTTGGCGAGCGGGCGCCAGATGTTGATGGCGGGCCGGGTGGCATGAGGCCGCCCGGCCCTAGGGGTGTCCGGGCCTGAGTCAGCGCTCCGCGGGCGGCATGCGCAGCACGAAACGCGCGCCGCGGTCGGAGGGCTCGATGGTGAGCGTGCCGCCGTGGCTCTCCGCGATCTCGCGGGCGATGGTGAGGCCGAGCCCGGTGCCCCCGGCGTCGATGTTGCGTGAGGCGTCCAGGCGGGTGAAGCGCTGGAACACCGTTTCCCACTGGTCGGGCGCGATGCCGGCGCCGTCGTCGAGGACCTCCAGCACCGCCCGGTCATCCTGCTGCCGCACGGTCACCGTGATCTGCGACTCGGCGTGCCGCTCGGCGTTGTCCAACAGGTTCGTCACGAGCCTGGCCAGGCGTAGCCGGTCGCCCGTGACGATCACCCCTATCTGCACCCTGGTGACGATGCGCTTCGTGCTGGGCCGGCGGGTCTCGGTGGCGACCAGCTCGCCCAGGTTCACGGGCTCATGGACGGCCGGGGCCCCCGTGTCCAGTTTGGTCAGCGTGAGCAGGTCGGTGACGATGGCCTGGAGCCGGTCCAGGCTGGCCATCAGCGCGGCGGCGGTCGCCGGCCAGTCGGCCTGCTCGGGGTGGAGCATGGCCTCCTCGACCTGGGTGCGCATCGCCGTGATGGGGCTGCGCAGGTCGTGCGAGGCGTCCCCGGCGAACCTGCGCTGCTGCTCCATCGCCGCATCCTGCTTCGCCATCGCGGTTTCCAGCCGCTCCAGCGTCTGGTTGGCGGTCTCGGCCAGGGTCCTGATCTCGTCGTCCAGGTTCTCCGGCACGGCCATGCGCATCCCGCCGCCGTCCGCGGTGATCTCGGCCAGGTGCCTGGTGATGCTGTTGACGGGCGCGAGGGTCTGGGCCACCACCCGCGACACCCCGAACCAGGCCAGCATGATCAGAATCGTCGTCACGCCGAGCTGGAACGCCAGTACCTGGAGGCTGACGTACCAAGGCACGTCCGGGGCGAGGGCGTAGATGAGCCAGGCGCCGTCGGGCTGGTACGCGCTCATGGCGATCACGAGGTGGCACTCGCCGGGAAGCCCCGGCAGATCGCAGAACTCGGCGACTCCGTTGGCCTGGCCGGGAAGGGGGATCGCCTTGGTCAGACGAGGAAGGCCGGCGAGGTTCGGCGTCGCGGCGGTCACTCGTCCGGACGGGTCCACCACCTGGACACCGTCGAGGTCTCGGACGTCCAGTACCTCGGTCAGCCGGCCGCGTTTGATCGTGAGGAGCACCGGCACCGCTTTGCCGAACACTTGGTGGGCCTGGGCTTCAACGGTCTGGTTGTGCACGGAGTACATCACGATGGCGTTGACCACGATGCTCAGCAGAAGCATGGCGATGCTGGCGAACAGTGCCAGTCGCACCCGCAGCGACCGGCCCACCCGTCTGTTCATGCACACCCCGGAGTCCAGAAGATCACGCCGGGATGCGTTCACCATAATCACGGGAGGTTCCCGTACGAATCGTCCTATGGCCGGGTTGCGGCGGTGTGGCGCGCCGGCCGGGGCCGCCGCGCCACAGGGTTCGCGGAGGTCAGCCCGCGCTGCAGGAGACCGTCGGCCAGGTCCAGTTGCCGTTGTGCTCGATCGTCACGCCCCAGTTGTTGCCGCTGCCGTTGGGCCTGGCGGTCAGCACCTGGGCGCTGGGGTAACTGGCGCTGATGTTCCACGTGGACAGGATGCGTGCCGGGGACGGCACGTTCATCGTCACGGTCCAGTTGCTCGAACCGCTGACCGCGACGTTCAGGTTGTACCGGTCGCTCCACTGTGAACCCGCGGACAGCGAGGCGCTGCAGCCGCCACCGGGGTTGCCAGGGTTGCCGGGGTTGCCGCCGGAGGAGCCGCCCAGCGTGATGGTGGAGTTTCCGCTGCTCTGGTAGCCCTCGGTGGCGAGGATCATGTAGTCATGGTTGCCCAGATTCATGCCGTTTCTGGCCCAGGCGTCGAAGTGGTTGCCGGAGGTGATCGTTCCGCCCGTCTTCTTTGACTGACGGACGCTCCAGAACTGGGGGAAGGTCCGGGTGCCTTCGATGGAGGGGGCGTTGTAGCGCATCGTCTGGTAGATGTCGTACGTCCCGCCGTCGCTGGTCACCGTGCCCTTGTACGTCCCGGTCGGTCGAAAGGTGCCCCAGTTGTCGACGATGTAGTACTCCACCAGCGGGTTTCGCGTCCACCCATAGAGGGTCAGGTACGCGTTGCCGGACGGGTTGAAGCTGCCCGAATAGCTCACCGACCTGCGCCCGCCGGTGCTCCAGCCTTTACCGGCGACGAAGTTCCCGGTGTTGCTCCATGAGGTGCTGTAGTTGCCGCCGGAGCCCAGCTCCATGGAGACCGTGCCCTGGCTGTCGGTCCAGAAGGAATAGAAGTAGCCGTTGTTGGTGCCGGTCTGATTGGTGGTGATGGCCGCGTGGGCGATGCCGGGCAGCATCGCGATGGCCACGGCCAGCACCACGGCGCAGGCACGGGCGATGAACAGCCTCGTGCGGCCGCGTCTGCGGCTTCTCGGGTGGGCGGGGTTCATGTGCGTGCTTCCTCCTTGTTGAAGGCTGGGGGGCCAGGAAGCGTGATACGACCCGGATCGACAGTGGTGGGGGCTGCCGACGGCGTCAGTGTTCGTCCGGCTCTGACAGGCTGTCAACGACGCCGGCGCGAACGCGAAGATCTTCTGTTCCAGGAACTTTCGGAGACGATGTTCGGCCTGTTCAGTGCTGATATCAGGTCGAAACAGGCCGAGGCTGGAGAATGAAACTTTCAGGAGTGATCAGAAACATTCGATGGCCGCCGCACGAGCATGTGGACATGGCGCGTCAGTTGACCAGGGGTGGCGCTTTCCGCGCCACCCCTTCGGCGGCTCCGGTCGCTCAGGCGAAGGAGATCCGGCCGGATCCGGTCAGCTGGGTGAAGCCGGAGGGGGCGGTGCACTGCCGCAGGTCGGACGTCATGGTGCCGGTCCCCTCGAAGTGACGGCCGTTGAGCCGGCCGGAGACGACGTCGCCCTGCAGCAGGTTGTCGGCCGGGGTGGCGCTGCCCGGGTGCTTGGCGGAGAGCTTGGAGGTGCCGGTCACCTTGCCCTGTGCGTCGCGCCAGGTGACGGTGCCGCTGCCGCTCAGGTCGGCGACGCCCCGGCAGCTGGCCACGGCCGTGCCGCTGACCTCCATCCGGCCCGAGGCGACGTCCGTGATGGCCCCGCTCGGCGAGGTGCAGTTCTCGAAAAGAATGACTCCCTGTCCCTTGGTCGGCTGCGGGGCCGCGTCGCGCAGCGGCGGGGTGAGGGTGATGGGGTGGTTGGGCGCGGTGCGCGCGGCGCAGGTCAACCTGGCCGGCGCCAGGGCCGACGCCGGCGCGTGAGCCGACTCCGGCGCGTGAGCCGACGCCAGCGCGTGAGCCGGAGCCGGAGCAGAGGCCGGGGGCAGGGCTGAAGCGGAGGTCGGGGCCGAGGCTGAGGCGGTGAACGCCGTCGTGGCCGGCGTGGCCTGGGCGGAGCCCGTGGTGGCCAGGAACGGCACCGCGAGGGCGGCGGTCGCGGCGGCGAAGGCGATCCCGCGGGTGCGGCTGAGGCAGGACTGGCGAATCATGGAGCCCTCCGAATGACGGTTACGATGGGTCATCGTTTAGCGACTCTTTGTAACATGATTGCCTGACCTTTGAACAGGAGGCGGCCGCAGTGACGCTGTCCCCGCGCACGTCGACCGGCGAGCTGCGGCCACTTCCCGGCGGGGGTCGCCGCTCCCTCTGGCGGCGCCTCGGCGACCTGGCCGCGCGCCGTCATCGGGCGGTCCTCGCCGCGTGGCTGGCCGTGGCGGCCCTGTCGGCCATCCTGATCCCCGGCCTGGTCGAGCGCGCCATCGCGCCCGTCGTACGGGTCGAGGGGTCCACCTCACTCGCGGGGGCGCGGCTGGTGGAGCAGGGGTTCCCGCAGCTGGGCGCCGAGCAGCTGATGATGATCTTCGCGTCCGCGACGCTCTCCGACGCCGACGAGCCCTACCAGCGCGCACTCCACGACGCCGTACGGGCCGCGACCGCCCTGCCCCAGGTGGGCGGCGTGCAGCTGCTGCCCGTCCTGCCGGGACAGGACCGGCGGCACGCGTACGCGATCGTGGGGGTCAACGGCGACCAGCGGGCCCGCCAGGCGGCGCTGCCGGTGCTGCTCAGCGCGACCAAGCAGGCCGCGGGCCGGGCGTCAGGCTCGCGCGTGGACGTTCACCTGGTCGGTGAGAGCGCCCTGCTGGCCGAGGAGAAGCGCACCGATCTGGCCGACCTGCGCCGCGCCGAGCTGCTGGCCGTCCCCCTGTCCCTGCTGGTGCTGCTGGTCGGGCTCAGGTCGGTGGGCGCCGCCCTGGCCGTCATGGGCGTGGCCGGGGTCGTCACCGTGACCACCCTCGGTGTGCTGGGGCTGGCGAGCCTGCTCGGTACGTCGGCCGACACGTTCATGCTGGCCGTGGCGGCCACCGTGGGGCTGGCGCTCGGCCTGGACTACGCCCTGCTGACCCTCTTCCGCTACCGCCACTCCCGGACCGCCGGGCATGCCCCGCACCAGGCCGCCGCCATCGCCGTGAGCACGGCCGGACGCACCGCGACCTGGTGCGCCGTGGGCGTCGCGTTGACGGCGACGACCCTGCTGGTGGTGCGTACCCCCATGATCCGCGCCATGGGGGCGGCGGCGAGCCTGTCGGCCGTGGTCGCCGCGGCGGCAGCCGTCACGCTGCTCCCCGCCGTCCTCGTGGCCGCCGACCGCTGGCTCCTCCGCCGCGGCTCCCACACCCGGGCCCGGCGCGCCGGCGGGGCCGGGCCGGAATCGCGCGCACAACCGCAGGTCCGGCGTGCCGGCGGGGCCGGGTCGGGGTCCTGCATACGACGGTGGGTTCGGATCGTCGGCTGGGGTCGGGGCTCTCGCGGGCGACGGCGGGGTCGGCGGGATGGGTGGGGGTGGTGGGCGCGGCATCTCATGCGCCATCCCGTGGCCTACACGCTGGCCTGCGCCGGGGTGTTGCTCATCGCGGCCGCGCCGGTGACCGAGTTGCGACTGGGGTTCGATCTGGACCGTGACTCGATCGCTGGGACCGACTTCGGGCGCGGGCTGGCGTACATGGAGGCGGACCAGATCTCCTCGGCCCTGGGCGTGGTGCTGCCGCATCCGGCGGGCACGCCGCCGGTCGACACCGCCGCCCTGGTCGCCACCCTCGAACGGGACGCCAAGGTGGCTTTCACGACCTCGGTCGACAACGGCAGGGATCTGACCATCGTCGTCGTCATCATCCGTACGCACCTCGACGAACCCGCCACCACCGCGCTGGCCAGACAGATCACCCGGCAGTTCGTTCCCGCCACGCTGCCCCCGGGCCAGGAGGCCCTGGTGACCGGGCCGAACGTGATCTTCTCCGACCTCATGGACGAGACCACCGCCCAGCTGAGCACGGTGGTCCTGCTGGTGCTGGGCTGCTCGATGGTCTTCCTCCTGGTGACCTTCCGCAGCATCCTGCTGCCGATCAAGGCCGTGCTGATGAACCTGCTGGCCGTCACCGCCGCGTTCGGCCTGCTGACCCTGGCCACCCGCCACCTGCCGCACCTGGTCGGCAGCCAGGTCAACACCCTCATCCCGCTCTTGGCCTTCACCCTGGTGTTCGGCCTGTCGATCGACTACGAGATCTTCCTCATCCACCGCATCGGCGAGCACTACCACGCCATCGGGGACAACACCGCCGCCGTCGTCCACGGCCTGCGGCACACCGCCCGCCCCATCACCATGGCCGCCGCCGTCATGGTCGTCACCTTCGCCGCATTGCTCACCGCGCACCGCTATCACCTGGTCCAGCTCGGCCTCGCCGTCGCCGTCGCGATCACCCTGGACGCGACGGTCATCAGACTGGCTCTCGTCCCGGCCCTGATGCGCATCCTCGGCACCCGCAACTGGTGGCTTCCCCCACCTCTGGCCCGCCTCCTGAAGGGTCATCCGTCCAGCCGGCGTCGGGCGGCGTAGAGACCGAAGGCACGGCGGACGGCCCACAGCCGGGCGCGCGGCGGGAACGGGCCGTCGTGTGCTGCCCGGACCCGGCGCGCGCCCATGTCCGTGCTCTTCGACGTACGCCCATGCCGAGCTATCGGTCAGCGTTCGACCTCGACGTGGTAGCGGCCGTCGGCGTCGCGGTGGGCGCCGTGGATGTCGGTGGCCAGGTCGGGGAAGGAGCGGTCGAAGTCCTCCAGAGCGTGCAGGTACGCCATCAGCGGGCCGTCGGCGGGACCCGTCGCCTCGCCCGGCATCAGCATGGGGATGCCCGGCGGGGTGACGACGACGGTGGCGGCGGAGACGCGGCCGGGCAGGTCACAGAGCGAGACGCGTTCGGTGCGGGAGCGGATCAGGGCCTGGTAGGTGTCGGCGGGGGTGCGTACGGGCTGGGGCAGCGTGGTGAAGATCTCGTCGAGGAGCGCGCCGAGGCCGAGGGCGTGCAGCTTGTCGTGCACGTCGGTGCAGAAGCGGCGCAGGGTGGTGGCCGGCGGCCCGAAGCCCGGCAGCACCTCGGCCAGGGGCAGGTCGTCGTCGTAGGCACGCTTGAAGTCGGTGAGCGCGTCGATCAGCGTGCCCCACTTGCCCTTGGTGATGCCCATGGAGAACAGCACCAGCAGCGTGTGGTCGCCGGTCTTCTCCACGGCGATGCCGCGCTGCCGCAGGTAGGTGGCGACGACCCGGGCGGGGATGCCCCAGTCGAGCGTGCCCGTGGCGGCGTCGGCGCCGGGGCAGGTGATCGTCACCTTGATGGGGTCGAGCAGGCAGTAGCCGTCGGTCAGGCCCTGGAAGCCGTGCCAGGCGGCGCCGGGCTCCAGCGTCCAGCAGGCCGGGTCGGTGCTCAGGAGCTCGGGGTCGGCGTCGGCGAAGGGGACGGGCAGGCCGGTGGCGGGGTCCGTGACGTGCGTGGGCTGCCAGACGCCGAAGTACCAGTCCGGCCGCCGGTCGTCCTCCCGAATGCGGGCGGCCAGCCTGACCATGGCCTGGCGGAACCGTACGGCCTCGATGATGGCCTCGCCCGTGAGGTACGGCCCGGACGGGCCGTCCATCATCCCGGCCGCCACGTCGAGTGAGGCGATCATCGGGTAGAGCGGCGAGGTGGAGCAGTGCATCAGGTAGGTCTCGTTGAGCCGCTCGTAGTCCACCGGGGCGCGCTCGGCCGGCCGGACGTGCAGCATCGCCGACTGCGACAACGCCGCCAGGAGCTTGTGCGTGGACTGGGTGGTGAACACGGTGGGCCGCTGCGGCCCCGGCAGTGTCCGCTCGTCCACGGCCATGCCGTAGCGGCGGGTGTAGAGCGGGTTGAAGCGGGCGTAGGCGAACCACGCCTCGTCGAAGTGCACCCGGGGGACGCTCTCGCTCAGCAGCTCGGCGACGCGTACGGCGTCGTAGCAGAGTCCGTCGTAGGTGGAGTTGGTGATCACGGCGTAGGCCGGGCCGGTCCGCGCGAGAGGGTGGCCGGACAGGCGGTCACGCAGGGTGTCGGCGCGCAGCGCGGCGGGTGGGATGGGGCCGGCCAGGCCGAGGCCGTTGCGTTCGGGCACCAGGTAGACGGGGCGTGCGCCGCTGATGGTCAGCGCGTGCTGGAGCGACTTGTGGCAGTTGCGATCCACCAGGGCAGTCTCGTCGCGGGCGATGGCGTGGTGGCCGACGATGCGGTTGGCGGTGGCGTTGCCGTTCATCACGAAGAAGGTGCGGTCGGCGCCGAAGACGCGGGCGGCGTTGCGCTCGGCCTCGCCGATCGGGCCGGTGTGGTCCAGCGGCGAGCCCAGCTCGGGGACGGAGATGGACAGGTCGGTGCGGAGCAGGCGCTCGCCGTAGAAGTCGAAGAACGCCCGCCCGACCGGCGACTTCAGGAACGCGACGCCGCCGGCGTGCGCGGGGGTGTGCCAGGAGTATTGGTGGTGGTCCTGCAGCTTGCGCAGCGCGCGGAAGAACGGCGGCAGGATGCGCTCGGTGTATTCCTCGGTGGCGTGCGCGATGCGGCCGGCGATGAAGTCCGGGGTGTCCTCCAGGGGGAACACATAGCCCTGGATGACTTCGTACACCCACAGGGGGAGCTCCTGCTCGGTGGTCATGAGGAAGACCGGCAGGCCGCGGAAGCGCCGCGTGACGGCCCTCAGCACCTGCTCGGCGCCCGGCGCGTCCCAGTCGGCCAGCATCCCGGCCAGTGAGGCGTCCGAGCCGATCACCGCCAGCGCGTCCTGCGTGCGGTGCGTCCAGCGCAGCTGGACGTCGAGGTCGTCCATGGCCGCGCGGACCCGGCGGACCTGCTCGGCGAGCGCCGTGTCGGCGTCGGGGCGTTCCGCGATCGCGGCGAGAACCGTTCGTTCCATGCGAACTCCATGACCGGGGGATTGATATTCTTTACCTTACCCTCGGTCATTGAACGATCGCGGAAAGTGTTCGACTCAGCTGTTGGGTGGTGCCGTGCTTGCGCGGGTCACCAGGCGGGTGGGGACCAGGTCGGTGCCGGGGGCGCCGGAGCCGCCCTCGCGGATCTGCCGGAGCGCGCCTTCGACGCAGCGGCGGCCGACCTCGGCGAAGTCCTGGTGGACGGTCGTCAGCGGGGGGACGAAGCAGGCGGCGTCGGGGATGTCGTCGAAGCCGACGACGCTGATCTCGGCCGGCACCGCTCGGCCCCGCTCGTGGAAGGCGCGGAGCAGGCCGAGGGCCATCTGGTCGTTGGCGGCGAACACCGCGGTGCAGTCGGGCCGGTCGGCGAGGGCCAGCCCGGCGGCGTAGCCCGACTCGGCGGACCAGTCGCCGTGCAGCGGCGGGGGGATCGGCCGGCCGTCCCGCTCCAGCTCCAGGCGCCAGGCCTGGGCGCGGCGCTGGCTGGCGAAGGAGGTGCGCGGCCCGGTGACGTGCCAGACGGTGCGGTGGCCCAGGTCGAGCAGGTGGCGGACGGCCAGGCGGGTGCCCTCGGCCTGGTCGGTGTCGACGACGCTGTAGCGATCCCCGGCGTCGGAGTCCACCACGACGACGTGGACCCCGGGCGGCAGTGTCACCGTGCCGGCGTCCAGGAGGTGGACCTCCAGGATGACGATGACGGCGTCGACGGCCAGCTCGCCCATCCGGGTGAAGGCGCCCAGCACGTTGTCCTGGGTGGGCATGTCGAGGGGGATCAGGGTGATCGCGTAGCCCTCGGCCGCCGCGTGGGTGGCGATGGCCTCCACGGTGCGGCTGTTGCCGGTCGAGGCCAGGCTGAAGAGGATCACGCCGATGGTGTTGAACCGGCCGTACCGCAGGGCCCGCGCGGCGCTGTTGGGCCGGTAGCCGAGCTCGCGCATGGCGGCGAGCACCTGCTCGCGGGTGGTGCCGATGACGCCGGCGTGGCCGTTGGCGACCCTGGAGACCGTCTGGGAGGAGACGCCCGCGAGCTTGGCCACGTCGGCCATGGAGACGCGCTGCTTGCGGCGCCCGCCCGGGATGTCCGAGCCGCCCCGTCGCGCGCCGCCGGTCGACGCCGGGCGGTCCAGATCCATCGTGGTGTCGCTCCTGCCTGCTTCGTTCCCTGTCGTCGCGAATCTTGCGCTGAGCCGTCATCGGCTGTCAACGTGGCGGGCCTCTTGACCTCGGGGTATGACGACTGCCACCATCCGCAGCAGAAGTTTACGTAAACATCCCCGAAATGTTCACGTAAACATTTCGTCGGGATGAGACGGGATGAGAGGAGTGGCCCGGTGGTCGCGGGAAGTCATGCGCATGGGCGGGGCATCAGGGGCCGCTCCTGGCTCGGCTGGCAGTTCGTCGGGCCGTTCATGGTGGTGTTCGCGCTCGTCTTTCTGGCGCCGATCGCCTACTCGATCTACCTGAGCCTCTACCGCACCCGCCTGATCGGCGGGACCGCCTTCGTCGGCATCGAGAACTACACGAAGGTGCTCCAGGACCCGCAGTTCTGGGCCGCGTTCGGCCGGGTGGCGGCCTTCCTCGCCGTCCAGGTGCCGATCATGCTGTTCCTCGCGCTGCTGGTCGCGCTCGCCATCGACAGCGGGCGGCTGTACGGGGCGGCGTTCTTCCGGATCTCGGTGTTCCTGCCCTACGCGGTGCCCGCCGTCGTCGCGACGCTGATGTGGGGCTTCATGTACGGGACGCAGTTCGGTCTCGTCGGCAACATCAACGAGGCGTTCGGCGCCTCGCTGCCCGACCCGCTGTCGCCCGACCTCATCCTCGCCTCCATCGGCAACATCGTGACCTGGGAGTTCGTGGGCTACAACATGCTGATCATCTACTCGGCGCTGCGGGTGGTGAACCCCTCGCTGTACGAGGCCGCCGAGATCGACGGAGCCGGCCAGCTGCGGATCATCTGGGCGATCAAGCTCCCCGCCCTGCGCGGGGCCCTGGTCATCGCCACGATCTTCTCGATCATCGGCAGCTTCCAGCTGTTCAACGAGCCGAGCATCCTCAAGACGGTGGCGCCGAACGCGATCACCACCTACTTCACCCCGAACGTGTACGCCTACTCGCTGTCCTTCGAGGGCCAGCAGTACAACTACTCCGCGACCGTCGCCATCGTCATGGGCGTCATCACGATGGTCATCGCCTACGCGGTCCAGCTTCGCGGCATGCGGAAGGGGAGCTGACCGATGGCCACCCGCCCTCTGGTGATCAAACGCCGCCCGGCGCGCACCCGGCGCAGCGCGACGCTGACCGTCCTGACCACGCTCATGCTGGTCTACACCCTGCTGCCGCTGGCCTGGCTGGTGATCAACGCCACCAAGACGCAGGAGGGGCTGCTGAACTCCTTCGGCCTGTGGTTCACCGGTGACTTCGCGCTGTTCGACAACATCGCCACGACCTTCGCGTACCAGGACGGGGCCTTCACCCGCTGGCTGCTGAACACCCTGCTGTACGTGGTCGTGGGCGCGGGCGGCGCGACCCTGCTGGCGACGCTCGCCGGGTACGGGCTGGCGAAGTTCGACTTCCCCGGAAAGAAGGCGGTGTTCGCCACCGTGATCGGCGCCGTGGCGGTGCCCGGCACCGCGCTGGCCGTGCCCACCTTCCTGATGTTCGCCGGCATGGGGCTGACCAACACCCCGTGGGCGATCATCATCCCCTCGCTGGTCTCCCCGTTCGGGCTCTACCTGATGTGGACCTACTCCGCCGACGCGGTCCCGAAGGAGATCCTGGAGTCGGCGCGGGTGGACGGGTCGGGCGAGTTCCGCACCTTCTTCCGGATCAGCCTGCCCCTGCTCGCGCCCGGCTTCGTCACGGTCCTGCTGTTCAACGTGGTCGCGACCTGGAACAACTTCTTCCTGCCGCTGATCATGCTGAAGAACCCCGACTGGTACCCGCTCACCCTCGGCCTCTACACCTGGAACGAGCAGGCGGCCACCACGGGCGGCGAGGCCGTCTTCAACCTCGTGATCACCGGCTCACTGCTCACGATCGTCCCGCTCGTCGCGGCGTTCCTGCTGCTCCAGCGTTACTGGCAGTCGGGCCTGGCCGCCGGAAGCGTCAAGGAATGACCCTCCCCGCACAGATCAGACCCGCACAGATCAGACCCGCAAAGATCAGAAAGGCCGTCCCCATGACGATGACCCGTCGTCGCGCCCTCCTGCTGGGCGCAGCCCTGTCCGTGTCGCTCGTGGCCGCCGGCTGCGGCTCACCCGGCAGCCCTGTCCCCGCCGGCGAATCGGCCGCGCCCACGTCCGCGGGCGTCTCCGACGCCGACCTGAGCAAGGCCCTGGAGGCCGGCGGGAGCATCACCGTCTGGGCCTGGGAGCCGACCCTCAAGCAGGTCGCCGCCGACTTCCAGGCGAAGTACCCCAAGGTCAAGGTCAACCTGGTCAACGCCGGCACCGGCAACGACCAGTACACCGCGCTGCAGAACGCGATCAAGGCGGGCTCCGGCGTCCCGGACGTCGCCCAGGTGGAGTATTACGCCCTGCCGCAGTTCGCCCTCGCCAAGTCCATGACCGACCTGACCCCCTTCGGCGCCGGGAAGCTGGAGGGCACCTTCACCCCCGGCCCGTGGAACTCCGTCCACGCCGGCCAGGCCATCTACGGACTGCCCATGGACTCCGGGCCGATGGCGCTGTTCTACAACAAGGAAGTCTTCGACAAGTACGACCTCAAGGTCCCGGCCACCTGGGAGGAGTACATCGCCAGTGCGGAGAAACTGCACAAGGCCGACCCGAAGGCGTACATCACCAACGACGTCGGCGACGCCGGCTTCGCCACCAGCATGATCTGGCAGGCGGGCGGCAAGCCCTACACGGTCGACGGCACCACCGTCGGGGTGAACTTCGCCGACCCGGGCACCCAGAAGTTCACCGCCGCCTGGCAGAAGCTCATCGACGGCAAGCTGCTGGCGCCCGTCGGGAGCTGGAGCGACGCCTGGTACAAGGGCCTGGGCGACGGCACCATCGCGACCCTGGTCATCGGCGCGTGGATGCCCGCCAACCTCGAATCCGGCGTCAAGGCGGGCGCCGGCAAGTGGCAGGTCGCCCCCATGCCGCAGTGGGAGGCCGGCGGTAAGGCGACCGCCGAGAACGGCGGCAGCTCCCTGGCGATCCCCGAGGCCGCCGCCGCCAAGGACCTCGCCTACGCCTTCCTCAAGTACGCCAACGTCGACGAAGGGGTGCGGACCCGCGTCGACGCCGGCGCCTTCCCCGCCACCACCGCCCAGCTCCAGGACTCCGCGTTCCTGGACAAGGAGTTCCCCTACTTCGGCGGCCAGAAGGCCAACCAGGTGCTCGCCGAGTCCGCCGCCCAGGTCGTCGGCGGCTGGACGTACCTGCCCTTCCAGGTGTACGCCAACAGCGTCTTCAACGACACCGTCGGCAAGGCGTACACCTCCGCCACGCCGCTGCAGGACGGGCTGAAGGCCTGGCAGGACGTCTCCGTCAAGTACGGCCAGGAGCAGGGCTTCACCATCAAGTAGCGGTCCGGACGCCCCCGCCCTCGGGGAGGGCGGGGGCGACGTCGAGAGCAGGAGTCACAGTGGAAGTTGAGCACGGTCGCCGATGGCTGCGCTGGCCGTCCGAGCCGGAACGGGCGCGGCTGGCGTTCGGCGCCGACTACAACCCCGAACAGTGGCCCCGCGAGGTCTGGGCCGAGGACGTGCGCGCGATGCGGACGGCCGGGGTCAACATCGTCGCGCTGGCGATCTTCTCCTGGGCGCGGATCCAGCCCGGCGAGGACGCCTGGGACTTCGACTGGCTCGACGAGGTGATGGACCTGCTGCACGCCAACGGCGTCGCGGTCAACCTGGCCACCGCCACCGCCTCGCCACCGCCCTGGCTGACGACCCGGCATCCGGAGATCCTGCCCGTCGACGCGGACGGCCGCACGCTCTGGCCGGGCGCGCGGCAGCACTGGCGGCCGACCTCGCCGGTCTTCCGCTCGTACGCGCTGCGCCTGACCCGGGCGCTCGCGGAGCGCTACGGCCGTCACCCCGCCCTGGCCGCCTGGCACGTCTCCAACGAGCTCGGCTGCCACAACGTCTACGACTACTCCGACGACGCGGCCGCCGCCTTCCGGGAGTGGCTGCGCTCACGCTACGGCACCGTGGCGGAGCTGAACCGCGCGTGGGCGACGACGTTCTGGTCCCAGGGGTACGGCGACTGGGACCAGATCCTGCCGCCGCGCCTGGCGGCGTCCTACCCCAACCCGACCCAGCAGCTGGACTTCAAACGGTTCTCCTCCGACGCGCTCAAGGACCATCTGCGCGCCGAGAGCGCCGTTCTGCGCGAGCTGACCCCCGCCATCCCCGTCACCACCAACTTCATGGTCATGGGGGAGACCAAGGGCATGAACTACGCCGACTGGGCCGGCGAGGTCGACTTCGTCTCCAACGACCACTACCTGCTGACCGGCCCCCAGGCGCAGGACGAGCTGTCATTCTCGGCCAACCTCACCGGCTCGCTCGCCGGTGGCCGGCCGTGGTATCTGATGGAGCACTCCACCAGCGCCGTCAACTGGCAGCCGACCAACCTGGCCAAGAAGCCCGGCGGCCTGGCCCGCGACTCCCTCACGCATGTCGCGTACGGCGCGGACGCGGTCTGCTTCTTCCAGTGGCGGCAGTCGGCGGGCGGCGCCGAGAAATACCACTCGGCGATGGTCCCGCACGCGGGCGAGGACAGCGAGGTGTTCCGGTCGGTCACCGACCTGGGGGCGACCCTGGCCGCCCTCGCGCCGATCGCGGGCACGCTCCGGCAGCCCGCCAACGCCGCGATCCTGTTCGACTGGGAGTCGTGGTGGGCCAGCGAGCTCGACTCCCACCCCACCTCCCGGCTGCGCTACCGGCAGGAGGCCCTCGACTGGTACTCCGCCTTCCTCGCCGCCGGCGTCCGCGCCGACGTCATCGACCCGGCCGGCGACCTCACCGGCTACGACCTGCTGGTGGCGCCGATCCTGCACGTCGTGCCCGCCGAGCTGGCCCGGCGGCTGGAGGAGTACGTGACCTCCGGCGGACATCTCGTCACCACCTACTTCTCCGGCATCGTCGACGAGAACGACCACGTGTGGCTCGGCGGCTACCCCGGGGCCCTGCGTGAGCTGCTCGGCATCCGGATCGAGGAGTTCGGCCCCCTCCTGGAGGGCGACACCGTCGAGCTGGACATCGGCGTCACCGGCTCCCTCTGGACCGACCGGATCGACCGTACCGACCCCGCGACCGAGGCGCTGGCCGTCTACAAGACGGGGGACCAGGCGGGCCGCCCCGCCATCACGCTGCGCCGCACACCGGCGGGATCGGCGTCGTACGTCTCCACCCGGCTCGGCCCGGACGGCCTGGCCGCCGTCCTGCCCGAGCTCCTGACCGTCAGCGGTGTCGTCCCCGACCTGCCCGCCGAGGTCCGCGGCCTGGTCGACCTGGCCGTCCGCACCGATGGGAGGCAGCACTACTGGTTCCTGACCAACCGCACCGACCACGATGTCGACCTCTCCGCGATCTCCGGCGAACCCCTCCGCGGCCCGTCCCTGGCCCAGGACGCGATCCTGGCCCCCGGCCAGGTCCGCATTCTCCGGCGCCCCAGCGCCCCGCCCGCGTAGCGGCTGGTCGTCCGGGCGTGAGATCGTTGTAGCTTGCCGGAGTGGCTCCGGCGATTCACCCATCACAGGGCGACGCCACCGTCGCGGGCTGGGGCGAGACGTTCCCCGGCTCTGTGCAAGGGTAGAGCTGCGGTGCGCACGGTGGGACGGCGACGACGGCCGTGCTGAGCCAGTTCGCACGTTGACGCTCCCTGCACCGGCCTGTAGGGGAGTCCTTTGATGACCGGTAGCAGGGAGTATGGGCGTAGGTATGGGAGTTCCTGATGAGTCGGCGACGGATATGAACGCGACCGGAGGCGAGACCAGCTTCGCCGATCTGGGGCTCCGATCCGAGCTCCTGGACGTGCTGTCCGGGCTGGGGTACGAAGAGCCCACCCCGATCCAGCGGGAGACGATCCCGCCGCTGGTCGAGGGGCATGACCTGCTCGGCCAGGCGGCGACGGGCACCGGCAAGACCGCGGCGTTCGCGCTGCCCGTGCTGCAGCGCATGCTGCACGCCGGCAGTGAGGGCGGGCCCACGACGCTGGTGCTCGTGCCCACGCGGGAGCTGGCCATCCAGGTCTCGGAGGCCTTCCACCGGTATGGCCGCATCATGGGCGCCCGGGTGCTGCCGATCTACGGCGGCGCGCCCATCGGCCGGCAGTTGCAGGCGCTCAAGCGCGGGGTGGACGTTGTGGTCGCGACGCCGGGCCGGGCCCTGGACCACATCGGCCGGGGGACGCTCGACCTGGAGGGCCTGCGTACCGTCGTGCTGGACGAGGCGGACGAGATGCTCGACATGGGCTTCGCCGACGACATCGAGGCGATCCTCGCCGCGACGCCCGAGGACCGGCAGACCGTGCTGTTCTCCGCGACGCTGCCGCCGCGCATCGACGGGATCGCCCGCCGCCACCTGCGGGATCCGGTACGGATCGAGATGGGGCGCACGGCGGCGGAGCGCGAGTCGACGCCGCTGGTGGAGCAGAGCGCCTACCTCGTCGCCAGGGCGCACAAGCCCGCGGCGCTCGGCCGCCTCCTCGACATCGAGGCGCCGACGGCGGCGATCATCTTCTGCCGCACCCGCGACGAGGTCGACCAGCTCACCGAGGCGATGAACGGGCGCGGCTACCGTGCCGAGGCGCTGCACGGCGGGATGGAGCAGGAGCAGCGCGACCGGGTGATGTCGCGGCTGCGGAGCGGCACCGCCGACCTGCTCATCGCCACCGACGTGGCGGCGCGCGGCCTCGACATCGAGCAGCTCACCCACGTCGTCAACTACAACGTCCCGTCCGCGCCCGAGGCGTACGTGCACCGCATCGGCAGGGTGGGCCGCGCCGGCCGCGAGGGGGTCGCTCTGACCCTGGTGGAGCCGCGCGAGCACCGCATGCTCAAGGCGATCGAGCGGGTGACCAAGCAGCGGATCCAGGTGGAGCGGCTGCCGAGCGTCGCCGACCTGCACGCGCGCCGGATGGAGCTGACCCGGGCCGCGCTGGAGGAATGCCTCCTCCAGGACGACCTGGAGCCCTTCCGCGTCGTGGTCGAGTCGCTCGCCGACGAGTTCGACCTCATGGAGGTGGCGCTCGCCGCGGTCAAGCTGGCCCACGAGGCCAGCGGGGCCGCGCTCGACGAGCAGGAGATCCCCGAGGTGGCCCCGCGCTCCGTGGACCAGCGGCGTGGGCAGCGGGAGGGCGGCGGCGGCCAGGACCGCGAGCGGTACGGTCGCGGCCCGGCGAGTGGCATGGCACGCCTGTTCTTCAGCGTGGGGCGCAGCGCCGGCATCCGGCCGCAGGACCTGGTCGGCGCGATCGCCGGCGAGTCGAGCCTGAGCGGCCGCGACATCGGCGCGATCGAGATCGCCGACCGGTTCTCGCTGGTGGAGGTGCCGCAGGCGGCTGCCGACGAGGTGATCGACGCCCTCCGGCGAGCCACGATCAAGGGGCGTCGGCCGACCGTCCGCCGCGAGCGGGACACGCGCAGCAGACGACCACGCTGACGCGGCCCGCGAACGGACGACCGGATACGGGCGTCGAACACCGCTGAGAATACAGCAGGCTATACCGGTCGTTCTGGTGCTTGTGGGGGTGGCGACGGCTCGGCAAGCGTTTCAGCCACCCTTGATGGATGTCCCGCATCTTGTGAAGATGCGGGACATAGCCGCAGGCGGGCGCACCTAACCGATGTGCCGACCCGCTGGGCCGGGTATCCGCTCAGCGGCGGTGGCGACGGCGGCGCCGTGAGGGGTTGCTGTCGTCGTCGGGATAGAGATCGGGCGGCCCAGCCGACCGTCCTCTAAACGTCGCTAGGGTCAGATAGCGCAGGACTGACATGGTGATCCCTCCTCTTTCGTCTGCTCCTACCTCCCCCCGCGACTTTTCGCGGAACCCCCTCTTCAGGGTTTTCCGCCCGCACCTTGACCCCGATTTCACCGGCCCCGGAGCAGTGCAAGCCGGGCGCAAGGCGCCACACCTAGCATCGGAGCGTGCTCAAACGACTGGCTCGGGGCGGCACCGCCTTAACGGTGGCCGCGACACTGATGCTCACCCCCACCGCCGCCTTCGCTTCCCCGGTCTCCGCCGCTCCCGGCAAGGTGGCGAACCAGCTGTTCCGCGCCTGGCTGGCCGGCGACCGCACGGCCGCCGCGAAGGTGGCCACCCCCGCCGCCGTCGCCAAGATCTTCACCTACGTCTACCGCGCGCCCGACCGCTTCGCCGGCACCGTGTGCCGGTACGTCCACACCAGCGTGCGGGTGCCCGGCGGGCTCAACGGCATCGCGATGGTCGTGACCGGCTCGAAGGTCACCAAGGTCTACCTGTCGCGGCACGTCGTCAAGCCGTCCGCCGCGGCCGCGCACCTGTTCACCGCCTGGAAGCGGGCCGACAGGTACAGCGCCCTGGAGGTCGCGGGCACCGGCGCGGTCAAGACCCTGTTCAAGGTGAGGTACGACCCGCGCGGCGTCACCCACCACTGGCAGGGCTGCTCGAAGGAGCCGAAGGGCTACTCGTGCGCCTACTCCTACGACGGCGGCGCGATGTTCATGCACGTACGCGGCTCGAAGACCAGGGGCCACGAGGTTCGTTCGATCAGCTACATCGCTGACTGAGAACGCCGGACGCCCACACCGGTCAGGCGCGGGCGTCCGATCGCCGGAGCGGGTCAGGACCGCCGGGCGAGGCCCTTCTCGATCGCCTCGATGATCCGCGGCCGCAGCTCGGCGCCGCTGATGATCGCGTCCACCGAGCCGACGTCGACCGCTCGCTGGATGCTGTGCACCTGGTCGAACTCGGTGGCCACCTCGGTGAGCTTCTCCGCCCGTACGGACGACCGCAGCTCGGCGAGTTCGGCGGCCAGCGCGGCGCGCGTGGCGGCCGGCGCCTCCGCGGCGCGGGCGGCGAGCGCCCGCACGCGCGGGTCGTTGCCGGTCCGCTTGTCGACGTCACGCGCGAAGACCACCGCGGCGGCCGGAGCGCCGCCGAGCACCGAGGCGAACGAGCCCTCGACCGCGAGCACGGTCAGGTTCGGGTTGAGCGCCTTGGAGAACACCACGAAGGCGCCGCCGTGGTAGCGCGAGATCACGCAGAACACGATCGGGCCCTTGAAGTTCACCACCGCGCGGCCGATCTCCGCGCCGTACTCCAGCTGCAGCTTGCGCATCGACTCGGGCGACCCGTCGAAGCCCGACAGGTTGGCCAGCACGACCAGCGGGCGGTTGCCGCTGGCGGCGTTGATGGCCCGGGCGGCCTTCCTGGACGACTGCGGGAACAAGGTGCCCGCGGTGTAGGTGTCCGGGCCGTCGGTGGGCGGGAAGCCGCGCCGCGGCACCGACCGGGACTCGATGCCCAGCAGGCACACCGGCTGACCGCCGAGGTGGACGTCCTGGACCGCGGCGGTGTCCGCGTCCGCCATGCCCGCCCACCGCTCCAGCACCGGGTGGTCCTGATCGGACAGCGCGCGCATGACCGTACGGATGTCGAACGGCTTCTTGCGGTCCGGGTTGGACTCGACGGAGAAGATCTCGCCCACTGTGGTGAAGTCGCTGTCCGGCGCGGCGTGCGGGAACGTCGACACGTCGCGGTCCACCGGGTCGCTGGTGACCGTCTTGCGCGGCCCGCTCTCGCCCGGCGCGACGTAGCTGTGCTCGTAGTGCGACATCAGGACGTCCATCGCGCCCCGGATGTCCGGCGCCCAGTATTGGGCCTGGCCGTTCGGGCCCATGATCCGGTCGTAGCCGCCGATGCCGTGGTTGTCCTCGGCGGACACGCCGCCGGAGAAGTCGAGCGACTGCTTGCCGGTCAGCACCATCGCCGAGTCCGGCGTCATCACCAGGATGCCCTTGGTGTGCATGAGCATCGTGGCCTCGGCGTTCCAGTAGGGCTGGGCGCCGACGTTGATGCCCGCGACCACGACGTTGATCTCGCCGCCGTCCTGGGTGAAGGTCACGATCCGCTTCAGCGCGGCGGCCACCCAGTCCATGTTCTCGGTGCCGGACGACATCGAGATCCGGGCGCCCGCGGACAGCGCGAACCACTCCAGCGGCACCCGCATCCGCTCGGCCAGGTCGAGCGCGGCGATCACCCGCGCGCACTCGGGCTCGGACACCGCGCCGAGCGCCTTTGTCGGGTCGCCCAGCAGCACGACGCGGGTCATGCCCTCCGGGTGGCGCGGCGTGGGCGTGCTCACCACCCCCGCGACGAGCGCGGCGGTGTTGCGCCCCTTGGGGCGGTTCACCGGCACCAGCTTCGCCTGCTCGTCCAGGTCGTACTCGGTGAACGAGCCGAACGGCCCGGCGAGCATGCCGGTCAGCTCGTACGGGTAGTGGGTGCCCCGGCTGTGCGCGCGCAGCACTTCCTGGCGGTAGTCGTCCAGCGGCTCGATGGGCTCGGTCGGCGGCGGCACGACGGACAGCTGCACGCCGGAGCCGACGTCGTAGCCGATCCGGACGGCGATGTCGACGAGCTCGCCGGTGGCGCTGTCGCGGCGCCGGCCGAGGAACAGCACCTCCTCCAGGCCCGCGCCCGCCGTGGCCGGCAGCACGCGCTTGGCCACCGCGTTCAGGTCCTCCGGCGAGAAGTCGGTCGGCGGCCACACGTAGATGACGATCCGGTTCGTGGCGGACGTCTTCGCGCCGGGCTTCCTGGCCCGGCGGATGGCGTCCAGGCAGGTGGTCAGGGTGTCCTCGGCGGCGGGCAGCGCGACCAGCCTGCCGTCGTCGTCGCGCAGCGGGGTCAGGTCGCGGACCTGCCCCAGGGCGACGAGCCGCTCGTCGGACGGGTTCTGCCGGGCCACCGCCCGGAAGAGGTAGACCTCCTCGTCGGGCGAGGGCAGCCGGGTGAGGTCGAAGGCGCGCAGCCGCTCCAGCTGCATCCGCTCGGCGATGCGCGGGTGCAGCCCGCGCAGCAGCCGCTCCTCCGCGAAGCCGTCCGGGGCCGGCCGGAAGGTGAAGTGGTGGTGCATCACGGCGCCGCTGTTGCCCGCGACGGTCGTGGTGATGCGGCTGACCCGGTTCGACGGCTGCTGGGCCACCAGCACCTCGCGCAGGCGGGTGGCCATCTCGTCGGGGTCGCTCGGCCCGTCCGGCCAGGACAGGTAGACGTCGGCCACCAGCTCGCCGTCCCGGGCGAACTCGTCGACCGCCTTGACCGCGTCGGGCAGCGCCTGGAAGTCGACCGCGGTGGTCACGATCCGGCCGTCACCGGTCGCGGTGCGGTGGTCGGCGACGACGAACGTGCAGCCGACCATCCTGCTCGCCCGGATGTCGCGCAGCGCGCGGTTGCCGTAGTAGCGGCGGCTCAGCACCTCCAGCAGCGGCAGCGGGTCCACGCCTTCGCGGCCGATCCGCTGGCCGACCAGCCGGACGAGCGGCTCGGGGCTGGCGACCATCGCGGAGATCCGCTCGGCCCGGTCGGGCGCGTCGGGGTGCTGGTCGAGGTGGCGCAGGTGCTTGCGTACGGCCGTGTAGACCTTGGCGCGGGTGCGGCGCAGCACCGGCTGGGCGAACCAGGCGAACACCACGCCGCGCGCCAGGTCCGCGACGGCCGGGAACCGGACCTGGGTGGCGGCGACCAGGTGCTCCAGCGCCAGGCCGACGGTGACGCGCTCCGCCTCGGTGGGCGGGCCCTCCGCCACCCACTGGCGCAGCAGGGTCGTCACCACGGCGACGTCGGCGGACGCGCGCCGCTGGGCCAGGAAGATCCGGAAGACCGCGTCCTCCAGCTCCGGCGTGCGGTCCAGGCCGTCGACGCCGTAATGGGACAGCACCTGCGTGAGCCGCTGCTGGAAGGTCTTCGACAGCCCGGCCCGGTCCGGGTCGAGGAACTGCAGGTAGGTGTGGAAGTACTCGCGAGGGCTGTGCACCGCGGAGTCGGACTTGGAGTCCTCGCCCGCGGGGCGGTTGCGGCTCAGCTCGCCCAGGTCGGCGAACAGGCGCAGCAGCTCGACCTCGCCGGCCAGCTCGTGCCCGCCCCGCGCGACGAGCTCGGCGCGCGCGGCCAGGTAGGTGGTGAGCAGGCGCCGCTCGTCCTGCGCGTCGATGTCGAAGCCCAGCAGGAGGCTGCGCAGGTCCTGCAGGCCACGCGCGGCCCGCTCGGCCGCGGGCACGTTCGCCGGCTCGGCCGGCAGGTCCAGCTCGACCTCCTTGGTCGCGGCCGCGGGACCGGCCGCCTCGTCGTCGTCGCCCAGCGGCTCCAGGCGCAGCAGGCGGGCACCCGCCTCCACCTGGCTGCCGACCGACACGGCGAGCTCCCGCACCCGGCCGCGGAACGGCGCGCGCAGCACCGTCTCCATCTTCATGCTCTCGACCACGAGCAGCGGCGCCCCGGCCTCGACCTCGTCGCCCGCCTGCAGCGGGGTGGCCACCACGAGCGCGGGCACGGGCGAGCGGACGATGCCGCCCTCGTCGCGGCTGATCCGGTGCGTGACGCCGTCGACCTCGACCAGGTGGATCGGGCCGTGCGTGCTCGTGACGACCTTGAAGCGGACGCCGTTCACGATGATCTGGCCGGTGTGCTCGTCGAAGCGCTCGATGTCGACGTCGACCACGTGCTCGGGACCGCCCGCCGACAGGCCGACGCGGAACCGGTGGCCGCCGGTGCGGGCGACCTGGACGCGGTAGCCGACGTCGCGGAGCTTCAGCTCCAGCGCGCGGCCGCTCTCGTGCTGCGACTGCGGCCGGCCGCCGTGCGCGGTGGCCAGGAAACGCTGCCGCGTCACGGCCTCCTCGTCCTCGTACGCCTCGACGGCGGCGGCGATCAGCGCGATCGCGGAGTGCTGGTGCGACACCAGGGCGCCCTGGGCGCGGACGCGGTCGATCCAGCCGGTGTCGGCGGACCCGTCGATCACCGCGGGCTCGTCCAGCAGCATGCGGACGAAGCCCTTGTTCGTCACGCCGCCCTCGATGATGACGGTCGTCTGCGTCATCGCCCGGCGCAGGCGGGCCAGCGCCTCCGTGCGGTCCCGGCCGTGCGCGATGATCTTCGCGATCATCGAGTCGAAGTCGGCGGGGATCGTGTCCCCCTCGCTGAACCCGGTGTCCACCCGGATGCCGGGGCCGCTGGGCAGCGCCAGGCGGGCGATCCGGCCGGGGGAGGGGGCGAAGTCGCGGTCGGGGTCCTCGCCGTTGAGCCGCGCCTCGACGGCGTGCCCCCACTCCTCGGGCGCCTCGCCTTCGAGCTTGCCGCCCGCCGCGACGTGCAACTGGGCCTTCACCAGGTCGACTCCGGTGGTGATCTCGGTGATCGGGTGCTCGACCTGCAGGCGCGTGTTCACCTCCAGGAACGCGAACAGCCGCTCACCGGGGTGGTAGAGGAACTCGACGGTGCCCGCGCCCTGGTAGTCCACCGCCAGCACGAGCCGCTCGGCCGCCGCCTTGAGCTCGGCGACCTGATCGGCGGCGAGAACGGGGGAGGCGGACTCCTCGATGATCTTCTGGTTGCGCCGCTGCACGGAGCAGTCGCGCACGCCCAGCGCCCACGCGGTGCCCTGCCCGTCCGCGATCACCTGCACCTCGACGTGCCGGGCGCCCGTCACCAGGCGCTCCAGGAACACCACGCCGCTGCCGAACGCGCGCGCGGCCTCCTGCCGCGTCAGCTCGTACGCCTGGGTCAGCTCGGCGGCGTCGGCGACCATCCGGATGCCGCGGCCACCGCCGCCCGCCGTCGCCTTCAGCATCAACGGGTAGCCGATCCGGTCCGCCGCCACCTTGGCCGCCGCCAGCGTGTCCACCGGGCCGCGGCTCCACGGCGCGACGGGCACGCCGACCTCTTCGGCGATCAGCTTCGAGCCGATCTTGTCGCCCAGCTTGCGCATCGCCTCGGCGCTCGGGCCGACGAACGTCACGCCGATCTCGGCGCACAACTCGGCGAACGCCGGATCCTCCGCCACGAACCCCCAGCCGACCCAGGCCGCGTCCGCGCCGGTCTCCACCAGGGCTCGCCTGAGCACGTGGTGGTCCAGGTAGGGCCGCTTCGCGGCGGGCCCCAGGTCGTAGGCGATGTCCGCCTCGCGCACGAAGGTGGCCGTACGGTCGGAGTCCGTATAGAGGGCGACGGTCTCGATCCGTGTCCCCGTCTCCGCGGCTAGATCCCGAACGGCATGGATGAGCCGCATGGCGGCTTCACCACGGTTGACGATGGCGACACGACTGAACACTGAGCGGGCCCTTCGAACTCGGAGAACATGACCGTCCGAATCCATCCTCTCGGGTGCCCGTGGTGACCGGAATGGCGGGGGCTAAGCGTGTTTCGCCGCTGAAGTTGGGGGGATCGCACAAACGCCCCCGGCCGATCGGCGTGCCGGGGTGGCACGCGGGACGCTCAGGACGGGCGTGTTCGGAGCCGGGGTCGCGCGTGACCTGAACGACGTCTGCGCGCGCCACACTGGGAGGGTGTCGTTACGTCTCTCGCTCGCGCTGCTGGCGCTGGTCGTGCTGTCCGCCTGCGGTTCCGGCTCAGCGCTGAGCCAGGCCGTGATCGACCAGGCCACCCGGCAGGGCGTGGCGCCCGACCTGATGTACGTCGTGGATCTGCCCGGGTACGAGCTGGCCGAGCAGTCGGTGGGTGCGGTCAACGAGGAAGGGTTCGGCGCCTTCTACACCGCGTCCGACGGCAGGCAGGTGGAGATGCGGGTCGATCGGGGGCCGTACACCTGTGCCGGCACGTGCGAGCGGGACGGCGACGGCTGGTACACCGAGCACGAAGGGCGGCAGGAGTACGTCGCGGTGCGCGCCGACCACTACGTGCGGCTGATCTGTCCGGACGGGCAGGTGGACCGGGCCGTGCTGAAGCAGGCGGCGGAGGGTGCCCGGCCGGTCGTCGGCGACGGAACGCCCGCTCCCGCGCCGAGCCGGGTCGAGCGCGGCGACCTGCCCGAGAACGGCGACGGCGCCCCGATCCAGCCCACCGGCCCCGGCAGCTGAGACCACGGGCACAGCCGGGCTCCCGGCGAGCTGACGCACGGCGCGTGGGTCTCACGGCGCGTGGTCTCACGGTGCGGTGGCGCCACCGTCAGAGTCTGGCGATCACGTCGGCCTCCTCCCAGACCTCGCCGTACTTCGCCTGGATGTCGAAGAGGCCGGCTTCGTGGGGGCCCGGTGCGCGGTCTCCCACGGCCTGGCGCACCACGATCGGCACGAACCCGTGCTGGATGGCGTCCACGGCGGTCGCCCGCACGCATCCGCTGGTGGACACCCCGGCGATCACCAGGGTGTCCACCCGCGACGCGGTCAGCGCCGAGGCGAGCGGGCTGCCGAAGAACGCGCTCGCGTACTGCTTGACGATCACCAGCTCGGCCGGCTCCGGTGCGACCTCGGGCATGAGCGCGCCGAGCGGGTGGTCGCCGACCAGGCGCCGCAGCGGCGCGACCTTGCGGAAGAACAGGCCGCCGTCGATCCCGCCGGGGCCGTACGCCACCCGGGTGTGCACGACCGGCACGCCGGCCGTGCGGGCGGCGGCCAGCACCCGGGCCGCCGCGTCGAGGCAGTCGCGCGAGCCGAGGTACAGCTCGGCGCCCGGCTCGAAGTAGGCGCGCATCAGGTCGATGAGGATCAGCGCCGGGCGCTCGCCGAACTCCAGCGAACGCCCGAACACCTCCTCATGGGGCCTGATCACACCCGGACCGGCGGCGGCGTGGGCGCCGGCAGGCCGGTCTCCTCCTCGCAGCGGGCGAGGATCTCCGCCAGCGGCGGGCCCATGTCGAACACCGGCAGTTCGCCTCTGCCCGTACGCAGCCGCTCGCGCAGCCCGGCCGTGGCCTCGTCGTCGATCGTGCCGTCGGCGGCGCACACCACGCCGAAGCGGCGTGCTCCGCCGGGGGTCACCAGCCCGCGCCTGACCTCCAGGCCGACCAGACCGGGATCGCGGGCCAGCGGGTCGCCCCACCCGCCGCCGCCCCAGGTGACGAAGTGCAGCACGTCGTCCGGCCGTACCTCGACGTCGTGGACCTTGCTCGGCAGGATCTCGACCTCACCCGAGGCCCGCTCGATCCACTTGCGCCCGCGCGCTCCTGGCTCGCCGCCGTTGACGCCCCACGGGTAGGTGAGCCAGCGGTCGTCGTGGATGGCGATCGTGCCCGGCTTGAGGAAGCGGTAGGCGACGTCCACGCCGTTGCCGCCGCGATGCAGACCCGCGCCGCCGGTGTCGGCGACGGTCTCCCAGCGCTCGATCCGCAGCGGATAGTACGACTCCAGGAACTCGCACGGGATGTTGGTGAACGACGGCCACAGCGAGTGCCCGTCGGGCCCGTCGCCGATCGGCCTGCCGGGGATGCCGCCGAAGCCGATGGAGTAGAGCTGGAACCCGTCGCCCGCGTACATGAAGTGGGGTGAGGAGGAGAAGCCGGCGGCGTTGAGCAGCTCGGGCGTCTTCTGCCCCAGCAGCCCGCCGAACAGGTCGAACAGCCGGCCGATGCCGTGGTTGCGGCCGTTGAGCGCGGCCGGGAAGGCCGGCTTCCAGAAGCTGCCGTCGGGGATGCGCACGTCCACCAGCGGGTAGAAGCCGTCGTTCCAGAGGATCTGCGGGTCGGCCACGGTGATCAGGTAGATGCCGAAGAACATCCGGGCGAGGTTCTCGTTGATGTAGTAGTTGATCGGCCCCTCGGCCTGCGGGGCGCTGCCGGTGAAGTCGAGCAGCACCTTGTCACCGGTGCGGGTGAGCGACAGCACCAGCTTGAACGGGCCGTGGCCGCGGCCGTCGTCGCAGATGTAGTCGGTGAAGGTGAGCGTCTCGCCGTCCTCGAAGAGGGTGGCGAGCAGCACCTTCATGGCGTCGTAGTTGCGCCGCAGCAGCGCCTCCAGCGCGGAGGTGTAGGTCTCGGCGCCGAACCGGGCGCACAGTTCCTGGATGCGCCGCGAGGCGGTGCGGCACGCCGCCACGATGCCGTTGAGGTCGGCGCGGTTCCAGTCGGGCTGGCGCACCTGGTTGAGGATGACGCGCAGCGCGTCCTCGTTCAGCACGCCCTTGGCGTAGAGCTTGAAGGGCGGGATGACGACGCCCTCCTCGTAGATGGTGCGCGCGTCGGTCGGCATCGAGCAGGCGGTCTTGCCGCCCACGTCGGACATGTGGCCGAACATCGACGACCAGCCGACGACCCTGCCGTCGACGAAGATGGGCATCACGACCAGCCAGTCGTTGGCGTGGCTGATGGCGCCGTCGCAGGAGTAGGGGTCGGAGGTGAGCAGGACGTCGCCCTCCTCGATGGTCCCGTCGAACCGGTCGAGCAGCGCCGGGATGGACAGCCCGAACTGGCCCACGACCATCCGCCCCGACGGGTCGCCGATCAGCGGGAACTCGTCGTGCTGCTCGCGGATGCCGGGGGACAGCGCCGTGCGGAAGAGCACCTCGTCCATCTCGTGGCGGGCGTTGCGCAGCGCGTTCTCGACGATGTCGAGAGTGATGGGGTCGACGGGCACGCGGGCGAGCGGTGCCGTCGCGGTCTCGATGATCTGGGCCATCATGCCTCCAGGGGGCGAATCAGCAGGCAGCCGCTCTCGTGCACGCGGGCGGCGTGCCCGGGCAGGATCAGCGTGGTGGAGTCCATCTCGACGACGATCGCGGGGCCGGTGACCACTGATCCCGCGCGCAGCGCCGTCCGGTCGTACTCGGCGGCGCTCGTCCAGCCTCCGTCGATCCAGACGTCGTGGCTGCCGACCGGCTCGGGGTCGGCGGTGGCCTGCTCCAGCTGGATCGGCTGGACGTTCGGGCGCGGGCCGCTGACCATCGCCCGGGCGCTGACGAGCTCGTGCTCGTTGCCGAGCAGGAAGGAGAAGAGCCGTTCGTGCTCGGCGTCGAACCGCTCGCCGAGCGCCTCCAGGCCGGTGTCGAGGTCGACGGTGATCGGGATCTCGAAGCCCTGGCCGTGGTAGCGGACGTCCACCTGGTAGACGATCTCGGCCACGTCGGATTCGAGGTCGCGGGTGGCGGCCTCGGCCAGCTCGGTGAGAAGTTCCTTGAGCTCGGTGTCGGTCAGCTGGGAGAAGCGGCGGATGTAGGTGCGGGCGGCCTCGTCCCGCAGGCTGGTGGTGGCGTCGCCGTACGCGCAGAGCACGCCGGGGGAGGGCGGGATGATGACCGGCCAGGAGCCCGTCAGCTTGCCGAGGGCGTTGGCGTGCAGCGGGCCGGCGCCGCCGAAGGCGACGAGCGCGAAGTCACGCGGGTCGTAGCCCTGCTGGATGGAGACGAGCCGGAGCGCGCCGAACATGTTCTCGTTGACGATGTCCACGATGCCCTGGGCCGCGGCCTCCACCGACGGCAGGCCCATGGCCTCGGCCAGTTTGCCCACCGCCTGGCGGGCCCGGTCCCGGTCGAGCTCGATCTCGCCGCCGGCCAGCCGGGTCGGCAGGTAGCCGAGCACCACGTTGGCGTCGGTCACGGTCGGCTCCTCGCCACCGCGGCCGTAGGCGGCGGGGCCCGGTACGGCGCCGGCCGACTGCGGCCCGACCCGCAGGGCGCGGGTCAGCGCGGGCACGTGCGCGATGGACCCGCCTCCGGCGCCGACCGTCCGTACGTCCACCGAGGCGGAGCGGACGACCAGGTCGCGGACCCGCGTCTCGCGGCCGATCCTGGGCCGCAGGTTCTCCACGAGCGCCACGTCGGTGGAGGTGCCGCCCATGTCGAAGGTCAGGAAGTCGTGGAACCCGGCCTGTTCGGCGAACCAGGTGGCGCCGGTCACGCCGCCGGCCGGGCCGGACAGCAGCAGGTTGACCGGCCCGGCCGCGGCACCCGCGACCGACGACAGGCCGCCGTCGCTGCGCAGGATGGAGAGCCGGCCGTCCACGCCGCTGCCGGCGGTCTTCGCCGCCAGGTTGGCGACGTAGCCGGCGACCTGGGGCTGGACGTAGGCGTTGGCCACGGTCGTGATGGTCCGCTCGTACTCCCGCATCTCGGGCAGCACCGCCGAGGAGATCGAGACCGGCACGCCGGGCAGCTCCTCGGCGGCGAGCGCGGCCACCCTCCGCTCGTGCGTGTCGTCGGCGTAGGAGTGGATGAGGCAGACCGCGAGTGCCTCGACGCCACGCAGGCGGCGGAGCTTGAGCCGGAGGTCGTCCTCGTCGAGCGGGGTGACGATCGAGCCGTCGGCGGCGATCCGCTCGATCGCCTCGACCGTGTCCTCCAGGGCGGCGAGTGGTTCGGGCTTGGGCCAGATGATCCAGCCGGCCAGGCCGCCCGGCACGTAGGAGCGGGCGATCTGGAGCACCTGCCGGAATCCCACGGTGGTGACCAGGCCGACCCTGGCGCCCTTGCCCTCCAGGATGGCGTTGGTCGCGACGGTGGTGCCGTGCAGGATCTCGCCGATCTCGGCGGGCTCGACGCCCGCCTCGGCGCATGCCTTCTCGAGACCGGCGAGGACGCCGATCGACTGATCTTGGGGGGTTGATGCGGTCTTGGCGCGGTAGCTGCGCCCGGAGTGCTCGTCGATGAGCAGGATGTCGGTGAAGGTTCCTCCGACGTCCACGCCGAGGCGGTAACGCATGGCGACGCTCCTTGTCGCTAGATGATTCCGTCGGCCGTGAGCCGATCCAGCTCCTCGGGGGTGAGGCCGAGTAGTTCGTGGTAGATCTCCTGGTTGTGCGCGCCCAGGGCCGGTCCCGCGGCCCGGACCGCGCCGGGGGAGGCCGACAGTTTCGGCGCGACGTTCTGCATGGCCAGCTCGCCGAAGTCGGGGTGCTGGACCCGGACGATGGCCTCGCGGGCGGCGAAGTGCGGGTCGTCGAACATGTCCGCCGCGCGGTAGATCCGCCCGGCCGGCACGCCGCCCGCGTGCAGCAGGTCGAGCAGCTCCTGGGCGGGCAGCCGCGCCGTCCATCTGCCGATCAGGTCGTCGAGCTCGCTCATGTTCGCGCCGCGGGCGCCGTGGGTGGCGTAGCGCTCGTCCGCGGCCAGCTCCGGCCGGCCCATGGCGGCCGCCAGGCGGCTGAACACGCTGTCCTGGTTGGCGGCGATGAGGATGCTGTCGCCGTCCTTGGTGGGATAGACGTTGCTGGGCGCGACGTTCGGCAGCACGGGCCCGGTGCGTTCGCGCTGGTAGCCGGCCTGCTGCCACTCCGGCACCAGCGACTCCATCATGGCCAGCACCGACTCGTAGATCGCCGAGTCGACCACCTGGCCCTGGCCGCTGTTCTCGCGCTCGTGCAGGGCGACGAGGGTGCCGATGCAGGCGTAGGTGGCGGCCAGCGAGTCGCCCAGGGAGACGCCGGCGCGCGAGGGCGGCAGGCCGGGGTCGCCGGTCACGTAGCGGATGCCGCCCATCGCCTCGCCGATCGATCCGTAGCCGGCGCGCGGCGCGTACGGGCCGGTCTGGCCGAAGCCGGTCACCCGGGTGATCACCAGCCGGGGATTGATCTCGTGCAGTCGCTCCGGTGACATGCCCCAGCGTTCGAGGGTGCCGGGCCGGAAGTTCTCCAGCAGCACGTCGGCCCGCTCGACCAGCCGGCGCACGAGGTCCTGGCCCGCGCCGGTGCGCAGGTCGCAGGTCACGGACTTCTTGTTGCGGGCCACGACCGGCCACCACAGGGACTTGCCGTGCGGCTTCTCCCGGCCCCACTGGCGCATGGGGTCGCCCTTGCCCGGGTCCTCGACCTTGATCACCTCGGCGCCGAAGTCGCCGAGCAGCTGGCCGCAGAACGGTCCGGCGAGCAACTGCCCCAGTTCCACGACCCGGATGTCACCGAGCGGGAGTCCCCTCATCACTTCTTCTCCTGGTTGCGTGGGCCCAGCAAGGACGCGCGGGCCGAGAACAGGTGGGCCGTCATGACCGCCTCGGCCCAGTCGGGATCGCCGGCGCGGATGGCCGCCGTGATCTCGAGGTGGTGGTTGACGCTGCGCGCCATGGCCTCCTCGTCGAAGGAGCTATATGTGCGCAGCAGGACGGGGGAGTGGATCAGCATGCTGATCGACTGGACCAGCAGGGTGCTGCCGCCGAGCCGGACCAGGCTCTGGTGGAACTCGGAGTTGAGCCGGTAGACGGCGTCGAGGTCGCCGCGCGCGGCGTGCTCGCGCAGCTCGACCGCCACCGCGTGCAGGCGGTCGACGTCGTCCTGCGCGGCGGTCGTGGCCGCCTGGCGGGCGGCCAGTCCTTCGACCCGGGCGCGCAGCTCGAAGATCGTCTCCAGGTCGACGCGGGGGTACTCGACCACCCGGGCGCCCTTGTTCGTGGTGACCTCGACGAGCCCTTCCGCCTCCAGGCGGCGCAGCGCCTCCCGGACGGGGGTGCGGCTGACGTTCAGCGTCTCGGCCAGCTCGACCTCTCCCAGGCGGTCACCCGGAGCGTAGTGCCCGCCCAGGATGAGGCTTCTGAGGTCATCAATGGCCGCCATGTATACAACTCCTCGCTCAAGTGGCAGCATCTTGTCGCACAGGACGCCATAAGACAAGAGATTGCATACAACGTGGAGATACAAGTCATCGAGGTCGGTCCCCGCGACGGCCTGCAGAACGAGCCCGAGCAGGTGCCGACCGAGGCCAAGGTCGCCTACCTGGAGGCACTCGTCGCCGCGGGCGTGCGCCGCATCGAGGCGGTCAGCTTCGTCCATCCCGGGCGGGTCCCGCAGATGGCCGACGCCGAGCAGGTCATGGCCCGCGCCCCGCGCGTGCCCGGCCTGCGCTACGCCGGGCTGGTGCTGAACGAACGCGGCCTGGACCGGGCGCTGGAGACCGGCGTCGACGAGGTCAACGTCGTCGTCGTGGCGACCGAGACCTTCTCCCGGCGCAACCAGGGCATGTCGGTGGACCGGGTCGTCGACGGCTTCGGCGGCATCGCCGAGCGGGCCCGCGCCGCCGGGCTCGGCGTGACGCTGACCGTGGGGGCGTCGTTCGGCTGCCCGTTCGAGGGCGAGGTGGACCCTGGCCACGTCGCCGAGCTGGTGGCGCGCTGCCCGGGGGCGCAGGAGGTGGCGCTGGCCGACACGATCGGCGTGGGCACCCCGGCCGACGTGCGCCGGCTGGTCACCGCCGTGCGTGCGGTGACCGCCGCGCCGCTGCGCTTCCACTTCCACAACACCCGCAGCACCGGGTACGCCAACGCCGTGGCCGCTCTGGAGGCCGGGGCGGCCGCCCTGGACGCCAGCGCCGGAGGCATCGGCGGCTGCCCCTTCGCCCCCGAGGCGACGGGCAACATCGCCACCGAGGACCTCGTCTACCTGCTGGACCGGATGGGCGTCGGCACCGGCATCACCCTGTCCGCCGTGGCCGAGGCGGGGCTCTATATCGGGAGGTACCTGGGCAAACCGGTCCCTGCCCAGCTCGGTCGCGTGACCCCCTGGCCGCCGCCCGGTCCTGGACCGACCTGACCTCTGACGATGCGGCCCGCCGGGCAGGTGGCGCTGCGGACCTTCTCAGCCTTGGCCTTCGACCGGCGCGGGGGTTCAGCTCGATGTCAGGGTGAGGGCGTACAGGGCGATCGCCGCGAAGTCGTCGGCCGGTTCGGAAGCCTGCCAGGAGCGCACGTCGTCGGCGAAGCGGCTGCCGTGTCCGGTGAAGCGCTCGTAGCGGTCCACGCCGCCCGCCGGGCAGGCGGGCATCTCCTCGACGTGCTCGCCCAGGCCGTCCTTGAAGAGTTTCGCGTCGTTGGGCCCGTTGACGACGGCGCCCGTGGCGGGCTTGCCGGTGATGCTGGCGATCTGGTGGTGCGGGCAGGCGATCGAGCGCCGGCCCACCCCGGCGATGAAGGACACGCCCCACGGGTTCGCGCCCAGCGCCCAGTTGCGCTGCTGGGTGCCGAAGGCGTCGTAGGCGCCGTCGCCGGTCACCGACCGGTACAGGCGCGCGGTGGCGGCCAGGCCGAACGCGTGCGGTACGGCGTCGAACTCGTCATAGCGCGCCCCGGCGCGGAACGGGTCCGCGGCGGCGCGGCGAGCCCCGAGGTCGAGCTGGGCCTTGAGCCCGGCGATCAGCTCGGCCTCGGAGACGGCGAGCCGGGCGGTCCCGGCGGTCCCGGTGGTCCCGGCCGCGCGCATGGCCTTGACGAGGTCGGCGTGGGCCAGCGCGCTCACGTCGTACAGGTTGAGCGTGTCGCCCGGCTCCTCGTCCAGGTAGCCGCGCGCCCAGCGGGCCGCCTCCGCCAGCCAGCGCCCGGCCCGCGGGTCGCGCAGGCGCTGCGCGGCCAGGGCCAGCTCGGCGCCGCCTAGTTGCATGTCGTCCCGCCAGACGCTCTCGGGGTAGAAGGCGTGCGGCAGGGAGGTCACCAGCCGGTCCACGCCGGTGGTCCTGGCCATCGCGTACAGGGAGGCGGCCTGGTCGAGCAGCCGGGTGGCGCGCTCGACAGACGGTTCGAGCTGGGCGGCCAGGGCGAAGGCGGCGGCCGTGCGGCCGGCCAGGTTCGGGCTGACCTGCTTGCCGGGGGCGGCGGCACGGAAGACCGGGCGGTGGCGGATGAACCGGTGCGTCTTGGCCCGGTCGTTGTCGTCGGCCTCGGGCAGGCGCCAGATGTCGTGGTCGCCGACGAAGGTGCCCTTGGCGTCGCCGGCGCCGATGCCGACCTGGATGTAGAGGGTCTTCGACTCCTCATCCCACATCTTGTCCAGATATTTCAGTCCATGGTCGGCTTCCTTCCGCAGGGCGGAGCCGGTGACCTTCCCGTCCCGCTGCGCGGCCCACAGCAGCGTGTCCACGTACGCCTGGATGTGGGTGAACTTGAGGTAGTCGCCCGCGTCGAACCAGCCGCCCTCGACGTCGACCGGCCCGCCGATCTTCGTCAGCCTGCCCTTGATCTCGTCGGTCTCCGGGCCGGTGAACGTGGGCCAGTCGTAGACGGAGGCGGCCCGGTCGTTGCGGTGGCTCGGCTCGCGCGGCGCGTCGGCGCCGTCGCGCTGCAGGCCGAGGAAGCCCAGCACCTTGGCCGCCGGATTCTGGGCCGGCGCGATCCCGAACTCGGCCGACGTCGCTCCGCCGGCCTTGACCCGGTAGCGGCCGGGGGTGCGCAGCCGGGTCAGGTCGAGGTCGTAGACGTGCGGGTAGCGGCCGTTCCACGCGCCCCGGTCGCGGCCCGCCCGCCCGGTGAGCACCACCCGGCCGCGCCGGTCGACCACGGTGAAGCGCCCGGCCCCGCCGCGCGTCATCAGATAGGCGTGCTTGCTCTCGCCCGGCCAGTAACCGACCTGGTCCACCCGCACGAGCCCGGGCGCGGCGGCCAGGGCGGGGCCGGCGTTCGCGGACGCCAGCAGCGCCAGCGCGAGCGCGGCGGGGATCAGTTTTCCCATCTGCTCCTCCTGAGGTGGTCACGACGCGAACGGCCACGGCACCGGCTCGGCTCCGGCCGGGCTCACCGTACCGTCGATCTTGTCGCCGGTCATACCGGTCCACGGACCGGCGTGTAGACCCGCGCGGCCGTTTTCCGGCGAAGCGTAGGGATGCCGTCAATATTCAGGCGATAGCCGTATGGAACCCGTCAAGAACCGTCAAACCACTCAAATTCCGGGATTTGCTGAGCTCACAGGCGCCCGGGGAGGGTGACTCGAACCCCGGCAAAGGAGTTGAGGAGTGGGATGGCAGACGTCATCTTCGTCGCACTGACGATCACGGTCTTCGTGATCCTGGAGTTGGGCGTGAAGGCGGTGGAGCGACTGTGAGCGCCGTCAACGCCGCCGGTTTGGTCGTGGTCGCCGGCCTGGTGGTCTTCATGGTCGCGGCGCTGCTGTTCCCGGAGCGGTTCTGATGACCCCGGCGCTGGCGGGGATCGTGTTCATCGGCTCCCTGCTGTCGGCCCTGGCCCTGTGCTACCGGCCGCTGGGCGACTACATGTACCGCGTCTACACCGGCACCAGGCACTCCCGCGTCGAGCGGGTCATCTTCCGGCTGCTCGGCGTACGACCGGACACCGAGCAGCGCTGGAGCGTCTACGCGCGCGGCGTGCTGGCCTTCTCGGTGCTGTCGATCCTGTTCCTGTACGGCCTGCAGCGGCTGCAGAGCCACCTGTTCCTGTCCCTGGACATGCGGCCCGTCGAGCCCCCGCTGGCCTGGAACACCGCCGTCAGCTTCGTCACCAACACCAACTGGCAGGCGTACGCGGGCGAGGCGACCATGGGCCACGTGGTGCAGACCGCGGGCCTGGCCGTGCAGAACTTCGTCTCCGCCGCGGTCGGCATGGCGGTGGCCATGGCCCTGGTGCGCGGGTTCGCCCGCACGAAGAGCGACACGCTCGGCAACTTCTGGGTCGATCTGGTCCGCGGCACGCTGCGCATCCTGCTGCCGATCGCGTTCGTCGCGGCTGTGCTGCTGGTGGCGGGCGGCGCCATCCAGACGTTCGCCGGACACGGCACCTGGACGACGCTGACCGGCGGCGAGCAGACGTTCACGCCGGGCGCGGTGGCCAGTCAGGAGGCCATCAAGGACCTGGGCACCAACGGCGGCGGCTTCTTCAACGTCAACTCCGCCCACCCGTTCGAGAACCCCACCGCGTGGACCAACTGGCTGACCATCCTCCTGATGACGGTGATCGCCTCCTGCCTGCCGCGCACGTTCGGCCGCATGGTGGGCGACGACCGCCAGGGCTACGCCATCGTGAGCGTGATGGCGATCATCGCGATCCTCAGCATCGGCGTGACCGGCTGGGCCGAGTTGAGCGCGGGCGGCACCGTACCGCAGGCCGTCGGAGCGGCGATGGAGGGCCGAGAGGCCCGCTTCGGCACCTCGAACTCCGCCCTGTTCGCCTCCGCCACCACCCTGACCTCCACGGGCGCGGTCGACTCCGCCCATGACTCCTACACGGCCATCGGCGGCGGCATGCTGATCTTCAACATGCTGCTCGGCGAGGTGGCGCCCGGCGGCGTCGGCGCGGGCCTGTACGGCATCCTGATCCTGGCCGTGATCACGGTGTTCGTGGCGGGCCTGATGGTCGGCCGCACGCCCGACTACCTGGGCAAGAGGATCGGCGCCCGCGAGATCAAGCTCGCCTCGCTGTACTTCCTGGTCACGCCGGCGCTGGTGCTGGTGGGCACGGCGGTGGCGATGGCCACCGAGGCGGGCCGCGCGGCGATGCTCAACGGCGGCCCGCACGGACTGTCGGAGATCCTGTACGCCTACACCAGCGCGTCCAACAACAACGGCTCCGCCTTCGCCGGCGTCAGCGTGAACACCGCCTTCTACAACACCACGCTCGGCCTGTGCATGGCCTTCGGCCGGTTCGTGCCGATCGTGCTCGTCCTGGCGCTGGCCGGGGCGCTGGCCAAGCAGGCGCCCGTGCCGGTGGGCGCGGGCACGCTGCCCACCCACCGGCCGCAGTTCGTCGGCATGGTCGTCGGCGTGACGATCATCCTGGTCGCCCTCACCTTCCTCCCGGCGCTGGCGCTCGGACCGCTTGCGGAAGGACTTTCCTAGACATGTCAACGCACGTGCTCGAGACGCCGAGCCAGGCACCGGCCCCGAAGAACGGCAAGGTCGGCGGCGGCCTGCTCGACCCCAAGCAGCTGATCCGGTCACTACCGGACGCGCTGCGGAAGCTCAACCCGGCGACCATGTGGCGCAACCCGGTCATGTTCATCGTCGAGATCGGCGCGGTGTTCACCACCGTGCTGGCGATCGGCGACCCCTCGTGGTTCGCCTGGGCCACCGTCGTGTGGCTGTGGCTGACCGTCGTCTTCGCCAACCTGGCCGAGGCCGTCGCCGAAGGCCGGGGCAAGGCCCAGGCCGCCGCACTGCGCGCGGCCAAGCACGACACCACCGCGCGCCGCCTCAGGAGCCGGACCTCCGCCGAGGCGGACGTGGTCGGCGCGTCCGAGCTCAGGCAGGGCGACTTCGTCGTCGTCGAGGCGGGGGAGACCATCCCCGGCGACGGCGACGTGGTGGAGGGCATCGCCTCAGTGGACGAGTCGGTGATCACCGGTGAGTCCGCGCCGGTGATCCGCGAGTCCGGCGGCGACCGCTCGGCGGTGACCGGCGGCACGAAGGTGCTGTCCGACCGGATCGTCGTCCAGATCACCCAGAAGCCCGGCGAGAGCTTCGTCGACCGGATGATCGCCCTGGTGGAGGGCGCGGACCGGCAGAAGACGCCGAACGAGATCGCGCTCAACATCCTGCTGGCCGCGCTGACGATCATCTTCCTGGTCGCCACCGCCACCATGCAGCCGCTGGCCATCTACACCAAGTCCATCAATCCCGGCGTGGCCGACTCGGTCGCGCTCACCTCCGACGGCGTCACCGGACTCGTCCTGGTCTCGCTGATCGTCTGCCTGATCCCGACCACGATCGGCGCGCTGCTGTCGGCCATCGGCATCGCCGGCATGGACCGTCTCGTCCAGCGCAACGTCCTGGCCTTGTCCGGCCGCGCGGTCGAGGCGGCCGGGGACGTGTCCACGCTGCTGCTGGACAAGACCGGCACCATCACGCTGGGCAACCGGCAGGCGGCGGCGTTCGTGCCCGTGGCCGGCGTCACCGAGCGGGAGCTCGCCGAGGCCGCCCAGCTGGCCAGCCTGGCCGACGAGACGCCCGAGGGCCGCTCGATCGTGGTGTTCGCCAAGCGGCATTACGGCCTGCGCGAGCGGCGGCCGGGCGAGCTGACGCACGCGGAATGGGTGCCGTTCACCGCCCAGACCCGCATGTCCGGGGTGAACCTGATGCCGGAGAACGCGCCGGATGGCGCCGGTCGTGAGGTGCGTAAGGGTGCGGCGACGGCGGTGCTGAAATGGGTACGTGACCACGGCGGCCATCCGGGCAGTGGCGTCGGTCAGCTCGTGGACGGCATCTCCGGCTCCGGCGGCACCCCCCTGGTCGTCGCCGAGAAGGGCAGAGTGCTCGGCGTCATCCACCTCAAGGACGTCGTCAAGCAGGGCATCCGCGAGCGCTTCGCCGCGATGCGCCGGATGGGCATCCGTACCGTCATGATCACTGGCGACAACCCGCTGACCGCCAGGGCCATCGCCGACGAGGCCGGGGTGGACGACTTTCTGGCCGAGGCCACCCCCGAGGACAAGCTCTCGCTGATCAAGAAGGAGCAGGCGGGCGGCCGGCTGGTCGCGATGACCGGCGACGGCACCAACGACGCCCCCGCCCTGGCCCAGGCGGACGTCGGGGTGGCCATGAACACCGGCACCAGCGCCGCCAAGGAGGCCGGGAACATGGTCGACCTGGACTCCGACCCGACCAAGCTGATCGAGATCGTCGAGATCGGCAAGCAGCTGCTCATCACCCGGGGCGCGCTGACGACGTTCTCCATCGCGAACGACATCGCCAAGTATTTCGCGATCATCCCGGCCATGTTCGCGGCCGTCTACCCGGGCCTGGACACGCTGAACATCATGCGTCTGACCAGCCCCCAGTCGGCGATCCTGGCGGCGGTCATCTTCAACGCCCTGGTCATCGTCGCGCTGATCCCGCTGGCCCTGCGCGGCGTGCGCTACCGGCCGTCCAACGCGGCCAAGCTGCTGTCGCGCAACCTGTACGTCTACGGCCTGGGCGGGATCATCGCCCCGTTCCTCGGCATCAAAATCATCGATCTCATCATCCAGTTCCTTCCGGGGATGTCGTAAATGGACCGCATGCCAAGCTGGATCCGCCTGCATGTCGCCGCGCTGCGCGCGCTGCTCGTGCTCACGGTGGTCATCGGCGTCATCTACCCACTGATCATCACCGGTGTCGCCCAGGCGCTGTTCAACGGCAACGCCAACGGCTCGATCATCCACCAGGATGGCAGGGCGGTGGGCAGCGCGCTCATCGGCCAGTCCTTCACCGACGCCGGCGGCGCCCCCGTACGCGGGTACTTCCAGTCGCGTCCGTCGGCCGCCGGCGACGGCTACGACCCCACCTCGACCAGCGCGAGCAACCTCGGCCCTGAGGACGTCGTGGACGTCCTGCCGGTGCCGGGAGCCAAGGACGAGGAGGGCAACCCGGATGAGGGCCGGCAGTCGCTGCTCACCCAGGTCTGCGCCCGGTCCACGGCGGTCGGCGAGCTGGAGGGCGTCAGCGGCGCCCGGCCGTACTGCACCCCGGACGGGGTCGGCGCGGTGCTCAAGGTGTTCCCCGACCGCGCGGTCAGCGTCAACCAGGCCTGCCCCGCCACCCCCTTCATCGCCGCCTACCAGGGCAGGACGGTGGAGTGCGCCCAGCCGGGCGAGGACTACGCGGCGGGCCAGACCGTGCCCGTGCGCGGGGACGTGACCGCCGTTCAGGTGCCCGCCGACGCCGTCACGGCGAGCGGCTCCGGCCTGGACCCGCACATCTCCGTCGCCTACGCCGAGCTGCAGGCGCCGCGCGTGGCCGGGGAACGCGGCCTCGACCGGGCCAGGGTCGAGCGGCTGATCCAGGAGCACACCACCGGCCGGGCGCTCGGCTTCATGGGCGAGCCGGCGGTGCGCGTACTCGAACTCAATCTGGCCCTGGACAAGGCGTGACATGAGAGGGCGGCTACGGGTCTACCTGGGCGCGGCCCCCGGGGTCGGCAAGACCTACGCCATGCTCGGCGAGGGCCGCCGCGGCCGGGAACGCGGCCGGGACGTGGTCGTGGGCTTCGTCGAGACCCACGGCCGCGCCCGCACCGCGGAGTTGCTCGACGGCCTTGAGATCATCCCTCGCAAGACGCTGGTCTATCGGGGGGCGACGTTCACCGAGCTGGACGTCGACGCGGTCATCGAACGCGCGCCCAAGGTCGCGCTGATCGACGAGCTGGCCCACACCAACGTGCCCGGCTCGCGCAACGTCAAGCGCTGGCAGGACATCGACGAGATCCTCGACGCCGGCATCGACGTCGTCTCCACCGTGAACATCCAGCACCTGGAGTCGCTCAACGACGTCGTCCAGCGGATCACCGGCATCCCGCAGCGGGAGACGGTCCCCGACGAGGTGGTGCGGCGGGCCGACCAGATCGAGCTCGTCGACATGTCGCCCGACGCGCTGCGGCGGCGGATGGCGCACGGCAACGTCTACGCGCCCGAGAAGGTCAGCGCGGCGATGGCCAACTACTTCCGCGTCGGCAATCTGACCGCGCTGCGCGAGCTGGCGCTGCTGTGGGTGGCGGGGAAGGTGGACGAGCAACTCGACCGCTACCGCGCCGACCACGGCATCGAAGGCACCTGGGAGGCGCGCGAACGCATCGTGGTCGCCCTGACCGGCGGCCCCGAGGGCGACACGCTGGTACGCCGGGCCGCCCGCATCGCCGCCCGTACCAAGGGAGCCGTCCTGCTGGCGGTGCACGTGACCAGCGCCGACGGGCTGGCCGGAGCCGATCCGGCGAGCCTGGCCCGCCAGCGCGCCCTGACCGAGAGCCTGGGCGGCACCTACCACCAGGTGGTCGGCGACGACATCCCGCGCGCCCTGCTCGACTTCGCCCAGGGCGTCAACGCCACCCAGCTGGTGCTGGGCGCCTCCCGCAGGGGCCGCTTCGCCCAGCTGCTATCGCGGGGCGTGGGCGTGGAGACCACCGCGCGCTCCGGTTCCATCGACGTCCACCTGGTCACCCACGAGGCGGCCAAGAAGGGCCGCCGCCGCCTCGAACGCTCCCGGGCGGCGCTGACCAGGAAACGCCGGCTGTTCGGGTGGGCGGTGGCGGCGGCGGGCCTCCCGCTGCTGACCGCAGCGCTGATCCCGTTCCGGGACATGATCGCGCTGCCCAGCGAGATCCTGCTGTTCCTGAGCCTGGTGATCGCCGTCGCCCTCGTCGGCGGGACCTGGCCCGCGTTGGTCACGGCCGTCGGCGGGGTCCTGCTGCTCAACTGGTTCTTCACGCCGCCCCTGCACACCTGGACGATCCACGAACCGGAGAGTTTCTTCGCCCTGGTGGTGTTCGTCCTGGTCGCGGCCGCCGTCAGTGCGATCGTCGACCTGGCCGCCCGCCGTACCAGGGAGGCGGCCCGCGCCCGCGCCGACGCTCAGGTGCTCTCCACGCTGGCCGGGCACGTCCTGCGCGGCGACGCCGCGCTGTCCTCGCTCCTCGGCCGCCTGCGCGAGACCTTCGCCCTGGACTCGGTCACGCTGCTCGAACGCCTCGCCGAGCCCACCCCGGACGACCAGGCCGAGCCCGCCGCCTGGCGGATCGTCGCCACCTCCGGCACGGCACCGTGCACCAGCCCCGCCGCGGCCGACACCGACGTCACGATCGACGACAAGCTGGTGCTCGTCGCGCGCGGCCGGCTGCTGGACGCCAGCGACCGGCGCGTGCTGGAGGCGTTCGCGGCCGAAGCGGCCGTCGCACTGCGCCAGGAGCGCCTCCAGCAGGAGGCCGAGCGGGCCAGGCCGCTGGCCGAGGCCGACCGGATGCGCACCGCGCTGCTCGCCGCCGTCAGCCACGACCTGCGCAGCCCCCTGTCGGCCGCCAAGGCCGCCGTGGAGAGCCTGCGCAGCCACGAGATCGACTGGACCCCGCGGGACCGCGACGAACTCCTGGCCACCGCCGACGAGTCGCTCGCCCGCCTGGACCGGCTGGTGGAGAACCTGCTCGACATGAGCCGCCTGCAGGCCGGCGTGCTCGGTCTGTCCTCGCAGCCCATCGCCCTGGACGAGGTCGTCCCCCATGCCATCGACGACCTCGGGCCGCTGCGCGACCGTGTCGAGGGCGACATCTCCCTCGACCTGCCCGAGGTCCTGGCCGACCCCGCCCTGCTGGAGCGGGTGCTGGTCAACCTGATGAGCAACGCCGTGCGCTACGGCCCGCCCGAGCAGAAGGTCCTCATCACCGCGAGCTGGCATGACGACCACGTCGAGATCCGCGTCATCGACCGTGGGCCCGGCATTTCGCGCGAGGCCCACGACCGGGTCTTCCTGCCGTTCCAGCGGCTCGGTGACCGCGACAACGGCGCCGGCGTCGGGCTCGGGCTCGCGCTGTCGCGAGGGCTGACCGAGGCCATGGGCGGCACGCTCGTCCCCGAAGAGACGCCAGGAGGAGGCCTCACCATGATCGTCAGTCTGCCCATCCACTTCCGGCCGGTGACGCCATGACCAAGATCCTCGTCGTCGACGACGAACCGCAGCTCCTGCGCGCGCTCCGCATCAACCTGGCGGTCCGCCACTACGAGGTCGCCGTCGCGCCCGACGGCGCGTCCGCGCTGCGCGATGCCGCCCGATGGCATCCCGACCTGGTCGTCCTCGACCTCGGCCTGCCCGACCTCGACGGCGTCGACGTCATCCAGGGGTTGCGCGGCTGGACCCGGATCCCGATCGTCGTCCTGTCCGGCCGGGCCGGGAACCAGGACAAGGTCGACGCCCTGGACGCGGGCGCCGACGACTACGTGACCAAGCCGTTCAGCATCGAGGAACTCCTGGCCCGCATCCGCGCCGTCTCCCGGCGCACCGCCGTCCACGAGGCCGAGCCGGCGCGGGTACGGATCGGCGACCATACCGTGGACCTGACCGGCAAGATCGTCTCGGGGGGCGTGCGGCTCACTCCCACCGAATGGCGCATGCTGGAAGTTCTGCTCCGCAACCCGGGCAAGCTCATCCCGCGCAGTCACCTGCTCGCCGAGGTGTGGGGGAGCACGCACGTCAAGGAGACCCACTACCTGCGCCAGTACATGGCTCAGCTGCGCGGGAAACTCGAACGGGACCCGGCGCGCCCGGCCCACCTCATCACCGAACCGGGCATGGGCTACCGCTTCGCCCCCTGACGCTCCCGCGGGCCGTGCGTCAGGTCTTCGCCGCGTGGGCGGTGGCGGAGGCGGTGATGGTGCGCAGGATCTCCCGTAGTTTGATCACCGTGGGGCCGTCGATCCCCATCGCCGCGCCGATGACGTCCGGGATGTGGCGGGTCCGCTCGCGCAGGTCCCGGCCCTCGTCGGTGAGGGCCACGGTGACCGAGCGTTCGTCGTCGGTGCGGCGGCGCCGGACCAGCAGGCCGCGCGTCTCCAGCCGTTTGAGCAGCGGGGAGACGGTGTTGTAGTCGAGCTGCAACTCCCGCAGGATCTCGCGGACCGTGCTCTCCTCATGCTGCCACAGCACGACCATCACCAGGTATTGCGGATAGGTCAGGCCGAGCGGTTCGAGCAGGGGCCGGTAGACGGCGGTGACGCTGCGCGAGGCGGCGTACAGGTCGAAGCAGGGCATCGGCGACAGCGGCCCGATGTCGTCCTCGGTGTCAGGTCTCATGACGTGAGCTTAGCTCCGACCAGGCCTGCCCGACTAAATCGCAGGCGATTCCACCGTGCACGCCCTAAAGTGACGCAGAACACATCGCATACGACTACCTCGCACACGATTGAATCGGCTAGGGTTCATCTTGTCCGAAGCGCAAGCCCCCGAAAGGACAGGACCATGGCTCACATCACCGTCGGTACCGAGAACACCACGCCGATCGAGCTCTACTACGAGGACCACGGCGCCGGCCGGCCGATCGTGCTCATCCACGGCTACCCCCTCGACGGCCACTCCTGGGAGAAGCAGGTGGCGGCACTCCTCGACGCCGGATACCGGGTGATCACCTACGACCGGCGCGGCTTCGGCCGGTCGAGCCAGCCGACGAAGGGCTACGACTACGACACCTTCGCCGCCGACCTCGACATCCTGCTCCGCACCCTCGACCTGCGCGACGTCGTGCTCGCCGGGTTCTCCATGGGCAGCGGGGAAGTCGCCCGATACATCGGCACGTACGGCACCGAGAGGGTCGGCAAGGTCGCCTTCCTGGGGGCGCTGCAGCCCTTCCTGCGCAAGACCGGCGACAATCCCACCGGCGTGGACCAGTCCGTCTTCGACGGCATCCTCGCCGCCGTCACCGCCGACCGCTACGCCTACTTCGACGCCTTCTACGCGGACTTCTACAACACCGACGAGACCCTGGGCACCCGGCTCAGCGAGGCGGCCCTGCGGCAGAGCTGGAACGTCGCGGCCGGCGCGTCGGCGTACGCCTCGGTCGCGGCGGTGCCGACCTGGACCACCGACTTCCGGGCCGACGTGGCCGCGCTCGCCGGGTCCGGCCTGCCCGCCCTGATCGTGCACGGGACCGCCGACCGCATCCTGCCCATCGACGCCACCGCCCGCCCCTTCCACGCCCTGCTGCCCGCGGCCACGTACGTGGAGATCGACGGCGCACCCCACGGCCTGCTGTGGACGCACGCCGCCGAGGTGAACGAGGCGCTGCTGACCTTCCTGAAGAACTGAGCGACCGGCGGGCCCGGGGCGGCGGGTTCGCTCGCCCGGCCCTCCGGGATATTCCGGGCGGGATCACACCTCGACGTGATTCCGGTTGAACAGGCCCTTCATATCAAAGGCGATTTTTCTGCCGCATCCCCGGTCTCACGGAATTCCGACACGGCCCCGGTAGCGTTGCTCGCGCTTTGTCGCGGACTATACGCTCGGCGGCGATCGTGAAACGAAGTTGGAGGCGGTAGTGGGATCTCTGGCGAGAAATATGATGCGGCTCGCAATGGTCGTGACGATCACCGGTTGCGGCATGACGCTGACCGCAGCCGGTAATGCGGTGGCCGAACCGAGGTCTCAGGAGCCTTCGCAGCTGGCCCGCCTGCTGGGCGCGGACCTGGGCAGCGTCATCAACATGGTTCCCGCCGTCTTCTGCGGCAACCGGCTGGTCAACTACAACTCCCCTTCCTCCAATTCTCCCACGAAGTGCGTCAACGGCGCAGAAAACAGCGGTAACTCCACCAACAGTGGGAATTACCATAGCGAAGGAGATCCCATCAACAGTGGGAACTTCTCCAACGTGAACGGCTCCACGGGAAGCAACAACGATACCAACAGCGGCAACACGGCCAACGGATCCCAGTCTCTCGTCCGGGAGAACGGCAGATGATCCTTCGGCGACACTGGCGCCGGCGGGAAACATTGGAGTGTGCATGCACATGACCGGTCTGGCCATCGCCGCTCTTGGCCTGGCACTGCTCGCGGCGGGGACACCGGCCTCTTCCGTCGAGGCGGCCTCTCGCGCAACGTCCCCATCGGCGACGCACAGCATGGCCGAGGCGGGCCATCCCAAGAAGAAGGGAAACTCACGAAAGCAGGGAAATTACTGGAACAAGGGTCGATCCGTCAATAGCGGAAACTTCGCGAACGTGATCGATTCTATTGACTCCAATAACTCCTACGGCGGCAGCGCGAACAACGTCAACGGCCCGCAACACATCATCGTGCGGCCCAAAAGGAGATAAGTGAACGTCTACGGGACGCTGAGGCCTCTCACCCGGCCGGCCCGGGACTCCAGGTAGCGTCGCTCGGCGAGGCTGGCGGTGACCTTCGCGGCACGCCGGTAATGCTCGTACGCCCCGGCCGGGTCACCGGTCTTCTCCAGCAGATGCGCCCGTACGGACAGCAGCCGGTGATGCCCGGCCATCCGCTCGTCGCTGTCCAAGGTGGACAGCAGGGCCAGCCCGGCCGGCGGGCCCTCGGTCTCGGCCAGCGCGATCGCCCGGTTGAGGGTGACCATCGGGTTGGGCGCGATCCGCTCCAGGACCAGGTAAAGGGCGTGCACCTGCGGCCAGTTGGTCTCCTCGGCGGTGGCCGCGTCGGCGTGCGTGGCGGCGATGGCGGCCTGCAGTTGGTAGGGCCCCAGCGCCAGGCCGGCCAGCGATGCCTTGGCCAGCCCGAGGCCCTCGTCGATCAGCGCGCGGTCCCACGTCGCCCGGTCCTGCTCGTCCAGCGGCACCAGGTCGCCGGTCGCTGTCGTGCGGGCCTCCCGGCGGGCGTGGGTCAGCAGCATGAGCGCGAGCAGTCCGGTCACCTCGCCGTCCTCGGGCAGTTGCGCCCGTACCATCCGGGTCAGCCGGATCGCCTCGTGCGCGAGGTCGGCGCGGTGCAACTCGCTGCCCGAGGAGGCGGTGTAGCCCTCGTTGAAGATCAGGTAGAGCACGTGCAGGACGACCCGCAACCGCTCCTCGCGCTCCGCGCCCGCCGGCAGGCTGAACGAGCTGCCGGCGGCCTTGATGCGCTGCTTGGCCCGGCTGATCCTGGCCGCCATCGTGGCTTCCGGCACCAGGAACGCGCGGGCGATCTCGGCCGTGGTCAGGCCGCCGACCGCCCGCAGCGTCAGGGCGGTCTGGGAGGCCGCGGTCAGCGTCGGATGACAGCACAGGAACAGCAGGACGAGCGTGTCGTCGCTGTCCGGCACGTCCGCGGGCACCACCTCGCCGGCCGTCGCCGACTCCCGCTCGCGCCGCGCGTGCTCACTGCGCATCTGGTCGATGAGCCGGCGGGACGCGACGGTCACCAGCCAGCCGCGCGGATTGTCCGGCACGCCCTCGGCCGGCCACTGCACGGTGGCGGCGAGGACGGCTTCCTGTACGGCGTCCTCGCATCCTTCGAACTGGCCGTGCCGGCGTACCAACGCGCCGAGGACCCGCGGCGTGAGCTCACGCAGCAGGTCCTCGATAACGGGCTCTGTCATGCCTCCAATTGTCCGTCAGCGAACATCACCTGCCGAACCTCGACGCCCAGGCCCTCGATCGCGGCGTCCGGGATCTGCGCCGCCAGCTCGATCGCCCGCTCCTTGTTCTCGCAGTCGACGAAGTAGAAGCCGCCCAGATACTCCTTGGCCTCCAGGAACGGCCCGTCGGTCACCACCGGCTGGCCGTTGCGCACGGACACGACGGCGGCCTGCGACGGGTCGACCAGCGCCTGCGTGGTGATGAACTCACCAGACGCCTTCAGCGCCTCCATGAACCTGCCGTGGCCGTCGCCGATCGCCGCCTTCTCCTCGTCGGTCAGCGCGTCCAGCACGGCCGGATTGATGTGCATGCTGATCAGGAACTTCATCTCGTACCCCTTGTGGCTCGCGGGCCCTCGGCCGGGCCCTTCGACGGTTGGTCGGAGCCGCCGCCCTCGTCTTGACATGCCCCGCCCGGACGTTCGCACCAGTTTTTCCCGACGAGACATCCGCGACGCTCGTTGATAGCGAACGTGACCGTATCGATTGAAAAGGTAACGAGGTAACGTGTTTCCATGAACGCTGACAATCCTCGCAGAGCCACTTCGCGTGCGACCGATCGCCCTGGAGATGCGTCGCCTTTCGCCCTCGGCCTGCTGCTGCGCCAGGCGCACTGGCGGGTGAGCGCGGTGATGACGGAGGCGCTGCGGCCGCTCGGCATCGAGGTGCGGCATTTCGCCGTGCTGCTGGTGCTGGTCAACCGTGGGCCCACGGTGCAGCGGGACCTGGTGGCGGCGACAGGGTCGGACAAGGCGGGCATCATGCGGGTCGTGGACGACCTGGAGCATAAGGGACTGGCCGTGCGCAAGGCCGTTCCGGGGGACCGGCGGGTGCGGGCGGTGGAGATCACGCCTCGGGGCGTCGAGCTCTTCGACGCGGCCCACGTGGCGGCGGAGCCGCTGGCTGAGCGCCTGGTCGCCGATCTGGAGCCCGGCGAGCCCGAGCAGTTGCGGGATCTGCTGACCCGGTTCGCCTATCCCGCGGGCGGTGAGGGGTAAGCGCGCCTGGTCGTCTCTCGCGGTACGAGTGACCTTCCTCACGATAAGCCCCAGCGCATCAGATTGTATTGATTGATACTATTTCGGTTGATACGATTGCGTATGTAAGGGAGTCAGACATCGAACAGAGAGGAAGGGGGGCGATCGTGGACCTTTATGAGGCTGTCAAGAGCCGACGGGCGGTGCGCGGATTCGCCGACCGGCCTGTCCCGAGAGAAGTGCTGGAGCGGGTGCTGTCCGCCGCGGCGTGGTCGCCGTCCGGATCGAACCTCCAGCCGTGGCGCGTCTACGTACTGACCGGCGAGCCGCTGGCCGAGCTGAAGAAGCGCGCCGGCGAGCGCGTCGCCGCAGGCGACGCCTGGGACGAGCGGGAGTACGAGATGTACCCGACCGCACTGAAGTCCCCGTACCGGGAGCGCCGATCCGCCTTCGGAAAGGAGCGCTACAAGTCGCTCGGCGTCGCCCGTGAGGACTGGGAGGGCCGCCAGCGGGCCGCTTCCGAGAACTGGCAGTGCTTCGGCGCGCCCGCCGCCCTGTTCTGCTACATCGACCGCGACATGGGGCTGCCCCAATGGGCCGACCTCGGCATGTACCTGCAGACCGTCATGCTGCTGCTCCGCGCCGAAGGGCTGCACAGCTGCCCGCAGATGGCGTGGTCGGTCTACCGCAAGACCGTCGCGGAGATCGTGCACCCGCCGGACGACCTCGTCCTCTTCTGCGGCATGTCGATCGGGTTCGAGAACGCCAACGTCGACTACATCCGCACAGGCCGCGCGCCGCTCGAGGAGACGGTCACCTTCGTCGAGAGCTCAGCGCTGCGCTCGCATGCGGCGTGACCGCCCGGAACGGCCGTCCCGCCGGCAGGCGCCACATCACCTCACGGGGAGAGACATGTCCCACTCGTTCCGCCTCGGCGGAGACCTGACGATCGACCGGCTCGGCTTCGGCGCCATGCGCCTGCCCCAGGGCAGGCCGGGCGGCCCCGCCCGCGACCCCGAGTCCGGCCGCGCCGTCCTGCGCCGTGCCGTTGAGCTCGGTGTCGACCACCTCGACACCGCCGACTTCTACCGCAGCCAGAACGGCTCGGTGCGCGCCAACACCCTGATCCGCGAGGCCCTGGCCCCGTACCCGGACACCCTGGTCATCGCCACCAAGGTCGGCCCGGTCTTCGGCCCCGACGGCCCCGGCCAGGGCACCGCCGCCGATCTGCGGCCGCAGGTCGAGGCCAACCTCGAAAGCCTGGGGCTGGATCGCCTTGACCTGGTCTACCTGCGTATCGGCACGATGGCGCCGCCGCACGGCGAGTCGCTCGCCGAACGCTTCGAGGTGCTCGCCGGGCTGCGTGAGGAGGGCCTGATCCGCCACCTGGGCATCAGCAACGTCGATGCCGGCCATCTCGCCGAGGCCCGCACGATCGCTCCTGTCGCGGCGGTCCAGAACAACTTCCACCTCGCCCATCGTGACGAGACGGCCGTCCTGGACGCCTGCACGCGGGCCGGCATCGCCTTCGTCCCCTTCTTTCCGCTCGGTGGCGGCAGGGCCGACATCGACGACCCCGGCCTGACCAAGGTCGCCGACCGGCACGGCGCCACCGTCCATCAGATCGCCCTGGCCTGGCTGCTGGCCCTTTCCCCGGTCACCCTGGCCATCCCGGGCACCGGTTCCGTGGCCCACCTGGAGGAGAACCTGACCGCCCGGTCGATCACCCTTACCGAGGAGGACCTCGCCGACCTTGTCTGATCGCGCAAGCGGACAGCCGAGGTGGCGGCCGGTCCTGGCCAAGGAACGGTTCGATGCGGTGCCATGGTGAGAGGAGACGGACCGTGAAGATGACTTATCACCGCAGATCGGTGAGCCTGCGCACCCTTCCCCGTCCCGTGGCGGTGGTGGTCGGGGGCGGGGGAGCGCTCGGGGCCGCGCAGGTCGGTATCGGGTACGCGCTGGAGGAGCGGGGATTCGTCCCGGATCTGATCATCGGGACCTCGGTGGGCGCTCTCAACGGGGCGATCGCGGCCGCCCATCCGGGCAGGGCCGCACCATGGCTGGACAGCGTGTGGACCCATGCGCGTCGCCGTGAGGTGTTTCCACTCCGCTTCCCGTCCGCACGGGCCAGTCTTTTCGCCGATCACGGCCTGCGCAGGCTGATCGCTCAAGCCGAGCTGCCGGCCCGGATCGAACAGCTGGCGATTCCCTTCACCGCGGTGGCCATGGATCTGGCCACCGGCGCCCAGGTGCTGCTCGACCACGGCGATCTCGAGTCCGCGCTGCTGGCCAGCGCGGCCATTCCCGGGGTCCTGCCCCCGGTGGATCGGGAAGGCCGCAGGCTCGTCGACGGTGGGGTGATCGCGCTGGTCCCGGTGCGGGCGGCCCTGCAGGCAGGGGCTGCCAGCGTGGTGGTGCTGTCGACCGGGCCGGCGAGCTGGCCGTTGCGCCCCCTCGCGCCGCCCCGGCGGGCCGGCGCGGTCGCCGCCCGGGCCGGGCTGCTGCTGTGGCACCATCAGATCGAGCGCGACCTGCACGAGGTGTCCGAACGGATTCCGACCGTCGTGGTGCCGACCGGCGTCGAGACCTGGCCGTTTCCGTGGGACTTCGGCCACGCCCGGCGGCTGATCACAACCGCTTCGCTCGCGGCGGGGCGTTTCCTCGACGGGCTGAGCATCAGCGGGCCCGGCCTGTATCGGGTCGACGGTCCTCCTGCGCCCTCGGCCGGCCTGAAGAGGGCACGGACCGCCTTCGCACGGGAGGCCGGACGGTGAGCACCATCGCGTTCCTCAACATCCCCATGCACGGGCACGTCAATCCGACCTTGCCGGTCGTCGCCGAGCTGGTTCGTCGTGGCCATTCCGTCACCTATCACACCTCACCGGCGTTCGCGAAGGAGATCGAGGCGACCGGTGCGACCGTGTGCCCCTATCCCGGGGGTGACCGGCCGCTGCCCGATCCGCCGCTGCCGATCACGCTGCTGGAGGGGCTCGCGGGCGCCGCGGCGGGCCTGCTGCCCGCCGTGCTCTCCGACCTGCGTCGTGTCCGCCCTGACCTGATCGTGCACGGCGCCGCCTGCCCCTGGGGCGCGGTCGCCGCCCGCGAACTCGGGGTGCCGGCGGCATCGACGTTCACCACGTTCGCGTTCAACGGGGATGCGCCCAGCCCCACCCGCGCCTCGTGGGAACTGCTGGCCGCGGCGGCGACCCGGCCCCGCGTCGCCCGGCGTTATCTGCGGTCACGGTGGGGGTTGCATCGCCACTACGACACCCGTGGACTGCCCCTGCTCGATCTGGCGAACGTACGCCAGCCGCTCAACCTGGTCTTCACCTCGCCCGCGTTCCAGCCCGGCGTGGACGCCTTCGGCCCGTCGTACCGGTTCGTCGGCCCGAGCCTCGGCGCCCGTCCCGCCGACCCGTCGTTCCCGGCCGGCCTGCGAGCTCCGGTGCTGTACGCCTCGCTGGGCACGGTGTTCGACGCCGGCCCGCACCTGCTGCGTGCCTTCGCCACCGCGCTCGCCCCGCTGGGCGGCACCGTGATCATCTCCACCGGGCACACCGATCCGGCCGCGCTGGGGCCGCTGCCGGTCAACGTGCTCGCACGCCACTCCGTGCCGCAGCCGGAGGTGCTGGCCCGCGCCGCGCTGTTCGTCACGCACGGGGGGATGAACAGCGTCAACGAGGCCCTGTACGCCGGGGTCCCGATGCTGGTGGTGCCCCAGGGCGCGGATCAGCCTCTGGTGGCCCGGCGGGTCGTCGAACTCGGCGCGGGCCTGTCCATCCATACCCGGGACGTCGCCCCGGGACCCGTGAACGCCCTCGCCCGGCGCCTGCTCGACGAGCCACGCTTCCGGGCCGCGGCGGCCACCCTGCGGGTCGCCCAGCGCGAGGCCGGCGGCTACCTGCGCGCCGCCGACGAGCTCGAGCGCTACCTGCGCCGGGTAGGCCGGCCTGCCCTGGCGGATGCGCCACGGGAGCGCTGAGCGATGTCACCTCTCGTCGTCGTCGTCCTGCTGCTGATCGCCGGGTTGTCGGAGTCGGCCGGGCGGATCCTGCCCCTGGTGGCTCGCCGTTCCGGCGTGTCGCGGTCCCATGCGATCCGGCTGCTGCTGACCGGTGCCGTGGTCGAGGGCGCCGTGTTCGCGCTGTGGCCGCTGACCGCATGGACTCTGGCCGAGCTGACGCTGTCCGCTCCGGTGTCCGGCGTCGCCGTGCCGGCCTGGACACCCGGTCTGGCCACTCCGCTGGCTCTCGCCGCCGTCATCGCGTTCCCGCTGCTCGGGCCCCTGCTGCACCTGCTGCTCCTGGTGGGGGTCGGGACCGGCCTCGCCACCTCGCTCGCCGCGACGACGGGGCTGGGCTGGTGGGCCGCCGCGGGCTGCGTCGCCGTCGCCGGAGCCGGGCTCGCCGCCGCCGTCGATGTCGTACGGCGACTCGTCGTGAGGATCAGCGTCGCCGAGCGGCAGGAGCTGCTCACATGACCGAGTTCCCGCTCCTCGTCCTGGTGCTCGGTCCGGTGCTGCTCGCCGAGGCCCTGCTCGCCCGCTACGAGGTGATGGCCTACACCGCCGGCTGGCGGACCCCTGCGACCGAGCTCCCGCAGGGCATGCCGTACGCCCGGGGCGCGGACCCCGGCCGTCCGCCGGACGCCTACCTGGTCTATCTGGACGGCATCGGCAAACGTCGCTTCCACGACACCCGCGACGGGGGCCAGCTGGTCAAGGCCCTCATCGCCGGAGCGCCGGAGCTGCGGGTGCTGGGTCAGGTGCAGCCGTACTCCCCGCTGGCCGACCCGCTCGTCGACCGGCCCGTGTGGGCGTGGCTCCGCCGCCGCATCGGGCTCCTGCTGTTCCTGCACAACGTCATGCAGATCTTCGTCGCCGCCGACCACAGGTACCGTCCCCTGTACAACCGTGCCGTGGGCGCCCAGATCGCCGGCCAGCTACGACTCGCCGGCTACCGGTCCGGCAGTGACATCCCCGTGGTGCTGCTCAGCTACAGCGGGGGAGCCCAGGTCGCCACCGGCGCGGTCGCGGAACTGCACACCCAACTGCGCGCCCCGCTCCTGCTGATCACCCTCGGCGGGTTCCACAACGGTGCCAACGATCTCACCCATGCCCGTCACCTGCATCAGCTCACCAGCGGCGGCGACCGGATCGAGCGGGTCTCCACCTGGATCTTCCCGCAGCGCTGGCGGCTGCTGCGCCGCAGCGGATGGAACCTGGCCGACCGCGCCGGAAAGATCACCGTGCACCGGCTCGACCCGGCCACCCACATCGGGCGGCGCGGCTACATCAACCCGGAGACGCTGCTGCCCGATGGCCGCAGCTACCTCGACCGCACCGCCGACACCGTCATCGCGCTCATCCGTGCCCACTGCGGCGTGACGGCCGCGAAGGACGATCCGCCGCCCTACACCGCCGTGCGGCGTCGGCGCCTCCTGGACCGTGCTCAAGGCGTTCGAGAGCTAGGGGATCAGTCGTCGCAGGATCTGCGCGGCGGGCTCCGCGGTGGCGTGGCGGTACCCCGTACCGGCCCATAGATTGATCCGTTCGGGGTCGCCCGCGGCGGCGGCGGCCCTGCGCAGCGGGCCGGTCAGGTGGTGCAGCGCGGGATAGCCGGCCGGCGCGAGGGCGGTGTAGCGGTCGGTGAAGTGGTTGCGCAGCGCCCTTGCCGGTCGGCCGGTGAACGCCCGGGTCACCACGGTCTCGCGTCGTACCGGGTCGGCCAGCGCGGCCCGGTGGGGGTGTGACGTACCGGCCTCGTCCGCACGGAGCAGGACGGTGCCGACCATGACGGCCGCGGCTCCGGCGCGCAGTGCCGCCGACACGGCCGCCGAGGTCGCCAGCCCGCCCGCGCCGATCAGCGGCGCCGATACCGCCTGCCGTACCTGTCGCACCAGTTCGGGCAGGGGGATGAAGGCCGGCAGGTGCCGCGGGGTGAGCGTGCCGGAGTGCCCTCCCGCGGCGGAGGCCTGCACGGTCAGCAGATCGGCGCCGGCTTCCACGGCCTGATGAGCCTCCGCGGGTGAGGTGACCGTCTGGATGACAAGAGTTCCAGCGGCGCGTAATGCGGCGATCACCGCCGCCTGCGGGATACCGAAGGTGAAGCTGACGACCGGCACCGGGTCGGACAGCAACAGGTCGATCTTGTCCGACCAGTGGTCGTCGTCTTCCACGATGCCGGCCGACAGTACGTCGATGCCGTAGGGCCGGGCCTCCGGCGTGATGGTACGGGCGTAACGGCGGAAGGATTCGGGATCGACCGGGATGGGGTTGGGCGCGAACAGGTTGACCCCGAAGCCCACGCCCTCGGCGCGGACCGCGGCGATCTGTTCGGCCAGCGCGTCGGCCGGCTTGTATCCGCCGGCGAGGAACCCCAGGCCGTTCGCCCGAGCCGCTGCGGTGACCAGCGCGGGCGTGCTGGGGCCGCCCGCCATCGGTGCGGCCAGGATCGGGGCGCTCACCCCGAGAGCCGTCAGGGGGGAAATCATCTCCGGGCTCCTCAGTGGCCGGCGCTCTGGCCGCCGTCGACGTGGAGAATCTCGCCGGTGACGAAGGGAGCGGTCTCCAGGTAGATCACCGCGTCGACGATGTCGCTCACTTCGCCCAAGCGTCCGACGGGGTGCAGTCCGCCGAGCATGCCATGGTCTTCCTCGGCGTGCATGGGGGTCTTGATGATGCCGGGGGAGACGGCGTTCGTACGAATGCCGCGACCGGCGTACTCGATGGCCAGGGACTTGGTGGCGGACTGCAGGCCGCCCTTGGTCAGCGATGCCAGGACGGACGGCACGTTCGAGTTGGCGTGGTCGACCAGGCTGGTGGTGATGTTGACGATGTGGCCGGCGCCCTGCTTGAGCATGTGCGGGATGGCTCGCTGCGTGATCCGGAAGAAGCCGGCGACGTTCACGCCGATGACCGAGGCGAACTCCTCCTCGGTGTAGTCGGTGAACGGCTTGGCCAGGAAGAGGCCGGCGTTGTTGACGAGGGCGTCGATGCGCCCGAACCGCTGGACGCCGGCGTCGATGACCCGCTCCGCGGTGGTGGGGTCGGCGATGTCGCCCTGGACGGCCAGGACGTCCGGATCCTGCGAGACGGCGATGTCGCGCGAGTTGGCGACGACGGCGTAGCCGAGTTTGCGGTAGGCGGTGACCAGACCGGCACCGATGCCCTGCGATGCCCCGGTGATGACGGCGACCTTCTGAGTGCTCATGACGACCTTCTGTCTTGGCAGGTTCGCGATGGATCTCCCTCGGATCAGCCGCCGGGTAAGGCGGCGGCGGAGATGTCCTGCTCGACGCGGGCGCCGAGCAGGGTCAGGCAGTTCGGCCACAGGGTGTCGAGAGGCCGGGTGTCGTTGTAGAGCTTGGCGAGGAGGATCTGGCCCTCCAGTTGGGCGACGATGGACCGGGCGGCCTCACGGGTGTCGGCGACGGCGACCCCGCCATCCGCCAGCGCTTCGCCGATGACCGTGCCGACCAGGTCGGCCTGCGCGTCGAAGATCTGCCGCAGGCGGTCGCGGACGGCCTCGGTCTGGGTGCTCAGCTCCAGGGTCAGGTTGCCGAACAGGCAGCCCGAGACGGTGCCGCAGCTCTGCTGCCCGGCGCGCTGGGCGGCCGCGGTCTCCTCCAACAGCCGCCGTAGCCGCCGCAGAGGCTCGATGTCACTGCTCAGGACGCGGGTCCAGTCGCGGAGCTGGACGGCCCAGCGCTCGTCGATGACGGCCAGGGCGAGCGCCTCCTTGGAGGCGAAGAAGTGGTAGAAGCTGCCCTTCGGCACGCCGGCGGCCGTGCAGATCTCGGCCACGCCCAGCGCCGAGTAGCCGCGCAGCTCGATGAGCGCCTGCGCGGTGGTGAGAATCTTCCCCCGGGCGTCACTGGTGCGTCCCACGAGGCAAGTGTACGACCGGTCTTCTACTCTTTAATAGACCGGTCGGCTACCTATGGCCGCACCCGACCTCACGAAGGCTGTCACCATGACCGACCCGATGCGCGAGACGCTGGACCGGTGGAAGGCCGCGTTCGACGGCCATCACACGGACGCGATGGCCGCGCTGTTCACGACCGATGCCCTCTTCCAAGGCTTCGGCCCGGAGGTCCTCGTGGGCCGGGACGCGGTGCGCGCCTACTACGAGGCGGTGCCGGACGACCGCACGGCCGACGTCACCGTCATCGCCACCTACGGCATCGGTGAGCAGGCGGCCGGCGGGTTCGCGGACGTCGTCTTCCGTGACCCGGCGGGCTGGCAGGCTTCGGTGCACCTGTCGCTGGTCCTTGTGCAGGGCGAGGGCGCCTGGCGGATCCGTCAATACCATGTGTCCCTGGTCGGCGCGGAGCACTGACCTCCCGGAGTCCGGTACGACCAAGGCGGCCTCCGCACGACGTTCAGGGAGCGCGCGGGCCTGCCGAAGTCGTATCCGATCCGGCGCATCATGCGCGGGCCTTCCGTCCTTGAGGGGTGGGTCGCCTGATCTCCGCGCGTTCTGCCCACGAGCGACCGCGTGCCCTTGACCATTGACATCTTGTGATATTTGTCGGCATCTTCTTATGCGTGCCATAGCGCGCAGAGCCAGGTCGGCGGCGAAGAGGTCCCGAGCTCCTTGGCGAGGCGTGCTCTTGGCGTACCCGGGCGCGCAGACCGTCGACACAGGAGCCGGACTGGCGGTCGACGTCGGGCGCGGCAGGACTCCGCGTCACCCGCGCTTCTCCTTCGCGTGCGAGGGTGGCGTGCGAGGGTGGCGTGCGAGGGTGGCGCCGCGTACGGCGCCGGCATCGGCGAGGAAGGTGGTCGCGTGGCCCATCCCGGTACGGCCTCAGCCCCAGGACGGACTCCCGCGTGGCGCTACGCCATCGGGATGCTGGGCACATCCATCCCGATCAACATGATCAAGGGATCGATGATCCTCTTCTACGTCGACATCCTCGGCCTCGACGTGCGCGCCTACGGCGCGGTCATGGTGGTCTACGCGGTCATCGACGCGATCGACAACCCCCTGCTCGGCCACCTCTCCGACCGCACCAGAAGCCGGTTCGGCCGGCGTCGGCCGTGGCTGCTCGTGGGCGCGCCGATGCTCGTGGCCTGCATGATCGCGTTCTTCTCCGCGCCGACCTCGCTGCAGGGCATGGGCCTCCTGCTCTGGTTCGCGGTGTTCGCGATCCTGTGTGAGGCCTTCGACTCGATGCTCAACGCGAACTACGGCGCGCTGCTCCCCGAGCTCTACCCACGCGAGCGCGACCGTGCCGTCGCCAACGGCCTGCGTCAGGGCTTCCAGCTCGTGGCGCTCGTGATCTCGCTCGCGGCCACCCCGTTGCTCACGACGAGCGTGTTCGGCACCGAGGACTCCACCCAGGGCTTCCAGATCACCGCGATCATCTACGGCGCGGTCGCGCTCGTCGTGATCGTGTTCATGGCGCTCGGCGCGCGCGAGAATCCCCGCTACTCGACGCGGGAACGGCCGCCGCTGCTGCGCAGCGTGTGGTCGATCGTGCGTGACCGGATGTTCTGGACGGTCGGGCTCACCGGCGCCTGTTACGGGATGGCCATGGCGTTCGTGCTCTCCGGCATCCAGCTGTACGTCCGCTACTCGCTCGGGCTCCCGGTCGGGAACGCGCTCTACCTTCAGGGCATCGTCATCCTCGTCTCGGCGGGCGGCCTGGTCGTGTGGACGGGCGTCGTCGCACGCCGGGGCGCCCTGTGGACCTGGCGGCTGGCCTTCGCGGTCCTCGCGGTCAGCTTCGCGGCCCTGTTCTTCGCCACGGACCTCGGCACCGCGATCGCCGCGGGGGTGCTCGTCGGGGCCGGTTGGTCGGGGATGCTCGCGACGAACGACCTCATCGTCGCGCGGGTGCTGGACGCCGACGCGGCGCGCAACGGGGAGCACCGCGAAGGGCTCTTCCTGTCCGCGTTCGGCTTCTTCGGCCGGCTCAACGGGATCGTGACCGGGCTCGCGCTCACCTCGCTCGGCGTGTTCTTCGGCTACAACTCGGGCGACGACCCCGGCACCGACCCCGGGCTCGCGTTCCGGGTGTACTTATGCGTCTATCCGTTCGTACTGACAGCGATCGGCGCGGTCGCGGCCCGCTTCATCTCAGTCCCCCTGGAAACCCCGACCGACCCACCACCCCCCGACCCCGTGGCCGGATCCACGGACCCGTCGTCCCCCGATCCCGTGGCCGGGGCCGAGGAGTCGGCGTCTTCCGGTCCCGTGGACGGGTCCGGCGTGGAGCGGCCCCGATGAGCCGGCGTGTGGTGATCACGGCCGACGATCTCGGGCGGGAGCACGGGACGACGGAGGTCATCGTCGCGCTGCTCGCCGAGGGACAGGTCAGCGCGACGACGCTCATCTGCGTCTCGCCCGCCGCGGAGCACGCCGCGAGCCAGGTCCGTGAGCTCGGCGTCGTGCCACGGCTGCACGTGACGCTCACGAGCGAGCGCGGGCTCCCGCGCTGGCGGCCCCTCGACACCGCGGCGAGCCTCGTCGATCCGGACGGGACGCTCAGTGACGACCCGCTGGCTCTCGGAGCCCGCGGCGAGGCCCACGATGTCGTACGGGAGGCCGACGCGCAGTTGCGGTGGATGCGCGACCGGGGTCTCATGCCCGTGGCGGCCGACTCCCACGCCGGCACCCTCTACGGCCTGCACGGCAGATCGTGGCTGGCCGAGGCGCTTGAGTGGTGCGCGCGCCACAACTTCGCCTTCCGGCTGCCCCGCGACCCGGAGCCGTACTTCGGCGGGCCGTTGCCGCCGCCGCTCGCGGCGGCCCATCAGCGCGCCGTCGCCCTCGCCGACGCGCTGGGCGTGTCCATCCCGCAGACGATCGCGACCAACCGCCGCACGGCGCACGAGCTCGGCGTCTACGAGCGGCTCCGCGACGACTACCTCCGCCGGCTCGCGGCCCTCCCCGAGGGCACGAGCGAGCTGTTTCTGCACCCGTCCCGCGAGGACGCGGTCACCGGACCGGACGGCGTCGTACGGACCTGGGAGGCGCGCCTGCTGCGCGACCCCGCGTGGCACGACGCCCTCGCCAGTGAGGGCGTCGAGGTCGTCGGAGACTGGTGGACCTGACCCGGCGTGCCGCCGTCACGCATGGGGCATCGGACCGGGTCCGTCGAGCTCGCCGGTGTCCGCCGCGCGGGCCGGCAGCAGCAGGGCGGTGATGACCACGGCCACGGACAGCACCGCGCCGATGATGAAGGCCAGTCGCATGCCGTCGAGGGTGGCGAGCGACTCGGTCACTCCCGTGGCCTGCAGGGCGTCGGCTCGCGCGGTCATCACGGTGATCACCAGCGCGGTGCCGAAGGCCGCGGCGACCTGCTGCAGCGTGCTCAGGATCGAGCTGCCGTGGGAGTAGAACCGCGGCGGGAGCGCGCCGAGCCCGAGGGTGAAGACGGGCGTGAAGGTCGCGGCCAGACCCACCATGAGCAGCGCGTGCAGACCGAGGATCTGCCAGTACGGCATGGTCATCGAGACCTGGGTCAAGCCGGTGAGGGTAAGCATGATCACGATCGCGCCGGGGATGACCAGCACCCGGCCGCCGAACTTGTCGAACAGGCGGCCGACGGTCGGACCCAGCAGCCCCATCGCGAGGCCGCCCGGCATCACCAGGAGCCCGGTCTCCAGGGCGCTGAGCCCGCGGATGTCCTGCAGATAGAGCGGCAGCAGGATCATCGAGCCGAGCATCGCCATGAAGGCCACCGACATCATGATCAGCGCGACCGTGTAGGTGCGGTGGCGCAGGGCGCGCAGGTCCAGCAGCGGCACGCCGCGCTTCTGCAACGACAGCTGGCGGAACACGAAGACGGCGATGGTGACCAGCCCGGCCACCACGATCGCGGCGGCGACGCGGACGTCACCGCCCTCGAACCGGCTGAGCCCGTAGACCAGGCCGCCGAAGCCGGCGGCGGCGGTCACCACGCTGAACCAGTCGATGGTGCTGAAGCGGGGCTCGCCGATGTTCTCCAGCCGCTTCAGGCCCTGCCAGGTGATCACGGCGGCGATGGGCAGCACCACGGCGAACAGCAGGCGCCAGGACCCGAACTGCAGGATCACTCCGGAGACCGCCGGGCCCATCGCGGGCGCGACCGACATGGCCAGGGTGACATTGCCCATCACCCGTCCCCGGCCCTCCTCGGGCACCACCCGCATCAGCGTGGTCATCAGCAGCGGCATCATCACGGCCGTCCCGCTCGCCTGGATGACGCGGGCGACCAGCAGCACCTCGAAGGACGGCGCGACGATCGCCAGCGCCGTGCCGAGCAGGAACAGGCCCATCGCGGTCGTGTAAGCGCTGCGGGTGGTCACCCGCTGCAGGAACCACCCGGTGACCGGGATCACGGCGGCCATGGTCAGCATGAAGGCGGTCGAGAGCCACTGCGCGGTCTGCGCGGTGATGTTCAGCGCCTTCACCAGATTGGGGATGGCGTTGATCATGATGGTCTCGTTGAGGATGACCACGAATGTGGCGAGCACCAGCAGCCGGATCACGGCCGGTGTGCGGCCTGAACCAGCGGCCGCGGGTTTGGCGGGTGAGTCGAGCTGAGGGCTGGGCACGGTACCTCGATGGGGGTTGGTGGGTGAAACGCGGTGACGGCCGGCATTCCGGCCTTCGGTCTCACAGGGCGTTGTGGTCATGAACAGACTGACCTACGCCACTGACAAAACTCATCGACCGCGCCCCAGGATGAGGCACGTACGGGGAAATGTCACTCGGTTTTCGCTTGTGGAGGACGATCTCCGGACAGCGAGGGCACCCCTCATTTGAGGGGGTCGTGGCCCCAGTTCATCAGCGAATAGCGCCATCTGGTCTCCCGGACGTCGCCGGAGGGGCGCTGCGCCAGGTGCCGGTGTACGTAACCGATCACCTTGCGCATGTGCGCGTAGTCCTGCTCGGTGAGGGACGACTTCTTCGCCTGGAGCAGCGCGACGATCCTGCGTCCGGATTCGTGCCCGGTGGATTCGCCGCCGTCGTCCTTCTGGCCCACCGCCTTGGACTCGTCCGTGGCGAGCCAGCGCTCCAGTTCCTTGGCGGTCATGTTCACCGCCCGGCCGAAGTCGGCCGCGACTGCCTGCTCCTCCTCGGTCATCCCGAGCCCTTCTCCTTGCGCAGGGCCGACGGCTTGTGCACGGCCTTCTTGCCGCTCTTCTCGCTGCGCACGACGTACTGGGGGTCGTCGGGCGAGGCGGCCACGGTACGGCCGGCTTCCTCGCGCCTGTCGGTGACCTTCTTCTCGACCTTCCCGTGGGCGGTCGACCCATGGCTTCGCCAGGTGACCTCGTCGCCTACCGCCGGTTCGTCCTTCCGCTTCTTCGTCATGGTCTGCGCCCTACCCCGGAACGTCCCGCCCTCGCGTATACGAATCGTCAACGATTCACATGCGAGGGGTCCGTATGGTCGTCGGTCATGTGCTGCGGAGCGGGGGTAGCTGCCGCGCTCTGACTCACCTCGTGGACGTGCTTGCTCGTCCGAGTTTGCCATTTCGACACACTTACCAGGGGGAACACCCATGCTCACCATCATCGTGACGGCCGCGATCTCGGGACTCGTCGTCGGCGGCCTCGGCCGGCTGCTCCTGCCCGGACGTCAGGACATCGGCTGGGTCACCACCATCGTCGTCGGCCTCGTCGCGTCCGCGCTCGCCACGGGCATCGCCTACGTCTTCGGTCTCCACACCAACGCCCTGCTGGCGATCGCGCTGCAGGTCACTCTCGCCGTCATCGGCGTGGGCCTCGTCGCGAGCAGGAAGAGCAAGAGCCAAGCCTGAGCGATGTCCTCTACCATCTACCGGGCGGGCTGCTCCCCGCCCGGTGGGCGACGACCCGTGCGGGCGCGCAGGTCGCTGACGTTCGTGACGACCTGTTCATCAACATTCTCACCGAACACGCGCGCGACATTCTTCCGCTCGCCGGGACGAGGGTGTGCGAGGGGCTCGGGGTAGAGGGACGGTCAACGATGACTACGGGGTTACGGTTCGCTCTGCTGGGCCAGGTCCGGGCGTGGCGGGGCGAGACAGAGCTCGATCTGGGGGCTCCACAGCAGCGGGCGGTGCTCGCCTTCCTGCTGCTGCGTGAGGGCCGGGCGGCCTCCATCGAGGAGATCACGGAAGCGCTCTGGGGGGAGCGGGCGCCCGAGAGCGCGCGGGCCGTCGTGCGTACCTATATCTGCCGCCTGCGGCGTGCCGTGTCCTCCGACGAAGAGGACGACCGGGTGATCAGGTCGCTCCGGGGTGAGTACGCCATCTCCGTCGGCACCGTACACGTGGACTGGGACGACTTCCGGGAGAAGGTGAAGCGGGCGCAGGATGCGCAGGGGAACCCGGCCGAGGCGGCCGGCCTCCTGCGGAACGCCTTGCGTCTGTGGCAGGGCACACCTCTGGGCGGAGCCCGGGGCGACTTCGTCGGCCAGGAGCGGACGCGCCTGCTGCACCACAGGACGGCGGCGCTGGAAGAGCGATTGGCCCTGGAGCTGGAGCTCGGCCGGCACGCCGAGGTGAGCGAGGAACTGGCCGCGGCCGTCGCCGCCGAACCGGTGCGCGAGCGGCTGCACGAGCTGCTGATGATCGCCCTGTACCGGTCGGGACGCCAGGCGGAGGCGCTGCTGGCCTACGAGGACGTGCGGCGCCTGCTCGCCACCGAACTCGGTGTCGATCCCGGCGTCGGCCTGCGCGAGGTGCACCAGCGCATCCTGCGCGCGGACCCCGCGCTCGCCGCCCCGCCCACCCTGCCGCCTCCGGTTCTCCCTCCCGAGCGGCCGCCCGCCCAGGTGCCCGCCGCGCTGCCCGGCTTCGTCGGCAGGCAGGTGGAGTCGGCCGGCATCCAGGGCACCCTCCGTTCGGCCGGAGGGACCAGGATCGTGGCGATCACCGGCCTGACCGGCATGGGGAAGACCGCGCTGGCCGTGCACGCCGCGCACAACCTGCGTGACCGGTTCCCCGACGGCCAGGTCTACGCGAACCTGGAGATCTCGGACGGCGGAGCGGTGGACCCCGGCGCGGTGCTGGGCGGCTTTCTGCGCTCCTTCGGCGTGCCGGAGAGCCGAATGCCCGACCATGCCGAAGAGCGGGCGGCTCTGTGGCGTACCGTGCTGGACGATCGGCGGGTGTTGATCGTGCTGGACGACGCCACTGACGCCGACCAGGTGCGCCCTTTGCTTCCGGCAGCACCCGGCTGCGCGGCGATAGTCACCACATATCGGCGTATATACAACTTGTCCGGTGTCCACTGGGTGACGGTGGATGCCCTGTCTCCGGCCGACGCGCTGGAGATGCTGGCCCGGTTGGTCGGCCACGGGCGGGTCCTCGGGGAACGTCGGGACGCCGTCGCCCTGGTCGAGCTCTGTTCGCACCAGCCGCTGGCCATCCGCGTGGCCGCCGACCTCCTCCAGGCCAGACCGCACTGGACGGTACGGCAGGCCCGCCGGCGGGTGGAGGACGACGTGAACCGGCCCGTGGGCACCAACGAAGGCTGCAAGCTCATCGAGGCGCCCTTGCTGCTGGCCCAGAGCAGGCTCGAGCCGCAGCAGGCCACCGCCTTCCGGCTCGCCGCGCTGCCGTCCGACGGCGAGCTCACGGCGGAGTCGATGGCGGCGCTGCTCGACATGCCGCCGCCGCAGGCGTACCGGCTGCTGGAGTCCTTGGTCGACATGCACCTGCTGCTGACCGCCCCCAACGGAACCTATCGATTCCACCGCCTGGTCCAGGCGTTCGCCCGACGGCAGGCCTGGGAACACGAGGACGGCGAGCTATGCGACGCCGCGTTGAGCCGGCTGGCGCGCTTCCGCGCGCGTGGCCCGGCGGCCACGGCCGTCTTCTGACCCGGCGGATCGTCAGCTCGGGAAGTCGAGGGCGATCTCCTTCGAGGCGTGGCAGGTGCACGGCTGTCGCAGGAGGAAATCCGCATTCGGGTCGCCGGCATCGGGACGGCCCGATTCCATGAGCTGGCTCATGTCCTCGGTGACCTCGAAAACCCGGCCGGTCCTCGGCCGGCTGATATCGGCGTCGCCGGGAATGCTGATCTCGAACGTCGTTTCTTTCTGCGTCAGACTCTGGCGCGGATAGAACTCGCTGTGGGTGTCGCTGACCTGGTGAACTTCGAGCACGAACCAGTACGCGTAACCCGATCGGGCGGGCCGATTCAAGGTGGCGGTCACCGCGACGGCCCGGCGGCCCGCCGGTTCCACGGAAAGGCCGACAGGCTGGCCGGACTTTGTGAGCGGCGGCGAGGAAGGAGAAGGCGCCGTGGGTGGGGGTGGCGTCGCGGAAGGGGAAGGGGAAGGCGTCGTGGTGGGCGAAGCCGGGTCCTCGGTCAAGATGGGCACCACCACGGTGATCACGGCTACGGCGATCGTGGCGACCGCGCCGATGATGGCGACAATGATCGCGCTGCTCTGCTTGTCAGAACCGGGCGGGCTGCTTTTCGTGTCGGAATCGGCCGGGGTGCTTTTCTTTTCGGCGTTGTTCTGATCGCCCACGTCGACCTCCATCGAATCTCGGCCTTCTCTGGACGTCTCGTCAGCACCATCCGAGCACAGGGCAACCAGAACGTTATAACGCCGTCTAAAGTGCCATGATTTGCCGTTTATGGGACGTTGGTGGGGTTTTGTGCGCTCATAGCGGCAGGCCGCCGCGCCCCTGGGGGCGGGACGGCCTGCCGGGCCGGACGAGGTCAGGAGACGGGTTCGATCCACAGGTTGCGGAAGCGCGGGTTCTCACCAGCATCGCCGTGGTCCTGGAGGCGGATGCCGCCCGCCGCCGCGCTCTCCGGGATGTTGTCGCCGGTGCCGCCGTCGATGGGCACGTCGTTGTGCACCACCACGCCGTTCCAGACGACCGTCACCCGCGCGTCGTCGACCTTCGCTCCCGCGCTGGTGTAGCGGGCCGCGCGGAAGGTGATCTCGTACGTCTGCCACGTGCCCGGGGCGGTGGCCATGTTGCGGTCGGGGGCGCGCTTGGAGTAGATCGAGCCCGCCTCGTTGGCGGCCGGGGTGGTGTCCCCGTGCGACTCCAGGACCTGTACCTCATAGCGTTCCTGGAGGAAGATGCCGCTGTTGCCGCGCTGCTGTCCGGTCACCTCCGGCGGGTAGTCCGGCTCGTACCACTCGGCGTGCAGCTTGAAGTCGCCGAACGTCTGCCGGGTGCGGATGTCGCCGCCGTAGGACTCCACCGAGCCGTTCGCGATCGGCCAGGTCGCCGCGCCGCCTGACCGTTTCTCCCAGAGCGCCAGGTGGGACCCGTCGAACAGCGTGATCCGTCGCGCCTTCGACACGGTGAGGTGGTCGAGGCTGAGTCGTCCCGCGTCGCCGGAGTCGTACTTGTAGGCGATCTTGTTGGAGCCTCGCTTCAGGTCGAGCGGCTCGGTCTGGACGGCCCAGGAGTCCCAGCCGCCGGTGGCGGCCAGCCGTACCTGCCTGATCTTGGTCCCGTTGACGTACACGCTCACCGATGTGCCGGTGTCGGCCGCGTAGCGGAGGCCGACGTTGTGCGGGCCGGACTCGTCCGTGTGGACGGAGAACGACGTGCTCGTGCCCGCGGCCGTGTAGCCGTCGACGAAACCCTTGCCGGTGTAGCCCTGATGGTTCTCGCTCACCTTCGCGCCACCGCGCAGCGTGGCCTTCTCCGCTTCGAGCACCGGTCGCGCGGTCACGGTGATGGCGTCGAGGTTGACGTTGCCCAGGTCGCCGGTGTCGTACTTGTAGGCGATGGTGTTGGCGCCCGCCTTCAGGTCGAGCGGCTCGACCCGGGTGGCCCACTGGTCCCACGTCTCCGTGGTGGGCAAGGGCACCTGCCTGATCTTGGTCCCGTTGACGTACACGCTCAGCGACTTGGTGCCGGGCGCGGGGTGCGGGCCGTTGGCGTAGCGCAGGCCCACGTGGTACGTCCCGGCCTTGGCCACGTGTACGGCGAACTGCGTGGCCGCTCCCGTGTTCCAGTAGCCGTCGACGAAGCCGGATCCCGAGTAGCTCGGGTGGTCGGTGTTCAGCTTGGTGCCGCCGCTGGGCGCCGCGCTCTCCGCCTCGTAGGTGATGTCCGTCGCCGGGCCGTCGACCAGCGAGTTGAGCGTGTACCAGGCCTCGGTGCTCCACAGCGGCTGCCCCGACGCCGAGCTGAACGGACGCGGTGACCGCAGGTGCACCACCCGCCCCGGCTTCAGGCCCGCGATCTTGAGCGTGACCTTCTTCCCGCCGGAGGTCAGCTTCGCGGAGGTGACGGTCAGCGGCTCCTCGTCCACCTTGGGGCCACCGTAGGTGGAGGCCGCGACGTACCGCCACTGGGTGGCCTGGTACTTGGCGGCCAGCGACGTGGCGGTCTCCGCCGACAGCGGCCGGGTGTACTCCAACTCGAAGCCGCCCTCGATGGCGCGCATCTTCAGGATGTCGAACGCCTTGCCGTCGCCGATGGCGAGCTTCTGCAGGCCGTAGGTGAGCTTGCCCGGCTGGCCCCAGTTACCGCCGGCGCCCAGGCCGCCGGTGTAGATGGCGCCGTCGGGGCCCAGGCTGATCCGGTTGACCCCCGCCTCGAGCCCCTGGGTGTAGCGGAAGACCGCGCCCTGGTACTCGCCGTTGACCTTCTCCAGGTAGGCGCGCTGGAGCCCGCCATAGGTGACGTCACCGAACACCATCTGCCCGGCGAACGCGCCGCGCTTCATGAGCAGCGGGGTGCTGGGGGAGTTGGCGATCTCGTTGTGCGGCAGCCACAGCACGGGCGGGGTCACCAGGTTGTCGTCGAACGGGCCGTCAGGTTCGGTGAAGTGGTTGAAGAACCGGTCCTTCTTGATGTGCACCAGTTTCGAGGCGGGCAGCCAGCCGCCCTGGTTGTCCGTGACGAACAGCTCGTCCCCCGGACCCCAGCCGATCCCGTTGGGGGTGCGCAGACCGCCGGCGATGTACTCGACCTTGCCGGTGGCCTTGTTGATCTTGATGGTGGTGCCTCGGTCCCGCGCCGGCTGCGGGTCGGTGGTGGCGCCGCCGTAGTCGATGGCGACGGACAGGTTGAGGTAGAAGTGGCCGCCCCGGTAGAGCAGCCCGAACGCGAACTCGTGGAAGTTGCCGCCGAACGGCCAGGTCGCCACGGTCCTGAGATTATCGGCGACCTCGTCGCGGTTGGTGTCGTTCAGCTCCACCAGCCGGGACTTCTCCGAGACGTAGAGCTTGCCGTCCACGTACTTGATGCCCTGGGGCTCCTGCAGCCCTTCGGCGATCTTCTTGACGGTCACCCGCGCGGGCGAGGTCTTGCCGGTGACGTTGCCGAGCAGGTAGACCTCGCCGAGCTTGTTCTCCGAACCGCCCCACGTGGTGACCGCCAACCGGCCGTCGGGCAGCCAGTCCATCGCGGTCACCTGCGGCTCGAAACCGGCCGGGCGCAGGTCGGTGAGTGTGAGGTCCGAGTGTACGGCCTGCAGTGGCAGCCCGTCGCCGGGGGAGTCGGCGCCGCCCTCGCACTCCTTGCGCCCCGGTCCGGTGACCCGCACCACGTCCGCGTCCGTGCTCAGCACCGAGGTGGGCACGAGGGTGAAGCCGGCGGCGCCAGGGGGTTTCCACTCCAGCCTGAGCTGCTGACCGTACAGGTGCTCGAAGTGGTCGACGCGCAGCGCGTGGTAGCCGGTGGTCAAGGTGATCGTGCCGTCGATGGCGATCGGCCCGTGCCGCCCGTCGTTGGTGATCACGACGGTGTCGTCGATGCGCAGCCGGGAGCCGTCGTCGCTGATCAGCCGGAACTCGTACGTGCCCGCCGTGGCGATGTCGATGTTGCCGATGGCCTCGGTGACGAACATGTCGGCCAGGCCGAAGTCGGCGTCGGAGGTCCAGTCGATCGTGGGCATCAGCTTGTCCACGTTGGGGGTCTGACCGGGCTTGAGCGTACAGAGCTTGGACAGTTCGACCTGGACGTCATAGGTGCGCAGGGTGACGCCCGGCTCCTGCGGCGGCACCGCCGCCTGGGCTTGAGCGGGTACGACTAGGTAGGAGAGCGCGGTGATCAGTAAAACGGATAATAAGGGTAATTTCCGCATTATCTATCTCATCTCGGGCGTGGGCGGGGGGTGCGGCAGGGCCACGATGGGGTGATCCATCGGCGGATGCCGGGTCTCATTCGCTGGAGGATGAAGGGGCTAACGCTGCCCTGCGCCGTAATATAAGACGAGATCTTCGCCTTGCCCATAGCCTTTCGCCGAAAATCGGAGAAAGGCATGACATGTCAAGACGGAAGGTACGGATCCACGCCGCCCGCCGAGTGCTCAGGCGCGTAGCAGGGGGAGCAGCCGGTCGCCCTGGCGTTTGATCTCCGGCAGGTAGGGAGTACGAACCCGGACGAGTATGTGGAATGTCGGGCATGTCCAAAGTCCCATGGGGCGGGGACGTACGGCTCTGCATGCCGGGTCCGGCATCGGATGTCATGGGATCAGTGAAACCCCCGCCCCCGGAGGAACGTCATGACAACCACGCACTCGAAGACCGTCGCCACCACCACCAGCGCCCGCGGTCCTGTCGACTACGTCTGGGCCGTCGCCCGGATCTCCCTCGGCTGGGTCTTCCTGTGGGCGTTCCTCGACAAGTCCTTCGGCTGGGGCTTCGCCACCCCGGCCGAGCGCGCCTGGATCGCCGGCGGCAGCCCCACCACCGGCTTCCTCAAGGGCACCGGCGAGAACGCGCTCGGCGGCTTCTTCTCGAGCCTGGCCGGGCAGGCGTGGGTGGACTGGCTGTTCATGGCCGGCCTGCTGGGCATCGGCGCCGCGCTGATCCTGGGCGTGGGGCTGCGGATCGCCGCCGTGGCCGGCACCGCGATGCTGCTCATGATGTGGGCGGCCGAGCTGCCCCTGGCCAACAACCCGTTCATGGACGACCACATCATTTACGCGATCGTCCTCATCGGTCTTGCCCTCGTCAGTGCTGGAAGGACGTTGGGGCTCGGCAACCTGCCCGTCGTTCAGCGCACCCCGTGGCTCCGATAGACATTCCGGCTACGAAGCCCACCCCGCCGGTCAGGGGGTGGGCTTCTCGGCCTTTCTCAGGAAGAGGCCGATGATAATGAGGGACATGACTCGTGCGGTGTACGTCGCGGCGGGCGAGGCGGGGAGCAACAAGGGGACCGTCGCCCTGGGCATGGTGGAGCTGCTGTCCCGGCAGGTGGAGACCGTGGGCGTGTTCCGCCCGGTGGTGCGGGCGGGCCGTGAGGACGCCCTGATCAACACCGTCCGGAGCAGGTTCCAGCTCGCGCTGCCGTACGCGGACTGCGCGGGCGTCACCTACGACGAGGTGCACGCCGACGCCGAACGGGCGGCGGGCGACGTCGTGGCCCGTTATCGCGCGCTGGCCCGGCGGTGCGACGCGGTGGTGGTGGTCGGCACCGACTACACCGACGTGGGAGCGCCGACCGAGCTCGGGTTCAACGCCAGGCTGGCCGCGGACCTGGGCACACCCGTGATCAACGTGGTGAGCGGGAAGGACAGGACGGCCTCGCGGATCGCCGCGGCGGTCGAGCTGTCGTCCAGGGAGCTGGCGCACCATCACGCCCATGAGCTCGCCGTCGTGGTCACCCGGGCGGCCGCCGGGCCGCTCGCGATCACCCATCCGACACCGCTGTTCGTGCTGCCGGAGACCCCCTCGCTGCGCGCCCCGACCGTCGCGGACCTGCTCGACGCGTGTGACGGCCGATTCTTCCTGGGGCAGCGTGAGGGGCTCGGCCGCGAGGTGAGCGCACTGATGGTGGGCGCGATGTCGCTGCCCGGCATCCTCGACCGCTACACCGAGGGCGCTGCGGTGATCATTCCTTGTGATCGGGCCGCCGCGCTCCTGCCCGGCCTGATCGCGGCGCACGTCTCGCCGGGCTTCCCCGCCCTGTCGGCGGTGGTGGTGACCGGCGGCACGGACCTGCCGGCCCCGGTCGACCGGCTGCTGCGCGGCATGGCGATCCCGCTGCCGGTGATCGCCACCGACCACGACACCTTCGACACCGCGACCCGGCTGTCGGTGGTGGAGGGCCGCTTCACGCCCGAGGCCGGCGGGAAGATCGACACGGCGTTGCGGCTGGTCGCCGAGCATGTCGACGGCGGGTTGCTGCTCGACCGGCTGGCCATCGCCAAGACCGACGTCGTCACCCCGCTGATGTTCGAGTACGAGCTGCTGGACCGGGCGCGCTCCCGGCGCAGGCACATCGTGCTGCCCGAGGGCGAGGAGCCGCGCATCCTGCGCGCGGCCGACATCCTGCTGCGTCGTGGCGTGGCCGAGCTCACGCTGCTCGGCGACGAGGAACGGATCAGGGCGCAGGCCGCCCAGCTCGGCCTCGACCTGGCCGGGGCCAAGGTGCTGAGCCCGTTCGACGCGGAGCTGCGCGAGCGGTTCGCCCGCGAGTACGCCCAGGTACGGGCGCACCGGGGGATGACCGTCGAGCTGGCCCGCGACACCGTCACCGACGTCTCCTACTTCGGCACGCTGATGGTGCACACCGGCATGGCCGACGGCATGGTGTCGGGCGCGGCGCACACCACCGCGCACACGATCAGGCCGGCGTTCGAGATCCTCCGGCTGGGCCTGGTCTCCAGCGTGTTCTTCATGTGCCTGGCCGATCGGGTGCTGGTGTACGGCGACTGCGCGGTCAACCCCGATCCGACCGCCGGGCAACTCGCCGACATCGCCATCGCCTCGGCCCGCACGGCGGCGCGGTTCGGCGTCGAACCCCTGATCGCCATGCTGTCGTACTCGACGGGCGCCTCCGGCGCCGGCGCCGAGGTCGACAAGGTCCGCACCGCCACCGAGCTGGTTCGCGAGCGCCGTCCCGACCTCCAGGTGGAAGGGCCGATCCAGTACGACGCCGCGGTCGACCCCGCGGTGGCGCTGGCCAAGATGCCCGGTAGCCGGGTGGCCGGACGCGCCACGGTCTTCGTGGTACCCGACCTCAACACCGGCAACAACCTCTACAAGGCCGTCCAGCGCAGTGCCGGCGCCGTCGCGGTGGGACCGGTGCTGCAGGGGCTGGGCAAGCCGGTCAACGACCTGTCGCGTGGCGCCACCGTCGCCGACATCGTCACCACCGTCGCCGTCACGGCCGCGCAGGTGCGCGACGACCCGCGTCCGGCTTGACAGCCACCCCCTTGGTGTAGTGCTCTATTGGATAGAGTTTTGCTCTATCTAATAAGGGGTGGGTGCGATGCCGTACGGAGTGCTCCAGGAGATGCCCGATGTCAGCGAGGAGGAGTACCGGCAGGTGGAGAAGCACCTGGGCCCGGATCGTCCGCCCGGTCTGCTCGCCCACGTCGCCGGCCCGGTCGAGGGTGGCTGGCGGATCATCAACATCTGGGAGAGCGAGGAGGCCTTCCGCCGGTTCCAGTCGGAGCGGCTGATCCGCGCGGCCGGTCTGGCCGCCCAGGACGCGGCCTTCGATCCCGGCAAGGCCGCAGCGTTCAGTTCGGTGACCGTCGAGGGCACCGAGATGCCGTTCTGATGCCCGGCACCGACGCCCTGCGGGCCCGCAACCACGCCTTCTGGGCACAGGCCGCACCCGGGTGGATCCGTCATGCCGACCGGCAGGACGAGGCCGGCCGGCCCTTGGGCGCGGCGGCGATGGACTGGCTGCGGCCGGAGCCCGGCGAGCGGATCCTCGACGTGGGCTGCGGCTGTGGCGGCACCACGGCCGAGCTCGCGGCGGCGGCCGGGCCGGGCGGTGCGGCGGTCGGGGTGGATCTGGCCGAGTCGATGGTGGCCGCCGCCCGGCGGCGGTTCCCGCGCGATCGTCACCCCGGCCTGCGGTTCGTCACGGCGGACATCGAGACGGTCGAGGCCGTGCCGGGTGCGCCGTTCGACGCGGTGTTCTCCCGTATGGCGCTGATGCTGGCGGCCGATCCGGTGGCGGGGTGCGCGACGATCCGGCGTTCGCTACGCCCGGGAGGCCGCCTGGCCGCGACCGTGTTCCGTGCCGGGAGCGCCAACCCGTGGCTGTTCGCGGTCATGCTCGGCGTCGCGCCCCATGTCGGGCCGCTGCCGCCGCTGCCGATGGGCGACGAGCCGGGGCCGTTCGCCTTCGCCGACCCGGGCAGGGTGCGGCGCGTCCTGACCGCCGGCGGTTTCGCCGACGTGACGGTCCGGCCGTACGACGTCATTCTGGAGGCCCCGGACGAACGCGAGCCGGTGGCCGAGTGGCTCATCGAGATGGGCCCGGCCGGCGCGGCCTACCGCGCCGCCGCGACCTCAAGCCAGGAGGCGGCTCGCGCGGCGGCCGCCCGGCTGCTCGAACGGTTCCGCGAGCCCGGTGTCGGCTACCGGCTCCCCGCCGGGATCTGGCTGGTCACCGCGGTGACCGCACCATGATCGAGCAGGCGCCGGGCCACGGGCTCGGCGCACCCCGCGGACCCGTCAGGCCGGGCGCCAGCCGAGCTCCGGACCGAGTCCGGTGGCGATGTCGGTGAGGATCTGCACATAGTCCTCGTGCTCGAAACTGAACGGCAGCGCGAACGCGACCTCGGTGACCTCCCGGAAGGCGGCATGGGCGTGCAGCCGGGCGGCGATCTCGGCGGAGCCGCCGACGAGATCGGGCGCGAACATCAGCCGCATCGGCCCCTGCGGCGAAGAGGTCCTGGGCAGGCGCTTGGCCGCGTACTCCGCGTACTTGGCCCGCTGCTCGGGTGTGGCCGAGTCCGTGGGGATGACCACCAGGCCTTGCGAGACGCGGGCCCGGTCGCCGTCGGGGTGGTGCGCGCGGAACTCCCGGATGTGGGAGAGCTGGATGTCGGCGAAATCCTCGGACTCCTCCGCCTTCACGACGCTGCTGGTCAGGAAGTTCATGCCGTGTTCGCCCGCCCACCGGGCCGAGCTCAGGCTGCCGCCGCCGTACCACATGCGGCCGCCGAGGCCGGGGGAGTGGGGCTGGACCCGGTCGGAGAAGACCTCGAAACCCTCGACCCCGCTGAAGTCGGTGGCCGTCTCACCGCGGACGAAGTCCAGCAGCCGCCGCACGCGTTCGTAGCCGAAGTCCTCGACCTTGGCGGTGTCCGGGTAGAGCGCGTTCTTGACCTGGTCGTAGTGCATCGGGGGGCCGACGCTGACGCCCGGGTTGAGGCGGCCCCCGGACAGGATGTCCACCGTGGCCAGGTCTTCGGCCAGCCGCAGCGGATTCTCCCAGCCCAGGGGGATGACCGCGGTGCCCAGCTCGATGCGGCTGGTGCGCTGGGAGGCCGCCGCCAGCACGGCGACCGGGGAGGAGATGCCGTACTGCAGGTGCCGGTGCCGCACCCACGCGCTGTCGAAACCTAGTCGCTCGCCCAGCTCGATGATGTCGAGCGTCGTCTCATGACCCCGGCGCGGGTCGGCCTCGTCGAACAGCCCGATCGTCAAGAAGCCCAGCTTTCGCAGCGGCTGCGAGGGCACCGGCATATGCGTTCCTCCTTGGGTCATCACATCACTCATCGCGCAACAGCGCACAGCGGCCGCCCCCATTCCCGGCGGCCGTCGCTCATGCCGCCGCGTGCAGCCGGGATCCGGCGGCCTGGGCGAGCACTGTCCGCGCCAGGGCGTCGGCCTCCCGCAGCAGTGGCGCGGCGCCACCGGGACCGTCGAAGCCGGCGAGGCCGCCGACGGTCCAGGAGCCCAGGGCGAACCGGCGGTCGTGCACGGCGCCGGTCCGGGTGACCAGCCGGCGGTCCGGGAGACACACCTCCAGCAGGCCCGACACCTCCCGGCAGGCCCCCTGGGCGAACAACCCGGCGATCAGCGGATCGGTGCTCCGGCCCGCGCCCGGCGCGGGCCCGCGTGCCTCGATGAGCGTCCGCGCCGTCGTCGAGCCGGGGACGGTGGGGCTGGTCGCCCGCCACGCGCCGGCCGCCTCGTCCGGCACGACGCGCGGCTCGGCGCCGAGGAAGGTGACGACGCCCGCCTGGGCCAGGGCGCGCAGCTCGGCCTGGCGGGCGAGGGACGGACCGTCGGCGACCGGGCCGAGCAGCCCCTGGAACCAGGGGTCGGCCGCCACCTCCGTCGCCAGGACGGCCCGGGCGGCGAGCAGCCCGTGGATCATCATCAGGTCGGCGCTGAAGGCGGGATCGGCGCGCCGCGCAAGATCGGTCCCGAGACAGCCGTGCATCCACCGCTGCAGACCGGCGAGGTCGCCGAAGCGCATGCCGTGCAGCGGGCGCTCCAGCCGGTCGAGCCGCAGCCGGTCCGCGAAGCGCGGCACGGACTTGGTGATCAGGGCCCGGATCTCCTTGCCGCCCCACTCCGCCCGGGTCAAGGTGGCTTCGAACGCGTCCCAGGAGGTCCGGGTGCGCGCCGGGTGCCGGACGAACAGCTCGTGGTAGTAGGCGTACGCGAGCTCTTTGGCCACCGCCTGCCGCAGCTCTCCCGCCGAGGTCGCGGCGGTCAGGAACCGTGGCGGATCGGGCGGCGGGCCCGCCGCCCGGTAGCCGGGCCGGGCGTGGTGGGGCACCCCGCGCCGCGATCCGACGTACAGCAGGGGCTCGGCACCGCTCGGCAGATAGACCGGCTCGCCCTGACGCCCTTCGGCGAACCGCCCGCCGCGCCCGACGGTGAGCAGCGCGGCCAGGTCGCAGAGCGCCCGCCCGGTCCCGCGCACCAGCACCGGCTCGCCCGCGCGAACGCCTTCCAGATCCAGCTCTGCGGTACGGCCACCGGGCAGGTACACCAGACCGTGCCGGGCGGCGAAGACGACGTCGGCCGTCTCCGCCCCGGCGGGCGGCACGTCGGGACGCCCGTGTGCCAGCACCACAGCATGGGCTTCCAGGTGTTCTCCGGTGGACAGCGCCACCCGCTGCGTCCCCGCCGACTCGGTGAGGCCGACCGCGGTGGCCCGGTGCGCGTGGATCCGGACGCTCGCCGGCGCGCCGCGCACCACCCGCTCGAACGCGTCCCCCAGATACCGGCCCACCTCGATCCTCGATGCGGAGTATCCCGGCTCACGGCCGAGCCAGTCCGCCAGCGACGGTCCCGGTACGGCCCCCGCGACGTCCGTGAAGACCGTGAGGTCGCCCGCCGCGGAGTCGGCCCGGGGCGCCAGGGACCGGTCGATCCGCCATGAGCGCCCGGCGCCCGGCGGGTGGGGGTCCACCACGTGCACGTCCAGCACCCGGCCCTGGGGCGAGCGGGGAGCGTTGCCGCAGATCCGCTCCAGCAGGCACGTCCCGGTCGGGCCTGCGCCGATCACCACGACGGCGGTCATGGGCGACCTCCCTGCGGAACGGCCGCGCCGGGGACCGACCCGCTCATGGAGCATCGCCAACCGCCCGGCCGCCTGACATCCCGCGTTTAGGCGACATTACCTACAGGATATACATGAAATCTACGGCGAGGTAGGGAAATCGCTCGGACAGGGTGACTACTGGAGCCCGGCGCGGACCGACGTGATGCGGTGGGTGTTGAAGCCCAGCCAGTGCATCCGGCCCACGTAGCGCGCGTGCTCGACCTTGAGACAGCGGTCCATGATCACGGTCGCGCCGCCGTCCTCGGCGATGCGGGCGCCCTCCTCGTTGATCACGCCGAACTGGCACCAGAGGGCCCCGGCGTGGATCGCCACGGCCTCCCGCGCGATGGCCGGCAGCGCGTCCGGCGCGCGGAAGACGTTCACCAGATCCACCGGCACGGGCACGTCGAGCAGGCTCGGGTAGCTGGTCTCGCCCAGGATCTCCGGCTCGCGAGGGTTGACCGGGATCACCCGGTAGCCGTGCCGCTTGAGGTAGTAGCCGACGAAGTAGCTGGCCCGCAGCTCGTTGTTCGACAGGCCCACGATCGCGATCGTCTTGGTGGAGTGGAGCACGCGCTGGATCGTCAGCGGGTCCTGGTAGCGCCTGAGCTCGGTCATCCCGTCTCCTCCTTCTTGGCGATCGCCGCGGCGACGTGGGCGAACCCCTGCTCCAGGTCCCAGATCAGGTCCCCGACGGACTCGGTGCCGACCGACAGCCGCACCGTCCCCGGCCCGACGCCGGCCGCCCGCAGTTCGTCGTCGCTCAGCTGGCGGTGGGTCGTGCTGGCGGGGTGGATGACCAGGCTCTTGGCGTCGCCGACGTTCGCCAGGTGGGACCAGAGCGTCAGGCCGCCGATGAGGCTCTGCCCGCCGCGCCGGCCGCCGGCGCAGTCGAAGGAGAACACGGCGCCCGCGCCACGCGGCAGGTATTTCTCCACCAGCGGACGGTATCTGCTCCCCGGCAGGCCCGGATAGTTCACGTTGGCGGCCAGGTCGTGCGACTGGAGGAACGTCGCGACCGTCAGCGCCGTCTCGACGTGCCGCTCCATCCGCAGCGACAGCGTCTCGAGCCCCTGCAGGAACAGGAAGGCGTTGAACGGCGAGAGCGCCCCGCCCAGGTCGCGCAGGGTCTCGGCGCGCAGCTTCATGAGGTAGCCGTACTCGCCGAACGTCTCGTGGAAGCGCAGCCCGTGGTAGGCCGGCGACGGATCCGCGACCACCGGGAAGCGCCCGTTGGACCAGTCGAAGGTGCCGGCCTCGACGACGACGCCGCCGATGCTCGTCCCGTGGCCGCCGATGAACTTGGTCGCCGAGTGGGTCACGATGTCGGCGCCCCATTCGATCGGGCGGCACAGGTAAGGCGTCGCGAAGGTGTTGTCCACGATCAGCGGCAGCTCGTGCTCGTGCGCGACGGCCGCCACCGTCTCGATGTCCAGCACGTTCCCGGCGGGGTTGCCGATCGTCTCCGCGAAGAACGCTTTCGTGTTCGCCCGTACGGCCTGGCGCCACGCGTCCGGATCGTCGGGGTCGACCCAGGTGAGCTCGACGTTCATCTTGCGCAGCAGGTGCTTGAGCTGGTTAACCGTCCCGCCGTAGAGCGCCGAGGACGAGACCACGTGGTCGCCCGGCTGCAGCAGCGTGAACAGCGCGGCCGCCTGGGCGGCGATCCCGCTGGAGAACGCGACCGCGCCGCTGCCGCCTTCGAGGTTGGCCACCCGCTCCTCGAACACCGCGACGGTCGGGTTCATGATGCGCGAGTAGGTGTTGCCGTACTCCTGCAGGTTGAAGTAGGCCGACGCGGATTCCGGATCTTCGAAGACGTAGCTGGTGGTCTGGAAGATCGGCACGGCACGGGCGCCCGTGTTCGGGTCGGGCCGCTGCCCGGCGTGCAGTTGCCGGGTCTCGAAGCCGAACTCGTGGTCCTGCTCGGCACGGGGGAACTGGTCGGTCACGAAGGCCTCTTCCTCGGCGTCACCCGGCCCGGCCCTGGGCCAGGAACCGGCGGATGATGGGCGTCTGTCGCGCTTCCTCCAGCAGGAAGCAGTCGTGGCCGTACGGCGCCTCGATCACCTGGAAGTCGACCGGTTTGCCGAGCGCGCGCAGCGCCTGCTCGATCTCCTGCGACGCCGAGGGCGGATAGAGCCAGTCGGAGCTGAAGGCGATGAGCAGCGTCCGCGCGGCGACGCCGTCGAGCGCCCGCGCGAGCGATCCGCCGCCATGCCGGCGCGCGAGGTCGAAGTACGTCAGCGCGCGCGAGGTGTAGAGGTAGGTGTTGGCGTCGAAGCGCTTGACGAACGAGCCGGCCTGGTGGCGCAGGTAGCTCTCCACCTCGAACTCCGGCTCGGTGATCGTGTAGCGGAGGTCGTCGCCGGACTGCAGCCGCCGGCCGAACTTGTCGTCGAGCGCGGGCGCGGACAGATAGGTGATGTGGCCGACCATCCGCGCCACGCCCATGCCGCCGTCGGGCGCCCGGCCCGTGCCGTAGTAGTGGCCGCCCTGCCAGGCCGGGTCGCCCATGATCGAGTCCCGCGCGATCGCGTTCCAGGCCACGCCCTGCGGGTGGAGGGCGTGCGTGCTGGCGATCGCCACGACGGCGTCGACCTGGTCGGGGAACAGGACCGCCCATTCGAGCGCCTGCATCCCGCCGAGCGAACCCCCGGCGACCGCCGCGAGCCGTTCGATGCCGAGGACGTCCAGGAACGCGCGCTGGGTGCGGACCATGTCCGAAACCGTGATCACGGGGAAGTCCGAGCCGTACGGCCTGCCCGTCGCCGGGTCGATCGACGACGGCCCCGTCGTGCCACGGCAGCCGCCGAGCAGGTTCGTGCAGATGACGAAGAAGTGGTCGGTGTCGAACGCCTTGCCGGGGCCGATCATCCCGTCCCACCAGCCGAGGCCCTTGCCGCCCGCGCTGTCGCGATCCTCGGCGCCGAACCCGTCCCGCGTGCTCGCCGCGGGCGGCGCCTCGGCCAGGCCGGCGGCGTGGGCGTCGCCGCTGAGCGCGTGGCCCACCAGGATGACGTTGTCGCGAGCGGGGGAGAGGGTGCCGTAGGTCTCGTAGGCCACCCGGACGGGGTGCAGCTCCCGGCCGCAGTCGAGGTGGAGCGGCTCCGGCAGGTCGAGGTATCGGGTTTCCACCGTGCCGACCGTGCCGGCCGCGAGCGTCCTGGCTGGTTGCGACATGAGGGCTATGGTAGCCGCCACGCAGGGTGTATGGTCAAATACCTACCGGGATTGTGGGAAGAAAGGGTGGGACATGACGACGGTCGCCAACGGAGTGAACGTACAGGCGCTGCTGGACGCGCGTGAGGTGCTGAAGGGCGCGCCCGAGGCCGCGCAGTTCGTCTGGCGGGCATCCTCCAAATGGCAGAACGGCGTCCACAGCACCTCCACGGTCAAGGAGTTCTACGGTCTCGGGGCGGAGCAGACCCACCGGAACGAAGCGGTGTTCGACGCCGACCACCCCGAGGTCTTCGCGGCCGAGGACAACGGCATCACCCCGATCGAGTATCTCCTCGTCGGCCTGGCGAGCTGCCTGACGGCCGGCGTGGCCTCCGTCGCGCAGAACCGCGGCATCCAGCTGCGCTCGGTCGAGGCGACCCTCGAAGGCAAGCACGACATCCGCGGCATCCTCGGCGTCGACGCCGACGTCCGCAACGGCTTCACCGACATCAAGGTGACGTTCAACATCGACGCGGACGCCTCCAAGCAGGACATCGAGGCTCTGGTGGCTCAGTCCCAGAAGCGCTCGGCCGTGTTCGACGCCCTCACGAACCCGACGGACGTCACCGTCGAAGTCGCCTGAGAGGCCGAGTCATCATCGAGCGCGTCACCACGGTCGTCATCGGCGCGGGGCACGCCGGCCTCGCGGCGAGCCACTTCCTCAGCGAGCGGTCGCTCGATCACCTCGTGCTCGAGCGCGGCGAGGTGGCGAACTCCTGGCGCCGCGAACGCTGGGACTCCTTCCGCCTGCTCACCCCCAACTGGCAGAGCCGCCTGCCGGGACTTCACTACGAAGGCCCGGACCCCGACGGCTACATGACCATGGGGGAGGTGACCGAGTTCATCGAGCGCTTCGCCAAGCTCTCGCGGGCACCCGTCCGCACCGGCACGAACGTCACGTCGGTACGGCGCACCGACGACGGCTACCACGTGACGACCAGCCAGGGCGAGATCGGCTGCCGGGCGGTGGTCGTCGCGAGCGGCGCCTGCAACCGGCCGGCGGTGCCGCCGCTCAGCGAGGCGGTGCCGCCGGACGTCGAGCAGCTGACGCCGTTCGACTACCGCGAACCCGGGCAGCTCCCCGACGGCGGCGTGCTCGTCGTGGGAGCGTCGGCGACCGGCGTGCAACTGGCCGCCGAGCTGCGCAGATCGGGCCGGCCGGTGATCCTCTCGGTGGGGGAGCACGTGCGGCTGCCGCGCATCTACCGTGGGCGCGACGTGCTGTGGTGGATGGACGCCTCGGGGGTGTGGGACCAGAGGTACGACGAGGTCGACGACCTCACCCGGGCCCGGCGGCTGCCCTCGCCCCAGCTCGTGGGGACGCCCGAGCGCACGACCCTCGACCTCAACGCGCTCACCTCCCTGGGGGTCGAGCTGGTGGGCCGATGGGCGGCCGTGCGCGACGGGCGCGCGCTGTTCTCCGGCGGCCTGCGTAACGTGTTCGCGCTCGCGGACCTCAAGCTGGAGCGCCTGCTGGACGCGTTCGACGAGTGGGCCAGGACGCGCGGCGTCGACGCCGAGCTCGGCCCGCCGGAGCGCTTCGCGCCGACCCGGGTGCCCTCATCGGCGCGCCTGCAGCTCGACCTGCGGGGCGGCGAGATCCGCACGATCGTGTGGGCGACGGGCTTCCGGCCCGACTACACCTGGCTCGACGTGCCCGTCGTCGACGAGAAGGGCCGGCTGCGCCACGACGGCGGGGTCGTCGACAGCCCAGGACTGTACGCGCTGGGGCTGCCGGTGCTGCGGCGGCGCAGGTCCACGTTCATCAACGGTATCGAGGACGACGCGCGCGAGGTGATCGGCCACCTCGCGCGGCATGTGGCCGTACGACGCGGAAGTTGATTATTTTGTCCGACAATCGTATGGTCGGACAATATTTCTGCCGTCGTCGGTCGCGCCCTGAGGGTCCGCGCAGCGGCCCGGCGCCGCCGCGCGAGTTCAGGAAGCCACCACGATGATCGAAAACCCGCGCCCGTCCCTGACGGGGGTGCTGTGATGAGCGACGCCACGTACGAGGTGATCGCGCTCCGGTACGGAACCCGGCTCGGGGCGAAGGAGGAGATCTTCCTCAACTACGGCATCTACGGCGAGCCGGACGAGCCGCTCGGGATGGACTATTACTGCTGGGTGGCCCGCAACGCCGAGCGCACGATCATGATCGACACCGGTTTCGGCGTCGTGGGCGGCGCGCGCAGGCGGCGCACCACCCTCCTCTCGCCGGTCGACGCGCTGGCCCGGCTCGGGGTGGACGCCGCGACGGTGCCGCAGGTCGTCATCACACACGCGCACTACGACCACATCGGCAATCTCGCGGCCTTCCCCGCCGCCGAGGTCATCATGGCCCGCCGCGAGTACGAGTTCTGGACCGGTCCGTTCGGCCGGCGGGCGCAGTTCGCCTGGTCCACCGAGGAGTCCGAGACGGCCCACCTGGCGGAGGTGCACGCCCAGGGCCGGATGACGCTGATCGACAAGGCGTACAGTCCGGCGCCGGGGATCGAGGTGATCCCGGTCGGCGGCCACACGCCGGGGCAGGCCATCGTCCTGGTCGCCACCGCGGACGGCCAGGCCGTGCTCGCCTCGGACGCCGCGCACTACTACGAGGAGATCGAGCGGGACCGGCCGTTCGCGTTCGTCGCCGATCTGGAGGCGATGTACCGCGGCTTCGACCTGCTGAAGGAGATCGCCTCCGACCCGGGCCGGCTGATCGTGGCCGGGCATGACCCGGACGTGATGCGGCGCTTCCCCGCGGTGGCGGGCATCGATCCGGGGCTCGCCGTCCGCGTCGGCGCCAAGCCGTAGGCGGGCAGGATGGCGAGCACCGAGAAGGAGCCAGCCGGCGCGCTGAGCGGCATCCGGGTGGGGCGCGTGGCCGCCCCGCTGCGCGAGCAGGTGCTCGACGGGCTGCGGCGCGCCATCCTCGACTTCGACCTCAAGCCGGGAGCGCGGCTCGTCGAACGCGAGTTGATGGAGCAGATCGGCGTCTCCCGCACGACGATCCGTGAAGTGCTCCGCGAGCTCGCCGCCGAAGGTCTGGTGGTGGTGATACCGCAGAAGGGCGCGGTCGTCCACGCGCCGTCTCCGGTGGAGGCGCAGGACCTCTACGCGGTCCGCGCCGCCCTGGAGTCCCTGGCCGTGCGGCGCTTCATCGAGCGCGCCTCCGCGGCGGACGTCGACGCGCTGCGGGCCACGGTCGATGAGATGGAGGCGGTGGCCCTGGGCGAGGGGGACATCCCGGCCCTCCTGCGGGCTAAGGACCGCTTCTACGACGTGCTCCTCGAAGGCGCCGCGAGCCCCACCATCCAGGACATCCTCGGCGGGGTCCAGGCCCGCGTGCGCCTGCTGCGCGCCACCTCGCTGTCCCAGCCGGGACGGCCGGTACGGGTCATCTCGGAGATGCGGGCACTCGTCGCCGCGATCGCGGCCCGCGACGCCGGCGAGGCGACCCGCCTGTGCGTCGCGCACCTGGACAACGCCTCGTCGACCGGCCTCAAGGCCCTGGCGGCCGACAGCGCCGCAAGCTGAGGGCCCTGGCCGGCGCCCCGACACCGAGATCGACACCGAGATCGACACCGAGATCGACACCGAGATCGACACCGAGATCGACACGGAGGAGACGCTCCGCCGAATCTCCTACGCAGCGGCAAGGTCCCCGCACTGTCCGGGCAGAGCGAGCTCAGCCGGCAGCCGTGTCGAGACGGGCGAACTGCTCGTCGGTGAGCTTGGCGTCGAGTGCGGGCAGGGCCGCCTCGTACTGCTGAAGCGTGCGTGGCCCGATCAGCGGCACGATCGTCGGCGAGGTCTGGTGCAGCAGCCACGCGAGGACCAGCGCGTTCGGCGTCATGCCGACCTCGGCGGCCACTTCGGCGGCGGCGGCGAGCCGGGCGTCGGCGTCCGGACCCTGGTACGGTTCCATCGCCCCGTGGCCCCTGCGCTTGTCCGGGTCGTCGTAGATGCCCTTGAGGATCGGGGAGTACGCCACCAGGGTCAGGTCGTCATGGGTCTCCAGGTAGTCCAGCTGCTCGTCGTCCACGATGGAAGCATGCCGGAGGCCGGCACGGCGGCGCAGGTACGAGTGCTGCTGCTGGAGTGCGACCGGCGCCGGCCAGCCATGCTGGGCGCACAACCGGCGGATGCGCTCGAGCCGCCAGGTCCGCACGTTGGACCAGCCGATGTAGCGGGCCTTGCCGGCCTGGACGATGCCGGCGAGCGCCTCCAGTGTCTCCTCCAAAGGCGTGGCTCGGTCGTCGACGTGGACGTAGTACAGGTCGACATGGTCGGTGCCGAGCCGGCGCAGGCTGCCGTCGATCGCCTCCCGCAGGGTCTTCGCCCCGGCCCCGGCGAAGGTTTTGTAGGCGACATCCCAGTTCGGCCGGCCGTCGGCCCAGACCACGTCCAGGTCGCGTACGACGGCGCTGCCCTTGGTCGCCAGGAACACGTCCTCGCGCCGGCCGGTCCGGGTCAGCCAGCGGCCGACCAGTTCCTCGCTCTCGCCGCCGTAACTGCCCCGGCGTTCCCACCAGCAGTAGCAGTCGGCGGTGTCCAGGAAGTTGCCGCCGGCTTCGGCGTACCGGTCCAGGATCGCGAACGCTTCGTCCTCGGGAGTGACGGTACCCATGATCATGCAACCCAGGGCGAGCTGACTGATCTGTTCCCCGGTACGGCCAAGCTGCACGGTCTTCACGTGACTGCGTCCTTTCAGCGGGTGAGTGTTCGATGCGCGGGTTCCGCATCTCCCCGTGTTCGTCACGCTAGGAGCTCGTGTGCGCTCCAGGTCAAGGCCTGCCCACCGGCCTGTGGTCCGCGGAAGGCGCGAACGCCACCGTCAAGGTCAGGAAGCCGGACGGCACGAAGCTGGTCGCCGACACCAACTGCGGCACCGGCTGCCTGCTGGAGCCCGCCGTCCTTCCGGTGGCCGGCACGTACACCGTCGAGTTCAGGCCGCAGAACGCCAAGACAGGCGCGATCACCCTGCGACTGCACGAAGTCACCCACCTGACCGGGACCGTCACCCTCGGCGGAGTGGCCTCGACGCTGACCGCGACGGCTCCGGGGCAGAACGGGTCGTGGTCGTTCACCGGGACGGCGGGGCAGTTGGTGTCGTTCGATCTCACGGACGCGAATTTTCGCCAGTTCGGTGGACGCCCGGGTGTCGGTGAACAGGCCGGACGGGACGGTGCTGGTGGCCGCGACCTACTGCGGGAAGAGTTGTTTCCTGGAGTCGGTGGCGCTGTCGTGACGGTCTGACGTCGGGCGGGCACGGTCACGTGGCCGTGCCCGCCTGACGTCCCCCGGGCCGGCACGCGGTTCCGGCGCTCCGGCGAGCCGCCTGGTCGGACGGTGGTCTCGGTTCTGACTCCGGTTCACGCTCAAGCACTAAGATGACCACCGTGAGTTCCCCAGGGCGGCGCCGGATCGACGAGATCGGCGACGAGAGTCGTCGCCGTATCCTGGACGCGGCCGAAGAGCTGTTCGCCGAGCGCGGTTTCGATCGGACGTCCTTCGTCGACATCTCCGAGCGTTCGGGCATCAGCCGCGGCTCCATCCCGTGGCACTTCAAGAACAAGGACGGCCTCGTGATGGCCGTCGTCGAACGCGCGATCGAGCGCGCGATGCCCGCGGAGCGCTACCAGTACGTGCCGACGCTCGCCGAGGTGTTCGACGACTCCGCCACCTTGGTGCGCAGCGAGAATTCGGCGCTGCTGTTCATGATCCTGGCCGAAGCCATCAGCGGCACGAGTGCCGTCCACGGCCAGTACCAAGAGTTCCTCACCCGGCGGCGCGGCGGTCTTGAGCTCTGGCTGCGCGCGCAACGCCCCGAAGGCGCGGACCCCGAGACCGCGTCGAAGCAGGAGCGCGCCTTCGCGGTAGCACTCAACGGCGTGCTTCTCGGGATCCACCTCCAGGCGCTCGTCGATCCGGACGGCTTCGACCTCGACGAGGCCCTGCAGTCGGTCGCGGCGCTGTTCGACAAGAACCTCGCCGATGTCTGGTCCACCCCGCCGGCCTCCGCCCGCGCGCGCCGCGACGCCGCGAAGACCGGCAACGGCTGAGACGTGCGCGCGGGCCGCCCCGGCTCGCGGTCAGAGACCTTCGTCGGTGGCTGGAGCGGGGATGGAGGCGAGAAGGGCCGCCACCCGTTTCTCCATGTAGGGCCGGATCATGTCGCCGGTGTGGATCCACAGCGACCGGGCCTCCATCCCGGCGATGACCATCTCGCCGACGGAGTCGATGTCGGCGCCGCCCTTCAAGAACGCCTCGGCGTCCCTGAGGCCGTCCTCCACCCGCAGGGAAACGGCCTCATCGGCTGACCAGGTGTGGCGAATGATGTCGGTGTCGACAGGTCCGGGACACAGCACGCTGACGTCGATGCCGTAGTCGCTCACCGCCAGTCGCAGCGACTCCGAGAGCCCGACCACCGCGAACTTGGCGGTCACGTACAGCACGTTCCGGTCGGCCACCAGGCCGGCGCCCGACGCGGTGTTCACGACGTACCCGCCCTCGCCGCGCTCGATCATGCGCGGCAGGAAGGTCTGCAGCCCGTTGACCACCCCGGTGAGGTTGACGCCTAGAGCCAGATCCCACTTGTCGTACCGCAGCTCCGCCACCGGGGAGTACGGCACGATGCCGGCGTTGTTGAACAGCAGATCGACGCGGCCCACTTTCGCCTCCACCTGATCGGCGGCCGAGGCGAACGCCGCACGGTCCCGTACGTCCAGCCGTACGGTCTCGACGGTCGTCACGTGCGACAACTCGTCCTCGCTGCGGGCAAGCGCCGCCTCGTCGATGTCGGCCAAGGCGAGACGCACACCACGCCTGCCCAGCGCCCGTGCGATACCAAGACCGATTCCCTGGCCACCTCCGGTGATGAAGGCGACCGAACCTTGCCATTCCCTCACAGGACCACCGCTCCTCAACTCGTGTCGCGAGATCACGCACCTCTATGTTGCATAGCATAGAGAATGCTAAGCAACATTTTCTGTGCCAGAGTAGATTTACTGTGGTGGTCAACATAGTGAACTCAGGCGAGTGCAACCCTAGGAAAGGGCACCGATGACCGAAGAAGATCGCGTCGTGGCCGGCGATCCTCCATCCGTCGTAGCCGCCGTACCAGAGAGGGACACACCCGAGCCGACGATGACATTCCGCGAGGTCATGTCCGTCGGCGGGCGCATGACGCTGGGCGTGCTCGTCGGTCTGCAGTTGCTCGACAGCGTCGACGGCTCGATGTTCGCCGTCTTCGCACCCGAGATCCGGGAGTCGCTGGGCATCACGTCGGCGGCGATCGCCACCGTCGGAGCGCTCGCCGGTGTCATGGTCTCCCTCGCCGCGCTCCCGCTCGGCCTGCTCGGGGACCGCCGCCGTCGCACCACCATCGCCGGTCTCTGCACCCTTGCCTGGGCCGTCGCGGCCGGACTCCTCGGCCTGGTGCAGAATCTCTGGCAGGTGGCCATGACGCGCATCCTCGCGGGCATCGGTAAGGCCAACGAAGGGCCCATCCAGATGTCGATCCTGACCGACGCGTACCCACCCGCCGGCCGTGGCCGGGTGCTCGGCCTGCACCGCGGCGCCCAACCTCTGGGCATCGTCGCCGGTCCCCTCGTGGCCGCGCTCTTCGCGGCGGTCGTCCCCACCGGGTACGAGCCGTGGAGGTGGGCATTCGCCTTCGTCGCCGTGTCCGGCCTCGTTCTCGGCGTGGCCACCCTGCGTCTACGCGAACCGGTCCGGGGCCGGTTCGAGCAGGAGGCGCTGCCCGGGGGCGAGCCGCTGCCTGACCTGAGCGCCCGGCCCAAGCAGGGGCGAGGGCTGGACCCGGGCGCTCGGCCACTGCCCCTGTCAGCCGCGTTCGCGCGGCTCAGGAAGATCCGTACCTTCTCCTTCGTGATGATCGCGCTCGGCGCGTTCGGTCTGTGCCTGACCACGGTGCCGATCTACCTGAACCTCATCCTCGAAGACCATCTCGGGCAGGGCACCACGGCTCGCGGCATGATCGCTGCCGTCGGCGCCCTCGGCGGACTGGCCGGCGCGGTGCTCGGTGGCATCTACAGCGACCGGCTGTTCCGGCGCAGCCCCACGGCATCCCTGTATCTGGCCGGGGGAGCGCTTGCCGTGCTCGGCATCGGTTTCGCCGTCCAGGCGTACTCACCCAACGTCGCGACGTTCGTCGTCAGCGGCATGCTCACCCAGGCCATGACCTTCGCCGGTCTCGTCCCGTTGAGTCTCATCGTGGCCTCGGTGACTCCTCCCGAGTTGCGCGCCACGGCGTTCGCGCTGGTCGGTCTGTACCTGGCGGTCGTCGGCGGACTCGGGGGCGCGCTGCTCACCGGCCTGGCCGAGCGGCTGTGGGGTGCTCAGGCCGCCATCGCCGTCGTCGCGCCGGCCGCCTCCATCGTGGCGGGCCTCATGCTGGTCCGCGGCGCCGCCCACCTGCTCCACGACATCCGCGCGAACCACCGCTGACGGGCTCGGCCCGTCTCCGGCGGCTGCCGGCCATCTCGGCCGCCGATGAGCTGTTCCAGCGGGCTCTGGCGTTGTGGCGGGGCGACGCGCCGGCCGGCGAGCCGATCCACGGGGGTGGCCGGCGCTCAGCCCGCTCTGGCCGCGCGGGTGGCCGCGATGGTGTCGAAGTCCGGGATGCGCCCGGCGATGGGGCTGCCGGTGAAGTCGCCCACCCAGCCGTCGTCGTCGTGGAAGAAGCGGATGGCGGTGAAAGCCGGCCGGGTGCCCATGTCGAACCAGTGCGTGGTGTTCTTCGGCACGCTCAGCAGGTCGCCGGCCTCGCACAGCACCGCGTGCACCTTGCCGCCCACGTGCAGGTAGAAGATGCCCGAGCCGGAGACGAAGTAGCGGACCTCGTCATCGTCGTGGGTGTGCTCGGCCAGGAACTTCTGCCGGGCCGCCGCCGCGCGCTGCGGCCAGTCGTCGCCGTCGTCCGGGTGCAGCCGCGCGACGTCGACGAAGGTGTAGCCCTCCTCGGCGATGACGCGGTCCACCTCCGCCCGGTAGGCCGCCAGGACCTCCTCCTGGTCCGCGTCCGGCGCCAGGTCCTCGACGACCTGCCAGTGGCGCAGGACGACGTCGATCTCCTTGAGCGTCGCCGCGATCTCGGCCGGATCCTCGGTCTCCAGCAGGGTCTCGGGCTGTTCGTGGTCGTTGTACACGGTCAGGTACGTCATGACCGTAAATCCTACAATACAAGCATGAATTGTGGGATATAGTCCGCCATGTGAAACCCGCACGACTTCTGAGCGTTGTCGCCCTCCTTGTCCTGGCAGGCTGCTCGCAGGGCACGCCCGCCGCAGCGCCGTCCTCCTCGCCCGCCCCGTCCGCCCCGTCCTCCGCCGCCGTCGCGCCGGCCGTCGCGCCGCCCGCGACGTTCGCCGGCGGGAACGTCCGGATCTCCCTGGTACGGCAGCTCTCCTCCGGCGACTACTTCGAGCAGTGGCTGGCCGGCGCGCAGGCCGAGGCCAAGGCGCTCAACGTGCGGCTCGAGGTCTCCAGCGGCGACGGCAACAACGACAAGCAGGCGCTCAACCTGGAACAGGCCGTGACGGCGAAGTCCGACGCGATCATCGTGGACCACGGGTTCGCCCAGACCGTGCAGCCCGCCATCAAGAAGGCGGTGGCCGCCCGGATCCCGCTCGTCGCCTTCGACGTCGACCCCGGGACCCCGCAGGCCGTGGCCCTGACGCAGGACGACCACCAGATCGCCGAACAGGCGCTGGGCGCGCTGAAGGCGGACACCGGCGGCTCCGGCGAGGTCCTCTACGTCTACGTCGCCGGTTTCGCCCCGCTGGACCGGCGCGACGAGACTTGGGAGCAGTTCAAGAAGGACAACCCCGGCATCGAGCAGGTGGCGCGGATCGGCGTGGTCAACAGCTCGACCGCCTCGGCGGTGGCCGACCAGGCGAAGGCCGCGCTCCAGGCCAACCCGGGCGTCAAGGCGATCTTCGCGCCGTACGACGAGTTCGCCAAGGGCGCCGCGCTGGCCGTCAAGGAGCTCGGCCTGGCGGACAAGATCAAGATCTACGGCGCGGACGTGTCCACCGCCGACATCGGCGTGATGACCGAGGCCGGCAGCCCGTGGGTGGCCACCTCGGCCACCGACCCCGCCAACGTGGGCCGGGTCGCGGTACGCGCCGCCGCCCTGCTGGTGGCCGGGCAGGACGTCGATCGCGCGCTCACCGTACCGCCGGCGCTCATCACGCAGAAGGGGCTGCGGGACGCCGCCATCACGAGCGTCGAGCAGCTCACCCGCGCCTTCCCCAGCCTGACGACGCCCGACGTGGCGCGCGTGCCGTGGGTGGCGCCGTGACCTTCGCGGTCACGTCCGTCTCCAAGGTGTACGGGGCCACCCGGGCGCTGTCGTCGATCACGCTGGAGCTGCGGCCCGGGGAGATCGTGGGACTCATCGGGACGAACGGCGCGGGGAAGTCCACCCTCATCAAGATCCTCTCTGGGGCGACGGCGCCGACATCGGGGACCTTGTCGTACGAAGGGCGGCCCTTGGCCTTCGCCGGCCCGCTGGACGCGCAGGCGGCCGGGGTGCAGACCGTGCACCAGAACATCGACGACGGCGTGGTCCCCGGCGCCAGCGTGGCGGAGAACCTGACACTGGACTCGCCGGCGGGACGGGGCTGGTTCGTGACCCGCGCGCGGGTGCGCGCCGCCGCGTCCTCGGTGGCTCCCGGCCTGGCGCTGCCGCTGGACGCCCCGGTGGAGAGCCTGCCCGCCAGCGCCCGGCAGCAGATCGTCATCGCCCGCGCCCTGGCCCGCCGGGCGCGCCTGCTGATCCTGGACGAGCCGACGTCGACGCTGTCGGAGGTGGAGGCCACGGCCCTCGCCGCCCAGGTGAAGGAGGCGGCCTCCCAGGGGGTGGCGGTGCTGTACGTGTCGCACCGGCTGTCGGAGATCGAGACGCTGTGCGATCGGGTGGCGGTGCTGCGGGACGGCGAACTGGTCGCCACCTTCACGGCGCCACTGTCCCGCGAACCCATCGTGACCGCCATGCTCGGCCCCCTCACCGCCCCGCCCACCACCCCGCCCACCGCCCCGCCCACCGCCCCGCCCACCGCCCCGCCCACCGCCCCGCCCACCGCCACGCGTGGTGCTACGCCCACGGCTCCGCCCGGTGCCGTGGCCGGTGTCGCGTCTTTCAGGGACGCTCCGGCCGGCGAGGGCTTGGCGGGAGGCCGCGAGGTTCTGGTCGCGGAGGGGGTGCGGGCCGTCGCCCGGGGGCGGGCGTTCGGGCTGCGGGTGCGCGCCGGTGCGGTGCTGGGGGTGACCGGGCTGGTCGGCGCGGGGAAGAGCGAGCTGCTCGAACAGCTCGGCGGCGCCCGGCCGCTGCTGTCGGGGCGGTTGCTGCTCGACGGGGAGCCGTACCGGCCGAAGGATCCACGCGCGGCGATCGGCAGAGGCGTGGTGTTCGCGCCTGAGGAGCGGGCGGCGCAGGCCATCGTGCCGGGCTGGTCCGTGCGGGCGCACGTCACCCTGCCGTGGCTGCGCCGGCACAGCCGGTCGGGGCTGCTCACCCGGCGGTCCGAGACGGCCGCCGCCCGGCACGTCATCGACCTGTTCGGGGTGCGCGGCCCGGGGCATGACGCGCCCATCGAGGCCCTGTCGGGCGGCAACCAGCAGAAGGTCGTCCTCGGCCGCTGGCTGGCGGGGGATCCGCGCCTGCTGGTGCTCGACGAGCCCTTCCGCGGCGTGGACGTGGCCGCCCGCGCGGACATCGGCCGCGTCGTACGTGACCGCGCCCGCGAGTCGGCGGTCGTCGTGGCCACCTCCGACCCGCAGGAGCTGCGTGGCCTGGCCGATCGCGTGCTCGTCCTGTACGAGGGCTCGGCCGTCGGCGAACTGCCGATCGCCGAAGCGACCCCGGAACGCCTGGCCGCCCTCATGTCCGGCACACCCCCGCAACGCCCGGCCGCCCCCATGTCCGGTACACCCCCGCAACGTCCGGCCGCCCTCATGTCCGGCACGCCCCCGGACCACCTGGCCGCCCCTGCGTCTGAGCACCTCCCCGAACCTCCTCACGAAGGCAGCGCATGACCGTCACCGTCACCGACGCGGGCCCCGACGCGACGTCGTCCTCCCGGCGGGCCGCCTCCCGGGTCGCCGCCGTCGCCTATCGGTACGGCCTGCTGGGCGTGCTGGTCGTCATGCTCGTCGTGTTCTCCCTTCTGCGCCCCGCCTTCGCCACCTACCCCAACGCCTTGATCGTCCTGCAGTCCGTCGCCGTGGTCGGGATCGTCGCGCTCGGCGTCACCGTCTCCATGACGACCGGCGGCTTCGACCTGTCCGCGGGCGCCTGCGTCGGCGCCGTCGTCATGGTGACCGCCCTGACCATGGTCAGGTTCAACCTCACCGGCGCCACCGCCGTCGTCGCCGGCCTGCTCACCGGCCTGCTCGTGGCCGCCGTCAACGTGCTGCTCACCGTGGTCGCCAAGGTGCCCGACCTGGTCGCCACGCTCGGCACGCTCTTCCTCTTCCAGGGCCTGGCGCTGATCGTCACGGGCGGCCAGTCGGTCGCCCCGGGCATGACCGTGGACGGCGCGCCGGCCCCCGGGCGGTACACCGAGGGTTTCGCCTGGCTGGGCGGCGGCACGATCGCCTCGGTGCCGGTCCCGGTCGTGGTGTTCGCGCTGCTCGCCGCCCTCGTGTACGTGCTGCTCAACCACACCCGCTGGGGCCGCGCCCTGTACGCGATCGGCGGTAACCCGGAGGCCGCCCGCCTGGCCGGCATCCGCGTCGCCCGCTACCGCGCCCTGGCCTACGCCGTGTCGGGGGTGTGCGCGGCGGTGGCCGGGATCCTGCTGTCGGCCAGGCTCGGCCGCGGGGATGTGGGCGCCGGGGACCCGTACCTGCTGCAGTCCGTGGCCGCCGCGCTCATCGGCTTCGCGGTGCTCGGCGCCAACCGGCCCAACGCGCTCGGCACCGTGGTGGGCGCGCTGTTCATCGGCGTGATGATCAACGGGATGACCATGCTGAACGCCCCCTACTACGCCCAGACCTTCGTCCAGGGCGCGCTGCTGGTCGGCGCGCTGGTGACCAGTTACACGCTCAGGAGGATCAGTTGAGCTACGAGCTCCTCACGGTGGACACCCTGGCCGGTTATGTCGCCACGCGACCCGCGCTGGCCCGCTTCGGCGCGGTCTCGGACGTTCGTGAGGTGGGCGACGGCAACCTCAACCTGGTCTTCATCGCCGCCGCCGAGCATGGCGGGCTGGTGCTCAAGCAGGCGCTCCCGTACGTCCGCGTGGATCCCACCTGGCCCATCACCCCGGAACGCAACGGCATCGAGGGCCGGGCCCTGCGGGTGCACAACCAGGTCGCGCCCGGCCTGGTGCCCGAGATCTACGACGCCGACCCCGACCGGCACGTCATCGCCATCGAGGACCTGTCGGATCACCGGGTGTGGCGCGGAGCGCTCAACGAAGGGCTGCGCCACGAGGGCGTGGCCACCGAGCTCGGGCGCTATGTCGCGAAGGTGGCGTTCGGCACCTCGGTGTTCGGGCTCGGGGCGAAGGGGCACAAGGCCGCGCTGGCCACCGCCGCCAACCCCGAGCTGTGCGAGATCACCGAGGATCTCGTCTTCACCGAGCCGTACATCGCTCACGAGCACAACCGAATCCTGCCCGCCAACGAGGCGGACGTGGCGGCGTACGCGGGCGACCCGGAGGTGCGGGCCGCCATCGGCGCGGCCAAGTTCGCGTTCCTGACCCACGCCGAGGCGCTGATCCACGGCGACCTGCACACCGGCTCCGTGCTGGTGCGCGACGGTTCGGCACGGGCGTTCGACGTCGAGTTCGCCTTCTACGGCCCGGTCGGCTTCGACATCGGGGCGCTGTGGGGCAACTACGTGCTGGCCGCCGCCCGCGCCCTCGTCCTGGGCGACGACGCGCACGCCGGGTGGGCGCTGGCCCAGGCGGGCGAGACCTGGCAGGCGTTCGCCGACGAGTTCGCCGAGCTGTGGCCGCGGCGGGCCGACCCTCGGATCATCGACCTCGACCGCCACCTGGACCAGGTCTACGCCGACGCCGTCCCCTTCGCCGCGGCCAAGGCGGCGCGGCGGGTCATCGGCTTCTCCGCGGTCAGCGACATCCAGTCCCTGCCCGAGGAGTCGCGCGTGCGCGCCATCCGCGCGGTGCTGGCGGCGGCCAGGCTGCTGCTCACCGCACCGGGGCCGCGGGGCGAGCCGAAACCGCTGTTCGAACGCGTGGGGCAGGTGCTGGCCGAGGCCGGCGGATGAGCGGCGACCTGGGCGCGGGGGACTTCGACCGCCTCATCGAAGCCGCCAGGGCCGCCGTCGAGTCGGCCAGGAGCACGCCGCCCGCCCCCGCCGGAGCCGAGTACGAGGCCGAGGGGCGCGACGGCCTGGTCCGCGCGACCGCCGTCCTGTCGGCCGACGGCGTCCGGCTGCGCTCCCTCGACCTCAACCCCCGAGCCCGACGGCTGGAGTCGGCCGACCTGGCCGCGCTGATCCTGCGCACCGTGAACGAAGCGCTCGATGGCGTGGCCGGCGAAGCACGGAAGGGATCGGCCCCCGACCTGGCCACGCTCTCGGCGGAGCTGCGCGATCTGCAGGACTTCTCCGCCGACCGGTTCGGCGCCTTCGCCGGCACCATCACCGACCTGCTCCGGCAACTCGAAAGGCGGATCGACGGATGACCGGCCCGGACGTGCGTACGACCGTTCTGCACAACGCGGGAACGGATGCGGGCGGCGTCGCCGAGGAGGTGAGCGGCGCGTTCGGCGAACTGCTCGCCGCCGTCTCCGCCGACAGCGCGATCCCGCGGAACGACGACATCAGCGCCATGATCGCCGCCGCGTACGCGGCCATCCACGAGATGGCGGCCGGCTCCATCGCGTCGGTGGTCACCGCGCTGGGCGGGCACGGCGAAGGGCTCACCACGATGGCGGCCACCTACCGTGGCACCGAGGAGGACCTCGCCGCCGCGATCAGGAGGGGCGCGCCATGGGAGTGACCCTGCCCTCGCCGCTGTCCGCCCTGCTCAACGAGCTCGGCTACCTCTGGCCGGAGGTGGACGAGGAGTCGCTGCACCGGCTGGCCACCGCCTGGGCCGGGTTCGGCGTCCGGCTCGCCGGCATCACCGGCCAGGCCGACACCGTCGCCGAGGCCGTACGGCGCGGCAACGCGGGCGAGGCCGTGGCGGCGTTCCTGAAGGCATGGGAAGAGGACGACGGCTCGCGCACCGCCGCCGAGGGCGTGACCGGACCACGTACGGCGATCGCCGAAGGCGTGACCGGGGCGCAGGTCGTCGGCGTCTGCCTGGTGGTCTGCGCCGCGCTCGTGCTCGCCCTGAAGATCGCGTTATTCGTGCAGCTCGTCGCGCTGCTGGTCAGGATGCAGCTCGCGATCGCCGCGGCGCCGGCCACGTCGGGCGGCTCGCTGCTGGCGATCCCGGCGCTCAAGCAGCTCACCGGGGCGCTGGTGAACCTGTCGATGAACCAGGCGTCGCGAGTGCTGATTGCGTAGGGTGCCCGCGGGCGCGGCCGGGTTCATCGCCGGCCGGGCCGCCAGATTCTTTCGCGGGGCCAAGCCCGTGCCGCTCGCCGGCCTGGTCAGGGACTCCCGGCGCAGCGGCGGCTTCTCCTGGTCCCCGACCACCGGCCGGCCTCCGGCCAGGGGATACATGGTGGCCACGACCGGTCGTACCGCCCAGTTCCCCGAGAGCATCCTGGACGATCCAGACGTCGCGGCCCGCGCCATCGACCGCTACCTCCGCGACAACAGGGACGTCTTCGAGAACCGCAAGAACATCTACCTCGGTTGCTGGATCGAGGACGGGAAGATGTGGCTCGAACCGTCGATGAACCTTCCCCGCAGGAAGACGGCGATCAAACTGGCCAGGGAGACCGACCAGATCGCCATCTACGATGTGAAGAGCCGCGACTACATCGGGACAGGAGGCGCTGGTGGCTTTCTTGAGGAGGCGTAAGATCCAGGCCGCACTGCCGGAGGGCTATTTCGACCTGCCGGACGAGGAACGCCTCGCCTGGGCGAAAGGGCTGGCCGAAGAGCTGCGGAAGGAGCGCGACCGCCAGGAGGAGGACGGGGACGCGTGACCCCCCGCCCCCTGAGCGACCAGCGCACTCCTCCGTGCGCGTCAGGCGGTGGCCAGCGCGTACGCCAGGAGCCACTCCACGCACTCGGTGACGTGCCGGGCGTGCTTGAGGTCCGTGCCCCAGGCGTACAGCCCGTGATCGGCCACGATGACGGCGGGTGTGCGCGGGTCGTGGGCCTCCTCGAACCGGTCGCCCAGCTCGCGCATGTCCTGGCTGTTGCGGATCACCGGGATGGTGACCTCGTCGTCGTGGGCCAGGCGGCCGATGCCCTTGAGCGTCTCCACGTCCCGCAGCAGCACCCCGCCCGGCCAGCGGCGCCCGGCCACCACCGCGTTGAGCGCGTGCACGTGCACGACCGCGTCCGCGCCGGTCAGGTCCGCCACCCGGGCGTGCAGCCCGGCCTCGGCGGACGGCCTGAGCGGCTCCACCCCTTCGACGGCGACGGCCTCACCCCGCGGGCCGACCACGGCCACGTCGGTGGCCAGCAGCTCGCCCTTGTCCAGGCCGCTGGCGGTCACGGCCAGCCGGAGCGGCTCGCGGGAGACCACCTCCGAGAGGTTGCCCGAGGTGCCGCGCATCCAGCCGAACCCGGTGAAGCGGGCCGCCTCGACCGCCAGCCGGGCTCCGGACGCGTGCACCTGCTCGGCCGCGAGCGCGATCTCGACGCTGCTCATGGATTGACCTCCTCGAATGTCGTGACGACGGGATGGGTGCCGAAGGGCACGGCGGCGTTCGGCTCACCCGGCCGCCGCACGCCGGTGGTGCGCCAGCCGGCCGCCGCCGCGGCGTCCAGCTCGGCCGGGACATCGGACAGGAAGAGCGTCCCGGAGGGCTCGCCGAGCGTCCCGGAGATCCGCTCGTAGGAGTCCGGCTGCCGCTTCGGCCCCGCGTTGACGGTGTCGAACCAGTGCGTGACCAGCACGGACAGGTCTCCGTCCGCGGCATGGCGGAACCACGGCCGCTGGCTGGCGACCGCCCCGGAGGAGAAGACCGCGAGCCGGTGCCCGGCGGCGTGCCAGGCGCGCAGCGCGGGTGGCACGTCGGGGAAGAAGTGGGCGGTCAGCTCGCCGGCCGCGAAGCCCGCCGCCCAGATCCGGCCCTGCAGCGTCTTGAGCGGGGTGGCCTTGACATCGCCGTCCATCCACCCGTGCAACACCTCGACGGCCTCGGCGAGGGTGCCCGCGCCGATCTCGGCCAGCACCGCGCGCACCTCGGGGTCGTCGCGGTGGGCGTCGAGATGCGGGCCCAGCCGGGGCCGCGCGTAGGCGTACAGACCGACGTGTACGGACTCCGTCGAGCTGGTCGTCCCCTCGATGTCGAGCACGATCGTGGTCATCGGGTCAGCACCTCCACGAAGTCGGCCACGAACCCGGGCGCGTCCACGGCGGTGAGCACCCTCGTGGGAGGCGCGGGATCGTACGGGAAGGCGGGCGGCAGCCCGTCGTGCGTACGCATCAGCCTGGCCCGCCACAGGAAGCCGTCGCCGCGCACGTTGACCGGCCCGTCCGTCCAGGCGGTCGCGAACGTGCGGTCCAGCAGCACGCCCGCGGCCAGCGGGTCGTGCAGCGGGATGATCCGGCGGCCCCACTCGTTCTGGTAGAAGTCCAGGTACGCGTCCAAAATCTCGGTCGCGAACCTGGCCACCGGCGTTCCGGCGGCCCGCAGGGCGGCGATGGCGCGTTCGTCCAGGATGGTGCCCGCCGTCACGTTGACGCCCACCATGACCAGCTCACGGCGGGGCGCCGCGAACACCGCCCGGGCCGCCTCCGGGTCGTTGTTGATGTTGGCGTCGATCATCAGCAGGGTGCCCGGCGCGGCGTAGGGGCCCGAACCGCCCATCAGGACCACCGAGCGGTACTTGGTGAACAGCTCGGGGTCCAGGCGCAGGGCCAGCGCCAGGTTGGTGAGCGGGCCGAGGGCCAGCAGGTCGAGTTCGCCCGGTCGCTCGTTCGCCAGCCGTACCAGCAGCTCGGGGCCGGACTCGGCGGTCACCGCCGGCAGCGGGCGGTCGTGGCCGAGGTCTCCCAGGCCGTCCTTGCCGTGCACGTACCCGGCGATGTGGGCGGGGCCGCGCAGCGGCTCGGCGGCGCCCCTGGCCACCGGCACGTCCAGGCCGAGCAGGCCGCCCACGTAGCCGATGTTGCGGGTGGCGTCCTCCTCGGAGCAGTTGCCGTACACCGAGGTGATCGCGACGATCTCGGCGTCGGGCCGACCTGCCAGGTACAGCAGGGTATGGGCATCGTCGATGCCGGTGTCGGTGTCGACCACGACGCGTCTCACAGGCTCTCCTTCACTTGGTCCGGACGGTAGACGCCGCGCTCGGTCACGATGCGGGTCACCAGATGGGGTGGGGTCACGTCGAATGCCGGGTAGTAGCCGCGCACGCCGTCGGCCGCGGTGCGGTGGCCGAGCGCGTGCAGCACCTCGTCGCCGTCGCGCTGCTCGATCACCACGTCGCGGGCGGTCGGCGCCTGAGGATCGGGCGCGTCGACCAGCGCGTAGAACGGCACGTCGAACGCGCGGGCCGCCAGTGCGACGCCGAGCGTGCCGACCTTGTTGATCACATGGCCGTCCAGCGTCACGCGGTCGGCGGCGGTCAGCGCGACGTCGGCCAGGCCGTCCGACAGGGCGGCGGCGACCATGCCGTCCGTGATGAGCGTCGGCCGGTAGCCCATCTCGACCAGGGTGGCCGCGGTCAGCCGGGCGCCCTGAAGGTAGGGCCGGGTCTCGGTGCAGACGAACTCCAGCCGTTTCCCCGCCGCCTGCGCCGCGCGTACGGTGCCGATGAGGAAGGCGTCGGCCCAGCAGTGCGTGAGCACGCGGGCGCCGTCGGCGAGCAGTCCGGCGGCGTGCCCGCCGAGCGCCGCGCTGCGGGCACGATACCCGTCGTCATGCGCCCGTGCCGCGGCCTCGACCACCGCGACCAGCTCGTCCCCGGCCTGCGCGGTTCCGGCCTGGAGCGTGGTGCCGACGGTGGCCGACAGGACGGCGTGGACGGCGTCCCTGATGTGGTTGTTCGTCGGCCGGGTGGCGACCAGGCGCGCGCCCACGGCGCGCAGCCGCTCGGCCGCCCGCTCCGGCGGTTCGTGCCGGGCCTCGCGCGCCCCCAGGACCATCCCCGCCGTCGCCGCGAACAGCGGCCCGGAGCTCTGCGTCACCATCCGCTCGATGGCGACCGCCACGTCCTCGCTGGTCGCGCAGCGCACCCAGCGCACCTCCAACGGATAGACGCGGCGATCGAGGATCTCCACGGCGTCTCCCGCGAACCGCACCGAATCAGCCAGTACGGGACCGCTCATACCGGTGCCTCCTTCCGTCGTGCCGCCGCCACCACGACCAGGGCCAGCAGCGTGATCAGGTACGGGGCCGCGTCGGCGGCCTGCTGGGGGAGCCCCAGCCCCTGCAGCCGGAACCCCAGCGCCTCGGCGGCCCCGAACAGCAGGCAGGCCGCCAGACCCAGCCACGGCCTGGAGCCGGCGAGCATGACCGCGACCACGGCCACCCACCCGCGCCCCGCGCTCATCCCCTCGCTGAACAGCGTCACGTTGCCCAGCGCGAGCTGCGCCCCGCCGAGTCCGCACAGCGCGCCGGCGCCCAGCACCGCCGCGTGCCTGTAGAGCGGCACCCGCAGCCCGATCGACTCGGCCGCCTCCGCGTGCTGCCCGATGCCGCGCAGCCGCAGCCCGGAGCGGGCGTGTCCGAGCCACCAAGCCGCGGCGGCCACCAGCAGGAACGCGACCGGCACCAGCGGGGACTGCGATCCGGCCACGGGAGCGTCGAGCCCCAGCGCGGCCAGCGTCGGCAGTCCCGCCAGCTCGGGGGAGCTGAACGTGCCGCCGCTGCCGAAGATCTGCCGCATGAGGAACGCGGTCAGCCCGAGCGCCAGCAGGTTCGTGCCGACGGCCACCACGACCGGGTCGGCGCGGAACGTCACCGCGGGGACTGACAGCAGCAGGGCGTACAGGGTGGTGCACAGCACCGCGCCCGCCACACCCAGCCAGGCGCTGCCCGTCAGATGGCTGAACAGCACCGCCGTGAACGCGCCCCACAGGAGCTGGCCCTCCAGCGCCATGTTGAAGACGCCCGACACCGAGCAGAGCAGGCCGCCCAGGGCGGCCAGCACCACGGGCGCGGTGGCGGTCAGGACCGCCGCGAGGAACGTCGTCACGCCGGCCTCCTCGACGGCCGGGCCTTCGCGACCGCGGCCACCGCGACGATCACGATGATCAGGCCCTGCACGATCTGGGTGAGCTGGCTCGGCACACCCGCCTCCCGCTCCATCCCCTGGCCACCGGCTTGCAGGATGGTCAGCAACGCCACCGTCACGGGCACGGCCAGGGGGCGTCCCGCCGCCAGCAGCACCGCCGCGATCGCGGTGAACGTGTAGCCGGGCGCGGTCAGCGCGCCGTCCACGAACCGGTACGGGGCGCCCAGCACGATCAGGCCGCCCACCAGCCCGCCGAACGCGCCCCCCGCGGCCAGGGTCAGCGCGGTCAGCCGGCTCACCCGGACGCCGCCGTACCGGGCGAACTCGCGGTTGGCGCCGAGCGCGCGGATCTCGTACCCGGGGACCGTGCGGGCGTCGGCGAGAAGCCACAGCACCGTCAGGACGGCCACCAGGGGTAGGCCGATCGTCACGTACGTGCTCGCGCCGAGCGACGGCAGGTGGGCCGCGAGCGGCAGGAGCGGCGTCTGCGCCAGCCCCGTCCCCTGCTCGGCCAGGGGGAAGCGGGCCAGGTAGGAGGCGAGCGACACCGCGGGCACGCTCAGCAGCAGCGTGCTGACGATGGCCGGGATGCCGAGCCTGGTGTGCAGCGGCGCGGACAGGGCGGCGAGCAGCGCGCCCGCCAGCGCCGCGCCGATCAGCGGGAGGACGAACGAACCGGCGCCGCCGGTGGACAGGGCCAGTGCGGCGGCCGTGATGCCGCCCAGCGCGAGCTGGCCGTCGCCGCCCAGGTTGAACTCGCCCGCTCGGAAGGGGATCGCGAACGCCACGGCCATGCCGAGGGTGGGGACGTAGGCGGCCAGGGTGTATTCGAGGTTGCCGTCCATGAACGCGCCGCGCAGGAGGGCGGGGTAGGCGAGGCCCGGGTCGACGCCGACGGCGAGCATGACGAGCGTGGTCAGCAGGAGCGCGCCCACCAGCGAGACCACGGCGGGCGTCCCTGCGATCAGCCGTGCGACGGCACGCGCGCGCGGCTCGGGGGAGCTCATTCGGTGCTCTCTCCGGCCGGCCGCCGCACGCCTGTCGCGCCGGTCATCGCGGCGCCGAGCCGCTCGTCGGTGGCCTCCGCCACGGGGAGGTCGGCGGTCAGGCGGCCCTCGAACATGACCAGTACCCGGTCGGCGAGGGCCCGCAGCTCGGACAGCTCGCTGGACTGCAGCAGCACGGCCCGTCCCGCGTCGCGGGCGGCGGCGAGCAGGGCGTGGATCTGTTCCTGGGCGCCCACGTCCACGCCCTGGGTGGGTTCCTCCACCACGAGCACCGGCGTGTCCCTGGACAGCTCCCTGGCCAGCACCGCTTTCTGGGCGTTGCCGCCGGACAGCTGCGCGATCGGCGCCCGTACGGAGGCGGCCCTGATCGAGAACCGCTCCACCAGCGCGGCCGCCCGGCCGCGGACCCGGCCCGGGCCGAGGAGAAAGCCGCGCTGGTCGCCCATCAGCAGGTTGTCGGCCAGCGACATGTCAGGGGCGGTGGCGCGCCCCGCACGGTCGCCGGGGACGTAGGCCACGCGCCGATCCCTGGCACCGCCCACAGGCCGCCCGTCGAGGAGCACCGTGCCGGAGTGCGCGCGCCTGAGCCCGGTCATGACGTCCACGAGCTCGCGCTGCCCGCTGCCCGCGACGCCCGCGATGCCGACGATCTCACCGGGCCGCACGCTGAACGACACCCCGCCGACGGCGGCCACGCCGTCACGATCCCGGACGCGCAGGTCACGCACTTCCAGCCGGTACGGAGCGCCGCCGGCGATCGCGGGCGGCTTCTTGGCGGTGGGTGGGACGCCGGTGGTCGCGGGCGGCTTCTTGGCGGTGGGCAGGGCGCCGGTGGTCGCGGGCGGCTTCTTGGCGGTGGTCGGGGCGGTGGCGAGTGAGCGGCCGATCATCGCGCGGACCAGGTCGTCCGCCGACGTGCCCGCCGTCGGGAACCGTCCCGTCACCCGGCCGCCCCGCAGCACCGTGACCCGATCCCCGGCGGCCAGCACCTCGTCCAGCTTGTGTGTCACCAGCAGCACCGACACCCCCTCGGCGGCCAGCTCCCGCACCATGCGGAACAGCCCCGCGGCCTCACCGGGAGTGAGCACGGCGGTGGGCTCGTCGAGGATCAGCACCTCGGCCCGCCGGTACAGCGCCTTGAGGATCTCCACCCGCTGACGCGTTCCGACAGGCAGGTCGCCGATCCGGGCTCCGGGGTCCACGTCGAGCCCGTACCGCTCGGCCAGGTCCGCGACCGAGCGCCGGGCGGCGGCGCGGTCGAGCACGCCACGCCGCATCGGTTCGGCGCCGAGGACCACGTTCTCGGCCACGCTCAGGCCGGGGAACAGCCGGAAGCGCTGGTGGACCATGCCGAGTCCGTGCGCGATCGCGTCGGCGGGGGAGCGCAGCCGCAGCCGCGTCCCGGCGCGCAGCACGTGCCCGGCGTCGGGCGGGTGCAGGCCGTACAGGATCGACATGAGGGTGGACTTGCCGGCCCCGTTCTCGCCCACCACGGCGTGCACCTCGCCGCGCTCCACGGCCAGGTCGACGCCGTCGTTGGCGGTCACGTCGCCGAAGCGTTTGGTGATGCCGACCAGCTCGACGGCGGGAACGCTCATCCGGCCAGCGGGTCGGCGACCGTGACGCGACCGGCCACGATGTCGTCGCGGACCTGCTTGACCTTGGCGACCACGTCGGCGCTGGCGGCGACCGCGCAGCCGGACGAGGCGAGGTCGTCGCCGAGCGCGTTGACGCCGACGCCGCCCTCCTTCAGCCCGTACACCTTGACGCCGCCCGCCTTCCCGGCCGCGATGTCCTTGATGGCGGCGCTCTCGGCCACGTCGACGTGCTTGAGCACGTTGTCGATGACGTTGCCGGGGCTCTGGGCGCACTGGTTGACGTCCACGCCGAACGCCTTGGCCTTCGCGGCGGCCACGGCCTCGAAGACGCCCTGGTTGCCGGCCGACGCGGCGGCGGCCACGATGTCGACGCCCTGGCCGGTGAGCGTCTGGGCCTGCGACTTGGCCCGCGCCGGGTCGCTGAACGGGTTGTTGCCGCCGACGTAGAGCGGCGTGCCGGTGGCCTCGGGCTTGACGGACTTGGCTCCGTCGAGGAACGGGTCGATCCAGCGGTGCACGAACGGCGAGTCGATCGCCGCGACGACGCCGAGCTTGCCGCTCTCGGTCAGCAGCCCGGCCTCGACGCCCGCCAGGTAGGCGGCCTCATGCTCCTTGAAGGACACGCAGGTCAGGTTGGCCGCCTGCTCCTCGGCGCAGGAGTCGACCTGGAGGAACTGCTGGTCAGGATGCTGCTTCGGGACGGTGGTGAACAGGTCGTCGAAGGAGAAGCTGACCCCGACGATCACGGTGGGCTTCGCCCGGACGGCGGCGTCGAGGTTCTGGGCGATGCTGGTCGGGTCCTTGCTCTCGTACAGCTTGAACGAGGCGCCGATCTCCTTGGCCGCCGCTTCCGCGCCCTTGACGCTGAGCTGCAGGAAGCTGTTGGTCCCCACGGGGTTGGGCGTGATGAGGATGACGTTCTTGCCGGTGGGGGCGGTGGCGGCCGGCTGGCCGGTCCCGCCGCACGCGGTCAGCGTGAGGGCGGCGGTGGCCAGCACGACCGCGGGGGAGATGGTGCGCATGCGAGCGAGAATAACATGCATATTAGGTAGGAAATACCGCATTTCGGTCGTCCGCGATAGCGGCAGGGCACGGCTATTGAGCACCCACCCGGTGCGTGGAAGTGTGAGCACGACGAAGGGACTGATCAATGAGATCGTTCACCGGAAAGCTGGCCGTCGTCACCGGAGGCGGCACAGGGATGGGTCGCGAACTGGTCGCCCAGTTGGCGGCCGACGGCTGTTCGGTCGCGACCTGCGACGTCAATGACGCCAACCTGGCCGTCACCGCGGACAACGCCCGCAAGGTCGCGTCCGGCGACGTGCGGGTCACGACCCACCACTGCGATGTGTCGGACGCGGCCCAGGTGGCGAGGTTCCGCGACGAGGTCATGGCGCAGCACGAGACGAGCCATATCAACCTGCTGTTCAACAACGCGGGCATCCACGGCGGCGGCAGCTTCGTCGCCGGCCCTCAGGACGAATGGGAGCGCACGTTCGACGTGTGCTGGGGAGGGGTGTACAACTGCTCGCGGGCATTCGTGCCGCTGTTGATCGCGAGCGACGAGGGCTGCCTCGTCAACACCAGCAGCGTCAACGGGTTCTGGGCGTTCATCGGCCCCGGCATTCCGCACACCGCCTACAGCACCGCGAAGTTCGCGATCAAAGGTTTCACCGAGGCGATGCTGGTGGACTTCCGGGTCAACGCGCCGCACGTCCAGGTCGCGCTCGTGATGCCGGGCCACGTCGGCACCGACATGATGATCAACTCTCGGCGGGCGCACGGTCAGTCCGACCCGGAGGACATGACCCCCGAAGAGATCGACAAGGCCCGCGCGCTCATCGTCGCCAACGCCGGCATCCCGGCCGAGCACGTGAGCGACGACGTGGTCCGCTCGATGATCAAGGGCATGGCCGACGGCTTCCGGGACAGCGCCCCCCTCTCGGCCGCCGACGCCGCGACCGTCATCCTTGACGGCATCCGCGCCGGGACCTGGCGCATCCTGGTGGGTGAGGACGCCCACGCCCTCGACACCGCGTTCCGCGCCGACCCGCTCGCTCTGTACGCACCCGGCAGTCCCGCCCTCGCGTCGATCCTCGGCATCCCGCTCGACGCCGGCAACTGACCTGATCCACCGCCCGTTCGAACGGTCACCCGGACGCTCGGGGGAGCGGCGTGGCGGGGGCCCCGCCGCCGGCGTCCGGCATGACCGCGTCCGGCATGACCGTCGAACCGATGACGCCGACCCGTGCCGCCTCAGCGCAGGGTGCTGGCGTCCTCGCCGCCGTCGTAGTTCTGCGACGCCCGCTGAATACGGGTCTCCTGCTGCCGGAGCGCGGTCGCGAGCAGGTCGAGCCCGGTAGCGATGTCCGTCATCCGCCGGCCGTGGTCCCGCGCGTACGCGCGGCCGTATTCGTCGTCGCCGAGGGCGGTTTTCGCCACCCCCGACGACGCCTCGAATCGGGTGCTCGCGCCGGCCAGGTCACCGGCCATGCCGTCCGCCGCGCACGCCAACCGGTGCAGGTGTCTCTTGCTGTAGGTGACGCCGTCCAACTCCACGGGTGGGCAGCCTAGTACTCCTCGATCAAGGACCCCACAAAATAGGGAAACGATGGTAATTGTGGGATCTGCGATGCACAGGGGACATGAGGGACATAGATGGCGACAGATGAGCCGTGGCGGCTGCTGGAGCAACTCGTCCAGGAGGTCAACCAGCAAACCGAGCAGCTTGGGAAGATGCACCAGAAGGTACGGGAGCTGTCGGCCACCGCCCGGTCGAAGGACGGCATGGTGACCGTGACCGTCGGTCCCCGCGGTGAGGTGCGGACGATCGAGTTCGATCCCCGGGTCTACCGCAAGCTGTCGCCGTCGGAGCTGTCCACCCTGATCGTCGAGCAGATCGGGCGGGCGACCAGCCAGGTCTCCGGTGAGATGCGGGAGCTGATGGGCCCCTTCGTACCGGATCTTCCGTTCGGGGACCTGTTCGGCGAGGGAACGGGCTTCGAGTCCTTCCTCCCCGGAGCCGGCCCGCCGCAGCCGGGGGATCCACGGCCGCCCGGCGAAGGTGACGCCCGCTGATGGGGCTTGACCTCAGTTTGGTGCCCGACGTGGTGAAGCCGCTGGCGAGGCCGTTGACGGGCGGCGCGTTCCCGGAGGCCGACGTCGGTGGGATCATCGCCGAGGCGGGGACACTGGAGAACCTGGCGGATCTCCTGGCCGAGATCAAGGCGGGGGACGCCGGTGCGGTCGTCAGGATGCTGCGCGGCCAGGAATGGCAGGGCGCCGCCAAGGAGGCGTTCGAGCAGACGTTCGCGGCCCTCGGCGGGCAGGCGGGAGCCACCGGGGCCGATTCCGGGGAGGCGCTGCTCGATCTGCTGGAGCGGGCCCTCCGGGACGAGGCGGCGTCCCTGCGCGAGCACGGCGTGCGGATGCAGCACACCGAGTGGATGATCTACGCTTCGCTGGCGCTGCTCGGCGCGGTGATCGTCAAGCTGCTGGTGTGGATCTACGTCCACGGCCCGGCCGTTCTCGCGCTGATCCGGGAGCACACGCTGCTGACCCAGGTGAGCATCCAGACGATGAAGCGGCTCGTCCTCATGAGCACGCTGAAGTTCGCCGGGATCATGGGCGGGCTGGACCTCGGCGTGCAAGCGGCGCAGCAGGTCGTGGGGGACCGCGAGGCGGGGGACTTCGATCTCGCGTCGCTGGCGATGTCGGCCGGCAGCGGGGCCCTGACCGGCGCCCTGTTCGGCGGCGCGAACGCCGCGCTGTCGCGGCTGCTGAGCCGGCAGATGGTGTACGTCGCGTCCAGGGCCGAGCTGGCCGTGCGGGACAAGATCGTGGCGATCGGGCAGAGCATGTACGGCCAGGCGCTGCTGGGTGGGGCGGCGGGCACGGCCGGCGCCGTCCCCGCTCTGGCGCTCGGCGGGCAACTGGACGCCTCCCACCTCACGTACGCCTTCATTTCCGGCGTCGCGGGCGGCCTCGACGTCCCGGCCTCGGCCCGGACGAGCTACCTCCCGATGCGAGCGGTCGCCCAACTCGCCGACCCCGCGCACCCCGGCACCGCGCATCCCGCCTCGACGCACGCCGACACCGTGCACACCAGCACCGCGCACCCCGCCTCCACGCACGCCGACACCGTGCACACCAGCACCGCGCACCCCGCCTCCACGCACGCCGACACCGGTTCGCCGCACCCGGCCGGTGAGCGCGCTCCCACCCGGCCGGTCGCCGCTATCGGCGAGACGACGCTCGCGGGCGAGATGACGCTCGTCGGCGCGCCGCACGCCGACACCGGTCCACCGCCCGCGTCCCCGCCCCCTGTCAGAGCCCCGAGCGACGCCGCCGGGCCTCAGATGCTCTCGAACGGGGCGATCGCCGGTGAGGTCGTCCGACGCCAGGACACGCCACTGCCAAGCGGGGACAGAGCCGTACACATAGGCGGGGACAGAGCTGTACCTGTAGGCGGGGACAGGGCCGTACAAGACGGAACTCCCGCGCGGGCCCCGCAGAATCTTCCGGTCGAGCGACCCCAGCAGAACCTTCTCGCCGAGCGGACCCCCACCAACCAGAGCACGCCCGCCACCACCCGAGCCGAGGCCACGAGCCCGGGGCAGCTCCCACGGAGCTCTCTGCTTCCGGCCACCGTTCCGGCGATCACCACCGCGACCCCCGATGACGCCTTCGGCGGTGAGGGCGGGCGGGAACGACCACAGCAGCCCCACACGGACGCTCAACCACCGCGCGAGCAGAGCGCACTCCCGGCGAGGCCCGAACACCGGCCGGGACCGGTTGAACCCACGCTCAATGAGGGAAACCGGACGGGACCGCTCGTCTCCGCGGCCGGCCAGGGGGACCGGACGGTCGGGGCGATGCCGGCGGCCGACCCAGGCCCGTCCGGCCGCGCAGCCGACCCGGGCCCGCCTGGCAAGGTGGCCGAACCAGATTCGCCTGGCCGCGTGGTCGACCCAGGTCTGCCTGGCCGTGCGGCCGAACCAGGTTCACCCGGTATGGCACGGGAGGCCGCACTCCCCGCGGCGCGGGCTCCACAAGAGCTGGCGGGTATCGCCGTCCAGGAACGGGCACAGCCGGCAGGGGCGCATCAGGTGCCCGGCGGACCCTCGCCGATTGCGGATCCGCGGCCCCGCGGCTTCGCCGAGGCGGCGGCGATCGTGCACCGCTGGACGCCCGACAACGGGAGCGGCCCGGACGGCCGCCGGGCAGGTCCGGAGAACCGGATCGAGCGGCTGCTCAGCGGTCCGCCGGACGGCCCCGGCACCTCTCCGAGGGCGGTGCCGGACGAGGTTCTCCTGGCCGAAGGGCGGCGGCTGACGGAGCGGCTGCCCGTCAGCGGCCAAGACGACACGACCGCACGGGCCCTGGCCCTGATGGGCCGGAGCATCGGCGGACCCGACCAGGCAAGGGCCATCCATGCACTCGCGAACGACCTCGGCCTGAGGCTCGAGATCGACGCCCTGGTCGACGTCTTCAACGACGCCCAGCGGTACGGCCTGTCCCCGGCCGGCGCGACCGACCGTGCGGCGCTGGCCGGCATCCTGCACAGGATGATGGTGGCGGACTCCCACCGCTGGACGGGTATCCGGCACCAGCTCCGCTTCTCCTTACCGGACGCGAACGCCGTACAGGCACGCACGATCGGGCTCATGGTCACGATGATGGGGGACCCCGTCACCTCTACCAAAGTCCGGAACTTCACGAGACCCATGCTCGAGAGGTACGGCATTCGCGACATCAGGGAGTTGCTCCCGGTCGTCCGGGCGGCCCACCAGAGGGGCCACATCCCCCGCGGCACGACCGGAAGCGAGGCCCTGCTCGCGGCCATGGACGCGTTCCGGCGCGAGGACCCATCCTTGTGGAACGGCGTGCTGCTCGCCGAGAGGCACGCCCTGGCCGACACCGGCGAGTCGACGGCACGGGTGCTCGCGCTCCTGGACGAGATCGCCGCGCGTGCGGAGGGCACGGTGCTTCCGCTGGACCGCCTGGCCGGTGAGGCGGGGCAGGGACGCTCGGTCGAACAGCTCGTGCGCCTGGCCGAGGACGCGCGGGCACACGGCGCCGACCTCACACGGGTGGCCGGGCCCCGGGAGCTCGTCGACCTGCTCACCACGCACCGGACGCGAGACCCGTACCTCTGGGACGGGCTGCGGATCGCGGCCGAGAACGGCGTCACGCGGCCGAGCGACGACACGGCGCGCGTTCTCTCCCGGCTCGCCGAGATCACCGGCTCCGAGGCGCCGTCGCGGCTGCGCGTGTTCGAGCCGCTGCGCCGCCTGGCGGGAGACGCGGGCCTCGGCTATTCCGTCGAACGGCTGGTGGACAGCACGGCCGAGGCCCAGCGGAACGGCTTGGACCTCTTCGGGCCGGTCAGCCGGCGCCAGGTGCTCGATGCCCTGACCCGAGACGCCGGCCCGGCCGCGCCCCGGCCGCCGGACATCCCGTCGGGGCTGCACGATCTGTCTCCGTCGGCCGTCCGGGACGCCCTGCGGGCCGCGAGCCGCGAGCACGAGGCGGCCCGGCAGGCGCTTCCCGAGGGGAGCCCGGTCCTGCGCCGCGTCCGGTCACTGCTGACCGGCCCGGACCTGCCGGCCATGGCGGAGCGGGAGCGTGTCGCCTCGCTGGAGGCCCGGGTCCAGGCGTGGCAGCGCTGGCCGGATCGCCCCGAGGTGTCGTTCACGAGGGATTTCGGGGCGTTCAGGGGGGCCTACGACCAGGCCGTGGAACGCGCCGTCAGGGGGGAGGCGGTGATCCCCTACATGCTGGACGACGCCACCGCGTCTCTGGCCGCCCGTGACGGCGGGCGCGGGTTCGGGCTGGAGCTCGAGTTCGACCTGCCGGACAGCGTCGCGCGCCAAGGCCTGGAGGCCATCGCCCGTGCCCTGCACGAGGCCGGACTGACCGGCGACGCTCGGCAGCACGAGTACCACACCATGAAGGACCGGGGCTACAGCTCAGGAAAGAACGGCGGGCTCGGCCTGTGGAGGCTGGAGAAGGACGGCACGGTCGCGGGTGAACTGGTCTCGCCCATCCTGTACGACGAGCCCGCGACCTGGGAGAACCTCCGCGTCGCCGTCGATATCATCCGATCGCACGGCGGCACGGCCGGCCTGCGGACCGGTGGGCACGTCCATGTGGGCACCCACGACTTCGACCACATCGTGGAGAACTACACCAGCGTGCTGAACCACGTGGGCCATCACCTCGACACGTTGTTCAGACTCGCGCACAACCCGGAGGCGGAGAGCCACCGGGGCCTCAAGCACTGCCGCCCCAACCAGCTGCCCGCCGCCGGCTACGAGCCGATCGGCCCGGTGCGGCATCGCAACAGCGGCCACGACTCCGCGGTGAACATGAACGCCATGCAAGGGTCCTCTAAGGATCACCTCGAATTGCGGCTGTGGGACGGCTCGCTCGACCCCGCCGTGATCCAGTCGCAGGTGAAGGTGTCGCTGGCACTGGTCGAGGCGGCGTTCCGCAACGCGACGCTGGGCGATCTGCCCAACCGGGGCAGGCCCGACCCGCTGGGCACCCACGCCGAACTCTTCGAGGATCCGGCGCAGGACCGCACCGAGCGGGGGAGCCTGTCCTTCCGCAGCCTGATGGACGAGATCTTCTGGCGGGCCGCCGACAAGGAGCAGCTCACCGCCCTGTACGCCGCCACTCGCTGGATGCGCCCGCAGTGACCGCACCCCGGAGGACACCCATGGCCGTGCTCGTCCGTAACACCTCGTCGTCGGAGCCGCCTCCGGCCGCACCGGCCGGAGCCGACGGCCGGCCGTACCGCTTCGAGATGATCCACGCGGGCGGCACCCGCCGTGGCTACGCCGACGACCCCGCCGAACTGGTCGCGATGCTCATCCCCGAGTACGCCGACTACGGCGACTACACCGAGCATCCCGAGTACGCCGACTACACCGAGCACCCCGAGCACCCCGAGCACGTCGGCTACGCCGAGCTCGCCACCGACGCGGAGCGGGCGGCCGCTCGGGTCCGTCTCGTCCTGGACATGCAGGTCAGGCTGCAAGCTCAGCTCGCGGCCGGGTGGCCGCTCGACGCGTGCACCGAGGCGGAGCGCGCCGTGCTCCTCGGCCCACGACACGAACCCCCGGCCCCCTCCCGATGGGAGGCACCGGTCCCTCTGGTCCTGATCTCGACCTTCTACGAGCCCACCGGCCCCCTCCCTAAGCCCTCGGGCCCGGCGGATCTCCAGCTCTGGCTCGACCCCGCCGACGACTGGACCCTGCTGACCAGCCTGCACACAGCCGGCCTGATCACCGTGAACAGGTCGCGCTGACCTCGCGGCCGGCGGCCCGGCCGTCGTGAGCCGCGGCCCGCCTCGCCCTGGACAACCCTCGGCCCGGCATGATCACAATATGGCGCTGTTCGCCAACTTCGTCACCACGGAAGGACGTACGTGATCAAGCGAGGTATCACGGGGTTGTCGGTCCTGGTCGTCCTGATCCTCGGCACCAGCGTGTCGAGCGCGGCGGCGGACGACGCTCCCGCCGCCCCCACGCACCCCGGGCCCGTCTACGCGACGGTCACCGACCAGAGCGGGAAACTGTCCCTCCAGACGTTCGGGCGTCCGGACGGGAAGGACATGGTGTTCCGGATCTCCGGATCGGTGTACGCCAACATCGAGGGCAACAGTCTGGACCCGGCGCTGCGGCACGGCCAGAAACTGTTCAACATCGAGGGTTACAACATCCGGCGGCTGTACCGGGTGCCCGAGACGAACCAGCTCTACCAGCTCTCCAGGGAGATCGTCTTCTACACCGACCCGGCGGATCCGCAGCGCGTCGTCCGCGAATGGCGGAACCCGATCGACGGCAAGACGTACCCGGTCGTCCCCATCAACAACGACGCGGTCAACTTCGGCCCGTTCCCGATCACCCCCTCCTACGTGGGGCCGCCGCTGCGCCGCTCGCACGACGAGACCATCTGGACCAGCGACATCGGCGTCCGCGCGGACCTCGGCGGCACCCTGGGCGAGCGGTTCGGCCTGACCGGCGGCGTGTACGCGGCGCAGGAGATGTTCGACTTCTCCGTCGACGAGCGCGAGGTGGCGGCGCGCACCCGGTCCGGCGTCCCGTCCGGCGCGATGGAGACGAAGATCAGCTGGGCGCGGACCAGCCCGTGGGCGCCGTTCATGTGCCTGCCGGAGACCGAGGTGCGCGGCCAGCTCACCTACCATGCCCGCAGCTGGTCGCTGGACTCCTACCGCGACATCGAGCCGTGGCTGCGCGCTGAGGTCGAGCAGAACCATCCGCTGTTCAAGGCCGCTCCCGGCGCGCCGGGAGCGAGCGAGAACTCCTGGACGTCCTTCCACAACAAGCAGCTCGGCAAGGGCGCCACCACCTGGGCAGGCTGGTGCGCCGCCAACGGCCGTCCATGAACGTCCGCGACCGGCGGCACCGGGCCCACTCAGGTCACACCGGGCCCGGTCAGGTCGCGGAGTGCGGTGTGCCGCTGGTCCGTACGGCCATCAGGTGGTCGATGAGCGCCAGCAGCACATCGCGTCCGGCCGCCCGGTCGCGGGCGTCACAGAGCATCAGCGGCACCTGCGGATCGAGGTCGAGTGCCCGCCGGATCTCCTCCTGCGTCCGGTCCCGGACACCGTGGAAGCAGTTGACGCCGACGACGAAGGGGATGCCACGGCTCTCGAAGAAGTCGATCGAGGCGAAGCTCACGTCCAGCCGGCGGGTGTCGACCAGGACGACCGCGCCCATCGCCCCGTTGACCAGGTCGTTCCACATGAACCAGAAGCGCTCCTGCCCGGGTGTGCCGAAGAGGTAGAGCACGAGTTCGCGGCTGATGGTGATGCGGCCGAAGTCCAGCGCGACGGTGGTGGTGGACTTGCCGTCCACACCGTCCAGATCGTCCACGCCGACGCCGGCATGGGTCAGGTATTCCTCCGTACGCAGCGGGGCGACCTCGCTGACCGCGCCGACCAGGGTCGTCTTCCCGACGCCGAAACCACCGGCGATGAGGATCTTCACCGCCAGAGGAGCGGCGTCCCCGTGGTCAGAGTTTGCGTAACCCATCTCGCACCGCCCTAAGGATCGCCAGCTCGGGAGTGCCGCCCGCCTGCGCGAACGCCAGGGGTGGCCGGGCCCGTAGCTGACCCGACTCGATCAGATCGCCGATGAGGATCTTGGTCACCGACACCGGCAGATTCAGCGCGGCGGCGACCTCGGCCACCGCCAGCGGCCGCTCGCAAAGGGCGACGATGGCGCGGTGCTCAGGCTGCATCTTGCGCCGGTCGCGTCCGTTTCCCGGAAGGGCCGCGGAGGTCGTCGCCACCAGGGTGATCAGCGTCAGGTCGTCCCGCTCGGGAGCGGTCCGCCCGCCGGTGATCGTGTAGGGACGGACAAGGGACTCGCCGGCGTCATCGTCGTCGAAGCCTTCCGTCCAGTGCTTCATCCGTGTCTCTCCCGGTCATCGGCGTGCGGGCGGCGCACGTCGGTGCCGAGTTTCTGACCGACCCGCTGGATCAGGGTGTGCATCGCGACGCTCATCAGCTCGGCGTCGACCTCCTGGGAGGCGACCACCGCCAGATGGGTGCCCCGGCCCGCGGCGGTGACGAACAACCACAGCTCGGCCATCTCGATGATGACCTGGTGGACCGGCCCGCCGCTGAAGAGCTGCCCAACGCCGCGCGCCAGGCTCTGCTGTCCGGTGGCGATCGCGGCCAGGCGTTCGGCGTCCGCGCGTTCGATGGTCCTGGACCGGCTGACCACCAGGCCGTCGTCGGACAGCACGACGGCGTGCCGGGCGCCCGCGACCTGATCGACCAGGCCGTCCAGCAGCCAGTCCAAGTCCGTGTCGGTGGCGGTGGTGCGCTGCGTCATCATCGATCTTCCGTCGTAGGGGAACTGGGCTCGGGATATTCGCTCGCCTCGGGCTGCGAGCCGTCGTCACCGGTGCGGCGTTTGCGCGACTGTCTCTGGAAGGCGCCGATCGTGGCGCCGGACCGGCGGGGCTGGTCCCAGGTCTCCCGGTCGGCCTGGTCGGCCCGGACCGCCGGGACCTGGAGCTCCGCCGCCAGGCTGGCCTGGCGTACGCGCTGGGGCAGCGGCCGGCTGCCGGACTCCTGCTCCGGTGAGCCGGCCCGCGCCGTCACGGACGCCATCGCACGTCCTCGGGAGCGGGCCGGCAACTGACCGTCCTCGTGCGGCGGGGTTTCCTCCCGTGGGCGGGGCGGTGCGGCGTCGGCGGCCCGGGGGACCTCCATGGGGGCCGTGGCGGGCTCGGGTACCGTGCGCGGGCGGGCCACCACCAGCGATTCGGGAACCAGCACGATGACCCGGGTGCCGCCGAAGGCCGACGACCGCAGCTCGACCTGGAGGCCCAGGTTCGCGGAGAGCCGGGCGACCACGTCCAGGCCGAGCCGCACGTCGTCGGCGTGGGCCAGCACGTCGAGGCGCGGCGGTGACTGCAGCAGAGCGTTGGCGGCGGCGTACTGCTCGGGCTCCATGCCCAGGCCGCGGTCCTCGATCTCCACGGCGACGCCCCGGCCGACCCGCGCGGCCCGGACCTCGACGGGGGTCAGCGGCTTGGAGAAGGCGGTGGCGTTCTCCATGAGCTCCGCCAGGACGTGGACCAGCGGTTGCACCGCGCGCTCCGCGATCCAGGACTCGGTCTCGACGTCGATCGAGATCCGGCGGTAGTCCTGGACCTCGCCTTGCGCGGCGCGCAGCACATCGAGCAGCCGCACCGGCTTGCGCCAGCGGCGCTGCGGCTGCCCGCCGCCGAGGATCACCAGGTTCTCCTCGTAGCGGCGCAGCCGGGAGGCGAGGTGGTCCAGGTCGAACAGGCCCTCCAGCACCTCCGGGTCCTCGTGCTTGCGCTCCAGCTCGTCCAGTTTCTTCAGCTGCAGGCCGATGAGGATCTGGGTGCGCCGGGCGATGCGCTGCAGCATCCGCTGGAATCCCCGGTGCTGTTCGGCCTGCCGCACGGCGGTGTGGACGGCGCTGCGGCTGGCCAGGTTGAGCGCCTGCCCGAGCTCGCCGAGCTCGTCCGGGGTCGGTTCGAGTCTGCGCACTTCCGCGTCCACGTCGACGTCCTCGCCGCGCTCCAGCCGGGCGACCACATCGGGCAGCCGCTCCTGCAGCTCCTGGGCGTCCTGGCGCAGGGCCAGGATGCGCCGGCGGAGAACGGCGGTGAGCCGCCAGCTCGTGAAGAACACCAGGCCCAGGGCGAGCAGGCCCACCGTGGAGATGCTGACGAAGATCTTGAAGATCATGTCGGCGTGACCGTAGCCGGCCCTGCCGACATTCTCCGATCGCAGGCTCAGGAGCTGCCGCAGTTGCACGGTGACCGCGTCCACCGCTGAGCGCCACTGTGCGCTGTCGTCGCGCAGTGTCACCCGATCACCCTCGGCGCCGCTCCCGGCGGTGATCAGCCGCCCTTCCAGGGCGGCCATGGTCTCCCACGCCTTGCCGGTCGTCATCTTCGCGTACGGGAGCTCGTTGCCCGTGAGAGCGGGAAGCACCCGGGACCGCAGGAGGTGCTTCCTGGCGCCGATGGCGTCGGTGACGAGGCCGTACTCGCTCCTCGTCAGGGCGCCCCTCGCCCAGCCGCCGGACAGCAGGGCGTCCTCGCGGCCGAGTGCGTAGACGACCCAGAAGAGGTCGGTCAGCGTCTGCGCCTTACTGCTCACCTGGCCCTCGTCGGTGTTGCCGAGGGCGGTCAGCACGTTGAGGGCCGACTCCAGGACGCCGCTGTAGTAGTCGAACGCGCGCTGCGAGGTGGCCCGGCCGGCGTCCACCGCCCGGCGCTGCTGATCGAGGAGGCCGAGGCCGCGGTCGGTGCGGATGATGGCGTCGGTGAGGCCCTCCTGCGCGTCGGCGTCGTCCAGGGCCGCCAGCGGACGGAACGTCCGCACGGCCCGGTCGGTCACCGCACGCTGCTCGGCGAGCTGGTCGCGGGCGGGGCTCCCCGGGCCGGCCAGCACCTGGGCGGTGAGCCGTCGCTCCTGGTCGAGGCTGAGGAACAGGTCGGCCGCGGGCCTGCCGACGCCGGTGGTGGCCAGCTCCATCTGGGTCTTCTCGGCCTGCCACTGGGTGGCCAGCTGGTGCATGCCCGAGGCCAGGAGCGGGGCGAAGGTCAAGCTGGGGACGAAGACGACGATGAGCAGCACGGTGCGCAACGACAGGCGGCGGGCACCGGTCAGTCGCCGCGGCCCGTCACCGGCCGACCCGGTCCGGTCACCTATGGTGTCCGTCCGTGGTCGCCCGGCCCTGCCTGATTCAGCCACGTACGGGACACTCCCTCGCCGATCGGAAACTCCATGGACGAAAATCACCATGTAGGCGATCAGTGCCTGATGGTAGCGATACGGCAGGTTGAGCCGGAAGGCCCGGCTTACCGCTTCACGCATGATCGCGTTACTGGAGTGATCAGTCACCCTTCGGGAGCAATTGTCCGCTACGTCAAGCGGTGTCGGGGGCCTTCGCCCGCGCGATGCGCGCCTTGACGTCGCGGAAGTGCAGCCGCATCGCCTCCCGGGCGGCCTCGGCATCCCGGGCGCGAAGAGCCGCCACGATCCGGCGGTGGTTGACGACGATCTCCGCCGTCCGCTCCTCCGGTGGGCCGAGTGTCGGCTCGACCTCGTGGTAGATGTCCCAGAACAGGCCGATCAGCTGCAGCACCAGCTCGTTGCCGCACGACTCGTACAGCAGTGCGTGGAACGCCCGATCGGCGCCATGGTCCCGATCCATGCCATTGACCAGGGCTTCCAACGCGGCCAGCCGGGTGACGCTGGTGCTCTGGGCCACCTGGGCGATCAGCCCGGTCTCGAGCAGCTCGCGGACCTCGACCAGATCGCGCAGCGCGCGGATCCCGCCGCCCGGCCCCGAGCGCACCTGGAAGGCGAGCGACGGCGTCAGCACGTCGAGCGACGCGTGTCCGACGAACGTCCCATGACCGTGCCGGATCTCGACGATCCCTAACGCCCGCAGAGCACGTACGGCCTCACGGACGCTGTTGCGGCTCGCCCCGAGCAGCTCCATCAGCTGCACTTCGGTGGGTATCGGTGACCCGGGGGCCAGTCCGCGCTCGTGGATCAGAGCGACGATGCGCTCCTGAAGCGACGCGCCGTCACGCGTAGGCATACTGCCTCCAGGCTCGTCGAAGACCGTGTGTCGAACATCCCACCTCTCGGTCCCGGAAGGCCAGGCGGTGCCGGAGATTTTACGCCCATGACACGGACGGGCCACCGCGCGAACGCGGTGTGTTGGCCGCTCGTTCAGGACATGGGATGTCCGGGCGCGGCGATGGCGCCCGCGGGAGCCCCGCGAGCGCCATCGTCCAGCGGTCGGCCTCCTCTCAGCCGACGCGATCGAACGGCAGCCGCAGCCCGAGCCGCCCGCCGATCGGGAGGTTCCGCTGCCGGATCAGGTCCAGCTCGGTCGCGGTGAGGGCGCGCCCGTAGACGCGCACCTCGTCCAGCGTCCCCCGGAAGCGGTCCGCGCCGTCCAGCCGCTGCCCGACGTGGATTCCCTCGAGCCCGAACTCCTTGCCGAGGGTCAGCGAACCGGCCGGCACCGCCGCCGAGGAGACCTGGACGCCGTCCACCAGGAGCCGGAGCTCGCCGCGTACCCGCTGGAGCGCCACGAAGTGCCACTGCCCGTCGTTGTACGCGCTCGGCGACTGTACGGACACGTCGAACCGGTCGACGGCCAGGACCGCCCGGATGCGGTTGCTCGCCGGTTCGGCCCGCAGCCACAGCCCCGGCGGGTTGGTGCCCCGGTCCACCCGGTGGAACCAGAGGATCGAGTGCGCGCCGGTTTTGTCCGAGTAGCGGATCCAGGAGGTCAGCGTGAAGTCCCCCGCGCCGAGGTCGATGGAGTCGTCGAACGCCACCTCCGCCCGGTCGTCCACCCGGTCCAGCGCCAGCCCGTTGCCGAAGCGCCCGTCGGTGGTCTGCGCGCCGCCGCGGACATACGCCTTGTTACGGTACGGCGACGCGTCCGGCGTCGTCGGTCCGGGCACCGGAGGCCCGGGGATGTTCGGCGGGGCGCCGTTCGGCGTCTCCAGGTACGCCTCGTTGAACCGCGCGAACCGGATCTGCTCGTACGGCGAGACGGTGCCGGCCTCGTACATCAGGGCCGCCTCGTCGCCGTCCAGACGCACCATGTCCGAGTACGCCGACGGCCCCCAGAAGAAGACCTTGCCCTCGTCCCACGTCTCGAAGCGGCCGCCCTCGTCGTAGGACGACCGGATGCCCATCGCCTCCCGGGCGCCCGGGTGCACCGGCGCGGAGAACAGGATGCGCCCCTCGCCGAACCGCAGCAGCGACCCCTGGATGTCGGTCGTCGCCAGGGCGGGCATGGTGCGGAACGGCGCGTCCCACGTCTCGCCGCCGTCGCCGCTGGTCGCGTACGCCCGGTTGCCCTCATCGGTGCCGCGCTCGCGGGCCGAGGCGTAGATCCGCCCGTCGGTGAGCTCGACGACGGTGACCTCCTGGGCGATCACCGTGCCGTCGTCGCGGACCGTCTCGGCGCCGATGTGCCAGGTCGCCCCGCCGTCGTCGCTGTAGAGCAGGTGGGTGCCGTAGGCGTGCTTCCCGACCCGGTCCCAGCTCTCGAAACTCGCCCCGACGACCAGCCGGCCGGCGTGCGGGCCGCGCTTGAGCTGGATGCCGTGCATCGGGCCGGTGGCGTACCAGAAGTTCCACTCCGGGCGCTTGCCCTCGGTCATCTCTCTGGCGGCCGACCAGGTCGCCCCGTGGTCGTCGCTGACCTGCACCCACGGATCGCGGTCACAACCGTTCGGGCACGGCTCGGCGCCGTTGTGGGTGCTCACCAGCACGACCCGGCCGGTGCGCTCGTCGACGATCGGCACCGGGTTGCCGTGGGTCGTGCCGTTCCCCTCGGAGACCACCTGCAGCGGTCCCCAGGTCCGCCCGCCGTCGGCGGAGCGGCGCAGCACGAGGTCGATGTCCTCGTCGTCGCCGCAGTCCTTGACCCGCCCCTCGGCGAAGGCCAGGAGCATGCCGTTCGTGGCCCGCACCACGGCGGGGATCCGGAAGCAGCCGTATCCGGAGTCGCCCTGTTTGTAGAGCACCTGCTCGTCCACGAACGGCGCGCTCTCGCCGGTTTCAAGGGTTCGAGCCGGGTTCGTCGGTGCCGCGGCCGCCGGCGCGCTCAACGCGCTGACGAGTAAGGCCGCGAGCGCCAGGACGGTGCCCGCGCGGTGGCGGCGTGCGGAGCGTCCGGTACGGCGCTCCGGGGGGTGACCATCGTGCATGTCCTCGTCCTTCCTGACAGCAGAAAGTTACGAGAGGACATCCTACGTCCAACGTTGGACGTTACATAGAGATGAACGGAGAATGGTCGTTCGGGGGAGTGGGACGCGCACCCTTCGCTCACGGATGATGAGGGGCTATCGGCCTCGCGGCGGGGTAGCGCTCAGTTTCCTGGCGACCGGCGCGAGCCGGTTCACTGGTGCAGCGTTAAAGGAGTTCTCCCTGGTTGTTCGACATATGATCTTTTATCTGATATCTGCCTGATTGTCGGAAAGGCCGCAATGACCCATCCCCTCAGCCGGCGGTCCGCACTGCTGGGCGCCGCGGCCGTGACCGGCCTCGCCCTGCGGGGCAGCCCGGCCGAGGCGATCGGTGCCGAGGCGATCGGTGCCGAGGCGATCGGTGCCGCCGCGTTCGACGACGCGCGTGAGCGGTGGGTCAGCCTGCTGGTCGGCGGGTCGTACAACCCCGCCTACGCCGACAAGACGCGGGCGGTCGAGGGCTCGGCCAACGCGGTGCTGCGCAAGATGAAGCCCGTCCCCGGCCGCCCGAGCCTGTGGCCCGACCTGCCGCTGGGGGACCCCCGGACGGGCAACTTCAACCGTGCCTACAACCGCATGCGCACCCTGGCGCTGGGCTGGGCCACGCCGGGCACCGCCCTGCACCGGGACAGGCAGGTCGCCGAGAGCGCGGTCAGGGCGCTGGACTTCCTGCACGAGCACGCCTACCACGAAGGGCTCGATCGGCGGGGCAGCAACTGGTACTGGTGGGAGATCGGCGTCCCCCGCGCGCTGACCGACACCTGCGCCCTGCTGTACGACGGCCTGCCCAAGGACCGCCTCCACCGCTGGCTGCGGCCGTTACGCCGCTGGTGCCCCGACCCGGAGCGCCGCGTCAGCCACCCCGGCGTCGTCGAGACCGGCGCCAACCGCGCGGGCAAGGCCATGGCGGTGGCGATGCGCGGACTGCTCACCCACGACGCACGCCTGGTCAGGAGGGCCGGGGACGCGGTCTCCGACCTGCTGCGGACGACCCGGGGTCCAGGCGACGGCTTCTACCGTGACGGGTCGTTCATCCAGCACGACGTCTACCCCTACACCGGCAGCTACGGCGTGGACTACCTGGAGAGCGTGGCCAAGCTGATCGCCATGCTCACGCGGTCACCGTGGGAGATCACCCGGACGGGGAACGTCTACGACATCGTGGACCGCTCGTTCATGCCGTTCATCGTCGACGGGCTCATGATGGACTGCGTGCGCGGCCGGCAGATCTCGGTGCAGGGCCACCGTGACTACCACTCGGGGCAGAAGGCGGTCGAGGCCATCCTCACGCTGCTGGAGTCCGCGCCCGAGCGCTATGCCCGGCGCTGGCGACCGCAGGTGAAGGGCTGGCTCACCCGCAACCAGGCCGTCCCCTACGACACGCTCGCCCCGCTGGCGAGCATCGCCCGGGCCAAGGTCCTGCTGGAGGACCCGTCGGTGCCGGTCGGCCCGCCCACGACGGGCACGTACGTCTTCGCCGACATGGACCGGGTCGTGCACCGCCGTCCCACCTGGGCCTACGCGATCGCGATGAGCTCGGAGCGCATCGGCGCGGCCGAGGCCATGAACCGGGAGAACCTGCACGGCTGGTACACCGGCGACGGCATGACCTACCTCTACACCGGCGACCTCACCCACTGGAACGACGACCTGTGGCCCACGATCGACCCGTACCGGCTGCCGGGCACGACGGTCGACACCCGCCGACGCGCCGATCTTCGCCACGGCAAACGTCGCCTGCCGCCCACCCCGTGGGCGGGCGGCGTCGCACTGGACCGCGAGTACGGCGTGGCGGCCATGAAGCTGATCGCCGACGGCTCCTCGCTGCGGGCCAAGAAGGCGTGGTTCCTCCTCGACGACGCGGTGATCGCCCTCGGCACCGGCATCCGCGCCTCCGACGGCCGCCGCGTCGAGACCATCGTGGAGAACCGCAACACCCACGACAGCCATCCGCCGCTGGCCTGGGGCGACGGCTGGGTCCACCTGCCCGGCGTGGCCGGCTACGCGCTGCTCGACGGCGCCGCCGCGAAGGTGACCCGCAGGAAGCGCACCGGCCGCTGGCGGGACATCGACAAGGGCGCCACCACCGGAGGCGACGACACCCCCGTCACCAGGCTCTACACGACGATCCTCATCGACCACGGCGTCGATCCGCGTCAGGCGCGCTACGCCTACGCCGTGCTGCCCGGCGCCTCCATCGCGCAGACCGTGGCTTACCGGGGGAGGGTCGAGATCCTCGCCAACTCCGGAGCCGTGCAGGCCATCGCCCGCGACGACCTGCTCGCCGCCGTCTTCTGGCGCGCCGGAACCGTCGAGACCGCGCACGGGCCGCTCGCCGCCGACGGCCCGTGCACGCTCCTGCTCCGCCGCGACCACGAGCGGGTACGGCTCGCGGTCGCCGACCCGTCCAGGGCCGCCGACGAGGTGAAGATCACGCTGCCCTGGCGGGTGAGATCGGTCAAGGACAACGACCGCAGCGTGCGCAAGGCCAAGAGCGCGATCAAGGTGGAGGTCGGCGGCAGCCGCGGCCACGCCCACACCGCGATCGTGCACGTCTGACCACCGCCGGGCGGACGCCGGCGTCGCGGATGCGCTGATCCACCGCTCGGCGAGAACACTCAGCGTCGTACGTACGCCGTCCTCGTCCGGCCTGATCTACCTCTACGCTCAGCGTCGTACGTACGCCGTCCTCGTCCGGCCTGATCTACCTCTACGCTCAGCGTCGCTCGTACGTCGTCCTCGTTGGCGCTGGTCTACCTCTCGGCCAGAACGCGCAGCGTCGTACGTACGTCGTCCTCGTCGTTGAAGTAGTGGAAGCCGAAGCGCACGCGGTCGCCGAGCGCGGTGGCGCGGATGTCCCGCGCGCGCAGCCGCGCGGCGAGCCGGTCGGCGTTCTCGGTGCGCAGGACGACGATCTGGGAGGGCGGGCCGCTCACCACGCGCCGGAAGCCGATGCGCGCCGCCTGTTCGGTGAGCTCCCGGGCGAGGCCGAGGCAGTGCCGCTCGACGCGGCCCGCGTCGAGCGAACCGACCAGGCGCAAGGCCGCGCGGGCGCCGATCCAGGATAGCCAGGCGGGGGACGTGTCGCACCGGCCGGCGTCCTCGGCCGGCCGCATCGGGCCGCCGAAGTAGCCGTGCGGCGGGCTGGTGGACTTCCAGCTCGGCGCGAGCGCCGTCAGCTCGCCGAGCCGGTCCGGGCGGGTGACGAGCCAGGCCGCGCCACGCGGGCACAGCAACCACTTGTAGCCGTGCACGGCGAGGTAGTCGGGGCGTACGGCCGCCAGGTCGAAGCGCAACGCGCCCAGCGACTGCGTCAGGTTGACGAACAGCCGCGCGCCCACCCGGTCGGTCGCCTCCCGCAGCGCGGCCAGGTCGAGCCGCTGCCCTTCCCTGCTGGTCACCTCGCTGACGGCGAGCAGCACGGTGTCGCCGGTCAGCGCGGCGACCAGGTCCTCCACCCGGGTCGCGCCGTCGCGGGCCGGGACGGCGACCACGTCGTGCCGCGCCAGCCACGGGAACAGGTTGCTGCGGAACTCCTCCGCCGCCACCACGACCCGGCCACGCGGCAGGGACCCGGCCACGGTGGCGGCGGACTCGGCCAGCGAGCCGAGCGTCGACACCGTGGCCGGGTCGGCTCCGATCAGCCGGGCGAACAGCGGGCGGGCATCGGCCGCCGCCGCGTCCCACGCGAGCCAGTCGACCTCGCCGCTGGACCACGCGGACACGGCCTCGTGCAGCGCCTCGGTCACCGGCGCCGCGCCCGGGGGCAGGCCCGGCGTGTCCAGCCACACCGCCGAACGCAGCGCGGGGAAGAGCCCGCGGAACTCCTCCGGGCTCATCGGGGCGGCAGGGCGGCCATGCCCTCGATCTCGACGGTCAGCTCCGGGGCGGCCAGGGCGGTGACCACCGCGAGCGAATGGGCGGGCCAGTCGCCGCCGGGGTACCACCTCGCGAACGTCTCCGCCCGCGCCGTACGGCAGCCTTCGACGTGTTCGGCGCCCGCGACCAGGGTGAACAGCTTCACCAGGTGCTGCGGCCCCGCGCCGAGCGAGTCGAGCAGCAGCTCGATGTTGGCGAGGGCCTGCCGGGTCTGCGCCTGCGCGCCGGCGCCCGCGAGGGTGCCGTCCGGCAGCATGCCGACCTGGCCGGAGATCATCACCAGCTCATGGCCGGCCGGCACCGAGGCGAGGTGGCTGTACTGGCCGATCGGCGGTGCCAGCGTGCCGGGATTCCAGCGGCGGATCATGGGACGGCTCCTCCTTGGCGGCGGGTTCCGGGTCTCAGCACGCTAGGCGGGGCGACCTGCCGTTTCACGTATCGGCACACTGAATTTCAGATAGTCGAAAAATGGGTTCATTCTGCTGGGAAAGGCCGAGAGGACAGCGCACAGTGAGCGGCCATGAGGAAGGTGACCAGATGCCACAGCGACCGAGCGACGCCGGGGTGCCGGCTCACGTGGACGCGCCGGCGGTGAGGCGGGCATGAGGGACAAGACCGTGCTGCACACGCTGGAGCGCGGCCTGCGGGTGCTGGAGGCCGTGGCCGCCGCCGACGGCACCGCCACCGCGAAGGTGCTCAGCCGTCAGCTCGGCATCAAGCTCGGCACCTGCTACCACCTGCTGCGCACCCTGCTGACCGGCGGCCACGTGGTGCGCCTGCCCGGCGGCCGCTACGACGTCGGCCCCCGCGCGGCGTCGCTCAACAGGCACCTCCAGCGCCGCTCGGGGCCCTCGCCCGAGCTCTCGGTCATCCTGACCCGGCTGCACAACAGGACGCACGAGACGTCCTACATCTCCGGCTGGCACCACGGAACGCTGACCTTGCAGCACTACCTGTCCGGGCTGCACGCGGTCAGCGTCGGCAACCTCGACGTGGGCTACACCGGCCACATGCATGCCCGTGCCTCCTGCAAGGCGGTGCTCGCCTTCCTGCCCGAGGAGCAGGTGGCCGCGATGTTCGAGGGAGTGGAGCTCACGGCGGTCACCCCGGCCACGATCGTCGACTACGACCACCTCACCGTCGAACTGGCCCGGGTGCGCAGGCAGGGCTACGCGGTGGACCGGGAGGAGTTCAGCGAGGGCGTGTGCTGCGTGTCCGCGCCCTTCTTCGACGACACGGGCGCGCCGACGGGCGCGTTCACGGTGTCCGTCCCGACGACCCGGTTCCACGAGAGGCGGGCCACCCTGACCATGGCCGTCCGCGAGGCGGCCGCGATGGCGACCGGCTTCCTGCGCGCCGGGCACCTGACCGTGCTCCCCGCCGACTGGAGCAGATGACCTCGTCCAGCGGGTCGGCGTGGCCGGTGCCGCACGGGCGCCGCCGGCGCCGGAGGACCTGATCGCGGAGGCGAGGTCCGGACCCGTCGTCGTGTTCAGCATCAGCCGCTACCGCAGCGACACCCTCCTCCTCACCGGCAGCGGCATCACCTGTCTCCCGCTGCCGCTGCTGACCGCCAACGCGGTCATCCAGCGGTTCCACACCTTCACCGAAGCCCTGACGGAGTCCGCCGACCAGGACGCGGGCCGGCGGGACCGGGTGGCGGCACAGGACACCCTGCACGAGGTGCTGGAGTGGCTGTGGGACGCCGCCGCCGGGCCGGTGCTCGACGCGCTGGACCTTGACGGCGGGTCCGACGCCGACCTGCCGCGGGTGTGGTGGGTCACCGGCGGCATGCTCGGCATGCTTCCCCTGCACGCCGCGGGTCACCACCGCGACGGCGGGCCGTCGGTCATGGACCGGGTCGTCTCCTCCTGCACCCCGACCGTCAGAGCCCTGCGTCACGCCCGCCGCTCCATCGCACCGGGCGGCGGCCGGACGCTGATCGTGGCCATGCCGGAGACGCCGGACCAGGATCCGCTGCCCAACGCCGCCGCCGAGGCCGCGCTGCTGCACGAGCGGATGCCGGACGCGCTGACCCTGATCGGCAGCCTGCTGCTGGCCGACCACGACGGCGCGCCGTTCACCGTCGCCGGCCTGACCTCGGTCAACCTGGAACGGGCCGAGTTGGCGTACCTGTCGGCGTGCTCCACGGCACTCATGTCGGTGGTGACGCTCGGTTCGGTCGAGCTCGACCCGGCCTTGCGGGCCGAGCTGCCCGGCCTCGCCGCCGCCGTGCCCGCCGTCAACCAGAACGCCGATCTGGTCGATGAGGCCATCCACCTCTCCTCGGCGTTCCAGCTCGCCGGGTTCCGGCACGTCGTCAGCACCGTTCACTGAGTTTCAAGGATGGTCAGTGATTCGCCCGGTGTGGGCGAAGGTCCTCGTCTGATCCGGGCAGTGGGTGTCCGGTGCGGGGTTGACGTTTCATGGCCACCTGCCCCGCCGGGCGGGGTCTTATGGTCGGCTCCACGTCCGTTTCGGGTCTCCGGGCCACTCCCGGCGACCGTACGCTCCACCAAAGCGGCGAGGTTGAGCGCGGCGTTCTCGTCACGATCCATCGACAGGCCGCACCCCTCACAGACGTAGGTGCGCACCCGCAGCGGCAGTTTGGCTTTCACCGCACCGCAGGATGAGCAGGTCTTGGAGGAGGGGAACCAGCGGCTCGCCACCAGCAGCCGGCCGCCGTTCCAGGCGGTCTTGTAGGCGAGCTGGCGGCGGATCTCACCGAACCCGGCGTCGGAGAGGGCGCGGGCCAGCCGCCGGTTGCGGACCATCCCGGCCACGTTGAGGTCTTCGACCACGATGGTGCCGTACGTCCGGGCCAGGGCCGTGGTGAGCTGGTGGATGCCGTCGCGGCGCAACGCCGCCACCCGATACTCCGCTCGGTTGCGGGCGGCGTTGGCGCGCTGCCATCGCTGCGAGGGTTGTTGCCGGGTGCGGCGGTCCGGGCCGCGCTTGCGGGAGACCGCCCCCGCCTGCCGTCGCTCTGGGCGTCCTACCTGCATGCGGGAGCATGAGTGCGTCCTACCTGCATGCGGGAGCATGAGAGAACAGTCCGTTCCGTCCGCTGCCCGTACCGCGAGATCCACGCTCGAGCATTCCACCGCTGTCATAAGGAGAACCATGCCCCTGCTCGTCGACCTGGCCGGCCGCGACTTCGCGGTCGAACTCACCGGTTCCGAGCCCCCCGAGCCCGTCGCCGGCGGTCTGATCCTGCCGCCGGGCCGGGTCGCGATCCTGCACGGTCTCGGCGACGCCCTGTTCTACCGCCATGGTCAGAACTCCTGGAGCCCGTGCGGATGGCGCCGCCTCAGCGAGCCCCCGCTGCGGATCGCCCATGCCGAACGACGCCTGACCGCCGACGACACCGTCTGGGACGATCCGGCCCGTCACCACTCCTCGGCCGTGGCCGCGCTGGAGGGCGCCGACGGCCGGGTGCTGCTGCTGGGCTCGCTCGGGCTGGGCACCCCCCGCCTGGCCGCCGACCACGACACCCTCGCCGGCTGGTGCGAGGACGACGGAGCCGCCTGGTTCCTCGCCTACGGTCCTGAGCGGGAGGTCTTCGCACACTACGCGGAGCACCTGGCCGAGCGGCTGGGCAGCAGCGACCGCCGCGCCGGCAATGTGTGGTGCACCTGGTACGCCTACTACGAAGGCATCACCGAACAGGTGCTGAACAAGGACATCGCCGAGCTGGCCGGCCTGCCGTTCGACGTCGTCCAGATCGACGACGGCTGGCAGCGGGCCGTCGGGGACTGGGCGCCCAACGACAAGTTCCCCGCCGGCATGCGGGCCCTGACCGAGCGGATCGCCACCGCCGGGATGAGCGCCGGCCTGTGGCTCGCGCCGTTCATCGTGCTGCCCACCTCGGCGACGGCACGCGAACATCCCGAGTTCCTGTTGCGCGACGCCGACGGCGAGCCGGTCGTCGCCGGTCACAACTGGGGCGCCGGATACTGGGCGCTGGACCTCACCCACCCCGGCGTCCAGGAACATCTCACCCGGCTGATCCACCGCGTGGTCCACGAGTGGGGCTTCACCTATCTCAAGCTGGACTTCGTCAACGCCGGTGCCGTCCCCGGCGTCCGGCACTCCGGGGCGCCTCGCGAACAGGCATATCGGGACGCGCTCGCCCTGATCCGGCGCGTCGCGGGCCCGGAGGTCTACCTGCTCGGCAGCGGTGCGCTGCTACTGCCCTCGCTCGGCCTCGTCGACGGGCTGCGCAGCGGCCCCGACGTCGCCCCGCTGTGGACTAACTACGCCACCGACGACCCCTCGGACGCGATGGCCTACAACGCCGTGGTGAACACGCTGCACCGGCTCTGGCAGTCGCCGCTCGTCCAGGTGGACCCCGACGTCGTCTATTTCCGCAGCCGCCTCAACCTGCTCACCGAGACCCAGATGGGCGTGCTGCACGACGTGGCCGCGATCTGCGGATTCAAGGCCGTCTCCGACCCGCCGTCGTGGCTCGGCCCGGCCGAGCTCGACCGCATGGCCGCCTACCTCGCCGAACAGCCCGAGATCATCCAGAAGGGCAGATACCGCTTCGCCATCGATGGCCGCACCGTCGACTTCACCGCCGCGTTGAATCCGGGACAGCAGTATCCGATCTCATGAAGGAAGGTTCGCTTCAGCCCGGACCGGAGGGGACGAGGAGGGCAGCGGCCACGGTCTCGGCGTACCAGCGCTGGTAGCGCTCGGCGGACCAGGCGCGCTGCCGTACGAGCCAGTCGTAGTTGCGCACGTCCATGGCGAGCCAGAGGACGTCGGCGGCGCTGTCGACGTCGTGGTCGGCGCGTAGCCGGCCTGTCCGCGCGAGCTCGGTGGCGAACATGACCATGCCGCGGCGGCGGTCGTCGAGGTTCTTCTGCCAGATGGCGGCCGCGTCGGGGTCGGCGGTCGCGGCGCCGGCCAGGGCGATCATCACGGCCGCCTGGCGGGCGTGGGTCTCGGTGAGGTGGCGGGCGTAGCGTTCGAGCTTGGCGCGCGGGTCGGCCAGCGCGCGGATCTCGTCGACGAAGGAGCGTTCGGGCAGGCTGATGGCCTCGTCGTCGCCGGCGACGGTGACGTCGACGAGCTCGGACAGCAGTTGGCGTTTGCTGCCGAACGTCGCGTACACGGTCTGGATCGCGACCCCGGCCTCGGCGGCGATGGCGGTCAGCGGGGTGGCGGCGTAGCCGGGCTCGACGAAGAGCCGCCCGGCCGCCGCCAGGATCGCCCGCCGAGTCTGGCGGGCCTGATCCTGCCTGCGCGCTGACTGGTACTTCCTCTTGACAGCCACCTGAGAAGTGTAGTGCTCTATTGGATAGAGTTCCGCTCTATCAAAAGGTGGCCGCCAAGATGAAGATCAGTCTTTTACGCCAGGCACTGTCCGTGAGCGCCGTGCTCGCGACGCTGTGCACCGCCCTGCCGGCCCATGCCGCCCAGGCCGCCGCGACGCATGCCTGCGCCATCAAGCCCTATGGCCTGATCGGCGCCCGATGGAACGAACTGGGCGGCGAGAAGAGCGGCCTGGGCTGCCCGGCCGCCGTCGAGGCGGACGTCTACCGCGACGGCGTCTGGGCCGGGCGCAGGCAGCGTTTCGCCCGCGGGCAGATGGTGTGGTCGCCCGGCGAAGGTCCCAAGCTGGTGGTGTCGGCGTGGTCGATCGGCGGATACGCCTACGTCGACTGGCGCTCCACCCTGCCGCGCGTCTACCACCGCTTCCTCGTCCGCTGGACCAGCGCGGCCGACTCCGGCGGCGTGAACCGGGAGGTCGGCGGCGGGGACGGCGGACGGATGCGGGTGCGGGTGGCGACCAGCGGTGGCTACCGGTTCTACGTCCAGGGCTGCGACGTCGGCATCTCCGGATCCGGCTGCACGCACGGCTGGACAGTGTCGGTGACCGCGCGATGACACCGAACACCGGCAAGATCCTGCGCGCCGCTGCCCTCCTCGCCGCTGCCCTGCTCGTCCTGTCCGGCTGCGGCCAGGACGGCTCCGGTCGGGACGGCTCCGGCGCGTACGCGGGCGACCCGCCGCAGAGCCTGTCCGCCCAGGACGACCAGAGCGCGGCCGGGCAGGATCCCTGCGGCGGGAACGCCGAGAAGGTCGAGAAGCAGGTACGGCAGGAGCGGGTCCGCTCGGTCACCCTGGCAGGCCAGTGCACCTCCCTGTCGGTCGAGACCACCCTCGGTGACGAGGAGTCGGACGCGGCCAAGAAGATCTGTGACGCCGCGGCCGAGGTGGCCTACTCCGGGGACACCAACGCCATCCGCGTAGTGGGCGCTTCGGGTAAGGAGCTCTCCGTGGGGATCGCCGGTGCCCCGTGCCTGGCCCAGCCCTGAGATCGGCACGGCACGAGCCACGTCGGCCAGGTCGGGGAGCGGTGCCACCGCGGCCCCGATGGAGCGGATGGCGGCTATGCTCAGATTTTGTGCGTGCGGATGAAAACGTGACTACAGGTGATACCGGGCGCTCGTCATCGGCGAACGGGGCCGCGCCGTCGGCTGAGGAGGGGCAGACCAGCAGCGGCATCGAGCGAGCCCTTCAGGTGATCTTCGCTGTCGCGGCGGCCAAGGAGCCGGACATCGGGGTGTCCGAGCTGGCGCGGACCCTCGGGCTGAGCAAGGCCGTCGTGCATCGGGTCGTACGCACCCTCGTCGCCGCCGACTTCTTCTCCTTCGACGAGCGCACCCGCCGCTACCGGCTGGGCCCTGGCGCGGTGAGCGTGGGCCTGGCGGCGATGGCGCAGATCGAAGTGCCGAAGATCGCTCAGCCTTACCTGGAGAGCCTGGTGGCCCGCACCAAGGAGACCGCCACCCTGTCCGTCCGGTACGACACCCAGCGGATGTACCTGACGCAGGTGCTGTCGCCGCAGGAGATTCACATGTCGGTGCAGCTCGGCAGGCTTTACCCGCTGCACGCGGGTGGTTCGTCCAAGGCGATTCTCGCCGCGATGGGCCCCGACGAGATCCGCGCCTATCTCGACTCCCAGGAGCTGGTCGCGCTGACGTCGATCACCATCCAGGATCGTGATCGGCTGCTCGAGGAGCTGGAGCTCACCCGCCGGCGTGGTTACTCGGTGAGCCTGGGGGAGCGGCAGCAGGGAGCGGCCTCGGTGGCCGCCCCGGTCTTCGAGGCGCACGGCCGTGTCTACGGTTCGATCTCCGTGTGCGGTCCCGTCAGCCGCCTCAGCGTCGGCAAGACGGAGGAGTACGGCCGGCTCGTCCACGACGCCGCGGCCGCGGTGTCGCGCCAGCTCGGTTACCGGTCCGCCGACTCGTAACGCCGACCGCGTACCGACCGCCCCTGCGGTGATCACGGCTCAGCCGAACCCCCAGGGCGCTTTGGCATGCCGCGTCCTGAGCCTTCGCGGCCCTCTCTGGGGCGTTCCCGCGTTCCAACACCCGTTCGCGCGTTATGCGGGGCTGCCCACCGGACGGCTGGCCAACGTCGAGCTGACGCGCCCCGGGTCGGTGATGGTGAACCCGTCCGGCCGCCGGTTCGTCAACGAGGCGCAGAACTACCACGACCTGACGAAGGTGTTCCGTGAGGTGGATCCCGCGAACGGGGTGCCACGCCACGCGCCGGCCTGGCTCGTCTACGACGGCGGCTACCAGGAGCGTTATCCGGTGGCCGGCGTGCCGCGCGGCGCGCTGCCGGAGTGGGCCGTCTCCCGGCCCACCCTGGGCGAGCTGGCCGACGCCTGCGGGATCGACGCGGCGGGCCTGGCCGAGACGATCGAGAGCTTCAACGAGGACGCGGCCCGGGGATCGGACCGGGCGTTCGCCCGCGGCGACTCGGTGGCGGACCGCCATCTGGGTGACCCCTCCCTCGGGTCCAATCCGTGCCTGGCGCCGATCGCCCGGCCGCCGTTCACCGCGGTGCCCGTGCACGCCGCGACCCTCGGCACGTGCGGCGGCGTGCTGACCGACGACCACGGCCGTGTCCTGGCGCCCTCGGGCGAGCCGGTGGCGGGCCTGTTCGCGGCGGGGAACGTCTCCGCGAGCCTCTTCGGCGACTGCTATCCCGGCGGCGGGACGTCGCTGGCCGCGGCCGTGGTGCGCGCGTACGCCATCGGGGCGGCGCTCGCCTCCTGATTTACCCGTTTTGCGGGTGGTTGACCGGCGAGAAGCGCTAACATACCCTCTGAGCGGACCACCGTTCGCTATAGCGGAACAAGGAGCCAAGGTGGAAGACGGCCCGCTGACGGGGCTGAGGGTGCTGGACGTGTCCACCATCCTCGCCGGACCGCTGTGCTGCCAGATCCTCGGAGACCAGGGCGCGGACGTCATCAAGATCGAGCACCCGGTCGCCGGTGACGGCATGCGGGGGCACGGACCCTCGAAGGAGGGAGTCGCGCTCTGGTGGAAGGAGATCTCCCGCAACAAGCGGACGGTCGGCCTGAGCCTGTCCGACCCGGCGGGGGCCGAGGTGTTCCTGCGGCTCGCCGAGACGGCCGACGTCCTCGTGGAGAACTTCCGGCCCGGCACGCTGGAGCGCTGGGGCCTCGGACCCGACGTCCTGCACCGGATCAATCCCCGGCTGGTCATCGTCCGGATCACCGGCTTCGGCCAGCAGGGGCCGTACGCGGCGCGGCCCGGATTCGGCACCCTGGCCGAGGTGATGAGCGGATTCGCCCACCTCACCGGGGAGGCGGACGGGCCGCCGACGTTGCCGGCGTTCGGCCTGGCGGACAGCATCTGCGGGATCGCGGCCTCCTCGGCGACGATGATGGCGCTGTGGTCCCGCGAGAAGAGCGGCCGCGGCGAGATCGTCGACATGAGCCTGCTGGAGCCGATCATGACGGCGGTGGGGCCGGGCCCGACCGTGTACGACCAGCTCGGCACCGTCGGCCGGCGCCAGGGCAACCGCTCCGCCAACAACGCGCCGCGTAACGCCTACCGGTGCCAGGACGGCGGCTGGGTCGCCATCTCCACCAGCGCCCAGAGCATCGCCGAGCGGGTGATGACCCTGGTGGGACACCCGGAGGTCATCGCCGAGCCGTGGTTCGCCTCGGGCCGCGAGCGGGCCGAGCACGCCGAGCTCCTCGACTCCTACGTGGGCTCGTGGATCGCCGCGCGTACCCGCGACGAGGTGATCCGCGAATTCGAGCGCGTGGGCGCGGCGGCCGCACCCGTCTACAGCGCCCGCGACCTCACCGAGGACCCGCACGTACGGGCCACCGAGATGCTCACGCGGGTCGAGGACGACGAGCTGGGGCCCGTGCTCATGCACAACGTGATGTGGCGGATGTCCGGTGCTCCCGGACGCATCCGCTTCACCGGCCGGCGTCTCGGCGCCGACACCGACGAGATCCTGCTGCACGAGCTCGGCCTCGACGCCGAGACGGTGGCGGACCTGCGAGCCAAGCGGGTGATCGCATGACCAGCATTGAGACCAGGAACGAGGGACAAGGCGACGTGAGCGGTACCACGACCACCGACCTGCTGCTGCGGGCGGTCGGCGAAGGGGTCCGGATCTACGATCTGGGGCGGCCCCTGACGATCGGCATGCCGCAGTCCCCCAACCATCCCGCCTTCTGGCACGCGCTGCCCCGCAGGCACGGCGACATGGTCCGGGTGGACGGCGGCTCGGCGGCCAACGACATCATCACGATGGGCACGCACGTCGGCACGCACATCGACGCCTTCGCGCACGTGTCCCAGGACGGCAAGCTGCTCGACGGATCGGACGCCGCCCAGGCGAGCCAGGGCGGCCGGTTCGCGGAGCTCGGGGCGCACACGATCGCCCCGATGGTGCGCCGCGGCGTGCTCCTCGACGTCCCCGCGGCCCTCGGCACGCCAGTCGGCTGCGAGGCCGGTTACGAGATCACCCCGGCGGATCTGGAGGCGGCCGTCGAACGGCAGGGCACCCCGATCGGCGCCGGCGACGTGGTCCTGGTGCGCAGCGGCTGGGGGCGGTTCTTCGGCCACAGCGACCGGAGTGTCTACATCGGCAACGACTCCGGCGTCCCGGGTGTCGGCGAGGCCGGCGCGACGTGGCTAGCCGACCAGGGACCGCACGCGGTCGGCGCCGACACGATCGCCTTCGAGTGCCTCAAGCCCGGCAGCGGGCACAGCGTGCTGCCGGCGCACCGGGTGCTCCTGGTCGAGCGGGGCGTCTACATCATCGAGGCGATGGCACTCGACGAGCTCGCGGCCGCCGGTGTGCACGAGTTCGCCTTCATGCTCTCCCCGCTGTCCATCTTCGGCGCCACCGGGTCGCCGGTCCGGCCGCTGGCGGTGGTCGGGGCGTGAGTGAGACGAAGGAACCGGTCCTCGCCCCCGAGCTGTCCCTCTTCGCGGCCAGGACCCTGTCAGGACCGCTGCCCGCGGACGTGGCCGACAGCGTACGCCGCCGCATCCTCGACGTGCTCGGGCTGTGCGTCGCCGCCTACCGGCTGCCGACCAGCGCCGCCGCCGCCGGCTACGCGGCCGACCAGGGCGGACGCCCCGAGGCGTCCGCCGTCGGGGTGGAGACGTCGTTGCCCGCCGCGCAGGCGGCGTTCGTCAACGGGGTGCTCGCCCATTCGCTCGACTACGACGACACCCACCTGCCCTCGGTGCTGCACCCGAGCGCCGCGGTCATCCCGGCCGCGCTCGCCGCGGCTCAGGCGTCCGGCGCCTCGGGGGCCGACACCGTCGGCGCGGTGGCGGTGGGGCTGGAGATCGCGGTACGCCTCGGCATGGCGGGCTACGACCGCGAGCTCGGCAACTCGGTGTTCTTCGAGCACGGGCAGCACGCCACCTCCATCTGCGGCGCGATGGGCGGCGCCGCCGCGGCCGCGCTGCTGATGGGCCTGGGGGCGGAGGGCGTGCAGAACGCGCTGGGCGTCACCGCGTCCTTCGCGGCCGGCATCATCGAGGCGAACCGCACCGGAGGAACGGTCAAGCGGCTGCACTGCGGCTGGGCCGCCCACTCGGCCGTCACCGCCGCGTCCCTGGTCCAGCGGGGCTTCACCGGTCCGCCCACCGTCCTGGAAGGGCGGTTCGGCTTCTTCGAGGCCTTCCTGCGCGGTGAGAGCGACCTGTCCCAGGTGCTCGACGGGCTGGGCGAGACCTGGGCGGTGCCGGGGATCTTCTTCAAGCCGTACCCGGCGAACCACTTCACCCACACCGCGATCGACGCGGGCATCGCACTGCGTGCGCGCGGCCTCCCGATCGACCGGATCGAGCACATCGAGGTACGCGTGCCGTCCGCGGTGATCCGTACCATCGGCCAGCCGCTGGAGAAGAAGCGGGCGCCGGAGACCGGGTACCAGGCCCAGTTCAGCGGGCCGTACGCGGTGGTGGCGGGGCTGATCGGCGGGTCCGGCCTCGGCGTGGGGCTGGACGACTTCACCGACGAACTGGCCCGGGACCCCGCGCGCCGCGCCCTGATGGCCCTGGTCGACGTCGTGCCCGACGAGAAGTGCGACGCGATCTACCCCTACCAGTTCCCCGCCGTGGTCCGGGTCCGTACCGACGACGGCCGCGAATGGACGGAAGAAGTGCTGGCCAACAGGGGAGGGCCGGGCAGGCCGCTGTCCGAGGCCGAGCTCTCCCGCAAGTTCGGCGAGAACGTCGCGGGCCGGCTGCCGGCGGAGACCGCCAGGACCGTGCAGGACCTCGTCCTGCGGCTCGACCGGCTCACCGGCGTGGCGGACGTGCTGCGCCCCCTCACCCGTCTTGACCTGAACGCTCATTAAGGAGACAGCAGTGGCACAGTTCGACCTGATCGTCAGCGATGTCAGGGTCGTCAGGCACGACCGGGCCCAGGCGGAGGTCGCCGACATCGGCGTCGTCGACGGCCGGATCGTCCGCGTCGCGCAGGGCCTGGACCCCGCCGAGGCGCGCACGGTCGTGGACGGCGGCGGCAAGCTGGCCTTCCCCGGCGTGGTGGACGCCCACCAGCACTGGGGGATCTACAACCCGCTGTCCGTGGACACCGAGACGGAGAGCCGGGCGTGCGCCCAGGGCGGCGTGACCTCCGCGCTGACCTACATGCGGACCGGCCAGTACTACCTCAACAAGGGCGGCGAGTACGCCGAGGTCTTCCCCGAGGTCCTGGCCGCCTCCGACGGCCGCGCGTACGTCGACTACGCCTTCCACCTCGCGCCGATGATGCGCAAGCACATCGAGGAGATCCCCGCGCTCGTGCGCGACCACGGGGTGACCTCGTTCAAGGTGTTCATGTTCTACGGCAGCCACGGCCTGCACGGCCGCTCCGCCGACCAGAACGCGTTCCTGATGATCCCCGAGGGGGAGCGGTACGACTACGCGCACTTCGAGTTCGTCATGCGCGGCATCCAGGCCGCCCGCGAGCAGTTCCCCGACCTGGCCGACGAGATCTCCCTGTCGCTGCACTGCGAGACGGCCGAGATCATGACCGCGTACACCAAGCTGGTCGAGGAGGAGGGCACCCTCACCGGTCTGGCGGCCTACAGCGCCTCGCGCCCGCCGCACTCGGAAGGGCTGGCGGTCAGCATCGCCTCCTACCTCGCGCACGAGACCGGACTGCCCACGATCAACCTGCTGCACCTGTCGTCGGCCAAGGCCATGGACGCCGCGCTGCGGATGGCCGAGGCGTTCCCGCACATCAACTTCCGCCGCGAGGTGACGATCGGCCACCTGCTCGCCGACATCGACACGGCCAGCGGCATCGGCGGCAAGGTCAACCCGCCGCTGCGCCCGCGCGAGGACGTCGAGGCGCTCTGGGGCCACCTGCTCGACGGCAAGATCGACTGGGTGGTCAGTGACCACGCCTGCTGCCGTGACGAGCAGAAGTTCGGCGACCAGCGCGACGACGTCTTCCTGGCCAAGTCCGGCTTCGGCGGCGCCGAGTACCTCCTGCCCGGCCTGGTCACCGAGGGGGCCAAGCGCGGCCTGTCCTACGGCGACATCGCCAAGCTGCTCTCCTGGAACCCCGCCCAGCGGTTCGGCCTGCGCTCCAAGGGCGCGATCGCGGAGGGCATGGACGCCGACTTCTCCCTCGTCGACCCCGCGTCCACCTGGACCGTGCGCGCCGAGGAGTCCGAGTCCACTCAGGAGTACACGCCGTTCGAGGGATTCGAGCTCACCGCCAAGGTGGTCGACACCTTCCTGCGCGGTCACCGGGTGCTGGAGGACGGCAAGGTCGTGGGCGACCCGCAGGGCCGCTACCTGCCCCGGCCGGCCGGTCGCTCGTGACCCCTCGCAGTTATCTGTACGTCCCCGCGGACCAGAGCGACAAGCTGGCCAAATCCCGCGCGAGCGCGGCCGACGCCCTCATCCTCGACCTTGAGGACGCCGTGGCCGCGGGGAGCAAGGAGACGGCGCGCAAGCAGGCAGGGGAGTTCGTCGTCTCCCTCGGCTCCGCGCCGGCCACGCCCCAGACCTGGGTACGGGTGAACGCGGACACCGTCGAGGAGGACGTGGCCGCGGTCGCCGCTCCGGGCCTGCGCGGCGTGGTCGTCCCCAAGGCCGACCCCGAGGTCCTGGCCAGGGCGGACGCGGCGCTGACCCGGGCGGAGACGGCACACGCCCGGCCGGCGGGAGCGTTCGCCGTCCTGGCCCTGATCGAGTCGGCCGTCGGCGTCGCGCGGGCGGAGGACGTCGCGGCCGCCCCCCGGGTGGTACGGCTCGGCCTGGGCGAAGCGGACCTGGCCGGCGAGCTCGGCCTGCGGCCCGGCCCGGCGCGTGAGGAGCTGTGGCCGATCCGGTCCCGCATCGTCGTCGCCTCCGCGGCGGCGGGCATCCTCGCGCCGGTGGGACCCGTGGACACCGCGGTGCGCGACACCGGCCTGCTTCAGGAGACCACCCGGACCCTGCTGCGCCAGGGCTTCCGGGCGCGCACGGCCATCTCCCCCCGTCAGCTCCCGGTCATCAACGAGGTGTTCACCCCGGACGCGGACGAGCTCGCGGTGGCGCGTGATCTCCTCGATCGCCTCGCCGAGGCGGAGCGGCGCGGCAGCGGTGTCGCGCTGGACGCCGCCGGCCGGCTCATCGACGCCGCGGTGGCTCGCACCGCCCGCGAGGTGGTGGGCAGAGCGCGCTGACCCGAGAATCCGGTGTCGATGGCTGCTCGAGAGTCGCTCGGCCGGATCCTCCCTGAGGCGAACTGCCCGGATGCGGGCCACCGGGGGACTCAGGGCCGCGATCTCGATCGCGACCCTGAGTCACCTGATGGCCCGCATCGTCATGCCGGGATCTGCGTCAGGAGGCCAGGACGCCGGTCGACGCGAGTGCGGCGGCTTCGGCGCCTGCCCGGCGACCGAACACCGAGCCCGCGGCGAGGCCACTGCCGCCGGGGTAGTTGTGGAAGAACAGCCCGCCCGCCATCTCTCCCGCGGCGAACAGCCCGGGGATCACCTCGTCGGCCTCGTCGATGACGCGACCGGAGGTGTCGATCTTCACTCCTCCGAAGGTGAACGTGATGCCGCAGGTCACGGCGAACGCGAGGTAGGGAGGCTGGTCGAGGGGCTGGGCCCAGTTGCTCTTCGGCGGGGTGAGTCCGGTCGTGCCGAGCCCGTCCTTGACGGCCGGGTTGAACGGCCCGAGGCGGGTGGCCGCGTTGTACTCCTCGACCGTGGCTGTCAGCCCGGCGGCGTCGATGCCGGCCTGCTCGGCGAGCTCGGCGATCGAGTCTGCCTGGAAGCGGGAGACGCCGGGCGCTTCGTACTCGGCCTCGCGCAGCAGGGGAGCCGTCTTCGCGTCGAAGATCTGGAACGCGAGGGCGCCCGGCTGGCGCAGAATCTCCGCGCCGTACTTGGCGTAGGTGTAGTTGCGGATCTCGGCCCCCTCGTCGAGGAAGCGCCGGCCCGCCGTGTTGACCACGATGCTGAGCGGATACGACTGCTTGGTCAAGCGGTTCGTGAGCTCGAGGTCGCCGCTCTCCGGCGCGTTGGCGTCCCACGCCACGGCGTGGCAGCCGCTCCAGTGGCCCGCCGACTGAGCGCCCGCGCGTAGTGCGGCCGTGAGCACGCCGCCGGTGTTGTGCGGGGTGCCGCGCACCTTCGCGAGGTCCCAGTTGGGTCCGAGATACTGCGCGCGCAACATCTTGCTGGCCTGAAACCCGCCGGCGGCCAGGACCACGGCGCCCGCCCGGAACTCCGCCGTGCCCGCCGCCACGCCGACCACGCGCCCGTCGGGATCGCGCAGGACGCGGTCGACGGCGGTGTCGCAGCGGACCCGCACACCGGCACGTTCGGCCGCCGCCAGGTGCTGCGCCACCAGCCCCTTACCGCCGTCGACGGTGGCCAGCGGCAGGCCGCCCCAGAACCGGAAGCGGTTGTCCCGCTCGTATGCCTGGCGCTCGTACTGCAGGCGGAACCGCACTCCGTGGCCGCGCATCCACCGCACGGTGTCGGCGACGCCGTGCACCATCGCGTCGGTCAGTGCGGGATCACACCGTCCGAGCGTCACCCGGCGCATGTCCGCCGCGAACTCGGCAGGACCGTAGGGATCGATATCGGTGTACGGCAGGCGCTCGTCGGGGTCGTCGATGATGTCCGCGAGGTCGTCGATGTCCTGGTAGGTGGTACGGATCGCCCCGGCTGTGAAGTAGGTGTTGCCGCCGATCGTCCCCTCCGGCCCCTTCTCGAGCATCAGGACTCGCGCGCCCCGCTCGGCCGCCGCGTGCGCGGCGCAGAACCCTGCGTTGCCGGTGCCGACGACGATCACGTCCGCGTGGTCATCCATGGATGAAAAACCTCCTGGTCTTGGTGGGACAGGTCAGCTGGCAGTCGGATTCGTCCGCATATGGACTCGTTTGGAGAGGATCCGGATGGCCGTCGCCTTGTGAAAGTGCTGCAGTGTGACGCTCTCCGCCGTGTCGGCGTCGCGTGCGGTGATCGCCGCGAGAATCGCCCGGTGCTCGTCGAGGGCCTGTCTCTGGCGGGCCTCCGAGCTCAGGGTGGTGGAGTTCAGTCGTTCGATCAGGGAGCGCGTCTGCTGCAGGAAACGCCTGAGCGCGGAGTTGCGGGCCGCGTCCCATACCGCGTCATGGAAGGCGTGGTTGAGATCGACGATGTCGGAGACGTCGCCGCCTATGGCCGCTTCGAACCGCTCGGTGAGCTCCTCCAGCAGCGCGAGGTCAAGATCGGTGCGGGTGGAGGCGGCGAGCCGGGCGGCCAGCGCCTCCAGTGAGTCGCGGACGGTGCACGTCTCGGACAGCTCGTCCGCGGAGAGCTCGTTGACGAGCAGGCCGTGCTGCGACGCGCGCAGCAGGCCGTCCGACTGGAGACGGCGCAGCGCCTGCCCCGCCGGAGTGCGGCTCACGTTGGCCCGCGCCGCGATGTCGCCCTCGACCACTCGGATGCCCTCGGGCAGCTCGCCCCGGATGATCGCGTGCCGCAGGTAGTCGTACAGCTCGTCGGCAATGGGCCTGTTGCCGGGCAGTGCAATCGCCGGCGCGTCGACGGGCGCCTCGAAGGGTTCGTCCATGCCTCAGAGAATACATGTGAATACCTCGGTACTCAAAGCGTCTCTTATGCGTCCGACGTCGGGCTCGCGTGCGGCGGAGAGCGGGCTGTGAATTGCGCTGTTCTCGCACGTAGATCGCCGATGGATGCCGGGAAAACTCGTCCTTGTATGTCGGAATACGGTCGAGTACAGTCGCATTCCATGCAAGAGAGAACGGTTGTGGACGCCGTCACAGCAGCGCTGGTCGCTGAGGGCACCGAGGTGATCTTCGCGCTGATGGGCGACGGAAACCTGGACCTGCTCACCCAGATCTCGATGACGGGGCGGATCAAGCTGGTGCACGCCTGCCATGAGCAGGGCGCGGTCGCGATGGCCGACGGCTACGCCCGCTTCTCCGGGAAGCCCGGAGTCGCGAGCGTGACCCACGGTCCCGGTCTGAGCAACACGGCCACGTCGCTGCTGACCGCGGTGGCCGCCCACTCCGCCGTCGTGCTCATCGCCCCCGACACCCCGACCGGAGACCTGAACCATCCGCAGCGGTTCGACCAGCAGTCGTTCATCCGGTCGACGGGCGCGATGTTCCGGCCGCTCCACCGGCCCGACACGGTGCACGCCGACACCGGTGCGGTGTTCCGGCACGTCCGGTTCGGGAAGGGTCCGGCGGTGCTGAACGCCCCCACCGACGTGCTGCTCGCCCCACTGCCGCCTGACACGACGCCCTACCGGCCGGCGGCCGGACCACCGGCTGGACCGGCACCGGATCCCGCGGCCGTCGACGCCGCGGTGGCAGCGCTCACCGCCGCGCGGAGGCCGGTGATCCTCGTCGGCCGTGGCGTGCCGCCCGGAGACGACGCCGCGGCGGTCGGTGAGCTCGCCGACCTGCTGGGAGCCCCGATCACCACCTCACTCAAAGCCAAAGGGCTGCTTGCCACCCATCCCCGCAGCCTCGGCGTGGCCGGCGGGCTCGGCGCGGGCCCCGCCTCCCGCGCGCTGGCGGACGCCGACTGCGTTCTCGTGCTGGGCGCCACCGCTAACCCGTGGACGACCGACGGCGGCCTGGACGGCGGCGTGATCGTACACGTCGATCACGATGCCGAAGCGATGGACAGGCACTCGCGGGCGGCCGTCGCCGTCGTCGGCGACGCTGTCAAGACCGTGGCCGTCCTGCGCGACCGGTTGACCGCCGCCGGTGCGCGCACCGGCTGGACTCCTCCCGCCGAGGAGAACCACCGGGCCGGCTCCGCGGCCGACACCTCACCGGTCCCCCCGCAGGACGTCGTCGACGCTCTCGACGCGGCGCTGCCCGAGGATCGTCTGCTGGTCGTCGATGCCGGTCACTTCGGCTCATACGCGCAGCAGACGTTGCGCAGCTGGGATCCCCGCCGATACGCCTTCACGCACGACTTCGGCGCGATCGGCCAGGCCCTGGGCGTGAGCATCGGCGCGGCCTTCGCCAGACAGGGCGAGCGGGTCACGGTGGTGCTCGGCGACGGATGCCTGATGATGAGTCTCAACGAACTCGCCACCGTGCGGCGCTACGGGCTCCCGCTGACCGTGGTGGTGATGAATGACGGGGGTTACGGCCAGGAGCGTCACAGCCTCAGGGCCAAGGGGCTCCCCGTCACGGAGTCTGAGCATGCGTGGCCGGACATCGCCGGCATCGCCCGGGGTTTCGGAATACCCGCCCACTCCATCGGACACACCGCGGATCTCGCCATCCTGCCGCGGGTGCTGGCCGAGGAGACAGGGCCGGTGCTGTTCGACGTGCACATTGACCCGGACGCCCAGAATCGGGCGTTCGCCGACATAGCCGCTCGGCTGCGAGGTTCCTCGCAGGATGTTGAAGGAGAAAGACGTTGACGCGGATAGATGCGAGTGACGGCGGCCCTGACGCCGCGACCCCGGCTCCGACTCCGGAGGAGGCTTCCCGGGTCGCCAAGGCGGCGTTCATCGGGACCACGATCGAGTGGTACGACTTCTACATCTACGCGAGCACCGCGACGCTCGTGTTCGGCACGCAGTTCTTTCCCGCGATGTCCCCGGTCGCGGCGACACTCGCCTCGTTCGCGACCATCGCGGTGGCCTTCATCGCCAGGCCGATCGGTGGCCTGATCTTCGCCCACTACGGCGACCGGGTCGGCCGGAAGACGACGCTGATCGCGTCCCTGATGCTGATGGGCATCAGCACGATGCTCGTGGGTGTGCTGCCGACCTATGCCACCGCGGGCGCGCTGGCTCCGGCCCTGCTCGTCCTGCTCCGCTTCGTCCAGGGCGCCGCGGTGGGCGGCGAATGGGGCGGCGCCGTCCTGATGGCCAGCGAGTTCGCGCCGCCCGGCAGGCGAGCCCGGCTGTCGAGCTGGGCGCAGCAGGGCGTCACCGCCGGTCTCGCGCTGTCGACCGCCGTCCTGCTGACCGTGACCCTGCTGGTCCCCAAGGAAATCTACGTGGAGTGGGTCTGGCGGTTGCCCTTCCTGTCCAGCGCCGTGCTGATCGTCGTCGGGCTGGTGATGCGGCTGCGCCTCGACGAGTCGCCGATATTCAAGGCCGGCAAGAAGTCCGGCGACACAGCCGGCGCGCGTCTTCCGATCGCGACCGTGCTGCGCGAGTCATGGCGCTCCGTCGTCCTCGCGACCCTCGCGTACGTGACCGTGAGCGCGACCTTCTACGTCGCCTTCGTCTTCTTCCTCTCCCATGCCACCGGGCCGTTGAAGATCAGCCAGGCGGCGGCGCTCACCGCGGTGCTGCTCTCGGCGGGGGCGTACAGCATCGGTCTGAGACTGTCCGCCGGGGTGGCCGACACGCGAGGCCGTCGTACGGCGCTGCTGCTGGGATTCGGCGGGATCCTGGTCGTCGTCTTCCCCTCGATCGCGCTCATCGAGACCGGCTCACCCGTCCTGTTCGCCGTCGGCCTCGCGCTCCTGGCCTTTCCCGTGGGCTGTGCCTACGCCCCGATCGGTGTCTACTTCGCGGAGCTGTTCCCCACCGCCACCCGCTACTCGGGCATCACCGCCGCCAACCAGGGCGGATCGCTGCTGGGCGCGGCGGTGGCGCCGTTCATCGCCATCGCGCTGTTCAGCGCGGTCGGCATGTACGCCGTCGGCGCCTACGTGGTGCTGGTCACGCTCATCAGTGCCGCCGCGGTGTGGGCTCTCGGTGAGACCCGGCACCTGAACTTCGAGCGGTGAGGAGTACCGTGCTCAGCATCGATACCGCCGTCCGGGTGGCAAGTGAGCTGGACCTCGCCCATGTCCCCGAGCAGACGTTGCGCCGCGCCCGGCTCGTCATCGCCGACACCGTCGCGGTCGCCGCCGCCGGGGCCAGGACGGCGGAGATCGCCGCGCTGGTGGCCCTCGACGAGCACGACGCGCTGGTGACCCCGGCGGATCGGGCCGGCGCGGGGCACACGGCGACGGTGCTCACGACACCGCGCCTGAAGGCCCATCCGGCGTACGCCGCGTTCCTCAACGCGACCGCGGGCACCAGCCTCGAGCTCGATGAGGGCATGCGGCCCACGGGCCATCCCGGAATGCACGTGATCCCGGCGGCACTCGCTGTCGCCGAACGGGTGCACGCGCCGGGCGCCGACCTCGTGCGAGCGGTCCTGGCGGGGTATGAGGTCAGCAGCCGGCTCTTCCGCGCGTTCCGCCTGCGGCAGGGCGTCCACCCACATGGACACGTCGGCGCGGTCGGCGCCGCGGTCGCCGTGGCACTTCTCGACGGGACCGATCCGGTGACAGCGGCCACGATCGCGGCGACCAGCCCGCTGTTGTCCGTGTGGCAGGCCTGCTATGACGGCGCGACGGCGCGCAACGCCTACACCGGATACGCCGCGCAGAGCGGTGTACGAGCCTCCGCCCTGGCCCGCGCCGAGTTCACCGGCTCAGCCGCCGCGCTGGAGGTGGCGTTCGGTCAGATAGCGGGCGAGATCGTGAACGGGTCGGTGCTCACCGAGCCGTTGCGCTATGACGACCTCGGCATCTCTCGCAACTACTTCAAGGTCCACAGCGCCTGCGCCCTGTCGCACAGCGCCGTGGAGGCGGCACTGGCCATCACGCCCGTTCGCCCGGAAGAGATCCGTCAGGTGCTGGTCGACACGGTGGCCGTCAACCTGAAGATCGACCGGCAGCCGGCCGCGAACGACCTGTCCGGCCGGTTCTCGCTGCCCTACGCGGTGGCGACGGCGCTCGTCCTCGGCCGCAGCGACGTGGAGGCGTTCCGCTTCCGCCCCGAGGTCGCTGCCGTGGCCGAGAAGGTGCGGGTGAGCGTACGGCCCGAGTTCGAGGCCGAGTGGCCGGAGTCCGCCCCGGCGCGGGTGACCGTGGTGACCGATGACGGCTCCACGGCCGCGACCGTACAGAATCCGCGTGGCCACCACACGCGCCCGCTCACCGAGGCCGAGCACCGGGAGAAGTTCGCCACGCTCGTCGGCGACCGGCGGACGGCGACGGCGTGGTGGGAACGGCTCGACGGGCTGCTCGCGGTCCCCGACTGCGCCGACCTGTTCGACGGAGAGCGATGACCAGGGCAGTGGTGAGCCTGCTGGCCATGGGCGGCACCATCGCCACCGCACCCACCGCGGGCAGGGCCACCCCGCACCACGGAGCCGCCGATCTCGCCGGCCTGATCGAGGACCTGCCGGTCGACATCCGGACGAGCGACGTGCGCACCATCTCCAGCCGGGCCGTCACGCCGGCGGACATGTGGACGCTCGCCGAGGCCGTACGCCGCGAGATCTCCGCCGGCGCCGACGGGGTCGTGATCACGCACGGCACGGACACCCTGGAGGAGACGGCCTACGCACTGGCCCTGCTCGTGGACACCGCCGTTCCCATCGTGCTCACCGGGGCCATGCGTGCCCCGCATCTCCCCGGCGCCGACGGGCCGGCCAACCTCGTCGCCGCCGTCGTCGCGGCGCTCCACAGGCCCCTGGCCCGGTACGGCCCGGTGGTGGTGTTCCAGGACGAGATCCACGTGGCCCGGCTGGTGACCAAACAGCACAGCACCCGGGTCGCGGCGTTCTCCTCCCCGTCCGCCGGACCTGTCGGATTCGTGATCGAGAACGAGGTCGAGCTCCTGCTCGGCCCTCCACCGGAGCCCGACCGGCTGACGGCCACGGCTCCGCCGGACGTGAAGGTGGAGCTCGTCATGGCGGTGGCCGGTTCCGACGGGAGGCTGGTCGACGCGATCGCCGGCGACGTGGCCGGGCTCGTCGTCGCGGGCACCGGCGCCGGGCATCTCTCCCCGGCGCTGGCCGAAGCGGTCGTGCGTTCGGTGCGGTCGGGCCGGCCCACCGTCCTGACCAGCCGCTGCGCCGACGGCCCGATCCTTCGGCGCACGTACGGCGGACCCGGATCGGAGACGCACCTGCTTGGCGAAGGAGTGCTCGCGGCACGGACCCTGTCGCCGGCCAAGGCACGGCTCAGACTGCTCTTCGGCCTGTCCGCAGGACTGTCCGCCGGGGACCTCTTCCCTCCTCGCACCTCACCCACCACGCCCTATGGCGATGAAGGAGCTGACCGTGACCGCATCACGTGACTTCGTCGGATACGGTCAGAATCCGCCGGAGTTCAGCTGGCCGAACGGTGCCCGGCTCGCCGTCAACTTCGTGATCAACTACGAGGAGGGCGCGGAGCGCAACCTCCTCGACGGCGACACCACCCGCGAGACCCTGGTCGAGGCGAAATACGACGTCCCCGAGGGGGAGCGTGAGCTCTTCGCCGAGTCGACCTTCGAGTACGGCAGCCGCGTCGGCATCTGGCGGACGCTCCAGGCGCTGGACGATCACGGCGTCATCCCCACCGTGTTCGCCTCGGCCCTCGCGTTGGAGCGGAACGCGCCCGTGACGGAGGCGATCATCAAGCGAGGGTGCGACGTGGTCGGGCACGGCTACCGGTGGATCCCGCACACCGGCATGACCGTCGATGAGGAACGCCGCAACATCGAGCACTGCGTCACCGCGCTGGAGGGTCTCACCGGCCGACCCGTCAAGGGCTGGTTCACCCGGCCGCCGAACACCGTGCACACCCGTTCGTTGCTGGCACAGGCCGGCCTGGCCTACGACGCCGGCTCGGTCAGCGACGACCTGCCGTACTGGGACCAGGTCGACGGGCGGCCGTTCCTCATCGTCCCGTACTCGCTGGACGTCAACGACACCAAGTTCTACAAGGGACAGTTCTTCACCGCGGACGACTTCGCCCGCTATGCCATCGACTGCTTCGAGGTCCTGCTCGCCGAGAGCGCGCGGCACCCACGGATGATGTCGATCGGGCTCCACCCCAGGATCATCGGGAGACCGGCCCGGCTGGCGGGCCTGCTACGCGTGCTCGACCGGATCAGCGCGCGCGACGACATCTGGATCACGGGACGGGACGCCATCGCCGACTTCTGGCAAGAACGTTTCCCCCCTGCCGAGGGCGCAGCCTGAGCGGCGTGACCGGAAGGCTCGCCGCGTCCCTGGTGCGCTCATCGAGCCAGACCTCGTGCAAGCGGCTTGCCGCGGTCATCCGTCGGCCGGCGCCTGCGGCTCGGGAGCTCCGTCGTAGCGGGTGTAGGTGGCGGCCATCGTCCCTGACGGGTCCAGCCTGGTCAGGAGGGCGTCGCCGATGGCGGTGAGCTGCTCGAGCTGCTCGCCGGTGAGCGCGTCGATGACGTGGTGGTGGACGGTCGCCACGTGGCCCGGCGCCGCCTGCCGTACCTTCTCCCAGCCGTCGTCAGTGAGCAGGACGTTGGTCGTGCGGCGGTTCTCCGGGCAGGAGCAGCGCTCCACCAGGCCCCGCCCCTGCAGGCGGGTCACCACGTGGGAGAGCCGGGGCAGCGTGGCGTTGCTCAGCCGGGACAGCTCGGTCATGCGCAACGTCCGGCCGGGCGTCTCGGAGAGCGTCGCCAGCACCTGATACTCGAACTCCGTCAGGCCGGCGTCGCGGCGCAGCTGGGCGTCGAGCACGCCGGGGAGAAGCGCGAGCACCGCGCGGAGCCGGATCCAGGCGCGTAGCTGCGGCCGGTCGAGCCAGGGAGTATCCACGGTCACGTCCTTGTCGGGAATGGTTGTCGCGACAAGTTTGCTGTACAGAGCAGCGCTTGTCGCGACAACCAATCTTCCCCCACGGAAGCAGCCCCGCCGTCCTGGCACACCGCAGCATCACCGGCATCAAGGAGCCAGCATGACCTCGCCTGACGCCTCTCCGACCGCCGCCGCCGACGCCCGCGTCCCGGCCGCGCACCCGTTCGCCGCGCACCTGCGGCGGACCGCCGCTCTCGAGGCCGCTGACCCGCACCGGTCGTGGACGCCGCAGGACGGGCCGCTGCCCAGCCTCTATCTGTCCCACGGCGGCGGCCCCCTGCCCTTCGGCAGCCCCGAATGGCTCACCCCGCTGCACGACTGGGCCCGCGCCCTGCCCAAGCCGAAGGCGATCCTGGTCGTCTCCGCGCACTGGGAGTCCGCGCCGCTGTCGGTGAGCGCCGACCGGCCCGACGAGCTGGTGTACGACTTCGGCGGCTTCGACCCGCTCTACTACACCTTCCGCTACGACACCCCGGACGCCGGCGCGCTGGCGCGGCAGGTGGTGGGCTCCATGCCGGGCGCCGAGCAGGTGCACCGGCACGCCGACCGCGGCCTCGACCACGGCGCCTGGGTGCCTCTGAAGATCATGTACCCGGCGGCCGACATCCCGGTGCTGCAGCTGAGCCTGCCCACCGAGGACCCCGACCGGCTGCTGGCCATCGGCGAGCGGCTGCGGCCGCTGCGGGAGCAGGGCGTGCTGGTGGTCGGGTCAGGGCACATGACCCACGGCCTGCCCTACCTGACCAGGGAGATGTTCGTGGACAACAAGGTGCCCGGCTGGTCGGCCGACTTCGACGCCTGGGCCGCCGACGCGCTGGCCCGTGGCGACGTCGCCGAGCTCGCCCGCTTCCGCACCGCCGCCCCGGGGATGCCCTACGCGCACCCGACGGTGGAGCACTTCACCCCGCTGTTCGTGACGCTCGGCGCGGCCACCGACCCCACCGCGCCGGTGCTGACCACGCTCGACGGCTATGGCGTCGGCCTCTCGCGGCGTTCCTTCCAGGCCGCTTGAGCCCGAACCGGCAGGACCAGGTCCGGCACGACGAGGAGGTCACCCGCACCGCCGCCTTCCCTCACTCCGCAGGGGGGCCGTCGTGCCGGTGCTGGAGGCGGAGCTGTCGTTTGGCGAACTTCCCGGTCGCCGTCTTCGGGATCTCGGGGATGAAGAGCACCTGCTCGGGGATCCACCAGCGGGCGACGTGCGCGATCAGGTGCTCGCGCACGTCGTCGGGGGTGAGGTCGGCGCCGGGCTTGGGGACCACGTACGCGACAGGGCGTTCGCCCCAGCGGGGGTGCTCCACGCCGATCACCGCGGCCTCGGCGACCCGGGGATCGGCCATGATGGCGCCCTCCAGCTCGACCGAGGAGATCCATTCACCGCCGGACTTCACCAGGTCCTTGGTCCGGTCGACGATGCGCACGTAACCATGGCCGTCGATGGTGGCGACGTCCCCGGTTCTGAGCCAGCCGTCGTCGGTGAACGCCGGGCCCGGCCGCTCCTCGCCCACATAGCGGGCGGCGATGGTGGGGCCGGCCGCCTGCAACTCGCCCGGCGTGGTGCCGTCCCAAGGGACCTCCGAGCCGTCCTCGCCGATCAGCCGGAGCTCGATGAGCGGAGCCGCGGGGCCGGGCGAGCCGATGACCGCGCGCCGCGCGTCCGGGTCCAGGCCGTCGTGCACGGTCGCCGGCCGCGCCACCGTCACCACCGGGCTGGTCTCCGTCATCCCCCAGGCGTTGGTGAGGGGGATCCCGATGGCCTGCTGGTAGGAGCGCGACAGGGCGTCGTCGACCGGGCCGCCCCCGCAGATGATCGTCCGCAGGCCGGACAGGTCGTGGCCGGCCAGCAGCGGCTCCAGGCTGCGCCACACCGTGGGCACCGCGGCGGTGAAGGTGACGCGATGCCGCTCCAGCTGTGAGATCAGCTCCGCGGGCCGCATGGCCGGTCCGGGCAGGACGAGATCCGCGCCGCACATCATCGCGGCGTACGGCAGCCCCCAGGCGTTGACGTGGAACATCGGCACGATCGGCATCACCACGTCACGCTCGCGGATCCCGAACGTGTCGACCATGAGCAGCAGCAGGGTGTGCAGGACCATCGACCGGTGGCTGTAGAGGACCCCCTTCGGATCGCCGGTGGTGCCGGAGGTGTAGCAGAGCGCCGCCGCGGCGTTCTCGTCCGCGATCGCGAACTCCCCGTCGAAGGGCGTGACCTCGGCGAGCAGCGTCTCGTAGTCCAGGATCCGGGGATCGTCGGGCAGCGGCACGTCGGCGCCGTCGTCCATGACCACCACGTGCCGCGGGCTCTTGAGGGAAGCGACCGGCGGCCACACCGCGGGCAGCAGTGACCGGTCGACGAAGAGCACGTCATCGGCGGCGTCGTCGACGATGTAGCGGATCTGCTCGTGGAAGAGCCGATGGTTGACCGTGTGCAGCACCCGGCCGGTGCACGGCACCGCGAGATACAACTCGACGTGCCGCTGGCTGTTCCAGCCGAACGTGCCGACCCGGGCGCCGCCGGGGACGCCGAGCCGGTCCAGCACGGCCGCCAGCCGCCGCGTACGCGCGCAGACGTCGGCCCACGTCGCCGTGGTCTCGCCGCCGACGCGACCCGTCACCACTCGCTTGTGCCCGAAATACCGCTCCACCCGGTGGAAGACGAGGGGGAGGGCCAGGGCGTGCTCCTGCATCAAGCCGTACATCTCGTCGACAGCCTCTCTGGAGCCCTGCGGAGGAAGCTCAGCGCTTACTGAGCGCATAGTCAGTACTGGCGGCGACACTTGTCAAGCAGGCGAGCTCTACGCGCTGGTGGGGCGCCGGTCGCGGACGGCGGCGGTCATGTGGACGGCCAGGTCGGCATAGAAGGCGCCGAGCGTGGCCGGAGTGTCGGTGCCGTCCACCCGATACCAGCGGACCAGATCCACGCCCAGCGACAGGATCGACCGCGCCAGGCGGCTGACATCGTCCGGATCCGCCGTCGCGCCGTCGACGAGGCGGCGCACCGCGTCCCGGAAGACGATGGTGAACTGCGCGCGCAGGTCGTGGATCTCCGCATAGTGCTCGGGAGACAGCGGCGTCAGCTCGTTCTGGCACACCCGCGCCACGGTGTGGTGCTCGGCGTGCCACTCCACGAACGCGGCGACCGCCCGGCGCAGGTGGGTCTCCGGATCGCCGTCGGCGGGCAGCGCCGCCCGCAGCGTCTCCAGGGCACGGCGGTGACCGCTGCGCACGATCTCGAACAGCACCTCTTCCTTGGTGGCGAAGTGCACGTACAGGGCGCCGGGGGTCAGCCCGACCTGGCCCGTGATGTCGCGTGTCGTCGTCGCCTGGAACCCCTTCTCGGCGAAACAGCGCACGGCGGAGCCCAGCAGGGCCTTGGTCACGTCCGAGAGGTCCTCGTCCCAGAACTTCTCGGACGGTTCGTCCAGCCGCACGAGCGGGGGATGGCCACCCCGTCGCGGGCCGCGACGCTTCGCGACCATCCCGGATCCCCCCTGTGCTCACCTCGACGCGCCGACATTACCGTCCCGCTGTTACATGTACGCGCACATCTTGACACCTCCTCGGGCGCGTATTAACTATGCGCTTAGTAAGTAAATCCTGGCTCGCCATGAAGGAGATGGGGGCATGCGCAAGGGCATCGTGGTCACGGCAAAGCCCGGGGTAGAGGACCTGGCGGCCAAGGCCGAGGAACTCGGGTACGACAGCTTCTGGGTCTACGACACGCCGATGGTCAACGGGGACCCCTTCGTCGGACTGGCCCTGTGCGCCAAGGCGACCAGCCGCATCCGGCTTGGGATCGGCGTCACCTCGCCGGCCCTGCGTTCGGCCCCCGCCTGCGCCGCCGCCCTCGGCAGCCTCAACGCCCTCGCGCCCGGCCGCGTCGTCTGCGGCGTCGGCACCGGCAACACCGCCCGGCGGACCCTGGGCATGAAGCCCACCACGATGGCCGCGCTGGAACGTTTCACCCGGCAGCTCCAGGACCTCACCGCGGGCCGCCCCACCGAGTACGGCGAGGGCGGCCGCACCCGCGACGTCCGCTTCCTGCACGTCGGCGACTACGTCAACACCGAGGACCCGATCGAGTTCGTCGTGGCCGCCTTCGGCCTCCAAGCCGCCCGCATCGCCGGCCGCCGTGGCGCCGGCACCATCTCCTTCGGCCTGCTCGACCCGGCGGCCTGGCAGGCGTTCGCCGAGGCGCGCACCGCCGCCGCGGACGAGGCCGGCGTACGGACGCCGACCGCCTCGTACGTGATGACCTCGATGCACATCCTCGCCGAAGGCGAGAACCCCTACGGCGACCTCGCCCGCGACTCGATGGGCCACGTCGCCATGGCGCTGCTCACCTTCACCGCCGACAACCCCGCCTTCGCGGAAGGGCTCGAACCCGAGGAGCGCGAGGCGGTCCAGCGGCTCCTCGACCGGCGTGGCACCACCGCCACCGCCGACGACCGCCACTTCGTGCTGTACGAGAACTACCTCGGCCGCATCTATCCCCAGGACCGCGACCTGATCGTCCCCTCCCTGGTCGACAAGGTCGGCCTGGTCGGCACCCGCGACGACCTGGTCAAGCGCGTCGCCGCCCTCGAAGCCGCCGGTATCGACGAGCTGGTCCTCCAGCCCGTCCTCGACCCCGAGCGGGAGATGGCCGACTTCGCCCGGCTCCTGTGACCGGCCGTTCCCAGGCGGGCACCCTTGACACTGACCTCCCGCTCAGTAACTATGCGCTTAGTAACTGAACCGGCAACCACGCAGCCACCTAGAACCACCCCGGGACGACCAGCGCGAGCGCCGGTGATCTCGTACAGGTCGGTCTGAGTGCGCGCCCCTTCGCCGCCCGCGGCCCGGCCGACCGCGGGAGCCATCACCCCCCACCACGTCGAAGGGTCGGATAGTCATGTTCCGCACCGGATCCCCAGGCACCGCTCTCGCCGCCGGCACCCTCGCGCTCACCCTGCTGACGACGGCCTGCGGCGGCCAGGCCGCCGCGCCTCCGTCCGGCGGAGCCTCCGCGACATCGCTCTCGGGCAAGACGATCGCCCTGGTCGGCTACGGGAACAGCAACCCGTGGGGCGCCTACTTCAACAAGGTCTTCACCGAGCGGCTGGCCCCCACCGGCGTGCGGGTCGGCGACATGACGACGATGGACCCGGGCACCCAGGTCCAGAAGTTCAACCAGGCCGTGGCGCAGAAGCCGGACCTGATCGTGACCTTGATCCTCGACACCACGGCGATGGCGGTGCCGATCAAGAAGGCCACCGCCGCCGGCATCCCGGTGCTCGCCGTCGACGGCCCGCCCGACCCGGGGGTGGCGGACGAGGTGATGTCGGTGCTCTCGGACAACGAGAAGCTCGGCGAGTACGCCGCGCAGAACATCGTCGAGGGCCTCAAGGCCCAGGGCCGCGACTCCGGCGACATCATCGTCCTCACCGGCACCAAATCCATGCTCGTGACCCAGCACCGGATGAAGGGCTTCGCCAAGGTCCTGGCGACCGCGCCGCAGTACAAGGTTGTCGAGGAGCAGGACGCCAACTGGGATCCCCAGCTCTCCGGCACCATCGCCCAGCAACTCCTGGCCAAGCACGGCAAGGACGGGGTGCAGGCCGCGTACGGCATGGCGGACTACATGGCCCTGCCGATCATCCAGGCGGCCAAGCAGGCCGGCTTCGCCATCGGGGGCAAGGACGGCCTGATCGTCACCGGCGGCAACTGCTTCAAGGCCGGCATCGACTCCATCAAGGCGGGCGAGCTGTACGGCACCGCCACCGAGGATCCGGGCACGATCGCCGAGCAGACCGCCGCCTACGTCGTACGGTATCTGGCGGGTGAGAACCCGCCGCGCAGCGAGACCGTCCGTGAGGAACGGGTCACCGCCGCGAACGTGAGCCGGTTCGCCGAGCAGTGCAGCCACGCATGAGCCCATCGGCGACCGACAGCCCCCCGATCCGCGTCGAGGGCCTGGCCCGCGCCTTCAACGGCGTCCCCGCGGTTCGGGAGGTCTCCTTCACCGTGGGCGCCGGTGAGATCCACGCGCTGTGCGGCCACAACGGCGCGGGGAAGAGCACGGTGGTGAAGATGCTGTCCGGGCAGCTCGCCCCCGACCGCGGTCGCATCGTGATCGGCGGTGAGCCGGTCGAGCTGCGCAGCCGCCAGGCCGCTCAGCGCGCGGGCGTGGCGCTCGTGGACCAGGAGCTGAGCGTCGTACCGGCCTTGACGGTGCTCGACAACATGCTGCTCGGGGATCTCGACGTGCCGTTCGTCAACCGCCGGCGCAAGGCCGTGGCCCGGTGCCGGCGGATCCTGGACGACATGGGCCTGGAGCGCATCAGCCCGGACCAGCCGCTGTCGGCGCTCGGCATCGGGGAGCGGCAACTGGTCGAGGTCGCCAAGGCGCTCGGCCAGAACGCCCGGCTGGTGATCCTCGACGAACCCACCGCGACCCTCAGCGACGCCGAGAGCCGGCACGTGTTCGCCGCGATCCGCCGGGTCGCGGCCACGGGCTGCTCGGTCATCTTCGTCTCCCACCGGCTGACGGAGGTCCTTGAGCTGTGCGACGTCGTGACCGTGCTGCGCGACGGCCGCGATGTCGCCACCCACCCCGCCGAGGACCTGACCGTGGACGAGCTGATCACGAAGATGCTCGGACAGACGCGCCGGCCGCCGTCCGCCGCCCGCGAGCCGGGCCGGGACCGCGCACCCGGGTTGCGGATCGAGCACCTGCGCGTGCCCGGACGGCTCGCCGACTTCACCCTCACCGCCCAGGCGGGCCGCATTCACGCGCTGGCCGGCCAGCTCGGCAGCGGCGCCTCCGACGTCCTGCGCGCCCTCGCCGGACTGCACCCCGGGGCGACGGGAACGGCGGAGCTGCGCGGGCGACCGGTCGCGCTCGGCGACCCGGTCGGGGCCGCGCGCGGTGGCATCGCCTTCGTGTCCGGCGACCGCAAGTCCGAGGGCCTGTTCCTCGGCAAGCCGACCGCGTGGAACCTGGTCGCGACCCGCCTGCCCACGCTGGGGCGCGCCGGGGTCGTACGCACCCGTCGCGAGCGCCGCACCGCCCGATCGCTCGCCGAGCGGTCGGGCCTGCCGGAGCGGTGGCTCGACGAGCCGGTGGTGACCTTGAGCGGAGGCAACCAGCAGAAGGTCTTCGTCGGTCGCTGCCTGGAACATGAGAACGTCCGCGCTCTCCTGCTGGACGAGCCGACCCGGGGGGTGGACGTGGGCGGGCGCGCGGAGATCCACCGGCTGCTCCGCCAGGCCGCCGATGCCGGGCTCGTCGTGATGTTCGCCTCCACCGAGTTGGAGGAGCTGCTCGACCTGGGCGACGTGATCGTCACGATGCGGGACGGCCGGACGGTGCGCCGGTACGAAGGCGACACCGACGGCGCGCTGCTCCTGCGCGACATGACCCACGGACCGGGACCGTCATGAACACGGCCGACGACTCCGAGGGTGCCTCCCGGAGGTGGCGGCCCAGGGCCGTCGCGGTCGGCCTCGCCGTTCTCCTCCTGGTCCTGCTCCTCGTCCCGGCCGTGACGACGCCCCGGTTCCTGACCCTCGACAACGCGCGCGCGATCCTCGCCTCGGCCGCCTTCGTGGGCATCACCTCGGTCGGCGCCACCATGGTGATGATCGCCGGGTCCGGGGTGTCGCTGGCCACCTCCCAGATCGCGACCGTCGTGGCGATGCTCTTCCTGGGCCCGCAGCACCTGGGCCTGTGGACCGCACTGCTGATCGCGCTCGCGGCCGGCATCGCGCTCAGCGCGGCGCAGGGCGCGGTCATCGGCTTCTGGAACGCCGACCCGATCGTGCTCACCATCGCCGGCGGGTTCGCGATCGGCGGCGCGGCCACCTGGTTCAGCGGCGGGAGCACGGTCTACCCCGCCGCGCGGGGGTTCGACGTGCTCAACGCCACCCCGTTGGGCCTGCCGCTGGCCGTGTACGTCCTGCTCGCCGTCACGGTGCTCGTCGAAGGGACGCTGCGCCGCACCACGGCCGGTCGGCAGATGTACCTGGTGGGGGAGAACCGGGCCGCGGCGCGCGCCGCCGGCCTGCCCGTCGGCCGGGTCACCGTGATCGCGTGGGCCGTCTCCGGCGCGTGCGTCGCCCTGACCGGGATCTTCCTCGCCTCGTTCCACACCTCCGCCACGGTGACGCTCGGCGGCACCCTCACCCTCGACGCCATCGCGGCGGTCCTCGTGGGGGGCACCGCGATCTCCGGCGGTCACGGCTCCGCCGTGCGGACCCTGGGCGGCGCGGTGCTCATCTCCGTCATCTCCGACGTGCTGCTGCTGCGGGGCTACTCGACCGGCGTGCAGATCCTCGTGAAGGGAGTCCTCGTGCTCGCGGTCGTCGTCCTCGTGCACGTACGCGCCACCAGGGGCCGGCGATGACCCGCCGGTGGCCGGCCCGGCCGGAGCAGCTGATGCCGACGGTCTCCCTGCTGGCCGCGCTGGCCGCGTTCGGGTGCTCGCCGCTGCTGAGCGGCAGGCCCCTTGAGCCGTTCGACGTCTACAACGCGCTGCAGGGCTTCGCCCAGCTCGGCCTCCTGGCCCTCGCCCTCGGGATCACCATGATCGCCGGCGAGTTCGACCTGTCGGTCGCCGGGACGTACGCGCTCGGCGGCATGCTCGCCGTCCAGACCGGCGCGTCCTCCCCGGTCCTGGGCGTCCTGGCCGCCGTGGCCGCCGGCGCCGCCATCGGCGCGGTGCAGGGCGGGCTGATCGCCCGGCTGCGCATCCCGTCCATGCCCGTCACGCTCGCCACGTACATCGCCCTGCTGGGGCTGACGTACGCGATGTCGGGCGGGCTGAGCAGGACCTACACCAACGGCGACGCGACCTTGTGGGTCGACCGGACGATCGCCGGCGTCTTCTCGCCCCGGAGCCTGCTGACGCTCGCCGTGTTCCTCGTCGCCGCGACCGTGCTGGGCCGCACCAAGCTGGGGCGCGAGCTGCGCGCCATCGGCGGCGACCGCCGGGCCAGCCGGGTCGCCGGCGTCGGCGTGGACCGGCGGATCGTCGGGATCTTCACGGTGTCGGGGACCCTGGCGGCGCTGGGCGGCGCCCTGCTCGGCTACAGCTACGCCTCGGCGAACCCGGACCCGGGGCTGCAGCCGCTGATCCTCGCCGTCGTGGCCGCGCTGCTCGGCGGCGTGTCGCTGGCCGGCGGTCGCGGCGCCCCGCTGGGGCTGCTGGCCGGCACGCTGGCGGTGGCGCTGCTCGCGCAGCTCGTGGCGGTCACCGCCCTGCCCGACTTCTCCACCCAGCTGCTGTACGCGGCGCTGCTCGCGGTGATCGTCGCCATCGAGAGCCCCGGGCTGCGTCAGGCGGTGGAGCGGCGGCGAGCCCGCCGCGCGAACGCGGCACGACGCCGGCCAGGCGTCCTGCCATGACCGGTAGAAGGAGCAGGGCGGGCTCCCGTACGACATGGCCGTCGGCCCGTGGGCCACGCGCGACGGCCGCGGACACACCCACACCGGTCCGCGCGAGCGGACCGGCACTTTCGCAAGGAGGACGACCATGACCGAACCGATCACCGTGGCCGAGGGCTTCTGCTTCCTGGAGGCGCCACGCTGGCGCGAGGGGCGGCTCTGGTTCTCCGACTTCTACACCCATCGGGTCCGGTCCATCCGCGAGGACGGCACCGACCTGCGCGAGGAGGCTTACGTGCCCGAGCAGCCCTCCGGGCTGGGCTGGCTCCCCGACGGACGGCTGCTGATCGTCTCCATGCGTGACCGCAAGATCCTGCGCCGGGAGCCGGACGGCACGCTCTCGGTCCACGCCGACCTCGGCGAGCACGCCACCGGGCACGCCAACGACATGGTCGTGGACGGCCAGGGCCGGGCCTATGTGGGCAACTTCGGCTTCGACCTGATGGCGGGCGCCCCGCTGGAGCCGACCTCGCTGCACCGGGTGGACCCCGACGGCCACGTCACGGAGGTCGCCGAGGACCTGTGGTTCCCCAACGGCATCGTCATCACCCCCGGCGGCGAGCTCGTGGTCGTGGAGACGTTCGGCAACCGCGTCACCGCGTTCGACCTCACCGCGGACGGCGAGCTGGTCAACCGGCGGACGTGGGCGGAGTTCGGGCCGCTGCCCACCGACCGCGAACTCGCCCAGGCGCTCGCCCAGCTGCAGGTCGCGGGCGACGGAGCCTGCCTCGACGCGCAGGGCGGTCTGTGGGTCGCGGACGCGATCGGCGACCGGCTCGTGCGGGTCATCGAGGGCGGCACGATCACCGACGAGATCAAGCCCGGCTCACCGGTGTACGCCTGCGCCCTCGGCGGTGCCACGGGTACGACGCTGTTCGCGTGCGCCGCCCCCGACTTCCACGAGGAAGCCCGCAAGGCGGCACGCGAGGGCCGCATGCTCGCCATGCGGGTGACCGTGCCGGGGAGCTGACGGCTCTTCGCTCAAGCTCCCCGGGGACGGATCGCCACGTCATCGATCTGGAACGCGGGCCCGGCGGTGGTCGAGTTCCAGACGAAGGTCCAGTCGACGCGGGTCGTGCCCGCGGGCGCGGTGAACGTGCCGGCCGCCTCGGTCCAGGCGGTCTTCCGGTCCAGGGAGATGGCGTCGGTACGCAGCACCGTGCCGGCCTCGTCGCGCCATCGCACGTTCCACATGACGGCGGGCATGGTCGCCACGGCCTCCCGGTACCACAGCGACACGTGGTAGCTCGTACCGGCGACCACCCCGCTGTATCCGGGGAAGTTGTCGAGCGCCACCGCGCTGCCGGACGCCTGGGCGCTGGTCATCTGCAGCGAGCCCGTGCCACCGTGCGCCCCGCCGGTCCGGTGCGCCAGGTCCGCCCCGTACCACGGGGCGTAGGGCGAGGTCGTCGAGCCGGACTCGAAGTCCTGCTCGGCGATCGCCGGCGGGGCGGGCGTGCCGCCGTCGAACGTGCTGCCGGCGTCCTGGCCGTACTGGGGGCCGATCCACTGTCCGGGTGAGATGCGGCTGCCCATGTCGGTGACCCGGAACTGCCACGGTCCCGTGTAGGTGTTGTCGTGCCAGGAGTTGTGCGACTCGTGGACGATAGACCGCTGGATCACGGCGCCCTTGTACGGGGACCACTCCGGGTAGGTGCCCCAGTTGGACAGCAGCGCCATGTGCCCGCAGTACTGCGTCGGGCAGCCGCCATCGACCGCACCGGGGTCGAAGGCGAACGTGTTGTGGTGGATGTCGACGTTCTTCGTCCACCAGCGGCAGTCGGTGTAGAGCGGCTCGTCGGCGATGGCGGGCGCCGAGCACCGTGCGGTGCTGGTCGGCCCGACGATCAGCGTGCAGTCACCGGTCGTCGAGGCCGGGCTGTTGCAGAACCGGTCGGCGTTCGCCCACGCGGTGATCCCGCCCCAGTTGTTCTCGAGCAGGTTGCCGGTGATCTCGATCTTGCTGGTCCGCGCCTGCACGCGGGGCTCGCCGTCCGCCTCGGACAGGTAGATCGCCGCTTCGGGGAACGGGTCGCCCTTCGCCGCCCGCTCGGCGCCGGAGGCCCAGGCGTTGCCGCGGATGGTGTTGTTCCGGATCACGACGTTGTAGCTGATCTCGTAGAAGATCCCGAGCGAGTCGTTGCCCTCGATGAGGTTGTCCTCGATGAGGAAGTCGTTGTTGTTCGTATCCGCCCAGACGCCCGGCCCGTGGTTGCCGTGGACCCAGTTGCCGGTCACGTCGGCGCCGTTCACCGCCCAGAACTTCATGCCACCGGTACATCCGCACCCAGGGATCTGGTGCTCCCAGTCCTCGGTGTTGTTGCCGGTGAACTCGTTGTCCGCCACCACCAGGCCGGTGATGGTGTTGCCGGCCTTGGCGGCGTTCAGGCCGTACTGCCCGTTGTCCTTGACGCAGTTGCCCCGGATCGTGTTCGTGGCCCCGGCCATCAGCCCCGCGCCGGCGTTGCCGCGGATCGTGTTGTGCTCCACGACCCAGCCGTCGCCGGAGTCGTGGTTGACCACCCCCTCGTCGTGCGGTGCGACGAACCCGGTGATGGTCAGGTACCGGATCGTGACGCCGGTCGCCCGCTGGGTGAAGGCGTACCGGTTCAGCCGCTGCCCGTCCAGCACCGCGCCGGGCGCGCCGATGAACGTCGCGCCGTCGCCGGGCATGATCTGGGCGTACGTGTCGGTGCCCAGCGTGTGCGTGCCGGTCTGGAAGTAGTACGTGGTGTTCGCCTGGCGTAAGTTCACGCCGCTGTTGTCACCCGCGGGGACCACCACCGCGCCGGCGGGCGGTGTGGCCGGGCCGTTCAGCGACGAGCTGCCGCAGACCGCTGCCGCCGCCACCGGCGCCGCCGCCGCCGGATCGACCGCGTCGCCACTCGCGGGCGTCGTGCCACCCATGACAAGCGTGGCGAGAGCCACCCATGCCACTGGCCAGGTTCTTCGCATCCGTGCTTCCTCCGGGTTTGACTTACCTTGACAGAACTTGACCGTCGGCCGCCGCCACTGTAGCGGGAGCTCCCGCTTGTCCTCAAGATCAAAACTGAGGGGGCCGCAGGGCCGATGCCGGCGTCCTGCCGCCGGGCCAAGCCGGTTGATAAATCTTCAACCCTTGAATTCACAACCAATTTGGTGACAATAGTCAGGAGAAGAGTCAAGTAGCTGCACTTTGTGTTCAGGAGGTCCCGTGAGTTCGATCCAACGTGTTCTCAGAGTGCTGCTCGGCGTCACCGCCGGCGCGGCGCTGACGCTGTCCGGCGTATCACCGGCCTCGGCGACCACGGCCACGGCCACGTGGGAGCTGCGCGACCTCGGGCAGCGCACGTGCGCGGCCGGCGGCCATCCCAATACGTACTTCGTCGGTCCCGTCTTCGGGAAGTGGGAGAAAAAGATCACGTTCGGGATTCGGAACCTGCCTTCCAGCTCATACAGCAACGGCGGCGCGATCTGGCCCGGCGAGAATCACGGCAACGCCATCGTCGGGTTCGTCCACGTATCGATCGCACCGGCTCCGCCGGCCGTGTACGTCGCCGAGCTGTGGGCTTCGGACGGAACCGTGGAGCAGACCGTCCCCATCCGCCTCAACATGAGGGCGGACTGCTACGAACAGCGGAACCCGGATATCTGGCCCTGACACTCCGGCTTCTCCACATCACTTCTCGCCGTTTCGAAGTCGCCATCCAGCCTGCCGGCCGGGCCGGCACGGACAGTGTGGGCAAACGCGCAACCACGCGTGCGCCTCCCGCCGCCGCTCGTCGGTGGCGCGGAAGCCGACCTGGACGGCCTGCTTGAGCAGGAATCGCGGGGCGCGGTGGACGAACGCGGTCGCGTCGGGGGCGGGGCGGCCGATGGCGCCCGCCCACGGCACGAACTCCAGGTCCCGGATCTCGCCGCGCACCCGGGCCGACCGTCGGGCACCAGCCGCAGGGCACCATGCGCCCGTGCACGGCCAGGCGCCGGGCCTGATCGGATGCTCGTCGACGGCTGACCGCCTGGCTGGCGGGCGTTCCCGACGTACGGCTGACCGGATGGGCCGTCTCCGTCGCCGAGCTGCTCAGGACCGAGCCGTCCCCGGCCGACGTGTGCTGCTGGAGGCGCGGCTCGCCGACGGCTCCGACCCGGTCGAGAACGTGTGCGCGCTGGTCCTGGGGCGGCGGCGGGTGCTCGTGGTCACCGCGGCGCCCAGCGGCGACCTGGCCGGGTGGATGATCGAGGCCAGGAGCACGCGGTGCTGCTCGCCTACGCCTCCGGCATGACGCTCGCCGCGGCGACCGCAGCGCCGGGGTGCGGCCGGGAACCGCCAAGAACTACCTGGAACATGTCAAGGAGAAGTACCGGAAGGCGGGGCGTCCGGCGTACACGAAGCTGGAGCTCGCGGTCCGGTTGAGAGAGGACGGCCTGGCCATCTGACCCCCTGCCGCCGGTTGGCCGGGGTGAAGGTTCGGGGCCATGCCGCCGCGCGGGAATCATCTGCCGACCGATACCGGAAACCCGCCAACCTCCCAGCGCGCTATCGCGCCTCGAGGCCGGCCTGGTCGGCGGCGGTACGGCCGGCCGCCCAGCCCTCCCGGTCCCAGGACGTGCGGACCGCGTGCGAGACCAGGTTCGGGAACAGGCGCTCGACCGCCTGCTCCACCTCCTGTTCGCGGGCCGCCAGCACCGGCACCAGGTCGGTGCCCCGGCCGGCGCTCTCCTGCGCGACCGTGGCCGCCGTGGCCTCGGCGAGCCGCTCCCCGATCCTGGAGGCGAACGCCGACAGGAACGACTGGCGGAACGTCTTGTTCCTCGACCGGCCGGTGCCGTGCTTCTTGGTGCCCGAGTTCACCAGCGCGGTCTGCGCCTGCACCAGCAGCGAGGTGAACAGCATCTCCACGAAGGACAGGTCCGCCCGGAACCCCAGCACGGTGGCGAACCCCAGCTCCTTCGACCAGATCACCCGGCACCGGTTGGCCTCGGCGATGAGGTCGAGCAGCACGGCCTTGGGCTGCTCGTACGGCGCGTCGATGCCGACCCGGATGCCCGCCGGGTCCTCGCCTCCGCCTGGCCGCGCGTCCAGCATCGCCGCGTCGATGCTGTACTTCGCCATCAAGCTCTGCGCCGCCGACATGAACGTCTCCGCCTCCGCCTCGTACGACGTCGACTCGGCCTTGGCGAGCAGCCCCCGCACCCGTACGAGCGTCTTCTCGCTGACCGCGTGCGGGCGTGCCTGGACCGTACGGCGAGCGGCCCCGGGCGGCGGGCTCAACGACTCAAGCCGCGGCAGCCCGGTCAGCAAACCCAGCAGCTCCAGCACACCGGAGACGGTCACCAGCCGACCGGCCCCGTCGCGCGCCTGCCGCGCCGCCAGGTAGCCACCCTGCCACCACACCGCGGCCTCCAGGCCGGCGAGCTGGTCGCGCCAGCGCTCATCCACCGTGGCCGGCGCGTAGGCCCGCATCTCCCAGGCGATGAGATCGGCCGCCGCCCGCCCGTGCCAGTCGGTCAGCCGTCTGGCCGCGATCCTGACCACGTCGGCGGGCTGCCAGCCGTTGCGCCACAACCCTGAGATCGCCCGGGTCACGACCTCGACCAGCACGCGCTCGGCGTCGTCCCGGTCTGCCAGGAAGGCGGCGGCGGAGTCGAAGGCCGCCTCGTCCTCGCGGGCAAGCGCCTCCAGCGCCGCGCCGACCAGCTCATCAGCCTTGCTCACACGCGCCGTCCACCTTGAGGAGAGTCCGCCAGAACCTTACCGTGACGGAGCCTCCTTCGCTGCGTGGGGAACCCCGGCACGCCGCCCAGTGACACCGTCCCGGCGGCGGACGCGGAGGTCTGCGCGTGGCGCTGCTGAAAAGGGGGCATCGACGGGCGCGCGGGGAGGGGCCTTCTCCGGCGCCGGCCGGCCTGCCGTGGCGACCGGCCGGCGCCGGGAGGTGTCGCGTGGTCAGCCGTGCGAGTCGGTGACCCCTGCGCGTTTGACGGTCACGTCGTCCCCCCAGGTCGAGCAGGAGGGGCCGTTCGGGCCGCCGAAGCGGACGGAGTCGAAGAAGTCGCGGAAGTCGATGTAGAAGTTGCCCTTGCCGCGCGGGCTCGTGACGGCCGTGCAGCCGCCGTAGTCGGGCTCGGAGTAGAGGTGGATGAGCGTGTCGGTGCGGTTCCAGTCGGACTTGGCGCGATCACCCATCCCCAGGGCCGCCAAGCTGGCCGTGCTGCCCGTGAGCTGGACGATGTCCCCGGTGCCGTCGAGGCCGGAGAACAGGCAGTAGTGGCCCTCCTGGCAGCGGTCGTATCCCTCGGCCGCCTGGGCGGGAGTCGCCAGGGCGGTCAGGGCGGCGGCGGCGATCGGTAATGCCAGGATGCGAAACTTCTTGCCCACTTAACCTCCATGGATGAAAGTTTCTTTCCATCCGAACATACCCAGCGAGATCGACTTGCGCCAGACCGTTGTCGCGGGACGCGGGCGGCACTCATCTGCCGGCGTGGGCGTAACCCTTCCTGACCGCTACAGATCGCTATAGGACCTTTTTTGATCGTTCTAGTGCGAAACGTGATCGGCATGCGACGGCATTGTTACCGTCTTGTTAGGTAATCGTATCAATCTTTGATCATCTTCAGTTTGTCCTGTTCGCGTGAACGGGACCCCGGCTCTCCTTCCTGCCCGGCTGGTCGTCACCTGACGCGATCGGCGTCTCGGCCATGCGCTCGCACCCCCCACCGGAGAGGTCCATGCAGACACTCAATCCGATCCGCGCCGCAGCATTACTGCTCGTGACCATCCTCGTCTCGGCGTTGTTCGTCGCGCCGCCCGCGCACGCGGCACCGGCGAAGACCCCGCCCCTGTCGACGCCGTGGACGAGCCAGGCACTCGACGGAACTCCCCTCCCCGACTACCCCCGGCCGCAGATGACCCGCCCCGACTGGCTGAACCTCAACGGCGAATGGCAGCTGCGGCAGTCGGCGACGAACGACGCGCCGCAGTTCGGCGTCACGCTGCCGGAACGCGTCAACGTGCCGTTCGCCGTCGAGTCGGCGCTGTCGGGCGTCATGCGCCCCATCAACGACAACCGCTACTACCTCTTCTACCGCCGAACGTTCACCGTGCCCCAGAGCTGGGCCGGCCGCCGCCTGCAACTGCACTTCGGCGCCGTCGACTGGGAGGCGGCGGTGTACGTCAACGGCCGCCTGATGGGCACCCACCGCGGCGGGTACGACCGCTTCGAGTACGACGTCACCGACGCGCTCAACGGCGGCACCAACGAGCTGGTCGTCAAGGTCTACGACCCCAGCGACTCCGGCCACAACGGCAGCCACCAGGCCATCGGCAAGCAGACCCGCAACCCGTCGGCCATCTTCTACACCCCCGTGTCCGGGATCTGGCAGACGGTGTGGCTGGAGCCGACGCCCACGTCCTCGATCTCCAGCGTCGACCTCTACCCGAACCTGAGCGACAACACCCTGCGGGTACGCGTCTTCACCCGGGGCAACGTCAGCGGCCACTCCGTCCTGGCCGAAGCGATGAACGGCACGACCGTCGTCGGCAGCGCGACCGGCGGGTTCACCGACTTCAGCGTGCCGGTGCCGAACGCCCGCCGCTGGACCCCGGACGACCCGTTCCTGTACAACCTGCGCGTCTCGCTGCGCGACGGCTCCGGCCAGACGGCCGACCGGACCACGCACTACTTCGGCATGCGCGAGGTCGGCACCCGCGTCGTCAACGGAGTGCTGCGGCCGACGCTCAACGGCGAGTTCGTCTACCACCTCGGCACCCTCGACCAGGGCTACTGGCCGGACGGCCTCTACACCGCGCCCACCGACGCCGCGCTCGCCTTCGACCTGCAGAAGCACAAGGAGCTCGGCTTCAACATGGTGCGCAAGCACATCAAGGTGGAGCCGCAGCGGTGGTACTACCACGCCGACCGGCTCGGCCTGCTCGTGTGGCAGGACATCCCCTCGATGCAGGCCGGCAGCCGCCAGATCTCAGCCGCCCACGCCCAGCAGTTCGAGGCCGAGGCGCGGGAGATCGTGGACGAGCACCGCAGCTCACCGGCGGTCGTGGCCTACGTCCCGTTCAACGAGGGGTGGGGCGAGTGGAACCTCACCGACACCCGCCGCGTCATCCAGAACATCAAGAGCCAGGACCCGACCCGGCTGGTCAACGGGCACAGCGGCTTCAACTGCTGCGACTCCCTGGGCGACCCGGGCAACGGCGACATGACCGACTGGCACATGTACCCGGGTCCCGACGCGCCGTCGCCGTCCGCGACCCGGATCTCGATCCTGGGCGAGTTCGGCGGGCTCGGCCTGCGTACGCCGGGTCACGAGTACAGCCCGCACGGCGGCTTCTTCGCCTACGAACAGCAGGCCAGCGCCGCCCAGCTCAACGACCGCTACACCGGCATGGTGCGTGATCTGCGGCAACTGGTCGCCACGAAGGGCCTGAGCGGGTCGGTGTACACCGAGATCACCGACCTGGAGGGTGAGTACAACGGCCTCATGACCTACGACCGCCAGGTGCAGAAGGTCGACACGAACCTGGTGCGCGCCGCGCATCAGAGCTTGCTGGCCACGGCCAGGAACCAGAACGCGGCGCCGAACCTGACGCCCGGCCACGTCCGGTCGTTCCGCTCGACGACCTCCGGCTTCACCGACCGGTACCTGCGCCACGCGAACTCCGTCGCCCGTACGGACGTGATCAGCACGACGAGCCCGGACCCCGCCCGCCAGGACGCGTCGTTCCGCACGGTGCCCGGGCTGGCGGACCCGCGCTGCTACTCGTTCGAGTCGGTCAACCTGCCGGGCCGTTACCTGCGGCATGCCAACTCGGTGGTGCGCCTCGACGCCGACACCGGCGGCCCGTTCGCGGCGGACGCCACCTGGTGCGCCCGTCCCGGACGGTCGGGGAGCGGCACGTCGTTCGAGTCGTCCAACTTCCCCGGCGCCTTCCTGCGGCACCACTCCGACAACGTCTACCTGGCCCGGCCCAGCGGCGCCAACCCGTTCGACGGCGGCGCCACCTTCGACGCCGACGCCACCTGGGACGTGAGCGGCGCCGCGTTGTGGCGCAGCGGTGTCGTCCTGCCCGTGGACGTCCGCCGGTCCCTGCAGGTGCAGACCTGGGGCTTCACCAACCGGTACCTGCGGCACGCCAACAGCCTGGCCGCCACGGAGGTCGTCGACGCGGGCAGCGCCGCGCTGCTGAAGAACGACGCCACCTGGACCGTCCGCCGCGGCCTGGCGGACTCCGGCTGCTACAGCTTCGAGTCGGTCAACTTCCCGGGACGATACCTCCGCCACGCCGCCTCACGCGTCCGCATGGACCCGAACGACCAGAGCACGCTGTTCGCCCAGGACGCGACGTGGTGCGCCCGGCCCGGCCTGCAGGGCGGCGGCGTCACCCTGGAATCGATCAACTTCCCCGGCTCCTACCTGCGGCACTACGACAGCCAGGTGTGGTCGGCCAACGGCACCGGGGGCACGTGGAACCGTCCCCAGATGCTCACGGCGGACAGCACCTGGAACCTGACCACGCCCTGGACGCCATGACGCGATGAGGCGCGGCAGCGGTCGAGAGCCGTTCAGGACGAACGGCTCTCGACCACTCCGCAGCGGATCGGCGGAACCCGTCCGGACTCTAGGGCAGGGTCCATTTCTGGCTGGCGCCGTTGTGACAGGTCCACAGGTGTGCGGGTGTGCTGTCGGCGGAGTTTCCGCCGTTGAGGTCCAGGCATTTGCCGGAGCTCGGGTTGCGGAGGGTTCCGTTGGCCTGTGGGGCCCAGTTCTGTGCGCCGCTTCCGTTGCAGGTGTAGAGCTGGATCTTGGCGCCGTCGGCGGTGGCGGCTCCTGCCACGTCCAGGCACTTGCCGAGGGCGCGCAGGGTGCTGCCGTCCCGGGTCCAGTTCTGTGCCGCGCTGGTGTTGCAGGTGTAGAGCTGGACCTGGGTGCCGTCGGCGCTCGCGCCTCCGCGCACGTCCAGGCACTTGCCCGCCAGCCCCACCACCGGGCCGGAGCCCGAGGACCTGGCGAAGGTGAAGTCGTCGACGTCGAACAACCCGGAGCCGGTCCCCGTGAACGTCAGGTAGACATCGGCGGTGCCGGCCGGGGCGTTCGACAGACTCGTCGAGACGTCCGCGAAGGTCGTCCAGCTTCCGGTGTTCGGCACCGCCACCGAGCCCAGGACCGGACCGGTCGGTGATCCCGTACGGACCTGGATCGTGCCGCCCGGCCCGCCCGAGACCACGCGCGCCCGGAACGTGGTCGCGCCGTTCAGCGGGAGCCCGTTGTAGGCGGCCCAGTCACCGGGGTCGATGTGGCCGAGAGTCTGCCCGTTGTGCGCCCCTTCCTTGGTGAACGGCGCCACCCCGCTCTGCGCCGAGTACGACTCCGCCTGCACCGTGCCGGTGGCGGCCTGCTCCTTGATCCTGATGTTGCGGAACGACACCTCGTCGCCGTCCCCGTGGTTCTGGATGCCGACGTGCCCGGCCAGGCCGCGCGCCGGGTCGGTGTTGGTGAAGTCGTTGATCTTCGTCCCGTTGAGGAAGACCTGGAGCCGTTCGCCCTCGACGAGGATCTCGTAGGCGTTCCACTCGCCCGGCGGGTTCAGCGCCGCGTCCCTGGCGGCGGCGTCGGGCCCCTTGAAGCCGTAGACGGAGCCGGTGGTGCGGTCGGGGGTGTCGGTCGCGTCGATCTGGATCTCGTAGCCGTTGTCCACGGCCGACCAGGGATCGCTCGACGGCGGGAAACCGACGAACACGCCGGAGTTGTCGTCGCCCGCCATCCGCCAGTCGAACTTCAGCGAGTACGACGAGAACTGCTTCGCGCTGTACCAGAGCAGGCCGAGGCCGCCGGTCGAGGTCAGCGTGGCGTCGGCGTTGCCGAAGGAGCCAGGCCCGGCCTGCGACCAGCCGGAGGTGGAGCCGTTGTAGAGGGAGGTGTACCCGGACTCCGGCCGGCAGTCGGCCTTGGCGCGGCCGGCCGCGTACCGGATGCCGCCGAGAAGATGGCCGCGGAAGGCGGGGTCGGTGTAGGAGGCCGCGGTGTGCCCGCCGCCGGTGTAGAACGAGCGCCCGCCCTGGTAGGTCTTGCACCAGATGTGCGGATGGTCGGCTCCCATGCCGCCGCCCGAGTACGACGACTCGTCGAGGGTGGCGAGCACGCGTGCCGTGGCGCGCGGGTTGGTGCGGAAGTTGTACCACTCGTCGGTGCGGGTCCAGGTCTGCGGCAGCGCGGCGGTGGCCGCGTGTCCCCGGTTCTCCACCTTGACGGCGGCCTGCTGGATGGCGGGGTGGGAGGCGAAGTAGGCGCCGACGAGCTCGCCGTAGAAGGGCCAGTCGTACTCGGTGTCGGAGGCGGCATGCACCCCGGTGAAGCCGCCGCCCGCGCGGATGTAGCTCTCGAAGGCGCCCTGCTGGGTGGTGTTGAGCACGTCTCCGGTGGTGTTGAGGAAGACCACCGCCTCGTACCCGGCGAGGTTGGAGGCGGTGAAGGCCCCGGCGTCCTCGGTCGCGGTGACCGAGAAGTCGTTCGCCGCGCCCAGGTCGCGGATCGCCTGGACGCCCGCCGGGATGGCGTCGTGTCTGAAGCCCGCCGTCTTGGAGAAGACGAGCACGTCGAAGGGGGTGTCGGCGGCGACTGCCGGGCCCGCGGGAATGGAGCCCCCGAGCACTGCTGCGACGACGACGGCTGTGCGGAGAATTCTGCGCATGTCACGCTCCCTTAGGGGGAGCGGGGACGCCTGAGGCGTCCCCGCCAGGGTCGCTAGGTGAGGGTCCATTTCTGGCTGGCGCCGTTGTGACAGGTCCACAGGTGTGCGGGTGTGCTGTCGGCGGAGTTCCCGCCGTTGAGGTCCAGGCATTTGCCGGAGCTCGGGTTGCGGAGGGTTCCGTTGGCCTGTGGGGCCCAGTTCTGTGCGCCGCTTCCGTTGCAGGTGTAGAGCTGGATCTTGGTGCCGTCGGCGGTGGCGGCTCCTGCCACGTCCAGGCACTTGCCGAGGGCGCGCAGGGTGCTGCCGTCCCGGGTCCAGTTCTGTGCCGCGCTGGTGTTGCAGGTGTAGAGCTGGACCTGGGTGCCGTCGGCGCTCGCGCCTCCGCGCACGTCGAGACACTTGCCCGCCAGCCCCACCACCGGGCCGCCCGTGACGAGGGTGAAGGCGTCCACGTCGAACAGCGCTCCGCCGGTCCCGCCGGAGAAGGTGAGGTAGAGGGAGGTGGTCCCCGCAGGAGGGCCGGCGATCGCGCCGGTCACCTGGACGAAGGTCTCCCACCCGCCGGTCACCGGCACCGTCGCCGAGCCGAGCACCGTGCCGGTCGCGGAACCCGCCCGGATCTGCAGCGTGCCGCCCAGACCGCCGGAGGAGACGCGGGCGGAGAACGACTTCACGTTGCTGATCTTGTACGGGTCGAAGGAGATCCAGTCGCCGTTGTGGATGTCACCGACGGTCCTGCCGCCCTCCGCGCCGGACTTGGTGATCAGCGCGACGCCGGAGGACGTCTTGTAGTGCTCGGCCTGCCGGTGCTTGGGCTGGAGGATGACCTGCTTGTGGGTGGTGAGGCCGGCACTGTCGGCGTACTCGGCGTCGAAGACCGCGAAGATGTTGGCGGCATCGTCGTGCTCGCCGTCCACGGGGATGGGGATCGCCCCCGAGCAGCCGTTCTGCGAGGTGATCTGGTGGCCGTGGCTGTCGTGCCCGAGCACGTAGGTCATCTTCGCGCGGGCGCAGTCGGCCGCGCCGTCCTCGGGGTCGGAGGCCGAGATCTGGAACGGGACCACGTCGCCGAAGGCGAACAGCTGCCCGTTCGCGGGATTGGCCACGGTGACGGCCGGGGCGGTGTTGCCCACGCCCACCATCGCGTTCGCGCTGCCCGTGGCCCCCGTGGCGTCGCGTACGGTCAGGGTCGCCGTGTAGGTGCCGTTCGTGGTGTAGGTGTGCGTCGGGTTGGCCGCCGTCGAGGTGCCGCCGTCGCCGAACGTCCACGCGTACGTGATCGCGTCGCCGTCGGGATCGCTCGTGCCCGCCGAGGAGAACGCCACCGTCAGGGGCGCCTGACCGGAGGTCGGCGTGGCGCTGGCGACCGCGACGGGAGCGCGGTTGCCGCCCGCGATGTAGTCGAACCGGTAGAGGGCCGAGTTCGCGTCACCGTTGAAGTAGCCGGTGCCGTAGTCCAGGACGTAGAGGGAGCCGTCCGGGCCGAAGGCCTGGTCCATGACCTGTTTGCCGGTCCACGGGAAGGTGCTGATCTCGCCGGGCGAGCCGTCGGCGGCGACGTGGATCGGCTTGATCCAGCCCCGGCCGAACTCGGCGGCGAAGAAGTGCCCGTCGAAGCTCTGCGGGAACTTGGTGGTGGACGGGTTCGCGGCGTCGTAGCGGTAGACCGGGCCGCCCATCGGCGACTCGGAGCCGCTGCCGAACTCCGGCGGGCTGCCCGCGTCCCCGCCGTACCGGATCCAGGCGGGCTTGGCCGCCGGAAGGGTCGTCAGGCCGGTGTTGCGGAAGGAGTTGTTCGTCGGCCCGCCCGCGCAGTTGTACTTGGCCCCGGTGGCGTTCGTCGCGAAGTTCCACTCGTTGTAGGTCTCCGCCGTGGTGTTGGTCCCGGTGCAGTACGGCCAGCCGTAGTTGCCCGGCGCGGTGATCCGGTCGAACTCCACCTGGCCGCTCGGGCCCCGGTTGGCGCTGGACGAGCCGGCGTCCGGACCGTAGTCGCCGACGTACACGGTGCCCGAGGCCTTGTCCACGCTCAGGCGGAACGGGTTGCGGAAGCCCATCGCGTAGATCTCCGGGCGGGTTCCCGTGGTTCCGGGCGCGAAGAGGTTGCCGGCCGGGATCGCGTACGTGCCGTTGGCGTTGACCTTGATCCTGAGGATCTTGCCCCGCAGGTCGTTGGTGTTGGCCGCGCTGCGCTGCGCGTCGTAGGCCGGGTTCTGGTTCGTGCGCTCGTCGATGGGCGAGTAACCGGCGGAGGAGAACGGGTTGGTGTCGTCCCCGGTGGACAGGTAGAGGTTGCCCGCCGCGTCGAAGTCGATGTCACCGCCGACATGGCAGCAGATGCCCCGGTCGGCGGGCACGTCGAGCACGGTCACCTGACTGGCCATGTTCACGGTGTGATCGGCGTTGAGCGTGAACCTGGCCAGCCGGTTGACGCCCCGCCACGCGGTCCAGTCCGTGCCCGTGGCAGGGGCGTCGCCGGCCGGCGTGGACAGCGGAGGGGCGTAGTAGAGGTAGATGTGCCGGTTCGAGGCGAACCCCGGATCGACGCCGACGCCCTGCAGGCCCTCCTCGTCGTGGTTGTACACGGGAAGGGTGGCGATGACGGAGGTGTTGCCGGCCGCGTCGGTGCGCCGCAGCGTGCCGTCCCGGGCGGTGTGCAGCACCGACCGGTCGGGGAGCACCGCGAGCGACATCGGCTCGCCCGTCTCCGCGACCCCCTTGGCGAGGGTCACCTGCTGGAAGTCGGCCGCGTTGATGGGGTGAGCCTGCGCCGGGCCGGCGATCACCGTGAGCGAGGCCGCCACCAGCGTGAACACGGCGGCGACTCGCATACGTAAGCCTGAGGGCTTCGTGACTGGCATGGGGGAGAGGTGTCCCTTCCTGACGGTGCGGCGCCAGGCGGAAGCGCGGGTGGGCGCGAACGCTCGGGCCGAGGGGGGTGGGTCAGGGGGACGCGTGCGCCGACCGCGTCGATGGAGTGTGCTGTGACACGGCGTGCCACCGCCGTCGGCTGAGCTGACGTCAACGTGTCACGCGGATCGGCGGCCGTCAAGAGACGTGACCGGCCCCAATTTCCATGATCACCGGAAGGGAGATACGGCGATTCGGGTAGGGGCTTTTGCTTGACGATCGAAACAACTCCGTTCTAACATGCCGAAATATCGGCATAATAGGCCGAAAATCATGCGAAATGCTCGTTGTATTCCGCCGCCCGGTTCCCTTCGGTCCGGTCGCCGGATCGTCCCGTCGCGCCGAGGCGGGTACGGTCCGCGAGTGCCACCCGGGCAGCACGCCTGGGCGGCGGAGCACTTCCGCGTCCGGCCAAGGCCGAACAGCCTCGCACAGGCGGGCGGCGAACTGGGGAACCCTCGACCCACATCACGGGGCACTCTCAGCGACTTCGACGTGTTCGTTCGCCATGCCGCTTGTATGCGGTTCCCATGCCAGAGCCTCCTACATTGATCCGTATCCCAGCGTTCGGCCCCTTTGAAAAGAGGGAGCCGTCATGAGAAAGAGGGTCAATCGATGGTTCGAACCGTTCGGTCGTTCGCCGACCGACTGCTGGAGAGTCTGGTCCCCAGCACGAAGGCGCAGGCGATGGCATGCGTCGAAAGCTGGCAGCAGATCTCCTGCCCTCCGGTGGGGGGCGCCCCGTACAACCAGATCGGTTTGCGGCGGATCAAGGTCTGCGACGGTGTGACGCAGGTACTGGAGACGCTGCCGTGCGGCACGCCGATCTGTGGTGGGAACACCTCACAGTACGGGCCGTGGGTCCCCTACCACCCGTGCCCGCCTTCCCCCTGCCCGCCGTTCCTGTGCTGAGTTGAGCTGAGCCGTCCGGTGATCGGGCCGCCCCGGTCGGACCGGTATGTGAGTGCCCTCCTCCATCAGGGAGGGACGGGGCGCCGCGACTGGCGAAGAGTCGCGGCGCCCCCTCCACATTAGGGGTTTCCATGGAGTACGTCCTGGTCTGCTGCCGGCTGCTGGTCGGTGTGGTCTTCGTGGTCTCGGCGGCGGGCAAGCTGCGCAGCCGCGGGGCCTACGCCTCCTTCCGCGCCGCCGCCGGTGAACTGGCGCCGCGGCTGCCCTTGGTGCCCGGGGCTCTCGTGCCGCCCGCGGTCGTCGCGGGCGAGCTGACCGCGGCCGTGCTGCTCGCCGTTCCGGTCACGGTCGGCGCCGGGTTCGTGATCGCAGCGGTGCTGCTGGCCGCCTTCACGGGCGCGATCGCGGCGGCCGTACGATCCCGCCGGCGCGTGATCTGCAACTGCTTCGGCCCTTCGTCCACGCCGGTGGGGCGGGGCCGGCTCGTCCACAACGGGGCGCTGCTCGTCGCCTCGCTGACGGGGGCGGTGCTCTCTTTCGGCACCGCGTCCGCATCCCTCGCGCTGGAGCCGGCCGGGGTCGCGGCGGCGGCGGTCACCGGCCTGGCGGGTGCCGCTCTGGTGCTGCTCGCCGACGACATGACCGAGCTGTTCCGGCCACTCGTCTGACCGTCGCGGACAACGACGCACGGGCAACCGTGGAACTACAGAGGATGATCATGTCGAATATCGTTGTGGTGCTCGTCGGCGCAGTCGTGGTGCTGTGCGTGCTCAATCTCGTACTCACCGTGGGAGTGGCCCGGCTGCTGCGTGCGCAGGGGGAGTTGCTGTCCCGGCGAGCCGCTCCGCCCCCGGCCGGCCATCCGCTGCCCGGTGGTTCTTTCGTGGTCATGCGCGAAGCGGGGGAGCGGCTGGGCGCCTTCCGTACCGCCGCCACGGACGGTACGCCTCTCGACGAGGGGTTCTTCGCCGATGCGTCGACCCTCGTCGCCGCGTTCTCCGTCGGATGCCCCGCCTGCGACGAGAGGCTTCCCGAGTTCATCAGGTTCGCCCCGGCCTTCGCCGGCCGTGAGCGCGTGCTCGCCCTCGTGGTCGGCACCGACGGCGCCGCCGAGAAGGCCGCGCTCCTGGAGCCGGTGGCCACCGTGGTGGTGGAGAAGATCCACGGCGGGCCGGTGTGCGGGTCGCTGGGGGTCAAGGCCTATCCGGCGCTGGCGATCGTCGACCCCGGCGGCGTCGTCCGCGCCTCCGGCACCCTGATCCAGGACGCGGCGGCCGCTCTGGAAACGGTCTGACCCATGCGGAAGATCATTCTCGCGTTACGGCTGAGTTGGCAGGCCAGCCCGCTGTTCACCGCGGTCTTCGTCACGCTCACGCTGGCCACCTCGCCGGCACCGGTCGTGACGGCCTGGCTGACCAAACTGGTGCTGGACGACATCACCGCCGGAGCCCTTCCCGCCACGGTGGCGGAAAAAGGCATCGCGCTCGCCGTCACGATCCTGGTGACCGGTCTGATTCCGCACGTCACCCAGTACGCCTCCCGTGAGATCGAACGCCGCGTCGGACTCCGGGCCCAGGAACGCCTGTTCATCACGGCCGAGAGCTTCGTGGGCATGGCCCGTTTCGAGGACCCGGTCTTTCTCAACCGGATGCAGATGGCACTGCTGCACGGCGCCACCACCCCCGGGGCGATGGTCACCGCCGTCCTGTCGATCGTCCGCGCGGTCGTCACCGGACTGGGCTTCCTGGGGTCGCTGCTGGTCATCTCCCCCTGGCTGCCCGCGCTGATCCTCGCCTCAGTCCTGCCGATGCTGGCCGTGGAGCTGTCGCTGGCCCGCCGCCGGGCCGGTCTGTCGTGGCGGCTGAGCCCGATCGAACGCCGGGAGATGTTCTTTCGCGACCTGTTGACCAACGCGCAGGCCGCCAAGGAGATTCGCCTGTTCGGCATCGGCACCTACCTGCGCGAGCTCATGACGGCCCAGCGGCGCCTGGCCGACAGGGAGAACCGCCGGATGGACCGCCGCGAGGTCGGCGTCCAGGCGCTGATCGGTCTGGGGAGCGCCGTGGTGTCGGGTGGGGCGCTGCTGTGGGCGGTGCTGGCCGCCGCCGGCGGCCGGATCAGCGTCGGTGACATCTCGCTGCTGGTCGCCTCGGTGGCCGGCGTGCAGAGCGCGAGTGTGTCACTGGTGCACACCATCGCCCAGTGCCACCGTCAACTGTTGCTGTTCGATCACTACGTGCAGGTGACCGCCGCCGGACCCGACCTGCCCATCGCCCCCTCGCCCCGGGCGATCGCGCCTTTGGCACGCGGGATCGTCTTCCGCGATGTCTGGTTCCGTTACTCTCCCGACCATCCCTGGGCGCTGCGTGGCCTCGACCTGACCATCCCGCGGGGCCGGACAGTGGGTCTGATCGGCCGGAACGGCGCGGGCAAGAGCACCTTGATCAAACTCCTGTGCCGGATGTACGACCCCGAGCGCGGCTCGATTCTGTGGGACGGCGTCGACCTGCGCGAACTGGACCCCGCCGAACTGCGTGCCCGCATCGGCGTGGTGTTCCAGGACTACATGGAGTACGACCTGACCGCGGCCGAGAACATCGGCCTGGGCGATCTGGAGCGCCTGCACGACCGCGAGCGCGTCACCGCCGCGGCCGCCGACGCCGGAGCGCACGCGTTCGTCAGCCGCCTGCCCCGCTCCTACGACACCCTGCTGTCACGACTGTTCTTCCAGGGGGAGGAGACCGCCGAGGACACCTCCGGCGCCATCGGCGTGACTCTGTCGGGCGGCCAGTGGCAGCGGCTGGCCCTGGCTCGCGCGCACCTGCGTGCCGGGTGCGATCTGATGATCCTGGACGAACCCAGCTCCGGCCTGGACGCGGAGGCCGAGTACGAGATCCACCGCACGTTGCGGCAGCGCCGGACGGGCCGTACCAACGTGCTGATCTCCCACCGGCTCAACACCGTGCGCGAGGCCGACCTGCTGGTCGTGCTCGACGAGGGGACCGTCGTCGAGTCCGGCACCCACGAGGAACTGGTGGCCCGCGGCGGCACCTACGCCGACCTGTTCTCCCTGCAGGCCGAGGGCTACCTGGAGGTCCTTCCCGGGCAGGCGGGCCGGTGACCGCTCCGCTCGCCCTCATCCTCATGCCGCTCGCGGCCGGTGCCGCGACGGTGCTCTGGGCTCGCCGGAACCTCCTGGTGGCGACCATCTCGGGCACCAGCATGCATCCCACCCACCGGCCCGGCGACAAGCTGCTGGTACGGCGTCTGCCCGCCGGCCGGATCCGCGCGGGAGACATCGTCGTGGCCGACATCGTGGCCGTCCCGGCGTATGGGGCGGCGCCCTCGTCCGGCCCCGCCCCCAGCAGGGTCGTCAAAAGGGTCGCCGCCGTCCCGGGGGATCCCGTCCCCGCCTCGGTGCCCCGCAGGGCGGGCGAAACCTCGGTCCCCGAGGGGTGCCTCGTCCTGCTCGGCGACAATCCGGGGCAGAGCCTGGACTCCCGCCGGTTCGGGTACGTGCCCGCGACGGACGTGGTCGGCAAGGTGGTCGGCGCTCTCACCGGCGGATAGCCGGAGAGAGCGCCCTGCCGATGCTCACCGGAACCGCCACCCGGCCCCGGCGGGAGACCCGGCCGGGGCCGGACCCCGGTCCTCGTCCTGAAGGCGGGAGGAGGGGCCGCGGATGGCGTCGTCGTCCCGGCGGAGCACGGAGAGGTGAAGTTCACGCAGTTCGGCGGAGGGGTCCAGGCCGAGGTGGTCGCTGAGTGTCGCCGTGGCGGAGTTCCAGGCCGAGATCGCGCCCGCCGCGTTGCCGCCGAGATAGTGCGCGCGCATCAGGTGAGCCCACGAGGTCTCCCGGAAAGGCGCCGCGGCCAGGACGTCATGGATCTCGGGCACGAGGTCGAGCGTGCGGCCCAGGCCCAGGCGGGCTTCCACCAGGCGCTCCCGTACCGTCAGATGCAATTCGTCGAGGGCGGCGAAGCGGGCCCTCATCTGCTCGGAGGCGGCGCAGTCCTGCCCCGCGGGCCCCTGCCACAGGCCGAGCGCCTCCTTGAACGTCGCCTCGGCCGCGTCGGTGCGGCGGGCGCGCAACTCGGCGAAGCCCTGGGCGGCGAGCCGCTTGAACCTGATCGAGTCGACCTCGTCCGGCTCGATGAGCAGGCGATACCCTCCGCCACCGCCCCGTAGGGTGACCAAGCGCTCCCGCAGGGAGAGAGCCGTCAACTGGCGCCGTAAGCGGGCCATGTACAGACGGAGGTTCTTTCGGGCCGAGTCGGGAGATTCATCCCACAAAGACCTCATCAGCCGCTCTACGGGAACCGATCGCCCCTCCTCCAGAAGAAGGGCGGCGAACACTCCCCTGACCGGCGCCGACTTGACGCTCATGGATGTTCTCGCGTTCTCGATCCGTACGCTTCCGAGCAGGCGGAACAGCATTCCTATGACCCCTTTGGTAATCGGTGGAACGGTTCTTCCGCCCGGGGCCGGAAAACGGGGGGCGGCCGTCCACGCTGACGGTGGGCCCGGGGCGGACCGCCGGTCCGCGGACGGCATGCCGTAAGGAGCGGACAGATGGCGGTTCGCCCATCAGCATGGGGAGGCCGCTGGGGAGCGGTCATGAGTGATGACTACTCAACTTCCGGCCGGCACTGGCACCGTCTCAGGAGTTCCCTCTGCAATTCGCGTTGTTTCGGCTATCCGAAATCGAGGCCGATTGTCCGGATATATATTCTTCCGCCCCTGGATCGGGAGACAGGTTCAGGAAACAAATTCGATATCCTGATATTTCTGACATATGGTCTGAACGACGCTTGTGACAGAGACCGCACACCAACGAATTCATCCCAGACGCCGAAGTCGCGGGACTGGCGGAGGTACTACGGGATGGGCCAGAAGAGCGTGCTGGGGCGTTGGCCGTTCGTAGGACGCGCGTCGCAACTGGAGAGGTTCGACGCGTCCCTGGAAGACCCCCGGGGCAGAGGTTTCATCGTCTTCGGACCCGCGGGAGCCGGAAAGTCCCGCCTGATCGAGGAGTGCCTGGAGCGGGCGGAGGGAGCCGGCCGGCGCATCGGCCGTGCGGTGGCCACCGCGGCCGCCGCCTCGATCCCCCTGGGAGCCGTCGCTCATCTGCTGCCCACGGAGGCGGACCTGTCCGATCCGGTCACGGGGTTCGCATCGGTGGCGCGACTGCTGTCCGGGTCCGGAACGAACCCGGCTCCGATGGTGATCGGAGTGGACGACCTCCACCTGCTCGACGCGACCTCGGCGGTGCTGCTGCGGCAGCTGATGGACGCCGGTGTGATCTTCCTCCTCGGCTCGGTGCGCTCAGGGGAGCCGTCCGGCCCGGCGGTGGCGGCGTTGTCGTACGGGGACCCGGTGCAGCAGGTGGACCTCGTCGATCTCGAGCGTTCGCAGGTCGAGACGCTGCTGGAACGGGTCCTCGGAAGGCACGTGGGCAGTAGCACGGTCGGCCGGCTGTTCACCGCCAGCGGCGGCAATCCGCTCTACCTGCGCGAGCTGGTGATCGGAGCGATGACCGGTGGGATCCTGACCTGCGACGGCGAGGTGTGGGAGATGGCCCCGGGCCGGCTGCCGGGGACGCGGCGCCTGACCGATCTCATCCGCTCCCGGCTCTCCGTCGCGTCGCCCGAGGGCCGTGACGTGCTGGAAGCCCTGGCGCTGTGCGAGCCGCTGTCCGTGGCCCAGCTCACCACCGGCGCCGAGCCCCGGACCCTGGACGAACTCGAACAGGCAGGGCTGATCGTCATCCACCGGGAACGGCGGCGCACCGCCGTCCGGCTGGCGCACCCCCTCTACGGCGAGGTGCTGCGCGCCGGCATCACCACGCTCCGGCGGCAGGAAACGTTGCTGCGCCACCTCTCCCTGCTGGAGACAAGCGGGGCCCGGCGGCGTGAGGACGCGATGCGCCTGGCCACCTACCGGCTGGCGGCCACCGGAACGGCGGATCCGGCGCTGCTCATGCGGGCCGCGGCCCTGGCCATCCATACGCGCGCCTACGCCGGCGCGCTCTCCCTCCTGCGCGCCGTACCCGAAGAATGGCACGGCGTTCACTACCGGTTGCTCCTGGGCAAGACGCTGTACGAGGCGGGCGAGTTCACGCAGGCCGAGACCGTACTGTCGCAGGCGGGCGGGCCGACCGGCGACGAGCAGGAGACGCTGCTCGTGACGGCCCTGCGGGTGCAGAACCTCATCTGGGGACTCGGAGCCTCGCGACGGACGGTCCGCGAGGTCATCGAAGCCGCCCGGCACCGGGTCACGAGCCCTTCCGGCCACCAAGCGCTCACCGCCACCGAGGCCGCCGGCTGCTTCGCCCTGGGGGAGTTCCCGCGCGGCCTCGACCTGTGCTCGCGCCTGCCCCTGGAATCCGGGCCGGGACCGGACGTGATGACGTGGCTGATCGCCGCGACGACCAAGTCGGCGACGCTGGCGTTCCTGGGCCGAGGCGAGGAGGCGGTGACCTGGGCCCGGCGCGCCACCTCCGTCAGCGCGGCCGTCGACGCCGAGCTGTACTCCATGACCACCCACGAGGCGGCGCACCAGTCCGTCCTCACGCTGGCTCTGGCGGAGAGCGGTCACCTGGCCGAGAGCCGGGCCGTGGGCGAGCAGGCCTACCGGACGCTCGCTCACGGCCTGCCGAGCCCCGAGCAGAGACTCCTCGCCTTCCAGCTGGGACGTGCCGCGTGGCTGGCGGGCCATCCCGGGCAGGCCCGCCGCTGGTACGCCGAGCTCGCCCGAGCGGCACGCCCCTACACCGCGATCGTCCTGCCGCTGGCGCTCTCCGGGCTGGCCGCGTCGGCCGCGCTGCAGGGCGATCTGGACGCGGCCGACGCGGCCCTGGCCGAGTACGACCGGCTGACGTGCGCGGTGCACATGCCCGAGGAGCGGTTGGGCGTGGCCTGGGTGCACGCCGTCCGAGGCGAGCTCTCCCACGCCCGGGCCGTCCTCACCGCGGCGGCGGACGAGGCGCGGACACGCGGGCAGGTCGCGTTCGAGTCCGTCCTGCTGACCGACCTCGTCCGGCTCGGCGGAGCGGGCGAGGCCGCCGGGCGGCTGGCGGAGATCGCCGAGGCGATCGGCGGCCGGTTCCACCGGGCGCGGGCCGGCCTGGCCGCCGCCTGGGTCGCCGGATGCCCCTACCGGCTGCTCACCGCCGCCGGGGAGATGGAGGCCATCGGCGCCGACCTCCTGGCCGCCGAGGCGGCCGGCGTCGCCGCCGGCATCCTGCGGCAGGCCGGTGACTCCCGCCGCGCCCGGGCCGCCGCGCTCCGCGCTCAGCTGCTCGCCGCCCGCTGCGAGGGGGCCAGGACTCCCGCTCTCGCCACAGGTGGCAGCGGCGCCCGGCTCACCCGGAGGCAGCAGGAGATCGCGCTGCTCGCCGTACAGGGGATGTCCAGCAAGGACATCGCCGAGCGATTAGGCATCTCGGCCCGTACCGTCGACAACCATCTGCGGCACGTCTACGTGGAGTTCGGCATCACCAACCGCGGTGAGCTGGCCACCCGCCTCAACGGTGAGGCTCTGTCCGGGCCGCGCTCCCGCGGGACGTGAGTGCGGGCCGATCCGTCCCGCTTTGGCCGGAGTCCAGGACGAGCGCTTGGCGGCGTTGACGGACGGCGAGGTAGCGCAGTCCGTCGGGCCCGGCGGTGAACTGACGCCGGGCACGGCGCGGCAGCCACAGCAGTGCGCCGGGTTCGAGGTCGATGCCGCCGAGTTCGGTGGTGAGCCGTCCGCTGCCGGCCAGGACGTGGATGAGGACGTCGAGGTTGGGGCCGGTGTGGGCCTCGATCGTCCCGCCGGGCGTCAGGGCGATGATGTCGGAGTCCAGGTCGCGCTCCCTGACCTGGAGTTTCCATGCGGCGCCGGTCACGTCCGCCTCGGCGGTGAACCGGTCGGTGTCGACCAGGATCCGGGGGAGCGGCGTAGTGGCCAGCTTGGTGATCCGGATCCGCCAGTCCCGGACTTCGGTGTTCAGATATTCCCACCGGTAGCTGCCGGCATGGTCGACCTCGAACTCCTCCCGCAGGTGCTTGGGATCGTGGTCGTTGATCAGTACGAACGAGCCGTCAACGGGCAGGGCCTGGTAGGCGGCGAAGATCGTCGGGTGCTTGTCCGGCTTGCGCAGCGGCCGTACGTCCAGCTCCTGATCGGTGGGGGCAGGTGAGTGCACGACTCCTCCTCCGAGAGAGTTTCTACAACTCGATGTTGTGTAAACTCTAGGGCATGACGATGGCACGACCGGCCGGGGGCGGCCTGGAGCCGGCAGGGCGACGCGGCGAGGTGCTGCGGCTGATCCGTGGCGCGCCGGGGCCGGTGTCGATCGCCGAGATCGCCGACCGGCTGGGGGTGCATCTGAACACGGTCAGGTTCCATCTGGACACGCTGATCGAGAACGGCCAGGTCGAGCGCGCCGAGACCGTCCGCCGCACCCCGGGACGCCCTCCGCAACTCTTCCGTGCGGTTCGCGTGATGGATCCGAGCGGACCACGCCATTACCGGCTGCTCGCCGAGGTCCTGGCCGACACCCTCGACGCCGACCCGGACCCGCGCGGCCGCGCCATCGCGGCCGGCCGGGCCTGGGGCAGCCGCCACGGCGACTCGTCAGAGCACGGCGACTCGTCAGAGCACGGCGGCTCATCGGATCACGGCGGCTCATCGGATCACGGTGACGGCCAGGTCGGCGGGGAGCCTGTCGGCCGGCTGGTGTCGCTGCTCGACACCCTCGGGTTCGCCCCCGAACTCGGCGACGACCGACCCCACGCCCACCCGGAGGGTGGCCCGTCACAGATCAGGCTGAGGAACTGCCCGTTCCTCGAACTCGCCTCGAGCAAGCCCCAGATCGCCTGCTCGATCCACCTCGGCCTGATGCGGGGCGCGCTGGACGCCTGGGGCTCCCCGGTCACGGTCGACCGGCTCGACCCCTTCGCGGAACCCGATCTGTGCGTGGCGCACCTGGCCCGGGAAGGAGTCCGATGACCGGCCGGAGGTCATCGGGGCGGTGACCTCACTCCGGCTCGTTCGCCGCCGGGCCCCCTACGGTGAACGCGGTGGTGACCGTCGGTTTGGTCCCAAGCGGAAGCATGGGTCAGCGGGACCTCGAGACCGTTACTTCTCGATCCAGCCGAGGTCAACCGCCCACCCGTGCGTCATGGCTTCGGCCGCGGGCAGCGTGAGGAACGAGACGGCGTACAGAATCACGAGGAGCCCGATCGGAACGGCCCAAGCGCGAGGACGGGTTTCCGACGGACCGGCCCAGTCCTGTCCGTCGTCGGCGGGGCGATACCGGCGGAGCCGCGTCTTCGGAAGTCGACGGTCGGCCGGCCTCAGTGCCCACGAAACGAGAGCGCACGTCCCGAACATCAGCGGCACCCCCCACGTCTGAAGACCGTCGCCGACTATCAGATGCGACACCACGGCACTCGACCACAGGAAAAAGGCACCCGCGTAGGCCCATTCCTTGATCAGCGGGAGCCTGGGCGCGATGATCGCGATGGCCGCACCGGCCTGCCACACGCCCAGAACATAGGCGAAGAAGTGCGGGTATCCCAGGTGGCGCAACTGGGCTTCCACCCATTCGATCGGCACCAGGTTCCACACCGATCCAGCGGTCAACTCGGCGACGATGACCAACGTGGTGGCCCAGAAGGCGATGGGGCGGATCCGGCTCCCGTTCCAGCCGCTTCGTGCGACGGTGGCCGGTTTCTCGTCCGTCGTGTGCTGGACCGTTCTGGCTGCTTGCTTTCTCATCTCAGCCTCCTCGTCAAATCGATCTGGCATGTTCATGAGCTTCTTGCGTTGTGAGCGACTTCGAAGTGGCCGCGGCGACGATCCGCATGTCTTGCGCGCTGAATGGTGTCTCGCTGGTCCGACCACGCAGCACCGCGGAATGTGAGGCGACGCGCCGACCTCACAGTTCACCGCGCTGTCTTGTCGGATCAGTGAGAGCAGACCCGAAACCCAAGGAGCCAGCGCACGATGGCAAGGACACCATGACCACTCCATCCGAGCCGGGCCCGGCCGCGATCACGAGCGAGCGGCGTCAGCTGATCAATCTCGCGTACCGGCTCCTCGGTTCCCTGGCCGACGCCGAGGATGTCGTCCAAGAGGCCTACGCCCGCTGGTGCGCCATGTCCCGGCAGCAGCAGGACGCCATCGCATCCCCCGGCGCCTGGCTGACCACGGTCGTCGGCCGGCTCTGTCTCAATGTGCTCTCCTCGGCACGGGCCCGGCGCGAGACGTATGTGGGCGAATGGATCCCCGAGCCGCTGCCCGAACCCAGGGAGTGGATCACCGGGCGGCCGGATGGCACCACCGCCGACCCGGCCGATCGGATCACCCTGGACGAGTCGGTCAACATGGCCTTCCTCGTCGTGCTGGAGGCGATGACCCCGGCCGAGCGCGTCGCGTTCGTCCTGCACGATGTCTTCCGGTACTCCTTCGCCGAAGTGGCCGAGATCGTCGGCCGCACCCCGGCGGCGTGCCGCCAACTGGCCTCCTCGGCCCGCCGGCGCATCCGTGCCGCGCAGGCGCCCGTGACTCCGGCGGCCCGGCAGGCCCGGATCGTCAGGGACTTCAAGCAGGCGTGGGAGGCCATGGACATCGACGCCCTCGTCGCCCTGCTCGACCCCGACGCCACGGTGATCGCCGACGGCGGCGGCGTGGTCGGCGCCGTGCTCCGCCCGGTCGAAGGCGTTGAGCAGATCGCGCGTTCACTGCTCAATCTCGATGGCAGGCTCCGCGGCCTGACGCTCCTGGAGCGTACGGTCAACGGCCGGCCCGGCCTGATCGCCCAGCTGGACGGCGTCACCGTGTCGGTGTACGCGTTCGGCCTCGCAGGCGACCGGATCAAGCACATCTGGGCCGTACGCAACCCCGACAAGCTCCGGCCGTGGACGGCAGGACCGCGGCACCGGTAACAGCGAGTCGCGCCCGGGCGATAAAAGATGATTTTGACGGGCGCGGTCTCACACTAATCACAGGATGGATGGACGGACGATGACGAAAGCGCCGGAATTGCCGCTGCAGATGCGGCGGAACGGGTTTGACCCGGTCAAGGAACTGGCCCAGGCTCGCGAGGGTGAGGGTGTGGTGCGCATGGAGACGCCGTTCGGCGTGCCCGCGTACCTGGTCTGCCGGCACGAGGATGTTCGCCAGGTGCTGTCGGATCCGGCCCGGTTCAGCAGTGCCCTCACGCCTTTCCCGGGATCCGGGCAGGAGGACGCCGACGAACTGGCCAGGTTGCGGGCCGGGCAGTTGATCGGGTTCGACCCGCCGGAGCACACGCGGTTGCGCCGGATGCTCACCCCGGAGTTCACGGTGCGCCGGATGCGCAGGCTCGAGCCGCGGATCAGCGAGATCGTCGAGGCGGCGCTGGACGATCTGGAGCGGGCGGGCAGGCCGGCCGATCTGGTGGCGCACTTCGCGCTGCCGGTGCCGTCGCTGGTGATCTGCGAGCTGCTGGGCGTGCCCTACGCCGACCGCGCCGAGTACCAGGACCGTTCCGCTCGGCTGCTGGACACCTCGTTGCCGATGGAGCAGCGCGGCGCGACGCTGCGGGAGGACCGCGCGTACATGGCCGGCCTGGTGGCCCGCGCCCAGGCGGACCCCGGCGAGGACATGCTCGGCATGCTGGTGCGCGAGCACGGCCACGATCTCAGCACCGACGAGCTCATCGGCATCGCGCGACTGCTGCTGCTCGCCGGGCACGAGACGACCTCCAACATGCTCGGCCTGGGCACCCTGGCCCTGCTACGGCATCCGGACCAGCTCGCCCTGATCCGCGAGGATCCGGCGCGGATCGAGCCCGCCGTCGAGGAGCTGATGCGCTGGCTGTCCATCGTGCAGGTACTGCCGCCGCGCACGACCACGACGGACGTGGAGATCGCCGGGCACACCATCCCAGCGGGCTCGCTCGTGATGCTCTCGCTGCCGGCCGCCAACCGCGACGGGGCCTTCATCGACGATCCCGATACCTTCGACATCACCCGGGAAGCCGCCGGCCACGTCGCCTTCGGCCACGGCGTGCACCACTGCCTCGGGGCGCCGCTGGCCCGGATGGAGATGCGCATCGCCTTCCCGGCCCTGCTGCGCCGCTTTCCCGGCCTGGCCCTGGCCGACCCGGACGAGCAGGCCGACTTCCGGGCCTTCAGCGCCGTGTACGGCCTGCGCGCGCTGCCGGTGACCTGGTAAGCGGACCGCCGCCCGCCCACCAGCTCTACGACCTGCGTGAAAAACATGACATCAGGTGTCGGGTTTTGAGGCGAGCATGGGCTCACTGATGGGCGGCGTGTGAAAGGTGGATGAAGGTTGACTGCATTCGTACGGGACATCGCGAGCATGGTGCGCGAGACCATCGACGTGGTGGGGGCTCGTACCAACAATCTGCGGGATGTGTCGGTGAGCATCCCCAAGGGACTGCTCGTCGCCTTCACCGGGGTGAGCGGCAGCGGCAAGACCTCGCTGGCGATCGACACGCTGCACACCGAGGCCCAACTGCGGTATCTGGAAGGGCTTTCGCCGTTCGTCCGGCAGTACATCACCCAGCGCAACCGGCCGAAGGTCGACCGCATCCTGGGGCTCGGCGCGACGCTCGCGGTCGACCAGCGCCGGCTGAACCGCAACCCGCGCTCCACGGTCGCGACGATCACCGGCATCGACGGGCACCTGGGGCTGCTGTACTCGCGCCTTCCGGGGATCGACGCAGATCCGGCGGCGGGCAGCGGAGACGCACATCTGACCACCGCTCACTTCGACCGCGCCACCCCGGAAGGCAGCTGTGCGGACTGCCACGGGGTGGGCGGGCGCTGGGAGGCGCAGGAGGACCTGGTCATCACCCATCCGGAGCTTCCGCTCTTCCAAGGGGCTTCGCCTTGGTACGCGAAGTGGCGATCGGGGGAGCACGCGTTCGTCCCGGCGCTCGCCGAGAAGCGGGGCGTGGACCTCGGCCGGCCGTGGCGGTCGCTGCCTGAGGAGTTCCGTCACTGCGTGCTGTACGGCACGGGCGACGAGAAGATCGAGGCGACCATCGACATGACGAACAAGAACGAGACGGCTCAGGTGACCTACACCTCGAGCCAGCCGCTGCGGGGAGCGCTCGCCGAGGTGGAGCGGGTGTTCGTGAACGCCCAGACGTCCAGCGCCAAGCAGCGCTACCTGCCGTACATGCGCAAGCGGTCCTGCGGCGCCTGCGGCGGCAGCGGGTACGACCAGGTGGCCCGGTCCGTACGGCTCGGCGGGCTGACCTACCCCGACCTGATCGAGGTGGACGTACGGGAGGTGCGCGGCTGGGCGCGACGGGTGGCGGACAACCTGAGCTCCCGGCAGCGAGAGGTGGGCGAGCCGCTGCTGCAGGACCTGGGCCGCAGGCTCGGCATCCTGGACCGGCTCGGCCTGGCCCATCTCCAGCTGTCCCGGAGCGCGGCGACGCTGTCCGGCGGCGAGTTGCAGCGGACCCGGCTCGCCGCCCAGCTCAGCACCGAGCTGAGCGGCATCATCTTCGTGCTGGACGAGCCCGGGACCGGGCTGCATCCCGCGGACAAGGCGCACCTGCTCGACATCGCCCTGGAGCTGCGCGCGGCCGGTAACACGGTGCTTCTCGTCGAGCACGATCCCGAGCTGATCGCCCGGGCCGACTGGGTGATCGACATGGGGCCCGGCGCCGGTCGCCTCGGCGGTGAGGTCCTCGTGTCGGGCCCTCCCGCCGACGCGGCCGCCCACCCGACGTCGCTGACCGGGCGCTACCTCGCCGGCCAGGGGCCGCGGCTACGCCGGACCCGCCGCCCGGTCGGGTCAGACACCGGCTGGGTGCAGCTGCACGGCCTGCGTGCGCACAACGTGACCGCGGACCAGGTGCGGTTTCCTGCCGGTCGGCTCACCTGCCTGACCGGGGTGAGCGGCAGCGGCAAGAGCAGCCTGCTCGGTGCGCTGGCGGCGAGCGTGGCGGCCGCCTTGGACGCGACGGCGACCGACCTGGTGCGGGAGGTGACCGGCATCGAGGGGTTCAGCTGGGTCGCCGTCGTCGATCAGGAACCGCTCGGGCGGACCCCGCGATCCAACCCGGCCACCTACAGCAAGGCGTTCGACATCGTCCGCAGGCTGTTCGCCGAAACCGACGTGGCACGCGGGCGCGGGGTCGACGCCTCCTGGTTCAGCTTCAACACCGCGAACGGCGGCCGCTGCGAGACCTGTACGGGATACGGCCGCAAGCTGGTCGACATGCACTTTCTGCCGGATGTGTGGGTGGTCTGTGACGCGTGCGAGGGGCGGCGCTACCAGCCGGAGGCCTTGGACATCAGGTATCAAGGGCTGGCCATCGATCAGGTCCTGGAGCTGACCGTCGCCGAGGCCGTGGAGCGGTTCTCCGCGCCCCGGCAGCTCGCGGAGATCCTGGGCGCCCTGGACCAGGTCGGGCTCGGCTATCTCCAACTCGGCCAGAGCGCAACGGAGTTGTCCGGGGGCGAGGCCCAGCGGCTCAAACTGGCGTCGGCGATCCAGCGAGGCGCCGCGAGCCGCAGGGCCGGCCTGGTCGTTCTCGACGAACCCGTCTCGGGCCTGCACCCGTCCGACATTCAGCGGGTGGTCGACGCGTTCGACGTGTTGCTCGACTCGGGCAACACCGTCGTCGTGGCCGAGCATGACATCCCCGTCGCCGCGTCCGCGGACTGGGTGATCGACCTTGGGCCGGGCGCCGGTCCGGACGGCGGTGCGGTGGTCGCGGCGGGCACCCCGGACACCGTCGCGACCGCGGACACCCCGACCGCGGCTTTCCTTCGGCGGTACGCGGCGGGCCTGCCGCTCCTGGGCACGCGGGAAGACACGGGCCGACAGCGAGCCGGGAGTGCCGGACCTGCTTGAGCGAGAGGACCGTACTATACGGTATGGTACGGTCCTAGCGCGTGGTCATCGATTCACTGTCTGAGGAGAGCTGTGTCAGCATTGCCCGATCCGATCTGGCCGGTCGTCGTCCTGGCGATCATCCAGGCCGGCGACGCCGTCATGTGCATCAAGCCCGTCCCGTTCATCGCCCAGTGCTTCAAAGACGTGAGATTTCCGCGACGTCACTGGTGGATCATGCCGCCGCTGAAGTTCGCCGCCGCGGCCGGTCTGATCCTGGGCATCTGGCTGCCGTACCTCGGTGCCGTGACCTGTGCCGCACTCGTCCTCTACTTCGTGGTCGCCATCACGATGCACATCGCGGCTCGGGACTTCGGCCGCAACCTCTTCCTCAACGCCACCGTCATGCTGCTGATCTGCGTCGCCGTCGGCGTCTTCAGCTTCGTGGCATGAAGCTCGCCGGCGCCTCGGCGAGCGCGGACTCCTCCATACCCGATGGTACGTTTACCGGATGAGCACGGCACGAGACCGGTGGCTGAACGAAGGCTTGCACGTACTCGCGGAAGAAGGCGCGGCAGGGATTCGCATCGACCGGATCGCCGCTCGGCTCAACCTGTCGAAAGGGTCGTTCCACCATCACTTCGACGGTGCCGAGGGATACAAGAAAGCGCTTCTCGACCAGGTCGAGCGCCTGTCGATCGACACGCTCGAAAACGCGATCGCCGACGTCGGCGAATCGGCTGGTGCCCGGGTGATCCTCGCCCGGCTGACGACACTCGTCCGCCCTGGCGGCACAGGGCTCTATCGTCCAGAACTCGATATCGCGGTGCGGGCGTGGGCGACCTGGGATGCGGAGGTGCGTGCCGTGCAGACCCGCCTGGACGAGGCCAGACTGTCCGCACTCCAGCGGGTGTGGCGATCAGCCGTCGCCACCGACGAGGAGGCGCGGACGGCAGCCCTGCTGCCCTACCTGCTCGCGGTCGGAGCGACTGTCGTCTTTCCTCCCGTCGACGCCGACCAGCTTCGCGACCTCTATGAAACTCTCCTGCCACTCGTGCCGGACAGCGGCACGACGTCACCATCGTGACCTGGCCATAGGCGATTCACCGAAGCCGCCTCATGATCGATCAGCCGGCGTCCAGGCAGAGCGGAAGCGCCTGGATGATCAGCTTGCTCGTCGCCTCGACGTAGGAGTCGTCGACGGTCCTGCCGGTGTTGAGCACACGCCACTGCGTGAGCCCGACCAGGAGGTCGAGGGCCAGGTCAAGGCTCAGGTCGGCGGGCAACTGGCCACGCTCCACCGCGCTCCGCAGAAACCGCTCGCACGCGAGCCTGCGCGGCTGCCGGATCGCGGTGTCGAAGGCAGTGGAAAGTCCGGGATTGCGAGCGGCCTCGGCGGTCAGATCGAGCACGATGCGCATGACCACGGGATCCGACAGCGTATCCGCCACCGCTCGGACGTAGGCTCGTACGTCGCTGCTCAGGTCACCGGCCCCGCCCGCCGGGACCTGCCGGGACGCGATGACCTCGATGAGGTCGACCACCATCGCCTCTTTCGAGGGCCACCGCCGGTAGAGCGCGGCCTTTCCCGTACCGGCCCGCCGGGCCACCGCGCCCATCGACATGCCGGCGTAACCCGTCTCCGCCAGCTCGGCGACCGCCGCCGCGACGATGGTGTCGGTGACCGTCTGGCGCAGCACGGCGGCGCCACGGCCACGCGAGTTGATCTCAGCCATATCGGCGATAGTACCCCGAGACGGAACGGTTGCGTCCCGGCTCGATGGACGCCTATCCTTCAAACGGAACGGATACGTTCCGTCCTGAATGGGGGGAAGGCATGACCGACGTAGAGGTGCTCATCGTCGGAGGCGGACCGACCGGGCTGACGCTGGCTTGCGAGCTGGCCCGGCGCGGCGTCACCTTCCGAGTGATCGACAAATCTCCCGAATTCCACCGCCAGTCTCGGGGTAAGGGCATACAGCCGCGCAGCCTGGAGGTGTTCGACGATCTCGGCGTGGTCCAGGACTTCCTGGACGCGGGGACGTCCGAGATGCCGGCGCGGATCTACATGGACCGCCGGTTCATCGCGGAGCTGCACCTCCTGGCCGGGGTCCACGCGCGGCCGGATGTGCCGTACCCGACGCTCGTCCTGCTGCCGCAGTGGCGCACCGAGGAGATACTCCGCGCCCGCCTGACCGAGTGGGGCGGTCAGGTGGAGCGCGGCCTGCACCTGACCGACCTCAAGCAGTCCGACGGCGAGGTCGTCGCGCGACTCGCCACGGGTGAGGAGATCCACGCCTCCTACCTCGTCGGCTGCGACGGCGGCAGCAGCGCCGTGCGCGAGGCCGCCGGGATCGCCTTCCCCGGTCTGGTGTCGGAGACCGAGCACTACCTGCTCGGCGACGTGGAGGTGGACGGCTTGCCCCGCGACGGCTCCTATGTCTGGTACGCGGCCGATGAGTCCTCCGTGGGCCTCGCACTGCTGCCCGGTACGCGGTCGTGGCAGTTCGGCCTCACCGTACGCCCCGGTGAGGAGGGCGCCGGGGAGGAGCCCTCACTCGAGCTCTTCCAGCGCCTGTTCGAGCAGCGCACCGGCCGGACGGATGTGCGCCTGCACAACGCCACCTGGCGCTCGCGCTTCAGCTACAAGGTACGGCTCGCCGACCGCTACCGTGCCGGCCGCGTCTTCATCGCCGGAGACGCCGCCCACGTCCACCCGATCGCGGGTGGCCTCGGCATGAACACCGGCATCCAGGACGCCTACAACCTGGGCTGGAAGCTGGCCCTCGCGGTACGCGGTCAAGCCTCCGACAGCCTGCTCGACACCTACGAGCGGGAGCGCCGCCCGGTGGCCGAATCCGTGCTCAAGACCAGCGGCGCCAGTATGACCGCGCTGTTCTCCGCCAAGCCTCTGATGACCTTCCTCCGGGACCGGATCATCCTGCCGCTGATGCGCAGCCCCGCGGTAACCAAGGCGATCGTCAGCAGGACCTCCCAGCTCAACGTGAAGTACCGCGACTCCGAGCTGTCGGTCGGCGACAAGGGCAAGGTCCGTCCCGGCGATCGGGCACCCGACTCGCCGTGCCGGCACCCGGTGACCGGCGAGCAGTCGCGGCTGTTCGACCTCTTCCGCGGCCCCCACTTCACGCTGCTCCAGTTCGGCGCGATGGTGCCAGGCCTGGCCGAGCGCCTGGACGCACTCTACGGCGACGGCATTCGCGTCTACCAGCTGGAGCCAGGCCCGCCGAGCAAGCACTACGGCGCCGGCAGAGGCACCCTCGTCCTCGTCCGCCCGGACGGCTATGTGGCCGTACGAACCCGGTCAGGCGACGCGGTGGCCGACTACTTGAGGACGATCTCCGCCACGCCAAGGGTTTCAAGTCCATAAGGGAATCGTGGCGCACCAGGCCGTTCGACCTGGTGTGCCAACGGGCGACCCCTGATCGACGGCGTGGACCCCATGATGTCCGCGGGCCCCTACCTCGCGGCGACGGCGGCCCGCGGCTCGCGACGGAAACTTATCAACAATCCCATCAAGGCGTGATTTATTTAGAAATACTTCGAAATGTCTGGATTCAGATGTACAGTATCGCGATCCATCGCTAGCCTGCTGTCCGCGGGAGGAAGAGTCCAGGGTCCTTCCGCTGCGGAGATGACGTGGGTATGCGCATTCCGGAACTCACGTCACCATGCTGCCGAACTCGGTTCCCTGATCGACGATCAGGTCGACGCAGCCTCCATGTCGAGTACCATGGCGCGACTGCTCGCGGGGGCGGGGTGGTCGGCAGAGCGTGCAGGGGAAGTCAGCGCGATGGCAGATTTTAATGTGCGGGAATCGGGGCGTACCTCAGACCCAGCGATAAAATCCCCGGCTGTCACCGCAGATGTCGATCAGCTGCGCGAACTACTGGGACAGCAATATCCATCTTACTACCTTCGGATTGTCAAATCGCACCCGCGCGGCGCGCGACACCAGCTTCTCCACAAAGGAAAGATCGCTTTATACACCGCGTCATATGGGGCAGAAATTCGTACCGGGACGTCGGAGTCGTTCAACTTCTACGCGATCATGCCGTTGCGAGGGGTCGGCGAGGTGACGCTCAACGGGCGGGACGACGTCAACGCACCGATCTCCCTCATAGGTCCCCAGCAGAAGATAGACATGCGTTGGAGTCTCGATCACGAAGTGATGCTGATGCAGATTCCGTCGGAACTCCTGCAGGAAGCGCTTGAGACGTACCTGGGTGATCCTCCCAAGGAGAGACTGCGGTTCGAACCGGGGGTGGTCGCCACCGGCGCGCTCGGTCACGCGCTGAGACTGCTGTCGTCGGTCGGTACGGGCGGGACGCTGCCGTTCACGGCCTCGAAGCAGGCCGAGTATCACTTCGAGCAGTTCCTGCTGCACACCTTGCTCTCCTCCCAGCCCCACAATTACTCCTACGAACTCGGCGAGCCATCCGCCGCGTGGACTCCTGCCGCTCTTCGGCGTGCGACCCGCTATTGCGAGGATCACGCCGGCGAACCGATCAGTCTCGGCGACATCGCCGCCGCGGCCAGGGTCAGCGTCCGCACCCTGCAACTCGGCTTCCGCGAGCACCTGCAGACCACCCCGATGGCCTATCTCCGTTCCGTACGGCTGGCTCACGCCCACGCCGATCTGGTCCGTATCGCCGAGACGGGCAGCCAGACAACCGTCACGGATGTGGCCCTCCGGTGGGGATTTACCCATCTCGGCCGTTTCGCGGCCAGGTACCGGCAGACCTACGGCCGGCCGCCGTCCAGCACCCGCCAAGGACACCGGTAAGCGTGGCAGCCGCTCCACCTGAGCAGTGCGCCTGTCGATGATCACATCCGCCCAGCTCATGGGCGAGTATCTCGGTGAGCTCGAGTCGCAGGACCGAGGCGTCAGCGTGTTCCTCTACCGGCTTCGCGAGGTCCGAGAAGCCGGCGAGACGCCGATCCCTTGTCACCCTGTATTCGGCGGCGCCCAGTTCCGCGCGGCAGAAATTACGGATCGGGATGAGGATCCGATACCGATAGTCATGACCGCGGACGGGTTGGACCAGTGAGTTGTCGACCAAGGTGGCCAGAGAAAGGGCTACCTGCCCGCTCGTGACAGGGCCGTGGGCGCTGAGCTGTTCGGCCGCCTCGAGAGTGAAGCTTCCTGAGAACACGGACAACTGCCGCAGGACCAGCTTGTCCGTTTCGCTGAGGAGATCGAGACTCCAGCGGATGGTCGTACCGAGGGACTGCTGATGGGGCAGGCCGGGTGCCAAGCGTTCGCCCAATGCGCCGGGGTGTCCGAGACGCGTCCGCAAGGCCGCGATCGATATCGACCGCAGTCTGGCCGCGGCCAATTCGATGGCGAGGGGCAGCCCGTCGAGCTTGCGGCACACCTCGACCACGTCGCCGAGATCGTCCGAGAGGTCCAGCAGCGGGCAGACTTCACCCGCACGGGTGAGAAAGAGGTCCACCGCTCCGTATCCGCACAGCTCTGATTCGGGTGTTCCCGCAGAGGGCAGCGAAAGCGGGGAGACCTCCCACACCGTTTCGCCGGGGAGCCCGAGAGATCGACGCGACGTGATGATGAACCGAACTCCGTCGCATGACCGGAGCACCTCGTCGGTCCAGAACGCGATGACGCTCGCCACATGCTCCGCGTTGTCGAGCACGATCAGCAGATGTTCGCCTTGCAGCGCGGTGATGAGATCCGCTGCGCGAACATCAGGATCGTCCGACAGCCCGAGCCCTGACCGAATGGCGTCCGTCACGGCATCGAGTCGCGCGGTGCGGTCGTCCCCCGTGGCGTGCCTCGACGACAGAGAGCCGAGTTCGATGACCGCGACGCCGTCGCGATGCGCCTCCTGAGCCCTGGCGGCCACCTCGAGGGCCAATCTCGTTTTTCCCACCCCGCCTGGGCCGGTGAGCGTCACGAGCCGACGCTTTCTCACGAGTTCGGTGACCTTCCTCAGGTCGTCCGCACGCCCGATCAGGGGGCCGTCCGCGGCTCTTCGCCCTCGCCAGCGCGGCCCAGGGGATACCACGACCGGACGCTGCGTGAGAGCCTCCATGTTCGCGCGACGGAGCTCTTCGCCAGGATCGGCGCCGAGTTCCTCGCCGAGCCTGCGCCGGATCTGATCGAAGGCCATCAGCGCTTCGGCTTGCCTGCCCGCATGGTTGTACACGCGCATCAAAGCGGCGTGGAGCGGTTCATTCAAGGGGTAGTGGCGGGCCAGGCCCTCAAGACCTCTGACCAACTCGGCGCGATCATGGCGGCCGGGTGCTCGGGCCGCGACGACCATTGCCGTGATCAGTTCCTGCTCGACGGCCGCGAGATTCGCATCCGTTCTCGGAAAGGCGCTCAGGTCCTCCAGCGGAAGCCCATGGAACATGGTGAGCGCCTCCGCGGGCACTGTTTCCGATCCTTCACGCTTCGCCGTGGACAACAGGAACCGGAACCGGAGCAGGTCGAGACTGTCCTCGTCCAGGATCAGCGAATAGCCGCCGTGCACCCTCTTGAGCATGCTGTCGGCAGCGGTTCCCGAGACACGCTCCGGCTGCAGCAGGCCACGGAGCCTCTTGATGTACGTCTGAATCGTGTTGACCGCCGTCGGTGGCGGGGACTCCTCCCAGAGAAGAGCGGAGATCTCACTCGTGCTGACCCGCCCGCACGGGTTCAGTAACAGCGCCCCCAAGACCACCCGCTGCTTGGGCGACCCCAGGGCGAGTTCGCACTCCTCGCGCCACGCTCTTAGCGGACCCAGAACCTGAAAACGTACCCCCATACGACGGACCCCGTCTCAGGCGGCGGCATTCGGCGGCGCGGTGAAGACGCCAAGGGCATCAATCGTCACCAGGGTGAGAATGGTGGAGTGCATGCTGCTCCCTGCAGTTGGAAACCGGCGAGCCGGCGCTCAGACGCTTTCGGCATACAGGGCCTCCCGGAAGGTGTTCGGGCCCCGTGCGCTCGATTGCGTCGTCGCGATTAGGCATGGAGCGTAGGAGGCGGACACGACCAGCGGCTATCCACATTGCGTCGCACGATATTCGTGCTTCGGACAGCACGCTCTCTGAGCCTGAACGCTCGCGTGCGGGCCGGGGCGGCGAAGGCGTCGCTCAGCCAGGAGATCAGGGCGCCGTCGCTCTCGGGCTTTACCGGTGGATCAAGGCGGCGCCGGCCCGGGCGGAGCGGGCCGCGGCCGATCCATACACCACATCCGTGGCGCGATCACGTACAAGTCCGAATGCGCCACGAAGAAGAACTACGACCGGACGTTCCAGGACGTCACGGCGTCTGCTCTGGTCGACAAGCGCAACAAGCTGGCGGTCACGACGTCGACGGCGCTGGCCGGCGCGATCGCGTCGGTCAAGGTGAACAACAAGGAGTTCATCTCCAGCGGCGGCCACGGTGCCGCTTTCCAGTACGCCTTCCACGCCTGGCAGCGGGGTAAGGCGTCGACAGAGTGCTACAACCCCACGCAGGCCGGTACTCGCATGGACGACGCGGGTCAGCCGCCGCCCTACCACGGTCCCAGCACCAGCGCGCTCTACACCATGGCCAGGTCCGGCAGCACCATCCGCACGGCGGGGAGGCCCGCGATGTTCGTTACCCTCGCGGACACGAAACCGGGCTGGGGCGACTGCCGCAGCGCCGACCACCAGGCCAAGCGCGTCCCGTTCACCATGGGCCTGTCGCCGTACTGGCTGCAGACCTCGATCGAGCTCGCCCCCGACCACGACGCGCCCAAGCTGGAGAACGTCTTCCGCGCCGCCGCCACGATCACCTCGGACGACGAACGACACGATCACTTCGACGGTGTCCTCGTCGCCTACCTGCAGCCGGACTTCACCAAGGTCTTCTCCTACAGCCCCGCCACCGGTCGCCTGTCGCCCAAGCCCGTGGACTCCCACACGAGCAAGGACCCCATGGTCCGTTGTACCGACGACGGCGACTACTGCCTCGGCATGTACGTCAAGCCCGACGTTCTCGGCGACAAGGCCTACTACTACACGATGACCCGCCCGCCCATGGACTACAACGGCCACTTCGGTGAGAACACCATCCAGGTCACCAGCCCCAGCGGAGCCATGGACAAGGGAGACAAGGTCACCTACGAAACCTACGTGGTCGTCGGCGACAAGAGCCGCGTCGCCGACACCATGACCCAGCTCCACCGCGCCTTCAGGTAGCCGGCCCTCGGCCAGGGCTCATACCGACCCCGATGACGCCACAGCCTTCGCGCTCCGCGCCCGGTAACAGTCTCGTGGACAGCACGGGCACGCCCATCGTGCTGTCCAGGCTTCCTTCGCCGTTCAGCGCAGCCGCCACAGTGCGCCATGCGAGCCGGTCAGCTCCCCTTGAGCGCCGGTTGCCCGGCGATCCGGCGCGAGGGAGGTACGGTCACCCGGCACATCTTGCCGGAACCGGAGCCGGCGAAGAGCCGATCCGACAACGGGGCGATGTCGGCAAGCCAGGACATCCGCCGGTCATGCTCGGGGGCCCGGCACCTCGTCCGTGTCCGCCCGCGCCCGCGCGAGCGCTGTGGCTCCCACCAGGACCTCCAGCTGCGCCGGATTGTAGATCGCGTGCATGGTCTCGACCATGGTGACAGCGGTCGATATCGGCGTCCGCCTCAGATGCGTTTCCGGTGCGGCTATCCAGGGGTAGTTCGCGAGAGCTTTCGTGATCGTCTCCGCGAACTCCTCGACGAGGCGAGCGCGCGTCGCCTCGTCGGCGTCCGCGGGCAGCGACTCGAACTCCACCGTCGCGGCGTCTGCGTCGACGTCGAGCATCTCGCTGACGTCATTCATCACCTCGGGCTGGTACAGCTGCGAGTAGATGAGCGTCAGGGATCGCTCGGAAGGAGACAACCGCGGCGCGACTCTCGCGAACCCCGTCGCCACCTCCGTGATCGAGCCATGCTGGAGCATGTCGGCGATCTCAGCGCGCGCCCGCTGGCTGCGTTCGATCGTCTCGATGAGGTTCGCGTCGATGGCCGCCAGCACCTCTGGCGAGGTCCCGACGCCGGAGTCCAGACGCTCGATCTCCGCGATCGGGACGCCGATGTCGCGGAGCCGGCGGATCTGCAGCAGACGGATGAGGTGGGGGACGCCGTACTGCTTGTAGCCGTTCATCCGTCGGTCGGGCACCTCGAGCAGGCCGCGCTCGTGGTAGTGCCGGACGGTGTTGACGGTCGTGCCCGCCAGGTCAGCGAGCTCGCGGGTGCTCCACGCCATGGTCCTACCTCCGCTCGCATCCTAGGCCAGGAATTTCGTCCCGGACGATGCGGGAACATCCTGCGAGATCTCTGGTGGGACTAGCCGCGGCCGGCGGCATTCGCGGCGGTCGATGCGCTCAGGGCGCCGCTGAGGACGGCGATCGTCGCCCGGGTGACGGCCGCTCCCACGGCCGCCGCGCCCCAGTCGCCGCTCTCGAGCTCCTTCGCGCGGTGGATGACCGACGATGTCCATGGGATCTCGGGATCGAACTGGTGCAGGTTGGCACTCGCGGAGAGCAGCGCCGTGATCGCAGCGGTCCTGGCGTCGGGCTCGTTCCCGTCGACGAGCGTCGCGCGCACGCGGGTGAGGAGCTCCGCGCGCCGCGTGCTGCCGAGCTCGAGGGACTCCGATGGGATGAAGCCGAGCACTTTCTTGCGCGTGCGTCGCAGATGTCCGTCGTCGATGAGCTTGTTGAGCACCTTGCCGCGCAGTTCCGGACCGATCGCCGCGATCACCGTCCGCATACCGCGCGGCTTCGTGGCGAGGTAGTCCCACGCAGGGCGCAGGATGTCTTCGTGCGGGGCGTCGCCCCGTGCGGCGACGCGGCGGACGAGCCGGCCTGCCTCCTGCACCTCGGTGAGGTCGCGGAGTGCCAGATCGGCGACGACGGCACCGCCCAGCACGTAAAAGAGGAAGTTCTCGCCCGCGATCGCGCCGGAGGACGGCTGGAAGAGCAGCAGCAGCACGTCCTCGACGAGCAGCGGCTCGTCGATGGACCGCTCGAGCGGCGCACCGTCCGCGCGATCGACCGGTACCTGGTTCTCGTCACTCATCGTGCCCCTCTCCCCACCGGACGAGCCCTGCGCTCCTGGTTCCCCCCATTGAGAACCATGTTCCCGGAACAGGGTCGAATGCGGGGCCTCGCGGTGGCGGCCCGAGCCGGGGCGACTCGGGCCGCGCGCGCTCAGCACCGGGTCATCACGGGGTGCCCGAGGAGGGCTGCGGAGCCGGCGTCTCGCTCAGTGTGCCCGTCTCGGCCAGGATGGTCGGGTCGGTGAACCGAGGGACGTCGGTGGCGTGCCCGGCGTTCTCGTCCAGTGGCGTCCACGACTCGTACGTGAATCGCTCCAAGGGCAGAGGTTTGCCCGCGGCGACGATCGTCCATGCGGGCCGCTCGCCGCCGAGGAGGAAGTCGATCACCGGTCGGTCTACTTCTTCCGTGCCGTAGGGGAACACCCCATGGATACTCTCGTTGTCGACCGCGATCAGGCTCGTGTTCGGCAGCCCTGTGCCGGCCGCCCAGCCCTGCTCGAACGGTGTCATCGAGTCGAGCTCGCTCTGCAGGACGATGGTCTCGGGAAAGCTGTCGTCCAAGGCCGGCATCTTCGAATCCGTCGGCCAGAACGCGCACGTCGGCGTGACCAGCAGCCCGAGCTGCTTCGACAGCGGCGCGACGGCTGCCGTGCGCTCGTTGAACTCTTCCCAGTGGTCGAGGCCCTGCGTCCACTGACCGTCTGTGCACGCGGTGAACTCGATCACGTAGTCGTGCGTACCGCGAACCGTCTCGCCCGGTTCGCCGGCCGGAGGTTCGGCCAGCTGCGCGAGGCGCTCGTGCGCCGCGGCCCGCAGCCCGTCGGGCAGGTCCGTCCGATCGATGATGCGAGCAGCCGACTCTACGGGGATCACCGGGTCCGCCGGCGTCTCGCCCTCGGCGATGATGTTCGACACGAGGCTCCCGGCCATCGGGTACGCGACAGGGTTCGAGAAGGCGACCGGGCCATTCACCGAGTTCCAGGCATAGAGCGCCGCCAGCGACTGCTCGGGGGTGCTCGTGGCCGCGAAGTACCGCTTCCAGATGGTTTCCGGGTCGGTGCCGAGCCCGACGGTCGCGTCGTTGCGGGCGATCCAGTTCATCAGGTGCAGGCGGAACTGGCGATCGCGGCCCTCGTGGGCGGCGTTGTAGAGCGTCTGGATCGATTCCTGCGTCGAGTCCGTCGCCGAGTCGAGCACCATGCGCTCGATGTTGTCGGAGAAGAGGCCGCCGAACCATGTCCCTAGCCAGGTGCCGTAGGAGTAGCCCACGTAGGTCACCGACTCAAGCCTGAGAAGGTGGCGGATGAAGTCCATGTCGTAGGCGGCCTGCTCGGTCGTCATGGTCGCCACGTCGGCATCCTGCGAGCAGGCTTCGCCGATCGCCTGCGCCTGCGCCGATCGCCCGTCGGCCGGGTCGTACTCGTACGCGCATTCCGCGTGGCTCGACTGACCGAGGCCACGCTGGTCGAAGCTGACGTAGTTCGTGGTCGGACGGAGTTCTGGCGTGTACATCTGGACAGTGGTGCTGTAGGACAGCCCGGATGCGTACGGTCCGCCGGGGTGCGTGATGATCGTCGTGCGGTAGTCAGGGTCGGCGGGATCGATGTTTCGCGCCTGAGAGATCCGGACATCCCAGGTGACCTCCGGGTCGGGGTCGTGCCAGTCCCGCGGGACCTGGATGGTGGCGCACTCGACGTTGGACAGGTCCGCACCCGGCAAGGGCGGGCCGTCATCGTGGAACACGCAGGCCTCCCAGGCCGGCTCCTGGTCCGCAAGCGGGCCGGCGAGTACGGCGACATCCGGTGTCTGCCTCACTTCACCGTCGCCGCCGCTCCGGAACGCGACCGTTCCCGCCACCAGAATGGCGGCTACTCCGGCAGCCGCGACCCCCGCTATCAGCGGCTTGAGTCTCCGGCGTCGCCTGGTCTCCGCCTGGGCGGAGCTGTCATGGGGCATGAGTGGTCTCCTCATCGGTCGCAAACTACGGATCGCCGCATGCGTCGAGCGGTGGCCGAGCGCCGCTCGACCGCCGTGCCACCGAGTCCAACGTGTGTTCCGAGGACAGGGTCAAGCGCCGGCGTCCGCCTCTCGGGCGGCGTGCGGCGCCGATGACCCTCGCGCGACGCGGGTCTGGGTCGACTCCTAGTCCGCGAGCCGTTCGAAGACGAGCTGGGTGCGGTGGACGGCGCGCACGCCGTACACCTGGGAGATCAGTTCGGGGGTGAGGACGTGGTCGGGCGGGCCACCGGCGACGATGCGGCCGGCGTCCATGACGTAGAGGCGGTCGCAGAAGGCGGCGGCCTGGTTGAGGTCGTGCAGGACGGCCAGGGTGGCGATGCCGAGCTCGCGCACCAGGTGCAGCAGTTCGAGCTGGTGGCGGACGTCCAGGTGGGAGGTGGGCTCGTCGAGCAGGAGCAGGCGGGTCTGCTGGGCGAGGGCGCGGGCGAGCAGGACGCGTTGTTTCTCGCCGCCGGACAGGGTGGCGAAGATCCTTTCGGTGCGGTCGGCCAGGCCGACCCGCTCCAGCGCGCCGACGCACAGCTTCTCGTCGGCGGAGGTGTCCGTCTTGTACGGAGTACGGCCCATCCGTACGATCTCGGACACGGTGAAGTCCAGGTCGGCGGGGGTTTCCTGGGCGACGACGGCGGTGCGCCGGGCGGCCTCGCGGGCGGGCATCCGGTGCACGTCGTCGCCGTCCACCGCGATGAGCCCGGCGGACGGGCGCAGCGCCCGGTAGATGCTGCGCAGCAGCGTGGACTTGCCGCAGCCGTTCGGCCCGACTAGGCCGACGACCTCGCCGTCGTCCACCAGCAGGCCGGCCTCGTGCACGATCCGGTGGCCGTCCAGCTTGACGGACACGCCTCGCAGGTCGAGCGTCACTGGACGCTCACCGCCCGGTCCACCGAACGGCGGCGCAGCAGCCAGAGGAAGAACGGCACGCCGAACAGGGCGGTGACGATGCTGAGCGCCAGCTCCTGCGGGGCGTTGACGGTGCGCGCGGCGATGTCCACCAGTTGCAGGAAGACGGCGCCGAGCAGGGCGGTGACGGGCAGCACCCGGCGATGGTCGGCGCCGACGAGCAACCGGGCGGCGTGCGGCACGATCAGGCCGACGAACGCGATCGCGCCGCTGGTGGCCACCAGCACGCCGACCAGCAGCGAGGTCAGCACGAACAAGGTCAGGCGGAAGCGGTTGACGTTCACGCCGAGCGAGACGGCCGTCTCCTCCCCGGCGGCGATCGCGTTCAGCGGCCGGTGCTGCAGCAGCAGGTACGTCACCCCGGCGGCGAGGACGACGGCCGGCAGCGGCAGCAGGTGCCAGCGGGCCCCGCCGAGGCTGCCCATGAGCCAGAACAGCACCTGCTGGGCGGCCCGCCCGCTCTGCGCCGCCTGGAGGACGAAGCTGTAGGCGGCCTGGAACAGGTACGCCAGCGCCACCCCGGCCAGCACGAGCCGCGAGGGGGTGAGCCGCCCGGACCGCTGCGCCAGCGCGTACACCAGGGCGAGCGCGAGCAGCGACCCGGCGAAGGCGGCGGCCGACATCGACAGCCCGCCGAGCGCCGAGACGCCCAGGATGAACACCGTCACCGCCCCGAACGAGGCTCCGGAGGAGATGCCGAGCAGGAACGGGTCGGCCAGCGGATTGCGTACCAGCGCCTGGAGCACCGCCCCGACCACCGCCAGCCCGGCCCCGACGAGCAACGCGAGCAGCGCGCGTGGCAGCCGGAACTCCCACACGATCTGCTCCTGCACCGGCGTCCAGGTGCGCGGCACCAGGCCGGGCACGATGCCGTCGGCGACGATGCCCCATGCCTGGGGCAGGGCGACGGGCACCGCGCCGATGCTCACCGCCAGCCAGGTCGAGGCGACCATGGCCACGACCAGCACCACGACGAGCATCCCGAACCGGCCGCGCCGGTTCACCGTCGACGTGGTCGTCACGTCCTGCTGAATTTCACTGGTCATCGCGTGAAGGCGTCCGGGTGCAGGAATGCGGCGATGTCCGTGATGGCCAGGATGTTGCGGTAGCCGGGGTGCTGGGCCGCCACGGGCAGGGCCAGGTAGCGCTTCTCCTTGGCGGCCGGGCTGTTCTTCGCGATGGCGAACGCCTCTTCGGCCTTGGCCGGCGAGCTCGGCATGTCCTCACCGCGCAGCGTCGCGTAGTCGCTGACCAGAACCGCCTCGGGCTGGGCGGCGCTGACCTCCTCGACGCTGACCTCGGTGTAGTCGCCCTTGACGTCGGCCAGCACGTTCACGCCGCCCGCTGCCGTGATCATCTGGTTGGTGACGCCCGAACCGCCGTAGGCGTTGACCGGGCCCTTGCCGCCGTCCGTGGCCAGGACCTTGACCGGGGTACGGCCCTCGACCCGCTTCTTGGCGTCGGCCAGGCTGCCCTGCAACGCGCCGACCAGCTTCTCGGCGCGCTCGGAGACGCCGAAGATCTTGCCAAGATTCCGCAGGTCGGTGAAGGTCTTGTCCAGGGTGTACTGGAGCGTCTCCTCGGGGCTGCACCAGCCGCCCAGGATGTAGACCGGAGAGCCGGCCGCGTCCAGCTCCGCCACGCCGGCGTACCCGCCGGCGGTGTCGAAGCCGGCCATCGCGTTGTCCAGGACGAAGTCCGCGCCCTGGGCGAGCATGACCTCCTTCTGCGGCAGCATGATCGTCTCGGAGATCTGCGGGATCTTGTCGTACTGCTCCTTCTGCCCCGGTAGGAACGCGCTCTCGCCGAAGAAGGTGCGTCCCGCGATCCGATCGCTCAGGCCGAGGGCGAGCAGCGTCTCCAGGGACGGGTGGTAACCGGTCACGACCTTGGACGGCGGCCTGTCGAAGGTGAGCTCGCGCCCGCAGTTCTCGACGGTGACGGGGAAACCGGTCTGCGGCGCGGACGCCGTCTGCGTGCCCTCCTGGGTGGCGGGGGCTTGTGAGCAGGCGGTCAGCGTCAGGGCCGACGTCAGGACGAGCAGCTTCTTCGTGATGGTCGAGGAGGTACGGGGCGGGCGGCTCATGCGGTGAGTCTCCGAGGGTGAGCGGTCGAATGATCGTGAAGCGGAAACACCACATTCTGCTCATATCTCGCAAATGCAAGCAAGTTGCATTTGCTGGCCGCACATCAGACCGAAACTGGTCAGAATGCGTCCGGATGCAGGGAGCGGGCTATGTCGACCCACGCCGCGAGCCTGCCGATGATGCGGGGCAGTGGCGCCGGCAGGGCGACCTCTCAGAGCTCTACTGGTTGCTGTCCTTACCGGTGAGCGGCTGCTTCAGCATGATCAATCTGACCCTGTCCTCGGTGGTCAGCAGCGCCGCCACGCGCCAACCCCTGCGGCGGTACAGCCCGAGCGCCGCGCCCGCGCGCGGATGCGTGGTCAGCCACCATGGCACTCCCGGGGCAGCCGACAGCAACGCGTCGTGCAGACGTGCCCCGAGCCCATGTCCCCGCATCGAGGGCAGGACCGCCAGTTCTCGGAGGGTGAGGTCCTCTCGCGGCAGTCGGGAGGCCAGCAGGGCGAGTCTGGAGCAGCGCACACCATAGGCGAACCCATGCACCTGATCACCGTGAAACGCCGCGGCGAACGTGAATCCCCGCCGGCGCGTGTCGGCGGCGAGCCGTTCGGCGACGGCGCCGGCCGACTCCCTCGGCTCGGCCCAGGGCGGAAGGGTGAAGACCTGTCGCGCCACCTCCGTCACGGTGTCCAGCAGGCCGTTCACTTCGCTCGCCGGGATGAGCCGGATCTCGGAGAGAGCGGCGCCCGCCTGGCCCTGCGGACCAAGCTGTGGCCGGGCGGGCGTCGCCGGCATGGTGGCTAGGCGCCGCGGGCGGCGTCGTAGCGGGCGATGACGTCGTTCCAGTTGATCAGGCCCCAGAGCTTCTCGACGTAGTCCGGGCGCACGTTGCGGTACTGCAGGTAGTAGGCGTGCTCCCAGGCGTCGAAGACGAGGAGAGGGGCGGTGTTCATGCCGACGTTGCCGTGGTGGTCGTAGACCTGCTCGACCACCAGGCGGCGGCCGAGCGGCTCCCACGCGAGCACGCCCCAGCCCGAGCCCTGCACGGTGGCGGTGGCGGTGGTGAGCTGCTTCTTGAAGGCGTCGAAGGAGCCGAAGTGCTCGGTGATGGCGTCGCCCAGCTCGCCGTCGGGGCGGTCTCCGCCGTCGGGGGAGAGGTTCTGCCAGAAGATCGTGTGCAGGACGTGCCCGGACAGGTTGAACGCGTAGGTCTTCTCCAGCCCGACCAGGCCGCCGAACTCGCCCTTGTCGCGTGCCTCGGCCAGGCGGTCAAGGGTGTCGTTGGCGCCCTTGACGTAGGCGGCGTGGTGCTTGGCGTGGTGCAGCTCCAGGATCTCACCGGTGATCGCCGGCTCCAGCGCCGCGTAGTCGTACGGCATGTCCGGGAGGGTGTACTGCCCCATGAGCTATCTCCTCGAAATCTCGTACTTGCATATGCCTCGCAATAACCTTAATGCCGCAACTAGCTCGTGTCTCGGGTGGCATGCCGACAGCGATGGCGACATTCGCTCAGTGCTTGAATCCACCGCCGTCACCCTCGCCTTCGGCCGCCACCAGGTCCTGGACGGCGTAACCCTGACTGTCATGCCCGGGGAGACGCCCGGCCCGGCCTGGCCGGGCCGAGCGGGTGCGGCACATCCACCCTGGCGTGCGTGCTCCCCCTGCTGCTGCGGCCATCTGGCGGCACGGTCAGCCTCGACGGTCAGCCGATCACGCGCTGGCGGCACCGCGCCCGGCAGCGCACCTCGATCGACCTGATCTTCCAGCAGCCCGCACGAGGTGTCCGACGGCCAGCTCCAGCGCGCCTGCGTGGCCCGTGCCCTGGCACTCGAACCCCGCTACCTCATCTGCGACGAGATGAACGTCCGCGCCTGGTGGCACCGGCCCGCCCGCAGGCGATTCAACGATCGGCGCGAGGAGCCCGGCGCAGCAGGTAGGTGTCCATGATCCACCCCTTGCGGGCGCGCGCTTCGGCGCGGAGCTCGCGGATGCGGTCGCCGACCTCGGCGACCTCCCCGGAGACCAGGATCTCGTCAGGGGTGCCCAGGTAGGCGCCCCAGTAGATGTGGAAGTCGTCCAGGCCGGCGAAGGAGCAGTGGGCGTCCAGCATGACGACCACGTCGTCGGCGGTGGCGCCCTCCTCGGCCAGACGGCGCCCCGTGGTGAGGTGAACGGGCCGCCCGACCTGGGTGAGGCTGGTGCGGTGGCGGGCGGTCAGTGCGGCCACGCTGCTGATGCCGGGGATCACCTCGTACGCGAACGTGACGTTGCCGCGCTGGAGGATCTCTTCGACGATGGCCAGCGTGCTGTCGTACACGCCCGGATCTCCCCAGACCAGGAACGCCCCGGTCTCGCCGTCGGCCAGTTCCTCGCTGATGAGCGCTTCGCAGGCCAGCGCTCTGCGCGAGCGCCAGTCCTCGACGGCGGCGGTGTAGGTGGAGGCGTTCCGGTCGCGTTCCGGGTCGCGGGCCTCGGCGATCCGGTAGGGCGGGCGGCCGTGTTCGGCGATCAGGTCCTGCCGGAGCCGCACCAGCTCATCTTTCACCTCGCCCTTGTCGACGAGGAAGAACACGTCCGTACGGGCGATGGCCTTGGCCGCCTGGAGGGTGAGATGGTCGGGATCGCCCGCGCCGATGCCGATGACGAGTAGCCGCTTCACCCGTAAGAGTGTGCCAGAGCAGGAGATATACGATATCCCTCGCACACCACCCGAGGAGGACCGTGGATCTGGCCGAGCAGGTGGCCGACGCCGAGCGCCGCTACGCCGCCCGCTACAGGCCGCCGCGTCCGAATCCGTCCAGGGTGGTCGTGGAGATCCGGGTGACGAACGTGCTGGGCAACGTGTGATCACCGTCGTCGGCATCGGGGCGGACGGCTGGGACGGGCTGCCCGCCGAGTCGCGCCGTGCGCTGGAGACGGCGGAGGTCCTCATGGGCGGCATCCGGCAGCTCGGCCTCGTGCCGGCCTCCGCCGCCGAACGGGTCGCCTGGCCGGCGCCGCTGCTCCCGGCGCTGCCCGCGCTGGTGGAGAAGTACGCCGGTCGCGATGTGTGTGTGCTGGCCAGCGGCGATCCGATGTTCTACGGCATCGGCTCCACCCTGGTGCGGCTGCTGGGCGCCTCGCGGGTCAGGGTGCTGCCGCACCTGTCGTCGCTGTCGCTGGCGTGCGCCCGGCTCGGCTGGCCGGTCGAGCAGGTGGAGGTGGTGAGCCTCGTGGGCCGCCCGCCGGCGGCTTTGAACGCGGCTCTGCTGCCGGGACGGCGGATCGTCGTGCTCGGCGCGGGGCGCGACTCGCCGTCCCTGGTGGCGGGGCTGCTGGTCGGGCGAGGGTACGGCCCCAGCCCGATGACGGTGCTGTCGGACCTGGGCGCGGCGTCGGAGTCGGAGCTGCGGGGCACGGCGGACGCGTGGGCGGTGTCCGCGCTCTCATCCCTGAACGTGATCGCGATCGAGTGCGTCGCCGAGCCGGGCACCGAGCCGCTGGCCCGCGTCCCCGGCCTTCCTGACACGGCCTTCGAGCACGACGGCCAGCTCACCAAGCGCGAAGTCCGCGCCGTCAGCTTGTCGCGGCTGGCACCGGTGCCCGGCGAACTGCTGTGGGACGTCGGCGCGGGGGCGGGCAGCATCGCCATCGAATGGATGCGCGGCCACTCGGCGTGCGCGGCCGTCGCGGTCGAGAGCCGAGCCGATCGGGCCGCCGCGATCCGGCGCAACGCCGATGCCCTCGGAGTGCCGTCGCTGTGGGTCGTCGAGGGCGAGGCACCCGCCGCCCTGGACGGGCTTCCCGCACCGGACGCCGTGTTCGTCGGCGGCGGCGCGACAGGATCCGGACTGCTGGAGAAGTGCTGGGCGGCGCTGCGGCCCGGCGGCAGGCTCGTGGTCAACGCCGTCACCCTGGAGTCCGAGGCCGTCGTGGCCGGATGGTACGCCAGGCTCGGCGGCGATCTGGTGCGCCTGGCCGTTCAGCGTGCCTCCCCCGTCGGCTCGTTCACAGGATGGCGGGCCGCGATGCCGGTGACCGTCTGGTCGGTCACCAGGAAGGACCAGCCGTGACCGTCTACTTCATCGGAGCGGGCCCCGGCGCGGCCGACCTGATCACGCTGCGCGGGCTGCGGCGGCTGGAGTCCTCGCCGGTGTGCCTGTACGCGGGCTCGCTGGTGCCCCGTGAGCTGCTGGCCTCCTGCCCCGCGGGCGCCAGGCTGGTGGACACGGCGAACCTGACGCTCGACGAGATCGTCGCGGAGCTGGCCGCCGCCCACGACCAGGGCCTGGACGTGGCGCGGCTGCACTCGGGCGACCCGTCGGTGTTCAGCGCGGTGGCCGAGCAGATGCGCCGGCTGGACGCGCTCGGGATGCCGTACGAGGTGGTTCCCGGGGTGCCGGCGTTCGCGGCGGCGGCGGCCTCGCTCGGCAGGGAGCTGACCGTGCCCGGCGTCGGCCAGACGATCATCCTGACCCGCACCTCGGCGCGGGCCACGCCGATGCCCGAGGGCGAGGATCTGGCGACGCTCGGCGCCGGTGGCGCGACGATGGTGCTGCACCTGGCCGTTCAGCGGATCGACGCGGTGGTGGCCGAACTGCTGCCCTCCTACGGCCCCGGCTGCCCGGTCGCGGTGGTCGCGCGGGCCAGCAGGGCCGATGAGGTGATCCTGCGCGGGACCTTGGCGGACATCGCCGGTCAGGTCCACGAGGCCGGCATCCGGCGCACGGCGGTGATTGTCGTCGGGCGGGTGCTTTCGGCGACGCAGTTCCCCGACAGCCACCTCTACAGCGCGGAACGGGCACGGCCGTGCGCCGGGTCCTGATCCTGGGCGGCACCGCCGAGGCGCGGGCCCTGGCGGCTGAGCTGGCCGGCGAGCTGGCCGGAGGGGGCACGCATGTGGTGTCGTCACTGGCCGGGCGGGTGACCAATCCCCGCCTGCCGGTGGGTGAGGTGCGGGAAGGCGGGTTCGGCGGGCCGGACGGGCTGGCCGCCTGGCTGACCGCCGAGCGGATCGACGCCGTGGTGGACGCCACGCACCCGTTCGCGGCCCGGATGACGGCCTCCGCGGCCGAGGCTTCGGCACGGACCGGCGTGCCACTTCTCATCCTGCGCAGACCGGGCTGGCGGGAGAGCCCGGACGACGCCTGGCGGCGCGTTGCCTCCCTGGAGGAGGCGGCCGCCCGGCTGGCCGACCTGCCTGTGGAGCGGGTGTTCCTCACGACCGGCCGCCGGAGCCTGCCGGTCTTCACCGGACTGTCCGGAGTGTGGCTGCTGGCCAGGTCGGTCGACCCGCCCGACGCGCCCGTCCCCGCCAACGTGCAGGTGCTGCTCGACCGCGGCCCGTACACGGTCGAGGGAGAGCGGTCCCTCATCCTGGAGCATCGGCTGGACGTGCTGGTCACCAAGGACAGCGGCGGTGAGATGACGGTCGCCAAGCTCGTGGCGGCGCGCGAGCTGGGGCTGCCGGTGATCATGGTGGACCGGCCGCCACCGCCGCCGGGCGTCCGGGCGGTGGACTCCGTGGCCGTGGCGGCCGCCTGGGCTCAGGGGTAGCGCCGGGGTGTGTAGACGACGCCCCGGTCCGTGACCCGGGTCGTCGAGGAGCCGATGATCAGCAGACAGCGCATGTCGACCTGGGAGGGATCGAACGCGCCGAGCGTGGTGACGGTGACGCTCTCCTCCTCGCCGCCGACGTTGCGGCCGATCACCACGGGAGTGGCGGCGTCGCGGTGCTCCAGCAGCAGGTCACGGGCCGCGCCGAGCTGCCAGGTACGGCTGCGCGAGGCCGGGTTGTAGATCGCCAGCACCAGATCCGCCCGTGCGGCGGCCGACAGCCGGTCGGCCACCACCTCCCACGGCTTGAGCAGGTCGGACAGCGACAGCACGCAGTAGTCGTGGCCCAGGGGAGCGCCGACCCGGCTGGCCACCGCCTGTGCGGCGGTCAGACCGGGGACGACCCGCACCGGCACATCGGGGAAGTCGGCCGCCGCTTCGAGGACCGCGCTGGCCATGGCGAACACGCCGGGGTCACCGGAGGACACCACGGCCACCCGCGCCCCCTCGCGGGCCAGCTCGAACGCGTGCCTGGCCCGCTCGGCCTCGACCCGGTTGTCGGTACGGTGGCGGCGCTGGCGCGGGTTCGGCGCCACCCGGTCCACGTACGGGCCGTAGCCGACCAGGTCCGTCGCCGCGGCCAGCGCCTCCTGCGCCTCCGGAGTGAGCCACGGCCGCCCGGCCGGGCCGAGGCCGACCACGCTCACCTCGCCCCGTCCCTCGGTCGCCGCCGGCTCGGCAACGAAGGTCCGCTCGGCCGGGCTGGCCAGCAGAGCCAGCGAGAAGTACGGCACGCCGTCCGCGTCGACGTCCTTGAGCGGTGCGACCCGCTCGGCGCCCATGGTGGCGCGCTCGACGTACCAGGCGTCGTCGAGACGCCCGGCCTCGGCCAGGGCGTCGCGGACCTTCGTGAAGGTCCTGCCCAGCTTGAGCACCGCGGCGGAGTCGGTGCCGCGCAGCCGCTCGGCCAGTTCACCGGCGGGCAGTGTGCCGGGCAGCACGGTGAGCACCTCGTCCCGCTCCACCAGGGGCCGGCCGAGCACGGCGGAGGCGGCGCTGACGGAGGTGACCCCGGGCACCACCTCCGTGGGGTAGCGGTGGGCGAGCCGCTTGTGCATGTGCATGTAGGAGCCGTAGAACAGCGGGTCGCCCTCCGCCAGCACGACCACGGTGCGGCCGGCCTCCAGGTGCGCGGCCAGCCGTTCGGCGCAGTCGGCGTAGAAGTCGTCGAGCGCGCCCTGGTAGCCGCCAGGATGGTCGGTCGTCTCCGTGGTCAGCGGGTAGAGCAGGAGCTCCTCGACCTGCCCTTCTTTCATGTACGGCAGTGCGATCGAGCGGGCGATGCTACGTCCGTGCCGGGCCGCGTGATAGGCGATCACGTCCGCCTCGCCGATCAGCCTGGCGGTCTTGACCGTGACCAGTTCCGGATCGCCGGGGCCGAGACCGACCCCGTACAGCCGTCCTGTCATCGTGCTCACTCCGTCTCGCTCGCGAGGGCGTTGACCGCCGCCGCCGTCATCGCACTGCCGCCGCGGCGGCCGTGCACCACCAGGTAGTCCAGGTCGCTGTCCGCCAGCGCTCGCTTGGACTCGGCCGCGCCGATGAACCCCACGGGGATGCCGAGCACCGCCGCGGGCCTGCCCGCGCCCTCCGCGACCAGTTCGAGCAGCCGGAACAGGGCGGTGGGCGCGTTGCCGATCGCCACCACCGCGCCGTCGAGGCGGTCGCGCCAGAGTTCGAGAGCGGCGGCGCTGCGGGTGGTGCCGAGCCGTCCGGCCAACTCGGGCACCCCGGGCTCGCCGAGCGTGCACAGCACCTCGTTGGCGGCGGGCAGCCTGCGCCTGGTCACGCCCGAGGCGACCATCATGGCGTCGCACAGCACGGGCGCGCCACGGCGCAGCGCCTGCCTGGCCCTGACGACCACGGCGGGCGACCAGTCCAGGTCGGCGACCAGGTCCGTCATCCCGCAGGCGTGGATCATCCGCACCGCCACCTGCGCGACCTCCGGCGGCATGCCGCTGAGGTCGGTCTCGGCGCGAATGGTCGCGAACGACCGCCGGTAGATCTCGGCGCCGTCGCGGATGTAGTCGGTCACTGCTGCCTTTCCTGGTAGCCGTCTTCGGTGGCGATCATCTGGACGACCTGGCCGCGGGGGAGTCCGCACCGGCGCTCACAACCGGCCCAGTGCACGGGCGTACGCGGAGCGGTGTCGAGGCCGCTCACCCAGCGCCGCGCGTCGGCCTGGACGTCCGCCAGCGACTTGGCGCAGCCGGGACGGCCGGTGCAGGCGGTGACGCCCGCCCATGGCGAGGCCGGGTCGACGACGAGTCCGGCCTCTTCGAGCGTGTTCGCCGCGCGATCCGCTTCCCCGGGGGACAGGTTCAGCAGGACGGCGGTCCGCCAGGGAGTGAGCCGCACAGTGGTTCCGGCGTTCGCGAGCGCCACAGCCTGGGCGGGCGTCAACCGGCCGAGCGGCACCAGGGCTTCCAGCGCGACGCGGCCGTCCCGCTGGGCGATACGTCCGGCGCGCCTGATAGCGGGCGAATCGCGCAAGTCGGCGTGACGGCTCGCCTCGGCCAAGATGGCAGGGGCAGCAGGCGACTCGGTTGTCATGTCGTTCAGACGGGCGGCGATCCGCCGGGGGCCGTTCTCCAGCTCGTGGATGCGCCACGCCGCGTGCGAGGCCCGCTCGTCGAGGAACGCCTCAGCCGCGGCGATCATGAGGTCGATCACGGTGTCCGGGTGCGCGGCGAGCCCGAGGTCCGAGCCCGCCAGCAGCAGCCGCCCGAGTCGTGAGCCCTCTGCGGCGAAGGTGACGTCCGCGCCGAGCCCGATCACGTCTCCCGTGCCGTCGTCCAGCGCGAACAGGAACCGTCCCGGCAACGCGGCGAGGCGTGCGCGTGAACACAGCGCCTGGTCGAGGGCATCCACCATCGGCTGCGTGTCGAGCGACCCTCCGGAGCCCCGCCCGCTCAAGGGTGAGCCGACGATGTTGCGGACGCGTTCGTGAGCGGCGGACGGGAGAAGGCCCGCGGACGCGATCCGCTCGGCGAAGGCGGATGCCGAGCGCAGAGCACGCACCTGTACGTTCGCTCGCGAGGTGAGCTCGATCACCCCTGAGCCGAGCTCGTCCGCGCAGGCCGCGATCTCGCGGAGCTGAGGAGCGGTGACGGCGCCGCCGGGCAGGCGGACCCGGGCCAGCGGGCCGTCTGCGGCCTCGTGCACCTGTAGCGCTCCCGGACAGGCGTCAGGGCGCACCCGTCCGGAAAAGTCGGCTATGGACACGAAGAGGATGGTAACGCCACTTCTGACAAGGGTGGCTCCTGCCGTAGGCTCCAGGGTAGGCGATGGCAAAGGGAGGAAGCCGGTGCGAAACCGGCGCGGTCCCGCCACTGTGACCGGGGAGCGAACCCCACTACAGGCCACGACCCGGCGACGGGTGGGAAGGCCGGGGTGAGCGCTGATCCGGGAGCCAGGAGACTCCTGCCGTCGCGACACCCGCGACCGGGGCGAGGACCCCGAGGGAGGATGCGCCGTGCCTGGCGACAGCCATACCGTTCTGCTGCTCTCGACCTCCGACACAGACCTGTTGAGCGCCCGGGCCGGCGGCGCGGCCTACCGATGGGGCAATCCCGCCAGGCTGGCCGCCGAAGACCTGCCGGACCTGCTCGAAGGCGTCGATCTGGTCGTCGTCCGCCTGCTGGGCGGCCGCAGGGCCTGGGAAGAGGGCCTGGACGCGCTGCTGGCGCAGCCGCGCCCGGTCGTGGTCCTGGGCGGGGAGCAGGCCCCGGACGCCGAGCTGATGGAGCTGTCCACGGTCACCGGCGGCGTCTGCGCCGAAGCACACGCCTACCTGGCCCATGGCGGACCGGCGAACCTGGCCGAACTGCACGCGTTCCTGTCGGACACCGTCCTGCTGACGGGGCACGGGTTCGCGCCGCCCGCACCGGCGCCCTCCTGGGGACGGCTGGAGCGCGTGACCGGCTCCCGGAGCGGGCCGGTGGTGGGCGTGCTGTACTACCGCGCGCATCACATGGCCGGCAACACCGCGTTCGTCGAGACGCTCTGCGCGGCCATCGAGGAGGCGGGCGGGCAGGCGCTGCCGGTCTTCTGCTCCTCGCTGCGCACGGCGGAGGCCGAGCTGCTCGACACGCTGGGCGCGGCCGACGCGCTCGTGGTGACCGTGCTCGCGGCGGGCGGCTCCCGGCCGGCCACGGCGGGAGCCGGCGGTGACGACGAAGCCTGGGACGTCGGCGCGCTCGCCGCGCTGGACGTGCCGATCCTGCAGGGACTCTGCCTGACCACCTCGAAGCAGGCGTGGGCGGAGAACGACGACGGGCTCTCGCCGCTGGACGCGGCCTCGCAGGTGGCGATCCCCGAGTTCGACGGGCGGATCATCACGGTGCCGTTCTCGTTCAAGGAGGTGGACCGGGACGGGCTCACCGTCTACGCCGCCGACGCCGAGCGGGCCGCCCGGGTGGCGGGCATCGCCGTACGGCACGGCCTGCTGCGGCACACCCCGCCCGCCGAACGCCGCCTGGTCGTGATGCTGTCGGCGTACCCCACCAAGCACTCCCGGGTGGGCAACGCCGTCGGGCTGGACACCCCGGCCAGCACCGTGCGGCTGCTGGCCCGGCTCGCCGAGGCGGGCTACGACCTGGGTGACGGCTTCCCCGGTGTGGCCGAGCAGGACGGCGACGCGCTCATCCACGCGCTCATCGCCGCCGGCGGCCAGGACCAGGACTGGCTGACCGAGGAGCACCTCGCGGGCAACCCGGTACGCATCTCCGCCGCGTCCTACGAGCGCTGGTACCGGACGCTGCCCGAGGAACTGCGGGCCGGGATGGAACGGCACTGGGGGCCACCGCCGGGCGAGCTGTTCGTGCACGACGGCGACATCGTGCTGGCCGCGCTGCGCGCCGGGAACCTGGTGGTGATGGTGCAGCCGCCGCGCGGATTCGGCGAGAACCCGATCGCCATCTACCACGACCCCGACCTGCCCCCGAGCCACCACTACCTGGCCGCCTACCGCTGGCTGTCGGCCGAGTTCGGCGCCCACGCGATGGTGCACGTGGGCAAGCACGGCAACCTGGAATGGCTGCCGGGCAAGTCGGCCGGCATGTCCGCCGCCTGCGGCACCGACGCCGCCATCGGCGACCTGCCGCTGATCTACCCGTTCCTGGTCAACGACCCGGGCGAGGGCACCCAGGCCAAGCGGCGGGCGCACGCCGTGCTGGTCGACCACATGGTGCCGCCGATGGCCCGCGCCGACACCTACGGCGACATCGCCCGGCTGGAACAGCTCCTCGACGAGCACGCCACCATCGCCGCCATGGACCCGGCCAAGCTGCCCGCCATCCGGGCGCAGATCTGGACGCTGATCCAGGCCGCCCGGCTCGACCACGACCTCGGGCTGGACGACCGGCCGCACGACAGCGAGTTCGACGACTTCATCCTGCACGTGGACGGCTGGTTGTGCGAGGTGAAGGACGCCCAGATCCGCGACGGCCTGCACGTGCTCGGACAGGCGCCGACCGGCCAGGTACGGGTGGACCTGGTGCTGGCCATGCTGCGGGCCCGGCAGATGTGGTCAGGCCGGGAGACGCTGCCCGGCCTGCGCGAGGCGCTCGGGCTGGCCGAGGACGGCACGGCCGGGCTGGGCGACGTGGACCGGGCCGAGGCCGTCGCCCGCGCCCTGGTCGAGGGGATGGAGGAGCGCGGCTGGGCGCCGGACGCCGCGCCGGAAGTCGCCCGCGCGGTGCCCGCCGAGCGGCTGGACCTCGTCACCCGCATCCTGACGTTCGCCGCCACGGAGGTGGTGCCGCGCCTGGCCCGTACCACCGACGAACTCGACCACCTCCTGCACGCCCTCGACGGCGGGTACGTTCCCGCCGGCCCGAGCGGCTCCCCCATGCGCGGCCTCATCAACGTGCTGCCGACCGGCCGCAACTTCTACTCCGTCGACCCCCGCGCGGTCCCCAGCCGGCTGGCCTGGGAGACCGGTCAGGCGATGGCGGACTCGCTGCTGGAGCGCTATCACGCCGACACGGGGGAATGGCCGCGCTCGGTGGGCCTGTCCGTCTGGGGCACCAGCGCCATGCGCACGGCAGGCGACGACGTGGCCGAGGTGCTGGCACTTCTCGGCATCCGGCCCGAATGGGACGAGGCGTCGCGCCGGGTCACGAGCCTGGAGCCCATCCCGCTCGCCGAGCTCGGCCGCCCCAGGATCGACGTGACGGTCCGCATCAGCGGCTTCTTCCGCGACGCCTTCCCGCACGTGGTGGGCCTGCTCGACGACGCCGTACGCCTGGCCGCCCGGCTGGACGAGCCGGACGAGGACAACTACGTCCGCGCCCACGCCCGCCAGAGCGGTGGCGACGAGCGGCAGGCCACGATGCGCATCTTCGGCTCGGCGCCCGGCGCGTACGGGGCTGGGCTGCTACCGCTCATCGACAGCCGTAACTGGCGCGACGACGCCGACCTGGCCGAGGTGTACGCGGCGTGGGGCGGCTTCGCCTACGGCCGCGACCTCGACGGCGTCGCCGCCCGCCCGCAGATGGAGGACGCCTACCGCCGGATCGCCGTGGCCGCCAAGAACGTCGACACCCGCGAGCACGACATCGCCGACTCCGACGACTACTTCCAGTACCACGGCGGCATGATCGCCACCGTCCGCGCGCTCACCGGCAAGGCCCCCGCCGCGTACGTGGGCGACAGCACCCGCCCCGACGCGGTACGCACCCGCACCCTGTCGGAGGAGACCTCGCGCATCTTCCGCGCCAGGGTCGTCAACCCCCGATGGCTGGCCGCGATGCGGCGGCACGGCTACAAGGGCGCCTTCGAGCTGGCCGCGACCGTCGACTATCTGTTCGGCTACGACGCCACCGCCGGCGTGATGGCCGACTGGATGTACGACAAGCTCACCGAGACGTACGTGCTGGACCCGGAGAACCAGGCGTTCATGGCCGAGTCGAACCCGTGGGCGCTGCACGGCATCGCCGAGCGGCTGCTCGAGGCCGCCGAGCGCGGCATGTGGGAGCACCCCGACCCGGACCTCCTGCGCGGCTTGCGGGAGGTCTACCTCAAGACCGAGGGTGACCTGGAGGACGACACGAGCCGCTGAGCCAGGCCGGGTGCTCCGGCCCAGTGCAGGTGCAGGTAGGACGCGGTCACGAGGGCGTCGCCGAACCCGTCGGCGCCGCCCTCCCAGCGGAACAGCGGATCGCCCGCGAGGTCGATGACCGTGCGGTGGAACTCGTGGCCGCGGAAGCGCTCGCCCGCCCTCGTCAGCGGCGAACGCCTGAGTGCGACCACGTCCCGGTAGCCGAGCGTCAGCCGGGGCGTCATCCGCGCCCGCCCCGGCACCCGCCCGCACATACGTTGCCCGTCCAGCTCCTCGCACAAGTAGAGCAGCCCGGCGCACTCGGCCGCGATCGGCCCGCCGAAGGCCGCCACCTGCTCGCGCAACGGCTCGTTGGCGGCCAGTTCGGCCGCGTACACCTCGGGGAACCCGCCGCCGACGACCAGCGCCGCGGTCCCGTCAGGCAGCTTCTCGTCACGCAACGGGTCGAACACCGCGATGTCGGCGCCGGCCGCGCGCAGCAGTTCCACATGTTCGGCGTAGCCAAAGGTGAAGGCCGCTCCGCCCGCCACGGCCGCCACCGGCCCGGCCCCGGCGGCACCCGGCTCCGGAACCCAGGGCGCCGCGTCCAGCGGTGGGGCCGATCGCGCCAGCCGTACCAGCGCGTCGAGGTCGCACGAGCGGGCCACCAGCGCGCCCAGCCGGTCCACCGCCGCCACCGCCTCCGCCTCGCGCTCGGCGGCGGGCACCAGCCCCAGATGCCTGGACGGCGTCGAGACGGCGTCGTCACGGCGGATCGCGCCCAGCACCGGCACCCCCGCCGACGCGAGCGCGGCCCGGCACAGCTCTTCGTGCCGGTCGGAGCCCACCTGATTCAGCACCACGCCGGCGACGCGCACCCGAGGGTCGAACGTGGCGAATCCATGCACCACGGCCGCCACCGAACGGCTCTGCCGGGCCGCGTCCACGACCAGGACCACCGGAGCGTCCAGCAGCCTGGCGACGTGCGCGGTCGAAGCGAAGTCCGTGTCACCCCGGCCGTCGAACAGCCCCATCACCCCCTCGACCACCGCCACGTCGCATCCCGCCGCCCCGTGCAGGAACAGCGGCACGATGCGCTCCTCGCCCACCAGCCACGGATCCAGGTTGCGGCCAGGACGCCCGGTGGCCAGCGCGTGATAGCCGGGATCGATGTAGTCGGGCCCCACTTTGTGCGGCGAGACCTTGAGCCCGCGGGCCCGCAGCGCCGCCATCAGCCCGGTGGCCACCGTGGTCTTGCCGCTGCCCGACGACGGCGCGGCGATGACCAGCCGAGGGACTACCACTCGATACCCTTCTGGCCCTTCTGCCCGGTGTCCATGGGGTGGCGTACCTTGCCCATCTCCGTCACCAGATCGGCGACCTCGATCAGCCGGCCGGGGGCGTCCCTGCCGGTGACCACCACGTGCTGGCCGCCCGGCCTGCCGGTGAGCGTCTCCAGCACGTCGTCCAGGTCCAGCCAGCCCCACTTCAGCGGGTACGTGAACTCGTCCAGCACGTAGAAGCGGTACGTCTCGGCCGCGAGATCGCGCTTGATCTGCTCCCAGCCCTCCCGGGCGTCGGCCGCGTGATCCTCCTCGGAGCCGGGCCGCTGGATCCATGACCAGCCCTCGCCCATCTTGTGCCAGGTCACCGAGCCGCCCTCGCCGCTGTCGCCGAGCACCTTGAGGGCCCGCTCCTCGCCGATGCGCCACTTGGCCGACTTCACGAACTGGAACACCCCGACCGGCCAGCCCTGGTTCCAGGCCCGCAACGCCATCCCGAAGGCGGCCGTCGACTTGCCCTTGCCGGGGCCGGTGTGGACGATCAGCAGCGGCCTGGTACGCCGCTGCCGGGTGGTGAGACCGTCGTCGGGGACGACCGAAGGCTTTCCCTGCGGCATGGTCAGACCGCCTTCCTGTAGTCACGAACGAGGCCGCCCAAATCGGCCAGCGCGTCGAGGGAGACGAGCCGCGCCCGCAACCGGGACGCCAGCCTGACCGCCAGACCGAGCCGGACCGGCCCGCTCTCGCAGTCCACCACCACGCAGGCCGTGCCCTTCAGCAGGGAGACCGCCCGGTCCACGTCCCCGCCCGCCGTGACGCGCCCGTCGGTCACCAGCACCAGCAGCGGACGCCTGGCCGGGTCACGCAGCCGCTCCACGCGCAACACGTCCGCCGCGCGCATCAGACCCGCCGCCAGCGGGGTGCGCCCGCCGGTCGGCAGCGAACGCAACCGCGCCGCGCCCGCCTCCACCGACGAGGTCGGGGGAAGCGCCACCTCCGCGCCCGCACCTCGGAACGTGATCAGGCCGACCTTGTCGCGACGCTGGTAGGCGTCCAGCAGCAGGCTCAGCACGGCCGTCTTGACCGCGCTCATCCGCTTGCGCGCCGCCATCGAGCCGCTCGCGTCCACCACGAACAGCACGAGGTTGCCCTCCCTGCCTTCGCGCACCACTTCGCGCAGATCGTCCGCACGCAGCACCAGCCCGGGACCGGTGCGCCCGCGCCCGCGCTGGTGCGGAGCCGCGGCCAGCATCGTCGCCGTCACGTGCAGATCGCGCACCTGACCGGAAGGTCGGCGGGCGCCGGCGCCCCGGCCGTGCCGGGTCCGTGAGCGCGACCGCCGGCCGGCCGCCCCCTCGCCGATCCCCGGCACCTCCAGCAGCGGCACCCGGTGCGGAGCCCCTACGCCGGCCACCCGTCCGCCGATGCCGGGCGTCGTCCCTCCCGCATCCTCGTCCCCCGGGTCCGGGAAGCTGCTGTCCGGTCGCCCGTCGCCGGCGGGTGGCTCCGGTGCGCGCCCGGCGTCCTCGGGGCTCCCCGAGAGCGGTCCCTCGCCTCCGTCCGACGGCCCTTCGCCCCCGTCCGACGGCGGCCCTTCGCCCCCGTCCGACGGCGGCCCTTCGCCCCCGTCCGACGGCGGCCCTTCGCCCCCGTCCGACGGCGGCCCTTCGCCCCCGTCCGACGGCGGCCCTTCGCTCCCGTCCGACGGCGGCCCGGCGGGGCCTTCGCCGTCAGGGCCGCCGTTGCCGGGCCCGTCATCCTGCGACGTACGCTCCAGCAACTCGTCGAGCAGGGCCTCGTCCAGCCCCGGCGCGTCGAACGGGTCGCGCCGCCGCCGGTGCGGCAGCGACAGGCGGGCCGCCGCCCGCACGTCCTCGGTGGTCACCGTGTCCCGCCCCTGCCAGGCGGCGTGGGCGACGGCGGCGTTCGCCGTGACCAGGTCGGCCCGCAGCCCGTCGACCTCGAACGCCGCGCACACCGTCGCGATCTGCCACAGCCGGGCGTCCGGCAGCCGCACGCCCGGCACCCGGGCCCGCGCGCCCGCGATCCGGTCCGCCAGCGCCGACTCCTCCTCAGCCCACCGTGCCGCGAACGCTTCCGCGTCGGCGTCGAAGGCCAGCCGCCTGCGGATGACCTCCACGCGTTCGTCCGGGTCGCGGGACGCCCTCACCTCGACCGTCAGCCCGAACCTGTCCAGGAGCTGCGGACGCAGCTCGCCCTCCTCCGGGTTCATGGTGCCGACCAGCAGGAACCTGGCGGCGTGCCGGACCGAGACCGACTCGCGCTCCACGTAGCACCTGCCCAGGGCCGCCGCGTCGAGGAGGAGATCGACGAGGTGATCGTGCAGCAGGTTCACCTCGTCGACGTACAGCACGCCACGATGCGCGGCCGCCAGCAGGCCCGGCTCGAACGCCTTCACGCCCTCCGTCAGCGCCCGTTCCACGTCGAGCGAGCCGGCCAGACGGTCCTCCGACGCCCCCACCGGCAGCTCCACCAGCACGGCCGGGCGACTCACGCCCCCGACGCCGTGCTCGTGGGGTCCGTCCGGGCATTCGGGGTCGGGCGCACCCGGATCGCAGGCGAACCGGCAGCCGGGCACCACGTCCACAGCGGGCAACTGGGCCGCCAGCGCGCGCACGATCGTGGACTTCGCGGTGCCCTTCTCACCGCGTACGAGCACCCCGCCCACCCGGGGCGAGACCGCGTTGAGAACCAGCGCCAGCTTCAGGTCAGCAAGCCCGACGACGGCGCTGAACGGGTAGGTGACGATCAAAACAGAACCTTCCGGTTGACATGGGCCACCCGCCAGCCCTCCCGCGTGACGGCCAGCTCAGTGGTGGACAGAGGAGCCAGATCGATGCGCCCGGCACCCAGCGGACCCAGTCCCAGGGCGTGCCCGAGTCCCGCCCGGATGGCGCCGGCGTCGCACACGACGACCCCGCCGGGTTCCTCCCGAACGGAGTCGAGCCAGGCCGCCACCCTGATCGCGAGTACGGCCCGGCTCTCGCCGCCGTGCGGAGCCGCGTGCGGGTCGGACAGCCAGCTCGCCAGGGCATCCGGCTCCTCGCGCGCGACTCGCTCGTACGGCAGGCCGCGCCACCGGCCGCAGTCCGCCTCCGCGAGCGCCGGGACGACCCGCGCGTCCAGTCCGAGGGCGGTGGCGGTCTGCCGTGCCGCGAGGGCAGGAGCGGCCCACGCCACCGCCCCGGCGACCGCCGGGCCGAGCGCGGCGGCTCTGGCCAGATCCGCCGCGTCGGCGTCGTCGTCGGCCGGAAAGCGGGCGGCGCGCATGCCGGGCGTCGTGGCGTGCCGGACGAACAGCACCCCGCTCAGCTCGGCGCGGTGGCGCTCAACGGAACGTCGCTCGTACGCCGTGCCGCCCGCTCGCTCACCCAGCCGAACAGCACGCCGAAAGCCGCCCAGAAGACGAGCTGGGTGCCGATCGAGGCGAGCCTGAACTCCCAGAGCAGCGTGGCGGGGAAGCCGTCGGCCACCTCGTCGACCGTCGGCAACAGCGCCCAGGCCGCACCCACGGGGACGAGAAAGCCGATGACCGCCGCCACCCAGCGGGCCCACGGATCCGCGGTGACACGGCGGGCGGTGGCCACCGCGATCGCCGTCGCCGCCAGCCCGACGAGGATCATCACGAGGTAGAGCACCGTGCGGCTGTTGATCGTGTCGGGGTCACCCACCGCAGGCGGGTTGGCCGGATACTTCACGAAGGGAACGAGGATGACCGCGACGAAGGCCGTTCCGGCCGCGGCGAGCGCCAGCAGCCCGTCGGAACGCGGTCCCACCCGTCCTCGCAGGCCCGCGAACACGAGCGCGAACACGCCGCCGACGGCCAGCCCGTACAGCCCGGTGGCGAGGAAGAGCCCGGCCTTCTGCGCCGGCCTGCTGACCTCGGCCTCCTCGCCGTGGCTGTGCCCGGCCTCCTCGGCGGCGGGCTCCGGCGCCTCGGCCTGGGCCGCGGCCTCCTCCAGGGCGATCGCCGCATCGACCCGCGGCTCCCCGAAGGCGAAGGCGAATGTGCCCGCGATCAGTCCGGCCAGCAGCCCCACGAGCAGACCTCTGGCCAGGAACGTGCGTACCATTCCGGCCCCTAGTGACAGGGCACGCCGAGCAGATGCCGCCCGTCGTGCATCAGCTCGTGCAGGAAGGCGCCCGTCTGGGAGACCGCGCCGTTGTCCATCAGGACCAGGTAAGCGACGAGCAGCAGTACGGGCACCGCCAGCAGCCAGGGGCGCAGGCGTGGGAAGGGAATGGTGGACGGAGTGGTCAAACCACTCATACGAGCCTCCTCGGGGTGACGCGTCCCATAGCGAGGTCACGGCGGCCAAGCGACCTGGCTCCCGGGATCTACGTCCCGGATACAGTGGCGCGTCCGCACCGGCTTCTCACCGGATTTCCCTTGGACAACCGTGAAATCTACCGGAACGTATCCTTTCCTCCCGTTCTCGTCAATGCACACCAGCGGCAACCGGGCAGGATGCGCGTATGAGACGATGCCGGACGTAGGCGACGGCGGAACGAGGAAGCCGGTGTGAATCCGGCGCGGTCCCGCCACTGTGATCGGTGAGCGATCCCCGACGAAGGCCACTGCTCTGACCTTTCCGCTGCCTGGCGTGCGGCCCTTCTCCAGCGATCCAGTCCCGTCATGCCGGTCAGGAAAGGCCCGCCCATGACGAGCCGACGCTCGCTGCCCCTGTCGCTCATGGCGCTCGCCGTGCTGATCGCCACCGAATGGGGTTCGACTCTGCCCTGTATATATCGTGTCAACCTCTCGTCAACACATGGCCCCTACGGTGATGGCTGGCCATTGTTCCACTCGTTCGACAGGGGGGCTTTTGTTGTCGACTTTTGATTCGGCCGACTCCGCTACTTCGTTATTCGGATCGGTCTTCTCCGCGCTCGCCGAGGACAGGATTTTCTCGGATGCGCTCCGCCGGAGTGGGACAACGCTCAGGTTCATTCACACGAATCCGGAGTGCCGGTTCTTCATCAGTGGCGACGGGGTCGTCACGGGGGGTGAGGTGCCGGAGTACGCCACGCTGACGTTCACGATGAGCAGCGACACCGCACACGCGCTCTGGTCAGGCCAGTTGTCCTTCCCCGCGGGCATCACCAGCGGGAAGATCAGGATTTTCGGAAAGGTCTCCAAGGTCCTGGAGGTCATGCCCGTCCTCACCCCGGTCCTCTTCCTCTACCCGAAGGCCGCAGCCGAGGCCGGCATTCCCGTGCCGAGCAACTGACCACGAGACCGATCAAAGGAGACGCCTTCATGACGACCATCGCGCAGCTTCCTGCGCAAGAGCTGAACTTCGACGTCCTGCCCGCCGAGATTCAGCAATTCAAATCCGTCGTACGGGAGTTCGCCCAGGAAGTCGTGCTTCCCCGGGCCCAGGAACTCGACCAGGCCCCGGCCGGCGAGCTGGATTGGGACATCGTCCGGCAGGGCCATGCCCTCGGTTTGGACCGGGTCGCGATCCCGGCCCAGTTCGGCGGCCTCGGCCTGGGAATGCTCGGAATCTCCGTGGCCATGGAAGAGCTCGCGGCGGCGTGCCCGGGAACCGCTCTGATCTTCGGAGCGTCGATGCTCGGTCAGACCCCGATCCTCTACTCGGGCGACCCTTACCTGCAGCAGCGGTACCTGCCGCTGTTCGCCGGGCAGGAGCCCGTCCTGGCCTGCAACGCCGTGACGGAGGAGGAGGCCGGGTGCGACCTCATCATCCCGGCGAACGCCGTCCACGCGATCAATGTGATGACCGCCAGGCGTGCGGGGGACGTCTATCTCCTCAACGGTCACAAGCGGTTCATCACCAACGCCAAGGTCGCCACCTTCGCCTCGGTCTTCGCCAATATGGAGGGCCACCCCGGCGCGACCGGCCTGACCTCCTTCATCGTGGACCTGGACCAGCCCGGCGTCACCCGGGGGCCGGTCGCCGACAAGATGGGCTACCGGGCGTGCCTCGGCAGCGAGCTGGTCTTCGAGAACGTCGAGGTCCCGCTGAGCAACGTCGTCGGCGGTGAGCTGAACGGCATGGCGATCAACATGGCGCAGAGCAACATGGCGCGCGCCTCCGTCGCGGGCATCTCGACCGGCGTCGCGCAGGGCGCGCTGGACAAGGCGCTCCAGTGGTGCGGTGAGCGCGTCCAGGGCGGTGAGCTCCTCTACCGGCATCAGTTCAGCGCCGCGAAACTGGCCGAGATGGCCGCCAAGGTCGAGGCTTCGCGCATGCTGTACATGTTGGCGGCCAACAAGGTCGACAACCAGCTTCCCGCGCCCGAGTACGAGCCGGCGCTCGCCAAGTTCTTCGCGGACAGGGTCGCCATCGAGGTGGCCGACGCCGCCGTCTCGCTGATCGGGGCCCGCGGCTACCTGCGCGAGTACGGAGTGGAGAAGATGCTCCGCGACGCGTACGGCGCCCGGATCTACGAAGGCACCCCCGAGGTTCTCGCCCTGGCGATCACGGACTGCCTCTATCGCGTGGACGAGCTGTGACCCGGGCATCCGAGGCGGCCGCCGCGTTGTCACCGGAGGAGTTCTACGCCGAGTTCACCCGCCGGAACGCCGGCGTCGTGACCGAGCGGCAGCAGCGGGCGCTGAGCACCGCGACCGTGCTCGTGGCCGGCTGCGGCTCGGTCGGCGGAGCGGCCGTGGAGCCGCTCACCCGGCTCGGCGTGCGCGACTTCGTCCTGGCCGAGCCGGACACGTTCGAGCTCAACAACCTCAACCGCCAGCAGGCGACGTTCCGCGACCTCGGCAGGAACAAGGCCGAGGTCGCCGCGGAACGCGTCATCGCCATCAACCCGCACGCGAGCGTGCGGGTCCACGCCGAGGGCGTCACCCAGGAGAACGTCTTCGAGCTGACCGCGTTCTGCGACCTGATCGTCGACGGGGTGGACGTCACAACGGGGCCCGGCTGGCAGGCCAAGCACGCCCTGCACCGATCCGCCTCCCAACGGCGGCTGCCGCTGATCACCGGATGGGACATGGCGGGCGTCCAGTACGTCCAGTGCTACGACTACCGCCACGTCCCGGAACCGTTCAACGGGCTCGTCACCGAGGACGACCTGCGGCAGTGCGGGGTGTGGGAGCTCATCTTCAAGGCGATCCCGGTCCAGCTGATCCCCCCGGACATGCTCACCGAGGTCGCGCCGAACCTGACGAACCAGGACTACAGCGTCCCGCAGGTCATCTACGCCGCGGTCATGTTCGGCGCGATCACCTCGCACATGGCGGCCCGGCTCCTCGCCGGCGAGGAGGTCCGCGACGAGGTGCACCTCGACCTGCATGAGCAGGTCAGGCCGGCGACCCGCCGGCGCCTGAACCGGGCCGAGGCAGAGAGCCTGCTGTTCGCGTTGCGGCAGACCAGCGCTCGCGGCCTCGGATCGCCGGACCCGGGAAAGGACGAGCAGACCGAGAGGAACGCCGGAGGGAACGGGGAGGGGATGCGAAGGGCGACACGGTGAACATCTCTCTCGCCCCCCGCTGGTCCGCCGCCTGGCGGGACGCCGTCGATCTGGTCAAGGCGCAGTACCACTCCGCTTACGGCGCGACCATCTCCCCCGATCCTGACTGGTTCGTGCTCGCCACCCGGGGGCCGATCAGCGCTCTGCCCGTCGCCGGGGAACCGATCGAGATCGCCGCTTGCGCCGGGCTGACGAACGGGGCCGGCCGGGATCTGTTCTCCGAGCGCTACTTGACGGTCCCGCTCGAGGAGGCGATCGAGAAGGCCACCGGAACGAGCGTGGCCAGGGAGCGGGTCGTGGAGGTCGGTTCGCTGGCGGGCAGCGGGGTGCTCGCGGGCTTCGAGCTGATAGGGCTGCTGCCGGTCATCTCGTGGTGCCAGGGGATGGACTTCATCCTCTGCACGGCGACCCCGCAGGTCCGCAAGGCCATGACCCGGTGCGAGATCCCATTCCGGGTGCTCGCGGAGGCGGACGGGCGGCGCCTGGAGGAGAGCGAACGCCGGCGCTGGGGGACGTACTACGACACGCAGCCGCTCACGGTGGTGATCCCGCTCCGGGAGATCGGCCAGGTGTTCGCCCGGGTGACGGGTAAGTACAGGTTCCTTCACGAAGGGCTCCTGCGCTCCGGGGCGCGGCACGTCCTGGAGGTGGCCCGGGCCACGCCCGCTCTGGGACGGTGATCGCCGGCCCCTCAATCGGTGATGGTCGGCCTCTCAGTCCGTGATGTCGGCCTCTCGGTCGGGGTGATCGAGGCACGGAAGCGGTAGCGGTCCCCCCGGTGGACCTGGATCGTCAGTTCGGGCGGCCGGCCGTCCTGGTTGGCGCCGCATCCCGAACAAGCAGCGGATCGTCGCGGCGCCGCACAGCGTGAAGACGACCACCAGGAACATGCCTCCCGGCGCGGTGACCGCGTACAGGTCGCTGATGGTGTGAGCCAGAACGCTATAGCGCGGGCCCTGCCAGGAAGCGGCGATGAGTCACCTCGCGACGAAGGCCGCCTGAGCTGTCAATCCCGCCCACGCCCAACGCCTGGCGCTCGCACGCTGCCGGACCGAGGACCTTGGTGTTCCGGCGGTGGCGGGATCGGGCGCTGCTACGGATCCGCTGGGCATCGATGGTGCTCCTTCGTCTGGCTGCGGCAGTGCCGGGGGAGGCGAGGCGGCGTGGTGGGTCTCGCCGCCGAGGATCTCCTGGCAGGTGAGGTCCGCCAGTCTGTGGGCAGGCTGTTGGCCTCCACGACGGACTCGCGACCGATGAGCGGCTCATCGCCGGGCGAGCTGTTCGGCACCGCGTTCTCGGTCACAACCGGCCGGTGCGCGCGATCACCTGGCCGGCGAAGTCAAGCATCTGGTCAAGGCTGGGGAACAGTGCGTAGGCATCCACGAATGCCTCGTCCGCGCCGGAATCGGCGAAGCGCTTGAGCTTGTCGGCCAGAGAATCGACGGACGTGCCCGGTTCGATGTTGATACGGATGGCCTTCTTCAGCGCGTCGGGGTCGCGGCCGGCCTCCTGCGCCGCTTGGCGCGCGAGTGACCACAATGGATCGATGACCTCGGCCGCCAGGAAATCGACCCCGAGCCAGCCGGTGGCGCTGCGGCCCACCCGGCGCATCGCGGCCTCGCTGACGCCGCCGATCCAGATGGGAGGCCCGCCCGCTTGCACCGGGCGCAGGTCGGCGTGGACCGGCGGCAGCGAGAAGAACTCGCTGTTCCAGGACACCGGGTTGGCCGTCCACCACTCGTGCAAGAACGCCAGCAAGTCATCGAGCATCCGCCCGCGCCGGCGCCAGTCCGCGCTGCGGGAGATTTGGTCACACGGGAAGCTCGGTGATGCTGAGGGCGAAGTCCAAGTTCCCCACTCCGTGGTTGGCGAGGCCCACCGTGACCACGCCCGCTCCTTCCAGCCAGTGCGCCATCCTCAGGCCGCCGACGTCCAGCGGGCGCAGCCCGAGGCTCTCGACGAACGCCTCCACACGTGCCTTGGCCCGCGCATCGTCGCCGGCGATGAACACGTCGGGCCGGCCCTGCTCCAGGACATGACGGAAGATGGTGTTGAACGCCTTCACCACGCTGGCGCTGGCCGGGGCCGCCTTGGCGACTTCCTGCGCGATCGAGGTCTCCTCGCGGTGGGCCAGTCCGTCGAACGTGGAATTGAAGGGATTGCTGATGTCGATGATGACCTTGCCCGCGAGAGCGTCTCCGTACTGGGCGACGACCGGCACGACGCCGTCGTACAACAGGGCCACGATGACGATGTCGCCGGCCGGGGCGGTGCCCCATTCTCCCGTCGTGGCGCCGCTGCCGAGAACCTTGGCGAGGTCAGCGGCCTTGGTGTGATCGCGGCCCATGACCTCGACGGTGTTGCCGCCCGCTACCGCCCGCGCGCCGATGGTACGGGCCATGTTCCCGGTGCCGATGATGCTGATGGTGCTCATGAGATGTCCTCCCGGTTGTCCGTTGTTCGGTTCAGATGGCGGTGGTGCCCGTGCCGGCCGGTGGTGCCGCCGGTGATGACCGCCACCTTGCCGTCAAGCTTCGCCATGGTCGCTCCCTTGGTCCGGTGGTGCCGAGCGCACCTGGAGTGACGGCGTTATATACACCGATCTGTTTGCTTACGGTACAGGCCGAGTGGGCGGGGTACAAGCTATGTACACCGGTCATTACCTAGCTGGGCTACCATGAACCCATGACGGAGTTGGTAAAGGGCCCTAAGGGCCGCCGCCGCGGCCGGGGTGCCCGCGAGCGCATCCTCAGCGCGTCCCAGCAGCTGTTCCGCGAGCAGGGCATCAACCGCACCGGCATGGACCTGCTCTGTGCGGCGGCCCAGGTGTCCAAGCGCACGGCCTACCAGCACTTCGCCGGCAAGGACGAACTCGTCGCCGAGTACCTCCGTGAGTTCGACCCCTCCGTTCTGTCCGGCGTGTTCGACCGCACCGACCTCACGCCCCGCGAACGGCTCCTCGCCGTCTTCGACATCCCCCCAACCACCCCCCTGTGCCCCTACATCGCCGCCGCCGTCGAACTCCACGACCCCGAGCACCCCGCGTCCCAGTACGCACGCGACTACAAGAAAGCCGTCGCCGCGCGGCTCGCCGCCGCCGCCCGCGAAGCCGGTGCCGCCGACCCTGAACAGCTCGGCGAGCAGCTCGCGCTGCTCATCGACGGCGCCGCGGCCCGCACCCGGGTCCTCAACGCCGACGCCTTCCCCACCGCGGCCGCCATCGCCGCCGTCCTCATCGACAACGCCATCCCCGCCGCAGCCGGAGATGACCGGCCACGGGAGGAAGCGTCAAGTTGACGTGGCACTCCGCGGCCGGACTGGACGCGCTGCCGGTCGCGCGGCTGCACCCTGCTGGAATCCCACTGCGTGATGTCGGCGCGCGGCGCATGAACGAAAGGCGGTCATGCCCCACGCCACCCGGGCGACGACGCGTTCGAGCGGCAGCCTGAAGACCCACTGGGTATGGCGTGCCGGACCCTGCACCTGACCATCGGACGACATCCTCCAACCCGACGGCCACGTCAGCCTCCGCCTCGGTGGCGCGAGAAGGAATCGGCCCCTGCGGAGCAGGACAGGGGCAGGCGATTTGCCGCCGAAGCCTGGCCCGGCGCGCCGCCGGACCCGCCCGTATCGCGTGTGAGCAGGCCCGCCATGCCAGCCGTCAGGCGCTCCCGTCCGGGGCGCCGGCGGTCGTGACGATGTCGCGATGGCGGGTCTCCGGGCCGAAAGCCAGTGCGATGAGCGTCACCACGGTCAGCGCCACCAGGTAGACCGCCACGGCCCACCAGTGCCCGGCCCAGGCGAGCAGGGCGGTGGCGATCAGGGGCAGGAATCCGCCGGCCAGCACCGAACCCAGCTCGCGGGCGAACGCGAACCCCGACAGGCGGGTCTTGGTGTCGAACAGCTCCGCGAAGTATGCGGCCTGCGGGGCGAGCATGGCCGGGTAGAAGACGCCCAGCCCGACCGCGAAGCCGATCACGATCAGCGCCGGGGACAGGGTCTCCAGCAGCAGGAAGTACGGTGCCAGCCACAACACCGAGGCGATCGCGCCGCCCGCGTACACGGGCCTGCGGCCCACCCTGTCGGACAGCGCCGCCCACAGAGGAACCGCCACGATCTGCAACGCGGAGCCGATCACCACCGCCAGCAGAGTGAACGAGCGGTCGATGCCCAGCCGGTCCACCGCGTAGACCACGCCGAACACCGGGAACAGGTAGGCGAAGGAGTTTTCCGCGAAACGGGCGCCGATGACCACCAGGAAGCTACGCGGGTGCTCCCGTAGCGCGGCCAGCACCGACCCCTTCGCGGCCGTCCCGGTCTTCTTCGCCTCCTCGAAGGCGGGCGTCTCATGGATGCGGCGCCGGATCAGGTAGCCGACCAGCAGGAGCAGCGCGCCCAGCAGGAACGGCACCCGCCAGCCCCACGAGCGGAACGCCGGTTCGGGGAGCAGCAGCATGAGCTGGAAGACGCCGGTGGACAGCAGGGTCGCCACCGCGAACCCGGTGGGCGCCCATGCGCCGGCGGCGCCGCGCCGCGACTGGTCGCCGTGCTCCACCGACAGCACGACCGCGCCCGCGTACTCGCCGCCCGCGGCGAAGCCCTGCACCAGCCGCAGCACGATCAGCAGCAGGGGCGCCCAGAAGCCGATCTGGTCGTAGGAGGGCAGGAAACCGATCAGCGTCGTGGCCGCGCCCATCAGCGTGATGGTCAGGACCAGCATCCGCTTGCGCCCGGCGCGGTCGCCCAGGTTGCCCAGGATGATGCCGCCGATCGGGCGGGCCATGAACCCGACGGCGTAGGTGGCGAACGCGGCCAGCGTGCCCACCAGCGGGTCGCCGGAGGGGAAGAACAGCTTGTTCAGGATGAGGGCGGCCGCCGTCCCGTAGATCAGGAAGTCGTACCACTCCAGGGTCGTGCCCACGAGGGCGGCGATGCCCGCGCGACGCGCTTGGTGCTTGTCGTGCGGGGTCGTGATTGTCACCATGGCCGTTTGTTCCTTAGGTGCTGGGGGGTTACTTGGCGGGGCGCCGGGTCACGGCGCCGCGCTGAATCGGGCCGACCAACTCGGCGTACTGGCCGAGCCATCCGCGGTCGGTCCCGGGCTCGTGAGAGGTGACGGGGCCCGCCTGGCGTACAGGGTCGGTGTCCACGGTGCGGGCGTCGAGGTCGATGGTGATGGGGTCGCCGTCGCGGACCCCGGCGAGCGGGCCGCCGTCGGCGGCCTCGGGCATGACCTGGCCGACGATCAGGCCGTGGTTGAGCCCTGACAGTTCGCCGTCGGTGACCACGGCCACCTGACCGCCGAGCCCGGCGCCGTTCAGGGCGGCGACGAAGTTGGCGGCGAAGACGGTGCCCGGGCCACCGCGTACGCCCATGCCGCGCAGCACGATCACCTGGCCCGGCCGGACAGTGCCGTCGCCCAGGCCCGCGATGGCCTCTCGCTCGCCGGCGAACACCTTGGCCGGGCCCTGGAATCTGCGGCTGGTCCCCGCGCCGACCCCGGCCAGCTTCACGATCGCGCCGTCGGGGGCCAGTGAGCCGCGCAGGATGAGCAGGCCCGGCTCGGGGGTGACCGGATCGTGCGGCTCACGCAGCACCGTGCCGTCGGCGGGCCGGGCCACGGCGGCCAGTTCCCCGACGGTCCGGCCGGAGACGGTGAGCGCGCCGGAGTGCAGGCGGGGCAACAGCGTGCGCATGACGGTCTGTACGCCGCCTGCCTCCTCCAGGTCCCACACCTGATCCGGGCCGTTGGGCCGGATGGCGGCGAGTTGCACCGCGTCCCGTGCCCGCTCCTCGACCAGGTTGACGACGTCCAGGTCAAGGTCGGCCTCGGCGGCGATGGCGGCCAGGTGGCGCACGCAGTTGACCGATCCGCCGAGGGCGAGTGCGACCTCCACGGCGTTGCCGACCGCTTCGGCGGTCAGCACCTTACGGGCGCTCAGCCCTTCGTGCACCATCTCCACGATCCGCCGGCCCGCTTCCCGCGCCCGGGTCAGCATGCGCTCGGAGTTGGCCCGCGTCGGCGCCGAGCCCGGCATGGTCATGCCCAGGGCCTCGGCCAGGCAGTGCATGGTGTTGGCGGTCGCCAGTCCCGCGCAGACGCCCGGCCCGGTGATGCCGGCGTCGGCCAGCTCGCCCAGCTCCTGCACGGTCATGGTGCCGGCCGCGACGGCGCCCACCGATTCGTAGACGGTGTCGATGTCGACCGAGCAGCCCGCGAAGGTGCCGCCGCGCTGGTAGCCGCCGATCACCACGATGGACGGCAGGTCCAGCCGGGCCGCCGCCATCAGGTGGGCCGGGGTGGTCTTGTCACAGGAGGACAGGAATACCACCGCGTCCAGCACGGCTCCCTCGACCGCGGCCTCGACGTCGTTGACCACCAGGTCACGGGTGGGCATGAGGTAGCGGCCGTCACGGCCGGCGGTGGTGATGAAGTCGCTGGGGGCGGTGGTGCGGATCTCGAACGGGAGCCCGCCCGCCGCGCGTACGGCCTCGGCGACCATGTCGGCGACGTCGTCGAGGTGGATGAAGCAGACCGAGAGCTTCGACGACGTGTTCACGATCGCGATCTTGGGCTTCTCCTGGTCCTCCAGGCTGATGCCCATGGCGCTCCACTGCGCCCGGCGCACCGCCCAGCGCGAGGTGCCGGGGGTGAAGTTGCTGCGTAGCGGGGTCTTCGGGTGTTCGGTCACAGCGCGCTTCCGTTCTGTCTCATGGTGGATCGGACCCGCGCGCCTTCGACGCGGCGGTACGGTGTGCCCTCGTCGAGGGACAGGACAGTGGCCACCGCGGCGGCGTGGCCGTACTCGAAGCATTGGGCGGTCACCCGGGCCGAGGCGAGCGCTTCGTGCTGGGCGCTCAGGCAGCGCCCGGCGACGATGACGTTCTCGCCGGCCTCGGGGACCAGGGTGAGGTAGGGGACCTCGTAGTAGTCGTCGTCGAGCCAGTGCAGTTTGGGCCGCTCGCCGTCGTGCAGTTCGATCGGCCATGGGCTGCGCGCTATGCCGGAGGGGTCCTTGCGGCCGCTCACGACGGCGTCGTTGGTCAGGGTGGCGGCGCCGGTGATCGTGCGGGTCTGCCGGACGCCCGCCTCCACGCCGGTGTCCACGACGTAGGCGTCCTGGCAGCCGGGGAGGTCGCGGGCGATGAAGCGGGCGTACTCCCGGACCTGGCGCCGCCCGCGGATCTCGGCGTCGGTGAAGTCGGCGGGGTCGATCACGTTCAGCATCCGCCCGTCGGCGCCGGTCAGCCGGGTCGCGTTGACCATGAGCTCGCCCGGGCGCGGGGTCGTGAAGATCCAGATCTTGTCCCGGGGGAGGTCGGCGCCGAGCTCTCTGGCCTGGCGGATGCGCTCGCTCACCCAGGGCGGGCTGATGGTGTCCTCGCCGTAGCCGGACAGGAAGGCGTCCACGTCCACGCCGCCGAGACGGAAGAACATGGTGGGGTTCTGGATCCGTCCTGCGTCGCCGAAGGTGTGCCGGCCGCCGGCGCGGGCCACCAGCGCGGCGTCGCCGGACGCGTCGATGGTGCGGGCGGCGTGCACGACACACGTCCCGGCGTTGGACGACAGCACCGCGCCCCGGTACGCATCGCCGTCCATCACCACACCGACGACCGAGGTGTGGAACAGCACGCGTACGCCGGCGGCGGCGAGCAGGGCGTCGGCCGTCTCCCGCCACACCAGCGGGTCGTGGGCGCTGGTCCAGGTCCTGCCGTAGCGCTGCGGCGGGGTCAGGCCGCCGCGTTCGGCCAGGCCGTGCCGGAAACGCTCGGTGAATCCCCAGACGACCTGCTCGGGCGGTGAGCCGGCGCCGTTCGCGAGATACAGGCCGCACACGGTGCCGGACATGCCGGCCACGGCGGCGCCTCCCGCGAAGCCGTACTTCTCCACGAGCAGCACGCTCTTGCCGGCCTCCGCCGCCACCGTCGCCGCGGCCACGCCGGCCGCCCCTGCCCCGACCACGAGCACGTCCACCTCTGCCAGGACGGGGTAGTCGGCGTCGGGCGCCACGACGGCGGGCAACCGCCAATCGTCAACCGATATATTGGTCATATGCCGACGGTACATCACGACAGGGTATGATTGTCCAGTCCGAAATTCCTGCGGAAGACAACGAGGTCAGCGGATGGCGGAGCCGAACAAGACCACGCGGGCCTATGAGGCGATCGAAGGCATGATCACCTTTCAGGAGCTCGTGCCTGGATCGCTCATCTCCGAGGCCATGTTGATGGAAAGCACCGGCCTGGGCCGCACGCCCGTGCGCGAGGCGCTGCAACGTCTGGCCCGGGAGCGCATGGTGGAGATCCACCCGAACCGGGGCGTGTTCGTCCCGCCCGCCTCAATCGAGGCCCAGCTCAAGTTGCTGGAGTTGCGGCGCAGCCTGGAAGCGCTGGCGGTCCGCCTCGCGACCCACCGGGCCCTGGCCGAGCAGAAGCGCCAGATGAGGGAGGTCATCGAGCAGTTCCGGCGCGGGGTGCCGGACGCGCGTGCCTTCGACGCGATACTGAAGCAGGCCCACGCCCTGATCGTGGAGGCCGCGCACAACGAATACCTGTCGGTGGCCATGGCTCCGCTGCAGGGGTTGTCGCGGCGGTTCTGGTTCGCGCACCTCCGCGATCCGGAGAGTGAACTGCGGGCGGCGTCACGGCTGCACGGGGACATCCTCGGTGCGATCTGCCACGGCGATGAGACCGAGGCGGTGACCGCCTCCACGCGGCTCAACGACTACCTGGTCGACTTCGCCTACGCCACCCTCAACCCTCCGGGCTAGTACTGTGACCGGCGGCGACGCCCCCCGATATGGCGGAACGGTCAAGGGGGTGCGGATGGATCGGGTCACCGCGAGCGAAGCCGGAGCCAATCGGGTGGTGGTGCAGGTCGGCGAGAAGTCCTGGCTGCGGTTTCGAAGACATATCCGGTGCGGACCGAATACGGTGACCCATTGACGATCGCCCCGCCCGTAAGCCTCCCGGAGACTTTTCATGCGTACCGCAGCGGCAATCCTCTCCTTCGTGCTCGCCATCACCATCCTGCCCGCCCAGTCGGCCACCGCTGCGGTGTCCACCTCGCCGCTGCCGGGTGGCAGGACCACCTTTGTCGTCTCACAGGGTCATCTGAAGGCCGCCTCCCAGCAGAACTGGGTACGTCTGGGCAACTATCGCTTCGCCGCGAATGGCACGGTGAAGGCCGCCCTGTATCTGTGGTGGCAGCGGCATCCCAAGGCCAGACAGCGCACCGGCACCGTCCCCGATCCGAGCTGCACCACCAAGAAGGGCGGTGCTGTATCACGACCCCGCGCCTGCGAGGTGCTCACCGCCGGGGGATTCACCGGCGCCCCCGGGGAGAGCCGTACCGGGACGTACACCGTGGCGGGCGGCGTGCTCACCATTCGGTGGAAGATCGCCCAGACCTGGACGGAGCAGTGGTACGTACGGTCCTCGCCTGACGGCAAGCTGACCCGCCTGGACCTCAAGCGGAGCACGCTGGCAACGCACGGGTACGGCTATGGCAGCAACGCCGCGATCAACACCCGGCGCGCGATGAGTTCGGTCAAGGCGTTCCCCGGCTCACTCAGGCAGGACCTGACGAGCTGGGCGGGCGGCAAGCTTGTCACCTCCGGCAATCAACCGTTCGGCCACTCCGCCTTCCGCGCCTGCGCCGCAACCACCTCGTGCCTGACCTACCTGCAGCCGTCCTCGCGTGGCGCGTGTCAGAAGTCGGGCGGCTGCCCCAAGTACGGCGGCGGAACACGCCCCAACATCAGCTCCATCCAGTACTACCTCACGACGATCTCCAAGTCTGACCGCCGCGACACGCTGTGGCACTGGTGCACCTGTCTGGCGATGGAGCGCGGTGAGTTCTGCTACACCGGCAACTCCCACGTCAAACCGCTCATGCAGATCATCGACGACACGGGAGCCTTCCGCGGCTGGGTCGGCGCGGAAGCGTCCTTCTCGACCGGCGGCTCCCGGGCGGCGGACATGCTGGCAGTGCTGCGCATCTCCGACTTCCGCTGAGAGCGGTGGATGCCGCCAGGTCCAGATCGATAGCAGCAGCGACCTCGCGCGGGGCGTGGCGCAAGCCTGAGAGGTGGCTGACGTTGTCGTCATCGACACCTGGCTCGGAAACCGCGACAGGCATCGAGACCGTACTTACCGGCATCCGGATGCCACAGATGAACTCGATCAATCATGGAGCGATGGGTGCAAACCTGCCGCCGCGAACTCCTGGACCGCTGCACCATGGTTTCGCTGTGAACGTACGCGCTGACACCGACATTTGTGGCGACAGGATCTCCTTGCCGCGCTCCTGACGTCGCTGCCGCGCGAGGTTCTGCGCCGGCTGCGGCTCCTCATCCGCCCGGACACGGTTCTGCGCTGGCACCGACGATCTGATGAGACGTCGTCACGCCCGTACCCGCAGGCCGAAGCAGCCTGGCCGCCCACCCACCGTCCGCTCTATCCGTTCTTGATCCGGCGCCCGGGCGGGCGTCCACCACGTGGGCCGATTTCCTGCGCTCGCAAGCAGACGCCCTACTGGCCTGCGATTTCATTGAGGCCATCACCCTGAACGGGCAGCGCCAGTACATCTTGGCCGTCATCGAGCACGCCACCAGGCGCATTCGCGTCCTCGGTACCACCGCTCACCCAAGCGCCGACTGGGTCACCCAGGCGATCAGGAACCTGGTGATGGATCTGGACGACGCAGGCTGCCGAGCGCGCTTCCTGATCCGAGACCGGGATGGGAAGCTCCCGGCCATCATGGACGAGGTCCTCGCCGAGGCCGGTAGCAACACGGTGCTCACCGGTATTCGGATGCCGCGGATGAACTCCATCATGGAATGGTGGGTGCGGTCCTGCCGCCACGAGCACCAACGCGAGCGGCACTCCCGGACCGTGACGTCCATCTGCCGTCACGGTCCAGGACCCGCCGGAGTCCGATCACCTGGCGAGCCTCGCGGCCGCGTCCGCCCGGGCCGAGCGACGGACGGGGACCACGTGACCGCGCCGGTGTGCCAGCCACATGAACACGACGGTGGCCACCACGCCGAACACCACGGCGTACACACTGCCCTCCGGTCCGAAGTCGCCGCCCGTGACCAGCGCGGGACCCGACATCGTCGCGTCCAGCAGGCCCTGCGGGGTGTTGCTGCCGGACACCTTGGTGCTGAAGATGGCGCTCGCGGCAATGTTCCAGCCGAAGTGCAGACCGATCGGCACCCACAGCTTGCGGGTGGCGATGTACGCGGCGGTCAGCATCCCGCCTGCCTCGATGGCGATGGCGATGGCGCCCCACAGGGTGGCGTTCGCGTTGAGCAGGTGGATCAGGCCGAACAGCGAGCCGGTCAGCACGAGCGCGATCCAGGTTCCGGTCCAGTGCTCGACGTTGCGGAACAGGACACCGCGGAAGACGAGCTCCTCGGTCACGGCGGCACCCGCCATGATGCCGAGCAGGGCGACGGCGCTCGCCGGCGTGCCCAGGCCGTTGATCGTGTAGTCGCCTAAGAAGGCGATGTTCGCGATGACTGCCCCGAACAGCGCGATGCCGAGCAGCGTGCCCCAGCTGATCCCGGCACCTGCTCCCTTCAGCGACACCTCGACGAGGGCCCGGTGCTCGGTGCGCCGAACCACCCAGCCGTAGACCAGGACCGCGACGACGGCCGTCAGCAGGCCGGCGACGAGCGCCAGCCAGGGGTTGTCCTTCACCCCCGCGGTGCCCAGATTGCCGAGGATCCATACCGTCACAACCGCCAAGAGCTGCCATATCAGACGCACGATGACTCCTTCGTGAGAATCCGCGGCGGGAGCGCCGCAGGCTACTAGCAGGGGTGTGCTCAGCCCTCGATCGCGCGGGCGCCAATGGCGCGGCCGATTGTGTCATCGACGCCCCTATTTGGTTAACGTGTGAACCAGAAGGTACGCCGCACTTGGTTACCATGTCAACCAGACGGTAAAGTGACGTGCGTGACCGAGCCGCGGTGGTTGGACGAGCGAGAACAGCAGGCCTGGCGCAGCTTGATGAAGATGCAGGACGGGCTGTCGGAGTTCCTCGA
>NZ_BMNK01000006.1 GCF_014646515.1 Nonomuraea glycinis
TCGGTGGCCACGCAGGCGGTGCAGTTTCGCCGAGACCACGCTCGCGTCGTAGGACAGTGGCCGACCGTCGCTCTCCACTCGCCCGTGCGGGGTGAGCCGTCCGATCGTGGCGGAGAGGAGCGTGTTGAGGCCCCAGTCGAACCCGGCGGCGATGACATGCCCGGACGCGGGAGTGAACGGGACCTCGGTCTCGAACGGCAGGTCCACCCGCACCCGGCCGTCCTTCACCCGCAGTGTGGGGACACAGATCTTCAGTGCGTCGTCGGGCACGTTGCGAGGCAGGTTGACCGGCAGGACGTGCCAGGCCCAGTCTTTCGTCGAGGTCGGGCGTTCGTGGAGGGGAAGCTGGACCCGCAACTCGGCCGTGCGCTCGCCTGTCTGCGCCACCGTCACCAACTGCTTGTCAGCGGCGGCGAGTATGATCTGCGGCGCGTTGAACGGCACGTCTTCTGTCTCGACGATCCCCGCCGGGAATGCGCCTCCGCCGTCGAGGATCGCCTGGATCTGCCGGGTCCGGTTGCGGATCTCCGCCACCGGCACATCGGCCGGGAGTGCCCCACGCAGTGCTGTCCATTCGGCGTCGGTGCGTTTGCGGGAGTTGGCCGGCCAGGTTTCCTGGATCGCCTCGATGATCGTCCGGCGGCGCAAAGCGACCCGCAACGCGCGGGCCGCCTCCTCATCCGCGCAGCACCTCACCCGATCCGAAACGTACACACCCGCCTCACTGACACTGCCCCAGCCCAACCGGCGCAACGCCTTATAACCCTTGACCGGAAGATCCCGCCCATCCGGGCCCACCCCACCCGCGAGCTCATCAAGCGCCTCCTCCGTCCAGCGTTCCGCGATCACGGCTGAGGCCAGTGTCTGGGTGAGCGTGGTCAGCCAGCCCACCCGCGCCGCCAACGCCTCTGTGGGCACGCTCACGCCGGTCTTCTCCACGATCGCCCGGTAGGCGGTACACGTCGCCGTCGCGGTCTGCTTACCCACCAACACCCCCACCGGTCTCCCCACCGCCACCCCCGGTGGTGCCCTCGTCCCCGGTGGTGTTCGCCGACGCAGCCTCCAGCAGTTGCCGCCGCGCTTGTTTCGATCGGATCCCGTACATCCGTCCCGCGAACGTCACCACCAGCGACCTGAAATCCGTGAAGAGCTCCTCCCCACCCCCGGCAACCCACCGGTCTTGCCCGCATTCACATCAACATCCCCGACGTGCTGGTCCGCGTAAGTTTCTTGGTTTGGGCCGTCAGCGACGATTCGTGTCCCGATGACCCCGGCACCCGCACGTACGCGACCTCGACCCGATCCCGCTCCGACGGCAACACGCCGGCGAACGCGTCCAGGTCCCGCTCCTCGAACCGGCGCTCCGGCCACTGATCGCCCACCACCCGAAACCGAACACACCCCTCGATCACCCATTGCGCAACGTCACCGGATGCACCGCCAGACGCTTCGCCGCCGGAGCCACACAGAGATCATAACGCTAAGTAGCTCATTGGCTACCCGAATCAAGCATCAGTTCCTACCCTTCGTGTCCGTACGGTCGAGATCCGCTGGCACGTGATGTACCTGTCGGTCCTCAACGAGGGCCGCGACGACGATCCCGAGATCCCGAGAACGATCCCGAGGGATATCTGTTGGTGCCCGTCCGCATCGCCGCCCCCGTGCGGCACCGCTTCGGGCATGAGGCGCTCGGGCGCTTCTACGCCGAGCTGTGGAGCGGCCGCGGTGGCGGGCAGGACGTCTTCTTCGGCCCCGTGATCTCCCAACTGCCCACCGGCGAGCAGGCCGGACGCCTGTGGGACGGCACGCTGCTGGTGGCGGGCACTCCGCACTTCCACGAGCTCAAGGGCCACGCGCACGAGGAGCCGCGGCTGCCGTGACGGGTCCGAGGGTCGCCACCCGCCCGCAGGGGGACCGGGCGGGTGGCGTTCGGGGAAGATGGACAGAGAGTAAAGAGTACGTCGCTCTCTGTCATAGAGGATGCCCGCCGGAGTGCGGGTGCAATCCTCATCGGGTCACGAGCGGGTCAGGGGGAGCGGTCTGCCGACGATGGCGTACTCCTCGTAGCCGCCCGGGAAGACGTACCTGCTCAGCAGGTCGGTGAAGCCCAGGCTGGCGTAGAGGTGGCGGGCGGCCGTGGGGCGATCGTGGGTGGACAGGACGGCGGAGCGCTCGCGGCGACCGGCGCACAGCGTCCTGATCATGGCCCGGCCGATGCCCTTGCCCTGGTAGTCGGGGTGGACGTGGATCTCGGCCAGCTCGAAGGCGTGCCCCAGCCAGGCGTCGGCCACCTCGCGGCCGGCGCGGTCCGTCAGCTCCCGGTGGACGACATCGTGCCACCACTGCCCCGGCGCGCCGCGGAACCCGTAGGCGAACCCCACGATCCGGGGCTCCGCCGTCCCCCGGACACCGAACGGCGCATCACGCCATTCCGCGAAATAGCACTGGAAATAGGGATATATCCCATGATTTCGCATGATGGCCTTGCGGCCGGGGAGCTGGTCCGCGGGCGGACGCATGGCGGCGCTGTAGATGTCGATCACCGTGTCCAGGCGTTCGCCGAACTCGATGGGTCCCGCGCCGCGAAACTCGATCACGGTCGAACCCTACTCCCGCCCGCCGCGCGTCACTCGACCTCGACGGGTGTGCCGCCGGTGATGCGGACGAGCTCGTCGAAGGTGGTCGGGAAGACGGTGTGCGGGTGGCCTCCGGCGGCCCACACCTCCTGGTGCTTGCTCAGCCAGTTGTCCACCAGCGTGCGCACCGGGGCCGGATGGCCGACGGGAGCCACGCCGCCGATCGGCTGCCCGGTGGCCTCCCTGACGAACTCCGGCGTCGCTCGCCGTACCTTCTGGACGCCCGCCGTGCGGGCGATCAGCTCCACGTCCACGCGGTGCGCGCCGCTGGTGAGCACCAGCAGTGGCGCGCCGTCGGCTTCGAAGATCAGGCTGTTGGCGATGGCGCCGACCTCGCAGCCGACCTGGGCCGCGGCGGCGGCCGCCGTGGGCGCCTTCTCGGGCAGCACCACGATCTCACCTGCGGCCCCCAGACTCCGGAGCGCAGTTTCCACACGTATCGCGTTAGCGGGCAACTTCTCGGGCATGCGGACACTCTAAACACATTGACCGGCGGTTTACGTTCTTGGCGCTGGTGTGTAGGGTCTTTTGATTCGGTTGGTAATGGTTTGAGAGGTGGTACTGGTGCGAGTTCATCGGCTGCCAGGACTGACCGCTCTCCTCGCGGCGGGAGTCGTCGCCCTCGCCGGCTGCGGCACCCAGGCGTCATCGCCGGCCGCGGCGAGCACGCCGAGCCCGGTGAGCGCGACGAGCCCGGTGAGCGCGACGAGCCCGGTGAGCGCGACGAGCGCCGGGGGCCAGGCGGGGTCGGTCGCTCCGGTCATCGCGCCGGACAAAAAGCTCAAGCTGGGTGCGAAGGGCAAAGAGGTCTCCTGGCTGCAGCGCCGCCTGAGGGAGCTGGGCTACCGCCCCGGCAAGGCCGACGGCCGCTACGGCGGCACCACGCTGGCCGCGGTGTGGGCGTTCCAGAAGGTCAACGGCATCCGGCCGACCAGCACCATCGGCCGCGCCACCTGGTCGGCCCTGGAGACCCCCAAGTCGCCCAAGGTCCTGGTCAGGAACGGCAAGGCGACCCGCGCCGAGGTCAACCTCACCCAGCAGCTCATGGTCCTGTACGTGCGCGGCAAGGTGGAGCTGATCACCCACGTCTCCTCGGGCAGCAACATCCCCTACTGCGAGACCGCCGACTGGCAGGGCAGGCCGCAGCGCTTCTGCGGCTCGGCCAGCACCCCGACCGGCGATTTCCGCACCACCTGGCGCCGGGACGGCTGGCACCGGTCCTATCTCGGGCAGCTGTACAACCCGATCTTCTTCAACGGCGGCATCGCCTTCCACGGCGCGCTGTCGGTGCCGCTCTACCCGGCCTCCCACGGCTGCGTCCGCATGCCGATGAACGTGGCCGGGGAAGTCCCCGGCCTGGTCGGCACGGGCGTCCCGGTGCACGTACGGGGTAAGTTCCGCCGCTGAGCCCTGAGCCCTGAGCCCTGAGCCCTGAGCCCTGAGCCCTGAGCCCGCTGAGCCCGCTGACGCTCGCGGGCGCCCACGAGCGTCAGCGGGCGGGGGCGGTCAACGGGGGCTCGGGCCTTTCGGCCGCTTCCAGGTCGCGCAGGCCGCGGACGCTGACGTCGATGGCCCGGTGCAGCGCCTCCCACACCTGCTCGCGCGAGTCGCCCCTGGTGAGGGTGGCCATGGCGGTCAGCTTGACCGCGCCGATCAGGGAGCCGACCGCCGCGGCGCACTGCACGAGGTCCAGCTCGCCGGGGTAGGCCTCCTGGAGGGCCCGTGCGAGCCGCAGCTGGTTGCCGAACAGCGTCTGCAGCGCGCGGGCCTGAAGCGCGGGCACGGTCATGATCAGACCGAGTCTCGCCTGCGCCTCCTCCACGCCGTCGAAGCCCTCCTCGGCCGTGGCCGAGTCCAGGCTGCCGCCGGCGACCCGGATCAGCAGGTCGGCCACCGGCTCTCCCGGCCGTCTGTCCCGGACCCGGGCAAGGACCTCGCGCATGCGCTCCGGCGCGTCGTGCAGGACCACGTCCTCCTTGCTCGCGAAGTAGCTGAAGAACGTCCGCGTGGAGACGTCGGCCTCGGCGGCGATCTCCGCGATCGTCGTCTCCTCGTATCCCTTGTCCTGGAAAAGCCGGAGCGCTGCTCGTACCAACGCCTGGCGTGTGCGCTGCTTCTTGCGCTCCCGTAGGCCCACCATGGGACGAACTGTACTGCATCGACTTATCTATTTCACTTGTTGTAATTTTGCACTTGATGTTGTTTTCTGGGGGCAGACCGCGAGAGGAGATCCAGATGACCGACCTGACCCTCACCTTCGAGCGTGCACATCCCCTCGACCCGCCCGAGATGTACACCCGCATCCGGCAACAGGACGCCGTACACCGCATGACCTACAGCGACGGCCACCTAGGCTGGCTGGTCACCGGCTACGCCGTGGCCCGCGCGGTGCTCGCCGACCCGCGCTTCAGCAACCGCCCCGAGCTGACGCACCCGCCGCTCCCCAGCCGGATGGAGTTCGCCCAGCAGTTGCGCGAGCAGGAGCTCAAGGTGCCGCCCGGCTTCTTCCTGCGCATGGACGCTCCCGAGCACACCCGCTACCGCAAACTGCTGACCGGCCAGTTCACCGTCCGGCGGATGAAGCAGCTCGAGCCGAGGATCCACGAGATCACCGAGTCCTGCCTGGACGCCATGGAGGCCGCGGGGCCGCCGGTGGACCTGGTGAGCGCCTTCGCGATGCCCATCCCGTCGCTGGTGATCTGCGAGCTGCTCGGCGTGCCGTACGAGGACAGGGCGCAGTTCCAGGAGGACACCAAGATCCTGGTCGACCTGGACGCCAAGGGCCAGGACGCGATGGACGCGCTCACCAGGATCTCCGCCTTCTTGTACGGGCTCATCCAGCGCAAGCGCGCCGCCCCCGGGGACGACCTCATCAGCGGCCTGGTGGCGAGCGGCGAGCTGAACGACGAGGAGCTGACCGGAGTCGCGGTCCTGCTGCTGGTCGCGGGGCACGAGACCACCGCCAACATGATCGCGCTCGGCACCTACGCCCTGCTCACCAACCCCGGCCAGCTCGCCGCCATGCGCGACGACCCGGCCCAGGTGAACAACGGGGTCGAAGAGCTGCTCCGCTACCTCACCATCATCCACCTCGGTCCCATCAGGACCGCTCTGGAAGACGTCGAGCTCGAAGGCCGCCTCGTCAAGAAGGGCGACTCCGTCACCCTGCACCTGCCGATCGTCAACCGCGACCCCGCCCGCTTCCCGGGCGGAGACCGCCTCGACGTCACCCGCGAGGCCACCGGTCACCTGGCCTTCGGGCACGGCATCCACCAGTGCCTCGGCCAGCAACTCGCCCGCATCGAGATGCGCATCGCCTACAGTGCGCTGTTGCGCCGGCTACCTGGCCTAGGCTTGGCCGTACCACCTGAGGAGGTGCCCATGCGCTCGGACATGAGCATTTACGGAGTCCACCGCCTCCCTGTCACCTGGTAGGAACGCATGGAGATCAAGGCCAACACCCAGCTGTGCATCGGAGCGGGCATGTGCGCGCTCACGGTTCCGCAGGTGTTCGACCAGAGCGATGATGAAGGGCTGGTCGTCCTCCTGGAGCCGAACCCGTCCGCGGACCTGGAGGAGGCGGTGCGCCGCGCCGTCAACCTCTGCCCATCGGGAGCCATCTCGGTCGACTGAGCCACCCCCGCCGGCCGCCCTCGCCCCGCCACCCGCGCGGCGACGGCGGCCGTCGCCATCCCATCCTTCTCCCCGCTCTACGCCCCTGCCGCCATCCAGTCCACTCGGCCTGCCCCCTGCCCCCTGGAGCCCCGCTCCTGGCGTCCCGCGCGCAGTTCGGGCCGCGGATCGGCTCTGGGGCGGCTCTGGGGCGGCTCTGGGGCGGCTCTGGGGTGCGGCCCTGCTCTCGGTCTGCTCGATGTTGGTCTCGGGGTGGCCTCGGTGCGCCGGCTTCCTGTACGGACCCGTTTTGCGGTGATTGTTCGCGTACGGGGTGCTAGTGGGTCTGGTATGGCTCCGCAGCGGGTATACACATCATGGTCATCGAACCTGTGTTCGTGGAACCGGTTGACAGCGCGCGTGATCGAAATTATGTTCGACCTAGTGACGTGAGGCTCGCGGCTCACGTCTATGGACCTGGTCGTGGGCCATCGCTTCCCCCAAGCGAGGCCCGCGACCAGGCTCCACGGGCGAAGGGTGCGTCCTCGTCGTCGGCGGAGACGAGTGGGCGTGTCCTGGCCGGACGGGGAGAGGGGAAGCTCCTCGTCCGGCCGGCCCGGCGAAATTGTCGGTGGGGTCTGCGATTCTGACCTCACCGGTGGCAACGTCGGGAGTCGCCAACGACTCGAAGGAGGCGAGCAAGATGGCACCACGGCTCAGAGATACGCCCGGGCCCCGGCTGTCGCCTGCGGTTCGGGCACACTTGACCGATTCTCGTTCCTGCCTGGCTGAGGCGGCTGCGGCTCGCACCCCGGCCTCTCGCTATGTGGCGGCACACCTGGCGGCGCTGCGCGCGGCAGCGGCGGTCCTGGCCGCTCGCCCACGTCCCATGGAAGGCCGCAGGCGCCGCCTGCGCAGCGCGTGGGACCTGCTCCCCGAGGCCGAGCCCCAGCTCGCCGAGTGGGCGGCCTTTTTCGCGGTGAGCGCCGGCAAGCGCGCCGCCGCGGAGGCCGGCGTGGTCCGGGGCATCAGCGCCGCGGACGCGGACGAGCTCCTGGCCGAGGCCGACACCTTTGTCTCCACCGTCGAGGACCTCCTCGGCGTCCCCGCCCAGCCACAACTCCCCGCGAACGTGCCCCTGGCGGGTTGACGGCCACCTCCGCCCGCGGCAGACCGACGCTCTCCGGCAGATCGGCGCTGAGCGGTCGTGCGTGCGAGGACCTGAGCGCGGGGACCTGCGTGCCGGTATCCCTTACGCGGGGGCCTGGCTGGTGTCTCTCTCAGTGGGGACCTGCGGGCGGGCGTCTCTCGTGCGCGAGCGTGCGTGCCGGTGTCGCTTGCGCGGGGGCCTGGCCGGTGTCTCTCACGCGAGGGCCTGAGGGGCGGGCATCTCTCGTGCGGGGGCGTGCGGGCCGGTGTCTCTCACGGAGTTCTTTGCGCTTGTCGGTGATTCGCAAGGCAAGGCGAAGGTCTCTGTCGTGCGCCCTGAATGCCGGACCCTTATCCCGATGGCAATGTGTGGAAATTGCGGGGATTTGGGTTAAATATTTGGATTCGGGCGCTTTGGTGGGAGGCGGGTGTGCGAGGTGGGGCGTGAAGGGGCGCGCCTTGGGAGGGCGCGCCCCGACTGCCCGTAAGGGCCCGGCTGCCCGTGAGGGCACGACTGCCGGTATGGGTCAGAACGCTTCGACGGCTCGGCGGGCCTCGGCGTCGAGGACGCCCCAGCTGATGAGCTCCTCGGTCAGCTCGCTGGGCGACTTGTCATAAATCACAGCCAGGGAGCGCAGGTCCTCCTGGCGGATGGACAAGACCTTGCCGTTGTAGTCACCACGCTGGCTCTGGATCGTGGCGGCGTAGCGGGCCAGGGCGCCCGCCTTCTCCTTCGGCAGCGAGGCAAGACGCTCCAGGTCGATGACAAGCTTCGGTGTCGGCCCGAGCGGGCTGGGCGCGGCACCGCCGGGCAGCAGCTCGGAGACGGGCACCCCGTAGAAGTCGGCAAGCTCGGCAAGCTTCTGCACCGTGACCGCGCGGTCGCCACGCTCGTACGAGCCCACGACGACGGCTTTCCAGCGCCCGCGCGACTTCTCCTCGACTCCGTGCAGGGACAGGCCCTGCTGGGTGCGGATGGCGCGGAGTCGTGCACCCAGCGACTTTGCGTACTCAGACGGCATTTGTGTGGCCCCCCGGCTCTCGTATGTGTAGCTCTCAGTAGATTGTGCTCCCTTGCGGCGAATGCCTGAGCCACCGGGGGTCCGGTGCCGGGTTCGGCACCAATCGGTAGCCATGGCCTCAGGTTTGCCCTGGAACGCCGCGCGGTTTTGGTTACGCACAGTGACGGTAAAGGGGTGGACGCCTGAGGTCAAGCTGATTGGAAAAAAGATGTCGAATCCGATCCGACATAGAAAGCCTCAAAGATCCCTGTTGTCCCTGCTGGTAACGGTATTCTCAGCGCAGTTCGCGCCGGCTCAGGGAGTACGCGTCAGGATCATGACAGGGCAGGTCGCAGCCCTTACGATCTTGATGCTGGTGTCGCCGAGGAACACGCGCCTGAGTGGCCCCGAGTCGCTGGAGGCGCAGATGATGAAATCCCCCGCGAGCCACTGGCCGCTCGCCAGGGCGGCGGCGACGCTCCTGCCCTCCAGGAGCTCCACCTCGACGCCGGTGCGCCGCCGGTGCCCGCGCGCCGCGGCGTTGAGGTCGGCGGCCGCCTGGTCGCGAAGCCGCGCCAGCATGTCCAGCTCCACCTTGACCGGCCGGGCGCTGCTCAGCAGGAGCGTGACCAGCCGCAGCGGCAGGTCCATGCGGCCGGCGAGCTCGGCCGCCCGCTTGACCGCCGCGTCGGCGCACGGGCCGCGCCGGTAGGCGACGGTGAGGCGGTCGAGCGTCGCGGGCGGATTGTCGGCGTAGCCGCGCGGGGCGAGCACCACCGGCACCGGCGAGGCGTGCAGGAGCTGGTCGGCGGTGCTGCCGACGGCGATGCGGCCGACGCGCGCGCCCGGCGCGGAGCCGATCACGACCGCGTCCGAGCCGCGCTTGCGCGCCAGCTCCACCAGCCCCCGCCCGCTGCCCTTGTGCGTGTGGGTGATGAAGTCGGCGTCCTCGCCCGCCAGCTCGTGCGCCTGCGCGAGCGTGTCGACGGCCTGCTCCTCCAGGTAGGCGGCCCACGCGCTCGCGTCGGCCCTGGCCGGCCCCGGCGCGCCCCACGCGGGCGGCTGCACGGTCGCCACCGTCAGCCGCGCGCCGGCCTGCCTGGCCAGGAGCACGGCCAGCGCCAGCCCGTCGCGGCCCTGGGGCAGCGGGAGGAAACCGGTCAGCACGTTGTCGAACTTCATGAGGGCACCTCGGCGTTCAGCCGTGAGTGGCGGTAGCCGTACAGGAAGTAGCAGATCAGACCCGCGAGCATCCACAGCCCGAACGCCACCCAGGTGACGCCGGCCAGGCCGGCCATGACCAGGAAGCAGAAGATGACCCCGAGCACCGGCGTGGCCGGGAACAGCGGGGTGCGGAAGCTGCGCGGCAGGTCGGGGCGGCGGTAGCGCAGGATGAGGACGCCGGCGTTCACGATCGCGAAGGCGAACAGCGTGCCGATGCTGGTGGCCTCGGCGAGCTGGCCGAGCGGGATCAGCCCGGCCAGCACCGCGATGAACGCGGTGACGATGAGGGTGTTAGCGACCGGCACCTGGCGGCGCGGGTTCACCCGCTGGAAGATGCGCGGGACCAGCCCGTCGCGGGACATGGCGAACAGGATGCGGGTCTGGCCGTACATGACCGTGAGGACCACGCTGGCGATGGCGATCACCGCGCCGAACGACACGATCAGGCCCGCCCAGGTGGAGCCGGTGGCGAGGTCGGCGATGAGCGACAGGCTCGCCTCGGTGTGCTCGGGGTCGAACTCGGTCCACGGCATGGCGCCGACGGCGGCCACCGCGACCAGCACGTAGATGACCGTCACGATGGCCAGCGACAGGACGATGGCCCGGGGCAGGTCGCGTGCGGGGTTCTTGGCCTCCTCACCGGCGGTGGAGGCGGCGTCGAAGCCGATGTAGGAGAAGAACACCTGGGACGCGGCGGCCGTCACGCCCGCGATGCCCATCGGCGCGAACGGGGTGAAGTTCCCGGCGGTGAAGCCGGTGAACGCCACCAGGCAGAAGAACAGCAGCACGGCGATCTTGATGAGCACGAACACGGCGTTGGCCGTGGCGCTCTCCGACGCCCCGCGCAGCAGCAGCCAGGTGGCCAGCAGCACGATCAGGATCGCGGTGAGGTTCACCACCCCGCCGTCCTGACCAGGGGAGCGGGTGATCGCGTCGGGCAGGTGCCAGCCGAACAGGCTCTGCAGGAAGGCGTTGAGATATTCGCCCCAGCCCACCGAGACGGCCGCCACCGAGACGGCGTACTCCAGCATGAGGCACCAGCCGCAGATCCAGGCGACGAGCTCGCCCATGGTCGCGTAGGCGTAGGAGTAGGACGAGCCGGACACCGGGATGGTCCCGGCCAGCTCCGCGTAGGACAGGGCGGAGAACAGCGCCGTGATGGCGGCCAGCACGAACGCCAGCACCACCGCCGGGCCGGCCTTGGGCACGGCCTGGCCGAGGATGACGAAGATGCCGGTGCCGAGCGTGGCGCCGACGCTGAACAGCGTGAGCTGCCACAGCGACATGGTGCGGCGCAGATCGCCGCCCACGCCGTGGCCGCCCTCGGCGACGATGCGCTCGGTCGGCTTGGTACGCAACAGCTGCCTCGCCAGGGACACCTTGGACCTCCTCGACGCCTAGAGCGTGCTGGTCAGCGGCCATCTGGCGTTCGGTGTCACGATCGTTCCCGCGTCGCCGCCGAGTATGCGTTCGGCCTGGTCGAGCCTGCCGATGGCGGCCATGTCGCCGGTGGTCTCGACGAACCGGCAGACGGCGTCCACCTTCGGGCCCATCGAGCCGGCCGGGAAACTCATGGCGCGCAGTTCGTACGGGGTGGTATGAGCGATCTCACTCTGCCGCGGCGTGCCGAAGTCCCGCATGACCCGCGGCACGTCGGTGAGGATCAGGAACGCGTCGCAGTCGAGCGCCTCGGCCAGCATGGACGCGGTGAGGTCCTTGTCGATGACCGCCTCCACGCCCGCCAGGCGGCCCTGCTCGTCCCGGACGACCGGGATGCCGCCGCCGCCCGCGCAGATGACCACGACCCCCTCGCGGACCATCCGGCGGATCAGCCGCGTCTCCACCACCCGCTGCGGCGCGGGGGAGGGGACGACGCGCCGCCAGTGGGGCCCGTCGGGCTTGACGGTCCAGCCGTACTCGGCGGCCAGCTTCTCGGCCTTCTCGCGCTCGTACACCTGGCCGACGAACTTGGTCGGGTCGTCGAAGGCCGGGTCCACGGCCGACACCAGGGTCTGCGTGACCATGGCCAGCACCTGCCTGCCCGGCAGCGCGTTCTGCAGCGCCTGGAGCATCCAGTAGCCGATCATGCCCTGGGTTTGCGCGCCGAGCGTGTCGAAGGGGTAGGGGCGGTCCAGGCTCGGGTCCGAGGCGCTCTCCAGGGCCAGCATGCCGACCTGCGGGCCGTTGCCGTGGGTGATGATGAGCTCGTGCTTCCTGGCGAGGTCGGCGAGCGTCTTGACGACGCCGCGCACGTTGACCGTCTGGGTGTGCGCGTCCATGCTCTGGCCCCTGCGCAGCAGCGCGTTGCCGCCGAGCGCGACGATGACCCGCATTCCGTCAGCCTCCGTCAGATGCCGTCGCGGACGAGTGGGCAGCTCATGCAGCGCGGCCCGCCGCGTCCCCTGCCGAGCTCGCTGCCGCGGATGGTGATGACCTCGATGCCGTTGTCGCGCAGGAAGTTGTTGGTCGTGGTGTTGCGCTCGTAGGCGACGACCACGCCGGGCTCGATGGCCAGCCCGTTGCAGCCGTCGTCCCACTGCTCGCGCGCGGCGGCGTAGACGTCCTGGGTGGGGGTGAGCACCGTGATGTCGGGCAGGTCCAGCGCGCGGGCGATGGCTTGGTGCATGTCCTGCGGCGGGTGGTCGGTGACCTTGAGCTCCTTGTCGGTACGGCCCGGCTCGATGGTGTAGGCGGGCAGCATGCCGAGTCCGGCATATTGCGTGAAGACGCCCACGTCCAGCATGGTCATGACGGTGTCGAGGTGCATGAAGGCGCGGGCCTTCGGCATGTTGAGCGCCACGATCCTGGTGGCCGAGCCGGCCCTGAACAGGCTGCGCGCGAACATCTCGACGGTCTGCGGCTGGGTGCGCTCGCTCATCCCGACCAGTACGGCGCCCCGGCCGATGACCAGCACGTCACCGCCCTCCAAGGTGGCGGGCGCCACCGCCTGGCCGGGCATCCAGACGTGGTAGCCGCCCTGCTCCGGCCTGTCGTACCCGGCGGCGAAGGACGGGTGGAAGCGGTAGATCGCCTCCATGTTCACCGTCTCGCGCATCCGTGCCTTCTTCTTCATGGCGTTGACGGACACGCCGTCGTAGACCCAGCAGGAGGTGTCGCGGGTGAACAGGTGGTTGGGCAGCGGCGGCAGGATGAAGTCCTCCTCGCGCATCGTGTGCAGCAGCACCGACTGGGGGGCGCAGCCCAGCGCCGCCAGCTCGCCCTTGGTGATGCCCCCGGTCAGGTAGGTGCTCAGGGTGTCGGCGTCCATGACGTCGAGGGCGTTGCGGATGTCGTCGACGGCGATCGGGCCGTGCCAGCGCTCGTCGATGACGGCGTCCAGGATGTGCTTGCGCGCCTCCGGGATGTCGACGGTCTCCCGCAGCAGGTCCGAGAGCAGGTGGATCTGGACGCCGCGGTCGCGGAGCACCTGCTGGAACTCCTCGTGCTCCTCCATCGCGCGCTGCACCCACAGCACGTCGTCGAAGAGGAAGGCGTCCTTGTTGGCAGGAGTGAGCCGTTTGAGCGCCAGCTCCGGCTTGTGCAGCAGGACCTGGTGGAGCCTGCCCACCTCTGAATCGACATGAAACCTCATCCTTGCTCTATCCCCGTAACCCCGGGCGTCACGCTCCCTCAGGGGGAGACCCTCCGCGTTGTGGCTGGTAGCGCCTGGTACTGTGTGTCCCGACCAACGCCCTTTAAGACCCGTCCCGTGAGGCGGGAAAGGTGGTGCATTCCTCATGTCCGAATCCAGGGCCGTCCTCGAAGGCCCGGACATCCATCGGGCGCTGACCCGGATCGCGCACGAGATCCTCGAGCGGACCAAGGGCGCCGACGAAGTCGTCCTCCTTGGCATCCCCACCCGTGGCGCGCCTCTGGCCCGCAGGCTCGGCGACCGCATCGAGGAGTTCGAAGGGGTCAAGATCCCCGTCGGCTCGATCGACATCACGATGTACCGCGACGACCTGAGGCTGAAGCCGGCCCGCCCGCTCGGCCGTACCGAGCTGCCGGCCGACGGCATCGACGGCAAGATCGTCGTGCTCGTCGACGACGTCCTCTACTCCGGCCGTACGGTCCGCGCCGCCCTCGACGCGCTCAACGATCTCGGCCGTCCCACCGCCGTCCAGCTCGCCACCCTCGTCGACCGCGGCCACCGGGAGCTGCCCATCCGCGCCGACTACGTGGGCAAGAACCTGCCCACCGCCAAGAGCGAGAAGGTCAGGGTCTTCCTGCGGGAGACCGACGGGCGCGACGCCGTGATCCTCATGAAGGGGGGCGCCGAGTGAACCGGCACCTGATCTCCGCGGGCGACCTGTCCAAGGACGACGCCCTGCTCATCCTCGACACCGCCGAGGAGCTGGCCAGAGTCTCGGAACGGTCCATCAAGAAGCTGCCCACGCTGCGCGGCCGCACGGTGGTCAACCTGTTCTTCGAGGACTCCACCCGCACCCGCATCTCCTTCGAGGCCGCCGCCAAGCGGCTGTCGGCCGATGTGATCAACTTCTCCGCCAAGGGCTCCAGCGTCTCCAAGGGCGAGTCGCTCAAGGACACCGCGCTGACCCTGGAGGCGATGGGCGCCGACGCCGTCGTCATCCGGCACGGCTCCTCCGGCGCCCCGCACCGCCTGGCCAACTGGGTGCACGGCAGCGTGGTCAACGCCGGCGACGGCACCCACGAGCACCCCACGCAGGCGCTGCTGGACGCCTTCTCGATGCGCCGCCGGCTGGGCGCGCTCGACGGGCGCAAGGTCACGATCGTCGGCGACGTGCTGCACAGCCGGGTGGCCCGCTCCAACGTGCTGCTGCTGCACACGCTCGGCGCCGAGGTGACCCTCGTCGCGCCGCCCACGTTGCTGCCGGTCTCCGTGCACACCTGGCCGTGTGAGGTCTCCTACGACCTGGACACGGTGCTGGCCAAGTCGGACGTGGTGATGATGCTGCGGGTGCAGAAGGAGCGGATGAACGCCGCCTACTTCCCCAGCGAGCGTGAATACTCCCGCCGCTACGGCCTCGACCGGGCCCGTTTCGCCAAGATGCCCGACGACGCCATCGTGATGCACCCCGGGCCGATGAACCGGGGCATGGAGATCGCGGCCGAGGTGGCCGACTCGTCCCGCTCGACGATCGTCGAGCAGGTCGCCAACGGGGTGACCATCCGCATGGCCGTGCTGTACCTGCTGCTCGGGGGAGAGACCGCGTGATAATCAGAAATGTCCGGATTCTTGGGGGCGAGCCGGCCGACATCCGCATCCAGGACGGGCTCATCGCCGAGATCGGCCCCGCGCTCCAGGGTGACGGCGACGTCGTCGACGGAGGCGGCGTCATCGCCCTGCCCGGCCTCGTGGACCTGCACACCCACCTGCGCGAGCCCGGCCGCGAGGACGCCGAGACCGTGCGGACCGGCACCCAGTCGGCCGCCCGCGGCGGCTACACCGCCGTGCACGCCATGGCCAACACCTCGCCCGTGGCCGACACCGCGGGCGTGGTCGAGCAGGTGTGGCGGCTCGGCCGCGAGTTCGCCCACTGCGACGTGCAGCCCGTCGGCGCCGTCACCGTCGGCCTGGACGGCAGGCAGCTCGCCGAGCTCGGCGCGATGGCCGACTCCGCCGCCGGGGTCCGCGTCTTCTCCGACGACGGCAAGTGCGTCTCCGACGCGGTGCTGATGCGCCGCGCCCTGGAGTACGTCAAGGCCTTCGACGGCGTCATCGCCCAGCACGCCCAGGAGCCCAGGCTCACCGAGGGCGCGCAGATGAACGAGGGCGTGATCTCCGGCAGGCTCGGCCTGACCGGCTGGCCGGCCGTCGCCGAAGAGGCGATCATCGCCCGCGACTGCCTGCTGGCCGCGCACGTCGGCTCCCGGCTGCACGTCTGCCACGTCTCCACGGCCGGCTCGGTGGAGATCCTGCGCTGGGCCAAGTCCCACGGCTGGAACATCACCGCCGAGGTGACCCCGCACCACCTGCTGCTCACCGACGACCTCGTCGAGGAGTCGCCGGCCGGCGCCTACAACCCCATCTACAAGGTCAACCCGCCGCTGCGCACCCGGGCCGACGTGGCGGCGCTGCGCGCCGCGCTCGCCGACGGCACCATCGACGTCGTCGCCACCGACCATGCCCCCCACCCGGTCGAGGACAAGGAGACCGAGTGGTCGGCCGCGGCCATGGGCATGATCGGCCTGGAGACCGCGCTCAGCGTGGTGCAGGAGGCCATGGTCGATACCGGGCTGCTCGACTGGGCGGCCGTCGCCGACCGGATGTCGGCCGCGCCCGCGCGGATCGGCCGCCTGTCCGGCCACGGCCGGCCGCTGGAGGCCGGCGCGCCCGCCAACCTCACCCTGTACGACCCGGCGCCCCGCACCGAGGTGGACCCCTCCGCCTTCGCGTCCAAGAGCCGCAACACCCCGTACGCCGGCATGACCTTGCCCGGCCGGGTAGTGGCGACATTCCTGCGCGGCAAGCCCACCGTTCTTGAAGGGAAGCTGGTGTGACAAACGCGGTGCTCGTCCTGGAAGACGGACGTGTCTTCCACGGAACCCCGTACGGAGCCGAAGGCGAGACCTTCGGCGAGATGGTCTTCAACACCGGCATGACCGGCTACCAGGAGACCCTCACCGACCCCTCCTACCATCGCCAGATCGTCGCGATGACCGCCCCGCACATCGGCAACACCGGCGTGAACGACGAGGACCCCGAGTCCGGCCGCGTCTGGGTCGCCGGATACGTGGTCCGCGAGCCGTCCCGGGTGGTGTCGAACTGGCGGGCGAACCGCTCGCTCGACGACTACCTCAAGGAGCAGGGCGTCGTCGGCATCGCCATCCCCGGCACCCGCGCCCTCACCCGGCACCTGCGCGAGCGCGGCGCCATGCGGGCCGGCATCTTCACCGCCCCGGCCGCGCCGGTGGCGGAGCTCGTCGAGCGCGTACGACAGGCTCCCGGCATGGCGGGCGCCGACCTGGCCGCCGAGGTGGCCACCGCCGAGCCCTACGTCGTCCCCGCGATCGGCGACAGGCGCTACACCGTCGCCGCCGTCGACCTCGGGATCAAGGGCATGACGCCGCACCGGATGGCCGAACGCGGCTGCGAGGTGCACGTGCTGCCCGCCACCGCCACGTTCGAGCAGATCATGGCGGTGCGCCCGGACGGCGTGTTCTTCTCCAACGGCCCCGGCGACCCGGCGACCGCGGACGTCTCCGCGCTGCGCGCCGTGCTGGCGGCCAGGGTGCCGTTCTTCGGCATCTGCTTCGGCAACCAGCTCTTCGGCCGCGCGCTCGGCCTGTCCACCTACAAGCTGCGCTACGGCCACCGCGGCGTCAACCAGCCGGTCCAGGACGTGCGCACCGGCAAGGTGGAGATCTCCGCGCACAACCACGGCTTCGCCGTCGAGGCGCCGCTCGACGGGCCGTTCGACACCCCCTTCGGGCAGGCCGAGGTCAGCCACGTCAACCTCAACGACCGGTGCGTCGAAGGGCTGCGCCTGCTCGACGGGCGCGCCTTCAGCGTTCAGTACCATCCCGAGGCGGCCGCGGGCCCGCACGACGCCGCCTACCTGTTCGACGAGTTCTGTGAGGTCATGACCCGTGCCCAAGCGTGAGGACATCAGGTCCGTGCTGGTGATCGGCTCAGGGCCGATCGTGATCGGGCAGGCGTGCGAGTTCGACTACTCCGGCACCCAGGCCTGCCGCGTGCTGCGCGACGAGGGGTTCCGCGTGATCCTCGTCAACAGCAACCCGGCGACGATCATGACCGACCCCGAGTTCGCCGACGCCACCTACGTCGAGCCCATCACTCCCGAGTTCGTCGAGAAGATCATCGCCAAGGAGCGGCCCGACGCGCTGCTGCCGACGCTCGGCGGCCAGACCGCACTCAACACCGCGGTCGCGCTGCACGAGGCCGGCGTGCTCGAGGCGTACGACGTGGAGCTCATCGGCGCCGACTTCGACGCCATCCAGGCGGGCGAGAACCGCGAGCTGTTCAAGGGCATCGTGGCCAAGGTCGCCCGTGACCACGGCCTGAACGCCGAGTCGGCCCGCTCGGTCGTCTGCCACACCATGGACGACTGCCTGGCCGCCGTCGGCGAGCTGGGCTACCCGCTGGTGGTGCGGCCGTCGTTCACCATGGGCGGAGTCGGGTCCGGGTTCGCCTACGACGAGTCCGACCTGCGGCGCATCGCCGGCGCCGGACTCGACGCCTCGCCGACCACCGAGGTGCTCCTGGAGGAGTCCATCCTCGGCTGGAAGGAGTACGAACTCGAGGTCATGCGCGACCGGCGCGACAACGTGGTCATCGTCTGCTCCATCGAGAACATCGACCCGATGGGCGTGCACACCGGCGACAGCGTCACCGTCGCCCCGGCGCTGACCCTGACCGACCGCGAATACCAGAACATGCGCGACGTCGCCATCGCGGTCATCCGCGAGGTCGGCGTCGACACCGGTGGCTGCAACATCCAGTTCGCGGTGGAGCCGCGCACCGGCCGCATGATCGTCATCGAGATGAACCCGCGGGTGTCCCGTTCGTCGGCGCTGGCCTCGAAGGCCACCGGCTTCCCGATCGCCAAGATCGCCGCCAAGCTGGCCATCGGCTACACCCTCGACGAGATCCCCAACGACATCACCCGCGAGACCCCGGCCTCCTTCGAGCCGACCCTCGACTACATCGTGGTCAAGGTGCCCCGCTTCGCCTTCGAGAAGTTCAAGGGCGCCGACCCCACGCTCACCACGCACATGAAGTCCGTGGGCGAGGCCATGGCCATCGGCCGCTCCTTCGCCGAGGCGCTGCAGAAGGCGCTGCGCTCGCTGGAGAAGAAGGGCTCGTCGTTCACCTGGGCAGGCGAGCTCGCCGGCAAGGCGGAGCTGCTGGCCGCGTGCCGCACTCCCCATGACGGCCGGCTGGTCACCATGCAGCAGGCCATCAGGGCGGGCGCCACCGCCGAGGAGCTCTACGAGGCCACCAGCGTCGACCCGTGGTTCCTCGACCAGCTCTTCCTGCTGCAGGAGGAGGCGCAGGCGCTGGCCGACGCGCCGGAGCTGACCGTCGAGGTGCTGCGGCGGGTCAAGGGGCACGGCTTCAGCGACGTGCAGATCGGCGAGATCCGCGGCATCGACGAGGCCCGGGTGCGCGACCTGCGGCACGCCCTCGGCCTGCGGCCCGTCTACAACACCGTGGACACCTGCGCCGCCGAGTTCGCCGCCAAGACCCCCTACCTCTACTCGGCCTACGACGAGGAGAGCGAGGTCCCGTACGGCACCCGGCGGAAGGTCATCATCCTCGGCTCCGGGCCCAACCGCATCGGGCAGGGCATCGAGTTCGACTACGCGTGCGTGCACGCCTCCTTCGAGCTGTCCAGGGCCGGCTACGAGACCGTCATGGTCAACTGCAACCCGGAGACCGTCTCGACCGACTACGACACCTCCGACCGGCTCTACTTCGAGCCGCTCACCCTGGAGGACGTCCTGGAGGTCGTGCACGCCGAGCAGGAGACCGGCCCGGTGGCGGGCGTCATCGTGCAGCTCGGCGGCCAGACGCCGCTCGGCCTCGCGCAGGCGCTGAAGGACGCCGGGGTGCCCGTCGTCGGCACCTCGCCCGAGTCCATCCACCTGGCGGAGGAGCGCGGCGCGTTCGGCCAGGTGCTGGCCGAGGCCGGCCTGCCCGCGCCCAAGCACGGCACCGCCACCACGGTCGCCGAGGCGCTGGCCGTGGCCGAGGACGTCGGCTACCCGGTGCTGGTCCGCCCCTCCTACGTGCTGGGCGGGGCCGGCATGGCCATCGTCTACGACGAGGAGACCCTCACCACCTACATGGCGGCCGAGGAGGGCGGCCATCCGGTGCTCATCGACAAGTTCCTCGACGAGGCCGTCGAGATCGACGTGGACGCCCTCTACGACGGGACCGAGCTCTACCTCGGCGGCGTCATGGAGCACATCGAGGAGGCCGGCATCCACTCCGGCGACTCGGCGTGCACGCTGCCGCCCATCACGCTCGGCAGCCTCGACATCAAGCGCATCCGCGCCGCCACCGAGGCCATCGCCGACGGGGTCGGCGTGCGCGGCCTGCTGAACGTCCAGTACGCGATGTCGGCCGGCGTCCTCTACGTCCTGGAGGCCAACCCCCGGGCGAGCCGTACGGTGCCGTTCGTGTCCAAGGCGACCGCGGTGCCGCTGGCGAAGGCGGCGGCCCGGGTGATGCTCGGTGCGAGCCTCGCCGAGCTGCGCGCCGAGGGCATGCTGCCCGCCACCGGCGACGGCGGCACGCTGCCGATGGAGGCCTCGATCGCGGTCAAGGAGGCGGTGCTGCCGTTCAACCGCTTCCGCGGCGTCGACATCGTGCTGGGCCCCGAGATGCGCTCGACCGGCGAGGTCATGGGCATCGACGAGTCCTTCGGCATCGCCTTCGCCAAGTCGCAGGCCGCCGCCTACGGTGAACTTCCCACCAAGGGACGCGCGTTCGTATCCGTGGCCAACCGGGACAAGCGTGCGATGATCTTCCCGGTGAAGGCGCTCGCCGATCTCGGATTCGAGATCCTCGCCACCGAGGGCACGGCAGAGGTGCTGCGCCGCAACGGCGTCCGTGCCAAGATCGTGCGAAAGCAGAGTGAGGGGACAGGTCCCGGAGGTGAGCCCACGAGTGTGCAGTGCATTCTCAACGGCGAGATCGACCTGATCGTCAACACGCCGTTCGGCAGCCCCGGCCAGTCGGGGCCGCGGCTCGACGGCTACGACATCCGCACCGCCGCGGTCCTGCGCGGCATCCCGTGCATCACCACCGTCGCGGGGCTCGCCGCCGCCGCGGCGGGCATCCAGGCGATCGTACGGGGCGATGTCGGCGTACGGTCCCTCCAGGAGCACGCGCAGGCACTACGGGGCTAGCTCCCCCAGGAGGTGAAGCAGACTGGCCGGCACTCCGGTGCAGGTGACGGGCACGGTGCTGACGACGCGCCGGGTCGACGCGTACCATGCGCTGACCGTGGTGGCGCCCGGCATCACCGAGCGCTACCGTCCCGGCCACTTCGTCTCCGTCGCGGTCGGGGGCGCGCGGACGTCCATGGTGACCAGGCGCGCCCTGTCGATCCACGACGTCAAGTCGGACTACGGCGGCACGGTGGAGCTCGTCTTCACCGTGCGCGGCTCCGGCACCGCCTGGCTCGCCGAGCGTCGTGCCCGCGACACGCTCGACCTGGTCGGGCCGCTCGGCCGGCCGTTCCCGCTGCCGCGCGACCCGGTCCACTGCGTGCTCGTCGGCTCCGAGTACGGCTCCGCGGTGCTGTTCCCGCTGGCCGACGCGCTGCTGGAGCGCGGCTGCCGGGTTGACTTCGTGCTCGGCGGGGCCAGCGCCGACCGGGTGTTCGGCGCGATGCGGGCCCGCCGCATGGCCGAGACCACCACGCTCACCACCGAGGACGGCTCGCTCGGCGTCCGGGGGAAGGTCACCGACGCGCTGCCGTCGGTGATCGCCGACACCCGCGCCGACGCCGTCTACGCCTGCGGCCCGATGGAGGCGCTGCGCTCGGTCACGGCGGTGGCGATGGAGTTCGACATCCCGGTGCAGGTGGCGGTGGAGGAGTCGATGGCCTGCGGCATCGGGGTCTGCATGACCTGTGTGCTGCCGATCATCGGGGACGACGGCGCGACCCGGATGGTCAGGGCGTGCGCCGAGGGGCCGGTGTTCCGGGGGGAGCGCGTGCGCTTCGAGGACGTGGGAACGATCCCGTTCGACGCCCTCGGCGCGCCGGGAGGCGGTGCCCGCCATGCCAGTTGAGCGGTGGTGAGGGCCATGTCGGTTGATATGCGTACATTCCTGGCGCATGTGGAGCTGGCCAACCCCGTCACCACGGCCGCCGGATGCGCCGCCTCGGGGCGTGAGCTGGCCCAGTTCTTCGACCTGCACCGGCTGGGCGCGCTGACCACCCGGTCCATCACCATGGCGCCGCGCGCCGGACGGCCCACGCCCCGCATGGCCGAGACGCCCTCCGGCCTGCTCAACGCCGTCGGCCTGCAAGGGCCCGGCATCGACGCCTTCCTGGAACGCGAGCTGCCCTGGCTCGCCCAGCGGGGCATCAAGACCATCGTGTCCATCGGCGGCGGCACCGTCGCCGAATACTCGGAGCTGGCCCGCCGGCTCGCCGACGCGCCCGGCGTCACCGCCCTTGAGGTGAACCTGTCCTGCCCCAACATGGAGGACCGGGGCCGGGTCTTCGCCCGCGAGGGCAGCACCGGCGCCGAGGTGATCGCCTCCGTACGCTCCATCATGCGCTACGACGTGCCCGTCGTCGCCAAGCTCGCCCCCGACGTGGCCGACATCGTCTCCGTCGCCCGAGCCTGCGTCGACGCCGGGGCCGACGCGCTGTCCATGATCAACAATCCGCTGGGCATGGCCATCGACACCGAGGCCCTGCGGCCCTCACTCGCCGCCGTGACCGGCGGGCTGTCCGGGCCCGCCATCCTGCCGCTCGCCGTCCGCTGCGTGTGGCAGGTGCACGCCGCGCTGCCCGGCGTGCCGCTCATCGGCATCGGCGGCGTGATGAGCGGCAGGGACGCCTTCCAGCTCATCCTGGCGGGCGCCTGCGCCGTCGGCGTCGGCACCGCGCTGTTCCACGACCCGTACGCGTGCCTGCGCATCGAGCGAGAGCTCGAAGACCTGCTGCAGGCCCGCGGCTTCCACCGCCTCGCCGACGCCGTCGGCCTGGCCCACCGCCCGCCGGGCAGCGCCCCTCGGCACCTGCTCGTCGACACCGAGGAGAGCACCCCGTGACGCCCGCACCCATCGCCGTCGCCCTCGACGCCCCCGACCTGGAGACCGCCGCCAGGTGGGCCGGGCTGGTGACACCGCACGTCAGCACGGTGAAGGTGGGCCTGGAGCTCTACCTGCGCTACGGGCCGGACGTGATCGCCTCCGTCCGCGGCGCCAGCGGCGTCCAGGTCTTCCTCGACCTCAAGCTGCACGACATCCCCAACACCGTCTCCGGCGCCGCCAAGGCCGTCGCACGCCTGCGGCCCGCCATCCTCACCGTGCACGCCGCCGGCGGCCCGGCGATGATCAGGGCGGCCGTGGAGGCCGCGCCGCACACCCAGATCGCCGCCGTCACCGTGCTGACGTCCCTGGCCGAGGAGGACCTCGGGCGCATCGGCCTGGCCGGGCCCGCCGGCGAGGCGGTCCGCCGCCTGGCCGCCATGTCCGTCGAGGCCGGCGCCACCGCCCTGGTCTGCTCCCCGCACGAGGTGTCCGCCGTACGGGCCGAGGTGGGGACGGGCATCACGCTCATCACCCCGGGCGTACGGCCCATCGGCGCCGACAGCCAGGATCAGGCGCGGGTGGCCACCCCGGAGCAGGCGCTGGCCGACGGGGCCGACCTGCTGGTGATCGGACGGCCCATCACGGGCTCTCCGGACCCGGGCGCGGCCGCGGCGGCCATCGCGGCCTCACTACGCCGCAACCAGCCCTGACAGCTCCTGGGCCGCTCGGCGGTGGTTCTCGGCCGCGCGGGTGATGTGTCGTACGGGCCATCGAGGTCTTGACCCGTGAGGTCGCAAACGTGATCTCACGGCGGTGGTTCGGTTTCTACGGCGCTTCGGTTTTTACGGTGGTTCGGTTTCTACGGCGCTTCGGTTTTTACGGTGGTTCGCGGACGTGCGGCGGTTCGTGGGGCCGGCGCCGTCGTGCCGTCAGGGTGTTCGCCTGAGAAGTCTTGGGTCGGGTGGGGTTCGTCGGCGGGTGCTTGCGGGGGTGCTGGGTCCGTACGCGGGCAGGTGCCTCCGGAGGGGGCGGATCCGTTCGCGAAGGGGTGGTGCTGGGGCGTGCTCGATTCGCCCATTTGGGGGTTTATCGGGACGTGTCGAACCCGGCCGCAGTGGCGGCGTGACGGGTTACGGACACAGGTCAGCCCTGCTTTCGGACATGCGGCGCGTGCCCTCACATGATCATCGTAGCGCCCTCCGGCGGTGCGCCGCGCACACCCGAGAAGCGGGAAGTGAGGGCGATTTGATCAGCTGAAAGTGATTTTACAGTCACGGAGAGCGATGAAGTGGACTTTGTGGTGAGAGAAACTGCTCTTGACGTTGCTTAGGTGCCGATGACCAGCTAGTTTCCCTTCCCGTCCGAGTACATCGACAGAAATTCGAGGTGACCCGGCGTGGCTCTTCCTCCTTTGACCCCTGAGCAGCGCGCCGCAGCCCTGGAGAAGGCTGCCAAGGCCCGTAAAGAGCGTGCCGAGGTCAAGAACCGGCTCAAGCATGGCGCGGTTTCTCTGGCTGAGGTGCTCAAGGATGGGCAGACCGACGACGTCATCGGCAAGATGAAGGTGTCGGCTCTGTTGGAATCGCTCCCTGGCGTGGGCAAGGTTCGCGCCAAGCAACTCATGGAGCGTCTTGCCATCGCCGAGTCCCGCCGCGTGCGGGGTCTCGGCACGAACCAGAGGGCCTCCCTCGAGCGTGAGTTCGGTGGCAACGAGAGCTAATCTCGGTTCCACAGGAAAACGCGGGTTCAACGGGGGGTAGGAAGTGACCGACAGGTCCCGGTCCGGCAGTGTCAGGGCCCATGAGGCAGTCGGAGTGGGCATGCGAGTCGGCGGCTTCCTCCCCTCGAGTGACAGGCGGCTGACGGTCCTCTCAGGGCCGTCAGGCGTCGGCAAGTCCACGGTCGTCGCCGAGCTCCGGCGGGCACACCCCGCGGTGTGGCTGTCGGTCTCGGTGACCACCAGAAGGCCCCGGCCCGGTGAGGTGCACGGGGTGCACTACTTCTTCGTCGACGGCGAGGGGTTCGACCGGCTCGTGGAGCGGGGCGAGCTGCTCGAGTGGGCCGAGTTCGCGGGCAACCGCTACGGCACACCCCGGCAGGCCGTGCTCGACAAGCTCGCGGCCGGCGTGCCGACCCTGCTGGAGATCGATCTCGAGGGCGCCAGGCAGGTCCGGCGCAGCATGCCGGAGGCGCTGCTGGTGTTCCTGGCTCCGCCCAGCTGGGAAGAGCTGGAGAAACGGCTGCGCGGCCGGGGGACCGAGCCGGAGGACGTCATCGCCAGGCGGCTGGCGGCCGGGCGGGTCGAGATGGCGGCCGAGCATGAGTTCGACCTCACGCTGGTGAACACGGATGTCAAAGACGTGTGCCGCCGGCTGATAGCCTTGATGACTGACCCTCAGGGGGTCACGACATCCACCAACCGAGAGGTCTGACAATCGTGGCAGGAATCGCCCCGGCCGCTGAGGGGATCACCAACCCGCCGATCGACGCGCTGCTCGACATCGTCGACAGCAAATACTCCTTGGTGATCATGGGTGCCAAGCGGGCCCGCCAGATCAACGCCTACTACTCCCAGCTCGGCGAGGGCCTGCTGGAATATGTCGGGCCGCTGGTCGAGACGCACGCCCAGGAGAAGCCCCTGTCCATCGCGCTGCGCGAGGTCGCCGAGGGCCTGCTCAACGCCGAGCCCATCGAAGGCGCGGTCTGACCTCGTCGATGAAGGTCGTCCTGGGTGTCAGCGGCGGTATCGCCGCCTACAAGGCGTGTGAGCTGCTGCGCCTGTTCACCGAGTCGGGCCACCAGGTGCGGGTCGTGCCGACCCGTGAGGCCCTGCGTTTCGTGGGCGAGCCCACCTGGGCCGCCCTGTCGGGCAACCCGGTGGCGACCGATGTGTGGGACGACGTGCACGAGGTCCCGCACGTGCGGATCGGCCAGACGGCCGACCTCGTCGTGGTGGCTCCGGCCACGGCCGACCTGCTGGCCAAGGCGGCCCACGGGCTCGCCGGAGACCTGCTCACCAACACGCTGCTGACCGCGCGCTGCCCGGTGGTGTTCGCGCCCGCGATGCACACCGAGATGTGGCAGCACCCCGCCACCCGCGCCAATGTCGCGACGCTGCGCGAGCGCGGCTCCCTGGTGATCGACCCGGCCGTCGGCCGGCTCACCGGGGCCGACACGGGACCGGGGCGGCTGCCCGACCCCACCGAGATCTTCCGCATCTGCCTGCGCGTGCTGCGCGGCCGGTCCCTCGACCTGGCCGGCCAGAAGGTCGTCGTCTCCGCCGGCGGCACCCGCGAGGCCCTCGACCCGGTCCGCTTCATCGGCAACCGCTCCTCCGGCCTGCAGGGCTACGCGCTGGCCCGCACGGCCGCCGCCCGCGGCGCCGAGGTGACGCTGATCGCCGCCAACGTCGCACTGCCCGATCCCGCGGGCGCCACCGTGGTCCGCGTCGAATCCACGGCCGAGCTGCGGGAGGCGGTGCTCGCCGCCTCCGGCCACGCCGACGTGGTGGTCATGGCCGCCGCCGTGGCCGACTTCCGGCCCGCCGCCCGGCACGACGCGAAGATCAAGAAGACGGACGGCGAGCCCGAGCCCATCCACCTGACGAAGAACCCCGACATCCTGGCGGAGCTGGGGGAGCGGCGCAGGGCCGCCGTGCCGGGCACGTCCCCGAAGGTGATCGTCGGATTCGCGGCCGAGACCCACGACGTGCTCGCCAACGGCCAAGCCAAGCTCGCCCGCAAGGGATGCGACCTGCTCGTGGTCAACGAGGTCGGCGAGCACCTCGCCTTCGGCACCCCGGACAACGCCGCCACCGTGCTCGTCGCGGGCGGCGAGCCGATCGAGGTGCCCCGGGGGCCCAAGGAGGACGTGGCCGACGCCGTCTGGGACGCGGTCGCCGCCCGCCTGAGCTGAGGCGCCCGCCCGGCCGTACACCGCGATGTATGCCCGGATTGTTGGTGGGTGTACAGGAGCGTAACCAGGGAGTCGGATTACCGGATCAGCTGTTGCGGCATATCCCTACGCCTACGGATACTTGGGGCAAAGGGGTGCGGGATGCCAGTGAGCGCTGCTGTCCGGGACCGGTGCAGGACGGTGCTCGGCCATCAGGGAGCGATCCGCTATGTCTTCCCCGTGCTGTCCATCGGGCCGCCGGGGGCCGCCAACTTCCTGATCGTGGTCACGGACACGGCCGTCTCGGTGCTCGCCACCAGAATGCTCAGGAGCGACCGGCCGGTGTCGGTGCACGCGAGCTTCCCGCGGCAGACCAGGCTCGGGCCCATCATGCAGGCCCCCGGGCCGGTCATCGAGCTGGGGAGCATGGTGTTCGAGTTCGACGACGAGTACGCCGCCGTGGTGGCCGCCGCCGACGCGGAGGTGTTCGCGCCGGAGACGCTGCCTCTCGATCCGCTGCCTCACCTGTGACGCGTGTCGAATCGCGGCCGGTTTCGCGCCGTGGCACCTGGTAGGGCTAGACTTCGGCGAGGCTCTGGCGTGCCTTCTGTTCGCCGTGAGCCCTAAATCCGTCAGCAGCCGCTGCATGAGGAGCCACTGAGTTGTCACGTCGCCTGTTCACCTCCGAGTCGGTCACAGAGGGCCACCCGGACAAGATCGCCGACCAGATCAGTGACGCGATTCTCGACGCCATGCTCAAGGACGACCCCACGAGCCGGGTCGCCGTCGAGACGATGATCACTACCGGCCAGGTCCATGTCGCAGGCGAGGTCACGACCGAGACCTACGTCGACCTCCCCGGCGTTATCCGGGAGAAGATCCTGGAGATCGGTTACGACGCCTCCCACAAGGGCTTCGACGGCGCCTCGTGCGGCGTGTCGGTGTCCATCGGGGCGCAGTCGCCCGACATCGCCCAGGGCGTCGACGACGCTTACGAGCACCGGGTCGGCGGCGACGTCGACGAGCTCGACCGCCAGGGCGCCGGCGACCAGGGCCTGATGTTCGGCTACGCGTGCCGCGAGACGCCCGAGCTGATGCCGCTGCCGATCATGCTCGCGCACCGGCTGGCCCAGCGCCTGTCCGAGGTGCGCAAGTCCGGCACGGTCCCCTACCTGCGGCCCGACGGCAAGACCCAGGTCACCATCGAGTACGACGGTGACCGCCCGGTCCGCCTCGACACCGTGGTCGTCTCCACGCAGCACGCGGCGGAGATCGACCTCAAGGAGATGCTGACGCCCGACATCAAGGAGCACGTGGTCGACCCCGTGCTCGCGGGCCTCGACATCGCGACCGAGGGCTACCGCCTGCTGGTCAACCCGACCGGTCGCTTCGAGATCGGCGGCCCGATGGGCGACGCCGGCCTCACCGGCCGCAAGATCATCATTGACACCTACGGCGGCATGGCCCGCCACGGTGGCGGCGCCTTCTCCGGCAAGGACCCGTCCAAGGTCGACCGCTCGGCGGCCTACGCCATGCGCTGGGTGGCCAAGAACGTCGTGGCGGCCGGTCTCGCCGACCGCTGCGAGGTCCAGGTCGCCTACGCCATCGGCAAGGCGCAGCCGGTCGGGCTGTTCGTCGAGTGCTTCAGCACCGAGAAGGTGACGGTGGAGAAGATCCAGGCCGCCGTCCTCCAGGTCTTCGACCTGCGCCCGGCCGCGATCATCCGCGACCTTGACCTGCTGCGGCCCATCTACTCCGAGACGGCCGCCTACGGCCACTTCGGCCGCGAGGGCTTCTCCTGGGAGTCCACGGACCGCGCCGAGGCCCTGAGGTCCGCCGCCGGTCTGTGACATGAGTTGACAGATGCCGCATCTCCGCCCGGGGGATGCGGCATCTGAGTATGCGGATCTGAATATGCGGCCGGGCCAGGGCCGTCCGCACCGTCCCGTCCGGGTCTGTGGCTTCACCGGCTGGCCTGATGAGGTCGTGTCGGCGTGCGCCGGTGGGGGCGGGTGGCGGAGTTCGGGCAGGCAGGGCGGGCGTTTCCGGGTTCCGGGTCTGGTAGACGTAATGCGTGACCCACTCCGACGACGCACTCCTGCCGCTTGACGCGGTGCGGCCCCCGATGTCGTCGAAGAACACCAAGGGGGCCGTGGTTCCGGCCGCCGACCTGCCGGTGGCCAGGGTGGCGGTGGACAACCCGCTGCCGCACCTCGACCGCCCCTTCGACTACCTCGTGCCCGCTGCCATGCAGGACAGCGCCGGGCCGGGGGTCCGGGTCCGGGTGCGGTTCGCGGGCAAGCTGGTCGACGGGTTCGTGCTGGAGCGGGTGGCGCACAGCGACCACACCGGCAAGCTGACCCCGCTCGAACGGGTCGTGTCGCCCGAGCGGGTGCTCACCCCCGAGGTGGCCGAGCTGGCCAGGGCGGTGGCGGACCGCTACGCGGGCACCCTCGCCGACGTGCTGCGCCTGGCCGTCCCGCCACGTCACGCCAGAACCGAGTCGGCCCCCCGCCCGACGACCGACTCACCGCCGGTACGGGTTCCTACGCCGGCGGCGAAGCCGCAGGGCGCCGATGATGCGGGGCGGCCCGCCGTACAGGGCCTTGATGAGACCTCAGGCCCGCCACCCGCGCCGGCGGACGCGGCGCGGGAGCCTGAGGGCCTCAGGCGCGAAGCCGCGCTCGGGAAGGCGGCGGAGGTCGCCGCGGAGCCGTTGACAGCTCAAGGTGTGGTGCGGGGCGGGCGGGGGAGCTCGGCCGAGGAGGCCGGTGCGCGGCCATTGAGCGGGGACGACGCGGCTTGGGCGGACTATCCGATGGGGGCTTCGTTTCTTGACGCGTTGCGCAACGGCAGGACGCCCAGGGCGGTGTGGTCGGCGCTGCCTGGCGGCACGGGGTGGGCGGTGGCGCTGGCGGCGGCGGTGCGGGCGACGCTCGACGGCGGCAGGGGGGCGCTGGTCGTCGTGCCCGACGGGAAGGACGTGGCGCTGCTCGACGCGGAGCTGACCCGGGTGCTGGGCAGCGGGAGGCACGTCGCGCTCACCGCGAACCTCGGCCCGGCCGAGCGCTACCGGCGGTGGCTGAGCGTCCTGAGAGGCCAGGTGCGGGCCGTCGCCGGTACGCGGGCCGCGATGTTCGCGCCCGTGGCCGAGCTCGGCCTGGTGGCGATCTGGGACGACGGGGACGACCTGCACGCCGAGCGGCTGGCCCCCTACCCGCACGCCCGCGAAGTGCTCGGCATCAGAGCCCATCGGGCCGGCGCGGCCATGCTGATCGGCGGGTACGCGCGCACCGCGGAGGCCACCCAGCTCATCGCCTCCCGCTGGGCCAGGCCCATCGTGGCGGCCCGTCAGACGATCAGGAGCCGTGCGCCGCGCGTACGGCCGGCGGGTGAGGACGCCGAGCTGGCCAAGGACCAGGCGGCGCGTGCGGCCAGGCTGCCCAGCGTGGCGTGGCGGGCGCTGCGTCAGGGGCTGGGCGACGGCCCGGTGCTGGTCCAGGTGCCCCGCCGGGGTTACCTGCCCGCGCTGGCCTGCCAGCACTGCCGTACCCCCGCCCGCTGCGCGCAGCCCCCCACCCGCACGAGCCCGGTCACGGCGGACCCCCCTCGGGAGGGCGAGCTGTCCTACGGCGCCGACGACACGGGCGGCGCGTCCAGCGGCACCGCCGGGGTGGCCAACGGGATCCCGTCCCACGACACCCCGCCTGACGGCACCGGGTCCAACGGCGGGGGAGGGGGCTACCGCGCGGGTGGGCCTTCCCACGGCGCGGCCCACGGTGGGAGTGGTGCGCCGTACGAGGACGTGCGTCAGGTGGCGGCCGAGCACCGGCCGGAGCTGCTGTGTCATGGTCCGCTCGCGCTCCGGGGCGGTCACGCCGCCCCCTACTGCCGGTGGTGCGGCCGGGTGGACGCCGCCTGGAAGTGCAGGCACTGCGGCAGCCCCCGGTTGCGGGCCGTGGTCGTGGGGGCCCGCCGTACCGCCGAGGAGCTCGGCAGGGCCTTCCCCTCCGTGCCGGTACGGACCTCGGGGCGGGACGGGGTGCTGGCCACCGTGCCCGCGGGCAGGGCGCTCGTCGTCGCCACGCCCGGGGCCGAGCCGGTGGCCGAGGGCGGTTACGCGGCGGCGGTGCTGCTCGACGGCTGGGCGCTGCTCGGGCGGGCCGACCTCAGGTCCGGTGAGGAGGCGGTGCGCCGCTGGATGAACGCCGCCGCCCTGGTCAGGCCGGGAGGCGAGTTGGTGGTGCTCGCCGATGCCGGGCTGCCCGCCGTACAGGCTCTGCTGCGGTGGGATCCCGTCACGCACGCCGAGCGTGAGCTGGCCGATCGGGCGGAGCTGGGGTTCCCGCCCGCGGTGCGGATGGCCACGCTGACCGGGACGGCGGCGGCGGTTCGGCAGATGCTGGGGGAGACGCGGCTGCCGGCGGAGGCGCAGGTTCTCGGGCCGGTGCCGGTCGACGACGCGGGGCAGGAGCGTGCCATGATCCGGACGCCGCGCGGAGGTGGGGCGGCATTGGCGGCCGCGCTCAAAGGGGCGAGCGGGGTCCGTGCGGCCAGAAAGTCGCCAGAAGTGGTCAAGGTGTGTGTCGACCCACTCGACCTGATTTAGACCTTATCCCCGATTCGCTCAACGGTAAGGGAGCCGTTAGCGTGCCCCTGTGTCGATCGAATGGGTCAACCTGGTCATCGACGACCTGCGCGCCTGGGGGCGCGCGCGGGACGTCTCGGTGGACGCCGACGAGGTCCGCCTGCTCTGTGACTACGCCAGCGACTACCTGAACGTCAACGAACTCGGCGACTTCACCCCCGCCACCTTCGACGAGTTGCTGCTCTCGCTCTACCCCCGCAAGGTCATCGCGCCCCCGGAGAGCGCCACCGAGACGGTGGCCGCGGCGCACACGCTGGTCGACTATCTGCAGGACTCCGGCACGGTCGCCCTGGGCACGGCCTCGCGGATGCGCGACAGGCTCGCCGACATCGCGACCAGGATGCCCGAGGCGCTGGCCGACACCGCCAACTTCGGCATGGCCAAGAGCCTGTTCAGCTCGATCGGGCCGGAGTCGCTGGAGCAGTCGATCGCGATCCCCTCCGGCGAGGTGCCCGATCTGGAGGACGCGCCCTGCGACTGCCCCGGCTGCACGCCGCGCCCCGCCGTGCGGCTGGCCGCGCCGCAGGAGCTGGTCGCGGGGCTGGGGGACGTGCCCCTCCTGGCCGAGCTGGACCGTGGCGGCCTGCCGTTCCTCAGCGAGCTGCGGCTGCTCGGCGGCGGTGAGCCACTGCGCCGGTGGGCGGCGATCGTCGCGCATCTGGTGGACCGTGACACCGGCGGCCAGGTCACCGGCTCGGCCGAGGTGGACGACGAGCTCTACGACCTGTTCGACATGCTCTACCGCCTCCAGGTGCCGGTGCCGATCGGGGTGATCGGCGACTACCTGGCCCAGCTCGTGGACGACGGCGGCATCGACGTGGAGGACGTGCTCGACCGGCTGGCCTGGTGCGGCCTGGTCCGGGTCACCGGCGACACGGCCGGCCTGACCCCGGTGGCCGTCTGGGCGCTGCGCGAGCACTACCTCGCGCTCGGCCTCGACGCGCCCCAGGCCGCCGACCTGGCCGAGACCGACGCGCGCGGGCTCATCGAAGGGCTGCTCGACGGTGTCCCGACCGAGCTGGCCGAGGACGACATCAGCCGCTGGCTCGCCGTCAGGACCGCCGGGGAGGCCGCAGCGGAGCTGCTGGCCGCGGCCTCGGGCGCGCCCGCCGTCGCGCGCGGCATCGCCGTCACCATCGTCGACCGGCTGGGCGCCGAGGCCGAGCCCGAGGTGCGGGCCTGCCTGGACGACGAGGAGCTGCGCCCGCACGCCATTCACTGGCTCGCCGCCAGAGGCCTGTCCGCCCCGCCGCTCAGCGAGAAGGAGCTGATGTGGGTCAGCGTCGACATGCTCGCGCTGGCGATGCCGGCGGCCGAGGACGACCCCGACGTGTTCGCCGAGAACATGTCCGCCTCCGGCCCGCCCGCCCATCTGATCGAGGAGATGTGGCGGGTGGACCACCCCGACCTCGTCGAGGTCCTGGAGCTGCTCGGACGCTCGCTGCCCGACGGCACGGCGGCCAAGGCGGCCCGCAAGGCGGCCTTCAAAGCACGCTCCCGAGGCATCCGATGAGTACGCCTCTGTGACGGCTGTGCAGTAAGTTTCGTAGGTGGCAAACAATGTCTTCGACCTCGCCGAGCTGCGCAAGCTGATCGATGAGCAGGCCGTCGTGCCTCCCCGGCCTGAGGAGACCCCGGTCGAGCAGGAGGCGCTCACCTTCCCGCCCGTCGCCCTCGCCGAGGACGCCGAGCTGGCCCGGACGATCCCCGCGGTGCCGCTGGTCGCCGACGCCGTCCGGCTCGCCGCCTGGACCGGCACCCGCCAGGTGACCGCCGAGGGAATGCTCCCGGAGGCCGCCGCGCGAGCCGCGGTGAGCGAGCTCGGCCTGGACGCCTCGCGGCTGCGCCTGCTGTGGATCGTGGCCGTCAACACCGGCATGCTCCAGATCCTCCGCGGCCAGGCCACCAAAGGACCGCTGCCCGCCCGGCTCACGGTCGAGGCCACCCTGGAGTTCTGGGACGGCGTGGTCATGGATGTGCTCGACCGCGCCGACGAGGGGCTGACCGGCTCGGTCGTGGTCGACGGGCACCTGGCCGAGATGCTCGCGACGATCTATTCCGTACGGTCCGGCGTCGCGATCGCCAACCTGGCCCGGGGCATCCTGCAGTCCCACGAGGTGGCCTGCGCTCCCGGGCAGGTGGAGATGCGCAGACTCGCCGCGGCACTGCCCGCCGAGCTGCTGGAGGCGCTGGCGCTGCTGGCCTACTGCGGCCTGGTCGAGCAGACCGCCGCCGGCCGCACCGCGCTCACCCCGCTCGGCGTCTGGGCCATCAGGCGGGACCTGCTGCGCGAGGGCCACGACGCGCCCACCACCGCCGAGGTCGAGGTCTTCGCCGATTTGTCCGCGACCGAGCTCGTCGAGGCCCTGGTGAAAGGCTCCGCCACGCAGAGCGCGGTCGCCGGATGGCTGGAGCGCCGTCCGCCGGAAGAGGCCGCCAGGGACCTGATCGCCATCGCCGCCGACGGCACGGCGGGCCGGCGCGGCGCCGTGGGCGCGATCCTGGAGGAGCTCGGCCCAGAGGCCGAGGTGCCCGTGCGCGAGGCGCTGGACCGGCCGCTCATGCGCCGCTACGCCGCCTCCTGGCTGCACATCCGCGACCTCGAGGCCCCCACGCTCAGCCCGCGGGACCACACCTGGATCGCCGTCGACTCGCTCGCGGCGCTGATGCACCTGTCGGGGCACGCCGCGGGCCGGCTCGACACTCCCGAGCCCGGCGAGGAGCTCATCAAGCTCATCGCCGAGATGCCGGCGGTCGGCCACCCCGACACGATCGCCGTGCTCGACATGATCGCCGGCGCCCACGACGACCAGGCCGTCGTGAAGGCCGCCCGCAAAGCGGCGATGAAGGTTCGCTCCCTTGCGCACACTAAACTGGATTGATCCACCTACGAACGGAGTGACCCCCTTGGCGATCCAGGCGATCCGACTGTTCGGAGACCCGGTGCTGCGCACCCCGGCGGCTCCGGTGGTCGACTTCGACAAGGAGCTCCGCAAGCTGGTCAAAGACCTCACCGACACGATGATGGACGCCCCCGGCGCCGGCCTGGCGGCCCCGCAGATCGGGGTCGGCCTGCGCGTGTTCACCTACTACGTCGACGACCAGCTCGGCCATCTCATCAACCCCGATCTCGACCTGTCCGAGGAGCTCGACGAAGAGGGCGAGGAGGGCTGCCTGTCGTTCCCCGGGCTGTCGTTCCCGACCCCGCGCGCCATCCGCGCCGTCGCCAAGGGCCTCAACGTGCACGGCGAGCCGGTCACGCTGGAGGGCACCGACCTGATGGCGCGCTGCTTCCAGCATGAGACCGACCATCTCGACGGCATCCTGTTCATCGACCGGATGGACATCAAGCAGCGCAAGCTCGCGATGAAGGCCATCCGGGAGGCCGAGTGGAGCGGCATGGACGCTCCCCAGGTCAGGTTCTCCCCGCACAGCACCGGCGGAAAGGCACTGTGAGATGCGCCTGGTCTTCGCGGGCACGCCCGAGACGGCACTGCCGTCGCTCCGCACCCTGATCGACTCGCCGCGCCACGAGGTCGTCGCGGTCGTCACCCGGCCCGACGCCCAGTCCGGCCGGGGGCGCAAGGTGCACCCCTCACCGGTGGCGGAGCTGGCCGAGGAGACGGGCATCGAGGTGCTCCGCCCGGCCAAGGCCGGTGATCCGGCGTTCCTGGAGCGGCTGCGCGCTCTGGAGCCCGACTGCTGCCCCGTCGTCGCCTACGGCGCGCTGCTGCCCCAGTCGGCGCTCGACGTGCCCCGCCACGGGTGGATCAACCTGCACTTCTCGATCCTGCCCGCCTGGCGCGGCGCCGCCCCCGTGCAGCACGCCGTCCTGCACGGGGACGAGATCACCGGCGCCAGCACGTTCCAGATCGTCAAGGAGCTCGACGCGGGGCCCGTCTACGGCGTGGTCACCGAGGAGGTCCGGTCCGGCGACACCAGCGGCTCGCTCCTCGACCGGCTGTCGATCTCCGGCGCCGGGCTCCTCGCCGCCACGCTCGACGGCGTCGAGGACGGCACCCTGCAGGCCCGGCCGCAGCCGGCCGACGGGGTGAGCCTCGCACCCAAGATCAACGTCACGGACGCCCGCGTCGACTGGAGCAGTCCCGCCATGCGCGTCGACCGGCTCATCCGCGCGTGCACGCCCACTCCGGGCGCCTGGAGTGAGTTCCGGGGGCAACGGGTGAAGCTCGGGCCGGTGCGGATCGCGGCCTCGCCGCAGCGGCTCGCCCCCGGCGAGATCGCCGCGGGCAAGCACGGCGTGCTGGTCGGCACCGCCACCGAGCCGGTGGAGCTGGGCGAGGTCCAGCCGCAGGGCAAGCGGTTGATGAACGCCGTCGAGTGGGCCCGGGGCATGCGCGCCGGGAGCGAAGAGAAGTTCACGTGAGCGGCGCCGCGGATCGAGCCGAAGCTCACGGAAGCGGGCGCGGGGCAGAGATGTGCCCGTGCACGTAGAGCAAGCCGAAGCGTAGAAAGTCGGAGGTAATGAAGGCACGGGGGGATCGGACGTCGTCCGGAGGCGGGGGCGCGAGTCGTCCGGGAAGGCCGCGCCGGCCCGCGCGCGACCAGCCGCGGAACGCGGCCTTCGACGTCATGCGCGCCGTCGACGAGCGTGACGCCTACGCCAACCTGCTCATGCCTCGCCTCCTGCGTGAGCGCGGCATCAAGGGGCGGGACGCGGCGCTCGCGACGGAGCTGGCCTACGGGACGCTGCGCGGGCTCGGCACCTATGACGCGATCATCGAGATGTGCAGCGACCGCGCGCCCGATCCCGCCGTGCGCGACGCGCTGCGGCTGGGCGCCCATCAGCTGCTCCAGATGCGCGTCCCGCCGCACGCGGCGGTCGGCACCACCGTGGATCTGGTACGGCTGCGCATCGGGGCGGGAGCGGCCAAGTTCGTCAACGCCGTCCTGCGCAAGATCGCTTCCAGGACGATCGACGAGTGGCTGCCGATCGTGGCGCCCGACGCCGCCCACGACCCCGCGGGGCATCTGGCGGTGACGCACAGCCATCCCCGGTGGATCGTCAGCGCCTTCCGTGACGCGCTCGGTGGCGCCGCCGGTGAGACGGCCGACCTGCTGGCGGCGGACAACGAGCGGCCCCTGGTGACGCTGGTGGCGCGGCCGGGGCGCAGCTCGGTCGAGGAGCTCGCGGAGAGCGGCGCGGAGCCGGGCCGCTACTCGCCGTACGCCGCCTATCTGCAGGAGGGGGACCCGGGGCAGATCCGGGCCATCGCCGAGACGCGCGCCGCCGTGCAGGACGAGGCCAGCCAGCTCGTGGCGCTCGCGCTGACCAGGGTGCCGCTCGTGCCGCTCGACGGGCAGGACGAGCTCTGGCTGGACCTGTGCGCGGGGCCGGGCGGCAAGGCGGGGCTGCTGGACGCCATCGCCGCCTACGGCGACCTCGAAGGGCTCGCCGGGTCCGGGACGCCGGACGACGTCGAGGCGCGGGCCGGGCAGCGGCGCGAGGCGGGCCCTGAGGCGTTCCCGGGTGGCGCCCGGCTGCTGGCCGGCGATGTCCAGTATCACCGGGCGCGGCTGGTCTGGCAGACCACCAGAGAGGCCGCCGTGATCGCCGCCGACGGCACGGAGCCCGCGTGGCGGCCGGGGGTGTTCGACCGGGTGATGCTCGACGCGCCCTGCACCGGGCTGGGGGCGCTGCGCCGGCGGCCCGAGGCGCGTTGGCGGCGGGATCCGTCGAGCATCGCGGAGCTGGGCAGGCTGCAGCGCCGGCTGCTCGACGGGGCGCTCGACGCCGTGCGTCCCGGTGGGGTGGTCGCGTACGTCACCTGTTCGCCGCATCTGGCCGAGACTCGGGTCGTGGTGGGTGATGTGGCCGGGCGCAGGGACGATGTGGAGCAGCTCGACGCGCGTCGCTATCTGCCCGAGGTGGACGGGCTGGGGGAGGGGCCGTACGTTCAGTTCTGGCCGCACCGGCACGGCACCGACGCGATGTTCCTGGCGCTGCTGCGCAAGCGTGACGGCGCCGCGTAGGCGCCGTCCGACAGCGCAGGGGGCCGTCAGGCGATGATCGCCGCCGTCAGGGCGAGGGCCGAGCCGGCGAACACCACGGTGTGCCGGATGTTCTGCAGTGTGGGCAGCACCCACCGGGGGAAGCCGCTCTCGGCGGCCTTGAGCAGAGCTGTCACATCGATGCGCTGGAGCGTCGGGTCGCCCTTGCGGGCGAAGGCCGACTCGACCGACCGCACGGCGGTCAGCTGGCTGTAGAGGATGAGCGCGTTGCCGAGCAGCACGATGGGCTGGAAGATCCAGGTCAGGACCTGACCCCACGGCTCGCCGAGCAGATTGAGCGCGGCCAGGATCGTCATGACGACCGCGACCGTGACGGGGGCCGCCGTCTCGTGGCCGCCGGCGTCGAAGCTCAGCTTGTTCTCCGCCAGGACGGTGACGGGCACGCCCTGGCGGGTGAGCTCCGCCTCCGCGTTCCGCTTCGCGTCGCTTCCGTAGCGGTGGCGCACCAGCGGGATGCTGACGAAGGCCAGGGCGATGAGCACTTGCAGGACTGCGGCCAGAACGAGCATGGGGTTCTCCTCGGTGTGGGTCGGTCTCCAAGAACTTGCACTTTGTTCAAGTGGACCGTACGCCTTGACTTGAACATTGTGCAAGTAGCGACTTGAACTTTGTGCAACACAGCCACGGGTGCCCTATCGTGGGGGCATGCCGCGCGACACGCTGACCCGCGACCAGATCGTCCAGACCGCCATCGAGCTGCTGGACGCGGACGGGCTGGAAGGTCTCAACATGCGCAGCCTGGGCAAACGGCTCGACTCCGCGGCGACGGCCGTCTACTGGCACGTCAAGAGCAAGGACAACCTCGTCGTGCTCGCCGGTGACCAGGTGTGGGACGAGATCGAGCTGCCCGATCCCGCCGCGGTCGGCTGGCGGGCCGCGGCCACGTCGATGGCCACCGACCTGTACGCGATGCTGACCAGGCATCCCTGGCTGGTGCAGGCGCTGGCCTCCCATCTGTTCCACGGTCCTGCCAAGGCCCGCCACGACGACCACAGCCTCGCGGTCTATGAGACGGCCGGATTCGCCGGTGCGGAGGCGGACCAGGCGGCGGCGACCGTCTTCATGTTCGTGCTCGGCAACGCCCTGGGGGAGTCGGCCACGGCCGCGTTGACCAGGCGGCTGAGCCGGGACGGCGGCGACGCGGAGGGGGTGATCCGCGACACCATGGCGCGGGCGACCGAGGTCGCGATGCGGTTCCCCCGGCTGCGCGCCAGGATCGAGGCGGCACCAGTCGCGGACTACGGGGCGGCGCCCGACAACAGCTTCGCGTTCGGTCTGCGCGCCATCCTCGACGGCCTCGAAGCCCGGCTCGCCGCCCGCCGGGTGGGTCGGGACGCGCGCTGAGCGCTCCCTGCGCGCAGGCGGGTCCGGTGTGGAGAGGGTGAGGTCGTTCACTAGACTCGGGGCATCATGGCCGTACAGATCTCGCCCAGCATCCTGTCCGCCGACTTCGCCCGGCTCGCCGACGAGGTCGCCGCGGTGCCCAACGCCGACTGGCTGCACGTGGATGTCATGGACAACCACTTCGTGCCCAACCTGACCCTGGGGCTGCCCATCGTCGAGGCGCTGCTCAAGGCGGCCGCGCTGCCGATCGACTGCCACCTCATGATCACCGACCCCGACCGCTGGGCCCCCGCCTACGCCGAGGTGGGCGCGGGCAGCGTGACCATCCACGCCGAGGCGTCCTCCGCGCCGGTGCGCACGCTGCGCGAGATCCGCTCGCTCGGCGCCAGGGCCGGGCTCGCACTCAACCCGGCGACCGCCGTGGAGCCGTACGACGATCTGATCGGTGAGATCGACATGCTGCTGCTGATGACGGTGGAGCCGGGGTTCGGCGGGCAGAAGTTCCTGGACATGGTGCTGCCCAAGATCCGCCGGGCCCGCGGGCTCATCGAACGGCACGGCGGCGAGGTGTGGCTGCAGGTGGACGGCGGCGTGTCCGCCGACACCATCGAGCGCTGCGCGGAGGCGGGCGCCGACGTGTTCGTGGCGGGCAGCGCGGTCTACGGCGCGGACGACCGCGAGGCGGCCGTCGCTTCGTTGCGCTCACTGGCCGAGGGCGCGGCCTGAGCCGACACCACGGGGCCGTCGGCTCTGCACGGCTCACGCCTGACTCCGGCGAACCGTGACATAGAGCCCCGCATTCCTGGGTAACCATCTACTTATGGAGGACCTTGGGCTGTTCGGCCCCGACTCTGTCACGTGGCGGGTGATGGGGGAGCCGATCCTGCTGGTCGGTGGGTTCCGGGCGCTGCTCATGCAGGGCCTGCACCCGCGCACGATGCGCGGCGTCCTGCAGAACTCCGCCCTCATGGACCCCGCCGAGGCCTGGTCCCGATTCCTGCGGACCACCGAGTTCGTCCGGGTGCGTACGTACGGCACGCGGCCTGAGGTGGAGAAGGCGGGACGCCGGGTCCGCAGGATCCACGCCAAGCTGACCGGGCTCGACCCCGACACCGGCGAGCGCTACCGGCTGGACGATCCCGACGGCCTGCGCTGGGTGCACGTGGGCGAGGTGGACTCCTACCTGTCGGTGGCCCGCAGGGCGGGCGTCCGGCTCAGTGACGACGACGCGGACACGTTCGTCGGCGAGTGGCGGCGGGCCGCCGAGGTGGTGGGCCTGGACCCGGCCGACGTGCCCGGCACGGTCGCCGAGATGCGCGACTACATCGAGGGAGAGCGTCCCGGGCTCGGGTTCGTGCCGGAGGCGGCTCATCCGCTGCTGCTGTCGCTCAAGGCGCCGCTGCCGCTCATGCTCACCCCGCTCAAGCCGGCGCTCCCCGCCGTCACCCTGCTGGCCTTCGCCACGCTGCCGCGCTGGGCCAGAAGGATGTACGGCCTGCCCGCCACACCGGTCGGGGACCTGTGGGCGACGGCCACGCTGCGCGCCCTGCACACCGGCCTCCACTTCGTTCCCGCGGGCGTGCGCTACGCCCCGGACGCCCGCCGGGCCCGGCGGCTCATGGCGGCCTGAGCGGCTGGTCTTATCGGACGCTTGGTTGATAAAGTGAGGGCGGTCGCATGCGTTTGCATGCGCATGGCACACTGTGAGAACGAAAGAGCTAGCGTGCTCCGGGGTCGGTGAAAGTCCGAACCGGCGGTGACAGTCCGCGACCCGGCCGATGCCATCGGCCGGTTGACTCGGTGAAATTCCGGGACCGACGGTTAAAGTCCGGATGGGAGGAAGCGCGCGGGTGTCCGGCATCAAGCCGGGCGCCACTGTGATGCGTTCGCGCACCACATCCCCCCGGGGCCCGCCGTGGCTGAGAGCTACAGGCGTAGGAGGCCCGGGGTGCAGGACACCGCGCACATGGCGCGCGCCATCGAACTGGCCGCGCGCGGACACGGCGGCACCAGCCCCAATCCGGTCGTCGGCTGCGTGCTGCTCGACGCCGGTGGCGAGGTCGTGGGCGAGGGCTTCCACGCCTACGCGGGCGGCCCGCACGCCGAGATCGTCGCCCTGCGCGAAGCCGGCGAGCGTGCCCGCGGCGGGACCGCGTACGTGACCCTGGAGCCCTGCGACCACACCGGCAGGACCGGCCCCTGCAGCCGGGCGCTGCTCGACGCGGGCGTCACCCGGGTGGTGATCGCGGTGCCCGACCCCACGCCCAAGGCGGCCGGGGGAGCCGCGCGGCTGCGCGCGGGCGGCGTGACCGTGACGTCCGGACCGCTCGCCGAGCAGGCCGAGCGGGTCAACGCCGAATGGCTCACCTACGCCCGCCTCGGCCGGCCGCACGTCACCTGGAAGCTCGCCGCCACCATCGACGGCAGGTCCGCCGCCGCCGACGGCACCAGCCGGTGGATCACTTCCGCCGAGGCCAGGGCCGACGTCCACCGCCTGCGCGCCCGCTGCGACGCCATCGTGGCCGGGATCGGCACCGTGCTGGCCGACGACCCCCACCTGACCGCCCGCCCCGCGCCGGCCGACGACCCTAGCCTGACCGCCGGCCCCGTGCCGGCCGACGATCCCCGCCCGACCGTCCGCCCCGCCCGGCCGCTCCGGGTGGTGGTCGACACCGATGCCAGGATCCCGCCGTACGCCAAGGTCCTGGACGGCGCGGCCCCCACGCTGGTCGCCATCGCCGAGGACGCCACCGCCACCGGCCTGGACGCCGACCATGTGCGGCTGCCCCGCCACGACGGCGGCGGCCTGGACCTGCACGCCCTGCTCAAGGAGCTGGCCGCGCGCGAGGTCGTCAGCGTGTTCCTGGAGGGAGGCCCCACGCTCGCGGGCGCCTTCGTCCGGGACGGGCTCGTCGACCGCGTCATCGCCTACGTCGCGCCCGCCCTCCTCGGCGCCGGGCCCGCCGCGCTGGGCGAGGCCGGGGTACGCGGCATCGGCCAGGCGCACCGACTGATCTTCGACGAGGTTTCCCTCATCGGGCCGGATGTGCGGCTCACCGCACGGCCCGTGCCCCCACCACACAGCAGGGAGAAATGATGTTCACCGGAATCATCGAGGAGAAGGGCGAGGTCGTGGCCGTCGAGCCGGCCGGCGACTCGGCCAGGCTGTCCGTGCGCGGCCCGATCGTCACCTCGGACGCGCGGCACGGCGACTCGATCGCCGTCAACGGCGTCTGCCTCACGGTCGTGGAGGTGCACGGCGACGTGTTCACCGTCGACGTGATCAAGGAGTCGCTCGACCGCAGCTCACTCGGCGCCCTGACCGAGGGCTCCGCCGTCAACCTGGAACGTGCCGTACGGGCGGACCAGCGCCTCGGCGGCCACATCGTTCAGGGCCACGTGGACGGCACCGCCGTGCTGCTGTCCAGGGAACCCGGCGACAACTGGGACAACCTGCGCTTCTCCCTGCCGGCGGAGCTGAGCCGTTACGTGGCCGGCAAGGGTTCGATCGCCATCGACGGAATCAGCCTCACCGTGACGACTGTTGACGATGGCAGCTTCGGCGTGAGCCTCATCCCCACCACGCTGAAACTGACCACCATGGGCGAGCGCCAGGTGGACGACCTGGTGAACATCGAGGTCGACGTGATCGCGAAGTATGTGGAAAGGCTGGTGGTCGGGCAGTGAACTGGGCCAACGCCGGATTCGAGGTGTTCGGCACACACGTGCTCTGGACGGACCTGGTCGGCAACATCGCCGCCCTGGCCACGGTCCTGTTCGCCATGCGCAAGTCGATGTGGACCTGGCCGGTGCAGTTCACGGCCTCGGTGCTGCTGTTCATCGCCTCGGTCAACGCCGGCATCACCGGCAACGCGCTCAAGCAGGTGCTCTTCGCGGGCCTGGCCATCTACGGCTTCTGGGCCTGGCGTCGCGGCACGCAGGGTGGCAAGGAGCTCGCCGTCAGGCCCGCCACCGGGCGGGAGCGGCTGCTGCTGGTCTCGGTCATGCTCGTCGGAACGGTCCTGGTCGGGCTGTTCTTCTACGCCACCGGCCTGTCGTGGGGGGCGCACGAGCCGCTGCCCAAGGGCGCGTTCCTGGTGGCCGCCGACGCCTACATCTTCGTCGGCAGCGCCGTCGCCACCTGGGCGCAGGGCAAGGCACTGGTCGACTTCTGGATCGTCTGGGTGGCCGTCGACCTCGTCGGGGTGCCGCTCGCGTTCAGCTCCGGGCTGGTCGTCTCCGGCGCCGTCTACGGGTTGTTCTTCGTGCTCGTCCTGGTCGGGTTCGTCAAATGGCTGCGCGAATACCAGGGCGCGGCCGGTCAGGGGCACGTGGCGGTGGCATCGTGAGCGACATCATCCTCGACCCGATCGAGCGGGCCATCGACGACATCCGCGCGGGCAAGGCCGTCGTGGTCGTCGACGACGAGAACCGGGAGAACGAGGGCGACATCATCTTCGCCGCCTCCAAGGCCACGCCCGAGCTGCTGGCGTTCACGATCAGGCACACCAGCGGCGTGATCTGCGTGCCGATGGAGGGCCCGGAGCTGGACCGGCTCGGCCTGCCCCTGATGGTCTTCCACAACAAGGAGCGGCTGCGGACCGCGTACACGATCAGTGTGGACGCCCGCGACGGCGTCACCACCGGCATCTCCGCCGCGGACCGCGCGCGGACCATCCGCGCGCTGACCGACTCCGCCACCGAGCCGAACGAGCTCGTCCGGCCCGGCCACATCTTCCCGCTGCGCTACCACGTCGGCGGCGTGCTGGCCCGGCGCGGCCACACCGAGGCGGCGGTGGACCTGGCCAGGCTCGCCGGCCTGACCCCCGCCGGCGTGCTCGCCGAGGTCGTCAACGACGACGGCACCATGGCCAGGCTCCCGGAGCTGCGCGCCTTCGCCGACGAGCACGACCTGGCGCTCGTCTCCATCGAGCAGCTCGTCGACCACCGGCGCAGGACCGAGAGCATGGTCACCAGGGTCGCCGAGACCATCCTGCCCAACGTGCACGGCATGTGGCGGGCGTACGGCTACGCCAGCGCGCTCGACGGCGGCGAGCACCTCGCGCTCGTCTACGGCGACCTCGACAACGGCGAGAACGTGCTGGTCCGCGCCCACTCCGAGTGCCTGACCGGCGACGTGTTCGGCTCGCTGCGCTGCGACTGCGGCGTGCAACTCGAGCACGCCATGTCGGTCATCGCCGAGGAGGGCCGCGGCGTGATCGTCTACCTGCGCGGGCACGAGGGCCGGGGCATCGGCCTGCTCGCCAAGCTGCGGGCGTACGGCCTGCAGGACGGCGGCATCGACACCGTCGACGCCAACGTCGAGCTGGGGCTGCCGATCGACGCCCGGGAGTTCTCCAACGCCGGGCAGATCCTCGCCGACCTCGGCGTCAAGTCGGTGCGGCTGCTCACCAACAACCCGGCCAAGCTCAAGGGCATGGACGGCTACGGCATCAAGGTCCTCGGCCGCGAGCCCATGCCGGTCGCCATGAACCCCTACAACGAGCGCTACCTGGAGGCCAAGCGCGACCGCCTCGGCCACGACATCTCGGAGGCATCATGAGCGGCGAGGGACGACCGGGCGCGGTCGCGCCGGACGCGAAGGGGCTGACGGTCGGCGTGGTGGCGGCCAGCTGGCACGCCGACATCACCGACCAGCTCGTGGCACGGGCGGTCCAGGCGTGTGACGACGCGGGCGCCACCGCCACCGTCGTCCGGGTGCCCGGCTCACTGGAGATCCCGGTGGTCGCGCAGGCGCTGGCCCGCCGCTGCGACGCGGTGGTGGCGCTCGGCGCGGTCATCCGCGGTGACACGGCCCACTTCGACTATGTCTGCGACTCGGTCACGGCCGGGCTGACCCGGATCTCGCTCGACGAGCGGACCCCCGTCGGCAACGGCGTGCTCACCTGCGAGACGCTCGACCAGGCGATCGAGCGCTCCGGGGTGCCGGGAAGCAAGGAGGACAAGGGGTACGAGTCGGCGATCGCCGCACTGGAGACCGCCATCCTCCTGCGGACCCTCCACTGACCTGCGGTAAATTTCGGTCCGTGCCTGAGCCCGTTCAGCCTCCGCCCCTGCCCGTCGTCTGGCGCCCCCGCCGGGGGCGGATCGTCGCCTACGGATTCGCCGTGCTGATCGTGCTCGGGTCGGTGGTGATGGCCATCCTCATCGCCGCCCCCTTCAAGCTCGCCGACCGGCTGGCGATCGTGGGCTTCGGCTGCGCGGTGGCGTACGTCCTCCACCTGCTCGGCCGGGTCCGGGTGGAGGCCGACGACGAGGGCATCACGGTCGTCAACGCCGTACGCACCTACCACTACACCTGGCCCGAGGTGATCGACGTCACCCTGCTCGTCGGAGATCCGTGGCCCAAGATCGACTTTTCCGACGGGCGCACGATCGGCGCCATGGGCATCCAGGGATCGGAGAAGGCCCTGGCCGGCCGCGCCACGGCCGAGCTGTCGGCACTGATCCGTGACCGCGGCGAGGCTCGCGACCAGTGACCGAAGGTCAGTCGGCGAAGATCTCCTCGACGCTGGAGGCGGTGGCGGCCTTCTTCGTCCAGCCCAGCAGCTTGCCGGTGTCGGCGCAGGATTCGATGTGAATGAGGCCCCGCTCGTCGTCGAAAGTGGCCAGAGTGGTGGCCACCGCGACGACCGTTTCGACGTCGTGGGGTCGGGTGATCGCGCTGAGGGTGGCGATCTCTGGCGAGGCCAGGACATCCTGTGCTTCCCGCAGGATGGGAAGCTCGTTGGGGCCGACGACCACGGGGCAGATGATCAGCGAGCTTTCAGTCGATCACGAAACGTTCACGGCCATCGGGGCCCTTCACCGAGATGACCGAGTCGGCCCGGTATTCGGTGGGGAGGCGTTCGTTCAGGTCGACCGATTCCAAACAGGCGTCGTGGTAGTCGTCGGCATGTCCGCGCAGACCCCAGGCGAGCAGTTCCAGTGCGAAGCCGGGGCGGCGGGAGATCATCTCGAGGGGCATCTCGTGCAGCAGGCTCGGGGGCATGACCCCTCCTTTGGGTTTGAGTGATCGTCACGTTACTATGAGTGACAGACGGGTGAGGCCTGATGGTGCGTTGCCTGGAAGCGTGTGGCGGCGGACAATCAGGGCAATGGACATCGAGTCGCCGGACAAGCTCATCGAGTTGCTCGACCGGCATGCCTATCTGGCTGACGAAGGACTGGCCACGGCCGCGTTCCTGGCGCTGCGGATGCGGCGGCCGCTGTTTCTCGAAGGGGAGGCGGGGGTCGGTAAGACCGAGCTGGCCAAGACGCTGGCCGCGATGCTCGGGGCGCCGCTGATCCGGTTGCAGTGCTATGAGGGGCTCGACGCCGCCCAGGCGCTCTACGACTGGGACTTCGCCCGGCAGCTGCTGCACCTGAAGGCGGCCGAGGCGGCGGGGGTCGCCGACCTCGCCCGGCTCGAAGGGGAGATCTACGGGCGCCGGTTCCTGATCGCGCGGCCGCTGCTGAAGGCCTTGGAGACGCAGCCGAGCGTGCTGCTCGTGGACGAGATCGACCGGGCCGACGACGAGTTCGAGGCGTTCCTGCTGGAGGTGCTGTCCGACTTCAGCATCTCCATCCCCGAGCTGGGGACGATCAAGGCCGCCACACCGCCGGTGGTCGTGGTGACGTCCAACCGGACGCGGGAGGTGCACGACGCGCTCAAGCGGCGCTGCCTCTACCACTGGCTGGAGCACCCGGGCTTCGACCGGGAGGTGGCGATCCTGCTGCGCCGCCTGCCCGAGTGCACCGAGACGCTGGCCGCGCAGGTGGCCCGGGCGGCCGAGCGGCTGCGCCAGGCCGATCTGGTGAAGCCGCCCGGCGTGGCCGAGACGCTCGACTGGACCGAGGCGCTGCTCACGCTCGGCGCCAAGGAGCTGGACCCGGATCTGGCGGCGGCCTGCCTGGGCGCCGCGCTGAAGTACCGCGAGGACGTCGAGCGCGTCCTGGCCGGTGGGCTGCTGCACCGTGGATGAGCTGGCCGCCACCGTCACCGGGTTCGTCAGGACGCTGCGGGCCGCAGGGGTGGCCGCCGACCATGCCAGGGCGCAGAACCTCCTGCTGGCGCTCGACCACCTCGATGTGACCGTGCCGGACGAGGTCTACTGGGCCGGCCGGCTGACCCTCTGCGCGGGCCCCGACGACCTGCCCCGCTACGACCGGTGCTTCGCCGCCTACTTCAGCGGTGCGAAGGCGGCGCTGCGCCGTACCGCGACGACGTCCGTGACCCGGCACACCGTCGCAGCCGCGGACGGCGAGCGGCACGAGGAGGGGGAGGTGGCGCCCGCCACCGCCAGCCGGACCGAGGTCCTGCGCCATCGGGACGTGGCCCGGCTGACCGAGGCCGAGCGGGCCGAGGTGCACCGGATGCTGTCGATGCTCAGCGGCGGCCGCGCCACCAGGCGGTCACGACGCCACCGGCGCGCGCACCGGGGGCCGCTGGACCCGTCGCGCACCGTCCGCGAGGCGCTCAGGAAGGGCGAGGTGGCCAGGCTGCTGCACCGCCGGCACACCACCAGGCCGCGCCGGGTGGTGCTGTTCGTGGACGTCAGCGGCTCGATGGCGGCGTACGCCGAGACGTTGCTGCGTTTCGCGCACGCCCTGGTCAGGAGCGAGCCGCGGGCCACCGAGGTCTACTCGATCGGCACCAGGCTCACCTCGATCACCGGCGAGTTGCGCCACCGCGACCCCGGCACCGCGCTCACCGAGGTCTCGCGGGCGATCCCGGACTGGAGCGGCGGCACCAGGCTGGGGGAGGAGCTCAGGGAGTTCCTCGTCCGGCACAGCGCGCGCGGGGCGATCGTGGTGATCGCCTCCGACGGCTGGGAACGCGGGGACCCGGAGCTGCTCGGCACCCAACTGGCCAGACTGGCCAGGCAGGCGCACCGGGTGATCTGGGCCAACCCGCACAAGGGTTACGAGGACTACCAGCCGCTCACCGGCGGCATGCGGGCCGCACTGCCGCATCTCGACGATCTGGTCGCCGGGCACAGCCTGGCCGCCTATGAGGAACTCAGCGAAAGGCTCGCACATGCGTGACGTACTGCCAGAGATCATGCGCTGGTGGAGGGCGGGGGTGCCGTTCGGGCTCGCGACGGTGGTGAGCACGTTCAGCAGCGCGCCCCGTCAGCCGGGCGCGGCCATGGCGGTGCACGGCGACGAGGTGGTCGGCAGCGTGTCCGGCGGGTGCGTGGAGGGCGCGGTGTTCGAGCTCGCCACCGCGATCGACACGCCCGTCCTGCAGAGGTACGGGGTCAGCGACGACGACGCGTTCGCCGTCGGGCTCACCTGCGGCGGCATCATCGACATCTTCGTGGCGCCGATCTCCCAGGAGACCTTCCCCGAGCTGAGGGAGATCGCGGCGTCGGTGGACTCGCGAGAGCCGGTCGCCGTCGCCACCGTGCTGTCCGGGCCCGGCCGGGTGGGCGCCCGCCGGGTCATCTGGCCCGACCGGGCCTCCGGCACGCTCGGCCCGCAGCGGCTGGACGACGCCGTGGACGACGACGTGCGCGGCATGCTGGCCCAGGGCCTGACCGGCATCCGGCGCTACGGCGCGGAGGGCGAGCGGCGGCTGGACGACCTGTCGGTGTTCGTGCAGTCCCTCGCGCCGCCGCCCCGGATGCTGGTGTTCGGCGCGATCGACTTCGCCGCCGCCGTGGCCAGGGTGGGCAAGTTCCTCGGCTACTACGTCACCGTCTGCGACGCCCGGCCCGTCTTCGCCACCCGCAAGCGCTTCCCCGAGGCCGACGAGGTGGTGGTGAAGTGGCCGCACGACTATTTGGCCACGCAGGAGGTGGACGAGCGTACGGTGATCTGCGTGCTGACCCATGACCCGAAGTTCGACGTGCCGCTGCTGGAGGTGGCGCTGCGTACCGACGCCGGCTATGTGGGCGCGATGGGCTCGCGCCGCACCCACGAGGACCGGCTGGCGCGGCTGCGCGAGGCGGGGCTGACGGAGGAGGAGCTGGCCCGGCTGCACTCGCCCATCGGCCTCGACCTCGGCGCCCGCACCCCGGAGGAGACGGCCGTGGCGATCGCCGCCGAGCTGATCCAGATCCGCTGGGGCGGCTCGGGACGGCCGCTGACCGACACCGAGGGCCGCATCCATCACGAGGCGCCATGAGACGCTCACGGGTCGCCGGACTGCTGCTCGCGGCCGGCCAGGGCGCCCGGCTCGGCAGGCCCAAGGCGCTGCTGGAGCACCAGGGGGAGCGGCTGGTCGATCGCGGCGTGCGACTGCTGGAGGAGGGCGGCTGCCATCCCGTGGTGGTCGTGCTGGGCGCCGCCACGCCGCAGGTGCGCCGCGCGGTGACCGTACAGAATCCTGACTGGGCGTCCGGGATGGGGTCGTCCCTGCGAGTCGGCCTGGCGGCGGTGCCCGCCGAGGCGGAGGCGGTGGTGATCGCGCTGGTGGACCAGCCGTTCGTGCGGCCGGAGGGGGTCCGCGCGCTGATCGACTCCGGCGCCGAGGTGGCGGTCGCGACCTACGACGGCAGGCGCAGGAACCCGGTGCTCATCGATCGCCGCCACTTCGCCGAGGTGGCGGCTCTGGCGCGCGGCGACGTGGGGGCGCGGCCGTTCCTCGCCTCCCGTCCTGAGCTGGTCACCGAGGTGGCGTGCCCCGGCGACCCGACCGACATCGACACGCTGGAGGACCTCCGCCTGCTAGAAGCGGAGTGAGGCGACGGCGGCCCGGTGGTCGCTGCCCGTCGCCGGAGCCACTCCCGCCTCGGTCGCCGTCATCCCGCGGAACAGGATGTGGTCGGGCCTGGTGATGGGGAACTCGGCCGGCCAGGTGAAGCCGAACCCGTCGCCGGCCGCCGCCTGCGCGTCGGTCAGCGGCGGCGTCAGCCCGCGCATGCCGCGGTCGGTGGTGGCGGTGTTGAGGTCGCCGAGCAGCAGGACACGCTCGCTGGTGTCCGCGTCGATGAGCTTGCGCGCCTGGGCCAGCGAGGTGTCCCGGGAGTCGGTGTGCCCGGGGCGCGCCGAGGCCAGGTGCATCACGTAGACGGTCACCTCGCCCTTCGGCGTGGTCACCACCGCCCGCAGCGCCCGCACCCAGCCCATGCCGACGTCCAGCGGCTTGCGCTTGGAGATCGGATAGCGGCTCCACAGCCCGACCGTGCTGACGGCGTAGCGGTGCTTGAACGTCCGGTTGAGCTGCTTGGCCGCCGGGCCGCCGGGGGTGAGCTCCTGGGCGGCCAGCAGGTCCAGGTCGTCGGCGATGGCCCGCACCGCCTCGCCGGAGGCGTTGTTGCGCACGCCCACGTTCACGGTGCCGACCGCCAGGTCGCTGGGCCCGCCGGGCGGCGACTGGACCAGCGTGGAGCCGAACATCACCGCCCACACCACCCCCGGCACCAGCGCGGCGGCCGTGGCCACCGCCGAACGGGCCAGGGCGGCGGCGACCAGCAGGAGCGGAACGATCCAGCCGAGCCACGGCAGCACGCTCTCCACGATCGCGGTGAAGCCCCCCAGGACCGGGATGAGCCGGTGGCCCGCCAGCACCACGGCCACCACGGCGGACACCACGACGACGATCCCTCTCAGCACGTGACCAAGCTAGTGGCTCACTGGCCGAACAGCCGACACGCTAACCTTTCTGGCATCGCAACGGAACAACATTCGGTTCAGCGGGAGTCCAGTATGCGCATCGGTATGACACTCAACTACGCGGGCGGATTCAAGGAGACGGTCACCGAACTGGCCGACTACGAGAAGGCCGGCCTGGACATCGTGTTCGTGGCCGAGGCGTACAGCTTCGACGCCGTCAGCCAGATGGGCTACATCGCGGCCAGGACCGAGCGCCTGCAGATCGCCTCCGGCATCCTGCCGATCTACTCGCGCACGCCGACCCTGCTGGCGATGACCGCCGCCGGCCTGGACTACGTCTCCGACGGGCGGTTCACGCTGGGTCTGGGCGCATCGGGCCCGCAGGTGATCGAGGGCTTCCACGGCGTTCCGTACACCGCGCCGCTGGGCCGTACCAGAGAGGTCATCGAGATCTGCCGGCAGGTATGGCGGCGCGAGCGCGTGCAGTACGAGGGCAAGCACTACACGCTGCCGCTGCCCCAGGGGCAGGGCACCGGCCTCGGCAAGCCGCTCAAACTGATCAACCACCCGGTACGGTCCCGCATCCCGATCGTGGTCGCGGCCATCGGCCCCAAGAACGTCGAGCAGACCGCGGAGCTGGCCGAAGGCTGGGAGCCGATCTTCTACATGCCGGAGAAGGCCGCCGACGTGTGGGGGGCGTCGCTGGCCGCGGGCAAGGCCAGGCGGGACCCGGAGCTGGGCGAGCTGGACGTGATCGCGCAGGCCGGCCTGGCGATCGGTGACGACGTGCGCGGGCTGCTGGAGTTCGGCAGGCCGATGGCGGCGCTCTACATCGGCGGCATGGGCGCCAAGGGCAAGAACTTCTACAACGACCTGGCCAGGCGCTACGGCTATGAGAAGGAGGCCGAGCGGATCCAGGAGCTCTACCTCGACGGGAAGAAGGAGGAGGCGGCGGCGCTCGTGCCGACCGAGCTGCTGGAGTCGATGGCGCTGATCGGCAGCGAGGGGTTCGTGCGCGACCGGGTGGCGGCGCTGAAGGAGTCGGGCGTCACCACGCTCAACGTGAGCCCGCTCGGCACGACGCACGAGGAGCGGGTGCGGCTGATCGAGACCATCAGGGAGATCGCCGGCTGACCGCGGGAATGTTCGGCCGCGTGCCTTGGTTATCTCACCTGTGACCGGTGCGACCAGTGTCCCAGGGCCTCACCTATCGCCTTCGCGGAATACCGTCCGGCTGGAGCCGCGTTGTGCCTTTCGCCGTTAGGCGACCTGCGCACCGGCACGCACACGTCGAAACGCCCGCTCTCCTCCGGGAGGGCGGGCGTTTCGGCGTTCCGGTGCCCCGGTCTCAGGGGCGGTGCGAGGGCCGGTGGCTCTATGGTGGGTCGAAACCTGATGATTGTTTACGTATTGGCGGAGATATGTCCGACGAGACCCCGTCACTGGTGGCCGGCCGGTATCGGCTCGATGAGCTCATCGGCAGCTCGCCGATGGGAGAAGTCTGGCGAGGGTACGACACCCGCGCCGACTGGACCGTGGCCGTGCGCGTGCTGGGCGCCAAGGCGGTAGGGGGCGGCACCCGGCAGATCCTGCGGCAGCACGCCCAGGCCGTCGCCCGGGTGATCCATCCGAACGTGGCCATGGTGCTCGACGTCGGTGAGGACGAGGGCTCCCCGTTCCTGGTGATGGAGTTTCTCACCGGGCCCAGCCTGGCCGAGGAGCTGGCCGCGCGCGGGCCGATGAAGATCGTCGAGGTGTGCGATCTGGTCGGGCAGGCCGCGGCGGGCCTGGACGCGGCGCACCGGGCCGGGGTGGTGCACGGGCAGCTGAAGCCCGGCAGCCTCCGGCTGGCCGGCAGCGGCGTGCTGAAGGTCGCCGGATTCGGGCTGGCCGAGCAGGAGCCCGCACCGGACGATCGCCGCTACCGGGCCCCCGAGCAGCTCGACGGGCGTGGCGGACAGGCGCCGGCCGATCTCTACGCGCTCGGCGTGATCATGTACGAGCTGCTCACCGGGCAGCCGCCCGCCGGGCAGGGCCCGCGCTCGGTCCGTCCCGACGTGCCCGAGGAGCTGGACCGTCTGGTCATCGCCCTGCTGGCCGAGGACCCCGCCCAGCGGCCCGGCAGCGGGGAGTCGCTGCGGCGGACGCTGGCCGGCATCGCCAGGCCGCGGGCCAAGGTGGTGGGCGGTCCCGCCCCCGCGTTCCAGGAGCCCGCGCCACGCGCCGGGGACACCGCGGTCTTCGCCGCGGCCGAGCTCCAGCCGCCGCCCGCCCGGGACACCTCCAACAGGCGGCTGTTCATCCAGTTCGGGGCGGCGCTGGCGGCGATCGTGGCCGTCACCGTCGCGATGGTGGTGTGGGGCGGGTCGGGGCAGCCGGAGGAACCCGTCGCCGACTCCACCCCGCTCGCGTCGAGCACGCCCAGCGAGACCCCCGCCGAACCGACGCCGACCCCGACCCCGACCCCCACGCTGACGCCGGAACCGTCGTTCTCGCCCCTGCCGACCGCCGAGCCCACCGGCCTCCGGGAGACGGGCGAGGTCAATCGCAAGGGCGTCGTGGGCGTCGGCCAGCCGCCGCCGGGCGGGTGGGGTGGATGGATGCGCAATCTCGACGAGACCATCAGGCATCAGATGACCTTGAACGGGATCGATCCGCGCGTGGCGCGCAAGGCGCAGGACAAGATCAGGAAGGCCGAGCGGAAGTTCGCCGAGGGCAAGGAAGAGGCGGGACGCGACCAGCTCAGGAGCATCACGCGCGACCTGATCAGGGCGCAGGACAGGAGACAGGTGGCCGAGGAGGGCCCGCTGGCCGAGTGGCTGCGCGAATGGCCGCTCAACTAGAAGATCACACTTCGGACGTGGCGTGGGTCGCACATAGTGACAGGGTTGGCGATACACGTACATTGGCGAAATGACGGTCAATTACCAGGAACGGCGGGCGCGCCTCGCGGCCATGCTGCCCGCGTACGAGGTCGACGCGATGCTGGTCACCTCGGGCGTCAACGTGCGCTATCTCACCGGGCTGGCCAGCTCCAACGCCGCCGTCCTGGTCGGGGCGGACGGGTCGGCGCTGCTCGTGACCGACAACCGCTACATCGACAAGACGCGCGGGCTGGACGTCGAGGCCGTGGAGGCGTCCGACGTGGCGAGCCGGCTGGCCGTGCCCGGCGTCGGCATCGAGGCGGCGAGCATGAGCGTGGCCACCTTCAACCGGCTGGGCGGGGGGCTGGTGCCGCTGGAGCCCCTGGTGGAGCGGCTCAGGATGGTGAAGGACGACGACGAGCTGGAGCTGGTCCGCACGGCCTGCGCGATCACTGACCAGGCATTCGCCGATATTTCGCGAAATATCCGGCCAGGTGTCACGGAGCGGGACCTCGCCCGCCTCCTCGACGCCCGGATGATCGAGCTCGGCGCCGACAAGCCCGGCTTCGAGACCATCGTCGCCGCCGGCGAGAACGGCGCCATCCCGCACCACGCCCCCACCGACAGGGAGCTGCGCTCCGGCGATCTGGTCACCATGGACTTCGGCGCCCTCTACCAGGGCTATCACGCCGACATGACGCGCACCGTCTGCCTGGGCCGGCCCGCGGACTGGCAGCGGGAGATCTACGACCTGGTCGCCGAGGCGCAGCGGGCGGGCTGCCAGGCGGTCCTGCCGGGCGTACCGGCCCAGCAGGTGGACCTGGCCTCGCGCTCCATCATCATGGCGGCCGGTCACGGCGACCGTTTCCGGCACGGGCTCGGCCACGGAGTGGGCCTGGAGATCCACGAGGACCCGTTCCTGGGCCCGTCCCGTACAGGTAGACTTGAGGACCGAGTTCCGATCACCGTCGAGCCGGGGGTCTATCTTCCGGGCCGGGGCGGCGTTCGCATCGAGGACACTCTCGTGACACGTGGGAGCGGGGCGGAACTTTTCACCAAGACGACCAAGGAGCTGCTCGTTCTTTGAGCGGCCACACGCGGGAGAGAACGAGTGGCGACGACCAACGACCTCAAGAACGGCATGGTGCTGAAGCTCGACGGTGGTGAGCTCTGGGCCGTCGTGGAGTTCCAGCACGTCAAGCCGGGCAAGGGCGGCGCGTTCGTGCGCACCAAGCTCAAGAACGTGCTCTCCGGCAAGGTCGTCGACAAGACCTTCAACGCCGGAGTGAAAGTCGACGTGGCCAACGTCGACAAGCGCGAGATGCAGTATTCGTACAAGGACGGCGACGACTTCGTGTTCATGGACACCGAGACCTACGACATGGTCAACGTGCCCGCCCTCACGGTCGGTGACGCCGCCAACTACATGCTCGAGAACACCCTCGCCACGATCGCCTTCAACGAGGGCTCCGCACTCTACGTGGACCTGCCCGCCGCGGTCGAGCTGACCATCGAGAACACCGAGCCCGGCCTGCAGGGCGACCGCTCCACCGGCGGCACCAAGCCCGCCACCCTGGAGACCGGCGCCGAGATCAAGGTGCCGCTCTTCATCACCCCCGGCGAGCGGGTCAAGGTCGACACCCGCAGCGGCGAATACCTCGGCCGGGCCTGAGGTGTCGGCACGCGGCAAAGCACGCAGGCGAGCGCTCGACATCCTCTTCGAAGCCGAGGCGCGCACCGAGGACCCGATCAAGATCCTCGGCGAGCGGGTGGAGCGCAAGGATCCTCCGGTGAACGAGTACACCTCGGCCATCGTCGAGGGCGTCGCCAGGCATGCCGCCCGCATCGACGAGCTGATCACCACCTACTCCGAGGGGTGGACGCTCGACCGGATGCCCGCCGTCGACCGTAATCTGCTGCGCGGCGGCACGTACGAGCTGCTGTGGATGCCCGACGTGCCCGAGGGCGTGGTCATCAGCGAGTGGGTGCACCTGGCCGCGGAGCTGTCGACGGATGAGTCGCCGCAGTTCGTCAACGGTCTGCTGGCCCGCTTCAAGCAGCTCAAGCCCAGTCTGACGCTCTGACGGCTCTGGCCGCTCTGATGGCGACGGGCGCGCGGCCCCTCACCGCGCGCGCCGGATCGCCTGCTTGAACTCGGGACATTCCACCAGCGGGTCGTGCTCGCAGACGGCTGCGTGACGCAGGCTGTCACGCAGCCGGGTGAGCTGGTCGACGCGCTCGCTGACCTCGCGCTCCTTGGCCGCCATCCGCTCGCGCAGGACCGTGTCCGACGGGCCCGCGCGCAGGAAGGCGGCGATCTCCGCCAGGGTGAAGCCGGCGTCGCGGGCGCAGGTGATCAGGGTGAGCCGGCTCAGCGTCTCCGCCTGGTAGGCGCGGCGCAGGCCGTTGCGGCCGTCGGGGGTGATGAGGCCCTTGCGCTCGTAGAAGCGCAGGGCCGAAGGCGCCAGGCCGGACCGCTGGGACACCTCGGCGATGTCGAGCAACATGTTCGCACTCCTTGACTTGAACCGCGCTTCAAGTCGCAGTCTAGTGCCCATGAGAATCCATCACCTGAATCTCGGTTCGATGCGTGAGCTCGAATCGACCCGTGAGTTCGCTCCCGCGCCCGCCGTCTGCCACGCCCTGCTCATCGAGACCCCCGGCTCCGGGCTGGTGCTCGTGGAGAGCGGGCTCGGCGCGGACGACGTGGCGCGGCCCGGCGAGCTGCTCGACCCGGAGTGGGTGGCGCTGGTCGAGCCGGCGCTCGTACCCGCCGAGACCGCCGTCGAGCAGGTCGCCGCGCTCGGTCACGACCCCGCTGACGTACGGCACATCGTGCTCACGCACCTGGACGTCGACCACAGCGGCGGGCTGCCCGACTTCCCGCACGCCAGTGTGCACGTCATGGAGGCCGAGCTGAAGGCCGCGCTGGAAGAGGGCCCGAGTCGCCGCTACCGGCCCGGTCACTGGGCGCACGGCCCCTCGTGGGTCACCTACCCGGCCGGTGCGGGGAGCGAGTGGTACGGGTTCGAGGGGGCGCTCCAGGTGGAGGGGGTGCAGCCGGAGATCCTGCTGATCCCGCTCGGCGGGCACACCCGAGGGCACGCCGGGGTGGCCGTCAAGCAGGGCGACGGGTGGCTGCTGCACGCGGGCGACGCGTACTTCTACCACCGGGAGCTCTCCCGCACCGACCCGCGGCCGCATCCGCTGCTCGACATCGTGCAGCTCGACTCCCAGGTGGACGCCGAGCTCCGGATCGCCAACCAGGCACGGCTTCGGGAGCTGCCGCAGGACGTGACGGTCATCTCCGCCCACGACCCGTGGGAACTGGCCCGCTACCTCTGACCGCCCGCCCCGCCGGCGGTCCTCGGGCCTGTAGGCCCTCGTGTCCTGGCGGGTCCTCGGGCTCGTAGGTTCCCCTGGTCGCCCTCTCCTTCAGGCTCGTTGGGTCCCTCGGTTCTCCGGGGTGTGAATTTGCCCTCGATGCGAGGGAGCGACGACCGTGTGCACGGCGTAGGCTGGGCGCGTCCGTGGAGGAGAGGGAGGCGAGCCGACGTTGCGAGCTGAAGGCGCCACGAGGACCCCGGCGGTCCGCACCGCCGTCGTCTGGGACGCGCTGCGCGGGGTGCTGGCCGAGCTGGCCGCCACCACCGGGCGTGACGTGCTCGACATCGTCGACGCCGGCGGCGGCACCGGTGGATTCGCCGTGCCGCTCGCCGTGCTGGGTCATTCGGTGACCGTGGTCGACCCTAGCCCCGACTCGCTGGCCGCGCTGGAGCGCAGGGCCAAGGAGAAGGGCGTGGAGGTGCGCGGGCTCCAGGGCGACGCGGCCGACCTGGGAGACCTGCTCAGCGGCGACAGCGCCGACCTGGTCCTGTGTCACAGCGTGCTGGAGTACGTCGAGGATCCGCTCGGCGCGCTGACCGCCATCGCCCAGCTCGTCCGCGCCGGCGGCGCGGTGAGCGTGCTGGCCGCCAACCCGGTGGCCAGCGCCATCCATCGCGCGCTGGCCGGGCAGTTCGACGAGGCCAGGTCCGTGCTGACCGACCCGGCCGGGAGCTGGGGCGACCGCGACCCCACGCCCCGGCGCTTCGACGCCGACGCCCTCACCGGGCTGCTGACCACGGCGGGGTTCGCGCCGGGCGCGGTGCACGGCGTGCGGGTCTTCGCCGACCTGGTGCCGAGCCGCCTGCTCGACGGAGAGCCGGGCGCCGCCGACGCGCTGGTGGCCCTGGAGCAGGCCGCCTCGGCGCATCCGGTGCTGCGCGACATCGCGACCCAACTCCATGTGCTGGGCCATCGACGGTGACCACCGGCGTTGAACACGTGTTCGGATAGAATAGGCGGCGTGTCTCGTAAGCAGATCACAGGCATGGGCCCCGCTCCGCGGACCGGGGTCGATGACAGCGGCTGTCCCATCCTGCATGTCGACATGGACGCCTTCTTCGCCAGCGTCGAGCTGCTGGAGCGTCCCGAGCTCCGGGGACGTCCGGTGATCGTGGGCTCGCCCGCCGGGCGCGGGGTGGTGCTCAGCGCCACCTACGAGGCCAGGGCCCAGGGGGTGCACTCGGCGATGCCCATGAGCAGGGCGCGCAGGCTGTGCCCGCGGGCGACGATCATCCCGCCCAGCCACGGCAAGTACACCGAGGTCTCCCGGGGCGTCATGGAGATCTTCCACGCGGTCACCCCGTTGGTCGAGCCCATCGCCTCCGACGAGGCGTTCCTGGACGTGGCCGGCGCCGGACGCAGGCTGGGCTCACCCAGCGTGATCGCCGCGATGATCAGGGCCGAGGTGCTGGAGCGCTTCGGGATCACCTGCTCCGTGGGCATCGCGAGCAGTAAATTCATCGCCAAGCTCGCCTCGAAGCAGTGCAAGCCCGACGGCATGCTGGTGGTGCCCGCCGACGAGGTGGTGGCCTTCCTGCATCCGCTGCCCGTGTCGGCGCTGTGGGGCGTCGGTGAGCGCACCGAGCAGTCCCTGGTGCGTCTGGGCATCCGCACCGTCGGCGACCTGGCCAGGGTGCCTCCCGGCACGCTCCAGCGCGAGCTGGGGCAGGCGGTGGGCGGTCATCTGGCGGCGCTGGCCTGGGGGCGGGACGAGCGGGCGGTGACCGCGCACGTCCCCGACAAGAGCATCGGCAACGAGGAGACCTTCGCCGTCGACGTCGACGATCCCGAGGTGATCAGGCGCGAGCTGCTGCGCCTGTCCGAACGCGTGGCCGCTCGGATGCGTAAGGCCGGACACGTGGGCAGGACTGTAAGCGTGAAGCTGCGCCGCGCCGACTTCTCCACGATCAGTCGGTCCAGGACCCTCAAAGAGCCCACCGACGTCGCTCAGGAGATTTACGCCACAGCCTGTGAGCTGTTCCAGGCGGCGGATCTCGACCGCGTGCGGTTGCGCCTGGTGGGGGTCCGGATGGAAGGTCTGCGCCCTGCCGATTCGGCGTCCCGCCAGCTCAGCCTGGGTGAGCGGGAGACCGGCTGGCGCGAGGCCGAGCAGGCCATGGACCGGGCTGTGCGGAGATTCGGTCCCGATGCGGTGCTCCCGGCATCGCTAGTTCGGGGCAGACTTGATGAAATGGAGGCGTGAGGCGATGTCACGACTTCGGGGGAGGGGAGAATTATGGCCCAGAATGAAGCCATGACGTCACCTCCGGTTTGGTCTGCGTTGGACGTTTGCTTTCGCCTACGTCTACAGCCTCGTATTCTGGGGATAACCGACCGCGAGGTTCGGACACCCCGTGTCGTCCGTTGCCGTATTCCCCGTCCTGGGGCCGTCCTTGGGAGGCGCCGTGCCGCTCTCTGAGCACGAGCAGCGCTTGCTCGACCAGATCGAGCAGGCCCTCTACGCCGAGGACCCGAAGTGGGCCAACACCGTAAGGATCAGTGACCCGCGCAGCCATTACAAGCGTCGCCTGGTCAAAGCCTCCATAGGCTTTGTCCTCGGTGTCGTCCTGCTGATGGTCGGCGTAGTGATCAACCTGATCCCGCTCGGCGTCGGCGGTTTCGTGGTCATGCTCGCCGCGTGTCTGTGGGGTCTGTCCAGCTGGAAACGTATGAATGGGTTCGGTGACTCCGCTTCGGCATCAGGAGCCAGCGCCCCAGGCAAGCAGGTCCGCCGGGGAGGGAACCGGGGGAGTTTCATGGAGCGTATGGAAGAGCGCTGGCGCCGTCGTCACGACGAGCACTGAGCTTCAGCACCCATAAGACGAACGTGCGGCCGTTCCCCTCCGGGGGAGCGACCGCACGCACGTTCGGTCAGATCGTCATGCGCCCTTCTGCGCTGCCGTCCGCCGCCACCTGATGTTCTCCAGCCGGTCGAAGCCGTCCAGCAGACCCTCGCCCATGAGCCGCAGCCGCCGTAGCGTCGACGGCGGCATCAGCACCGCCCGCACCCGCCTCGCCCGCGACACCGTCCCCGCCAGCGCCTGCCGCACCCTGCGCAGGTCCTTGTTCAGCGGGCCGATCTCGCCGGGATCCCTGGCGAACAGCACCCGCTCCACCGTCGTCGCGATCGTCATGACGGCCGCGCCCGACTCGGCGTCGAACTCGTACTGCTCGGTCAGCCGCCGCGCCAGCGCGCGCGGCGTCTCGCTGGCCTGGCGCGTCAGCCCGTAGTCGCACAACGCGTCGTCGAGCTCCGCCCAGGCCGCCGCGACCGATGGATAGTTCACCGACACGACCCTGGCCGTCACCCCGTCCGCCGGCCGCGACACCTTCCAGCCGAGCGTGCGGACCCGCCTGCTCCTCGTCACCAGCCTGATCGCGGCCGGGATGAGCAGGATCAGCAGGAACACGCCCGCGCCGATGCCGATCTTGGCGATCAGCGGCATGGACTCGTCCGGCGGCAGCCCGCCGGCGGCGATGAGCGCCTCACGGTCGAGCTCGCGCGGGTTCTGCCGGGTCCCCGGGTCCTGCGGCTCGTCCGCGGAGGAGTCGGTGGCTCCGGGGGTCGGGGCCGCGCTGGAAGCCGTGGCGCTCGGCCGCGGCTGGGTGTAGGTCGGCACCCGGGCGCTGCCCTGGCCCAGCGAGCCCGCGGGGGTCGGCTCGAACGGCAGCCAGCCCACGCCCTCGAAGTACAGCTCGGGCCAGGAGTGGGAGTCGTTGGTGCCGACCGTCCACCGGCCGCCGATCTGCGTGCCGCCCGTGTAGCCGATCGCCACCCGCGAGGGGATGCCGGCGATCCTCGCCAGCAGCGCCATCGACGCGGCGAACTGCTCGCAGTAGCCCGCCCTGCTGCGCAGCAGGAAGTCCTGCAGCGCGGAGTTGCTGTGCCCCTGCGTCTCCAGGCTGTAGACGAAACCGCCGGTACGGGTGAAGAACTCCTGCAGCTTGACCGCGGCCTGATAGGGGGTCGACGCGCCCTGCGTCTCCTGCGCCGCCAGATCCGTGATCCCCGGCGGCAGGTCGTCGGGCACTTCCAGATAGCGAGGGTCGGCGCCCTGGGTGCCTTCGGGGAGCGAGTCCAGCAGGTCGGCCGTCGGCACCGGCTCGCTCGTGGCGACCTGGTACTCCACCCCCGCCGCCTCGTCGCGGGTGGAGAAGACCATCAGCGTGCTGACGTCCGCGCGCCAGTCACCGTCGATCCGGATCTCCCTGGCGGGATACGGCAGCGGCAGGAACGACAACTTGGCGATCTCGTCGCTGACGGTGATGGTGGACCGGACGTTGTCGACCTTCACGCGCCGGCTCAGGCCGGGCGGCGGCGGCAGCGGGCCGTTCTCCGTCCGGTTCTCCGGCGCGCCCTCCGGCTGCGTCATCCCGAACTGGTCGCCGTCGAAGGTGTCGAGCGCGTAGATCCTCAGATAGCGCGGCTGGTTGTCGTTGTTGACATAGGTGAGGACGGTGCGCTTCTCCGGCAGCTCCAGCTGCCCCTTCAGGTTCGCGATCGGGTTGGGGATGCTGATCGAGTTGCCCAGGCCGGAGCCGTTGCCGCCCACGCCGAAGCTGAAGAACGAGACCGGCTCCATCGCCGGCAGCGCCGCGGGCACCAGCACGGCCAGCGCGATGGCGGCGAAGCCGATCCGCTTGCCCGACAGACGCAGCGCGCGCGTGTCGGCCGTGTGGGCGGGCAAATCGGCCCGGGCGGCCCGGGTGCGGCGCACCAGCACCGCCCTGCCCCAGTGCCCGACCCGCTCACGCCCGTCGGCGGCCAGCATGCTGACGAAGCCGAGCGCCGCGATGATGAATGCGGGCCAGCTGATCGGATCGATCAGGATCGTGGCCGGCACCGTGGCCAGCGCGAGCAGCGGCAGCCCGGCCAGCGCGGCCCGCCGCAGCCGGGCCGCCAGCAGGTCGACGATGATCGCGATCAGGCCGACGCCGCCGGCGGTCAGCAGCGAGATGCCCTCGTTGGCGGGCACCGGCGCGGCGAACCGCTGGATGTCGTCCCAGCCGGTGCTCAGCAGGCCGGCCAGCTCCAGGACCGACTCCTTGGTCGGCACGACCCACGCCCAGGCCTCCTCGGCGGTGAAGGACGCCGTCAGGAAGATCCACAGCGCTGCCACGCTGACCAGCGGCGCGGCCCACGCGGGCAGCGACAGCCGGGTGCTCAGCACGCTGGCGGCCAGTACGGCCAGCACCACGCCCAGTGAGCTCCAGAACCACCGGCCGCCCTCGAAGAGCGGATAGAGCAGGATGGCCGAGGTGAACGTCGCCACCGCGGCCGCTATCGAGAGCCTCATGCCGAACCTCCGGTGAGGGAATACCTGCCCCGGCTGGCGGCGTCCGGCCAGACCGAGGCGATCGAGACGCCGGCGGGCAGGCGGACGATCCGCCACCCGTAGCCGGCCAGGACGGTCTCCACGGCCCGGAGGTTCTCCGCCGAGCCGGGGGCCTCGCCGTCCCAGGTGTCCACGTCGAGCAGCACCGCCACACCGGTGATGCCGCTGTGCCTGAGCCGGGCCAGTTCCCGCGCCTCCTCCGGGTCGAGCGCGCCGACCACGGCCACGATCAGGCCGTCACCGCCGCCCTGCCGAAGCGCGGACACGCCCATCTCCAGCGAGCGGGCCGAGCTGCTGCGCACCATGGAGAGCGTGTCGAGCAGCGACCAGCTCAGTCCGGAGTCCGTCAGATGCTCGGCGCCCTGGTCGGTCACCAGCCGCAGGCCCAGGCCCTCACGCGAGAGGTGCACGCCGATCGAGGCCGCGGCCGAGACCGCCACCTCGAAGGAGGAGCGCGGGCCGTCGCCGCGGTGGGCGTACCTGCGGGTGTCGAGCAGGAGCGCGCCGCGGCTCTGCCACTGCTGCTCCTCGCGCCGTACCATCAGCTCGCCGTGGCGCGCGGTGGAGCGCCAGTGCACCCGGCGCAGGTCGTCGCCCTGCCGGTACTCGCGCGGCGCCACGTCGTCGTCGCCCGCGGCCGCCACGCTCCTCGTACGGCTGTCGCCGCCGCCGGTCCACTCGCCGGACAGCCGTACGTGCGGCAGCGCCACCACCTGCGGGGTCACCACGAGGGTGTCGCTGATCGTGAACGCCCGGGCCAGCTCCACCAGGCCGAACGGGTCGGCGATGCGCACCGACAGCGGGCCGATCGTGTAGCGCCCGCGCAGGTCGGAGCGGACCCGGTAGTCGATCTCCCGGACGCCGCGCGCCTCCACCCTGTCCAGCACGAACCTGGGCCGCACGCCCAGCGCGTACGGGACGGTGTCCTCGATCAGCAGCAGCCCGGTCGGCAGCCTGGTCACGTTCTCCAGGCGCAGGGTCACGGTCGCCTCGCCGCCGACCTCGGCCCTGGCCGGGTCCAGGCGCCGGGCACAGCTGAGCCGGTATCGGGTGCGTGCCACCACCATCGCGGCCAGCAACGGCAGGGCCGTCACCAGCACCCCGATCCTGAACAGGTCGTTCTCGCCCAGCAGGACGGCCATCAGCAGCGCGGCCAGCCCGGAGGCGAGGAACGAGCGCCCCCTGGAGGTGAGCGCTCGCATTCCGGCTCTCACGACGCCCGGGTCTCCGGCACAGGTACGCGCCTGACCAGCTCTGTCACCACCTGCTCGGGCAGGCGTCGCTGCCCCTGGGCCTCGATGCTCGGCAGCAGCCGGTGCGCGAGCACGGGGAGCGCGAGCTCCTGGAGGTCGTCCGGGATGACGTAGTCCCGGCCCGCCAGCGCCGCGTGCGCCCTGGCCGCCCGGACGAGCTGCAGCGTCGAGCGCGGGGAGGCGCCCAGGCGGAGGTCGGGGGAGTGGCGGGTGGCCACGGCCAGGTCGATGGCGTACTTCTTGACCGGCTGTGAGACGTACACGCCGCGCACGGCGTCGATCAGTGCCCGCACCTGCGCCGTCGTCGCCACCGGCTCCAGTTTGTCCAGCGGGGAGGTGCCGCCGTGCACGTCGAGCATCTCCAGCTCGGCGGTCGGCTCGGGGTAGCCCATCGCGATCCTGGCGGTGAACCGGTCCCGCTGCGCCTCCGGCAGGGGATAGGTGCCCTCCATCTCGATCGGGTTCTGCGTCGCGATCACCATGAACGGCGAGTCCAGCTGGTACGTCATGCCGTCGACGGTGACCTGGCGCTCCTCCATGCATTCCAGCAACGCCGACTGTGTCTTGGGGGAGGCACGGTTGATCTCGTCGCCCACCACGATGTTGGCGAACACCGGTCCCGCTTTGAACTCGAACTCGCGGGTCTGCTGGTTGTAGGCGCTCACTCCGGTGATGTCACTCGGCAACAGGTCGGGGGTGAACTGCACCCGGCGCACGGGACAGTCGATGGACCGCGCCAGGGCCTTGGCCAGCATGGTCTTGCCAACCCCGGGGACGTCCTCGATCAGCAAGTGGCCCTCGGCGAGCAGCACGGTGACCGTGAGGCGGACCGCGTCGCTCTTCCCTTCGATCACCGACTCGATGGCCTGCTGGATCCGGTGGGCCGTGGAGACGAGCTCGCCGAGTTGGGGAGGGACGTCATGGGTTACTGCCACCAGGCCTCCATGAGAAGTGCTTCGGCCGACCCGCGACGCAAGCATGCCTTTGCGGGTGCCAAGCCATTGTTTTCCATTATCTGCATGACCCTACGACTCTGGGCGTTCTACAGCGACTTTTGCGGATAATCCACAGAAGCCCGGTGCAGTTCCCGTTCTTGTCGCATACAGGTACGAATCCCGTGACACTCCCGCTGTGAGCCCGCCCCACTTTCCTCCACCGGGACCCTGCCGCCCCCTTGATCCGGGGAGGATCGCGGCCTTCGACACGCCCGTGACCGGGTGGGCGGCTCCACCGCACCCCCTCCGGCCTCAGCGCCCTGACCTGCGATAACGCGCGCCGAAACGGTGATCAAGAATGTTAGAATCAGTTGACGGTGGGGAGAAGTGGAGTATGGTGGTGCGCAGTGGAGGGCCCGGTGCGCCAGCGCTGAGCGCTTCACGAGGCACGGGAGGTGGGGCCGATGTTCCTCGGCACCCATCAACCGCGTCTGGACGACAAGGGACGGCTGTTCCTGCCGGCTAAGTACCGTGAGGAGCTGGCGGAGGGTCTTGTGATCACCAAAGGCCAGGAGCGATGCCTCTACGTCTTTCCAGTGGAGGAGTTCCAGCGCATTACCGAGGCTCTCAGCACCGCCCCGGTCACCGCCAAGGCGGTGCGCGACTACAGCCGTGTCTTCTTCGCCAGCGCATCCGACGAAAAACCGGACAAGCAGGGGCGCATCACGATCCCGCAGGGCCTGCGGCATTATGCGGGACTGCAGCGTGACTGCGTCGTCATAGGGGCCAACACCCGGCTGGAGATCTGGGACGCGCAAGCCTGGGACACCTATCTCAGCGCACAGGAGCAGGCTTTCGCCGACCTGTCGGAGGAGGTGCTGCCAGGGATTCTGTGAAGCCACGGTCGAGCCGTCGGAGTCGTCGTTCGGCGAGGTCTCCACCCGCAACCACTGCCGGTCAACTGATGCACCTTCCCCGGTGTCAGATGACGGGCATCCACGAAGAGGGTGCGGATGGGGACCTGGCCGGACGGCACCGGGTGGGGACCCAGCAGGACCGACGGGTCGACCGGCCGCGTCAACCGCGAGCCAGGACGCGAGAGGGGGTTGGAGATGGACGACGACGCTGGTAAGAGCGGTCACGTTCCGGTCATGCTCGAGCGCGTTCTGGAGCTGCTGGCACCGGCGCTGGCCGGGGACGCCCCGGTCGTCGTGGACGCCAACCTCGGCCTCGGCGGCCACTCGGAGGCCCTGCTGGCCGCGCATCCGGCACTGCACCTGATCGGCATCGACCGCGACCCTTTCGCGATCGAGTTCTCCACGCGCCGGCTCGCGCCCTACGCCGAGCGGACCACGCTGGTCCATGCCTCCTCCGACGAGCTGGAGGAGGTGCTCGCCCGCGCGGGCCGCGAGACGATCGACGGGGCGCTGTTCGACCTCGGCGTCTCCTCGCCCCAGCTCGACGAGGGTGAGCGGGGATTCGCCTACTCCTACGACGCGCCGCTCGACATGCGGATGGACACCGACCAGGAGCTGACCGCCGAGGTGGTGGTCAACACCTACTCCGCCGCCCAACTGGTGCGCATCCTGCGCGACTACGGCGAGGAGCGGTTCGCCCCGCGTGTCGCGAGCCTGATCATCAAGGAACGGGCGAAGGACCCCATAACGTCGACTAAGCGGCTTGCTGACATCGTCAGGCAGGCGATTCCAGCCGCGACCCGGCGCACCGGGGGAAACCCAGCCAAACGTACGTTTCAGGCGCTGCGCATCGAAGTGAACGCCGAGCTGTCCGCCCTGGAGGCGGCGCTGCCCGCGGCACTCGACGCGCTGGCGCTCGGTGGGCGAGCCGTCGTGCTCTCCTACCACTCCCTGGAGGATCGGCTGACCAAGCAGATCCTCACGGCGCGAACCAAGGACACCAGCCCGCCCGGGCTGCCCGTCCCCCTGCCGGCTCATCAGCCGCGGTTCCGCCTCCTGACGAGGGGAGCGGAGCTCCCGAGTGAAGAAGAGCTGGCCCGCAACCCGCGGGCGGCTTCGGCCCGGATGAGGGCCGCAGAGAGGATCCGTGTTGACGACCAGGACTGAGCAGGAGAGCAGGCAGGCGCCGCCGAAGGCGCCCGCGCGCGGCATCGTGCCCAAGACCGGCCAGCGCAGGCCCGAAGCACCGCACCCGGCCAAGCCCGTGCCCCAGCCCCGCCCCGAGACCGACCGGCGGCGGCCGCGGCCCGAGTCCGGCCCGTCGCGCGGCCGGCCGGCGGCCCAGGGTCCGCGCCCCGCCGTCCAGCGGCGCCCGGCGCGGCGGCAGCGTGCCCCGTTCGTGCTGCTGGTCGTGGGGCTGCTGTGCGGTGGCCTGGTGAGCCTGCTGCTGCTCAACACCGTGCTGGCCAGGGACTCCATCGCCGCCTCCCGGCTGGTGGACGAGATCTCCACCGCGCGTCAGCAGAACGAGCAGCTTCAGCGTGAGATCGAGCAGCGCAAGCAGCCCGACGTGATCGCCGAGCAGGCCGAGGATCTCGGCATGAAGCAGTCCCTGGACAGCGTCAACCCCTACACCACCGGTTCCACCGAGACCGGCCAGGCGGTCCAGGGGCGGTGAGCAATTCGAGCGGCAGGGGTCAAGGTCCCGGTCGTGGCGGCGCCGGCTCTCAGGGAGGGCCTGGCGCCGCTCGTCGTACGCCGGGTGGCCCGGGACGGGCCGGTCGCCAGGGCGGCTCCGCCCGTTCGGAGGGGGCGGGCCGACCGGCGGCGCCGGACGGCCCGCCGGACGAGCCGCGCAAGGAGCCGGACCCCTTCGACCTGCCCTTCGGACGTGACGACGGCCCCCGTGGCCGTCCCCCGCAGGACCCTTCCGACAGCCCCCGTGGCCGTCCCTCGCAGGACTCTTCCGAAGGCCCGCGCGGCCGGGCCCGAAGGGACCGCGCCGGCGGTGACGCCGATTCCGCGCGCGGACGGTCCGGCAAGGGCGGGGAGTCCGCGCGCGGCCGGGACGACGAGCCCTCCCGTGGCAGGTCAGGGCCGGACGAGGGCGACGCTCCACGCAAGAGCGGGAAGGCGCCGCGCGGTGGCGTGGGCCCGGCGGCGGACGACGCCCCCCGTGGCCGGTCCGGCCGGGGCCGCGAGGCCGGGCGCGACGAGGACCGTTCCCGGGCGCGGTTCCGGCAGGACGGCGGGGACGGGTCACGTGGCCGTGCCGGGGATGACGCGGGGCGCTCGCGTGGACGGGGGCCGCAGGACGATGACCGGCCGAGCGTCCGGGGCGGCACCCCCCGGCGCCCGGCCACCGGCGGACGCTCCGCCACCGACGCCACCCGGGGCCGAAGTTCCGGCGGCGCCCGCTCGGACGGCCCTGTCGGCGATGGCATCCGTGGTCGAAGTTCCGGCGGTGCCCGCTCGGACGGCCCCGTTGGCGATGGCATCCGTGGTCGAAGTTCCGGCGGTGCCCGCTCGGACGGCCCCGTTGGCGACGGCATCCGGGGCCGAAGCCCCAGCGGTGCTCGCCCGGACGGTTCCGGTGGGGCGCGTCCGGGTGCTCGCCCGAGTGCTCGGGCGGGTGCCGGGGCAGGTGCTCGTGACAGGGCCGAAGGGCCGCGCGGCCGTGGCCGGGAGGACGACGGGCCGCTTCGCCGTACCCCTTCGGCACGTCCGGACGCGGCAGGACGGGCGCGCCCGCCAGGCGGCGGGGACGGGCCGCCACCGAGGAGGCCCCGCAGGCCGCCGGCGCCACCGAGGCCGCCGCTGATCCTGAGGCTGGGCAACCCGCGCAGGCGGATCAACCTCGGCCTCATCGGCATGACCTTCATCCTGTCGATCTTCGCCGGCCGGCTGATCCAGATGCAGGGCCTGGACTCCAAGGTCTACGAGGCCGCGGCCGTCGACCAGCGCCAGCACACGGAGAAGGTGCCCGCCAAGCGCGGCGCCATCACCGACGTCGACGGCCACGCGCTGGCCGTCACCGTCGAGGCGCGCGACATCGCCATCGACCCGACCAAGGTCCCGGAGGCCGCCCGGGCCAAGGTGGCGGCGCTGCTGGCCCGCCATCTGGGCAGGCCCGAGCAGGAGATGGCGGCCAAGCTGGCCCGCGTCGACACCCGCTACCAGCTTCTGGCCGGAGGGGTGGCGCCGACCGTGGCGGACACCCTGCTCAAGGAGCCCATCCCCTCGCTCACCGAGACCAGGACCTACCGCCGCGCCTATCCGGCGGGTGACCTGGCGGGCAGCCTGATCGGGTTCGTCGGCGACGAGAAGAACGGCCTGGCCGGCATGGAGCTGGTCCGGAACTCCGTGCTGGCCGGGCAGGACGGCGAGCTGCGCATGGAGACGGGCCGCGACGGGCAGCGTATCCCGATGACCGCCACCCAGCGCACCCCGCCGGTCGACGGCCGCGACGTACGGCTGACGATCGATCGCGACATCCAGTGGGCCGCCCAGCGCGTGATCGCCGAGCAGACGCGCAAGTCAGGGGCGAGCAGCGGCACCGTCATCGTCATGGACGTGCGCACGGCGCAGGTCATCGCGATGGCCAACGCCCCCGAGCTCGACCTGAACAACTGGCGCAAGGCCCCCGAGTCCCACTACGTCAACCGGGCGGCCGCCGACGTCTTCGAGCCGGGCAGCACCAACAAGGTGATCACCGCCGCCGCCGCACTGGAGGCCGGGGTGGTCGGGCCGGACTCGGTGTTCCACGTGAAGGACAACATCCAGTGCGCCGACCGGGTGCTGCGTGACGCCCATCCGCACCCGCCGGAGGACCTGACCTTCCGCCAGGCGGTGGCCCAGTCCAGCAACGTCGCCACCGTCATGGCCGCGCGCAAGGTCGGCAGCCAGGGTCTTTACGAGATGCTGAAGAAATTCGGCTTCGGCGCCAGACCGGGAGGCGGCGTGCCGGGCGCGGAGGCCGGCCTGCTGCCCGACTACAAGAAATGGTCGGGCAGCCAGAGCTGCACGGTCGCCTACGGTCAGGGCGTGTCGGTCACCGCGCTGCAGATGGCCAGCGTCTACCAGACGATCGCCAACGGCGGCGTGAAGATCGAGCCGCAGATCGTGGCGGGCAGCACCGACGACTCCGGCCGGTTCGTCCCCGCCAAGCCCGGCGTCCAGACCCGGGTGATCAGCGACAAGACGGCCAAGGAGATCACCGCGATGCTGGAGGAGGCGGTCGGCGAGGAGGGCACCGGCGAGCTGGCGGCCATCCCCGGCTATCGTGTGGCCGGTAAGACCGGCACCGCGAACCGCTACGATGCCGAACTCGGCCGCTACGACGGCTACACCGCCTCGTTCGTGGGCTTCACGCCCGCGGAAGCGCCCCGGTTGGTCGTGCTGTCGGTGCTGCAGAACCCCAAGAACGGCCACTTCGGGGGGCAGCTCGCCGCCCCGGTGTTCAAGGATGTGATGACGTTCGCCATCAAGAGCAGGAAGATTCCTCCCACAGGCTCGCCGGTGTCCGCGGTGCGGACGCGCGCGGGACAGTGACCAGGGAGGGTACGCTGCCGCCGTGCGTCCCCCGTCGTCTATGCGTCCAACGACCAATCCGCCCCGCCCGCTGACCGGGCTGGCGAGCATGCTCGATGCCGACTCCGGCACCGCGCGCTCGCCCCATGCCGCGCTGACCGGGGTCGCCATCGACTCCCGCCAGGTGCGGCGCGGAGACCTCTACGTCGCCGTGCGCGGCGCCAGCGCCCACGGCGCGGACTTCTCGGCCGAGGCCATGGCGGGCGGTGCCGTGGCGGTGCTGACCGACCCGGCCGGCCGGGAGGCGGCCGCCGCCACCGGGCTGCCGGTGCTCATCGTGTCCGATCCGCGCGCTGTGCTCGGCCAGGTCGCCTCCTGGGTGTACGGCCGGCCGACCGCCGACATCATGATCATCGGTGTCACGGGCACCAGCGGCAAGTCCACCACCACCTACCTGCTGGAGGCCGGGCTGCGGGCCGGCGGTCACACGACCGGGCTGGTCGGCGGCGTCGAGCTGCGCGCCGCCGACCTGTGCTTCGAGCCCAGGCTCACCACCCCCGAGGCGCCGGAGCTGCACGGCCTGTACGCCCTCATGCGCGAGCGCGGCGTCACCGCGGCGGCCATGGAGGTCTCCAGCCACGCACTCGCGATGGGCCGGGTGGACGGCATCTGCTACGACGTGGCGCTGTTCACCAACCTGTCGCAGGACCATCTCGACTTCCACCGGGACCTCGACGACTACTTCACGACGAAGGCGAGGCTGTTCCAGCCGGAGCTGAGCCGCGTGGGCGTGACCAACCTCGACGATCCCTACGGCCGGGAGCTGCTCCGCCTGGCCAAGGTGCCGATGACCACCTTCTCCGCGCTCGGCTCGCCGGAGGCGGAGTGGCGCGCGCTCGACGTCCGGCTGGGCGCCGACGGCAGCGCCTTCAGGGTGGTGGGCCCCGGCGGGGTCGAGGCGGACGCGCAGATCTCGCTGCCCGGCCCGTTCAACGTCGCCAACGCGCTCGGCGCGATCGTCACGCTGGTCGAGGCCGGGGTGCCGCTGCAGAGCGCCGTGCACGGCGTCGGCACGCTCATCGGGGTGCCGGGCCGGATGGAGCGGGTGACCGGCGCGGGCGACGACTTCCAGGCCGTCGTCGACTACTCTCACAAGCCCGCCGCCGTGGAGTCGGTGCTGCGCTCGCTGCGCCAGGTCACCACGGGCACGCTCACCGTGGTGCTCGGCTGCGGCGGCGACCGTGACAAGGGCAAGCGGCCGCTGATGGGCGAGGCCGCGGCCGGCCTGGCGGACGTCGCGATCTTCACGAGCGACAATCCTCGCTCGGAGGATCCGCTGGGCATCCTGGCCGCGATGATGGAAGGGGCCCTTCGCGTTCCCCGGCACTCCCGCGCTCATGTGATCATTGAGCCCGACCGCGCGGCGGCCATCGACCTGGCGGTCGGCCGGGCCGGGCGCGGTGACGTGATAGTCGTGGCAGGCAAGGGCCACGAGCAGGGCCAGTACGTTTCAGGCGAGGTGATCCCCTTCGACGACAGGGAGGTGGTCGCCGCCGCGATCGACGCACGCAAGGAAAGCAGGAAGCACGAATGATCCCGTTGCCTCTGGCCAGGATCGCCGAGATAACCTCGGGCGCCCTGTCGGGCATGGCAGACCCCCGCGCGGTGGTGCGGGGCCCCGTCGTGATCGACTCGCGGGACGCCGAACCGGGATCGCTGTTCGTCGCCTTCAAGGGCGCGCGGTCCGACGGGCACGACTTCGCGGCCCAGGCCGTCCGGGCGGGTGCCGTCGCGGTGCTGGCCAGCAGGCCGGTCGAGGTGCCCACCATCATCGTGCCGGACACCACGGCCGCGCTGGCCGAGCTGGCGACCTCGCAGGCCGCCGCGCTGCCGAAGGCGACCGTGATTGGTGTGACGGGCTCGGCGGGCAAGACGACCACCAAAGACCTGCTGGCGCTGCTGACCGCCAGGATCGGGCCGACCATCGCCCCCGCGGGCAACTACAACAACGAGATCGGCCACCCGCTGACGGTGCTCAAGGCCGACGCCGACACCCGCTATCTGGTGCTGGAGCTGAGCGCCCGGACCATCGGCAACATCGCCGCGCTGGCCCGCATCGCGCCGCCCGAGATCGGCGTGGTGCTCAACGTCGGCACCGCGCACCTCGGCGTGTTCGGCGGCAAGGAGGCCATCGCCAAGGCCAAGGGCGAGCTCGTCGAGGCGCTGCCGCGGACCGGCGTCGCCGTGCTCAACCACGACGACCCGCAGGTGCGCGCGATGGCCTCGCGCACCGACGCCCGCGTCACCTACTTCGGCCGCACCGAGGAGGCCGCCATCCGCGCCGAGGAGCTCACCATGGACGAGCGCGGGCGCGCCTCGTTCACGCTGCGCACCCCGTCGGGCGCCGCCCCCGTGCGACTCAAGCTGTACGGCGCGCACGCGGTGGACAACGCGCTGGCCGCCGCCGCCGCGGGGTACGAGCTCGGCCTCCCGGTCGCCACCATTGCCGCCGAGCTGTCGCAGGCCGAGCCGCGCAGCCGATGGCGGATGGAGGTCACCGACCGCCCCGACGGCGTCACGATCATCAACGACGCCTACAACGCCAACCCCGACTCGATGCGGGCGGCGTTCGACGCGCTCGGCATGCTCGGCCGGGGCCGCCGCCGCTTCGCGGTGATCGCGGCGCTGCGCGAGCTCGGCGAGGAGAGCCCCGCGCTCAACGCCGAGGTCGGCCGCCTGGCGGGCGGCAGCGGCCTGGCGGGCCTGATCGTCACCGGCCCCGACGCCGGCCCGATGCTCGAAGGCGCCCACGCGGCGGCCCGGCAGGCCGCCCAGCAGGCCGCGCAGCCCGGCCATCCCTCGCCCGCCACGCACATCGTGCACCTGCCCGACGCCCAGACGGCCGCCGCCGAGATGGCCCCGTGGCTGCGGCCGGGCGACGTCGTGCTGATCAAGGGACCGCGGGCCATGGGCCTGGAGCGGACGGCCGAGCTGCTGCTCGGAGGTGTCGCCCAGTGACCAACATCATCATCGCCGGCGCGGTGGGGTTGATCCTGTCGATGCTGGGGACCCCGCTGGCCATCCGGCTGTTCTCCCGGCGTGGCTACGGCCAGGAGATCCGGGAGGAGGGCCCGTCGGGCCACCACGGCAAGCGGGGCACGCCCACCATGGGCGGCACCGTGATCGTGCTGGCCTCGCTGCTGGCCTACGGCGCCTCCCACCTGGCCTCGCTGGAGGCGCCGACCGTCTCCGGGCTGCTGGTGCTGTTCCTGATGACCGGGCTCGGCGCCGTCGGTTTCCTCGACGACTTCATCAAGATCTACAAGCAGCGCAGCCTCGGCCTGCGCAGCGGCGCCAAGGCGCTCGGCCAGCTCATCGTGGGCGCGATCTTCGCCGTGCTGGTGACCCAGCAGCCGAACATCTACGACATCACGCCCGCCGAGACCCGCCTGTCCTTCCTGCGCGACTTCGGCCCGTCGATCGGCCTGGTGGGGTTCACCATCTGGGTGCTCATCATGATCGTCGGCTTCTCCAACGCGGTGAACCTCACCGACGGCCTCGACGGCCTGGCCAGCGGCGCCACCGGCGTGGTGCTCGGCGCCTACGTGCTGATCGGCAACTGGCAGCTGCGCAACAACTGCATCGACCAGCTCGGCCCCAACTGCTACTGGGTGCGCGACCCGCTCGACCTGGCCGTGGTGGCCGCAGCCGTGCTCGGCGCGCTGATCGGCTTCCTGTGGTGGAACGCGCCCCCCGCCAAGATCTTCATGGGTGACACCGGGTCGCTCGCCCTCGGCGGCGTGCTGGCCGGCCTGGCCTTCACCACCCGCACCCAGCTGCTGCTCATCATCCTGGCCGGCCTGTGCGTGATCATCACGCTGTCGGTGATCATCCAGGTCGGGTCCTTCAAGATGACCGGCAAACGGGTGTTCAGGATGGCGCCGCTGCAGCACCACTTCGAGCTCAAGGGCTGGGCGGAGACCACGATCGTGGTCCGCTTCTGGCTCATCGCGATGCTCTGCGCGGCGCTCGGGCTCGGCCTGTTCTACGTCGAATGGATGCCGCGGCCATGACCCTCACCTGCGTCGCCGGGCTCGGTGTCTCCGGCCGGGCGGTGGCCAGGGTGCTGGCCGAGCGGGGCGAGCGGGTCGTGGTCGTGGAGTCGACGCCGGGCGAACGCCAGCTCGCCGCGGCCGCCGAGCTGTCCGGGCGCGGCGTCGAGGTCCGCTTCGGGCCGCTGGAGCTGCCCGACGGCGCTACCCGGCTGGTCAGCACCGGCTGGGCTCCGCACCACCCGCTGATCGCCGCCGCCGGCGCGGCGGGCGTGGAGGTGATGGGCGAGGTCGAGCTGGCCTGGCGGCTGCGGCCCGCCCAGGCGGCCCCCTGGCTCGCCCTGACCGGCACCAACGGCAAGACGACCGTGGTGCGCATGCTCACCGCCATCCTGCTGGCCGCCGGGCGTAAGGCGGTGGCCGTCGGCAACGTGGGCGTGCCCGTCATCGAGGCCGTGCGGGAGCCGTACGACGTGCTCGCCGTCGAGTTGTCGAGCTTCCAGCTCCACTGGTCCAGCACGCTGGCCCCGCACGCCGCGGCGGTCCTCAACGTGGCGCCGGACCATCTCGACTGGCACGGGTCGATGGCGGAGTACGCCGCGGCCAAGGGCCGCATCTTCGAGCGTGCCGGGACCGTCATCCACAACGCCGACGACCCCGAGGCCGTCCGCCTGGCGGCGCCCTACCCGCGCGCGGTGGGCTTCACGCTGCGCTCGCCCAGGGCCGGGCAGGTGGGCGTGGTGGAGGACCTGCTCGTCGACCGGGCCTTCGTGGCCGATCCCGCCGAGACCGCCGAGGAGCTCGCCACGCTGGCCGACGTGCGCCCGCTCGCGCCGCACAACGTCGCCAACGCGCTCGCCGCCGCCGCGCTGGCCCGCTCGCTCGACGTCCCCGCCGAGGCCGTACGCCAGGGCCTGCGGGACTTCGTGCCGGACCCGCACCGGATGGCGCACGTGGACCGGGTGGGCGAGGTCGACTACGTCGACGACTCCAAGGCCACCAACCCGCACGCCGCCGCGGCCGCGCTGTCGTCCTACCCGTCGATCGTGTGGGTGGCCGGCGGACAGCTCAAGGGCGCGGACGTGGACGAGGTCGTCAGGATGGCGGCCGGCCGGCTGCGCGGGGCGGTGCTGCTCGGCGTGGATCGCGGCCGGATCGCCGAAGCTCTGGCGCGACACGCGCCGAATGTCCCCGTCGTGGACATCAGTGGGCAAGACACTGGGGTGATGGACCGTGTCGTCACCGAAGCCTCCCGGCTCGCTTCCCCTGGAGACACCGTGCTGCTCTCTCCGGCCGGCGCGTCGCTGGACATGTTCGCCAACTACCCCGCGCGAGGGGAGGCCTTCGCGCGTGCCGTCCACGCTCTCAAGGCGGCGACGTGAGCGCGACGACCGAGGAGCCGCGCGCCCGGCCGACCGCGGCCGAAGCGCCGTCGAGCTGGGCCCGCGAGCGGCTCGCCACGCTGAAGGAACTGCTCGACAAGCCGCTGACCACCTACTACCTGATCATCGGCTGCAGTGCGCTGCTGCTGGCGCTCGGGCTCATGATGGTGCTGTCGGCCTCCAGCATCGAGGCGATGCAGGAGACCGGCAACCCGTTCTACTGGTTCATCAAGCAGTCGCTGTCGGCGGCGGTCAGCCTGCCGATCATGTGGTTGTGCACGCGGCTGCCGTACAAGTTCTTCCGCTGGGCCGGCTACCCGCTCATGGCGTTGTCGATCATCGCGCTGGTCCTGGTGCTGTTCGTCGGCTCGTCGGAGCTGGGCGCGCAGCGGTGGATCTACATCGGGCCGTTCACCTTCCAGCCGTCGGAGCCGGCCAAGCTGGGCCTGGCCCTGTGGGGGGCGGACCTGCTGGCCCGCCGGGCCCGCGCCGGGCGGATCGAGTGGCGGCACATGCTCATCCCGCTGATGCCCGGCACCGTGATCCTGGCCGTCATGGTCATGCTCGGCCGCGACCTGGGCACCACCATGGTGCTGCTCATGATCTTCCTGGCGCTGCTATGGGTGGTGGGGGCGCCGGTCAAGTTGTTCGGCGGCATCCTGTCGCTGGCCGTGCTCGCCGCCATCATCATGATCCGGGTGGAGCCGTACCGGATGGCCCGGGTCGGCGCCTTCCTCGACCCGTGGGCCGACGCCCAGGGCGCCGGCTACCAGGCCGTGCAGGGGCAGATCGCGATGGGCTCAGGCGGCTGGTTCGGACTCGGGCTCGGCAGCAGCAGGCAGAAGTGGGACTGGCTGCCGCACGGTGAGAGCGACTTCATCTTCGCCATCCTCGGCGAGGAGCTGGGGCTGATGGGCACGCTGATGGTGGTGGCGCTGTTCGGCCTGCTCGGCTATGCCGGGTTGCGGGTGGCCTCGCGGGTCAACGACGCGTTCATCCGGCTGGTGTCGGCCGCGATCGTGGCCTGGATCGCCGGTCAGGGCGTCGTCAACATGGGCGCGGTGCTGGGCGTGCTGCCGATCACCGGGATCCCGCTGCCGCTGGTCTCCTACGGCGGGTCGGCGCTGCTGCCGACACTCGCCGCACTGGGCATGCTGCTGTCGTTCGCCAAACGTGAGCCGGGTGCGCGCGAGGCTCTGGCCGCCCGTGGCCCCGGACCCGCCGTCCGGGCTCTAAGCTGGCTTGGCCTGGGGGGCACGACCAGAGGCCGAGACAGACGTTAGGGAGTGACCGACATGAGGGTGGTCCTCGCCGGTGGCGGGACGGCCGGGCATATCGAGCCCGCTCTCGCCCTGGCCGACGCGCTGCGCCGCCTCGACCCACGCATCGGCATCACCTGCGTGGGCACCGAGCGCGGCCTGGAGACACGTCTCGTCCCCGCCAGGGGTTATGAGCTGGAGCTGGTCCCGGCGGTGCCGCTGCCCAGGGCGATCACCCCGCAGCTGCTGACCGTGCCCGGCCGGCTGGCCGGGGCGGTCAACGCCATGGCGGCGGTCTTCGACCGGGTGCAGGCCGACATCCTCGTCGGCTTCGGCGGCTACGTCGCCACCCCCGCCTACCTCGCGGCCAAGCGGCGCGGCCTGCCGATCGTCGTGCACGAGGCCAATCCCCGCCCCGGCCTGGCCAACCGGCTGGGCTCCAGGCTCACCGAGCACGTCTTCACCGGTTTCCCCGACCCCACGGGCAAGGCCGAATACATCGGCACCCCGTTGCGCCGCGAGATCGTCGACCTCGCCCGGCTGTCCATGGGCGACAAGGCCCGCTCCTGGTTCGGGCTGCAGACCGACCGGCCCACGCTGCTGGTGTTCGGCGGCTCCCAGGGGGCCAGATCGATCAACGAGGCGGCCCTCGCCGCCGCCCCCGCGCTGCGCGCCGCCGGCGTCCAGGTGCTGCACGTGATCGGCCCCAAGAACACCGTCGAGCGCGAGCCGCCGCCCGGCGACCCGCAGTACGTCCTGCTGCCGTACGTGGATCGCATGGATCTCGCCTACGCCGCCGCCGACCTGGCGCTGTGCCGCAGCGGCGCGCTCACCTGCGCCGAGCTCACCGCCGTCGGCCTGCCCGCCGCCTACGTGCCGCTCCCGCACGGCAACGGCGAGCAGCGCGTCAACGCCGAGCGCGTGGCCGCGGGCCACGGCGGCCTCCTGGTCGACGACGCGCAGCTGTCATCTGATTGGATCATCCACAACGTGCTGCCCATCCTCCATGACCCGGAGAGAGTCGCCGCGATGTCGGAGGCGGCCTCCAGACTGGGGAGGAAGGACGCGGACCTCATACTCGCCAGGAAAGTGTTGGAGATAGCCCGATGAGCCTCGTCAAGCTGGTCGATCCCGTCGCCGCCGAAGAGCTGGGGCGGGTGCACTTCATCGGCATCGGCGGTGCGGGGATGTCGGGCATCGCGCGCATCCTGCTCAAGCGCGGCGTCCGCGTGTCCGGCAGCGACGCCCGCAGCAGCGACCTGGTGGGCGAGCTGCGCGAGCTGGGCGCCACCGTGCACATCGGGCACGCCGCCTCCCACATCAGGGACGTCGACACCGTGGTGGTCTCCACCGCCATCCGCGACTCCAACCCCGAGCTGGGCGAGGCGCTCAAGCAGCAGCTGCGGGTCATCCCGAGGGCCGCCGCGCTCGCCTCCGTCATGGCCGGGCGCACCGCCGTCGCCATCGCCGGCACCCACGGCAAGACCACCGTCACCTCGATGCTGACCGTCGCCCTGCAGAAGTGCGGGTCCGACCCCTCCTACTGCGTGGGCGGCCAGCTCGTCACCACCGGGCTCGGCGCTGACGAGGGCTCCGGCCGGGTGTTCGTGGCCGAGGCCGACGAGAGCGACGGCTCGTTCCTGATGCTGGCGCCCGACATCGCCGTGGTGACCAACGTCGAGGCCGACCACCTGGACAACTACGGCGACCCGCGAGCCGTGCACGACAGCTTCGCCCGCTTCGCCGAGCGGGTCGGCTCGCTGCTCATCGCCTGCTCCGACGACCCGGGCTCGGCCGAGCTGGCCGCCGTGGCGCGCGAGCGCGGGCTGAGAGTCATGACGTACGGCACCGAGGGCGACTACCGGATCAGCGGCGTCCGGCCCGACGGGTTCGGCACCGTCTTCACCGTCGAAGGCCCCGGCGCCTGCTCGGGGGAGGTGCGGCTGTCCGTTCCCGGGGCGCACAACGCGCTCAACGCCACCTCGGTCATCGCCGTGGCCGACGAGCTCGGGCTGCCGTTCGAGGAGATCAGGGACGGGCTGTCGGCCTTCACCGGCGCCAAGCGGCGCTTCGAGGCCAAGGGCGAGGCGGGCGGCGTGGCCGTGTTCGACAGCTACGCCCACCACCCGACCGAGCTGGCCGCCGACCTCAGGGCCGCGCGTGACGTGGTCGCCTCCTACTCCGGTCACGGCCGGGTCATCGCGGTCTTCCAGCCGCACCTCTACTCGCGCACCCGGTTCTTCGCCGACGAGTTCGGCACCGCGCTGGGGCTGGCGGACGAGGCGATCGTGCTGGACGTCTACGGCGCGCGCGAGGATCCGGAGCCGGGCGTCTCGGGTGCGCTGGTGGCCTCCCGGGTGCCGCTGCCCGACGAGCAGGTGGCCTACGCGCCGGACCGGGCCACGGTGCCGGAGCTGGTGGCCTCCCGGGCCCGCGCGGGCGACATCGTGCTCACCATGGGCGCGGGCGACGTGACCGAGCTGGGCCCGCAGATCGTGGCCCGGCTGTCCCCCTGACCCGCTCGCCGCCGGCGGCCCTGGCACGGGGCGGCCGAGCGCCGTGACGGCGCTCGGCCACCGACCGGCCGTCGGCTGTCTCCCTGTACGGCTTCGGCTCCGTACGGCGGCCGGGGGTGGCCCTGGTGACCGGGAAGGGCGGCCCGTGGCGTGGCGTGAGGTGTACGTGCGGGCGGCGGCGTAGGTTCTGTGGGCACGGCGATGCTGGAGGATGATGAGGGCTCGGACGGTTTTCCTGGTGCTGCTGACCGCGGGCGTCGTGGGGACGGCGGCGTGGCTGGTGTTCTTCTCGCCGGTGCTGGGCGTGCGATCTGTGGAGATCGTGGGAAATGTCACATTGCCCGCTGAGAAGATCAGAGAGACCGCCGGGGTCCCGGAGCTGCATCCGCTGGCGACCGTCGACCTGACCGATGTTCAGGCCAGGGTCCAGTCGATCCGGCAGGTGGCCAGCGTGAAGGTCGACCGGGTGTGGCCGGGGACGCTGAAGATCGAGATCGTCGAGCGCGAGCCCGTGGCGCAGGTGGCCGCCGGCGGCCGGGCGGCGCTGCTCGACAAGCTCGGCGTCGCGATCGAGGTGGTGGATGTGGCGCCGCCTCTGGTGCCGGTGCTCAAGGTGGCCCGGCCGGGGGCGGGGGACCCGGCGACGATGGCGGCTCTGCGGGTGATCGGGTCGCTGCCCGGCGAGATCGGCGGGCGGGTGCGGCAGGTGAGCGCCACGACGGCCGAGGACGTGACGCTGACGCTGTCGGACGGCAGGACCATCGTCTGGGGCGGCGTGGACCGGCCCGAGGACAAGGCGCGGATCCTGACGAGCATGCTGCGGCGCAAGGCCGAGGTCTACGACGTGAGCTCGCCGGACGTGATCACACTCAAGTGATCTATTTCACGTACCCGGCCATGATCACTATTCCGGTGGGGCCGTCCGGGGGAAGTGGCGCGGCGCCGGGGATATGCGGGCCGCGAAACATAGATCTTTGGCCTCCGGCGCGGCAACTCCAGACCGGGAACAGGCTCGCGCCTGGCCGAGGCGTGCGTCCCGGCGTGAGAACCTGTAGATCGGGTTTACGGCACGGGAGTGCCCCGACCAGGCGTGACGGCTGAGCGAATCGGACAGCCCGCGACACGCCGGACGTGCTTGCGGCGCGGTTAGTTGACCCGCGCGGAGCGTAACTCCTACTGTCCGTATCAATCCTCAGGTTGACATAAATCTAAATCTCAACTTGAGGTTGAGAGTTACCCGAACTGAAAAGACGCGGAGACGATCCGCACCGAAATGGCAAGTCAACGAGCGGAAAGGCCCCTCGTCGTGGCAGCACCGCAGAACTACCTCGCGGTCATCAAGGTCGTCGGCATCGGCGGCGGCGGAGTGAACGCCGTCAACCGGATGATCGAGGAGGGACTCAAGGGCGTCGAGTTCATCGCGATAAACACCGACGCCCAGGCGCTGCTGATGAGTGACGCCGACGTCAAACTGGACGTGGGCCGCGAGCTCACGCGTGGACTTGGAGCGGGCGCCAACCCCGATGTGGGGCGCAAGGCGGCCGAGGACCACCGTGAGGAGATCGAGGAGGTCCTCAAGGGGGCCGACATGGTCTTCGTCACGGCGGGCGAGGGTGGTGGCACCGGCACGGGCGGCGCGCCCGTGGTGGCCAACATCGCTCGCTCCCTGGGGGCGCTCACGATAGGAGTCGTCACCCGGCCGTTCAGCTTCGAGGGCCGCCGCAGGGCCTCGCAGGCCGACGCGGGCATCGAGACGCTGCGCGACGAGGTCGACACCCTCATCGTGATCCCCAACGACCGGCTGCTGTCGATCTCCGACCGGCAGGTGAGCGTGCTCGACGCGTTCAAGGCCGCCGACCAGGTGCTGCTCTCCGGTGTGCAGGGCATCACCGATCTGATCACCACGCCGGGTCTGATCAACCTGGACTTCGCCGACGTCAAGTCGGTCATGTCCGGCGCCGGTTCGGCGCTGATGGGCATCGGCCACGCGCGCGGCGACGACCGTTCGGTGGCCGCGGCGGAGATGGCTGTCTCCAGCCCGCTGCTGGAGGCCAGCATCGACGGCGCGCACGGCGTGCTGCTGTCGATCGCCGGCGGCTCCGACCTCGGCCTGTTCGAGATCAACGAGGCCGCCCAGCTGGTGTCGATGGCGGCGGCGCCCGACGCCAACATCATCTTCGGCACGGTCATCGACGACGCGCTCGGCGACGAGGTGCGGGTCACCGTGATCGCCGCCGGCTTCGACGACATCGCGCCCCCGGACAAGGCGCTGCCGCGCCCGCAGAGCCGTCCCACCGCGGCCCAGGCGCCGCCGCTGGCGGCCCCGCCCCGGGCCGGCGCGCCCTCGGCGGGTGTCCGGCCCGAGCCCGCCTCCCGTCCCGAGCCGCGCCTCGACCCCCGTCCTGAGCCGCGCGTCGAGTTCAGGCCCGAGCCCCGCCAGGAGCCTCGTCCGGAGTTCAGGCCCGAGCCGCGTCCGGAGTTCCGGCCGGAGCCGCGCTCCGAGTTCAGGCCCGAGCCGCGTCCCGAGGCCAGGATCGAGGCCCGTCCCGAGCCGCGTCCCGAGCCGCGACCTGAGCCGGTGCGTCCGCCGGAGCGGACGGAGCGCGAGTCGGCGGCCGGGGACGAGCACGAGGAGCCCTCGGCCCCCGTCTCGATCCCGCGGCCCACGCCCGAGCCCACCAATCCGCCCACGCCCATCACCTCCCGCATGTCGGAGCCCGCCAAACGTCGCCCGGTGGTCTTCGAGGAGCAGGAGGAGGAATTGGACGTCCCCGACTTCCTCAAGTAGCCCGACCGGCCCCCGCCGCTCCTTCCAGCACACATGGGGAGCGGCGCCGCTGTGTCACCGGGGCGATGCGGTGCGCGTACGGCATCGCGAGGGGCGGTGCGCGTACGGCATCGCGAGGGCCGTGCGGCCGGTTCGCTCGCCGCGCCCGGGCCGGGAGCGTTCCACCCGCGCCCGGTCCGCGGGGGCGGGCGGTGGCCGGCGGCGGGAGGCGTACAGGACAATGGTGTGCACAGGAGGGACAGGCGTGCGAACGGATGAGATCGCCTCCGGCCTGGCCGGGGTCGAGAAGCGGATCGGTGAGGCGTGCCTGGCGGCGGGCCGCGACCGGGGTGAGGTGACCCTGATCGCCGTGACCAAGACCTATCCGGCCGCCGACGTGCGACTGCTGGCCGGGCTCGGCGTGCGTGACGTGGGCGAGAACCGCGACCAGGAGGCCGCGCCCAAGGCGGCCGCGTGCGCGGACCTCCCGCTGACCTGGCACTTCGTGGGGCAACTGCAGACCAACAAGGTGCGTTCCGTGGTCGGTTACGCCGATCTGATCCACTCCGTCGACCGGGGCCGGCTGGTGGAGGCGATCAGCCGGGAGGCCGTCAGGCAGAGCAGGGAGATCGGGTGCCTGGTGCAGGTGGCGCTGGACGACGACCCGGGCAGGGGCGGCGTCAGGCCGGCGGACGTGCCGGCGGTGGCCGAGGCGATCGACGCCGCTCCCGGTCTGTGGCTGGGCGGGGTGATGGCGGTGGCGCCGCTGGGGGAGGACCCGGGCAAGGCGTTCGCGCGGCTGCGCGATGTGGCGCTGGGCGTACAGGAAGGCCACCCACGTGCCACGATGATTTCCGCGGGGATGAGCGTGGATCTGGCCGAAGCCGTCGCGCACGGCGCCACACATGTGCGTGTCGGTACGGCGTTGCTCGGCCGTCGAAAGCTCTTCGTCAGGTAATGTCCCCTCAAGTGGGTCTTCAGGTCCACGGTCTGGTAGAGGTCGATCAGCGGTGAGCTCCAGGGGGGTACGGCTACCGCCTCGGACCCGGCTGACGAGTCCGAACGAGTGCGACCATGAGCAGGAGGACGACGTAGCAATGGCCGGCGCGATGCGCAAGATGGCGGTCTACCTCGGGCTCGTGGAGGACGACCGCTACGAGAGGTACGAGACCTACACGGATGAGTACGCCTACGACGACGATGTGCAGCGCACCGGCGAGGAGCGGTCCATAGCGGTCCAGGACCGCGAGGAAGAGGCCGATACGGGAGTGCCCGCGCCCAGGCCCGCCACGACCGTCCTGGAGCGCCGTACGACCGATCTGGCGCGCATCACCACCCTGCACCCCCGGACCTACAACGAGGCCCGGACGATCGGCGAGCACTTCCGTGACGGCACCCCCGTCATCATGAATCTGACCGAGATGGTCGACAGCGACGCGAAGCGGCTGGTCGATTTCGCGGCAGGTCTGGTCTTTGGCCTACATGGCAGCATTGAACGTGTTACGAACAAGGTGTTCCTGTTGTCCCCTGCCAATGTCGAGGTGACCGCTGAGGACAAGGCACGAATCGCGGAACGCGGGTTCTTCAACCAGAGTTAGAGTCTCTGTATGACTACCGGACCCAACCAGGTCTCGCCGAGACCGGACGGGCACATCAGAAGTGGAGGCGCGGCCAGACCGTGGGGATCGTAAGCCAGATCTTGGTCGTTGTCCTGTCGCTCTACCTGGTGCTGCTCATCGGCAGGATGATCTTCGAGACCGTCCAGGCGTTCGCACGGCAGTGGCGACCCTCCGGGGTCGTGCTGGTGCTCGCCGAAGCCACATACACCGCAACCGACCCTCCCCTGAAGTTCCTCCGCCGTTTCATTCCCCCGCTCCGGTTGGGTACGGTGGCCTTTGACCTAAGCTTCACAGTCCTCTTCATCATCGTTCTGCTCTTGATCAACATCGCAGGAATGCTCGGCGGTAGGTGATGGGGGCCACAGAGCACCGGTCATGATCCAACTCGTGTCCGCGCTGAAGTGATCGGGTTGACCGTCCCTCCGGACAGACTCCAAAGCGCGCCAAGGAGACCAAAAGATGCCGCTGACGCCCGCTGATGTGCGGAACAAGCAATTCAGTACGACCCGGCTCAGGCCGGGCTACGACGAGGAAGAGGTCGATGCCTTCCTCGACGAAGTCGAGGCTGAGCTTGACCGCCTGATCCAAGAGAACGAAGAGCTCCGCGCGAAGCTGGCCGAGTGCCTGCGCGGCAAGGTGCCTGGTGGCATGAACATGCCCATGGCGTCCGCGCCCGTCCAGGAGCAGCCCAAGCCTGAGATGATGGGGCCGCCGCCCCAGCAACAGCAGCAGCAGCCGGAGCCCATGCGGGCGCCCGAGCCGCAGCAGCAGCCGCAGCCGGTTCCGATGGCCATGAACATGCCTCCCGCCGAGGACAACATGGACACCGCCGCGCGCGTGCTCGCGCTCGCGCAGCAGACCGCCGACCAGGCGATCTCCGACGCCCGCCGGGAGGCGGACGAGACCGTGACCCGAGCCCGCCGCGAGGCCGACGAGATCCTGACCAAGGCTCGCCGTCAGGCCGAGCAGGTCATCGGCGACGCCCGCGCCCGCGCGGAGACGCTCGAGCGCGACGCGCAGGAGCGCCACCGTCAGGCCATGGGTTCCCTCGTCCAGACCCGTGACGAGCTCGAGCGCAAGGTCGAGGAGCTGCGCAGCTTCGAGCGCGAATACCGCAGCCGCCTCAAGCTCTACCTGGAGAACCAGCTCGCCGAGCTGAACGTCTCCGCGGAAGGCAGCGGCGGGTTCCCCGTCATGTCGTCGGGTGCGCCCAGTGCCGCGGGCCCCGGTATGCAGCACGCCGTCCCCCAGGGTGGCCAGCAGCCTCTGCCCGGTGGTCCCAACCCGTTCGGCGGCGAGGCTCCGCAGGGTGTTTTCCCCGGCAGTGACGGTCCCCACAACGACCGCCGGTAAGGTAGCGGGTCAGATAGACCCGTCACTCGAAAGAGCCCTTTGTGATCCTTATCAGTGCTGGTTTGGTGCTCACGGCGGTCATTCTGTTGATCGCGGGCTTCGTACTGGCCAAGCCGTTCCTGATCATGTGGTCCATCGTGGTCAGCGTGCTGTCCGCGCTTTTCCTGGTGATCGGGGCACTGCTGCGGCGTCACGAGTTGTTTCCCGGTGGTGGGCAGGCCGCAGTGCCGGCCACCCCTCCTCCAGCGGGGCTCGTGCCACCCGGCGTGCCGTACAACCAGACCGGCCCGATGGGGGCGCAAGCGTCGCCGCAACCGTTCCAGCGGACGGCGACCCTGCCTTCACCCGGGCACTCACCCGTGCCCACGCGGGGGCCGTCTCCCGCACCGGCGTCCGGGCCGCAGCGCCCGCTGACGGCGAGCGGGATCTCCCCGGACGCGATCGTGCTGGTGATCCCAGGGCGCAAGCGCTACCACGTTCAGGGCTGCCGGCAGCTGATCGGGCGGGGTCAAGAAGAACTGACGTACGAAGAGGCGCGCGAGGAGGGCTTCACGCCCTGCACCGCGTGCCTGCCTGACGCCGCACTCGGCGGTCGGCAGCTACCACCTGCCCCGGACCCCGAGCCGGCCGTCGCCACCGCGCACCAGGCCGAGCCGACGCGGGACCCGCAGTCGCCGGTCATGCCGCCAAGGCCCGAACCCAAGGCTGTCACCCCCACCTCGCCCCCCTCCCCGGCCCCTTCTACGGCCTCTACTCCTGCCTCGGCCCCTTCTTCATCCGAGGCCCCTTCCCCGGCCTCAGCTTCTTCCGCGGCCCCTTCTTCATCCGCGACCCCTTCCCCGGCATCGGCTTCTTCCTCGGCCGCCTCCTCCGCGACCGCCGAGGGCCCGACCGGCTGGTTCGGCCGGCCGGCCGCCTCTCCGGCCGCTGCGCCCACCCGTCCCGGGGGCGGCACGCCATCCGGGGCCGGTGGCAAGGGCGCGCGGCCCCCCTACGGGTCCGCCGGGCGCGAAGAGGCGGAGGCGGAGACCAAGCTCTCCCTGCCCCTCCCCGACGGCCACCGCACCCCCAGGCCGGACCGGCCCCAGCGGCCGGGCACCGGGTCAGAGCCGAAGGGCGGGCGACCCTCTGGCGGAGCTGAGCGCGGCGACTCCTCCGGCCACGGTGCGCAAGCCGAACGCCCCGCCGGCAGAGCTGAGCAGGCGGTCGGCAGCGGCGCTCAGGGCAAGAAGCCGGGTGGCGGCGGTAGTGCGCGGGGTGAGAAGCCCGTTGGTGAGCAGGCGGTGATGGCTGAGCCTGACAGCGACTCCACCGACCCCGACACCCGTCCCCAGCCTCGCGTCACGGCCTCCGGCGAACCGGTGTCCCAGGACGCCAAGCCGTCGGCGGAGTCGCGTCGTCCGGCATCGGGCGGCCCCGCCGGGCAGACCCGTTCCGGATCGGGTGACGCCCCTTCGTCGCTGCGATCGCGGTCGGGTGAGGGCAAGTCTCAGGGGAGTTCCGCCGGGGCCGACGAGGCTGAGGCGAAGTCGCCGCAGGGCGGCTCTGACCGGGGCCCGGCTTCGAGTGGTGCCGTGACGCCGGAGCGACCGGCGTCGTCGGCCGAGTCCGCCAAGTCCCGGACCCTGCCGACGCCCACCGGAGCGCCTGACAGGGCGACCGGGGGGAGGCCCGGTGCCGGCTCGGGGAGCCCGTCGAAGGCTCCGGGCGGCGAGCGGCCCACCGGTCCCAAGCCGGGCGGCGAGCGGCCTACCGGCTCCAAGGCGGGTGGTGAGCGGCCTACCGGCTCCAAGGCGGGTGGCGAGCAGCAGTCCGCCGGGGCGAAGTCCGGTGGCGAGGGTTCGGCCGATACCGCCGCTCATGGGCGGTCCGGCGGCTCTACCTCCAGCGGCTCTACTTCCGGTGCCTCCACCGCTGGCGGCTCTACCTCCGGTGCCTCCACCGCCGGTGCCTCAAAAGACCGTGGCGCGGCGTCCGGCGAGCCTGCCCCTGCTGGGGGGAAGAAGGCCGGCGGCGGCATGGTGAAGGTCATCATCGGCACCCGTCGCTACCACGGCACCGCCTGTCCGCTGATTCAGGGTGCTGGGGAGTCCGGGGTGGAGAGTATGACGCTGGCCAGGGCTGAGGCGGCGGGTCTGACGAGTTGTTCCGTCTGTCAGAACGAGCGGGAAACGGTGGGTTGATCCGTTGCGGTCGCCGGTCGAGGGTGGCCGTAATCCCCTTGTCGGCGTCCGCTGCTTTCGTGGCATCGCTTGATCGCTGATCCGGGAGTCCTGGGTGGCGATTTACGCACTTAGCCCGGGTTTCAAGCATCGAGGCATATTTTTAGCCTGCTTGGGGTGGTTTTCGCTGTCGGAGATCTCCAGGGGGCGCAAGCGGCCGGCGGGACAGGATAGGGCCGTGAGACTGACCAAGTACGGGCATGCGTGCGTGCGGGTGGAGAAGGATTCCAGGGCGATCGTCATCGACCCCGGGGTGATGACGCCGGAGCCGGAGGCGCTGGCCGGTGTCGAGGCGGTTCTGATCACCCATGAGCACGTCGACCACTTCGAGGCCGAGCGGCTGTACGCGGCTGTGGCCGCCGACGCCGAGCTCGCCGTTTACACCTGCTCCGGGGTGGCCCGGCGGCTGGAGGGGATTCGGGACCGGGTACGGGTGGTGGCCGACGGGGACGTCTTGACGGTCGCCGGGTTCGAGGTGGTGGGCGTCGGGGAGAAGCATCACCTCAGCCATCCCGACGCCGAGCCCGTGGACAACGTCGGGTTCCTCCTCGACGGTGAGGTGTTCCATCCCGGCGACGCGCTGCCGCTGGTCGACGTGCCGACCCTGCTGGTGCCGGGCCAGGCGCCGTGGCTGACGGTGCCCGATCTGATCGGCTACCTGCGCGAGATGGGGCCGCGCCGGGCGTACGCGATCCATGACGGTCTGCTCAACGAGTGGGGCTTGAAAGTGCTCGACAGCGTGCTGGCGAGCGAGGCCGGGCCGCTCGACGCCGACATCCGGCGGCTGTTGCCGGGCGAGAGCGTCGAGCTCTGAGCCCGCCTGACGCCGCTGGGCGCGACGCGGTCGAGAGGCCGGTATCCGGCGTCTGCGGCTCTCAGGCAGGTACGCGCCGCCGGATACCGGCGGAAGCGGCGGTGGATCGGGGGATCCCCGAGGTCGGCCGTCAGGCGGCGGCCGGCCCCCGGGGGTCAGGCGTCTCCCGGGGGTCGGGCGTCTCCCGGGGGTCGGGCGTCTCCCGGGGGTCGGGCGTCTCCCGGGGGTCGGGCGTCTCCCGGGGGTCGGGCGTCTCCCGGGGGTCGGGCGTCTCCCGGGGGTCAGGCGCGGCGGAGCTGGAAGGTGAGGCCCAGGTCGGGGTCCGTGTGTGTCGGGAGGCCGGGCTGGTCGCCCTCCGTCAGTGACGATGCCAGCACCTCGTCCCCGACCAGCTCGCCGCCCGTGCGCAGGGCCTGCGCCAGGTCGGGACCGGTGGCGGTCCACCACAGGTCGATGCGGTCGGTGATGGCCAGGCCCGAAGACTTGCGGGCGTCCTGCACCAGGCGGATGACCTCGCGCAGCAGGCCCGCCCGGCGCAGCTCGTCGGTGAGCTCCAGGTCGAGCGCCACCGTCTCGCCGGTGCCCGTGTCGATCGCGCCCGTCTCCACCGCCCAGCCGGAACGCGGCTGCTCGGTGACGATCACATCGTCGGAGCCGAGCGTGACCGGGCCGAGTTCGCCCGCCTCCACGGTGACGGACTCGCCGGAGCGCAGGGCGCGGGCCAGCGTGGTGGCGTCGGCGGCGCCCACGGCGGCGGCCACCAGCTTGGTCTGCGAGCCGAACCGCTTGCCGAGCGCCCGGAAATTGGGCTTGACGGTGTAGGAGACCAGGTCGGCACTGAAGCCCGACATGTCCTCCAGGACCTGGACGTTCAGCTCGTCGGCGATGAGGTCGCGCAGCTCGCCGGGCAACGCCGGCCAGTCGTGCGCGCCGACCAGGGCGCGGCCGAGCGGCTGGCGGGTCTTGACGCCGGAGGAGGCGCGGGCCGAGCGGCCCAGCTCCACCAGCCGCCGCACCAGCGCCATCTGCTGCGACAGCGCCGGGTCGAGCAGATCATCGCGCACGGCGGGCCAGGACGCCAGGTGCACCGAGGTGGGGGCGTCGGAGCCGCGCAGCACGTCCCACAGGTAGTCGGTGACGAACGGCGTGAAGGGCGCCATGAGCCGCGTCACCGTCTCCAGGCACTCGTACAGGGTGGCGAACGCCTCCGGCGACCCCTGCCAGAACCGGCGGCGCGAGCGGCGTACGTACCAGTTGGACAGGTCGTCGAGGAACTCGGCCAGCCTGCGTCCGGCCCGCTGGGTGTCGTACTCGTCCAGTGAGGCGGTGACGTCGGCGACCGTGCGGTGCAGCTCGGCCAGTGCCCACCGGTCGAGCAGCGGGCGCTGCGCGGCCGGGGGCGCGTCGGCCAGCCGGGCGGGCGACCACGACTCGGCGCCCGCGTAGAGAGTGAAGAAGGAGGCGGTGTTCCAGTAGGTCAGCAGGACCTTGCGGACGATCTCCTCCAGCGCGCCGTGGCCGACCCGGCGGGCCGACCAGGGCGAGCCGCCGCAGGCCATGAACCAGCGCAGCGCGTCGGCGCCGTGCTCGTCCATCAGCGGCATCGGCTCCAGGATGTTGCCCAGGTGCTTGCTCATCTTGCGGCCGTCCTCGGCCAGGATGAGCCCGAGGCAGAGCACGTTCTCGTAGGAGGACTGGCCGAACACCAGCGTGCCGACGGCCATCAGCGAGTAGAACCAGCCGCGGGTCTGGTCGGTCGCCTCGCAGATGAACTGCGCCGGGTAGAGGCCCTCGGGCTTGCCCGGCTGCCCCCACTGGGCGAACGGCATGGAGCCGGAGTCGTACCACGCGTCGATGACGTCGGGCACCCGGCGGGCCTCGGCCGAGCAGGTCGGGCAGGGGAAGGCCACGTCGTCCACGAACGGGCGGTGCGGGTCGAGCGCCGACAGGTCCTCACCGGCCAGGGCGCCCAGCTCCGCCAAGGAGCCCACGCACGTCACGTGGGACTCGTCGGCCGAGCACACCCACAGCGGCAGCGGCGTGCCCCAGTAGCGCGAGCGCGACAGCGACCAGTCGACGTTGTTGCGCAGCCACTCGCCGAAGCGGCCCCACTTGATCGTGTCGGGGTACCAGTTGGTCGTGGCGTTCTCCGCCAGCATCTGCTCCTTGACCTCGGTGGTCCTGATGTACCAGGAGGGGAGCGCGTAGTAGAGCAGCGGCGTGTGGCAGCGCCAGCAGTGCGGGTAGCTGTGGTCGAAGTGGCCACCGCGGAACAGCAGGCCGCGGCCGCGCAGGTCCTCGGTGAGCGCCTCGTCGGCGTCCTTGAAGAACTGCCCGCCCACCATGGGCACGTCGTCGAGGAAGCGCCCGTCGGGGCCGATCGGGTTGATCACCGGCATGTCGTAGCGCCTGATGACGGCCAGGTCGTCGGCGCCGAACGCGGGCGCCTGGTGGACCAGGCCGGTGCCGTCCTCGACGGTGACGTACTCGCCGAGCACCACGTAGTGGGCGTCGGGGATGTCGACCAGGTCGAAGGGCCGCCGGTAGGTGGTGCGCTCCAGCTCACGGCCGGTGAGGCGAGCCACCTCGGTGACGTCCTCGCCGAGTACCGACAGCAGCGGCTCGGCCACCACCAGCACCTCGCCGCCGGCGGTGCGCGCGGCGACGTAGGTGACGTCGGGGTGCACGGCGACGGCGGTGTTGGAGACCAGCGTCCAGGGGGTGGTCGTCCAGATCAGCAGGGAGGCGTCCAGCTCGGCCAGCGGACCGGAGGTCACCGGCATGCGGACGTACACCGACGGGCTGGACACGGTCTCGTAGCCGCCGGGCTGGCCCAGCTCGTGGTCCGACAGGCCGGTGCCGCAGCGCGGGCAGTAGGGCGTGATGCGGAAGTCGCGGAACAGCAGGCCCTTGTCGAAGACGACCTTGAGCGACCACCAGACGGCCTCGATGTAGGCCGGGTCCATGGTCCGGTACGCCGTCGACAGGTCGATCCAGTAGCCCATCCGCTCGGTGAGCTGCTCGAAGGCGTCGACGTGCCGCAGCACCGACGAGCGGCACTTGGCGTTGAACTCGGCGATGCCGTAGTCCTCGATGTCGCGCTTGCCGGTGAGGCCCAGCTCCTTCTCGACGCCGACCTCGACGGGCAGGCCGTGGCAGTCCCAGCCGGCCTTGCGGGGCACGCTGAAGCCGCGCATCGACTTGTAGCGCGGGAACAGGTCCTTGAAGACGCGGGCCTCGACGTGGTGGACGCCGGGCAGGCCGTTGGCGGTGGGCGGGCCCTCGTAGAAGACCCAGGACGGGTTGCCCTCGTTCTGCTCGATGGAGCGTTCGAAGATCTTCCCGTCCCGCCAGCGGTCCAGGACCTCGCGCTCGAGCGCGGGCAGGTCGACCTGCGCGGGAAGAGAGCGGAAAGATGGCGAAGACATGTCGGGCGGGACCTCCACGCGTCACAGGCCGATAGACGGGCTTTGCGCGAAGGGACGAAGCCGGTGGGGCTCCGCGGTACCACCCTTCTTGGCCTCGGGTGAGGCCCTCTCCATTAGAGGTGCGGCCGGGTCTAGTGAGCTCGATGCGAGCCGTTCTTCCGGCGGCTCCGGGGTGATGCCCCTCGTCGGAGGGCCCCATCAACGCCTTGCAGCTTCACACCATAACGCAGAGCGGCCCCGAGAGCTTCCACGAACGCGGGAATGGAGTCCGGTGAGGAGGAGTTAGCAGGGCGAGGCGGGATAGTACAGGAGGGGTAATTCGTCCGGCGGGTCGTTTGCCATTCCGTTATCGGAGACCTAGGCTGCCCGCACGATTCAAGGGCCTTGATCAGCATGGAGGCAGCCATGGTGGCAGTCACGCAGACCGCTACACCGTCGATGTGGTCGAAGCAGGAGCTGGCCGAGGTACGCGGCACGCTGCAGAGCGAGGTCGAGGAGCTCAACGCGGACATTCTCCGTCACGAGTCCGAAATCGCTTCGGGAGACGTTACTCAGGGGGCCGGTGACGACCAGGCGGACGCCGGCGCCAAGACCTATGAGCGCGAACGTGAGATCGCCCTTACCCTGAATGCACGCGACCTGGTCGCGCAGAACGAACGTGCGATCGCCAGGATCGACGCAGGGACTTATGGAGTGTGCGAATCGTGCCACAAGCCGATCGGCAAGGAGCGCCTTCAGGCGTTCCCGAGGGCGACGCTGTGCGTGGCCTGCAAGCAGAAGGAGGAGCGCCGGTAGGCGGGCGGCGAGGCCGTCTCCTGGCCGTTCTCGCCTCGCTGGCGGCCGTTCTCTACGCGTCCGACGTGATCACCAAGACGGTGGCGCTGCGGACGCTGGAGGGCGAGCCGCCGCTGGTGCTGATCCCCGGGGTGCTGCAGTTCAGGCTGATCTTCAACTCGGGGGCCGCGTTCAGCATCGGCACCGGGATGACCTTCATCCTCACCCTCATCGCCGCCTGCGTGGTGGTCGCCATCATCCGGGCGGCGCGTAAGCTGGGGAGCCTGCCGTGGGCGATCACCCTGGGCATGCTGCTGGGCGGCGCGCTCGGCAACCTGACCGACAGGCTGCTGCGCTACCCGTCCGGCTTCGGCAGGTCCACACAGCTCCAGGGGCATGTGGTCGACTTCATCGAGGTGCTGCCCGGCAACTTCCCGGTGATCGACTACTTCCCGATCTTCAACATCGCCGACTCGGCGATCGTGTGCGGCGGCATCCTCGCGGTCATCCTGGCCTGGCGCGGTTATCAGCTTGACGGGACGAGGGAGGGCAAGAGTGGCCGAGCAGCGTAGTCTCCCCGTCCCCGACGGGCTGGAGGGCGAGCGGGTCGACGCCGCGCTGTCCAGACTGTTCGGGTTCTCGCGCACCCGCGCGGCCGAGCTGATCGGCGCCGGTGAGGTGCTGGTCGACGGCAGGCAGCCGGCCAAGTCCGACCGGGTGCACGCGGGCGCCTGGCTCGACGTGACGCTCCCGCCTCCGGTGAGCACCCCCATGCCGGTGGCCGAGCCGGTGCCGGGCATGAGCATCGTCTACGAGGACGACGACATCGTGGTGGTCAACAAGCCGATCGGCGTGGCCGCCCACCCGACCGTCGGCTGGACGGGCCCGACCGTGCTGGGCGGCCTGCTCGGCGCCGGGCACACGATCGCGACCAGCGGCGCGGCCGAGCGTCAGGGCATCGTGCACCGGCTGGACGCCAACACCACCGGCGCGATGGCGGTGGCCAAGAGCGAGCACGCCTACTCCCACCTCAAGCGCGCCTTCAAGGAGCGCACCGTCGACAAGCGCTACCACGCGCTGGTCCAGGGGCATCCCGACCCGTTCCGGGGCACGGTGGACGCGCCGATCGACCGGCACCCGTCGGGTGACGGCAGGTGGGCGGTGGTCGCGGGCGGCAAGGCGTCGATCACCCACTACGACACGATCGAGGCGTTCCGGGCGGCCTCGCTGCTCGACATCAAGCTGGAGACCGGCCGCACCCACCAGATCCGGGTGCACATGTCCGCGCTGCGCCACCCGTGCGTGGGCGACATGATGTACGGCGCGGACCCGACGATCGCCGCCCGGCTGGGCGTCACCAGGCAGTGGCTGCACGCGGTCTCGCTCGGCTTCGAGCATCCCTCCACCGGCGAGTGGATCTCGTTCGGCACCGACTACCCGGAGGACCTGCAGAAGGCCCTGGACACCGTACGCGCGGAGTCCTGACCCTCAGGCCTTGTGCTTGCCGGCCTTCTTCGGCTTCTGGCCGGCGTTGTCACGGGCTTCCTGGCCATGACCCCGTCCCTGACCCCGTCCCTGGCCCTGCCCTCGGGCGTCGCCGTCGGCCGGGTCCACCTGGCCGGGGGTCTTCCCGCTGGACTCGTTCTCCGGGGTGCCACGAGGGGTGGCCCGTTCGGGCTTGGTGGGTGTCGGGTCGCCGGGCGTCTTGCGGGCGGACTTGGTGGGCTGGGGCCGGGTCTGCTTCGTGGACGGCTTGGTGGTGGTGCCCGGTTCGTCGGGGCGGGGTGAGTCGTACATCGTGCGGGGTGAGTCGTACGCGGTCGGGGGTGGGGTGTCCTGCCGGGCGCCGGTGCGCGACGGTGGCGGATGGCTCGTCTCGGGGGCCGCGCTGGGGGAGCTGGACGATCGCACCACCGCCGGTACGTGCGGCGGCGCGCTGGTCTCCGCAGGCCGGTGCGACCACCAGGCCGCGCCGCCGGTGACCAGCGCCACCATGACCGTGCCCGCGCCCAGCGCGAGCAGCGGCGGCCTGCGCCGGCCCGGCACGAGCGCGGGCCGGGCCTGGGTCGCGACCGGGATCGGCACCGGTCCGGTCGGCTCGGGTGCGCTGCCGGTGATGATCGCGGACAGCCGCCGCCGCGCCTCGTCCAGCGACATCCGCTCGGCGGGGTCCTTGCGCAGCAGGCCGAGCAGGATGGGACCGAGGACGCCCGCGCGGGCCAGCGGGGCCGGTTCGGCGTGCATGACCGCGCCCAGCGTGGCCAGCGCGTTCTCGCGGTGGAAGGGGGAGTGGCCCTCGACGGCCACGTAGAGCGTCACGCCCAGCGCCCACAGGTCCGAGGCGGGCTGGGCCTGCCCGCCCGCCGCCCGCTCCGGCGCCATGTAGGCCGGTGTGCCGAGGAGTATCCCCGTCCTGGTGACGGGGGCCTCGTCCTCGGTGGTGGCGATGCCGAAGTCGGTGAGCACCGCCCGGCCGTCCTCGCCCAGCAGCACGTTGTCGGGCTTGACGTCCCGGTGCAGGACCCCCGCCGTGTGGGCCGCGCGCAGCGCCTCCAGCAGCTGCAGCCCGACGTGCGCGACCTCCACGGGGGCCATCGGCCCGTCGTCGCGCACCAGCTCGCCGAGCGTGCGGGAGCGGATGAGCTGCATGACGATCCACGGGTGGCCGTGCTCCTCCAGCACGTCGTACACGGCGGCGACGCAGGGGTGGGCGACCCGGCCGGCCGCCCTGGCCTCGCGGAAGGTCCGCACGGTGAAGATGTCGCGTTCCGGGCCGGTGAGATCGGGAGGCGGGAGGACCTCCTTGAGCGCCACGTCGCGGCCGAGCACCTCGTCGTACGCCTGCCACACGGTGCCCATGCCGCCCCGGCCGATCGTCTTCACCAAGCGGTATCGGCCTCCAACAATCCCCACAGAATCGGACATGCGGGGCGACTACCCCAAAAGAACTCGGACAAGCGCGGTCGTGGCCGCGGCCGCGGCCAGGACGACCAGGAACGGAGCGCGCAGCAGCAACGCGATCACGGCGGCGGCCAGACCGCCGGCACGGGCCGGGTCGAAGGCGAGCGCGCCCTGATGGGTGAACATCTGGACGGCGATGAGCGCCGCCAGGAGCGTCACCGGCACCAGCTCGGCGAAGCGCCGCACCACGGGATGGTCGAGCACCTGGCGAGGGGCGGCGAGCCCGGCCAGTTTGAGCGCGTAACAGCCGGCGCAGACCGCCGCGATGGCCCACCAGAGCGTCATCGGACCAGCACCACCAGCACGGCCAGGGCCGACAGCAGCACGGGCACCCCCGGCGGGAAGAACGGGGTGGCCAGCAGCGCGATGGCCATGCCGCCCACGGCCAGCCGGCGCAGCTCGGCGCTGGCCGCCAGCCGCGGCCACAGGATGGCCAGGAACGTCGCGGGCCCCACCACGTCCAGCCCCAGCATGGCGGGGTCACCGAGCGCGGAGGTGCCCAGCGCGCCGGCGAGCGTGGTGAGGTTCCAGGTGATGTAGATGGTGGCGAACGTGGTCGTGAACCCGGCCCGCGCCGCCGCCGGGGTCGGCTGGGCGAGCGCCACGGCGGTGGTCTCGTCGATCACGCCGTGCGCGGCCACCAGCCTGCGCGGCCCGCGCACCCGCAGCACATCGGCCATCCGCAGGCCGTACAGCGTGTTGCGGCCGCCGAGCAGCAGCGCGCCGGAGGCGGCGGAGAGCAGGTCGCCGCCCGCGCCGACCGCGCCGGTGAGCGCGAACTGCGAGGCGCCGGTGAAGGCCAGCAGGCTCAGCACGCACGCCTGCGGCACGCTCAGTCCCGCGGTGACGGCCGCGGCGCCGAAGGCGACCCCGGACAGCCCCACGGCCAGCCCCACGCCCAGGCCGTCCCTGATGGCGGCGGAACGATGTGTCGTCTGGTCCATGGAAACCGAGGATATGTGCAGGTCAGGACTATTTCTTGTACGTTTCTGCGGCTCGTTGGTAGGCGGCCGGAGGGACGCCGACGACGCGCTTGAAGTGGCGGCTCAGGTGCGCCTGATCGGTGAAGCCCACCTCGGCGGCCACCCGCGCCGGCCGTACCCCCGACCGCAGGAGGTGGCGGGCCCGCCGCACCCGCAGCGAGTTCAGGTAGGCGTGCGGCGGCAGGCCGGTCGCCTCCTTGAACGCGCGCAGCAGCGGGAACGGCCTGGCCCCGACGACCCGCGCCAGATCCTCCAGCGTCGGCGGGTCCACCAGGCGCTCGTGCAGCACGTCCAGCGCCGCGCGCACCGCTCGCGCGCCCTCGGGGGCGAGCCCCACGGCGGGCCGCGGCGTGGCGTGGCGGGTCAGCAGCCGCGCGAACAGCGTCCGCGTCATCGTGGAGGCGGTCAGGTCGTCGCCGCGCTCGGTCGCCTGGTGCGCGCGGTCCATCAGCGCCGCCACCGCCGGGTCGCGCACCACCTGCTCGGGGAAGTGCGGGGTGCCGTAGGTCAGGCCGAGCTCGGTCGCGATCTCACCGATCGCCGCCACGGACGGATAGAGCATGCGGTACGCCCAGCCGCCCGCGGTGCCCGCCTGGCCGGTGTGCGCCGCGTCGGGGTTGACCAGCACCACCTCGCCCGCGCCCGCCCGGTGTGTGCTGCCGCGGTAGTCGAACTCCTCCACACCGGCGATGATGACGCCGATGGCGTAGCCGTCGTGCACGTGCCGGGAGAAGCGGTGGGTGACGTAGCGGGCTTTGAGCAGGTCGACCTCCGGCACCGCCGGGTGCCGCCAGAAGCGGGCCCGCTCCGCCTCGCTCACGGCGTCCCGGCCCCCGGACGGAAGGCGGCGACGAAGCTGTCGAAGTAGTGCCGGTCCTGTTTCCAGCGGGACTGGGTCGTCTCCCAGTAGAGGGCGAAGGGGCGGCCGTCGGCGGTGCGCAGGCCCCGGTTGATCACATGGATGGTCTCGCCCTCGCGCACCCTGGTGAACTCCCAGTCGGCCGCGGGCCGGCCGAGATAGCGGACCGGGCGGATGCCGATCCGGAGGTAGCCCTTGAACCCGCCGTCGCGGATGATCTCCTGCTCCAGCGCCTCCCAGTGCCGCACGGCACTGGTCCACGGCTGGTCCGGGACGGTCCATTCGATGATCATCAGGCCGGTGGTGCCGGGGCCTGACAGGGTGACGCTGTCCCTGGTGGCGTGCTTGGTGGCGCGCCAGCCGGGCGGCAGGGCGGTGGTGAAGCCGCCGTCGGTGTTCCGGTACGAGCGCCAGCCGTCCGGCGGCTCCTGAGCGGGCTCCTGGGTCTTGGCGGGGGTCTTGGTGGGAGTTTCGATGGGAGCTTTGGTGGGAGTTTCGGTCGGCTCTGTCGTGGACGGCGCGGGGGTCGTCGTGGCCGGGCCGGCGATCTCCGTCTGCGGCGGGGACAGCGCCCAGGTGGCGACCAGCGCGCCGCCCGCGCCCAGCACCGCCACGACCACGGCGGCCGCGACCATCATGACGCGGCGCCGGCCGGGCGGGCGCGACACGGGGATGGGCATCGTGCCGTCCTGCGGGGCGGCGGCCCTGGCCAGCAGCTCGGCCGCCTGCGCGGCGGGCATCCGGGTGGCCGGGTCGCGCCGCAGCAGCCCGACGATCACCGGCGAGAGGCTCCCCGCCCTGCGCGGCGGCTCCAGCGGGTCGCGCAGCACCGCCGCCACCGTGGCCGCCCAGGAGTCCCTGCGGAACGGCGGCGCGCCCTCGGCCGCCGCGTAGAGCGTCGCGCCCAGCGACCACAGGTCCGCCTCGGGCCTGGCCGGCTCGCCGTTCAGCCGCTCGGGCGGCATGTAGGCGGGGGTGCCCACCAGGCCGCCGGTCGCCGTCAGGCCGGCCTCGGCCTCCAGCGAGGCGATGCCGAAGTCGGTCAGCACCACCCGGCCGTCGTCGGCCAGCAGCACGTTCTCGGGCTTGACGTCGCGGTGCAGCACCCCGGTGGCGTGCGCGGCCCGCAGCGCGTCGAGCACCCGCGCGCCGATCGCCGCCACCTGCGGCACCGCCAGCGGCCCGCCGTCGCGGATCACCTCGGCCAGCGACCGGGAGCGGACGAGCTGCATGACGATCCACGGGCGCCCGTCCTCCTCGACGACGTCGTGGATGACGATCACCGAGGGGTGGTCGAGGCGGCCCGCGGCCCGCGCCTCCCTGATGGTCCTGCTGTTGAGCTCGGCCCGCTGCTTGTCGCCCACCCCGGTGTAGCGGACCTCCTTGACCGCCACCAGCCGGTCGAGCAGCTCGTCGTGGGCACGCCAGACCACGCCCATACCGCCTTCACCGAGTGGCTCGATGAGGCGGTAGCGGCCCGCGACCTGTCTGTCCACGCGCGCCTACCGGTCGGGCTTGAAGGTCGCGCAGAAGGTCTCGAAGAAGTGGTAGTCCTTCTTCCACCTGCTGTTGAGGTTGTGCCAGTAGATGGAGTATCCGCGGCCGTTGTCCGTGATGAACCCCCGGTTGCGGACCCTGGTCGGGCCCGTGTTGGTGTTCCAGGTGAAGTCCCAGTCGGCGGCGGCCTTCTGGAAGTCGACCTTCTTGATGTCGAGCAACTGGTAGCCGCCGAAGCCGTACTTGGCGGACTTCTCCTGCTTCTTCCAGTCCGCTAGCGGGTCGGAGCCGGGGTTCGACGCCCGGTCGACCGCCATGAACGCGTTGGAGCCCGCGCCGGGCCCACGGAAGAAGACCTGGCTGCCCTCGCGTTTGTACTCGTCCCAGCCCTTCGGCAGCCCGATGGTGAAGTCGAGCTTCTTGTCCTTGTAGAGCTTCCAGCCGGCCGGCAGGGCGGCCTCCGTCGCCTTCGGCTCCGTGGGAGTCAGGGTGTCGGTGGGCGTCGCGGTCGGTGACGGGGTGGGCTCGGCGCTGGGCGTCGCCGACGATGGCGGCGGCGCCGAGGCGCCGGACGAGGGCTGCGACGTGCCTGTACTGACCGCCAGCGAGCGCGGGTCGGCGGTGGGATCGTCGCCCGGGGCCGCGCGCAGCCCGAGATAGCCGCCGACGGCGGCCACCAGCACCACCGCGGCGACCGCGGCGATGACCGGCACCGCCTGCCGCCGGCCGGAGCCGCTCAGCTCGGTCTCCTGGTAGTCCCCTGGGAGCGGTGGCTCCTGGGTCGCGGGCTGGAGTCTGGCTCCCGTCTCCGGCAAGGGGGAGACGGGCAGGGCGCTCGGGACGGGCGCTAGGTCGGGGTCCGTCGGCATGTCGTCCTCGACCGCCGGCTGCACCATGGTCGCCGGCGCCCGGGACTCCTGGAGGAGCGGTGCCCGGTCGGCGGAGTAGGAGATGACCCGGCGCAGGGCCTGCGCCGTCTCCTCGTACGACAGGCGCTGGACCGGCTCCTTGGCCAGCAGGCCGGCGATCACCGAGGCCAGCGGTCCCGCGTGGGTGGCGGGGTCCGGCTCGTCCGTCAGCACGGCGTGCATGGTCGCCAGGGCCATCCCGCGCTCGTGCGGGGAGCGGCCCTCGACGGCCGTGTAGAGCGTGGCGCCCAGCGACCACAGGTCCGACTCGCGGCGTGCGGGCAGCCCCTTGAGCCGCTCCGGCGCGATGAACGCCGGAGTGCCCGCCAGGCCGGTCACCGTCAGCTGCGTCTCGGTCTCCAGGGTGGCGATGCCGAAGTCGGTCAGCACCACCCGGCCGTCGTCGGCCAGCAGCACGTTCTCAGGTTTGACATCGCGGTGCAGCACGCCCGACTCGTGCGCGCGCTGCAACGCGTCGAGCACGGCCAGCCCGATCTTGGCCACCTTTCGTGGCGGTAGTGGCCCATCCTGCTTGATCACCGTTCCCAGGGAACGTGACTCGACGAGCTGCATGACGATCCAGGGACGGTCGTCCTCTTCGATCACGTCGTGTACGACGATCACGTTGGGGTGCTCGAACCTGGCCGCCGCCCTCGCCTCACGCATCGTGCGCCGATTCAGCAGCTGCACTTCGTCACCCAGAGCGGCGGCATAGCGGACTTCCTTGACCGCGACAGTGCGATCAAGGAGCTCGTCATGGGCGCGCCAAACAATGCCCATGCCACCCTTGCCAATGGGTTCCTGCAGCTGGTAACGACCGGCGATGCGGCGTCCGTCCGGCTTGCGATCCGACATCAACGGCCTCAAACCCTCCCTCTAGGCCAAGAAATACTCCCATAGCGAGGGATCAACGGCGACTCGCCGCAAGGACAGTCCATCATTCGGGAAGCGTGTCCAGCACGTGGAGGGCGGGTGTAAGGTGCAGACATGACTTGTCGCTACGTGTTTATCGAGCCGGCTCCGGGAGGGCCGGTCGTCCACTAGCGACCACCTGGAGTCGGCAAAGGCAGAGACGCCGCGTCTCTGCCTTTTTGGTTTTTCCGCCGGCTCAGGGAGAGCCGGCCGAGTGGGGAGCCGAGATGTCATCGACCTTGGAACGGCATGTGGTCACGCTGGGCGCGCAGCGCGTGGGCGACGGGCCCGCCGTGGTGATCGGCGATCGGGTGAGCCTGCGCGCGCAGCGCGGCGACGCCCGTGCGATCCTGCGTGAGGGAGTGGCGCTGGCTGAGCCGGCCGGCATGGACGACCTGCCCGTGATCGCGGCGCGGGCGCGCGGCGTGGTGATCGGGGCGGCCTGGACGCGGGACATCCCGCTGGTGCGCGCGGTGGCCGCGCTGGGGTTGCCGGTGGTGGTGGAGCGCCGCCACGGCGCCGCGCTGGCGGAGTGGCTCGGCGTGGTGGACTACTGCGTCGCGGAGGGCAACGATCAGGTGATCCTCTGCGAGCGTTCTGACCTGGGACTGCTGCGAGCCGCGCGGGCCGCGTCCGGCCGCCCCGCCCTCGCCGACGTGTCCGGAAATATCGGTCTTTGTACGGCTGCGGTGGCGGCTGGGGCGGACGGGCTCATCGTGGTCGGCACCCCGGCGGACCGCAGGGCGGCAGAGGAGGCTGTGACCCTCGTCGGCGCCCTGCTCCGCCCGGAGGCCCCCGCCACGCTGCCCGAGTGCAGACGGGCCATCGACCGCGTCGACGCCACCCTGGCGACCCTGCTGGAGCGCCGGGCCGAGCTGGCCGGCATCGTGCAGCGGCTCAAGCCGGTGGGCGGCTTCGCGGGGCGCGACCACGCCCGCGAGCGCGAGCTGGTGGCCACGATGGCCCAGCGCGCGCCCGAGCTGGGCGAGGAGCGGCTGGCCCCGATCATGAACGCGGTCATCGAGGCGGGCCTGCACCTGGCCGAGGAGCGCACCACCCGCTGACGGCGGGCCCGAGCTCCGGCCACGTGATCACCTGCGTGAAGCCACCTGCGTGGTCCACCCGCGTGGGGTCACCTGCGTGACCCACCCGCGTGGGGTCACCTGCGTGAAGCCACCTGCGTGACCCACCCGCGTGGGGTCACCTGCGTGGGGTCACCTGCGTGAAGTCGCTCGCGTGGCTCACTCGGCGGGGTCGGCCGCCGGTTGCGCCGGTTGCGCCGGTGTGGCGGCCCGCTTGCGGCCGAGCACCGTCCAGCCGAGTGCGATCCCCGCGATCAGGACGGGGACCAGGAAGAAGGCGACCCGCTGGTCGGCGTCCGCGAACGGCATCAGCAGCACCACCAGCGCCAGGAAGGCCAGCGTCAGCCAGTTGGTGTACGGTGTGCCCGGCATCGGGAACGACGAGCGGTGCCCGGATCGGCGCAGCCGCAGCTGGCAGTAGACCAGCGTGCCCCAGGTGGTGACCACGCCGAGCGAGGCGACGGCGGTGGCGATGTTGAAGGCTCGCAGCGGCAGGAAGTAGAACAGCGCCACCCCGCCGAGGAACATGGCGGCGGTGAACACGATCCCGCCGATCGGGACGTGCCGGGCGCTGAGCGTCCCGGTGAAGCGCGGCGCCTCGCCGTTACGGGCCATCGACCGCAGGATCCGCCCGGTGGCGTACAGGCCCGAGTTGCACGAGGACAGCGCGGCGGTGATCACCACGAGGTTCATCGCGTCGGCCGCCCACGGCACGCCCAGGCCGGCGAAGACGGTGACGAACGGCGAGGTGCCGGCCTCGTACGCGGTCCACGGCAGCACCATCGCCAGCAGCACCACCGAGCCCACGTAGAAGACCGCGATCCGCCACACCACGCCGTTGACGGCCTTGGGCATGATCTCGCGCGGCCTGGCGGTCTCGCCGGCGGTGATCCCGACCAGCTCGATGGAGGCGTAGGCGAACACCACCGACTGCAGGCTCATCAGCACCAGCGGGAACCCGGTGGGGAAGAACCCGCCGTGCGAGACGAGGTTGTGCGGCCCCGCCTGGCCCACCGACAGGACGACCAGCACCAGCCCGACCACCAGGAACGTCACGATGGCCAGCACCTTGAGCATGGCGAACCAGAACTCCAGCTCGCCGAAGAGCTTCACCGACAGCAGGTTCACCACCAGGACGAAGCTCAGGGCGATCAGCGCCGTCACCCATTGGGGGAAGGCGGGCGCCCAGTAGTGGACGTACAGGGCGATCGCGGTCAGTTCGGCGATGCCGGTGAAGGCCCAGTTGATCCAGTACATCCAGCCGCTGGCGAACGCCGCCCACGGCCCGACGAACTCGCCCGCGTACTCGACGAAGGAGCCCGAGGCGGGACGGTAGAGGACCAGCTCGCCGAGGGCCCGCATGACGAAGAACGCGGCGATGCCGGCGGCGGCGTACGACAGCACGAGGGCCGGGCCGGTGGCGGCGAGCCGGCCGCCGGCGCCGAGGAACAGGCCCACCCCGATCGCCCCGCCGATGGCGATCATCTGGACCTGCCGGTTGCCCAGATCCTTCCGGTAGCCCTCGTCCGTCTCCGTGCGCACCGGGTGTCTCCTTCGTCACGTTGCGTGAATTCGACGATATCCGGGGGAGCCCTGGGAACCGGTCCGGCACGCCGTCGTCGACGCCGCCCGAAGTGTCGGTGGGGGCCACTAAAGTCGGAGCGCACAGCACACGTTCAGACCGGAGGCGCCACTCCATGTCGTCCAGTGACTCGTTCGTCCACCTGCATGTGCACACCGAATACTCCATGCTCGACGGTGCCGCTCGGCTCAAGCAGCTGTTCAAGCAGGTCGGCGATCTGGGCATGCCGGCGATCGCCCTCACCGACCACGGCAACATGCACGGCGCCTACGACTTCTTCCGGCAGGCGACCGGCGCGGGCATCAAGCCGGTGATCGGCATCGAGGCCTACGTCGCGCCGGAGCTGCGCCACAACAAGAAGCCGGTGCTGTGGGGCGAGCCGCACCAGAGGCGGGACGACGTCTCCGCGGGCGGCTACTACACCCACATGACGATCTGGGCCCGTGACAAGAAGGGCCTGCACAACCTGATGAAGCTCAGCTCGCGCGCCTACACCGAGGGGTTCGTGCGCAAGTGGGCGCGGATGGACGCGGACCTGCTCGCCGAGCACGCCGAGGGCCTGATGGCCACCACCGGATGCCCGTCGGGTGAGGTGCAGACCAGGCTCCGGCTGGGGCAGTACGACGAGGCGGTCAAGGCCGCGGCGAAATACCAGGAGATCTTCGGCAAGGACGACTTCTTCCTGGAGATCATGGACCACGGGCTCGACATCGAGCGCCGCGTCCGGGACGGGCTGAGCAGGATCAGCAAGGAGCTGTCGATCCCGCCGCTGGTCACCAACGACTCCCACTACACCTACGAGTCCGACGCCGCCTCGCACGACGCCCTGCTGTGCGTCCAGACCGGCAAGCAGCTGTCCGACCCGGACCGCTTCCGCTTCGACGGCAGCGGCTACTACATCAAGACCGCCGACGAGATGCGCGCGATCGACTCCTCCGAGCTGTGGGCCGAGGGCTGCCGCAACACGCTGCTGGTGGCCGAGAAGGTCGATCCGACCGGGTTCTTCGCGTTCAAGAACCTGATGCCGACCTACCCCGTCCCCGAGGGGATGACGGAGACCGAGTTCTTCCGCAGGACGGTCTGGGAGGGCATGGACCGCCGCTGGCCGGAGGGCTTCGACGAGGAGCACCGCAGGCAGGTCGAGTACGAGATCGGCATCATCGAGCAGATGGGCTTCCCGAGCTACTTCCTCGTGGTCGCCGACTTCATCATGTGGGCCAAGGCGAGCGGCATCCGGGTCGGTCCGGGCCGAGGCTCCGCGGCGGGCTCGCTGGTGGCCTACGCGATGGGCATCACCGACCTCGACCCGCTGCCGCACGGCCTGATCTTCGAGCGGTTCCTCAACCCGGACCGCGTCTCCATGCCCGACGTCGACATCGACTTCGACGACCGCAGGCGGGCCGATGTGATCCGCTACGTGACCGAGAAGTGGGGCGCCGACAAGGTCGCGATGATCGCCACGTTCGGCACCATCAAGGCGAAGGCCGCCATCAAGGACGCGGGCCGCGTCCTCGGCTACCCCTACGCTCTCGGCGACAGGGTGTCCAAGGCGTTCCCGCCCGCGGTGATGGGCAAGGACATCCCGCTGGCGGGCATCTTCGACCCCGGCCACCCGCGCTACGACGAGGCGGGCGAGCTGCGCAGGCTCTACGAGGAGGACGTCGACGTCAAGGCGACGATGGACCTCGGCAAGGGCCTGGAGGGCCTGATCCGGCAGACCGGGGTGCACGCCGCCGGCGTGATCATGTCGGCCGAGGTGATCACCGACTACATCCCGATCATGCGCCGCGACGCCGACGGCGCGATCATCACGCAGTTCGACTATCCGACCTGCGAGGCGCTCGGCCTGCTGAAGATGGACTTCCTGGGCCTGCGCAACCTCACCATCATGGACGACTGCCTCAAGATGATCGAGTCGACCACGGGTGAGCACATCGACCTGCTCGACCTGCCCCTGGACGATCGCAAGACCTACGAGCTGCTCGGCCGGGGCGACACGCTGGGCGTCTTCCAGCTCGACGGCGGCGGCATGCGCTCGCTGCTGCGGCTGATGAAGCCGGACACCTTCGAGGACATCTCCGCCGTCGGCGCCCTCTACCGGCCGGGCCCGATGGGCGCCGACTCGCACACCAACTACGCGCTGCGCAAGAACGGCCTGCAGGAGATCAAGGCGATCCATCCCGAGTTCGAGGAGTCGCTCGCCGAGATCCTCGGCACGACGCACGGCCTGATCGTCTACCAGGAGCAGGTCATGGCCATCGCGCAGAAGGTCGCCGGCTTCTCGCTCGGCAAGGCCGACCTGCTGCGCCGCGCGATGGGCAAGAAGAAGAAAGCGGAGCTGGACAAGCAGTTCGAGTCGTTCGAGGCCGGCATGAAGGCCAACGGCTACTCCGACGCCGCCGTCGAGACGCTGTGGGACATCCTGCTGCCGTTCTCCGACTACGCCTTCAACAAGGCCCACTCGGCCGCCTACGGCCTGATCTCCTACTGGACGGCCTACCTCAAGGCCAACCATCCGGCCGCCTACATGGCCGCGCTGCTGTCCAGCGTCAAGGACGACAAGGACAAGTCGGCCCTCTATCTCAACGAGTGCCGCCGGATGGGCATCAAGGTGTTCCCGCCGGACGTCAACGACTCCGACTTCGACTTCACCCCGCGCGGCACCGACATCCGCTTCGGTCTGGCGGCGGTGCGCAACGTGGGCGGCAACGTGGTGGACGGCATCATCTCCGCCCGCAGGGAGAAGGGCCGGTTCACCGACTTCAAGGACTTCCTGCGCAAGGTGCCCGCCGTCGTGTGCAACAAGCGCGTCATCGAGTCCCTGGTCAAGGCGGGCGCGTTCGACTCGCTAGGGCATCTGCGCAAGGGCCTGGTCATGGTGCACGAGCAGGCGGTCGACGCCGTCATCGACATCAAGAAGAACGAGGCCATCGGCCAGGACTCGCTGTTCGGGGCGATCGAGGGCGGCGAGGACCAGACCTTCGACGTGCAGATCCCGCCGGGGGAGTGGGACAAGAGCGTCCTGCTGCAGTTCGAACGGGAGATGCTCGGCCTGTACGTGTCGGACCATCCGCTGTTCGGCGTCGAGCACATCCTGGCCTCCGGCGCGGACTGCTCCATCGCGGCGGTCCAGGACGAGAGCCGCCCCGACGGTCAGGTGGTCACGGTCGGCGGCATCCTGAGCGGTGTCCAGCGCAAGGTCACCAAGAAGGGCGACACCTGGGTGCTGACCCAGCTGGAGGACCTCGAAGGCGCCATCGAGGTGATGATCTTCCCGTCGGCCTACCAGCTCTGCTCGACGATCCTGGCCGAGGACGCGATCGTCTTCGTCAAGGGGCGCATCGACAAGCGCGAGGACGTGGCCAAGATCGTCGCGATGGAGGTGACGGCTCCGGACCTGAGCCAGGAGGCGGGTGGCCCGTTACTCGTGAGCCTCCCGCTGGCCAGGTGCACACCGCCGGTCGTGGGGCGGCTCAAGGAGATCCTCAGCCACCATCCGGGCACGTACGAGGTGCACCTGCAGGTGCACAACGGGCCGCGGACGACGGTGATGCGGGTGGACGACCGGCTCCGGGTGTCGCCTTCCCCTGCGCTGATGGGAGATCTCAAGCAACTGCTCGGCCCCGCCTGCCTGGGCGCCTGACCTGACAGACCGCCGGGCCTGCTCGGGCCCGCTCGGGCGCCTGACCCCGGCAGGGCTGAGCAGGACGGCCTGGCCCGCCGTCGGATCTCGCCAGGCGGGGGCGCGCGCGTGGGCAGACCTCGCCGTCGTGGCGGCAGAGCGGGTGGGGCAGGATCGCAGCATGAGCGAGTTGCACTACCTGACCGCCGCCGAGTTGGCGCGCCTGATCAGGGCCCGGCAGGTGAGCGCGGTCGAGGTGCTCCAGGCGCACCTCGACCGGGTCGAGCGGGTCAATCCCCGGGTGAACGCGATCGTGACGCTGGCGGCCGAGCAGGCGATGGACGCGGCCAAGGCCGCCGACGCGGAGGAGCCGCGGGGGCCGCTGCACGGGGTGCCGGTGGCGCACAAGGACCTGCTGGACACGGCCGGCATCCGTACCACCTACGGATCTCCGCTCTTTTCCGGAAATATCCCGGAAAAGGATGATCTGATCGTCCAGCGGCTCACGGAGGCCGGGGCGATCAACGTGGGCAAGACCAACACGCCCGAGTTCGGCACCGGGTCGCACACGGTCAACGAGGTGTTCGGGGTGACCCGCAACCCCTACGACCTGTCGAAGTCCGCCGGGGGCAGCAGCGGGGGCGCGGCGGCGGCGCTGGCCTGTGGGATGGTGCCGCTGGCCAGCGGCTCGGACATGGGCGGGTCGCTGCGCAACCCGGCCTCGTTCTGCAACGTGGTAGGTCTGCGGCCGACGCCGGGGCGGGTGCCGAGCCCGTCGGAGACCGCCGCCTGGTACACCCTGTCGGTGCAGGGCCCGATGGCCAGGACGGTCGAGGATGTCACGCTGATGATGTCGGTGATATCCGGCTTCGACCCGCGATCCCCGTACTCGATCAAGGAGGTTTTCGCCGCCGAGCCCGAGGAGGGTGTGGCGGGGCTGCGCGTGGCGTGGAGTCCCGACCTGGGCGGGCTGCCGGTGGACGCCGCGACCGCGGCGGTCACCGCGACCGCGCCCGGCGTGTTCGAGCGGCTCGGCGCGCACGTCGAGCAGGTCGAGCTCGACCTGTCGGACGCCGAGGACGCCTTCCGCACCTACCGCGCCTGGTTCTACGCGCTGTCCTACGGCGAGCTGACCGGGCTGGGCGCCAACACCGCCTGGAACGTCGAGCAGGGCCGCCAGGTCACCGGCGCCGACCTGGCCCGGGCCGAGCGCGCGCGCAGCCGCCTCTACCAGCGGATGGCCGCCTTCTTCGACCGCTACGACGTGCTCATCGCGCCGGTCAGCCAGGTGCCGCCGTTCCCCGCCGAGGACCCGTACGTCCGCGAGATCAACGGCGTTCCGCTCCCCGACTACCTGACGTGGATGCGCTCGGCCTACTGGATCAGCGTCCTGCACGCGCCGGCGGCGTCCGTCCCGGCCGGGTTCACGCGGTCGGGACTGCCCGTCGGCGTGCAGATCGTCGGACGTCCCTTCGCCGACGCCCGCGTGCTGCGCGTGGCGCGCGCGTTCGAGCGGGCCACCGGGTTCGCCGGCCGCCGCCCGCCGCTTTAGCCGCCCGCCGCCCTAGTCGCCGCGCGGGGGCGGCTCGCCGATCCGGTACGGGTCCGCCGCCGGCGGGTGCGAGCCGATCCCGTACGGCGTGCGCAGCGGCGACTCGCGATAGCCGTGCATGCCTTCGAGCAGGCCGAACAGGCCGACGGCGAGCAGCGGCCAGGACACCAGGACGCCGTCGGCCGTCAGCGCGAGCGGCCCGGCGACGAAGGTGACGCCGGGTTCGGCCGAGGCCTCCACCGCGATCACGCCGAGGGTGAACGTGGTCCCTGTCCAGAGCGTCACGAACGAGGCGAGCACGCTGCCGCCGCACAGGCCGAGCAGCACGGCGAGCTGCTGACGGCGGCTCAAAAACCAGGCCAGCGCGCCGCAGGCCAGCCCCAGCCCGCCGGTGACGGTGGCGAACCAGCCGTCGGCGGCGATCAGCGTCTGCGTCCCGGGATCGGCGAGCACCGAGGCGGTGCCCTCGGTGATCCGGTAGGGCGGGCGGGGCGACAGAGCGGACCAGACCAGCCCGGCGGGGACGCCCAGGGCGGCGAGTGCGAGGACGGTGACCGCGAAAGCACGCAATTGCCTCGCCACGCGACTCCCCTTCAGATCTGTGTCCGAACCAGATCGATGGTATCTCCCGGTTAGGCTCACTTCGTGATTGAAGAAAAGCTCTGGCACATCGAACCCTCTGGCCCGCTGCGAGGCGACGTCGTCGTGCGCGGCTCCAAGAACGGCGTGTCCAAGCACATGGTGGCCGCCATGCTGGGCAGCGGCGAAAGCACGATCCACAACGCCCCCGAAGTGGGCGAGGTGGGCATCACCGCTGACATGCTCACCGCCCTGGGCATCAACGTGGAGATCGGTCGTACGGAGATCCGCATCGAACCGGGCCCGGAGATCAGGCCGCGGGTGCCCGACGCGTTCACCGGGCTGAACCGCATCCCGATCCTCATGCTGGGCCCCCTGCTGCACCTGGCCGGGGAGGCGTTCGTGCCGCTGGTGGGCGGCGACCCGATCGGGCGGCGCCCGGTCAACTTCCACGTCGAGGCGCTGCGGGCGATGGGCGCGGAGGTGGAGGTCGGCGACACCGGCATCTTCGCCAAGGCCAAGCGGCTCAACGGCACCCGGCTGGAGCTGCCGTACCCGAGCGTGGGCGCGACCGAGACGATCCTGATGTCGGCCGTGCTGGCCGAGGGCAAGACCGTGGTGAAGAACGCCGCGATGGAGCCCGAGGTCGTGGAGCTCGCGCTGTTCCTGCAGCGGATGGGCGCCAGGATCGAGCTGTCGCCCGACCGCAGGATCGTGATCGAGGGCGTCGAGCGGCTGCGCGGCGCCTCCACCTGGCTGGCCGGCGACCGCATCGAGGCGTTCTCCTACCTGGTCGCGGGCCTGATCACCGGTGGTGAGGTGCGGGTGCACGGCTGCCCGCAGGACCGCCTGGTCACCGCGATCACCACACTGGCCAGGATGGGCGCCCAGTTCGCCATCAACGACGAATACCTGTGCGCGACCGCCCCGCCCGAGGGCCTGCGCGCCGCGGCCGTGCAGACCGACACCCACCCCGGGTTCATGACCGACTGGCAGACGCCGCTCATGGTGCTGTTCACGCAGAGCCAGGGCATGTCGGTGCTGCACGAGACCGTCTTCGAGAACCGCCTGGTGTACGTTCCGGCGCTGAAGAGCATGGGCTGCGAGATCGAGGTCTTCGACCAGTGCCTCGGCGGCCCGGCCTGCCGCTACCACGACACCAACGCCCGGCATTCGGCGGTGGTGCGGGGCGTCTCGCAGCTCAAGGGCGCCGACGTGACGCTGCCCGACATCAGGGCGGGCTTCTCCGCCGTGCTGGCCGCCGCGGTGGCCGACGGGCCGTCCACGCTGCGCGGCGTGCACCACATCGAGCGCGGCTACCACCAGCCGTTCGAGCAGTTCGAGTCGCTCGGTCTGAACATCCGCCGAGGACAGTAAAGAATCAACAGCCGGGCGTTTCCCGCTGATCTTCTTGAAGCAGATCATCTGCGTGACTGTGCTGAAATCCATCACCTGGCTCGGGGTGGCGGGGGCGCTCAGCGGGGTGCTGGTGGCGGCGATGGCCGCTCCCGTGGTCAGCGGGGCAGGACTCGCTACGAAGAACGTCGCGACCACCTTCCTCGACCTGCCACCGGCGCCCCGCGAGGAGCCTCTCTCACAGGTGACCAGGCTGGTCGACATCCACGGCCGGACGTTCGCCCAGTTCTACGAGGCGAACCGGACGGCGGTGCCGCTGGCCAAGGTGGCGCCGGTGATGCGCCAGGCGATCGTGGCCATCGAGGACGCCCGCTTCTACGAGCACGGCGGGCTCGACGTGATCGGCACGCTCCGGGCACTGCTCACCAACACCCAGGCGGGCGGCATCAGGCAGGGCGGCTCCTCGCTCACCCAGCAGCTGGTGAAGAACATCCTGGTGGAGAGTTCGCGCACCGACGCCGAGCGGGACCGCGCCCGCGCGCCCAACATGGCCCGCAAGATCAGCGAACTCCGTCTCGCGCTGGCCCTGGAGAAGAAGTACCGCAAGGACGAGATTCTGGAGAAATATCTGAACATCGCCTACTTCGGTGCCGGTGCGCACGGCATCGAGGCGGCGGCCAGGCGCTTCTTCTCCACCACGGCCGCCGGCCTCACGCTCACCCAGGCGGCCACGCTCGCGGGCGCCGTACGGACTCCGTACTCGACCGATCCCTCGCTCGGCGACGCCCACCGGGCGAAGCTGAAGACGCGGCGTGACCTCGTGCTCGACCGGATGGCCGGGCTGAGCCTGATCACCCAGGAGCAGGCCGCGCGCGCCAAGCGGAGCCGGCTCGCCATCAAGCTGCGCCCCGAGCCCGGCGGCTGCGCGCAGAGCGAGCATCCGTACTTCTGCCTGTACGTGCACCGCGAGCTGATGACGAACCAGGTGTTCGGCGGCACGCCGGCGATCCGGCGGGCGCGGCTGGCCAGCGGCGGGCTGGTGATCAGGACCAGCCTGGACCCGGTGGCGCAGAAGGCGGCGGAGCGGGCGATCCGCCGCCGGGTGGCGCCGATGGACACCGAGGTGGCCGCCGAGGCGATGGTGGAGCCGGGCACGGGCTGGATCAGGGCGATGGCGGCGAGCAAGGAGTTCGGCCGCAACCCGGGCGACAGCAAGAACGGGCCCAGGACGACCTTCAACCTCGCCGCCGACGTACGGCACGGCGGCGGCCAGGGTCTGCAGGCCGGGTCCACGTTCAAGGTGTTCACCCTGGCCACGGCGCTGAAGCAGGGCTGGAAGTTCGGTGACGGCTTCGACACGCCGGGGGCGCTGGTGCCCGGCGACGGCTACCGCGACTGCAAGGGCCGGCCCGTCAACGCGCCGGGGACGACCATCCACAACGCCAGCGGCGAGGGCGAGGGCGGCCCGCACAGCATCGAGACCGGTACCTGGAAGTCGGTCAACATCTTCTACATGATGCTGGAGCGCAAGGTCGGCCTGTGCAACGTGGTCAAGACGGCCCGTGCGCTCGGCATCAGGCGGGCCGACGGCACGCCGCTGCGCGAGGTGCCCACGTTCACGCTGGGTGTGAACGAGATGGACCCGCTGACGGTGGCGGCGTCCTTCGCGACGTTCGCGGCCCGGGGCAGATACTGCCGGCCGCTCGCGATCCTGGAGATCGCCGACAGGGACGGCCGGCGTACCCGCGTGTCACCGGCCTGCCACCGGGTGATCGAGCGGGAGGTGGCAGACGCGGTCAACCACGTGCTGGAGGGCGTCTTCGACAAGGGGACGATGCGGGGGCAGGGGATCGGCCGGCCGGCGGCGGGCAAGACCGGCACCAACAACGGCTACACCTCGGCCTGGTTCGCCGGTTACACCCCGAACCTGGCGGCGGCGGTCAGCGTCGGCGACATCCGCGGCTCCTACAAGCATCCGCTGACGGGGGTGCAGATCGGCGACGAGTACTACGGCTCCGTGCAGGGGGCCTCGCTGCCGGGGCCGATCTGGGTGGACTCCATGAGCGCCGCGCTGCGCGACACCGAGGCGAAGGGTTTTCCCGGACCGGACATGTCCCGCTTCGGCGGCGGGCACACGCCGGGGCTGGAAGAGGCCGAGGAACGCGAGGAGCGTGAGGCGCGGGGCGGTCGCCGCGGGGGACACCGGGCGCACTCCCGGCGGCCCGGCGGGCTGTTCGAGTGGCTGCTGGGGCGGCCGGACCGGGGTCGCGGCCAAGCGCGGGCGCGCCGCGAGCACCCGGACGCCGGGCAGTCGCGCGGCGCGCCCCCACGCCGGGCCCGCCCCGACCACCCACGGGCCTCTCGCGACCATCCACGGGTACGACGCCAGCGGCCGCACATCAGGCATCAGCACCCACGCCCACGACGGGAGCACAGACCGGACCGCGTGCGACGCGACCGCCACCACCGATGACCGAGGCGTGCGGTCAGGAGGGCTTGCCGAAGGTGGCGGTGGGGCGTGCGGTCAGGAGGGCTTGCCGATGGGGGCGGTCACGGCTTCGGTGAGGCGGATGAGGTCGGCGGGCGCGGTCTCGATCTGCAGGCCGCGCTTGCCCGCCGAGAAGAAGATCGTGCCGAACTCCAGCGCCGAGGAGTCCACCACGGTCGGCAGCCGCTTACGCTGCCCGAGCGGGCTGATCCCGCCCACCACGTAGCCGGTGACCCGCTCCACCTTGGCCGCCTCCGCCATGGCGGCCCGCTTGCCGCCGAGCGCCGCCGCGAGCGCCTTGAGGTCGAGCTTGCCGGACACCGGCACGACGGCCACCGCGAGCCCGCTCTCCAGCTCCGCCACCAGCGTCTTGAAGATCCGCTCGTACGGCACGCCGAGCGCGTCGGCGGCCTCCTCGCCATAGGCCTGCGCGGCGGGGTCGTGCTCGTAGGGGTGCAGGGTGAACTCCGCCGCGGCCCTGGTCAGCGCCGCGGTCGCGGGAGTGCCGCCACCCTTGCTCTTCTTGCTCACAGAATCCCAGTGTAGCGAATCTACAATGTAAAGGCGCGGCCGGGGGTGTACCCGAGCGCCCGCCGGAACACGTCGATGAAAGCGCTGGCGGAGGCCCAGCCGCAGCGGTGCGCGACGGCCGTCACGCTCACCCCGTCGGCGAGCAGCAGCAGCGCGCGCTGGAGCCGCAGCTGCGTGCGCCACTGCGGGAAGGTCATCCCGAGCTCGGCGCGGCACAGCCGGGCGAGCGTCCGGTCGCTGGTGCCGGCCCGGGCGGCGAGCTGGGCGAGGGTGCGCCCGTCGGCCGGATCGTCGTCCAGCATCGCGCAGACCGCCACCAGCCGTGGATCCCGGGCGGTCGGCAGGTGGAACGGCCGCTCGGGGGAGCGGCGCAGCCGGTCGAGCAGGACGCCGAGCAGCCGGTCCCGCTCCGCGCCGTCGCCGGGATCCGCCGTGTAGGCGATGATCAGCTCGCGCAGCAGCGGCTCGACGGCGAGCACCGCGGGCCTGGCCAGGCCGAGCGGGTCGCCGGTCAGGCCCACCAGGCGCAGGTCGGTATTGCCGTGGGCGCGGTGCTCGTGCACGGTGCCGGCCGGGATCCAGATCGCCCGGCTGGCCGGGGCCACCCACGTCCCGGCGTCGGTGGTGACCGACAGCACGCCGCTGCAGGCGTACACGATCTGGTGGGTGTCGTGCCGGTGGGCGTCGATGCCGCCGCCGGGCGCCAGCGGGCGCCGGCCGGTGGGTGCTTGCGGGAGATGGCGAATTTCCGGCATGAATTGGCATTTTATCGGAAGCGGGCCAGGGCGGGCGCGGGCCACCATCAGGAACGTGAAGACGAGCCGGATCACGATCCTCGCGGCCGGGCACGCCTGCGTCGACGTCTACCAGGGGGCGGTGCCGGCGCTGGTGCCGTTCCTCGTGGCCGGGCGCGGCTACGGGTACGTGGCGGTCTCGGGCGTCGTGCTGGCCGCCACGCTGCTGTCGTCGGTCGTCCAGCCCGTCTTCGGTGTGCTGACCGACCGGTGGCGGATGCCCTGGCTCATCCCGGTCAGCATGACCACGGCGGGGCTCGGGGTGGCGCTCAGCGGCGTGGCGGGCTCGTACGCGCTGACCTGGCTGGCCGTGGCACTGTCCGGGCTCGGCGTGGCCGCCTACCACCCGGAGTCGGCCCGCCTGGCCAGGATCGCCAGCCAGGGCAGTCACGTGCGGATGAGCTGGTTCTCGCTCGGCGGGACCCTGGGGTTCGCCTCCGCGCCGATCCTCGTCACGCCGCTGCTGGCGGCCGGCGGGCTGGGCGCGTCGCCGTACCTGGTGATCCCCGCCGTGGCGGGCGCGCTGCTGACGCTCACCGTCATCCGCTCCCTGGCCGGGCCGGCCGAGGCGGGCCGCGCGGCGCCGCCCTCCGGCCGCGACGACTGGCCGTCGTTCGTCCGCCTGTCCCTCGTGATCGTCTTCCGGTCGGTGGTGTACGTCGGGCTGAGCACGTTCGTGGCCCTGTACCTCGGGGGTGGGGCGGCGGGGGCGGTGGCGCTGTTCGTGCTGTTCGCCGGAGGCGCCGTGGGCACGGTGCTGGGCGGCAGGCTCGCCGCCCGCTGGGGCCGGGTGCGCACGATGCGCCTGGCGTACGCGGCCGCCGTTCCCGCCGTGGCGGGGGTGGTGCTGGCGCCGGGGTTCGGGGCGTACGTCTTCATCGCGGCGGCGTCGATCACCCTGTACGCGCCGTTCTCGCTGCATGTGACGCTGGGGCAGGACTTCCTGCCGCGGCGGGTGGGCACGGCGGGCGGCGTCACGCTGGGGCTGGCGGTGAGCGTGGGCGGGCTGGCCAGCCCGCTGGTGGGGGCGGTGGCGGAGGCGGTGTCGCTGCGGGCGGCGCTGGCGTGCCTGGTGCCGTTCCCGGTGCTGGCCTGGCTGCTCGCCCGCACCCTCACCGAGCCGGCCCAGGCGGACCCCACCGGCACGGTCGAGCCGTCGGCGGGCCGCCCGGGATGACACCGGCCGCCCGCCCGTGATGACACCGGCCGCCCGGCCGGGATGGTGCCGGCCGGGCGGCCGCTCAGCCGACGCCTGACCAGCGCTTGGCCCCTTCCGTTCAGCCGACGGCTGACGCGCCGCCTGGGCCCTCGTCGCCGGCCGCGCGTACGTCGCGGGGGTGGCGGTCGGGGCGGAGGCCGCGCCAGGAAGGGTGGCGCAACCTGTTGTCCCCGGTCACCTCGGCGAACTGCACCTCACCCACCATCACCGGCTCCACCCAGTGCGCGTCGCGGGCGAACTCACGCGGCACCGGCTCGTCGAAGGGCGGGTCGGGGCGGTGCAGCGGGGCCAGCCGCTGGTGCAGGTCCTGGAGCATCGCCTGGGTGAATCCCGTGCCGACATGCCCCACGTAGAGCAGCCGTCCGGTGCCGTCGTACGAGCCGAGCAGCAGCGAGCCGATGGTGCCGGAGCGCCGCCCGGCGCCGGGCTGCCAGCCCCCGATGACCACCTCGACGGCCTTGACGTTCTTCACCTTGGTCCACTCGGCGGTGCGCTTGCCCGGCCTGTAGGGGGAGGTCAGCCGCTTGCAGACGATCCCTTCCAGCCCGAGCCGCCGGGAGAAGCCGAAGGCGTCCTGGACGTGGTCGTGGAACCACACGGGCACCTGCCACCGGAACCCGGGCACGAATGTGGTCTCCAGCAGCTCGCGCCGCTCGGTGTAGGGCAGGGCGATCGTGCTTCCCGGGGCGCCGCCGGACTCGGCGTCGAGGTGCAGGATGTCGAAGGCCATGAAGGTCACCGGCACGGTCCTGGCCAGCTCGGCGACGCTGAGGGGGTTGCGCTGGTGCATGCGCGGCTGGAGGGCGCCGAAGCTGGGCCGCCCGGCCTCGTCGAAGGCCACGATCTCGCCGTCGATGACGGCCGGCCGGCGGCCGGTGGCGCCCGCCATGAGCCGCAGCTCCGGGTAGGCGGCGGTGATGTCCTTGCCGTTGCGTGACAGGAGGCGTACGGCGCCGTCGGCGAGGTAGGCGAGAGCCCGGATGCCGTCCCATTTCATCTCGACGGCCCACGCGTCCTGGTCGGCGGACGGCAGCGGACCGAGCTGGGCCAGCATCGGCGCGTAGGTCGGCAGCGACGCCATGCACGCTGCCATACCCCGCTCCGCGCGCGCACACTCCCTAGCCGGTCAGGCGCTCGGCGCCGGCGGGCTGTTCGACGAGTTGCGCCAGGTCGACGCCGTGCCGGCCGAGCTCGGCGACCGAGGCGCAGTAGCCCTGGAGGTAGCGGTGCCCGTCGACCACATGTGAGACACGTAGCATCGGCCGGTCGTCAAGCATGATCGCTTCCACCAGGATGCCGTTCGGGCCGAGCCAGACTCCCATTCGCAAAGAGTACGGGAGCGGACATAAAAGACAAGAGGGTATAAAATATCTGGTCAATCTCCGGCGTCCGATGGCGTCCTGGTCGCCGTCCGGAGCGAGGCGGCACGCCACGCCACTGTCCGGATGGTGGACGGAACAGGATTCACCGGGTGGACTCCGTAAACTAGGAGGGTGATTTCCCGTATCGACATGCGAGGTTCCCTCCCGGCGAACCTGCGCGACGTGCTGCCCCGCGCCGAGCTCGACGTAGAGGCCGCCCTGGACAGGGTGCGGTCCATCTGCGAGGACGTGCGCCATCGCGGGGCGGCAGCCGTACGGGAGCTGACCGCCGAGCTGGACGGCGTCGAGATCGAGCGCGCCCGGGTGCCCCGTGCGGCGATCGACAGGGCGCTCGCGGAGCTGCGGCCCGAGGTGCGGGCGGCGCTCGAGGAGTCGATCAGGCGGACCAGGCTGGTCCACCGCGACCAGCGGCGTGCCGACGTCACCACGCAGGTGGTGCCCGGCGGCACGGTGACCGAGCGGTGGCTGCCGGTCGACCGGGTGGGGCTCTACGTCCCCGGCGGCCGCGCCGTCTACCCCTCCAGCGTGGTGATGAACGTGGTGCCCGCCCAGGAGGCCGGGGTGCCGTCGCTGGCCGTCGCCAGCCCGGCCCAGAAGGATCACGGCGGGCTGCCGCACCCGGCGATCCTCGCCGCGTGCGCGCTGCTGGGCGTCGAGGAGGTCTACTCCGTCGGTGGCGCCCAGGCCGTGGCCATGTTCGCCTACGGCACCGAGGAGTGCGAGCCCACGACCATGGTCACCGGGCCCGGCAACATCTGGGTGGCCGCGGCCAAGCGGCTGCTCAAGGGCCGCATCGGCATCGACAGCGAGGCCGGCCCGACCGAGATCGCGATCCTGGCCGACCACACCGCCGACCCGGTGCACGTGGCCGCCGACCTGATCAGCCAGGCCGAGCACGACGTGATCGCGGCGGCCGTGCTCGTCACCGACAGCGTGGAGCTGGCCGAGGCCGTCGAGAAGGAGCTGCCCGGCCAGGTCTCGGCGACCAGGCACTCCGAGCGGATCGCCGAGGCGCTCGGCGGGCGGCAGTCGGCCATCGTGCTGGTCGACGGGATCGAGGACGGCATCAAGGTGGTCGACGCCTACGCCGCCGAGCACCTGGAGATCCACACCGAGGACGCCGCCGCGGTGGCCGCCCGGATCCGCAACGCGGGCGCGATCTTCGTGGGCCCCTACGCGCCCGTCTCGCTCGGCGACTATCTCGCCGGGTCCAACCACGTGCTGCCCACCGGCGGCTGCGCCTGCCACTCCAGCGGCCTGTCGGTGCAGTCGTTCCTGCGCGGCATCCACGTCGTCGACTACACCCGTGAGGCCCTGGCCGGGGCCGCGGCGCACGTGTCCGTCCTGGCCGACGCCGAAGACCTTCCCGCTCACGGCGCGGCCGTCCGCGCCCGCTTCGACTGGCAGGTGCCCTCGTGAACCTCGACGACCTGCCCATCCGCGCCGACCTGCGGGGCAAGAGCCCGTACGGCGCGCCCCAGATCGACGTCCCGGTCCGGCTCAACACCAACGAGAATCCCTACCCGCCCTCCCCGGAGCTGGTCGCCGACCTGGCCGAGGAGATCAGGCGCAGCGCGGGCGACCTCAACCGCTACCCGGACATGGACGCCGGTGACCTGCGGGCCGATCTGGCCGCCTATCTGGGGCACGGCCTGGCCGCCGAGCAGGTGTGGGCCGCCAACGGCTCCAACGAGGTCATCCAGCAGATCCTGCAGGCCTTCGGTGGTCACGGCCGCACGGCGCTGGGCTTCGAGCCGTCCTACTCGATGCATCCGATCATCACCACCGGCACCAACACCGAGTGGATCAAGGCGACGCGCGAGGAGGACTTCTCGCTCGACCCCGGCAAGGCCGTCGCGGCGATCGGGGAGCACCGTCCCGACATCGTCTTCCTGGCCTCGCCCAACAACCCGACCGGCACGGCCCAGCCGCTGGCGACGGTCGAGGCGATCCTCGACGCCGCGCCCGGCATGGTCGTGGTGGACGAGGCCTACACCGAGTTCGCCAGGCAGGGCACGCCCTCGGCGCTCACCCTGCTGCCGCGGCACCCGCGCCTGATCGTCACCCGGACGATGTCCAAGGCGTTCGCCATGGCCGGCACCAGGCTGGGCTACCTGGCCGCGCACCCGGCCGTGGTGGAGGCGCTGCTGCTGGTGCGCCTGCCGTACCATCTGTCGACGCTCACCCAGACGGCGGCGCGGGTGGCGCTGCGGCACCGGGCGGAGCTGCTGGGGACGGTCGACGCGCTGCGCCAGGAGCGTGACGACACGGTCCGGTGGCTGCGGGACAAGGGCTTGACGGTCGCCGACTCCGACGCGAACTTCGTACTGTTCGGGCGGTTCCCCGACCGGCGCGCGGTCTGGGAGGGGCTGCTGGCGAGGGGCGTGCTCATCCGCGAGGTCGGGCCGCCACAATGGCTTCGGGTGTCGATCGGCACCGGCGAGGAGATGGCGGCCTTCCGTGCCGCGCTGGAGGGGATTCTGTGAGTCGCGTAGGTCGCGTCGAGCGTACGACGAAGGAGACGTCCGTCCTGGTCGAGGTGAACCTCGACGGCACCGGGCTGCTGGAGGTGGCCACCGGGGTGGGCTTCTTCGACCACATGCTGGCGCAGCTCGGCAAGCACGGGTTGTTCGACCTGACGGTCAAGACCGAGGGCGACCTGCACATCGACTCTCACCACACGATCGAGGACACCGCGCTCGCGCTGGGTGCGGCGTTCCGCGAGGCGCTGGGCGACAAGTCGGGCATCAGGCGGTTTGGTAATGCGTCCTGCCCGCTGGACGAGGCGCTCGCCGAGGTGACCGTCGACCTGTCCGGCCGCCCCTATCTCGTGCACACCGAGCCCGAGGGCATGGCGCCGATGATCGGCCCGGACTACGACACCACGATGACCCGGCACATCCTGGAGTCCATCGTGGCCCAGGCGGCGATCTGCCTGCACGTACGCGTCCCCTACGGCCGCAACGCCCACCACATCGTGGAGGCCCAGTTCAAGGCGCTGGCCAGGGCGCTGCGGGCGGCCTCGGAGCCGGACCCCAGGGCGACGGGAGTGCCGAGCACCAAGGGCGTCCTATGACCGAGAACACGATCGCGATCGCCTTGGTCTTCGTCGGGCTGTTCCTCATCGGCGGCGTGATCTCGCTGGCCAAGCAGGGACTCAAGATCGGCGCGGCGATCTGCGGCGTCGGTGCGGTGCTGGCCGTGACGGCGGGGGTGCTGTGGTGGTGAAGAAGCTCGTGGTGCTGGACTACGGCTCAGGCAACCTGCGCTCCGCCGAGCGCGCCCTGGCCAGGGTGGGCGCCGAGGTGACCGTCACCGCCGACTTCGACGCGGCTCTCGACTGCGACGGGCTGGTCGTGCCGGGCGTCGGCGCGTTCGAGGCGTGCATGAGCGGGCTCAAGGGCGTCCGTGGCGAGCAGATCATCGGCCGGCGGCTGGCCGGTGGCCGGCCGGTGCTAGGCATCTGTGTCGGCATGCAGATCCTGTTCGCCCGGGGCGTCGAGCACGGTGTGGAGACCGAGGGCTGCGGCGAATGGCCCGGCACGGTCGAGCGGCTCGAGGCGCCGGTGCTGCCGCACATGGGCTGGAACACCGTCAAGACGCCGGAGGGCAGCGTGCTGTTCGCCGGCATCGACCCCGCCACCCGCTTCTACTTCGTGCACTCCTACGGCGTGCGCGAGTGGGAGCTGCGGCCCGGCGACGGTTTCGCCGAGCCGGTGGTGACCTGGGCCGAGCACGGTGTGCCGTTCGTGGCCGCCGCCGAGAACGGCCCGCTCATGGCGACCCAGTTCCACCCGGAGAAGTCCGGTGACGCCGGGGCCGCGCTGCTGGAAAACTGGCTCGGCACCGTTGAGTAAGGAGCGGGCGCACCGCCGCTCCGCACGTGAGGCGGAGCGTGCGCTGGCCATCCGGCGCAACGTGGAGCGTCAGGCGCGCCGGGCCCGCCGCCGGGCGGTGATCCTGCGTCTGACCCCGCGCCCGGTGCGCGTCGCCCGGCAGGGCGGCCTGATCGCCCGCCGTCAGCGTGCCCAGAACGCGGTGGTCGCGCTGGCCTTCCTGATCGTCCAGGCGCTCGCCTGGCTGATCTGGGGGTCGGCGCTGCTGAGCTTCGGCGTGCTGATCTTCTCCTTGCTGCTCGTTCCTGTTCTCGTGACCCTCGCTTTCGACCGGAGGACCTGATGTCCCTCGTATTGCTCCCCGCCGTAGACGTGGCGGACGGCCAGGCCGTGCGCCTCGTGCAGGGTGAGGCCGGGACGGAGACCGGCTTCGGTGAGCCGCTCGCCGCCGCGCTGGCCTGGCAGGAGGCCGGAGCGGAGTGGATCCACCTGGTCGACCTGGACGCCGCCTTCGGCCGCGGCTCCAACCGCGAGCTGATCACCGAGGTGATCGGCAAGCTGGACGTGAACGTCGAGCTGTCGGGCGGCATCCGCGACGACGCCTCCCTGGCCGCCGCGCTGGCCACCGGCTGCCGCCGGGTCAACATCGGCACGGCCGCGCTGGAGAACCCCGCCTGGTGCCGCAAGATCATCGCCGAACACGGTGACCAGATCGCGGTCGGCCTGGACGTTCGCGGCACGACGCTGGCGGCCCGCGGCTGGACCGAGGACGGCGGCGACCTGTGGGAGGTGCTGGACCGGCTGGAGGCCGACGGCTGCCCCCGCTACGTCGTCACCGACGTCACCAAGGACGGCACCCTGCGCGGCCCCAACCTGGACCTTCTGCGGCAGGTGTGCGCCCGCACCGACAAGCCGGTCGTGGCCAGCGGCGGCGTCTCCTCCCTGGATGACTTGATCGCACTGTCTTGTCTCGTTCCGGACGGCGTGGAAGGCGCCATCGTGGGAAAAGCCCTGTACGCCCGCAATTTCACGCTGGAGAGCGCGCTGGCCACAGTGAGCGCTTAGGAGTCGGGAGGGGGCGTGATGGGCAGTACAAGCATGGAAAGCACCGGAATGAGGGTGTTTTCGGGTGGAATCTGGGAGGAAAAGTACGGATACTCCCGTGCGGTGGTCGTGGGCGAGAGGGTCATCGTCTCCGGCTGCACGGCGACCGTCGCCGGTGAGGTCCGGCACCCGGGTGACGCCTACCGGCAGAGCCTGACGGCGATCGACATCGCCCTGGAGGCCGTCGCCAAGGGCGGCCTGACCGTCGAGGACGTTGTCATGGTCCGCTACTACGTCGTCGATCAGCATCACTTCGATTTGGCCGGCAAGGCCATCGCCGAGGTGTTCGGCGAGGTGCGCCCCGCCTGCACCGGGGTGCGGGTGGCCGGGCTGGTCGACCCGAAGATGCTGATCGAGATCGAGATCGAGGCGATGCGCGCATGACCGTGGCCGTCAGGGTCATCCCCTGTCTGGACGTCGACGCCGGACGCGTCGTCAAGGGCGTCAACTTCGCGAATTTGCGTGACGCCGGCGACCCGGTCGAGCTGGCCAGGCGCTACGACGAGGAGGGGGCCGACGAGCTCACCTTCCTCGACATCACCGCCTCGTCGGGCGAGCGCGAGACCATGCTCGACGTGGTGCGCAGGACGGCCGAGCAGGTCTTCATCCCGCTCACCGTGGGCGGCGGCGTTCGCTCGGTGGACGACGTGAACCGGCTGCTGCGGGCCGGCGCCGACAAGGTGTCGTTCAACACGGCCGCCATCGCCAGGCCCGAGCTGCTCACCGAGGCGTCGCGGCGCTTCGGGGCCCAGTGCGTGGTGCTGTCGGTGGACGCGCGCCGGGCGCCGGGCACGCCGAGCGGGTTCGAGGTGACCACGCACGGCGGTCGCCGCGGCACCGGCATCGACGCCGTGGCGTGGGCCGCCCGTGGCGAGGAGCTGGGCGTGGGCGAGATCCTGCTCAACTCCATGGACGGAGACGGCACGCTCAACGGCTATGACCTGGAGATGCTGCACGCGGTCCGGGCGGCGGTCCGCGTGCCGGTGATCGCGAGTGGCGGCGCGGGCCGTCTGGAGGACTTCCCGCCCGCCGTCGCGGCAGGCGCCGACGCCGTGCTGGCGGCGAGCGTCTTTCACTTCGGCACGCTGAAGATCCACGAAGTGAAGCGGACCCTGGCGATGGCCGGCCACCCGGTCCGCTAGAAGACGCGCAGGTGGTGGAAGTGCTCGTAGGAGGCGTCCTCGGCGGCGAACGCGGTCGCCTCCGAGCGCTTCACCGCCAGATAGGCGCTGCGGCGCAGCGGCCCCAGCGCCTCCATGAGCAGTTCGTCGGCCTCCAGCGCGTCCAGGGCCTCGTCGAGTGAGGCCGGCAGGCGGGGGTAACGGCCCGGGCGCGTGTCCGGGTCGACGTCCACCGCCTCGCCGGGGTCGAGCTTGCGGCAGATGCCGTCGAGGCCGGCGTGGATGACCGCGCCCAGCGCCAGGTAGGGATTGGCCGAGGAGTCCGACGGCTTCAGCTCCAGGTTGGGCTCACCGCTGTCCCCCAGCGGCGAGCAGACGCGTACGGCCGCCTCCCGGTTGTCGGGCCCGTAGACGTTGTAGGCGCCCGCCCATGACCGGGGCGTCAGCCGGCGGAAGCCGTTGACACTGCCACACGTGAGCGCGGTCAGCGCGGGCAGATGGGCGAGCAGCCCGCCGATGAACCACTCCCGCACCTCGCTGTCGCCGCCGAAAAGGTTATGGGATTGGCTCCACAAGGACAGGTGCAGATGGGCGCCGTTGCCCGCCTGGCCGGCCAGCGGCTTGGGGGCCAGCGAGGCCCACAGGGCCATGCGCAGGGCCACGCCGCGGACGGTCTCCCGGTAGAGGACGTGGTTGTCGGCGGCGCGCAGCGCGGGCGCGTGCCGTACGGACATCTCCTGCTGGCCGTGGCCCAGCTCCGGGTGGCAGTGCTCGACCTGCATGCCCTGGCTGTGCAGGGCGCGCATGAGCGCGATCGTGTAGTCGTGGGCGGCGTCGAAGCCGAGGCCGGCGTAACACAGGGCGTCGTCGATCGGCACCAGCCGGTCCAGGCCGCCACCGGGGTCGGGCACCCGCCGGCCGAGCGTGAACTCCGGCTCGAACGCGGCCTCCAGCGTGTAGCCCTCGGCCTCCAGCGTGCCGATCGCGTCCTTGAGGAAGGTGCGTGGGCAGGCGGCCCAGGCAGAGCCGTCGGGCAGGCGCAGATCCGACAGCATCACCGCCGCTCCCGGCGCGTAGGGGAGCGGAGCATAGGTGGACGGGTCGGGAACGATGCGCACCTCGCCCACCGGACCCATGTCCTCGACCTCTTGGAGCTGGTCGAGCATGTTCATCGCCATCATGGCCACGGTGTGCCCGATGCCGCTGCTGAGCCGATCCGCGAGCCGTGCCCGGGATGCCGCCTTGCCACGGATGACGCCACCGTGGTCGGTGTACAGAAATCGGATCAGCTCCACCTCTTCGACCTCGGCCCGCTCGCAGATGCGAGTGACGCCGGGATCGGACGGGTCGAGCTTGGCGGTGCCTGCACGGTCTCTCATCCTGCCTGCGTAACACGACTGAGCAGGCAGGACCACCGATCAGGTCAGAACACTGGTAAAGAAAACAGCCAGCTGATCGGCTCCATTGACGATGCTGTCGAACACGCCGTTGACCGCGGCGGCCGCGTCGGCCGGCCGGGTGAACAGGTAAAAGACCACAAACGCGACAGCCACGTACGTGAGCACCTTCTTGACCTGCATGGGGGGCCTCCTGCAGTCCATTCCCAGCCGTATATACCCGGATCTGGGCGATCAGTGGCATCTTCTATGAAGATGTTTTCGATCATAACCGGGGGGCTTGTTCCCCACCCATCGTACGGCCTGAACGCGGGACGGGAGCGCCTTCTGGGCCGAAGGTTCAGCGATGTGGCGGCCACGGCAGGGCGCCTGTGGATAGCGGCACTCTCCACGATCCATGGCTAGACTATCCAGCCACCACAAAAGGGGGTTTTCGGTCGTGCGTATGGCGGACCTGAGTGCCGGCACAGGGGTTCCGGTCCCGACGATCAAGTACTACCTCCGGGAGGGGTTGCTGTCCCCTGGCCGGCCGCTGGGCCGCAATCAGGCGGAGTACGGCTCGGCACACGTCAAACGGCTGAAACTGGTGCGAGCCCTCGCCGACTACGGCGGGCTCAGCATTTCCGCCATCCGCGAACTCGTCGACCACATGGAAGATCCCGGCACCGCCAAGACCGAGCTGCTGAGCGTGGCCCAGAAGACGGTCACGACGCACGACGACGAGCGCTCCGGCGAACACGTCCGGCAGGCCGAGCGCCTCGTGGCGGACCTGCTGGCCCGCAGGGGATGGGACGACACCGCCGGCCACCAGGCCGCCAGGACCATGGTCGGCGTGCTCGCGAGCCTCCTGGAGCTGGGCCTGGACGACATCCTGCGCGCGCTGGACGACTACGCCGACGCCGCCGAGACGGCCGCCGGAGTGGATCTGCGGGTGCTGGGCGACGTGACCGACCGGGAGCGGGCCGTGGAGGTCGTGGTGATCGGCACCCTGCTCGGCGACACGCTGCTGGCGGCCATGCGCCGGCTGGCGCAGGCCCACCTGTCGGTGGAGACCTATCGGACGACCGGCTAGACGGCTCGGATGACCGGCTGGACGGCCCGGACGACCGGCTGGACGGCTCGGATGGCCGGCTGGACGGCTCGGACGACCGGCTGGACGGCTCGGATGGCCGGCTGGACGGCTCGGATGACCGGCTAGACGGCGAAGCCGGCGTTCTTCAGCCGGGTGATCGACTCGGGCTCGCCCGCGTACTCCACCCTGGCGTGCGCCTGGCGGCCGAAGCAGAACAGCAGCAACTCGCCCGCCCCGCCGATCACCTCGACCTTGGGGCCCTGCTTCGCGCCGCCGAGCACCACGGCCCGCGAGCCGACCGCGCCGGGGTAGTGCAGCACCACGCCGACGGGGGAGCGGCGCAGCATCGTCTTGGCCCCGGCGGACACGCGCTTCCAGATGAGCTGCTCGAAGTCGGCCGGCAGCTCGCGGGGCTCCCAGGAGGGCTGGGCCCGCCGGACGTCCTCGTGGTGGACGAAGAACTCCAGCGTGTTGACCGCTGTGTCCAGGAACGACAGCGCACCGTAGACTCCGCCGGGCTTGCGAACCAGGGAGACCAGCTCGGGGAAGGGGTGCCTGGCCTTCAGGCGCTGCTGCACCGAGGCGGTGTGACCGGCCAGCGCCCGCACCGCGATGCCCGGCATGGCGTCCGGTCTGCGCTCGCGCAGCACCAGATGCGCTGCCAGGTCATAGGTGTCCCAGCCCTCGCACAGGGTCGGGGCGCCAGGGCCAAGCGAGTCGAACAGGTCGCACAGTGCGGCGCGTTCGCCACGAGCGTGAGTCACATCGCAACTCTACCTGTGGGAATAAGTCAATGATCAGACGTGATTGTCAGTATGTGGAAAATCCGGCACTGGAAGGAAACACACCGCGTGGCGAATAAGGTCACCTCTGCCGTCATGCGTCAGGGGCTGCGCGTCCTTGGGGTGGCCGTCCGCGCCGAGAAGGCGGTGTTCGCCTCGGCCGTCGTGGCCAGCGCGCTCTACGGCGGCATGACCGTGGCCTCCGCATGGGCGCTCGGCTGGGCAACCCAGAACGTCATCATCCCCACCTTCGGCAAGGGCGAGATCGCCGCGGGCGCGCTGTGGACCGGCGTGTTACTGATCATCGGCACCGCCCTGCTCAAGTCGATCGGCATCGCGGGCCGGCGCATCTTCGCCGGCGTCATGCAGTACCGCATGCAGGCCCGCTCCCGCCGCGACGTCACCAAGCAGTACCTGCGGCTGCCGCTGGCCTGGCACCAGCGGCACCCGACCGGGCAGCTGCTGGCCAACGCCAGCTCCGACGCCGAGGCGGCGTGGGCGCCGCTGGCGCCGCTGCCGATGGCTGTGGGCGTGGTGGTCATGCTCGTCACCGCGGCGGTCGGCATGCTGTTCACCGACCTCGTGCTCGCGCTGGTGGGCTTCCTCGTCTTCCCGGCGATCGCCGTACTCAACCTCGTCTATCAGCGCAGGCTCAGCCCGCTGGTCACCCGCGCGCAGCAGTTGCGCGCGGAGGTCAGTGAGATCGCGCACGAGAGCTTCGACGGCGCGCTCGTCGTCAAGACGCTCGGCCGCGAGGACCTGGAGGCCGAGCGCTTCCGGCGGCGCGCGCACGAGCTGCGCGACGCCAACGTGGCCGTCGGCCGGGTGCGCGGCCTGTTCGACCCGATGCTGGAGGCGCTGCCCACGCTCGGCGTGCTCGCCGTCCTGGGCGTCGGCGCGATGCGCCTGTCCACCGGCGACATCGTCTCCGGCCAGCTCGTGCAGGTCGCTTACCTGTTCACGCTGCTGTCCTTCCCGATCCGCGCGCTCGGCTGGGTGCTGGCCGAGCTGCCGCGCAGCGTCGTCGGCTGGACCCGGGTGCAGTCGGTGCTGGAGGCCGAGGGCTCGATGGTCTACGGGGAGGAGACCCCGGGCCGCGACGAGCCCGCCACGCTGGCGGTCTCGGACGTGTCCTACTCCTACGGTGAGACCGAGGTGCTGCACGACGTCACCTTCGACCTGCCGCCCGGCCGCACCGTCGCCCTCGTCGGGCCCACCGGCTCCGGCAAGTCCACCCTCGTCCAGCTTCTCGTCCGGCTGGTCGACCCCGACACCGGCCGGGTGCTGCTCGACGGCACGGACCTGCGCGAGCTCGCCTACGGCAAGCTCGCCGAGTCGGTGGCGCTGGTGCCGCAGCAGACGTTCCTGTTCGACGACACCGTGCGCGGCAACGTCGCGCTCGACCTGCCCATGCCGGATGAGCAGGTGTGGGCGGCGCTGAGAGTGGCCCAGGCCGACGGCTTCGTGAGCGGGCTCGGCGCGGGCCTGGACACCCGCGTCGGAGAGCGCGGCACGTCCCTGTCGGGCGGCCAGCGCCAGCGCCTCGCGCTGGCCCGCGCGATCGCCCGCCGCCCCCGCCTGCTCATCCTCGACGACGCCACCTCCAGCGTGGACCCCCAGGTGGAGGCCAGAATCCTGTACGGCCTGCGGGACCGGGCCGAGGCGTCGACCGTCGTGGTCGTCGCCTACCGGCTGGCCACGATCGCGCTCGCCGACGAGGTCGTCTACCTCGACCGCGGGCGTGTGGAAGACCGCGGCACGCACCAGGAACTGCTGGAGCGCTGCCCCGGATACCGCAACCTGGTGACCGCCTACGAGCGCGAGGAGGCCGTGCGCGCCGCGCTCGACGCCGACGCCGCGCTCGGACTCGAAGAGACAGAGGTCAGCGCATGACCGTGGAGACCGCGCCGGAGCAGGAGCGCATCGGCACCGGTGCCGGCGGCTCTGCCTGGGCCACCATCCGCCGGGGGCTGTCGCTGACGCCCGAGTTCCGCAAGGGGCTGGTGGGCACGCTCGCCCTGGCGGTCGTCGCCACCATAGGCAAGATCATCGTGCCCATCGCGGTGCAGCAGACGATCGACACCGGGATCGGCGACGGCGCCCCGGACATGCCGTACATCACCCGCGCCGTCGTGCTGTGCGCGGCGGCGGTGATCCTGACCGCCCTCGCCTCCTATCTGATGAACGTGCGCCTGTACAAGGCGACGGAGTCCTCGCTGGCCACGCTGCGGGTGCGCGGCTTCCGGCACGTGCACGACCTGTCGGTGCTCACCCAGAACACCGAGCGCCGCGGCGCCCTCGTCTCCCGGGTCACCAACGACATCGACCAGATCAGCACCTTCATGCAGTGGGGCGGGCTGATGATCATCGTGGCGTTCGGCCAGCTGTTCGTGGCCAGCGTGCTGATGGTCATCTACTCCTGGCAGCTCACGCTGCTCGTGTGGATCTGCTTCATCCCGCTGCTGATCGCGCTGCCGCGCTTCCAGCGCTGGCTGTCGCGGGCCTACACCGTGGTCCGCGAGCGCACCGGCGACATGCTCGCCGCCGTCAGCGAGTCGGTCGTCGGCGCGGCCGTCATCAGGGCGTACGCCACCGAGCGGCGCACCGCCGAGCGCATCGACAAGTCCGTGGACGCCAACAAGGCCGCCCAGGTCAGAGCGCAGACCATCGTCGGATTCGTCTTCCCGCTGACCGAGATCGTGGCCGCCGTCGCCATCGCCGGGATCGTCGTGCTCGGCGTCCGGCTCGGCGTGTCCGGCGACATCACGGCCGGGCAGCTGATCGCCTTCCTGTTTCTCATCACCCTGTTCGTCTCCCCGCTGCAGACCGCCACCGAGGTGCTGAACGAGGCGCAGAACGCGGTCGCCGGCTGGCGGCGCATCCTGGGCGTGATCGACACCCCGGCAGACGTTGCCGACCCCGGCGACGACGGCGTGGAATTGCCGCGCGGCCCCATCTCGGTGGCCTTCGAACAGGTGCACTTCGCCTACCCCGGCGGCCCGCCCGTGCTGCGCGAGCTGTCGGTGGGGATCCAGCCTCGCTCGCGCATCGCGGTCGTGGGCGAGACCGGCTCGGGCAAGACCACCTTCGCCAAACTCCTCACCCGGCTCATGGACCCGGTCGAAGGACGGGTCACCATCGACGGCCACGACCTGCGCGCCGTCCGCTTCTCCTCGCTGCGCGCCCGCATCGTGATGGTCCCGCAGGACGGCTTCCTGTTCGACGGGACGCTGGAGGAGAACGTGAGGTACGGCAAGCCGGCGGCCACCCGCGCGGAGATCCAGCTCGCGCTGACCGAGCTGGGTCTGGCCGACTGGCTCGACGGCCTGCCGGCCGGCCTGGACACCCCGGTCGGCCAGCGCGGTGAGTCGCTGTCGGCCGGCGAGCGCCAGCTCGTCGCGCTGGCCCGCGCCTACCTGGCCGACCCCGACCTGCTGCTGCTCGACGAGGCCACCTCGGCGGTCGACCCGGCCACGGAGGTGCGCCTGGCCCGCGCGCTCGAAGGGGTCACCCGCGGCCGCACGGCCGTCTCGATCGCCCACCGGCTGTCCACCGCCGAGAACGCCGACGAGGTGCTCGTGTTCGACGGCGGCCGCCTCGTCCAGCGGGGGCCGCACGCCGAGCTGGTCGCCGAGCCGGGGGTGTACGCCGACATGCACGCCTCCTGGGTCTCGGCGGCCCACTCCTGACACGCGGCGTGGGTGCCAGCGGCCTGCTCCTGATCGTCCGGGCACCGCGCGCGCTCGACCGGTCTTCATGATCGTTCGGGCACCGCACGTCGGCGGCCCGCTCCTGAGATCGTCCGGGCACCGCGCGCGCTCGACCGGCCTGTGCGCGTTCACTTGGCCGCCGCGAAGGTCACCCTCGTGCCGCCGGGGCCCGACACGATCGTGACCTGGTCGCACAGCAGGCGGGTCAGCCACAGCCCCCTGCCGCCGCCCTCGAACCCGGACGGCGGCGGGGCGGTGCTGCTCCAGCCGAGCGGCAGGCCGGGGCCCTCGTCGGTGACCTCGCACCACAGCCGGTCGTGCTGCCACCACAGCCGCAGCCGTCCGCCGCCTCCGCCGTGCAGCACGGCGTTGGTGGTGATCTCATTGACCGCCACCACGAAGTCCTCCAGGCTCCTGCCGGTCAGCCCCTCACCGGCGGCCCGCTCGCTGACGGTCCGGCGGAGCACGGTGATGTGCCCTCGGGAGAAGCTCGCGCAGAGCACCTGCCTACGCATCGCCCACCGGGCGGATGTCGATGACGTCGTCCGCTCTGATCCGGTGCAGCAGCCTGGCCATCGGCTCGCCGCACACCAGCACCGTGCGCCCGTGCGGCCTGGCCGTGGCCGTGGCGACCAGGAGCTGGGCCGAGCCCGCGTCGATGAAGTGGAGCCCGCTCGCGTCGATCACCACCTCGCCCGCCTCCTGGCGCAGCGGCATCAGGACCGTGGAGAACGCGTGCCGGTTCGTCAGGTCGACCTCGCCCCACAGGCGAAGGGCCGCGGGGTGGTGGGCACGGGCGTAACGGAGTGCCGCCTGGTCGGGCGAGATGGGATGGACGCAGCCGACCCTGTCGATGGCTTCGCGCGCGAACAGCGTCCGGTCGTACTGGCAGACCGCGGCCAGCCATCGCTGGCCGAACAGTTCGTTGGTGGCGGCCTCGAAGGCGATCTGCCCCGGCGGGTCGTGCGCCCCCCATGAGGCGTCGATCATCGCGTAGACCCCGTGGCGGCCCTGCCGGCGCGCCCGCTCGCCGGCCTCGGTCAGACTGGACAGCGCCTGGGCCGAATCCAGGCGGCCGTCGGTGTAGTGCGTCCCCGCGCTGGCGCGAATCTCGATCTGGCCCGCGGACTCGGCGGCGGCGAACCCCGGCACCAGCGGCGCCAGCCACGCGCGGGTCCGCTCGGGGGAGTCGGTGTGCGTGATGATCAGAACCTGGGCCCGCCTGCGCAGGCCGTTGCGGGTGAACGCCCCGGTCGCCGCCCGTCGCTCCGGCTCGCCGCGCACCGGCAGGCAGACGTGGTCCCCGAACTCCGGATCGAGGACGGCGTCGGCGGCGGGTAGCACGATGGCGTCCTCCTTACCATACGTTTCCGGGGAGTTACCCTCCGGAGGACTATCACGTTCCGCGTTCGCTGTAAAACGCAGCGTGACGGACCCGCGCCGGTGTAGCTTCATCTGGAACCGTCTTGGGGTAGGCGCGTGAGGAGCATCGTGTGGATGAGCTGCAGATGACGCGTCGGCACTACGGGGAGCTGGTGGTGGTCAGCCTCGCCGGTGAAGTCGATGCGGACAACGTGTCCAAGGTTCGCAAATGCCTCGAAGAGGCGGTGGAGACGCACGGACCGCGTCTCGTCGTCGATCTGAGCCGCCTCACCTTCATCGACACGACTGGGCTGGGCATGCTGGTGCGTCAGCTCGCCACGCTGCAGGACCGCGACGGCACCATGGCGCTCGTCGCTCCGGACGGCCAGGTGCTGCGGCGGCTGCGCAGGACCAACCTCGCGCCGCTGTTCCCCATCTACGACACGCTGTCCCAGGCGCTCGACTAGCGGCACCGCCGCTGCCGGACCGCTCGTGCGGCCTGGTTGAATGACGGCATGTCCCTTGACGCCAGGATCGCCGCGCGGCTCAAGCGCGACGGCAACGGGCTGGTGCCCGCGATCGTTCAGCAGCACGACACCGGCGAGGTGCTCATGCTCGCCTGGATGGACGACGAGGCGCTGCATCGCACCCTCACCACCGGCAGGGCGACCTACTGGTCGCGCAGCCGCGGCGAATACTGGGTGAAGGGCGCCACCTCGGGGCACGTGCAGCACGTCAAGGCCGTCTCGCTGGACTGCGACGGCGACACCGTGCTGCTCAAGGTGGACCAGGTGGGCGCCGCCTGCCACACGGGCGACCGCACCTGCTTCGACGCCGATCGGCTGACACCGGTCCAGGGCGGCGTCACGGCCGTGCGCTCGGAGAGTTAGATGACCCCGCGGGGCGAGACCGGGCGGCGGCGCGGGCGGTGGACCTGGCCGGCCGTCACCGTGGCCGGCTGCCTGCTCGTGCTGCTCGCCGCGGGCCGTGCCTGGGTGACGGACGCGCGCGACCCCGGCGGCCTGGCCGAGATGGTCTCCCCGACGGGCGGCGACCTCAGCCCCGTGCTGACGCCGCTCGCCCTGGCGGGCCTGGCGGGCGTGGTGGCCGTGCTCGCGGCCAAGGGCGCCGGCCGCCGCGTCATCGGCGCGCTGCTGGCCCTGTGCGGGCTGGGCGCCGCGCTCGGCGCCTGGGCGGCCACCGACGAGGCAGGCGTACGGACCTGGCTGCGCGAGCACAACGTGCTCGCCGGCACGGTGTCCCAGACGGCCTCGGCCACCTGGGACACCGTCGTGATCTGGCCGGTGCTGGCCGGCCTCGGGGGAGTGCTGATGCTCGCGGGCGGCATCGCCGCCGTCGTGCGCGGCGGCGGGTGGGCGGGCATGTCGGATCGGTACGAACGGACCCCCGCCCCGGCGGCGCCGCAGGCGTCCGACGACCGTGCGCTGTGGGACGCGCTCGACCGGGGGGACGACCCCACCGCCTCACGCTAGATCGGCGTCATCCGGCGATCCGCGCCGGTGTCGATTCGGCATCGAACCGGTTCGGCTGATCGGGCTTCACCTGCGGTAACGCGTCGTCACGCAGACGTGCAGGCAGATTACAAGTTGTTCGCAAGGCGAACGTTGTTGCATGTCGTCCAAGGTTTGTCGCTAGGCTGCCGCGCGCAAGTCAGCGCAAACATGACGACATAGGAGTCTTACGGATGAGTTACGGAAACCAGGGCGATGGCGGCTACGGGTCGCAGCCCCCCGGTGGCGGCTACGGTCAGCAGCCGCCGAGTGGCGGTGGCTACGGCCAGCAGCCCCCCAGCGGTGGCGGCTATGGTCAGCAGCCCCCGAGTGGCGGCGGTTACGGTCAGCAGCCGCCGAGTGGTGGCGGCTATGGTCAGCAGCCGCCGAGTGGCGGTGGCTACGGCCAGCAGCCCCCCAGCGGTGGCGGTTACGGCCAGCAGCCGCCGAGCGGTGGCGGCTACGGCCCGCCCCCCGGGTACGGAGCCCAGCCTCCCGGTGGCGCGCCCCCGGACAACCACCTGGTCGCGGCCATCCTCACGACCCTGTTCTGCTGCCTGCCGCTCGGTATCGTGTCCATTGTGAAGTCGTCGCAGGTCAACCAGAAGTGGCAGTCCGGCGACTACCAGGGCGCGATGGAAGCCTCCGAGGAGGCCAAGACCTGGTGGAAGCGGTCGCTGATCTTCGGCGCCATCGCCTGGGTGCTCATCGTCGTGGCCTACGTCCTGTTCTTCGTCATCATCGCGGCGAGCGTCTCGACCATCCCGACCACCACCTACTGACCACCATGACGAACGCGAACCTCGAACGGCGCGGCACCGACCGCCTCAGGTCGGTGCTCGCGCCGCTCGGTGTCGCCGCGGCGGCGGGAGCCGTCTTCGCGATCGTCGGCGTGGTCGACCCCAACGAGCCAGGCCACTACCCCACCTGCCCGTTCCTGATGCTGACCGGCCTCTACTGCCCGGGCTGCGGGACGATGCGCACCATCCACGCCCTCGCGCACCTGGACCCGGTGGCGGCGCTCGGCCTGAACCCGCTCGCCCTGGCCATGGTGCCCTTCCTGCTGTTCTGGTGGGGCCGCTGGATGATCAACGCCTGGCGGGGCAGACCCCGGCGCACGACACTGGCGCATCCCGCCTACTTGTGGGCCTTCCTCGCGCTGGTCCTGGTGTACTGGGTGGTGCGCAACCTTCCGTTCGGGGCGTTCCTGGCGCCATAGCCGCGCCCCTGTGACCAGAAGCCCTCCCCGGGCCGATACCATCGCAAGACAAGGCCAGGAGCGGACGCGACGCGAACTCCTGGTCTCCACCCCCACTGTCGACCGGAGGGATCCCAAGCGCGTGAGTGAGCGGACCGAAGGACCGAGTGTCCTCGACGACATCCTCGACGGGGTGCGCGCCGACCTCGCCACACGGCAGCGGACCGTGTCGCTTGACGACCTCAAGCAGCAGGCCGACCGGGCCCCCGCGCCCAGAGACGCCCTCGCGGCGGTCGGCGGTGACCGGGTCTCGGTGATCGCCGAGGTGAAGCGCTCCAGCCCGTCCAAGGGCGCGCTCGCCGCCATCGCCGACCCGGCGGCGCTCGCCGCCGACTACGAGGCGGGTGGCGCGCACGTCATCAGCGTGCTCACCGAGCGACGCAAGTTCGGCGGCAGCCTGGAAGACCTGGCCGCCGTCCGCGCCCGGGTGGACATCCCGATCCTGCGCAAGGATTTCATCCTCACCTCCTACCAGCTCTGGGAGGCCAGGGCCCACGGCGCCGACCTCGCGCTGCTGATGGTCGTCTGCCTGGAGCAGGAGGCGCTGGTGTCGCTGATCGAGCGGGCCGAGTCCATCGGGCTCACCCCGCTCGTCGAGGTGCACACCGAGGAGGAGCTCGACCGGGCGGTCGCCGCCGGCGCCCGCGTCGTCGGGATCAACGCCCGTAACTTGAAGACACTTCAGGTCGATCGGGATGTCTTCGCCAAGCTGGCGCCCAAGGTCCCGGATAATGTGATCAAGATCGCCGAATCAGGCGTGCGCGGGCCGCACGACCTGCTCGCCTACGCCAGGGCAGGCGCCGACGCCGTCCTGGTGGGGGAGAGCCTGGTCACCGGCAAGGACCCGCGTAAGGCCGTGGAGGCGCTGGTGACCGCCGGCGCCCACCCGGCGACCCGCCCCGACCACGGAGCAGAGGGATAGCAGTGGCACACGAAGGCTCCATCTTGACGGCCGCCGACCTGGCGGGCAACGGCGTTCACGGCGACGACCCCGATGTGCGCGGCAAGTTCGGCATCTTCGGAGGCCGTTACGTGCCCGAGGCGCTCATCCCGGCGCTCGACGAGGTCGCCTCGGTCTACGCCACGGCCAAGAACGACGTCGAGTTCCTGCGCGAGTTCGACCACCTGCTGCGTACGTACGCGGGCCGGCCGACCACGCTGACCGAGGTGCCGCGCTTCGCCGAGCAGGCGGGCGGCGCGCGGATCGTGCTCAAGCGCGAGGACCTCACGCACACCGGCGCGCACAAGATCAACAATGTGCTGGGCCAGGCGCTGCTGACCAAGCGGCTCGGCAAGAAGCGGGTGATCGCCGAGACCGGCGCGGGCCAGCACGGCGTGGCCACCGCCACCGCGGCGGCCCTGCTCGGCCTGGAGTGCGTCATCTACATGGGCGCCGTCGACTGCGAGCGCCAGGCGCTCAACGTCGCCAGGATGAAGCTGCTCGGCGCCAAGGTCGTGCCCGTGACCAACGGCTCGCAGACGCTGAAGGACGCCATCAACGAGGCGTTCCGCGACTGGGTGACCAACGTCGACTCCACGCACTACCTGTTCGGCACGGTCGCCGGGCCGCACCCGTTCCCGGAGATCGTCCGCGACTTCGCCCGCATCATCGGCGTCGAGGCTCGCCGCCAGATGCTGGAGCTGACCGGCGCCCTGCCCACCGCGGTCTGCGCGGCGGTCGGCGGCGGCAGCAACGCCATCGGCATCTTCCACGCCTTCATCGGCGACGAGGGCGTCCAGCTCCACGGCTACGAGGCGGCCGGCCGAGGGCTGGACAGCGGCGAGCACGCGCTGACGCTCACCGCGGGCTCGGTCGGCGTCCTGCACGGCTCGCGCACCTACGTGCTGCAGGACGACGAGGGCCAGACCATCGACTCGCACTCGATCTCGGCCGGCCTGGACTATCCCGGCGTCGGCCCCGAGCACGCCTGGCTCAAGGACAGCGGTCGCGCCACCTACCACGGCATCACCGACGACCAGGCCATGGCCGCCTTCTCGCTGCTGGCCAGGACCGAGGGCATCATCCCGGCCATCGAGTCCTCCCACGCCCTCGCGGGCGCGCTGGAGCTCGGCCGCGAGCTGGGCCCCGAGGCGACCATTCTGGTCAACCTCTCCGGGCGTGGCGACAAGGACATGGGCACGGCCATGAAGTACTTCAATCTCTGACGACCCTGACCGGGTCGGCCGCCCCGCGAGTACGCCGGTCGTCCCGCACCGCAACGGCGGTGCGGGACGCGGCGATCGGAGCCCGGGGAGGCGGGGCTCGACGATGTGAGAACGGACGACCAATGACGACTCTTCAGACGGTGTTCGCCAAGGCGAAGGCGGACAACCGGGCCGCGCTCGTGGGTTACCTCCCGGCGGGCTTCCCGTCCAAGGACGGCGCCATCGCCGCGGCGACCGCCCTGGTCGAGGCCGGGTGTGACGTCATCGAGATCGGCCTGCCCTACTCCGATCCGCTCATGGACGGGCCGACCATCCAGGACGCGGTGCACCGCTCGCTGCTCAACGGCACCCGCATCGCCGACGTCATGCGTACCGTCGAAGGGGTCGCCGCCACCGGCGCGGCCACGCTCGTCATGACCTACTGGAACCCGATCGACCGCTACGGCGCCGAGCGGTTCGCCCGCGAGCTGGCCGACGCGGGCGGCGCCGGCACCATCACGCCCGACCTCACGCCGGAGGAGTCCGAGCCGTGGCGCGCCGCGTCGGCGGCGGCGGGCATCGACACCGTCTTCCTGGTGGCGCCCAGCTCCACCGAGGCGCGCATCAAGGCCGTCGTCGACTGCTGCACCGGCTTCGTCTACGCGGCCTCGCTGATGGGCGTCACAGGCGCGCGCGAGACCGTCAACGTGGCGGCCGAGGACCTGGTCAAGCGCACCCGCGCGCACACCGACCTGCCGGTCTGCGTCGGGCTGGGCGTCGGCACGGGCGCGCAGGCGTCCCACGTCGCGGCCTACGCCGACGGCGTCATCGTGGGCTCGGCGTTCATCCGCCGCATCCTGGACGCCCCCGACGAGGCCGCCGGCTACGCCTCGATCGCCGAGCTGGCCCGCGAGATGGCCCAGGGCGTCCGCTCCCGCGCCTGACACCTTCCGCCTGACACCTTCCGCCTGACACCTTCCGCCTGACACCTTCCGCCTTCCGCCTTCTGGAGTTCCGTCACGCCTCCCGCGCCTGACGCCTTCCAGGGTTTCGTCACGCCTGACGCGCCTTCCAAGGTTCCGTCACGCCTTCGCCGGGCGGTCCGCAGGGCTGGGCACCGGGTTTCCGCGTCCAGCGGAATGCCGGCCTTCCCGCAGTTCGGCGTCATGCGCGGGCCAGAACCACTCCTTAGCCGACTCTTATCCCGAGCGTGATCGGATAGGACCCGGATACTGTGCGGCTACCGGCACAGAGGAAGAGGAGATGGCCCGTGAACGCGTCAGCGGCGTCACAGAGCGCGAGATCAGCGATACCCTGGGTCACGACCGTCGCCCGATTGGTTCTGGGCGGGGTGCTGATCGTGGCCGGAGGGCTCAAGATCGGCAACCCGGCCGACTCCGTGGTGGCGGTCCGAGCGTACGAACTGCTACCCGAGCAGGTGGCCACGGCCGCTGGTTACGGCCTGCCTATTGTGGAGGTAGTGGTCGGGGTGCTGCTGATCGTAGGCCTCATGACCAGAGTGGCTGCCGTCATCGCCGCGCTGCTCATGTTCGCCTTCGTGTTCGGCATCGCCTGGGCGTGGGCGCACGGGCTGCGCATCGACTGCGGCTGCTTCGGCGGCGGCGGTCAGCTCGGCGCCGGGCAGGAGCCGACCTACCTGGTCGACATCCTGCGCGACTTCGGCCTTGTGCTGCTGGGCGCCTGGATCGTGCGTTTCCCGCCGGGACGCTTCGCGTTGGACCGGCCACTGGGCTTGGCGGGTGCGGAGCACCTGCTCGACGAAGAGGAGAACGGTGATGAGCAAGGGCGGCCGGGCGAAGTCGGCGCGTGACAAGATCAGGGAGCAGCAGGCCGCCGACCGCGTGCGGGAGCAGCGTAAGCGCGTGGTCACCTACGTGGCGGCGGGCGCGGTCGCGCTGGCCGCCGTGGGAGCGGGCTGGTGGTACACCGCGAGCAGGTCACAGTCGGAGGTGGCGGGAGACTCACTGGCGCCCACCACGGTGCAGGCCGACGGGACCGTGGTGATGGCCAACGACGGCGTGAACGCGCCGGTGCTCGACATCTACGAGGACTTCCAGTGCCCCGCCTGCAAGGAGCTGGAGCGGGTCAGCGGCCCGACCTTCAAGAACCTCGCCGCCGAGGGCCTGGCCAAGGTGGTCTTCCACCCGCTCACGATCTTCTCCCAGGAGCCCACCAAGTCCAACTCGGTCCGGGCCGCGGCCGCCGCGCGCTGCGTGGCCGACGGCAAGCAGTGGGTGGCCTTCCACGACATCCTCTACCGCAACCAGCCCAGCGAGACCGCCGAGGGCTTCACCACCGACCAGCTCGTGGCCTGGGGCAAGGAGGCGGGCGTCACCACACCCGGCTTCGCGGCCTGCGTCACCTCGCAGAAGCACGCGCGGGCCCACCTCGACCAGAGCAAGCAGGTCATGGCCGACCAGCAGCTGCGGGGCACACCGACCATCAAGCTCAACGGTGAGGTCATCGACAACAGTGTCGCGGCCGCGCCTCGGGAGCTTCGCGATACGGTCACCGAGGCGGCCAAGTAGCTCAGCGTCCGCTACCCTCACCTGACATGCCCATAGCCTCGATTCCCAGCCCTTCCCAGGGGGTCTGGTATCTCGGATTCGTGCCGATCCGGGCTTACGCCCTGTGCATCGTGCTCGGTGTCGTCGTCGCCGTCTGGCTGAGCGAGCGCCGCTGGCGTGCCCGCGGCGGCCAGGCGGGCACGATGATCGACATCGCCGTGCCCGCTGTGATCTTCGGTCTGATCGGTGGCCGTCTCTATCACGTCATCACCGACTGGCAGACCTACTTCGGCGCTCGCGCGATCAAGGAGCCCTACCAGGCCCTGTTCATCTGGGAGGGTGGGCTCGGCATCTGGGGCGCGGTCGCGCTCGGCGGCGTCGGCGTCTGGCTGGCCTGCCGCAGGCGCGGCCTGTCGCTGAGCGCGGTCGCCGACACGGTCGCGCCGGGCATCGCCTTCGCGCAGGCCATCGGCCGCTGGGGCAACTGGTTCAACCAGGAGCTGTACGGCGCGCCCACCACGCTGCCCTGGGGCCTGGAGATCGACCAGCAGCACGGCGGCGAGCCCGGGGTGCTCTATCACCCGACCTTCCTGTACGAGTCGCTGTGGAACCTGGCCCTCGGCATCGCGCTGCTCGTCATCGGCAAGCGGCTCGGGCTGCGCTACGGCCGGTTGTTCGCCCTCTACGTCGCCGGCTACACCCTGGGCCGGTTCTGGATCGAGGGGCTGCGCATCGACCCCGTCGGCGGGGTGGACCACGCGGTCGAGTTCCTCGGGCTGCGGCTCAACCAGTACACCGCGATCGTGCTCTTCGTCGGTGCGCTGATCTACTTCTGGGCCACCAGGAACAAGACCGGCGAAGAGATCGTCGTCTCCCCGGAGGACGCCGACCCCGCCCACCCGTCGAGCCTGGCTGACCCGGAGCACGAGGTCGCGACCTCGACGACCTCCGCAGCGGACACCTCCGAGGATGAGGGGGCGAAACCTGCGAGCGAGCCCGAGGAGCCGGTGAAGTCTGTGGAATCTGCGGAGGCTGCGGAGGCTGAGTCCGAGGTCAAGGCTGAAGCCGTGCCGGAGGAGAAGAACTCGCGATGAACGGCCGCGCGGAGATTCACCACCAGCATCGCGACGTCACCGGCGGCTGGCTCAGGCCATCGGTGTTCGGCGCGATGGACGGCCTGGTCTCGAACTTCGCGCTCATCGCCGGTGTCGCCGGCGGCACCGCCAACACCAAGGTCATCTCGCTGGCCGGCGTCGCCGGGCTCGCGGCGGGCGCGTTCTCCATGGCCGGCGGCGAGTACGTCTCCGTGGCCAGCCAGCGCGAGCTCGCCCAGGCCGAGATCGCCGTCGAGGCCGACGAGCTCGACCGCAACCCCGAAGCCGAGCTGGAGGAGCTGGCCCAGGTCTTCATCGGCAGGGGCGTCGAGCCCGCGCTGGCGGCCGAGGTCGCCAGGCAGATCTCCCGCGACCCCGAGCAGGCCCTGGAGATCCACGCCCAGAACGAGCTCGGCGTCGAGCCCGGGGACCTGCCCTCGCCCAAGGTGGCGGCCGTGTCGTCCTTCCTGGCGTTCAGCGTGGGGGCGGCGCTGCCGCTGCTGCCGTACCTGTTCGGCGTCGTCAGCCTCTGGGTCTCCGCCGTGGTCTCCTGCGTGGCGCTGTTCACCGCCGGCGTCATCGTCTCCACGGTGACCGCGCGGAGCTGGTGGTATTCAGGGATCCGCCAGCTCGTGGTGGGCGCGGTGGCCGCCGCGCTCACGTTCGCGCTCGGCAACGCGATCGGGGCGTCCGGACTGTGAGTGGCACCAGACCTCGCAAGCGGCGCCGTACTCCCCCCTCCGACTGGGAGCTGCCGCTCCTGACGCACTGGGGGTTCCAGCCGAAGCAGCAGCGGCTCATCGTCATCATCGCCACGGCCGTCGGCGTCCTCGCGGGCGCCGTCGTGCTGGTCGCCGTCATCGGCTCGCTCGGCACGTACACCCCCGAGCGTAGGGCCAGCGCCGCCGCCGTCGTCCAGTCCGGTGCGGCGCTGCCGCGGGACTTCCAGGGGTGGGCCTCGCCCAAGCTGTTCGCGCCGATCGCGGACCGGGCCAAGGACACCCAGCCGCTCACCGCCAAGGAGGTCTTCGGCCAGAGGGCCCTCGCCGGCGAGAAGAAACTCTCCCTGCGGCTCGCCGGCAGAAAGCTCGACGCCGACTGCTCCGCCGCCCTGTGGGGCGAGGCGCTGATCGAGCAGGTGTCGGCCGCCGAGTGCACCCAGGCCGTCCGCGGCCTCTACCTCAGCTCCGACCGCCGCTACGTCGGCCAGTACACCCTGCTCAACCTCCGTGACGGCGAATCGGCCGCCGCGCTCGTCGAGTCGCTCGAAACCCTGCACCGGGGCGGCTGGACCCTGCCGCTGGCGAGCACCAAGGCCGCCTTCCCAGCGGGCGGCTACACCGAGGCGGGCGCCTACGCCCTCGGCCACTATGTCGGCCTCGTCTGGATCGGCAGGGCCGACGGCGCGGAGCCCACCGCCAGGGACGACTACGTGTCACTCGCTCTCACCCTCAGAGGCGCGGAGAAGGCCGTCTACCGCAGGGTCGTCGCGATCACCGGGCCGGCCTCCTGATGTCCCGGCGCCTCGTCGTCAGCCTGGTGGCGGCCGTGCTCGCGGTGCTGGCCGGCGGTGCCTGGCTGTGGTTCGGCCGCGATCTGCCCCGCCCCGCCGCTCTTCGCGCCGAGCCCACCTCCGCCCTGTACGCGCTGGTGGACTCCCGCCAGGCCGACGCCGCCCCCGTGACGGTGGCCGAGATCTTCACCCCCGGCACCCAGACCATCGGCGGGATGACCAGGACCGCCGTCGAAGAGCTCACCGACTGCGACGACGCCCTGTGGGGCACCTCCGCGCCCGGCTGCACCCAGGCCCTGCGCGCCACCTACCGGGGCCCGGCCGTCGCCGGCCAGTTCGTCATCTTCAACCTCCCGGACGGCCGCGCCGCCGACGCCCTGGTGGCCGCCCTGCGCGAGGACGGTTTCGTACGGCAGACGACACCGTTCGACGCCACCCGCAGCCGCGCCGAGGTCCGCGCCCTGGGCCACTACGTCACGGTGAGCTGGCTGGGCACCCTCACCGCCGAGCGAGGCACCGACCTGGTGCAGCCCCTCATCGCCCTCGACGCCCTCGGCAACGCGATCCAGACCCGAGTCCTGGCCGCGACCTGACCCGACTTCCGGCCGCGACCTGACCCGAGTCCTGGCCGCGACCTGACCCGACTTCCGGCCGCGACCTGACCCGGGTCCTGGCCGTGGCCTGACCCGACTCTGTGGGCCACCGGGGCTCGTGGGCTTCCCGGCCGGCGGGTCGCCCCTTGGACGGTAGAGCGAGCGCCGTTGCGGCGAGTGACCACCCCACCCTTGGGACACGCCGCCGGCGCGCCCGGTAGTGGGTCGGAGGTCGGCGTTCACTTGGCTGTGCCGTACAAGATGATCGCCCGACTGAGGCAGACGTCGCGCGCACGTCCGGTAGTGGGTCGGCGCTCAGAGGGCGGCAGGGCGTCCGGGTGGTCAGGTGGTGGTGGTGAGGGCGTGGACGGTGGTGGTGACCTGGGTGGGGAGGGCGGCCAGGCGGTGGAGGGGGGCTTCCAGGGGGGTGAGGTCCTCGGCCCAGGGGGCCGCCTGGCGGATGAGGGTGCGGGCCTCGTTCTTGGTGAGGGTGGAGCCCTGGGCGCGAGCCAGGGAGATGAGGGCCTCGCGCCAGGTGTTGGCGAGTTTGGCGTGGCCGTGGTCGAGGATGCGGCGCAGCACCTGCTCCTCGGGGGCGGTCGGCTGGGGGCGGCGGGTGGCGCGCAGGACGGTGCCGTCGGTGACGCAGTCGTAGACCGAGGCCAGGACGGCGGGGAGCCGGGCGGGCGGCTCAGCCAGGTGGAGGTGGACGTGGCCGGCGCGGGTGGCGAGCAGGAGGCGGGGGATGGCGCTCTCCAGGCCGGCGGGCACGGCGATGGCCACGCTGTCGAGGGTGGCCGCGTAGGGCTTGGCCAGCCAGGTGGTGAGCTTGGCCCTGGGCTGGGGGAGGGGCTTGGGCCAGTCGCCGACCAGGAGGTCGGCCGTGGTGTCGGCGGGCTCGGCGCCGGGCCGGGCGGACTCGATCGACTGGGGGCCCTGGGTGTAGATGGCGGTGACGGCGCGGTCGAGGCGGGCGGCCGCGGCGGGGCGGGTTCTGGTGGTGGGGCGGAGGAGGTAGAGGTCGGCGGCGGACCCGATGGCCTCTGCACCAAAATATCGGTTGAAATCGGGATATATGGCGTCAAAAGTTAGGTTCAGTGCCGACAGGGAGTTCTGCACCTTGAGCGCCAGCGCCGGGGTGCGCTCACTCGCGCCGTAGGCGAGCAGGATCCGGCCGTCGTCCTTCAGGCCCTCGATCGCGCGGGCGGTGAACAGGCTGATGCCCTCAGGGGTGTACGGCGGGTCGGTGAGGGCCAGGTCGTGGTCGTGGGCCGACGGGGGCAGGGTGAGGCGCAGGTCCGCCCAGCGGGTGCGTACGCCCAGATCCTGCTCGTCGATGTAGGCCAGGATGCGCTCGTCGACGTCGACCACCGTGACGTCCGTCTCCGGGTGGACGAGTTTGACCGCGAGCGAGGTGAGGTCGTGGTCGCCCACGCAGAGCAGCCGGGCGCCCGGCAGCCAGAAGCGGGCGCCGAGCAGCAGGGCCCGGCGCAGGACGGTGTCGGGGGTGGCCGCGACGTGGTCCAGCGTGTGGCGGGCGCGCGGCGCCTTGGCGATGAGCTCGCGCAGGCGCTCCAGCGCCGGCCCGTAGTGCGGCAGGAGGTGGGCGACGGGGTCCTCGGGCGCCGGGGCGACGGCCAGCAGGTCCTGGTAGTCGGGGGAGTGCTCCGGTGCTACCCGGAACCGGTCGCCGGAGCGCTCCAGGCGCAACTCCCGCAACAGCTCCTCGATCGTGCGCCTGGACGTGGCGCTCTGCCTGACCAGGTCGGCCAGGGTCCACCACTGGCCGTCGCAGAGGAGGGTCAGCGCGTGCCTGAGCCTCCTGCTGTCCACCCCGGCCGCAGCCAGCAGGCGCTCCACCCCGTCACGCTCCATGGACCAACCCTATCGAGCGGCTCAGCGCCCAGAAGCAGAGCAGGATGTCCGGGAATCGGGTGAATGTTCGCCATGTGGGCGCGGTGGGCACCATTCTGGCAGCGTGCGGTAACCTCTATCCACGATAAGCAGCAGGGCCAACGTCGTCCCCGCCTGTTCACGCAGTTCAGACAGACGAAGACGACGGGAGGGATTCAATGCCTGCTGCCCACCTCGGGTTCCCCGAGCCCCAGGGCCTCTACGACCCCGCCAACGAGCATGATGCCTGCGGTGTCGCGATGGTCGCCGACGTCGCCGGTCGCCGGGGGCACGACATCGTGGTCAAGGCGCTGACGGCACTGTGCAATCTCGATCACCGGGGGGCCAAGGGTAGCGAGCCGGACACCGGCGACGGAGCCGGGATCCTGACGCAGATCCCTGACGCGCTCTACCGGGCGAGCGTCCCGTTCGCCCTGCCGGACAGCGGCCAGTACGCCACCGGCATCGCCTTCCTGCCGATCGACGACGAGGCGCGCGCGATCGGTGTCGGCATGATCGAGGAGATCGCCGCCGAAGAGGGCCTGACCGTGCTCGGCTGGCGCGACGTGCCGGTCGACCGCGCCCTGCCGGGGCCGAGCGCCCGCGCCGTGATGCCGTTCTTCAAGCAGATCTTCGTGGCCGCCCCCGGCGGCGAGTCCGGCCTGGAGCTCGACCGGCTCGCCTTCTGCCTGCGCAAGCGGGCCGAGCACGAGGTGGACGTGTACTTCACGTCCCTGTCGGCCCGGACCATCGTCTACAAGGGCATGCTCACCCCCGACCAGGTCGAGCCGTTCTTCCCCGACCTGTCCGACGAGCGCTACCACAGCGCGATCGCGCTGGTGCACTCGCGCTTCTCGACCAACACCTTCCCGAGCTGGCCGCTGGCCCACCCCTACCGCTACATCGCGCACAACGGCGAGATCAACACGGTCAAGGGCAACCGCAACTGGATGCGGGCCCGCGAGGCCATGCTCGAGTCGTCCGTCATCCCCGGCGACCTGTCGCGGCTCTTCCCGATCTGTGACCCGGACGCCAGCGACACGGCCTCCTTCGACGAGGTGCTGGAGCTGCTCCACCTGGGCGGGCGCACCCTGCCGCACGCCGTGCTGATGATGATCCCGGAGGCGTGGGAGAACCACACCGAGATGGATCCCGCGCGGCGTGCCTTCTACGAGTTCCACTCCTCGATGATGGAGGCGTGGGACGGCCCGGCCTCGATCACGTTCACCGACGGCACGCTGGCCGGCGCCGTGCTCGACCGCAACGGCCTGCGCCCCGGCCGGTTCTGGGTGACCGCCGACGGGCTCGTCGTGCTGGCCTCCGAGGCCGGTGTGCTCGACTTCGCGCCCGAGGACGTCGTCCGCAAGGGCCGCCTGCAGCCCGGCCGGATGTTCCTCATCGACACCGCCCGCGGCAAGATCATCGAAGATGACGAGATCAAGGCCGAGCTCGCCGCCGAGTTGCCGTACGAAGACTGGCTGCACGCCGGCCTGGTGCGCTTCGAGGAGTTGCCCGCGCGCCGGAGAGAGATCCCGACCCACGAGGCGCTCGTCAGGCGGCAGCAGACCTTCGGCTACACCGAGGAAGAGCTGCGCATCATCCTCGCGCCGATGGCCAGGAGCGGCCTGGAGCCGATCGGCTCCATGGGCACCGACACGCCCGTCGCGGTGCTGAGCGAGAAGCCCAGGCTGCTGTTCGACTACTTCACGCAGCTGTTCGCGCAGGTCACCAACCCGCCGCTGGACGCCATCCGCGAGGAGCTGGTCACCTCCCTGGCCAGCGTGGTCGGCCCCGAGGGCAACCTGCTCGCCCCGGGCCCCACCTCCTGCCGGCAGCTCGTGCTGCCGTACCCGGTGATCGACAACGACGAGCTCGCCAAGATCATCCACATCAACGACGAGCATGACCTGCCCGGCCTGCACCCGCATGTGATCTCCGGCCTCTACCCGGTGGCGGGCGGCGGCCAGGCGCTGCTGAGCCGCCTGCGGGAGATCAGGGCCGAGGCGTCGCAGGCGATCGCCGAGGGCGCCCGGATCATCGTGCTGTCCGACCGCGGCTCCTCCGAGACGCTCGCGCCGATCCCGGCGCTGCTGCTCACCGGCGCCGTGCACCACCACCTGATCCAGGAGCGGACCCGCACCAAGATCGGCTTGGTCATCGAGACCGGCGAGGCCCGCGAGTGCCACCACATGGCGCTGCTGATCGGCTACGGGGCCGGCGCGGTGAACCCGTACCTGGCCATCGAGACCGTCGAGGACCTCGTCGACTCCGGCGCGCTGGCCCTCGACAAGCGCGTCGCCGTGCGCAACCTCATCAAGGCCTACGGCAAGGGCGTCATCAAGGTGATGTCCAAGATGGGGGTGTCCACCGTCGCCTCCTACACCGGTGCGCAGATCTTCGAGGCGCTCGGGCTCAGCCAGGAGGTCATCGACTCCTGCTTCACCGGCACCACCTCCCGGCTCGGCGGCGTCGGCTTCGACGTGCTGGCCCGCGAGGCGGCCGGACGGCACCGGCACGCCTACCCGCGCGCGGAGAACCCGCACCGGCGGCTGCAGGTCGGCGGCGAATACCAGTGGCGCCGCGAGGGCGAGCCGCACCTGTTCAACCCCGAGACGGTCTTCAAGCTGCAGCACGCCACCAGGAGCCGCCGCTACGAGATCTTCAAGGAGTACACCGGCATGGTGGACTCCCAGGCCGAGCGGCTGATGACGCTGCGTGGCCTGTTCAAGCTGCGTAAGGGCGCCTCGATCCCGATCGAGGAGGTCGAGCCCGTCTCGGAGATCGTCAAGCGGTTCTCCACCGGGGCGATGTCGTACGGCTCGATCTCGATGGAGGCGCACGAGACGCTCGCCATCGCGATGAACCGCCTCGGCGGCAAGTCCAACACCGGCGAGGGCGGCGAGGACCCCGAGCGCCTCTACGACGACTCCCGGCGCAGCGCGATCAAGCAGGTGGCCTCCGGCCGGTTCGGGGTGACCTCCGAATACCTGGTGAACGCCTCGGACCTGCAGATCAAGATGGCCCAGGGCGCCAAGCCCGGCGAGGGCGGCCAGCTGCCCGGCCACAAGGTCTATCCGTGGATCGCCAAGACCCGGCACTCCACGCCCGGCGTCGGCCTCATCTCGCCGCCGCCGCACCACGACATCTACTCGATCGAGGACCTGGCCCAGCTCATCCACGACCTGAAGAACTCCAACCCGCAGGCGCGGGTGCACGTGAAGCTGGTCGCCGAGGTCGGGGTCGGCACGGTCGCGGCGGGCGTGTCCAAGGCGCACGCGGACGTGGTGCTGATCTCCGGCCACGACGGCGGCACCGGGGCCTCCCCGCTGACGAGCCTCAAGCACGCGGGCGCGCCGTGGGAGCTCGGCCTGGCCGAGACCCAGCAGACGCTGCTGCTCAACAACCTGCGCGACCGGATCGTGGTGCAGGTCGACGGCCAGCTGAAGACCGGCCGCGACGTGGTCATCGCCGCGCTGCTCGGCGCCGAGGAGTACGGCTTCGCCACCGCGCCGCTGGTCGTGTCCGGCTGCGTGATGATGCGCGTGTGCCACCTCGACACCTGCCCGGTGGGCGTCGCCACCCAGAACCCGGAGCTGCGCAAGCGCTTCACCGGCAAGCCCGAGTTCGTGGTCAACTTCTTCGAGTTCATCGCGGAGGAGATCCGCGAGTACCTCGCCGAGCTGGGCTTCCGCACGCTCGACGAGGCGATCGGGCACGTCGAGATGCTGGACATGGCGGCGGCCGAGGACCACTGGAAGGCCAGCGGGCTCGACCTGTCGCCGATCCTGCACCTGCCGGCGCTGCCCAGCGGCACCCCGCTGCGGCGCACCGTCGCGCAGGACCACGGGCTGCGGCACGCGCTGGACAACACGCTGATCCAGCTCGCCGAGGGCGCGCTGAACGACGGCACCCCGGTGACGCTGGAGCTGCCCATCCGCAACGTGAACCGCACCGTCGGCACCATGCTCGGCTACCAGGTCACCAAGCGGTACGGCGGCGCGGGCCTGCCGGACAACACCATCGACATCTCCTTCACCGGATCGGCCGGCAACTCCTTCGGCGCGTTCGTGCCCCGCGGCATCACGCTGCGGCTCACCGGCGACGCCAACGACTACCTCGGCAAGGGCCTGTCGGGCGGGCGGCTCACGCTGCGCCCGCACGACGCGGCTCCGCTGGACGGGCACATCATCGCCGGCAACGTCGCCCTGTACGGCGCCACGTCCGGTGAGGTGTTCATCCGCGGCGTGGTGGGGGAGCGGTTCTGCGTCCGCAACTCCGGCGCCACCGCCGTCGTCGAGGGCGTCGGCGACCACGGCTGCGAGTACATGACCGGCGGCACCACGGTGGTGCTCGGCCCGACCGGCCGCAACTTCGCGGCGGGCATGTCCGGCGGCGTCGCCTACCTGCTCGACCTCAAGACCGAGCGGGTCAACCGGGAGATGGTCGCCCTGGAGGCGCTCACCGAGCAGGACGCGGAGTTCCTCAAGGAGATCGTGGAGAAGCACTTCGCGGAGACCGGCTCGCCGGTGGCCAAGCAGTTGCTGGCCGACTGGGACGACGCGCTCGCACGGTTCGGCAAGATCATGCCGACCGATTACAAGCGGGTCATGGAGGCCGCCGAGGCCGCCCGGATCGAAGGCAGGGACATCGACGAGGCCGTCATGGCGGCCGCGGTCAAGGGATAAGGGAGGCGTAACCGATGGCTGACCCCAAGGGTTTTCTCACGCACGACCGGGAGCTGCCGGCGCGCCGCCCCGTCGACGTCCGCATCAGTGACTGGCAGGAGGTCTATCAGGACTTCCCGCAGGAGAAGCTGACCAAGCAGGCGGCCCGCTGCATGGACTGCGGCATCCCGTTCTGCCACAACGGCTGCCCGCTGGGCAACCTCATCCCCGAGTGGAACGACCTGGTCCACCGGACCGACTGGCGGGAGGCGATCGAGCGGCTGCACGCCACGAACAACTTCCCGGAGTTCACCGGCAGGCTCTGCCCGGCTCCGTGCGAGGCGGCGTGCGTGCTCGGCATCAACTCCGACCCGGTGGCGATCAAGCGGGTCGAGGTCGAGATCATCGACCGGGCGTTCGCCGAGGGCTGGGTGACGCCGCAGCCCGCGGCCCGCAGGACGGGCAAGCGGGTCGCGGTGGTCGGCTCCGGCCCCGCCGGGCTGGCCGCCGCCCAGCAGCTCACCCGGGCGGGCCACGACGTGGTGGTGTTCGAGCGGGCCGACCGTATCGGCGGGCTGCTCCGGTACGGCATCCCCGAGTTCAAGATGGAGAAGCGGCACATCGAGCGCCGCCTGGAGCAGATGCGGGCCGAGGGCACCGAGTTCCGCACCGGCGTGAACGTCGGCGTCGACGTCACGGCCGCCGAGCTGCGCGCCGAGTTCGACGCCGTGGTGCTGTCGGGTGGCGCCACCGCCTGGCGTGACCTGCCGGTGCCGGGCCGCGACCTCAAGGGCGTCTACCAGGCGATGGAGTATCTCCCCCTGTCCAACAAGGTGCAGGAGGGCGATTACGCCGCCCCGCCGGTGTCCGCCGAGGGCAAGCACGTCGTGGTGATCGGCGGCGGTGACACCGGGGCCGACTGCATCGGCACCGCGATCCGGCAGGGCGCGGCCTCCGTCACCCAGCTGGAGATCATGCCGCAGCCGCCGGCCACCAGGTCGGCGAACCAGCCGTGGCCCACCTTCCCCATCCTGTTCAAGATGGAGAGCGCGCACGAGGAGCTCGCCGAGGGCGGCGGGGAGCGCGTCTACGCGGTCTCCACCACCGAGTTCGCCGGCGACGCCGACGGCAACCTCCGGGCGCTGCGCCTGGTCGAGGTCGACGGCCCGCAGAACGGGTTCAAGCCGATCCCCGGCAGCGAGCGGGAGATCCCCGCCGAGCTGGTCACCCTCGCCATGGGCTTCCTCGGCCCGGAGAAGGGCCCGCTGCTGCACGACCTGGCGGTGCTCGCGGGCGACGGGTTCTACGACGCGCGGGGCAACGTCTCGCGGGACAAGACGTACATGTCCAAGGTCGACGGCGTGTTCGTGGCCGGCGACATGGGGCGCGGGCAGTCGCTGATCGTGTGGGCCATCGCCGAGGGCCGCGCCGCCGCCAGTGGCGTCGACCGGTTCCTGACCGGCGAGACGGCGCTGCCGTACCCGATCCTGCCGACGGCGCGTCCGCTGGTGTAGCGACGTGTGAGAGCGCCCGCCCCCTCAAGGGCGGGCGTTTTCCTGCTTTCTGTACGTTCCGCGCGCGGGGCCAGGCATGCCGAAGCGGGCGGGCGAAGTTGCATCACCTGATGACTGCCGGGAAGATGCAGTTTCAAGGGGAATGCGGCTAATGGGGGAAGAATGCGGCGAATTGTCTCTTGCCTCGCGGCCGTGACCATGGCGGCCTCGCTCACCGCCTGCGCGGCCGTCAGCGCCCGGCAGGCCGTCGTCCAGGCGGATTACCTGGTCTTCTACGCCGACGGCCGGCAGGCCCACGCGCTCGACGTCATCAAGGGCGCGGGGGGCAGCACCGTCCGCGCCGAGTCCAAGCTCGGCTACGTCGTGGCCCGCGGCGGAGCGACGTTCGCCGAGGTCATCGGCGCCGACCCGGCGATCGTCGGCGTCTCCGCCGACCGCCGGATCGGCTACGCCTCCGCCGCCGCGCGCGCCCTGCCCGACGCCGCCGCCCTCACCAGGAGCACCAAGAGCGACCCGCTCTCCGGTCGCCAGTGGGACATGAAGATGATCGGCGCCGACCGCGCGCACGCCAAGGAGCCCGGCAGCCGCAAGGTCCTCGTCGGCGTCATCGACACCGGCATCGACGGCAAGCACCCCGACATCGCCCCGAACTTCAACCGTGAGCTCAGCCGTAACTTCGTCACCGACAGGCCCAAGGACGAGAAGGGCGAGACTCTCGACGGGCCGTGCGAGGCCGCCGACTGCAAGGACGCGGTCGACCAGGACGACGACGGCCACGGCACGCACGTCGCCAGCACCATCGCCTCCCCGATCAACGGCATCGGCGTCGTCGGCGTGGCGCCGAACGTGCAACTCGTCAACATCCGAGCCGGTCAGGACTCCGGCTTCTTCTTCCTCAAGGCCAGCCTCGACGCCCTCACCTACGCCGCCGACATCGGCGTCGACGTGGTCAACATGAGCTACTACGTCGACCCGTGGCTGTTCAACTGCCGGGCCAACCCCTCCGACAGCGCCAAGGAGCGGCTGGAGCAGCGGGCCGTCATCACCGGCATGCAGCGCGCTCTCGACTACGCCCGCAAGAAGGGCGTCACCCTCATCTCCGCCCTCGGCAACGGCGCCTCCGACCTCGGCAAGCCCAAGGTCGACGAGGCCAGCCCCGGCTACCCTCGCGGCGGGGAGCGGATCCGCAAGGTCGACAACTCCTGCCTCAACGTGCCCGCCGAGTCCGTCGGCGTCATCTCGATCTCCTCCGTCGGACCCTCCGGCCGCAAGGCGATCTACAGCGACTACGGCCTCGAGCAGACCGACCTGTCCGCGCCCGGCGGTGACGCCCTGGACGGCAAGGCCGCCTCACCCGCCCGCTCGATCCTGGCCGCCGCCCCCGAGGCCGTGCTGCGCGCCAAGGGCCGGATCGACAAGTCCGGCAGGCCCAAGACCGGCGACGTCCTGCGCGACTGCACCCGCAGCCCCTGCTCCTACTACCAGTATCTCGACGGCACCTCCATGGCCGCCCCGCACGCCACCGGCGTCGCCGCCATCCTGATCAGCCGCTTCGGCAAGCCCGCCAAGTCCGGCAAGGGCGGCCTCACCCTCCCGGCGGCCAAGGTCGAGGACTATCTCTACCGGACCGCCACGGCCAAACCCTGCCCGTCGCCGCGCGCGTACGCATACGATCTCCTGGGCGACAAGGAGATCCACGTCTGCAAGGGCGACAAGAAGAAGAACGGCTTCTTCGGCCGGGGCGTCGTCAACGCGTACCAGGCGGCCACCTTCGAGCCGTGACCGGCCGGCGTCCTGCGGAGCAATACCCGAACTTGGCTCGCCCGGCAGCCGCCGTTGCCGTGCTGTTGTCCTGTCTCGGGTACGTTCTGCGTCGTCAATGACTGCCAAGTGGTCTGTACCAATTAAGGTAGGACTCGTGACTCGTCGCGCGAAAATCGTCTGCACTCTAGGTCCAGCCACGTCCTCTCCTGAACGCCTGCGCGAGCTCATCGCCGCGGGCATGGACGTAGCACGGTTCAACCTCAGTCATGGTGATCATGACCTGCATCGTGAGGTCTATGACCGGGTCAGGGAGGTGGCGGCCGACCTGGGCCGTGGCGTAGGTGTGCTCGCGGACCTGCAAGGCCCCAAGATCCGCGTCGGCAGGTTCGAGGAGGGCCCGGTCAGGCTCGGTTTCGGGGACATCTTCACCATCACCGCCGAGGACGTCCCGGGTGACCGCGAGCAGGTCTCCACCACCTACAAGGGACTGCCGGGCGACGTGCGCCCCGGCGACACCATCCTGGTCGACGACGGACGCCTCGTCCTGGAGGCCACCCGGATCGACGGCGACCGGGTCGTCACCCGCGTCGTCATCGGCGGCATGATCTCCGACAACAAGGGCCTCAACCTGCCCGGCATCAACGTCAGCGCGCCCGCGCTCACCGACAAGGACGAGGCCGACCTGCGCTGGGCGCTGCGCATCGGCTGCGACATGATCGCCCTGTCGTTCGTCCGCCGCCCCTCCGACGCCGACGTGGTGCGCAACATCATGGAGCAGGAGGGCGTGCGGCTGCCGCTGCTCGCCAAGATCGAGAAGCCGCAGGCCGTCGAGCGGCTGCCGGAGATCATCGAAGCCTTCGACGGCATCATGGTCGCCCGCGGCGACCTCGGCGTCGAGCTGCCCCTGGAGCAGGTCCCGATCGTTCAGCGGCGCATCATCGAGCTGTGCCGGGAGAAGGCTCGCCCGGTCATCGTCGCCACCCAGATGCTCGACTCGATGATGAGCGCCCCCCGGCCCACCCGCGCCGAGGCCTCCGACGTCGCCTACGCCGTGATGGACGGCGCCGACGCCGTCATGCTGTCCGGCGAGACCTCGGTCGGCAACTATCCGATCGAGTCGGTGTCCACCATGGACCGCATCTCCTGCGCCGCGGAGAAGGCCTACCTCCAGGCCACCCACCACCTGGAGCGGATGCCGGAGACCACCGGTGGCGCCATCGCCAGGGCCGCCGCCGAGGTCGGCGCCATCGTCGGGGCCAAGGCCCTGGTGGCGTTCACCATGTCCGGCGAGACCGCCCGCCGCCTGGCCCGCTACCGCTCGCCGATCCCGCTGCTGGCCTTCACGTCCTCCCCGCACGTACGCGGCCAGCTGTCGCTGACCTGGGGGGTGGAGACGTTCCAGGTGCCGTTCGTGCACCACACCGACGACATGGTCAGGCAGGTGGAGGCGTCGCTGCTGTCCCTGGGCCGGCTGGAGAAGGGCGACAAGGTGGTCATCGTGGCCGGCTCGCCTCCCGGCAGCCATGGCTCCACCAACGCGCTGCGCGTGCACACCATCGGCTCCGCGGTGTCCCACGCGAACTGACCGTAGAGGGTCGAAAGGGCCGCACCGGTCGGTGCGGCCCTTCGCGTTCAGCCGCCCAGGTCAGTTGGCGTGCAGGTCGGCGTTGAGCTTGACGCCGCCGCCGGTGCGGGGGACGGCCTCGACCGCGCCGGTCTGGGAGTTGCGGCGCAGCAGGATCCCGCTCGTGCCCGACAGCCGCTCGGCCTTGACCACGTCGCCGCCGGGCAGGGCCACCTTGGTGCCGGCCGTGACGTAGAGCCCGGCCTCCACCACGCAGTCGTCGCCCAGGCTGATCCCGATGCCGGCGTTGGCGCCCAGCAGGCAGCGCTCGCCGATGGAGATGACCTGCGTGCCGCCGCCCGACAGCGTGCCCATGATCGAGGCGCCGCCGCCCACGTCGGAGCCCTCGCCGACGATCACGCCGGCCGAGATCCTGCCCTCCACCATGGACGCGCCGAGCGTTCCGGCGTTGTAGTTGACGAAGCCCTCGTGCATGACCGTGGTGCCGGCGGCCAGGTGGGCGCCCAGGCGCACCCGGTCGGCGTCGGCGATGCGCACGCCCGTGGGCAGCACGTAGTCGACCATCCGCGGGAACTTGTCCACGCCGTAGACCGCGACCGCGCCCTTGGCGCTCAGTCGCAGCCGCAGCCGGGTCTGCTCGAACTCCTCGACGGGGCACGGCCCGTGGCTGGTCCACACGACGTTGGCGAGCTTGCCGAAGACGCCGTCGAGGTTGAGCCCGTGCGGCCGCACCAGGCGGCTGGACAGCAGGTGCAGCCGCAGGTAGACGTCGTGCGCGTCGAGCGGCGCCTCGGAGAGCTTGGCGATGCCGGTGCGGACCGCCACCACCTCGACGCCCCTGGCCGGGTCGGGGCCGACCAGGGAGGCCAGCTCCCCGGCCTCCTCGGCGGCGAGCCGCTCGGTGCCCGCGAGGGGAGGATCGCCCAGCTCAGGCGCGGGGAACCAGGTGTCGAGGACGGTGCCGTCGGCGGCTATGGTGGCGAGCCCGACGCCGTAGGCGCCGGTCACGGTGGGATCGATAGCAGTCACGTACCTCAAAATACCGTGATCCGCCATCCGGCGTCCGGCCCGGTCACAGCGCCCCGAGGTCGGCCGACAGCCACCGCTGCGGCAGCACCCGGAACGTCACCAGCGTATGGAGATCGGAGCCTTCCACGTATCCCGGCACGGCCTCCGGCGGCAGGTAGCGGGCGGCGATCCGGGTGAGGTGCTCCAGCGTGGTGGGGCCGGAGCCGACCACCGGCCCCTCTATCGACACGTAGCGATAGGTCGGGCTCGTCCGCTGGACCAGCACGGTCAGCCGGCCCGCCTTGGCGATCAGGGCGGCCTTGCGGGACTCCACGCCGGTCAGGAAGAGCACCTCGCCGCCCGGCTCGTAGTCGTACCAGACGGGCACGCTCAGCGGCCCCCGGCCGGGGCCCGCGTCCACGGCCAGCCCGGCGATGTGCGGCTCGGCCAGGAACTTCGTCCGCTCCTGCTCGTTCAACCCCATCACGCCCACCTCCGATGATCGCAACCTCATCGTGTACATCACCGAAGATGGACCGGCTACTCCACCTCAGGACCGTGCGGAGCGTGGCTTGCGCGTTCTTCGCCTTGTCATGACGCGGCGCGTACCTGCGGCCCCGGCCGCGGCACGGAGGCATGGGTGAAGGTGTCAGTGAAGGTGCCGGAAGCGGGACTCGAACCCGCACGCCCTTTCGAGCAGACGCTTTTGAGGCGTCAGTGTCTGCCTATTCCACCATTCCGGCTGATTTCCGAACGTGTCCGGAAAGTGCCGTACCTCGCCCCTGGTGTGGACCAGCGGAGGGCACCGGCGTGGCTCTAATCTACCGGACATCGGTACTCTTGCGCTCGTGAGTACGCAGCGGCGAGTGGTGATCGCGGAAGACGAGGCACTGATCCGCCTCGATCTCAAGGAGATGCTTCAGGAAGACGGCTACGTCGTCGTGGGGGAGGCCGGTGATGGCGAGACGGCGATCCGGCTCGCCACGGAGGAGCGGCCCGATCTGGTCATCCTGGACGTCAAGATGCCGATATTGGACGGCATCTCCGCCGCCGAGCGGATCGTGGCCGAGCGGATCGCGCCGTGCCTGATCCTCACCGCGTTCTCCCAGCGTGACCTGGTCGAACGGGCCAGGGACGCGGGCGCGATGGCCTACCTGGTCAAGCCGTTCACCAAGGCCGACCTGGTGCCCGCGATCGAGATGGCGGTGAGCCGGCACGAGGAGATGGTGGCGCTCGCCGCCGAGGTGTCGAGCCTGTCGGAGCGGCTGGAGACGCGCAAGCTGGTCGAGCGGGCCAAGGGGCAGCTCATGGCCAAGCACGGGTGGAGCGAGCCGCAGGCCTTCCGCTGGATCCAGAAGGCGTCGATGGACCGCCGGCTGAGCATGCGGGAGGTTGCCCAGATCGTTATGGACGACGCGGCCGAACGCGGCTAGGAGGGCTTCAGGCCGCACACCTCCAGCGCGTAGTCGATGAGACGATCCTGCTCCGGCTTGGCCGGGGCGACGATGACCACGCGCTCCTCGCCTCCGTCGACGCTGGCCCGTACCGGGAACTGGAAGGCCTTCTTGGCCTCGGCGAAGGCGTGCGGGTCGCAGCGGCCGGGGGTGAGCTCGACCGGCGCCCGCGCCACCCGCTCCTGCGCGCCGAGCGCCAGCAGGGGGCTGTGCTCGCCGACCGGGGTGGCGATGTAGTGGGTGGTGCCGCCGATCGAGTGCACGGCCACGGCGCCGGCGCCGCGGCGGGTCAGCGTGAGGGTGCCGCGCATGGCCTCGCCCACCGGCTTCCACTCCGGATCGAAGGAGATCTCGGCCGCCTGCTTGATCAGGTGCTCGGCGCACTCGTCGCGCACCAGCCTGGCCAGCAGCGGGTCGGGGTGCGGCACCTTGAACACCACCCGGCGCAGCTCCGGCTCGGACCCGGCGCGCAGGTGGGCCACCACGGTGGCGGGCTGGACCGCGGGCAGGCCCTGCGACGGGCAGACGGCCTGGCCGTAGGGAGTGGGGATGTCCATCCGGTCTGTCCGGGGGATGTCGATGTCGGCCTTCTGCGGCGGGAGCGTGGTGAACGACGGGGTGACGATCTGGACGTCGGCGAAGTAGACCGGCGTCGCACCGGTGTTGCGGACGGCCACCTGCATCCTGTGCACCGGCTCGTCGGAGCGCCATTGGCCGAAGGAGACCGACAGGCCGGGCGGTGGATCCTCGGAGGGTGGGGGCGCGGGGGCGGGTCCGCCGCACCCGGACGCGAGCCCCGCGAGCACGAGCAAGACCATCAGCTGCTTCACCTGATGAACATTTAGCATGCTGGGGGCGGGTCGTAAGTTGAGGACTGGTTACGACTCCGCATCCAAGTGCCGACAGTTCACCTGTATGACTGGCATGTACGTGCAGGCATTTTGTACGTTTCCGTCATTCGATCGGGAGTGCTCGGCGGTGCTGAGAGATCCCGGACCGTAAATGAAGGAGACAAACTTCATGATCCGCATTGCTCCCATGGGGCGGGCGCTAGCTGTCGTGGCTGCCACCAGCCTCGCCCTGACAGCTTGCGGTGGTGGCAGCGACACCGCCGCACCCGCTTCGCCCACGGCCGCCTCATCCTCCGCGGCGGCGCCCGCGGCCAAGGGTGACGGCAAGCTCACCCTCGGCACCCTCCTGCCGCAGACCGGATCACTGGCGTTCCTCGGCCCGCCCGAGTTCGCGGGGGTGGACCTGGCCATCAAGGAGATCAACGAGGCCGGCGGAGTGCTCGGCAAGGACGTGGAGAAGATCCACACGGACTCCGGCGACACCACCACGAACATCGCCTCGCAGTCCGTGGACAGTCTGCTGGCGCAGCAGGCCGACGCCATCATCGGCGCGGCTTCCTCGTCGGTGTCGGAGTCGGTGATCGACAAGATCACGGGTGCCGGCGTGGTGCACTTCTCGCCCGCCAACACCTCTGACAAGTTCACCACCATCGCGGACAAGGGCCTTTACTTCCGCACCTCGCCGCCCGACAAGCTGCAGGGCCGCGTGCTCGGTGACCTGGTCGTGGCCGACGGCAACGACACGGTCGGCATCATGGCGATGCAGGACTCCTACGGCACCGGCCTGGCCGACCAGGTCGCCAAGACGGTCCAGGACAGTGGTGCCGAAGTGGTCGAGCGCGTCGACTACGACCCGAAGGCGGCGGACTTCTCCGCCGACGTGGCCAAGCTCAAGGCCAAGAACCCCAAGGGCATCGTGCTCATCGGCTTCGAGGAGACCGCCAAGGTCATCGGTGAGCTGATCAAGCAGGGTCTGCCGGCCGACAAGCACAAGTGGTACATGGTCGACGGCAACACCTCGAACACGAACTACATCAAGATGCCCAAGGGCACCCTGAAGGGTGTCAAGGGCACCATCCCCGGCGCCGCGGCTCCGGACGAGTTCCAGAAGAAGCTGCTCGAGGTCAACCCCGACCTTGAGGACTTCAGCTACGCGCCTGAGTCCTACGACGCCGCCAACCTGCTCGCGCTGGCCGCCGAGGCCGCCAAGAGCGACGCCGGCACCGATGTGGCGGCCAAGCTGGTCGAGGTCAGCAAGGGCGGCGAGAAGTGCAAGGACTTCAAGGCCTGCAACGAGCTGCTCAAGGCCGGCAAGGACATCGACTACGACGGCGTGAGCGGTCCGGTCGAGTTCAACGACGCCGGTGACCCGGCCGTCGCGACCATCGGCATCTACCAGTACGGCGACGACAACAAGTACGCCACCAAGGCCCTCGAGTACCGCACCGGCAACATCGCCGGCTAGTCGCTCCTGAGCTGAGACAACCCGCGAAGGGCCCGATCCTCCCCCCTGGGACCGGGCCCTTCCGCATGTCCGCTATGCGCAGCCTCGCGTAATTTGCCCCGCGGCGGCCCTGTAGCGCTTCAGGAGGGCCGCCTGGCGCTGCTTCGGCACATCGCCCCGTGCCAGCCCTTCGGTCGCTGTCAGGACCGTACGGACGGCCGGAGCGAGGGGGGACGGCAGGCGCGGGCCGAACTGGAGCGTGATGCCCCGCACCTCGGCCAGCCGGCCGAGCAGCGCGTCCTCGAAGTTCTGCGCCTGCTCGCGGCCCTCGGGTTCGAGCAGGAGGCCCGCGTAGCCGATGGCCGACACCACGCGCGCGCACGGGCTGTCGGTGGGGTCGCCGCCGGTGCTGTACGTGCCGCCGGAGGCGGGCGTCTGCTGGCAGGCGGCCAGGACGGGCAACATGAGGGCGATCGCCGCGAATCGTGGTAACACACCACTCATTGAAAACCATCGCTCAGCAAAAAAACGGAGAAGGGGCCCACGAGGAGCCCCTTCTCCGTTTCTGTCAGGCGGTCAGGCCTTGGCGAGCGTACCGAGGTAGAGCTCGATGACCTTGGGGTCCTGAGCGAGCTCGCGGCCGGTGCCGGTGTAGGCGTTGCGGCCCTGGTCCAGCACGTAGCCACGGTGGCAGATCTGCAGGCAGCGCCTGGCGTTCTGCTCCACCATGATCACGGTCACGCCGGCCTTGTTGATCTGCTGGGCCTGGATGAACACCAGGTCCTGGAGCTTGGGCGACAGGCCCGCCGACGGCTCGTCCAGCAGCAGTACCGACGGCTCGGTCATGAGCGCCCTGGCCATCGCGACCATCTGCCGCTCGCCGCCCGACAGGGAGCCGGCGCGCTGCTTGCGCCGCTCCTTGAGGGCCGGGAACAGCTCGGCGACGAACTCGAAGCGCTCCTTGAACTTGCCGGGCACCTGGAAGGCGCCCATCTCGAGGTTCTCCTCGATGGTGAGGCTGGGGAAGACGTTGTTGGTCTGCGGGACGTAGCCGACCCCGCGGGAGACCAGCGAGTGCGCCTTCATGTTCGTGATGTCCTCACCCTTGAGCAGCACCGTGCCGCTACGGATGTTGACCAGCCCGAACATCGCCTTGAGCAGGGTCGACTTACCGGCTCCGTTGGGGCCGATGATGCCGATCAGCTCCCCGTCGCCGACGTACAGGTCGGAGCCGTTGAGGATGTTGACGCCCGGCAGGTAACCGGCGATCAGCTCGTCGCAGCGCAGGACGGCGTTCTCGGCGCCGGCCAGGTGCGCGCTGCGGTCGGTGACCGCGGCCTGCGAGTCAGGTGCGGATTCGGGGACGGCGTTCACTTCTTCGCCTCCTCCTCGTTCTCGGCGACGAGTTCCTCCTCGGCCTCGTGGAGCTGCTGTTCGAGCTCGTCCTCCGAGAGAGGGGCGTCGTGGTGGGCGCCCAGGTAGGCATCGATGACGCGGGAGTCGGACATGATCGTGTCCGGTGGCCCCTCGGCGATGACGTTGCCCTGGGCCATGACGATCACCCAGTCGCTGATGTCGCGGACCATGTCCATGTCGTGCTCGACGAACAGCACGGTCATGCCCTGCTCGCGCAGGTCCTTGACATGGCCGAGCAGGGACTGGGTCAGGGCCGGGTTGACGCCGGCCATCGGCTCGTCGAGCATGACCAGCTCCGGCCGGACCATGAGCGCGCGGGCCATCTCCAGCAGCTTGCGCTGGCCGCCGGACAGCGACCCGGCGAAGTCGTCGCGCTTGGCGTCGAGCTTGAACCGGGTGAGCAGTTCTTCGGCCCGCTCGGTGATCTCGTCCTCCTGGCCGCGCCACAGGCTCGGTACCAGGGCCCGCCAGAAGGTCTCGCCCTTCTGCGCCTGCGCGCCGAGCCGCATGTTCTCCAGCACCGTGAGCTTGGACAGCGCCTTGGTGAGCTGGAAGGTGCGCACCATGCCGGAGCGGGCCACCTTGTGCGCCGGCACGCCGTTCATGTTGCGGCCGTTGAACGTCCACTGGCCGGAGTCGGCGGTGTCGAAGCCGGTCAGCTGGTTGAAGAAGGTGGTCTTACCGGCGCCGTTGGGACCGATCAGCGCGGTGATGGAGCCGCGCTGGACCTCGACGTGCTCGACCTCGACCGCGGTGAGGCCGCCGAAGCGGCGCACCACGTTGTCGACCACGAGGATCGGGTCCGGCTTGGGCACGCCGGGCTCGCGGGCCAGATCCTTGAAGGCGGCCAGCGCCGCCGTTTTTTGCTCTTTGGTGGTTTCAGCGTGCATCGATTGCTATCTCCCTCTTGTCACCAAAGATGCCTTGTGGTCGGTAGACGAGCAAGAGGATCAGTCCAAGCCCGACCAGCAGGAAGCGGAACGGGCCGACCTGCGTGATGTCCATGAAGGTGATGAACCCCGACTGGACAGCCCCGCTGAGCACGCCGTTGACCAGCACCAGCAGCACCCAGAAGATCATCGAGCCGACGACCGGGCCGAACACGCGGGCGGCGCCGCCGAGGATCACGATGGTGTAGGCGAAGAAGGTGGTCTCGGTGCCGAAGATGTCAGGCTGCACCGAGGCGTAGGCCAGACCGTAGATGAAACCGCCGAGAGAGCCGATGACGCCGCCGAGGATCAGCGACTGCATCTTGTAGGAGAAGACGTTCTTGCCCAGGCTGCGCACGGCGTCCTCGTCCTCGCGGATCGCCTTGAGCACACGGCCCCACGGGCTCTTCATGAGCAGATAGACGACGGCGCACGACAGGCCGACGAGGATCCAGCCGATGGTCAGCACCCAGAGCACACGCTCGTTGAAGGTGAACCAGCCGAACCCGTACGTCCCGTCCGGGTAGGGGTTGAGCGCGTAGAAGCCGTCGGAGAAGCCGCGCCGGCCGTCAGAGCCGCCGAAGACGTCCTTGAACGCCACCGAGCGGAAGATGAGCCGGACGATCTCGGCCGCCGCGATGGTGACGATGGCCAGATAGTCGGCTCGCAGCCGCAGTGTGGGGATGCCCAGCAGAAGGGCCAGCAGCACCGCGGCGGCCAGGCCGACCACGATGCCGATCCAGAACGGCAGCCCGATGACCGTGACGGTGACCGCCAGGCCGTATCCGGCGACCGCCAGGAACGCCGACTGCCCGAAGTTGAGCAGGCCGGTGTAGCCGAAGTGGATGTTGATACCGATCGCGGCGAGCGCGTACCAGACCGTCTCGACGCCGATGGCGGCCTTGACGGTGGTGGAGATGATCGTGGTCCAGTCCATGGTTCCCCCCGTCAGCCGATTCGCTCGCGGCGGCCGAGGATGCCCTGCGGCCGGAAGAGGAGCACGATGATGAGTACGGCCAGTGCGCCGACGTTCTTGAGCTCCGGCGGTATCCACAGCGTGGACACCTGGACGAACAGGCCGACGATGATCGAGCCGATGAGCGCGCCGAAGGCGGTGCCCAGGCCGCCGAGCGTGACGCCGGCGAAGATGAGCAGCAGGAGATCCTGGCCCATGGTGAACTTCAGGTTCTGCGACAGGCCGAGCATGATGCCGGCCAGGCCGGCGATGGCGCCGCCCATCGTCCAGATGATGCGGATGACCCGGTCGACGTTGATGCCGGAGGAGGCCGCGAGCGCCGGGTTGTCGGCCACGGCGCGGGCCGCCTTGCCGGTGCGGGTGCGCAGCAGCGCGATGCCGACCACGACGAGGACGGTCAGCTCGATGCCCATGGCGACGAGGTTCTTCGGCGCGGCCGAGATGGGGCCGATCTGCATGCCGGGCTGGGCGTTGTACTGCACGAAGGAATCGCTCTCACCGCCGAACACGATGAGGAACAGGTATCTCAGGAACAGCGCCACGCCGATCGAGATGATCATCATGGCGATGATGCCGGTGCCCCGCCTGCGGAGCTGCCCCCAGAAGAACCTGTCCTGGCTGTAACCGAGCCCGCCCGCCACGATGACCGCCAGCGCGGCCGCGGGGATGAGATGCAGGCCGATGCCGGTGTTGAAGCCATAGGCGATCAGCGCGCCGAGCGTGACGAGCTCGCCGTGGGCGAAGTTGGTCAGGCCCGTGGTGCCGTAGATGAGGGAGAGGCCGAGCGCGGCGAGCGCGATGATCAACCCCAGGTTGAACCCCTCGAAGGTGAGCTGGGCCGCTCGCTGCCAGAAGGCGCTCGACGCGCCGTCGTCCCCCGGCGGCGCGCCGTCGGCGCTCTTGGCCTGCAGGGCGAACAGCGCGGTGGCCGGGTTGCCCTCGTACACCGTCAGCGAGCGCACGTTGGTCCCGCCACGGACCTCGACATCCTTGGGCAGGGTGCCGACGTCGAGCGTGACCTTGTACGGTCCTGGCTCGGCGATCGGCACCTCCCATGCACCCTGGGCGTTACTGGTGACCTCCTGGACGGGTTGTCCGCTCTCGGTGGTCACGACGATTTTCACGCCGTTCACTGGCTGGCCTTGGAGTTTGAGTGTTCCCCTCAGGCTCTGTTCCGGATCGGCCGCGTGGGCCGGAGCGGCGAGCAAGAGTATGAGTCCACCCAGGAAGGCCGTGAACGCGATCACGGCTCTGCGCAATGGTGCTCCCTCAAATAGGTCAAGGCGGGGTTGTGCCCCTCCATCTCGACACGCGGGCATGCCAGGCACAACTGGGATGCTGTGGCGGGAGCTTATTGCGGCTACGCCCGGTTCAGTGTCGTTCGTCACCAATTAGAGACATGTGCGTGTCACTGATGTGAGCAAACAACGCGCCAGGTCAGGGGCTAAATGGGGGGAGACGCCTGGCGTTGCTTCCTGTGCGGGCTGACCTGGTTGGTAACGAGCCCGGGGGAGACCTTTGGGGCCATATGAGGCCTTCGCGACCTCACTGTTATCTACTCGGTCTCCCCGCGGGCTCCGCTGCCCACAACCGTAGCGAGCACAGGGCGCTGCGCGCAAAGGGCGAAACGAGCTTTGTGAGGTTCAAGGGCGCTGCGCGCAAAGGGCGAATTCCGCTTTGTGAGGTTCAGCGGTCACGCAGCATGCAGGTGAGACGGGAGGTGCAGACCCGGCGGCCCTGATCGTCGGTGATCTCGATGTCGTAGGTCGCCAGCGTGCGTCCGCCGTGCAGCCGGGTGGCGACGCCCGTGACGTGCCCCGAGGTCGCCGAGCGGTGGTGGGTGGCGTTGATCTCGATGCCGACGGCGATCCGCTCCGGACCGGCGTGGATCGCCGCGGCGGTCGATCCCAGCGTCTCGGCCAGCACCACCGACGCTCCGCCGTGCAGCAGGCCGTACGGCTGCGTGTTGCCCGCCACCGGCATCCGGCCGACGACGCGCTCGGCGCTGACCTCGACGTACTCGACGCCCATCCGGTCGGCCAGGGTGCCGCGCTGCATGGCCGCGAAGTAGGCGGGTTCGAGGGGATCTGTCTGCGTCAAGGGGATGCCTCCAGTCGTTCGAGCTCGGGTTTTCTGTCGTGGGTGGAGACTAGGCTGCCTGTGTGCCGAAGAGTGAAGTGACCCCCAGCCGCCCGTGCCTGCTGCTGCTTGACGGGCATTCCCTGGCTTATCGCGCCTTTTACGCGCTCAAGGATGCCAACCTCATGACCACCGACGGTCAGCACACCGAGGCGGTCTACGGGTTCACCTCGATGCTGACCAACATCCTGCGCGACGAGAAGCCGACCCACGTCGCGGTGGCCTTCGACCGCTCGGAGCCGACGTTCCGGCATGAGGAATACTCCGACTACAAGGCCAACAGGAGCGAGACCCCCGAGGACTTCCGCGGTCAGATGCAGCTCATCTACGAGCTGCTCGACACGCTGCGCGTCCCGCACCTGTCCAAGGCCGGCTTCGAGGCCGACGACCTGATCGCCACCCTGGCCACCCGCGCCGACGCCGAGGGCATGAGCGTGCTCATCGTGACCGGCGACCGCGACGCGCTGCAGCTCGTCAACGACAACGTCACGGTGCTGATGACCCGCCGCGGCATCAGCGACATGACCAGGTTCACCCCGGAGGCGGTCCAGGAGAAGTACGGCCTGACCCCGACCCAGTATCCCGACTTCGCGGCGCTGCGCGGCGACCCCAGCGACAACCTGCTCAGCATCCCCAGCGTGGGCGAGAAGACCGCCGCCAAGTGGGTGCGCGAGTTCGGCTCGCTGACCGCCCTGGTCGACCGGGTCGACGAGGTCAAGGGCAAGGTGGGCGACAAGCTGCGCGAGCACGTCGCCCAGGTGCTGATGAACCGGCGCCTCACCGAGCTGCTGCGCGAGGTGCCGCTGGAGACCGACCTCGCCGACCTCCGGCAGGGCGTCTGGGATCGCGAGGAGGTCAACAAGCTGTTCGACACCCTCCAGATCCGCGGCGAGCTGCGCGAGCGCGTCTTCAAGACGCTCGGCACCGGCGAGCAGGAGCCCGAGCAGGGCTTCGAGGTGGAGACCGTCATCATCGGCCCCGACCGGGTCGGCGGCTGGCTGTCGGCGCTGCCCGCCGGCCGGGCCGGCCTGGCCTTCAAGGGCGTCTACGGCAGCGGCACCGGCCGCATCGACGCCATCGCGATCGCCTCTCCCGACGGCACCGCCGCGCACATCGACCCGGCCAAGCTGACCGAGGACGACGAGGTGGCGCTGCGCGCCTGGCTGGGTGATGAGTCCCGGCCGAAGGCCGTGCACGACGCCAAGGGCCCGATCCTGGCGCTGTGGGCGCAGGGCATGGAGCTGCGCGGCCTGACCAGCGACACCGCCCTGGCCGCCTATCTGGCGATGCCGGGCCAGCGCACGTTCACCCTGGAGGACCTGGCCAGGCGCTACCTCAACCGCGACCTGCGGGCCGAGGCCGAGCCCGGCGGGCAGGCGGCGCTGTTCGGCGACGACGAGGACGCGCCGGCCAAGGATCTGGCGCTGCGCGCGCACGCCGTGCGCGAGCTGGCCGAGGCGCTGGAGACCTTCCTGGCCGGGCGCGGCGGCACGCAGCTCGTCGACGACCTGGAGCTGCCGCTGATCACCACGCTGGCCGAGATGGAGCGGGCGGGCATCGCCGTCGACAGCGCCTACTTCACCGGCCTGGAGGCCGAGTTCGGCGCGGCCGTCAAGCACGCCGTCGAGGAGGCCCATCGGGTCGTCGGCGAGCAGTTCAACCTCGGCTCGCCCAAGCAGCTGCAGGAGATCCTTTTCATCAAGCTCGGCCTGCCCAAGACGAAGAAGATCAAGACCGGCTACAGCACCGACGCCGACCAGCTCGCCTGGCTCGTCACCCAGACCGACCACGAGCTGCCGACGATCATGCTCAGGCACCGGGACCAGACCAAGCTGCGCACCACGGTCGAGGGCCTGATCAAGGAGATCGCCGACGACGGCCGCATCCACACCACCTTCAACCAGATCATCGCCGCGACGGGCCGGCTGTCCTCGGAGAAGCCCAACCTGCAGAACATCCCGATCCGCACCACCGAAGGCCGCCGCATCCGGCAGGGCTTCGTCGTCGGCGAGGGCTACGAGACACTGCTGACGGCCGACTACAGCCAGATCGAGCTGCGCATCATGGCGCACCTGTCCGGTGACGAGTCGCTGATCGAGGCCTTCGAGTCGGGCCACGACTTCCACCAGGCGACCGCCGCCCGGGTGTTCGACCTGCCGCCGGAGCAGATCGACGGCGAGCTGCGGGCCCGGATCAAGGCGATGAACTACGGCCTGGCCTACGGTCTGTCCGACTTCGGGCTGTCCAACCAGCTCAACATCCCGGTGGCCGAGGCGCGGGCGCTCAAGGAGGAATACTTCACCGAGTTCGGCGGCGTCCGCGACTTCCTGCAGGACATCGTCCGCCAGGCGCGCACCAACGGCTACACCGAGACCATGATGGGCCGCCGCCGCTACCTCCCCGACCTGACCAGCGACAACCGCCAGCGGCGCGAGATGGCCGAGCGGATGGCGCTCAACGCCCCCATCCAGGGCTCGGCCGCCGACATCATCAAGGTCGCGATGCTGCAGGTGCGGCAGGCGCTGCGCGAGGAAGGGCTGGCCTCGCGGATGCTGCTGCAGGTCCACGACGAGCTGGTCTTCGAGGTGGCCCCCGGCGAGCTGGAGCGGCTCAGGGCGCTCGTCACCGGTCAGATGAACGCCGCCTACCGCCTGCGGGTGCCCCTGGAGGTCTCCGTGGGCGTCGGCCGCACGTGGGAGGACGCCGGTCACTGACGCGTCCCTCGTGATCGGCGCGGTCCTCGGCAGGCGCGCCGATCACGGAGGGTGGGTCTGCACTATCCTGTGAGGGATTTCCCCGAGTGGCACGGGAGTTCTGTGCGGTCCTCAGCGTTCCTCACCCGGCTCATCGGCATCGCGAACGTCGCGGTCGTGATCCTGGCGGTCCTCGGGCTCGTGTTCCTGCCGTCCTCGGCTCCCGCGCCGCAGGCTCCCGCCGCCCAGCGCGCCACGCCCGGGCCGGGCGGCGAGCGGACGGCCCAGGCAGGGCAGCCGCCGGGAGTGGTCGCCACCCCCGAGTTCGCCAAGCAGGTCAAGGCCAACGAGCTCGGCCTGGTCCCGGTGCTGATGTACCACCGCATCGTCAAGAAGCGGCGCGCCGCCATCGACCGCACCCCGGCGCAGCTCAGGCGGGAGCTGGAGAAGCTCGCCGCGCAGGGGTACGTGCCGATCAGCGCCAAGGAGTTCGCCACCGGGGACATCCGGGTGCCGGCGGGCAAGTCTCCCGTCGTGCTGACCTTCGACGACGGGCATCCCAGCCACTTCGGGCTCGACGCCGCGGGCAATCCCCGGCCCGGCACGGCCGTGGCCATCATTCTCCAGGTCGCGGCCAAATATCCGGGCTTCCGGCCGGTCGCCACGTTCTGGATCAACCACACCCCCTTCGGGCTGCAGACCGAGCGGGAGCAGGCCGCCGCCGTGCGGTGGCTGGTCGGCAACGGCTTCGAGGTGGCCAACCACACCTGGTCGCATGCCAACCTCAGGACGCTGCCGAAGAAGAAGGTGCGCCGCCAGCTCGCCAAGGCCGAGAAACTGCTGCGCGAGCTGGGTGCCGGCCCGGCGCGGACCATGGCCCTGCCGTACGGCTCGATGCCGCGCTCGAAGAAGACGGCTCGCAGCGGCGCCTGGAAGGGCACGGGCTACGATTTCGCCGGCGTCTTCCTGGCCGGGGCGGAGCCGTCGCGTTCGCCGTACGCGAAAGATTTCGATCGCGGCGCGATCCAGCGGATCCAGAGCAACGGCAACAAGGGCGAATGCCGCAGGTGGTGCTCGCAGCACTGGCTGAAGTGGCTGCACCGGCACCCCCGCGAGCGCTACATCGCCGACGGCGATCCGGACCGGATCTCCATACCGAGCAGGCTCCGGGTTAAAATAGCGGCCAAGCGCAGACCGATGGTCAACGCCTACTGAGTGTGGCGGATTGTCTGCTGGATTGACCGCAGGCCGATGGTCTCGTATGCTGATCGCTGCGCTGTGGGCTCGCGCGCGCCTCAGATGGAGCGGGCTCGCGCTCGGTCACGTCGACGTTGTCTTTCATCGGCTTGATGCGGAAGAGGGCCTGCCGCGCATCCGCCACATCGACATCCTGTCCGCGTTCGGAGCAATTCCACACATGACGTCCAGCACCGAGGCCACCTCGAGCACCCCGCAGGTAGCGGTCAACGACATCGGGTCCGAGGAAGCCTTCCTCGCAGCGATCGACGAGACCATCAAGTACTTCAACGACGGCGACATCGTCGAGGGCACCGTCGTCAAGGTCGATCGAGATGAGGTCCTTCTCGATATCGGCTACAAGACCGAGGGAGTCATTCCCTCGCGTGAGCTTTCGATCAAGCACGATGTCGACCCCGCGGACGTCGTGGAAGTCGGCGAGCATGTCGAAGCCCTGGTTCTCCAGAAGGAGGACAAGGAAGGGCGTCTGATCCTGTCCAAGAAGCGTGCTCAGTACGAGCGCGCCTGGGGCACGATCGAGAAGATCAAGGACGAGGACGGCATCGTCACCGGCACCGTCATCGAGGTCGTCAAGGGTGGACTCATCCTGGACATCGGCCTCCGTGGCTTCCTGCCGGCGTCCCTGGTCGAGATGCGCCGGGTCCGCGATCTGCAGCCGTACGTCGGCCGCGAGCTCGAAGCGAAGATCATCGAGCTCGACAAGAACCGCAACAACGTGGTTCTGTCGCGCCGCGCCTGGCTTGAGCAGACGCAGTCCGAGGTGCGCCAGACGTTCCTCAACACCCTGCAGAAGGGTCAGGTCCGCAAGGGCGTTGTCTCTTCGATCGTCAACTTCGGCGCCTTCGTGGATCTCGGCGGCGTCGACGGCCTGGTCCACGTGTCCGAGCTGTCCTGGAAGCACATCGATCACCCCTCCGAGGTCGTGGAAGTCGGCCAGGAGGTCACGGTCGAGGTCCTCGACGTCGACATGGAGCGCGAGCGCGTCTCCCTGTCGCTCAAGGCCACCCAGGAAGACCCGTGGCAGCAGTTCGCCCGCACGCACCAGATCGGCCAGGTCGTTCCCGGCCGGGTCACCAAGCTGGTGCCGTTCGGTGCGTTCGTCCGGGTCGAGGAGGGCATCGAGGGTCTGGTCCACATCTCCGAGCTGGCCGAGCGCCACGTGGAGATTCCGGAGCAGGTCGTTCAGGTCGGCGACGAGATCTTCGTGAAGATCATCGACATCGACCTCGACCGTCGCCGCATCAGCCTCTCGCTGAAGCAGGCCAACGAGGGTGTGGGCACCGAGGTCGAGTTCGACCCGACCCTCTACGGCATGGCCGCGACCTACGACGACCAGGGCAACTACATCTACCCCGACGGCTTCGACTCCGAGACGGGTGAATGGCTCGAGGGCTTCGACAAGCAGCGCGAGGAGTGGGAGCGGCAGTACGCCGAGGCTCAGACCCGCTTCGAGGCTCACCGTAAGCAGATCGAGGAGGCGCGCAAGGCCGAGGCCGAAGCGGGCGAGGCTGCTCCTTCGACCTACACCGGTGAGACGCAGGCTCCGGCGGGCGGCTCCTCGTCGGCTCCGGCCGCGGGTGCTCTCGCCTCCGACGAGGCTCTCGCCGCTCTGCGCGAGAAGCTCGCGGGCGGCCAGAGCTGACGCTCTGACAGCAGCAGGTTGAAGAAAGGCCCCGCACGGGTTCGTGCGGGGCCTTTCGCCTGCGCTCCGCCACCGTGTGCGCCCGCGATCGGCAACATGCGCGCGCGATCGAGGAACGTACGCCTGCGATCGAGGAACGTACGTCTCGACTGGGGAACGTACGCGCGCGATCGAGGAAGCAATGCTTCCGCGTTGGCTGACAACGTGGTCCGCATGAAGCCCTTCCGTATCGACGTTCCGCAGGCCGACCTCGACGATCTCCGAGACCGCCTTCACCGCACCCGGTGGGCGCGGCCACTGCCCGGGGCGGGGTGGCGGCGCGGGGTGCCGGTGGATTATCTGCGTGAGCTGGCCGCCTACTGGGCCGACGAGTTCAGCTGGCGGGAGCAGGAGGCGAAGCTGAACGCCTTCCCGCAGTTCACCACCGAGATCGACGGGCAGTCGATCCACTTCGTGCACGCCCGGTCGCCGGAGCCGCACGCCCTGCCACTGATCATGACGCACAGCTGGCCGAACTCCGTCGCCGAGTTCCTCGAGGTCATCGGCCCGCTCACCGACCCGCGGGCGCACGGCCTCGACCCCGCGACCGCCTTCCACGTGGTCGCGCCCTCCCTGCCGGGCTTCGGCTTCTCACCGTTCCCGGAGCAGTTCCCTGAGCCGGCCGACGAATCGTTCCCCCGGCAGTTCCCTGAGCCGCTCCCCGAGCCGGCCGACGAGCGGCCGTGGGACATCGCCCGCGTGGCCCGGACGTGGGCGGAGCTGATGAGCAGGCTCGGTTACGCCAGGTACGGCGCGCATGGCAACGACGCGGGCGCCCTGGTCACCCCCCAACTGGCCGCGCTCGACAGCGACCATGTGATCGGCTCTCACATCACCGCCGGCCTCGGCATCCCGACCGGCGACCCGGCCGAGCTCGACGGGGCCACCGGTGAGGAGCTGGCCGAGCTCAAGGAAGCGACCGGCTGGATGGAAGGAGGCAGCGGTTACGGTCCCTACCTGGCGGCCCGCCCGCAGACCCTCGGCCACGGCATGACCGACTCGCCCGTCGCCCAGCTCGCCTACCTGGTCGAACGGTTCAAGGAGTTCGACGGCTGGCCCGGTGAGAAGCCGGACGTGGCCGAGCCCATCGCCCACGACCTGCTGCTCACCAACGCCTCCGTCTACTGGCTGACCGCCACGGGCGCCTCCTCGTCGTGGCTCTACTACGAGGGGGCCGCCGGTATGCCCATCGACCAGGACGCCGTACCCACCGGGGTGTCGCACGGCGGGCCGCGGATCTTCCGCCGCATCGCCGAGCGCCGCAACCGCGTCGTGCACTGGGGCGGCCACACCAGCCCCAGCCACATGGTGGCGATGGCCGCCCCGGACAGCCTGGTGACCGATCTGCGCGCCTTCTTCGCCCTGGTCGATCGATCGCTGAAGTAGGGTGCTCGAGTGGAGATCCAGCGGGCGGTGGCCGCGGACGCGGGCGAGATCCTGACCCTGCAGCGGGCGGCTTACGTGAGCGAGGCACAGCTCTACGGCGATCCGTACATCCCGCCGCTGGTGGAGTCGCTCGATCAGGTGCGCAAGGCGATCGAGAACGGCGTGGTGCTCAAGGCCGTCGAGGCGGGCCGGATCGTCGGCGCGGTACGCGGCACGCCGGCGGGCACCACCTGCCTGGTGGGGCGGCTGGTCGTGGCGCCCGACCGCCAGGGTCAGGGGCTGGGCACCGCCCTGCTGACCGCGCTGCACGAGCAGGTGCCGGACGCGGCGGCGTTCGACCTGTTCACCGGTCATCTGTCGGGGTCCAATCTGCGCCTCTACCGGCGTCTGGGCTATCGGGAGACGCACCGGGAGCGCATGGACGACCACCTGACGCTGGTCCATCTGAGGCGTTAGCGGCCTATAAGCTGCCGTCTGTGTTGAAGATTGGGCTCACCGGCGGCATCGGGTCCGGCAAGAGCGAGGTGGCCAGGCGGCTGGCGGCCAGAGGCGCGGTCGTCATCGACGCCGACCGGATCGCCCGTGAGGTGGTGGAGCCGGGCACCCCGGGCCTGGCTCGGGTGGTGGCGACCTTCGGCGAGGGGGTGCTGCGGCCTGACGGCTCGCTCAACCGGGAGAAGCTCGGCGCGATCGTGTTCGCCGACCCCGACAAGCTGGCCTCGCTCAACGCGATCGTGCACCCGCTGGTGGGGGAGCGGGTGGCGCGGGCGCAGAGCGAGGCCGACGCTGACGCGATCGTGGTCTACGACGTGCCGCTGCTGGCGGAGAACAAGCTGGCGCCGATGTACGACGTGGTGATCGTCGTCGACGCCCCGGACGAGGTCCGCATCGCGCGCCTGGCCGAGCACCGGGGGATGCCGGAGCAGGACGCCAAGGCGCGCATCGCGGCCCAGGCGAGCCGGGAGGACCGGCTCGCGGTCGCGGACCTCGTGATTCCCAACGACGGCCCTCTCGACGAGCTCGAAGCCCGGGTCGCCGAGGTGTGGCAGGAGCTGCTGCTGCGCGCGAGCCGCGGCTAGAGCAGGCGGCTGGTCAGGTCGAACAGGCGGCGTGCGTCGCCCGGGTCCAGGGTGGGCTAGTGACAGGTCGATCGGCTCGCGGCGGTCGCAGGCGAGCAGGGTGCCTTCGGGCGGGTCGTCCATCAGCTCGATGATCGGCTGGATGCTCTTGGCGACCGGTTGGGCGAAGAGCCTGGCCAGCACCCGGACGATGGATCGGGCGGGCTGGGAGAGTCTCCGCCTTGGCCAGCAGGCCGGTCAGGCCGTGGCTCAGCAGGAACCGGCTGACGTAGTAGAGGGCGAAGGTCACCTCGAAGCCGTCAGCGGTCTCGACGGGGGTGCGGAAGTGTCTCATCGCGGTGAGGACCAGCCCGTCCAGCCGGTCGTGCCGGGCCCGGACCTCCTCGATGACGCGTCGGTTTTCGGCGACGGAGGTCAGGTCGGCGCGGATGAACGCGGCCCGCTCCCCGGCGCCCAGCCGCTCGGCGTCCTCGGCGAACCGGCGGCCCTTCGCCGGATCGCTGCCCACGACGGTCTTCCGCTACTTCGGCTCCGAGAAGCGGCTCTTCGACGAGGCCAGCGCCCCCGGCGAGGCGCCCGCGGGCCTGCTCGACGGGCCGCCCGATGGCCGGGTGGCGACGGGCTTGCTCGGCCGCCCGATGTCCCGGCTAGAACGGTGCGTCGAGGGGCACCTGGCGGACCCCGGGCAGGTGCGCGTCCAGCTCACCCAGCTCGAACCGCGACATGCCGATGACATGCCAGAACTGCCCCGCCGTCTCCCCTTGGACCTTGTATCGGCCGTCCGGCGCCAGCGCCGCCCAGCCCTCCGGCAGCCCGAGCAGGGTCATCCGGCGATCCGATCCCTCCCAGAGGATCACCACGCCGTCGTCGCCCGCGCTGGCCAGCAGGTCCGAGGAGGGACTGAAGGCGACCGACCAGACGCGCCGCGCATGACCGGGGAGCGCGCGCAGCAGCCTGCCGGAGGTGGTGTCCCACACCCGCACCACGGCGTCGTCGCCGCCGGTGGCGATGCGGTCGCCGGCGGCGTTGAAGTCGACCGTCCACAGCCGTCTCGCGCCACCGTCGAAGGTGTGCCGCAGCAGCGGCTGCCAGGGCTGGCCCGGCCGCAACTCCCACAGCCTGGCCTGGCCGTCGTTGCCGGCGCTCGCCAGCAGGTCGCCCGAGGGCGAGAACACCACCGAGTAGACCCGGTCGGAGTGCCCCTCCAGGGTCGCCACCCGGCCGCCGGAGTCCACGTGCCAGATCCGTACCAGCCGGTCGTCGCAGCCGGTGGCGACGTAGCGGCCGTCCGGGCTGAAGGCGATCGAGCGGACCCGGCCGCGGTGGTCGGTGAGGCTGGCGACCAGCCGGCCCGTCGCCCGCCACCAGATCCGCACGCTGTCGTCGTCGTTGGCCGTGGCCAGTTTGGTGCCGTCGGGGCTGAACGCCTCCGCCCACACGTGGTCGGTTTCGGCGTTGAGCTCGCGCTCGTAGTCGCCGGTGGTGGCGTTCCAGAAGTGCACGCCGCCGTCGTTGCTGGAGGTCGCCAGCACCGGCCCGGCGGGGGAGAACAGCGCGGAGATCAGCCGGTCGGCCTGGCCGGTGAACTCGCGCAGCCGTCGCCCGGTGCGGGCCTCCCACACGCGCACGACGCCGTCGTTGCCGCTGGTCGCCAGCATGGAGCCGTTGGCGCTGAAGCGGACCGAGGTGATGCGCCTGCCGTGCCCGCGCTGCACGCGCTGGCACTGGCCCGACTCCGGGTCCCACAGCCGGACCGTGCCGTCGTTGCTGCTGGTGGCGAGCTGCTCGCTGTCGGGCCGCCACGCGAACGGCCACACCGAGCTGCGGTGACCGCTCAGCTCGACGCGCTGCGGCCCGCCGACCGTCTGCAGCCGCACCACGCCGGCGGAGTCGCCGGTGGCCAGCGTACGGCCGTCGGGGGAGAAGGCCACCTGGTAGACGGCGGCGGCGTGGGTGGTGTGCAGGCCGCGGAACTCGCCCGAGGAGTCCCACAGCCGCACGTCGCCGGAGGTGTCGCCGGTGGCCAGCAGTGAGCCGTCGGGCGAGAACGTGACGCAGTAGATGCTGCCCCGCAGGCCGGTCAGCGCGTGCCGCCGCGTCCAGGTGGCGGTGTCCCACACCCGCAGCGTGCCCGCTCCGTCGCCGGTGGCCAGCACCGAGCCGTCCGGGCTGTGCACGGCGCGGTAGACGGGGCCGCGGTGGTCGTCCATGGTCCTGGCCAGCTCGCCGGTGGACAGGCTCCAGATGCGCAGCATGCCCGCCGCGTCGCCGGTCGCCAGCACGTTCCCGTGGAAGGAGGCCGTGTAGATGGGCGCCTGGTGACCGGTCAGCTCGTGCAGCAGGTCGCCGGTGGCGGTGTTCCAGACCCGGACCACGCCGTCGCCGCCGCCCGCCGCGAGCAGCTCTCCCGAAGGGCTGAACCGTACCGGCCAGACGCCGTCGCGGTGGCCGGTCAGGGCGCGCAGCCGCACGCCGGTGAGGGGGTCCCACAGCATGACGAGGCCGTCGCTCGCGCCGGTCGCCAGCAGGTCACCGGCGAACGAGACGGAGTAGACGCGGCCGGTGTGCCCCTGCAGGGTGCGCACCGGCAGCCCGCCGACGCACAGCAGCACGCCGCCGTCCTCGTTGCCGATCGCGATGGTCGAGCCGTCCGGACTGTAGGCGATCGGCTCGGGCAGGCGGCTGGTGTGGAAGTTGTATCCGTACGGCACGCCGATCGCGGCGGGCGCGAGCTGCGTCTCGACCGGGTGACCCGGCACCACGGCGGCGCCCGGCAGGTGCGGCGGCGTGCCGGTCACGTTGATCAGGGTGGCGCGGTGCCACCGGGCGCCCTCGGCCGACACGTCGCTCAGGTCCGTGCGCGCCAGCCGTGCCCCGGACAGGTCGGCGCCACCCAGGTCGGCGCCGGTGAGCACGGCGCCGTCGAGCCGCGCCCCGACCAGCTTGGCGTCCCGCAGGACCGCCCTGGACAGGTTGGTGCCCGCGAGGGTCGCGTCGGTCAGGTCGGCCCCGGTCAGGTCCACCTCCTGCAGATCCCTGGCCGACAGGTCCTCGCCCTTCAGGTTCGCGCCGCGCAGGTCGGCCCGGGCGGGGGTGCGCAGCCGGGCCGCGATCTTCACGGCGTTCGCGCGGGACACGTCGTCGGCGGGCGGATCGGCCACCCACGCCCGCAGCGCCCGCACGTCGGCCAGGTCGCACAGGAACTCGACGGTCAGCGCCGACAGCGGCCGGCGCGACAGCGCCACGGGCGCGTCGATCGTCGCCGCCACATGCCTGGCGATCAGCCACTCCATCACCGAGGAGTGAATGAACCCGAACATCCCCTCCTCGGTCCGCACCAGCAGGCTGCCCGACCCCATCGCGTAGGCGGTGTGCGCGGCCGAGAGCTGGCCGCTGGCCAGATCGGCCAGCGTCTCGGCGATCTCGGTCAGCTCGTCCACACCGAGCAGTGACTCGCCGGAGTCCCACAGCCGCAGCGCCAGCGCCGTCACCACCTGCCACAGCTCCGCGGTGGACAGGGTGGCGGGCGACCCCGGCACCTTGACCCGCCGCTCCTCGAAGGCCAGCCAGGACTGCAGGATCTCTTCGTACAGCAGCGCGGGGCTGATCGTGTGCCGTGCCTGGGCCACCGTGCGCAGCCGGTCGGCGTCGAGGTCGGCGATGAAGCTCAGCATCCGCGGGTTCTGGGCCAGGGCCAGCAGGTCCCTGATGCCCTCCATCAGCGACATCCGGGCGGCGGCCTCGTCACCGTCATCGAACCGGTTGGCGAGGTAGGAGCGGATCTGGTCGTGGGTGAAGTCCTCCAGGCCCAGCACCCGCCGTTGCGGCAGCACGCCCACCATCTCGCCGAGCGAGGTCAGCACCTGACTGTGCGACTTGAAGTGCTGGGTACGGCTGGCGACCACGATCTTCGCCTTGTCCTCCGCCGCGGCCAGTAACGTCGCCAGGTGGTCGGCCGCCCGGTCGTAGGTGAGCCGGGTGACGAGCTCGTCGAAACCGTCGAACAGCAGCACGATCCGGCCCTGCCTGAGCAGGTAGCGGAAGGCCTTGAGGTCGATGAGCTCCTCGCCGTGGTTGGCCAGGTGCGCGGCCACCAGCCCGTCCACCGAGTGCGCCTTGTCCAGGGCGCGCAGCTCGATGAGGACGGGCGTCAGGTGCGGCAGCTCGGCCGGGATGCGCCTGGCCAGCTCGCGCAGCGCGAACGTCTTGCCGTGCCCGAAGTCGCCGAGCAGCAGCAGGAACCTGCCGTGGTCGGTGGCCAGCAGCCGCATCAGCTCGTCGGTGAGCCCTTCTCTGATCTGGTGGCCGGGCCGGTCGAGCTCGCGGTAACGCTGCGGGACGTACAGCGCGGGCGGGTAGCGGCGGTCGGTGGTTAGCCTGGCCGTCTGCTCGGCGGCGTAGCCGGACAGGTCGAGCAGGCCCTGGAACTCGGTGAAGCTGCGCAGCCGCACCCCCCTGCGCATGAGGTCCTCGCGCAGCGTGCGCGACGGCGGCGGCCCCTGGTAGACCAGCTCCGCCGCCAGCTCGCTCGCGTGCGCCTGCCGGACGAACTCGGCGGCGTCCTCGGCGGTGAGCTCGCCCGCGTGCGCGCCGATCATCAGCTGGCGGACGAACCCGTCGTCGGGGTGGGTGACCACCAGATGGCCGGGCATGCGGCGGATCCTGGCCCGCTCGTGCCTGGCCTCGCAGACCTCGGTGATCCGGTCGAGCAGCAGCTCGACCGGGGTGGGCTGGCGCCGGTCCTGCCCCGGGGCCGAGCCGCCACCGGGGGGCGGGCCGGCGGGCGTCTCGCCGGTGAAGGTGGCGCGGGCGGCCCGCCAGACGTGCCGGACCCGGGCGGGCGCGCCGCCGTCGGGCAGCCAGGTGCGGATCCCCTCGGGGGTGATCTCGATGACCTGGTGGCGGCGGGGCGCGGTGACGGCCCCCGCGGCGGGGTCGCCGGACCCCTGGAAGAGCAGGTTGAGCCGGTGGGCCAGGAGCCGTTCGAAGGCCGGCGCGTCGTGCAGCGCGGCGGGCGGGTGCCCGATGGCGCCCAGGCGCAGCCAGCCCTGCTCCTCGTAGGGCCGCAGCCGCTCGGCGAACCAGGCGGCCTGTCCCTCACCGAGCATGGCGTAGGCGTCGCGCTCCAGGTGGCTCATCGCCATCGTCGAGTTGAGCCCGGCAACGACCACCTTCAGGTCGGGCACCTCGAACACGGTCCACGGCTGCCCGACGTCGAACACCCGGTCGTCGAGCCCCTGATAGACCTCGCCGAACAGGCCGGCGAAATGCCGCCACTTGGGCCAGTAGGGCGGCTGCGGGCTGACGTCGTCGGCCTCGCAGGTGAGGAAGTAGGCGCTGGCCGCGGCCTTGGTGACGTCGCGCGGGCCCGGCACGATCACCAGCCGGTGCGGCTCCAGCCCGAGCAGCAGCCGCAGGTCGGTGACGAACCGGGTGGCCTGCCCGAACTGCCGCAGGCTGCCGGACTCGGTCAGGTCGCCGCTGGCCACGATGAGGTCGGGCCGGGGCGTGCCCCTGTCGTACATGGCGGTGAGGTCGGCCCAGATCCGGGCCTGGATGTCCTCGGGGGTGAACGGCTCGCCCGGGTCCGGCAGCCCCCGCCCGAACCGGGGGCCGGCCAGGTGCAGCACGCTGAGGGAGTCACGCCGGGCGTGCGGGGCGGCGGCGGGCGGGAACTTCGGCGCGCTCACCGGACTGCGGCGGGTGCGCACTCCGCTGCCGCCGCCGGGCGGCGGCAGCGTCGGCGGCGGGGCGGGCAGGTCCGAGCCGGTCGGGAACGTGGGCGCGGCCTCGGGCTTGGCCCGGCCGTTCAGCGCCTCCCTGACCCGGCCGAGCAGCAGCGCCCTGGCGTGCCCCGGATCGGTCACGCCCAGCAGGTCCACCCAGGTGATCGTGGACAGCAGCCCTTCGAGCCGGACGTCCTCCAGCCTGATGGTGACCAGCTTGTTCGACGGGGCGTCGGGGTCGGCGCGCATCGCCGCCTGCCACTCCATCCGGCCGTAGCGGGAGCTCAGGTAGTTGCGCGAGAGCACCGCCACGACGAGCTGCGCCTCGCTGACGCCGCGGTCCATGAAGTCGATGAAGTTGGTGCCGGGGACGAAGTCCCACGCCTGGATCATCGTGCGGTAGCCGGCCGCCTCCAGCTCCCAGGCGATCCATGTCGCCCAGGCCGTGTCGGCGGGGGAGTAGCTGACGAAGATCTGTGTCGGCCTTCCGTCACGTGCCATTCCCTCAGTATCGCCCGTGGGGTCGGCGTTTCGCATGCCGTGTGCGATCATCGTCGGGTGTTGCGGCGTCTTGGCGTGCTCGACTGGATCAGGGTCGGGCTGCTCGTGCTCGGTCTGGTCTTCGTGGCCACCGGGCTGCTCCCGCTGCCGGTCGCCCGGGAGAGCATGGGCGAGATCGGGCCGTTGCTGGTGTTCCTGGTGGGGATCATCGTGCTGGCGGAGCTCACCAAGGAGGCGCAGGTCTTCGACGTGATCGCGGCCAGGATGGCGGTCCTCGGCCGCGGCAACTACGTCGCCCTTTTTCTCCTCTGTACGGCCTTCGCGTCATTTATCACGATTTTTCTGAACTTGGATACGACGGCGGTGCTGCTCACGCCGGTCATGCTGGCCCTGGCCCCCAAGGCCCGCATCGCCGCCCTGCCGCTGGCCATGACCACCATCTGGTTCGCCAACACCGCGAGCCTGCTGCTGCCGGTGTCCAACCTGACGAACTTGCTGGCCATGGAGGCCATCGACCTGTCGCCGCTGGAGTTCGCGGCCCGGATGTGGGCCCCGCAGGCCGTCGCGATCATGGTCACCATGGCGTTCCTGTGGGCCTTCTTCTGGCGCAGGGGCGAGCGGCGCGAGGCGCGCTACACGCCCCCGCTGCTGGAGCCGATCGCCGACCGGGTGCTGTTCGGCGCCGCCTCGGCCGCCTGCCTGCTGTTCATCGGCGCGCTGCTGGCGGGGGTGGAGGTGTGGACGGCGGCGACGGTGGCGGCGCTCATCGTGGTGGTCGCCTTCGCGGTGCGCGACCGCGGGCGGCTGACCTGGCGGCTGGTGCCGTGGCAGCTGCTCATCTTCGTGACCGGCCTGTTCCTGGTGGTGCCCACGCTCAGCAGGTACGGTCTGGCCGACCTGATGGGCTGGCTCCTCGGCGTCGAGCGGGACCCGTACCGCACGGCCGCCGTCGGGGCCGGGCTGTCCAATCTGCTCAACAATCTGCCCGCCTTCAAGGCCGTCGAGGAGGTCATCCCGGCCGACGACCGAGGTCAGCTTCTCGCCCTGCTCGTCGGCGCCAACGTGGGCCCGGTCATCACGCCGTGGGCGTCGCTGGCGACGCTGCTCTGGTTCGAGTCGTGCCGCCGCCACGACGTCAAGGTGCCGATGCGCCGCTTCCTGCTCACCGGTGCCGGCCTGGCCGTCGTGGGCCTGGCGGCGACGACCTGGGCCCTGGTCACCTTCGGTTGAGGGCTCGTCGCCGGTTGATCTAGAGGAGAATGGTCACCATGGCCAAATCACCTCTGAACAGATGTTTCGGTCTTGTCCTCCTGGCCGCCGTCGGGCTGACCGCCTGCAGCGGCGGCGGCACCGTGACGACCGCGTCCTCGATCGTGCCCCCCAGCGCGTCGGCCAAGGCGTCGGCCGAGCCGTCCGCCACCGTCTCGGTGATCCCGCCGAAGGCGGTCCGGCTGGTCAAGCTCGAAGTCCTCGGCAAGGGGAAGGCCGCTCAGCCGATCATGTACAACGCGGACGAGAGCGGCGTCGAGAACGAGGCCAAGCTGCCCTGGTCCAGGACCGCCCAGATCGAGCTCACCGGCGCCGAGCAGGAAGTGGGCCGCCTGGTCTCGATCGTGGCGGGGTCGGTCCGGGCCGCCAACGGCCAGTTCAAGCCGGCCCCCTGCCGGATCATCGTGGACGGCGAGAAGGTCGCCTCGGGCAAGGGGTCGTGCAAGTACATGCTCAAGTAGCCGCCGTCCGGCGCGGTCGAGCACCTGCTCAAGTGGCCGCTGCTCGGCGCGGGCGGGCACCTGCTCAAGGAGCCGCCGCTCAGCGGCGGCGGATCGTCATGGACCGTGCCGACCGGCGCCGGTTCGGGGCGCTGTCCTCGGCCTCCTCGGCCGGCTCCTCCTCCGACGGCCGGGGACCGACCACCGCTGCGAACCACGGATGCGCCCACCGGGAGGCGCGCTCGCCGCTCATGCCGCCTCCAGCGGCGGGCGCGGCACGCCGGCTCCAGGATGCGACGAGGCGGAGAGCACCGTCGCCGACTCGGTCACACTCAGCTCCATGGTCGGATCCGTCAGCAACGCCGACATGGTGTTTCTCCTTTCCGCACCCTCTGGTACAGACGTCGGACCGGGCGGGAAGCGCTCTTCGCCGCCGGGCCATGCGCATATCTTCAGTGATTCATCGATGGACAAGGGACAGCAGGGCCTGGATGGCCTCCGGGTGGGCCGCCACGAAGCTGCGGTCCTCGACCGTGCCCTCGATGTTGTCCTCGAAGGGCCCGCCGTCCAGCGCCCGGATCTCGATGCCGGCCTCCTGCGCGATCAGCGCGCCCGCGGGCAGGTCCACGGCCTCGGCCTGGTAGCCGACCATGCCGTCGATGTCTCCACGTGCCAGCATGGCCCACGACAGCAGCGGCGCCCACAGCTGCAGCACTCGCCGGGAGCCGAGCTCCAGCGCGTGCCTCATCTCGCGCACCTTTGTGTCGTCCCTGGTCACAGCATACCCCTGGGTCCAAGCGAGCAGTGGACCATGGGACGAGGGCCGGTGGCGGGCGGCCATCCGCGCGCCCGGGGACGCCAGCGCGCCACGGCCGCGGACCGCCGACCACGTCTGCGCCGACACCGGGTCGTGCACCACGCCCAGCATCGGCCGGCCCGCCCGGCACAGGGCCAGGCCCACGACGTAGGCGGGCAGGCCGATCGCCACGTTGTTGGTGCCGTCGAGCGGATCGATCAGCCAGGTCCACTCGGCGCCCGAGACGCCCAGCAGCCCCGACTCCTCGGCGATGACCGTATGGGACGGGTAGACCGCGAGGATCCGCTCCAGCAGCAGCTTCTCCGAGGCCAGGTCCAGATCGGTCACCACGTCCCCCGAGCCGCCCTTGGGGCGGACGCCGATCGGCTGCCTGGTGCCGTCCAGGAGCAGCTTCCCCGCCGCCTCGGCGGCGTCCACGGCGAGCGCGCGAGCGTGATCCAGATCCATCGGGCATCCCTCAGCTCACATGGGCGGTGATCAGGCGTACGGCGAGCGCCGTCTCCTCGGCGTCGAGCGGCCGCCTCGACACGTGGTGATCGCCCGCGCCGAGCGGGCCGAGTGACAGGTCGTGGCTGCCCGGGTGGCCCCGCCCGAGCGCGATCGTGGCGGCCTCGCCGCCCTCCGGCACGACGCTGCTGTGGAAGCGGTCGGCCGGCAGGGTGTAGAGGTCGCCGGGCCCGAACGACTCCACCACCCCGGTGGCCTGCCGCACGGTGCGGCGGGTGGGAGAGATGCGGTCGCCGTCGACGCCGCTGACGACCTCGAACACGCGGTGCGTCGCGTCCAGCTCCGCGTCCGTGACCACCGCGTGCACGTTGCGCACCTGGCCGTACAGCACGTGGCTGACCAGATCCCAGCTGTGGCAGTGGATCTGCGAGGTGGTGCTGCGCGCCGGGGCGAACGAATCCGACCACAGGTGGATACATACCCCCTCGCCGCCGTCTCGCTCCAGCGGCAGGCAGACGAATCCGAGCGGATGGCGTACGGCTCGCACCTCGCCGGACAGGGCCGCCAGCGCCCAGGCGCCGGCCCGGCCCTGGACGATCTGCTCGTAGACGCCCTGGTAGCTCATGCCGTGTCCTTACGTCCCGTCTCGCCCGTGAACGGCCGGCTCACCGTAGGGATCCATGGCGCGCAGCGCCTTCCTGGCGATGTCCACCACGTCCCGCCCGTTGTAGGACTTGGGCAGCGGTGTCCCGATCCGCTCGAACAGCTCCTGCACCTCCTCGATGGTGGGCTCGTCACTGAGCGGCACCCGTTTGTACGTCTCCAGCGGCACCCGCCGCGCCTGCTCGAAGCTGAGGCGCAGCTCGGTGTCGCAGTTCTCGTAGTAGAAGGTGTCGGCCAGCGCCGTCATCGCCCGGTTCGGATCCTCCACCGTCATGATCAGGCGGGTGCTCGACAGGTCCCAGCGGAAGGTGGTCATCGTGGCGGACAGGCCGACGCCGATGTCCAGCAGCCCGTAGCGCTGCCGGTGCCAGAACGCGGCCAGGATCGTGGCGTAGGACTCCTTCCTGACCCGGTCGGTCGTCCACGTCTCGCCGGTGCCGTCCGGCAGGTCGGACAGCGATCGGCGGTAGTGGGCGTAGGTCTCGCAGACCTCGGTGTCCGCCGGGTCGATGACCTCGATCCGTACGGTCAGGTGGCGTTTGTCGCGGCGGGCGGCGGCCACGCACAGCGGCAGGGTGACGGCGCGCAGGTAGGTGCCGGTGCCGCCCTTGAAGCTCCACCGGGCGGTGTCCTTGCGCGCGTCGGCGTGCGCCTGGGCGATCTCCTGCCGGCTGCCGAGCACCCTGACGAGCTGCAGCGCGTCCAGGGCCTTGCGGGTGCCGGTGACCAGGTGCTCGATCTGCTCCAGGCGCTGCAGCCGCACCGGGAGCTGGGCGAGCGCGCCGGAGGTGATGCTCTCCTCGACGGGGGCCTGCCGGGCCCGGTCGCGCAGCAGCGCGGTGGCCACCAGCGCGAGGATCACCAGCGTGGCGGCGGTGACGAACTTGGCCTGGACCTTGGCGCCCTGCTCCGGATCGGCGGCGAACATCTCCTCGGGCATGATGCCGAGCACGCCCACGACGATGGCCAGCGCCAGCGCGATCGCCACATCGGCGTTCTGCGCCGCCCACGGGGCGACCTGCTTGAGCGCCCCTACCAACCGTGCCATCGCTCGCCCCGCATCCGACGATCAGTCAGTCCCCTGGTCATGGTAACGACCACGTCATGCCAGCGGCTAGCAGGTTAAAAGGCGCGGGTGTCGTACCCCTTGAGGGCTTGTGCCGGCTTGGCGACGCGGACGGGCGGCGGCGAGCTTCCGCTCGTCGCCGCCCGTCCGTCGCTCCGGCTAGAACCAGCCGCGCTTACGCGCCATCTGCTCCAGGCCGCTCTGCAGCGCCTGCTCGGCCGCGCCGGGGTGTTCGTTGTGCCGTACGGTGAAGCGGTTGTAGGCGTCGTGGCCGGAGGACAGGAAACCGCCCCGCTTGTCGGCCTCCAGGATGACGTCCACCTGGTGCGGCCCGGTGATGAAGGTCAGCTCCAGCTCGTTGAAGTGGCTGCGCCACCGGCCGCCCGCGTAATACTCGATCTCCTGGAAGAACGGCATCGTCGAGCCGCGCAGCGTGCCGCGTTCGAGGTCGGCCTTCTTGAACTGGAAGCCCAGCCGGTCCAGCGCGGCGATGATCTGCTCCTGCGCCGGCAGCGGCGCGACGAACAACGGGTCGAGGTCACCCTTGTCCAGGGCGCCGGCCAGCGCCAGCTCGGTGTGCACGCCCAGCCGCATGCCGCGCAGCGGCTGCCCGGCGATCGCGCTGATCGGCGTCTCCCACGGGACGGGGATCTGGAACGGCTGCGCGTGCTGCGCGCCGGAGGCCAGCTGGAACGAGCCCGCCACCTGCTGGCGCAGGAAGCTGTAGGTCGTCTTGTACTCGTTGTCGCCGGACTCGACCTCGACCACCGCGGTGAGGTCGATGAAGATGCCCTCCACCTTGGCGTCGGAGCCGCCGCCCTTGAAGTTGACCACCCCGCGCAGCGGCTCACCGGGGCGCACGGTGGCGTTGGTCAGCACCGTGTCGACTTCGACACCCGCGCCGAACGCGGCCATCAGTTTGCGGAACACCATGAGTTCTCCCTATGAGGTCGGTGCCTGGCCGTTCGCGCCGGCCGAGATGCGGGGGAGCAGCTGGGCCAGCAACAGGGTGGAGAGCGCGGAGTCGCCGGTGCCCGCCTGGGTGCGGACCACCAGCGGCTGGGGAGCGTTCTCCGCGAGCTTGGCGCCCACGTCGAGGCGCCTGCGGGCCAGCTCGTACTGCAGCACGGCCCGGTTGTCCCGGTAGGAGGCGGCCAGCCTGCGCAGGGCCTTGGCCTCGTTCTCGGCGGAGGTGAGCTCGGCGCGGCCGCGCGCCTCGATCTCCCAGCGCACCCGCTGCGCCTCGGTCGCCTGCTCCTCCAGCATCCGCGCCACGTCCTTGCGCGCGGTGTTGTGGGCGGCCTTGACCTCCACGACGCGGGCGTCCCTGGTCTTCTTGGAACGCTCGATCTCCATCAGCAGCGTGTCGATGCGGCGCTTGCGGGTCAGCTCCCACTCGCGCTCGTAGGCCGACAGCTCCTTGGCCACCTTCTCGCGGGTGGACAGGTGCGCCTGATAGGTGTCGGGCAGCTGCAGGTCGGGGATGTTGGCACCGGTGATGCGCACGCCGTAGCGGCCGAGCTGGCGGTTGAGCGCGTCCTGCATGTCGCCGACGTCGGAGCCGCGCAGGTCGTAGGCCCGCTCGGTGTTGACCCGGCGGCTGCGCTGCCTGATCGCGTCCTGTACGGCGCTCGACAGCACCAGGTCGAAGTTGCCGGCCCCGATCGTGCGCACGAACGCCACGGGGTCCACGATACGGAACTTCAGGAAGAACTCGATCGACTTCAGCGGCACGTTCTCGGCCGTGGGGCAGGCCACGATCGGCGCCGAGTAAGGGATCTCGGTGGAGGTGTCGACCACCGCGTCCACCCGGTCCCACGGCAGCCAGAGGTAGTGCCGGCCGGGGGACAGCGTGCCGGTGATGGCGCCCCAGTGGCTGTGCACCCCCGTGGTGCCCTCCTCGATCTCGATGATCGCCCTGCGCCACATCCAGATCAGCCCGACGACCAGGAAGAACACCGCCGCCAGCGCGGCCACGACGGTCGCGTCGGTGAGCACGGCCATCCCGGCGCAGTAGATGGCGATGAAGACCAGGGTCATCCAGGCGAACCCGCGCCGGTCCTTGGGGATCACGACGGGCACGAGCTGGCCCTGCTCGCCGCCGCGCAGGAGCTGGCGGATGTCGGACCAGGAGGCCACCGACTCCTTGATCTTCGAGAACTGGCGGCTCATCGGACCTCACCCTCGATGCTCTGCGTGTGGTGCCGGCCCTCGGCGGGGGCGGACACGGTGACGATGTCGGCGTCAGGCGCCTCGTTGACCTCTTCCGCGACCTGCTGGAGCAGCGCGTCGATCTCCGCCTGGCGGCCCGAGACGCGGGCGCCGATCGCCGACAGCCTGGACTGGATGGTGGCCATGTCCTCAGGCGAGAACAGGGCCGCGCCCTTGCCGCCGATGAGCTGCTGGGCCAGTGCCAGGAAGTCGATGTCGGTCTGCTCGCCCACCTGCACCACCTGGGGCAGCCGGGCCGAGACCGATTCCAGCTTGTCCAGCAGATCCTGCTGGAAGCGGTAGTCGAGGATCTCCGGCGCCTCGGCGGCGCTGAGCGCCCGGATGTCGAGCGCCTGCGCCTCCAGCAGGGCCGAGTTGGCCTTGGCCGAGGACTCGGCCTCGACCAGGCGCTGCCTGGCCTGCGCGGTGGCCTGGTGGCTGGCCCGCTCCAGGGCGGTGTCCATGCGCGCCTGATAGCCGGCGATCTCCGCCTGGATCCCGCTCAGCGTCTCCTGCAGCCCGGCGAGCTCCTTGACCAGGTCGCCCTCGTTCTGCTCCTTGCGCAGCTGCAGCTCGTACTCGTAGGTGTAGGCCTCCTTGGCCACCCGCACCATCTCGGGGGCGGCCAGGTCCATGCGGTACTCCTGGCTGGACGGCTCGGCGTGGGTGATGTTCACGTCCGTGAGCCGTACGGCGGGCAGGAACTGCTGGTTGAGGTTGTCCAGCATGCCGAGGGTGCTCTCGCCCACCAGGTCGTAGATGTCCTCGGCCCGCTGGGCGTAGATCAGGGACCGGGTGACCTCGCTGATGGCGTTCTGGAGCTTGGACTGGAAGCCGCTCACCGAGCCGAGCACGAAGATGAACTCGGCCGGGTTCTCGATCCTGAACTGCAGGAACAGGTCGACGCTCGCCTTGACGCCCTGCTGGGTCGGCGCCTCGCTGATGGGGGCGTTGAACGGGTATTCGCGGGTGGTGTTGACGATGTAGCTGACCCGCTTCCACGGGTTGAACAGCGTCACCCGGCCCGGCTCCGCGATCTGCACCATCTTGCCGAACTTGGTGATCAGCGCCTTGCAGCCCTCGGGCACCATGACCACGCTGCGCCGCCACCACAGGAACACGGCGGCCAGCACGAGCACGATCCAGTAGTGGGGCCCGAAGAACAGCTCGGTGTTGGGGATGACGTTGCCGAGCGCGCCGATCAGGCCGAGCACGACCAGCACGCCCAGCTGCAGGACCACCTTCGCCACGTTGCCCTTGGGGATCACCACCGGCGAGATGACGTGCATGCCGTTCTCGGCGAAGCTGCGGTTGACGATCTCGCCGGCGTCGTTCAGCGATGCGGTGCGCGCCTCGATCTGGGTGCCGATCGACACACCGCCGTCGCGGGCGGCGGCGAAGTCATGGGGATTGAGCGCGAAACCCTGCGCCTGCTGTCCGAGCTGCTGCCCGGCCTGGCCGATCGCCTGCCCCACGGCCTGCCGGACGTTGCCTCCCTGGACGACCGCCTGGGCTACGCCCTGGCCTGCCTGGATAAGGGCCTCTCTTGGTCGTGACATCGCACCTTCCTCTTCCGCTTCAGGCGGATTCGACCGTATCGGGTGCGACTTAATGTTCGCTTGCACCGGAATATCGCAGCACTGTTGCCATTCGTAGTAGCTGTGCTATCAATGTAGTAGATCTACTACAAGGAGGGGGTCATGAGCGTCACCAGGGCTCTGGATGGAGACACCAATGTGACCAACGCCGGCAGCGCGCTCGAAGTCAGCGGATTGCACATGAGCTACGGACCACTGGAGGTGCTGCGCGGCGTCGACTTCAGCGTGGCCCCCGGCGAGGTGATCGCGCTGCTCGGCCCCAACGGCGCGGGCAAGACCACCACGATCGAGATCCTCGAAGGCTTCCGCATGCCCTCCGCCGGGCGCGTGCGGGTGCTCGGCACCGACCCGGCGAAGGGCGACGAGCGGTGGCGGGCCAGGCTGGGCGTCGTCCTGCAGTCCTGGCGCGACCACGGCCGCTGGCCCGTGCACCAGCTCCTCGATCACCTGGGCCGCTACTACACCCCCTATTCCACCGCGAGCCGGCCCCGCCCCCTCGACACCGGCGAGCTCATCGAGGCCGTCGGCCTCACCGAGCAGGCCGGCCGGCGCGTCAACCGGCTCTCCGGCGGCCAGCGCCGCCGCCTCGACGTCGCCATCGGCATCGTCGGCCGCCCCGAGGTGCTCTTCCTCGACGAGCCGACCGCGGGCTTCGACCCGCAGGCCCGCCGCGACTTCCACGACCTCGTGCACCGGCTGTCGGACCTCGACGACACCACCATCCTGCTCACCACCCACGACCTGGACGAGGCCGAGAAGCTCGCCGACCGGATCCTCATCCTGACCGGTGGCCGGATCATCGCCGACGGCAGCGCCGACCGCCTGTCCCGCGAGGTCTCCCGCGACGCGCAGGTCCGCTGGAGCCGCGCCGGCGAGCACTTCGTGCACGCCACCGACGACGCCACCGGCTTCGTACGCGGCCTGTTCGCGCAGTACGGCGAGGAGATCGACGACCTCGAGGTACGGCGCGCCACGCTGGAGGACACCTACATGGCCATCCTGAAGAAGGAGGAAGGATGAACCCGACGTCGTACGCGGCCCGGCTGGGGCTGTCCAGGGGCTGGATCGAGTTCAAGCACAGCTTGACCAACCCGCAGGACATCGGTTTCACCATCGTCACGACGGCGGCCTTCGTCGTCGTGCTCTACTTGCAGCGCGACGCCAAGGTGCCGGGCACCGACCTGTCCCTGGCCGCGGCCACGCTGCCGGGCGTCCTCGGCATCGGCATGGCCTTCAACGGGCTCTCCGGAGCCGTCGGCGCGCTGGCCGTCGAGCGCGAGGACGGCACCCTGCTACGGGCCAAGGCGCTGCCGCAGGGCATGGTCGGCTACCTCGTCGGCCGGATCGTGTCGCTCTCGCTCGCCGCCGTGTCCGGCCTGCTGATCGTGCTCGTCGCCGGCCTGTTCCTGGTGCCGGAGCTGACCGGGGCGGGACTCGGCGCATGGCTCACCGTGGCGTGGGTGGCCGCGCTGGGGCTGGTGGCCACTCTGCCGTGGGGCGCGGTGATCGGCTCGCTGGCCAACAGCCCGCAGGCGGCAGCGGGCCTGTCGATGCTCCTGTTCGGCGCGCTCTCCAGCGTCTCCGGCATCTTCTATCCGATCACCGCGCTGGCCACCTGGCTGCAGGCCGTCGCCCAGGCGTTCCCGCTCTACTGGCTCGGCCTCGGCATGCGCGCGGCGCTGCTGCCGGACGCGGCGGCCGCCGCCGAGCTCGGTGGCTCCTGGCGGCCCCTGGAGACGCTCGGCGTGCTCCTCGCCTGGTCCGTCGCCGGGCTCGTGCTGGCGCCGCCGATCCTGCGCAGGATGGCCAGGCGCGAATCGGGCTCGCTGATGATGGCGCGCCGCGAGCGGGCACTGCAGCGCATCGGCTGAGAAGATGGGCGACGATGAGCGAGACCGTCTACAACCGCATCGCCCTGCTGCGCGCCGAACGCGGAGTCACCCGCAGGCAGCTGGCCGACACCCTCGGCGTGCACTACCAGACCGTCGGCTACCTCGAACGCGGCGAATACAGCCCCAGCCTCTACCTGGCGCTGCGCATCGCCGACTACTTCGACGTGCCCGTCGAGGTGATCTTCTCCACCACGCCCTTCCCCCGCATCGGTGAGCGGACCGGCTGAGGGTTTCTGTCGGTGGGGTCGCCTACATTGGCAGGATGCGACCGGTGACAGATTTGCAGCGGAAGGTGGCGCCCTTCGAGGTCGTCACCGAGATGACTCCCTCCGGCGACCAGCCGACGGCCATCGCCGAGCTGGAGCGCCGCATTCTGGCCGGAGAGAAGGACAACGTCCTGCTGGGCGCCACGGGCACGGGCAAGACGGCCAGCGTGGCCTGGCTCATCGAGCGGCTGCAGCGGCCCACGCTCGTCATGCAGCCCAACAAGACGCTCGCCGCCCAGTTCGCCAACGAGCTGCGGGAGATGCTGCCCAACAACGCGGTCGAATACTTCGTCTCCTATTACGACTACTACCAGCCTGAGGCGTACGTCCCGCAGAGCGACACCTACATCGAGAAGGACTCCTCGATCAACGACGAGGTGGAGCGGCTGCGTCACTCGGCGACCAACTCGCTGCTCACCCGCCGCGACACCATCGTGGTCGCCTCCGTCTCCTGCATCTACGGCCTCGGCACGCCTCAGGAATACGTCGACCGCATGGCCCGGCTGCGCGTCGGCATGGACGTCGACCGCGACCAGCTGCTGCGCCGCCTCGTCGACATGCAGTACGCCCGCAACGACCTCGCCTTCACCCGCGGCACCTTCCGGGTGCGCGGCGACACCATCGAGATCATCCCCAAGTACGAAGAGCTCGCCGTCCGGATCGAGATGTTCGGCGACGAGATCGAGAAGCTGTCCACCATGCACCCGCTGACCGGCGAGGTCATCACGGAGGACGAAGAGCTCTACATCTTCCCCGCCTCCCACTACGTCGCCGGCGAGGAGCGGATGACGGCGGCCGTCACCGGGATCGAGGCCGAGCTGGCCGAGCGACTGTCGGAGCTGGAGCGGCAGGGCAAGCTGCTGGAGGCCCAGCGGCTGCGCATGCGCACCACCTACGACCTGGAGATGATGCGGCAGATCGGCACCTGCTCCGGGATCGAGAACTACTCGCGGCACATGGACGGCCGCTCGCCCGGCAGCGCGCCCAACACGCTGCTCGACTACTTCCCCGAGGACTTCCTGCTCGTCCTCGACGAGTCCCACCAGACCGTGCCGCAGATCGGCGCCATGTACGAAGGCGACGCCTCCCGCAAGCGCACCCTGGTCGACCACGGCTTCCGGCTGCCGTCGGCGCTCGACAACCGGCCGCTGAAGTGGGAAGAGTTTCTGGAGCGGATCGGGCAGACGGTCTATCTGTCGGCCACCCCCGGGCCCTACGAGCTCGGCCGGGCCAAGGGCGAGGTCGTCGAGCAGGTCATCCGGCCCACCGGGCTCATCGACCCCGAGATCGTCGTCAAGCCGACCAAGGGGCAGATCGACGACCTGGTGCACGAGATCCGCGAGCGGGCCGAGCGTGATGAGCGGGTGCTGGTCACCACGCTCACCAAGAAGATGTCGGAGGACCTGACGGACTATCTTCTGGAGCTCGGCATCCGGGTGCGTTACCTGCACAGCGAGGTCGACACGCTGCGGCGGATCGAGCTGCTGCGGGAGCTGCGGAGCGGGGACTACGACGTGCTGGTGGGGATCAACCTGCTGCGCGAGGGGCTCGACCTGCCCGAGGTGTCGCTGGTCGCCATCCTGGACGCCGACAAGGAAGGGTTCCTGCGGTCGGAGACCTCGCTGATCCAGACCATCGGGCGGGCGGCTCGTAACGTGTCCGGGCAGGTGCACATGTACGCCGACAAGGTGACGCCGTCCATGGAGCGGGCCATCGACGAGACCAACCGGCGGCGGGCCAAGCAGGTGGCCTACAACGAGGCTCGGGGGATCGATCCGCAGCCGCTGCGGAAGAAGATCGCGGACATTCTGGACTCGTTGCAGCGGGAGGACGCTGATACGCAGCAGCTCATGGGGGGTGGGCGGCAGCAGTCTCGGGGCAAGGCGCCGGTGCCTGGGTTCGCGGCCAAGGCGGGGCAGCATGCTCGGGCCATCGCTGGGGAGCTGCCTCGGGCGCAGATGGAGTCTTTGATCGAGTCGTTGACTGAGCAGATGCATCAGGCTGCGGCTGATCTGCAGTTCGAGGTGGCTGCTCGGTTGCGGGATGAGATCAAGGAGCTTAAGCGGGAGTTGCGGGATATGCGGGAGGCTGGGGTCAAGTAGCCCCCTTTGTGCGTCTTGGGGTGCGTGGCCGCGGAGGTGGGCGGGCGTTCCGGCCGACCGCGATTGCCTGGGGTCTGGTGATGTTCGCCTTCGGCCTCGGGCGGGTGCGGCGGTACTTGGCACGGTCTTAAGTCGGCCGGAACGCCCGCCCACCTCCGCTCGACTGTTCCCGGCCTGCTCGTTGCCGGGCGCCGTGGTGCGGGCTGGGGCTTCGGGGTTTGCCGGCATCGCCGATGCTGAAGCACGTCGCTGGGCTCCGGTGCTGGGAGCTCGCCGTAGCTGAAGCCGTCACTTTCCGGCACACGTGCGGGTTGGTCGCCGCAGCGACGAGCTGACCTCTCACGGTCGCTCGCCCTCCGTAGCGGGCATGATGTTCGCCTTCCGCTTTTGTGCTTGTGCCTCTGTCGCTGGCGGTTTTGGTGGCGGGTCGGGTCGTCCGTCATCGCTTGCGCCGTGGCCGGGGATAGCAGAGGGCTGGGATGGGGTTGATGTCAGGCGGTGGCGGTGAGGGCTGTGTTGGTGTCGGCGGTGGTCAGGTGGGCGTTGATGTGGGCGGCGGCCAGGGCGCCTGCTGCGGCGGAGGTGCCCACTTGGGCGGCCAGGTCTGTGGCGTTGCCGGCGACCCATACGCCTGGGACCTCGGTGGTGCCGGCCATGCCGGAGGCGAAGCGGGAGCCCATGTTGTCGGGCAGGTCCTCCATCGGCAGCTTCAAGCCGTTCAGGCCCTCGGTGCGGGCCCGCATCCGGGTGGCGACCGCGAGGACGCGGCGGGCCACGACCGTGCCGTCGGTCAGGCGCACCCCCGCGATGCCGCCGTCCTCGCTCGTCACGACCTCCTGCATCGGGGTGTCGATGATGCGGATGTCGCGGGCGGCGAAGCGCGCTCGGGTATCGTCGTCGAGATCGGTGCCCTGGGTGAAGTAGACGAGATCGTCGGTCAGCTGGCGGAACAGCATCGCGTGGTGGATCGAGGCGGGGCCGGTGGCGAGGATGCCGATCGGTTCGTCGCGCACCTCCCAGCCGTGGCAGTACGGGCAGTGCACCACACCGTGCCCCCAGTGCTCGGCGAGACCGGGCACGTTCGGCAGTACGTCCCGCAGGCCGGTGGCCACCAGCACGCGGCGTGCCGTCACCGTGCGGCCATCGGCCAGGCCGACCTCGAAACGCAGATCACCGTCGAGGGTCGGGGCGGCCGGCTCGGCAGAGGTCACCTCTCCGAAGACGACCCGGCCGCCGTACTGGCGCACCTGCTCCCGGCCGCGCTTGAGCAGCTCTGTGGGCGGCGTGCCGTCCAGCACGATGAAGCCGTGCATGGCATCGGCAGGCGCGTTGCGGGGCGTCCCGCTGTCGATCACGATGACCGAACGGCGGGAGCGGGCCAGCATCAGGGCACCGTTCAGGCCCGCGGCGCCGCCGCCGATCACCACGACGTCCACGGTCTCACCGGGCAGTGCGTCACTCGCGTACGCGGAAGTCCGTACAGACATGTCGCGTCCTTTCGTCGTTAGGGCCCGGCCCTTCGGGCCCTTCTGTACTTCTGTGTACGACGCTAGGTCCGTCTTGCACCAAAGGCATATGATATTGCTTATGGAGCAATAAATCGGTGACGTTGACGGCCTCGTACGCAAATACATCCGGGCTCTGCGGGTCGCACAGGGCTGGTTCCTGGAAGAGCTGGCCGCCCGCGCCGCCAACGCGCCCGCCGTACGGGGGCGTCTTGCGCGTGGGGCACCGTTAGGCGGCAACATCTTGCGTATAACGGGAGGTGTCATGCTATCTAGGCAAAGTCGCCTTAGGGTGGCGGCATGACCCACGTACACCCGCACACTACCGACCACGGCGCGCAGCACGGTCATCACCAGCAGGACGACGCCGATCAGGCGGAGATCCTCGACCTGGACGCGGAGGTCCTGAGCGAGCACATCGACTCCATCATCGCCTGGCTGCCCCTGAAGAGCAGCCCGCGCCATATCGTGGACCTGGGTTCCGGCACCGGAGCAGGCACCTTCGCTCTCCTCGACCGCTTGCCCGAGGCGCACGTCCTGGCCGTCGATGCCTCGCCCGGACATTTGCAGCGCCTGCGGAAGAAAGCGTGCGCCCAGAAGGTGGATGACCGCGTACGCACCGTCCAGGCCGACCTCGACGCCGCCGACTGGCCCGACCTCGGCACGCCGGACCTGGTCTGGGCCTCGGCCTCGATGCACCACATGGCCGATCCCGATCGCGTGCTGCGCAACGTCCACCGGATGCTCGCGCCCGGCGGGCTGTTCGCCGTCGTCGAGTTGGCTGGATTCCCCCGCTTCCTGCCCGAGAACGCTCCAGAGGACCGGCCCGGCCTGGAAGACCGCTGCCACGCAGTGACCGAACACCTCCACGCCGAACGCATGCCCCACCGCGGCGCTGACTGGGGGCCGATGCTGACCGCCGCCCAATTCACCCTCGAAGGCGAGCGCACCATCGCCGTGAACATCGAAGGCTCGCGCAGCGAGGCCGTCGGCCGCTACGCGCTCAGCAGCCTGCTACGCATCCGCGGTGCCGTCGCACAAGCGCTTCCCGCCGCGGACCTCGCCGCGCTCGACCGGCTGCTCGACACGGACGGCCCGCACAGCATCCTGCGCCGCGACGACCTCTCGGTACGCACCGAGCGCACCGTCTGGGCAGCACGCCTCAGCTGATCCGCGATCTCCACGCCGGCCAGCCTTCGTGACGGAGGAGAGGGGCACGGCCGGGCTGTTGAGCGCTCCGGTCTCAGCGGAACGTTCCCTCGTGGCTAGCTCCTGGTGAGACCAACGGCAGCGAGATCTCCCGGGATCGGCCGCCGGCCCGTGCTGCCTCTGCTCGTGCTGCCCTGCTCGAGGTGCGGCGAGATGCGCTTCGCTCTTGGTCGTGATGCCGTCGGTCACTCGACCTGTCGCTTGGTACCAGGGCCAGGGGGACCCTGCTCGATCTCCTCAGCGTGTTATGTGAGCAGTGGGAGTGCTGGGAAGGTGTGGTTCTGCCACAGCAGTCGCGAGGTCTCTTCTAGGTAGCGGGCGACCGTTGGCGGTGTGTCGAAGAGCTGTGCGAGGCGGTGGGTGGTGTCGTACGGAGGCCAGCCCGGGTCGCCGTGTGCGGCGAACGCCGTCCACGCACTGCGGATCTGCGCGGACAAATCCTTCGCCGCTGGGGAGGGCGGGTCGCCGATCAGCATGGCGGGCCGTCCGCTGCTCAGGTTGCCGAAGACGAGCGGCACGTCCAGGCCGTGGCAGGCGCCGAGGGCGCCGTCCATTCCCGGGGCGGGCCAGGTCAGTTCGTAGAGGTGGACCTGGCCGCCCCCGGCGAGCTGCGCGTCGGCGAGGTGGAGGCTCGGCATGCGGAACAACCAGTCCGCGTTGACCAGCTCGTACAGCTCCTCATCGGTCGCGGCCGGGAAAGCCTCCCGGTAGCGGCGTGCACCGTCCGGGCCGGGGGCGAGCATGCGCAGGGCGGTCTCGGTCTGCTCGGGCGTGACCTGGCCGAGCACGCCGTCGATCAGGCTGAACAACCGGTGCTCGTCACGCGTGTGCCCGACGAGGAGTTCGACGTCCTGGGCGGCGCTGTCGGCCAGCGCCTGCCAAGGGGTCGCCGGCAGGACGTCACCGTCGACAACCGGTGCGAACGGGATCGGCCGGTGGGTGATCTGCCCCCAGCGCTCCCGCCACTGGACCATCTCCGCGAAGATCGCGTCGCCCGCGCCGGGCAGCCGGGCCGGGGCCACCGCCGACAGGCCGGACACCGTGGGCCGTACCCCGAGCTCGGCGGCGCAGGCGGCGGCGATGTCGGCGGCCAGCTCGGGGGAGAAGAACGTCCCGGGTACGCTCTGCGCGACCGCCCGGCGGAAGAGCCCGGCGGCGCGCGGCATGGCGAGCAGCGCGGCGACTGATCCGCCGCCCGCCGACTGCCCGAAGATCGTGACCCGGTCCGGGTCGCCGCCGAACATCCGGATGTTCTCCCGTACCCACTGCAGGGCCGCGACCTGGTCGAGCAGTCCCCGGTTGGCCGGGGCTCCGTCGATCTGCGCGAACCCCTCGATACCGAGACGGTAGTTGAGGGTCACGACCACGGCTCCGCTCCCGGCCAGGTGCCCGGCGTCGTACTCCGGGAGGCTGGAGTCGCCCATGGCGTAACCGCCGCCGGGGATCCACACCATCACCGGGAGCCCCGCCGCCGGATCCGGTTCCGGTGTCCAGAGGTTGACCGTCAACCAGTCGTCGCCGTCGTCGCCAGTGGTGGCCTGGGCCGTCCTGAACACGCCGGACTGCGGGGGCGGCGGGCCGTACGCGACCGCCGGGCGAACCCCGTCCCAGCCGCGCACCGGCTGCGGCGCGGCGAAACGATGGGCGCCGACCGGCGGCTCGGCGAACGGGATGCCCCGGAAGACTGCCAAGCCTGCTTCCCGGCCACCGAGGAAGCTCGCTAGGTCCGCTGAGTCCGGCTGGCGGTCGCCCCGGAAGGCCGCCTCCCGGACGCCGCGGAGAATGCCGGCCGGTGTGCGGACTTCCGGCTCGGACTCGGATGGCTTGCTGGATGCGGTGACGGCCACTTTGCGGGTTCCTCTCCGTTCCTGCTCGGCCGAGCATCTCAGGGCGGGCCATCTACCGGCAAAGCATTAAGGGGCAGCCCAGATGGGTGGGAAACCTGCATTGAGTTGACTTTTGGCGCCTTCCGGAAATGTTGCTCCGTGCGCCGAAGCCGTCCCTGGTCGGCGACCGGGCAGTGGGGGTTGGTGACGGTTGGGTCAGCGGAAGGCTGGGGCGTTGCGGTGGGCCCAGTGGGTGAAGGGGGTGGCGGTGCGGCCGAGGATGCGTTCGATGTCGGGGCTGATGCGCTGCTCGGCCGGGGTGGGGGTGCCGATGATGGCCAGGGTGGTGTCGGCGATGGGTTCAGGCATGAACTGGAGCATCTGGGTGCGGGCCTCGTCGTGGGTCTGCTCGATGAAGCGGATCGGCTCGCCGAGTGCGTCGCCGATCGCCGCGGCTCGTTCGCGGGGGGTGGTGAGGGCAGGGCCCGTCAGGACGTACGTCCGGCCGGTGTGGCCGTTCTCGCGCAGGGCCACGGCGGCGACTTCGGCGATGTCGTCCGGGTCGACCGTCGGAAGGCCGACGTCGCTGAAGGGGGCGGCGACGGTTCGCCGAGTACGGACGGGCTCGGCCCAGGCGTAGGCGTTGGAGTGGAAACCGCCGGGGCGCAGGATCGTCCAGTCCATGCCGGACCGCTGGACGGCGTCTTCGATGGACTGGCCCATCTTGCCGTGCGAGGGGGACTCTGGGCGGGTTGCCACGCCTTGGGAGGACAGCAACACGACGCGGGTGATTCCGTTGGCCTTGGCGTTGCTCAGGGTGGTGCTGATGATGTCGCTGGGGTTGTCGGCCACGGCCACGAAGTCGCCGGAGATCAGCAGGAACATCGCGTCGGCGCCGGCGAGGGCGGGCAGGATGCTTGCCGGGTCGGCCAGGTCTGCGGCGACGGCCCGCACTCCCTGCGGCACGTCGGCGGTGGTGATCTTCCGTGAAACGGCCGTCACCGGCTCGCCGGCCTGGGTGAGCAGCCGGACCAGCGTGCGTCCGACGTTTCCGGTCGCTCCCGTTACAACGATCATATCGATTCCTTAGTTAGTTGACTGACTTAGAAGAACCGTAGCACAGGTGGGATGGTGGGTGAGTTGGCTGACTGGGATTTCTGTCAGGCACACCTGGCGAGCCAAGGATCGCCGAGATGGTGGTCGACGAGGTCGATCGGCATCTCTGGCGGGTCGTCGACGCCGCCTACGATCGGCTGACGTGCGCGGAGTGCGGGGGCGCGCTGAGCCGGGGGCCCGCCGGCTGTGCCGCTTGTGACCGGGCCCATAGGTACCGGTACGCCGCCATCGAGGTCGACCGTCCCGGCGTGCCGCCCGGCAACGAGCATGCGCTGCGGGTCAACGTGTCAGTGGTACGCAGGCCGTACGGGATCTCGGCGAAGGAGGTGCTGGGCCGCAGGCTCTCGCTCCCGATCCTGCTCGACGGGCATCTCCCCGGCACCGCACAGGCGCAGGCGGCCCGCGCGGTCCTCGACAAGGGAGGTTCGGCGGCGGAGTACGCCGAATCGTTCACCGCGAGTGGCGGGGTGGCCTCGGCGCCTGACCGGGAAACCGATGCGCGTCCGGGACCGTCGGCGGTCCAGCGCCCCAGCGGAGGAGGGAATCCGTCAGGGGAGGCCGTCCTCGGGGTCGCCTCCTGGGCCGGCCCGGCGTCAGGAGGCGTCGGGCGGAGGGCTCAGGAGGGGTCTCGGCGGTCCTGCATGGTGCGGCGGTAGAGGTCGTCGATCTCGTCCAGGGGGTCGGGGGCGCGGCGGCGGGCCTCGATCTCCAGGTCGGTGCGGGAGTGCAGGTCGTTGATGCCGGTGGCGGTGTGCTGGACCTGGTCGCTGAGGAGGTCGGCGCGGATGCGGGCGCACATGGCCGTCAGCTTGGCCTGGTGCTGGCGCAGCCGGTCGAGGGTGGTGTGGTCGACGTAAGGGGAAACGCGGCGCTGCTGGGCGTACATGCCGAGCTGGCTGTCGTGGACGTCGGCCTGGGCGGTCAGGTCCGCCAGCAGGACCGGCAGGTCGCCGAGGCCCCAGCCCTGCTGCTGGGCCTGCTCCACGGCCTGGCGGGTGAGGGAGACCTCGCGCCGCAGGTCGAGGCGGAGGCGCTCCACCTCGGCGGCGTCGCCGGTGCCCATCGCGTTGACGTGCGTGGTGAGTCTGGTCGTGGCCTGCCTCGCCTTGACCGCGGCCTTCCTGCCTACTTTGACCAGGAAGTAGATGCCGACTCCGGCCACCAGTAGGAGGAATGCCAGGATCACCAGCACGATGAGGATGATTTCGCTGATCGTGGCCACCTCCTGTTGAGTTCTCGCCTTGAGGATATCTCCCTTGGGCCGCACTCGTCGGATGCAACGAGCGGGCGCGACGTGGGGTTCCTGGGCGGGTGGCCTTCGATCCGGGGCCCGGCAGCGGGACGTGCTGCCGGGCCCGGGTACGTCCGGGCGCCGGGCGGGGACCACGATGGCCCGGACGGCTCGTGCAGGCGATCGTCCGCCTCGACCTCACGGTACGGACGTCAGGGGTGCCGGTGAATCACCCTGGAGGCGGATGCGGGTCAGCCCGCCGGGCGACTCTGTTTTCTCGCCCGGAAGCGGCGTACTCTCCTGATCGCCCACCAGGCCGCCAGCGCGAGCAGCGCCAACACCACGATGACCAGCAGCGGCATGAACACCGCGATCAGGCTCATGCCCAGCGCGCCGGCGTCCTCGGCGGTGCTCGCGACCGGTGCGCCCACCCCCGCGGTGCCCGCGTTGATCACCGGCCGGGTCGCCGACTTCAGCGCGTGTACGGCCAGCGCCACCACGATGCCCAGCAGCCAGCTCGCCCAGGGGTTCGCCGTCATCCAGGTGGAGCCGTCGAGCTCGGCGGCGGCGTTGGTGGCGCTGAAGACCACGCCGCCCGAGGCCGGGCGCACCACCGTCTGGATCGCGTCGTTGACGCTGTCGACGACCGGCACCTTGTCCAGCACCATCTCCGCCACCAGCAGCACCGCGATGACAGCCAGCACGCCCCAGTTGGACAGCCAGTCGTAGCCGTCCGGCAGTTTCACCGCGTCGGTGAGGTTCGCCAGCACGCCGACGACCAGCAGTGGGATGTAGGCGTTCAGGCCGGCGGCGGTGGACAGGCCCAGCCCTGTGAGTGCGGCGAACATGGCTCTAGTCTGCCCGCGCCGCCTCGTCCATGAGGCGCGCGAGGTCCGGTCCGTCGAACTCGGCCACCGCCCGCTCGTACTTCTCCATGCCCCAGCCCCAGAAGTCGAAGTCGATGGTGTCGTTGGCGCCGTCCTGGATGGAGGCCCACAGGGTCCAGCCGTACTTCGACATCAGGCCGAGCAGCCGCGCTCGGGCGATCTTGTTGCGCAGGCGGCGGCCGTAGTAGGCGGTGACGAGCTCGTCGAGGTGGTCGAGCGGCAGGTCCGACTCGCTCCAGGCGTTGCCCAGCTCGAAGCAGGGGTCGTTGTTGCCCGCGTACTCGTAGTCGATCAGCCAGAGCCGGTCGCCGTCGTCGATGATGTTGCCCGGCAGCAGGTCGTTGTTACACGGAACGGTGCCTTCTGCCTGTATTTCCAGACATTTCGCTAGTTGCGCCACCTGCGGCATGAAGTCCAGATACCGGGCGGGCAGCCGGAACCCCCGCTCCCGCACGATCGCCAGGTAACGCCGCTGAATGTCGAACATGTCGAAGTCACGGACACACCGCGGCCCCGCGTGCAACTGCCGGCAGGCCCGCGCCACCCGAGGCAGGTTGGCCGGCTCCCGCAGATCGGCCTCGGTGAACGTGCGCCCAGGAATGAACCCCACCACGAGCACGCCCTCGGCCGGCAGATAGGCGTGCACCGGCGCTCCCACCCCCACCCGCGCGGCGGCGATCGAGGCGGCGTGCTCGGCGTCCCTGTCGATGGCGAGCAGCGAGCCGTCGCTCGCCCACACCCGCACCACGTAGGCCCCGCCGGGTGTGGTGACCTTGTAGTTGCGATTGGTCATCCCGCCGGGCAGTTCCTCCACGGAGCGGGGCACACCGGACAGCAGGGGAATGCGGTCGAGGACCTCGGGCATGGCCATGGTCGATGCTAAGCGCCACCCCGCCGAACGGTCTAGACCTTTGATCATGCGGCGATTAGCCTCGCCAGCATGAGCGACTCGGCCCGCATCGTGATCATCGGAGGTGGCGTGGGCGGCGCCTCCGTCGCCTACCACCTGACCCGGCTCGGCGAGCGGGACGTGGTCCTGCTGGAGCGTGACGAGCTCACCAGCGGCTCGACCTTCCACTCCGCGGGGCTGGTCGGTCAGCTCCGCGCCGACCCCACGCTGACCAGGATGAACCAATACTCCGTCGAGCTCTACCGGACGCTGGACGCGGGCTGGACCGAGTGCGGCGGCATCAAGCTCGCCTCCACCCCCGAGCGGATGGCCGAGATCCGCCGCCAGATCGGCTGGGCGCGCACGTTCGGCCTGCCGCTGGAGGAGATCTCCGTCGCCGAGGCCGTCGAGCTGTTCCCGCTGATGAACCCCGAGGGCGTCGTCGGCGCCGCCTACCTGCCCACCGACGGCCAGATCGACCCCTCCCGGCTGTGCTACGAGCTGGCCGCCAAGGCCAGGCAGGGCGGCGCCCGGATCCGCACCCGTACCCGCGTGCTCGGCCTCGACGTGACCGGCGGCAGAGTGACGAGGGTCCGCACCGACCAGGGCGACATCGACTGCGAGATCGTGGTCAACTGCGGCGGCATGTTCGCCGCCGAGCTCGGCCGGATGGCCGGCGTGCGGATCCCGATCGTGCCGATGTCGCACCAGTACGTGGTCACCGAGGGCTTCCACGAGCACACCGGGCTGCCGACGCTGCGCGACCCCGACCTGCTCGTCTACTACCGGCAAGAGGTGAGCGGGCTGGTCATGGGCGGCTACGAACGCACCTGCGCGCCGTGGACGGCCGATCGGACCAGCTATGACGCGATCCCCGCCGACTTCAACGGCCGCCTCCTCGCCGAGGACTGGCCGCGCCTGGAGGAGATCTCCGACAACTCCCGGATCCGGGTGCCCGCCATGGGCGACGTCGGCATCCGCAAGCTGATCAACGGGCCGGAGGCGTTCACCCCGGACAACGAGTTCTGCCTGGGCGAGACCGAGGTCGGCGGCTTCTACGTGGCGGCCGGGTTCTGCGCGCACGGCATCGCCGGGGCAGGCGGCATCGGCAAGGTCATGGCCGAGTGGATCGTCGAGGGCGAGCCCAGCATGGACGTCTGGCACATGGACATCCGCCGCTTCGGCCGCCAGTACCGCTCGCCGTCCTACACGCTGGCCCGCGCCGTGGAGAACTACGAGACCTACTACGACATCCGCTACCCGGGCGACGAGCGCTCGGCGGGCCGCCCGCTCCGGGTCTCCCCGGTCTACGGCTGGCACGCCGCGCACGGCGCGGTCTTCGGCGAGAAGGCGGGCTGGGAACGGGTCAACCACTACGAGCGCAACGCCGAGGGCGCGGACGGGCAGCGGCCGAGAGGCTGGGCCGGGCGCAACTTCTCACCCGCGATCGCCGCCGAGCACCGGGCCACCCGCTCGGCGGCGGGCCTGTTCGACGAGAGCTCGTTCGCCAAGATCGAGGTCACCGGCCCGGACGCGGCGTCGCTGCTGGAATGGGTCTGCGACAACCGGGTGGCCCGCGAGGTCGGCGCGGTCACCTACACCCAGGCGCTCAACCGCCGGGGCGGCATCGAGTGCGACTTCACCGTCACCAGGCGGGCCGAGCGGGAGTTCCTCATCGTCACCGGCACCGCCTTCGGCTCGCACGACCTGGGCTGGCTGCGCAAGCAGGCCCGGCTGCGCGGCGCCGACGTGCGCGTCGCGGACGTGACCGGCCAGTACGCCTGCTTCGGCCTGTGGGGGCCACGCGCCCGCGACATCCTGTCCACCCTCACCCCCGACCCGCTGGAGTTCCCGTTCCTGACCTCACGGGAGCTCACCGTCGGCGACGTGCCGGTGCTGGCGCTGCGCGTGACGTTCGTGGGCGAGCTCGGCTGGGAGCTCTACTGCTCCAGCGAGTACGGCCTGGCGCTCTGGCAGGCGCTGTGGCGGGCGGGCGAGCCGCAGGGGATGCTGGCCGGGGGCTACAAGGCCATCGACAGCCTGCGCCTGGAGAAGGGCTACCGCGTCTGGGGCGCCGACCTCGGCCCGGAGACGACCCCGTACGAAGCCGGGCTGGGCTTCTGCGTCAAGCGGGACAAGGACTTCCTCGGCAAGGACGCGCTGGACCCGCACCCGGCGCGCAGGCTGCGCTGCCTCACGCTCGGCGACCCTGCGGCCGTCGCCCTCGGCAACGAGCCGGTACGGATCGACGGGCAGGTGGTGGCCCGCGTGACCTCCGGCGGCTACGGCCACACGGTGGCGTCGTCCATCGCCTACGCCTACCTGGAGGCCGAGCCCGGCACCAAGGTGGAGGTCGAGGTGGAAGGCGCCTGGGTGGCCGGGAGCGTGGTCAGTGATCCGCTGTACGACCCGGCGGGGGAGCGGCTGCGCTGACACCGCTGCGCACCGAGACGCGCACCCGGTCGGGGCGGAACAGGTCGCGCGCGTACTCCACCGGGACGCCGTCCTCGGCGTAGGCGGTCCGCTCGATCAGCATGAGCGGCGTGCCCGGCTCGATGCCGAGCTCGGCCGCCTCGGCGGGCGCGGCGATGACCGGGTCCAGGTGCTCCAGCGCGGTGCGTGGCGCCAGGTCGTAGCGCCCGGCGAGCAGCGCATACAGCGACCCGCCGAGATCCTGCGCCAGGAAGCCCGGCAGGGCGGGGAAGAAGGACCGTTCGAGCGCCACCGGCGTCTGCCCGGCCGAGCGCACCCGCGCCACCTCGTGCACGGGCTCGCCGGCCGGGACCTCCAGCGCGGCGGCCACGGCGGGGGAGGCGGGCACGGTGGCGGCCACCAGGATCCGCGCCTCGGCCCGCAGGTGCGCGCGCCGCATCTGCTCGGTGAACCCGGCCAGCCCCGTCAGGTCGCACTCGATGCGCGGCTCGGTCACGAACGCGCCGCCGCGCCGGCCGGGCACCCGCACCAGCACGCCGTCACGCTCCAGCGTGGCCAGCGCCTGCCGGAGGGTCATCCGGCTCACGCCGAGCCGCGCGGCCAGCGCGCGCTCGCCGGGCAGCCGGTCGCCGGGCTCCATCTCGCCGCCCGCGATCGACTCCAGCAGCCACCGCTCGATCTGCACGTGCGCCGGGATCCCGGTGCCGCGCAGCAGCTCCGGTAAGGCCCCGAGGCGGTCCGTCACCGGGAGAGCCGGGCCAGCCGCTCCACCGCGTCACCGAACTCGCTCACCATCTCGTAGACCACCTCGCGGGCCGGCCTGACCCGGTCGAGCTGGCCCACGACCTGCCCGACGAAGTAGTTGGCCAGTTCCACCGCGCCGGGCTCGCCCCGCTCGGCGGCCTGGCCGATGCGCTGCATGGCGGTCTCGGCCACCAGCATCTGCAGCGGCATGCCGAGCGGTCCCGGGCTCTCCTGGCCGGCGTCCCACTCCTCGGTCCAGGCGGACCTGAGCTGCCGGGCCGGTTTGCCGGTACGGGAGCGGGAGCGGACCGTGTCGAGCGAGGAGGCGGCCAGCAGCTTCCGCTTCACCGCGGGCGCCGTCTCGGCCTCCTCGGTGGTCAGCCAGACCGAGCCGCACCACACGCCCTGCGCCCCGAGCGCCATGGCCGCGGCCATCTGCCGCCCCGAGGCGATGCCGCCGGCCGCCAGCACCGGAACCGGCGCCACGGCGTCGACCACCTGCGGCACCAGCACCATCGTGGAGATCTCGCCGGTGTGGCCGCCCGCCTCGGTGCCCTGCGCGACGATCAGGTCGGCGCCCGCCGCCACCTGCCTGCGCGCGTGCTCCACGGTGCCGACCAGCGCCGCGACCGGCACCCCTGCCGCCCGCGCGCCGGCCACCATCTCCGGCGGCGGCGGCCCCAGCGCGCTGGCGATCAACCCGATCGGGTGCTTGAGCGCCACCTCGACCAGCCCGGTCGCGCCCGCCGCGGTCACCCGCCTGCCGAGCTCGTCCGCCGAGGCGCGGGCCACCGGCGCCGGGCCGCTCACGCCGTACTTCGACAGCAGGTGGGTGACGAAGTCGCGGTGCCGTTCGGGGATGGACTCGGCCAGCCGCGCGCCCCCGTCCAGCGCGGACGCGTCGACCTTGCCGGGCACGAGCACGTCCACGCCGTACGGCCGGCCGCCCACCTGCTCGTCGATCCAAGTGAGCTCGGTGTCGAGCTGCTCGGGTGTGTACGCGATCGCGCCGAGCACGCCGAAACCGCCCGCGTTGGTGACCGCGGCCACCACGTCGCGGCAGTGGCTGAAGGCGAACAGGGGGAATTCGACGCCGAGGCGTTCGCAGATAGCGGTCCGCATGATCTGACGCTAACCGCCAGAAGCATGCTCGGTCCAGGTGGTGACCAAGCGGTCGTTCGCGTGCCAGCCTAAGTCCGCGTCGTAGCTGCGTACCAGCTTGGCCGGCACGCCCGCCACCACGCTGTGGTCGGGGAACTCGCCGCGCACCACCGCGCCGCCCGCCACCACGCACTGGCGGCCCAGCCTGGTCCCCGGCAGGATGATCGAGCCCGTGCCGAGCCATGACCCCGAGCCGATCGAGACCGGGCTGTTGCGCGGCCACTGCCTGCCGATCGGCGTCTCGGGGTCGTCGTAGACGTGGTTCTGGTCGGTGATGTAGACGTACGGGCCGGTGAAGACGTCGGCGCCGATGTCGATCGACTGGTGGGCGACGATGTGCGAGCCGCGGCCGATCGAGCAGCTCGGGCCGATCCGCAGGATCGAGTCCGGGCCCAGGTCGGCGCCCGGCCACATGCCGCACGACAGCGACACGCGCTCGCCGATCAGGGTGTGGTCACCGATCTCGATCCACTGCTCGCCGAAGATGGCCCCCGGCGGGAAAGCGATCTTCGCGCCGTCACCCAGGCGGCGGAACGCGTGACCTCCCGGAGAGGCCGGGGTGATGGCGCCCGCGCTGCGGATCGCCGCGTAGGCACGGTGGATGAGCGTGCCCACCGCCCGCCGTACAAGTGACATAAGGACCAAAGTTACCGCTAGGTCGCCCTGTTCGGGCATGTCGGGGACGTTGTTTGATATCCTGAGAGCCCGTGGACACTTGACCACACCTCGAGCCACGGGAGCCTCCTTGCGCAGCGCATCGCAAACCAAGCATCTGTTCGTCACCGGCGGTGTCGCCTCCAGTCTCGGCAAGGGGCTCACGGCATCCAGCCTCGGCCGCCTGCTCAAGGGACGCGGACTGCGCGTCACGATGCAGAAACTGGACCCCTACCTCAACGTCGACCCCGGCACCATGAACCCGTTCCAGCACGGCGAGGTCTTCGTCACCGACGACGGCGCCGAGACGGACCTCGACGTCGGCCACTACGAGCGCTTCCTCGACACCCACCTGCACGGCTCGGCCAACGTGACCACCGGCCAGGTCTACTCCAACGTCATCGCCAAGGAACGGCGCGGCGAATACCTCGGCGACACCGTCCAGGTCATCCCGCACATCACCAACGAGATCAAGGACCGCATCCGTGGCATGGCGGGCCCCGAGGTGGACGTGGTGATTACCGAGGTGGGCGGCACGGTCGGCGACATCGAGTCGCTGCCGTTCCTGGAGGCGGTGCGGCAGATCAGGCACGAGGTCGGCCGCGACAACGTCTTCTTCCTGCACGTCTCCCTGCTGCCCTACATCGGCCCCTCCGGCGAGCTCAAGACCAAGCCCACCCAGCACAGCGTGGCCGCGCTGCGCAGCATCGGCATCCAGCCCGACGCCATCGTGCTGCGCTCCGACCGGCCCGTGCAGGTGGCGATCAAGCGCAAGATCAGCCTGATGTGCGATGTGGACGAGGACGCCGTGGTCAGCTGCGTCGACGCCGCCTCCATCTACGACATCCCCAAGGTGCTGCACTCCGAGGGCCTCGACGCCTACGTCGTACGCCGGCTCGGCCTGCCGTTCCGGGACGTCGACTGGAAGGAGTGGGAGGAGCTCCTGCGCCGCGTGCACCGCCCGGCCAAGGAGGTCACCATCGCCCTGGTCGGCAAGTACATCGACCTGCCGGACGCCTACCTGTCGGTCACCGAGGCGCTGCGCGCCGGCGGCTTCGCCAACGACGCCCGCGTCAACATCCGCTGGGTCAAGAGCGACGACTGCGAGAGCCCCGAAGGCGCCGAGCGCGAGCTCGACGGCGTCGACGGCGTGTTGATCCCCGGCGGGTTCGGCGTGCGCGGAATCGAGGGCAAGATCGGCGCCATCCGGCACGCCAGGGAGCACAAGATCCCGCTGCTCGGCATCTGCCTCGGCATGCAGGGCATGGTCATCGAGGCGGCCCGCAACATGGCCGGCATCACCGAGGCCAACTCCGCCGAGTTCGACCCCGACACCAAGCACGCCGTCATCTCCACCATGGCCGACCAGGAGGACGTCGTCGCCGGCGAGCGCGACATGGGCGGCACCATGCGCCTGGGCAGCTACACCGCCAAGCTCGGCGACGGCACGCTGGCCCGCAAGCTCTACGGCGGCAAGGCCAAGGTCGACGAGCGCCACCGTCACCGCTACGAAGTCAACAACGCCTACCGCGCCAAGCTGGAGAAGGTCGGGCTGGTCTTCTCCGGGCTCTCGCCCGACGGCCGCCTGGTCGAATACACCGAGCTGCCCCCCGAGACGCACCCGTTCTTCATCGGCACCCAGGCGCACCCCGAGTTCCGCTCCCGGCCGACCCGGGCCAACCCGATGTTCAAGGGGCTCATCACCGCCGCCCTCGTCTACGCCGACAGCCGCTTCGCCGACAAGGTGACCAAGTGAAGATCGAGGACACGCCCGAGGCGTGGGACGTCGTGGAGTCCAAGCGGCGCTTCAGCGGGCACGTCATGGACGTCGTCACCGACACCGTGCGGATGCCCGGCGACGAGGACGCCGACCGCGACTACGTGATCCATCCCGGCGCCGTCGCCGTGGTGGCGCTCGACGACGACGACCGGGTCCTGCTCATCCGGCAGTACCGCCACCCGACGCGCCACCTGCTGTGGGAGCTGCCCGCCGGACTGCGCGACGTAGAAGGCGAATCGCTGGTCACCGGGGCCGCCAGGGAGCTCGCCGAGGAGGCCGGCTACCGCGCCCGCACCTGGCACACCCTGGTCGACCTCTACACCTCGCCCGGCATGTCCGACGAGCGCATCCGCGTCTTCCTGGCCCGCGACCTGACGAAGATCCCCGAGGAGGAGAACGGCTTCGTCCACCGGCACGAGGAGATCGGCATGCCGGTCGAATGGGTGCCGCTGGCCGACGCCGTCGAGAAAGCCCTCATGGGAATGATCCACAATTCCCCGGCGGTGGCCGGTATCCTCGCCGCGTACGCGGCTTCGGTTGAGGGGTTCGGCCTGATGCGCCCCGCCGACGCACCCGAGGCCTGACGGAAGGACCAGAGCCGTGGAGGCGGTGCTCTCCAGCTACCTCGCCCATCTGGCGGTGGAGCGGGGCCTTGCTGCCAACACGCTCGCGTCCTACCGTCGTGACCTGCGCCGCTATCTGGAGCATCTGCGGGCCCGCGGCCGCCTCCGCCTCGACGAGGTGGGGGAGGCCGACGTGCGGGCCTTCCTCGTCGCGCTGCGCGAGGGCGACGGCGAACATCCCGCCCTCGTGGCCGGCTCGGCCGCCCGCGCCGTCTCCGCCGTCCGCGGCCTGCACCGCTTCGCGCTGCGCGAGGGGGCCACCCAGCACGACCCCGCCCGCGCCGTACGACCGCCGCGCCAGCTCCGCAGGCTCCCCAAGGCCGTCGCCGTCGACGAGGTCGAGCGGCTCATCGCCGCCTCCGGCCCCGACGGCGCGCCCCTGACCCTCCGCAACCGCGCCCTGCTCGAAGTCCTGTACGGCACCGGCGCCCGCATCTCCGAAGCCATCGGCCTGGCGGTCGACGACCTGGAGCACGAGCAGGTGCTGCTGCGCGGCAAGGGCGGCCGGGCCAGGGTGGTCCCCCTCGGCCGCTACGCCCGCTCGGCACTCGACGCCTACCTGGTCAGAGCCAGGCCCGGCCTGCTCGCCCACGGCCGCGGCACCCCCGCGGTGTTCCTCAACGCCCGGGGCGGGCGGCTGACCAGGCAGGGAGCCTGGGAGGTGCTGCAGTCCGCCGCCGACCGAGCCGGACTCGCCGGGATATCTCCGCACGTTCTCCGCCATTCCTTCGCAACCCACCTCCTCGACGGCGGCGCCGACGTTAGGGTGGTCCAGGAGCTGCTCGGCCACGCCTCGGTGACGACCACCCAGGTCTACACCCTGGTCACCGTCGACAAGCTCCGCGAGGTCTACGCCGCGGCGCATCCCCGTGCCCTGAAGTGATCTATAGTTTTCTGGGTCACGCGGCACTCCGGCGTGCCCCCTTTGCGCGTGTGACTCCGGCGTGCCGCCTTGCCGGGTTTGGTGGTGACGCCATAGTGTCCGTCCGGACGGTCCGGTTCGGGATCGTCAGGGAGGTTCGAGCTGGTGACTGTGAAGACCAACGGTTCGACCCCGGGGACCCCCGACAACCCCTGGGGTGACACCAAGACCAACGCGCCTTCCAGCGGCGTCAATCTGGGCCCCACGCGGCGGCCCCGGCCGGTGTTCCCCGAGCCGGTCGCGCCCGTGACGCACGGCCCGGCGCGCGTGGTCGCCATGGTCAACCAGAAGGGCGGGGTCGGCAAGACCACCACCACCATCAACCTCGGCGCCGCCCTCGTCGAATACGGCCTCAAGGTGCTGCTCGTCGACTTCGACCCGCAGGGCGCCCTGTCCGTCGGCCTCGGCATCAACCCGCTCCAGCTCGACCTCACGGTCTACAACCTGCTGATGGAGCGCAACGTCACCGCCGAGGACGTGCTGCTCGAAACCGGCGTCGAGGGCCTCGACCTGCTGCCCAGCAACATCGACCTGTCGGCCGCCGAAGTCCAGCTGGTCACCGAGGTCGCCCGCGAGCAGGTGCTCGGCCGCGTCATCAAGCCGCTGCTGCCGCACTACGACGTGTGCCTCATCGACTGCCAGCCGTCGCTCGGCCTGCTCACCATCAACGCCCTCACCTGCGCGCAGGGCGTCATGGTGCCGCTGGAGTGCGAGTTCTTCGCGCTGCGCGGCGTCGCGCTGCTCATGGACACCATCACCAAGGTCCAGGAGCGCCTCAACGAGGACCTCGAGATCGAGGGCCTGCTCGCCACCATGTACGACGCCCGCACCCTGCACGGCCGTGAGGTCCTCGCCCGCGTCGTCGAGGCGTTCGGCGACAAGGTCTTCCACACGGTGATCAACCGGACCGTCCGCTTCCCCGACGCCACCGTCGCCGGCGAGCCGATCACCACCTTCGACCCGTCGTCCCTGGGCGCCAACGCCTACCGCGAGCTCGCGCGCGAAGTGCTGTCGCGCTGGCCCGCGGCTGCCACAATGGCCAGGTGACCGAGCAGCAGACCGAGCCTCAGGGTTTCCAGGTTCACCTGGACGTCTTCGAGGGACCCTTCGATCTGCTGCTGGGCCTGATCTCCAAGCACAAGCTCGACATCACCGAGATCTCCCTCTCCCAGGTCACCGACGAGTTCATCGCCTACATCCGCTCCCGCAGCCCGGTGTGGGACCTCGACCAGACCAGCCACTTCCTGCTGATCGCCGCCACCCTCCTGGACCTCAAGGCGGCCCGGCTGCTGCCCTCGGGCGAGGTCGAGGACGAGGAGGACCTGGCCCTGCTGGAGGCCCGCGACCTGCTGTTCGCCCGCCTCCTGCAGTACAAGGCCTACAAGGAGGTGGCCAAGGTCTTCGCCGGGCGGATGGCCTCCGAAGCCCTCCGCTTCCCCCGGACCGCGCCCCTGGAGCCCCAGTTCGCCGACCTGCTGCCCGAGCTCATCCTTGGCATCGGCCCCGAACAGCTCGCCAGGATCGCCGCCCGTGCCTTCACCCCCAAGCTTCCCCCGACCGTCAACGTCGGCCACATCTACCAACCGCTCGCCAGCGTCCGCGAGCAAGCCGCTATCCTGATCCAGCGCCTGCGCCGGATGCGCAGGGCCACCTTCCGGGCCCTGGTCGCCGACTGCGAGGGCACCTACGAGGTCATCGCCCGCTTCCTGGCCGTCCTGGAGCTCTTCCGGGAGTCGGCCGTCACGTTCGACCAGCTCGAACCACTCGGCGACCTGCACGTGACCTGGACAGGCGCCGACGACGGTGACGTCTCGGTGGGCGACGACTACGAGGAGAGTCCGGAGAAGCCTGCAGATGACTGACCACCCCGACGAGGCCCTCGACACGGACCGGATCCCCGCCTGGATGACCCTCCCAGGCTCCCTCGCCTCCCCACCCCCCGACCCCGAACCAATCCCCACCCCCAAGCCCTCCGACTCAACCGAGGCCCTCGACGCCGCTGGTTTGGACGGCGCTGACCTAGATGCCGCTGACCTGAATGCCGCTGACCTGAATGCCGCTGACCTAGACGGCGCTGGTCTTGACGGCGCTGGGCCTGATGTCGCTGGAGCCAATGCCGCCCTTACCTCGGCCGTCACCGACCCAGGCGCTGATCCTTCCGGCACCGACACCGCACGGGGCATCGACACCGCACGGGGCACCGAGAGCGCTGCGGGTGCCGGGACTGCCGAGGGTTCCGAGGGCGCCGGGCGCGCGGAGGGTGCCGGGAGCGCCGAGGATTCCGAGGCTGCCGGGCGCGCGGAGGGTGCCGGAAGCGCGGGGGAGGATTCGCCGGTGGCCTTTTCTGGCGCCGGTGCGGTGAGTACTGGGGCGGTGGAGTTCGGCGCAACGGGCGCGTCCGCTGTGACGGCGTCCGTTGAGGAGCAGGTGGAGGGGCCCGGGCTCAAGGCGGCGCTCGAAGCCATCATGCTGGTCGTCGACGAGCCCGTCGCCGAAATCACCCTCGCTCAGGTGCTGGAGCGCCCCACACAGGAGGTGGCGGCGGCCCTGCGGGAGCTGTCCGAGGAATACACTGCCGCCGCACGGGGTTTCGATCTGAGACAGGTCGCAGGCGGCTGGCGTTACTACACGCGCGCCGACTGTGCGCAACTGGTCGAGCGGTTCGTCCGTGACGGCCAGCAGACGCGGCTGACCCAAGCCGCGCTGGAAACACTTGCGGTCGTGGCCTACCGGCAACCGGTGAGCCGCGCTCGCGTAGCCGCGGTACGCGGTGTCAACAGCGATGGCGTCATACGGACGCTCGTCGCGAGGGGGCTGGTCGAAGAGGCCGGTTCCGACCCGGAGAGCCAAGCACTGCTCTACCGGACAAGCTCATACTTCCTTGAACGTCTGGGACTGAAGGATCTGAGCGAGCTTCCTGAGCTCGCGCCCTTCCTCCCCGACGACGTGGAAAACCTCGAGGAGACAACAAAGTGATCAACAGGCGAAGCACCCCGTCCGGTGATGGACGCGGTCGTGGACGCACCGGCGGCGCAGGCCGTGGTGGACGTCCCGCCTTCCGTTCGGACGACTCGCGCGGCGGTCCCCGCCGCGACGACTTCCGTGACGGTCCCCGCCGCGACGACCGCGGCGGTTCCCACCGAGACGACACCCGCGGCGGTTCCCACCGAGACGACACCCGCGGCGGTCCCCGCCGCGACGACTCACGCAGCGACGCGCATGCTCCCCGCCGTGACGACTCACGCGGTGAGGCACGCGGCCCGCGCCGCGACGATTCCCGTGGTGAGGCACGCGGCCCGCGCCGCGACGACTCGCGCGGTGACGCGCGCGGCGGCCCGCGTCGCGATGACCCCCGTGGCGACAGCCGTGGTGGCCCGCGCGGCAGCTCCCGTGGCGGTGACTCGCGCGGCGGCGGCTTCGGCGGCCCGCGCGGCGGTTCCCGCGACGACCGTGGCGGCTACGGCGCTTCGCGGACGACGTCCCGCAACGATGACCGCGGCGGTTCGCGGGGGAGTTCCCGTGGCGACGACCGCGGTGGGTTCCGCCGCGATGACCGCGATGCCCGGGGTGGCCGCGACGATTCCCGTGGTGGATTCCGCCGCGACGATTCTCGCGGTGGCGCGCCCCGCACCGATTCTCGCGGCGGCCCCCGCCGTGACGACGCCGGTCGTGGCAATGGCCGCGACTCCAGGAGCGAAGCCGGATCCGGCCGTGACTCGCTCCGCGCCGACCGTGGCGGGGCCCGCACCAGGTACGGCAGGTCGCCTGGGCGTGACAGCCGCGAGCGTACGGGCTTCGCCGGCGGCAGGTCCGAGCGCGGCTACGACTCCCGCCCCGGCGGCCGCGAGAGCTATGGCTCCCGCGAGGGCTCCAGCTCCCGCGAGGGCTACGGCTCAGCATCTCGTGAGGGCTACGGCTCGACTTCGCGCGAGCGCTCCGGTTCTACCTCCCGCGACGGCTATGGTTCCCGCGAGGGTTCCGGCTCCCGTGGGGGCTACGGTTCCCGCGAGGGTTCCGGTTCCGCCTCCCGGGACGGTTACGGGTCGACCTCCCGTGAGGGTTCCGCTCACCGCGAGGGTGAGGGCTATCGCTCCCGTGAGGGCTACAGCTCCGCACCCCGTGAGGGCTACAGCTCCGCACCCCGTGAGGGCTCGACGTCTCGTGGTGACTTCCGCTCGGACTCGCGTGGCGGCCGTGACGAGGGCCGTACGGGCTCGCGGGACGATCGTGGCGGGTCCCGTCCGGTGCGCGGCGGTGGTGACCGCGAGGACCGTGGCGGGTTCAAGGCCGACCGCAGCGGGCGCAGGGAAGGCGCCTCCCAGGGGGGCACGACCCGCGCCAGGTTCGGCAGGCGTGATGAGGGAGCCGGCCGTACCCGGGACGGTGGCCGTACCCCGAGACGAGATGACGTGCAGACGGTCGGCGGCTCGCCGCGCGCCGGCTACGGCGACAGCCGTGGCGGGCGGGCGCAGGCGCCCAGGGACCGGTTCAAGACGGCGCGTCAGCCGATGCGTGACCCCGCCCTCTTCCCCGCCGGCTACACCGACGAGCGGGACACCACCGAGGTGCCCGGCGGCGTCCGGCTGCAGAAGGTGCTCGCCCAGGCGGGCGTGGCCAGCCGGCGTGCCTGCGAGGAGATGATCGGTGACGGTCGTGTCACCGTGAACGGGCAGGTCGTGCGGCGGTTCGGGGCCAAGGTGGACCCGGCCACGCAGATCATCCACGTGGACGGCAAGCGCATCCCGACCGCGCCCGACCTGGTCTACTACGCGCTGAACAAGCCCATCGGCGTGGTCTCCACCATGGACGACCCGCAGGGGCGGCCGTGCCTGGCCGACTATGTGGAGGAGCTCGCGCCGCGGCTGTTCCACGTGGGCCGGCTCGACACCGAGACCGAGGGCCTGCTGCTGCTGACCAACGACGGTGAGCTGGCCAACCGGCTGACGCACCCGAGCTATGGCGTGCAGAAGAAATACTGGGCCAAGGTCCCCGGCCCGATCCCGCGTGACCTGGGCCGCAGGCTCAAGCAGGGGATCGAGCTGGAGGACGGCCTGGCCAAGGCCGACAGCTTCGCGATCGTGCAGGAGCACGGCCAGCAGGCGCTGGTCGAGGTGGTGCTGCACGAGGGCCGCAAGCATGTCGTACGGCGCATGCTCGAAGAGGCGGGTCACCGGATCATCGACCTGGCCAGGATCGAGTTCGGGCCCGTCAAGCTGGGCCGTACCAAGCCCGGCACCATCAGGTCGCTGAGCCTGAAGGAAGTAGGCGAACTGTACGCGGCCGTGAAGCTTTGACTTCATCCCGCCGCGAGACGGGAGTCTCCCGTCTCGCGGCGGGGTGTTTACTGCTGCTTCTACGCCGCGTGCGCGGTGGAGGTTTCGGGCGGTGCCAGGTTCGGGATCGCCTTGCCTGGTCTTACCTGCCCTTCACAGTCGTTTCGGGTGTCCGCCAGCCCGGCGGCCACGTCATGCACCGACCCCATATCGTGCGGGCCGTTTGAGTCGTTCAGGCCGTTCACATCGTTCGGGTTTTCAGGCGGATGCCTTCGGCCAGGATGTTGAGTGCGGCGGCGATGTCACGGTCGTGGTGCTCGCCGCAGGAGAGGCAGTCCCAGACACGGACATCCAGGCTGAGCTTCCCGATCCGGTGGCCGCAGCAGGGGCACAGCTGGGAGGAGGGATACCAGCGGTCGATGGTGATGAAGCTGCGGCCGTAGCGGGCGGCTTTGCCTTCCAGCAGGCGTAGGAAGGTGCCCCAGGAGGCGTCGTTGACGCTCTTGGCCAGTCTGCCCCGCGCCAGTCCTCGCACGGCCAGGCCCTCGACCGCCACCACTTGGTTCTCGCGGACGATCGTGGTGCTGGTCCGGTGCAGGAAGTTCCGGCGGGCATCGCTGACCTTGGCGTGCTGACGGGCGACTTTGATGCGGGCTTTGGTGCGGTTGGCGCTGCCCTTCTTCTTGCGTGACAGGGCACGCTGAAGTTTCTTCAGCTTGCGTTCCCTGCGGCGCAGCCACTTCGGGTTGGCGATCTTTTCGCCGTCGGAGGTGACCGCGTAGTGGGTCAGACCGAGATCGATCCCCGTCTCCGCATCACTGCGGGGGAAGGCCTGGCTGTCGTCCGGCACGTCAACGACAAAGGAGGCGAAATATCTGCCCGCCGCGTCCTTGACGACCGTCACGCTCGACGGCGGAGCGGGGAGCTCGCGCGACCACCGCACCTCGATCTCACCGATCTTCGCCAGATACAACGCATTCCCAGCACCGCCGGGGCGGAGCCTGAATGCGGTGGTGGTGAACCGGGCCGACTGGCGGTGATCACGGCGCGACTTGAACACCGGCAACCCCACCTTCGGGCCCTTACGCTTGCCCGACACCGAAGCGAAAAAGTTGCCATAGGCCACGTCCAGGTCCCGCAGCGACTGCTGCAACGGCACCGGGGACACCTGTCCGAGCCAGTCCCGTTCAGGAGTGCGCTTGGCGGCGGTGATGCAGATCTGCTGCAACCGTGGGCCACTGATCCGTGCCCTGTCGGCTTTCCACGCGGCTTTACGTCGGGCCAGCGCGTCGTTCCATACTGCCCGGACACACCCGAACAACCGAGCCAGAGACGCTTGCTGGGGCGCGTCCGGGTACAGCCGGTAGTTGTAGCGCAGCTTCACTGAACACCACCCCTCTCCATGACCACAAACACAACCACTAACACTGTGCAATGGATCGCACACTTTCCGCGAACTCGAACATGCTAGCGGCTACTCCCATGTCCAAGCCAGACGCATACCGACGCGGCATGCATCAATCGGCAACGCCGACCAGCGCGACCGGTCCATGGTCCGCACCACGCACTCCTGCCTGGTTGCCCCGCCTACCGGCAGGCCATCCCCTGACGGGAACCGCATTCATCCCCAGCCTGAAGGCCAGGGCTTTTTGCGGACCTTTGGTAGCCTGGCCAGAACGCAGGAGCCCGTGCGAATCTCCGCACGGGCTCTCCCGCTTATAGAAGGAGCGAAGCGCATGGTGAGGGCGATCCGCGGGGCCATCCAGGTGGGTGCCAACGACCGCGACTCGATCATCGAGGGGACGACCGAGCTGGTCGCCCAGATCATGGCGCGCAACGAGCTCACCACGGATGACGTGATCAGCGTGCTGTTCACGGCGACGCCCGACCTGACCGCGGAGTTTCCCGCGCTGGCGGCGCGCAAGCTGGGCTTCCACGATGTGCCGCTGATCTGCACCACCGAGATCGACGTGCCCGGCGCGCTGCCCCGGGTGGTGCGGCTCATGGCGCATGTGGAGACCGACCGGCCGCGCGCCGCCATCCAGCACGTCTACCTGCGTGGCGCCGTCGCGCTGCGCCAGGACATCGCTCAGTAATCAAGCATCCGGGACGAAGACATGGCCTCCGAACTCCGCACCGTTCTGGTGGTGGGCACCGGTCTCATCGGCACCTCGCTGGCGCTGGCGCTGCGTCAGAAGGGCGTGCGGGTGCTGCTCGCCGACCGTGACCAGGGCGCCGTCCGGCTGGCGCGCGAGCTGGGCGCGGGGGAGGAATGGCAGCCGGACGAGCGGCGGGCGGAGGCGATCGACCTCGCGGTGATCGCGGTGCCGCCGGGCCAGGTCGCCGACGAGCTGCTGTCGCTGCAGAAGGGCGGCGTCGCCCGGTTCTACACCGACGTGGCGAGCGTCAAGGCGGAGCCGATCGAGTGCGCCGCCCGGCTCGGCTGCGATCTGACCAGCTATGTGGCTTCTCATCCCCTCGCCGGGCGGGAGAAGTCCGGGCCCGGCGCGGGCCGCGCGGACCTGTTCCTGGGCCGGCCGTGGGCGATCTGCCCGACGGCCGAGGCGTCCGGCGCGGCCAGGGCGGCCGTGCTGCGGCTGATCGAGCTGTGCGGCGCCAACCCGGTCGAGGTGGACGCCGTCGATCACGACAGGGCGGTGGCGGTCGTCTCGCACGCTCCGCATGTGGCCGCGGCGGCGGTCGCGGCGCGCCTGTCCGACGCCACCGAGGTCGCGCTCGGCCTGGCGGGGCAGGGGGTGCGCGACGTGACCCGGATCGCGGGCGGCGACCCCGGCCTGTGGCTGGGCATCCTGTCGGGCAACGCCGCCCCGGTCGCCGAGGTGCTGGAGGCGGTCTCCCACGACCTGGCCGAGGCCGCGTCCGCGCTGCGCGCGCTGGCCGACGGCGACGGCACGGCACACGGCGAGATCACCCAGTTGCTCAAGCGCGGCGTCGCGGGCCACGACCGCATCCCGGGCAAGCACGGCGGCCCGGCTCCCGCCTACGTCGTCGTCCAGGTCGTCATCGGCGACCGTCCGGGCCAGCTCGCCCGGCTCTTCCAGATCTGCGACGAGGTCGGGGTCAACGTCGAGGACGTGCGCCTGGAGCACGCGCCCGGCCTGCCGCTCGGCATCGCGGAGCTGTCGGTGCAGCCGGACTCGGCCCCGGTGCTCGCCCAGGCCCTGCGCGAACGCGACTGGCAGCTTCCCTGACGCTGGACGCCTGACGCCCGACGCCGGAGGCTGGACTGGGGAAGGGCGCGGCGCTGACTTTGCCACCCCTTCGGTCACGTACCGTGATCGCGCTCGAGGGTGCGGCGTGCCTGCTCGACGTCGGGTGGGAGCTGCCGGCGCTGGGCCAGCGCCTGGGGCAGGCGTGGCAGCGTCGTACGCAGTCCGCGCCAGCCCAGGGGGCCGCGGCGCAGGGCGCCGAGCGAGCGCAGGGCCACCACGCGCCAGGGGCGGCGCAGGACGGCGGTGAGCACGGCGTTGCGCACCGCCAGCGCCTGCCGTCCGGCGGGGTCGCGGGGCGGCGACGGATGGTGGTGCGCCACCACGGCGTCGACGTAGGCGAGCCCCCAGCCCTGGGCGGCCAGGTCCATGGCCAGGCGCTCCTCCTCGCCGAAGAAGAAGATCACCTCGTCGAATCCGCCCGCTTCCAGAAACGCCTTCTTGCGCACCACCGCCCCGCACGCCAGGAAGCCGAGCACGCTGGGCCCCGGAAGGTCGTCCTGTACGCCGAGAGGTGAGCGCCGCATCTCCTCGCTCACCGGATCGAGCCGCTGCTCGGCCCCGACGAGGACGCGGGCGCCGAGCATGGCCAGCCGTGGGTGGGCGTCGAGGACGTCGGCGGCCAGGTCCAGCGCGCCGGCGGCCCACCAGGAGTCGTCGTCGGCGAAGGCCACGTAGGGCGTCTCGGCCAGCTCGACGCCCAGGTTGCGGGCGGGCGCGCCCAGGTTGCGGCCGGCCTCGACGACGCGCACGTGCGGGAAGTGGCGCTGGACGAAGCCGACGGTGCCGTCCGTGGAGCCGTTGTCGACCAGGATCACCGGGCTGGGATGGTGGGGGAGCGAGCGCTGGAGCGCGCGGAGCCGGTTCATGGTGGCGACCACCACCGTCACCCTGCCGGCCATGTCTCTCAAATCCGCCATCTCGGCTCCTTCGCCCCATGCCTTCCTTTCCGGGAACACCGCGCTTACTCGTGCTTGACGGGGCGTTGAGAGGGGCGTACAAAGAGTGGGTAACAGTGTTACCGGACAGAAACGATGTTTCGGATGAGCGCCACCACTTATCAGCAAGCCCAGCGCGAGGGCCAGGATGTCGTCAGGGCCGCGATCCTGGACGCGGCCACGCACCTCCTGATCACCGAAGGCCCGGCCTCACTGACCGTGCGCCGCATCTCCGCCGAGGTCGGCTGCTCCACCAAAGTGATCTACACGCTCTTCGGCGGCAAGGACGGGCTCAGCGAGGCGCTCTGGCTGGAGGGGTTCGCCAGGTTCGAGCGGCGGTTGCTGGCCGCGCCCCCTGGCCCGGACGCCATGACGCACCTGCGGGCCGGTATCGACGCCTACCGGAGCTACGCGCTGGACCAGCCGGACTATTACCGCGTCATGTTCCAAGGGGGCGTGCCCGGCTTCACCCCGAGCCCTGCGGCCAGGCAGGAGGCGAAGAGGTCCTTCGACCTGCTCGTGGCCGGGGTCCGCCGCTGCCTGGCGCACGGGCTGCTGCACGGCGGCTCCGACGCGGAGATCGCCGACGTGCTCTGGATGGCCATGCACGGCGCGGTCAGCCTGGAGCTCGCGGGCTTCTTCGACCGAGCCGAGGGGGAGCAGCGCTACCGGCTGCTCTGCGCCTCGGTGCTCAGCCCTTTCCTGACAGGCGACGTTCCTGACGCACGGTGTTCCTGACGCACGACATTCCGTCCCGACACGCGACGTTCCTTCATGACGCACGACGAGAGGATCCCCTGATGTCGACGCCTTACCGAGGTGGTCTCGCCCCCGTCACCGACGAGATCACCGCCTTCGACCTGGCGGTCACCGGCCGCATCCCCGCCGAGCTCAACGGCCGCTACCTGCGCAACGGCCCCAACCCGCTCGGCCTCGACGACCCGGGCGCCTCCCACCTGTTCCTGGGCGAGGGCATGGTGCACGGGGTGCGGCTGCGCGACGGCCGCGCCGAGTGGTACCGCAACCGGTGGGTGCGCAGCGCCGAGGTCGCCCGGCGGCTCGGCGAGGAGCCGAGGCCCGGCCCCACGCACGGCGGCATGGACTTCGCGGCCAACACGCACGTGATCGGTGTGGCCGGCCGTACGTTCGCGACCGTGGAGGCGGGGGCGCTGCCGTACGAGCTCAGCTACGAGCTCGACACGATCGGCGCGTGCGACTTCGACGGCGGGCTGCCCGGCGGATACGCCGCGCACACCCACCTGGACCCGGCCACAGGCGAGTTGCACGCGATGGCGTACTTCTTCGGCTGGGACCACCACCAGCACATCGTGCTCGACGCCAAGGGCACCGTCACGCGGACCACGGACATCCCCATCGCGGACGCGCCCATGATGCACGACTTCGCGCTGACCGAGCGGTTCGTGGTGCTCTACGACCTGCCCGTCACCTTCAGCATGGCGCACGCCGAGAAGGGCACGCCGCTGCCGTACGCGTGGAACGACGAGCACGCCTCCCGGCTCGGGCTGCTGTCCCGCCGGACCGGCGAGGTGCGCTGGTTCGAGGTGAACCCGTGCTGGGTCTTCCACACGCTCAACGCCTACGACGACGGCGACCAGGTCGTGGTCGACGTGGTGCGCTACCCCAAGCGCTTCGTCGACGCCCGCCTCGACACGGGCGGCACCCCCACGCTGGACCGCTGGCGGATCGACCTGGCGTCGGGCACGGTGCGCGAGACCCGGCTGGACGATCGGACGCAGGAGTTCCCGCGGATGAACGAGCGGCTCACCGGCAGGCCGTACCGCTACGGCTATACCGTGGCCACCCATGACCTGGTCGATGTGGTCCACCAGCGGGACCTGGCCATGGAGGACCTCCCGGACGTGGCGTTCGACAACACGCTCATCAAGCACGACCTGGAGCGCGGCACCCAGCAGGAGCGGCGGTTCGGCCGGGACGCCTACGTGGGGGAGCCGGTGTTCGTGGAGTCGGGCGAGGGCGAGGACGACGGCTATGTGATGACCTTCGTCAACGATCCGGAGCGGGGCGCGGCCGACCTGGTGATCCTGTCGGCGCAGGACTTCACCGGCGAGCCGGTCGCCACCGTGCACCTGCCGGCCCGGGTGCCGCTCGGCTTCCACGGCAGCTGGGTGAGTGACTGACCGGGAGGCGGTAACCTCTTCAGGTTAGGTCAAACGTGAAGAGGGAGAGACCGTGGCCGGTCTGGTCATCGCCATGGACGGCCCTTCGGGGTCGGGCAAGTCGAGCGCGTCGCGCGGAGTCGCTCGCGCGCTGGGACTGCGTTACCTGGACACCGGGGCACAATACCGGGCGATGACCTGGTGGATGCTCCGGCAGGGCGTCGACCTCGCCGATCAGGCCGCGGTCGCGGCCCGCTCCGGCGAGCCCGAGATCGTCTCCGGCACCGACCCCGACGCCCCGTCCATCCAGGTCGACGGCGTCGACGTGGGTGAGCCGATCAGGCAGGACGAGGTGACCTCCGCGGTCTCCGCCGTGGCGGCGGTGCCGCAGGTGCGGGCGCGGCTCGTCGCGCTCCAGCAGGAGATCGTCGGCACCGGTGACATCGTGGTCGAAGGCCGCGACATCGGCTCCGTCGTCGCCCCGGACGCGCCCGTCAAAATCTATCTGACGGCCAGCGCCGAGGCCCGGGCCCAGCGCCGTTCGGCGGAGCTGACCGGCACCACCGCGCGAGCGCAGCAGGCCGCCATGGCCAGGCGCGACACGCTGGACTCGACACGCAAGACAGATCCACTCTCGCTGGCGGATGGCGCCATCGAGCTCGACACCACCGCGCTCAACCTCGAAGAGGTCATCGCGGAGGTGCTGAGACTGGTCAAGGAGCGCACCTGAGGGTGCGGGACTCTAAAAGGATGAGACATCGTGTCCACGGGGAATTGGGTCGAGGCTGACCTCGACGAGCTAGACGTGACCGAGGAAACGGCCGACAGCACTCCGCTGCCGGTCGTGGCCATCGTCGGACGGCCGAATGTCGGCAAGTCCACACTGGTCAACCGCATCATCGGCCGCCGCGAGGCGGTCGTCGAGGACGTGCCGGGTGTGACCCGCGACCGCGTCACCTACGAAGCCAACTGGCGCGGACGCCGGTTCACCGTCGTCGACACCGGCGGCTGGGACCCTGACGCCACCGGGATGAACCTGCGCATCGCCGAGCAGGCGCAGATCGCCGCCGAGCTGGCGGACGTGATCGTGTTCGTGGTCGACGCGACCGTGGGCGCCACCGACGCCGACGAGATCGTGGGCTCCATCCTGCGTCAGTCCGGCAAGCCGGTCATCCTGACCGCCAACAAGGTCGACAACCAGCAGATCGAGATGGAGGCCGCGGCCCTGTGGTCGCTCGGCCTCGGCGAGCCGCACGCCGTCTCCGCCCTGCACGGCCGCTCCAGCGGCGACCTGCTCGACGTGGTGCTCGAGGCGCTGCCGGAGACGCCGGCGGTGACGTTCGGCGACAAGCGCGGGCCCGCCCGGGTGGCGCTGCTCGGCAAGCCCAACGTGGGCAAGTCCTCCCTGCTCAACAAGCTCGCGGGGCAGGAGCGGGTGCTGGTCGACCCGATGGCCGGCACCACCCGCGACCCGGTCGACGAGCTGATCGAGCTCGGTGACAAGACCTGGCGGTTCGTCGACACCGCGGGCATCCGGCGGCGCGACCGCGAGCTGCAGGGCGCCGACTTCTACGCCGCCATGCGCACCAGGGCCGCGCTCGACCGCTCGGAGGTGGCGATCGTGCTGATCGACGCCAGCGAGCCGCTCACCGAGCAGGACCTGCGCATCATCAGCCTGGTGATCGAGTCCGGCAGGGCCATGGTGGTGGCCTTCAACAAGTGGGACCTCGTCGACGAGGACCGCCGCTACTACCTGGAGCGGGAGATCGACAGGCAGCTCGTCCGCACCCCGTGGGCGCTGCGCGTCAACATCTCCGCACTGACCGGCCGCCACATGGACCGGCTCGTGCCCGCGCTGGAGAAGGCGCTGGACTCCTGGTCCACCCGGGTGCCGACGTCCAGGCTCAACGCGTTCCTGACCGACCTGGTGCACGCGACGCCGCCGCCGGTGCGCAGCGGCAAGCAGCCGAAGATCCTGTTCGCCACGCAGGCGTCGACCGAGCCGCCCAAGTTCGTGCTGTTCACCTCGGGCTGGCTGGAGGACACCTACCGCCGCTTCATCGAGCGCCGGATCCGCGAGGAGTTCGGCTTCGCCGGATCGCCGATCGAGGTCACGATGAAGATCCGGGAGAAGCGGCAGAAGAAGGATCGCTGACGCCGCCGAATCGCGTTGCCTGACGAGAGCCCGCCTGGGTACGATCCACGGCAACGCGTAGACGGAGACGAGTAGCCAGGGCCCGCGCGGGCCGAGAGAGCCGCCGACCGCTGAAAAGGCGGCCCCGCGCCCCCTGGCGAAGACACTCCCGAGTGCGGGGAGGAAATGCCCCGCCGGTCTGACCCCCGTCATCGGGTCGTGGAGGCCGCCCCTCGCGGGCGGCGAAAGTGCGGTGGCACCGGGAGCCCCTTCTCCCCCGCACTCCCAAGGGGTCATGCACTTCCTCGTGAGGAGTTGTGATGATCTCTCGTGTCCTGTCGGCGGAGCTCACCGAGCACGCCGGCCAACGAGTGACGATCGCCGGCTGGGTCCATCGCCGCCGGCTGCTGAAATCCGTGTCCTTCCTCGTCATCCGGGACCGCGCCGGGCTGGCGCAGGCCGTCTGCCACGGCGGCGACCTGCCCGGCGAGGAGAGCGTCGTCGAGGTCACCGGGACCGTGACGGCCAACCCCCGGGCGCCGGGCGGTGTCGAGCTCACCGGCCCCGAGCTGCACGTGCTGTCCGAGCCGGTCGAGGCGCCGCCGTTCGACCTCTACCGCCCGGTCGTGCCGGCCACCCTGCCGACGATCCTCGACCACGCCCCGGTCACCCTGCGGCACCCGGCGCTCAGAGCTCCGCTGGAGATCTCGGCGGCGAGCGTGGCAGGCTTCCGGGCGGTGCTCGACCGGCTCGGCTTCACCGAGGTCCACACCCCGAAGATCGTGGCCTCGGCGACCGAGTCCGGCGCGAACGTCTTCGGCATCGACTACTTCGGCCGCCCCGCCTACCTCGCGCAGTCGCCGCAGTTCTACAAACAGGCGATGGTGGGGGTGTTCGAGCGGGTCTACGAGGTGGGGCCGGTCTTCCGGGCCGAGCCGCACGACACCGTCCGCCACCTGGCCCAGTACACCAGTCTCGACGCGGAGCTGGGCTTCGTGCGCGACCACCGCGAGGTGATGGCGGTGCTGCGCGAGGCGGTGGCGGGCATGCTGGAGTCCGTACGCGAGCGGGCCGCCGCAGCCGTCGCCACGCTCGGCCTGACGCTGCCCGAGGTGCCCGCCGAGATCCCGGCCGTGCACTTCACCGAGGCGCAGCGGATGACCGGCGAGGACGAGCCGGACCTGTCCCCGGCCCAGGAGCGGTGGCTGTCGCGGTGGGCGCTGACGGAGCACGGCTCGGAGTTCCTGTTCGTGACCGGCTACCCGATGGCCAAGCGGCCCTTCTACACCCATCCCGACCCGGCGCGTCCCGGCTACTCCAACGGCTTCGACCTGCTGTTCCGTGGGCTGGAGCTGGTGACCGGCGGCCAGCGGCTGCACCGGCACCGCGACTACCTGCGAGCGCTGGCCGAGCGGGGTGAGAGCGCGGCGCCGTACGAGGGCTATCTTCAGGCGTTCGCGTACGGGATGCCGCCGCACGGCGGGTTCGCCATCGGGCTGGAGCGCTGGACGGCGCGCCTGACCGGCGCGGCCAACATCCGCCAGGCCGCCGCTTTCCCGCGCGACCTGCACCGGCTCTCGCCGTGACCGCTTGACCCGCCGCCCCCGGGCCCGCCCCGGGGGCGGCCGGGTCAGGACTCGGTACGGGAGAGCGCCACGATCCTGCGCAGCCCGGGAAGCACGCACAGCCCGGTCACCGTCTGGCTGATCAGCAGTCCGTAGCCCACCCCGGTGACGCCGAAGCCCGGGAACAGCGCGATGACGCTGCCGAACACCAGCACCGTCATGCCGATCTGGATCATCGCGAGCTTCCTGGCCTCGCTGCGCGCCCGCAGTGTGCCCAGCCGGATCTCCACCAGCGCCATCGGCAGCACGCCCAGCGCCATCAGGCGCAGCAGCGGGGTGCCGGCCTCGGACAGCTCGGAGCCGAAGACGAGCAGGATCAGCGGGGCCGCCGCGATGACGACCGCCACGATGGGCCCGACGATGAGGAAGGTGCGGCGCAGCGCGTTGCGGGTGGTCTGGGCGAGGCGGGCGGAGTCGAGGGAGCCCTCGACCGTCAGCGAGACCGCCATGTTCGCCGCCAGCAGGCCCATCATGCAGCCGAGCGTGTGGGTCACCGAGAAGTAGCCGAACTGCGCGGGGTCGTTCAGCCAGGCGCCGACCATGACGGGCACCAGGTAGAGGACCAGGAGCGTGGACAGGGTGCCGGAGAAGTCACCGGCCACGAACCTGCCGATCTCGCGCAGCCCCGGCGGGACGGTGTGCTGGGCGGCGGTCCTGGTCACGTGCTGGGGAATCGCCCGCCGGAAGATGAGCCAGCTGATCGGGATCAGCGCCGCCGCGGTGGGAACGATCCAAGAGACGAAGATCCCGCCGAACAGCCCGCCCTGGGGCAGCGCGAACGCCAGCGCCACCAGCAGGCCCATCTTCAGCACGCCGAACAGGGTGCTGTTGACCGGCACCCAGACGGCCTGACGCAGCCCGGCCAGCACCACGTCCTGCAAGGTGAAGATCGTCCAGACGAGCACCGAGGCGAGGAAGAACAGCGCGGGCAGCAGGCCGTCCAGCTCCGCGTACGCCGGTCCCCACAGGGGCAGGGTCAGCAGGAAGACCAGCGCCGCCAGCACGGCGGTGACCCCGGCGACGCCGTAGCCACGCAGGATCAGTTTCGCGGTGCCGCGCCCGGAGATCGGGATGAATCTGGCCATGACCCCGACGAAGGCGAGCCCGACCAGCGAGGAGAACAGGCGCATGGCCGTGATCATCAGTTGCCCCTCGCCGAACGCGGCGGGGCTGTAGAGCCGTACGGCCAGGAACCAGTAGCCCAGGCCCAGCACGGCGGTGGCGGCCGTGTTGGCCATCAGCGCGTAGCCCTGCAGGAACAGCGGGTTGCGCAGGTCGGTCCGCAGCCTGCGCACCAGGCCGAGCCCTGCCTTGGGGGCGGGTCCGGTCTGCTGGGGTGCGTCACTGGCCATCTCGGGTGGGTTACCGGCCATGGGGCGGGGGTCCTTCCGGCGCGGGATGATCGAGGGGCCGTACGCCGAGCCGCTCCAGCAGCCGCACCATGCGGGCGGCGTCGAGCGGGTCGGCGGGCAGCACGTGGCTCGTCCACCAGCGCGCGATCTCAGGCGTGGGGCCTTGGGGAATCATTGACAGGTAATCGTCCAGCGGCGGATCGTAGATGAAGCCGGGCACCACGCCCTGCCCCTCCAGCGCGGTGACGGCCTCGTCCCGGTCCGCGACGAGCAGCGGCACCCGCAGGAGCGGCTGGACCGGCGCCTCGCGGACGCCCTGCGCCGCCCAGGGGGTGGCGCGCAGCAGCTCGACCCCGGCCATGCTGCGGTCCCGCTCGCGGTCGATCACCTTCATCCGGGAGCGCTGGAAGCGCAGGAGCGCCGACCCGGCGCGTGCCCGCCAGTCGTCCAGGTCGATGCGGAGCCACGGGTCCATCGCCGCGAGGTCACCGGACGCCTTGGCCACCTCCGCCGCCGTCGTGGGGTAGCGGTGCCCGGTCCAGGTGACCAGGCCGAGCCGCTTGAGCGCGTGCCAGACCGGCCGGACGAGCCCGGTGCGGTAGATCGTCTCGCGGAGCACCGGCCGGAGCACCGCGCCCAGTCTCGCGCCGCCGGGCAGCAGGAGCTCCTCGCGCGCCGCGGCCAGCTCGGCCAGCGCGCCGGGGTCGGCGGTGGTGAGGAAGCCCCCGGACATCGCCCGCCCGTGCTTGGCCAGGCTGAAGACGCCCGCCTGCCCGGACAGGCCGGCCGGGCGCCCGTCGGCCACGGTCTGGAAGGCGTGCGCGGCGTCGTCGATGAGGACCAGCCCGCGGCGGTCGCACTCGGCGCGCAGCTCGGCCACCCGGTCGGGCTGGCCGTACAGGTGCGTGGTGAGCACGCCGGCTAGGCCGGTCCAGTCGACGCGGGGCACGTCGATGTTGCCGTCGCGCCACGACACCGGCGCCATCACCGGGGTGAGCCCGGCCGCGAGCGCGATGAACAGCACGGTCTCGCAGTTGGTGGGGGAGATCAGCACCCGGTCGCCGGGGGCGAACCAGTGGCGCAGTGCCAGCAGCAGCCCGAACCGCGCGGACGGCACGTGCAGGCAGCCCTGGCCGATCCGCTCGGCCATGGCGGACTCGAGGTCGGCGACCTTCATCGAGGCTCGCCCTTCGTCCGGATGCGGCCGTAGCTCTTGAGCGCCCGGTCCGCGAGCCGGTAGATGGCCGGGGTGTCCAGCATCCGCTGCCGCACCCGGCGCACCGGCTCCGTGCGCGCCCAGTGGACGCCCGCCTGGAGCGTGTGCCGGCGGACGATGCCCTCGCTCACCGGCGTGGTCCGGCTCTCCAGCGCGCTTTTGTACTCATAGCCCGCGCCGACGCTGAGGTCGAGGGCGTCCAGGCCGAGGGCGGCCGCGTCCTCGGCCATCCGCAGGTGCTGGATCAGGCCGGGTGAATACTTGGAGAAGGCCGGATCGTAGGCGGGGAACCAGCCGATCAGGGTCGAGTGCGAGCGCAGCCCGAAATGGCCCGCCACCGGCTGTCCGCCGGCGTACAGCATGGACAGCACGCCGCCGAAGTCCTTGGTGTCGATGGCGTGCAGCCGCTCGACGAGCCGCACCACCCAGTCCTTGCTGAAGCGGTCAGGGCGGCCGATGCGCAGATACTGGGCGGACTTCCATTCCCTTAACAGGCGGAACTGCTCGTCGGAGTCGACCGCGAACACGTGGGTCACCTCGCCGACGTCGCGGCCGAGTTTGCGCTCTTTGTACTGGGTGCTCTTCAGGAACTTCGGGGACCTGGCCTTCAGCTTCTCCTCGTAGGCCGGGTAGCCGTCACTCAGGTCGAGCAGCGTCGCCTCCAGGCTCTGCCTGATGTAGGGGGCGAACCAGGGCTGCCGCTCCACCAGGCAGCCGAACTCCCAGACGTGCAGCCCGCAGGCCTGCAGCAGCGCGTCCACGTCGAATTCGGCTCCCGGACGGTGGATCACCCCCTGGGACAGCGACACCCACGAGCCCACGGCCGCGCCCACGCCGCCGGTGCGCTCGTACGGCAGGAAACCGGCGATGCCCGCCTCGTCGCGCACGATGAGCACCCGCACCCGATCGTCCACCTCGCCCATGGCGAGGGTGAAGTCGGGGCTGAGAAACGGATTGGCCAGATGGGGCTGGGCACGCTGCATCTCGCGCCACGCGGCAATATCGGAGGCGCTCAACTCATGAGGACGGATCACTGTGAATTCCGGCATCTCACTCCTTCAGAATTTCGCCAAAAGGGAAACAAGTGATCTTACCGGCTTAAATGCGACTGGGTGGGAATGTCGGCCTGACGTCCGCTGATGAACATGGCCACACCCGCCCCCAGAAGGCAGAGAACCGCCGTGATCAAAAACATCTCCGTGTATTCGACATGTAACGCCGCCCGCACCTTGGCCGTATAGTCAGCCAGCCGCTCGGCGAAGACGGCCTGGTCGACGCCGAACGGCACCGGGGTGTCGAGATGCGCGGTCAGCGACTGAAAACGGTAGAAGCCCCACGCCGACACCGAGGCGATGCCGATCAGCATCCCCATCATCCTCGCCACCACGACCGCCGCCGACGCCACCCCGTGCTGCGCGGACGGAGTCACCCGCAGCACCGCCGCCGACACCGGCGCGATCACCAGGCCCACGCCGAGCCCGGCCACCACCAGATCGACGTCCATCACGAACCGGGCACCGGCCAGGTCCAGCGGCCAGCGGCTCATCAGCGCGTAACCTACGGCCGCCACGAGCAGGCCCGCCACCGTGACGACCCGGTCGCCGAGCCGGCGGGTCAGCAGGCCGCCCAGCAGCGCGCCGACCGGCAGCGCGATGAGGAACCTGCCCAGCACGAGCGAGGCTTCCAGCGCCTCCATCCCCAGCAGCGTCTGCGCGGTGAACTGCACGAACACCATCGTCACCAGCAGCGCCGCGCCGGTCAGGAAGCTCACGCCGAGCGAGGCCAGCAGCGGCCCCTTCCTGACGCCCGTCAGGTCGAGCAGGCGCACGGGGGAGCGGATCTCCCACCACACGAACGCCGCCGCCACCACGAGCCCGGCCGCGATGACGGGCACCCCCCAGGGCGGCAGGATCGCCTTGGCGGGATCGGGATTGTAGAGCCCGACGACGAGCAGCCCGAGCGCCAGGGCGAGCAGCGCGCCGCCGACGCCGTCGATCCGGCCCGCCGCCCGCTCCGTCCGCACCGGCGCCTTGGGGATGCCGAACTGCACGGCCAGCGCCGCGGCGAGCGCCAGCGGCAGGTTGATCCAGAAGATGGCGTGCCAGCGGCCCAGCTCCAGGCCGAACACCGGCGCGCTCGGGATCAGCGCCAGCACCCCGCCGTAGATCGGGCCCAGCGCGCTGCCCAGCTCCTGCGCCGCGCCCACCGCGCCGAGGGCCAGCGGACGCTCGCGCTCGCCCCACAGGTCGCCGATCAGCGCCATGGTGATCGGCAGCAGCGCGCCACCGGCCACCCCCTGGACCGTGCGGCCCGCCACCACCGTCACTTCCCCGGTCGCCAACGCCGTCAGCACCGAGCCGGCGGCGAACGCCGCCAGGCAGGCGTGGATCAGCGGCCGCCGCCCGTAACGGTCCGACAACCGGCCGAGCAGCGGCATCGCGGCGATGTACCCCAGGAGGAAGCCCGTGACCACGGGGGTGGCCCGCTCCAGGCGGTTGAGGGGGATGCCGAGATCGGCGGCGATGTCGATGAGGACGGTCACGACCACGTAGGCGTCGAGCGCGGCGAGCAGCACCACCGCCCCGCCCACGCCGAGCGCGACCCGGCGGGCGCGCCTCATCCGGCCGTGGGAGGCGGCGTGACCGTCACCGGCGCGTCGTAGTCGCTCAATGACACCGTCACCCCGCCGTTCTGCAGCGGCAGCTCGACCTTGGTGAGCCTGCTGCTGGCCTTGTCGACCCAGACCTTGCCGTTGACGGCCTGCGTGACCCCCGGCACCAGCGTGCCGAGCGTCTGCGCGGAGAAGGTGGTGGCCACCCGGTAGGCGCCGGCCTCCTCGGCCTCCACGCTGGCCTCCGCCGCCGAGCTGAGCAGCTGCGCGATGCCCTTGGTGGGGCTGAGGATCAGCGAGGGGTCGTAGAGCTGGGCGAGCTGCTGCCTGGTCATCTTCTGGAAGCCGCCGGTCGGCCCCTTGAAGTGCACGGTGTCGCCGATCAGGGCGAAGGACACCTCCTGCAGGCTGCCCAGCACGTCCAGCGTGATCGTCCCGTCGGCGTCGCCCGCCGCGGTCAGCCGGCCGTCGGCCTTCTTGACCGGCACGTTCGGCTTGCCCTCGGTGGCGATCGAGAAAGTGGCCGATTTGACGGTCTTCATCGCCTCGGCGGCCTTCTTCATCAGGTCGGGCCCGGCGGGCAGCTCCTCGCCGGCGCCTGACGAGCAGGCTGACAGCACGGCGAAGACGAGGGCGGAGGCGAGGAGCTTTCTGAGCATGAGCGGATCGTAGCGAGCGTGCGGAAAGGCCGCGCGCCGTCGCCGATATCGGTTGGGTGTCAGCGCAGCTTTTTCAGATGCTCGACGATCGGATCGTAGGCGTTGACCAGCTCTTCGAGCTGGTCGTCGGTGAGCCGGTCCACGAAGTGCTCGCGGACGCCGGTCACGTGCACGGGAGCCACCCGCTGGATCGTCGCCCACCCTTCGTCGGTGAGCACCGCGTAGGTGCCGCGCCGGTCGTCGGGACAGCCCTCCCGCATGACCAGGCCCTTGATCTCCATCCGGGAGATCTGGTGGGACAGGCGGCTGCGCGACTGGATCGTCGCGTCGGCCAGGTCGCTCATCCGCATCCGCCGGTCGGGGCTCTCCGAGAGGTTGACCAGGATCTCGTAGTCGTTCAGGGACAGGGCGTGCTCCTGCAGCTCCCGGTCCAGGCGGTGCATGAGAAGCTTGTGCAGGGCCAGGTGGGTGCGCCAGGCACGCTGCTCGGCGGGGGAAAGCCAGCGAGGCGCGCTCATGATTGCCAATCTAGCGTACGAAGAGTAACCAACGGGGTCGGCTAGTGGAAGGCCATCACGATCGCCACGCCCACCACGTGCATGAGCACGACGGCGACGAGCAGCGAGACGAAGACGAACTTGGCCGGTCCATGCTCGAACGTCTTGCCCTCTTCGAGTGGCTTGCGCGCGGCAACGCGGTCGGCGATACGCTCTTCGAGAGGCTTACGGTAGAACATGTCTCCAGGCTATCCGCTGATAGGCCGCCTACCGGCTTCCGCATCGGTGATAACGGCCACTATGATGTCCGGCTCCACGCGCCACTCCAGCAGATGCCGGCCCGTCCAGTCCTGCTCTGCGGCGCCCATCCGGTCCAGGGTCAGCTCGCCGCGCTTGATCAGCGCCTCCTTGCGCGTCCAGTGCCTGATCAGCTCGTCGTTGCCGGTGACCAGCGCCCGCTCGCGCGGGGTCAGCGCCAGGCCGGCCAGCGCCTGGTCGAGCGGCCCCGCCGGGATCCGCTCCGCGTCCACCCCCACGCGGCCGGGCCCGGCCGCCGCGCACACGTAACCGCGCGTGTGGCTGAAGCTCACCCCCAGGTCCGGGGCCTGCTCAAGGTACGGCCTGCCGTGCCCGGGCCCGTGCGTGTCGCAGTGCTGCAGCAGCGTCAGCTCCTCGGCCCGGACGCCCAGGACCGCGGCGGCGCAGATCCGTACCAGCAGGTGGGCGGCCGTGAACGAGCGGCGGTCGGCGTCGAACCTGAACCTCGCGGCCCGCTCGCGCTCCACCTCGGTCAGCCACTCCTCGGGCGCGCGCACCTCCTCGGGCCGCCCGCCCATCGCCACCGGGCCGATCGTCATGGGCGTGTCTCCTCCTTCGTGGGGGATCTCAGCCGAGTTCGTGGGGGATCTCAGCCGAGGAGGGCCGACATCCAGGTCTCCACCTCGTCCGGGTGGCGGGGGAGTGCCGAGGACATCAGCCGGGCGCCGTCGGCCGTGATCACCAGGTCGTCCTCGATGCGCACCCCCAGCCCGCGGAACTCCGCCGGCAGCGTGAGGTCGTCCGGCTGCAGGTAGAGGCCGGGCTCGACGGTCAGCACCTGGCCCTCTTCCAGCACCCCGTCCAGGTAGGTCTCCGCCCGGGCCTTGGCGCAGTCGTGCACGTCGAGGCCGAGCATGTGGCCGCTGCTGCAGAGCGTGTACCGGCGGTAGAGGCCCGACTCCATCAGCGCGTCGGGTGAGTCGGTCAGCACCCCCCACTCGTGCAGCCCCTCGCAGATGACGCGCATGGCGGCCAGGTGGAAGTCACGGAAGCGGGCGCCCGGCCTGAGCGTGCCGATGGCCGCCTCCTGCGCGGCGTGGACGAGCTCGTACACCTGCCGCTGCACCGGGCTGAAGCGGCCTGACAGCGGGAGCGTGCGGGTGATGTCGGCGGTGTAGAGGGTGTCGGACTCGACGCCCGCGTCCAGCAGGAGCAGGTCGTCCGGGCGCAGGGCGCCGTCGTTGCGGATCCAGTGCAGGACGCAGGCGTGCGCGCCGGAGGCGACGATGCTGTCGTAGCCGGCCGCGTTGCCCTCCAGCCGCGAACGCAGCCCGAACACGCCCTCCACATAGCGTTCGCCGCGCGGGTGCCCGAGCGCCCGCGGCAGGGCGCGCACCACGTCCTCGAAGCCGAGGGCGGTGGCGTCGACGGCCTTCTGCAGCTCGCCGACCTCCCACTCGTCCTTGATCAGCCGCATCTCCGACAGGAAGCCCTCGAATTCGGCGTCGCCCTCGCCCGGATCCACCATCGCGTCCACCGACGGGTCCACCCCGCGCAGCACCCTGGCCGGGCCCTTCAGGTCGAGCTCGCGCAGGTGCGCGCACTCCACCTGGTAGAGCTCCGCGGCCTCGGCCAGATCCGGCCTGCGGCCCACCCAGAACTCGCCGTAGCGGCGGTCACGGTAGAACTCCTCGCCCTCCTCGCGCGGCGAGCGCGGCCTGACGTACAGCCGGGCCTCGCCGGACGGCTCGATGACGAGCACGTCTCCCGGCTCGCTCGCGCCCGTCAGGTAGGAGTAGGCGCTGTGCGGCCGGAACCGGTGGTCGCTGTCGTTGCTGCGCACCTTGAGCGTCCCCGACGGCACGACGAGCCGCTCGCCGGGGAAGCGGTCCGCCAGCGCGGCCCGCCGCTTGGCCGCCCACGGGGCGACCGCCACCGCCGGCACGCCGGTGCGCCGGGTGTCGGCCCACCCCGTGCGCATGAACGCGGTCAGCTCCTCGGTGACGGGCAGATCATGGCTTCCGATGTTGAGCGGCTCGGTCATACGTGTCCCTGCGGGTGGTTTCGCGTGGTTTTCTGTACGCGCAGCTTAACGGCACTCCCTTGACGCCGTCCCTACCAGCGCGCTTGCCTTGGAACCAGGTCGAGCGGAGCGCTTTAGCCGGGTCCCGCTCGGGTAACTGAAGGCCGAGGTGGTGCAGATGCTCATCGGTACGATCCTGCGCGGCAAGGGAAGCGACGTCACGACGGTGACGCCGGAGTCAACCGTCCGCGAACTACTGGCACAGCTGGCCGAGCGGAACATCGGAGCGGTCGTGGTCTCCCCTGACGGGGTCACGATCACGGGGATCGTCTCCGAGCGTGACGTGGTGCGCCGCCTGCACGACCGGGGCGCCGCGATCCTCGACGAGCCGGTCTCGTCGATCATGACCGCCGAGGTCCGTACGGTCGGACCGGGCGACAACGTGGAAGAGCTCCGCACGACGATGACCACCCACCGGGTGCGGCACATGCCGGTGGTCGAGAACGGCCTTTTGATCGGCATCGTCAGCATCGGTGACGTGGTCAAGAGCGCCATCGAGGAGCTGGAGATCGAGAAGGCGTCGCTGGTGGACTATTTGCAGCGTTGACGCGGGTGGGACGCTGTCCAGGTGATGTACGGGCCCTCTGATTACCCACGCGCGTCGAGCAGTCCGACGATCATCCTGCTCGTGTCCGGGATGGCCGCGGTGCTGGGGTTCCTCCTCGGGTTCCTGACCGGGATGGGCTCGGGTGAGACGTCGTCCTCACCCGCGCCCAGGGTCACGGTGACGGTGGAGGGCACGACCCCTGCCGAGCAGCCGCCCGCCCAGCCCTCCGCGTCCCCTTCGGCCACCGCCCCGCCCGCGACCTCCGGGCCCCCGGCGACGGGGGCCCCTTCGACGGGAGCCCCCTCCACGGGATCACCGGCCACAGGAGCCCCGTCCACGGGCGTGCCTTCCACGGGCGTGCCGCAGACGGGGCTGCCCGAGGACGGGACGGGCGCCGACCTGCTCGGCGCTTTCGGGGCCATGCGCACGCTCGTCGTCGGCGTGGACATCCAGCCGGGCACCTACCGGACCACCGGCCCCATCACCGGCGTCGACAAGTGCTACTGGGCCCGCCTGGACAGCACCGGCGGCGACGCCGGGGACGTGATCGCGGCCGGACTGCCGCCGGGCCCCGCCAGCGTCACCATCCTCGCCACGGACAAGGGCTTCCAGACGGCGGGCTGCGCGGAGTGGACCAAGGGGTGACACCTCGAACGGTGTTTGCACAGGCCATGCGCGCGTAGCAGACTGCCCTCAGCCACCAAGGAGGATGACATGTCGGTGTTGCGGAGCTTTATGGACAGCGTGCGTAACGGCTCGATCGAGGTGATCGACCTGACCGCTCCCTTGACCGAGAAGACACCGATCCTCCAGTTGCCCGAGCCGTTCAGCAACACGATCCCGTTCCGGCTGGAGGAGATCAGCCGCTACGACGACCGCGGCCCCGCCTGGTACTGGAACGACATCCACACCGGCGAGCACACCGGCACCCACTTCGACGCGCCGATCCACTGGGTGACCGGGGCCGACGGGCAGGACGTCTCCCAGGTGCCGGTGACCAGCCTGCTGGCGCCCGCCGTGGTGCTCGACTTCGCCGCCCAGGCCGCCGAGGACCCCGACTTCCTGCTCCAGATCGAGCACGTCCAGGAGTGGGAGCGGGTCAACGGCGCCCTGCCCGACGGCGGCTGGCTCCTCTACCGCACCGGCTGGGATGCCAGGTCCGACGACCAGGACCAGTTCCTGAACGGCGCGCGCACCCCCGGCATCTCCGTCGAGTGCGCGAAGTGGCTGGCCGAGGAGACGCCGATCCTCGGGGTGGGGGTGGAGACCGTCGGCACCGACGCGGGTGCCGCCCACTCCTTCGAGCCCGCGTTCCCCTGCCACTCCTTCCTGCTCGGCGCGGGCAAGTACGGCCTGACCCAGCTGCGCGGCCTCGACCGCCTGCCGGTGACCGGGGCCGTGGTGGTGGCCCCGCCGCTGCCCATCGTGGGCGGCTCCGGCAGCCCGGTGCGAGTCCTGGCCCTGGTCGAGCGTTGATCGTCGCCGATGCCGTCGGCGGGGTTCTCGCCGCGGCGGGGGCCGAGGTGGTCTTCGGCGTGGTCGGCAGCGGCAACTTCCACGTCACCAACGCGCTCGTCCGCCACGGCGCGCGGTTCGTCGCGGCCCGGCACGAGGGCGGCGCGGCCACCATGGCCGACGCCTACGCCCGGATGAGCGGCAAGCTCGCGGTCGTCTCCGTGCACCAGGGCCCCGGCTTCACCAACGCGCTCACCGGGCTCGCCGAGGCGGCCAAGAGCCGGACCCCGATGGTGGTGCTGGCCGGGGAGGCCACCGACGCCCGCTCCAACTTCGCCATGGACCAGGACGCGGTGGCCCGCGCGGTGGGCGCGGTGCCCATGCGCGCCGGCGACCCGGGCACGGCCGGGCAGGACGCGCTGGAGGCGTTCCGGATCGCCGTCGAGGAGCGGCGCACGGTCCTGCTCAACCTCCCGCTCGACGTGCAGGCGGCGGCGGCCGGGGAGTCCTGGGAGCGGCTGGAGCGCGCGGCCGGTCGGCTCCGCGACCGGCCTTCGCCCGTTCCGGTGGACGCCCTGCCGGAGGAGGTGGCGGCGCTGGGGCGGCTGCTCATGGCGTCCCGTCGGCCGGTGTTCGTCGCCGGGCGCGGGGCGCGCCGGGCCCGGCGCGAGCTGGAGGAGCTGGCCGAACTCGTTGGCGCCCTGCTGGCCACCTCGGCGGTGGCCCGGGGCCTGTTCCGGGGCAGCCCGTGGGACCTGGACGTGAGCGGCGGGTTCGCCACGCCGCTGGCCGCCGAGCTGATCCGCGACGCGGACCTGGTGGTGGGCTGGGGGTGCGGGCTCAACATGTGGACCACCCGGCACGGGGCGTTGATCGGGCCGGAGGCGAAGGTCGTCCAGGTTGATCTCGAGCGGGCGGCCGTGGGCCGTTACGTGCCCGCGGACCTCGGCGTGGTGGGGGACGTGGCGCGGGTGGCCCGGCAGGTCCGGGACATCGTCGAGCCCTCCGGGCCGCGCGAGGAGCGGGGTTACCGGTCGGCGGTGGTGGCCGGGCGGGTCCGGGAGGAGGGGCGGTGGCGGGCGGTGCCGTACACCGACGAGGGTGGCGACGGGCGGATCGACCCGCGGACACTCACGATCGGGCTGGACGACCTGCTCCCCGACGAACGGCTCGTCTCCACTGATTCCGGAAATTTCATGGGATATCCCGCGATGATGCTGGATGTCCCTGATGAGGCAGGCTTCTGCTTCACGCAGGCGTTCCAGGCGGTCGGGCTGGGGCTGGCCACCGCCATCGGCGCCGCCGTCGCGCGGCCGGACCGGCTGCCGGTGGCCGCGCTCGGTGACGGCGGGGCCCTGATGAGCGCCGCCGAGCTGGAGACCGTCGTACGCCTCGGGCTGCCGATGCTCGTCGTGGTCTACGACGACGAGGCCTACGGCGCGGAGGTGCACCACTTCGGGCCGCACGGGCACCCGCTGGACACGGTCAGGTTCCCGCCCGCCGACCTGGCGGCCATCGCCCGGGGGCACGGGTTCGACGCCGTCACGGTCACCGAGCCCGCCGACCTGGCCGGGGTGGCCGGCTGGCTGACGGGGCCGCGGGACCGCCCGCTGCTCGTCAACGCCAAGGTCACCCGTGAGCGCCCGTCCTGGTGGCTGGAGGAGGCGTTCAGGGGGCACTAGAGCTTGCGGTGACCGCGCGCCTCCTCGGCGGCGGCGAGCACGCCGGCCAGCGGCAGGCCGCCGCCCGACGCCACGGCCGCCGAGACGGCGCCCTCGACGAACGGCACGTCCGCCAGCACGATCCGCCCCGGCACCTCCAGCAGCCGGGCGGTGAGTACCGAGCTGCCCAGGTCGGGGATGAGAACGACCCCGTCGCCCTGGTCGGCGTCCCGGACCGCCCGCTCGATCAGGTCCACGCTGGCGCCCAGCCCGCCGTCCTCGGTGCCCCCCGCCGCCACGATCGGCACCCGCTCCCCGGCGATCCCCCGCGCCAGCGCCACCGCCTCCTCCGCCAGCCCCGCACTATGGGACACCAGCACCACACCCACCATCAGCAGACCTCCGCCGCGAGCCCGGCGCCGTGGACGATCCCGGCCATCACAAGACCGCCGCACTGCGGGACGGCGCCGAGCGCCTCATCAGGATTCCACCGACGCCAGCGCGGCCATGATGAGCGCTGAGGACGCCGCGCCCGGGTCCTCGTGCCCGATGCTGCGCTCGCCCAGATAGCTCGCCCGCCCCTTGCGGGCCAGCAGCGGGATCGTCGCCAGCGCCCCCTCCTCGGCCGCGCGCGCCGCCCGCTCGAACGCCTCCCGCACCTCCACCCCTTCCTGTACGGCCTGCGTCAGCGCCCTGGAGGCGGGGGCCAGCGCGTCCAGCATGGTCTTGTCACCGGGAGCGGCCTTGCCCAGCCGCGCCACCGCCCGCACCCCCGCCTCGAACGCCGCGGCGAACCCGGCCGGCGTGACCGGGGCGTCCAGCGCCTTGCCCATCTGCCGGAACGCCGTGCCGTACAGGGGCCCGGAGGCGCCGCCGACGCGGCGGATCAGGGTGTTGCTCGCGGACAGGAGCACCTGCTCCGGCGAGGTCGGCGGCCATTCGGCCAGGGCCTGCCGCACCTCGGCGAACCCGCGGTCGAGGTTCGTGCCGTGGTCGGCGTCGCCGATGGCGGCGTCGAGCTCGGTCAGGTGGTCGCGGCGCAGCCGGATCAGCTCGGCCATGCCGGCGAACCAGGCGAGGAAGAAGTCGGTGTCCATCAGCGTCCCCAGCGCAGGGCGGGCGTCTCGACGGGCGCGTCCCACAACCGCGTCAGGGTGGCGTCGAGCCGGCAGACCGTCACCGAGAAGCCCTGCATGTCCAGGCTGGTCACGTAGTTGCCCACCAGCGAGCGCGCCACCCGGGCCCCCTTGCCGCGCACGATCGCCTCCACCTCGGCGAAGACGACGTACAGCTCGATCAGCGGGGTGGCGCCCATGCCGTTGACCAGGACGAGCAGGTCGTCCCGCAGCGGCAGGTCGCCGTGGATCGCGGCCATCGCCACCGCCACCAGCTCCCGCGCCGGCGCCAGCGGCACCCGGGTCCGGCCCGGCTCGCCGTGGATGCCGATGCCCAGCTCCACCTCGCCCGGTGGCAGATCGAAGGTGGGCCGGCCGGCCGCCGGTGTCGTACAAGAGGTCAGCGCGATGCCGAAGGAGCGGCTGCGCTCGTTCACCTCGCGCGCCACCCGCGCCACCTCGGCCAGGGGCGCGCCCTCCTCGGCCAGCGCGCCGGCGATCTTCTCCACGAACAGCGTCGCCCCGGTGCCGCGCCGGCCCGCCGTGTAGAGGGAGTCCTGGACGGCCACGTCGTCGTCGACGAGCACGCTCGCCACCTCGACGTCCTCGACGAGCTCGGCGGCCATCTCGAAGTTGAGCACGTCGCCGGTGTAGTTCTTGACGATGTGCAGCACACCGGCGCCGCCGTCGACGGCCTGGGTGGCGTCGATGATCTGGTCGGGCACCGGCGAGGTGAAGATCTCTCCGGGGCAGGCCGCGTCGAGCATGCCGTGCCCGACGAACCCGGCGTGCAGCGGCTCGTGCCCGGAGCCGCCGCCGGAGACCAAGGCGACCTTGCCCGGCCGTGGCGCGTCGGCCCGGTGGACGACCCGGTTGCGGACCCGCAGCGCCGGGTGCGCGGCGGCGAGGCCCGCCAGGGCGTCCTCGACCACGGAGTCGGCCGCGTTGATGAGCTTCTTCATGGTCGTAACATCTGCCCGTTTTCGCCCGGCGGCAAGCGCCGTCGGCGAATCGCTCGCGGCGGGCGGGCATGCCAAGGAACCGGCCGGAATAGGCTACCTTCTGGTCATGGCTGAGATCGTGTACCCGCCGGTGCTGGCCACCGCGCGGACCCTGTTTCGCGTGCTGGACTACCGCTTCCACCTGGAGGGGACCGAGCACGTGCCGCGCTCGGGCGGGGCGGTGCTGGTGAGCAACCACATCAGCTATCTCGACTTCATCTTCGCCGGATACGGCGCGCTGCCGGCCAAGCGGCTGGTGCGCTTCATGGCTAAGAAGGACGTGTTCGACCACCGGATCTCCGGGCCGCTGATGCGCGGCATGCACCACATCCCGGTCGACCGCGAGGCGGGCGCCGGCTCCTACGCCACGGCGCTGCGCATGCTGAAGGCGGGGGAGGTGGTGGGGGTGTTCGCCGAGGGCACGATCAGCCGCTCCTTCACCGTCAAGGAGATCAAGAACGGCGCCATCCGGATGGCGCAGGCGGCCAAGGTGCCGATCATCCCGGTCGGGCTGTGGGGCAGCCAGCGGATCTGGACCAAGGGCAGGAAGAAGCAGCTCCTGCAGCGCCATGTGCCGCTGACCATCCTGGTCGGCGAGCCGATGAATCCGCGCCGGGGCGAGGACGTCGACCAGCACGTGGCCGACCTGCACGCCCGGCTGTCGAGCCTGGTGGACCGGGCGCAGCGGACCTATCCGGAGACCCCGCAGGGCGTCTGGTGGCAGCCCGCGCACCTGGGCGGCACCGCGCCCACCCCCGAGGAGGCGGCCGCCATGGACGAGGAAGAGGCCCGCGCCCGCGCCGCCAAGGCCAAGGACTGAGCGCGGGTTAGATGGCCGCCTGGTAGCTGCCGGCGCGCATGCCCGCGAGCAACCCGGCGGTCTGCTCGTGGGTGAAGCGCCGCACCGGGTCGTTGTGCAGCAGGCCCTCGATGAGCGGGCGCATCACACCGGCCCGGCGCGGCGGCGGGTAGCCGCCGCTGCGGGCCATCCCCAGCACCGTGGCCGCGTCCTGCCCGGGGTAGGGCGGCTGGCCTTCGATGGCGCTGTAGAGCGTGGCGCCGAACGACCACATGTCGGCCTCCTTGCTGGCCGGGCCGCCGTGCAGCCGCTCCGGGGCCATGAACGCGGGTGTGCCGCGCAGCCGCCTGGAGGTGACCTTCCGGATGTCGCCCTCGGCCGTGGCTATGCCGAAGTCGGTCAGCACCACCCGGTCGCCCGTCAGCATGACGTTGGCCGGCTTCACGTCGCGATGCAGCACCGCGGCCTGGTGGGCGGTGCGCAGCGCCGCGAGCAGGTGCTGGCCGATCGCCGCCACCGACTGCGCGGGCAGCGTGCCCACCTGGGAAAGCAACTGGTGAAGAGAGAGCCCGTCAAGGTACTCCATCACGATCCAGAGCTTGCCGCCCTCTTCGATGAGGTCGTGGACCGTGACGATGTTGGGGTGCGACAACCTGGCCGCCATGCGCGCCTCGCGCAGCACGCGCCGGCGCACCATCTCGGCCTCCCCGGCCAGCGTCAGCTCCTTGAGCGCTACCTCTCGGTGCAGAAGCTGGTCGAATGCACGCCAGACGACGCCCATGCCCCCACGACCGGCCTCCTCGTTCAGGAGGTACCGTCCGCCGATCTCCCGCATACCATCCCCTCATTGACGGGGTAATCATGTCATCTCAGCGCAGGCCTTTGGGTGCCGAACGTGATCTGGATATGTCGGGAATCGAAGCGTCGCTGGTCAGAGGCGATGAAATTCGATCGGGTACGACACGCCACAGGAGGCCGACAGCGGCCAAGCAGACGCCCGCGGCGCTCAGGAAGACCGCCGGAAGCCCGGCGAACTCGCCCAGCACCCCGCCCAGCACCGCCCCGATCGGCATCCCGCCCATGCCGATCAGACGGTAGGCGGAGTTCACCCGGCCCAGCAGGCCGGCGGGGATGAGCCGCTGGCGGGCGGTGATGACGAGCACGTTCGCCGCGGCCCCGGCGGCGCCCCACACCACGGCGGTCGGATAGAGCAGCCAGGCGATCGGCAGCAGTACGGGGACCAGGTGCAGCAGCGCGCTGATCAGCCACAGGCCTGCCAGTGCCCGGCCCTCGCCGAACAGCCGGACGACACGGTCCGACACCAGCGACCCGGCCACGGCCCCCACGGCGAGCGCCGTCATCACCAGCCCGTAGCCGGCCGGATCCAACCCGATCCGCGACCCGTCGCCGACGACCCACAGCACGAGCACGCCGAAGTAGGCGGCGCTGGCGAAGTTGAGCAGTCCGGCGGAGACGGCCAGCGTGCGCAGGAAGCGATGCCGCCACAGGTAGCGCAGCGCCTCACCGATGTCCCCGGCCATCGACCGCCGCCCGGTGCCGCTTGAGGTGCTCTCGGGTCGAGGGTGCCGGTCCGGGAGCCTTGGTCCGGTGTTCTCGGGCTGTGGCCGGAAGCGGCCGCGCATGCCCAGCAGGAGCAGGCCCGCCGCGCCGTACAGCAGGGCCGGGGCGCCGAAGACGGCGGCGGGCAGGAGCGTGACCAGCAGGCCGGCCACGGGCGCGCCGGCGAAGTCGTTGCCGATCGTCTGGGTGCTCACCACGCGCCCGTTCGCCGTGGTGAGGTGGGCGGGTGCGACCGTCATCGGCAGCACCGACTGCGCCGAGACGTCCGCGAACACCTCGCTCACGCAGGCCAGCAGCACGGCCACCAGCATGATCCACAGGTTCATCAGGCCGAGCGCGCCGAGCACGGCCACGGCCATCAGGACGGCCGCGCGGATCACGTTCGCCAGCACCATGATGCGCCTGCGGTCGAGCCGGTCCGCGAGGGCGCCCGCGTGCAGGGCCAGCAGCAGCCAGGGCAGCGTGGCCGCCGCCCCCACCAGCGCCACCTGGACGGGGGAGCGGGTGAACGTCAGCGCCAGCAGCGGCGCGCCCACCTTCAGCACGCCGTCGGCGAGGTTCGACAGCGCGGTGGCGGACAGCAGAAAGCCGAACGATCGGCCGAGACGCGCCATGACTCACTCCGCTAGTGTGTAAGGAAAGCTGTGCATAGATTACTTTGCAAAGATAGGTTTGCACACCGATGCCGCGCAAGAGCTTTTCCGCCCGGACTCTCGACGCCAACGCGCTCAAGTCCTTCGCCCACCCCCTCCGCCTGCGCCTGTACGAGCTGCTGGAGGAGCACGGCCCGTCCACCGCCACCCGGCTCGCCGGACTGGTCGGCCAGAACACCGGCGCGACCAGCTACCACCTGCGCGAGCTGGCCCGGCACGAGATGATCGAGGCGGTGCCCGAGCTGGGGCGCGGCAAGGAGAAATACTGGCGGGTGGCGCCGGGCGGCTTCTCCTACGGCGAGTCGCCCGCCGACGCCGACGCCGCCGGCGCGCTCGCGTTCCTGCTCGACGAGGTCGTACGCCAGCGCGGCGCCGAGCTGACCCGGTGGCGCGAGGAGGCCGACAGCACGCCGGAGGAGTGGGTCCAGGCCAGCGGCCTCGGCCGCCGCTCCCTGCGGCTCACGGCCGGGGAGACGGCGGGGATGCGGGACGAAATCTTCGAGGTGCTGGAGCGTTACCGCGCACTCTCGGATCGCCGGATCGGCGCGTCCCCGGGCGCCCCCGATCCCGGCACGGCGCACGTGATCGTGCACTTCGACGTCTTCCCCGTGGGGGTCGAGGAGGTGGACGGGCCGGCGCGGTGAACGATCTCGCGCTGCCGTGCGTACCCCCTGTAGATCGGTGCATAACTGGTCAAGTCATACCCGACGATCTGGAAGGGGATGACGGCAGATGCGCTCTCGACGTGGCCGTCTCGTTCTCGCCGCCGCGTGCGGCGCCGTCGCGCTCACCACCGCCGCCTGCTCCCTCCCCGCGGGCGTGCGCAGCGCCGACACCGCGAGGGTCGCCGACGCCGCCTCGTTACCCGCGGAGGAGATTCCGGAAGATCAGCTGGCGCCGGCCGCCACCAGCCTCACCCAACCGGACCCGTCGGCGGCGCCCGCGGCGACGGCGGGCGGCAAGGACGACAACAGCACCTGGCCCACGAAATGGGGTCCGCTGTCGCCCCTCGACCGTGACCTGATCAAGAAGGTACGGCTCGCCACGCTGTGGGAGATGACGATGGCCCAGGAGGCGATCCAGCGCGCCAGTAGCGCCAAGGTGCGCACGATCAGCAAGGAGATCGCCGCGCAGCATCACGTACTGGACAAAGGGGCCCTCGACCTGGCGAAGAAGTTCGACATCCGGCTGCCGGTGAAGCCCACCGAGGATCAGGCGCGCTGGATGGCCGACATCACCAGCAGGACCGGGCGGGACTACGACGTCACCTACGTCAAGTGGCTGCGGCTGGCGCACGGCGGGATCTTCCCCGCGATCGGCTCGGTGCGCGGGACCACCCAGAACACGCTGGTGCGCAAGTACGCGGAGGAGTGCAACGCGGCGGTGCTGAACCACCAGCGGCTGCTGGAGAGCACCGGCCTGGCCGGCCCCGACGCCTTCCCGACCCCGCCCCCGGTCTGACCTCTTCTCATGAGACCTTCATCTTCCGCAGAGATCACTTTCAGCTGACACGGTGACCATGGACGGCACAGGCCGAGACAGGGAGACGGGTCACCATGGGCTCAGTGAAGATGAGCGCGACATTCATGCGGCGGGCGCTGGCCGCACTGACGGCGATCGCCGTCTTAGGCGCGGCGTTCGAGCTGTTCGCCGAGCGGCACTGGCGCAGCCCGCAGCAGCTCGTCCCGTGGGCCGCCCTCGCGCTTCTGGCCGTCGCCGCGGTGCTGCTGCTGCTCAAGGAGTCTCGCGGGCTGACCCGCACGATCAGGGTGATCGCGGGCGCGGTGCTGCTGGCCTCCGCCATCGGGGTGTACGCGCACGTGTCCGCCAACTTCACCATGGGCTCGTTCGACCAGAGTCTCGACGGGACCTGGGCCGGCATGTCCGTCGTCTCGCAGTACTGGTACGCGCTCACCAAGGCGGTCGGCAACGCGCCCCCGCTGGCGCCCGGCATGCTCGCCCAGGCGGCCCTGCTGGTGCTGCTGGCCACCTTCGCCGGCTCCGGGACGGCGGCGACGGAGTCCCGGCACCGCCGGGCCATGGCCGACGCCGACTGACGTCGCCGGCGTCTCCCGGGCCATGGCTGTCGCCAACTTGACGTCGCCGGCGTCTGTCGGGCCGGGAGAGCGGCCGTAGGACTCATTCCGGCTGCGATCCGGCGTCCGGGCCGGACAACGGCCGCCAGCCGTGCTCGACCGATCGGCGGCATCTGCCGGGTTCGTCGCCCGCGCTGACGAACAGCGCGGTCAGCATGGGCACGCCGTGGTCGAGCGTCTGGCGGGGCAGCGGGCCGCCCGCGACCAGGGAGACCAGACCGTGGGCGACGGCCCAGCTCTGGATCGCGAGCTCCAAGGGGACGGTGCCGGCGTGGAAGCGGCCGGTGTCCCTGGCGCGCAGGACGGCCTGGACCAGGTATTCCAGGGTCGCGTCCGCGGCCTTGAGGTCTTCGAGGCCGACGCTCGCGTCGAACATGACCCGGTAGAGGTCAGGGTGGTCCAGGGCGTTGCGGAGGTAGGCCGCGATCAGGGCGGTCAGGTCCCGCACCGGGTCCGTGGACATCGTCATCGTTGTGAACCGGGCGCCCAGGCGGGTGAAGCCCTCCTGCCGCAGGGCCTGCCACATGCCGTCCATGCCGCCGAAGTAGGTGTAGACGGCCATCGTCGACACGCCCGTCCCGGCCACCAGCGAGCGCAGGGTGATGGGCTCGCGGGTGCGCAGCATGTGCGCGGCCCGCTCGATGAGCAGGGTGCGGACCGCCGGATCCTTCGTCCTCGCCATGGCACCAGAATACATAGCATTGCACTGCTATAGTATCGAGGAACCCACGAACAAGGAGGCCGCATGCCCATCACCCTGGTGAACCCCGACGGATTGCCCAAGCCCGAGATCTACCGGCAGGTGTCGATCGCCACGGGATCGAAGCTGGTGTTCATCGCCGGCCAGGTCGCCCGCGACGCCGACGGCGGCCGGGTCGGCGAAGGCGACCTCGTCGCCCAGGCCGAGCAGTGCTACCTCAACGTCGGCACCGCCCTGGCCGGGATCGGCGGCTCCTTCGACGACGTGGCGAAACTGACCGTCTACGTCGTCGACTGGAGCCTCGACAAGATGCCCCTGTTCCTGGAAGGGGTCTCCCGCGCCGCCGCGAAGCTGGGGGTCGCCCCGGTCCCGCCGGCCACCCTGGTGGGCGTCGCCGCCCTGGCCGAGCCTGACATCCTGCTGGAGGTCGAGGCCACCGCCGTCCTCGACTGACCCCGCGCGTACGGTCGGACCTCGCCGCACTGATCGCGCGCCTCGGGTGAGCGGCCGATGGTGCCGTAGGGGCGGGCCAGGCTGGTGGTGAGTTGGCGGATGCCGTCGCGGCACCGTCCCCGGCCGCGGCGTGCCCGCCAGTCGCGGGTCGGGCCGTGGTCGACGCCAGTCTCCTGGAGTGATTAGGAAATATCCGTCTTTGTCACCGCCATGCTCTAGCGTCTCGGGGAGTTGATCGGCCCTGGACCATCTGGAGAGCGGGACATGACCTACCTTGAACTGTCCGAGGACGGCGGCGGAGCGCACAAGTTCTACGAGGTGATCGTGTCCGGATCGCAGGTCGCGATCACTTACGGGCGCATCGGGGAGAGCGGCCAGACCAAGGTCAGCGCGTTCGCCGACCAGGCCAAGGCGCAGGCCGTGGCCGCCAAGAAGATCGGCGAGAAGGTCCGCAAGGGCTACGCGCCCGCCGTACGAGGCGTCCGGCAGCGCAGGGCGGTCACCCGCAGAGCCATCGCCAGCAGCCGCTCCACCGCCCAGCAGGCGCCCGTCCTGTGGCGTTTCGACAGCGGCGCCGCCGCCTTCGGGATCTTCGTCGACGAGGAGCGCTGCTGGGTCGGCAACCAGCACGGCGACGTCTACACCGTCACGCACACCGGCACCGTCACGAACCGCTACCGCCTGCCCGAGGGCGTCAAGTGCATCGTCGCCGACGACTTCTGGATCTACGCGGGCTGCGACGACGGCAAGGTGTACGACCTCAGCGGCAAGGTCCCGAGGGCCGCGTACGAGATCACCGCCGACGTGGACATCTACTGGCTCGACATCCACGACGGCGTCCTCGGCGTCTCCGACGGGGCCGGACGGATCACCACGATCGACTACGAGGACGAGTTCCAGTGGGCGCGCACCGGCCGGGGCGACTCCGGCTGGATGGTCAGGTGCGACGAGACCGGCGTCTACCACGGGCACTCCAACGGCGTGGCCCGCTACAACGTGGAGGACGGCACGCCCGTCTGGGAGAACGCCCAGGTGAAAGACGTGCTGTTCGGCTGGCAGGAGGAGCACGCGGTCTACGCCGGCACCGCCCGAAGCTCCGTACACCGCCTGGCCAAGAGCGACGGCCGGGTCGAGGCCGTCTACCGATGCGACGGCGCCGTCTACTCGTGCGCCACCTCGCCGGGCGGCCGCTATGTCTTCGCGGGCGACAACCACTCCTCGGTCTACTGCTTCGACGCCTCCGGTGAGCGGCTGTGGAAGCTCGGCACCGGCTGCGGCTCGGCCTTCTCCATGCAGTTCCTCGACGACCGGCTCTACATCGTCACCACCGACGGCTCGCTGGCCTGCATCGACGCGAGCGAGGCCGCGATCACGGCGGCCCGCGCGGGCACCGTGCCGCAGCGGGTGGACGTGAAGGCGGCGGCGTCGCTGGCGACGGTCGAGCCGTCGGTCGCGCTGGAGACCACCACCGACGCGGCGAACGGCGTGATCGTGGAGTGCCTGCGCGAGGGTGAGCGGTTGCGGGTCCGCGTGGTCACGCCCGGCCACGAGCCGTGGAACGTGCAGTTTCCCAAGGAGATCCGCGAACCGGGCGCCCGCTACCTCGTCGACGGCGTCCGCTCCGCGGGACGCGGCGGCTTCTACCGCGTTTACGGGGAGATCAGGCGCCTGCTCTGACCCGTTCCGTCAACGGATGTCGTGGGGGACAAGCCCGCCGCGCACGCGTCGGACGAGGTCGTCGGCGGCCTGCGGCCACCGGGGGTGGTCGAAGGCGAAACCCGCCTCCAGGAGGCGGCCGGGGGTGACGCGGCGGCTTTTCAGCAGGAGCTCGGTGTCCGAGCGCAGCGCGAACGCGCCGAGTTCGGCCATCCACCTCGTCGCGGGCAGGCCCACCGGGACACCCCACGCGGCACGCAGCACGCGCATGAACGTGCGCTGCGGTAAGGGATCGGGCGCGGCGAGGTTGACCGGCCCGGTGAGGTCGTCCCGGTCGGCCAGGAACTCGACGGCGCGGACGAAGTCGCGGTCGTGGATCCAGGAGATGTACTGGGCGCCGCCCGCGATCGGGCCGCCGAGGCCGAGCCGCGTCAGCCGCAGCAAGGTGTCGAGGACGCCGCCGCGATCGGGGCTCATCACCATGGCGGTGCGCAGGCTGACCTTGCGCGTGCGCGGGGTCTCGGCGCGCTCCTGCGCCCGCTCCCACGCCTTCGCGATCTCCACGCTGTAGGCCCAGTAGCCCGGGACGCCGCTCTCGGCGCCGCCGATGACGCCGGTCGTCTCGTCGTTGGGCGCGTCGAAGCGGTGGGCGTAGACGGTGGCGGTGCTCATCTGCAACCAGACCCGGGGAGGCCGTACGGCGGCGGCGATCGCCTCGCCCACGACCCTGGCCGAGTGCACCCGCGAGTCCATCATGGCGCGCAGGTTGGCCCCGGTGTAGCGGCAGTTGACGCTGCGCCCGGCCAGGTTGACGACGAGGTCGCTGCCGTCGATCTCCGCCGCCCACGGGCCCAGGCTCTCGCCGTCCCAGCGGACCTCACGCTCGCGCGCCGGCCGTCTGGTCAGGACCACGACCTCATGGCCCGCCGCGGTCAGCGCGCGCTTCAGGATCGTGCCTACCTGCCCGGCTCCGCCGGGTATCACAATCTTCATCGGGGTCCCCCCAGGCGTCTGGGACGACCCTAGCGCAGCGAGTTGAACGCGTTCAAAACGGGCCCCATCCGAGGGCTTCGGCCACTGGCGCGACATCGGATGTCCGCGCGGACGTCGCCGTGGTGGCAGCGGGGCAGGGCCATGCTCAAGTCCCGGCCTGCCGCCGGTCAAACATTGTTCGTTTGTGCTGGTCGTACTTGTTTTGCGGGGGACCCATGCCAGGCTCGGAGTGACGGGTGGCGCCCTCGCACCACCGTCACATAGTGACTATGGAGCACGCCATGCTCACCACCCAGTTCCTGCCCGGCTCCCTGTGCTGGATCGAGCTCGACAGTTTCAACATCGAGATCGCGAAGCGGTTCTACGGTGGCCTGTTCGGCTGGGAGTTCCAGGATCAGGTGCCCGAGTACACCTTCTGTCAGGTCGGCGGCAGGAACGTCGCCGGGATCGGCGCGCTCATGGGGGAGGCGGTCACCTCGGCCTGGATCCCCTACTTCTCGGTGGAGGACTGCGAGGCCACCACCCGGACCGTGGAGCCGGCGGGCGGCACCGTGGTGCTGCAGCCGGTGGAGCTGGCGCCCCAGGGGCAGATGGCACAGTTCGAGGACCCGGCCGGCGCCCGGTTCGCGGCCTGGCGGCCCGCCGAAGTCCCCGGTGTGGACCTGGTGAACGAACCCGGCTCGCTGGCCTGGGTCGAGCTGCACGCGCCCGACAGCACGGCCGTCCGCGCCTTCTACAAGTCGGTCCTGGGCTGGCGGTTCGAGGACAGGCCGATGGGGGACACGACCTACCCGCTGATCTCCCCGGCCGGCGGCGACGCCGACTCGTCCATGGGCGGCCTGCTCCCGCTCGAGTCCGGTGACCTGCCGCACTGGCTGGCTTACTTCGAGGTGCGCGACTGCGACGCCGCCGTGGCGGGCTGCCGCGAGCTCGGCGGTACGGTCCACGCCCCGGCGGAGGACGTCAAGGGCGTGGGCCGGATGGCGGTGCTGGCCGACCCGCACGAGGCCCGCTTCGCCGTCGTCACCAGCTCCGTCTGAGCTGCCGCCCAGCCCCGCCTGACGGTTGTCACCGCAGGCGAGCCGGGCGGCGGTCGTCAGGCCCAGGGGCGGGGGAAGGTGTCGCCGTCCAGCCGGTCGCCCGCCGTGAGGCCGAGGGGGTCGGTCACGACGTGCGAGGTCCCGCTGTAGGCGGTCGCCTCGTCCATGTAGATGGTGACATGCGCCAGCCGGGCCTGATCGGTGCGGTTGGGCAGCGCCATGTGGCCGGTGTAGCCGCTGTGGAAGGTGCAGTCGCCGGCGCGCAGCGGCAGGGTCACGCGGGGGATCCAGCGCAGGGAAGGGTCCGCCGCGAACAGGTCCTCCTCCTGGTGCAGGTCCTGCGGGCGCAGGCCGGTGCGATGCTGGGTGCCCGGCAGGAAGGTCATGCAGCCGCGCTCCGGCGGGACGTCGACCAGGGCGATCCACGCCGACAGCGGGAGCCGGTCGCCCGCGTGCGGCCAGTACGGACGGTCCTGGTGAAACTCGGTGGCGGCGTTGTTGTGCGGCTCCTTGACCAGCATCTGGTCGTGCCAGAGCCGCAGCGGGAACCCGGCGAGCTGTTCGGCGATCCGGCCGAGCCGCCGGTCCAGCGTGAGCTCCCGCAGCGTCCCGTCACGCTGCCAGACGTTGACGAGCTGGCTGAAGACGCCCCGCTGCTCCAGGCTCTCCGCACGATGCGCCGCCAGGAACGCCTCCGCGCCGGCCCGGAAGCGCTCGGTCCGCGCCGGCTCGAGAACGCCTCGCACTCGGACGAATCCGTGCTCGCGATAGGCCTGGACAAGCTCGTCCGGCACCGTGCCGTCCGCGCCGAGGTCGCTACGGGACTGCTCGGTCGTGGTCGTTGTCATCGCTGACCTCCAGAGTGGGGATGCTCCCAGCGTCGTCGCGGGCCGCCGCCGCGGGCTAGCCCTATTCCGGCGAGTAGTCGTACGATCCCGACATGCCTGCCACGCTGCACGAGCACGCGCTGTTCGCCGGGGGCCCGGTCCTGGGAGGCGTTCACCGGCTGGAGGCCGGCATCGAGCCGCACGCGCACGACTTTCTCGAGATCGCGGTGATCGGCGCCGGCAGCGGCCGGCATGTGACCAGCCAGGGCGAGCAGGCGCTGCGGCTCGGCGCGGTCATCGTGCTCCGGCCGGGCGCCTGGCACGGGTTCCGGGACTGCGCGGGCCTGACCGTCGCCAACTGCTGCCTGTCCACCCAGGCGCTGCGGACCGAGCTGGCGGCGCTGTCCGACATCCCGATGCTGCGCCGGGTGTTGTGGACCGACCCGGTGGCGTCCGGGACGCACGGCGTGGCCGTCACGAGCGTCGATCCGGCCGCCGCCGAGGAGGCCATCGTGGAGATCGGCCTGCTCGAACGGGACCTCGGGGCCGGTCAGGCCCGGCCGGGCCGCGTGCTGGGCAGGCTGGTCACGGTGCTCGGCATCCTGGTCGACGGCCGTGCTCCGGAACGGGAGGCGCCCGGCCCGGCCGTCCATCCCGCGGTCGCCGCCACGGTCGCCCGGCTGGAGGCGGCGCCCGAGGTCCCGTGGCGACTGGACGAGCTCGCCCGGGCGGTCAGCCTGGATCCCGCCTATCTCGGCCGGCTGTTCGGGCAGTACACCGGGGTGACTCCGCTGGGCTTCCTGGCCCGGTTGCGGGCCGAGCGCGCCGCGACGTTGCTGGCCCACTCGACCCTGCCGGTCGCCCGGGTCGGCGCCGCCGTCGGCTGGGACGACCCGACGTACTTCGCCCGCCGATTCCGGACGCTGGTCGGGCTGACGCCCACGGAATACCGGCGACGGAGCGGACCCACGCGGGGCTGTTAGAAATAACGCCGATCGTGTTATAACTGTGCGACTTGCACGTTGGCGTGGTGGTCCCGCAGCCGTTGCAGCAGCTCGTGCGGCGCGTTCGAGTCGACCACGATGACGTCGAAGTCGGCGAGCGGCGCGACCCGGTGCAGCGCTACGCGGGCCAGCTTGGAGCCGTCCACGGCCAGGATGCGCCGCCCGCCCGAGCGCAGCATCGCCCGCTTGACCAGGACGATCTCCTGCTCCTGGTGGAAGGCGTACTGGTCGGAGACCGCCGAGGTGGAGACCACCACCACGTCGGTGCTCACCGCGTCGACCGCCTCGACGCAGCCGAGGCCGAGGAAGGAGTCATGGGTGGCGTGATATTCACCGCCGAGCGCGATGAGCCGGATGTCGGGATTGCCGGCGAGTAGCCTGATCGCCTCGAGGAAGTTCGTCACAACGGTCAGCGGCGCCGCCTCGGCCAGATGGCCGGCGACGGCGAGCGCCGTGGTCGAGTCGTCGAGCATGACGGAGCTGCCCGGCTCGATCAGGCCGGCCACCAGCCGGGCGATGGCGTCCTTCTCGGCGATGTGCGCCTTGAGCCGGTAGGCGATGTTGCTCTCCCAGACGTTGGAGGCCTGGGCGGTGACGCCGCCGCGCACCTTGCGCACCATGCCCTGGCGCTCCAGCTCGTCGAGGTCGCGGTGGACGGTCATCACGCTCACGGCGAAGCTCTCGGCGAGCTCGGTCACCGAGACCGAACCCTGGCGCACGATGTGCTCGGCCATCTCCTGCCGCCGCGCGGACCTGCCGGAGATGTGCTGCCGTGCGTTCACCTGAGCTCCCACCTTCTCCTGGACCGCGCGAATCCTACTCTTGACAGTCATCTTGGGCGACTCATACCGTCCCTTTTAACAAATCTGGCGTTAAGTTAACACTCAAGCAACATGGAGGTGCGGCATGGGCTCCGTGCGGCCCTACGGCCTGTGCTGCGACCACCGCGCGACCCCGCTCGGCACGGACGCCTCCGCGCCGCTGCTGTCCTGGCGGCTCAGCGGCGCCGACCCGGTGGCCTGCCTCGTGGAGGTGGACGGCCTGTGGTCGAGCGGGCGGCTGGACGACCCCGCCGCGATCGGCGTCAGGTACGCCGGGCCGCCGCTGCGCCCGCGCACCAGGTACAGCTGGCAGGTCACGCTCTGGGCCGGCGACGGAACGTCGAGCACCGCGCGCTCGTGGTTCGAGACCGGCCAGGGTGACTGGACGGCCGCCTGGATCGCGGCCGACCCCGACGCCGTCGAGCACGTCGACCCGCCCACCGAGGGCGACCTGGCGCTCCGCGACCACGGCCTGGCCGCCTGCCCCCAGCTTCGCCGCGCCTTCGAGGCCCGCTCGCCGGTGGCGGCGGCCCGGCTGTACGTCAGCGCGAAGGGGCTCTACGAAGCCAGGATCAACGGCCACCGCGCGGGCGACGCCGAGCTCGCCCCCGGCTGGACGGACTACCGCCGGCGCATCCAGTACCAGACCTACGACGTGACGAGCTGTCTCACCGAGGGCGAGAACGTGCTGGCCGTCACCCTCGCCGACGGCTGGTGGAGCGGCTTCGCCGGCTTCGACCCGCGCCGGCCCGGCTACCACTACGGGACGTTCCCCGAGCTCATCGCCGAGCTGCACCTCACCTACGCCGACGGCTCGGCCGAGATCGTCGCCACCGGTGACGGCTGGCGCGCCGGCCGCGGCCATGTCCGCTACGCCGACCTGCTCAAGGGCGAGTGCCACGACCTGCGCGCGGTCACGCCCGGCTGGTGGCTCCCCGGCTTCGACGACACCTCCTGGAGCCCGGCCGTGGTGACCGGCCACGACCACGCGCCGCTGGTGCCGTCGCTGGACGAGCCCGTCAGGGCGGTACGCGACCTGGCGCCGGCCGCCGTCACCCGCACCGGCCCCGGCACGCACCTGGTCGACTTCGGGCAGAACCTGGCGGGCCGCGTCCGCCTGGCCGTACCGGCTCTGGAGCCGGGCAGCCGGGTGACGATCAGGCACGCGGAGACGCTCGACGCCGAGGGCGGCCTGGACACCGCGAACCTGCGCACGGCCGATGCGACCGATGTGCTGATCAGCGCGGGACCGGCCACCGTCTTCGAGCCCGGCTTCACCTACCACGGCTTCCGTTACGCCGAGATCACCGGAGTGGAGGTCCTCGGCGAGGTCAAGGCCGTGGTCCTGCACAGCGACACCCCGCAGGCGGGCACGTTCGCGTGCTCCGACCCGGAGCTCGACCAGCTCCAGCGAAACATCGAGTGGGGGCAGCGCGGCAACTTCGTCAGCGTTCCGACCGACTGCCCGCAGCGCGACGAGCGGCTCGGCTGGCTGGCGGACGCCCAGGTGTTCCTGCCGACCGCCTGCCTCAACGCCGACGTGGCCGCGTTCTTCGCCAAGTGGCTGCGGGACGTGCGCGACGCGCAGACCCCGCAGGGCGGCTTCCCCAACGTCGCGCCCCGGCTGAGCGGCGTCGCCGAGGAGGGCGCGCCCGGCTGGGCGGACGCCGGAGTCCTGATCCCCTGGCACCTGTACCGCGTGTACGGCGATCCCCGCTTCCTCGACATCGACTCTATGGCCGCCTGGGTCGACTTCGTCCGGCGGCACAACCCGGTCCTGGCGCGCCAGGACCGGCCCGCACTACGCCGACTGGCTGTCACCCGGCCCCGCCACCCCGCGCGAGCTGCTGGCCACCGCCTTCTTCCACCGCAGCGCCGACCTGACCGCCAGGGCCGCCCAGGTGATCGGCCGGACCGCCGAGGCGGAGCGGATGAGGGCGCTGGCCGACGATATTCGCGCAGCCTTCATTAAAACGTTCGCATCGGCTCCGGGGCGGCTCACCGGCGACACCCAGACCGGATACCTGCTGGCTCTCGCCTTCGGCCTGCTGCCGCCGGAGTGGATCGTTCCCGCCGCGCGCCGGCTCGCTGAGCTGGTCGGGGAGCACGGCCCGCAGACCGGATTCCTGGGCGTGAACCTGCTCTGCCCCGTCCTGTCCGAGCACGGCCACGCCGACCTGGCGCACGCGCTGCTGAACCGCACCGCACCGCCGTCCTGGCGCTACCAGGTACGGCGCGGCGCCACCACGGTCTGGGAGCGGTGGGACGGCGCCGGCGCCCCCTCGATGAACTCCTTCAACCACTACGCGTTCGGCTCGGTCGGCGAATGGCTGTACGGCGGCGTCGCCGGGATCGCCCAGGCGCCGGACTCGGTCGCCTACCGCGAGCTGGTGATCCGCCCGCTGCCCGGCGAGCTGACCTGGGCCCGAGCCTCCTACGAGTCCGTACGCGGCCGCATCGCCGTGTCCTGGGAGCGCCGCGGCGGGGACTTCCACCTCGCCGTGACCGTCCCGCCCGGCGCGAGCGCCACCGTCCACCTGCCCGACGGGCAGACCCACCAGGTGCCCTCGGGGGATCACACCTTTCGCACGACCGAGGAGACGACAGCATGACCGATCTGCGCAACGCCAGGATGAGCCGCGTCCAGTTCTTCCGCATGATGGGCGGGCTCGCGGTGGCGGCCGCCGCCACCGCCTGCTCGACCAGGCCGGACACCGCCGCCACCACGGGCGGCCCGAGCGCCACGACCGAGCTGAAGTTCGTCGGCGTGGCCGACCAGAAGGCGCCGATGGACAGCCTGCTGGCCGCCTACCAGCAGGCCAAGCCGTCGGTGCGGATCAACGCCTCCTTCGCGCCCACCGACCAGGTGCAGACCTCCGTGCGCACCCAGCTCGGCGCGGGCAACTCGCCCGACCTGCACGTGGTGTACCCGGGCAGCGGCAGCGCGATGTCGATGACCCAGATCGGCCAGGCCGGACTGCTGGCCGACCTGTCCGCCCAGCCGTGGACGCGGACGATCCCCGCCGGGTTCAAGCCCGCCTTCCAGCTCGACGGCAAGACCTACATCTACTCCGCCGGATCGTCGGTCATCGGCGCGATCTACAACAAGAAGGCCTTCGAGAAGGCGAAGGTGGCGGCGCCGCCGACCACCTGGACCGAGTTCCTCGCCGTGTGCGACAAGCTCAAGAAGGCCGGCATCACCCCGATCGCCCTGGGCGCGCAGACGCCGTGGGTCACCCAGCTCATCACGTACGCGCTGGTGCCCTCCACCGTCTACGCCAAGGACCCGACGTTCGACGACAAGCAGAGCGCCGGTCAGGCCACCTTCGCCGGCTCCGGCTGGCGCCAGGCCATGGAGATGTACCTGGAGCTGCAGAAGCGCGGCTTCTTCAACGACAAGCCGAACGGCACCACATTCGAGCAGCAGATCTCGATGGTGGCCACCGGCAAGGCCGCCATGGCGATCCAGGTGTCGGCCGTGCTGCCCGACTTCCGCAAGGCGGCCTCCGCCGCGGACGATCTGTCGATGTTCCCCGTGCCGGGGGCCGACGACGCCGCTTCGGTGTGGATCCCGGCCGGCGTCGTCGTCGGGCTGGGGGCCAGCGCCAAGGGCAAGAACGTCGAGGAGGCGAAGGCGTTCATCGACTTCCTCGGCAAGCAGGAGAGCATCAACGCCTGGGCCAAGGCCATCGCCGCCATCCCGCTCACCCAGGACGCGAGTTCGACCATCGACCCGGCGGTGGAGTCGTTCCTGCCGTTCACCAAGGACCGGGCGGTGCCGTTCATGGACCAGCGCTGGCCCAACGCCGAGGTCCAGCCGGTGCACTTCGCGGTCGTGCAGGAGCTGCTCGCGGGCAAGGCCACGATCGACGAGGCACTGAAGAAGATGGACGAGGCGTACCAGAAGTGACCCCCACCACCACCGCGACGTCGCGCCCGGCCGCCACCAGGAGGCCGGGCCGGCGGCGGAGCTTCAGCATCACTACCCCGTCCTGGCTCTTCGCCGCGCCCGCTCTGCTCGTCTACGCGCTGGTGGTGCTCTATCCCGCCATCAGCGGCGTGTTCTACGCCTTCACCGACTGGAGCGGGATCGGCGAGGACATGTCCTTCGTCGGGCTGGCCAACTTCCGGACGCTGCTGGGCGACGAGCAGGCCATGGGCTCGATCGGCAACACGCTGCTGCTCACCCTGGCCATCGTGGCCGTGCAGAACGGCATCGGGCTGCTGCTGGCCCTGGGCGTGCACGCCAAACTCAGGAGCCGGGCGCTGCTGCGCGTGATCTTCTTCGCGCCGGTGGTCGTCAGCCCGGTGATGGTGGCGTTCCTGTGGAAGTACATCTACAACCCCGACCCGTCGGCGGGCCTGAACGGGCTGCTCGGCCTGGACGTCAACTGGCTGGGTGACCCGTCGGTCGCGCTGTGGTCGGTCGCGGGCATGGTCGTGTGGCAGTACGCCGGTTACTCCATGGTCATCTTCCTGGCCGGGCTGGAGGGCGTGCCCAAGGAGCTGCACGAGGCGGCGATGATCGACGGCGCGGGCACCTTCCAGCGCTTCCGCTACGTCACCTGGCCGCTGCTCGCCCCCGCCCTGACGATCAACATGATGCTCTCCACGATCGGCGGGCTCAAGCTGTTCGACCAGATCTTCGCCACGACGAACGGCGGCCCCGGCTACGCCACGGAAACCCTGTCCACCGTGCTGTACAAGCAGGCGTTCGTCTTCGGCAAGTTCGGCTACAGCACCGCCATCGCCCTCGTGCTCGCCCTGTTCGTGGCGGCCGTCTCCCTCGTCCAGGTCTATTACCTGCGCAGCCGTGAGGTGACCGCGTGAGAAGAACGTTCCTGCTCGAAATCGTCATGATCGCGGTGGCGGTGGCCTTCCTCTTCCCCGTCTATACCCTGGTCGCGCTGTCCCTGAAGGACCCGGCGCAGATCTCGCAGACGCCGCTGGCCCTGCCCGCCCCGCCCACCTTGGACAACTTCGCCAACGCCTGGACGGCGGCGGCGCTCGGCCCGTCGCTGATGAACAGCACCGTGATCACCGTGGCCAGCCTCATCGCGCTGATCGCCCTCGGCTCGTTCGCCGCCTACTACCTGGCCCGGGTGAAGAGCCGGCTCGGCTACGGCCTGTACATCCTGTTCCTGCTGGGCATCGTGCTGCCGTTCCAGCTCGGCATGATCCCGCTGTACGAGCTGGTGACCGGCCTCGGCCTGCTCGGCACGCACGCCGGAATGATCATCTTCTACACGGGCATCCAGCTCCCGTTCACCGTCTTCCTCTACACCGGCTTCATCCGCGCGCTGCCCGCCGACTACGCCAGCGCCGCCCAGATCGACGGCGCCTCCCAGCTGACCGCGTTCACCCGCGTGGTCTTCCCGCTGCTGCGGCCGATCACCGGCACCGTGCTGATCCTCAACGCGGTCTTCATCTGGAACGACTTCTTCACCCCGCTGCTCTACCTCGGCGGCTCGGGCTTCGAGACGGTCCCGGTCAGCGTCTTCGCCTTCGTCGGGCAGTACGTCTCCGACCACGGCCTGGTCTTCGCCGGGCTGGTGCTGGGCGCGCTGCCGATCGTGGCGGTCTTCCTGGTGCTGCAGCGCTACGTCATCAAGGGCTTCGCCAGCGGGCTCAAGGGATGAACGTCTTCGACGTGCTCCGCGAGCCGCCCGCCTCCCACTCGCCGGCGGCCATCTGGTGGTGGAGCGGCGAGCCGCTGCGCCGGGACCGGCTGCGCTGGCAGATGGAACGCCTGGTCGCCGGCGGGGTGCGTAACCTCGTCATCCTGAACCTGGCCCCGTCAGGGCCGCTGTTCGGCGCCGACGCCGACGACCCGCCGTTCCTGTCCGAGGCGTGGTGGCGGCTGCTCGACGAGGTCTGCGCCGACGCTCATGAGCTGGGCGCCTACCTGTGGTTCTACGACCAGCTCGGCTTCTCCGGCGCCGACCTTCAGGCGCGCCTGGTGCAGGAGCGTCCGGAGTTCGCCGGTCAGTGGCTGGCCGCCGACGGGTCCGTCTCCGTCCGCGGCTTCGACTACCTGTCCCGTACGGCCTGCGCGGTGCTGCTCGACCGGGTGCACGGGGAGTTCGAGCGCCGACTCGGCCACTGGTTCGGCCGGGTGATCGTGGGGTCGTTCCAGGACGAGCTGCCCACCCTGCCCACCTGGTCGGCCTCCTTCGCCGAGGAGTACGCGGCCCGGCGGGGGCGGGAGTTCTCCATCGCCGACCCCGACTGGCGGGCCTACCAGGTGACCCGCGCCGAGCTGGCCGAGGAGGCGTTCTTCCGCCCGCTCGCCGCCTGGCACGAGCGCAACGGGCTGCTCAACGGGTGCGACCAGCAGGACCCGGCCCGCGCCGGGCACCCCGTCGACGGTGTACGGCTCTACGCCGACTATGCCCGTACCCACCGCTGGTTCAGCGCGCCCGGATCCGACCACCACGGCGACGCGCGCCTGCACTCCTCCCTCGCCCACCTGTACGGCAGGCCCCGGACCTGGATCGAGGCGTTCCACTCCAGCGGGTGGGGCGGCACCCTTGAGGAGACCTTCGACTGGCTGCTGCCCTGGCTGCGGGCCGGCGCCACCCTCTACAACCCGCACGCGGTCTACTACTCGACCAAGCGCGGCTGGTGGGAGTGGGCGCCGCCGTCCACCGACTGGCGTCAGCCGTACTGGCGGCACCACCGCGTCTTCGCGGACGCGGTCACCCGGCTGTGCGCCGCGCTGTCGCTGGGCCGGCACGCCTGCGACGTCGCGGTCCTGCTCCCCACCACGACCGCGCAGGCGGGCACAGCGGGTACGGCGGGTGTCCCGGCCATGCCGTCGTCCTCGGCGGACCTCGGTCCTGGCGGTGACGCGGCGCGGGCGCAGCGGGTGTACCGGGAGATCGTGGGGGACATGGCGTGGTTCGCCACCGTCCCTGGCGCGCTCGACCGGCTCTGCCTCGACGCCGACGTGATCGACGACGACTCGGTGCGGCGCGCGGCCGTGACCGGCGGCAGGCTGACGGTCTCCACCGAGGCGTACCGGGCGCTCGTCCTGCCCGCCGTCACCGTCCTCGACGAGGACGTCGCGGCCCGGCTGGATGAGTTCGTGAGCGGCGGCGGGCTGCTGGTCGCCGTGGGCGCGCTGCCGGACTCGCCGCGGTTGCGGGCCCGGTTCGAGACGGGCGACGCGGCGTACGTGGCGTCGAGCGAGCAACTCGGCGAGGCGCTGGCCGGGCTCGTCCGGCGGGTCGAGGCGCCGGTGCCGCCGCTGGTGCGCGAGGTCGGCGACACCACGCTGGTGTTCCTCACCGCAGCGTCTCCCATGGCCAGCCGGATCGGGGTGGGCCGGCCCGAGGAGCGCGGCGTGGACCTGGGCTGGCTGGACGCCGCCATCGACTTCGACCCCGGCAGGTACGCGCGCGAGATGCGGGTCAAGGTCAGGGGCGTCTCGGGCACCCCGCTGCTGGCCCGCCTGTTCGGCGGCGAGCCGAGGGCGCTGCCGTACACGCTGGACGGCGACGCCGTGGAGGTCGTCGTGCCCTTCGACGACGGGCCCGCCGCGCTGCTCGTGTTCGACGGAAGTGACGTCGCCGTCGAGGCCCCGCCCACGCCGTACCTTAAGGAGGTCGATCTGGGGGAGGAGTGGGCCGTCGAGCTCGTGCCGACCCTGGACGACACCTGGTCGGACTTCGGCAGCGGCGCCACCGTCGAGCACTGGACGCTGCGCACGCCGGACGGGGAGCCGGTGCACGCGACGTTCGGCCCCCGTGGGGAGCAGCGGGTCGGCGGCGGGCGGGCCGAAGGCGGTGTCGCCGGGGCGGACCGCGATCGGGCGCGCGCCCCTGACGGCCCGTGGACGCCTTCGGTCTGGTCGGCCTCGCGCGGGCTGCGCAAGGACCCCATCCACCGCGACACGCTGGGCCCGAAAGGGCACGTACCGGGAGAGTTCCTCGCCTTCGGCCGGGTCGAGGCGGGCGGGCACGCCCGCTTCCGCAGCGTCCTCACCGTGCCGCCGGGCCGGCCCGCGTGGCTGGCCGTCGGCGCCGGCGCCGCGAAGACCCTCTGGCTGGACGGCGACGAGCAGCCGCTCGACGACCCGGGCTACGCCGCCGTCACCCTGTCACCGCTCGCGCCCGGCGAGCACGCGCTGGAGCTGCTCCTGGTCCCCGACGAGGAGCTCGACCTGCGGGCCTACGTCTGCCTGGTGGCCGACCCCGCCGACGCGGCCCGGCCCGAGTGGATCGCCGGCCCGCTGGAGACGACCGTGCCCGCCGGCGCGCCCGAGCTGATCCAGGTCGCCTCGACCGCGCCCTGCGTGGTGTACGTCAACGGCGCGGAGGCGGGCAGGCAGGGCGGGTTCGACCCGTACGAGGAGGCGGACATCCCGCGCGTGCGCCGCTACGACGTCGCCCACCTGCTGCGGCCCGGCGACAACACGATCCGGGTGGAGTCCGACGGCTGGGTGCTGGTCGACGGGCTGGTCGTCTCCGGTCCCGGCTGGTCGTCCCGGCCGCGCGTACGGCGACGCCAGCACGGCGATCCCGCGGCGCTGTACCTGCGCCCCCGGCCGCATCCGCTCCCCGAGGCGGGCTGGCTGGACGGACGTCCGGCCGCGCTGCCCGCCGGGTTCGCGCTGCCGGGCAGCCGGCCCGGCGTCGAGCGCTTCCTGCTGGACCCGCCTCCCGGCGTGACCGGCATCCAGGTGGACGCGGCCGGCCCCGTGGAGATAGTCGACGGCCGCGAGCTCCGGGTGACGACGACCCCCGGCGCCCGGTCCGGGGCAGCGCTGACCGGACCGGTCCGCTACACCTGCGGGCCCGGCCGCATGCGGCTCGGCGACTGGGAGGAGCACGGGCTGGCGGGCTACAGCGGCGGCGTCCGCTACCGCACCACGGTCAGCGCCACGGCCGGGCCCGGCCTGATCGACCTGGGCCGGGTCCGCGGCACCGCCGAGGTCAGCGTGAACGGGCGGCCCTGCGGCATCAGGGTGTGCTCGCCGTACACCTTCGACGTCCGGCTGGACGACGGCGACAACACCATCGAGATCCTGGTCCTCGGCACGCTCGCCCCCTACCTGGACGAGGTGAGCCCCACCCACTTCGTCTTCGCCGGCCAGCGCACCACCGGACTGTTCGGCCCCGTACGCCTGCGCCTGCCCTGAGCTCGCGGAGCCGGGCTGGGTCTGTGCGTCCTAGGTTGCCCCGTCCGCGGTCGTACAGGGCGTGATATGCGCCGCCACGGCCGGGCAAGGCGGACCAAGCTGGAGGCGTACCCCGAGAACCGCTCGGGGCGGCCCCACGCCTGATCACCGCAGAGAGGCGCAGTCCCATGAGCAAGGTCCTGATCGTCATGTCCGCCGCCGACGTCTGGGAGCGGACCGACGGCTCGGCGTACCCGACCGGCTACTGGGCCGAGGAGGTGGCCGCGCCGCACGAGAAGTTCGTCGAGGCCGGATACACGGTCGACTTCGCGTCCCCGGGCGGGGTGCTGCAGCCGCTCGACCTGCACAGCGCCGACCCGGAGATCGCGGGAGCCGATAGTGCGCACTACGTGGCGCACGCCGAGAAGGCGCTGCGGGAGTTCGGCCCCCTGCTCAAACTCGACGAGGTCGACATCGACGACTATGTCGCGGTGGTCCTGCCCGGCGGGCACGGCCCGGTCGTCGACCTCTACCAGGACGCCGACCTCGGCCGGCTGCTCACCAAGGCGGACGCGGCTGGGAAGATCATCGGCGCCGTCTGCCACGGCCCGGCGGGCCTGCTCAGCGCCGTGGACGCCAACGGCGACTGGCTCTTCGCCGGGCGTGCGATGACCGCGTTCACCGACGAGGAGGAGGAGCTGTTCGGCACGGCCGAAGGCGCCCCGTGGCTGCTCGCCTCCCGGCTGCGGGAGCTGGGCGCGCGGCACTCCGGCGGCCCGGCGTACCAGCAGCACAACGTGCGCGACGGCAACCTGTTCACCGGCCAGAACCCCGCCTCCAGCGCCACCCTGGCCACCGACATGATCGCCGCACTCGCCTGACCGACCGCACGGCCCTTCCCGGCCGGAAGCGCCCGCCCTGCCACGATCCCTCGAAGGAAGAGCTCTGTGGAAACGACCCTGCCCCAGTACGACGTCATCGGTCAGGTGGAGAAGGGAGTGCTCATCGGCGGGCGGTGGCGGCCCGCGACCGGCGGCGCGACGTTCCCGGTGGAGAACCCCGCCACCGGCCGGCACCTGTGCGAGGTGTCCGACGCCACCCCGGCGGACGCGCTGGCCGCCCTCGACGCCGCGAGCGCGGCCCAGCCCGGCTGGGCGGCGGTCCCCCCGCGCCGCCGGGGAGAGATCCTGCGTCGCGCTCACGACCTGCTGATCGAGCGCATGGAAGAGTTCGCGTTGCTGATCACCCTGGAGATGGGCAAGTCACTGGCCGAGTCCCGGGCGGAGGTACGGTACGGCGCGCACTACCTGCGCTGGTTCGGCGAGGAGGCCGTCCGGATCGACGGCACCTGGAAGGTCAGCGAGGACGGCACGGCCCGCGTCCTGGTCACCCGTCAACCGGTGGGCCCCTGCCTGCTGATCACCCCATGGAACGCGCCGCTGGCGATGCCGGCGCGGAAGATCGGACCGGCCGTGGCAGCCGGCTGCACCATGATCGTCAAGCCTGCGGCGCAGACACCGCTCACGACGGCCGCGCTCGCCGGTGTGCTCACCGAGGCGGGGCTGCCCGACGGCGTCCTCAACATCATCCCCACCGGCCAGGCCGCCGCGGTCACCGAGCCTCTCCTCCGGGACGGCAGGCTGCGCAAGCTGTCCTTCACCGGGTCCACCCCCGTCGGCCGCCTCCTGCTCTCGCAAGCGGCCGGCACCGTGCTGCGGACCTCGATGGAGCTCGGCGGCAACGCCCCGTTCATCGTGTGCGAGGACGCCGACCTCGACGCCGCGGTCGACGGCGCGATGACCGCCAAGCTCCGCAACATCGGTGAGGCGTGCATCGCCGCCAACCGCTTCCTCGTCCACGCCGGCGTCGCCGAGGAGTTCACCCGGAAGCTGGTCGCGCGCATGGGCACGATCGCCCTCGGCGCGGGCACCGACCCCGCGGCCGACCTCGGGCCGCTGATCGACGAACGCCAGCGCCGCCGCGTCGCGGACCTGGTGGACGAAACGGTCGCGGCCGGCGCGCGGGTACGGGCCGGCGCCGTGCTGCCGGACGGCCCCGGCTACTTCTACCCCCCGACCGTGCTCACCGGCATCCCCGCCGGCGCGCGCATCACCCGCGAGGAGATCTTCGGCCCGGTCGCGGCGATCCGGACCTTCACCACTGAGGACGAAGCGCTCCGCGACGCGAACGACACCGAGTTCGGCCTCGTCGGCTACCTCTACACCCGGGACCTGAACCGGGCCCTGCGGATGAGCGAGCGGCTCGAAACCGGCATGGTGGGTCTCAACCGCGGATACGTCTCCGACCCCAGCGCCCCGTTCGGCGGCATGAAGCAGTCCGGCATCGGCCGGGAAGGTGGCAACACCGGCATCGACGAGTACTTGGAACAGAAATACCTCGCCATCGACCTGGCGCCTCACCCGGAGAGTGTCCGATGAGCGGCAGCACCGTCTTCGACTCCATGCTGTTCGGCGACATGTTCGGCACGCCTGAGATGCGGGCCGTCTTCGGCGACGAGGCGTACCTGAGCACGGTCGTCCGCGTCGAAGTGGCGCTGGCGCGGACGCAGGCCCGCGTCGGGATCATCCCGCAGAGCGCCGCGGCCGCCATCGCCGCACGCTGCGACCCCGCACGCCTCGACCGTGAGCGGCTGCGCCGCGACACCGCCAACGTCGGATACCCCATCCTGCCGATCGTCACCCAGCTCGCCGAGCAATGCGGCGACGCGGGCGGTTACCTGCACTGGGGCGCGACCACGCAGGACATCATGGACACCGCGACGGTGCTGCGGTGCGCCCGGGGCCTGGACCTGATCTCCGATGCCCTCGACCGGCTGCGCGATCACCTTCGACGGCTGGCCGCCACGCACATCGACACCGTCACCGTCGGCCGGACCCACCTCCAGCACGCCCTGCCCATCACCTTCGGATACCGCGTCGCGGTCTGGCTCTCGGCACTGGACCGGCACGCCGAGCGGCTCACCGACGTGCGGCGACGCGATCTGATGGTCCAGTTCGGCGGCGCAGCCGGCACCCTGGCCTCCCTCGGGCCCGGCCCCGACGCCCTGCGCGTACGCGCCGAACTCGCCGCGGAGCTCGGCCTCCGTGACCCCGGGATCACCTGGCACGTCGCGCGGGACGGTCTCACCGAGATCGTCGGGCTCCTCGCCGCCATCGGCGCATCCGTCGGCAAGATCGGCACGGACGTCGCCCTGATGTGCTCGACCGAGTTCGGGGAACTGGCCGAGCCGTACGTCACGGGGCGCGGCGCGAGCTCCACCATGCCGCAGAAGCGCAATCCCATCTCCAGCGAGCTCATGATCGCCGCCGCGAAGCTCCTCCGGGACAAGTCCTCGGCGATGCTGGACGCGGCGCTGCAGGACTTCGAGCGCGCCACCGGTCCGTGGCACGTCGAGTGGGCCGTCATCCCCGAAGCGTTCCTGCTCCTGTCCTCTTCTCTCACCCAGGCCGCCCACGCGCTGGCGAACCTACAGGTCGACACCGTACGGATGCGCGAGAACCTCGGCCTGACCGGCGGGCTCATCCTCGCCGAGGCCGTCATGATGGCCCTCGCGCCCGACCTCGGCCGTCAGCGAGCCCACCACCTCGTCTCCGACGCGTGCACCCGGGCCACGGAAGCGGGGACCGGCCTCGTAGACGAACTGCTCAAGACCCCGGCCGTCGTCGCGAGCCTCGGCGAGCACCGGATCCGGCAGCTGAGCGACCCCACCGCCTACCTCGGCAGCGCCCAGGCGATGACCCGGTCCATCACCGGCTAGCCCGTGCGCACGATCTCGGCCTCGTACGCGAGACGCTGCGTGAGGGCCCGGTCCTATGATCGGTGGCATGGCACTGCGACTGATCCAGGTGAACGTCAAGGCTCGGGATGACGTGGCGCTCGGCCGGTTCTGGGCGGCGGCGCTCGGCTGGGGCATGTCCAGCGAGGCGCCCGGCGTGACCAACCTCGAACCCGAGGGCTTCGCCTGGCCGGACCCCGACGCCTTCTACGTCGATCTCGTCACCGTCCCGGACCCCGAAACGGTGAAGTACCGCGTGCACCTCGACCTCGCGACCACCTCCGCCGCGCATCAGGCGGAGCTGGTCGCGCGGCTGCGGGAGCTCGGCGCCACGCCCGCCGACGTGGGCCAGGGCGACGTGCCGTGGACGGTCCTGGCCGACCCGGAGGGCAACGTGTTCTGCGTGCTGGAGCCCCGGGAGATCTACCGGGACACCGGGCCGATCGCCGCGGTGGTGGTCGACTGCGCCGACCCGCGAGCCATGGCCCGGTTCTGGGACGAGGCGCTGGACTGGACCCTGCACGAGGTCACCGACGACCACGCGAGCCTGCGCTCCGCCAAGGGCGTGGGCCCCTACCTGGAGTTGCTCCGCACGCCCGGCCCACCGACCGTATGGAACCGCATCCACCTCGACCTGCTGCCGGACCCCATTGAAGCTAAAGAGACGGAGGTGGCCCGGCTACGGACCCTGGGCGCCACCGCCGCCGATGTGGGCCAGGGCGATGTCCCGTGGACGGTCCTGGCCGACCCGGAGGGCAACGAGTTCTGCGTCCTCGGACGGGGCTGACGCAGACATCAATGTCGACTGACCTCGAAGCCTTCTACCGCGGCGTCGTTGCCGACCTTGCCGAATCTCTTCCCGACGGAAGCATCACCTGGTGTCAGGCTGCGAGCGCCGAGGACGTGGCCGTTGCCCTTGGAGGAGAGCTCTCCAGCGCCGTGCCTTGCTCCCTGTCTGAGGCGAGGGGGGAGGCGGGGCACCACGTCCAGTGGTCCGGCCATGGGAAAACGTTGGTCATCGGAGAGCTGGGTTCCTGGTTCGTCGTTGTGGAACCCGACGACTGGAATGGCTCCGAAAGCCTGCCGAGGCTCTCCGAAAGTGGGGAAGCCGTGTCCATACATCTTGGGGACACGCTCGGGCACTACGACTTGCACTATGCCCGACAGGGAGAACAGCTGTGCCGCTTCCGGTGGGGAGCCGAGCCCGACGGTGACCCATCCCCGGTTGCCGATCTTCTTTCAGGGCTGTTGGTGACGTCGGGGACGCCGCCGTTCGACGAGTGGAAGATGCACGCCCTCATCCTGGTGGAGCGGATCACCGGAGTCCGTCTGATCGCTGAGTGGCTGAGCCGTGAGCACGTGCGATTCGTCCAAGGGCCTCACGCCCGTGATGTGCCGCCTGACGATGGCGAGCTCTGGCCTTAAGACTGGATCACGGGCGTCCCACCTGACCGGAGATCAGATCACGCAACGTCATGGCCTGGTACAGCATTGTCAGGCGGCCGTGGAACTCCTCGGCCTGGCTCGTTCCCGGATATCTGGCGGCGAGTGCGTGGTCCAGGTCAGTCGCGCGAGTACAGACAGGGGCAACGATTCTGGGTGAATCGAGGGCCCGAAGGCCAACACTCAGGGCGTCTTCGGGGGCTCCGAGGTCGGCCAGCGCGATGGCGAGGTCGAGCCGGGCGATCGCCTCGCGGCATGGAGATGCACTCACCTACTTCTAGGCAGATTTCCGGGTAGTGACCGATAATCAGTTCTGGGTCAAGATCGTGAGCTAGCCCTGACCGCAGAATGGCCGGACGGCACGGCAACCTAACCGGCTTGGCAGGTTCCCGGGGTCCAGTGGGCCAACTGTGGGGTGGAGGCGGCTATGAGATCGCCTCCACCCCACACTCTTTCCGAGAATCGAAGAACCGAAGAAGTGAGATGGCAGACATGTCGCAGGCAATTCCTGCGGAGAGGCAATGGGACCTCTTGGAGGAGTACCTCTTGAACGGCTCGTTCGATGCGACCTGGATCGACACGGAGAATATCGAAGAGGCCGCGCAACGATTCCGGGCCGATCCGAGTTCGGGCATTCTTTGTGATCTCGATACGTCATTCGACCTGGCCGACGATGACTCCGGGGACACCATGACCTGGATTGGGATGCATTCTCCTGGCTGGTCCGTCGCCGTCACCCTGACGGGGTGGCTTCCATTTCAACCGGCGGCGAGCTCCGGAGGTAGGCGAATCATCACTCATCACCATAGGGCTGACCTAGCCGAACTCGATGATGAGGGAATGCTCTATTACTACGATGGAGAACTCCTGGGCCCGCTGGGGGTGCTCGAAGAATTCCGGAATTACACGCTTGATCTGGAAGAACGCTACAATCTCGGGTTCGAGGAGATGGTGGAGAGCTATCTCATCCTGGCGGGGCGGGTCACGCGTCGGTTCCTCGATCGGGACTGGTTCACGGCGTCGCGCGTCCTCTACCGTGTCCCCAGAGGCGCCTGGCCTCGTTGACTCACTGAGGTGATCTCAGCGAAATAGTGCGGGCAATTGGGATTTCTTGGACGCCGTCAGCGGCATTCCGGGATTTTCGGGAGGAGTCGCCGAACGCCGGAAACAGACGTGGAGCCCCCGGTAAAAGAGCTCTCACCACAAGAATCTCAGCCAGCCGGAAGGCTCCACGTGATTGCTCATCGTGCCACGCTCGACGTCTCCCGTGCACTCGTTCAGTACGTCGCGCGACTCCTGCACGAAGAACGCCGACTGCGTGCCCACCCGCAAGACGCTCGGCACCGAGCAGCCAAAGACGATAACCGTCGGGAACTGGGCAGCCAAGAGTACCCCGCTGACAGAACTCAAGTCTGGGGACCAGGACGTCAACAGGACGCGATTCTCCAAGATCGAGATGTTCATGGATGTGGGAACGTCGCAGGAAATGAGCTGGCTGATCCCCGCGAACAATGATCGGCATAAAGTTTACATCAACTACTGCAAATAATATCAGCCGGACAAATATCTGGCTGCCTGGAGGCCGGACAAACTGCCTATAAGTGGACCCAGCAGCTGCGACGAGTATCCATTCGCCTCGTCCAAGGAAGGGGCCGGCACCGCCCGGGGCAACTACTCGCTGCGGGCCTTGAACAAGTCCCACAGCTTGACCCATGGCCGCAAAATCGGCGCGTGGTACACTGAGTATCGAGTTGGGACAGGAAACTCCTTCTGGGTGCTCATTGAGCCCTGAGGCCTGACAAGAGGAGAGCAGCGAAAGGCGTACTGCCGTTCGTTGTCCTTCTTTCGGGCTCTCAGGCAGGGGAAGCTGGATAATTTCGTGAGTCTCTTTCCGGTCGAAAGCCAATTGCGTCTTCTGGTGGAGCACGGGCTCGACGGATGGTTCTGCGCCCTATGGGTCAGCATTGAGGATGGTCACGAGGTGGCCCGGCGTCTGGGCTTCCCGGCGGAGGCCACGGAGACGTGCGACTTTCAAAAGGCCATGAGGTCGTACGATGCCGCGAGTTCTGAGCAGCGAGTTTGGATCACGTCGCATGCACCCGGCTGGTCCCATGTTCTTGTCCTCGCCGGTGGGCAAGAATCGTCTGCAGAGGCGCTCAGCCGCTATGGCCGGCGTGCATTTGAAATTTCCTACATCGGCGCAATCGAGGAACTGGATGAGCCGGTATATACGCACGATGGTGAGTATAGAAGTATCGAAGACGAGGAAGAATACCGCGCCCATGGGGAAGATCTGACCAGCGACCACAGTTTGTCAGACGCAGAGATACTGGACCAGTTTCTGATCATTCTGGGAAGAATTACCGGGCGATTCCTCGACCGCGCCTGGATTTCATCACAGGGACTCTTGTGCGTCATGCCCCCACCTCAATGACTAACGGTTCGGTCATATCGGCTGATTGTTCCGACCGCCTGGCGGCCCCCAATGCCGTTTAGCCTGGATCCACGGCTTGAAATCTGATGCGTATGTCGTGAAATGAGGCGAGGTGCCCCTTGACCTGGGAGGATTGGAGTTCTCTACGCTTCAATCAGCCAGATCAGAAGGGCACCTCGTAAGTGCGATTCTCCCACGCCGCTGACAAAACGCATGCGATCTTCGACGATGAGCACGTGATCGCCTACGGCGGGCTGGCTCCGGCGCTGCGACTGGCCGAGCGGGCGGGCTTGGAGCGTCTGGCCGGCGAGTACGTGGCCCTGAGCGCCGCGGAGGGGGCCAACGCGGCGGCGAAGGTCACCACGATCGTCGCCGGGATGGCCTGCGGCGCCGACGACATCGACGACCTGGACCGCTGCGACCTGCAGGTAGACCGGTTGTTCACCGCCGGCGTCAATCACAGGTCAACGGTACGGCCCACGCGCCATGCGAGCTCCGAGTTACTGGGTTCGACGTCAGGAAGATGGCCCATCGGCGTCGGATCCGGCGGGTCTACATTTTTCCCATGCTTCTCCCTGACGTACCGTCACTCCTTCGACACGTAGTGGCCCGGCCTCATGTACGAGATCCCGCTGAACGCCACCCATGCCCTGCCTCGCACACTGGCCCGCGCCCTGATGGTGCACACCTGAGGGCTGCGCCGAGAGGAGCCCCCAATATGATCGACAAGCCAGAGTGGTCTCCCTACGCCGCCACCGGCGTGCGCTTGCGTGTGATCGAGATGTCGTGCTGCGGCCTGTACCAGCTGCGCCGCGAAGGTGGCGTGCACCTGGTCACCCACCGCAAGTCATACGCCGCTGCCTGGCAGGAGATCGCCCGTGGCCCTGCCCTCGCCGCTCGGAACATCTTCCGCGAGCTGGTGGCGCAGCACCTGGCCGCGACGCAGAACCACGCCCCATAGACGGCCTGGCTCCCGTCCACTGGCGACTGCGCGAGTCGGGCAGGCAAGACCCCGGTCCGTAGCGCGGACGCCGGGTGGGGGTGGTTCCCGCTCTTCCGACTGGAGGGACGGGGGAGCGGGGCCACCTACAGCAAGCAGCCGCTCAACCTGTGGAGGCGACTATGGAGGAGTCCCCTGATTTTCGCGGCCCGCACGTCCGCCCTCGGCGGTTTGACGCCGAGTCGGTCGAGTGGTGCGAGCCGCTGCCGCGCTTTCATTGGGTCCGGGTGCGACGGCACACTTGTGAGTGCGGGCCGCGCGTCTACGAGCTCCGCACCGCTGGAGGGCTGGCGTGGGTGCGCAGGACTGACCGGCTCAAGTCCATGGTCAAGGTCAGTGAGAGTCATCCGCGCTCCTTCGGCGAGGCTGAAGAGCTGTGGTTGATGATCCTCGCGGGCAGGGCCAAATAGCAGTGCGGCTTGCTCGTCCTAGGCTCGCGAGGCTTCCTCAAGTCCCGTTCGGGCTGTGGCGGGGGTCGTGGCCTGGGGGCGGAGTGAGGGGGAGGTCGGATCGCCGAGGTCATGGGCGAGCCCGGCCATGTCGTTCGCCGTGTAGACGAGTTCGAGGACACGGGGACGGCGAGCGTGCATGCAATGTGCATGCTGAATTGGTGGCATGGGGACGATACAGATCAGGGATGTTCCTGATGTGACGGAGCGGACGCTGAAAGCTCGGGCCGAGCGTGAAGGCAAGTCGCTGACCGCCTTCGTGCGCGACCTTCTGAACGAGGAGGCGGGCACCCCGACGCTGGACGAAGTGATGGCCAGGATCGCCGCCGACGAGCCGGTGCCGTACGATCCCGACTTCGTTCGCGAGACGATGCGCGAGGGCGGTAGGTGAGCCTGGTCGTCGACGCCTCGATCGTCTTCCGTCTGCTGGCCAATGTGAAGGGCGATGGCCTTCTTCGGCAGCGGCTGGCTCGCAGGCTGCACGCCCCGGTCTTGATCGATGTCGAGATCGCCTCGGTCGTGCGCGGGCATGTGATCACCAGCAAGCCGGAGGTGCGCATCTCCGAGGCGAGGGCGCAGGTCATGCTGGAGCGCTACGCGCAACTCAGGATCGTCCGGCATCCCATGCTGCCTCTGCAGTCACGCGTGCTGGAGCTGCGCAACGACATGACCGCCTATGACGGCATGTATGTGGCCCTCGCCGAACTGCTGGGAGTGCCGTTGCTCACCGACGACGCGAAGTTCGCCGGCTCGGCGGGCCACCGGGCCGAGATCCACCGCTACCCAACGCCACCGGCATAGACATCGTGCCGCCCGAAGCGCTGCTCAGCCACGTGCCGGCCGCGGCTGACCTCGCCTCGTCCGAGCAGGACGTCATGCCCGGCTTTGCGTCGCTGGGCCCTCGCCCGTGGACTCGGCCACCTCGTGCAGCCCGCACGGGCGCTCCGACCACCGGAAGCGCCGGTCGATCTCGCGGATGAACGCCCCCTTGGATGAGTGGATCTTGTGCCGCTCAGTCGTCTTCGTGATGGTCACGCGGTGAACCGGCTGCATGCCTTCGCATGGTGCAGTACGGCATTGCGCGGATGACGGTCCGTCGTGGGGTGAAGAACGGTCGGATGAACGACCTAACTACATGAAGCGTCCATGACAACACGTGCCGCCGGTTATCCGAACTCCTCGGAGCGGACCTTCTCGATCTCGACCAGTGTCCTTCGCGCCGGAGGAAAGAAGACTTGCGCGAGATCGGATTCTCGCGGTATTTCGTCTAGAACCGAGCGGCAGAATTGTTTCAAGTCGTCCAGAAAAGTACGGACCGCTTCGTCGGGAGACAGAAAGGCAGGAGTCAACATCCTGCTTCGCCCGATTGTGTCGTGGAACGCTTCGAGGTCACGTGCGCTGGAACTCCTCAGCTTCGCCCAGTTGAACGGCCTTCGGCCGGCATCGCGGAGGCCTGTGTTGATCTCGTTCTCTATCTCGGTAACCTCGCGGCGAAACCGGTCAACGATTTCCCGAATCTGCCCCGTTTCCGGAAAGGTGAGTTCATTCGCGGGCGAGACGATGCCGATCTTGTCGGTGACGAGCTGCTGCGTCCTACGCCCGCCGACGTATCGGATCGACAACCGGACCTGGTAGGCCAGCCTATCGTCGCCAGGCATCGCATGATCGAAGAGCGTCCCGCCTCCATGCGGCTTGACCTCGACTCGAACGACGAACCGGTCTGCCTCGCCCGGTTTCAACTCGTGAGACAAGTTCAGCCCGTCGGATCCGCGAAGCGCCACCTCCAACGGGTGCGGCTCGGCCTTCCTACCCGTGAACGACCGTCCGTTGGCTTCCTCCGGGCTCGGCAGAAGTGCTACATAGTGTGCGGACGCTGGAAGCAGGGCGGCGCCGCCTCGGTCATGCTTCGCGATGGGTGGTCGAACGTGCTTGAACCGATGAGCCCAAATGACCTCGATATCGCAGCCGACAATCAGAGTCGTGCCGGTTCCTGAATTCACGAGGCGGACATCTATCGTCGGCGCGGTCTGACTCAGAACCCCCTGTGGGGTCTCGATCCCCTGCACATCGAGGCGGGGATAGCCATCAGTCCCTAATCCGTTGACCCGAATGTCAGATTTTATCTTCGGACGGCGGTGCCGACTTATGTACAGGGTGATTCCAGATCCCAGGAGCGCGGCCAGTACGGCCGCGACCGCGATCCAGTTGGCTACTCCCACCGTGTGAGCGTAACCTAGACAGTCGTTATGTGTCTGGTATAGTGCGCCGCTGCCTGCAATTCTGTAGTGTTCCGCTCTTGCTCGTGAAGCCAGCCGTATCGTGTGACCTCGGCAGATGGAACAAGGCGCACATGATACGGACGCTTCTTCGTTGATTCGCAAGCGTTGGGCTAGCCGCCATCGGGCTGCCGGAGGTGTTTACGCGAGGTGCGGCTCCGCGAGCGTCAGCGGATACTTCACCCCGGCGACGGTACCTTGCTGGTCGGGAGGTCGTCTTCGAGGGTGAACATGTGGCCGTCTGGGACGACGGCGCAATGGCCCAAGCGCGGACGGCGAGCCCTGCCGGGGGGGGTGCCATGCGGGCAGGCTTGATCTGCGGGGGATGAGGGCGCCAGGCGGGGATGGTGTTGGACAAGCGGGCGGTGTAAGCACGTGGACGGCGCACATACGCGGAAGCTGACGCTAGCGGATCGTGAATCGGTTGCGTAGTGCCCGGAAGGCGACCCGCGCGGAGCGAGTGCTCAGGAGCAGCACGGTGAGCCCCAGACATGCCACCCCCACGGCCACGGCTGTCAGCGGTTCTTGGCGGGCTTGCGGTGGACGACGGCCTTGTCTCCCGGTCCCGGGTACGCCATGATCAGCAGCCGCTGGGTGCCGTACTCGTCGCCCTTCCAGGGGAACCAGGCCCGGTGCACGCGGATGCGATAGTGCCCCTTGCGGCCGTTGAGCGACAGGTCGGGCAGTTCGGTGCCGCTCAGGCTGTCCGTGAACGTCATCTCGCCGCTCCGGTTGGTGAAGCCGACCTCGACGACATGGTCCCAGCCCTTGGTCTCGACCGGTGGGCGGCGCGTGTAGGTCTCCAGCGTGACGCACACGTGGAAGTCGGGATGCGTCCCCACCGTCACCTGGCCGGGGGCGACGTTGACCGGGCCGACGCTGGTGCTTTTACCCTCGGCAGAGGGCTCGTCGTACAGCCCCAGCCCCACCTCCGGCCACTCCGGCTCCTTGAGGCGGATCGCTTTGGCGGGCCGGATGAGGGGGTGGTGGCGTGGGGTGGCGTCGCACTTGCGCCGCTCCTCGGCGACGAACTCCTCGGACTCGCGCTGCCGGGCGGCCGCCTCCGCGGTGATCTTCGCGTTCGCGGCCGGGCAGATCCCGGCGAGCACTCCGCTCAGATGGTCGACGCTCAGCCCTTCCGTGTCCCGCAGGCGGGCCAGCTCGCGCGGGTCGTTACGGGTGTAGGCCCCGCACAGGCGGCGGCCGTGGTCGAGCAGCACCTGGTCGGGGGTGGTGGCGGCGAACGCGAGCGTCTGCCGCTGGCGTACCGCGCAAATGAAGGCGCGCGGGCCGGTGAGCGGCTCGGGTGCCACCGGCTCGCCGTTCGTCTCCCAGGGTTCGGGTGGTGAGCAGTCCCTGGCTGTGGTGACCGGGCCGCGTGACTGGTCGGCGGCCGGCAGGAAGCACAGGGCGACGGAGGCGGCCAGCGCCGTCACGAGGACGTGGTGTCGCAGACGGGCGGCGGGCGGGGCGCCGTACAGGAGGAGCAGCACGAGGGCGGAGGCGGCCAGGGCGGCGCTGTACCACGACGGCGAGAGGCCGAAGAGGACCTCGCCGTTGTCGTTCAGGTCGAACACCCCGCCCGGGTAAAGGGCCAGCCGCTGCTCGGCCATGTCGGGAATGAGCTGCCAGTCCGCCTCGCGCTCGGTGGTGGTCGCGCTGACGACGCCCGCCGCGGCCGCGACGATCAGGGCCGACATCGTGACGCGCAGCAGTCGCTGGGTCCTGCGTACGACCGCGACCAGGATCAGCACGGCCGGCGCGCCGACCCCGACGAGCACGTCCACGACGACCCAGAGCACGGTCGCCGGGTAGCCCACGTACCCGTGGAAGAGGTCGTCGACCCATCCCCGAGGGCCGGTCCATACGGGCATCCCACCGGCGAGGTTGACGGCCGCGGGAATCAGCGGGAGCGCCACGGCCACGGCGGCGAGGGGCCACGGCCGCGCCGGCGCGACCCGGGAGGGAGGCGGCGGGGACGGTACGGGCGGCGGGCCGCCCAGGTCGTGGGCGGAGCGGGCCAGCCACACCGTCCCGAAGACGCCCAGGATGCCCAGGACCATCATGATCACCAGGTCGTAGTCGACGCCCCAGCCGCCGAACGAGACGATGGAATGCCCGCCGGACGACAGCAGCGACAGCACCGCCGAGGCCATGCCGATGCGCACGGTCCCCCGGGACCAGCGCGCGTCCCTGGCCTGCCCGGCCAGGACCGGCACCAGCCACAGCAGGTAGACGACATTGCCGAGCTGGTACGGAGAGACGTAGGGCGCGGCGGACCACAGGCCGAGGCCGTAGACGACGGTGGCGGCCGTTCCCATAGCGGCGTCCACCAAGCCCACCACGAGCCCCAGCACCCGCAGCCAACGGGGCAATGCGCCGGCGAGGACGACGAAGAACAGCCAGACGACGGCGAAGTCGAGCAGATCGCCGGGCAGGCCGAGCCACCACTCGTACGGGATCGGCAGCCGGTACAGCAGCGTGCAGGCGACGCTGAGATACAGGGCCACCCGCAGCAGCCGTACCGGCCTGTCGTTGACGGCCGCCGCGCCGGCCGGCCGGCCGCGCAGCACCTGCCAGTAGGCCCAGCCCTGCAGGATCCCGCCCGCCACCATGAGGAGCTCCACCCACCAGGTGTAGGGCATGAAGTCCGGATCCCAGCCCCCGGTGACGATCTCGCGCAGCAGCGCCGGGTCGCCGGTGGTCAGCGCGAGCACGCCGGACACGACGACCGCGGCCACGTAGACGGCGGCGACGAACGCGGCGATTCTGCCGAAACGGTAGCGGCGCACGGGAACATCCTCGGGAACGAGTGATCAAGATCCGAACAAAGGCGCCCAACCCTAGCGGGCCACCAGAAAGTTGATCAAGACGCGACGATCGCCCATCCTGGTCGACGCGGATTGTCGGAGATGATCTCTATGTTGCCGTCCATGACGTGTTCATCAACTTCCGCACAGGTGACCTCATGACGGCCTGGGCGCAGGTCCGCGACCGCATCACCGCCCGCGACGCCCGCGGTCTGGCCGACCTCGTGGTCACCCTGTCCGACGCCGAGCGCGCCGAGGTCGCCCGGCGTCTGCCGGAGCTGCGTAAAGACCTGCGTGCGGCCGCCGACCGCCAGGCGAGAGAGCGCTGGTCGCTCGGCGAGGACGAGGGCGAAGGCGACGGGGAGGGGGAGTGGGAGGGGGAGTGGGACAGCGGCGAGCGGGATGAGATCGACGGGCACGGGGAAGTGCTGCGGATCGCGGGGGCGGGCGTGCTGGCCGGTCCCGCCGCCGCTGTCGCCTGGCTGACCCGGCGCGAGTTCGCGGGCCGGCGGGCCGGGGTGGAGGAGGTGGTCCGGGTGCTGGCCGCGCGCCCGGCCGGCTGGCAGGCGGAGGTGGCCGTCCGGCTGGCCCGGAAGATCCGCACGGCCGACGACCGCAACGCCCCGCTGGCGCTGGCGCTGCTGCGGGCCTGCGGCGCCCCGCCGCCCGAGCACGACCCGCTCGTGACCGCCTGGCTCCGCGCCAGGCCGGCCGCCGACGACCCGCTGATCGGCCCGCTGCTGCCGCGGATCTTCGAAGCCGAGGGCGCCGGTCGCGTGCTGCGCGAGGAACGCCTGGAGCCCGTCCCCACCCGCTGGCTGTCCCTGCTCGGACGGCTGCAGCAGACCGGCCGGGTGTCGCGCGCGGAGCTGCTGGACGGCTGCCTGCGCCGCTTCCTGCGCGGCGGGGACGCGACCGGCCTGCGCTTCTTCGTCCGGCTGCACCGGATGCTCGACCCCACGCCGCAGGAGGCCGCCGCCCGGGTCCGCGACTACCTGCGGCTGCTGCCCGCCGCTCCCGGCACGGTCGCCGAGCTGGCGCTCGCCCAGGTCCGGTACGGCGGTCCGCACGAGGAAGCCGAGGTCGTCGAGGCCATCGGCGCGCTGACCTTCCGGCCCGAGGCCAAGCTCGCCCTGGAGGGCCTGCGCTGGCTGGAGCGGGAGCTGCCGCACGCCGCCGAGCTGGCGCCCGCGCTCGCGACGGCGTTCGGGCACGCCTCCTACGAGGTCCAGGGGCGGGCGGCCAGGATCGCGCTCAAGCACGCCGCCGCCTTCGCCCCGGCCGGGGAGGCCGTCGCCGAGGCCGTGCCGATGCTGCCGGCGGCGCTCGGCACGCGGGTGGCGGCCGTGTACGGCGGGGAAGTGACGGCCCAGGAACAGCGCGAGGCGTTCACCCCACCGCCGCTGCCCGCGTCACCCGCGCCCGAGCCGTTCCCGGAGCCCACCCTGCACCTGCCCTGGAACATGTATCAGTGGCCCGACTACGAGCGGTGGCTGGCCGCGTTCGTACGGCAGGCCGCCGGCGATCGGGAGGAGATGCGGCGCACGCTGGCCGCCGGCCACGGCGGAGACAACTCCTACCTGTTCCAGCAGGACAGGTGGGTCGACGCCCGATCCTGGTTCACCGCCTTGACGCAGGAAGTGCTGGCCCCCGGCACCGACCCCGGGCCGCCCGAACCCGAGCCCTTCGACCCCTGGGCGGGGGCGAGCTTCCGGGTGCGCGTCGGACTCGTACCGGACGGTGAGGAGGAGGACGACGGGGACGGGGAGCCGGAGGAGGAGAGCGAGCCGGAGCGAGCGTTCGGGCACGTGCCCGAGCACGTACGCGAGGAGATCTTCGAGCAGTTGCTGGAGCTCGGCGTGTCCAAGGAGCGCGTGGCGGCCATGCGCGACGGGCTGCACGTCCCTCCGCCGGCGCCTGGCGAGCCACGCGGCTTCCGCGTCCGGATCGCCTACTCCGGGCCCCGGCCGCTGTTCATGAAGCCCGAGCCGCCTGATCCGGCGGTGGAGTCGCGCCGCAGGCACCGCCTGCCGCAGCCGTCGCAGGTCTCGCCGCCGCACATGTTCGTGCTGCACCGGCTCAGTGAGATCTACGCGGGACTGCGGGCGGGGACGCTGCCGCCCGTGCTGCTGGCCACGCCCACGCTCATGACCGGCCATCTCGACCCGGACGTGCTGGTGGACCGGCTGGCGGAGTGCGCGGCGGCGGGCGTCGAACCGCTGCCCGCCGACCTGGCGCAGGCACTGGTGCGGCTGCCCCGGGGACGCCACCCGGACGCGGCCGGAAGGGCCGCGCGCGTCGGCTCGCCGGCCGCCGCGACCGCCGCCACCTGGCTGGCGGGGGAGGGGCTGCCCGACCCGGAGACGGGCCTGCGGTGGGGCTACCTGGACGGCGCCATCGACCGCTACTTCGACGAGCACGAGCCGGATCACCGGCCGTGGGAGATCCGGTTGAGGCCGAGGCTGCGAGCCGAGCCGACCGGCCACGAACTGCTGGACGAGCTGCTGCGCGAGCCGACGCGCTGGGGCTGGGACGACCACGGTGGCGAGAAGGGCTGGTGGCCGGCGGTCCTGCCGTCGCACCGGGAGGTCGTGGCCACCAACTACCTGCGGTTCCTGCTCCACCCGACGATCGCGCCGGTGTTCGTGGCGGCACTGGCCGACGCGGACGGGCCCACGGGAGAGGCGATGGCCCTCACCCTGGCCTACTTCGTGGCCGCCGGGCATCCGGAGGCGGCGCCGCTGCTGCTGCGGATGGCGGCCAGAGGAGATCTGCCGGCCGAGGCGGTGGGCGAACAGGTCGCGCTGCTGCTCCGGCGCACGCCGAGGTTCGAGGAGCGGGCAGTGGTGCGGGTGCTGACGGACGCGGCGCGGCAGGGCGCGTACGCCACGATCTGGCGGCTTCTCACCACCCTGCTGCCCGCCCTGTTGCCCGGCCCCGGCGAGCGACCGGCCGTCGTGCACACCGAGGCGATGACGCTCGCGGCGGACACGGCGACCTGGGCGGGAGCGCGGGGCGCGATCCCGCAGGTGACGGCGTACGCGGCGAGCGGGGGCCGCAGCCGGTTCGTGCGCGAATGCGCACGACTGCGTGACCAGCTCGGCCATCCGGTACATGGCTTGGGAGCGTCATGACAGGCCGTGACGAACTCGATCTGCTTAGACCGGCACCCATCCGATCGGCGCATCTCGTCTGAGCCTGGCTGCGCCGATCAGTTTGGGGACGTGTGAACCGTCGCTGGACGCCACCTTGGCCGGACCGTTTCCTGCGGCGGCCGAGGCCACGACGAGGGCGTCCACAACACACTCGTGTCCATCCAAGCCCGCGTCCTCCAACAGGAGGCCGGCGAGATCCGCTACTGCTTCGGTCACGGGAACGACAGTCAAGTGCGCCCGCTGCCAGATGAGACGCCTCCCGATCGCTCCTGAGCGGCGCACCTCGGCCAGCGTCACGGCACTGATCGCCGGGATGAACCCTTCCTCCCGGGCGACAGCGATCCGGGCCACGATCTTGGCGTCATCCTCTCCCAGGAGGGAGAACGGCTGCGCGTCCAGCACGAACAAGGGCGTCGGGAACGAAGCGCCCGCTCGCCCTACTCGCCGGACCATGCCCGCCGGGCTTCCTCCATGACCTCATCGGACAGCGGGCCCACCCTGCGCTCGTGATCGGTGACGATCTCCTCGGCCTTGAGGAGCGCCAAGCCGTACTCGGCCGCCTGGTCGACGAAGTGGGAGAACCCACGAGGACCGGTCCGGCTCTCGATCTCTTCGGCGAGCGAACGGCGAAGAGTCACCGATTTTTTCACCGTCGGGTCTGCGGGCTGTGGAAAGGCCATGAGACAAGTATGCCACTAGAAGTCGCATAGCGAGGCTGATCGGATGCCTGGTGGATGATCAGCTGGGCCGGACGTCTGCGCCTGCTCGGGGCTCAGAAGGAACGTCTCCCATAGGTAAATCTCGTTAACCTTAATAGGTAAATGCTATTCACCTCAACAGGTGAATAGTGTTAACCTCATGGCGTGATCGGCAGACGGCGTAGTACCGGGCAGCACCATGGGGACCTTCGTAAGGCGCTGGAGGAGGCGGCGCTTGTGCTTGTCGCCGAGCGTGGGCCGCATGGGTTCACCCTGGCGGAGGCCTGTCGCCGGGCCGGGGTGAGCGTCGCCGCGCCGTACAAGCACTTCGCCGATCGTGACGCCCTGCTCGCCTCGCTCGCCGTCAAGGGCTACCGCGAGCAGGATCGGCGCTTCAGGGAGGCCATGTCGGGGATCGAGGACCCCACCGAGCAGCTGGCCGCCCTGGCCGCGGCGTACGTGCGCTTCGCCCGCGAGGAGCAGGCGCTCTTCGACATCATGTTCAACGCCGGCCTGGACAAGACCCGACATCCCGAGCTGGCCGAGGTCGTCCACGCCCTTTTCGACACGCTGCTGCCGATCGCGAGGCGGGTCACCACCACGGAGGCCGCCGCCTTCGACCTGCTCATCTGCATGGCTTCCGCCGCCCACGGCCTCGCGTTCTTCCTGCAGGAGGGCGTCCCCGGCGACGAACTGACCCCCCTCGCGGCAGCCGAGGCGCGGGCGGCCCGCACCACGCGCGCCCTCGTCGAACAGCAGCTTCGTCAAGCCGCGGCGGAGGGCTCGCAGCAGGGCCGCGAGTCGCCGCGTTTCCCTTGCGGTTGAGCCTGACATAACCATTGATCATTGGAGAATCGGTGACGTTGCATCCTGAGGTACGGCCGCGTCCGGCCGGGCACACGATGGAGGTACGGCTGCGGGTGAACGGCGCTGACCGGACACTCCAGCTCGCGCCGCAGGTCAGCCTGCTCGACGCGCTACGCGAGCACCTGGGCCTGATGGGCACGAAGAAGGGCTGCGACCAGGGCGCCTGCGGCGCCTGCACGGTGCTGGCCGACGGCGAGCGGATCAACGCCTGTCTGACCCTCGCCGTGCAGTACACCGGCCGCGAGATCACCACGATCGAAGGCGTCACCGACGGCGAGCTCCAGCGGGCGTTCGTCCGGCACGACGGCTTCCAGTGCGGCTACTGCACCTCCGGCCAGATCTGCTCCGCCATCGGCATGCTGGCCGAGCACGCCGCCGGCATGCCGAGCGCCGTGACCGAGCACCGGCACGGCGACGCAGAGCTGACCGACGCCGAGCTGACCCAGGCCGAGATCAGGGAGCGGATGAGCGGCAACCTGTGCCGTTGCGGCGCCTACAACGGCATCGTCGACGCCATCCAGGAGGTCGCCCGATGAGATCCTTCGCGTACGTGAGCGCCCCCGACGTCGCCTCGGCCATCACCGCGATCGGGGCCAGCCCCAACGCGAAGTTCATCGGCGGCGGCACCAACCTCGTCGACCTGATGCGCGAGGACATCGAGACGCCCGACACGGTCATCGACATCACCAGGCTCCCGCTGACCGGGATCGAGGAGCTGCCCGGCGGCGGCGTGCGGATCGGCGCGCTGGTCCGCAACAGTCACCTCGCCGCCGACCGGCTGATCAGGACACGCTATCCGATGCTGTCCCAGGCGCTGCTCAGCGGCGCGTCCGGCCAGCTGCGGAACATGGCGACCGTCGGCGGGAACCTGCTGCAGCGCACCCGCTGCGCCTACTTCTACGACTCGGCCGCGGCCTGCAACAAGCGCGAGCCGGGCAGCGGCTGCGACGCGATCGGCGGGTTCAACCGCAATCTCGGCGTCCTGGGCGTGAGCGAGTCGTGCATCGCGACGAACCCCTCCGACATGTGCGTCGCGCTGGCCGCGCTCGACGCGATCGTGGAGGTGGAGAGCGTACGCGGAACTCGCCGCATCCCGCTGGCCGACTTCCACCGGCTGCCGGGCAGCACCCCGCACCTCGAGACCGAGCTGGCCGCCGACGAGCTGGTCACGGCGGTCGAGCTGCCGGCCCTGCCGGTGGCGGCGAAGTCGCGCTACCGCAAGGTGCGGGATCGCTCCTCCTACGCCTTCGCCCTGGTCTCCGTCGCCGCCGCGCTGGACGTACGGGACGGCATGGTGTCGGAGGTCCGGCTGGCTCTCGGCGGGGTCGCCACCAAGCCGTGGCGGGCGCATGAGGCGGAGCGGATCCTGCTCGGCGCGCCGGCCGGCGAGGAGTCCTACCAGCGGGCGGCGGCGGCGGAGCTCAGCGCCGCGGTCGGCCGGCCGGAGAACGAATTCAAGATCGAATTGGCTCGGCGCGCGATCGTGGCGACGCTACGTGCGCTGGACGGGAGCGTGGCATGACCCAGACCGAGGTGGCGAGCCCGCCCCGAAGCGAGGCGAAGGAACTCAGCGTCGGCAAGCCGATCGACCGGGTGGACGGCACGGCCAAGACGACCGGCACGGCCCGGTTCTCCGCCGAATACCCCTATCCCGACCTCGCGCACGCCGCCCTGGTGCACGCGACGGTCGCCCGCGGCCGGATCACCGCGATCGACACGGCGGACGCGTCCGCCGTCGAAGGCGTGCTGGCGGTGCTCACCCATGAGAACGCGCCGGCGCTGAAACCGGCGCTCTCGCCGAGCCCGCTGAACCTGAGCAGCATGGTCTCCGGCACGTCGCTCGACTACCTCAACACCGACGAGGTGCACTGGAACGGCCAGCCGGTCGCGGTCGTCGTCGCGGAGACCCTGGACGCCGCGCGCCACGCCGCGCTCCTGGTCCGGGTCACCTACGATCAACTCCCCGCCACGGTGGACTTCGCGGCCGAGGAGAAGAACGCCACACCGGTCAAGGGCGACCTGATATCGCCCGGCGAAGAGAAGAAGGGCGATGCGGAGGCCGCACTGGCGGCGGCGCCGGTCTCGGTGGACCTGCGGTTCACCACGCCGCCGTACCACCACAACGCGATCGAGCCGCACGCGACGACGGCGGCGTGGGACGGCGACCGGCTCACCGTCCACGACGCGACGCAGAGCATCGACTGGGTGCGCAAGCATCTCGCCCTGAGATTCGGCGTGCCGGTGGCGGGGGTGCGGGTGATCGCGCCGTACGTCGGCGGCGGCTTCGGCGGCAAGGGCTCGGTCTGGGCCGGCACCATCCTCGCCGCGATGGCGGCACGGGTGACCGGCCGGCCGGTGCGGATGGTGCTCACCCGCGAGAGCATCTACCACACGGTCGGCGGACGCACCCCCTCGGCGCAGCGGGTGGCGCTCGGCGCGGACGCCGACGGCAGGATGACCGCCCTGATCCACACCAGCGTGTCGCGGATCGGCAGGATCGGCGGCAGGCCCGAGCCGGTGACCGCCGCGTCCGGGCACCTCTACGACGCCGCCACCATCCTGCTCCAGCAGAACATCGTCGAGCTCGACCTGCTGCCGAACACGTTCATGCGCGCGCCCGGCGAGTCGATCGGCACCTTCGCGCTGGAGGCGGCCGTCGACGAGCTGGCCGGCGAGCTCGGCCTCGACCCGATCGAGCTGCGGATGCGCAACGAGCCCGCCAAGAATCCACTCGACGGGAAGGACTTCTCCAACCGGATGCTCCGGGAGGCGTACGCGCTCGGGGCGGAGAAGTTCGGCTGGTCGCGGCGGACGCCGCAGCCGGGCTCGATGCGGGACGGCAGATGGCTGGTCGGCATGGGCGTCGCGTCGGCCTACCATCCGCCCGTGCAACTGAACGCCAACATCACGGTACGGCTGTCGGTCGACGGCACCGTCGTGGTGCGGTGCGGCTTCCAGGAGATGGGGATGGGCGGGGCGACCGTACAGGGGCAGATCGCCGCCGACGCGCTCGGCGTGCCGCTCGCCTCCGTCAAGGTGGAGTACGGCGACTCGGAGCTGCCCATCGCGCCGATGGCCGGCGGCGCCACCCAGACCGCGAGCGTGGCCACCGCCCTGCTGGCCGCGTGCGACAAGCTGAAGCGGTCGATGCTCGCCCTGGCCAGACGGTCGGGCGAGTCGCCGCTGCGCGGTCAACGCCTGGACCGCCTCGAAGCCCGTGACGGCGGGCTCTACCAGATCGGCAAGCCGGGCGTGGGGGAGAAGTACACCGACATTCTCGGACGGGCGGGCCGGCCTTCGGTCGATGCCGCGGTCGGGTCCGACACCGGGCTCGGGGCGGTGGCCGGACAGGTCCGTTTCATGACGAAGTTCCTCCGGGACCGGCGACGCTGGGTGAAGGCCGCGACGGGGGCGCACTTCTGTGAGGTACGGGTGGATCCGGACACCGGCGAGGTCCGCGTCTCCCGCTGGGTCGGCTCGTTCGACGTCGGCACGGTGATCAACCCGAAGACGGCGAGCAGCCAGCTCCGGGGCGGCATCGTGATGGGGATCGGCATGGCGATGAGCGAGCAGACGCTCATCGACCCGCGCACCGGCCGGATCATGAACCCGAGCCTGTCCGAGTACCACGTCCCGGTGCACGCCGACGTCCCGCCGATCGAGATCCACTACCTGAACGAGCCCGACCCGACCATGCCGCTCGGGCTGCGCGGGCTGGGCGAGGTCGGCATCACCGGCGTCGCCGCCGCGCTCGCCAACGCCGTCCACCACGCGACCGGCAGACGCGTCCGCGACCTGCCCATCACCTTGGACAAGCTGCTGTGAACGGCTGAGGTGGTACGCCCGCGCCCCCGGCTCTCGTGGAGCCGAGGGCGCGGGACGGATCGGTCGTCAGCCCATGTGCGGGTAGCGGTGATCGGTCGGCGGGACGAAGGTCTCCTTGATCGTGCGGGCGTTGACCCACCTGATCAGGTTGTAGATCGAGCCCGCCTTGTCGTTGGTGCCGGAGGAGCGGGCGCCGCCGAAGGGCTGCTGGCCGACGACCGCGCCGGTCGGCTTGTCGTTGACGTAGAAGTTGCCCGCCGCGAAACGCAGCCGCTCCGAGGCCGCCGCGATGGCGTAACGGTCCTGGGCGATGATCGACCCGGTCAGGGCGTACGGCGCGATGCTCTCCATCTGGTTCAGCACCGCGTCGTAGTCGCCGTCGTCATAGACGTGCACGCCGAGGATCGGGCCGAAGTATTCCTTGACGAAGATCTCGTCCGTGGGGTCGGCGCACTCCAGAATGGTCGGCTTCACGAAATATCCGAGTGAATCGTCGTACGAGCCGGTGAGCACGTCGATGGTGGACACCTCACGAGCCCGGTCGATGGCGGCCTTGTGCTTGGCGAAGGCCCGCTCGTCGATCACCGCGCCCATGAAGGTCGACAGGTTCGCCGCCACGTCCCCGGCGGTCAGCGACTCGGCCGTGGCCACGAAGTCGTCGCGCATCCGGCTCCACACCGAGCGCGGCACGTAGGCGCGCGAGGCCGCCGAGCACTTCTGCCCCTGATACTCGAACGCGCCCCTGATCAGCGCGGTCGCGAGCACGCCGGGGTCGGCGGACGGGTGCGCCATGACGAAGTCCTTGCCGCCGGTCTCGCCGACGAGCCGCGGGTAGCCGCGGTAGGAGGCGATGTTCGCGCCGACCGTGCCCCACAGGTGCTGGAAGGTCGCGGTCGAGCCGGTGAAGTGGATCCCGGCGAGCTCCGGATGGGTCAGCGCGACCTCGGAGATCGCCTGGCCGTTGCCGGTCACCATGTTGATGACGCCCGGAGGCAGCCCGGCCGCCTCCAGCAGCCGCATGGTGAAGTGCGCCGCGAACTGCTGCGTCGGCGACGGCTTCCACACCACCACGTTGCCCATCAGGGCGGCCGCGGTCGGCAGGTTGCCGGCGATGGCGGTGAAGTTGAACGGCGTGATCGCCAGCACGAAGCCCTCAAGGGGCCGGTACTCCATCCGGTTCCACACCCCGGGCGAGGAGATCGGCTGGTCGGCGTAGAGCTGCCGGGCGTAGGAGACGTTGAACCGCAGGAAGTCGATCAGCTCGCAGGCCGCGTCGATCTCCGCCTGCTGCGCCGACTTCGACTGGCCGAGCACGGTCGCGGCGTTCAGCGTCGCCCGCCACGGCCCGGACAGCAGGTCGGCCGCCTTCAGGAAGATCGCGGCGCGCTCGTCGAAGGACAGCGCCCGCCAGTCGGGGGCCGCCCGCAGCGCGCTCGCGATGGCGTCGTGCACGTCCTGGGCCGTAGCGTCGTTGATACGCCCCAGGACGGCAGCCTTGTTGTGCGGCTGCACCACGTCGATGGGCGTGCCGCCGCCCAGCCGCTGGTCGCCGTCGATGGTCATGGTCAGGTCGATCGTGGTGCCGGCCAGCTCCTTGATCCGCTTCTCCAGCGCGGCGCGCTCGGCGCTGCCGGGTGCGTAACCGTAGATCCGCTCGTTCGCGGGAACCGGCACGTTGCTGATGGCGTCCATTTTCACTTACCCCCAAGGGCACGAAGGAAGAAGGCGACGTTGGCGGGGCGCTCGGCCAGGCGGCGCATGAAGTAGCCGTACCAGTCGCCGCCGTAGGGGACGTAGACCCGGACGGTGTGACCGGCCCCGGCCAGGGCCTCCTGCCGGTCGGTGCGGATGCCGTACAGCATCTGATACTCGTAGTCGCCCCGGGAGCGGCCGTAGCGGTCGGCGAACAGCTCGGTGATGGAGATCATCCGGTCGTCGTGCGTCGCCACCATGGGGTACCCCTTCCCCGACATGAGGATGCGCAGGCACCGCACATACGCCTTGTCCACCTCGGTGCTGCTCTGGTGGGCGACGGAGGCGGGCTCGTTGTAGGCGCCCTTGACCAGCCGTACGCGGGTGCCCTCGGCGGCGAGCGCCCGGCAGTCCTCCTCGCTGCGGAACAGGTAGGACTGGATGGCCACGCCGGTCGACGGGTGGTCGGCGCGCAGCTCGCGCAGGATGCGCAGCGTCGAGTCGACGGTGGTGTGGTCCTCCATGTCGAGGGTGACGGTCGCGCCGGCGGCGTCGGCGGCCGCGCAGATCTCGCGGGCGTGCTTCAGCGCCATCGTCTCGTCCAGGACCTGCCCGACGGCCGACAGCTTGACCGACACCTCGGCCTTGCCCCCGAGCTCCAGCGGACGCAGCGCCTCCAGCAGCGTGACGTACGCCCTCGCGGTGGCGGCCGCGGCGCTCGCGTCGCGGGTCTCCTCGCCGAGATGGTCGACGGTCACGGTGAGGCCCGCGCCGCACAACCGCCGGACCGCGTCGCGGGCCTGCGCGACGCTCTCCCCGGCGACGAAACGGTCGACCACCTTGCGCGTGAGCGGGAAGGCGGTCACGGAGCGGCGCACGAGCGCGTTCCGGGACGCGGCGAACAGCAGCTGACCCAACATGTCTTCAGCCTAAAACGCCTGTTCAGGCAGGGCCATTGACGGGCGTAACGCGGGGTGTGGCAGGCTGTCATACATATGTACAAAGCCACCGATCTGCAGGAGATCGTCGACGAGATAGCCCGGGTGCTGGGCGCGTCGGCGACGCTGGAGGACCGCTCGTTCCGGCTGCTCGCGTACGGCGCGCAGCACGGCGACATCGACACCGTCCGCCAGGAGTCCATCCTGCGCCGGCGCGCCACGGGGGAGGTGCGCGACTACTTCGAGCGCTACGGCATCGCCCGGGCGCACGACCCGGTGCGCATCCCCGCCGACGCCGACCTCAAGGTGCTGGCCAGGGTCTGCTGGCCGCTGCGCCACCGCGACGTCGTCTACGGCTACCTGTGGCTGCTGGAGTCGGGCAGCCTGACCGACGACGCGCTGGCGCGGGTCGCGCCGCTCGTCTCCAGGGCCGCCGCCGCGCTCGCCCAGGAGGCCAGAAGCCGCCAGGACCTCGGCCGGAGCCTCACACTTCTGCTGTCCGCCGACCCCGAGGAGCGCGCCGACGTCTCGATCGAGCTGCCGGGCCCGGTGACCGTGATCGCGGTGCGCGAGTCACAGGAGCGGGTCGCCGCCCTGTGGACGCTCCCGCGCGGCGTGCTCGCCCGCGCCGGCTCACCGGTCGCGCTGCTCGCCCCGGCGCACCTGGCCGCCGAGGTCGCCCAGACCACCCAGCGCGCGTACGGCACCGTCGCGGGACTCGGCGCGCCCCGGGCCGATCCGGCGGACGCCTGGCAGAGCTGGCGGGAGGCGAAGCAGGCGCTGCGCATCGCCGAGCACTTCCCGAGGTTCGCCCCCGTCGCCCGCTGGGAGGATCTCGGCGTGCACCGGCTGCTGGCCAGGCTCGGTCCCGGCGATCTCCGGGAGCTGGCGGCCGAGGTCGCCGCCCTCGAACCGGAGCTGGCCCAGACCGTGGAGGCCTATCTGGACCTGGGCGGCCACGCCAACAAGGCCGCCGCCGAGCTGGGCATCCACCGCCAGACGCTCTACTACCGCCTGGGCAAGGCCGAGCGGCTGACCCACCGGGACCTGTCCGACGGCGACGACCGCCTCGCCGTCCACCTGGGGCTGAAGGCCGGCCGGCTGCGGTGAGGGCCAGGCCTGGTGGCCTGGGGGCCAGGCCGGGCTTGAGGGTCAGGCCAGGCCGGGCTTGAAGGCCAGGCCGGATGGCTTGAGGGTCAGGCCGGGTGGCTTGAGGGTCAGGCCAGGTGGCGCAGGGCCGCCTCGTCGCCGGGGCCGCCGCGCTCGGTGAGGCCCCGGGCGACCTGCTCGCGCACCCCGGCGTCCTTGTGCCCGTCGTACTTGAACTTGCCGCGGATCTCCGTCACGGCCAGCCGCAGGCCCTGCAGCCCCGACAGCAGCCGCGGCATGGCGGCCGGATCACCGTGGCCGGGCTCCAGGTCGCCGAGCTGGGCGCGCAGGATCTCCAGCTTGCCCTCGGGGTCGGCGACGATCTCGGCCCGGCAGGTGAGCTGGACCGAGGAGTAGTACGTGGTGGGGACGCCGAGCGCGGGGTCGGTGCCGGGCTCGGCCCGCCACCGGCCGTCGATGTACGCCCACGGGCCCGCCACCGACAGCAGAACCGCGGGGTTCTCCTCGATGGCGGGCCAGATGGGGTTGGGCCTGGCCAGATGCAGCCAGACCGTCCGATCGTCCACGAGCAGGAACTGGGTGGGCACCACGACCGGCACGTCCCGGCCCCGGCCGGCCGCGATCAGGTGCCCGAACTGGTTGTCCTTCACGTACGCGAGCGCCTGGTCCTCGGTGCCCGCATCCCAGGGGTGGATCAGCATGCGGTGACCATATAAGACGCCGGTTCGCTACGCGCAGGCGGATTCGTACACGCGCAGGAGCTCCTGACTGACGCGCTCCCAGGAGTAGCGCGAGCGGGCCCGGTCGGCGCCCGCGTAGCCGAGCGCGGTGCGCAGCGTCGGGTCGGTGAGCAGCTCACGGGCCAGCCGCGCGGTCCTGGCGGGCCGGTCCGGCGGCACCAGCAGGCCGGTGACGCCGTCGATGACGGAGTCGAGGTGGGCGCCGACGGCCGAGGCGATCACCGGCACGCCGCAGGCCATGGCCTCCAGCGCCACGATGCCGCTCGTGGCCTCCCGCGGCACCGACACCACGGCGTCGGCGCTGCGCATCAGCTTGGGCACCGAGGCGCGCTTGACCTGGCCCAGCATCGTCACCCTGTCGGCGACGCCGAGCTGCTCGGCCAGGGCGCGCAGCCGCCGCGCGTCCCTGTCGTCCTCGAGCTCCTCGGGGTCGGGGCCGCCCGCGATGACCAGCTCCACGTCCGTCAGGCCAGGCAGCGCGCGGACGATGGTGTGCGCGCCCCGGTCGGGGGAGAGCGGGCCGACGTGCAGCAGTCGCCTGCGGGCGCCGCGCGCGGCCGTCAGGCCCTGGCGGTGGAAGCGCTCGGTGTCCACGCCGTAGGGCACGATGGCGATGTGGTTGCGCGGGACGCCGATCCTGATCAGCGCCGACTCCTCGTCGCCCGAGCCCGCGATGACCACCCTGGCCCGGCGGCCGAGCGCCCGCTCCAGCTTCAGGTGCGCCGCGTCGACGGTGTGGAAGGTATGGGTGACCGGCACGTCCAGGCCCTTGGCGCCGGTGACCGCGGCCAGGCCGTAGGTCCACGAGTGCGCGTGGATCACGTCGGGGCGGTCCTGCTGCCAGCGCTTCATCAAATGGTCGCCCACGTCGTTGAGGAACGGCACCACGTCGGCCGGGCTCAAGCTGCGGGCCGGTCCCACACCGATGTGCTCCACCGTGACACCCGGGGCCACCCTCGTCCTGGGTTTGCCGTCGGCGCTCTCGCGGCGGGAGTAGATCGTGACGTGGTGCTCACGTCCAAGCTCACGGGCCACCGAAAGGATCTGGTGACGCTTATTGCCGGAACCGGAAGCGACGATTGCGATATTCATGGCACACCTCAGCGTTGAAAAGCCTTCAAGGTGTGCCTGCGTCTTAGGCACGTCGGTCTACGGCAAGACCATACCCATTTTCTGCCGATTCGCAAACCCTGCCGAATCAGACACCGCGTAGGGCAAGCACCACGATCTCGTCCCAGACCTGCCCGGCGGAGAAGGCGTTGCGGTCCTCCTCGATGGCCTTGACCACGGTGGACGGCCCCTGCCCCGCACATCTGCCCAGGACGTCCGCCAGCCGCTCCTCGCCGTACGGCTCGCCCAATTCGTTCCTGGAGGAGATGAGGCCCTCCGAATAGAGCACCAGCGTCTCGCCGACGGCCAGCGTGATCTCCTCCGTGCTGGTCTCCGCCTCGGGCGCGATGCCGAGCGGGACGCCGCCGCCGGCGGCGAAGCGTACGTAGCCGTCGGGCTGCACCAGCGCCGCCGGGTGGTGGCCGGCCGAGGACATGCGGATCCGGCGGCCCTTCACGAATCCGGCCAGGGCCATCACGAACAGGCCGGTGCCCTGCTCGACCAGGGCTTTGTTGACCTTGCGCACCACCGGGTCCGGGTCGGACTCCCAGACGCTGAGCACCCGCAGCCCGCCCCTGACCATCGCGCTGACCGACGCGGCCTCCTCGCCCTTACCGGCCGCGCCGCCCAGCGCGAACCCCCAGCCGCCGCCGACCGGGAACACGTCGTAGAACTCGGCGCCGACCGACGAACCGGGCCGGTAGACCGCGGCGGCCTCGTAACCGGGCACGTCCGGCAGGCTCCGCGGGGCGACGCTGGCCGACAGCGCGTCGGCCGCCCGCGAACGGCTCTGGAAGCTGCTCTGCGCGCGCACCGCCAAGCCGAGCTGCATCCCGATGTCCTGCATGACGCTCAGGTCCGCCAGCGTGAACGGGGGCCGGTCGTGGGCGCGTACCAGCGTCAGCACGCCGTCGCCGTCGCCGATCGGCACGCACAGCAGCGACCCGGCGCCCATCACGGTCAGCAGCGGCCCTTCGGCGCAGAACCCGAGCAGCGTCTCGTCGTCGACCATCTCGTGCACCACGCCCGAGCGGCGCTCCAGCACCTGCGTCACCACCTGGGCGCCGGCCGGGGCGGTCGCCTCGACCTGCCGGGTCAGCTCGGCCACCGGGAGGTTCTTCGGCCCGGCCACCACCGAGCGCCGGGGGAGCCCGTCCCGGACCATGTCCGCGATCACCCAGTCGGCCCATTCGGCGGCCAGCAGCCGGGTCGCTCTGGGCAGCGCGACCGGCTGGCGGAGCGCCTCCTCGTCCAGCAGCAGCCTGCCCATCCTGGCCAGCAGGTCCTGGCGCTTGGCCGCGGCCATCACCAGCGCGCCGTCGGACAGCTCGGGCCGCCGGGAGCCCGGCTCGGGCAGCTGCACCTGCGTCGGCAGCGCCACCACGGCCACCATCTGCTGCGGCTCGCCCGGCATCGTCAGCCGCGAGATCGCCAGCTGCACCGTGTGCGTCCTGCCCTGGTGCGCCAGCCGGGTCTCGAACGCCGCCGGCTGCCCGATCTGCAGCACCGACGTCAGATGGGACCGGAACGCCGCCCGGCGCGACACATCCACCAGCAGCGGGAACGACCGGCCCACGAGATAGCCGTCGGGACTGCCGAGCATCCGCGAGGTCTCGGGGTTGATCCGCCTGACCATGCCGCCGCCGTCGAGCACGATGACCGGCACCGGAAAGGCCCGGAACACCTGGCGCAGCAGCTTCAGCTCCCGCTGCGACCCGTCCTTCTTCCCGGCGGAGCGCCGGGGCGCCTTGCCCAACTGCTCGCGGGCCTCGGCCAGCAGCTCAGCGGCGGTGTCCAGCTCCGCGAGCGCGGCATCGAGGGTGGGGCCGAGATCCGCGGGATATGCGGCCCTCGCCTCACGCAACGACGAGACACGCCCCTCAAGTGCGTTGAGGGCGTGATCGAGGTCCGGCATGGTCATCCTCCGACGCTACGCCACACGGGATAATGGTCGCCATAAGGGGTAGGGGCTTGATGTTATGGAATCCACTGCGATGATCACTCCTGGGCTCGCCCGTAATCTGGCGACGCTCGGCCGGCTCGGCGAGGACACCTCGACCGAGAGCGTGCTGCGCGGTCTGACCACGGCGCTGGCGGGCGGCGTGCCCGGCTGCTCGGGCGGCTCGGCCGAGCACTGGCGCGACCATCGCGTCCTGGTGTCGGGCTCGCACAGCGAGCTCATCATGCTCGTCGAAAGCGAGCGTGAGCTGGGCGAAGGGCCGTCCATCGAGGCCAGGAAGACCGGCAACCGCGTCGCCGTCGCCGACGTGCTCGCCGACAGCCGCTGGCCGCGCTACGCCGCTCTGGCCACCCGCTGGGGCGTGCGCTCGGTCCTGGCGGTCCCGATCGAGGTGTCCCCCGTCCTGCTGATCGTGGGCCTGTATTCGGTACGCCGCGGCGCGTTCTCCCCGCAGGGCGCCCAGTCGCTCGCCGGCATGCTGACCGAGCAGGTCGGGGTGGCCATGGCCAACATGTGGGACTTCGAAGAGGTGCGCACCGACGCCGCCCAGCTGCAGGAGGCCCTGGCCGGCCGGGCGCTGATCGACCAGGCCAAGGGCATCATCATGCAGACCAGCGGGTGCACGGCCGAGGCCGCCTTCGAGGAGCTGCGCCGGATCTCCCAGCATCACCAGGTGAAGGTGGCTGACCTGGCGCGCCTGCTGGTCGAGGAGCATCAGACGAAGAATCGTCGTTAGCCGATGGCGGCCAGGGCGTCGTCGAGGGTGTCGTAGATCGGCAGTCGCTGGGCCAGTCCGGTGATCCACATCACCTTGGACTTCGAATATTCCACACCGATCAGGGCGAACTTGGTCTCCGAGGTCAGGCTCGTCTGCCAGTGGTGGACGATCAGCCCCAGTGCGCGCGAGTCCATGAACGTCACCCCACCGAGGTCCAGGATCAGATCCGGACCGGCCAGCGAGAGGTAGTCGGCGAACTGTTCGCGCGTGGTGGCGTCAAGGACACCGTCGACCTTGATCACAGAGATCTCGGCCGCTGTCGACGATGTCAGGGTCAGGGCCGCCACTGACCCGTCGCCGTTCTCGGGCATTGTCACGGGGCAACATTACCGAAGTCCACCGAAAGCCTTGGCCTTCACGCATTGCGGCCCTCCCGTGACGCAAGACGGGATATTTCGCGGAAGATAGGGGATACTGGGGGAGAAGTCCAGCAGAGGGCTTTCGTCTCGAAGTAGAGCGAGGCGCGCCGCTGCATGGGCTTTTTCTCATGCGGGGGGCGCCTGAAACCCAGATGAGGAGCAGCCATGGCTGCGCAGACACTCGTCCTCGAAGAGATGACCGCCGAAGCGCTTCTGGCCGAGATGGTCAGGCACGACGCCCCGCACAGCCAGCGAGAACGGGTACGCGAACGTATCGTCGAGATGCATCGGCCGCTCGCCATGGAGATCGCCAGGCGCTACCGCTATCGCGGCGAGCCCTTGGAAGACCTCCTCCAGGCGGCCTACGTCGGCCTGATGAAGGCCATCAACGGCTTCGACCCGACCCTCGGCCACGCCTTCAGGGGGTACGCGGTGGTCACCATGACCGGAGAGGTCAAACGCCACTTCCGCGACCGCACCTGGGCCATCCGGGTGCCCCGCCTCTACCAGGAACGCCGCTCCGAGCTGAACCGGCTCGTCGCCGACCTCAGCCAGGACCTCGGCCGCTCGCCCACCATCGCCGAGCTGGCGGCCAAGATGAACATCTCCGAGGAGGACGTCCTGCTCACCCTCGACGCCTCCGCGGCCTACAGCACGCTCTCCCTCGACGCGCCGCTGGGCACCGAGGACGACGCCGCCTCGCTCGGCGACGTCATCCCGGAGGACGACGACACCCTCAGCACCATGGTCGACCGGGAGGCGGTCAAACCGCTGATCGACGCGCTGCCGTCCAGAGAGAAGCACATCCTGCTGCTGCGCTTCTTCGGCAACATGACACAGGCCGAGATCGCGGCGGAGTTCGGCATCTCGCAGATGCACGTGTCCAGAATTCTCCGTAAGGTTCTCGACCAACTGCGCGCAGAGCTTCTGGTCGGCTGAGAAGGCGGTTGCCGGGTGATGAGAGAGGACGCGGATCCTCGGGTGGACTCCACGAGTCCGCCACCCGGCGCGCCCGTACGACGGCTCAGCTTCGGGCTCCCGGACCTGCCTCAGGTCCGGGAGTTCGCCGAATCCGGGGCGCGTGATGTCGGCATGTCGGAAGAGTCGGTCAACGACTTCGTGATCGCCGTCAACGAGGTGGCCACGAACGCCGTCACCCACGGCGCCGGGGACGCCCAGGTGCGCACCTGGTCCGACAACGGCGACATCGTCGTCGAAGTGCACGACGAGGGCAACTGGAAGGCAGGGCCGGTGCCCGGGGCGGTGGGCGGCATGGGGCTGTGGGTGGCCCGGCTGCTCTCCTCCGACCTGACGCTGCGCATCGGCGGCCGGGGCAGCACGGTGGTCATGCGGTTCCCTGCCAGCGCCTGACGCCTGACGCCTGACACCTGACGCCTGACAACGCCGCGCGCGGCGCACCCGGTGGTTCGGGTGCGCCGCGAAAGTGCTGCGACAGGTACGGGTCAGCGGCGGGCGCGGCCGCGCCATCCGCCGTTGGTCTTGATGCTGGCCGTGCCGATGCCGGCCTGGTGGAGCGCCAGCAGGGTCAGGCCGAGCAGCATGAAGGTCGTCCCCGAGATGCTCCCGGCGATCTGCGTGTCCAGCAGGTCGAGCAGGAAGCCCAGCCCGAAGATGATCGCTGCGACGATGGCGAGCATGTCACATCACCTCGTGTTCGGTTCGGAGAGGGCCAGCAGGCGCTCCAGCACGCCCCGGTAGTCGCGCAGCGCCAGGCGGAGCTGCTCGGTGTCGCCGCCGTCGGCGCTCTTCCACCGCTCACGCAGCTCGCCCGTACGGGCGGTCAGCGAGCTGGTGAGAGCCTCGACGACCTCTTCGACCAGGTCGTCGGCACGGTGGACGGCCTGGCCTGGGTCGTCGACGAACGAGGCCTGAAGGTCGCGCCAGCGGGCCTGCGCCTCGGCGGGGTCCTGGTCGAACAGGACGATCTCCTTGGGCGCCGCGTGCGAGGGGGTCTCGTCGGCCGGGAGCCGGCCGGTCTCGGTGACGATCACGGCCTCGGAGTCCGTGCCGGCATCGGGCTCGATCCCGGGGGCGGTCCTGTGGTGGGGGTGGGTCCGGGAGTCGAAATCGTTCCCGGGACCGGAGTTGGTCCGCGAGTCGACGTCGTTCTCGTGCTCGAAGTCGTTCTCGTGCTCGGGGGCGGTGAGGGAGTCGGGGTCGGGGTCGGTCCGGGAGTGGGGGCCGGTTCGGGGGTCGGGGTCGGCCGCGACCAGCATGTCGTCGTCCGTGCCGGCGTAGGGGGCGCGGTACGTGGGGTCCTCGTGGTCGTCCTGGGTGCCGTCGCGGGCGTCGTCCGCCCGCTGCGAGGGCACCTTGAGCTCGTCGTGCATGTCTGTCACCGTCCTCTGGAGGTCTCGTGCAGCAGCTCCTCGAACAGCGAGCGATAGTGCACCATGGCCTGGCGGAGCTCCTCCGTGGAGGCCGCCTTCCTGGCCGCGCGCCCGCTGATGTCGTGAGCCTTGCGATAGTGGTCCAGCGTGCTCGCGTGGCCCACCGACAGGTCGGACAGCCGCTGCTCGAAGTTCTCGGTCGGGTAACCCCGCTCGGCCATGACGGCGGCGACCAGTTGGTCGGCCTCCGTCACCGCGAAGCCGGGCGAGTCGACGAAGCGCTCCTGCACCTCGGTCCAGCGGCTGGCGTAGGTCTCACGCGACTCCTCCGGCAACGGCCGGATGTCGAGGTCGGCGTGGCGCTGCTCGCGGGCGATCAGCTCCTGCTCCACTTCCCGCTTGTTGTCGTGCTCGGCCATCATGCGCTCGTACTCGGGGCCGAAGCGTTCGCGCAGGTGGCTGCGGCGCTGCTGCTGAAGCACGACATAGCCCACCGCGGCGATCGCCACTACCGCGAGTACGACGACGGCCACCCAGATGAAGGTGGTCATGATGTTCGCCTCCGGTCTCTGTGTTGAGACCGGCGTCTTCCCGAGAACGGGCCCGCGAAACGCCCGGATCAGCCCTGTTGCAGGCCTTGCCCGGCCGCGGCCAGCACGGATGCGACATGTGAGCCGGCTGCGTCCGCAGGGACCTCGGTGAACCCGGCGGCCGGGTCGTAGCTCACGTCGAGCCCGGCGTCGACGAGCCGCTGGGCCCAGCGCAGCGCGGTGTTGAGCCGCTCGGCCGCGGGCGGCCTGCCCTGTGCCGCCGCCGACAGGTTGCGCAGGTTGGTGGCGGGCCCGGACTGGGCGTGCGCGCGCGCCAGCTTCCACGGGACGGCGCGGCTGTGGTCGAGCATCGGCTTGGCCAGCCCGGCCGCCCGCTTGGCCTGCAGCACCCCGGACTCGCTCACCCCGAAGCGCGCGGCCAGCTCCTGCACGCTCAGCCCTTCGGCGACGAGCCTGGCCAGCTCGTCCCGATCGATCGTCGGCCTGCGTCCCACCCGGCCACCTCCGCTTCCCGTACCTTCTCAGACTACGGTGCCGGCCCATCGGCCAGGCGGTTCGAGCACGGATCGCGAGGCTCGCAACCGTGATAGTCTTTCTCCTGCGCAACCGAGGGAATCCACCACATTCGCCACGGCTCTGAGCAGCAGTTTCCGGGGTATGGCCCAGCTTGGTAGGGCGCCTGACTGGGGGTCAGGAGGTCATCGGTTCGAATCCGGTTACCCCGACGCATGGAGAGGCTCGATCAGCGAACATCGTTGATCGGGCCCTTCTCGTTTCCCGGCCCGAAAGACCCGTTCGGAGCCCGTGCGAACCCGTTCGAGGCCCTGAGCGGACCGCGAACGGACCCCGTACGGCGATGCGCGCGGCGCGACCGGCCGCTCCGGGCCGAGCCGGGCTCCCGAGGTGTCGTGGTGGGCCCCCTATGGTGTCTGTATGGGCATGGTGGGAACGGTCGGCCTGGTGCTGCATCCCAGGCGCGACTCCAAGAAGGCGATCGACACGATCCTGAGGTGGGCCGCCGAGCGCGGCGTCACCGTGCTCGGGCTGCCGGAGGAGGTGGGCCGGATCGACTGCAGCGCGGTGGCCGTGGACGCCGACTCGCTGGTGGAGCGGGCCGACCTGCTGGTGAGTCTGGGCGGTGACGGCACCATGCTGCGGACGATGCGGCTGATCGCCGGGCGCGACACGCCGGTGCTCGGGGTCAACCTGGGGCGGCTCGGCTTCCTGGCCGAGATCGACGTCGAGGAGCTGCCCGACACCCTGTCGGCCATCGATGGACACCGCTACACCGTCGAGCCGCGGATGGCGGTGCGCACCAGGCTCGCGGACACGGCGGAGCTGACCGCGTTCAACGACATCGCGCTGGTCCGCACCCCGGGGGAGGGGCTGGCCGCGGTGACCATCACGCCGGCCGGGCATCCGTTCGTGAACTACGCCGCCGACGCGGTGATCGTGGCCACCTCCACCGGCTCGACCGCCTACAGCTTCTCGGCCGGCGGCCCGGTCGTGTCGCCCCGGGTGGAGGCGGTGCTCGTGGTGCCGGCGGCGGCGCACTCCTCCTTCAACCGGGCGCTGGTGCTGCCCGCCGACGAGGAGGTGGCGCTGGAGCTGCTGCCGGCCAGCGGGCGGCTGGCGGTCGAGCTGGACGGGATGGTGGTCGGGCACGTGCGGCCGGGCGACCGGATCACGGTGACCGCCGTGCCGGGCGCGGCCAAGGTGGTGCGTCTCGGCACCACCTTCTACGAACGGGCGCGGCGCAAGCTACGGGTGGACGGCAGCATCGAGGTGGGCCGAGCCGAAGTGGGCTGAGCTGGGCTGGGCTGGGCCGAGCTGCGCCGGCCCGAAGTGGGCTGAGCTGAGGTGGGCTGAGCTGGGCTGGGCTGGGCCGAGCTGCGCCGGCCCGAAGTGGGCTGAGCTGAGGTGGGCTGGGCGGCCGAGGTGGGCTGGGCGGGTGAGCGGCGGTGCCGGGCCGGTCGGGACGGTGGCTCGGCGGGATCGTGCGCGGCCGGTCGGCCGTACGGGTCGGCGCGGTCGTACGGGTCGGCCCGGTCGCGGGGGGTCCACAGGTCGTGCGGGTCCGGGCGGTCGGGGCGGTCCGGGTGGTCCGGGTGGTCGTCCGGGTCGGTGTGGTCGTGCGGGTCGGGGTGCGCGCCCGTGTCCGGCGGGTCGCGGCGGGCCGTCACGAGGGCGGCCAGCGCGGTGGTGATCGGCACGGCGGCGATGAGGCCGAGCGTGCCCACGACGCTGCGGGCGATCTCCTGGGCGAGGACCGGCGTGGTCAGCACCTCGCCGAGCGGCTGCTCGCCGATGCTGAAGAGCAGCAGCAGCGGCAGCGAGGCGCCCGCATAGGCGAGGATGATGGTGTTGATCACCGAGGCGATGTGCGCCCGGCCGACCCGGCTGCCCGCCCGGTAGAGCCGGCGGAACCCGTAGGAGGGGTTGGCGGCGGCCAGCTCGGCGACGGTGACCGACTGGGTGACCGTCACGTCGTCGAGGACGCCGAGCGCGCCGATGATGATGCTGGCCAGCAGCAGCCCCTGGGTGTCGATCGACAGGCTCATGTCCAGGGTGAAGGAGCTGTCGTCGGTGATGCCGTTGAGCCGGGCCAGCCCGATCGCGGCGTAGGACAGCGCTCCGGTGATGACGAGGCTGGCCAGCGTGCCGAGCAGGGCCATCGACGTCGCCAGCGTGAACCCGTGGGTGAGATAGAGGACCGTCAGCATGATCGCCGCCGCGCCCACGATGGCCACCAGCATCGGCGGCCGGCCCTCCAGGATGCCCGGGATCACGAATGTCAGCAGCAGCACGAACGTGATCGCCAGCCCGGCCAGCGCGGTGACGCCGCGCCAGCGGCCGAACGCGATCACCGCCAGCGCGAAGGCCGCGCCGAACAGCCACAGCGGCGTCGAGCGGTCATGGTCGGACAGCTGGTAGGCGGGTGTGCCGGGCTCGGCCTCCGGGTGGTGCAGCAGGATCACGTCGTCGCCCGCGGCGAAGCGCTGCGAGCCGGGGCCGCTCGGCAGCGAGAGCGTCACCCGCTCGCCGTCCTCGACCGAGACCGTGGCCTTCCCGCAGGTGGCCGGGTGCGGCTTGGGCGCCCCCGGCTGCGTCTCGCCGCAGGGCTCCAGGGTCACAGCGGTGATCGTGCCGGTGAGGCGCTGGAAGCCGGACTCCTGGACCGCCGACCCGGTCCTGCCCTCGGGCCACAGCCACACCAGCGCCACCAGCGTGGCGATCGCCAGCGGCAGCAGCACGGCCAGCGTGGCGACCACGGCCCGCCGTGACGCGGGCACGGCGGTGCCGTGCGAGTGATTGGCGCCCATCCCGAATCGGCCTCCCCGTGGACTTCGCGATGAGACAGTACTGCACCTCGACCTGCTGGGTAGACCGCTCGCATGACGACGCTGGTGGGCACCTCCGGATGGCAGTACCGCGACTGGCGCGGCGTGCTCTACCCGCAGGACGTCCCGCAGCGGCTCTGGCTGGAGACCTATGGCGAGCGATTCGGCACGGTCGAGAGCAACAACGCCTTCTACCGCCTGCCGTCGCCGGAGACGTTCGCCGCTTGGCGCGAGCGGACTCCGTACGGCTTCGTGATGGCCGTGAAGGCGAGCAGGTTTCTCACCCACATCAAGCGGCTGGGCGAGCCGGAGGAGCCGGTCGAGCGGCTGATGAAGGCCGTGGCGGGGCTGGGGGACAAGCTCGGCCCGATCCTGCTGCAGTTGCCGCCGACGCTGAAGGCCGATCCGGGCAGGCTGGACCGGTGCCTGGGCTGCTTCCCGGGCGGGGTGCGGGTGGCGGTGGAGTTCAGGCACGCGTCGTGGTGGACGGAGGAGACGCGCAAGGTCCTGCGGGCCCACGAGGCGGCGCTGTGCTGGGCGGACCGGCTCGGCCGGCCGCAGAACCCGTTCTGGGACACCGCGTCCTGGGGCTACGTACGGCTGCACGAGGGCCGCGCCACCCCCACGCCCTCGTACGGTGACACGGCGCTGAGGACCTGGGCCAGGCGGGTGCGCGAGGCGGGCTGGCGGGACGCGTACGTGTATTTCAACAACGATCCCCACGGTGCCGCCGTGCGGAATGCCGAGCGCTTTGCCAGACTCATCTAAGTGCGTACACGTCTGTACAGAAACGGCCTTCTGGAGAAGGAAGGCTTCCCGGTGGCGGAGGTCTCTGACTACGTGGCCGACGGCCGGAACGTCGTCTGGTTCGACCTGTGCTCCCCGACGGTCGAGGAGCTCGCCGTGGTCGGGGAGGAGCTCGGGCTGCACGAGCTGGCGGTCGAAGACGTGCACAACGACCATCAGCGCCCGAAGGTCGATATATACGACAATCACCTGTTCATCGCCGTCTATGCCGCACACTTCGACGGCGAGAACGTCGACCTCGCCGAGGTCGACCTCTTCGTCACCGCGAACGCCCTGGTCACCGTGCGGCAGAGCGACCGCTTCGACATCGACGAGGTGCTGCGGCGCTGGGACGCCGCTCCCCACCTGGCCGGCCACGGCGTCGCCTTCCTGCTGCACGGCGTGCTGGACTACGTGGTCGACGGCCATCTCGCCGTGGTCCAGGAGCTCGACGCGCAGGCCGAGACACTGGAGGACGCGCTGTTCGAGGAGCGGCCGTCGGGCGGTCGCGAGCTGCAGCGCAGGATGTACGACCTGCGCAAGGCCACGGTCAGGTTCCGCAAGGTCACGATGCCGATGCGGGAGGTCGTCGGCACCCTGCGCCGCCGCGACCAGGAGCTGGCCGCCGACCCCAGGATGGCCCCCTACTACGAGGACGTCTACGACCACGCGCTGCGCACCAGCGAATGGGTCGAGTCGCTGCGCGACCTGCTGGCCAACATGCGGGAGACCCGCCTGGCGGAGCAGGGCTTCCGGCTGAACGAGATCATGAAACGGCTGACGAGCTGGGCGGCGATCATCGCGGTGCCGACCGCCATCACCGGCTTCTACGGCCAGAACGTGCCCTACCCCGGTTCGAATGAGCCGTGGGGCTTCTGGTTGTCGCTGGTGCTGGTGGCCGTCGCCTCGGTGGTGCTGTACGCGGCGTTCAAGAAGAAGGACTGGCTGTAAGGCGGCGGGCACGGGCCGCCCCGGTCGTGCGAGGTCAGCTCCACCGCCACCCGCACCCGGCGCGCTCCCGACGCAGGATACAGCGGCAGGCAGCGCCCGCCCGCCAGCAGCGTCCTGCGGCCGATGGGCGTCGTGAGCAGCGGCAGCTCGTCGTACGTCGCGGGCACGGCCAGGCGCAGCAGCCACCGCCCGCCCGGCGTGCGGCTCCGCTCGCCGTCCAGCGCGTAGTAGTCGAGCACGCCACCGCTGTCGGAGACGACGGCGCGCATGGTGAAGCGGCCGCCCTCGACGGTGAACACCTCCGCGGAGGGGGCGTGGTAGACGCTGTGCACGTAGCCGATCGCGAACACGCCGGAGCGGGGGAGGACCAGCCCGTTCACGGACAGGCGCCCGGCCCCGCCTCCGGAGCCGGCCGCCAGCACCGTCACCAGCGCCAGAACCAGTCTGATCAGCCCTCCTCCTTGAAGTAGCGAACCGCGCCCAGATGCAGCGCCACCGGCGCCACCTGCTGGGCGAGCCTCAGGTCGAGCTTGTTCGCCTCCGGGTGCACGGCCGCGAGCTCGGCCTTCTTCTCGAACAGGGTCCGGGTGATGTCGTAGGCGAGCTGCTCGTTCATCGTGTCCGGCACCAGCAGCACGTTGGCGATCCCGACCGTCTTGATCGTGCCGGTCAGCTTGTAGACGCTCATGTCGATGTCCAGGCCGACGTACTGCTCGCCGTGCTCGGCCTGCATCTTTGCGAGCACGTCAGAGGTGTCGAGCATCTTCATGTCCGACCGGGTCGTCGCCAGGTCCACCACCCCGGCCGTGGGCAGCCCGCCCACCCAGAAGAACGCGTCGATGGTGCCGTCCTTCACCGCCTGCACCGACTCGTTGATCGACAGCTGCTGCTTGGAGATGTCGCTGTCCGGGTTGAGCCCGGCGGCCTCCAGCATGCGCCTGGCCACGACCTGCGTACCAGAGTTGGGCGGGCCGAGCGAGACCGTCCGGCCCTTCAGGTCGGCCACCTTCCCGGCGGCGACCCCCGGCGCGACCACCACGTGCGCGTAGTTGTCGTAGATGCGGGCCAGCGCCTTGATCGGCTGCTTCTCGGTGAAGGAGCCGGTGCCGTTGACCGCGTCGGCCGCCGTGTCGGACTGCGAGAAGCCGATGTCGGCCTTGCCGGTGGCCAGCAGCTTGATGTTCTCGATGGAGGCGGAGGTGACCGAGGCGGTGGCCTGGGTGTTGGCGATGTTGGCGGACAACTGCTTGGCCAGCCCGCCCCCGTAGACGTAGTAGACGCCGGTGGTGCCACCGGTGGCGATCGACAGCCGGTTGCCCGCACCCCCCGAGCCACCGCCGCAGCCCGCGATCAGAACGGCCACGCCGAATAGCGCCATGATCCGCTTCACGCTGAAACGCTCCTTCTTCTGAAGAGATGAACGGCTGCCGCGACCGCCAGCACAGTGAAGCCCGCGGCGATCGGGACGGGTTCGAGGAAGAGCAGCAGCGCCGCGGCGACCGTCGCCAGCAGCCGCTCCACCGGGCCGCTGAGCCCGCCGGTCGCCATGGCGAGCGCCGCCACCGCCACCGCCGAGACCGCCGCCATCAGCAGCACGACGGTGATCGGCCCCTGGCCCAGCAGCGCCTGTCCATTCGGCGTGAGCACGAACGCGAACGGCACCAGGAAGGCCGGCAACGTGTAACGCCAGGTCATCATCATGGTCTTGTACGTGTTGCCGCCCGTGATGGCCGACGCCGCGACCGCCGACAGCGCCGTGGGCGGGCTCACCTCCGACAGGACCGCGTAGTAGAACACGAACATGTACGCCTCCGCGGGGCTCACACCGAGCGCGGTGAGCGCCGGGGCGATGATCACCGCCGCGATGATGAAGCTCGCCGTCACCGGCACCGCCAGGCCGAGCAGCAGGACCGCCACGGCGGACATGACCGTGGTCAGGACGAGGTTGCCGGCGGCGAGGTCCACGATGATCGAGCTGAGGTTGAGCCCGAGCCCGGTCTGGGTGATGACGCCGACGATGATGCCCGCCGCCGCGCAGACCGCGGTCACCGGCAGCACCTCCAGCGTGCCCTTGGCCAGCGCCTGGCCGATCCGGCCCGGCCCCATCCGGTGCGCAGGGTCCAGGAAGGACAGCGCGAACGCGATGGCGGTGGCGATCACCACGGACTGGAACGCCGAGCGGTCCAGCGCCATCAGCACGACGATCAGGATGAGCGAGCTGAAGTGGTAGCCGAAGCGCAGCAGCAGCCGGCCGGCCCTGGGCGCGTCCACCGCCACGGCGTGGGTGTTGAAGCGGCGCGAGTCGATCTCGATGGCCAGGAAGATGCCCAGGTAATAGAGGATCGTCGGGATCGTCGCGTAGACCAGCACCTCCAGATAGCTGACCCGGAGATATTCGGCGATGATGAACGCCGCCGCGCCCAGCGTGGGCGGTGACAGGATCGCGCCGATGCCGCCCGCCGCCAGGATGCCGCCCGCCGGCTCCTTCGGGTAGCCGGCCCGCCTGAGCACCGGCCAGGCGACGCTGCCCAGGCTGACCGTGGTCGCCACGCCCGATCCCGAGACGGTGCCGAGCAGGAAGCCCGCCGTGGTGACGGTGCGGCCGGGGGCGGCGCGGGACTTGCGGAAGGCGGCGAAGCTCAGGTCGATGAAGAACTTGCTGGCGCCGGAGAAATCCAGAACGGCGCCGTAGATGGTGAAAAGGATGATGTAGCTGGCCGCCACCTGCAAAGGGACGCCGAAAAAGCCCTCGGTGCCGGTGTAGAGCTGCGACACGATCTGGTCAAGGTCGAATCCTCGGTGCCCGATCGTCCAGTTGATCGGCAAATATGCGCCGAAATAGGCGTACGCCAGGAAAAAGGCGCAGATAAGGGTGAGTGACCATCCGACGGTGCGCCGGACGGCCTCCAGCAGCAGCACCGTCAGCACCAGCCCCGCCACGACGTCCAGCTCGCTCAGCGCCGCGCCCGAGCCCCGGTCGCGGAAGGCGTCGATGCCGAGCAGCGGATAGACCAGCACCGCCAGGGAGGCCGCCGCCAGCAGCCAGTCACCCACACTCGGCCACTCGACCCGCGCCCCCACCGGCGGCTGCCCGCCCGCCGTCACGGGCACGGCGGTCGGGTCCGGCGGGCCGGCGCGGCGCTCGCGCAGCCGCCGGATCGCCGGCCCCAGCCCGGAGCGGTAGCTGAGGAAGACCAGCGGCAGCGCCACCGCCAGGAACGTCATCCGATGCTGCAGCGCCTCGACCGGGAAGAACACCACCGCGATCGAGTACGCCGACAGCGATCCGCCCACGATCCAGGCGCCGAGTTTGAGGGGGTCGGGCAATCGGCGGGCGGGTCGTTCCTGCTCGTGGGCGGAGACCAGCTCCGCCTCCCGGTCACTGAGCTCGGTCAAGTCGTTCCTCCCGACAGGGCGTTGGGGCCATTTAAAGTCCCTTTACTGGCTGTGGGAAGCCTCTGTTACCTTTATTTGATCAATCGCCCGGCTCAGAACCGCGACCTGGACCGATCGGCCAATTCCGCGAGTGGCACCGGGCCCGCCTGGCTGCCGTCGCGCAGCCGCACGGACGCCTGTCCGCTCGCCACCTCACGCGGCCCCACCACGAGCTGGTACGGCACCAGCCGGTGCGCTCTGATCCGGGCGCCGAGGGTCCCCCGGTCAGCCGGGGCCAACTCGGTCCTGAGCCCCGCCGCGACGCTTCGCCGTACCAGATCTTCGGCGGCGGGCAGCTCGGCGTCGGACAGTGGCAGCACGACCGCCTGCACGGGCGCCAGCCAGGCGGGGAACGCGCCGGCGTGCACCTCGATCAGGTGGGCCATGAGCCGCTCCAGGCCGCCGACCACGCTGCGGTGCACCATGACGGGCCGGCCGCCGCCGGCGTAGCCGAGGTCGAAGCGGTCAGGCTGGTAGTAGTCCACCTGAACGGTCGACAGGGTCGACTCGCGCCCGGCGGAGTCGGCGATCTGGACGTCGATCTTCGGGCCGTAGAAGGCGCCCTCGCCGGGCTCGGCGTCGAAGGCGCGCCCGCGCTGCCGCAGGACCTCGCGCAGGACGCTCTCCGAGCGCTGCCACATGCCGGGGTCGTCCACGAACTTGGCGCCCTCGCCGCGCAGCGACAGCCGGTAGCGGGCGGCCCGGATGCCGAGCTGGGCGTGCGCGGCCTCGATGAGGTCGAGCGCGGCCGACACCTCGGCCGCGGCCTGCTCGGGCGCGCAGAAGGTGTGCCCGTCGTTGAGCTGGATGGCCCGCACCCTGCTCAGCCCGCCGAGCACGCCCGACAACTCGGCGCGGTACATGCCGCCGAGCTCGGCGATGCGCAGCGGCAGGTCGCGGTGGCTGCGCTGCCGGGAGCGGTAGATCAGCGCGTGGTGCGGGCACAGGCTCGGCCGCAGCACGAACTCCTCCCCGCCCACCGCCATCGGCGGGAACATGTCCTCGGCGTAGTGCGCCCAGTGCCCCGACTTCTCGTACAGCTCCCGCTTGCCGAGCACGGGCGAGTTGACGTGCTGATAGCCGTGCCGGCGTTCGAGCTCGTGCACGTAGTCCTCGATGGCCTTGCGGACGGCGGCGCCGGCCGGCAGCCAGAAGGGCAGGCCGGAGCCGATCAGCGGATCGGCGTCGAAGAGGCCGAGCTCACGGCCGAGCCTGCGGTGGTCGTTCATGATCATCCCTTGGGTGGAAGGGGCGAACGACCGATCTCCCCGGGCGTTCGCCCGGGGAGCAGGAATCAGCGCGCCGGGACAGGGTCCGGCGTCGTCGTGACGTAAGCGCGCTGCATGGCCGCAACGCTAGCACCGGCGCTCCCGCTCCGGCTCTTGAATTTCGGCACGACGAAGCGTCAAGAAAAGGTCAAAATGATATAAAGAGCCGTGGCCGAGATCACCCTGAACCTCCGCCAGCTGCGGGCGTTCGCCGAGGTCGGCTACCAGGTCGCCGGCGGCAGCGGGGCACATGGCGCGATGACGGCGCTGCGCCGGGTCGTGCCCCTCGACGCCTACGAGTTCGTCGCCTTCGACTCCGCCACCGGCCGGCACCACAGCGTCGTCTCCGACGGGCACGCGCGCATCGACGGCGACGCGGCCGAGGAGTACGCGGGCCTCGACGCCTACCGCGCGGCCCTGGCCACCCGGCAGCCGGTGACGATGCCCGAGCCGGGCACCGAGCGCTACTTCCGCCGCCACCTGGCGCCCTACGGCTGGCGGGCCGGGCTGACCGCGCCGCTGTTCCTGACCGAGGGCCGCTACACCGGGCTGCTGCACCTGACCACCAGGGACGCCTTCGCCGACGTCACCCCCGCGCTGGTCACCGCCGCGAGCCCGATGCTGGCGCACGTCACCGACCTGGCCAAGTGCGTGATCGACCCGGTCGGGCTGCCCGCCGGGTTCCGCGCGGTCGCCTTCGACCGGGTGGGCACCCGCCGCGACGTGCCCGGCCTGGAGACCTCGGCGGCGCTGTGGGACGACCCGGCGATGGCCGGCTACGCCCGCGCGTTCATCGACTCCCGCGAGCTCAACCGGCACGGCCTCTGGCTCGACCCGCGCGGCCAGTGGCACGAGACCCGGCTCATGCGGGCCGGAGTCGGCTTCCAGGGCGCGCTGCAGGGCGCGGTGGTCGCCGAGCGGCCCTGCTCGCTGCCGTACGACCTGACGGGCCGGGAGGTGGACGTGCTCACCCGGGTCGCGGCCGGTGACTCCAACCCGCAGATCGCCGCCGCCCTGGTGCTCAGCGTGCGCACCGTGACGACCCACCTGGAGCACATCTTCGCCAAACTCGGCTGCGACAGCCGCACCCGCCTCACCACCAAGGCACTGGCGGAGGGCCTGTGCCGGTTGGACGTCTAAGCGGCGGAGGGCTTATGCAGGCGGGACGTTCAGACGGCGGCCCAGCCCGCTGGGGCCGTCGCCAGCGGCAACTCGAACCAGACCGCCGTCCTGCCCTCCCCGCGGATGAACCCCCAGCGGTGGCTGATCGCCTCCAGCAGCGGCAGCCCCCGCCCCCCGGTCGACTGCGCGCTGGTACGGCAGGCGCACGGCGGCTCGTCGGAGCCCCCGTCCTCCACGCACACCCGCACCATGTCCGGCGCCGCCAGCACGGTGACCTTGAACTCGCCACCGGCCCCCGACCGGGAGTGCAGGATCGCGTTCGTCGCCAGCTCACTGGTCAGCAGCACGCAGTCGTCGTGCAGCGGGTGGTCCCGCCCGAGCACGGCGGTCACCAGACGCCTCGCCCCCGCCACCTCGGACGGGATCCCCGGGAAGCGGAGTTCGAGCCGGTGGGAGCCCGAATCGATGGTCTCTTGCGAGGACGGTGTCACGGCGACCCCCTGATGACGGCGACGTCATGAGACGCGCCACACTGGTGCCAGGGACTATCGCGAAAAGGTAGGAATGCCCTTTCTCAAGGTCGCTCGCACGGTGGCACGGGTGGACCGAGTACGCTGCGATCGACGAGTCGACTAGGAGGAGTGCCTGCGTGAGCAGCCTGGAGGCCGTCTGGGTGCAGCGGTACGACCACCCGGGGGCAGCGGTCGTGACCGGCGTCTTCGACATCCTGCACGTGGGACACGTGCGCTACCTGAGCTCCGTCGCCGCGCGCGGCCGGCCGCTGGTCGTCGGGATCGAGGACGACCCGCGGGTGCGGGCCTGGAAGGGCCCGTCGCGGCCGTTCAACCCGGCCCCGGAGCGGGCCGAGGTGATGGCGGCGCTGCGGTTCGTGACGGGGGTGTTCATCGTCACCGGACCGCCGGACGCGCACGGACCCGAGGACTACATCGACCTGCTGGCCCCGATGCGGCCCGGCGCGCTCGCGCACACCGCGGGAGACCCGCACGCCTCCGCCCGCCGCACGGCCGCCGCGCTGCTGGAGGCGGAGTGCTGGGAGCTGGAAGCCATCCCGGACCGCTCCACCACCCGCATCGTCAACGCCGCGGGCAAGGGCTGACGACAGCCCCCGCGAGCGGCGGTGGGGCTGGTCAGTTCACCAGCACGATCTTCCCGCGGGCGTGCCGGCTCTCGCTCAGCTCGTGCGCGGAGGCGGCCTCGGTGAGCGAGAACGCCGCCGCGACCGGCACCCGCAGCCGGCCCTGCTGGGCGAGCTCGACCGCGATGCCGAGGCCGTGCACCGCCAGCGGGTCGGCGGCGCCAACGGCCGTCGCCGGGTCACCGGCCGGCGCGCCGTGCGACAGGTGCACGCCGAGGGCCGCCGCGGTGAAGTCCGGAGCGATCGTCACCACGCGCGCCGGATCCCCGGCGATGGCGATCAGGTCGGGCAGCGCCCCTCCCGCGCAGTCGAACACCGCGTCCACCCCGCCCGGCGCCAGCGCGCGGACCCGTTCGACCAGGCCCGCCCCGTACGTCGTCGGCTGCGCGCCGAGGGAGCGCAGGAAGTCGTGGTTGTGCTCCCCGGCCGTACCGATGACGGTGGCGCCCCGGGCGAGCGCGAACTGCACCGCGACCGTGCCCACCCCGCCGGCCGCGCCCTGCACCAGCACGGTGTGCCCGGCGCCGACCGCGAGCCGGTCGAGCACCCGGGTGGCCGTCTCGACGCTGCCCGCGGCGCCACCGGCCTCCTCCCAGCTCCACGCGGCCGGTTTCGGCGCCCAGGCGACCAGGACCGCGTGATCGGCGTTGGCGCCGCGCGCGGTCGCCGCGGTCATGCCGAACACCTCGTCGCCGACCCCGACCCCCGTGACGCCGGCACCGACCTCGTCCACCACGCCCGCGGCGTCGAACCCGGTCCGGTACGGGAACGTCGCCGGCACCACCGCACGCATCTTCCCCGATCGGATGTACGTCTCTCCCGCCGACAATCCGGACGCCCGTACGGCGATACGGATCGCCCCCGGCCCGGCATGCGGCTCCTCGACCTCGGCGACATGCACCACGCCGGCCGGGCCGTACTCGGAAAACTGAACAGCTCTCATGCGCCGCACCGTAACGGAACACCCCGCCCGTTTGACTAAAGTGAGAGCGGTGACGGCCGAAGTGAGTCAGCAGCAGCGCTCGGACGCCCGCGACAACCGCGCGCGCATCCTCGCGGTCGCCCGCGCGGCCTTCGCCGCCGAGGGCCTCGAGGTGCCGATCCGCGAGATCGCCCGGCGGGCCCAGGTCGGCGCGGCCACCGTCTATCGGCACTTCCCCACCAAGGAAGCACTGCTCAGCGAGGTCCTCGCCGAGCCGATGGCCCTGTGCTCGGCAGTCGTCGAGCAAGGGCTGGCGGAGGCCGACCCGTGGCGCGGGTTCTGCCTGGTGATCGAGAAACTGATGGAGGCACACGCCCTCGACCGCGGCCTGTCCAGCGCCTTCACCTCACGGCTCCCGTACTTCAAGGCAGACCGCGACCGGACGATCCGGCTGCTGCTCGACCTCATCCGGCGTGCGAAGGAGGCCGGAAGCCTGCGGGCCGACTTCGTCCTGGAGGACTTCATCATGGCGATGATGGCGAACGAGGGCATCCGCGCCGAGTCACCCGAACAGCGAGCAGCGGCATCACGCCGTTTCGCCGCCCTGATGACCCAGTCCTTCCACGCCGCCCCCGCCCCCGCCCCCCTCCCACCGGCTGTCCGCCTGCTGCCGGCCGTTCAGTAGCGCCTCAGCGTCCACCTCCCGGCGATCCTGTCGCCCTCGTGAACGACCGAGAGGGGGCGCTGGATCAGTGCCATGCCGGTGCGCGGGAGTCGCCGCTCCCGCGTACCGGCCCTCGTACGTGAAGAAGGAGCGCGGAATTGGACACCGACAAGGACCTCTGGGAGCTCCTCGTCGCTCACGGCATCGACTACGACACGCCGTTCCGGAGCATCTGGGTGGAAGGCTTGGAGGTCGAAGAGGTGGCACGGAGGCTGGGCGCCGATCCGAGCAGTGCCCGGGCCTGCGGCTGGCGGGAAATCGTCACCGGCAGCTACACGGAGCACGGCGATGGCGTCATCTGGATCGGCCCGCAAGCACCGGGCTGGGTCCAGGTGATCCAACTCGACGGGTACGACGCGTGGCGATGGCGGTCCTGGGTCGAGCTGACTCGGGACGGCGGGCGGCTGCTCTATCTCGGCTGGCCCCTGTACGAACTGGAGGGGGTCGAAGACCTCGAATACGTGGTCAACGGCGAGGTCATGACGACCCTGGTGGTCGGGGATCCGGAGGAGCGGGACGGCACTGATCCGGATGCGTTGGACGCCTACCTGGACGGGCTGGCCTTCCAAGGCGACACGGCCGCAGCCGAGGTGACCTCGGCTCTACGCCTCATCGGCCGCGTCACGGGGAGGGAACTCGACCAGGCGTGGCTGAACGGCCCGCACACCAGATACGTCATTCCCGCGTCCGCTCGAGAGGAAGGCGATGACCACGACGTCTGAATGGGGGTGCCGTTTCGGGGACGGCTCTCACACGCCGCGATGACCTTGAAGAGTGGAACCCCCAACCCGCGCGGAGGTCCGGGCTCCGGTCGTGGAAGGCTGGATTGTCGGAGCCGGTGGTTAGGGTCCGGGACCATGATCGATTCTTGGTGCGAGGTGTCCGGATGAACCCCTGGCACGAGGTCCTTGACCGCATCGAAGCGCGCGACGACGAAGATCTGACGACCTTCCTGGACGGGCTGAGCGATCTGGGGCGGAAGGCGGTCGCTGTGCAGCTTCCCGCGCATCTGGCCGAGGAGCTCCGGGGCGGGTTCGAGGCCCGATGGGAGATCGAGACGCAGTTGGCGTCCGGGTACCGGCTGACAGGGGCGGCCTGCCTGTCTGGGGCCGAGCAGGTGGCGACCTGGCTGAACCGCAGGGAGCTGCGCGAGCCGCGAGCCCCCGAGCAGGACGCCGCCCGCATCGTGTCCCTGCTGCGGCACCGTCCCCTGGAGTGGCGGCGCGACCTGGCCGTCCGGCTGGCGGACCGGCTGAGGCCGCCGACCGGCAGGGCGTCGCGGCGCAGCGATGGCATGCCGGGCTGGGAGCTGGCCGCCGCACTGGTGGCCGAGACGGGCGTCGAGCCGCCGGACGGCGACGCGTTCGTCGCCGGATGGGTCTGGCGGCAGGTATGGCGGCGACGCGTCCACGGCAACCTCCTCGACGGTGATCCGCTGCTCGACGCCCTGCTGCCGCGCCTGTTCGAGGTGCCGGGCGTGGCCGCTCCCCTGGTCATGGAGCTGCGCTGGGATCTGGGGCGGAGCACCATCGGCGAGCTGGCGGAGCTGGCGGACAAAGGCCGGATACCGCGCGCGACGCTCATCGCCGGCTGCGCCAGGCGGTTCATGACCGGCGGCTCGGACATGGAGATCAGTCCGTTCGTAGGCTTGTGGCGGCTGCTGCGGCCGGAACCGGCGGACATCCCGGTCCTGGACTTCGTGCGCCTGCTGCCGTCGGCCGCGCCGCCGCTGGCGCAGCTCGCGGTGGACGAGCTGCAGCGGGCCGAGGCCGCGGACCTGCTGGACGACGAGCTGTTCGCCGAGGCCCTGGGGTCGCTGGTATACCGGCGGGAAAAGGGCCTCCTACGGGCCGCCGTGCAGTGGCTGGCGCGTACGCCCGCGTCGAGGGGTGGCGGCGCGGTGCCCGCACTGGCCGTCGTGTTCGATGTGGACACCCCTGCCCTGCGCGAGCGCGCGGTACGGCTAGCGGTCAAGCTGGTCCCGTATGTGGACGCCCCCGGCCGCGAGTCGATCCGCGAGGCCGCGACCAGGCTGCCCAGCGCCCTGCGCGAACGCGTCGCCGCTGCCTATGGCCCGGTCGACGAGACAGAGCCGGAGCGGCCGGCCGCCGCCGTGCTGCGCATGCCCGCGCTGCCCGGGCTCGCACCGCCGTTCACCTCACCGGCCGAGGTGGTCACGGAACTGCGGGCGCTGAGCTGGATGGATGAACCGCTGCGCTGCGAACGCGTCCTGGCCGGGCTGGTCGAACTGACCCATGGCGATCGCGACGCGATGACGGCGGCGCTGTGGCAGTGGTGGGAGGAGACCCGATCGCTGCCGTGCGACCCCGACAGCCAGGTGTTCGACCGCAACGCCTACCACCGCGACACCCGTACCCTGCTGGCCCGCTGCGCCCTGGCGATCGTGGCGCCCGAGCAGAGCCGGCGGGTGAGCACGTCATCGGCCGGGACGCGCACGTACCGCGGCTCTGAGGACTGGCCACCCCAGCGTCTCCTCCGGCATCGCCTGGAGGAGGTGATCGCGCTCTTCGAGCGCGGAGAGACGATCCCCGCGCTGCTCGCCACGCCGACCGCTCCTACCGGCCATGTGGAGGCCGCGACCCTGGTGGAGCGCATGGAACGGCTGGCGGGCACCGAGCCGCTGCCCGCCGACTTCAAGCAGGCGCTGCTGCGGCTGCCCCGGAACACCGATCCCGACCTGCTCGTACGAGCGGAGAAACTGCCTTCACAGGCGGGCCGCACCCTGGCCGCGTGGCTGCGCGACGGCGCTTGGCCCGATCCCGACGTGGACTGGGCGGTGCAGAACGAGCAGGCGTACTACCTGTCCGACCGCCGGCTGCTGCCCAAGGTCGTGCCACCTGAGGGACTGCCGGACTGGCTGGAGGAGCTGTGGGTCTTCGACTCCCCTTACGTCTACCTCTCCTACCGGCACGACGTCGTGTGGTGGCCGGTGATGATGCCGTCGTACCGCGAGATCGTGGCCGCCTGGCTCATCCGCTCCGGGCCCGACCTGTCCAGCTCGAACGACCCCAGGATGGAGACGCTGGCGGCTCTGGCCCACGGCGACGGCCCGGTGGGTGCGGCCACCGCGGCCGTGCTCGTGAGCGGGCTGGGCCACCGGCGGGACGAGCCGCGGGCGGCGGCGGCCGACGCGGCGCTCACGCTGGCCGCGCGCGGGCGGTTCCCGGCCGCCGCGTGCGGGGCGGCCCTCATCGAGCTGATCCGGCTCGAGTTCGTCGTGCTCAAGCGGAGCGCCGCAGCGCTCGGCGACCTGACGGACGCCGGCGCGCACGCCGAGGTGTGGCGGCTGCTCACCGCGGCCCTTCCCCGCCTGATCCCCTCCGATGGCGAACGGCCGCGCGCCGGGCTGGGCGACCTGCTGGGCGTCGCCGCGCGGGCGGCCACGCTCGCGGGCGCGAGAGGGGAGATCGACGGGCTGGCGGCGCTGGCCGCGCGCAAGGGGCCGAGCCTCGTGCTGCACGAGGCCCGGCACCTGTACGAGGTGCTGTCCGGATAGCGTCCTTGTGCCAGGAATCCGCGGACGATCGCTTACGTAGCGGAGGCGATGCCGGCAGGCGGTTACCGTGCGAATTCGGTGGATGGTTCGGTGGCGTAGTTCTTCCAGATCGGCGCCATGGTCTCGCGTGACATGGGCTGCCCGGACTCGACCATGGCCTTGAGGTCGCGGAAGTACTGCACGTACAGATCCGGCGTGAAGGTGGTCAGCATGACCGCCGGGTCGTCGCCCATGTTGGCGAAGGTGTGCGGTGCGCCCGGCGGGACCGTGACCCAGGTGCCGGGACCGACGTCGTGGTTGTCCGTCCCTATGGTGAACCGCACGTTGCCCGAGAGCACATAGAAGCCTTCGTCGTGCTGTGCGTGGCGGTGTTGCGGAGGACCGGGAGTGTGCGGGGGAATGACGACTTCACCGATTCCCAGGCGGTGATCGGTGTTACTGCCGTCTTCGAGGATCCGGATCTGCGACGGACCGTTGGCGATGAGTTCGCCCTCGCCGGGGCCGACGATCGATACCTCAGCCATGGGGAAGCCTCCTGATGTGATTGCATCTTGTGCAATCACTGTAGCACCGGTGACTGCACATTGTGCAGTCGCTAGACTCATGGCATGCCGCGATGGAAACCGGACGCAGTCGAGCGCCTGCAGGCCGCCGCGTTGGAGCTCTTCGACGAGCAAGGGTTCGAGCGCACGACGGTCGCCGAGATCGTCCAGCGGGCGGGGCTCACCCAGCGGACGTTCTTCAACCACTTCGCCGACAAGCGCGAGGTGCTGTTCGGGTTGAGCGCAGAGTTGCAGCAGGAGATCATCGGCGAGATCGCGGGCGGCGACGACACCTTGCCGCCGCTCGACGCCGTCGTGCGCGCGCTGGAAGTCGTCGCCGACAAGATGCTGGAGAATCGCCGTGCCGTGGTGACGCGCCGTTACGCTGTCATTGCCGCCAACCCGGAGTTGCAGGAGCGCGAGCTCAGCAAGAACGCCGCGCTCACCGAGGCCATCGCAGCCGTGCTGCACGCGCGGTGCGGTGATCCTGAAACCGCGTTCCTCGCCGCCGGTGCCGCCATGCTCGCGCAGCAGGCGGCATTCCGGAAATGGACGCGACCGGGCGAGACCCGAACCTTGCGCGATCTTCTGCCGGACGCGTTGCATTCTCTGCGCACGACCGTCAACCAGAACTCGGTCGACCCCAACCAGAACTCGGTCGACCCCAACCAGAACTCGGTCGACCCCAACCAGAACTCGGTCGACCCGCCCCTCCCGACTTGACGGCACTGCCGACGCAGCTTGACGGCACCGCCGACGCAGCGTCGTCCACGTCGGCTCCGCATCACGGCCACCTGGGACTTACTCGTCCAGCTCTGCAAGGGGATGCCGTCTCGACAAAGGACTACGGTTCCCATAAGGGTCGAAAGCTGGGCACCGATCGCAAGAGGTCCGCCACGATCGAGGCCCGCGCGGTCACGTTTTGCGAGGCCCGCGCGGTCATGTCTCGGCGAGGGCCTCCACCGGCGTCGCCCGGGCCGCCCGCCGGCCGGGCAGGACCGAAGCGAGGATACCGGCGACGACGGCCACGACGGTGACCCCGAGTGTCTGCGACACCGACATGGCGAACCGGATGTTCTCCAGGCTCAGTTCGCGGCTGACCGCGTAGGTGCCGACCCAGCCGAAGAACGTCCCGGCGGCGATGCCGACGGCGGCACCGGCGAGACTGAGCAGGGCCGCCTCGATGGCGAGCATCCAGCGCAGCTGCCGACGTTGCAGCCCGAGGGCGCGCAGTAGCGCGGACTCGCGGGTACGTTCGAACACCGACAGGCCGAGGGTGTTGCCGACGCCGACGAGCGCGATCAAGACCGCCACCGCGAGCAGCATGGTGGTCAGCGCCAGCAGCCGGTCGAGGGCCGTGTGGTAGATGGCCTTCCCCGTCAGCCCACCGCCGATCTCCGCGCCGGTGAGGGGTTCGACGACGGTACGCAGCCGCGACCGCAGCTCGGTGATGTCGGCCCCCGGCCGGGCCTTCGCCCACACCGTGCTGACGGGGGCATCTCCGTCGAGGGCCGAGAGCACACGGGGCGCGACGATCAGCCCGTCGGTGGGTGCGAGGTGGTCCCCTTCGACCGGTAAGGTCACCGACCCGGACCGGCCGGTGACGGTGACCGAACTGCCGTCCCGGATGCCGGCGTCGGCCAGTAGGTACGGGTCGGCGAGAATGACCCCGGCGGTGATCGGCGGGCGCGGTGCCGACACGATGGCCATCGCCTCGACGTCGGGACTCAGCGCCCGGACGGGCTTCGGCTTCCCGCCGCCTTCGAAGGTGACCCGCGCCGACCGTACCCCCGTGGCGTCGGAGATCCCGGCGACCGCGGAAATGTCGCTGACCACGCCGGCCGGCAGCGGCCCCTCGAACATCGACACGGTGACGTCGACCGGGAAGCGGGCGTCGAGATTGCTGTCGACCGTCGCATTCATGCTCGCGGCGCCGACCTGGAGGGAGACGACCAGCCCGACGGCGAGCATCAGCGCCGCGCCGGTCGCGGCCGCCCGGCCGGGATTGCGCAACGTGTTGTCGGTGGCCAGCCGCGCGGTCGGGCCGGTACGGCGGAGGGTCGAGCCCAGGCCGCGCAGCAGCGCGGGCAGGTACAGCCCGATGGCGGCGAGCAGCCCGACGGCGCACACGAACGACCCGCCGACGGAGTACAGCAGCGCGAAAGCGGTGCCGGTGAAGCCGAGGCCGATCGCGGCCAGCCCGAGCGCGACCAGGGCCAGGGGCGCGGCACGACGGACGAGCGACGTCCGGCGCCCAATCGCGTCGCCGGCGACGGTGCGGAGCGCGTCCAGTGGCGCGATCATGGCCGCCCGTCGCGCCGGCACCAGCACCGACAGCACCGCGATCGCGACCCCGACGACGGCGACGGCGATCACCTGCCCGGCAGGCACGGCGAACTGCCCGCCCAGCACGACCGCGACCACGGCCGAGAGCGCCACGCCGAGCCCGACGCCGAGCAGCGACCCGGTGACGCCGATCGCGGTCGCCTCGACGAGCAGTCCGCGCCGGATATGGTCGCGCTGGGCGCCGACCGCCCGTAGCAGCCCGATCTGCCGACGCCGCTGTGCGACCAGGATCAGGAACGTGTTCACGATCATGATGCTTCCGACCAGCAGCGCGACCGCGCCGAACACCAGCAGCAGAAGTAGGAAGATGGACACGCCCTGGGTCCTCTGGGAGATGATGCGCTGGACCATCCCCGAGGACGTCTCCACCCGGTTGCCTCCGGCCACCGCCGTGACCCGCTCGGCGAGCCGCTCCTGCGAGACCGTGCCGTCGCCGATGACGAGGATCTCCGTCTGCCCCGACGTGTGGATCGCGTCGGCGACGGTGTAGAACGACGGTGCGACGAAGGAGCTCAGGGCCAGCCCGGACAGCAGAGTGTCGCCCTCCTGGGTGAGGCCGGTGACGGTCAGCGTCGCGGACGAACTGCTGCCGTTGATCGTGTTGCTGTCGTTGATCGTGACCCGGTCCCCGACGCGCAGGTTGAGCTGCCGCGCGGTGACGTTACCGAGGACGATCTCGTCGGGCGTCCCGGGCCAGCGCCCCTCGGCCAGGTCCGTCCAGCGCAGCTTCGGGTTGGCCGGGACCGACTGCTGCTGCACCCAATCGGAGGCGCCGGTCACCCATCCGCGGGACAGGAAGCTGAGGTCGGCCGAGGCGACCCCGGCCACGTCCGTGACCCTGGCGACCAGATCGGCCTGCGCGGCCGGGTCGTCGGTGCGGACGGTGACCACGACGTCCGTCTCGGAGACCCGGGCGATGGTGCTGTGCTCGAACGTCGCCGTCTCGCCGGCGAGGATGGTCACAGAGGCGGTGAGGTAACCGACGCTGATCATGATCGCGACGATGACGGCGATCACGCGGCGCGGTTTGTGGCGCAACTCGGCGAGCGCGTTGCGGGTCATGGGGAAGCGGGTCTGGCGGCCGGTGGTCATGCGGCGAGCCTCCGTATCGCTCCCAGGACCGCGTCCGCGGTGGGGTCGTTCAGCTCGTCCACGATCCGACCGTCGCTGAGCAGCAGCGCCCGGTCGGCGTAGGAGGCGGCGATCGGGTCGTGGGTCACCATCACGATCGTCTGGCCCAGCTCACGGCAGGAGCGGCGCAGGAAGGCCAGCAAGGTCGCCGCGGTGTGGGAGTCGAGGGCGCCGGTCGGCTCGTCGGCGAAGACCACCTCCGGTCCGGTCACCAGGGCACGCGCGATCGCGACCCGCTGCTGCTGCCCGCCGGACAACTCGGCGGGACGGTGGTCCAGACGGTCGCCGAGACCCAGCGAGTCCACGACGGTGGCGAGCCGGGCGGGGTCCGCCGGACGGCCTGCGAGATCCAGCGGCAGCAGGATGTTCTGCACCGCTGTCAACGTCGGAAGCAGGTTGAACGACTGGAACACGAACCCGATCCGGTCCCGCCGGACCCGGGTCAGCCGCCGGTCGTCGAGCGTGGAGATGTCCTGGCCGCCGATGTACGCCTGACCGCTGGTGGGCCGGTCGAGCCCGGCCAGGCAGTGCATGAACGTGGACTTGCCGGAGCCGGACGGGCCCATGACGGCGGTGAACGTCCCGTGCCCGAAGTCGGCCGTGACGCCACGCAGCGCGGCTACGGCCGTGTCGCCGGTGCCGTAAGTCTTGGTGAGGTCCCGTGCGGCGGCCGCGGAGGTCGCGCCCTGCGGCTCTTGGCGGTCCACGGCGGAGCTGTGTGCGGTCATGAAAACCCTGTCTGTCGCTGCCGATTCCGTCGCGCCCCAACGTACGAAGCCGCAGGCGGGAACGGATCGGCCCACGGTCCGGTCTTCGGATCGGCCGCTACGACCGTGGTCGTAGGACTGCGGCGTCGTGGGAGGACAAGTCCGGAAATTACCGGCGGTCCGGTGTGGCCACGCCGGCCTCGAACGCGAAGAGCACCAAGGCGACCCGGTCGCGGCACTGCAGTTTCGACAACAGGTTGCCGATGTGGGTATTCACCGTGCCCTCGGCCAGATGCAGCCGGTCCGCGATCTCGGCATTGGTGGCACCGGACGCGATCGCGTCGAGCACCTCGACCTCCCGGGGCGTGATCAGCCCGAGGCGTTCGTCGGGGGCGGCCGGCCCGCCCGGCAATCGGTCGACGAAGTGGGCGATCAGCCGCCGGGTCGCGGTCGGCGCGACGACCGAGCCGCCGGCGGCGACGCCGCGGACCGCCGCCAGCAGCTCCTCCTGGCGGGAGTCCTTGAGCAGGAACCCCGCGGCACCGGCCCGCAGCGCCGCGAACACGTACTCGTCCAGATCGAACGTGGTCAGGATCAGGACCCGGGCCGGGTGTCCGAGCCGGGTCAACCGCCTGGTCGCCTCGACGCCGTCCATGACCGGCATCCGGACGTCCATCAGCACCACGTCGGCGGCGACGCCTTGCAGCTTCGTGACGGCTTCCCGGCCGTCACCGGCCTCACCCACCACCGTCAGGTCGTCCTGCGCCTCGATCATCATCCGCAGCCCGGCGCGGACGAGCCGCTGGTCGTCGACGAGGAACAGGCCGAGCGTCATCCGCCCGCCGATCCCGTCGTACGGTGCGCCGGAAGGACCGCGTGCACTTCGAAGCCGCCGCCGGCGCGAGGGCCCGCGGTCAGGGTGCCGTCATGCAACTGGACCCGCTCCCGCATCGCCGCCAGGCCCGTGCCCCGGCCGTTGGCGACCGACGCCGCACCGTACCCGTCGTCGCGCACGACGAGGTCGATCGCCCGCTCGCCGATGTCGAGCCGTACGTCGACCGCGGCGTCGGGTCCGGCATGCCGCAGCACGTTGGTCAGACTCTCCTGGACCAGGCGGTACACCGTCATCCCGGCCACCGGGCCGACCTGCCGCCGGTTGCCGGCGACCCGCAGCCGGACCCGGCCGTCGAGCCGGGACACCAGCTCGTCGATGTCGCCGATCCCGGGCGCCGGTCGGTAACTGGCTCCCGATCGGTCGGCCGTCGCGGGTCCGTCGCCGCGCAGCATCGCGACCAGCTCCCGCAGATCGTCGAGGGCCTCCCGGGCCGTCTCGGCGATGGTCTCCAGAATCTCCGGAGCACGCTGCGGGTGCCGCGCCGTCAGCGCCCGGCCGCCCTCGGCATGGACCGCGATGACCGACAGCGAGTGCGCGACGATGTCGTGGACCTCCCGGGCCACCGCGGTGCGTTCCTCGGCCGCCGCCGCCTGGACGGTCCGTTCGTGCTCGGCCAGCGCCAGCCGCTGCCGTTCGGCCTGTTCCCGCTCCCGCCGCGCCCGAAGCTCCTCCTGCTCGCGGGCCCGCCGGCCGACGACGAACGCGGCGACGACAACGGCGCCGTTGCCCGCGATCGAGGTCACCCAATCCCTCAGGGTCGGCGCTTCCGGCCGGCCGATCAGCCACCGAGCCGGCCCGACCACCGCTCCGATCAGCCCCACCACCAGCGCGGCCCGGGCCGCCCCGATCCTCGACCAGCGGGCCAGGCTGTGCACCACGACCGGCACGGCCACGACCGACAGCGTCGGATCAGCCAGCACCACGACGTGAACCACGCCCGCGACGCCCGACACGGCCAGCGCCGCCCACGGGTAGGTGCGGCGCAGCACCAGAGGGGCGCACATCGCCACGACGAGCACCGCCTGGGGCAGATGCGGGTAGACGGCGATACCGGCCGCAGCCAGCCCGACGGCGAGCCGGGCATCACGGAGCAGCCGGCCGACGGGGTGGGCGTCCCGGAGCAGCCGGCCGAGGGCGGAGCGGTCCGGAGAAGGCATGACGCCTACCACCGTAGACGGGACCGAAGCCGCTGCCATCCGACCACGGTCGTAGTCAGTCGGCTGCAACGTATGTGCGTCCAGGAGCACGAATCCGAAGGACAAGGGCGAGGTGTACGGCCAGCTCGGCTTGCACCTGACCGACGAACCGGCCGGTAATCTGGCTAACCCGCTCCGACCGACATCCTCTAGAGACCACGCCATACGATGATCAAGGATGGTTGCAGCAGACCTTAAAAGCCTGAGCGATCGCCAAGCCGCTGGGCAGATCCCCACCTGGGCTTTCCAGGGGGTTGGCCGACACCGAGGGGTGGCAGACGCAGAACCGCCCCCAATATCAGCGGCCCGAGCCCTCGATGAGGACAAGATCGTGCAGGGGTACGCGGAGGAGCTCGGGAACTTGTTGAAACTCCTCGTAGGGGTGATGAGGACAACAGCTCGGCTACGGCTACGCTACGGCCAAGGCGTCGGGTTGAGACCCCTCGTAAGGGCGATGAGGACCGCTCGCAAGGGCTGGCTACCGCCGCAGGATGAGCGTTGACACCCCTCGTAGGGGCGATGAGGACGGTGATCGCGTTGGCCGCGATAGCGCCAGCCGTGATGTTGAGATCCCTCGTAGGGGCGATGAGGGCGCGATGAGGGCGGAAGCGCCCGGGGTGAGCTTCAGCTGAAGGAGGTTGAGACCCCTCGTAGGGGCGATGAGGGCCCGGGCCTGCCGCGCCGAGTACAACGCCCAGGAGTACACGTTGAGACCCCTCGTAGGGGCGATGAGGGCGCGCCAACCTACAGCCCGTACGACTACGCCATCCAGTTGAGACCCCTCGTAGGGGCGATGAGGGCCCTGGCCGAAGAGGAGAAGTCACCCGCCACCATGTTGAGACCCCTCGTAGGGGCGATGAGGGCCCGCAACCACACCCTCCGCCTCCCCAAGCCCTGGACGTTGAGACCCCTCGTAGGGGCGATGAGGGCCCTAACGTAAAGTCACAGCTCAGAAGCCCTTTCAGGTACGTCAAGCGGGGAGGGTTTGCAGTGAACCTCCGGTCGTGCAGAAAAGCCGGGAGGTTTGCTGCAATATCCTTGATCATTTTGTGCTTCGCGCTCTCTAGAGGGTGGAGCAAAGACCAACGTGCATCTGAGTTGGGCGAGGCAAGAAGAGGGGCAGCTTCTTGATCAACACAACACCGTTGCCCTCGCTGTCTATGGCTTCAGCGCCCTTGGCCTTCTGTGGTTTGACCGTCTATGCGTCGATGGAGAACGCCGCGGTATAGCCGTGGCCTGAGCCAAGATCCTCGTACACGGTGGTGGGCGCGACGCGGTTCCACCGGTGGCCAAGCAGCAGGGCGAGGCCTCCAGGGCCGGCGAGGAAGAGGTGTACCCGCTCGGCTGGTGTGCTTTCGAGCTGTGCGCGGACCGCGTTGCGCAGCGATTGCGCGTATGCAACGGCTTGACCAGGGCCGGCCACCGACTGATCATTGGGGCCTTCAGCGGGTGTGAGGGCAAGTAGGGATCGGACGGGAAGGTTCGTAGCCTTCACGAAGGCGGTCACTGCTGGGACCGGGTCGTCGGTCATGCCGATGGCGACTGCCAGGTGGTTGCCTGCGTCGATCGGGACGAGTGAGCGCTGGAGATCCGGGACTGCGATCCGCGGAGCATTGGAAGCCCAGGGCATGCCGAATCGGACATGGCTGACGTTTGTTCCGGTTACCTGTGCCAGTCGGGCACCCACCGTGAAGAAGGTGGCTTGTCGCATTGCGCCGCGGACGACAACATCCTTAAAGCCTTGGGAGCGGAGGCGCGCTACGGCGTCATCGATATCGTTGCTCATGGCAGCCCAGTCGGCGGGGTCACGCGGTTGGCGTCTGGTCGGCGGTGAATCTTCCTCATACAAGTCGACCCAGTCCAACGCCACCGTGGCGTCGCCGGGATTCGGGTCGCGGTCGATGGCCTGTATGAGGAGCACCGCGCGTGGGTCGTCGGAGCGTAGTCGCATACGTTCGACCTCCATGGTGATGTCGTCGAGGGTGATTTCTCGGCGGCCTTCGAGAACCCAGTCAGTGACGATGCCGATGCCGCGATCAAGGGCGTCGGCGTCGCCGAGGAGTCCGTTTGCCAGCATGAGGCTCTGGGCTCGGTCTCGCTCGCTGCTGATCGACAGGCCGGGCTTGAAGTGGAGCGAGTCGAGCATGTCGAGGACTTCCCCGCGGGTACAGCTCAGGTGCTCTGCCCATTCGTTCAGACGTGCATCAGCGGCCGAGCCTGGTGTCAGCAGGCGGGCAGCGGGATTGAGCAGGTCAGTTCGACCGTCCAACAGGCTGAGCAGGGGATCGCCTGGGTCGAGGACGCGGTTGGTGACCAACTCCATGACCGGCGGGTCTCCCGCTGTGGTGAGTTTCTTCCAACTGTGGAAGAGCTTCTGCAGCAGCGACTTGCTCTTCTTGGTGTCTTGTTTGGTGAGGTAGGAGTGGTCGATCATGTTGGTTGGATTGGTGGTCCATTTGACCTGGGCATAGTGGTGCCGTCCGCTCGCGGAACGAAGGACCACGTCGTCTATGTTTCCGACGCCATTGACCTCGATTTCCAGTCGCTGAATGTCGTTCGTGGGGTGCATGACGCGCATGGCGGCGCTCCACCCGATCAGGTCCTGGTAACGGTCGCCGGAGCGGCGAACGCCGCTGCGAGAGTTGGGGCCGGTGGCGGGTCGCAGTACGGTCATTGGGCCTCCTGAGGCGAACTGGGTGACGCTGAGCGGCAGGTCCATTTGAGACCCCTCATAGGAGCTACGAGGACGTGACGCTGGACATCACGGGCGGCATCGACATCCGGATGTTGGAACCCCTCGTAGGGGCGATGAGGACATGGCACAAAACTTGCCCAGCGCCGAAATCCGGACGCGTTGAGACCCCTCGTAGGGGCGATGAGGACGTGTACGACCAACCGCCATGGTCGTCCACGTGCACGTTGAGACCCCTCGCAGGGGCGATGAGGACCCTCTGATGGTCGCGAGCTTCCGCTCCGTCTCCACGTTGAGACCCCTCGTAGGGGCGATGAGGACCTCCTCGTCAAGTAGCGAAAGGACTGATCATGAGGTAGAGACCCCTCGTAGGGGCGATGAGGACCCGGTACGGCCGCCGCGCCGCGCGAGCCGGTCAGGTCGTTGAGACCCCTCGTAGGGGCGATGAGGACGATGTCCATGTGGGGCAGCGTCGAAACGGAGTCGTTGAGACCCCTCGTAGGGGCGATGAGGACGACCGGCTACAGCGCCCAGTCGTTCGGCCTGTCCGGGTTGAGACCCCTCGTAGGGGCGATGAGGACTCAGATTCCAGCGAATCGCCTTCATGAAGATGGTGTTGAGACCCCTCGTAGGGGCGATGAGGACCTCCATCAGCTCCGCAGACTCGGCCTCGATCATGCGTTGAGACCCCTCGTAGGGGCGATGAGGACCGGATGTCCTTCTCGTGGCGGGCGCGGAAGGCGAGTGGTTGAGACCCCTCGTAGGGGCGATGAGGACCCTCGCCGTGCCCGCCGTTCTCCCTATCCACATCAAGTTGAGACCCCTCGTAGGGGCGATGAGGACGAGCGGGAAGGGCTGGTCGTGACGAAGCAGGTGCCTCGGTTGAGACCCCTCGTAGGGGCGATGAGGACCCCAAGGTAAAGCCACAGCTCAGGAGCCTCTTTAGCTTGGCTTATCGGGCATGTTTTGCAGTGAACCTCCGGTCGTGCAGGCGAGCCGGGAGGTCTGCTGCAAAAATCCTTGATCATCATATGGTCGTGGTCTCTAGAGGATGTCGCTCGGAGCGGGCTGGCCGACCCCCCACTCCTGCCGCTCAGGTGTCGTCCCAGGGGGAAAGGTGAAGACCAGCACGCTGTCGTACCCAGCGTCGATCACCTCCTTCACCTGATGATGGAAACGTCGTAGCTGCGCCGGGCTGAGGCTGCCTTCGAAGACGCTGCGCTGCACGTGGTGCAGGTACTGTCGGCACAGCCTCAAGATCGCGGCGTTCCGTATGGCGAGGGTGTCGTAGACGACCACGACGTACATGTCGCGTCACCACCAAATCTTGAACGGCTTGTACGGGACGCCTTCCAGGCAGCGGCGGGTGAGCTGCAGAGCCTCGAGGTAAAGAAGTTCGTCGTAGGCGACGTTGCGTCCCAGACCACGGTGATGGATCGTTACGGCCAGTTCGTCCCGTACCGTCTGGACGACCAAGCGGCGGCCGGTCTCGCTGAGCATGGCCTGGTTGACGTCGAGGTCGAAGTGGGTGGGCTTGAGCTGCCCCCGGCTGGCGAGCCGTAGCAGGAGACGTTCGGCGAAGAGCGGTTTGAACACCTCCGACAGGTCGAGGACCAGCGAGTGCCGTTGGCGTTCCATGGTGCTGTGAAGGAAGGCCACGCCCGTATGCAGGGGCGTCAGGCGGACCGCGGACAGCAGCCGGGCGTAGACGATGCCATTGACGTAACTGATGAAGGCGTTTCCGGCATTGCGCGGCGGCCGCCTGCTCCGGCCCTCCAGTTTCAGCCAGTCGGGCAGACGGGTGTCCATGACGGCCCAGGCCGAGCGGCGGAAGGTCCCTTCGACGCCCATGAGTTCTTCTCGGGTGGCCGCCGCGGCGACGGAGGATTCGAGGCGTTCCATGGGGCGGGCGAGGAGCTTGCGGTCGATCACGCGACGGATGTTCGCCGCCGCGCTGGTCACGATGGCACGGGCGATGTCCAGAGAGGCCGCGTCGTCCCCGGCCAGGCGGGCTTGGGCGAGGACGGTCTGACCGGAGGCGCTGGTGTCGGCCGTCAGGAGTGAGCCGGCGTAGTCGCCGTAATGGCTCAGGAAATGGACGTTGATGTGATGGCGGTTGAGCAGGCTGATCACGGCGGTGTTGAGGTCGACGGACTCGCACGCCACGATGTCGCGTACGTCGGTGATCGGGATGTGTAGGGGCTCGCCTCCGATCCGTTCGATACGCAGGGACTGGTCCTTGCGCTGGATCCGGCAGGGTGTAGTGAGCCAGTAGGTGCGGGAGGCAGTAGGCATCTACTCGTTCCAGCAGTAGTCGGTGTAGGAACAGCCACGGCAGGCCGAACGTGACAACCGCGGTGGTGATTCGGGCTCTGAGACGACCGCGAGCACCTCGCGGATGTCGGCGGCGGCCTGTTCGGCGGCTTCGGAGGTGTACGGAAGGCGCTTGGTGCGGCGGGTCTTGGGATAGTGGAGGATCCCGCCCTGTGCGGCCACTCCGACGTCATGGAGTCGGAGACAGTAGTGCATGGCCTGAGCTTCGTCGGCTCGGCGGGGTTTGGCGGAGGACTTGATCTCGTGCACCCAGGCGGCGCCGTCCAGGTGGTCGAGTTTCGCGGCGCCCAGGTCGATGGGTGAGCTCCGGCTGTAGGACGTTTCGTGGACCGCTTCGCCGAGTTGGACGGTGCTGCTGAGCTGTTCGGGCCGGAACCCTCGGACGTACAGCCACAACTGGCGCCGGCAGTGGTAGAGGTACTTGATATGAACCCCGCCCACATCATCTGCCGTGATCACAGGACCTCCCCTGCTTCATAGGCTTGTACGGCCGGTCCCCGGATCTGGCCCAGGCCCAGCCGGGGGTCGTAGTCGGCGTTCAGGAGGCGTACGCCGAGTTTCTTTTCCCAGGTGGTGAGGGGCGCAGCCCAATAGGGCATCGGGATGAGATACCGCTCGGCGAGCAGACGTCCCGCCTTCTGGTCCCCGTCAGCGCTGTGCAGGTCCGCTTCGTACGCATCACGATCTTCCGCCAGAACGGCTTCTGTCCCGTCGAACAACTCGTCGAAGCGTTCGGCGAGGTCGTCCCTGCTGATGAACGGGTGGGCGAATCCCAGGAAGGCGTCGGTGAACTCCTGACGGTGGCGCTCGACTTCGTCATGCCATTCCTGGCCCCACGCCGTGCCGTACACCTCGTCCAGCCAGAGCCGAGCCTGGGCTTCGTCGACCGGTTCGCCGTCGTACGCGCTGAGGATGTTCCATCCGCTCTCCACCGGTGTTCGCGGGTAGACGCCGTCGGCGAAATCCGGGCCTTGGGCGCGACGAGGTGCGAACGTGGCCGGGTGAACGATGACGTCGGCCGGCGGCCGGGCCGCTATGCGGTTGACCCGGCCGAAGCGCTGCAGCAGGGCCTCCAGGGGCGCTGCCGAGGTGAACAGGCAGTCGAAGTCGACGTCCAGGCTCACCTCGACGACCTGGGTGGCGACCACCAACCCTGGATGACGGCCACAGCCGACGCCGAAACGTTTCCCGATGGCGGTCTCCAGGGCGGAGCGGTCCATGCGCCGGAACCGTGAATGCAGCAGGTAGGCCGCGTCTTCGTCCACAGCGGGTGAGAGCTCGGCGAACAGGTGCTGGGCATCGGCCACGTTGTTGGCCACCACCAGCACCGCCTCATGCTCCGCCAGTCGCTGCCGTATCTCCTCGACCGATTTCGGGTCGGTGAGGTGCCTGTCGCGCAAGCCGAGCCGGTGGCGTAGCGGCGTATCCGTCGTGTCGGCTTCGACCACCTGAATCGCCGCCTCCAGCGCGGTGCGGAACAGGTCGGCGAGGGCATCGGGCAAGGTCGCTGAAAGTACGGCGATACGTCCGCCGAGCTTCTCCCACAGGCCCGCCATGGCCAGGATGTAGCCGAGCCGCCGAGGATCGTAGGCGTGCAGTTCGTCCAGGACGAACACCGAGTTCGCGCTGTCGATCAGCGTGGAGGAGTGCGCCGGCCCAGCCAGTACACCGCGCAGGATCTGGTACGGCGTGCCGACGCGTACGGTCTCCCGGAACAGCCGGGTCGCCGCCGCCCGGGAGACGGCCTTGCGGGCGGCGGCGATCTCGTCGTCCGGGCAGATGGCGCCGGCCAGGTGGAAGGAGGCGGCGCGGGAATGCATCACGCCGACCAGGTCGTCGTTTCCCAGCAGCCGCCCGAGCCGGACTGCCATGGCGTTGATCGAGGCGAGGTAGGGCAAGGTGAGGAAGACCCGGGGGATGCCGCCTGTCTCGGTGGAGATCTGGCCTACCTGCGCGGCAGCCCAGAGCAGCCCGGCCTCCGTTTTGCCTGAGCCTGTGGGGGCGCGGAGCAGCAGGTGGCCGTCGGTGGCCGCGGCGTCGGATTGGTGAGGGCGGAGTTGATGGCCCTTGTCCGCCAGCACGCGTTCCAGCTGAGGGCGGAATGCGGCATCCAGTGGTTGACGCATGTGCATGACGCCGTGGGCGGAGGAGACGTGGTCGGCCAGCGTGACAGCCCCTTGCAGGAGAACCGCGGCCAGCCCTCGTTTGTGCGAGGCCGGCTGTTCCCACCACTGCCACAGGGAGTCGAAAAGCTGCCGGGCCTCCCCGATGACGTCGAATTCATGCTGGGGGTCCGGGGTTGTCGGTAGCTGTGCCCCTTGTGCCGTGCCGTGCAACCAAATGGACAACTCCACGGCGGCGTTCTGCGGAATCGGCTGAAGACGGTCACGCCATTCGGTGTCGGAGGCGTTTCCATAGGCCAAGAGGAGTGGCCCACGGCCGCCCTCCAGCGAGCGGTGGTGGGTGGCGACACCTGTCGCCGTCCACAGCAGCAGGTGATCATCCTTGATCAACGCCGGGAGAAATCCCAGGGAGACGACCTCGTGCCGCTCTCCCCAAGCCTTGATCTGGCCTTTCAGCATCGCCTGAAAGCCATCCGGGATCTTGCCGGCGTCATGGCACAGCCCGGCCAGGCACGCCGCCGCCCAGAACAGCCCATCGGTCGCCTCATCCAGAGCGGAGACGGTACCGACGCGCCAGCGCAGGGCGATGGCGCCGTCCAGAGTCGCAGCCAGATGCGCGGTGAGCTGTTCACGTGGCCGGCTCTTGGCGAGGAGACCTTGCAGGTTCATGACGACGTACTCACGGCGGTGAACTGGCAGGGATGGACCGGCGGCACGAGCGCGACCGCCTGCCCCTCCTCGTCGACCCAATCGCAGGCCACCAGGATGCTTCCGCGGCCGGTGGCGTCGAAGTGATAGCTGTCCCATCGGGTGCGCCCCCGATCCACGGAGATGGCGGTGGGCAGCCGCAGCAGAGTGCCGACCGGCCGCGGCTCTGAGCCTTCGGGCAGTACGGCGTGACCCTGCAGTCCCGACCCCACGTGCAGGATCACACGCTGCGTGGTGACCGCGACCAGGTCCTGGCTCCGGCCGAGCCGCAGCGGCCATACCGGCCTGCGCAGCCGGCGCTCCCACATTTCAAGGTCGGTGTTCAGCCACAGGGTGAGCGTGGCGTCAGCGAGGAAGCCACGTTCTCGCGGCGTCGGATCGGCCTTCTTCCCCGTGGCGTCCAGCGGATGGTAGGTCTCTAGATCGGCTCCCGTCCCACGAGCGTGGAACGCCATCCCGAAGCACAGTGCCGGGTCGACCGCGTCCCATCCGCCGGCTGCGGCGGCCAGCATGCCGCCGACCGTAGCGGGCGGCGGACACGGCAGCGTCAGCTGGACTCCGGCGTACAGCGGGTTGCGGAAAGAGACGATCGGCGCCGTCACTGTCACCCGCAACGCCTCAACTGGCGTCGTCATCCCTTCGGGTCCTCGAACCAGGAATCCCGCTCGCCGCGCTCGATCTGCTGGGCCAGCGCGTTCAGCAGCGACCTCGGATGATCGAGGATGAGGGTGCCCGCGGTGATCAGCTCGGCGAGTTCGGACCGTACGTGATCCTGCTGCGCGCCGAGAAACCCGGGCGCCCAGCCGAGCAGGACCGGGCCGTCCAGCTCATCGGCCCACGCCTCTATCTCAGCCCGCAGCACCGCCGCGTCGAACTGGGTACACTCCATCCGCACCCCGAGCACCCTCGTGAACGGATTGATGCCACCCTTGACCGGCGCCAGCAGGACCATGGCCGGAGTCCGATCACCGTAGTGCAGCGACTGCTTGGCCCCGCCGCGTACGGCGGACAGGGTCCGTAGCAGCAGGGCGGCCCGGCGGCGCCGCTCCACGATCCCCAGCCGCAATGCGGACGCCCCCCTGAAGCTGACGTCCTCCGCGCCGTTCTCCTTGGCCTCCTTGGCGGCCGGCTCGGGAAGCGCCACCTTCAGCCCGCCGCCGTCGGTCTCGAACACGCCGACCCTGGGCAGGTCCAGCAGGACGTCGCCGGCCAGCTCAGCGCTGTAGAACTCATGCCCGTGCAGCACCGGATTCTCGCCCGCAGCGAAACCACGGCTCATCGTGCCGAAGTCCCGATCCGGGCGGCGCGGCGCGACCGAGACGAACGTCCCCGTGGCGAGGACGGTGTCACGCTGGCAGGTCTTGGCCTTGTCACCCTTCACCGCGACCATGTAGCCGAAGATGTCGTCGTCCAGGTAGAGGTCGGGCCGGCCGCTGGTGTACGCCTGCTGCTTCTGACCACTGCCGGAACGGATCACCGGCGACACCGGCTCGTTCGCGGGCATCGAGTCCCTGACCCAACGCCGGAACGCCTGCGCCGAGACGTACGGATGGACGTCTCGGCCGACCCGTAGCTGCTTCACCCGGGCGACGTTGTCCTCGCCCAGCCCGTTGTTCGGCGCCCCGGCGGTCACGTCCAGGACGATTTTCCCCACCAAGTAGCTCATCTACGACTCCTCGCCTTTGAGATAGTCCAGGTCCTCGGGGTGTTCTTGATGTTCGTCGGCTACCTCCGCCCGATCCGCAGGCGCGAAGCCGAGCTCGTGCAGATGCTGGACCACCGACACGACGAGTAGCTGCCGGTGGAACCAGGCCTGGTCGACCTCCGGGTCGAACAGCAGCCGGAACTGGCTCTCGGTGATGAGCGGACCATCGATTCTGTCTGCCGTATCGAGCAGCGCATCGATATTGCGACGCATCAGCCAATGCCGCATCCGTGGCTGCTCTTTAAGGGTCGCGTTGAACGCACGTAGCTGTCCGGCGGAGTTATCCGCCTTCAGCCATGTCGCGACCTGCGCGCCTGCGGCCTTGATCTCGTCGATCTCGTTCTGGTTCATTCGCGTCACCTCGCTCACGAAGGACAGGCACAACTCGGCGAGCTCCGTGGTGTCCTTGCGGATCAGGCCCTGGTCGAGGTGTGCCGTCAGATACCGGCTGCAGGCAGCGACGATGCGCTCTGGCGCGCGAAAGGCGTTGCGCGCCAGAGCGACGATGCCTGCCTTGTCCGCAGTCGCATGGGCGCGTAGCAGCGCCGCGAAGCCACGCGAGCGCGGCGGGCGTGACGAGCGCCGCAGCCATTCGGCCAGCGGCTGCTCCAAGGACTGGATCTCAAGCATCTGGCCGCGGTTGTTGTTGCTGAATACCAGCAACTCCACGCCCGCCGTCAGCCGATCCTCATGCAGCCTCAACGCCTGCAGGGCCAGCACCTCGTCAGTGCCCACGCCCTTCGACTCGGGCTTGCCCAACGCGATCAGCTGCTGATTCCGCTCCACCCGCCGTGACAGGGTCCGCGCCATGAACCGCTCGTCCCAGCTGTGCAGCGCGATCGACGGTCCACCGGTCAGGCGGCAACCGTACGGAAGGGCGTAGAAGCAACACAGGCACGGCCAGCAGAGAGCCATCCCGGAGTGCCCTCGGGGCGTGTTGTTCCGGTAGAGATCGCTCTCGGCCAGCGGGACATCCACCTTGCCGAAGAACCCCACCGCCTGCCACCCGCACAGCATGCACCCCGCCGCCGGCCACAGCGCTTCGTCCGGCATCCGACGCCAGGTCCGCACGGCGTCGCCGATCGTGGTGTCGTCCCTCTTCGCATTGCTGTGATGATTCATCTTGGAGTTCGGGAAGAACGACATGCTCGCCTTGAGCCAGAACCCCTCCGCGCTCTTGCCGTCCCGCACCAACGCGGCACGGACGGCGTCCTTCGTCACCGTTTCCACGGCACGGTCGAACGCCTCGGGCAGCAGCGACTCAGGTGCGGGTCCCTTCCCCAGGTGCACCAGCGCGTACGCGCCTATCCGTTGAAGAGGGTGGGCTGTCAGCGCCAGTCGGCTTTGGTGGCCGGCTTCGCTCACGCGGACACCCAGCCGAAGCCGGCGGCGTTGGCCTGCCCCAGCCCCCAGCTCCAGATGGCCTGCAGAGTCTCGGGCGCCCCGACCAGCTCCACCTCTATCGGTGCTCCCGGCTTGGCCCCCTGCCCGACCCGATAGGAGCGCTTGCCTCCGACCCAGGAGATCTCCGTCAGCGACACCTTGGGGTCCAGCCCCAGCGTCTCCGCCTTGCGCCGGAGATTGCCTTGCAGGTACGCCGGGAATTCCGGATCCGTCGGCAGCAGCCACGCCTGCCGAGTGGTCCGAATCCCTGCCGAGTCGCGCCCCGACCCCTTCATGACGACCGGGGTACTCGTCCTGAAGCGCGCCCGTCCCGAGGCGAATTCCGGCGGATCCACCGCGGTCACGCTCACCACGTGAAGCGCCGTCCCGCCCCAGTCGAGCAGCTCGCGCTGCTTGATGCCCTGTACGAGCACGGCCGCCACATCGAGGATGGGACTTCCCACCTCGAACCAGCCCTGCCCGCCCGCCGCGTACTTCCCCTTCCGGCGCTTCGCCAGCGGAAACATTGGAGCCCCATGCCCCACAGGCACCATGCCGTACGGCTCCATCCCCCCGGCGTGGAAGTACCGACCGACCACGGGGGCTTCGCGGTTGAGCACGTCATAGATCAGCCCCCTGCCCGGTGCCAGCACCATGCCCCACGGGATCTCTGCGGCCGTCGTACTGACCTCCACGCGCACCCGCATCGTTGTCTCCTCTGCTCTTCGTCGCCTTCCACCTACTACAGATGGACGAAGACTCGGCTGACCCCGATCGGAGGTCATTCCTGCAGGCCAGGAAGGTGGTACGAGCGGTCACGAGATCAGTTGGTATGGTTGCTCGTGGTCCTCAACGTGATCAGGCGCCGTCATGTGATCATGGTTTTGCAGCGAACCTCCAGAGTTTTCTGCACAACCGGAGGTTCACTGCAAAACAACTCCTGAAGCCGCATCTCTTGTGCCGTTTGACCAGTGGCTTTACCTTGGGGTCCTCATCGCCCCTGCGAGGGGTCTCAACGCCTGCTTCTCGGCGCTCCACGCCTCCGACGGCTGTCCTCATCGCCCCTGCGAGGGGTCTCAACCAGGTGAAACGCGAATACCACCGGCGGCGGCGATGACGTCCTCATCGCCCCTGCGAGGGGTCTCAACATGACGAGGACGGACGAGTCGGCCAGCTGCTGGCCGGTCCTCATCGCCCCTGCGAGGGGTCTCAACGTGCTGGTGCGGACTTCGGGGCCGACGTAGTGGGTGTCCTCATCGCCCCTGCGAGGGGTCTCAACGTAGAAGTGGGCAAGCGCCGTCAGGTGAAGCCATTAGTCCTCATCGCCCCTGCGAGGGGTCTCAACCGGAAGTTCAGCGTGACGGATGGGACCGGTAGGCCAGTCCTCGTCGCCTTTATGAGGGGTCTCAACGAGCGACGCTCGTAGGTCATCGACGGGTGCAGCTAAGTCCTCATCGCCCTTAAGAGGGGTCTCAACAGCCATTCGGGTACCAGGTTCCTGATGTCGGCGGGGGCGGTCCTCGTCGCCCTTAAGAGGGGTCTCAACATCACAGCGACGTTGTTCGGTCCCTCCGACCAGTCGAGGTCCTCATCGCCCCCTAAAGAGGGGTCTCAACATCTCCGGGCCGACCACCAGGTAGCGGTCTGCGGGGCCTTATCGCCCCTGAGAGGGGTCTCAACTCCACCTGATCAAGGCGCTGCAGCATCAGTGCGGTGGCGCTCATAGCCTCTGCAAGGTCCAACCGGATCTACCTCCCAGGCATAGCGACGAGCGCGCCCATTTCAGCGGGCTCCGCGCGTCGTCCATCAGTAAGAGATGGAGGGCAAGCTTGGGAGGGAATGCGCATGGCGGTGCTCAGAGGGCCTGGGAACCTTTGGGGGAAGACATCCGGCTGGATAGTGGCGGCGCTTGCGGGTGTGGCGGCGGCCGTGGCTGCCGGAACGTTGCCCGATGTGATCAAAGGTTGGCTGGGTCAACAGCAGTGGTTGTTGACGATCTTGTGTCTGGGGGCGGCCGGGGTCTTCGCCGGCATCAACCTGTGGCAGCAGCGCAGCAAGGGTGTGGGCATTGTCATCACGTTGCCCAGGGCCCCCTGGCGGGATCCGTGGAACAGCCAGTGGACCAGGGCAGCGATCGATCATGCCAGACGGCACAGGGACTCCTGCTTCACCGTGGAGCGGGACATCTCCGGGCCATTACCGGAGGCGGACGCTGAGGCCCGTTCGGCCGCGCGGCGGGATCGTGCGGACACGCTGGAGCTGGTCCGTAGCCTCGTGACGGCTCGGCTCATGGAGTTGTCCGAATCCGACCCGGCCACCCCGGTCTCGATCTACATCAACGCCGCCCTCCCCGACGCCTTCGAGCTGGGGACCAAGCTCAAGTTCCACGTCCACCGGGAGTTACGAGGGCTTGGCGTCGATCCAGACCGGCAGCGGCCTGGGGAGATCACGCCGGTCGTCCCGCAGCGCTCGGAAAGCGTCGATGCGGACTTCTTCCCTGCTGTACGGCTGAGTAGCCGGTTGAAGGAGCCGCTGACGAAGGACGAAGCGGCACAGGCGGCCAGGCTCGCCACGGTGATCGAAGAGCCCGCGTTCAAGGCCGACCCGGACGGCCAGGCCGTCGCGCTCATCGTGCATCTGTCGGACAACCCGCAGATGGTGGCCGAGGCGCTCCTCGCAGCTCAGCAGGGCTGCGCTGACACTGACGGCCGCAAGGAAAAGTGCCGGGCGGCGCTCGTCATCGACGGCGGCCCGGCGAACATCCCGGAGACCGTACGGGACTTCGAGCTGGCGGTGCGGTTGGTATACGCGACCTGGCGCACCTGGAACACCGCCCACCCCGAGTACGCCTCCCTACAGCCCCGCTTGTTCCTGGCCGCACCCACCAGCGTCGCGCTGGCCCTGGGCTGGCTCCTCGGCCACAAGGTGCGAGCCGTGCCGAACCCCTACCGGAAGGAAAGTGAGCCGTGCACCTCGTCGTGATGGCCACAGCCGGCAACCAGAGATACATCTTCGCCTCGGGCAAACGCCAGGAGATCGTCGGTGCGTCCGACCTCATCGCCAGGGTGAACGAGACCTGGGTGTTCGAGGCGTTGGCCGACACATTCCAGGGTTTCGATCACCGTACGTGGCGCATCGAGACCCACGAGGCGGAACTCCTGGTAGCTGCGGCAGGCCGGATTTCGGTGCTGGTCAAGGATCCGGACGCCGGACGCCGACTGGTGACGGTGCTGACCCGCCGGGCTCTGGAAGAGGCGCCTGGGTTGGATCTCTGCGGAGCGGTGATCGCATGTCCCCCCGGCGAGCTGGCAGCCGTCCTGCGCGGCGCGCAGTCGCGGCTCGGTGCCGTACGGGAGCTGCGACCGAGCCCTGAGGGCCGGTTCCTGCGGTTGCCGCTGGTCGCCGACTGCGCGTCCAGCGGGCTGCCCGCCTCGGGCATGCGTCGTGAAGGACGGGACGAACCCGTGCAGGCGAGGTCGGCGGAGGCGATGAAGAAGCTGGCCGCCTATCCCGGAGCGCTGGAGCGGTTGGGCGAGCGGGTTTCGGCTGATCGGCGGCGGATGCGGCAGATGGTGGACCGGCTGGGGCTGGAGGCCGACTGGGTGGCGGTGGTGCACGCTGACGGCAACGGCTTGGGTGAGGTGTTCCGCAGCGTGGTCGAGTCCAGGAACGGTGACGACGACCGAGCTCAGGCGAACGCGCTACGGAGCTTTTCGCTCGGGGTGGACGGTTGCGCGAAGCGTGCCTTGACCAGCGCACTGGAACGTACGAGCCGAGGGCAGGCGGCGCTTCCGGTGCTGCCGCTCGTGGTCGGAGGCGATGACCTCACGGTGGTGTGTGAGGGGGACGTGGCGCTGCCCTTCACCCGCAACTATTTGGAGGCGTTCGAGGAAGAGACGGCCCGCGACGAGCACCTGCGCCCGTTGCTCGACGCCTTGGAGCTTCCGCATCTGGGCGCGGGCGCCGGTGTGGCGATCGTGAAGCGCAACTATCCCTTCCACTTCGCGTACGAGCTCGCGGAGAAGCTCGCCACTGAAGAGGCGAAGAAGGTCAAGCAGTGGAGTTCCGCGCTGGCCTTCGTGGCGCTGTACGAGAGCTCGGCGCCGAACCTGGACCGGATCCGTACGAGCGTCTCGCTCTCCGGCGGATCGAGCCGCTCCGCTTCTCCGTACCTGGTCGGAGCTGGTGCGCGGGAGGAGCGCGCTCATGGGCGTACCTGGGAGGACTTGGAGCGGCGAGTGGCGGCGCTGCGGCGGGAGGACGAGCACGGCGAGCTGCTCATCGCCCGCGGGGCGGCACACGACCTGCGCGAAGGGCTGTGCCTCGCGCCGGACGTGGCCGCCTCCCGGCTCGAACTGCTCCGCCATCGATACGCCGGGGACAGGGTGCGGAAACGGGCTCTGGAAGACCTGACGCACGAGGGCCAACTGGTGTGGACCGTCCATGACGGAAGCGAGGGCAAGCAGGTGACGGGTTTGCTGGATGCGATGGCGGCGCTGCAGTTCCTGCCGGAGGCACGATGAGCGGCGACGGAAAGTTCACGATCTCGCTGTTCATGATGAGCGACTGGCGGGTGGGCACGGGAACGGGGGCGCGGGGCTACGTCGATCGCATCGTCCAGCGGGACGGCGAGGACGGCTCCGGCGGCCCTGCCGCGCCCATCATCCCGGCCAAGACGCTCGTGGGAGTGTGGCGGGACTCCTGCGAAGTCGCGGCGCAGGCGCTCGACAGCGGAGCCGACGGGGTATGGCACGAGTGGCTGGGCTTCTTGTTCGGTGATCAGTACGCGACCGGTGACGGCCTCCTGCGAGCCGCCGCACTGACGGTCGAAGGACCGTTGCGGCTGCCGGAGAGGTTGACCCGGTTGCTGCGGGAACGGCCGCAACTGGCCTGGGCGACCACGTTCCGCAAGCCGGGCGTGGCCATCGATCCGGCTTCGGGGACCGCCAGTGAAGGCAAGCTCTGGTTCGACGAGATGGCCCGGGCGGGGCTGACGCTCTCCGGGCGTGGCCGCGTCGAGGGGTTCGCCGACCTGGACGAGGGGCAGCGCCGGGCGGCGATGCTGCTGCTGACGGCCGGGGCGCGACTGCTGGAGAACATCGGCGGCAAGCGGCGGCGCGGCGCGGGCCGCTGCACGATGGCTCTCGAAGGGCCGGATGCCGTACCGGACTGGTCGATCACGGACGTGCCCGGTCCACCTCCGGCTCCCGAATGCGCCATCCCGGTCCACACGACAGCGCCGGCCGGGGGAGAGCAGGGCTGGGAGCGGGTGGAGCTCGTCATCGCCGTCGAGCAGCCGATCCTGGCCGCCACCACGGTTCTGGGCAACGTCATGAGCGGCGAGACCCATGTTCCCGGCTGGTGCCTGATGCCGGAGGTGGTCCGGAGGCTCGGCGGCAAGGCCCACGCGCTGGTACGCACCGGCGATCTCGTGGTGACGGCCGCGACACCCCAGGCCGCGACTGGTGCACGTACACTTCCCGCGCCTCGCGTGCTCGTGCGCGCAAAGGGCGGCAAGGAGGTCATCGGCAACCGGATGGCGGGCTCTGTCGAGACGGGCAAGCCGTGCAAGAACGGATATGTCGTCCCAGAAACGGCGGAGATCGTCGAGCCGTACACCACGGTTCGGATGCACAACAGCATCCAGGACCTCTCGCAACGGCCCACCAGGGAGATCGGCGGCATTTACGTCTATCGGGCGCTGGCCGCCCGGACGGTGCTGCGTGCCGAGGTACGCGTCCGAGCGGGTCGCTTGGATCCTGGCTGGGAGCAGCGGATGTCGGGCCGCTGGCGGATCGGCCGCTCCTCCAAGGACGACTACGGGCAAGCGAAGGTGACCGTACGGCCCGTCGCCGATCAGCGCGGCGACAGGGGAGCCGTTGATCAGCTCCGGGTGTGGCTGCTGTCGGATCTGCTGGTCCGCGACTGTCGGCTACGTCCCAGCACGGACCTGAACGACGTCGCCCGGGCCTTGGAGCAGGCGCTGGCGCAAGCAGGTGCCCCCGGCGTGCACCTGGAACCCGAGATCGCCCCGGAGGAAGGCCGCGCGACGGTCGCGGTCGGCGCGCATCGTACGGAGAGCTGGCACCGTGGCTGGCGTATGCCACGCACCACCCTGTACGGCCTGGCCGCCGGAAGCTGCCTCACGTTCGCGGTCACCGGCGGCCCCATCCCCGCCCATGTACTGGCGGAAGTGCGTGCCGCGGGCGTCGGGGAGCGTCGAAGCGAAGGCTTCGGGCAACTGGAACTGGATCACGACCTGCTGACTCGTTCCATCTCCGCAGGCGGGACGGCTGCCAAGACGGCCGAGCAGGGCGCTGCCCACACCGAACCTCTGCTCGCGCCCGGTGAGAAGGGATACGAGGAAGCGCGGATCTTCGAGCGTGCGGCGTGGCTGAGCGAGATCCGGCGCAGCTGTGACGGCATCCGCGGCGACAGCCAGCGTCGCGCCGAGATCGTACCTGCCGGAGTGAGGCCCACCCAGCTGAACGCCTTGCGCGCGATCGTCCGTGAGCTGTCATCCGGGCGGGCTGTTTCCCGTTTCCTCTGGTTGACACGGAAGAAGGCGGGCCGCCCCGACTGGCCTCAGAAAGAGGTCGATGGGTTTCGTGAACTGCTCGAAGACCCGGACAAGATCTGGACGTTGCTCTCGCTTCAGGAGGACCGCTTGGTCGCCACGACGGACGGTGCGGAGAGGCTACGAGCAGATCTGCGGGCGGAGGCCCTGCGCGTCCTCGTCGACTCCTGTCTCGCCGCACACGGCCGGGCCGAGGCAGCCGGGGAAGTCGAAGGGAGCAAGCGATGAGCGCGCTGACAGAGCGTCGGGTGACCAGCCGGATCAGAGTGCGAGGCTGGCTGCGTACCGAGTCGCCTCTGCACGTCGGCGGCCTCGGCCACGACCCGTCCGAACCCCAGTCCATCGCCGTGGACGGAAAGGGCCGGCTGTACGTGCCGGGCACCACGCTCGCCGGAGTACTGCGGGCCTGGTGCCGCGGCGCGGGCGGGACCTCCACCGCGATGGACGAGCTGTGGGGGTACGCCCCCGAGGAGGGCGATGACGGTCAGGCCAGCCGGGTGATCGTCGCGGACGCGCTGGTGGCCGACACGACGGCGACCGACGAGCGTGGCGTTCCGGTGGATCCTCTTGAGCCCGATGCTCTGGAGTTCCGGCCGTCCGTGGGCATCGACCGGGTGACCGGCGCGGCGGCGCCGGAGTTCCTGTACGGCAGGCACGTCGTCCCCATCGGCTGTTACCTGCGGCTGGAGCTCGTCATCGAGTCGAGGGATGCCGCCGACCGTGATGAGGCCCTGCTGGGGGCGTTGCTGGGCGCGCTCAGCGGACAACAGGTCCGCCTCGGCGCGGCGACCAGCAAAGGGCTCGGCTCGGTACGGCTGCTGGACGACCCGCTTGACGTGGTCGTCGACCGGTTCGACTCTCCTGAAGGGCTCCTGGCCGTACTGCGGAACGATCCCTCCAGGCAACGGACGGTCGCCTCACTGCGCTCAACATCATTGGAGCTGCCGGAGCGCCGGCGCATTCTCGACGTACGGATCGCGTGGACTCCCACCGCGCCGGTCATGGTGCGCTCCGGCGCCGACGGGCTGTTCGTCGACACCATGCCCCTGACCACCCGGATCGACGGACGACATCTCACGCTGGTGCTGCCGGGCTCATCGATCAAGGGGATGCTGCGTACGCATGCCGAGTTGGTCGAGCGCACCGTACGAGGCATTCCCGCGCCTTCGGCCCTGCCTGGCGAATCGGCCGCTAAACACAGTGCAGCGTTCCGAGCACAGCTCGACCAGCTCTGTGCGGTACGCACGCTGTTCGGCGCGGCACGAGACGACGCTGGCAGCAGGGGAGCGGGAGCGTTGCGTGCGGAGGAATGCCTGGCCGACGTGACCATCCCCCAAGAGCTGTGGGCGAAGGTGACGGGATTCGACGAGGAGACCGGGCCTTCGGAAGGTGACCAGTCGCCCTCGATGCCGGAGCAGGTCCGTGACCGTCTGGCAGACCTGGGGCTGGAACGCTCGGACCACGTCGCGCTCGACCGATGGACCGGAGGCGCGTCGGACGGACGGCTGTTCAGCGTGCTGGAGCCGTACAACGTGCGATGGGAGCCGATCCGGCTCTCCGTGGACCTCACTCGCCTCGACACGGCGGAGAACATCGGTCTCGCCTTGCTGCTCTTCGTCCTCCGCGACCTGGCGGAGGGCCGGATCGCCATCGGCGCGGCCACCAACCGCGGGTTCGGTGACGTGGAGGTCCTCGACATCAAGTTGACCGGCGGCCCGTGGCCGGATCAGGTGTCGCTCGCCAACGCCCTCACCGGATCCACAGCCTCTGCCCTGTCCGAGGCGTGGGCCGTGTACCTCGCGCAGGAGGCATCATGACCATGCTCTACACCGCCTACGCCGACGATCTCGCTCTGGGCGAGGCGTTGGCTAAGGCAGGCGTCGAAGGAGGCTGCGCCCTGCTGACCTCGCCCGCGGCTTACCGCGTCGCCCAGGTCCAGGCTGGTGAGTGCCGGACACCCGCAGGCGCGGTCGACCTGGACCCCGTGTTCGAAGCTCGGGTGTTCACACCCCAGGTCGAGCTCCGCTGGGTGGAAAGCGGGCAGCGCGCTGTGGTGCTGGCCGAAGAAGAGCAACTGCTTCCGTCCACGTTCCCCGGGCGCCTGGAGCCGATGCGGGCTGTGACCACCCTGCCGGTTCACTACCTGGTGTGGGGCAAGGACGCGGCACCTGCGGCAGGATGGGTGACGCTGCGCTCCAGGCAGGTCGGCACGCTCGCCCTTCCGATGGCCGGCGTGGCAGCGGAGCGGGTACGGCTGGTCGCCCGGGAATACGTCGTCGCCGATGACCAACACGGCAACGCCTATGTCGCCGAGGAGAGGCTCGTCGGTTTCGAGCCCTATTCAGTGGAAGGACCGGCATGATGGCCGAAGGCTTTCTCAACCCGTACACCTTCGCCCCGGCATTTCCCCGTGACGGACTGCCCAAGCCGCTTCAGGACGGGCCACCGCCTTCCCGGGCTCGCCTGCATCCGGGGCGCTGGAGCGGTCGCATCGAAGTCGCCTTGACCACCGAAACACCGCTCCTGCTCCTGGATCCGGCGCGGGCGTATCCTCCGTCGAGCGGAGAGGAAGGCCATGACGTATATCCCGTTCGGCTGCGTGATGGTCGTCCCTATCTGGCGGCGACCGCCGTGAAGGGCATGCTGCGATCAGCCTTCGAGACGGTCACCAACTCGCGCTTCGGCGTTTTCCACGGGCACGAGGAGCCGCTGGGGTTCCGTCGGGACGCCGGTTTTGCGCTCAAGTTGGTGCCCGTCTGGGTGGCGGGGGACGGCAGGCTGCTTCGATTCGAAACAGCGCTCCTGGAGATGTACGACAAGCAAGGCAAGCAACTCGTTCAGCGCCCGCCGGCTCACATGCAGCGCGTTCGCGCCATCATCAAACGCGGAAAATTGAACCGGATGGAGGTCATCGACTTCGTTCCCAACGCTGACGCCAGAGTCTTGAGAGAGAGGGGGGAAGAGCGGCTGGTCAACGGTATCGCCTATATCACCGGGCCGACAATCGAGGGAAAGCGGTTCGAGAGGATCTTTTACCCAGGAATGCCAAAACCTGAACAACTCAAACTTGCGCGCCCCTGGGCAGAAATCGTCACTGACTGGAACCATCTCATCGCAAGCTACAAGAGCGCGCATCCCCCTGCAGAGCTCTACGAGCGCACGACTGACGATGGCCGCCCGGCCGACCCCGGTGAACGAATCGGGGAGGGGCCGGGAAAGCTTGCCTGGAGTCCGCACATCCACAATGCCGATCACCAGGAACTCAAGGTCGGCACGGTGTGCTATGCCCTTGTGCACGAAGAGAGCCGTGAAGTCGAACGGCTTTATCCGGTCCCTATCCCACGCGATGTTTACAATGTCTCCCCCGGCGATCTTCTCGACGAATCCCTCGCTCCCACTTTCAACTATGGCAAAATGTCGCCCGCCGATCGTCTGTTCGGCTGGGTCGCTCCTGGCAAGAACGCAGGGAATGCCGGCTATCGAGGCCGGCTACGCGTCGGTCCAGTGACATGCGACCGCGAGCCAACAGTCATACGCGACCTCTCCCCGGACGGGCTTCCTCTGGCCATCCTCAGCACGCCCAAGCCACAGCAGGGCCGCTTCTACGTCGCGGAGAGTGCCGCACGCCCCGATCAGCCCGTCAAAGACGGCACCAAGAAGGCCGACATCTACCGCCACGGGCGCGGACTGCGTGGCCGCAAGATGTACTGGCATCACGCCGGACTGGATGCGGAGCAACACTGGAAGGTGCCGAGCGGAGGCACAGATCCCACCCAGATCGCGGTCGGCGGACGCTACCGGGAATACCTGCGCCCGCGTACCGCGATCGACGACTCCGCCCCGCTGACGCCCGACCGTAGACGCTTCGCCACCACGTACCCCGAGCAGCGAGACAGCCAGAACCGTTCGATCGGGGGTTGGGTGCTCCCCGGAACCACATTCCGCTTCACGGTGGAGGTCCGTGACGTCGACGAATACGAACTGGGTGCGCTTGCCTGGCTGTTCGATCTCCCGCCCGGTCACTTCCACCGCCTCGGGTTCGGCCGCCCTCTAGGCTTCGGCAGCGTTCGTATGGCCATCGAACAGGCCGAACTGCATGACGGGTCCGACTACAGGAGGTACTACCAGACGCTCTCCGGAGTACTTCCGGAAAGGGACTGCCGTGCGGTCCTGGACACGGCGCTTGAGAAGTTCAACGCCCTGGCGGAAGCCTCGCCTGTCCTGAAGACCGTGCACGAGGCGATGCTCGCCGTCTCACGTGGTGTCCCGACTCTGCCGGTCCACTATCCCCGGGTCCGGCGCGAAGGTCTCGATGTCAGGGCCGCGACACCGCCTGACCCGCGTGGCGTCCAATACAAGTGGTTTACCGCCAACGAACAGCTGAAAGGTAATGCGAGCGTGCATGGGCGGGGACGTTCGCTGCCACGGCCGGTGGGAAGTGAACCGCCCTTGGAGATCTATATGGACGAGAACGGGAACGCGTCCGCATCAAGAGATACGGGCGGGCGAAGTCGACCTCGAAACGGGAAAAACGGGCATCAAGAGCGTCGGGCCAATCGTAAGGACCGGAAACAGAACTAGTTTTCGATCGCATCCGAATTGTCGGCGGCGGGGGCTAGTCTCATCCAGTTCGCTTCGGTTTCTCTGTCGCGGAGGATGAGATTCCAGACACCCGAGTGCTTTTGGTGCATGCCGTCGGCGACGGAGACCTGGGGTTCGGAGTTCCAGGCTCCGCACCCGACCTCGAAGGCGACCCGGAGGGGGCAGACAAAGATCGTCGCCCCCTCCGCAAGATCTTCGACGCGATGGCCGCCGGGCTCCGCATCACCGGCATCGTCCTGCTGGGCACCACCAACAGCCGTGGCGCGCATCTCGCCACATTCGCCGCCTGCGCCGCGGAGATCAAAGCCGGATTGACCTCGGACGACGGCCTGTGCGGAGCCCGCTTCCCGTCGTCCACCGTCTCTGTGGTCGAAGTCGCAGGCCCCACCATTCACGACACTTCCGCTGCGCTGTGCGACTGGCTGGATCAGAACCCGGCTTCAGAGCTCCTGGTCACTTGCGGTTCAGGGGCCTTCTCCCTCAGCGTCGGCGCCGTCTGCGCCGCCCTGGAGACCCATCATCCGGTCCGCATTTTCCACATCGACGCACCGACAGAGCCCTACACACTGAACCAGCCCGCCGACCCGGACTCGCACCTCAAGTCCTGGCTGTTAAGGCACCGCTTCTGGGATGCGCTCTCCGATGTAGATCCCGTCAACGCACCCCTGTGGCAGATCCTCGCGGCCCGTCAGGCGGCCGACCCTGGGCTGATGAAACACCTCGCTGCCGGTCAGCCGGAGTGGTCAGGTTCGGCAGGAACGTGGGCGACCGTTCAGGCAGCCGTGTCCGAGCGCTTCGGCCGGGGCGAGGCCGCCGACTATGGCCTCCTGCGCGCCTGGTACGGCGAACAACTACGCCGCTTCTTCGATGCGGAGAAGGCCACGTTGGCTCCGGCCACTAGGAGGGAGGTTGAGCGCCTCATCGATGCGCTGGGGACCAGGGTCGCGGAGGATGGGGGTCTGTCCGCGCTCATCCGGCAGATCGCCAGGTCCATTAACGAGGACCTGGACTCGGCCTGCGTACGGATGATTCGCGACTCGGCCCTGACCGAGCTGTACACCGCCGCCGCCACGCACCGCGCACACCTGAAACCTGGACAACTCCACCCGGGCCCTCTCCCGCCGACTCTGCTGACGGTCATCGAACGATGGGAGAACGGGGATCGAGCGAACCGGCTCATCGCTGATACCGGGCAGACCGCGTGGCCCGTCGTCGGCAGCGGCGACGTCCTCGCCCTTGTCGGAGTCGGCCTCGACCGCGAGGGCGTTGAGGTGGAAGACCGGCACACCGCGGAAGTCATCCTCACCGAGCTCTGGAAACGACGGGAGCGATTTCTCCGCCGTGGCATGGCCCGGATCCGCCTACTGGCCAGTCCCGAGAGTCTCGACCGGGCCCGCCGCATCGCGCGGAAGATCACCATGACTTACGCCGACGTGGACGTCCGTGTGGTGGAAGGCGTCCAGGGAGGGGTCGACCGCGTCCGTGACACCGTCGTCGACGCCATGAGGGCGGAAGCTCAGCCCACCGGCCGCACCGGATCGGGCAGTCTGCGAGACGTGGACGAGATCGTCCTGTTCCTCAACCCCGGCCCTCCTCTGACCAACTACGGCATGATCGCCGCAGGAGTGGCATGGTCACTGACAGCCGCGTGTCCCCTGTCGATGATGGAGCTGACCCGCGTTGGCTCTTCACCGCAGGTAAGAGGGGGTCGTCCGGTACTCGCTCGGCTCGGCGCTGATCGGATGCTGGCGCAGCTTGCCGTAAGCGCCGTCAAACGCCTCGACCTCCGCACGGCCCGCCGACTGCTGGAACGCGGCTCCGCCCAACTGCGCTCCGTGCTGCCTGCTCTCGAAAGCCTGGAAGTCAACCTGTACGGTGCCTGTCCACGCATCCCAAGGGGCCCAGACGAGTTCGCCCTTGCCCGGCAGAGGCTGCTCCTCATCGCCCATGTGCACGGCGACCAGCCCGACCTGGCGGCGTACCTGGCGGTCACAGCGCTCCGGCCGGCCTTGTTCCCCTGGAGTCGCTGGGAAGAGATCCGCGAACCCCGCCCTGCCATCGACAAGCTGTCGCTGCGGGCCAACCGTTCGGCACACGGCCATGGTCTGGACCGTCGATGGCGTGCTCCTCGTCGCCGGGGTGGCGGCGGTGAAATTCACGAACTTCTGCTGCAAGCCGTACGCGAGCTTAAGGGACCGTCTAAAACGGACACAGAACTCATCATGAAGTACAAATCGGTTACAAAAGCACTTGAATTCATATTTCAGGAAGGCGGTTGACGTGGTGGGAAGGTTCCTGCCAATCTCGTGATGTCCAACGGCGACTGCCAGCGGACCTGAGCGATGCATATCGCTTCTTCTGAGGGTTCCCGAGACTTCGGGAGCCGATGCCGTCAGAGCGCGTCCCCCGACGCCCTCTGCCGAACTCGGAGGGAGCTTTCGCGTGTCCATCGCCGACCTGGGTATCAAGCCCATCGATTTCTGCTCTTACTTCATTCTCGTTTCCCCCGCGCTTCGCGACGCCGCAGCCCGGCCCCTCCGTCGGGCCCGCCATCGCGGCCGGCCGTGTCAGGGCGTACAAGCTCCACGTTGGTGCGACGAATGTGAGCAGACCATCGCTGACCTCCTCCTGGAGGGATACAACCGGCTCAGCGACACCATGAGTGGCACCCCGCCACGGACGAAGACCGGTGAACCCATCCGGGAAATGGACGCCATCGCGCAGTGGCTGGCCACCCCCCTGACCGCCGAAGAGCTCCATCAGGCCGCCGCTCAGATCCGCCGCCGCCCAGCGCCGCACGAGCTGCCGTACATCCGTGCCGCCCGGGCGCAGCTCGTGCACTACGAGCTGCGCAGCATCGAAGCGAAAGTGGCCCGAGCCGATGCCCAAGCCCGCGGCGCCTCCGCGCAACCGGCCCGAGACCTCAAGACAGCGGCCTGGGCGGCACCGCTGCGCACCGACGACCATGAGTTCGAGCTGCTCCTCAACGCCATCCTGCGCCTGCGGAAGGGCGCCCGTGACCCGCTGGACATCCCCGGCGACCTGATCGATCGCGCCTCCGGCATGGACCGCTCACACGCGCAGCGCATGCTTCGGAACAAGCTGGAACAGCTTCGCCAGCTACACCCCGCCTTCTACTGCGCCAACGTGGTCACCTACCTGTCCACGACAGAGGAACTGTCGGCGTCCGCTCAGACCACGGTCTCCGCGCCCGAAGAGTTGATCATCGATCGAGAGAACGCCCACTTCGCTCGTCGAACCCTCACCGCACTCATCGCCGACCAGGGAGCCCGACAGGCCAAAGACCACTACCGGGCCCTCCTCAGGGCCATTTCGGCGACCGTCCTCCCCAGCGGCCCGCAACTGCTCGCGTGGGTCACCCGGCAGTTCAGCATCGACATGAAAGCCGCCGAGACCTTCGTACGAACCCTGATCCGGCTCGCCTGCTCGGCCGGCCTGGACTGGGTGGCCGCAGAGTGCACATGATCTATCGAGGCATCGGGTATCCAACAGGCAGGTGATCGTGGAATGGCAACGCTAACGGCTGAGGTAGGGGAAGATCGTCCTCGGCATCCCGGGATAGAAAGCGTATGGGGGGCATATTTCACCGGCAGCTCGAACGTGGTCCCCTCGTGCCTGCTGAGCTGGTTTGTGCAGCGAACCTCCGGGGGTTACTGCGTTACCGGAGGTTCGCTGCAGAATGGCTCAGTAAGCGGGTCCTCTTGCGTAGTCTGGCCTGGGACTTTACTTTGGGGTCCTCATCGCCCCTGCGAGGGGTCTCAACACGTCGCCATCAGCCGCAAGACCACCTACCAGCCGCTCGTCCTCATCGCCCCTGCGAGGGGTCTCAACAAGGTCCCCGCCCGGCGGACGCCGCCGACCTGCGGTCCTCATCGCCCCTGCGAGGGGTCTCAACCCGGTGATGGTCAGCGGCGCGGTTCCTGCCGTGGCGTCCTCATCGCCCCTGCGAGGGGTCTCAACCGGGCTGTCTTGGGCTTGCCCATGCTGATCCTTTCGAGTCCTCATCGCCCCTGCGAGGGGTCTCAACCGCTTGGTGGTGAAGATCCGGAAGCTACCGGGGGTCCTCATCGCCCCTGCGAGGGGTCTCAACGAGGTGCCCGTGCCGGGCCCGCTCAGCTTGCCCGAGTCCTCATCGCCCCTGCGAGGGGTCTCAACACGACCGTGATCGCGCCCTCGGCGTCCTCGCGTGCCCGTCCTCATCGCCCCTGCGAGGGGTCTCAACAGCTTGTCCGAGGCATTCACCGCCATGGCACCCGCGTCCTCATCGCCCCTGCGAGGGGTCTCAACCCGCAGACGGCGCCGCACGGATGCTTCTTGACCGCGCCGTCCTCATCGCCCCTGCGAGGGGTCTCAACCGCGCGTGACGGTGGGTAGCGCGCCTACGGCGCGAAGAGTCCTCATCGCCCCTGCGAGGGGTCTCAACACGAGCCTGGGCATGGCGGCGCCGTAGGGGCAGGGCGTCCTCATCGCCCCTGCGAGGGGCCTCAACCAGGTAGAAGGGCTGACGCCAGGGTGCCGACCAGCTGGTCCTCATCGCCCCCTGCGAGGGGTCTCAACTACAACGGCTCAGGACTGGAGGGACCCTCGTCCTTGGTCCTCATCGCCCCTGCGAGTGGTCTCAACCCGTCCTTGACCAGCATCGGCCCGGCCATTATCTGGTCCTCATCGCCCCTGCGAGGGGTCTCAACACATCCATCTCTTCCTAGCGGGACAGATCGGCAGTCATCCTCATCGCCCCTGCGAGGGGTCTCAACAGGAAGTGCAGGACCGCGCCGAGTATGGCCACGGTGTCCTCATCGCCCCTGCGAGGGGTCTCAACGGGTGACTTTGCCCCTGTAGTGGTCGGTCACGTTGGGGTCCTCATCGCCCTGTGAGGTAGCTCAACAAGCCGTGAAGATCACGGACAACGGGAATGACGCCGTACTGCTCCTACGGCCTCAAACTGAACATCGTCCTGCAGGTGTCCGGAGTCGGGCTCGACTTGGCAGGAAGAGCGAAAGTCACGGCCTTGCTTGGGCAGCCGGTGACGGAGGATCTGGTCAAGTAGGTGACGCAGCGGGCGCCTGAGAGCTGGTGGACCAGGAGAAGCCCCCGGCCGCTCTCCTGGAACCACCTCGTGAGCGGGTCAGCAGTGTTCAGGTCGCGAAGAATCTTTGCGACACGGGTGAAGCACGGGTCGCCGTCAACGATCTCGCACCAGGTGGGGATGCCGTTCACGGAGACGATCCGCAGTTCGTACGGCGGGCACGCGTGCGTTTCGGCGTTGGCGGCGAGTTCGCCTACTGCGAGCTCCGCGTCGTCGATGTCCTCGGTGGCAACGCCGGCGTCCTGGAGCACCTGGCGGAGGATGGCGCGGGCTTGGTGGGCGACGGAACCAGGCTGCAGCCCTTCGATCAGCACGTCGTAGTCGTGCAGTCTGATGGGAAGTTCCACGCCTACCTCCGGAATGGGCCACGACGATTTCGTCGCTCAGTGCATCAGAATGGTTACGAATAGTGAATGTTCTGGTGGTGTGAAGGTCATGAATCTCCGGACCGGTTCGTGAAGGTCGTGAAGGTTGGATAGGCGGCCCAAGAGGGCCTCGAAAAGACGTAAGGCTGGGAATTACCGTCGTCTCAGGCAGGAAAGGGCCGCGATGACACATGCATCTACGGCGCTGGCCGAGGTCTTGCAGCGTGCTGGCATGAATCCACGGCAGCTTGCTGTGGCCGTGAACGCGTGGCTGGTGGACCGCGGCCTCGGCTCCCGGCGCATCGACCCCACCGCTCCCTACGCTTGGGTCAGGCACGGCTACAAACCGTATGATCCCCTTCCCTCGGTGGTGGCAGCCGTGCTCTCCGAGCAGGTCGGCTATACGGTCCGTGTAGACCATCTCTGGCCGGCTCGGCGCCAGGCGACCATCTCCGCTGTCTCCGGCTTCGACAAGGACGGGACCGTCGACGAGATGCTCCAGTCGATCAGCGAGCTGACGACCGTGAGCGCCGCACGGAACGCCGATGTCGGAGCGGCATCGGGTCATGACCTCGCAGCGGCCGTACTCGACGGGCTTCGCATGACGACGACCTGGACGCGGCGGAACGCGAGCCGGGAGCGCGTACTGCCACCGCAGGTACGGGTCATCGGCGCGCACGTCGAGGCGTTGCGCAAGCTCGATGACAGGCACGGTGGCGGCGTGCTCAGCCTTCGCTACGTCACCAGCGAACTGCGCAACATTCTGGACTTGGTGCAGTTCGCGGACTACGAGCCGGCTGTCGGACGTGAGCTGATGGCGACCATCGCCGACCTGTCCCAGCTCGTCGGGTGGGTCCACTTCGACGCCAACCGGTACGGTGCGGCTGAGCGTTACCTGCTGCTCAGCGAGCGGATCGCCCGTGGCCTGGGAGAGTCGGGCCGCGCTTGCAACGCCATCGGCATGCTGGCCTACATCTCCGCCTTCTCCGACCACGGCCAAGAGGCCATCAGCATCGCTTCCGCAGCCATGCGCTGCTGCCCTGATGACTCCATCCTGCAGGCCAGGACCATGGGACGAGTCGCCACGGCGGCAGCCGCCGTAGGCGATCTATCGGCGTTCCGGCAGGCGGCGGAGAAGGCCAGGGAGCTTCTGGCGGAGGGCGGAAATCCTCCGCCGTACCTGTACTACCTGGAGCCCGACCAACTCGCCGCCGAAGCGGGGCAGGCGCTCGTCGTCCTGGGCGAGCACATGACCGTTTACCGCAAGCGCCTGCTCGCGGAAGCGATCGACCTGCTGGCGCCGCTTTCCCAGGCCGGAGCCCGCCCCGAGTATCCTCGCTCCGCCGTGATCCACGGTGTTTTCCTGACCAAGGCCTACCTGTTGTGTGGGGACACCGAAGCGGCCGTGGGCGCGGCCCGGGCTACGCTCAGTCGGCTCGACGAGGTCCAGTCGATCCGGAGCATCACCTATCTGCGGCACCTACGTCCGGCCTTCGCGCGGCGGAGCCGTTCTGCTGTGGTGTCGCAGTTTCTTCCTGAGTTCGACAGGGGAGTGCTGCAGCGATGACCATCACCGTCCACCTGGATCATTTTTTCCTCCACGCCCGCTCCTACGATCATCCTGACTCATCGCTGCTGGTCCGGGCACTGTTCGACGACCAGGTGGAGAGGTACGGCTACGCTGACCCCTTCGAGGCCGATGCCGCGTATTACGCACCGCCGGATGGCCTGTTCCTCGTCGGCTACCACGACGAAGTCCCGGTCACCTGTGGCGGATACCGGCCCTTTTCCGGACGACTGGGCATCGTCGAGATCAAGAAGATGTACACCGTTCCGCACCTGCGCGGTCTGGGGCTGGGCGAGCGCATCATCACCGCGCTCGAACGCCAGGCCATGTTGGACGGCGTGCAACGCTCGATCCTGGAGACTGGAGTACGTAACACCGCGGCTCTGGCGCTGTACGCCCGGATGGGCTACCAGCCGACAGAGCGGTACATGGACAACCGTGACCCTGCGATCAACCGTGCCTTCATCAAGGACCTCACTCGATGTCCTGCCACTCCTTGAAGCCCTGGACCGGATCGGGGGAGGAAGTACGGAGGTGCTCGAACATGATCTCCACGTACCTACTGAGCTAGGTTCGTGCAGCGAACCTCCGGGGGTTTCTGCGCGACCGGAGGTTCGCTGCAGAACGGGTCAGCAAGCGGGCCCTATTGCGCATTCTGGCCTGGGACTTTACTTTGGGGTCCTCATCGCCCCTGCGAGGGGTCTCAACACGGCCACCGCGTCGAGATCCCGTGGGAGCTGGGCCCGTCCTCATCGCCCCTGCGAGGGGTCTCAACCAGCATCTCGGCGGCGATGCGGTCCCACCTCCCGTGTCCTCATCGCCCCTGCGAGGGGTCTCAACGTTGAGGAGGAAGGCGTGGGCTGCCTGCACGTCTGGGTCCTCATCGCCCCTGCGAGGGGTCTCAACAGCAGGTCGTAAGTAACGCGGCCTTGGAGTAGCGCCAGTCCTCATCGCCCCTGCGAGGGGTCTCAACTGGGTGGAACGTGGGCTTAGCGGCCGATCCAGGGTCCTCATCGCCCCTGCGAGGGGTCTCAACGCGCAAAGCGCCTGGAAATTATCAAGCTCTCAAGAGCCGTCCTCATCGCCCCTGCGAGGGGTCTCAACATGACCGACAGTTAATGCCGCTGGTGCGCTGAGGTCCTCATCGCCCCTGGGAGGGGTCTCAACAGTGAGAACCCCGTCTGGCTCGACGCATCCAGGCACCAGGTCCTCATCGCCCCTGCGAGGGGTCTCAACTGCGGAGTGGCGGAGACGACGACGTCGAAGTCCCCGGTCCTCCTCGCCCCTGCGAGGGATCTAGACCAGCACGCGGGCCGGGTCATGGCGGGCGATGTGAGTGTCCTCATCGCCCCTGCGAGGGATCGCAACTGTGGGAGAACATCGTCAAGATGTACGTCCGCATGCTGGGTGCTCATTACTTTGAAGGATCGCAACGTGATCTCGCTTGCGGCCGCTGGTGATCGGCGATCATGCATTGGTTCCTGCAGTGGGCGTACTAAGCATGCGCGACGCGTTTCGAGGGGGCGTTCAGTTGTTGCAGGACGGCTTGGGTTTCGGGTGACGGGATGGCGCCGAGGGTGTTGAGGCGGGTTTTGAGGTGGCGGGCGCGTTGGCGGGCTTCGTTGGTGCGGCCGAGGGTGGTCGGAGGCGGATGGTGGATCGGGTGGCGGTTTCCATGTCGGGGTCGAGGGCGCAGGCCTGATCGTAGGTTTCCAGGGCGCGTTCGTGGAGGGCGTCGAGTTGGAGCAGGGCTTTTACGCTGGCGATGGTGAGGGGCCAGCGGTGGTCTTGGTCGAGCCAGTCGTATTTGAGGCCTCGGGCGAGTGGGCCGCGGCATAGGGTTGTGGCGGTTTCCAGGGCGGTGAGTTTGGCTTGTTCGGTGGTGGCGGTGCGGGCGTCAGTGAGGGCTTGGTGGAAGGTTCACAGGTCTACGTCGATGTGCTGGGTCCGATGCGGTAGGTCTTGCCGGCGTGTTCGATGAAGTGGGTTTTCTTGTCGTCGGGGGCGGAGGCGTCGCGCAGGGCGGTGGGCAGGTCTTTGAGTGCGGCGTGGAAGCGGTAGCCAGCCAGGATTTCTTCCAGATCGGGCCAGCTCCTGCCAGGGAAGCGGCCCACTCGGAGTGCATGCAGGCCAGGGCTGGGTTGTGGCTGCGGGGTGACACGGGGCGGGTGTGGCTGGGCCTTGGTGGGTGGGCATGATCGCGTAATCTTTCCTGTCATGATGGCCGACTCGTTGGCGCGGAGGGTCACGGATCTGCTGGCTCCGCAGGTGCTCGTGATCGCGATGCCGCCTGCCGTCGGTCTGATCGCTCAGGGCTGGCCTGGAGCCGCGTGGGGGCTGCTGGCCTCCGCTCTCTGTGGTGGTGTACCCGCTACGGTGATCGCCGTGGGGGTGCGCTCGGGGCGGCTTGACTCCCATCACATCGTCGACCGGGCCCGTCGGACCGGTCCGCTGCTTGCCGCCGTCGCCGCTGTGCTGCTCGCGCTGCTGGTGCTGGCCACGCTGGGTGCGCCGAGGCTGCTGGTGGCCACCGTGACCGCGATGCTCGCCGCCCTGGCCGTGACCATCCCGGTCACGCTGCGCTGGAAGATCTCCTTCCATGCCGCCGTCTCCGCGGGCACGGTCGTGGTGCTGGCGCGAGTGCTGCCCGCTCTGCCCACCTTGGCCGCCGGAGCGGCCGTGGTGGCGCTGGTGTGCTGGGCGCGGGTACGGCTGGCCCACCACACCTCGGCCCAGGTGGGCGCGGGAGCCGTGGTGGGGGCCTTGGTGACATGGGTGACGCTGGCGGCGTTCGGCCTGTGACAGCGGGGTGATCAAGCGGCGCGCCGGCCCGGGAAGGCTGAGGGGGTGTGCCGGCGTTCAAGGGCGCTGGGCGGGCAGGGGTCGTGGGACGGAATAGTGGGGTGCGGACGGGGGTTTTCGCGAGCATGGATGCCACGAACCGCGGCCGGGTGCGTGTCGAGCGCTCGGCCAAGCGTGTCAGGACCTACCTCGGCGGCCGGGTGGTGGCCGACACCACCCGGGCACTGCTGGTCTGGGAGGTCCCCTACTATCCCACCTACTACTTCCCGCTGGAGGACGTCGAGGAGTCGGCGCTCAAGCGGACGGACACGACCAAGCACTCGCCGAGCAGGGGCGACGGCGTCGTCTACACGGTGACGTCCGGGGTCGTGGAGGCGCCGGAGGCGGCGCTGGCCTACCCGGAGTCGCCGCTGGAGGTCATCCGGGGGCATGTGCGCTTCGAGTGGGCGGCGATGGACGCCTGGTTCGAGGAGGACGAGCAGGTCTACTTCCACCCGCGGGACCCGTACACGCGCGTGGACATCCTGCCGAGCTCGCGTCATGTGCGGGTGGAGGTGGACGGGGTGACGGTGGCGGATTCCCGCCACGCCAGGATCCTCTTCGAGACCGGCCTGCCGGCCCGCTACTACCTGCCGAAGACCGACGTACGGCTGGACCTGCTGGAGCACACCGACACCGTCACCCACTGCCCCTACAAGGGGAGCGCGGAATACTGGTCGGTCAACGGGCACGAGGATCTGGCGTGGTCCTATCGCACGCCGCTGCCCGAGAGCGAGCGCGTCGCCGGCCTGGTCGCCTTCTACAACGAGAAGCTCGACATCTACCTCGACGGTGAGCTGGAGGAGCGGCCGAAGACGAAGTTCGGTTGACAGATCCGGCCCGGATCCAACACCCTTTCACTAATCGAATAGTGAAAGGGTGTTTTGGTGATCGAGTTCCAGCTGGACAGGAGTTCGGGGGTGTCCACGTACCTCCAGCTCGTCCACCAGGTCAGGCAGGCGTTGCGGCTGGGCACGTTGCGGCCGGGTGACAAGCTGCCGACCGCGAGGGAGGTCGTCGAGAGCCTGGCGATCAACCCCAACACCGTGCTGAAGGCCTACCGCGAGCTGGAGCGCGAGGGGCTGGTGGCGGGTAAGCCGGGGCTCGGCACGTTCGTGGAGCGCGGCCTTCCCGGGGGGACGCTGGCCGACCACACCCGTCTGCGGCGCGGGCTTGAGACGTGGGTGCGGCAGGCGCGGGAGGCCGGGCTGGACGAGGAGGATCTGCGGACGCTGTTCGGCGCGGTGCTGGCCGACGCGGCGCGGGAGGGGGTCGCGTGAGGCCGCCCGTGCTGGAGGCGACCGGGCTGGGCGTGCGCTATCGACGTGGCTGGGCGCTGCGCGACTGCTCGCTCGCCCTCCCGGCCGGGCGGGTCGCCGCGCTGGTCGGGCCGAACGGAGCGGGCAAGACCACGCTCATGCACGCCGCCGTCGGGCTGCTCGCCCCCGCCCGGGGCAGTGTCGTCGTACGGGGACAGGCCGCCTTCGTGGCCCAGGACAAGCCGCTGTACGAGACGTTCACCGTCGCCGAGATGCTCACCTTCGGCCGCCGGACGAACCTCCGGTGGGACCAGCCGGCGGCGCTGAAACGGCTGGCCGGGCTGGACATTCCGCTGGACCGCAAGGTGGGCCGGCTGTCCGGCGGGCAGCAGGCGCAGGTGGCGCTGACCATCGCGCTGGCCCGGACCCCCGACCTGCTCGTGCTGGACGAGCCGCTCGCCAACCTCGACCCCGTCGCCAGGCACGACGTGATGCGGGCGATCATGGCGGAGGTGGCCGAGCACGGGCTGAGCGTGCTGCTGTCCTCCCACGTGGTCTCCGATCTGGAGGAGACCTGCGACTGGCTGGTCGTGCTGAACGGCGGACGGCTGCAGGTGAGCGGCGACATCGAGGACCTGCTGGCCGGACATCTCGTGCTGACGGGCCCGGCGGAGCTCGCCGGGACGCTGACGGGCGCCGGAGGCTCGATGGGCAGGGTTCAGGTCGTGGCGGCTAGTCGTACCGCGCGGCAGGTCAGGATGCTCGTCAGGGGTGAGCCACCGCTGGACCCGCGCTGGCGGGCGCGGCAGCCGGGGCTCGACGAGCTGGTCATGGGCTATCTGCGCAGCCCCGAGTCGGTCGCGCTGCCGGGACTCGCGCAGGTGGGCCGATGATCTGGGTCACCTGGCGTCAGCACCGGGCGCAGATCCTGCTCACCGCCGCCTTCCTGGCCGCGCTCGGGCTGCTGCTGCTCGGGTCGGCGATCGAGGCCACGCTGTACGTCTCCGGGCACGCCGCGCCCGGCTGCCCGGGGAGCGCGCCCGCGTGCGCCCCGCTGGAGGTGGCGCTGGGGGAGCGGTACGACGCGATCTACTCGATCTTCGGCTGGATGCCGCTGGTGCTGCCCGCGCTGATCGGCGCGTTCTGGGGGGCGCCGCTGCTCGGCAGGGAGTACGAGCGCGGCACCCACCGGCTGGCCTGGACCCAGGCGGTGCCGGTGTGGCGCTGGCTGGCGGTCAAGCTGGCCGTGCTCGGCGGGGTCGTGGTGGCCGGCGGGCTGCTGCTGTCGCTGATGGTCAGCCTGTGGCGGCCGGTGTTCCGGGCCGGGATCGAGTCGTCGTTCGGCAACGTCGGCGTGTTCAACATGGTCGGGGTGGCGCCGGCCGCGTGGTGGCTGTACGCGTTCGCCCTCGGCACGCTCGCCGGGACCGTGCTGCGGCGCACCATGCCCGCGATGGCGCTGGTCGTCGCGGGGGTGGCGGTGACCATGTTCACGCTGTTCGCGCTGAGCGAGCACTACGCGACCCCTGAGCGGGTGGTGCTCTCGGACACCACCGTGCTCGCCGATCCGGACGCGCGGCTGGTCGGCGCGACCTGGGTGGACCCGTCGGGCCGGGAGATCGACAGCCCCGGCGCGGAGGTCTGCCCGCGCCGAGTGGACGCCGGGCGGAGCAACCGGAACACCGAGGCGTGGGAGAAGTGCCTGTTCGGCAAGGGGTACGGCTATGCCGTCTCCTATCATCCGCCCACGATGTTCTGGCGCTTCCAGTGGACGGAGGCGGGCATCCTGCTGCTCGCCTCCGGCGTGATGGGCGGGTTGGCCGTGCGGCGCACCCTCCGCCGCACGGCCTAGCCACCACCCTCGCCTGAGCGAGCCGCTGGCACCTGAGCGAGCCGCTGAAGCCGTGCGGCCCGTTCGTGGTGAGCGTCAGGCCGTGAAGCTCAGGGACGGCTCCAGTGCGGGTCGCGGCCGAGGTAGCGCAGGAGGGTCGCGATGTCGTCGTCCGCGGCCTCGGGCGCCAGCGCCGGCCCGAAGGCGAAACCGCGCACCGCCTCGGCGGTCTGCCGCGCCACCGGCAGCAGCCCGGCGGCCAGCTCGGGCGTCAGCGGCGAAGGCTGGCCGGTGGCCACCGCGATGTCCCACGCGTGCACCGCCGCGTCCATGGCGCAGGCGCCCGCGCCGAGCTCGGGCGTCATCTTGTTCGGCGGCATCGGCACCGGCACCTCGCCCGCGGCCCTGTCGACACCCGCCCACGCCCTGGCCGCGCGGCCCATGGCGTCCTCCGCGTACGCCACCGGGTCGGCGGGCAGGGTGCCGGAGGGCGCGAACGGGTTCTCGTCCGGGCCGGGCTCGCCGGTCAGGAAGGCGGCGTAGCCGATCTGGTCGCCCGCGGCGTGCTGGAGCACCTGGGTGACGTTCCAGTCGGCGCAGGGGGTGGGGAGCTCCCAGGCGTCAGCGGGCACGTGGCCCACGACGGTGCGAAGAGCCTCGTGTGCGTGGTCGAGCAGTGTCCAACCGGAGGTCATGACTGGTGCCCCTTTCGGCGTTTCCCGTTGTCACTACTATAGCAGAACGGAATGGTTTGTTCCACTCAAGTGAGGAGCCGGGTGAGCACCCTCGTGCCGAACTCCAGTCCCTCCACCGGCACCCGCTCATCCTTGCCGTGAAACATGCCGAAGTAGTCCAGATCGGGCCGGAGCATGAGCGGCGCGAACCCGTACCCTTCGATGCCGATCCCGGCGAACGACTTGGCGTCCGTGCCCCCGCTCATCACGTACGGCACCGGCCTGGCCAGCGGATCCTCGGCCACCAGCGAGCCGGCCAGCTCGTCGAAGAACGCCGAGGGGTACGGCGCGGCCGGGGCGTCCTCCAGGTTCACGAACTCGCGGACGATCTTCGGGCCGAGCAGCTCGTCGATCGTCTCCAGGAACTCCTCCCGCAGGCCCGGCAGGTAACGCCCGTCCACGTGCGCCTCGGCCGTCGAGGGCACCACGTTCACCTTGTAACCGGCCCGCAGCATGGTCGGGTTGGCCGAGTTGCGGATCTGGCTCTGGAACAGGTGCCCCAGCGCGCCGAGCCGGGCCGCCTCCTCGTCCAGGCGGTCCAGGTCGATCGGCGTGCCGGTGATCTCCGACAGGCTCCGGAGCAGAGCGGCCACGGACGGCGTCAGCCGTACCGGCCACGGGTGGGCGGCCACCCGCGACAGGGCGTGCGCCAGCGTGGCGACCGGATTGTCCACCGCGGGCCGGGAGCCGTGCCCGGCCACGCCGTGCGCGGTCAGCTTCATCCAGGCCGTGCCCCGCTCGCCCACGGCCACCGGATAGACCCGGTGCTCGCCGGAGACGACGCTGAAGCCGCCGGACTCGCTGATCGCCTGCGTCACGCCGTCGAACAGCTCCCGGTGCGCGGTCACCGCGTGCCGCGAGCCGTAGTCGCCGGTCGCCTCCTCATCGGCCAGGAACGCCAGCACGACGTCCCGCTTCGGCCGTACGCCGCGCGCCCGCAGGCCGAGCACGGTCGCCAGCGTCATCGCGCACGAACCCTTCATGTCCACCGCTCCCCGGCCATGGACGCAGCCGTCGTCGATCTCGCCGGAGAACGGGTGCGTCCGCCACTCGGCGGGCTCGGCGGGCACCACGTCCAGGTGCCCGTGGATGAGCAGCGCGTCGGGAGAGTCGCCCTCCAGCCTGGCCACCACGGTGGTACGCCGCGGCGCCGACTCGAACACCTCCGGCTCCAGTCCCGCCTCGGATAGCAGCGTGGCCACGTACTCGGCGGCCGGGCGCTCGCCCGAGCCCGGGTTGGTGGTGTCGAACCTGATCAGGTCCGAGCAGATCTCGGCGACGCTCTTCACGCGTGTCCTTCCAGCTTGAGCGGTGCCACCTCGGGGGTGTCGAACCCGAAGAGGATGCCGTAGAAGGCCAGCTCGGCCTCCAGCACCGCCACGATGGTCTCTTCCCTGCGCCAGCCGTGCTGCTCGCCCGGATAGGTGAGCAGCGCCCACCGCTTGCCGTGCCTGTCCAGCTCGGCGACGAACCGCCGGGCCTGGCCGACGTCCACGATCGCGTCCTCCAGCCCGTGCAGCATGAGGCACGGCCCGGACGCCTGACCCGCCTGCAGCAGCGGCGAGCGGTCGGTGTAGCGCTGCCGGGTCTCCGGCAGCGGGCCGATCAGGCCGTCGAGGTAGCGGGACTCGAAGTCGTGCGTCTCGGCCGCCCAGCTCTCCGGGTCGGTGATCGCGTAGTGGGCGACGCCGCCCGCGAACACGTCGCTGTGCACCAGCGCCGCCACCGTCGTCCAGCCGCCGGCGCTGCCGCCCCGGATGGCGATGTTGGCGGCGTCGGCCAGGCCCAGCTCCACCAGGCCGCGCGCCACCTTGGCGCAGTCCTGCACGTCCACCACGCCCCACTGGTGGCGCAGCCGCTCCCGGTAGGCCCGGCCGTAGCCGGTGGAGCCGCCGTAGTTGACCTCGGCCACGCCGAGACCCCGGCTGGTGAAGTAGGCGATCTCCAGGTCGAGCATGATCGGGCTGCTGCCGGTGGGCCCGCCGTGCGCGAAGATCAGGTACGGCGCGGGGCCCTGGACCCCGGCCGGGGGATACAGGTGCGCGTGCACGCCCTCGATCGTCACCGGCTCCGGGTCGGGCAGCAGGGCGCGGTCGGGCAGCGGCTTGGGCGCCGACACCACCTCGGGCTCGCCCCCGTCCAGGTCCACCAGGACCACCTCCAGCGGCGTGTACGGGCTGGCCGCCACGGCCGCGACCTTGCCCCCGGCCGCCGACACGGTGGAGGCCCAGTAGGTCGCCGCCTCGCCGCCGATCTCCCGCACCTGCCCGCTGTCGGGATCCAGCACGCCCAGGCGGCGGCGGTCCGCCGTGCCGTACACCACGACCAGCCGCCCGTCCGCCACCGCCAGGCAGGTCAGGCCGGGCTTCCACGGCGCGGCGCCGAACTCGGCCGCCATCGGCGTCAGGTTGCGGCCACGGGTACCGTCCCGGCCGATCACGTGCACGTTCCACCAGCCGGTCGGGTCCGTGACCGCGTACAGGCTGTCGTCGTCGCGCCACTCGGCCTGCACGACCGACTCCTGCGGCCCGCCCGCGACCACCTCGTGCGGGCCCGCCACCCCGTCCGCGCCGAGCGGGGCGACGCACAGCTCGGTGCCGTCCCACGGCATGGCCGGATGGTTCCAGCCGATCCAGGACAGGTGGCCGCCGCCGGGGGACAGGCGGGGGTTCATCACGAAGTGCTGCGCCTGGACGATCCGCCTGACCGGGCCGCCGCCGAGCGGGATCGCCACCAGGTCGCGCACGTCCTCGATCTCCCGTACCGCCCACACCTCCTCGCGGCCTGGCGGCAGGTAGAGGTCGGCGTAGCGGGCGGGGCCCGCCGGCGTGAGCGGCACCGGGTCGCCGCCGTCGAGGCGGTAGACGCGCTGGTCGGCCCAGTTCGTGAAGACCAGGCCGCCGCCGGGCAGCGGACGCCAGGAGCGGCCGCCGTACTCGATCACCCGGTTGCGCGCGTTCCAGCCGGTGGGCAGGGCGTCGACGCGCTCGCCGCCGGGCAGCCGGCGCACCACGCACCGCCTGCCGCCCTCGTGCGGGCGCGGCTCGTCCCACCACACCTCGACGCCGTCGGGCGTGGCGACGGCCTCCACCCACTGGGGTCCGCCGTCAGTGCGTGCCACATCGATCGGTCGAATACTCATATTTCACCAATTGCCATCGGATGGGGGCAGGGACAGTTCGGGAGGATGCAGGACGCACACGATGCCGCCACTGCCGTTGCCACCGGCGCTGCCGGCGCTCCTGAGCCAGACGTTCTCGAACGCGGCCCGCGGGCAGACCCTGCGCACCCGCGCGCCGCTCCCCGGCGCGGCCGGATCGTTGACCAGGATGTCGCCCCCGGCGGTGAAGCCGGTGACGACCATGAGGTGCCCGCTGGTGGAATACCCGGAGCCCGGCAGCTCATGCGACCTGAACGACAGCGAGGTGATCACCGGGATGCCGGCGCGGACCAGCCGCTCCAGCTCCGCCGCCGACCGCAGCCTCGTCACGAACCCCGCCAGCCCGTACGTCCCCGCGTAGGCGACGTTGAACGGCCAGTTGCCGGTGCCCTGGTAGCTGGTGTCGTAGCAGCCGCGCGCCGCGTGGTCGACCGCCGGGCACGGGTCGTCCTCGCCCACCCAGCCGAGCTCGTCCGGCCCGGGGCCGCGCTCCCAGTAGGCGAGCACCATGGCGACCGCGGCGGGGCCGCACCAGTGCGCGCCGCCGCCGTCGTACTCGGGATGGTGCCCCGCGTGCTCGTGCTGGGAGTAGGCGGGAACCACCAGCTGGAACGGTCCCGCCGAGGCGGAGGCGCTCGGCGTCACCGGCCGCGGCGGCACGGCCGAGGCCAGCACGCCCAGGCAGTCCACCCGCGCGCCCGCGCCGTGCGCCGTGACCCGCACCTGGAAGGCCGCCATCGGCCGCCGGGCCACGAACGTGTCCACCGCCACGTCGCCGTCCTGGTCGCCCTGCCCGGGAACGGAGCTGCGCGGCCGGCCGTGCGCGGACCACCGGCCCATCACGTACCACTTGGTGCGCTGCCCCGACCCGGTCGTGGCCCGCAGCTCCACCTCGATCCAGGAGCCGGGAGGCGTGTGCGCCGTCCACGAGGCGACGAGCTGCGTCGCGGCGAAACCGATCGGGTGCTCGTCGCTCGTCCACACGCCGTCCCCGGCGGGCACGGTGAAGCGGGTGAAGGCGACTTCGGCCAGGTCGACGGTGAGCACCAGGCCCATTGTGGACCGGCCGCACCGCCCGCGCATCGGAGGTTTTACGTACGCCTTCCGAATGTGTCAGTGGTGATCACTATCGTCCCGATCATGACTCAAGCGGTGCAGGCGTACTCCTACGCCGGGCCCTCCGTGCTCGCCGACGGCCGTCTCGGACTGTCGACCTCCGGCGGCACGGCCCTCTCGGGCCCCCAGACCCACCCCCGGTTCTTCAGCGGGCTGCTCACCCACGCCGCCCCGGCCGCCGCCGGTCTGCTGGCCGTGGCGGACGTGGCGCTCACCCGCTATCACCAGCCCCGCCCCGGCTGGACCCGCGACCCGGTGGTGACGTGCGACGGAGACCGGCTCAGGTTCGAGTCGTTCTCCGCCTGCGGCGGCGTCTACGCCCGGCTCGACGTGCTCGGCCTCGACGGGGACGTGCTCGACCGCGGCACCACCAACGTCGACGTGAACGGCCCGCTGCGCGAGTCGCTGGCCAGGGTCGGCGGCAAGGACCCGCTGCACCTCGGCGTCGGCCCCGACGAGCTGACCGTCACCACGCTGGACGGCGCGGTCGTGGAGAAGAAGGTGCCGCTGCCCACCCGCTGGCTGCGCGGCTTCGCCGAGGTGCAGGTGATCGCGGCCGGCTTCGACCTGCGGGCGGAGCTGCAGGGGCCGCAGGCGGTGCGCTTCCTGCGGTCGCTGCCGCGCAAGGCGTCCACCGCCGTGTGGGCCGCGCCGTCCGGCCGCGACCTGCGCCTGGCCTCCGGCCCCGGCCGCGGCGCGGTGAGCCTGGCCGGCGTCGGCCGCGTCGCCACGCTGATGCCGCTGCTCAGGTTCGCCAAGGCGCTGCGCGTCTACGGCCCGGCGGCCGGTGCGGGCCACCAGGCGTGCGCGTGGGAGCTTGAGCTGCCCGGCATGCGCTACACCCTGGCCGTCTCGCCCGAGCCGTGGCGCGGGTTCTCCGGTGAGGGCGCCGTCCTGGAGCACCTGGCCACCGACGAGGCGGCCGGCGACGCCGACGTGGTCGGCATGCTGCTCAACTTCGAGCCGACCGTGGAGATCGGCCTGCTCGCCGACCGCTCCGGGCTGACGGTCGAGCGCGTACGCGCCGCGCTCACCCAGCTCGGCACCGCCGGCCGCGTCGGCTACGACCTGCACGAGGCCGCCCACTTCCACCGGGAGCTGCCCTACGACCGGGACCAGGTGGCCCAGCTCAACCCCCGGCTCACCGCCGCCCGCGCGCTGGCCGACTCCGGCGCGGTCCGGCTCGACGGCGATCAGGCCCAGGTCACCACCTCCGGCGGCGTCAGGCAGGTGGCGATCGAGCAGGGGACCTGCACCTGCGAGTGGTGGTTCGACCACCGCGGCTCACGCGGCCCGTGCAAGCACGTGCTCGCCGCCAGGATCGCCGCCCGCCTGACCGTGGACATGCCCGCATGAGCCTCGGAAGAGACACAACACCGGCACCCGACACCGAGGCCGCCACCGAGGCCGACACCCGGGCCGACACCCGGGCCGACACCCGGGCCGACACCGTCGACGCGGCGACGGTGGCCGAGCTGGAGCGCGCACTCGAAGAGACGACCGACCCCGCCCCTCCGCCGCTGCCGCCGATCAGCTGGGTCGCGGGGCTGGGGGCCGCGGTCTACTGGACGACGTGGCAGGACCTGGAGCGGTGGCTGGCGGCGTTCGTCCGGTTCCACACCGAGGACCTCCAGGGGCTCAGGGCGGCGATGAAGGAGCTGGCGGAGCGGCGGCCACCCCCGTACGACAAGCGCGAATGGCAGTATCCCGCGCACTGGGTGGAAGCGATGGCCGCCGTGATCGCCACCCCCGGACCTCACCCCGGCGGCCGGCTCCCCGACCTCTCACGGGTCTCCGCACCGCACTGGCTGCTCCTGCGCCGCCTGGCGGAGCTCCACGCCGCCGTGCGCGACGGCACACCGCCGCCCTACCTGCTGGCCACCCCCACCACCGGCACCGGCGGGCTCGCCCCGGCCGCGCTCGTCGCCAGGATCGAGGGGTACGAGCGGGCGGGCGTCGAGGCGCTGCCCGCCGACCTGCAGCAGGCGCTGCTCCGGCTGCCGCACCGCACCCCGCCCGAGGTGGCGGCCCGCGCGAGCCGGCTGACCTGTGCGGCGGGCGTCACACTGGCCGGCTGGCTGGCCCGCAGGCCCCTGCCGCGGACCCGGATCGGCTGGCGGCACGGCTCGGGCCGCTATCTCGACGACCGGGAACCGGCCGCCACGGACGACCCCTCCCTCGTCCCTGGGATCCGGGCCGAGCCCACCGGGCTGGAGCTCGTCGACCACCTGCTGTCCGATCCCCGGCCGTCCCGGTGGCAGGCCGACGGTGACGATCCGGGCGGCTGGGTCGCGATGCTGCCTCACGACCGGGAGGCCATGGCGGCGCACCTGCTTCCCCACCTCCTCTGCCGGGAGCACGGATCCCACCTCGAGCTCGCGCACGTCCAGACCCTGACGGCCACGGACGGGCAGCCGGGGGAGGCCATCGCGCTCCTGGTGGCTTATTTCCTGCTCAACCGCAAGGGGAACCGCGCCTCCTCCGGGGTGTCGCTGCTCCTCGACCTGGCCGCCAGGGGTGATCTGCCCGCCGCCGAGGTCGGGCGTCAGCTCGCGCTGCTGCTGCGGCGGACCTGGCTGAAGCCGGTGTCGCTGCGCGAGTCGATGGAGCTCGCGGCCGACCGGGGCGGCCACCACCTGTGGCAGGTCATGACCGGCCTGCTGCCCGTCTATCTGCCGGGGCCCGGCGAGCGGGCGCACGCCGCGCACACCCAGGCGCTCGGGCTCGCCGCCCGGATCGCCGACCGCACCGGGGCCAGGGGCGCGCTGCCGTGCGTGGCGGAGATCGCCGGACGTACGGGCGACAGCGGCCTGATCCGTGCGGCCCGCCGCCTGCACGCGAGCCTCACCTGAGAGCTTCCCGCCCGGGAGAGTCGCGGGGGCGCACCCGGGCGGGGACCCCTACAAGTACAGGCCGGTGTTCTCGCCGGCGGAGGTGGACGGGGTGACCGCGCGGCCCGAGCGGAGGGCGTACAGCTCGGCCAGCGTCGCGCCCGAAGGGCCGACACCGTCGGCGTGGCCGAGCCAGGACACCGCCTCGTCCCTGGTCAGCGGGCCGACCTCAAGCTGGGCCAGGCAGCGGCCAGGGCGCACCACGGCCGGGTGCAGGCGGGCCAGGTCCTCGTTGGTGGTGATCGCCACCAGCACGTCCCGGCCCTGGCCGAGCAGGCCGTCGGTGAGGTTGAGCAGGCGCGACAGACCCTGACCCGTCTGGGTCTTCGCCGACGCGCTGATCAGCTCGTCGCAGTCCTCCAGCACGAGCAGCCGCCAGCGCTGCTTCTCGTCCTCGTCGTTGTCGTAGCCGACGGCCACCTCCATCAGGTAGCCGGGCTCGTCGAACAGCCGCTCCGGGTCCAGCACGCAGTCGACCTGGCACCAGTCCTGCCACTGCTTGGCCAGCGTGCGCAGCAGCGTGGTCTTGCCGGTGCCGGGCGGGCCGTGCAGGAGGATGAGACGGCCGTTCACATCGGCCGGGGTGACGGCCATCAGGTCCTCGAGCGAACGGCGTACCGACGCGGAGTAGTTGCCGCTGATGTCCTGCCAGGGCTGGGCGGTGATCGGCTTGTCCGAGCGCGTTCCCCCGTGCGAGCCGCGCCACCAGAAGCCCATGTCGACGTGGTCGGTCTCCGGCTCCGGCTCCTCCGCCCCCTCCAGGCTCTCCTTGAGCACCGAGCGGGCCAGCTCCTCGCTGATCGCGGTGACGCTGATCGTCGCGGCGCGGTTGCGGTGCCGGATGACCCGCAGGGTCCAGCCGTCGCCGCAGATCAGCCGCGACTCCGAGCCGTCCTCGATCTGCGCGGTCCGTACGACGCGGCCGTGCGGGGGACGCAGCGGGGCGTCCGGGCGGACCCGCTCCAGGCTGGCGAGCCTCGACCAGGGCTGGACACCGGTGGCGAACGGCGACAGCGCCAGGGCGTCGATGACGTCGATGGCCGAGTCGGAGTCGTCTATCCAGATGTTCATCGGCAGCTCGGCCGACTCCTGACCTGGGAACGGCACCTCCTTCATCACAGACATAACTCCAATGATCACAGTTAGCAGGACTTGATGTCGAAGGGTTTGCGGAAAATCACCCTGTCTTGGTCGGCTCTCCTGTCGAACCGCTCGCCCGCCGTCTCGCCGTCCGCCGCACCCGACCAGGCGCCGGCGAACGCCGTCGGAACCCCTATGACCACCTTCGGCGGTCACGGGCGTTACGTTACCTTTGGGAATAGGTCATGACTTGTACGGCCTGCGTTAGCGTGCAGACGTGAGAACCATTGACTGGGTGGACGGCGCCGTCGAGCTCGTCGACCAGACCCGGCTGCCCGGCGAGTGCGTGATGCTGCGCCTGCGTACCGTGGACGAGCTCGTCGAGGCGATCCAGCGGCTGGCCGTGCGGGGCGCGCCCGCGCTGGGGGTGGCCGGGGCGCTGGGGGTGGTCCTCGCCGGGGACGACCGCGACGCCATCGCCAGGCTGCGCGCCGCCCGGCCGACCGCCGTCAACCTGGCCTGGGGCGTCGACCAGGCCGCCGCGCACCTGGGGGAGGGGTCGCAGGCCGTGCTGCGGGCGGCGCTGCGGATCAGGGACGACGACATCGCCGCGTGCCTGGCCATGGGGGAGCGCGGTGCGGACCTGCTGGAGGGCGACGGCCTGCGGATCATGACCGTGTGCAACACCGGTGGGCTCGCCGCCGTCGAGCGGGGCACCGCGCTCGGCGTCGTGCAGACGCTGCACGAACGCGGGCGGCTGGCCGAGGTGCTGGCGCTGGAGACCCGGCCGCTGCTGCAAGGCGCCCGGCTCACCACCTGGGAGCTCGCCAGGATGGGCGCGCCGCACCGGCTGATCACCGACTCGGCGGGACCGTACCTGCTGTCCAGGGGAGGCGTCGACGCGGTGCTCATCGGCGCGGACCGGATCGCCGTCAACGGCGACACCGCCAACAAGATCGGCTCGTACGCGCTCGCGCTCGGCGCCCGGCGGGCCGGGGTGCCCTTCATCGTCGTCGCCCCGGAGAGCACGATCGACCCGGCGACCCCGTCCGGCGAGCACATCGAGATCGAGGACCGGGCCTCCGGCGAAGTCGTCACCTTCGCGGGAGTAAGAGTGGCTCCTGAGGGCACACAGGTCGCCAATCCGGCGTTCGACGTGACGCCACACGACTTGATCACAGCCATTGTGACGGAGAGGCGGGTCATCCGGCCCTGATTGAAGGCTCCCCCGCTTGAAGGCGGGGATTCCCGCCCGGCCTTATGGCCGGACGCCGCTTGCGCGGCACCTTCGGGTGTGCGTGGGGATTCCAGGCTCAGGCGGCCTCTGGGAGCGGCGCTCCCGGAGGGCTTACGCCGTCGGCACCTGCCGGGTTCCAACCTGCCCGGACCAGCATCACGCGAGCACTGTTCTTGTCCCTGGGAGAGACAGCGCCGCACGCGGTGCAGGCATAGGTTCGTTCTGAGAGAGGTAGTGCGTGCTTGGTTCTCGCTCCGCACCGTGCGCAGTCCATGGTGGTGTGCGCGGGGTGCACGAGGCGGATGTCCCGCCCGTGCTTGCGGCCCATCTCGATCAGGGCGCGCTTGGTCGCCGAGATGGCCGCGTCCGCGGCCTTACGCGCCATGTTCGACCTGGCCAGGAACTTCGGCCGGAAGTCTTCCACCGCGATCCGGTCGTGGTCGCGGGCAACGGCCTTGGCCCACTTCCGTCCGGTGTCCTGCCGCTGGGCCGCCACCTTCCGATGCAGCTTCGCGGCCTGCCGCTTCGCCTCGCGATAACCCTTCGATCCCGCCCGCCCCTTCGCCGGCTTACGGCGAGCCATCATCCGCTGATAGCGGGCCAGCCGCTGCGCGGCCGTGCGCCCGTACCCGGCCTGGGGAAGATCGTAGGCATCGCTGGTGGTCGTGGCCGTCTCTTTCACGCCCCAGTCGACCCCTATCGCCCGGCCGGTCTCGGGCAAGGGCTCGACCTGCACCACGACGACGAAGGACGCCTGCCAGTGCCCCACCGCATCGCGGTACACCCGCACCGAGGAAGGGACGGCGGGCAATTCCCGCGACCACACCGGACGCACCACGATCCCGCCCGCCAGATGCAGACGGCCGTCCTTGAGGCGAAACCCGCGCTTGGTGTAGTTCAGGCTCGCCGCAGCCTCACGCTTGGTCTTCCAGCGCGGCATCCCGGCCCGCTGCCGCATCGGCAACCGGTCCTTGATGTCCTTGCAGGCCTTGGCCCGGGACTTCCCGAAGTCGCGTATCACCTGCTGCTGCGCGACGCTGGAGCCTTGCGCGAGCCACGGCGTGCGCCCGCGGGCCTCGGTCAGCATCTTGTCCAGCTGCGCCGGACCACACGTGCGCTTCTCACCGGTCGCCTTGTTGTACCGGTGCACCTGCCTGGACTTGGCGACCGACTCATTCCAGACCCACCGGCACCGATCCCACTCAGCCTCAAGCAGACACCGGGCCGCAGACGACAGACGCACCCGGAAGGTGTACCGGGCGTGCCCGGCGCCCTGCGTAGCCGCTTGTGCCGTCATGCATCCGAACCTATCCGGGAGGACTGACAGTTTTGAGCCTTATCGATCTTTGTGGTGTCCCTCACCTGCGAGATGGTGGACGCCGGATCGCCCTGGCGGCGATCCGGCCACCTCTGCTCCGCTCCGCAGGAGTCCGATTCCGCCCCGGCCTGAAGGGCCGGAGCATCCTCGGAAGGAAACGGTGAAATAGGCCGATCCGGAGACCTGTTCATGCTTCCGCGTTACGCTCGGTTGCTATCAATGCCGATTTCTGGAGCATCGTATGGCCATTGACCTTGTGCGACGACAGGACTGGGACGCACGGTCGCCGCGCGGCGACTACACACAGCTTGGTACCACCAAGGGGGTGAAAGTTCACTACACCGGTGGGCGGGTCGATCCCGGAATCGTCGGCGACCACGCCGGTTGCGTCAAGCTCGTCCGGTCCATTCAGAGTCACCATATGGATGGCAATGGGTGGATCGACATTGGCTACTCATTTGTCGCGTGTCCACATAAAAAGGTATTTGAGGGGCGGGGGCTGCACCACTTACCAGCCGCCAACGGCTCCGGGCTCAACTCGGGCCATTACGCCGTGCTCGGCCTGGTCGGAAACTCCGGCCTGGTGGAGCCGCCCGATGCCCTGCTGCACGCCATCCTCGACGCCGTCGACCACGTACGTGATCAGGGGCGGGCGGGCAAGGAGATCAAGGGGCACCGGGACGGATTCCCCACCGACTGCCCCGGCGGTCCGCTCTACGCCTGGGTCCAGCGCGGCGCGCCCCGTCCCGGCACCGACCCCGTCCCCGGCGGCCCGTCCACGACGGCCCCGCCGTTTCCCGGCCGGCTGCTGAAGTACCCGCCGATCATGCGCGGCGAGGACGTGCGGACCTGGCAGGCCAAGGTGGTCGAGCGCGGCTTCGAGCTCGATGTCGACGGCGCGTACGGTCCCGCCTCGCGTGAGGTTTGTCGCTCTTTCCAGCGTCAGCAGGACATCGAGGACGACGGCGTCGTAGGGCCGGTCACCTGGCGCCTGACCTGGGACGCACCGACGATCTGACCCCGCTTGTCCCACCTGTGCCAGCATGCGCTTACTATCCAGAACATGGATCTGGCAGCGGGATTCCCCTCCACCGACCGTGACGGCTGGCGGGCACTGGCGCTCGCGGTCCTCCGCAAGTCGGGGGTCGAGGCCGCCACCCCGGAAGAGGCCCTGGCGAGCGGGACCTTCGACGGGATCACGGTCGCCCCGCTCTACGACGCTGCCGACCTGCCCGGTGCCGAGCCGTTCGAGCGGCGAGCGCGGGCTGACACCGGGTGGGACATCAGGCAGCGGCACGCCCTCGCCGACCCTGAGGCGGTGCTGGCCGACCTGACCGGTGGGGTCACCTCGCTCTGGCTGGTCGTCGGCGACGGGGCGATCCCCGTCGCCGAGCTGCCCACGCTCCTGAAGGACGTCTACCTCGACCTCGCGCCGATCACCCTGGACGCGGGCACCCGCACGCGGGAAGCGGCCGAAGCCCTGTTCGCCCTGGCCACCGCACGCGCCGCGCAGGGCGGCTCCGCGCAGGGCGGAGAGTCCGCGCAGGGCGGAGAGTCCGCGCAGGGCGGAGAGTCCGCGCAGGGTGGGGACTCCGTGCGGGGCGGCGAGTCCGTGCTCAGCGGGAATCTCGGCGCCTCGGCCGTCGGTCCCGGTGCGGTGGGACCGGCGGTGGCCGCTGAGCTCGCGGCGCGGTGTGCGGCCGAGTTTCCAGGGCTGCGGGCCGTCACCGTGGACGCCACGCCCTACCACGACGCCGGCGCCAGTGACGCAGAGGAACTGGGCTGCTCGATCGCCTTGGCGGTCGCCAACCTGCGGGCCCTGGACCACCTCGGGACGGCGCTCGCGTTCGGCCAGCTTGAGTTCCGTTACGCGGCCACCGACGATCAGTTCGCCACCATCGCCAAGCTGCGCGCCGCCAGAAAGCTGTGGGCCAGGGTCGCGGACGTGTGCGGCGTCGAGAGCCGGCAGCACCAGCACGCGGTGACGAGCTCGGCCATGATGACCGCCCGCGACCCCTGGGTGAACATGCTCCGCACCACCCTGGCCTGCTTCGCCGCCGGGGTCGGCGGCGCCGACGCGGTCACCGTCCAGCCCTTCGACGCCGCCCTGCGGCAGCCGGACGCGTTCTCCCGCCGGATCGCCCGCAACACCCAGCTGCTGCTCCTGGAGGAGGCGGGCGTCGGCCGGGTGGCCGACCCGGCGGGCGGCTCCTGGTCCGTCGAGCGCCGCACCGCCGACCTGGCCGAGCGCGCGTGGGCCTGGTTCCAGGAGATCGAGGCGGCCGGCGGCGTCGAGGCGGCGGGCGAGCTGATCTCCGGCCGGATCGCGGCCACCCGCGAGCGCCGCGCCGCGGACATCGCGCACCGCCGCCTCCCGATCACCGGCGTCAGCGAGTTCGCCCACCTCGACGAGAAACCCCTCCGCGCCTCCACGACCCCATCCGGCATCGGCGACGATCCTCTCCGCGCCTCCACGGCCGGATCCGTCGACCATGAGGGGGTAGCCGCGCCAGGCGGGTCTCCTCCTGAGGCCGAGTTGCCGGTGATCCGGTACGCGCAGGAGTTCGAGGCGTTGCGTGATCTCGCCGACGCGCAGCCCGTACGGCCGAAGGTCTTTCTGGCCACGATCGGCCCGGTCGCGGCGCACACCGCTCGGGCCGCGTTCGCCGCGAACCTGTTCCACGCGGGCGGGCTGGCCACCGAGACGGCCGGTCCCGGCACCGACCCGGAGCAGATCGCCACGGCCTTCGCCGTCAGCGGCGCCACCGTCGCCTGTCTGTGCTCCAGCGACAGGCTGTACGGCGAGCACGCCGAGGCGGTGGCCGCCGCGTTGAGACGGGCGGGCGCCCATCGTGTCTGGCTGGCCGGGAAGGAACGCTATGCCGGTGTCGACGCGTGCCTGTTCGCCGGGTGTGACGCGCTCGACGTCCTCCGCACGACCTTCCGCGACCTGGAGGTGACCGCATGATCCCGGACTTCGCCGGCATCCCGCTGACCGACCCGGCCCGGCCCGTGCCCCCCGATGCGTCGGACGACCCGGCCCGGTCCGTACCGGACGGCACGGGTCCGTCGGCGACGGCCACCGAGCCGCCCGGGGGCGAGCCGTGGCTGACGCCGGAGGGGATCGCGGTCAAACCCCTCTATACGGCCCAGGACCTGCGGGGGCTCGACTTCCTGGACACCTATCCGGGTGCGGCGCCGTACCTGCGGGGTCCTTATCCCACCATGTACGTCAACCAGCCGTGGACGATCCGCCAGTACGCCGGCTTCTCCACGGCCGAGGACTCCAACGCCTTCTACCGGCGCAACCTGGCGGCCGGGCAGAAGGGCCTGTCGGTGGCCTTCGACCTGGCCACGCACCGGGGCTACGACTCCGACCACCCGAGGGTCGCCGGCGACGTCGGGATGGCGGGGGTGGCGATCGACTCCATCTACGACATGCGGCAGCTGTTCGACGGGATCCCGCTGGACCGGATGTCGGTGTCGATGACCATGAACGGGGCGGTGCTGCCGGTCCTGGCGCTCTACATCGTCGCGGCCGAGGAGCAGGGGGTGGCGCCCGAGCAGCTCGCCGGCACCATCCAGAACGACATCCTCAAAGAATTCATGGTACGGAACACGTACATCTATCCGCCGACCCCATCCATGCGCATAATCTCGGATATTTTCGCTTATACGAGTGAAAAGATGCCGAAATTCAACTCTATTAGTATTTCTGGCTACCATATCCAGGAGGCCGGAGCCACCTGCGATCTGGAGCTCGCCTACACCCTGGCCGACGGGGTCGAATACCTGCGGGCCGGCATCGCCGCCGGGATGGACGTGGACCGGTTCGCGCCACGGCTGTCCTTCTTCTGGTGCATCGGCATGAACTTCTTCATGGAAGTCGCCAAGCTCCGGGCGGCGCGCCTGCTGTGGGCCAACCTCGTATCCGGATTTAATGCGAAAAATCCGAAATCGTTGAGTCTGCGGACGCACTCCCAGACCTCCGGCTGGTCGCTCACCGCCCAGGACGTCTTCAACAACGTCGCCCGCACCTGCGTCGAAGCCATGGCCGCCACCCAGGGCCACACCCAGTCCCTGCACACCAACGCCCTGGACGAGGCGCTCGCGCTGCCGACCGACTTCTCGGCCCGCATCGCCCGCAACACCCAGCTCCTGCTGCAGCAGGAGTCCGGCACCACCCAGGTGATCGACCCGTGGGGCGGCTCCTACTACGTCGAACGCCTCACCCACGACCTGGCCGAACGCGCCTGGACCCACATCCAGGAGGTCGAGGAGGCGGGCGGCATGGCCAAGGCGATCGAGGCGGGCCTGCCCAAGCTCCGCATCGAGGAGGCCGCCGCCCGCACCCAGGCCCGCATCGACTCGGGCCGCCAGCCGGTCATCGGTGTCAACAAGTACCGGCCCGACGCCGACGAGCCCATCGAGGTGCTCAAGGTCGACAACGGGGCGGTGCGCGCCCAGCAGCTCGACAAGCTGCGCAGGCTCAGGGCCGAGCGCGACGAGGACGAGGTCGGCCGGGCGCTGGACGCGCTCACCAAGGCCGCCGACAACGCCGCGCCCGGCCTGGAGAACAACCTGCTCAAGCTCTCCGTCGACGCCGCCCGCGCCAAGGCCACCGTGGGGGAGATCTCCGCCGCGCTGGAGCGGGTGTTCGGCCGGCACGCCGGGCAGGTCCGTACCATCTCGGGGGTGTACCGCGACGAGGCCGGACCGGCCGGAGACATCGAACGGGCGCGTCAGGCGTGCGCGGACTTCGAGCGCGCCGAAGGCCGCCGCCCGCGCATCCTGGTCGCCAAGATGGGCCAGGACGGCCACGACCGCGGCCAGAAGGTCATCGCCACCGCCTTCGCCGACCTGGGCTTCGACGTGGACGTCGGCCCGCTGTTCCAGACGCCGGAGGAGGTGGCCCGGCAGGCGGTAGAGGCCGACGTGCACATCGTCGGTGTCTCCACGCTGGCGGCCGGTCACCTCACCCTGGTGCCGGCGCTCAAGCGGGCCCTCGCCGACCTGGACGCCGAGGACGTGATGATCGTGGTGGGCGGCGTCATCCCGCCGGACGACTTCGCCGAGCTGCGCGCCGCCGGAGCCACCGCGATCTTCCCGCCCGGCACGGTGATCGCCACCGCCGCGCTGGAACTCCTCGAGGAACTCGGCGAACGCCGGTAGGCCGCAGCGAACAAGATCCGAGAAAGGGGGCCGCGGGTGCGGTCGCTGGAGGACTACGTGGGGGGCGTCAAGGCCGGCTCGCGTACGTGGGTCGCTCGGGCGATCACGCTCGTGGAGTCCACCAGGCCGGATCACCAGGCGCTGGCGCAGCGGCTGCTGGTCGAGCTGACGCCGCTCTCGGGCCAGGCCAGGCGGGTGGGCGTGTCCGGGGTGCCCGGCGTCGGCAAGTCGACCTTCGTCGACGCACTCGGCACGGCGCTGACCGGCCAGGGGCACAAGGTGGCCGTGCTGGCCGTGGACCCCTCCTCCACCAGGACCGGCGGCAGCATCCTCGGTGACAAGACGCGGATGGCCCGGCTGTCCGTGGACCCGGCCGCGTTCATCCGGCCCTCGCCCACCTCGGGCACGCTCGGCGGCGTCACCAAGGCGACCAGGCAGGCCATGGTCGTGGTGGAGGCGGCCGGGTTCGACGTGGTGCTGGTCGAGACCGTCGGCGTCGGCCAGTCCGAGACGGCGGTGGCGGACATGGTGGACACCTTTCTGCTGCTCACCCTGGCGCGCACCGGGGACCAGCTCCAGGGCATCAAGAAGGGGGTGCTGGAGCTGGCGGACGTCATCGCGGTCAACAAGGCTGACGGCGAGCACGCGCTCGCGGCCAGGAAGGCGGCCCGCGAGCTGGCCGGGGCGCTGCGCATGCTCCGCTCCGACACGCCCCCGCCTCCCGTGCTGACCTGCAGCGCGCTCACCGGTGAAGGGCTGGAGGAGGTGTGGCGTCAGGTCCGCGCCCACCAGCAGGGCCTCGACCTGGCCGCCAAGCGCAGCCGTCAGCAGGTGGAGTGGACCTGGGCGCTGGTCCGCGACCGTCTGCTCGCCGAGTTGCGCAACGACCCGGAGGTGGCGGCGATCAGCGCCGAGGTGGAGCGCGAGGTGCTGGCCGGCACGCTGCCCCCGTCGCTGGCGGCCGACCGGCTGCTGTCCGCCTTCAAGCGCGGCACGGACTGAGCCGTACGACCTCGGCGGGGTCTTACGGCCGCGACCACAGTAGGCCTTACGGCTGCGACCACAGCGGGTCTTGCAGCCGCGACCATGGTGGGACCGCCTACAGCCGGCTCATGATCCTGCGGAGGATCGCCGGGGTGGAGGCCATGGGCTGGGCGTGGATGCCCAGCTTGTTCAGCAGATGCTGGTAGGGGAGCACCTCGGACTCCCTGCTGAGGTACTGGGCGCCGTTGACCTGTTCGAGGTAGACCACGTCGTTCAGCTCCGCCTGGGCGAAGCGCATGATGGTGATCGGCCCCACCCCGCCGACATGGGCGCCGGAGGTGAACGGCAGCACCTGGATCGTGATGTGCGGCCGGCCGGCGACCTCGGCGAGGTGTTCGAGCTGGGCGCGCATCATGGCGCTGCCGCCGACCTGCCGATGCAGCGCGCCCTCGTCCAGCACCACCCAGACCTTGCGCGAGGAGGGCGGGATCAGGATCCGCTGGCGGTGCATCCGCATCGCCACCCGGCGCTCGATCTGCTCGGCCGTGACGGTGTCATAGCCCTGGGCGATGACCGCGCGCGCGTAGTCCTCGGTCTGCAGCAGGCCCGGGATGAGCTGCACCTCGTAGATGCGGATCAGTGACGCGTCCTGCTCCAGCCCGAGATAGCCCTCGAACCAGTCGGGGATCACGTCGCGGTACTCCTGCCACCAGGGGAGGGAGTTGGCCTGCTCGGCGAGGGAGAGCACGGCCGAGCGCTCGGCCTCGTCCACGCCGTACAGAGAGAGCAGGTCGGCCACGTCGTGGAGCTTGAAACCGCTCCGGCCGAGCTCCATGCGGCTGATCTTGGAGTGCGAGCCGTGGATCTCGTGGCCGGCGCGCTGGCGCGTGATCCCCCGCGCCTCGCGGAGCCGCCGCAGTTGCGCCCCGACCAGCATGCGCAGGGCCGTCGGCCCTGTCCTGCGGGACTCCCCCTCGGGCATGTCCCTCAGGCCACCCATACTGCGAGCACGTCGCATAGATGCTCCTAGATCGGCGAAGATCGCCGCGAATCGATCGGACTATCTTGCCATGCCGAACGGTTCGGCCACCATGCGCTTTGGAGATCGTACGCCGTCGGCGTGGCGACGTGACGAGCGGCGCCGGAACCGTTCGTGGAACGTCACCTCGGGGGTTGGTGCGCCGACGCCGCGGAAGCTCGTCGGAGGGCGTCCCGCCGCTCAGACGGGATCCTGGTAGAAGGCGTCGAGGGTGTCGCCGTACCGCTGCTCGACGGACTTGCGCTTGACCTTGAGGCTGGGCGTGAGCTCCCCGCCCTCGACCGTGAAGTCCTGGGCCAGGATGGCGAACTTCTTGATCGTGGCATAGCTGGCCTGCTCGGCGTTGACCTGCTCGACCGCCTTCTCGACCTCCTCGCGCATGCGCGGGTGCGTGCGCAGCTCCTCCGGGTCGGTGGGCAGCCCGAGCGACCGCGCCCACGGTACGGTCACGTCCAGGTCCAGCGTCACCAGCGCCGTGCAGTAGTTGCGGCGGTCACCGTGCACGAACACGTGCGACAGGTACGGGCACGTCGCCTTGAGCCGGCCCTCCAGATAGGTGGGCGCGACGTACTTGCCGCCGGAGGTCTTGATCAGCTCCTTCTTGCGGTCGGTGATGGCCAGCCGTCCCTCGGCGTCGAGCTCGCCGATGTCGCCGGTGTGCAGCCAGCCGTCCTCCAGTGCCTCGGCCGTCTCCGCCGGCAGGTCGTGGTAGCCGCGCATGATGCCGCGCCCGCCGATCAGGATCTCCCCGTCCTCGGCGATGCGCACCTTCGTGCCGGGGAACGGCAGCCCGACCGTGCCGAACTTCACGTTGCCGGGCCGGCTGAGGAAGCTGCCGGCCGAGGACTCGGTGAGGCCGTAGCCCTCCAGAATCGTCAGCCCCGCCGCGTCGAAGAACTCGGCGATCTCCTGCGAGAGCGGCGCCGCCCCCGAGATGAAGAAGCGGATACGGCCGCCGAACCTGGCCCGCAGCTTGCTGAAGACCAGCCGGTCCGCCACCGCGAACTCCAGCCGGGTGGTCAGCGGGATCGCCGCGCCGTGCTGGCGTGCCTTGACGACCCTGATGCCGGTCGCCCGCGCCCACTCGAAGATCTTCAGCTTGACGCCGCCCTCGCGCCGCTGGGTGGCGGTCACGGTGTTGTGGATCTTCTCGAAGATGCGCGGCGCCGCGGCCATGAAGGTCGGCTGGAGGATGCCGAGGTTGTCGGCGATCCGGTCCAGGCGGCCGTCGATGGCGGTGGGGACGCCGACGCCGATCATCACCACCTCCAGCAGCTTGCCGAAGGAGTGCGACAGCGGCAGCCACAGGAAGTGCAGGTCATCGCCGGACAGCAGGCCGAGCTCGCGTACGGCGCCGGCGGCGTAGAGCCAGTTGTCATGGGTGAGGACGACGCCCTTGGGGCGGCCCGTGGTGCCGGAGGTGTAGATGAGCGTGGCCACGGCGTCCGGCCCGATGGCGTCCACCATGGCGTCGTAGTCGCCCTCGCCGCGCACCGAGTCCAGCGTGATCACCCAGCCGTCGTCGCCGGCCGTACCGTCGATCACCACGACGTTGGTGACGTCGGGCAGCTCCTTGCGCACGGATGTGAGCTTGGCCACCTGGTCGTCGTTCTCGGCGATGACGATCGTGCTGCCGGAGTCGGTGATGACGAAGGCCGACTCGGCCGCGGTGTTGGACGGGTAGATCGTGGTGGTGGCGGCCCCGGTCGACAGCACCGCCAGGTCGCACAGCACCCACTCGACCCTGGTGGAGCAGAGGATCGACACCCTGGTGCCCGGGCCGGCCCCCAGCTCGGCCAGCCCGAGCGCCAGCCCGCGCACCCGCTCGCCGACCTCCCGCCAGGACATCGAGCTCCAGCCGTCACCCGAGGGCGTGCGGTAGGCCTCGGCGTCGGGAGTGGCCGCGATCCGGTCGCGGAGCAGGACGGGGATGCTCGACATGCCTGACCTCCAGTGGGGGGATGAGCCGACTCTAGGACGAACGGAGCGAATCAGTCGATGGTCGTGGCCTGTCACCTGCTGCGGGACATAAAGGGTGTAGTGGCTTGAACGCAGATTGACGTGGTGGGATGAAGCGGGAAATAGTGTGGCGGGTGGCTGCCTCCCGGATGATTCCCTGCGCACTCGCCCTGGCGACACTCACGCTCAGCGCGTGCACCTCGACGGGCCCGACCCTGACCGGCGGCGAGCCCAAGGCGAGCGGCGTCGCCGGAGGCGGCGACCCCGGCACCTCGGTGGAGCAGAGCCCCACGCCGAGCGCGCTGACCGCCGAGGCGTACAAGACCGAGCTCGCCACCAGGCAGAAGAGCATGAGCGGCGCGATCAAGTCGATGGTGGCCGCGCGTACCGTCAAGACCTTGGACCAGCGGGTGGAACGGACCAGGAAGGCGCTCGACGGCGCCGCCACCGAGCTCGCCGCGCTGGCGCCGCCGCCCGAGGTCCAGGCCCAGCACGACGCCTACGTCGCCAGCCTGCGCCAGGTGGCGGGCGATCTCGACGCGACCGCGGTCAAGGTCGGCGCCTTCGACCTGTGCACCCCGCCCGCCGTGCTCGCCGACCTCGGCGGCTCGCTGTCCGAGCTCGACAAGACGGGCGAGGCGCTGCAGGCGGCCGGCGACTATCCGGCCGACATCGTGTCGGTGAAGGCGGGCAAGAAGCAGACCAGGCGGCTGAGCAACGGCACCTTCCTGCGCAAGAGCGGCCTGGGCGGGCGCAGCTTCCTGCAGATCCACAACGGCGGCAGCCGCGACGCGGTCATCAACGTGATGCGCGGCAAGTCGAAAGTGCTCAGCGTGTACGTGCGCAGGAAGGCCAAGTTCAAGATCAACAACGTCAGCGACGGCACCTACCGGGTCTACTTCACCCACGGCGTCGACTGGGACCGCAAGGGGGGCGCCTTCAACCGCGAATGCAGCTTCCAGCGGTTTCAGAAGTCCGTGAAGTTCAAGACGACGATCACCGCCACGCAGATCCGCTGGACCGACTGGCGCATCACCCTGCACGCGATCACCGGCGGCAACGCCCGCACCTCACCGGTCGACCCCGACGACTTCCCCGGCTGAGCCGGCCGTACGAAGGCTGAGCCGGCCGTAATCCTCGGCTGAGCCGGCCGTACGAACCGGGCCGCGCACCAGGGGCGCGCGGCCGGCTCGCTCGATCAGGTCGAGAACAGCTGGTTGACCCAGCTGCGCTGGCGCTTGTGACCGTAGTGGCCGCCGTGGCCGCCATGGTGCTGAGGGGCTCCCCACGCCGGGCCGGGCGCGGGAGGCGGGGGAGTGGCGTGGTAGGCCGACTCCATCCGGGACAGCGTCTCGAGCTCGCCGTAGTCCAGGAAGATTCCCCGGCAGCCGTCACACTGCTCGATGTGGACGCCGTTGCGCTCATATGTCCGCATGTTTCCGCGGCACTTCGGGCACTGCATCTAGTCGGTCTCCTCGGCCTCGTGGTGTTGAGCAAAACCTACCGCGCGCAACGCCGTCATGCTCTGACGATTCTGTTGCACGATTCGACCAACGAATGCTCGACCTCGTCCAGTTCCCGGCTCTCGCGGGCGGCGTTGACCACCGCCACCGCGGCCAGTTGCACGGTCAGCGCCCTGGCGGGCAGGTCGAGGCGCTGCCACGGGTCCTGACCGGCGCCCAGCGCGGGCCCGCCGGAGGCTTGGTAAGCGCCCAGAAAGCGATCCCAGACGGCAGGTTCGAGTAACCCCGCGGCGTACCAGGCGGCCGGTCTGGCAAGGTCCCAGGCCGGGTCGCCCACGCCGAGGTCGTCCACGTCGATGAGCAGCCAGCGGTCCCGCCGGACGAGCTGGCCCAGGTGCCAGTCGCCATGGGTCGCCAGGGCCGGGAGCCGCTCCGGGGCGGGCAACTCCGCGAACGCCCGCCGTACGAGCTGCTCGACGGGGCCGTCGCCGGTCATGCGCCGCACCGCGCGGGCCGCCCGGGCGGGACCACCCGCGGGAGGCAGCGCCGGCAGCAGCGTGAGCGGGACGGCGTGCAGCCGGGCGAGCAGCCTCGCCCCCTCCTCCCAGGGCGCGGAGTCCGTCTCGTCCTGCCTGATGGGGCGCCCGGCCGGCCAGACCGTCACCGCGCGGCCCGCCACCGACAGCACCTCCGGCTCCAGCGGCGCCAGCATGATTCCGGCCAGCGCGGCCGAGGCGGTCGCGCGCAGCCGTGGCCGCAGCGCCTCCACGTCGTCGCGTAACGAGTGCGCCTTGACCACGACCTCGCCGCGGCGCAGCACCACCACGTCCGTCCGCGTCGGATGGAGGACGGGCTCACCCCTGCCGCCGTACGCTCCCGCGACCCCTGCCAGCTCCGCCTCAAGACCCACTCGTACAGACTAGGGCTCATGAGAATAGGTTTCGCCGTGCCTCAGTCAGGGCCCTGGGCCACCCCCGACCACATGCGCCGCGTGGCCACCCGGGCGGAGGAGCTCGGCTATCACGAGCTGTGGACCTTCCAGCGGTTGCTCTATCCCGTCGGGCACCCGATGGGGCAGACCTACCGCAGCGCCCACGATCCGCTCGTCGCCCTGTCCTACCTGGCCGGGGCGACGCACTCCATCCGGCTCGGTGTGGCCGTGCTCAACGCCTACGTCCAGCCGGCCATGCTGGGCAAGCAGCTCGCCACGCTGCAGATCCTCTCCGGCGGCAGGTTGACGGCCGGGATCGGGCTCGGCTGGGTGCCGGAGGAGTTCGAGGCCACCGGGACGGACTTCGCGCGCCGCGGGCGCAGGGCGGAGGAGTTCGTCGAGGTGCTGCGCAAGGTGTGGACGGACGACGTGGTCGAGCACCGGGGCGAGTTCTACCGGATCCCGCCGTCCTACCTGGAGCCAAAGCCGGAGCCGGCGCCGGCCCTCCTGCTCGGCGGCAAGACCGACGCGGCGCTGCGGCGCGCGGGCCGGCTGGCGGACGGGTGGGTCAGCTCCAGCAAGGAGGACCTGTCGGCGATCGGGCCGCGGATCCGGATGATCAAGGCGGAGGCCGAGGAGGCGGGCCGGGACCCTGAGGCGCTGCGGTTCGTCTGCCGGGGGGTGACGCGGATCGGGCCGGACGGCGGCCCGGACCGGCGGCTGCTCCAGGGCACGCCGGAGCAGATCCGGCGCGACGTCGACGCGCTCGCGGCCGAAGGGGTGACGGAGGTGTTCCACGACCTCAACTTCTCGCCGGACATCATCTCCGCCGACCCGAAGGAGGCGATGCGCCGGGCCGCGGAGGCCCTGGAAGCCCTGGCCCCGCCGGCCTGAGCGAGGTTTCAGTACGTACCCGCACAACCCGCGCAACCGGGCGGCGGCACCGGGCGGGCGTCACCCCAGCCGGCCCGCTTGATGATCGAGGCCGACCACGGCACGCCCGGAGGCAGCCCCGGTACGGGGGCGACGTGCTGGACCGCGAGCAGGTCACCGCTCTGCCGGTCGATGACGAGCTGGACCAGGTCGGCTCCCGAGGCGGGCAGTTGGAGGGCGACCCCGGCCCGGCCTGCGGGGTCGCGCACGTCGTCGATCACACTGACGCCGGGCAGCGTGGCCAGCATACGGTAGGCCGCGGCACGGGTGCCGGGGGTGGCCGGGACGTTCAGCACCAACCGGGAGCCCGTCTCCAGCAGCCAGTCCGCGCGGCTCACCGAGCCGCCGGCCGGATACCTCTTCGAGAGCTCGGCCTTGAGCGCGGCCGCCTCCTGGGGCAGTGCGAGCAGCTCGGCCCGCGTCGGCGCCCACCTGGCCCCTCCGCCGCCCGGTCTCCGGACCGCGTGGAAGGTCAGGGCCTCATCGAGGGCTTGGCGCGGGTAGTGGCGCAGGTTCTCGTCGCAGCCGGGGGCGGGGCAGAGCCTGGGGGAGCCCGCCCGTCGCCAGGTCTCGGTGTTCTTCGCGCCGTACGGTGTGGTGGAGACGGCCTCGTACCAGCCGTACACGTCGCCGTCCGGACCGAAGGCCAGCACATCGAGGCCGCGCTCCTCGACGAGGTAGCCGTCCACGCCCTTGGTCCTGAGAAGCTCCTCGGTCTCCATCCGCCAGTAGCGCCCGGCACCCGGCGGCTGGGCCGCCAGCCTGCCGGCCGCCGCGGCGAGCACCTGCGAGGGCGTGGCGGCGGCGGGTTGCCGCGCGGCCGGGGGCATCAGGGCCGCGATCGCGCCGATCACCAGCACGACGGCCGCCGCGGCCAGCACCATCACCCGCCGGCCCGGTGCCGCCGGGGGCGTGGCACGCGCGGCTTCGGCCAGCCGGGCGCGCGCCGCGGCGAGCTGCGCGGGTGTGGGCGGAGGGACGTCCGGCATCACGCGGTCGATGAACTCGAATTCGCTCTTCATGCTTCCACTCCCAGCGCCTCGCGCATTTTCGTCCTGGCCCGGCTCAGCCGTGAGGCGACGGTGCCTTCGGCGACGTTCAGGGCATGGGCCACCTCCGCGTAGCTCAGCCCGGCGTACGCGACGAGCAGCACCACGTCACGCTCGCCGGTCGAGAGCCTTGACAGCAGCTCGGCCAGCCGGGCGATCGTGACCCCGGCGGTGAGCCGGTCCACCACCCGCTGGTCGTGTCCGTCGTCGTCGGGTGGCGGCCCGGTCCTGGCCAGCGCACGGTAGTGGCGCAGCTCGGCACGCCGATGCCTCCTGAGGAGGTTGGTGGCGATGCCGTAGAGCCACGGCCTGATCTCGCCGACCGAGGCGTCGAACAGCTTCCGCTGTCTGAAGGCGATCAGGAAGGTCTCGGCCGCGAGGTCCTCGGCCACGTCCAGGCCGGCCCGGCGGCCGAGATATCGGTGGATCTCCGTGTAGTGGGCGTCGAAGACCGCTGTGAACGCGTCTGGGGCGGTGATCACTCAAGAACTCCGGAATGAGATGGGCACACCTGTCTTTGCCCGCCCGTACACGGTCCTTCCCGGGAATTCTTGCGGTCCACGGCCCGGGGGTCACCGTCCGGCCGCCGTGCGGGAGCCGGACGTCGTCCCCGCCGGGTCAGCCGCCGTACGGGACGGTGATGATCTCCAGGTTGTGGCCGTTCGGGTCGAGCCAGTAGAGGCCGCGGCCGCCGTCGTTGGTGTTGATCTGGCCGGCCTGCCGGTGGTACGGGTCGGCGTAGTAGGTGAGGCCGTAGCGCTTGATACGCCCCCAGATCTCGTCGAACTCGTCCTCCCCGACCAGGAAGGCGTAGTGCTGGGAGGGCACGTCGGGCCCGGCCTGGACGACGTCGAGCGAGACGCCGTTGCCGAGCGAGACCACTTTGAACGGTCCGAAGGTCGTGGCGGGTGGCAGGCCGAGGACGTCCGTCAGGAATTCGGCGGTCGCGTCCCTGTCGCGGGCCGCCACGATGGTGTGATTCAGGTGCACGGGCACGGGTGCGCTCCTTCCAGGCTTCAGGAGCCAGGCTACGTCCGGCGGGCCGGTCTGGGTCGGTGGGCCAGGCTCGGTTCGGTGAGTCAGGCTACGTCCGGCAGGCCGGCCTGGATCTGGCGGGCCAGGCTACGTTCGGCGGGCCAGGTGCAGGGCCTCGGTGGCGACGGCGGTGCGGAGGTCGCGGATGCCGTCGCGGCCGCGCAGCGGGTGTACGGCGTTGGTCAGCAGGATGACCGTCAGCCGGTGCGCCGGGTCGACGACCAGGCTGGTGCCGGTGAAGCCGGAGTGGCCGAAGGCGCCCTCCAGCGGGCCGACGATGCCGGGGTCGCCCAGCCGGACGCCGAGCCCGTGCCGGAACGGCGCGCCCTCGGCCCCCTGGTCGCGCAGCATCTCGGCCACCATCTCCGGGCCCAGCATGGGGCCGCCGCCGAGCCGGAGCGCCTCGCCGAGGCGCAGCAGGTCGTCGGCGGTGCCGAACACCCCCGCGTGCCCGGCGACGCCGCCGAGCGCGTAGGAGGTCTCGTCGTGGACCGCGCCGCGCACGCAGCCGGGCCCCGGGCGCTCGGGTTTCCACTCCGTGGCGGCGATCCGGGGCAGCAGGCCGGCCGCGGGCCGGTAGCCGGTGCCGGCCATTCCCAGCACTCCGGTGACGCGGGCCCGGACCAGCTTGTCGAGCGGCGCGCCGCCGGCCACCTCGGCCACCCGGCCCGCCATGATCAGGCCGACGTCCGAGTAGAGGTACGGCCCGCCGACCGGCGCGGTGATGGGCGTGTCCAGCATGGCGGCCAGGCGGGTGGCCGGGTCGGCGTCCGGCAGCTCCAGGTCGATGCGCCGGGTGGGCTGGAACCCGGCCGTGTGGGTCAGCAGGCGGCGCATCGTGATCCTGGCGTCGCGTCCCGGCAGCCAGGTCGCCACCGGCTCGTCCAGATCCAGCAGCCCCTCCTCCACCAGCGACCCGATGACGGATGTGGTGAACAGCTTGCTGATCGACGCCAGGTCGAAGACCGAGTCGCGCCGCGCGGGCGGTCTGTCCTCGGCGAGGGTGAAGGCGGCGTCGCCGTACCGGATCAGCTCGCCGGTGGCGCGGGCGGCCACCACTGCCCCGTCCACCGCGATCAGTGCCACCGCGGCCGGGCACACGCGCGGCACCGCTTCCGCCAGGATGGCGTCCAGCCGATCAGACATTCCCCCACATCCCCGTTCTCTCGTCCCCGTGAGCCCGTTCGTTCAGGCTCGTCAGGTGTTCAGCCGCTCAGGGCGTCGCTGAGGCGCTCGCCGTGGGAGTGCAGCAGGGCGCGGGCCTGCTCGGCGTCCAGGCTGTGCTGGATCATCAGCACCGCCACCTTGGCCTGCCCCCCGGCCGCGTCCAGGGCCTCGGCGGCGACCTCGCGGCCGACGCCGGCGATGTCGCTGACCATGCGCACCGCCCGGCCCGCGAGCTTGGTGTTCATCGCCGACATCTCGATCATCTGATTGCCGTACGTCCGCCCGAGCCGGACCATCGAGACCGTGGAGATCATGTTGAGCACCAGCTTCTGGGCGGTGCCGGCCTTGAGCCGGGTGGAGCCGGTCACCACCTCGGGTCCCACGACCACCTCGATGGGGTGCTCGGCGGCGGCCGACAGCGGCGCGCCGTCGTTGCAGGACAGGCTGACGGTCAGCGCCGCCCGCCGGGTCGCCTCGGCCAGCGCGCCCAGCACGAAGGGGGCGCGCCCGCTGGCGGAGACGCCCACCACCGAGTCGAGCGGGCCCACGTCAAGGCCGGCGAGCGCGGCGGCGCCGGCTTCGGCGTCGTCCTCGGCGCCCTCGACGGAGCGGGTCAGCGCGTCCGGGCCGCCGGCGATGACGCCCTGCACGAGCTCGGGGTCGGTGCCGAAGGTGGGCGGGCATTCGGAGGCGTCGAGGACCGCCAGCCGCCCCGACGTGCCCGCGCCGACGTAGAGCAGCCGGCCGCCCTTGAGCATGCGGGCCGCGATCGCCTCGATCGCGCCGGTGATGGCGGGCACGGCCAGCGCGACGGCCGCGGGCACGCTCGCGTCGGCCTCGTTCATCAGCTTGACGATCTCGCCCGTGGGGAGCTGATCGATCTGGCTGTAGCGGGGATCGCTCTGCTCGGTGGGCAGCTCGGGTAGCGAATCAATCATGACGCTAATTTCCACCCTTTACGTATCTGTTGTAAATATCTTTCAGACTATGGGGTTATGACCTATGTACGAACCGGCGCCGAACGGCTGGCCGCGGATCCCTCGCTGGCGGGCGGATCCCGCCTCGGCCTGATCACCAACCCCACCGGCGTCCTGCCCGACCTGACCCACACCGTCGACGCCCTGATGGCGGCCGGTGTGCCGCTCACCGCGCTGTTCGGGCCCGAGCACGGCGTCCGGGGCACCGCGCAGGCGAACTTCAGCGAGCAGGACACCGTGGACCGCCGCACCGGACTGCCGATCTACGACACGCACAAGGCCGCAGGCCAGGCGCTGGACGAGCTGGTGGCGCGCTCCGGCGTGGACACCCTGGTGTTCGACATCGCCGACGTGGGCGCCCGCTTCTACACCTACGTCTGGACGATGTACGACCTGCTGGCGTCGGCGGCGCGGCTGGGGCTGCGGTTCGTGGTGCTCGACCGGCCCAATCCGCTCGGCGGCACGATCACCGAGGGGCCGCCGCTCGATCCGGCGTTCGCCAGCTTCGTGGGCAGGTTCCCGCTGCCGCTGCGGCACGGCAGGACGGCCGGCGAGCTGGCCACGCTGTTCGGCTTCGACGTGGATCTGCGGGTGATCCGGATGGAAGGCTGGCGGCGCCAGCTCACCTTCGCCGCCACCGGCCTGCCCTGGGTGATGCCGTCGGTGAACATGCCGACGCCCGACACCGCCCTGGTCTATCCGGGCACCGGCCTGTTCGAGGGGACGAACTTCTCCGAGGGGCGCGGCACCACCCGGCCGTTCGAGCTGGTCGGCGCACCGTACGCGGACGACAGGTTCGCGCCCGCGCTCACCGCGCTCGGCCTGCCGGGGGTGCGGTTCCGGCAGACGTGGTTCACCCCGACGTTCCACAAGCACGCCGGCACCCCCGTGAGCGGCGTCCAGCTGCACGTGCACGACGCGTCGGCGTTCCGGCCCGTGCTGACGGGGCTGTCGATGCTGCACGTGGCCCGCACCCTGTACGCCGACGACCTGGTCTGGCGGGGGCCCGAGCTGTTCCTGGACCACCTGTGGGGCTCCGACACGCTCAGCCGGAGCCTGGACGCCGGCGAGGATCCGCGCGCGCTCTGCCCCGAGCCCGGCCACCCCGACGGATCGCTCCTGTACGGGTGATTTCACGCCAGTTCGCGCCCGTACAGCCAGAAGACCCGTTCGGCGCGGGCGCCGACGGCGCGTGAGTAGAACCGCAGCGGGCCGACCCAGCCGATCTGGGCGGTCCGCTGGCCGGCCGCGCGCTGGTCGGCCAGGCAGCGGCGCAGCAGCACCCGGCCCAGCCCGAGCTTCCTGGCAGCCGGCGCGGTGCCCGTCGGGCCGAACCAGCCGGGCCTGGCGCCCCAGGCGGCGAAGGCCAGGATGGCGCCGTCCCGCTCGGCGTAGTGCACGCCGGCGGCGGTGGCGGCCTCCCACGCCCAGCTGTCGTTCCAGTGCTCGCGGACGAACGCCACCACCCGCTCGCGGTCCTCGCTCGCCGGCGGGCCGGCCGCGTGCACGGCCACGCCGGCCTCCGCCAGCCGCTCCAGGCCCTCGGCCACGCTCAGATCCGCGTCGTCGAGGTCGGCGGTCATGTTCCAGGCGACCTGGTAGCGCTCGTAGCCGAGCCTCTCGGCCAGGCAGGCGGCGGCGGTGTAGCGCACGTCGATGCCCGGCCAGGCGTAGCACGGCGGATTGCCGGCGAAGCGGGCCCGTAGCGCGCCCTGCTCGCGCAGCCAGTCCTCGGCCGCGCGCACCAGCTCGCGCCCGAGCCCGCGCCCCTGCGCGTCCGGGTGCACGGCCAGCAGGTCGAGGTGGCCGACGGCCGGGTCGGCGGTGGACATCGACGCCATGGCGACGCCGCCGTCGGCCAGCAACGCCGTCCAGCGCCGGTCCCGCGGCGGGCGGGCCAGCCGCCGCACGAGCTCGGCCCCCTCGCCGGCGTCGTACGTCAGCGCCGCCTCCGCCACCTCGCCGGCCTCGTCCAGCTCGGCCGCCCCGGCGAGACGGACCCGCTCGGCAGCGGCCACCTCACACCTCGCTCAGCGGGCGCGCGATCACGCTGCGGCGCTCCGGATAGAAACACGCGTGCTCCTGCGGGACCCCCTCCGTGACCTGCAGCAGCGGGCGCTCCCCGGCGCACCGCTCGCCGCGGAACGGGCAGCGCCCGGTGAACAGGCAGCCGGTGTCGTCCAGGAGCTGGTCCAGCGGCTCCAGCGGCACCACCGGCTGCTCGCCGGGCTGCTCCAGCCCGTGCAGCACCGGGATGGCCGACAGCAGCGACTGCGTGTACGGGTGCACCGGATCGGCGATGACCGTGTCCACCGGGCCGCGCTCGACGACCTGACCACGGTAGATCACGTAGAGCTCGCCGTCGCCGCCGATGTAGCGGGCGGTGGCCACGTCGTGGGTGATGAACAGCACGCTGACGCCGAGCCGCTCGCGCAGGTCCTTCAGCAGGGCCAGGATGCCCAGCCGGAGCGACACGTCGATCATCGACACGGCCTCGTCGGCGACCAGCATCTCCGGGTCGACCGTCAGCGCGCGGGCGATCACGACCCGCTGGCGCATCCCGCCGGACAGCTGGTGCGGGTAGCGGGCCAGCACGGTGCCCGCGTCCAGCCCCACCAGCGACAGCACCTCGGCCGCCCGCTCCTCGATCCACTTCTTCGACCGGCCGGTCTGCTTGGCGCGCAGGCTGAGCGGGGCGTGCAGCGTCTGGTGGATGGTCCGGGTCGGGTTGAGCGCGGAGTAGGGGTCCTGGTGGATCAGCTGGATCTTGCGGAAGTGCGGCTGCCGCTGCTTGTGCTTCAGCTCCGACATGGCCGTGTCGCCGATGACCAGCTCGCCCTCGTCGTAGGACTCCAGCCCGGCGATGATCCGGCCCAGCGTGGTCTTGCCGCAGCCGGACTCGCCGATGAACGACGCCGCGCCGCCCTTGGGGATGGCGAAGTCCACCCCGCGCAGCGCCCGCACCTCCCGGCTGCCCAGGATGTTGCCGCGCTGCTTGAAGGTCTTGACGATGCCCTGGCCGGTAATCACGCGTGCTCCTTCACGTTCACCGCATGGCAGGCGACGATCCTCGATCCGAGCGGGACCGCCGCCGGGTCCACGGTGTCGCAGACGTCCATGCGCAGCGGGCACCGGTCCCTGAAGACGCAGCCCTGGTCCGGCACCGAGGTCAGCGTCGGCGGCCGGCCCGGCAGTGCCTGGGCCTCGTCGATGTCGCCCACCAGGCGCGGGATGGCCTTGATCAGGCCCCTGGTGTAGGGGTGGCTGGGCGCGCCCAGCACCTCGCGGGTGGGACCCTGCTCCACCAGCCGCCCGCCGTACATGACGGCGAGCCGGTCGGCGACCTCGGCCACCACGCCGATGTCGTGCGTGATCACCAGGGTGGTCAGGCCGCGCTCGGCGTGCACCTCACGGACGATCTTCAGGATGTTCGCCTGCGTGATCATGTCCAGGGCGGTGGTCGGCTCGTCCAGCACCACCAGGTGGGCGTTGAGCACCAGCGCCAGCATGATGCCGACGCGCTGGCGCATGCCGCCCGACAGCTCGTGCTGGTGCGAGTCGAGCACCCGGGCGCCGTCCAGGCCCATCCGGCCCAGCAGCTCCTTGGCCTCGCGGACCAGGCCCCGCAGGTCCTCCACGCCGTGCGAGCGGCCCAGGTCGAGCAGCTGCTTGCCGACTGTCTTGAGAGGGTTCAGGGAGTTCTGGGCGGCTTGGAAGACGTACCCGACGTGCCTGCCCCTGGCCTTGCGCAGCTCTTCGCCCCGCAGGCCCACCACGTCGCCGAGGCCGTCGATCTCCACGCTGCCGGCCGCGATCCGGCCCGGCGGCTGGACCGCGTTCAGCAGCGACAGGGCCAGCGTCGACTTGCCGGAGCCGGACTCGCCGACGATGCCGGTGATCGTGCCGGGCTCCAGGGTCAGGCTGATGTCACGCACGGCGGGCAGCTCGCCCGCCGCCGTCTTGTAGACGACCGTGAGGCCGTCGATGCGCACTCCCGGCGCTTGTTCTGGCACTGCTACTCCTCACGCAGCCGGGGGTTGAAGATCTCGTCCATGGCGTCCACCACGAGCACGATGCCGAGCGTCAGCAGCAGGATCGCGAGCAAGGGCGCCATCAGGTAGCCCAGCGCGTTCGGCTGGATCATGGCCCCTGCCTGGAACACGGCCAGGTTGAGCATGACCCCCCAGTTGTCGGACTCGTACGGCAGAACACCGAGGAAGAACAGGCCCACCTGCGCATAGACCGCACCCGTGACCGAGATGAGCATGTTCATCGCGATATAGGGGGCCATGCTGGGCAGCAGTTCCCTGCTCACGATGTGTCTCGTGGACAGGCCGAGCCCGCGCGCCGCCTCGATGAAGCCGCGCTCCCGCAGTGACAGCGTCTGCGCGCGCACCGCCCTGGCCACCCCGCCCCAGCCGAGCAGGCCGAGCACCAGGCCCATCTGGATCGGGCTGCCGAACTTCCACACGGTCGCCAGCACCAGCAGCAGCGGCAGACCGGGGATGGTGAGCTTCATGTCGGTGATCCGCATCAGCACCGTGTCCCAGCGCCCCCGCTTGAAGCCGGAGAACAGGCCGAGCGAGGTGCCGACGACGACCGTGATGACCGCGGTCACCGCCGCGCACAGCAGGACGTAGCGGGAGCCCGTGATCACCAGCGCCAGCACGTCCCGGCCCTGTGGGTCGGTGCCGAACCAGTGCGCCCAGCTCGGCGGCTGGGTGATCTGGTTGGCGTCGCCCGGCAGGTTGCCCGGGTAGAACATCGGCCCGAAGACGCCCATGAAGGCGAAGCCGGCGCAGATGATCACACCGGCCATCCGGCTCGGCTTGCGCTTCATCACCCGCCATACGCCGCGCCAGAAGTTGCGGCGTATGGTCCCGGTGGCCGACGCCGCCTCGGGGATGAGTGTGGCGCTCATGCCGACTCCTCTCCGCTGCGCACCCGTGGGTCGATGACTGTGTAGAACAGGTCGGCCACGATGTTCGCGATGATGATCGCGCCCGTGATCAGCAGGAAGGCGCCGCCCATGGTCGCGTAGTCACGCTCGTTGACGCTGTCGATGAGCAGCAGCCCGAGCCCCGGATAGTTGAAGATCTTCTCGATGAAGACCGCGCCGCCCATCAGCAGCCCCAGGGAGAGGGCGAGGATGGTGAACAGCGGCAGGATGGCGTTGCGCGCGATGTAACGGAAGACGATCGAGCGCTTCATGCCCCGCAGTTCAGCGGCCAGGATGAAGTCATCGCCCAGCACGGTCACCACGCTGGACTTCATGGCCAGGATCCAGCCGCCGTAGGCCGACAGCGCGTAGGTGACCACCGGCAGCACCGCGTGCTCGGCGAGCGAGCCGATGTAGCCGGCGTTGAAGCCCGGCTCGAACAGGATGTCCACCGGCCCGTCGGCCGGCAGGATCGGGATGAGCGTCGCGAAGATCACCACGAGCAGCATCGCCAGCACATACTGCGGAATGCCGTGCAGCAGGGATCCCGAGATGGCCAGGGCGTCACCCAGCTTGCCGGTGCGCTTGATCGCCGCGTACACCCCGAGGATGATCCCGACGAGGAAGCTGACCAGCGTGCCGATCAGCACCGGTAGAACGGTCCATTTCGCCTTTTCGAGGAGCACGTCCAGCACCGGGGTGCCCGGCCTGGTGACGGACTGGCCGAGATCCAGGCGGAACAGGCCGGCCATGTAGTCGAGGTACTGCTGCCACATCGAGCCGTCCGGCTGGAAGCCGTACAGCACCTTGACCGACTGCGCGGCCGCCTCCGGCGACGCGCCCTGCTCGATCAGCTCCTCGAAGCGAGCCGCCATGGGATCGCCGGGGATGTTGTTGATGATGAAGAAGCTGATCGTGGCGACGACGAGGATCATGACGAACCCGCGGGCCAGGTGGCCCGCGAGTCGCTTGGCGATAGGTGTCATAAGCCGCTACTTCTTTGCCTTGATCATGCCGGTCTGGATCCACACACCGGACAGGAGCACCTTGGCGCCGGAACGGAGGATCTCGTCGTCATGCGGCCAGCCGGTGAAGCGGCTGTTGTTGACGAACTGGTTGTTGACGTAGTCCCAGAGCTGGATGACGGGCAGGTCCTGGTTGGCGGCCTTGGCCAGCTGCGCCATGATCGGCTTGGCCTCATCCGCGGTGGACGAGTTGAGCTTGCCGGTCAGCTCGCCAGGGTTGATCTTGGCGCCGTCGACCTCGATCTCCTCGGCGCCGCCCATCCAGTTGCCGCTCTTGCCGGCGGGGGAGTGCGAGACCTTGCCCGCGACGTTGGCCCAGCCGTTGGAGGCGCCGTAGAGGCGCTGGAAGATGTCGTACGGCGCGGGGCCGAGTGCCATCAGCCAGAAGCCCGCGTCATACTTGCCAGCCGCCAGCTCCTCCAGGTAGAGCGGGTAGTCGGTGGTGGTGACGACTTCAGCGTCGACCCCGGCCTTGATGAGCTGGCTCTTGATGTTCTCCTGGGCGGACAGCCAGTCGGAGAAGCCGGACGGCGCGTGCATGGACATCTTCCACGGCTTGCCGTCGGCCAGCGTCCACTTGCCGTCCTTCTTGGTCAGCCCGGCCGCCTTGAACTCCTCCTCGGCCTTGGCCACGTCCGTCTTGTACGGCTCCAGCTCGCCCACTGTCTCGGGGATCCACGCCTGCGCGGCCTTCTGGTGGATGCCGCTGGTGGTGGTCGCCGCCGTGCCGCCCTCGGGCGAGGCGACCTTGGTGACCTCTTCGCGATTGATGAGGTAGGCCAGGCCTCTGCGGACATGCACGTTGTCGTAGGGCTTCTTGGACTGGTTGAACGCCAGGCCCACGGCCACCGGTGAGTAGCCCTTGATGACCTCGCTGCCCGGCGCCGCCTTGATCCGGTTCATCACGTCGGTGGGGGCCGCGACGAAGCCGGAGTGGTCGAGCTTGCCGGAGCTCAGGTAGTTCCAGATCTGCTCGTTGCCGGTGTAGTTGAGGAACTTCACCTGGGAGGGGGCGACGTTGGCGGCGTTGAAGAAGTTCTTGTTCTTGACCAGCAGGGCTTCGCCGGGGTTGACCCGCTCCAGCACGAACGGACCAGCGGACACGTCCTTCGGCGGGGCAAAGGCCAGCACCTTCGCACCCAGGGCCAGGATCTCCTCCCGCGCCTTCTCCGCGTCGGCGCCCTCACCACGCGAGGCCTTCAACTTGTCCCAGAAGTCGGCGGGCAGCACGCTGGACCACACGTGTGCGGGCAGCACGATGGTGTCGAAAACTCCCCGAGCGAACTTGGGGCTGGGATTGGCCATGTCCTGTGTGATCTTCACGGTCGTGTTGTCCACGACGGTGACCTCAGCGGCGGCGCCCGCCGCGCCGGGGGTGGTCGAGAAGGCCGTACTGCCCTGGGTGTAGGCGACTCCGATGGAGAACCTGACGTCCTCGGCGGTGACGCTCTTGCCGTCGGACCACTTGGCGTTCGGCTGGAGCTTGAGGGTGATGGAGGAGTTGTCCGGAGCGATCTCCCAGCTCGCCGCGATGCCGGGCAGAGCCTGGTTGGGGTCCGTCAGATGGTTGTTGACCCAGGCGATGTTCATCGCGTTGTAGCCGACGAACGAGTTGCCCTTGGGGGCGTACGGGTTGGCCGGGGCCGATGGCTCAAGGCCCGGCCTGTTCACGTCGATCGTGGTGAAGAGGCCGCCCCCACCGCCCGAACCGGACTGGTTGGTGGTGCCGCCGCCGCTGCAGGCCGTGACGGCGGCGAGGCTCGCCAGCGTCACTACCGCTGCTAGTCGCTTCATGTACCGCTCCGGGGAAGTTCGGACCTGATGAGGATCTGTTGGGGTTGACCGGACCCTACGGTCGGGGGCGGGGCGCGTCAATAATCTCCAGTGGTTGTGAGGCTAATGTAACTTTCCTTCATGCCCCTGCGAGATGACGCTTCTTTCCACGCTGCGTGTCCTCAGCATACGTGCAGAACGGCAGCGCCTTTGACCTGGTCATTGGACAGATCTGTCAGGGCTTGGTCAGCGTCCTCGAAGGCGTAGGGGACGCTGCGCACCACGGGCGGATGCGCTCGTACCAGATCCAGGTAAGCGCGGCCGTCCGCTCGGGTGTTGGCGGTGACGCTGCGCAGCGTCCGCTCCTGGAACAGGTGCCGGTCGTAGTTCAGTGACGGGATGTCGGTCAGATGGATCCCGGCCACGGCGAGCGTGCCGCCCCGATCGAGCGCCTCCAGCGCGACGGGCACCAGCTCGCCGGCGGGCGCGAACAGGATGGCCGCGTCGAGCGGCTCCGGCGGCCGGTCCAGCGCGGAGGCGGCGCCCAGCTCCAGGGCCAGCTCCCGGTGCGCGGCCGCCCTGGTGACCACGTGCACGACGGCGCCCAGCGCGATCGCGGCCTGCGCGGTCAGGTGCGCCGACGCGCCGAAGCCGTACACGCCCAGCCGGCCGCCCGGCGGCAGGTCGCAGCGCAGCAGCGCCCGGTAGCCGACGATCCCCGCGCACAGCAGCGGCGCCAGCCGCTCGGCCGGCACGTCCTCAGGGAGCGGGTACACGTACGCGGCGGGCGCCGTCAGATACTCGGCGAAGCCGCCGTCGGCGTCCCAGCCGGTGTAGGTGGAGGAGGGGCAGAGGTTCTCCTGGTCACGCAGGCAGTAGCGGCAGCTTCCGCAGGTCGAGCGCAGCCAGGCCACGCCGGCGCGGCCCCCGTCGCTTCCGTCGGGCCGCACCACGCGCCCCACCACCTGATGGCCGGGCGTCGTCAGCGGCCGGTGCGGCGCCAGATCCCCCTCCGCCAGGTGCAGGTCGGTCCGGCACACGCCGCACGCTGCGACGCGCACCAGCACCTCGCCGGGCCGGGGGACCGGCACCGGCCGCTCCACCATCCGCAGCGGCCGGGACCCCATCGGGCCGGGCCGGTCAACCGCCCAGGCTCGCATCGGCGGTGCTCAGCCGGGTGTGCGCGAGCGAGGCGTAGAGCGCGGCCCCGTCCGGCAGCACCGCGTCGTCGAACTGCGCCTCGGGGGAGTGGTTGTAGGCCGCGGTCGCCGGGTCGCGGTCCGGCGGGCAGGCGCCGAGGAAGACGAACGCGCCCGGCACCTCCGCCAGTACGTACGAGAAGTCCTCCGAGCCCATGACCGGCTGCGGCGCGACGAAGTAACGGCCGGGCCCGAACAGCGCGTCCGCCGTCCGCCCGGCGAAGTCGGCCTCGGTGGGATCGTTGACCGTCACCGGATAGCCCATCCCGAACGACGCCTCCACGCCCAGCCCGTGCGCCGCCGCGATGCCCTCCACCACCTCCACCAGCCGCCGCTTCACCAGCGCCCGGTTGCTCTTGCTGAAGGTGCGCACCGTGGCCTCGAAGCGGGCCTCGTCCGGGATGACGTTGTCGGTGGACCCGGCGTGGAAACTGCCCACCGTGACCACGACGGGATCGAACACGTCGAACGTCCTGGTGACCATCGACTGCAGCGCCGAGACCATCTCGCAGCCCGCCTGGATCGGGTCCTTGGCCCGGTGCGGGGTGGAGCCGTGCCCGCCACTGCCCTTGACCGTCACGGTGAACACGTCGGCCGCCGCCATGATCGGGCCGGGCCGGGAGGCGAACACCTTCGGCGGCAGGATCGAGGAGACGACGTGCATGCCGTAGGCGGCGGCCGGAGGCGTGCCCGTCACGTTCAGCACCCCCTCGTCGATCATGTGCTTGGCGCCTTCATACCCCTCCTCACCTGGTTGGAACATGAAGATCACGTCCCCCGCCAGCTCCTCGCGCCGGGCGCTCAGCAGGTGCGCGGCGCCCGCCAGCATCGTGGTGTGCAGGTCGTGCCCGCAGGCGTGCATCCGCCCGTCGATCTGGGAGATGTACGGCAGGTCGTTGCGTTCGGCGACGGGCAGCGCGTCCATGTCCCCGCGCAGCAGCACGGCGGGCCCCGGCCGGCCGCCCCGCAGGACGGCGGTGATCGAGCTGAGGCCCGATCCGAGGGTGATCTCCAGCGGCAGCCCGTCGAGGGCGGTGAGCACCTTCTCCTGGGTGCGCGGCAGCGCCAGGCCCAGCTCCGGTGTGGTGTGCAGCGAGTGACGCAACTGGACGAGCTCGTCCCGCATGTCCTGCGCGGATTCGGTGAACGACATGAAGAACATTGTTCACGTACGGGGTGGGAAGTCGATATGCCGGAATCGGTACGATGGGCCGCGTGACCGACCGAAGGAAGATCGACTACTGGCTGTCCGACATGGACGGCGTCCTCGTGCACGAGGGGCGGCCGGTGCCCGGGGCCGACACGTTCATCAAGCGGCTCAGCGAGTCGGGCATGCCCTTCAGGGTCCTGACGAACAACTCCATCTACACCCAGCGCGACCTGTCCGTACGGCTGGCCGGCGCCGGTCTCGACGTGCCGGCCGAGTCCATCTACACCTCGGCGCTGGCCACCGCGCAGTTCCTCGACGACCAGCGGCCGGGCGGCTCCGCCTACGTGATCGGCGAGGCCGGGCTGACCACCGCGATGCACGCGGCCGGCTACGTGCTCACCGACCTCGACCCCGACTACGTGGTGCTCGGCGAGACCCGCACCTACAGTTTCACCCAGATCACCCGCGCCATCCGCCTCATCGAGGCGGGCGCCCGCTTCATCGCCACCAACCCGGACCCGGTCGGCCCCTCGACCGAGGGCTCACTGCCCGCCTGCGGCGCGGTCGCCGCCATGATCACCCGGGCCACGGGCGTGGAGCCGTACTTCGTCGGCAAGCCCAACCCGCGGATGATGCGCAGCGCGCTCAACGAGATCGGCGGCCACAGCGAGACCACCGCCATGATCGGCGACCGGATGGACACCGACATCGTCTCCGGCATGGAGGCGGGCCTGTTCACCATTCTCGTGCTCACCGGTGTCACTCAGCGCCACGAGATCGACCGCTTCCCCTACCGCCCCTCCCTGATCGTCGACTCGGTCGCCGATCTGATCGATCTGGTCGAACCCGCAGGACGCTGACCAGCGAAAGTGATTGTCTGGCAGCATGACCCGTATCTACCTCGAACTAGGGACGAAGAAGGTCTTCGCCTGCTCGCTGGACTGGCCCGGCTGGTGCCGGCTGGCCAAGGACGAACAAGCCGCGATCGACCGGTTCATGGACTACGCGCCGCGCTACCGGGTGATCGCCGAGCGGACCGGGCTGGCGTTCGAGCCCGGTGAACCGGTGGTGGTCGCGCAGGTGAAGGGCGGCGACATGACCGACTTCGGGGTCCCGTACGAGGTCCCGGACCTGGACCTCCAGCCGTTCGACGAGGCGACGGCGCGGCGCGAGGTGGCGCTGCTGCGGACCGCCTGGGAGCTGTTCGACGAGGTGGCCGCCGTCGCGCCGGAGGACCTGCGCAAGGGCCCGCGCGGCGGCGGGCGCGACCTGACCAAGATCGTGCACCACGTGGAGGACTCCGAGCGCGCCTACGCCCGCAAGGTCGGCGTCAAGCATCGGCCGCTGAAGTCCCGGGCGGACCGGGAGGCGATGCGGGCGGAGCTGGCCGAGACGCTGTCACGCGCCTGGCAGCCGCCGCTGGAGACCGGCTGGCCGCCGAGCTACGCCAGGCGGCGGCTCGTCTGGCACGTCATCGACCATCTGTGGGAGATCGAGGATCGGCGATGAGCCGCGGCAGGGCCGTGATGTGGGCCGACAGGTAGGCGGCCACCGCCTCGGGGACGAGGTGGCGTGAGGTGATCTCCGACTCCGCCAGCGGGAGCCGCTCCACCTCGTAGACGCCGCGCGAGGGGTCCTCGAACTCGGGGCCGTGCCGCAGGGCCGGATCCATCGACAGCAGGCGGCATCCGTACACGTGCTGGATCTTGACCCCGCCCTGCCACGGGTAGCTGACCGTGGTCAGCGGGGTCACGGCGGAGACGGTCGCGCCGAGCTCCTCCAGGAGCTCGCGGTGCAGGGTGTGCTCCAGGGTCGCGTCGCCGGGCTCCACATGGCCGCCCGGCACCGACCAGTAGATGTCACGGTCGGGCACGGTGCGCCGGAAGATCACCAGGCGCTCGTCCTGATCCAGCAGAATGCCCCGCACACTGGGTTGCATACGGACCACCTTATTCGCCCTGTATCTCCTTCCGGTAATCTAACTTACGGTGCCGTAACCTTGAGGGAGAGGATCCTTGCATGGCGATGACCCAGACGCAGCTCCTGCACGAGCTGGAGCCCGTGGTGGCGGGGGAGCTCGACCGCCACGAGAAGGTGGCCAAGGAGTGGTTCCCGCACGAGTACATCCCGTGGAGCGAAGGCCGTGACTTCGACGGCATCTACGGGGGCGAGGCCTGGCAGGAGAGCCACTCCAAGCTGCCCGAGCCGGCGCGCGTGTCGCTCGTCGTCAACCTGCTGACCGAGGACAACCTGCCGAGCTACCACCACGAGATCGCCAGCACCTTCGGCCGTGACGGCGCCTGGGGCACCTGGGTGCACCGCTGGACGGCCGAGGAGGACCGGCACGGCACCGCGCTGCGCGACTATCTGACCGTCACCCGCGCGGTCGACCCGGTCGCGCTGGAGCGGGCCCGCATGGAGCACATGCAGAGCGGCTTCATCACCGAGTACGACACGATGCTGCAGCAGCTCGCCTACGTGTCGTTCCAGGAGCTGGCCACCCGGATCGCGCATCGCAACACCGGCAGGGCCTCCGGCGACGAGGGCTGCGAGCGCCTGCTCGCCCGCATCGCCGCCGACGAGAACCTGCACATGCTCTTCTATCGCAACCTGCTCAAGGCCGCCTTCGAGCTGGACCCGAACCAGACCATGCGGGCGGTGACCGATGTCGTCACCACCTTCCAGATGCCCGGCTCCAACATCCAGGGCTTCGCCCGCAAGGCCATGATCATCGCGCACGAGGGCATCTACGACCTTCGCCTGCACCTGGACGACGTGCTCATGCCGGTGTTGCGCCAGTGGGCGGTGTTCGACCAGACCGGTCTCAACGCCGAGGGGGAGCAGGCCCGCGAGGAGCTGTCGGCCTACCTGGAGAGGGCCGACGCCACGGCGGCCAGGTTCGTCGCCCGGCGTGAGGAGCGTAAGGCGCGCGCCATGAAATGATTCATCCCCATGGATGCACCTGTCGCACTGATTGTCGCGCTTGTCACGTTACTGATGATCGTGGCGCTGGCCACGGCGGCGCGGCGGCTGCTGGGCGTCAGATTCGGGGTGATCCGCACATTCCTGGCAGCTCTGCTGGCCTTCGTCCTGGCCGGGCCGCTGCTGTCACCGATCCTCGGCTCGTTGAACGGCACCGGGGTGGCGGGCGACCCCGGCATCGGGCCGGTGTGGGTGCTGTTCCTCGTCGCGATGTGCGTCGTGCTCATCCCGATGGTCATCCTGGTGCTCGCCGAGGCGCTGGTGCCGCCGGGCTCGATCCCGGGACCGCTGGAGTTCTTCCGATCGCTGCGCGGCCGGATCTCCCGGGCCAGGCGCTACTCCCAGATCACCAGGATCGCCGTCCGGCACGGCCTCGGCCCCTACCTGCGCGGCAGGGGCGAGCGCCTGACGGACCGGCCGGGCACGGTCCGGCTGGCCCGCTCCCTGCGCGAGGCGCTGGACGAGGCGGGCGTCACCTTCGTCAAGCTCGGACAGGTGCTGTCCACCAGGCGTGACCTGCTGCCGGCCGAGTTCATCGACGAGCTCGGCCTCCTGCAGGACCAGGTGGCGCCGGTGCCCTGGGAGCAGATCGAGCCGGTGCTCGCCGCCGAGTTCGGCGGGCCGGTGGACAAGGTGTTCGCCGCGTTCGACACCGAGCCGCTGGCCGCCGCCTCGATCGCGCAGGCCTACACCGCCCGCCTGCACACCGGTGAGAGCGTGGTGGTCAAGGTGCGGCGGCCGGGCATCGGCCCGACCGTGGACCGAGACCTCGACATCGTCCGGCGGCTGGCCGGCACGCTGGAGTCCAGGACCCGCTGGGGCCGCTCGCTCGGCGTGGGCGACCTGGCCGAGGGCTTCGCGATCGCCATCAGGGAAGAGCTGGACTTCCGCGTCGAGGCGGTCAACATGGCGGCCGTCGCCGCCACCAACGGGGGCGGCGTCACCTACCCGGCCCCGATCGGCCCCATGTGCACCGAGCGCGTGCTGGTCATGCAGCGCCTGGTGGGCGGGCCGGTGACCAGGGCATCCGCCGAGCAGGGGCCGCGGCTCGCCCGCGACCTGCTGGACTGCCTGCTCAGGCAGATCCTCGTGGAAGGCGTCTTCCACGCCGACCCGCACCCCGGCAACCTCATGCTGCTCGACGACGGCGGCCTCGGCCTGCTCGACTTCGGCTCGGTCGGCCGCCTCGACGCCTCCATCCGCTCGGCTCTGCAGCGCTTCCTGCTGGCCATGAACCGGCAGGACCCGCTCGGCGTGACCGACGCGCTGCTGGAGGTGGTGCCCCGGCCGGAGGAGATCGACGAGGCCGCGCTGGAGCGGGCGCTCGGCCAGTTCATGGCCAAGAACCTCGGGCCCGGCATGAACAGCGTCCAGATGTTCACCGACCTGTTCAAGATCGTCTCCGCGTACGGGCTGTCGATCCCGCCGGAGGTCGCCGCCGTCTTCCGGGCGCTGGCGACGCTCGAAGGCACTCTTGTACGACTCTCGCCCGGCTTCGACCTCATCGGGGAGGCCCGCGCGTTCGCCGGCCGTCACCTGTCCGAGAAGCTCGACGGCGGCACCCTCAAGGAGGCCGCCACCCAGGAGCTCGCCGCCCTGATCCCCATGCTGCGCCGCCTGCCCCGGCGGGTCGAGCGCATCGCCAGCTCCGCCGAGCACGGCCGCCTCGGGCTCAACGTGCGCCTGCTCGCCGACGACCGCGACCGCCGCTTCGTCACCGGCCTGCTGCACCAGGTGCTGCTCACCGTGCTGGGCGCCACCGCGGGGCTGATGGCGGTCCTGCTGCTCGGCACCGACGGCGGCCCACGGGTGAGCGGCGCGCTCGACCTGAGCCTGTTCGAGCTCATCGGCTACAACCTGCTGGTCATCTGCGCCATCCTCGTGCTGCGCGTGCTCGTCCTGATCTTCCGGCGTCCCCGTGACGCCGAGCCGCACCGCCCAATGGTGTAAATCAGGCGGCTCGGGCATAGGTCTACAAGCCAGTACATCTTCTTGACCAGTGGATGGTCTTGGACATCCACGGCATCGGGCAGGTTTCCGACTACCGGCCCACATCCTTCAGGGAGTCGTGGGCAGTGGCTCCTCCCCATCGACGCCATGCAGGGCGTATGTCGTTCACTGGGACGAGAGGGATCAAGATGCGCACAACCGGATTCGCCCTTCCCTCCGCTGTGGGTGCCGGATGAGGGTCGTCGGGATCGCCGCCAGTCTCCACGCGGGTTCGTACATCAACAGACTGCTGGAGGCGGTGCGCGGCGAGCTGCCGCCCGGCGTCGGCTTCGAGGCGTGGCAGGGACTGGGTGAGGTGCCGCCCTATGGGCCGGGTCCGGTGCCCGCGGTGGTGCGCGAGCTGCTCACCCTGATCGAGGAGGCGGACGCGATCGTGCTCACCGCTCCCGAGCACAGCCTGCTGCCGCCCGAGCTGGACCACACGCTGTCGTGGATGTCGGCGGGCGGCGGGCTGGCGGGGCGGCACGTGGCCGTCATGTGCGCCAGCGCGCGGGCCTGCGGGGCCATGTGGGCTCAGGCGGAGCTCTTCAAGGAGCTGGTCGCGGCGGGGGCGGTGGTGATGGGGGCCGAGCTCGTCATCTCGCCGGTCTGCCCGCACTTCGACGAGGACGGCCGGCTGTGGGCCCGGGAGTTGCGCGCCCAGGTGCGCGAGGTGATCTCGCAGCTCTGCCCGGCGCAGATCAGGGAGCCGGTGCTGTCGAGGTGACGGCGCTGTCGTGGTGACGGTGCTGTCGGGGTGACGGTGCTGTCGTGGTGACGGTGGGGCTCAGAGGTCGCGGCGCAGGCGTTTGAGGTCGGAGCGGCGCTTCTTGCCGGCGATGCGGCGCTCGACCGCGCCGCGGCTCGGCTTGGTGGGGCGGCGGCGCTTGGGCGGCGGCGCGATGGCCTCGCGGATGCGCTGAGCCAGCCGCTGCTCGGCCGCCTCCCTGTTGCGCAGCTGGGAGCGGTACTCGGAGGCGGCGATGGTGATCACGGCGGCGCCGAGCCGCTCCACCGCCCGGGCCTTCAGCGCCGGTGACAGCGCGGTGCTCGCCGCCACGTCGAAGGTGAGCTCGACCCGGCTGTCGGTGGTGTTGACGCCCTGGCCGCCGGGGCCGGAAGAGCGGGAGAAACGCCATACGAGCTCGGCGTCGGGGATGACGACCGAGGCGTTGACGACCAGCGGGCCGGGCATGGCAAGGTGCTCCTGATTCTGAAATATCCCTCGTAAGCGAGTCTCACCGTATCTGTACGACATATGCGGCGAGCAACAGCATTTCCGTATATGGCGACCTGTGCGAGAGGGTTCGGCTTGACGGCCGCACGCGGGCGGCGTATGCCAATATCGCGCGGAAACTACGAGGCAGAAGACCTTTCCAGGCAGGGAGTCGCTGTGGCGGGCAGTACGGCGGGCATCGTCGGCGTGCACGGGATCGGCAAGTACAACTATTACCTCGACGCCGGCCGCTCGGCCACGGGGGCGGCGGAGGCGATGCGCCTCAAATGGGACCGCTACTTGCACGCCTCCCTCGGCGGGCAGGCGCGCGGCTACTTCAGCGAGGTGGCGTACTTCTCCCACCTGCTCGCCGAGGACGAGGGCGGCGACGATCCGCGGCGGGTCGCGGCGGTGGAGGCGTCCACCCAGCGGGTGGTGGCCGGCTGGGCCGCCAACCTGGGGTTCGGCGAGCACTTCACGGGGGCGCTCAGGTCGTTCACCGGCTGGCTGCTGACCAGGCTCGACCGCAGGTCGGCGGCGTTCGCCGAGCTGTTCGCGCCGGAGGTGGCCATCTACCTGGCCGACCAGGAGAAGCGGGAGCTGGCCAGGCGGACCGTAGCCGAAGCTATCCGGAAAAATCAGCCTAAAGTGGTGATCGCGCACTCGCTGGGCAGCGTCGTCGCCTACGAGACCCTCTGGGCCCACCCGGAGCTCGAAGTCGACCTGCTGCTCACCCTCGGCAGCCCCCTCGGCATGCGCAACGTCATCTTCGAACGCCTGCTGCCCGCCCCCATCAACGGCCGGGGCGAGCGCCCCAAGGGCGTGCGCCGCTGGGTGAACATCGCCGACAAGGACGACATCGCCGCCATCCCGCCCGCCCTGGCGAGCAGCTTCACCGGCGTCGACGTCGAGGAGCTGGTCAACCTGGACTGGATCGACTTTCACACCGCGGAGAAATACCTCGGCTGCCCGGCCCTGCACCCGCATCTGCGACCATTCCTGGGGTGAACTGGATTCTCCTGGACTACGGCAACGTCCTGTCCCTCGCCCAGCCCGCCGCCGACGCCGAGGCGATGGCCCACGCGGCCGGCGCCGACCCGGCGGCGTTCGGGCAGGGCTACTGGCAGCACCGCCTGGCGTTCGACGCCGGCTCCCTGACCCCGGCGGACTACTGGTCGCTGGTGGCCGGCAGGCCGGTGACCGGAGCCGAGCTCGACCGCCTGATCGCGCTGGACGTGGCGAGCTGGGCCCATCCCGACGAGGAGGCGGTCGCCCTCCTGGGTGAGCTGCTGGCCGCCGGCCGCGACGTCGCCCTGCTGTCGAACGCGCCGGCCCGCGTCGCCGACGGCCTGGACGAGCTGCCCTGGGTCGCCGCCATCCCCCGCCGCTTCTACAGCGGCAGGATGGGCCTGGCGAAGCCGGACCGGAAGATCTACGAAGAGGTCGCGCGCGAGCTCGGCGCCGACCCCGCCGGCGTGCTCTTCGTCGACGACCGCCCGGAGAACGTCACGGCCGCCGAGGCAGCCGGCATGACCGGCATCCACTACACCGGCGCCGCCTCCCTGCGCACGACGCTGGGCCTGTCAGCTTCTCGGCCGTGAACGACCGAGCTTGCAGCTCCTCGCCGTCGATGGCTTCGACGGTCCGGTCCGCGTCAGGCAGCGTGACTGACTGCCCAGCCCGTCTCACCGCGTGAGGCGATGTTCCGGGCTGCGTTGACGTCGGCGTGCTCAGCGAAACCGCACGACGTACACGAGAAGGTGGCCTGGTCGGGCCGGTTGCGCCTGTCCACATGCCCGCAGTGCGAGCACTGCTGTGAGGTGTAGGCCGCATCCACGGCGATCACCGCCACTCCTGCCCGGACCGCCTTGTAGGCGATGAAGACTCCGAGCTGGTAGAAACTCCAGGAGTGCAGCGTGACCCGCTGGGGCTTGCGAAGCCGTACCCGTTCGCGGATGCCCTGGAGATCCTCCAGAGCGATCCCGCGCCCGGTGCGTGTCGCCTCGGTCACGATGCTCTTGGCGATGACGTGGTTGACATTCGCCGCGAAACGGACCTCCTTACGGCGGCGTCTTTTCAGCAGCCGCTTGGCGGACTTGGTCCGCTTGGCCTGCAGGCGGCGGCGGAGCTGGCGATGACGGTGGCGGACCGCGTTGAGGCCCTTGCCGCAATGACGGACCCCATCAGAGGTGGTAGCGATGTTGGCGATGCCCAGATCCACCCCGACGAAGCCGTCCGGTTCCGACAGCGGCCGGTCGGCCACCTCGACCGTGGCATACAGGAACCACATCCCGTCCCGGCAGATCAGATCCGACTCACCGCGTCGATGGGCGGCCAGCAGGGCCAGTTGTCCGGCTGAGCCGGTGAAGGCCAGCCCTTTCAGTCGCCCGGTGGTCGTCCAGATCGACACCGTCCGCGCATCATGCTGCCAGGACAGGCACCGGTCGTCATAGGGCTGGGCCGCCAGCGGTCGGAAGGAGATCGGTTTGGTCTCGGTTTTGATCCGGCGTGGCGATCCGGGCTTGCCCAGGTTCCCGGCGGCGAGGTTGGCGTGCAGGGTGCGGTAGGCGTCGCACACTTTCTTGATGACGTGCTGGGCGGCCTGGGCGGCCAGGCCGAAGTCGGCCTTGATCTGGTCGTAGGTGTGCTTGCGCAGGTCGAAGGTGCGGAAACAGCGTTGCTGGAACGCGAGTGCCGCGACCAGGTTCGCCGCCCGGTTGGCGGCGTGCAGGGTGGCTTCCAGCGCCGCCGCCTGCTGCGGCGTCGGCAGGAGCTTCACCTGCACCACCAGTTTCACAATCGAACATATTATCATTAGGTCTATGTCACCGCGATGGGAGCCGAACCCCGAGGTCCGGCGGGGCCGTAGTGTGGTCCACAGCCTGCACGCCAATTTGGTCTTTACCACCAGATACCGGCGCGAAGTGTTCACCGATGAGACCCTGCGCCGCTGTGAGGACATCATGATCGAGGTGTGTGACAGCTTCGGCGCCACGCTGGTGGAGTTCAACGGCGAGCACGACCATGTCCACCTGCTGGTGCACTATCCGCCCAAGGTCGCGCTCTCGACTCTGGTCAACTCTCTCAAGGGCGTCTCGGCCCGGCTGCTGCGCAAGGAGTTCCCGGTCCACATCCGCCGCCATCTGTGGGGCGGCCATTTCTGGTCCTCCTCCTATTTCGCCGCGTCCTGCGGCGGAGCACCCCTGTCGATCATCAAGGAGTACATCGAGAACCAGAAACGGCCAGGCTGAGCCACCCACGCAGACCGACTGTCAGAGCACCGCTCGGGCCTGAGGACCCTCCCGCGCTGTCGTTTCCTCCCGGGCGTGAACGCGCGGGGTTCCACGCCAGATCACGCTGAAACCGGTCCACGCGGCAAGGAGGCTTCTCTGAGACCGGCACTTCGGTGGGGCGGCTCCGAGGCCGCTGAACGGCTCGCTCAGGTGCTCGGCGAGGACGACCGACGCTGTTCACCTGCCCTTGACCCCACTGTCATGGCCGAGTCGGAGCGGCCGGACATACCTGGAGCATGGACCGCAGATCCTTCCTCACGGCCGCGGGCACCGGGCTCTTCCTGCCCGCCCCGCTGACCGGAACGCGCCCAGTCTCCACCTCCTCGCGCACCCTGCGAGCCGACCCGTTCACGCTCGGCGTGGCCTCAGGGGACCCCGGCACCGACGGGTTCGTGCTCTGGACCCGCCTGGCCACCGACCCGCTCGGCGGCGCCGGCCGCGGCGGCATGCCCGCCCGCGACGCCGACGTCGACTGGCAGGTCTCCACCGACGAACGCTTTTCCAACATCGTCAAATCCGGTACGGTCCCCGCCCGCGCACGCGACGCCCACAGCGTCCACATCGAGGTGTCCGGCCTGCGGCCGGGGCGCGAGTACTTCTACCGCTTCCGGAGCGAGGGCCGGCTGTCGCCCGCCGGGCGCACCAGGACCACGCCGGACGAGCACGCCCAGACGCCGCTCGCGTTCGCCGTCGCCGCCTGCGCCCACTACGAGCACGGCTACTACACCGCCTACCGCCGCCTCGCCGAGCAGGAGCCCGACCTGGTCGTGTTCCTCGGCGACTACATGTACGAGTACGGCCCCAGCGGCTACACCGCGCTGGCCGGACGGGTCCGTACGCACACGCCGGGCAAGTGCGTCACGCTCGCCGACTACCGCCTCCGGCACGCCCAGTACAAGAGCGACCACGACCTGCAGGCGGCGCACGCGGCGGCCCCCTGGCTGGTCTCCTTCGACGACCACGAGGTGGAGAACAACTGGGCCGGCTCCGTCTCCAGCACCGGCGCCCCGGGCTTCGAGCAGCGCAGGGCCGCGGCCTTCCGCGCCTACTACGAGAACATGCCGCTGCGCCGCGCCACCCTGCGCGGGGCCGGGCTCACCCTCAACCGGCGCGTCTCCTGGGGCGCCCTGGCGCGCTTCCACCTGCTCGACACCCGCCAGTTCCGCGACGACCAGGCCTGCGAGGACGGGGTACGCGGTGGGTGCGACGAGCGGCTGTCCCCGGACCGCACCCTGCTCGGCGCCGGCCAGTGGCGCTGGCTGGAGGAGGGGCTGCGCGGCTCAGGCACCCGCTGGAACCTGCTCGGCCAGCAGATCATCATGACCCACCGCGACTACAAGCGCGGCCCCGGCCGGGAGGTGAACCTGGACTCCTGGGACGGCTACGCCGCCGAGCGCACCCGCCTGATGGAGTCGCTGTCGCACACCGCCAACCCGGTCGTCCTCACCGGTGACGCGCACATGCACCACCTCGCCGACCTCAAGGCCGACTTCGACGACCCGGACTCGCCGGTGGTGGCCAAGGAGCTGGTGGCCACGTCGATCGCCAGCGACGGCGACGGCTACCGGGACAAGACCTGGGTCGCCGAGTCCATCGCGGAGAACCCGCACATCTCCTACATCGACCAGCGCCGCGGGTACCTCATGGCCCGGCTCGACCGCGACGAGCTGTCGGTGGACTTCCGCACCTTGGACCGCATCTCCCGCCGCGGCGACCGGGCCCGCACCTCACACCGCGTCACCATCCCAGCCCTCACCGGCCCGGCCGCCGCCGGCGCTCAGCCGAACGCGTAGCTCACCGGCCCGGCCGCCGGCGGCGCTCAGCTGATCGCCCTCACCGGCCCGGCCGCCGCCGGCGCTCAGCTGAGCGCGTAGCCGTACAGTCCTTCACCGGTGCCGAGTCGGCGGGCCTTGCCCGGGCGCAGCCCCGCGCGTGCCCCCGGCTCACGCGACCCGGGCACGTACGTCACCACGCCCTCGTCGGGCGCCGCCACCACCAGCCCGTAGAGCGGCGGCCGCTTGGACAGGGCCTGGTAGCCGCCGACGGCGGGCAGCACCGACACCGCGGACCCCTTGCCCTTGATCAGCAGGTCCCCGTGCCGTGTCAGCCCACCGGCGGGGGAGGCCGCCAGCACCTGGACGGCGTTCTCGCCCGGCACCCCGACGGCCAGCTCGTCGTCGCCGTCGCCGTTGAAGTCCCCGGCGGCCAGCGACGCGCCGAACCGGTCGTAGTACCGTGGCGTGCCCTTGAGCAGCCGCTGCGTCCACATCTCCGACCGCGCCCCGCGCAGTCCGCGCCCGGTCCCGTACAGCACGTGCAGCGCGCCGTCGCCGTAGTCCATGGCGCGCTGGCCGGCGGTCAGCCCTTCGCCGGGGACGCCGACGGCCAGGTCGTCGCGGCCGTCGGCGTCGAAGTCGCCGGTCGTGAGCGCCGCCCCGAACGCGTCCCACTTCTCCGCGGAGCCGCCGATCCCCGCAGAGCTCTGGGTGAGCCGCAGCGCCGTCTTCCGCCGCGGGTCCAGCACGGTCGCCGACCCCTGCCCGTCCATGGTCACGCTGTCGGACGGCGCGCCGACCACCAGCTCGTCGCGCCCGTCGCCGTCGAAGTCGCCGGTCGTGACCGCCTCACCCCACTGGTCCGTCACCTTCGCCGCCTGCCGCACCCACCGCGTCTTCTGCGTGATCTGGTACGGCTTACGCCCCTTCATCCAGTAGAGCGTGACCCCGCCGCCGGAGCGGAGCCCAGGAGCGCCCACCACGAGCTCGTCCCGGTCGTCCCCGTCGAGGTCCCCGGCCGCCAGCGACGCCCCGAACCGGTCGCTGGACGGCTTGGCCAGGGCGAGCTGCTCGCCTGGCCGCAGCCCGCCGGTCGAGCCGTGGTAGAGCTGGACGACGCCGTTGCCGTCGGCGCCCGGCACCCGTTCGCCGACGAACTCCTCCGGCACCCCTACCGCCAGGTCGGCGCACCGGTCCCCGTCGAAGTCGCCCACGGCCAGCGCCGCCCCGAAGGCGTCACCCGGCTCGGGGTCGTCCTGGGTCAGCTTCACCCGCTCGCCCGAGCCGTACAGGATGGTCACCGAACCGGCCCGCCGGTCGTCGTACGGCGCGGCCACCGCCACGTCGGGGCGGCCGTCGCCGTCGAAGTCGGAAGGCCCCCCGCCGCACTGGGCGGCGGGCGACTGCGTCATACCGGTGAGAAGGGGGACGATCAGAAAAGCGACAAGCGGCACGTTCATACTGATAGTCATGTCCCGGGCGCCCGAACGGTGCTTAAACGCTGTAGGAACGTGCCACGATAGGCACGTGCACATCGATCTCGCGGATCTGGATTTCTGGCGTAAGACCCCGAAAGAACGCGGCGAAGCGTTCGCCAGTCTCCGGCAGCTGGAGCGTCCGGTGTTCTTCCCGGAGAAGAAGGTGCCGTTCCTCCGCTCGGGCTCCGGTTTCTACGCCCTGGTCCGGCACGCGGACGTGGTCGAGGTCAGCCGCAACGCCACGGTGTTCTCCAGCGAGCCGGCCGCCTCCAATCCGGAGCCGCCCTCCTGGGTCAAGCAGGTGTTCGGCGAGTCCATGGTCAACATGGACGACCCGCGGCACGCCCGGCTGCGCAGGATCGTGACCCGCTCGTTCAGCCCGAAGATGCTCGCCGGCCTGCAGTCCGACATCGACACCGCGTGCACCGGCATCGTCGACGACGTGCTCAGGGACGGCCCGCAGGACTTCGTCACCCAGGTCGCGGCCCGGCTGCCGATCCACGTCATCTGCGACATGATGGACATCCCGCAGGCGTGGCGGGCCAAGATCCACCAGCACGTCGACGTGTCCACCGCCTACACCGGCGTCCGCACCAGCCTGCCCCGCACCATCCAGCTCGCCGGTCAGAACATGCTGGCCCTGCTCGCCCTCCAGCGCATGGTGATCAAGCTGGGCCAGGAGCGCGCCGCCGACCCCAAGGGCGACCTGGTCTCGCTCCTGGTGACCGCCAACCCCGACGGTGAGAAGCTCAGCGACCGCGAGCTCGGCTCGTTTTTCGCCCTGCTGCTGGTCGCGGGCAACGAGACCGCCCGCAACACCATGGCGCACGGCATCAAGCTCCTCACCGACAACCCGGCACAGCGCGAGCTGCTGATGAGCGACTTCGACAAGCACATCGGCAACGCGATCGAGGAGATGGTCCGCCACGTCTCGCCGATCATGCAGTTCCGCCGCACCCTGACCCAGGACTACGAGTTGCGCGGCCTGGAGCTGAAGAAGGGCGACAAGGTCGTGCTCTTTTACGGCTCGGCCAACCGCGACGAGACGGTCTTCCCCGACCCCGACACCTTCGACATCACCCGCGAGACCAAGCCGCATGTCGGCTTCGGCGGCCCCGGCCCGCACTTCTGCCTGGGGGCCAACCTGGCCAGGCAGGAGATGCGGGCCATGTTCAGAGAGCTGCTGACCAGGATGCCCGACATCCGCTCGGTCGGCGAGCCCGAGCTGCTGGTGTCCAACTTCGACAACAGCGTCCGCAGTCAGGCGTTCACGTTCTGAGGGTCCAGGACGTTCGTCGTGACCGTGACGACCGTGATCAGCGCCGCCACCCCCATCATGGCCGCGCTGATCAGCATGGCCATCCTGAACCCGGCGTCGAACACGGGCGCGTTCTGGAAGGCGTCCCCGACCAGCCCCACCACGGGCGGCACGGCGGCGACCGCGAGCAGCCCGCCGGTGCGGGCCACCGCGTTGTTCACCCCGCTGGCCGTTCCGGCGTAACGGTCCTCGGCGCTGGCCAGCACGGTCGCGGTCAGCGGCGCCACCACCGCTGACAGCCCCAGCCCGAACACCGTGGCCGAGGGCAGCACCAGCAGCAGGTACGACGCGTCAGGACCGATCGTGCTCATCCAGAGCAACCCCGCTCCCACCAGCAGGATGCCGCCGGTCATCGGCCAGCGTGGCCCGACGCGCTTGGCGAGCTCCCCGGCCCGCGCCGACAGCAGCATCATCAGCACCGTGGCCGGCAGCAACGCCGAGGCCGCCGCGACCGGGGAGAATCCCGACACCACCTGCAACTGCACGGCCAGCAGGAAGAACGCCACGCCCATCGCGCCGTACATGATCAAGGTGACCACGTTCACGGCCGTGAACACCCGGTCCCGGAACATCGCCACCGGCACCAGCGCGTCCGGCGACCTGCGTACCTGCAGCACCACGAACGCCACGCCCAGCACGACGCCCGCGATCAGCGGCGCCGGCGCGCCGAACTCGATCAGCCCGTAGGTGACCCCGGCCAGCGACAGCGCGGCCAGCAGCGCGCCCAGCACGTCGAAGCGGCCGGTCATCAGCTCGTCCCTGCTCTCCGGCACATGCTTGGCCGTGACCAGCATGACCAGCGCCGCGAACGGCAGATTGATGAGGAACGCCCACCGCCAGCCGATCGTCTGCACCATCGTCCCGCCCAGCAGCGGCCCGACCGCGCTCGCGACGCCGCCCAGCCCGGACCAGACGCCGATCGCCCGCGGCCGGTCACCCCGGTGGAAGGAGGCCTGAATGATGGCCAGCGAGCCCGGTGTCAGCAGCGCGCCCCCGACGCCCTGCAGGGCGCGGGCGGCGATGAGGAGCTCGATGTTCTGCGCCGCCCCGCAGAGCGCCGAGGCCAGCGCGAACCAGACCGTGCCGATCAGGAAGACCTTGCGCCGGCCGAAACGGTCGCCGAGCGAACCGCCCAGCAGGATCAGCCCGGCGAGGGTCAGCGTGTAGGCGTTGACGGTCCACTGCAGGCCGGCCATGCCCGCCTTCAGCTCGGTGCCGAGAAAGGGCAGCGCGACGTTCACCACGGTGCCGTCGAGCATGGCCATGCCCGAACCCAGCACGGTGGCGGCGAGGATCCACCGTCCTTGTGCTGATTTGAGCTCTATGTGACCGTTTCCCATGGCGCAATCCTGCCACCACCGGAAAGCCCGTGCCGTCAGGCGGGTGCCGCGCCCAGGGCGCGCAGGACGAACGCCGACACCAGCTCGGTGGCCCGGTCGACGGTCACCGACCCGCTGATCAGCGGCACCCGCTCGGCGCCGATCAACGCCATGATCATGCGAGCGGTGGCCGCCACGTCGAGCACCTGGAACTCACCCGACGCGGCGCCGCTGTCGAGGATGTCGCTCAGGATGCGCTGCATGGGCGCCACATGCTCGGCGAGCCGCTGGTAGGCGGCGGGTCCCAGGGCCGCGCTCAGGTCGGCCGCGCCGGGATGCGGATGCGCCAGCAGGCCGTCGAGCTGCAGCCGCACGAAGACCCGCAGCCGATCGGCCGGCGAGGCGCCCTCGGGCAGGGCCTGCTCGTAGCCGTCGACGAAGTAGTGCGTCACCCGCTCGGTGAACGCCAGCAGCAGCGCCGCCTTGTCCGGAAAGTAGTTGTACAGGACCGTCCTGGTGATCCCGGCCTCGTGCGCCACGTCCGTCAGCGAGATCGCGTCGATGCCCTGCACCCTCGACAGCCGCGAGACCGCTTGCAGGATGCGGTCACGCGTCTGGGCGCGGTGCTCACCGATGGTGGCTGCGGAGATCCTGGGCATGGCTTCATGGTAGGCCGTGGCCTCAGGCCGGGGCCCGCACCACGTGGAGCAGTTCGGCCAGCACCTCGGTGTTGAGCTGGTAGGCGAGCTTCACCTCGCGGATGATCCGCTGCTGCTCCCGCTCGTCCGGCTCCAGCGCGTCCAGCCGGGAGCGGTATTCCTCCTTGAACCTGGGCAGGCTTCTGACCTGGTCGAAGAGGTAGAAGTCGACACCGCCGCCGGGCTGGTAGCCGTAGATCTTCTGCAGCTCCATCCGGATGAACTGCCCGCCGGACAGGTCGCCGAGATAGCGGGTGTAGTGGTGGGCGATGTAGCCGCCCGGCCAGTCGGCCACCTGCTCGATCCGGGCCACCAGGGTCCGCGTGGCCTTGGACGGGGCGATCCGGTCCCGCCAGCCCGGTCCGTAGATCTTCGCCAGGTCCCGCTCCAGCGCCTCTTCCCGGTAGAGCTCGGGGAAGACGAACCGTCCCGCCACCGGGTGCTCGCTCAGCCGCCGGGACACGCCGTCGAGGGCGACGTAGGCGAAATAGTGCTGGGCGACCATCTCGCCGTACTCCCGCTCGTTCAGCCGCCCGCCCATCAGCTCCGACAGGTAGCTCTCGCCTTCGGCGGACTCGTGCTCGCCCCAGGTGGCGCTCTTCAAGGTCTCGGAGAACGAGGTCACGGCCACACCCTAGGGTTCGTACGGATATTTCATGACACAGTGTCACAAACCCATTTGTGCCCCGTCAAGCGGATGACGACACCATGTCATCAACGTATGCCTTTCCCCTGTGTGCGACGGCCATTCTCTCCTCCTTTGGGGAATCCGTGGCGGCATCCTCGCCGCGGAGCCGCATTCCCGCGGTCAATCTTCCCCGGAGAACCGCTCCCAGGCGGACTGGCGGGTCATGCCCAGCGCGGCGCCGATCCGGGCCCAGGTGACCCCCCGGTCACGGGCCCTGGTCACCCAGACCCGAAGGTTGTCCTCGACCTGCGCGCTCACGGCGGCGACGCGCGGCAGGAACTCGAGAATCTCCTCGCCGGTCATCTTGTCGGGCCAGGGGATCTCGGCGTCCGTGCTGCTCTCGGCCGGCGTCCCCAGGATCTCGGTGCACAGGCCCACGCACTCGTTGCAGATGTGGACGCCGGCGCCGGCGATCACCTTGGCTACGTGATCCTTGGACTTGCCGCAGAAGGAGCAGTGGATCTGCTGTTCGGTCATCGAAGGGGCGGGCATCGGTCCTCCAGGGTCGCGTGTCAGGCTATGCCTGACGACACTAGAACGTCAGGACAAGCCTGACAAGTCCTGTGCCCAGGGCACGGTCCGCCCTCTGTGGCCGGGGGCGCGGTGAGTGGTGTCCGGGATTCTGGGCCGCTCAGGGGTGTGCGGGCTGCCGGGTCAGAGTGTGGCGGCCACTTGGCGGAGTCCGGCCGAGGCGTTGCCGGTGATCGCGTCGCCGTGGCCGACGCAGACCAGGGCGAGGTCGAGCTCCGCCAGCCGCCGGAAGGACGCGATCGCCTTCGGGCGGTCGGCGTTGAAGACGCCCAGCATGATCCGGCCGTCCACGTGCGCGATGGTGTCGCCGGCGAACAGCAGGCGATGGGCCGGCACATGGATGGCGATGCTGCCGTCGGTGTGGCCGGGGATGGAGATCACCTCGGCCCCGCCGCCGAAGTCGAGGACGTCGCCTTCGGTCAGCTCCTGGTCGACCCGGGAGGGCGGCACCGGCGGGATCGGGGGGAGGCCGTCGAAGATCTCCCGCTCCCAGTCCGGCATGTGCGCGCGCTCGGGCAACTGCTGCGCGGCCTGCCCGCGGACGACCGCCGCGTCGGCCCGATGGACCATCACCGTGGCGTCGGCGGCGATCTCCGCCAGCGCGCCATGATGATCCTCGTGCCCGTGCGTCACGATGATCCGCCTCAGATCACCGAGGGAGAAGCCGAGCGACCGGATGGCGCCTTCGATGTCGCCGCCCGAGCCGGGCGTGCTCGTGTCGATGAGCGTCAGGGCGTCGCGCTCGTGCCACAGGTAGGCGTGCCCGACGGCGAAGTGGAGTAGATGCAGGTTGGGTGTCATCTCGACGAGCTTCATCCCCGCAACGTACGTCCGCGGCCGGCCGCAGGCGCGAGCCCTTCGCTACAAGCTAAGCGACCTTCCCTATCAGTCCCTATCATCCGTTTATTGCGGTATATTAAGGAATGTTATGCAGCAATACACCGTCGAGCAGGCGGCGAACCTCCTCGGCCTTCACGTCAAGACCGTCCGCAACTACGTGCGCGACGGCAGGCTCAAGGCCGTCAAGATCGGCAAGCAGTATCGGATCGCCCGCCAGGACCTGGAGGCGTTCACCGGGCAGCCCGTCTCACCCCAGGCGCCGGCCCGGCACGTCGAAGCGTCCAGCATCGTGCGGATCGACGGCATCGACCGCACTGAGATGGACCGCCTGAGCACGATGCTCCTGGGCTCCCTTGCAAGCCGCCCGACCGGTGTCCGTGTCGAGCTCGTCTACGACGAGGAGTACGCCAACCTGAAGATCATCATCCTGGGCGACCTGGAGATCTCCGCCCAGGTGTTCCGCCTCATCGACGCCCTGGTCAAGGAGTGACCATGCCCCACCCTCCTCGCCCGACGGCGAGGGAGCCGACCGAGAGAGCGATGAGATGGCGGAAATCTACAGATCTGAGGACGGCAAGCGGGCCGTCGAGCAGCGCTATCGCGAGCTCCTGGCCCGCTGGCCGGTGCCCGCCGAGCACCTGCGCGTGCCCACCGCCCAGGGCGAGACCTTCGTGATCGCCTGCGGGCCGTCCGCCGCGCCGCCGCTGGTGCTTCTGCACGGCTCCGCCACCAACAGCGCCATGTGGCTCACCGACGTCGCCGGCTTCGCGCGCCACTTCCGGGTGTACGCCATCGACCTCGTCGGCGAGCCGGGCCTGAGCGCGCCGTCCCGTCCCGACCTGGCCTCCGGCGCTTACGCCCGCTGGCTGGAGGAGGTGCTGGACGCCCTGGACATCCGGCGGACCTCGATGGTCGCCGTGTCGCTCGGCGGCTGGATCGCCCTCGACTACGCCACCCGCCACCCCGGCAAGGTCGAACGGCTGGCGCTGCAGTGCCCCGGCGGGATCGGACCCCAGCTATGGGGCAAGCTGATGGTGGCCCTGCTGCTGAAGCCACTCGGCCGCTGGGGCCGCGCCAGGTCCATGCGCCTCCTCCTGGGCCCCGCGTCCACCTCCGTCACGGCCCCGGCCCCCGCCGCTGCCCCTGGAGCCATGGCCGTCCCAGCCACTTCCCAGGCCGCTGACTTCGGTGACTTCATGCTCCTGATCAACGGCACCTTCCGTCACCGCATGGGCCGGATGCCGCTCTTCGACGACGAGTCCCTGCGGCGCCTGACCATGCCCTTGCTGGTGATCGTCGGTGGGCGCGACGCTTTTCTCGACTCCAGCGGCACCCGCCGCCGCATCACGGAGACCGCGCCGCACGCCGCCATCCGCTTCCTCCCCGACTGGGGCCACTACCTCCCGAACCAGACGGACGAGATCACCGGTTTCCTCACCGAGAATGCCCATGCCTGAAGTGCCCCGACAGACGCCGCTCCGTCCCGGACGGTTGAGCAAGAAGGAGAAGGAGTACCCCATGTCCGAGGTTTTCGTCTGTGAACCCCAAGGTCAGGTGCTGCGCAGTGAGCAGGATGCGCTCGACCTGATCGGCGAGGCCATCTACCGGCGCGTCCAGTGGGTCGCCGTCCCCGCCGAGCGGCTGCACCAGGATTTCTGGGAGCTGAGCACGCGCGTCGCGGGGGAGTTCGTGGCGAAGTTCGCCAACTACCGGCACGGCCTCGCCATCGTGGGCGACATTTCCGTACATGTCGCTGCGAGCTCGTCTTTCCGGGACTGGGTCCGTGAGGCGAACCGTGGCCGTCAGATCTGGTTCGTCGCAGACCTGGCAGAGCTTGAGCGGCGGTTGTCCGGTGATGCGAGCGGATGAACCAGGCTCGACCGATCCACGGGCGTCGCCATCGCGCCACTCGTCAGCGGGTGTAGCGGTGTTTGGCGCCCGGGGGGAAATACTCGGCGTCGCCCGTCTCGCGCAGCCGGACGACCGGCGGCTGCTGCGCCTGCGGCACATAGTGCCCGAACTCGCTGTTGAGCCGGAGCAACTGCTCCAGGACGGAGCGGCCCACGATGTCGGCCGTCTCCTGCGACGGCTTCTCGCCCTGCGCGAGCTCCACGGTGACCGTCAGCCGCCGGTCGCGCCCCGCGTCCTCCACCACCTCCAGCACGAACTTGCCCGTCACCAGCGCGCTGACCTCCGGCTGCTCCAGCCCGACCGCGATGTTCTCCGGATAGACGTTCGCCCCGTAGTAGGACACGGTGAAGTGGCTGCGCCCGAAGACGTACACGAAGGGACGTTCGAGCCCGGGGGCCGTGGGCTCGAGTCCATGATCCCGTACGAACTCCAGCATCCGCTCGTACGGGATCACCCCGCCCTCGTCGGCGATGTGGTAGCGGATCAGTGGGATGCCGTTGTCGCCGGAGAAGAGCAGGGTGCTCTGGTGTTCCTCGAAGAAGCGCACCTCGGGGTCGTACTGCACGAGGGTCGGCAGCCGGGGCTCGCCGAACAGCTCCCTGGCCGTGGCCGGGCGCTCAGCCAGGAAGCGGCGGATCTGCACCGACAGCGGAGTCTCGTTGCCCAGCACGCCCGCGTCGGCGGTGCCGTACAGGGAGGCGATGCCGCGCAGCGGGTCGTCGATGCCCGCCCTGGCGGCCACCAGCGTGCGCCACTCCTCGCTGAACACCTCGCCGGCGGTCACCAGCTTGAGGTTCCAGCCGGACCAGGGGAGCCCTGAGTCGACGATGTTCTTGAGGAACGGTGGGTAGCCGAGCAGGACCACCTGGTCGAAGTGCGGGGCGAGCTCGGGGATGACGCGCAGGATCTCCCGCTTGTCGCTGCCCGGCGCCACCACGGTGATCGGGTAGCCGAGCTCGGCCAGGTGGCGGCAGCAGTTGAGGGTGAACAGCCCGCCGACCCAGGAGCCGAGAGCGAAGCAGACGACGGCGAGGGTGCGTCGTTCGCGGGCGTGGAAGGAGTCTCGGAAGATCTCCTCGAAGCGGGCGGCGATGACGCGCTCGTCGGAGGCGGAGCGCGGCCAGAACGACGGCTCCCCGGTGGAGCCGGACGACACCGCGACGATGTCGCCGATCACTCCGTCGCGACACAGGTCGGGCAGGGGATGGCGGCGGGTGTAGCCGTCCTTGGTCGTCATCGGCAACCCCACGAAGTCCTGAAATGTCGTGACCTGTTGGGGGTCGATGTGGTGCTCGGCGAGGAACGCCCGGTAGGCCGGCACCCTGTCCGCCACCTCATGGAACAGCTTGACCACGTCCATCAGCCGACTGTACGGCCGCGATCGGCGGCAGTCACCCGCGCGGACGCCTGAGAATCACCCTCGCGGCGGAGCCCCAGGCCAAGGTCTCTCCTAGATGCCGCTTACATAATTACGATCGCTGTGAGCGAACACCGGCAATGAAGGGAACATTCGTGCGCTCTGATGAATTGAGTCCATGTAACTCAACCCTTTGGAGTTCGCATGAGTGAGAGCTTGATCCTTCCGGTCCTGCCGCTGGATGACGCTGTCGTCCTGCCGGGCATGGTGGTTCCCTTGGACCTGTCCGACTCCGAGGTGCGAGCCGCCATCGACGCGGCCCAGGCATCCGGTCTCAACAAGCCGCAGGTCCTTCTCGTTCCCCGGATCGACGGCCGTTACGGCGCCGTCGGCGTGCAGGCGGTGGTCGAGCAGGTCGGCAGGCTCCCCGGAGGCGAGCCCGCCGCCGTCGTGCGCGGTGTCACCCGGGTGCGCGTGGGCACCGGCACGACCGGCCCCGGCGCGGCGCTGTGGGTGGAGGTCAGCACGGTCGACGTCATCGCCGCCGGCGAGCGCGCCCAGGAGCTGGCCAAGGAGTACAAGGCCCTGGCCACCACGATTTTGCAGAAGCGCGGCGCCTGGCAGGTCGTCGACCAGGTCAACCAGATCGACGACCCGTCGGTCCTGGCCGACAGCTCCGGCTACACGCCGTGGCTGACGACCGCCCAGAAGGTCGAGCTGCTGGAGGCCGCCGACCCCGCCGACCGGCTGGCCAGGCTGATCGAGTGGTCGCGTGAGCACCTCGCCGAGCTGGACGTGGCCGAGACGATCCGTAAGGACGTCCAGGAGGGCATGGACAAGCAGCAGCGCGAGTTCCTGTTGCGTCAGCAGCTCGCCGCGGTCCGCAAGGAGCTCAAGGAGCTCAACGGCGACACGGCCGGGACCGAGGAGGAGGACTACCGCGCCCGCGTCGAGGCCGCGGACCTGCCCGGCAAGGTGCGCGAGGCCGCGCTCAAGGAGGTCGACAAGCTGGAGCGGACCTCCGACCAGTCCCCGGAGACCGGCTGGATCCGCACCTGGCTGGACACCGTCCTCGACATCCCCTGGAACGAGCGGACCGAGGACACCTACGACATCACCGGCGCCCGCGAGGTGCTGGACGCCGACCACACGGGCCTGTCCGACGTGAAGGACCGCATCATCGAGCACCTGGCCGTGCGCAAGCGCCGCCAGGACAAAGGGCTCGGCGTGGTGGGCGGCCGCCGTAGCGGCGCCGTGCTCGCGCTGGCGGGCCCTCCCGGGGTCGGCAAGACCTCGCTCGGCGAGTCCGTCGCCCGGTCGATGGGCCGTAAGTTCGTCAGGGTGGCGCTCGGCGGCGTCCGCGACGAGGCGGAGATCCGCGGCCACCGGCGCACCTACGTCGGCGCGCTGCCCGGCCGTATCGTCCGCGCCATCCGCGAGGCCGGCTCGATGAACCCGGTCGTGCTGCTCGACGAGGTGGACAAGGTCGGCGCCGACTACCGCGGCGACCCGACCGCGGCGCTGCTCGAAGTGCTCGACCCGGCCCAGAACCACACCTTCCGCGACCACTACCTCGAGGTCGAGCTCGACCTGAGCGACGTGCTCTTCCTGGCCACGGCCAACGTCCTGGAGGCGATCCCCGGCCCGCTGCTGGACCGGATGGAGATCGTCACCCTCGACGGCTACACCGAGGACGAGAAGGTCGCCATCGCCCGTGACCACCTGCTGCCCCGGCAGCTCGACCTGGCCGGGCTGACGGCCGAGGAGGTCGCGGTCAAGGAGGACGCCCTGCGCAGGCTGGCGGCCGAGTACACCCGCGAGGCCGGGGTCCGGTCGCTGGAGCGCTCGATCGCCCGCATCCTGCGCAAGGTGACGGCGAACGGCGAGCTGCCCGTCACGGTGGGCGCGGACGAGCTGGTCGGCTACCTCGGCCGGCCCCGGTTCGTGCCGGAGTCGTCGCTGCCCGAGGCCACCCAGCGCACCTCGGTGCCCGGCGTGGCGACGGGCCTGGCGGTCACCGGCGCGGGTGGTGACGTCCTCTACGTGGAGGCGTCGCTGGCCGACCCGGAGACCGGCGAGACCGGGCTCACGCTGACCGGCCAGCTCGGCGAGGTGATGAAGGAGTCGGCCAAGATCGCGCTGTCCTACCTGCGCTCGCACGGCGCGGAGCTGGAGCTGCCGGTCACCGCGCTGAAGGACCGCTCGGTCCACGTCCACTTCCCCGCGGGCGCCGTGCCCAAGGACGGCCCCTCGGCCGGTGTGACGCTGACGACCGCGCTGGCCTCGCTCCTGTCCGGGCGGCTGGTCCGCGGTGACGTGGCGATGACCGGTGAGATCTCCCTCACCGGGCGGGTCCTGCCGATCGGCGGCGTCAAGCAGAAGCTGCTCGCGGCGCACCGGGCGGGCATCACCACGGTGCTCATCCCGGCCCGCAACGAGCCGGACCTGGACGACGTGCCCCAGGAGGTCCGCGACGAGCTGACCATCCACCCGGTCAGCGACGTCCGCGAGGTCCTGGACATCGCCCTCGCCCCGGCCCAGGTGGCCACCACCGTCGCCGCCTGACCACGGACGCGCACCCCGTCGCAGCGTCGCTGCGGCGGGGTGTCGCTGTGCTCACCAGCACAATCAGGGTCTTGTACGCATATGTACGAATCATCTTGTCGTTTGACTGAATGATTCGTTGATGCTTGACTGGGCGCATGCTCTATGGAACGCCTGCGCTCGAGGCCGTGGACAAGGCCGTGCTCGCCGAGATCGAGGACATGCGGCGCGATCTGAAATACCGCCTGGCTGAGACTCATCGCTGGGACGGGCAGCTTCGCAGGCAGTTGCAGGCGCGCGCCATCCAGGGGTCCAACTCCATCGAGGGCTACCGGGCCAGCGTCGAGGACATCGAGTCCATCATGGCGGGGGAGGAGCCCCTGGAGACGTCCGCGTCGGTGACGCGCGAGATCGCCGGCTACCAGCAGGCGCTCACCTATATCCAACTCCTCTCGCGGGCCCCCGCGTTCCGCTACGACGCCGGGGTCCTCAATGCGCTCAACTTCATGATGATCGGCCACCACCGCGACAAGACTCCCGGCGTGCTGCGTCCCGGTGGCATCTATGTACGCAACTCCGCCACCGGCGAAGTGGTGTACGAGGGCCCGGACTTCGAGGAGGTTCCCGGGCTGCTGGGCGAGCTGGTCACCTGGCTGAACTCCGGTGACCTCGACGTGCCGAGTTATGTGCGCGGCGCCATGGCTCACTTCAACTTGGTGTCGATTCACCCATGGCGTGACGGCAATGGCCGGATGTCACGTGCGCTGCAGACACTGGTTCTCGGCCGTGACCAGATCCTGATGCCCGAGTTCTCCTCGATCGAGGAATGGCTCGGCACGGGCGAGAACACTGTCGACTACTACCGCGCACTCCGCGACGTCCAGCGGGGCTCCTGGAAGCCGCACGTGAACACCCATTCCTGGGTGCGATTCTGCCTGCGCGCCCATCACCTCCAAGCCCAGCGTGTGCGCCAGCGTCTGGCCCAGGCGGGAGAGATCTGGATCATTCTGGAAGAGCAGGTCGATGCCGACGGGCTCAACACCCGGTGCGTCTCCGCGCTCTACGAGGTCTTCGTCAACCGGAGGCTTCGCCGCAGCAGATACCAGGCCGACGAGGGGCTCAGCCAGGGACAGGCCGCCCGGGATCTGCGCGACCTCGCCGCCAAGGGCTGGGTTCAGCCGTACGGCGAGACCAAGGGCCGCTTCTACGCCCCCGGCCCCCGGATGACGGAGATCAAGGCCCAGTTCGCCGAGCGAGCCCGCCCGCTGCGCGATCCGTACAGTGAGACACATCACCGAATCCCCCCGGAATAGGACCGACCACGCGCCTTGTTGGAACGGGCGTGAACGAGGCACACGCGGACGACCGGGGCGCCAGAGGCGCTGGGTGCTGTCGCGGCTGTAGGGGGCGGCGCATGCCCGCCCTGCGCCGTTAGACCGAACCGTCCGCACCCCTCGAAGGTCATCATGATCACACCCTCTTTCGTGCTGAGCAGGCTGAGCCACCTGCCCTATCACTCGGGCATGCGCTAACCCCTCCCCGTTTCGATGTCCGTTCCAGCGACCCCGCCATGGTGGCCGCTGTCAGTCATGGGGAGATGGCGTGATCCAGGTTTCCGGCCTGCGCAAGTCGTACGGCGGCACCGTCGCACTGGACGGTGTCGACCTGAACGTGCGTCAGGGCGAGGTCTACGGTGTGGTCGGGCAGAGCGGCGCGGGCAAGAGCACTCTCCTGCGCTGCGTCAACCTGCTGGAGCGGCCGAGCGCCGGCACCGTGACGGTGGCCGGGCAGGACCTGACGGCGCTGCGCGGCAAGGACCTCAACCGCGCCCGCCAGCGCATCGGCATGATCCACCAGCACTTCGCGCTGCTCTCCTCGCGTACGGTCGCCGGAAACGTGTCTTTCCCCCTGGAGGTCATGGGCGTGCCCAGGGCCGAGCGGCGGCGCCGGGTCGGCGAGCTGCTCGACCTGGTCGGACTCGGCGGGCGTGGCGGCGATCACCCGCACCAGTTGTCCGGCGGGCAGAAGCAGCGGGTCGGCATCGCCAGGGCGCTGGCGGGCAACCCGTCGGTGCTGCTGTCGGACGAGGCCACCTCGGCGCTCGACCCCGGCACCACGCAGTCCATCCTGGCCCTGCTCCGGCGGCTCAACGCCGAGCTCGGGCTGACGATCCTGCTGATCACGCACGAGATGGACGTCGTCAAGAGCATCTGCGACTCGGTCGCCATCATGTCCGGCGGCCGCGTCGAGGAGTCGGGCCCGATCGGCGACCTCATCAGGACGCCCGGCTCGCGGCTCACCAGGGAGATCTTCCCGCTGCCCGACCCCGCCCCGGCGGGTTCGGTCACGCTCACCTTCACCGGCGACCCCCGGCAGCCGCTGGTGTCGGAGGCGGTGCGCAAGTTCGACGTGGACGTCAGCATCCTGGGCGGCTCGATCGAGGACCTCGCGGGCGGCTCCGTCGGCCGCCTGCGGGTCGCCTTCTCGGGCGAGCAGGTCCCGGCCGCGCTGACGTACCTGCGCGAGCGCGGCCTGCTGGTGGAGACGTCATGAACGGTACGGTCACCAACGAAGAGGCGGGGCGGGCTCGATGACCTGGGACGAGATGGCTCCCCTGCTGTGGGAGGCCACCTGGCAGACCGGGGTGATGGTCGGCTGGGCGGCGGTGTTCACGGTGCTGCTCGGCCTGCCGCTGGGTGTGGCGCTGGTGGTGTTCGACCGAGGCGGGCTGCGGCCGCTGCCGGTGCTCAAGTCGATCCTCGGCGTGATCGTCAACGTGGGACGGTCGCTGCCGTTCATCGTGTTGATGATCGCGATCATCCCGTTCACCCGGCTGGTCGTGGGCACCACGATCGGCACCGCCGCGGTGGTGGTGCCGCTCACCGTCGGCGCGGTGCCGTTCTTCGCCCGGCTGGTGGAGACGGCGCTGCGCGAGGTCGACCGGGACGTGATCCAGGCGGCGCAGGCGATGGGGGCCGGTCGCGGCGCCGTCGTGTGGAAGGTGCTGCTGCCCGAGGCGCTGCCGGGGATCGTCGCGGGGGTGACCGTGACGGTGGTCGCGCTGATCGGTTACACCGCGATGGCGGGGACCATCGGCGGCGGCGGGCTGGGCGACCTGGCCATCAGGTACGGATATCAGCGGTTCGAGACGGCGGTCATGATCGTCACCGTCGTGGTGCTCATCGTGATCGTGCAAATCATGCAGAGCCTGGGCGACCTTCTCGCCCGGCGCCTATCGCATAAGTAAGGAAAAATCATGAAAATTAATCGCCTTGTGGGCGCTGCTGTCCTCTCGCTGTTGCTCGCCGCGTGCGGTACGACACCCTCCGCTACACCGGCCGAGTCGGCGGACACCGTGCTGAAGGTCGGCGCGTCCCCGGTCCCGCACGCCGAGATCCTCACCTTCGTCAAGGACAACCTGGCCCCCGCCGCCGGGATCAAGCTCGAGATCGTCGAGTTCACCGACTATGTGCAGCCGAACGTGCAGCTGGAGGAGGGCCTGCTCGCGGCCAACTTCTTCCAGCACAAGCCGTACCTGGACGACTTCAACGCCTCCAAGGGCACCAAGCTGAGCTTCGTCACGCCGGTGCACCTGGAGCCGCTGGGTCTGTACTCCAAGAAGTCGACCGAGCTCGCCGCGCTGCCGGCGGGCGCCACCGTGGCCGTCCCGAACGACGCCACCAACCTGGGCCGCGCGCTCAAGCTGCTCGCCGACAACGGCGTGGTCACCCTCAAGGAGGGCGCCGGCACCGCCGCGACCGAGCGGGACGTGACCGGCAACCCCAAGAACCTCGTCTTCAAGCCGCTGGAGGCCGCGCAGCTGCCCCGGTCGCTGGACGACGTCGACGCGGCGGTGATCAACGGCAACTACGCCATCGAGGCCGGGCTCAAGCCCGCCACCGACGCGCTGGTGCTGGAGAAGACCGAGGGGAACCCGTACGTGAACGGCCTGGTGGTCGCGGCCGGCCACGAGAAGGACGCGAATATCGTCACCCTGGGCAAGCTCCTGAATGATCAGAAAGTGAAGGACTTCATCGCGCAGAAGTACGCGGGTTCGGTGATCGCCGCCGAGTGAAATCAGTAAAGATCAGGAAATGTCGGGAATACAGATTTTGGACCGTTTCAAGCGAGTTGTAAGTGATGGGCAATTGGTCCGGCTTATCAATACAGGGACAGCACAGCACAACCTCTCCCGAGGAGTCCCGAAGTGCGATTCGCAACCCGCATCCTGATCGGTGTCGCCGCCGCCACCTCCGTCGCCATCGCCGCGCCCGCCGCCGCCGGCGCGACGACCACGACGACGGCCGCGTCGGCCACATCCTCCTACGACAGCTGGGGTGCCTACGACTCCAGCGACGGCAAGGCCAGCGCCAAGGGCAGCGTCGTCTTCCACCAGAAGAAGTACAAGGAGTGGTACTGGAAGACCTTCTGGGTCAAGAAGAAGATCTGCTGGGAAAAGGACGGCGACACGAAGTGCAAGTGGGTGCCGAAGAAGGTCAAGAAGCACGTGTTCGAGTGGAAGCACGTCGACACCTACACGGTGCACGGAAACCTCTACAACAAGAAGTGGTGGGGCAAGAACGACTGTGCGTGGGCGACCTTCAAGATCGTCGAGCACGACGGTTCCACGCACTTCGAGCGGTACGACAACTGCCACAAGTTCCCGAAGCACTTCTCCTTCTCCGGTAAGGACGCCGAGCACATCACGGTGAAGGTGAGCCGGGGCAACGAGTGGTCGCCGAAGGGCTGGCACTCGGACTGGGAGGACGTGTACCACGCCGCTCCCTGACCGGTGATCGATGACGGAGCCGCGACCTCGAAGGCGAGGTCGCGGCTTCGCCGTCTCTCCAAGGGGTTCTGGCGGACAGGCCGATGAACAGAATAGTGTTCGGTCATGTACCCCGGAGCCATCGCAGCCGTCAGCCCGGACAAGCCCGCTGTGATCATGGCGGGCTCCGGCCAGGTCATCACCTACCGCCGGCTCGACGAGGAGTCGAACCGGCTGGCCCACCTGTTCCGCGCCGCCGGCCTCAGGCCGGGGGATCATGTCGCCTTCATGCTCGGCAACCATCCGCTCTTCCTCGCGATCGCCTGGGCGGCACACCGCTCCGGCCTCTACTACACCGCGATCAACTCCCGGCTGCAGGCGGCCGAGCTGTCCTACATCATCGAGAACTGCGGCGCCCGGGTGTTCATCTCGAGTGCCGACCTGGCCGACGTCGCCATCTCCGCCGCCACCGGCACCACCGCCGTCGAGCTGCGCCTCATGCTGGACGGGGTCGCCGACGGCTTCGAGTCGTACGAGGAGGCGGTGGCCGGGCAGCCGGTCACCCCGATCGACGACGAGTGCCAGGGCGCCGACATGCTCTACTCCTCCGGCACCACCGGCATGCCCAAGGGCATCAAGCCGGCCCTCGCCCACGCGCCGCTCGCCGAGCCGGGCATGCTGTACCGGCTCATCCAGGGGCTGTTCGCGCCGTCGGCCGACAGCGTCTACCTGTCGCCCGCGCCGCTCTACCACGCCGCGCCGCTGCGCTACAGCCTCACCTTCCAGCGGCTCGGCGCCACGGTCGTCGTCATGGAGCGCTTCGACCCGGAGGAGTATCTGCGCCTGATCGAGAAGTACCGGGTGACGCACTCACAACTCGTCCCCACCATGTTCATCAAGATGCTCAAGCTGCCCGCCGGGACGCGCGAGAAATACGACCTGTCGTCGCTGAAGTGCGCCATCCACGCCGCCGCCCCCTGCCCGATCCCGGTCAAGGAGCAGATGATCGACTGGTGGGGCCCGATCATCCACGAGTACTACGCCGGCACCGAGGGCAACGGCTTCCTGTACGTGAACTCCGCCGACTGGCTGACCCACCGGGGCACGGTCGGCCGCTCCCTGCTCGGCACCGTGCACATCTGCGACGAGAACGGCGCCGAACTCCCGGCGGGCGAGCACGGCACCGTCTACTTCGACAGCGGCATCACCTTCGAGTACCACGGCGACCCGGACAAGACCCGATCGGTCCAGGATCCGCTGGGCAGGGGATGGACCACCCTCGGCGACATCGGTTACCTCGACGCCGACGGCTTCCTGCACCTGACCGACCGCCGCTCGTACATGATCATCTCGGGTGGGGTGAACATCTATCCGCAGGAGGCGGAGAACCTGCTGAGCGTCCACCCCAAGGTCGCCGACGTGGCGGTGCTCGGCGTACCGGACGAGGAGATGGGCGAGCAGGTCAAGGCGGTGGTGCAGCCGGTGTCCATGGCCGAGGCGGGGCCGGAGCTGGAGGCGGAGCTGATCGAGTACTGCCGCTCACGGCTGGCCCACTACAAGTGCCCGAAGTCGGTGGACTTCCGCGCGGAGTTGCCCCGGCATCCCACGGGAAAACTGTACAAACGGCTGCTCAAGGATGAATACTGGCCCGCGCGCCCCTAGGCGGGACATACCCCGGCCGCGCCACGCCGGGAATTCCGGGTCGTCCCGGTCTCGGTGACCGCCCCCCTACCTGCGGTGATAAGGCTGTCGTCAGGCTGCACAGCATCCTCTGATCAAGCGCTTAAGCAGGTCTTACGCGGGACTTGGCACTCTTGAGTCATCGGGACTTGAGGAGATGAAGATGGACGCGAACGAGCCTCGCGATCAGCGCGCAGGCGGGTGGAGCCAGTTCGGCGACACTCCGCCCTCCGCCGGGGGCTTCCCCCGGCGGGACACTGTGATCATGGGCCCGCCGCCCCCGCCGCCTCCCGCGCGGGCCAAGCCGGGCTTCTCCGCCCGGCAGAAGGCGCTCGCGGGCCTGGCCCTGGCGGCCATGGCCATCGGCGGCGGCGCCGTCGGGGCGACGGTGGCCACCGCGTTCCAGGAGCCGCAGGTCGTCACCGCGAGCAATCCGAGCCCGACGTTCAAGCAGGCCTCCAACCCGCTCAGCGTCCCCGATGTCGCGGCGAAGGTGCAGCCCTCGGTCGTGATGATCAAGGGAGCCACCGGTGAGGGTTCGGGCGTCGTCCTGTCGGAGGACGGGCTGATCCTGACCAACAACCACGTGGTCGTGGGCGCCGGTCAGGGCGGCGGCGGGATGACCGTGAAATTCAACGACGGCAGGACGGCCAAGGCGTCCGTCGTCGGCACCGACCCCGCCACCGACCTGGCGGTCATCAGGGCGGAGGACGTCTCCGGGCTGACCGCGGCGACCCTCGGCGACAGCGACGCGCTCAAGGTGGGTGACTCCGTGCTGGCTCTGGGCAGCCCGCTCGGCCTGTCCGGCTCCGTCACCATGGGCATCGTCAGCGCGCTCGACCGCACCCTGACCGTCGGCGGCGAGCAGCAGCAGGCGCCGCCCGGATGGGGACAGGGCGGCGGAGCGGGTGAGGTCACCACGATCGGCGGCGCCATCCAGACGGACGCGGCGATCAACCCCGGCAACTCGGGCGGCGCGCTGGTGAACGCCGGCGGGCAGCTGGTCGGCATCAACACCGCCATCGCCACGGGCGGCGGCGGCAACGGCAACATCGGCGTCGGCTTCGCCATCCCGATCAACACCGCCAAGCAGGTGTCCGACCAGCTCATCAACAGCGGCAAGGTCAGCCACGCGTTCCTCGGCGTGAGCGTCACCGACGCCACCGGCGACGTGGCCGGCGCGCTGGTCCGCGAGGTGACCCCCGCGAGCCCGGCGGACAAGGCAGGACTGAAGCAGGGCGACCTCATCACCCGGGTCGATGGCAAGGCGGTCGAGGGTGGAGATACCGTTGTTGGGCAGGTCAGAGGTTTCAAACCGGGCCAACAGGTTCAGATCACTTATATGAGGGACGGCGAAGAGAGCTCCGTCGCCGTGACCCTCCAGGAGAAGAAATAACAGGACCCCCTCACGGACGGGTGTGCCGTCGAGATCGCTGCGGACTTGGCGGCACACCCCCCCGTTCTCCGGGCTCTCAGGAGAACCGGCGCCCTTCGTCGCGCCGGTAGGCCCAGGCCGCCGCCGCCCCGGCGACCAGCGTCCAGATCACCAGCGTCACCAGGGGCAGCACCTTCGGCTCGACGCCCGTGGCCAGCCACCAGACCAGCTCACCCGCGCCCCGGCTGGGCACGAACCGCGAGATGGTCTCCACGAAGGCGGGCATCACCTGGAGGGGCATCATCAGCCCGCCCACGATCGCCAGCGGGAAGAACAGGATCTGCGAGACCGCGATGGCCGCCTTCGACGGCATCGCGAAGCCGATGAACAGGCCGATCAGCATGAACGGGATCGACGAGACGAGCACCGCCGCCACCCCGAGCAGTAAGCGCGGCACGGTGATGGTCGCCTCGGTGAACAGGCCCGCGATCACCAGCACCGGGATCACCGAGATGAGCATCATGCCCATGGTGGTCAGGATCCGCCCGGCGAAGCGCGGGAACGGGCCCGCGGGCAGGGTGCGCAGGTAGGGGTTCCAGGGCTGCTCGCGATCCTGCGAGACCGAGATGGACAGCGACATCAGCGCCGCCGACATCGCGCCGATCAGCATCATCGACCCCGTCGCGGTCGTCGCCGCGAGCGGGTCGCCGCCGGCGAACGGCACCACGAACGCCAGCATCGAGATGGCCGGGAACAGCGAGCTGGCCAGCAGGCCGATCGGCACCCGGAGCTGCTCCAGGGCCTGGTAGCGGGTGTGGGCGAGGATCAGGCTAGACATGGGACGCCTCCTTGGCGGTGATGGCGAGGAAGGCCTCTTCGAGAGAGGTAGGCCTGATCTCCAGGCCGGAGAACGCGGCGCCGCTGCGCACCAGCTCGACCACCAGCCGGTCAGGGTCGGCGGTGACCAGGTGGACGCGGCCGTCCTCGCGGTGGTGGGCGATCACCCCGGGCAGCTCGGGCAGCTCGGCCGCGACCAGGGAGACGCGTCGTACGCCGACCATGTCGCGGATGGCCTGGACGGTGTCGTCGGCGAGCACCCGGCCCTGGCCGACGACCACCACCCGCTGCGCCAGCGCCTCGATCTCCTCCAGATAGTGGCTGGTCAGCAGCACCGTGCCGCCTTCGGCGTGGAAGGCCCTGATGCCGTCCCAGAGCGCCCGCCTGGCCTCGACGTCGAGCCCGGTGGTCGGCTCGTCCAGGAAGACCAGCCGGGGGTTGCCCGCGAACGCCAGCGCCACCGCCAGCCGCCGCTTCTGCCCGCCGGACAGGCCGCCGATCTGGCGCTTGACCAGGTCGCCGAGGTCGAAGCGGGCCAGCAGCTCGGACCTGTCGGCCCGGTCCGGGAAGTGCGCGGACACGAAGTCGACGAGCTCGCCGACCCGGAGCACCTCGGGCAGGCCGCTCTCCTGCGGCGTGACGCCGATGCCGCGCCGGACCAGCGGGTCGGCGGGGGAGCCGCCGAGCACCTCGACCGTGCCGGAGGTGGGGCGGCGCAGTCCCACGAACAGGTTGATGAGGGTGGACTTGCCCGCGCCGTTGGGGCCGAGCAGGCCGACCAGCTCGCCGGGGCGGATGTCGAGGGAGACGCTGTCGAGGGCGAGCGTGCTCCCGTAGCGCCGGGTGACCTCGACCGTTCTGGCGAGGACTGTCATGACGTGCCTCCTGCGGAGTCGAGTAGGGCGCGAATCGCCGTGGTGTAGTCCTCCAGGGCGAGCCGCCCGCGCTTGGTCAGCGCGACGAAGGTGATGGGGGTGCGGCCCTTGTGCGTCTTGATGATGTGCACGTAAGCCGCCTCTTCGAGCTTGGACAGGTGGACGGACAGGTTGCCGGCCGTCATGCCCAGCAGGTCCTTCAGCACGGGGAAGGCGATCTCGTCGCCGTCGGCCAGCGTGTTGAGCGTGACCATCACGCGCAGCCTGGCCTGGGCGTGGATCACCGGGTCGAGCTCGGGCAGCGCGTGGTCCGCGGTCACGTGCGCCGCCGGAGCCAGAACGCGACCGCGATCTGCCCGCCGCCGAGCAGCACCGCCGCCAGCAGCGCGTGCCAGCCGGGGCCGAGGATCACCCCCAGCGCGTTCACCGCCGCGATCCAGACGCCCACGAAGAACATCGGCCAGTTGTGGTAGATCGCGCCGCCGGCCATGTAGAGGACGGCGACCAGCATGAGGGCGATGCTCGACCAGAGCAGGCCGGCCTGGTGATCGGGCAGCATGGGGCTGAAGTGGGCGGCGATCACGGACATCAGGACCATGCCGGCGAACCAGGTGTAGCCGAACATCGCGCCCTTGGCCGCGGTCCCGCCCCGGATCACGCCGGTCATCCTGACGATCCCGAAGGCCGCCACGCCACCGGCCACCAGCAGCCCGCACATCAGCACGCTCATCGCCTGCGCCCAGCTGATCGGCGCGTAAGGGACCCCGTCGAGGCCGTAGTGCAGGAAGAAGGCGCCGAACCCGAGCAGCCAGGCGACACCCCACGGCCCGTAGAGCAGCAGCGGATCGCCGCGCAGCGCCCTCACGGTGGCGGCCCGCTGCTCCTCCATGAGACGGAGGGTGTCCTCGGGAGCGGGGGCCTGCTCCCCGTCGTCTGTCATGGCAACTCCTCTTGGCAGCAAACTGGTTTGTCTTTTAAACCAGTCTGTCATGCCAAGCCAACGAGCGGGTCGCTCGGATGGTTCCCGGCTCAGCGGCGGGTCAGCACCTCGGACTCCCACAGGTCCCGGTAGTAGCCCGCCTGCCCGACGAGCTCGTCGTGGTGGCCGCGCTGCACGACCCGCCCTTCCTCCAGGACGACGATCTCGTCCACCCGCTCCAGGCCCTTGAGCCGGTGCGTGACGAGCAGCGTGGTGCGGTCGTGCGTCACGTCGAGCAGGTCTTCCATCAGCGCGTCGGCCGTCTCCTCGTCCAGCGCCTCGGCCGGCTCGTCCAGCAGCAGCACCGGCGGGTCGTACAGCAGCGCCCTGGCCAGCGCCAGCCGCTGCAACTGGCCGCCGGACACGGTGCCGCCGTCCTCGCCCAGCTCGGCGTCCCAGCCGGTCCGCTCGACCCAGTGCTCCAGGCGGGCATCCCGTACGGCGCGCAGCAGCTCCTCCTCGCCCGCCTCGGGCCCGGCCAGGCGCAGGTTGTCGCGCAGGGAAGTCTGGAAGATGTACGGATCCTGGGTGAGGCCGGTCATCAGCGCGCGAACGTCATCAGAGGCCATGTCCCTGCTGTCGACCCCATTGATCCTGATATTTCCTGACTCAGGGTCGACCAGCCGCATCAACGCCGCCAGCACCGTGCTCTTCCCGGCCCCGCTCGGCCCCACCAGCGCGACCCGCTTCCCCGGCGTCAACGTCAACGACACCCCATCGACCGCCGCCCGGCCATCCTCCTGGCCGGCGGGGGTTCGGGGAGCATGCCGTACGACCAGGTCGTTGATGTCGACGGTCAGCGGGGAGGCCGGAGGAGGGGCCGGCGCGGCCGGTTCGGTGATCATGGGGGGAGCGGACCGGACCTCGCGCAGCCGCCGCAGGGCCGCCAGCACGCCCGCGAGCCGCTCGCCCGCCGCGGCCAGCGGCAGCACGGGCTCGAAGGACACCAGCGCCGTCAGCGCGAGCACGGCGGTGGCCACCGTGCCGACGCCCGCGCTCTGCGCGATCAGCACGATCGCGGCCACCGTCAGCCCCTGCACCAGGGTCCCGCCCGCCAGGGCCGTGGCGTGCACGCGAGCCTGGCGGCGTTCGAGCCCGGCCAGCCGCTCGTCGGCGGCCATCGCGTCGGCCAGGGCGCGGTCGCCGGCGCCGTACGCGGCCAGGTCCGCCGAGCCGTGCACCAGATCGGCCACCCGGCCGGCCAGCTCGGCCCTGGCCGGCGCGATCCTGGCCGACCAGCGCCGCGCCGCCGTGGCCGTGCTCGCGGGCAGCAGTACCCCCGCCACCACCAGCCCGGCGGCCAGCACCAGCGCCGTGACGGGCAGCAGCGTCAGCCCGACGACCACCGCGGCCAGCCCGGCCATGGCGGCAGCGGCGGCCGGCAGCAGGCAGCGCACGAGCAGGTCCTGCACCGCCTCGGTGTCGTCCACCATCCGGCTCAGCAGGTCCGCGCCGCCATGCCTGGGCTGCCGGGGCGTGATGAGCGAGGCGTAGAGCCGCTCGCGGCTGTCCGCCTGGGCCCGCAGCGCCACGTCATGCCCGGTGAGCCGCTCGGCGTACCTGAACACGCCCCTGCTGGTGGCGAACGCCCGGGTGGCCACGATCGCCACGCTGAGCGCCGCCAGCGGCGGCTGCTCGGCCGCCCTCGTGATCAGCCAGGCGGCCGCGGCGATCAGCCCCAGCCCGGCCAGGTCGGCCGCGCCCCCGGCCAGCGCGGCCAGGACCAGCCGCCACCCCATGCGCCGGTTCACGCTTCGCTCCTCGTGCTCGTCGATCCCGTACGCGGACTCACCGCTGGGTCCCGGTCCGCTCGTTCCTGGTTCGCTCGTTCCTGGTCCGCTCCATCGGCGGGTCGGCCGTTCCCTCCGTGGTCGTTCGTGACGCGGCGGTCCGCCTGATTCCCGGGGGCGGAGCCGGACGTCGTATCCGCGATCACCCGGCCGCCATGGAGGCGGATCACCCGGTCCGCGAGCTCGATCATCGCCGGGCGGTGGGCCACGATGACGGCGGTGCGGCCGTGGCAGAGGCCGGCGGTCGCGGCGACCACGGCCGCCTCGCTGCGGCCGTCGAGCCGGGCCGTGGGCTCGTCCAGCAGCAGGACCGGTGCCGAAGGCCGGCAGAAGGCTCTGGCCAGGGCGATGCGCTGGCGCTGGCCCGCGGACAGGTTCGCGCCCCGCTCGCCGACCTGGGTCTCGTACCCCTGGGGGAGCTCGTCGATGAAGTCGTGCACGTGGGCGGCCGTGGCCGCCTGCCGGACCTCCTGGAGGGACGCGGCCGGGGCGCCGAGCCGGATGTTGCCGGCCACCGTGGTGGTGAACAGATGCGGACGCTGCGGCACGAACGCCAGGCGAGCGCGCCAGCCGTCCAGGTCGAGCTCACGCAGATCGGTCCCGTCGACCAGGACCCGGCCCTCGGACGGCCGTACGAAGCCGAGCAGCAAGCTGAGCAGCGTGCTCTTGCCGCCGCCACTCTCGCCGACCAGCGCCACCCGCTCGCCGGGCTCGATGGTGAGCGTGACATGTTCGAGCGCGGGATCGTCACGCCCGGGATAGCGGACGGTGACGTCCTCCAGCCGGATACGCGGCGGCCCACCCGGCAACGCCCGCGGCGCAGCCCCCACCCCAGGCGAGCCGCGGCCGGCCCCGCGATGATCGGCAGGCGCACCGCCGTGGGGTGCGGGCGCGGTGGGGGGTGCGGATGCGCTGGGGGCGGGCGTGTGATCGAGAGGCGCCGTGGTGGGGTCGGACTCGCGGTCCAGTACGGCGAAGGCGGCGTCGGCGGCGGCCACTCCCTCCATCGAGGCGTGGAACCGCGTGCCCATGGCGCGCAGCGGCAGGTACGCCTCCGGCGCCAGCAGCAGCACCAGCAGGGCGGTCGTCAGGTCGAGCGAGCCGCCCAGCAGCCGCAGCCCGATGGGCACGGCCACCAGCGCCAGCGACAGCGACGCGCACAGCTCCAGCACCAGCGACGACAGGAACGCCACCCGCAGCGTCCGCATGGTGGCGCCCCGGTGGGCGTCGGCGACCCGCTCGATGACCGTCGCCTGGTAGCGGGCCCGGCCGAAGGCGCGCAGCGTGGGCAGGCCGCGGACCACGTCGAGGAAGTGCCCGCCGAGCCGGGACAGCGCCTGGAACTGCCGCTCGGTGACGGCCTTGGTGGTCATGCCGACCAGCGCGCCGAAGATCGGGATCAACGGCAGGGTGACCAGCACGATGACGGCACTGGCCAGGTCGGCGGCGAACAGCCGGACGAGCACCGCGACCGGGACCACCGCGGCCACGGCGATCGCGGGCAGGTAGCCGGTCAGGTAGGCGTCGAGGCCATCGAGGCCGCGTCCGGTGAGGGTGACGAGCTCGCCCGAGCGGTGCCCGGCCAGCCGTGCCGGGCCGAGCTCCCGCAGCCTGGCCAGCAGGCGGTGCCGGAGCGCGGACTTGACGCCGGTGGCGGTGCGGCCGGCGTACACGCCCTGGGTCCACGCCAGCAGCGCCCGCAGGCCGACCACCGCGGCCACCCCGGCGAGCGCGACGGCGGCGAACCGGCCCGACAGCACTCCGGCCAGCAGTTCGGCCTGCACCAGGACGAGCAGCCCCGCCGCCACCGCCGCGACGAAGGTGACGGCGAGGTGGCGGCGTACCGACTGCTCGGCCCGCATCAGGCGCAGGAGGTCCTTGTGCACGTGTCCTCAGAAGAACGATGGGATCCGGTTGGCGGCCTTACCTGGGCGGAAAGTGCGCCATGTCCATACTTGCGCGCCCAGCATGATGGGTGCGAACGGCAGGACCATGAGACTGAGCACACTCAGCGTGGCGGTGGGCGCGCTGTGGTCGAGCAGATGCCCCATGCCGCCCGCCAGCACGGCTATGGCGGGGAGCGCGGCGAGCAGCCCCGTGCCCAGCAGAGCGCGCCCCGGCCGGGTGGCCCCCGCGAACCCGGGCGCCCGCCAGGCCAGGAACGTCCAGCCGTGGAAGGCGAACAGCAGCGTCACCACCACGCCCAGCAGCAGCCCCAGCGGATGCAGCGGCGACGAGGCGAACCCGGTTGCCGCCGCGTACAGCGCGACCCCCCAGCCGAACGACAGCCCCAGCGAGCCGGCCGTGATCATCAGGTCCCAGAACCGCCGCCAGACCGGGCCGTCGATCCTGCGCCGGAACCACAGCCCGGCGTCACGCACCACCCACGCCAGCAGCATCCCCACCACGAGCGGGTAGAGCCCGAACAGCACCTCGCCTTCGAGCAGCGGATAGGCGCCGACGAGCGTCCCGGCCACCGCCACCAGCCACACCTCGTTGGCCAGCACGAACGGCGCGACGGCGGCGACCATGCGATCCCGGTCCTCGCCGGTCCGGCCGAGCACCGGTAACAGCAGCCCGACTCCCAGGTCGAAGCCCTCCAGGGCGAAGTAGCCGGCCAGCAGCACGGCGAAGACGGCGTACCAGATCAGTTCCATGGCGAGCACTCCTAGGAGGACAGCGCGGGGGCGCGCTGCTCGGCTGCGGCGCCGAGGTCGAGGTCGTCCGGGCCGCGCTTGATCAGCCGGGCGATGAGCACGTAGTCGACGATCGCGAGCATCCCGAGCACCGCGACGAAGCCGACGAGGGAGGCGGTGACCATGCCGGCGGTGAGCCCTGGCGACAGGGCGTCGGCCACGGTCAGTTTCTCCCAGATCATCCAGGGCTGCCGTCCCAGCTCCCTGGCCAGCCAGCCGACGATCGCCATCGCGAAGGGCACCGGCGTGAGCGCGATGAGGATCGGGTGCGTCCACCGCCACCGCGGCAGGACGGCGATCAACGGCAGCATGAAGAACAGCACGACCAGGGCCAGCAGATTGCCGCCCTCCATCATGATCGAGAGCGGGATCGCGGCGGTGTCGCCGTCGAACTTGCCCTCCGGGACGCCGACGAACTGCATGTAGCCGAAACTCAGGGTCAAGAAGATGCCGATCGAGGCGGCGAGCACGCCCATGCGCAGCGACCGGGTGAAGAACTCCACCTCAACGGTACGGCGGCGCAGCTGGTAGGCGCTGGCCCCGACGAGCACCATCGCCCCGGTGAACAGCCCGGCCCCCAGCACGTGCGGGAAGGAGAAGATCAGGGCCTTGTTCGTCAGCAGCGCGCCGAAGTCGGTCAGTTCGAGCCGCCCGCCGGACAGCACCGCCCCCGCCGGGTTCTGCAGGAAGGAGTTGGCGACCATGATGAAGAAGGCGCTGGCGTAGGCCGTGGCGGTCACCAGCCAGATGCAGGCCAGGTGGGCCCACTTCGGCAGCTTCCCCCACCCGAAGATCCACAGACCCAGGAAGGTCGACTCCAGGAAGAACGCGACCAGCGTCTCCATGGCCAGCGGGGCGCCGAACACGTCGCCCGCGTAGTCGGTCAGCCCGCTCCACGACAGCCCGAACTGGAACTCCATCACCAGCCCGGTGACGATGCCCAGCGCGTAGTTGATCACGTAGAGCTGGCCCCAGAACCGGGTCATCCGCTCGTGCAGCGGCCTGCCGGACCACGCCCAGCGCGTGTGCATGATCGCCACCAGCGGCGCCAGCCCGAGGGTGAGCACGACGAACAGGAAGTGCAGACTCCCTGTCGCCGCGAACTGCAATCGGGCCAGATCGAGTACGTCCATCGCTTCACATCCCGTCGTTATGTCTGTCTACCTATAGAGAGCCTACATGTAGGCTGTCTACATGACGAGTCGTTGCCTAGGATCGTGGTCATGAATCCCGACGCGCTCCGGGGCCACATGGACGCCCTGCTGCTGTCCGTGCTGGAGCGAGAGCCGCTGCACGGCTACGCCATCATCGAGGCCCTCCAGGAGCGCAGCGGCGGTGCGCTCAGCGTGCCGACCGGCACCGTCTATCCGGCGCTGCGCAAGCTGGAGCGCGCCGGCCTGCTGTCCAGCGAATGGGCCACGGTGAGCGGCCGCCGTCGGCGCACCTACCGGCTGACCGACTCCGGCAGCAAGCAGCTGCAGGGGGAGCGGTCGGCCTGGCAGGAGTTCGCCACCGTGATCGGCGGCGTGCTGCGGCCGGAGGTCAGGCCGTCCGGCTGAGCCGGATGCACCGGGTGGCGCAGTAGAGCTGCACGCCCGCGCAGGCGTAGGTCAGCAGACTGACCAGCAGCACGGCCGGAAAGGTGCCGAGGTCGGCGGACATGGAGTTGTCCTGGGACATCAGCAGGCCCAGGACCGACGTCACCGGCAGCATCACCCAGACGGCCAGGCCCAGCGACCGGGTCACCAGGTGGGGACGGGCGATCCAGCGGCTGCCCCGGCCCAGGGCCAGCAGCGCGAGCCCGCCGTACACCCCGACCGCGAGCTGCAGGAGGTCGAGCAGCCGGGAGACGACGCCATACCACGCCGGGAGCTCGGTCCAGGAGGTGACATCGTCGGGGTAGAACCGCCAGACCAGGCTCCACATGAGCACCGTCGCGGGCAGGCTGACGAGCAGCAGCAGCGCCATTCTGCGCCCGGCCGTCGCGGTCAGCTCCGCCTGGTAGCCGGGCGCGATCTCGCGGACCCGGCCGAACTCCTCGACCGCCAGCCGCTCGGCCTCGGCCCGCGTCAGGCCGTCTCCCTCCAGCGCGTCCGCGGTGTCGACCAGGCTGTCGCGGGCCTCGACGACCAGATCGTGCTTGGGCCCGTGCGGCCCGCGCAGGGCGCTGTGGAGCTCGCTCACGTAGTCGTCGATCCGCATGCGCACCAGTTTACGGACCGGCGCGCCGGTGCCCTATCGGGGTTTTCCCCTGACTCTCCGCAGCCGGGCATTGATGAGTAGGAAATTTCCTACATATAGTGGCTGACATGTTCATCTCCCAGATCGTGACCGTGACCGTGCCCGTCGCCGACCAGGAACGGGCGCTGGCGTTCTACACCGAGGTCCTCGGCTTCGAGGTCCGCACCGACAACCCGTTCCCGATGGGTCGCTGGCTGACCGTCGCCCCCAAGGGCGTGGCGAGCACGCTCCTGCTCGCCTCCTGGTTCCCCGGCATGGCGCCGATCGGCGGCCTGGTGCTGGCCTCGCCCGACCTCGACGCGCTGGCCGCGCGGCTGGGCGAGCACGGTGTGGCCTTCGAGGGGCCGGCCGACCAGCCGTGGGGACGCCAGTTGCTGTTCCAGGACCCCTTCGGCAACGGCTTCGTGGTCAGCCAGGCATGACGGCCGACCACGTCTTCACCGCGCTGGCGAGCCCGGCCAGGCGCGAGCTGCTGCGGCTGCTGCTCGACGAGGGAGCCCAGCCCGCCGGGCGGCTGGCGGAGCGCTTCGACATGAGCCGGCCCAGCGTGTCGGAGCATCTCAAGGTGCTCAAGGACGCGGGCCTGGTGGCCGAGAGCCGCAGGGGCCGCGAACGGCACTACAGGCTGGAGGCGGCCCCGCTGATGGACCTGCGCGACTGGCTCAGCCCGTACGAGCACTTCTGGCGGGACCGCCTGGCCCGCCTCAGCGACCTGATGGACGAGATGGAAGACGACGATGCCTGAGAACACGTCTGAGAACACGCCTGAGGACCGGCGGGCGATCCGGCTCGACCAGTTCATCGCGCACCCGCCCGCCAAGGTGTGGCGCGCGATCACCGAGCCGGACCTGGTCTCGCGCTGGCTCATGCCGGGCGACATCAAGGCGGAGGTGGGGCACCGCTTCACCTTCACCACCACGCCAAGGGAGCAGGTGGGCTTCGACGGGATCGTCCACTGCGAGGTGTTGGAGGTCGAGCCGGACAAGCTGCTCAAGCTGAGCTGGCGGGGCGGCGACGCGGATTGGACCGTCACCTGGCGGCTGGAGCCGGAGGGCAGGGGCACCAGGCTCTTCCTCGACCACGAGGGCTTCGACCCCGACGACCCGGTGCAGCAGATGTCGCGCAGGATCATGGGCGGCGGCTGGCGGTCCGCCCACTTCAAGGCGATCTCCGAGGTGGCGGCCCGCCTCTAGCGATAGGTGATCGGGCGAGGGGCAGGCGCCCGCCGCCGGGCGAACCAGCGCAGCAGCGGCCCGCGCAGGCTCATGTGCATGCCCGGGAGCGCGTACGTGCACTCCTTCAGCCGCACGCCCGACGGGTGGGTCAGCCCGGCGAACCGGCAGGCCGACAGGTCCAGCCCCGACAGGGCCAACTGCGCGGCGTCCACCTCGCGCAGTGAGGTCAGCGTGGAGCGGCCGTGCCCGGTCACGCTCGCCGGGCCGCGCAGGACCGCGCCCTCCAGGTCGGCCTGCGAGTCCGTCAGCCGCAGCGTGGTGGCGCCCGCCACCACCACCCGGCGCAGGTCGACCCCGCAGGTCTGGACGGCCACGTCCAGCGTGCCGCCGGCGTGCGCCCGCGCGGCGGAGAAGTGTCCGGTCGCCGAGAGGTAGGCGTCGGCCGCGAAGCGCACCGCGTCGAACCCGGCGCTGCCGCTGACCTTGCGGAACGACAGCGTCCGGCCGAACCTGGCGCCGCGGAAGCTCGCGCCCTCGTCCAGCCGGGCGCCGTCGAAGGTGGTGTAGCCGTCGAACCGGGCCGCCTCGCAGGACAGCCCATGCTCGAAGACGACCTGGCTGAACAGGGCGTCGCGGGACATCACCGCGTGATCGAGCGAGATGTGCCCCCGCACGCGGACGCCGTGGAAGGACAGCTCCCTGGCGAACCTCGCCCCGGCCAGCGACACGTTGCCCTCGAAGCCCGCGCCGAAGAAGGAGGCGAGCCGCTCGAAGGTGGCGAAGTCGAGCGACACGTCGCCCAGGAAGGTCACGCCGGCGAGCTTGACGTCCCCGGTGAACCTGGCCCGGTCCAGCCTGGCCCGGCCGGGCCGGCTCCGCGCGGCCTCCATCACCCGCCGCATCAGGTCGCCGCTGACGGTGGTGCCGCGCAGGTCGAGCAGGCGGCCGGGCAGGATCGCGGCCAGCGCCACCGCGAGCTCGTCGTGAGGGAGATGAGCCAGGCAGAGACGGTATGGCCGGCGGGCGATGCCCGTGCAGCCGGCGGCGTGGGAGCAGGTGACCCAGTCCATACCCTGGTCATACCCGTTGCCCCGCATTGTCAAGGGTCGGGAATTTCATTATCTAGCCACATCTATGTAGAAATATGTAAGCGCACCAGGCCTTAAAGTGCCGGTCATGCGCGCTTTACCCCGGACAACTTGTGCCGCGTTCGCCGCGGCCGCCCTCACCGTCACCTTCGCGGTGACTCCCGCCGCGGCAGCGCCCGCCGGCCCCTGTGACACCCCGCCGGACCGGCAGATCGCGGAGGTTCAGGGGAGTGGCGACGCCACCCCGCTCGCCGGCCAGACCGTACGCGTCGAAGGCGTCGTCACCGGCGACTTCCAGCGCGGCGACCAGCTCAGCGGCTTCTTCCTGCAGGACCCGACGCCGGACTCCGACCCGGCGACCTCCGACGGGCTGTTCGCCTTCGCCCGCGACACCCTCAAAGACGTCAAGGTCGGCGACCGGGTCCTGGTCACCGGCCGGGCGACGGAGTTCAACGGGTGGACCGAGCTGTCCCCGGTCACAGCCGTCGACGTGTGCGGCACCGGCTCGGTGGCTCCCCGGAACTACCGGCTGCCCAGCGACCGGCTCGAAGCCGTCGAGAACGTGCTCCTCACCTTCCACCAGGCACTGACCGTCGGCGACCACTTCAACCTGGGCCGCTTCGGCGAGGTCTCGGTCTCCTCCGGCGGCCGGCTGTTCCAGCCGACCGACCGCCCCGGCGTCGACCCCGCGGCGAACCAGCGGCGCTCGCTGCTCATCGACGACGGCTCCACCAGGCAGAACCCGGCCACCCTGCCGCCGATCGTCCGGGCCGGGGACACGGCCGTCGGCGTCACCGGCGTGCTGGGCTACGGCTTCGACCGCTACCGGCTGCAGCCGACCAAGCCCATCAAGTACCTCGCGACCAACCCGCGACCGCCGCGGCCCTTCCCCGTGGTGGGCAACGTCAAGGTGGCCTCGTTCAACACGCTGAACTGGTTCACCACGCTCGGCTCACGCGGCGCCACCGACGCTGCGGAGCAGCAGCGCCAGCTCGCCAAGCTGGTGGCCGCGCTCAAGGGCGTAAACGCCGACGCGGTCGGGCTCATGGAGGTCGAGAACAACGGCCAGACCGCCCTGCAGGCGCTCGTCGACGCGGTCAACGCCGAGGTCGGCGCGGGTACGTACGCCGCGCTGAGCCACCCCTTCCCCGGCACCGACGCCATCCAGGTGGGCATCATCTACAAGCCGGGCAAGCTGACGCCGGTGGGGGCCGCCCGGTCGTCGCAGGACCCGGTCTTCAGCCGTCCGCCGCTCATCCAGAGCTTCCGCAGGAAGAGCGGCGGCCAGCCGTTCACCATGGTGGTCAACCACCTCAAGTCCAAGGGCTCCTGCCCCGCCGGCGGCCCCGACACCGACCAGGGCGACGGCCAGGGCTGCTGGAACGCCACCCGGGTCCAGCAGACCCAGGCGCTGCTCGGGCTCGTCAAGGATTTGCCCGGCCCGCTGGTGCTCGGCGACCTCAACGCCTACAGCGAGGAGGACCCCATCGACACGCTGGAGGCGGGCGGCATGACGAGCCTCACCAAGAGGTTCGTGCCGGCCCGGCAGCGCTACAGCTACCTGTTCGACGGGCTGGCGGGCGAGCTGGACCACATGTTCGCGGGCAAGCAGCTGCTCAAGCGGGTGACCAGCGCCACGATCTGGCACATCAACGCCGACGAGCCGCGCGTCCTGGACTACGACACCGAGTTCAACCCGCCGGGGCTCTACCGGCCGGACGCCTACCGCTCATCCGACCACGATCCGCTGGTGGTCGGGCTGAGCCTGCCGGGCCGCTGATCCGACGCTGATCCGACGGGGCCGGGCCGCCGGGACGCGGCCCGGCCCCGCGCATGGAATGCTGGTGATGGGTACGTGGTTGTCAGGGTTGTCGCAACTACGGAAGACAGCGGACCGACGAAACGAGGAGCCACTTGTGGCGACCATCGAAGTAACTGAGAAGAACTTCAACGACATCGCCGACAAGGGGATCGTCCTGCTCGACTTCTGGGCGGAATGGTGCGGACCCTGCAAGATGTTCGGCCCGATCTTCGAGAAGGCGTCGGAGGAGAACGACGACATCACCTTCGGCAAGATCGACACCGACCAGGAGCAGGCACTGGCGCAGGGCTTCGACATCAGGTCGATCCCGACGCTCATGGCCATCCGTGACGGCATCGTGGTCTTCTCCCAGCCCGGCGCCATCCCCGCGCCCGCGCTGACCGACCTCATCAGCCAGGTGCGCGCCCTCGACATGGACGAGATCAGGTCCGAGCTCGACAAGGAGCTGAAGAACGCCGAGCAGGACTGAACAAAGAACAGCCCCGCCGGGTTCCCCGGGCGGGGCCGTACTCTTTCCAGGCGATCTTCAGGGCTTGCGCCCGACCCCGGCGTAGCCGGGGTTGCTCCTGATGCCGCTCTTGGGCCGCTCGGCGTCCGGCCGCCAGTCCTTCGGATAGACCAGGCCCGGCTCCAGCAGTTCGTAGCCGTCGAAGAAGCGCAGGATCTCCTCGTGCGTCCTGAGGTTCAGCGAGGCGGTGGCCTGGTTGTAGACCTCCAGCGCCTCCGGCGTGGTGTCCGGCTTGTCGTCGATGCCGTGGCTGAGGATCAGGTGGCTGCCCGGCGCGCTGGCGTCGCGCAGCTTCGCCACGATGTCGTACGCGCTGTCGTCCGGGATGAAGTGCAAGATGGCCAGCATCATGAACGCCACCGGGCGATCGAAGTCGATCATCGGCTCCAGGAGGGCGAGCAGTTCCTCCGGCTTCCTGGCGTCGGCCTCCAGGAAGTCCACGTTCTGGCCCCGCGCCAGCAGCGCACGACCATGCGTGCACACGACCGGGTCGTAGTCCACGTACACCACACGGGCGCCGCCCGCGATCTCGTGCGTGTTGCCCTGGGTGGGCAGGCCCGCGCCCAGGTCCACGATCTGGTCCACGCCGCTCGCCGTCACCGCCTGCACGGCGCGACGCAGAAAACCACGGTTCTGCTGCGCGGAGTCCCTGGTGTTGGGGAACAGCTTCATGATTCGCTCGGCTGCTTCGCGGTCGGCTGCGAAATTGTCCTTCCCGTCAAGGAAGAAGTCGTACATCCTCGCGACGTTGGGCACGCTCGAGTCGATGCCCTCGGGGGCGCTATCCACCACATACTCCCAAATTTCGGCCTTTACCCGGCGATCATAGGAGATCGCCGGGTATGCCGGGTGGGAATGCTCCGCTGGACGGCTAACTGTCAGCCGCGGTAAAGCTCGGCCACACGGAAGGCGAGGTCCAGCGACTGACCCCGGTTGAGCCGCGGGTCGCAGGCCGTCTCGTAGCGGGTCGCCAGGTCACCCTCGGCGATCTCGTGCCCGCCGCCCACGCACTCTGTCACGTCGTCGCCGGTGAACTCGATGTGGATGCCGCCCGGGTGCGTGCCGAGCGAACGGTGCACCTCGAAGAAGCCCGCCACCTCGTCGAGCACGTCGTCGAGCCGCCGCGTCTTGTGCCCGCTCGGCGCCTCGAAGGTGTTGCCGTGCATCGGGTCGCAGATCCAGGCGATCTGCGCGCCGGAGGCGGTGACCTCCTTGACCAGCGTCGGCAGAAACTCGCGGATCTTGGAAGCGCCCATCCGGGTGATGAACGTCAGCCGCCCCGGCACGTTGTCCGGGTTGAGCTTGTCGATCAGCGCGAGCGCCTCGTCGGGGGTGGTGGTCGGGCCGAGCTTGACGCCGATCGGGTTGCGGATGCGGGAGAAGAACTCCACGTGCGCCCCGTCGAGCTGGCGGGTGCGCTCGCCGATCCACACCATGTGCGCCGACACGTCGTACGGCAGGCCGGTGCGGGAGTCGACGCGGGTGAGCGCCTGGTCGTAGTCGAGGATCAGCGCCTCGTGCGAGGAGTAGTACTCCACCGAGTGGAACTCCTCGGGGTCCGCCCCGCACGCCCGCATGAACGCCAGCGCCTGGTCGATCTCCCTGGCGAGCTGCTCGTAACGGCGGCCGGCGGGCGACTCGGCGACGAAGTCCTGGTTCCAGGCGTGCACCTGGCGCAGGTCGGCGTAGCCGCCCTTGGTGAAGGCCCGCGCCAGGTTGAGCGTCACGGCGGAGGAGTGGTAGGCCTTGAGCAGCCGCGCCGGGTCGGGGATGCGCGACTCGGGGGTGAAGTCGAAGCCGTTGACCATGTCGCCCCGGTAGGCGGGCAGCTCGATGCCGGCGCGCGTCTCGGTGTTCTTGGAGCGCGGCTTGGCGAACTGCCCGGCCAGGCGGCCGATCTTCACCACGGGCACCTTGCCGGCGTAGGTGAGGACGATCGCCATCTGCAGCAGGGTCTTGAGCTTGTTGCGCACATTGTCGGCGGTCGCCCCGGCGAACGTCTCGGCGCAGTCACCGCCCTGCAGCACGAACGCCTCGCCCCGGACGACGGCCGCCAGCTGGTCCTTGAGCTGGTCGCACTCTCCGGCGAAGACCAGCGGGGGCAGGCCGCCGAGCTCGGCGACGACCTTATCGAGCTCCGCGCGGTCGGGCCAGTCAGGTTGCTGGGCCGCGGGGAGGGCTCGCCAGGAATCGAGGTTCAGCGAATTGCTCAGTGCGCTCACGACATACGAGGGTATTCCACTGGCTCCTCAGCACCGACCGCAATGTCCACGTTATGAGAAGGCCGTCCCGCCAGCGGCGCGACGGCCACGTGCTCCGGCCTGACGCCAAGGCCGATGAAACGGCGGGTCACGCGGTTGAGCAGCGGGACGCGGGCCAGGTCGGGCCGGATGCGCGGCGGCTTGAACTGCCTCTTCAGCGCGGGGCGGATGAGCCTGTTCTGCACCAGCCGCTGGGCCGCCTGCGTCACCCTGGTCGGCGGCATGCGGCGCTTCTGCAGCAGGTGGAGCGTGGACTCCGGGATCGGGGCGCCGGAGCGCAGCGAGCCCGCCAGCAGGTTGGCCGTCGCCACCGCGTCCTGCACCGCCAGGTTGATGCCGACGCCGAAGACCGGCGACATGGCGTGCGCCGCGTCGCCGATGCACAGGAAGCCGGGCCGATGCCAGCGGCGCAGCCGGTTCAGCGCGACCGTGAGCATGCTGATGTCGTCGTAGCCGCGGATCTGCCCGACCCTGTCGCCGAGGAAGGGCAGCAGCCTCGACACCGGCCCCCGCAACGCCTCGATGCCCTGGCTCCGCAGCCGGTCGAAGCCACCCTTGGGGATCGCGTAGGCGAGCTGCCAGTAGCTCTCGCGGTTGATCGCGACCATCAGGTGGCCGCTGGAGACGCGCAGGAACGTCTCCTCCGGATCGGTGTCCGCGCGCGGCACCCGGAACCACAGCACGTCCATCGGCGCGCCGAGCTCCTCCGGCACCAGCCCCGCGCGCTCGCGCAGCACCGAGCCGCGGCCGTCGGCGGCGACGGTCAGGTCCGCCCTGAGCTCGTGCTCGCCGGAGGCGTCCCGGTAGCGCAGCCCGCGTACGACGCCGTCCTCGCGGATGAGGTCGTACGCCTCCGCCTCCATCAGGAGACGGAAGGTGGGGTAGGTGGCGGCCTTGGCCGTGATGAGGTCGAGGAAGTCCCACTGGGGGACGAACGCGATGTAGTTGTACGGACCCGGCAGTGGCCGCAGGCTCGACAGCCGCATCGGCCCCGCGTCGGTCAGCAGACTGATCTCGTACGCCTTGCGATGCGGAAGCTTCAGGAAGTCGTCCGCCAGGCCGAGCTCGTCGAGCACCTGCAGCGTCGACGGGTGGATCGTGTCACCTCTGAAGTCACGCAGGAAGTCCGCGTGCTTCTCCAGCAGCGTCACCTCGACGCCGCTCCTGGCCAGGACGAGGGCGAGCATGGCGCCCGCCGGGCCGCCGCCCGCGATTACACATGTCATTATTCATCACCTGATGAGATTGTGTCATCTCCCACGGAAATGGCAAGTACCGCATCCGGAGCGCTCCGAACACCGAATCACCAGCGAAAGCCCCCGCTCACCAGAGCGGTCAGGGCCAGCGGACCTGGGAGCGCCATGGACGACGAGCTCCACCCCTTCGCCGGAGCCCACACCCCGCACGAGCTCGACCCCCTTACCGGGGCCAACACCCCGCACGAGCTCCACCCCCTTACCGGGGCCAACACCCCGGACGGGCCCCACCGCCGCACCGGGGCCCATGCTCCGGACGAGCTCCACGCCCTTGCCGGGGCCTACGCCGTGCACGCCCTGCCGTCGGCCGACATCGTCCCCTATGAGGAGCACCTGTCGGCCTGCCCCGTATGCCCGGCCGAGGTGCGCCGGCTGCGGGAGGGCGCCGCCCGGCTCGCTCTCACCGCTGCCACCGCCCCGCCCACGACCCTCCGCCCCCGCGTCCTGGCCACCGCCCACCTGATGCGGCCGCCCCGCGAGCGCCGTAGGTGGCGGGGAAAGGCGGTGACCGGGCTCGCGGCGGTGTCGATGGCGGCGGCGGCCGTGCTGGGGGTCCTGGCCTTCGACGCCCGCCGGGACCTGGGAGAGCTGCGGGCGCGAGACGCGGCCGTCGCCGAGGTGCTGGCCGCGCCCGACGCGCGGACGGTGCGGCAGCCGGTGACGGCGGGCGGCACCGCCGTCCTCGTGGTCTCCCGCGACCAGGGCCGCCTGCTCGTCACCGCGTCCGGCCTGCCCGAGCTCCCGGCGGCCGGCGTCTACCAGGTGTGGCTGATGGGCCCGGACGGCCCGCGCCCGGCGGGGCGCCTCGACCGGCGCGCGGACGGCCTGTCCACCCCCGTGCTGGCCCGGCCGCGCACGGACGACGCGCACGTCGGCCTCACGATCGAGCCCTCCAGCGGCTCCGACCTGCCGACCACCCAGCCCATCCTGCTCGCCGAGTTGCCCGGAACATGAACCGGCCGTGCTAGCCGACCGGCAGGAGGCGGTCCAGCACGCCGGTGAGCGAGGCGACGCACCGATCGCGGATCCGCGCGTACTCCGCCTCCGGATACTGCCGGGGCCCGTTCTCCACCAGCAGGATCAGGTAGAGGTAGGCGTGGTAGAGGTCGAGCCGGACCCGCGCGGCCGGGGTGAGCTCCATCGGCGTCACCTCGCGATAGCCCGCCAGCAGCGGATCGTCCTCGCGCAGCTCGCCGAAGAGGGTCGGCGTGGCGAACTCGGCCAGCGGGTCGCCCCAGAAGGCCCGCTCGTGGTCGATGATCGCCTGGATCCGCGGCGTCCCCGTCAGGTCCAGGAACACGTTGCCCGGCCAGATGTCGAAGTGGACCAGGTGCGGGGTGGTCACCTCGTCCAGCGCGGGCGCGGCCGCCGCCAGCACGGCGCGGATCCGCGCCGCCGGCGCCGGCAGCGGCGTGGGGTACCGCACGGTGTCGGCGAGCAGCGCGTCCACCATGGCGAGGTACGCCTGCCGCCACGTGGAGCCGGTGATCCCCGCGTGCGGATAGCCGAACACCTCGCCGGTCACCGTGTTGAGCCGGGCCAGGAGCCGGCCCAGCTCGCGGCGCAACCCGTCCTCGCCGTCGGGCCGGACGGTGTTCCAGGGCACGCCGTCCAGCACGCCGAGCATCAGGTAGTCGCCGCCGAGCACCGGATCGTCGAACCCGGCGCACAGCAGCCTGGCGACCGGCACCCCCGCGCCGGCCGCCAGCTCGTAGGCCGACGCCTCCATCCGCAGCAGGTTGCGCTCGTAGGAGAGCTGGTCCAGCTCGGGCGGCGGCGACAGCTTGCACACCACCTCGCGGCCGTCGTCCAGCCGCAGCCGCCAGACCGCGTTGGCGAAGCCGTCGGTCAGCTCGGTGTGCTCGGCCACCCCGGCGCCGAGGGCGCGCCGGGCCAGCGCGTCGAGCTCGGCGGGGGATAAGCGACGTTTCGTCCTGCTGTCCACGGAACTTGATTGTGGGGCCAGGTGCTGCCGAACGTCCAGGTCACGCCGACTCGCGGTGCACCAGATGGGTGTCGAGGATCATCACCGGCTGGCGCAGCTCCTCGCCGTGGATCCGGGCCACCAGCAGCAGCGCCATCTGCCGGCCCATCGCCTCGGTCGGCTGGTGGACCGTCGTCAGCGGCGGATCGGCGTGCAGCGCCGCCTTCGAGTCGTCGAAGCCGATCACCGCCACGTCCTCGGGGATCGCCCGGCCCGCCGCCCTGAGCACCCGCATCGCGCCCAGCGCCATCGGGTCGGAGGCGGCGAACACCGCGTCGAGGCCGGGGTGCGCGGCCAGCAGCTCGCTCATCGCCGCCGCGCCGCTCTCCTCGGAGAAGTCGCCGTAGGCCACCAGCTCGGGCCGGCCGCTGGGCAGCACCGCGTCGCGGTAGCCGGCCAGCCGGTCCACGCCCACGCCCATGTCCTGCGGCCCGGCGATGACGGCGATCTTCGAACGGCCGAGGCCCAGCAGGTGCTTGACCGCCTGCCGGGCGCCGGCCCTGTTGTCCATGTCCACATAGCTGAAGGGGGTGAGGCCGATGGGCCTGCCGCCGAGCACGGTCGGCACGCCCATCGCCTCCAGCCTGCGCGGCAGCGGGTCGGCGCCGTGCAGCGACAGCAGCAGCACGCCGTCGACGTGCTGCCCCGTCAGGTAGTGCTCCAGCCTGACGTGCTCCTCGGGGGAACGTGCCATGGCCAGGATCAGCTGCAGGCCCGTCTCGGTGAGCGCCGAGCCGATGCCCCGGATGGTGCCGGCGAAATAAGGCTCGTCGAACACCCGGAACTCCGACTCCGACACCACCAGGGCGACGGTGTCGGTGCGCCGGGTGACCAGCGCCCGCGCCGCCCGGTTGGGCACGTAACCAAGCTCCTGGATCGCCTGCTGCACGGCCTCGCGGGCCCGGTCGCTCACATTCGGCGAGCCGTTGATGACTCTCGACACGGTGCCCCGGCCCACGCCGGCCCGAGCTGCCACGGCCTCAAGAGTCGGTCGGTTCATGGCGCCTATTCTGCCGGATGATCTCGGCGTACCAGAGCGCGCTGTCCTTCAGCAGGCGTCGTTGGGTCTCGTAGTCGACGTGCACGAGCCCGAAGCGCTTGCCGTAGCCCCAGGCCCACTCGAAGTTGTCCATCAGCGACCAGGCGAAGTAGCCCTCCAGCGGCACCCCGGAATCGATCGCCTCCCTGCAGACGCGCAGGTGGGCCTCAAGGTACGCGCGCCGCTCGGCGTCGTGCACCCGCTCGCCCTCCAGGACGTCGTCGAAGGCGGCGCCGTTCTCCGAGATCACCAGCGCGACCGGCGGGTAGTCGCGCGCCACCCGCCGCAGCACCTCCAGCAGGCCGCTCTCGTCGATCTCCCAGCCCATCGAGGTGACCGGCCGGCCGGCGTTGACGAACGACACATGCTCGCTGCCGATCCACGGCGAGGCCGTCTCGACCGGCGCCGCCGCCGCGGAGGCCCTGCCGCCACCGGCCGCGCCGGAGACGGTGAAGCGGCTGTAGTAGTTCACCAGCAGCAGGTCGATCGGCGCGTTGATGGTCTTCAGATCGCCGTCCTCGACGAAGGACAGGTCCATCGCCAGGTCGTCGAGCACGTCCTGCGGATAACGGCCGGTCAGCAGGGCGTCCAGGAAGAACCGGTTCTGCAGCCCGTCGATCCGGCGCGCCGCGTCCAGGTCCTCCTCGCTCGAACCGGCGGGGGTGATCGCGTACAGGTTGACGCAGCCCCCCACCCGCCGCGCGTCCATGGCCTGCACGGCCAGGCCGTGGGCGAGGTTCAGGTGGTGCGCGGCCCGGATCGCGTTCTCGGGCTCGCGGCGTCCCGGAGCATGCTCGCCCGAGGCGTAACCCAGAAAGGCCGCGCACCACGGCTCATTGACGGTGCTCCACGTGTGCACCCTGTCGTGCAGCGCCTCGTGCACCACCGCCGCGTAGTCGGCGAAGCGCAGCGCGGTGTCCCTGTTGGGCCAGCCGCCGGCGTCCTCCAGCGTCTGCGGCAGATCCCAGTGGTAGAGGGTCAGCCACGGGTCGATGCCGTGCGCGAGGAGCTCGTCGGTGAGACGCTTGTAGAAGTCGAGCCCCTTCTGATTGATCTGCCCGGACCCGTCCGGCTGGATGCGCGGCCAGGACACCGAGAAGCGGTAGGCGCTCAGCCCCAGGTCCGCCATGATCCGGACGTCGTCGCGGTAGCGGTGGTAGTGGTCGATGGTCACGTCCGCGTGCTCACCGCCGACCACCCTGCCGGGGGTCCTGGTGAAGGTGTCCCAGATCGAGGTGCCGCGGCCGTCGGCCGTCACCGCCCCTTCGATCTGGTACGCCGAAGTGGCCGCACCCCAGGAGAACCCGGTAGGGAAGCGTAGCTGGGAGCGAGTTCGCTCCTCCTGAGTCGTCACGCCTTGACCGCACCTTCCATCAGTCCGCCGACGATCTGGCGGCCGAACAGGACGAAGACCACGAACAGTGGGATGACCGAGGCGGCGGTGCCGGTGTACAGCATCACGTAGTCGGTGCCGTGGGCCTGGTTGAGCGCCGCGATCGACGTCTGCACCACCGGGTTCTCCGGCAGCAGCACGATCAGCGGCCACATGAACTCGTTCCACGTCTGCATGAACACCAGCAGGGCGAGCACCGCCATGCCGGGCCGCAGCGCGGGCAGGATGACCATCCGGTAGATGCCCATCGTGGTGGCGCCGTCGACCCTGGCCGCCTCCACCAGCTCGTCGGGCACCGCCTGCGAGGCGTACTGCGTCATCATGAACACGCCGAACCCGTTGACCAGGAACGGCAGGATCACCGCCTGCAGCTGGCCGGTCCAGCCGAGCGTCACCATGAGCTCGTACAACGGCACGACGCCCATCTGCTGCAGCGGCACCATCATGGTGACCAGGATCAGGCCCAGCATGATCTTGGAGCCGCGGAAGCGGAGCTTGGCGAAGGCGAAGCCGGCCAGCGTCGAGATGAGCACCACCGACACGGTGACCGTCACCGACACGATCGCCGAGTTGATCAGCCCCGTGACGAAGTACGCGTCCTCGGTCGCCAGCAGCCGCCGGACGTTCTCGCCGAGCTGACCGCCGGGCAACAGCGGCGGCGGCACGTCGAGGGCCTCCTCGTTGCTCCGGGTGGCCATGATGAACATGTAGTAGATGGGGAACGCCGACAGCAGCAGTGCCAGCGCCAGCACGACCTTTGTGAGAGCCCCTGCGTCCCACATGCGGTTTCCGGACTGGACGGTCGTCATCGCGAACCCCCGATTCGGCGGGTGAACCAGTAGTTGGCCGCGGTCCCGATCAGGATCAGGACGAACAGCAGCCAGGCCGCCGCCGAGGCGTAGCCCATCTCGTAGTTGCGGAAGGCGGCCTCGACCACGAACATCGCCACCGTCTGGTACTGGCCGGTGGTGCCGCCCGTCATCTGCGGGTTGCCCTCGAACATCACCGGTTCGGTGAAGAGCGTCAGGCCGCCGATGGTGGAGATGAAGACGACGAACACGATGGTGGGCCGCAGCATCGGGATCGTGATCTTCCAGAACTGGACGCGCGCCGACGCGCCGTCGAGCGCCGCCGCCTCATAGAGGTCCTTGGGGATCGTCTGCATGGCGGCCAGCAGGATGATGGCGTTGTAGCCGGTCCACCGCCAGTCGATCATCGTGGCGATCGCGATCCAGGACGACCACTTCTCGTTCTGCCAGGCGATCGGTTCGACGCCCACCAGGCCGAGCATCCAGTTGAACAGGCCGTAGTCGCGGGCGAAGAGCCCGCTGAAGATGACCGCCACCGCCACGACCGAGGTCACCAGCGGCAGCAGCACGCCCAGGCGCAGCAGCAGCCGGCCGCGCAGCCGCTTGTTGAGCGCGTTGGCCAGCAGCAGCGCCAGCACGATCTGGGGGATGGTCGACAGGACGAAGATGCCGACCGTGTTGAACACCGCGTTCCAGAACTCGGCGTCCACGATGAGCTCGGTGTAGTTCGCCAGGCCGGTGAAGCTCTTGTCCCCAGCCAGCTCCCAGTCGTGCAGGGAGAGCCAGAGCGTGTAGCCGAGCGGGAAGAGCCCGAAGATGGCGAAGAGCAGGAAATATGGTGACACCAGGAGGTAGGGCACACCCCTGAGGTCGAAGCGGGCCATCCGCCGCTGCGGCGGTGTCCGCTTCCTGTGCGCCTGCCGCGGGGCGGGCGCTAACTGAACAGTCATGGAAGCCTTTCGAGCCAGGTCGGGAGAGGTGGCGCCCGCCCAGGGGGGAAGAGGGAGGCGCCACCCGTTCCAGAGGGCGGCGAGGGGTCAGCCCGCTGCCTTGACGCCCGCGGCCGTGAACTTGGACCAGGCCTCTTCGTAGCTCACCGCGCCCTGGTCCATGCCTTCGAGCACCTTCTCCACCGATGTCTTCACCTGAGCGTGCTTCTCGCCCAGGAACACCGGCTGCAGGTCCTTCACCGAGGCGGAGAAGATCTCACCGGTCGGCACGTCGTTGAAGTACTCGTTCTTCAGCCCGGCGACCTCAGGGTCCTGCTGGGCGGGGAGGGAGCTCGGGAAGGCGCCCGCCTCCTTGAAGGCCGCGATGTGGCCGTCCTTGCCGGTGAGGTAGTTCAGCACCTCGGCGGCTTCCTTGGGGTGCTTGGTCTGCTTGGGCACGGCCAGCCAGGAGCCGCCCCAGTTACCGGTGCCGCCCGGCACCGCTGCCACGTCCCAGTTGCCCTTGTTGCTCTCACCGGCCGCGCCGGAGATGACGCCGAGCATCCACGCCGGGCAGCCCATGGTGGCGAAGCCGCCGCCCTTGATGGCCTTGGTCCACGGTGGGGTGAAGGCCTGCAGCTTGGCGGTCAGCCCTTCCTTGCTGAAGCGCTGCACCCAGTCGAAGGACGTCTTGACCGCCGGGTTGGTCTCGAGGACGAGCTGGTTGCTCTTGTCGAAGTAGGAGACGTTGCCGTTCTTCGGCGCCTCCTGCGCGAGGATCACGTTGTAGATGGTGTTGGGGCCGTCCATCCACTTGGCGTCCTTGGTCGCCGCCTGGAACTTCTTGCCCGCTTCGAGGTAGGCGTTCCAGTCCGGCCACAGCTTGGCGACCTCTTCGCGGTCGGTGGGCAGGCCGGCCTTCTCGAACAGGTCCTTGCGGTAGCACATCGTCATGCCACCGATGTCGGTGCCGAGCGCGAACAGCTTGCCGTCGGCGTTGACGCCCGTCTCCCACTTGGCGGCGGGGAAGTCGGCCTTGCGGTCCTGCAGGCCGTGCTCGCCGAGGTCGGTGAAGAACTGCGGGCGGGCGGCCAGCAGGCCCATCGCGCCCTCGTCGATGCCGACGACGTCGCCGGCGCCGCTGCCGGCCTGCAGGCGCTGCAGCAGCTGCGGCAGGTAGACGTCCTCGAACCTGTCGGTCAGGTTGGAGTACTTGATCTGGATGTTCGGGTGCTCGGCGTTCCACTTCTCGACGGCCGCGTCGTAGCCGAAGTTCTCGCCGGCGCCGAAGGTGTGCACGTTGATCGTGACCGGCTCGGCTGCCGCCGTCGCACCGGCCGAGGACGCCGGCGTCGCGTCGCCCCCGCAGGCGGCCGTCACGGCGGCCAGTGCGGTGACCAGGACACCGGTCACGACGGAGCGCTTGTGGTTCGTCATTCCGTACCCCTTTTGGGTGTGGATCGTGGGAGGTGAGATCGCGACAGTCCCGCGATTGGAGGTCTTTGGGAGCGCTCCCACAAGAGTGCCCGTACGGCGTGCGGGCGTCAACGTGCCGAAACTCAACCGTTACCTATGGGGTAGTTTGACCTCCAAGAAAAGGATTTTTCAGGCTATAGGGCCCATTTAGTCCTTTGGGAGCGCTCCCATCACAACCGCACCGATTCCGCACCACGACGGCCCATGCGGGCGCTCGCGGGGGCGAAAACGACGGCTTCCGCCGTAGCGGGCGGGGTCCTGGGCCGCAGCCTCGGCGGGCGGCGCACCTCAGCCTCCGCCGCAGCGGGCGGCCTCAGAGCCGGCCGCAGCGGGCGACGCGCCTCAGCCGCAGTCGGCGGCGCGCTCCCTCAGGAGTTCGCGCTCGCGCTCGTTGCGCGTCAGGCCCGCAGCCCGCTCGAACTCGGCGCGGGCCTCCGCCCGGCGCCCCAGCTTGACCAGCAGGTCTCCGCGTACGCTCGGCAGCAGGTGGTAGCCCTTCAGCGCCGGATCGTCCACGATCTGCTCCACCAGGGCCAGCCCGGTGGCGGGCCCGTAGGCCATGCTCAGCGCCACCGCGCGGTTGAGCTCGACCACCGGCGAGCGCGAGATCCTCGCCAGTGACTCGTACAGCGCCGCGATGCGCGCCCAGTCGGTCTCCTCGGCGGTGAGCGCCCGCGCGTGGCAGGCGGCGATGGCGGCCTGCAGCGCGTACGGGCCCAGCTCGCCGCCGAGCTCCTCGGCCCGGCCGAGCGCGGTCAGGCCGCGGCCGATGAGCAGCCGGTCCCAGCCGGTCCGATCCTGTTCCAGTAGCAGCACCGGCTCGCCCGACGGGCCCACGCGCGAGGCCGAGCGGGAGGCCTGGATCTCCATCAGCGCCACCAGCCCGTGCACCTCGGGCTCTTTCGGCATCAGGCTCGCCAGCACCCGGCCGAGCCGCAGCGCGTCCGCGCAGAGGCCGGGCCGCATCCAGTCGTCGCCGGCCGTCGCGGCGTAGCCCTCGTTGAAGATCAGGTAGATGACCTCCAGCACGGACGAGAGCCGGTCGGCGAGCTCGTCACCCTGCGGCACCTCGAACGGCACCCGCCGGGCGGCCAGCGTCCGCTTGGCCCGCACGATGCGCTGCGCGAGCGTCGGCTCCGGCACCAGGAACGCGCGGGCGATCTCCTCGGTGGACAGCCCGCCGAGCACCCGCAGGGTGAGCGCCACCCTGGCCTCGGTGGGCAGCACCGGATGGCACGCGGTGAACACCAGCCGCAGCAGGTCGTCCTCGATCTCGCCGACCTCGGGCAGGTGGTCCTCGTCGGCGAGCTCCGCCAGCTCGGCGCGGCCGATCTCGATCAGCTTGCGCTCGAAACGCTCTTCGCGGCGGATCATGTCGATGGCCCGTCGCTTGGACACGGTCATGAGCCAGGCGCCCGGGTTGCTCGGCACCCCGGACTCCGGCCACTGCTCCAGCGCCGCGACCAGCGCGTCCTGCGCCAGCTCCTCCGCGAGCCCGATGTCTCGCACCAGCCGGGTCAGCCCGGCGATGAGCCTGGCGGCCTCGATCCGCCACACCGCCTCGATCGCCTGATGGGTCTGCGAAGCGGTCATCGGCCTATGACAACAGCCCGGACAGCCCGGCGCAAGTCACCCTCGAACGACTCCGATCAGGATGGTCGGTCGTCCTCCAGTCGCTCGCGCAGCGCCGCCTCGTGGTGGGCCGCCTCCGGGCTCAAGGACGGGTCGGGCGTGTCCGTCGGGTCGTAGACCCGCCAGACGTCGAGCCCGACGCCGTCATGGCCCGGCGGCACGGGGACGCGCAGCGCCCATTCGATCGCTTCCTCCCGGGACTTGACCTGGATCAGCCAGAACCCGGCGATGAGCTCCTTGGCCTCGGCGAACGGGCCGTCGATCACCCGCGCCTTGCCGCCGCTGTAGGCGATCTGCGCGCCGTGCGAACTGGCGTAGAGCCCTTCGGCCGCCAGCAGCACGCCCGCCTTCACCAGGGACTCGTTGTAGGCGTGCATGTCGGCGACGAGCTCCGGGCTGGGCAGCGCGCCGGCCTCGGTCTCCTCGTCGGCCTTGCCCACGATCATGAATTTCATGGCGAGATCCCTCCTCGGGAGACTCCCTGCGAGCCTCCGCATCGACACGTCGAACCACCGGCGGGCGAATCGACACGCGTACGGGGATCTTCCCGGAGAAAGACGGGAGCGCGCACCCTCGGTGAGGATGCGCGCTCCCAACGGCGGGTAAAGCCCCGCCAGGTCATGTGTACGCCATCAGGCGGCATACTCCGGGTAACCGTAGCCGACGACCTGGGACTTCGGCCGGACCCGCTCCTCGACGGCGCCGTTGCCGGTGTTGCCCTCGATCGTGGAGATCGTGCCGTTCTTGTTGTCCTTGACGACGAAGCCGACGTGCTGGATGGAGCTGATGGACTTGCCGCCGTTCCAGGCGAAGAAGACGACCGCGCCGGGCTTGGGGGTGGTGCCCCAGCGGCCGTTGTTGCGGAACCATCGGGCGTGCGTCACGGTGTAGGCGTCCCAGCCGACCTGGGGGCGGGCGCCGGTCTGCTCGCCGACCCAGGAGACGAACATCGCGCACCAGGCGGCGTTCAGGTAAGCGGAGGGGTTGCCTCCGTCACGCCGTACGGTCTCCATGGCCCGGGGTGACCGGGCGTACCACTGCTGGAACTTGGTGCCGCCGCCCCGGGCGTTCTCGGAGGTGCCGACCTGCTGCCTGGCGAGCTCCAGGACCTGGGAGGCGGTCACGTTGATCTTGTTGGTGTCGTCCGGCCTGTTCTGCCGGTCCTCCTGGGCGCTGGCGGACCCGGGGCTGGCGTAGGCGGGGACGGTGGCGGTGCCGAGGGCGGTGATGATGATGGTGGCGCCGAGGGCGGCGCGGAGGTTCTCGGGCTTCAGGGCACGACTAAGACAGTTCTTCGCCATCGAGGGGGTTTACTCCTTGCTTCCATGCCGCTTACCGGGTTAGCTGACGGGTTCGGGCGTGGAAGCTGCCCTACGGCGCGCGATGGCGCCGATTCACCCCAAAGGACGTGGGTCCCCGGTTCCGCCCTGAAGCGGATTCAGCGGTCACAGGACGGTCCTGTGAAACGTGGTGCGATGGTTCGACAACGAACGGACAAACCGGACGTATGCCGCGAATGCCCCACAAGGTAATACAGACGGCAAGAGGATTACAAGTCCATAAACCCCCAGCTAGGAGATTTGTCGGCGAGCGTCGGCCAGGAGCCCCATCATGGCAAGGCTTTCGTCAAGAGGCATGATCGCGCTCTCGGTCCGGCCCTCGGCCAAGGCATCCCTGACCTCGCGGATCTCTCCGGCGTAGCCGTTGTCCGCGGGATCGAGCTCGTGCACTTCCGGCTCCATGGACGGCCCGCTGAGCACGATCCGCCGCGGCGCCCAGAACGGTGTCTCGATGTCGGCGCGCATCCCGGTGCCCACCACGCTGGCGGCGTTGGGATAGGTGGCCAGCAGCGAGCAGTCCACCAGCGCTCGCCGGCCGTCCGGGTAGACGAGCGTCCCGCCGGCCTCCGCGTCCACTCCCGAGGGCGCCAGCGAGCCCGTCATGGTCAGGCCGGACGGCATGCCGAGCAGGAGCTGGGCCAGCCCGAGCGGATAGATGCCCAGGTCCAGCAGCGCGCCGCCGCCGAGCTCCGGCGCCCACAGCCGGTGCGCGGGATCGTAGGGCAGCGCGAACCCGAAGGAGGCCTGCACCGAGCGGATCTCCCCGAAACGGGGGTCGGCGGCCAGCGACTGGATGAGCGGGTTGAACCGCATCCACATCGCCTCCATCAAAAAGACCCCGGCCTCGCGCGCCAGGCGGACCATCCGCTCGGCGTCGGCCATCGTGGCGGCCAGCGGCTTCTCGCAGAGCACCGCCTTGCCCGCCGCGATCGCGGCCTCGGCCACCTCCAGGTGCTGGGCGTGCGGAGTGGCCACGTAGACGGCGTCGATCCCGGGATCGGCGCACAGCTCGGCGTAGGAGCCGTAGGCCGACTCCGCGCCCAGCGTCGCGGCCATCGCCTTGGCCCTGCCAAGGTCGCGGGAGCCGACGGCGGCCACCCGCATCCCCGGCTCGGCGGCGATCACCGCGCCCACGGTCCGAGCGATACCACCAGTTGCCGCTATGCCCCAGTTAAGTAGATTCACGACGGAAGCGTACTGATTTAAGTGCTCTCGCGGTATATGGCGGAGTTCACCCCAGATGGTCGGGGTCGGGGCCGAGTCTCCTGCCCGCGTTCAGCGCTCCGATGGCCGCCATGTCCTCATGATCGAGAATGAAGTCGAACACCGAGAGGTTCTCCTTGATCCGCGAGGGGGTGACGGACTTGGGGATGACCACGTTGCCCAGCTGGATGTGCCAGCGCAGCACGATCTGCGCGGGCGTACGGCCGTGCTTGTCCGACAGCACCGCGAGCGCGGGCTCCTGGAGCAGGCCCTGACCCTGGCCGATCGGGCCCCACGCCTCGGTGAGGATCCCGTTCTTGTCGTGGAACTCGCGCATTTTCTGCTGCTGCAGGTACGGGTGCAGCTCGATCTGGTTGATGCAGGGGATGACGTCGGTCTCGTCCATGAGCCGGGTGAGGGTCTCGACGGTGAAGTTGGACACCCCGATCGCCTTGGCCCGGCCGTCCCGGTAGATCTTCTCCACCTCACGCCAGGCCTGCACGTACCGGTTCTGCTTCGGCGCCGGCCAGTGGATGAGGTAGAGGTCGACGTAGTCCATGCCGAGCCTGGCCAGGCTCTCGTCGAAGGCCTGCGGCACCCGCTCGTGGTCGGAGTTCCACAGCTTGGTGGTGACGAACACCTTCTCGCGCGGGATCCCGGAGGAGCGCACCGCGCGCCCGACGCCCTCCTCGTTCTGGTAGAGCGTGGCGGTGTCGATGTGCCGGTAGCCGATCTCCAGCGCGGTCCGCACCGCCCGTTCGGCCTCGTCGTCGGGCACCTGGTAGACGCCGAAGCCGAGCTGCGGGATTTCGGCGCCGTCTCGATAGAGCCGTAGCGAGTTCATACCCTTCATTGTTCACGTCCCGTTTCTGGCTGCTTAAGCAGGCCGGGCTAGCTTGAAGCGGTCCTGCACGGGCTTACCCACGGGCTGGGAGAACAAGTGGTCAAACAGGCGTCGGCCTGGGTGGAGTCCCCCCTCCAGATGCTGTGCGCCGTCGAGGCCCACCACGCGGGGGTGCTGGGGCCGGCCACCACGGTCGTGCCCCGCGCGAAGCTGCGCGCGCTGAAGGCGACCCGGCGGGAGCTGGGCCACCTCACCCTGCCCGAGGGCCTTGAGCTGGCCGAGCCGCGCGAGCGCATGCCGCACCGGCTGCGGGCCGTCGGCGACGCCTTCTCCGGCAAGGTGCAGCTGCGCTGGCTCACCTCCGTTCCCGGCCGCATCGTGGTCGTGGACGACGGGCTGGCCACGATCCGGCTGCTGGAGCTGCTGGCGGCGGGACCGTACCGGCCGCTGCTGCGCGCGCGGGCCCAGCCGGGAGCGCTCCGTGCGGCGCTGGGGCTGGCCGCGGCCGCCCGGCTGCGCCTCGGGCGCGTCACGGTGTTCACCGCGCTGCCCGTCTCCGGCGAGCTGGCGCTCGCCGTCGAGCGGGCGGGCGTCGAGCTCGTCCGTCATGACTTCGACTGGCTGCGCGCTCAGCCGCTCGCCGAGCCCGGCCCCGCCGAGCGGACCGTCGTCCTCGGCACCTCGCTGGTCAGGAACGGCCTGGTTCGCCGCGACCGTTACCTGCGCTGGCTGATGGACCTGGCCGAGCAGGAGCCGCTCGCCTACTACCCGCACCGCCGGGAGGACCCGGTGGACCTGGCGCTGATCCGGGAGCGGGCCGGCATCACCGTGCACGAGCCCGGCGTGCCCGCCGAGCTGACCCTGCGCGGCCTCGACGCCGGCCAGCGAGTGGTCAGCCTGCCCTCCACCGCGATCTCCTCGCTGCGGGTGCTGCTCGGCCCGCGCGGCGTCACAGTGGAGCCGGTCGACGTGCCCGACGAATGGTGGACCAGCAGGGCGGCTCCCGCGCTGCGCTCGCATCTCACGCAAGTGACCGAAGTGACAGGAGTGACGGGGTGAGAGTGCTGGCGGTCGCCGACTCCGACTCGTATCTGAAATGGGCGGCCTGCCTGCTGGGCGACCTGCCGGCGGGCTGCGAGAGCGAGCTGGTGGTGGTGCGCACCCCGATCGCCCCGTCGCCGGCGCAGATCGCCGCCGCCGTCGGCGAGCGTCCGCCGCCGCCGGTGCTGTCGGCGCGGGCGGTGCGCCGCGCGGCCGAACGGTCCAGCCCCGACGTGATCCTGGTGGCCTGCACCGGTCCGGTCGTGGACGTGCTGGTGGCCGAGGTGCTGCGAGGGCTGCGGCCCCGCCCGGTGTTCGTCACGGGACTGCCCGGCATCTCGGTGCCCGCCACCGAGAAGGCGTGGCTGTTCCGCAGCGGCTGCGATCTGTTCGTGGTGCACAGCGAGCGTGAGGTGGCCGAGTTCGCCGCCATCGCCTCCCGGCTGGGCGGGGGAGGGGCGGTCGGGCTGGCCAGGCTGCCGTTCCTGCGCCCGGACGCGGAGGGAGCCGGCGGTGACCGGGTGGTGTTCGCCACCCAGGCCAAGGTGCCGCGCGCCCGCGGCGACCGCGAGCGCGTGCTGCGCTCCCTGGCCGAGCTGGCCGGGCGCCGGCCGGACCTGGACGTGGTGGTGAAGCTGCGCGCTCTGGAGGACGAGCAGCAGACCCACCGCGAGCGCCACCACTACCAGCGGCTCTGGCGCGAGATGGGGGAGCCGGGCAGGCTGCGGTTCGAGGCGGGTTCGATGCGGGAGCACCTTTCGCGCGCCGCTGGGTTCGTCACCGTCAGCTCCACGGCGGCGCTGGAGGCCATCGCCCAGGACGTGCCGCTGCTCGTGCTGAGCGACTTCGGCGTCAGCGCCCAGATGATCAACGTGGTGTTCGAGGGCAGCGGCCTGCTCGGCACCCTGGACGACCTGGCCGAGGGTGACTTCCGCAAGGCGGAGCCGGCCTGGTGCGCGGCGAACTACTTCCACCCCGCCGGGCGCGACGACTGGGCGGGGCTGCTGGCCGGGCTGGTGATCTCCCGGCCCCGGATGCCCGCCAGGTCGCTCCTCGACGGGGCCGAGCACGCCACCGCCCGCCGCCGCGCCCGCCTGCGGGTGGAGATCCCGCCGACCATGCTGCGCGCCGGCCGGCGCGTCCGCCGCTACCTGAAGGTACGCATCTGAAGCCTGTACGGGCCACCCGAACCGCCCGCTGAAGGCGCGCGCCTGATCACAGCACCTGAGCCGTCTGCTGGAGGCGTGCGCCTGATCACAGGGCCGATCTGAGTCGTCTGCGGAAGCGGCTCAGGGGCTTCTTCGGCTCCGGAGGCGCCAGCAGGTCCAGTGCTTCCAATCGCCTGCGCTTGAAGTAGCGCGGATCGAAGTCGATCGAGTCCGGGCGCAGGCCGGGATAGGCGTCCGCCTGCATGCAGTAGCCGACCGCGCTCACCAGAGCCTGGATGTCCGGCTCCGCCGGCCGGTCGAGGGCGCCGTCGGTCCCCATCCGGGGCAGCAGGGCGTCGGCGATGGTGACCGGGATCCGGTTGCTGTTCTCGTAGGGCGTCAGGCGGTCCAGGATCAGCTCCGTGCCGTGCGTGGCCACCTGGAGGCCGAAGTAGCGGCCGGCCGTGAGCAGCGCGGTGGAGAAACAGCCGACCACCAACTCGGGGCGGAGCGCGGCGAAGCAGACCTCGGCCGGGACACTCTCCCCGGCCACCAGCAGCCGCACACCCAGCGGCGCGGCCGCGGCGCGCAGCAACTGGGCGTGCCTGCGGCCCGCCGCCGGATGCGGCTTGAACACGACGGTGCGGTGACCGCGGGCCGCCAGGCCGCGCAGCATCGCCTCGTGCAGGTCCGCCTCCTCCTGCGGGGTGACGATCTCCAGCGCCGACAGATACTGGCCGAGGATCATCGCCTCGGCGGCGAGCATGTCCGGGGCGGTCGCGGTGACCTCGGCCACCACCGCCAGGAAGGCCGCCTCGGGGATCGTCGCGGCGGGGACGCCGTACTCGGTGAGCAGCAGCGGCGTCAGGCCGGGGACGAGGTCCAGGTACAGCAGGCGGGTGACGCGCCGGAAGATCTCGGCAGGCAGCGGGTCGCGGGTGGGGCCGTAGCTCATCAGCCCGTCGGAGTAGACGGTGATGGGGCAGTCGCGCACCAGGCCCGCGATGGTGCGCGCCGGCGCGACCGCGATCGACTCCAGCACCAGCTCGGCCACCGCGCCCAGGCCGAGCCGGGCGTTGAGGAGGCGCTCCAGCATCGGCACCTCGATCACCCTGGCCCGCCAGTCCGACGGGTGCAGCGGGTGGATCAGGTCGTTCCAGGAGTGCACCTCGTCGAAGCGGGAGCGCAGCACCGCGAAGCCGGGAGTGGCGTCCAGCGGCGTCGCCACCTCGGGGATCGCCGCGTTGTTCGACACCAGCAGCACCTTGCGGCCCGCGCCGAAGCGGCCGTCGTCGATGGCGGCGGCCAGCGACATGGCGCCGAACAGGGTCGAGGCGTAGAAGACGGTCGTCATGAATCCTCCTGGGCACGGCGCACGCGGGCATCGGCGGGCAGGCCGGGCAGCAGCGCCCGCAGCACCGCCGCGCGCTCGGCGGACATCCCCGACACCGCCTCGGCCACCATCGCGACCGGCAGCGTGCCCGCCAGTTGCGCGCCGCGTTCCTCGAAGCGGGCCCGGAGCTCCGGCGTGAACCGGTCGGCGAGCTCCAGGTGGTGGGCCAGCAGCGCGCAGAAGTTCCGCACCGCCTTGGGCAGGAACCGCTCCTCCAGGTCCTTGAACACCAGCTCGAAGGCGTCGAAGAAGTGCAGCTGCCGCTCGTCGCCCACCTGCGTCAGCGAGCCGGAGACCTGCCGCCGGTAGAACACCCCGGCCAGCGACACCACCGCGAACGTCGCCGCCCGCGTGTGCAGCCGCCAGATCCACGGCCGGTCCTCCGCCGTGTGCAGCGAGCCGGGGAAGTGCAGCAGGTCGCCGAGCGAGCGCCGGTAGACGCCCGCCCACGCGTACGGGTAGTCCACCATGGTGCGCACCCCGGCGGGCAGGATCGCCTCCCGGGGGTCGTGCACCGAGCCCCGCCGCGCCAGCGGAGCCCGATGCACCACCCGCTTACGGCCCTCCACCTGCACATGGTCGGTGCGTACGAAGTCGCAGCCGAGCCCGTCGGCCGCCTCGACGAGCCGGGCCAGATAGCCGGGGGCGAGCCAGTCATCGCCGTCCAGGAACGTGACGTACCGGCCGGACGCGGCCGCCAGCCCGGCGTTGCGGGCGTCCGCCAGGCCCAGGGGCACCGGGTTGCGGAGCACCTCCAGGCCGGGCAGCACGGCCCGGGCGTCTTCGGCGATGTCCCCGGTGGCGTCCACCGACCCGTCGTCCACCACGATGAACTCGAAGTCGTGCCGGGCGTTACGGCGGAGCGAGGCGAGCGCGTCCGCGAGGTACCGCTCGCCGTCGCGCACCGGCACGACGACCGAGAGAGTGATCAATATGGTCTCCACGCGCGGGACGTGCCCGCACAGGCCGGGGTCGGTCAGACGGTCACGCGGCGCAGGCGGGCCTTCGGGGCCTGTTCGCCGGGGAAGACGCGCTTGACGCCGTCGCCCAGGGCCTGCTCGATGATGCGGATGTCGCGCACCAGGTGCTCCAGCCCGGCGGGCTCCAGGGACGCCGCGTGGTCCGAGCCCCACATGGTGCGGTCGAGGGTGATGTGCCGCTCCACGCAGACCGCGCCCAGCGTGACCGCGGCCAGGGAGATCTGCAGGCCGCGCTCGTGCCCGGAGTAGCCGACCGGCACGCCGTAGCGGTCCTTGAGCGTGGTGATCGTCCGCAGGTTGGCCTCCTCCGGCGGGAGGGGGTAGGTGGACGTGGCGTGCATCATGATCAGGTTGTCGGTGCCGAGGATCCGCACCGCCGCGTCGATCTCCGACAGCGTCGACATGCCGGTCGACAGGATGATCGGCTTGCCGGTGGCGGCCAGGGCGCGCAGCAGTTCGTGGTCGGAGACGCTGGCCGAGGCCACCTTGTGCACCGGTACGTCCATCTCCTCCAGGAAGTGCACCGACGGCACGTCCCACGGCGAGGCGAACCAGTGCATGCCCCGCTCGTCACAGTACTTGGCGATCTGCCGGTACTCGTCGTGGCCGAACTCGGTGCGCTCCTTGTACTCCAGGTAGGTCATCTCGCCCCACGGCGTCTGCCTGATCTGGTCACGCTGCTCGACCGGCACGCAGATCGACGGGGTGCGCTTCTGGAACTTGACCGCCTGGCAGCCCGCGTCGGCGGCCACGTCGATGAGCCTTCGCGCGAGGTCGAGGTCGCCGTTGTGGTTGATGCCGATCTCGCCGATCACGTACACGGGCTCGCCGTCACCCACCGGGACGTCGCCGATCCGCACCGGGCCGAACCGGGGCCGGGCCGCCTCCGGCGCCGGCTCCTCGGGCGCCGGCCGGGCCGCCACGACCCTGTCGCACAGCTCCCGCACCGCGCCGTCGCCGCCCGCCCGGGACAGCACCACCCTGGCCGCGGCCCGCACCCGCGGGTGCGCGTCCGGCACCGCGACCGGCCAGCCGACCTCGGCCATCGGCCCCAGGTCGTTGACGTCGTTGCCGACGTAGGCGACGCGGGCCGGGTCCAGCCCTTCGATGGTCAGCCAGTCGCGCAGCACGGTCCGCTTCTCCGCCAGCCCCTGCAGCACCGGCACGCCCAGCTTGCGCGCTCGCGCGGCCACCACCGGGTTGTGCTCGGTCGACATGACCAGCACCTTCACCCCGGCACGCAGCAGCAGCGACACGCCCATCCCGTCAGAGCGGCTGACCAGCACCATCTCCCGGCCTTCTGAGTCGACGTAGGCGCGGTCGTCGGTGTGCACACCGTCGAAGTCGGTGATGACGGCGTCGACGTCGATCGGCTCGGGCGCGTCCACGAACGGCGCGAGCGCCCGTACGATCTCCAGGTCCTCGGGGGTGTCCACCTCGACGGCGTGCCGGGACGGCACCGTCTGCACGGAGATGTCGCCGAAGAAGCGGTGGCCGCTCTCGCGCAGCCCCGCGGTGCGCATGACGTAGAACGCGCCCGTCTCGCGGAACTGGGCCTCCAGGTCCTGCCTGCGGGGGCGCCGCGCCGGGTCGTGGTTGATGCCCGCGCCGGCCGTCGTCCACAGGAACTCGTGCGTCGGCATGCCGGAGAAGACCGCGTCGGCCTCCCCGTCCAGCACCTTGCGCACGGCCGCGGACAGGTCCTCCGGGTCGATGAACGCGCTCGTGCACTGCACCAGCACGACGATCTCGGGGTCCTCGCCGAGCGCGTCGAGGGCGTGCAGCACCGCGGACTCGCTGGAGGCGGTCGCGCCGCTCAGCTCCGCCGGCCGGTCCACGACGCGCGCCCCCGCCTGCGCGGCGGCCTCGGCGATGCCCGCGTGGTCGGTGCTGACCACGACCTCGTCCACCAGCTCGGCGCGCAGGCAGGCGCGCACCGCGCGGGCCACCAGCGGGACACCGCCCACGGGGGCGAGGTTCTTCAGGGGTACGCCCGCCGAACCTCCGCGGGCGGGAACTACGGCCAGGACTCGCAACGTGACTCCTCAGTGCTCCGGGTTGCATCCAGAAGCTAGAGGGACCGGTTGAACTGGCAGCGTCCCCGTCATTAACGTTCCGGGGGGATCGGGTAGAGCGACTCTGGACGGCCGGTGGCGGGCCCCGGTCACCCGGCCGGGAGGCGCAGCACGAAGCGGGCGCAGCCAGGGCAGTCCTCCACCCGGATGTCGCCCCGGTGCGCGATCGCCACGTCGCGGGCGATGGCCAGGCCCAGCCCGGTGCCGCCGGCGTCGCGGCTGCGGGCGGCGTCCAGGCGGGCGAAGCGGTCGAAGATGCGCTCGCGATCCTCCAGCGGGATGTCCGCGCCGTCGTTCTCCACGGCCAGCACCGCCTGGTCGCCCTCCCTGGTCACGATCACCCGCACCTCGCTGTTCCCGTAGCGCTGGGCGTTGTCCAGCAGGTTCGCCAGCACCCTGCCGAGCTGCATCCTGACCCCCCGGACGGCCACGTCCCGCGACAGCTTCACCCGGACGGGGAGCTTGTCCGTACGCCCGGCCAGCTCCTGGCGGACCAGCTCGGACAACTCCACCCGCTCCACGTCCACCCGCGTGCCGATCTTGGCCAGCAGCAGCAGGTCGTCGATGATGGCCTCCAGCCGCTCGGTGTCGCGCAGGGCGCTGCGCACCAGCGCCTGCAGGTCGGTGTCATCCGGATAGAGCTGCGCGGTCTCCAACTGGGCGCGCAGCCCGGCCACCGGGGTGCGCAGCTCGTGCGAGGCGTCCGAGGCGAACTGCCGCTGCTGCAGCGCCGCGCGTTCCACCCTGGCCAGGGTGGCGTTGACCGACCGGGCGAGCCGCGCCACCTCGTCGTCGCCGGGTGGCTGTGTCACCCGGCGGCTCAGATCGCGAGCGTTGGCGTCGTCGAGCTCGCTGCGCATGGTCGCCACCGGGCGAAGGGCCCGGCCGGTGGCGACCCAGCCCGCCCAGCCGGCCAGCGCGGCGAATGCGGTGAGGTGGGCCAACACGATCACCTTCATGGTCTTGGCGGACGGTACGGATCGTGTGCGGCGGCCGGTGGCCGCCCTGTCGACGGCCACGCCGACCGGCGCCGACGGGGTCGGCACCAGGGCGGCGACGGCCGAGGCGATGACGGTGACGCGTCCGCGAGGAGAGCGCGCCCACAGGCGTGACACGCCCCGAGGCTACTAACCGGTGTCACCGCCGAAGCCCGCGTCCAGGGAAAGTTTGGTCAATACTGTCGTTGATCAGCGCTCCAGCCAGACCGTGGTGTCCGGTGGGATCGCCCCGTCGGCCAGGGGGCCGCTCGACAGCAGCACCCGCCCGCCGAACTCGGGGCGCACCGGCTGCTCACCGGTGTTGAGCACCACGACCAGGCCGGGGGAGCGCTCCAGGGCCAGCACGTCCTTGGGGGAGTCGAGCCAGGTCAGCGTGCCGCCGCCGAGCGCCGGATGCCGTCGGCGGAGGTCGAGCGCGGCCCGGTAGAGGCTCAGCGTGGAGCCGGGGTCGTCCTCCTGCGCCTCGGCCGACAACCGCGCCCAGGAGCCGGGGATCGGCAGCCACGGGTCCTGCCAGCCGCATCCGGGCGAGCCGGTCCACGGCAGCGGCACCCGGCAGCCGTCCCGGCTCTCCCCGCTGCGCCGGAACGCCGGGTCCTGCCGCAGCTCGTCGGGCAGGTCCAGCACGTCGGGCAGGCCGAGCTCCTCGCCGTTGTAGAGGTAGGCGGAGCCGGGCAGCGCGAGCATGAGCAGCGTGGCCGCCCTGGCGCGGGCCAGGCTGCCGTACCGGGTGACGTGGCGTGGCTTGTCGTGGTTGGACAGCACCCAGGTGGTGGGCGCGCCCACCAGCTCGGCCTCGGCCAGCGCCTTGTCGATGACCGTACGGAAGGACTTGGCGTGGAAGTCGGCCATCATGAACTCGAACGAGAACGCCTGGTGCAGCTCGTCCGGCCCGACGTAGCGGGCCAGCCGCTCGGCGGAGGACACCCACGCCTCGGCCACCGCCATCCGCCCGCCCGGGTAGGAGTCGAGGATCGGCCGCCACTCGCGGTAGATGTCGTGCACGCCGTCCTGGTCGAAGTACGGCACCTGCTCGCCGCCGAGCATCTCGGCCTGGCGGCCCTCCTTCGGCCCGACGTCCGGCAGCCCGGCCGCCTTGATCATGCCGTGCGCCACGTCGATCCGGAACCCGTCGACGCCGCGGTCCAGCCAGAACCGCAGGATGTCGCGGAACTCGGCCCGCACCACCGGGTTCTCCCAGTTGAGGTCCGGCTGCTCGGGCGCGAACAGGTGGAGGTACCACTGTCCGTCGGCGACCTGGGTCCACGCCGATCCGCCGAAGATCGACTCCCAGTCGTTGGGCCGGTCGCGGAAGATGTAGCGGTCCCGCAGCCCCGCCTGGAACCAGGGGTGCCGGTCGGAGGAGTGGTTCGGCACCAGGTCCACGATCATCCTGATGCCCAGCGCGTGCGCGTCGGCGATCAGGGCGTCGAAGTCGGCGAGCTCGCCGAAGAGGGGATCGACGTCGCGGTAGTCGGCCACGTCGTAGCCGCCGTCGGCCATCGGCGAGGTGTAGAAGGGGCTCAGCCAGATGGCGTCCACGCCGAGCCGGCGCAGATAGCCCAGCTTGTCGCGCACTCCGGCCAGGTCGCCCACGCCGTCGCCGTTCGCGTCGGCGAAGCTGCGCGGGTAGACCTGGTACACGACGGCGTCCCGCCACCAGTCGTCGTTGTCGAGCATGTTTCTCCAATAATGTCCGAGATGTCCTGTTGCAGGATCGCGTGCACGGCCATGACGGGTCAAGCGTAAGTTGCCGCAAGTTGCAGAGTCCTCTTGCGCTGGCATTTGCGCGGATCCGCCGTCCCCTGCGGTGAGTATCCGGTAACTCCTGTTTGCAAGTTCTTCCAATTCTTGCAAAGAGTGGCTAACGTCCCGGAAACATAAGCCGTGAAAGCGGTCAACTTAGGTCTTTGCCGGCGGGCGCCGCGCGGTGTCCGCCGCCCCCCTCCGTGACCTCAGGAGATCTCATGCGCAAGCGAACTCTGAGTGTGGCCGCTCTGGCGAGTCTGGCATTCGCCGCCACCGCCTGCGGCGGCTCCGATCCGGCGGCGCCCTCGGCGGCCCCCAGCGGCTCGGCCGCCCCGACCGGCCAGGCCGGCGGCACGCTCGTCATCTGGGCCGACCCCAACCGGGTGAAGGCGCTGCGGCCCTTCGCCGACCAGTTCGGCACCGAGAACGGCGTGACCGTCGAGGTGAAAGAGATCAGCAAGGACAACCAGCAGACCTTCATCACCGCCTCCCAGCAGGGCAGCGGCCCGGACGTCATGATCGGCGCGCACGACTGGATCGGCAACCTGGTGCAGAACGGCGCCATCGACCCCGTCAACCTCACCGAGGCGCAGAAGGCCGCCTTCCCCGAGATCGCCATGAAGGCCGTCACCTTCGACGGCCAGACCTACGGCGCGCCCTACGCGGTGGAGAACATCGCCCTGATCCGCAACACCGACCTCGCCCCCGACGCCCCCGCGACCATCGAGGACCTGGTCAAGGAAGGTAAGCGGCTCAAGGCCGACGGCAAGGTCGAGGAGGTGCTGTGCCTGCCCGTCACCCAGAAGGGCGACGCCTTCCACGCCTACCCGATCTTCGCCGCGGGCGGCGGCTCGCTGTTCGGCGCCACCCCTTCCGGCGACCCCGACCCCAAGCAGGTCATGCTCGACTCGCCCGGCTCCGTCAAGGCTTTCGGCAAGTTGCGCGCGCTCGGGGAGAAGGGCGACGGCGTCCTGAAGACGTCGATCACCAACGAGAACTACATCGTCAACTTCGCCGCGAAGAAGTGCGCGTACCTCATCTCCGGCCCGTGGGCGATGACCGACGTGAAGAAGGGCGGCTTCGGCTACGACATCACGCCCGTCCCGTCCTTCGAGGGCGGCGCGCCCGCCACCCCGTTCGTCGGCGTGCAGACGTTCTTCGTCGCCGCCAAGGGCAAGAGCAAGGCTCTCGCCCAGGAGTTCGTCACCAACTACGTGACCGACAAGGACGTGGCCAAGGCGCTGTACGACGCCGACCCCCGGCCCCCGGCGCTGACCGAGGCGCTGGAGGAGGTCAAGACCACCGACGCCGACGCCGGCAAGTTCATGGACGCCGGCAAGGACGGCATGCCGATGCCCGCCATCCCCGAGATGCAGGCGGTCTGGCAGCCGTTCGGCATCGCGGAGGCGGCGGTCGTCAAGGGCGGCGACGCCGCCAAGGCGGCCGGGGCCGCGCAGAAGGCCATCGACGGCGCGCTCAAGAACTGACCCGGGATGGCTCCGGACGCCCGCGAGACCGCCAGGAGAGGGCCGCGCCGCACCGTCACCACCGCCTTCGTGGTGAGCAGGATCGCGGTCCTCGCCGTGGCGGCCGCGTTCCTGCTCTACGCGGCGCCGCCGCTGGCCGCCGCCGGGTCCTGGACCGGACTCGGCGTGCTCGGCGCCGCCACCGCGGTCATCGGCTACCTCTACCTGACGCCGCGCCACATCCCGGCGAAGTACCTCGTCCCCGGCACCGTCTTCCTCATCGCCTTCCAGATCTTCCCCGTGCTCTACACGGTGAGCACCGCCTTCACCAACTTCGGCGACGGTCACCGGGGCGACAAGCAGGCCGCCGTCACCGCCATCGAGACCGGCTCGGTACGGCAGGCGCCCGGCTCGCCCGAGTACGACCTCACCGTCGGCCTGCGCGGGCAGGAACTGGTCTTCCTGCTCGTCGACCCGGACACCGAGCAGGTCCGGCTCGGCACCGCCGACAGCCTGTCGCCGCTGCCCGGCGCGCAGGTCGGCGTGACCGGCAAGGTGTTGCGGGCGCCCGGCGTCACCGTGCTCACCACCCCCCAGGCGGCCGCGCGCGGACCGGAGATCTCCGCCCTGTCCGTGCCCACCCCCGACGGGGCGATCAAGGCCAACGGGCTGAGCCGCGCCGTCGAGGGCAAGGCCGCGCTCGTCTACGACGCCGGCTGCGACTGCGTGCGCGGCGACGCGGACACCTGGACGGCCGACGACGGCCAGGGTTACTTCGTCAACGCCGCGGGCGAGCACCTGGCCCAGGGGTGGCAGGTCGACGTCGGATTCGACAACTTCGCCCAGGTGCTGACCAACCCCACCATCTCCGGCTACTTCCTGGGCGTGTTCGGCTGGAACACAGGGTTCGCGCTGGCCTCCGTCGGCGGCACCTTCGCCCTCGGCATGGCCGTCGCGCTCGCCCTGCACCACCCGCGGATGCGCGGCACCACCGTCTACCGGATCGCGCTCATCCTGCCCTACGCGATGCCCTCGTTCGCGATGCTGCTGGTCTGGCGGGACCTGTTCAACCGTGACTTCGGGCTCATCAACCAGTTCTTCGGGCTGAACGTCGACTGGATGGGCCAACCGGGCACCGCCCGGCTCGCGGTGATCCTGGTCAACCTCTGGCTCGGCTTCCCGTACATGTTCCTCGTCACCACCGGCGCGCTGCAGGCGATCCCGCGCGAGCTGACCGAGGCCGCCTCCATCGACGGCGCCACCCCGTGGCAGGGCTTTCGCCGGGTGACGCTGCCGCTGCTGCTGGTGGCGCTGACGCCGCTGCTCATCTCGTCGTTCGCGTTCAACTTCAACAACTTCAACGCCATCGCGCTCACCAGCGAGGGCGGGCCGTTCCCGGCCGAGAACTCCCAGGTGGGAGCCACCGACCTGCTGATCACCTACACGTTCAGGCTGGCCTTCGGCACGGGCGGGGCGCAGTTCGGGTTCGCCGCCGCGATCTCGGTGTTCATCTTCGCCATCGTGGCCGTCATCTCGGCCGTGGCCTTCCGGCGGACCCGCAGACAGGAGGAGGTGTACGCGTGAAGCTCGCCCTGCGACACGTGTTCGTGCTGGTGGTGTGCGCGTTCGCGGTCTTTCCCATCCTGTTCGTGATCTCCGCCGCGATCAACCCGCTCGGCACCCTCGCCTCCACCGACCTGCTGCCCACCCAGGTGAGCCTGGGCAACTTCGGTGACCTGTTCGCCTCCGACGTCTACCCGTTCGGCAGATGGTTCCTCAACTCGGTGGCCATCGCGCTGCTGTCGTCGTTCGCGAGCCTGCTGCTGTCGATGTGCGCCGCCTACGCCTTCAGCCGGATGCGCTTCGCCGGGCGCCGGGCCGGGCTGCTGGCACTGCTGCTGATCCAGATGTTCCCGCAGTTCCTCGCCATCGTGACGATCTTCATGATCTTCACCAGGGTGACCGAGCTCTACCCCGCCTTCGGCTTCGACACCGTCTGGGGGCTCATGCTGCTCTACCTCGGCGGCGCGCTGGGCGTGAACACCTGGCTGATGAAGGGCTTCCTCGACACCGTGCCGAAGGAGCTCGACGAGGCCGCCACCGTCGACGGCGCCACGCACGCGCAGATCTTCTGGCGGATCATCATGCCGCTGGTCACGCCGATCCTCGCGGTCACCTCCCTGCTGGCCTTCATCGGGATCATGAGCGAGTTCCTCATGGCGAGTGTTTTCCTGCGCGACCCGGAGAGCAAGACGCTCGCCGTGGGCATGTACGGAATGATCGCGGGGGACCAGCGCAACGCCAACTTCGGCATGTTCGCCGCCGGCACCCTGCTCACCGCGATCCCTACCGTCGGCGTCTTCCTCTGGCTGCAGAAGTACATCGTCTCCGGGCTCACCGCCGGAGCCGTCAAGGGATAGGTCTCATGCGTTTCCTGGACGATCCACACCACGACGGCTCGTCCCTGTACGTCTCCGCCCAGACGCCCGAGCTCGGCGCCCCGGTGACCGTCCGGGTGCGGGCGCCGCGGGCCGCCGGGGTCACGGGCGTGCTCGTACGGGTCGTACAGGACGGGGAGCCGCGCTACGTGCGCGCGGCCACCCGCACCGGCGGCAGAACCGGCGGGTACGGCCGGACCGACGTCTGGTGGCAGGCCGAGATCGTCGCCACCAACCCCGTCACCCGCTACCGCTTCCTGCTGAGCACGCCCCGTGGCCAGCGGTGGCTCACCGCGGCCGGGCTCGCGACGCACGACCTGACCGACGCGAGCGACTTCCGGCTCGTGTGCCACGACGCGCCACCGGCGTGGCTGCGCGACGCGATCGTCTACCAGATCTTCCCCGACCGCTTCGGCCGGTCGGGCGCGGTGCGCGAGCCGCCCTTCTGGGCGCTGCCCCGCCGGTGGGACCACGACCCGGTCATCCCCAGCGGCCCGGCCGCCGCCCGGCAGTTCTACGGCGGCGACCTCGACGGCATCATCCCCCACCTGGACCACGTGCGGAGCCTCGGCGCCGACACCGTCTACCTGACGCCGGTCTTCCCCGCCCGCTCCAACCACCGCTACGACGCCGCCGCCTTCGACCGGATCGACCCGCTGCTCGGCGGCGACCAGGCGCTGCACCGGCTCGCCGACGCCCTGCACGCGCGTGGCATGCGGCTGCTCGGCGACATCGTCACCAACCACACCGGCGACGCGCACGCCTGGTTCACCGCCGCGCGGTCCGACCCGCACGCGCCCGAACGGGAGATGTACCACTTCGACCCCGACACCGGCGACTACGAGGCCTGGTGGGGCGTCAAGTCGCTGCCCAAGCTCAACTGGTCCGGCGAGCTGGTACGCACCCGCATGCCCGAGGTGCTGGCCCGCTGGGTGCCGCCGTTCGACGGCTGGCGGGTGGACGTCGCCAACATGACCGGCAGGCGCGCCGCCGCCGACCACACCCACGAGGCCGCCGCCCTGCTGCGGCGCGCGCTGCCGCCCACGGCCGCCCTCATCGCCGAGCACAACCACGACGCCTCACCCGACCTCGACCGCGACGGCTGGCACGGCACCATGAACTACAGCGGCTTCACCCGCCCCGTGTGGGCCTGGCTGCGCGGCGACGAGCTGGACCTGGACCACTTCCTCGGCGTCCCCGGCGGCGTGCCGCGCCGCGACGGTCTCGACACCCTCGCGACGTTCCGCTCCTTCGCCTCGCACATGTCGTGGCGCTCCTACGTCCACTCCTGGCAGCTGCTCGACTCCCACGACACCTCGCGCATCCGCACCGTCACCGGCTCCCGGGAGCGCCACCTGATCGCGCTCGGCCTGCAGGCCACCCTGCCGGGCACGCCGATGCTGTTCGCCGGCAGCGAGTACGGCCTGACCGGCGTGAACGGCGAGCACTCGCGCACCCCGATGCCCTGGAACCGCCCCGCCGACCAGGATCTCGCCACCCTGGCCGGCTACCGCGACCTGCTCGGCCTGCGCCGCGCCGAGCCCGCGCTGCGCCACGGCGGCCTGCGCTGGCTGCACGCCGACGCCGACTGCCTGGTGTTCGCCCGCGAGTACGAGGACGAGTCGCTGCTGGTGTGCGCCCGCCGGGCCCCCGGCACCCCGCTGCGGCTCGGGGCGCCGGCGGAGGTTCTTTATAACTCTTCCGACAAGGACGTGCTGGCAGGCGCCGGACCGGCGGTGCTCGTGTGGCGCCCCGGCCGTTGATCACGCTACGGTGGCACGACAAATTCACTTTTGAACTAGATTGTGGTGTGCCCGATGAGGTTCCTGTCCGCGGCGGTCATGGTCTCGCTGCTGTCCGCCGCCGTTCCGTCGGGAAGTGCCGCCGCGCAAGCCGCCACCACCTACTACGTCGACTCCAAGGCGGGCGACGACGCGGCGGCGGGCACCAGCGCCACCGCCCCATGGAAGTCCCTGGACCCGGTCAACGCGGCGGACCTCAAGCCGGGCGACACCGTCAGCTTCAAGCGGGGGAGCAGCTTCGCCGGCCCGCTCACCCTGGCGGCCAAGGGCACCGCGGCCAAGCCCATCGTGGTGCGGGCGCACGGCACGGGCAAGCCGCCCAGGATCACCGGGCGCACCACGGCCTGCGTCGTCATCACCGGTGCGTACTGGCACGTCAGCGGCCTGCGCGCCACCGGTTGCGAGTGGGCCGGCTTCGAGATCACCGGTGACCGCAACGTGCTGGCCGGCATCGAGGCCGACCACAACGTCACCGGCGTCTCCATCACCCGCACCGGCGCCCGCAACACCGTCAGGGACAGCAAGATCACTGACAACAACCGGATGAGCGTCAACGACGAGGGCGGCGACAACGACTCCGGCGCCTTCGGCATCCTCATCAACGGCGACGACAACTTCATCGCCGACAACACCATCACCGGCAGCCACGCCAAGAGCCACGACTACGGCGTCGACGGCGCCGCCATCGAGATCTTCAGCGGCAACCGCAACCGCATCCTGCGCAACATCTCGCGCGACAACAACACCTTCACCGAACTGGGCGCCAAGAAGGGCCACACCGCCACCGGCAACCTGTTCGCCTTCAACGTCGTCACCTCCTCGCTCAAGAGCGGCTCCTTCCTCGTCACCCGGGGCGCCGGGCACGTCGTCGGCCCCGTCAAGGGCACCGTCGTCCTGCACAACTCCGTCTCCATGCCGGCCAGGAAGACGATCGGCTGGGCTTGCCACGACGGCTGCTCCCCGTCCATCCTCAAGGTCCGCAACAACGCCATCTCCGTGGGGGGCGAGGCCGGCTACGAGGACGGCAAGGGAGCCGACGAGGCGGGCAACGTCTACCGGGCGCGCACCGCGAAGTTCCGGCTCGGCTCCCGCTCCGTCATGGCCGACCCGCGCTTCGTCTCCCGCAGCGACCTGCGGCTGCGGGCCGGCTCCCCGGCGCGCGAGCGGGCGGTACGGCTGTCACCCGCGTGGTTCGGCGGGGAGGCCTTCGCCAAGGACGTCAACGGCAAGCCGCTGCCCTCGGCCCCGCACGCGGGCGCCTACCAGGGCTGACCGCTCACCCCGGTTTCCCGCCCCGGCACGCGTCGGCGGCCTGATGACCCGTGCCGCCGTACGGAGCCGTGCGGGTCAGGCCGACTGCCAGCGGGACAGGATGGCCTCGTCGTCGAGGTCGGTGTGCCAGGCGGGCTCTTCGGGGTCGGCGAAGGGCAGCCAGCGGTCGTAGTCCGGGGTGTCGGGGGAGACGTCGCGGGTGCCGTGCACGCGGGTGCCGTCGTCCAGGACGGCGGTGGTGGGGACGCGCAGGGCGCCGCCCGGGAGCATGAGCACGGTCATGGGCGTCCCTTCCCCTGGTGTCCACGTGAGGCAGCCAGCATAGCCGCCGGGGCCGGGCGCGGGTCGTGGTCAGCCGATCCCATAACGTTCGGACATCCAGTGGTACACCTGGTGGGCGGTGTGCTCGTCGTCGCCGAGCAGGCGGATGAGGCGGCTGGGGCGCCGGGTGAGCACGCAGGCGAAACTCTCCGCGAACAGCTCCGAGACGTCCTCCCGGTAGGGCGGAGCGAGGTGAGGGCGGCGCAGCGCGTGCAGCACGACCCACCACTTGTCGGCGGAGGGGCGCCCGTCGCAGTCGTCGATGGCGTGGCCGAGTTCGTGGCCGCAGACGCTCACGGAGGGTGAGGGCACGCTGCCGATCGCGATGCGGCGCAGGGCGGGGTCGTAGACGCCGGCGCTACGCTCCCAGGTGCCCTGCTGCTGGGGGAGGGGGATGGCGCGGAGTTTCTCGAAGTCGGGCAGGTCGGGGACGGCGCCGGGGCCGACGACCAGGCCGCCGCTGAGATGGTCGGCCAGGCGCAGGCCGAGCGCGCGGGGGACGGCCGCCAGGGTCATGATGGCCAGCAGTGATTCGGGCGGCGGGAAGGTGCCGGGCTCCCACATGCGCGTCAGGCGATGCTCCAGGACACCGACATGCAGCCATCCGGGCCATCTTCTCCTGCGCCTCACGCCACCGCGCTCTCTGCATGTCTGTCCGGCGGCCACCCTCCGTAGCCGGGATCAATGATTGCGTATTTGTCAGCGACGAGCGGCGGATCGGGCCAACGACATGCTTGAACCGAAAAATCTTCCGAAAATACCTCGGCTTGAGGTCGTCGGTCCGGCGGGAACCGGATCGGCGTTCCTCTCGCTTGAGTGCGTCGTGGCAGGGAAGATGGATCGGGGAATACCGCGAAAAAGTGCTTGCCGTGCACTGGTCGACAAGTCCGGATATGTCCGTACATGCTGGAAATACCGCAGCATCTGTGACATGTCCGTGGAACATGCTGGAAACCTTTCCACGGCACTGTGAGAGCGTCTGGAAAGGGGGCGGCAATGCTGCTGCGATTGAGGGTGTCGCTGCCGGACCAGCCCGGAGGACTGGGCAGGGTGGCGAAGGTACTCGGCACCTTGGGCGCCGACATCCTGCAGGTGACCGTGCTCGAACGTGAGGCCGGCCGGGCGGTGGACGACTTCACCGTCTCCTGGCCCGGCGCGACGAGCCCGGGCGAGGTCCGTGACCGCTTCTCGGCGGTGCCCGGCGTGAAGGTCGAAGGCGTGTGGGCGACGCGCGAGATGCCTGGCTCCGCCCCCGACTACGACCTGCTCATGCACGTGGCCACCGAGCCGGCCCGCGGCCTGGCGACGCTGGTGGACGCGCTGCCGATGCTGTGCGGCGCCGAGTGGTCCGTCGCCTACTGCGACGGCGCCGTACGGCACGCCTCACTGGCCGCCCCCGACCTCATCGACCTGCCCGAGCCGCCGCCCAGGGCCGCCACCCTGGACACCGAGAAGCTGCGCCTGATGCTGCTGCCGGTGGTCACGCACGGGCTGCACGTGCTCGTGGCGCGCGCCGAGGGGCCGGTGTTCCACCGCGCCGAGCTGGAACGTGCCGTACGCATTGTGGACGTCGTCTCGACGCTGGCCGCCCGCGCGCGAACGCCCGTGATTGACCCGCAAAACCACGGCTGACTAACGTGAGCGGTCCGAGCAGCGCGTAGAGGAGCCGCCCGTGACCGTTCACGAAGCCCGCGTCGGCCACTTCCACGAGGACCTCGTGATCGGCGACGTCCATCGGCATCATCCCGCAGGCCAAGACCGGTCCCTGGAGGCGTGAGCGATGGACTTCGAGCTGAACGACGAGCAGCGGGCCTTCCGCGAGACGCTGCGCGCCTTCGTGGACAAGGAGATCGTGCCCGTCGCCACCGAGTGGGAGCACTCCGGCCGCTACCCGACCGAGATCGTCGAGAAGATGAAGCTGATGGGCCTGTTCGGCCTCAGCGTGCCGGAGGAGTACGGCGGGCTGGGCGCCGACATGGTCTCCTTCGCCCTGGTCTTCGAGGAGATCGCCCGGGGCTGGATGGGGGTGGCCGGCACCATCGGCTCCCACTCGCTGGCCTGCTGGATGATCGCCCGGCACGGCACCGAGGAACAGAAGCGCCGCCACCTGCCCGACCTGGCCACCGGGGCGCGCCGTACCGGGATCGCCCTCACCGAGCCCGGCGCGGGCACCGACCTGCAGGGCATCACCACGCGCGCCGTACGCGACGGCGAGCACTACGTCGTCACCGGGACCAAGACCTGGATCACCAACGCCCGCCACGCCGACCCGCTGCCCGTGCTGGTCAAGACCTCGATCACCGAACCGGCCCACAAGGGCATGTCGGTGCTGCTCGTCGACCCCGCCGCCGAAGGGTTCGGGGTCAGCCGTGACCTGCCCAAGCTCGGCTACAAGGGCACCGAGACGTGCGAGGTGGTGCTCGACGGCGTCCGGGTGCCGGTGGACGCTCTGCTCGGCGGCGTGGCAGGGCGCGGCATGCAGCAGGTGCTCGGCGGGCTGGAGATCGGCCGCGTCAACATCGCCGCCCGCGCCGTCGGCGTCGCACAGGCCGCCTACGACGCGGCGCTCGCCTATGCCCGCGAGCGGATCGCGTTCGGCCGGCCCATCGCCGAGTTCCAGGCCATCCAGCTCAAGCTGGCCGACCTGGCGACCGAGATCCAGGCGGCCCGGCTGCTGACCTACTGGGCGGCCTCCCAGGCCGACGGGGGCAAGCGGGTCGACATGGAGGCGGGCATGGCCAAATACTTCGCCTCCGAGGTGGCGTTGAAGGCGTCGCTGGAGGCGATGCGCATCCACGGCGGCTACGGCTACTCCCAGGAGTTCGTCGTCGAGCGGCTCTACCGGGACGCGCCGCTGATGGCGATCGGCGAGGGCACCAACGACGTGCAGCGCCTGGTCATCGCCCGCGCCCTCATCTCGGGCAAGGGACAAGTGGGCTGGTGAGACCATGCGGACACGGCACGATGACGAGCACGGGGACGGGCACGAGGACAGGGACGGGCACGGTGACGATCATGAGTCCGGGCACGGGCATGAGTCCGGGCACGGGCAGGGTCATGGGCACGGCCACGGGCATGGTGACGGTGACAGGCGGCGGCAGGGGGATGGGCGCGGTTGGCGGCATTTCTGGCATGGCATAGCGCCGCACAGCCACGACAGCGGCGACAAGCTGGACGCGGCCCTGGAGAGCAGCAGCCGGGGCATGCGGGTGCTGGTGGTCTCCTTCGCCGTGCTCATGGCCACCTTCGCCGTCCAGGCCGTCATCGTCGCCCTGTCGGGGTCCGTCGCGCTGCTCGGCGACACCCTGCACAACCTCGCCGACGCGCTGACCGCCGTACCGCTGGCGATCGCGTTCTCCGTCGGCCGCCGCGCCGCCACCAGGCGCTTCACCTACGGCTACGGCAGGGCCGAGGATCTCGCCGGCATCGTCATCGTGCTGATCATCGCCGCCTCCGCCGCCCTGGCCGGTTACGAGGCGGTCACCCGGCTGCTCGACCCCCGGGACATCGAGGCGGTGGCCTGGGTGGCGGTGGCCGGGGTGGTGGGCTTCCTCGGCAACGAGTGGGTGGCCCGCTACCGGATCAAGGTCGGCCGTGAGATCGGCTCGGCCGCGCTGGTCGCCGACGGGCTGCACGCCAGGACCGACGGCTTCGCCTCGCTGGCCGTGCTGCTCGGCGCGGGCGGCGTCGCGCTCGGCTTCCCGATCGCCGACCCGATCGTGGGCCTGCTCATCACCGTCGCCATCCTGTTCGTGCTGCGCGACGCCGCGAAGGAGATCTACCACCGGCTGATGGACGCCGTGGACCCCGCGCTCGTCGACGAGGCCGAGCGGATCCTGCGCGCCGTCGACGGCGTCGAACGGGTCGGCTCGGTACGGATGCGCTGGATCGGCCACGCGCTGCACGCCGAGGTGGACATCCTGGTCCGGCACGACCTCACGGTCGTGGCCGCGCACGCGGTCGCCGTACGGGCCGAGCACCGGCTCATCCACGAGGTGCCGCGGCTGCGCGCCGCCACCGTGCACACCGACCCGTACGGACCCGCGGACGCCGACCACCATGCCCCGCTGACCGCACATCGCTGACCCCGCGTATGCGCCGGATGAGTCAGGGTAAGTTGTGGCGGGTGTCGATTTCCACGCTGCCCGCATCCCCCCGAACCGGACAGGCCAGACTGGCGTGGCTCGACGCGCTGCGCGGCATCGGCGCGCTGGCGGTGGTGGCCGAGCACATGCTGCCGTGGTACATGCCCTGGGCGCGGCCCTACTGGTTCAGCCTCGGCGTCTACGGCATCTTCGTGTTCTTCCTGGTCAGCGGCTACATCATTCCCGCCTCGCTGGAGCGGCACGGTGACGTGCGGGCGTTCTGGGTCAGCCGCGTCTTCCGGCTCTACCCGCTCTATCTCGCCGTCGCGGCCACGGTGCTGGCGCTGTCCTGGTGGGTGCCGGTGCGGCCGGCGGTGTCCCGTGACGGCGCGGCCGTCGCCGGGCACGCGACGATGCTGCTCGACGTGGCCGGGGTCGCGGGCGTGGCCGACACGATGTGGACGCTCTCGTACGAGATGGTCTTCTACCTGCTGGTCACCGCCCTGTTCATGCTCCGGTGGCATGACCGTAGCGGCCTGCTCGCCATGCTGTTCGCCGCGGGCTCGGTCGTGGTGGGACTGGTGATGAGCCGGGCGGTGCTCGGCGGCGGCTGGGTGGCCTACACCTCGTGCGCGGTGTTCGCCGCCGGGCTGACCTGCCTGATCACCGGCCGCTTCCGCAGGACCGCCGGGTATGTGCTCGGGGTGATGGCGCTGGTGATGCTGGTGCTCAACAGCCGGGTGCCGTGGCTGGGCGTGGCCGTGGTGGCGCTGATGTTCGCCGGGACCGCGATCTACCGGTGGGAGCGCGGCGAGGGCGGCCTGTGGCCGGTGGCCGTCACGGCCGCGCTGGTGGGGCTCGCCCCTGTCTGGGCGATCATGTCCGGCTGGTGGTGGGTCGAGCCGGACGTGTGGATCACCACGATCGTGCTGGCGGCCGCCACGTTCGCGGGCGGCATGGCGCTGCGCGGCAGGCGGGTGCCCCGCCTGCCGGCCTGGCTCGGGCTGATCAGCTACTCGCTCTATCTGGTGCACCATCCGCTGCTGAAGTACTTCAGCGAGCTCACCGGCGACCTGCGCCGCTCGCCGGTGCCGCTGCAGATCGCCATGGCGGCGCTGGCCACGGCCCTGGTGCTCGGGGTCAGCGCGCTGACCTACCGCTGGGTGGAGCGGCCCATGCAGTCGCTGGGCCGCCGCCTGGCCCGGCCACGCGCCTAGCGCCCGGCCACGCCCCAGGTCTCGCGCCTAGCGCCTGGTCTCGCGCCTGGCCCGGCCTCGCGTCCAGCCCGGGTGAGAAGGACGTCAGCGGTGGGGTTTGTCGATCCGGGTGCCCTCGGTCGTGAAGATCATCAGGCGGGTGTGGTCCACGGCGACCTTGGCCGCGTCGCCGGCCCGCCACGCGGGGCGGTTGCCGAGCCGGACGATCAGGTCCGCGCGGCGGTGCCCGCCGCTGCCCGGATGCTGGCCGACCTGCTCCTGCGCCTGCGCCTGCTCCTCCCGCGGCTGGAACAGCCGGCGCACCAGCCCGCCGAGGCCGCCCCGGCCGCCGTCCGAGTCGCTGTCGACCACGCGCCGGTCCGGCGGCTCGGGCACCGGCACGGCGGGCATGCCGCACTCGACGTAGGCCATCCACTCGTGACCGTGATACTCAAGGGCGCGCACCCGGCCGAAGAACGACGGCCCCTCGTACGACTCCGGCACCGGCGCCAGACCGTCCGGGCGCATGCCGACCAGGACCTGGCTGCCGGTGTGCTGCGAGATGGCGTACGCGCGCGGATCGCTCCACGGGATGGTCAGCTGATGCGGGCCGAAGTCGAGCAGCACGAACTGGTTCTGCGGCGTGCGCACGGTCGCCGCGAGCAGGTTCAGCTGCTGGGAGTTGAGGAACGCCGCCACGAAAGCGGTGGCTGGATCGTTGTAAATCTGGGCGGGAGTGCCCACGTCCTGCAGGACGCCCTTGTTGAGGATGGCGATCCGGTCCGCGAGCGTGAGCGCCTCGACCTGGTCGTGCGTCACATAGATGGTGGTGACGCCGAGCGACCTGACCAGGGCGGAGATCTCCATCCGCAGCTCGGTCCGCATGCCGGCGTCCAGGTTCGACAGCGGCTCGTCCATCAGGAACAGCTTGGGCTGCCGGACGATGGCGCGGCCCATGGCGACCCGCTGGCGTTGCCCGCCGGACAGGGTGCCGGGACGGCGGTCCAGGGTCTCATCGATGTGCAGCGCCTTGGACAGCTCGAAGACGCGTTCGCGGACCATCGCCGGGTCCGCCTTGGCGATCTCCAGGGGGAAGGCCATGTTGCCGCGCACGGTCCGGTGCGGATAGAGCGCGCCGTTCTGGAAGACCATGGCGACGTCACGATCGCGGGGCGGCAGGTGGTTGGCCAGCTCGCCGTCGAGCCAGAGCTCGCCTTCGGTGACGTCCTCCAATCCGGCGATCATCCGTAACAAGGTGGATTTTCCACATCCGGAAGGACCCAGGAGGACGAGGAATTCGCCATCCTGCGCCCTGAGGCTCAATTGGTCGACCGCCAGGTGGCCGCCCGGATACACCTTGGTCACTTTGTCGAGAACGACCGAGCTCATGGGCCCACACCTTGCACGCTGCGTCATCTGTAACTATGGCTGATCGGAGGGGTAGTACATCGCGCCTTAACGCCATGTGTCCACCCTTGACACAAAGGATCTCTATAGCAGAGGTCTTAAGGGGGGAGTTTCAGCGCTATGTGCGTCAAATGTCCGAATAAATGGCATCTGAAAGTGCTTGCGTAATCTTGCGGTAAGGCCTTTCAATGGTCGGGACGACCGGGGGTGAAGCATGGGCGCACGATGGCCGCGACGCGCTGATCTACCAGGTGCGTCTCGCCGGAGGGAACGACCACGGCGAGGGCGGCCCGATAGGTGTTCGCGATCGCCTGCCGCCCCTCGCGAGACTCGGCGCGGACGCCCTCCGGCCCACCCCCTCCTCCTGCGACCTGGTGGATCGCCGGGACGCCGACCCGCTGCACGCCTCCAGCGCACCCGACTCCGCCACCTGGTGAAAGTAAAGTGTCAGGCATGAACGGTCACGCCCGCCTCGCCGACATCGCCGCCCAGGCCGGGGTGAGCGAGGCCACCGTCAGCCGCGTGCTCAACGGCAAGCCGGGCGTCTCCGCCACCACCCGGCAGGCCGTGATGGCCGCGCTCGACCTCATGGGCTACGAGCGGCCGCCCCGCCTGCGGCAGCGCAGCAACGGGCTGATCGGCCTGGTCACCCCTGAGCTGGACAACCCGATCTTCCCCGCGTTCGCGCAGGCCGTCGAGCGGGCGCTGACCCAGCACGGCTACACCCCGGTGCTGTGCACCCAGTTGCCCGGCGGCGCCCCCGAGGACGAATTCACCGAATTGCTCGTGGATCGGGGCGTCAGCGGCATCGTGTTCGTCTCCGGCCTGCACGCCGACACCACCGCCCGGATGGACCGTTACACCCGCCTCACCGACCGCGGCCTGCCGATCGTGCTGGTCGACGGCTACAGCGAGCGCATCGACGCCCCCTTCATCTCACCCGACGACCGGATGGCCGTCCGCCTGGCCGTGCAGCACCTCGTGGACCTCGGGCACGAGCGCATCGGGCTGGCGCTCGGCCCGCGCCGGTTCGTCCCGGTGATCCGCAAGATCGAGGGCTACCGGCAGGCGATGGCGCAGTTGCTCGGCGCCACAGACGTCGACGCGTTCATCTCGCACTCGCTGTTCTCCGTCGAAGGCGGCCAGGCCGCCGCCGCGCAGCTGCTGGCCGGAGGCTGCACCGGCATCGTGTGCGCGAGCGACCTCATGGCGCTCGGCGCGATCCGCGCCTGCCGGGAGCGGAGCCTGTCGGTGCCGGGGGAGGTGTCGGTGGTCGGGTTCGACGACTCGCCGCTCATCGCCTTCACCGATCCACCGCTCACCACCGTACGCAAGCCGATCGGCGCGATGGCGTCGGCGGCCGTGCAGACCCTGCTCGAAGAGATCAACGGCGCTCAGGCCAAGCACGTCGAGCTGATCTTCCAGCCGGAGCTGGTGGTCCGCGGCTCCACCGGCTCCGGGCCCCTGGTCAACCGCTGAGCCCGCTCAGTCCAGGACGAGCCGGACGCCGGTGCTCAGCGCGGAGTCGTGCAGCTCCAGCTCGGTCGGCTCGGCGTTCTTGGGTAGCTCGAACAGCAGGGTGCCGGTGAAGGACTCGCCGGGGCCGATGCTGATCGGCTTGATCCGCGCGCCCTCCTTGTCGAGCAGCCCGGCGGCCTCGTGCGGGGTCGCCTTCCGGTCCAGCAGCAGCTGCTGAGCCGGGTAGAGGACCCGGGCCTCCGGGCCGACGTTGGTGACCTTCAGGCCCACCCGGCAGGTCCGTGCGGCGGCGGCCTTGCCGGGCTTGGCGCACTTCGTGCCGGTGACGGCGAAACTGAGCCTGCCGTCCTGCACCGGTCCGCCGGCGTCGCCGATGGCGGGGCCGCGCGACAGCCAGACGAGCACGGCCACCAGCAGCGCCAGGAAGACCAGCGTGATCAACAGCGCGGCCATGCACCCCGTCAGCAGGCTCCTGCCCGGCTTCTTGGCAGGCCGGAACCCCGGCGGCCCGCCCCGGCGAGGCGGCAACGGCCCTTGCCCGGCCTGATGGGGCGGCGCCCCTTGCCCGGCCTGGTGAGGCGGCGATCCCTGCCCGGCGTGACGGGGCGGAGGCTGCCCGCCCCGAGGCGGTAGGGGAACCGGCCCGGTCCGATGCGCCAGCGGCACCGGGCCTGTCCGATGTGCGGGCGGCACGGGCACCGGCCCTGTCCGGTGCGCGGGCGGCACGGGCACCGGCCCCGTCCGATGCGCGGGCGGCACCGCCCCTGGCCCCTGCCCCGGCGGTGCCTGCCCGGGGGGCGCCTGCCCGGGGGGTGCCTGCCCGGGGGACGCATGCCCGGGGGACGCATGCCCGGCGGGCGGCGGCTGCGGGGGACGGGCCTGGGCCAGCGGCGGGAACTCCGCCGGATTCCAGGTGCTGGTGAGGTGGCGGGTGGCGGCGAGCTGCGCGGCGGGCTCGTCCGTCGCGCTCACGAGCTCCAGCAGCAGCTGCTTGGCGGTGGGCCGGCGGGTGGGGTCCGGGTGGATGGCGGCGGCCACCAGCCGGTCCAGCGGGGCGGGCAGGCCGCGCAGGTCGGGCGGCGCGGTGCGGGCACGGGCCGCCATCACATAGGCGTCGCCCTCGCCGAACGGATGCCCGCCCAGCCCCGCGTACGCGATCAGCGACCCCCAGGCGAACACGTCGCCCGCCGGGCTGGTGCGGCCCTCGAAGACCTGCTCGGGCGCGATCCAGCCGGGCGTGCCCATCACCATGCCGGCGTTGGTGTGCCGGGAGCCGACATGGGAGGAGCGGGCCAGGCCGAAGTCGATGACCCGCGGCCCGGCGAGCGTCAGCATCACGTTGGCGGGCTTGAGATCGCGGTGCACGAGCCCGGCCGCGTGGATCGCGGTGAGCGCCGCCGCCACGCCCACGGCCGCCGAGTGCAGCATGGACGGCGACAGGCTGCCCTGCTGGATGAGGTGGTCCTCCAGCGAGACGCCGTCGATGTATTCGGTGACGAGGAACAGGACGCCGTCGTGCTCGCCGTGGTCCAGCACGCGGGCGGTGCAGAACGAGGCGACCTTGCGGGCGTTGGAGACCTCTTCGTGGAAGCGCGCCCGATAGACCGGGTCGGCGGTGTAGTCACGGCGGATCGCCTTGAGCGCCACCAGCTCGCCGTCGGCATCGCGCGCCAGATAGACCGTGCCCATGCCGCCCGACCCGATCCGGCTCACCAGCTCGTAAGAGCCGATCGTCGGCGGATCCTCCGGCGTCAGCGGAGTGCCAGCGGAGCGCCCCTGCTGCCCCAACGTCGCTGTCCTCTCGCCCTCGCGGTCACGACTCGACCGGCCGATCCTCCGTCCGGCACGCTCTTTTCCACCCCAGACTCTAATGGGTGTGGGCACACCCCGGTGGCGTGGTGACCGCCTCGGCCGGTTCTAGAGCGTCCCGCGGACGCCCAGCTCGATGATCTGTGCGTAGATCGACACCGCCACCTCACCCGGAGTGACCGCCCCGATGTCGAGACCGGCGGGCACGTGCACGCGATCGCCGCCCGCCACCGCCGCCAGCACCGGCGCGCCCCGCTCGCGGGCGGCGATCAGGCCGATGTACGGTACGCCCGCCGCCAGGGCCGCCAGCAGGACCGGCTCCTCCGACACCCCGTGCGAGGCGACCAGCCCTTCCTCCTCGCGCGGCTCGTCCGCCTCCGGGGTGATCCGCAGCAGCGTGGCCTGGCCGGGGCGCCGCCGCTGGAGCAGCCGCAGGCTCTGCGCCCGCACGACGTCGACGGCGCAGTGCCCGCCGACGAACCGTTCCTAATCAATGATCAGGAGTGGGTTTTGGGCCCACGTCCCGGCATTGCGCGCGTCC
>NZ_BMNK01000007.1:0-2384 GCF_014646515.1 Nonomuraea glycinis
GTGTGTGCTGCGTTCTGTACTCTTCGCCGGGTCCGGAACAGCGCCGCGCCAGGGCGGCTGGTTCGATGAGTGTTTTGCTCGCGTCCACTACGCAATTCTGAGACAACAAGCAGCTGTCTCAGCCGGCTGGAAAGCTGGCTGGTGTTGTTTGTGTGTTTCATAGGGTTACGGCGGTTATGGCGGGAAGGAAACACCCGGTTACATTCCGAACCCGGAAGTTAAGCTTCTCTGCGCCGATGGTACTGCACTCGGGAGGGTGTGGGAGAGTAGGTCACCGCCGGACAATCTTTCAGGTAGGGCCCCGACGTGTGTCGGGGCCTTATCTGCATTTCTGAAGCTTTTCGCCGCCCAGTCGACTTAAAGGGGTTTCACGCCTACGGCGCGTGAGACCACTTTTTTATGCTGCATAAATCCGATGCTGCCGCTCTTGAGATCAGTGGTCGTTGGCCGGGCGCACGACAAAGATGCCCCAGCCCAGGTACTGCCGGCCGTACTCCAGGTGTGAGGTTCTTGAGCGGGACAGGAAGGTGCGAATCCCGGCGGCCTCGGGGTCGGATGGGTTGTCGCGCAGCCAGTCGCTGAGGGTCCACCATTGGCTCGCCACGTATCTGTCCCAGTCGTCGGGGCTGGCCAGGATCATTTCCAGGAGCTCGAATCCCGCCTTTTCGATGCGCGCTGCCGTACCGGCCAGAGAGGTGAAGGTGTTCTCGGCCACGCTTAGGGAGGTCAGGGCCTCTGGCGGGGATGGATTGATCCAGTAGCACTCGCCGACCAGAGCGATGCCGTCAGGGCGGAGCGGCCGGCGCATTATTTCGAGCGTGCCGGCCAGGCCGTCGCCGATCCAGGTCGCGCCGATGCAGGAGACGATGTCGTACGACTGTGGTTCGTCGACGTACGTGGCGGCGTCTGCTTCGACGAAGCGGACGCGATCGGCGACTCCCTGCGCGTCGGCGCGTGCTTGCGCGGCTTCCAGGAACACTTTGCTGATGTCGACGCCGACGCCCTGCAGGCCGTACTGGGCGGACCAGAGGGTGAGCATCTCGCCCTTGCCGCAGGCCAGGTCCAGGTGGCGGGTGGCTGGAGTGATGCGGCAGATCTCGCCGAGCTGGCGGAGCTTGTTCTCGGTGAGCGGATTGAGAATGCGATGGCGTGATTCGGCGATTTCGTGGAAGCGCAGGGACATGCGGTCAGTTTCGCGAATCATCTCGTGCCGGGCGACTGGTTATCCGGCGGGCGTCCGGCGCTCGCGTGTGCTGTGGCTTGCTAGGCTTGTGTCACCGGGCCACCCCACCACGGGTGGCCTTCGTCGCGTAAGGCCTTCGACAGGCGGCGACCAGCCACGGCGGGCCGCCGTACAGAGCAAGGGTCCGCTGAGTGAGCCAACGAAATGGACCTAGAAGTGAACAGAGATAGCGGATCGGACGGCGGACAGCGCAGTCGCGGCGACCACGAGGACGGGCGCTCCAGCGGCGGTGACAGGAGCGGCGGCGGCTACGGTTCCCGCGGGCGCGAGGAGCGCGACTCCAGGAGCGACCGTCCGTCCCGCTCCGACGATGGCGGGGCGCGTCCGTTCAGCCGTGATGACCGCGGGCCACGGCGTGACGAGGGAGGGCGCGGCGACCAGGGACCGCGCCGGGAATATCCGCGTAGTGATGAGCGGCGTCCTTACCAGGATCGGAATTCTGGTTCGCAGGGACGTGGCGAGCGAGGTGCCGGGCGGGATGACCGCGGTCCTCGTGCCGGAGGCGGTCAGCGTGATGACCGTGGGAGCGGCTACCGCTCCGGACCTCGTACTGAGGGGGCTCCTGAGCGTCGGCCGTTCCGGGACCGCGACGATCGTGCTCCTCGTGCTGAGGGCGCCTCTGAGCGCAGGCCCTTCCGGGATCGCGATGATCGGGGTCCCAGGAGCTCTGATCGTGGGCCGCGTGCTGAGGGTGGTTCCGGTGAGCGTCGTCCGTACCGGGGTGGCGACGATCGGGGGGCTCGTGGTGAGGGCGGTTACCGCTCTGATCGGGGTCCTCGTGGCGAGGGTGGNNNNGGGCCTCGTAGTGATTTCCGTTCCGATCGTGGTGGTCGTCCTGAGGGTGCCTCGGGTGAGCGTCGGCCGTTCCGGGATCGGGATGACCGTGGCCCTCGTGGTGAGGGTGCCTCCGGCGGCGAGCGCCGGCCGTACCGGGACCGGGACGACCGTGGGCCGCAGCGTGGGGGTGGTTTCCGCGACGATCGTGGGGGCTCCTCCAGCGGTGAGCGTCGGCCGTTCCGCGATGATCGTGGGCCGCGTGCTGAGGGTGGTTCCGGTGAGCGTCGTCCGTACCGGGGTGGCGACGATCGGGGGGCTCGTGGTGAGGGCGGTTACCGCTCTGATCGGGGTCCTCGTGGCGAGG
>NZ_BMNK01000007.1:2397-469000 GCF_014646515.1 Nonomuraea glycinis
CTCGTAGTGATTTCCGTTCCGATCGTGGTGGTCGTCCTGAGGGTGCCTCGGGTGAGCGTCGGCCGTTCCGGGATCGGGATGACCGTGGCCCTCGTGGTGAGGGTGCCTCCGGCGGCGAGAGCCGGCCGTACCGGGATCGGGACGATCGTGGGCCGCAGCGTGGGGGTGGCGAGGGCCGGCCTCCGTTCCGTGGGCGGGACGATCGTGCGGGTTCCGCCGGTGGTGAGCGCCGGCCGTTCCGGGATCGGGACGATCGTGGGCCTCGGCGGGAAGGCGGGTATCAGGGCGGTAATGACCGTTCGCGGTCGTTCTCACGGGATTCGCGTGAGGAGCGTCCCGACAGTGGGACGCGGGCGAGGTACGGCAGGGACGACCGTGCGGCGGAGGCCCCGGCGCGCGAACCGTTGCCCGAGCTTGAGCCGGACATCACGGCTGACGAGCTCGACAAGGAAGTGCGTGAGGAGCTTCGGTCCCTGCCCAACGACCTGGCGGAGCTGGTCGGCCGGCACATGATCGCCGCCGAGCGTGCTCTCGAACAGGATGATCCCGACAAGGCGTACGAACACACCAAGGCGGCTCGTAGGTTCGCGGCCCGCATCGGCGTTGTACGTGAGGCGGCCGGCATCGTCGCCTACCGTGCGGGGCACTTCTCCGAGGCGCTGAGCGACCTGCGTGCCGCGCGGAGAATGACCGGCTCGGATGCGTACCTGCCGATCATGGCTGACTGCGAGCGGGGGATGGGCAGGCCGGAGCGGGCGCTGGACCTTGTGCGTTCGCGGGAGGCTGATCGTCTCGACCGGGCAGGCCGTATCGAGCTGTCGATCGTCGAATCTGGCGCTCGGCGCGACCTCGGGCAGCACGACGCCGCCGTCATCACCCTCCAGCGCCTGCCCGAACTGCGCGATTCGCAGCCGAAGCCCTGGTCCGCGCGGCTCGCCTACGCCTACGCTGACGCGCTGGCCGAGGCGGGGCACGAGGAGGCGGCCACGGACTGGTTCGGCAGGGCGATGGCCTTCGACGAGGACGGGGAGACGGAGGCCGCCGAGCGGTACGCCGAGCTGACCGGTACCGTCATCGAGGACGTCGAGGAGGAATTCGTCGACGACGATGACTCCGACGAGGCGTCCGTGGAGGAGGGTGACCTTCTCGAAGACTCGGCGGCGGAGGAGTCCGACGAGCTCGTCGACGAGTATCCGGAAGACGCCGAGCCGGGGATCGATCAGGACACTTCTGATTCGGTCGAGGTGACGGAAGTCGCCGCCGGCGATCTGGCGGACACTCCCGCTGAGGCTGGACCGGAGCGGGATGAAGTTCCGAGCGGCTCGAAGGATGCTGATCGAGGCGACGTCCTGGATGACCCGCGTGATGGGGAGCGGGACGACGCTCTGGACGATGGCCCTGATGCGAAGCAGGACGACGTTCAGGACGAGCCGCGCGATGCGGAGCGGGACGGCGTTCAAGATGGGGCGGAGGATGCCGGGTCGGGTGATCTTCTGGATGACCTGGAGGACGCCGAGTCGGACGAGGTCTCGGAGGTTGCCGGGTCGGGTGACTCGGAGGGCGATGTCTCTCCGGCTGCGCAGCCGGAGAAGGTCATGGAGCTTGGTGTTCCGAGCATCACCCCGGCTTTCATCGAGCCGGACTTCGGTGACATCCTCGACCAGCCCGACGAGGAGCCTCAGGACACCTCGAAGCGCGACAAGTAAGCCTTCATGCGGGTACGGCTCCCGTACCCGCATGAAGAGTTACGGCGTGACGCGGTCGAGCCAGTGCAGGATGCCCGCGACGTTCGAGGGAGCGCCGCTGAGGAGTTCGAGCTGCTCGGCCGCGCCGTCATCGGCGGCGAGCGCGCTGTAGCGCTCCTTGGTACGGTCGCGGACCATCGCGACGGCATGATCGAGGTCCATGCCCTCGGCGTGGGCCTGGCGGGTCAGATCCACCCAGATCTGGAGTTCTTCCGCGGATCGTTCGAGCGTTTCATGTACGGCATCAACCGGTCCGTAGTGGCTGAACAGCAGCCGCTGCGGACCGAGCGCCTCGAACAGGGCGATCGAGTTGAGTGCCGTCTGCAGGTCGAAGTCCGGTGGGGGCGTCGCGGGACGGAGGTCGCCGGTCTCGGGCAGGTAGACGCCCGCGGCGTCGCCGACATACAGGTCACCGGTGGCGGAATCGATCAGGCCCACGTGGTGCTTGGCGTGGCCGGGCGAGTAATGGCTGCTCAGTGTTCTGCCGTTGCCGAGATCGATGGCTCCGGTGTCGCCCAGTGCGACGATGCGTTCGGCTTCGGTGGGCGACAATTCCCCGAAAAGTGTGTCGAGGCGATCTCCCCACACCATGCGGGCGCTGGCCATCAAGCGGGACGGCTCGGCCAGGTGCCGCGCGCCCTTCTCATGTACGACCACCTGCGCAGACGGGAAAAATTTGGCGATATCGCCCACTCCGCCAGCGTGGTCCAGGTGGATGTGCGTGACCACCACCGTGGCGAGGTCCTCCGGGCCCACGCCCAGCGAGGCCAGCGCATCGCGCACCACCGGCGCGGACGTCGAGGTCCCGGTCTCCACCAGGCATGGGCGATCACCGAGGATCAGGTAGCCGGCGGTGATTCCGGTGTAGCCGGCCATCTTCGTGTCGATCTCATAGACGTCGCCGCCTAGCGCGGTGATGTTGTCCACAGGCACACTCCCGAGCAGCGTCGGCTATCCCCAGAACGGCGTTCGAGCCGAACCGGACTCCCTCTCATCGTAGAGAGTGATCTCCACCACGACATCAAGGGGAGGACGACAGTGGACCGCAACGAGGTCTTGCTGGTGGGGCGGCTGTCGGCGGCGGTGGAGGACCGGCGCCTGCCGAGCGGCGACATCATGACGAAATGGCGGCTGCTGGTGCGCCGCCGCAAGCACGGGCGCGTCGGAAGCCACACGGACAGCATCCCTTGCGTCACCTTCGACCCCGAGGCGGCCGAGCTCGTCCGGAATCTCAAGCCCCGAGACGCGATGGAGATCACCGGTGCCTTCCGCTGCCGGGTCTACGGCCCGACGGGGGCGAAGATCTGGTGTTACCAGGTGGAGGTGAGCACGGTCAGACCGCTCGAGGCCGAGCTCTTGCCTCAGGCGGAGTCCTTGGCCGAACCCGATCCGCCGGAGTCCTTGTGGCCCCGGCCAGTGGCTTATCTCGCTGATGCGAGTTGATGGCATGGGGGTGCGGTGGGTGGCGTACGGGCGTGCGTGAGGTCGGCCATCTGAGCCGGTGACGTTGAGGCCGGCCTGGTCGGCTGAGCCGGTGGCGCTGAGATCCACCGGGTCGGCTGGGCCGGTGGCGTTGAGGTCGGCTTGGCCGGCTGGGCCGGTGGCCGGGTGAGGGTGGTCCAGCCGGTGCGGGGTGGGGTCGGCTCAGTCGGTGGCGAAGGTGCGGAGGACGAGGCCTGTTCGGGGTTTTGGGCCGAAGGAGGTGGATTTGCGGGGGACCCGTTCGCCGCCCGCCGCGACTGCCAGCACGTCGTTCATGGCCAGCGGCTTGAGGATGACGGCGGTGCCGCCCGTGGTGATGGCCAGTCTCGCGGCGGCCTGAGCGTCGTGGTGCACGATGCGTACGGTCTGCTCGTTGTCCTCCAGGCCCCACACCTTCGGTAGGACGAACTCGGTGAGGATGGAGGTGTTCAGCGAGTTCCATCGGTCGGAGTGGTCGGCGGGCATGGCGAGGGCGAGCTGCACGGGATCAGGGTCGGTGATGAGGTGGACGCCTTCCTCGCCGGCCAGCAGGAATGCGGGCTCGCCGACGGCGCCGAGGGCGGCCAGGCCATGTTCGAGGTCCCCGTGATCGTGGACGCGCCAGGATCCCCTCGCCCGGGCGACCGCCTCCTCCAGGGGGAGGTCGGGGATGACCCGGTGGATCGCCTGGAGGTTCGGCGCGTACGTGGTGGAGTCCACGAGCAGGGCGAGGCCGAAGTCCCATGGGCTCGACTCACGCCGGCTCGGTCCGGGCTTCAGAGCGTCCGTACGGGGTGTGTCTTCTGAGGCCGGCGGGATCGTTTGCTCGGCTGGGGCGGGGGGTGCCGTGGTCGGCTGAGCTGCGGTGGGGGGTGCGGTGGTCGGCTGGGGTTCGGCGGAGGCTGCGGTGGTCTGGGTGAGGTGTTGCTGGCGCTGAAGGACGCGGTAGGTGGCGTATCTGTGGTGGCCGTCGGCGATGAGCGCTTGGCGGGGGTGGAGGTCGGCGTTGATGGCGTCGATCTCGGCCTGGTCGGTGATGCACCAGAGGCGGTGGGTCAGGTCATCTTCCGTGTGGGCGGTGATGAGGGGCGGGCGCGTTGCGGCCACCTCGTCCACCAGCGTCGTGGCCGCGCCGTGGTCGCCGTTGTAGAGGAGGAAGATGGGTTCGAGGTTGGCCTGGGTGGTGCTCATGAGCGCGAGGCGGTCCGTGATGGGGCCGGGGAGCACGTCCTCGTGCGGCAGGATGATGCGCTGCGCGGGATCGGTCAGGCCCACGTCCCCGATGAGTCCGCGCTGGAGGACGTCCTGGCCGCGCTGCTCGTAGACGTACAGGGCCGGCTGTTCGTCGCGGACGAGCACTCCGGACTTCAGCCAGGCCAGCAAGGTGTTGCGGGCCTCGCTGTACCGGGAGGGCGATGGGGCGGAGCCTTGGGGACGGTTAGGAGTTGTGTCGGTATTTGTCGCATCGGTTGGCTGGGGAGCCTCGGGGAGTTGCCGTACATGTTCGATGGGGGCGTCCGATGGGGGCGGGGCGGGAAGGATGAGACGGACGACGTTGTTGGGATGGGAGTCCAGCAAGGTGTGGGCGTCCCCGTTCGAAATCAGGTCGTACGGTGGGGAGGTCACCTTGGCGGGATCATCAACGGCGAAACGGACACCTCGGAACGGGCGTAGCACAAGCCCATCCGGTATCGGCAGTTCGGAAATCCCCATACCGGGCATGCTGCCATAAACCCTTGAGCCTTTCCGTAGTAGCCCCGACGCCACGACGGCGTCCGATTCCGCAGGAAATCGTCGTATGTCGAAGAAGGAGAGCTCACGTATGGTTCAGGGCGGAAACGTACACGATGACCCTTATGGGACCCCGGGTGGTGATGTCTACGACTGGTACCAGCGTGGGGTGAAGTTGTTGCAGGAAGGTAGTCCGGCTGCCGCCGCCGCGCTGCTGGAGCGGGCCGCCGTCGCTGAGCCCGACTCGCGCAGCATCCGGGAGGCGCTGGCCAGGGCGCAGTTCAACTCCCGGCAGTACGCCGAGGCGGCCAGCAGCTTCCGCCAGATCGTCGATGCGAACCCGGCGGAGGACTACGCCTATTTCGGGCTGGGGCTGTCGCTGTGGCGCACGGGTGACATCGAGGGGGCCCAGGAGCCGCTGGCCATCGCTGTGGCCATGCGCCCCGACGAGAACCACTACGTGTCGGCCTTGAAGAGTGTGCGCGCGACGCTGCGCGCGCGGCGGGAGATGTAGACCCGAGAGATTCTCGGCAGCGGCGCTTACGCAACGAGGGCAGCTTCGAAGGGCAAGCGGTTCCTGATCGCCGAGCTGACGCCGGAAGATGCCCGCCCACGAGTGAAGCCCTTGCGGTGAGCCTGCCTCCAGAGCATGCGCGCCCTCGCCTCCCAGACCCGACCGACCCACCCTGCCCCGACCAGGCCCTCACCCGACCGACCCCACCCCTGACCCGACCAGGCCCTCACCCGACCGACCCCACCCCTGACCCGACCAGGCCCTCACCCGACCGACCCCACCCCTGACCCGACCAGGCCCTCACCCGACCGACCCCACCCTGACCCGACCCGCCCCCGACCAGAAGAGAACTGGCCCGGCCTACCGGACAGGGTCGACCTGAGCCTGAACCGGGTCCTGAGCCCTAAGCGGGTGCCCAACCCGAACCGGGTCCCGAGCTTGAACCGGGGCGGTTCAGCGGGGTGTCCAACTCCGGTCCCGGCTTGGCGCGGCTGACGAGGTGGTGGGGAGAGCGTGGGTTCGGGTTGGGTCAGGGGGCGTGGCGGGTGGCGTTGGACAGGATGGCGTGCCGGTAGTACGTCGCCAGGCCGGGAGTCGTGCGGTCGATGGCGGCTGTGAAGCGCGGGTCCGTGACGTACAGCTCGGCGAGACCCCGGTGGATGTCGTACCCGCACGGATAGCACCAGCGGGTGATGTGCGCGCGGTGCTCCTCCGCCAGGTCCATCGCCTGCTCGCCGGTCGCCGGGGCGCCGGCCAGCATCAGGGCCGCCAGCCGGTCGGAGATGTCGGCCGCCTCGGCGGTGAAACGGGCCCAGTCCTGCTTGGTCATCGACCGGGTACGGGCGGCCGACTTCGTCCAGGCGTCGGTGCCGCCCCATCGCTGCTCCGCCTCGGTCGCGTACTCCTCCGGGGGGAAATCGCCAAAAAGCTCCGCCTTATCCTCTTGGGTGAGATTGAGTTCCATGGACATGGTCAGCCTCCTCATAGGTGGGTACGCCGCCGAGGCTAAGGTCTGACGCGACGTGAGAGTCAACGGAATGAGGCGCGGTGCTGATCGACGGCTACGACACCCTGCTACTGGACCTGGACGGGGTCGTCTATCTGGGTGATCGGGCGGTGCCGGGGGCGCCGCGGGCGTTGGAGGAGGCGCAGCGGCGTGGCGTGCGGCTGGCGTACGTGACCAACAACGCCTCGCGGACGCCCGCCGCGATCGCCGCGCACCTGCGCGCGCTGGGCGTGCCCGCGGGCAGTGCCGATGTCGTCACCTCGGCGCAGGCTGCGGCGCGGCTGGTCGCGGAGAGGGTTCCGGCGGGGTCGAACGTGCTGGTGGTGGGCGGGTCAGGGCTTCGGCTGGCGGTACGGGACCAGGGGCTCAGGCCGGTCAGCACGGCGGCGGACTCGCCTGTGGCGGTGGTCCAGGGGTTCGCGCCGGGATTGTCGTACGGGCTGCTCTCGGAGGGGGCGCTGGCCGTCCGGCAGGGGGCGCTGTTCGTGGCCTCCAACGGCGACAGCACGATGCCCACGGGGCGCGGGGAGCAGCCGGGCAACGGGTCGATGGTCCGGGTGATCGCCACGGCCACGGGGGTGGAGCCGGTGTACGCGGGTAAGCCCGATCCGCCGCTGCATCGCGAGTCGGTCATCCGTACCGGGGCGCGGCGGCCGCTGGTGGTGGGGGATCGGCTCGACACCGACATCGAGGGCGCCGTGAACGCGGGTGTCGACGGGCTGGCGGTGCTCACGGGCGTCTGCACTCCGCTCGACCTGCTCACGGCGCCTGCCCGGCGCAGGCCGACGTACGTGAGTGAGGATCTGTCCGCGCTCCTGCGGCCCTATCCAGAGGTACGGCACGGCGACTGCGGAGGCTGGCGGGCCGGGTGGGTGAACGGCTCGCTGCGCCTGGAGGGAGACGGCAGCCGGATCGACGGGCTGCGCGCCGCCTGCGACGCGGCCTGGGCCGAGGCGGGTGCGGGCAGCGCCGAGGAGGACGCGGTCAAGCCGGTGCTCGACCGCATCACCTGACACCGTCCACGGTCGATCGCCGTACCAGCTGAAGGTCGCGGGAGGCGGCACCGCAGGGGAGGGCGCCGGGCGGGCTGGGGGTGGCACGAGTGCCGCCGGGCAGCCTGGAGCTGGAGGTGGCGGGGGCGGCGCAGCTGGGTGGGCTGGAGGTCATAGGAGGCGGCGTAGGCGGAGGAGGTCGCCGAAGCTTGCGTCGATCTTCACCCGGCCGCCGAACAGCGCGCGGGCCAGGTCGAGCCGGCCGTCGGCCAGGGCGATCAGGTCGTCGCTGCCGATGGTGAGCTTGACGTCGGCCGGTTTGCCGTCGGCCGGAGCCTGCTCCAGGAACGGGTCCAGCCCTCCGTGGTGCAGGCGGCCGTAGAAGACGACGTCAAGGTCGGACAATCTGCAGCTGACCGTACGCTCGACCACATGCTTGGCCCGGTCCGCCTCGTCGATCTCGTCGAACTGGGCGACGAGCTTGACCAGTGCCGTCCGGCACTCCTCGACGCTTGCCATGGTGTTCCCTTCTGCCCTTTTACGGTCCGTAGCGTTCCACATCACGGTCGCTGGTACGAACCTCCAACGACTGACACCCCTTCCAAGGTCCCGGACGCTTCCGCGAGGCGTTACCGTCGTGTCATGAGTGAGCTGCCGGAGGAGACCGGCGACGAGCGGGTCGACGCGGTCCTCGCGGGGCTGGCCCGCCTGCCCGGGTTGCCGGTGAGCGACCACGTGGCGGTCTTCGACGAGGCGTTCTCCGGGCTGGAGGCCACCCTCGGCGCTGTGGACGCCCAGTGAGCCGCAGGCTCCGGCTCGACAGCGAGCTGGTACGCCGCGGCCTGGCCAGATCGCGGGAGCAGGCGGCCCAGCTCATCGAGACGGGCCGGGTCAGCGTGGGCGGCCGGCGCGCGGCCAAGCCCGCGACCCAGGTGGACACCGCGTCGGCCATCGTCGTGGCGGAGTCCGACGACGGGCCCGACTACGTCTCGCGTGGCGCGCACAAGCTGGTCGGGGCCTTGGACGCGTTCGGCGAGCTGTCGGTGGAGGGACGCCGCTGCCTGGACGCGGGTGCGTCCACCGGCGGGTTCACCGACGTGCTGCTGCGCCGCGGCGCCGCCGGCGTGCTCGCGGTCGACGTCGGCTACGGCCAGCTCGCCTGGCCGCTGCGCAGCGACGAGCGGGTGACGGTCATGGAGCGGGTCAACGTCCGCGATCTCACGCCCGATCAGGTCGGCGAGCCGCCGACGCTGATCGTCGGCGACCTGTCGTTCATCTCGCTGCGGCTGGTGCTGCCCGCCCTGGTGGCGGTCGCGGCACCGCGGGCGGACTTCGTGATGCTGGTGAAGCCCCAGTTCGAGGTGGGCAAGGAGCTCGTCGGAGCGGGTGGTGTGGTGCGCGATCCCGAGCTGCGGGCCGGCGCCGTGCGCGAGGCCGCCGCCAAGGCGCGGGAGCTGGGCCTGAGCGTGCGCGGGGTCGTCGCCAGCCCGCTGCCCGGACCGGCGGGCAATGTGGAATACCTGCTCTGGCTGGGCAAGGGTGAAGGCGAGCCGCCGGTCGCCGACCTCGAGACCGAGATCCGGCGGGCCGTGGCGGAAGGGCCGCAATGAACCGGACCGTGCTGGTCACCGTGCACACCGGACGGGAAGCCGCCATCGAGAGCGCCCGCCTGGTGATCGACCGGCTCCTCGATGCGGGCATTCGCGTCAAAGTGCTCGATGTGGAGGCGGGTGACCTCGGCTGCCATGGCGCGGAGGTGGTGACGGGCGAGCCCAGCGCCGTCAAAGACGCCGAGGTCATGATCGTGCTCGGCGGCGACGGGTCGCTGCTGCGCTCGGCCGAGCTCGCCAGGCCCACCGGCACCCCGCTGCTCGGCGTCAACCTCGGGCACGTCGGCTTCCTCGCCGAGGCCGAGGTCGCGGACCTGACCACCGCCGTCGACAGCGTGGTGGCGGGCCGCTACGACGTCGAGGAGCGCATGACCATCGACGTGCTCGCCAGGCAGAACGGCCAGATCATCGCCGACACCTGGGCGCTGAACGAGATCACCGTGGAGAAGCAGGACCGCATGCTGGAGGTGGTGGCCGAGATCGACGGCCACCCGCTGTCCCGCTGGGGCTGCGACGGTGTGATCTGCGCCACACCGACCGGCTCCACCGCCTATGCCTTCTCCGCGGGCGGTCCGGTGGTGTGGCCGGAGGTGGAGGCCATGCTCATGGTGCCGATCAGCGCGCACGCGCTGTTCGCCCGGCCGCTGGTCGTCTCGCCGCGCTCCACGCTCGCCGTCGAGATCCTCCCCGACACGCCCGGCGGGGTGCTGTGGTGCGACGGCCGCCGGCGCTTCGACCTGCCGTCGGGCGCACGGGTGGAGGTCCGGCGCGGCAGCGAGCCGGTACGGCTGGCCAGGCTGCACGGGGTGGAGAGCACCGGCGCGCCGTTCACCGACCGGTTGGTCGCCAAGTTCGAACTACCCGTTCAGGGGTGGCGCGGAAGGGTGCGACCCTGAGTCAATTGGTGAGCGAGCGCGTAGGATCACATGCGCACAGGTGTTCGGAACATGCCTGAGGCGTTCTGCCGAGCGCGTGATCATGAAACACGGAAGTGACGGGAGTGGGCAGTTGCGACCAAGGGTCGAGGAGGTCCGCATCCAGGGACTCGGCGTCATCGACGAGGCCGTGCTGGAGCTTTCGCCGGGCTTCAACGTGGTCACAGGCGAGACCGGTGCGGGCAAGACGATGGTCGTCACCGGGCTCGGACTGCTGTTCGGCGGCCGGGCCGACCCCTCGCGCATCCGTCCGGGCGCCGACAAGGCCACCATCGAGGGCACGCTCGTCATCGAGGGCGGCGGCCGCGTCGCCCAGCAGGTCGAGGACGTCGGTGGCGAGGTGGAGGGCGGCGAGCTCATCATCTCCCGCACCGTCTCCGCCGAGGGCAGGTCCAGAGCCTGGCTCGGCGGCCGCACCGTGCCGGTCGGCACCCTGACCTACCTCGCCGACGACCTGGTGGCCGTGCACGGGCAGATGGACCAGCAGCGCCTGCTGCAGCCCGCCAGACAGCGCGCCTCCCTCGACCGCTACGCCGGAAACGACCTGGTCAAGCCGCTGCGCGCCTACACGCAGACCTACAAGCGGCATAAGCAGGTCGCCGCGTTGCTCGACGAGCTCACCACCAGGGCCAGGGAGCGTTCGCAGGAGGCCGACCTGCTCCGGTTCGGCCTGCGGGAGGTCGAGAAGGTCGACCCGAAGGCGGGCGAGGACCAGGACCTGCTCGTCGAGGAGGAGCGGCTCTCGCACGCCGACGCCCTGCGCAGCGCCGCGACCACCGCCCACACGGCGCTGCTCGGCGACCCGATGGAGGCCACCGGCGGTGCGGATGACGTGATCTCGCTGCTGGGCGAGGCCCGCTCCGCCGTCGAGGCGGTGCGCGACTTCGACACCCAGCTCGCCGACATGGCCGACAGGCTCGCCGAGGCCGGCTACCTCATCGCCGACGTGGCCACCGACCTGGCAGCCTACGCCGAGTCGATCGAGAGCGACCCCGCCCGGCTGGCCGCCGTACAGGAGCGGCGCTCGGTGCTGACCGGGCTCATCAGGAAGTACGGCGAGGACAGCGCGTCGGTCCTGGCCTGGGCGCAGGAGGCCGCAGGCCGGCTGACCGAGCTCGAGGGCGACGACGAGCGCATCGGCGAGCTGACCCGCGAGCTCGAGGAGCTGACCGAGCGCCTGACCGAGCAGGCCGCCGAGCTCACCCGGGTCCGGGTGGCGGCCGCCGAGCGGTTCGGCCGGGCCGTCACCGAGGAGCTCACCGCCCTGGCCATGCCGCACGCCCGGGTGACCGTCGAACTCTCCGAGGCGGCCGAGTTCGGCCCCGACGGCGTCGACGAGGTGGAGCTGCGGATGGCGGCCCATCCCGCCGCGCCGCCGCTGCCGCTCAACAAGGGCGCCTCGGGCGGCGAGCTGAGCCGGGTCATGCTCGCGATCGAGGTGGTGTTCGCCGGCGCCGACCCGGTGCCCACGTTCGTGTTCGACGAGGTCGACGCCGGAGTCGGCGGCAAGGCCGCGGTCGAGATCGGGCGCCGGCTCGCCCGGCTGGCCCGCACCGCGCAGGTGATCGTCGTCACCCACCTGCCGCAGGTCGCCGCCTTCGCCGACCAGCACCTGGTGGTGGAGAAGGCCGGGGACGGCAGCGTAGTGCGCAGCGGCGTCGTCACGCTCAATCACGAAGGTAGGGTCAAGGAGCTGTCACGCATGTTGGCCGGACTGGAGGACTCCGAGCTGGGCAGGGCACATGCGGAGGAACTGCTCGGCCTGGCCGCCAACGACCGGTGATCCTGCGTGACATAGTGGACACGCCCCGCAGTGCGTGGCCTCCTAAGTGATTCCCTCTGGCAGGATGGTCTTGATGAAGGTTCCGGGTAACAGGATGCCGGGCCTCCGCGGACGGAAGGTCAACGACCTTCCCGGTGTCACGGGTGTGGCGCGAATCGACCGGCGGACGAAGAGGCTCACCAAGCGCCTCAAGCCGGGCGAGATCGCGATCATTGACCACGTCGACGTGGACCGGGTCAGCGCGGAGGCACTGGTGTCATGCGAGGCCGCGGGCGTGGTCAACGTCGCCGCGGGCATCAGCGGTCGCTACCCCAACCTCGGCCCGCAGATCATCATCGAGGCCGGTGTCCCGTTCATCGACAACGCCAGCCAGGAGCTGTTCGAGCGGATCAAGGACGGCGACACCGTCCGGCTGCACGAGGGGGCCGTCTACGTCGGCGACGAGGTCGTCGGCAAGGGCGAAGCGCAGACTCCCGAAGCCGTCGAGGCCGCCATGGCCGAGGCCCGGGCCGGCCTGGCCGTGCAGATCGAGGCCTTCGCCGTCAACACGATGGAGTACGTCCGCGGTGAGGGCAAGCTGCTCATCGACGGGGTGGGAGTGCCGCCGATCCGCACGCCCATCGAGGGCAGGCACGCCCTCATCGTGGTGCGCGGCTATCACTACAAAGAAGACATCGCCACCCTGCGCCCCTACCTCAGGGAATACCGGCCGGTGCTCATCGGCGTCGACGGCGGCGCCGACGCGCTCCTGGAGGCCGGCTACCTGCCCGACGTGATCGTGGGCGACTTCGACTCTGTCTCCACCAAGGCGCTCACCTGCGGAGCCGAGCTCATCGTGCATGCTTACCGGGACGGCCGGGCGCCCGGCCTGGAGCGGGTCCACCAGCTCGGCCGCGACGCCGTGATCTTCCCGTCGACCGGCACCAGCGAGGACATCGCGATGCTGCTGGCCGACGACAAGGGCGCCGAGCTGATCGTGGCCGTCGGCACCCACGGCACGCTGGAGGAGTTCCTCGACAAGGGCCGCTCCGGCATGGCCAGCACCTTCCTGACCCGGCTGCGCGTCGGCAGCAAGCTCGTTGACGCCAAGGGCGTGAGCATGCTCTACCGCAGCCGCATCTCCACCCCGCAGCTGCTGTTGCTGGCGATCACCGCGCTGATCACGATGGGTGTCGCGCTCGCGCTGTCGCCGCTCGGCCAGACCTGGCTGAACGGCCTGCAAGATATCTGGAACTCCTTCATCTTCTGGTTGGTCGGGCTCTTCTCGTGATCGATTTTCGCTATCACCTCGTCTCCATCGTCGCCATCTTCCTGGCGCTGGCCGTGGGCATCGTTCTCGGCACCACGCTGCTGGAGAATCCCGCGATCAGGTCGGCCGAGGAGTTGACGCGCCAGCTCACCGCCGACAAGCAGGAGCAGCGCGGGCAGATCGACGAGCTGCTGAGACGCAACCAGGCCACCGACTCGTTCGTGACCACCCTCACCCCGAAGCTCGTCGAGGGTGAGCTCGCCGGCGAGCAGGTGCTGCTGGTGGAGGCGCCGGGCGTCAACGCCAGCATGCGCGAGGCCGAGCAGGAGATGCTCACCACGGCCGGCGCCGTGATCACCGGCCGCCTGTCGCTGGCCGACAGATACTTCGACCCCAAGAGCGCGGGCGTGCTCGACGGCCTGGTCAACCAGCTCAAACCCGCCGAGATGACGTTCGCTACGACGGCCACCACGCATGACAAGGCCGCCACCCTGATCGCCGCCACCGTCATGACCGCCGACCAGGCCCAGGTGGGCGTCGCCGACCAGACGGCCGAGGCCGTGCTCACCGGCCTGGAGACGGGTGGGTTCCTCGACCTCGACGGCGACCCTGGCAAGCGGGCCACCCTCGCGGTGATGCTCGCGCCGGAGACCCCCTTCGAAGGCGACGGCGCACCGGCCCAGGCCGCGGCCTTCACCACGCTCGCCGGCGGGCTGGACGCCGGCGGCAAGGGCGTGGTGATCGCAGGGCCGCCCACCTCCGCCGCCGCCGGCGGCGTGATCACCTCGTTGCGCGAGGACGCCGAGCTCGCCAAGCGGGTCTCCAGCGTCGACCGGGTCGATCTGCCTGAGGGCCGGGTCGTGACCGTCTATGCTCTGCGGGAGCAAGTGAGCGGGGGCGCCGGACAATACGGCACCGGCCAGGGGGTCAGCGCGTTCCAGCCCGTGGAGCCGACCCCGACCCCGTCATCCACCGAGTCAGGGAGCTGACATGGCCCGTGGCCTGCTCTACGCCCTCGCCGGCGCCACGCTCGGCGCCGCCGCGGCCCGCGCCGCCTACACCGCCTTCACCCGGGACAGGGACACGGGCAGTCGCTGGGCCCGCAAGAACCACCGGGGCGAGCCCATCACGCTGCTGGAAGGCCCCGCGTTCGTGGCCGGGGCCGGCGCGGCCGCCGCGATGGCGCCCGGTCTGCCGCCCCGGGTGCGGATGGCCGCCCTGCTCGCGGGCGCGGGCAGTGGAGCGCTGGGCGCCTACGACGACCTGTACGGGACGACCTCGTCCAAGGGCTTCAAGGGGCACCTGACGGCGCTCGCGCGCGGCGAGGTCACCAGCGGTGCCGTCAAGATCCTCGGGATCGGCGCGACCGGCCTCGCCGCCGCCGCCCTGGTCTCCCGCGGCCCGGTCGACACGATGGTCAACGGCGCCGCCATCGCCGGGGCCGCCAACCTGGCCAACCTGTTCGACCTGCGCCCCGGCCGGGCCATCAAGGTCGGGCTGCTCACCGGCGGGCCCCTGCTCGTGGCCGCCGTCGTCCGTGACGCGCCGATGACGGCGGCGCTGGCCGCGGTGCCGCTGGGCGCCGCCGCCGCACTGCTGCCCGAGGACCTCGGCGAGCAGGCGATGCTCGGCGACGCCGGCGCCAACGCCCTGGGCGCCCTGCTCGGCCTCGCCGCCGTGACCCAGCTCGGCCGCCCCGGCAGGCTGGTCCTGCTCGGCACCGTGGCGGCGCTCACCGCCGCCTCGGAGAAGATCAGCTTCACCAAGGTCATCGCGGGCAACCCGGTGCTCAACCGGCTGGACATGCTGGGGCGCCGCCCCGTCGACCCCGTGTGAGGACCGTGCCCACCGTGATCGGGCGAATGTCAGGAGGAGTGTGACGTCCCGGCTCGCGCGCGGCGTGGCAGGAGGCGCGCTGCTCATCGGGGCGATCACCGTCCTGGCCCGCATCACGGGCTTCGCCAAGCAGTACGCCCTCGCCCAGACCGTCGGCACCAACTGCCTGTCCTCGGCCTACTTCACGGCCAACCAGATCCCCAACATCGTCTTCGAGGTCGTCATCGGCGGGGCGCTGGCCGGGATGGTGGTGCCGGTCCTGGCCGGCTCGGCGGCCGGAGTGACCGAGCCCGGGTCCGGCCGCGACCGGGTGGGGCGGATCACCTCGGCCCTGCTGACCTGGGTGCTCGTGGTGCTCGTCCCGGTGGCCGTGCTCACCGCGCTGCTGGCGGGGCCGATCGTCGGCCTGTTCAGCGTGGACGGGTGCGAGGCGTCGGCGGTGAACGCCGTCGCGACCCGGATGCTGGTCGTCTTCGCGCCGCAGATCCCCCTGTACGGCGTGGCCGTCGTGCTCTACGGCCTGCTCCAGTCGCACAACAGGTTCGCCGGGCCCGCCGTCGCGCCGCTCGTGTCCAGCATCGTGGTCATTGTCGGCTACCTGCTGTTCGTGCCGCTCAGCGACGGCACGGTGGACCCCGGCCAGGTCCCGAGGGCCGCCGAGCTCGCGCTGTCCATCGGGACCAGCCTCGGCGTGCTGGCGCTCGTCCTCACCGTCGTCGGCCCCACCGCCCGGCTGGGGCTGCGATGGCGGCCCACGCTGCGCTTCCCCGAAGGGGTGGCCGGGCAGGTGCGCAGGCTCGCCCTGGCCGGGATCGCCGCGCTCCTGGCCCAGCAGGCCGCCATGGTGGTCGTGCTGGCCCTGTCCAACAAGGTGATCGGCGGGGGCGCGCTGGCGGCCTACAACTACGCGTGGGCCATCTACCTGGTGCCCTACGCGGTGCTGGCCGTACCGATCGCCACCAGTGCGTTTCCCAGGCTGTCCGCGCAGGCGGAGGGGGGCGAGACGGAGGCGTTCTCGGCGCTCGCGGCGAGCACCACGCGCGCGGTCGTGCTGGTGTCGGGGGTGGCGGCCGGGATGCTCGTCGCCGCGTCCGAGCCGGGTTCGGTGGTGTTCCTGGGCAGCAGCGAGACCACCGTGTCGCCGGTCGAGCTGGCCCGGACGGTCGCGCTGTTCGCGCCGGGGTTGATCGGATACGGGCTCATCGCCCACCTGAGCCGGGTGCTGTACGCCCTCGGGCGGGGCCGGGCCGCCGCGGCCGGGACGGTGCTGGGGTGGGGGGTGGTGATGATGGCGCAGACCGCGTTCGCGCTGGCGTTTCCCACCGGGTGGCAGATCGCGGGGATGGCGCTGGGGATGACCGCCGGGATGACCGTGGGCGGGGGAGTGCTGCTGTTCTTCGTGGTGCGGGCGCGGGGCAGGGCCGCGATGGCCGGGCTGGGCCGGGCGGGGGCCGCCGCCGTCGTGGGGGGCGCGGCCGGGTTCGGGGCGGGGGCCGCCGTGGCGAGCGCGTTCGGGGCGACGGGGACGTGGGCGAACGTGGGGGCGACGCTGCTGGCCGCCGTGCTGGCGCTGGCCGTGGGAGGCGGTGTCGTGATTCTGCTGGACCGGGCCGACGCCAGGATGGTGGCCGACGCGCTCGGCAAGCGCGGAGGGTGATGAGACTGGGCGAGGGCTCGTGCGGGCGGAGGCCCGTGCGCTGGGTGGATGCCTGTCAGCCCGGGGAGAGGCTCATCAGACCAGGCGGAGGCCTATGCACCGGGCGGAAGCCGGGCAGTCCGGGCGGAGGTCTTTGCGGCTAGGGGGAGTCCGCCCGTCTGGGAAGAGCTTGGTGGGGCTTAGCCGGGGGTGCGCGGCTCAGCGGGGGCTTGTGAGGGTGGAGGCGGGGGTGGTGACGGTTGGTCGAGAGGGAGGAGTGGCTGTGCGGGTGGCTTTCGTGCTGGGCACCACGTCAGGAGGTACCGGGCGGCATGTGCTGATGCTGGCCGGTGGCCTGGCGCGGCTCGGGCATCGCGTGCTGGTGGTGGGGCCGCGCAGCGTGGAGGAGCGGTTCGGGTTCGGCGCGGTGGGAGCCCGGTTCGCGGAGGTGCGCGTCTCCGAGCGGCCGGATCCGGTCAACGACCTGCGGACGGTTCTGGCGATCAGACGTCTGACCAGGGGGGCCGACGTGGTGCACGCCCACGGGCTGCGCGCCGGGGCGCTGGCCGGGCTGGCATGGCGGGGCGGAGCGGGGCTGCTGGTTCGCCGGGGTACGCCGAGGCTGCCGGTGCGGCAGGGTGCGCCGGGGCCGGCGGTTCGGCGGGGTGGCCCGGGGCTGGTTGTCACCCTGCACAACGCGCTCACCGCCGGGGGCGCCGTCGGGGCGGTCTACGGGGTGCTGGAGCGGATCGTGGCGCGGCTGGCCGATCAGGTTCTGGTCGTCTCGCCCGATCTGGGAGAGCGGATGCGTGCGCTCGGCGCCCGGGATGTGCGCCCGGCGGTGGTGCCCGCGCCGGTACCGCGCGCCGCCCGGCGCTCCCCGGCCGAGGTGCGGGCGGAACTGGGGGCGGGGGAGCGGCCCATCGTGCTCACGATCGCCAGGCTCGCCCAGCAGAAAGGGCTCGAAGGCCTCTTGGACGCCGCCGCGGGCCCGTGGCCGGGCGGGCGGGAGCCGCTCTTCGTGATCGCCGGGGAAGGGCCGTTGCGCCCCGCCTTGCAGCGCAGGATCGACGACGAGCGGCTGCCCGTGCTCCTGCCGGGCAACCGGGACGACGTACCCGACCTGCTCGCCGCCGCCACCGTGGCCGTCTGGGCCAGCAGGTGGGAGGGGCAGCCGCTGAGCCTCAGTGAGACCCTCATGGCCGGGCGGCCGGTCGTCGCCACGGCCGTCGGCGGGGTCCCCGAGCTCGTCGGCGACGCCGGGGTGCTGGTGCCCTACGGGGACGTGCACGCGCTGCGGAGTGCCGTACACGAGGTGATCGCGGATCCGGCGGCGGCGGCGCGGTGGGCGGCGGCGGCGGCGCGGCGCGGCGCGGAGTTGCCGGGGGAGGACGATGCCGTCAGGAGCGTCCTGGATGTCTATGAGCGGTCAGATCGAAGCCCTGATTAGGTGCGGCATACGCGTTCTCGTATACTGCGTGCGTTAAGGGAGGGGAGTATCCCTTCGCGGCAGCCTCGTCATCACGGTGTAGTCCCACTCCACGGGGCCCCCGGGGCTGCCGGTCCGCGTGTCAGGCGGGCGGGAGAGACCTCCGGCAATCCGCCGTGTATGCCGGAGGTAAAGCAACGTGAGCGAACCATGGTGGGCTTGGGCTGTCGTCATCGGCGGGCTTCTGCTCGTGTTGGCGATCGACCTGTGGATTGTTGATCGCGGTGAAGCCCGCGAGTTCTCGATGCGGCAGGCCGGTTACTGGGTCTCCTTCTACATCGCGCTGGCCGCGATCTTCGGCGTAATCCTCTGGATGACAGCGGGACCGGTGAAAGCCGGCGAGTTCTTCGCCGGATATATCACCGAATACAGCCTCAGCGTCGACAACCTGTTCGTCTTCTTCATCATCATGAGCCGGTTCGCCGTGCCCAAGGCCTATCAGCACAAGGTGCTGCTCGTCGGCATCCTGCTCGCCCTGGTCATGCGCGGCATCTTCATCGCGGTCGGCGCGGTCGCGCTTGAGCGGTTCAGCTGGCTGTTCTACGTTTTCGGCGCCTTCCTGGTCTACACGGCGGTCAACATCATCCGCCAGCACCTCAAGGGCGAAGAGGAACAGGTCAACGAGAACCTGTTGCTCCGCTGGGCGCGCAAGACCTTCCCCACCACGGAGACCTACGTCGGCTCCAAGGTCACCGTCAAGATCGACGGCAGGCGCATGGTCACCCCCATGCTGATCGTCATGATCGCCATCGGCAGCACCGACCTGCTGTTCGCGCTCGACTCGATTCCGGCGATCTTCGGGCTCACCACGGATCCGTTCATCGTCTTCACCGCCAATGCGTTCGCCCTGATGGGACTGCGTCAGCTGTACTTCCTCCTGGGCGGGCTACTGCAGCGACTCGTGTACATCAGCTATGGTTTGGCGTTCATCCTGGGGTTCATCGGGGTTAAGCTGGTATTGGAAGCTCTGCACGCCAGTGGGGTTTCCTGGGCACCGCAGATCCCCATCTGGGTGTCGCTCACGGTCATCGGCGTCACCATGGTGGTCACAACCGTGGCGAGCCTGGTCAAGTCCCGCATTGACGCGCGTAAGAGCGAGCAAACCCCATCGGAGCAGGTCTAGCGGAATGGCTTTCGGGGCGCTTTGCTTGTGTAGTTGCGTCGTGTCATAGTTGCGTGTTCTGTAACATCACGGCAAAGCGCCTCAGTCCTAGTCACCACCGAAGGTTGTACGTGTCAGTCGATTCTGCTAAGTCGGGCCGTGTAAGGCTCGCACGCGGGGTCTCCCCGTGGCTCCTCCCGACGGTGGCCACGGCGGCCGCCACCGCGCTTCTGACGCGACGGGATCGCCGGTGGGCGCTCGCGGCAGTGCCGCTGGGCGCGTTGACCGGTGCGATGCTCTGGTTCTTCCGCGACCCCGACCGCAGCGCGGGCGAGGGCCGGATCCTGGCACCCGCCGACGGCGTCGTGCAGAGCGTCGATCCATGGCCGGACGGCCGCACCCGGGTCGCGATCTTCATGAGCCCGCTGAACGTTCACGTCAACCGGGCACCCCTTGCGGGAAATGTCGCATCCGTGCAGCATGTGCCAGGTGGGTTCCTGCCGGCTTTCAACAAGGACAGCGACCAGAACGAGCGCGTGGTGTGGCATTTCGAGACCGCACTCGGTGACATCGAGATGGTGCAGATCGCGGGCGCGGTGGCGCGCAGGATCGTGCCGTACGTGAGCGCCGGAGCGAAGGTCGCGCGCGCCGAGAGGATCGGGCTCATCCGGTTCGGATCGAGGGTCGACATCTACCTTCCCGAAGGGATCTCCCCCGCGGTTTCCGTGGGCGAGAAGACGGTTGCGGGGGTGACCAGAATTGACCACGGCTGACGCCGGCGGCTGGCAGGCCGAAGAGGAAGAGCCTCGCGGTCCTGTCGGAAAGGCGTTCCGCCTGTCCGCCGCAGACTCCTTGTCCTTGGGCAACGCGCTGTGTGGATTCCTCGCCGTATGCGTGCTGGCCGCCTCGGCGATCGAGGCCCTCAAGACGGACGGCAACTTCAAGCCCGCTCCCAGCTACTTCGCCACGGCGGTGGTGCTCCTGCTCATCGGCGCCACCTGCGACCTGTTCGACGGCCTGGTCGCGCGGCGCTTCCGCGCCTCCGCCATGGGCGCCGAGCTCGACAACCTCGCCGACGTCATCAGCTTCGGGTTCGCGCCCGCGTTCATGATCGTGATCTGGGGTGGGTTCACCGACGACCTGCCCTTCGCGGCGGTGGTGGGCGCCGCCGCGGCCCTGCTCGTCGCCGGGGTCGTACGCCTGGCGCGGTTCGCCTGCGTCAAGACCAAGAGCGGCGACTTCATGGGCTTGCCCATCCCGATGGGCGCGATGACCGTGATCTCGATCGTGCTGCTGTTCGAGCCGGGCATCTGGTCGCTGCTGGCCGTGCTGGGCGTGGCCTGGCTGATGGTCAGCCGCATCGAGTACCCCAAGCCGAAGGGGCAGCTCGCGGCCGTCGTCCTCGCCTGGATCATGGTGAACGTCGCGTTCCTCACCTTCTGGGTCGCCTGGCCCGAAGGCGGCGACATGCCCATCAAGATCGGTGCGACCATGCAGATCGCGCTGGTCGCCGCCATTCCGCTGCGCGTGCTGTTCTACAAGCGCGAACTCCGCCGGGAGGCGGAGCGCATCGGCTCCTGACCACTGCGGATTTCGATCGGATGGCATCGCGAGGGGCAGGATTTTCGCGGTGACATCCGCTTTGATGGAGACATGCCGGCCACGCCCCGTGAGCACACCCGAACGTACTTCCTCGGCAAGCTGGCCGTGGAGCTGGAGCGGCACGGGCTGACCACCACCCTGCGCGCCGACCCGCCCGCGCTGCGGATCAGCCATCCCGACACGGCGCTGCTCGCCGAGACCGTGGACTGTGTGCCCCTGCCTGACGGGTGGTTCTACCGGTGGTCGTGGGGCGAGCTGGTGGGGGTGGCCGACGATCCCGCGCTGGCCGCCACCCGGATCGTGCACGTACTCGGCCGCCGCTGATTCGTACCCGCTGGTGGCGGTAGGGCTTCCATGGGGGCGCCCGCTGATCCGTACCTGCCCGTCGCGGTAGGGCTTGCCGGGGAGCGGCCGCTGACCCGGAGGTGGCGGGTCCCCGCGACGGCGCGCGCGGGCGCCGTCGCGGGGGTTCGCGGCGAGCGTGATCTGGTACGGCTCCCCGGGCGCGGCGTGTCGGTCGTTACCAGCCTCGGGCCTTCCACTCCGGCAGGGAGGGGCGCTCGGCGCCCAGGGTGGTGTCCTTGCCGTGGCCCGGGTAGACCCAGGTCCGGTCCGGGAGGCGGTCGAACAGGCGCTCGGCCACGTCCGTGTAGAGCTGCTGGAAGCGTTCGGGATCCTTCTGGGTGTTGCCCACGCCGCCGGGGAAGAGCGAGTCACCGGTGAACAGGTGCTGCTCGTCGTCGCCGCCGTCGTAGAGCAGGGCGACCGAGCCCGGGGTGTGGCCGCGCAGGTGGATGGCCTCGATGGTGACGACGCCGACGGTGACGCGGTCGCCGTGCTCGATCGTGCGGTCCACCGGGATCGGCAGCCCGGGAGCGTCCAGGGGGTGGGCCAGCACCTGAGCGCCCGTCACCGAGGCCACCCGCTCCAGCGCCTGCCAGTGGTCGCCGTGCTGGTGGGTGGTGATGATGGCGCTGATCGGCTGGTCGGCCACCAGGGCGAGCAGGCGGTCGGCCTCGGCCGCCGCGTCGATGAGCACCCCGTCGCCCGTCTCGGTGCAGCGCAGCAGATAGGCGTTGTTGTCGTACGGGCCGACCGCGAGCTTGTAGATCTTCAGGCCGGGCAGCTCTCGCACGTCGGCGGGGCCGCCGACCTGAACGTCGCCTGTGTAGGTCATGGGTAGTCCTTCGGTGGCGTCGCGGGAAGGTCAGCGGGAGCGGTCATCGTCAGCCACGGCGGTGCCGGCGGAAGGTCCGAGCCTGCCGCGCCGGGTTGCCACGATCGCCCCACGGGCACCACCTTAACGCCCTCGCCCGCTGATCTTCCGGTGAGCCAGGCCAGGATGTCCGTCGGTGCGCCCTCCACCGCGGGGCCCCGGCCGAGGTCCGGCCAGGGCGGGAGCGAGGAACCGGTGAAGCGCACCGCGCCGACCGTGCTGTGCTCGTGCCCCCACATCCGGTGGCAGTCGTGCAGTTCCCTGCGGACGAACGCGGCGGGCCAGGGCGACGCTGTCTTCGATGTCGGCGATGAGCTCGGCGGCCGGGAGGGCGGCGCGGGACTCGATCTGCCGCTCGCGAACGGCCATGCTCGGGTACTGCGGGGTCACGATTCCCGTCCTGGCCCAGGTGAGCAGGTTGAGGTGGCTGTCGGCGTTCCTGGCGACATGGACGAGCACGTGGCCTCTGGACCAGCCGGGCAGGCGGGACGGCGCGAGGACGTCCGCGTCGGACAGGGAGGCGGCGGTGGCGAGCAACCGGTCGTTGGCGGCGGCCATCTCGGCCAGTAGTCTCTGAAGGACGGTCATGATCTGATATTTCATCATCTGAGGTCAGCCGGGGCCCGACCGGTCAAGTCGCCGGTGATGGGCATAAACGGGCAGGTCGCGGGGTTGATTCAGGAAGGCCTCCTGTCGGGGTGGGAGTAGGCCGTAACCTGAGAGAGACGGATTTCCGCCCGGCCGTGTGCGGCCCCGCCGAAATTGTCGGACCCCCCGTCTACCATCCCCCGTGGACCTATCCGCCTTTCGACATCCGGGATCACCGTGGCAGACCGCCTGATCGTGCGTGGTGCACGAGAGCACAACCTCAAGGACGTCTCGCTGGACCTGCCGCGAGACGCTCTGATCGTCTTTACCGGCCTGTCCGGCTCTGGCAAGTCGAGCCTGGCCTTCGACACGATCTTCGCCGAGGGCCAGCGCCGTTACGTCGAATCGCTGTCGGCCTACGCACGCCAGTTCCTCGGCCAGATGGACAAGCCCGACGTCGACTTCATCGAGGGCCTGTCGCCGGCGGTGTCGATCGACCAGAAGGCGACGAGCAAGAATCCGCGCTCCACCGTCGGCACGATCACCGAGGTCTACGACTACCTGCGGCTGCTGTGGGCCCGCATCGGCAAGCCGCACTGCCCGGTCTGCGCCCGTCCCATCGCCAGGCAGACGCCGCAGCAGATCGTCGACCGGGTGATGGACCTGGAGGAGGGCACCCGGTTCCAGGTGCTGGCCCCGGTCGTCAGAGGCCGCAAGGGCGAGTACGGCGAGCTCTTCCGCGAGCTGCAGACCAAGGGCTTCGCCCGCGCCAGGGTCGACGGCACCGTGGTCCGGCTGGAGGAGCCGCCGACCCTCAAGAAGTACGAGAAGCACGACATCGAGGTCATCGTCGACCGCCTGTCGGTCAAGGAGTCGTCGCGGCGCAGGCTGACCGACTCCGTCGAGACCGCGCTGCAGCTGTCCGGCGGCACGATCACGCTGGAGTTCGTCGACCTGCCCGAGGGCGACCCCGGCCGCGAGCGCTTCTACTCCGAGCACCTCTACTGCCCGTACGACGATCTGTCGTTCGAGGAGCTGGAGCCGCGCTCGTTCTCCTTCAACTCGCCGTTCGGCGCCTGCCCTGAATGCACCGGCCTCGGCACGAAGATGGAGGTGGACCCGGACCTGGTCGTGCCCGACCCCGAGCGCGAGCTCGGCGAGGGCGCGTTGCACCCCTGGTCGGGCGGCCACACCAGCGAATACTTCGTCCGGCTCGTCGAGGCGCTCGGCCACACCATGGGCTTCACCCTCGCGACGCCGTGGGAGAAGCTGCCCAAGAAGGCGCAGAAGTCGCTGCTGTTCGGCCACGACGAGCAGGTGCACGTCCGCTACAGCAACCGCTACGGTCGTCAGCGCTCCTACTACACCACCTTCGAGGGCGTCATCCCGTGGGTGCAGCGCCGGCACGCCGAGGCGGAGAGCGACGCGACCCGCGAGCGGTTCGAAGGCTACATGCGCGAGATCCCCTGCCCGGCCTGTAAGGGGGCCAGGCTCAAGCCGGTCACGCTGGCCGTCACGGTCGATGGCAGGTCGATCGCCGACGTGTCCGGCATGTCGATCGGTGAGTGCGCGAAGTTCCTGGCCGAGCTCCAGCTGTCCGAGCGCGACATGCACATCGCCGAGCGGGTGGTCAAGGAGATCAACGCCCGGATGGGCTTCCTGCTCGACGTCGGCCTGGACTACCTCACCATGGACCGCGCCGCCGCCACCCTGGCCGGTGGCGAGGCGCAGCGCATCCGGCTGGCGACGCAGATCGGCTCCGGCCTGGTCGGCGTCCTCTACGTGCTCGACGAGCCCTCCATCGGCCTGCACCAGCGCGACAACATGCGGCTGCTCGACACGCTCATCAGGCTGCGCGACATGGGCAACACGCTGATCGTGGTCGAGCACGACGAGGACACCATCGCCGCCGCCGACTGGGTGGTCGACATCGGCCCCGGGGCCGGCGAGCACGGTGGTCAGGTGGTCGTCTCCGGCACGGTGCAGGAGCTGCTGGCCAGCGAGGAGTCCATGACCGGCCAATACCTGTCCGGTCGCAGGAGCATTCCGATCCCCGCCAAGCGCCGTAAGCGTGACAAGAAGCGCCAGATCACCGTCAAGGGTGCGCGCGAGCACAACCTCCAGGGCGTCGACATCGACTTCCCGCTCGGCGTGTTCACCGCGGTCACCGGCGTGTCGGGCTCCGGCAAGTCCACGCTGGTCAACGACATCCTCTACAGCGCGCTGGCCAAGGAGCTCAACGGCGCCCGCACGGTGCCCGGCCGGCACGCGCGCATCAACGGCATGGACCAGGTCGACAAGGTCGTGCACGTCGACCAGTCGCCCATCGGCCGCACCCCGAGGTCCAACCCGGCCACCTACACCGGCGTGTTCGACCATGTGCGCAAGCTGTTCGCCGCCACCGCCGAGGCCAAGGTGCGCGGCTACCAGCCCGGCAGGTTCAGCTTCAACGTCAAGGGCGGCCGCTGCGAGGCGTGCTCCGGCGACGGCACCATCAAGATCGAGATGAACTTCCTGCCGGACGTCTACGTCCCCTGCGAGGTCTGCCACGGCGCCCGCTACAACCGGGAGACGCTGGAGGTCCACTACAAGGGCAAGACGATCGCCGAGATCCTCGACATGCCGATCGAGGAGGGGCTCGCCTTCTTCGAGGCGATCCCGGCGATCAAGCGCCACCTGCAGACGCTCAACGACGTCGGCCTGGGTTACGTACGGCTCGGCCAGCCGGCCACCACGCTGTCCGGCGGCGAGGCGCAGCGCGTCAAGCTCGCCTCCGAGCTGCAGCGCCGGCAGACCGGGCGGACCATCTACGTGCTCGACGAGCCCACCACGGGCCTGCACTTCGAGGACATCCGCAGGCTGCTCGGGGTGCTCGGGCGGCTGGTCGACGGCGGCAACACGGTCATCGTCATCGAGCACAACCTGGACGTCATCAAGACGGCCGACTGGGTCATCGACATGGGACCCGAAGGCGGCTCACGCGGTGGCACCCTGGTCGCGGCCGGCACGCCGGAGGAGGTGGCCCTGGTGGACGAGAGCCACACGGGACGCTTCCTCCGCAAGATCCTTTCCGTCTAGACCCTTCGGATCTGGGACCTGTACGCCTCGCGTACGGGAGAGATCGCTTATGACGCCGTACGCGAGAAGGTGCGCCCGCGTACGGGCGAGATCGCCTGGGCGTGTGCGTACGGGAGAAGGGCGCGGCGTTGCGCGCCCGGGAGGAACGCGCTTGCAGGTGTGTGGCGACTGGTGCCGGCACCCGCCGGCGGGGGCGAGGGGCGTCGGTCCTAGGGTGAAGGGATGGTAACGGCCTGACCTGCAGGGGGTCAGCGGAGACGCGGAGGGGTCAGCGGCGATGACGGTTACTGAGGGCGGCTTCGCCATGCCCGCGGTCGGGCGGCGCGAGGCGCTCGGGGCGGCCGGGATCGCGGCCTGCGGGCTGGCGCTCGCCGGGTGCGGCACCGGGGACGCCGCGGCCGAGCCCGCGGCCAAGGGGATCAAGGGGCAGGTCATCGCGAAGACCGCCGACGTGCCCGTCGGGGGCGGCACGGTGGTGCGCAAGTGGAAGATCGTGGTCACGCAGCCGTCCGAGGGCGTCTACAAGGCGTACAGCTCGGCCTGCCCGCATCGCGGGTGCGCGGTCGGCGCGCCGAAGGACAACGTGATGAGGTGCCCGTGCCACGGCAGCGAGTTCGCCGCCGACACCGGCGAGGCGATGACGGGGCCCGCGACCAGGGCGCTGATCGCCTACCAGGTCAAGGTCGAGGGTGACGGCATCGTGGTGGTCTGAGCGGCGGACGTCTCCCCGCGACGGGAAGCCGGGCTTTCGGTAAATCTACGTAGTGCGCGGGATTAAGACACGGCACGCTGAACCGGGGTCAGGGCGGGAGCCGTACCTGAAGTGAGACCCACTACCTGGGAGGACGCACCATGACCGAATCGACGCGCCGCGCGGTGGTTTTCGGAGCCGGAGGCGCCGGGCTGGCCGCCGTTCTGACAGCTTGTGCCAGTTATGGATCGCCCACCACGGTGGTGGCGGATCCGGCTGAGGAGCCCGTCGGCGACGAGGAGTCGTCGGCCGCACCGAAGAAGAAGGCCAAGGCGCCGAAGGCGCTGGCCGACACCAGTGACATCCCCACCGGTGGCGGCAAGATATTCGAGAGTCAGAAGCTGGTGATCACCCAGCCGAAGGAAGGCCAGTTCAAGGCCTTCAGCGCGACCTGCACCCATGCGGGCTGCACGGTGGCCAGCATCTCCAACGGTGTGATCAACTGTCCCTGCCACGGCAGCCAGTTCAAGATCGAGGACGGCTCGGTGGCCAAGGGGCCGGCCAGCGACCCGCTGGAGGAGAAGCAGATCGACGTGGCGGACGGCAAGATCAGACTCGCCTAAGCCGATATTCATCATTTTCTCACGTGCGTGCGGTTTGCTGTGACGCATGGGAGATGACCTCAAGAGTCGTAGAACGGTGTTCGCAGGCGTCGGCGCGGGTGGCTTGGCGCTGGCGTTGACCGCCTGTGGGGCGGGTGGCGACACCACGGCCGCCGCACCCACGCAGAGTGCGCCGGCGGCCGGTGCGCCGTCCGCGGCGGGTGGCGGGCTGGCCAGCACCGCCGACATCCCCGTCGGCGGTGGCAAGATCTTCGCGGACCAGAAGATCGTGGTCACCCAGCCGACGGAGGGTGATTTCAAGGCTTTCAGCGCGACCTGCACGCACAAGGGCTGCGCGGTGACCGCCGTCGAGAACGGCGTCATCGACTGCGCGTGCCACGGCAGCAAGTTCAAGATCGAGGACGGATCGGTGTCGCAGGGGCCCGCCACCGAGCCGCTGGCCGCGCAGGAGATCAAGGTGGAGGGCGACCAGATCACCCTGGCCTGACCCGGACGGTTCCGCTCCGCCCGCCGTACCTGGCCGAAGGTATGGCGGGCATCCTTGTCGGTGGGGGCCATTAGGCTGGAATCGTGGCGAGATCAGCGGGCAGCCCCTTGAGTTTCCGGCCCAGTCCAGGCTCCATCCCCGATTCCCCCGGGGTCTACCGGTTCAAGGACGCCCACAGCCGGGTGATCTACGTCGGCAAGGCCAAGAGCCTGCGGCAGCGGCTCAACTCCTACTTCGCCGACTTCTCCGCCCTGCACCCGCGCACCCAGTCCATGCTGACCACCGCCGCGGCCGTCGACTGGACGGTCGTCGGCACCGAGGTGGAGGCGCTGCAGCTCGAATACTCCTGGATCAAGGAGTTCGACCCGCGCTTCAACGTGAAATACCGCGACGACAAGTCCTACCCCTACCTCGCGGTCACCATGGGCGAGGACTTCCCGCGCGTGCAGGTGCTGCGCGGCGCCAAGCGCAAGGGCACCCGCTACTTCGGCCCCTACTCCCACGCCTGGGCCATCCGCGAGACCGTCGACCTGCTGCTGCGCGTCTTCCCGGTGCGCACCTGCAGCGCGGGGGTGTTCAAGCGGGCCGGGCAGATCGGCCGGCCGTGCCTGCTGGGCTACATCGACAAGTGCTCGGCGCCGTGCGTCGGCAGGGTCAGCCCGCAGGAACACCGCGACCTGGCCGAGGACTTCTGCGACTTCATGGGCGGTAACACCACCCGCTTCATCAAGCGCCTTGAGAAGGACATGCGCGAGGCCGCCGCCGAGCAGGAGTACGAACGCGCCGCCCGGCTGCGCGACGACATCCAGGCGCTGCAGCGGGCGCTGGAGAAGCAGGCGGTGGTGCTCGGCGAGGCGACCGACGCCGACGTGATCGCCCTCGCCGAGGATCCGCTCGAAGCCGCCGTCCAGGTGTTCTACGTGCGCGGCGGCCGCATCCGCGGCCAGCGCGGCTGGGTGGTCGACAAGGTCGACGAGGTCACGCCCGGCGAGCTGGTCGAGCAGTTCCTGCTGCAGATGTACGGCGAGGCCGGCGCCGAGTCGATGCCCCGCGAGGTCCTGGTGCCGACGCTGCCGCCGGACGCCGAGGCGGTCGTCGAGCTGCTGTCGGAGCAGCGCCGGGCCAGGGTGGACGTGCGCGTGCCGCAACGCGGCGACAAGAAGTCGCTGATGGAGACCGTCGAGCGCAACGCCAAGGAGTCGCTCGCCCAGCACAAGATCCGCAGGGCCGGCGACCTGACCACGCGCAGCAAGGCGCTGCAGGAGATCACCGACGCGCTCGACCTGGAGCAGGCGCCGCTGCGCATCGAGTGCTACGACGTCTCCCACCTCCAGGGCGAGAACGTCGTGGCGTCGATGGTGGTCTTCGAGGACGGGCTGGCCCGCAAGGGCGAATACCGCCGCTTCGCCGTCAAGTCCAAGGAAGGCGACGTCGCCTCCATCCACGAGGTCATCATGCGCCGGTTCCGGCGCTATCTGGAGGAGCGCTCCGCCACCGGTGAGCTGGCCGCCGAGGACGACGCCCACGGCCCCATCGACCCGGAGACGGGCAGGCCGCGCAAGTTCGCCTACCCGCCCAACCTGGTCGTGGTCGACGGCGCCGGGCCCCAGGCCGCCGCCGCGCAGCGGGCGCTGGACGAGCTCGGCATCGACGACGTCGCCGTGGTCGGCCTGGCCAAGCGGCTGGAGGAGGTGTGGCTGCCGGGCGACGACCAACCGGTGATCATGCCCCGTTCAAGCGAGGGCCTCTACCTGCTGCAACGGGTCAGAGACGAGGCACACAGGTTCGCCATCACCTACCATCGAGCCAAGAGGTCCAAGTCCGTGAAGGAGAGTGCGCTCGACAGCGTGCCCGGCCTCGGACCGGCGCGCCGCCAGGCGCTGCTCAAGCACTTCGGCTCGGTGAAGAAACTGCGCGAGGCCACCGCGGAAGAAATCTGCGAGGTCCCGGGCATCGGCCCGGCCACCGCCGACGTGATCGTGTCGACCCTGAAGGGGGATGGACAGTGAACACCACCGAGCCGGCGTTCGTCATCGTCACCGGCATGTCGGGGGCGGGGCGCAGCACCGCGGCCAAGGCCCTGGAGGACCTCGGCTGGTTCGTCATCGACAACCTGCCACCGGGGCTGCTGTTCGCCATGGCCGAGGAGGCCGGCAAGGTCAAGCTGGCGGCCGACAAGGTCGCCGCCGTCGTGGACGTGCGCAGCCTGGCCTTCACCACCGACCTCAACGCCGCCATCGAGGAGCTGGAGGGCCGTGGCGTCAAGGTGCGCGTGGTGTTCCTGGAGGCCAGCGACGAGGAGCTGGTGCGCCGTTTCGAGAACGTGCGCCGCCCCCATCCGCTGCAGGGCGAGGGCCGCCTGGTCGACGGGATCGCCCGCGAGCGCGGCATCCTGCGCGAGGTGCGCGCCAACGCCGACCTGGTCATCGACACCTCCGCGCACAACGTGCACGAGCTGCGCGGCAAGATCGTCGCCTACTTCGGCGGCGACAACCGGCCCGGTCTGCGGGTCAACGTGCTGTCCTTCGGGTTCAAGTACGGCCTGCCGGTCGACGCCGACCTCGTGGTCGACTGCCGATTCCTGCCCAACCCGCACTGGGTGCCCGAGCTGCGGCCGATGAACGGCATGGACCCGGCCGTGCGCGACTACGTGCTCGGCCAGCCCGGCGCCAAGGAGTTCCTCGACGCCTACGAGGAGGTCCTCAAGGTCATCGCCGGTGGCTACGCGCGTGAGGGCAAGAGCTACGCCACCCTCGCGGTCGGCTGCACCGGCGGCAAGCACCGCAGTGTGGCCATGTCCGAGCAGATAGCCGCCCGTCTGCGGGACCGCGGCATGGAGGTCCAGGTGAGTCACCGGGATGTGGGGCGGGAGTGACCGATGAACGCCTCGGCGCGATGGCGAGCGAGTTAAGCCGGGCCTCGTCCAGGGCGCAGCCGCCGCCCGGCGGCCCGAAGGTGGTCGCGCTGGGCGGCGGGCATGGCCTGTACGCCTCGCTGTCGGCGCTGCGCGTGGTGACCGACGCGCTCACCGCGGTGGTGACCGTCGCCGACGACGGCGGATCCAGCGGCAGGCTCAGACGTGAGCTCGGCGTGCTGCCCCCCGGCGACCTGCGGATGGCGCTGGCCGCGCTGTGCGGGGACGACGAGTGGGGCAGCACCTGGAGCGAGGTCGTCCAGCACCGCTTCCGCAGCGAGGGCGACCTGCACGGGCACGCGGTGGGCAACCTGCTCATCGTGGCGCTGTGGGAGCTGCTCGGCGACCCTGTCGCCGGACTCGACTGGGTGGGGCGGCTGCTCGGGGCGCACGGCAGGGTGCTGCCGATGGCGTCGGTGCCGCTCGACATCGTCGCTCAGGTGGAGCTCGACGGGGTGATCTCCACGGTGCGTGGCCAGGTGGCGTGCGCGCAGACCGCCGGCCGGGTGCAGTCGGTCACCCTGGTCCCCGAGGATCCGCCCGCGCGGCCGGAGGCCGTCGAGGCGGTGCTGGAGGCCGACTGGGTCGTGTTCGGGCCCGGCTCGTGGTTCACCAGCGTGCTGCCGCACCTCAAGGTGCCCGAGCTCGCCAGGGCGCTGCACCGGACACGGGCGCAGCGGCTCGTCACGCTCAACCTCGCCCCGCAGCCGGGCGAGACCGACGACTTCTCCCCGCAGCAGCACCTGGAGGTGCTCAGACAGCACGCTCCGGGACTGTCGCTGGACGTAGTGCTCGCCGACGCCGGGGTGGTCGACGACCTCGACGCCCTTGACAAGGCCGCTGCCGGTTTCGGCGCGCGGCTGGTCATGGCCGACGTGGCCGCGACCGACGGCTCGCCCCGGCATGACCCACGACGTCTTGCCTCCGTCCTGGACGAGATTTTCCTCCAGAAGCGTTGATCCTGGTCGGCGCGGCGGAAAGGTGCGAGAGACTGCTGTGAGCCGGTCTGAATGGGGGAGGACTAACGCTTATGGCAATGACGGGTGTGGTGAAGGACGAGCTGAGCCGCCTGCCGGTGCTGAAGCCCTGCTGCCGCAAGGCGGAGGTGTCCACGCTGCTGCGATTCGCCAGTGGCCTGCATCTCGTGGGCGGGCGCATCGTGATCGAGGCGGAGCTTGACACCAACGCGACCGCACGACGGTTGATCAAGGACATCGGTGAGGTGTTCGGCCACAAGGCGGAGGTTCTCCTGCTCGCGCCCGCCGGGCTGCGCAAGGGATCACGTTATGTGGTGCGCGTCTACCGCGACGGCGAGGCGCTCGCCCGCCAGACGGGGCTGATCGACAACCACGGGCGGCCGGTGCGGGGCCTGCCGCGCCAGGTCGTGGCGGGCGCGGCCTGTGACGCGGAGGCGGCCTGGCGGGGCGCCTTCCTCGCGCATGGCTCGCTCACCGAGCCCGGGCGGTCCATGTCCCTGGAGGTCACCTGTCCCGGCCCGGAGGCCGCGCTGGCCCTGGTCGGCTCCGCCCGGCGGCTCAAGATCCACGCCAAGGCCCGTGAGGTGCGCGGGGTGGACCGCGTCGTGGTGCGTGACGGCGACGCCATCAGCGCCCTGCTCACCCGGCTCGGCGCGCATGACAGCGTGCTGGCCTGGGAGGAGCGGCGGATGCGCCGCGAGGTCAGGGCCACCGCCAACCGGCTCGCCAACTTCGACGACGCCAACCTGCGCCGCTCGGCCCGTGCGGCGGTCGCGGCGGGCGCCCGGGTGCAGCGGGCGCTGGAGATTCTCGGTGACGAGGCGCCCGACCATCTCGTGGTGGCCGGGCGGCTGCGGGTGGAGCACAAGCAGGCGTCTCTGGAGGAGCTGGGGCAGATCGCCGACCCGCCGCTGACCAAGGACGCCATCGCGGGGCGGATCAGGCGGCTGCTGGCCATGGCCGACAAGCGCGCTTCCGACCTCGGCGTCCCCAACACCGAGGCCGGCCTCACGGTGGACATGCTGTCGTCCTGACCTGCGACTCGCCGTGCGTGCGGCCACTGCCATCGGTCCCGCCCGTGCGCGGTCCGTATCGCGCCCTTCCGTACGGAAGGGCGCGGTCAGGCTTCCGTACGGGAAGGTGAGGCCCCAGGCTCCCGTACGGGAGGGTGCGGTCAGGCCTCGCCGCGGTCGGGCGGGCTGAAGAGGTTGGGTGGGGCGGTGGCGGGCTTGGCGGCCTGGAGCGGCTCGAAGGGGGCGCGGTAGTCGGCCTCCTGGTCCGCGGGAGGCTTCTCGGCGGCGGCGCCCTGGTCGAGCCGTGCGCGGCGGCGCAGGCGCAGCACGCGCAACAGGGTGAGGAGCAGGGCGGTGCCCGCGGCGATGGTCAGATCCCGCCAATGGTCAGGTGAGGCCAGGAACAAGCTCGCCGTCATCGATGCCGTCTGCTTGAGGATGTCAAGGAACGTGTCGATGGTCTCCACCGGAAAACCGATGCCGATGGTGTTGAAGGCCGTGTGGCCACCGATCCAGCCGAGCACCATGGCCGCCAGTGCGTACAGTGCCGCGGTGAACGGCAGGAAGAGACTCCGCGCCCGCGCGGCCCAGTGCGCGAGAGCGATGACGAGCCCGACCGCGAAGGCGCCGGCGGCGGGCAGCACTATCCCGCCGCCGAGCCACCGGACGTCGTATGGCAGTTGGCCACGGTAGAAGAGCCACGTGCCGTATGCCGCCGCCGTCAGTAGCGCCGCGATCAACCCGATGATCAGTCCGCGCAGCAGGCCGGACCTCTTGTGTGACATCTCAGCCCCCAGAGAATGCCTAATTTACTCCGACGAGTCGGGCACTTTACTCGAACCTCGCAAATTGTGCCTCCTGAACAGCGATTCGCAACGTGGGGGTTGAAGTGGTCTAAACCAATTTGGTTCCGATAGGGTTCGATGGTTGAGGTAAGACTCCGTCATCACGTACGAGGAGATCGGTTCCGTGAGCATCCGCGTAGGCGTCAACGGCTTCGGCCGCATCGGTCGCAACTTCTGGCGCGCGGTCGCCGCCAGTGGCAAGGACATCGAGATCGTCGCGGTCAACGACCTGACCGACAATGCGACGCTGGCCCACCTGCTGAAGTACGACAGCATCCTGGGCCGCCTGCCGTACGAGGTGAAGGCCTCCAGCGACGAGATCACCGTGGACGGCAAGGCCATCAAGGTCTTCGAGGAGCGCGACCCGGGCAAGCTGCCCTGGGGCGACCTCGGGGTCGACGTGGTCGTGGAGTCCACGGGCCTGTTCACTGACGCCAACAAGGCCAGGGCGCACGCCGACAACGGCGCCAAGAAGGTCATCATCTCCGCCCCGGCGAAGAACGAGGACGTCACCGTCGTGATGGGCGTCAACCACGACACCTACGACCCGGCGCGGCACACGATCGTCTCCAACGCCTCCTGCACCACCAACTGCCTGGCCCCGATGGCGAAGGTGATCCACGACACCTTCACCATCGAGAAGGGTCTGATGACCACCATCCACGCCTACACGCAGGACCAGAACCTCCAGGACGGCCCGCACTCCGACCTGCGCCGCGCCCGCGCCGCCGCGCTCAACGTGGTGCCCACCTCCACCGGCGCCGCCAAGGCCATCGGCCTGGTCCTGCCCGAGCTCAAGGGCAAGCTCGACGGCTTCGCGATGCGGGTGCCGATCCCCACCGGCTCGGCCACCGACCTCACCGTCGACCTCGGCCGCGAGGTCACCGCCGAAGAGGTCAACGCCGCGGTCAAGGCCGCCGCCGAGGGGCCGCTCAAGGGCATCATCAGCTACACCGAGGACCCGATCGTCTCCTCCGACATCGTCACCGACCCGGCCTCCTGCATCTTCGACGCCGGCCTCACCAAGGCCATCGGCAACCAGGTGAAGGTCGTCGGCTGGTACGACAACGAGTGGGGCTACTCCAACCGCCTGGTCGACCTCATCGAGCTGGTGGGCAAGGACCTGTGACCGGAGTCCGCCGCACCACGCCGTCCGAGCGGACGGGAGGAGCTTAGTTGCGCAAGCTGGACGATCTCGAGGTGAAGGGCCGGCGCGTGCTCGTGCGCGCCGACCTCAACGTGCCGCTCGACGGCGCGACGATCACCGACGACGGGCGCATCCGGGCGTCCGTGCCCACGATCACCGCGCTGGTCGAGGCCGGGGCGAAGGTCATCGTCTGCGCCCACCTCGGCAGGCCCAAGGGGCAGCCGAAGCCCGAGTTCTCGCTGCGGCCGGTGGCCCGCCGTCTGGGCGAGCTGCTCGGCCAGGAGGTGGCCTTCGCCGGCGACGTGGCGGGGCCGAGCGCGCGGAGCACCGTGGCGAGCCTGCAGGACGGCCAGGTCGCCCTGCTGGAGAACCTGCGCTACGAGCCGGGTGAGGAGTCCAAGGACGACGCCACCCGCCGGGCGTTCGCCGAGAAGCTGGCGGACCTGGCCGAGCTCTACGTGAGCGACGGCTTCGGCGCCGTGCACCGCAAGCACGCCAGCGTCTACGATGTGCCCGCGCTGCTGCCGCACGCGGCGGGCGGGCTGGTCGTGGCCGAGGTGGAGGTGCTGCGCAAGCTCACCGAGGACACCGAGCGGCCCTACGTGGTCGTGCTCGGCGGCGCCAAGGTCAGCGACAAGCTCGGCGTCATCGCCAACCTGCTCACCAAGGTCGACAGGCTGCTCGTCGGCGGCGGCATGGCCTACACCTTCCTCGCGGCCCAGGGCCACGAGGTGGGCAACTCGCTGCTGCAGGCCGACCAGCTCGACCAGGTGCGCGGCTTCCTCGACGAGGCGGCCAAGCGCGGCGTCGACCTGGTGCTGCCCGTCGACGTGCTGGCCGCCACCGGCTTCGCCGAGGACGCGCCGTACGACGTCGTGGGCGCCACCGAGATCCCGGCCGACCGGGAGGGGCTCGACATCGGGCCGGAGACCCGCGAGCTGTTCGCGGCCAAGCTGGCCGACGCCAGGACCGTCTTCTGGAACGGGCCGATGGGCGTGTTCGAGTTCGAGGCGTTCTCCGGCGGCACTCGGGCGGTGGCCGAGGCGCTGATCGCTTCCGACGCCTTCACCGTGGTGGGCGGCGGTGACTCCGCCGCGGCCGTGCGCAGGCTCGGCCTGGCAGAAGACGGCTTCTCCCACATCTCCACCGGTGGCGGGGCGAGCCTGGAATACCTCGAGGGCAAGATCTTGCCCGGACTCGCCGCCTTGGAGGACTGACGTGAGAAAGCCGCTCATCGCCGGCAACTGGAAGATGAACCTCAACCACCTTGAGGCGATCGCGCTGGTCCAGAAGATGGCCTTCGCGCTCAACGACAAGGATTTCGACAAGGTCGAGGTCGCGGTCCTGCCGCCGTTCACGGACCTGCGCAGCGTGCAGACGCTCATCGACGGCGACAAGCTGCGCATCCTCTACGGCGCCCAGGACCTGTCCGCCCACGACGCCGGCGCCTACACCGGTGAGGTGTCCGGCGCGATGCTGGCCAAGCTGGGCTGCACCTTCGTGCTGGCCGGGCACTCCGAACGGCGTCAATACCACCGTGAGGACGACGACCTGGTCAACGCCAAGGTGCAGGCGGCCCTGCGGCACTCGCTCACCCCCATCCTCTGTGTGGGCGAAGGGCTGGAGGTGCGGCAGGCGGGCGGTCAGATCGCCCACACGCTGGGCCAGCTCGAAGGCGCGCTGCGCAAGGTCTCCGCCGATCAGGCAAAATCGATCGTGGTGGCCTACGAGCCGGTCTGGGCGATCGGCACCGGCGAGGTGGCCACTCCGGAGGACGCCCAGGAGGTCTGCGGCGCTCTGCGGGTGCGACTCGCGGAGCTCTACGACGCCGAAGTGGCCTCGTCGGTCCGTATCCTTTACGGAGGTTCGGTCAAGTCAGGAAACATAGCGGGGATCATGGCGCAAGCGGATGTGGACGGTGCGCTCGTGGGCGGTGCCAGCATCGATGCCGCGGAGCTCGTGCGTATCTGCCGTTTCTCCGAAATGCCTGGCTAACTGAGTCGTTCTGGGGGTGCGATTTGACATCAGGCCGTACCCTCAAGAAGCAAGTTTGAATCGTCACGCGTAACAGAGCATTGAAGGAACAGGCATACCGTGGAACTCGGAATCTCCATCGCCGTCACCCTGGCGAGCCTTCTCATGATCCTGCTCGTCCTGCTGCACAAGGGGAAGGGCGGCGGTCTGTCTGACATGTTCGGCGGCGGCTTCTCGTCGAACTTCGGCGGTTCCTCGGTGGTGGAGCGCAACCTGGACCGGCTGACCGTCATCACGGGTGTCGTCTGGTTCGTCTCCATCATCGCTCTGGGCCTGGTCGTCAAGCCCTGAGAGGCCAAGTAAACGCGTGACAGTGATTCTGCCCCCGTGTCTCACGGGGCGATCGAGCGAGGAGTTCATCCGTGGGTAGTGGCAACGCGATCCGTGGCAGCCGAGTCGGCGCCGGCCCTATGGGGGAGGCCGAGCGCGGCGAGGCAGCTCCGAGAGTGCGGGTCTCGTTCTGGTGCGCCAACATGCATGAGACGCGCCCCAGTTTCGCCAGCGACGCGGCGGTTCCCGAGCTGTGGGACTGTCCGCGCTGTGGGCTCCCGGCCGGCCAGGACGAGGCGGCCCCGCCTGCCCCGCCCCGGAACGAGCCGTACAAGACGCACCTGGCGTATGTGAAGGAGCGCCGGAGCGACAAGGACGGCAAGGCGATCCTCGAGGAAGCGCTGGAGCGTCTGCGTAACAACAAGTCCCCCTGGTAGGGACGGCAACGTCAGCAGGGCCCCGGCGATCGTTCTCGCCGGGGCCCTGCTGTTCTGTCACGGCCTGTCGTGGACGGGGACGCCGTCGACGAAGGTCATGCGGACCCGGGTGGTCCAGATCTCCCCGGCGGGCAGCGCGAACGGGTCACGGTCCAGCACCACCAGGTCCGCCGGGCGGCCCGGCTCGATCACTCCGGCGGGGGAGCGGTTGATCCAGGCCGAGCCCGCCGTGTAGGCGGTCATCGCGGTCGCCAGGTCGAGGCGCTGCTCCGGCAGGAACGGCGTCCGCGCCGTCGGGTAGTCCACGTGCACCGAGCCGCCCGGCTCGGTGCGGTTCACCGCCACGTGCATGGCCTGCAGCGGGTCGGCGGTCGACACCGGCCAGTCGCTGCCCGCGCAGAACCGGGTGCCGTGCGCCAGCAGGTCCGCGAACGGATACTGCCACGACGAGCGGGGCTCGCCCAGGAACGGCAGCGTCAGCTCGTCCATCTGGGCGTGGTGGGTGGCCCACAGCGGCTGCAGGTTGGCGGTGACGCCGAGCGCGGCGAAGCGCGGCACGTCCGACGGCTCGATGATCTGCAGGTGCGCGATGTGGTGCCGGTTGGCCGGGTCGGTGCCTTCGAAGCTGTCGAGCGCCTCACGCACCGCCCGCTCGCCGATGGCGTGGAAGTGCACCTGGAAGCCGAGCCGGTCCAGCTCCGCGACGTACTCCTTGAGCCTGGCCGGGTCCACGTACGACAGGCCGGTGCCACCGCAGCGGCAGTAGGGCTCCAGCGTGGCGGCGGTGAAGTTCTCGGTGATGCCGTCCTGCATGATCTTCACCGAGGTCGCCGCGAAGCGGTCCAGCCCCTCGGCGGCGGCCCGCCGCGCCACCAGGGAGTCGATCTGCTCCAGGCCGCGGGTCCTGTCCCACCACAGCGCGCCCACCACGCGGGCCCGCAGCCGCCCTGAGCGCGCCGCCGACAGGTAGGTGGGGAGCTGGTCGTCGGAGCCCGCGTACGAGCCCACGATCGCGTCCTGCCAGCCGGTGATGCCCAGCGAGAACAGGTGACGCTCGGCGCCGGCCAGGGCCGCGTCGAGGTCCTCGGCGGTGGGCCGGGGCGTGAGCAGGCCGACCAGGTCCATCGCGCCCTCGTGCAGGACGCCGCTGGGGGCGCCGCCGGCGTCGCGCTCGATCCGCCCGTCGGCCGGGTCGGGCGTGTCCCTGGTGATCCCGGCCAGCTCCAGCGCCCTGCTGTTGACCCAGGCGGCGTGGTGGTCGCGCTGGATCAGATAGACCGGCCGGTCCAGGAAGTCGAGCTGGTCGCGCCGGGGCAGCCCGCCGGGGAACGCCGTCATGTCCCAGCCGCCGCCGTCGATCCACTCCTTGCCGGGGTTCGCCTCGGCGTACGCGCGCACGGCGTCGAGGTAGTCGCCGAGGCCGTACAGCTCCGACAGGTCGCATCTGGCGTGCTCGAGTCCCGCCTGGACGGGGTGCAGGTGCGCGTCGGTGAACCCCGGCGCGAGCAGCCCGCCGTCCAGGTCCACCGTGTCGTGCCGGCCGGCCAGGCGGGTGAGCTCCCGCTCGGCGCCCACGGCGGCGACCGTCCCGTCCCGCACCAGGACGGCCTCGGCGAAGCCGCCCCGGGCGGTGAACACGCGTCCGCCTCTGAAGAGAATGTCCACAGGAGTGTCTCCCATCTCGCTGCCGCCCATCATGCCCGGACGGTCAGTGGCCGGTGATCCGGTCGGCCAGCCGGGCCAGCACCGAGGTGCGGGTCATGGAGCGTTCCCGATGGTCGGCCACCCGATAGAGGCGGTACATCGTGTGCACGCCCAGCCAGCGCAGCGGCTCCGGCTCCCACGCCCGCACCTCGCGACCCACCCACGGCAGCGTGGTCAGCGGCGTCTCCTCGCCCAGGATCAGGTCGCGCAGGGTACGGCCGGCCAGGTTGGTGGTGGTCACCCCGTGGCCGGTGTAGCCGCCGGCCCAGCCGAGCCCGGTCGCCGGGTCCAGGTGCACGGCCGAGCACCAGTCACGCGGCACGCCGAGCACGCCTGACCAGGTGTGCGCCACGCTGGAGGAGGCCGCCGCCGGGAAGAAGTCGGTCAGCAGGTCCCACAGGTCCTCGACCGTCCGTTCGTGGGTGTGACCGCGGGCGTCGACGCGGGAGCCGTACAGGTAGGGCTTGCCCCGGCCGCCGAAGGCGATGCGGTCGTCGGCGGTGCGCTGGGCGTACATGTAGTAGTGCGCGAGGTCGCCGAGCAGCTCGGCGCCGTGCCAGCCGGTCTCCGCCCAGAACGACGCGGGCAGCGGCTCGGTGACGATCATGGAGCTGTTCATCGGCAGCCACTGCCGCCGCAGCCCCCGCAGCCGGGCGGTGAAGCCCTCGGTGGCGCGGATCACATGGCGGGCGCGCACCGTGCCGTACGGGGTCCGCGCCAGGTGCGGGGCGATCTGAGTGACGGGCGTCCCCTCGTAGATCGTCACCCCCAGGTCGCGTACGGCCCGCGCCAGGCCCTGAGCCAGCTTGGCCGGCTGAATGCGCGCGCAGTGCGGGCTCCAGGTGGCGGCGACGGCTCCGGCCACCCGCAGGCGCTCGCCGGGCTCCACCAGCCGCAGGTCCTGCTCGGTGATGCCCCAGGGGCGGGCGGCCGTGACCGAGGCGCGCAGCCGGGCGGCCTGGGCGGTGGTGCGGGCCACGTTGACGACGCCGTCCTTGACGATGTCGGCGTCGATGCCCTCCTTCTCGCAGACGGCGATCACCTCGTCGATCGAGGCGTACATCTCCCGCTGCAGCCGCTTGGCCTCGGCGAGCCCGTGCGTCTTGGCGTAGCGCTCGTGCGAGCCGGCCAGGTCGCCGGTGAGCCAGCCACCGTTGCGGCCGGAGGCGCCGAACCCGGCGAACTCCTGCTCCAGCACCACCACCTCCAGGGAGGGGCGGGCCTTCTTGAGGTAGTAGGCCGTCCACAGCCCGGTGTAGCCGGCGCCGACGATGACCACGTCGGCCTGGAGGTCTCGATCGAGCGGCGGGCCGGGGGCAGGCACGCCGGAGGAGCGGTACCAGAAGGCGACATCGCCATTGACGTACCCGGGTGACAAGGGAACTCGCGCGCTCATGACGCCATATCCTGCTATATCCGGATTAGTTTGCGCATCTCGGTACGAATTCCGTGACGAAACATGGCCTTAGCGGTACCGTAACAGGTGCCCGGCATCCTTCTCATATGGGATTTATGCGCATCCGCACCACGGTCGACGAGCGGCCGGGACGGCTTGCCTCCCTCGCCGCGGCCCTTGCCGCCCGGGGTGGCAACATCCTCGGCCTGAGCGTCCAGTCCGACAGCGACGGCACCGTCGACGAGTTCGTCGCCGACATCCCCGCCCACCCCGAAGCCGTACGCGAGGCCCTGGAGGCGGCCGGCGGACGCCGGGTCCAGGTGGTCCCCGCGACCGCGCACGAGCTCACCGACGAGCCCACCCGCGCGCTGCTGCTCGCCTCCAGGCTGCGCGCCATGCCCTGGCGGCTGCCCGAACTCCTGGCCGAGCTGCTGCGCGCCGACGACGCCAGGTGGATCTATGGTGAGGCGGTGAGTGATCTTCCCGACCCGACGCAGCTCGTGGTGCCCGTCGCGCCGAGGCGCGCCGTCCGGCTGCGCCGCACCGAGTTGCCCTTCACCCTGACCGAGGCGGCCAGAGCGGCCTCCTTCGCCCGGCTGGCCCAGCCGCCGGTGGAGCAGCCCGCCGGAGAGAGCCCGATCAAGCTGGCCGACGGCGTCGAGATCACCATCCGGCCGCTCACCTCGATCTACCGCGAGGCCGTACGCGACCTGCACGACAGGTGCTCGCCGGAGGCGCGCAGGTTCCGCTACTTCACCGCCATGCCCACGCTGCCGCCCCGGATGTTCGACCGGCTCTGCGACCGCAGCCGGGGATATTCGCTGGTGGCGGGCAACGACGGACAGGTGGTAGGGCTGGCCACCCTGCACTTCACCGCCGATCCCGGCGTCGCCGAGATGGCCTTCCTGGTCGAGGACCGCTGGCAGGGGCGCGGTCTGGGCCTGGTGCTGGCCAGGATGCTGGTGGGCGAGGCGCGCGATCGAGGCTACGCCGAGGTCAGGGCCACCATGCTGTCGGACAACGTACGGATGCGCAGGCTGATGATCTCGCTGGGCGCCACCCTCGGCTACACCGAGGACCCCGGCGTGGTGGAGGCGAGGCTTCCGGTCGGAGCCGTGGCACCGGTCTGAGCCGGTGCGGGCTCTTGGCCGAGCTAGAAACCTGCCCAGGTGGGGTATCCCATCTGGGTGGATCTTGACGAGGTGGCAGGCCGGCTGTACGCGCTCGCGCCCTCGGAGTTCACCGCCGCCCGCACCGCGGAGGCCGCCGCGGCCAAGCGGGCGGGCGACGCCGCGCTGGCGCGGCGGATCGCCGGGCTGCGCAGGCCCACGGTCTCGGCCTGGGCGGTGAACCGGGTCGCCCGTGAGCATCCCGACGAGCTGGACGAGCTGCTCTCCCTCGGGCAGGAGTTGCGCGCGGCCTGGCAGGCGCAGGACGCCGCCGCGCTGGCGGAGCTGACCCGGCGGCGCGGCGAGGTGACCGGCCGGCTCGCCAGGCTGATCCGACAGAGTGGCGAGGTCTCGGCCGCCGCCGCGGCCGAGGTGGACCAGACGCTCGACGCCGCCGTCGTGGACGCCGCCGCGGCCGAGGAGGTACGGCGCGGCCGCCTGGTCAAGCCGCTCAGCTACAGCGGCTTCGCCCCGGCCCCCGCTGTCGGCCGACGTCCCGCAGGCAGGAAGAAGTCCCCTGCGGCGGACGAGGAGGTGCGGGCCGGCAAACGCGCGGAGGCCGAGGCTGAGAGGGCCAGGGAGCGGCAGGAGGCCGAGGTCAGGGCGCGGCAGGAGGCCGAGGCCGCGCACCGGGAGTGGAGCGAGGCGCTGGCCGGGGCCGAGCGGGAGCACGGCGAACGCGCGGAGAAGGTCGCCAAGCTGGAGGCCAAGCTGGCCAAGGCCCGCAAGCGGCTCGCGGAGAGCGCGCAACGTCTGGAGGTGACCAGACGCGAGGAGCGCCACGCTCGGCAACGGCTGGAGGAGTAGGGCTGGGGCCGCCAGGTGGGCCTAAGACGCCCTGGGGCGTCGGGTCGGTCCACCTCTGGCCTTGTGCTCGTAGCGTCAAGCTGGAGCCCCTACAGCGGCTCGCGAAGGGGTGCCATCTGTCGCGGAGGTACACCACCCGAGGGGGACAAGGTGAAGCGGACATTCTTGTGTGAGATATCGCCCTAAATCCTTACGGAAGGTGAAATGTCCGGCCTATCGTCGTCGGCATGACCCTCGACGCCTTCATCCAAGCTCTGCCCAAGGTCGAGCTGCACGTGCACCTGATCGGCTCCGCCTCGGTGCCCACGGTGCTGGAGTTGTCGCGCCGGCACCCGGACAGCGCGGTGCCCACCAGCGAGGAGGAGCTCCGCGCCTTCTACACCTTCCGCGACTTCCCCCATTTCGCCCAGGTCTACGGCGCCGTCAACGCGCTGGTACGGGAGCCCGAGGACGTGGCCGCCCTGGTCCTCGGCCTGGCCCGGGACCTGTCCACCCAGGGTGGGCGCTATGCGGAGCTGCAGGTGACCCCGTACGCGCACCACATCATGGGCCTGCCGAAACGCGAGGTCACCCAGGCCCTGGACATCGCCGCGAAGCAGTCCCTGGCCGAGCACGGCGTCGAGATGGCGTACATCTTCGACATCCCCTCGGAGTTCGGACGGGAGGCGGCCGAGATCACCCTCGACCACGCGCTGGGGGAACCTCCCGCCGCGCTGGTAGGTTTCGGGATCGGCGGGATCGAGCAGCGCCGAGCCCCCTTCAGGGACGTCTTCCGCGACGCGTTCGCCGCGGCGCGGGCCGCCGGCCTGCACAGCGTTCCACACGGTGGCGAGATGACGGGTCCGGAGACCATCTGGGAGGTCATCGAAGGGCTGGGGGCCGAGCGCATCGGCCACGGCATCGCCTGCCTCGACGACCCGCGCCTGGTCGCGTACCTGCGTGAGACCCAGCTTCCGCTGGACGTCTGCCCCACCTCGAACGTCCGCACCGGCCAGGTGGCCCGGATCGAGGACCACCCGCTGCCCCGCATGCTCGCCGAGGGCCTGTTCGTCACGCTCAACAGCGACGACCCGCCCATGTTCGCCACCACGCTGAGCGAGGAGTATCGCCTCGCCGCCCGCGTGTTCGGCCTCGGCGTCGAGGACCTGGCGCGGCTGGCGGGCAACGGCGTACGGGCGTCCTTCCTGCCGGCCGAGCGCAAGCGGGCCCTGCTGGACGAGATCGGCGCCCTGGCCGCCGCCTGAAGCGGTCAGGGTGAGGCGATGCGGCCCAGGCCCGGCGGGATCTTCCCGGCGGCGGCACGGTCGAGCAGGAACAGCGTCCGGCCCCGGCCACGGGCGCCCGCCGCGGGCACCTGGACCGGCCCGGACTCCGACAGCGCGAGCCGTACGGCGCCGGACTTGCCCTCACCGGCCGCCACCACCCACACCTCGCGCGAGCCCTGGATGACGGGCAGCGTCAGCGAGATGCGCGTCGGCGGCGGCTTGGGCGCGCCGTGCACCGCCACCACGGTGCGGGTGTCGTAGAGCGAGGGCATGCCGGGGAACAGCGACGCCACATGGGCGTCCGGCCCCATGCCGAGCAGCATCACGTCGAAGCTGGGAGCCGGGCCGTGGTCCTCCGGACGGGAGGCCTTGCGGAGCTCGGTGGCGTAGGAGTCGGCCGACTCCTCGGCCGACAGGCCGGAGTCGGGGCCGAGCATGACGTGCACCCGCTCGGGGTCGACGTCGACGTGGTCGAGCAGCGCCTGCCTGGCGCCGGTCTCGTTGCGCTCGGGGTCGCCGGTGGGCAGGAAGCGCTCGTCGCCCCACCAGATGTCCAGGCGCCGCCAGTCGACGGCGTCACGGGCGGGCGTGTCGCGGATCGCGGCCAGCGTGGCGACGCCGACCGTGCCTCCGGTCAGCACCAGGGACGCCGACCCCTTGGCGGACTGCACGTCGACCAGTCGGGTGATGATCCGCGCCGCCACGGCCTTGGCCAGCACTTCGCCGTCACGGTGCACAACAACAGTGGGAACACTCACGGCGACACTCTTTCACGTTTCGTCCCCGGCCAGGCCCAGGCGCCGCCGTGTGCCCACGGCGGCGCCCGGGACTCAGGGCCGGTACAGCTGGGCCAGGCGCTTGACCGCGGCCTCGTAGACCTCGTCGGTGTCCAGCCTGCGCAGCTCCTCCGCCAGGAGCTCCGACAGCTGCCGCCGGGCCAGCGCCACGTTCCTGCCGGGCTGTCCGGGGCGGGACAGCACCGCCTGGCGGGCGTCGCCGCGCACCACCGACAGCTCCCCGTCGTCGATCGCGAGCCGGACCGCGGTGATGCCGGGGCCGTTGGACACGCCGACCCGCATCTTCGCGCCGAGCCGCTCCGCCAGCCAGGCCGCCAGCAGCGGCACGCTCGGGTTGCCCGCGGCACCCTCCACGACCCCCCGGTGCACCGCGCCCACGGGCTGGTCGAAGGCGGCGGCCAGCAGGCTGCGCCACGGAGTCAGCCGGGCCCACGCCAGGTCGGTGTCGCCCGGCGCGTAGCCCTTGGCCCGGTCGGCGAGGAAACAGACGCCGTCGTCGCCGGCGTTCTTGGCGTCGGTGAGGCGTCGCTGGGCGAGCATGCCGATCGAGTCCGCCGACGGCACCTCGGGGGCGCGGCTCGGCCACCACGCGACCACCGGCGTGTCCGGCAGCAGCAGCGGGCTGACCACGGAGTCGGCGTGCTCGGTGAGCTCGCCGTACAACCTCAGCACCACGATCTCGCCCGGCGAGGACTCGCCGATGCGCAGCTCGGCGTCGAGCCGGTTGGCCTCGTCGGTCTCCCGGTTGATCACCACCAGGATGCGTGACGGATGCTCGCGCGCCGCCTCGGTGGCGGCGCGCAGCGAGTCGTACTGGTCGCGTTCCTCACAGACCACGACCAGCGTCAGCACCATGCCGACGGCGGGTGCGCCCATCTGGTGGCGCAACTGCGTCAGCTGGCTGGAGATCTTGCCCGCCGTCGTGTCGGCCAGCATGAACGTCGTCACTTAGAGCCTCCTCCAGACACGCCCGTCGCGGGCCATCATCGCGTCGGACGCCGGCGGCCCCCACGAACCCGAGGGGTACGGCTCCGGCTGGCCCTGGGTGGTCCAGAACTCCTCGATGGGGTCGAGGATCTGCCACGACAGCTCGACCTCACGCTGGTGCGGGAAGAGCGGCGGGTCGCCGATCATCACGTCCAGCAGCAGCCGTTCGTACGCCTCGGGCGACGACTCCAGGAACGACTCGCCATAGGCGAAGTCCATGGACACGTCCCGCACCTCCATGGCCGTCCCCGGCACCTTGGAGCCGAACCGCACCGTGATGCCCTCGTCCGGCTGCACCCTGACCACCAGCGCGTTCTGGCCGAGGATCTCGGTGTCGTCCTTGCTGAAGGGCAGGTGCGGCGCCCGCTGGAACACCACGGCCACCTCGGTGACCCGGCGGCCCAGCCGTTTGCCGGTGCGCAGGTAGAACGGCACGCCGGCCCAGCGCCGGTTGGCGATCTCCAGCTTGATCGCGGCGTAGGTCTCGGTGGTGGAATCCGTGGAGATCCCGTCCTCCTGGAGGTAGCCGACGACCTTCTGACCGCCCTGCCAGCCCGCCGCGTACTGGCCGCGTGAGGTGTTGAGCGACAGGTCCGCCGGCAGCCGCACCGCCTTGAGCACCTTCTCCTTCTCCCGCCGCAGGGCGGAGGCGTCGAAGGAGGTCGGGTCCTCCATCGCCACCAGCGCCAGCAGCTGGAGCAGGTGGTTCTGGATCACGTCGCGGGCGGCGCCGATGCCGTCGTAGTAGCCGGCCCGGCCGCCGATGCCGATGTCCTCGGCCATGGTGATCTGCACGTGGTCGACGAAGCTGCGGTTCCAGATCGGCTCGTAGAGGTTGTTGGCGAACCTCAGCGCCATGATGTTCTGGACCGTCTCCTTGCCCAGGTAGTGGTCGATCCGGAAGATCGAGCTCTCCGGGAAGGCGGAGTTGGTGATCTCGTTCAGCTCGTGCGCCGACTTCAGGTCGTGGCCGAACGGCTTCTCGATGACCACCCGCCGCCACGACCCGTCGGGCGCGTCGGCCAGCCCCGTCCGCCTGAGCTGCTCCACCACCACGGGGAAGAACTTCGGCGGCACCGACAGGTAGAAGGCGTAGTTGCCGCCCGTGCCCCGCAGCTCGTCGATCTCCCGCAGCGCCATGGCCAGCGCGTCGAACGCCCCGTCGTCGGAGAACTCGCCCGGCACGAAGTGGATGCCCTCGCGCAGCTGGTTCCAGACCTCCTCGCGGAAGGGGGTCCTGGCGTGGGCCTTCACGGCGTCATGGGTCAGCTTGGCGAAGTCCTGGTCCTTCCAGTCCCGCCTGGCGAACCCGACCAGGGAGAAGCCCGGGGGCAGCAGCCCCCGGTTGCCCAGGTCGTAGATCGCCGGCAGCAGCTTGCGTTTGGCCAGGTCACCCGTCACGCCGAACAGCACCATCACGCACGGTCCCGCCACCCGCGGCAGTCGCTTGTCGCGCGGGTCCCGCAGCGGGTTCGCGGCGGCCACCTCCAGTGTGGTGGAGGTGCCGGCGACGGCTGAGGCCACGGCGACGGCTTCTTCAGGGGGGCCTGCGGGCTCACTCATCTCAAACCTCCTGCGCCGCTGGGAGCGGCCGCGCGGCTCCCCACCGCGCGGCCCCGTGACAGGGAGACGGCGCCGGCCGCCTCCTCGCCACGGTGGGACAGCCTCATCAAGGGACCAGGTTCTTGCTGACGCTGTCGAGCAGTTCGTTCCACGAGGCCTCGAACTTCTGCACGCCCTCGTCCTCCAGCACCCGCACCACGTCGTCGTAGTCGACGCCGGCCTCCTTCAGCTCGGCCATGGTGTTCCAGGCCTGCTCGTAGAAGGGGCGGACGGTGTCGCCGGTGACGTTGCCGTGGTCGGCGGCCGCGTCCAGCGTCTTCTCCGGCATCGTGTTGACGGTGCCGGGGGCGACGAGGTCGTCGACGTACATCGTGTCGCGGTAGTCGGGGTTCTTCACGCCTGTGGAGGCCCACAGCGGCCGCTGCGTACGGGCTCCGGCGGCGCGCAGGCGCTGCCAGCGCTCGGAGTTCATGACCTCCTCGTAGGCGGCGTAGGCCAGGCGCGCGTTGGCGACGCCCGCCTTGCCCTTCAGCGCGTCCTTGCCGCCGATCTTGTCCAGGCGCTTGTCGATCTCGGAGTCGACGCGGCTGACGAAGAACGACGCGACCGACTCGATCGTGGCCAGGTTGAGCCCCTTGGCCTGCGCCGCCTCCAGCCCGGCCAGCCAGGCGTCCATGACCGCGCGGTAGCGGGCCAGGGAGAAGATCAGCGTGACGTTGACGCTGATGCCCTCACCGATCGCCTGCGTGATCGCGGTCAGGCCCTCCACGGTCGCCGGGATCTTGATGAACAGGTTGGGCCGGTCGACCAGCCACCACAGGGCGCGGGCCTCGGCGATCGTCTTGTCGGCGTCACGGGCCAGGCGCGGGTCGACCTCGATCGACACCCGCCCGTCGACGCCGGAGGTGGCGTCGTAGACCGGGCGCAGCACGTCGGCGGCCCAGCGGATGTCGTAGGTGGTGATGGCCCGCACGGCCTCGCCCACGTCGACGCCGCGTACGGCCAGGTCGTGCATCTGGGTGTCGTAGGCGTCGCCCTTGCTGAGCGCGCCGGCGAAGATCGTCGGGTTGGACGTCACACCGACCACGTTCTTGTCCCGGATCAGGTCGTCCAGGTTGCCGGTGCGCAGCCGCTCACGGCTGATGTCGTCGAGCCAGATGGACACGCCCTGGCCGGACAGCTTGTTCAGGATCTCGCTCATTTTCTCAGTTTCCCGTCGTCTCGCCCTTGTCCTGACCCAGCTTGGCCAGACTCGACCTGGCCGCCGCCGCCACCCGCTCCGGCGTCAGCCCGAACTGCTCGTAAAGAGTCTTGTACGGCGCGGACGCGCCGAAGTGTTCGAGGCCGACGACTTCGCCGCACTCCCCGACGAACTCGTGCCAGCCGAGTGCGATGCCCGCCTCGACCGCCACCCGAGCCCGGATCGACGGTGGCAGAACGGTCTGCCTGTACGCGGAATCCTGCCCCTTGAACCACTCGACACACGGCATGGAGACCACCCGTGTCGGAATGCCCTGGGACTCCAGCAGCTCGCTGCCCTCGACGGCGATCTGCACCTCGCTGCCGGTGGCGATGAGGATCACCCGCGGCTGGCCGCCGGTGGCCTCGCGCAGCACGTAGCCGCCGTGGGCCACGCCCTCGGTGCTGGTGCCTTCGTACACCGGCAGGTTCTGCCGGGACAGGGCGAGCGCGGCGGGGCGGTCGGTGTGCTCCAGCACCGCCTTCCAGGCGGCGGCGGTCTCGTTGGCGTCGGCCGGGCGCACCACGTCGAGGCCGGGGATGGCGCGCAGCGCCCACAGGTGCTCGATCGGCTGGTGCGTCGGGCCGTCCTCGCCCAGGCCGATGGAGTCGTGCGTCCACACGTAGGTGACCGGCAGCTTCATCAGCGCGGCGAGTCGTACCGAAGGCCGCATGTAGTCGGAGAAGACCAGGAAGGTGCCGCCGTAGGGGCGGGTGCCGCCGTGCAGCGCGATGCCGTTGAGAATGGCGCCCATGGCGTGCTCGCGGATGCCGAAGTGCAGCGTGCGGCCGTAGCGGTGGCCGGGGAAGTCCTTGGTCTGGTGCTCCTCGGGGATGAAGGACGGCTCGCCCTTCATCGTGGTGTTGTTGGACCCGGCCAGGTCGGCCGAGCCGCCCCACAGCTCCGGCAGCACCGGCGCGAGCGCGCTCAGCACCTCGCCGGAGGCGCTGCGGGTGGCCACCGAGGTGCCGGTCTCGAACGCCGGCAGCGCGCTCGCCCAGCCGGCGGGCAGCTCGCGGCGGGAGATGCGGTCGTACTCGGCCGCCCGCTCCGGGTTGGCCGCGCGCCAGCGCGCGTAACCCTCCTGCCACGCCGTGTGCGCCGCACGCCCGCGCGTGGCGGCCTGGTGCGCGTGCTTGAGCACCTCGTCCGGTACGTCGAACGACTTGTCCGGGTCCATGCCGAGGACCCGCTTGGTGGCGGCGACCTCGTCGGCGCCGAGGGCCGAGCCGTGGATCTTGCCGGTGTTCTGCTTGTTGGGCGCGGGCCAGCCGATGACGGTCCGCAGCCGGATGAAGGACGGCCTGCCGGTCTCGGCCTTGGCCTCCTCCAGCACGGCGTGCAGCGCCGCCACGTCCTCGACGTAGGTGCCGGTGTCGGTCCAGTCGACGCTGGCGGTGTGCCAGCCGTAGGCCTCGTAGCGCTTGAGGACGTCCTCCGACAGGGCGATGAGCGTGTCGTCCTCGATGGAGATCTTGTTGTCGTCGTAGATGACGACGAGGTTGCCCAGCTGCTGGTGAGCGGCCAGGGAGCTGGCCTCGTGGCTGATGCCCTCCTCGATGTCGCCGTCGCTGACGACGCACCAGATGTGGTGGTCGAAGGGGGAGGTGCCGGGCTCGGCGTCCGGGTCGAACAGGCCGCGCTCGCGGCGGGCCGCCATCGCCATGCCCACGGCGTTGCCGAGGCCCTGGCCGAGCGGGCCGGTCGTGGTCTCCACGCCCGCGGTGTGGCCGTGCTCGGGGTGACCCGGCGTCAGGCTGTCCCACTGGCGCAGGCGGCGCAGGTCCTCCAGCGTGAGCCCGTAGCCGGACAGGAAGAGCTGGATGTAGAGCGTCAGGCTGGTGTGCCCGGCGGACAGGACGAAACGGTCACGTCCGAGCCAGTTGGGATCGGTCGGATCGTGCCGCATCGTACGCTGAAAGAGCAGGTAGGCGGCGGGAGCCAGGCTCATGGCGGTGCCGGGGTGTCCCGAACCCGCCTTCTCCACTGCGTCCATCGCCAGGGCTCGAACGACATCGACGGCCTGCTTGTCGAGGTCGGTCCATTCGAGGGCTGGCACGAGTTCGGTGCTCAAGTGCTCGGTCTCCGGAATCTAGTCGTCATTGGTGGTGCCGGTTGGCATATCCCGCCCACACCGGACCCTAACCGAGCGGCGCTGGCGATCAATTCCCTTTCTGTCGTGGTGTCCGTAGATGGCGCGAGCCCCCCATTGGCCGGACCGGCCATCCCTGCGACTACAGTTTGGTTGTTCGCAGGGTCGCCACGGCACCCGTTCACGAATCCGCTCTAATCTGAGGTTACGCGTTGACTCCGCACGTGCTGGAAGCGCCTTGACGGTGCTGACGAACAGGCAGACGACGGCCCCCGCCCTCGAGGCCGAGGCGCCGCGAACGATCGGCCCCCGCTCCGTCGGCGCGGTCGTGAAGGCCTATATCGCGCTGACCAAGCCGCGGATCATCGAGCTGCTGCTGATCACGACGCTGCCGGTGATGTTCCTGGCGGCCGGTGGCCTGCCGCCGCTGTGGACGGCCGTGTCGGTGATGGTGTTCGGCACCCTGTCGGCGGGCAGCGCCAACGTGCTCAACTGCTACGTCGACCGGGACATCGACCAGATGATGCGCCGCACCCGGCGGCGCCCGCTGGCCAGGCACCAGGTGTCGCCCCGGGGCGCGCTGGTCTTCGGCATCGTGCTGGGCGTGCTGTCCACCGCCGGGCTCTGGCTGACCACCAACTGGCTCGCGGCCGTGCTGTCCACCGGCGCCATCCTGTTCTACGTGCTGGTCTACTCGATGATCCTCAAGCGGCGCACCGCCCAGAACATCGTGTGGGGCGGCATCGCGGGCTGCATGCCGGTGCTGATCGGCTGGTCGGGCATCACCGAGCGGCTCGACTGGGCGCCGCTGGTGCTGTTCGGCGTGGTGTTCTTCTGGACGCCGCCGCACACCTGGACGCTCGCCATGCGCTACAAGGAGGACTACGCGGCGGCCAAGGTGCCGATGCTGCCCGTGGTGGCCACCGAGCGCCGGGTGATCACGGAGTCGATCCTCTACACCTGGGCCACGGTGGCGTGCTCGCTGGCGCTGTGGCCGGTGGCGGGCACGACGCTGTTCTACCCGGTGGTGGCCGCCGCCCTCGGCGTGATGTGCCTGTGGGAGGTGCATCGCCTGATGGCCCGCCTCAACGCCGGCAAGACCGGCGTGGACCTGCGCCCGATGCGCTTCTTCCACTGGTCCAACGCCTACCTGGCGCTGCTCTTCCTCGCCGTCGCGATCGACCCGCTGCTGGCCTGAGCCCGCCGCCCCCTGTTGCGGCGGGTCTCTTTCCGCCCTTAATATGCATATATGAATAGCTCTTCAGGTGTCGTAGCGGCGTTGGACGGGTGCGTCACCCCCGAGCCGGACGCGGCGCGGGTCGCCGCCACCCGCGACCGGCTGGTGACCCCGCAGGAGGCCACCCGGCTGGCGGAGCTGTTCCGGCTGCTCGGCGACCCGACGCGGGCCCGGCTGCTCTACGCGCTGCTGGAGGCGGGGGAGCTGTGCGTGTGCGACCTGGCCGACGTCGTCGAGGTCACCGACACGGCCGTCTCCCACGCGCTGCGCCTGCTGCGTACGGCGGGCATCGTGGCCAGCCGGCGGGCGGGCCGCATGATTTACTACCGGCTGGCCGACGGGCACGTCCGGATGCTGCTGGACCTGAGCCGCGAGCACCTGAGAGAGGTGACCTGATGGGCGGTGGGCACGGGCACGGACATGGGCACTCCGCCACGGCGGACAAGCGCTACCTGATCGGCGCGCTCGCCCTCATCGCCGGCTTCATGGTGATCGAGGTGGTCGCCGGTGTCATCGCCAACTCGATCGCGCTGATCTCCGACGCGGCCCACATGCTCACCGACGCCAGTGCCATCGCGCTGGCCCTGGTCGCCATGCGCATCGCCGCCCGGCCCGCGCGGGGCGCGTACACCTTCGGCTTCAAGCGCGCCGAGATCCTGTCCGCGCAGATCAACGGCGTGACGCTGCTCCTGCTGGTGGCGTACTTCGTCTATGAGGGCGTGCAGCGGCTGGTGGACCCGCCGCAGGTGTCGGGGCCCGTCGTGGTCGTCACGGCGCTGGCCGGCATCGCGATCAACGCGCTGGCCGCCTGGCTGATGTCCAGGGCCGACCGCCGCAGCCTCAACGTCGAAGGCGCCTTCCAGCACGTGCTCAACGACATGTACGCCTTCATCGCCACCGCCGTCTCCGGCGTGGTGGTCTGGGTGACCGGGTTCCGTGCGGCCGACGCCATCGCCGCGCTGGTGGTCGCCGCGCTCATGCTGAAGGCCGGCTGGGGGCTGCTGCGCGACTCCGCGCGCGTCCTGCTGCAGGCCGCGCCGAGCGACCTCGACCCGGACGAGATCGGCCGGCTGCTGGCCGCCGACGAGGACGTGGTGGAGGTGCACGACCTGCACGTCTGGACGGTGACGAGCGGCTATCCGACGCTGTCGGCGCACATCATCGTGGCGCGCGGGGCCGACTGCCACAGCCTGCGCGTCCGCCTGTCGAGGCTGCTGCATGACCGCTTCGACATCGGGCACACCACCTTGCAGGTCGACCACGGCGCCGCCGAGACCGGCGAGCACTGCGACGACCCGCACGGGCCCCGGCACCTGGGGAGGACGGCGCGCGAGCATTAGATAACCGCAAGCTGTATATTATCCCAGGTGGCTGTGACTCTGCGGTCCAACGGTGACGTCGTCTTCCGATGCGCCTTCCTCGTCGTGTGGTGCACGAAATATCGCAGGCAGGTGCTCGGCGACAAGGTCGAAGGACGCCTTACGGAGCTCATCCACGAGGTCGTGGCGGACAAGGAGGCCTGGCTGGTGGAGGCGGAGGTGAAGGCCGACCACGTGCGCCTGGTGGTGGAGGTGGACCCGCAATACGGCGTGCACCGGCTGGTCAAGGCCGTCAAGGGCCGCTCCTCCCACGCGCTGCGCGAGGAGTTCCCGCACCTGCGCAGCCGGCTGCCGACCCTGTGGACCAACTCCTATTTCGTGGCCACCGTGGGAGGCGCTCAGGACGCGATGGTCGAGCACTACCTCGAGCAGCAGCAGGGCCGTTGAATGCCGGCGCCGCCGTGAGCGCGTCCCCGCCCTTCGGGAACGAAGGGCCCACCAGGACGTCCAGGGATCCGCGCTGGGTGCTGAAGGACCGCCCGTCGTCCGCGCTGATCACCGGGCTGGTCCTCACCGGGCTCTGCACGCTGGCCTCGTTCTCCTTCGACGTGCTCAACGGCGAGCCGGTGCAGTTCTTCATCGCGCTCGGCCTAGCGCTGGCCCCCGTCCCGCTGCTGCTGGCGGCCGTGCTCGCGCTGGACCGCATGGAGCCCGAGCCGCGCAGCAACCTGGTCTTCGCCTTCGCCTGGGGGGCCGGGGTCGCCGTGCTAGTGGCCGGCCTGATCAACTCACTGAACCTGCACTACATCATGGACACCGTCCAGCTCTCCGAGGCCAGCGCCCGCAACATCGCCGCCACCTTCGGCGCCCCGGTGGTCGAGGAGACCATGAAGGGGCTGGTCCTGCTCGGGCTGTTCAAGTTCCGCAGGGCCGAGCTCGACGGGCTCACCGACGGCATCATCTACGCCAGCATGGTGGGCCTCGGCTTCGCCATGAGCGAGAACGTCAGCTACTACCTGGCCGCGCTCAACTCGGAGGAGGGCGGGGTCGGCCTGGCGGTCACCGTGGTGCTGCGCGGCATCCTGTCGCCGTTCGCCCATCCGCTGTTCACCTCGATGATCGGGCTGGCGGTGGCCTTCGCGGCCCAGCGTCCGGGGGCCGAGCGGGTCTTCTCCATCCTGGTCGGCTGGTCCGGCGCCATGATCCTGCACGGCCTGTGGAACGGCCTGGTCTCCTACGGCGGCTTCACCGGCCTGGTGATCGCGTACGTGGTGCTCATGGTGGTGCTCGTGGTGCTGATCGTGGTGGTGTTCCGGGACCGGCGGCGCATCGTCGCGCTCATCCAGCGCTACCTGCCGCCGTACGAGCCGACCAGGCTGGTCAGCAAGGACGACATCACCATGCTGTCGGCGCTGCCCCAGCGCAGGCGGGCCAGGCAGTGGGCGAAGATGTACGGCGGCCGGCGGGGGCTGCGCGCCATGAACGACTACCAGCTCGCGGCGACCGAGCTGGGACTGCTGCACGAGCGCGCGGCCAAGCGCATGGTGGACGAGCAGACCTTCCACGAGGAGCAACGGGCGCTGCTGGAGTGCATGAGCGTCGCCCGGGCCGACTTCCCCTCGTCGCCGGCGGGCAAGCCGCCGCCCTACAACCCTGGCTGAGCCAGGATCCGCCGCCCTGCGCCCGCAGCCGGGGCGTACGTCGCGGCGTGGTACGAGGGGGGCGGACAATTGCTGGCAAAAAGGCACTTCTCAGCAGTGGGGGAGTGGCCGACCTTTCACTCCATACGCTGGCATATGGTCTCAGGCTTCGGCGGTCGCCTCGGTGGGGGAGGGGGAGGCGGGCTCGCCCTGCGGGTCCCGTACGCGCAGCGCGGTGACGACCCGCAGGGCGCCGATCCAGACCAGGGTGGAGCCGAGCACGTGCAGCCCCACCAGGAAGGCGGGCACGCCCAGGAAGTATTGCGTGTAGCCGATGACGCCCTGCGCCAGCTCGATCACCAGCAGCGCCAGCGCCGCCCGGCGGGCCGGCCGGGGCGCGTCGGTCACGTGCAGGGCGAACAGCAGCGCGAAGGTCAGCCCGACGACCACGTAGGCGAGGTCGGCGTGCAGCCTGGCCACGGTCTCGATGTCGAAGTCGTAGCGCGAGGCCAGCACGTCACCCGAGTGCGGGCCGGTGCCGGTCACCACCACCCCGACGACCAGCAGCGCGAACACCGCCGCGAGCAGGGCCTGGCCGAGCCGCCAGGTGGCGGGGTGGGCCACGCGGCGCACGGGGGCGTCACCTTCGCCGGAGCGGGCGTACAGCGCCCAGCAGGCGGCGATCAGGCCGATGGAGATCAGGAAGTGCATGCTCACCGTGAACGGGTTGAGCATCGTGCTGACCACCAGGCCGCCCCACAGGGCCTGGGCGGCGATGCCCAGGGGCTGCAGCCAGGCCAGCCGCACCAGCGACGTGCGCCGGGGGGCCAGCCGCATCGCCGACAGCACGCAGGCAATCCCCACGATCAGCACCAGGAAGGTGACCATCCGGTTGCCGAACTCGATGGCCATGTTGATCGGCGAGATCTCCGGATGCGCGACCGGCAGCAGGCTGTCGGGGGTGCAGTTGGGCCAGGTGGGACAGCCGAGCCCGGACTCGGTGACCCGCACCACCGCGCCGCTGACCGTGATGCCGGCGTTGACCACCACGGAGGCCAGCGCCCAGCCCCGCATCGTCCTCGGGGTCGGCGTCCAGAAGGAGAACAACCGGCGCGCCAGAGGGGGGCGATGGTCTGTGGATAGCTTCACGTCATCGATGTTAGAGGCCGGGTAGGGCGGTCCTGTCACCGCCTTTTCCCTCGAATAGGTATGTGACATATTACTCCTGGGAGGTGGTCGATGTCCGACGTGATCGTCGTCGGCGCCGGGGTGGTCGGCGCGGCCTGTGCCTACTACGCCGCACGCGCGGGACTCGACGTGACGGTCGTGGACCGGGGGCCGGTGGCCGGGGGCACGACCGGCGCGGGAGAGGGCAACGTGCTCGTCTCCGACAAGGAGCCCGGCCCCGAGCTCGACCTGGCCCTGCTGTCCAACCGGCTGTGGCGCGAACTCGACCGGTCGGTCGGCGGCTTCGAGTTCGAGGCCAAGGGCGGGCTAGTCGTCGCCGAGACGGCCGACGTCCGGCTCCAGCTCGCCGACCTGGCCGCCAAGCAGGGGATCCAGCACGAGAACGTGCCCGCGCACGCCCTGCGCGACCTTGAGCCACACCTGGCCGACGGCCTGGCCGGTGGCGTCCTCTATCCGCAGGACGCCCAGGTCCAGCCCATGCTGGCCGCCGCCCGCCTCCTCCGGCACAGTGCCGGTGGCCGTGGCGGCCGTCTCCCGGGAGGCGGTGCGGTCCGGTTGCGGCTGGGCGTGACCGTCACCGGTCTCCTCCGCTCCGGCGAGCGGGTCAGCGGCGTCCGCACCGACCAGGGCGACCTGCCCGGCGGGGCCGTCGTCAACGCCGCGGGCACCTGGGGCGGCCGGATCGCCGCGCTCGCCGGGGTGGACCTGCCGGTCCAGCCCAGGCGCGGCTTCATCCTGGTCACCGAGCCCCTTGGCGAGCCGTTGATCCGGCACAAGGTCTACACCGCCGCCTACGTCACCAACGTCGCCAGCGACTCGGCCGACCTGGAGACCTCGGCCGTGATCGAGGGCACCCCGGCGGGCACCGTGCTGATCGGCGCCAGCCGCGAACGCGTCGGCTTCGACCGCACCACCTCCCCGCCGGTGCTCGCCCGGCTGGCGGCGCAGGCCGTGGCGCTGTTCCCGGTGCTGCGTGACGTGCGGGTCATCAGGTCCTACTGCGGGTTCCGCCCGTACTGCCCCGACCATCTGCCGGTGATCGGCGCCGACCCGCGCGCGCCCGGCCTCTACCACGCGTGCGGGCACGAAGGCGCGGGCATCGGCCTGGCCCCGGCCACCGGACACCTGCTCGCCCAGCTCATCCAGGGGCACCGGCCCGACCTGGACCCGCACCCGTTCCGCCCCGACCGCTTCCAGGCCGAGGAGTCCCGTTGACCGAACCCTTCCAGATCACGATCGACGGCCACCCGGTGCCCGTGACCCCCGGCCAGACGATCGGCGCCGCCCTGCACGCGGCGGGCCGCCGCTCCTGGCGCACGACCCGCTTCGGCGGCCGCCCGCGCGGGCTGTTCTGCGGGATCGGCGTCTGCTTCGACTGCCTGATCACGGTGAACGGCCGGCCTCCCGAACGCGCCTGCCTCCTGCCGGCCCGGCCAGGGGACGAGGTGACCACGTGACCCCGCCCCGGCCGTCCCCCTCACCAGACGGTGGCTCCCCGGCCTTCGACGCGGCTCATGGGTTCGGAGCGGGCCCGGTGCTTCTGGGTGACTGGGATCTGGTGGTGATCGGCGGGGGGCCCGCCGGGGTGGCGGGGGCGTTGACGGCGGCCCTTCACGGGCTGCGGGTCGCGGTGGTGGACGCGGGGGCGCGGCTCGGCGGGCAGTACTTCCGCCATCGTGCCGCGCCGCCGCACTCCTCGACGCCGGGGTTCGGCCGCTTCCTCGGCCAGGTGCGGGCGCTGCGGGAGCGGGCCGAGGTGCTGACCGAGCATCAGGTCTGGAGTGTGACCAGGCAGGTGGACGGCCGGCTCACCGTTCACTGTGCGGCGCGCGACGGCGGGCGGGAGCGTCCGGTGGCTCTCGGGTGCCGCCGGCTGCTGATCGCCACCGGCGCGCATGACCGGGTGCTGCCGTTCCCCGGCTGGGACCTGCCCGGCGTGCTCACCGCCGGCGGCGCGCAGGCGCTGCTCAAGGGGCACGGCGTCGTGGCCGGGAGCCGGGTCGTCGTGGCCGGGACCGGGCCGTTCCTGCTGCCCGTCGCCGTGGGGCTGGCCGAGGCCGGGGCACGGGTGGCGGGTGTGTACGAGGCCGGCGGAGGTCTGGGGCTGGCCCGGCACCCGCTGCGGGCCCTGGGCAAGGCGGGCGAGGCGGCCGGTTACGGGGTGGCGCTGGCTCGGCATGGAGTGCCGTACCGGACGAGACGGGCGGTGATCGCCGCGCACGGCGAGCACGAGCTGGAGGCTGTCACGGTGGCCCGCCTCGACCGGGACTGGCGCGTGCTCGGCACGCGCCGGGTCACCTGCGACACCCTGGCCACCGGCTACGGGTTCATCCCGCAGATCGAGCTCGGCGTCCAACTCGGCTGCGACACCCGCCACGACGCCGACGGCAGCCCGATCCTGGCGGTGGACCACGGCCAGCGCACCAGCGTGCCCGGCGTCTGGGCGGCGGGCGAGCCCACCGGCGTGGGCGGCTGGCGCCTGGCAGAACTCGAAGGCCGCCTCGCCGGCCTCTCCATCGCCGCCGCTGCCGCTGCTGTCGCCGCTACGGCCCCCGCTGTCGCCGCCGCCGCTGCCGTCCCCACCGCCGCGAACGCCCCCGTCCCCGTCCCCGTCCCCGTCCCCAGCGTGCTGCTCAGGCGGCGGCGGTCGGCGCGGGCGTTCGCGGCGGCGCTGCTGGAGGCGTACCCGGTCAGGTCCGGCTGGCAGGGGTGGCTGCGTGACGACACGCTGGTGTGCCGGTGCGAGGAGGTGCCGCTGGCGCGCGTACGGGAGGCGCAGGAGCTCGGCGCCACCGATGCCCGCTCGATCAAGCTGCTGGCCCGGGCGGGCATGGGCTGGTGCCAGGGCCGCATCTGTGGCTACCCCGTCGCCTGCCTGGCGGGCGAGCCGCCCGCGCCACCCAGAAGACCTGTCGCCCAGCCCATCTCCCTGGCCGCTCTCGCCGCGTTCGACGAGGACGGCACCCGAACGGAACCACACACAACGGAGGACCCGGCATGACCGATCGCAGCAAGCCCTGGCACGGAGTCATGGTCGCCACCGCGCTGCCCCTGCGCGAAGATCTGACGGTGGACTACGACGGCTACGCCGACCACTGCCGCTGGCTGGTGGACAACGGCTGTGACGGCGTGGTGCCCAACGGCTCGCTGGGCGAGTATCAGACGCTCACCGCCGACGAGCGGGCCCGGGTGATCCGGACCGCCGTCGAGGCGGTGGGCGGGGACCGGGTGATGGCGGGCGCGGGGGCGTACGGCGCGGCCGAGTCGCGGCGCTGGGCCGAGCAGGCGGCCGAGGCGGGCTGCGGCTCGGTGCTGCTGCTGCCGCCGAACACCTACCGGGCCGACGAGCGCGCGGTGTCCGGCCACTACCGCGAGGTCGCCGAGGCCGGTGTCCCGGTGGTCGCCTACAACAACCCGTACGACACCAAGGTGGACCTCGTCCCGGCCCTGCTGGCCAGGCTGCACGAGGAGGGCCTGATCGTGGCGGTCAAGGAGTTCACCGGCGATCCCCGCCGCGCCTACGAGCTCGCCGAGCTGGCCCCGGAGCTCGACCTGCTGATCGGCTCCGACGACGTGCTGCTGGAGCTGGCGCTGGCCGGGGCGGTGGGCTGGATCGCCGGCTACCCGAACGCGCTGCCCGTCGCCGGCGTCGCCCTCTACCGGGCGGCGCTCGCCGGGGACCTCGACACCGCGCTGCCCCTCTACCGGGCGCTGCACCCGCTGCTGCGCTGGGACTCCAAGACGGAGTTCGTCCAGGCCATCAAGCTGTCCATGGACCTGGCGGGCCGCCACGGCGGGCCGTGCAGGCCGCCGCGGCAGCCGCTGACGGACGAGCAGGCGGCGGTGGTCAGGTCCGCCACGGAGAAGGCGCTCGCGGAGGGGCTGCGATGAGGACCAAGCGCGTCTTCCACGCCGTCGACTCGCACACCGAGGGCATGCCCACCCGCGTCATCACCGGCGGTGTGGGCGTGATCCCCGGGGCGAGCATGGCCGAGCGCCGGGTCTACTTCCGCGACCATCTCGACCACATCCGCAGGCTGCTGATGAACGAGCCGCGCGGCCACGCCGCCATGAGCGGCGCCATCCTGCAGCCGCCGACCCGGCCGGACGCCGACTGGGGAGTGCTGTTCATCGAGGTGTCGGGCCTGCTGCCGATGTGCGGCCACGGCACCATCGGCGTGGCCACCGTGCTGGTCGAGACCGGCATGGTGGAGGTGGTCGAGCCGGTCACCACCGTGCGGCTGGAGGTGCCGGCCGGGCTGGTGGTGGTGGACGTGGCCGTACAGGACGGGATGGCCATGTCGGTGACGCTGCGCAACGTGCCCTCCTACGCCGACCGGCTGGACGCCCGCGTCGTCGTGCCCGGCCACGGCGAGATCCGCTACGACCTGGCCTACGGCGGCAACTTCTACGCCATCGTGGACCTCGACGCCTACGGGCTGCCGTTCGACCGCAAGGCCAAGAACGAGATCCTCGACGCGGGCCTGGCCACCATGCGGGCGATCAACGCCGCCGACGAGCCGGTGCACCCCGAGGACGACCGCATCCGCGGCTGCCACCACGTCTACTTCACCGCCGCCGGCTCCGACGCCCACCACTCGCGGCACGCGATGGCCATCCACCCGGGCTGGTTCGACCGCTCGCCGTGCGGCACCGGCACCAGCGCCCGGATGGCCCAGCTGCACGCCAGGGGCGAGCTGCCGCTGGGCCGGGACTTCGTCAACGGGTCCTTCATCGGCACCCGCTTCGTCGGCAGGCTCCTGGAGGAGACGGCCGTGGGCGGCAGGCGGGCGGTGGTGCCCTCGATCACCGGCCGCGCCTGGGTCACCGGCACCGCCCAGTACTTCCTGGACCCTCGCGACCCCTTCCCCGAAGGATTCGAGCTGTGACCGTCACCACCGTCGACTACCACACCGCCGGGGAGCCGTTCCGGATCGTGACCGGCGGCGTCCCCGCGATCCCCGGCGCCACCGTGCTCGAACGCCGCGCCAACGCCGCGCGGGCCGAGGACGCCGAACAGGTGCGGCGGCTGCTGTGCCACGAGCCGCGCGGCCACGCCGACATGTACGGCTGCTTCCTCGTCCCGCCCGACGACCCCGGCGCCCACCTCGGCGTGCTGTTCTGGCACAAGGACGGCTACTCCACCGCGTGCGGCCACGGCACCATCGCGCTCGGCGTGCACGCCGTACGGGAAGGGCTGGTCACGGCCGACCCCGACGGCGAGACCGACGTGGTCGTGGATGTGCCGTCCGGCCGCGTCACCGCCCGCGTCCGCTGCGCGGGCGGCCGCATCACGGCCGTGACCTTCGTCAACGTCCCCTCGTACGTCATCGCGCGCGACGTCCCGGCGGCCGGGGTGACGGTCGACGTCGCCTACGGCGGGGCCATCTACGCCTGCGTGCCCGCCAAGGCGCTCGGCCTGGCGGTCGAGCCGGCCCGGCTGAGCGAGCTCATCGCCCACGGCCGCCGGATCAAGGCCGCACTGGCTGGCCACCCCGCCTCCCGGCACCCTGCCGACGACCGGCTGTCCGGCGTGTACGGCGTCATCTTCTACGACGAGCTCGACGGCGGTCCGGAGCACGCCCGCCAGCGCAACGTCACGGTGTTCGCCGACGGCGAGGTGGACCGCTCGCCCTGCGGCTCCGGCACCGCCGCCAGGCTCGCCCTGCTGCACGAGGAGGGGCTGCGCGGCACGCTCGTGCACGAGAGCATCGTCGGCACCGAGTTCCGTGCCCGCGTCGCGAGCCTGGCCGGGGATGGGGTCGTCCCGGAGATCGAAGGCATGGCCTATCGCATCGGCAGGCACGCCTTCGAGCTCGATCCGGACGACCCGATCGGCACCGGGTTCACGCTGCGATGAACGGGCTGCCCTACCTCGACGCCGCCACCGTCGCACGACTGGTGCCCGTGGCGGATGCCGTACGGATTGTGGAGGACGCGCTGAAGGCCGGGCTCGATCCGGAGCGGACGCCGCAGCGGCCGGTGGTCGAGCTGCCCGCGGGGCAGCTCCTGCTCATGCCCGCCGCGGCCGGACGCTACGCCGGGGTGAAGGCGGCCACCGTCGCGCCCGCCAACCCCGGACGCGGGCTGCCCCGCATCCAGGGCACGTACCTGCTGCTCGACGGCGACACCCTCAGCCCGCTCGCCGTCATGGACGGTATCGCGCTGACGTCCCTGCGCACGCCCGCCGTCTCCGCGCTCGCCGTCCGCCACCTGGCCGAGCCCGACGCCCGCGAGCTGGTGGTGTTCGGGTCGGGACCGCAGGCGTGGGGGCATGTCCTGGCCCTGCGCGAGGTCCGGCCGCTGACCGGCGTCACGATCGTCGGCCGCGATCAGGGCCGCGCCGAGGCCCTCGCCACCCGCTGCCGCACCCACGGCCTACGAGCCCAGGCCCTGTACGACGAGCGGCCGGCTCCGGAGACACGAACCCAGGCCCTGTACGACGAGCGGCCGGCTCCGGAGACACGAACCCAGGCCGCGTACGGCGAGCGTCCGGCTCCGGGGGAACCTCAGGGCGTGCAGGGGCGGGAGGTCGCCGAGGCGGTGGCGCGGGCCGATCTCATCGCCTGCTGCACCACCGCCAGGCAGCCGCTCTTCCCCGGTGAGCTGGTCCGCGACGGCGTCACCGTCGTCGCGGTCGGCTCGCACGAGCCGGACGCCCGGGAGCTCGACGGCGGCCTGGTGGCCCGCGCCACGCTGGTCGTCGAGGCCCGGTCGGCGGCCCTGGCCGAGGCGGGGGACGTGATCCAGCCGATCCGTCACGGTACGATCACCACTCACCATCTCGCCGGAAACCTCGCGGATCTCGTCGCGGGCCGGGTGACGGTCGGCGCCGGGCCGCGGGTGTTCAAGGGGACCGGCATGGCGTGGGAGGACCTGGTGGTCGCGGCCGCCGCGTATGAGGCGTGGTCGCGGACGACATAGGGAGGGGATGGGTGGATGGCTGCCGAATACCGGCTCGACCTGCCGATGGTGGGGGAGCGGCAGAGCCTGCGTGAGCAGGTGGCGCACGCGCTCAGGGCCGCGCTGATCACCGGGGAGATGCGCTCGGGAGTGGTGTATTCGGCGCCCGTGCTGGCCGCGCAGTTCGGTGTCTCGGCCACGCCGGTGCGTGAGGCCATGCTCGACCTGGCCAAGGAGGGCCTGGTCGAGGCCGTGCGCAACAAGGGCTTCCGGGTGACCGAGCTGTCCGATCGTGACCTGGACGAGCTCACCGAGATCCGCAGGCTCATCGAGGTGCCCACCGTGGCGCGGCTCGCCGACTCCGGCCGGGCGGCCGACTTCGAGCGGCTCAGGCCGGTCGCCGAGGAGATCGTGGCCGCCGCCGAGGCCGGTGACCTGCTCGCCTACGTGGCCGCCGACCTGCGCTTCCACCTGGAGCTGCTCAGCCTGTCGGGCAACGCCCACCTGGTGGAGGTCGTCAGGGACCTGCGCACCAGGGCGCGCCTCTACGGCCTGTCACAGCTCTCGCGGCATGGCATGCTGGCCGACTCGGCCCGCGAGCATCTGGCGCTGCTCGACGCGCTCAAGGGCGGCGACGAAAGCGCGGCGGGCCTCATCATGGGCGAGCACATCGAGCATGTCCGGGGCATCTGGGCAAGCGACGCCTAGCCGCGGCGCATCCGGGTGGAGCCGAGGCTGGCGGCCACGATGCAGATGATGGCCGCCCACTGCTGCGCGTGCAGCAGCTCGCTCAGCACCAGCACGCCGATCAGCGCGGCCGCCGCCGGCTCCATGCTCATCAGGATGCCGAACACCTGCTTGGGCATCCGGCGCAGCGCCTGCAGCTCCAGCGAGTAGGGGATCACCGAGGACAGCAACCCCACGCCGAGACCGATCAGCAGCAGCTCCGGCTGCAGCAGGTCGACCCCGCCGGTGGTGATGCCCACGGGCGCGACCAGCACAGCCGACACGATCATCGCGAACGACAGCCCGGTGGCGCCGGGGAAGCGGCCGCCGACCGCCGCCGACAGCAGGATGTAGGCCGCCCAGCAGGCTCCGGCCACCATCGCGAAGCCGATGCCGATCCAGCTGACCGTCTCGGACTGACCCCACGGCGCGAGCAGCAGCACCCCGGCCCCGGCCAGGGCCACCCACAGCAGGTCCAGCCTGCGCCGGGAGGCCGCCACGGCCACGCCGAGCGGGCCCAGGAACTCGATGGCCACCGCGATGCCCAGCGGCAGCCGGGCCAGCGCCTCGTAGAAGGTCAGGTTCATCACCGCGAGCGTCACGCCGAAGCCGAGCGCGACCGCCCAGTCCCGCCGGGACAGCCCGCGCAGTCTGGGCCGGGCCACCACAGCCATGACCACCGCGCCCATGGCGATGCGCAGGAACACCACCGCGCTCGGCGGCAGCGCCGTGAACAGCTCCTTGGCGAAGCCCGCGCCCAGCTGCACCGAGAAGATCCCCAGCAGCACCAGCCCCGACGGCGGGATCGAGTCCGCGGCCGTGCGCAGCAGCCGGCCGGGCCGGGGCAGGCCGGGTCCTCGCTCCAGCGGGTCGTCGAGGGCGAACGCGGTCACGGGGAACTCCTCAGGTCAGGGCAACCCCGAGAGCTTACCGGCCCCCTCCGACATCGCTGTGGCCACGCTGGTATTTACTGTCAGATAACCGACGAATCTGGCATAGGACCTATGACGCAAACCGTCCCCCCGGCCACGCTCGCCAAGCCGCCGCTCGCGATGACCGTGTCCTGTTTCGTCAGCAGCTTCGACCGCTTCGCCGTGACCCCCATGCTGGTGCTCATCGCGGTGGAGCTCGACGTTCCGCTGGCCGCGGCGGTCGCCGTGGCGAGCGGCTACTACCTCGCCTACGGGCTGTCGCAGCCGCTGTGGGGCGTGCTGTCCGACCGGTTCGGCCGGCTGCGGGTGATGCGGGTGGCCCTGCTGGGCGCGGCGCTGGCGGGCCTGGTCTCGGCGCTGGTGCCGGAGCTCGGCACGCTGGTGGCGGCCAGGATCGTGGCGGGCGCCTGCTTCGGCGGCGTGGTCCCCACCTCGCTCACCTACGTGGGCGACACGGTCGGGGTCGCGCTGCGCCAGCGCGCCCTGTCCAGTCTGATGGGCGTGATGGCGGTGGGCACCGCCATGGCCACCGGCGTCGGCGGCCTGCTCGGCGACCTGGCGGGCTGGCGGCTGGTCTTCACCGTGCCCGCGCTCTGCGCGCTGGCGTGCGTGCTGGCGCTGCGCACGGTGCCGGAGCCGCCGCGCGCCGAGATCGCCGGCCTGGGCAGGCACATCCGCACGGTGCTGAGCAGGCCGTGGGCGCTGCTGGTGTTCTCGCTGGCGTTCGTGGAGGGCGCCGTCCTGCTCGGCACGATGGCGTTCCTGGCGACCGCGCTGCAGCACCAGGGGATCTCCACCACGGTGGCCGGTCTCGGCACCGCCGCCTACGGGATCGGCGTGGGGCTGTCCTCCCGGCTGGTCATGCGGCTGTCGCGGGGCCGGCCGGTGTGGCTGCTGATGGCCCTTGGCGGGGCACAGCTGTGCGTGGCGTACACGATCGTCGCCGTCAGCGTGAGCGTGGCCACGGTGACGGTCAGCTCGCTGGTGCTGGGCGGCGGCTGGTCGTTCATGCACTCCTCGCTGCAGACCTGGGCCACCTCCGTCGTCCCCGAGGCCAGGGGGACGACGGTGGCCTTCTTCGCGTCCTCGCTCTTCGTGGGCGGCGCCTTTTCGTCGTGGGCGGCGGGGCCGCTGGCCGAGAACGGCGCGTACCCGCTGCTGTTCGGGCTCACGGCGGCCGTCGCCGTCCCGCTGACCGTGGTGGCGACGCTCAGCAGGCGCCGCTACGGCCTACTCCCACCTGAAGGTGCGAGCGGCCAGCCCCAGTGACACGACCGCCCACCCGGCCAGCACCGCGACCGCGCCCAGAGGCAGCGCCGCGCCGCCGGTGAGCACCGCGCGCAGGCCCCCGGTCAGCGCCGAGATGGGCAGCAGCTCCAGGATCGGCCGCACCGAGTCCGGGAACTTCGACAGCGGGAAGACCACCCCGCCGGCCGCCAGCAGCAGCAGATAGACGAGGTTGGCGGCGGCCAGCGTCGCCTCGGCCCGCAGCAGCCCCGCCATGAGCAGGCCCAGCCCGCTGAACGCGGCCGTGCCGAGCAGGATGAGCAGGAGCGCGGCCGCCGCCGAGCCCTGCGGCCGCCAGCCGAGCGCCAGCGCCACCAGGACGAGCACCGCGACCTGCACGGCCTCCACCGCGATGACCGCGAGGGTCTTGGCCAGCATGAGCCCGGTCCTGGACAGCGGGGTCGCGCCGAGCCGCTTGAGCACGCCGTAGCGCCGCTCGAAGCCCGTCGCGATGGCCTGGCCGGTGAAGGCGGTGGACATGACGGCCAGCGCCAGCACGCCGGGGGTCAGGAAGCCGACCCGGCTGCCGCCGCCGACGTCGATCAGCGGCGCCACCGAGAAGCCGACCAGCAGCAGCACCGGGATGATCAGGGTGAGCAGGAGCTGCTCGCCGTTGCGCAGCATGGCCCGGACCTCGGCGCCCGTCTGCGCCAGCACCATCCGGGGCAGCGGCGCCGGCCCCGGGGCGGGGGTGAAGTCCAGCGCGGAGGTCATCGCAGCTCCCTGCCCGTCAGCTCCAGGAACACGTCTTCGAGCGTGCGGCGCTCGATGCTCAGGTCGTCGGCCATGACGCCCTCGGCCGCGCACCACGCCGTCGCGGTGGCCAGCAGCTCGGGCCCCACCTGGCCCTCGATGATGTAGTGGCCGGCGGGTGACTCCTTGGCGGCGCTGCCGGCGGGCAGCGCGTTGAGCAGCTCCTCCAGAGCCAGCCCCGGCCGGGCGCGGAAGCGGAGCTGCCGCTCGGCCCCGGTCAGCGCGGCGGGGCTGCCCTCGGCGACCACCCGGCCGCGATCGATGATCACCACCTGGTCGGCCAGCCGCTCGGCCTCGTCCATGTGGTGGGTGGTCAGCACCACCGAGACGCCGGCGCTTCTGAGCTCGCCGACGAGCTCCCAGCAGGCGTGCCTGGCCTGCGGGTCCAGGCCCGCCGTCGGCTCGTCGAGAAAGACCAGCTCCGGCCTGCCGATCACGGCCGCGGCCAGCGAGAGCCGCTGCTGCTGACCGCCCGACAGCCTGCGGTACGGGGTCCGTACGTGATCGGAGAGCCCCAGCCGCGTCAGCAGGGTGCCCGCGTCCAGCGGACGGGCGTAGAAGCGGGCGACGAGGCGCAGCCACTCGCCGCAGCGCATGGCGGGCGGCACGCCGCCGGACTGCAGCATGACGCCCACCTTGGGGCGCAGCGCCGGGGCGTCGGGGGGCAGCCCCAGCACCCGCACGGTGCCGGCGTCGGCCTTGCGGAACCCCTCGCAGATCTCCACCGTGGACGTCTTGCCCGCGCCGTTGGGGCCGAGCACGGCCGTGACCGCGCCACGGCCGGCGCGCAGGGTGAGGCCGTCGATCGCGGTGGCGCCGCCGTAGCGCTTGACCAGCTCGATGATCTCAACCGCCGGCTCGGCCGCCGGCTCGACGGCTGGGGATTCCATGGCCACGAGTCTAGGGACAGGCCGTGCCGGTCGGGGCCACAGGTCGGCCCGAAAGAAATATCCTCCTATGGAGGATTTGGGGCAAAATTGGGAATTTGGGGGACCGAATGCTGGTTTGTTCCCTCGGCCCTCATGGGTCACACCTATGAGGGAGAGGGGTTCCGCATGTCCGTGGCACAGGCCACGCTTCCGGTCGCCAAGGAGGACCGCCGAGGACTGCTGCTCCTGATCCTGGGGGCGCTGTCGGCGATCGGGCCGCTGGCCATCGACATGTACCTGCCCGCGCTGCCCGCCATCAGCGGCGAGATGGTCAGCGCGCCCGCCCAGGTCCAGCTCACCCTCACCGCCTGCCTCATCGGTGTCTCCGTCGGCCAGGTCGTCGCCGGGCCGGTGAGCGACGTGCGCGGCAGGAGGATGCCGCTCCTCGTGGGCGTGGCGGGATTCACCGTCACCTCGCTGCTGTGCGCGTTCGCGCCCTCCGTGCCCGTGCTCATCGTGCTGCGCCTGCTGCAGGGCGTGCTGGGCGGCGCGGCGCTGGTCATCGTCCGCGCCGTGGTCCGCGACCTCTACGACGGCGCGGCCATCGCCCGCATCTTCGCCACCCTCATGCTGGTCAGCGGCCTGGCACCGATCCTGGCCCCGATCGCCGGGGCCCAGTTGCTGGAGTTCACCTCCTGGCGCGGCGTGTTCGTCGCCCTCAGCCTGATGGGCCTGGTCCTGCTCGTGGCGGTGCTCTTCGGCGTACGCGAGACGCTGCCCGCGGGCGAGCGGGCGGGTGGCGGGCTCGGGCAGACCCTGCGCACGTTCTGGCACCTGCTGCGCGACCGCTCCTTCATGGGGTACGCGCTCACCGCCGGGCTCTCCTTCGCCGCGATGTTCACCTACATCTCCGGCTCGCCGTTCGTCCTGCAAGAGGTGTACGACGCCACGCCCGCGCAGTACTCGTTGATCTTCGGCGCGAACGCCCTCGGTCTGGTCCTGATGGCCCAGGTCGGCGGGCGGCTGTCGGGCCGCGTCCCGCCGGCCACGCTGGTCGTCGTCGGACTGTTCGTCGCGCTGGCCGGTGGCGGGCTGATGCTGGCCGGCGCCGCGACGGGCCTCGGACTGCCCGCGATCATCGCCGGCCTGTTCGTCATCATGTGCGGCCAGGGCCTGGTCCTGCCGGGTACCGGCGCGCTGTCCCTGGCCGAGCAGCCCCAGCAGATCGCCGGATCGGCCTCGGCGCTGCTCGGCGTGATGCAGTTCGCGATGGGCGCCGGCGCGGCCCCGCTGGTCGGCCTCTTCGGGTCGGACTCGGCCCTGCCGATGGCCGTCACCATGCTCGTCCTTCTGGCCCTCTCGGTCCTGACTTTCATGGTGCTGGGGCGGCAGAGGAAAAGTTAGGTAAGGCTACCCTGCGTGAGAAATTGCATTGAGCCGGTAACCGGATCCGTTTGAGAACGGGGAAGGAATTACGGCACACTGATGTTGTCAAAACAAGAAGCGAGTCCGATCCGCTGAGCAGAACGGGCGGCGCCGCAAGGCGATCTCCCCGCGCGACGAACCAGGAGTGGTGAGCGACCGATGAAGCCCGTGCCCACCATCGAGCCAGGCAGCGAGCGCAGCACCCGTGCGCGCGTGGCCCGGCTCATCCTGGAGCACGGACCCATCGCCGCCGTGGCGCTGGGCGAGCGGCTCGGGCTCACGCCCGCCGCCGTCCGCCGTCACCTCGACGCGCTGCTGACGGATGGAATGATAGAGCCTCGTACGGTGCGTCCGCGCGGTGAGCGCGGGCGGGGGCGACCGGCCAAGCTGTTCGCCATCACCGACGCGGGGCGCAGTGCTTTCGAGCACGCCTATGACGACCTCGCCGGGAGCGCGCTGCGTTTCCTGGCCGAGCGCATGGGTGCGGGAGCAGTGGCCGACTTCGCCCGCTCGCAGGTGTCCGGCCTGCTGACGCGGCTGGAGCCGGTCATGCGGACAGTGCCGGCTGACCAGCGTGTGCAAGTGCTGGCGCAGGCGCTGTCGGCGGAGGGCTACGCCGCCTCGGCCAGCAAGGCCAAGTCGGGTGGCGACCAACTCTGTCAGCATCACTGCCCGGTGGCCCACGTGGCGGCGGAGTTCCCGCAGCTGTGTGAGGCCGAGACGGAGGCGTTCGCGCAACTGCTCGGCACACCGGTGCAGCGCCTGGCCACCATCGCGCACGGCGACGGGGTCTGCACCACGCACGTGAGCCCGCAATCGCTGGGCGAGACCGCACATAGAGACAAGAGCAAGGAGACCGGAAGGTGACTGTCACCGACCGCCCGGAGCTTGAAGGCCTCGGGAATTACAAGTTCGGCTGGTCCGACTCGGATGCCGCGGGGGCGACGGCCAAGCGCGGCCTGTCCGAGGAGGTCGTCCGCAACATCTCCGCGCTGAAGAACGAGCCGGAGTGGATGCTCGACCTTCGCCTGAAGGGGCTCCGCCTGTTCCACAAGAAGCCGCTGCCGACGTGGGGCTCCGACCTCACGACCATCGACTTCGAGAACATCAAATACTTCGTGCGCTCGACCGAGAAGCAGGCCGCTTCCTGGGAGGAGCTGCCCGCCGACATCAAGAACACCTACGACAGGCTCGGCATCCCCGAGGCGGAGAAGCAGCGCCTGGTCGCCGGCGTCGCCGCCCAGTACGAGTCCGAGGTCGTCTATCACAAGATCCGTGAGGACCTCGAGGAGAAGGGTGTCATCTTCGTCGACACCGACACGGGCCTGAAGGAGCACGAGGAGCTCTTCAAGGAATACTTCGGCACCATCATCCCGGTGGGCGACAACAAGTTCGCCGCGCTCAACACCTCGGTGTGGTCCGGTGGCTCGTTCATCTACGTGCCGCCGAACGTCGAGGTCGAGATCCCGCTGCAGGCCTACTTCCGGATCAACACCGAGAACATGGGCCAGTTCGAGCGGACCCTGATCATCGTAGACGAGAACAGCTACGTCCACTACGTCGAGGGCTGCACCGCGCCGATCTACTCCTCCGACTCGCTGCACTCCGCGGTCGTCGAGATCGTCGTGAAGAAGAACGCCCGCTGCCGTTACACGACCATCCAGAACTGGTCGAACAACGTCTACAACCTGGTCACCAAGCGCGCCGTCGCCTACGAGGGCGCGACCATGGAGTGGATCGACGGCAACATCGGCTCCAAGGTCACGATGAAGTACCCGGCCGTCTACCTGATGGGCGAGCACGCCAGGGGCGAGACGCTGAGCGTCGCGTTCGCCGGCGAGGGCCAGCACCAGGACGCCGGCTCCAAGATGGTGCACCTGGCACCGCACACCAGCTCCAGCGTCATCTCCAAGTCGGTGGCGCGCGGTGGCGGCCGTACCTCCTACCGCGGTCTCGTGCAGATCGAGGAGGGCGCGCACGGCAGCGCCAGCACCGTCAAGTGCGACGCGCTGCTGGTCGACCAGATCAGCCGCTCCGACACCTACCCCTACGTCGACGTCCGCGAGGACGACGTCTCGATGGGGCATGAGGCCACGGTCTCCAAGGTCAGCGAGGACCAGCTGTTCTACCTCATGAGCCGCGGGCTCGAGGAGGACGAGGCGATGGCGATGATCGTGCGCGGCTTCGTCGAGCCGATCGCCCGTGAGCTGCCCATGGAATACGCGCTCGAGCTCAACCGGCTGATCGAGCTGCAGATGGAAGGAGCCGTCGGCTGATGGGCCTGAACGAGAAGCCCCTGTCGACCCTGCACGAGAAGGCGTCCTACGACCTGGACGACTTCGAGGTGCCGACGGGGCGTGAGGAGGCCTGGCGCTTCACGCCGCTGGCCCGCCTGCGCGGCCTGCACAACGGCACGGCCGAGGTCACCGGCCAGGTGCTCACCCAGGCCTACACCCCGGCCGGCGTGAGCTCCGAATGGGTGGGCCGCGACGACGCCCGCATCGGCCGCGCCTACGTGCCGGCCGACCGCATCAGCGCGCAGGCCTACAACGCCTTCGAGAAGGCGCTCGTGGTGACCGTGCCCAAGGAGGCCGTGCTCGCCGAGCCCATCCGCGTCGAGGTGCGGGGCGGCGGCGTCGACGGCGCGTCCTACGGCCACATCGTGGTCGTGGTCGAGCCGCTCGCCGAGGCCATCGTCGTCATCGAGCACCAGGGCAGCGCCGTCTACGCCAGCAACGTCGAGTTCGTCGTCGGCGACGGCGCCACGCTGCGGGTCGTCAGCCTGCAGGACTGGCAGGACGACGCCGTGCACGTCTCCCACCACCACGCCCAGCTCGCCAAGGACGCCACCTTCCGCAGCTTCGTGGTGACCCTGGGCGGCGACCTCGTACGCCTGTCGCCGAGCGTGTCCTACACCGGCCCCGGCGGCGACGCCGACCTGGCCGGCGTCTACTTCGTCGACGCGGGCCAGCACCTGGAGCACCGCCTCCTGGTCGACCACTCCCGGCCCGACTGCCGGAGCAACGTCGACTACCGAGGCGCGCTGCAGGGCGAGGGCGCGCACGCCGTCTGGATCGGCGACGTGATCATCAGGGTCGAGGCCGAGGGCACCGACACCTACGAGCTCAACCGCAACCTGATCCTCACCGACGGCGCTCGCGCCGACTCGGTCCCCAACCTGGAGATCCTCACCGGCGAGGTCGCCGGCGCGGGCCACGCCTCCACCTCGGGCCGGCTCGACGACGAGCACATCTTCTACCTCCAGGCCCGTGGCATCCCCTTCGACGAGGCTCGCCGCCTGGTCATCCGGGGCTTCCTCGGCCAGCTCATCGAGAAGATCCAGATCGATGAGATCCGCGACCGCGTGATGAGCGCGGTGGAGGCGGAGCTCGCCCGATGAGTGATTTCGCGAAGGTGTGCAAGGTGAGCGACATCCCCGACGAGGGGGTGATCGGCGTCGAGGTGGGGGAGACCCCCGTGGCGCTGGTGCGCAAGGGCGACGAGGTGTTCGCCCTGCACGACGTCTGCTCACACGCCGAGGTGAAGCTCAGTGAGGGCGACGTCTACGACGGCACGCTGGAGTGCTGGCTGCACGGCTCGTGCTTCGACATCCACTCGGGCAAGCCCACCGGCCCGCCCGCGACCAAGCCCGTGAACGTCTACACAGTCAAGATCGACGGCGATGACGTGCTCGTCTCGCTCTCGAAGGAGTCATAAAACACATGTCCACCCTTGAGATCCGTGACCTTCAGGTCGCCGTCGGGGACAAGCAGATCCTGAACGGCGTCAACCTCACCGTGAAGTCGGGCGAGACCCACGCCATCATGGGCCCCAACGGCTCCGGCAAGTCCACCCTGGCCTACGCCATCGCGGGCCACCCCAAGTACACGATCACCGGCGGCCAGGTGCTGCTCGACGGCGTCGACATGCTGGAGCTGTCGGTCGACGAGCGCGCCCGCGCCGGCCTGTTCCTCGCCATGCAGTACCCGGTCGAGGTCCCCGGCGTGTCGGTGTCCAACTTCCTGCGCTCGGCCGTCACCGCCGTCCACGGCGAGGCGCCCAAGCTGCGCCAGTTCGCCAAGGACCTCAAGGCCGGCATGGACGCCCTGCACATCGACGCGGCCTTCGCCCAGCGCAACCTGAACGAGGGCTTCTCCGGCGGCGAGAAGAAGCGCCACGAGATCCTCCAGCTGGAGCTGCTCAAGCCGAAGATCGCGATCCTCGACGAGACCGACTCCGGCCTCGACGTCGACGCGCTGCGCGTGGTGTCGGAAGGCGTCAACCGCTTCCGCGAGACCGGTGAGACGGGCGTGCTGCTGATCACGCACTACACCCGCATCCTGCGGTACGTGAAACCCGACTTCGTGCACGTCTTCGCGGCCGGCAAGGTCGTCGAGGAGGGCGGGCCGGAGCTGGCCGACAAGCTCGAGGCCGAGGGCTACGAGCAGTACACGAGGGCGTCTGCATGACTTCCACCAGCTTGGACGTGGAGAGGATCAGGAAGGACTTCCCGGTTCTCTCCCGCGAGCTGCCCGGCGGGCGTCCGCTCGTCTACCTCGACTCGGGCAACTCCTCACAGAAGCCCACCCAGGTCATCGAGACCATGCGTGAGCACCTGGCGATGCACTACAGCAACGTCGGGCGCGCCATGCACGTGCTGGGCTCGGAGTCGACCGAGGCGTACGAAAGCGCGCGCGACAAGCTCGCCGCGTTCGTCGGCGCCCCGTCGCGCGACGAGGTGATCTTCACCAAGAACGCCTCCGAGGCCCTCAACCTGGTCGCCTACTCCTTCGGCAACCGGGCCAACACCGATCCCCGCTTCACGCTCGGCCCCGGTGACGAGATCGTCATCTCCGAGATGGAGCACCACTCCAACATCGTGCCGTGGCAGATGCTCGTGCAGCGCACCGGCGCGACGCTCAAGTGGTTCGGCGTCACCGACGAGGGCCGCCTCGACCTGTCCGGGCTGCCGGAGCTGGTCACCGAGCGGACGAAGATCGTCTCGATCGCGCACCAGTCCAACGTGCTCGGCACCGTCAACCCGGTCGCCGAGGTGCTCGCGCGGGCTCGTGAGGTCGGCGCGCTGGTGATGCTCGACGCCTCCCAGTCGGTGCCGCACCACCCCGTGAACGTCGCCGAGCTGGACGTCGACTTCGTGGCCTTCACCGGTCACAAGATGGTCGGCCCTTCGGGCATCGGCGTGCTGTGGGGCCGGGGTGAGCTGCTGGAGGCGATGCCTCCGTTCCTCGGCGGCGGCGAGATGATCGAGGCGGTCTGGATGGACCACTCGACCTACGCGCCGGTGCCGCACAAGTTCGAGGCGGGCACGCCGCCCATTGTCGAGGCCATCGGCCTCGGCGCCGCGGTCGACTACCTGACCGGGATCGGCATGGACGCCGTGGAGGCGCACGAGCGGGAGCTGACGGCCTACGCGCTGGACGCCCTGCGCGAGGTGCCCTCACTGCACCTGATCGGCCCCGACTCGCTCGACCTGCGGGGCGGCACGCTGTCGTTCACGCTGGCGGGCATCCACCCGCACGACGTGGGGCAGATCCTCGACGACCGGTTCGGCATCGCGGTGCGCGTCGGGCACCACTGCGCGCGCCCGCTGCACCTGCGGTTCGGAATACCGGCGACCACCCGGGCGTCTTTCTACCTGTACAACACCACGGCGGAGATCGACGCCCTGGTGCGCGGCCTCCACCACGTTCAGAAGGTGTTCGCATAGCCATGATCGGCGAGTCGATGTACCAGGAACTCATCCTGGAGCACTACAAGCACCCGCAGGGGCGGGGGCTCCGCGAGCCGTACGACGCCGAGGTTCACCACGTGAACCCGACCTGCGGCGACGAGATCACCCTGCGCGTCAAGATGGGCGACGCGGGCAAGATCGAGGACGTCTCCTACGACGGGCAGGGCTGTTCGATCAGCCAGGCCGCCGCCTCGGTGCTGCACGAGCTCACCACCGGCTCGACGGTCGAGGAGTCGCTCTCCGTGGTCGCCGAGTTCACCCGTCTGATGCAGGGCAGGGGACAGGTGGAGGCCGACGAGGACGTGCTCGGCGACGCGGTCGCGTTCGCCGGGGTGGCCAAGTTCCCGGCGCGGGTCAAGTGCGCGCTGCTTTCCTGGATGGCCTACAAGGACGCTGTTGTGAGGAGTGCTGCAGGATGAGCAAACCGGTCGAGACCCCGATCGACCTCGACGGTGAGGCCACCGTCGAGGAGGTGATGGAGGCGCTCAAGGACGTCGTGGACCCCGAGCTCGGCATCAACGTCGTGGACCTGGGGCTCATCTACGGCCTCAACCTCGATCCCGCCGACGGCGCCAAGCCCGTCGCCACCATCGACATGACGCTGACCAGCGCCGCCTGTCCGCTCACCGACGTGATCGAGGACCAGGCGCACTCCGCGCTCGAAGGCATGGTCTCCGACGTCAAGATCAACTGGGTCTGGCTGCCGCCATGGGGCCCGGACAAGATCACCGATGAGGGGCGCGAGCAGCTTCGTATGCTAGGATTCAACGTCTGATCTTTTCAGGCTGTACGGCTGGCGCACTGCGTCAGCCGCTTCAGCGTGCCGGGGGCCTAGGATTTCCCAAGTCCCCACATGGGGAATACTCTTGATCTGCCCCGTGTTGGCACCTTAGGACACCTGACGCCTCATCGCGCGTCCCGCGCCGCCTGCGGCCGGCGCCCCAGGTGCGCCTTCCCCTCGCTCCGCCCCCGCGGCGGGCGCACTGCAATGTGTACGGCAAAGATCGCCGTACGACCCTGGCTCGTCCTTTCGCAGAAGTGACGTGCCACTTCGACTGAAAGGCACGAATTTCGTGACCATGCTTGACGCTGTCATGCCCGAAACGACCCCCGCTGCGGCATCTGGCCCTTCCGAGTTCGAGCTGCTTGGCCTGCCCAAGCCCCTCGTGACCGGCCTGGCCAAGCAGGGCATCGACAGCCCGTTCCCCATCCAGAGCGCGACGATCCCCGACGTGCTCGCCGGCGCCGACGTCCTCGGACGCGGCCAGACCGGCTCCGGTAAGACCCTCGCCTTCGGCCTGCCCACCATGGCGCGGCTGGCAGGCGTCCGGCCGACCCCCGGCCGCCCCCGTGCGATGATCCTCGTGCCCACCCGTGAGCTCGCGCTCCAGGTGCACGACGCCATCGAGCCGCTCGGCCGTGGCCTCGGCCTGCGGATGAAGGTCATCGTCGGCGGCATGTCCATGGGCAAGCAGATCGAGGCGCTGCGCCGCGGCGTCGACATCGTCATCGCCACGCCGGGCCGGCTCGGCGACCTCATCCGCCAGGGTGAGTGCTCCCTGGCCGACGTCCGGGTCAGCATCCTCGACGAGGCCGACCACATGTGCGACCTCGGCTTCTTCCCCGTCGTCACGGAGCTGCTCGCGCAGACCCCCACCGACGGGCAGCGGCTGCTGTTCTCCGCGACGCTCGACGGCGACGTGGACAAGCTCGTGCGGCGCTTCCTCAGAAACCCGATCACGCACTCCGTCGCCCCCGCGACCTCCCCGGTCGACACTATGGAGCACCACGTGGTGCAGGTCAGCCGCGACGACAAGTTCGACGTCACGGCCGAGATCGCCAACCGCGAAGGCCGTACGATCATCTTCGTCAAGACCCAGCACGGCGTGGACCGCCTGTGCAAGCAGCTCGCCCGGGTCGGCGTCAAGGCCGGCGGACTGCACGGCGGCAAGCGCCAGAACCAGCGCACCCGCATCCTGGCCGAGTTCCGTGAGGGCTCCGTCAACGTGCTCGTCTGCACCGACGTCGCCGCCCGCGGCATCCACGTCGACAACATCAGCCTCGTGCTGCACGTCGACCCGCCGCAGGACAGCAAGAGCTACCTGCACCGCGGCGGCCGTACGGCGCGGGCCGGCGAGAAGGGCACCGTCGTCACCCTGGTGCTGCCGAACGAGCGCCGTTCCACCGACGCGCTGACCAAGCGGGCGGGCATCCAGCCGTTCCGGCTCAAGGCCGCTCCCGGTCACCCGCGCCTGGCGGAGGTCGCCGGGGCACGCACGCCCAGTGGCGAGTCGATCCCCGTCTGGGAGCCCGACGCCCGCAAGCCGCTGCGCGGCGCCCGTCGCGAGGGTGGCGGCCACGGCGGTTCGGACCGTCGCAGCCGTCGTCCCCGCCGCGAGTTCGACGGTGGCGAGCGTCGCCCCCGTCGCCATGACGGTGGTGAGCGCCCTTTCGCGGGAGCGTCGGCTGACGACCGGCGCCCTCGACGTCACGACAACGGCGACCGTCCGGCTGGGGCCGCGCCTGGTGAGGACCGGGGCTTCCGCCGGGACGACCGTGGCGCCAGGGGCGGCTTCCGCTCCGACGACCGTGGCGGTGCCCGTGAGGCGGACCGTGGCGGTTCCCGTGAGGGTGGCTACCGGTCCGACGACCGCAGCCGCCCGGCCGGTGACCGTTCGCGGCCGTTCTCGGCCGACCACGGCGTCCGCTCCGACGACCGGCCGCGTGACGGTTACCGCTCCGGCGGACCCCGTCAGGACGACCGTGGCGCCAGGGGCGGCTTCCGCTCCGACGACCGCCGCGCCTCGGGTGGCCGCCGCTTCGAGCGCTGATCCGCTGCGTTGATCTGCGGCGTCGCCCGCCGTACCCCCTCCGGGGTGCGGCGGGCGGCGCCGTTTCGTCATGTCGGTATGGGGCGCGTCAAGATCGGCATATGAGTCTGCCCGGTCTCGTCAGGCGGACGCGCGGCATCGCCACGTGCCCGCGCAGACTAGGCTTGACTCGCACGTCAGCCGACCGACGAGAGAGATCATGAAGACCTTCGAAGAGCTGTTCGCCGAGCTGTCCGAGAAGGCGCTGACCCGGCCCGCGGGTTCGGGCACCGTGGCCGCGCTCGACGCCGGCGTCCATGCCATCGGCAAGAAGGTCGTGGAGGAGGCCGCCGAGAGCTGGATGGCGGCCGAGCACGAGTCCAACGACCGGGCCGCCGAGGAGATCTCGCAGCTTCTCTACCACGTGCAGGTGCTCATGGTCGCGAAAGGGATCGGGCTGGACGAGGTGTACAAGCATCTCTAGGGCGCCCCGCGCCCACCTCCGGCCCACACCCGCGAACAGTGAGAACACCGAGGAACAGACATGCTACGTCTGGCCGTACCGAACAAGGGCGCGCTCAGTGAGGCCGCCCAGATCATGCTCAAAGAGGCCGGCTACCGGTCGCGCAGGGACAGCAAGGAGCTCGTCGTCGTCGACGAGGACAACGGCTGCGAGCTGTTCTTCCTGCGCCCGCGCGACATCGCCGTCTACGTCGGCGAGGGCACCCTCGACGTCGGCATCACCGGCAGGGACATGCTCATCGACTCCGGCGCGCCCGTCGAGGAGATCATGTCGCTCGGCTTCGGCGGATCGACCTTCCGCCTGGCCTGCAACGCCGGCACGATGACCTCCGTCAAGGACCTGCAGGGCCTGCGCGTGGCCACCTCCTACGCCGGCCTGCTCGACAAATACCTCTCCGAGGAGGGTGTCGACGCGCGCGTCATCAAGCTCGACGGCGCCGTCGAGACCGCTATCAGGCTCGGCGTCGCCGACGCGGTGGCGGACGTGGTGGAGACCGGCACGACCCTGCGCAACGTCGGGCTCGAAGTGTTCGGCGAGCCGATCATGCGCTCGGAGGCCGTGCTCATCAAGCGCCACAGCGCGCCCGAGACGCAGGCGGCCGAGCAGCTCGTCCGCCGCTTCCAGGGGGTCGTGCACGCCCGCGACTTCGTCATGATGGACTACGACATCCGCGCCGAGCGGATCGAGGAGGCCATCGCGCTCACGCCCGGCATGGAGGGGCCGACGGTCTCGCCGCTGCACCGTGAGGGCTGGGTGGCGGTGCGCGCGATGGTCCGCCGCAAGGGCCACCAGCAGGTCATGGACCAGCTCTGGGACCTCGGCGGGCGGGCCATCCTGGTCACCGACATCTACGCCTGCCGCCTCTGACGCCTGCCGCCTCTGACAAATGTCACCGCCGATCCCGGACGGAGCTCACTGACCGGGCGGGATCGGCGAGCCTAGCGTTACCCGCATGAACGCCATCGTGTTCGACCACGTCAGCAAGCGCTTCGGGGACGTGCTCGCCGTCGACGAGCTGTCCCTGACCATCGCCGCCGGCGCCACCGTGGCCCTGCTGGGTCCCAACGGCGCCGGCAAGTCCACCTCCATCGGCATGCTGCTCGCCCTGTCCCGGCCCACCCGGGGCACGATCGCCGTGCACGGCCGCACCCCTGAGCGGGCCGTCCTGGCCGGCGAGGTGGGGGCCATGCTCCAGCAGGGCGAGCTCATCCCCGAGCTGTCCGTACGCGAGCTCGTCGAGCTGGTCCGCAGGCTCTATCCCGCGCCGCTCGGGCTGGCGGAGGTGCTGGAGCTCGCCGGCCTCACCGAGCTGGCCAGGCGGCGGGCGGGCGGGCTGTCGGGAGGCCAGGCGCAGCGGGTCAGATTCGCCCTCGCTCTGGCCGGAGCCCCCAGGCTGCTGCTGCTCGACGAGCCCACCGCCGCCATGGACGTGGAGTCCAGGCGGCGGTTCTGGGACAGCATGCGCGCCTACGCGGCGGGCGGCAGGACCGTGCTGTTCGCCAGCCACTACCTGGCCGAGGCCGAGGAGCACGCCGACCGGGTGATCGTCATCGCCGGCGGCAGGGTGGTGGCCGACGGCACGGCCGCCCAGATCAAGGCGGGCGCGGGCGGGCAGGTGGTGCGCTTCGCCCTCGGCGAGCAGCCCGCCGCCGGGCTCGACCGGCTGCCCGGCGTCACCGCCGTGGAGGTCGGCGCGGGGATCGCCACGCTGCGCACCCGCGACACCGACGCCACGCTCGCCGCCCTCTACCGCGACACCGCGCTCGACGTACGCGACCTCGAACTGTCCGGCCTCGACGAGGCCTTCCTCGCGCTCACCGGGAGGTCATGATGCTCTACTACGCCTGGACCGAGGCGCTGCGCACGCTGCGCAACCGGCGTTACACCATCTTCGTCGTGCTCTTCCCCGTGGCCCTCTACCTGATCAACGCCGGCATCTACGGCGACCAGCCCGGCGCGGCCGGCGTCCGGCAGTCCGTCTACCTGATGGTGCAGATGGCGGGCTACGGTGCGCTCGGCGCGTCGATGATGAGCTCGGCCGTGCCGTGGGCGCAGGAACGCCGCTCGGGCTGGCTGAGTCACCTGCGGATCACCCCGCTCCCCGGCTGGGCGATCGTGGTCACCAAGCTCGCCATCGCGATGCTGCTCGTGCTGCCGTCGCTGGTGCTGGTGTTCGCGGTGGCGGTGCTCCAGCAGGGCGTGAGCATGCCGCTGGGCAGGTGGGCGGCGCTGGCGGCGGTGATGTGGCTCGGCGCGATCCCGTTCGTCGCGCTCGGCCTGGCCATCGGCTCGCTGCTGTCACCGGAGGCGGCCCAGCCCGCCGCCGTCCTGCTCGTGTTCGCGCTGTCGCTGCTGGGCGGCCTGTGGTTTCCTGTGGAGGTGATGGGCGGCACGTTCCAGGCGATCGCCGAGCTGACCCCCTCCTATCACTATGCCGGTCTCGGCTGGAGCGTCGTCGCGAGCGGCGGCCTGGCCCTGGGCGACGTGCTCACCGTGACGGGCTGGGGGATCGCGCTGGGCGGGGCGGCGGCCTACCTCTACCGCAGGGCCACGGTCCGGGCATGAGCATGAGCGCGGCGGTCTGCCTCTACCGCAGGGCCACGGTCCGGGCATGAGCGCGGCGGCCTACGACGTGCCGTCCCGGGGCAGGCGGCTGGCGGGACTCGCGTTCGGGCTGATCTATCTGGTCCTGCCCGCCAGGGAGATCGTGACCGGGGGCATCCCCGGCGCCGGCGTCCCGTGGGCGTGGGCCATGCTGCTCGCCTTCGGCATCTCCTACGTCGCCACCGCGCTCAGCCCGCGCACCTTCGCCGAGCAGGTGCCGTGGACCTACCCCCTGCTCTGGCTCACCACGCTGCTGGGCGTCGTGCCGCCGCTGCTCTTCGGCGGCGCCTGGCTCGGCCTGCCCGTCTTCACCGTGGTGCTGCACGCGATGATCCTGCCGCCCCGGCCGGCCGCCGTGAGCCTCGGCGGCATGCTCGTCGTCGTCGCCGGGGGCGGGCTGCTCGTCGGCGCCGACCCGGCCGCCATCGCGATCTACGGGCTGCAGGCGGTCACGCTGGGCCTGCTGTTCATGGGCGTGCGCCGATCCAGGCTGCTGACCCAGCAACTGCGCGCGGCCGAGGGCGAGATGGCCAGGCTCGCTGCCACCGAGGAGCGGCTGCGCATCGCCCGCGACCTGCACGACCTGCTCGGCCACAGCATGTCGCTGATCGTGCTGAAGGCCGAGCTGGCCGGGCGGCTGGCGGAGCGGTCGCCGCAGGCTCAGCGCGAGATCAGGGACATCGAGGCCGTCGCGCGCAAGGCGCTGCGGGAGGTGCGTCAGGCCGTCACCGGCTACCGGCGGCTCAGCCTGCCCGAGGAGCTCGACAGCGCCACCGCCGTGCTGCGCGCCGCAGGCGTGGAGGTGCGCACCCGCCGGTCCGGCCTGCCGCTGCCCGCCCCGCTCGACGGGCTGCTCGCCTGGGCGGTGCGCGAGGGGACCACCAACGTCGTACGGCACGCGGCCGCACGTCGCTGCGACCTCGACGTGACGTACGACGGCGAGCAGGCCATGCTGGTCATCGTGGACGACGGGCGGGGTGCGGAGCCGTACGAGCCGGGAAGTGGACTGAAGGGCCTCGGCGAGCGGGTGCGCGCGGCAGGCGGCGAGCTGGCGGCGGGACCCGAGCCGGCGGGCGGCTTCGGGGTGCGCGCCCGCGTCCCCGCGCCGTGACCGGGCTGATCCGCGTGCTGCTCGCGGAGGACCAGGGCATGGTACGCGGCGCGCTCGCCTCGCTGCTGGGGCTGGAGCCGGACATCGAGGTCGTGGGCGAGGCGGGCGACGGCGAGGAGGCCGTCGCCGTGGCCGTCCGCGAACGACCGGACATCGCGCTGCTCGACATCGAGATGCCGGTCATGGACGGCATCGCCGCGGCGGCCGGGATCCGCGCCCGGGTGCCCGGCTGTCAGGTGATGATCCTCACCACCTTCGGCAGACCCGGCTACCTGCGGGCGGCCATGGAGGCGGGCGCGGTGGCGTTCCTGGTCAAGGACAGCCCGGCGCGTGAGCTGGCCGCCGCCGTCCGCCGGGTGCGCGCGGGGGAGCGGGTCATCGACCCCGGCCTGGCCGCCGCGGCACTCAGCGCGGGCCCCAACCCGCTGTCGCCCCGCGAGCGGGACGTCCTGGTCGCCGCCGCCGACGGCGCGTCGATCGGCGACATCGCCGGGCGGCTGCACCTGTCGGAGGGCACCGTGCGCAACTATCTGTCCTCGGCGATCCAGAAGACGCACGCGCGCAACCGCATCGAGGCCGTCCGCCGCGCCCAGGCGCACGGCTGGCTGCCCGGACGACTGCCCGGCCGGCCGGACGGCGGCGTCACCTGAGCTCCCGCACCGCCGCGATGGCCAGGTCCACCTTGCCGGGGTCGGTGACGATGCTGGTGCCGAAGCGCAGCAGCGGCGGGAAATAGGGGGTGGTGCTGGTGACCACCTTCTGATCGTGCAGCCGGCTCACCGCCTCCTCGGGCTGGAGACCGTCGATCGTGCAGCACACCAGGCCCGCCGACAGGTCGGGGGAGTCGGGGGTGGTCAGCCGGACGTGCGGGATGTCGCGCAGGCCCGCCTTGAGCCGGGTGGCCAGCTCCTGGGTGCGTCGCTGGATGCGGTCCTTGCCGATCGCCTGCTGGAAGTTGAACGCCTGCGTCATCGCCCACCGGTGCTCGAACGCCTTGTAGCCGCCCGGCGTCGCCAGCTGCGCCGTGGTGTCGAGCGGCCCCTCACGTCGCTGCCAGGCCACGAACGAGGCCCGGCCGAACCCCGGGATGACCGGCGCGACCGCGTCCCACGCGCGTCCCCACAGGAAACCGGTGCCGCGCGGCCCGAACAGCCACTTGTGCGTGCCGGTCGCCAGGAAGTCGCAGCCCAGGTCGTCGACCCCGTCGGCGATCGCGCCGAAGCCGTGCACCCCGTCCACGCACAGCAGCGCCCGGTCCTGCTCGTCGCGGCCCTGGTTGGCCTCGGCCAGCATGTCGGCGATGGCCCGGATCGGCAGCCGCACCCCGGTGCTGGAGTGCACCCAGGTGAGCGCCACCACCCGGGTGCGGGGCCGCAGGCCCTCCTTGATCGCGCTCACGATCCGGTCCGCCGACGCGCCCGCGGGATCGTCGTACAGCCTGATCCTGCGCACCTTCGCCCCCGTCCGGTCGGCGAGCAGCCGCACGCCCTCGTGGGTGGCGAGGAAGTCGTGCTCGGTGGTGAGCACGTCCTGGCCGGGCCGCAGCTTGAGGCCGGAGTAGAGCAGGCCCAGGCCCATCGTGGTGCTGTCGGTCAGGGCGATGTCGCGGGAGTCGGCGCCGATGAAGCGGGCGGCGGTCCCCAAGACGGAGCCGTCCGGGTCGGCGTTGCCGCCGGGCAGGTAGTGCGGGTCGGCGTCGAGGCCGTCACGGTGCCGCCTGATCGCCTCCCGGACGGTGGCGGGCGCGGGTGCCAGGACGAACGCCGCGAACTGCCCGTACGCCGGATCGAGCGCGAACTGCGCCCGGACCGACTCCCAGTCGTCCGGGTCGAAGGACGGCGATCCGTCGGGGAGGGGGGTGGGCGTGGCGGTGCACGCGGCCACCCCGGCCAGCATTCCCGCGCCGAGCAGGGCCCGTCTGTTCAGCTGCCGAGTCACGTCTCCTTTCCTACCCTGCCCCGGCTCCCCGTGCCCAGGGCGCGCGCACAGTCGTTACGCGCGCCCCGGCTCCCCGTCCCCAGGGCGCGCGCACAGCCGTTTACGCGCTCTGCGTCACCTGGCGGATCAGATCCGAGACCCGGACGATCCCCAGGCAGCGATTGAGCTCGTCGGTGACCACCAGATCGTCGTAGACGCGCCCCCCGTCGCGACCCGCCACCCGCATCGCCGCGACGGCCGGGGTGGTCTTCGGCACCGTGCGCGGCGCGTCGGCCAGCCGCCGGGCCGGCTTCGAGCCGTGCAGGGCGTGCCCGTAGCGGGAGGCGATCGACAGCAGGAACCGGCCGCGGTCCAGGCTGCCCTCCGGCCGCTGGTACTCGTCCACCAGGATCACGCTGGTGATCGTCGGCTCATGCCCGAACGCCGCCACCACTTCCTCGGCCTTCGCCGCGGCGGGCAGCGTCACCGCGGGCATCAGCAGCTCCTGCACCCGTGGGCCGAGCGCGACCATGGCGGGCGACTCGGCGGGCGACTCGGCGGGGGACGGCAGCGGCACCCGGATCCGCCCGTCCGGCCCCGGCGCCAGCAGCGGGCCGTGCGCCAGCCGGGCCCCCTGCGCGCGGGCCGCCGCGAGCTCCGCCTCGGTCGTGACGCCCGGCGCCAGCACGTGCGCGCCGACGCCCTGCGCCAGGGAGGCCACCGCGCGCAGCACCGCCGTCGCCCGATGGTCGAGCGGCGCCCGCGCGACCACGTCGGGCGCCAGCCCCACGAGGTACGGCGCGGCGTCGGCGATCAGGTCGAGCGGTGCGCTCTGGCCGCCGGCGCCGCCGAAGCCCACCAGGTAACCGTGGTTGCGCAGGGCGTCGAGCACCACCCGGAGCACCGGCCGGTCGCTCTCGGCGCACGGGCCGTGCAACAGCAGGATGGCCTCGCGGGGATGGCGTCCGGCGCGGCGCAGCGCGTCGTGCAGGGGCGCCATCGCGCCGGCGCCGGCCAGGGCGACGCGCATGGGCAGGTCCAGCAGCATGGGCAAGGGGGCCGCCCGGAGGCGACCGGAGGCGTCCAGCGCCGCTGGGTAAGCGATGACGGCCCCGGTGTCGAGATCCACGACGGGGCCCGTGAGCAGGGAGGACACGTAGTGATGATGGGGGTGGGTGGCCCCTGTCGGCACCCTGGCGCGATGAAGTTCACCGACATTTTCCGCATATTCCATACTTCGTTGGCGGAGATGCGGACGGGGCGGCATGGGCTAGCCTTCCGGCATGGGCGCGCGACCGGCTAAGGGCGGCGGCCGGTGGGTCTCGGTGCCGCCGGAGCGGGTGCACCCATGGATCGACGGGTTCGCCGGGCGGCACGGGGCGTTCGAGGCCTCCGGTGACGAGCGCATGGTGCGGCTGGTGGCCGCCGACGGCGGCGTGGCCGAGTTGCACGTGCCCTTCCCGCCCATGCGCCCCGGGCCGCCGCACGTCACCAGGCTGGTCGAGCACGCGCGGGCCGAGCGGCGGGTGGGCGTGGTGCTGGTCCGGCTCGGCGGCTACGCGGCGGGCGTCTTCCACGGCGGCACGCTGGTGGCCTCCAAGGTGGGCTCGCGCCTGGTCCAGGGGCGGACGGCGGCGGGCGGCTGGTCGCAGCAGCGCTTCGCCAGACGCAGGGACAACCAGGCGAGCAAGGTCTTCGAGGTGGCGGCGGAGACGGCGCTGCGGGTGCTGTCACCCCACCTGGGGGAGCTCGACGCGGTGGTGCTCGGCGGTGACCGCAAGGCGGTGGACGCGCTGCGCGCCGACCGCCGGCTGGCCCCGCTGCTGGCGCTGGAGGCCGAGCCGTTCCTGGTGGTGCCGGACCCGAGGCTGGCGGTCCTGCGGGACACCCCGCCGCTGTTCCGCGCGGTCAGGATCCGGGTGCTGGATCCGGCTTGAGACGATTCAACGCGGCTATGATGGGCGCGTTCACGCCGGCACGGCTCATGGGGATCACTTGGCGACCAGGAGCATCAAGGAGGTCGCGCGGCTCGCGCGCGTCTCGGTCGGCACGGTCAGCAACGTGCTCAACCGTCCCGAGGTCGTCTCGCCCGCCACCCGTGACCGGGTCCTCAAGGCGATCCACGAGCTGGGCTTCGTCCGCAACGAGGTGGCCCGCCACCTGCGGGCGGGACGCAGCCGCACGGTCGGGCTGGTCGTCCTCGACGTGTCCAACCCCTTCTTCGCCGATGTCGCGAAGGGCGCCGAGGCGCTCGCCGACGAGCACCGCACGATGCTGGTGCTCTGCAACAGCGCCGCCGACCCCGCCCGGGAGCGCCGCCACCTCGACCAGCTCGAACAGCAGCGGGTCCTCGGCATCCTGATCACCCCGGTCGACGCCGCCGGCCCGCACCTGGCCGAGCTCGCCGCCAGGGGCACGCCGCTGGTGCTGGTCGACAGCCCGGCGGCGGGCCCGCAGTGCTCGGTGGCGGTCGACGACCGGCTCGGCGGCCGCGCGGCCGGGGCGCACCTGATCGAGCGGGGGCACCGGCGGATCGCGTTCATCGGCGGGCCGCTGTCGATCAAGCAGGTGGCCGACCGCCACGCGGGCATCCGCGACGCCGTCCACGCGGCCGGCGACGGCGTCGAGCTGACCGACTGCCGCACGCCCACGCTGAGCGTCGCCGAGGGGCGGGCCGCCGGTGAGCGCCTGGCGGCGCTGCCGGACGGCGCGCGGCCCACGGCCGCCCTCTGCGCCAACGACCTGCTGGCCCTGGGGTTCCTGCAGGCCATGGCGGTGTGCGGGCTGCGGGTGCCCGAGGACATGGCCATCGTCGGCTACGACGACATCGACTTCGCCGCCGCCGCGGCGATCCCGCTGTCGTCGGTGCGCCAGCCGCGCGAGCTGCTCGGCCGCACCGCCATCGAGCTGCTGCTGGAAGAGGTGACCACCCCGGAGACGCACCGGCACCGGCAGGTCATCTTCCAGCCGGACCTGGTCGTACGCGCGTCGAGCGAAGCCCGCAGGAGCGGCTGAGACGGAGAGGCGGGAGGGCCGGGCCGAGCGGGTGAATCGTTACAAAACGCCGGGGCCGGACCTCCGGGCCCTCGCCGGGGAGTGCCGCAGGAAATCAGAAGCCCTCCGCGGGCGTTGTACCAGGAGCGCTGTCAGGGGCCTGACCAGCGAGGCCCGGTGACCTCCGCCGGGCCTCGGGGGACGTAGAAAGCAGAGGTGGGGCTCCCGATCAGGGGCCTACACTGAATGGTATGCACACTCCCGATTGACCGGCGCCGCGCGCCCAATCCCTCGTTTCCTACCTCGGGAGTGTTTCCTTCGCCATGATCATTGCCACTGATATCGAACTGCGTGCGGGCTCGCGGTTGCTCATCGAGAGCGCCTCCTTCCGCGTCAACCCCGGAGACAAGATAGGGCTCGTCGGCCGCAACGGCGCGGGCAAGACGACCCTGACCAAGGTGCTCGCGGGCGAGGCCCTGCCCGCCGCGGGCACGGTGACCACCGCCGGCGCCGTCGGCTACCTCCCCCAGGACCCGCGCACCGGCGACCTGGAGGTGCTCGCGCGCGACCGCATCCTGTCGGCGCGCGGTCTCGACGAGGTGCTGCGCAAGCTGCGCGCGGCCGAGCTCGGCATGTCCTCGGCCGACGAGCGCACCCAGGAGAAGGCCGTCAGGCGGTACGGCCGCCTCGAGGACCAGATGCACGTCCTGGGCGGCTACTCGGCGGAGTCGGAGGCCGCCTCCATCGCCTCCAGCCTGGGGCTCGCGGACCGGGTCCTGGGGCAGCCGCTGAAAACGCTTTCTGGCGGCCAGCGCAGGCGGGTCGAATTGGCGCGCATTCTTTTCAGCGGAGCGGAAACTCTCCTTCTGGACGAGCCGACAAACCACCTAGATGCTGACTCAATCGGGTGGCTTCGTGATTTTTTGCGCTCTCATCAGGGCGGCTTGGTGATCATCAGCCATGACGTCCAGCTTCTTGAAGCCACGGTCAACAAGGTCCTCCACCTCGACGCCAACCGGTCCTCCGTCGACCACTACAACGTCGGCTGGAAGACCTATCTGGCGCAGCGCGAGACCGACGAGAAGCGCCGCAAGCGCGAGCGGGCCAACGCCGAGAAGCAGGCGGGCGCGCTGCTCGCGCAGGCCGACAAGATGCGCGCCAAGGCCACCAAGGCCAAGGCGGCCCAGGACATGATGCGCCGCGCCAACCGGCTGCTGTCCGGCACGGAGGAGGTGCGCCAGGGCGACAAGGTCGCCAAGCTGCGCTTCCCCGACCCCCAGCCGTGCGGGCGCACCCCGCTGATGGCGGAGGGCCTGTCGAAGTCCTACGGCTCCCTGGAGGTCTTCACCGACGTCGACGTGGCCATCGATCGAGGTCACAGGGTCGTCATCCTCGGCCTCAACGGCGCCGGCAAGACCACGCTGCTGCGGTTGCTCGGCGGGGTCGAGCAGCCCGACACCGGCGCGATCAGGCCCGGCCACGGCCTGAAGGTCGGCTATTACGCCCAGGAGCACGAGACGCTGGACAGCGGCAGGACCCTGCTGGAGAACATGCGCTCGGCGGGCGGCACGTTCACTGACACCGAGTTGCGCAAGGTCCTCGGTTCCTTCCTGTTCACCGGCGACGACGTCGACAAGCCCGCCGGAGTGCTCTCCGGCGGCGAGAAAACCCGTCTGGCGCTGGCCATGCTGGTGCTCTCCAGCGCCAACGTGCTGCTGCTCGACGAGCCCACGAACAACCTCGATCCGGTCAGCCGGGAGCAGGTTCTCACCGCTCTGAGGTCATATTCAGGATCAATCGTCCTGGTTACCCACGACGAGGGTGCCGTTGACGCCCTTTCACCGGATAGGGTGATCTTGCTGCCAGACGGAACTGAAGACGCGTGGAGCGAGGAATTTTCCGATCTTGTGGCACTTGCCTGATCTTAATTTGGGTGGGTACGGATCTTTTCCCGTGGAGTAGGTAGCCGATCCCGCTGAAATGACTGATCATGGCGGAGTAACGCTGCGGAAGTCCGGCACTACAGGAGGTACTCGTGGCCGAGACACTGAAGAAGGGCACCCGGGTCACCGGGGCCGATCGAGAGAAGCTGGCCGGAGATCTTAAGAAGCGCTATGCCGCGGGTGAGAGCATCCGCGCCCTGGCCGCTTCAACCGGTCGGTCCTACGGGTTCATCCACCGCATCCTGAGCGAGTCCGGAGTGACTCTGCGCGGGCGCGGCGGGGCGACCCGAGGTAAGTCCAAGCGCTGACGGCCGTCTCGGAACGTGCGACCGCAGCCGCTCGTCCCTAGCCTGCCACCGTCGCGCCCGAGCCAGAATCATATTCTGTAAGCTCGGGCGCGACGGACAGTGGACGAGGGAGCGGGCGATGTCGGAAGCAAAGGCGCCACATCAGCGCGGGGGGTACACGGAGGACGTCTTCGCCGAAGAACTGGCGGAGATCGGACTGCGCTTCGAGGTGGACGGTGAGATCGCGACGATCACACTGGACCGGCCGGACAAGCGAAACGCTCAGACGTTCGCTACCTGGTCGGCCCTGGCCCGCATCGGCGACATTCTGCCGGAGCAGGTTCGCGTGGTCGTGGTGAACGGTGAGGGACCGTCCTTCTCGGCAGGGATCGACCTGCGCATGTTCACACCTGAGGGGGTGCCCGGCCAGGGCTCGTTCAGCTCCGCGGCGCGGCTCGACAACGCGTCGTTCGAGAAGCTGCTCGAGCAGGCTCAGCAGGGATTCCTGTGGCTACGCCGCCCAGAGATCGTTTCCATCGCGGCCGTGCGGGGACACGCGGTCGGCGCGGGATTTCAGCTCGCGCTCGCCTGTGACCTGCGCATCGTGGCCGACGATGTCAAGTTCTGTATGAAAGAGCCCGCACTGGGGCTGGTGCCCGATCTGACCGGCACAAAGCCGCTGGTCGACCTGGTCGGCCTGGCCAAGGCGATCGACATCTGCCTGACGGCCAGGGTCGTGGAGGCGGACGAGGCTTTCCGCATCGGCCTGGCCGAGCGCGTGGTCGCCGGGGGGGACCTGGCGAAGGCCGTACACGACAAGGCCGCGCAGCTGCTGTCGACCAACCGGGACGCGGCGGCGGCGACCAAGCGACTCCTCCAGGGGGCGCAGGGGCGCACCCTGGAGGAGCAGCGCGCCGCGGAGGGCGCCGAGCAGGCCCAGCGGCTGAGAGCCCTGTTCGCCGGCGGGTCGTGAGCCGGGTTTCGCCTTGAGCTGACGCGGGAATCGCCGGACGACACCGGGACGCTCTGCTGAGGGAGGAGGGACTCCCTATATGGCGATGATGGGCGGCGGCTTCGGTCCGTCGGTGTGGGCCTCGCTGCGACGCGACGGCTCGGTGACCAAACAACGGCTCTCGCCTGGCACGGTCAGGCGCATCGCCGGCTATGCCAGGCCCTATACCAAGCAGATCGTCGCCTTCCTGCTGCTGGTGGTGGCGGGAGCGGTGATCGTGGTCGCCAACCCGCTGCTGATGAAGGCGATCATCGACGACGGCATCCTGGCCAAGCGCAGCGAGGTCGTGATCGGCCTGGCCGTGGCGATCGCGGCGCTCGCGCTGGTCGACGCCGGTCTGACCCTGGTGCAGCGCTGGTTCTCCTCCCGGATCGGCGAAGGGCTGATCTTCGACCTGCGCACCGAGGTGTTCGACCACGTCCAGCGGATGCCGGTGGCGTTCTTCATGCGCGCGCAGACCGGCGCGCTGGTCTCCCGGCTCAACACCGACGTCATCGGCGCCCAGCGCGCGCTGACCAGCACGCTGTCGTCGGTGGTGTCCAACGTGGTCAGCCTGGTCCTGGTGCTCGGCGCCATGCTCGTGCTGTCGTGGCAGGTCACGGTGGTCGCGCTGGTGCTGCTGCCGATCTTCATCGTGCCCGCCAAGTGGGTCGGCCGGCGCATGTCGGCGCTGACCCGCGAGCAGATGCAGCTCGACGCCGAGATGAGCTCGGTCACCACCGAGCGCTTCAACGTGGCCGGCGCGATGGTGGCCAAGCTCTACGGCAGGCCCGAGGACGACGCGCGGATGTTCGGCGACCGGGCCGCCAGGGTCCGCGACGTGGGCGTCACCGTCGGCATGTACGCCACCGTCTTCCGGGTCGCGCTCGGCCTGGTCGCGGCGCTGGCGACCGCGCTCGTCTACGGCATCGGCGGCGTGATGGCCGTCGGCGACGTGTTCGAGCTCGGCACGCTGGTGGCGCTGGCGGCCCTGCTGATGCGCCTCTACGGGCCGCTGACCTCGCTGTCCAACGTGCACGTGGACGTGATGACCGCCCTGGTCAGCTTCGACCGGGTCTTCGAGATCCTCGACCTGGAGCCGATGGTCAAGGACAAGCCGGACGCCCGGCCGCTGCCCGCCGGGCCCGTCACGATCGAGTTCGACGACGTCCGCTTCGGCTACCCGTCGGCCGAGGAGGTGTCGCTGGCCTCGCTGGAGTCGGTCGCCAGGACGGAGACGGGCGGCCCGTCGCAGCAGGTGCTGGACGGCGTGTCGTTCACGGCCGCGCCAGGCTCGCTCATCGCCCTGGTCGGCCACTCGGGGGCGGGCAAGACCACGATCACCGCGCTGGTCTCCCGGCTCTACGACGTCAACGAGGGCGCGGTACGGATCAACGGGATGGACGTACGGGACGCCACCCTCGCCTCGCTGCGCGACACCGTGGGCGTGGTCATGCAGGACTCGCACCTCTTCCACGACACCATCGGCGTCAACCTCCGCTACGCCCGCCCGGAGGCGAGCGAGGAGGAGATGTGGGCGGCGCTGCGGGCCGCGCAGATCGGCGAACTGGTCGAGGCGCTGCCCGACCAGCTCGACACGGTCGTCGGCGACCGCGGCTACCGGCTGTCCGGCGGCGAGAAGCAGCGGCTGGCGCTGGCCCGGCTGCTGCTGAAGGCGCCGCGCGTGGTCGTGCTTGACGAGGCCACCGCGCACCTGGACTCGGAGTCGGAGGCGGCGGTGCAGAAGGCGCTCAAGACCGCCCTGCGGGGCCGCACCTCGCTGGTGATCGCGCACCGGCTGTCGACGATCAGGGAGGCCGACGAGATCCTGGTCGTGCACGACGGGCGCGTGGCCGAGCGGGGCCGGCACGAGGAGCTGCTGGCGCGCGGCGGCCTGTACGCCGAGCTCTACCGCACCCAGTTCAGCTCGTCAGATAGCCCAGCCGGGTGAGCTCCTGCTTGGCCACCTTCTCCACCAGCTCCAGGTCCTCGTGGCGCAGCCGGGTCCGCCATGAGCCCACCTCGGGGACGCGCGGGCCGTAGAGGGCGATCTTGGACACCCGGGTCTCCAGGAACTCCGTCAGCGTGGCCACCGACCGGGCGGGCTGCTGCACCAGGTCCTCATAGCGGAGGGTGAGGAGCTGGTCGGCGGGCAGCTCCTTACGCAGGCTCGCGCTCAGCCGCACCGCGCTGCGCCAGCGCAGCGCGCTCTTGCCCGCCACCGGCATGGTCTTCCACCGGTCGCGGTGCTCGTCGCGGTTGACGCCGAGGAAGGCGTTGGGGAACTCGGTGTCCTCCGGCAGCATCACCGGCTTGAACCAGGCCAGGCAGGCCGGGTCGTCCAGCATGTCGGCGGTCACGTCCCGGCCGTCGCGGATGAGCTGCACGAACCGGGCGTCGGGGAAGGCCTGCAGCAGCACCGGCGCACTGTAGATCAGATCGGGGCTGGCGTCGCCGAACCTGGTCACCTCGTCCGTCGACACGCACGGCCCGGTGGTGGTGACGCCGCCGGCCTCCCGGCACGGCTCCGAGCACAGGCCGCACGAGCCGCCCAGCACCTGCCACGACTCGGCGAGCGCGTCACGCAGCACGCGGACCGCGCCGGAGGTGCGGCCGATCGACGGCTTGCGGGCGAAGGCGTAGACCACATGGGCCACGCAGGCGCGGCCCATGGTCACGTGACAGCCGGGCGCGCGTTTCAGGGCACGGGCGAGCAGGTCCGCGCCGGAATGCGGAGCACCGAGCAGGAACACCGGCCTGCGGACCTTGATGCCGTTGACCACGAGGATGTGGGGCGGAAGTCGCATACGACAGGTAAGTGTGGCACCGTTTGGCAGGTGGGCGAGCCAGCGCCGGCCGGTGGTGAGCGAGCCGGCGCCGGGCCGGTCGTGGGCGCTGCCCGCGCAGGCCGTACGATGCCTTCGCCGGTGGGTCGCGCAGCTGGACCGGTCGGCGGCACCGCTCCCGCTCGTCATGGAGTTGATCGATGCAGCAAGGTGACACCGTCGCCGTCGTCGCCCCGTCAGGTCCGGTGGACGCCGTCCTGCTCGGACGCGGCACCCGGCGACTGGAGGGGATCGGGCTCAAGGTCGTCGTCGGCCCGCATGTGCTCGACCGTCAGGACCTGGGCTATCTGGCCGGTTCGGACGCCGCGCGCGCCGCCGACCTGGAGTCGGCCTGGTGCGATCCGGCGGTCGGCGCGGTCTTCTGCGCCAGGGGCGGCTACGGTGCGGCCAGGCTGCTCGGGCTGCTCGACTGGGATCGCATGCGGGCCGCCGGGCCGAAGACCCTGATCGGCTCCAGCGACATCACCGCGCTGCACCACGCCTTCGCCGCCGAGCTGGGGGTGCCCACGCTGCACGGCCCGATGCCCAGTGGCCTGCTCCTGGGCGGCGAGCAGGGGCCGGAGCCCGCGACGTGGGAGCACCTGCGGGCGGCCCTGTTCGGCACGCCCGCGCCGGTCACCGGTGACCTGGTGCTCGCGCCGGGCCGGGCCACCGGCGTGCTCAGCGGCGGCAACCTGTCGCTGCTGGCCTCCCTGTGCGGCACCGGCTACCAGCCGTCGTTCGCCGGCCGGATCGCGCTGCTGGAGGACATCGGCGAGCAGCCCTACCGCGTCGACCGCCTGCTCACCCAGCTCCTGCAGTCGGGGGCGTTCGCCGGCGTGCGGGGGATCGCGCTCGGTTCCTGGGTCGACTGCGGCGACCCCCTTCCGGTGCTGCGGGACCGGCTGCTGCCGCTCGGGGTGCCGATTCTGGCCGGGCTGCCCATCGGTCATGGGTCTCCACAAATGAGTGTGTGGCTTGGGGCTCTTGGGGTTATCGATACCGAATCGTGCTCGCTGTCTGGTCCGTTCTGGAACGAGGAGCAGGCAAGGTAGAACGCATATGCGGACGAAACCGACAGAGAAGGACACGGCACGTGAACCTCTTCAAACGTGACCGGGAGTCCGCGCGCCGCACCGAGGACGTCGACCTCGACTCTCTGCTCGCGCTCGTCGCGGACTCCCACGGCCACACCTGTACGTTCGCCGCGGACGGGGGTTCGCTGACCCTCGGCGGCGGCCGGGAGATCCTCGTCCGGCTGACCGGACTGCGCCGCGAGGTGGGCCGCCGGCCCAGGGAGGACTGGCCGATCCTCGTCTCCGAGCACCTGGCGCACGCCGTCGCCGCCGCCGACGATCTGCTCGATGTGTGCGACCTGGAGCAGGTCGCGGCGCTGCTGTCGACCCGGGTCGAGGCCGTGGACGAGGTGGCCGACCTCACCCGGGTGGTGGGCCGGCACCTCAACGGCGACCTGGTGGAGCTGCTCACCGTGGGGTCCCGGCCGGTCCGCCCCGAGGAGGCCGGCTGCTGGCCGCTGCCCACCGCGCAGGCGCTCGACCTGGCCGTCGCCAACGTCAGGCGGGCGGACAAGCTGTCGGTGGAGGCCATCGAGCTGTCCGGCACCCCGGTCACCCGGCTCACCGGGCACACCCCGGCCGCGGCCACGCACCTGCGCTGGCTGGAGGACTATCTGCCGGTCCCCGCCGACGGGGCCCTGGCCGTGCTGCCCGACCCGTACACCGTGCTGGTGCATCCGGTGGACGGGATCGGCGTGGTGCGCGCCATCGAGCGGCTGCGCGTGCACGCGGCCCGCACCGGCGGGCTCAGCGCCCAGGTCTACTGGTGGCACGACGGGCGGCTGACGCTCATCAAGGCCGACCTCGTGCTGCAGCGGGGCCAGACGCGGCTGGTCGTGGCCCCGCCGCCGGAGTTCGCTAGAGTGTTGGCCCGCCTGGCCGCGTGACGTCCTTGGCCAGCGCCCGCGCGGCGTGGATCAGCGGGACGTGCGAGAAGGCCTGCGGGAAGTTGCCGACCAGCCTGTCGTAGCGCGGGTCATACTCCTCGGCGAGCAGCCCGACGTCGTTGCGCAGCGCCAGCAGCCGCTCGAACAGCGCCTCGGCCTCGTCCTTGCGCCCCTGCATGGCCATCACCTCCACCAGCCAGAAGCTGCACGCCAGGAACGCGCCCTCGCCGCCCGGCAGGCCGTCGACGTCGTTGTCCTCCGCCACCGGATAGCGCAGCACGAACCCGTCCGACATCAGCTCCTTCTCGATGGCCGCCACGGTGCCGGTCACGCGCGGGTCGTCCGTCGGCAGGAAGCCCAGCATCGGCATCAGCAGCAGCGCCGCGTCCAGCTCGTGCGAGCCGTAGGACTGGGTGAAGGTGTTGCGCTCGGCGTCGAAGCCCCTCTCGCAGATCTCGGCGTGAATCGTGTCGCGCAGCGTCCTCCAGCGCTCGACGGGCCCCTTGCGGTCGAACCGCTCGACGTACTGGACCGCCCGGTCGAGCGCCACCCAGCACATCATCTTGGAGTGCACGAAGTGCCGGCGCGGGCCGCGCACCTCCCACAGGCCCTCGTCCGGCTCGTCCCAGTGCTCCTCCACGTAGTTGAGCAGCTCCCGCTGGATGGCCCAGGCGCGGTCGTCGGGCGCCAGGCCGGAGTTGCGCGCCAGGAACAGGCAGGCCATCACCTCGCCGTAGACGTCGAGCTGGAGCTGGTTGACCGCCTGGTTGCCGATCCGGACCGGGCGGGAGCGCTCGTAGCCCTCCAGCCAGTCGAGCTCCAGCTCGGGCAGACGGCGCTCGCCCGCGACGCCGTACATGATCTGCAGGTCCTGTGGCCGGCCGGCGATCGCCCGCAGCAGCCAGGTCCGCCAGGCTTCGGCCTCTTCCAGGTAGCCGTTGCCGATCAGCGCGTCGAGCGTCATCGTGGCGTCGCGCAGCCAGCAGAAGCGGTAGTCCCAGTTGCGCACCCCGCCCAGGTCCTCCGGGAGCGAGGTGGTGGGCGCGGCCACGATCCCGCCGGTGGGGGAGTAGGTGAGCGCCTTGAGCGTGATCAGCGAGCGGACCACGGCCTCGCGCCACGGGCCCTGGTGGGTGCACGCGCCGACCCAGTCCTTCCACATGTCCTCGGTCTCGGCGAGCTGGGTCTCGCCGTGGATCTGCCGGGGCATCGGCTCGTGCGACGGATGCCAGGTGAAGACGAACGACAGCCGCTGCCCCGCCTTCACCTCGAAGTCCGCCACGTGCGCGTAGTCGCCGCCCTTGAGCGGGACGGGGGAGTGCAGCCAGACCGAGTCCGGGCCGCCGACCGCCTGCAGGTGGCCCTCGAAGCGGCGCATCCAGGGCACGATCCGGCCGTAGTCGAAGCGGATCCGTAGCTGGGTGGACATCTGGACGGTCCCGGACACGCCCTCCACGATGCGGACCACGTCCGGGTTGACGTCGCGCGGCGGCATGAAGTCGATCACCCGCACGGTGCCCGTGGGGGTGTCCCACTCGCTCTCCAGGATGAGGGTGTCGGGCCGGTAGTGGCGTCGGGTGGCGGGCTTGCGGCCGACGGGGCCCAGCCACCAGTGACCGTTGTGATCACCGCCGAGCAGCGCGGCGAAACAGGCCGGTGAGTCGAACCGGGGCAGGCAGAGCCAGTCGATGGAGCCGTCCCTGGCCACCAGTGCCGCCGACTGCATGTCCCCGATGAGCGCGTAGTCCTCGATCCGCATGACCTGACGCTACTCGGAGAAGGGGTGATCACGCGGCCGAGTCCGGTCATGTCGCGTCATGCCGGTCCGGCCACGTGATCAGATCTGTGTCCTGCCCCGGCGGGGGCGGGTATTCACCTCAGCGGGAACCAGCGGGTGAACAGCTGGGTCAGCGGGCCCACGGCCAGCGCGAACACCAGGGTACCCAGGCCGACCGTGCCGCCGAGCAGCCAGCCGGCCGCCAGCACCGTGATCTCGATGAGGAAGCGGCTCAGCCGTACGGACAGGCCGGTCCTGACCAGGCCGGTCATGATCCCGTCGCGGGGTCCCGCGCCCAGGCCGGCGCTGATGTAGAGCACGGTGGCCAGCGCGATCGACGTCACGCCGAGCGCCACGTAGAGCCAGGCCAGGACGGGGTGACCGGCGGGCGGCAGCAGGTGGATGGCGGCGTCGGCGAACAGGCCGACGAAGATGACGTTGCTGACCGTGCCGAGGCCGGGCCGCTGCCGCAGCGGGATCCAGGCCAGCATGACCAGGGCGCCGACCACGATGATGACGGTCCCGATCGACAGGCCCGCCCGCAGACCGACACCCTGGTGGAAGACGTCCCAAGGGCCGTTGCCGAGTCCGGACTCGACCTGGAGGCCGATGCCGGTGCCGTAGAGGGCCAGACCTCCGTACAGGCGGGCCAGTCGGCCGGGCAGGCCGCTGACGGCAGGTATTGTCGCTTCGCTCATAATGACCTCAGCGTGACATGGCACAACTTGCCAAAACAGGGCCAATCATCAAAAGTGGCCCTATGAGGCATTTGTCCGCAGGTCAGGTGGCCCGGCTCGTCGACGTCAGCCCCGAGGCGCGGCCCTACTACCGCGCGCTCGCCGACGGCGTGCGCACCGCGGTCATGGACGGGCAGATCCCGGTGCGGGTGCGCATGCCCGCGGAGCGCCACCTCGCCGAGGCCCTCCAGGTCAGCCGCAACACCGTGACCGCCGCGTACGACCTGCTGCGCGAGCGCGGCTTCCTGGAGAGCAGGCAGGGCTCGGGCAGCTACACCGCGCTGCCCGATCCGGCCGTCAGCTCCGACAGCCCCTGGCTCGCCGCCTACGACGACGGCCTGATCCAGCTGCACGCCGCCGCCCCCGCCGCGCCCCGCGCGATGCGTGAGGCGATGCTGGAGGCCGTCGACGACGTGCCCCGCTACGGGATGGGCAACGGCTACCACCCGCTCGGCCTGCCCCTGCTGCGCGAGCGGATCGCCGCCTACTACACCGCGCGCGGCGTGGCCACCCGGCCGGAGCAGATCCTGGTCACCACCGGCTCCCAGAGCGCCATCAACATCGTGCTCGGGACGCTCGTCGGCGTCGGCGACGCGGTCGTCGTCGAGTCGCCCACCTACCCGCACGCCATCGACGCGGCCCGCCTGCGCGGCGCCAAGCTGGCGTCCGTCGGCGTCTCCGCCGAGGGATGGCGGCTCGATCTGGTGTCCGGCGCCATGCGGCAGTCCTCGGCCCGGCTGGCCTACCTGATGCCGGACTTCCAGAACCCCACCGGCGCCCTCATGGACGACCCCGCCCGCGCCGCCGTCACCGAGGCGGCCAAGGCGACCGGCACCCTGCTGCTCGTCGACGAGGCCTGGGCGGAGCTCGAACTGGAGGAGGTGCCGGGCACGACGCCGATGGCCGCCTTCGGCCACGACGGCCAGGTGATCACCATCGGGTCGGCGTCCAAACTCTGGTGGGGCGGGCTGCGCATCGGCTGGGTCCGCGCCACCGCCGCGCTGGCCCGCCGGATGGCCCTGCACCGGGCGTCCAAGGACATCGCCAGCCCCGTGCTGGAGCAACTCGTCGTGGCCCGGCTGTTCGACCGGCTCGAAGAGACCAGGGCCGAACGCCGCCGCAACCTGCGCGCCTCACGCGACGCGCTGGTGGCGGCTCTGCGCGAGCACCTGCCCGAGTGGGAGTTCGCGGTGCCGCGCGGCGGCGGCACGCTCTGGATCCGGCTCGACACCGGCTCCGCCGTCACCCTCGCCGAGGCCGCCGCCTGCCATGGGGTACGACTCGCGCCCGGCCCCTGGTTCGGCCTCGAAGGCACCCTGGAGGGTTACCTGCGCCTGCCGTACACGCAGCCGCCCCAGGTGCTGCGCGAGGCGGTCGCCCGGATCGCCGAGGCCCGCCACCGCGGCCGGGTCGGCTCCGTCCCCCTGCCGGACACGCTCAGCCCGACGGTCTGAGCCGACATCCGCGGCGACCGTCACGTCTGGTCGCCGACACCCGCGGCGGCGGTCACGTCTGGTCGCCGACGCCTCTGGCCAGGGGGGCGCGCCAGTTGTAACGCATGGCGGCGAGGCGGAGGCCGGTGGCGAGGACGGCGGCGGCCAGGGTGGCGGGCCAGCCGTACACGCCGGCGATCGACAGGCCGGCCAGCGCGGTGGAGCCCAGCAGAGCGGGCAGGGCGTAGAGCTGCCGGTCGTACAGCAGGGTGGGGATCTCGCCCGCCAGTATGTCCCGCAGCATGCCGCCGCCCACCGCCGTGGTGACGCCGAGCAGCGTCGCGTGCAGCGGGCTCAGGCCGTAGTCCAGGGCCTTGGCGGTGCCGACCGCGCAGAACAGGCCGAGGCCGGCGGCGTCGAACACCAGGATGGCGGGCATCACCCGGGCCACGTGCGGATGGAAGAAGAAGACCACCACCGCCGCCGCCAGGGGGACCACCACGTAGCCGACGCTCTGGAAGGCGGCGGGGCGCACGTTGAGCACCAGGTCGCGGACGATGCCGCCGCCCAGCGCGGTGATCTCGGCCAGCACCGCCATCCCGACCACGTCGAGTCGCTTGCGCACGCCCATGAGCGCGCCCGACAGGGCGAAGACGAAGATGCCCACGAGATCGAGAAGTTCGGCCACGGTGGCAATGTCTACCGGATCGGCGGCGGCTCGGGCACGTGGTGCTCCGACATCATCACCCGCAGCCTGCGGGTGAACATGAACAGCGCCAGGCCGGCGACGATCGCCATCGCGGCCAGCAGCAGGTAGTAGGCGGGCTCGGACAGCACGTCGCCGAGCCGTCCGGTCTGCCCGCCGACCGCGTCGCCGACCGACACCGCGATGAACCAGACGCCGAGCATCTGCCCCTTGAACGCCGTCGGCGCCAGCTTGGTGGTGACCGACAGCCCGACGGGGCTGAGCGACAGCTCACCGAAGACCTGGATCAGGTAGACCAGCACCAGCCACCAGACCGTCACCCGGCCCCCTTGGGCCAAGGACGCGGCCAGCGCCATGACCACGAAGCTCAGGCCCACCATGACCAGCGCGAAGGCGAACTTCTGCGGCGTGCTCACCCGCGTGCCCAGCTTGACCCAGAGCGCCGCGAACACCGGCACGAAGATCATGATGAACAGCGGGTTGAACGACTGCGTGGTCGCCGCCTGGATGGGGACGCCGAACAGCGACAGGTCGGTGTGGTTCTGGGCGAAGAAGAGCAGCTTGCTCGGCGCCAGGTCGTAGATCATCCAGAAGATCGAGGCCGCGACGAACAGCCAGATGTACGCCTTCATCCTCGACCGCTCGTCCTCGGTCAGGCCGTGGGCGCCGAGCATGATGTAGCCGAAGTAGAGGACCGGCACCACCAGGATGAGGACCGTCACCACCAGCGTGAACCGGCTGAGCGTGAAGGTGCCGCTCGCCGCCCACGCGCCCAGCGCGATCGCCGCCACCGCCACGGCGGCCGAGACGAGCAGGGCGAAGCGCCGCATCTCCCGGGGCGTGAGCGGCACGTCGGGCCGCCCGCCGACGCCCCGCAGGCTCCTGCGGCCGCCCCACGCGTACTGGACCAGGCCCAGCGCCATGCCGACCGCCGCCGCGCCGAAGCCAAGATGCCATCGGTCGTCGGCCGCCAGCCGGCCGACCACGATCGGCGCGAAGAAGGCGCCGAGGTTGATGCCCAGGTAGAACAGGGAGAAACCGGCGTCCCTGCGGGCGTCGTCCTCCTCCGGGTAGAGCTTGCCCACCATGACGGAGATGTTCGGCTTGAGCAGGCCGGTGCCGGCGATGATGAGCAGCAGGCCCAGCCAGACGAAGAACGGCGTCGGCACCGGGACGGCCATGCTGATGTGGCCGCACATGATGACGAACCCGCCCCAGAGCACCGACCTGCGCGGGCCGAGGATCCGGTCGGCGATCCATCCGCCGGGCAGCGCCACCAGGTAGATCAGCGCGCCGTAGACGCCGACGACCGCCTGCGCGGTCTCCTCCGTCATCCCCAGCCCCTGGTGGGCGGGGGAGGCCACCAGGAACGTGGCCAGGATGGCGCGCAGGCCGTACCAGCTGAACCGCTCCCACATCTCCGTGCCGAACAGCGTCGCCAGGCCCCAGGGGTGGCCGAAGAACGTCCTGCCGCCGTTGGTCATCCCAGCCCTCCTCCGGACACGAAAAGCGTGCGACCCATCACTCTAGGTAATGAGTGGATCAGACTCTTGCCGCTCCTCGCCCGGTGTGGTGCGATGCATGCCAACCGTGCAAGTGGTTACTGACTGGAGGCGGGTGCCATGGCCGATGTCCTCGGAGTCCGGGCGGAGATCGAGCGGCAGATAGCCGGTCGCACCGTCTGCGAACAGCTCAGGCAGGTGGCGGAGAGTCACCCCGACGCCCCCGCCTACTCCGACCCGGTCGAGGGCGGCGGCTGGGCCACCCTCACCTACGCCGAGGCGCGCGGGCGGGTGCTGGAGATCGCCGCCGGGTTCGCCGCGCTCGGGCTGGAGCCGGGCGAGTCGGTGGCGATGATGATGGTCAACAGGAGCGAGCACGTCCTGGCCGACCTCGGCGCGGTGCACGCGGGCGGGGTGGGCTGCACCGTCTACTCCACCTTCGCGCCCGACCAGATCGCGTTCGTCGCCGGCGACGTGGGCGCCAGGATCGCCGTGCTCGGCGGGCCCGCCGAACTCGCCCGCTGGGCGCCCGTCCTCGACCGGCTGCCCGGCCTCCGCAAGATCATCATGTTAGAAGGCGCGCCCGGCGACGACGAGCGGTTCATGCCCTGGCAGGACTTCCTCGACCTGGGCCGCGCCCGGCTCGCCGAGGACCCCGCCGGGGTCGAGGACAGATGGCGCGCGGTCGCGGCCGGCGACGTCGTCACCGTCCTCTACACCTCGGGCACCACCGGCATGCCCAAGGGCGTCCCGCTCAGCCACACCAACGTCTTCTACGAGGTCGAGTCCACCGACAGGCTGACCGCGCTGCCCGTCCAGGGCACCCAGATCTCCTACCTCACCTACGCGCACATCGCCGAGCGGGTGCTCAGCCTCTATCTGCCGCTGGTGAAGGTCTCGCACGTGCACTTCTGCACCGACCTGGCCAACCTCGGCGCCACGCTCGGGCAGGTCAAGCCGATGATGTTCTTCGGCGTGCCGCGCGTGTGGGAGAAGATGATGGCCCGTCTGCACGCCGTGCTCGCCACCCAGCCCGCCGAGCAGCAGGACGCCGTACGGCAGGCCATGGCGGCAGGCGTCGCCTACGTGGAGGCCGGGCAGTGGGGCGGCACCGTCACCCCCGAGATCCAGGCCGCCTACGACCAGGCCGACGGCTCGCTCCTGTCGATCATCCGCGGCATGATCGGCTTCGACCGGGCCCAGTGGACCGCCACCGGCGCCGCGCCGCTCTCCGACGAGGTGCGGCGCTTCTACGCCGGGCTCGGGCTGAAGGTCATCGACGTGTACGGGATGACGGAGACGACGGGCGCGTTCACCGGCAACAGCCCCGCCTGCTACCGGCTCGGCACCGTCGGCAGGGCCGAGCCGGGAGTCGAGGTGCGCATCGCCGAGGACGGCGAGATCCTCACCCGCAGCCCGCTCAACACCAGCGGCTACATCAACCGGCCCGAGGCCACCGCCGATCTCATCGACGCCGACGGCTGGGTGCACACCGGCGACATCGGCACCGTGGACGACGACGGGTTCTATCGGGTCGTGGACCGTAAGAAGGAGCTGATCATCACCGCCGGCGGCGAGAACATCTCTCCGGCCGAGATCGAGAACCACCTCAAGGAGCACCAGCTCATCGGTCAGGCCCTCGCCTACGGAGACAACCGGCCGCACCCGGTGGCGGTGCTCACCCTCGACGGGGAGGTCGCGCCCGGCTGGGCGCAGGCACGCGGCATCACCTTCACCGACCTCACCGACCTGGCCGCGCACCCGGACGTGCTCAAGGAGGTGGAGGCGGCCGTCGAGGCGGCCAACGCCAAGCTCGCCCGGGTGCAGCAGGTCAAGAAGTGGGTGCTGCTCGGCACCGAGTGGACGATCGAGACCGAGGAGCTGACCCCCAGCCTGAAGCTGAAGCGGCGCGTCGTGCACGCCAAGTACGCCGAGCTCATCGAGGGGCTCTACGCCGGCTGACCTGCAGTTGCCGGCTGACCTGTAGGTGCCGGTCGATCTGAGGGTGCCGGTCGATCTGGAGGTACGGTCCCGCCCGGCCGGTTTTTGCCATCCGGGGCGTGTGTCGTGGTCCTGGACATTACCGGGCAGTTCTTACCGTCTTGATCATGACCAGAAGCCTTCTCCTCGTCTCGCTCGCGGCGGGGGCGCTCACGGTTCCCCTGCCTGCGTCCTCCGCTGCGGCCGAGCCCGCCATCCGTCAGATCAACGTACGGCCCGCGGCCCCGGTGGTCGGGGCCGGGAACTCCGTCCGCCTGGTGATCGACGTGGTCGCCAAGGGGGTGAGAGGACAGGACGGGGTGAGCATCAAGGTCGAGCCGGGGGCGCCGCCCGGCCCCGACCAGCGGCCGTCCGCGCCGCCGCCCTCGGACGACTCCGATGACCAGCGGCCCTCGGACGACTCGGACGATCGGCGGCCCTCGGACGAATCCGACGAGCGGCGGCCCTCGGACACCGGCGACGACACGTGGTCCAGAACCGGCGAGCCGCCGGTCCAGGAAAGCTGGGACGAATGGTCCGACGAGCCATCTTCGGAGAACGCGGAAGGCTGGTCCGAATCGGACGACTCGCCCGCCGCCACGAACGACGAGTCGCGTAAGGAGCCGTCCAGCCGGCAGCGCGCCGAACCACCCGCCAAGATCCGGCCGAATGCCAAGTCCCCGGCCGGGGCCGGGACCCGCCCGGACGCTGAATCGCCGACCGGGGCCGAGATCCGCCCGGATGCCGAATCACCGGCCGAGGCCGAGATTCGCCCGGACGCTGAGTCACCGGCCGAGAGCGAGATCCGGCCGGACGCCGAGTCGCCGGTCGGGGAGCGTTCCGCCGAGGGGGAAATCCCGGCCGCCGAGTCGGCGAAGAAGGAAGCCTCGTCCGCTGAGGCCGCGCCGCCGGCCTGGAGCCTCGCCCCCGATTCCATGCGGATGCGTGGTGGCTGGCAGACCTGGCGCTTCCTGCCCGACAAGCCGCTGAATCGGTATTACCCCGCCGGCACCTGGACCATCACCGCGACCGCCAAGGGCCCGAATGGGACGAGCGTGACGTCGTACGCGTCGTTCCAGCTCAGGCGGGAGAGCAAGCTCAGCACGGTGCGGGTGGCCAGGGCAGGCGACGCCCAGGGTGTACGGCTGAGCGGCTCGCTCACCAGGCTGGACCCGCGCGGCACGACCGATTTCTCGCCGTTCGCCCGGCAGCGGGTGGAGATCCTCTGGCGCGAGGACGCGACGGGGGCGTGGCGGCGGGTCGCCGAGGCCACCACCACCGCCAGCGGCGCGTTCCATCGCACCGTCTCCGGCCGGCCCGGCGGCGACTGGCGCGTCCGCTACCTAGGAACCGGACACTACGCCCCAGACGACTCGAAAATCCGACAAATCAACTAATAACGCAATAAAACAACACCAATAGCGATAAATGCCGTACGTCGTGAGATGTCGTTGTTAAATCGTGATCCGGCTTCCGAGAACTTTTCTTTACCCAAACGCGTCAATCGCGTTGACGCACCCCGTTCGGTGTGCGTCCCACACGGGGAAGGAAGTCACCCTCATGATGCGACGTCTCGCCGCCGGAGTAGCGGCGGCCGCCTTGGGCGCCACGGTGCTCGCGGGGGCCGCAGCGCCGGCCATGGCCAGTTCTGCCAACGACGGCGGTCACACCAGCCTCTCGTTCGACGTCAACCCCGAGCCCGCCTGGCGCGGTCAGCCGGTGACGGTCTCGGGCAGGCTGTCGGTGCGCTGCGACGAGGACTACATCAAGGGCTTCGTCGTGGTGCACCACGCGAACCACTGCGCGGACGAGGGAAGCTGGGACCGCCTCAGCTGGAAGTCGATCGCCATCCTCTTCCAGCCGGCCGGCAGCGGCCAGTGGCACCACGTCAAGTCGGTGAAGACCGGGCGCGACGGCTCCTTCGAGACCAGGGTCCGGGCCTACGAGTCCGGCACCTGGCGCGCGGTCTTCGAGGGCTCGCGCCACCTGGAGTCCTCCACTGCCACCGACTGGGTGAAGGTCATCGGCCACCACCGCAACAGGCACCACCACTAGCCTCCAGCGGGCGGTCACGCCCCGGGAAGCGACTCGACGCCCGGCCACTCCATGGAGTGGCCGGGCGTTCGGCGTTCCCGGGGCGACAAGAGGCGCGCTGGAGCGCTGGGCGTTCGGCGTTCCCTGGGCGACCGGCGGTGCCCTTCATCAGAAGAGGCTCCCCTTCTGGGGCAGGTCCACGACGCCGGCGAGGGCCAGCGCGGTCACGGCGAGCGCGGTCGCCAGCACCAGCCAGGTGACCGGGTGGCCGATGTTGAGCGTCCAGGAGGAGCCGAGGCGGGCGGGCACGAGCAGCGCGGGGTCGGACCGGTTGGCGTAGACGGCGCCCGCCAGGAACCAGTGCCTGTCGTCGTCGCGCTGGACGACCCCGGACTCCTCCTCTTCCTCGCCGGGCAGCGCGGGCAGGCGGTGTCCCGCCCGGCCGACGCGTGCCTCCCATATCAGCCAGGGGACCAGAAGGGCGGCGATCGGCAGATAGGCGGTGACCCGCCAGAAGAGGGTGAACGGGACGATCTCCCACAGCGGCAGGGCCGACAGGAGCAGGCCCAGGTTGAGGCAGGCGGCCGACACCAGCGACAGCACGGCGACGCCGCGCAGGTAGACGCGGTAGCGGCGGGCCGAGCCCGTGGGCTTGGCCGCGTCGAGGTCGGGGCGAGCCCGCAGCACGACGTAGATCATCGCGAGGACGACCAGGCCGATGGCGAGCTGGTAGATCACCGGCTCCAGGACGGCGGTGGGGGTCGCCGGGACGCGGCGGGCGGGGTCGATCCCGAAGCCGCGCCACAGCGGCAGCGTGGCCGGCGGCTCGCGGAGACGTGACCAGCCGAGGCCCGCCGTGACGAGCAGGACGGCCAGCCCCGGCAGCCCCCAGAGCCACGGCAGCCGGACCGGGTCGGTGCGGAAGGTGGTGTCGACGGTGACGCCCTGGCGTCCCTCGGCCTGCCAGCCGCCGGCCCGTTTGGCCCGGCGGATCCTGCGGTGGGCGCGGTAGTAGAGCGCGAGCTGGACCAGGCCTAGGGCGGTGGCGGTGACGCCGATGGCGGGCGGCCGGTCCGTCGCGGTGATGAGGGCCGTCACGGGGATCGAGACGACGGTGGCCACCGTGGCCGCGAGGACGGTCAGTCGCGCGTAGGCGCTGCGCTCGGCGACGACGGCCGGGTCGGACGCCCTGCCGGCGGACACCCGCACGCCGAAGGCCAGCGTCGCCCCGGCCAGCGCGGGCAGCGCCAGCATGAGGCAGGTGACCAGCGCGATGGCCGCCAGGTCGGCGGCCAGGAACAGCGTCACGGCGTCATCCTCTCTTCCGACGCGAACCCGGCGAGGATCGCCGCACACCGTCGCATGACCTCCTCGCGGCCCAGGCCGTGGACGGTGGCCTCGGCCAAAAGCACCCGCATGCGCTCCTCCCAGTCTTCGGCGAATCCGGCCTCCGGCGGACCCGAGGAGTGATCTCGCCGGATGACCGCGCCGCTCTTGCGGTTGATCCGGATAACGCCCTGCTGCCGCAGGAGGTCGTACGCCTTGTTGACGGTGTGGAAGTTGATGCCGAAGTCCGCGGCTAGCTGCCGGGTGGACGGCAGCGGATCGCCCTCCCGCGCCTCTCCGCGAGCGACCGCTTCCACGACCCGGTCCCGGATCTGCAGGTAGATCGGGACCTCGCTGTCCAGATCAAGAGTCAATTGCACGGCCTGAGCCTACCTGATATACACCTAGTAGAACAGATAGAACATGACGCCAAAGTTCTGAGGGGGACACATGATCCAGAGGATCCGGCAAGGGACGCCGACCGAGCACATCGCTCCCCGGGCCAGGCTGTTCGGCAGGACGGGCGCGGTGGTCGCGTGACCGGCATTCAGGTGCGCGGCCTGACCAAGAGGTTCGGACCCGTCGCGGCCGTCACCGACCTCAGCTTCGACGTCACACCGGGGACGGTCACCGGCTTTCTGGGACCCAACGGCGCGGGCAAGACCACCACCATGCGGATGCTGCTCGGTCTGGTCACCCCGACCTCCGGCACCGCCACGATCGGCGGCAGGCGCTACGCCGACCTGCCCAGGCCCACGGCGACCGTCGGCGCGCTGCTCGACGGTTCGGGCTTCCATCCCGCCCACACCGCCCTGGACCATCTACGCGTCTACGCCCGGATGGGCGGCTACGACGCCGGGCGCGTCGAGCGGGTGGCCGAGGAGACAGGGGTGTCGGCGTTCGCCCGGCGCATCACGCGCGAGCTGTCCACCGGCATGCGGCAGCGGCTCAACCTCGCCACCGCCCTGCTCGGCGACCCCCGGGTGCTGCTGCTCGACGAGCCGGGCAACGGCCTCGACCCCGAGGGCATCGCCTGGCTGCGCGGATTCCTGCGGGAGCGGGCCGCGCGGGGCTGCGCGGTGCTGGTCTCCAGCCACCAGCTCGCCGAGGTCGAGCAGGTGGCCGACCGGGTCGTGGTGATCCAGCAGGGGCGGCTGGTCGCGACCGCCACCACCGCCGAGCTGGCCGGCGCGCGCAGCGTGCTGGTGCGGTCACCACGGACGGACCTGCTCCGGACGTGCCTGCCGGCCGAGGGCGGCGAGGTGGAGGAGGCCGGATCGGGCGCCCTGCGCGTCCACGGCCTGACCACCGAGCAGGTGGCCACCGCCGCGGCGGCCCACGGCGTCCCGCTGTACGAGATCACCCCCGAACGCCCCACGCTGGAGAAGGCGTTCCTGCACCTGACGAAGGAGTCCCGATGATCGCGCTCATCGCGGCGGAGTGGCGGCGCCTGACCACCACCAGGCTCTGGCTGTGGGGGCTGCTGGCCGCGCTCGGCAGCGGCGCTCTGACCGGCCTGCTCGCGCTCGTTGGCCCGGAGAACTTCACCCCTCCGATGCCGGGCCTGCACACCCCCGAGGGCGTCACCGCGCTGCTCGGCCTGCTCGGCTTCACCGCGTTCGTCCCCGCGCTGCTCGGCACGGCCGCCGTGGCCGGCGAATACCGGCACGGCACCGTCTCCACGACCGCGCTGTTCGCGCCCAGGCGCTGGACCTGGCTGGTCGCCAAGCTGGCGGCGTACACCGCGGGCGGGCTCGGCTACGGCGCGGTGGCCACGGCGGTGGCGGCGGTCGGCCTGTTCGGCGCCGCTGCCCTCAACGGCGTCGAGCTCGGCCTGCCCGCCGGCGTGGTGTCGGCGCTGCTCGCCCGCATCGCCGCGACCATGGCCGTCTACACCCTGCTCGGCGTGGCCATGGGCGCCCTGCTGCGCAATCAGGTGACCGCGCTCGTCGTGGTCGGCGCGTACCTCTACCTGGCCGAGACCCTGCTGATGCTCATCCCGGGCGTCAAGGAGCTCTATCCCTTCCTGCCGGGCGGCGCGACCTCGGCGCTGACCGGGTTCACCCAGCTGGCCGACGCGATCGCCGAGCAGACCGGCGGCGCCGCCGTCGCCCTGCTGTCCGCCCCGGCGGGCGGCCTGGTGCTGCTCGGCTATGCGCTGGTCGCCTCGGCGATCGCCGTCCTGGTGCCGCTGCGGCGGGACATCACCTGACGGGCACCTGAAGCTCCTTGAAGCCGGCGATCTTCACCGTACGGGCGGAGGCGTCCGCGGGCAGTTCGAACAGGCCCCAGAACCGCCGGGACTGGCCGGGCCCGAACTTCTCGGTGGCCAGGCGCACGCCGGACACGTCGGTGCAGGCGCAGTAGGAGTCGACGCCGTCGCCGGTGGGCACCTGGAGCCTGCCGGGCAGATAGGCGCGCCTGGCGGTCTCGTCGGTGAGCGTGATGTTGCTCGCCGCCTGGTATTTGAACGACATCCAGTCCTTGGCCAGGTGCAACTCGTTGAACCAGGCCTCGCCGTCGCCCTCGTTCGTGACGGTGTAGGTCAGCAGGCCCAGGCCGCCGGGCAGCCGGCGCAGGCCGTTCACCGCCAGGGAGATCGGCTGACCGTCCGCCGTGGCGGTGCCCGTCAGGCCGCTCTCGTCGGGGGTCTCGGGGGTCTCGGCGGGGGAGGCCGTGGCCGGTTCCGGCGCGGCGGGCCGGGGCTTGGCGAAGGTGACCGTGACCCGGCGGTTGCGCCGCTTGCCTTCCTCGGTGTCGTTGCCGTAGAGCGGGCTGCGGGAGCCGTACCCCTTGGCCTGGAACGTGATGCCCTGCCTGGTCACCAGCGGGGAGAGAGCCGCGCGCACGGCCTGGGCGCGGCGCCGCGACAGCGGGTCGTTGATGGCGTCGGTGCCGGAGGAGTCGGCGTGGCCCGCGACGCGCACGGCGGCGCCGGGCGAGGCGTCGATCAGCTTGGCGGTGCGTGCCAGGATCGTCCGGGCCCGGCCGGTGAGCGTGGCCTTGTTCACCGCGAACAGCACGTCGGAGGAGAGGCTGACGCTCAGGTCCGCGCCGTCGTCGGTGGTCTCCTCCGTTCTGTCGAGGGACTGCGAGGGGGTCACGAGGCGGCGCGTGACGGTGGTGACGGGCTCGGCGTCGGGGTCGGGGACGTTCATGCCGGGCGGGGTGACGGGCGGCTCGTCGCTGATCGGCACGTCCGGCATGGGCGGGCCGAGGGGCGTGACGACCGTGGCGGTGTCCGGGTCGCCGGAGGGGGCCGGCAGGACCGCGTACACGTCGATCGACCGGCCGGCGTCGATGAAGTAGCCGAGGTCGTCGCGGTCCTGGTCGCTGCAGAGGCAGGGGGAGCCGGCCGGCTTGTAGGGCAGGATCCAGGCGCGGGCGCGCTCGTCGAGCACGCCGATGCCCGAGGCCCACCGGATCTGGCCCAGCGGGCGGGTGCTGTCGCCCATCTCGCCGGTCCAGGGGATGTGCTCGCCGGTGCCCGTGTGGCTGAGCCTGAGCTGGGCGACCAGGTGCTTGCCCTTGACCCGGTTGAGCCCGACGACCTCGACCTTGAGGTCCGGGGTGAGGGTGCTGCGCGACTCGGCCAGGGCGGGCCGTCCGTCCAGGCCGCCGGGGCTCGGGCCGGGGGAGGAGGGCGGTACCGCCGGAGCCCTGGACGGAGGGGGCTCCGCAGGCGGTGCGGCCGTCGGGATGACACCACAGGCGGACAGCCCCGCCGCCATGAGGGGCGTGAGGAGCGCGACAGGGATCCGATAGTTCACTTGACAGATGATGTCGTAGTTCCCAAATGTCTGCTTACGTCCCCTGTGCTGGCTGAAATTTCAGTACGGTGAGATGAAGTTCAGTGATGGGGGGATCCATGGGACGGGTGCCTGGGCGGGCCACGCTCAAGGAGGTGGCCGATCGGGCGGGCGTCTCCATCGGCACCGCGTCCGCCGTCTTCTCCGGCAAGTCCTGGGTCTCGCCGGACACCGGCTCCGCCGTGCGGCGGGCGGCCGAGGACCTCGGCTATCGGCCGCGGGCCCGCCGGGCGGTCAGGGAGAGCGGGCTGATCGGGTTCGTCTCCTCGGTGAGCGACATGTTCTCGCCGTCGAACCCGTACTACGCCCCCGTCCTGTCCGGGGCGCAGCAGGCCTGCGCGGAGCTGGGGCTGTCGATGACGTACGAGGTGGTCCACCCCGGCGGCGACCGGCTGCCGCTGTGCGTGGAGCGTGAGCAGGTCAGCGGCCTGCTGGTGCTGAGCTTCGCGCCCGACCGCGACTACCTGCGCCGGATCCTCGACGCGGGGGTCACCTGCGTGCTGCTGGAGCACGCCGTCGAGGAGCTGCCCGTCGACCACATCCGGCACGACGACGAGACCGGCGGCTACCTCGCCACCCGCCACCTGCTGGAGCTCGGCCACACCGACCCGCCGCCCGCCGTCATCACCGCCGACGACCGGATCGTGCCCGCCGCCCGGCGGCTGGCCGGATACCGGCGGGCGCTGGCCGAGCACGGGCTGCGCGTGCCCTCCTCCTACGTCAGGCGCAGCGACTTCAGCTCCGCGCTCGGTTACGAGCAGATGGCGGCCCTGCTCGCGCTGCCGAAGCCGCCGACCGCCGTGTTCTGCGCCAACGACGAGTCGGCCCTGGGCGCGCTGGACGCGCTGCGCGACCGCGGGCTGAGCGTCCCTGGCGACGTCAGCGTCATCGGCTACGACGACGTCGCCATGTCCGCGCACGCCTCGCCGCCGCTCACCACCATCGCGGCCGACAAGGAGCTGCTGGGCGCGCAGGCGGTCTGGCATCTGGTGCAGCGCATCCAGCGGCCCGGCATGACCAGCCGCGACACCAAGCTGGCGGTTCGGTTGGTGCGGCGCCGCTCCACGGCTGAACCTGCCGCTTGATCAGTACGTACCTCCACACATCGGACAAAGTGTGCCCATGGAGGTGTGGTGGAGCTCAGCCTTTTGCGCGCACAGGCGCACAGCCCCTCGTACTTTTCGCTGATGAGGGGTTCGGTGGGACAGAGCGCCCCGGTGGACTTCTGCATCCCGTGCAACCCGTATTTCCCGACCCCGGACATCTTCGATCACCTGGGCCGGAACCTGGAGACGATCCTCAAGTTCTACCCCAGCGACGCCGACACCATCACCGCGGAGCTCAGCTCCACGCTCGGCCTGCACCCCAAGACGGTCGCCATGGGCAACGGCTCCACCGAGCTGATCACCTGGATCGACCACCTGCTGGTGCGGGAGAGCCTGGCGGTGCCCATCCCCACCTTCGGCCGCTGGACCGACCAGCCGATGGAGACCGGCAAGCGGGTCGACATGTTCCCGCTGCTGGAGAACCGCAACTTCGGCCTCGACGTCAACGAGTACGTCTCCTTCATCCGGATGCGCGGTTCGCGGGTGGCGGTGATCTGCAATCCGAACAACCCGGACGGCGGCTACCTGCCCAAGCATGAGGTGCTGCGGCTGCTGGACGAGCTCATCGACCTCGACCTGGTGATCGTGGACGAGTCGTTCGGCGACTTCGTCGACGCCGAGCCGTACCCCGGCGTGGCCGCCGAGGCGGCGGTGCGGCCGAACGTGATCGTGCTGCGCAGCCTGGGCAAGAACTTCGGCCTGCACGGCATCCGCTTCGGCTACATGGTGGCCAATCCGGCGCTGGCGGGCAAGGTGCGCGACGCGCTGCCCAAGTGGAACCTCAACTCCTTCGCCGAGGTCGTCGTGTTCATGATGAAGCAGTTCATGGGCGAGTACCAGGAGAGCCTCAGGCGGCTGGCCCAGGACCGGCGGGCGATGTTCCACCAGCTCAGCTGCATGCCGGAGCTGTCGGTCTACGCCTCGCAGGGCAACTTCCTGCTGGTGAAGCTGCCCGCGGGGTTCGACGGGGTGCCGCTGCGTGACCACCTGCTCACCGAGCATGGCGTGTACGTGCGCGAATGCGGCAACAAGCTGGGGACGACCAGCCAGTTCCTGCGCCTGGTGGTGCGGCCGCAGGAGGACGTGCGCCGGCTGCTGGTCGGCATGACGCAGTTCCTCTACTCCGGCAGCCTGCACGAGACACCGGTCGTCGGCATGCACCATCGGCACGTGAACCCGCTGTCCGCCTGACGGCGGTCACCCGCCGCCGGCGGGCGCTCGCGGCAGCCGTCCGGTGGGCATGATGGAAGGAGGCTGAATCCCCCGAAAGGGTCCGCGTATGCCACGCTTAGGCTTCGCCGTCTCCTGCTCCCTCCTGCCGTTCGGATTCGGGCTCTCCATCGTCCTGGTGCTACTGCTGGAGTGGCTGCGACCCGACCTCATCCCGTTCGAGCTCGGCACCTTCTGGTACGTCGAGCAACCGGTCTGGACCGCCTTCACCGACTCGCTGCTGCTGGCTTGGCCGCCGATGGCCGCCGGGTTGCTGCTGACGCTGATCAAACTGCCACCTCACCGTCAGCTCCAGCGGCAGCTCGCCTGGGGCGACGTCCCGCCGCCGGGACGGGTCATCACGCTGGGCCCGTTCCAGCTCATCTTCCACAGCGCCCTGGAAGAGGTCCTGTTCCGGTGGCTGCTGTTCTACGCGGCCATCGCCGGGGCGGTGATCGCGGACTTCGTGGTGCTGGGCTTCGCCGGTCTGCACCCGATCCCGTGGATCTTCAACGAGGTGCTCATCCCGGTGACGGACTTCGCCACGGCCGGGCGGCTGCACGAGGTGCTGACCACCGCCCCGTGGGCGGTCGCCGCCGCCATCCTGACCAGCAACGGCCGCTTCCGCAACAGCCACACCTACCAGGGGCTGATCGGCTGGATCTGGTCGTGGTACCTGGGCATGTTCCTGTTCCTGGTCCTGTTCGAGCACGGCCTGGTGGCGGCGATCGCCGTGCACATCGCCTACAACCTGGCCACCCTCCTCCTGCACGTGGCGATCACCGGCGTGCTGCCCCGCATCCTGATCGAGTGAGCCGAACGTGGGTGTGCCGCACCCCGGAGAGCGGCGGTCTGGTTGCGGCGTTGGCGCCGGGTCAGGGTGGGGAGCATGACCGGCTCACCTTGGAAGGCACTGACCATGATCAGGAGACTGCTGCTCCTTCTCGTCGCCATGGGCGCCCTGAACGCCTGTGACCGTCCGGCCACGCCGCATCCGTACGTGGGGATGTGGGTGACCGCCGACGGGCGGATCCGGCAGGAGCTGCTGCCCGACGGGCGTTACGAGGAGGCACGGGACGGGCGCGAGCGCGCCTACACCGGCGGCTACACGGTGACCGGCGACCACATCGACTACGTGGACGACACCGGCTTCACCGCCGACGGCACCTTCGTCAGCCCGGACGTCCTCCACCACGGCGGCATGGTCATGCACCGCGAACGCTGACCGTACAGGCCTTCAGGCGCCTTAAGGCGTACGGGGCCGGGCGTCCGGACTTATGGCCGTACGGCGGGTGCTGGGGCTCAAGGCGGGCCGGGGAGGGCGACGCCTCGCGGGTGGGGGCCGCGAGGCGTCGCCGGGGCTCCTCGCATCAGGCGACGGAGACCATCAGGTGGGGCCCGTCAGCGGCCGGCGAAGTTCTGGGTCCAGAGGATCTGGCCCGAGGAGTTCTTGACCGCGCCGACGCCGATCAGGTTGTACCTGCAGTTCATGATGTTGGCCTTGTGGCCGGAACTGTTCATCCAGGAGCTCATCACGGAGGCGGGGGTCTGCTGGCCCTTGGCGATGTTCTCCGCCCAGCCTGAGCCGCCGGTGAAGCCGGCCGCCCGGATGCGGTCCAGGAAGCTGCGGCCGTCCTGTGAGGTGTGGCTGAAGTAGTTCCTGGCGGCCATGTCCGCGGAGTGGTCGACGGCGGCCTTGCGGAGCTGCGCGTCGTGCTTGAGCGGCTGGCAACCACCCTTCGCGCGCTCGGCGTTGGTGAGCCGGACGACCTCGTTCTCCTCGGCCGAACCGACCGTGCCCGACGGCGGCGCGGTGCTCGTCCGCGTCGGGGCCGGCGTGGACGTCGGCCTTGTGGTCGGCCGTGTCGTCGGCCGTGTCGTCGGCTTGGAGGACGGGACCGGCGTGGGGGTGACCGTGGTGGTCGGCGTGACGGTCGGCGTGGGGGTGTCCGTGGGGAAGCAGGACAGCCGGACCGGCCGGGACTTGCTGCTGTGGCCGCGGTAGTCCGTCGCCACCGCGTAGTAGACGCCCGGAGCGCAGGGCAGGGCGATGGTGACGCGGGCGTTGCGGGACTTCCTGGCGCCGCTCTTGACGACCGGGTCCGCGCCGGGCTGGGCGCGCTTGATCCGGACCCGGACGACGGCGTTGAACAGGCAGCCACGCCGGGTGGCGGACGCCTGGATCCTGCCGAAGTCGTTGACCTGCGGCTTGGCCACGGAGACGCGGCACGCTGCCTGCGACTCCGTCGCGGCGTGCGCCGTGGCGACGGGGGTCGACAGGGCGGCGACGCTGACGAGGCACGCGAGCACCCCTAAGGGTTTACGCATATGGGAATCCCTCCAGTTGCGGTTGATGCTGGATGGAATCCGCATTCTGTCGAGTGGGTAACCGCTCTGTCCTGAAATTACGGATATTGGGGTAAACCAAAGTGACACAAGAGGCGTCTAAGGGACCGGCCTGACCGCGCCACGCACGGCGACCGGGGCCGGTCGAAACCGGGCGGGGCGGGGCTCAGGACAGGCCGAAGACGTCCAGCAGCCCGGCGATGCGCAGCTGGTCGTACACCCTCGGGGTGGGCTCCACCACGGCGAAGGAAGCACCGACCTCCCAGGCCGCCTTCATCGCGTCGACCAGCACTCCGACCCCGGAGGAGTCCAGGAACGCCACCTCGGACATGTCGACGCGCACCGCGGCGGGCCGTTCCCCGGCGATCGCGGCGGAGATCGTCTCCCGTATCCGGGCCGCGTTGGTGAACTCGACCTCGCCGCGCAGCACCACCGGCAGCGTGCCGTCCGTCAATGTGCCGACCGACACCACGTCCATGTCGATTCCTCCTTCACCGATCGGAGCGGGCGGGCACCGAATCCGTAGGTGCTCGCTTGGTCACGTACCGCTAAGACCGGTTGATTGTGGGAATCTTCGCCATAATCATCCATATAAGGGTTTCTATCACCTCTTCCCGGTTCGTTACCCTCAGCAATCCTTCTGTCGCTGTGCACGGTGATCGTGCGAGCTCCCGGACCCGCCTCGGCGCCAGAGGCGGGCCCGGGACCTGGTCCGCCTAGCGAGCACCCATGAGGTGGTCCATCGCCAGCTGGTCCAGCTGCTCGAAGGCCATGCCGCGGGCGCCCGCCGCCTCGGCGTCGAAGTCCTCGTAGGCGGTGCGGTCGGCGAGCAGGTCGGACAGCGACTCGCCGGCCGCCAGGGTGGGCCTGGCCAGGTCGTCGAGCCTGGAGGCCCGCAGCGCCTCCTGGACCTCGGGGTCGGCGCGGAAGGACTGCGCGCGCTCCTTGAGGATCAGGTAGTTGCGCATGTTGCCGGCGGCCGACGCCCAGACGCCGTCGGAGTCCTCGGTACGCGGCGGCTTGAAGTCGAAGTGCCGCGGTCCCGCGTAACCGGCCGTCTCCAGCAGGTCCACCAGCCAGAAGGCGTCACGCAGGTTGCCCGAGCCGAAGCGCAGGTCCTGGTCGTACTTGATGCCGGTCTGGCCGTTCAGGTCGATGTGGAACAGCTTGCCGTGCCACAGCGCCTGGGCGATGCCGTGGGTGAAGTTGAGCCCGGCCATCTGCTCGTGGCCGGTCTCCGGGTTGACGCCGACGAGCTCGGGGTGCGCCAGCTCCTCGATGAACGCCAGCGCGTGGCCGACGGTCGGCAGCAGGATGTCGCCGCGCGGTTCGTTGGGCTTGGGCTCGACGGCGAAGCGCAGGTCGTAGCCCTGGGTGAGCACGTACTCACCGAGCAGGTCGAAGGCCTCCTTCATGCGGTCGAGGGCGAGGCGCACGTCCTTCGCGCCGCCGGTCTCGGCGCCCTCACGGCCGCCCCACGCGACGTACACCTGAGCGCCCAGCTCGACGGCGAGGTCGATGTTGCGGATGGTCTTGCGCAGCGCGAAGCGGCGCACGTCGCGGTCGTTGGCGGTGAAGCCGCCGTCCTTGAAGACCGGGTGCGTGAAGAGGTTGGTGGTGGCCATCGGCACCTTCAGGCCCGCCGCGTCCAGGGCCTGGCGGAAGCGCTTGACGTGGCTCTCCCGCTCGGTGTCGGTGGACCCGAAGGGGATCAGGTCGTCGTCGTGGAAGGTCACGCCGTACGCGCCGAGCTCGGCGAGCTTGTTGACGCTCTCGACCGGGTCGAGAGCGGGGCGGGTGGCGTCGCCGAACGGGTCGCGGCCCTGCCAGCCGACCGTCCAGAGGCCGAAGGTGAACTTGTGCTCGGGGCGGGGCGTGAGACTGTCAGTCATCGGGACTCCTATTCGTAAGGGCAAAAAACAAATTAATATGCGAAGGGTGGCGGTGGGAAGACCGCCCCCATGATCGTGAGGAGTGAGGCATGTCGCCACAGCGCGTCGTCATAGGCATCGACAGCTCTACCCAATCGTCGAAGGCCCTCGCCGTGGACGTGGACACCGGCGCGATCCTGGGTGAGGGACGTGCCGCGCACGTCGTGAGCTCAGGGGCGGGCCGGCAGAGCGATCCCGAGCAGTGGTGGCAGGCGCTGTGCGTGGCCGTCGAGGGCACCGGGCACGCCGCGGCGGCCCAGGCGGTCTCCGTCGGCGGGCAGCAGCACGGGCTGGTGACGCTGGACGCCGACGGCGCGCCCGTGCGCCCCGCGCTGCTCTGGAACGACGTCCGCTCCGCGGGCCAGGCCGCGAGCCTGGCCGCCAAGTACGGTGCGGACGAGCTGGCCCGGCGGACCGGCAGTGTGCCGACGGCCGCGTTCACCATCGCGAAATGGATGTGGCTGCGCGAGCACGAGCCCGCCGCGGCCGCCCGGGTCGCCGCCGTCCGGCTGCCGCACGACTACCTGACCGAGCGGCTCACCGGCGAGGCCGTCACCGACCGGGGCGACGCCTCCGGCACCGGCTGGTGGACGCCCGAGGGCTACGACACCGAGCTGCTGCGCGGTGCCGAGCTGGACCCGGCGATGCTGCCGCGGGTGGTCTCCGGCCTCGCGGGCACCGTACGGGCGGGCGGCCCGCTGGCCGAGGGCACGAAGGTCGCCTCCGGGACCGGCGACAACATGGCCGCCGCCCTCGGCCTCGGCGTGCGGCCGGGGACGCCGGTGCTCAGCCTCGGCACCTCGGGCACCGTCTACGCCGTCTCCCGCGCGCGCCCGCAGGATCCGACGGGGATCGTGGCGGGCTTCGCCGACGCCCTCGGCAACTGGCTGCCGCTCGCCTGCACCCTCAACTGCACCCAGGCCGTCGACAAGATCGCCGAGCTGCTGGGGCGTGACCGGGAGGCCGTCGAGCCCGGCGGCGAGGCGGTCGTGCTGCCGTTCCTCGACGGCGAGCGGACGCCCAACCTGCCGCACGCCGCCGGACTGCTGTACGGCCTGCGCCACGACACCACCGCCGGGCAACTGCTCCAGGCGGCCTACGACGGCACCGCGGCCGCGCTGCTGGGCGCGCTGGACGACGTGCTGCGGGCGGGCGGCGAACAGCCGGACCCCGACGTGCCACTGCTGCTCATCGGCGGCGGCGCGAGGGGCACCGCCTGGCGTGAGACGATCCGCAGACTGTCCGGACGGCCCGTGCTGGTGCCCGCCGCGGCCGAACTCGTCGCCCTGGGGGCCGCGGCGCAGGCGGCGGCGCTGGTCACCGGGGAGGCGCCGGACGAGGTGTCCCGCCGCTGGGGGACGGCGCAAGGAGAGCTGCTGGACCCGCTGCCCAGGGACGTCGAGACGGTGGAACGGATCGCCGCCACCCTGCCCCGGGCCGAGCCACTCTTCACCGCACCTTGATCAGCGACAACCCGGAGAACACGAGACGCGACCACCGGATCGCCACCGGCGAAGCCCCGGCACCCCACGTCGAGCCGAGCGACGAGCCCAGCGGTGCCGTGGCGCCGCGCGTCGGGCCGGGTGGTGAGTCTGGTGGTGCCGTGGCCTCGCGTGTTGGGCCGGGTGGTGAGCCTGGTGGTGCTGTGGCGCCGCGTGTCGGGCCGGGTGGTGAGTCTGGTGGTGCTGTGGCCTCGCGTGTTGGGCTGGGTGGGGCTGCGGCGCCGCGTGGGCGGCCCGCGTCGCAGCAGGGTATGCGGCAGCACAATCTCGCCCTGGTGATGGGCACGGTCGCCGCCCATGGCCCGATCTCGCGGGCGGCGGTGGCCGGGCACACCGGCTTGACCAGGGCCGCCGTCTCCAGCCTGGTGGACGAACTGCTGGCCGGCGGGCTGCTGACCGAGCTCGGGCCCGCCGCCAACGGCAGGGTCGGGCGACCGGGCAGCGCGCTGGAGGTCAGCGAGCGCGGTCCCGCGGGGCTCGGGCTGGAGGTCGGCGTCGAGCACCTGGGCGCGTGCGTCACCGATCTGCGCGGTGCCGTCCGGGTCTGGATCCGGGTGGAGAGCGCCAACGCGGCGCTCACCCCCGCCGAGGCGCTGACCCGCCTGTCCGCCCTGGCCGACGACGCCACCCAGCAGGCCGCCGCCCTCGGGCTGCGGCCGGTGGCGGCGATCGTGGCGGTGCCCGGCCTGGTCGGTGACGTGCCCGGCACCGTGGACCACGCGCCCAACCTCGGCTGGCACGACGTCCCCGTCGCCGCGCTGTGGCCCGGCGAGCTGCCGCTCAGGGTGGAGAACGAGGCCAACCTGGGCGCGCTCGCCGAGCTGTGGGCACATCCGGTGGCCGCCGACTTCGTCCACGTCTCGGCGGAGAGCGGCATCGGCGCCGCCCTGGTCGTCGGCGGACGGCTGTTCAGCGGCGCGCGGGGACTCGCGGGCGAGCTCGGGCACATGCCCGTCCACCCGGAGGGCCATCCGTGCTCCTGCGGGGCCCGCGGCTGCCTGGAGCAGTACGCCGGCAAGTCAGCGGTCCTCCGCATGGCAGGCGTACCCGCCGAGAACGGCACCGGCAGCGCTGCCGCGGGTACACCCGCCGCAGGTGGCGCCAGCGGTGCGGTGGAGGCTGTGGCCGGCCGGGGTGGTGTTGAGGGGGTCAACGGACTGGGGGTCGCCTCCGGTGCCGGTGCGGCAGGGTTCGGGCAGCGGGGGGTCTCTGGGGGGCGGCGCGATGTGATCGAGATGCTCGCGGTCCGGGCGGGGGAGGGGGACGCTCGGGTGCTGGACGCGCTGGATCAGGCGGGCACGGCGCTGGGCACGGCGCTCGCCGGGGCGGTCAACCTGCTCGACCCGGCGGCCGTGGTGCTCGGCGGCGCTTACGCCGAGTTGGGCACGTGGCTGCTGCCGTCGATGCGGCGCGAGCTGGCCGAGCGGGTCACCGTACGGTCGTGGGACTCCGGCGCGCTGACCGTCTCCGAGCTGGGCAGGCGCGGGCCGCTGCTGGGCGCGGCGCTGGTCACGGTCCGCGCCATCGTGGAGGACCCGGCCGCCCTGTGGTCGTGATCGGGCCCGGCCGGGGTCGCGGCGTACAAAGGCTGTGACACCGGGCCGCCGTCGGCGGGCCAGGCGCCCGAGGGCTGTGACGCCCGCCGGGCCGCCGCTGGCGGGCCAGGCGTCCGAGGGGTCAGCGGCGGCGTAGGAGCACCACGATCGCGCCCGCCGTGGCGATGGCGAGCAGGCCCGCCGCGCCGAGCACCCAGACCAGGTCGCCGTCCTGTACGGCGGGCGCGTCGGTCCCGGCGTTCGCCACGGCCGGCGTGTCGTCGGGGGCCTCGGCGTCCCCCACGTCGGGGGCAGTGGCGTCCGCCGCGTCGGGCGTGGCCACGGAGGTGGGTTCGGCAACGGCCGCGTCGGGGGTCTCCACGGAGGCAGGCTCGGCGTCCGCCGCGTCGGAAGTCCGCGCGGAGGGGGACTCGGCATCGGCCGCGTCGCCGAAGACCACGTCGGAGCAGGAGTAGTACGTGTCCGGCGTGTCGGAGTTCTGCCAGATCGTGTAGATCAGGTGGCGGCCGTTCTTGCCGGCGGGCAGGCGGCCCTTCATGGTGTACGACCCGTCCGTCAGCAGCGGATCGGTGACCTTGAGAAAGGGCTTTCGCTCCAGGTCCGACCAGGTCAGCGGCCGGGACGGGTCGTAGCCGTCCGCCGTGACGTACATCCGGAAGGTCCCCTGATGCGGGATCGTGCCCCGATACCGGAAGGTGTAGTTCGCGCCTGGCGCCAGGTCGGTGGCGGGCCAGTCGGCGCGGGCCAGATCGAGGCCGCCGAACTGGTCGAGGCCGCCGCTGCACAACTTCCCGTCCGGGATCATCTCGCGGTCCCTGCCCGCGACGTCGGCCACCCGCAGGTCGTCCCATTCCTCGACCATCAGCCGGCCGCTCACCTTGGCGGCGGCCACGCAGGCGGGCCCGGCCTTCAGCGTGCTCTCCACCCCGCAGGCCGCCGCCCGGCTGACCGGGCTGGTCAGCCCCCCGTGCACCACCTGGACCCCATGCGCCGACGCCTCCTGCGCGACGGCCACCCCCGTGGCCGACAGGGCCGGCAGCAGCAGGCCCGCCCCGAGCACGGCGGTGCCCACGATCCGGTGAAGCACGGCCACGTCGAAGACCTCCTCAGCGAGACAGCAACCCGTCCTCGTACAGGTACGAGCCGCCCGCCGGACAAGTTCACGCAAGGGCGCCAAGCGCGGTTACCCGCCGGACGGACGGGATCATCATGCGGGCCTACGCCGAGGCGGTCGGGGGTGGGTGGCGCGCTCGGGTGGGGCTGAGCGGACTGAGCGGTGATTGGTAGCGAATCGGACTGGGAACTGAGCGCCGATCCGCCCCATCCTGGCATTCGTGATCAGGGGGAAAGAACAAGCACCGTACGTCAGCCGCAGGCGGCGCTCGGCCAGGCTGTACGAGCTGGACGGGTTACGCCTGGTGGCCGCCCTGTGCGTGGTGGTGTTCCACTACGCCTTCTCCGGGCCGGTGGGCGGACACAGCACGGTGGCGTTCCCCGAGCTCGAAGGCGTCGCGCGCTACGGCTATCTCGGCGTGGACCTGTTCTTCCTGATCAGCGGCTTCGTGGTGCTGATGAGCGCGTGGGGCAGGACCCCCCGCGCCTTCGCGGTGTCCAGGCTGGCCCGGCTCTACCCGGCCTACTGGGTCGGGATCGCGGCCACCACGCTGGTGACGGTGACGCTGGGCGCCGGCATGTTCGACGTCTCCCTCTATCAGGTGCTGGTCAACCTGACGATGTTCCAGGCCGTGCCGAACGTGGCCAACGTGGACGTCGTCTACTGGACGCTGTGGACCGAGATGAGGTTCTACTTCCTCATCGGCCTCCTGACCCTGGTCGGCATGACCAGGACGCGGGTCATGATCCTGATGTGGGGATGGCTGGGCCTGACCGCCCTGGTCCAGACCGGGCTGCTGCCGGGGGCGGCCGACCTGGTCGTGCAGTCGGAGTTCTCGCACTACTTCATCGCCGGGATGGCGCTGTTCCTGCTGTACGAGTACGGGCTCAACTGGCAGGTCGCCTTGATCGTCCCCCTCTGCCTGGGCAACGCCGCCTACCGGGCCATCGGGTACGCCGACTCGGTGGGCAAGCGTTACGGGGTGGCGTACGACTCCGTGGTCGTCGTCGCGGTGGTCGTGGTGATCTTCCTGATCATGACGCTGATCGCCCTGCGGGTGCTCCAGCGGCTGGCCCGGCCATGGCTGGCCACCGCCGGAGCGCTGACGTACCCGCTCTACCTGCTGCACGCCCACATCGGGTTCATCCTGATCAACCGGATCGGGGACTCGGTGAACCGGTACGTGCTGGTGACCGGGCTGATCGCGGTGATGCTCCTGGCCGCCTACGCCGTGTACCGCTGGGTGGAGCGGCCCGTCGGCCCGCTGATCAGGCGTCTGGCGGGGCCTCGGGCACCTCGTACACCTCCCGATGCCACAGTCTCTCCGCCACTCGCTCCAGCCCGCCCGCAAGGTGGCGCCTGAACGTGCTGATCGGCAGCCCGAGACGCTCGGCGGCGGCCTCCTGGGTGGGCACCCGGCTGAGGTAGGCGGAGACCACGGCCTGATGCTGGCGGACCGCCCGTGGATCCGCGCCCACCTGCTCGACCGCCTCCTCGAGCAGCTCGCGCAGCGCCTGGGCGGGGTCCGGCGAGGGATGGCCGGCCACCAGCCTGGTGCGGGTCAGCGGGTTGCCGACCAGCGCTCCCGGCCGCGACAGGCTGCGCATCGCCTCGCGTACGGCGGAGTCGAACTCGGGCCGCGACAGCACCCGCAGACCGGACGGCTCCGGCGGCGCGGTGGCCTGCGGGCCGGACTGCCCGCGCCGCCCCATGCGCTCCAGCCACGCCTCCGCGGTCGTGACGCGCCAGTCGTGGGCGAACAAGCCGTAGGTCTCCTCGCCGCGACGCAGCCGTACGGCGAGGTCGTGCAGGTCGTGGTGGCGCAGGTAGCGGCGCCAGGAGTCCGGGTCCCGCATCACCATGAACGCCCAGGCCAGGCGGTCGGCCCGCAGGCACTCGCCGATGGCGCGCCACTGGACCAGGTCCATCACCGGCGAGGGCCCCTGATGGGCGGGCACCACCCAGGCGCGGCAGAGGGCGACGTGCTCTCCGGGCCGCAGGGGGGCGGTGGCCCGGATGTGCTCCCAGGCCGGGCCCAGCATCACGTCGGCGGCCAGCTCCTCCTCGCTGGGCTCGGCCAGCACCAGCCACGCCATCAAGCCGACGGGCTCGCCCGTCTCGGTGTCGCGGTGCACCCAGAAGGACTCCGGCCGCCGGCTCGTCCAGAACGCGGCGTCGGCCGCCGACTCCGGGCCCTCCGCCTCGGCCACCATGCGCAGTACCTGGGCCCGGTCCTCGGGCCGGAAGGGCTCCTCGTGCACCTCGCCGTCGCCTTGCCAGCCCTGGAACTTCGAGGTCACCCCGTCGCCGCGGTGCAGGTAGAACAGCGAGCCCATGGCCGCCGGCGCGGCCTGGTCGCCGGCCACGCGCACCCGCGCGGCCAGGTGCGCGTGGATGCGGCGGTGCATGGTCGCGTACCCCTCGGGGTCGCGCCAGCGCAGATCGGCCTCCAGCGCGTCTCTGACCACCTCGTGCGGGAACAGGCCGTGCCGGTTCGACTCGATGAACGGCAGCCTGCGCAGCCACTCGAACAGCGGCCCGGCGTCCTGCGGCAGCACCGCGCGCAGCAGCTCCTCGGTGGTCGTCCTGGCGTGCGCGCACACCTCCAGCGCGCGGCGGTGCGCCGGCGACGGCACCTCGCCGACGAGCTGGTCCAGCAGCGTCTTCGCGACGTCCTTGCGCAGCGTCCAGCGGACCGAGGCCCGCTCGTCCTTGGCCGCGACCGCGGCGCCCAGGCAGAGCGCCAGCGGGTGCCCGCCGGCGAAGGCCAGCAGGGGCTCGCGCAGCTCGGACGCCACCCCGCGGGCGTCGATCAGCTCCATGGCCTCCTCCGGAGCCAGCGGGCGCAGCGGGATCACCCGCAGCACCTCCGCCCAGCCCGGGTCGGCCTGCCAGCGCAGGTCGGGCGGGTTCCGGCCGGCCACGACCACCAGCGCCCCCACCGGCACGCGCGGCAGAAACCGCTCTCTCAGCCAGCCCGCCAAGCCCTGGCAGAGCTCGAAGGTGTCCACCAGGAGCACCACCCGCTCGCCGGTCAGCACCTCGCCGGCCTGCGCCTCGAAGGCGGCGGGGGAGGGGTCCACGGTGTGCCCGTCAACGGTCACCACCCGCCGGCCGGCCGCTCTGGCCTCGGTGGCGAAGCGCCGTAACAGCGCCGACTTGCCGATGCCGCCGGGTCCGTGCACATACAGCACCCCGAACGACCCGTCCGCGCCGAGCGTCGCGCGGAAGAGAGCGAGCTCCTCGCCGCGCCCCACGAACGCGCGGTCGCGAGCGGCCTGTATGCGCTGCCCCAGCGATGAATATTCCCCGTCAAGACTGGACAACATGCAGCAACCCTAACTTTTCGCTTGTGGTCAGGATTGCGTAAAAGGGCACAGTGCTTGTGTATTTTTCAGCAATTGTTGGCTAGCGCGCCGTCTCGACGCCCTGAACTGGCCACATGCCGACGTGGTGTGGGGGACGGGGGGTCGTGGTAGGCTGATCCGTGTGTTCGCAGTTCTGGTACCCATGGATTTCGTGTGCGCCTGACGGGATGTAAGCCCTCGGGCGCATTTGTCTTTTCGCCGGTCATTTCCGGATGGGTCGATTGCGGCGACATGGAGTTCGTGACCTGCGGATTCCGTCTTTTGCGCCTATGAAGGAGATCGACATGGCGACTGGCACCGTTAAGTGGTTCAACAGCGAAAAGGGCTTCGGCTTCATCGAGCAGGACGGCGGCGGCGCCGACGTCTTCGCTCACTACTCCAACATCGCCTCTCAGGGCTACCGCGAGCTGCGGGAAGGCCAGAAGGTCAGCTTCGACGTCACCCAGGGCCAGAAGGGCCCGCAGGCGGAGAACATCGTTCCCGTCTAAGGACGACGCACCTGCACGACCTGGGGCCCGCACCTTCTCGAAGGTGCGGGCCTTCGTGCTGTCACGCTCCCCGCAGCAGCTCCCGGGCCTGCTCGACGACCGCGTCGACCGGGATGTCCGCCACCCACGACGGGTCGTGCGCGCAGCGCTCCGCCGCGGGGTCGAGCCCGCCGGCGCCGCACACCGGGCACGCCGCCGTCCAGGAGACCAGCGGCCGGTGCCGGGACCTGGTGAGCGGCCCGGCGTTGATCAGGTTGCCGCACCAGTAGATCCCCACCGTCGCCGTGCCGACGGCCGCGGCCAGGTGCCGGGGCCCGGTGTCGTTGGCGACCAGCAGATCGCACCGCGCGTACAGCGCGGCCAGCCCGCCGACGCCGAGCGCGCCCGCGAGCGGCACGGCCGGGCGCCGCATCGCCTCGGTGACCCGCTCCACCAGCTCACGCTCCGCCTCGCTGCCGGTCACCACGATCGGCCGGTCGAGCCGGTCACCGACCGCCGCGAAGAACTCCGCGGGCCAGCGCCGCCGCGGATCCATGGCGCCGGGATGCAGCGCCACCAGCCCGGCCGGCGGCTCACCGAGCGCCGCCGCCACCTCGGCGGCGTCGGCCCCGGTGCGGGCCACCCACGGTTCGAGCCGGCCCGCGACCCCGCCGACCAGCGCCGCCACCTCCAGGAAACGCAACGTCTCATGCTGGTACGGCACGTACGGCACCCACCGGTCGAGCGGCTCCGCGTCCGGGGTGCGCAGGCCCGCGGTCGTCCGGGCCCCCAGCCCTCGGACGAACGGGTTGGAATACCGCCCGCCGCCGTGAATCTGCACCGCCAGCCCGAACCGGCGCTCCCGCAGCCGCTCGAACAGCTCGGCCGGCGCCCGATGACCGGCCTCCATGGTGGACACCCCGGTGATCGGCGGCAGCACCACCACCTCGTCCACCGGCCCGGGACGCCCGTCCAGGAACGCGGCGTGCCACGCCGTCCCGAGCAGCGTCATCGAGGCGCCCGGATAGGCGGCCTTGAGCGCCTCCAGGGCCGGCAGCGCCAGCAGGAAGTCGCCCAGGGCGTTGGCGCGCAGCACCGCGATCCGCTCGATCCCGTCCAGCCGCGCGGTCCGGTCCACCGCCGCTCACCCGCCGCGATCGATCCGCGGACGGTGGCCAGCGCCGGTCACCGGGGTCCCGCCGAGTCCGGTGCGGGCAGGGAGCGCACGCGTTCGATGATGGCCGTCGTGGACCGGTCGGAGACGTACTCCAGCACCATGACCTCGCCCCCCATGGCCCTGACCAGCGGGGCCTCCGGCAGCATGTCCGGGGTGTAGTCGCCGCCCTTGACGTACAGGTCGGGCCGGACCATGCGCAGCAGCCGCTCGGGCGTGTCCTCGTCGAAGCCGGTCACGTAGTCGACGAAGGTGAGCGCGGCCAGCACGGACATGCGGTCCTCGCAGGAGTTGATCGGCCGTCCCGGGCCCTTCAGCCGCGCCGTGCTCGCGTCGCTGTTGACCGCCACGACCAGCACGTCCCCGAGCCGCGAGGCCTCCTCCAGGTAGCTCACGTGCCCCCGGTGCAGCACGTCGAAGCAGCCGTTGGTGAACACGATCCGCTGCCCGCGCCGCCGGTGCCCGTCCAGTCGGTGCGCCAGCCGGTCGGCGGCCTGCACCGGGCCGTCCGCGCGCCCGCCGGTCCGCCGCAGCTCCCGGAGCAGCTCCTGCCGGGTGCAGGTGGCGGTGCCCGGCCGCCGCACCACCACGCCGGCGGCGGCCTGCGCCGCCCGCGCGGCGTGCTCGGGCGTGGCGCCGCCCGCCAGCCACAGCGCGAAGGCGGCCGTGTAGGTGTCGCCCGCCCCCGTCGCCATGTGGTCGGGCGCGGGCTCGGCATAGGTGCGGTACGGCGGGTGTCCCGGCCGGTGCAGCAGCGTTCCCTCGCCGTCGAGGGTCGTCACCACCATGCCGGCGCCGGACTCGGCCAGCAGCCGCGCCGAGCGCTGGGTGAGAAAGCTCACCCGGTCGGCCACGTCGCCGTCCTCACGCAGGAGCTCCAGCACCTCTCCGTAGTTCGGCAGCACGACGGCGGGCCCGCACGCCCGCCAGGGGGTGATCGCGTGCGCGTCCACGACCAGCAGGGGCACCCCGGCCAGCGCCTCCCGGACGGCGGGCGTACAGACTCCGCCGCCGTAGTCGCAGGCGATCACCACGTCGGCGCCCGGAAGCGCCCGCTCGAGCTCGGCGAGGAGCCGTGCCTGCGCCGCGCCGGTGATCGGCTCGCGGTCCTCCTCGTCATAGCGGGCGACGAGCTGCTCGCCGACCATGAGCCGCCGCTTGTGGGGGGTACGGCGGCCCGGCACGGTCACCGTACGGGCATCGACGCCGAGCAGGGCGAGCGCCCGGCCGAGCCGGTCGGCACAGGCGTCGTCCCCCACCGCGCCGATGAGCCGGACGCGGGCGCCGAGCGCGACCAGGTTGGCGGCCGTGTTGCCGGCGCCGCCGGGCGCCTCCTCGGTGGCCTCGACGCTGACCACCGGTACGGGAGCCTCCTGCGCGATCCGCTTGACCGGCCCGCGCAGCCAGGAGTCGAGCATCACGTCACCCACGACCACGGCGTCGACGTCGCGGTCCGTGTGGTCGTCGTCCATGATGTCGCGTTCCATAGCCGGGCGACTACCTGGAGAGACGACTCTCAAACAATGCGTCGCCAAGATAGCCCGCCAACAGTCCGAAAATATGCATCTTTATGGTCTTATGTCGGATTCATCGGGTGAGGCGTTTCCCCGCCTGGGCAGGACGGGTGGCGGAGGGGCTTCGCCCTGTCGAGGAGGTGGCGTGATGAACCAGTACGCGGTGCTCATCTACGAGGCCGTGCCGCCTGCCGAGCTTCCGCCGGAGGTCCAGCACGCGCACGAGCGGCTCCCCGCCCGCATCGCCGAGCTCGGCGGCCGGGTCGTCGCCGAACTGGCGCTGGAACAGCCCGAGACGGCGACGACCGTGCGCGGCGGCCTGGTGACCGACGGCCCGTTCGTGGAGACGAAGGAGGCGGTGGCCGGCGTCTTCGTGCTCGAAGCCCGCAACCACGACCATGCCGTGAAACTCGCCGAGCTCACCCCGGTCGTGAGCGGCGGCGTGGAGGTCCGCCCCCTGTTCGGCTTCCAGACCGCCCCGACCGACTGAGCGACCCGGCTGACCTCGCTGAGCGACACGGTCGCGGCCGCCGACGACCGTGCCGGTCGGCACCGCCCGTCAGGTCTGCGCCGCCCGTCAGGTCTGCGCCGCGTCCCGGCGGAGCACGACGAAGGCCACGTCGTCCTCCCGTGAGCCGAAAGCGGCCAGGATCCGGTCGCAGAACGCCTCCAGGTCGTCCTCGACCGTCTCCGCCAGCTGCCTGGCCCGTTCCAAACTGTCGTCCAGCAGGATGTGGCGGTCCTCCACCAGCCCGTCGGTGAACAGCATGAGCGTGCCCCCCGGCGGCAGCACCAGGTGCTCCACCTTGTAGTCCTCGGCGGCCACGCCGAGCAGCAGGTTGCCCAGGCCGTGGTAGTGCCCCTGCGGCCCGGCCAGCAGCGGCGGGATGTGCCCGGCGTTGGCCAGCTCGATCTCGCCCGTCGCCGGGTTCAGCAGCAGCATGCACACGGTGGCCGTCATGCCGGGGTGGTAGCGGCGCAGGATCTTGTTCAGCAGGTCCATCGAGGCCGCCAGGTCCACCTGGTCGATCACCGAGGCGCGCAGTGCGTGGCGCAGCTCGGCCATGATGGTCGCCGCGTGCAGCGAATGGCCCATGACATCGCCGATCGCCACGAGCACCCGGTCGTCGATCATGAGCACTTCGTAGAAGTCGCCGCCGACCTCGATGTTGTCCACCGCGGGCTGGTAGCGCAGGCCCATCTGCAGGCCGGGCACGTCCGGCACCCGCGAGGGCAGCAGGCTGCGCTGCAGGGTCAGCGAGATGGTGTGCTCCTCGGTGTAGGCGCGCAGCGCGTCCACCGCGAGGGCCAGCTCCTGGGCGAGCTGCAGCAGCAGGTTGAGCTCGTCGGCGTCCAGCGCCGGGGCGGCCTCCAGCCCCAGGAAGACCGGCGGCCTGCCCTTCTTGGTCCGGCACAGCACGCCGGTGACCGGCCGGCTGAGCTCCACGTCGGGCATCAGCGTGACCCAGTCGCCGGCCTCGACGGTGAGCACCTCGGCTCCGGCGGCGTCGCCCAGGACGAGCCCGCACAGCCGGTCCAGCAGGTTGGGAGCGGCGCTCTTGCTGATGGGGGCCTCGCCGGGGCGGGCGCGGTAGTTGCGCAACCGGCCGTCGGGCGGCACCGCCAGCGCGCCGGAGCGGCGGCCCATGATGTCCACCGTGCCCTGGACGGCCACGCTCAGCAACCGCTCGAAGGAGTCGGCCCGGTTGATCCGCAAGGTCACCTCGGCCAGCATGGCCAGCCGTCCGGCCATCACCTCCGCCCGCCGGCGCGCCCGCGAGTAACGCAGCGTCGCCTCCACCGTGGCGGCGAACTCGCTCGGCTCGATCGGCTCCGCGAGGTAGGCGTCGGCGCCGCGCTCCAGCCCTTCGGTGCGATCGGCCACGGTGATGGCGTTGCCCGACACCTGGATGACCGGGATGGAGGCCGTCGCCGGATTGGCCTTGATCCGCTCGCACACCTCGAAGCCGTTGAGGCCGGGCAGGAGGACGTCCAGGATCACCAGGTCGGGGCGCTGCTCCCGTAGCACGGCCAGGGCCTCTTCGCCGCCGGCCGCCTCGATCACCCGATGGCCCGCCCGCCGCAGCCAGCTCGACAGGACGTAGCGCTTGGTGGGGGTGTCGTCCACGACCAGGACACAGGCCGACGACTCAGGCACGGTCGGCTCCGGTCGCCTCGAGCACGGACCGGAGCAGCTGCTCGCGGCTCAGGTCGAGCTTGGACAGCACGGGATGCTCCGCCGCGGCCTTGCCCGGCGCCACCGTCACCACCACCACCGCCACCTTCCTCAGCTCCTCGTCTTCCGCCATGCGCTGCAGCAGCGCGTTACCGTCGAGGCGCGGCATGAGCATGTCGAGCACGATGACGTCCGGGCGTCTGTCCCTCATCGCTGCCAATGCCTCGACCCCGTCAGCGGCCTCGTCCACCTGCGCGGCGAAGCCGTACAGCATCCTACGGGCCGTGGCGCGGAAGTCCTCGTCGTCGTCGGCGATCAGCACCCGCTCGATCCGGGGAGGTCCTCCGTAGTACGGCAGCCGCACGGTCGCGGTCGTGCCCTCCCCGAAGGTGCTGTCCAGCTCCAGCGAGCCGTCCAGCATCTCGGTGAGCTTGGCCGCGTACGTCAGCCCGATGCCCGTCCCCTTGCTCGCGGCCTGCGCGGGGACCGGGACCTGGACGAACTCCTCGAACACCTGGCCGAGGTACTCCGGGGGGATGCCGATGCCGGTGTCGGCGACGGTGATGACCACCTGCCCGGCCGGTTCGTCCAGGCTTGCGCTCAGCCGTACCTCGCCCTGCCGGGTGAACTTCAGCGCGTTCGACAGCAGGTTGCGCAGGACGCGGGTGAGCATCACCTCGTCGGTGTAGACCTCGGTGACCTCGCCGGCGACCTCGGTGCGCAAGGCGACGTCGCTGGTGGCCTGCATCGTCAGGTGGAGCTGGTGCACGAGCCTGTCCAGGTCCACGGTCGCCGGTTCGGGCCGCAGGCGTCCCGAGTCGGCCTTGGCCATGTCCAGGAGCTCACTGACCATGGAGAGCAGCGTCTCGGCCGAGCCGCCGATGAGTCCCACCTGGTGCGTCTGCTCCTCCGTCAGCGGGTCGCCGCCCGGCCCGACCAGGAGCCTGACCAGGCCGATGATGGAGTTGAGCGGAGTACGCAGCTCGTGGCTGACCGTGGTCCAGAACCGGTTGCGGGTCTCGGCCGCCTCGCGGAGCCGGCTGGACTTCTCGTCCAGCTCGGCGTACAGCGCGACCACGCCCCTGTTGGTCTCCTCCAGCTCGCTGGAGAGCTGGTTGTACAGGGCCATGACCCCCAGGTTGGTCTCCTGGAGCTCCGCGTTGAGCTGCCGCACCTCGTCGAGGGTCTCGGCCAGCTCCTTGTTCTGCTCGCGCAGCTCGTCGACGGCGGTGGTCGGCGTCAGCTGGGCCAGTCGTTCGCGGATGTGCCGGGGCGACGGGGCGGCGGGAAGGGCGGTCAGCCGCTTGGTGATCGTGATGTGCCCGCGCTCGGTGTCCGCGGTGACCGAATCCACCAGGCGGCTCGCCAGCGCCAGCGCCTCCCAGCCGGCAGGGTCGGTCGTGGCGGTGTGCTCGATGGTGATGCGCAGCTCGCCGCCGTCCAGCGTGAAGACGACCTCCGCGCCACCGGCGGCCACCTCCCTGCCGATCTCGCTGAGCGCGGTGGCGACCCGGATCTGGTCCTGCGCCTCCAGCCCGCTCAGCTCGGCGGCGGCCCGGCCGAGCCGGCGCAGCGCGAAGACGTCCTGCTCCCGGCCAAGGCGCATGCGGGCCAGCTCGATCGCGGTCATGACCGGGGCCTCACGATCACCACGCCCGCGTCGTCGCGGCGGCTGCCCGCCTCGCGCAGCAGGGTGGCGGCGACGACGGCGGGGGAGCGGGCGAACAGGCCCGGCATGCCGGCCGGGCTCCAGCGGTCGGTCAGGCCGTCGGAGTGCAGCACCACGGTCGCGTGCTCGTCCAGCTCGTAGACGTACTGCCGGGGCCGCCGCCCCTGGTGCCCGGCGATGCCGTGCGCCGAGATCATGCCCTGGCGCTGCCCGTCGTGGACGATCCAGCCGGAGATGTTGCCGATGCCGGTGTAGGCCACGGAGTCCGAGGTGACGCGGGCCACCGCCGCCGCGCCGCCCCGGGTGTGGCCCAGCCCGTGATGCAGCCGGCGCAAAATCGTCGCGGGGTCGTCGTCCGGCCCTGCCAGGAACAGCCGCACCGCCTCCTGGGAGGCGCGCGCGGCGAGCGACCCGTGGCCCAGCCCGTCGCACAGCATCACGGTGGTGGCCTCGTCGCCGGTGGCGATGGCGAAGGAGTCGCCCGACTCCACCTCTTCGCCGATGGGGCGGGTCAGGCCGCTGGCGGGCGGCAGCGCGGGCAGGTCACCGTCGGCGAACTGCATGGCCAGCGCCGTTCCCGCGCCGGGAACCGAGTGGACGTCGTAGCGGGAGGCGAATCGGGCGATCGCGCCCAGCCCGATGCCCAGCGTCCCGGAGGTGGAGTAGCCGTCGCGCAGCGCGCGCGCGACGTCGGGCATCCCCGGCCCGCGGTCGAGGGTGATCAGCTCGACCACTGCCGGGGCGCCGGGGCAGGGCCGGACCAGGGCCATGCCCTGGACGGCGTGCTTGACGAGGTTGGAGACGGCCTCGGTGACCGCCACCGCGATCTGCCCGATGCGTTCGGGGCCGATGCCCACGCTCTCGGCCAGGTGGGTGGCCGTTCTGCGCACGGCGCCGACCGCGCTGGACTCCTCGGCCCGCACCCATATGTCCGGTCGGGTCTGCCTGACCTGGTCCACCTACCTGGCCCACTTCGTCACGGTCACCGTCGTGCCCTTCCCCGGTACGGAGTCGAGGTCGAACTCGTCGACCAGCCGCCGCGACCCGCTCAGTCCGAGCCCGAGGCCGGAGCCGGTGGTCCAGCCGTCGGTGAGGGCCTGCTCCACATCGGGAATACCCGGTCCCTCGTCATGAAACTCGAGCCGCAGGCCCCGTCGCCGGGCGTTCTCGACGACTTCGATGCGCACCTGGCCGCCTCCGGCGTAGACCAGCGCGTTGCGGGCCAGCTCACTCGCCGCGGTCACCACCTTGGTCTGGTCGATGAGGGAGAACCCTGACTCCACGGCCGCGGTCCGCACCTGCTGCCGGACCGCGACGATGTCGGCGTTGCTGACGATGGGCAGCGGTCCGTCGCCGGTCATCGTGGCGTGCTCCTGACGTGGTCCAGCAGCGCTACGCCCTTCTCCAGATCGAGCGCGGTGCGCACCCCGCCCAGCGACAGGCCGAGCTCGACGAGGGTGATCGCCACGGCCGGGCGCATGCCGACGACCACGGTGTCGGCGTCGAGCATCCGCAGTATGTCAGCGATGGTGGCGAGCATCCTGCCGATGTAGGAGTCGACGATCTCGACGGCGGAGATGTCGATGATGACGCCCCGCGCGCCGGTCATGACGACCTTGTCGGCCAGGTCTTCCTGCAGCGCGAGCACGCCCTGGTCCTCCAGGTCGCCCTGGATGGAGACGATCAGCGTGTCGCCGAGCTTGAGGATGGGGATGCGCTCCATCATCGATGTTCCGTCCGCACCGCGATGCGGGGTCGCTCCGCCTGGCTGATCTCGATGCCGCGTCGCCGCAGCATGTAGGCCAGCGCGTCGGCCAGGGAGGCCTTGGTCACGATGTCGCCGAACTCGATGCCGAGAGTGACGATGGTGTGCGCGATCTGCGGGCGGATGCCGGAGATGACGCACTCGGCGCCCATCAACCGGGCCGCGAACACGGTCTTCAGCAGGTGCTGTGCCACCTGGGTGTCCACCGCGGGGACTCCGGTGATGTCGATCACCGCGTGCTCGGCGCCGTTGTCGACCAGCGTCTGCAGCAGCTTCTCCATCACGACCTGGGTCCTGGCGGAGTCCAGCGTGCCGACCAGGGGCACCGCCACGATGCCGTCCCACAGCTTGACGACCGGCGTGGACAGCTCCAGGAGCTGCTCGGCCTGGTCCAGGATGATCTTCTCGCGGGCGCTGGCGTAGCTCTCGAACGTGAACAGGCCCAGATCGTCGATCAGCCGGGAGAACCAGGTGAAGCCGAGCAGCGCCTCGGCCGTCCCGTCGCGCTCGACGGTCTCGTAGACGGCCTCCTTGAGACCGAACACCGCCCGGGCGGTGTCGGAGGGCGTGTGGCCCTGCCGGGCGCGGCTGCGGGACAGCTCGGCGAGCGCTCCCCGGACCTCCGTCAGGTCCTCGCCCTCCTGGAACCCGGAGAGCAGCGCCAGGTAGATCTCCCGGAGCTCGTCGGCGGGCGCCTTGGCGATCGCGTGCCATCGAGGCAGGATCAGCTCCTCCTCAGCGCGTAGCAGCTCTTCGATGCGTCGCCTCGCTGCATCGGCCTGGACAGTCAAGGGTGGCTCCTGGATGAAGGGGACGGTACTGACGGGCATGGTATTCGCGCCTGCGCTGAGCCCAGGTGCGGATGTGGCATTTCGCCCACTTTATGTCGGAGCGACCACGCCCCATGCACACGCCGACAGCGCACGCTCGTCTGCCGGGCCCTGAAGCCGTCGGTAGAAGGATTCCCCCGACGCGGCGAATAACTCCCGATACGGACGTCATCTGCGGATTCGCCGCGCACCGCTCAGCCGAACGAGCGCCCCATCTCCTCGAAGATCTCGTCGCAGACCTCCACCAGCGGGCGGGCCTGCTGCTCCTCGACCCACACGTTCGCGGCGACGCGCAGCGCGCTCAGGCAGGCCGCCGCCATCACCCGTGGCCGGATCGGGCTGGGGTGCTCGGAGATGGCCTGGGCCAGCTCGCGTTCGAGCGCCGCATGGTTGGCGAGCTGCCTGGCCAGCAGTGCGGGGTGCCGTTTGGCCAGGCGGGTGCGCGAGGCCCACTCGCCGGGCGGGCCCACGCGCTCGCAGAGGATATGGACGGCGGTGCGCAGCGCCTGCCAGCCGGAAACGGTCGGCGGCTGGGCGCGGACCTCGGCCACCAGCGTGTGGAAGCGCTGCTCCTCGCCCCACAGGACCGCGTCCTCCTTGCCGGCGAAGTAGTTGGAGAAGGTGCGCCGGGAGATGTTGGCGGCGTCGGCGATGGCCTCGACCGTGACGGCGTCGAAGCCGTACTCCTCCACCAGGCGCACGGCCGCCTCGTGGACGCTCTGCCGCGTCTCGGCCTTCTTGCGCTCGCGTAGTCCCAGCGTGCTGTCCATAGTGCGGACAACTCTACCGCTTGGGAATATATGCCCAATGCGCAAAGTTGCCGATCGGGCATGTAAAGTGTCCCTCTTGTAATGAAACTTTCCTTTATTGGAGGACGCGCGTGAGCGCACCCGCCGGCTTGGCCGCCGAGCCGATGACCCACAAGCAGATTCTCAAAGCGCTCAGCGGCCTGCTCCTCGTCCTGTTCGTCGCGATGATCAGCAGCACCGTCGTCTCCGTGGCGCTGCCGCAGATCATCGGTGCGCTGCACGGCAGTCAGTCCCAGTACACCTGGGTGGTCACCGCCTCACTGCTGGCCGCCACGGCCGCCACCCCGATCTGGGGCCGGCTCGCCGACCTGTTCAGCAAGAAACTGCTGCTTCAGATCTCCATCGGGATCTTCATGGTGAGCTCGCTGGCCTGCGGGTTCGCGCAGAACACCGAGCAGCTGATCGCCTTTCGCGCGATCCAGGGGCTCGGCATGGGCGCCTTGCAGGTGCTCGTGCAGGTGGTGATCGCCGCGATGATCAGCCCGAAGGAGCGCGGCCGCTACAACGGCTACCTCGGTGGCGTCATGGCCGTGGCCACTGTCGGCGGCCCGCTGCTCGGCGGGCTCATCGCCGACACCTCCTGGCTCGGCTGGCGCTGGTGCTTCTTCGTCGCGGTGCCGTTCACCATGGCCGCCTTCGTGCTGCTGCACCGGACGCTGAACGTCACGACCGTGCGCCGGACCGACGTGAAGATCGACTACCTGGGCGCGACCATGATCGCCGCCGGTGTCAGCGTGCTGCTCATCTGGGTCACCTTCGTGGGCAACTCCTTCGACTGGCTCTCCTGGCAGACGGCGGTCATGGCCGGTGGCGGCGTCGTCATCCTGGTGCTGGCCACCCTGGTCGAGGCGCGGGTTCCCCAGCCGGTCGTGCCGCTGAAGGTGATCAGCCGCCGCACGCCCGCGCTGGCGATCGTGGCCAGCCTCGCGGTCGGCATGGCGATGTTCGGCGGCGCCGTCTTCCTCGGCCAGTACTTCCAGATCGGCCGCGGCTACACCCCGACCGAGGCGGGCCTGCTCACCATCCCGATGATGGCCGGCGTGCTGCTCTCCTCGACGATCAGCGGCCGCATGATCTCCCGCAGCGGCAGGGTCAAGCCGTACATCGTCACCGGCTCACTCGTGCTCACCGCCGGATTCTTGGTGATGAGCACGATGGACCACGACACGTCGCTGCTCGTCATCGGCGCCGGCATGCTGATGGTCGGCACCGGGGTCGGCATGTCCATGCAGAACCTCGTCCTGGCCATCCAGAACACCGTTCCGCTGCACGAGCTCGGCGCCGCCAGCGGCGCGGTCACCTTCTTCCGCTCGCTGGGCGGCACCATCGGCGTCTCCGTCCTCGGCGCGATCCTGGCCAGCCACGTCGCCACCGGCATCGCGCAGGGCCTGACCAAGGCCGGCATCCCGGTCAGCGGCTCCGGCGGGAACAGCCTCGACATCCAGGCACTTCCCGCGCCGATCAAGGCGATCGTCCAGGTCGCCTACGGCGACGCCACCGGGCACATCTTCCTCGTCTCGGCCGGCATCGCCGCGGTGGGCGTCATCGCGGCGCTGCTTCTGCCGCCCATCCAGCTGCGCGACACCCTCGACCTGGAGCCGGCCGCACCGGCCGCCGACGGCGAGCCGGTGCGCTCGGCCTGACAGGCGGCTCAGCCGGCCTTCTTCCACTGGGCGATGAGCCGGTCATAGTCGAGCGTCTCCGGCTTGCCCCGCTCGTCGGCGAGCTTGGGAGCCGGGGCGCCCGGCTGGTCCAGCCAGTACTGGACGTCCCGCTCCGGGTTCAGCTTGGGCGCGCAGGCGCCGCCGTACCCCCGCCGCTCCAGCCGGGACAGGATGTCGTCCTGCTGCTTGGCCAGATTGTCCATGGACTGCTGCGGGGTGGTCTCGCCGGTGACGGCGGTGGCCACGTTCTGCCACCACAGCTGCGCCAGCCTGGGGTAGTCCGGCACGTTCGTCCCGGTCGGCGTCCACTGCTCGCGAGCGGGGCCCCGGTAGAACTCGATCAGCCCGCCGTACTTGTCGGCGTTCTGCTCGAAGTAGTCGCTCTTGATGTCGGAGTCGCGGATGAACGTCAGGCCGGCGATCGACTTCTTCAGCGACACCGTTTTCGACGTGACGAACTGCGCGTACAGCCAGGCCGCGGCCCGCCGCTCCTTCGGCGTGTTCTTCAGCAGCGTCCACGAGCCGGCGTCCTGGTAGCCGAGCTTGTTGCCGTCCTTCCAGTACGCGCCGTGCGGGCTCGGCGCGATGCGCCACTTGGGCGTGCCGTCGCCGTTGACGACCGGCAGCCCCTGCGCGGTCATATCGGCGGTGAACGAGGTGTACCAGAAGATCTGCTGGGCGATGTTGCCCTGGGCGGGCACCGGGCCGGACTCGCTGAAGTTCATCCCGGCCGCCTCCTTCGGCGCGAACCTCTTCAGCCAGTCCACGTACTTGGTCAGCGCGTACACCGAGGCCGGGCCGTTGGTGTCGCCGCCGCGCGTCACCGACGAGCCGACCGGGCGGCAGTTCTCCACCCTGATGCCCCAGTCGTCCACCGGCAGGCCGTTGGGCAGGCCCGGGTCGCCGTTGCCCGCCATCGACAGCCACGAGTCGGTGAAGCGCCAGCCCAGCGACGGGTCCTTACGGCCGTAGTCCATGTGGCCGTAGACCTTCTTGCCGTCCATCGTGCCGTTGCCGTTGACCTTGGTGGTGAAGAAGTCGGCGATGTCCTCGTAGGCCGCCCAGTTGACCGGCACGCCGAGCTCGTACCCGTAGGCGTCCTTGAACTGCTTCTTGACGTCCGGATCGGTGAACCAGTCGTAGCGGAACCAGTAGAGGTTGGCGAACTGCTGGTCGGGCAGCTGGTAGATCTTCTTGTCCGGGCCGGTGGTGAAGCTGATGCCGATGAAGTCGGCCAGGTCCAGTGTGGGCGAGGTGACCGCCTTGCCCTCCCCGGCGATGTAGTCCGACAGCGGCACCACATAGTCGCCGCGCGCGTGCGTGCCGATGAGGTCGGAGTCGTTGACGTAGGCGTCGTAGATGTTCTGGTCGCCCTGGATCTGCGTCTGCAGCTTCTCGATCACGTCGCCCTCCTGGATCAGGTCGTGCTTGAGCCTGATCCCGGTGATCTCGGTGAACGCCTTGGCGAGCTGCTTGGACTCGTACTCGTGCGTGGTGATCGTCTCCGACACCACGTTGATCTCCATGCCCCGGTACGGGGCGGCCGCCTTCATGAACCAGTCCATCTCGGCCAGCTGCTGCTGTTTGGACAGCGTGCTCGGGGTGAACTCGGTGGACACCCAGCGCTGGGCGGCCGCCTTGGCGTCGGCCTCCCGGAAGTCGCCGCCGCCACCGCCGCCGCCCTGCGAGCAGGCCGCGGCCAGCAGGACGAGCACCGCCGCGCAGGCCGTACTCCTGTAGGGGATCTTCCTGTCGAACGGCATAGCCGCCTCCTTCGTCAGCCCCACAACCCGATCGTCAGCGCCACCAAGAACGCGCAGGCCAGCGCCAGCCACATGGACAGGTCGGTGACCGCGATCCATCCGGCGAGTACGACGGCCGCGCTGATGAGGCCGATGTACAGCCGGTCCCCCCGATCGGTCTCGATGCGCAGGAACCCCCGCCGCGCCACCGGCGGAGAGATCTTCGCCCAGACCGCCATCCCGCACAGCAGCAGCCCGAGCCCGATGAAGACGGCCGCCGTGGGCCCGGTCCACACCATCCACTCCAGCCCAGGAAGCATGGCTAGACCCTCCCCAGGCTGAAGCCCTTGGCGATGTAGTTGCGGACGAACCAGATCACGATCGCGCCGGGGACGATCGTCAGGACCCCGGCCGCCGCCAGCAGCCCCCAGTCCACGCCCGCCGCGCTGACCGTGCGCGTCATGGTGGCGGCGATGGGCTTGGCGTCGACCGAGGTGATGGTCCGCGCGATGAGCAGCTCGACCCAGCTGAACATGAAGCAGAAGAACAGCGTGACGCCGATCGCGGAGCGGATCATCGGCAGGAAGATCGTGACGAAGAACCGCGGCAGCGAGTATCCGTCGATCGCCGCGGTCTCGTCGATCTCGCGGGGGATGCCCGACATGAACCCTTCGAGGATCCACACCGCCAGCGGCACGTTGAACAGCATGTGCGCGATGGCCACCCCCAGATGCGTGTCGAACAGGCCGACCGCCTGATAGATCTGGAAGAACGGCAGCAGGAACACCGCGGGCGGCGCCATCCGGTTCGTCAGCAGCCAGAAGAACAGGTGCTTGTCCCCGGCGAACCTGAACCGGGAGAAGGCGTAGGCGGCGGGCAGCGCCACCACCAGCGACATGACCGCGTTCATCGACGTGTAGATGATCGAGTTCAGGTAGCTCGAGTACCACACCGAGTTCGTGAAGAACGTGACGTAGTTGTCGAAGGTGACCCGCTGCGGGATGAGCGAGAAGCTGCCGAGGATGTCCTGGTTGGGGCGGATGGACATGCCGAACATCCACAGCAGCGGCAGCAGCAGCGTGATGCCGTAGAGCCAGAGCACGGTCCGCTTCCAGGGCAACCGCCTGTCGCCCATGGCGCTCACCTCCCGGTCCTGGTCAGCACGGTGAAGAAGACGTAGCAGACGATCTGTACGGCCAGGAAGTACAGCAGCGAGAACGCCCCGGCCGGCCCCAGGTCGAACTGCCCGACGGCGATCTTCGACAGCAGGATGCTGAGGAAGGAGGTGGCGTTGCCCGGCCCGCCGCCCGTCACCACGAACGGCTCGGTGTAGATCATGAAGCTGTCCATGAAACGCAGCAGGATCGCGATCGTCAGCACCCCCCGCAGCCGGGGGAGCTGGATGTGGCGGAAGGTGGCCCAGGCCGAGGCGCCGTCGATCTGCGCCGCCTGGAAGTACGGGTCCGGGATCGAGCGCAGCCCCGCGTAGGCCAGCAGCGCCACCAGCGGCGTCCAGTGCCACACGTCCATGGCCAGCACGGTGATCCAGGCGTCGGTGGCGTCCAGGGTGTAGTTGAACTCCAGGCCCAGCACGTTGTTGACGGCCCAGCCGCCGAGCCCGATGTCGGGGCGGGCGAAGATCTGCCAGATGGTGCCTACCACGTTCCACGGGATCAGCAGCGGCAGCGCGACCAGCACCAGCGTTACCGACACCCACACGCCCCGGCGCGGCATCGACACCGCGAGCAGCACGCCCAGGGGGATCTCCAGCAGCAGCACCTGCGCCGAGAACAGCAGCGTGCGCACGAACGCGGCCCGCACCTCCGGGTCCCGCGAGACCGACCGGAACCACTCCAGGCCGACGAAGAGCCGGTCGCCGGGGCTGAAGATGTCCTGCACGGAGAAGTTCACCACGGTCATCAGCGGGATCACGGCCGTGAAGGCGACCGACACGACGACCGGCAGCACCAGCAGCCAGGCCCGGTTGTTCCTGCGCCGGGGGTCGGCCCGCCGCTCGCCCTCTTCCGCCTGCCGTTCAGCCCGCCGTTCAGCCCGCCGATCCGCCCGCCGATCCGCCTGGTCGTCCGTCCGACCGTCCGCCTGGCCGGCAGGGGCCGCCGTCCGCTCGCTCATGCCCCGGCCCTCCCGTCCAGCGGCTCCAGCGCGCCGCACCGGACCGCGTCCCTGAACAGGAACGCGCGGCCCTCGGCGAAGCGCAGGACCCGCGTGGCTCCGGCGTCGAACGTGGTCGCGGCGTCGGTCCTGGCGATCACCGGATGCCCGTTCACCTCGGCGTGCACCAGGTTGTAGGCGCCCATCCGGTCCACGCCCGTCACCCGCGCCACCGGCCCCGACGCGGCGCCGGCGGGGCCGATCCGGACGAACTCCGGCCGTACCCCGACCCGTACCGGACCCGAGGGCAGCTCGACGGACGCCCGCCCGAGCGTGGCGTCGCCGACCCGCACCACACCGTCCAGCAGCTCGGCCGGGAGCACGTTCATGCCGGGCGAGCCGATGAAGTGGCCGACGAACTCGTGCGCGGGCGACAGGAACAGCTCGCTCGGCTCGCCCGCCTGTACGATCGCCCCGTCGTTCAGCACCACCACCTCCTCGGCGAAGGTCAGCGCCTCGGTCTGGTCGTGGGTGACGTAGATGAGCGTGTGCCCGGTGTCGCGGTGGATCTGCTTGAGCTCGCTGCGCAGCGTCCACTTCATGGCCGGGTCGACGACGGTGAGCGGCTCGTCCAGCAGCACCGCCGCCACGTCCGCGCGCACCAGGCCGCGGCCCAGGCTGACGAGCTGCTGCCGGCCCGGGTCCAGCCGCCGCGACCGGCGCCGCAGGTGCTCCTCCAAGCCCAGCAGCCGCGACACCTCGCGCACCCGCCGGTCCACCTCCGCCTTGGGACGGCGGCGGTTGCGCAGCGGGAACGCCAGATTGTCGTAGACGGACATCTCCTCGTACAGCACCGGAAACTGGAAGACCTGCGCGATGTCGCGCCCCGCGGTCGGCACGCCGGTCACCTCGCGGTCGCCGAACCAGATCCGCCCCACCGTGGGGGAGAGCAGGCCGGAGATGATGTTGAGCAGCGTGCTCTTCCCGCACCCGCTCGGGCCGAGCAGCGCGTACGCCCGGCCGTCACGCCACGTCCACGTCATCGGCCGCAGCGCCCACGTCCGGCCGCCGTCGTAGCTGTGGCCCACGCCCTCCAGCCGGATGTCAGCCATGCAGGTCGGCCCCGGCCGCGGAGGTGGCCGGCAGCCGGCCGCCGACCTCGTCGAAGACGAACAGGTGCGCCGGATCCACGTACGCGGTCGCCGGCTCGCCGGGGTCGAACAGCCGCGCCCCCTCCAGGTGCGCGACCAGGTGCCGGCCACCGGCCGGCATCAGATGCAGGTACGTCGAACTCCCGGTCACCTCCGCGAGCCGGATCTCGGCGGGGAACTCCAGCAGGTCCGGCCCGCCACGCTCGATGCTCACCTGGTGCGGGCGGACCGCCAGGACCACGCCCCGGCCGTCCCCGTGCGCTCCCGGCGCCGGGAAGGAGGCGCCGAGGCAGTCGATCCTGCCCTCGCGGACCACGCCGGGCAGCAGGTTCAGCGGCGGATCGCTGAGCGTCGCCGCGACCGCCAGCGTGGGCGGCTCGGCGTACATGTCCGCCACGTCACCGGTGTGCAGCACCCGTCCCTCGCCCAGCACCACCGTGGGCGCCGCGAACGACAGCGCCTCGTTCGGGTCGGCCGTCGAATACAGCACCACGCCGGGGGCCTCGGCGAACATGCTCTTCAGGTCGGCCCTGAGCTGCTCGCGCAGCTTGAAGTCGAGGTTGGCCAGCGGCTCGTCCAGCAGCAGCACGTCCACCTGCCGGGCCAGCGCCCGCGCGATGGCGGTGCGCTGCTGCTGGCCTCCCGACAACTCGGCGGGCCTGCGTTCGAGCAGGTCGCCGATGCCCATGAGCTCGGCCACCTCGCGTACCCGCCGATCCAGGTCACTTCTGGGGAAGGAGGCGTCCAGGCGCAGCGGGGAGGCGATGTTGTCGTAGACCGTCAGCGAGGGATAGTTGATGAACTGCTGGTAGACGAAGGCGACCGAGCGCTTGCGTACGGAGACGGAGGTGACGTCGCGCCCGTCGACCAGCACCCGCCCGCGGTCGGGGGGCGACAGCCCCGCGGCGACCCGCATCAAGGTCGTCTTCCCCGCCCCCATCGGGCCGAGAAGCGTCGTCATCCCACTCGGTAACTCGAGACGGATGTCGTCGAGCCAGATCTCCCCGCGCTGCCGTACGGAGACGCCATCGATGATCAGCGTCACTGTGCCCGGTCCTTCCCGGAGGCGTGTCGGATACCGCGACGATAGGCACCTTTGCTCATCCATCTAACATGATTCAAATAAGAGTGCAAAGGTCTTGAAGCGCGCCCCTCTGGTGTGGCGCAGGGGAACAGTAGGGGAACTCTGGGTTAAGGCATGGGCTCAATATTTACTCAGAGTGACTAAAGGATTACGCTGGGTATCCAACGTTGACACTCGATCCTGGAGGTCTCATGCACCGCACGCGCCGCCTCGCCGTGGCCACGCTGGTGGCCGGTGGGCTGCTCATGGCCGTCGCCCCCGCCGCCCACGCCGTCGTCGACCCCATCACGGTGATCGGCTGCCTGACCAGTAGCGCCGCTGACGTGGGCTCGATGGTCGACCCGTCCGCGCCCGGTCTGCCCGCCGAGATCCCCGGCACCACCTGCCTGGCGCCCTGACCTGCCGGCCTGCCGGCCGGCCGAGGGGTGGCGCGGCGCGGCGCGGTCGGTCGCCGTCGCGCCGCCCCGGGCCTCAGGCTCCCCTGGATCCTGACGGGGGCATCCGAACAGCAACCGAAGGAGTCGCATTGAGCATCCGAGCCCTTGCCGCCATCGCCGCCGCGGCCACGGTCGCCGTGGGCACGCTACCGCCCGTGCTGGCCGAGCTGACCGGGGAGAAGGCGATATTCGGCATGGATACCGTCATCCAGCATGTGAACGTGTTCACCTCGTAGATGCACCAGCTACAGTCCGTGACTGGTCCGCCGAACGGGTATCGCAGCCCGCTGCGGCGCCTCGGCTACATCATGTTCCTGAGCCGCTGGATCCAGGCTCCTCTCTATCTCGGGCTCATCGTCGCCCAGGTGGTCTACGTATGGCGGTTCATGGCGGAGTTGATCCACCTCGTCCAGCTCGGATTCGGCGGCAAGCCCGCTGAGACCACCGTCATGCTGATCGTCCTCGGTCTCGTGGACGTGGTGATGATCAGCAACCTGCTGATCATGGTGATCGTCGGCGGCTACGAGACGTTCGTCTCGCGGCTGCGTATCGAGGGGCATCCGGACCAGCCCCAGTGGCTGTCGCATGTCAACGCCAACGTGCTCAAGGTCAAGCTCGCCATGGCGATCATCGGGATCTCCTCCATCCACCTTCTCCAGATCTTCATCAACGCGGCGCGACCGGCCGTGACCGACAGGGAACTCCTATGGAAAACGCTTATCCACCTGACCTTCATCCTTTCGGCGGTGGCGCTCGCGATCATCGACAGGATCATGTTGGGCGGGCGTCCCGGGCGCTTCGGGCAGCAGGCGGGCGGACCGGCAAACGCGCCATCGCGGGTGTCGGTGGCATGATCGCCGGCCTTCTCACCCTGACCTCTCCCACCGCCGAAGCAACGACGCCCCCGCCTCCAGCCACGGTTACAGGGGTTGCGCCGCCCTCGGCCGTAGGAGTCGTGCCTCCGCCCGCCGCTGAGGCGGCTCAGCCCGCACCTGCCGCCGAAGCCGCCGCGCCCGTACCCGCCGCCGAGGCGGCGGAGCCGGCCGAACCGGCTGAGCCGGCCGCGCCTGCGGCCCGGCCCTCGGTCGTCGGCGATGTGATCATCTTCAACGATGAGATCGTCGAGCCCGTCTCCGCGCCGGTGAGCACCTGCGGCGCGCTGCTGCCGGTGCTCACCAAAGGTGGCTCCAGCGTCTGCCAGGACGCCTCGCGGGTGTCCGACGACGACGCCTGACCGCCACCCCATGCTCCCGGAAGGCCGGGACTCCGGGACCGTGCCCGCCCCTGCTCCCCCAGCGAGGCGGGCACGCGGCATTCTCTCACGAGTTTGAAAGTTTCACGAGAAAAATGATAATTTCACCTCCCCCGCCTGCCCTGACGCTGCCCGACCGCCTCCGGCATTGACCGCTCCAGAGCATGTCAATACCGTCCGGCATGCATCCCCAAGGGGTCGAAACTTTCGGGTTCGAGTCCTGGCACGCTTCTGGAGGTAGGTGCTCGTGCTTTCGTCATCGCTCGTCAGATCCGGGGTCCGCATCAGCAGGACCCTCGCCGCGGCCGCCCTGCTCGGGCTGCTCGTGGTGTTCCTGGTGCCGGTCACCCCCGCCGACGCCTCGGCGCCCCTGCGCCAGCACGCCGCGAGTCGCGGCAAGTTCATCGGCACCGCGCTGGCCACCGGCCCGCTGTCCAGCGAGACCTCGTACCGCAACATCGCGGCCACCGAGTTCAGCCAGGTCACCGCCGAGAACGCGATGAAGTGGGAATCCACCGAGCCCAACCAGGGGCAGTTCACGTTCTCCGGCGCCGACGCCATCGTCGACTTCGCCGCCCAGAACGGCCAGCAGGTGCACGGGCACACGCTCGTCTGGCACAACCAGACCCCCGGCTGGGTGCAGGGCCTCGGCGCCGGCGCCATGCGCACCGCCATGCAGAACCACATCGGCCAGGTCGTCGGCCGCTACGCCGACAATCCGACCGTGGTCTCCTGGGACGTGGTGAACGAGGTCTTCGACGACAACGGCGGCATGCGCGGCTCGTTCTGGTACAACACGCTCGGGCAGAGCTTCATCGCCGACGCCTTCCGCGCCGCCCGCGCCGCCGACCCCGACGCGCGGCTGTGCATCAACGACTACAACGTCGAAGGCATCAACGCCAAGAGCACCGCCATGTACAACCTGGTCCGGTCACTCAGGCAGCAGAACGTGCCGGTCGACTGCGTCGGCTTCCAGAGCCACTTGGCCATCCAGTACGGCTTCCCCAGCGACCTCCAGCAGAACCTGCAGCGCTTCGCCGACCTCGGCGTCCAGGTGTGGATCACCGAGGTGGACGTCCGCATGCAGATGCCCAGGGACTCCGCCAAGGACGCCACCCAGGCCACCTACTACCGCAACGTCGTCAACGCCTGCCTGGCGGTCACCGCCTGCGCCGGCGTCACCATCTGGGGCTTCACCGACAAGTACTCCTGGGTGCCCGACACCTTCAGCGGCGAGGGCGCCGCACTGATCTACAACGAGAACTACCAGCAGAAACCCGCCTATACCGCCGTGCACGACGCGCTGGCCGCCGGCGGCGGGGGAGGCGACACCACCGCGCCCACCACGCCGGGCACCCCTGCGGCCGCCAACGTCACCGGCAGCTCCGCCACGCTGACCTGGACGGCCGCCACCGACTCCGGCGGCAGCGGGCTGGCGGGCTACACCGTCTACCGCGAGCAGGGCAGCACCGACCAGCAACTCGGCCAGAGCGCAACCAACTCCATCACGCTGACCGGGCTGAGCCCGGCCACCCAGTATCAGGTCTACGTGCGAGCCCGTGACGGCGCCGGCAACCTGTCCACCCCGTCGGCCACCGCCACCTTCACCACCACCTCCGGCGGCGGCCAGCCCGGCGGCCCCTGCACCGCCACCGGCACCGTGCAGACCCAGTGGAACAACGGCTACGTCGTACAGCCCGTGACCGTCGCCAACACCGGAACCGCCACCCTCAACGGCTGGACCGTCACCTTCACCCTGCCCACCGGCCACTCCCTGACCGGCTCCTGGAACGCCACCCTCACCACCAGCGGGCAGACGGTCACCGCCAGGAGCGTCAACCACAACGCCACTCTCGCCGCAGGCGCCACCACCAGCTTCGGCTTCCAGGTGAGCCGCCCCAGCGGCAACACCCAGACCCCGTCCACCTACACCTGCGCCTCACCCTGACAGGCTCCGCGCGGGCCGAGGGAGGAGCGGCAGTCGGTTTCAGATAGCTCGTCGCCTTTCCCGTACGGGATGGAGTCCGTACCGTTTCGTACGGGATGGTCGATCTTGCGGGGGCGTGATGGTGGCGGAGTCGGTACGGGTGCGGGCGGTTCAGGTGGCGGCGGGGGGTGACCTGCCCGCGTACGTCTACGACCTGCCGGGGTTGCGCGCGCACGCCGGAGCCGTTCAGGCGGCGATGGCCGGGAGCGCGCAGGTGTTCTACGCGGTCAAGGCCAATCCCGCCGCCGAGATCCTGCGGACGCTGTGGCCCTTCGTGGACGGCTTCGAGGTGGCCTCAGGCGGCGAGCTGGCCCTCGTACGGGAGCTGCTGCCGGACGCGCCGGTGGCGTTCAGCGGACCGGGCAAGACCGATGCCGAGCTCGCGCTGACCCGGGAGCTGGGCGTGCACCGGCTCCATGTGGAGAGCCCCGGCGAGTTGGCCCGGCTGATCGCCACCGGCGCCCGGCAGGACATCCTGCTGCGCGCCAACCCCGACCTGCCCGGGGCGGACATCCGGCAGGCGGCGGACAGCCCGTTCGGCATGGACCCGGACGGGCTGGCCACCTGCGTGCGGCTGCTGCGGGACGCGCCCTGGATCACCCTCCACGGCATCCACGCCCACCTGACCTGGGACCGGCACGACGCCCCAGCGATGGCGGAGCTGGCCCGCCGGGTCGCCGCCTGGGCGCTGCCCTGGCTGCGCGAGCACCTGCCGGCGGTGACCGAGCCGGAGCTGGATCTCGGCGGCGGCATGGGCGTCGACTACGGCGCGCCGCACACCCGCTTCGACTGGCCGGCCTACAGCGCAGCGCTGTCGAGCCTGGGGTCAGAACTGGAGTCGGACCTGGAGTCGGACCTGGAGTCGGGTTTGGAGTCGGGCCCGGGGTCGGGACGGGACAGGCCGGTGCGGTTGCGGATCGAGCCGGGACGGTCGCTGACCGCCTACGACGGCTGGTACGTCACCGACGTCCTGGACGTCAAGCGGACCCACGGCCGCCACTACGCCGTGCTCCGCGGCGGCACCCACCACCTGCGCACCCCGGTCGCCAGGGGGCACGACCAGCCCTTCACCGTCATCCACCGGGCGAGCGCCGGCCCCGCCCTGACCGGGACGGTCACCCTCGTCGGGCAGCTCTGCACGCCCAGGGACGTGCTCCACCGCGACGCCGAGGTCACCGGCCTGCGGGTGGGCGACCTGGTCGCGTTCGGCCTGGCGGGCGCCTACGCCTGGAACCTGTCCCACCACGACTTCCTCCTGCATCCCAAGCCGTCTTTCCACTACGTGGACGGCCCGTAGGCGTCGAGCGGCGGACGGCGGGTAAATACCGGATTTCGACGTGACTCGGATGGAATCCACTGAATGATCCTCGACGACGCATCGGATCCGCTGCCGTCCTGGCAGTACGCGGAGCGCTACCTGGGCGTGGGGACCCGCGCCTACAGCAGGTTCTCCGGCGACCTGGAGATCTCCGAGTCCTACCATCCGCAGCGCGGCTCCGAGCGGTTCGTGGTGCCGACGTTCAGGGTGACGGCCGGGCAGGGGACGTTCCTGAGCAACGGGGTGGAGTCCACCCTCACCAAGCTCTACCGCGGCGGTGACACCTTCCTGCTGCCCGTCCACCCCGAGACGCTCGCCTTCCCCGGCCTGCCGGGCCGCGACGCCCTGCGGGAGCGCGGGCCGGACCTGGTGGCGGTGCCCTCCGCCAACGCCCGCACCGTCTTCGTCGAGCGCATCGACGGCGACCCCGTCGAGCCGCACTTCGTCAAGCTGCACTACCCGAAGCGGCTGTCCCGCTTCACCCGCCGCCTGCGCCGGCCGATCATCTCCTTGCAGCTCTGGGCGGCCGAGGAGCTGCTGGCCGCCGGACTGCCCGTCCTGCCCGAGGTGGCGGGCGGCGTGCTCGGCGACGTGCCGGAGGAGGCATGGGGCTTCCTGATCCGCGAGTCCCGGCCGCGCGCGGGCACGGTGACCGGTCCGGACGGCGATCCGCCGGAGGAGCCCGGTTTCGGGGCGGACCCGCCGCAGCACACCGTGCCGCTGTTCGCGCTGTACGGCGGTGACATCCGGCGCCCCGGCGACCCGACGCTGCTGGTGCAGCTCGTCGCCCGCAGCGGCGAGGACCCGGCGCTCTGGCTGGCGCGGCGCGTGGTCGCTCCCATGGTCCGGCTCTGGCTGCGGGCCGTCACCCGGACCGGCTGCGCGCTCGAACTGCACGGCCAGAACACCCTGTTCGCCTTCGACCCGGACGCGCGCCGTACCGCGATCCTCTACCGGGACTGCGGCGTCTACGTCGACCCGCGCGTGCGGCGGGAGCGGGGCCTGCACCGGGAGCTGCCGCCGGTCAACGTGATCTCGCGGGACATCCGGCAGCCGCGTGAGCGCGTCTTCAGCCTCACCTACGACAGTTTCATGGGCCACCACGCGCTCGAACGCCTCGCCCAGGTCGCCGCGGACACGCTCGACGTGCCGCCGGAACGGCTCAGGCAGGCCGCGCGCGAGGCGTTCGCCGCCCACGGCGGCGCGGCCGTCGCGCTCCCCGCCACCGCCTACTACTACGAGGACCGCCTGAACACGGACGGCCGCTGGAACCTGGTCGACACCGGCGAGCGGCCCGCCTGGCGCGTCAGCCCGCCGTGATCGCGTGCCGCAGCCCCCGAAGAGCGAGGACATAGCCGTACACGCCGAAGCCGACCACGATCCCGCGCGCCACCGGCGAGACGTAGGAGCGGTGCCGGAACGGCTCGCGCCGGTGCACGTTGGAGATGTGCACCTCCACCACCGGCAGCTGCACGCCCTCGATCGCGTCGTGCAGCGCCACCGACGTGTGGGTGAAGGCGCCCGGGTTGAACACCGCCCCGATCGCCCGGCCCGCCTGCACCTCGGCGCCGGCTTCCTGGATCCAGTCGATGAGCTGCCCCTCGTGGTTGGACTGCCCGAAGACCAGCTCCAGACCGGCTCCCTCACACTCCTCGCGGCACATCGTCTCCACGTCGGCCAGCGTCGTCGTCCCGTAGACCTCCGGCTCGCGGGTGCCGAGCAGGTTGAGATTAGGGCCGTTGAACACGTAGACGGATGTCACGCGGCTCGCTCCGTTCGCCAGGACCGGCCGACGACCTTACCGCCGGCTCAGCCCTTGTAATTGAACACCTGCCGCAGCGTGTGCTGAACCGTCACCAGGTCCTTCTGGTCCTCCATCACGCGGTCGATCGGCTTGTAGGCCTCCGGGTGCTCGTCCACCAGCGCCCCGGCGCGGTCGGCGTTCCAGGTACGGCCCCGCATCGCCGCCTTCAGCGACGTCGCCGACAGCTCCCGCTTGGCCCTGCTCCGCGACATCCGGCGGCCCGCCCCGTGCGCGCACGAGTTGTAGGACAGCGGGTTGCCCCGGCCGCTGACGATGTACGAGCGCGTCCCCATCGAGCCGGGGATGACGCCCTCGTCGCCACTGTCGGCCTTGATCGCCCCCTTACGGGTGATCCAGAGTTTCTTGTCGTTATGCGTCTCTATTTGGGTGAAATTGTGGTGACAGTTGATCGTGCGGACCCGCGCGCCGTGGCCGACCACCCCGAACAGGGCGTTGATCAGCACCTTGTCCATGCGGGCGCGCGAGGCCATCGCGTAGTGCTGCGACCACAGCATGTCGGTGATGTAGGCGTCGAACTCCGGTGTGCTCTGCACCAGATAGGCCAGGTCCGGGTCCTCCAAACCGATCGCCTGCCGCTTCATCAGCTTCTTGGCGTCCACGATGTGCCGAGTCGCGAGCTGGTTGCCGATGCCGCGCGAGCCGGAGTGCAGCACCGTCCAGACCCGCTCCCGCTCGTCCAGGCAGACCTCGACGAAATGGTTGCCGGAGCCGAGGGTGCCGAACTGCCGGGCGACCGTCGTCTCCTGCTTGCCGGTCAGGGCGGTGTGCGGGCGGCCGAGCTCGTCCAGCGCGCGATCGACGGACGGGTCCTCGTGCCCCTTGCCCACACCGGCCGGAATCCGGCGCTCCACCAGCCGCATCAGCGCCTCCAGCGTGTCGGGCAGGTCGGCGGCGGTGAGCGTGGTCTCGGTCGCGACCATGCCACAGCCGATGTCGACGCCGACGGCGGCCGGAATGATCGCTCCCTCCGTGGGGATCACCGAGCCGACGGTCGCGCCGATGCCCACGTGCGCGTCCGGCATGAGAGCGACATGACCGGACACGATCCGCATCCGGGCGGTGCGCGCGGCCTGCATGACCGCGTGCTCGTCGATCTCGCTGGCCCACGACAACAGGTTGGGTGCGGGCTGGTTCGGCATGGGAACTCCTCGTTCGTCCTTGATCCAAGTCTGCCGCCGCGCCGGGTAAATGCCCACTCATTTATCTCCGTCGCGCGCTTTACGCCCGCCTCGTACGATCGGTCCGTGACGCGACAGGAGGAGATTCTCACCGGCGGGGGAGTCAACGAGGTCGTACGGATCGGCGCCACCGTGCGGCGGCCGGTGGGGCCGTGGACGCCCGCCGTGCACGGCCTCCTCGGCCATCTCGCCGCCCGGGGCTTCACGGGCGCGCCGCGGGCGCACGGCGTGGACGAGAGCGGCCGCGAGATCCTCGACTTCGTGCCCGGCGTCGTGGGGCACTACCCGGCGCCCGGATACGTGTGGCACGACACCGCCCTGCGCGGGCTGGCCACGCTGCTGCGCGACTACCACGACGCCACCGCCGGGTTCCTGCCCGCCGACGGCGCCACCTGGTATTTTCCCGCCCGGGAGCCCGCCGAGGTGATCTGTCATGGCGATGTCGCGCCGTACAACTGCGTGTTTCGCGACGGACTGCCGGTCGCGTTCATCGACTTCGACACCGCGCACCCGGCCCCGCGCCTGTGGGACGTGGCCTACGCCGCCTACCGGTTCGTCCCGCTCAGCTCCGCCGTCGGTGGCGGGGAGCTCGACGGCAACGGTGAGGCGGCGTTGCCCGTGGCCGAGCAGGCGCGGCGGTTGCGGCTGCTGTGCGACGCCTACGGCCTGGCCGCCCAGGATCGGCGGGTGCTGCCGGAAGCGGTCGTCGAGCGGTTGCACGCGCTGGTGGCGTTCATGCGCGAGCGGGCGGCGGCGGGCAGTGCCGCCTTCGCCGGCCACCTCGCCGACGGCCACCATGAGCTCTACCTTCGCGACGCCCGGCACGTCGCCGCGCACGCCCGGCAGCTGCGCCCCGAGTGAGCAGTATCTGCGGTGTATACCCGTTTTGGGACAGGCGGGCTGGGAGACATAGGCTGGCCGTCTGAGAACGACAGGAGGTGACGCCCCATGTTGCGAGACTCGTTCGGACGGGTGGCGACGGATCTGCGGGTGTCCCTCACGGACAAGTGCAATCTGCGCTGCTCCTACTGCATGCCCCCCGAGGGACTCGAGTGGCTGCCCAACGCGCAGCTCCTCACCGCGGACGAGATCGTCAGGCTGGTGACGATCGGCGTCGAACGGCTCGGCATCCAGGAGGTGCGCTACACCGGTGGCGAGCCGCTGCTGCGCCGCGAGCTCGTCGACATCGTCGGCCGGACCACCGCGCTGCGGCCCCGGCCGCAGGTGTCCCTGACCACCAACGGCATCGGCCTGGCCCGCGTCGCCGCCCCGCTGGCCGCCGCCGGACTGGACCGGGTCAACGTCTCCCTCGACACCCTCGACCGCGACACCTTCAAGCGGCTCGCGCACCGTGACAGGTTCCCCGACGTGATCGCCGGCCTGGCCGCCGCCCACGACGCCGGTCTGCGCCCCGTCAAGGTCAACGCGGTGCTCATGCGCGAGGTCAACCAGCACGAGGCCGTACCGCTGCTCCGCTACTGCCTGGAGCAGGGCTACGAGCTGCGGTTCATCGAGCAGATGCCGCTCGACGCCCAGCACGGCTGGAGCCGCGACACCATGGTCACGGCCAACGAGATCCTCAAGCTGCTGTCGGCCTCGTTCGACCTGACGGCCGACGACCAGGAGGAGCGCGGCAGCGCCCCCGCCGAGCGGTTCCTGGTCGACGGAGGCCCCGGCAGGGTGGGCGTGATCGGCTCGGTCACCCGGCCGTTCTGCGCCGCCTGCGACCGCGTACGCCTCACCGCCGACGGGCAGATCCGCAACTGCCTGTTCGCCACCGAGGAGTCCGACCTCAAGGCCGCGATGCGCGCGGGCGCGAGCGACGACGAGCTGGCCGAGCGGTGGATCGCCGCCGTCACCCGCAAGAAGGCCGGCCACGGCATCGACGACCCCAGCTTCCTCCAGCCGTCCCGCCCGATGTCGGCGATCGGCGGCTAGCGGCCGGGGACGGGCCAGCGCGCGTCCGCCCTGAGGTAAACCTGGTTCGACACTGCGACACTGGGGACGATCTCGAGGAGGCTCGTATGAACGTATTGGCCGAGTGGACCGCGCTGGCCTGCAAGGAGCTGGGCGTGGACCCCGCCCGGGTGGACCGGGACCTGGTCCTGGAGCTGACCAAGGAGGTGGCGCACGGGGTGGCCAGGCCGGCCGCGCCGTTGACGGCCTATCTGCTCGGACTGGCCCAGGGAGCGGGCACCGCGCCTGACGACGCGGTGGCGCGGCTGACGACGCTGGCCGGCAACTGGAGCCAGGCCACGAAGGAGACACTGACCGACAGCTGACATTTGCACGAACTGTCGCTATCAAGCCCCGCCCGAACCTGAACGTTTCCTGTGAAATGTGGGGAAGGCGGGGTGTAAACGATTTCGGGAAAGCGGCCCTATCCGACTGCGCCCTGTAACGAGACAGATCATTTAGATCCACGTTTTGCCCAGAAAAGGGGCAACGCCGGGTGGTTACGGGGGCAAACCACCCGGCGTCGCTTCATCGGCGTTCCGACGGGGGCCCGGAACGCCGGCACCAGCGCTCCGACGGGGGACCGGAGCGCTTGTCTAAAGCGTACACCTACAACCCGTGGGATGCGTCAAGACTTAGTCACGACCCGATCTCGCGTCGGTGCATCGGTATCTCACTTTGGTCATCTCCAGGGCTGTGAAAGGTGGGAGGAGGGGCGTCCGCGCCTCTCTCATTGGCTCCGATTACGGCTATGTATGGCAAAAGAACTGCGCCCGCGATGAACAGCATGCGGTAGGGCCACGGCAGGGGCAGCACCACCGCCAGGATCAGGCAGATCGTGCGGATCCCCATCTTGATGAGGTAACTGATCTCGCGCCGGTGGATGTCCGCGGTCAGCGACGGCCTGGCATCCGTGACCTGGTGGACATCTTTGTTCCTGCGCCAACCTTTCATACTTCCCACGGTAGACCTCGGACGAACCGCCCATGACGGCGCTCCCGTACATCGGCGCAGGTCATGCGATCATGGCCGTGGAGTAAGGAGGATGTGGAGATGACGGATCGCACATACCGAGTGACCGAGATCGTCGGCACGTCGGCGGAGAGCGTGGAGCAGGCCATCCGCAACGGGGTCAGGCGGGCCTCCGAGACGCTGCGGCACCTCGACTGGTTCGAGGTGACCGAGGTGCGCGGCCACATCGAAGGGGGAGAGGTGGCGCACTTTCAGGTCGGCCTGAAGGTGGGGTTCCGGCTGGAGGACTCCTAGACATCTGGGGCCACCTGGGTGACAGATCAGGCGTCAGACGACAAACTGCGACTATGCGCAGCCGTACGGCGGGGGTGTTGTCGGCACTGCTCGTCCTCATCATGCCCGCGGTCATGGCCTGCTCGGGGCGGACACCCGCAGCTCAGCACCCGGCCCAGGAGTCCGCGGACGAGCAGGGGTCAGGGGTGTTACGCCAGAACTCCGACGAGATCGCGCGCACGGTGCGCAGCCTGCGGCAGGTGGACGACCTGCCGCTCTACGAGATGACCTACCACGGCGACTACGACGCCGAGGCGCCGCTCACCGACCCGGAGCTCGCCCGCCGCGACGACGACTGGGCCTGCTCGCTGTTCGTCCGGGGCACCGAGTTCGGCAGAAACTTCGACTGGGACCCGAACCCGGCCATGGTGGTGCGCGTCAGCCCGCCCGGTGGTTACGCCTCGCTGTCGCTGTCGGACGTCTCGTACGTGCTCGACGGTGGCGCGCCCGACCTGAAGGACGCCGCCGACCGGCGGCGGCTCGGGCACGCGGTGCTCCTGCCGTTCGACGGCATGAACGACCAGGGCCTCACCGTCGGCCTGGCCCAGGTGCCGGACGCCGAGCTGCCCGCCAGGACGCCGGGCCGCACCCTGGTGGGCACCACGCGCATCATCCGGCTGATGCTCGACCGCGCCGCCACCGTGGACGAGGCCGTCGCCCTCATGCGCCGCTACGACGTGGAGTTCACCGACGGGCCGCAGGTGCACTATCTGATCGCCGACCGGTCGGGCCGGTCCGTGGTCGTCGAGTACGGCGGCGGCAGGCTGCACGTCATCGACGACCGGATCCTCACCAACATCACCATGGCCGGCGCCGACCGCCGCACCCGGATGGCCGACTCGCGCTACGGCACCCTGGCCGAGGGCATCGGCACCGAGACCGACGCCCTCGACCTGTTGCGCCAGGTGGCCCAGCCGCACACCCGCTGGTCGATCGTCTACGACATGAAGGCGGGCACCGCCCGGCTCGTCACCGGCCAGCGGTGGAGCCGGGTGCACGAGCTCACCGTCGGCCCGCCCGGCTGACCGCCGGCAGGGGCCAGGCGGCCTGGCCGGCCGTCAGGCAGGTGCCAGGCGGCCTGCTCAGCTCGCCTGGCCGACCCTCGGCATGCGGTCGGCGACTCGCTCAGCTCGCCTGGCCGACCCTCGGCATGCGGTCGGCGACTCGCTCAGCTCGCCTGGCCGACCCTCGGCATGCGGTCGGCGACTCGCTCAGCTCGCCTGGCTGACCGTCGACATGTTGAAGTCGGGCACCCGTACGGCGGGCATGACGGTGCGGGTGAAGTAGTCGCCCCACTCGCGGGCCAGCGTCTGCTCGGCCGCGCCGATCTCCGTCACGCGGCCCAGCAGGTCGACCGGGCTCTCGTTGAACCGGAAGTTGTTCACCTCGCCCACCACCTCGCCGTGCTCGACCAGGTAGACGCCGTCCCGGGTCAGGCCGGTCAGCAGCAGCGTCTGCGGGTCGACCTCGCGGATGTACCACAGGCAGGTGAGCAGCAGGCCGTGCTCGGTGGAGGCGATCATCTCCTCCAGGGAGCGGCCGTCCTCCGGCCCCTTCATGATCAGATTGTCGACGGCGGGCGTCACCGGCAGGCCGCTCAGCTCGGCCGAGTAGCGCGTCTGCAGCAGCGCCTCCAGCCGGCCGTCCTTGATCCAGTCGGTCGCCGCCAGCGGCAGCCCGTTGTCGAACACCGAGCTCTCCCGGCTGGAGGAGTGCGCCATGACGAACGGCGCGCAGCCGATGCCGCTCGCCGCCGGGTCGCTGGCCAGCGTCACCGGCAAGGTGGCCAGCCGCTCGCCCACCCGGGTGCCGCCGCCCGGCTTGGCGAAGACCGAGCGGCCGTCCACGGCGTCCCTGGCCTGCGCCGACCAGAACAGGTAGACCATCAGGTCGGCCACCGCGCTCGGCGGGATCAGCGTCTCGTAGCGGCCCGCCGGCAGGTCCACCCGGTTCTTGGCCCAGTCGAGGCGCCGGGCCAGCGAGGCGTCGAGCACGGCCACGTCCACGTCGGTGAAGTCTCGGGTGGCCACCCCGGTCCACGCCGAGCGCTTGAGGTCGGCGGACTTGGCGTTGAGCTCCAGCCGCCCGGTCGGCTGGTCGTGGCGCAGCCGCAGGCCGGTGGAGCTGCCGAGGAAGGTCGAGGTCAGCGTGTGCTCGGCGAAACCGTACAGCTTCCTGCCGCCGGCCTTGGCGGCGGCGAAGGCCTCGCCGAGCGCGGGCGCGAAGCTCTGGAACACCTCGATGTCGGTGGGCGTCACCGGCGCGTCCCAGCCCGCGCTCGCCGGCCCGCCCTCGACCAGCGGCCGGGCGTCCTCGGCCGGCTGCGCGTCGCGGGCGGTGGCGTCGGCGGCGGCCACCACGTCGGCGAGCTGCTCGGGGCGCACGGCCGCGCGCGAGACGACGCCCACGCCCTGTCCCGCGATCGAGATCACGGTGAGCCGGCTGGAGCGGGCCACGCCGTTGGTCGTCAGAGTGTTGCCGGCGAAGCGCAGGTTGGCGGTGGACTCCTCGTCCACGAGCACCACGCATCCGTCGGTCGTGGAGAGCTCCAGGGCCCTTTCCACCATCTCCTGGGGAGTCATCACTTACCACCCTCCTGAACGGTGTTGAGGATCCGGACGCGCCTGAACAGCGCGGAGGGGCAGCCGTGGCTGACCGGCGCGACCTGGCCGGGCTGGCCCTTGCCGCAGTTGAAGGCGCCGCCCAGCACGTAGGTCCCGGGGCCGCCGACGGCCTCCATGGACTGCCAGAAGTCGGTCGTCGTCGCCTGGTACGCGAAGTCGCGGACCTGCCCGGCGAGCCGGCCGTGCGAGATCCGGTACGCCCGCTGACCCGTGAACTGGAAGTTGTAGCGCTGCATGTCGATCGACCAGCTCTTGTCGCCGACGATGTAGAGGCCCCGCTCGACGCCGGAGATGAGCTCCTCCGTGGCCGGCCCGTCCGGGTCGGGCGCCAGCGAGACGTTGGCCATCCGCTGGATCGGCATGTGCCCGGGGGAGTCGGCGAAGGCGCAGCCGTTGGACCTGCCGAGGCCCTTCATCAGCGCCATCCGGCGGTCGAGCTGGTAGCCGACCAGGACGCCGTCCTTGACGATGTCGAAGCTCTGCCCCTGGACGCCCTCGTCGTCGAAGCCGACCGTGGCCAGCCCGTGGGTGACGGTCCTGTCGCCGGTCACGTTCATCGACGAGGAGCCGTAGACCAGCTCACCGAGCTGGTCGAAGGTGGCGAAGCTGGTGCCGGCGTAGGCGGCCTCGTAGCCGAGCGCCCGGTCGAGCTCCGTGGCGTGCCCGATCGACTCGTGGATCGTCAGCCACAGGTTGGACGGGTCGACCACCAGGTCGTAGTCGCCCGCCTCCACCGACGGGGCGGCGAGCTTCTCCGCCAGCAGCTCCGGCAGCTTGGCCAGCTCGGCCGCCCAGTCCCAGCCGGTGCCGGTCAGGTATTCGTAGCCGCGGCCCACCGGGGGCGCGATCGTCGACATGTCGTCGAACCCCGACGCGGAGGCCTTCATCGCGTTGAGCTTCGGATGCACGCGTACGCGCTGCTGGGTGGTGACGGTGCCGGCCGTGTCGGCGTAGAACTTCTGCTCCTTGACCTGCAGCAGCCGGGCCGAGACGTGGTCGGCGCCCTTGAGCAGCCCGGCCGACCAGTCGGCCAGCAGCGCGACCTTGTCGGCCGAGGGCACCTCGAACGGGTCCACGTCGTAGTCCGACACCCAGGTGACGTCGGCGTGCACGGGCTCGGGCGCGAGCTCGATGGGCTCGGTGTTGATCGGCGCGCTCACCTCGGCGACCCGCACCGCCTGCTCGGCGACCCGCACGGCCGCCTCAGGAGTCAGCTGGATGCCGGAGGCGAACCCCCAGGTGCCGTTCTTGACGACTCGGACGGCGTAACCCAGGTCGTCGGCGTCGGAGGCACCCTCCAATCTGGTGTCGTAGAGGCTGAGCGTCTCGGCTCTGACACGCTCCAGCCGGAAGTCGGCGTGCTCGGCCCCCAGCTCACGGGCGCGTTGCAGGGCGGCGTCCGCGAGCCGCCTGAGCGGCAGCGCGAGGAAATCGGCATCGATCTGGCGCATGTCCACGATCCTAGTGCCGTGATCTTGTCTCCCCCGGACAAGCGGATACCGGCGGGTAGGAGATAGCGTCGTCTGTCATGGCACGCTCTGTACTCGTCACCGGAGGCAATCGCGGCATCGGCCTCGCGATCGCCCGCGAACTCGCCGCGACCGGCGACTCCGTCGCCGTCACCTATCGATCGGGAGAGCCGCCGGACGGCCTGTTCGGGGTGAGGTGCGACGTGACCAGCATGGCCGACGTCGAGGCCGCCTTCGACAAGGTCGAGGCCGAGCAGGGCCCGGTCGAGGTTCTGGTCTCCAACGCCGGCATCACCAAGGACACCCTGCTGGCGATGATGAAGGAGGACACCTTCACCGACGTCATCGACGCCAACCTGACCGGCGCCTACCGCGTCGCCAAGCGGGCCATCCGGCCCATGATGAAGCTCAAGCGCGGCCGGGTCATCCTCATCTCCTCGGTCGTCGGCCTGTCCGGCCAGGCCGGGCAGACCAACTACGCCGCCTCCAAGGCCGGCCTGGTCGGCTTCGCCCGCTCCATGGCCCGCGAGTACGGCTCGCGCAACATCACCGTCAACGTGGTCTCACCCGGGTTCGTGGCCACCGACATGACGGCCGACCTCGACACCGAGGCCATCGTCAAGAACATCCCGCTGGGGCGGCAGGCGACCCCCGGCGAGGTGGCGCGCGTCGTCCGCTTCCTGGCGAGCGACGACGCCTCCTACATCACCGGGGCCGTGATCCCCGTCGACGGCGGACTCGGAATGGGGCACTGACATGGGCATCCTCGAAGGTAAGCGGATCTTGGTGTCGGGTGTGCTGACCGACGCCTCCATCGCGTTCTCGGTCGCCAAGCTGGCCCAGGAGGAGGGCGCCACCGTGGTGCTCACCGGGTTCGGCAGGCTGAGCCTGGTCGAGCGGATCGCCAAACGGCTGCCGGAGAAGGCGCCGGTGCTGGAGCTCGACGTCCAGAACACCGAGCATCTCGACAGCCTGGCCACCCGCGTCGGCGAGCACGTCGACGGCCTCGACGGCGTGGTGCACTCGATCGGCTTCGCGCCGCAGACCGCCCTCGGCGGCAACTTCCTCAACACCACGTGGGAGGACGTCGCGACGGCCCTGCACGTGTCCACCTACTCCTACAAGTCGCTGGCGGTGGCCTGCCTGCCGCTGATGAAGCAGGGCGGCGCGGTCGTCGGCCTCGACTTCGACGCCAGCAGGGCCTGGCCCGTCTACGACTGGATGGGCGTGGCCAAGGCCGGCCTGGAGTCCTGCAACCGCTACCTCGCCCGCGACCTGGGCAAGCACGGCATCCGCGCCAACCTGGTGGCCGCCGGCCCGCTGCGCACGATGGCGGCCAAGTCGATCCCCGGCTTCAAGGAGTTCGAGGACAGCTGGCCGGAGAAGGCCCCGCTCGGCTGGGACCTGTCCGACACCCTGCCCGCCGCCAGGGCGTGCGTGGCGCTGATGTCCGACTGGTTCCCCGCCACCACGGGCGAGATCGTGCACGTGGACGGCGGCGTCCACGCGATCGGCGGCTAAGCCGCTGCTCAGGCCAGGCGGTGGCGGCTGTTGCCCTGCCTGGCCGGCTCGAACGGGATCGAGTCCGGCTGCTCGCTGCGCTGCTTGCGCTGCTGCACGATGCGGGTGGCCAGCACCGCCGTGGCCAGCAGGATGATGGTCAGCGCCGTGCCGACGACGTCCGAGGCGGGGGCGCTGGGCCGCAGGATGCGCTGCTTGTGCACCGGCAGCGCCAGCTCATCGGCGAACGGGTTGGGCCACAGCAGGTCGAAGCGCAGGTCCTCGGGGTCGGCTCGCCGCTCGGCGACCGGCTTGCGCTCCTGCAGCGTGTGCGGCTGGGTGTCGGGCGGCGTGCCGGCGTCGGTGGGCGCCACCTCGGCGTACTCACGGTCGTCGCGAGCCGTACGCTCGGCGTCCGGCGAGGGGGTGGTCGTGTCCGACTGGCGCGGCTCCGCCGTGGGGGCGGGGGTGGGGGTGCCGTCGGGCACCTCGTGATCCTCGCAGGCCAGCACCGGCAGGCAGATCTCGCTGAGCGTCTCCGGCAGCAGCTCTGTCCGCCTCGGCTTGGCCGAGGGGCTGGGCCGGGACGAGCGCAGGTCCGGCCCGGAGGAGGGCCGCGACGTCGGCACCGCCTCGCCGACCTTGCCGAGCACGGTGTCGGTGGTCTTGTCGAGCCCCTTGGTCACGGGCTCGGTGAGGCCGCCGGTCAGGTCGTCGACCGTGCCGGTGACCGCGTCGAGGGTGTCGCACAGGCCGTCGGTCACTCCCGAGAGCAGGCCGCCGCCGCGCTCGCAGTCCCCGGCCAGGGCCGTCGCGGGCGGCGCGGCCACCGCGACGGTCGCCATCGCTACCGCGAGAATCCCGGCCGAGATCGCGGTCCTGCTCCCCATCCGTCCCCTCCTGCGTAGCCTTCGGAGGAAATCCTGATGGACTGGGCCATATGATGCAGGCGATTTCCCGCTAAAGTTGCGATTCGGTATCGACTAGTGATACGCGAGTGCGACTCTCGTTGGCCGTCAGTCGGGCGACGACACATCATCCAGAGCCTCTCGGATCTCTATCGGCAACACTATGTCCTCGGCGAGGAGCGTGCCCTTGAGTTGGGCGAGTGTGCGGGCGCCGACGATGGCCGAGGACACGCCGGGCTGGTCGCGCACCCAGGACAGGGCCACCGCCAGCGGCGAGACGCCCAGCCCTTCGGCGGCGGTCATCACCGACTCCACCACCCGCCGGCTGCGCTCGTCGAGGTAGGGGCGGACGAACTCGGCGAAGTGCGGGGTGGCCGCGCGTGAGTCGGACGGGATGCCGGTGCGGTATTTCCCGGTCAGCACGCCCCTGCCGAGCGGTGACCAGGCCAGCACCCCCACGCCGGTGTGCTGGGCGGCCGGCAGCAGCTCACGCTCGGGATCGCGGGCCAGCAGGGAGTATTCGGCCTGGACGGCCGTGACCGGGATGCGGCCGGGGATCGCCCGCTGGGTCACCGCCGCGGCGGCGAGCTGCCAGCCGGTGTAGTCGCAGACGCCCGCGTAGATGGCCCGCCCCGAGGAGACGATCGCGTCCAGCGCGGCCATGGTCTCCTCCAGCGGCACCTCGGAGTCGTAGGTGTGCAGCTGCCACAGATCGACGTAGTCGAGGCCGAGCCGGTTGAGCGAGTCGTCGACGGCGGCGATCAGGTGCCGCCTGGAGGCGTCGCGCGGCCTGCGGCCCAGCGGCGTCACCACGGCCTTGGTGGAGATCACCAGCTCCGTGCGCGGCACCGAGTCGCGCATCAGGCGGCCGAGCAGCCGCTCGGCGTCGCCGCCGGTGTAGACGTCTGCGGTGTCCACCAGCGTGCCGCCCGCGTCCATGAACGTGCGCAGCTGCGCCGCCGCGTCGTCGGCGTCGGTGTCACGCCCCCACGTCATCGTGCCGAGGCCCATCCGGGACACCGACAGACCGCTGCGGCCGACATAGCGCTGCTCCATGATCCCGCCAGGTTACCGTCCAGGCGGGGGAAACGCCGTGATCCACGCCTGAGACACTTGTCGGGTGACCACCCTGCTTCTGGCCCGCCACGGGCTCACCGACCTCACCGGGCCGGTCCTGGCCGGCCGCACTCCCGGTGTCCATCTCAGCCAGGCGGGCCTGGCGCAGGCGGCCGCCCTGGCCGAGCGGATCGCGGCCGTCCGGCTCGACGCCATCGTCTCCAGCCCCCTGGAGCGCTGCCAGGAGACGGCCCAGGCCGTCGCCGCGGGGCGGGGCATGACGGTGACGACGGACGAACGGTTCCTGGAGTGCGACTACGGCTCATGGACCGGCCGCGAGCTGAAGGAGCTCGCCAAGGAGCCGCTGTGGGGGAAGGTGCAGGCGCATCCGAGCGCCGCGACCTTCCCCGAGGGCGAGTCGATGGCCGCGATGCAGCACCGGGCGGTCGCCGCGGTCCGGGAGTGGAATAGCCGCCTGGGGGAGAAGAGTGTCTACCTGGCGTGCAGTCACGGGGATGTGATCAAGGCGATCGTCGCCGACGCGCTGGGACTCCACCTCGATCATTTTCAGCGGATTACAGCTGATCCGGCAGCCCTCACCGTCATTCGCTATGCCCCCTTGCGCCCCTTTATTCTCAGGCTTAACGATATGGGGGAATTGGCGCTCCCCGAGGATTCGGAGGAGAAAGACGGGGGAGAAAACACCACCGGGAGCGATGCCGCCGTCGGCGGCGGGCCCGGAACCACGTAAGGTCAGGCTATGCCGGTCTTCGACTACGACCCACCAGAGAGGTTCGTGGCAGGCGCCCTCGGGCAGCCAGGTGCGCGCGCCTTCTTTCTGCAGGCCAGGGCCGAGGGCAGACTGACCACCGTGGCGCTGGAGAAGCTCCAGGTGGCCGCGCTCGCGAGCAGGCTGGACGAATTGCTGGACGAGGTGCTGCGGCGCAGCGGTGGCGCCGCCCATGTGCCCGCCATGGCGCCGGCCGATCTCTCCGACGACGCCCCCCTCGAAGCGCCCCTGGCGGAGGACTTCCGGGTCGGCACCATGGCGCTGGCCTGGGACCCCGACACCTCGCAGGTGGTCATCGAGGCGCAGGAGGTCATCGACGAGGAGGACCTCGAAGCGCCCGAGCCCGCGATGCTGCGGGTGCGGATCAGCGCCGGGGCCGCCCGCGCGTTCACGCAGCGGGCGCTCAAGGTCGTCGCGGCCGGGCGCCCGCCGTGCCCCTTGTGCGCGCAACCCCTGGACGCCGGGGGACACGTCTGTGTCCGCCTCAACGGCTACCGCGGAGGTGAGGCGGCTTCATGACCGCTCCCGAGAGCGAGCCTGTCACCAGGTCCGCGCCCCCGTCGGCCATGGATGAGGAAGAGACCCTCAAGCTGCTGCGCGACGGCACCTTGGAGGTGGCCGGCCGCCTGGTCGAGGCCACCAACATGACCCTCTACTGCTCGGTCAAGCTCGGGACGCGGAGCGCGGCCTGCGTCTACAAGCCGGTGCGCGGCGAGCGTCCGCTGTGGGACTTCCCCGACGGCACCCTGGCCGCCCGCGAGGTGGCCGCCTTCGAGGTGTCCCAGGCGACCGGCTGGCACATCGTGCCGCCCACGGTCTACCGCGAGGGTCCGTTCGGGCCCGGCATGTGCCAGCTCTGGATCGACACCGAGCGTGAGGTCGACCTGATGCGGCTGGTGCGCAGCCGCAACCCGGTGGTGCGCCGGATGGCGGTGTTCGACGCGGTGGTCAACAACGCCGACCGCAAGGGCGGCCACCTGCTGCCGCTGCCCACCGGCCACGTCTACGGCGTCGACCACGGCGTCTGCTTCGCCGCCGAGGACAAGCTGCGCACGGTGCTGTGGCAGTGGCGGGGCAAGCCGCTGGCCCGCGAGGCGGTGGCGGTGCTCGCCAAGCTGGAGCGCGACCTGGAGTCCGGCTCGCTCGGCCGCAGGCTGCGCGACCTGCTCACGCTGGCGGAGGTGGAGGCCACCTGGCAGCGGGTGCGCCGGCTGCTCGACACCGGCGTGCATCCGTCCCCCTCGGAGGGCTGGCCTGCCATCCCCTGGCCACCCATCTAAACCGGTTTTGTACGCTTTGCCCCATGTGCACGGTGATCGTGAAAACAGGGCAGCCGCTCACCCTGATGGGTGTGCGGGACGAGTTCACCGATCGGCCCTGGGAGGGCCCCGGGGAGCACTGGCCCGATCATCCGGGCGTGATCGGCGGCCTGGACCTCAAGGCGGGCGGCACCTGGCTCGCCGTGGACCCCGCCGCCCGCCGCGCGGCGGCGCTGCTCAACGGGCACGGCCGCGCCGCACCCGAGACGACGAAGATCTCCCGTGGCGGGCTGCCGCTGCTCGCCGTGACCGCGGGCGACCTTCCCGAGCTGGACCTCACCCGCTACGACCCCTTTCATCTGGTGCTCGCCGACCTGGCCCGGACGCGGCTGTTCAGCTGGGACGGGGAACGGCTAGCCGTCAGTGAGCTGCCCGAGGGCACCAGCATGATCGTCAACACCGGGCTGGACCCGGCGAACGACCGCATCGCCGCCTTCCAGCCGAGATTCGCCGGCGACACCGACTGGCGAGAGCTCATCACCGATCCGCCCTCCGCCGACCCCGCCGCGCTGATCGTCCGGCACGAGCTCTCCGACGGCCGCGTCTTCGCCACCCTCTGCGTCACCCTGCTCACCCTCACCCCAGACGGCGTGAACTACGACTTCACCGACATGACATCTGATCAGGACGGATAGGCTCAAAGACATGAGATCGTGGTCCGCCCCCAACGTCCCCCCACTGCCCGGCGTGAGCGTCCCGCTGCGGCTCTACGACACGGCGGCCCGCCAGGTGCGGCAGAGCGATCCCGGGCCGGTCGCGACGATGTACGTGTGCGGGATCACCCCCTACGACGCCACCCACCTGGGCCACGCCAACACCTACCTCGCCTTCGACCTGGTCGGCCGCCTGTGGCGGGACGCGGGCCACGAGGTCCACTACACGCAGAACGCCACCGACGTCGACGATCCGCTGCTGGAGCGGGCCGAGCAGACCGGCGTCGCCTGGCAGAGCCTGGCCGAGCGGGAGATCGAGCTGTTCCGCACGGACATGGAGGCGCTGCGCATCCTGCCGCCCCGCGAGTACGTCGGCGTCACCGAGGTCATCGACCGGGTGGCCGGGCTCATCACCGAGCTGGCGGCCAAGGGCGTCACCTACACCCTCGACGGCGACGTCTACTTCAGCGTCGCCGACGCCCCCAAGTACGGGCAGGTGTCCGGCTACGACGAGCAGACGATGCTGGCCCTGTTCGGCGAGCGCGGCGGCGACCCCGACAAGCCCGGCAAGCGGCACCCGCTCGACTGGCTGCTCTGGCGGGCCGAGCGGCCCGGCGAGCCCGCGTGGGACTCCCCGCTCGGCAAGGGCCGGCCCGGCTGGCACGTCGAGTGCACCGCGATCGCCCTGGACAACCTGGGCGCCGGCTTCGACGTGGCCGGCGGCGGCACCGACCTGATCTTCCCGCACCACGAGTGCGGCGCGTCCGAGGGGCACGCCGCCACGGGGGAGTGGCCGTTCGCCAAGTTCTACACGCACGCGGGCATGGTGGCGCTCGACGGCGAGAAGATGTCGAAGTCCAAGGGCAACCTGGTGTTCGTCTCCAAACTGCGGGCCGAGCACGACCCGATGGCCGTCCGGCTCGTCCTGCTCGCCCACCACTACCGCGAGGACTGGGCCTACACCCCCGACCAGCTCACCGCGGCCGAGGCCCGGCTGGAGCGCTGGCGGGCGGCGACGGCGCTCGCCGCCGCCCCGCCCGCCGACGAGCTGCTGGCCGAGGTCCGCGAGCGGCTGGCCGACGACCTGGACGCGCCCGGCGCGCTGGCCGCGATCGACGCCTGGGCGGCGCGGGCGACGGCCGGCCAGGGCACGGACGCCTCGGCGCCCGGCCTGGTCCGCGACCTGGCCGACGCGCTCCTCGGCCTGCAGCTCTGACCGGCCGGCGCCCCAACCTGGCCAGCGCGTTTCTCGGCCTGGAGCTCTGACCGGCCGGCCCGAAGAGGCGCGCCCTCACCCGACGGCCGGACCTCGGTCCAGCCGGCGGTGCGGGCGGGGTGTCGGGCCGGGGCCGCGGCCCGCCGGCGGTGTGGGCACGGGTGTCAGGCGGGTGCTGCGGCCGGCCGGTGGTGAGAGTGCGGGTGTCAGGCGGGTGACGCAGTCAGCCGGCGGTAGCCCTTCAGCTCCGTCGCGAACCACTCGATGGTCCTGCGCAGCCCCTCCCGCGCGGGCACCCGCGCCTGCCAGCCCAGCCGCTCGGCGGCCAGCGTGGTGTCGGGCCTGCGCACCCGGGGATCGTCGGTCGGCCGGTCGATGAACGCGATCGGCGACGACGACCCGCTCAACTCCTTGATCATCATGGCCAGTTCCAGCATGGTGAGCTCACCCGGGTTGCCGATGTTCACCGGGCCGTCGAAGCCGCTCCCGGCCATGGCCATGATCCCCTGCACGGTGTCGTCGACGTAGCAGATCGAGCGGGTCTGCGAGCCGTCGCCGGTGACGGTGATCGGCTCGCCGAGCAGGGCCTGCCGGATGAAGGTCGGGATGGCCCGGCCGTCGAAGGGCCGCATCCGGGGCCCGTAGGTGTTGAAGATCCGCACGATGCCGGTGTCGGTGCGGCGCGAGTGGCGGTAGGCCGTGGTCAGCGACTCGGCGAAGCGCTTGGCCTCGTCGTAGACGCTGCGCGGGCCGACCGGGTTGACGTTGCCCCAGTACGTCTCGCGCTGCGGATGCTCCAGCGGGTCGCCGTACACCTCGCTGGTCGAGGCGAGGACGAACCTGGCGCCCTTCTCCCTGGCCAGGCCGAGCGCGTGCAGCGTGCCGACGCTGCCGACGCGCAGCGTCTCGATCGGGTAGCGCAGGTAGTCGGCCGGCGAGGCGGCCGAGGCGAAGTGCAGCACGAGATCCAGCCGGTCGGGCACGTGGACATACCCCGTCAGGTCGCACTCGATGATGCGGAACGACGGCCGGTCGATCAGATGCTCCACATTGCGCGGGCCACCGGTGAGGAAGCTGTCCATGCAGACCACGTCCGCCCCCTCTGCCAGCAGCCGCTCGCACAGGTGGGAGCCGAGGAACCCGGCTCCGCCGGTGACAAGCGCCTTCATGACGTTACCTCCATAGCGGCATCGACGACTTCGGAAACTTCGATCTTCAGCAGGCCCGGATCGATCCGGGCCCCGTGCGGGTCCCCCTTGCGGCCCGCCCACAGGGCCACGTGCCGCCAGCCAGGTGGCGGCCCCCACAGCGCCGGTGACACCGGCCCGAACAGCACCACCGACGGCACGCAGAACGCGGTGGCCAGGTGCGCGACGCCGGTGTCGCCGCAGACGACCAGCCGGGCCCGGCTGACCAGCTCGATCAGCCGGGCGAGGTCGGTGCGACCGGCCAGCATCCGCTCGTCCGGCAGCCCGGCCAGCTCGGCCACCCGCCGGGCCAGCCCCACCTCCTCGGCGTTGCCGGTGACGACCACGTCGTCCAGTACCGAGGCGACCGCGGCGAAGCGCTCCGGCGGCCAGCGGCGGGCCGGGAAGGCGGCGCCGGGATGCACGATCACCGGTCCTGTCCTGTCCGAGATGCCCAGGGTCAGGTCTTCCGGGTCGGTGGCGATGCCGTACCACTCCAGCAGGTCGCACCAGCGCCGCACCTCGTGCACGCCGTCCCGCCACGGCGGCCCCACGCCGTGGCTGATCAGCGTGCCGGGTCCGGTACGGCGCAGCGCGTCGATGCTCTGCGGGCCCTTGCCGTGCAGGTTGACCGCGAGGTCGGGCCGCTCGAACGGCACCGGACCCGGCCCCGACACGTCGAGGCGGTCGTCCACCGCGCCGATCAACGGCAGCAGCGCGTCCAGGCCGGCCGGGCAGGCGAGCGTGACCCGGTGCTCGGGAAAGGCCTGGCGCAGCGCGCGCAGCGCCGGAACGGCCGTGAGCAGGTCGCCCAGCCCCAGCCCGCGCAGCGCCAGCAGCTCTAGGGCCATGACGTCTCCGTGTCCGGGCAGATGACGAGCTCCCTGATCTCGCAGCCGACGGGCCGGCCGAGCGCGAACACCACGGTCGCGGCGACGTCGGCGGGGTCGTTCAGGCCCGCTTCCGGGCCCGGCCTGTACTGTTCGGCCCGGCCGTCGAAGAAGGCGGTGCGCATGCCGCCGGGCACCAGCAGGGTCACCCCCACCTCACCGCGCAGCTCCACCGCCAGCGCCCTGGTGAACCCGACGACGCCGAACTTGGACGCGCTGTAGGCAGAGGCGTCGCTCAGCGGGCGCAGGCCCAGCGTGGACGCGCAGGTGACGACCCGGCCGCGGGTCCGTTTCAGGTACGGCAGCGCCGCCCGTACGACCGCGGCCGTGCCCAGCAGGTTCACCTGGATCACCCGTTCCCAGTCGTCGGCGGGCACGTCCTCCAGCCGGCCGCACGCGTCGATGCCCGCCGCGGTGACCACGGCGTCGAGGCCGCCGGCCCGCTCGGCCAGCTCCCGCACCGCCCGCTCGGCCTGGCCCCGGTCGGCCAGATCGGCGGTGACGTGCTCGAAGCGCTGGTCGCCGGCGCGCACGTCGACGACCAGCGGCCGCCAGCCCTCCTTCTCGACGGCCTCGGCGGTGGCCAGGCCGAGCCCGGAGGCGCCGCCGGTGATGAGAACGTTCATCGGATCTCCCTGATCACATTGGTGGTCGAACGTCCCGGCAGCAGGCTCAGCACGACCGTGTGCGCGCCCAGCCGGTCCAGGACCTCGGTTTCGGGCAGGATTCCGCCCGCGTAGTCGCCGCCCTTCACCCACACGTCGGGGCGGAGCAGCTCGATCGCGCGGGCGGGGGTGTCCTCGTCGAACACCAGTACCGCGTCCACGCAGCTCAGCGCGCGCAGCACCTCGGCCCGGTCGAGGGCGTCCACGACCGGTCTGCTGCGGCCCTTGAGCCTGCGGACCGAGTCGTCGGAGTTGACGCAGACGACCAGTGCGTCGCCCAGCGCCCGGGCCCGCCGTAGCAGGCTGACGTGCCCGGCATGCAGCAGGTCGAAACAGCCCCCGGTGGCGATCAGCCGGCCGCCGGAGGCCCGGGTCAGCTCGGCCACCTCGACCGCGCTGCGCGGCCGGTCGCCGAGCCGCTGCTCCTGGACGCGGACCGCGGCGGCGCCGCCGCGCTGGACGAAGCGGGAGGCCTCGCCCACCCCGAGGGTGACCGCCTCCCGCACGGTCGCCCCGGCGCGCAGCGCCAGCGCCGCGGCGCTCGCCAGCCGGTCGCCGGCTCCGCACACGTCCTGGCCGCCGGCCCGTACGGGGGCGGGGATCTGGGTGAGCGAGCCGTCGGCCAGCGCCAGCGCCGCGCCGCGGGTGCCCAGCGTGACGGCCACCGCCCCGGCCCGCAGCTCCCGCACCAGGCGGCGGGCCGCCCGGTCGGGGCCGGCGTAGGGGGCGGGGCAGAGCAGCTCGGCCTCCGCCTCGCTCGGCGTCAGCAGCGTGCACCCGGCCACGGGCCGGTCGCCTCGGGGGTGCGGGTCCCAGACGATCGGCACGCCGCGGCCGGGCAGCAGCGCGCGCGCCAGCCGGGCGACGCCTCTGCCGTAGTCGGCGACCAGCACCGCACCGGCCCTGGCCACCGCCTCGGCCGCCTTGGCGTGCTCGGGGGCCTGGCCGACGGTGCCGTCGCCGGTGTCCAGGCGCAGCAGCGTCTGCCCCCTGGCCCTGATCCTGGTCTTGTGCACGGTGCCGCCGCGCAGCGGGAGCCGTACCAGATCCAGCTCGTCCGACAGCAGGCCGCACAGGCGGCGGCCGGCCGGGTCGTCGCCGATCGCGGTGATCAGCACCACCTCGGCGCCGTCGCGGGCGGCGAGCAGGGCCGCCAGGCCCGCGCCGCCGGGGCGGGCGTGCTCGGCGGCGACGTCCACCACCGGGACGGGCGCGTCCGGGCAGAGCCTGTCGGTGTCCCCCTCGACGTCCACGTCCAGCAGCGTGTCGCCGATGACCACGAGCGGCCCCAGCACGGGCCGGCCCCTGCCCGGGGCGCCGTGGCGGAGGTCCGCGCTCCGCCGCTGACCCGTCACAGCGCCTCCTCGACCGCGTCGCAGAGCATGTGGATCATCGCCAGATGCACTTCCTGTACGGTCGCCGCGTCGTCGGCGGGCACGGCGACCGTCTCGTCGCAGAGGCCGGCCAGCGGGTTCGGCGCCGGGCCGGTCAGCGCCCACGCGAGGATGCCGTGCTCCTGGGCCGCGCGGGCGGCGGCGAGCACGTTGGCGCTGACGCCGCTCGTCGACAGGCACACCAGCACGTCACCGGGGCGGCCGTGGGCGCGCACCTGCCTGGCGTAGACCTCCTCGGCGCCGAAGTCGTTGGCGATCGCGGTCATCGAGGAGCTGTCGGCGTGCAGCGGGATCGCCGCGTACGGCGGCCTGTCGGCCCGGAACCTGCCGACCAGCTCGGCCGTCAGATGCTGGGCCTCCGCCGCCGAGCCGCCGTTGCCGCAGGCCAGCAGCCTGCCTCCGGCCGACAGCACGCCCGCGAGCTTTCCTCCCCAGGCGCGAACCGTGACCGCGTGGCCGTCGACCTGGGTCAGGGCGGCGCGGAGCTTGCGCAGGTGCGTGTCCATGGCTAACCCCCCAGAGCGGTCAGACGGCCCAGTTGCCCGTCGATGACCTGCGTGTACACGGTCTCGGTCTGTTCGGCGACCCGCGGCCAGCCGTACCTCTCACGAGCGCGGCGCGCCCCGGCCGCGCCGAGCGCCCGCCGGCGGTCCGGATGCTCGAGGACCTCCCTCAGCGCCCTGGCGAGCGCTCGGGGCCGGCGCGGCGGCACCAGCAGACCGCAGCCCGCCACCGTGTCCAGATGCCCGCCGACCGCCGACGCCACGACCGGCACGCCGCACGCCATCGCCTCCACGGGGACCAGGCCGAACGGCTCGTACCACGGCACCGTGACCAGCACGTCGGCCGCGCGCATCAGCGGCGGCACCTGCTCGCGCGGCACACTGCCGATCACGTGCACCCGGTGGCCGAGCCCGTAGCCGGCCGCCAGCTCCCGCAGCCGTACGGCCTCCTCGTCGTCGGCCCGGCCGCCCGCGATCACCAGCTCGGCGTCCGGCAGCTGCCGCAGGGCCGCGATCACCGTGTCCACGCCCTTGCGCGGCACCAGGCGGCCGATGCTGAGCACCATCGGCCCGCCGGTGCGCGGCGCGACCGGCCCCTGCGGGCGGAACATGTCCACGTCGACGCCGCACGGCACGACCGCGATGCGCTGCTCGGGCACGCCCATGGCGCGCAGCTCGTCCACCTCGTCGCCGCAGGTGGCCAGCACCGCGTCCGCCCGCCTGCCGATCTCGCGCTCGGTCTCGATCCGGTGCGCCGGGCTGGTGTCGGCGTCGCCCTGCCAGCGCCGCTTCACCGCGCCGAGCGCGTGAAAGGTCTGCACCACCGGCACCCCCACCGGCAACGTCTGCGCGGCCCGCAGCGCCGCCTGGCCGCTCATCCAAAAGTGCGCGTGCACGATGTCCGGCCGCCGCCGGGCCCAGCGGTCGGCCAGCCGCTCGGTGAACTCCGGCATGTACGGCGGGAGCTCGTCCTTCGGCAGCGGCGTGGCCGGACCGGCCGGGACGTAGGCGACCGTGACGCGCGGCGCGAGCCGCACCGTGGCGGGCCGCATCGGATCGGAGCGCCGGGTGTGCACGACCACCGTGTGCCCGCGGGCGCCCAGCGCGGCGGCCAGCTTGGCCACGTACACGTTCTGGCCGCCTGAGTCGACGCCGCCGATCGTGGCCAGCGGATCCGCGTGCTCGGAGACGAGATCGATCTTCACTGCGTCAGCTCCCTCACTGCCTTGACCACCTGCTCACCGGTCACCTCCGACAGGCACGGGTGCCCGGCGACCGGGCAGGTGCGCGCCCTGCTCAGCCGGCAGGGGGCATGCTGGTCACCGAGCAACACCGTCGGCACGCGGTACGGGGCCCACCGCGCGGCGGGGACGACCGGCGCGAACAGGCTCACGACGGGGGTGCCGACAGCCGCCGCCAGGTGCGCGGGGCCGGTGTTGCCGGCCACGAGCACGCCGGCGCGTTCGATCACGGCGGCCAGCTGGCCCAGCGTCGTCCTGCCGCCCAGGTCGACGGCGACCCCGTGGGCGACGAAGGCGGTGAGCTCACGTTCCTTGCCGGTGACGACGACCCGATGGCCGTCCTCTACCAGCTCCCGCACGGCCTGCCGGTGCCTGTCGGCCGGCCAGGTCCTGGCGGGGGCAGAAGTCCCTGGGTGTACCACGACATACGCGCCTGCGTCGGCAGCGCCGCCGACGCCCAGGGACTTCCCCAGAACGGGGCCGATATCCGGAAGGGGCCTGCGAACTGCGAGTCGGCCGTCGTCGCCGGGTGGCAGCTCGAATCCGGCGGCGCGGGCGAGCGCCAGCATCCGCTCCGCCTCGGGCACGTCGACGCTCTCGTCCACGACGTGGCGCACGTCCAGCAGGGAGCCCGGGTAGTCGTTGCTGATCGCGGCGATCCGCCGTACCCCGGCCAGCCGCAGCAGCAGCGCCAGCGGGAGGGCCGACTGGTGGAAGGAGGTGAGGATCAGCGCCTCGCCGATCCCGCCGAGCCGCCGGACCAGCTCGGTGACCTGGCCGAGGTCCACCGGCGGGGGGTCGCCGTCGATCCACGGGGCCCGCCACTCGATCACCCGGTCCACGCCGGGCAGCAACTCGGCGGCCGCCCTGCCGTTCGGGCCCGCCAGCATCACCACCTCACGCGCGCCTTCCCGTACGGCCCGTACGGCGGGCCCGGCCAGCAGCACGTCCCCGGCGTCGTCGAGCCGGGCCACGAGGACCCGCTCCCGGCGGGGTCGCCGCCGGGCGGCCGGCTCACCCGCCGCCGGTCTGGCTCGCGACAGCACCCCCAAGCGACCGTTCATCGCCGTGCCCTCCATTCCCCCCGAAGCCGGTGCGCGCAGGCGACCGGCGGGATCACGACGCTGGTGACCACCATCCGCAGCACCTCCTGGGGAGTCCGGGGCCCGGGCGCCACCCTGGCCCACACGAACTCCGCGGTGAGCCCGATCCACCCAGCGGCGGCCACCACCCCCAGCACCGCCCCGACGACCGGCCTGGCGACCGGCACCGCCCCTACGAGCGGCGCTGGGGCCGGTCCGGCGCCCAGCGCGCGCCCACGGGGTGGTGCTGTGCTGGGCATGAGCCTCGTAAGGGCGTAGGTGGCGAGGGCGGTGAGGCCGAGGGCGGTGGTGAGCGCGTGGCGGCGTAGCCGGGTGGGGCCGCCGCCGATGGCCTCCCGCCAGCCCGGCCCGAAGCGGCGGCGCAGGCGGGCGTCGTCGGCGTTGCCCCGCTGGAACCGCACGCTCGACCAGAACCCGTCCACCCGCACCGGGTGAACCGTCACCCGGGCCCCCTTGACGAGCCGATAGCCCGCCTCGAACATCCGCAGCGCCAGGTCGGCGTCCTCCCGGTAGGCGCGCGGGAAGCCCTCGTCGAACCCGCCGACCCGCTCCAGCGCCGCCCGGCGGTAGGCCATGTCGGCGGTCGGCCAGTTCGCGCCGACCAGCCCGGCGGTGTGGCGCTCGGCGTCGGTGGGGCGGCGGTCGCGGGGGAGCGGCACCACGATGCGCCCCTGACTGCCCGCCACGTCGTCGGCCAGACCGGCCAGGTCCTGAAACGCGGCCCGTGCCCAGCCGTCCCCTGGCACCACGTCGTCGTCCAGGAAGGCCACCCACGGCGTGCCGGTCGCCCGCCAGCCGGCGTTGCGCGCCGCGGCGGGCCCGCGACCGCCGGTGCGGACGACCCGTACATGCTCCGGCATCTCCAGCGGCGCGGCGCCGTCCGGGCGGTCGTCCACGACGACGGCCGGCACGTCCGGCCCGAGCGCGGCCAGCGTGGCCCGCAGGCTCGGGCGGCCGATCGTCGGGATCACGACGGTGATCACCGGGCGAACACCTCCCCGCGCCGCACCAGGTACGGCCCCAGGGCGAGCACCTCCACCGGGGAGGAGCCGAAGCATTCGAGCGCGTCCCGCGGGTCGTCCACCATGGGCCGCCCGGCGGTGTTGAGGCTCGTGTTGACCACCACCGGCAGCCCGGTGCGCGACTCGAACTCCGCGAGCATGCGGGCGAGCAGCGGCTGGGCGGCGGGGGAGACCGTCTGCACGCGGGCGGTGCCGTCCACGTGCACCACCGCGGGGATCCGCGCGCACCACGACGGCCGCACCTCGTGCACGAACAGCATGTACGGCGAGGGCGTCGGGCCCCGGCCGAAGATCTCGGCGGCCCGCGACTCCAGCACCATCGGCGCGATCGGCCTGAACTGCTCGCGCCCCTTGACGTCGTTGAGCCGTTCGGTGTTGCGGGCGTGCCCGGGGTGGGCCAGCAGCGACCGGTTGCCCAGCGCCCGCGGGCCGTACTCCGACCTGCCCTGGAACCAGGCGACGATCCGGTCGGCCGCCAGTTCGGCGGCCACGGCGGCGGCCAGGTCGGTGGGCCGGGAGTGCGGCACCCTGGCCACGTCCAGCCAGGCGCCGAGCTCCTCGTCGGTGAAACCGCGGCCGAGCGCCGCGCCCGGCATGGGGGCGGCGGGCTCGCCGTGGGCCTGCGCCAGGTGCAGCGCGCCGCCGAGCGCGGTGCCGGAGTCGCCGGCGGCCGGCTGCACCCACACCTCGTCGAACGGGCCCTCGGCCAGCAGCCGGGTGTTGGCCACGCAGTTCAGCGCCACCCCGCCCGCCAGCGCCAGCCGGCGCTCCCCGGTGCGCTCGTGCAGCCAGCCGACCAGCTCCAGCAGCACCTCCTCCAGCCGGACCTGCACGCTGGCGGCCAGATCGGCGTGGTCGGCGGTCCACGGCTCGCCTCGGGCCAGCGCCTTGGCGTAGCCGTTCCAGTCGATGGCCGCGACGTGGAAGCCGCCGTCGCCCGTGGTGCGGATCAGCTCGCGCAGCGCGTCCAGATGCCGGGGGCGGCCGTAGGAGGCCAGCGCCATCACCTTGTACTCGTCGCAGGAGCGCAGGAAGCCCAGATGCTCGGTCACGTCCTCGTACATGAGACCGAGCGAGTGCGGCAGCCGTTGCGCGGCGAGCACCTCCAGCTCACCGTCGCGGTAGCGGCCGGCCAGGTGGGAGACGTCCTCGCCGCGGCCGTCGCACACCAGCACCGCGCAGTCGCGCCACGGCGAGGCCAGCCCCGCCGAGGCGGCGTGCGCCACATGGTGCGGCACGAAACGCACCCGCGCCGGGTCGAGACCGGGCAGCGCCGTGGACAGGAACAGTGGCGCGCGCACCGCGTACCTGGTGCGCAGATCCTCCCAGTCGCCGTCGGGGCGCTGGCGGACCAGGGCCGGATCGTAGGAGTAGGCCACCGCGTCGAGGTCCTCGGGCCCGATCCCCGCCTCCCGCAGGCACCAGGCGGCCGCCTGCTCCGGCAGCTCCCAGGCGGAGAACGGCAGCGGCCGCTTGCCGTGCTTGCGCCGGCTGAAGCGCTCCTCCTCCGCGGCGGCGACCACCTTTCCGTCGGCCACCAGAGCGGCGGCCGGGTCGTGGAAGATCGCGTTGATGCCGAGAAATCTCATCGGTCCCCTCCCCCTGAGGAATGGAGAACCGCTACCGAGAGAAGCGGCTCTCAAACACTGAGGCATCCCGTGAGGTGTGAAAACAGGCTGAACCGCCTGGGGTTGGTCACGGAGAGTAGCGTTGTTTGCCGGGTGGCCCCCCGGGTAGCTGGCGAAGACGTGAGCCGGAGGTGAATGGTGTTCGAACAACGACGTCCCGGAGCCGTACTCTTCGACAGGGACGGAACCCTGATCAGGGATGTCCCCTACAACGGCGATCCGGCGCGCGTGGAGGTCATGCCGGGCGCGCAGGAGGCGCTGGGCCGGCTGCGGCAGGCCGACGTGCCGGTGGCGGTCGTGACCAACCAGTCCGGCGTCGCCAAGGGCCTGCTGACGGCGGACGAGATGGAGCAGGTGAACGCCAGGGTCGAGCAGTTGCTCGGGCCGTTCGACGCCTGGGCCATCTGCGTGCACGACGACAACGACGGCTGCACCTGCCGTAAACCCGCGCCCGGACTGGTGATCAGAGCCGCGGCCGTGCTCGACGTGAGCCCGCGCGACTGCGTCGTGGTGGGCGACATCGGCCGCGACATGGACGCCGCCAGGGCCGCCGGCGCGCGCGGCATCCTGGTGCCCACCCCGCAGACGCTGCGCGAGGAGGTGGGGCGCGCCCCCGAGGTGGCCGACGACCTGCTCGACGCCGTCGACCGGATGCTGACCGGCACCGTCACCGCCACCCCCGTCACCGTGGGGACGACCGTCGGAACCTCGACCACCTGGTCCCGGACGACCGGCTGGAACCGCTGGTGAGAATCCTGCTGTGGCACGTCCACGGCTCGTGGACCACCTCGTTCGTACGCGGCCGCCACGACTACACGCTGCCCCTCGTCCCCGGCCGGGGGCCCGACGGCCGGGGCCGGGCCGCCACCTACGACTGGCCGGTCACCGCCCGCGAGGTGCCCTGGGACCGGCTCCGCGACGAACCCCTCGACCTGGTCGTCTACCAGCGCCCGCACGAACTGGAGCTGGCCCGCCAGTGGCTCGGCCGCGACCTGCCCGGCGTCTACGTCGAGCACAACACCCCCGGCGGCGACGTGCCCCGCACCCGGCACCCCCTCGCCGGGCGCACCGACCTCCCCCTGGTGCACGTGACCCACTTCAACGAGCTGTTCTGGGACAACGGCCGGGCGCCCACCCGGGTGATCGAGCACGGCATCCCCGACCCCGGCCACCTCTACACCGGCGAGCTGGCCCGAGCCGGCGTCGTGGTGAACGAGCCCGTCAGGCGCACCCGCGTCGCCGGCACCGACCTGCTGCCCCGCTTCGCCGCCCAGGTGCCGCTCGACGTGTTCGGCATGCGGGTCGAGGGCCTGCCGTACGGCACCTACGAGGATCTGCCGCAGGCCCGCATGCACGCCGAGCTCGCCAGGCGGCGCGCCTACCTGCACCCCTACCGGTGGACCTCGCTCGGGCTGGCGCTCATCGAGGCGATGACGCTCGGCATGCCCGTGGTCGCGCTGGCCGCCACCGAGGCCGTCGAGGCGGTGCCGGCCGAGGCCGGCGTCCTGTCCACCAGGACCGACGTGCTGGTACGGGCGCTGACGGATTTCGTGTCCGACCCCGAGCGCGCATCCCAGGCGGGCAAGGCCGCGCGGGCCGCCGCGCTGGCCCGATACGGGCTCGCCAGGTTCCTCGACGACTGGGACCGCCTGCTCGAAGAGGTATGACCCCAGGACGCCTGGGTAGGCGCGGACCATGGTGATGAAGCTGGAATGGTCGCGCAGCGCCGCCTGCCTCGACCTGGACCCAGAGCTCTTCTTTCCGATCTCGCTGCAGGGCGCCGGCCACTCTCAGGTCGAACGCGCCAAGGCCGTGTGCCGGGGCTGCCCGGTGCGCCGGCCCTGCCTGGACTACGCCGTCAGCAGCGGCCAGACCCACGGCGTCTGGGGCGGAACCGATCCCGAACAGCGCCGGTCCCTCATTCCGAGGGCAATGCCGCCGCCAGGAAACGTTCCCGCTCGCTCGCTTCGAGGTGGTCGCTGAACAGCACGCCGTCGAGATGGTCGGCCTCGTGCTGCAGCACCCTGGCCAGCACGCCCAGCGCGCGCACGGTCACGGACTTGCCGAACATGTCCCGGCCACGCGCCGTGACCATGTAGGAACGTTCCAGGGGCCACCACACACCGGGCGCCGACAGGCACGCCTCGTCGGCCGTGATCCGCCTCGGCGACAGCTCCAGCCGCGGATTGACCAGATGGCCGGACGCGCCGTCGTAGGCGTAGACCAGCACCCGCAGCGGCACCCCCAGCTGGGGTGCGGCCAGCCCGGCCCGGCCCGCGCCGGCGCGCATCGTCAGCGTCAGCGACTTGACCAGCCTGCGCAGCTCACGATCGAAGTCCCGCACCGGCGCCGCGACAGCGCGCAGCACCGGATCGTCGAACCTTCGGATGGGCTCTGTCACCCGCGACTCCCCGATCGATCACCCGCCGGACACCGGAGTGGTTTCCCGCCGGAAGGGCTCGCCAACCATGCGGGATCTGGCTTGTAGCACAGCGGTAACAACAGGGACCCAACCCGGAAACCCCCCGAACGCACTATCAGGTGCGTGATCTCACTACCGGCTCACGTGCCTGTGATGCCTGGCCGAGTGCTCGGGGCCCGGCCAGGCATCCCCCTTGACGAGGAGTTCGCATGAGCGCGCATCCCATCGAGGGCGCCGCCTCCTCACCGGAGACCGCGCCCGACGCCCTGGCGGGCTTCACCGTCGGCGTCACCGCCACCAGGCGGCGAGAGGAGTTCGGCGCGCTGCTCGAACGCCGCGGCGCCCGCGTGCTGAGCGCCCCAGCGATCCGGCTGGTGCCGCTCGCCGAGGACACCGACCTGCTCGCCGCCACCCGGCACAGCCTGGAACGCCCCGTCGACGACGTGGTGATCACCACAGGCGTGGGCTTTCGCGGCTGGATGGCGGCGGCCGAAGGCTGGGGCCTGTCCGGCGACCTGGCCGACCACCTGGCCGGGGCCCGCCTGCTCGCCCGCGGGCCCAAGGCCAGGGGAGCCGTGCGCGCCGCCGGGCTGACCGACCACTGGACCCCCGCCACCGAATCGTGCGAGGAGGTCAAGCAGTATCTCCTCGCCCAGGACCTGCGTGGCCGCCGTATCGCGGTGCAGCTGCACGGCGAGCCGCTGACCGAGTTCGTCGCCGCCCTGCGGGAGGCGGGGGCCGAGGTGATCGAGATCCCGGTCTACCGGTGGCTGCCGTACCGCGACCCGTCACCGCTGCGCCGACTGATCACCCAGACCATCTCGGGCGCGGTCGACGCGGTCGCCTTCACCAGCGCGCCCGCCGTCCACGCCATGCTCGGCGCGGCCCGCGCAGAAGGCGTGGAGGACGCGCTGGTCGCCGCCTTCTCCGGGTCCGTGGTGGCCGCCTGCGTCGGCCCGGTCACGGCCGCCCCGCTGGACGCGCGCGGCGTGCCCACGCTCCAGCCCGACCGCGCCCGGCTCGGCGCCCTGGCGCGGGCGCTGGCCCGGCACCTGCCCGAGCACTCCGTCACCCGCCTGGACGCGGGCGGGCACCGGCTGGAGATCCGCGGCCACGCCGTGGTGGTCGACGGCGAGCTCCGCCCGCTCCCGCCCGCCCCGATGTCGGTGCTCAAACGCCTGGCCGACAAGCCCGGCCACGTCGTGTCCCGCGCCGACCTGCGTACGGTGCTGCCCGGCAGCCTCGCCAGGGACACCGCCGAGCACGCCGTCGAGATGGCCATCACCCGCCTGCGCCGCGCCCTCGGCGCCTCCGGGATCGTCGAGACGGTCGTCAAACGCGGCTACCGCCTGGCCTGCACCTACGGCTACGAGGCCACCCCGTGACGCCCACCCTGGCCTGCACCTACGGCTACAAGGTGGCCCCGTGACACTTCCCCTCGTGTTTGCCGCCTACGGTTATGAGGTGGCCCCGTGACGCCTACCCTCGTGCTGGCCGCCCACGGCACCAGGAGTGAGCAGGGGGAGCGGACCCTGGCCGCGCTGGCCGAAGCCGTCAGGCGGGACCGCCCCGGGCACCGCGTCGAGCTGAGCTACCTGGAGATCAGCTCACCGCTGCTGGCGCAGGTGCTGCCCGCCGTCCCCGGGCCGGTCGTCGTGGTCCCGCTGCTGCTCGCGGGCGGTTACCACGTCCACATCGACCTGCCGGAGATCATCGCCGAGCACCGCCCCGACGCGCTCATCGCCCCCAAGCTCGGACCGCACCGGCTCCTCACAGCAGCGCTGGCCCGTGCGCTGGCACGCTCGGGCCTGCGCCCCACCGACGCCGTCATCCTGGGCGCCGCGGGCTCCTCCGACCCGGCCGGGCTGGACGACGTACGCGCCGCCGCGCACCTGCTCGCCCTACGCCTGGCCCGCCCGGTCACGGCCGCGTTCGCCTCGGCGGGCACGCCGACCCTGGAGCAGGCCATGGACCGGCTGCGCTCGGGACCGGCCACCCGGGTGGCCGTCGCCTCCTACCTGCTGGCGCCCGGCCACTTCCACTCCCGCCTGGCCGCGGCGGGCGCCGACCTGGTCAGCGTCCCCCTCGGCGCCGACCCCGACGTGGCGGCCCTGGTCTGGCACCGCTACGACCAAGCCAGGCGACTCGCCACCAGGCTCATCTCCTAGCGCTCTCCCAACCGATCTCCAAGCCGGTCTTCTCGCCGGTCCTTGACCCAGTCGGTCCCCAAGCCGGTCTTCTAACCCGTCCCTGAGGCCGGTCCCAAAGGCCGGTCCCAAAGGCCGGTCCTTCAGCCGGGAACGGGCTCCAGGCGCAGTTCGCGGACGATCTCCTCGGCGCCCGCGTCGCGCGTGGGGCCCGCGTCGGCGCCCACGAACATCTCGATGTAGGCATGGTGGAAGCAGCCCGCCAGCAGCAGCCGGGCGCTCGCCTCCGGATCCACCCGTGGCACGACCCGGCCGAGCCGCTGCTCGGCCGTCAGGTAGGCGGCCAGCGGCCTGACCTCCGTCGGTGGACCGAGACCGTTGTCCCTGAGCGCCTGCCGGAAGCGGACCCGGACCGAGGGGGAGGTGAACGCGGGCAGCGCCGCCGACTGCACGTCCAGGTAGTAGTCGATGCCCGCCCGCGCCACCGGGACCAGATTGTCCGGCACCCGGCCCTTGCCGGCGCGGTGCGTCAGCTCGTTGAGAATCCGCATCCAGAGCGGGAGCCGGTCCTGGAGCAGGGCGAGGAAGTGGTCGACCGAGCCGTCGACGCGGTTCTCCCTGAGCGGGACGGCCATCTGGAGCACGCGTCGCCTGGTGTCCTGGCTGGTGTGGTGCGGGTCACCGGGGGAAGTCGACATGATCCGCCTAACGTGCGCAGACACGTAAAACCTAAGTATGAACCCAATTGCTGCCTTTGGGTATTTGTCAGGTCAGCCGTCGGTGTCGCGGTCCCGGCGCCTCAGGTAGCGCTCGAACTCGGCGGCGATCGCGTCGCCACTGGCCTCGGGCAGCTCGGCAGCGTCCTTGCGCTCCTCCAGCTCCTTGACGTACTCGGCCACCTCGGTGTCCTGTGAGGCCAGCTCGTCCACCCCCAGCTCCCAGGCGCGAGCCTCCTCGTCCAGCTCGCCCAGCGGCATCGGGATCTCCAGCAGATCCTCCATCCGGCGCAGCAGCGCCAGCGTGGCCTTGGGGTTGGGCGGCTGGGCCACATAGTGCGGCACCGACGCCCACAGCGTGATGGCGTCGAGATCGGCCTCGCCGAAGGCGTGCTGCAGCACCCCCACGATGCCCGTCGGGCCCTCGTAACGGCTGAGCTCCAGATGGGTCGAACGCGCCAGGGCCTCGTCGGTGGCACTGCCCAGGATCGGCACCGGGCGAGTGTGCGGCGAGTCGTTGAGCAGCGCGCCCAGCATCACCGCGAACTCGACGCCCAGCTCACGGCAGACCGCCACGATGTCGGCGCAGAACGACCGCCACCGCATGTTGGGCTCGATGCCGCGCAGCAGCACCACGTCCCGCTCGACACCCGGCGGGCGGGCGTGGAGCAGCCGCGTGGTCGGCCAGATGATCGACCGCGTCAGGCCCTCGCCCATCTCCACGAGCGGACGGGTGACCTGGAAGTCGTAGTAGTCGTCCGGGTCGAGCTGGGCCAGCGGCTCGGCCTTCCAGGCGGACTCGAGATGGGCGATCACACCGCTCGAGGCCTCGCCCGCGTCGTTCCACCCCTCGAACGCGGCAATGAGCACCGGGTCGACGAGCTCGGGGAGCCCTTCGAGCTCGATCACGTGTCGCCTCCTGTCTCAACCATCACGCTAAGCCTATGCGGTGAGGTGGTACTCGTGTCACGTGGTGACCGCGATCCGCGCACACCCGGCGCCGGCGGCGTAGCGGGCGTCGCCGGATGGCCTCGGGGCAGCCGATAAGCTTGCCGCATGAGCCTGCCCACGTCCTTCCGTGAAGTATTGTCCCAGCGCGTGATCGTCGCCGACGGCGCGATGGGGACGATGCTTCAGGCCCAGGACCCGACGCTCGACGACTTCGAAGGCCACGAGGGCTGCAACGAAGTGCTCAACGTCACGCGGCCCGACATCGTGCAGGGCGTCCACGACGCCTACTTCGCGGTGGGCGTCGACTGCGTGGAGACCAACACCTTCGGCGCCAACCTGGCCGCCCTGGCGGAATACGACATCGGCGCCAAGGTCTTCGAATACTCCGAGGCGGGCGCGCGGATCGCGCGCGAGCGGGCCGACCACTGGGCCACGCCGGAGCAGCCCCGCTACGTGCTCGGCTCGATGGGCCCCGGCACCAAGCTGCCCACCCTCGGCCACCTGCCCTACCAGAGCCTGCGTGACGCCTACCGCGACAACGCCGCCGGCCTGATCGCGGGCGGCGCCGACGCGCTCATCATCGAGACCTGCCAGGACCTCCTTCAGGTCAAGGCCGCCGTCATCGGCGCCAAGCGGGCCATCGAGGCGGCCGGCCGGGACGTGCCGATCATCGCCCAGGTGACGATCGAGACCAACGGCGCGATGCTGCTCGGCTCCGAGATCGGCGCCGCGCTCACCGCGATCGAGCCGCTCGGCGTCGACGTGCTCGGCCTCAACTGCGCCACCGGCCCCACCGAGATGAGCGAGCACCTGCGCTACCTCGCCCGCCACTCGCGCCTGAAGCTGTCGTGCATGCCCAACGCCGGCCTGCCGGTGCTGACCTCCGACGGCGCCTACTACCCGCTCAGCGCCGAGGAGCTGGCCGGCGCGCACGACACCTTCACCCGCGACTACGGCCTGTCCCTGGTCGGCGGCTGCTGCGGCACCACCCCCGAGCACATGCGCCAAGTGGTCGAGCGGGTGCGTGAGCGGCAGCCCGTGGTCCGCCGCCCGCACCCGGAGCCCGGCGCGTCCTCCCTCTACCAGACCATCCCGTTCCGCCAGGACACCTCCTACCTGGCGATCGGCGAGCGCTGCAACACCAACGGCTCCAAGGCGTTCAAGTCGGCCATGCTGGAGGGCCGCTGGGACGACTGCGTGGAGACCGCCCGCGACCAGGCCCGCGACGGCGCCCACATGCTCGACCTGTGCATCGACTACGTCGGCCGTGACGGCGTCGCCGACATGAAGGAGCTGGCCTTCCGCCTGGCCACCGCCTCCACGCTGCCGATCATGCTGGACTCGACCGAGCCCGAGGTCCTGCGGGCCGGGCTGGAGATGCTCGGCGGGCGCGCGGTCGTCAACTCCGTCAACTACGAGGACGGCGCCGGCCCCGACTCCCGGTTCCAGAAGATCATGAGGCTCGTACGCGAGCACGGCGCCGCCGTCGTCGCGCTGACCATCGACGAGGAGGGCCAGGCCCGCACCGCCGACTGGAAGGTGCGCGTCGCCTCCCGCCTCATCGAGGACCTCATCGGCAACTGGGGCATGCGGGTCGAGGACATCATCGTCGACTGCCTCACCTTCCCCATCGCCACCGGCCAGGAGGAGACCAGGCGCGACGGCCTGGAGACCATCGAGGCCATCCGCGAGCTCAAGCGCCGCTACCCGGCGGTGCAGACCACCCTGGGCCTGTCCAACATCAGCTTCGGCCTCAACCCGGCCGCCCGCGTGGTGCTCAACTCCGTCTTCCTCAACGAGTGCGTCAACGCCGGCCTCGACTCCGCCATCGTGCACGCTTCCAAGATCGTCCCGATGGCGCGCATCCCCGACGAGCAGCGCCAGGTCGCGCTCGACATGGTCTACGACCGGCGCCGCGAGGGCTACGACCCGCTGCAGCGGTTCATGGACCTGTTCGAGGGCGTCGACGCGGCGGCGGTGCGGGCCGGCAAGGCCGAGGAGCTGGCCGCGCTGCCTCTGTGGGAGCGGCTCAAGCGGCGCATCATCGACGGTGAGAAGAAGGGCCTCGAAACCGACCTGGACGACGCGCTCGCCCAGCGCCCCGCCCTGGAGATCATCAACGAGGTGCTGCTCGACGGCATGAAGACGGTCGGCGAGCTGTTCGGCTCCGGCCAGATGCAGCTGCCGTTCGTGCTGCAGTCGGCCGAGGTGATGAAGACCGCCGTCGCCTACCTGGAGCCCTACATGGACCGGGTCGATGGTGAGACCAAGGGCCGCATCGTGCTGGCCACCGTCAAGGGCGACGTGCACGACATCGGCAAGAACCTCGTCGACATCATCCTGTCCAACAACGGCTACCAGGTGGTCAACCTCGGCATCAAGCAGCCTGTGTCCACCATCCTGGAGGCGGCCGAGGAGCAGAAGGCCGACGTCATCGGCATGTCCGGCCTGCTGGTCAAGTCGACCGTCGTGATGAAGGAGAACCTGGAGGAGATGAACTCCAGGGGCATGTCCGACTACCCGGTGCTGCTCGGCGGCGCCGCCCTCACCCGCGCCTACGTCGAGCAGGACCTGGCCGAGGTGTTCACCGGCGAGGTCCGCTACGCCCGCGACGCCTTCGAGGGGCTGCGCCTGATGGACGCCTTCATGGCCGTCAAGCGCGGCGTCGAGGGCGCCAAGCTGCCGCCGCTGCGCGAACGCCGCGTCAAGGCCGGCGCCGTGCTGACCCGCACCCCGGTCGAGGAGCTGCCGTCCCGCTCCGACGTGGCCGCCGACAACCGGGTGCCGCGGCCGCCCTTCCACGGCGACCGCATCGTCAAGGGCATCCCGCTGAACGACTACGCGGCCTTCCTGGACGAGCGGGCGCTGTTCCTGGGCCAGTGGGGGCTCAAGCCGACCAGGGGTGGCGACGGCCCCGGCTACGAAGAGCTCGTCGAGAGCGAGGGCCGCCCCCGGCTGCGCATGTGGCTGCAGCGGATGCAGACCGAGGGGCTGCTGGAGGCGGCCGTCGTCTACGGCTACTTCCCGTGCGTCGCCGACGGCGACTCGCTCATCATCCTCGACGAGGCCGGCGACGAGCGCACCCGCTTCACCTTCCCGCGCCAGCGCCGCGACCGGCACCTGTGCCTGTCGGACTTCTTCCGCGGCAAGGACACCGGCGAGGTCGACGTGGTCGGCTTCCAGGTGGCCACCATGGGCAGCAAGATTTCCGAGGCCACCGCCGAGCTGTTCGCCAAGGACGCCTACCGCGACTACCTTGAGCTGCACGGCCTGTCGGTGCAGCTCACCGAGGCGCTGGCCGAATACTGGCACGCGCGGACCCGGTCGGAGTGGGGGATCGGCGGCGACGAGTCGCTCGACGACATGCTCAAGGTCAACATCCAGGGCTGCCGTTACTCCTTCGGCTACCCGGCCTGCCCCAACCTGGAGGACCAGCGGCAGCTCTTCCAGCTGCTCGACCCGGAGCGGATCGGGGTCACCCTGTCGGAGGAGTTCCAGCTCCACCCCGAGCAGGCCACCTCCGCCCTCATCGTCCACCACCCCGAGGCCAAATACTTCAACGTCTGACCCCGCTCGCCCCGGTCGGGTGACCGGGGCCTGCGGGCGGTTCCCGTCCGGCGCTCGCCGGTCGGGCGGGTGGTGGAGGTCACGGGGGTTTCCGTCCGGTGCTCGGTGGTCGGGCGGGTGGTGGTGGTCACGGGCGTTCCCTATCGGTGCTCGGTTGCCGGGCGGGTAGTGCGTGGTGCGCAGGGTCATGGACGATTCGGTAGGGGGATGTATGGAAGCGGTCTTCTTCGACATGGACGGGCTTCTGGTCGACACCGAGAAGGTGTGGCTGGAGGTCGAGACCGAGGTGATGGCGGAGCTCGGCGGGCAGTGGACGCTGGAGCACCAGACGCACCTGGTCGGCGGGTCCATGGAGCGGACCGTCGACTACATGCTCACCGTGTCCGGCTCCTCGGTCGCCCCGGAGCGGGTGCGCGATTCGATGATCACCGGCATGGTGTCGCGGCTGGCGGGAGGCGTCCAGGTGATGCCGGGCGCGGGCGAGCTGCTCGACGCGCTGCGGGACGAGGGCGTGCCGGTGGCGCTGGTCACCTCGTCCCTGCCGGACATCGCCGACGCGGTGCTCAAGAGCGTCGGCAGGGATCGCTTCGACGCCATTGTCACGGCCGGCGACGTGCTCCGGCCCAAGCCTGACCCGGAGCCCTACCTGACGGCCGCCCGCCTGCTCGGCGTACGGCCGGTCCGCAGCGTGGTGCTGGAGGATTCGCCCACCGGGGTGGCCGCGGCCACGGCGGCGGGCTGCGCGGTGGTGGCCGTCCCCAGCCTCCTGCCCATCCAGGCGGTGCCAGGCCGCCTCGTCGTCTCATCCCTCACCGAGGTCACCGTCTCCACCCTGCGCGCCCACATCTCCGCCTGACGCCCGCGCCCGCCCAGCCCTCGCTCCCGCCGGCTCCCGCGCCCGCCCGCTCCTTCCGCTCCCGATCCTTTCCCCTCCCGGTCCCTTCGCTCCCGCCTGCTTCCGCGCCAGCCCGCTCCTTCCGCTCCCGGTCCTTCGCTCCCGCTTGCTTCCGCTCCCGCCCGGTCCCGCGGTCGTGCCCGTCGGGTGCCGTCGCTCACTGTCAGTGATGGGCGCCGTACGGTGACCTCGGTCGCAGGCGGGCCCGTACGGGATGGTCTGGTCTTCCCCTAGGGGACGGGTGGTTCTCGCGGAGGAGGAGCACGCGCCATATCGCGTGCCAGGATGGAGGGGTAGCCGAAGACGGAGGGTGGCCCCGAATGCCTTTTGACCAGATCGCATGGTTCCCGCTGTGCGTGGGACTGACCGTGGCCGGGCTGGTGCTGAGCTTCATGGCGTTCCGGCGCCGGGGCGCGGCATCCGGGATGCGGGTGGCCGCGTGGGCGTTGCTGCCGCTGGCCGCCTATCTGACGAACGCGCTGCAGGCGCTGTGGACCATCGGCTCGACCCTCGTGGGTTTCGTGACGAGCCTGGTATTCAACCCGCTGGTGTGGGCGGGCGTGGCCGTGGCCGGGCTGTCGGTGGTGCTGTTCGTGGTGTCCGGTGTGCTGCGGGGGCGCAAGCTGGCCAAGGCGGGCGGCGGCAAGAAGGCCGGCGAGGCGGCGGCCGAGGCCCCTGCGGGCCGGCAGGCGCCCGCGGGCCGGCAAGCTCCGGCGGCGCGGCCGGCGGCGGCCAAGCCGGCGGTCGAGTCGAAGAAGAAGAGCGCCGACGACGACTTCTCCGACATCGAAGATCTCCTCAAGAAGCGGGGCATCAGTTAGCCCGCTGTGTCACAGTTCCGGGACGTAACCGAGACTGGTCCCAGACAAACTCCGCAAGATCGATACGAATGAGTTTCGCGACAATCACAGTTGAGCCACATAGCTGCCCTAGGGACTAGTCAGCGCAGCTCAGGGCATAGATCCTGCCTCCTGAGGTCGCGACGAGCGGTCTGTATCAAGAACGCACAGACAACGTCGTCTGAAATCAGGGGGCAATCCGGCATGACCGCACCGCTAGACGTTTCCGGTTCGGCTTCCGAAGCGCAGCCGGAGGTCGTGCTCACGGGAGCGGGGCAGGCCGTCCAGGGACGATCCCTCACCGGGATCGCCTGGATGCGGCTGCGCCGGGACAAGGTCGCGCTGACCGGCGGGATCACCGTGCTCCTGCTGGTTCTGGTGGCCGTCTTCGCGACACCGATCATCGCGCTGTTCGGGCATCCGCCGCTGGAGTTCCACCAGGACATGATCGACTCATCCACGTTGCTGCCCAAGGGCGACTTCGGCGGCATGGGCTCCGAATACCTGCTCGGCGTCGAGCCCGTCAACGGCCGTGACATCTTCAGCCGGATCGTGGCCGGCGCCGGCATCTCGTTGCTGATCGGCTTCCTGGCCACGCTCGTGTCGGTGCTCATCGGCACCGTGATGGGCGTCGTCGCCGGCTACTTCGGCGGCTGGGTCGACCAGGTCATCGGCCGCCTGATGGACGTCTTCCTCGCCTTCCCGCTGCTGGTCTTCGCGATCGCGCTGGCCGGCGTCGTCCCCGACAAGGGGTTCGGCCTGGAGGGCAACGGGCTGCGCATCGCGATGCTGATCTTCATCATCGGCTTCTTCAGCTGGCCCAGCATCGGCCGCATCGTCCGCGGCCAGACCCTGTCCCTGCGCGAGCGCGAGTTCGTCGACGCGGCGCGGAGCCTGGGCGCCCGCAACGGCTACATCCTGTTCCGTGAGATCCTGCCGAACCTGATCGCGCCGATCCTGGTCTACGCGACGCTGCTGATCCCGGCCAACATTCTGTTCGAGGCGGCGCTGTCGTTCCTCGGCGTCGGCATCAACCCGCCCACCCCCACCTGGGGTGGCATGCTCTCGGAGGCGGTGCGCTTCTACACGCTGCCGCACTTCGTGATCTTCCCCGGTCTGGCGATCTTCGTCACGGTTCTGGCCTTCAACCTGTTCGGCGACGGGCTGAGGGACGCCTTCGACCCGCGGGCGCACTGACCCTTCGCCCATGCTCCATCCCCATCTCCACTAACAAGGGGTAGTGAATGAAAAGGAAATCCGCACTGGCGGCGGCCGCGACAGCGGCACTCGCCTTGGTGCTCTCCGCCTGTGGCGGCGGAGGGGGCGGCACAACCCAGCCGGCCCAGTCCGCTTCGGGCGCCGCCGCGCAACCCGTGGCGAACGCCGCGCTGACCGAGGTGTTCAACCCCTCGACCAAGAAGGGCGGCACCCTCAAGGCCGCCCACTCCGCCGACTGGGACAGCCTCGACCCGGGCGACACCTACTACGGCTACTCGTTCAACTTCGGCCGGTTCTACTGGCGGACGCTGACGATGTACAAGCCGGGTCCCGGCCCTGACGGCAACACGGTCATCCCTGACCTCGCCGAGTCGCTGGGTGAGCCGAGCGACGAGGGCAAGACCTGGACGTACAAGATCAAGCCTGGTCTGAAGTACGAGGACGGCACGCCGATCGGGGCGAAGGACGTCGCCTACGCGGTGGCCAGGACCTTCGACAAGGAGACCTTCCCGCACGGCCCGTCCTACCTGAACGAGCTGCTGGACTGGCCGAAGGACTTCAAGGGCGTCTACAAGACCCCTGACGTCGACTACAAGTCGGCCGTCGAGGCGACGGACGACACGACGGTCGTCTTCCACCTGAAGAAGCCGTTCGCGTCCATGGACTACATCGTCCAGATGCCGATGACCGCTCCGGTGCCCAAGGACAAGGACACCGGCGCGAAGTACCGTGAGAAGATCATCTCCTCCGGGCCGTACAAGTTCGAGACGAACGAGATCGGTAAGAAGTTCGCGCTGGTCCGCAACGACCAGTGGGACCCGGCGACCGACCCGAACCGTCCCGCGCTGCCGGACCGCATCGAGGTCCAGCTCAACGTCAACGCCGACGACCTGGACAACCAGCTCATCTCCGGAGACATCCACCTCGACATCCCGGGCACCGGTCTGCAGCCGGCCGCGCTGGGCAAGGTCCTGCCGGACCCGGCCCTGAAGGCGCGTACGGACAACCCGACCATCCCCAGGCTCTGGTACATCTCCGTCATCCCGGACAACCCGCCCCTGGACAACGTCGACTGCCGCAAGGCCGTGATGTACGCCGCGGACCGCGTCGCCAACCAGACCGCCTACGGAGGCGAGGTCGCCGGCGGCGAGATCGCCACCAACGTGATGCCGCCGCCCATCGTCGGCCAGGAGAAGTTCGACACCTACCCGTCCGAGGGCAACAAGGGCGACACCACCAAGGCCAAGGAGGCGCTCACCGCCTGTGGCCAGCCCAACGGCTTCTCCACCACGATGACCTTCCGTGCCGACCGCCCGCGTGAGAAGGCGCTGGCCGAGGCCATGGAGCAGGCGCTGTCCAAGGTGGGCATCAAGCTCACGCTCAAGGGCTTCCCGGCCTCCAGCTACTTCTCCGACTACGCCGGCAACACCGCGTACGTCAAGAAGAACGGCATCGGCCTGGCCACCCACGGCTGGGGCTCCGACTGGCCTGACGGCTACGGCTTCATGCAGGCCATCGTCGACAGCCGCACCATCCGTGACGCCGGTAACTACAACCTGAGCGTCAAGAGCGACAAGGTCGACGGCCTGATCGACCAGGCCTCGGGTGAGCTCGACACAACCGCCCGCAACAAGCTGTGGGTCGACGTCGACAAGGCCGTCATGGAGGACGCCTCCCTCCTCCCGGTCGTCTGGGCCAAGGCGCTGCTGCTGCGCGGCCAGGGCGTGACGAACGTCGCCTACAACGAGGGTCAGAGCATGTACGACTACATCATGCTCGGCGTCGAGTGACCAGGCGATATTCGGGGATCTAAGCGAAGGCAGGTGAAGGCAGGGATGGCCTGCCCGGCGACGGGCAGGCCATCCGGCCGGTAGCGGTGCTCACATACATCATCAGACGACTCATCGGCGCTTTCGCCATGCTGATCGTCATCAGCATGGTCACCTTCGGCATCTTCTTCGTGGTGCCGCAGTGGGCCGGTTCCACCCCGGAGGCTCTCGCCTCGCGGTATGTCGGCCGCGCGGCCACTCCTGAGACGGTGCACCTGGTCGCCGAGCGACTGGGCTTCAACGACCCGATCGTCGTGCAGTACGGCCGGTTCCTCAAGGGCATCTTCGTCGGTGCCGAGTACGACTACGGAGCCGGCGTCGAGCAGTGCCCGGCGCCCTGCCTGGGCTACTCCTTCATCAGCGGCCAGCCCGTCTGGCCGGACCTGCTCGACCGCATGCCGGTGACCTTCTCCCTGGCCATCGGGGCGGCCCTCCTCTGGGTGGTCTTCGGCGTGTCCGTCGGCGTGCTCTCCGCGCTGCGGCGCGGCAGCTTCTTCGACCGGCTGTCCATGGGCACCGCGCTCGCCGGGGTGTCGCTGCCGATCTTCTTCACCGGCATGGTCTCCCTGGTCGTCTTCAGCTACGGCCTCGGCTGGACCCCGCCGGGCGGCGCGTGGACCGACCTGACGGAGAACCCCGCCCAATGGGCTTACAACCTGCTGCTGCCGTGGATCACGCTGGCGTTCCTGTTCGCGGCGACCTACGCCAGGCTCACCCGCGCGGGCATGCTGGAGACCATGGGTGAGGACTACATCCGCACCGCGCGCGCCAAGGGCCTGCGCGAACGCGAGGTCGTGGTCAAACATGGGCTGCGCGCCGCGCTGACCCCGATTCTCACCCTGTTCGGCATCGACTTCGGCCTGCTGATCGGCGGAGCCATCCTGACGGAGACGACCTATACTCTGCCCGGACTCGGCCAGTTCGCCATCCTGGCCATCAGAAACCAGGACCTGCCGCAGGTCATGGGCGTGGTCCTGTTCGCCGCCGGCTTCGTGGTGGTCGCGAGTTTCGTCGTCGACCTCCTCTACGCGGTGGTCGACCCGAGGGTGAGGTTGTCGTGAGCTTCCTGGACGTCAAGGATCTGCGGATCCATTTCCCCACCGACGACGGGCTCGTCAGAGCCGTCGACGGCCTGACCTTCAGCCTCGAGCGCGGCCAGACCCTCGGCATCGTCGGCGAGTCCGGCTCCGGCAAGAGCGTGACCAGCCTCGGCATCCTCGGCCTGCACAAGGGCGGCCGGGCCAAGATCTCCGGTGAGATCTGGCTCGACGGCGAGGAGCTCGTCGGCGCCTCGGCCGAGGCGGTGCGCGGCCTGCGCGGCAAGAAGATGGCGATGATCTTCCAGGATCCGCTGTCCTCGATGCACCCCTACTACACCGTCGGCCACCAGATCATCGAGGCCTACCGGATCCACCACGACGTGAGCAAGCAGGTGGCGCGCAAGCACGCGGTCGACCTGCTCGGCCGCGTCGGGATCCCCGAGCCGGCCAAGCGCGTCGACAGCTACCCGCACGAGTTCTCCGGCGGCATGCGCCAGCGCGCCATGATCGCCATGGCGCTGTCGTGCGACCCCGAGCTGCTCATCGCCGACGAGCCCACCACCGCGCTCGACGTGACCGTACAGGCACAGATCCTCGACCTGATGCGCGACCTTCAGCGCGAGTTCAACTCCGCGCTGATCGTCATCACGCACGACCTCGGCGTCGTGGCGGAGCTGTCGGACGACATCCTGGTCATGTACGGCGGCAAGTGCATCGAGTACGGCAAGGCCGACGACATCTTCTACCAGCCCGAGCACCCCTACACCTGGGGCCTGCTCAGCTCCATGCCCCGCCTCGACCGGGAGCGCACCGAACGGCTGCTGCCGATCAAGGGCTCCCCGCCGTCCCTCATCAACGTGCCCCCGGGCTGCGCCTTCCATCCCCGCTGCCCGTACGCCGACCGCACCGACGGCCGCTCCTCCACCGAGGTGCCGGACCTGGCCCCGACCGAGCGCGGGCACCTGGTGCGCTGCCACATGGGCAGGACCGAACGGCGGACGCTGTGGGAGACCGAGATCAAGCCAGTGCTGGAGACCCAGTGAGCGAGAACGAGCCGCTTCTTTCGGTACAGAACCTCGAGAAGCACTTCCCCGTCACCAAAGGCCTCCTCAAGCGGGAGGTCGGCGCCGTCAAGGCGGTCGACGGGATCAGCTTCGACGTGTTCAAGGGCGAGACGCTCGGCCTGGTGGGCGAGTCGGGCTGCGGCAAGTCCACCACCGGCCGGCTGGTGACCAGGCTGCTGGAGCCCACCGGCGGCAAGGTCGTCTTCGAGGGCCGCGACATCACCCACATGGGTCAGGGCAAGCTGCGCCCGCTCCGCCGCGACATGCAGATGATCTTCCAGGACCCCTACTCGTCGCTCAACCCGCGGCACACCGTCGGCGCCATCGTCGGCGCCCCGTTCCGCATCCAGGGCGTGAAGACCGAGAACGGCACCAAGAAGGCCGTACAGGACATTCTGGAGATGGTCGGCCTCAACCCAGAGCACTACAACCGCTACCCGCACGAGTTCTCCGGCGGGCAGCGGCAGCGCATCGGCATCGCCCGCACCCTGGCGCTCAAGCCGAAGCTGATCATCGCCGACGAGCCGGTCTCCGCGCTCGACGTGTCGATCCAGGCCCAGGTCGTGAACCTGCTCGAAGACCTGCAGAACGAGCTCGACCTGACGTACGTGGTCATCGCCCACGACCTGTCGGTGGTGCGCCACATCAGCGACAGAGTGGCCGTCATGTACCTCGGCAAGATCGTGGAGATCGCCGACCGTAAGCGCCTCTACACCGCGCCCATGCATCCGTACACCAACGCGCTGCTGTCGGCGGTGCCGGTGCCGGACCCCAAGGCGCGCAGGGACCGCGACCGGATCCGCCTCACCGGCGACGTGCCGAGCCCGCTCAACCCGCCTCCCGCGTGCCGCTTCCACACCCGCTGCTGGAAGGCCCAGGAGATCTGCAAGACCGTCGAGCCGCCGCTCGAGGAGCTGGCCGGCGGCCACCGCGTCGCCTGTCACTTCCCGGAGAACGCGCCCGTCGCCGCCACCGCAGAGGACGCCACCAAGGCGTGAGGTGACCCACCCGGCCCTGTCCTGGCCCGTCGGCTCAGGACAGGGCGCCCGGGGTGATCAGGCCGGTCTCGTAGGCCAGCACCACTGCCTGCACCCGGTCGCGCAGCCCCAGCTTGGTCAGCACGTTGCCCACGTGCGTCTTGACCGTGGTCTCGCTCACCACCAGCTTGGCCGCGATCTCCGCGTTGGACATGCCCTTGGCGATCAGCCGCAGCACCTCCAGCTCCCGCTCGGTGAGCCGGTCCAGCCGGACGGGCGTGGTCTGCGCGTAGGCCGACGGCAGCCTGGCCGCGAACCGGTCGAGCAGCCGCCGGGTCACGCTCGGCGACACGATCGCGTCACCCGCCGCCACCACCCTGATCGCCTGCACCAGCTCGTCGGGCGGCACGTCCTTGAGCAGGAACCCGGACGCGCCGGCCCGCAGCGCCTCCACGATGTACTCGTCCAGGTCGAAGGTCGTCAGCACCAGCACCTTCGGCACGTGCGCGCTCGGCGCCGCCTCCCGCACGATCCTGCGGGTCGCCTCGATGCCGTCGACCCCCGGCATCCGGATGTCCATGAGCACCACGTCGGGCAGCAGCGCCCTCGTCTGCTCCTGCGCCACCTGGCCGTCGCCCGCCTGGCCCACGACCGTGATGTCGGGCTCGGCCTCCAGGATCAGGCGGAACCCCGTACGCAGCAGCGGCTGGTCGTCGACCAGCAGCACTCTGATGGTCATTGTCCGTCCTTCAACGGGAACCTCGCCCGCACCTTGAAACCGCCTCCGGCTTTCGGGCCGATGGTCAGGATTCCACCATAGAGGGCGACTCTCTCGCGAATGCCCACCAGACCATGGCCCGGCCGCCGCGGCGAGGCGGCCGCGCCCAGCCCGTCGTCCTCCACCCGCACCTCGAGCTCGTCCCGCCCGTGCCGCACGGTCACCTCGGACCGCGCGCCCGCGCCCGCGTGCCGCAGGGAGTTCGTCAGACCCTCCTGGACCAGGCGGTAGGCGGCCAGGTCCACCCCGGCGGGCACCCGCCGCGCCGCGCCCTCCACCGACAGCGTGGTGCTCAGCCCGGCCTCGCGCATCTGCTCCACCAGCGCCGGCAGGTCCCGCAGGCCCGGCTGCGGCGTCAGCTCGGCACGGGCGTCCGCCCGCAGCACGCCGACGATGTCGCGCATCTCCGCCATCGCCGTGCGGCCCGTCGACTCGATCGCCGACAGCGCCTCACTCGCCGACTCCGGATCGGTGGCCAGCACCTTGCGCGCCGCCGCCGCCTGCACCGTCATCACGCTCACGTGGTGGGCGACGACGTCGTGCAGCTCGCGGGCGATCCGCGTACGCTCCTCCGCCCTGGCCGCCCGGGTGTCGGCCGCGCGCGCCCGCTCCAGGCGGGCGGCCCGGTCCCGCAGCTCCTCCAGGTAGGCGCGGCGCAGCCGCAGGCTCCGCCCGCCGCCCCAGACGGCCACCAGCACCACGAGCACCGCCACATGATCGCTCCAGCGGGTCGTGGTGAGAGGGCCGGCCGCCGCGCCCACCCCGTAGACGACCAGCGACAGCAGCAGCCCGCCCAGCGCCGCCGCCAGCCCGCGATAGGACGCCACCGCGTACAGCAGCACCACCACCGCGACGCCCGCCAGCCCCACGCCGTAGCCGAGGGCGGACAGCAGCGTCGCGGACACCAGGCTCGCGCACAGCCCGGCCAGCGGCCAGCGCCTGCGCACGGCCACCGGCACGCACATCAGCAGCACGAGGGTGACGCCCACCGCGTCAGGGGCCCGGCCGGCGAACAGGCCCGGTGGCTCCAGCCGCCCGCCGTCCCGGCCCAGGAACAGCACCACGGAGACCGCGGCCACCAGCACCGCCAGGACCGAGTCATGGAACGTGGTCCGGTCTGCGCGCACCGCTTCACTGTAGGCCCAGGTGAAAGCCCGAAACCTCCTACCCAAGGAGGAGAACGCGGCTACAGCTCGTCGGTCGCCGCGCGCCGGTTGCTGCGGACCGTGTCACCCGGCTGCCGGGCCGGCACCGGCGGGGGAGTGCCGCCGAACTCCGGGCAGAGCGCCTGATGGTCACACCAGTCGCACAGGCGGCTCGGCCTGGCCCGCCACTCGCCCGTCTCCAGCGCCCGCTCGATCGCCGTCCACAGCGCCCGCACCTTGCGCTCGGTCGCCAGCAGATCGGCCTCGTCGGGGGCGTACCGCAGCACCTCGCCGCGGCCGCCCAGATAGACCAGCTGCAACAGCCGGGGCACCTCGCCGCGCAGCCGCCACAGCACCAGCGCGTAGAACTTCATCTGGAACAGCGCCTTGGCCTCGAAGTCCGGCCCCGGCGCGCTGCCCGTCTTGTAGTCGACCACCCGCACCTCACCGGTCGGCGCCACGTCCAGGCGGTCCACATAGCCGCGCAGCATCAGCCCGCCGTCGAGCACCGCCTGCACGTAGAGCTCCCGCTCGGCCGGCTCCAGCCGGGTCGGGTCCTCCAGCGTGAAGTAACGCTCCAGCATCCCGCGCGCCTGCGTGAGCCACTCGGCCCGCTCGGCGTCGTCGGCGAACATCTCCGCGTAGGCCGGCTCCTCGGCCAGCAGCCGCTCCCACTGCGGCTCCAGCAGCCCCAGCGCCGCCTCCACCGAACGGCGCGGAGCGGGCAGGTCGTAGAGCCGCTCCAGCACCGCGTGCACCACTGTGCCGCGCACCGCCGCCGGGGAGGGCTTCTCCGGCAACTGGTCGATCACCCGGAACCGGTAGAGCAACGGGCAGGTCATGAAGTCGCCCGCCCGGGACGGGGAGAGGGCTCCGATGATCACCGGATCGGTCAACGTCATGCACCGCACTCTAGGTCACCGGCCCGACATAACCGGGCTCGCGAGTCCGGGATCACTCCCTCCGGCGCGTAGCATCAAGGCAGCGACAGGCACTGGTGAACGGCAAGGAGCGCGGTGAGCGAGCAGAGCCCCCGACAGGAGTTCTCCGGTATCCGGATGGGCAGACCTTTCGGCATCCCCGTCTACGTGTCATGGACCTGGTTCATCGTCGCGGCCTTCATCACCTGGCTGTTCGGCGACACCGTGCGCGCCATGCTGCCCGAGCTCTCCTCCGCCGCCGCCTACGCCGTCGCGTTCGCCTTCGCGGTGCTGCTGTACCTGTCGGTGCTGCTGCACGAGCTGGCGCACAGTGTCCTGGCCAAGGCCTACGGGCTGCCGGTCCGCCGGATCACCCTCTACCTTCTCGGCGGCGTGTCGGAGATCGAGAAGGAGCCGCCGACGCCCGCCAAGGAGTTCATGGTGGCCGCCGCGGGGCCGCTGCTCTCGCTCGGCCTGGCCGGCGTCGGCTGGCTCGCCGACGTCTTCCTCATCAACGGCGGCGGCATCCCAGAGGTGCTGATCTGGCAGCTGTGGGTCGCCAACCTCATCGTCGGCGTCTTCAACCTGCTGCCCGGCCTGCCGCTGGACGGCGGCCGGATGCTGCGGGCCGGGGTGTGGAAGCTCAGCGGCAACCCCGGCACCGGCACCGTCGCCGCCGCCTGGGGCGGCCGGGTGCTCGCCGTGCTGCTCATCGCGGCCCCCTTCGCCATGGCGATGTCGACTGGGCGGGACGTCGACTACCGCGACCTGATCTGGCCGCTCGTGCTGGCCTCCTTCATCTGGATGGGTGCCACCCAGTCGCTCCGCGTCGCCCGCGTCCGCGCCAGGATTCCGCAGGTCAACGCACGTAACCTGGCCCGCAGGGCGATCCCGGTGACGGCCGAGACGCCGCTGGCCGAGGCGCTGCGGCAGGCCGCCCAGAGCGGGGCGGGCGCCCTGGTCGTGGTGGACCACGACGGCCGGCCCCTCGCCATCGTCAACGAGTCGGCCGTGCAGGCCACCCCCGAGCACCGCCGCCCCTGGGTGAACGTGGGCTCCATGGCCAAGTCCCTGGAGCCGTCCCTGGTGCTCGGCGCCGACCTGGTGGGTGAGCCGCTGATCGACGCCATGCGCGAGGCGCCGGCCGGCGAATACCTCCTGGTGGAGCAGGGCGGCGAGATTTACGGGGTGCTGGCCACCGCCGACGTCAACCGGGTCTTCACCGGCGTCTGATTTGTCCCACTCGTCTAAGCGGCTGACCCCGGCTAATGTCATGTCCAGTGATCAGGACGTTGCGGCCCGCTCACGCCCCCGGCGATTCGAAGATGTGACCTCTGGCCGATAGTGTGCTGTTTGGCCAACCTTGCACAGGTGGGGGGTTTGCCGTGGCCCGCTGGTTCACCGAATCGAGACGGTGCGGCCGCGACACCGTTCCGTCGTCTGGGTATGCGTATGGCTGGGCCGGCACGGCGGTGCGGGTGCCGCCACATCGCCAGGCTTCCGGGGAGGAGAGTTGAGTGACCGAGCGCAGCGAGGGCACCGATGAGCGCAGCACGGTCATGAGGGAGGACTCATGACGGACCAGGGCTTCCGAGCGGTGCGCCCGCTTCCCGGCAACGGGCTGGTCGCCTACGAAGGCGGGCTGCTGCTGGTGTGCGACGCGGACGAGACCGCGGGCACCGGCCTGCTCGAGGCGCTGCGCGAGACGGCCGCCTCCGGAGGCGACGGCAGGGCCCTGGCCCGCCGGGCCGCCCAGGTGCTCGCCGCCAACATGGCGCGTGACCCCGCCACCTGCGCCGTGGCCGGCCCCGTCGGCGACGGCGTGGCCGTCCTGGTGAGCGGCTCCGCCTCGGCCACGATCAACACCGCCGCGGGCCAGACCCGGCTGGCCGGCAGCGACTCCCTCACCTGGGCCGACCGGCTCATCGGCGGCCCCGTCGAGAGCGTGGAGCTGAGCCTGCCCGGCGCCGGCCAGGCACACCCCGCCGTCCGCTTCGACGGCGGCGGCATCGTGCACGGCGGCGGCGTCGCCGCCGAGCTCGGCGAGCAGGTCTCCGCCGGCCCGTCCAGGCCGTTCACCGCCGAGATGCCCAACACGGCCTACCACCTCGAGCCCGACCTGCTGCCGCAGCGCGCCGAGCCGCCGAGCCGGCCGTCGCCGCAGCCGGCCCAGGCGCCCCCCTACCCGATGTCCGGAGCCGACCAGCAGCCGCCCATGCGGCAGCCGTCCTCCGGCCCCCAGTTCCCGCCGCCGCCCGTGCTGGAGCAGCCCCCGGGGCAGCCGGAGCCGGTCTCCTTCCCCTCCTATGACGAGCCCGCCCCCTTGGGCAACGGCACGGTCCCCGAGCCCTACGACCAGCCCATGGGGCCGCCGTCGCAGGACCCCTTCGACCCGGGCCCGCCGCCGCACCAGGGGCAGTCGCAGGATCACTTCGACCCCGGCCCGCCGCGCCTGGGACCGCCGCAGGACCACTTCGAGCAGGGCCCGCCGCCGCTCCTGGGGCCGCCGCCGCAGGAGCACTTCGAGCAGGGGCCCCCGCCGCAGGAGCAGCAGGACCACGGCGACCGGCCGCTGGTCTACGGGGTCGACTGCAAGAACGACCACTTCAACGATCCGCGCGCGCCCTACTGCGCGGTGTGCGGTATCGCCCTGGTCCAGCGCACGCTCGTCCCCTACAAGGGGCCGCGCCCGCCGCTCGGCGTCCTCGTCCTGGACGACGGCACGGCGCTGCCGCTGGACAGCGACTACCTGCTGGGCCGCGACCCCGAGCGGGCCCCCGAGGTGGCGGGTGGCACCGCCCGCCCCGCCAAGGTCACCAGCCCCGACGGGTCGGTCTCCCGCAGGCACCTGCGGGTGGCGCTGGACGGCTGGGACGTCAACCTGGTGGACCTCGGCTCCGTCAACGGCACCCAGATCCAGCCGCCCGGCGACCCCAACTTCTACGACATCCCGCCCAACGAGCCCGTGACCATCGCGCCCGGCACCACCGTGCGCGTGGGCGTCTCCCGTACCCTCCGCTTCGAGGCACACCGCGGCTGACCGGCCCGCACCCCCGCGGGGGCCGCGGCGACCGTCCCTCCGCTCGGGCGTACGCCGCGCTGAGGTCCAGGATCTCCCGGTGAAGGCCCGCACGCTGACCTGGAGCCGTGCGGCGGTTCCGGGCCGCTGGGAGGGTTCAGGGGCCCGCTGGGAGGCCGTGGAGAAGCGCTCAGGACCGGACCTGTGCGTCCGGAGCGGGCGCTGTGCCCGCTCAGAGGGTGTCGGGGCGCAGCAGGAGCCACTCGATCTCGTCGGAGCGGGAGCCGTCCGGCTGGGGGAACACCTGCCGGCGCACGCTCTCCTGGACGAACCCGGCGCGCCGCAGCACCGCCTGCGAGGCGGTGTTGGCCACGTCGGTCCCGGCGATCAGCCGGTGCAGCCGGGTATGGGCGAAGGCCCAGTCGGCCAGCAGCCCGACCGCGCGCGTCATCAGGCCGCGGCCGCGGAAACGCGGCACCAGCGAGTAGCCCACCATGGCCTCCCCGAAGGCCGGGATGATCCGTGTCAGCTGCAGGTTGCCGGCGAACTCGCCGGTGGCCGCGTCCCTGACCGCCAGCTCGACCCGCTGCCCCGACAGCCAGAAGTAGCCGGTGCACCGGCAGCGCTGCTCGTCGTCCTCCAGCGTGCCGAGCGGCCCCATGCCGAACCGGGCGACGCTCGGCTCGGCCATCATCCGGTGGAAGTCCGCGGCGTCCCGCTCGTCCATCGGCGTCAGCCGCACCACGCCGTCGCCCAGCTCGCCGCCCTCGAAGAACGGCAGGTAGGGCTCCATCGCCTCGCCCGCGTCCCGGGCGAGCCTGGCGAACATCACATGATCCACCCGCTGCCCGTCCCGCAGCGCCTTGGCGTCCCGCCTGCGTCCCTCCTCGCGGAATCCGGCCTTGTACGCGACCCGCAGGCTGGGCAGGTTCGCCACCTCGGCCGCCAGCTCCACCCGCTCCACGCCCCGGTCGAGCAGCCACTCGGCCAGCCCGCGCGCCACCGCCCCGGCCACGCCCTTGCCGCGCGCCCACGGCGCCACCAGATAGCCGAGCTCGACCGAGCCCCACGGGGACGGCGCGCTGGTGCCGATGGAGCCGATGTAGCGGCCGTCCTCGGTGATCGAGTATTCCGTGCCGCCGCTGTCCCACTTCGCCCGCGCACGCCGTACGTAGGCGCGCGCGTCCTGCGCCGTGTACGGCGACGGGATCAGCGGCAGGAACCGGGCCGTCACGGGATCGTCGCAGGTGGCCACGATGGCCTCCACGTCGTCGTCGACCGGTGGACGCAGCACCAGGGAGCCTACGGCGATCACTTCGCGCGGGAACATCCTCCATAGATATCGCGCGTCAAGTCGTGCTCGAAAGCCCTATAACCTTGCCGCCATGGGTTTCCGCAGGCATGGGCCGTTTCAGGCGGGGGATCAGGTGCAGCTCACCGACCCCAAGAACAAGCGCCACACGATCACGCTCAAGGACGACGGCGTCTTCCACACCCACAAGGGCGCCATCCCGCACAGCGAGCTGATCGGGCAGCCCGAAGGCTCCGTGGTGCGCTCCTCCGGCGGCACCGCCTATCTCGCCTTCCGTCATCTGCTGCAGGACTACACCCTGGCGATGCCGCGGGGCGCGGCCGTGATCTACCCCAAGGACTCGTCCCAGATCGTCGGCATGGCCGACATCTTCCCCGGTGCCCGGGTGGTCGAGGCGGGGGTCGGCTCCGGCGCGCTGACGTGCTTCCTGCTGCGCGCCGTCGGTCCCGAGGGTCATGTCACCTCCTACGAGCGCCGCCAGGACTTCGCCGACATCGCCCGCACCAACGTGGAGAAGTTCTACGGCGGCTCGATGGACGACAACTGGCGGCTGGTCGTCGGCGACCTGGTGTCCTGTCTGGACACCTCCGACGTGGACCGGGTGATCCTGGACATGCTCGCCCCCTGGGAGTGCGTGGACGCCGTCGCCAAGGCCCTCACACCAGGCGGTGTGATCTGCTGTTATGTGGCCACGACGACCCAGTTGTCGAAAACCGTCGAGGTGATTCGCGATCACGGGAGTTTCACCGAGCCTCATGCGTGGGAGACCCTGGTTCGCGACTGGCATGTCGAAGGGCTCGCCGTTCGGCCCGATCACCGGATGATCGGGCACACCGGGTTCCTCGTCACCGCCCGCCGCATGGCCGACGGCGTCACCCCGCCGCCGCGCCGTCGACGACCGAAGGGAACCACCGAAGAACTATGACAATTTGGCCACAAGGGTGCGTTGGTGCGTGACACGGGAACACTTCGCCGTGTTCATATGCTGGAAGTATTAAACGCCCTATTGGGGATTATTCACCGAATACTGATTGTCACTCTACGAACACTGCCCGGCCAGGTTACGGAGGGGCCCGAGATAGGTAAGGTCCTTAGTAGTCGCCCTCGACTGGGAAGGAGGTGACGGGCGTGGCAGCTCGCGATGATGCTGAGGCTCGAGCCGCGCAGCGCGAACGGGAGGTCGCTGATCTTTCAACACAGGTCTCCTTCCTCCAGGAGGAGATCACCGCGCTGAGGCGGAAACTGGCCGAGTCACCCCGTCAGGCCAGAGTCCTGGAAGAACGTCTCCATGAAGCACAGGCGAACCTCGCGGCCGTTACCGGCCAGAACGAACGCCTGGTGTCGACGCTCAAGGAGGCACGGGACCAGATCGTCGCTCTCAAGGAGGAGGTCGACCGGCTGGCGCAGCCGCCATCCGGATTCGGCACCTTCCTCGAGGCCAGAGAAGACGGCACGATCGAGGTGTTCACCGGCGGCCGCAAGCTGCGGGTGAACGTCAGCCCGGCCGTCGACGCCGACTCGCTGCGGCGTGGCCAGGAGGTCATGCTCAACGAGGCGCTCAACGTGGTCGAGGCTCTCGGCTACGAAGAGGTCGGCGAGATCGTGATGCTCAAGGAGTTGCTCGACGAGGGCAAGCGCGCCCTGGTCATCTCGCACGCCGACGAAGAGCGCGTCGTGCGACTGGCCGAGTCGCTGGTCGGCCAGCCCATCAGGGCGGGCGACTCACTCCTGCTCGAGCCTCGCTCGGGTTACGTCTACGAGCGCATTCCCAAGTCCGAAGTGGAAGAGCTCGTGCTCGAAGAGGTCCCCGACATCTCCTACGAGGAGATCGGCGGCCTCATGCGGCAGATCGAGCAGATCAGGGACGCCATCGAGCTCCCCTATCTGCACGCCGACCTGTTCCGCGAGCACAAGCTGCGCCCGCCCAAGGGCGTCCTGCTCTACGGCCCGCCGGGCTGCGGCAAGACGCTCATCGCCAAGGCCGTCGCCAACTCCCTGGCCAAGCAGGTCGCGGAGAAGACCGGCCAGTCCGGCAAGAGTTTCTTCCTCAACATCAAGGGTCCCGAGCTGCTCAACAAGTACGTCGGCGAGACCGAGCGGCACATCCGCCTGGTCTTCCAGCGTGCTCGTGAGAAGGCTTCCGAGGGCACCCCCGTGATCGTGTTCTTCGACGAGATGGACTCGATCTTCCGCACCCGCGGCTCGGGCGTGTCCTCCGACGTGGAGAACACCATCGTCCCTCAGTTGCTGTCGGAGATCGACGGCGTCGAGGGGCTGGAGAACGTCATCGTCATCGGCGCCTCCAACCGCGAGGACATGATCGACCCGGCGATCCTGCGGCCCGGCCGCCTGGACGTCAAGATCAAGATCGAGCGGCCGGACGCCGAGGCGGCCAAGGACATCTTCTCCAAGTACCTCCTCGCCGAGCTGCCCCTCCATCCGGAAGATCTGACCGAGCACGGTGGTTCCCGTGAGGCCACCATCCACGGCATGATCCAGAGCGTCGTCGAGAGGATGTACACCGAGAGCGAAGAGAACCGCTTCCTCGAGGTGACCTACGCCAACGGCGACAAGGAAGTCCTCTACTTCAAGGACTTCAACTCCGGCGCGATGATCCAGAACATCGTCGACCGGGGCAAGAAGATGGCGATCAAGCAGTTCCTGGAGAGCGGCCAGAAAGGCCTGCGGGTGCAGCACCTGCTCACGGCCTGCGTGGACGAGTTCTCCGAGAACGAGGATCTGCCCAACACCACCAACCCCGACGACTGGGCCCGCATCTCCGGCAAGAAGGGCGAGCGGATCGTCTACATCCGCACACTCGTCTCCGGCAAGCAGGGCGCCGAAGCCGGCCGTTCCATCGACACCGTCGCCAACACCGGCCAATACCTGTAGCACCAGCGCCGGAAGGGGCCACTCAGCCCCTTCCGGCGTCGGTCTTGTCGGGATGTGCCGCGCAGAGCCTGCGGCCCACCCAGGCCGGCCTTCTCCTCGCCTTGGGCACGTTCCCCTTGTGCCTCGCCTTGGGCGCGTTCGGTGATGCCGCAAGGCGACACGGCGGCGAGTGCGGCCCCACGGCCTTACGCCTCTCAACGACGAAGATTCCGATGCTTCGCTGTGACAGAGGTGAAGGAAGGGAACCGAAAGGATCTTTGGGGCGTCTAAGTGGCCGTGCACCATCCCAACCGGCCGAAGCACGCTCACGGAGACGGCCGGCTGGCCGAGCTCGACCTTCTGCGGTTCATCGCCGCCCTGGCCGTGCTGGCCTTCCACTACCTGGTCGCCTACGCCTCCGTCTGGGGGGACCGGCCCGCCGAGCTCTTCCCCGCGGTCGCCCCCGTCGCCGGGCTCGGCATCTTAGGCGTCGAGCTGTTCTTCATGATCAGCGGGTTCGTCATCCTCATGAGCGCTTGGGGGCGTGGTCTCGGCGCCTTCGCCCGCTCCCGGGTCGTCCGGCTCTACCCGGCCTACTGGCTCAGCCTGATCGCCGTCGCCGCGCTCTACGGGCTCACCAGCGCCACCGCGCTCAACCCAAAACTTTCGCCAGAGCACTACCTGGTGAACGCCAGCATGTTCCAGCGGTTGTTCAAGATCACCGACGCCGCCGGCGTCTACTGGTCGCTCTGGGCCGAGCTGCGCTTCTACCTGCTCATCGCGATCCTCGTCCTGGTGGGCGTCACCTACGGTCGAGTCCTGGTCTTCGGGGGCGTCTGGCTGGCCGCCGCGCTCGGCGCCGAACTGCTCGGCGACCCGGTGCTCAACGAGATCGTCATGCCGCGCTACGCGCCGTACTTCGTCGCCGGAATGGCCCTGTACCTCATCCACAAGCACGGCAGCGCCTGGCTTCCGTGGATCTACTTCGTCGCCGGCTGGGCCATGTCGCTGCACTCCGCACTCGAACGGGTGCACGGGCGCATCAAGGTCGCGGGGTTCAAGAACATGCCCGTCACCGACCTGAGCGTGATCATCACCATCACGGTGATCTTCGCCGTCATGGCCCTGGTCGCCCTCGGGCTGTTACGGGTGCGGTCGCGCGGCTGGCTCACCGCGCTCGGCGCCACGACCTACCCGCTTTACCTGTTCCACTCCACGATCGCGGTCGCGCTCATCCCCCTGCTCGTCGGGGATCTGCCGCCCTGGGTGGTGGCCACGGTCACCACGCTCGCGGCGGTCCTGCTGTCGTACGCCGTCTACTTCTTTGCCGAACGCCCCATCCAGCGGCTAATGAAGCCCCGCAGAACACCACAAAGCACATCAACGCCTGCCGTACAGGATGAAAAGGCTTCGGTGCCATAACCTTGTGACCCTGGGGCACTGTGAAGGGCATAGGCTCGGGCATATAAACGGCGGATAGACAGATCCGGACGAACAGAGGGTGCGCATGACGGTGCGTCGGGTGATGGGCATCGAGACCGAGTACGGCATCTCCGTACCAGGTCAGCCAGGCGCCAACGCGATGGTGACCTCCTCACAGGTGGTCAACGCCTACTTGGCGGCCTCGGCCGCCCGGGCACGCAGAGCGCGCTGGGACTTCGAGGAGGAGAACCCCCTACGCGACGCCAGAGGCTTCGACCTGGCCAGAGAGGTGGCCGACCCCACTCAGCTCACCGACGAGGACCTCGGCCTGGCCAACGTCATCCTGACCAACGGCGCCAGGCTCTACGTCGACCACGCCCACCCGGAATACTCCACGCCCGAGTGCACCAACCCGCGCGCCGCGGTGATCTGGGACAAGGCGGGGGAGCGGGTCATGTACGACGCGGCCCAGCGCGCCAGCGCCATCCCCGCCAACGCGCCCATCCAGCTCTACAAGAACAACACCGACGCCAAGGGCGCCAGCTACGGCTGTCACGAGAACTACCTCATGCGCCGGGCCACGCCCTTCGCCGACATCGTGCGCCACCTCACTCCGTTCTTCGTCTCCCGGCAGGTGGTCGTCGGCGCGGGCAAGGTCGGCATCGGGCAGGACTCGCGCGGTGACGGCTTCCAGATCAGCCAGCGGGCCGACTTCTTCGAGGTGGAGGTCGGGCTCGAGACCACGCTGAAGCGGCCGATCATCAACACCCGGGACGAGCCGCACGCCGACCCGGAGAAGTACCGGCGCCTCCACGTGATCATCGGCGACGCTAACATGTCGGAAATTTCGACATATCTGAAGCTAGGGTCGACGGCGCTCGTCCTTGCCATGATCGAAGACGGCTTCCTCACCCGCGACCTGGCCGTCGACAACCCCGTCCAATCCCTGCGCGCCGTCTCCCACGACCCCACCTGCCGCTACGAGATCCCGATGCGCGACGGCCGCAAGCTCACCGCCGTCCAGCTGCAGATGGAATACCTCGAACAGGCCCGCAAGTACGTCGAAGAGCGCGGCACCGCCCAGGACGAGATGAACAAGGACATCCTCGACCGCTGGGAGTCCGTCCTCACCCGTCTGGCCGAAGACCCCATGCAACTGGCCGGAGAGCTCGACTGGGTCGCCAAGCTCGAACTCCTCGAGGGCTACCGCAGCCGCGACGGCCTCGACTGGTCCCACCCCCGCCTCGGCCTCGTCGACCTGCAATACTCCGACATCCGCCCCGACCGCGGCCTGTACAACCGGCTCGTGGCCCGTGGCCGCATGCGGCGCCTCATCACCGAGGACGAGGTCGACCGGGCCGTCGAGAACCCGCCCACCGACACCCGCGCCTACTTCCGCGGTCGCTGCCTGCGCCAGTACAGCGAATCCGTGGCCGCCGCCTCCTGGGACTCCGTCATCTTCGACATCCCCGGCAGAGAGTCGCTGCAGCGCGTCCCCACCTTGGAGCCGCTGCGCGGCACCAAGGCCCACGTGGGCGAGCTCTTCGACCGCTGCCGCACCGCCGCCGACCTCGTCGCCGCCCTCACCGGCGGAGACTAGGGGCCCTGGACGGCCGTGGCCGGCGAAAACCCAGGCTTTCGTACGACGTCCGTACCTTTCTGATCTATAACGTAAAGGCGTCCGGCTGTCAGAGCAGCCCGATGCCGAGCGTGAGCGTGCCCACCGCCAGGCTCGCCCCGCCCGCCATGGCCAGATAGATCAGCTTGCTGGGCTTCCTGTCGCTGGGGCGGGCCACCGACAGGAAGAAGCCCAGGGGCATCAGGATCGGGGCGGCCACGATCGACGTGCGTACCAGAGTCTTCCAGGCGTCGGACAGGTCGGCCTGGTCCACGTACAGCAGCGCCACCAGGCTGAACAGGACCAGCACGCCGGCGTGCGCGTGCCCGGCCCGCCACAGGCCGCGCCGGACCGGGTTGTCCCGGTAGCCGGGCACGTCGCGCATGAGGAACGCCAGCAGGGAGACGCCGCCGAAGGCGATCGTCGGGACCGTGATGAGGAGCACGCCGGCCGTGCTCAGGGATGCGGGGGACATGGTGAACCTCCTGGTGGGGCGAGGTTCCAGTATTGGATAGTGAAGCTATCTAGTCAAGTCGGCAAGATCGCGGGACGATCGGCGCGAAATGTCGCCCCGTTCGGGGAAGATATGGGCTAGAGAGGTAGTCCCCCACCGTGGAGGTTGGACATGGCCAGCAAGGACACCGGCGGACAGAAGCAGACCGGTCGGCGTGAGTCCGAGGTCGAGGAGACCGAGGCGTCGGCGGCACCGGAGGTGCAGGAGCGCCAGGAGAAGCTCACGGACGATGTGGACTCGATCCTGGACGAGATCGACGAAGTGCTCGAGGAGAACGCAGAGGAATTCGTGCGCTCGTATGTACAAAAGGGCGGCCAGTAGCGCAAGCGGACAGGGCCTGAAGGGCTGAAGATGTGCCCGGATGCGGGGCGGCGAAGGGCGCCTCCGAGTTCGGGCGCCGGACGGAGGTGAAGGCGGTCACGGGGTTCGGCAGGCATCGAGCCGAGCCATCCGGGCCGGCCGCCTGTGGCAAGCCCTGTCACACACGGTGATGCGGGATGAACGGGTGAAGAACCACGGGGGTGAGGGCCGGGGTCACGTCAGCCGGAGATGGAGATGTTGGCTGCGCCGCCTACCAGGTCCTCCAGCTTCCTCTGGTAGGCGGCGGCCGCCTCGTCGGCGCTCTTGCCGCTGACGACGTCGGCGGTGGCTTCCTGCAGCAGGACGGAGACCTGCGGGTAGATGGCCAGGCCGGGCCGGTAGGCGGTGACGGGCAGCACGTCGTCGGCGATGTAACTCAGCATCGGGTCGCCGGCGAGCACGTCGTCGTTGACGTCGATGCGGGAGCTGACGCGGGTGCGGCCGGCGAGTTCCGAGGTGGTGGCCTCGGCGGAGTGCATGAAGGACAGCAGTTCCCAGGCGAGCGCGGGGTTCTCGGAGAACGGGTTGAGCACGCGTACGGCGCCGCCTGACATGCTGACATGGTCCTGGCCGCGGATGCCGGCGCCGGGCTTCTTGGCGGGGATTTTGGTGTAGCCGACGATCTGGTCGCGGTCCTTCATGGGGGCTATGCCGGCGCCTGGTTCGATGACCGAGCGCCAGAAATAGTCGCTCTCGGCCAGGATGGCGATCTTCCCGTCGGCGAACTGGGCGAAGGATTTGTCGCGGCCTTTGGCCTCCTGCTGGAGTTTGGGGTCACCGAGGCCGCTGCCGCCGTAGATCTGCTGGTAGAAGCCGAGCACGTCCTTCATGGCCCGGCTCGCGCCGGTCCACTTGTCCTGGGCGTGGATCTCCGCCCCGGCGCCGGCGAGCAGCGGCAGGACGCCCTGCATGGTGGTGGCCTCGCCCGTGGCGCTGCCGGCGTTGATCTGGATGGGGGTGGGCACGCCGGCGGCCTTGAGCGCGGTGCCGGCGTCGATGATGTCCTGCCAGCTGCCGGGGTTCCAGGTTCGTGGCAGGCCCGCCTTGGCGAACAGGGTCTTGTTGTAGAACAGGACGCGGCCGTCGGTGCCCTGGGGCAGCCCGTACTTCCTGCCGTCGAAGATGCCGAGTCCTTGCACGGCCGGGGGGATCTGGGACCAGCCGCTCCAGGAGTCGACGGCGGCGCCGCTGACTTCGGCGAGCGGCTCGATGTAGCCGGCCTGCGCGAACTCGCCGATCCAGATGCCGTCGAGGTCGATGACGTCGGCGGCGGTCCTGGCCTTGAGGTCGAGTGCGATCTTGGTCTTGTACTGCTCGTCGTCGACGCCGCTCGGCTCGAAGAGCACCTTGACGTCGCGGTGGGTCTTCTCGAACCGGGGGATGACCCACTGCTTGATCCAGTCGGCGGACGCGGAGTTCTTGCCGCCGGAGATGGCGTTGGCGGCGATGGTGAGGGTGATGCCGCCGTCTTCGGCGGGGGCGCCGGTTCCGCAGGAGGTGAGCGCCAGGAGGGCGAGGGCCGCGAGCACCGCTGGGCGGCTCGGGAGTCGCATGTCGGCCTCCTGTCGAGGGCGGGCGGACATATCGACGATCGCATGGGCTTTCGTGGGCGTAAAGAAACGATCTGGTGATCGGTTCGCCGTGAGCTGATCGTGGGAAGTGCAGACAGCGACGCAAGAACAGTAGGGTCGCTTCAGGGACGACTGACATGGGAGGGAGTCGCGTGGCATCGCACAGGGATCTGCCCGCCGGCTTGAGAGACCAGCTTTTCCACAACACAGGGAGTTCCTCGTTCACCGACTTCGTCGGCTCATATGCGCCCGAGCTGTTGCCGCTTCGGAATGAGGTGCTGGCCACGCCGATCGGCGACCAGGTCCCGCACGCGACCACGATCATCGCCGCGACCTTCGCCGGGGGTGTGGTGATGGCGGGAGACCGGCGTGCGACGTCGGGCAACATCATCTCCCAGCGTGACGTCGAGAAGGTGTTCCGCACTGACGACTATTCCTGCATGGGCATCGCGGGCACGGCCAGCACCGGCATCGAGATGGCCAGGCTCTACCGGGTGGAGCTGGAGCACTACGAGAAGCTCGAGGGCCGCACCATGTCGGTGGCCGGCAAGGCCAACCGGCTGGCGACGATGATCCGGGGCAACCTGGCGATGGCGATGCAGGGGCTGGTGGTGGTGCCGTTGTTCGCCGCCTACGACCCTGCCGCCGACGCCGGGCGGATCTTCAGCTACGACGTGGCGGGCGGGCCTTACGAGCGGGAGCGGTTCGACGCGATCGGCTCCGGTTCGATCTTCGCGCGGGGTTCGCTGAAGAAGCTCTACCGTGACGGCGCCTCGGCCGACGACATGGCGATGACGCTGATCCAGGCGCTGTACGACGCGGCCGACGACGACTCGGCGACCGGTGGTCCTGACGTGACGCGGAAGATCTGGCCGATCGTGTCGGTGGTCGACGCCGACGGTTTCCGGCGCCTGAGCGAGGAGCAGGTGACCGGTTATGTCGAGCGGATGCTCGAGGCTCGCTTGATCTCCCCTGACGGCCCCATCGCCCCGCTGCGTTAGAAAGGACCACCCCACGTGTCGATGCCTTTCGGATATGCGTCCCCTGAGCAGATCATGCGGGACAAGGCGGACTACGCGCGCAAGGGGATCGCGCGGGGCCGCTCCGTCGTCGTGCTGCAGTACGTCGACGGGATCCTGTTCGTCGCGCCCAACCCTTCCAAGGCGCTGCACAAGATCAGCGAGATCTACGACCGCATCGGGTTCGCGGCCGTGGGCCGCTACAACGAGTTCGAGGAGTTGCGGCTGGGCGGCATCCGCTACGCCGACATCAACGGTTACACCTACGACCGCTCCGATGTGACGGGTCGTGGCCTGGCCAACCTCTACGCCTCCAACCTGGGCCGGATCTTCACCGATTCGATCAAGTCGCTCGAGGTGGAGGTGGTGGTGGCCGAGGTGGGTGACGGACCTGACGGTGACGCCATCTACCGGTTGACGTTCGACGGCTCGGTGTTCGACGAGCACGGGTTCGCGGCGATGGGCGGTCAGGCGGAGGCGGTGTCGACGCGGCTGAAGGAGCGCTACCGCGAGTCGATGTCGCTGTCGGCGGCGCTGGAGGTGGCGCTGGCGGCCCTCACCGAGCCCGGTGGCGAGCGGCCGCCGGTGACGCAGCTGGAGGTGGCGGTGCTGGATCGCAATCGCGAGCACCGCAAGTTCCTGCGGCTGACGGGCTCACGCCTGGAGCGCCTGCTGCCTTCTGCCGACGCCTCGGCGCCCGCACCCGCCGCGGAGGAGGGTGAGAAGCCGCCGCCCACCGGCCCCGAGGGAGACGTGGACGACGGCTCTTCGCCGCTGTAGGACCAGGCCGCCGGCATCCCAGGGTGTCGGCGGCCCTTTGGGTGTGATTTGTATCACTATGTGCCGGTCGAACTCCGGGACGGCCCTGGCCATCGAACGATCCATGAAGATTCTTACGCGTAGCCTCCTCGCGACCGGTGCGGCCGCGGCCATGATCCTCGCGTCCGGCGCGGCGGCCGAGGCCGCCGCCATCCCGAAGTACAAGGCCCCGGAGGTCTTCGGGAAGACGTTCCAGGCGGATCCGAAGCATGACTTCACCAAGCGCATCAGCCCCCGGCACAACGGCATCCTGCGCGGCTGGATCACCCACGTGAGTGGCTCCGTGGCCGAGTACGAGCCCATCAAGTGGAAGAAGGGCACCGTCACCGAGGGCCGCTTCGTCGGCCCGCCCGAGGGTGACGTGACGGCCTACGCCTCGCCCATCGCCACGAACGTGGTCTTCCTGTCGGCGTTCGGCTGCGGATCGAAGATGGTCAATGTGACCGTCAGCGGAAAGCACGGGCTCGGCAGCAAGCGCTGCTCCAGGGCGGACCTGGTCAAGCGGCACAAGGGTGGCGGGCACCCGGCGCTCATTACCGTCCACCAGGGCAAGATCGTAAAGCTTCAGGAGATCTACACGCCCTGACGGGCGGCGAAAGGGCTCCGCGGGGGCGCGAGCACAGGTGAAGCGGGGTGCGCGGAAAACACCAGGAGAGATCTCTCCCGTTGGCCGATCCGTGGGCATAGTGTGAGGTGATGGATCGTCGCATCTTCGGGCTGGAGAACGAGTACGGCGTGACCTGCACGTTCAGGGGGCAGCGCAGGCTGTCCCCGGACGAGGTCGCGCGCTACCTGTTCCGGCGAGTCGTGTCCTGGGGCCGATCGAGCAACGTCTTCCTCCGCAATGGCGCACGCCTGTATCTCGACGTGGGCAGCCACCCTGAATACGCAACACCTGAATGTGACAACGTCATCGAGCTCGTCACCCATGACAAAGCCGGTGAGCGCATCCTCGAGGGCCTTCTGGTCGACGCCGAGAAACGGCTGCGCGAAGAGGGCATCGCCGGGGACATCTATCTCTTCAAGAACAACACCGACTCGGCCGGCAACTCCTACGGCTGCCACGAGAACTATCTGGTCGGCAGGCACGGCGAGTTCGGCCGCCTGGCCGACGTGCTGATTCCGTTCCTGGTGACGAGGCAGATCATCTGCGGTGCCGGCAAGGTGCTGCAGACTCCGCGCGGGGCGGTCTACTGCGTGTCGCAGCGGGCCGAGCACATCTGGGAGGGCGTCTCGTCCGCCACCACCCGCTCCCGGCCGATCATCAACACCCGGGACGAGCCGCACGCCGACGCCGAGCGGTTCCGCCGCCTGCACGTCATCGTGGGCGACTCCAACATGAGCGAGACCACCATGCTGCTCAAGGTCGGCGCCACCGACCTGGTGCTGCGCATGATCGAGGCGGGCACGGTGATGCGTGACCTGTCGCTGGAGAACCCGATCAGGGCGATCCGGGAGGTCTCCCACGACATGACGGGCAGGCGCAGGGTGCGCCTGGCCAACGGCCGTGAGGCCTCCAGCCTGGAGATCCAGCAGGAATACCTGTCGAAGGCGAAGGACTTCGTCGACCGGCGCGGCGGCGATGCCATCGCCCACCGGGTGCTGGAGCTGTGGGAGCGCACGTTGCACGCGGTCGAGACGGGCAATCTCGATCTGGTGGCGCGGGAGATCGACTGGGTGACGAAATATCAGCTGATCGAGCGCTACCGCAAGAAGTACGACCTGCCGCTGTCGTCGCCGCGCGTGGCGCAGCTCGACCTCGCCTATCACGACGTGCACCGTAAGCGCGGCCTGTTCTACCTGCTGCAGAAGCGCGGCTCGGTGGAGCGGGTGGCCTCCGACCTCAAGATCTTCGAGGCCAAGTCGGTGCCGCCGCAGACGACCAGGGCGCGGCTGCGGGGCGAGTTCATCCGCAAGGCGCAGGAGAAGCGGCGCGACTTCACCGTCGACTGGGTGCATCTCAAGCTCAACGACCAGGCTCAGCGGACGGTTCTGTGCAAGGACCCGTTCCGGTCGGTGGACGAAAGGGTCGACAAACTCATCGCGGGCATGTAAACAAAGCAGTTTACCTCGGCCCTACCGAGAGTCAGATAGTGTGGCGCGAATCTGACGTCTTTTCCGAGGGAAGTCCATGCGCCGCGCTCTGGCCGTCCTGGCCGCCGTGCCTTTGATCTTCTTCGCCGCCGCGTGCGGCTCCGATACCCCGGCGGCTCCGGCCGCCGGGGGCTCGTCCTCAGCGGCGGGCGCGGGGGTGAAGGTCACCGGTGAGGTGGGTGCCAAGCCCACGGTGACCTTCCCCTCCGGGTCGCCTGCCACCAAGTCCTCCTTCGAGGTGCTGACGGCGGGGACGGGTCCGGCCGTGAAGGCCGGTGACAAGGTCATCGTCAACCTGACCGTCTACAACTGGGACGGTCAGCAGAACGCCTTCCAGGGGTCCTCCTACGACACCAAGGCTCCGGAGACCATCCCGGTCAACGAGCAGCTCCCGCAGGTGCTGCGCGACGGCTTCACCAAGGTGAAGCACGGCGGCCGCCTGCTGGCCGTGATGGCCGGCGACTCCGCTCCGCAGCAGCAGCAGGGCACGCCGCCGCAGCCGACGAAGGTGTTCGTGCTGGACGTGGTCGGCGCGCCGCCGGTGGCCCTCAAGGCCGCCACCGGCAAGGAGACCGGCGACAAGCTCAAGGGCGTCAAGGTCGACAACCCGGGCGGCGAGAAGGCGCCCACGCTGACGACCAAGACGGGTGACAAGCCGTCGAAGGAGCTCGTCGTCAAGACCCTCATCAAGGGCACCGGCGAGAAGGTCAAGCCGACGCAGACGCTCACCGTCCACTACACGGGCAAGATCTGGGGCACCGACAAGGAGTTCGACTCCAGCTGGACCCGGGGCGAGCCCGCGGCGTTCCCGCTGGCCAACGTCATCCAGGGCTGGCAGAAGGGCCTGGCCGGGGTGCCGGTCGGCAGCCGGGTCGTGATGAGCATCCCGCCGGACCTCGGCTACGGAGCTCAGGAGCAGCAGGGCATCCCCGCCAACAGCACGCTGGTGTTCGTGGTGGACATCCTGTCGGCCTACTGACCGACGTTCGCGCACGTGGGCGCCCTGCCGGGCACCCACGTGGCGCATCCTGCGTGGCCTGCTGACCGGCGGTCGCGGTACGCGGTAGCATCGCGAGGCCCGGTTGGCATGACGCCGCCGGGCCTCGCCGCACGGGAGGTCGCCGATGCGCCGCCGTACCATCGCGTTGCTGCTGATCCCGCTGCTGGCCCCGGCGGCGTGCTCCGGTTCGCCGTCCGAGCCGGAGGTGGCGGGCGCGTTCGGCGCCCGGCCCACGGTCGTCTTCCCCACCGGCAGGCCGGCGGCCGAGCTGCGGATCGACCAGCTCGCCGCGGGCAGCGGCGCGACGCTGGAGCAGGACGACGTGGCGATCGTGCAGTACACCGCGCACGTGTGGGACGGCGGCGCGAACCGGCTGGTGGACTCCAGCTTCAACCGTGGCGCCCCGGCCGCCTTCCCGCTCGGCCGGTTACCGCCCGGCCTGGACCGGGCGCTGCGGGGCCGCAAGGTGGGCAGCCGCGTCGTCGCCGCCATCCCGCCGGGTGACGGCCTGCGCGACGAGCTGCTCTACGTGGTCGACATCCTCGGCGCCCACGGCCGGGACACCACGGTGGAGGCGGCCGGCGGGTCGCTGGCGGGCGTACGCGTCACCGGCACGGACCGGCCACGGCTGACAGTGCCCCGGACGGCTCCCCCCACCGCGTTCACCGCCACGGTCCTGTCCCGCGGCTCCGGCCCCGCCACGCAGACCGGCCGGCTCCTCGTCGCCCAGTACGTGGGCGTGGTCTGGGACGGGGGCCGGGTCTTCGACTCCACCTGGCGCACCGGCCGGCCGAAGACCTTCACGATCGGCGACGGGAGCGTGATCAGAGGCTGGGACCGGGCACTGCTCGGCGTGCCCGTGGGCAGCCGCGTCCTGATGATCGTCCCGCCCGCCGACGGCTACGGCGCCGCCGGCCACCCGCCCTCCGGCATCCGCCCGCAGGACACCCTGGTCTTCGCGATCGACATCCTGGCAGCGTACTGAGCCACGCGCGTCGGAGGCTCGCCCGCGCCCAGAAGCGGCTCTGAGAGCGCCGCGCGGGCTCCCCTAGACTGCGGCTGTGAGCGACGACGACCTCCAGGCGCTGGGGCTGCTGCAGGATCCGGTCCGGCGGAGCCTGTACGACGCCGTGGCGGCCGGAGGCGGCGAGGTGGGCAGGACGGAGGCGGCGCAGGCCGCCGGGGTGTCCAGGACGCTCGCCGGCCACCATCTGGACAAGCTCGTCGAGGCGGGGCTGCTGGAGAGCGGGTTCCGCCCCCAGGAGCGCAAGGGGCCGGGCAGCGGCAGGCCCGCCAAGGTCTACCGAAGGGCGGCGGGGGACCGGTCGGTGAGCCTGCCGCCGCGCGACTATGTCTCGCTCGCCTCGGTGCTGGCCGAGGTGGTCGACGAGCTGGGCGCCGAGGAACGGGCCGAGCGGGCGGCACGCGGGGCGGGCCGCCGGCTGGCCGGGCGGCACGGCGGCGAGCCGGTGGAGTCGGTGCTGCGCGGGCGCGGCTACGAGCCGTACCCCGACGACGGCGTCCTGCGCATGCGCAACTGCCCCTTCCACGTGCTGTCGCATGAGCAGCCGCTGCTGGTGTGCTCGATGAACCTGGCCCTGTGCCAGGGCCTGCTGGAAGGGCTCGGCGACGATCCGGGGCGGGCGCGGCTGGATCCGCGCCCGGGGGAGTGCTGTGTCACCGTTTCTAAAACAAATGACAATTGACATAGAAGGGGGAAGGTGATCTGCTGAGCGTCATGCATCTCGCTCAGCTCAACATCGCGCACCTGCGCGCGCCCGTCGACTCCGCCGAGCTCGCCGAGTTCGTGGCCCTGCTGGAGCCCATGAACGACCTCGCCGACCGGTCGCCAGGCTTCGTGTGGCGGCTCAAGGAGAGCGACGTGGACCCGACCGCCACCGTCGTGCACGACTACGGCGACCACCTGCTGGTCAACTTCTCGGTGTGGGAGTCCCGCGACGCGCTGTGGGACTACGTCTACCGCAGCGGCCACCTGGACGTGCTGCGCCGCCGCAAGGAGTGGTTCCACCGGGTGGCCGAGCCGTACACCGTGATGTGGTGGATCCCCGAAGGCGACCTCCCGTCACTCGACGAGGCGATGCGGCGTCTCGAACGCCTCAGGACGGAGGGGCCGGGCCCCGAGGCGTTCACCTTCAAGGACTCTTACGCCAGCAGCGAGGCGGCGAACCTGCCCGCCGCCGCCGAGGCCAGGAAGTAGGCCAGGTCCTCCTCCAGGCCCCGGCCCATCGTCGACAGCCTGACCGGCGAGGCGCGCAGCGCCTCGTGCAGGCCGTCGACCGGCACCGGCACCAGCTCGTGCCGGACCGCCAGCAGCTCCGCCTGATCTCTGACCCGCTCGCCGAACGCGCCCGCCAGCATCGGCACCGGCACCTGGGCGCGGGTCAGCGCCACCCGCCCGTAGGCGGTCAGCGAGTGGTGGGAGACGCCGAGGTGGCGCTCGCGCAGGTCGCCCTCGCTCACCCGCAGCGCCGCCACCGGCCGCCCCTGCAGCACCGACGCCGCGTTGACCGCCTCGCCCGCCGACACCCCGGAGAACCCCCAGCGGGTGCCTGTGCCCAGGTTGCCGGGCCCCTGGGTGACGATCGCCACGTCCGCCTCCAGTACGTGCCGGGCGGCCAGCAGCCCGGTGTGGGTGGTGACGGCCTCCACGTCCCCGCCGAACGCCTGCCCGACCGTGACCACCCCGGACAGCCAGCCGATCTCCCGCAGCCGGGCGGCCGCCATGGAGAACCACGCGGGCAGCGCCCCGCCGTCCAGCATCACGTACGCCACCCGCAGGTCCCGCGCGGCCGTGTCGTACAGCCCGCACAGGATCGGCGGCAGCGCCGAGTGCAGGTCGGCGACCACGACCGGCATCCCGTCGACGGAGTCCGCCTCGCGCAATCGGTCATGGAACGGGGAGTCCTGCTCGTCCGCGCCCAGCACCGTGGCCTGCAACGGCGTGTAGCGGGCCTTCACCAGGTGCCCGGGGCCTTGCGGATCTTGCGGCAAACGGTTCGGCACGGCCACCACCATGGCGTAACCTCCCGTACCGAGACCCATTGCGAGTGCCGTCGTGTTGAGCAGCACCTCGTCGCCGGGCTCCGGGCGGCCCACCAACGCTGGATAGGCCAGTGCCCGGTACAACGCACCGGGCTCCGCGCCCGGTGGGTTGTCCCCTTCGGGGACGGCGACTTCCAGCTCCATCGCTCCCGGCCACTCGCGCCGGATCCGCACAACCTCGCCCTTGCGCCATCTGATCACGGGGGCAGGGTAGCGTCGTTGAAGGAGGAGTGAGCAGATGTCGCGCCGTAAGACCGAGCGGTTGCTGAACCTGGTGATCTGCCTGCTCGCCACCCGCCGCCCGCTGTCGGCCGAGCAGATCCGGCACGCCGTCCCCGGTTACGACCGTGACGGCGACGAGGCGTTCCAGCGGATGTTCGAGCGGGACAAGAACGAGTTGCGCGAGATCGGCATCCCGATCGACGTGGTGCGCGACCCGTGGGAGGACGAGCCCGGCTACCGCATCGAGCGGCAGTCCTACGAGCTGCCGGAGATCGTGCTGGAGCCGGACGAGGCGGCGGTGCTGGGCGTGGCCGCGCAGGTGTGGCAGCGGGCCAGCCTGGCCGAGGCCGCCTCCGGCGCGCTGCTGAAGCTGCGCGCCGGCGGCGTCGCCACCGACGAGACGGTCGGCGGGAGCGTCGGGGGAGGGGCGCTGGAGCTGCGGGTCGACACCCGCGACCCGGCCTTCCCCGCGCTGTGGGAGGCCGTCCGCGACCGGCGGGTGGTGCGCTTCGACTACCGCGGCGCGGGCAGCGAGAACGTGCACACCCGCACCGTCGAGCCGTGGGGCGTGGTGAGCCGCCGCGGCCGGTGGTATCTGGCCGGGTTCGACCGGGGACGGGACGCGCCGCGGGCCTTCCGGCTCAGCCGCATCACCGGGCCGGTCACGGCCGTGGGCAGGAGCGGCGCCGTCGAGGTGCCGCAGGGCGTCGACCTGCGGGCCATGGTGGGCTTCCCGGACGAGCCGACGCAGGCGCGCACCGCGCTCGTCCGGGTCCGGCAGGGCACCTGCGAGGGGCTGCGCCAGCTGTCCGGCGCCGTGCGCGCGGGCGCCGGCGGGTGGGACGAGGCCGAGCTGTCCTTCACCGACCCGGACCGGCTGGCCGGATGGATGGCCAGCCTGGGCGCGGACGTCGAGGTGGTCGAGCCACCGGACGCCCGCGAAGCCGTCATCCGCCGACTGAAGGGGGCGCTGGCGTGAGTGGATCCGCCGACCGGCTGCCAAGACTCCTCGCGCTCGTCCCCTACCTGATGTCCCACCCGGGCGCGCAGGTGGGCGAGGTGGCCGAGGTGTTCGGGCTGAGCGAGAAGCAGCTCATCGACGACCTGCAGCTCGTGTGGATGTGCGGGCTGCCGGGGCACACCCCCGGCGACCTCATCGACGTGTCGTGGGACGGCGGTGAGATCCTCATCGACAACGCCGACACCATCGCCAGGCCGCTGCGCCTGGGCATCGACGAGGCCAGCGCGCTGCTGGTGGCGCTGCGCATGCTGGCCGCCAGCCCGGACCTCGCCGAGGTGCGCGGCGACGCGCTGCCGCGTGTGGTGGCCAAGCTGGAGCAGGCCGCCGGCGAGGGCGCCGCCCTGGTGAGCAACCAGGTCGCGGTGGACGTGGACGCCGCCCCCGACGCGCTGCCGCGGGTGCGCGAGGGCCTGACGCTGCGGCGCAGGCTGTCGCTGCGCTACTACGTGCCGGGCCGCGACGAGGTGACACCGCGTGAGGTGGACCCGATGCGGATCGTGGTCGCCGACGGCCGCACCTACCTGGAGTGCTGGTGCTACCGCGCCGAGGCGATGCGGCTGTTCCGGCTGGACCGGATGCTCGGCGTGCAGGTGCTGGACGTGCCGGCCGACCCGCCCGCCGGGGCCGAGCCCATCGACGTCGCCCAGGGGGTCTTCCGGCCGTCGCCGACCGACGAGCTAGTGGAGCTGGAGGTCACCGCCGCCGGGCGGTGGGTGGCGGAATACTACCCGTGCGAGCAGGTGACCGAGCTCGGTGAGGGCCGGTTGCGGATCACGCTGCGCGCCCGCGACGAGGACTGGATCGTCAAGCTCGCGCTACGGCTGGGCGACACGGGCAGGGTCGTGGCGCCCGCCGCGATGGCCGTCCGGGTGCGGCAGGAGGCCGAGCGGGCTCTGTCCCTGTACGCTCATCGGGCATGACGGTGATCTTTCTGGCGACCGGTCTCGGTGTGGCCGGAGTGGCCGTGCTCGCGATCGCGGGTGGCCGTGTGACACTCGCGGCACGTAGTCTTGACAGAGAAATAGCCGAGGCGCGTGCTCAGCTCGAGCCGAGGCAGGCCAGATCGGACGCCACTCAGGGGTGAGACCACCCCCAGGGCAGCGTACGATCGGGGCTGATAAGAGCCTTCGCACCATAAGGACGTCCCATGTCGCAACTCGGAGTTCCCGAACTTCTGATCATCGCAGGCGTGCTCGTCCTGCTGTTCGGCGCCAAGAAGCTGCCGGATGTGGCCCGCGGCGTCGGCAGGTCGCTGCGCATCTTCAAGTCGGAGACCGCCAAGCTCCGCGACGACGACGATGACGCTCAGCCGGCCGCACAGCCGACCGTGCAGGCCACGCAGACCACCACCCCGCAGCCGCAGCAGCCGGTCGCGCCGCAGCAGATCCCGCCCGCCGCGCCGGTGATCTCGGCCGAGGAGCAGGCCCGTCAGCTCGAGGAGCAGGCGGCCAGGCTGCGCGCCGGTGCCGGGCAGGCCAACAAGCAAGCCTGACCTCATCCCTCCTCACCACCTGGACCGCTAGATGGCGCTGTTCAAACGGTCACGACCCCAAGCACCGGCCGCCGAGGCCGATCTTGAGGGTCGCATGCCGCTCATGGAGCATCTGCGTGAGCTGCGCAACCGGCTGCTGATCGCGACGATCGCCGTGGTCGTGGGCATCATCGTCGGCTGGTTCGTCTTCGACCCGGTGTGGGCGTTCATCAAGGCGCCCTTCTGTGAGACGCCGCAGGCCCGGGTGTTGCGCGAGGGTGCCTGCACGCTCACCTACAGCGGCATCTTCCAGTCCTTCTTCCTGACGTTGAAGGTCTCGGCGATGGTGGGCCTGATCGTTGCCTCGCCCGTCTGGCTCTACCAGCTCTGGGCGTTCGTCACTCCTGCCCTCTACCGCACGGAGAAGCGCTACTCGCTGACCTTCCTGGCGCTGGCGATCCCGCTGTTCCTGGTGGGCGCCCTGCTGGCCTACCTGATCATGGACACCAGCCTGGCGATCATGCTGGGCTTCTCGCCCACCGACGCGGTGGCCACGATCCAGATCGACGAGTACGTCAACTACGTGCTCATCATGCTGGTGATCTTCGGAATCTCGTTCGAGCTGCCGCTGCTGCTGGTGTTCCTCAACATCATCGGCGCGCTGTCGCGGTCCACCGTGACCAAGCACCGCCGCACCATCATCGTCGGGATGTTCGCCTTCGGCGCGATCATCACGCCCGGCGGCGATCCGTTCGCGATGATCGCACTCGCCCTGCCCATGATCGCTCTGTACTTCCTTGCGGAGCTGTTCATGTACGTCCGCGAGAGGCGGATGCCGGCCGACGAGTTCGCCGGTCTGGACGACGACGAGGCTTCGCCACTAGAAGAGGATTCCGGTTCCACGCGATAGGCGATAAGTTCCGGGCGTGGCCCCTCAACTAGCCCTGCTCGTGAACCCGGCCGCCCGCGGCGGCCGGACGCTCCGCCTGCTCGACCCCGTGGCCCGCCGCCTGCGCGCGGGCGGGGCCGAGCTGTCGGTGATCGTCGGCGTGGACGCCGCCGACGCCCTGGAACGGGCCTGCGCCGCCGTGGCCGAGCGCCCTGACGCGCTCGTGGCCTTCGGCGGCGACGGCCTGGTCCACCTGGCCGTGCAGGCCGTGGCGGGCACCGACGTGCCACTCGGCATCATCCCCGCCGGGACGGGCAACGACATCGCCGGCGCGCTCGGCGTGCCGGGCAAGGATCCGATCGCCGCGGCCAGGACCGTGCTGCGGATGCGGCCGCGGGTGATCGACGCGGTGGGCGTCAGCTCCGGCACCGGGCAGGAGCTGTTCGCCGGGGTGCTGTGCAGCGGGTTCGACTCGCGGGTGAACGAGCGGGCCAACGAGCTCACTTGGCCGACCGGGATGGCCCGCTACCTGGTGGCCACCGTGCAGGAGCTGCGCGCGTTCGAGCCCATCCCGTTCCGGGTCACGCTGGACGGCGGCGAGCCGATCGAGCGGGAGGCCATGATGGTGGCGGTGGCCAACACCGGCTCCTACGGCGCCGGCATGCGGGTCTGCCCCGGCGCGCTGCCCGACGACGGGCTGCTGGACGTGGTGATGGTGGGGGCGCTGTCCAAGCGGGAGTTCCTGCGGGTCTTCCCGCGCGTCTACCGCGGCTCGCACATCACCCACCCGGCCGTGTCGGTGTGGCAGGCCAGGAGCGTCACGCTGGAGGCGCCAGGCGTGGTGGCCTACGCCGACGGGGAACGCATCGGGCCGGTCCCGGTCACATGCGAGATCCGGCCTGGGATGTTACGTGTCCTCACGTGAGCCGTACTTTGTAAAGGCGCCGGCGCGGGGAGATGATCTCAACAGCCCCGTGAGGGCCGACCGGAATGCCGATTTCGGTAGGCTGGCGGTTATGACAACGCCAGCGGAACGCTACGCGGCCTTCCGTCAGAGATATGCCGATGACGGGGCCGCTCTCAGGTCGTTCCGGGGCCTGTACGACTTCGAGCTCGACGACTTCCAGATCGACGCCTGCCGGGCGCTGGAGGCAGGCGACGGCGTGCTGGTGGCCGCGCCCACCGGCTCGGGCAAGACGGTCGTCGGCGAGTTCGCCGTCCACCTCGCCCTGGAGCAGGGCCGCAAGTGCTTCTACACCACCCCCATCAAGGCGCTGTCCAACCAGAAGTACAACGACCTGGTGAAACGGTACGGCACCGCCAAGGTGGGGCTGCTGACCGGCGACAACAGCGTCAACGGCGAGGCCCCGATCGTCGTCATGACGACCGAGGTGCTGCGCAACATGCTCTACGCCGGCTCCGCCACGCTGGCGGGGCTGGGGTTCGCCGTCATGGACGAGGTCCACTACCTGGCCGACCGCTTCCGCGGCGCGGTGTGGGAAGAGGTCATCATCCACCTGCCCGAGTCGGTCAGGCTGGCGGCCCTGTCGGCGACGGTGAGCAACGCCGAGGAGTTCGGCGAGTGGCTCGGCGAGGTGCGCGGCGACACGACCGTGATCGTGGACGAGGTCCGGCCGGTCCCGCTGTGGCAGCACATGATGATCTCCGGCAAGATCTACGACCTGTTCATGACCGACGACGAGACGCCGCGCATCAACCCGACGCTGATGCGGGTGACGCGCGACGCCGAGCGGCTCAACGGCGGCCGGGGACGGCGCGGCTACAGCAGGCCGGGCCGGTCGGGGCCGCCGGACCGGGCCCAGGTGATCGAGAAGCTCGACGCCGAGGGGCTGCTGCCGGCGATCACGTTCATCTTCTCCCGGGCGGGCTGCCAGGCGGCCGTCAAGCAGTGCCTGTACGCCGGGATCCGGCTCACCACCGAGCGGGAGCGGCACGAGATCAGGCAGCTCGTCGACGAGCGGACCGCGCACCTGCCGGACGAGGACCTGGCGGTGCTCGGCTATCTGGAGTGGCGCGACTGCCTGGAGCGCGGCCTGGCGGCGCACCACGCGGGCATGCTGCCGGCCTTCAAGGAGGTCGTCGAGGAGCTGTTCACCCGCGGCCTGGTCAAGGCGGTGTTCGCCACCGAGACGCTGGCGCTGGGCATCAACATGCCCGCCCGCAGCGTGGTGATCGAGAAGCTCGACAAGTGGAACGGCGAGACCCACGCCGACCTCACCCCGGGTGAATACACCCAGCTCACCGGCCGGGCGGGGCGGCGCGGCATCGACGTCGAGGGCCACGCCGTGGTGCTGTGGCAGCCGGGCATGGACCCGCTGTCGGTGGCCGGTCTGGCGAGCACCCGCACCTACCCGCTGCGCTCCAGCTTCCAGCCCTCCTACAACATGGCGGTCAACCTGGTCGGCCAGTTCGGCCGCGAGCGTGCCAGGGCGCTGCTGGAGGAGTCGTTCGCGCAGTTCCAGGCCGACCGGGCGGTCGTCGGGCTGGCCAAGCAGCTGCGCAAGCACGAGGAGGCGCTGGAGGGCTACCAGGAGGCCATGACCTGCCACCTGGGTGACTTCACCGAATACTCGGGGCTGCGCAGGCGGCTGTCGGACCGCGAGGCGGAGCTGTCCAAGCAGCGCGGAGCCGTGCGCCGGGCGGCGGCCGTGCGGTCGCTGGAGGCGCTGCAGCCGGGCGACGTGATCAGGGTGCCGGGCGGGCGCCGGGCCGGGCTGGCGATCGTGCTCGACCCGGGCCGCAACCCGCGTGGCAACGGCCCCAGCCCGCTGGTGCTCACGATCAGCAAGCAGGTCAAGAAGCTCGACCCGGCGGACTTCCCGGTGCCGGTCGAGCCGATCGAGAAGCTGCGCATCCCGAAGAATTTCAACGCCCGCGCCCCGAAGGAGCGCGCCAACCTCGTCTCCACGCTGCTCGCCAAGATCGGTGACCGCGACCTGGGCAAGCCGGCCAGGGCGCGTGACCACGCGGTGGAGGACGACGAGATCAACGAGCTGCGGCGGCGCATCCGGCAGCATCCCTGCCACGGCTGCGACGAGCGGGAGGACCACGCCCGCTGGGCCGAGCGCTACTACAAGCTGCAGCGCGAGACCGAAGGGCTGCGCCGCCGGGTGGAGGGCCGTTCGCACGTCATCTCGCGGACCTTCGACCGGATCTGCTCGGTGCTGGAGCAGCTCGGCTATCTGCAGGAGGAGGCCGTCACCGACGAGGGCCGCCGGCTGGGCCGCATCTACACCGAGCTCGATCTGCTCACCGCCGAGTGCCTGCGCAGCGGGCTGTGGGAGGACCTGGAGCCGGCGGAGCTGGCGGCGTGCGTGTCGGCGCTGGTGTTCGAGTCGCGCCAGTCGGAGGACGCCAGGCGGCCCAAGATCCCGGCGGGTCGCGCCCAGGACGCGCTGACGGCGATGACCCGGCTGTGGGCGGAGCTGGAGGGCATCGAGTCCGACCACGGGCTGTCCACCATCCGCGAGCCGGACCTGGGCTTCGCCTGGGCGGCGTTCCGGTGGACCAAGGGCCACAGCCTGGACGCCGTGCTGATGGACGGCGTCAACGGCAACGAGCTCGCGGCCGGCGACTTCGTACGGTGGATCAAGCAGCTCATGGACCTGCTCGGCCAGCTCGGTGGCGCCGCCCCGGAGGGCAGCAAGATCAGGCAGACGGCGAACAAGGCCATGGACGGGATGCGCCGGGGCGTGGTGGCCTACTCGTCGCTGACCTAGGCGCACGCTCGCCGGCCGGTCACCCGTCCTGACCTGGGCACGCTCGCCGGCCGGTCAGCCGTCCGAGGGCATGGCGATCAGGCTGATCATGCGGCGGGTGCGGTCCGGGCCGGGGGCGCGCCCCTGCCGGGCGGTGACGGCGGTGCGCACCTCGGTGAGCAGCTCGGCCAGCTCCTCGTCGGTCAGCCATAGCGCGGCCTGCTGATAGGTGACGCCGTCGGCCGTCGGGTCGGCCGGCTCGCGTGTCAGGTAGTGGTCGAAGTCCGCCAGCAGGCCGCCGGTGAACGCGGTGAAGGCTCGCCGGTGGTCATCGGGGGTCATGGCGGCACGGTCGGCCGGGTCGATCTCGGCGCGGTCCCAGTGCACCCGGTAGGTGCGCTCCACCGCGCCCCGGACCCGCTTTTCCTCCAGCACCTCCAGCACCCCAGCGGCGGTGAGCACCGCGATGTGCCGGTACATCGTCGCCGGGGCGATGTCGGGCAGGCGCCCGCGCAGTTCGGCGGTCGTGCTGGGGTGGCCGTCCAGCAGCGCCCGCAGAATGCGCAGCCGGACGGGGTGCAGCAGCAGATCGAGGCTTGCCATGGATCCATTATTCCCCCATATGATACCTTTATCAAAACTGATAATGATGGAGGTGCGCATGACCGGACGGAACAGGCCCTCGGGACAGGCACCCGCGGACGCGGGCGTCTTACGCGAGATCGAGATGATCGCGACGGCCGATGACGGCCTGGCCCTGGCGGGGACCCTCACCCTGCCCGCCGGCCTGGGCCCGCACCCTGCCGTGGTGTGCCTGCCGGGCTCCGGCCGGCTGGACCGCGAGTCCAACGCGGGCCGGCTGCGCATGGCCCTGGGCCGCCCCCTGGCCACCGCGCTGGCCCAGCGGGGTGTCGCCTCGCTGCGCTATGACCGGCGCGGTGTCGGCGCGACCCCGGGAGACTGGCGCGCGGTCGGTTTCCTCGACAACCGCGCCGACGCGGCGGCCGCCCTGCGCGGGCTGCGGGCGCGTCCGGAGATCCGGGCGGAAGCCACCGGAGTGGTCGGGCACAGCGAGGGCGCGATGCACGCGATGTGGCTGGGCGCGCACGAGCACCCCGCGGCCGTGGTGCTGCTCGCCGGCTACGCCCGTCCCGGCGAGAGCGCACTGCGCCGGCAGGCCGCCCGGCTGGCCGCCACCCTGCCCCGCCCGGCCCGTCCGCTGCTGCCGCTCCTGCGCAGGATCGCGGCCCGGCAACTCACCCGGCTGGCGGCCACCACCACCGACGTGGCCCGCCTCGGCGGCACGCGGATCAACGCCCGATGGTGGCGGGAGCAACTGGCCTATGACCCGTGTGCGGATCTGGCCCGCATCCAGGCTCCCGTACTGGCGATCACCGGCGAGAAGGACCTCCAGGTCGATCCCGGCGACCTGGCGACGATCGCGCGGCTGGTCCCGGGCGGAGCCGACACCCGCCTGATCCCCGACCTGACCCACATCCTGCGGCGCGACCCCGGCCCGGCGTCGATCCTGTCCTACCGCCGCCAGCTACGCCGGCCGGTGGACACCGACGTCCTGACCGACGTCGCGCGCTGGCTGGCCGACCGGCTGCACTGATCGCCGGCCACGCAGCGGACGGCGAAGGCGCCGCGACGACGAGGGACGCAAGCGCGAGCCCCGGAGCGGACGGCGAAGGCGCCGCGATGACGAGGGACGCAAGCCCGAGCCTCGATGACCTCCCCACGCCCGTCTGCGGGTGACCAGGTGAGTCCTCAAGCGAGGGTGAAGCGGACCTCTCGGGTCGCCGGGTCGGCCTGGACGAGCCGTACGCTCACCCGCTCGCCCAGCGGCAACTCGCCGTCGCAGCGCGCGATCACCGCGGGATCGGCGAGCTGCACCAGCCCGCCGCCGCGCTTGGCGTCGACGTCGATCACCATCGCGTCGAACGCCTGCCCCACCCGGTCGCGCAGCAGGAACGCCTCCACCAGGTCCACGCAGGCGCGCTCGGCCGCACTCGCCCGCCGCCCGCTCACGGACATCGCCTCCGGCAGCGCCGCAAGCGCCGCCCGCACGTCCGAAGGAACCGGCTCCCCGGCGGCCACCGCCAGGCACACCTCCGTCGCGTAGCGGTCCACCAGCCGCCGCAGCGGCGCCGTCACATGCGCGTACGGCGCGGCGACGGCGGCATGGTCGGCCAGCTTCGGCGGGGCCCCGTCGAAGGCCACGTAACCGGCGCCGCGCAGCAGCACCCGCGCCTCATGCAGAAACGCCGCCTGCTGCGGGACCTTGGCGTCCAGCCCGTGCACCACGGAGCCGTAGGCGGCCCCCTCGGGCCAGGGCACCTCCAGCGCCTCGGCCACCCGGCGGACCTTGGCCAGGTCGGCCGGGCGCGGCGCGGGCAGCACCCGCAGCACGCCGATCTCCGCGTCCAGCATCATGGCGGCCGCGGCCATGCCGGTGAGCAGGGACAGCTGGGCGTTCCACGCCTCGGCCGGCAGCGGCAGCCGGTATTCGAGCCGGTAGCCGCCGTCGGCGGGCACCATCTCCTGGTCCGGCGTCGGCAGCGTGACCCCGCCCCGGTCGCGCTCCAGCGCCAGCCTGAGCCGGCCGATCTCGGCCAGCAGGGCGAGCGTGCCGTCGGCGGTGCCGGTGTCGACGGCCGCCTGCACGTAGGCGTAATCGAGCCGCTCGCGGCTGCGTACCAGCGCCCGCTGCACATCCGCGCCGACCGTGCGGCCGTCGGCGTCGAGGTCCATCCGCCACACGGCGGCCGGCCGGGTCGCGCCCGGCAGCAGGCTGGCCCCGCCCTCCGACAGCACCCGGGGGTGCAGCGGCACGTTGCCGGTCGGCAGGTAGACCGTCGCGCCCCGGGTGCGGGCCTCGGTGTCGATCACGCCGCCCGGCCGCACGAACGCGCCGACGTCGGCGATGGCGTACCAGACGCGGTAGCCGCCGGGCAGCCGCTCCAGGTGCAGAGCCTGGTCGAGATCCATCGAACCGGGCGGGTCGACGGTGATGAACGGCAGGTCCGTCAGATCCATGCCGCTGAGCCGGGGCACCTCGGCGACCCATTCGGCCTCGGCGAGCACGGCCTGGGGGAAGTCGGCGGGGAGGTTGAGCTCCCGCCGGACGCGGTCGAAACCGTCTTCGAGGCGGACGGGAACCTCGCCTGGCACGTGGATGCTCGTACTCGACACGCGCTCAACCTACAACCGAGGACGTACGCCTACCGCCGCAGGACCTCCAGCAGGCGGTTGAGCGGCCCGTCCAGGCCGTAGCGGTCGGCCAGGCGGACCAGCGCCTCCGGATCGCGCGGCTTGACCGGCAGCGTCAGGTCGGCGTCCGGCAGGGGCGCGTCGGGAGCCACCCGCACCACGGCGGGCGCGGCCGTCAGGTAGTCGCGGGAGGCCGCCAGCTTGGTGCGGCTGCCCGCCGGGAAGCCCTCCGTGACGCCCTCGTCGAGCGCCGCCAGCAGCGCGTCCAGCGAGCCGAACCGGGTGATGAGCGCGGCCGCGGTCTTGTCGCCCACCCCCGCGACACCGGGCAGGCCGTCGCTGGGGTCGCCGCGCAGCGTGGCGAAGTCGGCGTAGGCGCGGCCGGGGACGCCGTACTTGGCCGCCACGAAGGCCTCGTCGACCAGCTGCAGGTTGCGCAGGCCGCGGACGGTGTAGAGGACGCGGACCGGGCGGGCGTCGTCGACGAGCTGGAACAGGTCGCGGTCGCCGGTCACGATGTCGACCGCGCCGGACGCCCGGTGGGTCAGGGTGCCGATGACGTCGTCGGCCTCGTAGCCGGGCGACTCCAGCCGGGCGACGCCGACCGCGTCGAGCACCTGCTCGATCACCGGAATCTGCGGCACCAGCAGGTCGGGCACCTCCTCGGCGTCGCCGTGGGCGACCCGGTGCGCTTTGTACGTGGGGATCGCGGCCACCCGGAAGGCGGGCCGCCAGTCGGCGTCCATGGTGGCCGCCAGCTCGCTGGGGGAGTGCCCGCGCACCAGCGTGGCGATCATGTCGATGAGGCCGCGCACGGCGTTGACGGGCATGCCGTCCGGGGCGGTGATCGACTCCGGGATGCCGTAGAAGGCCCGGAAGTACAGCGACGGGGTGTCCAGAAGCATCAGCACCAGCCCAGTATGCCCACCGCCAGCAAACACGCGTCATCTTCCGGATTCGGGCCGCCGATGTCGGTCAGCAGCCGGTCCAGCCCTTCGTCGAGATCGCAGCCCGGCAGCTTGCAGGCCGCCGTCATGACCAGATCAAGGCCCTCGTCAATGTCGCGGTCGCGCCGCTCCACCAGCCCGTCGGTGAACATCAGCAGCAGGTCGCCGTCGCGCAGCTCGGTCGTGGCCAGCCGGTACGGCCGGTCGCCGGCGGCGCCGAGCAGCACCCCCCTGGGCGGATCGAGCTGGGAGGCCACGCCGTCACGCACCAGGATCGGCGCCAGATTGCCCGCCTGCCCCCAGGTGAACACCCCGGTGGCGGTGTCGAGATGCCCGACGATCGCGGTGGCCGTGGTGTCGGCCAGCCGGTGCAGCACCAGGTCGTTCAGCCACGCCAGCAGCCGGTTGGGCGGCGCGCCCGTCATGGTGAGGCCGATCAGGGCGTGGCGGAGCTGTGCCATGTGCGCGATGGCGGGCAGGCCGTGCCCGGACACGTCGCCGATGGCCAGCAGCACCCGGTCGTCGGGCAGTGCCGCGGCCTCGAACCAGTCGCCGCCGAGGCTGGCCGTCTTCTCGGCGGGCACGTACCGTACGGCGATCCGGGTGCGCGGCAGGTCGAGGCAGCCGACCGGTTCGGGCAGGATGGCCTCGCGCAGCGCCAGCATCACGTGCCGTTCCTCGGCCGCCTGCACCCGGGCCTCGAGGAGCTGGCGGCGCGACTCGGACATGATCCGCTCGGCGCGGCGGCGGCCGGTGATGTCCTGGATCACGCCGTGCACGCCGGTCGGCCCGCCGGGGGCCATCAGCGGTTCCAGCACCATGCGCAGGTTGCGCACGTCGCCGGCGCCGCGCCGGATGCGGAACTCCGCCTGCACCGGCTCCACGCCCTGCCCGACCGTCCACAGCAGCTCGTCCAGGGCGGCCAGGTCGGCGGGCTCGACGTGGTCGGCCACCTCCGCCAGCCGCAGCGGCCCGTCGTCCGGATCGCGGCCGAAGATGGCGTAGGTCTGGTCGGACCAGATGATGCAGCCGGTGCGCAGGTTCCACTCGGCCCAGCCCATGTTGCCCAGCCGCTGGGCGTGCGCGAGCCGCACCGCGAGGAGCTCGCAGTCGAGATGGCCGCCGACCTCCGTCGCCGCGCTCATCGGACGATGCCGGTGACCGCGCTGGTGACCTCCGATGGCATCGACCATGATCTCACTCTCAAACGGCGCGGGAACAGGACAATTAGCCTCACAATACGTGATCGATCCTCAACGGAGTGTAGCGAGAGCTTGCCGTGTTGTGAGAGCTTTTCGCGGATTTTAGGATGCGTGATCCGAGTAGATTGGGGCCTGTGACCGATTCAGACCTGTACCCCGTGTCCCGCCTCGCCGCCGTTCAGGAGGCCACCGCCAAAGCGGGCTTGGACGCGCTGCTGCTGACCCCCGGCCCGGATCTGCGTTACGTCAGTGGCTACGACGCCAAGCCGCTGGAGCGGTTGACGTGCCTGGTGGTGCCCGCCGCCGCGGAGCCGTACATGATGGTGCCGCGCCTGGAGCTGCCGGCCGCGCAGGCCTCGCCCGCCGCCAGGCTCGGCCTGGACTTCGTCGCCTGGGACGAGACCGAGGACCCCTACCGGATCGCCGCCCGCCGCCTCGGCGAGGTGGCCCGGGTCGGGCTGGCCGACCGGATGTGGGCGATGTCGTCGCTGCGCTTCCGCGACGCGCTGCCCGGCGCCGAGCAGGTGCTGGCAGGCAACGTGCTGCGGGAGCTGCGGATGCGCAAGTCGCCCGGCGAGGTGGCGGCGCTGCGCGAGGCCGGCGAGGCGATCGACTCGGTGCACCGGCAGGTGCCGCAGTTCCTGCGCGCCGGACGCACCGAGCGCGCGGTCGCCCGCGACATCGCCGAGGCCATCCTGGCCGCCGGCCACGACACGATCGACTTCGTCATCGTCGCCTCCGGCCCCAACGGCGCCAGCCCGCACCACGAGGTGTCCGACCGGGTCATCCAGCAGGGCGAGCCGGTCGTCGTCGACATCGGCGGCCAACTGCACAACGGCTACTGCTCCGACTCCACCCGCACCTACAGCCTCGGCGAGCCGCCCGCCGACTTCGCCGCCTACTACGAGGTGCTGCGCCGCGCCCAGGCCGCCGCCTGCGACGCCGTACGGCCCGGCGTGACCTGCGAGTCGATCGACGCCACCGCCCGCGAGATCATCGCCGAGGCCGGTTACGGGGAGCACTTCATCCATCGCACCGGTCACGGCATCGGCATCGAGACGCACGAGGAGCCGTACATCGTCGCGGGCAACGGCGAGCCGATGGAGGCCGGCTTCGCCTTCTCCGTCGAGCCGGGCATCTACCTGGCCGGCCGGCACGGCGCGCGCATCGAGGACATCGTCGTGTGCACCGAGACCGGCGGCGAGCGCCTCAACACCACCACCCGCGAGCTGGTGATCATCTAGCGGTCCCGTACGAGAGGGCTTTTCCAGAAGAACCTTCGCCGGCGTGCCGGTGTATCAAATCTGGGGCCGCGCGCTCTGAGAGTGCGAGGACAAGGGAGGCGGCGAGCGAGAGGGTTTCAGGGAGCCGGGGTTCGACCCGGCAGGTGCGCCGGAGTTGCCGTCGGAGGGGTCGGCAGTCTCCGGGTGGCCGCTGCCCGGAAGGGCCACCGAGCGGTCGTGCGAGCACACCCGAAGATCCGCGCTGACCGTACGCGATGCTCGCCGCCTTCCCGCGCGGCCGTGCGGGTCGCCGGCGTGCGGGCCGGCCCGGCGGCGAGGGTCCGGGCCGGCCGCACGTGAGAGCGTCGGGCGGGCCTGGAAGATCTGGCCACGCTGCTGTCACCTTGATCGGATGCTTGTGATCATGTGACAATCAATCACACAGGGGTGACCGTGGGTGTTGGGGGTCTCGCATGATCCGTGTGCCGATCGAGCGGACCTAGGATGCCGGGGGGCCTGCCGGACGAGGCGTTCGAGCTTGGCAGGACGTGCGCGCTGGCCGCCGAGTGCGGCAGGGACCTGCGGCGCTGTGCCCAGATGTACGACGAGCTGTTCCCCGCGACGACCTTCGACGGCGACTTCTACACCGCGCATTCGCTGGCCGCCGCGTTCTGCGCGCCCTGGGCCAGCGCCGACCGCCTGAAGATGGCCGGCCGTACCGCGCTGTGGGTGCTGGCCCTGGACCGGCTCGTGGACCACACCGCCGCCAGCCTTGAGCAGGTGACCTCGCTGATCCGCGACTGTCTGGCGGTCGCCGACGGCGCGCCGCCGCAGGCGGCCGTCACCCGGTTCCTGGCCGACCTGCGCGACGAGCTGGCGACGGTCGAGGAGTTCGGCGTCCTGCACCGGCTCTGGCGCGACCAGCTCGCCAGGATGCTCGCCGGAATGGCCAGGGCCTGGGTGTGGCGTGACACCCGGGCCGAGATCACGCTCCCGCGTTTCGTCGACAACGCCGACAGCCGCGGCACCTGCTTCGTGGATCTGTCGCACTGGATCTACGCGGGCGATACGTGGGCGAAAGGGCATCTGTCGGAATTGCGCGCGGCCAGCGAGCAGGTGCAGCGCTATCTGCACCTGCTGGGCGACCTGGCCTCCTACCGGCGGGACGTGAGCTGGGGTGATCTCAACGTGCTCACGCTGGGCATCGGCAGGGGCGAGGTGACGGACGCGATGGCCGGCCTCGCGGGCGAGGCGGGCGAGCTGATCGGCCAGGTACGGGAGAGCAGCCCACGTGCGGCCGACTACTTGTGGCGACAAATGGGTTTTAACGCTGGCTATCACAACATTTCGGGCTATGGCCGTCCATGAGTAACCAAGATGTCAGATAGCATGACGATCTGTTTTACCCGACGCCAATCTCTGACCCACTAAAGAGGTTATAGCCGACAAACGGTGACATATTGATCTCTGGGGGTCTTCGGCGCTTGAGTGGAATATGCGGCGTTGCTAGGGTGTCTCGATGCCAGGTAAGTGGATCAATCTTCTCGACGCCTTGAGCAGGAGCCACTGACCACGGCACCGCAGGCTGACGGTCTCGCGGGCGTGGAGGGAAGTGCAGGCGGTGCTGGATGGACTTCGGTCGCTCTGAGCGGTGGCGGCTGCCCACCCCGATCAAGATTCTGATCGCGGGCGGCTTCGGCGCGGGCAAGACCACCATGGTGGGCGCGGTCTCGGAGACCCGGCCGCTGCGCACCGAGGAGGCGCTCACCCACATCGGCCGGCACATCGACGACCTGTCCGGCGTCGAGGCCAAGCCGACCACCACCGTGGCCATGGACTTCGGCCGCATCACCATTCGCGGCGACTACATGCTCTACCTGTTCGGCACCCCCGGCCAGGAGCGCTTCCTGTTCGTCTGGGACGACCTGGCGTTGGGCGCGCTCGGCGCCGTGGTGCTGGCCGACACCCGCCGCCTGGCCGACTGCTTCCCGGCCATCGACTACTTCGAGAAGCGTCGCCAGCCGTTCGTGGTGGCGCTCAACTGCTTCGACGGCGCCCGCCCGTTCACCATCGGCGAGGTGCGGCAGGCGCTGGGCCTGGATCCGGGCGTCCCGATCGTGCGCTGCGACGCGCGCCGGCGCGACTCCAGCAGGGACGTTCTCGTCACGCTCGTGGAGCACGCGCTGCGCATGGGGGCCTCTCCGGTCGGGACGATGTCGTGACCTTCACCGGCTACCTTTGACCGATGGAGGAGATCGACCGCAGGATCGTCATGCTGCTGGCCGAGGACGGCCGGATGAGCTTCACCGAGCTGGCCAGGGAGACCGGGCTGTCGGTCTCGGCCGTGCACCAGCGGGTGCGCCGCCTGGAGAAGCGCGGCGTGCTGCGGGGCTATGCCGCGATCATCGACTACGACGCGATCGGGCTGCCGCTGACCGCGTTCGTGTCCATCAAGCCGATCGATCCGGCCGCGCCCGACGACGCCCCCGACCGGCTGTCGCACCTGACGGCCATCGAGGCGTGCCACAGCGTGGCGGGCGACGAGAGCTACATCCTCAAGGTCCGGGTCGCCTCGCCGGTCGGGCTGGAGGAGCTGCTGCAGCAGATCCGCGCCCTCGCCAACGTCTCCACCCGCACCACGGTCGTGCTCAGCACCCCTTACGAGCACCGCGCCCCCGACGTGAAGGGCACGGCCGAGCCGCCCGACGCCGAGTGAGAGCTCAGCCGCCGGCTCGGTCCACGTCGCGCGGCCGGCCGTCCCGGAGGGTGTCGAGGCGGTCCATGATGGGAGTGGCGGTGATCCCGTGCAGCACGACGGAGGTCAGCACGGCGAAGGCCACCACCGCCCACAGCTCCGCCGCGGGGACGCCGAAGTTCGCCTGGCCCAGCGCGTAGGCCAGATAGAACAGCGAGCCGATGCCGCGTACCCCGAAGAACGAGATCGCGATCCGCTCCCGGGGCCCGGCCGCGCCGCCCAGCTGGGTCAGCCACCCCGCCACCGGCCGGATCACCAGCACCAGCAGGAGGCCGACGGCCGCGCCCTGCCAGGTGAGCGCGGCCAGCCCGCCGGTCGCGACGAAGCCGCCGAGCAGGAGCAGCAGCCAGGCGGTCAGCAGCCGCTCGATCTGCTCGACGAAGCCGTGCAGGACGTTGTTGTAGCCGTGGCCGTGCTCGGCGTTCCTGATGGTGCACGCGGTGACGAAGACCGCGATGAAGCCGTAGCCGTGCACGAGCTCGGTCAGGCCGTAGGTGAGCAGGGTGGCGGCCAGGGCGACGAAGCCGTCGCGGTGCTCGGCCAGCCGCAGCTTCTTCTCCCCGGCGTGGAAGAACAGCCGGCCCAGCAGCCGGCCCAGCAGCAGCCCGCAGATGACCCCGGCGGCGGTCCGGTAGAGCACGTCCACCAGGGCCCACTCACTCACCCAGCCCACGCCGCCGACCGCCGCGACGGCGATGGCGGCGTACACGATGGGGAAGGCCAGCCCGTCGTTCAGCCCGGCCTCGGAGGTCAGCGAGAAGCGGACCTCGTCGTCGGCGTCGGCCGCGTCGACCGGTTCGCCGACGCTGACGTCGGAGGCGAGCACCGGGTCGGTCGGCGCCAGCACCGCGCCGAGCAGGAGCGCCGCCCCGATCGGCCAGCCCAGCAGGAGCAGGGCCACGGCGGCGACGGCGGCGACGGTGAGCGGCATCCCCCAGCCGAGCAGCCGCCACGTCGTGGCCCAGCCGCGCAGTCCGGCCCGCCGGTTGATCGCCAGCCCGGCGCCCATCAGGGAGATGACGACGCAGAGCTCGGTGATGTGCTCCAGCGCGACCCGGTGCGCGACCGGATCGGGCTCGGGCAGCCCGATCGGCAGCAGGAACAGCAGCACGCCGCCGATCAGATAGACCAGCGGCAGCGAGATCGCCCGCCGGGCGAGGATGCCGGGTAACAGGGCGGCGAGCAGGGCGGCGCCGCCGCCGATGGCGAGGAGGAGGTCTGGGGTCGACATCGATGGGTTAATGCCCCATAGATCACCTCACATCCCTTATGGGAGAAAATTGCCCGTCAGGCGGCCCAGCGCCTCGTCGTACGGCGGGTCGAACCAGTAGTCGGCGTGCCAGCGCGCCGGGGCGAGCGGCTCGCCCGCCTCCCGCAGCGGCGGGTCCCAGCAGAACACGTCCACTCGCGCGCCCCGCGCCCGTCCGTCCGCCCGCGCATCCCGTCCCCGTCCGTCCGCCCGTCTGTTCGCCGGTGCGAACGGGTCGGCGCGATCGAAGACGGGACCGCCGATCGGGTCGCTCAGCCGGTAGAGGTTCACCCATGGCGCCGCCGCACGCACCGCCGACAGGCCCGGCGTGCCGAAGTAGGCGGGGAAGAACGCGGCGTACAACCGGCGCAGCGGCGAGCCGTGAGTGAGCAGCCGCACCCGCTCCCGTACGGCGGGATCGAGCTGCAGCACCAGGGCGGCGGCGATGACACTGCCCTGGCTGTGCCCGGAGATCAGCACCTGGTCGTCCTCCTCCCGGGTGAGCACCTCCACCCGGGAGACCAGCTCGGGTATGACCCGCTCGGTGTAGCAGGGCGGCGACAGCGGGTGGATGGCGCGCGGCCAGAAGGTGGAGACGTCCCACAGGATGCCGACGGTCCTGCGCAGCCGGGAGTCGCTGTACGAGCGCCGCCCCAGCAGCACCAGACCGACGGCGAGCGTCGCCATCGCCCAGCTGCCCAGGGTGGCGAACAGCCCCGCGGTGCCCTCCACCGGCGTGACCAGCCGCAACCGGTAGAGCACGGTCACCACGGCGAACCCGGTCAACCCGGCGCCCACCAGCAGCCCCAGCACCAGCCCGGCTCGGTCGGAGAGCGCCGCCAGCGACCACTTCCCGGCCACCTCGCCGGCGTGCCCGCCGTAGAAGTCCGTCAGCTTCGGCGCCAGCGTCGCGGTGGTCGCCTCGCGGATCCGCCACAGGACGACCGCGACCAGGACCACGCCCGCCACCATCACCGGGACCAGGGCCGCCGTCCACCACACCGGGTCGTCGAGGAAGAGGTCGCCGCCGAGGTCCGCGGCCCGGGACGGGGACTCCGGGGTGCCGAAGAAGGACGCCGTCCAGAACAGCAGGCCGAGCGCCAGCGCGTTGGCGCTGCCCGCGGCCGCCATCAGCGTGAACCAGCTCGCCATCCCGCCCATCGCGGGCCGCCCGCTCGCATCCACCGCCCGGTCCACCCTGCCCATCGCGGGCCGTGCCCCCGGATCCACCGGCCGGTCCACCCCGCAAAGCGCGGGCCGTGTGCCCGGATCCACCGGCCGGTCCATCCTGGCCAGCGCCCAGGTGCCCGCGCCGATGACGACCGCCAGCACCATCGTCAGCACCACCTGCGCGGTTCCGGCCCCGACCCCCGGCAACTGCGCGCTGAGCACCTCAGGCGACGGCAGCCCGGCCAGCGCCCACCCGAACGTCACCAGGAAGAGCACCGGAGCCGCGACCCCCAGCGCCCGGCAGGCGCGGCTCAGCCACCCGGCCGCGTCGCCGTCCTCGGGATCCACCCGGCGGGCGATTCCCGGCAGGATCACCAGCACCACCGCGGCCACCTGGACGGCCGCGTTCGCCACGGTCAGCGCCAGACCCGCCGCCGAACGGGCGAACGGCGCGGACACCGCCAGCCCGATCGCGCCGAGCGCGAAGGCGATGTGCACGTTCCGCAGCCGCCACACCGGGACGCCGCCGTGCCACAGCCGCCGCCGGGCCAGCAGCACCTCGGGCCGGCCGGGCCCGCTCGGCGGCAGCACCGTACGCTCGTCCCGCCGCCACGTACGCCGCGCGATCGCCCACAGCGCCCCGACGACCGCCAGCGGCACCAGCGCGGTGACAGCGAGCCGCCGTGACTCCTGCGTCCCCCACAACTGGCTCAGCCAGCGCACCCACACCGGCGCGCTCTCCTGCGCGCAGGCCCGCCCGGCCGCGGTGCACTGCCAGCCGACGAGATCGACGCTCGCCCCGACCAGGGCGCCGACGAGCGTCCCGGTGAGCAGCAGCGCGAACAGCCGCTGCGCCGCCTCGACGGTGTGGCGCAGCCGCCGCCCGCCCGCCGGTCGCGGCAGCATGAAGTAGGCCAGGTTCGCCATCGAGAACGGCAACAGCAGCAGCCACAGCGCGTTGGTCCGCCCACCGGAGGTGAGCCCGCCCCACGCGTACGCCTCGCGATGGCGTACGCCCGGCACGTCCGCGCCCTGCCCGCTGGGCCTGCCGGCCGGCCACCAGCGGCGGTAGAACCCGGTGGTCCCGTCGCCGGCCACCAGGCGCGGATACGGGTGATCGAGCATCGGGCCCGGCGGCGTGCCGGAGACGCCGTGCACGCGCAACTCGGTCACGCCCGTGGTGCTGGTGTCCAGAAACCCGTCCATGACCGCAGGATGACGGCGACGAGAGCGCTCGCGCTACGTAATCGCCCATTCACCGGGAGTTCCCGATGTCGTGGAGGCGTGCGTTATCGGCGGTTCCGGTGATTCACCGGGAGGTCCCGAGGTCGTAGTGGGCGTGGAGCCGGGCCTTGGCGGCCGGGGTGGCCCCCAGGTGGTCCAGGCCGCTGAGCGCGGCGCCGGCGATGGGCGCGAGGCTCGCCACGACCAGCTCCGCCTTCGGGGCCCTGATCGCGAACGCGGCCTCCAGGCGCCCCGTCAGCCGCCGATGCCCGGCGGTGAGTATCCCGCCGCCCAGCACCACCTGCGCGGGCGTGTCGAGCAATCCCAGGCGGCGCAGGCACACCTCCGCGAGCACCACCACCTCCTCCGCGAGGCGGTCCACCAGCGAGCCCGCCACCTCGTCGCCCGCCTCGGCGGCGGCGAAGACCCCGGGGGCGAGCTCGTGCAGCCGGTCCATGTCCAGCTCACCGAAGTGCAGCGCCAGGACGACCTGCTCGACCGTGGCCGCGCCGAAATGGGCCGTCACCAGCTCCGCCAGGGCGGTGGCCGGGCCGCGCCCGTCCTCGGCGCGGATCGCGTGCCACAGCGCCTCCTCGCCGAGCCCCTCACCGCCGCCCCAGTCGCCGCTCAGCCGCCCGAGCGCGGGGAAACGGGCGACCTGCCCGGTGGGGGAGGCGCCGACCGCGTTGATGCCCGCCCCGCACACCACCGCGACGCCGGCCGGGCCCGACGCGCCCGCACGCAGCAACGCGAAAACGTCGTTGCGTACGACGATGTCGGCGCCGAACCCCCTCGCCGCGAACTCCCGCGCGAGCGCCTCCTCCTCCACCGGCAGATCCGCCCCCGCCAGAAAGGCGGCCACATGATCGAACCCCACCCCGCCCGGCCGCACGCCGGGCAGAACCCCCTCGACCCCGACCTCGAGGTGCGCGGCGGTCAAGGCCCGCTCGACCACGGCCTCCGGCCGCGCGGCGGCCAGGGCCTGCTCCACTGCGGTGCCGCGGGTGCTCGTGGCCACCGGGCGCGCGGCGGCCAGGGCCTGCTCGACCACGGTGACCGCTGCCGCCACGCCCGTGCTCTGCGGTCGGAACGGGCCCGCGCGGCCCGTCGCCAGCACCTCGCCGTCCTCGGCCACCACGGCCACGTCCGTCTTGCTGTTGCCGCCGTCCACCGCCAGAAGCAGCCTGCGAGCCGCCACTAGCTCACCGCCCACGGCAGGTGCCCGCGATCGGCCTTCAGCAGCAGACCGGTCAGCTCCTGCGCGACCGCGTCCTGGCCGACCAGCGGGTGCGCCAGCAGGGCGTCCCGCACACGGTCCGCCCCGCCGTGCAGGGCCGCGCCCAGCGCGAGGGTCTCGTACGCCGACACATGCGCGATCAGACCCGCGTACAGCGGCTCCACCGGCGTCACCGGCAGCGGTGCGGCTCCCGACGCGGTCACCGTCGCCGGCACCTCGATCACCGCCTCCGGATCCAGGAACGGCAGGGTGCCGCCGTTGCGCACGTTCACCACCTGGATGTCACCCCGATCGCCCAGCAGGGAGGCGATCAGCGCGACCGCGGCCTCGGAGTAGAAGGCGCCGCCCCGCTCGGACAGCAGCTCCGGCTTGGTCACCACCGCCGGGTCGGCGTACATCGCCAGCAGCCGCCGCTCCATCGCCGCCACCTCGGCCGCGCGCGACGGCTTGGCGCGCTGCTCGGCCACCACCGCGTCGTGGGCGTAGAAGTAGCGCAGGTAGTAGGACGGCACCGAGCCGAGCCGGCGCAGCAGCCCGGGGCGCAGGCCCAGGTCGGCCGCGATCTCCTCGGCGTGGCCCGCCAGCAGCGACGGCAGCACGTCACGCCCGTCCAGGAACACCGCCCGCTCCCAGGACAGGTGGTTGAGCCCGACGTGGCCGAGCGACACCCGCGACGGCTCGACCCCGAGCGTGGCGGCGAAGCGCCGCTGGAAGCCGATGGCCACGTTGCACAGCCCGATCGCCCGGTGCCCCGCGTCCAGCAGCGCCCTGGTCACGATGCCGACCGGGTTGGTGAAGTCGACGATCCAGGCGTCAGGGGCCTCCCGCCGCACCACGTCGGCGATCTCCAGCACCACCGGCACCGTCCGCAGCGCCTTGGCCAGGCCGCCCGCGCCCGTCGTCTCCTGCCCCACGCAGCCGCAGCGCAGCGGCAGCGTCTCGTCCACCTCGCGCGCGGCCTGGCCGCCGACTCTGAGCTGGAACAGCACGGCCCGCGCCCCCGCGACCCCTTCCTCGACCGAGGAGGTGGCCACGATCCGGGCGGGATGCCCGGCGTGCGCGAGCATCCGCCGCGCCACCCCCGCCACCACCTCAAGTCTCGATTTATCGGGATCTATGAGGGCGATCTCCGTGACGGGCAGCTCGTCACGGAGCCGCGCGAAACCGTCGATCAACTCGGGCGTGTACGTCGAACCGCCCCCGACCACAGCCAGTCTCAACCGTTCACTCCTGTCATGGTCGTGTTCCCGGGGAGCTCACCGCCGGCTCCCCGTGGAGTCGAAGATCTCGTCCCGGACGGTCGCCAGAGCGAGGTCGAGCGCGCCGGCCAGCACCGGGTTGCCCCGCACCGCCGACAGCCGCACCCGCGGCCGGGCGATCGTCAACGCGTGCAACTCCTGCTCGATCAGCGCACGCAGCGTCTCCCCGCCTGCCAGCACGGCCCCGCCGGTCAGCACGATCAGCCCCGGATCCACCACGGACGTGATCGCGGCCAGTCCCACCGCCAGCCGCGCGGCGACCTCCCGCAACGCCACCCCGGCGACCTCGGCCCCCACCCCCGCCGCCCCGCCCACGGCGTCCGCCGCCGCGTCCGCCACCGCGTCCGCCGCCGCGTCCGCCACCGCGTCCGCCACCGTGCCCGCTCCGGTCACCGTGCCCGCTGCTGTGCCAGCAGCCGTGGCCGCCGCGTGGGCGACGGCCTGGCGGAGGTCGGCGCCCGGCACGCCGTGGGAGCGCAGGACCCGTAGTACGGCGGCGCCGCCGGTGAGCGCCTGGTAGCCGTGGTCGGCGTACTGGCCGGTCTCGCGGGCCGTGGGCGCGCCCGGCGTGGGCATGTAGCCGACCTCGCCCGCGCCGCCGGTGGCGCCGCGATGCAACCGGCCGCCGAGCACGATGGCCGCGCCGATGCCCTCGTCCGCCCACAGCAGCACGAAGTCGGGGGTGCCGCGTGCCGAGCCGTGCGCCTGCTCGGCCATCGCCACCAGGTTGACGTTGTTCTCCACCGAGACGGGCACGCCCAGGCCCTCGGTGAGCGCCGGTTCCAGGTCGTCGATGTGCCAGCCCGGCATGTCGCGCGCGGTGGCGTACCCGAGTCTGCCGGTGACGGGGTCGAGCGCCGCCTGGACGCCGATCACCACCCGGCGCGGCGGCGCCGGCGCCGCCGCGCCGGCCAGCGCCGCGCGCAGCCGGTCGATCAGGGTGCCGCGCGGGCGCGGCCCGGTGGGCAGGGTGTGCTCGCCGACGACGGCGCCGGACAGGTCGGCCACCCTGGCCTCGATGCGGGTGGTGGTGACGTCCAGCGCGGCCGCGTACGCCGCCGCGGGGTTGATGCGGTAGAGCTCGGCGGTGCGGCCCGGCAGGCCCTGCCGGATGCCGTCGAGGACCACCAGGCCCGCCTCCTGCAGCCGGAGCAGGAGCTGGGAGGCCGTCGGCTTGGACAGACCGGTCAGGGCGCCGATCTCGGGGCGGGTCAGCGGGCCGCGTTCCAAAAGCACGCGCAGAGCGGCGCGATCATTGATGGCGCGTAGCAGACTGGGAGTGCCCGGTACGGGACCGCTCACTGTCACCCCTTCACCGCAGCGTTAGGAAACTTTCCTAACGAAATGAACGTAAGGAGTGCCGGCGGGTCGGGTCAAGAGTCGAAACCGAGCCGTGATCACCAGCGGAAGGGGGGATCGGGTGTAAGAGTGGGAGTCCCTCGACAGGCATGCTAATGTCGTCGTTTGTCGTAACAACAAGCAGAATAGCCCGGAGTGTCCCATTACCCACATTAATGGTCTGGCGGCAACGCGTCAAACAGAGCTCGCCAAGGAGCAGGCGTACGTCACCCGCCTTTACGACCGTCTCGACCTGTTGCGTGAGCGCACCCAGGGGCAACTCAAGGACGTGCTGGCGGCGGGCGCCGTCGGGACGATGCAGAACAGGTCGGAGCGTGACACCTTCGCCGAGATGTACGCCACCCGGCTGGCCAGGCTGTGGGCGGTGGAGCGCGGGCTGGCCTTCGGCCGGCTCGACCACGTCGACGAGGGCCGGCTCTACATCGGCAAACTCGGTCTGAGCGACGACGAGCAGGAGCGGCTGCTCATCGATTGGCGGGCGCCGATCGCGCAGCCGTTCTACCGGGCCACCCCGGCCGCGCCGATGGGCGTGACCAGGCGCCGCCACCTGCAGACGAAGGAACGTGTGGTCAAGGCCGTCGAGGACGATCTGCTCGACTTCGACGCGCTCACCGACGACGACCGCGCCACGCTCAACGGCGAGGCCGCGCTGCTGGCCGCGCTGGACGAGCGGCGCACCGGCCGGATGCGCGACATCGTCGCCACCATCCAGTCCGAGCAGGACCGCGTCATCAGGTCCGACCTGGGCGGCGTGCTCGTCGTCCAGGGCGGTCCGGGCACCGGTAAGACCGTCGTCGCCCTGCACCGCGCCGCCTACCTGCTCTACACCCACCGCGAGCGCCTGGAGCGCCGGGGCGTGCTCATCCTCGGCCCCAACCTCACCTTCCTGCGCTACATCGAGCAGGTGCTGCCCTCGCTCGGCGAGACGGACGTGCTGCTGTCCACCGTCGGCGAGCTCTACCCCGGCCTGGTCGCCAGCGCCAGGGAGCGGTCGGAGGTGGCCGCGCTCAAGGGCGACCCGCGCATGGCCGAGGTGCTCGCCAAAGCCGTGCGCGACCGGCAGCGGGTGCCGCGCAAGCCCGTCGAGCTGAACCTGGGCCGCTACACCCTCACCATCGACCGCAACATGCTGGAGTCGGCGCGCAACAAGGCCACCCGGTCCCGCCGCCCGCACAACCAGGCGCGCGCCACCTTCGTCAGGTCCCTGCTCAACGCCCTGGCCAGGCAGGTGGCCCGGACCCTCGGCAAGGGCCTGATCGACGACGACGAGCTGGCCGACCTGCGCGAGGAGCTGCGGACCGAGCCGGTCGTCAGGGCCGCGCTCAACCGGCTGTGGCCCTATCTGACCCCGCAGCGCCTGCTGGTGAGCCTGTACGGCTCGGCCGAGCGGCTCGACTACGCCGCCTCGGCGCTGTCCCCGCGGGAGCGGGAGCTGCTGCGGCGCGACGGGGTCGCCGAGTGGACCGAGTCCGACGTGCCGCTGCTCGACGAGGCGGCCGAGCTGCTCGGCGAGATCGACGAGCAGGTGCTGCGCGCCACCGCGATGCAGGCCGAGGAGGAGCTCGCCGCCGCCCGGGAGGCGGAGGAGCACGAGCGTGAGGCCGAGCTCGCCTACGCCCGCGAGGTCCTGGAGCTGACCGGTCTGTCGGACGTCATGGAGGCCGAACGCCTCGCCGAGCGGCACCGCGGCGACGGCCCCTACCTGACCACCGCCGAGCGCGCGGCCGCCGACCGCAACTGGGCCTACGGGCACGTGATCGTGGACGAGGCGCAGGAGCTGTCGCCGATGGCCTGGCGCTCGATCATGCGCCGCATCCCCACCCGCTCGATGACCATCGTCGGCGACATCGCGCAGACCGGTTCGACCGCCGGGGCCCGCTCCTGGGCCGACGTGCTCGACCCGTACGTGGCGGGGCGCTGGCGGCAGGAGCGGCTGAGCGTCAACTACCGCACGCCGGTGGAGTTGATGGCGCTGGCCTCGCGGGTGCTCGCCACCATCGATCCGGAGCTGGAGCCGCCGACCTCGGTCCGCGAAGGCGGCGCCGAGCCCTGGTCGGCGCCGCTGGCGGCGCTGCCGGAGCTGGTCAAGGCGGAGGTGGGCGAGGGCGGCAAGGTGGCCGTGGTGGCGCCCGACGCGATGCTCGCCGAGCTGGGCGAGGCGGTTCTCGGCGCGGTCGACGGCGCGGTGGTGATCGCGCCGGGCGCGGGCCGGGCGCACGGCGCGGCGGCGCTGGACGCCCCTGTGGCGGTGCTCGGGGTGGCCGACGCCAAGGGGCTGGAGTTCGATTCGGTGATCGTCGCCGAGCCCGACCTCATCGCCGGGCAGTCGCCGCGCGGGCCGAGCGACCTCTACGTCGCTCTCACCCGTGCCACGCAACGGCTCGGAGTCGTCCACGAACGGCCCCTGTCGCAGGCGCTGAGCGGCTTGCCAAGCCGCTCGAACGGTCCGGCAAATGGTGATTAAGGCGCTTTAGTGGTGCTGGCCCAGACGCTCCCACCTGCGAAAACTTGATGTTCCTGCTGATCGGGACACGGTTGACATCTGAGGTGGAGTCGGTAGTTTGCTGCCCAGTCCAGCACGGGACTTGGCCGGTTGGCCGTCTCTGACATCGTCGGATCCTGCGCCCGTGACGGAGCGAGCTCCGTCCACACAGCCAGGTGCAGGGCCGTCGGTCCGTCGAGTCGGGGCACCCCAGCCGGGCGGGGGGTTGGACCCGGGACGGGCCCGGGAGCCCAGTAGACAACGGAATTTCGCGCTCGCCGCCGACGAGACGGATCCGGTCCGAAGGGTTCCCGGGCCCTCTTCCCGCTCTCGTGCCCAGGATCGTCAGCGCGCCGGGTGGTCTCGTCCACGACGAGACCGCCCTGCCGCTCCCCTCGCCACCGCTCCTCCCGCTTCCGCGCCGCCGGTCGCCCGCCGCCGCCGCTCTGGAGTCCGGCCAGGTACGCCGCAGCCCAGGATGGCGTCATCCCATGGTCGTGCCGTGACCTGAGCGCGGCCCCGGGGCGGTAGCGTTTTCGCAAGGCAGGCGTGCCAATCGCGAGGAGAACCTGAGTGGTGCAGGAAAAGACGGGCCCGTCGCCCACCCTCGCGCCCGGTCCGGTCGCGGCCGAGCCGCGCCGCCGCACGCCCGCTCCCGAGTCGAAATGGGTCCTGTCCGGCCGCGTGGCCGCCGCCGTCGCCGGTGGCGTGCTGCTCTTCCTGTCCTTCCCGCCGCTGGACTGGTGGCTGTGCGCCCCGCTGGGGCTGGGGCTGGTCGTGGCCTCGCTCTACGGCGCGCGCCCGCGACGGGCGGCCTGGGTGGCCTTCCTGGGCGCCGTGGTGTTCCTGCTGCCGGCGCTGGTCTGGGTGCGGACGATCGGCGACGACGTCTGGCTGATGCTGGTGGGCGTCGAGAGCCTGTTCTACGCCGCCATGGCGGTGCCGGTCTCGCTGGTGTTCAGGCTGCGGCTGTGGCCGCTCTACTTCGCCGCGCTCTGGGTGGCCATGGAGTGGCTCCGCGGGCTGGTGCCGATCGGCGGTTTCCCCTGGGCGCGGGTGGCCTTCAGCCAGGGCGAGTCGGTCTTCACGCCCTACGCCGCGCTGGGCGGCGCGCCGCTGGTGTCGTTCGCCGTGGCCCTGTGCGGCGCCCTGCTCGCCTACGCGCTGCTGCGGCCCGCCGCGGGCGTCAGGCAGGCGATCCCGCTGGCGCTCGCCCTGCTCGTCCCCCTGCTCGGCCTGGCGGTGCCGCGGCCGGCCGACGAGGGGCGCACCGTCAACGTGGGCATCGTCCAGGGCAACGTGCCCGGCCGGGGGATGGACTTCCTCGGCGACGAGCCCGCCGTCGTGCTGAAGAACCACGCCGAGGAGACCAAGCGGCTGGCCAGGGCCGTGCGCGCCGGCGAACTGCCCAAGCCCGACCTGGTGGTCCTGCCGGAGAACTCCACCGACATCGACCCCTACCGCGACGCCTTCGCCCATCGGACGATCGACGAGGCGGTGAAGGACGTCGGCGTGCCCACGCTGGTCGGCGCCGTGGTGGCGATCGGCGAGGAGCACCGGGCCACCCGCAGCCTGTCGTGGGACCCGGTCACCGGACCGGGCGCCTATTACGACAAGCAGCGACTCGTCCCGTTCGGCGAGTACACCCCGTTCAAGGACCTCGTGATGGCCCTGTACGACCGCGCCTCGCTGGTCGGCAGGCAGTCCGTCCCCGGTGAGAAGCCGGGCGACCTGAAGCTGGGGCCGGTCACCATCGGCGCGGTCAACTGCTACGAGGTCGCCTACGACGACACCGTGCGCGAGACCGTGCGGACCGGCGCCACGCCCATCGTGGTGCAGACCAACAACGCCTCCTACGCGCTGTCCAACCTCCCCGCGCAGCAGCTCGCCATGTCCAAGCTGCGGGCCGTCGAGCACAACAGGGCCGTCGTCACCGCCGCAACCACTGGCATATCCGCATTTGTCACGCCTGACGGTAAAGTCTCCTGGCAGACTCGTGAGCTCGTCGCCGACATGACCGTGGTGAAGGTGCCGGTGCAGACCGAGACGACGGTCGCCACCAAGGTCGGAGCGGTGCCGGAGTGGGCATTGATCGTGTTGGGAGCGGCGGCGGTCCTCGCGGCCGTATGGCGCAGGCGACGGCACGACCGGATGGGGAATGAGTGACGATGGAGACTCTTGGGCGGGTGCTGGTCATCGTCCCGACCTACAACGAGTGCGACAACCTGCCGAAGATCGCCGAGCGGCTGCGGGCCGCGCTGCCCGAGGCGCACCTGCTCGTGGCCGACGACAGCAGCCCCGACGGCACCGGTGAGATCGCCGACGCACTCGCCGCCGACGACGACCACATCCACGTCCTGCACCGGCCCGTCAAGCAGGGGCTGGGCGCCGCCTACATCGCCGGATTCCGCTGGGGCCTGGCGGAGGGCTTCGACGTGCTGGTGGAGATGGACGCCGACGGCTCGCACCAGCCCGAGGAGCTGAACAAGCTGCTCGCGGCGCTGGCCGACGGCGCCGACCTGGCGATCGGGTCACGCTACGTCCCCGGCGGCCGGGTGACCAACTGGCCGGCCTCGCGGGAGCTCCTGTCCAGAGGGGCCAACCTCTACACGCGGATCATGCTCGGCCTGCCGGTCCGCGACGCGACGGCGGGCTTCCGCGCCTACCCGGCGGCCACCCTGGACAAGGTCGGCCTGGACGACGTGGAGTCCCAGGGCTACTGCTTCCAGGTGGACCTCACCCTGCGTACGGCGCGGCACGGGCTGCGGGTGGCCGAGGTGCCGATCACGTTCGTGGAGCGCACCGTCGGCACCAGCAAGATGAGCGGCCGGGTCATGGCCGAGGCGTTCTGGCGCGTCGCCCAGTGGGGCGTCACCGGCCTGCCGACCAGGCTACGCAGACGTCGAGGCTGACCCACCGGCACCCCGCCGCGTCCGATCCGCATGTCAGACCCCGCCGTGTCCGGTCTCACCGCGTGCTCGGTCCCACCGCGTGCTCGGTCCCACCGCGTGCTCGGTCCCACCGCGTGCTCGATCCCACAGCGTCTGTTCCTGCCGTGTCCGATCTCACGGTGGCTGATCTCGTGGTTTCTGATCCTGTCGCGTCTCCGGAACGCATCGGCCGCACCGGGCGTTGTCCTTGACGTAGACGAATGCTGAAGCGAGGCGACGATGCGGCTCCTGCTTTTCCTGGCTTTCCTGGTGATCCCCGTGCTGGAGATCTGGCTGCTCATTCAGGTGGGCACGGTGATCGGCGGCTGGCCGACCGTGGGCCTGCTGGTCATCATCAGTCTGCTGGGCACCTGGTTGGTCCGCCGCGAGGGGCGCAGGGCCTGGAACAGCCTGCAGAGCTCACTGCAGGCGGGCCGGATGCCCGATCGCGAGCTGGCCGACGGCGGGCTCATCCTGGTGGGTGGCGTGCTGCTGCTGACGCCGGGGTTCTTCAGTGACGTGCTGGGGGTGCTGTGCATCCTGCCGTTCACCAGGCCGGCGATGCGGCGGCTCGGCGTGTGGTTCTTCGACCGGCGGGTCAAGAGGATGGCGGCGGCCTCGCCGTACGCGAACCTCTTTCCGGCCCCGCCGGGTGCGGCGCCCGCGGGTGCGGCGCGAGGGGAGTCGCCGCAGGGCCGGGTCGTGCACGGCGAGGTCATCCGCGAGGACCACGACGCCTGACCCGCACGCCGGAACGAAGTGCGAGTGACCACGCGCTTCGGACCAGGCGGGGTGCATGCGGGCGTAGAGAAACCCCCGGGCCGCCGGCCCGGGGGTTTTCACCGTGAGATGTCGTCAGGCGCTCTTGCGACGCTGGGCCCTCAGGACCGCCAGCCTCTCGTTGAGCACCTCTTCCAGGTCCTCGATGGACCTCCGCTCTAGAAGCATGTCCCAGTGTGTCCGCGGGGGCTTCGTCTTCTTCGACTCCGGTTGCTCGCCGTCCACCCGCAGCGCGGTCGCGCCGCACATGCGGCACTCCCAGGTCGCGGGGATCTCGGCCTCGGCGGCAAGCGGAACGTCGAAGTGATGACCCTTTGGGCAGGTGTAGGACACCTCCTGGCGGGGGGCCAGATCCGTGTTACGGTCGTTCTCGTAGCTGGTTGCCCCGAGCCGGGTGCCACGAAGCGCGCGCTCGCCCATGTTTAAATGCCTCCTACAGGGCCCCCATGCGTGGGGGGTCTGTCTCCCACGGTGTGTAACGCTTGGTACCGTGATGGGATTCCCATCCACGGCGTGATCCAATCGCGCTACCGGCTAGCAGTTAGGACGGCGGGGCGTCGTCAGGCGTCAGGAGCCGGGGCCGGTCGGCCGGGGGACGAGCGTGTGGCGGCCCGGGCGTGGCGGCCGAAGATCTTGCCTGACCTCCGCTTTCTTCGACGATGGTGAGCTCAGATTCCCTCGGGGACTTCGTTGCCGGCGGCGCGGATGGCCTTGGGCAGGTTGACCAGGGCCAGCAGGACGAAGCCCAGCACAAAGAACACGATCATGGACAGGATGGCGATGCGGTAGCTGTTGGTGAGCTGCAGCGCGATCGTCACCGTGAGCGCGCCGATGAAGGCCGAGCCCTTGTCGCTGATCTGCAGGAGGCTGAAGTACTCCGCCTCCTTGCCCTTCGGGATCACCTGGGAGAACAGCGAGCGTGACAGCGCCTGGCTGCCGCCCAGCACGATCGCGATGGCGAAGGCCATCAGATAGAACTGCAGCGCGTCGCCTTCGCGCACGAACAGCGCCATCACCACGATGACCGTCCACAGCACGAGGCTGGCCAGCACCGTGCGCTTGGTGCCGAACCGGCGGGCCAGCGAGCCCAGCAGCAGTGCGCCGAAGAAGGCGACGAACTGCACCATCAGGATCGCGCTGATCTGCACCTCCGGCTTCAGCTTGAGCGCCTCGGAGGCGAAGGCCGAGCTGTTGCCGATGACCGTCTGGATGCCGTCGTTGTAGACGAGATAGGCCACTAGGAACAGCAGCGTCAGCGGATACTGGCGCAGCCCCTTGAGCGTGCGGCCGAGCTGGCGGAAGCTGCCGCCGACCGCGGCCCGCGTGGTGCGCTCGTGTGCCGGGACCGGCCGGTTGCGCAGCCTCAGCAGCGGGACGATCGTGAACGTGGCCCACCACAGCCCCGCCGACATCATGCTGATCCGCACCGATTCGCCCTGGGTCAGGCCGAGGGCCTCGTAGTTGAGGTAGAGCACCAGGTTGAGGGCCAGCAGCAGGCCGCCGCCCAGGTAGCCGATGGCCCAGCCCCGGGAGGAGACGTGGTCGCGCTCCTGCGGCGTGGAGATCTGCGGCAGGAACGAGTCGTAGACCACGATCGAGGAGCCGTAGGCCAGGTTGGCCAGAATGAACAGGACCCCGCCGAGCAGGTAGCGGTCGCCCTCGACGAAGTAGAGGCCCATCGCCGCCAGCGCGCCCGCGTAGGCGAAGACGCCGAGCATCTCCTTCTTGCGGCCGATGTGGTCGGCCAGCGCGCCCACGATCGGCAGGATGAGGATCTGCCCGAGCACCGCCACGGTCGTGATCAGCCCGAAGAAGGCGGCCGGCCTGATGTCCATGCCGAGCACGTCGACGTAGCCCAAACCGGGGTTCTGTACGGTCAACCGGTCGAAGCCGTCCGCACAGGTCGCGGCGGCGATCTGCGGGAAGTCCTGGGCGCAGGCCGCGGTCCTGGCCACCGCGATGAGGTAGGGGCCGAGGAAGACCGAGATGACCGTGGTGTAGAAGGCGGAGTTGGCCCAGTCGTAGACGTACCAGCCGCGCTGCTCGCGTCTGCGAGCCGCGGGGGATTCGGCGGTGGGGTCCACAGGGGGGTCCGCGGGGGGTGCGGGGGTGGGCATGTGTCGAGTCGCTCCTATGCGGCCATGCGGCCGGGATGCCACTGGTCGCGCCGCTCCAGCACGTCGCGCAGCCCGGTGATGTTGTCGGTCATGATGCCGTCGACGCCCAGATCGAGCAGCTGCTCCATCCGCGGGACGTCGTTGATCGTCCAGACGTGCACCTGCATGCCGACGGCGTGCGCCGTGCGGACCAGGCTCCGGGTGGTCACGCGCAGCCCGCGGAAGCCCACCGGGACCTGGGCGCAGGGGATGCCCGCCCGGGACAGGCGGACCAGCAGGCGGCCGTAGCCGGAGGTGGTGGCGGCGGCGCGCAGGGTGGCGACGCCGCGCGGGCCGAGCGCCGAGCAGACCTCACGGCCGAGCGCCGCCCTGGCCAGCATCAGGCGCTCGTCGGAGAAGGAGGTCAGGCAGATCCGGTCGTAGGCGTCGGTGCGCCGCACCGCCTCGGCCAGCGGCGCGATGGCGGCGGCTTCCTTGATGTCGATGTTGAAGCGGATGTCCGGCCAGGTGCCCAGCAGGTCCTCGAGCAGCGGGATCTCGTGCGTGCCGCCGATGCGGGCCTGCTTGACCGAGCTGTAGGGCAGCTCCGAGATGCGGCCGCGCCGGTCGGTCACCCGGTCCAGGGTGTGGTCGTGGAAGGCGAGCAGCACCCCGTCGGCGGTGGCGTGCGCGTCGGTCTCCAGGTGGGTGTAGCCGAGCCGCACGGCCCGCTCGAACGCTTCGGCCGAGTTCTCGGCGCCTTCGGCGGCGCCGCCACGGTGGGCGAAGGCGAGGGGGCCCGGGTGGTCGAGAAAGGCGAATCGACGGCTGAGCACGGTCTGCAGTATGCCTCTCGCGGGTGAACAATGAGGTTACGAATCAGGGAGATTCTGCCACTCCTGACGGCGGGCCTCGGCCAGCGCGATGGCCGCAGCCACCGAGACGTTGAACGAGCCGACCCGACCGACCTGCGGGATGTAGCAGACGCCGTCGGCGGCGTCCAGCAGGGCGGGGGAGCAGCCGTGGTCCTCGCTGCCGACCACCAGGCACACGTTGCGGGCCAGGTCGGCCTTGTGCAGCGGGAGGGCGTCGGAGGTGAGCTCGATGGCCAGCACCGTGTAGCCGTCGTCCCTGGCCGCCTTGACGGCCTCGGTGGCGGGCATCGCGTCGTGCCAGGTGACCAGGCGTTCGGTGCCGAGCGCGGTCTTGCCCGCCTTCGGGTTGGTCGGCGGGGTCGCGTTGCCGGCCAGCCAGATCGTGTCGACGCCGAACGCGGCGGCGCTACGGAAGATCGAGCCGACGTTGAACGGGCCGGTGACCGACTCCAGAATCAGCGCGAGCCGGTTTCCGGTGCTTCTGCGCCAGGTCCGGTTGAGCCGCTTGACGTCGGTGGGGCGCAGTTGCCTTCTCATCGGTGCACCTTAAGGATTCGGTAGGCGGCCCTGGAGGCCTCGCGGGAGGCCTGCCAGCCCTGCTCGCCGAGCCAGCGCTGCAGGGAGTCGGAGCCGAGGTGTTTCTGGACGACCAGGTGGGCGACGCCGTCGGGCGCCAGCCGGGTCAGCCACCTGGTGAGCATGTCGTGCAGGGCCGCCTTGCCGATGCGGATGGCGGGGTTGGACCAGATGGCCTGGAACGTGATGTCGGGGGGCATCTCATCCACATGCACCGACCGTACTTTGTAAAGGCGGGCGGCCTGGGCGTTGCGTGCGGTGAGCTCCACGCTGCGGTGGTTGACGTCCACCGCCCAGACGGTCGCCTCGGGAGCCCGCGTGGCCATGGTCAGCGCGATCGGGCCGTAGCCGCAGCCCAGGTCGAGCAGGTCGCCGTGCTGGGGCGGCGGGGGCACCGACTCCAGTAGCACGCGGGTGCCGAGGTCGACCCGCTCGGGCGAGAAGACGCCCCGGTCTGTCTCCAGCCGCAGGTGCAGGTCGGGCAGAACCAGGTCGACCGAGCCGGGCCGGCTCGTGGTCGCCGGGTCCTCGGAGAAGTAATGGGCCACGTGGGAAAACGTTACGGGATGCGCGTACCGAACAGGACCGCGGCGCCCGCGACCAGCAGGCCCAGGATGATCGCGGCCACGATGAACTGCTGGGTGATCTCCTGGTTGACCAGCTTGAACCCGAGGGAGGTGCCGATCTGCTCGTAGACGTCGCGCAGTTCGCTGCCCGACTCGGCGGTGTAGGCGCGGCCGCTGGTGCCGTCGGACAGAGCCTGCAGCGTCTGCTTGTTGACCGGTACGTTCACCGGTCGGCCGTCGATGGAGACCGTCCCTTCCTGCGTGCCGTAGGCGATCGTGCTGACCGGCACGTTCGCCTGCTGGGCCGCGTCCATCGCCTCCTTGACCGAGCGGCCGGAGGTGTTGTCGCCGTCGGACAGCAGCACGATGGCGGCCGGTGGCGGGTCGGTGACGGCGTCCCGGTCGAAGGAGCGTACCGAGTCGAGCGAGTTGAAGACCGCCTCGCCGATCGCGGTGCCGGGCCTGGTGGTCAGGTTGCCGATCGCGGTCGCCACGGCCTGGTGGTCGGTGGTGGGGGAGACGACCACGTTGGCGGAGCGGGCGAAGGAGACGACGCCGACGTTGAACCGGTCCGGCAGCTCCTGGACGAACGCCTGGGCGGCGGACTTGGCGGCGCTGATGCGGTCGGGGTCGACATCGGCCGCGTCCATGGACAGCGACACGTCGAGGGCGATCATGATGGTGGCCCGGTCGCGCGGCACGCGTACCTCGTCGGCGGGTCTGGCGGCGCCGACGACCAGCAGCGACATCATGAGCAGGAACAGGATCGGCGGCACGTGCCGCCGCCAGCCGGGGCCGGCCGGGGCGACGAGGTTGAGCAGGGCCAGGTTGGTGAAGCGCACGGTGTAGCGGCGCCGCGCGAACTGCGCCGCGACGTATCCGGCCACGAGCAGCGCCACCAGGGCGAACAGCCAGAGCCAGAGCGGCGACAGAAAAGTCAAGGGGTCACCTTCCGGTGTGCCAGGTGGCGCGTGCGCCGCTGGCGCAGGACGAACTGCGCGATGTCGAACACCCAGTCCCGGTCCGTGCGGAGCACGAGGTGGGCCACGCCGGCGCGGCGGAGGGTGATCCGGGTGCCCTCCCGCTGCAGGGCGGCGGCCTCGGCGTACGCGTGGCGGATTTTGGGTGAAAGGTGCACTTCGCGTACTTTCCCGGTCTCGGGGTCGGCGAACGCGACGCGGCCCACGTCCGGCAGCTCCAGCTCGCGCGGGTCGATCACCTCCACCGCCAGCACCTGGTGCCGGGCGGCCAGCCGCCTGATCGGCCGCTCCCACGGGCGCTCCGCCTCCGGGTCCAGGCTCGGCTCCGCGTCGAGGAAGTCCGACACCACCACCCGCATGCCCCGCCGCCTGCGGGAGGCCGCCAGCACGTCGATGCCCTCGGCCAGGTCGGGAGGGTCGGGCACCACCTGACCGCGCGGCGCGTCCATCAGCGAGTGCAGCAGCCCGTACAGCGCGGACCTGCCGGTGCGGGCCGGCATGCGGTGCACGAACTCGTCGTGCAGCACCAGCGCCCCGAACCGGTCGCCCAGCCTGCTGGCCAGGAAACCGATCGCGCCGACCGCGGCCACCACCAGGTCCCGCTTGTCGGTGTCGGCGGTGCCGAAGTCCATGCTGGGCGACAGGTCGGCCAGCGCCCATGTCTCCAGCTCGCGGTCGGCGACCAGGTCCCGTACGTGCGGCACGGTCGTGCGCGCGGTGACCGCCCAGTCCATGCGGCGCACGTCGTCCTCGCCCGGCACGTAGACGCGGCTGTCGCCGGCCTCGCTGCCGGTGCCGGGCAGCAGGCCCTGGTGCGCGCCGTGCAGCAGGCCGTCCAGCCGTCTGGTCACCGTGAGCTCCAGCCGGCGCAGCGCCTGCTCGGCGGTATTCATGCGTCGCTCACCGCTCCTCATTCGCTACGCGGCCGGGTTCGTTCCTCACCCGTCCACTCCGCTCACTACGTCGGGTTCGCTCGTGCTCACCGGTTCTGGTTCCAGACGACGAGGGGCGGGGGCACCGCGTGCAGGATCTGCTTGACGACCTGTTCGGGGTCGACGCCGTCGGCCAGCGCGTCGAAGGTGAGCATCAGGCGGTGCGCCATCACGTCCACGGCCACGTCGCGCACGTCGTCGGGCAGCAGGTAGTCGCGGCCGCGCAGCACGGCCAGCGCGCGCCCGGCCGCGACCAGGCCCAGGGTGGCGCGCGGGCTGACGCCGATCTCGATGGTGTCGGTCAGGTCGGCCAGGCCGTACTCGGCGGGGGCGCGGGTGGACATGACCAGGCGGACCACATAGTCGGCGACGAGTTGGTGCACCGAGACCTGCTCGGCCGCCTCCTGCAGCGCCATCAGCTGCTGCGGGTCGAGCACCCGCGCGGGCGTGGGCGGGGTGACGCTCATCCGGTGCAGGATCTCCAGCTCCTCGTGCGCGCTCGGATGCGGCACCCGGACCCGGAACAGGAACCGGTCGCGCTGCACCTCCGGCAGAGGGTAGACGCCTTCGGACTCGATCGGGTTCTGGGTGGCCAGCACGATGAACGGCCTGGGCAGCGGGTGGGTGACACCCGCGAGCGTGACCTGACGCTCGGCCATGACCTCCAGGAGGGCCGACTGCACCTTGGCCGGCGCCCGGTTGATCTCGTCGGCGAGCAGGAAGTTGACGAACACCGGCCCGAGCTCGACGTCGAACTTCTCGGTGGAGGGGTGGAACACGCGGGTGCCGACGATGTCGCTGGGCACCAGGTCGGGGGTGAACTGGATGCGGGCGAACGTGCCGCCCACGACCGTGGCCAAGGTGGCGGCGGCCAGCGTCTTGGCCACACCGGGCACCCCCTCCAGCAGGCAGTGGCCGCGCGCCAGCAGGGCCACGGCCAATCGCTCGACCATGTGGTCCTGCCCCACGATGACACGCCGTACCTCGTCGAGGGTTTGACGCAGCAGGGCCGCGTCCGTTCCGCCTGGCTGCTCTTCGGCGACGCTCATGACGCTATTCCACCAAACGTGCCGCAAACGTGCACGACGCCACGTCTGTGCTTTCATGGCAGATGTGGCCAGTCCGCTGCAGTACGGAGATCCGCCACGGCTGGGGCCGTTCGTGGTGCAGGCCCGCCTGCACTCGGCGCCGGCGGGGTTCGTCTATCTCGGGCAGGCGTCCGACGGGCGTGCGGTCTCGCTGGCCGTACTCACGCGAGGGGCGGCGATCGACGCGGCCGCCCGCGAGAGATTCGTGACCGCGCTGCAGGAGGCCGCGCCGTCGGGGGACCGGTCGGGCGTGCGGAGCTGGCTCGGGCTGGGCTCCAAGGGGCGCGCGACCGTCACCGAGGACGCGCCGCCGGTGCTCGACATGAACACCGGGCACGCGCCGTGGGTGGCGGTCGCGTACGTGCCGGGCAAGCCGGGGGCCGAGCGGTTCCTGGAGCCGGTGATGGTCGGCGGGACGCTCATCGGCGTCGCGCACGGCCCCGACTTCGTCCCCTACTGGCTGACCGACCGGACGCCCGCGCTGGCCGCGCCGGTGCGCCGCAGGCCGCTCACCGAGACGCGGCGGCGGGTGCTGATCGCCGTGGCCGTGCTCCTGGCGCTGCTGGTGCTCTTGGTGACGATCGTGCTGCTGATGCTGCTGGGCAGGTCCGGCGGCGATCCGATGCCGAGGCAGCTGCCGCCGACGGTGTTCCTGCCGACGCCGCCGCCCGTCCCCTCCACGCCCTACCCGGAGCCGTCGCCGTCCCCGTCGGCCCCGCGCAGCGGCGAGCCGACGCCCGGACGGTCGCCGGGCGACGAGCCGCCGCAGGAGCCGCAGTTGTGAGTTGAACCTCCCGTGACGTGAGGCTCTAGCGTCCACGGCATGGAATTCATCGTGCACGACACCGTCGCCGCCATGGGCGCGTTGCTGCGGCTGCCGCTGGAGCGGCGGCCTGACGCCCTGCGGGAGATACTCGCCCCGATCCGCTCCGCCATTCCGATGCCGGGAGACATCGTCGGCATTCACCACCAGGGCGGCGGCTTCCGCGTCGACGCCGACGACCCGCGCTATCTCGACGCCGTCCAGCGGCTGGCCGACACCGACGTGCTCGGGCAGGTCGAACGGGAGCTGACCCGGGCCGCCGAGGCTCTGGGGCACCTGAAGCAGGCCGAGGCGCTGCAGGTGATGTTCGTGCTGGGGAACCCGGACGACGGGCACCTGATGAAGGTCAGCGGCGGCTATTACGGCATGGGCGGCGCGCCTGGCTGGTTGTACCTGCTCGCCTGGCCCGACGAGGAGGTCATCGGCAGGATCGCGCATCTGGCCGTCCACGAGTTCCACCACAGTGTGCGTTACGCCAACGTCGAGTGGGACCCGGTGACCGTGACGGTCGGGGAGCATGTCGTGGCGGAGGGGCTGGCGGAGGCGTTCGTCAGGGAACTGTCCGGGCCGGAGGCCATGGGACCCTGGTCGGGGATGGTGCGGGGGGAGGAGTACGACCGGGCCCACGAGCTGATCATGGCGGACTTCGAGCTGGCGGGCATGCAGCATACGTCCGCGTACGTGCTGGGGGACAGTGCCATGCGGCTGTTCGGGCAGGAGCCGCGCGGCATTCCGGATATGTCGGGGTATGCGGTGGGGTTGCGCCTGGTGGATGAGCATCTCGCGGCCACCGGCATGACGGCGGCACAGGCCACCGGGCTGCCGGTCGCCGACCTGGTGCGGAGATAGTCCCAGGTCGTACGGGCCGCGCACGCGGAAGATCGCCGTACGGAGTCCTGCGGTGCGCGTCAGCGGGGTGAGACGAAGCCGGACTCGTAGGCGGCGATGACGGCCTGGGTGCGGTCGCGGGCGCCCAGCTTGGTGAGCACGTTCCCGACGTGCGTCTTGACGGTCTCCGGGCTGACCACCAGCTCGGCGGCGATCTCGCCGTTGGACAGCCCCTTGGTCATCAGGCGCAGCACGTCACCCTCGCGGCCGGTCAGCCGGTCGATGCCGGGCACCTCGGCGACGGGCCGGCGGCCGGCCAGCGTGCGGATCGCGGCGGGGAACAGCAGCGACTCGCCGGAGGCCACCAGCTTGACGGCCCGTACCAGCTCGTCCGGGCGGGCGCGCTTGAGCAGGAAACCGTCGGCGCCCGCCCGGAGCGCGTCGTAGACATAGTCGTCGTTCTCGAACGTGGTCACCACCAGCACCTTCGGCGGCTCCGCCAGCTCCTTGAGCCGGCTGGTGGCCTGGATGCCGTCGACGGCCGGCATCCGTACGTCCATCAGCACCACGTCGGGCCGCTCGCGGCGCACCACCGGCAGCACCGCCGCGCCGTCAGCGGCCTCGCCGACCACGCTCAGGCCGGGCTCGGAGTCGATGATGATACGCAGACCGGTGCGGATGAGGTCCTCGTCGTCGGCGACCACGACCCTGATTGTCATGACAACGACCGTAGCGGCAGGCGCACCGACACCCTCCAGCCGCCCTCCACCGGGCCGGCGTCCAACTCGCCGCGCAGCAGCCGCACCCGCTCGGCCATCCCGGTGATCCCCCTGCCGCCCCCGTGCCCGGCACCGTCCCCGGCGGAGATCTCGCCGCCGGGCCGGCCGAGGGGTCCGGCGCCGTCTCCGGCAACGTGCCCGCCGCCGGGTCCGACGCCCGCGCCTGCTGTCGTGTTGGTGACCTGAAGATCCAGTACGTCCTCCCGTACTCCGGCCGCCAGGTTCACCGGTCCCTGACCGTGTTTGATCGCGTTGGTGAGTGCCTCCTGGACGATGCGGTAGGCCTCCCTGGAGATCACGGCGGGGACACCGGACAGGTCGCCCACCTCCCGCCGCACCTCGGCGCCTGAGGCGGTCACGAGCGCGTCGAGATCGGCGAGCGTCGCCTGCGGCGCCCGTGACGTCCTGCTCGGCTCAAGTGAGCGCTGCCCGCCCCGCGAGGTGCCCCCGTTCCGCCCGCCACCCTCGTGCTGCCCGCTTTCGTGGTGATTTTCGCTTCCGCGCCGTACGCCGTTGTCCCGGTCTTCGTCCTCGCGCAGGACGCCCAGGACGTGGTCGAGGTCCTCCAGGGCGGCGCGGGCCGACTGCTCGATCGCCGCTAGCGCGGTTCTGGCCGTGGCCGGGTCCCGGTCGAGGACCCGGCTCGCGGCGGCGGCCTGCAGGGTGACGACGCTGAGCGCGTGGCCCACCGAGTCGTGCAACTCCCGTGCCAGCCGGTTGCGCTCGGCCAGGGTGCGGGCGTGCTCCTCGGCGGTGGCGAGCCGTTCGGCGGGGGTGGGGCCGAGCAGGACGGGGGCCAGCCTGGCCAGCAGCGCCCCCGCCCCGGCCACCACAAGGACCAGCAGCGCGAGCACCCCCAGCCCGAGCAGCGCCCAGCCGACCCCGGGCCAGCCGGTCTCCACCGCGAAGCCCAGCACCTTGGTCGACAGGGTGACGAACGGCAGCGCGAGGGTGAACAGGGTGAACGGCACGACCGCCAGCGTGAACCCGCTGACCAGGCCACCGATGCCCAGGTGCAGGGTGAACCAGGCGGCCGTGCGCCGCCGCTCCTGCCATGACCGGCGACCGTACGCCGGACCCGGCGCGAACTCGACACGGGCGCCCAGCAGTCCCTGGGCGGCGTTCACCTCCAGCGAGCGCACGGGCAGGAACAGCCCGGTGAGCGCGACCACGGGCAGCACCGCGCCGAAGACGCCGATCTCCACGGGCAGCAGCAGGTCGGCCGATTCGCCCCGCGCCAGCCCGGAGATGAGGACCCCCGCCATCATGTACGGCATCAACAGGGCCCCGCCCAGGATCAGGCATGCCCAGCGCCGGGTCAGCAAGCGGTTCCATCTCACAGTGGTGATTGTATGTCGACCTTTATTCGCTCACGGATGAATGCGCCTGGCGAGAAATGCGCCCCCAGCGAAAAGATTCCGTTGTTCGCGAGGCCCGGGGTTAGCGTCTTCGGTGTAAATGATTTCCGCGGAAAGGCGATGCCCATGACGGAGAATCAGCGCTCGCAGTGGCCTGACCAGCTCAGCCAGCGCCTCCTGCAGCAGCGCATCCTCGTTCTCGGCCAGGAGGTCGACGACGACATTTGTAACAAGCTGTGCGGCGAGTTGCTTTTGCTGGCGGCCGAGGATTCCAAGGCGGACATAACCCTTTACATCAATTCCCCGGGCGGATCCGTGTCCGCCGGTATGGCGCTGTACGACATGATGCAGTTCATTCCCTGCGACGTGGCGACGGTCGCGATGGGCTTCGCCGCGTCCATGGGCCAGTTCCTGCTCTGCGCCGGCGCTCCCGGCAAGCGCTACGCCCTGCCCAACGCCCGGGTCGTGATGCACCAGCCGCTGGGTGGCATCGGCGGCTCGGCCACCGACATCCAGATCCAGGCCGAGAACCTCCTCCACACCAAGCGCCGGATGGCCGAGATCATCGCCCACCACACCGGCCAGCCTCTGGAGCGCATCCAGGCCGACTCCGACCGGGACCGCTGGTTCACCGCCCAGGAGGCGCTGGAGTACGGCTTCGTCGACCACCTCGCCGAAAGGATGAACTGACATGAGCGGACGCTACGTGCTGCCCTCCTTCACCGAGCGCACGTCCTACGGCATCAAGGAGATGACTCCCTACAACAAGCTCTTCGAGGACCGGGTCATCTTCATCGGCACCCCCATCGACGACACCTCCGCCAACGACGTGATGGCGCAGTTGCTCACCCTGGAGTCGATCGACCCCGACCAGGACATCAACCTCTACATCAACTCGCCTGGCGGCTCGTTCACCGCGATGACGGCCATCTACGACACGATGCAGTTCGTCCGGCCGGAGATCCACACCGTCTGCATCGGCGAAGCGGCATCGGCGGCGGCGGTCCTGCTGGCGGCGGGCACCCCCGGCAAGCGCGCCGCCCTGCCCCACGCCCGCGTCCTCCTCCACCAGCCCGCCACGGAAGGCGGCCGCGGCCAGTCCAGCGACATGGAGATCCACGCCAGAGAGATCCTCCGCATGCGCGACCAGCAGGAGGAGATCCTGGCCCGGCATACCGGCCGCACACCACTGGAGATCCGCAAGGACATCGAACGAGACCGCATCTTCACGGCGGAGCAGGCCCGCACCTACCACCTGATCGACGACATCTACGCCTCCAGAAAGCGCACCTTAGCCTCCACCCACTGACCCACCGGGCCCAGGCCGGACACCGCGAGGGTCGAAATTCTGAGTCGTCCCGCTCAGTTTGCGGACCGTACAGGAGAGATGTCCTCGTTCGAGGGGTCGTCCCGCTCTCGTTACGGACTGTGCAAGAGGCCTGTCGGGGCCGATGCGCTGATGAGCTCGTCGGTGACCCATCGCGCGACGTTTTCGGAGTAGGGCGCGGACAGGCCGAGGACGATGTGCGGGAAGCCGGCGTCGAGCGCCTCGCCGATCGTGGCCCGTGTGGTGCTGGGGTGGTCGTAGGAGACGGGCAGGAGGATCGAGCGGGTGATCGAGGCGGGGTCGCGGCCGACCTCGGCGCAGTAGCGGTCCAGCAGTGCGCTGCGCTCGGCGGCGTCGTCGATGTCGCCGCCCGGGATGTTCCACATGTCGGCGTGCTCGGCGGCCACGCGTAGCGTCGCGGACGACCGTCCGCCGATGAGGATCGGCGGGTGGGGGCGCTGGACGGGTTTGGGGTTGCCGAACGCTCCGGTGAGGTGGTGGTAGGTGCCGTGGAGGTCGAACGGTTTCTCCTCGGTCCACAACCGCCGGATCACCGTGCACGCTTCGGCCAGGCTCCCCACGGCGTGCGCGAAGTCGTGGAAGGGCAGGCCGTGTGCTTCGTACTCGCGCCGAGCCAGCGGGTGGTCGGGTCGTGAGCCGGCGCCGATGCCGAACTCGAGGCGTCCGCCGGAGACGATGTCGACGGTCGTGGCGATCTTGGCCAGCATCGCGGGCGGACGGAGTCGGTTACTGGTCACCATCACGCCGAGCCGCAGTCGCCGGGTGTGGGCGGCCAGGGCCGAGAGCAGCGTCCAGCCTTCGTAGGCCGGTCTGCCCGGGTCGCCGCCGATCGGCATGAGGTGATCGAACAACCACGCGTGCTCGATCTCCGGGATGGTGTCCGCCTCGCGCCAGACCCGCAGGATGTCGTGGTAGCCGATCTGCTGGGGGACGGTCATAATGCCGAAACTGGGCTGAGGTGTGGGTGGCATGGAGCCGTTGGGTCCTTTCAACACCGACGGCGCCGACCGGGGGGCTGCCGGAGTTCTGAGTGGGGACATGTTCCCTAAAAGGAGCGTGGCTTGAGCTGTCCAGCCACCGGTCTGGCATCCTGGTTAATCGGAACGATGCTCCGCTAACAATAGGGAACGCTGTTCCGGTTAGCAAGGCGAGGGGTCGGCTCGGTGACGGTAGGGCCGGCGGGCAGTGGCAGCGGGCGGCAGGCGGCGACCCGATAGACGGTGACTCGATGGTCGGTGGCCTGATGGACCGGAGCCCGATGGGCGGTGACTCGACAGATGGCGACTCGACGGGGTGAGGGATGCGGGTGGGGTCATGCCGTGGTGCGGCGGCGGAAGAGGAGGGCGGCGATCGGCATGCTGATCACTACGCCGGCCGTGAGCCAGGCCGCGGACAGCCAGCCGGCGTCGCCCATCGGCCGGTCGAGCAGGAGGGCTCGGAGCGTCTCCACCATGGGGGTGGTCGGCTGGTGCTCGGCGAACCCGCGCAGGAGCGGCGGCATGGTCTCCGCCGGGACGACGCCGTCGGACAGGTACGGGAAGAAGATGACGGTGAAGCTGAAGGCGCCCGCCGCCTGGGGTGAGGTGACGAGCAGGCCCCACAGCATCGCGAGGGCGGACACCGCGAGGATGTAGCCGGAGATGAGCGCCAGGACGAGGGCCCAGTCGGTGGCGGTGGCGTCGGGGCGGAAGCCCAGCAGGACGGCCGCGGTCAGGGCGAACCCGGTCGTGACCACGTTGCGGAGCAGTGAGGCGATGACGTGGCTGGCGGGAAGGGTCCAGCCGCTGATGGGCAGGGTGCGGAAGCGGTCGATCATGCCTCCGGTCATCTCTTCGGCGATGTTGACGGCGGACAGCGCGGCGCCGTAGCCGCCGGCCATGAGCAGGACGGCGGGGACGACGAAGTCGATGTAGGCCAGGCCGCTGTATCCGGTGGTGATCGCGCCGCCGAAGACGTACACAAAAATGATCATGATGAGGATCGGCAGGGCGATGTTCACCAGGAGGGCGTCGAGCGTGCGGGCCTCGTGGCGCAGGGTGCGGGTGACGAGGCGGCGCAGGTCAGCGAGGGTCGTCGCCACGGAGGGGGCGCGGTCCGGCCGGCCGGGCGCTGTGGTGGTGGTGGTCATGTCGGCTCCGTTGCGAATTTGGCGGGAAGGTCTTCCAGAGCGGAGGTCATGTCGCCTCCGATTCGGGTCCGGGCGGGGAGGCGCCCCTGGGGTTGCGGTTCGGGCAGGGGGGTGGCCCTGGGGTTGCGGGTTCGGGCGGGGAGGTGGCCCTGGGGCTGCGGTTCGGGCGGGGGGTGTCCTCGGGTTGCGGGGTCGGGTAGGGAGGTTCCGCTCGATTCGGGCTTAGGGGGAGGGGGTGGCCCTGGTCGCGGGTGGGGGCTTGGCGTCTCCGTGGAGAGCTTCAGGGCGTCGCGGGGGTCAGGGGTGGGGTGGTCGCCGTGAGTGCGAAGAAGACGTCGTCCAGGGTGGGAGTGCGCAGTTCCACCTGCGCGATCGGGATGCCCGCCCGGTGGAGGAGATCGAGGGTGTGGCGCAGGTGGTCGGGGGATTGGACGGCGAGGGTGAGTTCACGGGCGTCCGGGTCGAGATGCGGGGCGGCGTCGCCCGGGGGCAGGGTGGCGGCGGCGCGGGGGAGGTCGGCGGCGTGGGCCAGGCGCAGGATCAGGCGTTCCGAGCCCACCTGGCGTTTGAGCGCGGCCGGGGTGTCGTCGGCGACGACCCGGCCGGTGTGGATCACCGCGATGCGGTCCGCGAGGTGGTCCGCCTCCTCCAGATACTGGGTGGTCAGCAGGATGGTGGTGCCGGCGGCGAGCAGTTCGCGGATCACCGACCACAGTTCGGCCCGGCTGCGCGGGTCGAGGCCGGTGGTGGGCTCGTCGAGGAAGAGGATTCTGGGGGCGGCGACCATGCTGGCGGCCAGGTCGAGGCGGCGGCGCATGCCGCCCGAGTAGGTGGCGGCCCGGCGGTCGGCGGCGGCGGCGAGGTCGAAGCGTTCGAGGAGCTCGGCCGCCCGGCGGCGCGCCTCGCGCCTGCCCAGGTGGTAGAGGCCGGCGAACAACTCCAGGTTCTCCCTGCCGGTGAGCAGGCCGTCGACGGTGGCCTGCTGGGCGGTCAGGCCGATGCTGCGGCGCACCGCGGCGCTCTCGCGGGTGACGTCGTGGCCGCCGACGATGGCGGTGCCGCGGTCGGGGGCGAGCAGGGTGGTCAGGATCCGTACGGTCGTCGTCTTGCCGGACCCGTTCGGCCCGAGCAGGGCCTGCAGGGTGCCCGGCGGGACGGTCAGATCCACTCCGGTGAGCACGTGGGTGCCGCCGAAGGATTTGTGCAGGCCGCGGGCGTGGATCGCAGCTTCAGTAATTGCGTGCGTCCTACTGTGTATGTCGTACATGGTTACTAAGCTATATCACGTACGCAGTCCGTGAAGGGAGTTCGATGGCACAGGAGCGAGCGTTGCCGCCCGTCGTGGCGCGCATGTGGGGGCGGGAGCCGTTCCCGAGCCGCCCGCGCGTGGCGGGCTGCCGTGGCGCGACTACCTGGCCGTCTGGACGCGGGCCAACCGCGACCTGTTGCTCGAACGCCCATGGCTGCTGTCCCTCGACCGGATGACCCCGCCGATGGGGCCCAGGCGCCTGCTGTGGCTGGACCGGGCGCTGGACGCGCTCGGCGGCACCGCGCTCGACGAGGGAGAGAAGCTCAGGGCGGCCACCGTGCTCACCGGCTACGCGCTGTCCGACGCCACGCTCACGTACGGCATGAGCGCGGCGTCGGGCGAACCGGCCGAGGACGGGGTCGGCGGGGCGGCCGACTACGGCGAGGTGCTGGCCGAGGTGCTTGATCCGCTCAGCTACCCCGCCCTGTCGGCCGCGGTGCGCGCGGGCGGCTTCGGAGGAGCGGAGGGCTGGGTGCAGGACGCCGACTTCCTGTTCGGCCTCAATCTCCTGCTGGACGGCATCGAGGCGCTGAACGTACGGCGTTCCTAGCGCACGGGCGGTATCGGGCGGGAAAAAGGGAGGTTATAGGGTCTCTCGGGGGTTTATCGGGGAAAACGGGGAGTCGCGTGCCGCTGGAACAGGTGCTCATGTTGCTGGTGGCGGCGGCGGGAGCGGGATGGGTGGACGCCGTCGTGGGCGGCGGCGGGCTGCTGCAACTGCCCGCGCTGATGATGGCCGGCATCCCGCCCGTGCAGGCCATGGCGACCAACAAGTTCTCCTCCGTCTTCGGGACCGCCTCGGCCGCCGTCACCTACGCGCTGACCGCCAAGTTCGACCGGCAGGTGGCGCTGCCGGGGGCGGGGCTGGCCGTGCTCAGCGCCGGGCTCGGCGCCTCGGCCGCGGCGGCGATCTCGGCCGAGGTGCTGCGGCCGGCGGTCATGGTGATCCTGCTCGGCGTGGCCGCCTTCGTGACGCTGCGGCCGGCGCTCGGCTCGGTGGCGCATCCGCACCTGCGCACCAACACCAGGGTCACCGTCGCGGTGGTCGTCGCGGGGGTGGGCATCGCGTTCTACGACGGGATCATGGGGCCTGGTACGGGGACGTTCCTCATCATCGCGTTCACCACCATTCTCGGGCTCGACTTCGTGTCCGCGTCCGCCTCATCGAAGATCATCAACACCGGGACCAACCTGGGCGCGCTGTTCGTGTTCGGGGCGCAGGGGCACGTGCTGTGGGGGCTGGGGCTGGGCATGGCCGCGTTCAACATCGCGGGCGCGCAGCTCGGCGCGCGCATGGCCATCAGACGCGGTACGGGATTCGTACGGATCATCCTGCTGTGCGTGGTGGTGGCGATGGTGACCCGGATGGCCTGGCAGCAGTTCGGCTAGGACGAGAGTGACGGCGGCCATCGCAGTAGCCAGGTAGGGGCGCGGTGAATGCGCCACCATCGTCGTACTAGGGAGCACGGCCTGGGATGGTCGGCGGAGTGCTAAGCGCGCACCCGCGTGCGCAGAGCGGTGGCGGTCAGGGCGACGAAGGCGGCCAGCAGCGCCGGGAGGGCCAGGGCGCGTGGCAGGCCGGTGAGTTCGGCGGCGGCGCCGATGAGCACCGGCCCCGACAGGAAGCCCAGATAGCCGATGCTCGCCACCCTGGCCAGCGCCCGGCCCGCGTACGCCGGGTCGCGGTGGCCGGCGGCGGAGAACACCTGGGGCACGATGCACGACAGGCCCGCGCCGAAGCAGCCGAACCCGATCACCGCCGCCACCGGATGCCCGGCCAGCAGTGACGTGCCGAGCCCGAAGGCGGCCAGCAGCCCGCAGGCCCGCACCAGCGGCACCGGGCCGAACCGCGCCGCCAGCCGATCCCCGGCCAGCCGGCCGGCCGTCATCATGGCGGCGAACGCGGCGTACCCGGCGGCGGCGAACCCGGCGGAGGAGCCCAGCTCGTCGCGCAGGTAGACCGAGCTCCAGTCGGCCGCCGCGCCCTCGCCCACCAGGCAGCAGAACGCGAGCACGCCGAGGAAGACGATCCCCCGGGGAGGCCCGGCCCGCTCTCCCGCCGTGGCCGGGGGCGCGGGGACCGAGCGCAGCGCCCACCGGGCCGCCCACGCGGCGAGCGCGGCGATCACCAGGCCGCCCGTCCAGAACGTCGCGGCGGGGGACAGCTCGACGTGCGCGAACACGCCGCCGAGCGTGGCGCCCGCGAACCCGCCGACGCTGAAGACGGCGTGGAACGACGACATGATCGGCCTGCCCCACGCCAGCTCCACCTCCACGGCGTTGGCGTTCATGGACACGTCCAGCACCCCGTGCACGATGCCGAAGCCGAACAGCGCCACCGCCAGCGTGAGCAGGTTCGGCGCGTACGCGGCCGGCACCAGCACCACGCCCTGGGCCAGGGCGGCGGGAAGCATGACGCGGGAGCTGCCGTAACGGTCCACCAGGCGGCCCACCGACTGCATGCCGGCCATGGCCCCGGCGGCGATGGCCAGCAGCGCCAGGCTGAGCTGCCCGTCGCTGAGCCCGAGGTCCTGCTTGATGGCCGGGATCCGGGCCGTCCAGGTGCCGATGGCCGCCCCGGCGAGCAGGAACAGCAGGTAGACGGCGACGCGGGCCCGGCTCAGCGGCCTCACGCGAGCTCTTTGACCAGGCGGACGGTGACGCCGGCGGCGAGCAGGGCGTCGTGCTGGTCACGGGGGATGGCGTCGTCGGTCACCACCACGTCCAGCCGCGCGATGGAGCACACGGCGCCGAACGCCGTCCGGGTGAACTTGCCCGAGTCGCAGACCGCGATCACCCGGCGGGCGGCGGCGATGGCCGCCTGCTTGACCGCCACCTCGGGCAGGTCGTGCGCGGTCAGCCCGTGCTCGGACGACAGCCCGCAACAGCCGATGACCGCCGTGTCGAAGCGCAGCGCCCTGATCGAGCTCTCGGTGAGCGGGCCCATGAAGTTCAGCTCGCCGGGCCGTACCTCTCCTCCTGGCAGGACGAGCCGCACGCGTGGCGCGGACGCCAGCAGCGAGACCGCCTGCAATGCCAGCGGCAGCACGGTCAGTCGGCGCTCCAGCAGGCTCCGCGCCACCTCCAGCGCGGTGGTGCCGCCGTCGAGCACCACCGCCTCCCCGTCGGCGATCAACGCGGCCGTCTCGGCGCCGATCCGCTGCTTGGCCTCGGTCGCCTCCCGCTCGCGGATGCCGAACGGCGGCTCCTCTCCGCGCAGCAGCAGCGACAGCGCGCCGCCCCTGATCCTGCGCACGACGCCCTGCTGGGCGAGCTCGTCCAGGTCGCGCCTGATCGTCATCTCGGACACGCCGTGCTCGTCGGCCAGCTCGGCGACGGAGACGCTGTCGTTGGTGCGCAGCCTGTTCATGATGTGATGTAAACGCTCCATATGTTCATACAAACACAGATAATGTGCGCAATACAATTGCACCATGCGTGCCAGCCGCCTGCTCTCCCTCCTGCTGCTCCTGCAGACGCGCGGCCGCATGACCGCGCCCGAGCTGGCCGCAGAGCTGGAGGTGTCGGTCCGGACGGTCTACCGCGACGTGGAGGCGCTGTCGTCGGCCGGCGTGCCGGTCTACGCCGACCGGGGTCCCGCGGGCGGTTACCAGCTGCTCGACGGCTACCGCACCAGGCTGAACGGCCTTACGGTGGCGGAGGCGTCGTCGCTGTTCCTGGCCGGGCTGCCGGGGCCGGCCGCCGAGCTGGGGCTCGCCGAGGTGGCGGCCAACGCCGAGCTGAAACTGCTGGCCGCGCTGCCGCCCGAGCCGCGCTCACACGCCGCGCGGATGCGCGAGCGGTTCCTGCTGGACGTGCCCGGCTGGTATCGCAGCCCCGACGACGTGCCGCATCTGAGCGAGGTGTCGGAGGCGGTGTGGGAGCGGCGGCCGCTGCTGATGACCTACCGGCGCTGGGGCAGGCAGGAGGTCGAGCGGCTGGTCCACCCGTACGGGCTGGTGCTCAAGGGCGGCTCCTGGTACATGGTCGCCGCCCCGCCGGGCGCGAGCCCGCGCACCTACCGGGTGGCCCGGGTCCTCACCGTACGGACGCTGCCCGGCCACTTCGACGGGCCCGCGGAGTTCGACCTGGGGGAGTTCTGGAAGGCGTACGCGGCGGAGTTCCGCGAGCGGATGTACACCGCGACGGCGGAGATCAAGATCGCCCCCGGCATGGAGGAGCTGCTCTCCTACACCATGGGCGCCGACGTGGTGGCCACCGCGCTGGCCGCCGGAGCCGAGCCCGACGCGGAGGGCTGGCGGACCCTGACCGTGCCCGTCGAGTCCATCACCTACGCCCGCTGGCTGCTGCTGCGCATGGGCGCGAGCGTGGAGGTGCTCGGCCCGCCCGAGTTGCGCGCCCTCATGGCCGAGTCGGTCGCCGAACTGCGAAAAATGTACGGGTGAACCCGGCCTGATCTGAAAGGATCTCGGTGCCCGACTGGTCCTGGAGGCCAAGTGACGATCTGGTACGAACACGCGGGCTCCGGCGAGCCGGTGGTGCTGCTGGCGTCGAGCGCGGCCGACGCCGGCATGTGGGACGCGCAGTGGAAGCCGCTCGCCGAGCGCTTCCACGTGATCAGAGTGGACTACCGCGGCTTCGGCCACACGCCCTACGCGGCCTCGGAGCCGTACAGCGACTCGGGTGACGTGGCGGCGGTCCTCGCCGAGCTGGGCGTGTCGCGGGCCGCGCTGGTCGCCGCCTCCTACGGCTGTGCCGTCGCCCTGGAGCTGGCCCACCTCGCCACCCGGCTGGTGCTCATGAACCCCGGCTCCGACCTGCCCAAGACCCCGGATCTCGTGGCGTTCGCCGAGGAGGAGGACCGGTTGCTGGAGGCGGGCGACGCGCGGGCCGCCGCCGAGCTGAACGCCCGCACCTGGCTCGGCCCGGCGGCCGACGAGGAGGCCAGGCAGCGGGTGACCGCCATGCAGCAGCACGCTTTCACCATGCAGCTCGCCGCCGACCCCGAGCCGTCGCAGTTCAGGGCCGGCTACGACCTCGGCGCGATCCAGGCGCCCGCGCTGGTCGTCACCGGCCCGTACGACCTGGAGTTCTTCCGGCGAAGCGCCCGCCACGTCGCCGCCGAGCTCCCGCACGCCGAGCTGGCCGAGCTGGACTGGGCCGGTCACCTGCCCGCGCTGGAACGGCCGTCGGAGGTCACCCGGCTGCTGCTGGACTACCTTTAGACCATGACGAGCGATCTGGCGACGCTGATGCGGCAGGCTCAGGACGACGATCCGCTGCGCGCGCTGGAGGCCACCACCGCGCTGCGCCACGAGCTCGAGCGCATGGAAACGGTCCATGTGCGGCGGGCCAGGGTGGCGGGCCTGCCCTGGGCGCAGATCGCGCACGCGATCGGGGTGAGCAAGCAGGCCGTGCACAAGAAGTACGGCAAACGCTAGCTCCACTGCCCGGCGAACCAGCCGAGCACGATGTTCCAGGAGTAGCCGCTCCTGATCCGCCCGGCCACGGCCGGCGGCAGTGTGTCCAGGCCCCGGTGCTCCAGCAGCACCCGCGTGCCGCCCTCGACGGCGGTGAACGCCACCTCGATCTCCATCCGGCCGGTCGGATTGATCAGGTCCGCCCAGACGAGGCGGTGCGGCGGCTCCCAGACGACGATCCTGCCGGTGTCGACATGGCCGCCGTCCGACCACACCTCGCGGAGAAACCCGTCCTCGAACCGGATCCCGACCGCGCGCTCCGGGTCCACCCAGCTGTGCGGGCCGCGTACGTACCAGCGGTCGATCTCGTCGGTGAAGACGCGGAAGGCGGTGCCGGGGTCGACCGGCACGGTCACGCCGGTCTGGACCGAGCTCACTGCCGGTCACCTTCCTGGGTGGTCTCGAGGTGGTCCTTGAACGAGCCGAGCCGCTCGGCCCAGAACGCCTGCACCTGGTCCAGCCAGGCCTGCAGGGCGGTGAACGGCTCCTGCCGCAGGGAGTAGAGGCGCAGGCGGGCGTCGTCGCCACCGGCCTCCGCCCGCACCAGGCCGCCGGCCCGCAGCACGCGCAGGTGCCTGCTCAGCGCGGGTGCGCTCATCTGGACGGCCTGGGCCAGCTCGCCGGCCGGGCGCGGACCGTCGCGCAGCAGGTCGATCACCCTGCGCCGGGTGGGATCGGCCAGCGCGGCCAGCGTCGCGTCCAATTGGTTAACGTTACTGTTAATCTTTGACTGCTTTCGCTATAGTGTTAATACTTCACGATAGCGCTAATCATTGCGGAGGAACGTATATGGCCGTCGAACTCGGCTACTACACCCTGTCCGTCGGCGACCTCGACCGGGCGGCCGCTTTCTACGGCGCGCTGTTCGGCTGGGAGTTCAGGCGGGAGCACGAGACGTACCTGCACGTCAGCAACACGGCGGTGCCCATGGGCTTCACCGCGGGCGGTTCGTCGTCGCAGCCCAACCTCTACTATCACGTGGCCGACATCGACGCCTCCGCCGAGCAGGTGCGCAAGCTCGGCGGCACCACAGGGGAGATGCTGGACAGCAAATCCGGCCGTAGTTGTACCTGCACCGACGACCAGGGCACCGTCATCGGGCTGTGGCAACCGGCCCCTGAGTGGGCGTGATCAGTCCGGGACCTTGACGGTCGCGATGCCGAGGGTGCTGGTCATCGGCAGCAGGCCCGCCCCGAAGACGGCCCCCAGGACCGGCCCGGCGAGCTGGACCAGGCGCTGGGCCTTTTCCTCGCCCAAGGTCCGCCAGGGCGCGGCGGCCAGTTCGTCGGTCGTCCGCTCCACCTGGTCGCGCAGTTCCCGCCCGCGCTCGGTGGCCTGCCCCGAAGGGTCGACGAGGCCGCGGGCGGTCAGGCGCTCCTGTGCGGCGGCCCACTCCTGCGCGCTCCAGCCGCGCCCGGCGAAGTTCGCCACGGGGGCGGCGCCGATCGCGGCGAAGGAGACCAGCGACTCGCAGGGGTCCAGGTCGGCCGTCAGCAGTGCGGCCAGGTGGCCGTCGCCGCGGTGCTCGCGCAGCACCGTGGCGGCGTGCCAGAGCGCCAGGTGCGGCTCCTCGGGCCAGGGCAGGTCGAGGTTGGCGGCGGCGAACGGCCGCGCGGCCACGCTCACGCTCTCGGCGGCGCGCCTGGCCAGCTCGGCCGCCTCCGTCATCTCCGGGCTCGCCACCCGGTCGCCGAGCAGGGCACGGTAGGTGCGGTCGACCGCCGTCAGCCTGGTCCGCAGCACCTGGGCGGGCGAGGCCGTGTCCCACAGGCCGCGCACGTACCGGTCGATCATGCTCGGGCTGAAGCTGTAGTAGGCGGCGGTGGCCGCGGTGGTGCCCACGGGCCCCAGCGGGGCGGTGCGGTAGGCGAAGTAGCTGGGCCAGCGCTCCGCCACGTCGTAGCCGAGCGCCGCGGCCTCCTCGAAGCCCTCGGGCGAGAAGTAGAACACGGCGTGGATCGGCTCAAGCTGGTGCCACATGCTGCGGGCGAGCCGGGAATCACTGGACATAGCGAAAAAATCCTCACTGTCTAGATAAGATACGACAGTGACGATAGAGGCATGGCGCATCACTGGTCAATCCCAGATAGACAGTTATGTCGGCCGTTGGGCGGAGCAGGCCGTCACACTGGTCAACACGCTGACCGTCGACCGGGCACGCGGCCGCCGGATCGAGCCGCCCGCCGACGGCCCCGCCCGCCTGTCCGCCATCGGCGACCTGGCGAGCGCACTGAGCCCGAGCCGGCCGCTGACGACCGGCGACGCCGACCGGCTGGCGGAGGTCGCGGCGGAGCTGCGCCCGGTCTTCGGCCGGACCCCGGAGTTCGGCACGCTGAACGCGGCCCTGATCCGGCACGGCGCCGTCCCGCACCTGCAGGGGGATCCGCCGAGGCTCGCCTTCCACCGCGAGGACGCCGACCCGGTCGACGCCTGGGCCGCGAGCGCGGCCACCGCCATGGCCATGGTGATCGGAGTAGGCCAGGGCGTACGCCTGCGCTCGTGCGAGGCGGACGGATGTGACCTGGTCTTCTTCGACGTCACCCGCAACGCCTCCCGCCGGTTCTGCGGCCTGTCGTGCCAGAACCGCGCCAAGGCCAGCGCCTACCGCGCCCGCCGCAGAGACTGATCCGCCGCGCTCGGCGCCTGGGCGGCCGACCAGCGGCGTGACATGCCGCTGAATGGGGGTAAAGGGGGCTGACTCGGATATCCGTGGAGGAGAGATGCGCTCGTCGATCAGTCTGGGCCGCATCGGTGGTGTCTCGGTCGGGCTCAACATCAGCGTGCTGTTCATCGTAGTGATCCTGGTGTTCGGGCTGGCCTTCGGGCGTTTCCCCGCCGTCTATCCAGGTCTGTCCTCGGTGGCCTACGTGCTGGCCGGGCTGGCGTCGGCGGCGCTGTTCCTGGCCTCGCTGCTGGCCCACGAGCTCGCGCACGCGCTGACGGCCAAGCGGCACGGCATCGAGGTGGCCCAGATCACGCTCTGGCTGCTCGGCGGGGTGGCGGAGCTGCGCGGGGAGCCCCGCTCGCCGGGCGCCGACCTGAAGATCGCGGTGGTGGGGCCGCTGACCAGCCTGGCGGCCGGGGCGGTCTTCGGCGGCCTGGCGCTGCTGTCGGCGGCCGTGGGCCCGCCCCTGGTCGCCGGGATGTTCGGCTACCTGTCGGGCGTCAACGTGCTGCTGGCGGTGTTCAACCTGATCCCGGCCGCGCCGCTGGACGGCGGCAGGGTGCTGCGCGCGGCGCTGTGGGCGCGGTGGGGCGACAGGACGAGGGCGGCGATCGCCAGCGCCCGCGCCGGACGCGTCTTCGGCTACGTCCTCATCGCCCTGGGCTTCTTGCAGGTCGTCAGCGGGCGGGGCTTCGAAGGGCTGTGGCTCGCCCTGATCGGCCTCTTTCTGGTCAACGCGGCCAGCGCCGAGGAGCAGCAGAGCAGGATCGGCACCGCCCTGTACGGCGTCCGGGTCGCGGACGCGATGACGGAGCGGCCCATCGTGGCCGACCCCGACGAGACCGTGGCCGGGCTGATCGACCGGGTGGTGATGCGCGAGCGCCTGTCCACCTATCCCCTCGTCGACGCGGGCGGCGGCTTCGCCGGGCTGGTGACGCTCAATCGCATCCGCGAGGTGGCCCCCGACCGGCGGGCCTCCCTGCGGCTGCGGGACATCGCCTGCCCGCCCGAGCAGGTGCCGCGGGCCAGCCCCGAGGAGGCGCTGACCGAGCTGCTGACCCGGATGAGCGGCAGCGCGGACGGACGGGCCGTGGTGCTCGACGCCGGCGGCCACCTGGTCGGGCTGCTCACCCCCACCGACATCAGCCGGGTGATCCAGACCGCCGACCTGCACCGGGGAGATCTCTCCCGGCGAGCGCACGGCGCCGACCTCACCGGGCCGTACCACGATGACCATGACCGCGCGGTCTGACGCCCCTCATGAGAGATCTCGACCAGGTAAGTTGGGCGCTCATGGAGCAACGCCCCTTTGACCGGATCACCGCCGTGGCGGTCGCGGCCCTCGTCGCCGTGGCGGGCTGTGGCGGCCAGGAGCCGCCGCCCGTCGCCGTCCCCGTGGCGCAGCCCACCGCCGCGTTACCTGTGGCCACGCCCGATCCGGCGGTGGCGCTCCCCGGGCCGAACGAGGTGATCCCCAAGGACGCGGCGCGGCTGGCCGAGGCGCTGGAGACGACCAGCGACGCGCTCCACGACGCCATCGACGCGTGGACCGAAGGCGACAGCGAGAAGCCGCCGCAGGAGGTCGAGCTGCTGGCGCTCTACCAGCAGCGGATCCTCCGCTACGCCGCCCGGCACCCCAAGGTGGCCACCAAGGCCTTCGCCAAGCTGCCGCGCACGCTCGCCGCCCAGTCCAAGGACGAGACCGCGGCCATTCGCGAGCTGCTCGCCCTGGCCCGGCCCATCAAGGGCTCGGCCGTCTTCAAGGTCCAGCCGCCGCTGCCCGCGGCCGACCTGCTGCGCCACTTCAAGAAGGCCGAGCGCCGCTTCGGGGTGGAGTGGGAGGTGCTGGCGGCGGTGATGCTGGCGGAGACCAAGTTCGGCAGGGTGAAGTCGGACAGCCACGCCGGCGCCCAGGGCCCTATGCAGTTCATGCCCGCCACCTGGAAGCTGTACGGCCTGGGCGGTGACATCCAGGACCCGCGCGACGCGGTGATGGCCGCCGCCAACTATCTGCGCGCCACCGGAGCGCCGGGCGACTACCAGCGGGCGCTGCACGCCTACAACCCGTCGCAGGCGTACGTGGACGCCATCCTCCTGCACGCCCGCCAGATCAAGCGGGACGCCAGGAACTACTACGTCTACTACAACTGGCAGGTGTTCGTCCTGACCACGGACGGTGAGCGCCGCCTGACCGGCCCGTGACCCGGCGGCTGGGCTGAGACCGGCTCATGTTTGGGTCTTGTTGGCGCCCGTGAGGCGGTGGATGCTGACGGCAGTTCCGATACCCGGCCCTGTGAGGTGTCCGTGATGCGTCGTTCCGCCGCCAGGATGCTCACCGTCGTGCTGCTGCTGGCCGCTTCGCTGGTCTCCCCGTTCACGGGCGCCACGGCGCAGGCGGGCCCGGCGGAGTCCGCCGCCGAGGTGCGCGGGTTCGTCGACGCGCACAGCCACCTGTTCTCCTACGAGGCGTTCGGCGGCAAGCTGATGTGCGGCAGGCCGTTCCACCCCGACGGGATCGCGCAGGCGCTGAAGGACTGCGCCGACCACTATCCGAACGGCGAGCTCGCCTGGTTCGAGAACTTCACCAGGACCGGTTCGCCGACCGGCACGCACGACCCCGCAGGCTGGCCCACCTTCGCGGACTGGCCGGCCCATGACTCGCTGACCCACCAGCAGGCCTACTACACCTGGGTGGAACGGGCCTGGCGCGGCGGCCTGCGGATCCTGGTCAACCACCTGGTGGCCAACCGCCAGCTGTGCGCCATCTACCCGCTCAGGAAGAACTCCTGCGACGAGATGGACACCCTCAGGCTCCAGGCCCAGCGAGCCCGCGAGCTGCAGGCGCTCATCGACGCCGAGCACGGCGGCCCCGGCCTGGGCTGGTTCAGGATCGTGAACGACGCGGCCGAGGCCAGGCGGACCGTCGCGGCGGGCAAGCTCGCCGTCGTCCTGGGCGTCGAGGCCTCCGAGCCGTTCGGCTGCCGCCAGACCCTCGGCATCCCGCACTGCACCAGGGGACAGATCGACCGCGGCCTGGACGAGCTGCACGCGCTCGGCGTGCGCAGCATGTACGTCTGCCACAAGTACGACAACGCCCTGTGCGGCGTCCGCTTCGACTCCGGCACCCAGGGCGCCATCGTCAACCTGGGCAACCTGCTCAGCACCGGCTCCTTCTGGCAGGCCCGCACCTGCACCGGAGCCGAGCACGACAACACGATCGAGCCCGGCGGGGTGCTGCCCGACCAGCTCGCCGGGCTGCTGCCGCCCGGCGTCTCGCTGCCGCTGTATCCTCCCGCCCCGCACTGCAACACCCGGGGGCTGAGCGGGCTCGGCGAGCACATGGTGCAGGGGATGATGCGGCGCGGCATGCTGGTGGAGATCGACCACATGAGCGTGAAGGCCGCCGACCGCACCCTCGACCTCCTGGAGGCCGCCGGCTACCCCGGCGTGATCTCCTCCCACAGCTGGGCCGACCCCGGCTACTTCGGCAGGATCTACGCCCTCGGCGGCATGATCACCCAGTACGGGCACGACGCGGAGCACTTCGTCGCCGAGTGGCGGCGCACCGAGCCGCTCCGGCAGGCGCACCAGGTCGCCGGCTACGGCTACGGCCTGGACGTCAACGGCATGGGCCAGCTGCCGGGGCCCCGCGCCGCGGGCCCGGTCGGCCCGGTCACGTACCCGTTCACCTCCTTCGACGGCAGCGTGAGCCTGGACCGGCAGCGCACCGGCCAGCGGGTCTGGGACGTCAACACCGACGGCGTCGCCAACTACGGCCTGGTGCCCGACTGGATCGAGGACATGCGGCTCATCGCCGGCGCGGAGTTCGTCCAGGACATGGCGGCCGGCGCCGAGTCCTACCTGCGCACCTGGGAAGCGGCCTCCACCCGGCCCGCCGCCGCGCCGGGGATCAGTGCTTCAGCGCCGTCAGGCGGGCCCTGATCTCGGTGACCTGCTGGGGCTCGGCGATCCCGTCCCAGGGGGCCAGCGCCGCCAGCCCGGCGGCGCGGTGGGCCGCGGCCTGACGGGGGTGCAGGCGGGCCAGGTGCAGATAGGCCAGGGCAGTGGTCAGCCCGGCCGGCGGCAGCCGGGGCTCAGCCGCCGCCAGCAACTCGGCCGCCTTGCCAAGGCGCGGATCCGGCTCGGCCGCTTTGCCGGGGTACGGATCCGGTTCGGTCCCCTTGCCGGGGTGCGGGTCCGGCTCGGCCGTCTTGCGAGGGCGCGGATCTGGCTCGGCCGCCACCCCGGCAGCCTCGCCCGGGTGCGCGTCCGGCTCGGCGAGCAGGGCGATGGCTTGGTGGACGTGGCAGCGGGCGCGGCCGATCTCGTCGGCGGTCTCGCCGTACATCCGCTCGGCCTCCCCCCAGTGCTGGTCCGCGTCGAAAGGCCGGTCCAGATGCCAGTGCGCCTGTGCCAGCAGCTCGTGCGCGTGCGCCTGAGCATGCGCGTCACCGCCCCGGCCCGCCATGTCGAGCGCCTCGAACAGCAGGGCGCGGGCGTCGGCGTACAGGCGCTGGGCGTCGTCGCGGCCGAGCAGTTGCGCGCGGCGCATGAGCAGCGCCGCGACGTTGATCAACCGCAGTGAGTGGCCGACCAGGTCGCCGCCGGCGAGCGCCTGCCCGTAGCGGATCAGCGCCGATTCCACCGCGCTGAACCCGTCCCCGGTGGCCAGCAGGATCGTGGCGTGGCCGAGATGCAGCTCGGCGGGCCACGACTCCACCCGCACCCGCAGCGCCGCCGCCTGGTCGAAGTGCCGGCGCGCCTCGCCCGGGTCGCCCAGGGTGAGCAGGATCGCGCTCTGGCGCAGCTCGGCGGTCGCCTGGACGTGGTCGTCCCCCAGGGACCTGGCCGCCCGCGCCAGCAGCGCCGCGGCGCGCAGCCGGTCCTCGTGCCGCTGTTCGAGGGTGAACCAGGCCTCCACCGCGTCCGCGATGCGGCCCAGCGCCCGGCTGGTCCGGCGCGCGGGCGGCTCGGGGGCGAGCACCTGCAGCAGCACCCGGTCCTCGGCGGCGAACCAGGTCCTGGCGTCGTCGTCGGGCAGGCGGGCGGCGAAGGCGTCGGCCTGGTCGGCGAAGTACTCCACCAGCCGCCGCCACGCCCCCGCCTCCTGAGTGGTGGCGGCGGCGCCGGTGTCCCGGAACGCGCCGGTCACCCGGACCCGCGACATCCGGACCTTCTCCACCAGCCCGCGCTCGGCCAGCTCGTCGATCGCCTCCCGCGCGGACGGCAGCCCGGCCAGCGCGGCGGCCGCCTGGTGGTCCACCTCCGCGATCGGCAGTCCGGCCAGCAGGATGAACAGCTGCTTGGCCGTGGGTCCGAGCTGCTCGATGCTCAGCCGCAGCACGAAGCTCAGCTTCTCGTCGATGGGCAGCCGGTCCAGGTCGTCGACGAGGGTCCGCAGGGGCACGTTCGGGTTGCGGGCCAGCCAGCGGCCGATCCGCACGATCTCCGCCGGGCTGCCCAGACAGGCGTCGGCGAGCGGCCGCAGGGCCTGCCGGTCCCGGTCGATCCGCCGGTCCCCGATGTGGGCCGCCAGCAGTTCCTGCCCGGCCTCGGAGGTCAGTGGCCCGAGCTCGACCGGCTGGAGGTGGCGCGGCACGTCGCCGGCCGCCTCGCCCGCCACCACGATGTGCGCCCCCGGCACGCGCGGCGGCAGCCAGGCCACCTGGCTCCAGGTGCTGACGTTGTCGAGCAGGAGCACCCGGCCGGTGCCGGTGAGGGCCTCGATCACCACCGGGGCGGCGTCCTCGGGCTCCTGGATCGACCCCGGCGGGCGGTCGAGGGTGCGCAGCACCCGCTGCGCCACGCTCAGCGGGGTCTCCGGATGCTGCCGGTCGGGGCCCCGGACGTCGGCGTAGCGCTGCTTACGAGCCTCGGCCGCCAGCTCCCAGGCGCAGTGGACGGCCAGCGCCGACGTGCCCGTCCCGGTGGCGCCCCGCACCGCCACGATGCCGCTCTCCCGCGCCCGGTCCACGACCTCCCGCAGCTTGTCCTCCCGGCCGATGAGCGGCTCCACCCGGTCGGGGAAGGGCAGATGGCCGAAGAGCGGCTGCGGAGCGGGCTTGCGCTCGCGCCGGGCGGCGTGCACACCCAGACCCGTCAGCGCGGGCACGAGCAGCGCCAGGGGAAGGGCGAGCAGCGGGTGGGGGAGCACCGCCAGGAGGGCGTCCACCACCCGCTGGCGCAGCTCGTCCTGCAGGATGACGAGCGCTTCCGCCACCGTCACCAGCCCTGACAGCCCCAGCTCGGGCAGGTGCGCCCTGGCCTGCTGGTAGAGCCGGGAGATCCGGAACCGCAGCCGATCCCTGCGGGAGATGCCCGTCATCTCCGGACTCCGTGCGTCAGCCCGCGGTACAGCCATCGCCCGGTGACGATCACCAGGGCCACCGGCACCACGGTGGCGATCACCGCCTGCGCCGCGAGCGGGCCGATCGTGGACATGAAGTGCCGTGCCTGCTCCAGCAGCAGGAGCGGCAGATGGTCGCCGGCGGGCCAGTTGAGCAGCAGCCCCACCACGGTGTCGTTCCACACCAGCACGAACGCGAGCACCCCGGCCAGCACCCCGGCGGGCGCCCCCTCGCGCACCACATGGATCAGCTCCCACCGGTGCCGCGTCACCATGGGCGTCCGTACGCGGGCGAACGCGTTGTGCAGCACCAGCACCGCCAGCGGGATCACCAGCGCGGCGTGCACGGTGATCAGCGCCAGCGTGGAGCCCACCACCGGGCTGATCGACTCCTGCAGCGGCACGGCGAATGCCTGCGGCGGCAGCGCGGCCAGGGCCACCGCCACCAGCAGGACGGGCCGCCAGGTGCGGCGCGGCAGCAGGTGCTCATGGGCCAGCACGTACGCGGCGGGCACGGCCGCCAGCAGGACCAGGGCGACGACGACCAGCGTCCGCACCGCGGTGATCGCCAGCGCGCCCATGAAGCCGCCGTCGGCGAAGGCGTCGCCGTAGGAGGCGAGCTGCCACAGGTCCCACTGGACGCGCCACCACCCCGACACGGCCGTCGCGTCCGGCGCGCGGAGCGAGGTGAGGACCAGCACCGCGAACGGGAGCAGCCAGAGCACCGCCACCGGCAGCAGCCACAGCCGCCGGCGCCGCCGCGGACCGGCGGCCTTCGACGCGGGCCGCGCGGCCGGCTCGGACCAGGTCACCTGGCCGCGCAGCCCGGCCAGCGCGGGCAGCGCGAGCAGGCCGACCAGGATGGACAGCAGCACCGCCAGCGCGGCGGCCCGCCCGGCGCCCAGGTCGCTGTGGTGCCGCCACCAGAACAGGCCGCCGCCTTCCACCTGGGCCTGCATCGCGCCCGGCGCGCCCATCAGCACCAGGTCGAACACGCGCGCCGCGGCGACCAGCGCGAGCAGGTACGCCAGCGCCGCCGGGCCGGCGAGAGCGGGGACCACGATCGACCAGATCCGCCTGCGCCGCTCGATCCCGAACGCCCGAGCCACCCGCAGCAGGTTCGCGGGCAGCCTGGCCAGCGCCTCATGGAAGATCAGGAAGGCTAACCCCGCCCACTGCCAGACGAACGCCAGCCCGAGCACCAGCCAGATCCAGCCCGGACCGAGGAAGGCCACGTTCGCCCCGGCCCCGCCCAGCAGGGCGTTGACCACGCCGCGCGCCGGGTTGGTGTCGAAGATCAGGCGGAAGATCGCGCCGGTGGTGAGCGGGGAGACCACCGCGGGCAGCACCAGGATGACGCGCAGCACCCCGCTGAGGCCCGCCCCCGCGTCCCGGGCCAGCCAGGCCAGGCCGAACCCGACCGCGCAGACCAGCACGGCCAGCGCCAGCCACACGAGCGAGTTGCCGAGCGCCTGGAGCACCTGCGCGTCGCCGAGCACCTCGTAGTTCGCCAGACCGCCGGACAGGCTGATCACCACGGTCGCCGCCAGCGGAGCGAGCAGCACCCCGGCCGCCAGCAGGACCGCGAGCAGCAGGTACAGGCCCGCCCGCCAGCGGCTGAGCCCCTGGGCGGTCACCGGCACCCGGGTGTCGTGGTGCGGGACCACCTCGAACAGGAACGGGTCCTTGCCGCTCACCGCGAACCCCTGCTTCCGGCGCTGACGAGGTCGTCGGCCGCCGTGCCGGCCGCCGTGGCCGGCCGGGTCCTGTCGATGGTCACGGCGATGAACAGCTCGGTGAGGATCCGCCACAGCCCCCGGCCGTCACCGCCCGCGAGCGGGCCGGTCAGCCGGTCGGACAGGTCGTACTGGCCGGTGCGCACGCCGGCCAGGTCCCGCGCCGCGCCGCGCAGCGCGGGCGGCGAGATCGAGGCGTCGATGTACGGCGCCAGGAAACCGCCTTCTGCGGCCCACGCCTCCTGCGTGTCCGACCGGTCGCCGCCGGGCGGGCGGGGGCTCGTCAGCCAGTGCACGAAGTCGAAGGCGTCCGCCGTGCCGCCGCTCATCGCGACCGCGACATCGCCCCCGACCACCAGCGGAGGCGCCGCGCCGCCGTTGGCGGGGAAGCGGAAATGCGCGGCCCGTACGCCCGCCGCGTGGTAGCGGGCGATGACCGGCCAGGCGAAGTCGGGCGCGGCCACCACCTCGGCGGTGCGGTAGGTGAAGACGTCCAGGATCGAGTCGTGGAACTGCAGGGTGAGGGCGCGCCTGCCCCGTTCGGCGGTGACGCCCTGCTGCCAGATCGTCGCCAGTTGTTCGAGCGCCTGGCGCACCTCGCCGGTCGCCCACAGCTCCGGCGAGCTCTCCCCGTGCGAGAAGAGCTTGCTGTAGGTGGAGGGGCTGCGGGCGAGCAGGACGTTCTCGAACCAGTCGGTGAGCACCCAGCCGTCGGCGGCGCCGATCGACAGCGTCCGGCTCGCCCAGGCGTCCAGCGTCGGCGGCCGGGCCAGGCCCTCGCCGTCCCGATGCCAGACGAGCGACTTGTGCGCGATCTTGAACCAGGCGCCGAGCACCTGGCCGGGCACGGGGGAGGCGAGATCCCGCCAGAACTCGGGCTGCCGCCTGATCGGCGTCAACGGGCTGATGCGGCGGCGGATCTCCGGGTCGTACAGGAGTCCGAGCCGGGGGATGACGGCCACGTCCGGCGTGACCTCGCCGGAGGGGCCGCGCAGCAGCGCGGCGATGTTGTCGCCCGCCGAGTAGACGGTGACCGGGTAGGGCGAGTCCTTGACCACGCGGAGGAAACGCCGCAGCTCGTCCCCGCTCCACACGACCGCCACCCGCAGCGGCCTGCTGCCCGCGCAGCCCGCCAGGCCCACCGCTGCCGGGATGGTCAGGAAGCTCCTACGGCTCAGCGACATCGCCCACCTCCCAGAGCAGTGCGGGGGAGGCGAGGCTGGCGACGCGGGTCCGGTCGTCGGTCACGACCACGACGGCCAGGCTCGGATCGGCGCCCATGGCCGCGCTCACGGCGGCGTGGCAGGGGCCGGCTCCGGTGTGGTCCTCGACCAGGACCACCTTGACCGGGCGGTGCCGGCACAGCGCCCGTGCGAGCGCGACGGTCAGCCGCTCGTCGTGCGCCAGCTCGTGCGGACGGGCGTGCAGGAAGCCCTCGATCCGCATCCTCGCGGCCATGAAGCCGACCCTGCCGTGGACCTGCGAACTGCCCCGGTGCTCGCGGGCCGCCAGGACGAGGTTCCGCTCGACGGTCAGCTGGGGGAGCAGGCCGCCACCCGCAGGGACCAGGCCGATCTCCCGCTCCTCCGGCGGCCGCATGGTGATCTCCTGGCCGTTGACGCTGATCTTTCCCCGGAAGCGCCAGTCCAGGCCGAGCAGGATGTCTGCCAGCACCTCCGCCTCGGCGGTGTCGCCGGCCACGATGACGGCGGTCTGCCCGGAGCCCACGCTGAGCGGCCCCGGAGGAACACCGCGGCGCCGGCCGCCCGCCTCCCAGCTGAGACCGTCGATTCTCAGTGATGCGTCGGTCCCGTTCACCTTCTGACATTTACACGATCGACGTTCGACGGCAACGTGAATAGGTTTTCGGCGATGAGCCGCCGATACGTCCGGCACGGCGACATCTGCCCGTGACCGGCCCTTGACAGCGGTGTGACACGCCAATAGCGTCCGGTCTGCTTATATCGATTCAATCCCTTTCCGGGACGCGAGGAGCCTGTGTGATGAGCCGCCCCAGCATCCGTCGCGCACTCGTCACCGCCGTGGCCGCCCTGCTCTGCTCCTCGCCGGTGGCCGTGTCCGCCGACGTGTCCGCCGACGCGGCGGCCTCGGGGTGGCACGGGCCACGGATGGAGCGCCTCGACCGCGGGCTGGTCGCCGCCGCGACCGGCGAGGGCGTGTTCCTGAGCTGGCGGTTGCTCGGCGAGGAGGTGACCGGGCACGGCGACGGCGGCATGACGGGGGCGGACTTCCGCGTCTACCGCGACGGCCGGCCGATCGCGACGGTCACCGGCAGCACCAACTACCACGACGTGGCGGGCACCGGCTCGGCCGAGTACCGCGTGGCCCCCGTCGCCCGGGGCAGGGAGGGCCGGCGCAGCGCTCCGGTCGCGCCGTGGCTTGAATCGTTTTACGACCTTCCGCTGCGGAAACCGGCTGACGGGGTCACCCCGGCGGGGGAGGCCTACACCTACATGGCCAACGACATGAGCGTCGGTGACGTCGACGGCGACGGGAGATATGAGTTCGTCGTCAAATGGGATCCGTCGAATTCCAAGGACGTTTCCCAGCGCGGTTACACCGGCAACACCCTTCTTGACACCTACGCATTTGACGGCACCCTGCTCTGGCGGCTTGACCTGGGCGTCAACATCCGTTCGGGCGCCCACTACACGCAGTTCCTCGTCTACGACTTCGACGGTGACGGCCGCTCGGAGATGATGGTCAAGACCGCACCCGGCAGCAGAATCATCCGCTACGGCGCGGACGGCGAGGTGGTCTCCGAGCGCCACATCACGCCGCCGAAGCAGGACGTCAGGGCGGGGCACGCGCACACCGACGACCACCGGATGAGCGCCGAGGACTACTTCGAGCATCTCGTCGAGATGTTCCAGGGCTGGCACGAGCACCCCGAGGTGGTGGCCGGGCGCTGGCCGGCGACGCTGGAGCAGGCCTTCGGCATCCCACCGGCGCACGACTACCCGCTCTCCCGGCAGGCCGCCACCGAGCTCGCCACCTACTTCGTCGACGTCTACGCGCCCGGCCGCAGCGGCAACAACCGGCTGCGGGAGTTCGCGGGCTTCGTCATCAGCGGGCCGGAGTATCTGTCGGTGCTGCACGGCGCCACCGGCAAGGAGCTGCAGACGATCCCGTACAAGCCCGCCCGTGGCGACGACGGGCTGCTCTGGGGCGACTACGCCATGTCGAGGATCGAGCCGGGCAACCGCGTCGACCGCTTCCTGGCCGCCGTCGGCTACCTCGACGGCAGGCGCCCGTCGGCCGTCTTCGCCCGTGGCTACTACACCCGCACCACGCTGGTGGCCTACGACTGGGACGGCAGGAGACTGAAGGAGATCTGGTACGTCGACAGCGGTCACGTGCCGATGGCCAATCCGTTCAACGCCGCACCGCACGGCGTGGACGGCTCCGACCCCGAGTTCGGCACCATCACCACGCAGGGCTTCCACTCCTTGAGCGTGGCCGACGTGGACGGCGACGGCAGGCAGGAGGTCGTGTACGGCGCGGCGACCATCGACGACGACGGCGACCTGCTCTACTCCTCCTTCGCCGAGGGACCGCCGCAGAGCGACGTGCCGGGGCGGCGCGTGCGACTCGGGCACGGTGACGCGATGCACGTCGGCGACCTCGACCCGGATCGCGACGGCCTGGAGATCTGGACGGTGCACGAGGGCGGCCGGTCGGCCCCCTACGGCTGGGCGATGCGCGACGCCGCCACCGGCGAGGTGCTCTTCGGGGGCTACAGCGGCGTGGACACCGGGCGCGGCATGGTCGGCGACGTCGACCCCGCCGTCCGCGGCCTGGAGGCCTGGTCGTCGATGCCGCCCGGCCAGACGGTCCAGGCGGGCCTGTGGTCGGCACGCGGCGACCATCTGGGCACGGACGCGCCGGGCACGAACATGAGCATCCGCTGGGCGGCCGACATGACCACCCAGCTCGTCAACGGCACCGCCACCACCGTCCTGCAGACCCCGACGATCGACGACCGGGCGCGGGGCACGCTGCTCACGGCGGAGGGCACGCTGGCCAACAACTGGACCAAGGGCAACCCGTCCCTGGTGGCCGACGTCTTCGGCGACTGGCGGGAGGAGCTGCTGGTCCGCACGGCCGACAGCACGGCGGTCCGGATCTACCTCAGCACCGAGCCGACGGACCGCAAGCTCTACACCCTGATGCACGACCCGCAGTATCGGGCGGACGTGGCGCGGCAGCAGACGGGCTACAACCAGCCGGCCTACCCGAGCTTCTATCTCGGCTCCGACCTCGACTGGTCGCGGGTCCCGGTGCCCGGCGCTCGGCGTCCCGCGGATCGGTAGCGGACGCCTCGCCGGCGGCCGGAATTTTCGATCACAAGCGCTTAGCGGCATCGGGTCACGCCGCTTACCCGAGCGCTCCTGATCACGAATGCTTTCTGAATTAGGTGGTCATTGTCTTGATCTCGTGACAATGTCCCTATATTGCGACATCCCCGCTGGGGGTGGTGTTCGTGCAGGTCAGATGGGGTTAGTGACGGCGTTGGGGCGAGAGCCGGTGATCTGACCGTTATATTTCACCCTTGCTGACCGTGACGTACAGCCCGATATTGTTCACTCGAACGTCGTCTTCGCGTCAATGGATTTCCATGATGGCAGACGGCGTCTTCGTTGTAGGGGCCGTTTTCATTCCGAATCGCAGGCCCCGTCCAACGTGGACGGAGAGTGATGGGCAAGTACCTGCTTCGCAGGTTGGCGGTGAATGTGATCTTGGTCGCTGTCGCGGCCAGCCTGGCGTACATGCTCGCGGCGACCACCATGAACCCGCGCGCCGCGTACGAGGGGCGTCAGCCGCCGGTCGCCGAGGCCGTCGTCGACGCGACGCTCGACGCCTACAACCTCAACGACAAGACGCCCGTGCTGCAGCGGTACGCGACGTGGGTGTCGGGGGTGGTCACCGGTGACTTCGGCAAGACCTGGAACGGCGGCTCGGTCAACGACGAGATGGGCCGGCGGATCATGGTCAGCCTCCGGTTGCTGCTCGTCGGCACGCTCGTGGGCTTCGCCTTAGGAGTGGCGCTGGGCGCCTACTCGGCGGTCAAACAGTATCGATTCGCCGACCGCTCGATCGGGGTCAGCTCCTTCGTGGTCATGGCGATCCCGGTGTTCGTGCTGGCCACGCTGCTCGCGATCGGCACCTACAACCTCAACCGCGGGCTCGGGTTCACGCTGATCGAGTACACCGGGGAGTACAACCCCAGGCTGTCGGGCTGGGACCAGCTCCTCAACCGGCTCAACCACCTGATCCTGCCGACCATCTCGCTCAGCCTCGGCTCCATCGCCTTCTACAGCCGCATCCAGCGCAGCATGATGCTGGACGTGCTGAACCAGGACTTCGTCCGCACGGCGATGGCCAAGGGGCTGCGGCGCAGGACCGCGCTGCTGAAGCACGCGCTGCGGACCGCGCTGATCCCCGCGGCCACCTACTTCGCCTTCGCCTTCGGGACGATGCTCACCGGAGCCACGTTCACCGAGAAGATCTTCGCCTGGCACGGCATGGGGGCCTGGTTGATCGACTCGATCCAGCAGAACGACGTCAACGCCGTCGCCGCGGTCAGCTTCTTCTCCGCCGTCTGTGTCCTGGCCGCCGCCTTCCTCTCGGATCTGCTGGTGGCGGCCCTCGATCCCCGAGTGCGGGTGAGCTAGGTGCGATCCAAGGTCGTATTCGCGCGGCTGCTGCGCAACAGGCAGGCCCGCTATGGCGCCATCGCGCTGGTCCTGCTGGTGGCGCTGGCCTACATCGGCCCGTACATCGGTCCCTACGACTGGACCGACAAGGACTTCCTGTCCTTCCTGTCGCCTCCGTCGGCCGACCACTGGTGGGGGACCACCACGATCGGCCAGGACATGTACGCGGTCACGCTGCGGGGCATGCAGAAGTCGATCATCATTGGGCTGCTGGTGGCGCTCCTCGCCACCGGTCTCGCGGCCCTGGTGGGAGCATTCGCCGGATATTTCGGTGGATGGGTGGACAAGGTGCTCATGTGGGGCGTGGACCTGCTCCTCGTCCTGCCCAGCTTCCTCATCATCGCGATCGTCTCGCCCCGGCTGAAGGGCGCCTCCTGGCTCTGGTTCGTCGCGCTGCTCGCGGCGTTCACCTGGATGATCACCTCCCGGGTGGTGCGCAGCATGACGCTCTCCCTGCGCGAACGGGAGTACGTCCTGGCCGCCGTCTACATGGGCATCCCGCGCTGGAAGATCATTCTCCGGCACATCGTGCCGAACCTGTCCTCCCTGCTGATCATCGACGCGACGCTCAACGTCAGCGCCGCGGTCATCGGCGAGGCGGCGCTGTCGTTCTTCGGCTTCGGCATCCAGCCGCCCGACGTGTCGCTCGGCACCCTCATCGCCGAAGGATCCCGCAACGCCACCGGCTACCCCTGGCTGTTCGCCTTCCCCGCGGGCCTGCTGGTGGTCCTGGTGCTGAGCGTCAACCTGCTGGGCGACGGACTGCGTGACGCCCTCGACCCGGGGAGCAACTCATGAGCATCTTGGAGGTCCGCGACCTCAACGTCACCTTCCCCGGCGGCATCGAGGCCGTGCGCGGCGTCAGCTACGAGGTCTCCCGCGGCGAGGTGCTCGGCATCGTCGGCGAGTCCGGCTCGGGCAAGTCGGTGACCTCGCTCGCCATCATGGGCCTGCTGCCGCCGAACGCGGTGGTCAGCGGCTCGGTCAAGCTGCACGGCAAGGAGCTGCTCGGCCTCGACGAGGGCAAGCTGACCGAGGTCCGCGGCAAGTCGATCAGCATGATCTTCCAGGACCCGCTGTCGGCGTTCACCCCCGTCTACACCATCGGCGACCAGGTGGCCGAGGCCGTCCGGGTGCACCAGAAGCTGCCGAAGGACAAGGCGGCCAAGCGCGCCGTCGAACTGCTCGACCTGGTCGGCATCCCGCATCCGGACGCGCGGGCCAAGTCCTTCCCGCACGAGTTCTCCGGCGGCATGCGCCAGCGCGCCATGATCGCGATGGCCATCGCCAACGACCCCGACCTGCTGATCTGCGACGAGCCGACCACCGCGCTGGACGTCACCATCCAGGCCCAGGTGCTGGAGGTGCTCAAGACCGCCCAGCGGGAGACGGGCGCCGGCATCGTGATGATCACCCACGACCTGGGCGTCATCGCGGGCATGGCCGACCGGGTGCTCGTCATGTACGCGGGCCGGCCGGTCGAGCAGGGCCGGGTGGATGACATCTACTCCCGGCCGCGGATGCCGTACACGATGGGGTTGCTCGCGTCGATCCCCCGGATCGACGGCGAACAGGGGCCGCTGGTGCCGATCGAGGGCAACCCGCCCTCGCCGGTGGAGCTGCCGCCGGGCTGCCCGTTCGCGCCGCGCTGCCCGATGAAGGTCGATGCCTGCGACGACGAGGAGCCGCCGCTGGTCGAGATCGGCGGCGGGCGTCAGGTGGCGTGCATCCGCTCGCGCGAGATCGAGCACAAGAACCTGACCGGCACCGACGTCTTCCCGGTGCCCGTCATCCCGCCGAGCGATGCCGTCCGGGTGCCGCGCGAGCAGCGCCCGACCGTGCTGGAGCTCGACGACGTCATCCGGCACTACCCGCTGATGAAGGGCGCGGTGTTCAAGCGCCGCGTCGGCACCGTGCACGCGGTCGACGGCATCAGCTTCGACATCGCGCAGGGTGAGACGCTGGCCCTGGTCGGCGAGTCCGGCTGCGGCAAGACGACCACGCTGCAGCAGATCATGCAGTTGCGGGCGCCGGAGCGCGGCCGCGTCGTCGTGCTCGGCAGGGACAGCGCCACGCTGAACAAGGCCGCGCACAAGGAGCTCCGCAGCGAGCTGCAGATCGTCTTCCAGGACCCGATGGCCGCGCTCGACCCGCGCATGCCGGTCGGCGACATCATCGCCGAGCCGCTGCGCGCCCATGGGCGCAAGGACGTGGCCGTTCGGGTCGACGAGCTGCTGCGGCTGGTGGGGCTCGCCCCCGAGCACGCCGCCCGCTACCCCCAGCACTTCTCCGGCGGCCAGCGCCAGCGCATCGGCATCGCCCGCGCGCTCGCGCTCGACCCGAAGGTGCTGGTGCTCGACGAGCCGGTCTCCGCGCTCGACGTCTCCATCCAGGCCGGCGTCATCAACCTGCTGGAGCGGCTGAAGAACACGCTGGGGCTGTCGTACCTGTTCGTGGCGCATGACCTGGCCGTGGTGCGGCACCTCGCCGACCGGGTCGCGGTCATGTACCTCGGCAAGATCACCGAGATCGGGGCCGTCGAGGACGTCTACGACCGCCCCGCGCACCCCTACACGCAGGCGCTGCTGTCGGCGATCCCGCTGCCGGACCCCGCGCTGGAACGCACGCGTAAGCGGATCCTGCTCGACGGCGACCTGCCCAGTCCGGCGGACCCGCCATCGGGATGCCGGTTCCGCACCCGCTGCCCCAAGTTCGCCCGCCTCAGCCAGGCGGAGCAGCGGCGCTGTGTGGACGAGGAACCGCTGGTCGCTCGGCACGCGAACGCCATGGATCACGGCGTCGCCTGTCACTACGCGGAAGAGATCGAGGTCATCACGGCCTCGGAAGATCAGGAGGAACAGTGAAGGTTCGTTATCGGGCAACGGCGGGAATCGCGCTTCTCGCCATGGCCGTCGCGGCCTGCGGCGGTGGCGGCGGCGCCGCCCAGAAGCCCAATGCCGAGCAGTCGCAGCAGGCTCAGGAGCAGATGTCGCAGACGCCGGGCGTCAGCATCAACCCTGTGCCGTACGAGCAGGTGAAGGACGGCGGCACGCTGACCCTCTCGGTCGGCCAGTGGCCCAGCCAGTGGAACACCTATCACGTGGACGGCAACCAGGCCGACACCGCGGACATGGTGGACACCATCCTGCCGCAGCTGATGGTGGCCGACGAGGAGGCCAACTACACCCCGAACCCCGACTTCGTCACCGATGTGAAGAACGAGGTGTCCGGGGACAAGCAGGTCGTCACCTACACGCTGAACGACAAGGCCGTGTGGTCGGACGGCACGCCGATCACCTGGAAGGACCTTGAGGCGGCCTGGAAGTCCAACAACGGCAAGAACAAGAAGTTCAAGCCGGCCTCCACGGACGGCTGGGACCGGATCGAGTCGGTCGCCAAGGGCGACACGGACAAGGTCGCCATCGTGACCTACGCCAAGCCGTACCCGGAGTGGCAGGGCCAGTTCTCCCGCTCGCCGTTCCTGCACCCCGCCAAGTTCGTGGAGACGCCCGAGGCGTTCGACAAGGACTACCTGCAGAAGATCCCGGTCACCGCCGGGCCCTTCAAGGTGGAGAAGATCGACGAGGGCACCAAGACGCTCACCGTCGTGCGTGACGACAAGTGGTGGGGCAAGAAGGCCAAGCTCGACAAGATCATCTTCCGGACGATCGAGACGCCCGCCGCGCAGGTGAACGCCTTCGCCAACGGCGAGCTCGACGGCGTGGAGATCCCGCCGGGCAGCCCGGCCGACCTCAAGCGGGCCAAGGAAGTCCCCGACGTGGACGTCCGCAAGGCGCTCAGCCCCAACTGGCGGCACATCACCGTCAACAACCAGAGCGACTTCCTGAAGGACAAGTCGGTCCGCCAGGCCGTCCAGTACGCGATCAACCGCGACGTGATCACCCAGTCCGACCTCAAGGACATGGACTGGCCGATCCAGGCGCTCAACAACCACGTCTTCATGAACAACCACAAGGGCTACGCCGACAATGCCGGTGACCTCGGCACGTACAACCTGGAGAAGGCCAAGCAGCTGCTCGACGCGGCCGGCTGGAAGCAGGAAGGTGACTATCGCAAGAAGGACGGCAAGGAGTTCGAGCTGAGCTTCGTCGTCCCCGCGGGCGTGCCGTACGCCAAGACGGAGGGCGAGCTCACCCAGGCCATGCTCAAGGAGGCCGGGATCAAGATTGCGATCCGTCCCGTCCCCGATGACAAGTTCTTCACCGACTTCATCATCAAGGGCGACTTCGACCTGGTGCCGTTCTCCTGGATCGGCACGCCGCTCCCGGTGGGCTCGCTGCCGCAGATCTACAAGACCGGCTCCGAGAGCAACTTCCCCAAGGCGAGCGACCCCGCCTTGGACGCCGCCATCGAGGCGGCCGTGAGCGAGATGGACCCGGCCAAGGCCTTCGAGAAGGCCAACGCCGCGGACAAGCTCATCTGGGACATGGTGCACACCATTCCGCTGTACCAGCGCCCCGACATCCAGGCCACCAAGAAGACGCTCGCCAACTGGGGCGCCTTCGGCTACCACTGGCGGGACTACACCCAGGTCGGCTTCACCGGCTGATCCCCGCTCGTGACGCGTTCCCGGCCGGGGTCTCCCGGCCGGGAATTCGTTTCCGTGTACCTGCGGCGCTGTGTACGTTGGGGCGATGCATCCCCCTATCGAGCCGTATGACCATGGGCATCTCGACGTCGGCGACGGCCACCTCGTCTACTGGGAGGTGTGCGGCAACCCCGACGGCAAGCCCGCCGTCGTCGTGCACGGCGGTCCGGGCTCGGGCTGCAGCGTCGGTCAGCGCCGCACCTTCGATCCCGAGCACTACCGCATCATCCTTTTCGACCAGCGCAACTGCGGCCGCAGCCTGCCGCATGCCAGCGATCCGGCCACCGACCTGTCCGCCAACACCACCCAGCACCTGATCGCCGACATGGAACTGCTGCGCGAGCACCTGGGGGTCGAGCGGTGGCTGTTGTACGGCGGGTCGTGGGGGTCCACGCTGACGCTCGCCTACGCCGAGGCGTATCCGGAGCGCGTGTCGGAGGTGGTCATCGTCGCCGTCACCATGACCCGCCGCTCCGAGATCGACTGGCTCTACCGCGGGGTGGGCCGGTTCTTCCCCGAGCAGTGGCAGCGCTTCCGCGAGGGCGTCCCGGAGGCCGAGCGCGACGGTGACCTGCTGGCCGCCTACTCCCGGCTGATGTCCGACCCGGATCCCGCCGTGCGTACCAAGGCGGCCCACGACTGGGTGACGTGGGAGGACACGGTGATCTCCCTGGAGGTCAACGGCAAGCCGAACGCCTACAGCGACCGCCCGCCCGCTGCCCTGCTGGCTTTCACCCGGATCTGCGCCCACTACTTCTCCAACGCGGCCTGGCTGGAGGAGGGCGTCCTGCTGCGTGAGGCGCACAAGCTGGCCGGCATCCCCGGCGTGCTCATCCACGGCCGCTTCGACCTGGGCGGGCCGCTGGAGACGGCCTGGCAACTGGCCCAGGCCTGGCCCGACGCGCGCCTCGTTGTCGTGGAGGACTCCGGCCACACCGGAAGCGACACCCTCCGCAAGGAGTTGCACGCCGCCGTGGAAGGTTTCGCGCACTGAATTCGGATATTTGATGTTATTTGTCAATAACGTACGCATCACGGAATAGATCGGGCCTTGCTCTGCCTGGCGAAGGTCCGATAAACCCTTCTTGGTCATTGGAGGGGTGTATGCGGGGAATTGGCGGGCGGTACGGTCGCCTGGTCCGGTCGGCCGGGGCGGTGCTCGGCGGCGTGGTGGTGGCCGGAATTGTCGTGGGGCTCGCGGCGCGCCTGCTGATGAGCGCGATCACCATCGCCGCCGCCGAGGAGAGTCAGTTCACCCTGGCCGGGACGGTGGCGATCCTTTTCGTCTTCGCCGTGCTCGCCGTGCCCGCCGCCGCGACCGCCACCGCCCGCCCGGTCGTGCGGCGGGCCGGCCGGTGGCTGACGGCGGGGGCGACCGGCTGGGCCACGGCGTCCACCGGATTCGCCGACGGCCCGGCCGTCCTGCTGGCGCCCGAGGGCCGCATGCCGTACATCGTGGTGCTGATCGTGGCCTTCGGGACGGTCGTCGTCGCGCACGGCAACCTCGCCCAGCTCGCCATGCGCCGCCTGGCCGGTCCGCCTCCCACGGCCGCCCCGCCGCTCGAAGCCGCGCAGGCGTCCGGATGAGCGCGGCGCGCGATCTGAGCGGTGGGCGGCCTCGGGCAGCGCCCATTCCCGCCTGGCCAGATCGCCGTGGCTCATCATCCCGGGCAGACGCGAGAAACTTTCAGCCCGCTGGCGCTTAATCGCATGTGGGCCATAGGAGCAGGCATATGTCCGGATATGTTGCAATTGTGGCAGGTCATGCGGAGTTGTCGAACGAAAATGACCTTGACCAATTGTCGCCCAAAGGGTGAGAGCGGGGCGCCGTTGGGTAGACCGGATGTCCGGTGATCCACGAAAGGCCGGTAAGATGCCCCGCGTCATGAAATAATTTCATATGATAACGGGGCCGTGTCGGAAGTCGTTAACGCGCTTTACATAGGCAGATCAATCAGGTCAATTGGAGGTGAGATGCGCGTTCCATTTTGCATGGTGCGACGCGTCCAGTGGTGACCGACTGATTTCGGGGGATGGGTGAACGGAACAGATGGCTGGTTCGCGCGCAGATCACGTTCCGTGGCCAGGGGTCCCTCCTCTCCACTGATGCTGGGAGGGCTCGGCCTGATGGCCGGGACGCCCGCACTGACGGTGCCGGTTCAGCGGGAATTAGCGACTTCGGGGTACGTCTGCGCGGGTTCGGCGGTCCTGTTCATTCTCCTGGCGGTGCACGCCCGGTTCGTGCTGCGCATGCTGGCCCGCGAGGGCGTCGGGTGGGGGCTGGTCGCCGTCCAGGCAGGGGTGACGTACCTGCCGTTGCCATTCGTCGGGGCGGCCTGGACCCCCGTGGTGGGGCTGCTGTCCGGGGTCCTGCTGCTGGCGGCCCATGAGGTCCGATCCTTCACCGTGGCGGCCCTGGCCGTGGCCTGCGGGCCGGTGCTCCTCGCGGCCCCGTCCGTGGCACTGACCCACGCCGGCTGGGCCGTCACCGCCCCGCTGCTCGGCCTGGTGGAGTACTCCCTGGTCAGCCTGGCCGCGCAGGCCGACCGGCTGTCGGCCACGCGCAGTGACGTGATCCACCGGGCGGTGGTCCAGGAACGCCGGCGCTTCACCAGGGATCTGCACGACCTGGTGGGCCATCGGCTCACCGTCCTGGTGCTGAAGGCGCACCTCATCCAGCGGCTCGTGCGCGAGCGTGACGAGAAGGCCGGCCAGGAGGTGGACGAGACGCTGGCTCTGCTGCGTGTCCTGGCCGCCGACGTGCGTGCCGTCGCCCACGGCGAGCAGCGCTCCTCGCTGGAGACCGAGTTGAATTCGGCGCGTGCCCTGCTGGAGTCGGTGGGGATCCGCTGCCAAATGCGGGTTTCGTGCCGCGACCTGCCACGGGAGGTGGCGGAGGCGCTCACCCATGGGTTGCGTGAGGGTGTGACCAACGTGCTGCGGCACGCCACCGCCCGCGAGTGCACGATCCAGCTGCTCGATCGGGAGCGGCTCGTGAGCCTGTCGATCAGCAACGACGGCGTCCTCCAGCAGTACCGGCTGAGGGACCGCGGGCAGGGGCTGATCAACCTGACCGAACGGGTCGCGGTGCTCGGCGGCCGGCTGCAGGCCACCGCGTTACACGGCGAGCGTTTCTTGTTCGCCCTGCATATTCCGAGAAACCAATAGTGACCGCCTAACAGGTCCATTTGTGCGAAACGCACATAGGGCAGTGTGTTCGACACACCGCACTGCTGTCCCGTGTCACTAGACGAGAAATCAGCGCGCCGTCATTCTTCTTGCGTAGAACTCCTCCGGAAGGCGCGTGATGGACCAGTATGAGCTGTACTGCCTCGCGGATCGTCATTTCTACGACACCCTTGAGCACAGCACGACCGACGACGCCGGTTTTCCCATTCTGCGCAGGCCGGCGCCCGGCGACTGGTCATCCGAGGTCACCGGCACCTGGTGCTACTACGCCCCCGGCGGGCAGCCGCCGCTTCCCGCGCAGGGGTGGAAGATTCACGTGTCCGCCCGGCTCGACGACGCCGAGAAAGCGATCGCGGCCGTGTACGACTACTGCGTCCCCCGGATGATCGCGTTCAAATTCCTGCGCGGCCCGGCGGTCCTGGTCATGGTCAATTCCAAGGCCGCCTCACGCGCCTCCAGCGGCAAACTGATCACGATCTACCCGAGGGACGAGGCGCAGCTCGAACTCGTCCTGAAGGAACTGCACGAACTGCTGCGCGATGTCCGGGGCCCCTACATCCTCAGCGACCTGCGCTACGGCGAGGGACCGCTGTTCGTCAGGTACGGCGGCTTCGCCGAACGACACTGCCTGTCCGGTGGCGGCGAGCGCGTGCTGGCCGTCGAGGACGGCGCCGGACGGCTGGTCCCCGACGTGCGCGGCGCCACCTTCTCCGTGCCGCCGTGGACGACGCTGCCGGAATTCCTCCAGCCGCACCTGGCCGCCCGCAACGCGGTCACCCTGAGTGACCTGCCGTACGAGATCGACACGGTGCTGCACTTCTCCAACGGCGGAGGCGTCTACCTCGCCCGCCACCTGCCCACCGGCGACCAGGTGGTGCTGAAGGAGGCGAGGCCGCACGCCGGCCTCGACGCCCTCGGCCGGGACGCGGTGACCCGGCTGGCGCACGAGCGCGACGTGCTGGAACGCCTGGCCGGTCTCGGCGTGGCACCCGAGCTGCGCGACCACTTCACCGTCGGCGAGCACCACTTCCTCGTCCAGGAGTTCGTCGACGGCACCCCGCTGCAGCGGCGCCTGGTGCACCGCTACCCGCTCACCCGCGCGACCTGCGACGCCGACGACCTGGCCGCCTACACCCGCTGGGCGCTCGGCACCCTGGACCAGGTGGAGGCGGCCATCGAGGCGCTGCATGAGCGCGGCGTCGTCTTCGGCGACCTGCACCCGGACAACATCCTGCTGACCGAGAGCGGACGCGTGGTGCTCATCGACTACGAGGTCGCCACCCTGGCCGGCGACGGGAGCCGGGCGGCCCTGGCCCACCCGGCCTTCGTGGCACCCCCCGACCGGCAGGACACCGACGTCGACACGTACGCGATGGCCTGCCTGCGACTGGGCCTGTTCGCGCCGCAGTGCACGATCATGCTGCCCCTGTGGCCCGCGAAGGTCGCGCAGCTCGGCGAGCTGGTCGGGGAGACGTTCCCCGGCACTCGGGACATGGCGCGGGCGGCCGCGGCCACCGTCATGGGCGGCGACCGGGCCGAGGCGGAGGAGCTCCCGATGCCCGGCTCCGCCCCCTGGCCGCCGCTGCGCGACGCGCTCCGCCAGGCCATCACGGCCGCCGCGACACCCGATCGCGACGACCGGCTGTTCCCCGGCGACGTGGCCCAGTTCCGCCCCGGCGGCGGCCTGAACCTCGCCCACGGCGCGGCCGGCGTCCTGTACGCGCTGGCGGTCACCGGGGCCGGACGCTTCCCCGACTACGACGGCTGGCTGCGCGAGCGGGCACTGCGCCCGCTCCAGGGATCGGGCCTCGGACTGTACGACGGGCTGCACGGCATCGCCTTCGTCCTCGACCGGCTCGGATACCGCGAGGACGCGCTCGACCTGGTGGACATCTGCCTGCGCGAGAAGTGGGACGGGCTGGAGCCGGCGCTCCACTCCGGGCTGGCCGGGATCGGGCTGAACCTGCTGCACCTCGGCGAGCCCGAGCTGACGAAGGCCGGCCTGCGCGCCGTTGACATCTGCGCCGACCGGCTCGGCGGTCCCGACGACGTGCCGGAGGTCAGCGGCGGCGCCAACCCCCGGGCCGGGCTCATGTACGGCTCCAGCGGCCCGGCCCTGTTGTTCCTGCACGCCTACGAGCACACCGGCGACACGTCGCTGCTCGACCTGGCGGCGGTCGCGCTCCGGCAGGACCTGCGCAGATGCCGGGCGGCAGCGGACGGCTCGCTCCAGGTGAACCAGGGCTGGCGGCTGCTGCCGTACGTCGACGAGGGCTCGGCGGGCATCGCGCTGGTGCTCGCCCGCTACCTGGCCCACCGCGACGATCCGGCGCTCGCCGCCGCGCTCGCGGACCTGCTCAAGGCGGTCCGCTCCGGCTTCTTCGTGCAGCCGGGCCTGTTCACCGGCCGCGCCGGCATCATCGCCGCGCTCGCCGGCGTGCCGGCGGAGCCGGACACCGCCCAGGTGCTGGAGGCCCACGTCCAGGGCCTGCGCTGGCACGCACTGCCGTACGGGGGTGGCCTGGCCTTTCCGGGCGACCAGCTGCTGCGGCTGTCCATGGATTTCGCGACTGGTACGGCAGGTGTCCTCTTCGCCCTGAACACGGTGCGGGGCGACAACCCGGGACACCTGCCGTTCCTGGAGGCCGTGCCTGCTCGCCGGCCTGTCACCCACGACTCCCGGAAGGAGGTGTAAGACCATGGTACTTCTCGACCTGCAAGGGCTCGAGACCCCGGCAAGCAGCGACGTCGCCAGCGGCGGCAGCACGCTTACGGTTCTCGGATGTCACTCCGGCAAGCCCAGCAACCTCAGTGTCGCACTCTGTCACTGATAGGTGATGCCGATCCCCGCGCCGGCTGAGAAGGGCGGCGCGGGGATCTTCCAGCTCTGACGCGAGGAGGCCGAGGGTGCTCGCCGGAGACCGGCTGGTCATGCACGCGGTACGGCGAAACGCACCGTGGACCGCGATCCTGGCGGCCACGGCCGTCGGGGGCGCGGCCGCCGAACTGGCCCTGCCGTACATGGCGGGCCGGACCGTCGACGCGTTCGTCGTCGCCGACCCCGCGGCCGTGCGGTGGCTGGCCGGCTGCGCCGCGGTCGTCGCCTGCGTGGTGCTCTGCGAGAGCCTCGGCATGTGGGCCGGTGGCGTGACCGGAGCCCGCGCCGCCGCCCGGCTGCGCCTCGGCATGCTGCGCCACGTGCTCGGCGTCGGCCCCGCCGTCACCCGCCGCTTTCCCGAGGGCGAACTCGTCACCCGCGCCGGGCTGAACGCCGAGGAGGTCGCGCGGGCCCCCGAGTCGGTGACCGGCGCGCTCGCGCTCCTGGTGCCCACCGCCGGTGCGCTGGTGGCGCTGACCCTCATCGCGCCCGTGCTCACCCTGACCCTGCTCGCCGGCATCGTCCTCATCCTGATCGTGCTGAACACCTTCCTGCGCGCGACCACCACGATCGCCGGCGGCTACCAGGAGGCGCAGGGCGAGCTGGCCGCCGGCCTCGTGGAGGCGCTCGGCGGGGCGCGCACGATCGCCGCCGCCGGGACCGAGGACCGGGAGGTGCTCCGGGTCCTGCGACCGCTGCCCCGGCTGCGGCTGCACGGCATGCGGCTGTGGCGCGCCAACGCCACGGCGGGGGTGCGCGCCGGGCTCGTGGTGCCACTGGTGGAGGTGGCCGTCCTGGCGGTCGGCGGCTTCATGCTGGCCGCGGGCGACCTCACGGTGGGTGAGTTGTACGCGGCCGCCAGGTACGCGGTGCTCGGCGCCGCCCTGAGCGGCGCGCTCGGTCCCATCGGCGGCCTGGCCAGGGCGCGGGCCGCGGCCGGGCGGATGGCCGAGGTGCTCGCCGTGCCGCGGACCCGCCACGGAAGCCGGGCACTGCCGTCCGGGACGGGCGCCATGGAGTTCCGCGACGTGACGGCCGCCGGCCTGACCGTGCCGCGACTGGTCATCCCGGGCGGTTCCCTCACGGCCGTGGTCGGGCGGTCAGGGTCGGGCAAGTCGCTGCTCGCGGCGCTCGCGGCCCGGATGGCCGACCCGGACCGCGGCACGGTCCTGCTCGACGGGATCCCACTGCCCGAGCTGACCGGCCCTGAGCTCAGGCGAGCCGTCGGCTGCGCCTTCGAACGTCCGGTCCTGGTCGGCGACACGCTCGCCGACGCCATAACCCTCGGCCGCCCCACCCCGGACGACGCCGTGCTCAACGGTGGGCCCGACGGTGGGCCCGACGGTGTGCTCGACGCTGTCACGGTGGCGGCGCGCGCCGACGGGTTCGTCAGGCGGCTGCCGCACGGGTATGCCACCCGGACGATGGACGCGCCGCTGTCCGGTGGCGAACGCCAGCGCCTCGGCCTGGCCCGGGCCTTCGCTCAGGGGGAGCGGCTGCTGGTCCTCGACGACGCCACGTCCAGCCTCGACACCGTGACCGAACGAGAAATCGGCCGCGCGCTCGCAGACGGCCCCGGCGGCCGCACCCGGCTGGTCGTCGCGCACCGCCTCGCCACGGCCGCCCAGGCCGACCAGGTCGTCTGGCTGGAGGACGGTGCCGTACGCGGCCAGGGACCGCACCGCGAGCTGTGGCGCGATCCGGCCTATCGGGCGGTCTTCCAGGGGGAGGAGCCATGAGGGCACTGTTGTGGCGCGCGCTGTGCCGCGAGCCGCGTCAGCTGGTCCGGATCTGCCTGTGGTCGGTGCTGGAGGCGGCGCCCGCCTTCCTCATCGGCCTCGCGGTCGCCCGGGCCATCGAGGACGGTTTCGCCGCGGGCAGGCCGGAGATCGGACTGGTCTGGCTGGCGGCGCTCGGCGCGGCCTGGGCCGTGGCCGCGGTGGCCGCCCGCCAGATCGTGCTCGCGGTTGCGGCCGTGGCGGAGCCGTTCCGCGACGACCTGCTCGCCCACGTCGTCGGCGGGGCCGTTCGCCGCGCCGCCGCCGCGTCGGGCGCCCGGCAGGACAGCGCCGCCGTCACCCGGGCCGGCCTGCAGGTCGAGCTGGCCAGGGACGCCTTCGCGGCCGTCGTCACCACCGTGCGAGGCTTCGCGTTCACCGTGCTGAGTGTGGCGCTGGGCCTGCTCACGCTGGCGCCGGGGGCCGCGGCGCTGGTGCTGCCGCCGTTCGCGGCCGGGCTGGTCCTGTTCCTGGCGTCGCTGCCACTCCTGGCCCGTCGGCAGCGGGCGTTCCTGCTGGCCGACGAGCGGCTCGCCGAGGCGATGACCGCGATGGCCGGCGGGCTGCGCGACATCGTCGCGTGCGGCGCGGAGGATCGCCAGAGCGCCAGGATGGCCGCCCACGTCGATGACCAGGCGTCCGCCGCGCGCGCCCTGGCCAGGGCGACCGCCGTCCGCACCGCCGCGCTGGGCGTCGGAGGCTGGCTGCCCGTGGTGCTGGTGCTCGCCGGTACGCCGTGGCTGCTGAGCGGTGGGGCGGGTGCCGGGGTGGTCGTCGGGGCGCTGACCTATGTCGCCCAGTCACTGGCCCCGGCCCTCGGCGGGCTGGTGCACGGCCTCGGGGTGAGCGGCGTCCAGCTCGCCGCCACCCTGGAGCGGATCACCGCCGTCCCGCCATCACCCCCGCCGCCGGTCCGCTGTCGGCCCGCGTCGGCCGAGGTGCGGCTCCACGAGGTCACGTTCGCGTACGGCCGCTGGTCCGCCCCGGTCGTCGACGGCCTCTCGCTGTGCGTTCCCGAGGGTGAGCACCTGGCCGTCGTCGGGCCGAGCGGGGCCGGGAAGTCCACGCTGGCAGCCATGATCAGCGGGCTGCTCCGCCCTGACGCGGGCCAGGTGCTGATCGGCGGTGTCCCCGCGGACCAGGCCGAGCACGCCGCCCGGGTGCTCGTCCCCCAGGAGGCGTACGTCTTCCGCGGCACCCTGCGCGAGAACCTCGCCTACCTGCTCACCCCGCCGGACGGCCGGGCGGAGGGCGATGACCGGCCGGACGGAGCGGAACCGAGTCAGTCCGAGCTCGAGGCGGTGGCCGACGCTCTCGGAGCCGCCGATCTGGTGGCGGCCGTGGGAGGGTACGACGCCCGCCTGGACCCGGGCGCGCTGTCGGCGGGACAGCGGCAGCTCATCGCGCTGGTGCGCGCCTACCTGTCACCCGCCCGCCTGGTCATCCTGGACGAGGCCACCTGCCATCTCGATCCCGCCGCCGAGGCGCGGGTCGAGCACGCCTTCGCCGCCCGCGGCGGCACGCTCGTCGTCGTCGCCCACCGCATCACCTCGGCCCGGCGCGCCGGCCGCATCCTGCTCATGGACGGCGGCCGGGTCCAGGCCGGCGTCCACGACGAGCTCGTACGGACCGCATCCCTGTACGCCGACCTGGTCGGCCACTGGCAATCGGAGCCCGTGTCATGAGATATCCGGCGGCAACGCGACTGCCCCTCGTCGAGGACCTGCACGGTCACCGGGTCCCCGACCCCTACCGCTGGCTGGAGGACCCGCACGATCCCGCGACCCGGGCCTGGCAGGCCGCCCAGGACCGGCTGTGGCGCGACAGCGCCGCAGGACTCCCGCTGCGCGAGCGGTTCGCCGCCCGCCTGACCGAGTTGGCCGCCACGGGGCTGGTCACCGCTCCCGTCTGGCGGGGCGCGCGCCGCTTCCACCTGTCCCAGTCCGCCGGTCAGGAGCATCCGGTGCTCAGCCTCGACGACCAGGTGATCCTCGATCCGATGCGGCTGGACCCCAGTGGCCTCACCACGCTCGACGACTGGCAGCCCGACCTGGACGGCCGGCTGCTCGCCTACCAGCTGTCCAGGCGCGGCGACGAACGGGCCGACCTGTACGTCATGGACCTCGGCACCGGCCGGGTGGTGGACGGCCCGGTGGGCGGCTGCCGCTACTCCCCGGTCGCCTGGCTGCCCGGCGAGGCGGGGTTCCTCTACGTCCGCTTCCGTCAAGGGGTCTACCTGCACCGCCTCGGGGAGCCGGACGACGTCCAGGTCTTCAGCCGCGGCGCGGTGCCGTACGGGGTGCTGATCGACGCCAGTGGCCGCTGGCTGACGATCTCCGCGGGCACCCGGACGGGGAACGACATCTGGCTGGCCGACCTGTCCACCTGCTCCGCGCGGCGGCCCGAGCTGCGCGTCGTGCAGGAAGGGTTGGAGGCCGGCACGGCGGCGGCCGTCGGCCACGACGGGCGTCTCTACCTGCTGACCGACCAGGGGGCGCCCCGGCGCAGGCTGTGCGTGGCCGACCCGGCGGCGCCCGACGCCTGGAAGGAGCTGATCTCCGAGGATCCCGAGGCGGTGCTCGGCGCTTTCACCGTCCTCGACGGCGACCGGCTCCTGGTCTCCCGGACCCGCCACGCGATCAGTGAGATCGGCGTCCACGACGCCGTCAGCGGGACCCGGCTGGCCACCGTACCCATGCCCGGCAGCGGAACCGTCACCTCGCTGACGTCCCGGCCGGGCGGCGGCCACGAGGCGTGGTTCGGTTACACCGATGCCGTCACCCCCGCCGAGGTGTGGCGCTACGACGCGCGCGAGGAGCGGGCCGTCAGGTGGGCCGCGGCGCCCGGCCACGTGCCGCTGCCCGGGGTGGAGAGCCGGCACGTGGAGTACCGCTCCGCCGACGGCACGCTCGTCCGCATGGTCGTCTCCGCGCTTCCAGGGCGACAAGGGCCCCGGCCGGCGATCCTGACCGGTTACGGCGGGTTCGGCCTGCCGCTGACGCCCGGGTACGCCGCCGACTCCCGCGCCTGGGTGGAGGCCGGCGGTGTGCTGGCGATCGCCGGCCTGCGCGGCGGCGGCGAGGAAGGAGAGGCCTGGCACCGCGACGGCATGCTGGACCGCAAACAGAACGTCTTCGACGACTTCGTCGCCGCCGCGGAGAGACTCGTCGCGGACGGGTGGACGACGCCCGACCGGCTGGCCGTCTGGGGCGAGTCCAACGGCGGTCTGCTCGTGGGCGCGGCCATGACCCAGCGGCCCGGCCTGTTCGCCGCGGTCGTCTGTTCCGCTGGCCTGCTCGACATGGTCCGTTACGAACGCTCCGGCCTGGGCGCTTCCTGGACGGCCGAGTACGGCTCCGCCGGCGACCCCGGGCAGTTGCCCTGGCTGCTCGGCTACTCGCCCTACCACCACGTCCGCGACGGGGTGGACTACCCGGCGACACTGTTCACCGTCTCAGGAGCGGACTCCCGGGTCGATCCGATGCACGCCCGCAAGATGTGCGCCGCCCTGCAGCAGGCCACCTCGGGGGACCGGCCGATCCTGCTGCGGCACGAGCCCGACGTCGGCCACGGCGCCCGCGCGGCCAGCCGCTCCATCACGCTCGCGGCCGACATCCTGGCCTTCGTGGCCGACCGCACCGGTCTGATCGCACCGGTCTGATCGCACCGGTCCGGACTGGTCAGGGCCGGGCGGTTCAGATCCAGCCTGACTCGCGGGCGATGCGGATGGCGTCTATGCGGCTGCGCGCGCCGAGCTTGGCCGTACTGCGATGAAGGTAATTTCGGACCGTTCCTTTGGACAGGTACAGCGAGGCGGCGATCTCCGACACGGACGCCCCCTCGGCGGCGGCGCCGATCACGTCGAGCTCGCGCGCCGTCAGGGGCGCGTCGGGCGGGGTCATCGCGGCGATGGCGATCTCGGAGTCGATGACCCGCTCGCCACAGGCGACCCGGCGGATGGCGTCGGCCAGTTGGCCGGGCTGCGCGTCCTTGGCCATGAACCCCCGCACGTGCGCGTCGAGCGCCCGCCGTAGCAGCCCCGGCGTGCCGACGCCGGTGAGGATCAGGACCCCGCAGCTGGGCAGCTTCTGATGCAGCTCGCCCGCGGCGACCAGACCCTCCTTGCCGGGTAACCCGACGTCGATCACCGCGACGTCCGGCCGGACGGCACACGCGGTGGCGAGGATGCGATCACCGCGATCCACCTCGGCGACGACCTCGATGTCCTCCTCGTACGCCAGCAAAGCCACGATCGCTCCGCGCACCAGATGCATGTCCTCAGCGAGCAGAGTTCGGATCACGGTTGTCCTCGTGGGTCAGCCTGCAAATCCTTACCGATCACAGCAGCCACAGGGCGCCGTCCACGGCCAAAACGTGCCCGGTAAGGTAAGAAGTATGCACAGAAAGTAGGAAAATCACCGCCTGGACAACTCGCCAGGAGATCGAGCCCGGACGGCCGCCCGGCGCGAGCGTGCCGCCGGGCGGTGGGGTGGCCCTGGAGCACCTCACCCCGGCGAGCGGAGATCGCCGGGGCTGTCCTCCCATGGGAGGAGCGGTGGGCTGACGGACCCCGGTCAGCGGTCCACGTGCACGCTGCCGAACGTCACCTGCGGGGTGCTGCCGGCGAAGTTGCCGTCCACTTCGGCCCGTTCGGCCGCGCTGGGATTCGGGTTGGTGCAGCTCACCCCGGCGCTGGAGCCGGACATCAGGTCCGAGCAGCGGCCGGTACGCCGGTCGGGCAGGCCGAGGATGTGGCCGATCTCGTGGGTGGCGATGCGCACCGGATGGTAGCCCTGGTCGGTGGCCTGCCTGCCCATCCAGATCGTGCCCCGGCCCAGGCTGGTGGGCAGCGCCCGGGGCCAGCCGTTGTCGGCGCGCACGGTGAAGTGGGCGGGCGTGCCCGGTTCCAGCCGGACGTTGGAGACGCTGGAGTTCCAGATCTGCGCGGCCTGGTCCACCGCGCCCCGGAACTCCGCCGCCCGGCTCGCGTCGTACCGGAGCACCCTGACCATGGTGACGGCCTGGGCGGGGGAGCTGACCAGAAGGCAGGAGAGGGTGAGCAGGAGGGAGAGGGCGAGTCGAAGGGGGCTTGGCATGGGGGGGCTCCTCCAGGAGTGGCGACGCTGTCACGGTATGCGTGACACCCCTGGGAGGAGACCTGGCAATTTGCCCCTATCGCGGTGTTATGCCCCCCGGGTGAGGTAGCCGCCCATGGTGCGGAAGAGCTCGGTGGCGGGCAGGTCCGTGCCGTCCTCGGTGCGGACGCGTTCGATCACCAGCCCGTGGCTGCGGCCCCGGCGCGCCTCCGCGCCGGCGACGATCACCACGCCGTCGCCCTCGCGGATGAAGACCCGGCCGGGGGTGCCGCCGTAGATGCCCTGGGACACCGAGGCCTTCAGCACGCGGACGCGCCGGCCCTTGTAGTGGGTGAAGGCGTTGGGGTAGGGGTCGGACTGCGCCCGGACCAGCCGCGCGATGTCCTCGGCCGGCCAGGTCCAGTCGATGTCGCCGTCCTCGATCGACCGCTTGTGGAAGAAGCTGGCCTTCGACCGGTCCTGCGGCGTCCAGTCGGTCCGGCCGGAGGCGATGAGGTCGAGCGCCTCGGCGACGATCGGGCCGATCAGGTCGACCGTGCGGTGGAACAGGTCGGTGGCGGTGTCCTCGGGCCCGACGGGCACGGCCCGCTGCACCACGATGTCACCGGCGTCCAGGTCCTCGTCCATCATGTGCGCGGTGACGCCGACCTCCTGCTCGCCGTTGATCAGCGCCCAGATCAGCGGCGAGAAGCCCGCGTAGGCCGGCAGCAACGAGTCGTGCACGTTGAGGGTGCCGTGCCGGGGCAGGCGGAAGATCTGCGGCGGGATCCAGGTCCGCCAGTTGTTGGCGACGATGAGGTCCGGGTCGGCGTCCTTGAGCCGGCTCATCAGCTCCTCGTCGTCCGGCCGGTCACGCAGCAGCACGGGGACGTCGTGCGCCTGCGCTAACTCGGCGACCGAGTCGCTCCAGATCCTCTCGTACGCGTGATCGCTCTGGGGGTGCGTCACCACGAGCACGACCTCGTGCTCGGAATCCAGCAGGGCCTGGAGGGTCCGGTGCCCCCAGGTCTGGTAACCGAACATCACGACCCGCATGGGTGTCTCCTTGTCGAGGGGATCTGATCGGGTTAGGCTCGCCTTAATTAGGCCAGGCTAACCTAATAGAGCTGGGTCATCCACCCCTGAATCGGTCCGTCAGGAAGGCATACATGTCCGCTATGGAGCAGCACGTCCACGATCTCGTAGGCATCGGCTTCGGGCCGTCCAACCTCGCCCTGGCGATCGCCTTACGTGAGCACCACGCGCGGACGGGCCAGTTGATAGACGCCGTGTTCCTCGACAAGCAGCCCGCGTTCGGGTGGCACCGGGGCATGCTGCTGGAAGGGACCACGATGCAGGTGTCCTTCCTCAAGGATCTGGTCACCATGCGGAATCCGGCGAGCGAGTTCAGTTTCCTCGCCTATCTCCAGGACAAGGGGCGCCTACTCGACTTCATCAACCACAAGACGATGTTCCCCTCCCGGATGGAGTTCCACGACTACCTCGAATGGGCCGCCGCCCCCTTCGCCGACCAGGTGCGGTACGGCTCCGAGGTCATCGCGGTCACCCCGGTGGCCGTGGCCGGGACGGTCGAGTACCTCGACGTGGTCGTCCGCCAGGGTGACGGCACGCTGACCACCCGGCGCACCCGCGACCTGGTCCTCGCGGCCGGGCTCGAACCGATCCTGCCGGAGGGGATGGTGAGCGACGAGCGGATCTGGCACAGCGAGGAGCTGCTCGACCGGCTCCCCGGCCTGCGCGACCCGCGCCGGATCGTCGTGGTCGGCGCCGGGCAGAGCGCCGCGGAGGTGACCGGCCACCTGCACACCACCTTCCCGGACGCCGAGGTCTGCGCCGTCTTCACCAAGTACGGCTACACCCCGGCCGACGACAGCTCCTTCGCCAACCGCATCTTCGACCCGGAGGCGGTCGACCACTTCTACGCCGCGCCCGACGAGGTGAAGTCGCGGCTGCTCGGCTACCACGCCTCCACCAACTACTCGGTGGTGGACCTGGAGGTCATCGACGAGCTCTACCGCCGCCACTACCAGGAGAAGGTCCGGGGCACCGAGCGGCTGCGCATCCTCAACGCCTCCCGGCTCGTCGAGGTCGAGCCGGGCGCGACGGACGTGCGCGCCACGGTGGAGTTCCTGCCGACCGGTGAGCGGACCCCGCTGGACGCCGACGCCGTCGTCTTCGCCACCGGCTACCGCCCGGCCGATCCGCTGACCCTGCTGGGCGCGATCGGCGAGCACTGCGACCGGCTGCCCGGCGGCGGGCTGCGGGTCGGCCGCGACTACCGGATCGCGACGTCGCAGGCGATGCGCTGCGGCATCTACGTGCAGGGGGCCACCGAGCACACCCACGGCCTCACCTCGACGCTGCTGTCCAACACCGCGGTCCGGGTGGGCGAGATCGTCCAGTCGATGGCCGACCGGCTCCGCAGTCCGCATTACGCCTTCTCCCGTTGAATCGCGCCGCTTCAGGAGGAATCCGTACATGAGCACCAACCCGTTCGACGACCCGGAAGGCCGCTTCCTGGTTCTGGTCAACGCCGAGGGGCAGCACTCCCTGTGGCCCGCTTTCGCCGAGGTGCCCGCCGGGTGGACGGTCGCCTTCACGGAGAACAGCCGGCAGGCGTGCCTGGACTACGTCGAGGCCCACTGGACCGACCTGCGCCCGCGCTCGCTCGCCGAGGCGATGGACGGCTGACCTCCTTCGCCGTTCAAAAGATCTACCCATAGGCGGGAATCCCTGACAGGCCAGGGGCTCCGGGGTTTAAAAGTGCCTATGTCGCCATTTGCCCCTCTTGCGGGCAAATGGGGGTTTATATACCTTCAGCGTCATTGCGGCAGCGGAAACATGGTTTTCCCTCGACCATCCATTGCCGAATCGTTGACCGGACCGCGCGCTGCCCTGGTGGGACCCCCTGCCAGCCAGGGCAGTGCGCGGCCGCCTAATCCGCTCGCGCGGAGCCGGGGACCCACTCTTTTCCGGGGTGAATCGGATGCCAGCCCACCAGCTGCGTCCGTAGGGCACTTTCCAGCCCGAACCCGTCAGCTAACCCGGTAGGCGGCATGGAAGCAAGGAGTCAAACCCCCTCATGCGCAACCCCCGCCTGCGCCCGTACCTCGCCGGGTCGGCCCTCGTCGCCGCGAGCCTGCTCATCGCCGCTCCCGCACACGCGGCACCACCGGAGAACGCGCCCTCGGCCCAGGAGCGGTCCATCCCGCTCACCTACGGCCAGGACGTCTCGAACCACCAGCCCCACCACGACTGGAACGCCAGCCCCGCGAAATTCGGCATCATCAAGGCGACCGAGGGCGTGACCTTCCGCGACCAGACCTTCGCCCGGCACTGGCAGGAGCTGGACGCCAAGGGCATCGTGCGCGGCGCCTACCACTACGGTCATCCGGGCAACGACCCCGTCGCCGAGGCCGAGCACTTCCTGTCCATGGTCGACTCCCAGCCCGCCAAGCGCGGCGACCTGCTGGTGCTGGACCTGGAGACCACCGACGGCCGGTCCGTCGCCCAGGTCAACAGGTGGGCCAAGACCTGGCTGGCCCACGTGAAGGCCAAGACCGGCACCACCCCGATGTTCTACAGCGGCTGGAAGTTCGCCAACCGCTACGGCAAGGGGCTGGCCGAATACCCGCTCTGGGTCGCCCACTACAGCAAGGCCAAGGGTACGGTCACCCCGCCGGCCGACTGGAAGTCCTGGGCCATCCACCAGTACTCCGACAACCCCGTCGACCAGAACGTCTCCCCGCTCACCCCTCGCCAGCTCCGCGCCCTCGGCCGCACCGCCGTCAAGGGCGGCCGCTGAGAGTCGAGGCGCCGTCGCGGCCGGCTCGTCGCCGTGCGAGCCGGCCTCGTCCTTCCTCTCGGCCTCGGCTCCGTCGGCGCCCGCGTCGCGGCGGCCGGGGATCAGGCGATGCGCAGCGGAAGCGTACGAGGTCCGCGCACCTGACCCTTCGCCCAGGTCACCCCCGAAGGGTCGTCGAGGCTGAAGCTCGGGATCCGCTCCAGCCAGACCTCCAGGGCGACGCGGAGCTCCATCCGCGCCAGGTGGGAGCCCACGCACCGGTGAATGCCGAGTCCGAACGCGGCATGCCGGTTGACCTCACGGTCGATGACGACCTCGTCCGCCCGGTCGAACTGCGCCGGGTCACGGTTGGCCGCCGGGAACGACAGCAGCACCCAGTCCTCGGCCTTCATGTCGACGTCACGCCAGCGCATGTCCTGCTTCACCAGCCGCGCCATCGTCACCGGCGCGTAGGCCCGCAGCATCTCCTCCGCCGCCGTCGGCACCATCTCCGGCTCGGCGACCAGGCGCTCGCGGTCGGCCGGGGTCTTGGCCAGATGCCACAGCGAGGCGCCGATCGCGCTCCACGTCGTGTCGATGCCGGCGATGAGCAGCAGGGCCATCGTGCCGGCCACGTGCTCGGACTGCAGCTTGTGGCCGTACAGCTCGGCGTTGATCAGGTAGGTCGTGAGGTCGTCGCGCGGGTCGTCGAGGTGGTCGTGGATCTGCTTGTAGAGATAGTCGAACAGCTGGTTGAACGCCTCCATGCGCTCGTCCTGCGGGTTGTTGACGCCTTCGAGCGTGTTCTCGATGAACACCTTGAACTGCGGCGCGTCCTCGGGCGGGAAACCGAGCATGTCGGCGATCACCCGGATCGGGATGTGCTGCGCGTAGTCGTGGGCGGCGTCGACGACGGGCCTGTCCCCGAAGGAGTCGATCAGCGAGTGACAGAACGCCCTGGTCGCCGCCTCCCGCTTGGCGACCGCCGACCTGGTGAACACCGGCAGCAGCAGCTTGCGCGCGCCGTGGTGGAACGGCGGGTCGGAGGAGATCGGCGGAATGGCGCCCATCGGCGCGAGGTCGAGCGGCGGCCGGAAGTTGCTCATGACGACCGAGCGCGAGGAGAAGCGCTCGGTGTCGTAGGCGATCTCCGCCACGTCCGCGTAGCGCGTCGGCAGCCACGCGCCGCCGAACCGCTCGGTGTGCGCCACCGGGCAGCGCTGCCGCAGGTCGTCCTGGATGGTGTAGGGATCGGCGGCCCACTCGGGCTCCACATGGGAGAAGTCGGTCGCCCAGTCGGCCACCGGGCCGGTGACGACCTCGTTGCGCGTCCCGGCCGGTTGATCCGGATCCGAATCTCGGTGGTCTTGGGTGAAGCGGTCGTCAACGGCCATGTCAGCTCTCCTCGGACAGGTCGATCGCGCTCTCCGGACAGTTCGACCTCGCCAGGCGCGCCGTGTGCACCTGGGCCGGCTGTACGACGCCGTCGCCGGGCACCGTCCCGTATCCCTCGTCGTCCTCCCCGAACAGGTCCGGGGCCAGGGTGTAGCAGCGGCCGTGCCCTTGGCATCGCTGGGGGTCGATGTGCGCTTTCACTACAATGCTTCCCTCTGTGCGGCTAATGACGGTACGGCCAGAACGGTCACGATACGGGTGAGCAAGGCGGTCCACTCCGCGTCGTCGACCGTGTGCAGTTCCGGTGTGATCAGGGCGCTGCCCATCGACAGCAGCAGGCAGAAGTGGGCCACCGCCGCCGGCGACACGGCCGGGTCGAGCTCGCCGCCGTCCTGGCCTTTGCGGACGAGGTCGGCGATCCAGTCGGCGCGCTCACCCAGGTAGTCGCGCATCGGCCGCGCCACCTCCTGGTCGCGACGGGCCGCGACCAGCGCTTGGACGATGAGGTGGCAGGAGGCGTCGCCCCGGCGGGGGAGCCACCGGCCGACGGTGACGAGCAGGTCCTTGATCGGCCGGTCGGGATCGGCGGCGACCAACTCGGCGAGCAACTGCCGCCCGTGCGCCCGGATCGCCGCCACGAGCAACTCGGCCTTCGACCCGAAGTGCGCGTACAGGGCGCCGTTGCTCACGCCCGCGGCGGCGGCGATGTCGGCCACCCGCGTGCCGTCGTACCCCCGCTGCGCGAAAACATCGGCGGCGGCCCGCAGCAGCCGCGCCCGCGTCTCGGCGGCGGTGACGCCGGCGATCCGTCCCATGAATGAATTAAAAGATCATTCATTTGATTCGTCAAGCACAAATCCGACTAAATCACCTTTTGTGGCTAGCGCACTTGCAGATGTCAGTACGGCAATCAAGGTGTCAGAGCACCTGGCAGCGGGACGTCGGGACTGTCAGCAGGCGCGTGTTCGGCAGGAGGCTCGGCTCGGGAGATGGTGACGGTCAGGCCACGGCGTCGTCGTGGGCGGTCGCGGCGGACTTGGCCCGCCAGGGGGCCACGTCCTGCTCGATCTGGTCCAGCTTGACCTGCAGCCGGTCCAGGGTGTCGGGGCCCAGGTACAGGTGTGTGGGCAGGGTGTCCTGGCCGGTGACTTCGTAGATCAGTGCCGCGCCCTTGACCGGGTCGCCGAGCTGGGTGTGGTTGGCGGTGCCGGCCCAGTCGAGGGTGACGTGGGCGGGGGTGCCGTCGTAGGCGGCGATGCGGGCCGCGGCTGTCGACAGGGAGCTGGCGTCGAGGAAGTCGGTGCGCAGCACGCCCGGCTCGACCACCATCGACTGGATGCCGAACGGCTCCAGTTCCTTCGACAGTGCCTCGCTGATCCCGGCCACGGCGAACTTCGAGGCGCTGTACAGGCTCACTCCGGGCTCGCCTTCGAAGCCCGATCGCGAGCCGATGTGCACGAGTTTGCCGGTGCCCTGGCGGCGCATGACGGGCAGGACGGCGCGGGTCATGTCGATGAGGGCGAAGACGTTGAGGTCGAACAGCGAGCGGGCCTCGGCGTTGCTGATCTCCTCGAGCGCGCCGAGCAGGCCGCGGCCGGCGTTGTTGACCAGTACGTCGATCCGGCCGAACCGGTCGACGGCGGCCTGGACGGTGGCCGGGATGGCCGCGCTGTCGGTGACGTCCAGGGCGACGGTGAACACGTTGCCGGCCTTGGCGAGGTCGTCTGGCACGCGGGCCGGGTTGCGAACAGCGATGACGACGTTGTCGCCCTGGGCGAGGGCGGTGCGGGCGATCTCGGCGCCGAGCCCGCGGGATGCTCCGGTGATGAACCAGGTGGCCATGACGGTGTCCTTCGCTTTCGTTCCGTTTGGCTGGCATTTAGGAGTTTGCCCAGGTCAGTGAGATGGAAAAAGGTCGCGGAATTCCTAGGAGTGTCATACCTAGGAACCGGGCCGTGCGGCCACCGCTCCTTCCGCGATCCGGGCCGCACGGGTCAGGGGTCTGCGGGTCAGGAGGTGTGGCACGCGTCGCCCAACCTTTAGACAAGCAGCAGGCCTGGATGCTCCGGCGGAACACGCATCGGGAGAAGCGCAAGGCAGACAGGGCAGCAAACCTGTCGGTAGTTTCTGATCATGTCCGATGCCGACTTCACCCCCCACCGCATCACCTACCGGTCGCCCACGCTCGGCCGCACGCAGATCCGGGACTGGGCGAGAGAGAATGGCCACTTGGTCAGTGAGCGTGGCCGGATGGCTCCAGACATCACCGAGGCCTTCTTCGCCGCCCATCCCGAGATCCTTGAGCAGGCGAGCACGTTCGAGATGGTCCGCGCCACCGCGAGAACCCCCGGCGCCTCGCCGGAAGATTACGGGTGGGAAGAAGGCAGCAGGCTCGGCGACATCTACACCATCGTCTTCGTCCGCGGGCTCGACGAGCATGAGGTGCTTCGCCGGATGGGGGCCACGAACGAGGACATCCGGCTCATCACGGACGAGGACTACTCCCAGCCGGAAGGGCCGGCGATCATCACCGTCAGGAGGATCGAGGGCTGGACGATCGCCATCGAGGACTGCGGCTGGCGCGGCCTGCAACAGGAGGTGTGGGGCGCCCTGTCGCACAACGGCGGAGAGGTCGTGGCGGTGCACCGGCATGACTACGCCCAGCACCAGATCACCTACGCCGTCGACGGCCGGCTCATCACCGTCATCAATCCAGGGTTCCCCATGGACAGACACGGCGTGGATCCCGACCGGCTCGATCGTCACCTCCGGGAGCTGGGCATCGATCCGGCCGCCGGCGACAGCATCGACAACCCCATCCTGGCGGCCCTGGCACTGGCCGGCCGCATCACCGGCATCCTGGTGAGCCCGCAACACCTTCGCCGCCCTATTCTCGGCGCCGCCATCCCCGGCGCCTACTGATCCGCTTTGACCACTCTCAACGATGACCTGGACGTGCTCAGGGTCTTGATCAGCCGGTTTCGGATGAGGCTCTTCAGCCTCCTCTTCCGGGTCGGTCCGGTCACCGTGAGCGAGCTCGCCAGGAGGATGGAAGCCGATCCCGGCCAGGTGAGCTATCACCTGCGGCAACTGCAGAAACATGGCTTGATCGAGGACGTGCCGGAGCTCGCCCGGGACAGCCGGGAACGCCGGGTGCGGTCGGCTATCGCGGTCACTCTCCGCCGCCTCGCCGACCATCTCGAACCCGCCTGACAGTCCGTACGGATCTCCAGAGCGCGATCCTGGGGTCAGGCCCGGGTTCCCGCTCCCCAGTAGAACGGCCCGGAGGTTGAGTGAATCTTGATGCGCCAGCCGAGCTGCTCGAGTCGTTGTTCGAGGTCCGGCGGGCGGTGCGGGACTTTGACGATCCGGTAGGCGGTCCCGTCCAGGAGCCGGCGTTGTATGGTCGCGGATTGCTCGCCCTCGATGAGTTCGTCGGGGGTGCGGTAGTCGTCATCGACGAAGAACACCCGCCCCTCCGGCTTCAGGCAGTCGGCCACCAGCGACCAGAAGGACGCGAAGCGTTCGGCCGGAACGTGCGACAGCCAGAACCCGAAGAAGACGACGTCATAGCGACGGTCCGGCTGCCAGCCGAACAGGTCGGCCGACACGAAGCGCACCCGCTCGTCCTCGCCCACGCGCGCCGAGGCGATGGCGAGCATCTCTGGAGACGCGTCCACGGCCTTGACCTCGGTGGCGTGCTGGAGCAGTTGGGCGGTCCAGCTGCCTGGGCCGCAGGCGAGTTCGAGCACGCTGCCGGCCGGCCGGAACGCGTCGAGCGCCGCCGACAGCTCTGAGACTCCGGGAAAGGGCAGAGCGTGGCGCTCGTATTCTGCGGCGATCGCCCGGTAGTAGACGACCTGCTCGTCGAGTAGCTCTTGCAGGTTCCCGCCATCAGCCGAGGTCATGGATCGACTATCACCAGATCATCCGGCGGGTTGCAATACCGACAAGGCCGACGCCTTAGAAGCCTGAGGCGGGAATCCTTGCCGCGAAGAGCCTGCCCATCCTCCCTGTCATCTGGTGCCGTCACGTGAGCCCCACGGGTCCGAAGAGTGCGCAATGGCAACAAATTGATCATCCTCCGGTAATCGTCGGGACGGAGACTGGCCGCGCAGCGCAGTCCATGGAGGTGATCATCTTGGAGCACGACCATACGAGCATGGAGGCGGCCGGCCAGGCGATCCACACCGAGGGAGGGGAGTTCCGGCAGAGCGCGGACCGGCTCGGCACGCAGCTGGCGCGGTTCATCCCCTACTTCGGCAACCCGTCCAGCGACGAGGCGGCGCGCATCTTCCGCCTGGGCGAGGAGGGGCATCCCGGCTTCGACTCCGCCTACGAGGATCTGAGCGAGGCCCTGACCAGCCTGAGCGAGGCGTACAAGGCCGTCGGCACCGCGGTGGTGTCGATGAGCAAGAACACCAAGGCGGGCGACCTGGCCAGCATGATCGACCAGAACGCCTTCATCCAGGAGCTCTTCAAGTTCGCCGAGCGCGAGAACGACGGCATCAGCGTGCCGAGCACTCCCGTCGAGCGAGCCTGAGGAGGCGGACATGCCCATCGGGGTCGCGGCCAAGGTCGCCCTGGGCGGGATGGCCGGTGCCGGCGCGGCCGGGATCCTGGCGCCCGAGTTCCTGTTCGGCGTCTCGTACCTGGAAGGAGACCCGGACAAGATCCGCGAGGCGGCCGACGTCCTGGACGACATCGCCGACGCCATCGACACCCACTTCCACGAGGCGAACACGGCCGCCGTGGTCGTCTGGACGAAAAGCTCCGGCCCGGCGGTCGACGCGTTCAAGAAGTTCTGGACCAAGCGGTACGGTCCGGCCGTCCTCGCGGTCTCGCTCAAGCACCGCAGGGCGGCCGCCGCCTGCCGCGCCTACGCCGACGTCATCGAGAAGGTCAATCACGCGCTGCGGGTGCTGTGCTGGATCATGACGGTGGACATGATGTTCACCATCGGGTATCAGGTGCTCACCTGGAAGCTGCTGCAGGCCATCATGAAGCGGCAGGTGCTGCTGCTCAAGTTCACCGCGCGCCGCTACGTCACGATGCTGCTGCCCCTGCTGGCCTACTACATCGCCGACAGCACCGCGTACGCCGGCGGCCAGGTGCTGCTGCCGCTCGGGCTGAACCTCGCGGGCGGCATCAAGACCGACCTGGCCGGCAACGACGTGCGCTCGGCGGGCCACAACCTGACGGTGTTCCGTGAGCACTTCGTCGCCAACATGGTCTTCGACGGGGTGGCCGACGGTGGCGTGGCGCTCGCGTCCAAGGTGCCGGGCCTGCGCACGGTCGCCACCAACGTCAAGCTGGGGAAGAGCGTGACACTGAACACCGGCAACTTCGTCCCCCGGATGGCGGCCTCGACCGCGTACTCGATGAGCCTGGACGCACAGCACGGCGACAACCCGCTCCCTGGCACCGAGCACGGGCTGACCGAGGAGGAGATGTACCAGAAGTTCATCATCCACGGCACCCGCAGCCTCATCCCCCGGATCTTCTGACGGGGGCGCCCCTACCGGCTGTCCGTCTCCAGATAGGGCCGGGTCAGCTCCATGGTCCGGCGGGCCGCGTCCTCGGTCGCCCGCCGCGACAGCTCCACGATCGTCTCGGCCAGTTCCTGCGAGCCCAGCCGCATCGCGCGGGGATCGATGCGCAGGCCCAGCAGTTGCCCCGAGGCCGACACCCGCACCCTGATCTTGTCATCGGCACCGGCCGCCTGGCCGACGACGTCCCCGATCTCGGCCATGACGCCGGCGAACTCCTGGGAATTCGCCTGGAACTCCGTCATGAGCCGGTCGAGTTCGGGGTCGCCGGTACGTCGTTCGCGTTCAGCCATGCTGCATTGTCTACCGGATAGTCACATACCTGACAATAGGTAAATTTCGTGACATATCGGGTGTGAGGTCGGACATTAAGCCCATTTCCCCTTCAATGGCGTTTTCCAGGGAGGCCGCGTTGGCAAGCGCGCCGTTCACGCCTCGGTCACGTCGACGTCCTCGCTCTTGACGAACATGACGCGGTGGCCGAACTGGATCTGGTGGTACTGCTGAGTGCCGCGGACCACGCGGTGCAGCGTGGTGTCGAAGGTGGTCGCCTTGTAGAACTCGCCGGTCGTGGTCAGGCCGACCGTGTACGACTGTCCGGCCGGGAACGTGTACTGCAGCGGGATCCGCGGCTGCACCTCCACGTCCGCCGGGTACGCCGCCGGCTCCGGGTACGCGCGGCCGTACACGGGAACCGAAGTCAGGCCGGGCCGGGGCGTCGCGATCAGGGTACGGCTGGGTACGGCCACAGGATCGGACGCCGGATTGTGGAACCACGCCTTCTGGCCCAGGTACCAGATGGCCGTCCAGTCGCCCCGTCGCTCGGCGACGACGTAACGCTGGCCGGTGCCGGCGCGGGCGGCGTGATCGTACACGCTGTAGCTGGACTCATCCGTCGGGTGTTTGCCGATGTCCTTCACGAGGGGTGACTCCCCGCGCGGCTCGGTGTGCAGCCAGACCGAGGCCGACCCGTGCGGCGGGCAGGTGGCGTCGGGGTGCTCCTTGTCGCAGCCGATGTAGTGCGGACGGTTGCGGTCGTAGTCGGGCAGGATCATGACCGTGGCCGTGCCGGCCTCGCCGTCGGGGCGCAGCGGGGCGCCCATCAGGTCGAAGAAGTGCGCCCAGTCCCAGTACGGGCCCGGGTCCTCGTGCATCGTCCGCACCTTCTCCGGCAGCAGGCCGGGCACGTTGTCATGGCCGATGATGTGGGCGCGGTCCAGCGGGACGCCGAACCTGTCCGCCAGGTAACGCACCAGCTTGGCGGACGTGCGGTACATCGCCTCGGTGTACCAGGTGCCGCCCGCGGCCAGGAAGCCCTCGTGCTCCAGGCCGATCGCCTTGGTGTTGACGTACCAGTTGCCGGCGTGCCAGGCCACGTCCTTGGTGAGCACGTGCTGCGCGAGGTGACCGTCGCGCGAGCGCAGCGTGTAGTGCCAGCTCATCTCGGCCGGGTCCTGTACGAGGCCGACCGTCTTGTCGTAGAGCTCCTCGGTGTCGTGGATGACGATGTACTGGATCGTCTGGCTGCTGGGGCGGTCGGCGATGTCGTGGTTGCCGTACTTGCCCTCCGGCCGTCTCCTGTAGAGCGCCGGGATCCACTCGCAGGAGACGGAGCCGGGGGACTCCACGGCGTCGGCGCCGGTCAGGTGGGGCAGGTCCAGCCGGGTCAGCCAGGAGCGGGACGGGTGCACCTCGGGAGAGGGCGGCAGCGTCACCTCCGCGCCGGTGTCGGTCGTTCGGGTGGCGCCCTCGTGGATGATCTCGTACACCTCGTCGGCGAAGGTCGCCGCGATCTCCTCGGCCGCGGCGCCCGAGTAGCGCGCCACCGCGCCGTACCAGTCGGCGGGGTCGTCGCTCGGCGGGGCGCCCAGGGCCCGCTGGTAGTCGGCGAGCAGCGCCGCGCCGCCGTCGATGTTGGCCGCCGGGTCCTTGCGCAGGTGCTCCAGGCTCTCCCCGGTCAGCTCGGCGGCGCGCTCCAGGGTGTGCAAGGACGTGGGAGAACCGTTCTGCCGCTCTTCCGGCTCGATGGGAAAGTGTGGAGGGCGGGAGTCGTCGCCGCGTGGGTCCTCGTACCCGTCGAGGTGGTGGTGCCGTGACCGGCTCGGCCCGGCGCCGTCGGTGAGGTGCATGGGGCCGAATCCGGCGGCCGTGCTCAGCCTGCCACCGTTGCAGTCCCAGCGGGATTCCATGTAGGACACGGCGAGCAGGACGCTCTCGGGTACGCCGTGTCTCTTCGCGGCCTGCGCGAAGGTTTTCGGCATCGTGGTCATCACAACCACCTCCACTTGCACCGTCGCATGGACGCCTGTGCGACTGGAGGTGAATTGGCATTATTTTCCGCTTTTTTTGGGCAATATGAAGATATTCTTCACGGGTGTGCGGTCAGAAGGCGATGAATGCGTACAGTGCGAGGTGGTTCGACTTTGTGCCGCTCACCGTGTGGTCGATGCTCGACGGCTGGACGGTGCCCTTGGCGAACAGGTAGTCGATCTTTCTGGAGCCGGAGGTCGCCTTCGCGCCGTGGCCGGTCAGGCCGAAGCCGCTGAGGGTGGTGGCGGCGATGTTCGTGCGGTTCGCGTCGATCCCGACCACGCGGATCGTCGACGCGTTCAGCAGGCTCGTGGCGTCCGCGCCGAGATGGATGCCGGAGTTCGCGATGCCCGTGGTGCCCGCGCCCGCGCAGGCGTTCGCGCCGTTCTGTTCCGGGAGGTGCATGGTCGCGGCGAAGACCTTCGTCCCCGTCTCCTTGATCGTGAACCTGGCGGCGACGGCGCTGGTGCGCTTCCATTTGTGGGCGTTGGTGGTGCCGTCGTCATTGCTCGGCGGCTTGTACAGCGTGCACCCGGCCCCGCCGCGGTACGACGTGCCGGGCTTCAGCCAGCCGGCGCTCCAGTATTTCGAGACGTCGCCCGCCGCGAGGCTCAGCGTCCTGGTGTTGTAGACGATCCCGTTGGTCTGCTTCTTCTTCAGGTCGCCGAGCGCCTGCTGACTGCACTTGTGCGAGGCGCCCCACGCCTCCGGGTCGTCCCACGCGACGATCGCCTTGTACGTGCCCGCCGGATAGCCGAACTTGGCGGAGAGCTGGTCGGCGTAGGCCGTGGCCTGTCCGGTGCCGCGTACCTGCTGCACGATCAGGAGGTCGGGTGCCCGCACGTCGGCGGTGCCCGTTCTGCCGTTGTCGTCGACGAGCATCGACGTGAGGTGGTCCGGGCCGGAGATCCGGGTGCACGAGCCGTCGGCGTTGTTCCGTACCAGGTTCTCGATGTTGTTGCTGTAGACCCGTAAGACGCGGTCCGCCGCGCCCGTGGGCGCTTCGCGCGCCTGCGCGGTCGAGGTGGTGAGCGCGGCAGCCGCCGCGACCGCTAGCACGCCGGGCAGTCGATGATCGAATGACATGGCCGCAGGGTAGCGAATCTCAGGGCGCGCGAGCTTCGGGATGTCATCCCTCTCCGGTGGAACACCCACGCCGGAACACCTCAGGTCATCACGGATTCGAAACCTTTCGGAAATCTTCTTAAAGTTTCTCTGTCGCTGAACGGCCCGCATTGCCTATTCTGCCCGCAAGAGCGTCTGCGGTCATCCCTAGGCCCGGCGGTGTTCATCAGGGAGTGCGTCATGCTGTCGAAATGTTTCGGTGACGGCTTGTGATGAGGGAGGAGCGGCGGATCACGTTACCGGATCTGCTCGCCCGCCGGGCGGAGGAGCAGCCCGAGCGCCCCGCGCTCATCGTGGCCGACGTGGGCGCCCTCACGTTCGGCGCGTGGGACAGACGGGCCAACGCCCTCGCGCACGCGCTGATCGACCGCGGTCTGCCGCCCGGCCACCGGGTCGGGCTGCTGTTCGACGAGCGGGACTGGGCCGACCTCGCCGTCGCCTGGTGCGCCGTCATGCGGGCCGGCTGCGTCAGCGTGCCCCTGTCCACCAGGCTCGCGCCCGCCGAACTGCGGCACGCGCTGCTGGACTGCGCCGTGACCGCCGTCCTGCACGGCGCGGACGTCACCCCGCCCGAGGCAGGGGAGTGGCGGGCGACCTTGGCGGAGCCGGAGGGCGACGACGAGAGTCCGGTACGGCGCGGCCTCCGGCCCGGCGACCTCGCCCAGATCATCTACACCTCGGGCACGACCGGCCGGGCGAAAGGGGTCGGCGCCACCCACGCGAACCTCGCCTACGGCGTCTCCACCCACCCGCGCCGCCGCAAGCTCGCCCACTCGCGGCACTTCCTGCACGCGTTCCCGATCGGCAGCAACGCCGGCCAGACCATGCTCGTCAACGCCCTGGACGCCAGACCCGCCGCACTCACCCTGCCGCGCTTCACCCCGTCCCGCTTCGCCCGCCTGATCGAGTCGTACGGCGCCGGAACGGTCTTCGTCGTGCCGGCCATGGCCATCGAACTGCTCAACGCCCGGGTGCAGGAGCGGCACGACCTGTCCAGCGTCCGGCTGCTCGGCTCCACCGCCGCCAGCCTGCCGCCGGCCGTGGCCGCGGGCATGGCCACGGCGTTCCCGAAGGCGACGATCGTCAACTACTACACCTCGACCGAGGCGGCCCCGGCGCAGACCACGATGATCGTGGACCCCGAGCGGCCCGCGTCGGTGGGGCGGCCCTCGACCGGCAGCGACCTCAAGATCGTCGCCGAGGACGGCAGCGCGGCCGAGCCGGGCGAACAGGGGCACGTCTGGCTGCGGTCGCCCGCCGGGACCCGTGCCTACTACCGGGACCAGCGGCTGACCGACGACATCTTCCAGGACGGCTGGGTGCGCATGGGCGACGTCGGCTACCTCGACCAGGACGGCTACCTCTACCTCGTCGACCGGGAGAGCGACGTCATCAAGTCCGGCGCGCACAAGGTCTCCACACTCCAGGTGGAGGCCGCGCTGTTCGAACATCCCGCCGTCGCCGAGGCCGCGGTGGTCGGCGTCCCGCACCCGGTGCTCGGCCGGGTGACCGCCGCCGCCGTCGTCACCCGCTCCCCGGTCACCGCCGCCGACCTGCGGACCTTCCTGCTGGACCGGCTCGCCAGGCACGAGCTGCCGAGCCGGCTGCTGTTCCTGCCGGAACTGCCGAAGAACCACGTCGGGAAGGTGGTGAAGCCCCGGCTCCTCGACCTGCTCGGCAACCCGGACGCGTCCCTGTGAGAACCCGACTTCAGCGCCAGCGGACAAGACAGAGAGAACGGTCATGACGCACCGCCAGGAGAGCCTTCCGGCTTCCTTCACCCAGCAAGGCATGTGGATCAGTGAGCGTATGGGCGCCGGCCTGGCCTACCACATGCCGCTCGCCCTGTGGCTCGACGGCGACCTCGACGTTCGCGCGCTGCTGTCGGCCTGCGCGGACGTGGCCGCCCGGCATCCGGTGCTGGCCACCGCCTTCGAGGAGAGCGGAGACGGGGTGCGGCTGGTCGCGGGGGCCGAGCCGTCCGTCACGCTCGCCGACGGGCCCGCCACCGACGCCCTCATCCGGCAGGAGAGCGCCCGGGGCTTCGACCTGGAGAAGGGGCCGCTGGCGCGGTTCACGCTCGCACCGGCGGGGCCGGGCCGGCACCTGCTGCTGTTCGTCGCCCACCACCTGGTCTTCGACGGCATCTCCAAGGACATCCTGGTCAGCGACCTGGCCCGCCTGTACGCGTCCCGGATCGGCGCCGGAGCCCCTGATCCGCTGCCGCCGCTGCCCATCGGCGACGCGCTGCGCGCCGAGCACGAGCGCGCGGCGGCGTCCCTGCCCGCCGCCCGCGAGTTCTGGGCCGGCCGCTGGACGCCACCCGCCGAACTCGTCCTGCCCGGCCAGCGCCGCACCGTGCCCGGCGCCGGCCGGCCGCCTGCTGCCGAGCGGGACGACGAGAGCGGGCCGATCGCCCGGTGGCACACCACCGGGCGGTACGGCGTCGGTGAGCAGATCGACGTCGGCGTCGACCGCGAACTCGGCCGGGACGCCGCCGAGGTGGCCAGGGCGGTCGGCGCGACGACGTTCGAGGTGCTGCTCGCGGGCGTGCACGCGCTGCTGTTCCGGTACGGCACCGAGAACGTGGCGGTGGCGATCGACGTGACCACGCGCCGGCCCGCGACCCGCGACCACATCGGCCCGTTCGTCAACGAACTGGCCGTGCTGTCGCGCCCCTCGGCCGACCAGCCGTTCGCTCAGTTCGTCCGGGACCTGCGGGGTGAGGTGCGTGAGCTGTACCGGTTCCGGGAGGTGCCTCTGGCACGGGCCGCCGGACTGCCGGCCGGTGGGGCCGCGATCCCGGTGTCGATCAGCTACCGCGAGGCGGCGGCCGACCCGGTTTTTCCCGGGCTGGAGCTGTCCGTCGACCGCATGATGTTCGGCGGCGGGGTGCGCAACGCCCTGCACCTGCAGTTCGTCGACGGGCCCGACGGGCTGGCCCTGTGCCTGCGGTTCGACCCGGCGGCCGTCGGCACCGGCGCCGTGACCCGGTTCGCCGACGCGCTGCGCGCCCTGCTGCGCGGTGCCGCCGCCGACCCCGGCGTCCCCTTGGCGGATCTGGACATCCTGCCCGAGGCCGAGCGGCGGCGGCTGCTGACCGAGTGGAACGACACCGCGGCCGCCTACCCCGCCGACGCCACCCTGCCCGGCCTGTTCGCCGAGCAGGTACGGGCCCGCCCGGACGCGACAGCCGTGACGTACGAGGACCGCTCGCTCAGCTTCGCCGGCCTGGACGCCGCGGCCGACCGGCTCGCCCTGCGGCTCCGCGCCGCCGGGGTCGAGCGCGGCGACCTGGTCGCGGTCCACCTGCGACGCTCCGACACCCTCCTGATCAGCCTGCTCGCCGTCCACCGCGCCGGCGCCGCCTACCTGCCCCTCGACCCGGACTACCCGGCCGAACGACTCGCCATGATCACCGCCGACGCCCGCCCCCGGCTCCTGCTGTCCGAAACCCCCGCCCCAGCCCTGCCCGGCCCGGTGTTCGTCCTCGGCGAAGAGCCCACCGAGGGGTCCGCTGCCGGTGGTTCGCCTGGTCCGGCGCTTTTAGCCGGGGACGAGCCCGCTGCCGATGGTTCGGCAGAACGCGCTCCGGGTGGCAGGGCTGAGCTGGGGCCGGGGGAGGCACCCTTGCCGGGCGAGATCGCGTACGTGATCTACACCTCGGGGTCTACGGGGCGGCCCAAGGGGGTCGAGGTCGACCATCGCAACCTGGCCAATCTGCTGCTCGCGATGCGCGACCGGCTCAAGGCCGGACCCGACGGGACCTGGCTCGCCCTCACCTCGCCCGCGTTCGACATCTCCGCCCTGGAGCTCTACCTGCCGCTGATCACCGGCGGCCGGGTCGTCGTCGCCCCGCACGGAGCGGTGCGGCGGCCGGCGGCGCTGGCCCGGCTGGTCGCCGAGCAGGGCGTCACGCACGTCCAGGCCACCCCGTCGGTGTGGCGGCTGCTGCTGCCGGGCGGCATCGGCGGCGTGACCGCCCTGACGGGCGGCGAGGCGCTGCCGCCCCGGCTCGCCGAGGAGTTACGCGCCCGCTGCGACCGGGTCCTCAACGTGTACGGCCCGACCGAGACGACGATCTGGAGCACCTACGGCGAGCTCGGCGACACGGTCACGATCGGCCGGCCCCTGGCCAACACCCAGATCTACCTGCTCGACGAGGCACTGCGCCCGGTGCCGGTGGGCGTCGCGGGCGAGCTGTGCGTCGGCGGCGCGGGGGTGGCGCGCGGTTACCGGGGCCGGCCGGGCCGTACCGCCGAACGGTTCGTCCCCGATCCGTATGGTCCGCCTGGTTCGCGGCTGTATCGCACCGGAGACCTGGCCCGGTATCGGGCCGACGGCGAGATCGAGTTCCTCGGCCGCCAGGACGGTCAGGTCAAGCTGCTGGGGCACCGGATCGAGCTCGGCGAGATCGAGTCCCGTCTGCTGGAGCATGCCCAGGTGGCCGAGGCCGCGGTGCTCGTCCGGGACGGTGACGCCGGCGATCAACGGCTGATCGCCTACGTCGTCCCGGCGCCCGGCGCGACGCCCGCACCCGGCACGCTGACCGCCCACCTGGCCCGGACGCTGCCCCAGGCGATGCTGCCCAGCGCGTACGTCACGCTGGCCGCCCTCCCGCTGACCCCGGTCGGCAAACTCGACCGCGCCGCCCTGCCGACCACCACAGGAACACCGACCGGCACCACGCCCCCGACCCCGGAGGATCTGGCCGCGGGGGATCTGGCCGCGGGGGTTCTGGCCGCCACGCCGGCCTCGGAGGTTCTGACCGGCACCGCCACGCCGGCCCCGGTCGCCCCGGGCCCCGAAGCGGGCCAGGCGGCTCAGGCCCCGGTCGGAGGGGGTTCGGTCGCGGGTCTGGTCGATACCGTCCGGGGGATTTGGCGGGACGTGCTGGATCTGGCCGATGTGGAGGAGATCGGCGCCGACGACGACCTGTTCGACCTTGGCGGCCATTCGCTCACCATGACCCAGATCACCGCCCGGATCAGGGAGCGGCTGGGCGTGGACGTGTCGTTGGACGCGTTCTTCGACGACCCCACCGTCACGGGGATCGTCGAGGAGATCACCCGTCTTCGCGCAGCGCATCCGGCGGAGGACGACCCGGACCAAGGGGATGACCGGCCCGTTCCCCGGCCGGCCGGAGTGAGCCCGCCGCTGTCGTTCGGCCAGGAGCGGCTGTGGTTCCTGCAACGGTTCGACCCGGGCGACGCGTCGTACAACATGTGTCTTGTGCTGCGGTTGCGCGGCGAGCTGGACGCCGGCGCGCTCGACGCCGCGCTGGAGGCGGTGGTGGCGCGGCACGAGAGCCTGCGCACCCGCTTCCCCGACCTGGACGGCGAGCCGATCACCGTCATCCACCCGCCCGGCCCCGTCCCGGTCGAACGCCTGGACCTGACCACCAAGACCGCCCCCGGAACCCACCTCGGGACCGAGCACGGAACCCACCTCGGGACCGAGCCCGGAACTCACCTTGGGGCCGCCTCTGGGACTGACCTCGGGACCGCCCTCGGAGCTGACGTTGGGACCGGCTCCGAGGCCGGTGTCGAGGAGTGGGCGCGCAGGCTGGTCGCTGAGCGCACCAATGCGCCGTTCGACCTGGCCGCCGCTCCGCCGCTGCGGATCAGCCTGCTCACTCTCGGCCCCGGCCACCACGTGCTCTGCTTCGTGCTGCACCACATCATCGCCGACGGGGCGTCGTTCAGCGTCCTGTTCGACGACCTGTTCGCGCTCTACCAGGCCGAGGTCGCCGGTGGCGAGCCCCGGCTCCCTCCGCTGCCGGTGCAGTACGGCGACATCGCGCTGTGGCAGCGGGAGCGCGACAACGGGGAGGCGGCCGAGGAGTCGCTGGCGTACTGGCGGCGCCGCCTGGCCGAGCCGCCCCTGCTGGTCCTGCCCACGGACAAGCCCGGCGGGCAACGCCCCGAGGGCGCCTTCCACACGTTCCGGATCGAGCCCGAGGTCGTCACCCGCCTGGAACGGCTGGCCCAGGAGCACGGGGCGTCGCTGTTCATGGTGCTGGTGGCCGCATACCAGGTGCTGCTGGCACGGCACACCGGGCAGAGCGACATCCTGGTCGGCACGCCGTGGGCGACCCGTGACCGCGTCGAGCTGGAGCCGGTCATCGGCTACCTCACCGACACCCTGGTCCTGCGCGGCGACCTCGCGGGCGACCCGTCCTTCCGCGACCTGCTCGCGGCCACCCGCAGCTCGGTGCTGGACGCGCACACCCACCGCGCCGTGCCGTTCGAGCGGCTCATCGGCGAGCTCGGGGTGCCGCGCGATCTCCAGCACAATCCGCTGCTCGCAACCATGATCATCCTGCACAGTCAGGCGGGCGACGGCACGCCGCCCGAGCGGATCGGCGACCTGGGCGTGGAGCTGTACGACGGCGGATTCCGGCAGGCCAAGTTCGACCTGGCGCTGGAGACCTGGCGCAACGACCAGGGGCTGCTCGCCGTGCTCGGCTACGACACCACCCTGTTCCACGCCGCCACCGCCGAGGGCCTGGCCGCACGCTTCGCCGTGCTCCTGCGCGGCATCGCCGACGCCCCCGGCACCCCGCTGTCACGCCTGCCACTCCTGACCGACACCGACAAGGCCGCCCTGACCGACGGCGGCACCGTCGCGCTGACCGACACCGACAAGGCCGCCCTGACCGGCAGTGACACGGTCGCCCTGACCGACATCGACACGGCCGCTCCGGCCGACATCGACACGGCCGCTCCGGTCGACGCCGCCGCGCCGGCAGGCGGGGGCTCGGCGTACCGGCAGAGTGGTCAGGGCAAGGGTGTTCCGGTGCCGGTGCTCTTTCAGCGGGTGGTCGCCGCCACCCCCGAGGCCACCGCCCTGCTGTGCGGCGAGGAGCGGGTGAGTTACGGCGAGCTCGATCTCAGGGTGGCGCGGCTCGCGGCGGCGCTGCGGCGGCGCGGGGTCACCGACGGGTGCGTGGTCGGCGTGTTCCTGGGGCGCTCGACCGAGGCGGTGGTGGCGCTGCTGGCCGTCTGGCGGGCCGGTGGCGCGTACCTGCCGCTCGACCCGGACCATCCGGACGAACGGCTCGCCTTCCTGATCGACGACAGCGCCGCCCGCCTGGTGGTGACCGACGCCGGGCTGGCCGACCGGCTGCCGCCGGACACCGTCACGCTCATCGCCGCCGACGAGTCCCGGCGCGGCGACGACCGGTGGCTCGGCGGATGGCACGAGGTCGAGTTCGACGACCCGGCGTACGTCATCTACACCTCCGGCTCGACCGGCGTGCCGAAGGGCGTGCTGGTCGAGCACGGCAGCCTGGCCGGGCGGGTCCGCTGGATGCGGGAGGCGTACGACCTGCGGCCGGACGACCGCGTCGTCCAGTTCGCCTCGCTCAGCTTCGACGCCCACGCCGAAGAGCTGTACCCGGCGCTGACCGCCGGCGCGGCCGTGCACCTGCTGCCCGGCGGGGCGCTCAGCCTGCCCGCCGCGCTGCGCGACCCGGCCGGCCGGGAGGTCACCGTGCTGGACCTGCCGACCGCCTACTGGCACCGGCTCACCGAGTCGTTCGACGACGTGAGCTGGCCGGAAGGGCTGCGGCTGGTGATCCTCGGCGGTGAGCAGGTCCACGCCACGGCCGTGGGCCGGTGGCGGGACCGGTTCGGTGACCGGATCAGGCTGGTCAACACCTACGGGCCGACCGAGGCGACCATCATCGCCACGGCGGTCACCCTCGGCGCGGACGACACCACCGGCCGCCCGCCCATCGGGTGGCCGATCGACGGCACGACCGTGCACGTCCTCGGCCCGTACGGCGAGCCCGTGCCGCCCGGCTTCCCCGGCGAGCTGTGCCTGGGCGGGGCCGGACTGGCGCGCGGCTACCTGGGCCGCCCGGCGCTGACCGCCGAACGATTCATCCCCGACCCGTACGGACCACCGGGATCCAGGCTCTACCGGACAGGGGACCGGGTGCGGTGGCGGCCGGACGGGGCGCTGGAGTTCCTGGGCCGCCTGGACGGCCAGGTGAAGGTGCGCGGCTTCCGGGTGGAGCCGGGCGAGGTGGAGGCCGCGCTGCTGTCCCATCCCGGGGTGCGCCAGACGGTGGTGACCGCGGCCGAGGACCGGCTGGTGGCGTACGTGGTCGGCGCGGCCGCGCCGGACGAGCTGCGCCGGCACCTGGCCGCGCGCCTGCCGGCCCACCTGGTGCCCACGGGCTGGGTGCCGTTGGACGCGCTGCCGCTCACCATCACCGGCAAGATCGACCACGCCGCCCTGCCGGACCCCGAGCCGGAGGCGGCGGCGCGGTTCGTGCCGCCCGGCACCGACGCCGAGACGCTGGTGGCCGAGGTGTGGGAGCAGGTGCTCGGCCTGGACGCCGGACGGGTCGGCACCCTGGACGACTTCTTCGCCCTCGGCGGCCACTCGCTGCTGGTCACCCGGGTCGCGGCCCTGCTGGGGAACGCGATCGAGGCGGAGGTGCCGATCCGCACCGTGTTCGACCGGCCGACCGTCGCCGCCCTGGCGGCCGCGGTCGAGACCCTGCTGATCGAACAACTGTCAGGCCTCTCCGACGCGGAGGCGGCTCGCCTGCTGAACGCGGAGGCGCCGCCGCCGACGGTGTCGGCTCTGGATGTAGAGGTGCCTCGGTGAGTGGATCGGACGCGCTGTCGGCCACCAAGCAGGAGTTGCTGGCACGGAGGCTGCGGCGGGGCGCCACGGCGGCCGCGCGGCGCACCATTCCCACCCGGTCGGGTGACGAGCCGCCGCCGCTGTCCCACGCCCAGGAGCGGCTGTGGTTCCTGGAGCAGTTCGCGCCGGGCACCACGCAGCTCACCATCCCGATCAGGCTGCGGCTGCGCGGCCCGCTGGACGTGGCGGCCCTCGCCGCCGCGCTCGACGCCGTGGTGGCAGGCCATGACGCGCTGCGCATGCACTACCCGGCGACCTGGGACGGGCAGCCGCAGGTGGTGGTCGCCGCCGACGGCACGCTGCCGCTGATCCGGCGCGACGCCCACGACGAGGCCGCCGCCAGGGCGCAGATGGAGGAGTTCCTGGCCGAGCCGTTCGACCTGGCCACCGGCCCGGTGGCGCGGGCGCTGCTGGTCCGCCTGGCCGACGACGATCACGTGCTGGTCATCGCGGTGCACCACATCGCCGCCGACGGCTGGTCCGCCGACCTCCTGCTGCGCGAGGTCTTCGGCCGTTACGAGGGCGACGCGCCGCCGACCCCCCAGGTCGGGTACGGCGACTACGCCGCCTGGCAGCGCGCCCTGCCGCCGTCGCGGCGCGACCTGGACTTCTGGCGTGACCGGCTGGCCGGGCTGGAGCCGCTGGACCTGCAGACCGACCGGCCCCGGCCGCCGGAACGCACCTACACCGGCGCGGCCCGAGCCTTCCCGCTGAGCCCGGAGGTCTCCGCCGAGCTGGCCCGGCTGGGCCGCGAGCACGGCGCCACGCCGTACATGACGATGCTGGCCGCCTTCGCCGCGCTGCTCGGCCGCTACGCGGGCACCCCCGACGTCGCGGTGGGCTCACCGGTGGCCGGCCGCCAGGCGCCGGAGCTCGACGGGGTGATCGGCTGCTTCGTGAACATGCTCACCATGCGGGTGGACCTGTCGGGCGACCCCACCTTCGCCGAGCTGCTGGAGCGGGTGCGCGAGGTCGCCGTGGACGCCTTCGCCCACCAGGACCTGCCGTTCGAGCAGCTCGTCGCCGAGCTGGACCTGCCCCGTGACGTGTCCAGGTCGCCGCTGTTCGGCGTCATCCTCGCGATGCAGAACTTCCGCGACGCCACCATCGCCCCGCCGGCCGGGCTGAGCGTGGCGGACTTCCCGCTGGACGCCTGGGCGACCCGCTACGACCTGGAGCTGTACGTCACCGACGGCCCGGACGGCGGCTCGTCCGGCCTCTTCGTCTACAACACCGACCTGTTCGACGCGGCCACCGTCGAACGGCTGGCCGGCCACCTGAGCGCGCTGCTGGAGCGGGTGGCCGCCCGGCCCGGCCTGCGGCTGTCCCAGCTCGACCTGCTCACCGGCGACGAGCGCCGCCTGGTCGTCGAGGACTGGAACGACACCGCCAAGGTCTTCCCCGGCCCGGCCACCCTGCACGGCCCGATCCAGGACCAGGCCGCCCGCACGCCCGAGGCGACCGCCGTACGCTTCGAAGGGCGTTCACTCTCCTACGGCGAGCTGGACACGGCCGCGAATCGGGTCGCGCGCACGCTGCGCGGCCTGGGGGTGGGCGCCGGGTCGGTCGTCGCCGTCTGCGCCGAGCGCTCGCTGGAGCTGCTGCCCGCGCTGCTGGGCGTGCTCAAGGCCGGCGCGGCCTACCTGCCGATCGACCCCGACTACCCGGCCGACCGGGTGGCGTTCATGCTGTCGGACGCCGCGCCCGCCGCGCTCCTCACCCAAGCGAGGATCCGGCCGACGCTCCCGCCCACCACCGCGATCACCCTCGACCTGGACGACCCCGCCGTCTGGACCGGCGCCTCCGGGCCGCTTCCCGAGGTGCGACCGGACGACGTCGCCTACGTCATCTACACCTCGGGCTCCACCGGACGGCCCAAGGGCGTGCCGAACACGCACGCCGGCATCGCCAACCGCCTGGACTGGATGCAGGAGCGGTTCGCCCTCGACGCCGGCGACGTGGTGGCGCAGAAGACCCCGCTGAGCTTCGACGTGTCGGTGTGGGAGCTGTTCTGGCCGCTGCGGACCGGCGCGCGGCTCGCCCTGGCCACCCCCGGCGGCCACAAGGACGCGGCGTACCTGCGCAAACTGATCGTCACCGAGGGCGTGACCACCGCCCACTTCGTGCCGTCCATGCTCGCCGTGTTCCTCGGCGAGGACGGCGCGGCCGGCTGCGGCTCGCTCCGCCGGGTGATCTGCTCGGGCGAGGAGCTGCCCGCCGACCTGGCCCGCCGCTGCGTCGCCACGCTGCCCGCCGCCGAGCTGCACAACCTGTACGGCCCGACCGAGGCGGCCGTCGACGTGTCGGCGTGGCACTGCCGCCCCGCCACGCTCACCTCGGCGGCCCGCGTGCCGATCGGCACCCCGATCGCCAACACCGCCCTGTACGTCCTCGACGAGGCCATGCGCCCGGTGCCGATCGGGGTGCCGGGCGAGCTGTTCATCGCCGGCACCGGCCTGGCCCGGGGCTACCTGAACCGGCCCGCCCTCACCGCCGAGCGATTCGTGCCGAACCCGTACGGCCCGCCGGGCTCCCGGCTCTACCGCACCGGCGACCTGGCCAGGCACCGCCCGGACGGCGCCCTTGAGTTCCTCGGCCGGCTGGACACCCAGGTGAAGCTGCGCGGCCTGCGGATCGAGCTCGGCGAGATCGAGGCGGCGCTGCGCGCCCTGCCCGCCGTCCGGGACGCCGCCGTGATCGTCCGGGAGGACCGGCCCGGTGACCCCCGCCTGGTCGCCTACATCACCCCGGCCGACGCGGACCGCGAGGAGGACCTCGACGAGGTGCTCGACCACGCCGGCGTCCGCGCCGAGCTGAAGAGGACGCTGCCCGACTACATGGTGCCGAGCGGCTACGTCACCCTGGCCGCCCTGCCGCTCGGCCCCAGCGGCAAGCTGGACCGGCGGACCCTGCCGGCGCCGGTCGCGGGCCGGGACGCCGGGATCGAGCTCGTCGCCCCCGGCACGCCGACCGAGCTGGCCCTGGCCGCGATCTGGGGCGAGCTGCTCGGCGTCGAGGTGATCGGCGTCGACGACGACTTCTTCGACCTCGGCGGGCACTCCCTGCTCGCCACCCAGGTGGTGGCCCGGCTGCGCAGGCAGACCGGCGGCGCGGTCAGCGTGATGGACGTGTTCAAGCACCCCACCATCCGCGAGCTGGCGGCGCTCGCCGACACCCCCGCCGACCGGCGCGGCCCCCGCTCGCTGCTGCACCGGCTGACCCCGGCCCGCAGCATGGCGCCGGTGCTCAGCTACGTGTGCGTCCCCTACGGCGGCGGCAGCGCGGTCGTCTACCAGCCCCTCGCCGACGCCCTGCCGGACGGGCACGCGCTGTGGTCGGTGGCGATCCCCGGCCACGACGTGGGCCTCGAAGAAGACCCGCTGTCGCTGGACGAGCTGGTCGCCACCTGCGTGCGCGAGATCCTGGAGAAGGTCGACGGCCCCATCGCGCTGTACGGTCACTGCGGCGTCGGCTCGGCCGTGACCGTGGCGATCGCCCTCCGGCTGGAGGCGGCGGGACGCGATCTCGACGCCGTCTACATCGGCGGGATCTTCCCCTTCGCCCGGCCACGCGGCGCCCTCATGTCGAGGATCGCCCGTTTCGCCGAGGCGGAACGGCTGCGCAGCGACCAGCGCTACGTCAACTGGCTGATCTCGCAGGGCGTGGACATGAGCGAGCTCGACCCCGCGCAGGCCCGCCGGATCGTCCGGAACATGCGCCGTGACTCGCGGGAGGCCGAGGAGTACTACACCCGCCTGTTCGAGGCCGGGCCCGACCGGCTGCGCGCCCCGGTGATCAGTGTGGTCGGCTCCGAGGATCCGGCGACGGACTACTACCAGGAGCGCTTCCGTGAATGGCACTTCCTGACCTCGACGTCGGCCGTGGTCGTGCTCGCGGAAGCCGGACACTTTTTCCTGAAATATCGGGCGGAAGAGCTGGCCGAGATCGTCACCACCCTCCACCCCAAGCTGTCCAAGCCGCCGGCCAGGCTGAAACCGGCCCGCGACCCCGACGCCACCTGGTGGCTGCACGACGTGTCGAACGCCGACGCGCCCACCGCCCCGTCCGGGCCGCAGCCCGGCATCCCGCGCTTCCTCGCCGTCGTGCTGAGCCAGCTCATCTCCATCATGGGCACGGCACTGACCGAGTTTGCCGTCCCCCTGTGGATCTACACCACCACCGGGTCGGTGGCGCAGTTCGCCCTGATGGCCGTCGTCGGCCTGGTGCCCGGCCTGCTCACCGCCCCGATCGCGGGGGCGATCATCGACCGGACGAGCCGGCGCCGGGTGATGCTCACCGCCGACGCCGCCGCGTTCACCATCCAGCTCGCCTTCGGCATGCTGCTGTGGACCGGCAACCTGTCCGTGACGATGATCTACCCCTTGCTGGGCTGCCTGTCGGTCGCGCTCACCTTCCAGCGGCTCGCGTACTTCTCCGCCGTGCCGCAGATCGTGCCCAAGCGCTATCTCGGGCACGCCGTCGGCATCATGCAGCTCAGCAACGGCACCACCCAGCTCCTGGTGCCCATCTTCGCCGTCGGCCTGCTCGCCGGCATCGGCCTCGGCGGCATTCTCATCCTGGACGTCGCCAGCTACGCCATCGCGATCGTCATCCTGCTGATGGTGAAGTTCCCCGCCACCATGCCGTGGCGGCGCCGCGAGTCGATCAAGGCCGAGATCCTCGGCGGGCTGCGCTACTCGCTCGGCCACCGCGGCTTCGTCGGCATGCTGCTGTTCTTCGTCGTGCTGAACGTGTTCCTGTCGCCGCTCCTGCTGATGTTCTCGCCGCTGGTGCTCTCCTTCGCCGGGCTCGCCGACGTCGGCCGGATCTCCTTCCTGGCCGGCGTCGGCACGTTCGCGGGCGCGCTCATCATGATCGTCTGGGGTGGTCCGCGCCGGCTGCGGCTGCGCGGCGTGCTGCTGTGCACGCTGGCCCTGGGCGTCTTCTGCGTGGTCACCGGCATGCGCGCCGACCTGACGGTGATCGCGATCGGGGTGTGCGGGATGACGGCCTGGCTCACCCTGCTCAACGGTATCTACACCACGATCGTGCAGGTCAAGGTGCCGCAGCGGTTCCACGGCCGGGTGTTCGCGATGAACACCCTCATCGCCTGGTCCACGCTGCCCGTCGGCTTCGGCCTGGTCGCCCCGTACGCCGCCGCGGTGCTCGACCCGCTGCTCCTGGACAACGGCGCGCTGGCCCCGACCGTCGGCGCGCTCATCGGCACCGGGCCGGGGCGCGGCATCGGGTTCATGTACCTGCTCTTCGGCGCCGCCATCCTGGTGATCACGCTGGTCGCCATGCGGATCCCGGCGCTGGCCCGCTTCGACCAGGAGGTGCCCGACGCCATCGCCGACGACCTGGTCGGCGTACAGGCCCTGCGCCGCGCCACCCCCGCCACCACCGCGAACGAGAAGACGGAGGCATTGAGATGACCGAGGCCGCACGCCACCAGGTGGTCGTCAACGACGAGGAGCAGTACTCGCTGTGGCCCTTCGACCGGCCGCTGCCGGACGGCTGGCGGGCCGAGGGGTTCGCCGGCGGCAGGCAGGAGTGCCTGGACCACATCGACGAGGTCTGGACGGACATGAGGCCGCGCAGCGTCCGCATCCGCCAGGACGCCGAGGATGCGGGGAACGCAGGGAACGCCGGGGACGCCGTGGATGCCGGCGTCGGTGGCGCGGGGGGCGCGCTGTGACGGCGGGCGCGGCGGAGCTCGAGCGGAAGCTGGCGGACATGATCGCCGGGCTGTCCGACGGCGAGATCAGCGCCGAGGAGGTGCTCGCGGGCGGCCACTCGCTCTCGGCGCTCGGGCTCAGCTCGCTGGCCCTGATCCGGCTCGTCGACGCGATCGAGGACGCCTTCGGCGTGGACGTCGACCTCAGCGGCGACCTGTCGTCCTTCGAGTACGTGAGCACCCTGGCCGCCCACCTCGCCGATCTGCTGGTCCCCGGGCGTCCGCGATGACCGTGAGCGGGAACGACGTCCGGACGGTGACGTTCGGCGGGCAGCGGGACGGTGAGGGGACGCTGACGTGGGGGCAGCGGCTGATGTGGCGGGCCGTCCACCTGATGGGGGACAGCCAGTCCTTTCTCAACTGCCCCTGGGTGCTGCCCGTCTACGGCAGGCGCGACCTCGCCGCGGTGCTGGAGGCGCTGCGCGTGCTGCTCGAACGGCACGAGAGCCTGCGCACCACCTTCGCCGACACCCCGGATGGGCCGGTGCAACGGGTGGCCGGCCGCGGCGAGCTGACCGTGGAGCTGGTGGAGGCGGGGCAGGAGCGGGCGCTGGCGGCGGCCGAACGGCTCGCCGGCGAGATGAGCAGGACCGTCTTCGCGCACGAGCACGATCTGCCGCTGCGCTGCGCCATCGTGACCGCCGACGGCCGGCCGAAGGCGCTGGCGTTCGCCTTCTCCCATCTGGCGGTGGACTTCCAGGCGCTGGGCCTGCTGTCCGCGCGGTGGCGAGGGCTGCTCAGGGGCGAGGACCTCCCGGCCGACGCGTGGACGCCGATGGACCAGGCCGAGCTGGAGCGCACCGAGCCGTACCTGGCCCGCTCGGCCAGGTCCGTCCGCCACTGGCGCTCGGTGCTCGAAGAGGTCCCGCTGGAGGTGTTCGACCATCCGCCGGGCGAGCCGGAGGACCCCCGGTTCATCGAGGTCGGCATGGAGTCGGTCGCGCTCGCGGGCGCGGCAGTCCGGCTGGCCGAGCGGTGGACGATCAGCACGACCAGTGTCCTGATCGCCGCCTGCGCCACCGTCCTGGCCCGGGTGAACGGCCGCCGGCGGGCCGTCATGCAGCTGGTCCACAGCAACCGGCGCGATCCACGTACCGAGAGCATGGTCGCCACGGTGGGGCAGGACGGGCTGCTGGTGCTCGACCTGCCGGGCACCGACTTCGCCGACACCGCCCAGGCCGCGCACCGCAGCGCCCTCATGGCCTACCGCAACGCGCACTACGACCCGTACGCCATGCAGGCGATGCGGGAGGAGATCGGGCGGCGGCGCGGCCGGGAGCCGGACCTGGACGCCTTCTTCAACGACCGGCGAGGGGGCGGCAGCTGGCCGAGCCTGCCCAGGCTCGCACCGGGGGAGGACCTGGCCGCGCTCACCGGGAAGACCCACACCTACGTCACGAACGCGTGGCCCGGGGTGCGGTTCAAGGTGTTCTTCACCGTGGGCACGGCTCCCGACACCGGACAGCTCAGCCTCATCATCGACACCGCCTACCTGTCCCGGGAGACGGCCAGGGAGATGCTGCTCGGCGTCGAGTCCCTGCTGGTGCGGAGCTTGACCGAGGCCGTGGCCTGCCCGTGACCCGCCTTCGGCATGATCACCTTCATGAAGAAGACGATCATCGCGCTGGCGGCCTGCGCCCCCCTGCTGGTGGCCCTCCCCGCCCAGGCCGCCGCCCCCAAGGCCAAAGATCCCGTACGGGCGCTGAAGGGCCAATTCGTCGCCGGGCACGGCGTGCGCTTCACCGAGACCACCACCCTGTCGGGCGAAGCCCGCACAGTGAAGGCGCAGAGCCGCAAGGGCACCTTCCAGTTCGGCGCCCAAGGGATCGCGGCCTCCGACACCGTGGCCACGTCAGGCATGGGACGCGAGCGGGTCATCAACATCGGCAAGGTCGGCTACACCTCGGGCGGCTCGGTGAAGAAACTGCTTCCTGAAGGCAAGACCTGGTACAAGTCCCGTGACACCGGTGGCGCCGGTGGCTATCTGGGGCAGGCCATCAACCCCGTCGAGCCTCGGACTCTGGCCGTCCTGATCAAGAAGGGAAAAGTGACCCGGCGCGCCATCACCGGGAAGATCACCTTCAAGGAGCTCGACAAGGTGTCGCCCTGGGCGACCAAGTCGGCCCCGCTGCGCGTGAACAAGGCCACAAAGGTGTCCTACACCCTCACCCTCACCTCGGCCGGGCTCGTGAGCAGCGTGAAGAGCTCGTACGTGTACGGCGACAAGAGCGGCATGACCGTCACGGTCGACAGCCGGTTCACCGGCTGGGGGACCAAGGTGTCGATCAGGGCGCCCAAGTCCACGACGGTGACCGGCAAGCTGATCGGTGAGGTGCCCGACTCGCTCCTGAACGGATCGAAGTAGAGGGATGTCCCCGGTCAGCGGGCCTGGGTGGTGAGGTCGGCGAGGTGGCGCTCCACGACCGCCAGCCGGTCGGGGACCGAGCTGCTGTGCAGGAGCTCGGCCAGGTCGTCGGCCTCGTCCCGCGCCAGCACGATGGTCCGCAGCGGCGTGTCCTCGACGCCGGAGCCGTAGACGAACAGCGTGCGCTCGGCGCCTTGCGCCAGCACGGCCAGGCGCTGCCCGCCGAGGGTCAGGCGGTGGTGCAACGTCCCGGTGCCGGGCACGGTCTGCGACGTCATCGTCTGCGGGGGCACTGTCTGCGAGGCCGCCACGGGCAGGGTGGCCGTGCCGGATCCGTCGTGCTGGGCGGCCAGCGCCGCCGCCCGCCGGATGGCGAACCCGTCGGCCCACTCCAGCAGGTCCTCCTTGAGCCGGATCTCGATCCGGGAGAACTCGACCAGGGCCACCTCGACGCCCCACGCGCCGGTGCGCTCGGTGATCTCGGCCGACAGCTCGCGCAGGTCGTCGTCCGTCAGTCCGGCCAGTTCGATCAGGTCGTGGCGGGAGACGAAGCGGCGGATCGCCTCCTCGGCCTCGGTGACGGTCGCCGAGATCGGTGAGGTGTGATGCCGGGCGTAGCCGACCGGGTCACGCACCGACGCCAGCGCGAGACCGTTGACGCTCACCGTCACCCCGTCGGCCGTGGTGGCGGCGAGCCAGAGGATGTCCAGGTAGTCGGGTTCGTGCGGGGTCATGACCGCGTTGTCCACTCCCGGGAGTACGGCGGTGAGACCGGGGCCCTTCACCGTGGTCTCGCGACCGCGCCTGGTCACCACGAGCCGCCGGCCTCGGGGAACGAAGACGATGACGGCTCTGATGACGGCGGCGGCGAGCAGGATCATGATCATGCTCACTCCGAGGGCGATCGCGTTCATCATCTCTCCTTCCTGCTCGCTGTCCCTCCACTCTGGCCGTTGGCGGCAGGTTCCACTATCGGGCCTGGCACCCATCTTTCGCGGGTGAGCCATGTAGGAGGGACCGGCTCACCCGCGCCGGACCACCGCCGGCACGCCGTCGAAGATTTCTCCGCCGACGTCGCTTGACATCGGAAGGAGAGGTAACCTACAACTGTGATTAGAAGTTAGGTGTCACCGAAGAAGCGACCAAGGGGGTATGCAGAGATGCTTCTCACGTCCATCGACCCGTTCCTTCAGGAGTTCGAGCGCCAGTTCAGCCAACTGGCCCGTAAATCGTTCGACACCGCCGTCATGCCGATGGACGGGCTGCGCCGCGACGACGACGTGGTCCTGCGCTTCGACCTTCCGGGCGTGGACCCCGGCTCCGTCGAGGTGACCGTCGACCGCGGCGTCCTCAGCGTCACCGCCACGCGCGAGGAGGAGATCGGCCAGGACGAGCGGCTGTTCGTCCGCGAGCGCCCGATGGGCACCTTCACCAGGCGCGTCTACCTGTCGGAGCACCTGGACAGCGACAGGATCGAGGCGGGCTACACGGACGGCGTGCTGACCGTGCGGATCCCCGTCACGGAGCGGGCCAAGCCGCGCAAGGTCGAGATCCAGCGCGCCGACAACAAGGCCATCAGGGCCTGATGCGGGTGCCGGGGGGCGGGCGCCCCGGTTCCCGCCCCCCGGACCCGAGGAGGTCATGATGTCCGAGCTGCCCTTCGACGACGAGCGCGCGCCGCTCTATTCCCTGGGTCAGGTGTCCGAGATGCTCCAGGTGCGGCAGGCCTTCCTGCGGCGCCTCGACCAGCACGACGTCATCAGCCCCAGCCGATCGGCCGGCGGCCAGCGCCGCTACTCACGCAGGGACGTCATGGCCGTCCAGCACGTCACGCGGATGGCGGACGAGGGCATGACCCTCGTCGCCATCCGCCGCATTCTCGAGCTCGAAAGCGAGCTCACCGTGCTTCGCGCCGAGCTCAAGGAGGCCCGCGACCGGCTCAGCGGCCAGGAGTGACCGCCTGGTCGTCATGCGCGTCCAGCGCGGGCTCGGGCCGGTGCACGCCACGGGGACGATAGCCGAGCGATTCGGCGACGCCGAGCAGGTCGGCGACGTACCACAGGGTCGCCAGCCACATCTCGGTGCCCTGCAGGCCCGGCCGGTGGTCGCGGTGCTGGGGGCCGCTCAACGGCGGATGGGCGAACGGGAAGCCCTGGCCGTCGACCCACTGCCCGATGATCGCGTCCACCTGCCCGGCCGCCCAGGCGGTCACCTCCTTGGCCCGGTGCGCGCTCTGCCGCCGGGCCAGCCAGAGCGGATGCGCCACGTCCAGGACATTGCACGCGGTGGTGCGGCCGGGCCCGAAATGCCGCTCGTCGGCGGCGTGCGCCAGCACCGTGTCGATGACCCGCTCCGGGTACGGCACCGGCAGCCCGAACTGCGCGAACGAGCCCCGTACGGCCCGGTAGTAGCCGTTGACCGCCTGCAGCAGCCCGTCGGCCGCGCGGGACGGGGACCACAGGCCGCTGTCGCGGCGGCAGCGCACCAGCAGTCCGCCGAGGAAGGCGTCGACGGCGGTGCGCGAGCCTGGGGCGGGAAAGTGGCGGAGGTTCCACATCAGGGCGGTGCCCAGCGTGTCCACCGTCGCTCCCGCACCCCAGCCGCCGGCCCGCCACGCCAGCCCGTCGAGCACGGCGGTGAGGTCGGCCGGCGACATCCGCGCGACCGCGCCGACGGGGTGCTCGAAGCGGGAGCCGAGCAGATCGAGCGCGTACCCGAGGCTGAGCACGTGATAGTGCGCCGACCCGTCCTCGAACCCCGCCGGCGGCGGCCCGGGCGAGCCGGCGGCGTCGAGCAGCGGGGTCAGGCCCGTCACCGGGTCCTGGCCCTGCCGGAGCCTGCGGACATGCTCGGCCTGCGGCAGTTGTCCCGGGGGAGCGTCCGACAGCAGGTACGACAGCTCGACGGCATCGGCGTGCGCCCGCAGGGTGGCGGGCTCACCGGGGGCGTTCACGTACCGGCCGGTGGGTGTTCCGTCGGCGGGTGCGTTCTGGCCGTTGTGCGTCTGGTCGGTGGGGGCCGCGCCTCGGGCGACGGGTGTGTTCGGCTCCCAGCTTCGCTCGATGATCGCGGCCGCCTGCTCTCTGGCCCTGGCCGCCAGGCCGGCCAGGGCGTGTGCGGTGCCGGTGGCGCGGGAGGTGTGGCGGCGGTCGCGGATGAGGCGGGCCGGGTTGCCGGCCACCACCGCCCAGGCGGGCACGTCCTTGGTCACCACGGAGCCCGCGCCGATCACCGCGTGGGAGCCCACCGTGACGCCGTCCACGATCACCACGTTCGAGCCGATCCAGACGTCGTCGCCGATGGTGATGCCGCGCTCGGTCAGCGGCTGCCGGTGGACGGGCCGGTCCGGCTCCATCGCATGGTTGAAGCCGAGGATCGAGGTGTGCGCGCCGACGCGGACGCCATCGCCCATGGTCACCGCGCCGCGCACCACGGCGAAGGCGTTCACGCTGCAGTCGTGGCCCGCGTGGAAGGCGCCGGTGACGTACGCGTGCGCGGCGATGTAGGAGTCGTCGCCCATCCGCAGGCCGCTCGGGTGCACCATGGCCAGCTCCGAGATGAAGACGCGCGCCCCGATCGAGCCGCCCGTGAGCTCGGCGAGGGCCGCCTGCCGGCCGAGCTGGGCCTGGCGCCGCTCCTCGGTCGCCTCATGCCAGAACAGCCAGGCGTTGTAGTCCAGCATGGCCGTGTCGTGGCTCGACGGCTCCACGTCGGCACCGGATGCCGTGTCCATACGCACTCCTCTTGATGGCGAGGCCGCGGGCCTCCCAGAAACGGGGTCAGGGCAGGTACGGGCTCAGGTGGGTGGGACGCCGAGCGCGAGCAGGGCGGTGTCGTCGTCGACGCCCGCGCCGAAGCTCTCGATGAGGCGGGTGGCCGCCGCGATCGTGGCGGCGGCCGATGTGGGGGCCAGCCTGCCGGCGAAGGCCAGCAGCGCCTCGTCGCCGTAGCGTCCGTCGCCGGAGTAGGTGCGGGCCTCGGTGATCCCGTCGGTGTAGAGCAGGAGGGTGTCGCCGCGTTCCAGCCGGGCCTCGGCGACGACGAACGACGGCGACGGCAGCAGCCCGACGGGCATCCCGCCGGTAGTGGGCACGTAGCAGGCCCGGCCGTCGGCGCACAGCAGCAGCGCCGGGGGATGGCCGCCGCCGGCCAGGGTGACGGTGAAGCCGTCCCGCTCGGCGGCGAGGATGCCGACGATGACCGTGCAGTAGCGTGAGCTGTCGCCGGTATAGCGCTCCTGCAGGGCGGTGTTGAGCGTGCCGAGCATGCTGATCGGCTCCGGCGCGTGCAGGGCTGCGGCGCGCAACGTGGCGCGGGTCAGCGAGGTCACCGCCGCCGCCTCCGGCCCCTTGCCGCACACGTCACCGAGGAAGAAGCACCAGCGCTCGCCGCCCAGTGCGAACAGGTCGTAGAAGTCGCCGCTCAGGTCGTCCTGCGAGGCCGCGTGGTAGGCGGCGACGGCCTCCAGGCCGGGCACCTTGGGCAGCGAGGGGGGAAGCAGGCTGCGCTGCAGCGTGCCCAGCACGCTCTTCAGCCGCTCGCGGTCGCGCTCGGCGATCCGCCGGGCCTCCTCCGCCTCGTGCCGGGCGCGCAGCAACTCGCTCTCGTACGCCCGGCGGTCGCGGGCGTCGAAGACCGTGGTCCGGACGAGGAGTTGCCGGCCGTCGCCCGCGGTCTTCACGACGGAGGTGACCAGCACGGGCAGCCGGCTGCCGTTGACGGTCCGTATCTCGAGCGCGATCCCGTTGAGCTCGCCCTGCATGCGCAGCAGCGGCGCGACATGGGTCTCGTGGTAAAGCTTGCCGCCCACCGTGAGCAGATCGGGAAAGCGCAGCCGGCCGATGACCTCGGCGCGGGTGTAGCCGACCCAGTTCAGCAGGGTCCTGTTGATCTTGACGACCGTGCCGTCCATGAGCGTGGACAGGTAGCCGCAGGGGGCGTTCTCGTACAGTTCCTCCGCGCTGTCCTCCAGCAGGGCGCTGACGTCGGCCATGCCGTCCTGGCCGGGTCGCTCGGGCTGTTCGGGGGCGGGCCGGGGTTTCATCGTCAGTCGCGGGCGAAGGAGGCGATGGCCGCGGCGGTGACCTCGGGGGCGCTCAGCTGCGGGCAGTGGCCGACCGCGTCCAGCGTGACGATCCGGCTGCCGGGGATCGCGGCGTGCACATACGCGCCCACCTCGGGCGGCGCGATCATGTCCTGCCGGCACTCCAGGATCAGCGTCGGCATCTTCACCGAAGCGAGATCCTCGCGATTGTCGGACAGGAACGTGGTGCGGGCGAACACCCGGGCGACCGCCGGGTCGGTGCGGCAGAAGCTGTCGGTCAGCTCCTGGCCCAGCTCGGGCCGGTCCGGGGCGTTCACGATGATCGGGGCCATGGTGGCGGACCAGCCCAGATAGTTGGACTCCAGCGAGTCGAGCAGCTCGTCGATGTCGGCGGCGCTGAAACCGCCCCGGTAGTCACCCTCGTCGATGTAGCAAGGAGAGGGGACGAGCAGCACGAGCTTGCCGAAGCGGAGCGGCTCGCGCGCCGCCGCCAGGACGCCGACCATGGAACTGACCGAGTGGCCGACGAACACCACGTCCCGCAGGTCCAGCTCGCGGCAGATGTCCAGCACGTCGTCCGCGTAACCGTCCAGCGACGCGTAGCGCTCCTCCCGCCACGCCGACACGTCGGAACGCCCGGAGCCGACATAGTCGAACAGGACGACCTGGAACTCCTCGGCCAGCGCGGGCGCCACCAGCCGCCAGAGACTCTGGTCGCAGCCGAACCCATGGGCCAGCATCACGATCGGTGCGCCGGGCTGCCCGGTGACCACGACGTTGTTCCGGATACGTACCTCCATACCGGACATTGTGTCATTCGGGTCTCGGCAGGTTCGCGCCCGGCGTACCGGCTCACCTCCGGTCGGTTCAGGCGGGGATGCGGCGGAGCAGGAGCATCGCCGCGTCGTCGAGCAGCGGCCCCCCGACATGCCGCACCAGATCGCCCCGCAGGGAGTCCAGCGCCGTCTGCGGGTCGTCGGCCATCAGCAGCGGGGCCCGCTCGGCCAGGGGATAGAACTCGCCGGAGGCGTTGCGCGCCTCGATGACCCCGTCGGTGAACAGCAGGATCTGATCCCCGTTCTCGAACATCACCCGGTGCGGCTTCGGCCGGTCGGCGGCCAGCGCGCCGAGTCCGAGCGGCAGCCCCTCGTGCGGGGGCTCCATCGCCGTGATCCGCCCGTCCGGGCTGATGAGCAGCGGCGCCGGATGGCCGCAGTTGTACAGCGAGATCTCCGAGTGGTGCACCTCGGCCACGATCGCGGTGACGAACATCTCGCCGCTCAGATGCCGCGCGAGGCTCGCCTCCAGCCGCTCGCCCACATCCGGCAACTCCGCCTCGTCATAGGCGGCCTCGCGGAAGGCGCCGAGCACCCAGGCCGCCGTCTCCACCGCCGCCAGCCCTTTGCCCTGCACGTCCCCGATGAGCAGGCGTACGCCGTGCGGCGTGGTGACGACCTCGTAGAGGTCGCCGCCGATCTGCGCCTCGGCGGCGGCGGAGGTGTAGGACAGCGCCACCCGCAGGTCGGCGGCCCGCCGGGGGACCGGGCGCAGCAGGACGCGCTGGGCCGCCTCCGCGACGAGCCGGACGTTCGCCAGCTCCCGCTCACGCTTGAGCCGCAGGTGGGCGGCCAGCATGCTCGCGGCGGTGACGCCGACGATCGTGACGATGGTGATGGTGTTCTGCCGCTTGAGCAGCAGGCCGTTGTAGGAGGCCAGGGGGACGCAGATGACGATCGCCACCGCGCCCACCATCGCGGTCCGCCGCACGCCGCCGGACACCGACGCGAACGTCGGGCCGAGGGTGAGGAGCGGCAGGAAGCCGAGCGACGGCCCGGCGAGCAGGTCGATCACGGCCACCGCGAACAGCACGACGAACGGCAGCCACCGCAGCGCCCCCAGCGACGTCACCGGGCGCGTCCGCAGGCGGCCCGCGTCGCCTTCTCCCATGCTTGCAGCACTGTCCCCCCACACCGCCGGTCCGACACTGGGCAAGATTCAACCATGACACGGCCTGACAGCGCTGGTCTCACTGAGCACCGGGCCGACGCCGGGCGCCCGCACCGGGTCGACGTCGCGCGCCCGCACAGGGCTGTCGCCGCGCGCCCGCACCGGGCGCGCGGCCTGTCGTCAGCGAGCCTCGTGCCGCTGGCGGCAGGGCATGCAGTGGCGGGTCAACGGCCTGATCTTCAGCCGCTCGAACGGGATCGACGCGTCGCAGTCGACGCACCGGCCGTAGGTGCCCTCCGCCAGTCGCGCCAGGCTCTTGTTGATGTCGGTGATCATCCGCTCGGTGGCGGCCAGGTCGGCGAGCACGCTCTGCCGTGACCCGTCGTCCGTTCCACCGCTGTCCACCAGCGCCCTGAGCTCGTCCAGGCGCGACGTGCGCCAGATGAGCTGCGTGCGCAGGTGCTCGGTGATGGACTGGACCTGGGTGTCGCTGATCATGGTGAACTCGTCGTGCTGGGTCATGGGTGTTCCTTCGTGAAGTCGTGGCACGGCTGACCGGCCGTGCAGGTGTGATCGCCCGCAGGGCGTCGGAGCCCGTGCGAGGTGGGCGGGAATGCCGTGCGACGTCCGGCGTCGTCTCGTTCGACGGGCGCTCGCCCGTCACCGTCCGTCCCTCGCCGCGCGCGCCAGAACGGACGCCGGGGTCCGGCGCCCGATTCGTCGATGATCAGTGAGTGGCGAGGCCCGTCAACAGGGCCGGGGTATGCGGAGAACGACCGTGGCCCGGCGGTTCAGCTCGGGCGCGCGGTCGTCACCGATCACGCCGCCGTCCCAGCGCGCCCCGCGTCCGTCCGCACGGAACCCTCTGTCCGCGCGGAACCTTCCGTCCCCAGCGGGCTCTCGGCCCGCCGCGCGCTGCGCGTCCGCCCCGTGTGCTCTGTCCGTCCCGCGCTGCCGCAGCCGGCGCAGAGTTGTTCCTGCGGAGCGCGCAGCAGGACCTCGTACGGGATGAAGGCGCTGCACCGCCGGCAGGTGCCGTACAGGCCGCGGTCCATCCGCTCGAGCGCCGCCTCGATCGCGGCGACCTGTTCCCTGGCCGGCCCCGCCTGGCTTGGCACGGCGATCCCGGCCAGCACGTCACGGGCCGCGGTGAGCCGCTCCTCCAGCAGCTCGCGCAGCTCTTCCAGACGCGCCAGGTGGTGGTCGTAGTCCTGCATGAATGTCTGCAATGAAGCCATGAGTCATCGCTCCCAGCCTGAGGATTCCGGCGCGGTCCGCGAGGCGGATACGCCGATGAGCCCCGGTGCCGTCGGGCGCGTGGCGGCGCCGCAAAGCCTCGTGGAGGCGGCAAGGGGGAAGGACGGGGACCTCTAGAGGGCCGGCGGACTTCGCGAACCGGCGGCCCGGTGCCCGGGCTGCTGAGGCCCGCGGATGCTCGCCGAGTCGGCCTCGGACCAGGCCAGCGCGGGCCGCACGGACGCGGGCTGGGCCTCGTGGCGGGGCAGCCCCAGGCGCGGCAGGTGCTCCGGGCCGCGGAAAGGCTGCAACGGCAGGGTGGACAGGGCCGACACCTCGGAGCCCGGCGTCATCACGTCGGTGATGCCGGAACGCTCGGCGCTCCCGCTCGCCCAGGTGGGCGCGGAAGCGGCCATGACCAGGGCAAGCAGCAGCAGAACCACCACCGCCGGGAAAGCGGCGGAGGAACGAGAAGTGCCCCAGGTCGCCATGAGGCCGACCATAGCCCACTTTTCTGAGAAGGGCACTTGCCCGCGCTCCCGCTTTCAGGGACAAGGCCCACTTTGGGCCCCCGCACAGCGATGTCTCCAGCGGGCACGCCGGGCGCAGGCTACGGTGAGGAGGGCCCGCGGGACCGTACGCGGCCAGACGGACCAAGGCAGAAACCGAGACAGAGGGGAGGCGCCGTGCGGACCAGACTGCCCGCCGCGCTGCTCCTGCTGCTGTCCTGGTTCCTGCCCGCCACCGGGCACGCGCACGCCGCCGCCCAGGTCGGCGTCGTGCACGAGGCGACCTGGCACGCCGAGCAGCATCCCGGCGCACGGCAGTTGCCCTTCCATCCGGCCTCGGCGCACGCGCGGACCGGCCCGTACGACGTGATCGGCGGCGGGAGCGCCGTGCTCGCGTCGGGCGGCCCGCACGCGCGCACCACCTGGGCCGTCGTCGTGCGGCGGCCCGCCACCGGCGCCCCCGTCACCCGGCACCGCGACACCACGTCCGCGCGGGCGCCGCCCTCCACAGTGCGCTGAAGACACCTTTTCTTGCACTTTTGAGCCCTTTAAGCCCTGTGGAGGCTTTTCATGTCACGTGCGCCTTTGTGGCGCGCGCTGGCGGCGTTCGCCGTCATCGCCACCTCATTGTTCCTCGCCTTCAGTACGGAGCCGCGCCTGGGACTGGACCTGCGCGGCGGCACCCAGCTCGTCTTCGAGACCAAGGACTCGCCGACGGTCAAGGCGGACTCGGAGGCCACCGACCGTGCCCTTGACGTGCTCCGCCGCCGGGCGGACGCGCTCGGGGTCGTCGACCCCACCCTGGTCCGCTCCGGCGAGAAGCGGATCATCGTCGAGCTGCCCGGCGTGCTCGACCCCCAGCAGGCGGCCGAGGTCATCGGCCGCACCGCCCAGCTCGCCTTCCACTCGGTGGAGGGCCTGGCCGAGCAGGGCGACAAGACGGCGCTGCCCGACGAGAGCGGGCAGCCGCTCAAGCTCACCCCGCCCGTGATCAGCGGCGACGGGATCACCGACGCGGCGGCGGAGAGCGACCCGCAGCGCGGTCCCGGCTGGTGGGTCAGCGTCCAGTTCCGCGACGCGGCCGCCTGGCAGAAGATGACCGGCGAGGCCGCCTGCGCCCCCGCCGGCGACCCGAAACGGCGGGTCGTGATCGTGCTCGACAAGGAGATCATCTCCTCGCCGCAGGTCGACCCGTCCGTGCCGTGCCGCGCCGGCATCCCCGGCGGCGGCACCGACATCACCGGTTCGTTCACCCATGAGGAGGCCAACGAGCTGGCCGTGCTGATCAAGGGCGGCGCCCTGCCGCTGCCGATGGACCTGGTGGAGCAGCGCACGGTCGGCCCGACGCTCGGTGCGGACGCGATCGAGGCCAGCGCCAAGGCCGCCGTCGTGGGCCTGATCGCCACCACGCTGTTCATCATCATCGTCTACCGCCTCGTCGGCCTCCTCGCCGCTGTCGCGCTGGTCTGCTACGGCCTGATCGCCTACGCGGTGCTGGTGGCGATGGGGGCGACGTTCACCTTGCCGGGACTCGCCGGGTTCGTGCTGGCGATCGGCATGGCCGTCGACGCCAACGTGCTCGTCTTCGAGCGGGCCAGGGAGGAGTACCACCAGGCGCCGGCGCGCGGCCTGAAGTCGGCGCTCGACCGGGGGTTCAAGTTCGCCTGGAGCGCCATCGCCGACTCCAACATCACCACCCTGATCGCCGCCGGCCTGCTGTTCTGGCTGGCCTCCGGCCCGGTCAAGGGCTTCGGTGTGACGCTCGGGATCGGTGTGCTGGCCTCGCTGGTGTCAGCCATGGTGATCACTAGGGCGCTCACTCAGCTGGCCATCAACCGGATCGGGCCCCGCATCTCGGGTCTGGGCTCCATCGGCTCGGTCAGGACCTGGCTGACGCGCAAGAACCCGCAGCTCATGTCCGCCAGGAAGCTGTGGCTGATCGTGGCGGGCGGCATCGCGGTGGTGGCGCTCGCCGGGCTGTTCTCCCGCGGGCTGAACTTCGGCGTCGAGTTCACCGGCGGCAGGATCGTCGAGTTCGGCACGGCCCAGCCGCTGTCGGCGGACAAGGCCAGGCAGGCGGTGGCCCAGGCGGGCTTCCCCAACGCGGTGGTGCAGTCGTCCGGCGACGGCGTCTCCGTGCGGGCCGGCGCGCTCACCATCCCCGAGGTGGCCAAGATCGAGGCGGCGCTGGAGGGGCAGGCGGGCGAGGTGACCAAGCAGCGCGACGAGTTCATCGGCCCCAGCCTCGGCGAGGAGCTGCGGCGCAACGCCCTGATCGCGCTGGCCGTGGCCGTGGCGGCGCAGCTCGCCTACCTGGCCTTCCGGTTCAGGTGGTCGTTCGGCGCGGCGGCGGTGATCGCGCTGCTGGTGGACGTCTCCGTCGTGATCGGACTGTTCGCCTGGCTCGGCAAGCCGATCGACGGCGTCTTCCTCGCCGCGATGCTGACCGTCGTCGGCTACTCGGTCAACGACAAGGTGGTGGTGTTCGACCGGGTGCGCGAGCTGTGGGCGGCCCGGCGCAAGGCGCCGCTGTCCGAGGCGGTGAACGGGGCGATCCTGCAGACCATGCCGCGGACGGTCAACACCGGGCTGGGCGCGCTGTTCATCCTGGTGGCCCTGGCCGTCTTCGGCGGGGACTCCCTGCGCGACTTCGCCATCGCGCTGGTCGCGGGCATCGTGGTCGGCACCTTGTCGTCGTCGTTCGTGGCGGGGCCGATGGCGATCGTGCTCGGCAGATTCGACGGGCAGTCGCCCCCCGAGCCGCCCAAGCCGCGGGCCAAGCGGTCGCGCGAGGGCTCGGGCGCCGTCGTGTGACCAGGTCCTGAGGGGGCGTGACCACCAGGTCACGCCCCCTTGCGTTCCGCGTCACGATGCGGGTACGGCGAAGCGCTCCTGGTTTTCCTGGGCCGTTTAACCACCTTTGACATGGGCTTTCACGAATCAAGCGGGTGAGGCGCCGATAATTGTCAGCAAGAATCAGCCGAAACAGGGGCAAACAACGCCATGAACGGCCCTCGCAGCGTGGATCGGATGCTGGTCAGCCTGCTGGACCTCGGCGGGCAGGCCACCCTGGAACGACTGCCGTCCCTGGTGGGACAGCACCTTCCGGCGGCGGGCATCCGGGCTTGCCTGATCTACCTCGCCGACCTGCAGCAGACCAGGATGCGCCTGCTTCCTGACCTGGACGCCCCGGTGCCCGAAGGAAACGACAAACCGCCCGAAGAGCTGCGCATCGACTCCACCTACGGCGGCCGCGCCTTCCAGGAGGACCGGATTCTGCGCCATCGTGACGAGAACGGCCAGGGCTGCTGGTGGGTGCCCTTGCGCAACGGCGCCGAACGCCTGGGCGTGCTGCACGTCCTGGCCGACCGGCCCGACGACGTGGACGAGCAACTCGTCCGCGCGCTGGCCGCGATGGTGGCGCTCTTCGTGGCGAGCAAACGCGCCTTCAGCGACGCCTACCCCCGCCTGGTGCGTTCGCGGCCGATGAACGTGGCGGCGGAGATGCTCTGGCACCTGATGCCCCCGCTGACATTCGCCAACGCCGAGGTGACGGTCGCCGGGATGCTGGAGCCGGCCTACGAGATCGGCGGCGACGCCTTCGACTACGCGCTGGCGGACGACATCGTCCATCTGGCGATCTTCGATGCCATGGGGCACGACCTGGCCGCCGGGCTGGCCGCCAACCTCGCCCTGGCCACCTCCCGCAGCCTGCGCCGGCGGGGCGCGGATCTGGCCGCCAACAGCGAGGGCATCGAGAGCCTGCTGCTGAAGGAGCTGGGGGAGAGCTGCCGGTTCGTCACCGCCGTCATGGCCGACTTCGATCTGCGCACCGGCGTGCTCACCTGGGTCAACCGAGGCCACCCCCCGCCCATCCTCATCCGGGGCGGCCGGTGGATCACCGCGCTCGACTGCCCGCCCGCGCCACCGCTGGGCCTGGGCCTGGACCAGCCCGTCAGCGTCTGCCGCGAGCAGCTCGAACCGGGCGACCGCCTGCTTCTCTACACCGACGGCATCATCGAGGCCGGCAGCCATCAGGGGAAGGAGTTCGGGGTGGCCCGCTTCGTCGACTTCATCCTGCGCCACTGCGCCGCCCGGCTGCCCGTCCCCGAGACGCTGCGCCGGCTCATCAAGGACGTCCTCGACCACCATGACGGCCGGCTCCACGACGACGCGACCGTCCTGCTCACCGAATGGCACGGGCGCACGGGCACCTGCGAGGTGAGAAGCGGCCTCTCCTGAGGCTTCCTCCGCACCACGCCGGCCCCGGCCGACGCCCCGGGACACTCCTCAGGACCGGCCGGCTATCCGGCGGCCTCCTTCAGCGCCGCGGCCAGCGACTCCTCGTGCCGCTCACGCAGGTGCGCCAGCGCCGGGTCGAGGCGGGCGTTGGCCAGCTCGGCGTGGATGAACCGCACGTCCTCGACCCGGAAGTGCCCCTGGAAGAAGTCGCGCAGATAGCGCTCCTGATGGTCGTACGGCTCGCGAGGAGTGCCGGGGCCGTACGCGCCGCCGCGCGCGCTGGTCACCACGAACGACCGGCCCGCGAGCGACATCCTGGGAAAGGTGATCTGGTCCAGCCAGGCCTTCAGCGCCGAGGGGATCGAGTAGTTGTACATCGGCGTGCCGATGAGGATCACCTCGGCCGCGACCACCTCGTCGAGCAGCGGCTCCACGATGGCCCAGGCCGCACGCTGGGCAGGGGTGCGGACCGCCTCCCGATAGCGCGAGATGTCGGTGATCTCGTGTTCGAGGATGTGGTCGCACAGCTCGGTCCAGGCCTCGCCGATGTGCGGCACGGGCCGTGCGGCCAGGTCGCGGTAGACGTAGCCGGCTCCGGGATGGGCGGCCCGCCAGGTCTCGGCGTACACGCCCGACAGCTTTCGCGAGATCGACGCCCCGCGGGCACTGCCGTCCAAGTGAAGCAGCATGAGGTCTCTCCCCGTCGTATGTGGACACGGTGTCCGGTTGACTATAACCGGACGGCGTGTCCACATACAATCGGGCGTATGGAGAGAGCCGACGCCGCGCACAACCGCGCACGCATCCTCGAGGCGGCCGCGCTGCTGTTCGCGGAGCGGCCCCCGCAGGACGTGACGATGGACGACATCGCCAAGAAGGCCGGGGTGGGCCGGGGCACCCTCTACCGCCGTTACCCCGACCGGGCGTCCATCGCCGTGGCGCTGCTCGACGACCACGAACGGGAGCTGCAGGAGCGCCTGCTGCGCGGCGATCCGCCGCTGGGCCCGGGAGCGCCGCCCGCCGAGCGGCTGGCCGCCTTCTACGCCGCCATGGTGCGCCTGCTGGAGGACCACTCCCACCTGGTGCTCGGCTCGGAGGTGGGCCGCTCCCGCTTCGAGACGGGCGCGTACGGCTTCTGGCGCGCCCACGTGCGCGCGCTCCTGTCCGCCGCGGGCACCCCCGGCCCGGACGCGCTGGTCGAGGTCCTGCTCGCCCCCCTGGCCCCCGAGGTGTACGGCTACCAGCGCAGGGTGCTCGGCCTCAGCCCGGAGCAGATCGCGCGGGCGCTGGCCCGGCTCACCCGCATGCTGGATCGGTGACCCCCGGGGGTTGGCAACCGCTGTGCTTCGTATCAGTGTTCGTCAGTCTTATCTGGTTTTCTCTAGCGTGATCGCGGTGTGTCACGTGGTGATCCGGGGGCTGCGAGCTGATGGCCGGCATGACGAAGCACTGAAGGGGCCTGCGAGTTGGCGCAGCGCCTGCCCGGCGCTGCCCACCCCACCTTCGCCGTTGCGGTAAGCATGCAAAAAGTTACTCAACGTACGGTCATACTGGTAGAGTCGTTCGCACATACTCTCGAATGCGGGGGACGGGATCGTCGTGCGGGTCGTGCAGGCCTACCGTTTCGCGTTGGATCCCACGCCACGTCAAGTTGCTGTGCTGGCGTCGCATTGCGGGGCGGTGCGGGTGGCGTTCAACTGGGGCCTGGCGCAGGTGAAGGCGAATCTGGCGCAGCGGGAGGCCGAGCGCTCCTACGGCATCCCCGAGGATCAGCTCACCCCGGCCCTGTCGTGGTCGATGTACAGCCTGCGGAAACGCTGGAATCAGGTCAAGGACGAGGTGGCGCCGTGGTGGGCGGGCAACTCCAAGGAGGCCTACGCCTGCGGGCTGGCCCGCCTCGCCGACGCTCTGGCCAACTGGCGTGACTCCCAGAGCGGTAAGCGCAAGGGCCCGAAGGTGGGTTTTCCCCGGTTCAAGACCAAACGCCGCGCGGCCCGGTCGGTGCGGTTCACCACCGGGACGATCCGGCTGGACGGCAATACTCACGTGGTGCTGCCGGTGCTGGGCCGGATCAGAACGCACGAGCCGGTCGGCAAACTCGCCCGCCTCCTAGCGGAGGGTGGGGCGCGGATCGCCTCGGCGACGGTGCGCTGGGTGGAGGGCCGCTGGCATATCAGCTTCACCGTGCACACCGAACGAGCGGTGGCCTTGCCTGCCCGGCCGGACGCGGTGATCGGGGTGGACCTCGGCCTCAAGACCCTCGCGGTGTTCTCCGACGGACGCCCCCCGGTGCCCAACCCCCGCCACCTGACGACGGCCGCGCGTAAGTTGCGCCGTCTGTCGCGGGCGGTTTCCCGCAAACACGGCCCCGACCGGCGCACCCGGCAACGGCCGTCGCAGCGGTGGCTGCGGGCGAACTCCGCCCGTAACCGGGCGGAGTATCGGGTGGCGGCGTTGCGCCGTGACGGCATCCACCAGCTCACCACCAGCCTGGCACGGACGTACGGCACCATCGTGGTCGAAGACCTCAACGTGGCCGGGATGATCCGCAACCGGCGGCTGGCCCGCGCCCTCTCCGACGCCGGGTTCGGGGAGATCCGCCGCCAGCTCGCCTACAAGACCACCTGGCACGGCGGCCGGTTGCTGGTGGCGAGCCGCTGGTTCCCCTCCTCCAAGACGTGTTCATCTTGCGGTGCGGTGAAAGCCAAACTGCCGCTGCGGGTGCGCACCTACGTCTGTGAGGGGTGCGGCCTGTCGATGGACCGCGACGAGAACGCCGCGCGCAACCTCGCCTCTTTGGTGGAGCGTACGGTCGCCGGGAGTGGCCCGGAGACCCGAAACGGACGTGGAGCCGACCTTAAGACCCCGCCCGGCGGGGCAGGTGGCCGTGAAACGTCAACCCCGCACCGGGCACCCACTGCCCGGATCAGACGAGGACCTTCGCCCACACCGGGCGAATCACTGAGAACCCTTGAAACTCAATGAACGGCAGGTGTGGGGACGAAGGCCCGGGGCAGCGGAGGCCGGGTGAGGATGAAAGAGGTGTCCTCCTGGAGGGAGCTCGACGACGCCATCTGCGAGGCCAGCGGATCCCGCCGGCCGGGGCTCGCGCATTCGACGCTGGTCTTCCGCGGCCTGGCGAAGAGCTCGTTCTCACACGTGTCCAGCCTGGCGCGGCTGGAGGGTGACTACGCGGCGCTGGAGCCGCATCTGGTGCGTAACTTCCGCAAGTACGCCCACCGCGCGATCCCGGGCCCGACCGTGTGGGACTGGCTGGCGCTCGGCCAGCACCACGGACTGCCCACCCGGCTGCTGGACTGGACCTTCTCGCCCCTGGTGGCCCTGCACTTCACCACCGCCTCCTGGCCCGAGGAGGACGGCACCCTGCTCGCGGTCGACTGCGACCGCACCCACCGGCTGCTGCCCGAGTCGCTGCGCGCGCCGCTGGAACGCGAAGGGGCGCTGGTGTTCACCACCGAGATGCTGGGCGAGGCGGCCCGCGATCTGGCGAGCTTCGACAGGCTCACCACCGACCAGCCGTTCCTGGCCTTCTTCGAGCCGCCGTCGCTGGACGAGAGGGTGGTCAATCAGTCGTCGGTGCTGTCGGCGACGTCCCGGCCGACGTTCCAGGTGGAACAGTGGCTCGGCGAGCATCCCCGGCTGTGCCTTGGATGGACGGTTCCGCCACGGGTCAAGGCGGAGATCAGGGAGCGGCTCGACCAGGCGGGCGTCACCGAGCGGATGCTGCTCCCCGGACTGGACGGGCTGGCGGCCTGGCTGCGCCGCTACTACACCCCCGGCACCATCGAGCAGGGCGAGGCCGACGGTGGCGGGTCGATGGGCGGCAGGGACCGGGGCCAGGGGGAGGGACGGATGAGCGCGTGACAGCCGGTTTCCCGGTTCTACCGTCCACCCCCGATCAGACCGGCCGGTTCTGCTGCTCGATGTACTGCTTGACCACAGTCAGCGGGGCCCCGCCGGCCGACCCGGCGAAGTAGGAGCCAGACCAGAAACGGCCACCGGACTGGTGGTCGCGGACGTGCGTGCCGAACTCCTTGCGCAGCATCCGAGCTGAAACCCCCTTCAGCGAGTTGACCAGCTTGGACAGGGCGACCTTGGGCGGATAGTGGACCAGTAGGTGAACGTGGTCGTCTTCGCCGTTGAACTCGCGAAGTTCGACCTCGAAGTCGGCGCAGACCTCCCGCATGATCTGTTCGCAGCGGACCAGCATCGGGCCGGTGAGAGCCCCCCGCCGGTACTTGGTGAGGAACACCAAATGGGCATGAAGGTGATATTCGACGTGCCTTCCGGTGCGCACATCAGGGTTCGGTTCCCATCTTGGTGACATAAACCAAATGATACGATCACGGTGTGGAGTTGGTGAAACAAGCGCGGGCGCAGGTGGCCCGGCTGGAGTTGAGCGCGGCCCAGGTGGCGGTGCTGGACGGTCAGGCGCACACCGCCCGCGCGTTGTGGAACCTGCTGCACGAGTACGTCACCTTCCGGCAGGGCCGCCTGGCGACGTTGAAGCAGTGCGATGCGGCGATCCGGGCGGCTCGCCGGGAGATCGACTGGCTGGGCCGCCTGCCCGCTCAGGCGGCTCAGGCGGTGTTGAAGACCTACCGGCAGGCGTGGGCGAACTTCTTCAACCCGGAGCATCCCGCCGAGCGACCGACGTTCAAGGCCCGGTTCCGATCACGGCCGGCCGTCGATGTGCCGCAGGCCCGCGATCTGCAGATCAAACGGGTCAACCGGCGGTGGGGCGCGGTCAGCCTGCCCAAGGTCGGGCGGGTGCGGTTCCGCTGGACCGCCGGCCTGCCCGGCGTCACCCAGGGCGGCCCGGCCGGGCGGATCACCGGAGCCCGGCTGGTCAAGGACGCCTTCGGCTGGCAGATCGTGTTCCGCACCGAGACCATGGCCGCCCCGGTCACCGGCGCCCATCCCGGTCCGGCTGTGGGGATCGACCGGGGGATCACCGTCGCCCTGGCGTTGTCGGACCAGACCACACGCGAGCACGGCCCCTGGTTGAGCGCCGGTGAGAAAGAGCGCCTGCGCCGCTTGGAGAAGAAATCCGCCCGCCGGCGCGGCGCCCGCACCCCCGGACAGCCGGCCTCGCGTCGGCTGACCCGCACCTACGACCAGATCGCCAGGCTCCGCGCGACAGCCAAGCGCCGAGCCGTCGACTGGCAGCACCGGACCACCACCGAACTCGCCGCCACCTTCAGCGTGGTCGTGGTGGAAGATCTGAAGATCACGAACATGGTCCGCTCCGCCAAGGGCACGATCGAACGACCCGGCCGCAACGTGCGGCAGAAAGCCGGGCTTAACCGAGCCATCACCGGCGAGGCGTGGGGCCGCACGGTCACCCTGCTGGAGTACAAGACCCGTGATCGCGGCGGGCTGGTGGTGAAGGTCCCCGCCCCGGGCACGTCGCAGACCTGTCACCGGTGCGGGCACCGCGACCCGGCCTCCCGTGACGGCACCCGGTTCTCGTGTGCCAACCCCGGGTGCGGGTGGACCGGCCATGCCGACACCAACGCCGCGATCAACATTCGCAACGCCGCAGGAACTGTGGTGTCAGGACGTGGAGACCTCGGGGCTGCCCGGTCCGCGAAGCGTCAACCCCCGCGCGCCGCCTAACCGCTACGCGACGGGAGGATCTCCGGCTTCAGGCCGGGGAGGAGTTCAAGTGCGAAGTCGTCATTTCGGGGGAGAGGAGCGGAAGCGGTACAGGCGTGGGGTGGTGGCGATGACGCCTTCAGCGGGAGAGATCACGCTCGGTGTGGAGGAGGAGTTCCACATCGTCGACGCGCGGACCCGGCACCTCGTCTCCAAGGCGGGCCTGCTGCTCGACATGCTGCCCAAGGACCGCTTCACCAAGGAGCTGCAACGCTCCACCCTGGAGGCCAACAGCGCGCCCTGCGCCCGGCTGGAGGACCTCGGCCGTGACCTGGGCCGGATGCGGGCGACGGTGATCGCGACGGCGGCGGAGGTGGGCCTCGGCATCGTGGCGGCGGGCAGCGTGCCGCTGGCTGACCTGGAGCAGATGAAGATCTCGCCGGACGCGCGCTACGAGCGGATGCTCGACGACTATCAGGTGCTCACCCGCGAGCAGCTCATCTGCGGAACCCAGGTGCACGCCCAGATCACCGACCCGGATCTGGCGATCGCCGTTGCCCACCGGGTGGGGCCGTATCTCCCGCCGCTGCTCGCGCTCAGCACCAGCTCGCCGTACTGGCTGGGCGCCGACACCGGATACGCCAGCTACCGCACCCTGGTGTGGCAGCGGTGGCCCACCGCCGGGCCGATGGCGAAGTTCGCGTCGGCCGCCGCCTACCGGCGGATGATCGAGGAGCTGATCCGGTCCGGGGTGATCAGCGACCCCGGGATGATCTACTACGACATCCGGCCGTCCGCGCACGTGCCCACGGTGGAGCTGCGGATCTGCGACTCCTGCCCGCGCGTGGAGGACATCCTGCTGATCGCGGGACTGTTCAGGGCGCTGGTGCTCAGGGCGCTGGCCGAGGTGCGCCGTGATCCGGACGGCGAGGTGCAACTGGAGCCGGTGCGCGCCGCCACCTGGCAGGCGGCCCGCTCGGGGCTGGAGGGCGAGCTGGTCGACCCGGTCGAGGGAACGCCCGCCCCGGCCGCCCAGGTGATCACCCGCCTGGTGGCGAGCTTGCGCCCGGAGCTGGAGGAGTGCGCGGACTGGGCGTTCGTCTCCGCTCTGGCCGCCGACGCGCTCCCCCGGGGCAGCTCGGCGGCACGCCAGCGCCGGGCGTTCGCCCGCCGCGGGGAGCTGGCCGACGTGGTCGACCTGCTGCTGACCGAGACCAGGCCCGGCGGGTGGGGCAATGGCGGCCACTGCTCGCCGGCGGCGTCAGGGTGACCGCTCGCTCGTAGGGGCGTGTGTAACGGCCCAGCCGAAACTTTGGACCGTCCAGAAACCTCGCGAGAGGTCGCCGCATTCGCGTGCGCGGGTTGAAGTCGGCGTCATTGCGCGGGGCCGCTGAATGGTAAAGCTGATCACCGCGTAGTTCGTACGAAGTGAAAAGCGAGGTGAAAAGGACGCGGCATTCAGGCGTCGCGAATCGGGGTGTCTCAACACGGGTGGTCCGGACCGTGGCTGAGTTGTGTCAGGTCGGTGGTCTCCGGGGCGGGTTTCGGTGCGGCGCGAGCTGGGATTATGGTGCGCAGGGGCGGGGCCCAGGCCGATATGCAGGCATATTTTGGGTTCTTGACAAGTCGGATTTTTCGCGGTCGGGAGCCCAGTCGATGGCGGGACGCCCGCTGTGGCCATGCTGAATGATCTCTGTTCGGGTGACATAGGTCGCCGGCAGTGGATCTTGGTCGCTCGAAAATGGTCGCCCGCGTGTACGGCGGAACTTCTTTCGGTGCGGGCCTGCCCTTGGAGTGGGGCGAGAAATGCGGTGATCACGGCTTACTCGGTGGGCCGGCGCGCTTGGCCGCGGCGTCCCCTGCGCGAGAGAGTGCGACAGATCTGATCAATGTGGTACAAAACGGGATAAGTCGGGCATGGGGAGTGTTCTGGGGGGCCGGAATGGAGTTTCGGTCAAGTCGGGTGTGGGGCCATCTATCATCGCCGATCTGACAGATCAAGTGCCCATCGAGGTTTGATGTGCGTTTCGCGGGACTACGGTTCCCGGCCTGGTTATCGTGCCGTTGACTCCAGGCTCCAAAGATAGATATAAGAGTCACTGTCGAACTTCGGTGCGACATCGTATGAAATCTCGTAACTGTTCGTAGTAAATCCTTTTCGATGTTGTTTTGAGGCATTTGTCGAGGAGCGCCGTAACATGGCGATTGACGACCTCTGTATTCAGCGACGAATCGAGCTTCCGCCGTCCTTGGCGGCAGCGCGGCCGGCAGCGACCTCATACCGGGGAGGTGCGGGGCGATCACAGGCCAGCTGACCGCGGCGCCGCACGGTTCCCACCCCTCGAACCCATGCTCCGCCCGCACGATGTTCTGCCTGCCGTACGCCGGAGGAGGCGCGAGCGCCTACACCGGGCTCCTTCGCGAGCTCACCGATCTCACGGTGGTCCCCATCCAGCTTCCCGGCCGGGAGAACCGCATAGCCGAACCCCCGGCTTTCACGATCCAGGAGATCGCCGACGAGATCGCGCCCGCCACGGACGCGCCGTACCTGCTGTACGGCCACAGCATGGGCGCGCGGATCGCCTTCGAAGTGGCCCGTGAGCTGCGCCGTCGCGGCCTGCCGGGGCCCGCCGGGCTGTACGTCGGCGGCGCGCACCCGCCGCATCGCAAGGTGCCGCTGGCCGCTTCCGCCGATCTGCCCGACGACGCCTTCATCGACCAGCTCGTCCGCCGATCGGGTGCGCTCCCCGAGCTCAAGCACGTCCCCGAGCTGCGCGAGCTGCTGCTGCCGGTGCTCCGGGCCGACTTCGCCTGGATCAAGAACTACCGGTACGCGCCCGAGCCCCCGCTGGACTGCCGCATCGTCGCCTTCACCGGCCTCGACGACGGCGAGGTGGGCGCGGAGGAGATGCTCGGCTGGGCCCGGCACACCACGGCCGGCTTCCACCTGCGCACGCTGCGCGGTGGGCACCTCTTCGTCAAGGACCGCCCCGCCGACCTGGCCGCTCTCGTCACCGCGGACCTGACGGGCCGGCACGCCCCGCCGGAGCCCGACGAGGTGCACCTCTGGCTGGACCAGGACTCCGGCCCTGCGAGCCGCGACCGGGTCCTGCGCCACTACGACGGCCAGGCCACGATCACCGTGAGCCACGCCGACGGCCTGACCCTGCTGGCCGCGGCCGCCGGCCCCGAGGTCGGCGCCGCCGTGCTGCGCGCGGGCCACTCCGCCACCCTGTCCCCGCCGCCACATTCCCCGCCGCCACACCCCTCGCCGCCACACCCCACGACAGCGCTGTCCGGGTCGCCGGGCGAGACGGCTCAGCGTGGCATGGCGGAGTTGAGCGCGGCCGAGCGGGAGCAGATCGAGGACGCGGCCGAACAGGACCGGCAGTGGCTGGCGCTGCGGGCCGTCGCCGCCAAGAGGGCGTTGCTGGCCGCCGACGGCCAGGGCGCCGATCCCGCGCTGGCCGGCTTTCCCGACCTCGCCGACCCCGGCCCCTGGCGTGCCCAGGGCGGCCCGGGGCTGGACCGGCTCGCCCGGTGGCGGGTCGTCCACCTGACTCTGCACACCTCACGGGGGGAAGCGTTGGCCGCAGTCGCGGTGCCGTACGACAGGGTGCGGCTGAGATTCGACATGCCCGCCGAACAGGCCGAGTGACGGGGTGACCGGGATGAGCATCGGGCCACTGCTGCATGACCTCGTCCTGGCCCAGGCCAGGCGTACGCCGGACGCGCCGGCCGTCCGGCAGTGGGACCGGACGCTGACCTACCGGGAGCTGACCTCGGCCGCCTCGGCGCTGGCCCGCCGCCTGCGCGCGCTGGGGGCGGGGCCCGAGGTGCGGATCGGCGTCTGCGGCCGCCGTACTCCCGAGCTGCTGATCTGTGTGCTGGGTGTGCTCATGTCCGGTGGCGCGTACGTGCCGCTGGACCCGTCGCACCCGCGACGGCGGCTCAGCGGGATCATCGAGGACGCGCACATCACCACGGTCGTCGCCGATGGCACCGGCGTGGAGCTGCTGTCCGGGCTCGCCGTCGACCTGATCACCCTGGCGGAGGACGCGCCCCCTCCCTCGGCCCAGGCGCCGGATTCGCCCGCGATCCCGGCGGGGGCGGCGGCCTACGTGCTCTACACCTCCGGCTCGACCGGGCGGCCCAAGGGGGTCGTGGTGAGCCACGCCTCGGCGGTGTCCTTCGTCACGATGGCGGGGGAGGTGTTCGGGCTCGACGCCGGATGCCGGTCGATCGGGTTCGCCGCGCTCGGGTTCGACGTGTCGGTGCTCGACGTGTTCGCGCCGCTCGCTCGTGGCGGGTCGGTGATGTTCATCCCCGACGGCGATCGGGTGGACGCCGTACGCCTGCAGCGCTTCCTGGAGCGGCACCAGGTGACGTGGGGGACCATCCCGCCCGCGCTGCTCCCGCTGCTCGACCCGGAGCGGCTGCCCGCGCTCCGCGACCTGCTGACGGCGGGGGAGCCGGCCGGGCCCGAGCAGGTCGCGCGCTGGTCGAAGCCGGGGCTGCGGCGCTTCCACAACTGGTACGGGCCCACCGAGACGACCGTGTGCGTCGTCGGCACCAAGCTCGACGGCGCCTGGGACCGGCCGCTGCCCATCGGGCACGCGCTGCCCGGCTGCACCGCGTACATCCTCGACGACCTGCTCCAGCCCTGCCCGCCCGGCACGCCCGGCGAGCTGTGCATCGGCGGGCCGCAACTGGCCCGCGGCTACCTGCACCGGCCGGAGCTGACCGCCGAACGGTTCGCGCCCGACCCGTACGGCGAGCCCGGCGCGCGCCTGTACCGCACCGGGGACCAGGTCGTGCTGGACGACGAGGGGCGCATCGGCTTCATCGGGCGGCTGGACCGGCAGGTGAAGGTCCAGGGTCAGCGCGTGGAGATCGGCGAGATCGAGGCGGTGCTGCGCGCTCACCCCGACATCCACCAGGCGGTGGTCGACGTGGACACCGGCGCGACCGGCCTGAAGGAGGTCACCGCCTACCTGGCGCCTGCGGCCGCGCCCGGCGTGGCGGACGTACGCGCGCACTGCCTGGAGAACATGCCCGCGTACATGGTCCCCACCAGGGTGGTACGGCTGGCGGCCCTCCCGCTCACGGTGGCGGGCAAGATCGACCTGGCGGCCCTGCGCGCCCACCGTCCCGCCGGGCCGGAAGCGGCGTCCGGTGTGGAGGGCGAGGCCGGACGTGGGGTCGCGCGGGCGTGGGCGGCGGCGTTCGGGGGCGGGGAGCCGGGGCCAGGCGACGACTTCTTCGCCTGCGGCGGGCACTCGCTGCTCGCCATGCGGCTCACCGCCCTGCTGCGGGCCGAACTGGGCAAGGACCTCGCGGTCGAGGACGTGCTGACCGGCCGGACCGTGGCCGGCATCGTCCGCCGCGCCGAGCTCGCCCCGCCCGTGCGGGACGAACCGCCGGGCGAGGCCCCGGCCGCGCTGTCGGCGATCCAGCGGCGGATGTGGTTCGTGGAGCGGCTGGCCCCCGGCACCCCCGCGCACAACATCGCGATGGCCCAGCGCCTGTCGGGCCCGCTCGACGTGGCGGCGCTGGAAGCCGCGCTGGCGGTGGTGGCGCGGCGGCACGAGGTGCTCAGGTGGCGGGTGCCGCAGTCCGGCGGGGTGCCGGTCGTCGCGGTCACCCGGCCGGGACCGGTGCCGCTGCCCGTGCGGGACGTGCCCGAGCGGGAGGTGGACGAGCACCTGCAGGCCGAGGCGCGGCAGCCCTTCGACCTGGAGTCGGGGCCGCTGTGGCGGGCCCTGCTGCTGCGCGTCGCCGACGACGAGCATGTCCTGGCCATCACCGCGCACCACCTGGTGTTCGACGGGTGGTCGCAGAAGGTGCTGTACGACGACATCGGCCGCGCCTACCGCCGCGAGACGCTCACCCCGTTGCGGGCCTCGTACGGCGGGTATGTGGCCTGGCTCGCCGGGCGGGACGGCGAGACGGACCTGGAGTGGTGGAGCGCGCGGCTGGACGGCGCGCCCACCGTGCTCGACCTGCCCCGCGACCATCCGCGCCCGCCCGTGCAGACCTTCGAGGGGGCCGCCGCCTCCGCCGAGGTGACCGCCGGCGTCAGCGCCGGCGTCCGCGACCTGGCCGCGCGGCTGGGCGGCACACCGTACGCGGTGCTGCTGACCGCGTACGCGCAGGTGCTGCGGCGGCTCACCGGGCAGCACGACCTGATCGTCGGCACCCCGGTCGCCGACCGCCGTGACCCGGTGCTGGACCCGCTGGCCGGCTGCCTGGTGCACGTGCTGCCGGTGCGGCTGCGCATCGAGGACGGCACCGCGTTCGACACGCACGTGCGGCGTTGCCAGGAGGAGCTGTCCGGCGCGCTGGCCCACCTCGACGTGCGGCTGGAGCGGCTGGTCGACCGGCTCGGGCCGGGGCGTGACCTGTCCCGCAACCCGCTGATCCAGGTCCTGTTCAACATGTACGACTTCACCCTGCCCCGGCTGGACCTGCCGGACGTCACCGCCCGCCCACTGCCGCCCGGGCTGCCGGGCGCGCTGTTCGACCTCACCCTGTACGTGGCGGAACAGGACGGGCGCTACGTGCTGCAGGCCGTCTACAACCCCCGGCTGTTCCGCGCCGAGCGCGTCGAGGCGCTGCTGGACGGCTACCTCCGGCTGCTCGCCGACCTGGTCACCGCCCCGGACCAGCCGGTACGGCACGCCTCCCTCCGCCCGTCGGCCGTGCCGGCGAGCCTGCCGGACGGGACGCGCGCGCTGGCCGCCTGGGACGGCCACGGCGTGGTCGAGCGCGCGCTCAAGCAGGTGGCCGACGGCCCCGACCGGGTGGCGGTCGCCGGCGAGGACGGCGAGCTGACCTACGCCGAACTGGCCGAGCTCGCGGCCACGACCGGCGCGGCCGTCACCGCGGCCGTCCGGCCGGGCGAGGCGGTGGCGATCCTGGCGGCCCGCACCCGCGAGCTGCCCGCGCTGATGTTCGGCGTCCTGACGGCGGGCGCCCGCTGGGCCGTGCTCGACTCCGCCCTCCCCCCGGCCCGCCTGGCGGCCCAGGCCCGCTCGGTACGAGCCCGCGCGCTGATCGCCTGCCCCGGCGTCCCGGTGCCCCCCGAACTGGCCTGGCTGCCCCGCCTCGGCGAGGCCGGTCCGATCGGCACCACCGTCCTTCCTGGGGATGGTGCCGCTCGGCCTGGCGGTGTTACCGGTCTCGCCGGGCATCCCGCCCGGCAGGGAGGCCCGGCGGGATGCCCGGCGGTGACGGAGGTGCCGCTGGAGCGGCGCGGGTATCTGTCGTTCACCTCCGGCACCACGGGCGAGCCCAAGCCGGTGCGCGCCGCCGAGCGCCCCTTGGCCCGCTTCCTGTCCTGGTACACCGCCGAGTACGGCCTGACAGCGCAGGACAGGTTCGCGCTGCTGGCCGGTCTGGCCCACGACCCGCTGCTGCGCGATGTCTTCACCCCCTTGGCGCTGGGCGCGCGGCTGTGCGTGCCGGGCCAGGACCGCGTCCGCGACCCCGCCCGCCTGGCCTCCTGGCTGCGCGCGCACCGCGTCACCGTCGCCCACCTCACGCCGCAGCTCGGCACGCTGATCGCCGCCGCCGGGGTCGAGCTGCCCGACCTGCGGCTGGTGCTGTTCGGCGGCGACCGCCTCACCTACGCGGACGTGGCCCGCTTCCGGGCCGTGGCGCCGGCGGCCCGCCTGGTCAACACCTACGGCACCACCGAGACCCCGCAGGCCCAGTCCGTGCACGAGATCACCGGCGAGCCGGCCGGCACGGGCGATCCGGTGCCGGTCGGCCGGGGCGTGGACGGGACGGAACTGCTCGTCCTGGACGCCGGCGGCGCCCCGGCCGCCACCGGAGAGCTCGGGGAGGTGGTGGTCAGGAGCCGCCGCCTCGCGGAGGCGTACCTGGACGACGAGCTCACCCGGCAGCGGTTCAGCCGCGAGCCGGACGGCGAGACGGCCCGCTACCGCACCGGCGACCTCGGCCGCTACGACGCCGAAGGCCGCGTCGTGCTGGCCGGGCGGGCCGACGGGCAGGTGAAGATCCGCGGCTACCGCGTCGAACTCGGCGAGATCGAGGCCGTCCTGGTGGCCCATCCCGGTGTCCGGGCCGCCGCCGCCACGGTGGCCGAGCAGCCCGGGGGAGCGGTGCTGCACGCCTACGCGGTGCCGCGGAACGCGGCCGTCCAGTCCGGTGAGCTGCGGCGCCACCTCGCGGCCGGCCTCCCCGACCATGCCGTCCCCGCCGAAGTCGTCCTCCTGCCTGCCCTCCCCCTCACCCCGAACGGAAAGGTGGACAGAGCCCGCCTGCCCGCTCCCCCGCACCGTCCCGCCGCAGGGCGGGGCCAGGAACCGGCCACGGCGACGGAACGGCTCGTCGCCGGCGTCTGGCGGGAGGTGCTCGGCCTGCCGAGGATCTCCGCCGACGCGAACTTCTTCGAGATCGGCGGGCATTCGCTCGCCACCGCTCAGGTCCAGGCCCGGCTGGCCGCCTCGCTCGGGCGCGAGGTGCCGATCGTGGACCTGTTCCGCTTCCCGACCGTACGGACGCTCGCCGCGCACCTCGACGGCGAGCGCCGGCCGGCCGGTTCGGAGCGCGCCGCGCGGCGGGTCGCGGCGCGCCGGGCACGACCCGCACCACAGCGGCCTCACCAGGCCAGACGGGAGAGCACCGAATGACGTACCACGATGAGGAGCCTGGGGTCGAGCCGATCGCGGTCGTGGGGGTGGCCTGCCGGCTGCCCGGAGCGGAGGACGCACCCGCGTTCTGGCGCAATCTGGTGGACGGCGTCGAGTCCGTCAGGTTCTACACCAGGCAGGAGCAGGAGGCTCTCGGCGTCCCCGACTACCTGCTCGACGATCCGACGTTCGTCCCGGCGGCCGCCATCGCGGCCGACTACGGGGCGCTCGACGCGGCCTTCTTCGGCATGTCGCCCCGTGAGGCGGAGTTGCGCGACCCGCAGCAGCGGATGTTCCTGGAGCTCGCCAACACGGCGCTGGAGGACGCCGGGTACGATCCCGCCCGCTACAAGGGGGAGATCGGGGTATACGGCGCGATCGGCTCGGACGAATACCAATGGATGTACATCCGGCCGAACAAGAAGGTGTTCGCCTCCGTCGGCAACCTCGCCATCTACACCGGCAACCACCCCGACTACCTCGCCACGCTGGTGTCGTACAAGCTGGACCTGCGCGGACCCAGCGTGACCATGCACACCGCCTGCTCCTCCTCGCTCGTCGCCCTGCACGTCGCGTGCGAGGCGCTGCGCACCGGCGAGTGCGACATGGCGCTGACCGGCGGCGCCTCCCTGGAGATGCCCGCCGAATGGGGCTACCAGTACCACCAGGACGGCATCTACGCCCCCGACGGGCACTGCCGCGCCTTCGACGCTTCCGCGACCGGCACGATCTGGGGCGGCGGCGGGGGCATGGTGCTGCTCAAGCGGCTGTCCGACGCCGTCGCCGACGGCGACCACATCCGCGCCGTGGTGATCGGCAACGCCATCAACAACGACGGCGCCAGCAAGGTCGGCTTCTCCGCGCCGAGCTCCGAAGGCCAGGCGGCCGCCGTCGCCCAGGCGCTGGGCGTCGCCCAGATCGACCCGCGCACCGTCACCTACGTCGAAGCCCACGGCACCGGCACCTCGCTCGGCGACCCGATCGAGGTCGCCGCCCTGTCCAGCGTGCTCGGCGCCGGCACCGACGAGGCCGGCTGGTGCGGCATCGGCTCGGTCAAGACCAACATCGGCCATCTGGGCCCCGCGGCCGGCATCGCCGGGTTCATCAAGACCGTGCTCTCCCTGGAGAACGGCCTGATCCCGCCGTCGCTCAACTACGAGCGGCCGAACCCGCGCATCGAGTTCGGCACCAACCCCTTCCACGTCGCCGACACCCTGACCAAGTGGGACACCGACGGCTTCCCGCGCCGCGCCGGCGTCAGCTCCTTCGGCATCGGCGGCACCAACGCGCACGTGGTCCTGGAGCAGGCGCCGCCCGCCCCGCTGCCGCCCGCGCCGCCCCGCCCCGCCCACCTGCTGCACCTGTCCGCCCGCACGCCCGCCGCGCTGGACGCCGCCGTGGCCAGGCTGGCCGCGCACCTCACCGACCGGGAGATCGACCTCACCGACGTGGCCTACACCCTGCGCGTGGGGCGGCGGCAGTTCGCCCACCGCGCCGCCGTGGTGGCCGCCGACGCCGCCGACGCGGTCGCCGCGCTGGCGGACTCCCGGCGCCTGCTGAAGGGCAAGGCGGGCACGCCCCGGGTGGCGTGGCTGTTCTCCGGCCAGGGCGCGCAGTACGCGGGCATGGGCGCCGAGCTCTACCGCACCGAGCGGGCCTTCGCCGCGGCCGTGGACGAGTGCGCCGAGATCCTGGCCGACGAGCTCGGACTCGACCTGCGTACCCTGCTCTTCCCCGCCGAGGACGAGCGCGAGGCCGCGAACGAGCGGCTGCGCCAGACCGCGCTCACCCAGCCCGCGCTGTTCACCGTGGAGTGGGCGCTGGCCTGCCTGTGGCGCTCGTGGGGGGTGGAGCCGGCCGCGATGATCGGGCACAGCATCGGCGAGTATGTGGCCGCCACCGTCGCGGGCGTCTTCCCGCTGCCCGACGCGCTGCGCCTGGTCGCCGCCCGCGGCAGGCTCATGCAGAGCATGCCGGAAGGCGCGATGCTCGCCGTCCGCCAGGACCACGACGAGGTGCGCGGCACCCTGCCGGAGGGCCTGTCGATCGCCACCGTCAACGGCCCCGGCACCTGCGTCGTGTCCGGCCCCGGCGAACTCATCGCCCAGTACGCTGCTCAGCTGGACGAAGCCGACATCCAGCACACCGCGCTGCGCACCTCGCACGCCTTCCACTCCGCGATGATGGACCCGATCCTCGGCGACTTCCACGACGCCGTCGCCCAGGCGGCCCGGCACGCGCCCAGCCTGCCGTTCCTGTCGAACGTCACCGGCGCCTGGATCACCGCCGAGGAGGCCACCGACCCGGCCTACTGGACGCGCCACCTGCGCGAGGCCGTCAGGTTCGGCGACTGCGTGAGCACCCTCGCCGCCGACGGCGAGTGGCGGCTGGTGGAGTGCGGGCCGGGCCGTCAGCTCGCCGGCCTGGCCAGGGGCCAGCTCGCCCGGACCGCCCCGGCGCCGCTGGCCAGCCTGCCCGGCCCCGCCGACGCCAAGTCCGACCTGGAGATCATCTACGCGACGGCCGGCACCCTGTGGACCACCGGCGTCCCGCTCGACACCGAGGCCCTGGCCGAGCCCGCCCGCCGCGTCCCGCTGCCCGCCTACCCCTACGAGCGCGCCCACCACTGGGTGGACACCCCGGTCGACCCGGAGCTCGTCTTCCCCCGGCCGCCGAGCACGGGCGCGCAGCCGCTGGAGGACTGGTTCTCCCTGCCGGCCTGGCGTCAGGCCCCCGTCGCGCCCGCCTCGCCGTCCGTCCTGGCCGGCGTCCGCTGCCTGGTGTTCGCCGGTCCCGCGGCGCAGCCGCTGCTCGACGGGCTGCGCGCGGCCGGCGCCGACGTCGTCGCGGTGGTCGCGGGCAGCGCGTACGGCACCACGCCCGACGGCACGATCACCGTCCGCCCGGCCGAGCGCGACGACTACGAGACGCTCATCGCCCGCACGGGCGTGCCCCAGCGGATCATCCACGCCTGGGCGCTGGACGGCGACCCCGCCCGCGACGCCGCGCAGACGCGAGCCGCCCAGGACGTGGGCTTCTTCAGCCTCCTCGCCCTGGTGCAGGCCCTGGCGGCGGCTGAGCGGGACGCCGGCGTCCGGCTCGACACGCTCACCGCGAGCACCCAGTGCGTCATCGGCCAGGACGTCCGCAGGCCCGAGCACGCCACCGTCGCCGGCATCACCGGCGTCGTCCCGCTGGAAGCCCGCTGGCTGGCCGTCCGCCACCTCGACCTGGAGTCGGCGGCCTACGACCCGGCCGCCGTGCTGGCGGAGCTGGCCGCCGAGCACGCCGACCCCGAGGAGGGCGTGCCGCCCTCTCCCGTCGCGCTGCGCGCCGGCCGCCGCTGGGTGCGCGGCTTCGCGCCGGTGCCGCTCGAGCCGCAGGACGACCCGCTGCGCCGGCACGGCGTGTACGTCATCACCGGCGGACTCGGCGGCATCGGCCTCACCCTGGCCGAGGACCTGGCCGTGCGGGCCGAGGCCAGGCTGGTGCTGCTCGGCCGCTCCGGGCTGCCGCCCCGGGAGGAGTGGGACACCCTCGACGGGGCGCCGGAGCGCACCCGCCGGGCCGTCGCCGCGATCCGCAGGATGGAGGCGGCCGGCGCCGAGGTGGTCGTCCTGGCCGCCGACGTGACCGATCCCGCCTCCCTGCGGCGCGCCAGGACCGAGGCGCTCGACCGGTTCGGCCGCGTCGACGGCCTCATCCACGCGGCCGGCGTCCCCGGCGGCGGCATGGCCGAGGTCAAGGAGCGCGAGACGGCCGAGAACGTCATGGCGCCCAAGATCACCGGCACGCTGGCGCTGCGCGAGGTGTTCGGCGAGCTGCCGCTCGACTTCGTCATGCTGTGCTCCTCGGTGACCGCCGTCGCGGGCGGCTTCGGCCAGGTCGACTACTGCGCCGCCAACAACTTCCTCGACTCCTACGCGCATACCTGGCCCGGCCACGTCGTGTCGGTGAACTGGGGAGCCTGGCTGGAGGTCGGCATGGCGGCCGAGGTCGCCGCCCCCGTGGCCTTCCGCGCGCTGCAGCGCGGCGACCGGGTCACCCGCCTGGACCACCCGGTGCTCAGCCACCGCCACGAGAGCGCCGGCCGCCGCCCCTGGTACGCCGCGACCCTCTCGGCCGAGACCCACTGGGTGCTGAACGAGCACCGCGTCGCCGGCGTGCCCGTCATGCCCGGCACCGGCTACCTGGAGACCGCGCGCGCCGCCTTCGCGGCCGCCGTGCCCAGCCCCGCCCCCGGCCACGTGATCGAGCTGCGCGACGTCGCCTTCGTCGCGCCGCTCCCGGTCGCCGACGGGTCCACCGCCGAGCTGCGGGTGCTGCTCACCCCCAGCGGCGACGGCATGGACTTCGAGGTGGTCAGCGTGACAGGAGGCGCGTCCACCCAGCACGCCCGGGGCTCGGCGGTGTGGGTGGCCGCCGAGGAACGGCCCGGCGACCTCGCCGACGTCCGGGCCCGCTGCGCCTACGGCTCGGCGGACGCCACCGCGTTCACCTCGGCGTCCGGACTGGTCACCTTCGGGCCGCACTGGAACAGCCTGCGCGCCGTACAGCTCGGCCAGAACGAGCAGCTCGCCCGCCTGGAAGCCGGCCCCGACGTCGCCGCCGAACTGGACCGCCTGCCTCTCCACCCGGCGCTGCTGGACGAGGCGACCGCCTACATCGCCGTCTCCGGCGAGCACAGCTACCTCCCGCTCGGCTACGGCCGCATCACCGTGCACGCCCCGCTCCCGGCCCGGTTGTGGAGCCACGCCCGGCACCGCGACACCGGCGGCGGCGAGGTGCTCGCCGCCGATCTCACCCTGTACGACGACGCGGGCGAGGCGGTGGTGACCATCACCGACTTCGTCCTGAGGCGCATCGACAAGCAGGCCGTCACCAAGACCGTCGGCGAAGGGGCCCGGCAGGGCGCCGAGGAGGCGGCCGTCAACGAGGAGTCCGCCACCGCCGGCGTCGCCCTCGACCTCGACGGCGCCAAGCGCGGCATCGCGCCGGCGGACGGCGCGGAGGCCTTCCGCCGCCTGCTCGCCGCCCGCCTGGGCCCGCAGGTGGTCGTCAACGCCACCGCGCTCCCGGAGTTCGTGGCGGGCGTCCGCGAGCTGACCCAGGACACCGTGGCCGACGAGCTGGACGCGGCCTCCGCCGCCGGCGGCCAAGACGCGCTGCCGTCCGACCACGTGGCACCGCGCAACGACCTGGAGAGCACCCTCGCCGGGCTGTGGGGCGAGGTGATCGGCGCCCGCCAGGTCAGCGTCGAGCAGGACTTCTTCGAGCTGGGCGGCAACTCGCTCGTCGCGGTCCAGCTCATCGCCCTCATCAGGAAGAAGATCGGCGTCCGGCTGCCGATGCGCAGCCTCTTCCAGGTGCCGACCGTCGCCGGTATGGCGGCCCTCGTGGAAGAGCTGCGCGGCCAGGACGCGCCCCAGCAGGCAACGACGATCACCAGGCTCCCCCGCACGGAAAGGCGCTGACATGCGAGACGGCCAGTACAAGGTCGTGGTCAACGACGAGGAGCAGTACTCCATCTGGTTCGCCGAACGGCCCCTGCCGCAAGGCTGGCGGGAGGCTGGCTTCGACGGGCCCAAGCAGAGCTGCCTCGACCATATCGAGCAGATCTGGACTGATATGCGCCCGCGCAGCCTGCGCGAGGCCATGGACCACTAGGGGAGCGGCCTGTGACCGGCACGTACGTCTTACCGGCGTCGTTCGCGCAGGAACGCCTGTGGTTCCTCGCCCGGCTCGACCCCGACGCGCCCGCGCACCACGTCAACGCCATGATCGAGCTCCCCGGGCAGGGTGATCCCGACCGGTGCGCGCAGGCGTTGCGTGAGCTGGTCAGGCGGCACGAGACGCTGCGTACCGCCCTGACCGTCGAGGACGGAGCCCTCGTCCAGGTCGTGCACGTCGACCTGCCGGTCACCCTGCCCAGCACCGACCTGCGGCACCTGCCGCCCGAGCACGCCGAGCGGGAGTACCGGGCCCTCGCCGTCGCCGAGGCCAGGCGGCCGTTCACCCTCGACCGGCCGCCGCTGTGGCGGGCGCACCTGGTGCGGATGCCGGGCGACGAGCAGCGGCTCGTGCTCGTCGTCCACCACGCCGTGTTCGACGCCCGCTCCGGCACCAACTTCGCGGCCGAGCTGCGTGAGCTCCACAACGCCGCCGGCGCGGGCCGCCCGCCCCGGCTGCCCGACCTGCCCGTCCAGTACGCCGACTACGCCGCCTGGCAGCGCGAGCACCTCGCCCAAGGGGTGCTCGCCGACCAGCTCACCTACTGGCGGCAACGGCTCGCCGGGCTGCCCCGCGACGCCGGACTGCCCACCGACCGCCCCAGGCCCGCCACCCGCGGCCACGACGGGGCCGAGTTCCACCTGGCGCTGCCCGCCGACCTGGTCGACCGCCTCGAAGCCCTCGCCAGACAGCGCGGCGCCACCCTGTTCATGGCACTGCTGACCGGGCTGAAGGCGCTGCTCGCCCGGTACTCGGGCCAGTACGACGTCGCCGTCGGCACGCCGGTGGCCGGGCGCGACCTGCCCGAGTTCGAGCCGCTGATCGGCATGTTCGTCAACACCCTGGTGCTCCGCACCGACCTGACCGGCGACCCGCCGTTCGAGGAACTGCTCGGCCGCGTGCGCGGCACCGTGCTCGACGCCCTGGACCACGCCGAGGTGCCCTTCGACCAGCTCGTGCAGGCACTCCAGCCGGAACGGGACCCGAGCCGCACGCCGCTGCACCAGGTGGGCTTCAACCTGCTGCCGATGGAGTCGCGCGGGCAGTTCCCCAACGGCACCGCCCAGCTCGACCTCAGCCTGGACGTCGTCAGGACGGCCGAAGGGGCCGGGGTCTACTTCGAATACAGCACCGACCTGTTCGACGAGGACACCATCGCCCGGCTGGCCGGGGCCTACGAGCTCATCCTCGCCGCCGCCGTCGCCGAGCCCCGGACCCGGCTGTCGGAGTTGCCGTCGATGGCGCCGGAGCGGCTGCGGGAGATGCTGACCGGCTGGAACGACACCGCCGCGCCGTACCCTGACCTGCCGCTGCACGAGCTGGTCGGCGAGCAGGCGGCGCGCACTCCGGACGCGGTGGCGGTGCGGGGCGCGGACGGCGCGGAGCTCACCTACGCCGAGCTCGACGCGCGGGCGCGGGAGCTGGCGGGGCGGCTGGGGGTGGGCGTGGAGTCCTGCGTGGCGGTGTGCCTGCCCCGTGACCCGGGCCTCATCGTGACGCTGTTCGCCGTGCTGCGGGCGGGCGCCTGCTATCTGCCGCTCGATCCGGCTTACCCGCAGGAGCGGCTGGCGTACCTGCTGGAGGACTCCGGCGCGGCCCTGCTGATCACCGACTCCACCTACCGCGACCGCCTACCGGCCCACCGCCCACCCGAACTGCTCCTCGACCAGCCCCCCTCCGACCCTCCGCCCACCCGTCCGTCACTTGAGCGTCCGTCACTTGAGCGTCCGTCACTTGAGCGTCCGGCCGACCAACCAGCGCCAGCGTCTACGGGGGAACTGCCCTCCGTGGGCCAGGACCACTTGGCCTACCTCATCTACACCTCCGGCTCCACCGGCCGCCCCAAAGGGGTGCAGGTGCCGCATCGGGGCGTCGTCAACCTGGTCACCGATGTGATCCGCCGCCTGGGCGGGGGCGACACGCTGCTGATGACGTCCCTGTCCTTCGACATCGCCGCCTTGGAGATCTTCACGCCGCTGCTGTCGGGCGGCACCCTGCTGCTCGCCCCGGAGGACGCCGCCCGGACGCCCAAGGAGATCCGCCGGGCCGCCGAGCACGCCGACCTGGTCCAGCTCACCCCCTCGGTCGCCGGCCTGGCGGCCGAGCACCTGCCCGCCGGGCTGCCCCGAGCCATCCTCGGCGGCGAACCCCTGCCTCTCGACGTGGCCCGCCGGATGCTCCAGGTCACCGAGGAGCTGTGGAACTTCTACGGCCCGACGGAGACCACCATCTGGTCCACCGCCTACCGGGTGCCGGACGGCGTCACCACGATGCTCATCGGTACACCAGTGGCCAACACGACGGCGTACGTGGTGGACAGGGACCTTCGTCCGGTGCCCGTCGGCGTGGCCGGAGAGCTGTTGCTCGGTGGCGCGGGCGTGACGCGGGGATACCACGGCCGGGCGGGGTTGACGGCTGAGCGGTTCGTGCCGGATCCCTTCGGCGGCGGCGGGGGCCGGTTGTATCGGACGGGTGACCTGGTCCGGTGGTGCGCTGACGGGTCGCTGGAATATCTCGAGCGGCTCGATGACCAGGTGAAGGTTCGCGGGGTGCGGATCGAGCTGGACGAGGTCGCGGCCGTGCTGCGTGAGCATCCGCTGGTGGGGCGTGCGGTGGTGGCCGTTCGGGAGGATGCTCCAGGCGGGCGCGGCTTGGTCGCCTACGTGGTGCCGGCACAGAGCGACGACGGTTCGGGTGATGTGGACGCCGAGGATCGCGAAGCGGAGGCCGCGGCCGAGTCTGTGCGCGAGCATGCCGCCGGTGTGTTGCGTGCTCATCTGCGGGCGAGGTTGCCGGAGGCGATGATTCCGGCCGCGTTCGTGCTGGTGGACGACTTCCCGGTGTTGCCCAGCGGCAAGCTCGACCGTGCCGCCCTCCCGCCACCCGAGCCAGGCCCCGCGGCCGCCGCGTTCGTCCCGCCGCGTACCCCGATGGAGGAGACCCTGGCCGCCATCTGGGCCGACCTGCTCGGCAGGGACCGTATCGGGGCGAGCGATGACTTCTTCGCCCTCGGCGGCCACTCCCTGCTCGTCGTCCGCCTCGTCGGCCGCATCACCGACGAGTTCGGCGTGGAGCTGCCGCTGCGCCGCTGCTTCGACGCCACCACCGTCGAAGAGCAGGCCCTCGCCGTGCTCGAACACAGCCTGACAGAGGCCGACCTGCTGGAACTCCTGGAGGATGAGCTTTGAGCGACGTGGACGGCGTACGCGAGCGGCTGGCCCGGCTCAGCCCGCAACAGCGCGCCGCACTGGAGGCCCGCCTCGCCCGCTCCGGGAACGGCCGCCCGGCTCGCCCACGAGACCCACGAGACGACGGCCCGCCATCCATCCCACGCCGGTCAGGTGCCGCCGCGCCGCTCTCCGACGCCCAGCGGCGCCTCTGGCTCGTCGACCAGCTCGACCCGGGCAACCCCGCCTACACGCTGTCGTGGGCGTACAAGATCGAAGGCGACCTGGACGCCGCCGCGCTCGCGGCGGCCTTCGACGCCCTCGTGGAGCGGCATCCGATCCTCGGGTACGTCATCGACGCCCGCGACGGCGAGCCACACCAGCTCCCCGGCCCTGTACGGCCTGCGCTGCTGGTCGAGACGCTGCCCACCGCCGAAGCCGACGCCGCCGCCCGGCACGAGGCCCGCTTCCGCTTCGACTTGAGCACGGGCCCACTGACCAGAGCCCGCCTGATCCACGTGACCCCCGCCCCCGGAGAGCAGCGCCCGTCCGGTCCGGGACAGGGGCCGCAGGAGCATCTGCTGGTTCTCACGGTTCACCACATCCTGGCCGACCGCTGGTCGGTGGCGATCCTGTTCGAGGACCTGTTGCGCCTCTACGCCGGCGACCCGCTCACCGCCGTGCCCGTCGCCTACGCCGACTACGTGGCTTGGCGGGCCGAACGACCGCAGAGCTCGAAGGAGGACCTCGACCACTGGCGGCAGGCGCTCCAAGGGCTGCCGGACGTACTCGACCTGCCCGCCGACCGGCCGAGACCCCCCGCACGGACCAACGAGGGCCGGCGGCTGCTGTTCGACCTGGACAAGCGGCTCGCGGATGATCTGCGCGAATTCGCCGCCGGGCAGCGCGCCACCCCGTTCATGGTGCTCGTCGCCGGCCTCCAGGCGCTGCTCGCCCGCTACACCGGCCAGCCCGACATCCCGCTCGGCACCCCGATGTCCGCCAGGCCGTACCCCTCGCTCGACCAGACCGTCGGCCTGTTCCTCAATACCGTCGTCCTGCGCGGCGACCTGTCCGGCGATCCCACCTTCACCGAGCTGGTACGGCGCACCAGGGAACGGGTGCTGACCGCCTTCGACCACGCGAGCGTGCCGTTCGAGACCCTCGTCGACGACCTGGCCACCGGCCGGGACCTGTCCCGCAACCCGCTCTTCCAGGTCATGATCGCCTACCAGAGCACTCCGGCCCTGCCGGGCGACTCCCGTGGCCTGCGCCTCGAACGCCTGGACGTCCGGCCCGGCACCGCCATGTTCGACCTGGACCTCATCGTCGAAGAGCGCCCCGACGGCGGGCTGCTGTGCGTCCTGGACTACGCCACCGACCTGTTCGACGACGACCGCATCGAACGCCTGGCCGCCCACCTGCGCACCCTGCTCACCGCCGCCGTCGCCGACCCGGCCCTGCCGCTGTCGCGCCTGCCGCTGATGGGCCCCGGCGAACTCCACCGCACCCTGCGCACCTGGAACGACACCACGCTCGCCCACCCCGAGCGCGGCATCCACGAACTCGTCGCCGACCAGGCCGCCCGCACCCCGACGGCGGTGGCGGTCGAAGGCCCGGACGGCTCCACCCTGACCTACGCCGAGCTCGAGTCCCGCGCCGCCGCCCTGGCGGACCGGCTCGGCCGGCTCGGCGTCACCCGGGAGACCCGGGTCGGCGTCTGCCTGCCCCGCGACCCCGGCCTCCTGGTGGCGCTGCTCGCCGTCCTCAAGGCCGGAGGCTGCTACGTCCCCCTGGACCCCGCCTACCCCCCGAACCGCCTGACCCAGATCCTCACCGACTCCGCCGCCACCCTGGTCCTCACCGCCACCCCCTTCACCGACCGACTCCCCGCGAACCCTCCCCTCCTTCTCCTCGACCACCCCGACACCCTTCACCGCGCCGACCAGCCCGATCATCCCGATCCACAGGGGCGGATGGCGGCGCGTGCCTTCCACCTCGACCAGGCCGCGTACCTCATCTACACCTCCGGCTCCACCGGCCGCCCCAAGGGCGTGGTGGTGCCGCACCGCGGTCTGGTCAGCCTGCTCTCGGATGTACGGACCCGTCCCGGACTCGCTCCTGGCGCCCGCTATCTGTTCCTGACCTCCGTGTCCTTCGACATCGCCATGATCGAGATCTACGGCCCACTGGTCACCGGCGGGACGGTCGTGATCGCCTCCACGGCCGACATCGACCGAGTCCACCACCTCATCCAGCACGGCGACCTGCACACCGTCCAGACCACCCCCTCGGTGCTGGAGGGCCTGCTGCCCGCTCTCGCCCACGGCGGCGTCCCCCGAGTGGTCAGCACGGGCGAGGCCCTGCCCGGCCCGCTCGCCGCCCGCCTGCTCAAGGTCACCGGCGAGCTCTGGGACCTGTACGGCCCGACGGAGACGACCGTCTGGTCCACCCGGCTCCAGGTCACCGACGGCACCGGCGGCTCCATCGGCACACCGGTGGCCAACACGACCGCATATGTAGTGGACAGGGACCTTCATCCGGTGCCGATCGGGGTACCTGGGGAGCTGCTCCTGGGCGGCGTGGGCGTGACGCGCGGCTATCACGGCCGGGCGGGGTTGACGGCTGAGCGGTTCGTACCGGATCCGTTCGGCGGCGGCGGGGGCCGGTTGTATCGGACCGGGGACTTGGTCCGGTGGTGCGCTGACGGGTCGCTGGAGTATCTGGGGCGGCTTGATGACCAGGTGAAGGTTCGCGGGGTGCGGATCGAGCTGGACGAGGTCGCGTCCGTGCTGGGCGAGCATCCGCTGGTGGGGCGTGCGGTGGTGGCCGTTCGGGAGGATGCTCCAGGCGGGCGCGGCTTGGTCGCCTACGTGGTGCCGGCACAAGGCGACGACGTCCCTGGCGGTGTGGTGCGGGCGGATGACAACGGTCCGGGCAGTAGGGACGCCCAGGATCGCGAGGCGGAGGCCGCGGCCGAGTCCGTGCGTGAGCATGCGGCCGGTGTGTTGCGGGGTCACCTGCGGGCGAGGTTGCCGGAGGCGATGATTCCGGCCGCGTTCGTGCTGGTGGACGACTTCCCGGTGTTGCCCAGCGGCAAGCTGAACCGCGCCGCCCTGCCGCCACCCCCGATGCCGAGCACCGGAGGCCCCCGCCTGCACCCGCCCCGAACCCCGGCGGAAAGCACTCTGCACGCCATCTGGACCGAACTCCTCCAACGCGACGACATCGGCACCGAGGACGACTTCTTCGCCCTGGGCGGCCACTCCCTGCTCGCCATGCGGCTCGTGGTCAGACTCAGGGACAAGCTCGGCGCCGAGGTATCGCTCCGGCAGTGCTTCGAAACCCCGACGATCGCCGGACTGGCCGACCTCATCACCGCCAGGACCGGCGCGACCATGGAGAGCTCGTTCGCCAAGGCCGCCGGCCGGGCGCGTGACGGACAGGTGCCGCCGTCACACGCCCAGGCCCGCCTGTGGTTCCTGGACCAGCTCGACCCCGGCAATCCCGCCTACAACGTGGCCTGGGCCGAGCACCTGACCGGCCCCCTCGACCCGGACGCGATGACCGCCGCGTTCGACGCGCTGGTGGACCGGCACGAGGCCCTGCGCCTGGTCATCGTGGCGCAGGACGGCGAGCCACTGCTGCGCGAGGGCCAGCACCGGCCCCGCCTGTCCGTACGAGATCTCTCCAGCTCACCGGAGCCCCCAGGAGAAGGGCCCGGCACCGCCGAATCAGGCGGGGATCAACGTGCTGCGACCGATCAGGAGCCCGCGACCGATCACCTTGTCACGTCCGATCGGCCTCCCGCGCCAGGTGTCGTCGTGATCGGGCGGGAGGAGGCGCGCCGTCGGTTCGAGCTGGGGGAGGGGCCGCTGGTGCGGGCGCTGCTGGTGCGCAGCGGGCCGGGTGAGCATGACCTGTTCCTCACCCTGCACCATGTGATCGCCGACCGGTGGAGCCTGTCGATCCTGCTGCGCGACCTGATGGAGCTGTACCGGGCCCAGATCACCGGCACCCCGGCCGAGCTGCCCGAGCTGGCCGCCGGATACCGGGACTTCGCCGTCTGGCACCGGGAGCGGGTGTCGGGCCGGGCCGCCGATCTGGCGTACTGGAAGGACGCGCTCGCCGACGCGCCCGCGACGCTGGATCTGCCCGCCGACCGGCACCGGCAGGGGCTGGCGAGCCTGGAGGGGCGGCGGCTGACGTTCACCATCGACGCGGAGACCGTGGCCGCCGTGCGGGCCTGCGCGCTGGAGCGGCAGGTGACGCCGTTCATGGTGCTGCTGGCGGCGTTCCAGGCGGTGCTCGCCCGCTACACCGGGCGGTATGACATCCCGGTCGGCACGCCGGTGTCCGGGCGGGCGCATCCGGAGGTGGAGGAGATCGCGGGGCTCTTCCTCAACACGCTCGTCCTGCGCGGCGACCTGTCCGGCGAGCCGAGCTTCGCCGAGTTGCTGCGCCGCACCCGAGACCGGGTGCTGGACGCGCACGACCATGCCGAGCTGCCGTTCGAGGTGCTGGTGCAGGAGCTCGCCGAGGAGCGGGACCTGGCCAGGAACCCGCTGTTCCAGGTGATGCTCGCCTACCAGAACGTGCCGCCGTCGCCGCCGGAGGTGGCGGGGATCGGGCTGCGCACCCTGGACATCGATCCGGGGGTCACGCAGGCGGACCTGCACCTGGTGGTCGAGGAGGCGGACGAGCGGCTCGCGGGAGTGCTGCACTACGCGACCGACCTGTTCGACCACGACCGGATGGAGCGATTCGCCGATCACTTCCGCGCGTTCCTCGCGGCGGCGGTGGCCGACCCCGAGCGCCCGGTGGCCGACGTGCCCATCCTCACCCCCGCCGAGCTGACCACCATCCTGCACGCGAACGACACGACCACCACCTTCGGGTACGCCATCTCATCGGCCCCGGCGGAGCCGGTCACCGGCCCGGCCGCCGACGGTCAGGCGCTCGCGACGCTGCCCGCGCTGGTGGCCGAGCAGGCGCTGCGGACCCCGTACGCGCCCGCGCTGGGTTTCGAGACCCCGCAGGGGGGCTGCGCGTGGCTCACCTACGAGGAGTTCACCGCCAGGGTGAACCGGCTGGCCAGGCGGTTGCGCGCGCTGGGCGCCGGACCAGACCAGGTGGTGGGGGTGTGCCTGGAACGGGGGCCGGAGCTGGTCATCGCGGTGCACGCGGTGGTCGCCGCCGGCGCGGCCTACCTGCCGCTGGAGCCGGACCACCCGGCCGATCGGCTGGCGGGCATGCTGGCCGACGCGGGCGCCCGGCTGGCCATCTCGACCGGCGGCCACGCGGCGCGGCTGCCGAACGAGGTCACCGCCGTACTGCTCGACCGCGACGCGGAAGCAGTCGTACCCGACCGCGACGCGGAAGCAGTCGTACCCGACCGCGACGCGGAAGCAGTCGTACCCGACCGCGACGCGGAAGCAGTCGTACCCGACCGCGACGCGGAAGCAGTCGTACCCGACCGCGACGGGGAGGCCGTTGTACGCGACCGCGACGGGGAGGGCGTCGTACTCGATCGCGATGCCGAAGCCGTCGTCGGCGCGGAGTCCGGACCGGTCGGCGTCCCGATCCATCCGGACTCGCTCGCGTATGTGATCTTCACGTCGGGCTCCACCGGCAGGCCCAAGGGCGTCGGCGTCTCCCACCGGGCGATCGTGAACCGGCTGCGCTGGATGCAGGACGTCTTCCGGCTGACCACCGACGACCGCGTCCTGCACAAGACGCCCTTCTCCTTCGACGTGTCGGTGTGGGAGCTGTTCTGGCCGCTGATGACGGGGGCCGGGCTGGTCGTGGCACGGCCCGGCGGCCAGGCCGACCCCGCCTACCTGGCCGGCCTGCTCGGCAGCGAGGCGGTCACCACGGCGCACTTCGTGCCGTCCATGCTGGACGCCTTCCTCGCCGAACCCGGCCTGGACGAGCGGCTCGGCGGGCTGCGTACCGTGATCTGCTCGGGGGAGGCGCTCGGCGCCGACCTCGCGGACCGGTTCGCGGCCGCGCTGCCCCGCGCCGGCCTGCACAATCTGTACGGTCCGACGGAGGCGGCGGTCGACGTCTCCTGGCACGCGTGCCGGCCGGGAGAGCCCGCGATCCCGATCGGGCGGCCGGTCGCCAACACCCGCCTGGAGATCCTCGACGAGCGGCTGAACCGTGTGCCGATCGGGGTGCCGGGCGAGCTGTGGATCGGCGGCGTGCAGCTCGCCCGGGGGTACGCCGGCCGGCCGGGGCTGACGGCCGAGCGGTTCGTCCCCGACCCGCACGGGCCGCCCGGCGGGCGGTTGTACGACACCGGCGACCTGGCGCGGTGGCGGCCCGACGGCGAGATCGAGTATCTCGGCCGGTCCGACCACCAGGTCAAGATCCGTGGCATGCGGGTCGAGCTCGGCGAGATCGAGACGGCCCTGACCGGCCTGCCGGGCGTACGCGCCGCCGCGGTACGCGCGGTCCGGGACGGCGCGGGGCTACGCCTGGCCGGTTACGTGGTCCCGGAGAAGGCGGCCGCCGATCACGTGGTCACCGACAAAGACACGCAGCCCGGCGGGGGCCTGGCCGAGGGTGGCACGCCGTCCGGCGGAGGCCGGTCGGCTGAGGATGTCCCGGCCGGTCGTGACTGGGCCGGGCTGCTGCGGGACAGGCTGCCGGATCACATGATCCCCAGGACGTGGACCGTGCTGGACGCGCTGCCGCTCAACCGCAGCGGCAAGCTGGACCGCAACGCCCTGCCGGACCCGCGGGCGCCGAGGGCGACGGTGCACGCCGAGCCGGAGGGCGCCGCCGAGCTGGCCGTCGCCGCGGCCTGGCGCGGCGTCCTCGGGCTGGACCAGGTGTCGGCGCACGACAACTTCTTCGCCGTCGGCGGCGACTCCATCCGCAGCCTCAAGGTGGTCGCCCGCCTGCGCGAGGCCGGCTACGCCGTGCGGCTTGAGCAGCTCTTCCTCCACCAGACCGTCCGCGAACTCGCCGGACGGCTCCTGCCCGCCCAAGCAGCCGAACGCCCCGAGGCGGCGCCCGCGGCGTTCGGCCTGCTCAACCCCGAGGATCTGGCACGAATGCTGGAAGGCGAGAAGCGATGACAGTGACGACGGGAGCCGCACGCGGCCTGGAGGACGCCTATCCTCTGGCCGCGCTGCAGGCAGGCATGCTCTACCACAGCGCGTACGAGCCGGACGCGACCACCTACCACGACCTGACCACGATGACGCTGCGCGGCCGGTTCGAGCGGGAGGCCTTCGAGGCGGCGCTGGCCGAGGTGACGGCCCGCCATCCGGTGCTGCGCACGTCGATGGACCTGACGGGGTTCAGCGAGCCGCTGCAGTTCGTGCACCGCTCGGCCGTGCTGCCGCTGGAGGTGACGGATCTGTCGGGCGATCCGGCGGCCCGCGAGGAGGTGGCGCGGTGGGCGGAGGAGGAGAAGCGGCGGCCGTTCGACTGGGCGACGCCGCCGCTGGCCCGCGCGCACGTCCACCTGTTCGAGGACGACCTGTTCGCCTTCAGCCTGAGCTTCCACCACGCGATCCTCGACGGGTGGAGCGTGGCCGCCCTGATCACCGAGCTGTTCCGCCGCTACCACGGGCAGCTGACCGGCGAGCCGCTCCCGGTCGAGCGGCCTGGGGCCGCCTTCCGGGAGCTGGTCGCCACCGAGCGGGCCACGCTCGCCTCCGCCGAGGCGCGCGACTTCTGGCACGCCCAGGTGGCCGACGCCCCCGACACGCGCCTGCCCCGCCTGCCGGACCGGCCGGGGGGCGAGGGCGTCGAGGTGCTGCGCCTGCCGATGGAGCTGGAGCGGGTGGAGGAGGCGGCCCGGCAGCTGAAGGTGCCGCTGCGCACCGTGCTGCTCGCCGCGCACCTGCGCGTCCTGGCGCTGCTCACCGGCGAGAGCGAGGTGCTGACCGGCCTGGTCACGCACAGCCGCCCGGAGAGCGAGGCGGGCGAGGAAGTGCTCGGCCTGTTCCTGAACACCGTCCCGCTGCGCGTCGACGTGGCCGCCCCGACCTGGGCGGAGCTGGTACGGCGGGTGTTCGACGCGGAGGTGGCGCTGCTGCCGCACCGGCAGTATCCGCTGTTCGAGATCCAGCGGGCGGCCGGCCGCTCGCCGCTGCTGGACGTGCTGTTCGACTTCCGCGACTTCCACGTCTACCGGGGCATGCCCGGCATCGACATCGTGGAGCAGGACTTCTTCGAGCAGACGGACCTGCCGTTCGCGGCCGGATTCACCCGCTCGCGCGAGCACGGCGGCTTCGACCTGACCATCACCTACGACCGGGGCCAGTTCGGCGCCGGGCAGATCGCCCGCGCCGGTGAGCTGTACGCGACGGCGCTGCGGCAGGCCGCCGACGTCGGCGCCGACCCCCGCGACACCGCCCCCTACCTGACCGGTGACGCCGCGGCCATCGACGGCTGGAACGCCACCGCCCGCCCCTACCCGGCCGCCACCCTGCACGAGCTGATCGCCGAGCAGGCCACGCGCACCCCGACCGCGCCCGCCGTCTGCTACGACGGCACCTGGCTCACCTACCGGGAGCTGGCGGCGCGCGCCCGGGCGGTCACCTCCCGGCTGCTGGCGGTGGGCACCGCCCCCGGCGACGTCGTCGGCGTCTGCCTGGAACGCGGGCCCGATCTGCTGCCCGCGCTGCTCGGCGTGCTCGGCGCCGGCGCCGCCTACCTGCCGCTGGAGCCGGAGCTGCCGCCGGAGCGACTCGCGTACATGATCGAGGAAGCGGGGGCGCGCGTCGTGCTCACCGGCGCGGCCGGGGCGGCGGGGCTGCCGGACGGTGTCGCCCTGCCCGTGAGCGGCCCCGCGCCGCAGGCAACCGCGCCGCAGGCCGCCGTGGCGGCGCGCGCGCACCCGGACTCACTCGCGTACGTGATCTTCACGTCGGGCTCCACCGGCAGGCCCAAGGGCGTCGGCGTCTCCCACCGCGCGATCGTGAACCGGCTGCTGTGGATGCAGGACACCTTCCGGCTGGCCCCCGGCGAGCGCGTCCTGCACAAGACGCCGCTGTCGTTCGACGTGTCGGTGTGGGAGCTGTTCTGGCCGCTGACGGTCGGGGCCGGGCTGGTCGTCGCCGAGCCCGGCGCGCACCGCGACGGCGCCCGCCTGGCCGCGCTCGCCACCGAGCAGCGGGTCAGCACCCTGCACTTCGTCCCGTCCATGCTGGAGCTCTTCCTCGACGAGCCGGACCTGCCGGCCGCGACCCGCGTCATCTGCTCCGGCGAGGCGCTCAGCGCCGAGCTCGCCGCCCGCTTCCACGAACGCCTCCCGGACACCGCGCTGCACAACCTGTACGGTCCGACCGAGGCGGCGGTCGACGTCACCTGGCACGCCTGCGCGCCCGGCGAGAGCCTGGTGCCCATCGGCGGGCCGGTCGCCAACACCCGCCTGGAGATCCTCGACGCCGACGGCCGCCGGGTCCCCGTCGGCACGCCCGGAGAGCTGTGCCTGGGCGGCGTCCAGCTCGCCCGCGGCTACGTCAACCGGCCGGGACTGACCGCCGACCGGTTCATCCCGGATCCGTACGGTCCGCCCGGCGCCCGCCTCTACCGCACCGGCGACGTGGCCCGCTGGCTGCCCGGCGGCGAGGTGCAGTACCTGGGCCGGACCGACTTCCAGGTGAAGATCCGCGGCCAGCGGGTGGAACTCGGCGAGATCGAGGCGCTGCTCGCCGCCCACCCGGCCGTCCGCGCCGCCGTCGTCGTCCTGCGCGGCGAACGCCTGGTCGGCTACATCGTCCCCGAAGGCAAGGAACACCCCGACGGCGAGGAGCTGCCCGGCGGCGAGGAGCTGCCCGACCTGGCTGCGGTCCTGCGCCGGCAGCTGCCCGACTCCATGGTCCCGGCCACCTGGGTGCGGCTCGACGCGCTGCCCGTCACCGCCAACGGCAAGCTCGACCGGGCCGCGCTGCCCGACCCGGGCGACGCCGGCCGCGCCCCGTACCTGCCTCCCCGCGACCCGTTCGAGGCCAAGCTGGCCACCCTGTGGGAGGAGACGCTCGGCGTCGACGCCGTCAGCGTCCACGACGACTTTTTCGCTCTGGGCGGCCACTCCCTGCTCGCTCTGCGCCTGACCATGCGGCTGCGCAAGGAGCTGGGCCGCGACGTGCCGCTGTCCACGGTGCTCACCGCGCCGACCGTCGCCCAGCTCGCCGTCGAGCTGCGCCGCCCGCAGGACAACGACGGCGCCCCCCAGCGGATCGTGCCGCTGCGCCCGGCCGGGGAGCGCGACCCGCTCTTCCTGTTCCACGCGCTCGGCGGCCAGGTCTTCCGCTACCTGCCGCTGACCCGCCACCTCGGCACCGACCAGCCGGTCTACGCGGTGCAGGCGGCCGGCCTGGCCCCCGGCGAGCGACCGCACGCGACGCTGGCGGAGATGGTCGACGACTACACCGCGCACCTGCTCCAGGTCCGCCCGCACGGCCCGTACGTGCTCGGCGGCTACTGCATCGGCGGCAACATCGCGCTGGAGACCGCCCGGCGGCTGCGCGCGATGGGCGAGCAGGTGCCGCTCGTCGTCCTGTTCTACTCCGACGCCGCCGAGCCGGTGCTGCGCGCCTCGCTGGAGGACGACGCGGTGCTGCTCATGCACGCGCTGGCCGGCGGCCCGGTGCAGGTGAACCTGGACGACCTGCACCAGATGGACCCCGACGAGCGGCTGCTCGCCGTGATCGACGCCGCCGCCCGCGCCGACAAGCTGCAGCCCGACACGGCCGACCTGCGCCAGGCGCGCCGCTTCGTCGAGGTCTTCCGCGCCAACGCGCACGCCGTCGGCCACTACCGGCACGAGCCGTACGACGGCGACGTCCTGCTGTTCTCACCCACCGCCGAAGGCGTCGCACCCGACGACATGGGCTGGGGCGACGTCGTCACCGGACGGCTGCGCATCTCGCCCATCCACGGCGAACGTTTCACCGTCATGTACGAACCCAGGGTCGCCCTCGCGGCCGCCGAGTTGAGGAGCAGCGTCGACCATGGCCTCACCCCCCACGACTGAACCCACAACCCTCTGGAGGAACAGGGACTTCCTCAAACTGTGGTCCGGCGAGAGCCTGTCCCTGGTCGGTTCCCAGGTCACCGTGCTGGCCATGCCGATCGTGGCCTACCTGTGGCTGAACGCCTCCGTCGCCGAGATGGGCGTGCTCGGCGCGCTGGCCAGGCTGCCCATGGTGCTGTTCTTCGTGGTGGGCGTCTGGGTGGACCGGATGCGCCGCCGCCCGGTCCTCATCTGGAGCGACGTCTTCCGCGCGTTCATGCTCGCCACCGTGCCGGTGCTGTTCGCCATGGACATGCTGACGCTGTGGTGGCTGTACGTGGTCGTGTTCGCGATGGGCGTGGCGGGGGTGCTGTTCGAGATCGCCTACCGCTCCTACCTGCCGATCCTGGTGCCGCCGGAGCACCTCGGCGACGGCAACAGCAAGCTGCAGCTCAGCGACTCGGTCTCCAAGGCGGTCGGCCCCAGCCTGGCCGGCGTCCTCATCGCCACCCGCTCGGCGCCGCTGGTCATCCTGGTGGACGCGGTCAGTTACGTGCTGTCGGCGCTGTGCCTGATCTCCATCCGCAAGCGGGAGGACCCGCCGCCGCCCGACGACGGCGGCACCATGATCGCGGCCATCCGGCAGGGGTTCGGCTTCGTGATGTCGCAGCCGATCATCCGCCCGCTGGCCATCGCCAGCGCCGTCTACTCCTTCTTCGACATCGGCATCCTGCAGACCCTCTACATCCCGTACGTGATCGACGGCGCCGGGGTGCCGGCCGGCTGGGTCGGGGCGGTGCTGGCCGTCGGCGGGATCGGCGCGATCGCGGGCGCGTGGCTGTCGGTGCGGCTGATGAAGCGGGCGGGGCCGGGGCCGACCATGTTCTGGTCGACGGTCGTCGGCAACAGCGCGCTCATCCTGGTGCCGCTCGCGGGCGGCCCGCTGTGGCTGGCGATCGGCATCCTGGCCGTGTCCCAGCTGCTCGTCGGCCTGTGCACGCAGATCTTCGTGGTCAACAACATCACCGTGCTGCAGTCGGCGGCGCCGCGCGAGCTCGTCGGCCGGGTGATCGCCACCATCTGGGCGATGGGGCTGGTGCCCGCGCCGCTGGGCGCCCTGGTCGCCGGGCTGCTCGGTCAGGCGGTGGGCATGCGGCCGGTGGTCCTGGTCGCGGCGGTGATCGGCGCGGTGGTGCCGATGATCGTGCTGGCCAGGTCGCCGATCCCGAAGATGCGCGAGATGCCGCAGGCGCCGCTCACGAGCTGAGCTCTGCGAGCCAGCCGAGCTGCTCGGCGCGGTCGTCCACGGTGGGCGCGTTGAGTCCGACGATCAGCCTGGTCGCGCCCGCCTTGCGGTAGGCGGCGAGCCGCTCGCGCACCCGCTCGGGGGTGCCGCACAGGGACAGGGCGTCGACCAGGTCGTCGGGCAGCTCCTCCACGGCCTCGCCCAGGTCGCCGTCGAAGTAGGCGTCCTGGACGCGGGTGGCGGCTGGGCCGAAGCCGAGGCGGTGGGCCAGCCGGTTGTAGAAGTTCACCCCCCGGCTGCCCATGCCGCCGAGGTAGAGGGCCAGCATGGGCCGGATGAGGTCGCGGGCGTAGTCGGCGTCGTCGTCCACCATGGCCATCACCATGGGCGACACCTCCACCCGCGTCACGTCCCGCCCGGCTCGGGCGGCCCCGGCGCGCAGGTGCTCCATCGTGTCGGCGAGGTGCTCGGGCGGGAAGTGGATGGGCAGCCAGCCGTCGGCGATCTCCCCGGCCAGCTCGACCGCCTTCGGCCCCATGGCCGCCAGGTGGACGGGCAGGGGCTTGCGCACCGGTGAGACCGTCATGCTCAGCGCCTTGCCGCGGCTGTCGGGCAGCGGCAGCACGATCTCGGGGCCGTCGTGCTCGACCGGCCGCCCGTCCAGCGCGGTCCGTACCACGCTCACGTAGTCGCGCAGGTGGGCCAGCGGCCGCTCGTAGCGGTGCCCGTGCCAGCCCTCGGCCACCTGCGGCCCGGAGGCGCCGAGCCCGAGCAGGAACCGGCCGCCTGACAGGCGGTCGACGGTGGCGGCGGCCATCGCCGCGGAGATCGCGGTACGGCCCGACACCTGCAGCACGCCGGTGCCGAGGTTGATGCGCTCGGTGCCGGCCGCCAGCCACGCCATCGTGGTGACCGGATCGACCCCGTAGCCTTCGGAGGCCCACACCGAGTCGTAGCCCAGCCGCTCGGCCTCTCGCACGAGCTTCAACTGGGCCTCGTGGGTGGCCGCCACCGGCCCCAGGGTGCCAATGCTGAATCCGAGCCGCACTGCCGCCTCCTCAACGCCGGGGATCTTGCCACTTTCCCGCAGAATGTCCGGCAAATCCAGGGGTCCGCGGGTCCGGAAGGCCCGGGTCCGCGCGTCAGGAGTCGACGGTGTAGGTGGACTGGACGACGCCCGCGCCGAACACCTGGGTGAACCGGTGGGTGAGCGAGACGTCGCCGTCGAGCGGGCCGAACAGCGGCAGGCCGGTGCCCAGCAGGACGGGCACCGTGGTGATGGTGAGATCGTGGATCAGCCCCGCCCGCAGGAACGAGCGGATCACCTGGCCGCCGTCGGCGTAGACGCGCTTGACCCCGCTCTCGGCCAGCCCCTCGATGAGCCGGTCGAGGTCGCGGTAGACGGTGACGCGCGGGTCCGCGCCCGGCTCCAGGCGGGTGCTGAGCACGGCGACCCGCATCCCTTCGTACGGCCAGGAGTCGAACCTCAGCCCCGCCTCGTAGGTGCCCCGGCCCATCACGACGGCGTCGATGCCGGCGATGAACTCCTGGTAGCCGAGGTCCTCGCCGGCGGCCTCGCCCCGGCTGGTGAGCCAGGCGAGGTCACCGTCGGGCCGGGCGATGAAGCCGTCGAGGCTGGTGCCGATGAACACCGAGGCGGTGAACGGTGCGGTCATGGTCGTCTCACTTCCCGGCGGACAGGGCGGCGTTACCTTCATAAACTGGATCGCACGGATCTACTTTGTAAAGCGCGAGGCGTCTCAGTGCACGAAGAAGCCGCCGTCGACGAACAGCATCTGGCCGGTGACGAACGCGCTGGCGTCGCCGGCCAGGAAGACGGCGGCGCCGGCGAAGTCCTGCGGCAGCCCGTTGCGGCCGGCCATGTGCCGGGCGGCGAGCTGCTCGACGCGGCCGGGGACGGCCTGGGCGGGCTCGGTGAGCGGGGTGAGCACGAAGCCGGGGATGATCGTGTTGACGCACACGCCGCGCGGCGACCAGGCCTCGGCCTGCGAGCGGGTCAGCCCGCCGAGGGCGGCCTTGGCGGCGCCGTACACGCCGCTGTCGCCGAAGGCGCTGACGGTCTGCTGGGAGCCGATGTTGATGATGCGGCCCCAGCCGCGCTCGGCCATGCGCGGGCCGAAGTGCTGGCCGAGCAGGAAGGGGGCGGTGAGGTTGACCGCGATGGTCTGCTCGTAGTCGTCGGCGGTGAGCTCGGCCATGGGTTTGCGGATGTTGTTGGCGGCGTCGTTGACCAGGATGTCGATCCGGCCGGCCGCCGCGCAGACCCGCTCGACCGCCTGCCGGTCGCCCAGGTCGGCGCTGATGCTGGAGGCTCGCACGCCGTGCCCGCCGAGCCGCTCGACGGCCTGGTCGAGCTCGGCCTGCCTGCGCGCCACGATCACCACGTCCGCGCCGGCCCGCCCGAGGGCCTCGGCGATGGCCTGGCCGATGCCGGAGCTGCCGCCGGTCACGAGGGCGCGCCGGCCGGCGAGGGAGAACAGATCGCGGAGGTAGTCAGCCACGACCGGAGAAGGTAGCACGGACCCGCGCTCGACCCTTGCCTGGGGAGCACACGAAAGGTACGCTGAACCGCCCGTTGACAAAAGGCAACCGTCCCACTAGGGAGTATAGCAGCTAATGGCTAATCGTCAAGATGCTCTTGCTGAAGCCCTTGACACCGAACAGCGTGTCGTCTCGGCGCTGTACGACCGGCTCGACCAGGCCAGGACGCGCGCGCGGGCGACGCTGCGCCAGGTGCACGGCCTGGGCGGCGCGAGCGGCACCCGCCAGGCCATGGTGGAGCGCGAGGTGATGGCGTCGGAGCAGGCCAGGAGGCTGGCGCAGCTGCACGCCGTCGAGCGCGGCCTGTGCTTCGGCCGGATCGACGACCGCTCGGGCCGGACCGTCTACGTCGGCCGGATCGGGCTGCGGGACGAGGAGCACGAGTCGGTGCTGATCGACTGGCGGGCCCCGGCCGCCCGCGCCTTCTACGTCGCCACGGCCACCGACCCCGGCGCCGTGCTGCGCCGCCGCCACCTGCACACCAGGGACCGCCAAGTGGTGGGGCTCGACGACGAGGTGTTCGACCTGGCGGGGCTGAGCGACGGCGACCGACGCACGCTGGTGGGCGAGGCGGCCCTGCTGGCGGCGCTGCGCCGGGGCAGGACGGGCCGGATGAGCGACGTGGTGGCCACCATCCAGACCGAGCAGGACCGGGTGATCCGCGCCTCCATGCAGGGCGCCCTGGTGGTGCAGGGCGGGCCTGGCACCGGCAAGACGGTGGCCGCCCTGCACCGCGCCGCCTACCTCCTCTACACCCACCGCGCCACGCTGGAGCGCCGCGGCGTGCTGGTGGTGGGCCCGAACGCGATGTTCCTGCGCTACATCGGCCAGGTGCTGCCCGCGCTGGGGGAGACGCAGGTGGTGATGGCCACGCTCGGGGAGCTGTTCCCGGGAGTGCGCGCCACCGCCGCCGACGAGCCGCGGGCCGCGGTGGTCAAGGGCGACGCCCGGATGGCCGCCGTGGTGGCCGGGGCGGTGCGGGAGCGGCAGCGGGTGCCCGACGGGGACCTGGAGGTGGTGACCGACGGGCTCACGCTGCGGGTGCCGTACGAGGTGTGCGCGGGGTTGCGGGCGCGCGCGCAGGCGGTGCGCCTGCCGCACAACATGGCACGCAAACTGTACGTCCTGGAGATGCTCAAGGAGCTGGCCCTGGCCGAGGCGCGGGCGCTGGAGGCCTCGCTGCGGCTGGAGGAGATGGAGCTGGAGGACCCGGAGCTGGCCGGGCCGCTGGATCTGGAGGGGGAGCTGGACGAGGTCGACCTGCGGCTGAACGGCCGGCGGCTGTGGGCGGAGCCGGAGGTGCGCCGGGCGCTCGACGCGCTGTGGCCGGAGCTGACGCCGCAGCGGCTGATCGCGTGGCTGCTGGCCTCGCCGCGGACGCTGCGGGCGCTCGCACCGCCGGGGCTGGACTGGCGGGCGCTGGTGCGGCCGGCGGACGCCGCCTGGACGGTGGACGACGTGCCGCTGCTGGACGAGGCCGCCGAGCTGCTGGGCGAGGACGACTCGGCCGAGCGGGAGGCGAGCAGGCGGCGGCGCGAGGACTGGCAGGAGCAGGAGCTGTACGCCGCGGAGGTGCTGGAGTCGACGGGACTGGCGCGGGAGGGCATCTTCCAGCGGGCGGAGGTGCTGGCCGAGCGGCACGCCGGCGACGGGGAGGAGCTGAGCACCGCGGACCGGGCCGCGCGCGACCGGACGTGGGCGTACGGGCATGTGATCGTGGACGAGGCGCAGGAGCTGTCGGCGATGGCGTGGCGGCTGGTCATGCGCCGGGTGCCGGCCAAGTCACTGACGGTCGTGGGCGACATCGCGCAGACGGGTTCGGCGGCGGGCGCCCGGTCGTGGGGCGAGGTGCTGGACCCCTACCTGGAGGGGCGCTGGCGGCAGGAGCGGCTGGAGGTGAACTACCGGACCCCGGCCGAGATCATGCGCGTGGCGGCCGACGTCCTGCGCGCGATCGATCCGGCGCTGCGGCCGCCGGAGTCGGTGCGCGAGGGGGAGGCCGAGCCGCGTGCGGTCCGTTCGGGCGTGGCGGGCCTGCCGGAAGTCGTGGCGCGGGAGCTGGCGGCGATCGGCGAGGGCCGGCTCGGCGTGGTGACCTCCGATGCCGTGCACGGGCGGGTGGCGGCGCTGTTCCCGGACGGGGGTCTGGACGCGCCGGTGACGGTGCTGACGGTGACGCAGGCCAAGGGGCTGGAGTTCGACGGGGTCGTGGTGGTGGACCCGGCGGGGATCATGGCGCAGTCGCCGATGGGGACGCGGGACCTGTACGTGGCGATCACCCGGGCGACCAGGCGGCTGACGGTGGTCCACGAGGGCGAGCCGCCCGCGCTGCTGGACCGCCTCGTCAACGAATCTACAATGTAAAGGCGCCGGCCGGTCACGTTCCGTACAGATCCTCGGCGACCTCGCGCATGCGATGGCTGACCTGGCTCAGGCAGTGGAGCATGTCGGTGTCGAGGTAGTTCATGATCGACTGGTATTGCTGCAGGCCGGCGTCGTTGATCTGCTCGACGAGCTTCAGACCGGCCGGGGTGAGCTCGACCCGGCGCACGCGGCGGTCGTGCGGGTCCTCGTGCCGGCTGACGAGGCCGTGGGCGACCAGCCGGTCCACGATGCCGGTGACCGTGCCGAGCGCCACGCCGAGGTGGTGGGACAGCTCCTGGCCGGTGGCCGAGCCGCGCACCGACACCATCATGACCACCGTGAGCTGGCGCATCGTCAGGTTGGAGGAGAACAGGGGAGACTGCAGCCGGGAGAAGGCCTTGACGATGCCGCGCTGGTTTTCGAGGATCCGCCGGGTCAGTTCTTCACGTTCGTCGTTCACATTCGCCTCTCGTTCCTGAGAAGGTTATCAGGAAAGTCACGTTGTCCTAATATTTCGTTCAAGGCGAAGTGTTAGTCTCTGGGCAATATATTTTCGAAGGGACGCCGATGACCGCACTCGCCCGGTTAAGCCTCGCCAATCGCAGTCTTGTGATCTTGCTCGCGGTGGTGCTGACCGCCTTCGGCGCGTTCACGATCCCGCAGCTCAAGCAGCAGTTGCTGCCTTCCCTGTCCTTCCCGGGCGCGTTCGTGGTGGCGTCCTACCCCGGCGCTTCGCCGGACATCGTGGAAGAGCAGGTTACCCAGCCGATCGAGGACTCCTTCCAGGGCCTGGACGGCATGGAGACGCTGACCTCGACCTCCAAGGAGGGCCTGGCGCAGATCCAGGTGGCCTTCGCGTTCGGCACCGACGTCGAGGCGTCGGTGAACAAGATGCAGCAGGCGGTGTCCCGGATCCAGGGCCAGTTGCCGGCCAACGTCGAGCCGCAGGTGGTGGCGGGTAACACCGACGACATCCCCGTGCTGGTGCTGAGCGTGGGCGACGGCGGCGATCCCCGCGCGATGGCCGACGAGCTGCGCACGATCATGGTGCCGGAGCTGCAGGCCGTCGACGGGGTCCGCGAGGTCCAGGTCACCGGCGTCCGCGACGAGGTGGTGACGATCACCCCCGACGTGAAGAAGATGGCGCTGGCCGGGGTGTCGCCGGCGCAGATCCCCGAGGTGCTGCGGGCCAACGGGACGCCGATCCCGGCGGGCGCGCTGGTCGACGACGGCAAGTCCCTGACGGTGCAGGTGGGCACGCGGGTCGACTCGCTCGCCAAGCTGCGCGGCCTCTACCTGACGCCGGCCCAGCCGCAGGCCCAGACCCAGCAGCCCCAGCAGTCCCAGCCGCAGCAGGCCCGCCCCGGCCAGCCGCAGGCCCAGACACAGGCTCAGGCGCAGCCGGTGGTCAAGCCCAAGCCGCTCAAGCCGGTGAAACTGGGCGACGTGGCCACGATCGAGCGTGACCTGGCCGACGCCACCACCATCACCCGCACCGACGGCAAGACCAGCCTCGGCGTGTCGGTGACGATGTCACCCGACGGCAACGCGGTGACGATCTCGCACGACATCGCCGCGAAGCTGCCCGAGCTCGGCCGGGCGCTCGGCGACAGCTCCGACAAGGCGGTGGAGATCGTCTTCGACCAGGGCCCGTACGTGGAGGAGTCGATCGAGAGCCTCACCACCGAGGGCCTGCTCGGCCTGGGCTTCGCGGTGCTGGTCATCCTGGTCTTCCTGCTGTCGGTGCGCTCCACCGTGGTGACCGCGGTGTCCATCCCGCTGTCGGTCGTGATCGCGCTGATCGCCCTGTGGGCGGGCGACTACTCCCTCAACATGCTGACGCTCGGCGCGCTGACGATCGCGGTCGGGCGGGTGGTGGACGACTCGATCGTGGTGCTGGAGAACATCAAACGCCACCTCAGCTACGGCGAGGCGAAACAGTCCGCCATCCTCGCCGGTGTGCGCGAGGTGTCCGGCGCGGTGACGGCGTCCACGCTGACGACGGTCGCGGTGTTCGCGCCGATCGCCATCGTGGGCGGCATGGTGGGCGAGCTGTTCAGCCCGTTCGCGATCACCGTCGCGGTCGCGCTGCTGGCCTCGCTGGTGGTGTCGCTGACGGTGGTGCCGGTGCTGGCGTACTGGTTCCTCAAGGCGCCCGACCTGACGCCGGAGCAGGCCCGCGCCCAGCGGGACGCCGCCGAGGCCAAGGAGCTGCGCAGCCCCCTGCAGCGCGCCTACCTGCCGGTGCTGCGCTTCGCCACCCGCTTCAAGCTGGTGACGGTGCTGATCGGGGTGGCGGTGATGGTCGGCACCATCGGGCTGGCCGGCGGCCTGCGCACCAACTTCCTGGACTCCTCCGGGCAGAACACGATCTCGCTCAGCCAGCGGATGCCCGTCGGCAGCGACCTGGTGACCACCGACAAGGCCGCCGCCAAGGTCGAGGACGTCCTGGCCGGCCTCGACACGGTGGAGTCCTACCAGGTGAACGTGGGCGGCGGCAACGCCATGATGGGCGGCACCGGCGGCGGCGCCGACCGGGCCTCCTACTCGGTGACGCTCAAGGAGGACGCCGACACGCCCCAGGTGGAGCAGCAGCTCCGCGACAAGCTCGCCACCCTGTCGGGCATCGGCGAGGTCACCGTCGGCGGCGCCGGCGGAGGCGGCGGCGGGTTCTCCAGCGACACCGTGGACGTGATCGTGCGGGCCCCCGACACCGACGCGCTGCGCACGGCCGCCGACGCGGTCACCGCGGCGATGGGCCAGGTGACCGGACTGCGCGACGTGGCGTCCAACCTGGAGACCAGCGCCCCGCGCATCGAGGTCCGCGTCGACCGGGAGGAAGCCGCCGAGCGCGGGCTGTCGGAGGCGCAGATCGGCCAGGCGGTGGCGCAGGCGTTCCGCGGCGCGCCGCTGGGCGAGCTCACCCTCGACGGCCGGGCCAGCGACCTGGTGCTGCGCGGCGACGACGCGCCGGAGAACGTCAAGGCGGTCAAGGACCTGGAGCTGCCGACCGCCGCCGGCATGGTGAAACTGTCCACGGTGGCCGACGTCGAGCAGGTCGCCGGTCCCACCCAGATCACCAGGATCGACGGCGAACGGTCGGCGACGGTGTCGGCCAAGGCATCCGCCGCCGACCTGGGCGCCGTCACCCAGACCCTGACCACCAAGCTCGACGGGCTCGGCCTGGCCGCCGGCTCGTCGTACGAGATCGGCGGCGCGTCCGCCGACCAGCAGGACGCCTTCGCGGATCTGGGGCTGGCGATGCTGGCCGCCATCGCGATCGTGTTCATGATCATGGTGGCGACGTTCCGGAGCTTCGTGCAGCCGCTCATCCTGCTGGTGTCGATCCCGTTCGCGGCGACCGGCGCGGTGGGCCTGCTGGTGGCGACGGACACGGCGATGGGCGTCCCCGCGCTGATCGGCATGCTCATGCTGATCGGCATCGTGGTGACGAACGCGATCGTGCTGATCGACCTGATCAACCAGTACCGGGACCAGGGCATGGGCATCGTGGAAGCGGTGATCGAAGGCGGCCGCCGCAGACTGCGGCCGATCCTGATGACCGCGATCGCGACCATCTGCGCCCTGATCCCGATGGCGCTCGGCGTGACCGGCTCCGGCGGGTTCATCTCGCAGCCGCTGGCGATCGTGGTGATCGGTGGCCTGGTCACCTCGACGCTGCTCACGCTCGTCCTGGTGCCGACGCTCTACACGATGGTCGAGCGGGGCAAGGAGCGGCTGCGCCGCACCCCCGCCCCCGCCCAGCCCGACGTCAAGGTGCTGACGCCGACGCCGTGACCCCCGCCCCGGCCGGGGCGCCGTCCGCCCGTACGACCTGCGTGCCGTACGGGCGGACACGGGTGAATACACTTGTCCGACGTGACTTCCAAGCCGCTTATCCCCGATGTTCTGGCCGCCCGATACGCCTCGCCCGAGCTGGCCCGCCTGTGGTCGCCCGCATACAAGGTGGTCGCGGAGCGGCGGCTGTGGCTGGCGGTCCTGCGCGCCCAGGCCGAGCTCGGCGTCGCGGTCCCCGAGCAGGCGATCGGCGACTACGACAAAGTCGTCGACCAGGTCGACCTGGCCTCGATCGCCGAGCGGGAGCGGGTGACGCGCCACGACGTCAAGGCGCGCATCGAGGAGTTCAACGCGCTGGCCGGGCACGAGCAGGTGCACAAGGGCATGACCTCCCGCGACCTGACGGAGAACGTCGAGCAGCTGCAGGTGCGCGACAGCCTCCTGCTGGCCCGCGACCGCGTGGTCGCCCTGCTGGCCCGCCTCGCCGCGCTGGCCACCGAGCACGAGGCCACCGTGCTGGCCGGCCGCTCGCACAACGTGGCGGCGCAGGCCACCACCCTCGGCAAGCGGTTCGCCTCCGCCGCCGACGAGCTGCTCGTCGCCTACCGCAGGCTGGACGAGCTCATCGCCCGCTACCCGCTGCGCGGCGTCAAGGGCCCGGTCGGCACCGCCCAGGACATGCTGGACCTGCTGGGCGGCGACGCGGGCAAGCTCGCCGAGCTGGAGGACCGGGTGGCCGGCCACCTCGGCTTCACCCACCGCTTCACCAGCGTCGGCCAGGTCTATCCCCGCTCGCTCGACTTCGAGGTGGTCACCGCCCTGGTCCAGCTCGCCGCCGCCCCCTCCTCCCTCGCCAAGACCATCCGGCTGATGGCCGGGCACGAGCTGGTCACCGAGGGGTTCAAGGAGGGACAGGTCGGCTCCTCGGCGATGCCCCACAAGATGAACACCCGCTCCTGCGAACGCGTCAACGGCCTGACCGTGGTGCTGCGCGGCTACGCCTCCATGGTCGGGGAGCTGGCCGGCGACCAGTGGAACGAGGGTGACGTGTCCTGCTCGGTGGTGCGCCGGGTGGCGCTGCCGGACGCGTTCTTCGCCTTCGACGGGCTGATGGAGACGATGCTGACGGTTCTGGACGAGTTCGGCGCGTTTCCGGCGGTGATCTCCGCCGAGCTCGACCGCTACCTGCCGTTCCTGGCCACGACCAAGATGCTGATGGCGGCCGTCCGCTCCGGGATGGGCCGCGAGCAGGCCCACGAGCTGATCAAGGAGCACGCGGTCGGGTCGGCGCTGGCGATGCGCTCGCGCGGCGCCGCCAACGAGTTGCTCGACCGGCTGGCCGCCGACGACCGCTTCCCCCTGGACCGGCCGGCGCTGGACGCTTTGCTGGCCGACCGGGTGTCGTTCACCGGAGCGGCAGGCGGCCAGGTGGCGGCGGTGGCCGAGCGGGTGGCCCAGGTCGCCGCCGCGCACCCCGACGCGGCGGCCTATCGGCCGGGAGCGATCCTGTGATCGACCGGCGTTCTCCGCTGGGCGCGGAGGGCCTCTGACCTGCCGCCGCGGTGCCCGCCCAGGCACTGCGGAAGGGTACGGGGCTCGCGGATTCGCCCGCCGAGCTCCAGCGGCACGGTGCGGTTCTGCCGGGTCTGCTCGGCCACGGGGATTCCGGTGGCTTCTTCGACCGTCAGGCAGGGGGCGAGCGCGTCGCCTCAGGCACGAATCCGTCACGACATCCGCAGGTCACGCCACCAGATCGCGATGGGGATGCACACCGCCTTCGTGGCTGTCGGGTACGCCATCGGGCTCGGTGCACCTTCCCGATGTGACGTTTATGATCGCGTCAGTAGCCAGACGATCATCGGCGGAAGCGAAGGCGATATGACTGTCGTTCAGCGACCCTTAGCCGTCAGCCTGCTGGTCTGCAGCCTGCTGACCGTGTCGTGTGGCAGCGGGCTGAGCGAGGGCAGCAGGCATGCATGCCTGGCCGGCGATGCGGTGGCGGCCTACGTGGAAAGCATGGCGAAGAGCTTCATCCCGCAGCTGATGGTCCAGGTCGCGCCGGTCGGTAAGAACTCCATCCAGGAACTGTCCGAACGCGCCGACGACCCAGAGATCAAGGCGGCGGTGACACGCCTGGCCGACGCAGCAGGGTCCTACAAGGGTGAAGACACCTACACCGACCCCTCGATCGAGCGGAATTACAAGGCCCGCCTCGCCAAAGCCCGGCAGGACCTGCGCGACCGGTGCGACTTGGCGCCTGAGGACTACGCCGAGTATGCCAGGAGTCGTGCGTCCTCCTCGCCGGCCCCGACGAAGTAGGTCGGGCGAGGAGGACTGCCCACGGTCGCGGACTGCACCCGAGCGGAGACCTCCTTGTCCCATGGAGTGTGTCTGCTCATGGTGTCGGCCTACCGGACGCGCCCGTAGGGCCGCCAACCGTCGGGCCGGGCTTCACGCCCTACGGGCAGAGGACGGCTTCGCCGGCTTTGGCCATCGCGGGGATGACCACGCTGTCGTCGGCGGTGCTCCGCGTGACGGACATCTCGAACTGCTGCCGGCCATCGGTCGAATAGAGGATCAGTGTGGTGTAGCCGGGCGCCGAGCCGCCCTGTATTCTCATGTCTCCTTCGCACTGGCCCGCGCGCTTCCGCGAGCCGCCCTGCTGCCCGCCGCCCTGCTGGGCGCCGCCACCGGGGCCACCGGTGAGGATCTCCTGCAACCACGGCGGCAGCAGCTTGCCCTGGTCAAAGGCCCGCTGGAAGGTGCTGACGTCACGCGTGGTCGAGATGACGCCGCCGGCCCCGTTGCCCCAGCTGGCGTTGAAGCGGTCCACGTCACGCAGGATGCCGGCGGAGTCGGGGTAGTAGCCGTGCCCGTGCGGGCCCTCGATGCCCTCCGGGGGCTTGGTGGCCATGTAGGTCAGGGTCATGCCGAGCGGGCGGAACAGACGCCCGTTGAGCTCGCCGGCCAGGGTGTGCCCGGTCACCTTCTCGATGATCATGCCTATGAGGGTGAAGTTGGTGTTGGAGTAGGTGAACTTCTCGCCCGGCTTGCCGGTGCGCGGTCGGCCCCGCGTCATCTTCACGATGTCGATGGGCCGGTAGTAGGTGGTGAAATCGAAGACGTCGAACGCCGGTTCGGTCGAGTCGCCCTCGTAGAACCAGTCGGGGATACCGGAGGTGTGCTGGACCAGCTGCTGGACGGTGATCTTGTCGGCTTGTGCCACCAGCCCGTCGGCGGCCACCTCGGGCAGCAGGTCGGCGAGTTTGTCGTCCAAGCCGAGCTTGCCCTTCTCGACGAGTTGAAGGAGCACGGTGGCCACCATCACCTTGGATTGCGAGCCGATGCGGAAGCGGGAGTCCGCCAGGATCGTGCCGCCTTTGCCGTTGAGCAGCCGCGACCCAGCGGTGCCACGGCCGGCGAGCTTGCCGTCCACGTACGCGCCGCCGATCGCGCCCACGATGCCGGGCGTCTCGGCCAGCTTCTCCATGGCCTGCTGGACGTCGCCGACCGCGATGGCGCCGGCGGCCGTCGCGGGCGAGGCGGTGGCCAGCAGCAGGGCTGCCACGGTCATGGCGGCAACGGACATGTACTTCAAGACAACAACTCCTTCGAGGGGACGAAAAGGGTCAGGAAAACGGGCGGGCCACGCTCCGTACGCTCCCGCCGTCAACCCGATCCACTGTCGGCCAGCCGTGTCCCCGCCTCGTCCGCGCCGTGTCATGGGGGCATCACAGGTCGCGCCGTCGATGGACGGTGACACGCGGCGGACAACGCGCGCACCATCGGCGCCAACGTCGGTCGTGGCCTTGATGCCTGGTCGGCGCCGTCGGTGTCGCCGCGCACGGGCGGGCGACCCTGATGGTCGACGACGACAACCTCACGGCCACCGCCGTCTACGAGCGCCTCGGCTGTCGCCGCCGCCCCGTGCCGGCGTCGTACGCCATGACCTGCGGTTGACCGCCCGCTGACCTGGCCGCACGTAAATCGGATGAGCTTCGCGGGGTGGTCAGGCACAGTGGACGAATGATGACCGATTTCGTACCTGGTATCGAACTGTCCCGTGCCTTTTACGCCGAGGCGGTGGCGCCGCTGCTGGCCGGGGTGCCGCACAGTGCCGCGTTGATCGGGCCGGGCTCAGAGGTGCTGTCCTTCGACACGAGCCGGTCCGCCGATCATGACTGGGGCCCCCGGGTGCTGGTCTTCGTCCCCGATGGGCTGGTGACCGCCGTCGAGGCCGAGGTCGCCGCCGGGCTGCCCGCGCGTTTCCGAGGCTTGGCCACCGTGTTCGACTACCACGGCGAGGTACGGCCCGGCGTCGTGGTCGCCGAGCTGGGGGAGTGGCTGGCGGGGCAGCTCGGGTTCGACCCGCGCCGGGGCATGTCGCTGCTGGACTGGCTGTCGGTGCCGTGGCAGCGCCTGGCCGAGGTGACCCAGGGCGACGTGTTCCACGACGGGCTGGCGGACGAGCCGTCCTCGGCGGGCGGGCTGGAGGCGGTCCGGCGGGCGCTGCGCTGGTATCCCGAGGACGTGTGGCGTTACGTCCTCGCCTGTCAGTGGCGGCGCATCGCTCAGGAGGAGCCGTTCCCCGGCCGCTGCGGCGAGGTGGGCGACGAGCTCGGCTCGGCCGTCGAGGGGGCACGGCTGGCCCGGGACGTGATGCGCCTGGCGCTGCTGCTGCGCCGGCGCTACCCGCCGTACGCCAAATGGCTCGGCAGCGCGCTGGCCCGGATGCCCGGCTCCACCGAGCTGGGGGAGTCCCTCGGGGCGGCGCTGGCGGCCCGGTCGTGGTGGGATCGGCAGGACGGCCTGTCGGACGCGTACACCCGGCTGGCGGCGCTGCAGAACCGGATCGGGCTGGCCGGGCGGCTCGACGAGCGGGTGCGCGGCTTCCACGACCGGCCGTTCCAGGTGATCGGCGGCGACCGGTTCGCCGACGCGCTGATGGCCGGGGTCTCCGACCCGGTGATCAAGCAGTTGCCGCCAGTGGGATGCGTCGACCAGCTCTCCGACTCCGTCGACCTGCTCGTACGTCCGGGCAGCGCCCGCACGGTGACCGCCGCGGCCCTGGGCCTCACCGCCTGATCGCCGGCGGGACCAGCGCGAACACGCTACCGCCGGCCACCGAGCAGGTGCTTCCTCAGGTGATCGTCTCGTCCAGGGTCTGGTGGCGGCCGGCGGCGTACTCAGCGGTGAAGATCTCGTCACCCAGGATCCGGCGGCACGTCGCGGCGATCCGGTCGGCGTCGGCACGTTCCGCAGGGGACCGGGGGAGGGCGGTGGCCTCGCGGGACGCGGCCGCCGCACCGAGGAGCCGGGCGGCGTGGGCGTGGGCGCCCGCGAGGGCCACGGCCCCGGCCAGACCCTCCGCGGCGGCGACCGCGCTGTGCGGGGAGTCGAGCTTGCGTGCCGCGCCGTACGCCTCCAGGTGCAGGGCGCGGGCGGCGTCGGCGTCGCCGCGTTCCTCGGCGGTGAAGCCCAGCTCGACCAGGACCATCGAGAGGTACAGGGGCTCGGCGCCGCCTCCTGACCTCGCCCGCCGTACCAGGTTGCCGAGGTGTTTCTCGGCGAGATCGAGTTCGCCCCGACGGCGGGCGGCGTAGCCGAGGCCGATCTCGGCGAGGATCTCGCCGCCCGCGTAGTCCTGCTCCGTGGCGAGGCGGAGGGCGCGCTCGCACAGCTTCCAGGCTGTCGCGTAGTCGCCGCGTTGCACGTGGGTCCAGCCGAGCCAGGCGAGTTGACCGCTGACCTCCGGCCACAGGCCCAGCTCCTCCGCCCTGCGCACGCCTTCCTCGTGCAGCCTGGCGGCGCGGTCGTTGTCGCCGGTCAGCTCGGCCAGGCCGCCCAGCCAGCCCGACGCCTGCAGCTGACCCCATCGGTCGCCGAGCTCGGCGAACAGCTCCGCGCTTGTGGTCGCCGCCCGCTCGAGGACGGCCAGATCACCGCGTACGTGCGCGAACTGGGCGCGCGTGCTCAGCGCCGCCGCCTCGCCCCACCGGTCACCCGCGGCGCGCAGGGCCTCCAGAGCCCTGTCGAGCAGGTCTTCGGCGGCTTCCATCTCCCCCAGGTCCACCAGCGCGGAGGCCAGGAACCACGCGGCCCTGGCCCGCTCGCCCAGCTCCCCGGCGAGAACCTCCGCCGCCTGCTCCCGGTGTGCCTCCCACGCGGCACTCCCGCCCTTCAGCACGGAGATGCCCATCAGCCACGCCCTCGCCGCAGACCGCCCCCCGCCATCCGCTGCGGTGAGGGCGGTTTCGAGGGAGCGACCGGCTTCGGTCAGGCGGCCGCGGAGGTACCAGTACCAGGTGAGGGCTTGGGCGAGACGGAGGGACAGCTCCGGGTGGGCGCCGTCCACGACGGCGCGGAGGTTGGCGGCCTCCGCGTCGAGCAGGCCGAGCCACCGGCGCTGGCCGGGGCCGTGCAGGTGGGGGGCGGCTCGTTCAGCGAGCTCGGTGTAATAGGCGTGATGCCGGTGCCGTACCTCGTGCAGGTCGCCCGCCTCGCGCATGCGGTCCACGCAGTAGGCGGCGACGGACTCCAGCAGGCGGAAGCGGTTTCCCGCCCTGGCCACCAGCGACCGGTCGACGAGGCGGGCGAGCAGGTCGAGGACGTCTTCGGCGGCCACGCCGTCGCCGGGGCACACGGCCTCGGCCGCCTCCAGGACGCACCCGTCGGCGTGCACGGCCAGGCGGCGCAGCACGAGCCGCTCCTGCTCGGTCAGCAGCTCCCAGCTCCAGTCGATCATGGCGGTCAGCGTCTTCTGGCGGGGAGGCGCGCCCCGATGCCCGGTCGCCAGCAGCCTGAAGCGGTCGTCCAGCCGGTCCACCAGGCCGTCCACGCCCAGCGCCCGCACCCTGGTGGCAGCCAGCTCCAGCGCCAGCGGGATCCCGTCCAGCCGCCTGCACAGCAGCGAGACGGCGGGGGCGGTCGTGTCGTCGAGCCGGAAATCGCTCTGCGCGGCCGCCGCCCTGGCCGCGAACAGCCGGACCGCGCTGCCGTGCTCCAGCGGCGGCACGTTCCACACCACCTCGCCGGGCAGCGCCAGCGGCTCCCTGCTCGTCGCCAGGATGCGGAGCTCCGGCGCGGCCCGCAGCAGCGCCTCCGCCAGGTCCGCGACCTGTTCCACGACGTGCTCGCAGTTGTCCAGCACCAGCAGCATCCGCCGGTTGCGCAGCGCCCGCGCCAGCCGGTCGCTCGCCGAGAGCGGCTCGCCGCCCGGGTCGCGGATCTCCATGACCGCCATCACGAGCTCGGCCACCTCGCCGGACCGGGGCATGGCGGCCAGCTCGACCAGCCAGACCCCGTCGGCGTGGGCGGAGACCAGCCGGCCCGCCGTCTCCACGGCCAGCCGCGTCTTGCCCACCCCGCCGGACCCGCAGAGCGTCACCAGCCGATGCGTCCCGAGCTGTGCGGCAACCGCGGCCACCGGCTCGTCCCGTCCGATCAGCTCGGTGAGCGGAGCGGGCAGGTTGGTGGCGTGCCGTACCGCCGGCGCGAGGTCAGGGTCCTGGGCGAGGATGGCCCGCTGCACCTCGGCCAGCTCGGGGCCGGGGTCCAGCCCGAGCTCCTCGCCGAGCCGTTCACGCAGGTCGGCGTAACTCTCCAGCGCCTCACTCTGCCGCCCGGCCCGATACAGGGCTTTCAGGTGTACGGCCCGCAGCCGCTCACGCAGCGGATGCCGCGCCACCAGCTCGGCCAGCTCCCCGGCGAGCAGGGCGTGCTCTCCCAGCTGCAGCCGGGCCTCGGCGTGCGCTTCCACGGCGGTCAGGCGCTGCTCCTCCAGCCGGGCGATCGCCGCCCTGGCGAACTCCTCGTCGGCGAAATCGGCGAACGCCGGGCCCCGCCACAGGGCCAGCGCGTCGGCCAGCAGCGCGGCCCGCGTTCCCAGGTCCTTCGCCGCCTGGGCCCGCCTGGTGAGCTCGGTGAACCGGCGCGCGTCCACCGCGTCCACCTCCACCTGCAGCAAGTAGCCCGCGGGCCGGTGCGCCACCAGGCTCCGATCGCCCAGCGCCTTGCGCAGCTGTGAGACCCGGACCTGCAACGTGGCCGACGGATGGGCGGGGGCGTCATCTCCCCACAGGTCGTCGACCAGCCGGTCGGCCGACACCGGGCGGCCCTCGTGCAGGAGCAGGTCGGCCAGGAGCGCGCGGACCTTCAGCCCACGGATCGTGACGGGCACGCCGTCCGCGTCCCACACCATCAGCGGGCCAAGCACCCCAAACCGCATGACCGTCACCCTATGCCGGAGCGGTAAGCGCGGTGGAAGGAACCGGTAAGGGCCGCCCAGCACAGTGGTCACATGGCAAGCGACGAACGGCTGCGGGTGGCGGTGATCATCGGTAGCACCAGAAGCGGCAGGTTCGGCCCGACGGTGGCCGAGTGGTTCGCCGCCCAGGCCCGCAGGCGACGGGAGCTGGAGGTCGACGTCGTCGATCTGGCCGAGGCCCGGCTGCCTGACGTCCTCACCGACGAGGACGAGGAGCCGCCGGCTCAGGTGCGGGCACTGGCTCCACGGCTGGCCGCGGCGGACGGCTTCGTGGTGGTGACCCCCGAGTACAACCACAGCTTCCCCGCACCGCTCAAGACCGCCATCGACTGGTACGACGCGGAGTGGCAGGCCAAACCGGTCGCTTTCGTGTCGTACGGAAGGGAGTCGGGCGGCCTGCACGCGGTCGCCCAGCTCCGTGAGATCTTCGCCGTGCTGCGGGCGGTGGCCGTCACCGAGGCGGTCAGCCTGCCCTGCTACTGGGATCTCTTCGACGCCGACGGCTCCTGGCCCAAACGGGGCGCGAGCTGCCATGCGGCGGCCGGAATCACGCTTGACCAGCTGTCATGGTGGGCCCGTGCGCTACGGGACGCCAGAAACGATCACCCCTGGAGAGAACAATGAGGAAAGTCATCGCGTCGACCTACGCCACGCTCGACGGCTACATCGACGACCCGCAGAACTGGTCGTTCGACTACCGGACGGACGATGCCAACCAGTACGCCCTGGACCTGATGCGCAGGTCGGACGCCTTGCTGTCGGGGCGGGCCACTTACGAGGGGTTCGCGTCGGTCTGGCCGACCAGGCCCAGCGACGAGTTCTCCGACCGGATCAACGGCATGCACCATTACGTGGTCAGCGACACTCTGGAAAAGGCCGACATCTGGGGCACCTCCACCATCATCAGGGGCGAGAACCTCGTCGAGGAGGTCACCGCGCTCAAGCAGCAGCCGGGCGGCGACATCATCATCTACGGCAACGGGCGGCTGACCGACGCGATGTCGCAGGCCGGGCTGCTCGACGAGTACCACCTGTGGGTGCACCCCCTCATCGTCGGTGAGGGTGAGCCGCTGTTCAGGCGCGAGTCGAAGACGAAGCTGAAGCTGCTGGAGAACAGGACCTTCAGCTCCGGCCTGGTCATCCTGGTCTACCAGCCCGAGCAGTAGACCAGCACGACCACCGCGAACCCGCCCCGATCAGCGGATTCCGCTGCGAACCCGCCTCGGCCAGCGGATTCCGCCGACGGCCACCGGCGTCGTGGAGGGCAATCGAGGCCCACCCGCTGGGGTGCCGGTTCGGCCACCGTGGACAGTTTCACCATGCCGGCGGAGGTCGTCAGCTTTCGTCGTCATCTTCGGCACCGTCCGGATCGCGCGGGTCACGGCTGGTGCCGGGGGCCAGGCCGGAAACCAGGAAGTCGCAGGCACCGTGCACGCCAAGGTGCCGACGTTGGACGTACCGCTTCGATCCCTCCGATCCCGCCGACCGCCACCGGTTCGGTGCCTTCCACGCGGTGGAGATCCCGTACGTCGTCGAGAACGTGAGCCCGCGCGAGGTGGGCTCGCGCCTCGGAGAGGCGCCCGCGCAGGCCGTGGCCGACAACGTGCACCAGGTCTGGGTCGCCTTCATCACTAGCGGAGCACCTGGCGGAGCACCTGGCGGAGCACCTGGCAACACCACCCACCGCACAGCCGACGACACTACCCACCGCTCCACGCACGGCACCATCGGCCTGCTCACGGCACCACAGAGACCGTCGACGATCCCGCCTGCGACGAACGCGCGACCTAGAACGGACTCCGCTGACGCCCGCCATCATGTGATCTACATTGTAAAGGCGCTGGGGCGTTAAATTCGCAGTCATCAACGCTCTTTACCCCCATCTGTGTCCGACCACGAAGTTCACGATGACTGCCACTCCTGTCAGCTGGGGTTCGGGTCTGCCTCCAGGTAGGCCAGAACCGCCATCACCCTGCGGTTGTGGTCATCGGAAGGCGGCAGCCCCAGCTTGGTGAAGATGTTGTTGGTGTGCTTGCCGATCGCCTTGTCGGTGACGAACAGGCGGGTGGCGATCGCGGCGTTGGACATGCCCTCGGCCATCATCGCGAGCACCTCGCGCTCCTTCGGGGTCAGCTCGCCAAGGGGCTCGTCCCTGCCACGGCGGGTGAGGAGCTGAGAGATCACTTCGGAGTCCATCGCGGTGCCGCCCGCCGCCACCCTGCGCACCGACTCGACGAACTGCTCGACGTCGCCGATCCGGTCCTTCAGCAGGTAGCCGACCGCGCCGGATCGGTCGGACAGCAGCTCGCGGGCGTAGAGCTGCTCGACGTACTGCGAAAGGATCAGCACGGGCAGCCCCGGTTGCCGTTGACGTGCCTCCAGGGCGATCCGCAGTCCCTCGTCGGTCAGGGTCGGGGGCAGCCGCACGTCGATCACGGCGACGTCGGGCCGGTGCCGGATCAGCGCGTCGAGCAGCATGGGGCCGTTGTCGACGGCCTCGACCACCTCGAAACCGTGCGCCGACAGCAGGCGGACCAAGCCGTCTCTCAGGAGTGCGAGATCTTCGGCGATGACAACGCGCACGGTAGCTCCATGGTGAGTTCGGTTGGGCCGCCCGGGGGACTGTGCACGATGAGCGTCCCGTCGAAGGCCGACAGGCGCCGCCGGATGCCGCCGAGGCCGGTGCCGGCCGACGGGCGGGCGCCGCCGCGTCCATCATCGCCCACCGCCAGCCGGAGAACGCCTCCCGAGTGGCGCAGGCGCACCCACGCCCAGGTGGCGGCGCTGTGCTTGGCCACGTTCGTGAGGGCTTCGGCGGCCGCGAAGTACACGGCGGACTCGACGGGCGGCTCCGGGCGGGCGGGTAAATCGATGTCGACCCGCACCGGGATCGGACAGAGGAGCGCGGCGGCCTGGATCGCACCGGCGAGCCCCCGGTCGGCGAGCACGGGCGGGTGGATGCCGCGCACCAGGTCGCGCAGGTCGGCCAGGGCCTGCCCGGCCGACTCCCATGCCTCCCGCACCAGCTCGCGAACCTGATCGGGGTCGCTCTCGCTCTTGGCCAGCCCGAGGGTCATCCGCATGGAGATGAGCCTGGCCTGCGCGCCGTCGTGCAGGTCGCGCTCGATCCGGCGCACCTCGGCCGCCTGCGCGTCGACCGCCGCCGCCCGCGACTCGGTCAGCGCCCTGACCCGTCCCGCCAGGGAGGACGCGGGCCCCAGCAGCCGCTCGGCCAGGCGCGCCTGGAGCGTGTGCAACAACGGGACGGCGGCCAACCCGATCGCGGTGAGAGCCACGATGGCCAGCGACAGGTTGAGCGTCACCGACAGGCCGTTCTCCGCCGTACGGAGCCTGACGATCGCCATCGCGGCGGACAGCGTCGCGCCGACGGAGACCAGGCAGGCCGGTCCGACGACGGCGTGTACGGCCAGCCACGCGACCTCGCGGGCGGTGCGGTCCTGCGGGTGCGGCTCCAGGATCTCGTGCCCGAGCACCTGCGCCGCCCGCGCCCGCTGCACGCCCGTCAGGGCTCGGGCCATGCCGAGCACGCGCGACAGCAGGCGCCGCCCCGGCCCGCCGAGCGGGAGTGACACCGCCCCCGCTGCCAGCAGGACGAGCAGCACCCATGCCGCCACTCCGGTGACGGCGTTAAGCAGCAGCCCAGTGGGGGGTTCGACGATGAGACGGATCCTGCGCACGCCAGCAGTCTGCCCGCTCGGCGGTGCGCAGGCGAGGGAGCTAGCCCTACCACGCGGAGGGCGAAAGCCTACCTTCGCGGTGGGCGCAGGGCGATGGAGGAAGCCGGGCGGCACCTCAAAACTGGAGGCCGATACCGAAACGAGAGGATGCCTGTGATTGACGTGAGCGGCCTGACGATGTGCTACGGCGACGCGCTGGCGGTCGACGACCTGAGCTTCACGGTGAAGCCGGGCCTGGTGACCGGTTTCCTCGGTCCCAACGGCGCGGGCAAGTCCACCACCATGCGGGTGATCCTCGGGCTGGAGTCGCCCGACCGGGGGATCGCCCTCGTGGGCGATCGGCCGTACGACTCATTGACGGAGCCGATGCGCCAGGTGGGCGCGTTGCTCGACGCGGCCGCGGTGCACGGCGGGCGGACCGCCGCCGCGCACCTGTGGTGCCTGGCCCGCAGTAACGGCATCGGCCGCGGCCGGGTCGGTGAGGTGCTGGAGCAAGTGGGGCTGGGCGAGGTCGCCGGCCGGCGGATCGCCGGGTTCTCGCTGGGCATGCGCCAGCGGCTCGGCATCGCCGCCGCGCTGCTGGGCGACCCCGGCGTGCTGATGTTCGACGAGCCGGTCAACGGGCTGGATCCCGAGGGCATCCGGTGGTTCCGCATGCTGATGCGCCGGCTGGCGGGCGAGGGCCGCACCGTGCTGGTCTCCAGCCATCTGATGAGCGAGATGGCGCTCATCGCCGACCACGTCGTGGTTATCGGGCGCGGCCGGCTGATCACCGACACCACCATGCCGGAGCTGGTCGAGCGCTTCGAGCGAGGCGTGCTGGTCCGGGCGGCCGACCAGCGGACGCTGGCCGTTGTGCTGCGGGCGGATGGCGCGAGCGTGTCCGAGGAGGAGGATGGGCTGTCGGTGAACGGCCTTTCCCCCGCACGGATCGGCGAGTTGGCCCTCGCGAGCGGGATCGCGCTGCGCGAGCTGACGCCGCGCAGCGCCTCGCTCGAAGAGGCGTTCATGGAGTTGACCGGGGAAAGCGTCGAATTCGGCGCGGAAAAGGCCGCCTGATGACCAACGTGATCGTCTCCGAATGGCTGAAGCTGCGTTCACTGAGATCCAATCTGTACCTGCTGGCATTCTCGACGCTGTCCGTGCTGCTCTGCGCCGGGGTGATGTTCATGGTCACCAGAGGCTTCGACAACCAGACGGGCGATGACCGGCTGGTGTTCGAGAGCATGGGCGCGGGGCTGGGCACCGGGCTGCCGGTCGCCTGCTTCGTGATGGCCGCGCTCGGCGCCCTGTCCATCACTTCCGAATACGCCACTGGCCATATCCATACGAGCCTGGTGGTCGTGCCGAGGCGGCAGCGCTTCCTGTTCGGCAAGATCCCGGCGCTGGTCGCCGTCACGCTGGTCACGGGGCAGGCGCTCGTCTTCGCCATGCATGTCGCCGCGCGGGCCGTGCTGGGAGATCGCGCCGGGCAGGTCCTGCTCGACGGTCAGACCCTCGGCGCGTCGCTGTCCGATCCGGGAGTGCTGACCGGGTTGCTCGTGGCCGGGGCCGCCATGCCCCTGGTCGCCCTGGTCGGGCTCGGTCTGGGGGCGGTCATCCGCTCCACCGCGGGCTCGCTGGTCGCGCTGATCATGATTCTGTTCGTCCTGCCGGTGGTGGCGCAGACACTGCCTTCACCGTGGCGGTCGTGGATCGGCTCCTTCATGGTGGAGAACCTGCCGGACCAGATCATCGCCGGAGCAGCACCGGGCATCCTTTCTCCGCTCGCGGCCTGCGCCGTGTTGCTCGCCTACCCGGTGGTGGCGCTCACCGGGGGAGCGGTCGCGATCGCTGTCCGGGGCCGCGGGGCCAAACCGCTGGTCGTAGGAGGGCTGCTGACCGCGCTGCTGGCCTCGGTGATGATGATTCCGTCAGGCGCGGCGGCGTCCACGCTGCCGTGGAAGTCGTGCGGCGGAGAGCTGGAGTGCGCATCGATCGAGGTGCCCGTGGACTGGTCGAAACCGTCCGGGCGGAAGGTCTCCATCCAAGTCGCCCGGCTGCCGGCCACCGGCACCCACCGCAGGATCGGCACGGTGTTCGCCATCCCCGGCGGACCGGGCGGCTCGGGCATCGAGGATCTGAAGAAGAGGGGTGGCGGCTTCAGCACGTTGCGGCAGCGGTTCGACGTGGTCAGCGACGCGCCGCGCAACACCACGGATCTCGGTGTCATCCCGTTCGCGTGTCTGTCCACCGGCCCCTGGATCACCGTTCCCGGCAGCCGTGCCGCATACGACCGGCTGGCCGCACGGAACCGGGCGTCCGCCGAGCAATGCCGGAGGAGCGACCCCGAATACTTCGACAACCTTGACTCAGGCTCGGTGGCCAGGGACATCGAAGCGATTCGGGTGGCGCTCGGCGAGGACACGCTGAGCTTCGTCGCCACCTCCTACGGTGGCGTGGTCGCCACCACCTATGCCCGGCTGTTTCCCGACCGTGTCCGCGCCCTGTACCTCGACGGCTCTGTCGACCACCTCGCCGACCACGCCACGCGAGCCCGGCTGAGATCCGAGTCGATCGAGGCGCAGTTCGCCCGGTTCGCGGCGTGGTGCGAGTCGGCGGCCCTATGCGCGTTACACGGGCGCGACGCCGGTGCCGTCTGGCGCGCCCTCACCGCCGCCGCCGACCGCTCGCCCGTGCCGGTGAAGGGGGAGCGGGTCACCTACAGCGGGTTCGACCTCAAGGTCACCGCCTCGGCGGACGTGACCAGTCCCGGCCCCGCACCTGACTCCCCCCACTGGCAGCGGTTCGCCAGGGCCATCGACCAGGCTGTGCGGGGAGACGCCTCCGGCTTCGCCGACATCGTCGAGCCGGTCACGAAGAGCTTGAAGGTGCCCTCGTTCAGAGGCATGAACGTGACCCACTGCACCGACGGACTCGCCTTCGGCAGCTACGAGGAGTTCCGGCGGATGAAGAGGCTCGGCGAACGAATCTCCCCCAACTTCGCCGGAAACCAGCTCTGGCATCCGCTCGCCTGCGTCGGCTGGCCGGCCCCCGTCACCAACCCCGCCGCCCCGCTGCCCGCCGACAGGCTCCCGCCCTTACTCGGCGCCGGCACCTGGACCGACCATGCCGTCGTGGCCAACATCGTGAAGGCCGTGCCCGGCTCGTCCACGGTCCGCTACAACGGTCACGGGCACGGCCTCTACCTCTCCGGCAACCAGTGCACGATCTCCCACGCCAACCGCTACCTCACCTACCTTCGCCTGCCCCCTCCTGGCACCGCCTGCGAACCGCCGACCACGAGCTAGTCAATCCGAGCAAACACGAGGTGGCGAGCCCCGCGCATCATGCCACCCAAGACGCAACGCCCCCGCGCTCGGGGAGCATCGTGGACGCCCGCAAGACCGGTCCCTGCCCACCTTCACGTGCGAGCTTGTGGTGAACATCGACTCTCGTGGCAGGAGGCGGGGATACTCATCAGCTCGGTGCCCAACGGTACGGCTGGGAAGCGCGACGACGTAGGTCCGAGCAACACCTTTCTATTGATCTACAATGTAAAGGCGACGGCCTCTAAGAGGCAAAAAACCACCACGAACTCCACAATCACAACGAGGGCGAACCGAGCGTGTGGCTCTTGGAGCTTCAGGACAGTCGCAGGGAGGTGGGGATGGGTTTCCGTGGGAGCTGAAGCCCGATCCTGGGCAACTGGGGCTGGAGACGCTGCTGGAAGAGATCGTCAAGCTGCGGCGGGCGAAGGCGTTGGGGCCGGCGGTGGATCTGTTCGGCGGGTAAGCGGAGCGGCTGGTGGCCTCCTGGCAGGCACGGGCGTGAGCGCGGGCGATAGCCTCGCGTCCGACCGGCTGCAGACGTGGGTGGGGCGTCGGTATGGCGAGGCTGATCCGCCGGAGGCCGTTGTGAGACTGCGGGGCCTCAGTGGCGTGGGTCCGGGCCCTCGGTGACGCCCCAGGTCTCGGCGAGTCGGCCGTTGTCCAAGCGGAAGATCTCGATGAGCACGGGCCAGAGGTCGCTACCCGGGGCCGCCATCCCCTCGACGGATGAGCGGATGGCCACCTTGTCACCGTCGATCAAGATGTCGTCGGCGACGACGCGCATGGCAGGGAACCGGGCAACGATCTGGACCCAGGCCTCCTTGCCCGCTTCGAACCCGGTGGCGCCCAGCGGGTGGTTGAGGAAGTCGGGGGTGAACAGCTCGGCGGCCTGGTCGAACTGCCGGGTGTTGAAGCACTCCTGCATCCGCAGCACTAGGGCGCCGGCTTCCTCGCGTGTGGTCATGGAAAGGACCTCCTCGTGTCCGATGGGCCTGCCTCAGGGTGGAACGACGCGATCTCACAACCGGGGCTTCGCCCCGCTTATCTTCGAGCAGCATACGGGGCGACGCCCCGGTTAATCTAGGGGAGTGAGATGTCCAGTCGAACGCCTCAACCCCATCCAGCCGGGTCGACGGCTCCCGTGAACGACCGGGAGCTACGGGCCGACGCGCGCCGCAATCGTGAGCAGGTCCTTCGGACCGCGCAGCAGTTGTTCGCCGCACAGGGCCTCGGCATCTCGCTCGACGAGATCGCCCGCCGCGCGGGCGTCGGTCCAGGCACCGTCCACCGGCACTTCCCCACCAAGGAAGCGCTCTACCTCGCCGTCGCGATCGACCGGATCAGGCAGTTGGTCGCTGAGGGAGAGGCACTCGCCGCTACCGACGATCCAGCCGCCCTGTTCACGCTGCTGTCCCGGATGATGGCCTCGGGCGCGGAGAACGCGACGGTGAAGAGCGCCCTCACGGCCGCCGAGTTCGACCTGCGCAACGCCGCTCCGGACGCCGCCGCCGACCTCACGCACCAGGTCGCACACCTGCTCGATCGCGCCCATCGCGCCGGCGTCGTACGCCACGACGTGACAGCGGACGAGGTGATGGCGATCGTCGCCGGCGCCTTCGCCGCGATCCGGCACGCCGACGCGGACACCAGCCGCGAGCGCTCCGCACACATCGCCCAGATCATCCTCGACGGACTGCGGCCCCCATCCCGATGACAGGGGGGCCAGGTAGCTCCACCCGCCACCCAGCCAAGGATCTCTCCTCTCACGACGTCCTCGGAATCAGAATGGCCGGCAACGACTGAGGGCCGGCGACCAGCTATCGGGCGGCTGGGGACACGTTCGGGAGCGGAGGGCCGTCCTGGCCCTGAGGAACGCCTTGGGGAACGCCCTGGGGGACACCGTTGAAGAGGTCGAGGAGCCCGAACGGGGCGCGGTCGCCGAGGCAGAGGTCCAGCATGTCGTGGGCGTCGGCGTAGAAGGGCTCGCTGCGGGGGAACAGCGCCTTCTCGTAGGCGATGAGTGCCGCTTCGACGTCGCCGGGGTGTGCGGCGATCGCCTTGGCGAGTTCGGCGCCGTCGAACATCGCCAGGTTCGCGCCGTCGCCGGACGGCGGCATCAGGTGCGCGGCATCGCCGAGGAGCGTCACGCCGGGCACATGCTCCCATCGGTGACCGTCCGGGAGCGCGTGGATCACGCGCGCGACCGGAGCGGTCTCCCCGTCGGTGATCAGCGCGGTGAGTTCCGGTGCCCACCCGTCGAACTCGGCCGCGACCCGAGCGGTCGCGGCGGCGGCATCGGTGAAGTCGATGCCGGCGATCCACTCGACGGGCCGGTTCAGCTCGACGTACACGTGCAGGATGTTCCCCGCCTCGCGGTGCGCGATGATCCCCTTTCCCGGCGTCAGCGCGTACATCGCGCCGGCGCCGACCGCCTCGGCCGTCGCCGTGTGCCGCTCGTCGGCGTCGTGCAGGTAGGTGTCGATGAACGTCGTGCCGATGTACTCGGGCTTGGCGTCGGAGAGCAGCGGGCGGACCTTCGACCAGGCGCCGTCGGCGCCGACGAGGAGACCGCTGGTCACGGTCGAGCCGTCGGCGAAGGTCAGCTCGTGCCGGCCGTCGCCGAGAGGCCGGACACCGGTGACTCGGCGCCCCCACTGGACCGTCCGGCCGGGCAGGGAGTCGAGCAGGATCCGGCGCAGGTCGCCGCGGAGCACTTCGGGACGCCGCGCCGTGCCGTCGTCGGGGGCGTCGTGCAGCAGCTTGCCGTGCTGGTCGAGCACGCGCAGGGCCTCGGCGCCTTCGTGGATGATCGCGCGGAACTCGCCGGTGAGGCCGGCGTCGGCGAGCGCGCGCTGCCCGTCGTCCTCGTGGATGTCGAGCTGGCCGCCCTGCGTGCGGGACTGTGGCGAGGGGTCGGCCTCGTAGACCGTTGCCGGGATGCCGTGGACGTGCAGGACCCGGGCGAGGGTCAGGCCGCCGAGGCCGGCGCCGACGATGGCGATCGGGTGGTGGCTGGTGTTCATGCGTTTCCTCGTTCCCGTGCGGGGAGCGCCGGGCACCCGCCCGGGACGCTTTATGGACCGATGTTCCATAAGGAGTATGGAACGCGGTTCCAGCGTGTGTCAAAATGGGGTCATGCCACGGACACGAGGAAGAGCACCCGATGGGAAATGGCGTGCCGACGCCCTGTCCCGAGAGATCATCGTCGGCGCGGCCATCGCGCTGCTGGACGAGCTCGGCGAGCGGGGACTCACCTTCCGGCTGCTGGCCAAACAGCTGAACACCGGCCCTGGCGCGCTGTACTGGCACGTGACGAACAAAGACGAACTCGTCGCCCTGGCCGCCGATGAGGTGCTCGGCCACGCCTTCACCGCGCCCCCGCCCCCCGAGGAAAGCGCCGGCGCCGGGCTGCGCGCCCTCGCCATCGCTGTCTTCGACGCCCTCGATCAGCACCCGTGGGCGGCGTCGCACGTCAACGCGCCGCCCACCCTGGCGAACGCGCTGCGCCTGCTCGACCGCATCGGCACCCTCGTCGCACGCACCGGGCTGCCCGCCGAACGGCATTTCGCGGTCTCCACCGCGATCTCGTACTACATCACCGGCGTCAGCGCCCAGATCATCGCCCCCCGCGCCACCGCCGTCGCGGCCACCGACCGCGACGCCTTTCTCGCCCAGACCGCCGAACACTGGGAGAAACTCGACCCCGCCGACTACCCCTTCCTCACCCGCACCACCACGGACCTACGCGACCACGACGACCGCGATCAATTCACCACCGGCCTCGACCTGCTCCTGGACGGCCTGAACACGACCGCGAACCCGTGACCGAAGCCGCCGGCGCGAGGAAGGCGTCGCGGCCGGCGGTGGCGCGGGGGAAATGCGGGCAGGCGACAACGTCGTCGATCGCTACCAGGGGGGACCCGCCTCCCGGCACGGCCACGGCCATGGCCGCCAAGGCGGCCGACCTCGCGGCACATGGCTCCTCAGCGGGTGCCGAGGAACGTCAGCGTACGCTCAAGCAACAGGGCCGTGGCCTTGGCGTCGTAGGAAGGCAGCGAGCTGTCGGCGAACAGATGCTCATCGCCGGGATACAGGTGCAGTTCGGCGTCGGAAGCCTGGCCGACGAGCGCGTGGGCGGCGTCCGCGTCACCCTCGTCGATGAAGACGCGGTCCGCTTCCATGGCGTGGACCCGGACCGGAACCTGTGCCGGCCATGGCCCGAAGAAGGAGCTCGGCACGCAGGCGTGGACGAATACGGCACCACGCGCGCCCGGCCGGGTCTGAGCGAGCTGCTGCGCCGGAAGCACGCCAAGGGAGAACCCGAGGTAGACCAGCGCCGCCGGCGAGTCCGCCGCCGCCCGAGCGCCGCGGTCCAGGAACCCATCGACGCCGATCTGCTCGAAGTACGCCAACCCCGCATCGAGGGTGTCGAAGGTACGGCCGTCGTACAGGTCAGGTGTGTGCACGTCGTGCCCGTGGCCACGGAGATCCTCGGCAAAAGCGATCACACCCGGGGTGAGGCCGAGAGAGTGATGGAACAGCAGCACGTCGGCCATGGCAAGCCTCCAACAATCGCCGGACAGAGACGATCCATCACCCTAACCCGCCGCCGGCCGCGCCTGCCGAGGTCTCGGACGGCCGGTGCGGATCGCGTACAGGTGCCTATGAGGGCGGGCGGGTGCGGGGTCCGCTGTGCACAGGTGAGAACATCGATCATGAGTACGCCTCTGACTTCTATGAGCGAGCGCGAGTACTTCGCCACCATCAGACGCCGACCAGGGATGTTCGTCCTCGGCGGTCGACTGGCAGGCCTGGAGGCATTCCTCGAAGGTTACGACCAGCACGCCAGGCGCCACGGCGGCCCCGGCCTGCAGGGGTGGACGGAATGGCTCATCGGCCGTCGCGGCAAGACCTGCAATCACCACTGGTCAGGACAGGTGCGTCATATCGCCCTGGGCGCCTGGGACCGCTGGGAGTTGTCCACCGAGCAGGAAGAACTCGTCATCGACACCCTGTTCAATCTCCTCGACGAGTACCTCGCCGAACGCGGCGGACTTCCTTCGCCGAGCTGAACTCCTCATCGGCAGTGGCAGGACCGAGTGGTCACCGATCGCGGTCGATGGCAATGCCGGTGCTGTCGGTTATGGTGGTGGCATGGGTTGCTGTGCCGCTGTGAACATCCGCGCCGCCGCTTAGCGGCGGTATCGCGGTTGCCGTGAACCGCGGCCTCCTTGCCTGCCCCGCCGGGGTCAGTGCCGGGGCCTACCGCCGGATCAGTGTCCCGCCGGCAGCCCGATCACGTGTCTCGCAGTGCTGCCGGATCGTCCTGCGTGATCCGGGGAGCACATCCATGTCCCAGCAGTTCCATCCAACGCACCACGATCCTCTTTCTCGTACGTCCGAGGCATTCTCTGCCGACTCCGACGAGCGGGCCGCAGGCACCGAGAGAGCGAAGCCGGACCATGATGTGCGGGCCGAACCCGCCAGGCTTCTCCTGATGGTCGGGCTCCCCGGCGCCGGAAAGACCACCCGGGCCGAAGAACTCGCCGTGGCCCACCGCGCGCTGCGACTGACCCCGGACGAGTGGATGATCTCCCTGTACGACGGGTCGCAGCCCGACGGCAAGCGCGACATCCTGGAAGGACGGCTCATCGCCCTCGCCCTGCAAGCGCTGCGACTGGGCACCAACGTCGTGCTCGACTTCGGACTCTGGAGCCGCGACGAACGGTCGGCACTGCGCTGGCTGGCAACATCGGCCGGGGCAGCCTGCCACGTCATCTACCTGCCCATCGACAAGGACGTCCAACGCGCCCGGATCGCTCACCGTCAGGCGACCGCACCGCACACGACATTTCCGATGAGCGAGGCGGACATCGGCGAATGGCGGAAGCGGTTCCAGGCACCAGATGCCGCCGAAATCCGTGGCGGTGACATCCCCGGTCCGCCACGGGGGTGGCCGGGCTGGCCGGAGTGGGCCGCGGACCGATGGCCCTCGCTTACACACGGCCGGTAGACCGTCGAGCAGCATGTCCACGACGCCGGCGATCCGCCACCCGATCAACCGCATTAATCTACAATGTAAAGGCCATCACTGGTCTCAAAAATCACCGACCACCCCGAAAACCATTGGCAACGATGGCCGAACGCACATAACGGGCCAGGCCGGGGGCGTGCGCGTCGTGGGTGGCGGTGAAACGTGGGTCGGACACGTACAGCTCGCCCAGGCACCGGTGGTGTTCGTGGTCGCAGGTGTAGAACCAGCGACTGATGTGGAGCCGGTGCCGTTCGGCCAGGTCCATAGCCTCCGCGCCGTCGGGCGGCAGACCCCCCTTGAGCGCCGCGACCAGCGCTTCGGTGAGGGCGGCGGCCTCGGCCGTGAGCTCTGCCCAGTCCGCCTTCGTGTAGGAGGCGACGCGGCGGCGGCTCTGCGTGTACGCCTCCGTGCCGCCCCAGCGGCGTTCGACCTCGGCCTCGTGGTCCTCGGGCTGGAAGTCGCCGAACAGCTCCAGGCGCTCCTGCGGGGTCAGGGCGATGCCGAGGGAACGCGCCTGCATCGCCCGCTCGACGGCGGCGATGACCTCACGAAGGCGTTCGGACTTGCGAGTGAGGAGTTCGTGCTGGCGGCGTAGCTGGGTCAGCTCGTCCACGTGAGGGTCGTCGAGGATGACGGCGATCTCGTCGAGAGGGAAGCCGAGCTCCCGGTAGAGGAGGATCTGCTGCAGCCGGATGAGGTCGCCGTCGGTGTAGCGGCGGTAGCCGGCGCTGGTGCGCTCGCCGGGGATGAGCAGGCCGATCTCGTCATAGTGGTGCAGGGTGCGCACGGTGATCCCGGCGAGACCGGACACCTGGCCGACAGACAGACTCATGCCTCCAGGATGGGGCCTCACGTGACGTCAGGCGCAACCGGCCATGCTGGTGGGTGTGAGAGATGATCTGCTGCCGATCGGGCAGTTCGCGCGGCTGGCCCGGTTGAGCGTGAAGCAGTTGCGGCATTACGGCGAGCTGGGGTTGCTGGAGCCGGCGTATGTGGATCCCGATTCGGGATACCGCTACTACCGGGCGTCGCAGGCGAGGGTGGCGCTGTCGATCGGGTTGCTGCGCTCGCTCGACGTGCCGCTGGCGGTGATCGGTGAGGTGCTGTCGGGCGCGTTGGGAGCTCTGGACGAGGTACGGGATTCGCTGCAGGAGGAGCTTGCCCGGCGCAGTCGTACGTTGGCGTCGCTGGAGCGGGTGATGACGCACGGGTTGCCGGCGGCGAACGTGCGGGTGGTGAGTGAGCCCGCTCGGCGGGTGGCGGTGGTGCGGGAGGTGGCGGACGGGCCGCAGGACATCGGGCGGGTGACGTCCGCCGCGGTCGCGCGACTGGTGGGCGGGCCGGCCTCGCGGGCACCTGATGTGCCGGTTCGCCTGGTGGGGCTGTTTCCGATGGACCTGGGAGAGGTGGTGAAGGTCGAGGTGGCGTACGTGCTGGAGGGCGTGGAGGCGTTGACGGGTGGGGCGCGTGCGGAGGTGTTGCCGGGCGGCCGGTTCGCGACCGCCACTCATGTGGGGCCGTACGACCAGATCGGGTTGACGGTGCATGCGGTGCTGGCGTGGTGCGCGGAGCGGCGGCTGCGGATCGGCGGGCCGATCCGGGAGGTGTACGTGTCCGATCCGGCGGTGACGCCGGCTGATGAGCTGGTCACCGAGGTGATGGTGTGTCTGGAGGAGGAGCAGTGAGTCCTGAGTTGGTGACGCGCGGTCCGGTGACGTGCGTGAACGTGTCGGGGATGGGGGAGCCGGGGGGTGCGGAGCATCTGGCCGCGATCCGGGCTCTGTATGCGGTGGCGGCCGGGATGGGGGGGCCGGCGGGGCCGTTGGAGGGGTTGTGGTGGGTGGAGGACGAGCGGCCGGCACTGGAGGTGCCGAGAGGGTTGTGGCGGTGGCATCTGCTGCTGCCGCTGGCGGGGGAGCCGCAGCCGGGGCTGCTGGAGCGGGTTCGGGAGAGGGCGCGGCCGTCGGGGGCGGCGGTGGATCGGGGGCGGGCGGCGACGGGCTGACCGGGCGCGGGGGTGCGTCGGTGCGCGCCCCCGGGGAGGTCGGGGGATCCTGGGGCCGCCGTCAATGGCGGCGATAACTATAACGGTATTGTTATCGGGGTGTGTAGAATCGGACGCATGGTGCGACCCCCGCTGACCCCGCAAGAACGCCTCCGCGGCGAAGAACTCGGCCGGCTGCTGCGTCAGGCCAGAGGCGAGCGCAGCATCATCGAGGTCGCCGCCGCCGCCGGCATGTCCGGCGAAACCCTCCGCAAGATCGAGACAGGCCGGATCGCGACACCGGCCTTCTTCACCATCGCCGCCCTGGCCGTCGTGCTCGACGTGCCCCTCGACCGGCTCGCCGCGGGCGCCGCCCCCGCCGTCCCCACCTGACCCCGGCCAGCACCCCGCGGCAGCACCTCGGGCAGCGCCCCCGTCAGTCGGACCGCTTCGGCTCACGCAGCAGCGGATGCGCCCGCATCGCGACCTCCAGCTCACCCGGCAGCTCGTCCCGGTAGCGCCCCAGCGTCGACAGATCGCTGTGCCCGAGCACCCGCCGCACCGCGTCCATGTCCACGGCATCGGCCAGCAGATGCGTCGCCGTCGTATGCCGCAGCCCGTGCGGCGTCACCGACCGCCGCCGCTCCGGATCGACCTCACGCAGCACCCGGTCGATCACCGCCTGCACGTCCCCGCGCGCCAGCCTGCGCCCCCGCCACGACAGCAGCAGCGCCTTGTCCTGCGTCGCGGGCCTGCCCCGCTGCAGATAGGCCTCCAGCACCGCCGCCACGTCACGGGGGAGCGGCACATCACGAGTCCGGCCGCCCTTGCCGAAGATCCGCCAGTAACGCACGCCGTCATTGGTGTAGAAATCCTCGACATTGGCCCGGACCAGCTCCGACACCCGAGGCCCCAGCGCCGCCAGCAACAACACCACCAGCGCGTCACGCAGCTCCGTGCGCTGATCACGCCGCCGCTCCGGCCGCCGCGGCTCCTCACCCAAGGTCCGGGCCGCGCCGATGAGCCCCTGCGCCTGCTCACGGGTGAGCGCCCGCCGCTCGGGACGCAGCCCCCCGCGCTCCTTGGCGGTCACGGTGGCCAGCGCCATCGGGTTGATCTGCACCCACCCGGCCAACGTCGCGTGCTTGAACAACGCCGAGATCGACCGGCGGAAACGCGCCTGGGACGACGCCGACTGCCGCGAGCCGGCGTCCGTGGTCCGGCGGCCGTCCGGTTTGCGGGCGAACGCGAGCAGGATCGCGTCGACGTCCTCGCCGGTCAGGTCGTCCAGCACCGTCCGCTCCCCGGCCAGCGCCACGAGCGTCGCCACGTCCCGCGCGTAGACCTCGGCCGTCGCCGGGGACAGCGCCCCCGTCAGGGTCTTGGCCCGCACCAGCTCCACATAGCGATCAGCCGCCTCCACCACCGTCAGCCGGTCGAGCTCCGCAGGCCGCACCGTCCCCCCTCACCCTCATGGAGATCCCCATGGAGATCCACGAAGAGACGGTAGCGGCCCGCACCGACAGAATCCTCAGATGTCGCGGAAGGTCTCGATCCGCGCGCCCAGCGCGTTCAGCCGCTCCGCCAGATCCTCGTAACCGCGGTTGATCACGTACACGTTGCGCAGCACCGAGGTGCCCTCGGCGGCCATCATGGCCAGCAGCACCACCACGGCGGGCCGCAGCGCCGGCGGGCACATCATCTCCGCCGACCGCCACCGGGTCGGGCCTTCGACCAGCACCCGGTGCGGGTCCAGCAGCTTCACCGAGGCGCCGAGCCGGGTCAGCTCGGTCAGGTAGATGGCGCGGTTGTCGTACACCCAGTCGTGGATGAGCGTGGAGCCCTGCGCCGCGGCGGCGATCGCCGCGAAGAACGGCACGTTGTCGATGTTGAGGCCGGGGAACGGCATGGGGTGGATCTTGTCGATGGGGGAGGTGAGCTTCGACGGCCGGACGGTCAGGTCGACCAGGCGGGTGCGGCCGTTGGCGGCCGGGTATTCGGCGCTGCGGTCGTGGTCGAGGCCCATCTCCTCCAGCACGGCCAGCTCGATCTCCAGGAACTCGATCGGCACCCGGCAGATCGTCAGCTCCGAGGAGGTGACGACGGCGGCGGCCAGCAGACTCATCGCCTCGACCGGGTCCTCGGAGGGGGAGTAGTCGACGTCGCGTTCGATGGACGGCACGCCGTGGACGGTGAGGGTGGTGGTGCCGATGCCGTCCACGCGCACGCCGAGCTGCTCCAGGAAGAAGCACAGGTCCTGGACCATGTAGTTGGAGGAGGCGTTGCGGATCACCGTCACGCCGTCGTGGCGGGCGGCGGCCAGCAGGGCGTTCTCCGTCACGGTGTCGCCGCGTTCGGTGAGCACGATGGGCCGCGTGGGGGAGGCCTCGTGGTCGACGCGCGCGTGGTAGAAGCCGCCGGTGGCGGTGATGTCCAGGCCGAAGTGCTTCAGGGCCGACATGTGCGGCTGGACGGTGCGGGTGCCGAGGTCGCAGCCACCGGCGTACGGGATCCGGAACTGCTCGGTGCGGTGCATGAGCGGCCCGAGGAACATGATGACGCTGCGGGTGCGGCGGGCCGCCTCGGTGTCCATCGCCTCCAGGTCCAGCCGGGCGGTGGGCACGATCTCCAGGTCGCTGCCCTCGTTGATCCAGCGTGCCCGTACGCCGATGGAGGCGAGCACTTCCAGGATCCGGTAGACCTCCTCGATGCGGGCGACCTTGCGCAGGATCGTCCGCCCGGAGTTGAGGAGGGACGCGCACAGCAGGGCCACGCAGGCGTTCTTCGACGTCTTGACGTCGATGCTGCCTGACAGGCGGCGGCCGCCCACCACCCGCAGGTGCATCGGTCCCGCGTAGCCCAGGGAGACGATCTCGCTGTCGAGCGCTTCGCCGATCCGGGCGATCATCTCAAGACTGATGTTCTGGTTGCCGCGCTCGATCCGGTTGACCGCGCTCTGGCTCGTTGCCAGGGCGTCGGCCAGCTGGAGCTGCGTCCAACCTCGATGCTGGCGCGCATCTCGGATGAGCCGGCCGATTCGCACAAGATAGTCATCTGCCACAAGACGACAACCTATCTCACATATGAGATGGTCTCGCGTTCGACGCGTTCGACGCGCCGGACAACTCCCGATGAACCGCCAGATGCTCCGGAGTCGCCTCCGCCTTCCGCTTCAGCACGAACCCCTCCCGCGCCGCCCGGAACCCGCACCGGTCGTCGAACATGTCCCGGCTCATCTCCGCCAGCTCCTCCACCCGATAGGCGTCCAGCGGCTTACGCCGCTCATCCACCTCCCGCGCCGCCTGCTTCGCCGCCAGCAACCGCTCATAGTTCGGATCCACCGCCAGCCTCTCGGCATACTCCAGAACGGTCCGCTCGAACTCGGGCCGCGTCCCCGCCACCACCTTGTCCGCCAGCCCGATCTCGGCAGCGTCCACCGCAGCGATCGGCAACGCCTCCTGTGTCAACCGCGCCGCCTGCTCCGCACCCACCCGCCGCGGCAGCGCGTACGTCCACAACTCGCTGCCGAACAGCCCCATCGTCCGGTAATGCGGATTAAGCACCACCCCGGCCCGCATGACCACCCGATCGCCGCCCAGCCCCATCATCACCCCGCCCGCACCGGCGTTCCCGCCCACCGACACCACCACCAGCTGACCGGTACACCACAGCACCTCACGGCACACCTGATTGATCGCGTTGATGTTCATCCACGCCTCCATCTCCGGATGACGGGCCGCCTCGATCACGTTCAGATGGATCCCGTTGGAGAACGTCTCACCGCCTCGCACCACCAGCACCCGCGTGTCCTGCGCCACCGCGTACCGCAACGCCGCCGCCAGCCGCCGGCACTGATCGGTCGACATCGCCCCGTTGTAGAAGTCGAAACTCACCACCCCGACCCCTTCGCTGCGGTCATAGGTGATCTCGCTGTATCCCGCCGCCTCCTCGACATCGGCGACCAGATCGCCGAGCACGGCCGCGGCCGGCAGCTTCACCGCACCCGGCTCGTCCAGCCGCAGATGGCCGACCCACACCGTGCCGTCACCGGTGCACACGAGCACCGCGCCCTCACGCCGCCCCACCACCGCACCCGGCTCCCCGGCCACCACCGGCCCCCGGTACACGTCGAACACCCGCACCGCCAGCCCGCACAGCGTGGCCCGGCCGCCCGGCGCCCCGTCGGCCGCCCGCACCCGCCGCAGCACCGTCTCCGTCGGCGCCGCCCAGGACACGTCCCGATCGGCGTGCCGCATCGCCGGCCGCAGCCGCCCCACCACCTCCGGGCGGCGCGGGTCCAGCGGCGTGGGCACGAACGCCGGGTCCGCCGCCTTGGCCGCCACCTCCAGCACCAGCTCCACCGCGGCCTCGGCCACCGGCCCGTTGTACAGCGCCGACTTGCGCGGCGGCTCCGCCGGCATCGGGAACATCCGGTAGCCCCAGATCGGGCCGGCGTCCATCTCCTCCACCGCCTGCAGCGCGGTCACGCCCCATTCGGGTTCGGCGTCGGCGATGGCCCAGTCCAGCGACGACGGGCCCCGGTCGCCGGGCGGCCCCGGGTGGATGATGATCGTGCGCTGCGTCTGCCACAGCCGCGCCGGCACCTTCTCCTTCAGGAACGGGCAGATCACCAGATCCGGCTTGGCCAGCTCGGCCGCCTCGAGCATCACCCGCTCCGACAGCGCCAGCTCCACGCTGACGTCGTGACCGGCCCGGCGTAGCTCCAGCCAGGCGCGCTGGGTCAGGCCGTTGAACGAGGAGCAGAGAAGCAGGATACGCAAGGGGAGATTCCTTCTGAGGGGATCGGACGGGGGACAGGGGCGGTCAGACGGCGCGGGGCCGCCGCGGGGGAGCCCACCGGCCCCAGCCGTTTACGGCAGCCCCATATGACCCGTTCATCCGTCGATGCTGACATGGCCGAGCAAGCCCTGCTGACATATCACGACAAAAAGCCGCCCGTGTTGACCCTATTAGTCCACTTTTGTCGGGTATTTCCTCGCGAAGTGTGGTGAATCTCCGCATCTCACCCCATCCCACCGCACAGCCGAAAACCACCACACTCCGTACGACCCCACCTCGCGAACGGTCACCATCCCGACCCGTCCACGCCAACCTGAACCGACGAAGACCCGGCCGCGCCGATCCGGCCCAGGGGAGTGCCCGGACGGGCCGCACAAGCCTGGGTACGTGAAACCGCCGCACGACAGCCGGGCCGCGCCAGCCTCTGGCGCACGAACCAGTGACATCAGGGTTTCGGCGCACTCAGAGGCAGGACATCATCGTCATCGCATGCTTCCGGCGCCGCCGAGTCATCGCCCACCTCGACACGCGTCGCAGTGACGTCTCCCAACAACGGGAAGGTCAGCAAACATGTCGACACATCGCCCCAAAGGCACCCTGAAAATCGTCTTCACCACGGAAGATCTCGCACTGACCCGGATCGCGAACCGGGCCGATCTCATGTGGGAGATGATGGGCAGCCTCCACCGCCTGCAAATCCGTGACGGCGGCGCGACCATGGACTCATGGCGACGCCAGGCCCACCTCCGGCTGACGGAAACCGGCCTGCTCCCATCCGTGCGCGCGCTCCTGCTGCCACTCGCACCGCGCGGCCCGTATTTCCCCGACTTCCTGACCCCCATCGAAGCCCAGCTATCCGACGAGAACGCGATCCAGGCACTTCTGGACACCCCGCGCGCCCGTATCCAGCACGAACTCGACCTCCTGCGCCACAGCACGGGCTTGGCCTCCGCCGACCTGGAGGACCTCGCACGAGGTAACCCGCAGACCATCGCAAGACTCGGAAACCTCGCCGCCGCCTACTGCGACACCATCCTCACCCCACGACGCCCCGCGATCGACCGCATCCTGGCCCAGGAGCGCGCCATCCTGCTGCGCCACCTCAGCATGGACGGCATCGAACAGACGCTCGCCCACCTGAAGCCCACGATCCGCTGGCGCCCTCCCACCCTCGAAGTGGACTATCCGCCCGGGCTAGACCGGGAAATCCACCTCCGGGGACGAGGGCTGACGTTGATCCCGACCTACTTCTGCCGAGCCAACCCCGTCGCCCTCGTCGACCACCGATTACCTCCCGTGCTGGCCTATCCCGCTCCCCACCGGCGCCCCCCGGACACCGGCGCCACAGACGCCCTGGCAGCACTGCTGGGGCGAACCCGAGCCGAGATCCTGCACCGCATCGCCCTAACCCCCGGCGGCTGCAGCACCACCGAACTGGCTCGCCGGACAGGGGTCTCGCAGGCCACGGCGAGCGAGCACGCCCAGGTGCTCCGCCAGGCCAAGCTGATCACCAGCGTCCGGCAGGCCAACCTGATGCTCCACCACCCGACCCGGCTCGGCAACGAACTCCTCACCGAGGCGCGAGACCCGCACAGCGGACGGACCCTTTAGATGGACTCATCCATTGGGGTTTTGGATGTACACGATTTCGTCGGTTTCGATTTTGTGCCAGCCCGGGCCCCAATTGTAGTAACCGTCGTCCCGCCCGCCCCACAGTCGGCTGTCGATGTAAACTCTCCTGGTCGTCCCCGGACCTACGTGGACACCGTCGACGTCCCCCCATCCCTGAGTGTTCTGCCCGCCGTAGAGGTAGCGGATGTTCCCGTTGATGTCCCCCCAGTCCATGGTGACGGAAATGGTGTCCGGGCTGTAGTTGTAGACGAGGCCGCACATCGTGCCGATGCAGCCTCCCAGGGTCGTCACCGGGTCGGCGCTCTCGCTCGCAACGGCGTCCGCGCCCTGGTCCGGTCCGGTCACGGCGGCAGAGGCCGGAGTCCCGGAGGCGAGTAACGCGAGGGCCGTGAAGAGAATGGCGCTCATGGACGAATACGCTCTGGTCTTACTTGGCATGAATACCCCCGTGTTTCCTTTTTTGGGTGATTGAGCCCCATCGTAGGTATTCATGAGAAGCCCGGTCAGGGTCATTCGGTTACGGCCGAATGACCCTGGTCACGTTCTGGCATGCCTGCGAACCGGCCCACAGCCCGCCGGTAGGTGACCGGTCCGGGGCTGCTCGGCGCGGAGCCCGCCATCAGGGGGAGAGTGTGCCGCTCGGCACTCGCGGTCCGCCGCCGCGGAGGCGATGGCAGCCATAAGTGCCTATACCAGACAGAAGCTGGATTCTGTCTGGTATAGGCACCTTTGGGGTGTTTTGGTGGAGTTAGAGGCGGTTGACGAAGCGGGTGGCTGCGCGGTGGCTCATGCCGGTCTCGCCGCGTACGAGGAAGACGGCTTCCTGGATCTGACCCATCGCCTTCATCTCACGCGCCTGATCGACCAGGCCGGGGTTGGGGGTGAGGCTGTTGCGGGGGCTGCGGGTCATTCGCACGGCCAGGAGGATCAGGAGGATGATCACCGCCGTGACGACGACGGTGAGGGCGACGAGACCGCCGGTGGAGATCGCCAGGCTGGGCATGACCCGATCGTATCGCCGTTTCGGCGGGCTGATCAGAGGCGTTCTCGCCAGTGAGACCGCGCGGTCACAGGCTGTCGACGAACAGGGTGGCGCTGGGCTCGTCCATGCCGGTCTCGCCGCGTACCAGGAGGACGGCCTGCTCGGCGCGGCCCGCCTCCTTGAGCTCGCGGACCCGGGAGGCAAGGTCGGCCTGCGGCCGGGCGGGCCGCCGGGCGATGGCGGGCGGGTAGTGGATGGGGTAGCCGGCGGCGAGTCCGTCGACGGCTTCCTTGGCCTGCTTGAGGCTGAGGTCGGTGTGCTCGCGCAGGAGTTTGATCGCTTGGATCTTCTTGTCCTGCCTGATCAGGTCGTGCAGGGCGCCGTCGAGCTCCTCGGCTGACGGCCGGGGCGCGGGCATCGCCGGGCGCCGGTCCGTCGTGTCGCCGCGCCGGCGGTTGAGGGCGATGACGCCGGCGCCGATGGCGACGATCAGGACGGTGGCGATGATCAGCAGCTCGGTCACCGAGAGTCCCATGGGCTGGATCGTAGCGCGCTGGGTCGGGCCGTTGGGTGCTTCTTGAAGCGTGCGTTTGAGGTGGTTCGGGCGTATCTGCGTTTGCTCGATAATAAACATTATGTCAAGTAGACGGTTCTGGAGGGGGGTGGGGGCTCCCCTGGGGTGGTGTGGCTCGCGTGTCGGCCCGGCGCACCGATGCCGGTCAGATATGCCCGTTTGGGCCGAGCCGGATGTGGATCCTGTGAGATGCGTTACCTCACGGTGCGTGAGCGCGCCGATGAGATCCGCTGTTTCGCACGTGGCGGTGACCGTTTCGTGTGAGAGTTGGTAACTTTCGTGTCGGAGGTGTCAGGGCTGGTCACTGTGGGTACGGTCCGTGCCGTTTGAGATCTTGGGTGGGGTTCTGGGGGCCACTCCCCTGGTTCGCGGAATTGCGCCGCCGGATGCGCCGCGTGCTTGACAGCACCTCTGACTTGTCGTTGATTCGCTGTCTTTGGCGCGGTGTGGCGTTTAGGGTGGTCTTCTGCTATCGCGCCGCGAGAGGAGCAGCACGTGGGAAACGAGTCTGTGTTATGTACGGTGTGCCAGGGGGTTCTCCCCGCATCGGGCCGTGAGGCGTACACGTCACTGCGTGGGCGGTTGATCGTGACGAATGGCTACTGCGCGGGTGGCTGCGCCGAACGGCGTGGCGAGCGGGCCCGGTTGGCTCAGCAGTCGCAGCAGCAGGAAGAGCAGCAGCAGGTGCGCCCGGTCGCGCCGGTGCCGCCGGCCGGTCCGGTGCGCGGGCAGCAGATTCCGGTGGCTCCCGGGATGTCCCGCTGAGGTGCCGCCGCCGGGTGGGGCGGTGGTGCTGAGGTGTTGTCGGCGGCCGTGGGCCGCCAGTGGTCGCGGGTCTGTACGACCAGACCGTCACGGTTGAAGCGGGCGAAGACGCCGCCTGCGGTGGTGACGGGCTGGTCGTTTTCTTGTGCCGGGGCCTTCGGGGTCAGCGGGGGGTCAGCACGCAGAACTCGTTGCCGTCGGGGTCGGCCATCGGCACCCCGTGGGTGTCGTGCCGGTCGATGTCGAGGCGGGTGGCGCCGAGGGAGATGAGGCGCTCGACCTCGGCTTGCTGGTCGCCGTGTGCGGGTGGGGCGAGGTCGAAGTGGAGCCGGTTCTTTCCGGTCTTGAGCTCGACGGGCGGGCCGCCCCAGGTGACCTTGGGGCCGCCGTGCGGTGAGCGGATGGCGGTCTCCTCGTCCTGGTCCCAGACGAGTGGCCAGTCGAGTGCTCGGCTCCAGAAGTAGCCGACCTGCTGGGTGCCGTCGCCGGAGAGTGCTCCGATGAGGCCGCAGTCGGCGAGGAACTTGTTGTCGGGTCCGACGATGCAGAACTCGTTGCCTTCGGGGTCGGCGAGGACGATGTGGTCTTCTTCGGGGAGTTGGCCGACGTCGAGGTGCTGGGCGCCGAGTTCGAGTGCTCTGGCCACCTTGTGCTGCTGGTCTTCCAGGGAGGTGCTGGTCAGGTCGAAGTGGACCCGGTTGGGCCCGGTTCTCTTGTCGTGCGTGGGGAGCCATCGGATGTGAAATCCGGTGTCGTCGTCGGGCAGGGTGGTGATGCCGCTGTGGGGGTCGTCGGACAGTTCCCAGCCGAGGAATTCTGCCCAGAAGCGCGCGAGGCGGGGTGGGTCGTTCGCGTCGAAGCAGAGGGCGAAGAGGTGCGACGTCATGGCGCATCTCCAATCTGTTGGCTGACGGGCGCGGCCGGGCAGGTCTTGCCCGGCGCCTGACGGGCGCCACGCTAGACCGCCGCCTGACGGCGGCGCCAACGAATTTCGCCCGAGGCGGGTGGGGTCAGCGGGTGTAGGGGCGGGTGGCGGTGACGGCGGTGACGGGCAGGGGGCCGTACAGGTGGGGGAAGCCGTTCTCGGTGCGGATGTCGAGGCCGGTGGGGTCGATGTCGAGGATGAGCAGGGGTTCGGTGAGGTGGCTGTAGAAGGTGGTGTGGACGCCGTGGAGTTGGTCGAGGTCGCGGCTGCAGTGGATGAAGCCTTCTTGGTCGAGGGTGCGGCCGAGGGTGGAGATGCGGTACTCCCCCGTGTGCTGGGCGTGGGTCCAGTCGGTGGTGAGTGCCAGGTGGTGGATGGTCATGGCGTCCATTCGGTGGCGAGCATGGCGTAGATCATTTCTGAGGACCATTCGCCTTTGACGTGTCCGTTGTCGATGAGGTGGGCTTCGCGGCGCATGCCGAGTTTTTCCAGGACGCGGGCGGAGGCGGTGTTGCGGGCGTCGAGGCGGCCGACGATGCGGTGCAGGCCGAGGTGGTCGAAGCCGAGGCGGAGCATTTCGCGGGCGGCTTCGGGGGCGTAGCCGTGGCCGTGGTGGGTGGGGTTGAGGATGTAGCCGATCTCGCCTTGGCGGTGTTCTTGGCTGGTCCAGATGAGCAGGCAGTTGCCGATGAGGTCGCCGGTGTCGCGCTGGGTGATGGCGAGGTCGATGGCGTCGCCTTCGTGGAGCAGGGCGGTGCGGGAGATCTTCTTGTCGAGGAAGGTGCGGGTGGTGTCGAGGTCGCGGGGCCCCCAATAGAGGTGGCGGGTGACGTCGGGGCGGGATTCGTAGGCGTACAGGGGGTGGAGGTCGTGGGGGGTGAAGGGGCGCAGGAGGAGGCGATCGGTGGTGATCGGGTAATCAGGTTTGAGCACCGGCGCAGTGTAGAGGGGCGGCTGGGCAGGGTGCGAGGCGTTTTCGCAGGGGGCGGTGAGCAGGGTGTGCAGGTGGTGGGTGGGGCGTGAGGTGGGCGGCGAGGTCGGTGTGGCTGTTTCAGTGGCGGAAGGGGGCGAGTTCGGTGTCGATGAGCTGGGCGAAGGCTTCGGCGAGGAGGTGGGCGTGGCGTCGGCGGCCGCGTTCCTGGGTGGTCATGGGGTGGCGGCGAGGTTGAGGACGACGACGCCGCCGATGATGAGGAGGATGCCGCCGATTTTGAATGGGGTGAGGCTTTCGCCCATGAAGGCGGCGCCGATGAGGGCGATGAGGGCGGTGCCGGCGCCGGCCCAGACGGCGTAGGCGGTGCCCATGTCGAGCTGCAGTTTGAGTGCCTGGGCGAGCAGGATGAAGGAGGTGATGTAGCCGAGGGCGGTGAGGGTGGTCCAGCCGAGGTGGGTGAAGCCGTCGCTGAGTTTGAGTGCGGTGGTGGCGGTGACTTCGCTGGCGATGGCGAGGGCGAGCAGGAGCCAGGGCATGGGGCCCTCTCTGGGATTGTGGTACGGGCGTGCCAGTTTAGGGTGGGCGGGTTGAAAAGGGAGTCGAATGCGTGTTCCACTGGGCGGGTGGGCTGGGATGCGTTACCTCTGGTGGACGCCGTCGATGAGCGGCCGCTGATCGAGCGGCGGGCCGTGGTGCGTGACGGGTTCTATGAGATGCAGGTCCGCACGGTGATCGAGCGGGTGCCGGGGTCCGCGGGCATCGCGCAGCGGTGGGCGGTGTCCCCCTACCGTGGTTGCGCCCATGCTTGCCGCGGCTGCGGTGCCCGCGGCGGGCATCGCCGGTTGGGGCTGGACGCGGGGGTGGATTTCGACACGCGGGTCGTGGTGAAGGCGAACGCGGTGGAGCGGCTGGGCGTCGAGTTGGGCCGGTGGGGTGGTGAGGCGCTGGCGGTGGGGGTGAGTGGTGACTGTTATCAGGAGGCGGAGCGTACGTACCGGTTGATGCCGGGGATCGTGGCGGCGCTGGCGGGGGCGGCGGTGCCGTTCACGGTGTATACGAGGAGTCCGCTGGTGCTGCGGGACGCGGCGTTGCTGGCGCGGGCGGGTGCGCAGGTGGCGGTGTCGATCGCGTTCGTGGACGAGCGGATCCGGCGGGCGGTGGAGCCGGGTGCGGTGGGTGCGCAGGCGCGGCTGGAGTTGGTGGCGTCGCTGGTGGAGGCGGGGGTGGAGTGCCGGGTGCTGATGGCTCCGGTGTTGCCGTTGCTGAGTGATGGGGCGGATCAGCTGGAGGCGACGGTGCGGCGGATCGCGGCGGCGGGTGCGGTGGCGGTGGAGCCGGTGGTGTTGCGGTTGCCGGTGGGGACGCGGGCGTGGTTCGTGGAGTGGCTGGGGCGGGCGCGTCCGGAGTTGGTGGGGCGTTATGAGGAGCTGTATGACGGGGCGGGGTTCCCCTCCCCCGATTATGAGCGGCGGATCTTGGGGCAGATCGGGCAGTTGGGCCGGCGCTACGGGGTGCCGGTGGGGTCGGTGGTGGCGCGGGTGCGGGAGCCGCGGTTTCCGCAGTTGACTGTGGTGTGACGCGGGGAGGTTGCATCCCTTGCTCCGGCGTGTGTCCTGACTGGTGTGGTTTGTGGGGCCTCGTGCTGAGGTAGAGCACTACTCAGAGTCACGTTCCGGACGCCGTGGGTGTCCGGGCGGGGTGAGGGGGTGGTGGCATGAGCGCGGTCACGCCGCAGGCGGGGGTCGACGAGGTTCACATTCTGTGGACGTCGGAGGGCATGAGCTGTGACGGGGACACGGTGTCGGTCACGGCCGCGGGGCTGCCGAGCATCGAGGAGGTGCTGCTCGGGTTGGTGCCGGGGTTGCCGAAGGTGCATCTGCACAACAAGGTGCTGGCGCCGGAGGTGGGCGCGGAGTTCATGGCGGCCTTCCATCGGGCGGCGGAGGGTGAGCTGGGGCCGTACATCTTCGTGGTGGAGGGGTCGATCCCGAACGAGCACATCAACGGCGAGGGGTTCTGGACGTCGATGGGCAATGATCCGGTGACGGGTCAGCCGATCACGGTGAACGAGTGGATCGACAGGCTGGCGCCGGGTGCGTGGGCTGTGGTGGCGATCGGCACGTGTGCGGCGTACGGCGGTATTCATGCGATGGCGGGTAATCCGACGGGGAGCATGGGGCTGGCGGATTATCTCGGGGAGGGGTTCCGGTCGGCGGGTGGGTTGCCGATCGTGAACGTGCCGGGGTGCCCGGTGCAGCCGGACAATTTCATGGAGACGCTGACCTGGTTGCTGTATCAGGTGGCGGGGCTGGCGCCGATGATTCCGCTGGATCGGCAGTTGCGGCCGACGTGGTTGTTCGGCAAGACGGTGCACGAGGGGTGTGACCGGGCGGGTTATTACGAGCAGGGGGATTTCGCGCGGGATTACAACTCGCCGAAGTGCCAGGTGCGGATCGGCTGCTGGGGGCCGGTGGTGAACTGCAATGTCACCAAGCGCGGCTGGATGGACGGTATCGGTGGGTGCCCGAATGTGGGCGGGATCTGTATCGGCTGCACGATGCCTGGTTTTCCGGACAAGTTCATGCCGTTCATGGATGAGCCGCCGGGCGGGTCTTTGTCGGCGGGGATGGCGTCGATGTACGGGGGGTTGGTGCGCAGTCTTCGGGCGATCACCAACAAGTCGGCCAACAAGGAGCCGAAGTGGCGGCACAACGGCCGGCGATTGACGAGCGGCTACGATCCCCGCTGGCGGGGCTAGAAGGGGGGACGTCGAGGTGACGGCCCGATCAGTGCAGGCGCAGGAGACCCGCGAGCTGGTGGAGATGTCGTGGGATCCGATCACCCGGATCATCGGCAATCTGGGGATCTATACGAAGATCGATTTCAAGAATCGGGAGGTGGTGGAGTGTAAGAGCACGTCGTCGTTGTTCCGTGGCTACAGCGTGTTCATGAAGGGGAAGGATCCGCGGGATTCGCATTTCATCACCAGCCGGATCTGTGGCATCTGTGGTGACAATCATGCGGTCTGCTCGATCTACGCGCAGAACATGGCGTACAGGATCAAGCCGCCGCCGCTGGCCGACTGGATCATGAATCTGGGTGAGGCCGCGGAGTACATGTTCGATCACACGCTCTTCCAGGACAACCTGGTGTTCGTCGACTACTGCGAGCAGATGGTGAAGGAGACGAATCCGAGTCTGCTGCGCCGGGCGGAGACGACGCAGGCGCCGCGTGGTGACGTGCACGGGTATCGCACGATCGCGGACATCATGCGGGCGTTCAATCCGTTCGTCGGGGACATGTACCGCGAGGCGTTGCAGGTGAGCCGGGTGACGCGGGAGATGTGCTGCCTGATGGAGGGGCGGCATGTGCATCCGTCGACGCTGTATCCGGGTGGGGTGGGGACGGTGGCGACGCCGCAGTTGTTCACCGACTATCTGGTGCGGCTGATCAGGGTGCTGGACTTCGTGAAGAAGGCCGTGCCGATGAACGACGACGTGTTCGACTTCTTCTACGAGGCGCTGCCGGGGTATGAGGAGGTGGGTCGGCGGCGGGTGATGCTGGGCTGCTGGGGGGCGTTCCAGGATCCGGCGGTGGTGGACTACGACTACCGGCACATGGACGAGTGGGGCCGGGCGATGTTCGTGACGCCCGGGATCGTGCTGGACGGTGAGCTGCGCACGACGAACCTGGTCGACATCAATCTGGGGATCAGGATCCTGCTGGGGAGCTCGTTCTACGACGACTGGGTGAGTGAGGAGCGGTTCGTCGAGCGTGACCCGCTGGGCAATCCGGTCGATCAGCGGCATCCGTGGAACCAGACGACGCTGCCCAAGCCGCAGAAGCGGGATCTGGACGGCGGTAACTACAGCTGGGTGATGAGTCCCCGCTGGTTCGACGACCGTACCGGCGATCATCTGGCGCTGGACACGGGGGGCGGGCCGCTGGCGCGGTTGTGGACGACGGCGCTGGCGGGGCTGGTGGACACGGGGCCGGTGCGGGCGACCGGGCGGAGCGTGGAGATCAATCTGCCGAAGAGCGCGGCGTTCCCGGAGATGCGGCTGGAGTGGCAGGTGCCGCGGTGGGCGAACACGATCGAGCGGAACCGGGCGCGGATGTACTTCGTCGCGTACGCGGCGGCGATCGCGTTCCATTTCGTGGAGCAGGCGCTGACGGAGGTGCGGGCGGGGCGGACGAAGGTGTTCACGGACTTCGATGTGCCGGAGGAGGCGATCGGCTGCGGGTTCCATGAGGCGGTGCGGGGGGTGCTGTCGCATCACATGGTGATCCGCGACGGGAAGATCGCGAATTATCATCCGTATCCGCCGACGCCGTGGAACGCCAGTCCGAGGGACGTGTACGGGACGCCGGGGCCGTATGAGGACGCGGTGCAGGGCATGCACATCTTCGAGGAGAACGGGCCGGAGAACTTCAAGGGCATCGACATCATGCGGACGGTGCGGAGCTTCGATCCGTGCCTGCCGTGCGGGGTGCACATGTATCTGGGTGACGGGAAGGTGCTGCGGCAGGTGCACTCCCCCACGCTCGGGATGAGTGCGGGGGGTTAGCGGTGGAGGAGCGGGAGGTCGCCGAGCGGGTGCGCCGGGTCGAGGCGCTGCTGGAGGTGGCCGACGAGCGGGCGGTGGAGCTGGCCGGGGCGCTGCTGGAGCTGTACGGGGAGGCGTTGTCGCGGGTGATGGCGACGGTATCGGCGGTATCGGCGGTGTCGGCTCCCCTGCCGGCTCCAGGCTCTCCCGTCTCGGCTCCTGGGGCGGCTTCCGTCTCGGCTGTCTCGGCTTCGGGGGCGGTGGAGGGGCTCGTGGAGCGGGTGGCCGCTGATGAGCTGGTGTCGCATCTGCTGTTGTTGCACGGCCTGCATCCGGTGGAGGCGCGGGTGCGGGTGGAGCGGGCGGCCGAGCGGGTGGCCGGGGCGGCGGCGGAGGTCGTGGAGGTGGGTCCGGGGGTGGCCCGGGTGCGGTTGCGGCGGGCGGCGAAGGGGTGCGGCTCGTCGCGGGGAGCGCTCGGCTCGGCGCTGGAGGCGGCGGTGCGTGACGCGGCGCCGGAGATCGAGCGGGTCGAGATCGAGGTCGTGGACAGCGCGCCGCCTGCCGTGGTGATCCCCGTGGAGGAGCTGTTCCGGGCTCCGGTACGGGGTCCGTCGGGGATGCCGGCGTGAGGCCGGGCGTGACGGGCGGCGCCTTGCGCAGGCTCATCGCCGGGGAGTTGACCGGCGTCCGTCCGGGAGCCGCCACCGTGCCGCCCGCTCCCCCCGCACCACCCAGCCCCGCCCCGCCCGGTCCCGCCCCGCCGCCCGGTTACGCGTCGTCGTCGCCGTACGACCTCGCGTCGTCGTACGACCCGGTCGGGGTGCGGGCGGGTGGCGAGAGGCGGGAGGACGGGGAGCGGTGTGAGGTGTGCGCTGCCGCCGTGGCGGCGGAGCACCGGCATCTGCTGGAGGTGGCCGGGCGGGAGCTGCGGTGTGCGTGCCGGGCCTGCGCGGTGCTGTTCGATCGGGCGGCGGCGGGTCCGGGCGGGGAGGCGCGATACGTGCTGGTGCCGGATCGCCGGTGGCTGGTGGAGGGGTTCGTGCTGGACGACGCCACCTGGGCGGAGTTGAGCATCCCGGTGCGGATGGCGTTCGTGGTGGAGGACTCGGCGACGGGGCGGGCCGTGCTGGTGTATCCGAGTCCCGGCGGGCCGGTGGAGTCGCCGCTGGAGGAGGCGACGTGGGAGCGGTTGCGGCGGGCCAATCCGGTGCTGCGCGGCCTGGCGACGGATGTCGAGGCGCTGCTGGTGAATCGTACGGGGACGGTGCGGGAGCACTGGATCGTGCCCGTCGATGACTGTTACGCGCTCGTCGGCCTGTTGCGGACCCGGTGGAAGGGGCTGGCGGGCGGGCCGGAGGTGTGGCGGGAGATCTCGAGCTTTTTCACCGGACTACGCCGGCGGTCCAGGATCGTGCCGCCGGCGGATGACGCGCTGGGCAGGGGAAAGGGGATGGCGTGATGGCGAGGAAGAAGAGGACCGAGCCCATCGTGACCGGGCGCAGGCAGGTGCGCCCGGACGCGCCGGCGCACGTCAAGGGCGTGCGCGAGGGGAACGCGACGGGGAACTACGAGGGGCAGCAGGGGCATCTGCCGGACGGGAGGTCGACCGCGGCGCGGTCGACCGGGATCAACGCCGCGGATCGGGACGCGATCGATCCGGACATGCCCAACCTGTCCCCCGCCTGACTCCGGTGGACGGTTCGATGACGGCCGGGGTGCCGGTGCTGTCGATGGTGGTGGACGGGGTGCGGGCGGCGGAGTACGCGGCGGTGCCCACGTTGGAGTTCATGCTGCGGATCGTGCACGCGGGCGGGCCGCCGGTGCGGTCGCTCACGCTGGACACGCAGGTGCGCATCTCCCCCGCCGGGCGGGCTTATGACGAGGCGAGCCGGGAGCGGCTCGCCGAGTTGTTCGGCCGGCGGGAGGAGTGGAGCCGGAATCTGCGGAGTCTGCTGTGGGCGCAGACGGTCACGCAGGTGCCGGCGTTCAGCGGGGAGACGGTGGCGGCGGTGCGGCTGGCGTGCACCTATGACTTCGAGGTGGCGGTGGCGAAGTACTTTCACGGGTTGCGGGAGGGGGAGGTTCCGCTGGAGTTCCTGTTCAGCGGGACGATCTTCTATCTGGTGGAGGGGCGGCTGCTGGCCGGGCGGGTGCCGTGGGACTGCGAGGCGGGGTTCCGGATGCCGGTGCGGGCGTGGCGGGAGCTGATGGACCGGTATTTCGCCGGGAGCGCGTGGGTGCGGCTGGATCGGGAGGTGTTCGACCGGTTGTACGCCTACCGGGTGCGGCACACGCTGACCGGCTGGGACGACGTGCTGGACAGGTTGTTGAAGGAGGGCGGTGGGTGATGGACGAGCTGGATGACGAGGCGGGGCGGCTGGCGCGGGCGGTGCTGTACGAGGGGTATCTGTTGTGGCCGTATCGGCTGTCGGCGTTGAAGAACCGGCAGCGGTGGACGATCGGCGGCGTGCATCCGGAGCCGTACGGGCGGGCGCGGGCGGGGTATGCGTGGTGGTCTGGGACGCAGTGCCTGCTGGAGGCGGACACGGGCGCGGATGCGGCGGTGACGGTGCGGGTGCGGTGGCTGCATGTGGTCACGTGCGAGGCGGATCCCGTACGGGAGGGGTTTCCGCGCGAGGAGGCGGTGGAGCGGGAGGTGGCGGTGGAGCGGGAGGTGGCGGCGTTGCTGCGGGAGCCGCGGGTCGTGGAGATCGACGTGCCCGCGGGGCGTGAGGTGGCGGCCGGTGGGGTGGTGCGCTGCTGGGAGGCGTTGCGCGGCCGGGTGGAGGTGGCGGCGGAGTCGCTGCGGCCGGGGCTGGTGCGGCTGTCGGTGCGGGTGGTGAACACGACCGCGTGGTGCGGTGAGGAGCGCGGGGAGGCGATGCGGCGAACGCTGGTGGCGGCGCACACGGTGCTGCGGGCGGACGGTGGCGCTTTCGTGTCGCTGATGGATCCGCCTGAGGGGTTGCGCGGGTTCGCCGAGGGGTGCCGGAACGTGGGCGGGTGGCCGGTGCTGCTGGGTGCGGAGGGTGATCGCCGGGCGATGCTGTCGGCGCCGATCATCTTGTACGACCACCCGCGGATCTCGCCGCAGAGCCCGGGTGATCTGTTCGACGCGACGGAGATCGATCAGTTGCTGACGTTGAGTGTGCTGGCGCTGAGCGAGGAGGAGCAGCGGGAGATCCGGGAGGGGGATCCGCGCGGGCGGGAGATTCTGGAGCGGTGTGCGGCGTTGTCGCCGGAGCAGTTGATGCGGTTGCACGGGATCGTGCGGGCGGAGCCGGCGTCGTGACGGGGCTGGGCGCGGGCGCCGGTTGCGGCGGCGACTCCCCTGACTCCTCTGACTCCCCTGACTTCCCCGGCGAGGCCGGCGCGGCGGGGTTCGACGGGGCCGGGCTGGACGGGGCTGGGCTGGATTTCTGGGCGCGGATGGAGCGGCGTGGGCCGGAGGAGGTGATGGTGGCCGGGTGGCCGGTGCGGGAGGGGTGCCGGGTGCGGTTGCGGCCGGCGCGGGCGCGGGCCGACATCATGGATCTGGTCCTGGACGGGCGGGTGGCGGTGGTGGAGTCGATCGAGCAGGACCAGGAGGGCGTCTTTCACTTCGCGGTCACCCTGGACGACGATCCGGGGCGTGATCTCGGGCAGGCGCGGCTGCCGGGGCACCGGTTCTTCTACTCGGCCGAGGAGATCGAGCCGGTGGAGCCGGAGGAGGGTGCGGAGCGGGCGGCGCGGGTGCTGGTCGCCGGGGTGGGCAACGTGTTCTTCGGTGATGACGGGTGGGGCGTGGAGGTGGTCCGCCGGCTCGCCGAGGAGCAGTGGTCCGGCACGGGGCCGGATGAGCTGGTGGATGTGGTGGACTTCGGCATCCGCGGCATGGATCTGGCGTACGCGCTGCAGCGGGACTACGGCCTGGTGATCATCGTGGACGCGGCGGTGCGGGGGCAGGCGCCGGGCACGATCACGGTGCTGGAGGTGGATCAGCCGCGTCATGATCTGCCGGGTTCGGACCTGCCGGAGTCGATCGGGTCGGGGCCGGTGGAGGCGCACGGCATGGATCCGGTCAGGGTGCTGCGGCTGGCCGCGGAGCTCGGCCGGGTGCCGGAGCGGGTGATCGTGATGTGCTGCGAGCCGGCGGTGGTGCCGGCGGGCGAGCCCGGCGAGGACGTGCTGGTGGAGCTGAGCGTCCCGGTGCGGGCGGCGGTCGGGCCAGCCGTCCGCCTGGTGATGGACATGATTGCGGAAAGTGCCGGGCCTGGCTCCCGGCCGGGGTGTGAGGGATGAGGTGACCTGACATGAGGATGTCGCGTATCGCGGCTCTGGTCATGATTTTCGGGACGGTGGCGCTGGTCGTCCACCAGTGGCCGGAGATCACCCGGTATCTGAAGATGAAACGGATGTAAGCGGATGCACGAGGTCGGGATGTGCGAGGGCCTGGTCGAGCTGATCCAGCGGCGCGCCGAGGGCAGGCCCGTGACCGGCGCGCGGGTGCGGGTCGGGGTCCGGCACGCGGTCGTCGGGGACGCCTTCGAGCAGGCTTTCGCGCTCGCCTCTGCGGGCACGCCCGCTGAGGGCGCCGTGGTGGATCTGGTGGTGACGCCGGTCACCGTGGCGTGCCGCTCCTGCGGGAGCCGCAGCGAGTCGCTGGACGTGCTGGCGCTGTGCCCGCCGTGCGGCAGCGATGAGGTGGACGTCAGCGACGGTGACGAGCTGGTGCTGGAGTCCGTCGACTTCGGGAAGGAGCCGTGCGATGTGCCTGGGGATTCCCGGTGAGCTGGTGGCCGACGCTCCCGAGCATCCGGATCTGGCGGTGGTAGAGGTCGGCGGGGTGCGCCGGCGGATCAACGTGGGGCTGCTGGCCGATGAGGAGCTGAGGATCGGCGACTGGGTGCTGGTGCATGTGGGGTTCGCGCTGTCGAAGATCTCGCAGGAGGAGGCGCGGGCGGTGCTCGGCTATCTGGAGGGGCTCGGGCGGGACTACGACGACGAGCTGGACGCGCTGCGGGCGTCGGACATCACGTGAGGACGAGGGGGGCGGCCGGTGCGGTTCGTCGATGAGTACCGGGACGCCGGGAAGGCCAGGGTGCTGGCCGCGGACATCGCCGCGCGGTGTGAGCCGGGGCGGCGGTACACGTTCATGGAGGTGTGCGGGGGGCACACGCACACGATCTACAAGCATGGGCTGGAGGATCATCTGCCGGAGCAGGTGGCGCTGGTGCACGGGCCGGGCTGCCCGGTGTGCGTGATCCCGATGGGGCGGGTGGACGACGCGATGCACATCGCCGCCCAGCCGGATGTGATCATGACGTCGTTCGGCGACATGATGCGGGTGCCGGGTGGTAAGGGGTCGTTCCTGGACGCGAAGGCGGCGGGGGCGGACATCCGGATGGTGTATTCGCCGCTGGACGCGCTGAAGATCGCCAAGTTGAATCCGGGGCGGCGGGTGGTGTTCATGGCGATCGGGTTCGAGACGACCGCGCCGTCGACGGCGATGACGGTGCTGCGGGCGGCGGCCGAGGGGGTGGAGAACTTCTCGGTGTTCTGCAACCACGTGCTGATCATTCCGGCGATCAAGGCGATTCTGGACTCCCCTGATCTGCGGCTGGACGGGTTCATCGGGCCTGGTCACGTGTCGGCGGTGATCGGGTGCCGGCCGTACGAATTCATCGCCCGGGAGTACGGCAAGCCGCTGGTGGTGGCGGGGTTCGAGCCGTTGGACGTGCTGCAGTCGGTGCACATGCTGCTGGGTCAGCTCGGTGAGGGGCGGGCCGAGGTGGGCAACCAGTACGGGCGGGTGGTGCCGTGGGAGGGTAACCGGACCGCGATGGAGGTCATCGGCAAGGTGATGCGGTTGCGGCCGTACTTCGAGTGGCGGGGGTTGGGGTTCATCGCGCAGTCGGCGCTGTCGGTGGCCGATGAGTACGCGGCGTTCGACGCCGAGCGGGTGTTCGACCTGCCGGGGTTGCGGGTGGCCGATCCGAAGGCGTGTCAGTGCGGCGAGGTGCTGAAGGGGGTGCTGAAGCCGTGGGAGTGCAAGGTGTTCGGCACCGCGTGCACGCCGGAGACGCCGATCGGGACGTGCATGGTGTCGTCGGAGGGGGCGTGCGCGGCCTACTACACCTTCGGCCGGTTCAGTCGTGAGCGTGTGAGGGAGGCGACCCGGGCATGAGTTCGGAGCCGGCCGTCGAAGGACGGGCCGTGGGGCGGGCCGAGGGGGTGGAGCGGGCGGTGGCGGAGTCGCGGGCCGGTGTCGCGCCCGGTGGCTCGTCGTCCGGGGGGCGTGAGCAGCAGGTGCTCGATCGGATCGCCCGGGTCCGGCGGCGCAGGGCGGTGGTCAGGGAGGAGCGGATCACGCTCGCTCACGGGGCGGGTGGCAAGGCCACGCAGACGCTGATCGAGGCGGTGTTCCTGGAGGCGTTCCGCAACCCGGTGCTGGCGGCGCTGGAGGACGGGGCGACGCTGTCGCTGGACTGCGCGCGGGCGGCGTTCACGACGGACTCGTTCGTGGTCTCGCCGCTGTTCTTCCCCGGCGGGGACATCGGTGATCTGGCCGTCAACGGGACGGTGAACGACCTGGCGATGTGCGGGGCGCGGCCGGCGTTCCTGTCGGCGGGGTTCATCCTGGAGGAAGGGTTCCCGGTGGCCGACCTGCGGCGGATCGCCGCCTCCATGGCGGCGGCGGCCGGCGCGGCGGGGGTGTCGATCGTGGCGGGCGACACGAAGGTGGTCGAGCGGGGCAAGGCCGACGGCTGCTACGTGACGACCTCGGGGGTCGGGCTGCTGGAGCGGCAGGTGAGCCTGTCGGCCGCCGGCGCCCGGTCCGGGGACGCGGTCATCGTGTCCGGCCCCATGGGCGAGCACGGGGCGGCGATCATGCTGGCGCGGGGTGATTTCGGGATCGAGGCGCCGATCGTCTCCGACACCGCTCCCCTGCACGGCCTGGTCGCGGCGCTGCTGGACGCGTTGCCGGGCGGGGTGCGGTCGCTGCGGGACGCCACCCGCGGCGGGGTGGCCACCGTGCTGAACGAGGTGGCGACCGCTTCTCAGGTGGCGGTCGTGGTGGAGGAGGAGGCGCTGCCGGTGCGGGCGGAGGTGACGGGCGTGTGCGAGCTGCTCGGCATCGATCCGCTGTACGTGGCCTGCGAGGGCCGGTTCGTGGCGGTGGTCGACGGGGAGCATGCCGATCGGGCGGTGCAGGTGCTGCGGGGGCAGCCGGGTGGCGCGGGGGCGGTGCGGATCGGGACGGTGCGTGATGATCCGCCGGGTCTGGTGCTGCTGCGGACGGTGTTCGGCGGCACCCGCATCGTGGACCTGCTCGTCGGCGATCCGCTACCGCGCATCTGCTGAGCTGCCGTGCCGGTCCCCCGCCGGGGTCAGGCGCAGGCGGTCTGGGCGGCGGCTGCTACCGCTTGGCCCAGGCTGAGGCCGCCGTCGTTGCAGGGCACCCGGTGGTGGGTCAGTACCCGGAAGCCGTGGCGGCGCAGCCGTTCGGTGATGCCGCCGAGCAGCACGGTGTTGGCGAACACACCGCCGGACAGCGCCACCGTGCCGAGCCCGGTGGCGTCGGCGACCAGGCGGACCGCCACGGTGACCGCCTCGGCCAGCCCGTGGTGGAAGCGGGCCGCGATCACGCCGGTCGCCACTCCCCCGCGCAGGTCCGCCGCCACCGCCCGGATCAGGTCGGTGCTGGTGATCACGACCGGCGGGCCGGAGGTCACGGTGACCGGGTAGCCGTCGCGGACGGTCCGGTCGGCCCGCTGCTCCAGCTCCACCGCCGCCTGGCCCTCGTAGCCCGCCCGGTCGCAGATGCCGGCCAGGGCGGAAACCGCGTCGAACAGCCGCCCGGCGCTCGAGGTGAGCGGCGCGGCGGGGCCGCCGGCGGCCAGCACGGCGGACACCGCCTGCCAGGCGGCCGGGTTGCGGGCGTGCACGTCGAGGCCGTGGGCGGGCTCGTGGGCGGCGTGCAGGAAGGCCGCCGCCATCCGCCACGGCTGGCGGACGGCGGTGGCGCCGCCGGGCATCGGCACCTGCTCCAGATGCCCGGCCCGGTCGAACGTGGCCAGGTCGGCCACCAGCAGCTCGCCGCCCCAGACGGTGCCGTCGCCGCCGTGGCCGGTGCCGTCGAAGGCGACGCCGATGACCGGTCCCGGCTCGCCGTGCTCGGCCAGGCAGGAGACGATGTGGGCGTGGTGGTGCTGTACCCCGATCGTGTCGACGCCGTTGAGGCTGAGCGCGTACTTCGTGGACAGATACTCCGGGTGCAGGTCGTGCGCGACGAGGGCGGGCTCGATGCCGGTCAGCCGCCGTAGCCGGCCGAGTTCGGTGGTGTAGGCGCGCAGGGTGCGGTAGTCCTCCAGGTCGCCGAGGTGCTGGGACAGGATCGCGCGGTTGCCCTGGGCCAGGCAGAAGGTGCTCTTCTGCTGGGCTCCGCAGGCGAGCACCGGCAGGGGGAAGGGCCATGGCAGCCGGAGCGGTTCGGGGGCGTACCCGCGTGCCCGGCGTATGGGCAGGGGGGCGCCGTCGAAGACGCGCATCACCGAGTCGTCGACGGGGGCGTGGATCGGGCGGTCGTGGCTCAGGAAGGCGTCGGCGATGCCGCCGAGTCGCCGCCGGGCGTCCTCGTCGTCGTGGGCGATCGGCTCGCCGGAGCTGTTTCCGCTGGTGAGGACGTACGGGCGGGTGAGTTCGCGGCAGAGCAGGTGGTGCAGGGGCGTGTACGGCAGTGCGACGCCGAGCTCGCGGGTGCCGGGCGCCACGGAGGGGGCGACCGGTGTTGTGGCGCGGCGGGGCAGCAGGACGATGGGGCGGCGGCGGCCGGACAGCAGGCGGGCGGCGGTGTCGTCGAGGTCGCACAGTTCCCGGACGGCGGGCAGGTCGGCGGCCATCACCGCGAAGGGTTTGCCGGTGCGGCGTTTGCGGGCACGCAGGGTCGTCACGGCGGTGTGGTCGGTGGCGTCGGCGGCCAAGTGGTAGCCGCCGAGTCCTTTGACCGCGACGATGGCGCCGGTGGCGAGCAGGGTGGCGGCTTCGGTGAGGGGGTCGCCGGGCAGTGCCGTGCCGTCCGGGGCGCGGAGCGTGAGGGCGGGGCCGCAGGCCGGGCAGCAGATCGGCTGGGCGTGGAAGCGGCGGTCGCGCGGGTCGCGGTATTCGCGGGCGCAGCGGTCGCACAGGGGGAAGCCGGCCATGGTGGTGGTGTCCCTGTCGTACGGGAGCGCCAGGATGATGGTGAAGCGGGGGCCGCAGCCGGTGCAGTTGACGAACGGGTAGCGGTGGCGGCGGTCGGCCGGGTCGAACAGTTCGGCGAGGCAGGCGTCGCAGGTGGCGACGTCGGGCGGGATGAGGGCGTGGGCGGGCGCGCCGGTGACGCTGGGCGCGATGGTGAAGGCGCGGGCGCCGGTCGGTGGGACGGGGGTGAGGCTGACGCGTTCGATGACGGCGAGCGTGGGTGGCCGGTCGCGGAGGGCTCGCACCAGTGCGGTGACGGCGGCGGGTGGGCCTTCGGCCTCGATGAAGACTCCGCCGTGGTCGTTGCCGACGAGTCCGGCCAGGCCGTAGGTGGAGGCGAGGGCGTGGACGAACGGGCGGAAGCCGACGCCTTGGACGATTCCTTCGACGTGGATCCGGGTCCGGATCCGCTCGTTCATCGTTGGTCCAGGGCCTGCTGGGTCAGTTGCCACAGCACGTGGTAGGCGGTGGTCTGCGCCTCCTGGATGCGGTGCACTGATGATGACGGGATGACGAACAGGTGGTCGGCGAGGTTCTCCTCGGCCATCCGGCCGCCGCCGGATCCGGCGAAGCCGACGGTCACCATGCCGGTGCGGCGGGCTTGTTCCAGGCCGCGCAGGACGTTCGCGGAGCCGCCGCTGGTGGACAGGGCCACGGCGATGTCGCCGGGGCGGCCGAGTGCGGCGAGCTGGCGGGCGAAGACGACGTCGAAGTCGACGTCGTTGGCGAGCGCGGTCAGCAGGGCCGCGTCGCCGGTCAGGGAGAGGGCGGGCAGGGCGGGCTGGGCGCCGCCGGAGTCGCCTGTGCCGCCCTTGTCGGCCGTGTTGCTGGTGCCGCCGGGGTTGCCCGGGTTGCTGGCGCCGCCGGGGTCGCCGGTGGAGAACAGGTGGGCGACGGACTGGGCGTCGGTGCTGCTGCCGCCGTTGCCGAAGGCGAACAGGGTGCCGCCGTTCCGGAAGGCGGTGGCGAGGGCGTCGGCGCAGGCGGTCAGGGCGGGGCCGAGGTCGTTCAGCACGCGCAGGCGCAGGTGGAGGCTCTCGGTGGCTTTGGCGACGGTGGAGCGGGTCAGCTCCTCGTCGGTGGTGGCGCCGGGTCGCAGGAAGGGGTAGAGATGGCCGGTCATCGGCTCTCACCGCCGAGCACCGCGATGGCCTCCTTGGCGTGGACCAGGACCACGTCGCCGACCTGTGCCTGGACCAGGGCCACGCTGATCTCCTCGGTTCCGGCGTCGGTGGCGGCCAGGGCGAGGCCGCCCGGCCGTAGCTCGGTGATGTGCACGGGTGTCGCGGCGTCGGCACAGGTGAGGCAGACGTCGTCGCGGCAGCCGGGCGGGTTGCTCTCCAAGCTGTCGGGACTTTCCAGGAACACGTGGGCGAGCTCCCACAGCAGGTGGTAGGTGGTGACGTGGATCTCTCTGGCGATCAGTGGGTCGTCGCTGCGCGCCACCAGCACGTGGTCGGCCGCCGACGATGCACCGCCGCCGGCGACCAGCTCATCTGGGCCACCTGAGCCGCTGTCCCCCTGCGGGGGTTCGCCCGATGTCAGCGCGATGGTGAGCATGCCGAGTGCGCGGGCGGCCGCGAGCGCGTCGAGCACCTCGCCGCCGCGCCGGGCGTCGGTGAGGATGCCCATCGCGATGTCGTCGGGCCGCCCCAGCAGCCGGAGCCGGGCGGCGAACAGGGTGGGCGAGGCGCCGGTGGATGGTGTGTCGGTGGACAGGGAGAGGGCGGGCAGGGCCCGCTTGCCGACGATCACGGGGTGGGTGAACTCCACCGCCACGTGTCCGGCGTCGGCTGCGGCGGGGCCGTCGCCGAAGGTGAGGAGCCGGCCGCCTCGCCGGAAGCGGGCCGCCAGGTCGCGGGCGGCGGCGGTGATCCGTTGGGCGTCCTGGGCCAGGGCCGTGCCGGGGGCGGTGCGGGCTGCGGCGGCGTGGCCGAGCGGTCCGGCCGCCGGTGCGTGCTGGTTCATCGCCGTTCCCGTCGCCGATGGTGGTCATCTCGGGGCGTGTGCCCTTTCGGATGACATGCTCCATCGGCGGCGGGGTTCGGGCCGGGCGGGGGCGTTCAAGGTCGGGCCAAGTTTTGGCCGGGACGTTCAGCGGCCACGATGCGGCCCGGGTGGCCGGGGCGGCTCTGGCCTGGGGGTGGGTGGCTCAGGCCCGGGGGTGGCCTGGTGGGTCAGGCCTTGTCGCCGCCGAGGGCGCTGCCCTTCTGCCACTGCTTGAACGACATCTGCCAGAAGCCCCAGCCGTTGTTCCACTCGAGGTCGCGCTTGGTGCCGGTGATCTCGACGACGTCGCCGCGCTGGAAGGTGTCGAAGTACCACTTGGCCTGGTCGGGGCGGGCGTTGATGCAGCCGTGGCTGACGTTGCGGACGCCCTGGGCCCACACGTTGTTCTTGGCGTGGACGTACTCGCCGCTGTTGGAGATGCGGACCGCGTGGTCGATCATGACGTCGTAGTAGCCGGGGTCGCCCTTCTTGCGGCCGGGCGAGATCATGCGGACCGGGCTGGCGCGCTCCATGGTGAGGTGGACGCCGGAGGTGGTGGTGTATTCGCGGGTGGTGCCCATCCCGGCGCTGATGCGCATCGTCTGGACGCGCTTGCCGTCGCGGTAGACGTACATCATGTGCTTGTCGGCGGAGACCTTGGAGATCATCTTGGCGCCGATCTTCATGCTGTAGTCGTAGTTCTTCATGCCCCACAGGCCCTTGCCGGCCTTGACGCCGTCGAGGTCGGCGTTGAAGGTGACGGTCTGGTGGGCGGCCCAGTATTTGGCGGGGCGGTAGATGGCGTAGGTGTCGTCGATCCACCGCCAGGCGCCGTCGGCGGGCTTGTCGGACTCGACCTTCAGGGCGCGCTCGACGGCGGCCTTGTAGGTGACCGGCTGGGTGAACCTGACCATGATCGGCATGCCGACGCCGACCTTCTCGCCCTTGCGGTTGGGGGTGACGTCGGCGATCGCGAGGACGCGTTCGGGCTTTTGGGTGGTGAAGGTGCTGGCGGCGGTGGTGACGCCGGAGGTGGCGGTGATCTTGTAGCTGGCGTCCGGCTTCAGCGGTGTCTTGGAGATCCACCGGGTCTTGTCGGCGTTGTACTTGCCGTCGACCGGCTCGCCGTCGCCTTCGGCGACGACGTCGTCGAGGGTGCCGCCGGCGGCGGTGACGACGACCCTCTTGCCGGGGCTGACCTTGGTGCTGCCCTCTTGGGGGGTGATGGCGATGGTGGGGGCTTCAGGGGTCGCCGAGGTGGTGGCGTTGTCGTCGGCGGCCGGTCCCGCACCGGGGACCCCGCCGGAACATGAGGCTGTGAGGGCGGTCGCGGTGGCCACTGCCACGCCTGCGACGATCTTCCTCCAGCCGGTCTCAACCTTCACCGCGAACCTCTTCCCGCTATCATCTGCCGCACTAAAACCTTAATGCTCCTGCATGTATGACGCAGAATCATTTGGGAGAGTTCGGTCACATTTCGATCACTTCCGAGAGTAAGGCGCAGGTCAGCGCCGGGTCAATGCCCGGTAAACCGTCATCGAGCAGGTCAGGGGCGGGACAGCCGGTGGGTGAGGCTCGTGTGCCGCCGCCCCGCCCCCCTGGTCCGTACGGCCTGCGCCAGGGCCCGGCGGGAGCCGACGATCACCACGAGCCGCTTGGCCCGGGTGATGGCGGTGTAGAGCAGGTTGCGCTGCAACATCATCCAGGCGCTGGTGGCCAGCGGGATCACCACGGCCGGGTATTCGCTGCCCTGGGAGCGGTGGATGGAGACGGCGTAGGCGTGGGCGAGCTCGTCGAGCTCGTCGAAGGCGTAGTCGACCTGCTCGTCCTCGTCGGTGAGCACGGTCAGGGAGCTGTCGTCGGGCTGGATGCCGGTGACGATGCCGACGGTGCCGTTGAAGACGCCGGCCGCGCCCTTGTCGTAGTTGTTGCGCAACTGGGTGACCTTGTCGCCGACGCGGAAGACGCGGCCGCCGTAGCGGCGTTCGGGCATGCCGTCGCGGGCGGGGGTGAGGGACTCCTGCAGGGCGATGTTGAGCGCGCCCGCTCCGGCGGCGCCGCGGTGCATGGGGGCGAGCACCTGCACCTCGCGGCGCGGGTCGAGGCCGAACCTGCGCGGGATGCGGCGGGCGACCACGTCCACGGTCATGGCGGCGATCTCGTCGGGCTCCTCGCACGGGAACAGGAAGAAGTCCTTCATGCCCTCCAGCACCGGGTGGCGGCCGGTGTTGACGCGGTGGGCGTTGACGACGACGCCGGACTCCTGGGCCTGGCGGAAGATCTGCGTCAGCCGTACGCGCGGGATGTCGTCGGCGGCGAGCAGGTCTTTGAGTACCTCGCCCGCGCCGACGGACGGCAGCTGGTCGACGTCGCCGACGAACAGCAGGTGCGAGCCGGGCGCGACGGCCTTGACGAGCTTGTTGGCCAGCAGCACGTCGAGCATGGACGCCTCGTCGACCACGACCAGGTCGGCGTCGAGGGGGTTGTCCCGGTCGAAGGTGGCCTCGCCGCCGGGGCGCAGCTGCAGCAGCCGGTGCACGGTGGTGGCCTCGTGGCCGGTGAGCTCGGCCAGCCGCTTGGCGGCCCGGCCGGTGGGGGCGGCCAGGATCACCTTGGCGCGTTTGGCGCGGGCCAGGGTGACGATGGAGCGGACGGTGAAGCTCTTGCCGCAGCCGGGGCCGCCGGTCAGCACGGCGACCTTGCGGGTGAGCGCCAGCCGGACGGCCTGGCGCTGCTCGGTGGCCAGCTCCGCGCCGGTCTGGCCGTGCAGCCACTGCTCGGCCTTGTCCCAGTCGACGTCGCCGAACGCCTTGAGCCGGTCGTGGCCGCTGTGCAGCAGCGTCAGCAGGGAGCCGGCCAGGGACAGCTCGGCGCGGTGGAACGGCGGCAGGTAGACGGCGGGCACCACGTTGTCGCCGGCGGGGATCTCCTCGCGGACGGCGCCCTCCTCGGTGACGAGGTCCTCCAGGCAGGTGACGGTCAGGGGGGCGTCCACCTCCAGGATCTTGACGGCGTCGCCGACCAGGTTGGGGGCCGGCAGGTAGCAGTGGCCGTCGTCGGCGGCCTGCGACAGGGTGTAGCGCAGACCGGCCTTGACGCGCTCGGGGCTGTCGTGCGGGATGCCGACGGCCTGGGCGATGGTGTCGGCGGTCTTGAAGCCGATCCCCCACACGTCGTCGGCGAGCTTGTACGGCTGGGCCCGGACGACGTCGATGGAGCGCTCGCCGTACTGCTTGAAGATGCGCACCGCGATGGAGGTGGAGACGCCGACCCCCTGCAGGAAGATCATCACCTCTTTGATGATCTTCTGTTCTGCCCAGGCGGCGGCGATCATCTTGGTGCGTTTGGGGCCCAGCCCCGGCACCTCCACCAGCCGCTGCGGCTCCTGCTCGATCACGTCGAGGGTGTCGGTGCCGAAGTGGTCGACGATCCGCTCGGCCATCTTCGGGCCGATCCCCTTGATCAGGCCGGAGCCGAGATAGCGGCGGATGCCCTGCACGGTGGCCGGCAGCACGGTGGTGTAGGACCACACCTCGAACTGCTTGCCGTAGCGGGGATGGGAGGTCCAGCGCCCGGTCAGCCGCAGCGACTCCCCCACCTGCGCGCCCAGCAACGGCCCCACCACGGTCAGCAGTTCGGCCCCGGAACGGGCGGTGGCGACCCGCGCGATCGTGTAGCCGGTCTCCTCATTCGCGTAAGTGACGCGCTCCAAGACCGCGTCCAGGGTCGCACCGGGCGGACCGCCTGAACCATCGACCACGAAACCCTCACTCCCCAGCCGTCCCGGGGGCCAGCGTAGAACACGCCGGGGCCGGCCGAAATCCTGCCGAGGCGCGCGAGGCCGCGCTCGAGGACCGGAGCGCGACGACCTGGGAGAACATCACGAACGTGATCCCCCTGCTGGAGAACGCCGACCGCATCAAGATCGTTTCCCAGCCGGCGCACGCGCTCAAGGCCCGCGCATACCTGCGGCGGCAGCGCCCTGATCTCGCCGAGCGGCTGGTGCGCGCGGATGACTACCGTCCCGGCGAGTGGATGGCCGTCAAACCGCTGCTGGCTCTGTACGGACTGTGGACCCTGCGCGGTCTCAAGGCCGACGAACGGAAGATCTCGCTGTAGACCGCCCCGGCCGACGCCGGCGGACCCACGAGGCTGGTACAAAGGGGGCATGAGTGATTCTGTCGGGTATTCCCCGCGGCCGAACGTGCCGCCGGCCCGGCCTGTCCGCAGCCGGAGGTACCGCGTGTGGGCCCAGGTGCTGCTGTGGACACCGATCGCGCTCACGGTGGTCGCCGTCGTCCTCGGCCTGGGGCTGTTCGCGGCCGCTGACGCCGACGCGACGCACAGCTCGTCCGCCCTCGGCTATCTCGGCCTCGTCGTGTGGGGCGGCCTCGTGGTCCTGTCGCCGGTCCTGCTCGGGTCGTTCATCGCCGGTCTTGTCATGGTGATCCGCGGCCGAGGCTGAGGCCGCGGGCGCCGGGTCACGACACCCGTGCGGAGGGGACCGTCCAGGTGTTGCACGCGGCGGGCGAGCCGGAGCGAAAGCCCTTGTCGAGCCAGGCGGCGATGTTGCGCCCCTTGCCGTGGGTGCGGTTCTTGCTCTGCTCGTCGCCGCTGTCGCGGTCGATGTCGAGCAGGACCTTCCAGTCGCGCGAGGTACGGTCCAGGGACTTCCAGGTGCTGCCGATGAACACCCCGGCCAGGCATTCGGCCTGCAGCTCCAGGCGGCGCAGTTGCTCGTTCAGCTCGCTCTTGCCCTTGTAGGGGTGCCGGTCGAAGGCGCGGCTGATCCCGGTGAGGTTCTGCACGTGGTGCCCGAACTCGTGGGCGGCGACGTCGAAGAGGAACAGGTCCGACGGCTCGCCGAGCAGGTCGCGGTTCAGCAGGAAGACGAAGCGCCGTTCGTCGTCGCAGTAGCGCGCCGCGGCGTCCTTCCAGGCGGTTCCGCAAAAGCGCCGCGGCTTGGTGATGAAGGCGACCCTGGCTTTGGTGAACGGCAGGCCGGCTCGTCGGAAGTGAGCGGCCCAGGAGGTGTTGAGGCAGTTCACCACCGTGGTCAGGTAGCGCTTGGCGGCCCGGACGTCGTTCGGCTTGACCGGGTGCTCGGTGCACTGGCTCGGCCGTAGCGGGCCGCTGCGGTAGAGCTCGCTCGCGGTCAGGGCGCGATCGCGGATGGGGTAGGTGGCGGCCTGGGCCGTCCCGGCTAACAGGATCGAGCCCAGGATGAAGGCCGCGAGGAGGGGGGTGAGGCGCATGATCACCATCCTAGGACGCGAGATCCGGCCGGGCCGCAGCGAAATCCTGTTTTACCCAGCCATGAGACACCTGCGCAAAGGACCGTGATATGCCGGTTCAAGGGGGGTAGGGCGGTGTGACAAGGTGCCAGATCCGCTCGCCCTGTTGAGTCCCCGAAGCGCATGGCCAGGGCTCCTGACGTGCCGGGCCGCAGGCGCGGAAGGGCGGAAGGAGCCCAACATGGCACAGCAGCATCATCCACAGGCCCGCCAGACGTCCCAGGAACAGGCGACGACGGCCGTACCCCAGCAACGGGAAGGACCCACGCGGTCTCAGCAGGAGGAGCCGCCCCGGCTGACCGGGTGGCTCGGCTGGGTGCTGTTCGCCGGCTTCACGATGGTGATCGTGGGATGCTTCCAGGCGGTGATGGGGCTGGTCGGCATCTTCAACACCGACTTCTACGTCATCACCGCGAACAACCTGGCGATCCCCGTCAACTACACCACCTGGGGCGTGGTCCACCTGATCCTCGGGGTGATCGTCGCCCTCGCCGGGCTGGCCGTCATGGCGGGCAAGACGTGGGGACGCGCGGTCGGGATCTTCCTGGCGGCGATCCAGGCGATCGTCAACTTCGCCTGGTTCCCCGCCTACCCGTTCTGGTCGCTGATCGTCATCGCCGTCGACATCCTCGTCATCTACGCCCTGCTCGTCCACGGCGGCGAGATGCGCGGCCTCACCCGGCAGGGCGCGCGCGGCGCCACCCAGTGATCCACGTGTAGCGTCGCATCTGGCCGTCGACCGACCCGGCGAAGGAGCCAGATGACCACGACGCGCATCGGTGCCGGCCCTCCTCACGCCGGGAAGCGGCGGCCGGGGAGGGCCGCACACGTGCTCAGGCTCGCCCTGGCGGCGCTGCTGCTGGCTATGGCCGGCTGCGGGCAGGCGCCCGAGCGGCCCTCGTCGCCGCCGAAGACGTCTTCGGCGGCGGCGCAGGACGGGTGCGCGGGCGGTGCGCGGCTCACGGCCGGCAGGCACACGCTGACGTTCGCCGGCGAGGACCGCGTCTTCCTGCTGACGCTGCCCGAGGGCGACGGCCCGCATCCGGTGCTGCTCAACCTGCACGGGCTCGGCTCCACCGCCCGCGAGCAGGCCGCCTACAGCCGCCTGCCCCGGGTGGGCGGCCGGCGCGGCTACATCGTCGCCACCCCGCAGGTGGCGAAGGACCGGCTCGCCTGGACGCTGCCGCACGGCTTCGGCCCCGACGACACCGGCTTCCTGAGCGCGCTGCTGGACCGGCTGGAGCAGCGGCTGTGCGTGGACCGGCGGCGCGAGTTCGCCGCCGGCCTGTCCTACGGCGGCGCCATGGCCACGGCCCTGGTGTGCGGCCTGGACGGCAGGCTGGCCGGGGTGGCGGCCGTCGGCGGCGTCAACATCGTCCGGCCGTGCCGTGACCCGCAGCCTGCCACGCTGGTCGCCTTCCACGGCACCGCCGACCGCGTCGTCCCCTACCGGGGCGGCCACCCGCTGCGTGACGCCCCCGGCGACCTGCGCAAACTCGCCGACCTGGTGACGCTCCAGCCGGTGGAGCAGGTGACGGGCGGCTGGGCGGACGCGCTCGGCTGTCCCACCGCCGCCACCACCGCTCCCGCCCCCGGGGTACGGCTGCGCACCTGGACAGGCTGCGCCCGCGGCGCCCGCGTACACCTGTACACGATCAGCGGCGGCGGCCACACCTGGCCGGGCCCGATCGAGGTGTCCACGCTCGGCGCGACCAACCGGCACCTGGACGCCACCCGGCTCATCCTGGACGCCTTCGACGCGGCCCGGCCCGTCTGAAACGACCAGGCCGGGGGCCCGGCCGGGCATTAGGGTTGACGTCCATGAGTCAGGTAGGACATCAGACGGCGCGGGCGCTGCTGCGCAGGCTCGCCATCGAGCAGGCCGAATGCCGCATCCCCTCGGTGCGGGCCGCGATCGTGCGCGACGGCGAGATCGCGTGGCAGGCCGGCCGCGGCCAGGTGGACGGGCGTCCGCCGGAGCCCGGCACCCAATACCGGATCGGTTCGATCACCAAGAGCGTCGTGGCCGTCACCGTCATGCGGCTGCGGGACGAGGGCCTGATCGACCTGCTGGAGCCGATCGGCAAGCACCTGCCCGACACCCGGTTCGGCGAGGTCACGATCGCCCAGTTGCTCTCGCACACCGGCGGCCTGACGGCCGAGCCGCCCACCGGCTGGTGGGAGCGCACCCCCGGCATCGAGATGGCCGACCTGCTGTCCCGCGTCGGCCCCGGCGAGGTCAAGCACCGGCCGGGCCGCCGCTACCACTACTCCAACCTCGGCTTCTCCCTGCTCGGCGAACTGGTCGCCCGCCTGCGCGGCACGCCGTGGGCGCAGGTGGCGCGGACCGAGGTGCTCGGCCCGCTCGGCATGACCGGCACCACCACCAGGCCGCGGCCGCCGCACGCCACCGGCTACGCCGTCCACCCCTACGCCGACGTGCTGCTGCCCGAGCCCGAGCACGACGCCGGCGCCATGGCCCCGGCCGGGCAGCTGTGGTCCACCACCACCGACCTGGCCCGCTGGGCGGCGTTCGTCGCCGGGGACACCGGCGGCGTGCTGTCGCCCGGCACCCTCGCCGAGATGCGCGAGCCGGCCACCGTCGCCGACGGCGACGCCTGGACCTCCGGCTACGGGCTCGGCCTGCAGCTCACCCGGCACGCCGGGCGCCGCCTGGCCGGCCACACCGGCTCCATGCCCGGCTTCCTGGCCACCGTGTGGGCCGACCCCGCCGACGGCGTCGGCGTGCTGTTCCTGGCCAACACCACCTCCGGCCTGCGACCCGGGCTGCTCACCGACCTGCTCGACATCCTCGACGAGCACGAGCCGCGCCTGCCCCAGGAGTGGACCCCCGCCGGCGCCGACCCCGCCCTGCTGGCGCTGACCGGCCTGTGGCACTGGGGGCCCGCCCCCTACCTGCTGCGGCTGCTGCCCGGCGGCGGCCTGTCGCTCGAACCGGTGCGCGGCGCCGGGCGCGCCTCCAGGTTCGTGCCGCAGGACGACGGCACCTGGCTCGGCCTGGACGGCTACTACGCCGGTGAGACGCTGCGGGTGGCGGCCGACCATCTCGACCTCAACACCTTCATCTTCACCCGCGACCCCTACGACCCGGCCGAACCCGTGCCCGGCGGCGTCGACGACTGGCACTAGCCACTTGACGTAACACGTCAAGTACTTGCTATCGTACGTCAAGCAGCGGTCGGGCGAGACGGAGGAGGCACCGTGTCACAGCAGGAGCGGGAGGAGCTCGTCCAGGACCTGATCCGGCTGGTGACCAGCAGGCTGCTGGACCCGCTCGACATCCTCCTGGGCGACGACCCCGCCATCGAGGCGACGCGCCACCGGGTGCGGCAGGACGCCGGCACCTGGGCCGACGAGCTCCTGGGCGACGACCGGGCCCGCGCCACCCACCAGGGCGCGCGCCTGGTCGCGGTCCTCTACCCCGGCGACACCGCCTTCGACCCGCCCGCCGACTGGTGGCGCACCCCCCTCGGCCGGGCCATCGCCCGGCGCGTCGGCCACCCCTCGGCCGAGCGCGTCTCGTACGCCGTCGCCGGGGCGATGCTCGGCATCACCCGGCAGGGCGTCCACGATCTCGTACGACGCGGCAAGCTGCACGCGCACCCGGACGGCGGCGTCACCACGCCGTCGATCCGGGAGCGGCTCGACACCCGAGACCCAGGACAGGCCCATGAGCAGTGACCAGATGATCACCGGCGCGGCGGCGGTGCCGATCGCGATCCGCGACCACGGCGGCGCCGGCCGGCCCTTACTCCTGCTGCACGGCGCGGGCGGCAACCTGCTCCACTGGGAGCGGCTCGCCCCGCTGCTCACCGGCGCCTTCCGGGTGCTGGCCGTGGACCTGCGCGGTCACGGCCGCTCCGGCGACGGCCCGTGGACCTGGAAGGCCGTCCTCGACGACCTCGACGCGGTGGTGGCCGGGCTGGCGGCGGCCGATCCGGTCGTCGCCGGCCACTCACTGGGCGGGATGCTCGCCGGCATGTGGGCCCGCCGCCACCCCTCCTGCCCGGCCGCCATCAGCCTGGACGGCCACCGCGCCGCCGCCACCCACCCCTCCCACTACGCCGGCCTGGCCCCCGAACGCCTCGAACGCGACCTGGCGGCACTGAACGCGGCCTTCACCGCCCAGGCCGAGATGATGGCCCAGCCGATGACCGGCGAGCAGGCCGCCGCCTACCTGCACGGACAGCGCGCCTTCGCCGCCGCGCAGGGCCTGGACGCCGACGCGTGGGAGGAGGCGGCCAGGCGCGGGCTGAGCGAACGCGACGGCCACACCTGGCTGCGGCCCGGCCCCGAGGTCACCCGCGCGCTGCGCGAACTGCCGGAGTTCGCCGACGCGCTACCGGTCTTCGGCGAGGTCACCGCCCCGTTCCTGATCGTGACGGCCACCCGCAACCTGCCCGTGCCGCCCGAACTGTCCGCCCTCATGGACGCCTTCCGCGCCGGCCTCCGCCGCGACCTGACCGCCCTGGCCGCCACCCGCCCGAACATCGAGATCCACGAACTCGACGCCAGCCACGGCATGCTCGCCGAGCGGCCCGACGCCATCGCCCGGCTCATCACCCGCTACGCCTAGACGACCCCCAGGGCGCGTATCGAGACAGACCAGGCCGCCAACCGCTGGTCAGAGCAGGTCGGCCGTCCTGTAGACCGAGACGTGGGAGCGTGATTCCGCGGTGAATGCCTCGCCCGTCCAGCCGGCGTGCCTGGATTCCAGGGTCATTCCGGCCAGTTCGGCCATCAGGTCGAGTTCAGCCGGCCAGATGTACCGGTGCGGGCTGCGGAACAACCGGGCCTCGCGGCCGGCCTCGGGGTCGAACCGGAAGTGATGCGAGACGACCTGCTGGCGCAGGACATCGTAGGTGTCGAGCCCGATGTAGCCCGTCGCCGACTCCCAGACCACGGCCTGCTGACCCGGCGGCAGCTTGCGAAGTTCGGGAACCCACAGCTCGACGACGAACCGCCCGCCCGGCGCGAGATGGCGTGCGGCGTTACGGAAACAGGCAACCTGCTCGGCCTGCGTGAGCAGATTGGAGATGGTGTTGTAGACGAGATAGACGAGCCGGAACTCGCCCGGAGCCTGTGCCGTGGCCATGTCGCCGGCGACGACCGGGATGGCCGCCTCGTCTGCCTTGGTGCGGAGCTGATCGATCATCGGCTGCGACAGCTCGATGCCACTGACCGGGACTCCGCGCTCCGCAAGAGGCAGGGCCACCCGCCCGGTCCCGATCGCGAACTCCAGTGCCGGCCCGCCCTCGGCGAGTTCCACGAGACGGTCCACCGTCGGTCCCAGCACCGCCGGTGCGAACATGCCGGCCCCAGGAGTGTCATAGCCCTGAGCGGCCTGGTCATCCCACATCTCACTGTGAAGCATGAGCAGCGATGATCTCCCACTGCGCGGAGCAGGTCAACGCACTTTCGCCACCGTCTCGTGCGGGCAGGGGCACTGCTCAGCCACGCCCGCAGTTGTCGCGGCCGGCGGTGATGAACGGAAGGCGGCCGCTTTGGCGCTCATCGGCCTGGTCCGGGTCAGCACCGACAAGCAGGAGACCCAGCGGCAGCACGACGCGCTCGACCCGATCTGCCTGAAGGTGTTCGAGGAGAAGACCAGCGGCAAGCTCGCCACCGACGACCGGCCCGCGCTGCTGGACGCGCTGTCCTACATCCGCGACGGCGACATACTGACCGTCCACGAGGTCGATCGCCTCGGCCGCAACCTCCTGGAAGGGCTGATCGTCCTTCAACGACCTGTTCCAGCGCGGCGTCGCCGTCAAAGTGCTGGAGGGCATCGCGGCCGGCGAGCACACCGAACGCTCCCTCATCCTGGACCTGGCCCTCGCCCTGTCCGAAGACAGGCGCCGCGACATCGTCCGCAAGACCAAGAACGGCCTGGAGGCCGGCCCGGGCGGCTTGACAGCCGCGGCGCAAGGTTGCATGGTTAGTTACACATGTAGCTAACCAGTTGGGCGGCTAAGCCAACGATGGACGACGACCGACCGATCTTCCTTCAGATCGCCGAGCTGATCGAAAACTCGATCATCGACGGGTCGCTGGTGGAGGAGGCCCAGGTCCCGTCCACCAACGAGCTTGCCGCCTTTCACCGGATCAACCCGGCCACCGCGGCCAAGGGCGTCAACCAGCTCGTATCGGAGGGAACGCTCTACAAGCGACGCGGCATCGGCATGTTCGTCGCCGGTGGCGCCCGGGCCAGGCTGCGCGAGCGGCGACGGGAACGGTTCACCGAACAGTACGTGGAACCCCTGCTCGCCGAGGCGCGCAAGCTCGGCATCGGCCACGACGAGCTGATGAAGATGATCGATTCATTCGGTGCGGTTGTCGGGAGGGACCTGGGATGACGGCGGTGGTAACCGCACACGGGGTGACCAAGCGCTTTGGTGACGTCACGGCGCTCGACGACGTGAGCTTCGCGCTGGCCGAGCACACGATCTACGGCCTGCTCGGGCGCAACGGGGCGGGCAAGACCACCCTGATGCAGATCCTCACCGGGCAGGCGTTCGCGTCGTCGGGGAACGTGTCGGTCTTCGACGCGCCACCGGTGGAGAACCCGGCCGTCCTGTCGAAGGTCTGTTTCGTCCGGGAGAGCCAGCGCTACCCCCACGTCTACACCGTGCGCCACGTCTTTCGCACCGCACGTCGGCTGTTTGCGAACTGGGACGACACGTTCGCGCACGGCCTCGCCGCGGACTTCCAGCTACCGGCCGGGCGGCTGGTCCGCAGGCTCTCGCGGGGCATGCTGTCGGCCCTCGGCGTGACCGTCGGGCTGGCCGCGCGGGCGCCCCTGACGTTCTTCGACGAGCCGTACCTCGGGCTCGACCCGGCCGCCCGGCAGCTTTTCTACGACCGCCTGCTCGCCGACTACGCCGGGCATCCCCGCACCGTGGTGCTGTCCACCCACCTCATCGACGAGGTGAGCGATCTGGTCGAGCGGGTGCTGCTCATCGACCGTGGCCGGCTGCTGCTCGATGAGGACGCCGACGACCTGCGCGGGCGGGCGGTGGCGGCCACCGGACGGGCGGAGGCCGTGGACGGGTTCGCCGCCGGACGCACCGAGTTGCACCGCGAGCGGTTGAGCGGCCTGGTCCGGTCGACCATCCTCGGTGGGCTCGGACCGCACGCGAAGGCGCTCGCGCAGGCGCTGAACGTCGAGCTGGAGCCGCTGTCGTTGCAGCAACTCGTGGTCCGCCTGACCGTACCGCCGACGACAACGGCGCCGGCGGACCGGGAGGCCGCCCGATGAACCGCATCCGTCAGGTGGCCCGTCTCCAGATGCCGGCCTGGCCGCAGATCCTGGGCTGGACATGGAGCATGATGGCCGTCACGTTCGGCATCAACCTGTTGACCTTCATGGCGAACTACGACCCGGGCGACGGCGTGACGAACACCGGCGGCCTGGTCAGCCTGTGCGGCATCGCGATCGGGATGGCCACCGTCTCGGTCACCCAGATCTTCCCGTACGCGCTGGGCATGAGCGTGACCCGCCGGGAGTTCTACCTGGCCTGGTCGCTGCTCGCGGTCGTCCAGTCGGTGGTCTACGCGCTGGTGCTCTACCTGCTGCGCGCCGTGGAACAGGCCACCGGCTACTGGGGGATGGGGATGCGCTTCTTCGGCCTGCCGTTCATGGATGACGCCAACCCGGTGCTGCTCCTGCTCGGGTACGCGGTACCCATGCTGGTCGTGACCCACCTCGGGATCCTGCTCGGCACGTTGTACCTGCGCTGGGGCGCCACCGGCGTCCTCGCCGGCCTCACCCTGGCGTTCACAGCGCTCGGGCTGGCCGCCGCGCTGATCACGTGGACCCGGCAATGGCACGCGATCGGCCGCTGGTTGCTCGACCAGTCCCCCACGGCGCTGCTCGCCGGCTGGCCGGTCCCGGTGGCCGCCGCGTTCGCGGTCGGCGGGTACAGGCTCATCCGCCGTGCCACGGCGTAGGCGCGGCGGGCACTCGGCCGCTCCGGAAACCGGACAACGCGAACGCCAACTCCGCCGTGATGGGCCGCCAGATTGTCAGCCCTGTCCGCCCGCGTCCTTGGGAGAGATGCAATGACGAGCAACAACACGCCCCCGCCCGCCGCAGGTCTCGGGATCTGGGCAAATCTCGGGATCTGGATCGCATTTGGCGCTGCCTTCGGCCTCCTCGTCGGCGTCGTCGTCGGGGGTTTTTTCGACAACGTCTCTTACGGTGTCGGGCTAGGTTCGTCCTTCGGTCCGGGCCTGGGTGTGGCCGCCTGGGCCGTCTTCATCGCGCCGCGAAGGGATGCCCGCCGCGACTCCTGAGCGTCGCGCCCGAGTATCGGCTACGAGGTCGTAGGCGCCACCGGGAAGTCCAGGAAACAACGCAACGGCGCTGGCGATGGTGGCCGCGTCAGATGATCGCGCCCCCGGCGGGCCGAGATCTGGTGGCGGTTGAGTTGGATCAGCAGCCGGCGCGGAGCGCGCCACCACCATGGCGATGTGGTATCGGTACAGCTTGGTCGAACCGACGCCAGGCCAAGCGGTGTTCCATACTCGGCTCACACTCAGCGTCATCGACGCAGCCGGCGGTCCAGGTGCTCCCGGCGTCGCGGCTGCCGTCATAGCACTCGCCGACCGGATCATCGACTGGGCGGATGGCTACGCTGCCCGTCGTGTTGAGGTGTGACCAGGTCTCGCGGTCATAGGTCTTCGACGTAGTCGGCGGCGATGTCGTCGGGTGGGTTGGTGTACAGGCGCAGGTAGCGGTCGTTGGCGTGGCCGAGGCGGCGCTCGAGTTCGGCGCGGTTGTGGCCGCAGGCCTGCGACAGGCCGTAGGCGAAGGTGTGCCGGGCGTCGTGCGGGCGCAGGGTGCCGAGCTTACGGTCGGGGTCGGGCATCTGGGCGTCGTGCAGGCGGCCGATCTCGCCGACGATGGTGTTGATGGAGCGGGCCGAGAGGCGGCCGTCGGGGCGGTGGGCGGCGATGGAGGCGGCCGACAGCAGCAGCGCGGCCGGGCCAGCGCTGGCGGCGGCGTCGCCGGGCCGCTCCTGGTCGAGGTAGTCGGCCAGCGCCTGGCGGGCGTCGCGGCCCAGGAACACGGTGGCGAATCGTACTCCATCGCCCGGTCCAGCAGGAACTGCTCGCCCTCCCCCGCCTCGGACGGCCTGGGTCGCCGGTGGTCGTGGTGTTCCCTCGACGTGCCCGGCCGTCCTCTTCGCCGCTTCTTGCCAGGTCAGTCCGGGGGCAGGGCGGCCGTCAGCTGCCAGCCGCCCTGCGGCAGCGGACCCGCTTCGACCTGACCGCCTGCTTGGGCCAGCCGCTCGGCCAGGCCCCGCAGTCCACTGCCGCCGCCGTCGGAGGCGCCGGCGGAAGCGTCCTCGGTGGCGGTGGCCGCATCGTCGGCGGTGTCAGTGGCCGTGTCAGTGGCCGTGTCAGTGGCGGGCCCGATCGCGGTGGTGGCGGCGGGAGGTGGGCGGGGGGCGGGGCCGTTGTCGCGGATGGTGAGGGATGTGCCTGAAAGCTCGATCTCCGCCCGGGTGGCGCCGCTGTGTCGGATGACGTTGGTGACGCCCTCGCGCACCACCCAGCCGAGCAGGGTCTGCGCCCGCCCGCCCGGCTCGGGGCCGGTCCTGCGCACCACCGGCTCGACGCCTGCCGCGCGCAGCGCGTCCGCGGCCCGCTCCAGCTCGGCGGACAGGCCGGCCTCGCGGTAGCCGGTGACCGCCTCGCGGATCTCGGCCAGGGCCTGCCTTCCGACCTTCTCGATGTCGCCCGCCTGCCGCCGGGCCTGCTCGGGGTCGCGCAGGGCCAGGCGGCGCGCCGCCTCGGCCTTCACCACGATCACCGACAGCGTGTGGCCGAGCAGGTCGTGCAGGTCGCGGGCGAAGCGCAGCCGCTCCCGCGTCACGGCGGCCTCGGCCAGCTGCTGCCGGGTGTCGTGCAGCTCGGTGATGAGGGTGTGCTGGTGCCGGAGGAACGCGACGACGATCCCGGCGCTGAACGTCCCCCAGGAGAAGGCCATGATCGACTCCAGTCCCCCGCCGCTCCGCCACACCACCAGCGCCGTCACCCCGGTCAGGGCCAGCAGCGCGATCCGTACGCGCCGGCCGTACAGCACGGCCCCGCACGCGATGCCGGCCATGGGGAACAGGTACAGCCAGCCGCCGCCGAAGCGAGCCGCGGCGGCGGTCACCACGGCGGTGAGCGCGGCGAGTGCGGCGAGCCCCGCCGGAGTGGGTGCCGGGCCGCGGCGCAACGCCGGCAGGATCGCGGCCGTGTACAGGGCGGTGGCGGCGGCCAGCATCGGCCAGGCGAGCCAGGCGGGCCGGCTGAGGCCGGCCGCGGTGTCCCAGGCGGCGGCGACGCCCAGCAGGACGAAGACGAGGATCCCTTGCGCGTCGGGCGCGCCGTACGGCCTGGCCTGCGGCGGATGGACGTGGTCGGTGCGCATCGATTCCACGGTAGACGTACGGCGGATGCATGGCGCGACACGTGCTGGGCATTCGATGATCGTCATCGACGCGGGCTCGCCGGTGCCGCCGTTCGAGCGGTCGCGGGCCCAGCTCGCCCGGCGGATCCAGGATCGTACGCTCGCCGTGGGCTCGCGGCTGCCGACCATCCACCGGGTCGCGGGCGACCTTGGCCTGGCCGCTTTTTCTATCAAGTGATTGACTTTCTGGCGGGTCGGCCCTAACTTTCTATCAACTGATAGAAAGTGGAGGGTTGCATGACGGTCAAGCGTGCCAAGCCGGGACCGCGATCACTGGAGCGACAGGAGCGCCTGGTCGCCGCGGGATATCGCGCCATGGTCCGCTCCGGCCTGGCAGGGGCGCGCACCCGCGACATCGCCGCCGAGGCCGGCATCACCGTCGCGACCCTGCACTACTACTTCCCGACCAAGGACGACCTCGTACGGGCCGTCCTGGAGCACACGATCCGCGAGCGGATGCTGGCCCCGCTGCGGCTCGACGCCGACTGGGAGGACGGCCTGGCCGCGCTGCGGACGATGCTCGCCGGCCTGCAACGCCAGGCCGAGGCGGAGCCGGGGCACTTCCGGCTGCTCCACGAGATGGTCTGGACCTCGCACGAGGACCCGGTGATCCACGACATGATCGCCGAGACGCACACCGACTGGCACCAGACGATCACCGGCTGGCTGGAGGCGGGCCGGCGCGAAGGCCGGGTCCGCGGCGATCTCGACACCCGCACCGTGGCGACGATGATCATGTACATCGTGATGGGCATGGTGATGCGCCCTCCCCTGCCCCCCGGCGCCGGCGCGCACCTGAGCGACGAACTGGACCGGCTGCTGGCCTCGTTCGACTGAGAGACATCCAAGGAAGAGACATCCAAGGAGATGACGACATGTCCCACCATTACACCGAGGTACTTATCGTCGGCGGCAGCCTGATCGGCTTATCCTCCGCCTTGTTCCTGAGCCGGCACGGGGTCAGCGTGATCCTCGCCGAGCGGCACGCCGGCACCTCCATCCACCCGCGCACCCCCGGCTACAACGCCCGCACGATGGAGCTGTTCCGGGCGGCGGGCGTGGAGGAGGCCGTGCGCGCGGCGGGGCCCTGGCGGCTCACCGGCTCGGGGCTGCTCTGGGCCGAGAGCCTGACCAGCCCCAACCACCGCTGGCTCGAGCGGCCGAGCAGCCGCCAGGACCTGTCGGCCGTCAGCCCCTGCGACGACGTCATGCTCTCCCAGGACGTGCTCGAGCCCGTGCTGCGCGAGCATGCCGAGGCGTTCGGCGCCGATCTGCGGTTCGGCACGGAGTTGCGCGCGTACGACGACGGGCCGGACGGTGTGACGGCGGTGCTGGCGGATCGGGCCACCGGCGCCCGCACCATGGTGCACGCCGACTACCTGATCGCCGCCGACGGGACCGACAGCAAGATCCGCCGCAAGCTCGGCATCGGCAGGAGCGGCGTCGGCGTGCTGGAGCACGTCGCCGGCATCATGGTCCGCGCCGACCTCGGCAGCGCGCTGCGCGACAGGAGTTTCGCGATCTGCCAGGTGAACAACCCGGGCTTCGCCGGCATGGTCCGCGTCACCGGCGACACGATGGCCCTGCACGTCCCCTACGATCCCGCCGACGGCGTCGGCCAGTTCACCGCGGCGCGCTGCGTCGAGCTCGCCCGTGCCGCCGCGGGCATACCGGACCTGGCGGTCAAACCGCTGGAGGTGCTGCCCTGGCAGAGCACGGCCGCCGTGGCCGACTGGTTCGCCGACGGCCGGGTCTTCCTGGCCGGTGACGCGGCCCACGTCATGCCGCCGGCCGGGGCCTACGGCGCCAACACCGGCATCCAGGACGCCGCCAACCTGGCCTGGAAGCTCGCCTACGTGCTCAACGGGTGGGCCGAGCCGTCCCTCCTGGAGACCTATGACACCGAACGCCGCCCCGTCGCCACCCTGACCGTCGAGCAGGCGCTGGCCACGGGCAGGGACTGGTTCGGCGCCGAGCTGCCGCCCGAGGTCGCGGCGGTCGAGCTCGTCGACGAGGTGAGCGTCAAGTTCGGCTACCGCTACGACGGCGCGGGCTTCGAGGATGCCCACCACCCGACCGGCGACCCCGGCGCCCGTGCGCCGCACGTGTGGCTGCGCCGGCGGGGCCGGCGGGTGTCCACCGTCGACCTGTGGGCTCAGGGGGCCGTGCTGCTGGCCGGGCCCGAGGGCGCCGCGTGGACCGAGGCCGCCGCCCGCCTCATCGGGCCGTGGCTCTCGTCGTACCAGGTGGCGGACGGGCCGGTGATTCCGGCGAGCCCGCTGCTCGGGGACCCGGAGCGGCGCTGGGCGACGGCGTTCGGGGTCACCGGTGGCGGGGCCGTGCTGATCCGCCCGGACGGGTTCATCGCCTGGCGCGCCGCCGAGCCCGCCGGGCCGCACACCGACGCCGTGCTCGCCGAGGCCGTGCGCGCCCTGCTGAGCGGTCAGGTCGCGGAGCACGTACGCACGTCCCTGGTCTGAGCGTCACGCGGACAGCAGCCGGCCCAGTTTGCGCAGGGAGCGGCGGGCCAGCATGACGGCGACCGGCCGTGCCAGCGGCCACAACGCCCGCCCGAGCGGCCCGAACGGCGGCCGCAGCCGCTCGCCCCAGATCACCCGGCTACCCCCCTCGCGGGCCTGGACGCGGATGACGCCCTCGCCCCGCACCAGCCGGCCGATGTGCCGCATCCGCACCAGCGTCGGAGGCTCCCACGCGGTGATCGTCATGACGTCGAGGAATCCGACCGGCCAGATCCCGGTGTAGGCCTCGACCCGGTCGGCGCCCGTCTGCCGGGCCGTGGTCATGAACATCCACTCCCGGTGCCGGGGCCAGTCGGTGACCAGGGCGAACACCTGCTCCGGCGGCGCGGGCACGTGCACGGCGGCGGTCGCGTACACGTACTCCCCCACTTAGATCCCCCTGATGTCGTGGGCCTTGCCGGGTTCGGCGAAGGCCAGCAGCGCGGCGGCCTCGGCCCGGATCTCCTCCGCCTGCCCCGCCGTCACCGGCGCGAACATGTCCACGGTCAGCACGGCCTTGTCCCGCCGCCACGCGCCCTGGACGAAGCCGTCGACCAGGACGGTGCCGAGGACTTGGCCGTTGATGGTGATGACGCGTTTGCGGTGGTCGTCGGAGATGACGCGGCTGCGGTCGGCGTGGCTGAGCAGCAGGTTGTCGAACGGCGCCAGCAGGCGCACGGGCGCCGGCGCGCCGGGCCCCGGCCTGGGCGCGTCCGGCAGGTCGAACAGCTCGCGGCCGTGCTCGTCCTCCAGGACCACGAGCCGGGCCCGCAGCCGGTCGAACACCTCGCGCAGCCTGGTCAGCCCGGACCAGGCCTGGGCGTCGGCGACGGTGGCGGGACCGAACGCGGCCAGATAGCGGAGGACGAGGTCGTCGAGACTGGGGGCCGGGTGCGGCTCGCGGCCGAGCCAGGACTCCACCGTGGCGTAGGCGGTCTGTCCGGCCTTGCCCCACACGGCCCGGGGCGGCACCTGCACGAGCGGCACCAGCATGCGCATGATCTGCGACAGATCCGTCGCGCCGGCGCCGGGGTGGTGCTCGGCCATCCGCACGCCGAGCTGGGCGCCGGTCAGCGGCCCCGCCGCCAGCACCTGACGTCCCGTCGCGACGACCGCGTCCAGGTCCAGCGACGCCATGACCGTGCCGTACGCGTTCAGCAGGTATTTGGTGAGCAGCGGCTGGGTGAGCGGCCGCAGGGTCAGGCCGTCGGCGGCGCTGACCAGGTGGACGGTGCCGCGCATGAGCACGATCCGGACCACCTCCCGCTGCTCCAGCAGCCGCGCCAGCTCCTCGGGGCGGAAGCCGTCCAGGCGCGACCAGAGCCCGAAGTAGGGCGGGAACGGCGCCTGCGCCTGTAATCCGACCAGGTGCTCCACGGCCTGGAGGGCCGGCATGGAGTGGCGCCGCAGCAGCAGCTGGCGGTCGAGGGTGGCGCGGTTGAGCGCATGACGGCTGATCACCGCCTTACCTTAACACCACACAATGCTGTGCGACCTTGCCATAGTGTGTGCCGCACAGTATCGTCATGGTGGTGATCGATGATGACGCGCTCGCCACGCACCGCCAGGAGCTCCGGCGCGGGACCGTCGTGCTGGCCTGCCTGCTGATCCTGGAGCGGCCCGACTACGGCTACGCGCTGCTGGAGGCGCTGGAGAGCAAGGGCTTCGCGGTCGATGCCAACACCCTCTATCCGCTGCTGCGCCGCCTGGAGAAGCAGGGGCTGCTCACCAGCGAGTGGAACACCGAGGAGTCGCGGCCGCGCAAGTTCTACCGCACCAGCGCCGACGGGGCCGAGCTCGCGGCCACCCTCACCGGCGACTGGACCGAGCTCAACACCGCCTTCCGCACCCTCCTGAAGGACGAGTCATGACGGCCACCCTCACCGACCGCTATGTCCTGGCGATGCTGCGCGGCGTTCCCGGCAGGCAGCGCCCCGACCTGGAGCGCGAGCTGCGCGCCTCGATCGCCGACGCGATCGACGACCGGCTGCGGGACGGCGCCGACGCCGGGAGCGCCGAGGCGCAGGTGCTCGCCGAGCTCGGCGACCCCGCGCGCCTGGCCGCCCGCTACACCGACCGGCCGCTGCACCTCATCGGCCCGGAGCTCTACCTCGACTACGTCCGGGTGCTCAAGGCGCTGCTGTCGGCGGTCCTGCCGCTGCTGTTCGTCGCCGCCGGCATCGTGCGGTTCCTCGACGGCGCGCCGATCGGGCGGGTCGTGGGGGACGCGGTCGTCGCCGTCCTGGTGGCGGCCATGCACATCGCGTTCTGGGTGACCGCCGTGTTCGCCGTCGTCGGGCGGTCGCCGGCGCTGCGCGAGAAGGTGCGGACGAAGTGGGACGTCTCCGCCCTGCCCACCTACCGGATCGACCTCGTCGGGCTGATCGGCGGGGCCGTGGTCACGGCCCTGCTCGCCTGCCTGCTCGTGCTGTCCCAGACGGTGGGACCGCTCACCGGCGCCGCCGGCGAGCCGATCGGGGTGATCGCGCCCGCGCTGTGGGAGTCCGGTGCGCTCTACCTGGGCATCTTCTTCGCGGCCGCGCGCATCGGCTTCGACCTTCTGGGCCACTACGTGGGCTGGGGGATGCCGCAGGCCGTGGCGAACGCGGTGCTCACCGTGCTGTTCCTGGTGCCGGTGATCTGGCTCACCACCGGCGGCCTGCTGCTGAACGACGCGTTCTTCGCGGCCCTGGGCTGGCCGCGGGCAGTGATCTCCAACGTCCTCGTGATCGCCCTGGCCCTCATGGGCCTGGCCGACACCGCCGAGGGCTTCCGGCGGGCGTTGCGCCGCCGGCCCACCACGACCACCAGCGAAGGACTGTGATGAAAGCCATCGTGCACGACAGATACGGCTCCCCCGATGTCATGGAATTTCGGGACATCGAGATGCCGGTGATGACAGACGACGACGTGCTCGTCCGCGTCCACGCGGTCTCGCTCAACCGGGGCGACTGGATCGTCTCCAGCGGATCGCCGTACGTGCTCCGCCTGGTGTTCGGGCTGCGCCGGCCCAAGCATCTCGTGCCCGGCAGGGACGTCGCCGGCCGGGTGGAGGCGGTGGGGGCGAAGGTCACCAGGTTCCGCCCCGGCGACGAGGTCTACGCCGAGAACGACTTCGGGACCCTCGCCGAGTACACCTGCGTCCCGGAGCGGCTGCTGGAGATGAAACCGGCCAACCTCACCTTCGAGCAGGCCGCCGCGGTGCCGGTGGCCGCCACCACCGCCCTCCAGGCGTTCCGCGGCCGGTTACGGCCCGGGCACGAGGTCCTGGTCAACGGCGCCTCGGGAGGCGTGGGCACCTTCGCCGTGCAGATCGCCAAGGCCGCCGGCGCCCGCGTGACCGGCGTCTGCAGCACCAGGAACACCGGCCTGGTCCGCTCGCTCGGCGCCGACGACGTCATCGACTACACCAAGGACGACTTCACCCGGGGCGAGCGGCGCTACGACGTCATCCTGGACCTGGTGGGCAACCATCCGCTGTCGGCCCTGCGGCGCACCCTGACCCCCACCGGCACCCTCCTGCTCTCCTCCGGCGAAGGCGGCCGCTGGTTCGGGCCCATGCGCCGCATCCTCCGCGCCCTGGCGATCTCATCGTTCGTCCGCCAGAGCCTGCGCCCGGTCAGCGCGAGCGGCAACCACCTGGCCGAGCTGAAGGACCTCATCGAAGCCGGGAAGATCACCCCGGCCATCGACAGGACCTACCCCCTGAGCCAGACCGCCGAGGCGCTGCGCTACCTCGGCGTGGAACACGCGCGGGCGAAGGTCGTCATCACCGTCCACGCCGCCGAAGCCGGCTGACGAACCCCGCGTGCTCGCCGTGCTCATGGGGACGCGCGCAGCCCGGCCACGATGTCCGCCACCCGGTCCACCTCGTCCTCGGTGTTGTAGTAGTGCGGTGACAGGCGCAGGCACCACTCGACGTCCTTGTCCGCGAAGTCGAACTGGGCGAACTCCCGGAAACTGAGCGCCGAGTTGACCCCCGCCGCGTCCATCGCCGCCTTGAACGGCTCCGCCTGCCAGCCCTCGACCTCGAAGGTCACCAGCGCCCCCAGCGTCCGGCCCCGGTCCAGCAGGCGCACGCCCGCCAGGTCGCCGAGCCGGGCGCGCAGCCGCGCCGCCAGCGCCGGGGTGCGCCGGGCGATCGCCGCCACGCCGACCTGGCGGGCGTAGCGGACGGCCGCCGCGCACCCCAGCACGGTGGCGTACGGGAACTCCCACTCCTCGAACCTGGCCGCCGACTCCACCGGCCGGTAGCTGTCCGGCGAGACCCAGCGGGAGCCGTGCATGTCGATGAACAGGGGCTCGTACCCGTCGCGCAGGACCCGGTCGGACACGTACAGGAAGCCCGAGCCGCGCGGGCCGCGCAGGAACTTACGGCAGGTGGCGGTGAGCAGGTCGCAGCCGATCTCGGCCACGTCGATCGGGAACTGCCCGACGGACTGGCAGGCGTCGACCAGGTAGAGCAGGCCGAGTTCGCGGCAGTGCGCGCCGATCTCGGCGATCGGCTGGACCAGGCCGGAGTTGGTGGGGATGTGGGTGGCGCTCACCAGGCGGGGCCGGTGGGCGCGCATCAGCGCCGCCATCGCGGCCACGTCCACGCCGCCTTCGGGCAGGTCGGGAGCGTGCACCAGCCGCACCCCGAACCTCTTGCGCAGCGACAGGAAGGCGATCTGGTTGGAGATGAAGTCGTTGCGGGTGGTCAGGATGACGTCCCCGGCCTCGAACGGGATCGACGACAGCGCGGTGGCGTAGGCATGGGTGGCGCTGCCCGCGAAGGCGATGTTGCCCGGCGCGCAGTTGATCAGCGCGGCGGTCTCGGTGTAGAAGGCGCGGACCTGCTCGGCGCGGGCGGCGGCCGCCTCGTAACCGCCGAGGCGCGCCTCCAGGTTGAGGTGGTCGAGCATCGTGGCGAGGACGGGGGCGGCCAGCAGGCCGCAGCCGGCGTTGTTGAAGTGCACCACCTGCTCGCAGCCCGGGGTGTCGGCGCGCAGCGCGGCGACGTCCAGTAGTGTTTCCGCCCCAGCGCCGGTAGCGCTACCATGAGTCTTCATGTCCGACAGTAGCACTTCCACCGATCTGGCCTCCAGCCTCCGCACGCTGCTGACCGGGCTGGCGCCGGGCGACCGGCTGCCCAGCAGCCGCGAGCTGACGCAGCGCTACCGGGTGGGGCCGGGCACCGTCTCGCGGGCGATCGCCACCCTGGCCGCCGAAGGGGTGGTGGTCACCCGCCCCGGCAGCGGCACGTTCGTCGCCCCTCGCCGGGAGCGGGCGGCCGACGGCGTGCCGGACACCTCCTGGCAGTCGGTGGCCCTGTCCGGGCGCGACTTCGACCCGGGCGTCGCCGTCGAGCCGCCGCGCCCCCTGCCCGAGGGGATGATCGCCATGGCGGGCGGCTACCCGCACGAAACGCTCCAGCCGACCCGGGCCCTGGGCGCCGCTCTGGCCCGCGCGGCCCGCCGGCCGGACGCCTGGCACCGCGCTCCCACGGCCGGCCTGGCGCCCCTGCGCGCGATCTTCGCCAGGCAGGCGGGCGGGGCCGTCACCGCCGAGGACGTGCTGGTCACCGGTGGCGCGCAGGGCGCCCTGTCCATGCTCTTCCGGGCGATCGCCGCGCCCGGCGGCGCCGTGCTGATGGAGTCGCCCACCTATCCGGGCGCGCTGGCCGCCGCCCGCGCCGCGGGGCTGCGCCCGGTGCCCGTGCCGATGGACGGCGACGGCATCCGCCCCGGCCTGCTCGCCGACGCCTTCGCCATGACCGGCGCCCGGGTCCTGTACTGCCAGCCGACGTTCCACAACCCGACCGGCACGGTGCTCGCGCCCGAGCGACGCGGGCAGGTCGCCGAGGTGGCCAGGGCCGCGGGCGCCTTCCTCATCGAGGACGACTTCGCCCGCCACCTCGGACACGGCGGCCCGCTGCCGCCCCCGCTGGTCGCCGACGACCGCGACGGCACGGTGATCCACCTGACCTCGCTCACCAAGCCCGCCGCGCCCAGCCTGCGCATCGGCGCGGTGATCGCCCGCGGCCCGGTGCTGCGGCGACTGGCGGGCATGCGCTTCGTCGACGACTTCTTCACCGCCCGCCCCCTGCAGGAGGCGGCCATCGAGCTGCTCAGCACCCCCGCCTGGGACCGCCACCTGCGCGCACTCGGCGCGGCGCTGCGCGAGCGCCGCACCCTCCTGGCCGGCGCGCTGGCCTCGCGGGTGCCCGGCTGGCGGCTCACCCGCACCCCGGCGGGCGGCCTGCACCTGTGGGTGGAGTTGCCGCCGGGAGCCGACGACGCCGCCTTCGCGGCCGCCGCCCGCGAGCACGGCGTGGCGGTCGACGCCGGCCGCCGCTTCTTCCCCGCCGAACCGTCCGGGGCCTACCTCAGGCTCAGCTTCGCGGCCGCCGCCGACACCGCCGACCTGGCCGAAGGCGCCCACAGGCTCGCGGCGGTGGCCCGGGGCGAGGTGCGCGTCCGGGCGGAGACGTTCAGTCCACGGTGATCGCGTTGGCGGCGTGGTGGATGGGCGTGTTGGCGGGGCCCAGCTTCTGGTTGGCCTAGGCGAACGGGCGCATGCGCCGCTCATAGGCAGTGAAGGCCTCGTCGTGGCCGTCGTGGCGCGCCAGCTCGGCGGCCAGGACGTAGGCGCCGACGAGGGCGAGACCCGTGCCCTGGCCCGAGGCGGTGGAGGCGGCGAGCGCGACCCGGCCCTTCGACCAGCGGCCGAGATGGACCTGGCTGAGCCTGTCGAAGGAGAAGTCGGGCGCCTCGGCCATCCCGGCGAGGAGCGTGGGCACCTCCCAGCCCTCGCCGGCGAAGGCGTCGGCGAGGAGCTCACGCCGCCCGGCCTGGTCGCGGCGGTCGTGGTCGAGCGGCGGGGAGGCGAACAGGAACATCGCCTTGGCAATGCAGGCCGTCGGCGCCGATGATCAGGTCGAAATGGCGGGTCCGCCCGCTGTGGAAGGTGACGGCGGTCCCGTCGATCGCCGCGATGCTGTCCCCGACGTGTGAGACGTTTGTTCAAGACGAACGTCTGGAACATATGTAGAATCACCGTATGGGAAATCGCGAAGACCTGCTCGCGGGAGCGAAGCGCTGCCTGCTGGCCAAGGGGTACGCCCGGACGACCGCGCGCGACATCGCTTCGGCGTCCGGCGTGAGCCTGGCCGCGATCGGCTACCACTTCGGGTCGAAAGAGGCGCTGCTCAACGCGGCCCTGACGGGGGCGGTGGAGGAATGGGCGGACGGGTTCGGCCAGTTGTCGGGGCAGCGGTTCGCGGACGTCTGGCCCCGGGTCGTGGAGTCCTTCGCGGAGTCCAAGCGGCTGTGGGCGGTGCAGTTCGAACTGCTCGCGCACATGGACTCCGGGCAGATGGACCCCGGCCTGCGCGCCACCCTGGCCGAAGCCAACCGGCAGGCGCGCGAAGGACTCGTCCAGCTGTTCGGCCACGATGAGCCCGACGACCGGCTCGGCGCCCTCTACCAGATGCTGCTGGCCGGAGCCGCGGCGCTGTGGCTCGTCGACCCCGCCAGCGAGCCGTCCGCCGACGACCTGCTCGCCGCCATGCGGACCGTCGCCGAACAACACCCGTGAGCGGCGCCGGCGGCGACCCGGTCGCCTATCATGTCAGTAAGATGACTGACTCAGTGAAGAGCGCGACGCGCAAGCCGGGCAAGCGTGAGCGGTTGGTGACCGCCGCCACGCGGGTGCTGCACGAGCAGGGAGTCGAGAAGACGACGCTCGCCGACATCGCCCAGGCGGCCGAAATTCCCGTGGGCAACGTCTACTACTACTTCAAGACCAAGGACCAGCTCATCGAGGCGGCGATCGGCGCGCACGCGCAGCACCTGCACACGATGACCGCCATCCTGGAGCAGCACGCCGCCACGCCGCAGGACCGCCTCAAAGCCCTCGTCCAGGGCTGGGTGGACCAGCGCGACCTCACCGTCAGCTACGGCTGCCCCACCGGCACTCTCTGCTCGGAGCTGGGCAAACGGGCCGACGGCCTGGACCGGGTGGCGGCCGGCGTCATGGGGCTGCTGATCGACTGGGTGGAGCGGCGCTTCGCGGAGATGGGCCGGGCCGACTCCCGTGAGCTCGCGGTCGCCCTGGTCGCCGCCTACCAGGGGATCTCGCTGCTCACCAACACCTTCCGCGACCCGGAGCTGATGACCGCCGAAGGGCGCCGCCTCACGCGCTGGATCGACTCCCTCGCCTGAAGCCCGCCGTCACCGCCCGCCGAGCGGGGCCCGCCGCCGCACGACCTTGCGCTGGGTGATGCGCCACCCGCCGTCACCGCGCACGATCACGTCCTCGTACGTGACACTCGCGCAGGTGCCGTCCGCCTGCACGCCGATCCCCTTGGACAGGCCGTGCACCGTGCCGTCGGCCTGCTGGGTGAGCACGATGTTGGTGACGTGATGGCCGACGGGGTTCGCCTCGCCCAGCGCGAGCGCCGCCTCCCGCAGCGCCGCCAGCCCCTGGATGATGCCGCCACCGAGGTCGGTGACGTCGTAGCGGATGCCGGCGGTGAAGAGCTCGTCCAGGCGGTCGAGCTCGCCCGCGTCCACGAGATGGCCGTGCAACGAGATCAGCTCGATGATGGCCGTACGGTCCTCAACGGTCAGTGTCATCCCAGTCCCCTCGTCGAGCTCCCTGCTGCGACGTTACCCGTGCGCCGCGAGATCAACGGTTGTCAGATGGCGGTGGTGCCGCCGTCGGCGACGAGCTCCATGCCGTTGACGTAGCTGGAGTCGTCGGAGGCGAGGAAGAGGGCGGCGGTGGCGATTTCGTCGGGGCGGCCCATCTGGCCGCGGGGGATGAGGGACTCGAACTGGCGCTTGGTGGCCTCGTCGAAGAGCTCTTCCTGCTTGGCGGTGGCGACCTGGCCGGGGGTCAGGACGTTGACGCGGATGCGGCGGTCCTTGAGCTCGTTGAGCCAGACGCGGGCCCAGGCCTGCTGGACGGCCTTGCTGCCGGCGTAGACGCTCCAGCCGGGGAAGGCGCCGAGGGAGGCGTTGGAGCCGGTCATGAGGATGGAGCCGCCGTCGTTGAAGAGCGGGAGCGCCTTCTGAACGGTGAACAGGGTGCCGCGGGCGTTGAGCCAGAACGCGGCGTGGAAGTGGGCCTCGGTGATCTCGCCGAGCAGGGCGGGCTCGCCCATGCCGGCGCTGGCCCACAGCACGTCGAGGCTGCCCTTCTCCCGCTTGACCGTGTCGTACAGGCGGTCCAGGTCGTCCAGGTCACCGGCATCGCCCTGGACGCCGGTGACGTTACGGCCGATCTGCTTCACGGCCTCGTCCAGGGCGTCCTGGCGGCGGCCGGTGATGAAGACGTGCGCTCCCTCGTCGACGAACAGCTTCGCGCCGGCCAGCGCCAGGCCGGTGGTGCCGCCGGTGATGACCGCTACCTTGCCGTCAAGCTTTCCCATGGTCGCTCCCTGGGTCAGTGGTGCCGAGCGCACCTGGGGTGACGGTGTTATGTACACCGATCTGTTTGCTTACGGTACAGACTGAGCGGCCGGGGCGCAATCTATGTACACCGGTCGTTACCCAGCCGGGGCGCCATGGACCCATGACGGAGTTGGAGAAGGGCCCCAGGGGCGGGCTGGACGCGCTGCCGGCCCCGCAAGCTGCCGTTGTGCTGAACGGCCTCAGCCCTCGGCCATGGCTTCAGGAGTTCGAGGCCGACACGCACGCAGTGCGTGAGCGATGAGGTCCGGGATCGGGTATCAGGGCTTGTGTTCCAGCGCCGCCAGCCGTTCGGCGACTTTGTCGCCGATGGTGACGAGCATCGCCATCTCTGCCGCAGTGAGATGTTCGATGAACACGTCGCGGACGTCGGCCACGTGCTGCGGAGCCGCGACCTTGATCAGGTCGCCG